>CP108400.1:5218779-10437558 GCA_045039925.1 Streptomycetaceae bacterium NBC_01309
GCCCGCCATCACCGCGTCGGGCGGCGGCGGCTCGATCGTCAACAACGCGTCCAACCTCGGCGTGGTCGGCATGCCGGGGGTGGCGGCGTACGTCGCGGCCAAGCACGCCGTGGTCGGCCTGACCCGGGCGACCGCGCTGGAGGTGGCGGAGCAGGGCGTACGCGTCAACGCGATCGCCACCGGCGGCGTCGACACCCCGCTGGCCCGCGCCACCATGCTCACCAGCGACGAGGCGCACGCGCACATCGCGTCGCTGCACCCGGTGAACCGCATCGCCCAGCCGGCGGAGATCGCGTCGTTCGTGGCGTACCTGCTCAGTGACGAGGCCTCCTTCATCACCGGCGCCGCCCTCGCCATCGACGGCGGCTTCACGGCCCGCTGAACCGGTCCCGGTCCCCGGGACATCACGCGGGAACCACGCGGGAATCACGCGTCCGGCTCCGGCGCTGGCCTTGACGTCGACGTCAAGGTCTAGCGTCGGAGCCGACGACGCGGGAGGACGCGGGAGACCGCGGGAGGAGCGCTCATGCGCATCGGAGAACTGGCCGAACAGGCGGGCACCACGACCCGCACGCTTCGCTACTACGAGGCGCGCGGACTGCTCCCGGCGCGGCGTACCGTCAACGGCTACCGCGACTACACCGAGGACGACCTGCGGCTCCTGCACCAGATCCGCACGCTGCAGGACTTCGGCTTCGACCTGGAGGACACCCGTCCCTTCGTGGAATGCCTCCAGGCCGGCCACCCCGCGGGCGACTCCTGCCCGGCCTCCCTCGACGTCTACCGCACCAAGCTCGCCGAACTCGACCTCTGCATCGACCACATGATGCGGGTACGCGCCGAGGTCGCCGCCCAGCTGGCCCGCGCCGAGGTCGAGGCCGCGGCGCGTACGCCGGGCGGCCCCGAGCCCAAGTGCGACCTGTCCCCGTGCGCCCCGGCCGCACCCGCCCCGCGAAAGGACCCCCTCCCGTGAGCACTCTCTCCCCCGTCACCGACGCGACGTTCGCCGACGAGGTACTGGCCTCCGACACACCCGTCCTGGTCGACTTCACCGCGGCGTGGTGCGGCCCGTGCCGCATGATCGACCCCGTCCTCGGCGACATCGCCGCCGAGGAGTCCCGCTTCCGCATCGTGAGCCTCGACGTCGACGCAAACCCGGAGACGACCGCCGCCTACGGCGTCCTCTCCATGCCGACGCTCATGCTGTTCCGCGCGGGCGAGCCGGTGAAGTCCCTGGTCGGCGCCCGCCCCAAGCGCCGCCTCCTGGCCGAACTCGACGAGGTCCTCTAACCCTCCGAGCCGCCGAGCGTGAACCACAGTTCGGGACGCTCCCACGTGACCCTCGGCGGCCGCGGCGGAACGACCGCGGAACGTACCGCGCCCATCCGCACGTAGAACTCCTCCGCGGGCGGGTGGGACACGACCTTCACCTTCGCCACCCCCGCCGCGCGCGCCCGATCGAGCATGTGCCGGACCAACATCCGCCCGACCCCCAGCCCTTGGGCCCGGTCGGCAACGAACATCAGGTCCAGCTCCGGGGGTTCCAGCAGCAGCCCGTAGAACCCGAGCAGAGCCCCGTCCACCTCGTCCTCCGCAAGATGGACGGGGTTCTCCTCGACGTACCGCGGAGTGACCTCATACCCCTCGAGAATCGAGGCGTACTCCCCCTCATACGCGCTGACCCCGCGCATGAGCGCACTCAGCCCCCCAGCCTCATCCGGCCGCGCCCGCCGAAGTCGTACCGTCACCATTCCTCACAAACCACGCAGTCGACCAGATTCGGTGGACACCACGAACGACTCTCCGGACGGGCGCAAGTAGAGGTACCAAAGCACGCAGTCCTGCAGGTCACCCAGGAAAGCTTCGCAACCTGCTCGGGAACCGCCTCGCCGGGGTCCCTCAGCCACTGGAACTCCCCGACGAAGCGAGTGGTGTTCAGCACCGGCAGGCTGTCGTAGGGATAGTGCTCGTACAGCTCGCGGCAAGGGCGGTAGTCACCAAAATCCGTGCCACACCAGGCGGCCGGAAAGCCGATCGCCCCGTTGTAGGTTCTCACTTTCAATGTCTTGCGCCGACTTCTGTGACCTGGATGTTCCCCGTCAGTCTCACGACCTGTCGGCCAGCTGCTGTCTCAGAGCGATGTCGTTTCCTCAGGCTGTCCGTCAGCCATCCACGCACACACGGTCACTGCGTGCTCGATGCGGTTGACGGTGCCCTGCTTGGACGCCGTGTTCCAAGGGTCTCCGCGATCTTGTCGAAGGTGTCGGGAAGGACGTCGAGCAGACTCCAGATCTGTTCGCCGGTGCTGACAGTCAGCAGCTGCTGGGACGTCCACTGCAGCGGCACCTCGGGACGGTGGGTAAGCCGCTGCACGAGCGTCGGGAACAGGTCGTGCGTCGCCTCCACGGCAAGGTGCTCTTGGAGCCAGTCGACCGGGCGACGCTGGCTGAAGCCGTGCATGCCTGCCTCCGTCGACGCGGACGAACAAGGGGACCCATCTACGCTGGCCCCGGCGGCTCACGACACTGAGACACGCCGACCGCGTTCCCGGCAACTCACGCAGCCTTCGCCTGGTACTCAGCCCAGGCCAGCGACGAGCTCGACCACCCGGGGGGCGTACGAGATCAGCGCGGGAATGCCGCTGTCGATCAGGCGGGCCCTGATCCGCTCCCCAGCGCTGAGGCGGGCCGGGGTGTCCTGCTCGGCGTCTTCCAGAATCTCGACGTCATGGACGAACCCCTCCTGCTCGTCGGGGGCTAGCTGAGGCGCGATGCCACGAAGCTCCTGGATCAGCCCAATCAGGTCGTCGGCGGAGAGGCCGGTGGTGTTGGTGACGTTCTGGGTGACGTTGACACCCTGGGCACCGGTGCCGCCAACGTGGATGTGCTGGTTGAAGACGGGGCTGGCGCTGTTCTGGTCGTTCACGAAAGTCCTCACGGTCTTGCCGGACAGGGCACAGTCCCAGCCGCGCGTGGTCAAGGTCAGTTGCTGCGGGGGATCCTCGGGGGTGGCGAAGGCCAGCCCGTGATCGTGGAGATAGCGGACGGCTCGCAGGATCTCGTCGACCGTCAGGTGGTCGCCGTGGAAGGTGGCCGTGCCGATGAAGCTGGCCAGCTGCAGTTGGCCGGACGGTTCGGTGTCGGCGGCCTTCATCAGGAGAGTGAGCGCGTGGTCGAGACGGGCACTGGTGCTTCGTAGGTCGGCTTCCAGCCGGTCGACGTGCTGGAGTCCTGGGGTGGTCACCCGGGCGTCGATGGTCGGGCCGAAAGCGACGGTCAGAAGGACGTGTCCGCGGTGTTCGAGCAGCCGGACGGCCTCCTCGGCGATCTCGAAGGGGATCATCTGCTCCCGGGCGAACTCGCTGATGTTCACCAGCTCGTACAGGCTGCGGCCGGACCGGCCGACGAGCCACCGCAGCATCAGGTCCGCGTAGATGTCGGCTGTCATGACGGTTCCCGGTCGGAAGCAATCTGGGTGACGTTCTGTCCTTGGGCTCCGACGGCACCAGGGGCAATGTGCTGGATCAGCGTGACCGCCTGCGGCCGCACATACTCACGTACGGGCAAGCCGGACATAAAGCAGGAGTCGCCCTCGGAGGTCAGCCAGGCACCCGTCATCGGGCCGCCCGTCGTGGTCAGCATGCCCAGCCCGACAAGGTTCACCGACGCCCGGTGCACTTCGTCGTAGGTGAGCTTCGTACCGTGGAAGAGCACATCTGGCGAGTCGAAGAAGTCGATCAGCTCGACCGGACGGCCCGGCTCCGCCGTCTCGGCCACCCAGGCCAGCAAGGCGTTCTCCGCCCGGAACAGCCGCTCGCGCACGCTGCCCGCCGAAGCTTTCCGGCGCTCTGCCTCACGAATTCCGGCCGGGGTCAGCCGGAAGAACAGCACCTCGCCGGAGGCCACCCGGTGCCTGGGCCCCACGAATGCCCACCCACGCGCGAGAAGGTGAGCGACAGCACGCTGTGCGGCCTCCGGGTTCCGCCCCGATGTAGGCCACGCCGACAAGCCCATCAGGTGCCCGGGGTCACCTCCGCACGCCTCGGCGGCCCAGAGCAGGAGATCGTCGCCGAGTGAATCACTGGACATGGACAAATCCTACTGGCCGCACACGAGATGCCCGTTCCGACTGCCAGCCTGATGCCCCACCCACTTCGGTGCCGTCGACAGCACGCTGCCGCTTGCGACACACCCGGCGCGATCACTCGCCCGACTTCGGCGAGTTGTCCGGGGGCGTGGCCCTCCCGTTCAGAGAGGCGCAGTTCGGCTGTAATCCCGAACCTGATGTCGTACCCCTCCGGGCGGCTGGCGTCTTGGGCCCGCTGCCACTCAGCGAGAGAGGCGGCTGCGACCGGCGTCAGCTTGGGCCCTTCGAGTTCGATCTGCCGGGTCAGCCAGCCGTCAGCGTCGATTTCGAAGTAGAACCAAGTGTCTTCTTCATCCCAGTAGCAGGGCATCCACGTTGTCACTGGACAATGATGACGTTCGCGGTGCCGTGCGTCGGGCTTCTGAGTCCGGTTGTCAGGTGCGTGTTCGCTTGCTCTCACCGGGGTGGAAGAAGGTGCGGTGGCTTGCGCCTCCCGGAGGGCGGAGGGGGATGTCGTGACGGTGGGCCCAGACGTTCATGGCTGAGACGCTGATGCCCTTCTCCCGGGCGAGTTCGGGTAGTGGGCGCTTGCGGGACACGTACTGCTCGAACAGCCAGTCCCGTTCGATGCTGGTGCGACGCCGTCCTTGGGGAGGCCGGACCGCGATGCCGTACTCGTGGGCGAGTCGGCTGATGGTCCTCAGGGTGAATCCCGTGCGCTCTGCGATGTTCCTGAATGACTGGAGTTCGACCTCATAGAGGTGTCTGAGTGTCTCGTCGGGCAGTGCGGCGCGAGCGGCGTGCATGACGCGGCCGGTGCCGTGGTTGCTGCGGCGCCGACGCGGCAGGCCGGGGGCCGGGTGCTGGTCCAGGCGATGGTGAGCGGCTTCGGTGGTGGTGGTCAGCGCGTGTGCTGCCCGTCGCAGTGAGAGGTTGTCGACGCGAACAAGTCGGTGGAGCCGGTCCGGGTCGATTCCGTGCGGGTCCGGACCGGGGAGGTCGAGGCCGACGAGCAGGTCGGCGGGCGGTTCCGAATCGGTCGGCTCGTGGATGCCGTTGTCGGTGAGGAAGGACTGGCCGACTTGGGTCAGTGCCGCGGCAAGTTCGGGTGTCTGGACCTTCGCGAAGCGGGTGATCTCGATGCCGAACTGGTAATCGTCCTCGCGTGCGACGGCAGGCGCGAGACGGACGGGGAGTCCGCTGAGGCGTTGGAACAGGATGCAGCGGGCCACCTTCCCTCGGCGGCCGAGGCCCGGGGTGATTCCGGCGGAGCGGGCGATGGCCTGCCATTGTTCCTCGGGCAGCAGATGGTCGTAGCGGAGCCGTCGGCGGCGGGCGTAGTCGATGGGGCCAGGGTGGTGGTCGAGGTGGTCGGCGAGCCGGTCCAGTGCGAGATGGACAGCGGGCCAGCATGGGTCGTCCTGCATGACTTGCAGGATGCGGGAGATAGTCAGCGCGTCGGTCGCCGAGCCGAGTTCGTAGGCGGCCTGGCGTTGTTCGAGGTGGGTGCCGACCAGGAGAAGGGCCGCGGAAAGGACTGATTGGAGCACCGGGAGTTGGACTGCCTGTTCCGGGCTCAGCCGCAGGGCCCAGGAACGCCAGAGCATGGAGGGCGTGCGGTCCGCGCGCGAGCCGGAGAGGGCGTCGCCGTGGGCGGGTCGTCTCGGAACTGTGTTCACCGTGCGGTAGCGAAGTTGGAAGCTGGGCCTGAGCGAGGGGCCGAGGGCGGCCAAGTGGACGGACTGAAGCACCGGGCTGATGTCCTGGCCCCATTCGTCGACAGTGGTCGTGCTGATCTGGGATCGACGTTCGCGCAGGTCGTCCAGGAGCGGCCGCATCGCAGCTCCCGCGCGAGCGAAGTCGGGTTGGGCAAGGAGATGCAAGGCGGCGGTCACCGCCAACGCGGCGGTGGCCGCGTGCGGAGGCGCCATGAACCCGGGACGGGTGATCCGTTCAGGGACAACCGGTGCGTCCCTCCGGGTCGCGTCCTGGTGTGCAGTGATGAGGTCGTGGGGCAGCCGGTCGGCGAGTTCGGCCGGCGGAACGTCGAGGGTGCAGGCGCCGAGCGCGCGGACGTCCGCAAGCATGCGTGCCACGGGTTGGGGATGGTTCGCGTAGACACCGAAATCAGCGCGGTCCGCCGCGATCGCGCCGAGGAGCCGGCGCTGGGCCGACAGCGCCGGGTGGGACTCGGGGAAGACGAGGGTGTGCGCCGCGGTGAGGTCGCCCGGGCAGCGAACGCGACTTCCGTTGGCCTGGCCGGGCCGTGGGTTGCCGCAGCGGCCGAGTGCCGGGACGAGGTAGCGCGACGGCGGCTCCCGTCGCTGGGGGCGTTCGCATGCTGGGCAGTTGTCGGCCAGCAGTCTGCGGTGCCACGGGCAGACGAAGGCCCAGCCCAGACGCCACCACAGTTGCCAGCGTCCGCCGTTGGCGGCGAGGCAGTCGGGGCAGAACCGCGATCCTCGGCCGCGGCCCCAAAGGGCCGAGCGGTTCACCAATCCGGTCGCCGAGTCGATCATCAGGGCAGTGCCCTGGTAGTGGGAGTTCGTCATCGCGTTGATCTGTCGCGAGCTGACACCGGTGGCGAACGCGATGGCGGCAGCCTCCTGTGCCAGCAGGGTGATCCCGCGCTCCGCTGGCCGGGGGCGGCCTTTCCGAGCGGGCAGGCCCAGCCCGGCCATGAGGTTCCCCAGCGGGGTGTGCAGCCGGTGCGCCAGTGCTTCGAGCCAGGAATCGAGGGCTTCACCGGGCAGCGGTTCCAGCCTCAGCGGGAGCGTCCTCGGCTGCGTCATCGGGCCCTCCTCGCGCGGGCGGGCCGAGGGCGACTCGTCAGCCGGTTCGCCTCCAGGGCCAAGGCGAGTTCGTGTCGGGCGTGTTCGGCTGCTTCGTCGTTCTTCACCGCGTCGAGTAGGTCGCGGGAGAGGCGTTCCGTGCCGGTGCGGACCGCGCGCTGGCATCCCCGGTTGATCAAGGTCATCAGTGACCCGATGTGGCCGGTGCTGCGGGCGAAGAGGTAGTCGGAGAGATCGTCGGCGAGCATCCCCGGGTGTTTGTCGGCGAGGACCACACGCTGTTCGAGAGTCAGCAGCATCTGCCGCCATTGCAGGCGCCCCGGCTCGTCGTCGATCGTGAAGGGCGGCATGCCCAGCCTGGTGGTGCGGCGCCCGGTCTGGGCCAAGGCAACGTCGCCGCCGGCGCCTCCCTCACTGAACAGTCCCTTGCCGGCGAGCCCGACACCGATCATCACCAGGGTCACCGGGAACTCGTTCGCGATCCACTTGAGATGGTTGCTGACCTCGACCCCGCTCGAATTACCCCACTTGAGGAAGTGAAGGTCGTCGAGGACGAGGAGACGGACCTCGCAGGACAGCACGCAGTCGAGAGCCTGCTGGCCCAATTGCGCGGTGGTTCCCCGGAACCGTCCCGGATGCCCGAAGAACTCCAGCAGGGCCCGGTTCAGATCCTTCATCCCGGTATTGCCCGTCAAGCCCACCCGGCAGACGGGCCAGCGTTCATTCCCTGCGGACGTGAACTCCCCCTGTTCCGCGGTCTCGCGGCAGTGGAACTCGCGGGCGAACGTTAGGACCGAGGTGGTCTTGCCCAGTCCGGGAAAGGCGTCGATCGCCACGGCGCCCTTGGCTTTGTCGCCGTCTTGCAGGTTGCTGTCGACAATGTCCCACAAGTCTTCGTGCAGGTGGGCCAGTTGCGGGGTCTTGATCGGCCCGATGTTGGCATGCCATAGCCGACGCAGCAGGTCGTACTCGATCCTCGCGGCTTCACCGAGTGCCTTCAGCGCGGTTCGCGTTAACGTCTCGGGCTGGATCCGGCGCGGGGTCCGGGCGAACTCCTTGAAGTCCTCCTTGCGGGACAGAGCCAGGTTCTCCAGGACCGGCGCGGCGGCCGCGCTCACACGTCCTCCAGGGCGTCGGCGTAGAACTCGGGGCCTTCGTCGTCCCAATCGGCGTCATCGTCGTCGCCCGTCTCCGCCTCCGGGCCCACCGGCTCTGGTGCCGCAGGCGGGGGCTGCTCGCCCAGGGCACGGCGGACCGACGGCAGCGTGACGGTCGCATCCGTCTCCGGCTCCGGCAGTGCGAAGGCGGCTTGCTCACGGGACAGCCGCAGTGCCATGCGGCGCTCTGCGGGGGTGGTGCCCAGTCCGACATTCCACCGCTCGAACAGGTCGGCGACGGCCAGCCGGTCGTCGGGATAGCGGTACTTCCTCGCCGCGAGCCTGCGGGCGAACGCCAGCGCCTCCTCGCTCAACGGCATCCGCGCGGCGGGTGCGTGCTCCCACTCCAGACTGTGCCAGGTCCGCTCGGAGTCGCGGAAGTAGATCTTCGTGACGTCGTCCGGGTTGACCTGGAACGGCCAGTGGTCGCGCTTGCCCCGATAGGGATAAGGGCTCTTCGCCCCTCGCGGCGGCAAGCCCCTGCCCCGGTAGCGGCGTCCGTCGATCTCGACGCCGTAGTGCTGGACCGTGCGCCACTGCGTGGGCAGGAACTCGAACGCGAGGTCGCGGTCCCGGGGGACTTCGATGTAGCCGGCCCGTGCCATGCCGTGCTCGAACATCTGCGCCGGTGACATCCGCAGTCCGGGCAGGCCGGGGTCGACCAGGCCGCTATGCGGCCGACAGTGGTAATGGGTGGCCACCCACTCGCGGATGATCTCGTCCAACTGGTCGAGGAAGAAGAACGCCTCCCCTTCCGGGTTGTCACCGCGGGAGTGGATGTCCGGACCCTTGTAGCCGGGAAGAGCCTGCAATAAGTCCTCGCGAAGCGTCCGGAAGAACCGCTCGATCGGGCCCTTATCCCGGCCGGTCCGCAACCGGGCGGGCTGGACCGATATCCCCATGCGCCGGCAGACGCTGCTCAAGTGATCCGAGACGTAGACCTTGCCGTGGTCGATCACCAGCGTCTCCGGAACGATCGGCGGGGACGCCAACCCCACGCCCTCCACCGCGACGTCGACCAACGCGGTCCGCGGGATGCCGTGCTCGGGCCAGACCGCCCCGCGCGGCCAGTCCTCGCCGAACGGCCGGGGACGGAACGACTCGAACAGCACCGCCGCCACGTCCACGGCCTTCGTGGACATCGGCGTCACCCGAATCCCGGTGATGCAGCGGGTGTACCAGTCCATACCAACGGACAGTTCGGCCTGCACCCACCGCAACGTCAACGGATCGAACGCGAACACGTCCAAGCGCGTGGAGTCCATCAACAGGTACTCGCCCGGCCGCGTCGGCCGCAGCTTCCCGTACGGCTCCTCCGGCCGACCCGCGATGTCCCGGTTCCGCTTCGTACTCAGGCGGAACAGCGGATGCCGGCTCTCCAGATCCTCCAGAATCCGAAACGCCGTCGCCCGGCTCGGCTGCGGCACCACATCTGGACCGAACCGGGCGACCACCCGGGCCCGCGTCCGCGCGATCACCAACGTCCGTGAGGGCCGTGATTGTTCAGTGTGCTCGACCATGACCTCCAGCGCGGTCTCTGCCCACCGTGGGTCCGTTGGCGGACCGCCAACACGCTTTTGCTTGGGCGCCAGTCCTGCTTCACCATGGTCGCGGAAGGCGGTGAGCCACCGTTCAATTGTGCGGACCGTGACGCCGAGCTCCGCCGCCTTGGCCGCCTTCTTCGCCTCCATTCGCGTCGCAGGGGCGTACTCGTCACGCGGCTCACCATCGGACGCTAACTCCAGACTGCCCGACCGATATCCCGTCAACACTTCCCGCACGTGGCCAGCTCGCTCGACCGTGAACTCTCGCTCTTCCTTGTTGAGCTGGCCTAGAACCACCGAGGCAACCTCCTCAGCATCTGATCCCGACGGGCCAGGGCTGTCAGGGAGTTCACGCGCCTGGTCGGAGAAGAGCAACTCCTTGAGCGCCAGGCGCTGGACGCGCCCGCGGCCGTCCTTCAGGACGACCTGATTGCCCGCCGTCGTCGAGGCCAACTCGACTACTTCAACGGTTTCGCCCTCATAGAGGAAGCGTGTTCCGACGCCAACCCGCATTCCGGCCCTACTCACACCGAGCCTCCCAGCACTGTCGAGGGCCGCAACGGGCGCGTGAGGTCGAAACGCAACTGGCGCTTCCACAACAAGTGGTGGAGCGCGGCCCGCACCTGCGCCTCCGAGCAGCCAGAAACGCACCAGGCAGCCTCGCCCAGCGTCACACCGTCCACGGCGGCGCGCCGGGCCTCTTGAAGAACGTCGACGCTGAACAACCAGTCGCGGCGGTACCCCGCCAGGAAGCGGACGTTGTCCAGTTCCGTCTGTGCTGGCTCAGTCCAGACCTCATACCGCCAACCTCGCGACTCCACCACCCGCCGGGTCCACGCGAACGTGCGTGCCACGGCCGGCTCCAACAACCGCTGCCTCGGCTTGACATCCATGACAACCACGCCGTGCTTCGTGGTCAGCAGGTAATCGGGGATGTGCTTGCAGACCTTCCCGTCGACCATGGCCTTCAACAGAAAGGGCTGCGCAACGATCCCCTGGACTGAAGGATCGAAATCAGCGAAGAGCAGGCATCCGAGCTCAAGCCGCGACTCGTAAATGACGTGATCGCGCATGGTCGCCGACCAATACAGGCCCGAGTAGTGCTGCTGCCCCTTGTACCAGCGGAAAGTCCGCCAAGGCTGCGCATGCGCTAGGAGATCCGAGCAGGCGCCGGACCAATCGAGATCCTCTATTAAGGATCCATCCGTACGCTTGACGCTGAACAGCACCGAACCAAGCCTGGCATCCATCGGCCCCCAACCTCATGCCCGCGTATCACGACGTCAGCCGCCGCCCCACAGAGGCATGCCCCGGACGCGCCGACAGTCCGCAGGTCGGGGCAAGGCAGCACACGAAGAGGTGAACCTCGGCTTGCCAGACGTCACTCGCGGGAAGCTGTGGCCAACAACCTCGGATGGATTCGAATGCGCCGCAGACGACCGGGCGGGACAACGGTGTTGTCCCGCCCGGTGGCCATCAGCGCTCAGGCAGCGCCAGGAGGTTGTTCGTCCACACACCGTCAGCGGCGGTCTGCAGGTACTTCGGCCCGTAGCTGGGCGTTCGCACCAAAACCTCTGCGCGGTTTCCCCGGCTGTCCTCGGTGTACGCCTTGCCGTTCTGCTCTTCGATCCAGTCGACGAGGTCGGCCCGCGAGTTTTCGCCGGTTTTGCCGTCCACCGGGTTCGTCCACCACAGGCGGGCGATGTGCTGATGTGTGGTGCCGCCGGACATCCGGCGAGCTGTGATCTGAATTGCCACTACCTTGTTCCCTTCACATGCGATGCCGCCGTGGCGGCCTGGCTGTGAGGGCCGTACGCTGTGTGTGTAACCACGGGTTGCGTAGCGACCCTCGACTGAGGCGGGCACGCCAATGCCCGCCTCAGTTCGTTTGTGTGTGTCAGCTGTCAGGAGCCACTGCCCTCAGCTCATCCTGTGGCTCAAACGCTTCGTCTTCCGGATCCGGGGGCAACGGCTCGTTCGGCTTCAGACCGAGGATGACAGTCGTCGGATCCGATGAGGGTCGATCTGTGGAAGCCAAGCTCACGCGCGCCGTTGCGAACCAGCGTGGGGTCGGTGGCTGTGATTCCCCGGAGTCAAACGGCCGAACGATGGCAAAGCCGACCGTGCTCGACGGGTCGCCCATCCGCGTTGAGGTTCCATCCTTCGCGACGATGCGTATGTCCCCTCGACACTTGCCGCAGCGGCGAGACATGACGTCGATCACCAGTCGCGCGACGTTCAGCGCTCCTTCTGTGGAGGTGACGTGCTGACGCGCAACGTACTCCAACTCACCGAGATCAAGCTCGCAACGCGACCGCGCACGAACCAGGAACTTCCAAACAGGTAGAAGCTCCTTCAAGACGTCGATCGTGACACCACCGTCGCGGGCCCGGAGGATCCACGTGAGCAGCTGCTGGACGATGGCTGGGTAAGCGCCGGCACGAGAGCCAACACGTACCGATCGGGGCAGCAACCCTTCGCTCACGTAGAAGGTCAGTTGGCGGTCGCTGACCGGATACCCCTCCGCACGCACCTGCGCGATCAGCTCGGACTTCGTCACGAGGCTGGGTTCGCCATCTTGCAGCTGCAGGTACTCCAGGAAGCCGTTCTCCTCGACTGCCACCAACTCACCTCCACTCTGGGTAGCACTACAGTACCAGTGAAGTGGTAGCTGTCAACACTGGAACTGCCGACTACTACAGTGACACTGAAGTTGACCTTGTGGAGACACCCGCCGATGTCGGATCCGACACGGTTCCGACATCCTCACTGGGAATCCGACACCGGAATCGGGTCCCTACACGTCCGGCATCAGCCCTGCTGCATGTCGACGAAGCGCGAGTAGTGGCCCTGGAATGCCACGGTGATCGTCGCGGTGGGACCGTTACGGTGCTTCGCCACGATCAGGTCCGCCTCGCCCGCGCGCGGTGACTCTTTCTCGTACGCGTCCTCACGGTGCAAAAGGATCACCATGTCCGCATCCTGCTCGATAGAATTATGGACATTGATCCCGTTTGCCACGAAGTTGTGGCTGCCCAGGACCGTCGCATCGAAGACAGGCTCGACGCCCAACGGCTCGATCGCCACGACCTCGTCCCAGAAGGCGTCACTGGTCGCCAGCAGTTCGAGGTCCGCGTCCGCCAGGATCGCCGCCACTGCCGCGAGCCGCGACCGGCTCGGATTCGGCTTGTAGAACGCGCTGCCGCAGTACTTGGTGCCGACAGCCGATTGCAACGCCCGTGTCGTCACTCGCTGCTGGGTCATCTGCGCACGGACGCGCTCCCACACCTGCCGGGGCACGGTGTCGAGGTTCGTGTTCGCCTTGACCCCGTCCAGGCGAACGGTCGCATCCCCGCAATTCTGGGCGCGAGCGCCGTGTACCCCGACTTCGGCGATGAACCGTCGCTGGTCGTCGGCACCGGAGATGTCCACCGTCCAGCCAGTGCGTCCGTTTTTGTGCTCAACCGTCCGCAGCCGAGCGCGCAGGTCGACCCGCAACAGCAGCATCTGTACGTCCTCGGCAAGCCGACGGCTGCTTGTCGCGTAGTAGATGCGGACAGGGCGCGAGCCCGATACGCCGACCGTGACGGATCCGTCGGTGGCCCAAAGGTGCCTGAGGAACAGCCGAACCTGTTCATCGGGCAGCGAGAAGACCTCGCGCGGCAGGAACTTCTCATGCGACCTCTTGCCGTAGAGGCCGAAGCCGTCGAGCCAGGCGGCAATGGGGTTGCGGCGTCCATGAGTCAGGCGCTGCGGGGACGGCAGGTAGACGTGCGACCAAGTGTCCTGGGCGACCCGGCGCGGCGTAATTCCGAAGTGCGCCGCGGCGGTCTCGACCGCGACCAGGTTCGCTTCGTCCTCGCTCGTGTAGTGGATGGACTGCCTGGGGGCGACGCAGCCGTCACCGATGAGGTGCGCGAGCATCACGATCTCGGGCTCGGGCATCGATGTGGGACTCAGCGGCGGATCCAGGCGGCGCGGAACCGACAGTCGGTTCCCTACCGCCAGCTCACCGAGTGGCTTCCACCCGTCGTACGTCAGGAACGGGTGGTTCGCCGTCGCCTTGACCTCCCGCCCCGAGGCGAGCCGCAGCCGGAACACCTGCTTCGTACCGCTCGGGAACACGTGTGTCATCGTGCGCGGCACCATGCGCAGGTGTTCGTCCATCGACCACACGGGGATGTCCCGCGCTCCTGATTCCAGCAGTTCGCCGAGAGTGACCTCCGCGTTGGTGTCAGCCCGGAGCACACGCGTGTCGGCAGTCAGGCAGCCGGACTCACGCAGGTCGGACACCATGGGCTTTTTGTCGGTGCGTTGTTCGGGGCCTCGGTTGAGCTGGGAGAGGGCGATGACCGGGACTTCGAGTTCCTTGGCGAGGAGCTTCAGGTTTCGCGACATCTCGGAGACCTCCTGCTGGCGACTCTCCGCGCGGCGGCTGCCGCCGCCGGTCATCAGCTGGAGGTAGTCGATGACGACGAGGCGAAGGTCGTTGCGCTGCTTGAGGCGTCGGCACTTCGCGCGGATCTCCATCATGGAGAGGTTCGGCGAGTCGTCGATGTAGAGCGGGGCCGCGCTCACGTCCGGCATGCGGCGGGCGAGGCGGGTCCAGTCCTCGTCGGTCATGTTGCCCGAGCGCATGTGGTGCAGCGCGACCCGCGCCTCCGCGGACAACAGGCGCATCGCGATCTCGTTGCGCCCCATTTCGAGCGAGAAGATCACACTGGGCAGGTTGTGACGAATTGAGCAGGCTCGCGCGAAGTCCAGTGCCAGCGTGGAGTTGTGCGTAGGGATCCAACTCCTGCTCGCGAGGTACATGTGGTCGGTGTTGTCGACCTGGACACAGCGGACTGGCACGGAGGCGACAGGACGAACGTCGGTGACGTACCTCAACTTTGTTGTGGGGTATTCGCGGGTTGTCTGTCGAACGAGCTTGCGGGACAGGCGGAATACCGGGTCGCCCGGGGTAAAGGTAATGCGGTAGCACGTCGACGAAGCGGCGCTGCGCCCGCGAACCGGTTTCGTGCGCATAGTCGCCTGGTACCCCAAGCTGAGCGCAAGTTCGAGTACCGCGTCGGCAAGGCGGCGGTTGGTGACCGCGAACTGAACTGTGCCCGATGGCGATACATAGCCGTCGGTGTCGAGCAGGCCGGCAAGCAGCGCACGGCGCTGGTTCTCGGAGGCGCGCAGGTACTCGGCGGGGATGTGCTTGTCGCCGAGTACGCCGATCGTCCGCAGGATCGCCTGGATGCTGCCGTGGTCGCGCCGACATGCGATGCACATAGCCATCCCGGAGGACGGGCGCCGACAATCGGGGCAGCGCGGCGCCGGCACCGGAGCAGAGATGAACCGGGCTTTGCCGCCGCAGCTTTGGCCGCAGGTGCGTACCTGCGACGTCTTGGGCCGGAACTCGCTGCCGCAGACAACGCAGGTACGTAGGGGCAACGGCTTCCGCTCAGGCAGCCGGAGTGAGTAATTGAGCACCCCGGCACGCTTCTCGACGCGGAGGCCCTCGGCGGTGAGTTCGGCGACGATCTCTTCGTCGGCTGTGGTGATCCGCGCGCCATCCGAGTTGCCGTCGCCGAGCCAGCACCCCAGGACGTAAGGCGGCAGCGGCAGATCGCGTTCGGGCAACTTGAGCGCCTGGGCAACACGGACCGCGTGGTTGCGGCGTCGATCGCCGGTTTTGCAGGTCAGCGTCGCGGCAATCTCGCGTGTGGTGGTCACGGTTGCGGCGATCGGCAAGTGCTTCGGGCCAACGGAACCCGCGAGGACGGCCTGAGCCGAGCGGCGGGCGGCGCGCGTCTCGGTGAGCCATTGGTGCTCCTCGTCGGCGACGATGACTGTGCCGTCCGAGAACTCGACCTCGTAGCAGGGGCGGTCGACCATGACCTCCGTGGCTGCGACCACCTTTGTGGCTTGGCCGTCGGCTCCGATGAGGAAGTCGCCGACGCGTACCTCACCCATCGTCGTCCAGCCGCTCGGCGTGGGCAGCGGAGTGTCCAGGGCCAGGGCCTTGCCCATGGCGGGGCGGGCGGCGATGACGATCATTTGGCCGGGGTGCAGGCCGTTGGTGAGGGAGTCGAGGTCGGTGAAGCCGGTGGGGACGCCGGACATCTGGCCGTTGCGGGAGCCGATGGCCTCGATCTCGTCGAGGGCGCCTTCCATGATGTCGGCGAGCGGGGCGTAGTCCTCGCTGGTGCGCTGTTCGGTGACGGCGTAGACCTCGGCCTGGGCGCCGTTGACGATCTCGTCGACGTCGCCGTCGGCGGCGTAGCCCATCTGGACGATGCGGGTGCCGGCCTCGACGAGGCGGCGCAGGACGGCCTGTTCGCGGACGATGCGGGCGTAGTACTCGGCGTTGGCGGCGGTGGGGACCGAGGAGATCAGGGTGTGGAGGTACGGGGCGCCGCCGACGCGGCCGATCTCGCCGCGCTTGGTGAGCTCCGCCGCGACGGTGACGGCGTCGGCCGGCTCGCCGCGGGCGTAGAGGTCGAGGACGGCGTTGTAGACCATCTCGTGCGCCGGGCGGTAGAAGTCGATCGGCTTGAGGTTCTCGACGACGTCGGCGATCGCGTCCTTCGAGAGCATCATGCCGCCGAGGACGGACTGCTCGGCGGCGATGTCCTGGGGTGGTGTGCGCTCGAAGCCCTCGCGGGAGGGGGGAGCGTCCTCGTACTCCGAGACACTCATGCCGTGCTTCCTTCCTCGGTGTCGGGACACGGCGTGCGCCCGGCCCCTCCGGGGGCGCCTGGTGGTCCTGCTCCTTCATACGGCAAGGGGCCGACAAAACAGCCGCACCACGCGTTGTGCAGTCCCTCACCGTAAGGGTGGTCCGGGCCTCGACCAACGCCGTCATCCACAGGGGGTGTGGATAACTGTGGAAACTCTGTGGACTGATACCGCCGCGGCTGTGCACAACCTGTGCGCAGAGAGCCGGGCAACCGTTGTCCACAGGTGTGGAAACCGTTGCTGACCTGCGGGTTCTCTATCCACCGCCTGTGCATGTGAAAAACTTCCGGTCCGATGGACCGGCAATCGCCCCACGTATGTGGACAACCACCGCCCGCATCCGTAAGTAATGACCAAAGATGGATTGTGATCATTACCTGTGGATGACTACCGTGGACCGGTGCGCACCCCTCTCGAAAGCGACCCGCGACCCGGCCCCGACCTGCGGCGCCGTGCCAACCGCGCGCAGGACCGCGAGATCCTGCGGCTGGCCGTGCCGGCGTTCTTCGCGCTGGTCGCGGAGCCGCTGTTCATCCTCGCGGACGCCGCGATCGTCGGGCACCTTGGCACCCCCGAACTGGCCGGCCTCGGCATCGCGGGCGCGGTGCTCACCACGCTGGTGAACCTGTGCGTGTTCCTGGCGTACGCGACGACCGCGAGCGTCGCGCGCCTCGTCGGGGCCGGCGACCGGCGCGGCGCGATCCGCCAGGGTGTGGACGGCGTGTGGCTGGCGGCCCTCGTCGGCGCCGGGCTGCTGGTGGTGGGGGCGGTGACCGCGCCGTGGGTCGTGGACGCCTTCGACGCGTCCGCGACCGCCGCCCCGCACGCGACGACCTACCTGCGCATCAGCAGCCTCGGCATCCCGGCGATGCTGATCGTGCTCGCCGCCACCGGCGTGCTGCGCGGGCTCCAGGACACCCGGACGCCGCTCGTCGTCGCGGTGGCCGGCTTCGGCGCGAACCTCGTCCTCAACCTCGCCCTCGTCTACGGCGCCGACCTCGGCATCGCCGGGTCCGCGTGGGGCACGGTGATCGCGCAGTGGGCGATGGCCGCGGCGTACCTCGTGGTCGTCGTACGCGGCGCGCGGCGGCACGATGCCCCGCTCGTCCCGGACTTCCCGGGCATAAAGGCCTCCGCCGCCGCGGGCGCCCCGCTGTTCGTACGCACCGTCAGCCTGCGCGCGATCCTGCTCATCGGGGCCGTCGCGGCGACCCGCATCGGCGACACCGAGATCGCGTCGCACCAGGTCGCCTGGCAGATCTGGACGTTCCTCGCCTTCGCCCTCGACGCGCTGGCCATCGCGGCCCAGGCCATCGTGGGGCGCGCACTGGGCGCGGGCGACGTCGCGGGCGCGCGCTCCGCGACCCGGCGCATGCTCGCGTGGAGCGTGTGGACGGGTGCGGCGTTCGCCGTCGTGATCGTGGCCGCACGGCCGCTCTACATCCCGCTGTTCACCGGCGACCCCGCGGTACGCGACCTGCTCGGCCTGGTCCTGATCGCCGCCGCCGCGCTCCAGCCGCTCGCCGGACCGGTGTTCGTCCTCGACGGCGTGCTCATCGGGGCGGGCGACGGACGGTTCCTGGCCCTGATGATGCCCGCCGTGCTCGTCGTCTTCGTCGCCACGGTCGCGGTGGTCCTCAGCCTGGGCGGCGGTCTCGTCGCGCTGTGGTGGTGGGGCATCGGGGCGTTCATGGTGGCGCGCCTGGTGCTGCTCGGCTGGCGGGCGCGCGGCGACGCGTGGCTCGTCACGGGGGCGAGCGTCCGCAAGCCCGACTGAAAAGCCAGGCCGCACAGCCGCACACACACCACGAAGCCCGGCCGCCGGGACCGTCGGTGAAGACGGTCCCGGCGACCGGGCTTGTCCGAGTCGGCGACGTCGGCGAGGCCCACGACGCCCGCAAGACCCGCAAGACCCGCAAGGCCCGCAAGACCCGCGAGACCCGCAAGACCCGCAAGACCCGCAAGACCCGCAAGACCCGCAAGACCCGCAAGTCCCACGACGCCCGCGACGCTCAGCCCGCCGCCGGCACCGGCTCGCGGTGCTCCGCCGCGGCCACGTCCCGTACGCCCGCCACCGGCGCCGTCGACTTGAACCCCCGCAGCCGCAGCGAGTTGCCGACCACGAAGACCGACGAGAAGGCCATCGCGGCCCCCGCGATCATCGGGTTGAGCAGCCCCGCCACCGCCAGCGGGATCGCGGCGACGTTGTACGCGAACGCCCAGAACAGGTTCGTCTTGATCGTCCGCAGCGTCGACCGCGACAGCCGGATCGCGTCGACCGCGGCCCCCAGGTCGCCGCGCACCAGCGTCAGATCGGCCGCCTCGATGGCCGCGTCGGTCCCCGTGCCCATGGCGAGCCCGAGGTCCGCGGTGGCCAGCGCCGCGGCGTCGTTGACACCGTCGCCGACCATCGCGACGACGCGTCCCTCGGCCTGGAGCGCCTTGACCGCGTCGACCTTGCCGGCCGGAAGCACCCCGGCGATGACCTCGTCGATGCCGACCTGCGCCGCCACGGACCGCGCGGCCCGCTCGTTGTCGCCGGTCAACAGCACCGGGGTCAGCCCCAGTTCGCGCAGCCCGGCGACCGCCGCCGCCGAGGTGGGCTTGACGGTGTCCGACGTGACCAGCACGCCGCGCACCGCGCCGTCCCAGGCCACCGCGATCGCGGTACGCCCCGCGCCCTCGGCCTCGTCCATCGCCGCCACCAGTTCCTCCGGCAGCGCCAGCCCCCAGTCCGCGAGCAGCGCCGGGCGTCCCGCGACGATCGCGTGCCCTTCGACGACACCCTCGACACCCAGGCCTTCGCGGTTCGTGAAGCCCTCGACCGGCGGCAGCGTCCCGTGGCGCTCGGCCGCCGCGGAGGCGATGGCCTTGGCGATCGGGTGCTCGCTGGCGTGCTCCACCGCACCGGCCAGGCGCAGCAGTTCGTCGGTGTCGCCGCCGTTGACGGGAACCGTGGCGACCAGCGCCATGCGGCCGGTGGTGACGGTGCCGGTCTTGTCGAGCAGGACGGTGTCGACGCGACGGGTGTTCTCCAGGACCTCGGGTCCCTTGATCAGGACGCCGAGCTGCGCGCCGCGGCCGGTGCCGACGAGCAGGGCGACCGGGGTCGCCAGGCCCAGGGCGCACGGGCAGGCGATGACGAGCACGGCGACCGCCGCGGTGAAGGCCGCGGTGGCGCCCTCGCCGCTGCCCAGCCAGAAGCCGAGGGTGGCGACGGCGAGTGCGATCACGATCGGCACGAAGACGCCGGAGATGCGGTCGGCCAGCCGCTGGACCGCGGCCTTGCCGGTCTGCGCGTCGGTGATCAGGCGGGCCATCTGCGCGAGTTGCGTGTCGGCGCCGACCTTGGTGGCGCGGACGACGAGGCGTCCGCCCGCGTTGATGGTGGCACCCGTGACGCCGTCGCCCGGACGCACCTCGACCGGCACCGATTCACCGGTCAGCATGGACGCGTCGACCGCCGACGAACCCTCGTCCACCACACCGTCGGTGGCGATCTTCTCGCCGGGGCGCACCACGAACCGGTCGCCGACCGCGAGGCGGTCGACCGGGATGCGCTCCTCGCGGCCGTCCGCTCGCAGCACGGACACCTCGCGGGCGCCGAGTTCGAGCAGCGCCTTGAGTGCGGCGCCGGCCTTGCGCTTGGAGCGGGCCTCGAAGTAGCGGCCGGCGAGGATGAAGGCGATGACGCCGGATGCCGCTTCCAGGTAGATCTCGGCGTGGCCGCCGGACGCCGTGAAGCTGAACGCCATGGTCATGCCGGGTTCGCCCATGCCGCCGATGAACAGCGCGTACAGCGACCAGAAGAAGGCCGCGAGCGTGCCCAGCGAGACCAGGGTGTCCATCGTCGCGGTGCCGTGCCGCAGGTTCTTCGCGGCGGCCTTGTGGAACGGGAAGCCGCCCCACACCACCACCGGTGCCGCGAGCGCGAGCACCAGCCACTGCCAGAACCGGAACTGCAGCGGCGGGATCATCGAGAGGGCGATGACCGGGACGGTGAGGAGCGCGCTGTACACCAGGCGCTCGCGCAGCGACCGGAGCTCGGCGTCCTTGCCGTCGTCGGCCCCGCCGCCGTCCTCGCCCGCGCCGCCGGTCGGCTCGGGCTCGTCGCGTACGGGGGTCGCGGAGTAGCCGGCCGCCTCGACCGCCTTGACCAGGTCGGCCGGGTCGAGGGCGGCGGGGTAGGTGACGGTGGCCTTCTCCAGCGCGAAGTTGACGGTGGCCTCGACCCCGTCCAGCTTGTTGAGCTTGCGCTCGATGCGGTTCGCGCACGAGGAGCAGGTCATCCCGCCGAGAGCGAGGTCGATGCGCGCGGCGTTTGCGGAGTCTGCCTGCGGCGGGGTGGTCACTGTTCCTCCTCGATGGCACTGGTGACACTGGTGACACCCGAAACTGTCATGCTGCGCTCTGCCATATCCCTACGGGGTAGGGGTACCCGGGGGGCAGAGTCCCGGGTACCCCGCGGGGGCCTGGCGGCCCCGGGGTCACGAGGTGACCTTGGCCCCGTCCACGGCGGTGTAGCCCGCCTCCGCGACCGCCGCCCGGACCGCGTCGCGGTCGACGTCGCCGTCCGACGACACGGTCAGCAGGCCGCCGGCCAGCTCCACCCGCACATCGCGCACGCCGGGGACCTCCGAGACCTCCTCCTTGACGGACGAGACGCAGTGGCCGCAGGTCATGCCGGTTACGGTGAAGGTCGCGGTGCTCATGACGGTGCCCTTTCGCGAGACGGTGCGGGATCCGGCGTACGCCCGATCCCCTGCGATACGAAAACTATACCCCCTGGGGGTATCAAGGCAAGCCCGGGGCCCGCCACCGTGTCCAACGAGCGGGAGCGGGCCGGGAACGGCCCTGCCGCGAAACGCCCCCGAAGCAGGTGAGCGGACCCGTGACAAGGCCGGGAAAGACCGGGAAAGACCGGGGAAGGCCGGGAAAAGCAAGGAGAAGCCGGGAAAGGCCGAAGGCCCGGAGCTCCTGTAGGAGCTCCGGGCCTTCAGGGGGTGCGGTCAGGTCAGGCCGAAACGACGTCGAGGTCGAGAGCGGCGGAGACCTCCTGGTGGAGGCGGACCGTGACCCGGTGCGTGCCGAGAGTCTTGATCGGCGCACCGAGCTCGACACGGCGCTTGTCCAGGTCCGGACCACCGGCGGCCTTGATCGCCGAGGCGACGTCGGCGACGGTGACGGATCCGAACAGGCGCCCGCTTTCGCCGGCACGGGTCGCGAGCTTCACCTTGAGACCGGTGAGCTGCGCCTTGACCTCGTTCGCCTGGTCCAGGTTCTTGATCTCGCGGACCTTGCGGGCACGGCGAATGGAGGCGACCTCCTTCTCACCGCCCTTGGACCAGCGGATCGCGAACCCGCGCGGGATGAGGTAGTTGCGGCCGTAGCCGTCCTTGACCTCGATGATGTCGCCGGGCTCGCCGAGCCCGGTGACCTCGTGCGTGAGGATGAGCTTCATATCAAGTCCACCCTCTCTCAGCGCGCCGTGCTGGTGTACGGCAGCAGCGCCATCTCACGGCTGTTCTTGACGGCCGTGGCGACGTCACGCTGGTGCTGCGTGCAGTTGCCGGTCACGCGACGGGCACGGATCTTGCCGCGGTCGGAAATGAACTTCCGCAGCAGGTTCGTGTCCTTGTAGTCGACGTAGGAGATCTTCTCCTTGCAGAACACGCAAACCTTCTTCTTCGGCTTGCGCGCAGGCGGCTTCGCCATTGCTTTCTCTCCAGATCAAGAAGTCTTCGTCCGGACGTGCGCGGCACGGGGGCCGCGCGGGCGTCCTAGAACGGGGGTTCGTCCGTGTAGCCGCCGGGCTGGGGACCCCAGCCGCCGCCACCGCCGCCGGTGTTGTTGCCACCGCCGGGGGACGACCACGGGTCGTCGGCCGGAGCGGAGTTGCCCGACGGAGGACCGCCGTAGCCACCCTGCTGGCCGCCGCCCTGCGGAGCGCCGTAACCACCGCCGCGGTTGTACTGACCACCACCGCCGCCGCCACCACCCCGGCCGGCCTTCGTGACCTTCGCGGTCGCGAACTTGAGCGAGGGGCCGATCTCGTCGACCTCCAGCTCGTAGGCCGTCCGGTTCTCGCCTTCCTTGGTCTGGTACGACCGCTGCTTGAGGCGTCCCTGGACGATGACCTGCATGCCCTTCTGCAAGGACTCGGCCACGTTCTCGGCCGCCTGCCGCCAGACCGAGCAGCGGAGGAACAGCGCTTCGCCGTCCTTCCACTCGTTGGTCTGCCGGTCGAACGTCCGCGGCGTGGAGGCCACGGTGAAGTTCGCGACGGCCGCGCCGCTGGGGGTGAAGCGCAACTCAGGGTCGGCGGTCAGATTCCCGACCACGGTGATGACGGTGTCGCCTGCCATGCCTTACCTTCCCCTGCGCCTTGATGACGGTGTCGTCGGTGTCCGCTGCGATGTCGGGCAGCGGCTACCGCTGGTCGGGACGCAGCACCTTCGTGCGCATGACCGACTCGTTGAGGTTCATCTGGCGGTCGAGTTCCTTGATGACCGCGGGCTCCGCGGCCAGGTCCACGACGGCGTAGATGCCCTCGGACTTCTTCTTGATCTCGTACGAGAGCCGACGACGGCCCCACGTGTCGACCTTCTCGACCTTGCCGCCGCCGTTGCGGACGACGTTGAGGAACTGCTCGAGCAGCGGGGAGACCGCACGCTCTTCGAGGTCCGGGTCGAGGATGACCATGAGCTCGTAATTACGCATGAAAACACCCACCTCCTATGGACTGATACGGCCACGGAATCTCCGTGACAGGAGGGCTTTGCGTAGACCGCGGCAGCCTGGCACACCGCCCCCTGAGGGCGGCAACCATGGCGCTGCGGACGGTACAGCGTACCCGGCGCGGCGCTATCTGTTGAAATCCGCCGCGCGGCGGATGCACCCTGTGGGAGGGAGATCACGGACAAATAGTCCGTACCCCCCTGTCTACCACCGGAGGTGCGAAATGGCTCAGACCATGCGCCGCGGCCCGCTGGCCGCGCTCAACCTCGAATCGATCAACCGCGTCCACGACGACAAGCCGCACACCAAGGAGAACGCCCTCGCGGCGGCGACCGTGGTGTTCGGCATCGTGGCGATCGTGTGCGCGTTTTTCCCGGGCATGCACATCCTCGGCGCCTGGAGCGGTCTCGCCGGCGTGCTCGTGGGCCTCGGCGGCCAGATGATCTCGGCGACGACCCTGGAGCGGTTCGTGCTGGTCATCGGGCTCGGCGGGGCGGCCGTCGGCCTCTTCATCAACATGGCCAACGGCGGCTTGTACTAACTCTCTGCAATCGGGCCGCTGCAACGGCCCTGCGTGGCCGCGCCCGCCATTGGAACGGACGCGGCCGCCTGCGGGCGGGCGGCATCTACACGGCAAGCAGCCTCTGCACGCCCTTGTCCTTCAACTCGGCGCCCGCCCCCTCGTGCACGACGACGCCCGCGTCCAGCACGGTGAAGCGGTCGGCGAGCCGCATCGCGAAGTCGAGGTACTGCTCGACGAGCAGCACCGCGAGCCCGCGCTCCTTGTGCAGCTGCTCGATCACGTCCTCGATCTCCGCGACGATCGACGGCTGGATGCCCTCGGTCGGCTCGTCGAGGATCAGCATGCGCGGCCGCGTCACCAGCGCCCGGGCGATCGCGAGTTGCTGCTGCTGCCCGCCGGAGAGGAATCCGGCGCGCCGCTTGAGCAGCGGCCGCAGCCGCGGGAAGACGTCGAGCGCCTCGTCGATGACGCCGCGGTCCTTGGTACCACTGGCCTCCCACGTCACACGGAGGTTCTCCGCCACCGTGAGCTGCGCGAACGTCTCGTGGCCCTGCGGCACGTAGCCCATGCCGAGGCGGACGCGCTGGTGTGTGGACAACTTGGTGATGTCGTGGCCGTCGAACACGACCGTGCCGCCGCGCGTGGGCAGCACACCCATCACCGCGTTGAGCAGCGTCGTCTTGCCGACGCCGTTGCGGCCCATGACACACGTCAGCGACCCGGCGGCCACCGCGAGATCCACTCCGAACAGCACCTGGGCGCGGCCGTACGCCACTTCGAGGCCGGTCACCTCCAGCATCAGGCCACCCCTTCCCGTACCGCGCCGTCGACGACCGCGCCGTCCCCGCCGCCGCCCACCGGCACCGGCTCGGCGGCCCTGGTGTCGCGCGAGCGGCCCAGGTAGACCTCCTGCACCTTGGGGTCGGCCTGCACCTGGGCCATGTCGCCCTCGGTGAGCACGCGGCCTTCGTGCAGCACGGTCACCGCGGAGGCGTACCTGCGCACGAACTCCATGTCGTGCTCGATCACCACCACCGTGCGGTCCCGGGCGATCTCGGCGAGCAGCTCGCCGGTCCGCTCGCGCTCCTCGCGCGACATGCCGGCCACCGGCTCGTCGAGCAGCAGCAGGCGCGGCTCCTGGGCGAGCAGCATCGCGATCTCCAGCCACTGGCGCTGCCCGTGGGACAGCACCGCGGCCGGGCGTTCGGCGAGGTCGAGCAGGCCCGCCCGCTCCAGTACCGAGCCCACGATGTCGGTGCGCGTCGTGCGGCGCCGCAGCAGCGCCGGGAGGCGCATGCGGAAGCTGGCCGCGAGGTCGACGTTCTCCTCGACGGTCAACTCCTCGAACACCACGGCCGTCTGGAAGGTACGCCCGACGCCGAGCCGGACCACCTGGTGCTCGCGCTTGCCGACGAGTTCCTTCCCGGCGAACACGACGCTGCCCTCGGTGGGCCGGGTGAGGCCGGTGATGACGTCGACCAGCGTCGTCTTCCCGGCGCCGTTGGGGCCGATGAGGAAGCGCAGTTCGCCCTCGGCGACGGACAGGTCGATGCCGTCGATCGCCCGGAACCCGTCGAAGACCACGGAGAGCCCGCTGATCTTCAGCAGCGGCTCGGTGCCGGTCATGCGACCACCTCCGTCTTCTCGTCCGAGACATCCGGCACGTTCGGTGCGGGCAGCGGGACGCGGCGTCCGGAACCGGGCTGCCGCGGGTCGTCCGACCGGCGGTTGCCCAGGCGGCGGGCCTGCTCGGCGACGAAGTCGCGTATCTGGCCCGCCACTCCGATGACGCCCTTGGGCGCGTACGCCATGACCGCGATGAACAGCGCGCCCTGGAGGTAGAGCCAGCCGCCCGCCCAGTTCTCCGAGAACGTGGTCTTGGCGTAGTTGAGCAGCACCGCGCCGAGGATCGCCCCGGCCAGGGCGTACCGTCCGCCGACCGCGACCGCGAAGACCAGTTCGAGCGACGGTACGACCCCGAGCAGCGCCGGGGAGATGATGCCGACCACCGGGACGAACAGGGCGCCCGCGATGCCCGCCGAGATGGCGGACAGCGTGAAGGCGACCGTCTTGACGACCGCCGGGTCGTAGCCGAGGAACCGCACCCGGTCCTCGCCGTCCCGCACCGCGATCAGCAGCCGCCCGAACCGGCTGGCCACCAACTGCCGGAATCCCAGGTACAGCAGCCCCAGCACGGTCGCGACCGCGAAGTAGAGCACCCGTTTGTCCGCGTCGCTGGCCAGGTCGAGGCCGAAGAACGAGCTGAAGTTGGTCAGTCCGTTGGTGCCGCCGGTCAGGCCCTGCTCGCCGACCAGCCAGATGACGAAGGCCGCGGCGAGCGCCTGGGTGAGGATCGCGAAGTACGCGCCGCGCACCCGCCTCCCGAACACGAGCAGGCCCAGCAGTGCCGCGATCGTGCCCGGCAGCAGCACCACCATGAGGATCGCGAACCACGGCTGCCGGAACGGCTCCCACAGCATGGGCAGTTCCTCGACGCCGCTCCACACCATGAAGTCGGGCAGCTCGCCCGGCCCCGCCTCGGCGAGCTTGAGGTGCATCGCCATCGCGTAGCCGCCCAGGCCGAAGAACACGCCCTGGCCGAGGGTGAGCATGCCGCCCTTGCCCCACGCGAGGCCGATGCCCAGGGCGGCGATGGCGAAGCACAGGTACTTCGCCAGGAGTTCGAGCCGGAACGGCGAGAGGGTCGCGGGGGCGACGGCGAAGACCAGCAGGGCGACGGCGACGAAGCCGATGGGGCCGTGCCACTTCGTGGTGCCGGACCTGAGCCGGCGTACCAGCGGCTCCGGCTTGCCGGGCGTCATGTCAGCTTCCTGGAGCGCAGGACGAACAGACCCTGCGGTCGCAGCTGGAGGAACGCGATGATCACGGCGAAGACCACCACCTTGGCGAGTGAGGCGTCGGACCAGAACTCGACGTAGCTGTTGACGAGGCCGAGGACGAACGCGGCGATGACCGCGCCCTGGAGTCGTCCGAGGCCGCCCGCGACGACCACGAGGAACGCGTCGACGATGTAGTAGGTCCCGAGGGCAGGGCCGACGGGGCCGATCAGGGTCAGGGCCACGCCGGCCACCCCGGCGAGGCCGGAGCCGATGAAGAACGTGCGCTGGTCGACGCGCGAGGTCGCGATGCCGCTGCACGCGGCGAGCTGGCGGTTCTGCATCACGGCCTGCATGCGGCGGCCCTGCTTGGTGCGGGCCAGGTAGAACCAGATGGCCACGACGCACACCACGGCCAGGGTGAAGATGAACACGCGCGCGTACGGCAGCCGGATACCGAGCCATTCGCCGCCGCCGACGAGCCAGGTAGGCGCCTTGACCTGCACGTTCGGGGCGCCGAAGAGGTCACGCGCCACCTGCTGGAGGATCAGGCTCACACCCCAGGTCAGCAGCAGCGTGTCGAGCGGACGGCCGTAGAAGCGCCGGATGAGCGTGCGTTCCAGCACGAGGCCCATGAGCCCCGCGACGGCGAAGGCGACCGGCAGCGCGACCAGGACGGCCTGCCGGCCCGCCCAGTCCTGGAGCATGTAGGCGGTGTACGCGCCGGCCATGATGAATTCGCCGTGCGCCATGTTGATGACGCCCATCTGACCGAACGTGAATGTCAGGCCGAGGGCGATGAGGAGCAGCACCGCGCCGATGGAAAGTCCGATCGGCAATTGGTTCATGAAGGCATTCAACGGATCTCCCTTTTCCTCCGGATCCCTCCGAATCCCCCCGAGATCCGGGACGGCGGAATCCGCCGGCGCCCGGCCGGACTCCGCCCCGGGGAACGGGCCGCGGAGTCCGGCGGGCGCTGCGGTGGATCAGCGGGCGGTCAGGACAGGTCCTTGGCCCACGGGTATTCCTTGAGGTACGGGTCCGGCTTGATGGGCTGCCCGGAACTCCACACCTCCTTGATGAGTCCGTCGTCCTGGACGACGCCGATACGCGCGGTCTTGTAGACGTGCTGCGTCGCGCCGTCGATCGTGACCTTGCCTTCCGGCGCGTCGATCGACACGCCGTCGCACGCCTTCTTGACGGCTTCCGGGTCGAAACTGCCCGCCTTCTCGACCGCGGCCTTCCACAGGTAGACCGAGTTGTAACCGGCCTCCATGGGGTCGGAAGTCACCTTGTCCGCGCCGTACTTCGCCTTGTAGGCGGCGACGAATTCGGTGTTCCGCGCGCCCTCGGTGGTCTGGTAGTAGTTCCAGGCCACCGGCTGGCCCTTGAGGTAGTCCGGGCCGATGCCGCGGACCTCCTCCTCGGCGACGCTGACCGAGAGCACCGGCATCTGGTCGGCGCCGATCCCCGTGCTGCGGAGCTGCTTGAAGAACGCCACGTTGCTGTCGCCGTTGAGGGTGTTGAACACGGCGTCGGGCTTGGCCTGGGCGACCTTGTTGATGACGGTGCTGTACTCGGTGTGGCCGAGCGGCGTGTACTCCTCGCCGACGACCTCCATGCCGTTCGCCGCGGCGTACGCCTTGATGATCTTGTTGGCGGTACGCGGGAACACGTAGTCGCTGCCGACCAGGAAGATCTTCTTCTTGCCCTGCGACTTCAGGTAGTCGAGGCCGGGCACGATCTGCTGGTTGGTCGTGGCGCCGGTGTAGAAGATGTAGGGCGAGGATTCCAGGCCCTCGTACTGCACCGGGTAGAACAGCAGCTGCTTGTTCTTCTCGAAGACCGGCAGCATCGCCTTGCGGCTCGCCGAGGTCCATCCGCCGAACGTGACGGCGACCTTGTCCTTCGAGATCAGCTTCTCCGCCTTCTCGGCGAAGGTCGGCCAGTCGGAGGCGCCGTCCTCGGTGACCGCGGAGATCTTCTTGCCGAGGACACCGCCCTTGGCGTTGATCTCCTCGATCGCCATCAGGACCGAGTCCTTGACGGTGACCTCGGAAATGGCCATCGTGCCGCTGAGGGAATGCAGCACGCCGACCTTCACGGTGTCGCCACTGGTGTCCGCTCCGGCCGATCCCTTCGACGTACTCTCATCGGACGCACAGGCCGTGGTGGCGAGAGCAACAGCGAGGGAAACGGCCGCAAGTCTGGCGGCGCCTCTGCCCAGGGATATTCTTCGCACGCGTCAGGGCTCCTTATTCCAGGGGATGACGCCCATGAGTGTTGCGACGCGCGGTTTCTTTGCTGATTCGCGATTGTTAAGCACTGATTGCCAAACGCGCATGGCCGATTACCGACTGTTTGCCCGGATCTGCTCGCCGCTGCACCCGCAGGGCCCGCGGCCGAGTAACCTCTGACTCGGCCGAACCGATCCGAGGAGCCTGTCGATGACCCTGCGCCTGAGGTCGCTCACCCGGGATGAACACCTCACCTTCATCAAGGGCAAGCCCTCCGTGAGCTTCCTCCAATGCCCCTCATGGGGTGATGTGAAGAGCGAGTGGCGGAGCGAGAGCATCGGATGGATCGACGAGACCGGGTCGGTCGTCGGTGCCGCCGAGGTGCTGTACCGCCAACTGCCCAAGATCAAGCGGTACCTCGCGTACATGCCCGAGGGCCCGGTGATCGACTGGTTCGACGGGGACCTGCGCCGCTGGCTCGACCCGATGCTCGCGCACCTGAAGTCGCAGGGCGCCTTCTCGGTCAAGATGGGCCCGCCGGTGGTGGTCAACCGCTGGGAGTCGGAGACCATCAAGAAGGCGATCGCGGCCAAGTCCGCGCGGCGCCTGCGGGACCTCCCGCCCGACTGGACCGACGAGCGGGCCGGGGACGTCGAGCGCCAGCTCCGGCGGCTCGGCTGGCTCCAGGACCAGAGCGCGGGCGCCGGCTTCGGCGACGTCCAGCCCCGGTACGTCTTCCAGGTGCCGCTGATGCGCCGCTCGCTCGACGACGTGCACTCCGGCTTCAACCAGCTGTGGCGCCGCAACATCAAGAAGGCCGCCAAGGCCGGTGTCGAGGTGGTCCAGGGCGGCCGCGAGGACCTCAAGACCTTCCACGAGGTCTACAAGGTCACCGCGGTGCGCGACCACTTCACGCCCCGGCCGCTCCCCTACTTCGAGCGCATGTGGGACGTCCTCAACGCCGAGGACCCCGAGCGCATGCGCCTCTACCTCGCCAAGCACGAGGGCGAGGTGCTCGCGTCCACCACGATGGTGACCGTGGGGGACCACGTCTGGTATTCGTACGGTGCGTCCGCGAACCACAAGCGCGAGGTGCGGCCGTCGAACGCGATCCAGTGGCGCATGCTGCGGGACGCGTACGCGCTCGGCGCCTCCGTCTACGACCTCCGCGGCATCAGCGACACGCTCGACGAGAACGACCACCTGTTCGGGCTCATCCAGTTCAAGCTGGGCACCGGCGGCCAGGCGGTCGAATACCTCGGCGAGTGGGACTTCCCGCTCAACAAGGTGCTGCACAAGGCGCTCGACCTCTACATGTCGCGCCGCTGACCCCGGTCGGCACCTCGCAAGGCACCGCACGAGCCCGGGAACGAGCACGTGAACGAGCACCGGTCCGAGCACCGGTCCGAGCAAGGAAGGCCCACCGATGTCGCTTTCGCTGTACGTCGACTCCGCACGCTGGCGCAAGCACATCGACCACGTGCGCGACACCCACCCCGGCATAGTCCCGGTCATGAAGGGCAACGGGTACGGCTTCGACAACGCCCGCCTCGCCGACGAGGCGTCGCGCATGGGAGTCGACACCATCGCGGTCGGCAACACCTACGAAGCGTCCCGCCTGAAGGACCACTTCGACGGACGCGTCATGGTGCTCACGCCGTATCTGCGCGGCGAGGAGGCCGTGCCGCTGCCGGACCGGGTGATCCGCACGGTCTCGTCCGTGCAGGGCACCCGCGACCTGGTCGGCAGGCGCGTCGTCATCAGCTGCATGACCAGCATGAAGCGCGACGGCGTGACCGAGGAGGACCTCGTCGCGCTGCGCGGTTCGCTGGACGGGGTGCGCCTGGAGGGCTTCTCGGTCCACCTGCCGCTCGACCACCCGGACGGCACCGACCCGGCCACCGAGGTCGTGGCCTGGGTCGAGCGCCTGCGCGCCGCGCGCCTGCCGGTGCACACGATGTTCGTCAGCCACGTCTCGGCGGCCGGCCTCGCCGCGCTGCAACAGCGGTTCCCCGACACGGTGTTCCGGCCGCGCGTCGGGACCGACCTGTGGCTCGGCGACCACGATGCGCTGGTCGCCCGCGGGACCGTGCTGGACGTCGTGCCGATCGCGCGCGGCGAACGCTACGGCTACCGCCAGCGCAAGGCGCCGGCCGACGGGCACCTGCTGGTGGTCAGCGGCGGCACCGCGCACGGCGTCGGCCTGGAGGCGCCGAAGACGGTGCGCGGCGTGATGCCGCGCGCCAAGGGCGTTGCGCGCGCGGGCCTGGCCACGGTGAACCGCACGCTCTCGCCGTTCAGTTGGGCGGGGAAGCAGCGCTGGTTCGCGGAGCCGCCGCACATGCAGGTGAGCCTGCTGTTCCTGGCGAGCGATGTACAACCGCCGCGTCCGGGCGAGGAACTGGACGCGGAACTGCGCCACACCACAACGCACTTCGATCGCGTCGTCCTGCACTGACCCGGGCGTCGGGCCAGGCGGCACCGCGGTCGTCGACGGGGAGGCGGACCGATGGGCTTGTACGCGCGTGGCCTCAGGAAGCTGGGGCACACCCGGTGGCTGGCGGCCCTGGGGCCGTACCTGGTCGCCGCCGACCGCAAGGTGCAGCGGCGCACACGCGGACGCATGTCCGTGATGGGCCGCGGTTTCACCCAACTCCTGCTGACCACGACGGGCCGGCGCAGCGGGCAGGCGCGTGTCTCACCGCTGATCTACGCCGCCGCGGACGGCGGATTCGTGGTCGCCGGAACGAACTTCGGGCAGCGGCACCACCCGGCGTGGACCGGGAACCTGCTCGCCGACCCGGCGGCGACGGTGTCGGTCGACGGACGCGAAACGCCGGTCCGGGCCCGTCTCGTGCCCGACGGCGGGCCCGAACGGGACCGCCTGTGGGCCGCGATGCTGCGGGTCTGGCCGGCGTACGACACCTACGCGCGCCGTTCGGGCCGCCCCATCCGGCTGTTCCTGCTGGAACCGACGAACGGGACGGCCCCGCAGGCTACTTGACGCCTTCGATGCCGAGTTCTGCAAAATCGTCGCGGATTTCGTCAAGCTGCGTTTGCGACGGGACCACCGAGCTGTTGACGGCCTCGAAGTCCGAGGGCTTGGTGAACTTGGTGATCGTCAGGCACAGGATGCCCTTGTCGCCGTCCCTCCACTCCACGGTCAGGACGCGACCCTTCGCGACCATGTCCGGGGTCTCGCACTTGCTGGCGTCGGTCGAGTCCTTGAAGTTCTCGATGACCCGGAAGGCGGCGCTCGACTTGCCGCAGTCCACGATCTCGGGGTTGCGGTCGCTGGCCGTGATGCAGTCGCCGGCATTGGCGTTGGCCGCGCTGTCCTTGCCGACGAAGTAGCCGATGACGCCCAGGACCACGACGAGACCGACGATGCCGCCCACGATCCACGGCCACTTCTTGCGGCGGCGCGGCTCCATGTAGCCCATCGGCGCACCCGGGTACTGCTGGGGGTACGGCTGCTGCGGCGGGTAGGGCTGCTGGCCCGGCTGCTGCGGGTACGGGGGTTGCCCGCCGTACGGCTGCTGCGGCTGCTGCGGATAGGGCTGCTGGCCGCCGTACTGCGGCGGCTGCTGCTGCCCGTACGGACTCTGGTCGCCGGGGCCGCCGGACTGACCGGGGCCGAAGGGATTCGACATGCGTGGCTCCGTGGATGCGCCGTGGAACTGCCGTGGGACTTCGGTGTGCGCGGCCAGACTAGATGATCGGAAAAAACTACCCGGCCCAGCGTCCCGCTCCGAACAGCAGCGCAAAAACCACAGCAAACGGCGCAATAAGCGCCAAATAGGCAGTGAATGCCGCCTTATGACGCAACGTCACCTGCGCGAGCACGATCCACAGCGGCCACCACAGCAGCGTCGCCCGCGGAACCGAGAAGTAGGCGCTGGAGACGCCCAGCGACGCGACCGTCAGACCGATGTACGTCGCCTCCGCCCACCGCCGCTTGCGCAGCAGGTAGGCGGTCAGCACCACGCCCACCGCGACCGCCAGCATCTCCCAGCGGTACATCCACGTGAAGCCGAGGATCGTGCCCTGCCCGGTGGTGAACGCCCGGTCCCACGTGTTGGTGAACGCGTCGATCGGGCCGACCAGATGCCGGTCCCAACCGGTCGCCTGCGCGCTGTTCCACGCCGTCCAGTCGCCGGTGCGCCGGTACAGGAAGCCCATGTAGATGAGCACCGGGAGCCCGCCGACGACCAGCCACGGCGCGTCCTTCCACCGTCGCCGCCCGTCCTTCGCGGTCAGGAACTCGACCACCAGCGCCGCGAGCAGGAACGCGCCGCTCACCCGGACGAACAACGAGGCCGCGGCCAGGATCCCCGCCCAGTGCCAGACCCCGCGCTTGGCGCACAGCCACGCGCCGAGCGCCAGCATGAGGAACAGCGCCTCCGTGTAGCCCGCCGCCAGGAAGACGGCCGACGGCGACAGCAGCAGGAGCAGCACCGCGCGTTCGCCGGTCCCGGACGGGTTCTCCAGGCCCGCGATGCGCGACAACAGCACCATCGCGACGCCACCGCACACGAACGAGATGAGCAGGCCCGCGACCACCCAGTTCCCCACGACCAGGTGCACGGCCTTGAGGAGATAGGGGAATCCGGGGAAGAACGCCTCCAGCGGCACCGGCGGCCCGGCCTTCGGGTTCCCGTCGTAGCCGAACTCGCCGATGGTCCGGAAGTGCCGGAAGTCCCAGCGGTCCCAGGTGTCGAGGTACCCCGTGGGCTGACTGGCGCCCTCGGCCGCGAAGATCCAGCCGGACGCCCCGACCAGCAGGAACATCGCCGGCCGCGTCACCAGCCACACCGCGAGCGCGGCGCGGTCGTCGCGCGACGGCATGCGCAGCCACCGCAGCAGCGCCGCGCCGAGCCGACCCCCGGGCGCGGCGGGCGGCTTCGCGGTGTCGGTGCTCGGCTCGGCGTCCGTACTGGTCACGCGCCCCGTTCTCCCTGTCGTTGCTCGCTGTCCTGCGGGTGGGCTACGTGGAGATCTTGCCGGGCACGTCGCCGGGCACGTCGCCGGGGGCGCCGCGCGGCCCGACCGGAACGGCCTGGCGGGCGTTGTCGAGGCTGTCCGCGTCGTCCTCGTAGCCGCGGCCGTACCAGTCGACGCGTCGGCCGGGGACGAACGCCAGGACGTCCGGCGCGCGGTCGAGCACGCCGCCCGACGGGTCGTCGCTGCCGTCGCGGCGCACCGGGTCGCGGTCCGGCCACAGGATGTCGCGGACCACGAGCGCCGAGATGTACAGGATGCCGAGCAGGTGGATCAGGATCACCACGTGGTACGCGTTCTGCGACAGGCCCTTCGAGCCCTCGCCGCCCGCGTACGACTCGATGTACAGCCACACGCCGAGGAAGTAGATGACCTCGCACGCCTGCCAGATCAGCACGTCGCGCCAGCGCGGCCGGGCCAGCACCACCAGCGGCAGCAGCCACAGGACGTACTGCGGCGAGTAGACCTTGTTGGTGAAGAGGAACGCCGCCACGATCAGGAACGCCAGTTGCGCGAAGCGCGGCCTGCGCGGCGCGCACAGCGCCAGCGCGCCGATGCCGACCGCCATCGCGATCAACAGGCCGGACACCCACGCGTTGAGCGTGTCGATGTCCATCGCCTCGCCGCGCTGTTGCAGGATCAGCCACAGCGACCCGAAGTCGGCGCCGCGCTCCTGGCTGAAGGTGTAGAAGAGCTTCCAGCCCTCCCGGATCTTGAAGCCGCCGTCGGTGGGCTCCAGCATGATCGGCAGGTTGACGACGAGCCAGGCGACGAGCGCGGCCCCCGCGACCTTCGCGAACTCGACGAGCTTCCCCGCTCTCAGGCACAGCAGGAACAACGGTCCGAGCAACAGCACCGGATAGAGCTTTGCCGCGGTCGCCAATCCGATCAAAATGCCCGCGAGCACGACATTTCTCCGCGCCCAGGCCATCATCGCCACCGCCGTGATGGCGACCGCGACCATGTCCCAGTTGATGATGCCGTTGAGCGCCAGGACCGGGGCCGCCGCGACAATCGCGGCATCCCAGAACCTTCGCCCGGATGTTCGGGCGACCGCCACCACCATCACGACCGCGCAGGCCATCATCATCAACGCGTTGATCATGACGAACCACTTCTTCTCCGCGTCCAGGTCGTCGCCGAACTCGCGCGCGACAACCCCGGCGAAGTACATGACGCCGCCGGTGAGGACCGGGTACTCCAGGTACTCCATGCCCTCGTCGGGCGTCTTCTCGAAGTACGGCACCGTGCCGTCCGCGAAGCCGCGGCCCTGGTACAGGTGCGGCATGTCGCTGTAGCAGGCCTTCGAGTACTGCGAGCCCACCCCGAACCAGGCGCCGTCGTAGCACGGCTTCTTCTGCACGAGCCCCAGCGCGAAGGTCATCACCGCGATCAGGATCAGCACCCGCGTGGCGTTCCACCAACTGCTGTTCGGCCCGAACCGGATGCGCTTTCCGGCAGGTCCGCCCACGACCTCACTGCCCGTACGCATGACCGGGTCGTCATGCGTGGGCAGGACGGGCTCGGTCGGATTCGGCATCATGCCGCCAATCCTCTCGCAGGGGCACGGGTGCTCTGGCACATCGGCTTACGCGTGTGCCCCACCGCGCGGGCGGCGGGGCACAGCGATCGTACGGGGCGGCGCGCCGCCCGGAAGTCAGCCGTCGCCGAAGATCGGCGGCCTCGTTCTGGTGCTGGTCGACGACGAGCCGGTGGTCGGCGGCCTCGTCGAGGTGGGCGGCTCACTGGTGGCGGTCCCGGTGGGCGTGGACGACGTCGGCGGTCCCGAAGTCGTCGTCGGCGGCTCGGACGTCGGACCGGTGGGCGGAGGCGGCCCGGGCGGTGCGGACGACGACGGCGGCGCGGAGGACGACGGCGGCGCCGTCGTGGCGGTCGCGGTCGGCGTCGCGGACTGCTTCGGCGCGGGGTTCTCCGGCTTGATGAACTCCGGCGCGGGCATGCCCTGCATCGCGGCCTTCATGTAGGCCGTCCAGATCTCCGTCGGGACAGCACCACCGTGGGTCTCGTCCTGGCCGAGCAGGCCCTTCAGGTCGCGGCGCTTGGTGGAGTCGTCCTCGCGGAACAGGGCCACCGACGTGGACAGGTTCGGCGTGTAGCCGACGAACCACGCGGAGAAGTTGCCGTCCGTGGTGCCGGTCTTGCCGGCCGCGGGACGCCCGAGCGCCTGGGCCTTGTCGCCGGTGCCGTCCTTGTCCTGGATGACGCCGATCAGCATGTCGTTGATGGTGTCGGCGATGTCCTCGTCGAAGACCTGCTTGACCTCCGCCTTGGGGATGTCGACCTTCTTGTCGTTCTTCTTGATCTCCTTGATGACGTACGGGTCGGCGTGCTTGCCGCGGGCCGCGAAGGTCGCGTACGCGCTCGCCATGTCGAGGGCGGAAGGCTCACTCGTGCCCAGGGCCATGGCCGGAGTCAGCTTGTCGAGCCCGGGGGTGTCGCCCGGAAGCCCCGCGTCGACCGCGGCCTTCTGCACCTTGTCGAAGCCGACGTCGGCGGCGAGCTGCGTGAACACCGGGTTCAGCGATCTCTCCATGGACTCGCGGATGCTCATCTTCCCGTAGTCCCGGCCGTTCTCGTTGGGCACCAGATAGACGCCTTGCTTGTCCTCCCACTTCTTGCCGTTCGGCATGATCACCGGGATCTTGTTGTCCGCGTTGTAGAGATCCTCGATGGTGATCGGTTTGCCGTCGTACTTGCCGTCTCTCAGCGCCGCGGCCACCACGAAGGGCTTGAACGTCGAGCCCACCTGGATGTCGCCGCGGGTGGCGTCGTTGAACTCCTGCTTGAAGAAGTCCGGCCCGCCGTACAGCGCGACCACCGCGCCGTCCCCCGGCACCACCGACGCGATGCCGGTGCGCAGGTACTTGTCCGCCTCGCGTTGGTCCGGTTTGAGCCGCGCGGTGAGCTGCTGCTCCACGGCGGCGACCGCGGCGTCCTGCTTCGCCTTGTCGAACGTCGTGACGATCTTGTAGCCGCCGAGCCCCAGTTCCTCGGCGCTGACGAGCTTGTTGTCGATCAGGTAGTCGTTGGCGACCTGCATCAGGTAGCCGGCCTGGCCCTTCTTGCCGGCCGCGGGCTGCGGCTTGATCGGCATCGGGAACTGCTGGGCGTCGGCAGTGGCCTGGTCGATCCACTTCATCTCGACCATGCCGTTGAGGATCCACTTCCAGCGGCCCTGCACGCGGTTCAGCCGGCTCTCGCTGACCTCGCCGTTCACCCACACATCGTTGATGCTCGGCGCGTTGAGCAGCGTCGAAATGTACGCGCCCTCGCCGACCGTGAGATCGGCGACGTTCTTGCCGTAGTAGGCCTGCGCGGCCGCCTGGATGCCGTACGCGTTGCGCCCGTAGAACGAGGTGTTCAGGTACCCGGCCAGGATCTCGTCCTTGGTCATCTGCCGGTCGACCTTTATCGCGATGAACATCTCCTTGAACTTGCGTTCGAAGGACTGCTCCTGCGACAGGAACGCGTTCTTGACGTACTGCTGGGTGATCGTCGAACCGCCCTGTGTCGGGCCGCCCTTGGCCATCGCGACCGCGGCGCGCGTGAGGCCCTTCGGCGAGACGCCGGAGTCGGAGTAGAACGTGCGGTTCTCCGCCGCGAGCACGGCGTGCTGCACGTCCTTGGGCACCTGGTCGAGCTTGACGTTCTGGCGGTTGTACTTGCCGGACTGCCCGATCTCGGTGACGCCGTCCGAGTAGTAGTAGATGTTCGACTGGATCTGCGTCGCGGCGTTGACGTCCGGGATCTCGACCAGGGAGTAGGCGAGTCCGGCCAGCCCGAGCAGCGAGCCGATGAAGAAGAGGAACATCGCGAGGATCTGTTTGAAGGACGGCAGCCAGCGGCGCACGCCCTTCTTGCCGTACCGCGGGTAGTCGACGAAGCGGCGCTTCTTCTTGCCGTCCTTGCCGACCGGGCCCTTCCCCTTGCCGCGACCGCCCGGCGCGGTGCCCGCGCCCTCGTCGTCGCGCCCGGGGCCGGACGGACCGCCGCCGCCCCCGCGTCCGCCCTTGCCGCGGCCGCCGCCGCGACCACCGGACCGGGCGGCCTGCCGGGCCTCCATCCGCGTCATCGGCCGGGCGTCGGCCTCCGGTGCCGACCCTCCGGAACCCGAGGGCGAAGCCGTCGGCGAGCCGGGCGACGCGGGCTTGGCCGGTGACGGGCCGCCCGGCGGGGGGTTGGCCGACGAACGTGCCGCCGACCGCCCCGGACCGGCCGGATCCGCGGCACCCGTGGACGGCATGCTCCCCCGAACATGCGAAGCGCCGCGCCCCTCGGGGCGCGGCTGTGACGACCTGCGACGGTGTTCACTCATGCGTATTCGCTGCTCCTCGGCCGCACGACGGGGGTCGGCCGTACGGGTCGTGGCTGTCCGTTCCCCAGGACGCGCCCCGACCGCGGAAGGTTCCGCGCGCGATCGGACCGGCCGGTGGAGGCGGCGTCCGGATCAACGGCCTTGTACGGGAGCGGGAGCGCTCGGAGGTACCACACGGCGGACCAGACTACGCGCGGACGCAACGCCCAAAAGACGGACTCCTCGGGGCATACCCGCCCGAGTGAACGGCCGGAGAGCACGATTCCCGGGCGTGTTGCCGCGCTCCCGGAGCTTCGGGCGTCCCGGCGGTACTCCGTCCGGGTCCCCCGAACGACCGGTGGATGGCCGCGAGGTAACCGACGCGAGACCGCCGCGTGACCCGCCTGTGACTTCTGTCACCGGACCCCTCCTTGCACGCCGGGAGCCGGGGACCTATCGTTCCGATGTATCGACTCGATACATCGAGCCGATACGACAGCCGGAACCGCTCAGGTTGGAGGGAAGCGGATGAGCAGGCGCGGAGGCGTCCTCGAGTTCGCCACTCTCGGCCTTTTGCACGACACACCCATGCACGGGTACGAGCTGCGCAAGCGGCTCAACACCGTGCTCGGCCCCTTCCGCGCCATCGCGTACGGCACCCTCTACCCGTGTCTGAAGTCCCTGCTCGAACGGGGATGGATCACCGAGGAGGAGCCTGAGCAGGTCGCCGCGGCACTGGCCGGGGGCAAGCGGGCCCGCATCGTGTACAAACTCACGGCGCAGGGCAAGGAGCACTTCCAGGAGCTGCTCTCCGAATCCGGGTCCACGACCTGGGAGGACGAGAACTTCGGGGTGCACTTCGCCTTCTTCGGCCGCACGGACCGCGAGGTGCGGATGCGCATCCTCGAGGGCCGCCGCAGCAAGCTGGAAGAGCGCCTGGAGCGGGTGCGCAGCTCGCTGTCGAGCACGCGGGAGCGGCTTGACGGATACACGCTCGAACTCCAGCGACACGGTCTGGAGTCGGTCGAGCGTGAGGTGCGCTGGCTGAACGAGCTCATCACCGCCGAGCGCGTCGCCGGGGAGACCCCGGAGACCGACGGCGCCGATGACACAGAAGCCGGGGAGACCCGGCAGTCCAAGCAGGACGCGGCCTCGGACCCGTCCGCAGCAACCAGTTGAAGTCCGCCTTCGGGCTGGCCTCATTGAGAACACAGGGAGCAACCGGAATGGGTTCGGTTCGCGTAGCCATCGTCGGCGTGGGCAACTGCGCCGCTTCGCTGGTGCAGGGCGTCGAGTACTACAAGGACGCCGACCCCAACAGCCGCGTACCCGGCCTCATGCACGTGCAGTTCGGCGACTACCACGTGCGTGACGTCAAGTTCGTTGCCGCGTTCGACGTGGACGCGAAGAAGGTCGGGTTCGATCTGGCGGACGCCATCGGCGCCAGCGAGAACAACACCATCAAGATCTGCGACGTGCCCCCGACCGGCGTGACCGTGCAGCGCGGCCACACCCTGGACGGCCTGGGCAAGTACTACCTGCAGACCATCGAGGAGTCCTCGGAGTCCGCGGTCGACGTCGTCAAGGCGCTCAAGGACGCCGAGGCCGACGTGCTGGTCTGCTACCTGCCCGTCGGCTCGGAGGCGGCCGCGAAGTTCTACGCCCAGTGCGCGATCGACGCCGGCGTCGCCTTCGTCAACGCGCTCCCGGTGTTCATCGCGGGCACCAAGGAGTGGGCGGACAAGTTCACCGAGGCCGGTGTGCCGATCGTCGGCGACGACATCAAGTCGCAGGTCGGCGCGACCATCACGCACCGCGTGCTGGCGAAGCTCTTCGAGGACCGCGGTGTCCTCCTGGAGCGCACCATGCAGCTGAACGTCGGCGGCAACATGGACTTCATGAACATGCTCGAGCGCGAGCGCCTGGAGTCCAAGAAGGTGTCGAAGACGCAGGCCGTCACCTCGCAGGTCGACCGCGACCTGGGTGCGAAGAACGTGCACATCGGCCCGTCGGACTACGTCGCGTGGCTCGACGACCGCAAGTGGGCGTACGTGCGCCTCGAGGGCCGCGCGTTCGGCGACGTCCCGCTGAACCTGGAGTACAAGCTCGAGGTCTGGGACTCCCCGAACTCGGCCGGTGTCATCATCGACGCCGTGCGCGCCGCGAAGATCGCCAAGGACCGCGGCATCGGCGGCCCGATCCTCAGCGCGAGCAGCTACTTCATGAAGTCGCCGCCCGTGCAGTACTTCGACGACGAGGCCCGCGACGCGGTCGAGGCGTTCATCAAGGGCGAGGTCGAGCGCTGACGCGCTGACCTCCCCGGTTCCACGGGCCGGCCCACGCGGCCCGGATCGGACCGAAGCGAAGGCCCGGCGACCCCCATCGGGGGTCGCCGGGCCTTTTCCGTGCGCCGGTCCCGACGGGGACCTACTGTGGGACGCATGAGCCGGCTGGGGGGCCGGTTCCTCACTTTCCTTGGGGGGAAAGCCATCATGCGCAGGAGTACTCCTGTGCTGGGTGCGGTAGTTGCCGCCCTGGCACTTGGCATGTCCGCGATTCCGGCGACCGCGCACGAGGACGGCGCCGAGCCGTCCGTCGACGTCGTGGTCACCGGACTCAACAATCCGCGTCAGCTCTCCACCGACTGGCACAACTGGTCGATCTACGTGGCCGAGGCCGGCCGCGGGGCGGAAGACCCCGGGCAGTGCGGCGAGTTCGGCTGCATCGGGCGTACCGGATCGATCACGTGGATCAAGTCGCCGGCGAAGACCACCGGCAGCACGACGCCCAAGCGCGTCGTGGTCGGCCTGCCGTCCAACGCATCTCCCGACGGGGCGTTCGCGGTCGGGCCGAACGGCGTCGACGCGGTCCAGGGCAAGCTGTGGACCGTCGTCGCGGGCGGGGGGCAGGAGATTCCCGGCGGGTACCAGGAGGCCGGGAAGCTGCTCAGCGTGCAGACGCACGGAGCAAAGCCCAAGGTCGTCGCCGACATCGAGAAGTACGAGCTGGACCACAACCCGGGCGGCAACCCGGACGACGTGCACTCCAACCCCTACGCGGTGCTGGCGCTGAACGACCGGCAGATCGTCGCGGACGCGGGCGCGAACACGGTGTACGAGGTGCGGAACGGCAAGATCAAGGTCCTGGCCGTGCTGCCGGACGGACCGGGCAGCGAAGGCGGCGGGGAGGGCCCGCAGCAGGTGCCTTCGTCGGTGACGCGCGGGCCGGACGGCGACTACTACGTGGGCGTGCTGGCGGAAGGCGACGGTCCCGGCGGCGCCAAGGTGTACCGGATCGGGGCCAAGGGCGGGATCAAGGGCACGATCGACGGGTTCACGGGCGTGCACGGACTCACCTTCAACCACGAGGGAGACCTGTACGTCAGCGAGCTGTTCGGCGGCGAGCAGGGTTCGGGCCGGGTGGTGAAGGTCGACGCGGACACCGGCGCACGAACGTCCATGGACGTCCCGTTCCCCGCTGGCCTGGCGGTCGACCGGGCGGGCACGGTCTACGTCGCGGCGTGGAGCATCTCGGACGCGGACGGCTTCTCGGACCCGGAGAGCGGCATGACCGGGGAGCCCGGCCAGGTCTGGCGGCTGAACGACTTCTGAGCAACGGCTTGGGGGCAACGGCTTCTGAGCAGTCACTTCTGAGCAGTCACTTCTGAGCAACGACGTCCGAACACGGCCCGGTGACGGAACAGCCGTGCGCCGCCCCGGGTGTCAGGGGGGTGTCGGGGCGGGCAGGTGCGCCCGGCGGGGGTCCCGCCGGGCGCACCGGTACGTTTGCGTCCGTGACCCTGCTGCGCGATCTCGCGTCCCTCCTGCGCCTGCGCGACTTCCGCAGGTTGTTCGGGACGCGGTTGACGTCGCAGCTGTCGGACGGCGTGTTCCAGGTCGCGCTGGCCGGGCACGTGTTCTTCTCCCCGGAGAAGCAGACCTCGGCGAGCGACGTCGCGGCGGCGTTCGCGGTACTGCTGCTGCCGTACTCGCTGGTCGGCCCGTTCACCGGGGTGCTGTTGGACCGGTGGCGGCGGCGCCAGGTGCTCGTGCGCTGCAATCTGCTGCGGGCGGTGCTGGCCGCGGTGACCGCGGGGCTGGTGCTCGCGGAGGTGCCGGACGCGGTCTTCTACGCCGCGTGCCTGGTGGTGCTCTCGGTCAACAGGTTCGTGCTCGCCGGGCTCTCGGCCTCGCTGCCGCGCGTCGTTCCCGAGGACCGGCTGGTCATCGCCAACGCGGTGTCGCCGACGGCGGGGACGGTGGCGGCGTCCGCGGGCGCGGGTGCGGCGTTCGTGGTGCACCTGTTCCTCGACGAGGGCTCCGGGGCGACCGCGCTCGTGATCCTCATCTCCGGTGCGCTGTACCTGTGTTCGGCGGCGGTGGCGGCGACGATGGCGGTCGGTCTGCTGGGGCCGGACCCGGACCGCCTGGTGCCGGGCGTACGCGAGGCGCTGGCCGGTGTGGCGCGCGGACTCCGCGAAGGGGCCGCGCACGTGTGGCGGCGCCGCGCCCCCGCACACGCGCTGGCGGCGATCACCGCGATGCGGTTCTGCTTCGGCGTGCTGACGGTGATGACGCTGCTGCTGTGCCGCAACCTGTTCAACGACCCCGACGACACGGACGCCGGACTGGCGACCCTCGGGCTGACGGTCGGGGTCACGGCGGCGGGCTTCTTCGTCGCGGCGGTGCTCACCCCGGTCGTGACGCCGCGGATCGGGGTGCCGCGGTGGATCGTGCTGTGCGCGTTCGTCGGCGCGCTGACGCAGGTGGGGCTCGGGCTGCCGTTCGCGCTCGGGCCGATGCTGGTGGCCGGCTTCGTACTGGGGCTGGTGTCGCAGGGCGCCAAGATCGGGGTGGACACGATCGTGCAGACGACGGTCGACGACGCGTACCGGGGCCGGGTCTTCTCGGTCTACGACGTGTTGTTCAACGTCGCCTTCGTGGGCGCCGCGGCGGTCTCCGCGCTCGCGCTGCCGTCCGACGGCAAGTCCCCGGCCGTCCTGATCGCGGTCGCCGCGGGCTACGCCGTGACCGGGCTGTTGTATGCCGTCGCCGTGCGCCACCACCCGCCGCACCCGATCAACAAGGTTGATTCGTCCGGTTTTACCGGCATTTAGTCGCCAGATTCGGTGTGCAGAGCGTTACTTGCGGGCTTGTCGAGTATCGACTTAGCGTCAAGTAGTGCGCAAAGGCGCAAGACCCTCTAATCTGCCTCAGCGATCGATCGCTCAATTACGCCTTCTGCCACATTCCTGCCCATCGGAGACCGAAGATGAGCAACTACCCGAGTGGGTCTGATCCGGACCGGATCCCGTACGTGCCCGTGTGGTACGACTCGACGCCGCCGGAGGGCAGTCAGGCCCCCGCCCTGCCGCCCGCGGCGGACGGCGGGCGCCGCGGTCGGCGTGAGGCGGCGCGCGAGCGCAGCGTCCTGCTGAGCCCCCTGGTGATCGGACTCACACTGCTGCTGGCCGGCGTGGTGGGAGGGGGCGCGTACTTCTACTTCCAGGGCGGCGAGAAGCGGGAGTACAGCGAGGGTTCGTGCCTCGACGACCTGGCCGGCAGCACGCCGAACCTCGCGAAGTGCGGGACTCCCGGAGCGAAATACCAGATCATTTCCATCATTCCGGACACCATCGACAGCACTCAGTGCAATTCGGTGACGGGGGCGAACATCCCGATCGTCGTGGACAGCAAAGACCTTCTGTGCGTGATGGACATCAGCCGCAGCTGACAGCGGACCACCGACGGCGAGGGCCGATGCGAGCCATCAGGTCCGCACCGCCCGCGCCGTCCGCGTGTCACTCCGCCGTCTGGGCGTCCCACCACGTGCGCAGCTCGGCGACCGCGGTGTCGTGGTCCATCGGACCGTTCTCCAGGCGCATTTCGAGCATGTGCTTGTACGCCTTCCCGACCAGCGGCCCCGGCGGCACGTCGAGGATGCGCATGATCTCGTTGCCGTCGAGGTCCGGACGGATCGCGTTCAGCTCCTCCTGCTCCCGGAGCTTGGCGATGCGCTCCTCCAGCGAGTCGTACGCGCGGGCGAGCGCGGCGGCCCGGCGGCGGTTGCGCGTCGTGCAGTCCGAGCGGGTCAGCTTGTGCAGGCGGTCGAGCAGCGGGCCCGCGTCCCGCACATAGCGGCGTACCGCGGAGTCCGTCCACTCCCCCGTGCCGTAGCCGTGGAAGCGCAGGTGCAGTTCGACCAGGCGCGTCACCTCGTCGGTGACGTCCTTCGGGTACTTCAGCGCCTTCATGCGCTTCTTCGTCATGTGCGCGCCGACCACCTCGTGGTGGTGGAACGACACGCGCCCGTCGTCCTCGAAGCGGCGCGTGCGCGGCTTGCCGATGTCGTGCAGCAGCGCGGCGAGGCGCAGCACGAGGTCCGGCTCGCCCGGGGCCTCCAGGTCCATCGCCTGCTCGAGCACGGTGAGCGTGTGCTCGTAGACGTCCTTGTGCCGGTGGTGCTCGTCCAATTCGAGGCGCAGCATCGGCAGTTCCGGGATCACCCGGGCCGCGATGCCGGTCTCGACCAGCAGCAGCAGGCCCTTGCGCGGGTGCGGCGACAGCACGAGCTTGTTGAACTCGTCGCGCACGCGTTCGGCCGACACGATGTCGATGCGGTCGGCCATCGCGGTCATCGCGGCGACGACCTCGGGGGCGACGTCGAAGTCCAGCTGCGCGGCGAACCGGGCGGCGCGCATCATGCGCAGCGGGTCGTCGCCGAACGACGCCTCGGGGGTGCCGGGCGTGCGCAGCACCCGGTCGGCGAGGTCCTCCAGGCCGCCGTACGGGTCGACGAAGTCGACGCCGGGCAGGTCGACCGCCATCGCGTTGACGGTGAAGTCGCGGCGGACCAGGTCGTCCTCGATCGAGTCGCCGTAGCTGACCTCGGGCTTGCGCGACGTGCGGTCGTACGCCTCCGAGCGGTACGTGGTGATCTCGACGAGGAAGTCGTGACCGTTGGGGGCCTGCTTGCGGCAGCCCACCGTGCCGAAGGCGATCCCGACCTCCCACACCGCCTCCGCCCACGGGCGCACGATGGCGAGCACCTGCTCGGGCCGGGCGTCGGTGGTGAAGTCGAGGTCGTTGCCGAGCCTCCCGAGGAGCGCGTCGCGCACCGAGCCGCCGACCAGGGCCAGCCGGTGCCCGGCCGCGGCGAATCTGCGGGCGAGGTCGTCCGCGACCGGCGCGACGCGCAGCAGTTCGGTGACGGCGCTGCGCTGGACGAGGTTCAGCCGGTCGGTCGGCACGGCGGCGTCCGCCGCCGGAAGGTCCTGCTCGGCGGCGTGCGGTGAGTTCTTCGCGTTGGGCACGACGTACAAGGGTACGGGGACCGTGCGGGCGGATCGTCACCTTTATCGGAGCCCGGGGCTGCGATGGGGTGATCTTGTCACCCAACTCCGCGGCGCGGCGCACTAGGATTTCAGGATGCCCTCTGAGACCACCCCGCCGCGGCGGAGGCTCAAGGCGGTCGAGGAACACTCGGCCGGTGGCCTCGTTGTGGACAGGGACACACTGCGGGCCGCGCTGATCGCTCGTCGCGATCGCCGCGGCCGTCTGCTGTGGTCCCTGCCCAAAGGGCATATCGAAGACGGTGAGAGCGCGGTCCAGGCCGCGTTGCGCGAAGTCGAGGAGGAGACCGGCATCGTGGGCCGCGTCCTCGCGCCACTGGGCGTCATCGACTACTGGTTCACGGCTCCGGACCGCCGGGTGCACAAGACCGTCCACCATTATCTGATGGAGGCGGCCGGCGGGGATTTGTCCGACGACGACATCGAGGTCGAGGCGGTCGCGTGGGTTCCGTTGGGTGCGCTGTCGGCGAGGCTCGCGTATCCGGACGAGCGCAGGCTCGCCGTGCGGGCGCCGGAGCTGTTGGCGGACACCGCGTGATCCGGCCCCGCGCCGGCACCGGACGCTCCGTCGGCATCCTGGTGCTCGCCTTCGTGCTGGCGGTGGCCGCGGCCGTGACGGGGCTGACGCGGTCGGCCCGGGCCGCGGACGGTACGCCCGTCCAGGTGGTCCTGACCTCGGTGAAGCCGTCGGTCCTGCAGCCGAAGGGCACGTTGACCGTCGAGTTCGCGGTGGTCAACAACACCGGGCGCGACCTGGACCAGGTGACGGTCAAACTGCGCATCAGCGAGGCCCTCTCCCTGCGCAGCCAGATCGCCGACCCGGGCTCCTGGTCCAGCAAGGACATCCCGGACCGGGCGTCGGTGAAGCAGTTCCCGCTCGTCCCGGCCGGCGGTACGCAGACCGACACGTTCACGGTGTCCGCCGACAAGCTGACGCTCAGCCCGAACGCCACCGTGTACGGGCTGACCGCGCAGGCCCTCGACGGGGGTTCCGAGGTCGGCGCGTCGCGGGTGCTCGTGCCGTGGGTCCCGAAGGACGGCCTGAAGGACCTGAAGAAGACCCAGGTCGGCGTGCTGTGGCCGCTGATCGACCAGCCCCGCCGGGACGGCACCACGCTGGGCGACGCGGGGCAGACGCCGGTCTTCGCCAACGACGGTCTGACGTCCGAACTCGCGGCCGACGGGCGGCTGTCCCAACTGGTGCGGTCGGGGCAGGAGATCCCGGGTGTGACCTGGGTGGTCGACCCGGACCTGCTGGACGCCGCGCGCGCGATGGAGCTGCCGTACCGCGTGGCCCCGCCCAAAAACGACGCGGAGATCGAGAAGGACGACAACGGCAACGGCGAGGCGGAATCGGACACCGCGACCGCGAAGGCGGCGCCGCGTACCGAGGAGGAGACCGAGCCGGGCACGGGCTCCGCGGCCGCGACGGACTGGCTCCAGCAGCTGCGGGTGGCGGTCGGGGACGACACGGTGGTCGCGCTGCCGTACGGCGACACCGACGTGGCGACCATCGCGCACGCCGCGACGACCGGGTCGAAGACCGATCTGGTGCCGGAGCTGAAAGCGGCCGTCGACCGCGGCCGTACGACGGCCTCGGCGGTGCTGAACGGGAAGCCGGTCCGCAGCGACGTCACCTGGCCGATCGCCGGCGCGGTGGACACCCCGGTCGTGGACACCGCGAAGGAGGCGGGCTCCTCGATCGTGGTGGCGTCGGGGGCGAGCATGCCGCCGCGCAGCAGCAAGCTGGACCACACCACTTCGACGCGCTTCCAGGTCGGGCCGAGCACCACGGCGCTGGTCACCGATCCGCGCATCGACGTGCTGCTCGACGAGGGCGCCGACGGCCCGGACGGCCAACTGCGCCTCCAGCAGGCGCTGATCGCCGAGCTGTTCACCATCGCGATGGAGCAGCCGGCCCGGCAGCGCGCGCTGCTCGTCGTGCCGCCCCGGCACTTCGACGCGGCGGTCGGGCGGGCGCTCGCCGCGGCGATGTCGGTCGCCGCCGGGGCCGACGGGTGGGCCGAGGTGGCCTCGCTGGACGCGCTCGCGGAGACGGCGCCGGGCGAGGAGCGGACGATGCGGGCGTACCCGCCGGGGCTCAAGCGCACCGAGTTCTCCGACCGCTACCTCAAGTCGATCCCGGACCTGCAGCGCCGCGTCGACACCTTCGAGGCGATCCTGACCGACCCGCAGCGCATCAGCGGCCCGTACGACCCGGCGGTCCTGCGCACCCTGTCGGTCGCGTGGCGCGGCGAGACGATGGACGCGGACGCGTACCGGCTGGACGTGACGCGGAGCCTGCGGGTGCTGGAGCAGTTGGTCCGGATCGCGCCCAAGACCGGGGTGACGCTGTCCGGGGACAGCGGCACGATCCCGATCACGATCATCAACGGGCTCCAGCAGGAGATCAAGATCCGGCTGGACGTGGTCTCCAGACAGCCCAACCGGCTGAGCCTGACGCAGCCGCACCAGGTGCGGATCCCCGAAGGGCGCACCATCGCCATCCCGGTCGACGCGCAGTCGGCGGCCAACGGCAAGGTCCTGGTCGACGTGCGGATCCTCACCGAGGACGGCCGGGAGGCCTTCGGGCCCACGCAGACGTTCTACGTCAACACGACCAGCATCGACGGCATCACGTTGGGCATCATTGGGGTGATCGCGGCGCTGCTCGCGCTGTTCTCGCTCCGGGCCTACATCAAGCGGCGCAAGCAGCCGCCGGCCGGGGCGGAAGGCGCCGAGACCGCGGACGAGGGCGAGGCGCACGACCAGGGTGGCCCGGTGGCGGGCGGGCCGGGGGCACACGCAAGGATCGAGGGGGGCACCAGGCGGCACGCGAGCCGGGACAGGCCGGAGGACCATCACGCACCGGCTTGACCGTATTTGCGCCTCTTGTCCATATATCGGCGGACACTTGGCGCGGGGGACCGCCTCAGCAGGCCCCAGATGAGAAAGTAGGCACCTGGAGCCGACCGACACGACGATCTGAAGCGAAGACGAGGACCTGCCCGCATGAGTGACCGGAGAGACGAGCGGCAGCCGTACGACGGCGGCACGGACGACCCGGCCGACGGGCAAGACCCCTATATCCCGCTTCACGACGAGCGGCGCCCGGTGGACCCCTACCTGGGCCAGTACGGTCAGCAGTACTCCGACCCGGCCCAGGAGTACGCGCCGTATCCCCCGCCGCCGGAGGCCGGCAGCTGGCAGTCCGCCCCGCCGCAGCAGAGCGGCGACGGGTGGTTCCGCGACGACCCGGGCGGCCAGAGCGGCGGACTCGACGACGTGTTCGCCCCGACGCCGCAGGCGCCGGGCGCGGCTCCCGGCTACCAGCAGCCGGGCTACGACCAGGGCCAGGGCGGCCAGGGTCAGGGCTACGGGCAGCAGCCGTACGACGCGGCCTACGGCGGTCAGCCGCCGCAGTACCCGGGGCAGCAGTACCCCGAACAGCAGTACCAGGACCCGCAGTACCCGGCCGGTCAGCAGTACCAGGACCCGCAGTACGCGAACGACCCCTACGCGGCGCAGCAGTACTCGGCCCCGCAGGTCCCGCCACAGCAGTACGAGCAGCCGCAGCAGTACGGCCCCGGCCAGGACGGCGGCCAGGGGCAGGGGCAGGGCGGCCAAGGCCAAGGCGACCAGGGACACGGCGGCCAGGGCGGCGGCTACGGCTCGGGCGGCGGCGGCCAGTACCCCCCGGAGCCTCCCCCCGAGCGCCGACGTTCGCGGCGCTCCTCCGCCCAGGCGGCACCCGAGGCGCCCGGCGCCGGGTCCGGCGACCGGCGCGGCGGTTCGGGTGGTTCGGGCGGCGGCTACGGCGCGGGCGGCGGCTGGGGCGACTACGACCGCCCCGGCGGCTGGCTCATGGACCAGACGCTCACCGGCATCCACCTCGGCCTCACCGGCGAGATCGGCATGCCGACGTACACCGAGGCGTACCAGCGCTACGAGACACGGCAGCGCGCCGAGGCGGCCGCGGCCGGCTCGCTCACGATCACCGAGCCCGACCTCGTCGAACCGCTGCCGGAGCCGTCCCAGTCGCCCGTCTACCGGCTGCCCGGCAGCGGCGCGGAAGAGCGCATGGCCGGCATCCCGGTCGGCGGCAAGGTGGGCGGCCGGCTCTCCGGCATGATGCGGTCCAGCGCCCTCATGGCGTCGGGCACGATCGTGTCGCGCATCACCGGGTTCATCCGCAGCCTCGTCATCGCGGCGGCCCTCGGCACCGCGGTGTTCGCGAACACCTACAACGTCGCGAACACGATGCCGACCCTCCTCTACATCCTCGTCGGCGGCGGCGCGCTGAACGCGGTCTTCGTACCGCAGCTCGTGCGCGCGATGCGCAACGACGACGACGGCGGCGAGGCGTACGCCAACCGGCTGCTCACGCTGGTCATGACGCTGCTGCTGGCGCTCACCGCGCTCGCGGTCTTCGCGGCCCCGTGGCTGATCCGGATAATGGCCAACTCGCTTGCGGAGCAGGAGGCCGAGTTCGAACTGGCCACCACCTTCGCGCGCTACTGCCTGCCCATCATCTTCTTCATGGGCCTGCACGTGATGTTCGGGCAGATCCTCAACGCCCGTGAGCGCTACGGCCCGATGATGTGGACCCCGGTCCTCAACAACCTCGTCATCATCGCCACGTTCGGCCTCTACATCTGGGTCGCCGGAACGCAGCACAGCAGCGGCATGACGGCGGCGCGCATCACGCCCGACGAGGCGCGGCTGCTCGGCCTCGGCACGTTGCTCGGCATGATCGTGCAGTCGCTCGCGATGGTGCCCTACCTGCGCGCGGCCCGGTTCCACTTCCGGCCGCGGTTCGACTGGCGCGGGCACGGGCTGGGCAAGGCGGCCGGGCTCGCGAAGTGGACGTTCCTCTTCGTCCTCGCGAACCAGCTCGGCTACCTGGTCACCACGCAGCTCGCGAACGCGATCGACAGCGACGCGCAGACGGACGGCATCACGTGGGGTGTCGGCTTCTCGGCCTACACGAACGCCCTGCTGGTCTGGCAGTTCCCGCAGGCGGTCATCACCGTCTCGGTCATGGCGGCGATGCTGCCGCGCATGTCGCGCGCCGCCGCCGACAACGACAAGACGTCCGTACGCGACGACATCTCGGCCGGCCTGCGCATGTCGGCGGTCGCGATCGTGCCCTGTGCAGTCGTGTTCGTCGCGCTCGGCCGCGACATCGGCGGCCTGATCTTCGCGCCCACGGGGGTCAACAGCGCCCACTGGATCGGGTACATGCTGATGGCCCTCGGCCTCGGCCTCATCCCCTTCTCGGCGCAATACGTGCTGCTGCGCGGCTTCTACGCGTACGAGGACACCCGCACGCCGTTCCTCAACACCGTGTGGGTGGCCGCGACCACGGCGGCGCTTTCCGGGCTCGCCTACCTGGTGCTGCCCACGAAGTGGGCGGGTGTCGGCATGGCCGGGGCGTACGGCGCGGCGTACCTCGTCGGCGTCATGCTCGCGGCGCGGCGGCTCAAGACCTATCTGCCGGACCTCGACGGGCGGCGCGTCACGCGCACGTACACCCGTTTGATCGTCGCGTCGGCGCTCGGCGGCGTCGCCGCCTTCGCCGTCGCACGTATGTGCACCAACTCGCTGGGCAACGGATTCGGCGGCTCGCTCGCCGCCGTGCTGGCCGGACTCGTGGCAATGGCCGTGGTGTTCCTGATCGCGGCGAGCCGCATGCGCATCGAGGAACTGTCGGCCATGACCGGCATGGTGAAGGGCCGACTGGGTCGCTGACCGCCGTGGCCGGGTTCCGGCTGACGTCGGCCGGAACCTCACCCACGTCTCATGCGTCGGATGAGACGATGGGTGTCACAGCAGTGTCCGACGAGCGAATTCGCACGGGATGGATCACGATGGGGCATACAAGCGGTGTCCCACGGCGATTCGGGGTAGTACTGCCCGGGACGAACTCGGTTTGCCGGAAAGATCGCGGGGCAACCTGTTTGCCCCTCGAAGGTGTCGTACGAAGGAGCAGGCGGGTGACGCGCCGTGCCGCCGCGCTCGTACGATGGGGCGGGGCTACGAGGAGGGTGAGTATACGGTGACGGACCGAACCGCAGGCTCCGTCCACCTGATGGCGGACGGCCCTTCCGGCTCCAGCACCCTCGACACCGGCGAAACCGATACTGTCGACACCGATACCACCGACCCCGGCACCGACCCCGGCACTGGACCTGGCATCGACCCCAACACCGGCACCAGCGCTGGCGGCAGCGCCGACGGCGGCACCGAAAGCGGAACGGAAATCAGCGCGGTCAACGGCACTGCCGAGAGTGTCGGCGTCACCGACACCAACGACGCGAAGCCGGCCGAAGTCACGGCCGAGACCGTGGCACTCGACCCCGCCGCCGATGTGGCGGACACGATCGTGGACCACGAAGTCCCGGAGGCCCCTTCGGTGGACGGCAAGTCGGCAGAGGCCACCGCGGAGACGACTGTCGTTCCCGCCACCGACACGATCGACGCCGCGAGCGCCGCCGGGAGCGACGAGGAGGCGCCGCGGCACGACCGCCCCGCCGACGTCGCCGCGGGGACCCGGGAGTTCGAGGCCGAGGAGGCCGAACCGCCGCGCCGGGTCGGGGACGTCACCCAGGGCACGCGCTTCGCCGGGCGCTACCGGCTTGAGGACAAGCTCAGTTCGAACGGCAAGAGCGCCACGTGGCGCGCGGTCGACGAGAAGCTGCGCCGCGCCGTGGGCATCCACCTGGTGGCGGCCGGCAGCGAGCACGCGCGCAGCGTGATGGCCGCGGCCCGGGCGGCGGCGCTGGTCGGCGACCCGCGGTTCGTGCAGGTGCTCGACGCGGCCGAAGAGGACGGCCTCGTCTACGTGGTGAAGGAGTGGCTGCCGGACGCCGACAACCTCGCGTCGCTGCTGGCCACCAACCCGCTGCCGCCGCACGAGGCGTACGAGATGGCCCGCTCGGTCTCCGACGCCATGGCCGTCGCGCACCGCGCGGGCCTGTCGCACCTGCGCCTCGACCCCGAGAACGTGCTGCGCATGCACACCGGGCAGTACAAGATCGTCGGCCTGTCGGTCGAGGCGGCGCTGTACGGACACGACACCACCGATGCGGCACGTGACGACACCCGCGCGATCGGCTCGCTGCTGTACGCGTGCCTGGCGCGGCGCTGGCCGGACGCGGCGGCGTACGGGCTGCCGCAGGCCCCGCGCAACGGCGACAAGCTGTGCACCCCGGGCCAGGTGAAGGCCCACGTGCACATGCCGCTCGAGGCGATCGCGATGCGGGCGCTCGGGCAGGAGTACAAGCACCAGGCGCCGTTCGAGGCACCCGAGGACGTCGTGGCGGCCCTCGCGGCGATACCCACGGTGCTGCCGCCGGAGCCGGAGCCGCCGGTGAGCGCGGCGGGGGCGGAGTTCGACGACGAGTACACCCCGACGGCGCTGCTGTCGCGCGGCAGCAGCGGGTTCAACGGCGGTCCGCCGAGGGCGGTTCCGACGAGGACCCCCGCGGGACCGCCGCCGACGCTGGGCGGCGGGTTCGGGCGGTTCGTCAAGGGAATCGTGGCGCTGATCGTGCTGGCGGCCATCGTGCTGGCGACCTGGCAGATCGCCGCCCACGTGAACCAGGACAAGAACGAACAGCCCACCCCCAGCCCGACCACGAGCAGCGACAAGCCCTCACCCACATCGGAAGAGCCCCCGGCCGCCGCTCCTCCGGTACCCGTCACGGTTGTCGGCGCGCGCGAGTTCGACCCCTATGGGGGCGGCCAGGACGCGGCCCAGGTCAAGGCGACCTACGACAACGACCCGTCTACCGAGTGGCACACCAAGTCCTACCTGGACCAGCGGCTCACGGACCTGAAGCCCGGCGTCGGGATCGTCTACGACTTCGGGCAGCCTGTGGACCTTTCCTCCGTCACCGTCGACCTCAAATACGGCGGCCCGGGCACCACGTTCGAGGTGCGGGCAACAGCTCCGGACATCCAGGCGATGCCCCCGAACCAGCAAGGTGCCCAAGGGCAGTACGCGGTCGTCGGCACGGGCACGAGTTCGTCCGGAAACAGCGTCACGGTCACCACGACGCAGCCGGTCAAGACCCGTTTCGTGCTCATCTGGTTCACCGAACTGCCACGTATGGGTGCGGACGGTTCGAGCGGCGCAGGCCTGAAGAACGGCGTCACGGAGATCCACTTCAACAAGTGAGCGTGCACGGCGGGCAGCCTGTCGTGCCAGGATGACCCCCGGAACTTTCCAGCCGCCGGGGGGTGAGCTTGAGCGCGGAGTCCGCGTACGTCGACGTGACCGACGTCGATCTCCTTGCGCTGCACTCCTCGGGAGACCCGGACGCCTTCGGCGAGTTGGTACGCCGCCACCGCGACCGGCTCTGGGCCGTCGCCCTCCGCACGCTCGGCGACCGCGAGGAAGCCGCTGACGCCCTCCAGGACGCCTTCGTCTCCGCCTACCGTGCGGCGGCGCGCTTCGAGGGCCGTTCGGCCGTCACAACGTGGCTGCACCGCATCGTGGTCAACGCCTGCCTCGACCGCGCGCGGCGCAAGGCCGCGCGGCCGGCCGTACCGCTTCCCGAGGATCTCGACCAGCGCATCCCGGCACCGGCCGGGGAGGACCCCGCGGTGCGCGGCGAGACGCGGGACGTACTGCTGTCCGCGCTGGCGACTCTCCCGGCCGAACAGCGCGCGGCGCTCGTGCTGGTGGACATGGAGGGCTACCCCGTCGACGAGGCCGCGAAGGTCCTCGACGTGGCGCCCGGAACGATCAAGAGCCGCTGCGCGCGCGGCCGGGCGCGGCTGCTGCCGCTCGTCCGGCATCTGCGCGAAGGGAACCAGGCGGCGGGGGCGTCCGTCAGACCGTCGGACGACGGCACAAAAGCCGTGCGTCCCCAGCCGCACGTGAACGGTGGAGGAACGGACGGGCATCGGGACGGAGGTGTGACGCGATGACCGCTCAGAACCGCGTGGTCGGCCCGGACGGGCATGTGGACGTCGACGTCCTCTCCGACCTCGTCGAGGGGCTGCTCTCCGAGGCGGAGACCGCCGAGGCCGAAGCCCACGTCGCCGATTGCGCCGAGTGCCGTGACACCCGCGACGCCCTTGCCGAGGTGCGCGACTTGCTCGCCGGGCAGCCGGCCGAGCCGATGCCCGAGGACGTCTTCGCCCGGATCGAGTCCGCCCTCGCCGACGCGGCGGCGGCCGACCGGGTGCAGCACGGCGGGAAGCCCGGCGGCGCCGAGCGCCGGGGCGAGGCCGAGGTGCCCGCGCCCCGTCCGTCGGCGGGCCCCGACCTCGGGGCCTTGCCCCCGCCCCGGCCGCACCGGGCTCCCGAGGCATTGGCGCCCGTCGTCGATCTGCACGAAGTCCGCCGCAGGCGGCGGCTCGCTCCCGGCCTGCTCGGTGCGGCCGCGGCAGTCGCCGCCCTGTTGCTGTTCGTCGGACTGATCGCGAGCGGCGGGCTCGGCGGGTCCAGTTCCGACAACGCGGACAGCAAGGGCGCGGCCAACGCGCCGGCGCTGTCCCAGGACCAGGCGTCCACCGGCAAGCCCGGCAACTCGGCGGGCTCGGGGCCGCCCGCCGCCGCGGCGCCGTCGGCGTCCTCGGCCGCCGCACTGCCGGAGTACCGGGACGCCACCCTGGACTCCCAGGTCGCCGCCTTGGTCGAGAGGCAGGGGGCGGCCGGCTTCGGCACCGACTCCGCCGAGTCCACCAAGAGCGGCGCGACGACCCCGGAGGTGCCCAGCAGCGGGAGGGGCGCCGCCCAGAAGGTTCCGGACTGCGTCACCGCGGCGGCCGGGATCGAAGCCGCGAACCGCACGCCGATCGCGGCCGAGCAGGCGCGCTACCTGGGGCAGGTCGTGTACGTCCTCGTGTACGCCGCACCGGACGGCAACAGCGTCGATGCGGTCGTCGTCTCCGCCTCCTGCAGCACCGCCGCGCTCCAGTCCGCGAGCAGGTCTCCGGCATCCGCGGGAGTGGTGCTCCTCACCCGCAACATCCCCCTGAGGCCCGCCGCGTCCCCCTGAGGCGACGCCCTGTCGCGCACGCTCCGGTGCGTCCGTCGGCACCGGGTACAGCCGTGGTCGTCACGGGAATGGCGCGGACCTAGGATCGGTTGAGCGGACAGTGCCGCACCCAGCAGTCGGGGGTGGCCCCGCAACCACCGGCATCGCCGTCCGAAGACCCGGTCGGCTCGACGAGAAGCAGGGATGGGCCCAGCGTGAGCGACGTCCGTAACGTGATCATCATCGGTTCCGGCCCGGCCGGATACACGGCCGCCGTCTACGCCGCACGCGCCGACCTGAAGCCTCTCGTCTTCGAGGGCGCGGTCACGGCGGGTGGCGCGCTGATGAACACCACCGAGGTGGAGAACTTCCCCGGGTGGCCCGAGGGCATCATGGGGCCGGACCTGATGGACAACCTGCGCAAGCAGGCCGAGCGCTTCGGCGCCGAGCTGGTCTCCGACGACATCGTCGAGGCCGAGCTCGAGGGCGACGTCAAGGTGGTCAAGGACGGCTCGGGCAACGTGCACCGCGCGAAGGCCGTGATCCTCGCGACCGGTTCCGCGTACCGCGAGCTGGGCCTGCCGAACGAGAAGGAACTGTCCGGGCACGGCGTCTCGTGGTGTGCCACGTGCGACGGCTTCTTCTTCCGCAACCAGCACATCGCGGTGGTCGGCGGCGGCGACTCGGCGATCGAGGAGGCCACCTTCCTGTCCCGCTTCGCGGAGACGGTGACGGTCGTCCACCGCCGTGAGGAGCTGCGCGCCTCGAAGATCATGCAGGACCGCGCGTTCGCCAACGACAAGATCAAGTTCGCATGGAACAGCGAGGTCGCCGAGGTCGTCGGCGACGGCAAGCTGACCGGTGTGAAGCTGCGCGACACGGTCACCGGCGAGCTGCGCGACCTGGACGTCACCGGCCTGTTCATCGCGATCGGCCACGAACCGCGCACCGAGCTGCTCAAGGACCAGATCGACCTGGACGAGGAAGGGTACGTGAAGGTCACCCACCCGACCCAGCACACCAACCTCACCGGCGTCTTCGCGTGCGGCGACGTGGTCGACCACATCTACCGCCAGGCCATCACCGCGGCCGGCAGCGGCTGCGCCGCCGCGCTGGACGCCGAGCGGTACCTCGAGGACCTGAAGCACCGCGAAACCGTCTCCGCCTGATCCCGCATCCGCCGACCGAGCCCTACCACCGAAGGAGCCACCATGGCCGAGGGCATCATCAAGACGACCGACAAGACCTTCGACACCGAAGTGCTCCAGAGCGACAAGCCCGTTCTGGTCGACTTCTGGGCCGAGTGGTGCGGGCCGTGCCGCCAGATCGCCCCGGCGCTCGAGCAGATCGCGGCGGAGCACGGCGACAAGCTCGGCATCGCCAAGCTGAACATCGACGAGAACCCGGAGATCACCACCCGGTACGGCGTCATGTCGATCCCGACCCTGCACGTCTACAAGGGCGGCGAGATCGTCAAGACCATCGTCGGCGCCAAGCCGAAGTCGCTGCTCCTCAAGGAGCTTGCGGACTTCATCTGACCGAGGTCCGACCAAGATCTGACCGAGGTCCGACCAAGATCTGACCGAGGTCCGAGCGAGCCTCCGAGCGAGCTCCTGCCCCACCCGCCGGATACCGTCCGGCGGCCGCACGACGGAAGGCGCCTCCCGGAACCGGGGGGCGCCTTTCCGGCGTGTTGAGGCCCGGAGCACGCGGCGGAGGCAGGCTCGCGTGCGGTCCGGCGCGCGTACGATCGGGTGTTGCGTCAATCTCGGGAGGATTCCGTTCCATGACCTTGCAGCGGCAGTACCGAAGCGGAGACACCGGCCCTGCCGTGGCCGAGATCAGATCCAAATTGGTGCTGCTGGGCCTGCTCGCCGCCGATGCCCGGGTCGACCAGGACCCGGACCGGGGCGACGACGCGCTCTTCGACGACGCGGTGGACCGCGCGGTACGACACTTCCAGCAGCAGCGGGCGCTCACCATCGACGGCATCGTGGGCCCCGAGACGTACCGCCAACTCGACGAGGCCCGGTGGCGGCTCGGCGACCGCGTCCTGTCGTACTCGGTGAGCCACATGCTGGTCGGCGACGACGTCGCCACCCTCCAGCAGCGCCTGCTCGACATGGGCTTCGACTGCGGACGCGTCGACGGGCTCCTCGGCCCCGGCACCGAGCGCGCGCTGCGCGACTTCCAGCGCAACTACGGGCTGCGCGCCGACGGCACCTGCGGCCCGGCGACGTTCCGCGCACTGGACCGGCTCGCGCGCACGGTGGTCGGCGGGCAGCCGCACGCGATGCGCGAGTCGGAGCTGATCCACCGGTCAGGTCCCGCGCTCTCCGGCAAGGTCGTCGTGGTCGACCCCGGCCACGGCGGCACCGACCCGGGCGTGGTCGCGCACGGGCTGAGCGAGGCCGATGTGGTGTGGGACCTCGCCCGCCGCCTGGAGGGCCGGCTGTCCGCACTCGGCGTGCAGGCGTACCTGACCCGGGGGCTGGACGGCGACGCCGACGTGGCCGAGGAGCAGCGTGCGGCCTTCGCCAACGCGACCGACGCGGACCTCGTCATCTCGCTGCACTCCGACCGCAACGACAACGCGCAGGCGCGCGGCGTCGCGACGTTCTACTACGGCAGCGGCAGCGACGCGCACGGGCTGCGCTCCCCCACCGGGGAACGGTTCGCGGGCCTCGTGCAGCGCGAGCTGATCGCGCGTACCGGCATGGTCGACTGCCGGACGCACGGCAAGGCGTGGCCGCTCCTGCGCAGTACCCGGATGCCCGCGGTGCGGGTCGAACTCGGCTACCTGACGAACGCCGAGGATGCCGCGCTGCTGACCCAGGCGTCGTTCCGCGACATGGCGGCCGAGTCGATCGTGGTCGCGTTGCAGCGGCTGTACCTGCCGCCGGACCAGGACGAGCCGACAGGAATGCTGCGGCTCCCGGCCTTCATCTGAGGCGGTCGCTCAGGTTCGACGCCCGACTCTGACTCCGCGGCGCACGTTTCACGGCGCACGTTTCACGTGAAACGTGCGCCGCGGTTCACTCGCTGTACTCCGGAACGGGCTCGCCCACCAGCACCTGCTGCGGGTTGCCCGGCAGGACGCGGTCCTCGGCGGGGAGTTCACGCACCGGGACCGCGGGGCCGTCCGGCAACCACGCGCGCTGGTCGCGCGTCTCCGGACGAGACGAACTGAGGAAGCCGCCCACGAAGCCGCCGACGACGCCGACTCCGAGGCCGGTGATAACCCATCGCACCGAGCGCATGGGGCCCTCCAGAATGGGTGGTTACGCCAAGACGCATGGTAATCGCCCCCGTCCGCCCGACCCAATGCGGCTGTACGACGCAGCCGGTTGTCCGCCGAAGACCACTCCTATGGCGGCAATCACAGCGCGCCGAGCCGTGCGATTTCGCATACTCGGTGGAACAGCAACAGGTTCGCCCACCCGCATCGCCTCAAGGAGGCCGGTACGTGAACGTCCCGCAGAGCTCCCCCGGATCCCGTCTCGACAACTATGTCGACCGCTACGCCGCCCGTACGGCCGGCATGACGGCTTCCGAGGTACGAGCTCTGTTCGCCGTGGCATCACGGCCCGAGGTCGTCTCACTCGCGGGCGGTATGCCCAACATCAACGCGCTCCCCCTCGATGCGGTCGCCGACACCGTCGCCCGCCTGGTCTCCGAGCGCGGCACCGTGGCCCTGCAGTACGGCTCGGGCCAGGGCGACGAGACCCTGCGCGGGCAGATCTGCGACGTCATGCGTCTCGAAGGCATCGACGCGCACCCCGACGACATCACCGTGACGGTCGGCTCGCAGCAGGCCCTCGATCTGGTGACGCGCGTCTTCATCGATCCCGGGGACGTGATCCTGGCCGAGGCGCCCAGCTACGTGGGCGCGCTGTCGACCTTCGCCTCGTACCAGGCGAACGTCGTGCACGTGGGCATGGACGACGACGGCCTGATCCCCGAGCACCTGGAGAACGCGATCGCCGCGGTGCGCGCCTCCGGCAAGCGGGCCAAGTTCCTCTACACGATCCCCAACTTCCACAACCCGATGGGCGTCTGCCTCTCGCTGGAGCGGCGGGCCCGGATCCTGGAGATCTGCCGGGCCGCGGATCTGCTGATCATCGAGGACAACCCGTACGGGCTGCTGGGCTTCGACGGCGACCCGATGCGTGCGCTGCGCGCCGACGACGCCGACGGGGTCATCTACCTCGGATCGTTCTCCAAGACCTTCGCGCCGGGCCTGCGGGTCGGGTGGGCGGTCGCCCCGCATGCGGTACGCGAGAAGCTGGTGCTGGCGGCGGAGGCCTCCGTCCTCAGTCCGCCGGTCTTCTCCCAGATGACAGTGTCGGCGTATCTGGAGACCCAGCCGTGGCGGGCGCAGATCAAGACGTACCGCGAGATGTACCGCGAGCGGCGGGACGCGATGCTCGACGCGCTGCGCACCTACATGCCGCCTGACGCCACGTGGACGAACCCGGCCGGCGGCTTCTTCGTCTGGGTGACGCTGCCGGAGGGCCTCGACGCCAAGGCGATGCTGCCGCGGGCGGTCACCGCCCGGGTCGCGTACGTCCCCGGTACCGCCTTCTACGCCGACGGCTTCGGGGCATCGTCGATGCGCCTCTCCTTCTGCTATCCGACGCCGGACCGGATCCGCGAGGGGGTGCGCCGCCTCGCGGCGGTCATCGCGCAGGAGCTGGAACTGCGGTCGATGTTCGGCGGCACCGGCCCCGCCCTGCCGGGCGGCTCCACACCGTCCCCGTCCCCGACCACGCAGGCCCCGGGACCGGATCTCGCGTGAGCGTCGCTCGCGTGAGCGGCGGCCGGTCCGCGAGGTTTCACGTGGAACCATGCCGGGGTCGGGGCGCGGGTCGCGGCGGGGCGGTACGACACCGCCCGCGTTTCACGTGAAACCCTCGGGCACCGGCCCGCACCGCGACGGCTCCCGTTCCGACTCCCCGTCTCAGCTCCCCCGTCTCTCCTCAAGGGGTATCCGACCACCATGCCCCCGCACCCCCTCCCGAAAGGACCACGGATGAGCGACCTCGGCCGCGTCGTCGTACTCGCCGGCGGGCTGTCGCACGAACGCGACGTCTCGCTGCGCTCCGGCCGCCGGATCGCGGACGCCCTCAGGGCGATCGACGTGGATGTCGAGGTCCTGGATGTCGACGGGCGCCTGCTCTCCGCACTCGCCGCCGACCGGCCGGACGTCGTCTTCCCGGCACTGCACGGCTCCTACGGGGAGGACGGGGCGGTGCGCGATGTGCTCGACCTGCTCGGCATCCCGTACGTGGGCTCCGGACCGGACGCCTGCCGGACCGCCTTCGACAAGCCGATGGCGAAGGCCGCGCTGCGGGCCGCCGGGGTGCGGACCCCCGACTCGGTGGCCCTCCCCCACGACACCTTCCGGGACCTGGGCGCCTCGGCGGTCCTGGAGGCGATCGTCGCGCGGCTCGGGCTCCCGTTGTTCGTGAAGCCCACCCGCGGCGGCTCGGCGCTCGGCGCCTCGGTCGCCCGGACCGTCGACGAGTTGTCCTCGGCGATGGTGGGGGCTTTCGCGTACGGCGACGTCGCGTTGGTCGAGACGTACCTGGAGGGCACCGAAGTCGCGGTTTCCGTCGTGGACACCGGATCGGGTCCGGAGGCGCTGCCGATCGTCGAGATCGTGCCGGACTCCGGCGTGTACGACTACACGGCCCGCTACACGGCCGGAACCACGGAGTTCTTCGTCCCCTCCCGGCTCGACCCGGAAGCCGCTCAGGCGGCCGCGCAGACGGCTCTGACGGCACACCAGGTTCTGCGCCTGCGCGACGTCTCGCGTACGGACCTCATCGTCGACGCCGAGGGCACCGCGTGGTTCCTGGAGTCCAACGTCGCGCCGGGGATGACCGAGACGAGCCTGCTGCCGCAGGCGGTCACGGCGGCCGGCCTCGACGCGGGCGTCCTCTACCGCGAGTTGCTGCACCGGGCGGCGACACGTTCCACGTGAAACGTCGGCGCACCGCGTGGCTCCGTTTCACGTGAAACCGCCGCCGACGCCCGCCGCCTGACCTGTTCCACGTGAACTCGCGCAACGGGCGCCGTGTGGAGTGCGCGGGGCCGTTTCACGTGAAACGCGAAACGTGAAGCGCGAAACGTGAAACCCCGCACCGGGAAGACAGAGGGCCCGCGGACACAGTCCGCGGGCCCTCTCCGTGTCATTGCGCTCAGCGCGCCACCTCGACGCTCCCGGCGCCGCCCTGCGTCGGCACGTCCGCCGACGCCAGTCGGTTCGCGAGCAACCTGCTTTCGCCCGGCGCCATCACGGCGAGGATGCGCTCCAGGTCCTCGACCGAGGCGAACTCGACGACGATCTTGCCCTTCGCCGTGCCGAGTTGGACGCTGACGCTCGTCTCGAAGCGGTCCTTGAGCCGGTCCGCCAGATCGTTGAGCATCGGCGTGTGCTTGCCCGCCTGGGGCTTGCTGCGCGGCGCCTTCGGCTTCTTGCCGGCCGCCTGTTCGGCGTCGAACAGCCGCAGGTGCACGATCTCGTCGAGCGAGTGCACCGAGATGCCCTCGGCGATGACCCGTTCGGCGAGCTGGACCTGCTCGTCGACGTCCTTGAGGCGCAGTAGGTGACGGGCGTGACCGGCGGACAGCGTGCCCGCCTGAACCTTCACCTGGATCTCCGGGGGGAGCCGAAGCAGCCGCAGCGTGTTGGTCACCTGCGGACGCGAGCGGCCGATGCGGTCGGCCAACTGCTCCTGGGTGCAGCCGAAGTCCTTCAGCAGCTGGTCGTAGGCCGCCGCCTCTTCGATCGGATTGAGCTGCGAACGGTGCAGGTTCTCCAGGAGCGCGTCCAGGAGCATCTTGTCGTTCTCGGTAGCCCGTACGATCGCCGGAATGACGGTGAGGCCCGCCTCCTGCGAGGCCCGCCAGCGCCGCTCGCCCATGATCAGCTCGTAGCGCTCGGCGTCGACCTGGCGCACGACGATCGGCTGAAGCAGCCCCACTTCCTTGATGGAGTGGACGAGTTCCTCGAGCGCTTCCGGATCGAAGTACTCACGGGGCTGCCGCGGGTTCGGCGTGATGGCTTCGACCGGAAGCTCGGCGAACCAGGCGCCGTGAACCGTGCCGTCGGGCACCACGCCGTCGGGCTCGTCCACCGTGGCCCCGGCCGGGGCTCCCGCGGCGGCGCCGTCGATCAGCTTCCGGGCTCCCAGACCGGTGGCCGCGGGAGCGGTGTGGTCCGGAATCAGCACCGGCCACGATGTGGTGCCGACCTCGGGGGCAGCGGGCTCGGGCAGCGGCTTGGTCAGTGCCGACGTGTTCCCGCCCGCCGGGATCAACGAGCCGAGTCCCCGGCCCAGACCCCTGCGACGCTCGTTCACTGTGCCCCCTTCGTTTCTGCGGCGATCCCGCGAAGCGCGATCTCGCGCGCCGCCTCAAGATACGACAAGGCACCGCTGGATCCCGGATCGTAGGTCATCACCGTCTGCCCGTAACTGGGCGCCTCGGAGATCCGCACGGAACGCGGGATCGACGTGTTCAACACCTCGGCGGCGAAGTGGTCACGCACCTCCTGGGCGACCTGCGAGGCCAACCGGGTCCGGGCGTCGTACATCGTCAACAGGATCGTCGAGACGTGGAGTTGCCGGTTGAGGTGACCGCGCACCAGCTCGACGTTGCGCAGCAACTGGCCCAGTCCCTCCAGCGCGTAGTACTCGCACTGGATCGGGATGACCACCTCGCGACCGGCCACCAGCGCGTTCACGGTCAGCAGACCGAGCGACGGCGGGCAGTCGATGAGGATGTAGTCCAGGGGCTGTTCGTACGCCTCGATGGCCCGTTGCAGCCGGCTCTCCCGGGCCACCAGCGACACCAGCTCGATCTCCGCACCCGCGAGGTCGATTGTCGCCGGGGCGCAGAACAGCCCCTCGACGTCGATCACCGGCTGCACGACCTCGGCGAGGTCCTTGCCCTCCACCAGCACGTCGTAGATCGACGGCACGTTCGCGTGGTGGTCTATCCCCAGCGCGGTGGACGCGTTGCCCTGGGGGTCGAGGTCGACCACCAGCACGCGGGCGCCGTGCAGGGCCAGTGCGGCCGCGAGGTTGACGGTCGAGGTGGTCTTGCCGACCCCGCCCTTCTGGTTCGCGACGACCATGACGCGTGTCTCCGCAGGCCTCGGCAGGCCTTCGGCGGCCGCCCGGCTCGTTTCGACGGCCTGGCGCGCGGCCCGGGCGATCGGGGTGTCGTCCACCAACTCCGGTTCGGTTTCACGTGAAACGTCGCCGGGGGCGGGGCCGGGACCACCCGGCGGATAGGGATCGCGAGGCCCCGGCACGGGGTCCGTCGGCGAGTCGTGGAATCCCCCATGCGGCTGAGTGGGCAGGGCAGTTCCCCCTGCCGGCCCGCCCTGCCCGGGGGCGGTGACGTCGGACGACAACGGTCCACTCTCCTCTGCTGCCAGAACCCCGGCGGAGCCACGCGCCCCGTCGGCATTCTCAGAGACTGCCATGTTCGGCGGTGGTTGCGGGCGAGGGGAGCGAACCTGCTGGATCTTTGAAGCCTCCGGGACGCCGAGCTGAGCGGCCCACTTGCGCTTCCACGGAAGTCGTTTCACGTGAAACACGATGCCCGGCGCGATCGCGAAGCAGCTTCGCGACACACCGGGCACTTACAACATGAGGCACATATCCGACGGATCGGATCAATCTCCGAACAATCGGCGGAACTCCCTCGGCGGAGTGGGCTCAGCCTCGCCGGCCCGGACGGCCGCCGCGGGTCGAACCCTTGCCGCCCGTACGGGCGTTCTTCGCGGCCTTGCGGGCGCCCCGGGGGGCGGGACGTACGACGTCACCCATCCGGACGCGTACAACCGTGGTCAGCGGATCGACGATGCCCTCCCCCACCTGGACGACATCCCAGCCGACCGCACCGAGCTTGCGCAGGTCCGCCTCGGACTCCTGGAGCTCGGCGGCCGCGGAGTCCCCCTTCAGCGCCAGCATTTCGCCCCCGGAGCGCAGCAACGGCAGGCCCCAGCCCGCGAGTCGGGACAACGGCGCGACGGCTCGGGCGGTCACCACGTCGGACGCGATGCTGCCGCGTACCTCCTCGGCACGGCCGCGCAGCACCTGGACATGGCCGAGGCCCAATTCGCGCACCACCTCGTCGAGGAACGTGGTACGCCGCAGCAGGGGCTCCACCAGCGTGATCCGCAGGTCCGGGCGCACCAGCGCCAGGGGGATGCCGGGGAGTCCGCCGCCGGAACCGACGTCGTGCACCACGGCGCCCTCGGGCAGCAACTCGGCCAGCACACCGCAGTTGAGCAGATGGCGCTCCCACAGGCGCGCGACCTCACGGGGGCCGATCAGCCCGCGGCGTACCCCGGTGTCGGCCAGGATGTCGGCGTAGCGCACCGCGAGGCCCAGGTTGTCGCCGAACAGGCGCGCGGCGGCGTCAGGAGCCTCGGGGGCCCGCTCGGCGGGCTCCCCGGCCCCGCGCTTCCGCCACGCGTCTGGGGATGTCTCGTGTTCCACGTGATCGTGGCTGCCCGGAGGGCGACCGCTCGACTCCCGGCCTGCCTCACCCGCTGTCTCGTGTTCCACGTGGCTGTGCCCGCCCGGGGGACGACCCCCGGACCCCCGGCCTACCTCACCCGCTGTCTCGTGTTCCACGTGGCTGTGCCCGCCCGGGGGACGACCCCCGGACCCCCGGCCTACCTCACCCGCTGTCTCGTGTTCCACGTGAAACATCTTCCCAGGAACGGCCGGGGCCCCGCCCTTTCACAGGCGGGGCCCGGCGACGGATCTGCTCGATTCAGGACGGCGGGACCGTGGCCGCGTGGTGGCGCGGGTGCGGTCCGACGGACCTCAGGCCGGCAGGACGACGACGCAGCGCTGGGGCTCTTCGCCCTCCGACTCGCTGCGCAGCCCGGACTCGGCGACCGTGTCGTGCACGACCTTGCGCTCGAACGGCGTCATCGCCTTCATCTTGACCGACTCGCCGGTCTCCTTGACCTGCTCGACCGCCTCGGTGGCCAGGCGTGCCAGGTCCTGGCGGCGCTTGGCGCGGAAGCCGGCGATGTCGAGCATGAGGCGGCTGCGCTCCCCCGTCTCGCGGTGCACGGCGAGACGGGTCAGCTCCTGGAGTGCCTCCAGGACCTCGCCCTCCCGGCCCACAAGCCGGGTGAGGTCGCCGGACGTCGGATCGGCGTCCTCGGCCGGGATCACGGAGACCGAGGCGCGGCCGCCCTCGACGTCCATGTCGATGTCGCCGTCGAGGTCGGCGATGTCGAGCAGGGCCTCCAGATAGTCGGCCGCGATCTCGCCTTCCTGCTCCAGACGGCTGATGTCCTCCGCGGTCAGAGTGATACGCCGCGGCGCCGCGGGGGTGTCGACGGCGGGGGTCGTGCCTTCCGTCACAGGGGTGCTCCTCACTACTTCTCGAACGCTGCGCGTCTTCTCGGAGCCGGGGCGGGCCGGCCGGGCAGGGACGGGCCCTGGCCTCGGCCTGCCCCGGTCAGGACTTCTTGCGTCCCTGGTTCTTGCGGCTCTGCGTCTGCTTGCGAGCGGGCCGGGGTCGGCCGTTCGCGGTACTGCCACCCGTACTTCCGGTGCCACCGGTGCTCCCGGTGTCGCCCGGGGTGCCGGCGTCCGCGCCGATGTTCGGCGCGGGGGTGCCGTTGCCGCCGGTCGGAGGCGTCCTGGCCGTCGAGCCCTTGACGGTGGACCGCTGCGCCGGGGAGCCCTGCGTACTGCCGCCGCCCTTGCGCTTGGCCTTGGTGGTCCGGGACGGCTGCGCGCGCTTGGCGGCCCGCTCCTTCTCCTCCGCGAGCTTGGCCTCGTACTCCGCGGCGTCGACCACGTCGCCCTCGGGCGTGAGCACCTTGCCCTTCTTGCGGGCCTTCTCGGCCAACCGTTCCTGGCGGGCGGTGAACGCGAGGCTGCCGGGCGTGGGGTTGCGCTGGATGACGAACAGTTGCTGGCCCATGGTCCAGATGTTGGTGGTCAGCCAGTAGAGGAGCACACCGACCGGGAAGTTCACGCCGAAGACCGCGAACATGATGGGGAAGACGTACATCAGGATCTTCTGCTGCTGCGCGAAGGGGTTCGCGGCCATGGCAGCGGGATCCGTGTTCTTCACCATCAGCTGGCGCTGGGTGATGAACTGCGACGCGGACATCAGCAGGATCATCACGACGGTGACGATGCGGACCGTGGTCAGGTCGGCGTCGAGGTTCGCGATCTTGCTGGCGGAGTCGGTGAACTTGGCGGCCAGCGGGGCACCGAAGATGTGCGCCTGCTTGGCCGAGTCGACGTCCGCCTGGTTCAGGACACCGACCGTCCGGCCGCCCGACACGCGGTTGAGCACGTGGAAGAGCGCGAAGAAGAACGGCATCTGCACAAGGATGGGGAGACAGCTCGAAAGCGGGTTCGTCCCCGTTTCCTTGTAGAGCTTCATCATCTCCTGGGACTGGCGCTCTTTGTCGTTCTTGTAGCGGTTCTGGATCTCTTTGATCTTGGGCTGCAGGATCTGCATGTTCCGGGTGGCCCGGATCTGCTTCACGAACAGCGGGATCAGACAGATCCGGATCAGCACCACGAGACAGACGATGGAGAGGCCCCAGGCCCATCCGCTGTCCTTGCCGAAGAGCGGGCTGAACAGGGCGTGGAACTGGAGGATGATCCAGGAAACGGCGTCGTAGAGGGGGTTAAGTAGCCCCACGGTCAGGCTCCTCGGGCGATGGTGTGCGCACCGTGCACGTGATCGCCGTGCTCGGCGACGCACTCGGTACGGGAGGTCTTCTGCGCCTCGGGGGCTGCCCCGGAGGACCGGAGACGCCATGGGCGGCGGGTACGCGGCGGCACAGGATCGACTCCACCGGCGTTCCAGGGGTTGCAGCGCAGGATGCGCCACACGGTCAGGTACGTGCCTTTGATCGCGCCGTGCGTGGAGATGGCCGCGTACCCGTAGCGCGAGCAGCTCGGGTAGAACCGGCACACCGGCCCCAGCATCGGACTGATCGTCCACTGGTAGAGCCTGATGAGCCCCATGAGCAGGTACTTCATGGCCTCGCCCCTGGCTGGGCCCCTGTCCGGGCCTCGGTGTCACCCGACGGCGGGGGTGCCGCGTGTGTCTCCTTGGAACGACCGAGCAGTCGGCCCAGTGCCGCATCCAGGTCACCGGCGAGTTCGGCGAGCCCGGCATCGGCCGCCGACGGCAGGGCGCGTACCACGACCAGGCTACCTTCCGGCAACAGCCCCAGACGGTCCCGGACCAGATGGCGGAGGCGGCGCTTGACGCGGTTGCGGACCACCGCCGGCCCGACGGCCTTGCTCACGACGAAACCCGCACGCGGCGGCGGGGTCTCCCCTGCGGACACGTGCGGGTCCGTGGAACTGTCGGGCCGCGCGATGTGAACCACGAGCAGCGGTCGTCCGGCGCGTCGTCCGCGTCGGACGGCCACGGCGAACTCGTCGCGGCGCCTCAGCCGGTTGGCGGGAGGGAGCACAATGAACCGACTCCTCTCCGCACCGAAGATCAGGCGGACAGCTCGGCGCGACCCTTGCGGCGGCGGGCAGCCAGGATGGCGCGGCCGGCACGGGTGCGCATGCGCAGCCGGAACCCGTGGGTCTTCGCCCGGCGACGGTTGTTCGGCTGGAAGGTGCGCTTGCTCACTCGGGGGCTCCAGGATTTGACTCGGAGGCTGGCGGGATTTGCCGCCAACCATCACCGTACGTCCGCAGGGCATTTACGGACATGCGGCAGCGGTCGTCGACAACTAGACCGGCTTACGGTACGTACCAACGCCCGTTGCGGTCAAATGGGGGACACGCGACCGACTCCGGGCGACTGCCGCGGCCGACGCCCCCGAGGGCGTCCTGGGCCGCAGTGTACGCCGTCTAGCTGCGAAGACACTGTATTCACAGCCTGTGGACAACGGGTTGAGCCGGGGCCCGCCCGACGACTACCGTGGTGGGTTCTGCTCCCCGTCGCCCCCGTAGCGGTGACGGCCTTCCCGATCAGCTTTCCGACGACCGACTCTCCGGTCGTCACGATCGACGCGATCGGCCCGCCGCCCCGTAACGACGCAAGAAAGAGCGTGCACCGTGGCTGACATCACCAGCGACCTCGCCGCAGTATGGGCACGGTTCCTGGAACGACTGGCCACGGATGAAAGCGTCGAGGCCAAGGACCGCTCGTGGCTCCAGCGCACCCAGCCGCTCGCGTTGATCTCCGACACCGTATTGCTGGCGGCGCCGAACGAGTTCGCGAAGCAGGTGCTCGACGGGCGGCTGCGGCACATGGTGACGGACACGCTGAGCCAGGGGTTCGGGCGGGCCATCACCTTCGCGGTCACGGTGGAGCCGGGCGCGGCGGGCGAGGCGGCGTACGGCCCGCAGGAGGGGTACCAGCAGGAGCCGTACCAACAGGACTCCTATCCACAGCCGGACGTCTACGGTCCGCCGCAGCACTACCGCCCCGAGCCGTACCCGGGTGCCGACCCCTATGCCCAGGACTACGGGCAGGACTACCGGCAGGAGCGCTACGGGCCGGCACCCCGGTACCCGCAGCGGGACATGCGCGAGGCGCAGTACGACCCACGGGATCTGCGGGACCAGCGGGACGCGCGCGACACCCGTGATCCCCGCGACCCGCGCGACCCCCGGGACCTGCGGGACCACCGCGACCGGGAGGGGCGCGAGCAGTACGACCAGGGCGGCTACGGGCCGGACCGCTACGGCCCCGGTCCCGGGCCCGGCCGGTACCCGCAGGACGCGTACGGCCAGGACCCGTACGCCCCGGAGCACCGCTACGGCGGCGACACGCCGTACCGCCCCGGCCAGTTCGGCCAGGACGACCACCGCGGTCCGAACGGCCACGACCCCGACCACGGATCGTCGCTGCCCGCGCAGAAATCCCCCGGCGGGGAAATGCCCGGACAGGGCGGGGGCGCCGGCGACCACAAAACGCCCAATGCATCGATTCCGGTGGAAGAGGGCACGCTGTTCTCGGGTCGCGATGATCTGATCAACGCTCCTGCGATCAACGCACCGGGGAGTTTTTCCACAGCGGCTGTCCACAGCTTTGTGGACAATTCGATTCATGGATCCGACGACAGAATGTCGTCGTCACCCGCGCGGCCGAATGCCCGGCCCGACGCACGTCCCGGAACCGGCCGCGAACAGCTCTCCCCGGGCAAGGAGAACGAGCCCGCCGCCCGCCTGAACCCCAAGTACCTCTTCGAGACGTTCGTCATCGGCTCCAGCAACCGCTTCGCCCACGCGGCCGCGGTCGCGGTGGCCGAGGCGCCGGCCAAGGCGTACAACCCGCTGTTCATCTACGGCGAGTCCGGCCTGGGCAAGACCCACCTCCTGCACGCGATCGGGCACTACGCGCGCAGCCTCTACCCCGGCACCCGGGTGCGGTACGTGAGTTCCGAGGAGTTCACCAACGAGTTCATCAACTCGATCCGCGACGGCAAGGCCGACGGCTTCCGGCGCCGCTACCGCGATGTGGACGTCCTGCTCGTCGACGACATCCAGTTCCTGGAGACGAAGGAGCAGACGCAGGAGGAGTTCTTCCACACCTTCAACACGCTCCACAACGCCAACAAGCAGATCGTCATCTCGTCGGACCGTCCGCCCAAGCAACTGGTGACTCTGGAAGACCGGTTGCGGAACCGGTTCGAGTGGGGTCTCATCACCGATGTGCAGCCGCCTGAGCTGGAGACACGCATCGCGATCCTCCGGAAGAAGGCGATCCAGGAGGGGCTCAACGCTCCCCCGGACGTCCTGGAGTACATCGCCAGCAAGATCTCGCGGAACATCCGTGAGCTGGAGGGTGCGCTGATCCGCGTCACCGCGTTCGCGAGCCTCAACCGGCAGCCGGTCGACCTGCAACTGACCGAGATCGTGCTGAAGGACCTCATCCCGGACAGTGCCGGCCCGGAGATCACCGCGGGCACGATCATGGCGCACACCGCGTCGTACTTCGGCCTGTCCGTCGAGGACCTGTGCGGGACTTCGCGCAGCCGCGTGCTGGTGACCGCCCGTCAGATCGCCATGTACCTGTGCCGTGAGCTCACCGATCTGTCGCTGCCCAAGATCGGCGCGCAGTTCGGCGGACGCGACCACACGACCGTGATGCACGCGGACCGCAAGATCCGCTCCCTGATGGCCGAGCGGCGTTCGATCTACAACCAGGTCACCGAGCTCACCAACCGCATCAAGAGCTGAGTCCGCGGCGGGTGGTACACCCAACCGCCCGCCGTCGTACGCCCGTTCTCGCCTCCAGGCCCGCTCCCCGCCCCGGGGACGGGCCTTTGCGCTGTCCCCAGAGGTAGCTGCTCCGTCCCCAGGCGGCCTCCCCACGGCTTCTCCGCCGCGACTCCGGCACGCCTCCCACTCGTGCGCGTGCGCTCCCAGGCGCCTCATGGAGGCCTCCCATATGCCCTAAAAGCCTCACTGAGGAACCTTCCAGGCGCCTCAAAAGGGTTACCTGTGTGGCCCCAACTGCCTTGCGGCGGTGTGACTTTCGTCTCATCAGCCCTCGATCGGCCGAGTTATCCACCGACAAGCGCGGAAAGGGGCGTCCACACCGTGGGGAAGACTGTGCATCACCCGGGTTGCCCACAGGGGCTGGGTACACCGCACTCGAACAGCCAGGTCATGCCCCTGTGGATCTGTGCATCACGACTGTCCACACTCTGTGGACAACGCTCGGCCCGCGACTGTCCACACTCCCGGTCCACCGGTTGTCCACCGGTTGTCCACCGCATAGGGCCGGTTGTCCCCAGGTTGTCCACGGAACTGTCCACAGAACAGGCCCTATCACCCGATCCAGTGAATACCTGGCCGATGAGGACGCACAAACCATGGGGACAACTCGCTGCCAAGTTGGGGATTGATTGGGGACAAGTGGGGGTAAGGCTGGGGACGGCCTGTGGAGCGCTTTCGGCTGTCCACAGCGAGAAGGGGTTTGTCCACCGGTTACCCACACCCCTGAAGTGGACAAAATTGTGGCCCTGACCTGCGCAGACAACGGTTATCCACGGTATCCACACCCCCTACTACTACGACTACCTAGATAACCCTTGGATTGATCGTCTAAAGGTGGGGTGGGCGCCGATCTGTGGACCACGCCGCAGCGAGGGGTGTGAGCGGGCTGTCGGCCCGGTGCGTCAGACTGTGGGCACACATCCAGTGCCAGACATCAGGCAAGCGGCAGCAGCAGGAGGCGGTGACCGGTGAAGTTCCGGGTCGAGCGTGACGTTCTGGCGGACGCGGTGGCGTGGACCGCCCGGAGCCTCCCGGCCAGGCCCGCCGTCCCCGTGCTGGCCGGGCTGCTCCTCGAGGCGGGCGACGGGTCGCTGACCCTGTCGAGCTTCGACTACGAGGTGTCGGCCCGGGTGGGGATCGAGGCCGACATCGAGGACGCGGGCCGCATCCTCGTCTCCGGCCGCCTGCTTGCCGACATCTGCCGCAGCCTGCCGAACCGCCCCGTGGAGGTATCCACAGACGGTGCAAAGGTGGCCGTGGTGTGCGGCAGCGCGCGGTTCACACTCCCCACACTTCCTGTGGAGGACTACCCCTCGCTCCCCGAAATGCCCACCGCCGCGGGCTCGGTGGCCGGCGACGTCTTCGCTGCCGCAGTCGCCCAGGTGGCCATCGCCGCAGGTCGTGACGACACGCTGCCGATGCTCACCGGCGTGCGCATCGAGATCGAGGGCGACACCGTCACGCTCGCCGCGACCGACCGCTACCGGCTCGCCGTCCGCGAGTTCCTGTGGAAGCCGGACCAGCCGGGCCTGTCCTCGATCGCCCTGGTGCCGGCGAAGACGCTGAACGACACCGCCAAGGCGCTGACCAACGGCGACAGCATCCAGATCGCCCTGGCCGGTGACAAGCTCGGCGAGGGCATGATCGGCTTCGAGGGCGCCGGGCGGCGTACCACGACGCGCCTCCTGGAAGGCGAATTCCCCAAGTACCGCGCGCTGTTCCCGGGCGAGTCCGCGACCGTCGCGACCGTCGGGACCGCGCCCTTTGTGGACGCCGTCAAGCGCGTCTCGCTGGTCGCCGAGCGCAACACCCCGGTGCGCCTGACGTTCAGCGACGGCCGCCTTGTGCTGGAGGCCGGCTCGGGCGACGAGGCCCAGGCCTCCGAGGGGTTGGACGCCTCGCTGACCGGCGACGACATCTCCATCGCCTTCAACCCGGCGTTCCTGCTCGACGGCCTGAGCGCGATCGATTCGCCGGTCGCCCAGCTGTCGTTCACGACCTCCACCAAGCCCGCGGTGATGACCGGCAAGCCCGACATGGACGCCGAGGCCACCGACGAGTACCGCTACTTGATCATGCCGGTCCGGCTCTCCGGCTGAGCCCGCTGACGTGATCCGTATGGATGCGTACGAGGCCCGCGGCAGGAATGCCGCGGGCATTCGGGCGTGTTCTGGGCCGTCCGGGTACCTCCCCGGCGCCCGCAACCGGCACACCGATGTCTGAACGCCCCCACAAAGGGCACCAGCAGACGGTGCCGTAACCCATCGGCATCAGGGCAGCGAACGAAGGAAGCAGGACATGGAGCTCGGACTCGTCGGTCTCGGCAAGATGGGCGGCAACATGCGCGAGCGCATCCGCCGCGCGGGCCACACGGTCGTCGGCTACGACCGCAACGCCGAAGTCGCCGATGTGGACAGCCTCAAGGCGCTTGTGGACAGCCTGCCCGCGCCGCGCGTGGTGTGGGTGATGGTGCCGGCCGGTGCGCCGACCGCGTCCACCATCGACGAGTTGGCGGAGCTCCTCTCCCCCGGTGACGTCGTCGTGGACGGCGGCAACTCGCGGTGGACGGACGACATCAAGCACGGCAAGGCCCTGGGCGACAAGGGCATCGGCTTCGTCGACTGCGGAGTAAGCGGCGGCGTGTGGGGCCTGGAGAACGGCTACGCGCTCATGTGCGGCGGCGCCGCCGAGGACGTGGCGAAGGTCCAGCCCGTCTTCGACGCGCTCAAGCCCGAGGGCGACTCGGGCTTCGTGCACGCCGGCAAGGTCGGTGCGGGGCACTTCTCCAAGATGGTCCACAACGGCATCGAGTACGCCATGATGCAGGCCTTCGCCGAGGGCTGGGAGCTCATGGAGGCGTCGGAGGAGGTGACCGACGTACGCGAGGTCTTCCGCAGCTGGCAGGAGGGCACCGTCATCCGCTCGTGGCTGCTCGACCTGGCGGTGCGGGCGCTCGACGAGGACGAGCACCTGGCCAAGCTCAAGGGTTATGCACAGGACTCCGGCGAAGGCCGGTGGACTGTGGAGGCGGCCATCGACCTGGCGGTTCCGCTGCCCGCGATCACCGCGTCGCTGTTCGCCCGCTTCGCGTCGCGGCAGGACGACTCCCCCTCGATGAAGATGGTCGCCGCACTGCGCAACCAGTTCGGCGGCCACGCGGTCGAGTCCAGCAAGTAGCCCGGCGGCCGGCACCCGGTCGGCACTGCCTGCCCGCTCGGCAGGTCCGGCACATCCGGCACAGCGGTCCACAGCCGTCCACAGCGAGGGGAGGCCGGCGCGCAGGCGCCGCATCGTCAGCCATGCACGTTGCGCACCTTTCACTCGCGGACTTCCGGTCGTACGCCCTGGTCGAGGTCCCGCTCGACCCGGGCGTCACCGCTTTCGTGGGCCCCAACGGCCAGGGCAAGACCAACCTCGTCGAGGCGGTCGGCTACCTCGCCACCCTCGGCAGCCACCGGGTCGCCAACGACGCCCCGCTGGTCCGGCTCGGCGCCGAACGGGCGTATGTGCGCGGCAGCATCGTCCGCGACGGCCGGACCACGCTGGCCGAGTTGGAGATCAACCCGGGGCGTGCGAACCGCGCACGCGTCAACCGCTCCCCCGTGCCCAAGCCCCGCGAGATCCTCGGCCTCCTGCGCACCGTGCTGTTCGCCCCCGAGGACCTGGCGCTGGTGAAGGGCGACCCGGGTGAGCGGCGGCGCTTCCTCGACGAGCTGCTCACCGCGCGTGCGCCGCGCATGCTGGGCGTGCGGCAGGACTACGAGCGCGTGCTCAAGCAGCGCAACGCGCTGCTGCGTACCGCGGCGATGGCCCGCCGTGCGGGCGGCCGCAACGCGTCGTTGAGCACGCTCGACGTCTGGGATTCGCATCTCGCCGTCGCGGGCGCGGAATTGACCGCGGCACGCATGGAACTGTCCACAGCCTTGCAGCCGTTGGTGGACAAGGCGTATGACGAGCTGTCCTCGGGCGGGGGCCCGACGCTGCTGGAGTACCGCAGCTCCATAGGCGACGAACCGCTCCCCGCGGACCGCCGGTTGATCCAGGACGCGATGGCCGCGGCGATCGAGCGGCAGCGTCCCCAGGAGATCGAGCGCGGCGTCACCCTGATCGGGCCGCACCGCGACGACGTGCTCCTCAAGTTGGGGCCGCTGCCCGCGAAGGGCTATGCCAGCCACGGCGAATCGTGGTCGTACGCGCTCGCGCTGCGGCTGGCGTCGTACGAGCTGCTCCGTGCCGACGGCGGCGAGCCGGTGCTGATCCTCGACGACGTGTTCGCCGAACTCGACGCGCGCCGCCGCGAACGGCTCGCCGCGCTGGTGGCCCCGGGCGAGCAGGTGCTGGTCACCGCGGCCGTCGAGGAGGACGTGCCGGCAACCCTCGAAGGCGCGCGGTTCTCGGTGGCCGCGGGCGAGGTCCGGAGGAAGGCATGAGCAGCGGGCCGACCGGGGCCGGATCCCCGGGCGCCTCCGGCGGCGCCGAACTCCCGGGCCAGGCCGGGCCGTCCGACGACGCCTTGCCGACCGCAAGCCTGGCCGCGGGCGCTTCCGCCGGCGTTTCCGGAGGTGCTTCCCCAGGCGCTGCCGCGGGCGTGTCCCCTGGTTCTTCCACAGGTCCGGCAGCAGGTGTGGACGGCGTGGAGAAGAAGGGCATCGACCTCGCGCGCGCGGCGCTCATGCAGGCGCGCGCGCAGGCGCGCAGTAGGCACGAGCAACAGCAGGAGCGCCGGGACGGCAGGCGCGGCCTGCGCCGCAGCGGCTCCGGGCCCGACGACCGCGACCCGCAGCCGCTGCGCCGCGTGATGGGGCGCATGATCGCCGAACGCGGTTGGCAGACACCGGCGGCCGTGCACGGCGTCATGGGCCGCTGGTCGGACATCGTCGGCCCGGGCATCGCGGCGCACTGCGTACCGGAGAAGTTCGAGGACGGCCGTCTTGTGGTGCGTACCGACTCGGACAACTACGCCACGCACGTGCGTTGGCTTGCCCCCAAGCTTCTCGCGCGCATCAACCAGGATCTCGGCGACGGCACGGTGACCTATATCGAGGTGCGCGGCCCGGCCGGCGAGCGGCGCCGCGGGCGCTGGAGCGCGGGCTCCTGAGCCGGGGTGCCCGAGCAGCGTGCCCGAGCCCGGGTGCCTGAAGCAGGTGCCTGAAGCGAGTGCCTGAAGCGAGTGCCTGAACCGGGGTGCCCGCCTGCTCGTACCGAGGGCGGACGGATGCCCGCACGCGGGTGGCGGGCCGACGCCGGAGGTGCGCGCGAAGCGTCCCAACCCGCTGTCGCACCCACCTGACACCCTGTCATGGCGGACCCGGCTCAAGGCGCGCCAGCGGCCATGAGAGCCCCGGAACACCCCCTAGCGCATGGGGGGACTTGTGGAAAGGTCTCCCAGGACGCCACACGCGAACTGAGGGCCCTTGGTAACCGGTCTTTGTGTCGCTCGGACCGGTAGACTATGGAGGCAATCCCGCTTCGGCGGATCCAGTGTCGACTTCCGCGGCTCCGTGCCCGGGGTGACGCCGACCCGGCCTCGTGCCGGTTCGGGCGGTCCCTCCGACCGTGCTCCCAGGGCAGGGAGCCGTGTTGTGCCAGAAAGGGCGCTTCGTGGCCGACCCCGGCAACCCCAAGGAGAACAACGTGGCCGAGCCTTCCGGCAGCGGGGCGCCCTCGTCGAACGGCGCGTCGTACGACGCGAGCAACATCCAGGTCCTCGAGGGGCTGGACGCGGTCCGCAAGCGCCCGGGCATGTACATCGGCTCCACCGGGGAGCGCGGTTTGCACCACCTCGTCTACGAGGTTGTGGACAACGCCGTCGACGAGGCCCTGGCGGGCTACAACGACCGCATCGAGATCACCCTGCTCGCCGACGGCGGCGTCAGCGTGCTCGACTTGGGCCGCGGCATCCCGGTCGGCCTGCACCCCGTGGAGAAGCGCCCGGCCGTCGAGCTGGTGCTGACCGTGCTGCACGCGGGCGGCAAGTTCGGCGGCGGCGGGTACGCGGTTTCCGGCGGTCTGCACGGCGTCGGCGTCTCCGTGGTCAACGCGCTGTCCACGAAGCTCGCGGTGGACATCCGCCGCGACGGCTACCGCTGGACGCAGGAGTACCACTACGGGGCCCCGGTCGAGCCGCTGGCCAAGCACGAGGCGACCGAGGAGACCGGGACGCGGGTCACGTTCTGGGCCGACCCGGAGATCTTCGAGACGACGGTCTACTCGTTCGAGACGCTGTCGCGCCGGTTCCAGGAGATGGCGTTCCTGAACAAGGGCCTGACGATCGTCCTGACCGACGAGCGGCCCGACCACATGCCCGAGGACGAGGCGCAGCGCTCGGTGACGTACCACTACGAAGGCGGCATTTCCGACTTCGTGCTGTACCTCAACTCGCGCAAGGGCGAGCCGATCCACAAGTCGGTCATCGACTTCGAGGTCGAGGACACCGACCGCAAGATCTCGGTCGAGATCGCCATGCAGTGGAACTCGCAGTACACCGAGGGTGTGTACAGCTTCGCGAACACGATCCACACGCACGGCGGCGGCACCCACGAAGAGGGCTTCCGCTCCGCCCTGACCTCCTGGGTCAACCGCTACGCGCGCGACAAGAAGCTGCTGAAGGACAAGGACGACAACCTCTCCGGCGAGGACATCCGCGAGGGTCTGACCGCGATCATCTCGGTCAAGCTGGCGGAACCGCAGTTCGAGGGCCAGACGAAGGACAAGCTCGGCAACACCGAGGCCAAGACCTTCGTGCAGAAGGTCGTCAACGAGCACCTCGCGGACTGGTTCGACCGCAACCCCGTCGAAGCGGCCGACATCGTCCGCAAGTCCATCCAGGCGGCGACCGCGCGCGTCGCGGCCCGCAAGGCACGCGACCTGACGCGCCGCAAGGGCCTGCTGGAGACCGCGTCGCTGCCCGGCAAGCTCTCCGACTGCCAGAGCAACGACCCGACCAAGTGCGAGATCTTCATCGTCGAGGGCGACTCGGCCGGCGGCTCCGCCAAGTCCGGCCGCAACCCGATGTTCCAGGCGATCCTGCCGATCCGCGGCAAGATCCTGAACGTCGAGAAGGCGCGTATCGACCGCGTGCTCCAGAACACCGAGGTGCAGGCCCTGATCTCGGCGTTCGGCACCGGCATCCACGACGACTTCGACATCGAGAAGCTGCGCTACCACAAGATCGTGCTGATGGCCGACGCCGACGTCGACGGCCAGCACATCCGCACGCTGCTGCTCACGCTGCTGTTCCGCTTCATGCGCCCGCTGGTGGAGGCCGGACACGTCTACCTCGCGCAGCCGCCGCTGTACAAGATCAAGTGGGGCAAGGACGACGTGCAGTACGCGTACTCCGACCGCGAGCGCGACGCCTTCCTCCAGATGGGCCGGGAGGCCGGCCGCAAGCTCCCCAAGGACGACGCGATCCAGCGCTTCAAGGGCCTCGGCGAGATGAACGCCGAGGAACTGCGCATCACCACCATGGACACCGAGCACCGCGTGCTGCTCCAGGTCACGCTCGAAGACGCGGCCCGTGCCGACGACCTCTTCTCGATCCTCATGGGCGAGGACGTCGAGGCCCGCCGCTCGTTCATCCAGCGCAACGCCAAGGACGTGCGCTTCCTGGACATCTGACCCGGTCTGCGCCGCCAATTCGTGTGGCGGTGCAACCGGTTCGTCCACAGCATCCGTCTGACGCCTCGACAGGTCACGCGGCGTACCCACACTTGAACACCCGAACGCGGTACGCCGCAGTGCGAAAGGAACCGGACCAGAGATGGTCGACGCGACCCCCCCTCCCACGACCGACCGCATCGAGGAGGTCGAGCTCGAGACGGAGATGCAGCGCTCGTACCTCGACTACGCGATGAGCGTGATCGTCGGACGCGCGCTTCCCGAGGTCCGTGACGGCCTCAAGCCGGTGCACCGCCGCGTGCTGTACGCGATGTACGACGGGGGCTACCGCCCCGAGAAGGGCTACTACAAGTGCGCCCGCGTCGTCGGCGACGTGATGGGCTCGTACCACCCGCACGGCGACACCTCGATCTACGACACCGTCGTACGCCTCGCCCAGACATGGTCGCTGCGCATGCCGCTCGTGGACGGGAACGGCAACTTCGGCTCGCCGGGCAACGACCCCGCCGCGGCGATGCGCTACACCGAGTGCCGCCTGGCCCCGCTGGCCATGGAGATGATGCGCGACATCGACGAGGACACCGTCGATTTCGGGCCCAACTACGACGGCCGCCAGCAGGAACCCGAGGTCCTGCCGGCGCGCTTCCCGAACCTGCTGGTCAACGGGTCGGCCGGTATCGCGGTCGGCATGGCGACCAACATCCCGCCGCACAACCTGCGCGAGGTCGCCTCCGGCGTCCAGTGGTACCTCGAGAACCCCGAGGCCGGCCAGGAGGAGCTGCTCGAGGCGCTCATCGAGCGCATCAAGGGGCCGGACTTCCCGACCGGGGCGCTCATCGTGGGCCGCCGCGGCATCGAGGAGGCGTACCGGACGGGCCGCGGCTCGATCACGATGCGCGCCGTCGTCGAGGTCGAGGAGATCAACAACCGCCAGTGCCTGGTGGTGACCGAACTCCCGTACCAGGTCAACCCGGACAACCTCGCGCTCAAGATCGCCGAGCTGGTCAAGGACGGCCGCGTCCAGGGCATCGCCGACGTACGCGACGAGACCAGCTCGCGCACCGGCCAGCGCCTCGTGATCGTGCTCAAGCGCGACGCGGTCGCCAAGGTCGTGCTGAACAACCTCTACAAGCACACGCAGCTCCAGGACACCTTCGGCGCGAACATGCTCGCGCTGGTCGACGGCGTGCCGCGCACGCTGTCGGTCGACGCGTTCATCCGCTACTGGGTCGAGCACCAGATCGAGGTCATCGTCCGGCGGACCCGCTTCCGCCTGCGCAAGGCCCAGGAGCGCGCCCACATCCTGACCGCGCTGCTCAAGGCCCTCGACGCGATCGACGAGGTCATCGCGCTGATCCGGGCGTCGGCGACGGTCGACGAGGCGCGCAGCGGCCTCATGGGCCTCCTGGAGATCGACGAGATCCAGGCCAACGCGATCCTGGAGATGCAGCTCCGCCGCCTGGCGGCCCTGGAGCGCCAGAAGATCACCGCCGAGTACGACGAGCTGATGGCCAAGATCGCCGAGTACAACGCGATCCTCGCGTCGCCCGAGCGGCAGCGGCAGATCATCAGCGATGAACTGGCCGCGATCGTCGACAAGTACGGCGACGACCGGCGCAGCCAGCTCATCCCGTTCGACGGCGACATGTCCATCGAGGACCTCATCGCCGAAGAGGACATCGTCGTCACCATCACGCGCGGCGGCTACGTCAAGCGCACCCGCACCGACCTCTACCGCTCGCAGAAGCGCGGCGGCAAGGGGGTGCGCGGCGCGCAGTTGAAGCAGGACGACATCGTCGACCACTTCTTCGTGACGACCACGCACCACTGGATCCTGTTCTTCACGAACAAGGGCCGGGTGTACCGCGCGAAGGCGTACGAGCTGCCGGACACCGGCCGCGACGCGCGCGGTCAGCACGTCGCGAACCTGCTGGCCTTCCAGCCGGACGAGAAGATCGCGCAGGTGCTCGACCTGCGGGACTACGAGGTCGCCCCGTACCTCGTGCTCGCCACCAAGGCGGGCCTGGTCAAGAAGACCTCGCTCAAGGAGTACGACACCAACCGCAGCGCGGGCGTGATCGCCATCAACCTGCGTGCCGACGAGGCCGGCTCGGACGACGAGCTGATCGCGGCCGAACTGGTCTCCGCCACCGACGACGTGCTGCTCGTCAGCCGGAAGGCGCAGTCCATCAGGTTCACCGCGACGGATGAGGCATTGCGGCCGATGGGCCGGGCAACGTCCGGGGTGAAGGGCATGAGCTTCCGCGAGGGGGACGAGCTGCTGTCGATGAGCGTCGTCCGCGAGAATACGTTCGTCTTCACCGCCACCGACGGCGGGTACGCGAAGCGGACCAGCGTCGACGAGTACCGCGTGCAGGGCCGCGGCGGTCTCGGCATCAAGGCGGCGAAGATCGTCGAGGACCGCGGTTCACTCGTTGGCGCGCTTGTGGTGGACGTAACGGACGAAATCCTGGCCATCACTCTCGGCGGCGGTGTGATCCGCACCCGTGTTTCCGAGGTTAGGGACACCGGGCGTGACACGATGGGCGTGCAGCTGATCAACCTGGGGAAGGGCGATGCGGTCGTGGGCATCGCCCGGAACGCCGAACCGGAGCCCTTGGACGGCGAAGGTGAAGGCGACCTGGACACCGAGGGCGTGGTCGTCGCGCCCTCCGAGCCGGAGGGTGACGCGTGACGACAGACCGGACGTCGGCGGGTGGGAGAAGCCGCCGTGCAGACCGGGATCGACCGGGCGGTCACGCCGAGCCGGTACCCGGCGCGGTCAACTCGGGCGCGGTGCCGCCGCGGCCCGCCGCCCCTCCCCCGCCCCCGCCTCCCGGTCCGCCGCCGGGCGCCCCGCCCCGCCCTGCCCCTTCCGGCACGGGCTCCGGCTCGGGCTCGGGCTCGGGTGCCACGCGCGGCCGCGCCAAGTCGGGCGGCACGGGCGGCGCCACGCGCGCCCGTCGCGCGGACGCCCCCGCGGCGCAGGCCGCCCAGGCGGCCGGCCCCGTGGACGGGTACGCGCGCGGCGCGACCATGACCACCGCCCGCCCGGACGCCGCGGCGGGCCACCCCCAGCCGGCGCAGGCGACGGGGCAGAACACCGCGCACGCGGCGCGTACGGCCTCCGCGGCACGCCCGGTGACCCCGGCCCCGCGCACCCGCCGGGCCCGCCTGAAGGCCGCCCGGGTGGACCCCTGGTCGGTCATGAAGGTCAGCTTCCTGCTGTCCGTCGCGCTGGGCGTCGTGACCGTCGTCGCGGTCACCGTGCTGTGGATGGTCCTCGACGGCCTCGGCGTCTTCGACTCCCTCGGCGGCACCGTCAAGGAGGTCACCCAGTCGGAGACGGACCCCGAGGGCTTCGACCTGAAGTCCACGCTGTCGATGAAGAACACCCTGGTCTTCAGCAGCGCCATCGCGGTCATCGACGTGGTCCTCGTGACCGCCCTCGCGACCCTCGGTGCGTTCCTCTACAACCTGACCGCCTCGTTCACCGGCGGCATCGAAGTCACCCTCGCCGAAGAGGACTGAGCGCGCCCCGAACTGCGGGAACCGCACCCCGGATCACCTCGCCGAATCCCGTTTTGGCGGGCGGGACGGGGTGCGGTACTCTCTTGGAGCACGCCCACGAGGGCCTATAGCTCAGACGGTTAGAGCGCTTCCCTGATAAGGAAGAGGCCACAGGTTCAAGTCCTGTTAGGCCCACTCAATTGCGTGTATCCAAGGCCACCACTCCGGTTCCGGAGCGGTGGCCTTGCTCGTTTCGGCCGTGCCGGTTCCGGTCACAGGAATCCGCCGATCGACGGGCCGGGCGCGGGTGTTCACAGATTGCCCGGTGACGGCGGACGGTCTTGATCGTTCTTCGGGGGACAGGAGGACTGCGGTGAAGTACCTGCTGATGATCTACGGCAACAAGGAGAAGTGGGAGTCGTACTCCCCCGAGGAGTGGCCCGAGGTGGTGGCACGGCAGGACGCGTTCAACGCGAAGTACCGTGCGACGGGCGAGCTGTTGGGGGCGTACGGCCTCGGCGACGCCGCGGAGGCGCGGCTCGTACGGCGCCGGGACGGGCTTCCGGCGGTCACGGACGGGCCGTACCTGGAGACCAAGGAGTACATGGCCAGCTTCTACCTTCTCGACGTCGAGAACGAGGAGCGGGCGTTGGAGATCGCGGCGGAAATGCCGAGCGCCGGGCAGGATCCCGTGGAGGTGTGGCCGGTACCCCACGGGTCCCCCTGAAGGTAATCAAGCTGTTATTGTCGACGCCATCCCAGGCTCCTCGGATGCCTTGGGTATGACGTCACTCGCAGGACGGAGAGGCACGCGATGAAGAAGCTGATCCTGGTGGCCCTGGCCGCTGTGGGCGGGCTGTTGGTCTACCGGCAGATCCAGGCGGACCGTGCCGAGCAGGATCTGTGGACCGAGGCGACCGACCCGGTCCCCGCGGGTTCCTCGGCACGCTGAGGCCGCTGCACGACCCTGCCGCGCACACGCGGAGAATCGCTGACGCGGGTCCCGGCCGTATGCCGGGGCCCGCGATATGCGTGGGCCCGCCGTGCGGTTGTTCGGTATGCTCATACCGCCCGTCGCGCCGCCGTTGCGGGGCGCGCACGGTTCCCGAGGGGCCATAGCTCAGCTGGTAGAGCGCTGCCTTTGCAAGGCAGATGTCTGGGGTTCGAGTCCCCATGGCTCCACAGCAGGTCAACGCCCGGTTTCGGGTATGTGTATGGGCGGCAGAGATGCCGCCCATACACATTTCGTACACGTGGCTCGGAACGATCACCCCCTAGAGCTGCGAGCAACGCGCTTTCAGGATGTCGGCGACCGCCTGGAGAGCGGCCCTCCGGGCGCGCTCACGATCGAGCCTGTCGGCCACCTCGTCGAGTCGGTCGGGGAACAGATGCCCGTACAAGTCCAAGGTCATCGTCGCCGACTTGTGGCCGAGCATCTGCTGAACCACCTTCACGTCCGCCCCGGCCGCGATCGACAGACTCGCCGCGGTGTGCCGCAGTTTGTGCGGCGTGATCCCGAGACCGTCGAGCCCGGACGCCTTCACAGCCGGACCAAAGACGCGGGTCCGGAAGTTGTCGCCGTACAGCGGCCCGCCCTGCGGAGCCGAGAACAGCAGCTCTCCCGCTGCTCGACCCTGTACCAACGGCGCCAGCTCGGCCGCCAGCGACCGCAAGATCGGGACCTTCCGCCGTTCGTGTGTTTTCGGCATGCCCAGGATGAGCCCGTCTCGCGTCTTCTTGTACGCCTGACGGACAGCCATGCGCCGTTTGTGGATGTCGACGGATCCGACCGTCACGGCCGAGATCTCACCCCACCTCAACCCGGTGTACGCGAGCACCAGCAGCAGCAGCCGATACTCTCCGGCGGCGCCCGCCAATCGGTCTACCTGCCCGTGCGTCAGGTAGACGTGATCCTGCTGGACAACCCTGGGGAGCGGCACTCCGGCGGCCGGGTTCACGGCTATGCGCTTCGCGCGCACCGCGTGGCCCATCACCAGCGACAGCACGAGGTGGATCTTCTGGATTCTGGCCGGACCCACAGGCTTCCGGCCGTTGCAGCCGATGCCCAACTCCCCGACCCACTCCGCGACGTCTTCCCACTCGACGCCGCGGACCTGATAGTCCCCCCACCTGGGCAACACGTGCACTCGCAACGTATCCAGATACGTTTCCCGGGTCGTCGGCTCGATCTTGTTGAGGGTCGTCTTCCACTTCTCGGCGACCTCGGCGACCGTGAGCTTCCCCGCTGAGGCATCCCGGTACGTTCCGTCCCGAAGGCGCGCCTCAACGACGTGAACGTGATTCTCTGCCTCGGGCAGCTTGATGAACGTCTTGGCCCTGCCTGCGCCGGAGAGGTCGTACCAGCGGACCCGCCAACGTCCGGGCGGCTGCCGCTTGCTGCCGGCCTTCTTCGCGGCCTTCCACTTCGTCATCGCCTCGACGTAGTCGGCGTGCGTCTCGCGGTCCTCAACCCAGACCCTGGCCACTGGCTCCCCCCTCCTTGGGCCGCTTCGGGCGTACGAGGAACCGCCCGTCTCCTGCGGGGGTCGCGTCGTACCCCGCGGCGTCGAGGAAGGTGTCGAGCGGGATCGACTGCTTCCGCAGTTCCTCCGGCGTAGCGCTCGGCTCGACGCGTTCAGCTGCCGCGTCCTGCTCGTCCTCGACGAGCCAGTACGGGCGGCCCTGTTCGTACGCGCGCATCGCCTCGTACATCGCCCGTCCGCCGGCCATCCCGCCCTCGCGCGGCAGGCGGAGCGGGCCCTTGCCCTCCGCCCAGTGCCACGCCCGGGCGGCGGTCACCTCGCCCCCGCCAGTTACCTCGATCGTGTCGTTCGGCTCGGCGTCGACCGGCAGCAGTAGGGCTGTGGGGCTCACGCTCAACGCAGCGGCGAGAGCGGTCAGTTCGTCCGCCGTCACCTGGCGCTCGGCCTTCTCCATGCGCGTGATCCCGGAGGCGGGGATCGCACGGCCGTTGCCTTCCAGGACAGCCGAAAGCTGACGGGTCGTGTACCCGCGGAGCTTTCGGAGGCGGGCAAGGTTCCTCGCGACCGTCTTTCCAGTCGGTCCGGTCTCGATCGCACGTCGCCCACGCTGCTGCTCAGTCATGGGCCACAGCCTATGCAACATCACTTGCCTTGCTTTAGGGCCGGTATCGGCTACCATCTGCTTCATGCGATGCAGCATAAGCCCAGGTGGTGCTTATCTGCACCATCAGATCCTAGAAAGGCGAGGAAGATGTCTCGAAAGTCTCCGCCCGGAAGGGCTGCGGCCATGCGCGCCGAAAGTGGCGATGAACTGCTGACCCCCGGCCAGGTATGTGAACGGTGGTCCGCGGCCTTCCCCAACCCGCAGTCCCTCGCGGAACGTCGGTGGCGCGGCACCGGGCCTGACTACGTGAAGACAACCCCCGGCCGATCGGGACGCGTCCTCTACCGGGTGTCTGCGATCACACGATGGCTCGACGACCGCACCGTGTCCGGGGGCGCCGCGGCATGACCGGACGCGCAGAGACCCGCCAGGGGCTAACTGGCGGGTCTCCGAAAGACCACACGGGCGGCGGGTCCGAGCCCATCGTGACACAGCCCGGCCAGCCCTGTGGAGAGTCCCGCCCGACTCAGGGCGTCCTCATCGAACTCCCCCCGATCGTCAACGGCCGGAAGCTCGTCACCCGCGGAACCTTCGAGGTCGTCGTGACCTGCCCGAAGTGCGGACGACTCCACCGGCACCGGCAGCCCGGCATACGCCGCGCCCCGTGCAACACCACCTACCTCGTACGACTCGGCCGAAAGCGGGTGAGCGCATGACCGCACTCGACCGCGTCACCAGCGCGCTCATCGCGCACGGACGCACCGGACGCGGGACCTCATGGCAGTGCCCCGCGCACGACGACACCGCGCCTTCCCTCTCGGTCAACCGCAACAAGGCCGGCGACGGCGTCGTCATCAACTGCCATCGCGATTGCGCCCCGACGGACATCGTCGCCGCACTCGGGCTCACCCTGGCCGACCTGTACGACGAGCCCCGGACCGAGAGGCGGCACGTGCGCGACCAGGTCATCACCGAGTACCCGTACACCGACGAGCACGGCGAAGTGCTGTACGTCGTCAAGCGGATCGAGCCCGGGTACAACGGCGAGAAGAAGACGTTCCGGCAGTACAGGCCCGACGGGTCCGCGGGCGTCAAGGGCATCGGCAAGGTGCTCTACCGGCTGCCGGACGTCGTACGCGCCGCCGCCGCAGGGGAACGCATCGCGGTCGTCGAGGGCGAGAAGGACGTCGAAGCACTCGCGGCCATCGGCGTGGTCGCCACGACCAACACCGGCGGCGCGGGCAAGTGGCAGGACGCCGACGCGAAGCACTTCGTCGGCGCCAAGGAAGTCGTCGTCATCGCCGACAAGGACAAGGCCGGGCGCAAGCACGCCGCCCAGGTCGCCGAGTCGCTGCGCCGCGCCGGACTTCCCTTCCGCGTTGTCGAACCCGCGGCCGGCAAGGACGCCGCCGACCACCTCGGCTACGGCCTTGGGCTCGACGCGCTCCTACCGCTCGCCGACGACGCCACGCCTCTGCCTGAGGCCCCGCAGCCCGCGCGGCGGATCAAGCTGACGCCCGCATCCCAGATCACTCCGGAACCGGTGATCTGGGCATGGGAGCCCGAGCCCGGCGAAGGCCGGATCCCCGCCGGAGCACTCACGCTCGCGGCAGGACGGGAAGGCACCGGCAAGTCCTCGTTCGGGATCTGGACCGCTGCGCAGCTCACCCGCGGCAAGCTGCCCGGCTCGTTCCACGGCCGTCCGCGCGCCGTGTTCTACGCCGCGGTCGAGGACTCGTGGTCGCGCACCCTCGTACCGCGGCTCATGGCCGCGGACGCCGACCTCGATCTCGTCTACCGCCTGGAAGTCGAGACGGCCGAGCACGGCGAGACCATGATCAGTCTTCCGCACGACTGCGCCCTCGTTGAAGAGGCCATCGTCGAGCACGGCGCCGCCGCCCTGATCATCGACCCGTTGATGTCGACGCTCGGCACCGGCACCGACGCCCACCGAACCCAGGACGTACGCAAAGCGCTGGAGCCGGTCGTGCGCATGGCCGAGCGGACCGCGTGCCTCACGCTCGGCATCGCGCACTTCAACAAGGCCAGCGGCAACGACGCGTCGCAACTGATCTCCGGGTCCGGGGCGTTCAAGGATCTGGCCCGCGCCGTCATCGCGTTCGCCCGCGACCGCGAGAGCGACGAGCAGGTGATGACCCAGACGAAGAACAGCCTCGGTCGTCTGCTCGACCTGCCGTCCCTCGGCTACCGCATCGACAGCACCGACGTCATCACGCCCAAGGGCGTGGCCAACGTCGGGCGCCTGGAGTTCACCGGGCCGACCGACCGCAGCGTCGAGGACACCCTGTCGGCGCCCATCGACACCGAAGAGGCCGGAGAGCGGGCAGAGGCCGTGACGTGGCTGCTCGGGTACCTCGCGAGCAACGGTGGCGAGGTACCGCGGGCGGACGTGATGAAGGCGGCGAAGGCCCAGAGCTTTTCCGAGTCCACGATCAAGAGGGCCCGCGGCAAGGCCAAAGTAACGACTACGGAGCGTCAAGGCTTTGGGGGCGGAACCGTATGGGTGCACCCCCATGAGGCCCAGTCGGACCACAGTCAGTCCAGTCAGGTCACGTCCCAGAGTGCTGACCCGACTGGACCGACTGAGGAAACCGTGACCCGACTGCCCGAGCGGCAGTCACCCGCCGTAGTCGCCGCGAAGTCACCAGAAGACGTTCCGGACGCCCCTTCGTTGCCCGAGCTCGTCATCGCGAAGTGCGCCGTCTGCCTCGACGACATGGCCGTGATCGAGCCCGGTCAGACCACCCACCCCGGCGGAAAGTGCGCCGTGCCACCAACCGAAGGGCAGGCCACCGTGCGCATCCTCCCCGCACCCGCTGTCAAGCACGTCATCGTCGACTTCCCGCCGCGGTGCTTCAACCAGCTCATGACCGCGTACAACCTGGCTCAGGAACACGGCGCGACGCTCCACGCCACCGAACGGTGCCTCGGAAAGCCGCTCAAGAAGCGACCTGGCATGAACAGCGGATGCATGGGTGACGCGAGCGATCGATGCCGACACGACCTCGACCAGCTTCGCGCCGAGGGTGCCATCGACATCACGCCCGAGGTGGAGTGCTGGTTGCACGACGGGAAGCCCTGTTCCGCGTGCGATGAGGGCACGGCCGCATGACCGACCTCGACCCCGAGCAGCGCGTACGCCAGCTCGTCGAGCAGGCACGACTCCGACGCGAGCAGGACCGCGAGGTACGCGCCGCGTTCTCGGTCGCGCGTGCGGCAGGACTCCGCCGGCGCCACCAGGCGAAGCTCGCCCGACTCCGGGGCGACGTGACCGACCTCGAATCCCTCCCCGAAGACGACGGCCCCACGGCCGCCTGACCCACCATCCGAAGGAGAACACCATGACCACCACGCCCACCGAACTCGCCGAGCAGGCATGGGCCACCACACCCACCGTCGCCGGACTCGTCGCAGCCCGCGCAGAAGCCCAACGCGGACGTGCCCGTACCCTCGCCACGCTCACCAGCTACGACCCGAACGGCCTCGTCGCGCGCATCGCCGACGACCTCGCCGGCGGCGCACCCTACCCCGACGACCTCGCCCAGCAGGTCGCCGCCGACCAGCAGCAACGCGACCACGGACGCGCCGCCCTCGACACCGCCAACAGCCTCTACGCCGCCCTCGACCACCGACTCGACACCGAAAAGCGCGCGCACGCCGACACCGCCCTCGGACACCTCCGGACGCTCCTCGACCAGCTCCTCGACGAACTCCCGCCCGTCATCACGGCCGCCGCCGGCATCACCGACGACACCCACGCCCTCCACGCCACACCCGCAGAACGCGACGCCTACCTCAGCCTCGACAGCTACATGCGCCGGTACGTCGACCTGCGGAAGGCACAGCGGATCGTCTGCGCCGACGTCGTCACCGCCGAAGACTGGCGCGCCCTCCAACACGTCTCCGAAATCCGCGACACCGACGACCTCATCGGCGCATGGCGCGAACTGCGGGACGACCACAAGGAAGCCCGCCGCCCCTGGCCCGAGATCGGCACCCGCGCCTACATCACGTGGGCAGCAGGCCCCGGACGCGCACTCGTCTGGCTCCCCGGCATCGCGGACCTCCGAGACGCCCACCAGCAGAAGATGACCGCCCGCACCCGGCGCGGACACAACGGCCGCATCACCGACATGTCCCCCCGCGTCGGAGACGGACCCCACAGCCACTACGTACGCACCGACCCCGACGCCTACACGAGCAACCTCATCGACATCGCCAACATCTGAGGAGCAGCACATGACCACCGACAACGGCCGCCAACTCTGGCTCCAGCGGCACGGCAAGGCACCCAAGCCCGCGGTACCGGCGCCCCCCGCACCGGAACCCGAGCAGGTAGACACCACCCCGCCGGCCACCGGACAGAGCCTGCTCACCCCCCGGGCAGGCATCGACCCCGACCAGGCCCAGGACGACGACACCCACACCACGGGCAGCGTCGCACGCGGACGCGCACGGTACGGCGAACGCACCGGCCAGCCCCGCTGGATGGCCTGACCAGGAAGGACAAGCCCATGCCCTGGGACAGCACACAACGACGAGACGAACTCCCGCCCAACTGGCGCCGCGAGATCGTCCCCCGCATCAAGAAGCGCGACCGCGGCGTATGCCAATGGCCCAACGACCGCGGCGGAATCTGCGGACGCGAAGGAACCGACGTCGACCACATCGGCGACCCGCAGGTGCACGCGGACGAGAACCTTCGTCTCCTCTGCCAGTGGCACCACCGCAAGCGGACCTCTGCGCAAGGCAACGCCGCCCGCACCCGCATCACTCAGCGCCGCCCGCCCGAGCGGCACCCCGGGCTGATCTGAACGGCCACGGGCACCCGGGACCACCTGGGGGACCTCTCCCCCTGGGGGGTCCTGGGCCGCTAGGGAATAGCTGCCGCGGAGGGTCGGTACGGGTTCGGGGGATTGGGCTCTTGGTGCCTTCTGGGGCCTGTTCTGGGGCTCTGGGGCTGGTTTCCTGGGGTGTCGGGGCGCCTCGAACGCCCTTGCACCGTACAGAGATTCGCATCGTTGTAACGCTTTGACCTGCGGAAACAGGATAGAATGAGGTCATGGAACCGAGGTTGTGCGAGCACTGCGGCGAAGCGCTTCCGAAGCGTGCGCGTCGGAACGCCCGCTTCTGCGACGTGACCTGTCGGGTAGCTGCGCACCGTGCCCGGAAGGCCGTCGACCGGCCGGTGTTCCCGCGGGAGTTGACCGGGCGTCGCCGCTGGGTGCGCCGGACCGCGGCGAAGGTCCCGTTGACGCCGTCGGGCCGCGCCGCGTCGTCGACGGACCCGGAGACGTGGTCGTCGTACGCAGAGGCGTGTGCCTCCCGCGCGGGTGCCGGTCTGGGCTACGTCCTGGCGGACGGCGACGACATCGTCTGCGTCGACCTCGATCACTGTCTCGACGCGCGCGGGCAGTTGGCGGAGTGGGCTGCGGATGTGCTGCGCCTGCTGCCGGCGTCGTTCACCGAGGTCTCGCCGTCGGGTACGGGGCTGCACGTGTGGTTGCGGTCGCCGTCGCGTCCTGGTCGCCGTGTGCGTGGCGCGGGCGGGTTCGCGGTCGAGGTGTACGCGCACGGCCGCTACATCGCCGTGACGGGCAAGCGTTGGGCGGGAACGCCTTTGGTGCTGGCGGAGGTTGGCCCGTACGTCCTCGATGCGCTTCTCGATCGTGAGGGACAGATGTCCGTGCGGTAGGGCAAGCTGGAGATTCTCAGGCTGAGACGTAAGGGCCCACCCGGCACAGGGTGGGCCCTTCGGCGTTGTCTGGGTGGCTCAGAATCCGGAAGTCCGCCCGGTGTCGTTCAGTTGCTCGCGGAGACGAGACACGACGGCTTCGGTGGGTGTCATGCCGTCGTGGCGGGTCCCGGCGAATCCCTCTGCTTCGAGGTCTGTTCCGGCGGAGTAGAGAAGGTGTTGCGCGCAGAGGGCGGTGCCCTGCCACATGGTGGCGGCGCGCAGCCAGGTTGCTTCGCGGAGGCATTCGGCGCACCAGCCGAGGATGGGGACGTCTCGGGGGTCGTCGCTCGTGTTCTTGGCCATGTTCGGACGATAGCCACGGGCCTGTCACTCCGGGGTGGATTGCGGAAAGCAGAGGGCCCGGTGCCCGCCTGCGCTGCGGGTACCGGGCCCTGCTGTGCGTCCGGTCGGGGGTGCGCCGGACGCGCTGCCCGCGTCGGTCTGCGGGCGTCTGGTGGCTGTCCGCCCCGCACCACTTGGGGGGTCCGGGTTGGGCCGGTACGGGGCGGACGGCCGTCTTGGGGCTGGACCGGCCCGGCTCTCCCTGCGCTTCCCGGGCCGGTCCAGCGTCTGGGGCTACTCGCGGCGCGCGAGCAGCGCACTGAGGTGACGTTCTCCGGCGAACGCGTCCAGGTCGCGCTTGGCGCGGTCGAGGGCGTGTTCGCGGGCGGGTTGGTCGAGCTTGTCGAGGACGTCGACCGCGTGGCCGGCCGCCGCCTGTTCGTCGAGGAACACCACGACGTACTCCTCGACTCCGGGTACCTGGATCGTGAGCGCGACTCCGGCGCCGTTCCGCTCGACGCTGATCAACGTTCCCAAGCTCATGTCGTCGTCCTCATCGTGGCGCGGCTGCTGGATGACTTCGCCGCCCGGATGCACCCCACGCACATCCACGACGGAACTTCCGGTCCGCGCACGGCTTTCGCGGCGGTCGCTTCCAGGGGGACGGCGCTCTGCTCGCACCGGGGGCACCACCCGAGTTGCGTGGAGCCCTGCATGCTGTCCGGCTGGTCGGGCCCGCGGTTGTGCCGGAAGTCCGGGAGCAGGTGTTCAGGTCGGGTCATGGCTGGACCCGGTCTGCTGGATGATCGGCCCGGGCATCGTGCGCGCCAGCTCGGCCGTGAACGCGAGCATGACTGTGCGGGCCTGCGCGCGCGTGAAGTGCACACGGTCCCATTCGCAGCCCGGGACGGGTTCGGCCTGGTCGTTCAGCGCGAGTTCGACGGGCCGGTCCGGGTCGCCGGACGGACGTACGCGTACGGCCTCGGGTCGTGTCTCGCGCATGGCAGCCTCCCGGGTTCGGGCGTGCGTGATCGCCGTAAGCCATCCCCTTGTGGCAGCGGGTGACCTGCGTTTTATAGTGTTCTAGAGCACTCGCCATCGTCAAGACGTGTGCTAAAGCGCTCTAGAACAGGAGTGGGTTGTGGTCAGCCCCGAGGCACTGCCGCCGTATCAGCGCATCGCCGCCGAGATCCGCGCACGCATCGACCGGGGTGACATCCAGCCCGGCGACCGCATCCCGTCCGTCCGCGACATCGTCGCGACCGAGGGCGTGTCCACGGCCACCGCGACCAGAGTTGCCGCGGTCCTGCGCGCCGACGGGTACGCCCACTCCATCCCGGGCGTCGGGACGATCGCCGCGATACCGAAGAAGCTCACGACCGGTCCCGACCGTCTCGCGCTGCTGCGCGCGACCGGGAGCGGGTTCCGCACAGGCGAGCACGTCGAGATCATCAGTGCCGAACTCGCCGCCGCCCCGGCTTCCGTCGCCGACCCGCTCGGCGTCGACGAGGGCACGGAGGTGGTGAGGCGCCGGCGCCTGTACCGGGACGACGACGGCGTCATCACCTTGTCCACGTCGTGGCTCCCGGGCGAACTCGCCGAGGCTGCGCCCGAACTCCTCGTCGCCGACGCCCTGCCCAAGATGACGTTCGGTCTCGTCGAGGAGCGCACCGGCCGCCGCGCGGTACGCCGCCGTGACGTCGTCGCCGTCCGCCCGGTCCCCGAGGACGCTGCGGGCATCGTCGGTGTCGACGCGGGTACGCCCGCGCTCACGATGACCAACACCTACTGGGACCAGAACGGCGACGTGACCGAGCACGCCGTCGACATCCTGGGTGAGGGCCGCGAGCTGACTGCGGACTACGACCTCGAATAGGACGCGAGCAGGTATCGCCTCAGGGTGCGTACGAGCTTGCGACTTGATGATCTTGTCGTTCATGGCCACGCGGGTTCGTCCTCGGGGCGCGTGACCACGATTTCCACAGGCTCCACAGGCTTCTCCACAGGGCACTCCACACCCCGCTCCACAACGCTGTGAGCAGCCTCTTCACGGTCGGGGGAGGGGCTTGCGGTCGGAGCAGGGGAGGGGACCGGGATGCCGGTCATCAGGTCCGTGACATCCGCGCGTCGGATGCCGGACCGGCCGGACACCGCACCCACCCGCATCGTGCGCACGACGGGCACACCCATCTCGTCGACGAGCGCACGCAGTTGCTCGTCGGGCCACGCCGCCCAGTGGGGGAAGCCGCGCATGGCGGCGTACAGCTCGACCAGGTGCACGCCGTTCCGGTCGCCGATGACCGACGCGAACAGCCGCAAGTACGCCTCGGTCCGCTGCTCCGCGGCCGTGACGGGGCTCTCCGCCTCCGTCGTCTCCCGGGCCCCGGCCGGCGCTCGGCGCCACGCGGCGACCGCCCACGCTGCCCCGGCCGCCGCGACCGGCCACCCTCCGACGGCGACCAGGACGACCGCGCCGCCGGCCACACCGCCGTGCCGTACCGCGACCGCGCGCCACCGCCGTTCGGTCACGCCGCGCGCCGTCACCCACCCATGGACGTCGCGCCGCAGGACCGTCTGCCCGGCCAGGAAGCGGCCCAGCCCGCCCCGAAGGGCGGGCCGGACCTTGCGGACCGTCAACGGCCCGTCGTGGTGTCGGTGACACTGTTCCCGACGCTGTTGCCGGTCTCCCGCAGCGCGCTGCTCAGGTCCCCGAAGATTCCCGTGGTCGAGCCGAGCAGGACCGCGACGACGACGCCCAGGACGAACATCTTCCGGGCGTCCTTGTTCACGTGCTGCCACTTGGCGAGGGTGTACGCCGCGACGCCGAGGCCGAGCACGATCGCCCCGTACCCGACCGTCGTGGGGCCAGCCGCCGGGACGGTACTGACCGCGGGGTCGTTCGCGGCAATGACGATGAAGGCGTGCGTGAGCATGCGTGATCTCCGAACGTGGGTGGGAGGGTTCAGCGGGAGGGCTCGTCGAGTGCGCTGCGCAGTCGCTGCGCCCGCGCCTGCCCGATGCGCAGTCCGGACTGCATCTGGCGGAGGGATGCGGTGCGCCCGTGCTCGGCGAGACAGACGCCGTCGAGGGCTTCCGCGCGCGCCATGAGGTCGTCGTCGAGTGCGCGCGCATCCGCCGCATCCCGGGCTTCCTCGATGCGCATCTGGTGCGCACTCGCGGCAGGGGTACGGACTACTCCGGACCCTTCGCCAGCCGTGGCGGCATGACCACGGTTCGGGTCGGCATCCGTTGCCGTCCGAGCAACGGTCCCCGTCTGGACCACGGTTGCGTCAACGGCCGTGACGGAACCCGCGGCCATCTTTCCGGGATCCCAGAAAGTTCCCGGGTGGTCGTGCGCCTGGTCGTTCCGCTGGTCGTCAGTTGTTGCCGTCTGGGCGTCAACTGCCGACCACCCGGCGACCACCGGAGCGACCACGGGCGAGGGGTTGAGCGAGGGTTGCATCGGGTCGATTGACCGAGCGGTTGCCTGATCACCGGAACCGTGTACAACGTCCACAGTTCGGGGCGGGAGTTCGTCTCCCCACGGTGCCCGCCACGGCTCATCCCACGACGACTCAACCTCGGGAACATTGTTACCAGCAGGGTCGAGGCGGACCATTTTCGCGGCGCCGCGAAGATGCTCGTCGTCGACGACGATCTCGAGGTGAGGGGGTACACACTGTGCATCCCCTTCTAGGACGCGCAGCCGCGCGGCGATCACCCTCCGGTACCCGGTCGCCGCTTCGGCGAGGACGACCAACAGCACGGGCGCCACGCTGTGGAGCACCACCCCGGCCGCGTCGACGTCACGCGGGACACCGAAACCGCCGTCGGGCCATACGGATTGCCACGCGTTCATGGCCCACGTGGCCATGCCGGCGAACCACCGCAACGCGGTAGCCCACCCCGACGGGGCGACGCCCAGCTCGACGAGCCGCGCGTCCGCGAGCAGCACCGCGAGCAGCGCCACGGCCACCATCGGATCCAGGGTCCACGCCACCCACGGGGACACCCCGTGGTCGAGGGCGAACGTCGTCACCGACACCGCCGTGAACACCATCGCCACGACCGCCACGACCACGAGGGCCGCGGTGATCCGGCGGGACAGGATGCGCAGTTCCTGCGCCTCGTCGACGGTCACGGCCGCGCATCCGGGTGCGCGGACGCCACAGCGTCGACCAGGCCCGCGAGCATCGCCGTCAACTGGCCGTGCCCGTACACGTAGTCGATCTCCGACATGCCGGACTGCTTGCGGACCTCGACCTCGTCGAGGAGGTTCCGGCACAGGTGCGTCAGGTTCACCAGGTACCGCACCGCATACTCGTCGCGGTCGTCGGCGTGGCTCATCGGGCCCACCTCTCGATCCCGTCGAGCAGGGCGCCGAGGGTGCCGCGCAACTCCGCACGCTGGGCGAGGAGCTGGTTCCACGACGCGGTACCGACATCGGTCATGGAGACCTGCCGGTACGCCTCCTTCGCCACGGCGACGTGAGCGGCGAGCATCTGTTCCGGCGTCGGGCCGTCCGGCAACACGGCGTCCTCGGCGCGCGGCCCGTCCAGCTCGTACACGTGCGACCGGCAGTCCGGGCCGCGCAGCGTGATGGCGAGGTGGACGTCGACACCGTGGACCTTGATGGTCTCCGAGTGCTGGTACACGGCATCGGAGCCGCTGGTGACGGTCTTCTTGAGTTCGCGGCGGATCACCTGCGCCGCTTCGTCCAGGGTGTCCAGGGCCACCACCCGCAGGCGGTAGGACGGGGACTGTACGTCGCTCATCGCGCGTCCTCCTCGTCCTCGATCGGCCCGTCGACGAAGGTCCCGGCGACGTGCTCGAAGAGTCGGGCGTACCGGTCGGGGCGAAGGTCACCCTCGTCCGCGGCGACCGCGAGACGGGAGGCGAGTCCCCACGCGAGGAAGTCGCCGACGTCCTCACCGATGAGCGCGTACAGGCGCCCGTTCGCCGAGCTCCGGATGCCGTACCCGACGATGCCCGCGGGGAAGGTCACGCGGGCGACGGTGACCGGGGTGTCGGTGGGTGCGTCGATACCGACGCGCTCGGAGAGTTCGACGAGCGTTTCGACGTGGAGGATGCCGAGGTCGAGGTCGAGGGTCGTCATCGCGGGCCCCCGTCCCGAACCTGGATGCCGACGACGTCGACGCCGTCCCACTGCGTGGCGTACTGGCCGGGTTCGCGCCGGGTCCAGCGGATGAAGAGGTTGAACACGGCGTCCTCGACACCCTTGTCATCCAGCTCGTCAGAGACGACGACGGCGGGGGCGATGTCCGGCTCGATCCACAGGAACGCGATGGCCTTGCCGGGGATGTCGGCGGCGGCGATCCGGAAGACCTGGGCGCCGGCCAGTCCGACGTACTCGGCGATGGCGGTCGTGTACCGGCCGGTGTTGGGCAGGTTCTCGGCCGTGATGTGGGTCAGGACCGGCAGGTCAGTTGCCGGCGGTCGTACCGTGGTGCTCATGGTTGGGACTCCACGTCTACTAGGGGTCCGGCCTAGGCCCTGGTCGGTGGTGACACACCGGCCGGGGCCGTTCCGCGTGAGCGATGGCCTGCTCCTATATAACACCATGTGTTTCTAAGTAGCAACAGACTTGAGGATCGGCGTCCGTACGGATGCCGTACACATGAGGTTCCTAGAGGCTCCTATACCGAGGTATACGAGACGATGCCTTTTCCCAGGTCATGGCGTACGAAAGGGCGTCCTCCCAGGTGGGAAGGACGCCCAAAACGCCTTTGCAAGGCAGATGTCTGGGGTTCGAGTCCCCATGGCTCCACTCGACGACAGGCGATCCATGCCCGCGGAAAGCGCGGGGCGGGTCGCCTCGTTGCTTTTTGGGCGGCTCCGCCGCCGGCGGGGGCTTCGCCACCCGCACCCCTCAAGCGGACGCGTAGCGGGCCGTGGACGTGCCTGCGGGGCGCTGCGCTGGGGGAGTTGTGGACGGCGCGGCGATCGTGCGCGGGCGTGCGGGCGGTCGACTGAGCCGTCGCCGCTGACGTGAGGGTGACGCCCGGAAGCGTGCCCGTCGGCCACATTGCGCGGGACGCGTGCGCAAAGGCGTGGATGCGGCGGCAAGTTCTGTCGGTTGAGCGGTGGGCTCCCGGGGCGGGGGTGGGCCGCGGTGCGCAAGAGGGTGGCTGGGGGAGTTGCCGCGGGTGCGCGTGAAGGCCCGGGGGTCCTTGGGGGACTCCCGGGCCTTCGGGCTGTGCTTGGGCTGTGCTGTGTCAGGGCTTGTTGTTGCGGTTGCGGTGCTTGCCCTTGGCAGAGCCCGCGGTGTGCATCTCGTCGGTGTCCTCGTCCTCGGCGACGTGGCCGGGGTCGGTGACGGCCATGTCGACGCCGGGTTCGCTGCGGTAGGCGTCGGGGCCGGCCGGGGGCATGGGAAGGCTCTCGTCGGCCTTCCACTCGGGCTCCGCGGCCTTGCGCTGCCACCAGACCCAACCCGCCGTCGCGCCGATGGCGAGAGCCAGGAACAGGACGAGCATGTTGCTGCGCTTCTTGTGCCGCTTCTTCTTGACGATCTTGTTCATCTCGGCCGCGGTGACGTCGCCGCGCAGGGCCAGGACGGTCGCCTCGGCACGTGAGCGCGCCTCCTGGAGCACCGGCTCACCCGCCTCGCGGGCGGCGACGGCGGCGTGGTTGACGCGCGGTACGACGTCGTCCTGCATTTTCTGCTTGGCGGTGTCCATCGCCTGCTGCGCGCGCGGGCCGACGGCGGGTGCCACGGTGTCGCGTCCGAAGGCGGCGAGCTTCATCCGCGCGGCGGCCACGGCCGGGACGACGCGGTCCCGCGTCGTGTCACGGGCCTGGCGCCGTGCCACCGCCATCCCGTACTCCAGGCGTGGCGTCGCCCAGTCCCGGGCGTCGGCGGCATGGTGCGCCGCGGTGTTCCGTGCGTTCGCGGCGCGTGGCGCGATCCAGACGACTGTCCGGTCACCAGCGTCGCGGGCCTGCTCCCAGCGGGTCACGACAGCCTCCTCCTCGGCGGGTACATCCGCTATCTGTTCCCGAGGTCCAGCGGATCATGCCTGAATTGTCATCTCATATCCTGTTGGTGCAATTGGGCGACGCTCCCCGGACCCCTGGCGGGTCGCGGCGGTCTCCGCGACGTTTGCGCGGCGGGCCCTCGCGCGTGCGAGGATTCCGTGACCGGAGATTGTCCGGGACGGGCGCAGGGAAACGCAGAAAGGGTTGTCCGTGCCGCAGGAGCTGTTCGCCACCATCAAGACCGACCACGGGGACATCGAGGTCCGGTTGTTCCCGAACCACGCCCCGAAGACGGTCGCCAACTTCGTCGGCCTGGCGGACGGCTCGCGCGAGTGGACCGACCCGCGCAACGGTGCGCCGGGCCAGGGCCCGCTCTACAACGGTGTGGTCTTCCACCGGGTCATCTCCGGCTTCATGATCCAGGGCGGCGACCCGACCGGTACCGGAAGCGGCGGCCCGGGCTACCAGTTCGCCGACGAGATCCACCCGGACCTGCAGTTCTCCAAGCCGTACCTGCTGGCCATGGCGAACGCCGGCCGCGGCACCAACGGCTCGCAGTTCTTCGTCACGGTCCGGCCGACGCCGCATCTGAACGCCAAGCACACGATCTTCGGCGAGGTCGCCGACGAGGCGAGCCGGAAGGTCGTCGACGCGATTGCCGCGGTGCCGACCGCCGCGGAGCGCCCCGAGACCGACGTCGTCATCTCCGAGATCGTCATCGAGAAGCGCTGACCCAGTTGAACCCCATCGACGGCACCGGACCGGCCGACCCCGAGCGGGGGCCGGCCGGTCCGCCGGTCTGCTACCGGCACCCCGGTCGCGCCACCAACATCCGCTGCACCCGGTGCGAACGCCCGGTGTGCTCCGACTGCATGGTGAGCGCGTCCGTCGGCTTCCAGTGCCCGGACTGCGTCCGCGAGGGCGGCAGGACGGTGCGCGAGGCCCGGACGATCGCCGGCGCCCGAGTCCGCCGGGACCCGGCCACCGGGACGAACGCGGTCGTCACCAAGACGCTGATCGGCCTCAACCTGGCCGTGTTCGTGCTCGTGCTGGCGGTCGGCGACGACGTGGTGGACCGGCTCATGCTGGTCGGCCGCGCGATCATCGACAACCACTGGGCCGGCGTCGCCGAGGGCGAGTACTACCGGCTGCTCACCGCCGCGTTCCTGCACCAGGAGGCGTGGCACATCCTGTTCAACATGGTCAGCCTGTGGGTGCTCGGGCCGCCGCTGGAAGCGGTGCTGGGACGCACCCGGTTCCTGGTGGTGTACCTGGTGTCGGCGTTCGGCGGCACCGCCGCGTCGTACCTGATCGCCGCGCAGAACCAGGGGTCGCTGGGGGCGTCGGGCGCGGTCTTCGGACTGTTCGGTGCGGCGATCGTGGTCGGCCACCGGATGAAGGCCGATCTGCGGCCGCTCATCGCGCTGCTGGTGGTGAACCTGGTGATCACGTTCCTGAACACCAAGTGGATCGACTGGCGTGCGCACATCGGCGGCCTGGTGATCGGTGCCATCACGGCGGTGTGCCTGGTGCACGCACCGAAGAACCACCGGCTCGCGGCACAGGTGGTGTCGGTGGGGGCGGTCGTCGCGGTGCTGGTGGGCGTCGTGCTGGTGCGGACGTCCCAGCTCACCTGATCGGTTACACTGAGGATATTCCGAATGACCCAGCGTGATGAAATGCAGGTCGCGGGCGTGCCGGGCGATCCCCGCGCGCGACGGGCGCGCTAGGGTTATCCACAGGCTTTGCCTGGTTATCCCCACTGTGGATAACTCTGTGGATGTCGCGGTGGACATCCGCGCGCCCGCGTACCTCCGGGCCCGTTTCCGGGCGTGCCTCGGCCCTGCGGCGGGTCCGCGGCAAGGTCGCGGACAAGACCGTCACAGGGCTCGGGCAGGGCTTACCGCAGGGCGTGCTCCGGCGGGGCTTACGTCCGCTCGGGTTACTTCCACTGGGTGGAGACACCGAAGCCGGCGGCGATGAAGCCGAAGCCGACGACGATATTCCAGTTGCCCATCTGCTCGACCGGGAAGTCGCCGTTGGTGACGTAGTAGACGACGATCCACAGCAGGCCGATCAGGAACAGGCCCAGCATGAACGGCGCGATCCACCGCCGCGTGTCCAGCTTTATCGCCGTCTTCTTGTCCGGCGGCGGCGTGAAGTCGGACTTCTTGCGAATCCGGGACTTCGGCACGAGAGTCTCTCCTGTCGATGCTGCCCTGGCCTACTGCTTCCGGACGCCTAGCACCGGGCTTCGGCGCCCCTGCCGTCGGCGGGGAGTGTAGGGACGCGACGCGGCCTGCGACGTGTCGGTTAGCGTAGTCGCTGTCAGGTCCGGATGGAGGGTACGACAACGTGCGTATGCCCGGTGTGAGCTTGCCGCGCCCCGGCGCCGCCGAACCCGGATCTGATCCCGGCCGCTCCGGATCGGCCTGGCGAGCGATCGTACCCCGCACCCTGGCCCTCGTGGTGTTCGGTCTGGCGGGCCTGTTGTTCTGGATCAGCGCCAACACCTCGCACGGCACGAACCTGCGCAACGACAGCCAGGCGATGGAGTACCGCGACCTGGTCCGCAAGCAGGGCCAGCACAACGTGGACGTCGAGCGCGACGTCAGCGACCTGGGCCAGGAGGTCGAGGACCTGCGCAAGGCCCAGGTGAACGACCCGGAGGCGCAGGCCCGCGTCGACGCGCTCAACGGCCCCGCGGGGCTCGCGCCGCTGTCCGGGCCGGGACTGACGGTCACGCTGACCGACGCCCCGGCGGACGCCGAGCCGCGCAACGGGGCGCCGCCCCCGACGGCCGACGACCTGGTGGTGCACCAGCAGGACATCCAAGGCGTGGTCAACGCGCTGTGGGCGGGCGGTGCGCAGGGCATCCAGATCATGGACCAGCGGCTCGTGGCGACCAGCGCGGTGCGATGCGTGGGCAACACGCTGATCCTGCACGGCCGGGTCTACTCGCCGCCGTACGTCATCTCCGCCGTCGGGGATGTGGACAAGCTCCGCCTCGCACTGGACGACAGCGAGGCTGTGTACAACTACAAGACCTATGTGGACGCCTACGGCCTGGGCTACAAGCTCGAGGACCGGGCGCAGCTGAATCTTCCGGGGTACACAGGCCCGCTCGACCTGCAGTATGCGAAAGTCTCCTAGGTTCCAACAGATCCACAGTTCCGACCGATCCACAGTGCTACAGATCCGCAGCGCCACAGATTCGTAGCTCCGCAGTTCCACGACCGCACGCGGCCGCACGCGGCCCGACCAGAGCAGCAGAGGGGAGCCGGGAGACCGTGCGTACCGCGATCCGCGGGCTGGGCGAGGGATTCATCACTCTCGGTGTCGTCATCCTGCTCTTCGTCGTCTACCAGCTCTACTGGACCGGCGTCCTCGCCCGCGAGGCGCGCGCCGGCGAGCTGGACGAGCTGCAGAAGAAGATGAAGGCGACCCTCGCCGCTCCCGCGACGCCCGCGGTGGTCGGTGCCGCGCCCGCGCCGCCGGCGCCCGGCCCGCCCCCGGCGTACGAGGACGGCAAGAGCTTCGCGGTGATGTACATCCCGCGCTTCGGGTCGGGCTGGAAGTGGACCGTCCTCGCCAACACCGAGACGGACACCCTGAAGAAGGGCCTCGGCTGGTACACCGGGTCCGCGAAGGCCGGGCAGGACGGGAACTTCGCGGTCGCGGGCCACCGCAAGACGTACGGCGACCCGATGATCGACTTCCCGGACCTGCGGGTGGGCGACAAGGTGATCGTCAACGACACCGTGAACTGGTACGTCTACACGATCGACAAGCCGCTGGTGAACGGCACGAACAACAAGGCCGTGTACAAGACCCTGCCCGACGACACCGGCGTCGTCGCGCCCGTCCCGGTCAAGGGCTTCGACAAGCCCGGCAAGTACATCACCCTCACCACCTGTGAGCCCGAGTACGGCAGTTCGCACCGACTGATCGTCTGGGGCCACCTCGAGTCGGTCCAGCCGCTGTCCGCCGGCGAGCCCGCGGCCCTGAAGGGAGCCTCCTGATGTACGCCTGGATCTGGCGCCGTCTGCCGGGCAACGTGTGGGTGCGCATCGCCATCAGCCTCGTCCTTGTGCTGGCGATCGTGTACGCGCTGTTCAACTGGATCTTCCCGTGGGCCGAGCCCATGCTGCCGTTCAGCGACGTGACCGTCGACGGCGGGAACGTGGAGGACGTCCAGCCCACCGGAGGACTGCCCGGATGAGCGCGCGCATTCTTGTCGTGGACAACTACGACAGCTTCGTCTTCAACCTGGTCCAGTACCTGTACCAGCTCGGCGCGACGTGTGACGTGCGACGCAATGACACGGTGACCGTCGACGACGCACTGGCGTACGACGGCGTCCTCTTGTCCCCTGGTCCGGGCACTCCCGAGGAGGCCGGGGTGTGTGTGGACATGGTCCGGCACGGCGCCGGCCGGGTACCGATCTTCGGCGTGTGCCTCGGCATGCAGTCAATCGCCGTCGCCTACGGCGCTACGGTTGGCCGGGCACCGGAACTTCTGCACGGCAAGACGAGTTTGGTCGAGCACGAGGGCTCGGGTGTCTTCTCCGGGCTGCCGTCGCCGTTCACCGCGACGCGCTACCACTCGCTCGCGGTGGACCCGGACACGGTGCCGGCGGAATTGGAGGTGACGGGGTGGACCGGGAGCGGAGTGATCATGGGGCTCCGTCATCGCGACCTACCGGTCGAAGGCGTGCAGTTCCACCCGGAGTCGGTGCTGACGCAGGACGGGCACCGGATGCTGGCGAACTGGCTGACGACATGCGGCGACCCACAGGCCGTCGAGCGCGCGGACGGGCTGGCACCGGTGGTGGGCAGGACGGGGACGGCCGTATAGCCGGGCCGCCGCGGCCCGAGGGCGACCTCCCGCCGCGGCCCGGGCACGACCCGGGGCAGCCCTACGGCGCCCCGGACTTCCGCGACCGCACGGCCGAACTCACCGTCGTCTCACCCGCCGACCTCCCGTCGCGCGACATCACCCCCTCACTCGGCACTCCCGCGATCGGCACCCCGGGCCTCGACGCGCCCGCCGCCGGTCCGCTCGCCATCGGCCCCGCCCCGGGCGACACACCCGCCGTGGGCGCCCCCGGCGGCCGCGCGGCTCGCCGCCGTGCCCTCCAGGAGCAGCAGAAGTCCTCCCGCAGGCGCAGCGGCCCCGGTCCCGGTACGCGGCCCGCTGCCGGCCCCCGCGGTGCCGTCGCCGAACTGCCGCCCGGTGCGGGCCGCGCCGCCCGGCGCAAGGCCGCCCGGCCGCCGACCCGGTCACGCGTCATCACCGGAGTCGCGACCGGCGTCGGCGAGATCGCCATGACGCTGGGCCTGGTGCTCGTCCTGTTCGTCGTCTACACGAAGTGGTGGACGAACGTGGTCGGCGACCGCAACGCCGCACGCCAGACCACCCAGTTGCAGGAGCAGTGGGACCAGGCCGAGGAAGGTGAGGAGCCGCTGCCGCAGCCGGATCCGCGCGAGCCCGACGGCTTCGCGCCCGGCAAGGGCTTCGCGGTGCTCTACATACCCTCGTTGGGGGTCAAGGTCCCGGTCGCGCAGGGCACCGACAAGTACAAGGTGCTCGACAAGGGGCTCACCGGCCACTACACGAACCCGAAGACCGCGATGCCGTGGGACAAGCAGGGGAACTTCGCGGTCGCCGGACACCGCAACACGCACGGCGAGCCGTTCCGCTACATCAACAAGCTCAAGACGGGCGACGAGATCGTCGTCGAGACGGCGACGGTGTACTACACGTACACCGTCTTCGCGCAGTTGCCGGAGACCTCGCCGCGCAACATCGGGGTCATCGACCCGATCCCCAAGGGCAGCGGGAAGAAGTCACCCGGCCGCTACATCACGCTGACGACCTGCACGCCGGACGGCGCCTCGACGTACCGCCTCATCGTGTGGGGCGAGATGAAGGAGGAACGGCCGCGCGCGCAAGGCAAACCCGACGCGTTGGTCAAGCCGCGGTGACGCATCGTCAGCAGCAGGGAACTACCGTGCGATAGATCACGGTTCGGGGCCTGACCCCGGAGCTTGCTTGTGCCAAGCTGTCGGCTCATGGGCGTCGTGCGCAAAGTCATACGCGGCACTGCCGAGGTGGTCTTCACCCTCGGCCTCGTCGGTCTGCTCCTGTGTGTCCACCAACTGTGGTGGACCAACATCGAGGCACGGGAGAAGGCCGAATCCCACGTGTCGGAGCTGCACGACATGTGGAACGAGGACAGCGAGCCGGTCGCGGTGGCGAACCCGCCCGAGAACGCGAGCGCACCCCCGTACCTGGGCCCGGACGAGGGACCCGACAACGTCGGCGGAGACGGCCAGGAGGACGGCACTTCGACGAGCGGCGGCACGATCCGCGGCAAGGCCTTCGCGATCGTCTACATCCCGCGCCTGGGCAAGAACTACCAGAAGCCCATCGTCGAGGGAACGAGCCTCAAATCGCTGGCGCAAGGCGTCGGCCACTACACGTACCCGCCGTACACGGGCCCCGGCGAGCTGGGCAACTTCGGCATCGCGGGACACCGCAACGGCCACGGCGAACCCTTCCGGTACCTCAACAAGCTGAGGGTCGGCGACTACGTCGTCGTCGAAACCGCACGGGTCTGGTACACGTACCAGATCGTGAAGGGGCCCTTCATCACCAAGCCGGGCAACGGGGCGGTGCTCGCGCCGAATCCGCCGCTGCTGGGGCTGCCGGAGGGGCAGAAGATCATCACGCTGACGACGTGCGACCCGGAGTTCACGTCCAAGAACCGCATGGTCTATTGGGGCACCATGACGGTCGCCGAGGAGAAGCGCCCCGGCTTCCGTCCGGCCGCGCTGACCCGCTGACCCGCCGGCCGGGCCGTCGGGTCGCCGTCCGCCGACTGCCGAGTCGCAAGCACCACAGCACAGTTGAGGGGCCGTACCGGATCGGTACGGGCCCCTCAACTCTGTCCTCATCGGCTCGGGTTCCACGCCCCGGCCGAACCGCCTGCTGCCTACCGGGGACTAGTCCCAGTTCCGGGGATCGAACGGGTTGTCCGAGTCACCGGCGCCCGGCTTGTTGTTGCCGCCCTGGTTGCCGTCGGTCGGCGTCTGCGTCGCCGTGTTGGTCGGCGTGCCGCCCGTCGGGCCGGTGGGCGTCGTCGGCGGAGTCGTCGGCTGCGTGGGAGTCGGCGAGGCGCCCTGCGAGACCGTGATGGTGACCGTCGTGCCCTTGTCGTACTTGTTGCCGCTCTCCGGGGTCTGCTTGGTCACCGTGCCCTGCGGCTGCTCGCTGAACTCCTTGACCACCTGCGCCTTGAAGCCCAGGTCCTTGAGCTTCTCCTTGGCCTCGGCCTCGGTCATGCCGATGAGGCGCGGGACGTCCTCCTGCGGCTTGCCGCTGTTCACCTTGAGGGTGATCACGGTGGTCAGCTCGACTTCGGTGTTCGCCTTCGGGTCGGTGTCGCAGACCATCTCGCGCGAGCAGTTGAAGTTGGGGTTGCGCTCGACCCTGGGTTCGGCGAAGCCGGCGTCCTTGACCGCCTTGATCGCGTCTTCCTCCTTCTTGCCGACCAGCAGCGGCACCTTGCCCATCCGCGGGCCGGAGGAGAGCTTGACGGTGACCTGGCTGTCCTTGGCGACCTGTTGATCCGCGGCCGGGCTCTGGCTGCAGATCACGCCCTTGGGCTTGTCGCACGCCTCCTGTTCCGGCGACACGGTCAGCGTCAGGGTCGCGTTCGTGAGGCTGTCCCGCGCCTGCTGCTCGGTCTTTCCGACGAGGCTCGGAACGGTGGCCTTGTCGCCCTCGCCGCCGTCGCTGCCCAGCAGCGTCTTGCCGACGAAGAACGCCGCCACCAGGACCGCGACACACGCGATCGCCAGCAGCGCCCACGCCCAGCCGCGCTGCTTGGGCGGCTCGTCGTCGTAGTCGTCGTCCAGGTCGTACTGGTGCTGGCCGTGCTGCGGCGCGGTGGAGTACGCGGGGGTCATCTGCGTCGACGGACCCGGCGTCGCCGGGAGGTACTGCGTGGCCGCCTCCATGGGGGCCATCACCGCGGGGGCCGCGATCGGCATGCCGTGCAGCGCGCGCTCCAGGTCGGCGCGCATCTCGTCCGCGCTCTGGTAGCGGTTGTCCGGGTTCTTCGCCAGCGACTTGAGCACGATCGCGTCGATGGTCGGGGAGACCTCGGGGTCGTACGCGCTCGGCGGCAGCGGGTCCTCGCGGACGTGCTGGTACGCCACCGCGACCGGCGAGTCGCCGACGAACGGCGGGCGCTCGGTCAGCAGCTCGTACAGCAGGCAGCCGGTGGAGTACAGGTCCGAGCGGGCGTCCACGGTCTCGCCGCGCGCCTGCTCGGGGGAGAGGTACTGCGCCGTGCCGATGACCGCGGCGGTCTGCGTCATCGTCATGCCGTTGTCGGCCATGGCGCGCGCGATGCCGAAGTCCATCACCTTGACCGTGCCCTGCCGCGTCAGCATGACGTTGGCGGGCTTGATGTCGCGGTGGATGATCCCGTTGCGGTGCGAGTACTCCAGCGCCTGGAGCACACCCGCGGTCATCTCCATCGCGCGCTCGGGGAGCAGGCGGCGACCGGAGTGAAGAAGCTCACGCAGCGTGGACCCGTCGACGTACTCCATCACGATGTACGGGATGGAGATCCCGTTGATGTAGTCCTCGCCGGTGTCGTACACCGCGACGATCGCCGGATGGTTCAGCGACGCGGCGGACTGCGCCTCGCGGCGGAACCGCGCCTGGAACGAGGGGTCGCGGGCGAGGTCGGCGCGGAGCGTCTTCACCGCGACGGTACGGCCCAGGCGGATGTCCCGGCCGAGGTACACCTCGGCCATTCCGCCGCGGCCCAAGACCGCGCCGAGCTCGTACCGGTCGCCGAGGCGACGCGGCTCTTCCATAGCTTCCAGCCTTTCCCTCACCGGTCCACGGCCCTGAACGTCCTCGGACACGCTACCGGGGCCGGGGCTCGCACGGATGTCACGGACTGATCAAGCCTGTGCGGCCCGATGTGTCGGGTCTCACTTGCCCAGGGCCGCCTTCATCATCGAGACGGCGATCGGCGCCGCGCTCTTGCAGCCGCTGATGTCGTTGCGGTCGATGTCCGCCTCCTGGTCCTCGACCACCACGGCGACGGCGACCTTCTTGCCGTCGACCTCGGCGAACGAGACGAACCAGGCGTACGGCCGCTGGTCGTTGTTCGGACCGCGCTGCGCGGTCCCGGTCTTGCCGCCGACCTTGACCCCCGGGATCTTGGCGGCCGTGCAGCCGTTCTCGACGACGCCCACCATCATGTCCTGGAGCTGCGAGGCGACTTCGGGCTTGACCGCCTCGTTGAGCGTCTTCGAGGAGCGCTGCTCGATCGTGTCCAGGCTCTGCGAGCGCAGCGAGCTGACCAGGTACGGCTCCTGGACCTTGCCGTTGTTGGCGATGGTCGCCACGACACTGGCCATCTGCAGCGGGGTGGCCGCCACGTCCTGCTGGCCGATCGAGGCCCGCATCGTGGCGCCGCCCTCGTCGTTGGCCGGGTAGAGGCTGGCGGAGACGCGGGTCGGGATCGTCAGGTTGTTCTTGGTGTCGAGGCCCTTGGTGAAGTCGTACTTGCCGAAGTCGTTGAAGCCGAACGCCTGCGCCTGGTCCTTGATGGCCTGGTCGCCCAACTCCTGGCCGATGCCGGCGAACACCGAGTTGCAGGACTTCTCCAGCGCGACCTTGAGCGTCGACCCCTGGCACGCCGCGGAACCCGCCTGGTCGGACAGCGAGCTGACCGAGTTCGGATAGCGCAGCGGTGACTCGAAGTTGGTGGCCGTGTCCGGCTGGTACTTGCCGCTCGACAGCGCCGCGGCCGCGGTCACCAGCTTGAACGTCGACCCGGGCGCGTAGATGGTGCGGATCGCCCGGTTCTCCATGGGCTGTGCCGGGTTCTTGTCCGGCTGCAGGGAGTCCCACTCGGCCTGCTGCGCCTTCGAGTCGTTGACCGCGAGCTTGTTCGGGTCGTACGACGGCGTCGACGCCATGGCCAGGATCTTGCCCGTCGTCGGGTCGATCGCGACGGCCGCGCCGGTCTTGCCGTTGAGGCCGTTGAACGCCGCTTCCTGGGCCTTCGCGTTGATCGTCAGGTCGACGTTGCCGCCGCGGCGGTCCTTCCCGGTGACGACGTCGATGACGCGGCGCACGAACAGCCGGTCGTCCTCGCCGTTGAGGATCTCGTTCTCGACGCCTTCCAGGAAGTTCGAGCCGAAGAACTGCGACTTGAAGCCGGTGATCGGCGCGTACATCGGACCGTTGACGTAGGTCCGCTGGTACTCGTAGTACTTGCTGTCGGTCTCCACCGAGCCGGTGATGGGCTTGTTCTCCACGAAGAAGTCACCGCGCGGGTGCGAGTACTCCTCGTACACCGCGCGGCGGTTCTTGTCGTGCCCGGAGTAGTCGTCGGCCTTCACGACCTGGATCCAGTTGGTCCGCACCATCAGCGCGGCCACGAGCAGCATGCAGAACACGGACACTTTGCGCAGGGGCTTGTTCACTTGCGATCCCAATTCCTCACTGGCTGTGTCCTCTCGGTCCCGTCGGATCGGCGTTGGGCGGGGCCCCGGGGGGACCGGCCGGCCGCGGGGGTGCGCCGGGCACTCCTCCCGGCACGGTCAACGCGTCAGGAGGAGACGCGGGTTCTGCCCCCCGCGGTTCCGCCGCCGACCCGGAACCTGGTCTGCGGGAGTCCGGGTCGTCCGATTCGTCCGTGCGGAAACCGCCGCCGCCGCGCTCCGCGCCGCCGGACAGGTCGCCCAGCTCCGAGCCCTGCACCGGGGTCGGCTCGGCGAGTTCGTCGAGGTCGGCCTGGTCGAGCGGGGTGTCCTCGATGCGCCGGCGGCGTCCGCCCCGGCTGTTCTGGGTCGCGGAGACCTCGCCGGCGACCGCCGGGGGAGCCGGGCGGCGCGCTGTGTGACTGATCACAATGAGGATCGCCACCAGGATCCAGTTGGTGATGACCGACGAACCGCCCTGCGCGAGGAACGGCATGGTCATACCGGTCAGCGGGATCAGGCCGGTGACGCCGCCCGCGACGACGAAGACCTGGAGCGCCATGACGACCGACAGGCCCGCGGCGAGCAGCTTGCCGAACGGGTCGCGGGCGGCGAGCGCGGTGCGCAGGCCGCGCTCGATGAGCAGCGCGTACACCATGAAGATCGCCATCATGCCCGCGAGGCCGAGCTCTTCGCCGACCGTGGTGAGGATGAAGTCGCTGCGTGCCGCGAAGCCGATCTCGTTCGGGAAGCCCTGGTTGAGGCCCTTGCCGAGCAGGCCGCCGTCGCCGTAGCCGAACAGCGCCTGGGCGAGCTGCTCGGAGCCGCCCTTGCCCTCGTAGACGCCCAGCGGGTCGAGCCACGCGTCGACGCGGCTCTTGACGTGCGGTTCCACCGAGCCGACCACCGCGGCACCGCCGACGGCCATCACGAGGCCGAAGATCAGCCAGCTGACCCGCTCGGTGGCGATGTAGAGCATCACCACGAACATGCCGAAGAACAGCAGCGAGGTGCCGAGGTCGCGCTCGAAGACCAGGATCAGGAGGCTCAGGATCCACACCACGAGGATCGGGCCCAGGTCGCGGCCGCGCGGCAGGTACATGCCCATGACCTTGCGGCTGGCCAGCGCGAGCGCGTCGCGCTTGACCATCAGGTAGCCCGCGAAGAACACGGTCAGCACGATCTTGGTGAACTCACCGGGCTGGATCGAGAACGGGCCCAGGCGGATCCAGATCTTCGCGCCGTAGGTGTCGCCCGGGAACGGGATGGGGGACACCAGCAGCACCAGTGCCACCAGCATGGCGATGTACGTGTAGCGCTGGAGCAGCCGGTGGTCCCGCATGAACACGACGACGCCCACGAACAGCGCGACGCCGATCGCCGTGTACATCAGCTGGGTCGGTGCGGCCTTGCGGCTCAGGTCGAGGTCGAGCCGGTAGATCAGGACCAGGCCCATGCCGTTGAGGAAGGTCGCCAGCGGCAGCAGCAGCGGGTCGGCGTACGGCGTGAACTTGCGGACCACCAGGTGCGCGAGGCCCGCCATGAGGCCGAGGCCCAGGCCGTACGAGACGAGCCCGGTCGGCAGGCTGCCGTTGTCCGCCAGCCCGACGTTCGCGTACGCCAGCACCGGGACCAGCACGGCGAAGCCGAGCATCATCAGCTCGGTGTTGCGGCGGTTCGGTGCGGACTGGGGGGTGATCGTCGTGTTGCTCACGGCGTTCCCCCTCAACTCTGGCCGTTCGGCTGCTCGTCGCACTTGATGATCAGTTCCTGGTCGGGACCGAGGTCGATCTTCGGCGTCGGAGCCGTGGTGGCCGGTGGCGGCGCGGTGGTCGGCGCGGGCGCGTTCGGTGCGCCTTGTGGCGGCGACTGGTTGGCGTTGGGCCGCTGCCCCGAGCCGGCGGTCTTGCCCGGGTCCGCGGTGGGCCGGGTCGTGGACCGCGAGACGCCGTCGGATCCGGGGCGCCCGCTCGTGGTCGGTGTCGGCGTGCGCGCCGGCGCCGCCTGCACGCTCGTGGTCGGCGGCGTGCTCACGTCTTCCCCTCCCGGGAGGCCGGTCACCGGGGCCTGCGGCTGCTCCGGGTTCTGCGGTACCTCGGGAGAGACGGTCGGAGGGTGGTCGCGGTTCCAGTCGACGACCTGGCGGCAGACGCTCGCCTGGCGTTCGAGCTTCTCCACGTACTCCCGGGCGTCCGACAGGCTCGACGCGTCGTAGCGCTCCTCGACGCTGTCGCGGTACTCCGCGCCGATCAGGTTCATCGTGACCGCGGTGTACGGCTTGTAGGGGCTGGACAGCGAGATGCCGAAGATCTCGGTGTCGATGCCCCGGTAGATCGCGACGTGCTCGCCGTCCTTGGCCACGTAGTACTGCGTCTGGGTCCACCAGTAGGCGCCGCCGAGCGCCGCCAGCAGCACGACCGCGGGACCCCAGAGGGGGAGCGTCCGGCGCCACGCGGGCTTGGGGCGGCGGCGGTTCGGTACGCCGGCGTCCGGGACCAGGGCCTCGTTCTCGTACTCGCCGGCGGTGAGTTCGCGGGCGCGCGAGGCGGGGGTGGTGGGCAGGGTCGCGGTGTCCCCGGCGAGGTCGTCGGCGACCGCGCCGACCACCACCGGGATGTCGGACGGCGTCTGGTCGACGTCCACGATGTCCGCGACGATGCACGTGATGTTGTCGGGGCCGCCGCCGCGCAGCGCGAGCTGGATCAACTCCTGTACGGCGTCGCGGGGGTCGACGAGCGCGAGCAGGGTGTCCTGCATCGTCTCGCGGCTGACCACGCCGGACAGGCCGTCGCTGCACACGAGGTAGCGGTCGCCGGCGCGCGCCTCGCGTACCGCGAGGTCCGGTTCCACCTGGCCGCGGCCGTCGAGCGCGCGCATCAGGAGGGAGCGCTGCGGGTGGTGCCCGGCCTCCTCCTCGGTGATGCGGCCCTCGTCGACGAGGCGCTGCACCCAGGTGTGGTCCTGGGTGATCTGCTCGAGGATGCCGTCGCGCAACAGGTAGGCGCGCGAGTCGCCGACGTGTACGAGGCCGAGCCCGGTGCCGGTCCAGAGCAGCGCGGTCAGCGTCGTCCCCATGCCTTCGAGGCCGGGGTCGTCGTCGATCATCACGCGCAGCCGGTCGTTGGCGCGGTCGACCGCGAGGCGCAGCGTGTCGCGGAGGTCGGCGCCGGGGAGGTCTTCGTCGAGTTCCACGATCGTGGACAGGACCTCGGAGCTCGCCACCTCGCCCGCGGCGGCGCCGCCCATGCCGTCGGCGACCGCGAGCAAGCGTGGACCGGCATAACCGGAGTCCTCGTTGCCCTCGCGGATCATGCCTTTGTGCGATCCGGCGGCGAAGCGGAGAGAGAGGCTCATTCAGGCTACCTGCGCAGCTCGATAACGGTCTTGCCGATGCGGATCGGCGCTCCGAGGGGAACGGGGGTGGGGCCGGTCAAGCGCGTGCGGTCCAGGTAGGTGCCGTTGGTGGACCCGAGGTCCTCGACGATCCAGGTGCCGTCGGGAGCCGGGTAGATGCGGGCGTGCCGGCTCGACGCGTAGTCGTCGTCGAGCACGATGGTCGAGTCGTGCGCCCGGCCGATGGTGATCTGCTGCTCGGTCAGATTCATCGTCGTACCGGTCAGCGAGCCGCCCGTGATGACGAGCTTGGACGGCGCGTTGCGTTGCGGCTGGGCCGCTCCGCGGCGCGGGCCGCGGGCTTGTGGGGGAGGCGCCTGCTGGGCGACCGGCGGAGGCACCGCGGCGGCGGCGTTGGCCGGTACGGCGGCATTGCGCCGCCGCATGGGCCGTTGGGTCACGCGCGTGCCGAACAGATCGCTGCGGATCACCTGGACCGCGACGATGACGAACAGCCACAGCACGGCGAGGAAACCCAGCCGCATGACGGTGAGGGTCAGCTCAGACATGCGCCCGATGTCACCCCTCGGTTTGACGGAACACGACAGTGGTACTGCCCAGCACGATTCTCGACCCGTCGCGGAGAGCGGCACGCTGGCAGTGCTGCCCGTCCACGACGATCCCGTTCGTCGAACCGAGGTCGGCGATCGACGGTGGGGGCCCGATCCTGATCTCGGCGTGGTGCCGCGACACGCTCGGGTCGTCGACCCGTACGTCCGCGTCGGTGCTCCGGCCCAGTTTCACGACCGGGGCGGTGATCTCGTGGCGCATCCCGTTGACCTCGACCCAACTGCGCAGCACCGGCGGGCGGTACGGCGCCTGTCCGGGCGGCGGGCCCGGGGGACGCGGCGGCAGGCCGGGACCCGAACCGGGACCCATGCCGGGGCCGTTGGGCGGTCCCGGCGGCATGCCGCCCGCCGGCTGGTAGGCCGACGGGTTGTGGAACTGCGGTGTGGGGCCCTGCGGCGGATGCCCGGGCGGTCCGTACTGCTGCTCCACGGGATAGTGCGGTTGCGCGGGAGACGCTACCGGTCCCGGCGGCCCGTACCCAGGGGAACCCTGGGACTGGCTGCCGGCCAGTGCCTGGCTGCGCACCCGGTACAGGCCGGTGTCGAGGTCGTCGGCCTGCTCGAAGTGCACCTCGACGGGGCCGATGAAGGAGTATCGCTGCTGCTGCGCGTAGTCGCGCACCATGGTGGAGAGCTCCGCGCCGAGTTGCTGCGCATACGGGCTCAGTCGCTCGTAGTCGTGCGAACCGAGCTCGACGACGAAGTCGTTCGGCACCATCGTGCGGTCGCGGTTCCAGATGGTCGCGTTGCTGTCGCACTCGCGCTTGAGCGCGCTGGCGATCTCGACCGGCTGGACGTCCGACTTGAACGCCTTGGCGAAGGCGCCGTTGACCAGGCCCTCAAGTCGTTGCTCGAACTTCTTCAGGACACCCATGGGCACCTCCTTCCTTCAAGCGTCGCCGTCGTCGCCCGGGGCACGGGCGTGCCCGGACCGGGCGCACCGGTCCGGACCAGTCCTACAGTCAGCTCACTGATCGTATCCACGCTCGGGAAACGGGCATGGTTCCCCGTCATGGTCACTGTAGGGAGTGTTGGCCCTCACAAGGATTCCTACACCCCCAGCCCCTCGTCCTGGCTCGCTTGTCGTAGTTGTGGTGTGACCAGGTGCGTCTACCCCGCCGACACGCCCTCCTATCCGGACGGCGCAGGTCAAGCATGCCGGAGTCGCGGGGGCGGCGGGGATGGCCCCGGCGAAACCGGGGGGCGATCCGGCCCACCGAACCACACCCCGGGACGACGGCGGGCGGGCACCCGGGGGTGTGGAGGTACGTTCTGTACCCGTCCGCACGGTTTGGGTGTGGCCCATGCCACCAGCGGGTAAGGATTCGAGTCGGTCCCGGCTTCCGTGCTAATCTTCAATCGTTGCTCGCGCGGGTGGCGGAATAGGCAGACGCGCTGGATTCAGGTTCCAGTGCCCGAAAGGGCGTGGGGGTTCAACTCCCCCCTCGCGCACCGAGCAAGAGGCCCACCGGTCCATGACCGGTGGGCCTCTTCCGTGTTGTGCCGTGGTGTTCGGTGACGTTCGGGCTTTCTCGGGCGGCGCCGTTCGGCCGCCGTTCGGCCGCGGTCCGTTGGCCGGCCGGGCGTCTTCCGGGTCAGGCGCGGGCGTCCAGGAATGCGGCGACGAGCGGGGCGATTTCCGGGAGCTTGTCCTCCAGGGCGAAGTGGCCGGTGTCGAGGACGTGGAGTTCGGCGTCGGGCAGGTCGCGCAGGTAGGCGCGGGCGCCGGACTCGGGGAAGAAGAAGTCGTTGCGGCCCCAGAGGACGAGGGCCGGCGGGCGGTGGGTGCGCAGCCACTCCTGCCAGACCGGGTAGAGCGCCAGGTTGCTGTGGTAGTCGAGGGCGAGCGCGACCTGCACGGCGTCGCGGCCCGGCAGGTCGAGGAAGTGCTGGTCGGCGGTCCACCCGTCGGGGGCGACGAATTCCGGGTCGGCGGTGCCGCCTTCGTACTGCGAGCGGGTGACCGGAAGGGTGAGGAGTCCGCGCACCGCCTCTTCGGCGCCGGGTGCGCCGGCCCGGTTGGCGGTCATCTCGCGGGCCGCGTCGGAGAGCCCTTCGAGGTACGCGTTGCCGTTCTGCACGACCAGGCCCTCGATCCACTCCGGGTGCCGGGTCGCGATGCGGAAGCCGACCGGGGCGCCGAAGTCGAAGACGTACAGGGAGAAGCGGTCGAGCCCGAGGGCCAGCAGGAACTTCTCGGTGACGTCGGCGAGTGCGTCGAAGGTGTAGGTGAACGATTCGGCGGGCGGGGCGTCGCTGTGCCCGAAGCCGGGGTAGTCCGGTGCCACCAGGTGGTAGTCCGTCCCGAGTGCGTCGATCAGGCGCGCGAACTGCCGTGAGCTGGACGGGAATCCGTGCAGCAGGAGCAACGTCGGAGCGTCGGCGGGCCCGGCCTCGCGGTAGAAGACCCGCAGGCCGTCGACGTCGATGTGGCGGTGCCTGACCTGGGGGAGGACGAGGGCGGGCATGGCGGGGACCTCCAGCTTGCGGGCGTTGTTCGGTGCGCTTCAGACACTAATGCATTTAGGTCAGTCTTTCCATTAGTTCGAGAGATTCTTCTTCGCCGGTGGTGGCTTCCGGGTATAGAGAGATGAGCCTATTAGTATCTGTTTGCCCTGATTACTTAGGTCGGGAGGGACGTGCGTGGCCGTCGTTGTCGTCGTGCTCGCGCTCGTCGTCCTCTGGTACGTGCTGCGCGGCCTGGCCGAGTTCTGGGCGCCGGGCGCCGACGCCGTGCGGCGTCTCTCGCCCTGGACGGTCCGCCTGCGGGCGTGGGTGCTCTCCGCCCCGGCCACGTTCACCTACATCGTGCTGTTCACGGCGGGCACGTTCGTGCAAAAGACCGCGCCGCCCAAGCTGATCGATCTGCTCACGCGCGTGGACAGCACCAATCTGTGGAGGCTGTCCGACGACCCCGCGACGGTGCTGGTCACCAGCGCGCTGTGGGTGGCGGACGGGGGATCGGGGCTGGCCATGTACGCGGCGGTCTTCGGGACGGTCGTCGCGTGGGCCGAACGCCGTTACGGCACACCGCGGTTGATACTCATCGCGATCAGCGCACACGTGCTCGGGTCGCTGTGCACCGCGCGCGTCGAGCGGTGGGCGATCGACAGCGGCCGCGCGCCGTACAAGCTGGCGCTCGCCACCGACGTCGGGGTCAGCTACATGATGGTCGGCAGCTGTGCGGCCGCGGTGCTGATCATGCACGGCCGGGTGCGCTGGGCGGGGGTCGCGGCCCTGGTCGTCACCGTCGCCGTACCGGTGTTCGTGAGCCGGACCATCTGGGATCTCGGCCACCTGCTCGCGACGATATTCGGTCTTGCGACCGCGGCCTTGGTGCTGCTGGCCGGTCCGCCGCGCAGTCCGCCTCCGCTGACCGAGCCGTGGGCCCGGGAGCCGGCGTGTGGTGAGCCGGCGTGCGGTGAGCCTGCGGTGCGGTGAGCCGGGCCCGCGCTGTTGATGTGATGCTGCGTCAGCAGGCGCACGAGACGCCGGAGACGGGTGCGGTGAGCGGGTCGGGCGCGGTACGCGACGTACCGCTCGCCGACTCGACCTCGAACCCCTCGCGCGCCCAGTACTCGAAGCCGCCGATCATCTCCTTGACCGCGTAGCCGAGCCGGGCGAACGCCAGCGCCGCCTTCGTCGCGCCGTTGCACCCGGGGCCCCAGCAGTACGTCACGACCGTGACCCCTTCGGGCCCGCCGATCAGCCGGGGGGCAAGCTCCGCGATGCGCGCGGTGGGAATGTGCACCGCACCCGGGATGTGCCCCTGGTCCCACCCCACCCGGCTGCGCGAGTCGGCCACGACGATGCCGGGCGCGCCCGAGGTCAGGTCGGTGTGCACGTCGGAGACGTCGGCCTCGAAGGCGAGGCGGGCCGCGTAGTGCGCCGCCGCGACCGCGGGGGCGGCGGCCGGGACGGCGGTGACCGCCGACTCGACGGCGTACGCCTCCTCCGCGGACAGCCCGGCGCCGAGGTCGGCGGCGGCCACGGCGGCCACAACATTCACGGCGTCGGTCGCGTCGGCGGTGCGGAACTGGGTGGTCACTTCGTGCTCCTGGTCGGTGCGCGCCCCGGGCTTCCGGGGTGTTCCCGGGCGTCTCCTGCGGACAAGAGGGATCTTGTCCCGGGTGGGCGGAGCCTCGACAGTGGCGGTAACGACCACTACCGCTAACATTCCGCCATGACTTTCGTCGACCTCCCGACCCCCTCCTCGGGCGCCGAACCGCACTGCGGGACCGTCGCCGTGCTCGCCTTCGCGGGCATGGCGCCGTTCGAGATGAGCTCGGTCGTGGAGATCTTCGGACTGCCGCGTCCCGAACTGGGGATCCCCTGGTACCGGCTGTTCGTGTGCGGCGAGACGCGCGAACCGATGCGCGTCGTCGGCGGCTTCTCGATCACCGTCGAGCACGGCCTGGACGTACTGGCGTCGGCGGACACCGTGATCGTCACGGCGGTGCCGGACGTACGCGGCGACGCTTCCCCCGCGCTCGTCGAGGCGCTGCGCACGGCGCGGGCGCGGGGCGCGCGCATCGTGTCGATCTGCTCGGGCGCGTTCGCGCTGGCCTCCGCGGGACTCCTCGACGACCGCGTGGCGACGACCCACTGGAAGTACGCGGACCTCCTCGCCGCGCGCTATCCCCGCGTGCGCGTCGACCCGGACGTCCTCTACGTCGACGGCGACGACATCCTCACCAGCGCCGGCAGCGCGGCGGGCCTCGACCTGTGCCTGCACCTGGTACGCAAGGACCACGGCGCCCGGGTGGCCAACGCGGTGGCCCGGCGCCTGGTCGTCCCGCCGCACCGGGAGGGCGGCCAGGCGCAGTTCATCCAGGCGGCGGTCGGCGAGGTGGACGCCGACGACGGCATCGGCCGCTCGATGGCGTGGGCGCTGGAACACCTCGCCGAGCCGATCACGGTCGCCGATCTCGCGGCCCGGGCGCACGTGTCGCAGCGCACCTACCTGCGCAAGTTCTCCGCGCAGACGGGGACGAGCCCGGTGCGGTGGGTCCTCGCGCAGCGCATCGCGGCGAGTCTGAGCCTGTTGGAGGACACCGCGGCGTCGGTCGAAGAGGTGGGCGCCGCGGTGGGGTTCGAGAGCCCGGTGACGTTCCGGCACCACTTCGGGCGCGCGATGGGGACGTCGCCGTCGGCCTACCGGCGTACGTTCCGCACCACCGTCGCCTGAGGACCGCGGTGCCCGGGAGCGCGGTGCCGGGGTCCCGGGGCGGGGTTAATGGGGTGGTAAAGGCGGGCCGGGGGCCGATGGGGGCCCGGACGAAGGGGTAGCTTCAGGACGGCCTGCCGGTGGGGCGGGGCATGGAGGTGTGGGACATGGCGATCGGCGACACAGCCGGTTCGGCGGTGGCGGATCCAGTGGCCGAGGGGCGCGACTTCGCGGTTCCGGGGTTCCGCGCGCGTACCGACCCGGCGGCCCGGGACCGCGGCAAGGCGCTGCGCAAGGACGTGTCGCGTGCCGAGCACGACCGGTTCGTGCCGGCCGCCGACCGGCCCGCGGTGCTCGACGTGGTCGAGCGGTCCAACGAGGGCCGCCTGCCCGAACTGGTGCCGCTGCGGATAGGCCGCATGGTCGCCACGCCCTTCGCGTTCCTGCGCGGATCCGCGGGGCTCATGGCCGCGGACCTCGCGGGCACGCCCGCCACCGGGGTGCACGCGCAGATCTGCGGCGACTCGCATGCCGGCAACTTCGGGCTGTACGGAAGCTCGGACGGCCGCCTGTGCATGGACGTCAACGACTTCGACGAGACGGTGCACGGGCCTTGGGAATGGGACCTCAAGCGCCTCGCCGCGAGCCTCGTGGTGGCCGGACGCGTGGGCGGCGCGTCGGAGGAGGTGTGCCGTGAGGCCGCGCACGACGCGGCCGAGGCGTACCGGCGCACCCTCGCGCTGCTCGCCGGCATGCCGGTGCTCCGGGCCTGGCAGGCGATTGCCGACGAGTCGCTGGTCTGGCACGCGGAGGCGCACGACCTGACCGGCCATCTCGAGCAGGTCTCGGCGAAGGCGCGGCGCAACACCAGCGACCGTTTCGCCGCCCGCTCGACCGTCGAACTCGACGACGGGCGCCGCCGCTTCGTGCCGGAGCCGCCCGTCCTCACGCTGGTCTCCGACGAGACGGCCGAGGCGGTCGCGCTGTCGCTCGCCGGGTACGTGCAGACGCTGTCGCCGGACCGCCGCCCGATGTTCGAGCGGTTCGTGGTCGAGGACGTGGCGTTCCGCGTGGTCGGCACCGGCAGTGTGGGGCTGCGCGCCTATGTGGTGATGCTGGAGGGGAGCGGGGACGAGCCGCTCGTCTTGCAGGTGAAGGAGTCCCGGCGTTCGGCCCTCGCGCCCTACCTCGGCATCGGCGACGCCGAACACGAGGGCCGCCGCGTGGTGTTCGGGCAGAAGGTCATGCAGGCGGTCGCGGACTCGCTGCTGGGCTGGACGACCGTCGAGGGCCGGCCCTTCATCGTGCGCCAGTTCCGCAACATGAAGGGCAGCATCGACGCGAGCACGCTGCCCGCCGAGCAACTCGACGACTACGCGCGGATGACCGGTGCGCTGCTCGCCCGCGCGCACAGCCACTCCGTGGACCCGAAGCTGCTGGCCGGCTACTGCGGCAAGAGCGGCAAGCTCGACGAGGCGGTCGCGGCGTTCGCGGTCACGTACGCCGACCAGACCGAACGCGACCACGCCGAACTGGTCACCGCCGTGAAGGCGGGGGCGCTGCCCGCCGAGACCGGGGTGTAGCGGAGCCGCACGGCGGGGCGGCAGTCGCGGGGGCAACCGTCAGGCGCCCCCGCGGCTCTGCTCGTCGTCAGGAGCGGTCCGGCTCGCCGTACCCTCCTCCGCCCGGGGTTTCGATCACCAGGACGTCGCCGGCTGCGACTTCGGCGACGTCGCAGCCGGACATCGCGACCGTCTCGCCGTCCGCCCGACGAATCCGATTGCGGCCCAGGGCGCCCGGGTCGCCGCCGGCCATCCCGTACGGGGGGACCCGGCGGTGGCCCGAGAGCGTGCACACGGTCATGGCTTCGAGGAACCTGATGCGCCGCACGGCCCCGTCGCCGCCGCGGGTGCGGCCTGCGCCGCCGCTGCCGTGCCGGACCGCGAACTCCTCCAGGAGCACCGGGAACCGCCACTCCAGGACTTCGGGGTCGGTGAGCCGCGAGTTGGTCATGTGGGTCTGGACCACCGAGGCGCCGTCGAAGCCGTCTCCCGCGCCCGAGCCCGAGCCGACGGTCTCGTAGTACTGGTGGTTCTCGTTGCCGAAGGTGATGTTGTTCATCGTGCCGGAGCCCTCGGCCTGCACGCCCATCGCGGCATACAGGGCGCCGGTGACCGCTTGCGAGGTCTCGACGTTGCCGGCGACGACCGCGGCCGGGTACTCGGGGGCGAGCATCGAGCCGTGCGGGATCACGATGGTCAGGGGGCGCAGGCAGCCCTCGTTGAGGGGGATTTCGTCCGCGACGAGGGTGCGGAAGACGTACAGGACCGCCGCGGAGACGACCGACGAGGGGGCGTTGAGGTTGGTGGCCAACTGCGGCGATGTGCCGGTGAAGTCCACGGTCGCGGCGCGGTTCGCGCGGTCGACGGTGATCCTGACGGCGATCACCGCGCCGGAATCGGTCTCGTAGGTGTACGCGCCGTCGTCGAGGGCGTCGATGACGCGGCGTACCGCCTCTTCGGCGTTGTCCTGCACGTGCCGCATGTACGCCTGCACGACGTCGAGCCCGAAGTGGTCGATCATCCGGCCGACTTCCTCGACGCCCTTGGCGTTGGCCGCGACCTGGGCGCGCAGGTCGGCGAGGTTCGCCTGCGGGTTGCGGGACGGGTGGGCCGCCCCGGCCAGCAGGTGCAGCGTCTCTTCCTCGCGGAACCGGCCGCCGTCGACGAGCAGCCAGTTGTCGAGCAGCACGCCCTCCTCGTGGATGTCGCGGCTGTCGGCCGGCATCGAGCCCGGCGTGATGCCGCCGATCTCGGCGTGGTGGCCGCGGGCGGCCACGAAGAAGAGGATGCCCGGTGACGCGCCCGACGCGCCCGACTCAGCCGACTCGCCCGACTCAGCCGACTCGCCGGACTCGGTCGGCGCGGCGGGGCCCGCGCCGAACACCGGGGTGATGACGGTGACATCCGGCAGGTGGGTGCCGCCGTGGAACGGGTCGTTGACCGCGTAGACGTCGCCGGGCTTCATGTCGGTGCGCCGCTGCACGACCTCCTTGACCGCCCGCCCCATCGAGCCGAGGTGCACCGGGATGTGCGGTGCGTTGGCGATGAGGTTGCCCTCCGGGTCGAACAACGCGCAGGAGAAGTCCAGGCGTTCGCGGATGTTGACGGACTGCGCGGTGGATTCGAGTGCGCTGCCCATCTGTTCGGCGATCGACATGAACAGGTTGTTGAAGATCTCCAGCATGACGGGGTCGGCCGTGGTGCCGGCGTCGGATTCGGCGTGGCCGGCCGTGCGTTCGACCCGCAGCTGGCCTTCGGTGCCGAGGGTCGCCCGCCAGCCGTCGTCGACCACGGTGGTGGAGTTGGGGTCGGAGATGATCGCGGGGCCGGTGACCGCGGTGTCGGGTGTCATGTGCCGGCGTCGGTGCAGCGGGACGTCGTGCCAGGCCCCGGTGGAGTACATGCGTACGCGCACCGCTTCGGCGCCGGGGGCGGCGTCGTCGAGGCCGCGCAGGTCGGGCTGGTCGGTCAGCCCCGTCGCCTCGACCGAGACCGACTCGACGATGAGCTGACGGGTCATCAAGAAGGAGTACGTGCGCTTGTGTACGCCTTCGAAGGCGTTCAGCATGGCCTCCGGCCCGGCCAGTTCCACCGCGAGGGCCGTGTCGGTGCCGTCGTAGCGCAGGTGCGCGCGGCGGGTCACGCGGATGCGGTCCTCGGGGACGCCCTCGTCGAGCAGTTCGCCCCGCGCGGCGGTTTCGAGGGTGTCGGCGGTCGCGACGACCCTCGGCATGTTCGCGGCGGACAGCGGCGCCTCGACCGAGTGCTCGCGCATCGCGGTGGTGTCCGCCAGGCCGATGCCGAGTGCGGACAGCACGCCGGCCATCGGCGGTACGAGCACGGTGCGGATGCCGAGCGAGTCGGCGAGCGCGCAGGCGTGCTGGCCGCCCGCGCCGCCGAACGTGGTGAGTGCGTACTCGCCGACGTCGTGGCCCTTTTCCACGGAGATGCGCTTGACCGCGTTGGCGGTGTTGGCCACCGCGACGCGCAGGAACCCTTCCGCCACTTCCTCCGGCGTACGGTCGTCGCCCGTGGTCGCGCGGATCTCGGCGGCGAGTTCGGCGAAGCGGCGGTGTACTTCGTCGGCATCGAGCGGCTGGTCGCCGCCCGGTCCGAACACGTGGGGGAAGTGCGCGGGTTGCACGCGGCCGAGCATCACGTTGGCGTCGGTGACGGTCAGCGGCCCGCCGTTGCGGTAGCACGTGGGGCCCGGGTCGGCGCCCGCGGACTCGGGGCCGACGCGGTAGCGGCCGCCGTCGAAGCGCAGGATCGAACCGCCGCCCGCGGCGACGGTGTCGATGGCGAGCATGGGAGAGCGCAGCCGCACGCCGGCGATGAGGGTGTGGAAGACCCGCTCGTACTCGCCCGTGTAGTGCGACACGTCGGTCGAGGTGCCGCCCATGTCGAAGCCGATGACCTTGTCGAAGCCGGCCAGTTCCGACATCCGGGCCATTCCCACGATTCCGCCGGCGGGGCCGGACAGCACCGCGTCCTTGCCGCGGAAGTGCCCGGCCTCGGCGAGTCCGCCGTTGGACTGCATGAACATGAGCGGCACGCCGGGCAACTGGTCCGCGACCTGCGAGACGTAGCGCCGCAGCACGGGAGAGAGGTAGGCGTCGACCACCGTGGTGTCGCCGCGCGGAACCACCTTCATCAGCGGGCTGACCTCGCTGGACAGCGAGATCTGCGGGAAGCCGACGTCCTCGGCGAGTGCGCCGATCGCTCGTTCGTGGTCGGGGTGGAGGTGGCTGTGCAGGCAGACCACCGCGACGGAGCGGATGCCGTCGTCGTACGCGCCGCGCAACTCCGCGGCGAGCGCCTCCAGGTCGGGGGCGCGCAGCACGGTCCCGTCGGCGGCCATGCGCTCGTCGGCCTCGATCACCCGTTCGTACAGCGACTCGGGCAGCACGATGTGCCGGTCGAAGATGCGCGGCCGGTTCTGGTATGCGATCCGCAGGGCGTCGCCGAACCCGCGCGTGATCACCAGTGCGGTGCGCTCGCCCTTGCGTTCGAGGAGGGCGTTGGTGGCCACGGTGGTGCCCATGCGCACCTGCTCCACCAGCTCGGACGTGACCGGCTCGCCGTCGGCGAGGCCGAGCAGCGCGCGGATGCCGGCCACCGCGGCGTCGCGGTAGTGGGCCGGGTTCTCGGACAGCAGCTTGTGGGTGACGAGCCGGCCGTCCGGCCGTCGCGCGACGATGTCGGTGAAGGTTCCGCCGCGGTCCACCCAGAACTGCCAAGCACGCCCGGTCACGTTGCCTCCTGTCGTCACGCCCGATGCCATCCTGCTGCATTCGGGACGTGTCGTCGGCGTGCCGGTAGCGCGTCCGTGGGATTGCGTCCGTGGGATCAGGACGGACTCGTTCGCCCCCGGGTGGAACCGCGGTGGCGAGCACTGGCAGGTGCTTGCCTCGCCACCGCGGACCCGTGGTCGATCCGTGCGTCCCTGGTGCTCCCGACGACCGGCTCCGTTCTACGGAGTTGACGGATCCGGCCCTCGGTTTGTCGCGTGGGTCCCCGCTCAGCCCTGCGGTTGCTTCACCGCGGCTATGGACTGGCGGGTGAACTCGACCAGGTGCTCCCGGCGGCGGGCCTGGGCTTGTTCGGATTCCGTCTCGGTGCCCAGGATGATCCGTGCCATCTGGGGCATCGTGGACTGCCACGCGGCGACCCCGATCAGCGAGAACAGGAGCTGAGCCACATCGGGGGTGGGCTGCACGCCGAGTTGCTCGGCGAACTCCTGGAGCTTGACGGCGTAGCTCGTGGCACGCCGGTCCTCGTCGGGGATCGGCTCGTGGCCGTAGTACAGGGCCTCCCACAAGAGCAGCCGGAGCAGCTCGGGGCGGGCGCAGTAGAAGTCGTAGATCTGCGCGACGTACTCGGCCGGGTCGTCACTGGACATCGTGACGACCGCGGTCAGCTCTTGCAGCGACTCACTGAGGACGTGCTGGAACAGTTGCTCCTTGTTTCCGAAATACGCATAAATGCGCTCCTTGTTCACCCCGGCGCGCAGGGCGATGCGGTCGACGCGGGCGCCGGCGATGCCGTGCTCGGCAAACTCCGCTCGGGCGGCGTCGAGAAGTTTGGCTCGGGTGCGTGCGGTGTCGGGCGGCATGGCTGGATCTTATCCCCTCTAGCCAACTGCTTGGTTGGATCGACTGGCCAGGGACGGCCCGACCATGCTGCCCTAACGCTTAGGCTGGCGTGGGCTGTTGTGCGTGATTTGATCTTCTCGACACCTAACGGGTTTGTTCCAGGGGGGCCTGGAATGCATCCGGAGGGCGTTCCGAGCGGGTCGACGGCCCTGCCGCGCGGCCGTGTTCGACACCGGAAGAGGGCTTGAATGGACGAGGGCAACGCACCGGCGATCTGGTCGGATCCCCAGGTGGCGGCCCTGGAGGCACAGGTCACCGCGGTCGAGGCGGGACTGCTGGACGCCGAGGTGGACGTCGCCACGTTGCGCGTCGAACTGGACAATCTGGCGATCGTGCACCACCGGCGGCTCGGACCGCTGTACGAACGCCTCGACGAACTGGACGCACTCGTCGCCGAGGCCGTCGCGGCACGCAGCCGCGACGCCGACGACATCCGCCGCGCCCTGGAGGCGCGGGCCATCGTCGATCCGATGCCCGACCTCGACGAACTCATGGACGCCTTCGCCGCCGAGACGGGTGCGGCTCCCGAGGTCGAGGTGCGGCGGGTGAAGCCGAGTGACGAGGCACGCCGGCTCTACCGCGAACTCGCCCGCCGGGCGCACCCGGACCTCGCCCAGGACGCGACCGAGAAGGAGCGCCGGGGGGACTTCATCGCGCGCGTCAACGCCGCGTACTCGGCCGGTGACGTGGCCGCTCTGATGGCCCTGGACGACGAGTGGGCGGCCGGACCGGGCGGTGCGCCGGAAGTGGTGCCTCCGGACCGCATGGAGTGGCTGCGCGGTCGGCTGGCGCTGCTGACAGCCCGTCAGGAGCAGTTGGCGGCCGAGCGGGAGGCGCTGCTGGAGAGCCCCATGGGCGCGCTGCTCGCGCTCGCTCCGGACGACCCGGACGGACTGCTGGAGCACCTGGCCGAGCAACTGCTCGCGCGCATCGACGCACGCGAGAAGGAACTCACGTCGTTGCTGGGGTAATTATTGCGATTTGTCGAGATTGACCGACGAATTTCGGTCAATTGGGGCCGGCCCGGTCCGGCCGGATGGGCGTCGGCCGGACCGGGCCGGGTCGGTGGGCTGATCGTCGATCAGCGGGTGTTCCGATGAATCACACCATCCACCTGAAATTCGGGCATATCAATCATCTTGTGGGTGTGTTGCGCGACGAGACCCGTTCAGCGCGCGCCAGTTGCGCCGTCCGAGCGCGGCACGGGGGACACCGGGGCGGCGCGGGCGTGGCACGGGGGGCCCAGGGGTGGCACGGACCGGCAGGCGGTGTGCGGACGGCGTGCCGCGCGATGCGGAAGATGACGGAGAATGGGCGGACACCCGCCGCACACCCCACGACTCCCACGGAGAACCGATGCACCAGTCGCTCCCGGCCGTCGGCGCCGCCGAAGTCCCCGCCGACGCCTTCGTGCTCGACGTCCGCGAGGACGGCGAATGGCTCGCCGGGCACATCGCCGACGCCGTGCACATTCCCATGGGCGTGCTGGTCGGCCGTATTGACGAGGTGCCGCAGGAGAAGCGCGTGTACGTGATGTGCCGCGTCGGCGGGCGCTCCGGTCAGGTCACCGCGTACCTCGTGCAGCGCGGCTGGGACGCGGTCAACATCGACGGCGGCATGCTCGCGTGGGAGGCGGCCGGCCGCCCGATGGTCTCGGAGACCGGCACACCGCCCTTCGTCGCGTAGCTCAGGCGCCGTCCGCGGGGGCGCGGTCGGACACGAACACGGCCGTCGCCTCGGCGGTCACGACGTCGCCGACGCGGATCTCCGCCGTCACGAACGTCTTGCGACCTTCGCGGCGCACGAAGCGCGCGGCGATGTCGAGCGGTACGTCGTACGGCGTCCCCTTGCGGAACCGGATGTCCAGCCCGGCCGTGAACCCCGCCGGCCCGCTCACCGACGCCGCGACGCCCAGCACCTGGTCGAGGACCGTCGCGACCACGCCCCCGTGCGCCCGTCCCGGCGGGCCGCTGTGCTGCGCGGTGAGGGTGACCCGCGCCAGGATCTCGATCGGCTCGCGCACCTCGCCCGGCTCGGGTGGCGTCGGCAGGTTCAGGTACTCGACGCGCGGCGCCTGCGGGTTGAGGCGTCCGGAGCCCGCCTGCGACAGGTGCTCGTAGCGCCCGTTCTCGTGGCGCACCAACTGCACGACCGCGTCCTTGGGCCGCTGGGCGGCCTTCAGCCGCGCGGTGGCCTCGGCGACGTGCGCGCTCGCCGCGGCCCGGGCCGCGGCGTCCACGTCGGTCAGCACGACCGCCTCGACCAGGTCGCGCACCCGCTCCGCCAGCTCGAACGCCTCGGGCGGGATGTCGGCGATGTCGGGCATCTCGGCGCCCAGCATGGCCGCCAGCGTGGACGCGGAGGGGCCGGTCAGGGCAGGTGCCTGGGGGTCCGGACTCATGCCGCCACCTCGGCGGCCGCGTTCGCGAAGCGCATCCCATCGTCGATTCGCTTGCTTCGGTCGCTCATCCGTGCTCCTCGTGCGGGCTGACGCGTGTCAGTTGACAGTGTCAATCATGCGGACAGAATTCACCTGACGGTGTATCAGGAATCCGGCGGAGGAGCACACCATGGTCACGATCGCCGAGTTGGTCCATGCCCAGGTCGGCGACGACCGCACCGGCCTGATGTACGAGGACCGGGTGTGGACGCACGACCAGGTCGCCAAGGCCGCCGCCGCCCGCGCCGCCTTCATCGCCGACCGGCTGCCCGCGGGCGCCGCACCGCACGTGGGAGTCCTGCTCGACAACGTGCCCGAGTTCCCCATGTGGCTGGAGGGCATCGCGGTGGCCGGCGGGACGCTCGTCGGCGTCAACTCCACCCGGCGCGGCGCCGAGCTCGCCCGCGACATCACGCACGCCGACTGCTCGTTCATCGTGACCGAGCGCGCCCACCTGCCGCTGCTCGACGACCTCGACCTGGGCATTCCGGCCGAGCGCATCCTCGTCGTCGACGACCCGGCGTACGAGGACGTGCTCGCCCCCTATGCCGGCGCCGCGCTCCCGGGCACCGAGATCGACCCGGGCGAGCGCCTGCTGATCGTCTTCACCTCCGGCTCCACCGGCGCCCCCAAGGGCGTCATCTGCTCGCAGGGCCGCCTCGCGGGTGCCGGGACCGCGCTGACCTCGCAGTTCGGGTTCAACGAGGACGGCGTCCACTACATCTGCATGCCGATGTTCCACGGCAACGCGCTGATGGCCAACTGGGCGCCGTCGATGCGGGCGCGGGGCGCGGTGGCGCTGCGCCGGAAGTTCTCGGCGTCCGGGTTCCTGGAGGACGTGCGGCGGTACGGGGCGACGTACACGACCTACGTGGGACGCGCGATCTCCTACATCCTCGCGACCCCCGAGCAGCCCGACGACGCCGACAACCCGCTGCGCAACGCGTTCGGCACCGAGGCCGGGACCGTCGACATGCAGCGCTTCGAGAAGCGCTTCGGCACGAAGCTCACCGAGGGGTACGGCAGCTCCGAAGGCGGCATGAACGTCAACTGGCAGCCCGGCACCCCGGACCGGGCCGTCGGACCCTGCCCGCCGGATGCCGCGCTGCTGGACCCGGCCACCGGCAAGGAGTGTCCGCGCGCGGTCTTCGACGCCGCGGGGCGGCTGGTCAACGGCGACGAGGCGATCGGCGAACTGGTCAACCTGGGCCGCAACGGCTTCGAGGGCTACTGGCGCAACGACGACGCCAACGCCGCCCGCACGCGCGACGGGCAGTACTGGACCGGCGACCATTTCTACCGCGACGAGGCCGGCTACCTGTACTTCGCGGCCCGCTCGGACGACAAACTCCGCGTCGACAGCGAGAACCTGTCGGTCGCCACCATCGAGAACATCCTCGCGCGGCACGAGCCCGTGGAGGCGGTCGTGGTGTACGGCGTCCCCGACCCCGTCGCCGGGGACCAGGTGATGGCCGCGGTGCAGCTGCGCCCGGGCACCGCCTTCGACGCGGCGGCGTTCGCGGAGTTCCTCGCCGCGCAGGAGGACCTGGGCACGAAGATGGCGCCGCGCTTCGTACGCCTCGCCGGGCGCATCCCGGTCACCGCGACCAACAAGGTCAACAAGGTCGGGCTGCGGCGCGAGGGCTTCCGCACGGACGAGCCGGTGTGGTGGGCGCCCGAGCGCGGTGCGGCGTACCGGGAGTTCTCCGCGGCGGACCGGACCGCCCTGCTGGGCGTGTACGCGACCCACGGCCGCGAGGGCGCGCTGGACCTGTAGGGATCGGCGACGCGGCCGCGGGTGATCGGGCGCCGCGAAGGCGCCCTTTCGCGCCGCCGACCCGGTAGCGTGCGGCTGCCGCCAAAGTACGGGAGGGCCATGCCCGCACAGGAGACCCCGGTGGCCGGAGTGGGTCCGGCCGCCGATCCGGCCGCCGGCCGGGCCGCCGGAGAGCCCCCGCCCGCCGGTCCCGTGGTCGATCCCGAGGACCCCGCCGCCCGCTCGCCGGGCGTCCAGCTCATCGCGGCTCTGATCGCGGTGCTGCTGGTCGTCGGAGCCGGGTTCCACCTGCTCTTCGTCGGCCTGCACGTGGCACCGGAGAACCAGGCGTCGCGCAAGTACTCGGAGGACATCCGGGGCTGGATCTTCCCGCTCTTCGAGCAGAACTGGCAGCTGTTTGCGCCCGACATCCTCGCGGTCAACCACCGGGTCACCGCGCGTGTGCAGTACCGGGCGGCGGACGGCACGGTGACGGAGTCGGACTGGGCGGACCTGACCGGCGACGACATCGCGCACATCCAGGGCAACCCGTTCCCGAGCAAGGCCGACCAGAACCTGCTGCGCCGGGCCTGGGACTACTACGCGCAGTCGCACAACTCCGACGAGAGCGCCGCGGACAACCGGGCCGAACTGGCCGAGGAGTATCTGCGCAGGATCGTGGTCAGGCGCTTCCAGGACGCCGGGCGCGCGGACGGGATCATCGCGGTGCAGGTGCGCGTGGTGTCGACCGGGATCGCGGCCCCGGGGGCCGCGCCGACGCAGCCGGACGTCCGCGAACTCGGCTGGTGGGAGACGAAGCGCCATGACTTCCGTTGACCCGGGCGCCGGGCGCGTCCCGGCACCCGCACCTCCCGCGGATGCGGACGGCGTCCGGGACGGTCTCGGCGCGGGCCTTTCCGAAGGTCCCTCCGATGGCCTGGCCGAAGGCGCGGGCGAGCGCCCCGCCGTCGCGGCCGACACGCCGAAGTCCGCTCCCGCGCGCCCGCCGCTCGACGTACGCCTGGCCGAAGGGCTGCTGGGCCTCCTCGGCCGCATCACCGGGCGCCCGCGCGGCCTCTACCAGGCGGCCCTGCTGCGCATCGGGTTCGGCGGGGTCTTCCTGGCCTCGCTGCTGCGCGAGTTCCTGAACCGGCGCGAGATCTGGGGCGACCAGTCGCCCTGGTCGCCGGACATGGCCCGCAGCATGCTCCGCGGCCTCGACGGCGTCAGCATCCTGCTGGTGCGCGACGAACGCTGGTGGTTCGAGCTGATGTTCGCGGTCGCGGTGCTCGCCACCGCGCTGTTCGTGCTGGGCTGGCACACGCGGGCCATGAGCGTGCTGTTCTGCGTCATGGTCGTGTCCTTCAACAGCCGTTCGCTGCTGATGACGGACAGCGGCGACACCGTGCTGCTGCTGATGTCCTTCTACCTGATGTTCACCGCGTGCGGGCGCGTGTGGTCGCTCGACGCGCGCCGGGCGCGCCGGACGGGGCTGCCGCGGTCCCCCGGTCCCGGCCACGAATGGGGCGTCTTCGTCGCGCTGTTCGCGGTCGTCGCCGCGGGCCTGCTGCTGCCGTGGTGGGCGTCGCTGGCCGGTGCGTCGATCGTGCTGACCGGGATGTGGCGTCTTCCGCTCGAACTCGAACAACTGCGCGCCGCCCTGGTCGCCGCGATGCACCACTGCGCACTGCTCGTGATCGCCGCCCAGGTGTGCATCATTTACGCGGCCGCGGGCCTGTTCAAGGTGCAGGGCAAGACGTGGCAGGACGGCACGGCCATGCACTACGCGCTCAACCTCGAGTACTTCCAGCCGTTCCCGGCGCTGTCCGGGGTCGTGGACGGCGGCGAGGTCTGGGGTACGGCGCTGGCCTACCTCACCGTCTTCACCCAGGTCGGGTTCGCGTTCCTGGTGTTCGCCAAGCGCGCGAAGTACGCCGTCATCGCGATCATGCTCGGGATGCACCTCGGCATCGCCGTGCTGCTGGGCCTCCCGGCCTTCTCCGCGGCCATGGCGCTGGGCGACCTGGTGTTCCTGCCCACGGCGTTCCTGCTGTTCGCCCGGGCGCAGGGCGGCCGGGCCGGACGGTGGGCCGGCGGGCGGCTGCGCCGGCGCCCCGGCGCGGAGGGCGCCCCGCGTACCCTCGACGCGTGACCGACGACCAGACCGACCCGCACGACCCCGCACGCGAGGTCGGCGTCGGGCCGCACCCGCAGCCGTGGCCCGAGGACCCGAGGTACGACCCCGCGCTGCTGGCCGAGGGGGACCGGCGCAACGTCGTCGACCGCTACCGCTACTGGACCCACGAGGCGATCGTCGCCGACCTCGACACGCGTCGGCACGACTTCCACATCGCGATCGAGAACTGGCAGCACGACCTCAACATCGGGTCGGTCGTGCGCACGGCCAACGCGTTCCTCGCCCGCGAGGTGCACATCGTCGGCAAGCGCCGCTGGAACCGGCGCGGCGCGATGGTGACGGACCGGTACCAGCACGTGCGGCACCACCCGGACGCGGCGGACCTGGCGGCGTGGGCGAAGTCCGAGGACCTGCCGGTCATCGGCATCGACAACCTGCCGGGCGCGGTGCCGCTGGAGACCACCGTCCTGCCGCGGCGCTGCGTCCTGCTCTTCGGCCAGGAGGGCCCGGGGCTGACCGAGGAGGCGTGGGCGGCTTCCTCGCTGGTGTGCTCGATCGCGCAGTTCGGCTCGACGCGGTCGATCAACGCGGGGGCCGCGGCGGCGATCGCGATGCACTCCTGGGTGGTGCGGCACGTCGCGCCCGAGGACCTGCCGCCGAGCGGGGTGTGAGCGCGTGACCGGCGCCGCTGGGGACCACGTCGGGTCCGCGCCCCGCTTCGACGCGGTCGTGTTGGCCGGGGGAGCCGCGCGGCGGCTCGGCGGGCGGGACAAGCCCGCGCTGCGGGTGGGCGGGCGCACGCTGCTCGACCGCGCGGTCGAGGCGTGCGCGGGTGCGCGGCGCGTGGTCGTGGTGGGACCGGAGCGTACGACCGCGGAGGCGGTGCGGTGGGTGCGCGAGGATCCGCCGGGCGGCGGGCCGGTGGCCGCGGTGGCGGCCGGACTGGCCGAGGTCGAGGCGCCGTACGTCCTGCTGCTGGCCGCCGATCTCCCTTTCGTGACACGGGAGGTGACGGGCCGTCTCCTGGCCGCGCTGGTGCCCTCGGCGGACGGCGGGGCGGGGCGGCCGCCCGACGGCGCGCTGCTCGTCGACGCGGACGGACGTGACCAGATGCTGCTCGCCGCGTACCGGACCGAGGCCCTGCGCGGCGCGGTCGCCGCGGTCGGCGAGCCGCACGGTGCCGCGCTGCGGCGGCTGCTGGCCCCGCTGGCCCTGGTCCGGGCGGTCGATGCGGAGGGCGCCGCGTTCGACTGCGACACCTGGCCTCAAGTGCGTGCCGCGAGGGACCGTTCGGGGAGGATGGAAGACGTGCTGGAGGACTGGATCGAGGCCGTGAAGGCCGAACTGGGTGTCGAGCTCGACGTCGACATCCCCGCGCTGCTGGACATGACCAAGGTCGCGGCGCACAACGTCGTGCGCCCGGCCGCGCCGCTGACCGCGTTCTTGGTCGGGTACGCGGCGGCCCGGGCGGGCGGGGGCGAGGCGGCCGTCGCCGAGGCGCTGCGCAAGGCGGAGGCGCTGGCCGCGGCGTACGAGCGCCCCGAACCGGGCGCGGAACCGGGCGCCGCTCCGTGAGCGAGCCATTGAGGGGATGCGTTTCGCGAGTGCGGCCGGGGAGCGGAGCGAGGCGGGGGCGTGAGTGAGCGGAGCGAGCGAGCCATTGAGGGGATGCGTTTCGCGAGTGCGGCCGGGGAGCGAAGCGAGGCGGGGGCGTGAGTGAGCGGAGCGAGCGAGCCATTGAGGGGATGCGTTTCGCGAATGCGGCCGGCGAGCGAAGCGAGGCGGGGGCATGAGCGATCACCATGATCTGCCGTGGCCCGACGCCCGGGCGCGTGCCCGGGCCGCGGGCCGGCCGCTGCCCGCGGTGTCCCGCACCCTGCACCACGCCCGGGACCACGTGCTGGCCAGGCCGCTGACCGCGCTGACCGATCTGCCGCCGTTCGACACCTCGGCGATGGACGGCTGGGCCGTCGCGGGTCCCGGACCGTGGAAGATCCACGGCCGGGTGCTCGCGGGCGACGACTCCGGCGCGCTCGCACCGCTGCGCGACGGAGACGCGGTCGAGATCGCCACCGGCGCGCGGCTGCCGCGCGGTGCCACCGGCGTGCTCCGCAGCGAGCGCAGCAAGGTCGACGACCGCCTGCTGTTCGGCGACGTGCAGCAGGGCGGCGACATCCGCGCGCAGGGCCAGGAGTGCCGCAGCGGCGACGAGTTGCTGCCCGCGGGGACCGTGGTCACCCCGGGCGTCGCGGGGCTCGCGGCGGCCGCCGGCTACGACGAGCTGATCGTGGTCGACCGCCCCCGCGTCGAAGTCCTCGTGCTCGGCGACGAACTGCTCGACTCCGGCCTGCCGCGCGACGGGCGGGTGCGCGACGCGCTCGGCCCGCTGCTGACCCCCTGGCTGCGCATGCTGGGCGCGGACGTGCGCCGGGTGCGCCGGGTGGGCGACGAACTGGCCGCGCTCCGCCGCGCGGTGGACAACTCGCAGGCCGACGTCGTGATCACGACCGGCGGCACGGCCGGCGGCCCGGTCGACCACGTGCATCCGCTGCTGCGCGACCTGCGGGCCGAACTCCTGGTGGACGGCGTCGCGGTACGCCCCGGGCACCCGATGGCGCTGGCCCACCTCCCGGGTGCGCGGCCGGGCGGCGGACGCTTCCTCGTCGCCCTGCCCGGCAATCCGCTCGCGGCGGTGTCCGGCATGCTCACCCTCGCGGTCCCGCTGCTGCGCAGGCTGTCCGGCCGCCCGGAGCCGAGGCCGCGGCGGGTGCGCGTGGCCGACGCGGTCACCGGGCATCCGCGGGACACCCGGATCGTGCCGATGACCGGCGACGTACCCCTGCACTTCTCGGGACCGTCGATGCTGCGCGGCTTCGCGGTGGCCGACGGGATGGCCGTCGTGCCGCCGGGCGGACTCCGCGCCGGGGACCGCGCCGAGGTCCTGCGGGTCCCCCGATGAAGACCGTGCGCACGCCCGACGACCAGCCGTCCGACCGCAGGGGGCCGATGGGCGCCCTGGCCCGGCCGGTCCCGGGCGTCGCGCGCGACGCGGAGAACGGGGCGGTGGGGCCGGGTGCCGCGGCGATCAGCATTCCGCGCGACCGGCCGGGGCCGCTCAAGCAGGTGCTCCGGCGCTTCGCGATGGCGGTGATGGTGCTGTTCGCGACGGTGGTGATCGTCTACATCGACCGGAGCGGCTACAAGGACAACGCGGGCGGGGAACTGTCGTTCCTGGACGCGGCGTACTACGCGACCGTCACGCTCTCCACGACCGGCTACGGCGACATCGTCCCGGCCAGCGAGTCCGCCCGGCTCGTCAACATCCTGGTGGTCACGCCGCTGCGCGTGGTGTTCCTGATCATCCTGGTCGGCACCACCCTCGAAGTCCTCACCGAACGCACCCGGGAGCAGTGGCGGCTGTCCCGCTGGAGGTCCACCTTGCGAGACCACACCGTCGTCGTCGGGTACGGCACCACGGGCTACAGCGCGATCCACACCCTGCTCGCGCAGGGCGTGCCCAAGGAGCGGATCGTGGTGGTCGACCCCGATCCGGAGGCCGCGGCGTACGCGTCCGACCAGGACGGCCTGGTCGTGGTGACCGGCGACGCGACGCGCGCCGAGGTGCTGCGCCGCGCCGAGTTCGAGCGGGCGCGGAACCTGATCGTGTCGGTCAACCGCGACGACACCGCGGCGCTGGTGACCCTGACGGCGCGTCAGCTCAACCGGCGCGCCTGGATCGTGGTCGCGGTGCGCGAGGACGAGAACTCCCCGCTGATCCGGCAGAGCGGCGCCGACTCGGTGGTCACCACGGCGAGTGCGGCGGGGCGCCTGCTGGGCGTCTCGATGCTGAGCCCGAACGTCGGCGAGGTCGTCGAGGACCTGCTGCACTACGGCTCGGGCATGGACCTGATCGAGCGGCCGGTGGACAAGCGCGAGGCGGGCAAGTCGCCGTCCCAGTGCCGCGACCTGGTGGTGGCGGTCGTCCGCGGGCACCGCATGCTGCGGCACGACGACCCCGAGGCGTCCAAGCTGGCGGCCGGGGACCGGCTCGTGGTGATCCGCAGCATCGGCGCGCCGGGTACCGGGATAGTGACACCGTCGTCCGAACGGCACTGATCCGAACGGCACCGGCCCGAACGGCACCGGACGGCACCGAGCGGCGGCGGACGGTCCGTACGCCGAACCACGAGGAGCGAGAGCGTTGCACGCGATCACGATCACGGCCCCGGGCGGGCCGGAGGCGCTGGCCTGGACCGAGGTCCCCGACGAGGAGCCGGGTCCCGGCGAGGTGTTGGTCGAGGTGGCCGCCACGGCGGTCAACCGCGCCGATCTGATGCAGCGCCAGGGCTTCTACCCGCCGCCGCCGGGCGCGTCGGCGTACCCGGGCCTGGAGGCGTCGGGCCGGATCGCGAAGCTCGGTGCGGGCGTCGCGGGCTGGGCGGTCGGCGACGAGGTGTGCGCGCTGCTGGCGGGCGGCGGGTACGCGGAGTTCGTGCGCGTCCCGGTCGGCCAGCTGCTCCCGGTGCCGGACGGCGTGGGCCTGGTCGAGGCTGCCGCGCTCCCCGAGGTCGTGACGACCGTCTGGTCGAACGTGTTCATGGTGGCGCACCTGCGTCCGGGCGAATCGTTCCTGGTGCACGGCGGTTCCAGCGGCATCGGCACGATGGCGATCCAGCTGGCCCGGGCGGTCGGCGCCCGGATCTTCACCACCGCGGGGACCGAGGAGAAGCTGGCCCGCTGCCGCGAGCTGGGTGCGGACGTCGCGGTGAACTACCGCGAGGAGGACTTCGCCGCGCGGATCGCCGAGGAGACCGACGGGGCCGGGGTCGACGTGATCCTGGACAACATGGGCGCGAAGTACCTCGCCCGCAACATCGACGCGCTCGCCGTCAACGGCCGTCTGGTGATCATCGGCCTCCAGGGCGGGGTCAAGGCGGAGATCAACCTGAACCAGCTGCTCACCAAGCGCGCGGCGGTCGCCGCGACGTCGCTGCGGGGCCGTCCGCTGTCCGAGAAGTCGGCGATCGTCGCGGCGGCGCGCGAGCACGTGTGGCCGCTCGTCGCGGCCGGGCGGGTGCGGCCGGTCGTGGACCGCATCCTGCCGGTCACCGAGGCCGCGGAGGCCCACCGGATCGTCGAGGCGAGCACGCACATCGGCAAGGTCGTCCTCGCGCTGTGACCGGAACTGGTTCACCGGTTCCGGCGCGCCGGGCCTGGACGGCCCTCCTGGCGCACCGCGCGCCGGGCCTCCGCCGGCCCGGCGGTACGGCACCGGACACCGGGAACCGGCCGACCTTCCCGGCCACAGCCCCAACAGTGACGCGTGATCGTTAGTGATCACATCGAACTTTCGGAATGTCGGTTATTGAACGAATGGTCCGTTTTTCCTAGGCTGCCAAGCACCGCCGGTAGGTCCGGTGCGAGGGGCGCTGGGGAAGGTGGCCGTGAAGCGGACCCGTGCAGTCGCGGCATACCTGGTGCTGTCCGCGCTCGCCGTGCCGTCGGCCTGGGCGGTGCCGCCCGACCCCGCGCCGACGGCGGCGCGGGCGGACGTGCCGGACGCCGTGCCCGCGGGCGCACCGGCGAACGCCGCGGAGAACGTCCCGGGGAGCCCGCCCACGGGGGCGCAGACCGTCGCGCCGCGTGCCGGGGTGCCCGGGCTGCTGCCGGACCCCGACCCGCATCCCTCGACCGCCCCCGGCGAGGTGGGCGGGGCACGGGAGCACGGCATGCCGGGGCGTACCGACAGCACCGCGCGGCCGACGCGTGAGGACCGCGACGCGCTGCTGGCGCGCGTCGCGCCGCTCGGCATCACGCCGGTCGTCGACGTGGCCGGGGTGCCGGCGTTGACCGTGGACCACGAACTCGTCCTGTCCGGCGGCCCGGAGGGCATCGCCGCGATGCGGGGCGCCGGGATCGAAGTCGTCCCCGGCATGCGCCCCGGCGTGAGCGCCGTTCGCTCCGGCGGTCGAATGGTGGCGTGGTACGTCGAGAACCCCCCGCCGGCCACGCCGGTCCCGCCCGGCCCCTCCGGTTCGGCGGCCCCGCAGCCCGGGACCCCGTCGACCGGCCCCGCCGACCCCCCGGTCGGTCCCGGACAACCCGCCGAGCCCGCCGAGCCCGCCGACCCCGGGCTGCCGAAGACCGGTTTCGCGGCAACAGTGCAGCTCGTGGCGCTGGGCGTGTTGCTGGTGGCAGGCGGCACGGCCTTCGTCCGGCTCGCCGCGCGCCGACGCCGCGGCCGGTCCTGATCGGTTCCGACCGGTCCCGACCGCTCCTGACCCGCCACAATCCGTCCGGTCTTGTTGCGAACTGTCCTTACCTGCCCGCAGCTGCTCTTGAATGTCGGCAACTGTTCGCGTGTGCGCGCGAGCGTTCCCGGCCGGACCGATTCCTCCGAAACGCTCCGCGGCCGAACGCCGGGACCGAGTCCGCCGAGGCGGAAATCTGACGTGCAGTCATGTCCGCGTGGCGTACCGATGTGGCCACAGGGCCGGGTGCCGTCTGGTGCAACTCCCGAGAAGAGTGCAGTCTCATCAAGGCGGTCACATCGGAGACGGCGGGGCCTGATTCGCGATAGTTTCCGGCAGTGCCACCTCGCCCCTGGCCATCCGGACGGGGAGCGCGGCGAGGAGGCCCGCCAGGGCCGGTGGCCCCCCGGTCGGCAGGGGGCGGACCCCGATCGGCGGGAAGGAGGCCGGATGCACCAAGTTCGCGCCTTCATCCGGCGTGTCCCGGTCGGGCCCGTGATCATCGCCATGCTGATGGTCGGCGTCCTCACCCTGGTCAATCTCTACGGCACCAACGGTGCGGCCGAGCAGGCGGCACCGTCCGAGCCGGTGGTCGGAATCCCGCCGCAACTGCCCGCCGAAGAGCACGCGATGCCAAGTCCCGCGGCGACGTCCGACGCGTCCCCGCCCGCCGTCGCACCCGTCCCCGCGCCGAGCACCGCCCCGACGGCGCCGAGTACCGCGCCGTCGGCGCACAACCCCGTCTCGTCGCCGCTGTCGACCCCGGCCGCGACGGGCGGCGCCGGCGCGCCCGGCTCCGGCACCGCCGTCGCGCCGCCGGGCGGTACCCGGCCCCCCGCGACGCAGGGCCCCGGAATCGCCACCCAGCCGCCCGGCAAGGTCCCGGGCGTCGACAACGACGACGATGACCCGCGGCCCGTCGCGTCGCGCATGCGCGTGGTGAGCGTGGTCCTGACCAGCGACCACGGGCCGGGTGCGCAGATCCGCTGCAACGACCGGGAAGAGGTCGTGATCGCCGCGACGATCATGGTCGACGGCGGCGAGGGCGACATCGTCTACCAGTGGTTCTTCGAGAACGCCCGGGCGTGGCCGCCCGACCAGCTGCACTTCACGGGCAACGGACCGCGGCAGCAGAGCCTCCAGATCCCGTGGCCGGTGGGCCTGCGCTTCGACGGCACCAGGGTGCGCGGCACCGTGCAGCTCCGCATTCTCCAGCCCGCGGTGTACGCGCAGACCCGGGCCATCACGATCGACGTCGTCTGCGTCTGACCCGACAGGGTCTGACCGACAGGGTCTGACCGACAACTCCTGTTCCGCTCGGCCCCGCCCGCCGGGGTGGGCGTCCCGAGCGGCTGTCCTTTGCGCGCAAGGGTCTTGTGGAATTGAGCATACTCGGTATACATACTGAGTATGTCTATCAAGCACGGACTGCTCGCCCTCCTGGACCAGGGGCCGCGCTACGGCTACCAGCTCCGGGCCGAGTTCGAGTCCCGCACCGGATCCACCTGGCCGCTCAACGTCGGCCAGGTCTACACGACGCTCGGGCGCCTCGACCGGGACGGGCTGGTCGTACCGGACGGCGAGGACGGCGAAGGCCACGTCTTCTACCGCATCACCGACGAGGGCCGCCGCGAACTGCACGGGTGGTTCGACGAGCCCGTCTCCCGCGCCGGGCGCCCGCGCGACGAACTGGCCATCAAGCTGGCGATGGCGGTCACCGTGCCCGGTGTCGACATCACCGCCGTCGTGCAGACCCAGCGCGCCCACACGCTGCGCGCGCTCCAGGACTACACGCGGCTCAAGGCCCGCGCCGCCGAGGACGACCTCGCGTGGCAGCTCGTCCTGGAGAGCCTGGTGTTCCAGGCGGAGGCCGAGGTGCGCTGGCTCGACCACTGCGAGGCCCGGCTCGCCCGCCGCGACGTCGTGGCGCCCGCGACCGCGCCGCTGCCCGCCGAACCGCCGCCCGCGGAGGCCGCGCCTCAGGACACCCCGGCCAAGCGCACCCGGATCCGCAGGGGGAAGCGATGACCGCCCCGGTGACGAACGACTCCGCCGCCCGCACCGGTGCGGCGGACGTACCGGTGCTCGAACTGCGGGGCCTGGGACGCACGTACGGCAGCGGCGAGACCCAGGTGCAGAGCCTGGTCGGCGTCGACCTCACGGTCTCCGCGGGAGAACTGCTCGCCGTCATGGGCCCGTCCGGCTCCGGGAAGTCCACCCTGCTGATGCTGGCCGGCGGACTCGACAGCCCGACCACCGGCATGGTGCTGGTCGAGGGCGAGGAGATCAGCGGCCTGCCGCGCCGCAAGCAGGCCGCGCTGCGCCGCCGCAGCATCGGCTACGTGTTCCAGGACCTCAACCTGATCCCCGCCCTGACCGCCGCCGAGAACGTCGCGCTGCCGCTCGAACTCGACGGGACGTCGGTGCGCAAGGCCCGGGCCGCCGCACAGGGCGCGCTCGCGGAGGTCGGCGTCGCCGAACTGGCCGAGCGCTTCCCCGACGAGATGTCGGGCGGCCAGCAGCAGCGCGTCGCCATCGCCCGCGCCCTGGTCGGCGAACGGCGCCTGGTGCTCGCCGACGAGCCCACCGGCGCCCTCGACTCCGCGACCGGCGAGGCCGTCCTGCGGGTCCTGCGCGCCCGCTGCGACGCCGGTGCGGCCGCCGTCCTGGTGACACACGAGGCCCGGCACGCCGCCTGGGCCGACCGCATCGTCTTCCTGCGGGACGGACGCCTCGTCGACGACACCGGTCGGCAGGACGTCCCCGAGAACCTGCTCGCGCGCGAGGGGAGCCGATGAACGTCCCGGCGTGGCGTGCCGCGCTGCGCATAGCCCGGCGCGAGGCATGGCGTGCCAAGGGGCGCAGCCTGCTCATCGTGCTGATGATCGCCCTGCCGGTGTTCGCCGGGAGCGCGGCCGACATCGTGTACCGCAGCCAGCAGTTGGACCGGAACGAGCGCCTCGAACGCAAGATCGGGCAGGCCGACGCGCTGGTGTTCGCGAGCACGTCGCGGTCCGCCGCCATACAGGACCCGGACAACGCGAGCAACCACTCCATGGCGGCGATACTGGGCGAGATGCGCCCGGGGGCGGAGGGGCCGCCGGCGCCGCCCCCGGAACTCGATCCCGATGTCCCCGGCAGCATTCCCGCCGGGTCGAGCACGCTCAAGATCACCCGGGGCGACCTGCCCCTCCGCACCGCACACGGCATGACCACCGCCGGCTTCGTGGAGTTCGACTACACCGCTCCGCTGGCCGAGGGCATCGTCTGGCAGACCGCCGGCCGCGCCCCGAAGACAGCCGACGAGGTCGTCGTCACCGAGGAACTGCTGTCCGCCGGCGGACTGCGCGTCGGCGGCAAACTCACCCAGCCGAACAGCGGGCGCGTCTTCACCATCGTCGGCACCGTCAACCTGCCCGACACGCTGCGCGAGCGAACCGTGTTCGCGCTGCCGGGCACCTTGCTGGAGAAGCTGAACCCGCTGCCCGGGCCGCCGCTCACGTACGAGTACCTGGTCGACGCGCCGCCGGGCACGTACACCTGGGACAAGGTCCGCAAGCTCAACGAGCAGGGCATCGTCGCGACCTCGCGCGAGGTCGACGGCAGCAAGCTCGCGGACTCCGAAGTCCCCTACCGCCAGCTCGACTACTCACCGGACCGGGTCAGCGATCTCGCGGTGGCCGTCGGCGTCGTCGTCCTCGGCATGGCCCTGCTGGAGGTCGTCCTGCTCGCCGGACCGGCCTTCGCGGTCGGCGCGCGGCGCCGCAGGCGGGAGTTCGGGCTCGTCGGCGTGGCGGGCGGCGACCGGCGGCACATCCGCACCATCGTGCTCGCCGACGGCATCGTGCTCGGCGTGGTCGCCGGCGTACTCGGTTCCGTGCTGGGCATGACGGCGGCATGGTTCTCGCGCGACTGGTTCTCCGAGATGTCGGGCAAGGAACTGGGCCACTACGACGTGCGCCCGCTCGAAATCGGGGGCGTCGTCGCCGTCGGCATCGTCATCGGCATGGTCGCCGCAGCCGTACCGGCGTTCCTCGCGGCCCGCGAGAACATCGTCGACTCGCTGACCGGTCGTCGCGGGGTACGCCGCGGCTCCCGGGTGCTGCCCCTCGTCGGCATCGCCGCGGGCGTCGCCGGCCTCGGTCTCGCGTACTACGGCGCGGCCGTCAGCCCGAACGACATCACCCTGCTCGCCGGATGCGTGCTGGCCCAACTCGGGCTGATCGCCTGCTGCCCCGCCCTGGTGGGCCTCGCCGGGCGGCTGGGCCGGATCCTGCCGCTCACCCCGCGGCTCGCGCTGCGCGACGCCGCACGCAACAGGCCGCGTACCGCGCCCGCGGTCGCGGCGGTCATGGCCGCGGTGGCCGGAGCGGTGGCGGTGATGACGTACTGGGCCGGCACCGACCACGACAACCGCGAGAGCTACCGGCCGCGCGCCCAACACGGTCAGGTCCTCGCGTACAACAACCCCGGGGCGCCCATCAGCGACGCCTTCGTCAAGGCCATCGAGAACAACCTGCCGGTCACCGGCAAGGGACTCGTCACGGGCTACGGCTTCGGCCACTGCCCTGAGGGCCAAGTGTGCGCGATGGTCATGCCCCAGATCCCCGAGGCCAACATGTGCCCGCTCTACAGCGCGGGACAGGGGGACACACAGCCCACTTCCGTCGAAATCGAGGCGGCGCGCAACGACCCGCGCTGTGCGCCCGGCACCAACGAGGTCTGGGGCATGGCCGGCCTCCCGGTGGGAGAAGCCGAACTGGTGCGGCGGCTCAACGGCAGCAGCGACCCGCGCATCCCCGAGGCGCTCAAGCACGGCGCGGTCGTCTTCGACGAGCGCTACATCCACGACGGGAAGGTCACGGTCGGGATCAGCTGGATGTTCTCCGGCCAACCGGGTCCCGACGGGCGGTCGCCCACCCCACCGCAGCCCTTGCCACCGCCGCGCACGGTCGAATTCCCCGCGATCCTCGTGGAGTCCGACGGGTTCGACTACGCGCCGGTGATCATCGGCGAGGAACCCGCGAAGAGCATCGGTGTCCCGCCCGCGCCCGTCCAACTGGTGTACGAGACCACGGAGATGCCGAGCGAGGCCGCCCAGCAACGCGCCCAGGAGGCCGTGTACGCGACCGGCGGAGGCGGTGTCGAGGTCGAACGCGGCTACCAGGGCCGGCCGAGCACCCAGATCCTCCTGCTCGCCGCCGCCACCGTCCTGGTGGCGCTGGGAGCCTCGGGAGTCGCCACCGGACTCGCCCTCGCGGACGGCCGGAAGGACCTCGCGACACTGGGCGCGGTCGGTGCGCCGCCGAGAGTGCGGCGTACGCTCTCGGCCGCGCAGAGCTGGGTGATCGCCCTGATCGGCACGGCACTCGGCGTCGTCGTGGGTCTGCTGCCCGCCGCCGCGCTGCGCTGGAAGACCGCCGAGGTCGCCGAACGGGCCCGGGAGACCGCGATCGCCGAGGGCGGACTGCAGAACGCGTCGAAGCTGCCGGACATCGTCGTGGTCATCCCCTGGGCCCAGATGGGCCTGGCGCTGGTCGTGATTCCGCTGCTGGCCGCCGCCATCGCCGCGCTGTTCACGCGGTCGCGCGAGGTCGTGCGCCCCAGGACCGGCTGACCGGCCGGCCCGGCCCGCATGCCCCTTCGCAGGCAGGCATCCTCTCCCGTCGGAGCGGTCCCCGTGGCGGGGGCCGCCGCCGACGGGAGAGGATGGGGGCATGAGCATGCCGAACAACGAAACGCAGGACGAGAACCCGCACGTCGTGATTGTCGGCCCCGACGGCATGGCGGTGGGCGGCGCCGAAGCCGGGGAGAACGGCGAACTCGCCATCACCGACATGGTCGAGCAGCCGGCCAAGGTCATGCGCATCGGCAGCATGATCAAGCAGCTGCTCGAAGAGGTGCGTGCCGCACCTCTCGACGAGGCGAGCCGGGTGCGGCTCGCGGACATCCACAGGGGTTCCATCAAGGAGTTGGAGAAGGGCCTCGCCCCGGAACTCGTCGAGGAGCTGGAGCGTCTGACGCTCCCGTTCAACGAGGAGAGTGTTCCCACCGAGGCCGAGCTGCGCATCGCGCAGGCCCAGTTGGTCGGCTGGCTCGAAGGACTCTTCCACGGCATCCAGACGGCGTTGTTCGCGCAGCAGATGGCGGCGCGCGCCCAGCTGGAGACGATGCGCAGGGCGCTGCCGCCCGGTGCGATGCCGGGGCGTCCCGGCGAAGGCGGTCCGGCCGGCGCGTCCGGTCCGTACCTGTAGAGATCCGGTGGGCCCCGGGCGGACGCCCGGAGCAGATTCCCGGCACGGTACGGCGGGACGCACGTCGCGCCCCGCCGTACCGCCGCCTCGACGCCGCACCACGGGGGGCCGCGGGATGGTGCACGACCGGCACGACGAGTTCGCCGGCACGCTGTTCGGCGACGGGCGCTACCGCACGCTCCGCCGCATCGGCGGCGGCGGCATGGCCGTGGTGCACGAGGCCCACGACGCGGCGCTGGACCGCGTCGTCGCGGTGAAGCGCCTGCGCACCGACCTCGCCGAGGACGCGGTGGCCCGCTCGCGGTTCGCGCGCGAGGCGCACCACGCGGCATCGCTCAACCACCCGGCGATCGTGCGGGTGTACGACACCGGCGAGGACGACGTGTCCGGCGGTCCGATCCCGTGGATCGTCATGGAGCTCGTCGAGGGCTACACGCTGCGTGCGCTGCTGCGCCACGAGGGACCGCTGCCCTGGCGCCGGGCGCTGCGCATCTCGGCGTACATCCTCGACGCGCTCGAATACAGCCACGGGCACGGGATCGTGCACCGGGACATCAAGCCGGTGAACGTCATGGTGACGCAGCACGGCGAGGTCAAGGTCATGGACTTCGGCATCGCGCGCACGGTGCACGGCACATCGGCGTCGCTCACCGCGGCCGGGCACATCATGGGGACGCCGCAGTACTTCTCGCCGGAACAGGCGCTCGGCCATCCGGCCTCGCCGCGCAGCGACGTCTACTCGGTGGGCTGCCTGCTCTACGAACTGCTGGTCGGCAATGTGCCGTTCGACGGGGACAGCGCGATCACCGTGGCGTACAAGCATGTGCGCGACGAACCGCTCCCGCCGTCGGCGCACCGCGACGTGCCGGGGGCGGTGGACGACCTGGTGCTACACGCGCTGCGCAAGGACCCCCAACTGCGCTTCGCGTCCGCCAAGGAGATGCGCACGGCGGTCGCGCGCATCATTCCTGATGAGATGTCAGATTCGAGCGGGGGCGGGGTTGCCGGGGTCGGCGCGCACCGGAGGCGTGCGCCGGGGCGCGGTCCGGTGCCGGTGCAGGGCACGCGCCGGGCGCAGCGGCGCAGCCGATCGCGGCGCCGCGCGCTGGTTCTGGTCGCCGGCATGGCATTGCTGGTCGCCGCAGTGCTTGCCTTCGTGGCAATGGGGTAGTCATGACGGGTTATCCTGACGTGCCCGCGTCAAATGGCGTTGCGGTGAGCTATGTCTCGCCGCGGGGGCCGTTCAAGCCTGATGGTGTTGGCCTGCTGCCGGTACGGTGACTCGGATACCGGATTGCGGGACAATGCCATGTGCGCACGGGGCCGGGACCCGCCGTGCCTTTGCGGCCCGGCGATCGTTGGGACGAGCGAGTCCGTTCCCGGCGGACCGTGACGAGACGGACGGCGAGGAGTGATGGGGCAGCCGCAGCGCCCGGACGACGAGGTCTCCGGGACCCAGGTCAGGACCGTCGGCGCGGGACGCTACGAGCTGGGGCGCCCGCTCGGCCGCGGTGGCATGGCCGAGGTGAGTATGGCCCACGACGTGCGGCTCGGCCGCACCGTCGCCGTCAAGACCCTCCGCCCCGACCTCGCGCAGGACCCCGTGGCGCGCTCGCGCTTCGGCCGCGAGGCGCAGAACGCCGCGTCGCTCAACCACCCCGCGATCGTCTCCGTGTACGACACGGGCGAGGACCGGGTCGGCCCCGAGCTGGTGCCGTTCATCGTCATGGAGTGCGTCGAAGGCCGCACGGTGCGCGAACTGCTCTCCGAAGGCTCGCCGATACCGCAGGAGCAGGCCCTGCGGATCACCGAGGGCGTGCTGGAGGCCCTGGAGTACAGCCACCGGCACGGCATCATCCACCGCGACATCAAGCCCGCCAACGTCATCATCACCAACTCGGGCGCCGTGAAGGTGATGGACTTCGGCATCGCCCGCGCGCTGCACAGCGCCGCGACGACGATGACCCAGACCGGCATGGTCATGGGCACCCCGCAATACCTCTCGCCCGAGCAGGCCCTCGGCCGCACCGTGGACGCCCGCAGCGACCTCTACTCCAGCGGCTGCCTGCTGTACGAACTGCTCGCGCTGCGGCCGCCCTTCAACGGTGACACTCCGCTGTCGGTTGTGTACCAGCACGTGCAGGACGACCCGCGTCCGCCGTCCGCCTCGGACGCGCGGATCCCGGCGCACCTGGACGCGATCGCCCTCAAGGCGCTCGCCAAGAACCCGGACGACCGGTACCAGACCGCCGAAGAGATGCGCATGGACATCCGGCGCGTGCTGGCGGGCCAGGCCGTCCATGTGGCGCCGCCGACCACCCGGATCCCGGTCCAGCCGCCCGGCGGGACCACGCGCCAGCACCAGGCGTGGGCGGCCGGCGCGACCGGTATGGCCGCCGCCCCGACCGCGCGCCTCGGCAGCCCGGTGCCGGGCGGCCCCGACTCGATGCGGACCGGCCCCGTGCCGGGCGGCCCGCTGTCCCTGCCGAACGACGGCGGCACGGGCGCGCTTCCGATGGTCGAGGACGACCACGACGAACGCCGCCGCTCGGGCCTGTTCTACGCCATGGTCGTGGCGGCCGTCGTCGCGGTGATCGCGGGTGTGACCTTCGCGGTGCTCGCCCTGATCAACAACGGCGAGAACGACAGCGGCGACAAGACGACGCCGACCAAGTCCGGCACGCAGACGACGGGGCCGGAGACGCCCGGCGACACTCCGGGAGGTGTTGTGCCGCCCCTCGGCTCCGACGACTCCGCGACCCAGACCACGCGGTCGACGCCGCCCACCCGTACGGTGCCGAACCCCGGCCAGACCGCGCCCTCGGGCAACCCGCAGACCAGCGTGCAGACGTCGCGGCCGCCGAGCACGTCGGCGTCGCCCACGACGACCAAGCCCACGACGAGCGCGCCGCCCAGCAGCGCGCCGCCGTCGTCGAACCCGGCGACGAATACCTCCAGGCCGTCGACGCCGACGGGTGGGGCGACGTCCAGCCCGTAGCGGGCCTCACTCGACGAACGCGGCCATCACCTCCTCGTAGTGCCGGGTCCACCACACGATCAGTGCGGCGGAGGCCGGGAACAACGGGTCGGAGCGGTGGTCGCGTTCGTCGTAGTGCCGGTTCAGCATCCAGAAGTCGTTCAGCCGCTCCCACCACAACCGCTGGACGGCGGCCGCCAGTTCGCCGTCGCCCGGGTCGGTGACCGCGCGGTAGGCGCGTACGAAGGCGCGTACGCGCGGCAGGTCGAGGGTGCCCGTCGCCGACGCGGTGAAGAACAACAGCGCGGCGCGTACCGTCTCCTCGGTGTCGGGCAGCGCGGCCAGGCGGTCCCAGTCGATGATCGCGACCGGGTCGCGCTCGGCGTACAGCAGGTTCAGCGGGTGGAAGTCGCCGTGCACATAGCCGGTCCGGGACCGGTCGTGGTCGGCCGGCCGGCGGTGGGCGAGCCGCCGCAGCATGCGCAGCCGTTCGATCAGCCGGTGCTCGGCCAACTCGTCGAACGGTTCGCGGACGGCACGCGCGCGTATGCCCTCGAGCAGGCGCGTGGCCACCCCCATCGAGTGCGCGGCATCGGCTGCCGGAATGAACATCGGCTGCTGGACCGGCGGCAGCATGCGCATCAGCTGCGCGTGCACCGTGCCGAGCAGGCTGCCCAACTGCGTGCACTCGGTCTCGTCCAGCTCCCCGCCGCCCCGGTGCCGGCCCTCGACCCACGGGAACAGCGCGAACCAGCGGCCCGCGACGCGCCGCGCGGTGGTGCCCTCCCGGTCGGCGAGCGGCGGCAGCGCCGGGATGCCGGCCGCGCGCAGGCGCTTGGTGACGCGGTGCTGGAAGGCGATGGCTCCGGGCGTCTGGTCGAGGTAGTGCTTGAGGAACCACCGGCCTTCGGTGGTCGTCACTTCGTACCCTCGGTTCAACAGCCCTTCGGCGACGGGCCGGAACCCGACCGCGGCGCCGACCGCATAGTGGCCGAGCAGCGCGGCCAGCGGGGAGCGCCCCGCGCGGAGTGTGTGCATAGAGTTACATTATCTCTACGCAGAGTTACGAGAAGAGTTTTTCCAGAATCAGTGCGACACCGTCGTCGTCGTTACTGGCTGTGTGATTCGGAACGGCCTTCAGGACCGCCGGATGAGCATTTGCGACCGCATAGGGCTGCCCGGCCCAGGTCAGCATCGGCAGGTCGTTGGGCATGTCACCGAACGCCACCACTTCGGCGGCGGTGATGCCGTGCCGGGCGCAGAAGGACGCGAGCGTCGTCGCCTTGCTGATGCCGAGGCCGCTGATCTCCACGAGCGCGATCTGGGACGAGTGCGTGAACTCCGCGTACCGGCCGGCGGCGGCCCGGGTGAAGGCCAGGAACTCGTCCGGGGCGAGCGACGCGTGCCGCGCCAGCAGCTTGAGCACCGGCCCGTCGAGCAGTTCCTCCACCGGGGCCACCGCGTGCACGATCGACAGGTCGCGTTCGAGCGGCGGGTACGCGGGCTCGTGCGCGAACCCCGTGGCGGTCTCCACCGCGAAGCACACGTCAGGGATCTCGGACTTGATGAGGCCCACGACCTTGCGCGCCGCCGTCACGTCCATCGGATGCGTCTCGACGATGCGTTCGGCCCGCAGGTCGTAGACCACCGCGCCGTTGCCGCAGATCGCCAGGCCGTGGTGCCCGGTGACGTCCGCGACCTTGTCCATCCAGCGCGGCGGCCGGCCGGTCACGAACACGACTTCCGCGCCGGCCGCCTCCACGGCCTCGAGGGCGGCGAGGGTGCGGTCGGAGATGGTGCCGTCACTGCGGACGATGGTGCCGTCCAGATCGGTGGCGACGAGGCGCGGGCGCGGAGAGGCAGTCACGCCGTACATCCTCGCTTACGCGCCCGCGAGCACGGAGGGCACACCTCCGCCCCGCCCGTGTCCCCGCCCCTCCGCGGTCCCGTCCCACCGTCCGATCCCGCGCCTATCGGCTTGCCATCCGCCGCAATTTGCCGCATTTCCCGGCCGACCTAGGCTTGGATCATGAAAACCGGTGTCGTGATCCTCCCGATTTACCCAGGCCAAGAAGCGCTCGCGCGCTGGCGCGCGGCGGAGGAGGCGGGGTTCGACACGGCCTGGACCTACGACCACCTGTCCTGGCGTACGTTCCGCGACCGGCCCTGGTACGGCACGGTGCCGACCCTCGCGGCGGCGGCCGCGGCGACGTCGCGCGTACGCCTCGGCACTCTCGTCTCCTCGCCGAACTTCCGGCATCCGGTGACCTTCGCCAAGGAGGTCATGACCCTCGACGACATCTCCGGCGGCCGCGTCACGCTCGGCATCGGCGCGGGCGGCACCGGCTTCGACGCCACCACGCTCGGCCAGGACCCCTGGCCGCCGCGCGAACGCCAGGACCGCTTCGAGGAGTTCCTGGACCTGATGGACCGCCTCCTCACCGCGCCGACGACCACGTACCGCGGCACGTACTACTCCGCCGACGAGGCCCGCATGATCCCGGGCTGCGTGCAGACCCCGCGCGTGCCCTTCGCCGTCGCCGCGACCGGTCCGCGCGGGCTGCGCCTCACCGCCCGGCTCGGTCAGGAGTGGGTCACCTTCGGCGACCCGAAGCGCCTCACCGGACAGACCGCCGCGCAGTACACCGCCGACATCGCGGACCAGGTGCACCGCCTCGAGGACGCCTGCATCGCCGAGGGGCGTGACCCGAAGGAGCTCGGCCGCGTGCTGCTCAACGGCTCCACCGACGAACGCGCGCTCGACTCCGTCGACGCCTTCGTCGACTACGCGGGCCGCCACGCCGCCGTCGGCATCACCGAGATCGCCGTACACCTGCCGGTGCCCGGCACCGTCTTCGGGACCGACGAGAAGGTCTTCGAGCGGATCGTCGCGGACGGCCTGCCGCAGGTCCGCGACCTGTAGCCGGAGCTCTGGCAGACCTGGCGCGCTACGCCGTCGGGAAAAGGCGCTCCAGGACGACCGCCACGCCGTCCTCCTCGTTCGACGCGGTGACCTCGTCGGCCACCGCCTTGAGCGAGGGGTGCGCGTTGGCCATCGCGACGCCGTGCCCGGCCCACCGCAGCATCGACAGGTCGTTGGGCATGTCGCCGAACGCGATCGTCCCGGCGGCCCGCACCCCGAGCCGCCGGGCCACCAGCGACAGGCCGATCGACTTGGCCAGGCCGGGCGGCAGCAGTTCCACTATCCCGGGGCCCGCGTGCGTGATGTCGACGATGCCGTCGCAGATCTCGCGGGCCCGGGCGGCCAGTTCGTCGTCGCCGAGGCCGGGGAGCTGGACGTACGCCTTGAGGATCGGCTCGGCCCACAGCTCGGCGCGGTCGGCGACGGTGCGCACCGGCAGCTTGAGCCGGTACTCGTACGCCGCCTCGACCACCACCTCGCCGTCCAGCCCCGCCCGGCTCACCGCGAGGGCGACCGGACCCAGGTTGGCCACCAGCTTCTCGACGGCCAATTGTGCGACGCCGCGGTCGAGGGTGACCGAGGTCAGCAGCCGGTCCTCGCCCGCGTGGTAGACCTGCGCGCCTTGCGAGCACACCGCCAGACCCTGGTAGCCGAGCTGTTCGAAGACGGGACGCGACCACGAGACGGCACGGCCGGTGACGATCACATGGTGGGCGCCTGCCACGCGCAGGGCGTCGAGGGCCGCACGCGTACGGACCGAGATGGTGTGGTCGTCCCGTACGAGAGTGCCGTCGAGGTCGGTCGCGACCAGCCCGAAGGGGCCGGCCGTCACGCGGCGCCCACCGGCTCCAGGACTTCGCGGCCGCCCAGGAACGGGCGGAGCGCGGCGGGGACCCGTACCGAGCCGTCGGCCTGCTGGTGGTTCTCCAGGATCGCCACGATCGTGCGCGGGACGGCGCACAGCGTGCCGTTGAGTGTCGCGAGCGGGCGGGTGCCGTCCTCGTCGCGCATGCGCACGGACAGGCGGCGGGCCTGGAACTCGGTGCAGTTCGAGGTCGAGGTGACCTCGCGGTACTTGCCCTGGGTCGGGATCCACGCCTCGCAGTCGAACTTGCGCGCGGCCGACGAGCCGAGGTCGCCCGCGGCGGTGTCGATGACGCGGAACGGCAGTTCGAGCGCAGTCAGGAACTCCTTCTCCCAGTCCAGGAGCCGCTGGTGCTCGGCGGCGGCTTCCTCGGGCGTGGTGAAGACGAACATCTCGACCTTGTCGAACTGGTGCACGCGGATGATGCCGCGCGTGTCCTTGCCGTACGTGCCGGCCTCGCGGCGGAAGCAGGGCGAGAACCCGGCGTAGCGCAGCGGCAGTTGCCGCGCGTCGATGATCTCGTCCATGTGGTACGCGCCGAGCGGGACCTCGGCGGTGCCGACCAGGTAGTAGTCGTCCTTCTCCAGATGGAAGACGTTCTCCGCGGCCTGGCCGAGGAAGCCCGTGCCCTCCATCGCCTTGGGACGCACCAGGGCAGGGGTGATCATCGGCGTGAACCCGGCGGCGTTCGCCTGGGCCATCGCCATGTTGACCAGGGCCAGCTCCAGCATCGCGCCGATGCCGGTCAGGTAGTAGAAGCGGGCGCCGGAGACCTTCGCGGCCCGCTCGACGTCGATGGCGGCGAGCAGCTTGCCCAGCTCGACGTGGTCGCGGGGTTCGAAGCCCTCGGCCGCGAAGTCGCGCGGGGTGCCGACCTCCTCGAGCGTGACGAAGTCGTCCTCGCCGCCGGGCGGCACGGCGTCCTCGACGACGTTGGACAGCTCCAGGAGCAGGCGCTGCGCGTCTGCGGCGGCCTCGTCCTGCGCCGCGTCGGCGGCCTTGACCTCTGCGGACAGGCCCTGGGCGCGCTCCAGCAGGGCGGCGCGCTCGTCGCCCTGCGCCTTGGGGACCTGCTTGCCGACGCTCTTCTGCTCGGAGCGGAGGCGGTCGAACGCGGTCGCCGACGCGCGGCGGCGCTCGTCCGCCGCCAGCAGCCGGTCGACGATGGTTTCGTCCTCACCGCGGGCGCGCTGCGAGGCACGGACGCGGTCGGGGTCCTCACGGAGCAGTCGCAGGTCGATCACGGGGATTAGCGTACCGGGCGCCGGATGGCCCACGGCCACGCCTTTTCCGCACCGGGGCGCGAACAAGCGGGTATCAAAGGAGGGTGCACAGCCTTTCCCCGAGCCCGCCCGACACGACCGCGGACGACGCCGACCAGGTGTGGTGGCTTCCCGCCCGGTTCGCGGTGCCCGCGCTCCTGTCCGCCGCCGTCTTCATCGTGCTGCTCGTGCTTGTGGCACTCGGCTGGGACCCCCTCTTCCGGGCGGACTCCCAGGTCGCGCGCGACCTGCACGGCTGGATGGAGGCGCGGCCGGCGGTCGTCGACGTGACGCGGTTCCTCACCGACTGGGTGTGGGACCCCAACGCGTTCCGGGTCCTGGCGGCAGGGCTAGCGGCCGGGTTGTGGGCGGCGGGCCGGCGGCGTACCTCGGTATGGGTGGTCACCGTCATGGTCATCGGCGGCGCGGCCGGCGGCCTGTGCAAGCTGGCCGTGGCGCGGGACCGGCCCACGTTCGCCGACCCGATCGCGACGGCGCCCGGATGGTCGTTCCCCTCGGGGCACGCGCTCAACGGCATGCTGGGCTGCGGAGTGCTGCTGATCGGCCTGTGGCCGCTGCTGCCGCGCCGGGTACGGCCCGTCGCCGTCGTCGTCGCGGTGGTGTCGGTGCTGGGCGTGGGCTTCACCCGGATCGCGCTCGGCGTGCACTACCTGAGCGACGTGGTCGCCGGTTGGGCGCTCGGTGTCGTCGTGCTCGCGGTGTTCTGGGTGCTGGTCACCGCGCTGTGGGACCCCCTGGAATCGGCCGGTGCGGTGCCCGAGGAGCCGGACGTGGAGGCGGAGATCACGTCCGACGCGGACACCGGGATTGATGTCGCCCGTCCGGACGGCCGCGAGCCTGGGTAAGAATTGCGACCATGCTCACGGAAGCAGGACGGTTCTTGCGGCGGATCGCCCTGCCCTTGGTGGCGACAGCCTTGGTGGTGGTCGGGCTCGGCCTCCTGGTGACGCGCGCGCTCGACGGGGTGTGGCCGGTTTCGCGCGAGGACGACCTCGTCCGGACCTTGGAGGACCACCGCTCGGACCTGTGGGACGCGGTCTCGCGCGTCCTGTCGGTCGCCTCGTCGGCGCCCGCGGTCATCGGGGTCACCCTGGTCGCCGCGGCGATCGCGTACGCGGTCTACCGGTCGTGGCGGGCCCCGTTGTTCCTGCTGGGCACCGTCCTCGCGCAGACGGCGGTGTACGGCCTGACCGTCGCCTTCGTCGACCGGGACCGGCCGGATGTCGAGCGCCTCGACGACGTGCCGGGCGACGGCTCCTACTTCTCCGGGCACACGGGTGCGGCCCTGGCGCTGTACGGCGGCATCGCCGTCCTGCTGTCCCACCGCCTCCAGGGCAGGGTCGGCGTCTGGGTGTGGCGCGTCCTGTGCCTGCTGGTCCCCCTCGCGGTCGGGCTGTCGCGCGTCTATCGGGGTGACAGCCATTTGAGCGATGTCGTCGCGGCGTTCGCGAGTGCGGCGGCGGTGCTGGTGATCATGAACGCGGCGGTGTTGTCGCCGCGCTCGGTGTGGGGTGGTGCGGGCGGCCACCTGCGGCATAACGGCGAGAACGGCCATGTGCCGCGGGCCGCGCTCGTGGTGAACCCCATCAAGCTGGACTCCGCGGACGACCGGGTGCGCATCGACCGCATCATGGCCGAGGCCGGGTGGGCGCCGCCGCTGTGGCTGGAGACGACGATCGAGGACCCGGGCGGCGGGGCGACGCGCGCGGCACTGGCCGAGGGCGTCGACCTGGTGGTCGTCGCGGGCGGCGACGGCACGGTGCGCGAGTGCGCCGGCGCGCTCGCGGGGACGGGGGTGCCGCTGGCGGTCGTACCGTCCGGCACCGGCAACCTGCTCGCCCGCAACCTGGGCCTGCCGATCGACCTGACGGACGCGGTGCACGTCGCGGTGCACGGGCAGGACCGGCCCATCGACCTGGGCGGCATCGAGCCGGACGAGCCGGACGGCGAGCGGCGGTACTTCACCGCGATGGCCGGGATCGGGCTGGACGCGGCGATGGTCGCGGACGCGCCCGACGCGCTCAAGAAGAAGGTCGGCTGGCCCGCGTACGCGGTGTCGGCGGGGCGCCACCTGCGCGACGCGCGCATGCGGGTGACGCTGCGGATCGACGACGGCGAGCCGATCAAGCGGCGGGCCCGGATGGTGCTGGTCGGCAACGTCGGCGCCTTGCAGGCCGGGATGCAGCTGCTGCCCGGTGCGGAGCCCGACGACGGGCTGCTGGACGTCGTGGTGTTCGCGCCGTACGGCATGACCGGCTGGGCGCACGCGACCGTGCGCGTCATAGGGCGCCGTCGGCGCGACGTGCCCGAAGTGCCCCTGCGGCAGCGGCGCTGGCGGCCGATCGAGCACTTCACCGGCCGGTCGGTGGAAGTGACGACGGCCCGGCCCGAGCCGCGCGAGCTGGACGGCGACCCGATCGGCGCTGGCACGCGTCTGGCGGTGCGGGTACGGCCCGGAGCGCTCGTCGTACGGGTGCCCGAGGGCCGGGTCGCGGTGCGCCCGGAGGCCCGTGCGGAGCCGTTCCCGGTGGCGGAGGACGTTGTCGAGATCGTGGCGTCGGACCGGCCGGACCGGCCGGAGGGTGGGGCTGATGGGGTGTCGGACGCGCGGCACGATCATCAAAAGACCTGAAAATCGGACAAATCATCCTCTTGGTATGGCACGGTGGACCGGCCGGGCACCGGCCGACCGCCTGCCACGAGGAGAATCCGTGCCGCATGCCGCCTATGCCGCTCGTGCCGCCCGCGCCCGTGCCGTCCGTCGCGCCCACCCCGCCCGTGCCCGAACTGCCGGGGGATCCCGCTTACACCGCGCCGTGGCGCTGCTGGCCCTCCTCGTCCTGGCCGCGACCGGGTGTGCGGCGGGCGGCGGAACGCCGGGCGGTGCGCGGGACGGACGGTCGGACGTGCAGGCCGGCTCGGCGGCGGGCGGGGAACGTACCGGCTCCGGCGGCGTACCGGCGTCGTCGGCCGAGCCCCCCGAGCCCCCGCAGGCCGCCCCGGACCCCCGGCTCGGGCGCGGCGCGCCCCCGGCCGTTCCGGATGCTCCGGCCGCTCCCGCCGCCGAGCCCGCGCTGCCGCCGGCCTTCAACACCGTGCCGCCGCGCGTCGCCGACAACCTGGTGCGCGGCACCGCCTCGTCCGGCCGCACGGTCGCGCTCACGTTCGACGACGGGCCCAGCAGGGAGTGGACGCCGCAGGTGCTGGAACTCCTCGACCGGTACGGAGCCAAGGCGACGTTCTGCGTCGTCGGCGAGCAGGCCCGCGAACACCCGGACCTCCTCCGCACGATCGTCGCCGAGGGCCATCAGCTCTGCGACCATTCCGAGAACCACGACGAGCGCATCGCCCGCCTGTCCGCGGCGGACCTGAAGGCGCAGATCACGAAGGCGCGGGACGCGATCCTGGCGGCCCTGCCCGGCGTGCGGATCCCGTGGTTCCGGTCCCCGGGCGGCAGTTGGTCCGCGCCGGTGCGCGACGCGGCGGCGTCCCTCGGAATGAGGCCGCTGGACTGGTCGGTGGACAGCCGGGACTGGGAGCGCGGCGGCGCCGACCGGATCTTTGCGACGGTCAAGCGCGAACTACGGCCCGGCGGCGTGGTCCTCATGCACGACGCGGGCGGCAACCGCGAGCAGACCGTGGCCGCGCTGAAGAAGCTCCTGCCGTGGCTGGTCGCGCAGGGGTACCGCTTCGACTTCCCGGCCTGAGCGGTGCGTACCGCGGCTCAGCTGTCGCCGCGGCGGCAGCGGTCCAGCCACTCGGCGGCGTCCGCGAACTCCGGGTCCGAGGTACCGCGCCGCACCTGCGGGCGCACGCCGTCGGCACGGGGGTAGGAGCCCAGGAACCGCACCGCGGCACACACTCGGCGCAGCCCCATCAGGGCCTCGCCGACCCGGGCGTCCGCGACGTGTCCCTCGGCCTCGATCGCGAAGAAGTAGTGGCCCAGTCCGTCGCCTGTGGGCCGCGACTGGATGTGGTCGAGGTTGACGCCGCGCACCGCGAACTCCTGGAGGATCTCCAGCAGCGCGCCGGCGTGGTCGTCGACGATGAACGCGACGACCGACGTGCGGTCCGCACCGGTCGGCCCGACGACCGCCCCGGGGCGCCGCACCTGCACGAAGCGGGTCACCGCGCCCTCGACGTCGTGGATGTCGGTGACGAGGGGGACGAGGCCGTACCGCTCCGCGGCGAACTCGCCCGCGAGCGCGGCGTCGTACCGGCCCTCCTGGACCAGGCGCGCGGCGTCGGCGTTGGACGCGGCGGAGGACCAGTGCGCGTCCGGCAGATTCGCGGCCAGCCAGCGGCGCACCTGCGGTTGCGCGTGGGAGTGGCTGGAGACCGTCTTGACGTCCTCGAACGCCGTCCCGGGCCGCACCAGCAGCGCGAACGAGATGGGCAGCAGGATCTCCCGCTCGATGAGCAGCGGCTCGCCGGTGGCCAGCTCGTCGAGGGTGACCGACACCGAGCCCTCGACCGAGTTCTCCAGCGGGACGACGGCACTGTCCGCCTCACCGCGGCGCACCGCGTCGAGCGCGGCCGGCACCGATGCCATGGGGATCGCGTCGGCCTCGGCGGCCCCGGGCAGCGTACGCAGCGCGGCCTCGGTAAAGGTCCCCTCGGGTCCGAGATAGGTCCAACGGGGGGCACCGGCCGAGGCACTGGGAGACATGTCGGCCACTGTAGCCCGCTTGCGGAGCCCACCCGTCCACATGAAGACCCCCTGCCTTGTACCGGGCTGCCTTGTACCGGGCTGCTCTCGCGCTGGGCCGGCCTTACGCCGTGTCGCCCTCGCCGCGCCACGCCGGTCACATCCGCGCGGGCTCGTCGCATGGGCTTGCCGCCACGTGCCTACCCCCCCATGTGACGTGGTCCGTCGAGATCCTCCGGCCACGCCCTACCGTCCTCCCTATGAGCGAGCCCATGATCGTCGCGGCCTCACTGCTGCCGGTGACGCCCGCGCTCGGCGGGGTGGTCGCAGGCCTGCTGCTCGCCGCGGTGCTGGTCGCGTCCCTGGCCCACCTCGGACACGGGCGCGGCATCCTCGTGGCCGGCGTACGCGCGGCGCTGCAACTGCTCGTCGTCTCCGCGGTCATCACCCACGTCGTCGACCGCTGGTGGGCGACCCTGCTCTTCGTCGCCCTCATGTACGCCGTCGCCGCCGCCACCGCGTCCGGCCGCGTCACCGGCACGCGCGTCCACGCCTGGGTGGCCCTCACCCTCCTCGCCGCCACGCTCCCGGTGCTCGCGCTGCTCGCCGCCACCGGCCTGATCCCCTTCGACGGCCTCGTGGTGATCCCGATCGCCGGCAGCCAACTCGGCGGCGCCCTCACCGCGACCGTGCTGGCGGGCCGCCGCTCGCTCGAGGAACTGGAGGTACGGCGCGGCGAGGTGGAGGCGGCCCTTGCCCTGGGATTCTCCGATCGGGACGCCCGTCTGGAGATCTGCCGCCCGGCGGCGTCCGGTGCGCTGATCCCCGCGCTCGACCAGACCCGGACCGTCGGCCTCGTGACGTTGCCCGGAGCGTTCGTCGGGATGCTGCTGGGCGGTGCCTCGCCGGTCGACGCCGGTGCCGTGCAACTCTTCGTCCTCATCGCGCTGTTGGCGACCGAGGCCGTCGCGGTCGCGGTCGTCCTCGAGTGCGTGGCGCGCGGCCTCGTCACGCGGCCCGCTCCGAACAGCCCGACAACTTAGGCGAATTCCGGCAATGTGCCTGTGGACTCCCGCGCCGGGCTGTGGAAAACCCTGGGCAATGTTGGGGATAAGCAGGGGAAGGGCTGTGGATAAACCGGGAGTTCGCCATTCTTTCCGGTGAATGATCGGCCAACCGACTGTTCCGTCGGTGATCTCGGGCTAGCTTCGCATCAGGCGTTCGCAGTACGCCCGTCGCCCGTGCGCAGAGCGGGTGGCCCGCCCGTTCCGCCGCGTCGGAACCGACCGCCCCGGAGCCGCCGATGATGCGCGCCGACCCCGCCACCTTGCGTGCGGCCTCGGCGGGCGCACAGCGCCTCGCCGCCGAACTCCCCGTGCTGGCCGACGACGTCGTGGCCGGCGCACAGGCCGCGTCCGCCGACTGCCCCGGGTTCGCCACCGGGGCGGCCCTGGTCGGCGTCGCCGACGCGTGGCGGGCCCGACTCGCCTCGGTGGGCGGGGCATTCGGGCAGACCGCCGCCGTGCTCACGGCAACGGCCGACAGCGACGAGAGCGCCGACAGCTGGTCCGCCGCCGTATTCGACAGCGCGGCACGCTGACCGACCTGCAAATGGTGGTGACCCCGTGGTGACACTTGCCCAACTCCGCGACGCGGGCTTCAACGCCCTCGACGCCGCGGCCCGCGACTGGACCGCCCTGGCCTCGGACCTCGACGGCGCGGGTGCGCGCGCCGCGTCCGGCATCGCGGGTCCGCTGCTGGCGGCGGGCTGGACCGGAGCCGACGCGGACGCGGGGTACCAGTCCCTCGACCGGCAGGACACCGAGCTGCGGCTCGCCGCCCAGGAGGCCTGCGGTGTCGCCCCGTTGGTCGAGACCGCGGCAGCCGAACTGCGGTCGGCACAGAGCACGTTGGTCGGGCTTCTCGCCGAGGCGTCGCGCTACGGGCTCGCGGTGGCCGACGACGGCCGCGTCACCCCGCCGCCGGGTGCCGAGGCCACCGAGGAGACGCGCGCGACCGAGCTCACCACCGCCGTCTCCGACGTCCTCGCCCGGGCCGCCGAGGCCGACACCCTCCTCGGCGACGCGGTCGGCCGACTGGCTCCGGACGCCGTACGCGACGGCATGGACCGCTGGGCGGACGCCGCCGCCGACGGCCGCATGGTCGCCATGCTCGCGGGCATCGACGCGAGCCGCATCCCGCAGGGCGGCCCCGAGGCCGTGCGTGCGTGGTGGGACGGCCTCCCGGAGAGCGAGCGCCAGCGGTTCATGATCGCGTGCCCCGAGATCCTCGGCGCCCTCGACGGCCTGCCCGCTGTCGTGCGGGACCGGGCGAACCGCGTCGTCCTCGGCGCCACCGAGAACGCCCTGCGCAAGGAACTGGCAGCCGAACAAGCCAAGTTGGCGGCCGTTACCGGAGGCACCCGGGGCTCCGGCGTACGGTTCATCGTGCGCATCGACGACCTGACCGCGCGCCTGGGCGCGATCGAAGCGCTGCGCTCACGTCTGGACTTCGCCCCCGACGGTCCCGGTACGGCCGTCTCCTACCTGCTGGGGTTCTCGGCGAAGGGGGACGGCAAGGCCATCGTCGCGGTCGGCGACCCCGACCACGCCCGCCACACCGCCGTGTTCGTTCCCGGCATGGGCGTCGGGATCGAGGACGTCCGCCACGAGGTCGACCGAGTACGCGACTTGTGGACCGCCGCGCGCGGGGTAGGCGGCCGCCGCGACACGTCCACCGTCACCTGGCTCGGCTACGACACCCCCGACTCGCTCACCCACGCACTCAACCCCGATCCCGCGAAGGAGGCGGCCCCGCAACTCGGCAAGTTCGTGGGCGGCTTGCGGGCGAACCACAGCCCCGCGTCGGGAGACCACGTCACGGTCATCGGCCACAGCTACGGCTCGCTGGTCGTCGGCGAGGCGGCCCGAAGCCCGGGCGGCCTGCGGGCGGACGACATCGTGGCGGTCGGAAGCCCCGGAATGCACGCGCACGACGCGGCGCAGTTCGGCGTCGGCCGCGAACACGTGTGGGTCGCCCGCGCCGAGGGCGACGCGGTACCCCTGGTCGGCGGGATGGCCTACACGGCACCGGTCATCGGAGTCACCCCCACCGACCGCGAGTTCGGCGCAAACCGGTTCACCACAGACGGCACCCACGGCCACAGCGGCTACTGGAGCCGCGAACACCCGGACAGCCTCGACAACCAGGCCGCGATCATTACCGGCCAGTACGACCAGGTGCAGCTCTTGTGGGGCACGCGGCCCCCGGCGCGGGAGTAGCGGGTCGATGGTGCCGAGGGCGGTGTCGTGACCGTGTGGTGCGGTCCGTGGGGTACCCCCGGGGCCGGGCCGCCCTGCGGTCAGTGCCGCCCGGGCACCACCGACCCGCGGGATGGGCCCAGCCCGGTGGGGTGACCCCACGTACCACCGCGCACCCCCACGCCACCGCAAGGCGACCGACGCCACCCTCGGCACCACCGACCCGCAAAGGAGGGGTTCGCCCTACGGCTCCAGTAGTTCCTGGCCCACGTACCTGCCCTCCGGGCACCCCGGGGGAGCCACGAACAGGCCGCTTGTTTCGTGGCGTACGAATTGCGACAGTGCGTCGCCGCGGGCGAGTTTTTGTTGTACGGGGACGAACGCTTGGCGTGGGTCGGCCTGCCAGGCGATGAACAGCAGGCCGGCGTCCGGGGTGCCGTCCGGTAGGACGCCGTCGTGGTACGAGTAGCCCCGGCGCAGCATGGTCGCGCCGCGGTTGAACTCCGCCGCGGAGACGCGGATGTGCGCGTTCTCCGCGATTGCGAGTCGGCCGTCCGCGCCGCGCTTGCCGTAGTCGGGCTCGGTGCGCTCCTCGCCGCCGGTCACCGGTGCGCCGGTGTCCTTGCGGCGTCCGATGATGTGCTCCTGGGCCGGGACGTCCAGGTCGTCCCAGGTGTCGAGCAGCATGCGGATGCGTCGGACCACGACGTACGAACCGCCGCGTGCCCACGCCGCGCCGCCCGCCGCGCCCGCGTCGCCGACGAAGACCTTGGCGTCGAAGTCCGCGTCCTCGAGCTGGGGGTTGCCGGTGCCGTCGACCTGGCCCATCAGGTTGCGGTGCGTCATCGGCTGCGGCGTCGCGCCGGGGGAGCGGGTGAAGCCGGTCATCTGCCACCGCACGCGCGCGACGCCGCGGGCCAGCTTCTGGAGCGTGCGGACCGCGTGGAAGCACACCAGCGCGTCGTCGGCGCACACCTGTACCAGCAGGTCGCCGTCGCTGCGTGCCGCGTCCAACTCCTCGTCGGGGAACGACGGGAGCGGCTTCAGCGCCTCGGGACGGCGGTCGGCCAGGCCCAGTTTGTCGAACAGCGAGCCGCCGAACCCGAAGGTGGCGGTCAGCGACGACGGCCCCGCGTCGAGTGCCACCTGCCCGTCGGCGTCCGGGCGTTCGCCCTTGCCGAGCCGGGCCGCGGTGTCCGACCACCGCCGCATCAGGGCGGCGGTCTTGGCCCGGTCGGCGCCCGGCTCCAGGTCGTACGCGACGAGCACGGTGCGTGCCTGCGCCGGCGTCGTGATGCCGGGCTGGCGCGCCCCGTGGAACGGCACGGCCGTCGTGCCGAGCGACGTGAGCCGGGCACCGCCCGAACCGCCGGCGTCGTCGGAGGCCACGGACGCGCCGACGGCGCCGCCCGCGACCCCGACGACCAGGCCGCCGGCCCCGGCTGCCCCGGCCACGCCCAGCAGGCGCCGCCGCGACAGCCCCGAACCGTCGTCCCTGTGCTGCCTTTCCCCGTCCTGCCCCGCCCCGCCCTGCTTCTTCGGCGGGTTCTGCTTCTTCGCCATGCTCAGCGCACCTTCAACGGAACGGTCACGATGGCCCGGTCGATGTCGGTCGTGCGTACCGCGATCGAGACCTGCCAGGTGCCCGCCAGCGGCAACGACACGCCCTGCGCGCGCCATTGCCCGGGCGCGATGTGCTCGACCGGCACCGCGATCGCGTCGATCTGCTTGTCGGGCAGCGCGACGGTGACCGTGACCTCCGGCGGGTCGATCGGGTTGCGCAGCGGGTCGCGTACGAACACGTCGACGGTGTTCACGCCCGACTTCGCCGGGTCGATCGCCACGTCCACGATGCCCTTGCCGGCCGAGCCGCCCGCGTCGAACGGCGTGCTGGCCGAGGCGATGCGCGGCTTCGCGGCCTCCTCGCGCGCGTACGCGGTACGCGCGGGCTCGGTGTTCACGAGCACCGTCGTCACCGCGATCACCGCGATCGCGAGCGCCGCCTCCGCCGCCACCGCGCGCCGGATCGTCTGCTTGCGCGCCATGGGGTCGCCCGCCCGCGCCCCCGCGCTCGCCCGGAGGCGGGCCTGGAGCCAGCGGCGGGCGGTCCACGCCGCCGCGATCATCAACGTGACGAAGTTGGCCTTGAGGATGAGCAGCAGGCCGAACGTCGTCGAGAACAGCGCGTCGAAGGAGCCGACTTGCCGCCACGACGCGTACACGCCGGTGACGATCAGCACGGACACGCAGATCATCGCGATCTTCGAGAACCACGCCACCGTCGGCACGTCGAGGGCGCCGGGGAGCTCCTCGCCGTCCTCGTCGCGCTCCGTGCCGAACAGCAGCAGGACCATCACGGCCAGGCCGCCGAGCCACGTGCCCATGGCGAGCAGGTGCACGATGTCGGCGGTGACCGCGAGCGGCGCCTGCATGCCGACCGAGGCGTGGTCCGACAGCGACCACGTCGCCGCGAGACCCGCGGACAGCAAGGCCCAGGCACCGCCCAGCACTTGGCGTCTGCGGCGCCCGGCGGTCGGCAGCACCGCGACCAGGTAGCCGAGCAGCGCGCCCGCGGCGCCGAGGATGAGGATGCGGACCGACAGGGCGCGTCCGAGCTTGGTCTCCAGCGTCGCGCGCAGGACGTCGAGGTCGAACGCGGAGGAGAAGGGCAGCGCCGACGCCTTGGGCCCGTACAGCATCAGGGCCGCGACCGTGGACACCAGCAGGCCCGCCCACGACGCGAACAGCAGCATCCATACGCGGAACCGGCCGACCGCCGCGGGCCGCAGCGCGACCAGGAACAGCACCGAGCCCGCGAGCAGCGCGTACGAGGCGAACGCGAGCCCGCGCGCCAGGCCGTCCACGAACGTCACCGACGAATCGGCGCCCTGCGAACCGATGTTCGCGGACGACGCCGAAGCGCGCACGATGTTGAACGTGAACGCCCCCGCGATCGGGTGCGAATCCTCCGACACCACGCGCCACGCGACCGTGTAGGTCCCCGGCGCCAGGCCCGGGGACAGCTTCACGGTGACCGTCGACGGGCCGCCGATGCCGTGTTCCGCGTCGCCGGTGTCGACCCGCTTGCCTTCCGGGTCGAGGACCTTGACGCCGCCGAGCCCGGTCTCCACGCCCTCGGTGAAGCGCAGTGTCACGGAGGCCGGCGCGCTCGGCACCGTCGATTCGGCCGCCGGATTGCTGGAGTCCAGTTCCGCGTGCGCCGACGCGGGACCCGCGCCGCCGACCACCAGGGCGGCCAGCAGCACGGGCAGCGCGAGGAGCCAGGTGAGCAGCCGCCGGCGCGAGGCCGACGGCCGGTCGGCGGCGGTCGGCGCAAGGGCGTCGGCCGCCGGGACGTCAGCCGCCATGACCCGCGTGACCCTCGGTCGCGGCGTCCGACGACGCGGGGGAACCGCTCGAACCGCCGGTGGCACCCGCGTCGCCGGGGCGTTCGGAGATGCCGAGGACGGGCACGCGCAGGGTGATCGGTGCGGACTTCTCGAAGGTCAGCGTCACGTCGACGGTGTCGCCCTTCTTCAGGGTTCGGGTGGTGTCCTCGAACATGATGTGCGCACCGCCGCGGCCGAGCACGCCCTTGCCGTGCGCCGGGATGTCGATTCCGTCGACCTGCTGCATCCGGTTGTCGACGGTCTGGTGGAGCGTCGCGCTCGGTGCGATGTCGGTGGTCACCGACACGAGGCGGTCCGGCGTGCCGCCGTCGTTCTGCAGGATCAGGTAGCCCGCCGCCATCCCGCCCTTCGCGGGCTGCGGGATGTAGGGGTCCACGACCTTCACCTGCGGGCCGGAGGCCGCCGCGGCGGCCGGGCGGTCGGACGTGCCCGAGCCGTCCGACGCGCACGCGACCAGGCCGACGCCGGCGCCGACCGCGAGCACGCCGCCCGCGACCAGGGCCACCGCCCGGCGGGGGTGCCGGAGTTCGGCGTACCTCATGACGTGCCGCCCTCCGGACGGATAAGGATCGGCAGGTCGTGGGCGAAGCTCTCGGCGGTGCTGCCGGCCTGGGTGCCGTCCGGGTTCAGGCCGACCCCGGCCAGGTAGATCACCCGCGCGATGTCGTCCGGCGAGTACGCGATCACCTGTGTCCCGTGCGTGCTGGTGACCTTGCCGTCCGCGGCGACCTGCGGCGGGTCGATGTTCACGCCGACGGTCTTCGCGGCCGCGGTGATCTGGTCGAACGGGCCGGTCAGACCGACGAACGAGGGGTCGATCGCGTGCAGCCACTCGCCGAGTTCGGCCGGGGTGTCGCGCTCGGGGTCGGTGGTCACGAACACCACGTTGACGTTGGCGCGGTCCGCGGCCGGGATCTTGGTCAGGGCGAGGGCGATGTCGCCCATGGTGGTGGGGCACACGTCGGGGCAGTGCGTGTAGCCGAAGTACAGCAGGGTGACCTTCCCGGCGGTCTTCGCCCGGAAGTCGTACGCCTGCCCCGACGTGTCCGTCAGCGTGAGAACGGGCTTCTCCAGCGGTTTGCCCAGCTCGGTGCCCCGGTACTTCGAGGGCGGCCCGGACTCGATCTTCACCGGGGCGCCGTTCCCGGCGGGCGTTTCCCCGGAACCGGATCCGGAGTCGGAGCAGCCGGTGGCGAGCAGCAGGCCCGCCGCCGCAAGTGCCGCGGTCCGCACTAGTGCCTTGCGCATGGTTCTCCCGTTCACGTGACGGTGGTGCTGGAACTGGTGCTAGGGCGCGCCCTAGTTGGCGGTCCGGCGGGAGCCGCGGCGCAGGCCGAACACGCCCACGGCCACGCCGAGGACGCCGACGACCAGGCCCGCGATGCCGAGCGCGCGGGCGGTGGAGTCACTGCTCTTGTCGTCCGACGACGAGGACGAGGCGGCGGCGGTCAGATTCTTGTCCGCCGCACCGGTGCCGGACTGGGCACCGGCCTGGTCGGCGGCGGGGCTCGCCGCCGGGGCCGCGCCGCCCTTGGGCACGAGCTTCAGCGTCGGGGCGGGCTTCTCCGGCTCCTTGCCGTCCGCACCGGGCACGTCGATCCAGCGCACGACGTCGCCGTTGTCGTAGGTCTGGAGCGCCTTGAAGACCAACTTGTCCGTGTCGGTGGGCAGCTGGCCCATCGACACCTCGAAGTCCTCGTACTGGCCCGGGTTGATGCGCACGCCCGGGTTCGCGGTCCACGTCACCTTGGCGACCGCCTCGGTGATCTGCTTGCCGTGCGAGGTGATCGGGGTGGCCAGCGGCTTCTTCTCGACGGTCGCGGTCCACCCGGTCAGCGGGCGGGTGCGCACCGAGGTGAGCGGCTTGTCCTCGGGGAGGTTGATCTCCAGCTTGGTGGTGCCCGCGCTGTCGTTCTCGTTCGGGACGCGGAACGTCACGCCCGCGTAGCCGCCCTGCTCGGCCTGGGTGGGCTGCACCGAGACGTGCGCGGACGCGGGTGCGGCGAGCGCGAGGACGGCGGCGGTCGACACGGCCGCGAGCACGGCGGCGCGACGGCGGATGGTGGTGGGCTGCATGGTTGTGGCTCCGTGGCTGGGCGCACGCCTGCACGGCCCGTCACGGCGGGCCGGGGCATGCGGGGACCGGGGCCCGTACCTCGGTCTGCGAGGTGCGGGCGGGGCAGGAATCGCGGTGCCGAGTCCGCCTGCCGGTCCGGTCCAGGCCGCGCGGCCGCTACGGCCGTACGGGTGAAACCACGCGTTCCGCCCAGGGCGGCGCGTTCAGCAGGCGGTGGCGAACGCGGGCGGCCCGCGGCGTACGACGTCGTGGCGCAGGTGTGCGGTACGCGGCTTCGCGGCGGTACGCCGGACCCGGCGCGCGGCCGACGGCACATGCCCCGCGGGCACCGTGCCGAAAAGCAGCGCCAGCACCGCGCGCAGCGGCGCGACCGCCGCCGCGTGCAGCCGGCGCAGGACGCCGAACAACGCGGCCTCCCCGCGCCGCAGCCACCACGCCGCGGCCAGGGCGGCGGCGAGGTGCGCCGCGAGCATGCCGAGCCCGCCGTCGAACAGCATCGGTCCGGCGCCGTGTGCGGCGTCGGCCGCCGGGACCGGGGTCGGCAGCACGCCCGCGGCGTCCGGGTCGAGCCCGGCCGCGGCCACGATGTCGCGGGCCGACCAGCCCGGCGGAAGGATGATGTGCCCGGACGCGTCGCGGCTGCCGCACAGGAGCCGGTCCAGGATGCTCAGCGGCGCGGTGCCGCCGGAGTGCCCGGCCATGGTGGTCGCCGACGCGGCCATGCCGAAGCTGAAGAGGGTGTGCAGCGCCACCTGGCCGACGGCCAGGAGGGCGGCGATGCCGGCCCACGAGCGCTCGCGCCCGGCGGCGGCGTACGCGACGGCGAACACCCCCGCGAATCCGGCGGCCACCGTCCACACGGGCAGGGGCTCGCTGGTCATGAAGGCGTGTCCGGCCGCCGACAGCACGACGCACACCGCGGCGAAAACGGCGGCGCGCGCGGCGCGGAGGGGGCGGGACACGGCAAGCATGACGCCCCATGGTCTCACCGCGCCGGAACGCCCCGAACGCAGGTCCCGGTTCGGGGCTTCGTGGCCGGATCCGGTCCTCGACCCGGCCGATCGGGGGAGGCCGGGCGCGGGGCGTTCCCTCGCGACTCCCTCAAAGGTCCGTCAGAGTCCACTCCGGCTGATACGGGCGGCGGCAATCGGGGAAAAATTCAATTGTTGACTTTCAGTGGGATTTGGGTATATGCGCTGAGTCTCCGCTTCGGAGACACCAGACGTCGGCGGACGACAGCGACTGTCGGCCGATATCACCCGAGATCTTGAATGCGAACCTCTGAGCGGAGGCCCGTTCATGGACATGCGGTGGACCGTCCACCTGCCCCGGGAGACAGCGAGCGTTCCCATGGTGAGACGCCTGCTGATGGGTGCCATGGAGACCGCCGGAGTCGATCCCGGAGTGGCCGCCGAAATCGGCCTCGCCCTCTCCGAGGCGTGCGCGAACGTCGTCGAGCACGCCAAGAGCACGAACCCCGACGCGGAATTCGAGGTCAGGGCCGCGGTCGTGGGCAACCGCTGCCGCGTCGAGGTCAGCGACGCCGGACCGGGCTTCAGCCCCGAGCGCCTCGGCACCCCGCTGCACCACGTCGCCGCGACCGGTGCCGAGAACGGCCGCGGACTGCTCCTCATCGAGGCGATGAGCGACCGCGTGCAGCTCCGCAACCACCCGCGCAAGGGTGCCGTGATCCGCTTCGAGAAGTCCCTGCGCTGGCGCAAGGACGCGCTGCTGCCGGTCTGACACCCGCCGGACGCCCCGCCCGGACCACCCGGCCCGGACCACCCCGACCCCACCCCGCCCGCCCGGCCGCAGGTTGCCGAGTGGCGGCCCCCGGCTCCGCATAGCCTGGTGCCCGCAATGCACCGGACTGTACGAGGAGCCCCGACGTGACGCCCCGCCCCGCCAGGCCCCTCCTCAGTGCGCCCGCCCCGCGTACGCCTGCCCGGCCGGTGCCCCTTGCCCTGGTGCCCGTCCTCCTCCTGCTGGCCGTCCTGCTCGCGGTCGTCTGCGGCGGGACGGCCGCGTCGGCGGCCCCGGCCGCCGACTCCGATGCCGACCACGTCGTGTTCGTCGGCGTACCCGGCCTCCTGTGGTCCGACATCACCCCCGAGGGCACCCCCAACCTCGCGGCACTCACCGGACGCTCGTCGTCGGCCGCGCTCTCGGTGCGCACGGTCGAGAAGACCACCTGCCCGACCGACGGGTGGCTGACCGTCGGTTCCGGCGCCCGGTCCACCGCCAAGCGCACGGACGGCGCATGCGGCCCGCTGCCCGCCCCGGCCATGGCCGCCGACGGCACCCTCACGGTGCCCGACCTGCCGCGCATCGCCGACCACAACGACAAGTACTCCTACGACCCGCAGTTCGGATCGGCCGCGAGCGCCGCGGTCCGCGCCGGGATGTGCGTGACCGCGGTCGGCCCCGGCGCGGCGGTCGCCACGGCGGACGCCGACGGCCGCAGCCCGGCCGGCTACCTGGCCGACCCCGCGGCGCTCGACCGCGCGGCGATGACGCGCTGCGCCCTCACCGTCGTGGACCTCGGCGCGGTGGCCGGCGCGGAACCGGGTGCCGACGGATCCGGTACGCCCGGCCGCCTCGACCGGATGCGCGCCGTCGACGCCGCCGTCGGGCGGATCGCCGCCGAACTGCCGCCGCGCGCCGAACTGGTCGTCGCCGGCATCGCGGACGACGGGGCGACCCCGCACCTGCGCGTCCTGCTCGCGTCGGGTCCCGACGGGCGCTTCGGATCGGGCCTGCTGACCTCCACCTCGACGCGCTACGACGGCATGGCCCAGCTCACCGACATCGCCCCCAGCCTGCTCGCACCGCTCGGTGTCGCGAAGCCCGACAAGCTGGTCGGGGCCGCGGTCACCCGGACCGGCGGTCCGACGGGGCCCGCCGCCGTGGCCGAGTTGGACCGGCTGGACATCGGGGCGCAGGCCGCCCGCACGGTCCGCGAGGAATACCAGTTCTACACATGGCTGACGCTCGTGCCGATCCTGCTGTTCGCCTGCGGCATCGCCGGTGCGGTGCGCATGCGCCGCCGCGGGGCCGAGGCGGCGACGCGGCGCAGGCTCTACCGGGGCCTCCAGGGCGTGGCGATCGCGGCGGGTTCCGTTCCGGCGGCCACGTTCCTGGTCGGGCTGTTCCCGTGGACCGAGGCCGGGAACCCCGAGGCGGCGACGATCGGGATCTCGCTCGCGGGGGCGGCGGTGCTCACCGCGCTGGCGCTCGCCGGGCCCTGGCGGCGACACCCGTACGGCCCGGCCGGGTTCGTGGCGGCGGCGACCTTCGTGATCCTCGCGGGCGACGTGGTCACCGGCTCGCACCTCCAGATGAACACCCTCTTCGGGCTCTCCCCGCTGGTGGCGGGCCGCTTCTACGGCTTCGGCAATGTGGCGTGGTCGGTGTACGGCATGGCCGTGCTGCTGGCCGCGGCGTGGCCGGTGGGCCACCTGCTCGCGAAGGCCGGACGGCGGCCCGAGCCGGGCGCCGCGACCACCCCCGCCCCGGCCGCTGACGCCGACGCATCCGGGCGGCGCACCGCGATGATCGTCCTCGGTGTGTGCGCGCTGGTCGCGATCGTCGTCGACGGATGGCCCGCGTTCGGCAGCGACTTCGGCGGCGTGCTCGCCCTCGTACCCGGCTTCGCGGTGCTCGGCCTGCTGCTCACCGGGACCCGCATCTCGTGGGCCAAGGTCGGGCTGGTCGCACTCACGGCCGTGGTCGTGGTCGGGGTCATCGCGGTGCTCGACTGGATGCGGCCCGACGAAAGCCGCTCGCACTTGGGCCGGTTCGTGCAGGACGTGGTCGACGGCGAAGCCGGGACCGTGCTGCGCCGCAAGATCATGGACAACCTCGGGTCGTTCGACAACGTGGTCAGCTTCCTGATCCCGGTGCTGATGGCGCTCCTGCTCGTCGCCGTGCTCGCGCCGCCGAGGCTGCGCGCGACCGCGCTGCCGCCCGCGTACGCGCGCGTGCCCTGGCTGCGGCCGGTGCTCATCTCGTGCTGGGTGACCGCGGTCGTCGGCTACGCGGTCAACGACTCCGGCATCCAGATCCCGTCCATCGCGCTGCTGATCGCGGTGCCGCTCGGCGCGGCCGTCCTGGCCTCGGTCGCCGCCGAGGACGCCTCAGGAACGCGTGCCGGAGGCCTGGGGGACATCGGCGGCGGTGCCGCGTCGCGCGCGCAGGCCGAGCCACACGGCGCCGAGTAGCAGCGCGATGCCGGCGTACGGCCCGACATCCGCACGCAGCGTCCGGGCGAACGACTCGACGCCGTCCGGCAGCGGGACCGCGCGGCCGGGCACGTAGGCGCACACCAGCACCGTCGTACGCGCCAGCAGCAGCCCGTCCACCGCCGTCCCGCCCAGCAGCACGAGCGGCGCCCAGGCCGCCAGGTCGTACCAGGGCAGGCTGTACGGCGCGGTCAGCAGCCACGCGACGGCCAGCAGCGCGGCCACCCCCGCCGCGTCCCGCACCGCCGGGTCCGCGACCGGCGAACGCCCTGCCGCCCGCGCCACGGCCGGCGCCAGCAGCCACGCCACCAGCACCAGCGACAGCCACCCGATCAACCCGATCAGCGACCGCGCGGCGTCGTCGTCGAGCGCGGACTCCAGCGGCTTGACGGTCAGGCGCAGCGGCATGGCCAGCGAGACGAGCTTGCTGTTCTCCCGCATCTGGTCGAACGCCTGGGTGCCGAGCGGCAGATAGGCGAGTACGCCGACCGCGAGTCCGGAGCCGAGCATGGCCCCGAGGTCCCGGCGGCGGCCGCGCAGCGCCCAGGCGAGCGCGAGGACGTACAGCCCGAGGGTGATCTTCGCGGCGCAGGCGACGCCGACGAGTACGCCCGCGAGCGCGGGGGAGCGGCGTACCGCGACGAGCGCGGCGGCGGCGAACGCGACCGCGAGCGCGTCGAGATGGCCCGCGTTGACCCCGACGAACAGCAGCAGCGGGTTGAGCCCCCACAGCAGCGCGACCCGGGCCCGGGCGCGGTCGTCGTCGGCGACCGCGCGCTGCAACAGCAGGCCGGTCGCGACGAACGCGGCCATGCCGATCAGGGTCAGCACGAGGACCGTGGTGTGCGGCGAGGTGCCGCCCAGCTTCGCGGCGAACCACTGCTCGGCGGTCGCGACCGGGCCGTACACCGAGGGGGTGTCCTGCCAGGGCGCCTCGACCGCGCGGCCCACCGGGTCGCCGTCGGCGGCCAGGTCGAGGGCGGTGTCGCGGTACGGGTTGCCGCCGGTGGCGGCGAGGCGCCCGTACGCCGCGTACACCAGGTGGTCGGCCGAGCCCATCGGCGGCACCAGCACCGCCGCGAACGCCGCCCCCGCACCGGCAAGGGTGAGTCGTCGCGGGTCCGGCGACCAGCCGGCCCGCAGCGCGAGCATCGCCAGCCCCAGGCCGGCCGCACCCAGCAGCGCGGAGCCCAGCAGCAGCCCGGTGACCAGTGCGGCGGAGGGCTCGGCGGACAGGTTGTACGGCGGCAGCCAGCCCGGCCCGCCGGGCAGCGGGGGCTGCGCCGCACTCGTCCCGAGCAGCCCGGTCAGGAGCAGGAGCGCGATGCCCAGCGTGAGGCAGACGAGTGACGCCCGGCTCTGACCTGCGCACTTATGTTTCACGTGAAACAACCCGACGAATCGACAAGCTGACGGATCGTCAACTGCCCGCCCCGGTCCGCCCCGAGCGCGGGTCTGCCTGCGTCTCCGCCTGCGCGTCCGAGGGTGAGTCCGAAGGTGAGTCCGAGCGCGCGTTCCCGGCCGCGTCCGCGTCCACCGGCGAGGGCTTGCCGTGCACCGCACCCGGCAGGGCACCCGCCGCCCCGCGCTCGGCCAGCGCGCGCGCCACGTGCGCGTACTGCCTGGCCCGGTGCACCTGGGCCGCCCAGTCCTTGCCCGTCACGCGGTGGTGCAGGTCCACCTCGACCTCGCGTACCGCGAACCCCCGGCGCACCAGGTCGATCGTGAGCCCCGTCTCGACACCGAACCCGGCCGCGAGGGGGAGGGCCGCGTCGAACGCCTCGCGCGTCAGACAGCGCTGCCCGGAGAGCGGCTGCGTCGCCTCGAACCCGCTCGCCTTGCGGATGCCCTCGCGGGACGCACGCACCACGAACCCGTGCCCACCGCCCGCGCGCTTCTGCGGCGGCAGCACCGCGATGGTCATCGCCGCCTCGCCGTTCCGCACCGGAGCGATGAGCACCGCCGCGTTCGCCGCGCTCTCCTCCAGGTCGGCGTCCAGGAAGAGCAGCAGGTGCGCGGTGTCCGGCTTGTCGCGGCCCTCGCGGGCGTCGATCGCCGCGACCGCCGCCGCGCCCGTCTCCATCGCCGCCGCCTTGCCCCGGTTGCGACCGTGCCGGACGACGATCGCGCCGGCCTCCGCCGCGGTCTCCACCGTGCGGTCGCGCGAGCCGTCGTCGACCACCACGACCAGGTCCACGCCGTCCAGGACGCCCGCCGCCCGGACCGTCGCGGCGATCCTGCGCTCCTCGTCGTGCGCCGGGATCACCACCGCCGTCGGCCCCGGGATCCCGGTCGCCTCGTCGGATGCGTCGCTTCCGGATGCCTGAAGTGCCATGGCAAGGGATCGTAGAACCCAGCGTGCCGTGTGCGCTCATGTTGGGCGCGGCGCGGCGGCGTGCCCGGGTAGCCCGAAACGGGTACAAAGAAAGTGGAGGTCGTCACACACCTCCTGCGGAACCTTGCGGCGTGACGAATCGTCATTGCAGAAGAGAAGAGCTGATCGGGACATCGGCCGAAGTGGTTCGGCGGATGGCCTGGAGCAGGCCAGGGGGCGCCCGTCGCCCCGCGCCGAGGACACCGCGCGAGTGCTCCGCCCATCCGCGCCAGGGTGCGCCATATCCCGCCACCCGGTGAGCCCGTGGTGCGCTGCGGAGTACCTCCGGGCGCCCGCAGACCAGCGCCAAGCGCACGCAACGCCCAGTAGTTCCAGCAGTTTCCGGCAGTTTCCGGCAGGCTCACGGAAGGGAACGAGCGCCATGCTGCGCGAACTCCTCGGAAAGCGACGTAGGGAACGCTCCGCACTGCTGTCCGCCGCACTGGCGTGTGCGCAGTGGAACTGGCCCGTGGTCCCCGGAGCGGGTTTCGACCGGTGGGCCTCAACGTGCAGCTGCGGCCGCGACGACTGCCCGCTGCCCGGCGCGCATCCGGACCCACCCGCCGCGCCGGACGGAAGCGGCAGGTCACCGGGCGCCACCGGCAGGCCGCCGATCCTGGCCGCGACCACCGACGAGCGCATGGTGCGGTGGTGGTGGAGCCGGTTCCCGGACGCTCCGGTCGTGATGGCCACCGGCCGCCGGGTCGCCGCACTGAGCGTGCCGGAGGAGGCCGGGGTCAGAGCGATGGGCCAACTGCGGATGCTCGGCGTCCGTACCGGCCCCGTCGTGGCCGCGCCGGGCCGGTACGCGTTCCTCGTCGCGCCGTACGCGCTCGACGAACTCGCCGACCTGCTCGACCGCTACGGCCTCGACCGGTACGGCGCGGTGCCCTTCACGCTGCGCTGCCACGGCGATGACGGGTATCTGGCGCTACCGCCTTCCCGGGTACCGGGCGGGCCGCTGCGCTGGATCGTGCCGCCCACCGAGGAGTCGGGCCCGGGAGCCCCGGCACCGTGGCTGCCGCACGTATCCGACCTGGTCCGCACACTCGTGGACACCTGTCACTCGGTCACCCAGCTACGCCGTTCCGCCTGAGACACCGTCCGAAACAGCGCCTGAGGCGACTGAGACACCGACTGAGGCACCGCCCGAGACACCGCCGGATCGCCGCCGGTCCTCGGCGCGGTCTCCCGCCCGGCCCGCGTCGGCCGTCGCACCCGGTGGCCGGGGCGACCGATACGGTGCGTCGTGTTCCGCTTCCGTGGAGTCGCCGCATGACTCCCGCGAGGGGTGGGCACGGGGGTAGCGTGAGGCCCATCGGGCGGCTCGGGGAGGGCGGCTATGCGTCAGCCGGACGGGTACGAGGCCGGTATCGCGGGGGAGTTCGCCGACCGCGGCGCGCATGAACCGGTCGATGTCGCGCACGACGAGCGGTGGGACGGCTCACAGCTGCCCCCGGCCGTCTCCTGCGGTCTGGAAAGCCTCGCCCGGCTGTGCGTCGACATGGACTTCGCCCTGGAGACCGCCGATCTCTCGGTCGGCAAGGTCCGGGTCGCGTACGAACGCGCCCGGCAGGACGAATCCGGCGCCGCGTTCCAGCCCCGGACCACCGTGGCGTGGCAGCTCGAATCGCTGGTGTACGCGCACTACAACGGCATACGCCGCCTCGCGTTCGAGCGCAACGCGGCGTACGCGCTGGCCGCGGCCGCCGTGCTCCAGGCCGTGGTGGACGGCCGCACGCCCGGTGACGACGACCTCGCCCCGGCGGGGGACCCCGACCACATCCGCCATGTGCTCGACGACGCGGGCGCGTTGCTGGAGATGCTGCCGCGCCCGCTGACCGGGAACGGCGAGGTCGACGACGTCCTGGGGCGCGCGCACCGCGCCGTGCTCCGCGCGCTCGGCGCCGCCGGATCCCAGGAACTTCCGTGGAGCCAGGCACATTTGCATCTCGCCGAGCTGGTCGACGAGCTCAGCGAGCTGGATCCGCCGGTCGGCACGGGCGAGCCGGGCATCAACCTCTCGCTGCGCGCGTACGCGCAGGGCTGCCACGGCGTGGTCCTCGGCATGGCCCCGGGCGGCTGGCTCGCCACGAGCCCGATGGCGGGATGATCCGAAAGTCCGATCACCGCAACGCCCCTGTGGACACGCCGCATCACCGGTTCCCCCACCTCTGGTAGACCCCCAGGTGGGGGCCGCGTGGCCGGTACGACAAACACACCGCACGTGCGCCGTACGGACGACGAATCCGGGGCGTGGCTGTGGCAGTTCCGGGACGCGTGGTGATCGTCCGGGACCCGCTCCCGCGATAGGCTCGGACGCCAGGTGACCAGGCCCCGGAATCCGCACCGCGGACGCGGCCTTCGTGCGAGGAGACACCATGCAGCGGGCACGTACGGCACGCGTTCGCACGGCGGCGCTCGGCACGACCGTCGGGCTCTGCCTGCTCATCCCCCTCGCCGCGGCCTCCGCCGACGGCTCGCACGGCAAGTCGCCCGGCAAGGCGCCGGTCGCGGGCGGTACCACGTCCCCGTCCGGCACGCCCAAGCCGTCCGGCGCCCACGACTTCGGCAACGGCGTCGACCCGAGCGCACCCGACGGCGTCGAGGCGGTCAAGCAACTCCTCGGTGCCACCACGACGCCGTCCGGGAAGGCGTCGCCCGCCACTTCCCCCGCGGCGACCGCCGGTCCGGCCTCCACCCCGGTGTCCAACGCCTTGTGCGGCAAGGCCGTCGAGGCGCCCGGCGGCGTCCGCGCGCAGACCTGTGTCGAGCGCGAGGGCTCCGAGGTGTGGGGACGCGTCTACTACCGCAACCCGACCGCCGAACCGCTGCTCCTGGTGCTCAGCCTGCTGCGCCCCGACGAGGGCGCCGTCGAGATGCGCTGCACCGTCGCGGCGAAGTCCGGCGACGGCGTGTGCGAGACGCCGCGCCTGCGTACCGACAGCCCGCTCGCGGAGTGGTCGGCGATCGCCGAGGTGGCCACCGAGGACGGCGCGGAGAAGGTGCTGCGCGCGGGTACGGCGTCCGCCGCCGGCTGAACCCGCCCCCGCCCTTCGCCCGCCCTAGACCCCGCCCCGTTCGGCCGCGCCGACGGGGTGATGTTCCGCGACGTTCCGCCGTGCGCCTCCGCCGACTTCGCGGGCGGGCGGCCAGTCGAACCGGTGTCCGGAGACGGCGAGATCCGGCCGTTCGGGGGTCGTCCGGACGGCCGGATCCATGCGTCCGCGAGGGTCCGTTCGGGCGCAAAGCGGGCCGGTGCCCGAACAAGAAAAGGGCCCGGCCGCTGAAGACGGGGGATGCATCAGCGGCCGGGCTGGATCAAAGGTAACAGGCAACTTCCCAGTACCCAAGTCCGGGGCGTAATTGGACTAGGTCCAATGTGTGACGGGGCTCCCTTCCCAGGGAATCCCGACTTGACGGCCCGCAGGTCGCCGACTCCCAGCCCGTCTCTTGCCGACAGTTGCCGGTATCAAGGAAGCCGCCGCGCGGACCACTCGGCGTGGTCCGCGCGACGGCCGCGGGGCATCAGTTGAGGGTGATCTGGCGGTTCAGGAGGCCGTTCCGCGCGCTGCGCTGACGTGGAGTCAGAGGCGTTGTGTCTGCGAGGGATTCGGCCAAACGTACGCCGAAGTCCGCAGCGGGCTTCTCGACGTCGTCGGCGGTCATCCCGCCCGGCAGATCCCAGACCGGGACCAGCAGGCCGTGCGCCCGGAAGGACCCGACGAAGCGCGTGCCTTCGCCCAGCGACGACGCCTCCGCGGCGTGCAGGCGGGCGATCGCGTCGAGCAGTTCCTCCTCCGGGTGCGGCATGACCCAGCGCAGGTGATTCTTCTCACGCATGCTGCACCAGTACGCCGCGTCGACCGACGTGAGGCGCGCGGTCGGCGTGGCCGCCGCGTTCGCGCGCTCCAGCGAGGCGGCGACGTCGCCGGTCGCGGCCTCGGCGTCCTCGACCCAGAAGTCGAAGCCCTCGTGCACGCTCACCACGAGCGGGGCCGAGACGTCGAGCAGGTCCTGGAGACGCGGCCCGGGGCCCGGCAGCGGGCCGGGGGTGACCGGCGTACCGTCCTCGGCGGCCAGCGCGCGCTCCAGGGCGTCGGCCAGGTCGCGGCTGACGTCGCCGGAGCTGGTGTGCGTCTGGAGGCCGATGAGCACCGAGCCGTTGTCGCGGCGCAGCGCCGGCCACGCCATCGGCAGGACGGTCGCGAGCGTGACCGAGCGGTCCGCGTCGTCGACCCCGGCGGCCAGCTTCAGCTGCGCCGTCGCGGCCGGAACCAGCTCCCGCAGCGCGACCCAGTCGCACTCGTCGGCCAGTCCCTCGAAGGGCCGGTGCACCAGGGTCTCGGCGGCGGTGGCCGCCTCCCGACCGTGGCACGCCTTGTAGCGGCGGCCCGAACCGCAAGGACAGGGTTCACGCCCGCCGACCACCGGAACTGCGTCCGTGGCGGTGGTCGTCTTCGTGCTGTGCTGGCCCTTCCGCGCGGCCTTCTTGCCCATGCTGAGATCTCTCCCGGTCGCGGATCGCGTAGTAGACGATTGACGACCGCCGAGCGTAGTCCGCTCCCGGCATATAGCCCATTCCGCGACGTCGCGCGCCGCGTACGAGTACTCCTCGGGCGTCGGCCGGACCTACAGCGGTTCGGCCGCGTCGAAGTCGAACTCCCAGTTCTCCGCCGGTTCCTCGGCCTCTTCGCGGCAGGTCGGGAGCAGGGCCCACACGGTGACCTCGTCGGCCGCGCCGCGTACTCCCCAGTCCGCCGCCAGTGCGTCGATGATCGACAGGCCGCGTCCGCCGCGCGCGGTCAGCGACGGGCTGGCCTGCCGGGGGCGGGTCGGACCGCCGCCGTCCGTCACCTCGATGGCCAGCAGGTCGTCGGGGCGCACCGCCCACGCGGCACGCACGCTGCCGGACGGCAGGGCGTGGGCGTGCTTCAGCGCGTTGCTCAGCAGTTCGGACAGCACCAGCGCGGCGTCGTCGACGAGAACCGCCGGCAGTCCGCGATCGGTGAGGTCGGCGATCAGGCGGTGCCGGGCGGCACCGACGCCGACGGAGGCGTGCGGGACGAGTACAGCCTCTGAATCGGGCACCCCACGGGCCACGACCATTGCCACCCCCGGACCTCCTTCTCACCCACACGTCGGGCATGGGATGCCCGGTGTGCGTCGATCGGAAACAGTCTCGTCATCCGCCCGCGCGATCCGGGACGGTCCCCGTTACGCCGGACCCCGCCCCCGCGCCGTGGGTGTTCGGCGCCGGGCACCGGCGTACGCCCCCATTTCTACCCCCTATGGGCGGAGGAAGCTGAGAGGGTGGCCGGTCCTGATGAGGAGTTGTTACCGATGCCACCACCGGGCAGGCCGCGGATGTCGCCGCCACCCGATGCCCCGTGGTACGGATTCCCGTGCCCGGACGATTAGTTGGCGTCGGGTTGGGGGGAGATTGGGGTGGGATGGGCCTTCGCGGGCCCCGCAGGCGGGCGGCTCAGCCGCCCGTCACCTGCGCGATGACGCTCCCGGGCCGGTTGGTGATGATCGCGTCGACGCCGAGGCGCAGGCACAACTCGACGTCTTCCGGCCGGTCGACCGTCCACACGTGGACCCGGTGGCCGGCCCGGTGCAGGCGCGCGACGAAGCGCGGGTGGGCGCGCACGATCTCGATGCTGGGGCCCGCGATGCGCACGCCCTTGGGCAGCGTGCCGTCCCGGAAGCGCAGCGGAACGCGTTCCATGAGGAACACCGCGGGCAGGCGCGGGGCGAGGTAGCGCATGCGGCGCAGGGACAGCTGGCTGAAGCTCATGACGCGGACCGCCGAAGGGCCGTCGTCCGGCGGACGGGCGAGGCCGAACCGCTCCAGGAGTTCGACGAGGCGGCGTTCGACGAGGCCGGCGTACCGCGTCGGGTGCTTGGTCTCGATGGCCAGCTGCACCGGGCGGTCGGCGTCGACGACCAGTTGCAGCAGCCGGTCCAGGGTCAGCACCGACTTGCGGTCCCACTCCGGGGCCTCGGGGTCGTCGCCGTGCCGACCGCCGGCCTTCCACGAACCGAAGTCGAGCGCCGACAGGTCCGCGAGTTCGAGCGTCGAGACGAGGCCGCGTCCGTTGGAGGTGCGGTTGACGCGGCGGTCGTGCACGCAGACCAGGTGTCCGTCGGCGGTGAGGCGTACGTCGCACTCCAGGGCGTCGGCGCCGTCGTCGATCGCCTTCACGTACGCGGCGAGAGTGTGTTCGGGTACGTCCTCGGACGAGCCACGGTGCGCGACCACGTGCACGGTCGCCGCGGAATGAGCGGTCACTTCGCCATCGTGCCACTTCGTTCCCAACAGCAGGTGACCACCCGTCGACGCGGGGTGGTCACCTTTTCGGCCATCTGGTCAGCTGGGCAATTGGCCCGCTGTACGCGCTCTGTCCAGGCGGACCAGCGCAAGCGTGCCGAGCGCCGACGCGGCGAAGGCGAACAGCGTGGCCGAAGTCCAACTCTGCGGGTGCACGTGCAGCGTGTCCTGGACGTCCGTCCAGAACCGCGTCCACCAACCGATCGAACCCGGGTTGATCAGCTGGTAGACCGCGAACCCGAGCACCCACGGCACGAGCATCGCCCAGCGCGCGGGGGCGTCCTGGCGGAGGTTCCACGCGGTGCGCCCGCGGCCGAGGAACCAGTCGACCGCCGTGACGCCGAGGAGCGGGACGAAGACGGAGCCGATCAGATAGAGGAAGCTCTCGTACTTCGAGAAGTCGTTGATGAGCATCGCGGACCCGGTGACCAGCGCGCCGACCGCGACGCAGATGAGGCGCCGGTCGAGCCGCGGCACGAGGTTCTGGATCGACATGGCCGTCGAGTAGACGTTGGCGAAGCTCTGGTCGACCTCGCGGATCACCAGCACGGCGAAGAACAGCCAGCCGGCGGAGACGCCGAGCAGGGTGTCGAACACGTCCTGGCCGGGCTTGGTCTGTGCGAGCGCGAGGATGCCGAGGAGGCTGCACCAGATGCCGGTGGTCGAGTAGCCGCCGAGTGCACCCCAGAACGCGGTCCTGCCGTCGCGCGAGTGGCGCGTGTAGTCGGACGCGAGCGGGACCCACGAGACCGCCAGCGCCACCGAGGCGTCGACGACGGGCAGGAAGCCCTGCCACGAGCCTTCGGTGAGGTCGGGTACGCCCGCGCGCACCAGCTGCACGGTGAAGTAGAGCATCGCGATGCCGACGGCGATGGTGACGTAGCGGCGCAGGATGCGCAGCATGCCGAGGGGGCGCAGCGACATCGCGGTGGTGACGACGCCGGCGATCGCGACGTACAGCCAGTGCGGCCCCTTGCCGTCGGTCAGCTTCTCGATGCCCATCGCGATGACGGTCAGCTCGAACACGCCCCAGCCGACGCACTGCACGATGTTCATGCCGGTGGGCAGGTACGACAGCTTGGTACCGAACAGGCCGCGCAGCAGCGCCATCGCGGGTGCGCCGGTCGCGGCGCCGGGCAGGCCGGAGACGGCGACCATCGCGGTGCCGACGACGGTGCCGATCGCGATGGCCAGGGAGGCGGCGATCAGCGACAACTGCGGGTAGCCGTACGGCTGGAGGAACGCCGCGGCGCCGCTGAAGCCGATGAGGCTGACGCCGAGGTTGGCCCAGAAGGAGAACTGGTCGCGGAAGCCCAGGGGCTTCGGGGGGTCCGTGTCGAGGACCAGCGGTGCTTCCGGCGGACCGGATATACCGCCCGAATTCGGGCGTGGTTCGGTGGCAGCAGGAGCCGACATGGCTCTCCTCTTCTCCCTACGCCGGCATTACCCGGTCAGGTTCGAGCGGTCGGCGGCCCCGGAAGCGTCGCTCCCAGCCGCCCTCTCAGCCCGGTTCGTCCGAGCTCCCGCGTTGGTGGAGGGCAGATTACGCGCAGCCGCGATCTCCTCGCGGAGGTGGGGTACCGCAGCGGCGATCCGCGAGTACGTTTGCGGGCATGACTAACCTGACCTGTCCGCGCTGCCGCGGATTGATGCAGACCTACCAGCGTGCCGGTGTGACGGTCGACCAATGCACCCAGTGCCGCGGGATCTTCCTCGACCACGGCGAGCTCGAGCACATCATGAACGCCGAGAAGAGCTGGACCCAGCAGCAGTACCCACAGCAGCCGTACCCGCAGCCGGGCTACCCGCAGCAGGCCCCGCCGCCGCCCGCGGCCCCCGGGTACGTCGCCCCGGTCCCGGCCCCCTACCCGGCGCCGCACGCGCAGGGCGGGCACGCGTACTACGGCCACGGCCGGCGCGGGCACCAGCAGGGCTACTACGGCCACCGTCGCGGTGGGCAGGGCGGCTACTACGGCCACGGGCGCCACGGCCGCAAGAGCTTCATGCAGCAGCTCTTCGACTGAGCCGCCGACTTGTCGCGGCAGCGGCAGCGGAAGCGGCAGTTGCGGCCTGCTGCGGCCTGCTGCGGCTGGTGCGGCACCGACCCGTCGGGGCTGATCGAGGGGCGTTCCGGGCGGTCCGCCCGCATTCGCCCCCGCCCCGGCGTGTCCGTTCGGACGCGTCGCCGGGCACGCCCGCGCGTACTGCCGGATAATCCCGGGATAAAGAGTCCCGCACCGATCCGGCCTACGCGTTAACCGTGTTCCGACAGGTCATCGGGAACCCTGGTCCTGCTGAGTTTCCGATGAGTGGAGGTGCCGCATGATGGAGCTCACCGTGCGAACCAATGTGGGGGGCGGGCTTCGCGGACGCGGCGCCGGACGTGGCGAGGTGTCCGCATGAGCGATCGCGAGTTCCCGGGCGAGAACACCCCGGTGCCCCCGGGCGAGGGACAGCGTCCGGACCCGGTGGAGCCGGGCGGCGAGGAGCACGCCACGAGGGAGTTCCCGGCCGTGGCGCCAGCCGGGGGCGCGGAGGACGCGCACACCCCTGCCGAGCCGCCCGCGGAGCCGCCCGTCCAGTCGGCCCCGGAGTCGGCCGCGGAGTCGGCCGAGCCCGTGGCCTTCCCCGCCGCCGCGCCGAGCGCGGCAGCGGCCGACCCGGTGCCCCCGAAGGCCCCGGCGGGCCCGCCCGCCGCGGAGCCGGAGGCACCGGCGGCTCAGCCTTTGGCCCCGCCCGTGTCCCCGCCCGCACCCGAGCCGGTCGCCGCCGGGTTCGGCATGCCCGCGCCCCATGAGGCCGCGGCTGCCGGTACCGGGGACACCGCTGCCGCCGGTGCCGCGACCGCGCCGCCGGGCGCCCCGCCAGGGACCCCGCCGTACGGATTCCCCGCCGCGCCGTACCCCGGCTACCCGGGCTTCGGCGCACCCCTCCCGGCCCCGCGCCGGCGGCGCCCGAACCCGCTGGTGGCCACCGCCGTCCTCACCGCGCTCCTGGCCGGCGGCCTCGGCGGCGGCATCGGTGCGTGGGTCGCGGACCGCGACGACAACAAGGCGTCGTCCAGCGTCAATTCCACGAACGGCCCGGTCGACCCGGCCTCGCTCAACCGCGCGCCCGAGTCGGTTGCCGGGATAGCGGCCAAGGCACTCCCCGGGACCGTGACCATCAAGACCAAGAGCGGCACCGGCCGCGGCGCCCAGGAGGGCACCGGCGCCGGGTTCGTCATGGACGCGCAGGGCCACATCCTCACCAACAACCACGTGGTCTCGCTCGCGGCCGACGGCGGCGAGCTCACCGTGACGTTCTCCGACGGAACCACCGTGCCGGGCAAGATCGTCGGCCGGGCCGAGGGGTACGACCTGGCGGTCGTGAAGGTCGACGGGGTGGCCAACCTCAAGCCGCTCCCGCTCGGCGACAGCGCCAACGTCGCCGTCGGCGACGCGGTCCTCGCCATCGGTTCGCCGTACGGCCTGGACGGCACCGTCACCACCGGCATCGTCAGCGCCAAGAACCGCCCGGTGGCGTCCGGCGACCAGCAGCAGACCTCGTACATGAACGCGCTCCAGACCGACGCGTCGATAAACCCCGGCAACTCCGGCGGCCCGCTGCTCGACGCACAGGGCCGCGTCATCGGCGTGAACTCCGCGATCCGCTCGGCCGGCAGCGGCTCCGACCCGTTCGGCGGCCAGCAGGCCGGCAGCATCGGCCTGGGCTTCGCGATCCCGATCAACCAGGCCAAGTGGGTCGCCGACACCCTCATCCAGACCGGCAAGCCGGTGTACGCGCAGGTCGGCGTCATCCCCGACCCCGAGTACAGCGGCGTCGGCGCCCGCATCCGCCCCAACACCGTCCAGGGCCAGGCCCCCGTCACCCCCGGCGGCCCCGCCGACAAGGCCGGCCTCAAGGCCGGCGACGTCATCACCAAGCTCGGCGACCGCCCGGTGACGAGCTACGAGGAACTGTTCAGCGAGATCTGGAGCCACAAGCCGGGCGAGAAGGTCAAGATCACCTACCAGCGCGACGGCAAGGAAGCCACCACCGAGGTCACCCTCGGCCAGCGCGAAGGCGACCAGTCCGGCTGACGCGCCACACCGAATCCCCGGTGATCGCAACGCCCGCCCATGAGAGACTGTCCAGGCCCGCAACCCTAGGGAACGCGGGCCCGGAGGGCTCGCCTAGCGGCCGATGGCGGCGGTCTTGAAAATGGACCGAAGCAATGGCCGGGCTACGGCAGAGACTCCCCGATAGACACCCCGTATGACCTGGGCCTAAGAACATTCGCCCAGGTCATACGGCGTTTCTGAGGCCCTTTCACGCCCTGCCTCGGGGTCGCCCTGACTTCGCGTCAGTTCGCGACTCCTGACGGCACTTCCCGGCGTCTTGCGGCCGATCTGCGGCCAGTCTGCGGCCGTTCCCTGCTCACTCTGACCTCGTCTCCGATCGATCGGAGACGAGTTGCTTCCCCCTGCTCTGCCTGCCTCCGGTGGGCCTGCTCCCGCCGACTGGGAACACGAGTCGGATGCTCTCGCGCAACGTCGCGCGGCGGTCGGCCGTGTGGTCGAACGGTGCGAGTGCCAGCGTCCGCTGACGGCGGTTGGCTGGGCTGCGGACGGCTCCCTCCGTCAGGTTCAGATCCGCTGCGGCAACCGCCGGGCGTCTCAGTGCCCGTCGTGCTCGAAGCTGTACCGGGACGACGCGGCCCGGCTGATCCGTACCGGCGCGCTCGACCGCGTCACGGGTAGCGCGTTCGCGTTCGTGACGCTGACGGCTCCGTCTTTCGGTGCGGTGCACCGCGTGCCCAAGACTGCGGCGAAGGCTCGGCCCGGTGCGAAGGTCGCGCGCAAGCGGTGCGGCTGCGGCCGGGTGCACTCCCCAGGCGACCCGTTGCGCGGGGTGCCGATCGACTGGACCACGTACGACTACGCGGGGCAGGCGCACTTCAACCGGGACTCCGGCAAGCTGTGGCACGCGACGTTGGAAGCGTGGTCGCGGCTGCTGGGGGCGCGTCCTGAGTACGTGGTCGTCCGGGAGTGGCAGGCGCGCGGCGCGATTCACCTGCATGTCCTGCTGCGGCTGACGTTCGCGCTGTCCGGGCAGCACGAGACGGACGCGCTTCGCTCGGGCCTGGGTGAGGTTGCCCGGTCCGTCTCGTCGCGTGCACTTGACCACGGGAGCGGCGACGTACGGCGGATCACCTGGGGCCAGCAGGTAGACGTGCAGATCGTTGACCCGGCCCGGCGCGGCCGTGGGCACGCGAAGGTGGTGGCGGGCTACCTGGGCAAGCTGACGACGTACGCGGCGAAGGACTTGACCGGTGACCTTCCGTCCTCTGAGTCGGCGGCCCCGGCGCGTGCGCATCACGCCGAACTGACGGAGACGGCCGAACAGATGTGGTGCTCGGCGAAGTGCGACCGGGTCGGGGAGTGCTCGGGCCGCGCGCATAAGGGCTGGGGCTTCCGGGGCCACGTGCTCACACAGTCGCGCATGGGCCGGATCGATGAGGAGACGGGCGAGGTCGGCAAGCTTGGTTGGTCTGGGCTGACCTTCGCCGAGTTGCGCAACGCCCGGCGGGCTCATGTGCGGTCGAACATGCCCGATGACGAGTCGGCGCCGCTGGCGTGGGCGGTCCTGGGGCAGGAATTCCGGGGCGATGCTGACGAGTTGCGGCGGGTGCTGCTGGCTGCCGGTGCGGATGCTCCGCCGTGGGTGGCGGCCATGCTTGCAGCGGTCGACCGCTCGTAGCTGCCTCACGTCCTGGTGCTCGTTGTCGTTTCGCGGTCGCAGAGGTGACCACACGCGGGCGAGTGGCAGTGGCCGGCACCCGGGCGATTTCGTCGGGGACCTTGTCCGGGCCACAGATCGAGCCGACCACGCTTCCCCGGTTTTCGCTCTGCGTCGGGACGACGCCTGCGGGTGGCGCTGGAACGCCCCTCGGGCGGGCCAGTGACGGGCTCCCGCAGAACACGCGGCAGACAAGCACACAGACACGACGATACCCCAACAGCCATAGCCGTTGGGGTGTTTCGGCATGTCATCATCTCGCCGGGGGCCTTGTCCAGGCGGCGGTGCGGCCCGGCCCGGTGGGGCTCGGCGCGCCAGCGCCGGAGCCCCGGCGGAGCCGGGGGCTTTCCGCGCCCGCTTGCCGCCTGGACACGTGTCCCCGGCGGCCCGCGAAGCGGGCCGCTTTAATCAGGTACAGAAACTCTGCACGCGGTCACTGTCGCTGAGCCTTGGGGGCAGGTGCAGCAAGCAAGTTGAGTCCGGCGTGCGGCCGATCACGAATTGAGCTTCCAGCGCAGACCGCCGGGCGTCTCCAGCCACACCCATTGTTCCGGTCCGTCGACGGTGATCCCGTAGCGGTCCGCACTGGGGTGCCCGGCGTCGTCGAACGCACGGTAAGCGGACTCCAGCAGCGACCACAGACCTCGGGGGCCTGCCTCGGCCACGGTGTCACCGTCCACGCTTGCCACGGACCCGTCAGCGGCCCACACGCGCGCCGCGGTGATCTGGCGTTCGTCGTCGAAGTCGTATTGCCACACCAGTCCTCGCGCGACGACCCCAGTCAGGAACCGGAAGTCGTTGTTCGCCAGCATGTCGAGCGGCAACGTCGACGCGCGGCCGGGGTTCTTCGGGAACTCCGGCGCCTTGTGCGGGACTCCGTCTGCTGGCTCGTTGCGAAGCGGCATGAAGAACGCGCCTCCGGCCAGGAAGCGGCCTTCCGCTGACTCCCGACCCGTGCGCCTGACGCGCGCCAACGCTCCGCTGATGGGCGCCAGGATGAATCCGTCGTCGGTGAGCTGACGGACCCACGGGACGGGGATGGTATCGACGCGGCACGTTGCAATGATGCGGTGGTACGGCGCGTACAGCGGGCATCCGAGCGCGCCGTTTCCGGTGTCGACGACGGGCTGATATCCGACGTCGGCCAACCGCTCGCGGGCCGCCTCGGTCAGCTCGGCCACGACATCGATCGTGGTCACGTTGTCGCTGCCAAGTCGGTGGGACATCAGCGCGGCGTTGTACCCAGTCCCTGTACCGATCTCCAAGATCTTCATGCCCGGCTCGACCTGGAGGGCGTCGAGCATCCCGGCCATGAGAGACGGCTCGCTCCTCGACGACGTGGCGGCTCCGTCCGTGCGGTGGGTGACGAGAGGGCGATCTGAGTAGACCTCGCTCAACCACTGCCCTCGGGTGGCCGGGTCGTCCTCGGCGATGCGATGGCCGCTGTAGTCGTAGAAGGCCGGAACGAACGCATGCGCTGGCACTTCCTCGAATGCGGCACGCCATGCCTCGTCGGTGAGTAGGCCCTCGTCGACCAGGCGGCCGACCAACTCGGCGCGCATCGCTGCGGCCTGGTCCGCGATGTCGAGTGAGCTGGTCATCGGCTGCCCTTCTCCAACAGGTCGGCGATCGCGCGCGTGATGTCGTCGCGAACGAGATCGATCCATGCCCACTGACCGCCCGCGTTCACATCGATGAGCCAGTGAGTTCCTTCCGAGTCGACGATCAGGTCTACCCCGGCGAACACCAAATCGAGATGACGCATCATGTCGACGAGTCCGCGCTCAACGGACCGGGGCAACTCGTCCGCCTCATAGCGAAGGTTCCCGGAGTCGCGTCGCCAGTCAAGGCGGCCCGGCCCGTCGGGCGCGATGATGCGGACGGGGAACATGCGGTCACCCACGATCGTCACGCGCACCTCGTATGCCTTGTCGACGATCTCCTGTTGGAACAGGTGCGCGGTCAACCTGATCCGGGGATTGGGCCAGTCCTCCGGCGGTACGCGGTACGTGTAGAGCTGCCCGCGCTGGCCTCCTTCGGTGTGCACGATTCCGCCCAGAACCTTGGTGACGATCCGGCGGCCGTGGCGCATCGCGAACGGGGTGACGCTGCTCGGATCGTTGGTGATCAGGGTTGCGGGCACGTGGAGTCCGGCGACCGTTGCCGCTGAGAGCTGCCGGGGCTTGGTGCAGTCGGCGATGCGCTCGGGCTTGTTGACCCACAAGACCCCGGGCAGCGAAGCGAAGATCCCAGAGAACGCGCGCTTACCTTGGGACACTGCGAACGCTCGTTCCGGGTCGCTCATCGACTCCGCGAACGTGAACGGCGTGGGCTTGCGCCACCACACCGCCCGCAACTCCGACCAGTCCACGCCGCGGCCTCCGCTCCGCAGGTCACCGACCCAGGTCCCGTCAGGTCGAAGCTCAGCGCGGAGCGCGGTGGACAACGGGAAGTGCGCCAAGTCCGTACGCCAGAACGGCACGCCCCGGCGGGAGAGTTCGCGCAACACGAAATCGGCGGTGGGGTCCAGGTCGTGGGTGACGACGAGCACGCGCGGTTCCTCACCGCGCGCGCCCTGGATGTCGCTGACCACGCTCAGTCGTCGTTCAGGTCGGTGTCGACCGAGATCACGGTCTTTCCATCGGACTCCGTGTTACAGCTCGACCCGGCCACGATGCCCGGGTCCGTCGCCGAGAGGAACACCTCGCCGTTGACGGTCGAGAGCTGCGTCTCGGGGTCGAGCCCGATCATCGGCAGGGCCGACAGATCGACAGGTACCGGGTGCGCCATGGCGTCCAGCCCGAACGGCCGGGTACGCATGGGCCCCGGAGCCTCGGCCGAAACGTCGTGTCGCAGCGTCGGCAAGCGTTCGATCAACGCGGACATGATCCTCCTTGGTGACACGCTCGAACGTTGGAAGCAGGCCCGGCAGCAATGTGACGGGGGAACGCATGTCGCTGCCGGGCCCGCATTGGCGGCGGCGCTGTAAGGGCTGCACCCTGACCGCGACTCCAGCGAATCGCCTTGCGAGGGCCTCCGACGAGGTACGAGGTGAGGACATCGTGAGGACTTTTCGTCACCGACCGCGATCCCGGCCTTACGGTGGAAGTAGACGAGACATCGGGGGAACGATGGACGATCGCAAGCCAGGGAATCCGTTACTGGTTGCCGCTCGAACTCGGCTCGGGTGGACTACGCAACGGGAGTTCGTCGCGGAATACAACAAGTGCGCGCTACGCATCGGGGAACGAACCTCGATCACCATCCGGCAGGTCCGCCGTTGGGAATCGGCGCTGCCCCCATGGCCGCGCGAGTATGCACAGCGCGTGCTGGGCGAGTTGTTCGGCGTACCTCTCGGCTCGCTCGGCTTCACCCCGCCCGCTCCGTACTACGTCCAGAAGAGTGACGTTGCACGTGTTCAGGAGGAAGACCCCGTGCTCCGACGAACTTTCCTACAAATCGCCGGTGTTGGTGGAGCTGACTTGATGACCGAACCGTGGGGGCGGCTGTCCGCCGCACTTCGGTCCCCACGCGTTGATCGCGCAAGTGCTGGTGCACTCGTGGATCGCACGGCCGCTCTGTTCGCTGCCGAGGAGTGGACTCCGGCCCGGCAGCTCTACCCGGCGGCGGCCGGCCACGTTGACCAGCTCGCCGGACTGATCGCGTCTGCTGGGGAGAACCGCTTGCCGCTCACCGTTGCGGCGGGGGAAGCGTCTGCGCTGGCCGGGTGGCTGGCCTGGGACATAGGGGAGACGGACACCGCCCGTAGCTTCCTGCGGACGGCCATGGCCGCATCCGAGGACGCTGGACACCCCCCGCTTGCCGCTCTCGTCCTGGGCTATGCGTCGTACACGGTCGACGATCCGCGACAGGCACGGAAGATGCTGGTCGCCGGGCAAGAGCGGGTCACCGGCCCTGGTTGCGCGACTGCTCGGGCCTGGCTGGCCGCGCGTGAGGCCGAGGAAGCGGCGGCGTCCGGAGATCAGGAGGGCGCAATCCGGGCCCTCGAACGGGCGCGCACCGCGTACGACTACGCCGATCCAGAGAACGAACAGCCCTGGGTGCGCTTCTTCGGCCCGGCCCGGCTCGACTCGCTGGCAGTGTCGACGCTGGCCCGGCTCGAACACCGCGATTTGGAACGTGAAGCGGAACGCGCAGAGTCTCGACTCGGTGGCAATGATGCCAAGATTCGTGCCGTAGTCCTGGCGGACGTTGCGGCGGCTTATGCCCAGGTCGGCAACCTCGACCGCGCGGCGGTGACGGCTCGGCAGGCAGCAACGGCGACAACACGCGGTGAGGCGACCCTTGGTCGGCAAAGGCTGCTTGACCTCGTGGGTCGACTCCCGGTCCGCGACGTCCAATCCCGTGAACTGGGCGAAGAGTTGCGGGCGGTGCTGGGCTAGTCGGCAGACGCGCGGGGGTTCCCGACCTTCGTTGCTGCGGTCTCCTCCGACATCCACGCAAGGTAAGCGGCGTTGCCTGCGACGATCGGCCCGGCAATGACCTCGGGTACGTCGTAGGTGTGTTCGGCCCTGATATGCGCTTCAAGGTCGGGGTAGCGGTCTGCGGGCGTCTTGAAGATGATCTGCCATTCCTGCTCCCGCTGGACCTTGCCCTCCCACCAATACACGCTCGTGATCGGCCCGACGATCTGAGCGCATGCGGCGACCCGCGCGGTCACTGCGGACTCGGCGAGTGAGGCCGCTGCTTCCTGCGCGTCGGTAGTGGTCAGGACGGTCAGGTAGTCAGTCATGCGGCGAGCGTATCCGTCGAGGCACCTCAGAACTACGGCACCGTGTGAGCTAGCAGGGCAGCCGCTCGTGAGCGCAGCGGAAACAGCAACGCCACCCGACCATGCGGCCGGGTGGCGCTTTTGATTTCCTGGGAGCGCTATTCGTTGCCCTCGCGGGCGGATTCATTGCGCAACATCCACTCAAGCCGATCGATCTTGATGGTCGCCATGGGCGACTTCTTGTATCGCCCAAGGGCTTGCTGTTGGCGCTCCATGGATTCTCTTGCCGCACCGGTATAGCGGCTATTCGGCATCAAGATGTCATGCATCTCGCCGAAAAGCTCAGCCGCGTACTTCTTTACGCTGTTCGGTGCGAGACTTTGAATCCTGGCCGATTCGCTGAGGCTAACGCCTCCCTCATTTACCGCATATGAGCTGACGATACGCTTGGTTTTGAGGGAAATTCGATTTATCTCGGCCAGCATTTTCAGAACGCGAGTGCTCCACAGCATTCCGGATGCCGCACAAAGAGGTTCTTGGAGTTCGATCGACTCCGTCATGGCCCGAATTGCTTTCATTTGATATTCGACGTATTCGGCCAGGAATAGATTGAGGAATTCCGCTCCATCCTCGGGCTGGTCGTCGTCCTGTGTGGCCATGATTCGCCTCGCCTCCTCTGCACGGTCCTCGCCTGCTGTGCTTCCTAGCCTCTCATGTCGCGCACTACTTGCAGGGCGAAGTTGTTCACCTCACTAGTTGCGCAGGCCTTGCAAATCATGCAAGCTATCGGCATGGTTCGCGACAGTGCGAGCTGACGTGCAGCTTCTTTGCGCGTTGAGCGGCGGCATGGGCCGCCAACCAGGAGGGAAAGGACAACTACGGCGTCAACTGGACGATCACGTCCATGGGCCTGGAGTCCACAACCGCGAGCGGCGCGGCCACCACCAAGAAGGCGGCGTGATGTCGGCGAACTACGGCATGGCCGACTACTACATGTGGGGCCTCCTCCGGCGGCGCTGGGTTCAGTGGTCGTTGCTGGCGGTGCTCGTCCTGTTGGCACCGCCGCTGTTCGGAGTCCCGTCCTGGCTGACGGGCCTGGCTGTGCTGCTCGTCGTCGTCGCTCTCGTTGGTTCGCTCATCCGGCGGGTCCGGGGGACGCTCCGACGGCGTGACGAACTGGTGCGGCACCACGGCATCATCGGGGCGGAAGTCGTCCGGCAGGTCGAAGAGAAGTGGGAAGACCTGTTGCCCCGGCTGGGCCTGGCGCGGTCCGAGGAACCGCCGCGCCCCACCGGAGCGGACATCTGGCGGGCATCGCTCTCGAAGGAAGAGCACACCAAATTCATGGTCCGCATGGCTGAGGCAGTGCCGATCGTGACCATGCCTCGGCTGCTGGCGGTGGCGCCCACACCTTCCGGGCCGCGTTTCGAGTTCGCCCCGGAAGCGGGGGTGCCGGTAGCGCGATGCTTGGCACCGGAAATCCTCGAAGAGCTGGCGCACCACTGGGGTGTTGACCGCGTCATCGGGTCGCAGGTGGCTCGTGGTCGGCTCGGGTGGACGGCATGTATCAATGACCCGCTTACCGCGTTCGGCATCGGCAATTGGCGTACGAGCGGGGACCTGTACCGCTGGGCCGCGCTGCGCGATGAGGATGGCGCGACAGTCTTCCTGCCCATCGCGCACACCCTCGTCATCGGTGGCACGGGCTCGGGTAAGGGCTCGGTTTTGTGGTCGCTGGTTGGGCACTTCCGGCCGTGGGTCGCGTCAGGTGAGATCCGGTTGTTCGGCGTCGACCCGAAGCGGCAGGAGTTGCGTACCGCGCCGGAGTTGTTCGAGCAGGTGGCGTACACGCCTGAGGACTGGGCTGCGCTCATCGATGGGTTGGCCGTCGAGCTGGAACGTCGTCAGAAGGTTGGCGGGCGGTCGTTCGCCGCGTCGGCTGACATGCCGCTGACGATGCTGGTGGTTGATGAGTACGCCGCGCTCGGTGCGTTGGACCCTGACAAAAGGCGTCGGGATCGCACACGGCAACAGCTTTTGCGGCTGCTCTCTCAAGGTCGTTCCAGCGGCATGTACGTCTGTGCGCTGGTGCAGTCGGCCTTGAAGGAGTTCGCGAGTGACCGCGACTTCTTTCCCCTCCGGGTCGGTCTCCGCACGTCCTCGGCATCGGAAACAGACATGGCCCTTGGTGACGGGGCAACTGAACGCGGGGCGGCTTGTCACCTGATCCCCCCGGCCACAGAAGCCAACGGTTACGCCTCGGCCGGCATCGCCTACGTCCTCGGGGAACACGACCCGAACCCGGTTCGCGGCCGGTTCCCCTACACGCCGGATGCCGTCTTGGCGGACTGGCGAGGTGAGGCGGAGTGGGGCCGGGGCCATGGCTCGGAAGCGGCCTGATGTTCCAACGTCCGCTCTTCACGGTGGACGTGCGATCGGGGACGGGGCGGCTGATCCCGCTCCGTCCCGATCAACTCGACGGGTTCGCGTGCCTCTTCTGCGGCGAATACGCCGCGCCGATGGTGCCTGTCGCGTGGTTCTGCGGCGGACAGGTCTTCGTCTGCCGCTCGGAGGTCCCCGCTGTTGCCGGGCCTGCCAACGGGGCCGTACGTGCCGCGTTCGGATCTGAAATCAACTGGATAGGACAGATAACCAATGGCTAAGCGAACGGGGGCCGCCGTAACGGCGGTGGAGTTCTGGACGGCGGATGAGACGGCGGCGTACCTGCGCCGACCCAAAGCGACGCTGTACCAGTGGCGGTACAAGGGGACGGGGCCTGAGGCGGTCAAGGTCGGCCGTGGCCTGCTGTACGACCCGGCGAAGGTCCGGGCCTGGCTCGGTGGGCAGGTGGCGGCCTGATGGACGGGAACATCTCGAAGCGGGGCGACTCGTGGCGTGCCCGGTACCGGGGCACGGACCGCAAGGAGCGGTCCAAGTCGTTCAAGACGAAGCGTGAGGCCGCGGCCTGGCTGGCTGAGCAGACGGGCCGCCTCCGGCGGGGTGAGTGGGTGGACCCGGCGCGCGGAAAGATCCTCCTCGGCGTCCACGCGGAAGACTGGTTCAACCGGAAGGTCTGGACGAAGCACAAGACGAAGAGCGGCGTTCGGTCGCTCCTCGACTCGCAGGTCTTGCCGGAGTGGGAGTCATGGCCGCTCGACAAGATCGACTACGAGGCGGGTACCGCCTGGGTCGCGCGGCTCTCGGGTGTTCTGTCGTCATCGCGCACCCGGTCGGCCTTCTACGTGCTGCGTCAGATCCTTGACGACGCGGTGCGGACCGGCCGCCTCGTCCGTAACCCGCTCCAGTACGTGGACGTGCCCGTACTGACGACTGAGCGCATCGCGGAGCCGCTGACCGTCGATGAGGTCGAAGCGCTGGCGAGCAAGCTCGGCGGTAAGTGGGGCACCCTGGTCCGGCTGCTGGCGTTCACGGGCCTGCGCTGGGCTGAGGGGATCGCGCTTCGGCCGATGGACCTCGACCTTGTGCGCCTGCGGGTGGACGTGGCACGGACCATCAGTGAGGTTCGGGGTGTGTTCCACACGACCGACACGAAGGGTCACCGGCGGCGCTCGGTGCCGATCCCGGCCGCGCTCGTCCCTGAGCTGACGGCGCTCATGGAGGGTCTGAACCGGCGCGCGCTGCTGTTCCCGTGGAAGGACGGCGGGACCAACCCGCCCCGGTCGGGGGAGTTCGCGCGGGACGGCTGGCGGGATGCCAAGCGCGCGGTCGGCCTGCCGGATGCCAAGCCGCATGACCTGCGCCACACGTGTGCATCCCTGCTGATCTCGATGGGCGCGCCGGTCACGGTGGTCTCCCGCATCCTGGGTCACTCGAAGGTCAGCACCACCCTCAACGTCTATGCTCACCTGTACAAAGACGAGATGGACTCGTGGGGCCAACGGCTCTCCGGGGACGTCTCAGATGCCCGTGCGGCCAATCTGCGGCCAGACGACGAGTCGGAAGACGAGTCCGAAGGCTAAACGACGAGGTCAGAGCGGGTATGGAGGGCTCGCCTAGCGGCCGATGGCGGCGGTCTTGAAAACCGCTAAGGCAGGTGACTGTCTTCGTGGGTTCGAATCCCACGCCCTCCGCCTGACAAGGCATTTCCCCAGGTGGGCGGCACGGGCGCGAATGACCTTCGCGCCCGTGCCGCCCACCTGCCTTTTGTGCCACGGTGGTTGAACCGGGCTTTGAACGCCGCTTCCCGGTGCCCGCACGGTGTGCGCGGTAGTCGTGCCGGCGGCGGGATCGATGCGCGCCGGGTTTTGTTCGCGGCCGGCTACGTGGCTCGCGCTCGTTCCAGGTCTGCCTGGATCAGGGCGAAGAACGGGTGGCCTGGGCTGAGTACTTGTTGGGCTTGTGTCAGAACCTGTTCGTACAGGGGGATGGCGCGGGCCGGGTCGCCCGCGGCGCGGTACGCGCCTGCGAGGTTGCTGCGGGAGACCAGCATGTTGGGGTGGTCGGCGCCGAGCACCCGCTCGGCATCGCTGAGGGACTGCTCGCTCAGCGGGACGGCCCGGTCGAGGTCGCCCGCGGCCCGGTACCCGTAGGCCAGGTTGGTGCGGGCGGTCAGCGTGTCGGGGTGCTCGGGGCCGAGTACCCGCTGACGGTCGTTCAGGACCTGCTCGCTCAACGGGATGGCGCGGTCGAGGTCGCCCGCTGCCCGGTACGCGCCCGCAAGGTTGGCGCGTGAGACCAGCGTGTCGGGGTGGTCCGTCCCGAGGACTCGCTCGAAATGGTCCAGGCACTGCTCGCTCAGGGGGATGGCGCGGTCCAGGTCGCCCGCCTCCCTGTACGCGCCCGCGAGGATTGTGCAGGCGATCAGGGTGTCGGGATGGTCGGTGCCCAGTACTCGCTGCCGGTCCTTCAGGACCCGCTCGAACAGCCGGACGGCGTGGTCGAGGTCGCCGGCCGTTTGGTATGCGCCCGCGAGGTTGCTGCGGGCGGTCAGGGTGTGGGGATGGTCGGCTCCGAGTATCCGCTCGATGTCGTTCACGGACTGCTCGTGCAGGGGGGTGGCACGGCCGAGGTCGCCGGCGTATTGGTACGCGGCCGCAAGGTTGTTGCGCGAGACCAGCGTGTCGGGGTGGTCGGTGCCGAGCACCCGTTCGGTGTCCTTCAGGGTTCGCTCGAACAGGGATATGGCGCGGCCGAAATCGCCCGCGGCCTGGTATGCGCCGGCGAGGTTGGTGCGGACCGCCAAGGTGCTCGGATGGTCGGAGCCCTGCACCCGCAGGGAGGCGGCGAGGCTGCGTTCGAAGGCGTGGGTGGCGGGGGTCAGGTGGCCCTGCCCGCGCTGATAGGTGGCGGCGCGATCGAGGGCGTAGGCGGTAACGGCGCTGTCCTGGTCGGGTGGGTGGTGGCGGGTGAGAACTTCCAGGTGGGGAAGCAGAACCCGGTAGCGGGGCCAGTCTTCGGGCTGTTCGTGGCTGTCGGGGAAGGCAAGGGCCAGGAGGCTGATGGCTTGGTCGCGGGCGTTGCCGATGTCGTCGGCTTGGCGGTGGGGGTCGTCCGCGTCGGGCGTGCGGGCGAGGGCCTGGACGAGCCGGTGGACGCCGAGGGAGCCGTCGTGGTTGTCGGTGACCATGCTGTAGGCGGTCAAGCGGCCGAGGGCGCGGGTGAGCGCAGGTTCGGCGACGGGGGCGAAGAGGTCTCGGGGGATGTTGTCGGGGGCGTACCAGGCGAGAGTGCGCAACAGGTCGCCGGCGTCGGGCGTGTCGGCGAGCGTGTCGAGGGTGACGCGCCAGATGCGGGCGATGGTGCGTTCGGCATCGCCGCATTCGGCAGCGGCCGAATACATCGCGGCGGGCCATTTCGCGAGCATGTCGAGGTAGGCGGTTGGGGCGGTGCCCGTCTCGGCGCAGTACGCGGCGGCCTGCTCGACGGCGAGTGCGAGGTGGCCGAGTTCGGCGCACACCGCGTCGGCGCCGCTCGGGTCGCGCGGACCGTGGTGGGTGAGGATCCGGGTGAACAGGTCGACCGCGTCGGCGGGTTCGAGGACGCCCAGGCACAGGGTCGTGGCGTGGTGGTGCCAGCCCGTCGCGCGGCGGGTGGTCACCAGGACCCGGCCGTTGGGTGCGCGGTCGAGGAGCGGGCGGATGTGGTCGGGGTTTTCGACGTTGTCGAGGACGAGCAGCCACCGGTCGTGGGCGGCGAGCCAGGCGACGGCGCGTTCGATCTGCAACTCGGCGGGCAGGGCAGCGAGTCCGGGTTGCAGGGCCCGCGCCAGTGCCGCCGTGCCGGCGTCGATCGCGGCCGTGGTGTCGGCGGTGATCCACCACCGCACCGCCTCGTTCCGCCGCGCGGCCCAGTGTGCGGCGAGAGCGGACTTGCCGACGCCGCCGAGACCGTGCACCGCGTGCACGACCACCTCGCCGGTGTCCGCGAACGCCGCGTCCAGCCTCTCCAGGTCACCACCGCGGCCGACGAACAGCGCCGTCCTGGGAATGTTCGACACGCCGCATACCGCGGCGTCGTCCGGGATGGGCGCGTACGCCTCTGCGGGCAGCGCGAATTCGGCATGGATCGCGACCGGGTTGAACTGGTCCCGCCCGGCGGCGTTGGACCCGCCGGTCGCCGAGACGGCCGGCGCCCCCGCCCCTGTCGTGGCGGCGTCGGTCTCGGCGGGCCGCTTGCGGTGGCGCCACCGGTTCATGGGCCGTGCTGCGCGGTCGGGTCGTTCATGTCGCCGCCCGCCGCGTTCGACCCGCCCGACGCGGAGACGCCCGACCGCGGAGCCGGAGCCGGAGCCGGAGCCGAAGTCGGAGGGGGAGTCCGGGGCGGCCCGGTGTGCCGGGCCCGGGGGTTGTGCATGTTCCCGCCTGCCGCGTTGGACCCGCCGTCCGCCTGGACGGTCATCGGGGCGGAGCCGGTCAACGCCCACACCGACAGGCACGCCGCGCCGACACCCGCCACCGCCCCCACCACGCTGCCCGCCGCGGCCGCCGTCGCGAGGTCGGCGACCGCCACCAGCACCACCAATCCCACCGCCGCCGCCACACCGACGACCGCCACGGCCACCAAGCACGCCTTCCGCCAACCCGTCATGGCTCCATCGTCGGACCCCGCGCATGATCAAGTCCCGTCAATTGCAAGGCCGATCGCGACGCGGCCGATATCGGCGGGTGCGCTCTGTCGGCGTGTCGGCCCCTTGCTGTCGCGTTTGCCGCGGTCCGGCCTTCGGGTATGGCGCCGGGAAGTTGTATTCAGTGGGCCTCTGCGTTTTTCGGCTGTCACGGCGTGCGTGCGGCGGGCGGATTTGCTGTCGGTGACACGTAGGCCCGGCCCGGCCGCAGGGGATGAGTTCACGAGAGCGAACTCTCGTGATCACGATGTGTTGTCCGGTCCCGCGAATACCGTCATCATCCGGAAAGCGCAAAACCGGCTGTTGTTGAGCCGGAGTTAATCGTGCGTTTCCTGGGCGCTCATCGAGTGATCATTGACCGGTTTTTTCCGGCCCACTTACTGTTGCGCCGGCGGAGTCGAATTCGTCCGTACGTCCCCGGACTCCGCAGAGACGAGGAATGAAATGAACTCGGCACTCCGGCGTACGCTCACGGCCGGCACGATTGTTGCGATGACCGCGGGAATCGGGGTCATGGGTGCGGGCACCGCACATGCCGCACCGTCGAACAGCATCACGGCCATCTGCGGCAGCGGCTACAAGTGGGTGGACACGTACCCGGTCACGTACCGGTCCGTCAGTGGGACCGTCTTCCAGCTCGGGCAGGCGGTGCTCGCCTACAACCCGAACAACGGCAACAACTGCGCCTACACGTTCAAGCAGAACATCGTGGACCGCAACAATTTCTACGGCTACCCGACCTGGACCGGCATCAAGCTGATCAGCGAGGGGTCCACATGGACCACGAATTACGGGAACTTCAGCTACTACGCGGGCCCCGTCTACCGTTACGGGAAGAACCGGGCGGTGAAGCTCGTCGCGGACGTCGGTATCTACAAGAACGAGTCGTGGGCCCACCTGGCGACCGGCTGGGAGCACGGCGGCTGACACCTGGTCGGTATTTCCACCGGCTTTGTGCAGGCAGCGGCAGGACGCGAAGGGTGCCCGGCGGCGCGGGCACCCTTCGACGTATTTGTGGACGGGCGCCGCTTGCGGCAGCGGCTGCCGAGGGGCGGGTCAGTCGCCGCGGAGGCGGATGAAGCGGACGTAGGGGGTGCGGCCGGGGTCGCGGAGGACTTCGGCCGGGAGCGGGTCGGTGGGGTACAGGCGGCCGTGCTCGGGGTGGTCGACGACCTCGTGCGTACGGTGGGCGGCGGCTTCCGCGACCTCGGTGGCCTGGCGGGCGTCGAGCTGCGGTGAGGTGAGTGCCTCGGTGCCGTCGGTGAGGCGCGTGAGGAGTGCGCGCGGTCGGCGTGGAGACCCGGTGAAGCCGATGACGGTGGCGTCCACGGTGTCGGCGTCGCGGATCTTGAGCCAGCCGCGCCGGAGTTGCGGGCGGTACGCGGTGTCCAGCCCCTTGGCGACCAGCCCCTCGACACCGGTCGGGGCCAGTGCCTCCCGCCAACTCAGGGCCTCCGCACGGTCGTTGGTCGCCATGACGAGCTGGAGCGGCGGCTCCGCGTCGGCGAGCAGCGTGTGCAGGAGGTCCCAGCGGTCGCGCAACGGCAGGGCGCGGACGTCGCGTTCCGGTACGGCGAGCAGGTCGAAGGCGACGTAGGAGACCTGGACGGCGTCGCGCGCGCGGGCCCGCGATGAGCGTACGAGCTGGCCGAACGCGAACCGCCCCTCGTGCCACGCGCACAACTCGCCGTCCAGCACCACGCCTTCGGGCAGGCCCGCGACCGCCGCCGCGATGCCCGGGAAGTCGGGGCCCAGGTCCCGCCCGGAGCGGGACTGGAGGACGGCCGGTGCGTCGCCGCGCGCGAAGGCGAGGGCCCGCCAGCCGTCGAGCTTGATGGAGTACTGCGTGCCGCCGGGCAGCGCGTCCTCGGCCGGGACCTCGCGGACCGCCTTGGGGCGCATCACCGGAAGCGGGGGTTCGAGCGTGTGGGTGGAACCCGCGGCGGAGGCGGTACGCGCGGGCGCACGCCGCGCGGACGCGGAGCGCCCGGCTGTGCCCGCCGCCCCGGACTCGTCGGCCGAGTCCGGCCCAGGGATGGTCCCGGCCCTGCGCGGGTTGAGCAACGGCGCCAGCAGGTCGCCGTGTTCGTCCATGCGCGCGGGCATGTCGTCGATGGTGAAGGAGAGTTCCGCGGCGTCCCCGGCGGCCTCCAGCTCCTCCCAGGTGACCGGCGCCGAGACGGTCGGGGTCGGCCGGGCGCGCACGGTATAGGGGGACGCGGTCGTCTTGGCGGCCGCGTTCTGTGAGAAGTCGACGAAGACGTGGCCGGGACGCTGCTTCTTCGCCATCGTCGTGACCAGCAGGCCGGGGTGCGCGTCGGCGAGTTCCTGGGCGAGGTGCTTGGCGTACGCGGTCACCCGCGCGGACGGCGTCGGCGTGACGGGCACCAGCAGATGCAGGCCCTTCGAGCCGGAGGTCTTCGCGTACGCGGTGAGCCCGTCGGCCGCGAGCCGCTCGCGCAGCAGCAGCGCCGCGTCGCGGCAGGCCAGGATGTCGGCCGGCGCCCCCGGATCGAGGTCCACGACGAGGCGGTCGGCCATTCCGGGCTCGTCCTCGCGCCACTGCGGCGTGTGGAGCTCGGCGACCAGGTTGGCGGCCCACACGAGCGTCGGCAGGTCCTGGACGACCACCTGGCGGATCGACTCCTGGGACTTGCTGGGCGTGTCCGTGGTGTGCACCCATGTGGGCGTACCGGGCGGCAGGTGCTTGGTGACGAAGATCTGGCCGCCGGGGCCGTCCGGGTAGCGGACGAAGGAGACCGGCCGGTCACGCAGGTGCGGCAGCAGGGCCGAGGCGACAGAGGTGTAGTAGTGCACCAGTTCGCCTTTGGTGGTGCCGGTCTCGGGATACAGGACCTTGTCGAGGTTGGACAGGGTGAGGCGGCGCCCCTCGACCAGGGTGATGGGCACGGTGACCTCCGCCGGGCAGCGCGACAAAGTCGACAAATGGGATAATCAAGGCTACTCCCGGGACCGACGAACGGAGCAGCCGTGCGTGCCATCTGGAAAGGGGCGATCAGCTTCGGGCTGGTGAGCATCCCCGTCAAAGTCGTCTCGGCGATCGGCAGCGAGCACGCCGTGAAGTTCCACCAGATGCACCAGTCCGACCAGGGCCGCGTCCGCTACCGCAAGGTCTGCGAGCTGGACGGCGAGGAGCTGACCCAGGGCGACATCGTGCGCGGCTACACGGCGGCGGACGGGCGTGTCGCGGTGGTCACCGACGACGACCTGTCCGAGCTTCCGCTGCCGACCGCCCGGACCATCGAGGTCCACGGGTTCCTGGCCGCGGACGACGTCGACCCGCTGCGCCTCGGCAAGCCCTACTACCTGTCGCCGGACACGTCCGGGGCCAAGCCGTACGTCCTCATGCGCGAGGCCCTGCGCCGCTCCGACAAGGCGGCGGTGGCGAAGCTGGCCATGCGCGGCCACGAGACCCTGGCCCTGGTACGCGTCCAGGACGACGTGCTCGTGCTGCACCAGCTCTACTGGCCGGACGAGGTCAACTCCACCGAGGGCGTCGCACCCACCGAGCGGGTCCGGGTCACGGACGCCGAACTCGACATGGCGGACACCCTCATCGACGCCTTGGGCAGCGCGGACCTCGCCGAGTTCCACGATGAATACCAGGCGGCGGTCGAGGAGTTGGTGACCGCCAAGCTGGAGGGCGCCGAGCCGTCGGCGGAACCGGAAGCGGCCGAGGACCGGGGCGGCGGCAAGGTCATCGACCTGATGGCGGCCCTGCGGCAGAGCGTCGAGGCGGCCCAGGGGTCGCGCAAGGCGCCGCGTTCGGCGCCGAGTCCGAAGCCGAGCGCGAAGGACGCGGACGCGAAGAAGACGACGTCGAGGCGCGCCGCCGCGAAGACGGCGTCGTCGCGATCCGCCGGCGCGAAGAAGAGCACGTCCACGTCCGGGGGTTCGGGGAAGAAGACCGCCGCCGAGCCGGCGGCGAAGCGCACCGCCAAGAGCACTGCCAAGCGCACGACCAAGAGCACCGCCAAGTCGACGGCCGCGTCGACGGCCGGCTCGTCGGCCCGGAAGACGGCGAAGTCCGCGGCCAAGACCCCCGCACGGGGGGCCGCGAAGAAGACCGGGTGATCGTTCCTATATAGGGGACACGCGGTCGCCGTTGATGATCGGCCATTCTGCGGAAAGTGTCGTGAGTCACAGATTCCGAAGGGTGCGCGGAATCGTACGCGCGGGATTGCGGAAGCCGGCCTTCCCGCATTCATCAGATGAATCCCCGCAGCTCGGCACGGTGGTGCGCGGGCGCGCGGAATCATTAGTGCCTCTTTGTGAGAACAGCAAGCGACAGCAACGTGTGACGTCGGTCACGTGGTAATCACAACACGGACATAAACGGACTTTCGCGTCGCTCGGTAGGCCTCTCGGGGCACCCTGTGACCGTGTCTGGCCAAACACATAAAGTCACACGATTGCACAGGGTGAGTGATTCGCTCCGAAGCGTCGATGTCCCATCCGCAAACCGGACGAATCGTGCCCCAGGTTTCACTTGCGCAAACTCGTGGCACGTAAAAACACGCCGTCGACTGCTTCGGAAAAACGCGGGCTGACCTGCATAAACATCGGAGGAGGTTGATTACGACCCGATAACCTGCTTATGGTCTCGGCCATGTGCAAATCGCACCCTGTGGGTTCCCGGCTCGCTCGTTGATGTCGGGATCCGCGCCTGGGAGGGACGCGGAACCAGCGATTGCCGGAACGTGCTCGCCGCAAGGCGGGGACGCGCCGGCACCCCGGTGCGGCAGCGGTCTCCGGATCGCCGCCGTCGTATCGCCCCACGGGAATTCCGAGAGGAATGTATGTCTCTCCGTCACGCTTTCCGTAGCGACAACACCCACCGCGGCATGGGACGCACCCAGCGCCGCATGCGCACCGCCGTCGTCGCCGGTGCCGTGGTCGCCGCCCCCCTCGTGGGCGTCGCGACCGCCGGTTCCGCCTCGGCCGCGAGTGTCAGCACGTGGGACAAGGTCGCCCAGTGTGAGAGTGGTGGCAACTGGTCCATCAACACGGGCAACGGCTACTACGGTGGCCTGCAGTTCTCGGCGAGCACCTGGCGCGCGTACGGCGGCTCCGGCATGGCGCACCAGGCGTCCAAGGCCGAGCAGATCCGCATCGCCGAGAAGGTTCTCGCGGGGCAGGGCCCGGGTGCATGGCCGGTGTGCAGCAAGAAGGCCGGCCTCACCAAGGGTGGTGGCAGCCCGGACCTTTCCGGCACGTCCAACACGAAGCCGACGACCAAGACCCCGGCGAAGCCCTCGACGCAGCAGGCGCCGAGCAAGCCCGCGACCAAGCCGGCAACCAAGCCGACGACCAAGACGCCGACGAAGCCGTCGACCACGACGAACAAGCCGACGACGAAGCCGGCGACCAAGCCGACCACGGTCACGCCGCAGAGCGTGCCGGTCCAAGCCCCCGCGAAGCCGTCCGCGGCTCCGGTGGCCGGCGAGTACCTCGTGCAGTCGGGCGACACCCTGAGCCAGATCGCCGCGGCGCACGACGTCGCGGGCGGCTGGCAGGCTCTGTACTCCAAGAACCAGAGCGTCGTGGGCTCGAACCCGGACCTGATCTTCCCGGGCCAGAAGCTCGCCCTGCGCTGACCCGGACCGGCCCGGACCCACGGTGGTTCCGGGCCGACCGGCAGACCGGTCACCGGTGACACGCGCCGCCCCTAGCGCGGCCGACCGTCCCGGGCGCACGACGACCACGCCGCCCCGCCCGTACCACCTCCAGTGCGATCAGTGCGACGACCAGGCGGCAACCGAAGGGCCCCACACCGGAATCGGTGTGGGGCCCTTCGGGCTGTTCGGTGGCTCGTTCGGTGGCTCGTTCGGCGGCTCGGTCAGCGGCTCTTGGGCCCGCCCGCGGGCAGCGGCCGGTCGGCGGCGTTGCCGCAGACGCGCTCGATGCGGCGCGCTATGTCGCCGGCCCGCTCCAGGAGAAGGCGCGCACGCTCGTGGTCCCGCTCGCGCCACTCCAGCGCGTCATGACCGTTCTGTGCGCCGTGCGCATCGCGCGACGGGGACCCGTCCGACCCCTCGGGGTCGGGTCCGCCACGCGCTGGACCGTTCTCGCTCATGTTCGGTCGGTTTCCACATCCTTGGGAGAGTCATTCGTCTTCTGATGGATCGTCATGCGTGACATCGATCACGTCACTGATCGTCAGGGATCGTCACTGCTCCGGATGTTGCCCCGCGTGGCGGGGAACGGTCTCGTGTACAGGGGCAGTTGCTGCTGGTAGATTCCGGCTTGCGAAACGGTGTTCCGTAAATCCAGAGCTTCCCGGGGGCGCGATGGACAGGCACGGCGGCGACGTCGGCGGCGCGCCGGACGGGCCGTACTACCGGGCTCTGGCACTGCAATCGCGCTGCGACGCGGTCAACGCGCTGGCCCCCGACGAGGCGCGCGAGGCGATCGCCCGGGGCATCGCGCGGGTGCGTGCCGAGGCGGCCGCGAGCGTGGCGTTCATCGGACCGGACGTACGACTGGTCGTCCTGCCCGAGTACCTGTTCACCGGCTTCCCCATGGGCGACACCGTTCCCGGCTGGGCCGCGAAGGCGGCACTCGACCCCGACGGCCCGGAGTACGAGGCACTGGGGGCGATCGCGCAGAGCCTCCGCGTCCATCTCGCCGGGAACGCGTACGAGACCGACCCGCACTTCCCCGGCCTCTACTTCCAGGCGTGTTTCGTGATCGGGCCGTCCGGCGACGTCGTGTTGCGCTACCGCCGCCTGCACTCGATGTTCGCGCCCACGCCGTGGGACGTCTGGGACCGCTACCTCGACTTCTACGGCATCGACGGGGTCCTGCCGGTCGCCCGCACCGAACTCGGCAACCTCGCCGCGATCGCGTCCGAGGAGATCCTCTACCCGGAACTCACCCGGGCACTCGTGCTGCGCGGCGCGGAAGTCCTGTGCCACAGCACCTCCGAGGCGGGCAGCCCCCGGCCGACCGCCAAGGCCGTCGCGCGGCTCGCGCGGGCGTCGGAGAACCTCGCGTACGTCGTCTCCGCGAACACCGGCGGGATCACCGGCACCTCGATCCCGGGCGCGTCCACCGACGCGATGTCGCAGATCGTCGACTTCAACGGGATTGTGCTCGCCGAAGCCGGACCCGGCGCGAGCATGGTGGCCAACGCCGAGCTCGACCTCGCGGCACTGCGGCGGGCCCGCCGGCGCCCGGGCATGGGCAACCTCCTGGCCCGCGGCAAGCCGAGCCTGTGGGCGGAGGAATACGCGCGTGCCGAGGGCGAGCGGCCCAACGGCCTGCCGGAGGGCTCGGCTCCGGACCGCGCGTGGTTCGCGCGCAGGCAGGCCGAGACGCTGGAACGCCTCGTGAAGGCGGGAGTGATCACGTGACCGGCAGCCCGGCCGACGGTTCCGTCGGCAACCCGACCGGCGGTTCCGCCGACAGCCGCACCGGCAGCCCCACGGACAGCCCCACCCACGGGTTCGCCCGCGACGCCGAGTTGCGCGTGCGGGACCCGCGTACGGGCCGGGACGAGCGCGCGCTGCGTCCGCCCACCCTCGAGGCCCTGGACGCCGAAGTCGCCCGTCTGCGGGCCGCACAGCCCGCCTGGGAGGCATTGGGCCCGTCCGGCCGCGCCGACGCGCTCCGCCGCTGGGCCCGCGAGATCGCGGCGCGCCAGGACGACATGGTGGACGCCCTGCTGCACGACACCGGACGCCGCACCGAGTCCGTCATGGAGGTCCAGGTCCTGCTGGGCGGCATCGCCCGCTGGAGCGCCGCGATCGACGAGCCCGGTGCCGAACCGGGCGCCGACCCGAGGGCCGACGGCGACACGAGGACCACCATCCCCTGGATCGCGGTACGTTCCGGCGCCCGCCCCTACCCCCTCGTCGGCGTCATCAGCCCGTGGAACTTCCCGCTCCTGCTCGGCACGATCGACCTGCTCCCCGCGCTGGCCGCCGGCTGCGCCGCGATCGTCAAGCCCAGCGAGGTCACCCCGCGCTTCCTCGGGCCGCTCCGGCGCAGCCTCGACGCCGTGCCGGAACTCGCCGCCGTCGTCGGCCTGGTCGAGGGCGGCGCGGAGGTCGGGGCCGCCCTGGTCGACCACGTCGACGCGGTGTGCTTCACCGGATCGGTGCCGACCGGCCGTGCGGTCGCCGAGCGGGCCGCCCGCGCGTTCATCCCCGCCTACCTCGAACTCGGCGGCAAGGACCCGGCGATCGTCATGCAGGGCGCCGACCTCGCCCGCGCGGCCTCGGCCGTCCTGTGGGGGGCGACCGCGAACACCGGGCAGTCCTGCCTGTCGATCGAACGCGTCTACGTGCACCGCAAGGTCTTCGACGAGTTCACCGGACTGCTGTCCGACCGCGCCGCCAAGGTGGGCATCGCGTGGCCGGACCTGGACAGCGGCCAACTCGGCCCGATCATCGACCCGGCACAGGCGGAGGTGATCCGCGCGCAGCTCGACGACGCGTACGCCCAGGGCGCGGTCGCGCTCACCGGGGGCGAGGTCGAGGAGCTGGGCGGCGGCCTGTGGTGTCGGCCGACCGTGCTCACCGCCGTGCACCACGGGATGCGCGTGATGACCGAGGAGACGTTCGGCCCGGTGATCCCGCTGATGCCGTTCCACGACACGGACGACGCGGTACGGCTCGCCGACGACTCGCAGTACGGCCTGTCCGCCGCCGTGTTCGCCGCCGACGAGGAAACCGCGTTCGCCGTCGCCCGCCGCCTGCACGCAGGCGCGGTCAGCATCAACGACGCGGGACTGACGGCCTTCGTCCACGAAGGCGAGAAGCAGTCGTTCGGCCTCTCCGGCCTCGGCGCGTCGCGTATGGGGGCCGCGTCGATGCGCCGGTTCCTGCGCCGCCAGGCGTTCCTGGTCAACCGCGGCCCGGTCGACGACCCGTGGTGGTGGGACACGGACGACTGAGGGCCGCCCGCGACGACCGCGGCCCGCCCACCCGACAAGTCCAAGTCCAAGCCCAAGTCCAAGCCCAAGCCCCCGCACACAACGAGAGGGTACGGATGTCCATCAAGGACGAGATGCCGCTGCTCGCCCGGCACGAGGGCGAGTGGGAAGGCGAATACATCTGGGTCGACGCCGACGGCAATGTGACCGACCGGCACGCGACCCACCTGGCCTGCACGTTCCCGGCGGACGGCGAATGGCCGTACTACCAGGTGAACACCTACACCTGGCCCGACGGCCGGACCGAGGTCAACCACTTCCCGGCCGCCTACAAGGACCGCAACATCTGGTTCGACACGGACCGCATCAACGGGCGTGCCTGGGAGGTCGACGAGCGCACGATCTGCCTCACCTGGACGCGCAAGGACGACCCCAACGGGTTCTTCTACGAGATGATCCAGCTCGACGAAACCGGGACGAAGCGCTCGCGCGTGTGGCAGTGGTTCGAGGACGGCGTGTGCACCAAGCGCACCCTCATCAACGAGCGCCGGGTCTCCTGACGGTCCGTCATGCCCCGTTCGACGGGCCGTCACCACCGATTCGGCCGCATCCGGACGTCTGAATTCCGGACCCGGGCAGCAGCAGACCCTCCGAGGCGGTAACACTTCTGTCCATGACGACCCTCATCGCCGGTGCCAACGTTCCCGTCCCCGCGGGGGACCTCACCCTCGTGGTCCGCTGGGCCGCGGGTGCGCACGGCTACGGCGGCTCCGCCGTGGACGCCTCCGCGCTCCTCGTCACGGCGGCCGGCCGGGTGCGCTCCGACGACGACTTCGTCTTCTACAACCAGCCGCAGGCGGCGGGCGGAGCCGTCGAACACCACGTCGGACGGGCCGGTACGGAGTACCTCGCCGTACGCCCCGCCGAAATCCCGGACACCATCGACCGCGTCGTGGTGGCGGCCTCGGTGCACGCCGGGACGTTCGGCTCGGTCACCGGCCTCGCCCTCGACCTGGTGGACGCGGCGGGCACGCACCTCGCGACGTACCCGGTCGAGGCCCGCGGCACCGAGACCGTGCTCGTGCTCGGCGAGCTCTACCGCCGCCAGGGCGGCTGGAAGTTGCGGGCCATCGGACAGGGCTACGACTCGGGCCTGGCCGGTCTCGCGGCGGACTACGGCGTGACCATCGCCGAGGACGACGACGCGAACGCGGCGGCGCAGCCCCCGGCCCAGGTGCCCGCCCAGCTACCGGCCCAAGCCCCGGCACCCGTGGCCGCCCCCGCGCCCGCACCCGTTCCGCCCGCCCCCGCCCCGGCGTTCGGGGTGCCGGCCCCCGCCGAGCCCGGATTCCAGGTCCCCGCGGCCCACACAGCTCCCGCGCCGACCGCGCCTCCGGGGGTGCTCCCGGTCACGCCGCCCGCGCACGCCGGAGGCTGGGCCGCGCCCGCGTACGCCGACGACACCACCATGCGCCTGCCCAACCCGGCGACCGACCCCGACACGGCCGGACTGCCGCCCACGATGGGCTCGTTGGTGTCGCTCCGCAAGGAGACGGTGCGGGTCACGCTGGAGAAGAAGGGCATCACCGGCGTCCGCGCGCGGGTCGCGGTCGTGCTGGACCGGTCGGGCTCGATGCGGCAGCTGTACGGCGGCGGCACGGTCGGCCGCCTCATGGAGCGCATGGCCCCCGTCGCCGCCAAGCTCGACGTCGACGGCGCGCTCGACGCGTGGATCTTCGCCGACGACTTCGCGCGGCTGCCGTCCCTTCGCGTGCCCGACCTGGCCCGGTGGATCGACACCAACGTCTACATCTCGTCCCGGAACGGCCAGTTGCCCCCGCTGCCGGGCGGCGGCGAGCGGTACCCGGACCACCTGTCCGGTGTACGCGGCGGCAACAACGAGCCGCTGGTCATCCGCGACATCATGGACTTCTACACGGCGCAGCCCGGCGACCCGGTCCTGGTGATCTTCTACTCCGACGGCGGCGTCAACCGCAGCCGCCAGATCTCCCAACTGCTGACCGAGGCCGCACACCTGCCGATCTTCTGGCAGTTCGTCGGCCTCGGCCGCGCCGAGTACGGCATCCTGGAGCGCTTCGACACGATGCCGGGCCGGGTCGTCGACAACGCGGGCTTCTTCCGCGTCGACGACTTCGACGCGGTGAGCGACGCCGAGCTGTACGACCGGCTGCTCGGCGAGTTCCCGCAGTGGCTCGCCGCCGCACGTGCCCAGGGCATCGTGCGGTGATCCTCCGCCCGACTGGGTAGAACCGAAAGCGGAACGGCGGTCTCGGCGCACCGTTCCGCGCGACATGGTGACTCCCGCTCGTACGACGGAGGTTCGTCCGGTGACCCGGCTGCGCATCACGTACGGCCCCTGGGGCGAGACCCTGGGCGAACTGCGCGACGCGGCCGCGGCAGCGGAGGACGCCGGGGCGGAGGTCCTGTGGGTTCCCGAGCTGCACCGCAGCGCGACCGTCGCCGCCGCGACCATCGCCGAGGCCACCAACACCGCGCACATCGGCACCGGGATCGCCCTGGCGTTCGCCCGCTCGCCGATGACCACCGCGCTGGAGGCACTCGACCTCGACGAACTGACCGAGGGGCGGTTCATCCTCGGGCTCGGCAGCGGGGTGCGGCGGCTGAACGAGGACTGGCACGGCGTCGACTTCGTGCACCCCGTGCGACGCCTCGCCGAGACGGTCGCCTGCATCCGCGCGTTCACCGAGCGGTGCACAACTGGGGAAGAGATCGACGCGGGCGGCGACTTGGCGCGCCTGCGCATCCGGGGGTACCAGCGGCCTTTCCCGGTGCGCCGCCCGCGCATCCCCGTCTACCTGGCCGGCGTCGGCCCCGCGATGACCCGTTGCGCGGCCCGCGTCGGCGACGGCTGGATCTCCCACGAACTGTGCTCGCCCGCGTACCTCAAGGACCGCCTGCTGCCGCGCGTCGACGAGGGGCTGCGGCAGGGCGGGCGCGAGCGCGCGGACTTCGACGTCGTGGTGTCGGCCTGCTGCTCGATCGACCGGGACCGGGACGCCGCCCGCCGCCGCGCGGCCGGTCTGGTGGGGTTCTACGCGACGGTGCGGACGTACGCCGACCTCTTCGACTTCCACGGCCTCGCCGCCGAACAGGCCGCGGTCGTGGACCGGTTCCGGGCGGGCGCGGGCGCCGACGGGCTCGCCGACGCGGTGCCCGCCCGCATGACCGACGCCCTGACGCTCACCGGGACCCAGGACGAGGTGCGCGACCGGGTGCTCGCGTACGAAGGCCTCGCCGACACGATCAAGCTCACCCCGCCGACGCACGGCCTGTCCGCACCGGAGATCCGCGCCGCCCAGGAACGCGTCATCGCTCTGATCGCCGAACTGTCCGGGGAGTGGTCATGATCGCGGCTGTGCCGCAGAACGCTGCGGCCGTGCCGCAGAGGAACGCCCGCACTGGAGCAGATGGGCGAGACCGGCACACCCCCTGTGCCCGGGCCGCCGCCGCGGAGGTGGCGGAGTGACCACCGCGACGCACCTCACGTTGTGGGCACTGGGCCTCGGCGAGGACAACACACCCGACGAGGTACGCGACGCCGCGTGCCGCCAACTCCTCGACGGCGTCGGCACCGCCATCGCCGCCGTCCGGCTCGGCGCGGCCGAACCGGCGCTCGCCGTCGCCACCGCGCTGGGCGGACCGCGCAAGGCCTCCGTCATCGGGTCCTCCGGCGCGCGCATCTCCGCCCCGGCCGCCGCGCTCGCCAACGGCACGCTCGTGCACGCCCTCGACTTCGACGACACCCATGCCGGCGGCCTCGTGCATGCCACCGCGCCGGTGCTGCCCGCGGCGTTCGCGGTCGGACAGGAGATGCGCTCCTCCGGCTCGGAGGTGTTGTTCGCGGCCGTCGCCGGGATGGAGGCGGTCTGCCGCATCGCGGCGGCCGTACCGCACGCGTTCCATGCGCGCGGGCTGCACGCGACCGGCGTCGCCGGAGTCTTCGGCGCCGCGCTGACGAGTGCCCGGCTGATGCGCCTGGACGTCCGCCGGACCGTGAACGCCCTCGGAATCGCCGGGAGTTCGGCGGGCGGCCTGCTCGAATTCCTGAACACGGGGGCGTCGACCAAGCAACTGCACCCCGGCATGTCGGCGGCCAACGGCGTCCTCGCGGCGCGGCTCGCGGCGGCCGGGGCCACCGGCCCGGAGAGCGTGTTCGAGGGTGAGTTCGGCCTCTACCGCGCGTTCACCGACCGCGCGGTGCCGCAGCACCAGGTCCTCGGCGGGCTCGGTGAGCGCTGGGAACTGCTGGGCGTCACCGCGAAACCGTACCCGTGCTGCCAGCTCATCCACGCGACGCTCAACGCGGGCGAGCGCGTCGTGACGCAGATGGCCGAAGCGGGGGTCACCGCGGCCGACATCGAGACCGTCAAGGTCACGGTGCCGAAGGAGACGATGGCTCTGGTGTGCTCGCCGGACAAGGCGTTCCCCCGGACTCCCTACGAGGCGAAGTTCTCGCTCGCCTGGACGCTGGCGGCCATGCTGACGGACGGCTCGGTCGGCGTGGACACGTACTCCGAGGGCTGCACGCGGCGCACCCAACTGAGCGTGCTGGCCCAGCACGTGCGGTTCGTGCAGGCCCGCGGCAGCGGGCCGGCCGGGGCCGAGCCGGGGCGGCTGACCGTGCGCTTCAGGAGCGGTCGCCAGCTGCGTGTCGAAGAGCCGGCGACGACGTCGGTCTCCGAGGACGCGCTCATGGCGAAGTTCCATGCGAACGTCGGCGGCATGACCCCCGACTCCGAGCAACTTGCCGCGCAACTCCGCTCGTTGGGGACGGTACGCGCGCTCGGGCCGCTCCTCGACCTCACCGCCAAGGTCGTCGCCGGCAAGGAAGGGGCGCGATGAGCTACCAGGCCATCCGCCCCGCCGAGTTCCCCTGGTTCCGCTACGACGGCTACACCTTCTCGCTCGGCCTCGCGCGCACGCTTCCGGACGGGCGTACCGAGGCCGTGCTGTCCGGGCACTCCGCGTCCGAGTACGACCCGGAGGCGGGCCGCATCGTCGTCAAGGGCGGCATGAAGGACCAGGTGCGCACCGCGTACGCCAAGATCGCCGCGATCCTCGGGGCGGTCGGCCTCGGGTTCGCCGACGTCACGCGCATTGTGGAGAACTTCTCGGCCGCGGGACTCGCGGACTACGTCGACGCCGAGGCGGTACGCCGCGAGGTATTCGGCGAGCACCTGCCGCCCGCGTCGACCGTGGTGGTGGACGCGTTGCTGCGGCGCGACGCACGCGTCGAGATCGAGGTGCGCGCGGTGACCAGGGGCGGCGGGGCCACCCCGATCGCCGACCCGATACTGCGCGTCTCGCCGGAGGGCGAGGTCTACGTGCCCACCGCGCTGCCGCTCGGCCCGTCCGGCGAGAAGCCGGTGGACCAGTACCGGCGGTGCGTCGAGAACGCGGCCGGCTGGCTGGAGAAGGCGGGCCTCGGGCTCGGCGCGGTGGTCGCGGTCCGCGAGACCGTCTCGGCGGACGTGCTGCCCGGCGAGGTCGACGAGATGCGCCGCCTGCGGCGCGAACTCCTGGGCCCGGACGGCCTTCCGCCCGCGTCGTCGACGGTCGTCGTGGCCGGGCTCGGCGGCCACGCGCAGGTCACCCTCGACGTCGTCGCCTCGGTGCACGCGCCGCGCGCGGTCTTCCCCGACGGCTGGGGGCACTTGCGCGAGATGGGCTGGACCCCGGCGATCCGCGCGGGCGACATGCTGTTCCTCTCCGGCTTCGACGGCCGCGACCCGGCGACGGGCGAGGCGGCGCCCCGGGACGACGTCGTGGCCCAGGCCGAGTCGGCGTACCGGGCGGTGCTTACCGTGCTCGCGGCCGAAGGGCTCGGGCCGGAAGCGCTGTGCGAGACGGTCGAGTACGTCACCACCGCCGGGCTTCCGGCCTACCGCGGCGTCGCGGGGGTCCGGGAGCGGCTGCTGCGCGGCGACGTGGACCGGGATCCTGTCTGGCCCGCCTCCACCGGCCTCGTGTGTGCGGAACTCCCGCGGCCGGGAGCGCGGTTCCTGGTGCTGCCGACGGCGGTGGCGGGGTGAGCCTGCCGGTCGCCGAACTGCGGGCGATGGTGGGGCGTACCGCGACGTACACGGCGCCGGAGGAGCTGGGCCGGGCGGCGATCCGCATGTTCGCGGTCGCGGTGGGGGACGCGAATCCGCTCTACACCGACGCGGAGTTCGCGAAGGCGTGGGGCCACGACGATGTGGTGGCGCCGCCGACGCTGGTGTGCGAGACGAACCAGTACGCGGGGCTCCCGGCGGACGCGGACGGGTACGCGGGCCACACGTGGGGCATCGAGATTCCCGGTACGCGCAAAGTGCGGGGCGGTAATGCGTACACCTTCCACAGGGCTGTGCACCCCGGCGATGTGGTGACGGCCTCCTGGCGGCTCGCGGAGGTTGCGGAGCGGCGTACGTCGTCGGGCCTCGCGATGGTGATCGTGACGTCGGTGGCCACTTACTCGAATCAGCACGGCGAACTGCTGGTGACGAACGAGGAGACGGTCATCTGGACCGAACTCCCGGGCCCGGAACCGGGCACGCCGCAGGCCGAGAAGGCGGGGTCCGCGAGTGCGGGGTCCGCGAATGGGGAGTCCGCGAGCAGGGAGTCCGCGACGTGAGCGGTCCGCCGATCGTCGTGGGCGGCCCGGTGCCGCCGCTGGAGCGCACGATCGACCGGGTGGCGATGGTCGCGTACGCGGGCGCCACCTGGGACTGGCACCGCATGCACCACGACGACACCTACGCGGCCGAGCACGGGCTGCCCGGCCCGGTGGTCGACGGCCAGGTGTTCGGCGCGCTGCTGGCCGAGCAACTCCAGGACTGGATGGGTCCGTCGGCGCGCGTCACGACGCTGCACTTCAGATTCCGGAGCCTGGTCTTGGCGGGCGAACGCGTGCGCTGCACCGGGCGGGTGACCGCTGTGGAAGGGGAACTGGTGGCGGTGGAACAGGAAGTCACGGTCGTCGGGCCGGACGCCCGGGTGGCGGTGGCCCCGGCCGGGGCCACGCTGACGTTGCGGGGGCGGCCGTGACGGTGGCCGTTGTCGGGGTCGCCGAATCCGACCTCGGGTCGACCGGGCTGTCGGTGCTGGGGCTCCAGACGCAGGGCGTCACCCGGGCACTCGCCGACGCGGGCCTCGCGCTCGCGGACGTCGACGGGCTCGCGACGGCGGGTGTCGCGCGGTTCTCCGTGACGCAGCTCGCGGAGTATCTGGGGCTGCAACCGGCCTGGACGGACTCGACGTTCGCGGGCGGCAGCGCGTTCGAGATGTACATCGCGCGGGCGGCGCAGGCGATCGAGACGGGGCAGTGCTCGACCGTGGTCGTCTCGTACGGGTCGAACCAGCGCTCGGCGCGGTCGCGCAGCCTCGGCGGGAACATCGACATGCACGTGCCCGAGGCGCAGTTCGAGACCCCGTACGCGCCGCTCTACCCGATCTCGTACTACGCGATGGTCGCGCAGAAGTACCTGCACGCGTACGGAGCCAAGCCCGACTGCCTCGCCGAGGTCGCCGTCGCCGCCCGCGCGTGGGCGCTGCTGAACCCGGCCGCGTTCCGCCACGACGCGGGACCGCTGACCATCGACGACGTGCTCGCGGCCCCCCGGGTCTCGTCGCCGCTCGGCACGCTGGACTGCTGCCTGGTGACGGACGGCGGGGGCGCCGTCGTGCTGACGTCCCTGGAACGGGCCCGTGACCTGCGCCGCGATCCGGTCGTGGTGCTCGGTTACGGGGAGTCGACGACCAACTCGGGAATGGGGGCTGTGGATAACTTGCTGCGGCCCGGCTCGTTCGACTCGGCGGGGCGGGCGTACCGCATGGCCGGGCTCGGACCGGCCGACGTCGACGTCGCGGAGGTCTACGACTCGTTCACGATCACCGCGCTGCTGAGCCTGGAGGCGCTCGGCTTCTGCGGTCCGGGCGAGGGGCCGGATTTTGTCGCGGACGGCCGGCTGCGGCCCGGCGGGGCCCTGCCGTTCAACACGAACGGCGGCGGTCTCTCCTACCAGCATCCGGGCATGTACGGGCTGTTGTTGCTGGTGGAAGCGGTGCGGCAGCTCCGCGGCGAGTGCGGGGACCGCCAAGTGGCGGATCCTTCGGTGGCCTTGGCGCATGGCACCGGCGGCATTTTCTCGACACATGCCACAGTGCTCTTGGGCCGGGACGGGTGAGGCGGGTGGGTATGGCGGAGACGGCTGATGCGTACACGGTTCCGGCGCCCGACGAGGTGACCGCCCCGTGGTGGGACGCGACCAGGGAACGACGGCTTGTGGTGCAGCAATGCTCGGATTGCGGTCGGCTCCAGCACTATCCCCGAGCGTTGTGCACAGCCTGTGGAAAAACTTCGCTGGTATTCACAGGGGTGACGGGCCGCGGCAGCGTCGACACGTTCACGGTCACGTACCGTGCACCCCGGCCCGAGGTCGAAGTCCCTTATGTCGTAGCCCGGGTGCGTTTGTACGAAGGGCCGGTCCTGCTGAGCGCGATCGTCGGCTGCGCGCCCGAGGCGGTCGTCTGCGACATGCCGGTGGTTGTGGACTGGCGCCCGCTGCCGGACGGCCGGGCCCTGCCGGTGTTCCGTCCCGCACCGCACCCCGAGCCCCGCCCCGATCTCCCGATGTGACCGACCGCGAACGCATGAGGTGCCTGTGGATTTCGAACTGAACGACGAGCAGCGCCTCTTCCAGCGCACGCTGCGCGAGTTCGTGCGCAAGGAGATCGACCCGGTGGCCGCCGAGTGGGAGCGTACCGGCCGCTACCCGACCGAGATCGTGGAAACGATGCGCACGCTCGGGCTGTTCGGCCTCACGGTGCCGGAGGAGTACGGGGGCCTGGCCGTCGACATGGTCTCCTTCGCGCTGGTCTTCGAGGAGATCTCGCGCGGCTGGATGGGGGTGGCCGGCATCCTCGGCTCCCACTCGCTCGCCTGCTGGATGATCGCCCGGCACGGCACCGAGGAGCAGCGGAAGCGGTACCTGCCGAAGCTGGCGGCGGGGGAGTGGCGGTCCGGCATCGCCCTGACCGAACCCGACGCCGGCACCGACCTCCAGGGCATCCGCAGCACCGCGCACCGCGACGGCGACGTGTACGTCGTCAACGGGGCCAAGACGTGGATCACCAACGCCCGGCACGCCGCGGTGCTGCCGGTGCTGGTGAAGACCGACCCGGAGGCGGTCCCCGCGCACCGCGGCATGAGCGTGCTGCTGATCGACACCGACACCCCCGGGTTTGCGGTGCAGCGGGACCTGCCGAAGCTGGGCTACAAGGGCACCGAGTCCTGCGAGTTGCTGCTCGACAACGTGCGGGTGCCGGCGGACCGGCTGCTCGGCGGCGTGGAGGGCGTCGGCATGAAGCAGGCGCTGTCGGGGCTGGAGACCGGGCGCATCAACGTGGCGGCGCGGGCGGTGGGGGTCGCGCAGCGGGCGTACGACGAGGCCCTGTCGTACTCGCGGCAGCGCGCGGCCTTCGGGCAGCCGATCAGCTCCTTCCAGGCCATCCAGCTCAAGCTTGCGGACATGGCGACGAACCTCCAGGCCTCGCGGCTGCTGGTCTATTGGGCGGCGTCGCGGGCGGACGCGGGCAAGCGCATCGACATGGAGTCGGGCATGGCCAAGCTGCTGGCGTCGGAGACCGCGCTGACCAACTCCCTGGACGCCATGCGCATCCACGGCGGCTACGGCTACTCGCAGGAGTTCGTCGTCGAACGCCTCTACCGCGACGCGCCGTTGATGGCCATCGGGGAGGGGACGAACGACATCTTGCGCACGGTCATCGCCAAGGCGCTGGTTGCGGGGGTCGAGGCGATCGGCGGCTGAGCGGAGGCTTGAAGAGTGCGTGGGGCCAGCATGCGCGGGGCGGGCGCGCGCGGGGCGTTGGTGCGCCGATGAGCGGCAGAGGTCCCGAACTGCGCTGGCACACCTTCGTTATGCCCTTCACCGACACTCCGGTACGCCTCGCCCGGTTGCGCCGCGATCCGGCCACGGCCGCGACCGCGGCACTCGTGCGCTTCCCGCCGGGATGGTCGCGCACGGCCTGTGTCGCCTACGCGAGCGACGAGGAATTCATGCTGCTGTCGGGCGAGTTGCGGATGAACGGTGCCGTGCACACGCCCGGCGTGCGGGTGACCGTGCCGGGCGGGACACCGCGTCGCGCGTCGTCCACTCCGCTAGGCGCAGTGGCCGTGGCGTGGTTCGCGAGTGACCCGGGCGTCGTCGAACGGCTGTGCCGTGCCCGGGATGCGTGAACCGCCTCCGCCCGCGCTTGCGCAGAGCGCGAACTTGACGGACGGGGGCGGCGGTTCGCTCAGCTTCGGGGGCTCAGGGTCGCGTACGCGAGCGCTTCGAGGCCCGCGCTGACGCGTTCCATGGGGGTGCCCTTCTCACGCTGGTAGCGGTACAACTCCGGGGCCAGCGGGGCGAGAAGCAGGTCGGCGAGGGTGTCGGCGTCCTCGGCGCCGGCCTGCTGGGCGAGGTGGCGTACGTGCAGCCGCCAGAACGCGTACGCGCCCGTCGTGTACCGCGCCGCGCCCGTCTCCGCACCCAGCAGCAGATGGACGTGCGTCTCCAGCATGTCGACCATCGCCGCGTAGAACGCCGCCAGGCGCTCGGCGGGTGACGTCTCCGGTTCCGGACCGAGGGGCGCGGGTCCGCGCATGAGCTTTTCCTGCAGAGTGCGTTCGTGCTCGTCGAGCAGCGCGCGGGCGATCGACACGCGGTCCGGATACCGGCGGTAGAGGGTGCCGCGGCCGATGCCCGCGGCCTTCGCGATGTCGTCCATGGTCACGGTCGACGGGTCGCGCTCCGCGAAGAGGCGTTCGGCGGCGGCGAGCACACGGGCCCGGTTGCGGGCGGCGTCGGCACGCTCGCGCGGCTGCGGTTCTCCGGCAATCGGCAGGTCGGGCAGTCGGCTCATGACAAGCACTCTAGAGCACGCGGAAGAGAAAGTGGACGCGGTGTCCGCTTGTGGGTATGGTCCTGTCATCGCTCAAGCGGACGCCGTGTCCGCTTAGGCCACGGGCTTCCGTACCCGTGACCGCCGCCACGACCAGGGGGTTCCGTCATGTCCCAGCTCCTGCACCTCGACAGCAGTGCCCGCAGCGCCTCGTTCTCGCGTCGTCTGGGGGCGGTCTTCGCCGACGAGTGGCGTGCCTCGGGCGGCGGGTACACGTACCGCGACCTGGCCACGGACACGCCGCCGCCGATCCGCGAGGGCTGGACGCACATCTGCGACACGCTGCTGCGCGAGGGCATCACCGACATCCACCGGTACGCGGAGGCCGTGCGCACCGACGAGGAGCGGGAGGCCTGGGCGGTCGTCGAGCCGCTGCTCGCCGAGCTCGTCGGGGCGGACGTCGTGCTGATCGGGGCACCGATGTACAACTTCGGCGTCCCGGCCGCCCTCAAGGCGTGGATCGACCAGGTGACGTTCCCGAAGATGGTGCTCGCGCCGCGGCGGTTCGTGGTCGTGTCGGCGCGCGGCGGGGCGTACGGGCCCGGGACGCCTCGCGAGCCCTACGACCACCAGGAGCGCTACCTGCGCGACTTCTTCGCCGGGCACTACGCGATCGCCCCGGACGAGGGGGTCGACGTGGTCAACGCGGAACTGGTCAACAGCCTGGTCGACCCCGGGCTCGCGGGCCGCCGGGCACAGCACGAGGAGTCGTCCGAGGCGGCGCTGCGCGCCGTACGCGACCTCGCCGCGAAGCTCGCCGGCCACACCGTCGACCGGACGATTCCGAAGGAGGCGTGACGATGCCGTGGATATGGCTGCTGCTGGCCGGCGCCGTCGAGGTCGCCTGGTCGCAGAGCATCAAGCCGACCGAGGGATTCACCAAGATCCCGCAGACCGCGCTGTGCATCGGGCTCATGGCCACGGCGGTGTTCCTGCTCTCGGTCGCGATGCGGGACCTGCCGGTCGGGACGTCGTACGCGGTGTTCACCGGCATCGGCACGGTCGGGGCGATCGTGCTGGGCGTCGTGATCCAGAACGACTCGCTCAACTTCGCACGGGTGAGCGCGCTGGTTCTGCTGCTGGCCGGACTCGTCGTCGCGAAGCTGGCGTCGTCGCACTGAGCGGCACTGAGCGGCACCGAGCGGATCCGCTGCGGGGCCCGGGGAATTTCCCCGGGCCCCCGACGTGTTTGACCACTCATGTCCTATGTCGGTCTGGCCGTGGTGGCCGCCGTGCTGCTTGCCGCGACCGCGGCCGGGCTCTGGCGACGGCACACGGATGGCAGGATGCGGTCCGTGACCCCATCTGCCGCGGGCGCGGGCGCCGAGTCCGCCGAGTCGGTCGGCTCGGCCGGCGAGGCCGCCGGGCCGGTACTGACCGCCGACGAGATCGGTGCCGAGTTCGGCAGCCGCGCGACCTTCGTGCAGTTCTCGTCGGCGTTCTGCGCGCCCTGCCGTACGACACGGGCGCTGCTCGGGCAGGTCGCGGGCGAACTGGACGGCGTCGTGCACGCCGAGATCGACGCCGAACACCACCTCGACCTGGTCCGCCGACTGGACATCACGCGTACGCCGACCGTCCTCGTGCTCGACGCCACGGGCCGCGAGGTCCGGCGGGCGACCGGCGTACCGCGCCGCACGGACGCACTCGCGGCCGTCGCACTGGCCTCGGCCACCTGACCCGCCCACCCGATCCGGAGAACTCCTTTTATGGGCCTCGACCCCCGTGGACCCCGCTTCGCCGCCGCCGTCACCTCCGTGGTGCTGGCGGTGGTTCTCGTCACCGGCAGCGGCTGGCTGCTGGCGGCGCAGGCGGTGGTGTTCGCGGTCGCGGTGTTCGCCGGACCGGGCGCGTCGCCGTACGGCCGGCTCTACCGGACCCTCGTCGCGCCGCGCCTCGCGCCCCCGACCGAGCGCGAGGACCCGCGTCCGGTGCGCTTCGCCCAGGGCGTCGGACTGGCGTTCGCGGTGGTGGGGGCGGCCGGCTACCTGGCCGGCCTCACGGCACTCGGCATCGTGGCGACGGCGTTCGCGCTGTTCGCCGCGTTCCTCAACGCGGTCTTCGGCCTGTGCCTGGGCTGCGAGATATACCTGCGCTTCCGCCGCGCGACCGCCTGAAACCCGGCGGGCACCCGCGGGGTGGTTCTGCCGGAACCAGGATCAACAGAGACTGGGCGGGAACCCCGGGGAGCGGCAGGCTTTGTACGAAGGATCAACCACCCGACAGAACCGGAGACATCCCCTCCATGAGCACGACCGACACCACCACTGTCGCCGCATACGCCGCCCCCGCCGCCAAGGCTCCGCTGGAGCGCGTGACCGTCCCGCGCCGCGCGCTGGGCGAGCGCGACATCCTGATCGAGATCAAGTACTGCGGGATCTGTCACTCCGACATCCACCAGGTGAAGGAGGAGTGGGGCGAGGCTCCCTTCCCGATGGTGCCGGGCCACGAGATCGCGGGCATCGTCGCGGCGGTCGGCTCCGGCGTGACGCGGCACCAGGTCGGCGACCGGGTGGGCGTCGGCTGTTTCGTGGACTCCTGCGGGATCTGCGAGAACTGTGCCGCGGGGCTTGAGCAGTTCTGCCTGAACGGTGCGACCGCGACGTACCCGATCGGCCCGGACGGGCAGCCGACGTACGGCGGCTACAGCACGCACATCGTCGTCACCGAGGACTTCGCGCTGAAGATCCCGGAGGGCATCAGCCTGGAGGAGGCCGCGCCGCTGCTGTGCGCGGGCATCACGCTCTACTCGCCGCTCAAGCGCTGGGGTGCGGGGCCGGGCAAGAAGGTCGCGATCGTCGGCCTCGGCGGCCTCGGGCACATGGGCGTGAAGATCGCCGCCGCGATGGGTGCCGAGGTCACGGTGCTCAGCCAGTCGCTGCGGAAGCAGGAGGACGGCCTCAGGCTCGGCGCGGCGCACTACTACGCGACCGGTGACCCGGAGACGTTCGAGAAGCTCGCGGGAACGTTCGACCTGATCGTCAGCACGGTGTCGGCGAACATGGACTTCGACGCGTACCTGGGGCTGCTGAAGACGCGCGGCACGATGGTGAACGTCGGTGCGCCGTCCGAGCCGACGCCGATCGGCCTGTTCTCGCTCATCGGCGGCGACAAGACCCTCGCCGGGTCGATGGTCGGCGGCATCGCGGAGACCCAGGAGATGCTGGACTTCTGTGCGGAGCACGGGCTGGGCGCGGAGATCGAGATCGTGTCCGCGGACAAGATCAACGAGGCCTACGACCGAGTACTCGCCTCTGATGTCAGGTACCGCTTCGTCATCGACACGGCGACGATCTGACCGAGTCGAGGAAGTGCCCCCAGGCGTAGGGGGAGAGCGAAAGGTGTCCGCGACGGCGATCCTTGCTGTCGCGGACACCCGCACGTTGGGGGAGGGACGCAACCTCGACACAGTCGTTGTTGGCGGTCGAGGAGTACGACGACTTGCGCCAGAAATGACCCGTAGTCACAGCTCTTCCAACCTCGCAACAAGGAACGCCCGAGAGTCCTCGGGCGACAGGGCGTTGGCCTTCAGGTAGTCCACCATACGTCGGTGCCGTCGCACGTCGATAGCTCCATCCCTGGCCACCAGGCCGTTCGGATGCTCCGCGTAGGCGACGGATGGATCTTGCGGGTCCGGGAAGTCGAACACCGTGATCCCACCTGACAGCACCGTCGACGTAGCGCTGAGCGGAACGATGTGCACCTCGCAGTTGGGGAGTTCGCTCATGCTCAGCACATGTGCGATCTGGCCCCGCAGCACGTTCCGGCCGCCGGTCTCGTAGAGGAAGAGGCTTGCTCCGAGCACTGCGGAGAGCCTTGCCGGGTTGTCGCCGTGAAGGATCCGCTGTCGCCGCATCCGCACCTCGACCACCGATTCGGCTATATCCGGATCGGGAGTGAACGGCGTCGCATACGTCACCGCGCGGCTGTAGTGCTCGGAATGAAGCAGACCCGGGAACATGGCCATGTTGGCTACCGCGATCTCTGACGCTTGAGACTCCAGCGACAGGTACTCCTCCAATTCCGCGCCGATGAGGTTGTCATACTCCCGCCACCACCGGTGGTCGCGCCCGTCCTCCAACCACCGTTCCAGGCGCGCCGAATCCTCCTTGCCGGCTTCGTAGAGCCTGCACAGCACGTGGAGATCGTGGCGGCTCACCGACGACTGCCCGGCCTCGATCCGGATGACCTTCCAGCGGCTCCAGCCACACGCCTGGGCCACCGCGTCGACGGTCGAATGCGATTCGTTGCGCAGACGGCGAAGTTCCGTACCCAGTCGGCGCCTTGCGTAGGTGGGTGTCGCGGGCATCTCGATCCTCCTTCGTCGTGCGCACGGTACGCGCACGCGTTGTCACAGGTGGTCGATATCCCAAAAGAGCACTCAATGGTGTTCAAGCGCTTGGATTGCACTGGTGCGTGCCGCTACTTTTCCAGCCACATGAACCACGTTCCCTCCCCGGGAGGTTCCATGTCCCAAGCTGCCGTACCCCACCACCACTTCCCCACGGTCCTCACCACCCTTGAGTGCGCACCGCTCCCCGAACTCGCGCGACCCATCCGCGACTTCGTCACGCGGACCGCGCGCCACCTTGCCGCGTCCGACGAAACCGCCGAAACAGCAAGGCTGTTGGTCGGCGAACTCGTTGCGAACGCGGTGGTCCACAGCCGTGCCGCCGGCCTCATCCGCGTCGAAGTCCTCCACGATCCGGAGTGCGGGCACCTCATCGTCTCTGTCCAGGACCGGGGTGCCGTCGTGCCGAAGATCCCCGCCGACGTCCGCCCCGCGCTCGACGACGAGTCGGGACGGGGCCTGGCGTTCGTCCATTCCCTGTCCGCAGAGTGCGGTGTGGTCGCCTGCGCAGGTGGCGGAAAACGCGTGTGGTTCGCTCTCTCCCTGAACTGACAGCCCCTCAGCCGAAGGCTGCCTGCACGTACACCGTGCGTGGTGCCTGGTACTCGACCACGGTCACCAGCTGACCCAGCTCGAACGCCTCGCCCGGCGTGACCGGGTACGCCAGAAAGGCCTCCGACCCGCCGCGCACGCGGATCATCACCTCGCCCACCAGACCGGGGCCGATGCGCCCCGTCACCTTGCCCCGCAAGCCGACCATGCGTCCATTGTCCAACCCGGACCGCCCCGCAGGCTGTGCGGATCTCCCTCTGGTCGCGGCGGCGAGCGTGTGCGAGGGTATGTGTCGACAGATACACGCGGGAGCTCGGGGCACCGGGCTGAGAGGGCGTTGACACCACGCCGACCGCAGAACCTGACCGGGTAATGCCGGCGTAGGGAGCTTTCAATGTCGACGCACAACGCGTCCCAGCCTGCCCATGCCACCAGCACGGGCTCGATCACCACGGGTGCCATCTCGCCCGCGCACCACAAGCAGTACCTCCTCGGATCGCGCGACGACCTGCGCGTTCCCGTCCGCACGGTGCATCTGACCAACGACGCGACGGTGCGCCTGTACGACACCTCCGGCCCGTACACCGACCCCGCCTACGACGTCGACGTACGGCGCGGCCTGCCGTCCATCCGGGACGCGTGGATCGACGAGCGCGGAGACACCGAGCGCTACGACGGCCGCATCGCCGCCCTCGGTGCCCTGCCGGGCACCGACATCGTCCGCCCCCGCCGCGCGCTCGGCGGAAAGGCGGTCACGCAGCTCGCGTACGCGCGCCGCGGCGAGATCACGCCCGAGATGGAGTACGTCGCCATCCGCGAGGGCCTGCCGGCCGAGACCGTCCGCGAGGCCATCGCGTCGGGCAAGGCGGTGCTGCCCGCGAACGTCAACCACCCGGAGATCGAGCCGATGATCATCGGCAAGGACTTCCTGGTGAAGGTGAACGCCAACATCGGCAATTCCGCGGTCACTTCCTCGATCGAGGAGGAGACCGACAAGCTGGTGTGGGCGATCCGCTGGGGCGCCGACACGGTCATGGACCTGTCGACCGGCGACGACATCCACACCACGCGCGAGTGGATCGTGCGCAACTCGCCCGTCCCGATCGGCACCGTGCCGCTCTATCAGGCGCTCGAAAAGGTCGACGGCAAGCCCGAGGCGCTGACCTGGGAGCTGTACCGCGACACCGTGATCGAGCAGGCGGAGCAGGGCGTCGACTACATGACCGTGCACGCGGGCGTACTGCTGCGGTACGTCCCGCTCACCGCCCGCCGCAAGACCGGCATCGTGTCGCGCGGCGGCTCGATCATGGCGGCGTGGTGCCTCGCCCACCACGAGGAGAACTTCCTCTACACCAACTTCCGCGAACTGACCGAGATCCTGCGGCAGTACGACATCACCTACTCGCTCGGCGACGGCCTGCGCCCCGGCAGCACCTTCGACGCGAACGACGAGGCACAGTTCGCCGAGCTCACCACGCTGGGCGAACTCGGGCGCATCGCCCGCGAGATGGACGTGCAGGTGATGATCGAGGGACCGGGCCACGTGCCCATGCACAAGATCAAGGAGAACATCGACCTCCAGCAGGAGATCTGCGACGAGGCGCCGTTCTACACGCTCGGCCCGCTCACCACCGACATCGCGCCGGGGTACGACCACATCACCTCCGCGATCGGTGCGGCGATGATCGGCATGTGGGGCACCGCGATGCTCTGCTACGTCACGCCGAAGGAGCACCTGGGGCTGCCGGACCGGGACGACGTCAAGGCGGGTGTCATCGCGTACAAGATCGCCGCCCACGCCGCGGACCTGGCCAAGGGCCACCCGACCGCGCACGAATGGGACGACGCGCTCTCGGACGCGCGCTTCGAGTTCCGCTGGCAGGACCAGTTCGACCTGGCCCTCGACCCGGACACCGCACGGGCGTTCCACGACGAAACGCTCCCGGCGGCCCCCGCCAAGACCGCGCACTTCTGCTCCATGTGCGGCCCGAAGTTCTGCTCGATGAAGATCTCCCAGCAGATCCGCGACGAGCACGGCGACGGCTCCACGGCCGTGGACGCCGCCTACGCCCCCGAGGCCCTGGCCGGCATGCGCGCCAAGTCCGAGGAGTTCGCCGCCCAGGGCGGGCGGGTCTACCTCCCCCTCGCCCCCAGCTGATCCGAGCACACCGACCGGCCCCGCCCGGCCGGGGGCGGCGCTCCCCACCCACGGGAGAGCCGCCCCCGGTCGGCCGCCGGTCCCCGGAGGCAGGTGGCCGTCATGCGCGAATTCAGCGGACTCGGTCGTAGATCAGGGCCAACTCTCCCTGGTCGCCTGCGGTTTGGCTGGTGAGTGTCCACTTCCCCGCGGGCAGGCCGTCCTCGAAGAGGCGGGGGCCGGCGCCCAGGAAGATCGGGAAGACCATGAGCGCCAGGCGGTCGACCATGTCGGCCGCCAGCAGGTCCTTGATCACGGTGGCGCTGGAGAACACGACGATGTCCCCGCCCTCCGTCGCCTTCAGGTCCGCGACCGCCTCGGGCGTCGGCTTGTCGACGATCGTCGTACGCTCCCACGGCGCCTCGCGCAGTGTGGACGACAGGACCACCTTGTCCGTCTCGACGAGCCACTTCGCGAAGGCCTCGTCACGCGGGTCCGCCCCCTCCATCCCGATGACGGTGGGCCAGAAGCCCAGGAAGCCCTCGGCGTTGACCCGCCCGAGCAGGGCCGTCGTGGCCGGCTCCCACAGGCTGGTCAGGTGATCACGGGCGACGTCGGTGACGGCGTACGGCATCACCCAGCCCATGTCCAGGGGATCGGCCCCCGCGTAGTGGCCGTCGATCGAGAGCGACATGTTGGTGACGACGCGGCGTCCGGCGGGCTGCTGGGTCATTTCGTGCTCCTCGTGTCGGTGTTGCCGTGGTCTGGGTCGGCCGACTCCGCGGCGAGGACCGCCGCGAGGTTGTCGAGGCTCTGTCCGAAGCCGATCTCGATGCCCGCGATGAAGTCCGCGGAGTCGACCGTGCTGTCGGTGATCCCGAAGCGCACGTCGAGTTCGGTGCCCGCCCCGGCGTTGGTCGGCCGCAGGTCGAGGTCGAGGTGCGCGGTGAAGGCGACGCCGCCGTCCGGCAGCAGCGGGGAGAGCCGGTAGGAGAGGTGCTCGGCGGGGCGTACCTCGTCGACGGTCCCCTCCGCACGCCCCGCGACCAGGTCGGTTCCGTCGGCGTCTTCCGCGTCGCGGTACTCGTGGACGATCCGGCCGCCCGGCCGTGCCTCGAAGACGAGCTCGGAGACGCGCAGGTCGTGCGGTGTCCACCAGCGGGCGAGGCGCGACGCCTCCGTCAGGTGGCGCCAGACCACTTCGGGGCGTTCCGGCAACTCGCGACGGAAAGTGAACGCGCGGCCGTCCGCCCACCCCTGCTCCCGCGCGGCGAGCCGTTCCGCGTCGACGCTGACGCCGTACCGCTCGTACGTCGCACGCGGCCCCTCGTCGCGCTCCGCCGCGTCCGCCAACTGCCCGAGCGCCTCGGCCAGCTCCCGCAGCGGCCCCGGCTGCAAGGCGTAGACGCGCCGCTGGCCGGTGCGCCGCGAGGTGACGATGCCGGCGCGCTCGAGGGTCTGGAGGTGCTTGGTCGTCTGCGGCTGCCGGGCGTCGGCGAGCTGCGCGAGCACACCCACCGACCGCGGCCGCTCGGCCAACAGGCCCACGAGCCGCCATCGTGCCGGGTCCGCCAGCGCGGTGAGGAGTGCGTCCATGACTCAAGTATTCGCGATAGAGAATATTCGTGTCAAGGAATATGTCGGAAGGGGCGCGCGGCTACCCGCGAGAGCTGGGGGGATCAGTCGTCGCCGACTTGGAGGAGCAGGGCGAAATGCGTGCCGTTTGTACCGGCCACCAACAGGTCGAACGTAACCGGCGTCAGCCCGTTCACCCAGCCGGATTCCCGGTTCGTCCACCACGTGGCCTCGGTCCCCAGCGCGGCGACGATCTCGGCGGCCGTCTCCCGCGCGACGTCGCGGTCCATGACGGTCGTGGACCAGACGAGGTTCACCGAGGCGACCTCGGACATCAACTCGACGGCGTCCGATGGCGTTTCGAGCGGGAAGATCGACTGCTCGATCGTCGTCGGATGCACCCACACGTCGGACGGCCGGCCCGGGGTGTACGGGGCGAAGAGGCGACCGGCGTCCTCGTCCACAACCCGGTCGACGAGCGCAGCGATCTCCGCGACGAACTCCGGCATGTCCGCGCCCGGCGCCGCGAACGCTCCGGAAGACGCGTGCACCCAGTACTGGTGCGTGAGCCCAGTGAGAAGCCGCTCCAGGCGGCCGGCGATTTCCGACACGGCACCCAGTCTGGCCGGGCCGCGGTGTCCGGGGACCGCGAGGTCGCCCGGACACCGTGCCGGCGGGGCCGGGGAGGGAAGCCCCGGCGGATGCCTCGTTCAGGCGGCCGGATGGCCTTCCGCGGTCGGCGTGTAGTCCAACTGCGGCTGATATGCCCTGGTCTCGGTCGTCAGCAGGTCGACCACGGCGGCCAGTCCGCGGTGCCGGCCGGTCTGCCGCTGGAGCTGGGCCCAGTCGCCCCGGGCGAGGACCTCCGCGGCGGTGCTCCGGACCCGCTCGTAGTCCCCGTGGAAACGCAGGTCGGTCTCGACGGTGCGCAGGAGCCGGCGTACCACGACCGCGGCCGGGAACGGCCTGCCCGACCCGGGGTCGATCAGGTCGCCGGTCAGTCCGGAACGGGCGGACCGCCAGGTCGCGGCGCGCAGGAAGCTGTTCGGGAACCGCGGGGCCGGGCGGCCCGCGCGGACCGCGTTGCCGGCGTGCCGGACCAGGGCCCGGAACAGCGCCGCGATCATGATCGTGGTGTCGAGGTCGGGGACGACGTCGCAGACCCGGAGTTCGATGGTCGGCACGTGCGCCGACAGCCGCAGGTCGTGGTAGATCATTCCGGCATCGCTCACGACTTCGGAACGGATCAGCCCGGCGACGAGGGCGTCGTACTCCGCCGCAGACTCGCACCGGGGTGCGGGGCCCGCGGTGGGCCAGCGTTGCCACAGCATGGTGCGCCAACTGGCGTACCCGGTGTCCTCGCCCAGCCAGTAGGGCGAGTTCGCGCTGAACGCCAAGAGGACAGGGACCCACGGCGAGATCCACGCCATCGCGGGCGCCGCGACGTCGCGGTCCTCGATTCCGACGTGCACGTGCATGCCGCAGATCACCTGTTCGAGCGCGATGTGGGCGAAGTTGTGCACGTTCGCGAGATAGCGGCGCTCGGGTGTGGGGACCGCATCCCCCAGACGCATCAGCGGCATCGTGCCCGCGGCAGCGACCTGCACGCCGTTGTCGTCGGCCACGCTCGCCAGGAGGGCGCGTTTGCGCGCGACATCATCCCGCAGACGCGAAAGGTCGCTGTGCGGCTCGCTGTTCGTCTCGACCGTGGTCTGCTTGCCCTCCTGGGTGAACCCCACGGCGGGCAGTTGCGCGAGTACGGCCGCCGCGGCAGGCCGCAGGTACCGCGTGCTGCTGTCGACAAGATGGAACTCTTCCTCGATACCCACTGTGGTCACCTAGGGCAACTCCCTTGCACGCATGAGTAGTAAGCCCGAAGGCGAGCAGCGGACGGGCAATAGTCACCCGGCTCCGCCTGCCGTCACAATCCACTATGCGAGACAAAAGGCGCGACGTCTTCGGTCGCACCGGGTTGTCCTCCGGCAATCGGCTGATTGTTCGACCTGTCGTCCCGCGTGGTCCTCCCGCCGCAGGACAAGTTGCTGGGCACACTGGGTTTGTGACAGCGACTTCCATGGGCAAGGGTGCGAACATTCCGGTCGCCGCTTCGGTGGTGCACGCTGTGCTGACGTGGACTCGGCGGCCCGGCGGGCCGGATGCGGACGCGTCCGTGCTGCTGCTGAACGCCGCCGAACGGGTGCGCGACGACGACGACTTCGTCTTCTACAACCAGCCGCGGCACGCTTCGGGCGCGGTACGGCACCTCGGCAAGCAGTCGGGGCCGGAGGCGGTGTCGGACGCCGTCGAGGTCGACCTGGCGAAGGTGGAGCCGGCGATCCGGCGGGTGGTGCTGTGCGCGTCCGCGGACGGAGGGACTTTCGGCCAGATGGCCGGGCTGACGCTGCGGCTGCTGGACGCCCGGACGCAGGCGGAGCTCGCCCGCTTCGAGATGACCGCGACGACGGAGACCGCGTTCGTCAGCGGCGAGCTGTACCGGCGCGGCGAGCAGTGGAAGTTCCGGGCGATCGGGCAGGGGTACGCGGTCGGACTCGCGGGACTGGCCACCGACTTCGGGATCACCGTCGACGATCCGCCGCCGATCGCCGCCGCACCGCCGGCCGGGCCGACACCTGTGCCCGTGCCGCCGGTCGTGCCCGCACCGCCGATCGCGACGACGCGGCCGATCGTGACCACGCGGCCGGTCGCGCCGCCGCCACCCCCGCCCCCGGCGCCCGGGCAGGCGATCCTGCCGCCCCCGCTGCCCGCCCCGCCGGCGCCCGCGGGCGCGGGCTCGGGGATCCGGTTCACCAAGGGCGAGGACCAACTGCCCGTCGACATGCGGAAGCGGCTCTCGCTGCGCAAGGAGCAGGTGGCGGTCAGCCTCCGCAAGCACGGTGCCGCCGGGATCCGCGCGCGGGTCATCCTGGTCCTGGACGCGTCCGGCTCGATGAGCCTGTTGTACGACAGGGGCACCGTCGCCGACGTCGTGGAGCGCATGGCGGCCGTCGCCGCGCAACTGGACGACGACGGCGAGATGCAGGCGTGGACGTTCGCCTCGCACTCGGTGCGGCTGCCCGACCTGGTGCTGGGCGAACTCCCCGAGTGGCTGAGACTGCACGTGCGCGTCGGCGAGATCAGCCTGTTCGGCCGACCGTCCAAGCGCAAGAAGGGACTTCACCCCGCCCAGGTCGACATGCGCATGGTCGGCATCCAGAACGAGGAGCAGAGGGTCATCGCGGACGTCCGCACGTACGTCCGCCACACCCCGGCCGCCGACCCCACGCTCGTCCTGTTCTTCTCCGACGGCGGCGTGTACCGGAACAACGAGATCGAGCGGGAGCTGCGGGCCGCCGTCGAGGAGCCGATCTTCTGGCAGTTCGTGGGTCTCGGGCGGTCCAACTACGGCGTGCTCGAACGCTTCGACACCATGCCGGGCCGCCGCGTCGACAACGTGGGCTTCTTCGCGGTGGACGACATCCTCAAGGTCTCCGACGCCGAGCTGTACGACCGGCTGCTCTCCGAGTTCCCGTCCTGGATCAAGGCCGCCCGCGCCGCCGGAATCCTCTGAGCACCCACCCCCGCAACTGCACTCCCGAACCGGCAAACGGAGAGAGGCCCAGCCCATGACTGCTCGTCGACGACGGGACAAGCCGAACCAGGACCTGTTCGCGCGGATCGCCGCGGGATTCGACGACGAGTACGGCATCGACACAGGAACGATGTTCCGCAGCCCGGGACTTCGGGTCGACGGCAAGGTCTTCGCGTTCCTCGGTCACGACGGCGGGCTCATCGTGAAGCTTCCGGAGGAGCGGGCCCGGCTGCTGATCGACGCGGGGACGGCCGAGCGCGTGACGATGGGGACGCGGGCGATGCGCGAGTGGGTGGCGTTCCCCGCCCAGGCGGACGAGGCGGCGACGCTTCTGCTGTGGCGGAAAATGGCCCGCCAAGCCCGAACCTACGTCGACTCCCTGGGCGACACGGGCTGACGGCGCAGGCACGCGTACCGCGCCCACCGCGCGCCACCGCGCCCACCGCGCGCCACCGCGCCCACCGCGCGCCACCGCGCCGACCGCTCGCCACGACGTACGCCGCGCAAACGACGTGCGCCGCCCGGCGGTTGGGGGCCGGGCGGCCGGGTCGTCAGCGGACGGCGTCGGTGGGTTGGTCGCCTTCGGGCTCGCGCTCGCGCTCGCGCCTGCTTGGGCGGCGGCCGTTCCCGTTGCGCGGTGCTTGGAGCGGTATGACGCGTGCGTCCCCGCCCGCCGCCGCGGTGGCGAGCATGGTGGACATGAAGGGCAGGACCCCTTGATGGAGTACGGCCGCCTGCCATTCCTCGCGGGCCAGCCGGACTTCCCTGTCCACAGGGGGAGTTCGCCGGTTCCGTCCGGCGTGCAGGAGCATCGCGAGGCCCGCCAGCACCGCCGCGCCGAGTGCGATCACCAGGGAGGCCACCCCGACGAGGCGTACCGGCGCGACGCCCTTGTCGTGGTCGGTGGCCGCCTTGATGACGTAGTAGGCCACCAGGAACACCGCCGCCGAAATCGCCGCGACGATGATCGTGATCGACGTGGCCAACGCGAAGAACCCGACGCCTTCGGCCGTCTCCGCAAAGGGAGTTGCGGCCTGCTCGCTCGGCGTGGGGTTCGAGCGCTCTTCGCTGTCGACGAGGCGCCGGTACTCGACCGGGGCCTTTGCCGCGATGGCGTCGGCGTGGGCGAGCGTCGCGGTACGCAATTGCTCGGCGTTCAGCTCCGGCGACTCCGCCAATGCCCGGGCGATGTCGTCCTGATGCAGCGCGTCGTCGACGATCCGCTCGAACTGCCGCCGGTGTTCCTCGTAGTGGAACGGGTGAGGGTGCTGGTCGTTGTGCATCGGATCCCCCGAGATCGCCCGCGCGAATGGGCCCGCGTCTGCCCCCCGTTCCGCCAAACGCACGGGAGGCGACGCGTCGGAGTCCGGTACGACGACCGGCTCGGGTCGATCGTTCGCCCGCCTCGCGACCCGGCGGTTGCGGAGCGGATATCCCCAGGGTAGAGCCGGGAACGGTGGTTTTGCCCCAGGGAATTCCCTCTTGTCGCCCAGGGTTGCGTTTTCGTTCGGAATCGGCTCCAGGCCAATCGACACCGCGCCGACCGACACCTGGCCGACCGGTTGCAGGCCGAAAGGCAGCACGCGCGAGACCGAGCGCACCGAAGTCACGCGGAACGCCCGGGACGCGCCCGGTCGGTCAGCCGTACTCGGGTTCGTCGTCGATGTCGTAGACCATGCCGATGGTCTCCTCGTCCGCACTCGGCGGAGGCGGCACCGTCCGCTCGGCCAGCGGCAGTCGGGCGACCAGACACGGCCCGCCCAGGTAGATGCCGCCGTCGAGGTTGATGACCTGGCCGTCGGCGTACACGCGCGGGCCGGCGATCGTCGACGGGTCCTCACCGGTCTGGTACGGGATCGGCGTGTGCCCGTGCACGATGTGCCGCCCGCCCAACTCACCCAGCAGATCGGCCGCGGCGTTCGCCCCCGCCTCGCCCATGAAGGCACCGCGCCGCGTGAGATTGCGGAACAGGTCCCAGCACGGCAGGGGTTCGGGGTCGCGCAGCATCTCGGCGATCTCGCCGTCGATGTCCTCGATGGTGCTGCCGTATTCCAGGTACGCGTTGCTGTCCGAGTGGATCAGCAGGTACCCGTCCACCACCGCCGCGACGGGCTGCGACGCGAGCCACTGCGCCTGCGCGTCGGTGAACCGGTCCAGGTCCCACTGGAGGCCGCCGTTGCGCAGCCAGATCTCCCGGAACGTGGTGGCACCACCCGCGACCGGCACCGGGTGGTCGCCGAAGAAGTACACGCCGAGCAGCAGGATCTCGTGGTTGCCGAGCAGCATCCGCGAACTGCCGCCCTCGGCCGAGGCCTCCTCGGCCAGGCGCATCGCGAGCTCGACCACGCCGATGCCGTCCGGACCCCGGTCGGTGAAGTCCCCCAGGAACCAGAGCCGGGAGGCACCCCCGCTCCAGCTCCCGTCGTCGTCGATGAGGCCCTGCTCGCGCAAGGCCGCCTCGAGCTCGTCGAGATGGCCGTGCACGTCGCCCACCACGTAGAGCGGCGCGTCCTCGACGTCGACCGCGCCGCCTGTGCCGGGCGCTCCCGAGGCGATGCTCACGAGACGATTCCTTTCTTCCGCGCCCCCACGCCTGCCCAGCGGCCGCAGTGGGGGTGACGCCTGTCATGAAGCATGACGCACTGCGGAGCTGTACGGCTGCGGTGCCCAGGGTGCGAACACCATCCGATCACCGTCCGATTCGCCGTCGTTTTCACCGTTCGATTCACCGTCTGATGAGGACGCCGTGCCGTGACCGTATCTTGCGCGGGCGAATCGGGGAACGGTACTGCCCCCAGACATCGCGCGTCCCGCATATTCGGGCGCGTGTCGCGGACAGCGGCTGCGCCGTACGGGCGAGATCAGGAAGCGGACAAACCGCCAGAACCCATGGCGCCACGGCGGGTCGAGGCCCGCACCGACAGGCGGATGGGCACCGTACGCTGCGCCGGGACCCGCGGTCCGACCCGGGCCGCGTCCTCCTCGATCACCCCGACCAGCAGCTCGACCGCACTGCTTCCGGCCACCCTCGGCTGGAGGCTGAGGGTGGTCAGTCCGGGTTCGGCGGCGTGCGCCGACTCCTCGCCGCACGCGGCCACCAGCAGGTCCTCCGGAACGCGAAGCCCGCGAGCCCGCGCGGCGGCCAGCAACTCGCCGCCGCAGCCCTCGTGCAGGCCGTAGACCGCGTCAGGTCGTACCGCGGCCGGCAGGTCGAGCAGCCGGCCCGCGGCGGCGCCCGCGGCTCCCGAGGTGTTCGGCGGGTACGCCTCGACCAGCGGCTCGCGCCCGCGCTCCGCACACCAGGCGCCGTACGCGTCCACGCACCGCCGCGCGTAGGTCCCCTCCTGCGACGTGAGCAGCGCGATCCGCCGCGCGCCCGCCTCGGCGAGGTGGTCGAGGACCGTATCCATCGCGAGCGCGTGGTCGATGTCGACCCAGCCGTGCACGGTGCTGTCCCCGGGATGCCCGCCGGTCACGACCGGCACGCCGCGCCGGAGCAGTTCGCGGACCATCGGGTCGTCCTCGGCCGGGTCGACGACGATCGTCCCGTCGAGCGCCACGTTGCTCCACACGTCGTGCCGCGAGGAGGTGGGCAGCACCACGAGGGCGTACCCGCGGTCGAGGGCGGCACCGGTCGCCGCCCGGACCAGTTCGGTGAACCAGCCGTACTCGGTCAGCGCGAACGGTTCCGCGGCGTGGTTGGTCGTGGTGAGGCCGATCAGCCCGGACCGGCCGGTGCGCAGCGTGCGTGCCGCCGCGGAGGGCCGGTAGCCCAGGCGGTCGGCGACCTCGCGGACGTGTACACGGGTGGAGTCGGGCAGTCGGCCCTTGCCGTTGAGCGCGTCGGAGACGGTCGTGATCGACACCCCGGCCGCGGCAGCGACGTCCCGGATGCCGACGCGTGTGGGCCGCCGTCCGGGAGCCCCCTGGTCAACAGTCATCGCCAACGACAGTAGGGCCGTTCGGGTCGTCTGACGCCGGGCATGGGGTTCCTTTTGCGAAGAAACCATTTTCCGCATACCTGGTCCTGAAGATGCGCATTGCGCGGGTGCCCGACAGAGCCCGGGTGCCCGGCGGCGACCCCGCTCGAGGCGGAAACGTAAGGTGAGGCAGGGGTTCCATCCGCGATCCGCGGTCTGTCGTCCGTGACACGCCACGGCGTCCGACTGCTTCCGGACCGCAACCGGACGGCATCCGGACCGCATCCGGACTGCGGGAGCGAGCGGGCCGAACCCCTCGACCACCCCTTCGACTATCTCTTCGACGGCCATTCTGTGGAGGACGACGGTGACTCACGACAACCCCGCCGGCGGTGGGCCGCGTTTGCGCGGTGTGCTCGACACCCTGCCCGCGTACAAGCCGGGACGCGCCGCCGCGGCCGGTTCCGGGGCGCCGTCCTACAAGCTCTCCTCGAACGAGAACCCCTACCCGCCGCTGCCCGGCGTGCTGGAGAAGGTGGCCTCCGCGGCCGCGTCCTTCAACCGCTACCCGGACATGCTCTGCGGCGAGCTGACCGCCGAACTCGCGGAGCGGTTCGGGGTGCCGCCCGAGCACGTCGCCACCGGCACCGGCTCGGTCGGCGTCGCGCAGTCGCTGCTCCAGGCCACGTCCGGCCCCGGCGACGAGGTGATCTACGCCTGGCGGTCCTTCGAGGCGTACCCGATCGTCACGCAGATCTCCGGCGCCACGTCCGTGCAGGTCCCGCTGCTGCCGGACGAGGGCCACGACCTCGACGCGATGGCCGCCGCGATCACCGACCGCACCCGGCTGGTGTTCGTGTGCAACCCCAACAACCCGACCGGGACCGCGGTGCGCCGCGACGCGCTCGACCGCTTCCTGGACCGCGTGCCCTCGGACGTCCTGGTGGTCCTCGACGAGGCGTACAAGGAGTTCGTGCGCGACACCGAGATCCCCGACGGCATCGAGGTGTACCGCGACCGGCCCAACGTCGCGGTGCTGCGCACCTTCTCCAAGGCGTACGGACTCGCCGGCCTGCGCGTCGGCTTCGCCGTCGCGCACGAGCCGGTCGCCGAGGCGCTGCGCAAGACCGCCGTCCCGTTCGGGGTCAGCCAGCTCGCCCAGGACGCCGCCGTCGCCTCGCTGCGCTCCGAGGACGCTCTCCTCGAACGCGTCGACGCGCTGGTCGCCGAGCGCACCCGCGTCGTGGACGCCCTGCGCGCACAGGGCTGGACCGTGCCCGAGACCCAGGCCAACTTCGTGTGGCTGCGACTCGGCGCGCGGACCCTGGAGTTCGCGGCGGCGTGCGCCGCGGCCGGCGTCACCGTACGCCCCTTCGACGGCGAGGGCTGCCGCGTCACCATCGGCGAGAAGGAAGCGAACGACCTGTTCCTGGACGTCGCCTCGCGCCTGGTCTGAGCGCCCCGAAGATCTCCGCAGGGGGTCGGTACACGAGCCGCAAAGGCCGCGTACCGACCCCCCGTGTTTGCCCCCGAAACCCCCTCGCTAGAGTTTGTGAACGGATGCACAAGCCCGACTTTGTGAATGCATGCACAAAGTCGTGCTGCGCGTCACACCGTTTGCTGTAGCGCTACCTCCGGGTTCGTCCTGGTATGGCGCCCGGTCGAGGGGTGCGGCGTGGCTGACCCGGGCCGGGTCATGTGCCGTGCATCGTGAGAAACCGCATCATCAGCGCAAGTCACATCAGAACACCGCAAGACCTCACAGAACCCAGCAATCAGCAACAAGCCCATGCATATCAACCAGAACGACTTTTCGGAGGAGGTCGTCCGTGGACCTCGCCCTCGATCCGCTGGACGTCGCCAGGTGGCAGTTCGGCATCACGACCGTCTACCACTTCCTGTTCGTCCCCCTGACGATCGGGCTGTCGACGCTCGTCGCCTGCCTCCAGACCGCCTGGTACCGGACCGGCAAGGAGCACTACCTCCGGGCCACCAAGTTCTGGGGCAAGCTCTTCCTGATCAACTTCGCGATGGGCCTGGTCACCGGCATCGTGCAGGAGTTCCAGTTCGGCATGAACTGGTCGGACTACTCCCGCTTCGTCGGTGACGTCTTCGGCGCACCGCTCGCGATCGAGGCGCTGGTCGCGTTCTTCCTCGAATCGACCTTCCTCGGCCTGTGGATCTTCGGCTGGGACCGCCTGCCCAAGAAGATCCACCTCGCGACCATCTGGGCCGCCGCGATCGGCACGATCCTGTCGGCGTACTTCATCCTCGCCGCCAACTCGTGGATGCAGCACCCGACCGGCTACCGGATAAACCCGGAGAGCGGACGCGCCGAACTCACCGACATCGTCGCGGTGCTCACCCAGAACACCGCCGTCAGCGCCTTCTTCCACGTCATCACGGCGGCGTTCCTGACCGCCGCGGCGTTCATCGTCGGCATCAGCTGCTGGCACCTGCGCAAGCGCAACGAGGTCGAGGTCTTCCGGCCGTCGCTGCGGCTCGGCCTGTGGGTCGCGGTCGTCGCGGGGCTCGGGGTCGCCGTCACCGGCGACTTCCAGGGCAAGATCATGTACGAGCAGCAGCCCATGAAGATGGCCTCCGCCGAGGCGCTGTGGGACACCGAGCAGCCCGCGCCGTTCTCGCTCTTCGCGTACGGCGACGTGAGCAAGGGCCACAACAAGGTCGCCATCGAGGTGCCCGGCGCGCTGTCCTTCCTCGCGAAGAGCGACTTCGACGCCGAGCTTCCCGGCATCAACGACCTCCAGCGCGAGATGGAGGCGAAGTACGGCCCCGGCGACTACCGGCCGAACATCCCGGTCACCTACTGGGGCTTCCGCCTCATGATCGGGTTCGGCATGACGTCGTTCGTGGTGGGCGTCATCGGGTTGTGGCTGACCCGCAAGAAGCGCGCGCTGCCCACCAACAAGTGGATCTGGCGCGCCGGCCTGTGGACGCTCGCCTTCCCGCTCCTCGGCAACTCCTTCGGCTGGATCTTCACCGAGATGGGCCGCCAGCCGTGGGTGGTGTTCGGCGTCCTGAAGACCGAGTCCGCGGTGTCCCCGAGCGTGTCCGCGGGCGAGGTGCTGACCTCGCTCATCGTCTTCACGCTGCTGTACGGCGTCCTCGCGGTGGTCGAAGTCGGCCTGCTGCGGCGCTACGTCATCGCCGGACCACCGGAGGTCGAACCGGAGAAGCCGCGCGGCCCCGGCGGTCCCGACGGAGGGCCGGACGCGGAGTCCGGCAAGGACTCCGACGACGACGCCGACCGCCCGCTCGCCTTCGCGTACTGAGCGCGGGCCAGGACCCCAGCAACTCGAACGAGGCTTGCGATGGAACTCACCACCGTCTGGTTCATCCTGATCGCCGTCCTGTGGATCGGCTACTTCTTCCTGGAGGGCTTCGACTTCGGCGTCGGCATACTCACCAAGGGGCTCGCCCGGAACGAGACCGAGCGCCGGGTGCTCATCAACACCATCGGGCCGGTCTGGGACGGCAACGAGGTGTGGCTGATCACCGCGGGCGGCGCCACCTTCGCGGCGTTCCCCGAGTGGTACGCCACCCTGTTCAGCGGGTTCTACCTGCCGCTGCTGATCATCCTGGTCGCGCTGATCCTGCGCGGCGTCGCCTTCGAGTACCGGGCGAAGCGCGACGACGCCAAATGGAAGCGGAACTGGGAGAACGCGATCTTCTGGGGCTCGCTGGTCCCCGCCTTCCTGTGGGGCGTCGCGTTCGCCAACATCGTGCGCGGCGTCAAGATCGACGCCGAGAAGGAGTACGTGGGCAACCTGCTCGACCTGCTGAACCCGTACGCGCTGCTGGGCGGCCTGGTCACGCTCGTGCTGTTCACCTTCCACGGCGCGGTCTTCGTCGGGCTCAAGACGGTCGGCGACATCCGCGACCGCGCCAACGCGCTGGCCTTCAAGCTCGGGCTCGCGACCGCGGCGCTGGCGCTGGTCTTCCTGATCTGGACGCAGGTCGACAGCGGCAACGGCAAGAGCCTGGTGGCGATGGTGGTCGCGGTCGTGGCGCTGCTGGCGTCGCTGGGCCTGAACCGCGTCGGGCGCGAGGGCTGGACGTTCGCGATGTCGGGTGTGGCGATCGTCGCGGCGGTGGCGATGCTGTTCCTGGCACTGTTCCCGAACGTGATGCCGTCGAGCATCGACTCCGCCTACAACCTGACGACGACGAATGCCGCCTCGACGTCCTACACCCTGAAGATCATGACGTGGGTCGCGGTGATCATGACCCCGATCGTGCTGTGCTACCAGGGCTGGACGTACTGGGTGTTCCGCAAGCGCATCGGCACCAAGAACATCCCGACGACGGTGCCGCACGGCGCGGGCTGAGGCCTGACGGGCCCTGACCGGCCCTGACCGGCACGGGCCGGGACGGACCCGGCCCGGACCGGAACGCACCACGAACACACGGACCGCCGCGTCGGAGCGGTCCGGACGACGGAAGAGACGATGAAGCCCGTAGACCCGCGCCTGATGCGCCACGCCCGAGCCACCCGGGGGTTCCTCGCCCTCACGGTCGTCCTCGGGGTGGTGGGCGCGGGTCTCGTCATCGTGCAGGCGGGGCTGCTCGCGACGCTGATCGTGGGCGCGTTCCAGGACGGCAAGAGCGTCGCGGAGCTGCGTACGCCGCTGATCGCCCTCGCGCTGGTCGCGGCCGGGCGTGCGCTGGCGGCGTGGCTCACCGAGGTCGCCGCGCACCGTACGTCGGCCGCGGTGAAGTCGCAGTTGCGCCGCAAGCTGCTCGCGCAGGTGATGCGGCTGGGGCCGGCGTGGCTGACGGGCGCCCGGACCGGCGAGCTGACCACGCTGGCGACGCGCGGCATCGACGCGCTCGACGGGTATTTCGCGCGGTACCTGCCGCAGCTCGTGCTCGCCGTCGTGGTCCCGGTCGCGGTCGTCGCGCGGATCGTCACGGGCGACTGGATCTCGGCCGCCACGATCGTGGTCACACTCCCGCTGATCCCGCTGTTCATGGCGTTGATCGGGATGGCGACACAGAAGTACATGGACCGGCAGTGGGACGTACTCGCGCGTCTCGCCGGGCACTTCCTCGACGTCGTGGCGGGGCTGCCGACGCTCAAGGTCTTCGGGCGCGCGAAGGCGCAGGCCGCGTCGATCCGGAAGATCACCGACGACTACCGCAAGGTGACGCTCAAGACGCTGCGGGTGGCGTTCCTGTCGTCGTTCGCGCTGGAGCTGCTCGCGACGATCTCGGTGGCGCTGGTCGCGGTGGGCGTCGGGCTGCGGCTCGTCGAGGGCGACATGGACCTGCACACGGCGCTGGTCGTGCTGATCCTGGCGCCGGAGGCGTACCTGCCGCTGCGCCAGGTGGGCGCGGAGTACCACGCGAGTGTGGAGGGACTGACGGCGGCGGAACGGGTGTTCGCGATCGTCGAGACGCCGGTGCCGGGGGGCGGGGAGGCCGGGGCGTCGCAGGTGCCTGTGCCCGTGCCGGGGCGGGACGCGGTGGTGCGGGTCGAGGATTTGACCGTACGCAGACCCGATCGGACCGAACCGTCGGTCGCGGGCGCCTCGCTGGTGCTGCGGCCCGGCGAGACGACGGCCCTGGTCGGGCCGAGCGGGGTCGGCAAGTCCACGGTCGTGGCCGCGCTGCTGGGGTTCGTGGCGCCCGATTCGGGGCGGATCACCGTCGACGGGGCCGACCTGGCGGACCTGGACGGGGACGCGTGGCGGTCGCGGATCGCGTGGGTGCCGCAGCGGCCGTACCTGTTCGCGGGGACGATCGCGGAGAACCTGCGGATGGCGGCGCCGGACGCGGACGACGCGGCGCTGCGCGAGGCCCTGCGGGCGGCGCACGCCGAGGAGTTCGTCACGGCGGCGGGCGGGTTGGCCACGCGGCTGGGGGAGGACGGCGCCGGGCTGTCCGCCGGGCAGCGGCAGCGGCTCGCGCTGGCCCGGGCGTTCCTCGCCGACCGGCCGGTGCTGCTGCTGGACGAGCCGACCGCGAGCCTGGACGGGGAGAGCGAGGCGGCGGTCGTCGACGCGGTACGGCGGCTCGCGCTGGGGCGGACGGTGCTGCTGGTGGCGCACCGCCCGGCCCTGCTGGCGGTCGCGGACCACGTGGTGCACCTGGAGCCGCAGGCCGCGGTCGGATCATCCGACAACGGAAACGCGCCCCCACTCCGGGGGTCTACCGGAGTTCGCGGCGAAACCGCCGTCGGCGATCCCCAGGTGCCGGCCGATGATCGGACCGACGAGCCGTCGTCCACAGGCCGCACCGACGCGGGCGGTCCCGACGCGGACTTCGCCGACGTCGGCCACACCAACCCGCACGCCTCCACCTTCCGCCGCCTGCTCGCCCTGGCCCGCCCCGTCCGCTCCCGCCTCGCGCTCGCCGTCCTGCTCGGCGCGATCGCCCTCGGCAGCTCGGTCGGCCTCATGGCGACCTCCGCGTGGCTCATCTCCCGCGCCTCGCAACACCCGCCCGTCCTCACCCTCATGGTCGCGGTCACGTCCGTCCGCGCGTTCGGCATCTCGCGCGCCGTGTTCCGCTACGCCGAGCGCCTGGTCTCCCACGACGCGGCCTTCCGCATCCTCGCCCGCCTCCGCGTCACCGTGTACGAGCGCCTCGAACGCCTCGCCCCCGCCGGCCTCCCCGCCTTCCGTCGCGGCGACCTCCTCTCCCGCCTCGTCACCGACGTCGACGCCGTCCAGGACTTCTTCCTCCGCGCGCTGCTCCCCGCGGCCGTCGCGGCGGTCGTGGGCGTCGCCGCCGTCGGCGTGACGGGCGCGTTCCTGCCCGAGGCCGGTGCCGTGCTCGCCGCCGGACTCCTCGCCGCGGGACTCCTCGTCCCCTGGACGGCCGCGCGCGTCACCCGCCGTGCGGAACGTCGGATCTCCTCCGTACGCGGGGAACTGTCCACCGGCGTCACCGAACTCCTCCGCGGCGCCCCCGAACTGATCGCCGCCGGAGCCGCCCCCGCGCGCCTCGCGGCGCTGGACACCGTCGACGCCCGCCTGCGCCGTACCGAGGCCCGTCAGGCCCAAGGCGCGGGGCTCGGGTCCGGGCTCGCCGCGCTGGCCACCGGCGCCACGGTGTGGGGCTGCGCGCTCGTCGGCATCGCGGCGGTCGCCGCGGGGCGGCTCGACGGCGTCCTGCTCGCCCTCGTCATCCTGACGCCGTTGGCCGCCTTCGAGGCCACCGCCGTCCTGCCGTCGGCCGGGCGGAACCTCGAATCCTCCCGCCGCGCCGCGGCCCGGGTGTTCGAGGTCGTCGACGCCCCGGAGCCGGTACGCGAGCCCGCGAACCCCGTCCCTCTGCCGCCCGGCCCGCACAGCCTCCACATCCGCGGGCTGACCGCTCGCTGGACCCCCGACGGCCCGCCCGCCCTCGACGCGGTCGACCTCGACCTCACACCGGGACGCAGGGTCGCGGTCGTCGGCCCGAGCGGTTCGGGCAAGACGACCCTGGCCAACGTGATGCTGCGGTTCCTCGACCCCGAGTCCGGCGACGTACGCCTCACCGCGGCCGGCGTCGGCCCCGCGCCCGTTGCCGACTCCACGGCTGCCGAGTCCGCCGCGCTCACCGACCTCGACGGCGACGCCGTCCGGCGCGCGATCGGCCTCTGTGCGCAGGACGCCCATATCTTCGACAGCTCCGTGCGCGAGAACCTCCGCCTCGCCAGGCCCGGTTGCGACGACGCCGCGATCCGCGACGCGCTCGCCCGCGCCCGCCTGCTCGACTGGGTGGACAGCCTGCCGCGCGGCCTGGACACCATGGTCGGCGAGCACGGCGCGCGCATGTCGGGCGGCCAGCGCCAGCGCCTCGCGCTCGCGCGCGTGCTGCTGGCCGACTTCGACATCGTCGTCCTCGACGAGCCCGCCGAGCACCTGGACCTCGCGACCGCCGACGCCCTCACCGCGGACCTGCTGGCTGCGACGGAGGACCGCACGACCGTCCTCATCACGCACCGCCTCGCCGGCCTCGACCAGGTCGACGAGATCGTGGTCCTCGACCACGGCCGGGTCGCGCAGCGCGGCACCTGGACCGACCTGACCACCCAAGAGGGCCCCTTCCGCACCCTCCTTGCCCACGAGACCGCCACCGAAGCCGCCCTCCACCCCGCGTAACCGCTCCTGGCCGGGGAAAAGCCCGAAGTCCTGCCGGAGCGCCAATACTCCGGCAGGACTTCAGGCCGGCGTCAGGGACCGGATGGTCGACACGTCGGCGCGACTGCGTTTTGTGGCTGACGCACTGCCCGTGATCGCGTGTGGAGGGACTTTGTCTGGATAAAAGAACCCCCCCCGAGTTGCGCGCGCCACCTTGCCCCATCGTGCTGGCATACGCGGCATATAACCCAAAAGCCTTTAGCCTCTCACCATGGTGGACACCTCCGACCCCGGCTTCGGGGCCGCGCCCCCCGAGGGCTCACGGCTTCCGGAGCTTGCCGCGCTCGGGCTCGACGACCTGGTCGCGGAGGTGGTCGAGCGCCTGCAGAGCGCCGCCGCCACCGGGGACCGCCTGCAAGGGCTCCTCGAAGCCGTCGTGTCCGTCGGCGCCGACCTCGACCTGCACACGACGCTGTACCGCATCGTCGAGGAGGCCGTGGAACTCGTCGACGCCAAGTACGGCGCGATCGGCGTACTCGGCCCCGAAGGCGCCGGCCGCCATCTCGTCGACTTCATCCACGTCGGCCTCGACCCGGAGACCGCCGCCGAGATCGGGGACCTCCCGCACGGGCGCGGCATCCTCGGGCTGCTGATCGACGATCCGGAGCCCCTGCGCCTGGACGACCTGACGCGACACCCGGCGTCGTACGGCTTCCCGCCCCACCACCCCCCGATGCACTCGTTCCTCGGGGTCCCGATCCGCCTGCGCGACGAGGTGTTCGGCAACCTCTACCTCACCGAGAAGCGCGGCCGGTCGGGATTCAGCGCCGAGGACAAGCAGGTCGTGCGCGCCCTCGCCGCGGCCGCCGGCGTCGCCATCGAGAACGCCCGGCTCTACCAGCAGGCCCGCGAGCGCGAGGAGTGGATCCAAGGGTCCGTCGACATCACCACCACGCTGCTGGGCACCGAGGACCCCGACGAGGCGCTCCAGGTCGTCGCCAGGCGCGCGCGGGCCCTCGCGTCCGCCGACTTTTCGGCGATATACCTTCCGCAGCCCGACGGTTCGTACCTCGTGGAGATCACCGACGGGGACGACGTCTCCGCGCTGGCAGGCACGGTCATCCCGGTGGGATCGCCGCTCGCGCGCGTGATCGACGCGGGGGAGAGCATGTTCATCGCGGACATGAGCACCGATCCGCGCGTCATGCTGGAGCAGTCGCGCGCGTTCGGTCCCGGCCTGTTCGTGCCGCTCGCCGCGGGCGACCGCGTGCTCGGCGCACTCGAACTCGACCGCAGCATCGGCGCGCTGCCGTTCAACGACACCGAGCAGGCGATGTTCCAGGCGTTCGCGGGCCAGGCGGCCATCGCCCTCATGCTCGCCGGCGCGCAGCGCGACCGCTCGCGGCTGGCGGTCTACGAGGACCGCGACCGCATCGCCCGCGACCTCCACGACCTCGTCGTCCAGCGGCTGTTCGCGACCGGCATGATGCTCCAGGGCGCCGCCCGCCTCGCGAAGGTGCCGGAGGTGATCCGGCGCGTCAACCAGGCGGTCGACGAGTTGGACGCGACCATCCGCGAGGTGCGCAGCACCATCTTCGCGTTGCAGCAGGGCCCGGACGACGCCGGGCCGGGCGTCCGCGGCCGGGTGCTGCGCGAGGCCTCGTCCGCGAGCGGCGCCCTCGGCTTCGAGCCCGCGGTGACCTTCGTGGGCCCGGTCGACTCGCGCATCCCCGACGACGTCGCCGAGAACCTGCTCGCCGCACTGCGCGAATCGCTCTCCAACGCCGCACGGCACGCGAAGGCTTCGCGTGTCGAGGTGTCGCTCATCGTGGAGGACGACGCCGCGCTGACCGTCACGGACGACGGCGTCGGCATCCCCGGCACCGGCCGCCGCAGCGGGCTCGCGAACATGCGCGCACGGGCCGAGTCGCTGGGCGGCTCCGCGGAGTTCGGCCGGGGGCCGGACGGCAAGGGCACCACGGTCACGTGGCGCGCGCCCGTCTGAAGCCTCGGTTGCTTGTGCGCCTACGGGTGGTGGTTCTCGGCCTTGCTGCGGGCCACGTACGCCGCCGCCTGCGTGCGCCGCTCCATGCCGAGCTTCGCCAGCAGGCTGGACACGTAGTTCTTCACCGTCTTCTCGGCCAGGTGCAGTTCCCCGCCGATCTGCCGGTTCGTCATGCCCTCGCCGATCAGGTCGAGGATCTTGCGCTCCTGCTCGCTGAGGGAGGCGAGGCGGTCGTCCTGCCGCCCGCCGCCGCGCAGGCGCTCCAACACCCGGGCGGTGGCGACCGGGTCGAGCAGGGACTTCCCGGACGCGACGTCGCGGACCGCGCCGACCAGGTCCGAGCCGCGGATGTCCTTCAGCACGTATCCGGAGGCACCGGCCATGATCGCGTCGAACAGCGCCTCGTCGTCGGAGAACGAGGTGAGCATCAGGCAGCTCACGTCAGGCATCGAGGCGCGGATCTCGCGGCAGACCTCGACGCCGCTTCCGTCCGGCAGGCGTACGTCGAGCACCGCGACCTGCGGGCGCGTCGCCGGAATGCGGACCAGTGCCTCGGCGGCGCTGCCGGCCTCGCCCACGACCTCGATGTCCGCTTCCAGGGACAGCAGCTCGAACACGCCGCGGCGCACGACTTCATGGTCGTCGAGAAGAAACACCCGGATGGTTCCATTGTCAGTCACTTGTACAGATTCGCACGGGTTGGTCCGTTCCGCTGGGACCGGCCCTCCGGAAGGCCGGTGAACAGGCCTCTGAACAGGGTGATCAGCGCCGCGCGCGGGCTTCGGGCGGGGCTCGCGAGGGGGTTGTTGTGGGCGTCCGACAAAGCGGATCGGAGTTCTCCGGGCGGTTGCCGCTATCTGCCGCGGGGACCGACGGGTAACGTTCCCGGTGTGCGGTCCCCGGGAGTTCCCGGACCGCATGCCTGTGCGCAGGTGCCAACCCGGATTTACCCGGGAATTCCTAGGACATCCTAGGAATGTAAAGCCACCGTGTCGTGGCCCGGTATGTCGCGCACACCCCGCGCGGTAACCGGACCCGGCAAGCCGGATTCGGTCCACGGCGATCCCGCGGGCCGGACAGACCGAGGAGAGAACGTGGCAGTGGACCATGTGGGAGGGCCCGGGACGGGCGCAGGCCTCCCCGACCCGGCGGGGCCGGGTCTGGACACGAGTCAGACACCGGGGCTGGTGCAACTGCTCACCCCCGAGGGTGAGCGGGTGGAGCACCCCGACTGGTCGATCGACCTCACCGACGACGAATACCGCGGGCTCTACCGCGACCTCGTCCTCGTCCGCCGCTTCGACGCCGAGGCCACCGCGCTGCAACGGCAGGGCGAGCTGGGCCTGTGGGCCTCGCTGCTGGGCCAGGAGGCGGCCCAGGTGGGCTCCGGGCGGGCGCTGGGGGAGCAGGACTACGCGTTCCCGACGTACCGCGAGCACGGCGTGGCCTGGTGCCGCGGCGTCGACCCGCTCAACCTGCTGGGCATGTTCCGCGGGGTGAACCACGGCGGGTGGGATCCGAACAGCAATAACTTCCACCTCTACACGATCGTGATCGGTTCGCAGGCATTGCACGCGGTCGGTTATGCGATGGGACTCCAGCGCTCCGGCGGCGACGGATCCGTCATCGCGTATTTCGGCGACGGCGCCTCCAGCCAGGGAGACGTGAGCGAGGCGTTCACCTTCGCCGCGGTCTTCAATGCCCCGGTCGTGTTCTTCTGCCAGAACAACCAATGGGCCATTTCGGAGCCCACCGAACGCCAGATGCGCGTGCCGCTCTATCAGCGCGCCGCCGGATTCGGATTCCCCGGCGTACGCGTCGACGGAAACGACGTGCTGGCCTGCCTCGCCGTCACGCGCGGCGCCCTGGAGCGGGCCCGGCGCGGTGAAGGCCCGATGCTCATCGAGGCGTTCACCTACCGCATGGGCGCGCACACCACCTCGGACGACCCGACCCGCTACCGGCTCGCCGCCGAGCTGGAGGCGTGGAAGCTCAAGGACCCGATCGAGCGGCTGAAGGCGTTCCTGCACAAGAACGGCCTTGCCGACGCGGAGTTCTTCGCCGAGTTGGAGCGGGAGAGCGACGAACTGGCCAAGCGCGTGCGGCAGGGCGTGCGCACGATGCCCGACCCGGACCCGACGCTGATGTTCGAGCACGCGTACGCGGAACCGCATCCGCTGGTCGACGAGGAGCGGGCCGAGTTCACCGCGTACCACGCGTCGTTCGCCGAACAGGGCGACGGCGGCAGCCAGGAGGGCGGGCACTGATGGCCGGGCAGTCGGGCGGCAAGCCCGCCCAGATGACGATGGCGCAGGCCATCAACGCGGGCCTGCGGCGGGCCCTGGAGGACGACCCCAAGACCCTGATCATGGGCGAGGACGTCGGAAAGCTCGGCGGCGTCTTCCGCGTCACCGACGGCCTCCAGAAGGACTTCGGCGAGGACCGCGTCGTCGACACGCCGCTGGCCGAGTCGGGCATCCTCGGCACCGCGATCGGACTCGCGCTGGCCGGCTACCGGCCGGTCGCGGAGATCCAGTTCGACGGCTTCGTGTACCCGGCGTACGACCAGATCGTGTCGCAGCTCGCCAAGATGCACGCGCGGGCGCTCGGGCACGTCAAGGTGCCGGTCGTGGTGCGCATCCCGTACGGCGGCGGCATCGGCGCCGTCGAGCACCACAGCGAGTCCCCCGAGGCGTACTTCGCGCACACCGCCGGTCTGCGCGTGGTCTCGCCGTCCAACCCGGTCGACGCGTACTGGATGATCCAGCAGTCCATCCGCTCCGACGACCCGGTCGTGTTCTTCGAACCCAAGCGCCGCTACTGGGGCAAGGCCGAGGTCGACACGACCGCGACCCCCGATCCGCTGCACTCCGCGCGCGTCGTGCGGACCGGGCGGGACTGCACGCTGGTCGCCTACGGTCCGATGGTGCAGACGTGCCTGGACGCCGCGTCGGCGGCCGCCGCGGACGACGGCCGCGACCTCGAGGTGATCGACCTGCGCTCGCTCTCGCCGGTCGACTTCGCGGCCGTCGAGGAATCGGTACGCCGCACCGGGCGCCTGGTCGTCGTGCACGAGGCGCCGACGTTCCTCGGGATGGGCGCGGAGCTCGCCGCGCGCGTGACCGAGCGCTGCTTCTACCACCTCCAGGCCCCCGTGCTGCGGGTCGGCGGGTACCACTCGCCGTATCCGCCGTCGCGGATCGAGGAGGAATACCTGCCGGACCTCGACCGCGTGCTCGACGCGGTCGACCGTTCGCTGGCCTGGTGACGCAGTGGTGAGGAGCAACGGCATGGCGCAGAGCAGGCAGTTCGTGATGCCCGACGTCGGCGAGGGCCTTCTGGAGGCGGACATCGTCGCGTGGCAGGTCGCGGTCGGCGACACCGTCACCGACGGGCAGGTGATCGTCGAGGTGGAGACCGCCAAGGCGGTGGTGGAACTCCCGTGCCCCTTCGACGGCGTGGTGACCGAGTTGCTGGCGGCCGAGGGGGACACGGTTCCCGTCGGCGCGCCGATCATCACGGTCGAGCTGACGGGTGTCGCGGACGCTGCGGCACCGGCGGACGACTCCGGGAGCGGGGCGGAAGGGGGTGCCGCGGCCGGCGCGAACGGCGGGGCCGCGCAAGGCGCGGGCGACGGCGGCGGCGAGGCCGCGAACCCGGGCGCCGGGCGCGAGGCGGTGCTGGTCGGCTACGGCGTACGCGCCACCAGCGCGCACCGCCGCCCCCGCAACACGCCCTCGGCCCCGGCCCCGGCGGCGAAGTCCGCAGCGAAGCCCGCGGCGAAGTCCGCGGGCCCGGCGGGCTCCGGGGCGGTGCCCTTCCACACGCAGGGGTCCGCACCCGGCAGCGTGCTCACGCTCGCCAAGCCCCCGGTCCGCAAGCTGGCCCGGGACCTCGGCGTCGACCTCGGCTCGCTGGTTCCGAGCGGGCCCGGCGGCGTCGTGACGCGCGAGGACGTGCACGCGGCGGCCGAGGGGACCGGCGTACCGGCACCCGCCGCGGCCGGCGGTGAGCGCCGCGTACCGGTCAAGGGTGTGCGCAAGGCGACCGCGCAGGCGATGGTGGCCAGCGCGTTCACCGCCCCGCACGTCACCGAATGGGTGCAGGTCGACGTCACGCGCAGCGTCAAGCTCGTCGGAAAGCTGCGCGCGCTGCCCGAGTTCGCCGACGTCAAGGTGTCGCCGCTGCTGCTGGTGGCCAAGGCGCTGGTGGGCGCGGTGCGGCGCAACCCCGACGTGAACGCGTCGTGGGACGAGGAGAACCAGGAGATCGTCCTCAAGGACCGGATCAACCTGGGCATCGCGGCGGCCACTCCGCGCGGTCTGCTGGTGCCGAACATCAAGGACGCGGGCGGGCGTCCGCTCGTCGACCTGGCACGGGCGCTGGGCGAGCTGACCGCGACCGCACGGGCCGGCAAGACGCAGCCGGCGGATCTGTCCGGCGGCACGATCACGATCACCAACATCGGGGTGTTCGGCATCGACGGCGGCACGCCGATCCTCAACCCCGGGGAGGCCGCGATCCTCGCGGTGGGCGCGATCCGCGAGATGCCCTGGGTGCACAAGGGCAAGGTGAAGCCCCGTCATGTCACCACGCTGGCCCTGTCGTTCGACCACCGCCTGGTGGACGGCGAGCTCGGCTCGAAGGTGCTCGCGGACACCGCCGCGGCGCTGGAGCGGCCCGAGCGGCTGTTCGCCTGGAGCTGACCCCGGCAGCCCGTGGGGGAGGCGCCCGTTCGGGTGCCTCCCCTACAGCGTGACCGCGATCTCCGCCAGCACCCGGTCGGCCGCGACCCGGTCGCCCTCGATCTTCAGGTCGGCGGTGGCCGGCCGGATCCGCCCGCACATCATGCGCGCGAACGACTCCCAGTCGGTCGACAGCGTCACCAGCGGGGCCAACGCGACCTGTTCGCCGATCCCCGCCTGCCCGTTCGGCCCGACGGTGACCGTGCGCATGAACTCCAGCTGCCCGTGCACGTCGAACACCACCGCGTGGCCGGGGGCAATGCGCGCGTCCTCGGCGACCACCCGCGGAAGCTGGGCGAGCAGGAAGTCGCGCGACACCTGCGCGGCGGGCGAGTCGAGGTTGCCCGGCCGGCCGGTCGCGCGGCGTACGTCCTGCTCGTGCGCCCACACGTCGAAGGTCCGCGAGCGCAGCAGGTGCTTGTACGGCGTGCTGCGGCCCATCATGCCGCGCACCTCGGTCTCGGGCGCGCAGTCGCTGTCCCGCAGCATCCGCAGGCGGCGGCCGATCACCCACGTCAGCTCGCCGGTCATCTCGGGCGCGGTATGGCAGCGCCGTACGTCCACGGGTATCTCGCAGTAGCGGCTGAACTCGTCGCCCGGCCGCACATGCGCGAGATCGCTCGGCAGGTTGTGGATCGGCCGCGGGTCGCCCAGCAGCTCCAGTTCGACACCGATGACGTGCGAGACGACATCGCGGATCGACCAGCCCGGGCACTCCGTCGCGCGGTTCCACTGCCCTTCGGTCAGTCCGGCGACGACATCGGAGAGCGACCGTACGGACTGCTCCCACGCGTCGACGAGATACTGGAGTTCATTGCTCACGGCGAACCTCTGGGTGTCGGGACGCCCCGTCGCGGCCCGTCTGCGACCGGGCGTTCATGCAGGCACGTTACGCTGCGCGGAAGCCCGGGGCAGCCGGTTCGCGCGAAGCGGCCCGTGCTTGCAAGGATGTTCGACAGAGGTTCCGGTGGCGGAATCGGTGCAACGGTGAGCGGGATGTGGTGGTCTGCGTGCGCGTGTCCCTGATTCAGCTCGATGTCGACCTGTCCGTGCCGAAGGCCGACCGGCTTGCCGAGGCGCTGCGCCTGGTGCGCGAGCGTGAGGACGACCACCTCGTCGTGCTGCCCGAATTGTGGCTGCCCGGGGGCTGGGACTACGCCCGCTGGGACGAGGACGCCGAGACCCTGGACGGCCCGACCGCACAGGCGCTCGCCGAGGCCGCGCGCGACGCGGGCGTGTGGCTGCACGGGGGCAGCATCGTCGAGCGCGGCGACGACGGCGCGCACTACAACACGTCGCTGGTGTTCGCCCCGGACGGCGCGCTGCGCGCCACGTACCGCAAGATCCACCGCTTCGGCTTCGACAGCGGCGAGGCCGCGCTCATGGGGCCGGGCGCCGACATCGTGACGCTCGCCACGCCGTTCGGCACCCTCGGCCTCGCCACCTGCTACGACCTGCGCTTCCCGGAGATGTTCCGGCTGCTCCTGGACAGCGGCGCCGAGGTCCTGGTGGTCCCGGCCGCCTGGCCGGCCCGCCGTGTCGAGCACTGGCGGCTTCTGGCCCGCGCGCGGGCGGTCGAGAACCAGGTCTTCGTGCTCGCCTGCAACACCTCCGGCTCGCAGGCCGGCATGGCCCAGGGCGGGTACAGCGTGGTCGTCGACCCGTGGGGCGAGATCGTGGCGGAGGCAGGGCCGGAGGGCCGCGTCCTGACCGCCGAGATCGACACCGCCCTGGTCGCCAAGACCCGGGCCGACTTCCCGGTCCTCAAGGACCGCCGCCTCGGCTGAGCCGGGAGTCCGGGAGTCCGGGGGCCGAGAACCGGGGTGGCCAGGAATGGCGTCGCCCCTCACCCCCCGTCACCCCTCACCCGTCACCCCGGCTCGGCAAGCGGGTTCCCCGCGGCATCGAACCGGGACTCGATCCGGACCGTCTCCCCGGGCGGGTACGGGAACGCGTACCAGTTCATCGGGGGCCGCTGGTCGCCGTCCTGCCCGGGGTGGGCGACCTCGGGGAACGTCTCGACGGTGGCGGTGCGGCCGTCGCCGAACTGCAGGACGACCTTCGCCGTCTCGCGACTCGTGAGGCCGATGCGGCCTTCAAGTGCGAGGCCCCGCCAGGCGAGAAAGGTCGTCGATCCCGGCGGGATCACGGTGTGCCGCCCCCGCTCGGGGTCCGTGGCCGCGTCGCACTCCCACGCCGACGCCGCCCCGTCGACCACTCCTTGGATGCAGAGCGCGAACCGGGTGTCGCAGACGTCGGCGCCTCCCGGTCGGCTCGCAGGCAGGCAACCGCGCGTACCTCGCATGCGCAGTTCCCAGTCGTGCCCGTCGAATTCCCCTCGGGCCATCACTTCGTAGGCCTCGGCCGGTGCGGTGGGGTGCGCGACCGCCGGGCCGCCGGCCGGCGCACCCACGGAGGAGACCGCCATGCCGGCCGACACCACCAGCACCACGACGGCCGCTGCGGATCCCAGCCTCCGTCTGAGGCTCCGCTGCCGCCCCGCGGCCAGGATGGTGTCGATCGACGGCTCGTGCAGGTCGACCGCCGAAAGCTCCAGTTCGAGCGAAGCCTTCATCCACGCGTGGTCGAACATCAGCCCACCTCCGACTGCCACCGGCCGCGCGTACGCTCCGCGACCAGCTCCGCCACCGACGGATCCGTACGCAACTGGGCCAACCCCTTGAACGACTGGCTCCGCACGTTGCCGATGCTGCACCCGAGCACCTCGGCCGTCTGGGACTCCGACAGGTCCGACCAGAACCGGAGTACGAGCACGGCCCGGCGGCCCGGCGCCAGCTTCGCCAGCGCGGCGAGCAGCGCGCCGCGTACCGCGACGGCGTCGGCGGGGTCGGCGGAAGGGCGGTCGGGCGGGCTGTGCGTGAGGAACTGCAGGACGCGCCGCTTGCGGTGGCGCGACGTGTTCGTGTTGACCAAAATCCGGTGCAGGTACGCATCGGGGTTCTCGGCCGCCGAAACGGTACGCCACGCGGTGAACACTTTGGCGAGCGTCGTCTGCGCCAGGTCCTCGGCTTCTCCGGCGTCCCCCGTGAGCAAGTAGGCGGTGCCCACCAAAGCCTTGCGCCGCGATGCCACGAAGGCCCTGAAGTTCGCCTCGTCTTCTGCTCTCAGCCCGTCCACCCCCCTCGTCAGGATCCGACGCGCGCGGCACCCGGAATCTATGTCCGTCCTACGCCGATAACCGGTGTGCAGGTGTTTGACTGGAGATCATGAGCAGCACGCCGCGCCGCGTTCGTGTCCGCGCCCCCGAGCTCGCGGGGGCCGGCGGGTGGATCAACACCGGGGGCTCGGCCCCCACGCTCGCCGAACTGCGCGGCAAGATCGTTCTGCTCGACTTCTGGACGTTCTGCTGCATCAACTGCCTGCACGTGCTCGACGAGCTGCGCGAACTCGAGGAGAAGTACCGCGACGTGCTGGTGGTCGTCGGCGTGCACTCGCCGAAGTTCGCGCACGAGGCCGACCACGACGCGGTGCTGGCCGCCGTCGAGCGCTACGAGGTGCACCACGCGGTCCTGGACGACCCCGAGATGGTGACGTGGCGGCAGTATGCCGTCCGGGCGTGGCCCACACTCGTGGTGATCGACCCCGAGGGGTACGTCGTCGCCCAGCTCGCCGGGGAAGGCCACGGCCACGCGATCGACGCGCTGGTCGCCGAACTCGTGGGCGAGCACGAGGACAAGCGCACGCTCCACCGCGGGGACGGACCGTACGTCCCCGCCGAACCGCCGCGCACCGACCTGCGGTTCCCCGGCAAGGTGCTGCGGCTGCCGTCCGGCACCCTCCTGGTGTCCGACTCGGGCCACCACTCCCTCGTGGAGCTCGCCGACGACGGCGTCACCGTGCTGCGCCGCATCGGCAACGGCCACCGCGGCATGACGGACGGCGGGCCGCGGCACGCGTCGCTCGCCGAGCCGCAGGGGCTCGCGCTGCTGCCCGCCGAGGTCGCCGCACACGTCGGCTACGACGTGGTGGTGGCGGACACCGCGAACCACGCGCTGCGGGGGGTCTCGCTGGCGACCGGGACCGTGCGTACCGTCGCCGGCACCGGCCGGCAGTGGTGGCAGGGCGGCCGGACCTCGGGGGCGGCGCGGGAGGTGGACCTGTCGAGCCCGTGGGACGTCGCGTGGTTCGGTGGGCGGGTCGTCGTCGCGATGGCGGGCGTCCACCAGTTGTGGGAGTTCGACCCGGTCGGCGAGTCGGTCGACGTGCTGGCCGGGACCACCAACGAGGGCCTGGAGGACGGCACCGTCGAGAGCGCGTGGTTCGCCCAGCCGTCCGGCCTGGCGATCTCACCGGACGGGCACACGCTCTGGATCGCCGACTCCGAGACGTCGGCGCTCCGCGAGCTGACCGACGGCCGGATCACCACCGCGGTCGGCGAGGGGCTGTTCGACTTCGGGCTGCGCGACGGCCCGGCCGACCGGGCGCTGTTGCAGCACCCGCTGGGGGTCACGGTGCTGCCGGACGGCTCGGTGGCGGTGTCCGACACGTACAACAACGCGCTGCGGCGGTACGACCCGGCCGACCGCGAGGTCACCACCCTCGCCACCAACCTGCGCGAACCGTCCGACGCCGTCGTGGTCGCCGACGACGACGGCGTCTACCTGATGGTCGTCGAGTCGGCCGGCCACCGGGTGACCCGGATCCGGGTGCCGGACGAGGCCCTTTCGGTGCCCGAGCAGGCGCACCACACGGCGCGTCCGCCGGTCGAGATCGCGCCGGGCAGCCTGCGCCTCGCCGTCGTGTTCGACGTGCCGCCCGGCCAGAAGCTGGACGACCGCCAAGGCCCGGCGACGCGGCTGCTCGTGGACGCCAGTCCGCCGGGCCTCCTGCTCGCGGGCGAGGGCCCGGGCACCGAGCTGACCCGCACGCTGCTGCTCGACGACTTGGTGACCGAGGGCGTCCTGCACGTCTCCGCGATGGCCGCGTCGTGCGACGCCCTCGGCCCCGACGGCAAGCCCGTCGAATACCCCGCGTGCCACGTCCACCAGCAGGACTGGGGCATCCCGGTGCGCCAGACCCCGGACGGCGCCCCCGAACTCCAGCTGTCCCTGGCCAGCATCACGCCGCCCGACACCGAGACCGCCGCGGAGTAGTCCCGCGCTCCGCGTCGGCTCTCAGGGCGTCAGGTCTTCCGGGCGTCGGCTCTGCGGGCGTCAGCTCTCCAGGAAGGCGTTCATCGCGGACGCCAGGAGGTACGGGTCCGAGGCGCCGCACAGCTCGCGCGCCGAGTGCATGGAGAGCATCGCGATGCCGACGTCCACGGTCTCGACGCCGAGGCGGGTGGCGGTGATCGGGCCGATCGTCGAACCGCACGGGATCGAGTTGCGGCTGACGAAGGTCTGCCACGGAACCCCCGCGCGGTCGCAGGCCGCCGCCCAGACCGCGCGGCCGGTGGCGTCGGTGGCGTACCGCTGGTTCGCGTTGACCTTGAGGATCGGGCCGCCGTTGGGGACGGGGTGGTGGTCCGGGTCGTGGCGCTCGGGGTAGTTCGGGTGTACGGCGTGGCCGACGTCGCTCGACAGGCACAGCGTGTCGGCGAACGCGCGGACCTGGCCGTCCCAGCCCTCCGACCCGATGATGCGCCGCAGCGTGTTCTCCAGGAGCGGTCCGCCCGCCCCCGTGGTCGAGGCGCTGCCGACCTCCTCGTGGTCGAACGCCGCGAGCACCGGGATGTGCGCGAGGTCGCCGGACGCGGCGGCGGCGAGCAGCGCCGCGAGGCCCGCGTGCACCGAGACCAGGTTGTCGAGGCGCGGCGCGGCGAGGAGTTCGCGGTCGCGGCCCAGGTACGCGGGCGGCTGCACGTCGTGGACCATCAGGTCCCACCCGGCCACGTCGCCCGCCGCGACGCCGGCCTCCTTGGCGACGTACTCGATCAGTTCGCCCTCGACGACCGGGCCGAGGCCCCACACCGGGGTCATGTGGACCTGCTTGTCGAGGGACATGCCCTCGTTGACCGAGCGGTCGAGGTGGATGGCGAGCTGCGGCACGCGCAGGAGCGGGCGGTCCACGAACACCAGGTGCTCGCTGCCGTCCTTGAGCGCGAGGCGGCCGGACAGGCCGAGGTCGCGGTCGAGCCAGGTGTTCTGGAGGGTGCCGCCGTACAGCTCGACCGCCACCTGCCGCCAGCCGACGCGGCCGGTGTCGGGGCGCGGCTTGACGCGCAGGTTGGGGGAGTCGGTGTGGCCGCCGACGACGCGGAAGCCGGTCGGTCCGGCGACGCCCTCGGGGACGAACCACGCGATGAGCGCGCCGCCGCGCAGGATGTAGCGGCCGCCGGGGCCGCCCTCCCAGCGCTCGGTCTCGGCGAGGCGGCGGAACCCGGCGGCCTCGAGCCGCTCGGCCGCGTTGGCGACCGCATGGTACGGCGACGGGCTCGCCGCGATGTACCCGATCAGGTCGTCGGTGTGCGCCCGGTCGAACCGGTGGCCGAGGGGCTGTCCGTGCGGGGAAGTCATGGTGCTCCTGTGCGCGGCGCGACGCCGCGTTGGTCGTCCTGGGGCCGTCCTGCGGGGCGTCCGGGAGGTCGTCGGTGGCTCGCAGCCGAGGGTACGCCGGGCCGCGCCCGCACGCTTCCGGCGCCGCCCGCCGAAGGATTGCTTAGCGCTCACTACACATGTGCTACGTTTCTTTCTGTTCCGAGCACTACATAAATCTTGGGGAGACCGCCATGAGCACCGACACCGCCACCTCCACCGGCACCGCCACCCCCGCGCTGCACGGCAGGACCGCCCTCGTGACCGGCGGCAGCCGGGGCATCGGCCGGGCGATCGCCGAGCGCCTGGGCCGGGACGGTGCCCTGGTCGCCGTGCACTACGGCAGCGACGAGCGCGCCGCGAAGGAGACCGTGAGCGCCATAGCCGCGGCCGGCGGACGGGCCTTCCCGGTCGCCGCGCGCCTCGGCGAACCCGGCGACGTCGACCGCTTGTTCGAGGGACTGGCCGAGGGCCTGCGCGAGTACGGGGAGTCGGGCCTCGACATCGTCGTCAACAACGCCGGCATCGGCCTCTCGAAGCCCATCGAGCAGGTCGAACCGGCCGAGTTCGACCAGGTGTTCGCGGTGAACGCGAAGGCGCCGTTCTTCATCGTGCAGCGTGCCCTGCCGCTGCTGCGCGACGGCGGCCGGATCGTCAACGTGTCGTCGGGCGTGACGCGCATCGCGTTCCCCGAGGCCATCGCCTACGCCGCCACCAAGGGCGCGCTCGACGTCTTCACGCTCGCCCTCGCCAAGCAGCTCGGCGCGCGCGGCATCACGGTGAACGGCGTCGCGCCCGGGGTCGTCGACACCGACATCAACGCGGCTTGGCTGCGCGACAACGAGGAGGCCCACGCGTACTGGTCGACCCGGGCCGCACTCGGACGCGTCGGCCGGCCGGACGACATCGCCGACACCGTCGCGTTCCTCGCCTCCGACGCGGCCCGCTGGGTCACCGGCCACCTGCTCGACGCCACCGGCGGCTCCGACCTCTGACGCGCCTCCGAGGCGGCCCGGGACCGGGCGCCCGCCGCGCCCTGAGCGGCGTCAGCGGCGCGGCGAGCGCTCGACCACGTTGCCCTCGGCGTCGGCCCGCAGCGAGGCACCGCCGTAGGAGTCGCCGACCGTCACGATGATCTCCAGCGCGTCGGTCCCGGCCACGCGGTGGAACGAGATGTGCCAGGTGTCCGGTGCGAGGCCGAGGGTGGCTTTGGCCTCGACGACCAGGAACAGCATCCGGTCGTACGGCAGCGCCCGCAGGTCGATCAGCGGCTCGTCGGGCCGCCGCGTCCCGTGCGGGCCCGTCGCCTCCGCCTTCCCGTCGCGGAACCGGAACGAGTCGACCAGGCCCGGGTCCGACGGCTTGGGCGCGGCCACGCTCATGAAGTCCTCGTCGATGCTGAGCTCGGTCGCCTTGTCCGTCCCCATCAGGGCGATCAACTGCTCGGCGGCGCCGCGCATCTGCCCCGGCATCAGCATGACGTCGCCGGTGATGCGGACCGTGCCCATCGTGGTCGACGAGGAGGTGGTCCGCGTCGTGGACTGCGCGGCGTTCGGCGTCCCGTCGTCGTCGAACAGGTCGCCGCGGAAGGCGAACACCACCACGGCCGCCCCCAGCAGCAGCCCGACCAGCATCAGCAGGCAGAACCCGCATCCTTCGGCCGGCGGGGCGGCGAGGGTGGACTCGGGGGCGGAGTCGACCGCCTCCTCCCGGGCCCGGCGCACCCACTCCGCGGCCGGCGCGGTGACGATTTCGACCTTCCACGGCTGGTCCGGCCGGTACTCGACGACCACGATCCCGGCCGGCTTGTAGTCCGGGATGTCGACCAGGTTGATCGCCTGGGTGAACTTGGCGCGGTACGCGGGGGCGTCGTCCGGTGCCACGGTCAGCACGAACTCGACCGGGATGTCCCCCGATTCGGACGACAGGGCGCGGCGGCTCTCGATCCGGCCGAGCGCGAGCTGGGGTCCGGGGCGCGGCGGCGTGGAGCGCCTGCGCACCGCCCTGGGCAGCGCCAGGAGCAGGATGTTCGCCGCGATGAGCCCCCCGCCGACGGCGAGCAGGTTCATCCGGTCGGTCACCGGCCCCACGACGAAGCACGCGACGGCCGCACCGACCAGTCCGCCCGACACGAACCCGCGCAGCAGCGCCGCCGCTCCGGGGCCGCCCGTCCGGTCCGCCACCCCTGCACCACCCGCAGCACCCGCCGAGCTGGTCGTCATACCGGCGATTGTGGCCTGCCCTGGTGACCGCCGTACGGCCGGGAGGCGAAAAGGCGGTCCCCCGTACCCGGGACGGAAAGGGTACGGGGGACCGCCTGCTGACAAACCGTCAGACGCGAACCGCGGCAGCGCGGATCAGAACGCCTCCTCCGGCAGCTCCATCAGCGAGTTGTCGGTCTCCTCGGCCATCACGCGCTGCGGCGTGAGCAGCGGCAGCACGTTGTGCGCGAAGTGCTTCGCCGCCGCGACCTTGCCCTGGTAGAAGGCCTTGTCGCGGGCGTTGGCACCGTCGAGCTTGGCGAGCGCCACCGACGCCTGGCGCAGCAGCAGCCACGCGACGACCAGGTCGCCGGACGCCATGAGCAGGCGGGTGGTGTTCTGCCCCACCTTGTAGATCGAGGTGACCTCCTGCTCGGACGCCATCAGCTGGGTGATCAGCGTGCCGACGATGCCCTGCACGTCCTCGGCGGCCCGGGCGAGCAGCGCCCGCTCGGCGGCCAGCGCGTCGCCGCCCGCCTCGGAGGCGATGAACTCCTGGACCTCGCCGGCCACCTGGGTCAGCGCCTGGCCCTGGTCGCGGACGATCTTGCGGAAGAAGTAGTCCTGGCCCTGGATCGCGGTGGTGCCCTCGTACAGGGTGTCGATCTTGGAGTCCCGGATGTACTGCTCGATCGGGTACTCCTGGAGGAACCCGGAGCCGCCGAAGATCTGCAGCGACTGGGCCAACTGCTCGTACGACTTCTCCGAGCCGTAGCCCTTCACGATCGGCAGCAGCAGGTCGTTGACCCGCTCGGCCTGCTCGTCGCGGCGGCCCTCGGCCTCGGCCTGGGCGATGCGGTCCTGCCAGGTGGCGGTGTACAGGACCAGGGCGCGCATGCCCTCGGCGTACGCCTTCTGGGTGATGAGCGAGCGGCGCACGTCCGGGTGGTGCGTGATGGTCACGCGCGGCGCGGCCTTGTCGGTCATCTTCGCCAGGTCGGCGCCCTGGACGCGCTCCTTGGCGTACTCGAGGGCGTTGAGGTAGCCGGTGGACAGGGTGGCGATGGCCTTCGTGCCGACCATCATGCGCGCGTACTCGATGATCTTGAACATCTGCGCGATGCCGTTGTGCACCTCGCCGACCAGCCAGCCGACGGCCGGGGTGTCCGCGTCGCCGCCGAAGGTGACCTCGCAGGTCGTGGAGACCTTGAGGCCCATCTTGTGCTCGACGTTGGTGACGAAGGCGCCGTTGCGCTTGCCCAGCTCGCCGGTCTCCCAGTCGAAGTGGATCTTGGGCACGACGAACAGCGAGAGGCCCTTGGTGCCGGCGCCGGCGCCCTCGGGGCGGGCCAGCACCAGGTGGATGATGTTCTCGGAGAGGTCGTGCTCACCCGACGTGATGAAGCGCTTGACGCCCTCGATGTGCCACGTGCCGTCGTCCTGCTTGACGGCCTTGGTACGGCCGGCGCCGACGTCGGAGCCCGCGTCCGGCTCGGTGAGCACCATCGTGGAGCCCCACTGGCCCTCGATCATGCGGGCGGCGACCTTCTTCTGGTCGTCGGTGCCGAGGACGTGCAGGACGTGCGCGAAGTCGGGGCCCGCGGCGTACATCCACAGGGCCGGGTTGGCGCCCAGCACCAGCTCGGCGACGGCCCAGCGCAGGGAGAGCGGGCAGTTCGTGCCGCCCATGTCCTCCGGCAGCGCGAGGCGCCACCACTCCGAGTCCATGTAGGCCTTGTAGCTCTTCTTGAAGGACTCGGGCAGCGTGGCGGTGTGCGTCGTGGGATCGAAGACCGGGGGGTTGCGGTCCGCGTCCGCGAAGGAGTCGGCGAGCTCGTTGACGGCCAGGCGCTCGACCTCGGTGAGGATCGACCGCGCGGTGTCGACGTCCATCTCTGCGAACGGGCCACTGCCGTAGACCTGCTCGCGGCCGAACACCTCGAAGAGGTTGAACTCGAGGTCGCGGAGATTCGACTTGTAGTGACCCATGGTGTGGCTCCGCCTGTTCGTTTCCGGCTGGCTGTACTGACTGGTAACCCAATGATTCTACCCGTCGGTAACTTTGGCAATCCCCGACCCGGCCGAAAGAGCGCCGGAGAGGCGCTAACCTCGGTTGTCGTGTACGGCTACGCGACCGAGGAACCGCAGGTACGGGCAGAGGGCCCGAGCCTGACCGACGCCGTGCGCGGATTCGCCACCGGCCTGATGAGCGGCGAGGACTTCCAGTCCGTCTTCATAGCCTCCAAGGTCTTCTGCCCCCGTGGTGAACGACCGGGCTTCCTGGCGCTGCACAACACCCCCGAGCCGGTGATTCCGATGTTCTCCTCGCTCGAGGAGCTCAAGCGGTACGCCGGCGAGGAGTCGCGCCACTTCACCGTCACCGGCGCCGAGGTCCTGGACCTGCTGCCCAACGGGTACGGCTTCGTCCTCGACCTCGACGGCGAACACCGTGTGATGTTCGACGCCAAGGCGATCGAACAAATGATCAACTTCGCCATGCGCCGCATGTACGGCTGACCGCCGCCCGCCAATACCGACATACCGCGTAATTCACCATGACTACCCCGCTCCCGGGGCGATCACGCCTGTCCGGCACCCCGGCTCCGGTCGTTCTGCGGCGCGTCCGCCAAACGGACGTATCGCGGCGGGCCTGCCTCGAACCCGTGGGCGTGTCCGGCCGATTCGGGGTGAGGCGGCACTAAGCTTGTTGCTGTCTGGCCAACTGCCACCAGGCAGATTGCCGCACGTGTGTTTGCCATCGCCTTGATTCCCGGGGGCGGGCGGCAGTTGTGCCGAGCGGCGGTCCCGGTGCGGGGGTGACGGTCCTGGCCGAGAGTTGTCGTTGCGTCGCTGATCAGCCGAACCCGCTGGCGTGTTCGGCTGATTCAGGGGCCGAGCGGTACTAGGCTCGTTGCTGACTGGCCAACTGCCACTAGGCAGATTGCCGTAAGTGTGTATGACATATCTTCAGCACCTTTGAGTGCTTACCGAGGCAGGGATCAGCTATGCCCCAGAGTCCGGACCCGCTGGTTTCGCTTGGCCGACTGAGGGCGGAACTGCGGCGGCTTCGGGAGCAACGCAGGTACACGCAGCAGCAGGTCGCCGATGCGATGGACTGGTCGCTCAGCAAGCTCATCCGCATCGAGGGCGGCAGAAACCGGATCTCCACCAACGATCTGCGGGTGCTGCTCAACCACTACGGGGTCGAACCCGCGCAGCAGGAGCAGTTGCTGGCGCTGTCCAAGGACGTGCGCCGAACCGCATGGTGGGACCGCTTCGCCGATGTGATCGACCGCGACTATGCCGCGTACCTCGGCTACGAGACCGTCGCCTCGGTGATCCGCAACTTCGAGATCACCATCGTGCCGGGGCTTCTGCAGACGCCGGAGTACGCCGAGCAGGCCATGCTCAACACCAGCGCGGCGCGCGAGAGTATCCCGCGAGGCGTCGAACTGCGGGTGGAGCGCCAGAAGTTGTTCGAGCGCGAGCAGGCACCGGAGACGCACTTCATCATCGACGAGTCGGTCATCCGCCGCGTGGTCGGGGGGCGTTCGATCATGCGCGCGCAGCTCGCCCACCTGCGCGTGATGGCGCAGCGCCCCGATCTGACGCTGCAGATCATGCCGTTCAGCGAGGGGCTGTACCCGCGCCACCGAAGGGGCTACGCGCTCTTCGAATTCCCCGACGACGCAAACCTCGTGCTCTACATCGAAGGGGCCGAGGGCAGCATGATCATCAGCGAGCCCGCCGAGCGCAAGCCGCAGGAGTACCTCGACTCCTTCTGGCAGTTGGAAGAGATCGCGAGCGCCGCGGACCCCGTCAAACTGATCGATGATGCGCTGGAACGCCTTACTTGAGGCAACTCCCCCTTGTCACGGAGCTCTTGCTGCTGTGCAATGGTCTCGTGGTCAAAGTGCCATATGGCATTCGTCTCTAGGGCCTAACGCCAAGTGGTAGAGCGGCAGCGGTCACAGTGGCATAGGAGGGGGTGTGGACATGTGCGGCACGCAGCGTTCCGGCGCAACGGGGGCGCACATGCCCGCACTTCGGTCAACCGGAGTGCATCCTCGCCAGGAATGCCGACCACACGTCGGCGGTGAACGTGAGTGGGGCCTGGAAGGGGCGACGGGAGTCGCGTACCCACACCGACGCGTCCGATCGGGCCTCCAGGCAGTTGCCTGTGCCGCTGTAACTGCTGCGGCGCCACGCAGGTTTGGTGCTGCTGATCTCTGCCACGCCTTCTTCTCCCTCAACACTGGACATGAGAAGTCAGCCGCAGCGGGGGTCGTGGCGTCGTTGGCACGAGGGTCCGCAACGGATGGCGGCAACTGCCGCCGCTATATGGAGGATCCCCAGAATCGTCGACGAACGACACAAAGTCGACAGGGGATCGCCCCTCCGCACCGGGCGAGGTCACCTTGTCCGGCAGGAGGGGGAAGGGCGCCAGGGGCGCATGAGTGTCAGATTGACGCCTCCCCCCTGTGGCGCTCGCGTATGTGGGGAGAGACGGCAGGCCGATTCGCGGTCGGCACACCGCCTCTCCCCGTCGAATCGCCGGCAGCACCTTCGCGGCACCCGGGACTCGCGCCAGATTCCCAGGTTATCGAAGGGTGTTGGCGGTGGTAAGGGCCAACGGCCCGCCGCCGTCGTCCACGAGGCGTGCGGTGCGCCGTACTTCGGTATCGGGGGATGTGATCCCGTCATGTTCGAGAACAGCAACGTACGAGTTCCCAATGGATCAACGGTCACGGTCCACACGCCGCAGCCCGGCTGGACCGGTCCCGGCATCGTCGTGGCCGTGGTCGTCCTGGTCGTCCTCGGAGCGATCCGCGGCAACCCGGACGCGCGCCCGGCGACACCGCGCGACGTGTCCATAGCCCAGCCGGAAGGCATCGCGCTCTTCGCGGAGCCGAATGCCGATTCGCCCAAGCTGGCGGATCTGGCGGTCGGGCGGACAGTTGAGGTCCTGTGCCACACCGACGGTCCCGAGTCCGTCGGTTGGGGCGGCAGCAGCCGCATCTGGGACCGCGTCAGCATTGACGGCCTGACCGGGTACGTCCCGGACACCGCCGTCAACACGCACGTGACCGTCGACAAGATCGCCGACCCCTGCTGAGCAGGGGAAGGACGGGGGACGGCGGCCACGAGAAAAACGTCCCGCACCGCGCGGTCCGCGGTGCGGGACTCTCGTGCGGGCACCCGGTTGTCGCGGGTACCCCGCTGCGGCGCCACCCCTAGCGGCGCCCGGTGGCCGCGCTCAGGCGGGCCGCTTGCCGTGGTTGGCCCGGTTCTTCCGGCGGGTCTTCCGTTTCCTCGTCTTCTTCGACAAGGTGCCTCCCCTCGACGGTCCAAGAGCCTTACCCCGTGCCAAGGGGCGCTACCCGTCGAGGAGTTGCCCAATCGGATCAGTGAAGTGGGCGGATCTCACCTGGATTTCGCGCGACCCTCGCGCGATTTCCCGCGGGGCTCACCAGGGGAAGCACATCCAGGGGCCGATCGGCCAGGTTCCGGGCAGGGGTTCGATGCGACCTGTGGCCCGTGTCGGCGCGGGGACGCGCTGCGGCGGGGCGTACGCGGGGGCGGAGGCCGATGCGGCGACCGACGCGGGGACCGGGGCCCGGGCGGGAACCGAGACCGATACCGGGACCGGGCTCGGGATCCGGATCGGGTCAGGGGCGGTGGTGATGGCGGGGGCCGACCGGGGCGGCTGCGTCGCGGCTGCGGCTGCGGCTGCGGATACGGACGCGGCCGGGGGCGCGGCGGCGGTTGCCGGGGCGGGGGCGGCGCGTACGGTGCGGCGGCGCACGGCGTACACGACCAGCCCCGCGACCACCACCACGACGCCCGCGACCGTTGCAGCCGTCCCGATGCGCTGCTGCATCGCGAGGCCCGCGAAGTGCCCGAGCGACACGAACGAGGCGGCCCACACGGTCGCCACGGTGACCTGCGTCAGCCCGAAGACGCGGTACGGGACGCGGGCGCGGCCGGCGAGGCGCGGGGTGAACGTACGCAGTCCCGCGATCCACTGGGCGATCGCTATCGACCACACCCCGTGGCGCGCGACCATGCTCTCCGCCCGCTCGATCGTCGCGTGCAGGCGTCCGCCGGGCCGCGTCTTGCCGGTGTGGTGGCGTCCGCGCAGGTAGGCGATTTGGCCGCCGAGCACCGCCGCGGCGATCGCGACGGGAATCGCGGCCGACAGCGGGACCTCGCCGAGGCGCGTCACCAGGCCGAGGGTCAGCAGCAGCGTGGAACCCGGGAGGACGAGTCCGAACAGCAGCGCCGACTCGGCGGTCACCGCGAGGCCGATCAGCACGAGGACCAGCGGCGCGGGCATCACGCTCATGACGTCGTGGACCACGGAGACCTCCCGTCCGGCGTACCGGCTCCCTGAACGGGTCAGCACGCGCGGGCGCGAATCTGTTCCCGACCTGGGGGCGCTTGCGGTGAATCGGCCGAAAAAAGACGCGTTGTGGCCGTCGGGCGACCGACTGTGCCCAGTTGGTGGACGGTACGCGCGCACCGGGCCCGCGCCGTCGACGTGGTGTGTCGTGGCGCGGACCCGGTGGTGGGTGGTGCGGCGAGGTTCGCCGGCGGAGGTGACGCGACGTCAGGCGCCGGTTCCGTCGCCCGTGCCGGCAGCGGTGCCGTCGCCGGTGCCGTGCCGGAGCAGTTCGCCCGAGTGCACGCCGAGCTCCTTGTCGTCCTCGACCGTCACCTGGCCGTTGACCAGGATGTAGCGGTACCCGGTCGCGGAGATGACCGTACGCAGCTGCTCGGCGGGCAGGTCGTGGCGGAACTCCGGGTCGCCGTACGCGAGGCGGTCGTAGTCGTACACGATGATGTCCGCCGCGGCGCCCTCCCGCAGGATGCCGCGGTCGGTGAAGCCCGCGCAGTGCGCCGGCAGCGCGGAGAGCCGCCAGTGGGCGCGCTCCAGGCTGGTCCAGCCGTGCTTGCGGACGTACTCGACGATGTACTCGGTGCCGTACATGCCCGCGCTCAGCGTCTTCAGGTGCGCGCCGCCGTCGGACAGGCCGGGGATGAGGTACTCGTAGTCGACGAGTTCCCTCAGCCCTTCGAGCGACGCGTTGAACTGGCCGGTGTGCACCTCGGTGCGCAGGCCGTCGGCGATGGTGACGTCGCACAGGATGTCGATGGGGTCCTGGCCGGTGCGCTCGGCGATCTCCTTGAAGCGCAGGCCCTCGTACTGTTTGTACTCCTCGGTGAACGTCCTGTGGAGCCGCATGTCCGGGTACGCGTGGTACACGAACGGGTCGAACTCCTTGAGCTCGGCCCGGATCTGCGGGTCGTTCAGGAGGGCGATCTTCTCCTCGGCCGTCTCGGCCTCGAACACGGTGGAGACCGGCGGGCGGACGCTGAGGCCGCCGTACAGCCAGCTGAACGGGACGGGCACGTCCGTCGTCATCGCCTGCCCGTAGATCGGCAGGCCCTTCTCCTGGCACTGCTTGAGCCACTCGATCTTGCGCCGGTACAGGCCGCCGCTGCGGGTGTTGGCGATCACCGCGTTCCAGATGAGCGGGCGTCCGCTGATTTCGACGAGGCTCTCGAACTCCTCCTCGGTGATGGACGTCCCCGACAACTGCATGAAGCCGCGGCCGAGCCGGGCCAGTGCCTCGGCGACCGCCACGCGCGTCTCCGGCCACATGACATCAGTCGGCATGGGGCTGCCATCGAAATCGCCCTGCATGAGCCGGTCCTCGGGGTGCCCGGGGCGGCCCAGGCACTGCGCGGACCAGCCCCCGGCGCCGGCCTCCATGGCCTCGGTGAGGATGCGCGCGATCTCGGCGTTCTCCTCGGGCGTCGGCTTGTCGCCGGCCTTGGCGCGCTCCAGGCCGAGGACCCAGACGAGCAGGGGGTTGAGCGGGACGTACGGCAGCACGTTCACGGCCTTGGGCGTGCGCGCCAGGCTGTCCAGGTACTCCGGGAACGAGACCCAGTCCCACGGCAGCCCGAGGCGCAGCGTCTCGGTCGGGATGTCCTCGACGGCGGTCATCGACAACATCGCGCGCTCGCGCTCCTCGGGGCGCACGGGGGCGAAGCCGAAGCCGCAGTTGCCGGTGACGACCGACGTGACGCCGTGCCAGCCGGAGGTGGTGACGTACGGGTCCCAGAAGACCTGTGCGTCGTAGTGCGTGTGCAGGTCGATGAAGCCGGGCGCGACGATCAGGCCGGTCGCGTCGATGACCCGGGCGCCTTCCTCGGCGGGGATGCGGCCGATGCGGGCGATCCGGCCGCCGCTGACCGCGACGTCGCCGCGGAAGCGCGGGGTGCCGGAGCCGTCGACGACGATGCCGTTCTTGATCACGATCTCGTAGCTGGGCATGCCTGGGGACCTCCTCGTTTTAAAGAAGGTATTTAATACGGCTTGCCGCAGAGTTCAAGAGCCGGGCGGCAGGATCGCCCCCGCACAGATCGCGATCAGGTGCCCCTCGAACTCCTCGCGGGACAGCACCCCGGTCCGCACGATCGCGTCCGCGCGCGGCGCGGCGTCCCCTCGCCCGGCCCGCTGCGCACACAGCAGGCCGACCATCTGCACGGCCAGGAACACCCGTTCCTGCAACGCGGCCGGCGACGCGGGCCGGAACGCGGCCGTCGCCGCGTCCACCACCTCCTGCACATCGGCCCCGCCGAGATGCGCCGCCACGTCGCTCGTCGGATCCCCGATCAGCCGCACCGAGATCTGCAGGTACGCCCGGTCCGTCGGCGACCCGTGCAGCAGATCGGTCACCGGCAGCGCGAGCGCCCGCGCGTACCCCTCCGGATCCTCCGGCCGCGCCGCCGCCTCCACCAGCAACTCCGCCCGCCGCGCCGCCACCGCCGGCACGTGCCGGTCGAGGATCGCCCGCAGCAGCCCGTCCCGCCCGCCGAAGTGGTAGTGGATCGCCCCGGTGTTCCGCTGCCCCGCCGCCTTGGTGATCTCCCCCAACGGCACGTCGAGCCCCCGCTCGACGAACAACGTCTCCGCGGCATCGACGAGCGACCGACGCGTAGGTCCGGAATCACGAGGCATGCGGGGAGAATAACGACGCCCCCGCCCTCCGCCGATCACCCCGGCCCACGCGGCCCCGGCCCGGCCCCGACCCCCGACCGCGGCCCGGCCCCGACCGCGCCGGCCCTGCCGCCGCGCCCGCACTCGTTGCACAGGCTCCCCGCGCTGATTGCGCATGACCCGGGATGCGTATCCCGGCAGAGTGAGGCGCACGCCAAGGACCGCGGTGTCGGGGCCTGGTCGAGGACGGCAATTCTCAGGGCCGCCTTGGCGTACTGGTTCGATCCCCCGTCGCGGGGATGGTGACCACGGAACAGGCTGCCCGGCAGCCTCGATGCCGGGCTGCGGTGCTTCGAGCGCCCGCCGCCCGCATGAGCGTGCGGCGGAGGGCACCGCCGATGACTTCCGCCGCACGCACCGAAGGCACGCGTCCCGCAGCGAAGACACGCGTCCCGCAGCGAACAAGGCGCGCCCTGCGGCGAACTTGGCCGGATGGGTGCTTTCCAGCCGTCCGGCAGTCGACCAACATCGTCCGATGCCCAACGTCGACGACACCCTCGACCCGGAGCCTCCCCCGGAAGAACCGGTCAGGGCGGTCAGCACCGATTCCGTTCCGGCGGCGGAGCGATGGAGCTGGTGGGCCGACGTCTGTGCCCGCGAGCTCATGGCGACGAGGATCCAGAGCCCGTACGCCTCCCACTTCCACGGCTCCCTCGAAGCCGTCGGATCGCACGAGGTCCAGGTGGCCTCCGTCACGAACTCGCCGCTGACGGCCGTCCGGACGCCCCTCCACATCCGCCGCGGCGATCCGGAGAACTACTACCTGGTCCTGGTGCACGGCGACCCGGTCCGCATCGAGCAGGAGCGCGGAACGGCCTGCGTGGCCGCCGGCGAGATGGCGCTCTTCTCCACCTCGCATCCGTTGACCTGCGAGTTCCTCGACTTCGGACGACCCACCGATCTGACGCTGGTACGCCTGCCGCGCGGCGACTTCCCGCTGCGGAACGGCCGCGCCGACCGCCTCCTGGGCAGGACCCTGAGCACGCGGTCCGGTGCCTCTTCGATGCTCGCCGGATACCTCGGCCGGCTACCGCAGGCCGCGCGTACCGCCAGTGCCCCCGAAGCCGCCAAGCTCGCGGCCATCGCCGCCGACCTGGCCGCCACCGCCCTCGCGGTCCACCTCGACGCGCAGGACATGCTGGCACCCGAGACCCGGGCCACCGCGCTGCGGACCAGGATCCACGCCTTCATCGACCTGCACCTCGGCGATCCGACCCTGGGACCCGCCACCATCGCCGCGCGGCACCACATCTCCGTGCGCAGCCTGCACGAACTCTTCCGGACCGAGCCGGAGACCGTGGCCGCCTCGATCCGGCGCCGACGGCTGGAGCGCTGCCACGCGGACCTCACCGACCCCGCCACGCAGCACCGCACGGTCGCCGAGATCGCCGCCCGCTGGGGCTTCCGCCTCCCCGGCGACCTCAGCCGCGCCTACCGCGCCGCCTACGGCCGCACCCCCACCGAAGCCCGAGCCACCACCCCGAACCCGTCCGCCTGAACCCCACCAAAAAACGGAGAGGCCCGCTCTCCTCGCCGAAGAGCGGGCCGATCGCGGTGTCGGTAGGCCGAACCCTCATACGGCCTACCAGGGGGAGTCGAACCCTCATACGACTCGTTCCGCGGTCCGTACCCCTGGCGCACCTCAGGGCAGAGCGCGCCAGGGGACGTTTTCTGTCAGGCGGGGTTGCCCCCCGCCGTCTTGTCGCGCAGGCGGGAGGCTTCCCGGGCCAGCGCTTCCACCTTGGGCCAGTCGCGGGCGGCGACGGCGTCGGACGGGAGCATCCACGAGCCGCCCACGCATGCCACGTTCGGCAGGGCGAGGTAGGACGGGGCACTCGCCGGGGTGATCCCGCCGGTCGGGCAGAACCGTACGTCGGGCACCGGCGAGGCCAGTGACTTCAGGTACGGGGCTCCGCCCGAGGCTTCCGCCGGGAAGAACTTCATGTCGCGTACGCCCAGTTCGCGCAGCCGCAGGACCTCGGAGACCGTCGACGTGCCCGGGAGGAAGTCGAGGCCGGTGTCGCGCAGCGCGGCGTACAGGGTCTCGGTGCAGCCGGGCGTCACGAGGAAGGTCGCGCCCGCGTCGGCGGCGGCCTTGGCTTGGTCCGGGGTGAGGACCGTGCCGGCGCCCACCCGGGCGCCCTCGACCTCGGCGGCGATGCGCTCGATGGCGCCGAGCGCGGCGGGGGTGCGCAGGGTGACCTCGACGGCGGGCAGGCCGCCGGCGACGAGGGCGCGGGCCAGGGGCACGGCCGACTCGATGTCGTCGATGATCACGACGGGTACGACGGGTGCCAGGTCGAGCGGACTGGCGGCGGCGGGGGAGCTCATACGGTCACCGCCTCTCGGATGTCGCTGTGGGCCTCGAGCCAGGCGCGGGCGCCGAGGAGTGCCGGGTAGGGCGCGGTCACCAGCACGGTCGAGATGCGGTGCAGGTACGCGGCCATCGTCGGGTTGGTCTCGAAGCCCTCGCGGAACTCGCTCTTGACCAGCAGCTCGGCGATGCGCGGGAGGACGCCGCCGGCGAGGAAGACGCCGCCGCGCGCGCCGAGCGTGAGTGCCACGCCGCCCGCGAAGGTGCCGAGCAGGCGGCAGAAGGCCTCGACGGTCGAGGCGCACAGGTGGTCGGTGCCCGCGAGTGCGCGGCTGGAGATGTCGGCGGGGGAGAGCGCCTCGGCGTGCTCGCCCTGCGAGCGGGCGACGTACCGGTACAGGCGCGTGAGGCCGGGGCCGGACAGCACGTGTTCGGCGGTCACCATGCCCAGGCCGCCGCGCTCGCCGCGCAGTACGTCGATCGCCTCGGCGTCCTCGCCGTGCCCCGGGCGCAGCAGCATGTGGCCGCCCTCGCCGGGCAGCGGTACCCAGCCGCCGCCGGGGATCGGGACCAGGCCCGCGACACCGAGTCCGGTGCCGGGACCGAGCACCGCCATCGGCAGCGACGTGTCGGGGCGGCGGTCGCCGATCACCAGCACGTCGTCCTCGCGCAGGTGCGGCAGCGACAGCGCGAGCGCCTCGAAGTCGTTGATGAGGTGCAGCTCTTCGACGCCGAGGCGGTTGCGCGTCTCGGAGACGGAGAGCGACCAGGTGCCGTTCGTGAAGCGGAAGCGGTCGCCGGTCACGGGGCCCGCGACGGCGGCGCACATCGCGCTCGGGCGGTCGGTGACGCCGACGGCGGCGAGGTACTGGGCGACGGCCGACTCGAGGTCGGGGTGCTCCGCGGCACGCAGCACGAGGATGCGCTCGGCCCGCCCGCCGGGGCGGGTGATGAGGCCGAAGCGGGCGTTGGTGCCGCCGATGTCGGCGACGAGCCAGGGGCGTTCGGCGGAGGGGCGGGGTACGGCGTACGTCATCGCACACCTCCGGCTGCCGGCCCGGCCACGTGGTCGAGCGGGCTGCCGAGCGTGCCGGCGCCCAGCTCGGCGGCGCCGACGCCCGCGCGCAGCGCGGCGAACAGCTCGCGTCCGGTGCCCACCCACTCGGCCTCGGAGGGCGCGCCGCCGGTGGCCGCACGTGCCGCGAACTCGTCCGCCGGGACGCCGAGGGCCAGTTGGCCGGTGACCGCGTCCACGGTCACGACGTCGCCGTCGCGGACCCGGGACAGCGGACCGCCCGCGGCGGCCTCGGGCGTGCAGTGGATCGCGGCCGGGATCTTGCCGGACGCGCCGGACAGCCGTCCGTCGGTGACCAGCGCGACCGCGTGGCCGCGGTCCTGGAGGACGCCCAGGGCCGGGATGAGCTTGTGCAGTTCGGGCATGCCGTTCGCGCGCGGGCCCTGGTAGCGGAGCACCGCGACCATGTCGCGGTCGAGTTCGCCGGCCTCGAACGCCGTGGTGAACTCGGCCTGTCCGTCGAACACGCGCGCGGGGGCGGTGACGGTGTGGTGGTCGGGCGAGACCGCCGAGACCTTCATCACCGCGCGGCCGAGGTTGCCGTCCAGCATGCGGAGGCCGCCGTCGGGGGCGAACGGGTCGTCGTACGCCCGCAGCACCTCGGTGTCGAGGCTCTTCTCCGGACCGTCGCGCCAGGCGAGGCGGCCGTCCTCGAGGTACGGCTCCTGCCGGTAGCGGTCGAGGCCCGGACCCGCGATCGTCTTGACGTCCGCGTGCAGCAGGCCGCCGTCGAGCAGCGTGCCGATCAGGTACGCGGTGCCGCCCGCGGCGTGGAAGTGGTTGATGTCCGCCGGACCGTTCGGGTACATGCGGACCAGCAGCGGGACCACGGTCGACAGTTCCGCGAAGTCGTCCCAGGTGAGCTGGATGCCCGCGGCCGCCGCGATGGCGACCAGGTGCAGCGTCAGGTTCGTCGAGCCGCCGGTCGCCAGCAGTGCGACGACGGCGTTGACCAGGGCCTTCTCGTCGACGATCTCGGCGATGGGCGTGTAGTCGCGCACCAGGGTCGCGGGGTCGCCGAGCGCGGTGGTCGCGGCGACGCGCGCACCGGCGGCGTCGGTCAGCGCGGCACGCAGCGGCTGGTCCGGGTGCACGAAGCTGGCGCCCGGCAGGTGCAGGCCCAGCACCTCCATGAGGAGCTGGTTGGTGTTCGCGGTGCCGTAGAAGGTGCAGGTGCCGATGCCGTGGTACGCCTTGGCCTCGGCGTCGAGCAGCTCCTCGCGGGTGGCCTTGCCCTCGGCGAAGCGCTGGCGTACGCGCGCCTTCTCCTTGTTGGGCAGACCCGACGACATCGGCCCGGCGGGCACGAACACCGTCGGCAGGTGCCCGAAGGACAGGGCGCCGATCACCAGGCCCGGCACGATCTTGTCGCACACGCCGAGCATCAGCGCGCCGTCGAACATGTCGTGGGCGAGCGCGACGGCGGCCGACATGGCCACGACGTCGCGGGAGAAGAGGGAGAGCTCCATGCCCGCGCGGCCCTGCGTGATGCCGTCGCACATCGCGGGCACGCCGCCCGCGAACTGGGCGACGCCGCCGACCGCGGCGACCGCGCGCTTCAGCTGCTCGGGGTAGTCCCGCAGCGGCTGGTGCGCGGAGAGCATGTCGTTGTACGCCGAGACGATGGCCACATTGGGGCGCACCGGACCCTGCGGGCCGGTGCCGCGCAGCGTCAGCTTCTCCTCGGGGGAGCACGCCGCGAAGCCGTGCGCGAAGTTGGCGCAGCCGAGCTGGGTGCGGGCGGGGCGTGCGGAGGCCGCGGCGGCCACCCTTTCCAGGTACGCCGACCGCGCGGCGGCACTGCGGCGGGCTATGCGCTCCGTCACCGCGGCCACCATCGGGTGGGTCGTCTGCTCGTTCACGATCTCGCTGCCCCTCAGGAAACTTTCGAGGATCAAACTAGGGGTACTTTTGCTTCTTGGCAAGCAAAAGAATGACGTCCGGGCGTAGAAGAGATGAACTTCGGTCTTTGACCGGGGTAAAAGGGTCCTGGTTCACTGTCTGTATGGCCCGACGCGCGAACCCCCTGCCGCACAGCAGTGCAGGGGAAGTCCTGCAGCTTGTGCGGGACGGTGAGGCCGAGACGCGGGCCGATGTCGCCCGGCTGACCGGTCTGTCCCGTTCCGCCGTCGCCGCGCGCGTCGACGACCTGGTGGCCGCGGGACTGCTCGCCGAGCGCGCGGACCGCGTTTCCACCGGCGGCCGGCCGCCCATGCGCCTCGAACTCAACGCCGCGGGCGGGCTCGTCCTCGCCGCGTCGCTGGGCAGCAGTCGCGGCCAGCTCGCGGTGTGCGACCTGACCGGCACGGTGCTGGCCATCCGCGAGACCGCGCTCGCCGCGGGCAGCGGCCCGGAGGCGGTCCTGTCGCGGCTGCCGGTGTGGTTCGACGCGCTGCTGGAGGAGGAGGGGTACGACCCGGACGCCGTCCGCGCCATCGGCGTCGCCGTCCCCGGCACCGTCGAACTGGCCACCGGCCGCGCGGTCGGCCCGCCGAGCCTGCCCGGCTGGGACGGGGTCGCGATAGCCCCGGCGCTGCAACGCCGCTGGCCCGTCCCCGTGTACGTGGACAACGACGTGAACGTCATGGCGCTCGGCGAGTACCGGACGCGCGGCGACGCGGGCGACCTCGTCTTCGTCAAGGTCTCCACCGGCATCGGCGCGGGCATCGTCTCGGACGGCCGGGTCTACCGCGGCGCGCTCGGCGCGGCCGGCGAGATCGGCCACATCCCCGTCGCGGGCGGCAACGGCGTGCGCTGCTGGTGCGGCAACGTCGACTGCCTGGAGGTGCTGGCGAGCGGGCGCCACCTCGTCGAGACGCTGGCCGCGCACGGCGCGTCGGTGTCCGGGGTGCGCGACGTCGTCGCGCTCGCGGGCTCCGGCCACCCGGAGGCGGTGCGCCTGGTCCGCGAGTCGGGCCGCCTGCTCGGCGAGGTCCTGGCGAGCGTCGTCAACGTGCTGAACCCCGCGGTGGTCGTGCTGGGCGGCGACCTCGCGGACGCGGGCGACCCGCTGCTGGCGGGCGTACGCGAGGTCGTCTACCGCCGGTCCACCGCGGTCGCGACCCGCGAGCTCAAGATCGTCGCGAGCCGGCTCGGCGAACAGGCCGGCCTCGCCGGCTGCGGCTTCATGGCCCTCGACCGCATCCTCGCCCCGGAGTCCGTCGACGCCACGCTGGCCCGCTACGCCGCCCAGCGCGCCGTCGACGACGCCGTCGCCGTCTGACCCGAGCCCGGGCGCACCGTCCCACCGCTTTGCGAAGTCCGGTGCGCGGTGGCCGGATACCGGAGAATCCCGAGATCCCGTGAGGATCGGCGCACCACCGGCAAACCGATCTCGGGAGATCTGTGTCCAGCATGTTCAAGCGCGCGGCAGTGACCGTGGGCGCCACAGCCGCTGCCCTCGCAGTGACAGCCACCCTCGCGACCCCCGCGAGCGCCGCGGGAAATGAGCACTACCACGTGGGTACCCCCGGCGCGGCGGGGCATTTCTACAGCAACGGCGACGAGTTCGGACTCTTCGACGCACGTCCCGACAACCGCGGAGTCACCCTCATCGTGGACGTCCGGAGCGGGTTCGTCTGGAAGCCCCTCGCGGTGCGCTACAACGGTCGCGGCTTCGGCAAGACCACCACGTACTCCTTCGACATCACCGAAGGCCGTGGGGTCCGCTTCAAGGTCTGCAAGCAGAAGAGCGTCGGCGCCCCGGTCGAGGACTGCAGCGTCTGGCGGCAGGCCACGGCCTGAGCCGCGCCGGGTCCCCGGTCCCGTCAGAAAGTTGAATACTCAACTAGCGGAATGTTGAGTCTTCAACTAACGTTGTGCGTGGCAGACCCGGACAGGCCGGGCCGCAGCGCCGTCCGATGCCGGTTCCGGTTCGGGCGGAGACCGAGACCCAGGAGGTCGCCATGCCCGCCGTGACGGTGGAGAACCCGCTGACCCTGCCGCGACTGCACAAGCCCGCCGTGGACAGCCGTCCGCGCAAGGTCGTGCAGGTGGCGGCCGCGCCGAGCGGTCTCGAAGGGGAGGGCTTCCCGGTCCGCCGCGCGTTCGCGGGCGTCGACCAGGCGCGCCTCGACCCGTTCATCATGATGGACCAGATGGGCGAGGTGGAGTACGCGCCGGGCGAGCCCAAGGGCACGCCGTGGCATCCGCACCGGGGCTTCGAGACGGTCACGTACCTGATCGACGGAACGTTCCGGCACCAGGACTCCGCGGGTGGCGGCGGTCTGATCACCGACGGCGACACCCAGTGGATGACGGCCGGCTCCGGCCTGCTGCACATCGAGGCGCCGCCGGAGGAACTGGTGGTGAGCGGCGGTCTGTTCCACGGCATCCAGCTGTGGGTCAACCTGCCGTCCGGGCAGAAGATGAGCGACCCGCGTTATCAGGACATCCGCGCCGGCCAGGTGAAACTGCTGACGACCGAGGACGGCGGGGCACTGGTACGCCTCATCGCCGGCTCGGCGGCGGGCTTCGACGGCCCCGGCATCACGCATACGCCCATCACCCTCATCCACGCGTCCGTCAGCCCGGGCGCGAAGCTCGAACTCCCCTGGCAGCCGGACTACAACGCCCTCGTCTACAGCCTCGCGGGCAACGGCACCGCCGGTGCCGAGCAGCGCCCGCTGCGGCGCGGCCAGACGGCGGTGTTCGGGGACGGCGACAGTATCGAGCTGCGCGCCGACGCGAAGCAGGACGGCAACACGCCCAACCTGGAGGTCGTGATCCTCGGCGGCCTGCCGATCCGGGAGGAAATCGCCTGGTACGGCCCGTTCGTGATGAACACCCACGCCGAACTCGCCCAGGCGTTCGACGATTTCAGGTCGGGAAGGATGGGAAACATCCCGGCGGAGAGGGTCTGACCTGGTTGGTCGGACCGGCTCCGGGGGAGCCGCCGACAAGGCAGCCGCAAACAGCGGGGCCGCGGGCAACTCGCCCGCGGCCCCGTTCGCGTGTCCGGAAGAAGGTGTGTCGCATGTCGTTTGGTCGACTCATGCATCTGACGACCCGTCAGGTGCCTTAGGCTGTCCGGGTGGTGCGCTGCGGCGCACAGGCAGGTCACGGAATGCGCCGGTGTGTGCACCCCTTGACGCTGCCTGGCGGGCTGGCCACACTGAGCAAGGTCAACTGGAACATACCGGTTTGTGTGCAATATGCGTCCCATTCCACGGGGGGATGGGAGCGAGTGCCGTACTACCTACCGCGACGACCACCCGGGGGCGGAAGATGTCTCAGGTGAGGGACGCGTCGCGACACCGGGCGGGAGGCGGTGGCTGAATGGCCGACTCGCCGTGGCGGAAGACGATCCGCGAGAGCACCGTCAAGAACCGTGTGAGCACGGTCAACTGGGCTGCCAAGAGCATCATCCACTCGGGAATGCTGACCGCCCTGATCCTGGGCGCCGCGTGTGTGGCCGCCGTGATCCTGCACCTGCGCGGCGACGAGTCCAAGGGCGAGTGGGTCGGCATCGCCATCGCGCTGCCGTGGGTGCTCGCCGCCGTACGGCACCGCCGGATCTGCCGGCCCTGTCCGCACGGTGCGAAGGGCGGCGGGTCATGAGCTCCCCGGGGTCCGGGTCCCCGAAGCCCCGCCCCACGCGCCTCGGCGGCCTGGGCCGGTTCGGCCGCGGCCGTCCCAAACCCACGCCGGCCCCCGCCCCGCCGCGTACCGGTTGGAAGCCCAAGGGTGTTCCGCAGTCCGGTGGTTCGGGAGGGTCCGGCGGTTCCGGAGGCGGCAGGCCGGCGTCGGAGCGCCGGACGCCACCGTCACGCGGCGGCGGCGCGCGCACCACGTCGCGTCGGCCGGGCCAGGGCTCGAACGGCGCGCGCCAGGACGGCACCGACGGCAAGCAGGGCGCGAAGTCCGGCGAACGCAGGCGGCTGCCCCGGCAGTTCCTGCCGGGCGGCGCGGCCCGCGGCGACGGAGCGGAAGACGGCCCGAACGCCGGCGGCACCAGGCCGGACACCCCCGCCGTGCGCGGCGGTGGATGGAATCCGGCCGGATATTCGGGCGTCGATTACTTCATGCTGATCCCGGGGTTCGCGGTCGCCTACTACGGTGGCCGACTGGTGCAGGAATGCGCCGTCGAGGCGAGCGGCAGGACGGCGTTCTTCCTGTGGCTGATGATCGGTTTCTGGATCACTCTGGCGACCGCGAAGTGGCCGACGTTCCGGGTCCTGCGGTGGTCCTGGGTACTGGCGGGCGTCCTCGGCGCCGTCTGGACTCCCGGGTGAGCCAAGGGATATCGCGGTCGCAGATTTCACCGTCCCACCAAGTACGCCGCCCCATCTGCCGGGGTAGGTCACCGCACACAGGGATCCACAGCGCTGGACCGGAGGGGAACCATGTTCACGCCACTCGCCGCCGTCGTCGCCGCACCCGAGGACACCACGCCGGTGGGTCAAGGGGTGACGATCGGCGTACCGATCATCATCATCTTCATCCTCTTCTACCTGGTCACCCACAAGGGTTACAAGATGGGCGGGCTCATCCTCGCCTTCGTGGCCGGTGTGATGCTGTCCGGCACCGCGGCGGCGGGCTCGCTGTCGCAGCTCGTGGAGTCCGTGGTCAACGCGGGGGTCAACGCCGTCACCGACGTCTTCCGCTGAGCGCGGGCGCGCACCGGTGATCAGCTGACGGAACGGCCGCGGGCGGCCTGGCCTCCGGGCCGCTCCAGGTACGTGTGGTCCGGCGCCGCGAAGCCGAACCGCGCGTAGAGTCCGTGCGCGTCGTCGGTGTGCAGCATCCAGCGGAAGTCGCGGCCGTCGCCCTCCTCGACCATCACGCGCACCAGTTCCTGTCCGAGCCCGTGCCCGCGCGCCTCCGGCAGCACGTAGACGTCCGCGAGGTACGCGAACGACACGCCGTCGGAGACCGCGCGTGCGAACCCGACCATGGCTCCGTCCTCGGTCCGGTACGCACCCACGACGCGCCACGACGTGTCCAACTGGCGTTCGAGATGTAGGCGTTCACGCCACTTGCCCCAATAGGCGCCGGTGGACAGGAATGCCCATACGGCGTCCCTGTCGATCCGGTCCGGCGCGTCGTCGACCTCGTACTTGCCTCGGGTGATCGGCATTCCCGGACCCTACGCGACCCCGAGCGCGACCGCGGCGCGTCCGGCGGGCGCGCGGCGGCGATCGGTGTGAGGATCGTGACCGACCGCCGAGAGGACTCCCGCCATGCCGTTCATCGGACCCGCCGAGCCCGGCAGCATGCACGTCATGTCGCTCAACCTCCGGGGCCCCGAAGACCCTCCGCCGTACCGGTGGGCGGACCGGCGGCCGGTCGTCGAGCGGCTGCTGCGCGACGAACGGCCGACGGTGCTCGGGACCCAAGAGGGCAAGTGGCACCACATCCGGGACCTCGCCGAGACGCTGCGGCCCGCGTACGACTGGATCGGCCTCGGCCGCTCGGGCGGCAGCAAGTCCGAGTACACCGCGATCTTCTACGACTTCACCCGCCTCGACATGATCGAGTACGACCACCTCTGGCTGTCCACCGTCCCGAAGCTGATCGGTTCCCGGACGTGGGGCAACATCCAGCATCCGCGCATGCTCACCTGGGCGGCCTTCCGCGACCGCACCTCGGACCGCGAGTTCGCGGTGGTCAACACGCACTTCGACCACTTCTCGCCGCTCGCCCGGCTGCGCAGCGCGCACTTCGTCCGCAGGCTCACCACGCGCAAACTCCACCGTGCCGGGCGGCCGGTGCTGGTGACCGGCGACTTCAACGCCGCCGCCCCCGAGGCCCGGCCCTACCGGGTGCTCACCGACGACGGCCTGTTCCGCGACGCGTGGACGGCGGCCGGGGAGCGGCTGAGCGACGACGTGCGCACGTGGAACGGCTACGCCGACCCGGTGCCGGGCCGCCGGATCGACTGGATCCTCGCGGACCGGCACTGGGAGATCGCGCGGGTCGGGGTCAACACGTTCACCGAGGGCGGCCGGCACCCGTCCGACCACTGGCCGGTCCAGGCGCTCGTCAGTCTGCGCTGACCCCGGCACTCGGCCCGGCCCCGGCCCCGGCCCCGGCCTCGGCGTCCGCGTCGCCGTTGTCGTGGAACTCGTGCACGACCTCGATGACGCCGACGATGTGCGCGTTGAACTCCGCCAACTCCTCGGCGGGCACCCACAGCTCGAGGATCGTCCGGCCGCCGACCTGGCGGACCGGGTACCTGGCCAGGAACTCCGTGTCGACCTCGAACCGCGTGACGTAGCCGGACCCGCCCGCCGGCACGTTCCAGTCGCGGGCGATGCGGACCGCGTACGCCTCGTCGAGCACCGGGTAGAAGATCGGCTGCTCGGGCAGCCGGGGCGGCCACGCACGCCAGCCGGACTCCGCGACGAGTGCGAGCTCGGCGGGGCCGGTCGGGCGCCACAGCGTGGTCGTGGGGCGGTCCATCGCACCCTCCGGTCGTTGTTCTCACATTGAGCAGAAAGTGTCGCGTGCCGGGTGGCCGGCCCGCGAGCGGTTTTCGCGGGCCGCTGTCAGCACTCTGTCAGCGCCACCCGCGTGCTGACAGAGAGGTGTCAGCGCACGGTACGCGGCCCGTCAGCGCCGTCCGAGAACGTCTTCCCATGACGAACGCATCCACCGCCGCCAAGGCCGCCGCCACCGCCCGCGGCCCCATCGCCGCCTTCATACGCTTCGTCGTCTGCGGTGGGGGAGTCACCCTCGCCGCGAGTGGCCTCCTGGTCCTGATGACCGGCCACGTGCCGTTCCTCGTCGCCAACGCCGTCGTGACCGTCGTGTCCACGATCGTCACCACCGAGCTGCACGCCCGCGTCACGTTCCGCAGCGCCGAGCGCGGCTGGGGCGTCCACCTCAAGTCGGCCGGGACCGTCGCGGTCAGCTTCCTGGTCACCACCGCCGCGATGGCGGTCCTCCACGCCCTGGCCGCCGCCCCCGGTGTCCTGGCCGAGCAGGCCGTGTACCTGTCCGCCTGCGGCCTCGCCGGCATCGGGCGGTTCGTCGTGCTGCGCGTCCTGGTGTTCGCGACCCGCACGCCGGCCGGCCCGGCGCTGCGTGAGGCGGCCGTCATCGCCGCCGACCTGCCGCGTACGTCGGTCACCGTCGCCGCCTGACCGGCCCGCCCGACAACCGCACCGCCCGAGACGTCCGGCCCGAGCAGGGCGGTCAGGTCAGGAACCGGTGGTCCCCGGGGTCGGGCGTACGCAGCATGTGCCAGTAGTCGACCAGGCGCCACGGGCACGTCACCACGACCCGGCCGCTGCTGTTGCGGTAGTAGCCGCGCACCGTCGGATGGCTCCACACCAGGTTGTCCATCGCCGCGTCGACGGCGCGGCTGTACGCCTCATGGGCCTCGGCGGAGGGTTCGACCGCCCGCGCACCGCGCTCGCGCACCAGGTCGAGGCAGGCGAGCACGTGGTGGAGCTGCACCTCGGAGATGAAGTTGTTGCCGGCGCCGTGCCCCGGACTGGAGTTGGGGCCGGAGAGCACGAAGAAGTTCGGGAACCCGGGCACGGTCACGCCGAGATGCGCGCGCGGGTCCTCGTCCCCCCACACCTCGGCCAGCGCGACGCCGTCGCGGCCGGTGACCGCGACCGAGCGCAGCATCGGCAGCAGATGGAACCCGGTGGCCAGCACCAGGACGTCCGCCGCGACGGTGCCGCCGTCCGCGGTCCGTATGCCCTCCGGAACGATCCGCTCGATCGGGTCCGTGCACAGCGCCACGTGGTCGCGCCGCAGCGTGCGGTACCAGTCGGCGTCCCGCAGGATGCGCTTCCCGAAGGGCGGGTACGCCGGCACCACCTTCGCCAACAGGTCCGGCCGGTCAGCCAGTTCCGCACCGGCGTAGGCGATCATCACCTGCCGGAGCCGTTCGTTCGCCGCCGACACGGACACCTCGGGCGAGGTCCACTCCGGATCGACCGCCACATGGGCGTAGTTGCCGTCCGAGGCCGTCCAGTACGTCATCGCGCGGAACCACTCGGCGTAGCCCGGCACATGGCGCATCGCCCAGAGCGTTCCCCCGGGCACCGCCAGGTCGGCGGCGCGCCGCGGCTGGATCCACGAGGGCTGCCGCTGGAACACGGTCAGTGCGGCCACCTCGTCGACGATCGACGGGGCGGTCTGCATCGCGCTGGCGCCGGTGCCGATCAGCGCGACGCGGCGGCCCGCGAGGTCCAACTCCGGGTCCCAGGCCGCCGTGTGCACCACGGTTCCGGCGAAGTCGTCGAGTCCGGGGATGTCCGGGTACATCGGGTCCTGGAAGAACCCGATGGCGCCGATCACCGCGTCGGCCGTCTCGACGGCGACGGTGCCGTCCGCACGGCGCGTCGTCACGGTCCAGTTGCGCGCGTCGTCGTCCCAGGCGCAGGAGACCACCTGGGTCTCGAACTCGATGTGCTCGCGCACTCCGTACGCGTCGGCGCACTTGCGCAGGTAGTCGAGCACGATCGGGCCGGACGAGTAGAAGGCGGGCCAGCCGGGGTTGACGGCGAACGAGTACGAGTAGAAGTGGCTGGGCGTGTCGACGCCGACCCCGGGATAGCGGTTGACCAGCCAGACCCCGCCCACGTCGGCGTTGCGCTCGTACACGCGGTACGTGTGCCCGGCCTCGGCCAGCCGTACGGCCGCCGCGATCCCGGTCAGCCCCGCGCCGATCACCGCGACATGCTGCCCGGTGGGCGCGGGCGGCGCCTCGCGCGGCGGCGCCTCCAGCGCGTCGAAGCCGCACTGGTCGCGCAGCACCGGCAGGAACTCCGGGCCCACCTCCTCGCGCGCGAACGCCGACACCATCGCGCGGAACAACTCGTCAGGCAGCGGCTTGTCCACCGCCGCGGTGCCCCCGGTCAGTACGTCGGCAAGCCGGGCCGTCAGCGCCTCGACCAGGTCCCGCGCGTCCGCCCCCGGGTCGCACACGGCCGCGAACTCGCCCAGCGCCTCGGTGTCGTGGGTGACATGCACCAGCGACATGAGCATCGCACGCGGGTCGGCCCCGGCGAGGGAGGCCCGTGCGGCGGCGGCGTCGACCCCGGGCAGCGGCAGGTCGGCGGCGACGGTGCGGGGATAAACGGTCGTCACGTGGGCCTCCGGAGCATTCGACCCGAGATGGTCCCGGGAGGATCGCGAGAAGTTCCCAATGGGAACATCTGGATCCTGAGGCCTGCGGCGCGCGATGTAAAGGGCCATCGGCGATGCGGCGAAATCGCCACCATCTGGTCATATGCCGCAGTCCCAGTTGCTAAACCAGGCCAAATCCCTAGCTTTCCCGACCAATAGCTATAAAGACCGTGTAAACGCTCATTTACCTTGGAATGCGTAACGGCTTCTACTCCGAGGGATCCGTATGCCGAGCCGCGACCACAATTCCGTTCTCCGTGACAGGCTCTCCACGCTCCAAGTCCTCGACGACGCGCCCCAAGGCGTCCTCGTCGCGACGGCCGACTACGGCGGCACCACCGTGTACGCGAACCGCGCGCTCACCGAGATGTTCCGCTCCGAGGCGCCGACGGAGCCGGGGGCGCTGGCCTCCGACGACCACAGCGTGTTCGACCGCAACGGCGAGCTGCTGCCGTTCGAGGAGTCCCCGCTCGGCATCACCCTCGCCCGCCGCGTCCGCAGCCGCGCCGAACTCCAGATCTTCCTCGGCGCCGAGACGCCGCTGTGGTTCGACGTCAGCTCGGCCCCGCTGGAGTGCCACGGCACCAGTCTCGCCATCGCCTACATCCACGACGTGACGCACCTGAAGGAGGCGAAGTCGCGGCTGGACGAGGCGCACGAGCGACTGGCGCTGCAACTCGCCGACATCACCCAGGTGCACGAGATGACCGAGCGGCTGGCGCTGCGCGTCACGCTCGACGACACCCTGGACGACGTACTGCGCGAAGGCGCCGCGCTGCTGGGCGCGGACAAGGCCGTCGCCCGCACGTTCGACGACGGCGGCGAAAGCCTCACCAACCGCGCGATGCTCAACCTCGGCGAGGACGACCTGGCCGCCCTCGCGGCCCTCGGGCCGAACATGATCCTGCGGGACGGACTGCTGGAGTACGACGGGTCGATCATCGTAGAGGACATCCGCAACGATCCCGTCTGCGACGAGCGTATGCGCGACCTCGCCGCCCAGATCGGGGTGCGCAGCATGTACGTCCTGGCCCTGGTCGGCAGCGACGGGCGGCAACTGGGAGTGCTGGTCTGGGGGTTCGCGAACCCCGGCAAGCCCACCGCGCGGCAGCGCCGGGTGGCCCAGACGTACTGCCGCATCGCGGGCCAGATCGCCGAGAACAACCGCCTGTACGAACGTGAGCACCAGATAGCCAACGCCCTGCAGAGCAGCATGCTGGCCAAGGACCTGCCGGAACTGCCCGGCCTCGAGGTCGCCGCGTACAGCTTGTCGGGGGCGCAGGGCATGCAGGCCGGCGGCGACTGGTACGACGCGGTGGCCCTGTCGCGCGGCCGGGCCGGCTTCACCATCGGCGACGTGATGGGCAAGGGGCTCCCGGCGGCGACCGCGATGGGCCAACTCCGTACCGGGCTGCGCAGTTATGCGCTCGTCGAGGGGGAGGACCCGATAGCGGTGCTGACCGACCTCAACCGGCTCACCGTCGAGATGGATCTGACCGATATGGCCACCGCGGCGTATGTGACGGTCGACCCGCAGCGGCGCCGCGCCGACATCGCCTCGGCGGGGCACTGCCACGCGCTGCTGGTCACCGACGACGCGCGGTTCCTCACCGCGCCGCAGGGCATTCCGCTCGGCATCGCCGCCGACTGGAACTCCGACGCGCTCACCGCCGAACTCCCGCCCGGCGCCATGCTGATCCTCTACACGGACGGCCTGGTGGAGCGGCGCGGCGAGGATCTGGACGTCGGTCTGGAGCGCCTGCGCAAGGCGGCGCTCCAGGCGCCCGACGACATCGACGCGGTCTGCCCGCACCTGATCAGGACCTGCCTCGACAGCGAGCACGCCGAGGACGACGTCGCCATCCTGGCCGTCCGACTGCCCTGACCGGCGCCCGCGTCGGCAGGCGTACGTGAGGCCGCGGGCGAGCGTCCGCCGCTCGGCCCGACCGGCGGGCTACCGCTTGACCTTGCGGGTCGCGCGCAGCCACTCCTTGTTCATCGCGGTGATGGACGTCAGCGGAATGCCCTTGGGGCACGCGGTCGCGCATTCTCCGGTGAGCGTGCATCCGCCGAAGCCCTCGGCGTCCATCTGGGCGACCATGTCGAGGACGCGGGTCTCCCGTTCGGGGGCGCCCTGCGGCAGCACGTTGAGGTGGTTGACCTTCGCCGAGGTGAACAGCGACGCGGAGCCGTTCGGGCACGCCGCCACGCACGCACCGCAGCCGATGCACTCCGCGTGCTCGAAGGCGAGGTCGGCGTCGGCCTTCGGGACCGGGGCCGCATGGGCCTCGGGGGCCGAGCCGGTGGGGGCGGTGACGAAGCCGCCGGACTGGATGATCCGGTCGAACGCCGCCCGGTCCACCACCAGGTCCCGGACCACCGGGAACGCGGCGGCCCGCCACGGTTCGACGTCGACGGTGTCGCCGTCGCGGAACGACCGCATGTGCAACTGGCAGGTGGTGGTGCGCTCGGGGCCGTGGGCGTCGCCGTTGATGACGAGGCTGCACGCGCCGCAGATGCCCTCGCGGCAGTCGTGGTCGAAGGCCACCGGCTCGTCGCCGCGCAGGATCAGGTCCTCGTTGAGGGTGTCGAGCATTTCGAGGAACGACATGTCCGGGGACACGCCGTCGACCTCGTAGGTCGCCATCGCGCCGGGGGCGTCGGCGTTCTTCTGCCGCCAGACGCGCAGGGTGAGCTTCATGCGTAGCTCCGCTGGGTGGGGTGGACGTACTCGAAGACCAGGTCTTCCTTGTGCAGGGTCGGGGCGCTGCCCGCGCCGGTGAACTCCCAGGCCGCGGCATACGCGAACTCGTCGTCCTTGCGGGCGGCTTCGCCGTCGGGGGTCTGCGACTCCTCGCGGAAGTGGCCGCCGCAGGACTCGCTGCGGTGCAGGGCGTCGAGGCACATGAGCTCGGCGAGTTCGAGGTAGTCGACGACGCGGTTCGCCTTCTCCAGCGACTGGTTGAATTCGGCGCCGGTGCCGGGCACCTTGACGCGGCGCCAGAAGTCCTCGCGGATCTGCGGGATGCGGTCGAGCGCCTTGCGCAGCCCGGCGTCGGTACGGGCCATGCCGCAGTGCTCCCACATCAGTTCGCCGATCTCCCGGTGGAAGGAGTCGGGGGTGCGGTCGCCGTCGACGGCGAGGAGCCGGGCCAGCCGGTCCGCGGTCTCGCGCCGGGCCGCGACCGCGGCCGGGTGGTTCCCGTCGGCCTGCGCGGCGTCCGCGGACCGGGCGGTGTGCGGGGTGCGCGCGAGGTAGTCGTTCACCGAGGCGGGCAGGACGAAGTAGCCGTCCGCGAGCCCCTGCATCAGCGCGGAGGCGCCGAGGCGGTTGGCCCCGTGGTCGGAGAAGTTGGCCTCGCCGATGGCGAACAGGCCCGGCACGGTGGTCTGGAGGTCGTAGTCGACCCACAGGCCGCCCATCGTGTAGTGCACGGCGGGGTAGATGCGCATGGGGACTTCGTACGGGTCCTCGGCGGTGATCCGCGCGTACATGTCGAAGAGGTTCCCGTACTGCTCGGCCACCTTGTCGCGGCCCAGGCGCGCGATCGCGTCGGCGAAGTCGAGGTACACGCCCTGCCCGCCGGGCCCGACCCCGCGGCCCTCGTCGCACACGTTCTTCGCGGCCCGCGAGGCGATGTCGCGGGGGACGAGGTTGCCGAAGGACGGGTACATGCGCTCGAGGTAGTAGTCGCGTTCGGCCTCGGGGATCTCCGCGGGCGGACGCCGGTCGCCGGAGGCCTTGGGCACCCAGATGCGGCCGTCATTGCGCAGCGACTCGCTCATCAGCGTCAGCTTGGACTGGTGGTCGCCGGTGCGCGGGATGCAGGTGGGGTGGATCTGCGTGAAACAGGGGTTGGCGAAGTACGCGCCGCGCCGGTGCGCCCGCCACACCGCCGTCGCGTTGGAGTTCACGGCGTTCGTCGACAGGTAGAAGACGTTGCCGTAGCCGCCGGTCGCGAGGACGACGGCGTCCGCGATGTACGTGGCGATCTCGCCGGTGACCAGGTCCCGCGCGACGATGCCGCGGGCCCGGCCGTCGATGACGACCAGGTCGAGCATCTCGGTGCGCGGGTGCATCTCGACGGTGCCGGCCGCGATCTGCCGGGACAGCGCCTGGTAGGCGCCGAGCAGGAGCTGCTGCCCGGTCTGGCCGCGGGCGTAGAAGGTCCGGGAGACCTGGACGCCGCCGAACGAGCGGGTGTCGAGGAGGCCGCCGTACTCGCGTGCGAAGGGCACGCCTTGGGCCACGCACTGGTCGATGATCTCGACGGAGATCTCGGCGAGGCGGTGGACGTTCGACTCACGCGCGCGGAAGTCGCCGCCCTTGACGGTGTCGTAGAACAGGCGGTGCACGGAGTCGCCGTCGTTGCGGTAGTTCTTCGCGGCGTTGATGCCGCCCTGCGCGGCGATCGAGTGGGCCCGTCGCGGTGAGTCCTGGAAGCAGAACTGCTGTACGCGGTAGCCCTGTTCGGCGAGCGTGGCGCCCGCGGACGCGCCCGCGAGGCCGGTGCCGACCACGATGACGGTGTGCTTGCGCCGGTTGGCGGGGTTGACGAGTTTCGCCTCGAAGCGGCGGCGGTTCCAGCGCTCGGCGACCGGGCCGTCGGGCGCCTTGTCGTCCGCGATCGGCGCGCCCACTTCGTAGTCGGCGTAGCCGTAGCCGTGGCGGTGGTTGAGGGTGCTCATGTCAGTCCACCAGTCCGGTCATGACGGCGACGGGTACGGAGATGAAGCCGATGGTCAGCACCGCCGCGAGGAGGTTGGCGGTGGCCTTCAGCACGCGGTCGCGGGTGGCGCTGCCCACCCCGAGCGTCTGGGCGGCGCTCCAGAATCCGTGCCGGATGTGCAGGCCGATCGCGAGCATGGCGACGATGTAGATGGTGTTGCCGTACCAGGTGGAGAAGGTCGCGACGACGTTCTCGTACGGGCGGCCCTCCTCGGCGTTCTCGTTCACGGTCAGCGTCGTCAGGTCGAGGATGTGCCAGACGATGAACAGGGCCACGATCACGCCGCCCCAGCGCATGGTCCGGGTGGCGTAGCTCGCGCGGGGGCGCGGGTGGGCGTACCGCACCGGGCGCGCCTTGATGTCGCGGCGGCTGAGCTGGTACGCGCACACCGCGTGCAGGATCACCGACGCGAGCAGGCCGACGCGGACGATCGTCAGGCCCCACTCGCTGTGCAGGACGGGCTCGCCCATGTGCCGGAGCCAGTGGCCGTAGCCGTTGAACTCGTCGGGGCCGAAGAAGATCTTGAGGTTGCCCGCCATGTGGGCGACCAGGTACCCGAGCATGATCAGGCCGGTCACGGCCATGACCGTCTTCTTGCCGACGGAGGAGTCCCACAGCGTGCGTGCGGTGGGAGGCCGTCGGTCCCTGGTTGCGAGAGCCATGAAGCCGACGGTAGGCCGGTATCCACCAGAGGTCCAAGACATGATCCTGCTTGTCTTGATAGCCAGTATCTATGATCGAGCTAGACTTGCCGGCATGCAGTTCCAGCAGCTGGCGTACTTCGTCGCCGTCGCCGAGACCCGGCACTTCACCCGGGCCGCGGAGCGGGTGCACGTGTCGCAGCCCTCGCTCTCGCAGCAGATCCGGGCGCTGGAGACCGAGCTCGGGACCGAGCTGTTCAGCCGGGCCCGCGGCAACATCGCGCTCACCGAGGCCGGCGAGGCACTGCTGCCGCTCGCGCAGCGGATCCTCGCGGACGCCGACACCGCGCGCCTGGAAGTGCAGGAGCTTGCGCAGCTGCGCCGGGGGCGGGTGCGCCTCGGCGCCACGCCGAGCCTGTGCACGGGCCTGCTGCCGGACATCCTGCGGACCTTCCACGACATGCACCCGGGCATCCGGCTGCTCATCGAGGAGAGCGGATCGCACGGCCTCGTCCGCGAACTGGCCCGCGGCGCCCTGGACCTCGCCCTCGTGGTGCTGCCGCTGCCGCGTCCCTCGCCGGTGCTCACGACAGTGGAACTGCTGCGCGAGGACCTGGTCGTCGTCTCGTCGGCCGCCGGTCCGGCACCCGGCGACGGGAGTACGGTCGCGATCGCCGATCTGCGCGACGAGCCCTTGGTGATGTTCCGACACGGCTACGACCTGCGGGAACTCACGGTCGCGGCATGCCGCGCGGACGGGTTCGAGCCGTCCTTCGCCGTCGAGGGCGGTGAGATGGACGCGGTGCTCGGGTTCGTACGCGCGGGTCTGGGCGTCGCCGTCGTGCCGAGCATGGTGGCCTCGCGCGCCGGGCGGGACCTGCGGGTCACGCCGTTCGCGCCGCGGAGCCGCATGCAGCGCACCATCGCGCTGGCCCATCGCGCCGATGTCGCGCCGTCCCGGGCGGCACGCGAGTTCCAGAAGGTGCTGCTCGCCTCGCACCAACGGGGCCTGGCCGCCGGGGGATCCGAGGACGCCGCGGTCTGAGGCTCCCGTCTACGGGTCAGACGCTCCAGGCGTCGGCGCCCAACAGCGCCTTGATCTCGGAGGCGAACGCCGTGGTGTTGGCGACCGCCGGGCCCAGGCGCATCAGTGTGGTGCCGCCGCCGCGGTTCGTCATGCGCAGGCGTACCTCGGTGTCGCCGGGATGGCCGAGCAGGACCGATTTGAGGCGCGCCACCAGGTCCGGGGTGATGCGCCGTTCGTGCAGCGCGAGGACCACCGGCGGGCGGCCGCCGTGTGCCGCGGCGGAGATGTCCAGCGGGGTGAGGCTCTCGCCGAAGACCGAGACGGTGCCGTCCCGGTCGTTGACGCGGCCGCGGACGGCGACGGCGTTGTCCTCGACGAACTCCGGGGCGTGGAGCAGGTAGTTCTTCGGGAAGAAGAGCACCTCGACGGAGGCGTCGTGGTCGGCCAGGGTGAGGATCGCCCAGGGGTTCCCGGCCTTGTTGACACGGCGGTCGACCGCCGTGACCAGGCCCGCGAGTTGGACGAAGCCCTCGGACCGGCCGGAGCCGAGCAGGTCCGCGATGGACGTGTCGCTGTTGCGGGCGAGGATGTGCTCGGCGCCGTCGAGCGGGTGGCCGGAGACGTACAGCCCGAGCATCTCGCGTTCGACGGCGAGGAGTTGCTTGCGCGGCCACTCGTCGTCGCCGATCTCGAAACCCAGCCCGAAGCCGCGGGGGCCGACGGCGGCCGGGAGGTCACCGCCCGCGGATTCGGCCGCGGAATCGGCCGACCCGGATCCGGCCGAGTCGGATCCGCCCGCGTCGTCGGCCGCCCCGCCGAACAGGTCGAACTGCCCGTGCTCCTCGCGCCGTTTGACCCCGATGACGGCGTCGACGGCCGCCTCGTGGACGGCGTTCAGCGCCTTGCGCGTATGCCCGAGCGAGTCGAACGCCCCGGCCCTGACGAGTGAGTCGACGGCGCGCTTGTTGCAGACGACCGCCTCGACCTTGCCGAGGAAGTCGGCGAAGGAAGCGTACGCACCCCGTTTCCGGCGGCCCCTGATGACCGCTTCGGCGACCGGCACGCCGACGTTGCGGATCGCCGTCAGACCGAACCGCACGTCGTCGCCGACCGCGGTGAACTCCACGTCGGACTCGTTGACGTCCGGCGACAGGACCTTGACGCCCAGGCGCCGGGCGTCGGCCAGGTACACGCCCATCTTGTCCTTGTCGTCGCCGACGGAGGTGAGCAGGGCGGCCATGTACTCGGCCGGATAGTTGGCCTTCAGGTACGCCGTCCAGTACGACACGAGGCCGTAGCCGGCGGTATGGGACTTGTTGAACGCGTATCCGGAGAATGGCAGCATGACGTCCCACAGGGCCTGGATCGCCGCGCCGGAGTAGCCGTTCGCCCGCATGCCCCCGCTGAACTTCTCCCACTCCGCGGCCAGCACCTCCGGCTTCTTCTTGCCCATCGCGCGGCGCAGCATGTCGGCGCCGCCCAGCGTGTAGCCGGCCAACTGCCGTGCGATCGCCATGATCTGCTCCTGGTAGACGAGCAAGTGGTGGGTGGAGCCGAGGATCGGATCGAGCGCGTCCCTCAACTCCGGGTGGATCGCCGCCGGTTCCTGCTTGCCGTTCTGGCGCAGCGCGTAGTTGGTGTGCGCGTTCGCGGCCATGGGGCCCGGACGGTAGAGGGCGTTCGCCGCGGCGATGTCCTCGAAGCGGGTGGGTTCCATCAGCTTGAGCAGGGTGCGCATGCCGCCGCTGTCGAGTTGGAAGACGCCGAGCGTGTTGCCGTCGGCCAGCAGCCGGTACGTCCGGGCGTCGTCCAGCGGGATCACCCGGGTGGCGGGGTCGGGCTCCGGCGGCTCCACCGTCGCCAGGCGCACGCCCCGGTTCTCGCGGATGTTCCCGATGGCCTGGTCGATCACGCCGAGGTTGCGCAGCCCGAGGAAGTCCATCTTGACCAGCCCCATCGCCTCGCACGAGGGGTAGTCGAAGCCGGTGATGCGCGCCCCGTCCGAGGCCCGCATGTGCAGCGGGATGCGGTCGGTGAGCCGGGTCTTGGACAGGACCACGGCGGCGGCGTGCACGCCGGTGCCGCGGGTGAGGCCCTCCACGCCGCAGGCGGTGTCGACCACCCTGCGTACGTCCGGGTCGGCGTCGTACAGCCGCCGGATCTCGCCGGCCTCGGTGTGGCGCGGGTGGGCGGGGTCGAAGATGGCGTCCAGCGGCGCGGACTTGCCGTTCTGGTCGGGCGGGAGCGCCTTGGTGATCCGCTCGCCGTGCGCGTACGGGTAGCCCAGCACGCGCGCCGAGTCCTTGATCGCGTTCTTGGCCTTGATCCTGCCGAAGGTGTTCACGAGGGCGGTGAACTCGTCGCCGTACTTGTCGGTGACGTAGCGGACCATCCGGTCGCGCTTGCGGTCGTCGAAGTCGAGGTCGACGTCCGGCGGGTTGATGCGCTCGGGATTGAGGAAGCGCTCGAACAGCAAACCGTGTTCCAGCGGGCACAGTTCGGTGATGCGCGTGGCGTAGGCCACGATCGAGCCGGTGGCCGAGCCGCGGCCGGGGCCGACCGGGACGCCGTTCTCGCGCGCGTACCGGCAGATGTCCGCGACGACGAGGAAGTAGGCGCTGAACCCCATCGGGCCGATGACCGCCATCTCGGTCTCGAAGCGGTCCAGGACGTGCCGGGGGAGCGGATCGCCGTACCGCATCACCAGCCCCTTGGCGGCCTCGGCGCGGAGCCACGACTCCTGCGTCTCGCCCTCGGGGACGCCCGGGAACAGCGGCATCTCGTCGACGTGGTCGAAGACTTCGCCGTACGCCCCGACGCGCTCGGCGATCAGCAGCGTGTTGTCGCACGCCTGCGGCAGGTCGGCGAACAGCTCCCGCATCTGGGCGGCGGTCTTGAGGTAGTAGCCCGACCCGGCGAAGCGGAAGCGCTTCGGGTCGTCCTTGTTCTTGCCGACCCCGATGCACAGCAAGTTGTCGTGTGCGTCGGCCTGGTCCTCGGCGACGTAGTGCGCGTCGTTGGTGGCCAGGAGCGGGATGTCCAGGTCCCGGGCCAGGCGGAGCAGGCCGTCGCGGACCGTGCGCTCGATGTCCAGGCCGTGGTCCATGAGTTCGAGGAAGTAGTTCTCCCGGCCGAAGATGTCCTGGTACGCCGCCGCGGCGGCCCGCGCCTCCGCGTACTGGCCGAGCCGCAGCCGGGTCTGCACCTCGCCGGACGGGCAGCCGGTCGTGCCGATGACGCCGTCCGCCCGCTCGGCGATCAGCTCGCGGTCCATGCGCGGCTTGCCGGCCGGGAACTGGCCCTCGTAGCTGGCCTGGGTGGCGAGACGGAACAGGTTCCGCAGGCCCCGCGCGTCGTACGCCCACATCGTCAGGTGGGTGAAGCGGCCGCCGCCGGAGACGTCCTTCGACCCCTCGCCGTCGTCGCCCACCGCGCGGCGGCCGCCCGGCCCCCAGAACTCCCTGGTGCGGGAGAAGCGGGAGGACGGGGCCACGTACGCCTCGATCCCGATGATCGGCTTCACGTCCGCGAAGTCCTTCGCGACCCGGGCGAACTCGTACGCGCCGAACATGTTGCCGTGGTCGCTCATCGCGATCGCGGGCATGCCCTGCCGGGCCACCTCGCCGAACATCGGCTCCAGGCGCTGGGCACCGTCCAGCATCGAGTACTCGGTGTGATTGTGCAGATGGACGAACGAATCGGGCACGGCGTCATCTCCGGGACAGCGACTGCTCAACCGAGCGTTGACCCGGACCATCAAAACCGGCCGCAATTCCCGGAATCAAACAACCAAAAGGCCGCCATGCAACAACTCCTGGTTGTGCATCTACGATGGCGGCGTGGATCTCTCAGCAGTGCGCACCTTTGTCGTCGCCGCAGACGCGGGGCAGTTCCAGGAAGCCGCCGCCATTCTGGCGATCACCCAGCAAGCCGTCTCCAAGCGCATCGCCGCCCTTGAGGACGGCCTCGGGGTACGGCTGTTCACCCGCACCCCGCGCGGCGCCCGGCTCACCGTCGACGGACAGGCCTTCCTCCCGCATGCGCGCGCCCTGCTGCTGGCCGAGGAACGCGCGGCGGCGTCGGTACGCCCGGGCAGCCGCCCCCTGCGTGTCGACGTGATCGGCCGCCGGACCGCGGCCGCGGGCCTGCTGCGCGACTTCCACCGCACCCACCCCGCCGTCGGACTCGACGTCGTGACGCTCTTCCACGTGGACGAGGCGGTCGACGCCCTGCGCTCCGGTGTCATCGACGCCACCTTCCGGGCCGTCGCCGCCCCCGGACGCCGCCTCCCCGACGACGTCGAGGCCACGCCGGTCCTCGACGAACCCCTGCAACTCGTCACCGGCCCGGCGCACGAATTCGCCGGCTCCCGCGCCGTCACACCCGCGCAGCTCGCCGGACACCGCATCTGGATCCCCGGCGCGGTGCCCGGCACCGAATGGACCGCCTACTACGACGAATTCGCCGCCACCTTCGGTCTGTCCATCGACGCCATCGGTCCGGACTTCGGCGTCGAGAGCCTGCTGGACACCGTCGCCGACTCCCCGGCCGTGGCCACCCTCCTCAGCGATCGCACCCCGCTCGTCTGGCCGGCCGGGTACGACCTCCGCCGCATCCCCGTCCGCGACCCGAGCCCGGTGTACCCGCACTTCCTCCTGTGGCACACCGCCAACCGCCATCCCGGCCTGGCCGCGCTGCGCGCCCATCTGACGGCAACGCGGCCGCATCTCGTCGACGGCGAGTCCTGGAAGCCGACTTGGGCCGGTGCGGTGGCCGGAAAGGTTCACAGCACCAGGGAACGCCGGTCATAGGACGGAACGCCGGTCATAGGACGGAACGCCGGTCATGAGGCGGAACACCGGTCATACGGCGGAACACCGGTCATACGGCGGAACGCCGGTCATACGGCGGGATTCCGTCTGTCGCGGGGGCATGGGCAGGCCCTTCAATGGCCCATGGCCCTCATACAACCGACAGACTTCAACCTGTTCCTGCCGGGTGTCATGGACGATCCCTACCCCGCGTACCGCGAACTGCGCGAGCGCGCCGCGGTGCACGTCAACGAGCAGACCGGCGCGCACTACCTCGCCCGGTACCAGGACGTCGCGGCGCTGGGGCGCGACCCGCGGAAGCTCGTCCGCGGGGCGACCATCACCGGCCTGTTCGAGGAGCACCGCGGCACCGGGCTGCACCGCATGATCCGCACCAACCTGTTCGCCCTCGACGAGCCCGACCACGGGCGCCTCAAATCGCTCATCTCCAAGGCGTTCTTCCGCCCCCGGATCGGCGAACTCGTGCCGCGCATCGAGGAGATCTGCGGACGGCTCCTCGACGAGGCCGAACTCGACCCGTCCGGCGGGACGTTCGACCTCATCCGCACCCTCGGGTACCCGATGCCGTTCCAGGTGATCTGCGAACTGCTCGGCATCGAACCGGAGGACCGGCAGCCCTTCCTGGCCTGGACCCGCAAGGTACTGCCGCTCGTCGACCCCTTCCCCACCGCCGAGGACACCAAGGCGGCCATCGACGGCGGCGGCCAGTTCGACGGCTATCTCACCGCCGTGATCGGGGAGCGCCGCCGCCTCCTGCGCGCAGGCCGGGCCGTGCAGCCCGGCCTGATCACCGACCTCGTCGCGGTCGCCGAGGAGGACGGGGCGCGGCTGTCGGAAGAGGAGCTGACCGCAACCGTGTTCACCGTCCTGGTCGCCGGGTTCGAGAACGTCACCAACCTGATCAGCAACACCATGCGCGCCCTGTGCGAGAACCCCGGGCAGGCCGCGGCGCTGCGCCGTGAACCGCACCTCGTCGAGAACCTGGCGGACGAGGCGCTGCGCTACTACAGCACCACGCAGTACAACCCCCGCGAGGCGGCCGAGGAGATCGAGGTCGACGGCGTCACGATCCCCAAGGGCGCGTTCGTCGTACTGCTGCGCGGCGCCGCCAACCGCGACGACCGGCAGTTCCCCGAGCCGGATCGTTTCGACCTGCGACGTCTCAACAGCGCCACGCATGTCGGCTTCGGTGAGGGGCCGACGTTCTGCACGGGTGCCGCCCTCACCCGGGTCGAGGTGCAGATCGCGTTCCGCGAACTGTTCCGCCGCTTCGGCGAGTTCCGGATCGCCCGGCTGGACCTCGGGCCCACGAAGCTGTTCTGGGGTCCGCGGGCCATCGAGGTCGAGTACGCACGCGCGACCTGAGACCCGGCGCTCCGCGTGTGGACGGCTATCGGGTATGGACCACCTGGGTTCGTCCGGTCGCGGCCGTCCACAGGATGTATCCGCCTTCGAAGTTGCTCTGCCGCTGCCCCGCACGCGGCGTGAACTCGTCGCTCGTCGGGTATCCGAGGCGCCCGCGCTCCCAGCCCTGGTTCGCCCAGGCGGTACGGATGCTGCCGTGCACTTCGTGCGCGCCGGTCCGCGGCGTCCAGTAGATCGAGCCGAACTGGAAGTGGTTGAACCGGCCGACGCGGTCGGGCGTGACGAGTTCATTCGTCACGGGATAGCCGAGGACGCTCAGCTCCCAGCCGTACCGGGCCCACAACTCCCGGATCGAGCCGTGCACTTCGTGGGAGCCGGTGGCCGCGGTCCAGTAGATCGAGCCGTACTGGAAGTGGTTGTAGCGGCCACCGTAGACAGGGGTGCCGGTCTCGTTGGTCACGGGGTAGCCCAAGATGCCGCGCTCCCGGCCCAGTTGGGTCCACAGCCCGAGGTTGCCGCCGTGCACTTCCCGAGCCCCCGTGCTCGGCGACCAGTAGATCACCGCACGCTCGGGCGTCACGCCCTCGAACGTGTTGTAGCGGCCGACTCCGTCCGACGTACCCGTCTCGTTCGACAAGGGCAGCCCGACAACGCCGCATCGGTCGGCGAGCCGCTTCCACTCCGTGTAGATCGCGCCGTACACCTGGAAGTCGCCCCCGGTTTCGTACGGGCGGCTCCGGACAAGTTCGCCGCCTGCGAAGCGCACGCGGAACGCCGGCGTGGTACGGAGGTCACCGTTGAACGTGCCGCACGTGAGGTCCTGATCCGCGATCGGGAAGCCCAGGAAGGCGCTCTTGCGCCATGCCTCGTAGAAGCTGCCGTCCATGCGGTGCGCGCCGGTCGCCTTTGAATCGACGATCCAGCCCATGAGGAACTCCGAGGCTTCGCCGCCCGGAATCGCCCTGGTGTCCCCCCAGGGGATGCCGAGTTCATTCGGCTTGGTGCCGGTGAAGACGGGGTAGCTGCGGTACGCCTGCATGGCGCCCTTGGAGAGCGCGGCGCCGCGGCTGCTGCTTCCCGTGCTCGTGATGTCGACGATGGAGCCGCGCTCGTAATCCTGCGTCAGGAGGCGGTTGACGTCCGTGTAGCGGAGTCCGACGGGGTTCCCGAGCCAGGAGTTGGGGCCGCCGAGGGCCGCGTACTTCTCGGCGATGAAGCCGCGGCTGGTCGGCGTGGAGGACGCGACGACTCCTCCGTCGGCACGAACCGCGCGGAGCTGCACCCACACGCTCGCCCAGTCGAACGTGGCCTTGAGGTAAGTATATTGGCCGGTCGCGGGTGTGCCGGACACCTTGCGCATCGCGCCGTCGGCGGTGGCGCCGGTCCAGATCTCCCACGTGGCGACCTCGGTCACGCCGTCGAGCGAGGCCATGGTGCCGAGCGAACCGTCGTTCGCGATCGTCCAGCACGGGGTGGTCACCGCGACGCCGGGCTTGGCGAGGCGCGTCCAGTCGCTGCGCTGCACGCGGTACGGCACGGCGTTGTCCTGGTACCGGCCTTCGAAGGCGACAGCCCCGCTCGGCGTGTACTCGCGGACGAGGTGATGTGCGCTGAACGTGACGAGGTGGTTGCCGTTCGGCAGCGGCTGGCTGCCTCCGGTCCCCGCGTCGGGCAGTGCGGTCTTCGGTACGAACTGCTGGGCGAGCGACGCGGTTTTCGCCTGCTCGTCCAGCGTGTACGCGACGGCGCGCGCGCCGACCGGCGCGGAGTGGTCGTCGAAGACGCTCAGCCGGCCGTCCGGCGTGCGGCGGACGTCCTGCGGGCGCCCGAGGCCGGTCGCGTCACCGGAAACCGCGAACTGATTGCGCTTGCCGCCGAGAACCCATGCTACGGAACTCGTCGACCTGTCCAACTTGTAGACGGAGCCGGTGTTGGTCGCGGAAATGAGGATGTTGCCGTCGGAATCGTAGGAAGCGGCGTTCAGGTGCAGGTAGTCCCCGGACTTCGCGAGATCGGTCCGCGAGTCGTCGAGTGGCACGCCGGATGCGCCGAGGCTCTTCCATTCGAACAGCGTGGTCCCGGTGGCAATGTCGAATTCGCGGACGACACCCTGCAGAACGGCGTCGTTGGCCTTGCCGCCGAACGCGGTGAGGTCGGCGGCGACCGTTTCGGAGGTCGAGAGCAGAACCCGCGCTCCGTCGGAGGACGGCACGAGGTTGTGCTCTACGCCGACGTCGTCGTTCTCGTCGGGGATTTCCCGAACGACCTTGTCGTCAGCCGCTCGTATCTGCCACCGGTCATCCGAGCGAACGGTGAACACGGGGCGGTCCTGGTACCGGAACGAAGCGCTACCCGATCGCGGCAATGCGCGGGAGACGTAGAGGAGTTGCCCCTTGTCATCCGAGACGTTGTACGTCGCGCGCAAGTCACCGCCGGCCTGGACCCCGCCGATAAGCGCACCCGCTGCGGCCTCGGAGGTGGCGGGCACGGTGACGCCGATACTGCGCCACGGCCCGGACCCGAGCGAGCAGGCCGGGTCGGCCGCAGTTGCCGCCCCTGAGGTTTCGGCGACGAATACGCCACCGGTCGCAATGGCGGCACCGGCCGCCACCATGCCAATACAACGGCGCCAAACCACTCTCAACGCAAACCCCCAGGACGACCACCCCGAGCATCGGGAGCGCAATACTAGAGCCCGGGTTGAGCAGCGAGTTCTCCGGGGTCAGGGCACTCACCGCCGTACTCGTTGCGGTACTTGTCGCGGTACTTGTCGCGGTACTTGTCGGCGTGCTCTCGGCGCCGCGCTTTCGGCCGTACTCACCGCCGTACTCACGGCCCTACTGACCGCTGTGCGCTGTCGGTGCCGAGCCTTTCGGCCGTTCGCGTGCGGTGGATGGCGGCATCGGCGACGGGCCCTCTATTGTCGGACACCACGCGGCGACTGCCCTCTTGACGCTGTCGGCTTGCAGTTCATCGGGCGATTAGCCGGCCGATCCCGCCGCCGCCGAACCGGGGCGAGCAGCCGTGCCAGGCGCGTCGCCGAGGAGAGCGTCCCCACTCCGGTCGGAACCGGGCACGCCTTCGTCATCGTCGGCGAAGCAGCCCACGTCTTCGAAATCCAGGCCTGATCCGCAGCGCCCGCGTCGAAACTCCGCGTTTGCCGAGCGGCGACGAACAAGGGTCACCCCGGCACTTCTCCTGGGCGCTTCCCGTCTCCTAGGCACTTCCAGGTAACTACTCACTTGTTTGTGCCTACTTGAGCGATGGCGTGACCGACACAAGGGTGAAAGGAACGCATCCGCGTAAGCGGTCACCCGAACAGGAGCACGTGTGGGCAACGCAGCGGTCACCGACACAGTCGCCGACCCAGTAACCGTCATCGGCCTCGGTGAGATGGGACACGCACTGGCGGACGCACTGATCACGGCGGGGCATCGCACGACCGTGTGGAACCGCACCCCCGCAAAGGCCGACGACCTGGTGGCGCGTGGTGCGGTTCGCGCCGTGACTGTCGAGGAGGCAATCCGCGCCAGTCCGCTGTCACTTGTGTGCCTGCTGGACTACGACGTCGCGGGCGCGGCGCTGCTGCCCGCCGCCGGCGCCCTGCACGGCCGGACGCTGGTCAACCTCACCAACGGCACGCCGGACCAGGCACGGCAGTCGGAGGCCTGGGCGACGGGCCACGGGGCGGCGTACCTGGACGGCGGGATCATGGCGATTCCGCAGACTGTTGCGACTCCACAGGCATTCGTTCTCTACAGCGGCCAGAAGGCGCACTTCGAGGCGCACAAGGAGACCTTGGCGGCGCTCGGGGCGGCCAAGTACCTGGGCGCTGACGCCGGGATCGCCGCGTTGTACGACCTCGCGCTGCTGAGCGCGATGAGCGTGATGTTCGACGGCTTCTTCCACTCGGTCGCCATGGCCACCTCGCACCAGGAAGGCAGCGCGGTCGGCTTCACGGAGCTGCTGGTGCCCTGGCTGACGAACATGGCCCAGGTGATGCCCGCGTTCGCCGCCGACGTGGACTCCGACGCGGAGCCGGTCCTGTCCCAGGGGCTGGATGTGGTGCTGGCGAGTGTGCGCAACATGGCGCAGGCGTCCCGGGACGCGGGGGTGCGCGCCGACCACTTCGACCAGTCCGCGGCGACATTGGAGAAGCTGCTGGCCGAGGGGCATACGGCGTACACGGGCCCGGCGGCGGTGCGACGCCTCAGGAATTCCGGCTGACTTCGCCGCGCCGGACCTCGGCCGGGACCCGCCGGGAAATAGCCTTGAGTCTCCAGTTACTGGAGACAGCAGGGTTGGGACATGGACGACGGCACGACCCTCTACTCGATTGGGGAGCTTTCCCGGCGGACCGGATTGCCCGTGCGGACTATCCGGTTCTACTCCGATTCGGGCGTCGTGGCGCCGACCACCAGAAGTCCCGCCGGCTATCGCCTCTACGACCTCGACGCAATGATTCGTCTGGAACTCGTGCGCACACTGCGCGATTTGGACATGGACCTGGCCACGATTCGACGGGTGCTGGACCGCGAGCTTTCTATGGCGGAAGTCGCCGCGGCGCATGCAGACGCCGTTGACGTACAGATCCGGGCATTGCAATTGCGTCGGAGCATGCTGCGAGTCGTGGCCAGACGCGGGTCCGATCCCGAGGAGACCCAACTCATGCACAGGCTTATGCAGTTGTCCGGTGCGGAACGCCGGCGTCTGATCGACGATTTCGTCGTGGACACCTTCGGCACTGTCGACACCCCGGACCCCGGCGATGCCGATTCGGCAGCGGTGGCCATGCTTCGCGCCGCCACTCCTGACCTCCCTGATGACCCGTCGACCGAACAGGTCGCCGCGTGGGTGGAACTCGCCGAACTGGTCGGCGACGAGGAATTCCGGGCCCGAATGCGCCGGACGGCCGCGTACCAGGCCACCGGACGTCCGCTCGGCATCGAGAGCGAGGCCGGCGAGGAACTGGCGGCCCTCACCCGCCGCAAGGTGGCCGAGGCCATGGCGTTGGCCGTCGATCCGCTCAGCGCCGGGGGCACGGCCATCGTCGACGACCTCGTGCAGCGCTTCGCCAAGGTGTTCGGACGCCGCCCCGACGCGGAATTCCGGGACTGGATGGCCCGGCAATTCGAAGCGGCGCACGATCCCAAGGTGGACCGGTATTGGCGGCTGGTGTGGATCGTCAACGGCTGGCAGGTGGTTCCGAACCTCCTGCCGGCGTACCCCTGGCTCGTCCAGGCCCTCCGCAACGACCGCAATGCATAATTTCCGCTGTCCCTCCGAATGACCCCAGAGGAACATCCCCTATGCGCAAGTCCATCCGCCAATTTGCTGTTGCCGTCATAGCCCCCGCGGTGCTGCTGCTGTCGAGTTGCAGCTCCGATTCGGGTGGCTCCGATGCGGCCGGCTCCAAGCCGGGCAGCACCAGTGACGCCACAGCAAACGGCGGACCGGCGGAGGACGGGGCGGCGAAGGACGGGCAAGCGACGGACGGAGCGGCGAACTCCCCCTCCTCGACGGCTCCGAAGGACCTGGCAGTGCTCAGCGGCGCCCAACTCGCCGCCGCGCTGGTCACCACCGAAGACCTGCCGGGCCGTACCGCCACGCCGGACGACGTGTCGCGGGGGTCGGAGATGGGCGAGGGCGACCCGCCGGAGGACCGCGGGACGTGCCAGCCGCTGTTCGACCTCCTGGGCGGCACCGACTGGTACGTCGCCAAGGACGAGAACCTCCCGGACCTCTTCACCGCCACCAAGGTGCGCGAGAGCGGCCGTCCCGACAACGAGTTCTCCGGCTACGAATTCGGCCTCAGCCAGCACCCCGGCACCCAGGCGGACAACCTGCTCCAAGGCGCGCGCGACGCCCTGGCCAACTGCGGTCTGAAGGACGGGTACGAAGAGGGTGCCAAGCTCGGGTTCGGCGACGACTCGCTGACCGTGGTCGTCCCGACCGACGGCGGCACCGTGACCTTCTCGTACGTGCGCAGCGGCACCGTGCTCGTGCACGCCGCGCCCGTCACCTCGTACACCGAGGAGGACACCGCCAACATCCCCGCCGCCCCCGAATCCCTGCTGCGCACCCAGTACGACAAGCTCCTCCGCACCCAGACAACCTGACACCAACCGCCCCTCAACGCCTCAACGCCTCAACGCCTCAACGCCTCAACGCCTCAACGCCTCAACGCCTCAACGCCAGGATGGTCCTCACAAGCTGGGCAAGCAGGCACGGAAGAGGCTGAGCAACTCCTGCGCCGGCGAGCTGTCACCGTCGAAGGTCTGTCCAAGCTGTTCCTTGGTGAGCCCCGGGCCCCAAAGCTGCGCGGCATGACAGCGGAAGCAGAAGGCGATCTCGAAGAGCTGGTGCGTCGCATCATGGGCTCGGATACCCCAGGCGGGCACGAAGCAGCGGTACCGTTCGCCCGTCGGGAGGTCAGTGATCAGAGTCAGGGCCTTCTGGACCCCTGGCCCGTCCCAGATGTCGACATCCTCTCCGACAAGGCAGGGAGACCTCCAAAGCTTGTCGGGAGCGGTGATCCGGACAACCTCGATGAGTTCGGCCTCGCGCCAATTCGGGGGCAGCAGCATGCTGAAAGGCTCCCAGGGGGCAGCACGGCCCGCAGCACCATCGGCGAGCCACTCAACGACGAAGAAGCCGGTGCAAGCCCGCCGTCCGGACCGTGGCCCTTCACCACCGACAAGCAGGTCGTGGGCCCGCTAGCGACACCAAGCTGTGGAGCTTCCCCATCGGCGAGCAGGACCGCATGACCAAGCGCCCCATCCACACTCCTCCTCCCGCCCGACCCTTCCCTACCTCGGGAACGTCGGCCGCCGCCCCGAGGTGCCGGACACAGCTCCCAACCACCCGAAACAACGTAGACCTCACCGCTCTCGACCCCGCGTTCGACGGCAACGACAACCCGCCCGCAGTCTCAGTATCGGCGCGCACATGCTCACGCACAGGCAAGTCCAGGGTGCCCCAACAGTGCGTGCAGCGACTCCAGATAAAGGTCGATTGAATCGCCCCGGGTGAAGTGGGGACTCGATTCCATGTAAGGATCGAGCCATGGCACGTCCCTCCACTTACCCGCCCGAGCTGCGCCGTCGTGCGGTGCGCATGGTCGCCGAGGTCCTCGGCGACTACCCGACCGAGTCGGCCGCGATCAAGGCAGTCTGCGCGAAGCTGGGCATCGGCTCGTACGAGACGCTGCGCAAATGGGTCCGCCAGGACCAGATCGACGCGGGGACCCGGCCCGGGACGACCAGCGAGGAGTCCGCGCAGGTCAAGGCGTTGAAGAAGGAAGTCGCGGAGCTGAAGCGGGCGAACGAGATCCTGCGGGCGGCGTCGGCTTTCTTCGCGGCCGAGCTCGACCGGCCACACCTGCGCTCGTAGCGTTCATCGACGAGCACCGGGACCGCTTCGGCGGTGTCGAGCCGATCTGCCACGTGCTCTCCGGGCACGCCGGCGGCATCGCCCCCTCCACCTACTACGCCCACCGGCAGCGCATGGCCGCGCCCTCTCCGCGCACCGTCCGGGACGCGGAACTGAAGATACTGATCCAGACGGTGTTCGACGCGAACTACCGCGTCTACGGGGCGAGAAAGATCTGGCGCGAGCTGAACCGGCAGGGCCACGCGGTGGCCCGCTGCACCGTCGAGCGGCTGATGCGCGACCTCGGCATCGCCGGGGCGGTCCGCGGGAAACGCGTGGTCACCACGCTGCCCGGCGGCCAGGTCGACCGGGCCCCGGACCTGGTGGACCGCGACTTCGTCGCCGGCGCCCCGAACCGGTGCTGGGTCGCGGACTTCACGCATGTGAGGACCTGGGCGGGCGTGGTCTACGTCGCGTTCGTCGTGGACACCTTCTCGCGCCGGGTCGTCGGCTGGTCGGCCGCCACGGTGAAGGAGACGGTGTTCGTGCTCGACGCGCTGGAGATGGCGATCTGGCAGCGCGACCGCGACCAACGGCCGGTGCTGCCCGGTGAGTTGATCCATCACTCGGATGCCGGTTCGCAGTACACGAGTTTCCGGCTGGCCGAGCACCTGGACACCGCCGGCGTCGCCGCGTCGATCGGATCGGTCGGCGACGCCTACGACAACGCCCTGATGGAGAGCATGATCGGGCTGTTCAAGACCGAGCTGATCAAACCCCGGCGGCCGTGGAAGACGCTGTCCGAGGTCGAGCTGGCCACCGCGGAGTACGTCGACTGGTACAACCACCGCCGACTCCACGGTGAGATAGGGCACATCCCGCCCGTCGAATACGAGAACAACCACTACCTCGCAACCACGAAACCCCAGGTCACAACCACCATCTGAGATCTCTACCGAACCCGGAACGGTTCAGATAAAGGATCCCCAAGTCCCGAGTCGTCGGTCGGTTGCCTCAGGATTCTCTGCCTGTTGAGACTGAGCGCCCTCTGCCCCGCGTGTGTTGGCTGTTGCGCACATCCGCGGGTGGTTCGTCGCTAGCGTCGTTTGGCATGCCTCAGGATCCGATGCAGGAGACGGCGTTCACTGCGGAGCACGCGACGGCGATCCTGCCCGGAGCGTGCGCTGATGCGGGGTTCTCCGCCGAAGGCGCCACCTTGATACGGCTCGGCGAGAACGCGGTCTTTCGCCTCGCCGAGCTGACAGTGGTTCGGGTTGCCCGGTCCGTGGACTTGATCGCTGACGTCGAACGATCGGTCCGGGTGGCCGAGTGGCTGGCAACGGTCGACTATCCGGCGGTCCGAGCCAAGTCAGGAGTTCGGCAACCGGTCGTTGCGGCTGGGCGCCTGGTGACGTTCTGGGGTGCCGTTGCCGAACAAGAACGGTTCGTGAACGCCGGGCAGTTGGGGCAGTTGCTGGATCGGCTGCATGCCCTGGCGGCTCCAGAGGGCCTGGGGCTGCCGCTGTTGGATCCGTTGGCTAGTACGTTTCGGCGCTTGACCGGATTGTCGGCGCTCGGACGGCGTGATCTCACGTTCCTGTCGGCGCGGGCAGCCGAGCTGCAAGCCCGCTATGGGGAACTGGAGTTCGCGCTCCCGACCGGAGTCGTCCACGGAGATGCGCATGTGGGCAACGCCTTGCTGGACGTGGACGGCCGACCGGTGCTCATCGACCTGGACGGATTTGCGGTAGGGCCACGTGAGTGGGACCTCGTGGTGCCGGCGCTGTACGTCGACCGGCTCGGGTGGCATACGGAGGCGGAGTACGACGCGTTCGTCCAGGCGTACGGCTTCGACGTGATGAGTTGGGACGGCTACCCGGTTCTCGCTGATATCCGCGAGCTGGACATGGTGGTCTGGCTCGCGCAAAACGCGGCTCACAGCGCAGGTATCGCTGCCGAGGTGGCGCGGCGGATCGCGGACTTGCGAACCGACGGAGACAGGCACGGCTGGCAGGCACACTGAAGACCGTCCGGATCCCTCTACGCGGTCCTCCGCGCGTTACAGAGGATCCTGGCCACCTGGACCGGCGCCTGCTCCACATGCGGCCAACCCACGCCCACCCCACAACCCCGCCACAGGACATAACAAAGGCCTACTCGCGGCCGAGGCGTATCGGCAGTTGTGCGAAGGCATTGTTGAGGTTGGAGCGGACGCGACGGGGTTCGCCGGTCAGTTCGATATGCGGGAACGTGGCGAGCAGTTCCTCGAAGAAGACGCGCCCTTCCAGGCGCGCGATGTGGACCCCCAGGCAGAAGTGCTCGGCGAAGCCGAAGGAGAGGTGCGGGTTCGGGCGGCGGTGGATGTCGAAGGCCTGGGGGTTCTCGAAGACGTCCTCGTCGCGGTTGGCGGACGTGTAGTACATGGCGACCTTGTCGCCCGCCTTGATCTGCACGCCGCGCAGTTCGACGTCCTGGGTCGCGGTACGCCGCAGGTAGTGCAGCGGGTTCGTCCAGCGCAGGATCTCCTCGACCGCACCCGGCACCAGCGCCGCGTCCGCGCGCAGGTCCGCGAGCTGGTCCGGGTGGGTGAGCAGGGCGTGCAGCCCGGTCGCCAGCATGGTCTTGGTGGTGTCGTTCCCGGCGGCGACCAACTGCATGAAGAAGGAGCCGAAGTCGAGATCCGTCATCCGCTTGCCGCCGAACTCGGACTCCAGGATCAGGGTGGTCAGGTCCTCGCGTGGCTCCTCGACGCGCCTCCGCATCGCGAACTCGACGCCGTACATGACCATTTCGCGCGCCGCCGCACCCGGCCCGTAGCCGTCCTCCTCGGTGCCGCCGACCTCGGGGTCGTGCTGTGTGGTGGTCCGTTCGGCCAGCCGGTGGATGCGGCCCCAGTCTTCCTGCGGCAGTCCCATCAGCTCGCCGATGACCTGGGTGGGGAGGCTGGAAGTGACGTCGTGCACGAACTCGATGGTCCGGCCGTCCGGCACCCGGGCGAATATCTCGCGGCAGATCTCCCGGACGCGGCCCTCCAGACCGCCGACGACCTTCGCGGTGAAGGACTTCACGAGCGGCTTGCGGTACGCCCGGTGCCGGGGCGGGTCCATCGCGAGCAGCGTCCCGCGCAGCGCGGCCAGGCGGGTCTCGTCCAGGTCCTCGACGACGACCCCGCCCCGTTCGGCCGAGAACAACTCGGGGTGTTGCGCGACGTACTCGACGTCGGCGTGCTTGAGCACTGCCCAGTAGCCGCCCGCCTCTGATGTCTCAGTGCCGGGCATGTCCTGCCAGAACACCGGCTGCGTACATCGGAGTTCGGCGAACAGCTCGTGCGGTACGCCCACGACGTACAGGTCGGGGCTGTAGATGTCGGGCATGGCCGTGGTCATGGCGGGACTCCTCCCCATCAGTGGTGCGGCGTTCAGCCGTTCAGGCCCAACCGGTCCATGAACAGGCTTCCGGCGTTGTACAACTGAACGCCGGTCACCCGCTTGCCGTAGATGATCCCGACGGTCGACTCGGCGTACACCCAGACCGGCAGGTCCTCGGCCATCGCCTTCTGGAGCATCCCGTACGCCTGCTTGCGCACGGCAGGGTCGGTGCTCGCGCGGGCGTCGTCCAGCGCCTTGTCCGCCTGCGGGTTGTGCCATCCGTTCTGGTTCAGCGGGCTCGCCGAGTGGAACAGGCTCCACATCTCCGGCTCCGGGTCCGGCAGCCACGACTGGAACTGCCCCGCCTGGTAGTTCCGCTGCACGTTGAACTTCAGGACGAACGCCGCGATGTCCAGCGGCTCGATCTTCATCGACACGTTCCGGAACTGGTCGAGACGGCTCTTCATCAGCTCCGCGACCTTGATGCCGGTCTGCGAGATCGTGTACGTGAAGTCGACCTTCTTCCCCTCGGCGGCAAGCTGGTCGAACAGTTGCTGCGCCTCGTCCTTGTTCTGCGCCGCCCACGCCGACGTCGGGTCGAAGAACGGCGACGACTCGTTGAAGAAGTTCTTCGCCGGCACAAAGCCGTTGCGGAGCACCTTCGGCACCTCGGCCGGGTCCAGCGCCAGCGCCAGCGCGCGTCGCGCGCGGATGTCGTCGAACGGCGCCTGGCGCAGGTTGAACGCGATGTGCTGACCCCCGATCAGGCTCAGCCGCGTGACCTGGAGTTCGTCCTTCGCACGGTCGAGGTATTCCGGGTACGAGCTGGGCACCAGGTCGGCCGTGCCCGCCTTGACGGTCGTGTACTGCTGCTCGCGGTCCTGCACCGCCTTGATCGTGAGCTTGTCGAGCTTCGGCAGGCCCTTGTCCTTCTGCCAGTAGTTCGGGTTGCGTACGAACACCTGCTCGCTGCCGCGCGTCCAGGACTGCAGCACGAACGGCCCGGCGCCGACCGGCTTCGCGCCCGCTTCGACGAGGCCCTTGGCCAGCGCGGACGGCGCCTCGATGTACGTGAGGCGGGTCGCGATGAGGCGGTCGAGGTTCGGGTTGGCGGACTTCGGGGTGATGCGCAGGGTCAGCGGGTCGACGACCTGGAGGGTGAGGCCGGACGCGTACGAGGCCTGGGTCGACCGCGTCTCCGGCTTGGCGTGCGTCTCCCAGGTCAGCTTGACGGCCTCGGCGGTGAAGTCGCCGCCGTCGGAGAACTTCACACCGGCGCGCAGCTTCAGCGTCCAGGTCGCGCCGTTGTCGGCCGTGTCGAGGCCCTCGGCGAGGTGGGGCTTCACCGTGCCGTCGGCCGAGTCGAGGTAGACCAGCGGGTCGTACAGCGCGGCCAGGCGGGGTTCGTCGGCCACCGCCACGCCGGACGCGGTGAACGGGTCGAGCGCGCGCGAGTCGCTCAACGCCAGCATGGTGAGGCTGCCGCCGGTTTTGGCCTCCGCGGTCGCGTCCGCCGGGGACTTCGCGTTGTCGGAGCCGCCGCACGCGGTGAGGGCGAGGGCCAGGACGGCGCAGGCGGCCGCGTTACGGGCGCCGGGCGCGCGCCGACGGGGAATTCGTCTCAGGGGCATGGAGGTGTCTCCTCGGGGCGAGGTCCACGGGTAGGGGCAAGACAGCGGCGGGCGAGGGGAAAACGCCCAAGAGGTACGTCAGTTCGCGACGCCCAGGACGCGCATGGCGTTGCCGTACAGGAACCGCGGCCACACCTCGTCCTTGAAGGGCACCTGGGGGAGGTCGCCGAAGATGCGCTCGAGCGACAGGCCCATGGGAAAGTACCCGGCGTAGATGATCTTGTCGGCGCCGCGGGTGTTGGCGTAGTCGACGATCGCCTTGGGGTAGTGGCGAGGGGCGAACGCACTGGTGGAGTAGTGCAGTCCGGGCCACTTGAGCATCAGCTTGACGGCCAGCTCGGTCCACGGCTCGCAGCCGTGCCGCGTGACCAGGAGCAACTCGGGGAAGTCGTACATCACTTCGTCGATCAGCTCGACGTGCTGCGCGGCCATCGGAAGACGCGGCCCGGGTACGCCGGCGCACACGAAGACCGGGATGCCGAGCTCGACGCACTTGGCGTAGATCGGGTACATCTTCTTGTCGTTGATCGGCACTTGCGGGAACGCACCGGCCGGGAACAGCGAGGCGGCCCGCGCGCCGAACTTCTCGTGCTCGGCGACGAGTTGGCGTACCGCGTCCATGCCCTGGTTGGGGTCGAGGCTGCTGCAGCCGACGAAGCGGTCCGGGTGGAGCGCGACGGCGCGCCGCGCGGCCTCGGAGCCGAGGCCGACGAGGCCGTACTCGATGCCTTGCCGGTCCATCCCGGCCAGCGTGACCGCGATCGGATCGTCGTCGGGCAGGTCGCGCGGGACCTGCTTGAACATGTACTCGGCCGGGAAGCGCATCTGCTCCCGGGATTCCCGGTCTTTGGTCTGGCGGCGGATGAAGTCGTACTGGGCGTCGCCTGGTTGCGGGAATCCGATCATCGTGTCGAACACAGGTTGGCCGACGGGGAAGCCCATGGGTTGCTCCGAACGTGGTGGGTGCCGGCGCGGTCAGCTGCCGGTTTCGAGGAGGCGCTTGAGGACCTTGCCGGTGTCGGAGTAGGGGAGTTCGGTGCGGAAATCGACGTACGCCGGGACCTTGAAGGCGGCGAGGGCATCCGCGACCCACGTACGGACGACTTCCGCGGTGAGCGCGGCGCCCGGGGCCGGGACCACGAAGGCCTTGACCTCGTGGCCGAGGACGGTGTGCTCGACGCCGACGACCGCGGCGTCCGCGATGTCCGGGTGTTCGACGAGGCGGTTCTCGACCTCGACGGGGTAGATGTTCTCGCCGCCGCGGATGATCAGGTCGCGCATGCGGCTTTCCAGATGTAGTACGCCATCCTCGATGCGCCCGAAGTCACCGGTGTGGTACCAGCGTTCATCGTCGAGTACGGCCTCGGTCGCGGCCGGGTCGGCCCAGTAGCCGAGGAACACCCCGGGCCCTTGCAGATGGATCTCCCCGACCTCGCCCTCGGCGGCCGTACCGCCGTCCGCGGCGCGGATCCGGACGCGGGTGAGCGGGAGCGGGGCGCCCACCGACGACGTGGCGCCGTCGACGTTCGACAGAACGGTGCCCGCGCCGAAAGTCTCGGTCATCCCGTAGCCGTTGCTCACTTGGGCATTCGGGAAGCCCTTGCGGATCTGGCGGAGCAACTCGGGGGCGAGGTTGGCGCCGCCGCTGCCGAGCGCGGTCACCGCGGAGAGGTCGTACGCCGCGAAGCGCGGGTGGCCGAGCAACCGCCAGTACTGCGTGGGCACTCCGCTCCAACGGGTGATGCGGTGCCGGGCCATCAGCTCCAGGTGGACGCCCTCGTCCCAGCGTCCCGGCGGCGGGAAGATCGCGGTGCTCGCGTTGAACGGGCCGGTCGCCAGGATGTTCGCGGCGCCGGAGACGTGGAAGAACGGGGACGTCACGAGGGATACCGGAGCCGCGGCGGCGTTCGGGGGTGTTCCGGTGGCCGGGGCCGCGCCCGTGCCGGCGTCCGGGGACGCGCCGGGCCGCACCCTTGCCCGCGCCGCCGCGATCGCACCGTGCAGGGACCATGCCTGGCCGAGGTGGACGATGTTGCGGTGCGAGATCGTAGCGCCCTTGGGGCGGCCGGTCGTGCCGCTGGTGAACAGGATGACCGCGGGGCCGTCCTCGGCGATGGTGACGCGCGGGAACTTCCTTGCCCGGGCTGCGACTTCGTCGGCGTCCGCGGCGTCCGCGGCGTCCGCGGCGTCCGCGAAGTCCTGGAAGTCGACTGCGTCCACCCCGTGCGTACGCAACACCTCCGCCCGCTTTCCGTCGGCCAGCACGATTCGCGGCTCGGTCAGGCGTACGCCGTACGTGAGTTCGGGCCCCGCCCACCATGCGTTGAGCCCGACCGCGATCGCCCCGAGGCCGAGCACGGCCCAGTACGCCAGCACGTGTTCGAGGCTGTTCGCCCCGGCCAGTGCGACGCGGTCGCCCTTGCGTACGCCGTATTCGTCGGCCAGCAGTGAGGCCCGCGCGTCGATCAGGCCCAGCGCCTCGCGGTAGGCCACCGTGCGCTCCGGAAACACCAGGAACGGCTGGTCCGGCCGCCGGTCGGCGGCGTGGGCGAGCATCGCGGGCAGGTCGTTGTGGCGGCGTACGAACACCTCGGTCGGCGTCCCGAGCACCTCCTCGACCGCGGTCTCGAACGGTGCGCCCGCACCCATGAGCGCGGCGCGGGCGGCGGGCGGGACGTCCTGCCCCCAGCCAAGCACGGTTCCGGATCGCGGCTTCGGCACTGCGGCACCCCCTGGCAGGCATGGTCGAGACGGGTCGTCGGCGGCGGGCGCCGATGCCGGGCGAAGCTAGAACAGAATTTCAAATCAAACAAGAGGCACCGCTTTGGTCATGGACAAGTGCCAGGTGGCAGGGCCTCTGGCAAAAATTAGAATCAGCTTCTAGTGTTTGGCCGCACGCTCGACCGGACCGAACGATGGAGTGCCCCGTGGCCGATACCGCCCTCGACTTCCGCTGCTTCGACTGTGACAACCACTACTACGAGGCCGAGGACGCCTTCACGCGCCACATCGACCCCCGGTTCGCCCGGCGTGCGATGCAGTGGGTCGAGATCAAGGGACGGCGGCGGCTGCTCGTCGGCGGCAAGCTCAACCGCTACATCCCCAACCCCACCTTTGACCCGGTGTCCAAGCCCGGCGCACTCGACGAGTACTTCCGCGGGCGGAACCCGAAGGGCCTGGACACCTCCCAGCTGTTCGGCGAACTGGAGCCGATCTCCCCGGCGTACCGGGACCGCGACGCGCGCCTGGCGCTCATGGACGAGCAGGGGATCGACGGCGCGGTGTTCCTGCCGACGCTGGGGGTCGGGATGGAACAGGCACTCGTGCACGACATCCCCGCGGCGGTCGCGGCGTTCCGGGCGTTCAATCAGTGGCTGGACGAGGACTGGGGGTTCGCGTATCGCGAGCGGATCTTCGCCGCGCCGTACCTCACGCTGTCCGATCCGGCCGAGGCGGTTCGCGAGATCGACCGGGCGATCGAGCGCGACGCCCGGGTGGTCGTGATGGTGGGCGGGCCCGTCACCACGGAGTCGGGGCGGCGCGCCCCGGCCGATCCGATGTTCGACGGCTTCTGGGCGCGGGTCAACGAGGCCGGTCTGACCGTGGTCTACCACGGCGGCGAGTCGCACTACACGAAGTACCTCGCGGACTGGGGCGAGCCGGCCGAGGTCGAGGCCTTCCGCGTCCACCCGTTCCGCCGCCTGGTGTCGGCCAACCCGACGCAGGACACGTTCGCCAGCCTGCTGGCGCACGGGCTGTTCGACCGCTTCCCGAACCTGCGCATCGCGGCGATCGAGACCGGCTCCGACTGGGTGTTCCACCTGTTCGAAAAGCTCAAGAAGTCGTACGGGCAGACCCCGCAACTGTGGTCCGAGGACCCGCGCGAGACCTTCCGGCGGCACGTGTGGGTGGCCCCGTTCTACGAGGACGCGCTGAGCGAACTGCGCACGCTGATCGGGCCCGAGCGCATCCTCATGGGCTCGGACTTCCCGCACGCCGAGGGCCTCGCGGAGCCGGCGGCGTTCGTCCGTGACCTGCACGGCGCCGGGTTCTCGGACGCGGACTGCCGGTTGGTCATGCGCGACAACGGCGCCGCGCTGACCGTACGGCGTCCCGTCTGAGTCCTGCCCCACCGCGTCGATAGGCTGCCGCCCATGCTCCCCGAGACCCCCGCACCGCTGCCCGTCGAGGTCATGACCGGCGGGCAGCTCGCGCGCCGGGAACGACTGACCCGGGCCGTGGTGGACCTGGTGGCGGAGAGCGGGGCCGACAGCTTCCAGATGAAGGACGTCGCCGACCGGTCCGGGGTGGCACTGGGCACCGCGTACCGCTACTTCGCGTCGAAGGACCACCTGCTGGCCGTCGCCATGGCGGAATGGCAGCGGCGGCTGACCGACCGGGTGCTCGCCGAGTTCGACAAGCGCGGGGTGCCCTCCGTACCGGTCGTCGACCGCGTCCTCAACTACACCAACCGCGAGATCCGCGGCTTCCAGCGGCACGCGCACTTCGCGGGGCTGATGGTGCGGATCTACACCTCCACCGACCCGTTCGCGAGCGAGGCGATGCGGGAGATCTCGCGCAACAACAGCGCGGTCATGCAACGCCTCCTCGCGGACGTCCCCGACCGCACCCGGGCCATCGCGCGCAACGCCATCGAGTCGGTCCTGATGCACGCGCTGACCACGTGGGTGACGGACCGCTGCACGATCGCCGACGTCTTCGAACGCGTCGAGGCCACCGTCACATACGTCCTGGCCCCCGAACGCCTGGCAGCAGCGGGGCCTAGATGAATGAGTCCAAGGGTTCGCCTGCGGGCATGAAGCGAGGGCGTCCAATGTCAGTGTGTGAAGACAGACGTGGACACCCTCGCAACTGCACTCTATGTCAAGGTCGATGACGCCTTGAAGGCTTCGCCGGATCTGGCGCCGCGGCGTCCGAAGGTCGGGATCGCCCCCACGCTCGGCGACGCTGAACTGGTCACCCTCGCGGTGATGTCGGCGCTGCTCGGCTACACCTCCGAGCGGCGCTGGCTGCGCCGCGTCGACCGCGACTTCCGCCACCTGTTCCCCTACGTGCCCGGGCAGTCCGGTTACGGCAAGCGCCTGCGCGCCGCGTCCGCCCTGCTCACCGCCGTGATCCGGTCGCTGGCGACGGACACGACGCTGTGGAGCGACGACGTGTGGCTGGTCGACTCCACCCCGGTCGGGTGCGGCTGCTCCCGCGAGACCGCCAAGCGCTCGGACCTGGCCGGCTGGGCCCAGTACGGCTACTGCGCGTCGCACTCGCGGTACTTCTGGGGCCTGCGCCTGCACCTGGTCTGCACCCTCGGCGGGCTGCCGGTCCTGTTCGCGCTCACCGGCGCCAAGGCCGACGAACGCGAGACCCTGCGCGACATGCTCGACACCGCACCCGACGTCCTCGCCTCCCACCCCGGCCAGACGATCATCGCCGACAAGAACTACTACGGCCGCGAGTTCGAGCACGACCTCACCGAGCGTGACCTGGTCCTCTTGCGACCGGCCCGCAAGGGGGAGCCCGAGCGGGCCGGAGCACACCTGTTCAAACCACTGCGGCAGGTCATCGAGTCGATCAACCAGACCTTCAAAGGCCAGCTCGACCTGGAACGACACGGCGGCAAGAGCCCCGCCGGGGTGGCCGTTCGGGTGCTCACCAGGATCCTGGCCCTCACCGCAGCGATCTGGCACAACGACAAGACCGGACAACCGATCAAACGATCACTGACCGCCTACGATCACTGACCGCAACAACACCCCTTGGACTCATTCATCTAGCGGCCACGACGGCGACACGGAGGATGGCTGACGACGGCCGGACACTGATGCCCCCGCTGCGCAGCCTGGGAACTGACAGCTGTCTACACGGGATTCGGGCGGACCGAGAGCGCGCGGCCGGCGGGGGCAAGGGGAAGGCGCGGCGCAGGAAGCGCACGGGCGCGGCCAACTGCGGGGCTTTTGGCACGGATCTGGCACGAGGGTCGTGAAAGGTCTGGACAACACTGAAGGCCCGGGTCGGTGACCTGGGCCTTCTTGTCTGAGCGGGCGACGAGAATCGAACTCGCGCTCTGAGCTTGGGAAGCTCATGTTCTACCATTAAACTACGCCCGCGTTGCGGCCCTGGTGAGGGTCGCGCGTCACACTGTACCTGATTTGGTTGGTGGGGCGCAGGCGTGTTCCGGGGCGGGGTGGCGTGTCGGGGTGGTGCCGTTTGGGTGTATCCCGGGGGCAGCGACTACCCTCTGTCTGTGCTGCTTTCGGACAAGGACATTCGCGCGGAGATCGACGCCGGTCGGGTTGGTATCGACCCGTTTGAGCCGGAGATGGTGCAGCCGTCCAGTGTGGATGTCCGACTTGATCGGTTTTTTCGGGTGTTCGAGAACCATCGGTACCCGCACATCGATCCTGCGGTGGAGCAGCCGGATCTGACGCGGCTCATCGAGCCGGAGGGGGACGAGCCGTTCATCCTGCATCCGGGCGAGTTCGTGTTGGCGTCGACGTACGAGGTCATCACGCTGCCGGATGATGTGGCGAGTCGGCTCGAGGGCAAGAGTTCGCTCGGGCGGTTGGGGTTGCTGACGCACTCGACCGCCGGGTTCATCGATCCGGGGTTCTCGGGGCACGTGACCCTGGAGTTGTCCAACGTGGCGACGCTGCCGATCAAGTTGTGGCCGGGGATGAAGATCGGGCAGCTGTGCCTGTTCCGGTTGTCGTCGCCGTCCGAGTTTCCGTACGGGTCGTCGGTGTACGGCTCGCGGTACCAGGGGCAGCGTGGGCCGACGGCCTCGCGCTCGTTCCAGAATTTCCACCGGACGAAGATCTGACGGTGCCGGCCGTGGGTCGGCAGGGTGCAGAAGTCAGGACAGCGGCGCGCGGCGTCGCCCGAACACGTAGGTAGGGCCCCGACAATGACCGACGTGCGCGAGAACCTCACCTGGGATCTCCTCGGCACCGCTACGCGGGAGCTCGCGGAGCGGGTCGCGGAGGACGGGTACGAGCCGGACATCATCCTGTCGATCGCGCGCGGCGGCGTGTTCGCGGCGGGGGCGCTGGCGTACGCGCTCGATGTCAAGAACTTGCACCTGGTGAACGTCGAGTTCTACACCGGCGTGGGGACCACGCTGGAGATGCCGATCATGTTGGCGCCGGTGCCGAACGTCATCGACTTCACGGACAAGAAGGTCTTGGTGGCGGACGACGTCGCCGACACGGGCAAGACGCTCAAGCTGGTGCGCGACTTCTGCGAGGGCGCGGTGGCCGATGTGCGCTGCGCGGTGATCTACGAGAAGCCGCAGTCGTCGGTGAAGTGCGAGTACGTGTGGAAGTACACGGAGGACTGGATCAACTTCCCGTGGTCGGTGCTGCCGCCGGTGGTGACCCGGGAGGGGCAGATCCTCGACGCGTAGGCAGGTAGTAGCAGTTACAGGTAGTGGACGAAGGCCCCGTTGCCGGGTGGGTGGCGACGGGGCCTTCGTGCGGCACTGTGCGGTACAGCTGGGAACCGGTGGACCGTGAGTGCGGGATCGACCGGGTCCGGCCCGGTGCCGCGTCCCCGTACGGTGTGGCCGGGCAAGGCGACCGTGCGGTGCGGATGCGGCGTGGGGCCGGGGGAAGCGTTCAACCACTCACCTCCTCACGCGCGTGCGGGGGCCTGGCCGGGTCCTGCTGGCAGGAGCGGACCAGGGTCCCCAGGAGTTCGACCGCCTCGGGCAGCCGTCGGTCGGCCGGGTCCGGGGGCACGGCCCAGCGCGGCTCGGGGCCGTCCGCTCCGCACGGGCCGGACGGGGCGGGGACGACGTGGCCGATGCCTTGGTGGCGTACGTCGAGGTGGGCGGCGTCGTTGTGGTCGATCGTGTACCAGTACACGTCGCGTGCGCCGGGGCGGACCAGGAACAGCAGGCGGTCGGACGGCAGGTGCACGACCGGACCCGGTGTGAAGCCGAGGTGGTTCAGCTCGTGGAGCGCCGCGTAGCCGACGTGTGCGGGGGCGTCGAGTACGTCGAACTCCAGCCCGGTGGCGAGCAGTACGGAGTACGGCCGCCGGCTCCACCACGTCCTGATGACCTCGGACGACCGGCTCGCGGCCGCCAGGCCCGCCTCGTCGCCGGGGTGGGCGCCGGGCTCCGGGCATCGGAGCGACCGGCAGGAGCAGCGGCCCTGGTCGACGTAGGCACCCGGCAGTACGGGCCATCCCCGATCCGTCGCGTAGAAGAGGGCGGCGGCCTGCAACGCCGCTTTGGTGCGTCTCCGCACGAGCATGTCCGGTCCTTAACCGCGGCGGTGGCACGTCCCGGATTTGCTGGGGGAGAAACCGGGGACCGCCGCGTGGTCGCGTGCGCTGGATGTGCAGTTCCTGTCTCGTTGCGTTCCCGTGAGACGAGGAAACCGCGTCGCGCACGCGACGGGAAGATCCATCCGGGGGCCATCTGGTGCCGCTTGTGGTCCGGGTGGTCCGCTTGTGGTCCGCTTTGCTCGTTCCGGCCCCTGTACGGCGCTTGGCGGCGGTTCGTACGTCCGCCGCGCCGCGCAGGGGACGGGCCGCCGTCGGAGCCCGCTGCCCGCCGACTAGGCGGACGTGAGCGGCAGTTTGAGCACCAGGAGCAGGGCGATCAACTGTACGGACACCGCACCCAGCGCGCGCGGCCAGGCCAGTTCGTGCACGCGCATCGCAACTGCCGTGAGCAGCCAGGCCGTCAGCGCGAACGACACGACTCCGACAACCATCACGGCGCTGTTGTCGTCACTGGCAAACAGCGACACCGCAAGGCGCGGTGCGTCGGTGAACCACGCCACCACCGCGGCCAACGTGATGAGCGGTCCGGCGTCGCCGTTGCCGCCGAGCATCTGCGCCAGCATGGTGGACACCCAGCCGAGCACGACCATGAAGCCCGGGACCACGACGGCGGTGATGAGCATCGCCGGGACGCTCGTGGAGAGGGTACTGGTGACGACCTCGTCGCGGGCCTTGTCGTTGGCGACCATGGCGAGCACGCCGCAGACCGCCGAGACGATCAACGCGGGCCACCAGAACGCCTGGTCCCGTGCGCGCTCCAGCGTCGAGAGCGGGCGGGTGAGCAGGCCGCCGAACAACTCCTGCCAGGTCAGCGGGCGGGGCGGCGGCGGTGGGGCCGCGTAGGGGGCGTACGCCGCCGCGGAGTTCGGGTCGTACGGCTGCCCGTTGCGGTACACGGTGCTCTGCGCGCTCCGCGGCGCGGTCGGCGGCACGGCCGGGGCGACCTGCGTATACCCGTCGGGGGCCTCGCCGTAGATGTAGATGCTCGTCTCGTCGGGCAGCGAGAGCGGGCCGCCCGGGTACGCCGACTGCTGCTGCCCGCCCTGCGGGGACTGCGGCTGCTGCTGCGGTTGCTGCGGGTGCGCATAGTGCCCCTGTTGGGACTGCCCGTACTGCGGCTGCCCCTGCTGAGGCTGCGGCGCGGGCTGCTGCTGCGCGTACGGCGAGGGGTTCTGCGGGCGCGGTTGCGGCCGACCGTACTGGTCGTACTGGTCGGGTTGGCCGTACTGCGGTCCGTAGGGGTAGCGGTCGTTGCCGGTCACACCCTGACGGTACCGGGTGGGCGCCAAGTGGTGTTGTCGTAGGGCTGCCGTAATTTCGCCGGATGGATTGGTAGATCTGGAGACAGCCGCGGGGCGTTTGCGCAGCGTTCGCCCTGCATACCGAAGCGCCGGGGACCGTGAGGGTCCGCCGGCGCTCCGGGTCAGGCGGCAACTGCGTACGAGCAAGTTGCGACCAAGCTGTGACGACTGCGACTGCGACTACGACTGCGACGACGTAAGACGACGCCTAAGACGTCTGCTCGCTCGCCGCCTCGCTCGCGGGCGCATCCGCGGGCGCTTCCGCCGGCGCCCCGACCAGCTCCGGCACCTTCACCGACTGCAGCAGCAGCTGCGAGACGTCGACGACCTGCGTCGACTCCTTCGCCTGCCCGCTCTGCTTCTTGCCGGTGACCGAGTCGGACAGCATGACGAGGCAGAACGGGCACGCGGTCGAGACGATGTCCGGGTTGAGGGCCAGCGCCTCGTCGACGCGCTCGTTGTTGATGCGCTTGCCGATGCGCTCTTCCATCCACATGCGCGCACCGCCCGCGCCACAGCAGAAGCCGCGCTCCTTGTGGCGGTGCATCTCCTCGTTCCGCAGCCCAGGCACCTTGGCGATGATCTCGCGCGGCGGCGAGTAGATCTTGTTGTGCCGGCCGAGGTAGCACGGGTCGTGGTACGTGACCAGGCCCTCGACCGGGCCGACCGGGACCAGGCGTCCCTCGTCCACCAGGTGCTGCAACAACTGCGTGTGGTGGACGACCTCGAACTTGCCGCCCAGCTGCGGGTACTCGTTCGCGATCGTGTTGAAGCAGTGCGGGCAGGTGGTGACGATGCGCTTCTTGGCCGCCGGCAGCTTGGTCGACTCGTCCTCGTCGTCCTCGCCGAAGGCCATGTTCAGCGTCGCCACGTTCTGCGCGCCGAGCATCTGGAACAGGAACTCGTTGCCCAGGCGGCGGGCGGAGTCACCGGTGCAGGACTCCTCCTTGCCGAGGATCGCGTACTTGACGCCCGCGATGTGCAGCAGCTCGGCGAACGCCTTCGTGGTCTTCTTCGCCCGGTCCTCCAGGGCGCCCGCGCAGCCGACCCAGTACAGGTAGTCGACCTCGGCGGGCTCGATGTCCTCGCCCATGATCGGCACCTCGATGCCGGTCGCCTTCTTGAGCTCCTTGACCCAGTCGAGGCGCGCCTTGGGGGCCAGGCCCCACGGGTTGCCCTTGTTCTCCAGGCCCTTGAGCATCGTGGCGGCCTCGGACGGGAACGCCGACTCGATCAGCACCTGGTAGCGGCGCATGTCGACGATGTGGTCGACGTGCTCGATGTCGACGGGGCACTGCTCGACGCACGCGCCGCAGGTGGTGCAGGACCACAGCACGTCGGGGTCGATGATGCCGCCGACCTCGGCGGTGCCGATCAGCGGACGCTCGGCCTCGGCGAGCGCGGCCGCCGGGACCTTGGCCAGCTGCTCGGACGTGCCCTGCTCGTCGCCGCCCATGTCCTTGCCGCCGCCCGCGAGCAGGTACGGCGCCTTCGCGAACGCGTGCTCGCGCAGCGACATGATGAGCAGCTTCGGGGACAGCGGCTTGCCGGTGTTCCACGCGGGGCACTGCGACTGGCAGCGGCCGCACTCGGTGCAGGTCGCGAAGTCGAGCAGGCCCTTCCACGAGAAGTGCTCGACCTGGCCGACGCCGAAGATGTCGTCGTCCTTGGGGTCCTCGAAGTCGATCGGCTTGCCGCCCGAGGTCATCGGCATGAGCGCGCCGAGCGCCACGCCGCCGTCGGGGTCGCGCTTGAAGTAGATGTTGAAGAACGCCGTGAAGCGGTGCCACGCGACACCCATGTTCGGGTTGACGCCGATGGTGATTGCCCACCCCATCGAGATGACGATCTTGATCATCGCGACGATGTAGACCAGGTTCTCCAGGCTGTCGACCGACAGTCCCTCGAACGCTTTCACCAGCGGGTACGAGAACGGGTAGTGCGCGTTCCACGACGTCTCGTCGTTGAGCGCGCCCTCCAGGCCGCGCAGCGTCATGATGCACAGGCCGACCCCGAGCACGACGCCTTCGACGAAGTACGCCTGCCAGAAGGTCGAGCCCGAGAACCGCGACTTGCGGCCGGCCAGGCGCGGGTGGTTGAGCTGGCGGATGACGATCAGGACGAGGATGCCCAGGATCGTCATGAGGCCCATGAACTCCTCGAAGAAGTTCCAGACCACCCAGTGGCCGATGATCGGCAGGTAGAACTCGGCGTCGAAGAGTTGTCCGTACGCCGTGACCAGGGTCAGGATCAGCGCGCCGAAGCCGACCATGACGAACCAGTGCGCGGCTCCGACGATGCCCCACTTGAGCATCCGGGTGTGACCCAGGATCTCCGTGAGCATCATGGTGAGGCGCTTGCCGATGGGTCCCGAGCGCCCGAGAACCGGTTGGCCGAGCTTGACGTACTGATAGATGTACGCGGCGGCTCGCCCGAGCAGGGCGAAGCCGACAACGCTGATGACCAGCGCTATGACGATGGCGGCGAGCTGCATCGCGGTTCTGCTCCTCCGGTGGGACGTCCCTTCCGGGGCGTGTATCGGCCGTCAGCGTACGGCCGTGCGTAGATCTTACCGACTAGTAACTTATCGGCTGAACGAATGATCTCCATCACTGTCATATGACGACCCGTCAGCTTTCCTGACCGTCATGCTGCCATGCCGCGTCGGACGTCCTTGCGCGGGATCCCGGCAGGTGCTGCCTGATCGCCGATCTCCGGGCCCGCCTACCATCCGCACCATGTCCGACCGACCCACTCCTCCACCGCCGCCGTTCCCGCCGCCGCTGCCCGAACGCCCGCCCGGCCCGCCGCCGCAGTCCCAGCCCGGGTACCCGCAACCGCCCGCGGCATACCCGGAGCAGCCCGGGCCCCAGGGCCATCCGGGGTACCCCGCGCCGGACCAGCCGGGGCACCAGCACCAGCCCCAGCCCGGCCCGCAGGACCAGTTCGGGTACGCCGCCCCGTACTCCGCCCAGGCGCAGTACCCGAACGCCTACCCGAACCAGTTCGCCCCCGGGTACGGCCCGCCCGCCCCGCAGGGTGCGGGCGGCGGCCGCCGCAAGGTGGTCGCCATGGTCGCCGGAGGCGTCGCGCTGGCCCTGGTCGCCGGGCTCGGCGCGTGGTTCGCGCTGGCCGGGGACGACGAGGACAAGGCGTCGGCGACCGGCGGCGGCTCGTCCGCCGGCACGGGAGGGCAGCAGACCACCGGTTCCGGCGGAACGCCGCCCAAGGATGCGGAGGCCAAGGTCGACCTCACACGCCTGTGGGCCCTGCCCGCCGCGACGACGGACACGTCGCTGCGTGGCGGCTGGGTCGCCGGCGACAAGGCGTACGTCCTGCGCGAGAAGGGCATCACCGTCCACGACCTGGCCACCGGTGCCGAGTCCGCGAAGGTGGCGATGCCGGCCGGCTTCGAGGACATATGCAGCGTCAAGGACACCCCCGTCGAAGGGGTCGGGCTCTTCGCCTGGGACTCGGCCGACGGCGGCTGTGCCAACGTCACCGCGGTGGACCTCGCCAAGAACACGGTGCTGTGGACGGCGAAGGACCTCTCGGAGGGGCTCTCCTTCGAGGTGGCGATCGGCGCCTACGGTGACATGGCGGTCCTCGGCGCGGACGACACCGCCGTCGCCGTCGACCTCCGCAGCGGCGACGAACGCTGGCGGTGGCGGGCAAGCTCCGCCACGCCGCCCAAGGGCGGTTCGGGCTGGGACATATCCGACCTGGCCGTCACCGCGGACCAGGTGGCCCTGACCTTGCAGTCGTCGGCGTCGGGAGACACCAAGTACATCGGCGGCGCCGCGGTGCTCGACCCGGCGAACGGCACCACCCGCGGGTCGATGCAGCTGGCCAACGGCAAGGACAGTTGGCCGACCCTGCTCTCGGCCGCACCGCTCGTCGTGCTCGACGAGTACGACGACCCCAATGCCGACGAGGGTTCCAGCAACCTCGCCAAGGCCGTCGTCCTGGACGGCACCGCCAAGCCCACCGCGGAGATCCCGGTCGGCAAGGACGGCCTGGTGCTGGACGAGCGCGGCTTCGACTTCATCGAGCCCAACGAGAACCTCGGCGGCGTCCTGGTGCACGGGAAGGTCCTGTACACGCAGATCGGCACCGAAGAGGACGAGGGGAAGGTCGGGGCGTTCGACCTGGCCACCGGGAAGCTGCTCTGGTCGGTGTCCGTGGGGATGGAAGGCTACGTGCGCATGATCGCGGCGGACGACAAGGGCTTCACCGTGCTCGTCGGCGGCAGCAAGTACGACGGCGGCGAGGGCAAGGTGATCCGCTTCGCCGCCGCGGACGGGAAGCCGACGACGGTGCACGTGCTGCGGGCGGGACCCGGCGCGGGATCCGGCGACGGAGCCACCGGAACCGGCCCCACGCGCGCCGCGGACCCGAAGAACGGCGTGGTCGTCGACCCCGAGGGGCTGGCCGTCGTCCTGCCGGACAACCGCGTGCTGCAGTTCTCGACGAGCGACGCGGACCGTCCCGTGGAGATGTACGGCGTGGGCTGACCGCAAACCGCCGGGGCCGACCGACGACCGACGGAAGACCGGCCGAGCGCGACCGCCCGGGGTGCCGTACGCCCCGGGCGGTTCCGCGTGTACGCCGCCGGGTTGAGGGGGCTTGACCTGGTTCGTCTCCGTGCATGACGTCACTACAGGCAGTAAAGTTGAGTCAGGAATACTCAAGCGGTTTGACGTCGTTGAATCGGTCGTTCATCCTTGAGCGCGTATCGCTCAACCCTTCCCCGAGCAGTCCCCTGGAGGCCCCAACATGGCACGTGCGGTCGGAATCGACCTCGGTACGACGAACTCTGTCGTCAGCGTTCTCGAAGGCGGCGAGTCGACCGTCATCACCAACGCGGAGGGGTCCCGGACCACACCGTCCGTGGTGGCCTTCGCGAAGAACGGTGAGGTGCTCGTCGGCGAGGTCGCCAAGCGCCAGGCGGTCACGAACGTCGACCGGACCATCCGTTCGGTCAAGCGTCACATGGGCACGGACTGGTCCGTGGCCATCGACGACAAGAAGTACACCCCGCAGGAGATCAGCGCCCGCATCCTGCAGAAGCTGAAGCGCGACGCCGAGGCGTACCTGGGCGAGAAGGTCACCGACGCGGTGATCACCGTCCCGGCGTACTTCAACGACGCCGAGCGCCAGGCCACCAAGGAGGCCGGCGAGATCGCGGGCCTCAACGTCCTGCGCATCGTCAACGAGCCGACCGCCGCCGCGCTGGCGTACGGCCTCGACAAGGGCGACGAGCAGACCATCCTGGTCTTCGACCTCGGCGGCGGCACCTTCGACGTGTCGCTCCTGGAGATCGGTGACGGCGTCGTCGAGGTCAAGGCGACCAACGGCGACAACCACCTCGGCGGCGACGACTGGGACCAGCGCGTCGTCGACCACCTGGTACGCCAGTTCCAGAACGCCCACGGCGTCGACCTGGCCAAGGACAAGATGGCGCTCCAGCGCCTGCGCGAGGCGGCGGAGAAGGCCAAGATCGAGCTCTCCAGCTCGACCGAGACCACCATCAACCTGCCGTACATCACCGCGTCGGCCGAGGGCCCGCTGCACCTGGACGAAAAGCTCACCCGCGCGCAGTTCCAGCAGCTCACGCAGGACCTGCTCGACCGCGTCAAGGTGCCGTTCCACAACGTCATCAAGGACGCCGGGATCCAGCTCTCCGAGATCCACCACGTCGTCCTGGTCGGCGGCTCGACCCGGATGCCCGCGGTGGCCGAGGTCGTGCGCGAGCTGACCGGCGGCCGCGAGCCCAACAAGGGCGTCAACCCGGACGAGGTCGTCGCGATCGGCGCCGCGCTCCAGGCCGGTGTCCTCAAGGGCGAGGTCAAGGACGTCCTGCTGCTCGACGTCACCCCGCTGTCCCTGGGCATCGAGACCAAGGGCGGCATCATGACCAAGCTGATCGAGCGCAACACCACGATCCCGACCAAGCGTTCGGAGATCTTCACGACGGCGGACGACAACCAGCCGTCCGTGCAGATCCAGGTGTTCCAGGGCGAGCGCGAGATCGCCGCGTACAACAAGAAGCTCGGCATGTTCGAGCTGACCGGCCTGCCGCCGGCGCCGCGCGGCGTGCCGCAGATCGAGGTCACCTTCGACATCGACGCCAACGGCATCGTCCACGTGTCCGCCAAGGACCTCGGGACGGGCAAGGAGCAGTCGATGACGATCACCGGCGGCTCGGGCCTGCCCAAGGACGACATCTCCCGCATGATGCGCGAGGCCGAGGAGCACGCGGAGGAGGACAAGAAGCGCCGCGAGGACGCCGAGACGCGCAACCAGGCGGAGCAGCTCGTCTACACCACCGAGAAGTTCCTCGGCGACAACGGCGACAAGGTCCCGGGCGACGTCAAGACCGAGGTCGAGGCCACCCTCGTCGAGCTGAAGGACGCGCTCAAGGGCGAGGACATCGCCAAGATCCGCGACGCCGCCGAGAAGGTCGCCACCACGAGCCAGAAGCTGGGCTCGGCGATGTACGCCGGCGCGCAGGCGGGCGACTCGGCCGGTGCCGCGGGTGCGGCGGGCGGTTCCGCGGGTAACACCGCAGGGGCGCCCGACGATGATGTCGTCGACGCGGAGATCGTCGACGAGGACAAGCGTGAGGGTGGTGCTGCGTGACGGAGGGGACCCACGGCTTCCCCGAGGAGCCGGTGATCCGCGACAAGCGACGGATCGATCCCCAGACCGGTGAGGTCCGCTCCACCGCGGCACAGGAAGGGGCCGCCCGCGAGGGCGGTCCCGCCCCCGCCGACACCGCGGCGGCCGGCGGCGGTTCCTCGGCCGAGCTGGACGAGGTCCGCAACGCGCTCTCCGAGCGCACGCTCGACCTCCAGCGGCTCCAGGCGGAGTACTCCAACTACCGCAAGCGCGTCGACCGCGACCGCCAGGCGGTGGGCGAGGTGGCCCTGGTCAAGGTGCTCACCGAGCTCTTGCCGGTGCTCGACGACATCGGCCGCGCGCGCGACCACGGCGAACTGGCGGGCGGCTTCAAGTCGGTGGCCGAGTCGCTGGAGTCCATCGTCGCCAAGATGGGCCTGCAGAGCTTCGGCAAGAAGGGCGAGCCCTTCGACCCCGTCGTGCACGAGGCCCTGCTGCACAGCTACGCCCCGGACGTGACCGAGCCGACCTGTGTGGAGATCCTCCAGCCCGGCTACCAGTTCCGTGAGCGGGTCATCCGTCCCGCCCGCGTGGCGGTGGCCGAGCCGGCGGAGGCGACCGAGGCCCCGGCCTCGGAAGCGGACAGCAGCTGAACCGGCGCACGGCCGCACGCGACAGACTGACCAGACCGGAGGGAGGCGGGACGCCGTGAGTACCAAGGACTACCTCGAGAAGGACTTCTACAAGGTCCTCGGCGTCCCGAAGGACGCCGGGACCGCGGAGATCAAGAAGGCGTACCGCAAGCTCGCCCGCGAATACCACCCCGATGCCAACAAGGGGGACGCGAAGGCGGAGGAGCGGTTCAAGGAGATCTCCGAGGCCTACGACGTACTCGCCGACGAGAAGCGGCGCAAGGAGTACGACGAGGCCCGGACCCTGTTCGGCAACGGAGGCTTCCGTCCGCCGGGCGGGGCCGGGGCCGGCGGCTTCCCCTTCGACCTGGGCGACCTGTTCGGGCAGGCCGGCGGGCCGGGCCAGCCGCCCGGCGGGGCCGGGGGCATAGGCGACCTGTTCGGCGGCCTCTTCGGCCGCGCCGGTGCGCGGCAGGCCCCGCCGCGCCGCGGCCAGGACGTCGAGTCCGAGGTCACCCTCAACTTCTCCGACGCGGTGGACGGCGCCACCGTGCCGATCAGGCTCACGAGTTCGGAGCCGTGCCACCACTGCAACGGCACGGGGGCGGCGGCCGGCACCATGCCGCGCGCGTGTCCGACGTGCAGCGGCACCGGGCAGACCAGCCGCAACCAGGGCGGGTTCGCCTTCTCCGAGCCGTGCCGCGACTGCAAGGGCCGCGGGCTGCTCGTCGACGACCCGTGCATCGTGTGCCATGGATCCGGGCGGGCCCGGAGCGCGCGCACCATGCAGGTGCGGGTGCCCGCGGGCGTGCAGGACGGCCAGCGCATACGCCTGAAGGGCAAGGGCGCCCCCGGCGAACGCGGGGGTCCTGCCGGGGACTTGTACGTCGTCGTGCACGTGCGCCCGCACCCGGTGTTCGGCCGCAAGGGCGACAACCTGACCGTCACCGCGCCCGTGACGTTCCCCGAGGCGGTGCTCGGGGCCGAGGTCACCGTGCCCACCCTGGGCGGGACCCCGGTGACACTCAAACTCCCGGCCGGTACGAAGAACGGCGCGACCCTGCGCGTGCGGGGGCGCGGCGCGGCACGGAAGGACGGCTCGCGCGGCGACCTGCTGGTCACCGTCGAGGTCACCGTCCCGAAGGACCTGGACCCGAAGGCGCTCGAGGCGCTGGAGGCGTACCGGGCCGCGACCGCATCAGTCGACCCGCGCGCGAAACTGATGGAAGCGGCGAAGGGAGCGTGACATGCGAGCGGACGGAGGTCTCCCCGGAGGCCTGCCAGGCGGGTTCCCCGGCGGCCCCTCCGGAGGCCGGTCGCCCGGGCGCCGCTACGAACTGAGCGACGTCGCACCCGTGTACGTCATCTCGGTGGCGGCCCAGCTCTCCGGCCTGCACCCGCAGACACTCCGCCAGTACGACCGCCTCGGCCTGGTCTCGCCGGACCGCACGGCCGGGCGGGGTCGCCGCTACTCGGCGCGCGACATCATGCAGCTGCGCGAGGTGCAGCGGCTCTCCCAGGAGGAGGGCATCAACCTCGCCGGCATCAAGCGCATCCTCGAACTGGAGAACCACGTCGAGGCGTTGCGCATGCGGGTCGCCGAACTGGAGGCGGCCGCGGCCGAGGCGGGCGCCGTCCAGGCGCAGCGCGAGGCCGCGGTGCACGCGTCGTACCGCCGGGACCTGGTGAGGGTCCAGCCGCAGGGCACCGCCCTGGTGGTGTGGCGGCCGAAGCGCGGCCGCCAGGACTAGCCAGGACCAACCGGCACCGTCCGGCCCCAGCTGGGACCGCAGGGACCGGCCGGGACCGGCAGGGACCGGCCGGAAATCGCAGGACACGTGCGTGGGCCCCGTACCCGACCGGGTACGGGGCCCACGTGTGTCCGCAGCAGGTACGCCGCCTACTTGTTCGACGTCGACAAGGCGCGGGCGGCGTCGCGTACGTCGGGGTCCGAGTGGGAGCGCAACTGGCGTGCCCGGTCCCGCCATTCGGCGGACCAGCCGGCCGCCGGCCCGCTCTCGGCGGTCACGGCGAGAGCTATGAGCCCGCTCGCTGTCTTGTCGTCTGCCGTCAACGCGGCCACCGGCACGAGGAGGTCCTCGGGACTCGCGGGCATGAGCACGAGCCGGGCTCGCAGCCGCCGCCCGGTGCGGAAGGCCAGGACGGGGCGGTCGGCACACCGGTGCGCGAGCCCGCGCAGCCCCGCGGTGATCGCGTCCTCGTCTCCGGCCAGCGGAACGGCCTCGGCGAGCAACTGCACACCCTCATAGGCGAATTCCGGGTCGTCGGCCAGGCGTTCGGCGATGCGCCGCACTTCCGGCGACACGAAGGATGGGTGCTGCCGGGCCCAGGCCCGGGTGAGCTTCACAAGGCGCCGGAGCCGCCGCAGGGCGGACCGGTCGCCGTCGCTCCCGGTGCCCGCGGCACCGCCTTCCTCCGCCCGGGCGGCGTCGGCCAACACGTCGACGGTGGCCAGGAATTCGTCGTGGCCGAAGCCGTCCCGGACCAGCGCCTGGACCGCCTCGGCCGCGTCCTTCCACCCCTTGCGTACGGACAGGTCGCGCACCACCGCGTGCAGGCGCGCGACTTCGCCGGGTGCCCAGGGCGACCACCGCGGGAACGCCTGGTAGGCCGCGCGCCGCACCTCGGCGTGCGGGTGCCCGCACGTGGCGACCACCAGCCCGGCGAACCGCGCACGATGCCCTTCGGTCAGGTCCAGCGGGTGCACGGCGGTGGGCACGGTGGCGACGTCGCGCGGGCCGGTGACGGCGTGTTCGGCCACCGCCCACGCGCTCGGCCGGTCGAGCCGCCCGAGCAGGACGGCCAGGGCCGCGCCCAGGACGTCGCGGTGCACGTCGTCGCGCGTCGCCGCGTCGGCGACGCGTTCCACGCCGTCCGGCAGTCCGCGTTCGACGAGGAGGCGCGCCACCTCCTTGCGCACGGTGACCTTGCCGCCCGGAGCGGTCAGCAACGCCACAAGCAGCGGACCGAGTTGCGACGGCGGGACGTACCGGGTGACGCGGCTCGCGGTGTACATGGCCGCGTGCGTGTCGTCGCCGCCGAGCCGGGCGAGCAGGGCCGGCAGGGTCTCGGCGTGGCCTTCGAGCCGTGCCGCCCCGCCGAGTGCGGCGTCGCGCACGAGGGTGTCGGGGGAGTCGAGGTGGGCCAGTACGAGCGGGCGCCCGGCACCGGGCACGTGGGCGAGTTCGGCGACCCAGGCGGCGCGTTCGTCGGCGGGCAGGGCCTCGTCGGCGGCCCGGGCCGCGGCGAGCCGGGCGTACGCCTCGCGCTGCCGGGGCAGCCAGTGCGCCGCGTGGCGGCCGATGCGCGGCACCCACACGTCGGACGCGGGGGCGAAGCGCCCCCGCGGCGGCTCGCCGGTCAGGAACCCGTCCAGCAGGTCCGTGCGGTGGCGAACCACCGCCTCGCACACCGGCCGCAGCGTGATCGTGGACGGGTCCGCGGCCACCACCTCCGCCGTACGCGCGTCGCGGTGCCGCGGGTCGGCGAGCCAGTGCGGGGCCGCCGACGTGACGGTACGCGCGTCGCCGAGCCGCACGGCCTCGCCCAGGACGTCCTGGAGCTGTGCGAACGCCCAGCCGGAGCGCCCTAGTTGCTCGGCGAGGGCGAGAGCGGGGCCGTAGTCGCGCCGGTCGGCGGCCGACCGTACGGCAGGCCACAGGGCGGCGACGACCTGCGTCTCGATGCCGTGGAGCCGTCCGGGGAGCACCCAGAAGGACTTGGCGATGCCCGGTTGCCCCAGCGTCTCCGACGCCCAGTCGGCCAGGCGCCGGTCGTCCGCCTGGCCCGGGCGGCCCGGGTGGCCCGGGTGGTCAGGGGCGCCACGGCGGGACGAGCACTGCGCGAGGACGTCGGCGGCCAGCGACTGGAGCGTGGTGTGAGTGGGCCAGGACAGGTCCACGGCGTCGAACGCGTGGCGCGTGAGCATGCCCAGGGCGTCCGCCGCGGCCGGGGTGAACAACCACCGGGGAACGTCGTCGAGTGCCGAGGCCACGTCGTGGCGCACCGCGTCCTGGTCCTTGCGTACGCGGTCGAGGTCGTCGGTCAGGGCCGCCGCGAAGCGCGCCGGGTCGCGCGTGCGGGCGGCACAGGCGATCAGCGCGCGGTAGCCCTCACCCCGGTCGTAGGCGTGGCGGCGGTGGGCCTCGGCGAGCAGTTCCTCGCGGACTTCGTCGTACGGCAGGTGCGCGAGCATCTCCTGCCGCGTCTCGCTGTCGTCGTCGCGCTCCGCGTCCGCGAGCATGCGGCGCGCCTCGGCCACGCGCCGTGCGCCCGGCAGGAGTTCGAGCACGTCCTCGCCGACGGTCCGGTGCGACATGTCGAGGTCGGCGTGGACCGCGTCGAAGAATGCCTCCCGTGCGCTCGGGGGGAACGCGCGCAGCAGGCGCGCGAACCGTGCGTCGTTGTCACGCAGGGCCCGGCCGAGTCCGGTCAGGTTGGGCGGCGCGGCGTCGACCAGGCGTCGCGCCACGCCCCGGCTCAGCTCCGGGGAGGCGGATTCGGCGCGGGTGAGCAGGCCCACGGTGCGCTCGGCGTCCGCGGTCGCGAGAAGGTGCACCCAGGAGGCCAGGCCCCACGGCAGGAAGCCCTTCCAGGTGTGGGCTTCCAGCAGGTCCAGGACGCGGAGGGGGTGCGACTCGGCGATGATCCCGACCGCCGTGCCGTGGCGTTGCCACCACGTCACGCGCAAGGAGTTGGGCAGCCTGGACAGTTCGGTGTCGGCCGCATTTAGGACGAGGTCGGGGGTGCGCCGGGCGAGGGCGCGGGCCAGCGGGCGGTAGAGGGGGAGTGCGGGGAGCGTCGTCGCGACGACGGCGTGCGAGCAGGCGGGCAGCAGCACCGCCGCCTCGGCGGGGCCGTAGGCCGCCAGGACGTCCCCGACAAGCCGGTCGGCCAGGCCCGTACGCCGCCCGCGCCGGATCGCCCGGTAGACCTCCGACCGCAGGATCTGCGGTGCGTCGTCGAGGAGTTCGGCGAGCGCGTCGTCGGGTACGGGGAGCCGGGCGGCGGAGCGCACGGCCCGGCGTACGAGTGCGGGTTCGGGCGCGCGCAGCACCGTGGCCACGAAAGCGGTGTCCTCGCCGGTCACCGCCAAGTCCAGTGCGGTCTCGCGTCCGTCCCGGCCCATGCCCCACAATTCGGCCAGGACGCCGGCGAGTTCGCCGGTGCGCGCGAGGCGCCGTGCGGTGTCGCCGATCAGGCCGCGGCGACGTGGGTACGGCAGCGGGTCGAGTGCCGCGAGGAGTTCCCTGACATGGTCTGCCGCCGACTGCGCATGGGTGGGTGCCATCGGCCCAGTATCCGCAGCCGGATACACCGGGTCGCGGGGATAACCCCTCGGCCGGGCCCGCGGAGGGTCAGCCGCGGCCCATCGTGCGGTCGACGCGGATCTCGATCACCACGCGCAGCGGATTGGCCGACGGCGGGCGGTAGCGCTCGGTGTAGCGGCGCTCGGCGTCGGCTATCGACGCGGGGTCGTCGCGCAGTACGGCGGTGCCCTCCAGCGTCGCCCAGCGGCGGCCGTCGATCTGGCACACCGCGACGCGCATGCCGGACGGACCGGCCGCCCGGATGTTCCGCGCCTTGCGGCTGTCGCGGCCGGTGATGACCCGGGCTATGCCGGTCTCGGGGTCGAAGGTCGCGCCGACCGGGACGACGTGCGGGGTGCCGTTCGGACGGAGTGTGGTGAGCGTGCAGAGGTGGTATTCGCGCCAGAAAGCGAGGTACGCCTCGTCGAGCGTGGCGGCGAGCGCGCTCGGCGGCATGTCCGGCAGCGGCGTCGGCAACAGGGTCGGACCTGCGGTCGGCAGGGGCGGACGCACGGGCGCGACGGGGTGCGGACTGGTGAGCGGTGTCGAGGCAGAGCTGCCGGCGGTCATGGCCCTGACGGTAGTCGCCGCAAAACCCGGCCTGATCTGCGGGGTCGAACCGGCCCCTGCGGAAAGTTGAGTGGAATAGACTCAACTTTGTCATCGTTGTGTCCGGCAGCGGCCGGGCGGTCGGCCCGGAACAGCACGTCCCGCACCACGTCGCCCGGCACGCCTCACAGCAGGTCCCACAGCACGTCCCCAGCACGTCGGAGAGAAGGAGTCGCAGCGCGCACATGGATGCCAACAAGCTCACCACGAAGGCCGCGGAGGGTCTTTCCACTGCCGTACGCAAGGCGGCGGCGTCCGGGCACCCCCAGGTGGAGCCCGCGCATCTGCTGCTCGCCCTGCTCGAACAGCCCGAGGGCACCGCGCTCCCGCTCCTCACCGCACTCGGTGTCGAGCCGTCGCGCGTGAAGGTCGCCGCCGAGCAGGCGCTCGACCGGATGCCGCGGGCGCAGGGCTCGACGGTGGCCGCGCCGCAGCTGGCGCGCGAGACGCTGGCCGCGCTCAACGACGCGGGCGAGCGCGCGCAGACGCTCGGCGACGCGTACGTCTCCACCGAGCACCTCCTCGTCGGCATCGCCGAGACGGGCGGTGCGGTGGGCGAGGCGCTGCGGGCGCAGGGGGCCACGCCGCAGGCACTGCTCGACGCGTTCACCAAGGTGCGCGGCAGCGCGCGCGTGACGTCCCCGGACCCGGAGAGCACGTACCAGGCGCTGGAGAAGTACGGCCGCGACCTGACCGAGGAGGCGCGCGACGGCAAGCTCGACCCGGTCATCGGCCGCGACGCGGAGATCCGGCGCGTCGTGCAGGTGCTGTCCCGGCGCACCAAGAACAACCCCGTCCTGATCGGCGAGCCCGGCGTGGGCAAGACCGCCGTCGTCGAGGGACTGGCCCGGCGCATCGTCGCGGGCGACGTCCCCGAATCGCTGCGCGGCAAGCGGCTGATCGCCCTCGACCTCGGCGCGATGGTCGCGGGCGCGAAGTACCGCGGCGAGTTCGAGGAGCGCCTGAAGGCGGTGCTGACCGAGATCAAGGACAGCGACGGCGAGGTCGTCACCTTCATCGACGAGCTGCACACCGTGGTCGGTGCGGGTGCCACCGGCGACTCCGCGATGGACGCCGGCAACATGCTCAAGCCCATGCTCGCGCGCGGCGAACTGCGCATGGTCGGCGCCACGACGCTCGACGAGTACCGCAAGCACATCGAGAAGGACCCCGCGCTCGAACGCCGGTTCCAGCAGGTGCTGGTGGGCGAGCCGAGCGTCGAGGACAGCATCGCGATCCTGCGCGGTCTCAAGAGCCGGTACGAGGCGCACCACCAGGTGCAGATCGCCGACTCCGCGCTGGTGGCCGCCGCGACGCTCTCCGACCGCTACATCACCGCGCGCTTCCTGCCCGACAAGGCGATCGACCTCGTCGACGAGGCCGCGTCGCGCCTGCGCATGGAGATCGACTCGTCCCCCGTGGAGATCGACGAACTCCAGCGCTCGGTGGACCGGCTGCACATGGAGGAGCTGGCCCTCGCCAAGGAGTCCGACCCGGCCGGCAAGGAGCGCCTGGAGAAGATCCGCCGCGACCTCGCGGACCGGCAGGAGCAGTTGAGCGCCCTGACCGCCCGCTGGCAGCAGGAGAAGGCCGGCCTCAACAAGGTCGGCGAGCTGAAGAAGCAGCTCGACGACCTGCGCGGCGAGGCGGAACGCGCGCAGCGCGACGGCGACTTCGAGACCGCGTCCAAGCTGATGTACGCCCAGATCCCCACCCTGGAGCGCCAGCTCGCCGAGGCCTCGCACAGCGCCGAGACCGCCGCCGCCACCGCGTCGATGGTCAAGGAGCAGGTCGGCCCGGACGACGTCGCCGACGTCGTCTCGTCGTGGACCGGCATCCCGGCCGGCCGCCTCCTGGAGGGTGAGCGCGGCAAGCTGCTGCGCATGGAGGACGAGATCGGCAAGCGCCTTGTCGGCCAGACCACTGCGGTCGCCGCGGTCTCCGACGCGGTACGCCGGGCGCGTTCCGGTATCGCCGACCCCGACCGCCCCACCGGCTCGTTCCTGTTCCTCGGCCCGACCGGCGTCGGCAAGACCGAACTGGCCAAGTCGCTCGCCGACTTCCTGTTCGACGACGAGCGAGCGATGGTGCGCGTCGACATGAGCGAGTACGCCGAGAAGCACTCGGTGGCCCGCCTCGTCGGCGCGCCGCCCGGGTACGTCGGGTACGAGGAGGGCGGTCAACTGACCGAGGCGGTGCGGCGCAGGCCCTACACGATCGTGCTGCTCGACGAGGTCGAGAAGGCGCACCCCGAGGTCTTCGACATCCTGCTCCAGGTGCTCGACGACGGGCGCCTGACGGACGGCCAGGGCCGCACGGTGGACTTCCGCAACACCGTGCTGATCCTCACCTCCAACCTGGGCTCGCAGTACCTGGTCGACCAGACCCTGGACCCCGCGGACCAGCGGGCCCGGGTCCTGGAGGTCGTGCGGGCGTCGTTCAAGCCGGAGTTCCTGAACCGGCTCGACGACGTGGTGGTGTTCGACGCGCTCGGCACCGGCGAGCTCGCGCACATCGTGGACCTGTCCGTCGCCCGGCTGGGCAAGCGGCTGGCCGACCGGCGCATCGCGCTGACGGTCACCGAGGCCGCCCGCGAGTGGCTCGCGCTGACCGGGTACGACCCGGCGTACGGCGCCCGTCCGCTCCGCCGCCTCGTCCAGACCGCGATCGGCGACCAGCTCGCCCGCGAACTGCTCGCGGGGGAGGTCGCCGACGGCGACACGGTGGTCGTGGACCTGGACGAAGCCCACGACAAGCTGTCCGTCACCGCGCGCAAGGAGCGCAAGGAGCCGGTGGCCGCGAAGACCCTCTGATGCTCCGCGGTCCCGACGGGCCCACCGCCGACACGGCGGTGGGCCCGCGGTTTGCGCACGGACCGATGAGTTTGCGGCAGAGTCGCAGTCGAAGTGGATGTTGACCGGACACCCGACCCGACGGACACCCCTGGAGCCCCCAGATGCGTACTCTCATCAGCAGCGCCTTCGTCTCGCTCGACGGAGTCGTCGAAGCCCCGGGCGGCGAGGCCGGCTACCGGAACACGGGCTGGACCTTCAAGGACATCGAGTTCCTTCCGGAGGCCTACGAGATCAAGGGCCGGGAGCAGCAGGAGGCCACCGCGATGCTGCTGGGCCGGGTGAGCTACGAGGCGTTCAGCCCGGTGTGGCCCGGCATGGAGGACTTCGCCGACTACAAGGCGATGCCGAAGTACGTGGTCTCGACCACGCTCGGCGAAGGCGACCTGGTGTCCGACTGGGGGCAGACCACGATCCTGCGCTCGCTCGACGAGGTGGCGGCGCTGAAGGAGACCGAGGGCGGCCCGATCATCATGCACGGCAGCGCGGGTCTGAACCGGGCGCTGTCCGACGCGGGCCTGATCGACCGCTACCACCTGCTGGTCTTCCCGGTCCTGCTGGGCGCCGGCAAGCGGCTGTTCAGCGCCACCGACAAGGACAAGCAGAAGCTGAAGCTGGTCGAGCACGAGGCGTACGCCAACGGGGTGCAGAAGAACGTTTTCGACGTGGTCCGCTGAGCGTCGCCCGCGTCTCGGACCGACCGTCCTGACCGACCGTCCTGACCGCCGTCCTCACCGACCTTCCGCCCGGCCGGTCCGGTCCGTACGGCCGGTCAGTCCGGACGCGGGCCGGTGTACGTGCCGGTCGGGCGGAAGCGGTGCGGCTTGGCCTGGTACTCCTCCAGGGCGTGGGCGATCCAGCCCGCGGTCCGCCCGACCACGAAGACCCCCTCGCCCGCGTCGGCCGGCATCGCGCAGGACAGGGCCAGCGCGGCGAGGGCCAGGTCCACGTTGGGGCGCAGCGCGGGGCGCCGGGACATGACGTCGGCAAGGTCGTCGAGAGTGCGCATGACGGGTGCGGCCTCCGGGATCTCCCGCAGGAACGCCAGCAGTTCGCGGGCCCTGACGTCGCCCTGGCGGTAGATGCCCGCCTCGTGGCCGAAGCCCGGCACCGGGACGCGCGAACGCAGGCGCTCCGAGACGACGGCCGCCGGGTCGCCGGAGGCGTGCGCCTCGGCGAGCAGCCGGTAGGCCAGCGCGCTGGCGAGGCCGTGGTGCGGGCCGTCGACCGCACCGAGGCCGGCCTGCACGACCGAGTACGGGTCGGCGCGCACCGACGCGGCGATGCGGGCGGCCGTGGTGGACGCCGCGAGCCCGTGGTCGGCGGTGAGCACCAGGGCCGCATCCAGGGCGGCGAGCGTGGCCGGCGACGACGGGCGCACGGTCAGCCGGGGCCAGAGCCGCTCGGCGAGCGAGGGCGTCGACGTGAACGTGAACGTGGTCGTCGACGCGGGAGCGGACGCGGGAGCCCCGGTCGTCGGAGACTCGGCCACCCGGGGCGCGCTGCCCACGAGGGGCAGGGCCTCGACCATCGTGGCGAGGAGCGAACCGGCGGTGGCCGTCACGGAGTCCGCGTCCGTGGCGTACCGCAGCGGGTCCACCGCGGCGGCCGAGGCGACCGCGACCCGCATGCGGTCGATGGTGCGCGCGGACGCGGGCAGTGCGGCGACGGCCGCGCGGGCGACCGCCAGGGAGGCGGCGTCCGCCTCGAACACCTCGTCGGCGTCGAGGGATTCGCTCCACAACCAGGCCGCGACCGACTCGAAGGAGTGGGTGCGCACCAGCCGTGACACCGGCGCGCCCCGGTAGAACAGGTCGTCATCGCGGATGAGGGTGAGGGCGGTGCGGACCTCCTCCAGGGCGGGGGAGCCGCCTCGCCCGCGGCCCGCACGCCGGGCGACCGCGTCGACCTCGTCGGGCGCGAACAGGCTGGTACGGCCGTCTTCGGCACGCACGCTGGTCAGCAGCCCGCGGCTCACGTACGCGTAGACCGTCTCGACCTTGACCCCCAGCCGGCGCGCGACCGCGTCCGCGGTGAGCCGGTGTGCCGGCTGCTCTGCGGGCCGTTCCGGGGGCCGTCCTTCGGTGGAAACCATGGCTCCAGACTCTCACATTGACTCGATCAATGTTGACGATCGCAAGGTTGCCCGGGAGAGTCGCAAGTACCCGCGGAACCAGCGGGATTCGCCCAGGACCCGCCGGCCGCGCCGATCTGGCCCGCAGGCGGGGTCAGCCACCGGGATCCGCCACCGGAACCCACCACCCGAACCCACCATCGGAATCCGAAGGGGTCGCCATGACTGCCACCGCAGGACCGGCCGCCGCATCGCCCGCCGGGCCGCGCCGCGACACGATCGTCGAGGTGCCGCGCGGACTCGCCGGAGTCGTCGTCACCGACACCTCGATCGGCGACGTACGCGGCCGCGAGGGCTTCTACCACTACCGCGAGTACTCCGCCGTCGACCTGGCCGAGCACCGCGCCTTCGAGGACGTGTGGCACCTGATGCTGCGCGGCACCCTGCCGGACGCCGTCGAGCGGGCCCGGTTCGCCCGCGAGGTCGCGCCGCTGCGCCGCGTGCCGCAGAGCGTGCTGCCGCTGCTCGCACCCGTCGCCGACGCGACGCGCGGGGACGGTCCCCTCGCGGGGGTGAAGGCGCTGCTGCCGCTGGTCGGCGCCGCCTACGGCATGCGCCCGCTCTACGACGCGACACCGCGCCGCCGCCAGGACGACGCGCTTTCGCTGGCCGCCGTCGTGCCGACGCTGATCGCCGCGCTGCACCGGCTCCAGCAGGGCGGGCAGCCGCTGGAACCGCGCGACGACCTGGGGTACGCCGCCAACTACCTCTACCTGGTGACCGGCGCCGAGCCGGACGCGGCCCGGACCAAGGCCGTCGAGGCCTACCTGGTCTCCACCGTCGACCACGGCTTCAACGCCTCGACCTTCACCGGCCGCGTCATCGCGTCCACCGGCGCCGACCTCGCGTCCTGTGTCGCGGGAGCCCTCGGCGCGCTGACCGGGCCGCTGCACGGCGGCGCGCCCAGCCGCGCGCTCGACACGCTGGACGCGATCGGCACGCCCGACCGGGCGCGCGCGTGGATCACCGACCGCGTCCTGGCCGGCGAGCGCATCATGGGCTTCGGCCACCCGGTCTACCGGACCGAGGACCCGCGCGCCCGCATGCTGCGCGGCATCGCGTACGGACTCGGCGGCCCGCTGGTCGACTTCGCCGCGCAGGTCGAACGCGAGGTGGTCGCCGTGCTCGCGGACCTCAAGCCGGGCCGCGAACTGCACACCAATGTCGAGTTCTGGGCCGGGGTCGTGATGGAGCTGTGCGGGCTGCCGCGCGCGATGTTCACCCCGACGTTCGCGGCGAGCCGCGTGGTGGGCTGGACCACGCACGCGCTGGAGCAGGCCGCCGACACCAAGATCATCCGCCCGGCCGCGCGGTACGTCGGGGCGCCCGCCCCGCAGCGGGTCCCCGCCCTCGCCTGACCGCCGCCGCCCGTCACCGCCGCCCGTCACCGCCGCCCGTCACCGCTGCCCGTCACCGCTGCCCGTCACCCCGCCGGACGCCGCCGCGGATGCCTGGGCAGTCGGCGGAATGTCCGGTAGAAAGTCGCTGCGGATCACGTCCGGAAAAAAGTTCCGGCGAGGTGTAACACGATCGGGTGCTTGTGGCCTCTCCCATGCGTACAACCGAAGGGGGAGCCCGTGGCGAGCACGGCGAAGGCGTCGGTGGAAGCGGACTATCTGGAGTTCGCCGCCGCACGCAGCAGCGCCCTGTTCAGGATCGCATGCCTGCTGACCGGTGACTGGCACCTGGCCGAGGACCTGGTGCAGGAGACGCTCGGCAAGGTGTACGTGTCGTGGCGCCGCGTCAGCGCGGCCGACTCGCCGTCCGCCTATGCCGACGCCATCCTCGTACGAACGTTCCTGTCATATCGGCGCAAGCGCAGTTCCAGCGAGATGCCCACGGGCTCGTTGCCGGACCGCGGTTACGCCGCGGACGATCCCGGACTGCGGCTCACGCTGCTCGACGGGCTCGCCCGACTGCCGGAGCGCGACCGGGCCGTGCTGATCCTGCGCTACTGGGAGGACCGCTCGGTCGAGGAGGCGGCGGAAGCCCTCCGCATGTCGCCGGGGACCGTACGCGTGCGCTCGCTGCGTGCCCTGCGCCGCCTGCGCCGCCTGCTCGGCGACCAGCTCCCGCAGCTCGCCGAGTGCTGACCGGGCTGTCACCCGCCCGCCCGCCACACCACCCCCATCGGACCCTCAGCTGACCGGCGAACCCGGAGAACGGTGACCGACCATGCCAGAACACCCCAGGAACGACGAGGGTGACAGCACGTTCGAGCGCGGCCTCCCCGGCGCGCTGCGCGCGGCGTCCGACGACTTCCCCGCACCGAGCGCCGATCTGGTCGGCCGTGGCCACCGGCGCGGGAGGGGCCTGCGGCGCACCCGCAACCTCCGGATCGGCGTCGCCGCCACCGCGCTGACGGCGGTGGTGCTCGGGGGGACGTACGCGGTCGTCGGGACCGTCGGCGACGGAGGCGAGCCCACGTCCCTGGCAGCGCCGGTGCCGTCCGCTCCCGCCTCCGCCTCCGCCCCCGCATCCGGCCCGGCCGCCGCCGAGGTGCCGCCGGTGGACGGCGCGACGATGCTCGCGAACCTCAAGAGCCTGCTGCCGCCCGGCGGTTCGTACTCGTCCGAGACCAGCCGCGGCACCGTACGAGAGCCGGAAAGTCCGTACGCCGGCGGGAGCGCGGGCCTGATCTACAAGAACGCCGACGGCACCAGTGGCGTCGGCGTGAGCGTCGCCCGAGGAGGCGGCGACGGCCAATGCCCGCCGATCCAGGTCGCACCGCACTCCGAGTGCAACAGCCAGAAGCTGCCCGACGGTTCGACGCTGGTCAGTTCCAAGAGCTTCACGTACCAGAGCAAGAACACCGGCCAGAAGTACTGGTACGCCGTCATGACGTACCCCAACGGCGTCTCGGTGTCGGTCGGGGCCTATGGGGGCGGCGGCGAGAAGGCGACCACGAGCCCGGTCGCACCGGTCCTCACCATCGACCAGATCAAGGCCGTCGCGCAGAGCGGCACCTGGGCCGCGGCGGTCGCCTCGGTGGCGAGCCAGACTCCGGCGCCGTCGGCGCCCGTGGGCGTACCCGGCCAGCCGTCCGGGAACGAGATCCTGACGTTGCTCAAGACCTTCCTGCCGCGGGCCGCGACGATCACGAACGAGTTCAGCCAGCCCGGCTACGCGACCTTCGTCATGGACGACGGCAAGGGGAAGTCGGCCGTCGGCATCAACGTGCAGGCGAAGATGGCCGAGGAGCTCGACGGCAGGATGACGTGTGCCGCGCTCCAAATCACCGTGACCTCCTGCACCGAGCAGTCGCTCCCGTCCGGCCACAAGTTGCTGCTCACCAAGCGTCCTTCCGAGAAGGGCGGCAAGGCCGTCGTGTGGGGGGCCGAGCTGCTGCGTTCGGACGGCCTGCGGATCGTGGTCTCCTCGGTGAACTCGTATTCGGAGGCCGCCGCGCCCACGCGCACCGAGCCCGCGCTGGACCTGGACCGGCTGATGGCGGTGGCGATCGACGAGCGGTGGGCCCAGCTGTAGAGAGCCCCGCCCGGTAGGACCACCCGCCCGGTGGCAACCCCGGCCCGGTGACCGGTCGGCCCCGAACGGGGGCGACCGGTCACCGGGCCGACACCCGTGCCCCGGCTACTCGCCGTCGCGGTGCACGGTCTCCGGTGCGAAGCCCGGCAGGCACACCGCGACGTAGTCGGCGCCGTCCGCGCCGCGTGTGCTGTAGCGGACCCATTCGCCCGCCTTGGTGTGGATGCCCTGGCCCGCCGCGACCTCCTGCGAGCCGCCCTGGTACTCCACGGTCAGGACGCCGCGGAGCACCACGGTGTACTCGTCGAACTCCGGGGTCTGGCCGGGCTCCTCCCAGCCGCCCGGCGAGCTCATGTGGGCGATGCTCAGCCCGCTCTCGCCGGTGTTGACCCGGCCCACGTACTCGCGGATGATCTTGGGAATGTTGCCGGCCGCCTCGACGACGGTCGGCTTTTCGATGAAGTTGGGCATGCGGACATCATCACCCGCCGACCGGAAAACCGTTGGCTGGGGGGTCCGGACGGGTGTCACGCTGCGGACATGTCCACACTGCGGGTAACCGCCGAGCGGTTGACCATACACACCCACCCCAATGCGGATGCGCTCGAACTCGCGCAGGTCGGGCTGTACCGTGCCGTCGTGGCCAAGGGCCAGTACCAGGACGGCGATTGGGCCGTCTACATACCCGAGCAGTCGGTGCTGCCCGCCGAGCTGATCGACGAACTCGGCCTGACCGGACGGCTCGCGGGAGCCGACAAGAACCGCGTCAAGGCGATCCGGCTGCGCGGCGAGCTGTCCCAGGGCATCGTGTGCCGTCCCCGGGCGGTGGCCGGGACCGACCTCGCGGCGGCGCACGCCGACGCCCGCGACTTCGCCGCCGACCTCGGGATCGTCAAGTGGGTGCCGCCGATCCCCGTGCACATGAGCGGCGACGTAGTGGCCGCGCCGGACCTGCTGCCGTGGATCGACATCGAGAACATCAAGCGCTACCCCGGCCTGTTCGCCGCGGGCGAGCAGGTGGTCGCGACCGAGAAGATCCACGGCACCGCCTGCCTCTACACGCTCACCCCCGACGGGGACTTCGTGTCCTCGAAGGGGTTCGGCGCCAAGGGCCTGGCGCTGGTCCGCTCCGAGCGGAACCTGTACTGGCGCGCCGTGCTGGGGCACCGCGTCCCCGAGGCCGCCGCGAAGCTCGCGGCGATCTTCGGCGCGGAGCGCGTCGGGATCTTCGGCGAGGTGTACGGGCAGGGCGTGCAGGACCTTCCGTACGGCGCCAAGGGCGGGGCCGAACTTCCCGGCTACGCGGTCTTCGACGTGTCCTTCTCCGACGCGTCCGGCGCGCTGCGCTGGGTCGACGCCGAGGAACTGCCCGACGTGCTGGGCGGACTGTCGGTGCGGCTGCCGGTCGTACCGCGCCTGTACGCCGGGCCGTACGACGAGGCCGCCCTGGTCGCCCTTGCCGAAGGCCGCGAGACGGTCTCCGGCACCGCCGCCCACCTGCGCGAGGGCCTGGTGGTACGCCCCGCGCGCGAGCGGCGCAGCGACGTGACCGGCACCCGGGCCGTCGGAAAACTGGTGTCCGACGGCTACCTGACCCGAAAGGGCGGAACCGAGTACGAGTGATACGGAGTGCCCCTTACCTCCGGGAAACGCCCGGTGACGTCCTGTGATCGGAGTCACCGGGCGGCGCCGAGATGGGAGAGGATGGCCGGGAGACGTCTGGAGAGGAATGTAATGAGCATTGACCCGTCCTCGATCCCGAGGCCGAACTTCGTTCCCGCGACCCCGGTCATCCGGCCGACGCAGGAGCTGATCAAGCAGGTCCTCACCGAGCTCGAGATCAACCACTTCGTCGACGACGAAGGGGACATCGGAGCTCCGTGGGAGGGCTTCCGCATCTACTTCATGCTCAAGGGCGAGAGCTCCGAGATCTACACGGTTCGGATGTTCCTCGACCGCGAGTTCGATGTCACCGACAAGCCGCGCATCCTCGAGATCCTCGACGACTGGCACCGGCAGTACTTCTGGCCGAAGGCGTACACGCACGTCCACGACGACGGGCGGCTGCGCGTCATCGCGGAGACCCAGCTCGACCTCGAACCGGGCATCAACCGCGAGCTGTTCGTCTTCACGACGCGCGCGTGGGTCAGCACCTGCATCTCGTTCTCGAACTGGCTCGCGGAGCAGCTTCCGCCGGTCGAGACGCCGGAGAGCTGAGCGCGTCCCGGCGGCGGTCGGCCGGTCCGGCGACCGCGCGGCACGTGCGAGAGGGCGGCACCCGACTCGGGGCCGCCCTCTCCGCCGTTCAGCGCCCTTCAGCGCCCCTTCAGCCCCGCAGCGTCGCCAGCCGCTCGGCGGCCTCGCGCAGGACCACCTCGCGCTTGCAGAAGGCGAACCGCACCAGCGGGCGTCCGATCTTCTGCGACTCGGGGTTGTCGTCGAAGAACACCTTCTCGGGGACCGCGACCACACCGCACAGCTCGGGCAGCTTGCGGCAGAAGTCGAGGCCGTCCTCGAAGCCGAGCGGGCTGATGTCGGTCGTGATGAAGTACGTGCCCTGCGGCCGGTACACGGTGAGCCCCGCGGCCTCCAGCCCGGAGACCAGCACGTCGCGCTTGGCCCGCATGTCGGCCGCGAACCCCTCGTAGTACGCGTCCGGGAGGCGCAGCGCCCGGGCGACGGCGGGCTGGAACGGCCCGCCCGAGACGTACGTCAGGAACTGCTTGGTGGTCCGCACCGCCGCGACCAGTTCGGGCGTCGCGCAGACCCAGCCGATCTTCCAGCCGGTGAACGAGAACGTCTTGCCCGCCGAGCTGATCGTGACGGTGCGCTCGCGCATGCCCGGCAGGGTGGCCAGCGGGATGTGCTCGCCGTCGAACACCAGGTGCTCGTACACCTCGTCGGTGATCACCAACAGGTCGTGCTCGACCGCGAGTTCCGCGACCGCGACGAGTTCCTCCCGGGTGAGCACCTTGCCGGTGGGGTTGTGCGGCGTGTTGAGCATCAGCAGGCGCGTGCGCGGCGTGACGGCGGCGCGCAGCGCGTCGATGTCGAGGTCGAACGTCGGCGGACGCAGCGGTACGCCCACCCGCACGCCGCCCGCCATCGCGATGCACGCGGCGTACGAGTCGTAGTACGGCTCCAGCGCCACCACCTCGTCGCCCGGCTCGACGAGCGCGAGCAGCGCCGCCGCGATGGCCTCGGTGGCGCCGGTGGTGACCAGCACCTCGGTGTCCGGGTCGTACGCCGGGCCGCCCAGGTGCCCGTAGAACCGCTGCCGGTGCTCCGCGATCGCCTGCCGCAGGTCCGGGAGGCCGGGGCCGGGCGGGTACTGGTTGTGGCCGTCGCGCAGCGCCGCGACGACGGCCTCGCGGACCTCGTCCGGGCCGTCGGTGTCCGGGAACCCCTGCCCGAGGTTGATCGCGCCGGTGGTCGCGGCGAGCGCCGACATCTCGGCGAAGATCGTCGTGCCGAGGCCGTCCAGACGGCGGTTCAGCAGCGGTCGGCCCACGGTGGCCCCACTTCCTCTTCTGATCGGGTCTGGCAGGCGTTGACTGGGCCGGTACCGGCCCTGCCGGGATCTCTGGCGATCCTCGACCAGGCCGGTGCCAACGGTCCAGCTTTCACCCACACGAGTGAACATCTTTCACCGTCACGGGTGACGACGGCGAGGCGGCCAGCCCCTACCGTGAAGCGAACCCCGCCCCGCCCGCCCCATGGCCCCCGCCCTGATGCCTACTAAGCGATGCATGCCGAACTGAGCACGACCTACTCCGACACCCGCGCCGACGCCCTGGGCTGGTACCTGGGCCTCGGCCCGCTGCGACCGCTCGCGCTGCGCTCGCTCGACCTCGGCGGCGTGTGCCTGGAACTGCGCCTGCTGGGCGCGTCCCATCAGGTACTCGTACGCTCCGCGCACGGCGTCTGCTCCGAGACGGTCGCCTGTCTCGGCGGGCAGCGCACCCCCCTGCCGGCCCGGGCCGCGCAGCGGGTCGACGGCTGGGACTACGAGTTCACGTCGCTCGCCGAGACGCTCGCCGACGACCACTTCGAGGCCCGGGTGCGCTCGCTGCTCGCCGAGGTCGAGGAGCACCCGGGAGGCATCATCGGCGCGTACCCGGGCGTGCCCTACGCGGTGACCGCGATAGTCGCCGAGCGCCGCGGGTCGGCACTCGGCTGGTCGACCTGGCACACGTACCCCCAGGAGCGGCGGATCGTCAGCACCCGCAGCCGGGCGACGTGAGTCCGTCGGACCTGACGCCGTTTCAGAGCGACGGAGCCGGTCCGTACCGGGTCGCCGGACGCCCCAAAGGCCGCCACCGCAAGGCCGAGGACGGACCGGCTCCGGGCGGGGCCGCGGAAGCCCTTCCGTTGCCCCCCGGAGCGGCCCGCTGGCTCGTGCTCGCGGCCGTGCTCGTCTGCTCGGCCTGCGGGCTGGTGTACGAGCTGGCCCTCGTCGCGCTCGGCGGCCAACTGGGCCCGGACCCGGTGGCCGAGACGTCCGTCATCCTCTCGGTGATGGTCTTCTCGATGGGCCTGGGCGCGCTCGCCGCAAAGCCGTTCGGCCACCGCCCGGCCGAGGCGTTCGCGGTCGTCGAGAGCGCCCTCGCGGCGGTCGGCGGCACGTCCGTGTCCGTCGTCTACACGGGCGCGCAGGTGTTCGGCCTCTACCGCGTGACGATGCTCACCGTCTGCGTCGCGACCGGCGTCCTCGTCGGCGCCGAGATCCCGCTGCTCATGACGCTGGTGCAGCGCATCCGGCAGCAGGAGGCCGGGCACGCGGTCGCCGACCTCTTCGCCGCCGACTACGTCGGTGCGCTCGGCGGCGGGCTGCTGTTCCCCTTCCTGCTGCTGCCCGCGCTGGGCCAGGTGGGCACGGTCGCGCTGGTCGGCGCCGTCAACGCGCTCGTCGGGACCTTCGTGGTGCTGTGGCTCTTCCGCGCCGACCTCGACCGGCGCGCCCGGACCCGGATGTGCGTCCTGGTCGCCTCCGCGCTGGCCGTGATCGGCTGCGCCGCGGCGTTCGGACCGGATCCGCCGACGACGACGCGCGAGGGAGACGGATCGAAGTGCTCGTACACATGTAGTACCGGTGCGTAGGCTTCCTCTCGGTGTCGGGGTGTCGCACAGTTGTGCTCGTGGCGGCAGCACCCGCTGTCTCCGCGACACCCGCAGGCGGAGGAGGACGACGAACCCATGGCGTACGAGGTCGTGGTGCCGATCCCGGTCCGGCTCGTCTGGGGTGTCTTCCACGACGCCGCGCGGCTCGCCGAGTGCGTGCCCGGGCTGTCGAACGACGACCCGCCGCGCCACGACGGCGAAGGCCCCTACTTGTCCGGCAGGCTGCGGCTGCGTGCGGGCGGGACGACGGTGACGTACCGCGGCGTGGTCGCCGTGGCCGAGGCCGAGCAGCCGCTCGCCGTCGTCGCGACGGCCGAAGGCGTGGAGGCGCGCGGCGAGGCGCCGGTCAAGGCCGTCCTCACGATCCGGCTCGACGACGAAGGGCCGTCCACCCGACTGGTCTTCGACGGGACGCTCAGCGCACAGGGCCGCACCGCCGAGCTGCCGCCCGAGCAACTGTCCGCGGCCTGGCGCCGGTTGGCCGACCGCTTCGGCGCCGCACTGACCGAGGAACTGGCGCCGGTACGCGACCAGGAGCTTCCGGACGCCGCCCCGGTGCGCCTCGTCGCACTCCCCGACGCCGCGCCGACCGTCGTCGAGTCCCGTCCCCGCACGGTCGTCGTGCCGGCCCCCGATCCCGAGGGCTCGCGCGCCAAGCCGCTGGTACGCCGGCTCGCCCCGCCGACCGCGCTGCTCGTCGGCGCGTTCCTGGCCCGCCGCGCGGTGCGCGCCCGGCGGCGCCGCAAGGCGGCACGCGACGAGGACTGACCGGCTGACCGGGAGCGCGCGGGCCGCCCACTAGATGAATGAGTCCAAGGGGTGTTGTTGCGGTCAGTGATCGTAGGCGGTCAGTGATCGTTTGATCGGTTGTCCGGTCTTGTCGTTGTGCCAGATCGCTGCGGTGAGGGCCAGGATCCTGGTGAGCACCCGAACGGCCACCCCGGCGGGGCTCTTGCCGCCGTGTCGTTCCAGGTCGAGCTGGCCTTTGAAGGTCTGGTTGATCGACTCGATGACCTGCCGCAGTGGTTTGAACAGGTGTGCTCCGGCCCGCTCGGGCTCCCCCTTGCGGGCCGGTCGCAAGAGGACCAGGTCACGCTCGGTGAGGTCGTGCTCGAACTCGCGGCCGTAGTAGTTCTTGTCGGCGATGATCGTCTGGCCGGGGTGGGAGGCGAGGACGTCGGGTGCGGTGTCGAGCATGTCGCGCAGGGTCTCGCGTTCGTCGGCCTTGGCGCCGGTGAGCGCGAACAGGACCGGCAGCCCGCCGAGGGTGCAGACCAGGTGCAGGCGCAGGCCCCAGAAGTACCGCGAGTGCGACGCGCAGTAGCCGTACTGGGCCCAGCCGGCCAGGTCCGAGCGCTTGGCGGTCTCGCGGGAGCAGCCGCACCCGACCGGGGTGGAGTCGACCAGCCACACGTCGTCGCTCCACAGCGTCGTGTCCGTCGCCAGCGACCGGATCACGGCGGTGAGCAGGGCGGACGCGGCGCGCAGGCGCTTGCCGTAACCGGACTGCCCGGGCACGTAGGGGAACAGGTGGCGGAAGTCGCGGTCGACGCGGCGCAGCCAGCGCCGCTCGGAGGTGTAGCCGAGCAGCGCCGACATCACCGCGAGGGTGACCAGTTCAGCGTCGCCGAGCGTGGGGGCGATCCCGACCTTCGGACGCCGCGGCGCCAGATCCGGCGAAGCCTTCAAGGCGTCATCGACCTTGACATAGAGTGCAGTTGCGAGGGTGTCCACGTCTGTCTTCACACACTGACATTGGACGCCCTCGCTTCATGCCCGCAGGCGAACCCTTGGACTCATTCATCTAGTCTTTCCGGCATGAGCGCCGACCGTGATGCCCTTCTCGCCCAGATCAAGGACAAGGCCGTGGTGCACGGCCGCGTCACCCTGTCCTCCGGCAAGGAGGCCGACTACTACGTCGACCTGCGCCGGGTGACGCTGGACGCGGAAGCCGCGCCGCTGGTCGGCCGGGTCATGCTGGACGCGACCGCGGACCTCGACTACGAGGCGGTCGGCGGGCTGACGCTCGGTGCCGACCCGGTCGCCGCGGCGATGCTGCACGCCGCCGCCGCACGGGGCCGCAAGCTCGACGCCTTCGTGGTCCGCAAGACCGGCAAGGCACACGGCCTCCAGCGCCGCATCGAAGGCCCCGACGTCGCGGGCCGCCGGGTGCTCGCCGTCGAGGACACCTCCACCACCGGCGGCTCGGTGCTCGCCGCCGTCGAGGCGCTCCGCGAGGCCGGGGCCGAGGTCGTCGGCGTCGCGGTCATCGTGGAACGCGGCGCGGCCCCCGCAATTGACGCCGCGGGGCTGCCCTATGTGACGGCGTACTCACTCAGTGATCTCGACCTGGGCTGATTCACGAACAATTCTTTTGCCCCCCGTTGCCTTGTCACAACCATTCGATATGGTCATGACCCGGCCCTTCGCCAACCAGGGCGGTGGGGCCGGTATTTCGCACGGGGGATTCCAGCATGCCCACGATCGGTTCCGTCGTCCCGGCGCGCCCTTCCGGCGCTCGGCAGTCGGACGCGGGACGGGCGTGTTTCGGTGCCCCTGACGTGATGGCACTTCGCCGCTTACCGCGCTTCTGAGCCTTTTCCGCGCGTTCGGCGGACTTTTATCGACGCTGTTCTCCGGGCCGGGGGCAATTCGCCCTGCCTGCGCCCGGCTATTCGTTGTCCCCGAAATCCCCGAGGTTTTCCATGCAGCTGCGCCGCAGCCTTGCCGTGACCGCGGTCACGGCCCTCGCGTCCTCGGCGGCCCTGTTCGCCGCCCCGGTCGCCTTCGCCGACGAGACCGCCACGCCGACGCCCACCGCGACGGCCACGGCGACCACGGACGCCACGGCGACGACCACGCCGACCGCGACCACAACCCCGACCGGCACGCCGAGCGCTTCCGCGCCGGACGCGAAGACCCCGGCGCCCACGGCCCCGAGCTCGACGCCGACGACGCAGGCCGCCGCTCCGGAGCTTCCGGCCGCGGGCACGGTGATCCCGAACGACCAGAAGGGCGACGACCGCACCTCCGTCTCGTTCAGGAACTTCCCGGCCAAGCTCGTTCCGGGCGCTGCGGCCAAGGAGTTCAGCGCGGTCGTCACGAACAACACCGACAAATCCATCGACATCTCGCCGGAGATCTACCTCCAGACCGTCGGCGGCACGCTGCGCGCCGAGCACGTCAAGGTCGAGTACCTGCGCGACGGCAAGTGGCAGACCGCCAAGCTGGCCAACGTCGACCTTGAGGGCAACGCTGTCCTCGGCGTCATCGGCGGGGGCTGGACCATTGACGACGAGGGCTACTACAGCTACGAGTCGCCGTACTCCGTCGGTAAGAAGGCCACGCTCGACGTCAAGGTCCGCGTGTCGCTCACCGCGTCCGCCCCGCTCGGCGTCGGCGTCGGCGTGCTGGGCAGCGTCGCCTGGGTCAACGACGAGCAGTTCTCCTCCATCGAGTCCCGGAGCGACTTCTACGTCTTCCACATCGTGAAGACGGACGACGCCCCCAAGCCGGCGGACAACGGCGCCAAGCCGAAGCCGAAGCCGAAGCCCACCAAGCCGGGTGCGGAGCTCGCGGAGACCGGCGGCGACGACTCGTCGGCGACGACGATCGCGATCGTCGGCGGGGTCGCGCTGGTCGGCGGCGCCGGCCTGCTCGTCGTGATGCGCCGCCGCAACAACGGCGGTTCCGCGGCCGCCTGATGCGGTCGTGCGCAATACACCCGGACGGGTGTACCTGACGCACACATGAAGGCGCCCCCGGCCGGTTCGGCCGGGGGCGCCTTCGCGTCGTGGGTTGGGACGTCGTGGATCCCGGGTGTCGTGCCGACGCGGCGGGTCAGTTGCCGACCGGCTCCTCGGCCGCCTCGGCGACCTCGGCGCCGGCGCGCTTCTTGGCCTTCCGCTCGCGAAGGACCTCGATGATGATCGGCAGCAGCGACACGAGCACGATGACCGCGATGCCCGGCAGCAGGTACTTGTCGATGCTGTCGCCGATCGCGTCGCCCAGCCAGTAGCCGGCCAGGATGATGCCGACGGTCCAGACGACGCCGCCGATGACGTTCCACAGGAAGAACTTCCGGGCCGGCATCTCCAGGACGCCCGCGACCGGGTTGAGGAACGTGCGGACGATCGGGATGAAGCGCGCGAGGACGACCGCCTTGGCGGGACCGAACTTCTCGAAGTAGTGCTCGGCCTTGTCGACGTACTCCTTCTTGAACAGCTTGGAGTTCGGCTTGGCGAACATCTTCGGGCCGGCCTTGGCGCCGATGAAGTGGCCGAGCTGGGCGCCCGCGATGGCGCACAGCGGCGAACCGATCAGCAGCCAGGTCAGCGGCAGGGTCGTGCCGACGACTTTCTCGGCCGAGCTGGAGGCGGCCACACCGGCGAGAAAGAGCATCGAATCGCCGGGGAAGAAGAACCCGACGAGCAGGCCCGTCTCCGCGAAGATGATCGCGAGGATGCCGATGAGTCCGAACGTCGAGATGAGTGACGTGGCGTCGAGCACGTTCACAGCGAGGGAGTCCACCACGGCAGGGTAGCCCTGTTCGGGGCGTCTCGTGGAAGCCGGTGCACCCGCACGGTGTTCGTGAGATCACCAGGCGGGTCGGATCGAGGACCGGAAGCGGAGCGGAAAACATGGTGGAACGACTTGTGGTGATCGGCGGCGACGCGGCGGGCGCGTCGGCAGCCTCGCAGGCCAGGCAGCGGCGCGGCCCGGACGACCTGGAGATCGTCGTCCTGGAGCGGGGCCACCACACGTCGTATTCGGCGTGCGGGGTGCCCTATTGGGTGGGCGGTCTGGTCGCGGACGCCGACGCGCTGGTCGCCCGGGCGCCCGAGGCGCACCGCGAGCGCGGACTCGACGTTCGCCTGGGCAGCGAGGCCGAGGGGATCGACCTGGACAAGCGCGAGGTGGCGGTCCGCGACGTGCGCACCGGGGCGACCGACCGCATCGGGTTCGACCAGCTGGTGATCGCCACCGGGGCGACCCCGGTACGCCCGCCCGTGCCCGGCATCGACGCCCCCGGCGTGTACGGCGTGCAGACCCTCGACGACGGGCAGGCGCTCATCGACGCCCTCGACCCCGCGTACACGCACGCCGTCGTGATCGGCGGCGGATACATCGGCGTCGAGATGGCCGAGGCCATGAAGCTGCGCGGGCTGGACGTCACGGTCCTGGACCGCGGCGTCCAGCCGATGTCCACGCTCGACCCGGACATGGGCGTGCTCGTGCACGAACAGATGGAGGAGATGGGGATAAACGTCGTCACGCAGGCCGACGTCCGGGCCGTCGAGACCGGTCCGGACGGGCGGGTGCGGGCGGTCGCGACGGCCGAGCGCTCCTATCCGGCGAACCTGGTGGTGCTGGGGACCGGGGTACGCCCGAACACCGGCCTCGCCCGCGACGCCGGCCTGCCGCTCGGCGACAGCGGCGGCATCCGCACCGACCTGCGCATGCGCGTGTGGGGCGGCGACCCGCGCCACGAGGGCATCTGGGCGGCCGGCGACTGCGTCGAGGTGCTGGATCTGGTGTCCGGCCGGTTCCGGCACATCCCGCTCGGCACCCACGCCAACAAGCAGGGCCGGGTGGCCGGCATGAACATCGGCGGCGACTACGGGACGTTCCCCGGCGTCGTCGGCACCGCCGTCAGCAAGGTCTGCGAGCTGGAGATCGCCCGGACCGGGCTGCGCGAGTCGGACGCCGACGCGGTCGGATTCTCGTACGTCACCGCCGTGATCGAGTCGACCGGCCGGGCCGGCTACTACCCGGGCGCGCAGCGCATGACGGTCAAGATGATCGCCGAACGGGTGAGCGGTCGGCTGCTCGGAGTGCAGATCGTCGGCCGCGACGGCGCCGCGAAGCGCATCGACGTCGCGGCCGTCGCGCTGACCGCCCGGATGACGGTCGAGGACGTCACCGCCCTCGACCTGGGCTACGCACCGCCGTTCTCACCTGTGTGGGACCCGATTCTCGTCGCGGCGCGGAAGGCGGGGCAGCGGCTGGCGGAGGCCTGACGCGGGCCGGCGGCCGGGCGTCCCCGTACCGGTTCCGGGGCACATTTCCGGTGCACGGGGCCGGGGGTAGGAGGGTGTCACGCGCGAACAGGTCTGCCAGGATGGGCGCCAAGCGGTGATACGGCCATCCGTGTCGAAACCCTCATATCCGCCGCACGCTCGTTTGACGAGGAGCCATACGCATGCCCATCGCAACTCCCGAGGTCTACGCCGAGATGCTCGACCGGGCGAAGGCCGGTCGCTTCGCCTACCCGGCGATCAACGTGACCTCCTCCCAGACCCTCAACGCGGCGCTGCGCGGCTTCGCCGAGGCGGAGAGCGACGGCATCATCCAGGTGTCGACCGGGGGCGCGGAGTTCCTGTCCGGCACGACCGTCAAGGACATGGTCACCGGCTCGGTCGCGTTCGCCGAGTTCGCGAAGGTCGTCGCCGAGAAGTACTCGGTCAACGTCGCCCTGCACACCGACCACTGCCCGAAGGACAAGCTGGACGGCTTCATGCGTCCGCTCGTCGACATCTCGGCCGAGCGTGTCAAGAAGGGCCTCGACCCGCTGTTCCAGTCCCACATGTGGGACGGCTCCGCGGTGCCGCTGGACGAGAACCTGGCCATCGCGCAGGAGCTCATCGCGAAGTGCGCCGCCGCGCGCATCGTGATGGAGCTGGAGATCGGCGTCGTCGGCGGCGAGGAGGACGGCGTCGACAACGAGATCAACGACAAGCTCTACACGACGCCCGAGGACGCGCTGAAGACCGTCGAGGCGATCGGCCTCGGCGAGAAGGGCCGCTACATGCTCGCGGCCACCTTCGGCAACGTGCACGGCGTCTACAAGCCCGGCAACGTGCAGCTCCGTCCGTCCATCCTCAAGGACATCCAGGACGCGGTCAGCGCGAAGTACGACCAGGAGCGCCCGTTCGACCTGGTGTTCCACGGCGGTTCGGGCTCGCTGCTCGAGGAGATCCGCGAGGCGGTGGACTACGGCGTCGTGAAGATGAACGTCGACACCGACACGCAGTACGCGTTCACCCGCCCGATCGCGGAGCACATGTTCCGCAACTACGACGGTGTGCTCAAGGTCGACGGCGAGGTCGGCAACAAGAAGCAGTACGACCCGCGTTCGTACGGCAAGTCCGCCGAGACCGCGATGGCCGAGCGCGTCGTCGTCGCCTGCCAGGACCTGCGCTCGGCGGGCACCCGCCTGAAGTAGCGTCCGGCAGCGTCCGCGCGGGCCGGCGAACCCCGGTCCCGCGTAAGGTCGGAGGAACACGTGTACGGCCCGGCACCCTCGGGGGTGCCGGGCCGCGCGCGTTCACCGGCGCCAGGGCATCGGCACGTTCTGCGGGGCGCCGGGTACGCCGCGCGGGTCCTTCTTGGTGGGCTTGACGGGCACCGCGCTGTCGCGGGGCGCCGCGCCGGCGGACGAACCGGGCCGCGGCCGCTTGCTGTTGCCGTCCTTCCGGTCTTGGCCGTCCTTGCCGCCGCCGCATGCCGTCAGTGCCAGCACCGAGGCGAGGACGACGGCGAGGCCGACGGCGGAGGCGTGCCTGCGGCCGGGCCGCGTGTCCATGGATCCCCTAAGACTGCCGAACCGCCGAACCGCGGCTGAACCGGTCGTACGCACGCCGACCCTAGCGGTCGCCGGGCACCAAGGCGCGCCGGTGGGCGGGGCGCGCGGGTCCTCGCGCGGGTGCGTCGCCCGCGCGGCGGGGACGGCTGCGGGCTGCGCCGCCCGGCGCGGTGCAGGATGGGGGCATGACCATCGACCAGAACCTCTTCGGCGGCCCCGAGCCGACGCTCCTGCCCGACGAACCGGAGCCGCGCACGCTCCTGGAGTCCGGCACCGACCCGTCCGAGGTCGCCGCGAAGTACCCCAAGTCTTCGGCCGCGTGGGCCGCCCTCGCCGACCGCGCGTTCGCGGCGGGGAGCGTGGTGGAGTCCTACGCGTACGCCCGCACCGGCTACCACCGGGGCCTCGACGCGCTGCGCAAGGCGGGCTGGCGCGGCCACGGCCCGGTGCCGTGGGAGCACGAGCCGAACCAGGGGTTCCTGCGCGCCCTGAACGCGCTCGCGCGGGCCGCGGGGGCGATCGGCGAGGAGGAGGAGCACGTGCGCTGCACGCTGTTCCTGCGCGACAGCAGCAAGACCGCGGCCGACCTGTTCGAGGGCTGACGGTCCTCGGAGTACGGGGCTGACGGACCCTCAACCGGGTGCGTCAGCCGGGTACGTCAACCGGGTACGTAGCCGGGTATGTCAGCGGGGTACGCCAGCCGGGTATGTCACGGGACACCGCGGCCGGACACGTCAGCCCGGTAGGACCGGGTCCGGCTGCGGCACGTACAGGCGCCACGCGCCCGGGCGTACCGTCCAGGTCCGCAACCTCACCGGGCCCGTGGCCATGGCGTCGGCCTCGTAGGTGAAGTCGGGGCCGCAGACCGTGATCTCGCGCGCCCGGAGTTCGAGCATCGGTCCGCGCGCCGGGGCGGCCTCGTCCGCCGGGCGCGCGGTGCCCCGCGTCTGCGCCGGAAGCCCGAAGCGGCCGCCCGACGCGAATGCGGTGATCATGACGTTCGCGGTACCGGTCGCGGGGGCCGGCTCGGTGCGCGTGGCCGACGGCTTCTCCGTCCCGTCGATGTTGACGGACCGTTCCTGCACGGCTACGGACGGGAGTTCGGGGGCGGCGACACGCGCCGGGCCGTTGTCGCAATCATCACATCCGACGTGCACCGAGAAGACCGGCCGGTCGACGTCGGCGACCACCCGGCCGTCGGCCTCGACACGCAGCCGGTGGCCGGCCGGGCCGACCGCGGACGACATGGTGTGCGCCGCACGGTCCCAGAACGTGCGCCACGGTTTGCGCGCCGCGAGGCCCGCGGCGGACGCGGTCCGGATCGCGCGCACGCCGTTGCCGATGCGCACCGAGCGGAGCGCCACGCCGCCCAGATCGTCGAACAGCAGGTCGAGTGCCCGCTCGTACTCGCCAAGCGCCACACGGGCCGATTTGGCGGGCTCCGAGGGCAGTCCCAGGGCCCGGGCGAGGCCGTGGTCGGAGCCGGGGTGGGTGTCCACCGGGACCACCCCGAGCGGGGTGTCGGCGAGTTCGCCCCGCCGGTCCAGGACACGGACCACGGAATGCACCCCGCCGTCGCCCGCGACCACCACGACACGCCGACGGCCGCGGCGTGCGAGAGCACGTTCGAGTTCCGCCGAATCGGTGGGAACCACGATCTTGGTGGGGGCCGAAGCCCGCAAAACGTCCAGCGCGACCCGGACCGACTCGCCGTCCGCAGAGCGTGCCGCAGGGTCCGTGATCACGAGCAGCGCACGCTCGGCCGACACCGGTCGTCCTTCCTCAGGTAACCTCTCCCCGCAAGAGCCCCTTGCGCGCAGGCGTCAAGGGGCTTGGACTTTCCGGGGCTCCCGTGAACAAACATGCCCCGCCTGGAAGGGGTGTACGCCTCATGCCCGCACTCGTGCTCGTCGGTGCCCAATGGGGAGACGAGGGCAAGGGGAAGGCCACCGACCTGCTCGGCGGTTCCGTCGACTACGTGGTCCGATACCAGGGCGGCAACAATGCCGGCCACACGGTTGTCATCGGGGACCAGAAGTACGCGCTGCACCTTCTGCCCTCCGGCATCCTCACACCGGGGTGCACCCCGGTCATCGGCAACGGAGTCGTCGTCGACCCCGGTGTGCTGCTCCAGGAGATCCGCACGCTTCAGGAGCGCGACGTCGACACGTCCAAGCTGCTGATCTCCGGCAACGCGCATCTCATCACGCCCTACCACCGCACGCTCGACAAGGTGACGGAACGGTTCCTCGGCAACCGGAAGATCGGTACCACCGGCCGCGGCATCGGTCCGGCGTACGCGGACAAGATCAACCGCGTCGGCATCCGGGTCCAGGACCTCTTCGACCCCGGCATCCTCCAGCAGAAGGTCGAGAGCGCGCTGCGCGACAAGAACCAGATGCTGGTCAAGATGTTCAACCGGCGCGAACTGTCGGTGCAGGCAGTCGTCGAGGAGTACCTGGGGTACGCGGACGCGCTCAAGGACTTCGTCGCCGACACGACCTACGTCCTCAACAAGGCGCTCGACGACGGCAAGGTCGTGCTGCTGGAAGGCGGGCAGGGCACGCTGCTCGACGTCGACCACGGCACGTATCCGTTCGTCACGTCGTCCAACCCGACCTCGGGCGGCGCGTGCGCGGGCTCGGGGATCGGCCCGACCAAGATCAGCCGGGTCATCGGCATCCTCAAGGCGTACACCACGCGTGTCGGTTCGGGCCCGTTCCCGACCGAGCTGCTCGACGAGGACGGCGAGAAGCTGCGCACGATCGGCCACGAGTTCGGGACCACCACCGGGCGCGACCGGCGCTGCGGCTGGTTCGACGCGGTGATCGCGCGTTACGCGACGCGGGTGAACGGGCTGACCGACTTCTTCCTCACGAAGTTGGACGTGCTCACCGGCTGGGAGCAGATCCCGGTCTGCGTCGCGTACGAGATCGACGGCGTGCGGCACGACGAGATGCCCATGTCGCAGACGGACTTCCACCACGCCAAGCCGGTCTACGAGATGCTGCCGGGCTGGTCGGAGGACCTGACCGAGGCCAAGACGTTCGACGACCTGCCCAAGAACGCGCAGGCGTACGTCAAGGCGCTCGAGGAGATGTCCGGCGCGCCGATCTCGGCGATCGGTGTCGGGCCCGGCCGCGAACAGACCATCGCGGTCCGCTCGTTCCTGGACAAGTAGCCCGTACCACCTGTTGTCGTTCACTCCTGGGGCTGACACTTTGTCGGCTCCAGGGGTGAACGGCTGTCAGTGTGCCGGTTTCCGAGGCCCTGTCCGCTCCTTAGGCTGTGCGCCATGACCACTGTGGACCCGGCGGCCGGGAAGGCCGTGTACGAAGCAGATCGCGCACACGTCTTTCATTCCTGGTCCGCGCAGGGACTCATCGCCCCCCTGCCGGTCGCGGGCGCGGAAGGGTCCTATTTCTGGGACTACGAGGGCAACAAGTACCTCGACTTCTCGTCGCAGCTGGTCAACACCAACATCGGCCACCAGCACCCCAAGGTCGTCGCGGCGATCAAGGAGCAGGCCGACAAGCTGTGCACGATCCAGCCCGGGTTCGCCAACGACGCGCGCAGCGAGGCCGCCCGGCTGATCGCCGGACTCGCCCCCGGAGACCTCAACCGCGTGTTCTTCACGAACGGCGGCGCGGAGGCCAACGAGAACGCGGTCCGGATGGCGCGCCTGCACACGGGCCGGCAGAAGGTGCTGGCGACGTACCGCTCGTACCACGGCGCCACCGCCAACGCGATCGCGCTGACCGGCGACCCGCGCCGCTGGCCCAACGAGACCGGCGTGTCGGGCATCGTGCACTTCTGGGGCCCGTACGCCTACCGCTCGCCGTTCCACGCGACCACCGAGGCCGAGGAGTGCGAGCGCGCGCTCACGCACCTGGAGAACACCATCGTGTTCGAGGGCCCGGCCACCGTCGCCGCGATCATGCTGGAGACCGTCGTCGGCACCGCCGGCATCCTGGTCCCGCCGCCCGGCTACCTCGCGGGCGTGCGCGCGCTGTGCGACAAGTACGGCATCATCTTCATCGCCGACGAGGTCATGGCCGGCTTCGGCCGTACCGGCGCCTGGTTCGCGGTGGACAACTGGGGCGTCACCCCGGACCTCATCACCTTCGCCAAGGGCGTCAACTCCGGCTACGTCCCGCTCGGTGGCGTCGTCATCTCCGACGCGGTCTTCGAGACCTTCCGCGAGCGCCCCTTCCCGGGCGGCCTGACCTACTCCGGCCACCCCCTGGCGTGCGCCGCCGCCGTCGCGACCATCAACGCGATGCGCGAGGAGAAGATCGTCGAGAACGCCAAGTGGCTCGGCGAGTCGGTCATCGGCCCCGAGCTCCGCGCGATGGCCGAGCGCCACCCGTCGGTCGGCGAGGTGCGCGGACTCGGTGTGTTCTGGGCCGTCGAGCTGGTCAAGAACAAGGCCACCCGCGAGCCGCTGACCGCCTACAACGCGGCCGGTGCCGACGCCAAGCCGATGAACGACTTCGCGGCGGCCTGCAAGGCGCGCGGTCTGTGGCCGTTCGTCAACATGAACCGCACCCACGTCGTGCCGCCGTGCACCACCACCGAGGCGGAGGCCAAGGAGGGCCTGGCCATCCTCGACGAGGCGCTGACCGTCGCGGACGCGTTCTGCATCTGATGCCGCCGCGCGCGGACGCGGGTCTCCGAGTACCGGCATACCGGGGGACCTGACCGCGCGGCCCGTCGGCCGACGCACACGTGCGGGCCACGCCGTTCCCCGGAACGGACGTGGCCCGCACGTGTTTTCGTTTCTTCGCGCGTTTCTTCGACAACATTGCTACCCAAACCGGACATCCCTTCATATGATCGAGCGGATCGGATGGGGGATGCCCGTCGGAACGGACGTTCCGACGGCCGGGGTGAGAAGAGACCGACGTGCAGCCGGCCGAGTCCAACGTGTTCACCGGCATCTCGTTCGTGGGCGCGGTACGCCGCATCAGCCTGCGCGAGGAGATCGCCGAGGCGCTGAGCGACGACCTGGTGACCGGGCGCCTGGCCCCGGGGGCGTCGCTGACGGTCAACGACGCGGCGCGGCGCTTCGGCGTCTCCGCGACACCCGTGCGCGAGGCGCTGATCCACCTTGCCGCGCACGGCCTGTTCACCGGCGGCCACCACCGCGGCTTCCAGGTCGCCAGCTACACCTGGGCCGACTTCGCCGAGATCCTGGAAGCCCGCAAGCTGATCGGCGTTCCGCTGATCGGCCGCATCGCGCGCACGATGCCGGAGGAATGCGGCCCGGAGCTGGCCCGGCTCGCGGACCGGTTGGACGGGGTGCGCTGGTACGGCGACACCACCGAGACCGCGCTGATCGACCGTCAGTTCTTCGGCGAGATCGGCCGGTTGTCGGGCAACGAGCGGCTGTCCGGGGTGCTGCGGCTGCTGCGGGTGCAGGCCTGGATGTACCTGGGCCCGTACCTGCGTGCCGCGCCCGGTCCGACGGAGGCGTGGCGGCGGCACCGCGAACTCGTCGAGCGCCTGGCCGCCCGCGACGTGGAGGGCGCGCAGGGGCTCATGCGCGACAACGTCGCCGCGCTGCGGCCGTTCGCGCGGCGGTTGGTCGGCGACGCCGGCGATCTCCTGGGCTAGGGTCTGTTTGCACGCCCCCCGGCCGGGGCCGTTCGGACCCTCCGTCCCGATCTCACCGCTCCTGGAGCTCGCACAGTGGACTGTGACGTCTGGCTCGTCCCGCTCGTCGACGCGCTGTGCCACAACCCGGAGAACCCCTTCAAGGACGAACTCGCGGCGTACGACGCGGTCCTGACGGCCAGTGGGCTCCCGCCGGTGCCGGTCTTCGCGTGGTCGGAGGGCCTGGAGAAGGGCGTCTGGACGGTCGGCGCGTTCGACCACGACTCGCTGCACTACCTGCGCCGCGCGTACCTGCTGCACCGCACGGGCTTCCCGGTGACCCCGGTCGACACCCTCGGCGCGGACTACGACCAGTTGCTGGAGACGTTCGAGGCGGCGGCCCAGCACTCGCATCTGGTGTGGCACTACGACCACGCCGGGGCGTACCTGCCGGTGGACTTCCCGCGGCCGCTGATGGACGAGCCGCTGCCGGAGGACGGCGGGCCGCTCGGATCCAGCCTGGGGATGCTGCGCGAGTTGGAGGACCTGGCGCCGTACATCGGGGTCGACCTGCTCGACCCGCCCATGCCGTTGCCGACGTACGACGGTTCGCCGTACGGCCGCGAGCGGTTCGTGTGGTCGGTGCTCTACCGCGCCGCGCAGCTGAGCGTCGGCCAGGGCTCGATGATCATCTTCGCCTGAGCTGTCTCTGCCTGACCTGTCTCCGCCTGATCCAACCCTGCCTGATCTGACTCCGCGTGATCTGACTCCGCGTGAACTGACTCCACGTGATCTGACAGTGCGTGAACTGTATTTGCCTGGCCGTTTCGCGCCGGAATCCGCCTGAGTTCGGCTGATCCGCCGCGGTCGGCCCGCTTTCGCCCATCCGATTTCGCCCGGCCCCTGTGCCGCAACCCTTGTCCTGACGTAGCGTCAGAACGTTTGGCAGGGTTCTGTCCGCTTCGTCCCATACCCCGCGGAACTTCTCAAAAATAGTTCCGCACAGCCTGCAAAGAACCGGGGGCGTCCGGACATAGACAGGCGACGGTTGAGGGGCAGGGGGTGCAGGTGGGGCGAGACGAGGCGTTCCGGGACATATACCGGGAGCACTACAACGCCGTACTTCGCTACGCCTGGCGCCGCGTCGGCCCCGACGCCGCTCACGACGTCGCGGCCGAGGTCTTCCTGATTGCGTGGCGGCGCTGGGAGACCGTGCCACGGCTGGACCCTCTTCCGTGGCTCTACGGAGTCGGCCGCGGCGTCGTGCAAAACCACCACCGCACCGAGAACCGCGGACAGATGCTCGAGGCACGGCTCATGGTCGAACCCGACCCGCCGACCCGGGACCTGGCCGACCGCACCGCGGAGCGCAACTCCGTGGTCAGCGCATGGCAGAGCCTGGGCGAGACGGACCGCGAGGTCCTCGCCCTGGTCGGCTGGGAGGGACTCGACGTCCCCACCGCCGCGATGGTCATGCAGTGCTCCGTACCGGCGTTCACCGCGCGCCTGTACCGCGCGAAACGCCGGTTGAGAACTGCTCTCGACCGTCAGGACAAGGCTGCCGAGGACGCGCCGGAACCGCCGGGCGCCCCGGCACGAGTGGGTTTGGAGGAGCGATGCGTCTGACGGACGACGTCCGCACGCTGATGCGGCCGAACGACCCAGCTCCACCGGCCTCGGAGGAACTCTCCGAGCAGGCCCGCTTCACCCTCGAGGACATCCTCGTCTCGCGCCCCGGCGCGGTGTCGACCCGTACAGGGGTCGGGCCGACACCGCGCCGGACCCTCTCCGGACGCAACCGGAGGAAGCGAAGGTGGCTGATCCCGATGAGCGTCGTGGTCGCCACGTCGACCGGGGTCGCGGTGGCCCTCGTCTATCCGCAGCCCGAGCGGGCGAAGGTGTTCGACCGCGTCGACTGCTACTCGGACACCGACCTGACGGCCGATCCCTTTCACGGTGGGAGCGCCGCCGGCGGCGACCTGGTGCCGCTCGACAACCCGGCCGTCGCGAAAGAGTACTGCGCGAACATGTGGGGCCTTGGCCTGCTGCGACCGGGGCTCCCCACAGTCGTCTTCGACCCCGACGATCCGAACCTCGCGGCGGACCAGCAGAAGATTATTCATCCGGTACCGCACCTGGTGGCCTGCGTGCGCGACGGTGCGGCCGCGGTTTTCCCGTCCGACAACCCGGACTTCTGCCGGACCGCCGGGCTCCCGGAATTGCTGACCGGGCGCTGAGCCCCGGCCCGCGCGAATCCGGGCCGCCCCAGGAGGCACCTCGTGGGACGGCCCGGGCAGTTTCGTCCGCTAGGCGGCGAAGGTCTCCCACGACGAGATCTGGTTGTCGAGGGACAGCGTGCCGAATCCGCCGTAGCGCACCTCGAAGTTCCCGCCGATGTTCGAGTGCTGCCAGAGATTGATGCGGCAACCCGGCGTCACGGTGATCGAACTCGCCTTGTCGTTGATGGTCGACGAGACATTCGCCCACGCATAGCCGCAGCCGCCGTTCACGTTCCACATGGTGTACGAGGGGGTGCTGCCGGCGCTGTAGCCGCCCCAGAGGGTGCCGACGAGGGTCGATGCCAGGGTCGCCGCGCGGTCGCGGCCGGTCGGCGACCCGCCGCTGTCCGCCACGAAGTCGAGTACTTCCTGGTACGTCGCGAAGCACGTGGTCTTTCCGTCGGCTATGCCGTACAGGCAGTGCTGTTTGGCGCCGGCCGGTGCCTTGGCGGTCTCGGCCACCGCGGTGCCGCTGAGAAGTGACGCCCCCAGAATTGCGGCCGCGGAAATGGACAGAATTCTCCTGCTGTTCATGCGGACTCCGATTTGAAGTATCCCACCCAGACGCATACGGCCTTTTCCCCGGCAATGGGCGATGCGGCGCGAAGGCGTCAATACGGATGCGCATGTTAGCCCGGCCAACCGTTCGGGGGGAAGAGTGGAAGTACTCTTCCGGCCAAGGCTTACATCCGCTTTATCGCGCATCTCGGCGCACAATTGATTCGTTGGTTGGCCGAAAGCGAAATATCGCCTGCCGGGAAAGTCGGCGGCGACTGTCCGTACAGCGGGAATCGCACACCAGTTCGCCCTGGTGTGCGGCAGATGTGCCGTCGCGACGGTTGGCCGCCGCTCGGATTTCCGGCCAACCATGCCCGGAGCCGTACAAGAGGCGCAGAAGTGACGTGTGGGGGCGATGGGACATGAGGGGCGAGGGCGCGGACGCGCGCGGGGCGCCCCCGACGCGGGGCACTACGCTCGACCCCGTGAAGGTCCTCGTCATCGGCAGTGGTGCCCGCGAGCACGCGCTGTGCCGTTCGCTGTCCCTCGACCCCTCGGTCGACTCTCTCTACTGCGCGCCGGGCAACGCCGGCATCGCGGAGATCGCCGAACTGCGGCAGGTCGACGCGATGAACGCCGCCGCCGTCGCCGACCTCGCCGCCGATCTGGGCGCGGACCTGGTGGTCGTGGGCCCGGAGGGCCCGCTGGTCGCCGGCTGCGCCGACGCGGTCCGCGCGCGCGGCATCGCGTGCTTCGGCCCGTCCGGCACGGCCGCACGCCTGGAGGGCTCCAAGGCCTTCGCCAAGGAGGTCATGGCCGCCGCGGGGGTGCCGACCGCCCGCTCGTACGTCTGCACGACGGCAGAGGAGGCCGACGCGGCACTCGACGCGTTCGGCCCCCCGTACGTCGTGAAGGACGACGGCCTCGCGGCCGGCAAGGGCGTCGTGGTGACCGACGACCTTGCCGCCGCCCGGGAGCACGCCGCGTCGTGCGACCGCGTCGTCATCGAGGAGTTCCTCGACGGCCCCGAGGTGTCGCTGTTCGCGATCACCGACGGGACCACGTCGGTCGCGCTCCAGCCCGCCCAGGACTTCAAGCGCGTCGGCGACGACGACGCGGGCCCCAACACCGGCGGCATGGGCGCCTACTCGCCGCTGACGTGGGCGCCCGAGGGCCTCGTCGACCAGCTGATGGAGACGGTCGTCACGCCGACGATCGACGAGATGCGCCGCCGCGGCACGCCCTTCTCGGGCGTGCTCTTCGTGGGCCTGGCGCTCACTTCGCGCGGTCCGCGCGTCATCGAGTTCAACTGCCGCTTCGGAGACCCGGAGACGCAGGTCGTGCTGGCCCGCCTGCGGACCCCGCTGGCGTCGGTGCTGCACGCGAGCGCGGTGGGCAGGCTCGCCGACCTCGAGCCGTTGCGCTGGCGGGACGGCGCCGCCGTGACGGTCGTCGTGGCGGCGGCGAACTACCCGGCGACACCGCGGACCGGGGACCCGATCGGCGGGCTCGCCGACGCGGCGTCCGTACCGGACGCGTACGTGCTGCACGCGGGCACGCGGCGCGCCGAGGACGGCAGCGTGCTGTCCTCGGGAGGCCGCGTGCTGTCGGTGACCGCGACCGGCGACACACTGGCGGCGGCACGCGACCGCGCGTACGAGGCGGTCGCCCGCATCGAGCTCGACGGCTCGCACCACCGCACGGACATCGCGGCCCGCGCCGTGAAGGGCGAGATCGCCGTCTGACGGGGTTGTGCCCCCGCCGGCGGATGCCGATGTCCCGGCGGGGGCCGGTCGCATGATCGAAACTGGCGTCGTCTGTCGGCAACTGTGCCGTTCGGCCCCTCCAACCGGCTTTCCTCTCACTCTCGCGGATGGAGTTCGCGCCGAACGGGATGATCCTGCGAACTCGTCGCATTATCGTGCGAGCACTGCGGTTCGTAACCGAGCGGGCCGCGTTGAGTGACACCCCAAAACCTGGATGGGGGCGAACGGGTGACCGGTGCCGCCGATGCCCGTGCGCGGGCGAGAAGTGTCCTACGTCTGCGCACAGGCGCGATCCTGTGCGCGCTCGGCGCCGCAGCGCTGCTCCTGACGGGGGCGCAGCGCAGCGCGGGCGGAGGGCTGCCGGGCACCGTGCTCGCGGTGGCCGCCCTCGTCCTCACCGCGCTCATCGTGTGGGCGGCTCTCGGGCTGGCCCTCGTGCGCCGCCCCGCGAGCGCCGCGGTGACGCTGCGGCCCGAAGACGCCCCCGAGTTCCGCGACATGATCGCCTCGCTGGCCGCCGACCTCGACGTGCCCGCACCCGATGTGGTCCGCGTGTGCCCCGAATGCGACAGCTGGCTCGAACAGGACCCGGCCCGCTTCTGGGGCCGCCCCCGGACCGTGCTCGTGGTCGGCGCGCCCTTCCTGTGGTGGCTGCGCGTCGGCGAGTTGCGGGCGCTGCTGGCACCCGTCGTCGCCGGCACCGAGCCCGCCGCCGATCCGGCCGTCGCCGCGGCCCGTTCGTGGGTGCGGCGCCTCGACGCGCTGGCCCACCCGTACGCCGCGCGCATCCGGCCCGCCCGGGTGTCCCCGTGGACCGCGCCCCTGCGCAAGGTCCCGCGCGCCTTCGCCCGCCAACTGCTCGACCTGACGCGAGGTCAGGCCGAGATCATGGAGCGGGACATCGCCGCGTGGGCGTCGTCCCGGGCCCAGGACGTCGACGCTCCGCTGCGGGCGACCGCGCACGAGCAGGTCGGGCTCGCGTACGCCGGATGGGACCGCCTGCTGACCCGGCTGGCCGCGCCCGCGTGGAACCTCGGCCGCTACCCGGACGCCCTCATGGCCGGCGTGGTCGCGGCGCTGACCGAACTGTCGCAACGCGACCGGCTGGCCGACGTGTTCGGCGCGCGCCTCGCCGAGCGCCCCGCGTGCGATCTGCTGGCCGCGCCGGAGCGCGTCGACGCGCAGGTGTCGCGGCTCGCGGCGGTCATCTTCGCGGACCGCTCGCCGCGGCAGGCCGTCGGCTGGGGGGACTACCCGGCCAAGGTGATCGAGCCGATCTGGCGCGCGAAGGCCGGCGTCCTGGTCGAGGCCCTCGACGCCTCCGACGGGCAGCCGGGGCCCGCGTGCGTGGGGCGGGTGCTCGACCGCATCCGCGAGGGCGCCTCCGCCCGCCCCCCGGTCCGGCCGGGCCAGGACTCCCTCGACTCCCTCGACTCCATCGACTCCCTCGAGCCCTTCGAGTTCGACCGGGGGCCCGCCGACGGTCGGGCCTTCGACCCCGAGCGCATGACCGAGCACGTCATCGCGCTCGTGTCGTGCGCGGCACTCGACACCGGACGCATGCACGCGGGGGTCGACTGGCTCGACGGTGCCGTCCTGGTCGACGGGCGCGGCCGACCGGCCGACGTGTCCGCGCTGGTCGGGCAGGCCGTCGACGACCACGACGATCTGCCGCTGCGGGCCTGGCTGGACGGCATCGGCGTACGCACGGCCGAGCCCATCCGGCTGGGTGGCTGACGCCGTGGCGGGCGTCCCCGGTGGTCCGGCGCGCGGCGGATCCGGGACGCCTCGGGCAGGTGCAACCGAGTGCCCCCGGCGTACGTCAGAGGGTTGGCGGGACGGCACGGTCGGACGGGGAGCAGGGAGCGAACGGACGTACGTGCCGCACCTCATAGACGGCTGATATCGGATTTGTCGTCGGTGTGACCACTCGCGAGGAGCTGCAAAAGTGCCGTTGGTGAATCGGCGGAACGCATTGGGCGTGCTCGGTGCCGCCGGCGCGACCGCCGCAGGGCTCTTGTGGTGGCGATCGGGGTCGGACGGCGGTAAGTCCGGCGCCGCGGCCGCGCAACCGCTCGGGCACGGCGCCCCCAAGGGCGGGCCGGGGCCCGTGCCCTCCGCGTCCTCCGCGCCGCCCGCGGTCGTCCCTGCCACGCGGCGTCCGGTGCCGCCGGCCGACGCGCGGCGCATCGCCGCGGAGAACGCCAAGCCGGGGACCACCGCGTGGAAGCCCGGGCGCAACGGCACCCGGCTCGGGAACGACGTCGCGCACCAGATCAAGGGCTACACGTCGGAGACCAGCATCGGCCTCGGCGAGCGCATCGACTTCCACATGTCGGTGAACCCGGGGGGCGCGTACTCCATCGGCATCTACCGCCTCGGCGACTACGGCGGTGCGGGCGCGCGCCATGTCCTCAGCAGTCCGCGCCTGAGCGGTGTGCCCGGCAATGCCCCGAAGCTGGACGCGGACTGCGGCATGCTGTCGTGCGACTGGCCGGTGGGCTGGACGCTGGAGGTGCCGAAGGACTGGACGTCGGGGACGTACCTCGCGGTGTTCGACGACGAGCGCGGCAACCGCAACTACACGGCCTTCGTGGTGCGCGACGACGGGCGTTCGGCGGACTTCCTCGTGGTGCTGCCGTTTTCGACGTACCAGGCGTACAACCAGTACCCGCTCGACGGCCGCACCGGGAAGAGCCTGTACTACGGCTACGGCCCGGACGGGAAGAACGTCTACCCGGCCCGGGCGCGCGCGGTCTCGTTCGACCGGCCGTTCATGGGCGACGGCATGCCGCCCACCCGCTTCGACCTCGACCAGAGCGCGATCGCGTGGATGGAGCGCTCGGGCTTCGATGTCACGTACGCCTCGACCGTCGACATCGAGACGCGCCGCATCGACCCCACGTGGTACCGCGCGCTCGTCTTCCCCGGGCACGACGAGTACTGGTCGACGCCGATGCGCGAGGTCGTCGAGGAGGCGCACCGCGAGGGGGTCAACCAGGCGTGGCTGACCGCGAACAACATGTACTGGCACGTGCGGTTCGACAAGAACGAGCGCGGTGTCGCCAACCGCGTCATGCACTGCTGGCGTGAGGACCGCGACCCGGGGGCGTCGCTGCTGTCGGCGCCGACCGACATGTGGCGCCGCATCCGCCGCCCGGAGCAGGAGTTCCTGGGCATCCAGTACAACGGCATCGTCGCGTCGCCCACGCCGCTGCGGGTGAGTTCGTCGTGGCACTGGCTCTGGGCCGGCACCGGGGTGCGCGACGGGGACACCATCGACAAGGTGGTCGGCGGCGAGGCGGACGGAATCGAAGCCGGGATGCCCACCCCGCCGGGCGCGCGGCAGGCGCTGCTGGCCGAGTCGCCGTACGTGCTGCGCAGCGGCGCCCGTCGCACGCAGAACACGTCGCTCTACGAAAGCCCGCGAGGCACCCTGATGTTCTGCGCGGGGACCTTCAACTGGTCGCTCGCCCTCAACCACCCCAAGTACCGCGACGAACGCATCCAGCGCGCGACGCACAACCTCTTCGAGCAACTGCGCACGGCAGGACGCTCGGACACCGGGGGACACAAGTAGGGCGCCCTCGGCGCGCCGTGAAAGACTCGTGGCACCGGGGCGTGCGCGGCGTCGGCCGCCATGCCTTCAGCCGAAGAGCGAGCCGAGGGAAGACCTGTGAGTGGTTTCGTCACCAAGCCCGAGCCGGTCGAGGTGCCTGGCCTCGTCCACGTGCACACCGGCAAGGTCCGCGACCTCTACACGGACCAGGACGGCAACCTGGTGATGGTGGCGAGCAACCGGGTCTCCGCGTTCGACTGGGTGCTCGACCCGGAGATCCCGGACAAGGGCCGCATCCTCACGGCGCTGTCGCTGTGGTGGTTCGACCTGCTCTCCGACCTGTACCCGAACCACGTGCTGTCGACCGACCTTCCGGCGGCCGCGCCCGACGACTGGGCGGGCCGCGCGATCGTGTGCCGCCGTCTCGAGATGGTCCCGGTCGAGTGCGTCGCGCGCGGCTACCTCGCGGGATCCGGCCTGGAGGAGTACGCGGCGACCCGCTCGGTGTGCGGCGTCACGCTGCCCGAGGGCCTGGTGGACGGCTCCGAACTGCCCGCGCCCATCTTCACACCCACCACGAAGGCCGAGGTCGGCGAGCACGACGAGGCCGTGACGTACGAGCAGGTCGCGGCGCAGGTGGGGGCCGAACTCGCGGCGAACCTGCGGCAGGCGACGCTCGCGGTCTACACGCGCGCCCGCGACATCGCGCGCGACCGGGGCATCATCCTCGCGGACACCAAGTTCGAGTTCGGCCTCGACGCGTCGGGCGAACTGGTGCTGGCGGACGAGGTCCTGACACCGGACTCGTCGCGGTTCTGGCCGGCCGCCGAGTGGCGTCCGGGGCAGTCGCAGCCGTCGTTCGACAAGCAGATCGTGCGCGACTGGCTGGCGTCGCCGGAGTCCGGCTGGGACCGCCGCTCGGAGACGCCGCCCCCGCCGCTGTCCGACGCGGTCGTCGAGCGCACGCGCGCGAAGTACGCGGAGGCGTACGAGCTGCTGACCGGGCGCCGCTGGAGCTGACCGCGGCTGCCCTCGGCTGACCGCGCGCGACCGGGCCTGCGGGGTCCTGCCCGCCGCGTCCGACCGCCTGCGTTGTCTGACCGATTGCTTTCCCGACGTCTGTGGCCGACCCGAACGGGGTCGGCCACAGACGCCAGGCCGGACAACGCGGCCGGACAACGCAGAAGGCCGGATCAGTATGATCCGGCCTTCATCTGAGCGGACGACGAGATTCGAACTCGCGACCCTCACCTTGGCAAGGTGATGCTCTACCAACTGAGCCACGTCCGCATGACTGGGGCTACCGCCCTCGTCGTGCCCCCAACACTACCCCATCTCACGAGCGGCCTTGACCACTCGTTCGTTGGCGCCCTGTCGGGACCGAGCAGGTGACAGGGATCGAACACTGCGTCTTCCCCTTGGAAAGGGGACGCTCTGCCACTGAGCTACACCTGCGTGCCGGGGAGTTCCCCGTGCGAGAAGAACACTACCGGAGCCGGACACGTGTCCGCGGCAACCTGACGGTGGTTGCGTCAGGTTATGTCTGATTTCACCGAAAAGTCCGTCAAATCCGCGGTGGAGTCGGCGGCGGACTTCGGAAGTCCCGCGAAGCAGGTGGGTGAACTCGGCACCAAGACGGTGAAGTCGGCGCTAAGTCGGAGCCGGAAGTGGCCGCGAGTTCCGGCCGCAAGTCCGTTGCCGAACTACCCCGGCGCGGAACTCGGATCCGGAAGTCGGCAGACGAAGTCGTACGCGAAGTCGGATGCCGAAGTCCGGTCCTGAAGCGGGGTCTTGAAGTCGCCGGCGAAGCCGCGCGGCCGGCCGTGAAGTCAGTTGGCGGCTTCGAATTCCTGGTAGATGCTGCGCGGAATGCGGCCACGCGTCGGGACGTCCATCCCCTGCGAGCGCGCCCAGGCGCGCACCGCGGCCGGGTCCGGGGCGACCGTGGTCTGCTTGTACGGCTTGCCGGACTTGGCGGTACGCCGCGCCGCGTCCACGTAGCGGCCGAGGAGCTCGCGCATCTCCTGCGCGTGGTCTTCGGACAGGTCGATTTCATACGACTTGCCGTCAAGGCCGAAGCGGATCGTCTCCGCCGCTGCGCTGCCGTCGATGTCGTCTTGCAGCGTCACCACTACGCGCTGGGCCATGGCGGTGTCCTCTCCGGCGATGACCTGAGGAAAAGAGTGAGTTAAAGACTCAATGTCGAGTATAAGGGTGCGCCATGGCGCGACAAACGGTCGGCTGATGCGATCTTGCCGGCGCTTCCGATAATTTACTGCCCGGACATTCAATTCCCCGGGTTGCCGATATTCGCGGGCGTGGCGCGTCGCCGTCAAGGGCCCGAGGCGCCTTGGTACGCGTCCGGACGGTTGCCTTCCGGGCTTCCGACAGGTTGTCCGGTCCGAACGGAGCGTGACGGCCGCCGGCCTCACCGGGCCCGTCCAGGCCGATGCCGGCCCGGCGACGGTTGCATGCCGGCCGGATGCCGGTCGGACGCCGGTCGATTGTCGACCTGTCCGGGGATCCGGAGCAGGTCGGCCCCGGGGCAGCGGCCCGCCGACCTGCGGAGAGTCTGTCCACAGCCTGTGGATAACTTGCCTGAACTGTGGGTAACTGCGCCGACCGGGGTGTGCGTCACCCTTCGGCGATCGGTAATTTATTGACATTCGCGCAGGTGGAGCCGGGTCATCCGATCATCGCCACGGTTCACACGAACGGGTGACCCCAAAGTTGTCCACAGCCTGTGGCCTGTGGACAACCGGACGGCTGTGGATAACCGGACCTCCGGGCGGGGAGCAGCCGGGGCTCCCCGGTAGGCTGGGGGCGCCGAAGAGACGGGTCCGTACCGGCCCCGAGATCCAGCAGCAGGTCCTCGAGCGGCTGCCGACCCGCGGCTGACCTCCAGCTCCAGTACCAGCCGCCGACACCAGCAGCCAGCACCAGGGTCCAGGTCAAGCAGCCAGGTCCAGCATTCAGGTCCAGCACCAGCACAGTGGGAGTGCGCGTGGCACGCGTCGTCGTCGACGTCATGCTCAAGCCGGAAATTCTCGATCCCCAGGGCCAGGCCGTGCAGCGTGCGCTGCCCCGCCTCGGATTCACCGGGATCGCCGATGTCCGCCAGGGCAAGCGATTTGAACTCGAAGTCGAAGGTCCGGTGGACGATGCGGCGCTCGCCCGCATTCGCGAAGCCGCGGAGACCTTCCTGGCCAACACCGTCATCGAGGACTTCACCGTAAGGGTCGAGGACAAGTGACCACTCGGATCGGCGTCGTCACTTTCCCCGGCTCGCTCGACGACCGCGACGCACAGCGTGCCGTCCGGCTCGCCGGCGCCGAGCCCGTCGCGCTCTGGCACGGCGACAAGGACCTGCACGGCGTCGACGGCGTCGTGCTCCCGGGCGGCTTCAGCTACGGCGACTACCTGCGCTGCGGTGCGATCTCCCGGTTCTCCCCGGTCATGGAGACGGTCATCGCCGGGGCCCGCGACGGCCTCCCGGTGCTCGGCATCTGCAACGGCTTCCAGATCCTGTGCGAGTCGCACCTGCTGCCCGGCGCCCTGACCCGCAACGACCACCTCCACTTCATCTGCCGCGACCAGCGCCTGCGGATCGAGAACGCCGCCACCGCGTGGACGAGCGCGTACGAGCCGGGCCAGGAGATCGTCGTCCCGCTCAAGAACGGCGAGGGCGGCTTCGTCGCCGACGAGCGCACCCTCGACATGCTCGAGGCGGAGGGCCGCGTCGTCGCGCGCTACCTGGAGCTGAACCCGAACGGTTCGCGCCGCGACATCGCCGGCATCACCAACGAGGCGGGCAACGTCGTCGGCCTCATGCCGCACCCCGAACACGCCGTGGAGCCGCTGACCGGTCCGACCACGGACGGCCTCGGGTTCTTCACGTCCGTTCTGAAGAAGCTGGTCAACGCATGACCCTCGACACCGTCGACAAGGCGAAGGACGACTCCAAGGACCGGGGCTGGCTCCAGGACGGTCCCGTCGGCGCCCACACGTTCGGCCAGCCGTACGCCGAACTGGGCCTCAAGACCGACGAGTACGAGCGCATCGTCACCATCCTCGACCGCCGCCCGACCAGCTCCGAGCTGGCGATGTACTCGGTCATGTGGTCCGAGCACTGCTCGTACAAGTCCAGCAAGGTGCACCTGCGCCAGTTCGGCGACAAGGCACCCCCGTCCGACGCCATGCTCGTCGGCATCGGCGAGAACGCCGGTGTCGTCGACGTCGGCCAGGGCTACGCGGTGACCTTCAAGGTCGAGTCGCACAACCACCCCAGCTACGTCGAGCCGTACCAGGGCGCCGCGACGGGCATCGGCGGCATCGTCCGCGACATCCTCGCGATGGGCGCGCGCCCGGTCGCCGTCATGGACCCGCTGCGCTTCGGCGCGTTCGACCACCCGGACACGCGCCGGGTGCTGCCGGGCGTCGTCTCCGGCATCGGCGGCTACGGCAACTGCCTCGGCCTGCCCAACATCGGCGGCGAGGTCGTCTTCGACCCCTGCTACCAGGGCAACCCGCTGGTCAACGCGCTGTGCGTGGGCGTCATGAAGCACGAGGACATCCACCTCGCCAAGGCGTCCGGCACCGGCAACCTGGTGATCCTGTACGGCGCCCGCACCGGCGGCGACGGCATCGGCGGCGTCTCGGTCCTCGCGTCCGAGACCTTCGAAGCGGACGGCCCGGCCAAGCGCCCCGCCGTCCAGGTCGGCGACCCGTTCCAGGAGAAGCTGCTCATCGAGTGCACGCTGGAGGTCTTCGCCGAGGACCTGGTCACCGGCATTCAGGACCTCGGCGGCGCGGGCCTGTCGTGCGCCACCTCGGAGCTGGCGTCGGCCGGCTCGGGCGGCATGCGCGTCGACCTCGACACGGTGCCGCTGCGCGACGCGACGCTCGCTCCCGAGGAGATCCTCATGAGCGAGTCGCAGGAGCGCATGTGCGCGATCGTCGAACCGGGCAAGGTCGAGCGGTTCCTGGAGATCTGCGCCAAGTGGGACGTCATCGCGACGGTCATCGGCGAGGTCACGGACGGCGACCGCCTGGAGATCTTCTGGCACGGCGAGAAGATCGTGGACGTTCCGCCGCGTACCGTCGCGCACGAAGGCCCGGTCTACGAGCGGCCGTTCGCCCGCCCCGAGTGGCAGGACGCGCTCCAGGCCGACGGCGCCGAGCGGCTGCCGCGTCCGCAGGGCGGCGACGAGCTGCGCGCGACGCTGCTCAAGGTCACCGGCTCGCCGAACCTCGCCGACAAGTCGTGGATCACCGACCAGTACGACCGGTACGTGCTGGGCAACACCGTCCTCGCCCAGCCCGAGGACGCCGGCATGATCCGCGTCGACGAGGAGAGCAACCTCGGCGTGGCCGTCTCGACCGACGGCAACGGCCGGTTCTGCAAGCTCGACCCGTACGCGGGCGCGCAGTTGGCGCTCGCCGAGGCGTACCGCAACGTGGCCACCACCGGCGCGCGGCCGCTGGCCGTCACCGACTGCCTCAACTTCGGATCCCCCGAAGACCCGGGCGTCATGTGGCAGTTCGCCGAGACGTGCCGGGGCCTGGCCGACGCGTGCCAGACCCTCGGCACCCCGGTGACCGGCGGCAACGTGTCGTTCTACAACCAGACCGGCGACGTGGCGATCCACCCGACGCCGGTGGTCGGCGTGCTCGGCGTCATCGACGACGTCACCCGGCGCACCCCGATCGGGTTCCGCGAGGAGGGGCAGATCATCCTGCTCCTCGGCGACACCCGCGAGGAACTGTCCGGCTCCGTCTGGGCGGACGTCGTGCACGGCCACCTCGGCGGCCGCCCGCCGGCCGTCGACCTGGAGCGCGAGCGGCTGCTCGCCGAGGTGCTGATCGCGGGCTCGCGCGACGGCATGGTCGACGCGGCGCACGACCTCGCCGACGGCGGTCTCGCCCAGGCCCTCGTCGAGGCCTGCCTGCGCGGCGGCAACGGCGCGCGCATCGTGCTCCCGGAGGTCGAGTCCGACACCGGCTCCGGCGCGATCGACCCGTTCGTGGCGCTGTTCAGCGAGTCCGCCGGACGCGCGATCGTGGCGGTCCCGCGCAGCGAGGAACTGCGCTTCACCGACATGTGCCGCGTGCGCCGACTCCCGGTCGCCCGGATCGGCGTCGTGGACGGGGAAGTCCTGGAGATCCAGGGCCAGTTCACGGTCGGGCTCGACGAGCTGCGACAGGTCGGCGAAGCGCCGTTGCGCGAACTGTTCGGCTGATATCGTCACAAGCCGCGCCCCTGTTGCCGGGGCGCGGCTTGTGACGTTCCTGGGCAGTCCACAGGGGGTGCTGTGAGCAGGACGCTGCCCCGCCATACGGATGTCTTCACGGGCGACGACTACGACGCCCTCTTCGCCCTCCTCGCCGACTGCGGTGCCACCCGCAGCATGCGCGACCTGCGCCGTACGCTCCTCGAATCGCTCGCGCGGCGGTTCGGCTACCGCGACATCACGTTCTTCCTCGGCTCGTCGGTGCCCGGCCTCTTCCAGGACACCGACCCGGAGTTCATCGGCCGCACGCGCTCGATGGTCGACGCGTACATCGAGACGTACCACCGCATCGACCCGTTCGCGACGATCGGTGCGGCGCGCGCCGTCCGCAACCGGCCGGGGCCCGTCGCCCTGGACGAACTGGACGGCCACCTCCGCGACGAACACCACGAGTACCTGCGCCGCTTCCTGTTCCGGCAGCGCATCCACGACAAGCTGATGCAGCCGCTCGTCGGCAAGACCTGCGTCGGCGGCATCGGCCTGCTCGCCAAGGAGGCCGGCGAGTTCGGTGCCAAGGAACGCGTGCTGCTCGAACTGCTCGGGACGTACCTGCCGCCGATGCTCGACGCCCGCATGCCCGAGAGCGACACCGCCATCTGGGCCACCGGGCTCACCCCGGCCCAGCACAAGGTGGCGCGCCTGATCCTGCAAGGGCGCACGAACCACGAGATAGCCCGTGAACTGCTGGTCGGCGTCGACACGGTGAAGAAGCACGTCACGGCAATACTGCGGTCGGCCGCCTGTTCGAGCCGAACGCAGTTCGTGGCCATGGCCCTTGCGCTCTGACCGCGGCGATCAGCGGTAGTCGATGGCGTTCTGGTAGACGCTGCGCAATGCCCCCGGCCACACGGTGTTGAAGCCGTCGGCCTTGCGCGCGTCCCAGAACTCCCGGAACGTCTTCGGCTTGTGGGCGACGACGGTCTTCCAGATGTTCCCGGGATCGCCCTCGCCGTAGGTGTCCTGGCCGTCGTCGAGGTGGTCCGAGACGTCGATCAGGGCACCGGCCACGCGGCCTTCGACGTCGTCGCCGTCGTCCCACCCCGTGGTCGACGCGTTCGGCGTCTCCAGGTTCAGCGAAGCTCCGTTCGACCAGCGGAAGTGCGGGTCGTCGTAGACCGACGCCGGGATCCACTCGGCGAAGCCCTCGACCCACGCGCAGCCGGTCGAGGACCTGGCGGTGATGCGGTGCGGATTGCAGTTCGGGATCGGCGGCGGCTGGTCCTCGTACACGTCGTCCATGAGGGCGTGCGCCATCTCGTGGGAGACGACCACCTTCGCGTCGGGCTCGGTGCCGTTGAGGAAGACCTGGTTCAGATCACCGCGGTAGAAGGTGCCCCCGGTGCCACCCGGGATCCAGTTGACGACCATCGGGCGGCAGACCGTGTCGTCGGGGTCCCAACAGGTACCCGGCAGCCAGGTCCACAGGTCGTTGGCGGCGGCCGAGGCCGCGAACGCGCGCATCAGGGCCGGGTCGGCCGGCTTGAGCGCACCGAAGTCGGTGACGCTGCCCTTGGCCACGTTGCCGACGGTCCGGGTGACGAAGACATAGGGGCCGGTCGTGCCCGTCTTCTGCACCGTCCATCGCGAGTTGGCGGTGATGACCTTGACGTACACGTCCTGGCCGTCGGGGTCGGTGTTGGGGAAGCACAGCCGGTACCAGCCGGCGGAGTCCGTGGTGCCGCTCACGAGCCGGTCGTGGGCGCTGTCGGTGTCCGCGTCCCATACCTCGACGGTGCCGTTGGCGAGGAATCGGGTGTCGCCGGCCTGGTCGACGTACGTCCAATTCCCGGTGACACACGCGGTCCCGGGCACGAATCCGACGGGCGAGACCCAAGGACGGTCGTCGTTCGGGCCGGGCGGCCGGGCACCGGCAGGCACCTGTTTCACCGGCCTGACGGCGTACGGTCCCGGCATCTTGTGAGGGGTGGAGGCGCCTTCGCCGGGAGCCGCCGCGACCCCGAACGCGGACACCTGCGCGCCACCACCGATGCTCAGGAACACGGTGTCCTCGCCGATGCCGCCGCCGCGGACATCGAATCGCCCGGCATCGAACCGGCCCGCACGTACCCGGATTTCGGTCGATCCGGGGGCGGCCGCGGTGACCTTGCCCTCGTACGTGCGGACCTCGCCGGCCTTGAACGACCCGTCCGCGGCGGCCCGGTGGACGGTGCCGCCGGTCAACGGCCCGGGGTGGGCGGCGGTGGAGACGGTCAGGCCGACGGGTGCCGTCGCCCACGTCAGGCCCGCCGGGAGTTCGGCTTCGACGCGCACGTTCTTCGCGGCGCGCTCCGCCGTCACCGTGAAGCGGATCGCCGCGGTCTCCCCGACGGCCGGGGCGCGGTCGAGCGAGGCGTCGACCGAGAAGCAGGCCCGTTCCTCGCTCAGTTCGGACTGGTGCGGGTTCGGCTTCAGCGCACACCCGGCCGGAGCGCCCGATGCCTGGCCGTCTCCCGGCGCCTGCTTGGCATAGGCCGCAACGCCGATCCCGGCATTGACGGCCAGGACTCCGGCAGCCACCAGCACAATCCGGCCGCGCGGCTTTCCCCGTATGAATCGGTGATTTCCCACGCGGGCCGACGCTAGGGCCGGCGTGGGATTCGGGACTATCCGCCAAGGCTCCGGCCACGCGCGTATTCCGGCTGCGACCTACACCGCAGCGTCCAGGCGGGCGCGTTGGTCCTGCGTGAGTTCCAGGTCGACGGCCCCCAGGTTCTCTTCCAACTGGGCCACGGACGACGCTCCGGCGAGCGGGACGATCGGGAGGTTGCCGCCGATCTGCCAGGCCAGGACGACCTGATTGGGCGTCGCGCCGGTCTCCTCGGCGACCTCGTGCAGCACCGCGAGGCGTGCGGGGGTGCCGGGGTGGTCGTAGTCGGGGGGCAGCGGCTTGTCGTCGCGTGTGTAGATGCCGCCCATCAGCGGGGAGTACGCCACCAGCGTCAGATCCGGCTCCGCCTTGAGGTAGCTCGCCAGTTCGGCGCCGCTGTGGCCGAGCGAGCCTTCGGGGAACAGCGGTTGGGGGATGTCGTAGCGCGGGCGCAACAGGCTGTGCTGGTACTGCAGTACCTCGTAGCCCGGCAGGCCCGCCGCGACGGCCAGCGCCCGGGCGCGTTCCACGCGCCATACGGCGTGGTTGCTCACCCCGAGCAGTCCGACCGTGCCTTCTGCCACCAACTCCGCGAACCCCTCAACCGTTTCCCGCAGGGGGACGGTGCGGTCCTCTATGTGCGCGTACAGCAGGTCGATGCGTTCGACGCCGAGGCGCTCGCGGCTGCGCTCGGCGGCCTCGCGGATCGTCTTCGCCGACAGCCCCTCGGGGTTGTCGACGAACCCCGTGCCGGGCGTGCGCGGCCGGGCGCCCAGCTTGGTGGCGATCACGATCTCACCCCCGATCCCGCGGGACTTCCGCCACTTCCCGAGTAGTTCCTCGCTCTGCCCGCCTTGGTCGGCGTGTGCCCAGAACGCGTAGTTGTTCGACGTGTCGATGAACGTCCCGCCGGCTTCGACGTACCGGTCCAGGATCGCGAAGGACGTCTTCTCGTCGGTGGCCGTGCCGAAGAGCATCGCTCCGAGCGAGAGAACGCTCACCTCGCGGCGGGTTTCCGGGCGCGTGCCGATAACGCGGTACTTCATGGCGGTCTCCGTTCCGTCCCGGCTGTCCGGGGCTGGAACGGGAGTCTGCGACTTGGAGCGCTCTCGAAGTCAAGGCCCGAAGTCGAAGCCCGAACCCAAGGCCTCGAAGTCGGGCCCGGAGTCGGGCCCGACGTCCCGGCCGACGTCAAGGCAGACGTCACGGCCAGAGGCACGACAAGGCCCGGAGCCCATGCGGGTCAGGCTCGCGGGCCTCGCTCGTGCGGGAGATTCCCCCCTTGGTTTCCTGAGTGGCGTCCCCCCGGACCCCACTCAGGTGGAGGCCGCGTCGGCAGCGGGGCCCGCCGTCGGCTTCCATCCCCCCACACGTCAATAGTGGGGGCGGCGCTCCCGCCTGGTCCATGGCACGAAGGTGGAAAGTTCTACGCGAGTGGATCCGCGGTGCCCTCGTCATTCCCCAAGGGCGTCCATCCGGTACGGCAGGAAGGTCCCGTGGCCCGGCCAGTAGGGGTACGGGACCGTGCCGAAATGCGCGCCCTTGCCGCCGCTTTCCTCGTACGCGAAGTAGCGCGTGTGCGCGTCGTCCGCCCATCCGGCGAAGATCAACGTGTGCCCGGCGGCCCCCGGAGCGGTGTTCACCAGGATGTCCCCAGGCAGCAGTTCGCCCTTGTCGATGCGGTGCGACACCTGCGGCAAGGTGTCGGTGGTCAAGCCGGGAGCGGGCAGCCCCCACGCCATCGACACGAGGCCGGAGCAGTCCATGCGATGGCCTTCGAACGTACGGGCCATGCTGTAGTCCAGTCCAAGATCCGCCCACCGCTTGGCCCGCCGCAGGATCTCCGAACGCCGCACATCGCCGGGCACCGAGACGCCTGCCCCCTTCGGGCCGGAACCGGTGGACCCGGTGGCACCGGGCGCCGAGCCACGAGCCGCCCCGGAACCGCCTTGCGGGCTTCGGCTGTTCGAAGCAGGGCCGTTCGAAGCAGAGCTGTTGGGAGCCTGGCCGTTCCCGGCCCCGCCCGTCGGCCGTACGGAGGAGGACCGCGTCCGCTGGACCCCGCCGGCCCGCGCCGGCGGTGCGGTGCCCGGCGCACTCGGTCCCGCTCGGGTCGCACCGGCGACCTGGGCGGCGAACTCGACGGCCGGCGAGGTGAACTGCGCGACGCGGAACGGCGGCACCCCGGCGGCGGTCGGCGCGTCGGCACGGACCACGGCCGGTGGGGGCGGAGGGGCGGGCGGGGGCGTCGCGTACTCGCTGAGGGTGAGCGGCGGGAGGGGGTCGCCGTGTGCCGCGAGCGCCTGTAAGAGGTCGGCGGCCAGGCGGTCGCCGGTCGTGTACCCCTCCGCGCAGGACCTCAGCAGCCCCGGCGTGGTCGCCACGACGCTGTGCAGGTGCGTGGCCTCCGCAAGCGCGTGTTCGACGGCCGCGGTCGCGGCGGCCCAGGTGCCGGGGGAGTCGGACCGGCTCGCGGCGAGGTCGAAGTCGCCCTCGGCGGCCCGAAGCGCCTCGCGCGCCGCCTCCAGGCCGGGAACGGCGGCATCGAACCCGGCGGCGAGGCCGGACAGTTCCTGGGGCGAGATACGAATCGGCGGGTTCAACGGACGACCTCCTGACGGGACGGGTTCGGGTCGCTGACCGCTCGCGCCCGCGGCTCCGGAGCGGCGTATGTGCGCCAACTCACCGGCGCGAGCGTGCCGGGCTCACGGCCGGGCGCGGGCGGCCGCGACGGCTTCGGCGTGGGCCTCCAGGCGTATGGCGGCCGCACGCAACGCCGAGGACGTGGCGATGCGCGACGCATCGGTGGCGGCCGCGTAGGAGCGGAAGGCGGCCGCGGCGGTGCCGGACCACTGGCTCAGGGCCGACCGGACGCCGGCCGCGAGCGTCACGGCGTCGTTGTCGACGCGGGTCGCGGCGACCGCCAGTGCGTGCGCCCGGGCGCTGATCCGGGCGGGATCGGCGGAGGACGAAGTCGCGGTCATGGGCGCCTCCTTCGACGGAGCAGTAACGAGCGGAGCAGTCACGAGCGGAACGGTGACGCGTGGAGCGGTGACGAGTTGAACGGTCACGAGCGGAGCAGCGACGAGCGGAACAGAGACGAACGGAACTGAGACGAACGGAACAGCGTGCGACGGCTTCCGCAGCCGTGACTCCATAGTCGGCGGCATCGCGATCCGCCGCAGGGACCGGTCTCGAATCTGTGGAAGACGCGGATAGTTGCCCCAGGACGGTGGAAAACGTTTCCACGCCGACAGCGCCGAGTCGTATCCTCCGGCCATGCCTGCCGCCGCGCGCACCCCCGCGATCCGTCCCGTCGACCCCGTCCGCGTGCGGACCGCGCTGGTGGCCGAGTGGCGGGCCCTCGCGGACGTCACCGACGCACTGGAGCCCGCGCGGCTCAAGGAGCCCTCCGGACTCACCGGCTGGACCGTCGCCGACCTCGTCGGGCACATCGCCGCCGGAATCGAGGCCGTGCCGCGCTGGCTCGGGCAGCCCGAGCCGACAGGCCCGCCCATCACCGTCGAGCAGTGGGCGGGCGGCACCGCCGCGGCCGCCGAGGCGATCTCCGAGCTTGCGCAGGAGATGGCCGAGGCCGGGAAGACCCCGCGCGACTACGTCGACGACGCGGCCCGGCTCGTCGCCGAGACGCCCGAAACGCGGGTCAGCGTCACTCGTATCGGTCCCATGCGCGTTCCGGACATGCTCGTCACACGCCTCATCGAGGCCGTGGTGCACGCCGACGACCTCGAGCGCGCCATCGGCACGGCCTTCCCGCACGACCGGCAGGCCCTCGCGGTCGTGACCAGGGTCCTCGCCGACATCCTGGCCGTCCGGGCGCCCGGGTATTCGGTCGAGGTTCGGGTCCCGCCGTTCGCCGTCGTGCAATGCGTCACAGGCCCGAAGCACACCCGGGGGACTCCGCCGAACGTCGTCGAGAGCGATCCGCGCACCTGGCTCCGTCTCGCCGCAGGCCGTCTGACCTGGGAAGACGCCATCGACGACGGAAGCGTGCGGGCCAGCGGGGAACGTGCCGACCTGTCCGGGTGGCTGCCCCTGTTGGGGTGAACGGCAACCCCCGAAACCCTCGCGTAGACTCGACGGCGTGCCACGTGGCGACGGACGACTCAACCACGATCTCTTCCCCGGCGAGAAGGGCCCGCAGGACGCTTGCGGCGTCTTCGGAGTCTGGGCCCCCGGCGAAGAGGTCGCGAAACTTACCTATTTCGGGCTCTACGCACTGCAGCACCGCGGGACGGAATCCGCCGGTATCGCGGTGAGCAACGGCTCCCAGATCCTCGTCTTCAAGGACATGGGCCTGGTGTCCCAGGTCTTCGACGAGGCGACCCTGGGATCGCTGCGCGGCCACATGGCCGTCGGTCACGCCCGCTACTCCACCACCGGTTCCTCGGTCTGGGAGAACGCCCAGCCGACCTTCCGGGCCACCGCGACGGGCAGCATCGCTCTCGGCCACAACGGCAATCTCACCAACACCGGTGAGCTGGCCCGCATGGTCGCGGAGCAGGGCCCGGACCGGGGTGAGCTCAACTACCCCTACCAAGGCCGCATCGAGGCCACCAGCGACACCGATCTGCTGGCCTCCCTCCTCGCGGGTCGTCCCGACCTGTCGCTGGAGGAGACCGCCATGCAGATCCTGCCCAAGCTCAAGGGCGCGTTCTCGCTGGTCTTCATGGACGAGGGCACGCTGTACGCGGCCCGCGACCCGCAGGGCATCCGCCCGCTCGTGCTCGGCCGCCTGGAGCGCGGCTGGGTCGCCGCGAGCGAGACCGCCGCACTCGACATCGTGGGTGCGTCGTTCATCCGCGAGATCGAGCCGGGCGAGCTGGTCGCGATCGACGAGCACGGCCTGCGCACCCAGCGGTTCGCGAAGGCCGAGCCCAAGGGCTGCGTGTTCGAGTACGTCTACCTCGCCCGCCCCGACACCTCGATCGCCGGCCGCGGCGTGCACGCGGCCCGTGTCGAGATGGGCCGCCGCCTCGCGAAGGAGGCCCCGGTCGAGGCCGACCTGGTCATGCCGACCCCGGAGTCCGGGACCCCGGCGGCGATCGGGTACGCCGAGGCGGCCGGCATCCCCTTCGGCCAGGGCCTGGTCAAGAACTCGTACGTCGGCCGGACCTTCATCCAGCCCAGCCAGACCATCCGCCAACTCGGCATCCGCCTCAAGCTGAACCCGCTGCGCGAGGTCATCGCCGGCAAGCGCCTGATCGTCGTCGACGACTCGATCGTGCGCGGCAACACCCAGCGCGCCCTCGTGCGCATGCTGCGCGAAGCCGGGGCGGCCGAGGTGCACGTGCGCATCTCGTCCCCGCCCGTGAAGTGGCCGTGCTTCTTCGGCATCGACTTCGCGACGCGCGCCGAGCTGATCGCGAACGGCCTGTCGGTCGACGAGATCGCCAAGTCGCTCGGTGCCGACTCGCTCGCGTACATCTCGATCGACGCGATGGTCGAGGCGACCACCATTCCCAAGGACAACCTGTGCCGGGCGTGCTTCGACGGGGTCTACCCGATCGAGCTGCCCGACCCGGAGCGCCTGGGCAAGCATCTCCTGGAAGGCCTGGAGCAGGCCGTGCGCAGCGATGTGGACGGCGTCCAGTCCCTTCTTGGGGGCGCGGGCGCGGAAGACGCCCTGCGCCGCCCGTAGCGCCGTCGGCGGGGGCGCCTCGGCGCGCCCCCGCACCCCGGCCCAGCGGGCTGCCATCCAGGGACACCACCCGAACCACCCGACCCGAAAGGGCCGTACCGTCGTGACCGACAACCCCTCCTCCACCTACGCCGCCGCCGGCGTCGACATCGAAGCCGGCGACCGCGCCGTCGAACTGATGAAGACCTGGGTCGGCAAGGCCACCCGCCCCGAGGTCCTCGGCGGCATCGGGGGCTTCGCGGGACTCTTCGACGTCTCCGCGTTCACGCGGTACACGCGCCCGCTGCTGGCCACCTCGACCGACGGCGTCGGCACCAAGGTCGCGATCGCGCAGCGCATGGACAAGCACGACACGATCGGCCGGGACCTGGTCGGCATGGTCGTGGACGACCTCGTGGTGTGCGGTGCCGAGCCGCTGTTCATGACCGACTACATCGCGACCGGCAAGGTCGTCCCGGAGCGCATCGCGTCGATCGTCAAGGGCATCGCCGAAGGCTGCGTGCTGGCCGGGTGCGCGCTGGTGGGCGGCGAGACGGCCGAACACCCGGGGCTGCTCGACCCTGACGAGTACGACATCGCGGGCGCGGGCACGGGCGTCGTCGAGGCGGACGACCTCCTCGGTGCCGAGCGCGTGTGCGAGGGCGACGTGGTCATCGCGATGGCCTCGTCGGGCCTGCACTCCAACGGCTACTCGTTGGTGCGCCACGTGTTCTTCGCGAGTGCCGGCTGGGCGCTGGACCGCGACGTGCCGGAGTTCGGCCGTACGCTCGGCGAAGAGCTCCTCGAGCCGACCCGCATCTACTCGCTCGACTGCCTCGACCTCGCCCGCCGAACCGAGGTGCACGCCTTCTCGCACGTCACCGGCGGCGGCCTCGCGGCCAACCTGGCCCGCGTGCTGCCCGGCCACCTGAACGCCCGCCTGGACCGCTCCACGTGGATGCCCGGCCCGGTGTTCTCGCTCGTCGGCGAACTCGGCCGGGTCGCGCAGCCCGAGCTGGAGAAGACCCTCAACATGGGCGTGGGCATGGTCGCGGTCGTCGCGGCGGACGCCGTGGACGAGTCGCTCGCGGTGCTGGCCGAGCGCGGCGTACCGGCGTGGGTGCTTGGCCGCATCGAGGCCGGCACGGGCCAGGCGGTCCTGGAGGGCTCCCACGGACGCTGACGCCGACCGTCGGCGGCTGCGGCCGCACGGACAGCACAGGACAGCACAAAGGGTCCGGGACCGACCCTCAAGGGTCAGGTCCCGGACCGATCGGGTGCTGGCACCCTCACACGGGCGGCGAACCGTCGGACGAGGCCCGCGACAAGGTCAGCGGCGGCCCGAGGGGCCGTCGTCGTCCTCGTCGTCGTCATCGTCGTAATAGTCCGCATACGCCGCGTAGGGATCGTCGAGCTCGTCTTCATACGTGTCGTCACCGTCCGACTGAACCTGCGGTTCATCGGCTGACGACACGCCCAGCTCTTCGGCCAGACGGTTCAGATCCGTTCCGCCGCTGTTGTACTTCAGCTGGCGGGCGACCTTTGTCTGCTTGGCCTTGGCCCGGCCGCGCCCCATGGCTCGACCCCCTCAACGACGGGGCTCACGGCCCCGGGTCTTGACACGCGTTCACGATCAGGGTCGGTTCATCCAGGTTCAAGAACCGGCCCGTGGAGCATTAACGGTACCTGCTTCCGCGGCGCGACGGTACGTCGCATGGGTGACAGGTGGGCTCGGACCCCGACCCGGCAATACTGTTCCGGCTGGTCAGGGGCCTGATCGTGGGTCCTTCGCCGAGGCTGACGATACCCTGTGATTCAGCTTCCAAGGTAGATCCCGCGCAGACGACCCACATCAGCCATGCGTCGTTCGGCGAGTCGGTCGGCCGCGACGGCGGGCGGAACACCCTCCTCGTCGGCGAGTGCGAAGACCCGCGCGGTGGTGGTGCGGATGCCCGCGGCCTTGCGCTTCGCCCGTGCGAAGTCGAATCCGTGCAGCTCGTCGGCCACCTGGATGACGCCGCCCGAATTGACCACGTAGTCCGGCGCGTACAGCACGCCCCGCTCCGCGAGTGTCTTGTCGACGCCAGGGTGTGCGAGCTGGTTGTTGGCGGCACCGCACACGATCCGCGCGGTCAGCACCGCGACCGTGGTGTCGTCGAGCGCGCCGCCGAGCGCGCAGGGGGCGTACACGTCGATCGGCTCGCGGATGAGGGCGTCGGTGTCGGCCGCGACCGAGACGCCGGGGTGCGCCGCGCGCACCCGTTCGAGCGCGGCCGGGTCGACGTCCGTGACGAGCACCTCGGCGCCGTCCTCGAGGAGGTGTCCGACGAGGTGCCTGCCGACCTTGCCGACGCCGGCGATGCCGACGCGCCGTCCGCGCAGGTTCGGGGTGCCCCAGAGGTGCTCGGCGCTCGCGAGCATGCCCTGGTACACGCCGTAGGCGGTGAGCACCGAGGAGTCGCCCGCGCCGCCCGCGTCGGGCGAACGGCCGGTGACGAAGCCGCATTCGCGCGCGACGACGTCCATGTCCTCGACGTAGGTGCCCACGTCGCACGCGGTCACGTAGCGCCCGCCGAGGGACTGCACGAAGCGCCCGTAGGCACGCAGCAGGCCCTCGCTCTTGTCGCGCTTCGGGTCGCCGATGATGACGGCCTTGCCGCCGCCGTGGTCGAGGCCCGCGAGGGCGTTCTTGTACGCCATGCCCTTGGACAGGTTGAGGACGTCCTCGACGGCCTCGTCCTCGGTCGCGTACGGGTAGAAGCGCGTGCCGCCCAGGGAGGGGCCGAGCGCTGTCGAGTAGATGGCGATGACGGCCTTGAGCCCGCTCGCCTCGTCCTGGCAGAAGACAACCTGCTCGTGGTTGGGGCTCCTGCCGAACACGGGTCCCGGGGTGTGGGTCCGTGCGCTGGTGCCCGTCGTGCTTGTCGTCGTCACTGTGGTGACTCCCGAGTCCGGCCCGCGGTGGGTGATCGCGGGCGTCTGCCCCAACCCTAGGACTGCCGTGCCCCCCTGTGCGGGAATCACGGGTCGGACGGCGGCGCGATCGGGGGCATGCGAACATTCGGTACGTGCGGACTTCGGTGGTGGCGCCCTACTCGGCATACCTGCGCGTGTACGAGCCGCTCGCGGCTTTCCCGGAGCCCGACCGCTCGCGCTGGGCCGACTACGTGCGCGACGTCCACACGCGGCGCGCCTGGGGAGCCGGCACGACGGCCGAACTGACCGCCCAGGAACAGCGGATGGCGATGGAGGGCATCCTCGCGACGCCGCCCGAGCCGGCCCCGCCGCACGAGAGCGAGGACGCGTTCGTCGCGGAGATCGACGGGGTCCCGGTGATCTGCCCGCGCCAGACGAGGCTGCGCTCCTGGACCGCACTGGCCGAAATGCGCCAGGACTATCCGCCGGTGGTGCTCGACGCCTTCTGGCCCCGCGTGGTGCTGGCCCAGGCCGAGGCGGACCACGACCGCTGGCGGGCGCGCAATCCGGACGTCCAGCCACATATCCACAGCAGTACCTGGCACGTGCCCATGCGGTGGTTCGTGTTGTTCACCCAGGACGAGCGGGTCCTCGTCGCACCCGAAGGCGCGCAGCCGGAGGGCGTGCGTCCGGAGGATGCGGGTGATGGCGGAGACGGATGGGAGCTGTACTACCGGACGCCGATGGTGCAGGCTCGGCGTCGGGTCGCTCGCGCGCTGCGGGTTCTGCGCGACACCCTGGAGGAAGGCGCACTGATCTCCGGGCTCGAACATCTGGGCCGTTGGCTTGAAGAGTTCCATCCGAGAGCCATGGTCGAGCTCGACTTCGGCGGACTGGTGCGGCTGATTCCGTCCGGCGATCTTGCCGAGGAGCGCACTGCCGAGCATGTCGCGGAGGGCCTGACGGCTCTCGCGGCCGGCGACGGAGCGCGCGCCTCGGAGGCGTACCGGCGGATCACCGAGCGGTGGTCCGCGGTGCGTGCGCTGGAACATGCCAGCTGAGCAGGCCACATGGCGCCCGATTGTCCAGTGGACAAGAATTTCTGAGATCAACATCTCATAGGGCGCATACGCCAGCGAATTGCTCGTATATGATGAATCGGACAAAGGGGTGCTGGTCACCCCTTGTCATGATGTAACTACACAGGATTACCCAGTACTACGCAGTATCACGCAGTAGCACTCAGTTCCCCCAGGGGCACTCAGAATCCGCCGGTCTCCCGAGGCTGGTGTGGCTGGGTGGGCGCGGGGGGCCGATCGGCCGGAAGTGACTCTTCGTCACAGGCGGGTGACTGTCCGCTATGTACGGTCCTTCGGGATCGCGCCGGTTGACTGCTGCGATGCCAATTCCGGCGGTTTGACCAACCAGGGCCGCCGGATGGTGTACTTGTACTGTGAAGGACAAGCCGTTCGTCCTATAACCGACTTGGCCGCCGAGAACCATTTCGGACATCGGGGGTCAAGGTGCAGAATTTGAAGAAAGAACCGTGCTTGGTTCGGTTCTCCCGAGGAGGCCGCTCATGACCGCTCGTACGCCTGATGCCGAGCCGCTGCTGACGCCGGCCGAGGTTGCCACCATGTTCCGCGTCGACCCGAAGACGGTCACGCGCTGGGCCAAGGCCGGCAAGCTCACGTCGATCCGCACCCTCGGTGGCCACCGCCGCTACCGCGAGGCGGAGGTTCGTGCCCTGCTTGCGGGCATTCCGCAGCAGCGCAGCGAGTCCTAAAGCCTGGGCAGGGGCCACCTGCATCAGCCGTTTGTCTTGAGCGTCGCCCTCGGATCCCGCCGGATCCGGGGGCGGCGCTTTTGTGCGTACGCGTACTCGCGGGCTCGGGGGGCATCGGCGGGGCGCCGGTGTGCCGCCGGCAGTGGGGGCCGCGGTCGGATCAACGTCTGACCAGTGTCCGACCGGAGTCTGACCGGAGTCGGAATCGGCTCGGAATCAGGGTCGGCAGGAGGGTGAAGATGGCTGGTTCACCGCGTGCCGAGTCCAATCATCAGTAAAATATCACATACAATGCATGGCCTGTTTCCGGCCTCTTTTGAAAACCGTTTCCAGTCAAAACCGTGACGTGCGTCACACTGGCCGAGGACCCCCGGTCACGGCGGTCGTCGCGCCGGTCGGACCGCCCGCCGGGACGGGTGATCGGACCGCGGTGCCACGCCCTACAGTGGTCGCCATGTCCAGTAGTACGCGGATTCCCGGGGCGGCCGAGGCGAACCCCCGGAACGGCAACAGCTCGGGAGCGGCCACCCGCGCCAAGCTGCTGCGTACCGCGGAACGGCTGTTCGCCAAGAACGGCATCGACGGCGTCTCCGTCCGCGACATCACCGGCACCGCGGGGGCCAACAGCGCGGCCGTGCACTACCACTTCGGGTCCAAGCAGGACCTGATCGCCGCGATCCTGCACCGCCGCCTCGAATCCCTCGGCGTACGCCGCGAGCAGCTGCTCGCCGAGCTGGAGGCCGACGAACAGCCCGCGCTGCGCGACGTGGTCGTGGCCCTGCTGCTCCCGACCGTCGAGCTGAGCCGCGACCGCCGCGGCGGCGGCCACCACTACCTGGGCTTTCTCGTCGCGGTCGGGGAGCACCCGACGTCGATGCACCTGATCACCGACGAGGTCGACCCGCTCACCGCGCGGTACCTGTCGGTCCTCCGGCGCGCGCTGCCCGAAGTGCCGCACGAGGTCATCCTGTTCCGCTTCGGCATCGCCAAGGACCTGATGAACCGCGTCCTGCGCCAGGGCGCGGTGCGCGAGTGGCTGCGGCGGCACGCGTGGGACGACGAGAAGGTGCTGTTCGACCAGCTGGTCGACTTCCTGATGGGCGGGTTCGCGGCGCCGCCGCACTCCGCCTGAGCGCCCGCGCGCCAAGTCATCGACCGCCGACATCTCTGTCCGGCAACGTCTATTGACGATGTGTCAGGCCGGGCACACAATCACCAATCTCAGCCAGTCGTTTGATCGACAAGTCGGGTAGCTCGGGCTTGTCCGCGACCGGCCGCAAGTCCTCGCGAATCACGTACGGCACCACCGCGCACTGAACAGCACGTCAGTCAGGTGAACGACCGAACTCCGCCAGGGGCACCGTCCCGGCGGTCCGTGAGGAGGAATCCTTGCCACGTCTCCTACGCGCCGCAGGACTGGTGATGGTGCCGGTCCTGTTGATCGCCGGGTGCAACTCGTCGACGACGAAGAAGGACGGCGGCACACCGAACCAGCCCGGTGCGTCGGCATCCAAGGACCCCGTCAAGATCGGCGGTGTGGTTTCCAAGACCACGTCGTCGGGCTACAGCAAGGCCGACACCGACCTCGGCGCCAAGGCCCGGTTCATGATGGCCAACGACGAAGGCGGAGTGAACGGCCGCAAGATCGAGTACATCGGCTCCGAGGACGACGGCCAGGAGTCCGCGCGCACCATCACCGCGGTACGCAAACTGGTGCAGCAGGAGAAGGTGTTCGCGATCGTGCCGGTCAACACCACGACCATCGGCGGGTCCGCGGACTTCCTGCGCGACAACAAGACCCCGTACATCGGCTGGGGGACGCTGCCCGCGTTCTGCGGCCAGGAGTACGGCATGGGCTACAACGGCTGCCTGGTGCCGACACCGGGCCACAACGTCAACACGTCGTGGCCGGGACTGCTCACCGACATCCTCGGTGGCGCGCAGGGCAAGAGCGTCGCGCTGATCACGCAGGACACGGACGCCGGCAAGTTCGGCCTGCGCACGTACCAACAGGCCTTCCCGTCCAGCGGGTTCACGGTGTCGTACGCCAAGTCCACCGTCCCCGGCACGTCGGTCCCGACGGACTGGAGCCCCTGGGTCGGCGAGATCATGTCGAGCAACGGCGGCAAGGCGCCCGACGTAGTCGTGTCCGTCATGCAGACCCCGGCCAACATCGGCCTGTTCACTGCGCTCAAGCGGGCCGGGTTCAAGGGCATCCTGACCGACGCCACCGACTACGACCCGGCGCTGCTGAAGCAGGCCGCGTCGAAGGAGGCGCTGCAGGACGTCCAGGTGTTCGTGCAGAACATGCCGTTCGAGTCGACGGCCCCGGAGATGGCCAAGTTCAAGCAGTACATGTCCAAGGCCAAGGGCTCCGAGGTCACCGAGTGGAACCAGTCGATGATGGTCGGCTGGAACTCCGCGGACCTGTTCCTCGCGATCGCCAAGAAGGCCGGCGACAACCTGACCGTGGAGACCTTCCAGGCCGCCGCGGCCACCTTCGAGGACACGTACGCGCTGGTCGGGGACCGCAAGTTCCCGCTCGGCCGCAACGACTCGTTCGGGTGCGGGGCGATGGTGCAGCTCAAGGGCGAGACGTACGGCATCACTTCGCCGTACAAGTGCTACCCGTCGATCCCGTTCAAGTGACGCGCCTGTCCGCGTGACCCGACCGGTCGGGTGACGCGCGGCCGGGTGCCCTGGCCGCGTGGCGCCCGACCGGCCCGCCTCCCGGCCCGCCCGCCTTCCCCGGCCCGGCGGGCGGGCCGGGGATCCTGCCTGCACTGCCCGCACTGACCGCACTGACCGCACTGACTGCACTGACTGCACTGACTGCACCGACCGCACTGCCCGCTCGCACCGACCCTGATCCGGCGCCGTCCGCACGTCGTACGAGGGAGCGTCACCGGCACATGAGTGAGCTCGTCGGCTACATCATCAGCGGTCTGGTCACCGGCGCGATCTACGCGCTGCTGGCGTCCGGACTCGTCCTCGCGTACTCGGCCTCGGGCGTGCTCAACTTCGCCCACGGGGCCACCGCGTTCCTGTCCGCACTGTTCTTCTACGAACTCAACCAGGGCCTCGACTGGCCCTCCGTACCCGCCGCCCTGGTCACCGTCTTCGTCTTCGCCCCCGGGCTCGGCTGGCTGCTCGACCGCGTGATGTTCCGCAAACTCGCGAGGCTCGGCGAAACCCCGCAGATCGTCGCCACGATCGGCCTCCTGGTCGCGCTGCCGGCTCTCGGCCAGTGGATCGTCAAGCTGCTGACCGACGCGGGCGTCGACCTCGCCCCGTCCGAGAACCAGTACGGCCTGCCGGGCGTGGGACCGAACCCGCCCGAGCACTGGGAGATCATGGACGGGGTCGGCATCGATTCCAACCAGCTGATCACCTGGATCGTCACGGCAGTTGTCGCCGTCGGACTGTGGATCCTGATGCGGCACACGCCGCTCGGCCTGCGGCTGCGCGCGTCCGTGGACAGCCGTACGCTCACCGAACTGCGCGGCGTGAGCGCCGACCGGCTCTCCGGCATCGCCTGGATGCTCTCCGCCGGACTCGCGGGCGCGGTCGGAGTGCTGGCCGCACCGCTGCTCGCGCTCAGCCCGGTCGACTACACGCTGGTGATGTTCGTGTCCGCGGCCGCCGCCGTGCTCGGCCGGTTCAAGTCGGTGCCGATCGCCTTCGGCGGCGGGCTGCTGCTCGGCGTGGTGCAGAACCTCGTCGCGGGGTACGCCCCGTCCTGGACCGACGAGATCACCGGCCTGCGGACGGCGGTCCCGTTCGTCCTGCTTTTCGTCGGCCTGCTGGTGATGTCCCGCAGCAAGCGCAGCGCCGGGACGGCCGCCGTCGACCAGCCGCCGCCCGACTACCTCGCCGGGATGTCGCCGCTGCGCCGCTGGGCGCCCTGGCTGATCGCGGCCGCGTTCCTGGCGGTCAGCCTCTACACCTGGACGACCGCCTTCTGGATCGGTCTGATCGCGCAAGGACTCGCGGCGTCCCTGGTGTTCCTGTCGTTCACCGTCGTCACGGGCCTCGGCGGCATGGTCAGCCTCGCGCAGGCCACCTTCGTGACCGCGTCCGCGCTGACCGCGGGCCTGCTCATGAGCCACGGGGTGTCGTTCTTCCTCGCCCTCGTCGCCGGGACGCTCGTGGCCGCGCTGCTCGGCATGGTCGTCGCGCTGCCCGCCCTGCGGCTGTCCGGGCGCATGCTCGCGCTGGCCACCCTCGCGCTGGCCTTCCTGGGCGACCAGGTGCTGTTCCAGATGAGCTGGTTGCGCAACGGCGACGTCGGCTGGGCGATTCCGCGTCCGGTGGTCGGGCCGGTCGACCTCAACGACGACCGGGCGCTCGCGCTCGTCCTGCTGGTCATCGTCGCGGCGGTGGTCGTCCTCATCCGGAACCTGGAGAACTCGGCATCGGGCCGCGCGATGCTCGCGGTGCGCTCCGCGCCGCCGGCCGCGATGGCATCCGGCGTCTCGATCCTGCGCACCAAGCTCGCGCTGTTCGCGATCTCGGCGGGAATCGCCGGGTTCGGCGGGGTGTTCTGGGCGTCCTTCAACACCCGCATCACCGCGACCGAGTTCACCGCGATGAACGGGCTGATCTGGCTGGCCATCGTGGTCGCGGCGGGCATCCGCAGGCCGCAGTTCGCCGTCGTCGCGGGGCTGACGTTCGCGTTGTTCCCGCACGTCATGGAGGACTACATCACCGACTCGCCGCATGTGCCGGTGATCCTCTTCGGTCTCGCGGGCTTGGCGCTGGCCAGTAATCCCGAGGGCTGGGTCGTGCAGATGGCCGAGGGGCTGCATGCGCTGCGCGGTCGGATTTCCGGGCTTACCAAGCCTGTTGCGGGCAAGGGCGCGGCCGCGGATGCCCCGGTTGCGGAGGCGCCGACGGACGAAGCCGCGCCTGCCGTGACGGCGCCGCCGCGGGAAGTGGGGGCCGGTGAGGTTCCTCAGGATCCCGACGAGACCGCGGAAGTGCTGCTGCGGCTGCGCGGCATCCATGCCGGATACGGCGGCGTCGAGGTGCTGCACGGCGTCGACCTCGACATCCGGGCAGGGCGGATCCTCGCGCTGCTGGGTGCGAACGGAGCGGGCAAGACGACGACGTGCGCGGTCGCCGCCGGGCTGCTGGCGCCGACCTCGGGATCGGTCGAACTCGGCGCGGGCGACGGCGTCCTCCGCGATGTCACGCGTCTGTCGGCGGTACGCAGGTCGCGCGAAGGCCTCCTGCTCGCGCCCGAAGGCCGCGGCATCTTCCCGTCGCTGACCATCGACGAGAACCTGTCGATGTGGCTCCGGTCGGCGGAGGAACGGGACCGCGTCTACGAGCGGTTCCCCAACCTCGCCGGGCGCCGCAAGGTGCCCGCCGGTTCGTTGTCGGGCGGCGAGCAGCAGCAGCTGACCGTCGCGCCGCTGCTGGTACGCCCGCCGCGTGTGCTCGTCGCGGACGAGCCGTCACTCGGCCTCGCGCCGCTGGTGGTCGAGGAGATCTTCCGCTTCGTCGTCGAACTCCGGGACCTGGGCGTGGCGTTGCTGCTGGTGGAGGAGAAGGCGTCGGAGATCCTGACGGTCGCGGACACCGTCGCCTTCATGAGTGTGGGACGCGTGTCGTGGAGCGGCCCGCGCGCGGAGGTGGACGAGAACCGTCTGACCACCGCGTACCTCGGCCTGAGCGACGCCGACGCCGACGCGCGGAGGGTGCGGGCCGCGGGGAACGAGGTGGGGGCATGAGCGGGATCGCCGTGGACGTCGCCGAGTCGGTCGGCGAGGTGGCGCCGCCGCCCGTCCTGCGAGCCGAGGACGTCGGGGTCGCGTTCGGCGGCGTCAACGCGCTGAGCGGTGTGACGCTGGAGGTGCGCGCGGGCGAGGTCTGCGGGCTCATCGGGCCTAACGGCGCCGGCAAGACGACGTTGTTCGACGTGCTGTCGGGCATCCGGCGGCCGGACGCCGGCGTGGTGCGCTTCGGCGGGGTGGACGTCTCGGCGCGCGGGCCGGTGTGGCGGGCCCGGCACGGGATGCGGCGTACGTTCCAGCGCCAGCAGTTGTTCGGCCGCCTGACCGTGCTGGACAACCTGGTGGTCGCGGAGGAGTGGCGCGGTGGCGGCGGCGGTATTGCCGCCGACCTTCTGGCGCTGCCGAGCCGGCGCCGCCGCGAGCGCGAACGGCGGGCGCGGGCCGAGGAGATCCTCGAACTGTGCGGACTGACCGACCTGCGTGACAGGTATGCGGGGACGCTTCCGGTGGGGCAGGCCCGCATGGTGGAACTCGCCAGGGCGGTGGTGGACACCCCCAAGGTGCTGCTGCTCGACGAACCGGCGTCGGGGATGTCGTCGGCGGAGAGCGTGTGGCTGGGCGAGGTGGTCCGCCGCCTTGTCGACCATGAGCACTGTGCGGTGCTGCTGGTCGAACACGACGTCGCGTTCGTCATGGGGCTGGCGTCCCGGGTTGTCGTGCTGAATCTCGGCGAGGTGCTGGCCGAGGGCACGCCGGCCGAGGTGCGGGCGAACCAGGCGGTGCGCGACGCGTACCTCGGCGGCGGATGAACGCGTCGGGGGCGGGCCTCGCAAGGCCCGCCCCCGACGGGTGGTTCGGCTGCCCGCCCGGCGGGCCTACTCCTTGGTGCCGATCGCGTCCACAGGGCGGGTGCGCAGCGCCAGCCGGGCCGGCAGGGACGTCGCCGCGAAGGCGAGGACGGCGGCGGCCGCGATGATCGCGCCGTAGGTGAGGGGCGGGGCGTACGGCATCCCGGTGCCGGTCATGCCCGTCGCGTACGCGCTGAGCGTCGCCCAGCCGATCGCCGTCCCGAGCACGGTCGCGAACACCACCATCGTCAGCGTCTCCCACCGCAGCATCCGGAGGATCTGACGTCGCGTCATTCCGACCAGGCGCATGAGGGCGAACTCGCGGGCGCGTGCCGAGGTGGCCATCATCAGCGTGTTGACGATCGCAATTGCGGTGAACGCGATGATCAGGCCCATCGCGACGTAGTTGACCTGCGCCTGCGTGCCCTGCTGCGTCTTGCGCGCCGCCTCGACCTGGTCGCGGTCGAGCACGCGTACGCCGGGGAAGGCGGCCGCGGCGGCGTCGAGCGCGCCCCGCGTGCCGGGGCTGTCGGTGCGGACCAACACCTGTGCGGCCAGCGGGTTGTCGACGTGTGCGGCGACCACGGCGTGCGGCAGGGTCACATCGCCGAAGCCGAGCCCGCGCTCGTACACCGCGACGACGCGCGACCGGATCTTGACCCCGTCGCCGAGGGTGACCTCCAGCGTGTCGCCGACACCGACGCCCTTGGTGCGGGCGGCCTGTGTGCTGACCGCCACGGTGTCGTCGCGCAGGTCGGCGAGGCTGCCCGCGGTCGTCTTCGGATCGAGCACCCGGTCGATGCCCTCGGGGGTGACGCCCTGCGCCGGGAACTTGTCCTGGCCGGTCCGAACCACCGTACGCACCACCTCGGTTGCCGTGGTCACACCCGGCACCGCACGTACCGCGTCGACGGCGGCGCGCGGCACACCGGGGCCGCCCGAGGCCAGGACGTAGTCCGCGTTCGCGGTGCCCGCCGCGACCTGCTTCTCGGCAGCGTGCGACGTCGTGGTCTGCACGAACAGGATCGTGGAGGTCATCGCGACGGCGAGGGTCAGCGGGGTGACCACCGCGGCCACGCGTTGAAGGCGCGCCCGGTTGTTGCTCGCGGCGAGCCGGCCGCCGACCGGTGACACCAGGCGCATCGGGGCGGCGAGTACGGCGGTCGCGGCCCGGGCCAGGAGGGGGCCGAGCAGCGAGACCGCGACGGCGGCCATCACGACGGACAGGAAGGTCACCGGAGTTGCGGCGGCGTCGGTGTGCAGGTTGCGCAGGACCAGGAGGAGGACGACGTACCCGGCGGCGAGCAGCAGGCCGAGGACCACGCGGACGGTGCCGAGGCGTTCGTTCTCGATGGCGGCGTCGGCCAGGGCCTCGGTCGGGCGGATCCGCGCCGGGCGCCGGGCCGAGATGCGCGCGGCGGCCCAGGCGGCGAGCACGGTGGTGAGCACGGCCGCGATCAACGGGAACGGGCTGACCGCGGTCTCCAGCGTCCGGGGCATGGCGCCGGCCGCCACGAAGCGGTCGTGCAGCCACCGCGACAGGCCGAGCCCCGCGAACGCCCCGAGCGCGCCCGCGACGGCTCCGACGAACACCGCTTCCAGGCCGACCATGCGGCGGATCTGCGCCGGGGTGGCACCGACCGCTCGCAGCAGGGCGATCTCGCGGCGGCGCTGCTGGAGGGACAGCACGAAGGTGCCGGAGACGACGAGGACGGCGACGAGCAGGGACGTACCGCCGAGTGCGCCGCCGAGGCTGATCAGCGTGACCCGGGCCTTGGAGGCGTCGATGAACTCGACCGGACCGCGGTCGTCGCCGCTGCGGACCTTGGCGGTCGTGCCGCTGAGGGCCGCCTTGAGGTCCTTCCCGACCTGGCCGAGGTCGGCGCCCGGTGCGGTCAGGATGCCGAGTACGGCGACCTGGCCCGGGTGGGCCGCGAGGCGCGTGGCCTCGGCGGACGAGAAGAAGAGTGCGGACTGGTGGGCGAGTCCGTCGCGGCCGGCGGGTGCGGCGATGCCGCTGACCCGGTACGTCGTCGGCGCTCCCGTGGACTGCACGGTGAGCCGCGAGCCGACCGCGGCGCCGGCACGCTCGGCGAGTTCGGCGTCCAGGACGACGTCGCCGTCGGTCTCGGGGGCGGTTCCGGCGCGCAAGGTGAACGGGGTGAGCCGGGCGGACTCCCAGCCGTGGCCCCAGGACGGGCCGCCGTCCGGGCCTTCGAGCGGGCCTCCGTCGGCGGTGAAGACGGTTGCGGGGAAGGTGACTTCGGGGACGACGGCGTCGACTCCCGGGACGTCGGCCAGCCGGTCCGCGGTGTCGGCGGCGAGCCAGGCGCGCTCGGTGAGGGGCTTGGACTTGACCTTCTCCTTCCCCTTCTTGTGCTTGGTCCAGTGGAGGTTCTGGTCGGCGGTGACGACGACGGGGGAGTCCGCGTACCGCTCGGTCGGTATACCGCCGCGCAGGCCCGTCTCCAGCAGGACGCCGCATGCGGTGACGAGTGCGGCGGCGCACAGCAGGGCGGTGAAGGCGCCGATGAAGCCGCCCTTGCGGGCGCGCAGCGTCGACCAGGCGAGGCCGATCATCATGAGTCCGCTCCAGGGGTGTCGGCGGGGGAGGCATCGGAGGCATCGGAGGCAGGGGAGGCGGGAAAGGCGAGGAAGCGCGTCTGGACGATGCGCGCACCTGGCGGCAGCGCGTCGCCGGCCCGTTTGTAGCGGTTGATCAGGGCGATGAACTCCTCGAACAGCTCGGCGAGTTCTTCGGGGGTCACGTGCACCGTGCCGCGCGAGTACGGGGCCGCGTCCACCCAGGGGTCGCCGGGCTCGCCCGTCTGCTGGTAGCGGACGAACGCCTCGATGTCGGCGGCGAACGCCAGCCGGTTCATCTCGTCGACGGCGGCGCGCATTTCGTCGGTCTGCCGACTGCGGGGCGGGAAGCGCAGATCGGCGCGGACCGCGCGCCACCAGCGTTCGCGGCCGTGCGCGTCGGCGGGGGCGATCTCCTCGACGAAGCCGTGCCGGGCGAGTTCGCGCAGGTGGTAGCTGGTGGCACCGGTGTTGAGGCCGAGGGCGCGACCGAGGCTCGCGGAGGTGGCCGGTCCGTGGGCGGCGAGATGCCGCATGATGCGCCCGCGACGGGGGTGGGCCAGCGTCTTGAGTGCGGCGAGGTCGTCGACCTCGCGGGGGCGGGGTGGCTCGGGGCGTTCTGGCTGGTCGGCGGGCTGTCCGGGGCTCTCGGTCATGAGTGCACAGTATTTTGTGCACAGGTTCCTGTGCACTGGAGACACCCCCCGTTTCGGGGTGGGGGGTTAGCCCCAGTACGTCGTGGGGCGGGGGCTACGGCCGGGTGTCCCGCCGGGTTGTCGCCAGGTCGCAATCGCCCCGACAAGCGGAGCGCCCGCGTGCCGGACGGGCCCCGGTCGGGGAGTCGTCCGGTACGCGGGCGCGATCACGAGCGGGCGCCGCATGCCTGCCGCGGCGTCACCCCATGGCCGACTTCCGCTCGGTGACCGAGTACACGTTGGCGTCGGCGCCGATGATCTTCGGCAGGTAGCGCTCGTTGAACGCCTCCTCGTACGGCATGCCCCGGTGCGCCTCGAACTGCTCCGGCGTCTCCCAGGCCTCGAAGAAGCGGAACGTGTTGGGCCGCTCGAGCTCCTCCGCCCACCAGTACTCGACGCAGCCCGGGTCCTTGCGGCTCAGCTCCGAGACCGCGAGGAGGCCCTCGACGATCTCTTCGCGGTCCTCGGGGCGGAAGGCCAGGAAACCGCTGATGACCAGCATGTTCGTCCTCCTGAATTGCTGACGGTTCGTCAGGCGCGGGGGCGCCCGGTCGCCATGGTGCGGCACGCGGGCGCCGGGCGGAAGAGCGGTCACGGTCGCTTGCCTCATTGCATACCCTACCCCCCTAGGGTATGTTCTGCGTCGTGCCGGGAGGCGCGCCACCTGCGGCGCACCGCCCCGGACGGCATGCGGGAAGTCCCGGCCCGAGACCGCGGCCGGGGAGCACGGCCCCCGGAAGTGGGCCCGCGAGAAGAGGAGAAGACGATGTCCCCGAGTCAGACGGCGCCGAACCCCCGGCGCTGGAAGGCGCTGGCGCTGATCGCCGCCGCGCAGTTCATGGTCATCATGGACACGTCGATCATCGGCGTGGCCCTTCCGGAGATGCAGTCGGACCTCGGGTTCTCGCAGGAGAACCTGTCGTGGGTCTTCAACGCGTACGTCGTCGCCTTCGGCGGCCTGCTCCTCCTCGGCGGCCGCCTCTCCGACCTCTTCGGCGCGAAGCGCCTGTTCAGCGCCGGATGGCTGGTGCTCGCCGCCGGCTCGCTGGCCGCGGGCCTCGCCGACGAGGTGTGGGTGGAACTGACCGGACGCGCCGTCCAGGGCGTGGGCGCCGCTCTCATAGCGCCTTCCGCACTCACCCTGCTGATGATGCTGTTCGGCGGAAACCCGAAGGAGCTGACCAAGGCCTTCGCGCTGTACGGCGCCGCCGCCCCCGCGGGCGGTACGGCGGGCGTCTTCCTCGGCGGTGTCATCACCGAATACACCAGCTGGCCCTGGGTCTTCTACATCAACATCCCGGTCGCCATCATCGCCATCATCGCCACCCCGCGCCTGATGCCGGAGACCCCCGCACGCCCTGGCTCGGTCGACTGGCTGGGCGCCGCCACCGTCACCGCCGGTCTCGGCACCACCGTCTTCGCCATCGTCCGCGCGCCCGAGGAGGGCTGGGGCTCGGCCGAAACCCTGCTGGTGCTGGCCGCGGGCCTGGCTCTGGTCGGACTGTTCGTGGCGATCCAGGCACGGCGCCGCGAGCCGCTGATGCGGCTGGGCATCTGGCGGGCCGCGAACCTCGCCGGGGCCAACGCCGCGCAGTTCCTGATGGCGGCGGCATGGATCCCGATGTGGTTCTTCCTGAACCTGTACCTCCAGCAGGTGCTCGGCCTCGGCGCCTTCGCCAGTGGTTCGGCGCTGCTCCCGATGACCGTCGCGATCATGGTCATGATGGTCACCGTCGCGCCGCGCCTGATCGCCAGGTTCGGACCGAAGCCGCTGGTCGTCTCCGGTCTCGCGCTGCTGGCGGCCGGCATGGTGTGGCTGTCGTTCGTCCGCGCCGACGGCTCCTTCTGGGTCGACGTCCTGCCCGCCTCGCTGGTCGCGGCGACCGGCATGTCGCTCGCGTTCATCCCCTCGCTGGGCACCGCCCTGTCGAGCGCCCGCCCGGAGGAAGGCGGCCTCGCGTCCGGCATCGTCAACACGAGCTACCAGGTCGGTTCGGCACTCGGTCTCGCGGCGATGACCGCGCTGGCCACTTCGCAGGGGGCGGACGAACTGGGCAACGTCTCCGCACTGACCGACGGGTTCTCCGCGGCGTTCCTCGGGGCGGCGGGCATCGCCGTCGCGGGCGCCCTGCTCGCCGTCGTGACCCTGCGCGGCAACCGGGGCGCGGGCGCCGAGGCGCAGGACGCGTCGGACCCGGCCGGCGGCGACCCGGCCGACTCCGCGGGACGCTCCCGGCAGGCCGTATGAGCTGTAGCCGGGAACACCGCGGACGCACCCACCGATTCGACATCGGCACAGGAATGACGGGCAGCCCGCCCGTCGTTCCGCCACCCGGAGCCACGGCCCGCCGCGAAGGCGGGCCGTGGCTCCGTTGCCGTCCCCGTCAGCGTTCCCCTTGCAGCTCCCACAGTTCGCGGAACAGCCCGGTCTCGCGCGGCAGGGCCAACAGTTCGTCGCAGCGCCCGCGTTCGCGTACCCGGCCCCGTTCCATCACCACGATCTCGTCGGCCCCCGCGACATTGGCCAGGCGGTGCGTCACCAGCACCACCGCCCGGTCCTTCGCGAGCGTGCGCAGGCCGGTGAACAGGCGGTTCTCCGCCCGCGGGTCCAGCGCCGACGTCGGCTCGTCGAGGACCAGGAGCCGGGCGTCCCGGTAGAACGCCCGGGCCAGGCCCACGCGCTGCCACTGCCCGCCGGACAGCCCCGTGCCGTTCCAGTGGTCGGGCGCGAGCAGCGTGTTCAGGCCGTACTTGAGCTCCGCGACCACCTCGTCCGTGCCGGACGCCGCCAGCGCGGGCAGCAGCTCCGCCTCGTGCTCGCCCCGCAACTGACCGAGCGTCACATTGTCGATCGCCTGGAGCGGCCAGCGGGCGATCTCCTGCGGCACGTAGCCGAGCCTCGCCCACAGCCCGTGCGGGTCCAGCTCCCGGACGTCGTGCCCGTCCCACGTGACGCGGCCCTCCGTCGGCAGGTAGAGCCCACACAGCAGCTTGGCCAGGGTGGACTTGCCGGAACCGTTCTCGCCGACCAGCGCGACGATCTTGCCGACCGGCACGTCCAGATCGATGCCGGCGACCGAGGGCCGGTCCTTGCCCGGGTACGTGAACCCGGCGTCCTCCGCCCGGAATGCCGACGGCTCCTTGAGCACCAGCGAACCGCGCCGCATGCGCTGCCCGCCCGCCTCCTTGAGGAAGAGGTCCCAGTCGTCCAGGTAGAGCCCCACACCGTAGAGCCGCGACCCCGAGGCGACGATGCCGCCGAGCGCGGTGCTGACGGTACGCAGCCCGATCACCGCGGTACCCGCCGCCGCCACCGACATCCGGTCGGTGGCCAGCAGGAACACCACAGCGCCCCAGACGAGTGCGGCCGCCAGACCGCCCGCCGTCGCGCCGAGGGCACCGACCTTGGCCCCGCGCCACGCGGCGTCCTGCGTCACCTCCTGCACGCGGTCCGACGCGCGCTGGTAGCGGCCCAGCAGGAACGGCGCGATCGTGCTCGAACGCAGCTGGTCGGCCCAGTGCTTGTCGGCGATGTGCCAGCGCATCATGCCCAGGACGCGGCGTTCGTTGAGCGTGTCGATGGTCGTCTGGTACTCGATGCGCGCCGCGCGCACGGCCGCCAGGCCGCGCGGCACCGCGCCGAGCAGCAGCAGCGGCAGCAGCACCGGGTGCAGCACGGTAAGCACCGTCGCCGCCGCGGCGAGCGAGGCGCACGCCGCGATCACGTCCTGGGTCTGCGGGATCAGCCCGCGCATCGACTGCACGCCCCGATCGGCGCTGTCCCAGCGGTTGTTGAAGCCCGGGTGGTCGTACGCCACGAGCTCGGCGTGGGCGGCCGCGTCGAGGAGCAGCGTCTCGGCCTCCCGCGTCAGACGCGGGGTGACGCGCGCCGACAGCGCGACGACCGCGACCCCCAGCAGCGCGCGCAGGCCCACGGCGGATGCCAGCACGATCAGCGAGGGCGCGGCGTCGCGGAGGCGGTCGCCGATCTCTCCCGACGAGATGACGGCGGTGATCGTCGCCGTGGTGGCCAGCAGGCCGAATGCCTCCAGGATGCCCGCGAAGACCTGGCAGACCAGCAGCGCGGCGGACGCGCGCGGGTCGGCGGCCCAGGCGAGGCGCAGGGCCTGGGCGAGAAGGCGCGGCAGGCGTACGGCCATCGCGCGCGTGGTGACCTGCCGCAGGGCGTCCTCCGTGTCGCCCGCGCTTCCGACATAGCGCAGTTCCCGCCCGGACTTGCCTGCCCGGTCGGGTTGTTCGGGCGGGTCCGCCTGGGGTTCGCGGGTGGCCTGGGCGGGGACGGCGGGGGAGGAGGGGACAGGCGTGGGCTGCGTCATGGAGACCTCCGGGGCGTGACGGGACGCCATGGTCGTCCGGGCAGACGGGGTGACGGCAGGGCGCGCGGAGGCACAACGGCGGCGCCCCGCACCGGATTTACTCGAACGTGCGCTCGACCAACCGTGCTTCCGTGCGGCCCCCACCGGCGAGCGATCCGTCCACGCCACACGGGGGCATCGGGCGGGCGGCGTGCGTGCGGATCGGTAACCCGTGGGTTAACCGGGGTTGCCGACCTGGCCGTTGTTCGGGCCCTTGCGATCCACGAGTCTTGAGACACGGAGAGCGGGGCGGAACGGACCGGAGGACACGGACCGCGGCCCCCGCCCGCAAGACCCCACCCGGCACCCCTTCTTGAGGAGTTCGTCATGGCTGCCTACGACCGCACCGTCACCGTCACCGCGCCGACCGCGGCCGTTCCCGGCGCGACCGCCGCCGCCTCCGCCGCGGCCACCGCGGCCACCGCGGCCACCGCGCTCAGCGCGACCACCCGCGACTCGCTCGGCAAGTGGCTGACCGCGGGCGCCGTCACCAGCGGTGCGATGGCCGCGACGTACGTCGCCTTCAGCGCGTTCGTGATGCCGATGCTCGGGCGCAAGGACGACGCCGGGTTCGTCGACTCGATGCAGCGCATCAACGTCGTCATCGAGAACCCGGTGTTCTTCGCGGCGTTCTTCGGGGCGATGCTGGCCCCCGCCGTCGCGTGGTGGAAGCTGCGCAAGCGCGGCGGCGACCGCACCCTGCTCAAGTGGACGGCCGCCGCCTTCGCGCTCTACACCGCCGGAGTGCTCACCACGTCGGGCATCAACGTGCCGCTGAACGAGATGCTCGCCTCGAAGGGCGACGCGAACCCCTCCGAAGTCCGCGCCGACTTCGAGACCACCTGGAACGTGTGGAACGGGGTGCGCGCGGTGCTGTCCACGGCCGCTTTCGTCTGCGCGGTCAAGGCCGTTCGCCTGCACCGCCGCATCCCCGCGTTCCGCCGCGCGGGTCAGTAGTGCGTTCGGCGACCTCCAGCACGGGTCCCCGTACGTCGACCGCCTGCCCGTCGATGCGCGCACCCGAGATGAGAATGTCGGTGTTGATGCCGAGGATGTCGGTGACCGTGTCCATGATGCGCTCCTCTCATTCCTGTCGCGCACGATCGCCGCGTTATGCCCAGAGGTTCGTCCGGCCCGCTGACCAGCCACTTAGCGGCAGTTGACCCTTGCGGTGCGGGATGTTTCACCGCGCGGATGGATGCGGCCGCCGTGCGGTTTCCGGGGGCTGGGCGAGGGAGCCACCGGTTCGGGCGGACGCGCAAACTTTGACGCTTTGGTCACTTGTGACCCATTGGCCACTGCCGTCACGCGGCGATAGGCTCCACGAGCCCACGCGCCGCAGCAACGGGAGGGCCACGCGCGTGTACAGAGCCTAGAGCGAGACTATGCCTGTTGGCTGACAGTACGTCAGATGCCGTGCTGTACAAGCCCATTGCCAGTGATGCAGCGACGCCGGAAGCGCTTGTGGACAGCGCGGGGGTCGGAGGCGCAGCGGGAAATCGCGTCCGTCCGGGATCGGTACAAGCACTCGCCGCAGTAGGGCGAGGGTCGTCGCAGGGGCCACAACCAACCGCCCACGAGGACTGATGACGACTTCCACACCCTTGACCGATGACCGCAATCCGTCGGCGCGCCCGCCGCGCGCCATTCGCATCCGCACACTGCTGATCCTGCTGGCCGTCGTCGTCACCGTCGCACTTGGTGCGCAAGTGGCCTTCACCGCCGTCAGGTTGCTCGAGCAAGCAGACAACATTCGGGACGACTCGGTCACGGGTGAGAAGGCCGGCCTCCCCAGCTACATGGTGATGGAGCAGATACAGGCGGAGCGGCGCCTCACCGCCGCCCGGCTCGGCGGCACCAACGTCTCGCAGGAGGAGATGGAGAAGCAGCGCGCGGCCACCGACAAGGTCGAAGCGGACTTCATGCGCCTCTCCGGTCCGGAACTCCCGGCGTCCGACCGGTTCGTCTACGACTACGTCGTCATGGTGAAGGACCGGCTCGGCGGCCTCGACGAACACCGCCGCCTGGCCGACAGCCGCACCGGCGACCCGCAGAAGATCCTGGACTACTACAACGGCGTCGTCGACCAGATGATCCGGCTGTACCAGGAGATGTCCAACATGGACGACGGGCCGCTCACGTACGAGACCCGCCCGCTCGTCGGCCTCATGCACGCCTTCGAGGCACTGTCGCGCGAGGACGCGCTGATCGCGCTGTCCGGCCCGGCGCGCAAGCTCACCGACGCGCAGTACGCCGACTTCGCGCACAACGTCGGTGTGCAGCGGTTCATCTACGGCACCTGGGTCGCGCCGTACCTACCGGCCAAGGACAAGGCCATCTACGACGGGCTGCTCGCCAACCCCGCGTGGACGACCAAGACGAACATCGAGAACGCCGTCCTCGCCAACCACACCCCGACCACCACCGGCGGCGTCATCCTGCCCGCGGAGGTCCAGCAGTGGCAGGCCACCCGCGAGCAACTCGCGGGCCAGCTCACCGGACTCAACGTCGGCCGCGTCATCGGGCTGCTGGACAACACCTTCCAGAAGTCCAGCGACCTGCGCCGCAGCGCGTGGTGGCTGGTCGGCGGCAGCACCGGAGCGGTGCTGTTCATCGTCGGCGTCGTCCTCGTGACGATCCGCACCGTCATCCGCCGCACCAACAAGCTCCGCGGCCACGCGCTCGACCTCGCCCAGGACCGGCTGCCCGACATCATCACGTCGCTGCAACGCGGTGCCTCCGTCGACACCTCCGGCCTGCCCAGGCCCACCGGCGCCAAGGACGAGGTCGGGCAGATCGGCGACGCGGTCGCCACCCTGGCCCGGCAGGCCGCCGACGGCGCCGAGCTGGTGTACCGCGAGCGCCAGGGCTTCGAGCGGTTCGCCGAGGGCGTCACCGGACGCTCCGTCGTCCTGGTCGGCGTCCAGCTGCGGCTCCTCGAGGACCTCATGCGGCTCCACGACCAGGACCCCGAACTCACCTCGCGGCTCTACGGCCTCGACCACCAGACGGTCCGGCTGCGCCGCCAGATCGAGAACCTCCAGGTGCTGTCGGGCGGCGTCATCAGCAACCCGCACGAGGCCCCGGCGCACATCGCCAACCTGCTCATGGACGCGGCGGGCGAGGCGGCGGGCCACGAGCGCGTGGAGAAGCACTTCCTCGCCGACGCGCGCGTCATCCCGTCGGCGGCGAGCGAGCTCACCCACGTCCTCGCCGAGCTGATCGAGAACGCGGCGCGCTACTCGCCCCCCGACTACAAGGTCGTCGTGCGGGCGCAGGCCGCGGTGCACGGCGTCACGGTCGAGGTCGAGGACCGCGGCATGGGCCTCAGCCCGGAGCAGTACGACCTTCTCAACGAGCGCCTCGGCCAGGTCCCGCTGTACGCCGAGATGGCCGACAACGCGTCCCAGCTCGGCCTGTTCGTGGTCGGACGGCTGGCCGCCCGCCTCGGACTCGACGTCACCCTGCGCCGCTCGGTGTACGGCGGCACCGCCGCCGTGGTGCTCATCCCGCGCAGCCTGCTCGCGGGTCGCGCCGACCACGGGCCGGTCGCGCCGTACGAGGGCGCCGATCCGTGGTCGGCACCGGAGCACCGTCCGCACCCCGAGTCGGACCGGCCCGCCCGGGCCGCCGAGCCGCTGCCGGTCCGCCAGGGGGCGGCGCCGGTCCGGGCGGTCGGGTCGGCCGCGGCACCTCCGGCGCTGCCCGCGCCGCGGCAGACCGCTGGGCCCACCGCGGGGCAGATCGCCGGGCCGACCGCCGGGGCCACCGCCGCGCACGTACCGGGGCCGGCCGCCGGGAACGGCGCGTACCGTCCGCCGTCCACCGGCGAACTCGACCTCGATCCGCTGCCCAAGCGCTCGCGCGGCGAACACCTGGCCGAACAGCTGCGCGAGGACACCGGCGCCGTTCCGCACGTCGCGCACGAGCCGGATTCCCCCGAGGCGGCGCGCGACATGTACCGCGGGCTCCAGGCTGCGTTCGACCAGGCCGAGCAGCCCGGCCAGTTCAACCAGGCAGGACGTGCCGAGGACGACCCGGCGACGCCATAGGGAACGGGATAAACCATGTTCAGGGAAGACCCCCACACCAGCAACCCGTTCGACGAGCAGGTCTACCGGATGCTGCACGCGAACCTGGCCGACGTCCCGGAACTGCTCGGCGCCGTCCTGCTGTCCGACGACGGCCTGCCCAAGTCGTCGTTCGGGTTCGACCGGGAGACGGTCGAGCACCTGGCCGCGGCCGGCACGGGCTATGCGAGCCTCGGCCGCGGGCTGGCGACGAGCATCGACGGCGGCCCGCTGCTGCACAGCGTCGTCAAGATGGTCGACCGCACGCTGATCATCACCAACTGCGGTGAGGGCAGCACCATCGTGGTCGTCACCGGGGCCAGGGCCGACATGGGTGCGGTCATGTACGAGGTGCTCCGGGTCGCCAAGGCCGTCGGCGACTTCATGGGCACCAAGCCCCGAGCGGACGTGCGGGCGACATGACGGAGCCGCACCGCGGAAGCTTCCCGGGACGGCGCACCCGGCCCTTCGCCCTCACCGGCGGCCACGTCCAGTCGTCCTCGTCCGCGCGGATCACCATGAACTCGCTGGTGGCCGCCGCCGTGCCGGAAGACGCGGTGGGCGCGCTGCCCGACGAGTGGCGGGCGGTGCTGGCGATCTGCCATGGCGCACCTGGCCGCGCCGTGATCGTCACGGAACTGGCCGCGCGCCTCAACATGTTCGTGACCCCGCTGACCATGATGCTCGGCGAACTGCTGGGCCAGGGGCTGATCACCCATCAGCCCGCGGCGACCGGGTCCGACGCGTCCAACATCCGCCTCCTCTACCGAGTCAGGGATGGCCTTGCCCGCAAGCTATGACCCCGCCCCGATACCCGCGGTGCAGCAGATCAAGATTCTGATCGCCGGGGGCTTCGGGGTCGGGAAGACCACGTTCGTCAGCACGGTCAGCGAGATCCGCCCGCTCCGCACGGAGGAGCGGCTGACCGCCGAGGGCGTCGGGGTGGACGACCTGAACGGCATCGAGAACAAGACCGCGACCACCGTCGCCATGGACTTCGGCCGGATCACCCTCGACGACTCGGTGGTCTACCTGTTCGGCACGCCCGGACAGGAGCGCTTCTGGTTCATGTGGGACGACCTGCTGCGCGGCGCCTTCGGAGCCGTGGTCCTGGTCGACACGCGGCGCCTGGACCACAGCTTCGCCGCCGTGGACTTCTTCGAGAAGCGCGGCACCCCGTTCGTGGTGGGGGCGAACTGCTTCGACGGCCGGCAGACGCACTCCCCGGAGGCCATCCGCAACGCCTTGGACCTCGTCGACCCCACCGTGCCGGTGCTGATGCTCGACGCCCGAGAACGGGCGTCGGCGCGCGACGTCATGTTGTCCCTCATGGACCGCCTGATCGCACGCGCCGACGCAGCCGCAGTGTGAAAGGAAACGCAGTGACCGAATCCGCCATATCCCAGCCAGTCAGCGGTCCTTCGTCGTCGGTCGACCTGTTCGGCGACGAGGTGCTGGCCGACCCCTACCCGGCGTACGCGGAGCTACGGGCCCTCGGGCCCGCGGTGTACGTGGAGCGCATCAACGCGTGGGTGCTGCCGCGGTACGACTCCGTCAAGGCCGCACTGCTCGACCCCGAGACGTTCTCGAGTGTGAACGGCCTGCACCTGAACCCCGAGGGCAACCAGTGGGTGACCGCGGGCTCGGTGCTCGCCGCCGACGGCCTTGAGCACGCGCGCCTGCGCCGCGTGCTGTCCAAGCAGCTCGCCCCGCGGGCGATCCGCGACCTCGGGGACAGCCTGCGCGCCCGGGCGGACGAACTGGTCGTGTCGCTGGCCGGCCGCGACTCGTTCGACGCGGTGTCCGACCTGGCCGCGCCGTACGTCACCGGCGTCATCCTCGAACTGATGGGCCTGCCGCACGTCGACGGCAGCGGGCTGGTCAAGCAGGTCGAGTCGGTGTTCAACACCTTCGCGGCACCCAACCCGCGGGTGTACGAAGGGCTTCCGGCCGCGCAGGCCATGTTCGAGTTCCTCCAGACCGTCGCGACGCGCGACAACGTGAGCCCGGACAGCTGGCTCGGTGCCGCACACGCCGCCGCCGACCGCGGCGAGATCGCCGAGATCGAGTGCGTCATGACCATGGCCGCGTACACGACCGCCGGGATGGACACCACCATCCACGCGATCGCCACGGCCGTGCAGATGCTGACCTCGGACCGCGAGCAGTGGGAGCTGGTGCGGGACGGGAAGGTGTCGTACGAGGCCCTCTTCGGCGAGACCCTCCGCTACGACGCGCCCATCCAGGGCTTCGGCCGCCGCGTCATGCGCGAGACGACCGTCGGGGACTCGACCATCCCCGAAGGGGCCCAGGTCTGGCTGATGTTCGGCTCCTCGGGCCGGGACGAGGCCAAGTGGGGAGCGGAAGCCGATGTCTTCGACATCCGGCGCCCCGACGCCGCGGACCAACTGGCGCTGGGATTCGGCACGCACCTGTGTGCCGGCAACCACCTTGCGCTGATGGAGTTCGACGCCGTCTTCGGCGCCCTCGCCCGGCACTTCCCCGGCCTCGCGCCGGACCCGGCGGCGCCGCCGACCCGGGTGCTCAACAACGTGCTGCGCATCTGGGACCGGGTGAACGTGCTCACCCGCCCCTGACCAGCCTGGCCCGGCCGGTGTCCTGGGACCCTCGGGGTTCGCGGGACACCGGCAGGGCGGCGGCCCGGCCCGGGGGCGGCCGGAACCCGATCTCCCGCAGGTTCCGTGCCCCCGCGCGGTCGAGCAGCACCGCGGACGCCCAGCCGGGCGGCGGTGCCGAGGCGGCGAGGAGCAGGTCGAGCGAGCGCTGTGCCACGGTGCAGTGGCGGGCGAACTCCCGGGCGGAGAGGCTGCGTCCGCGGGCGTGCTGGCCACCGCGGGCGGCTTGGGCGTCGGCGTCCAGGAACAGCAGGTGCACGTGCCGGCCTTGGCGCCGGGCGGTGCGCCGTACCCAGGACCGCACCAGCGGCACCGTCCCGCAGTCGTGGATCACCAGCGGCCCGGACGCCCGCAGCTCGGCGAGCAGCCGCAGGTAGTGCGTGGAGCGTACGAGCGGGCGGAACGCGGCGTAGGGCAGCCATGGCGGCAGCCGGTCCTGGTAACTCTCCCGCACGTGCTGGGAGTCGATCAGCGGAGCCTGCGCGCAGCGGGCCATCAGTGTGCTCTTGCCCGCCCCCGGGAGCCCGGAGACCACGACGAGGTCGGTCGGGCCGTAGCGCAGTGCCGCGGGCACCGGCCTCCCGCGCAGGTCGTGCAGGCCGTCCGGCCGCAGGGCGGTGGCGCGTGCGGACCCGGCGTCTTCGCGCACGCCCACTCCTTCGGTTCGATGAGCGTCCCGGTCCGGGGGCCGCGTCGCGGCAGCGTGCCGCGGATCTGTCTCGAACCTCTAATGATGACAGGTCAGTTCGCGGGCGAGTGAGCGGAACGCGCATGATCGCTCAGATGTTCGGCCCGTTTGTCGGCGAGTTGTTCGGCCGGGTGTCGGCCAGGTGTTCGGGCAGGTGTTCGGCCACGCCTGCGCGGGCATGGTCGCCGGGAGCTCCGGGAAGCCGGGTGGTTTGCCGGGCTTTGCCCGCACGTACAGGCCATGGGCCGACGCGCGATCGCGCGTCGGCCCATGGCCCGTATGTGAGTTGTGGGGGGTGGGGTGCGGGAGGGTACGCCGACTACGCCAGGTTCGTGGCGGTGCCGTCGGGGCGCATGTCGACGAGCTTTCCGGCGACGCCCTGGTCCTGGAAGGCCTTCACCAGGGACGCCATGTCCTCGGAGTAGATGTTCCAGCTGTCGGTGTGCACCGCGACGACCTTGCGGGGGGCCAGGTCCTTCGCGACCAGAGCGGCGTTCTGCGACGTGAGCGTGAGCGGGGCGTTGTCGAGGATCGCGGGGGTGCGGGCCGCGCCCGCGAAGATGACGGCCGTGTCGATGGGCCCGATCTCCCGCTTGACGCGGTCGCCGACCTCCTTGGCCACCTTGACCGACGCGTTGTCGCCGGAGATGTACGTGGTGGGGACGCCCTCGCCGCTGAGCACGAACCCGGTGACCTCGCCGTCCTCGCCGCGGTCCACTCCGTCGGGCCCGTGCAGGGCCGGCACGGCGGTCACCTTGACGGTGCCCTTTGCGGTCTTCACCTCCACCGAGGTCCAACTGGCCATGCCCGTGACGTGGTCGCCGAGGCGCTTGTGCGCACCGGGCGTGGAGAGCACGACCGGGACGTTCTTGAGGAGTTCGCGGCCCGCGTCGTCGAGGTTGTCGTCGTGCTGGTCGTGGGAGAGCAGCACCGCGTCGATTCGGCCGATCTTGTCGGTGCCGAACGCGGGCGGCTGCGTCTTCTCCAGGCCGCTCTTGTACTTCTTGGGCTGGTCGAAGGTCGGGTCGATCAGGATCCGCGCGCCGGCGACTTCCAGGATCGTGGTCGGCCCGCCTACGTGCGTGACGGTGAACGCCTCGGCGGTGGCGGGTGCGGCGGACGCGTCGGCCGCGGCGGAGGACGGTGCGCCGGCTGCCGCGGTGGCCCGATCGCCGTCGGCGTTCGCCTCACCCCCGCAGGCGGCGAGGAGGGTTGCGCTCGCGGTTGCCGCGACGGCGGTCGAGGCGGTGCGGAGGAACGTCGAACGGCTCATGGGAAGTACCAGCTCTTTCACTGCGAAGGGTCGGCGGGCCCGGGGAGCGGCTGCGCTCCCAGGATGTGATCAACGCTAACACAAGTCGTAATCATCGCTTACGCATGCGTGCGCCTGGGCTCAGCCGGGGCCGATCAATGCAGGTCAGATGTGTTAACGCTGATATCGTGAGAGATATGTCGACGGCACGAGAGCGCATCCTGGCGGCCACCGCGGAACTCCTGGCCACCAAGGACGCACTGGCGATCTCGACCCGGGCCATCTGCGACCGGGCCGGCGTCGGCATGCCCGAGATCTACCGCCAGTTCGGCGACAAGCAGGGCCTGCTCACCGCCGTCGCGGACATCGGCTTCGAGCGCTTCCTGGCCAACAAGCGGCGCAACCCGCTGACCGACGATCCGGTGGCGGACCTGCGTACGGCCTGGGACAGCCATGTGGCGTTCGCGCTCGGAAATCCGCACCTGTACCGGCTGATGTTCACGCCGACCGGGGAGGCCAAGCCGCAGGCGATCAAGGAGGCGCAGGCCCTGCTCCTCGCCGCGGTGCGGCGCTGCCAGGACATCGGACGCCTGCGCAGGCCACCGGAGTTGGCCGCCCAGTCGATTCTGTCGGCGAACGTGGGCGTGTGCCTGATGGCCCTGTCGTTCCCCGAGTTGTTCGGCTCCCTCGACATCTCGCAGTCGGTGCGCGACGCGGTGATCGGCAAGGTGACCGGGGACGAGCAGGAGGACGCGCGGATCGGTACGGCGACCGTCCTCGCCCAGGCGCTGGTCGGCACACTCACCGCAACTGCCCCCGCGGACCTTGACGCAGTCGAGCTGCTCGCCCGGGGGCAGGCGCGTCATACGTGAGACACCCCGGCGACGGCGCGCACTGGAGACGCGCGGCCGTCTCCTCCGGGCCGCGGCGGCCCGGTCGTCGGCCGCCCTCGTATCGTCGTGGGCGTCGCCGCCGGGGTGGTGGCGTGGCGTGTTACCGCCTGGCTACCGTCCAGCTACCGCCTGGGGGTCACCCATTCCCTCGGGTCGCCGTCCGGCTGCCCGGTGGTGCCGCCGCTGATCTCCTGGAATCCGGCGAGGCGGTTCCTGACCGAGTCGGCGACGTAGTCCTCCACCGAGGCGGCAAGTCCGAGGCCGATCAGCCCCCGCACACGGTCGGCGGCGGCGGGTGACAGGCGGACAGCCACTTCGACTGCTCCGTCCGAGATTGCTTCACTGCTCATCCTTCGGACGGTAGCGCCGCCCACTGACACCTGGAGCGGGACGAGGCGGGGCGGCCACGCGGCGATACCTTGGCGGCGTGCGGCGTACCACGTACCGCAGGTGGGCAAGGCGGCGAACGGGGAGCGTCATGCCGATAGGAACGGCCCGGCAGATCTCGCCGCTGGTGGCCGCGTACCTCCTGGCCGATCCCGCATGGGCCGAGGACCTCCTGTCGCGGCTGACCGCGGTCGGCGACGCGCTCGACTGGGCCCTCATCCGGGCCGAGCACGAGCGGATCCCCTTCACCGGAAGGGGATTTGCCATCCTGACCTCGCATGCGGACTGCCCGGCGGACCTGGCCGCCCAGGCCTACCGCGAGGCGCCCAACGCCGTCTTCGCGTACGCGGCGCGCGTGCCGTTCGACCGGCTGGTCGCCGTCGGCGACGAGGCCCTGTGGTCAAGGCTTGCCGCCGCATGCGGCGTCGACGTGGCGCCCGACCCCGCCGCTTCCGCCGAACCCGCCGTCACCGGCGGCCGTCCGCGGCCACCCGATCCCGCCCGGGTCACCCTGATGAACGTCCTGGAAATCGCGGAGAACAGCACGCCGGCAGTCTGGGCCGCGAGCAGGATCCTCCGGAGCGCCGCCCGGAACCCCGACTTGGTACGCGACCCCGCGGCCCGCACGCTGATCCGCCGGATCCGCGGGCAACTGGACAGCGCCGACGCGTGGGTCGTCGCGATTCGCCTGCTCCCGAAGTTCCCCGGCACACTCCTCGAACTCGTGCACGTCGCCGCCTCCACCGCCGCCCCCTGAAGCCCGGCGCGGCCGGACGTCACACGGCGACGCCGCACAGCGAAATGCACCGCGAAATGCGTGGGTACGTCTCCCTACCCCTTGCGTCCGATGCCCGTCGCGATCAGCCGGTTCGGGTCGTCGGCGGCCAGCGGCCTGGTGATCGGCTTTTCGGGCCGCCACAGCGGGATGTCGACGACGCCGGGCGCGACGAGCTCAAGTCCGTCGAAGTACGCCTCGATCTCCGCCTTGGTCCGGAAGCGGCCGCTGCCGAGCATCTGGAGGAAGACCTGCTCCATCCTGTCGGTGATCGGCGGATCGGCCTGGAAGTGCGACAGGAACAGATGGCTGCCGGGCGCGAGCCGGTCCAGGTACCGCTTGATCAGGCCCGCCGGGTCGTCGTCGTCCCCCAAGTGATGGACCACGCCGACCATCATCAGACCCAACGGCCGTTCGACATCGATCAGTTCGCGGACCTCGGGACGGCCGAACACATCGTCGGGGTCGCGGACGTCCGCGGTGATGACCGCGGTGCCGGAGTCGCCGGTCAGCAGCGCGCGCCCGTGCGCGAGAACCATCGGGTCGTTGTCGACGTACACGACCCGGGCCGCGGGGTTGGCCGCCTGCGCGACCTGGTGCGTGTTCTGCACCGTCGGCAGGCCCGAACCCAGGTCCAGGAACTGGTCGATGCCCTGCCCGGCGAGATACCGCACCCCCCGCGCGAGCAGCGCACGATGCTCCCCGGCGCTCTCGGTGCTGACCGGCAGCACCGAGCGGATCATGTCCGCCACGGCCCGATCGGACGCGAAGTTGTCCTTGCCTCCGAGCATCGCGTCATACACCCGCGCGACGCTCGGCACGGTCACGTCAATTCCTTGTGGTGCCCACTCCTCAATCGGATCGTGCCCAGCCATTCGTCCCCCTCGACTCGCCTTGCACGACTGCCAGTTGACGTCTGACCCCAGGGATCCTAACCGTCCGGTAGCCCACTTTCGGCGAACCCGGAAATCCCCGGTATCACCCCTGGTGACAGCGTGATCACAGTGACGCAAGGGGCCGTACGACCCACCCGGTGGTGCCCCGGGGGCTCGCCCGCATGTCCGCGTCGGGACCGGCGTGCTCGCTCGGAACCCGGCTGCTCAGGGCGCGATGACGAGTTGTTCGATGCGGTCGTCGCGGAGGGTGAACCGGTAGCGCAGGTCGACGGTGCCGCCGGGGAAGTCGCCTTCGAGGTGCTGGGTGGCGGTGTAGTGGGTGGCGTCGGTCCTTTGTACGCCGGCGAGTTCGGTGGTGTAGGTGTACTCGGTGGCGGCGCGGTCCAGCCATTGCCGGATCGCGGCGGTGCCCTCGAGGGTGGCGCCGTCATCGGTGACGGTGGCGTCGTCGTGGAAGGCGCCGAGGGCGGCCGGGGTGTCGTGGGCCCGGTGTGCGGCGAGGTAACGGGTGACGACGTCGGGCACGTCGGCCGGGTCGACGGCCTGGGGTTCGGGCTGGTTCATGGCGGTGTCCTGACGGGGTGGTTCAGACAGGGTGGGTTCGGACGCGGCGGGTTCAGATGGTCGGGGTGGTGCCGCCGTCGATGACGTACTCGGCGCCCACGATGGCCGAGGCGCGGTCGGAGACGAGGAAGGCGACCAGTTCGGCGACTTCGTCGGGCTGGTTGGGGCGGCCGAGCGGGATGCCGCCGAGGGAGTCCATGAGGCGTTCCAGTGCCGCGTCGCGGGTGATGCCGGCCTCGCCGGCGATCCGGTCGACGAGGGCGTCGGCGGCGGTGGTCCGGATGAAGCCGGGGGAGACGGTGTTGACGCGGACTCCGTGCGGGGCGACTTGGTTGGCCAGTCCTTTGCTGTAGGTGGTGAGCGCGGCCTGCGCGGCGGCGTAGGCGAGGGTGCCGTTCCACAGCGGCAGGCGGCGCTGGATCGAGGTGACGTGGACGATCGCTCCCGCTCCGTTCTCGATCATGCCGGGGAGCAACGCGCGGTCCAGGCGTACTGCGGCGAGCAGGTTCGTGTTCAGCTCGGCGGCCCAGTCCTCCTCGCGCAGTGCGGCGAAGCCGCCCCCGTTCGGGCACTACGACACCCGCCGCGGCGATCGCCGAATCCGGCGGCCATCACCCTGCGTGATCACGGTCGTCGTGGATCAGGGGCTGCTGCCGCACCAATGCGCTCAGGATGCGCTCAAGTTCTCACAAGGCGAGGTGGGGGTTGCCCGGGCGTTGCGCACCGAAAGGGCAAATGCCCAGATCAGAGGCCTGATCTGGGCATTGGTTCGGGTGGGCCGCCAGGGGATCGAACCCTGAACCCGCGGATTAAAAGTCCGCTGCTCTGCCGATTGAGCTAGCGGCCCTGGTGGGCGGTGGCGTGGAGCCGGGATTGCCCATCGGCAGAGTACCGGTATCGCCGCGAACGTGCTTCGAGTATCCGGGGGGTGTCGCGCGCGGGGTGGTTGGAGGGGGCTAATGGATCTTTCGCGAGAGGGTGCCGTTAGGTTAGCTTTGCCTAAATTTTCTGGGGAGCCGGTTTCCGGGTGCCCCCGTCGTGAAAGGGGCGGTCGTGCCCACAGGTTCCTCCATAGGTCGGCCGAGACTTGCCGGACGCCTGGCGTCCGTGGCGGTGGCCGTTGCCGCAGCGCTTACGTTGTCGTCGTGCGGAGGGGGCGACGACGACAAGCCGGAGACGAAGCCGAGTGCCGACAACGCGGCTGCCTCGGCCGGCGTCTTCCCGGTGACTGTCGAGCACAAGTACGGCAGCACCGAGGTCAAGGAGGCGCCGAAGAAGATCGTGACGCTCGGTCTTTCGGACCACGACACGGTGCTGGCGCTCGGTGCGAAGCCGGTCGGGGCCATCGAGTGGTTCAAGGAGAAGCCGTACGGCAAGTGGCCGTGGGCCAAGGACCTTTGGGGTGCGACGCCGCCGCAGATCGTCGGTGAGCGCGACGAGTACAACATGGAGAAGATCCTCGAACTGGATCCCGACCTGATCATCGCCGTCTACTCGGGGATGAAGCAGGAGCAGTACGACACGCTCAGCAAGATCGCCCCCGTCGTCGCCCAGCCCAAGGGGCACGAGGACTACGCCGCCCCGTGGCAGGTCATGACGCGCCAGATCGGCAAGGCGCTCGGCAAGGCCACCGAGACGGACGCGCTGATCGGCGGCATCGAGACGCGCTTCAAGACGGTGCGGGAGCAGCACCCCGAGTTCGCGTCCCAGACGCTGATCGTCGCGGACAGCTTCGAGGCCGGGAAGTACTCGGCGTTCACGAAGACCGACCCGAAGGCGATCTTCTTCAACGAGATGGGCTTCAAGCTCGCGCCGCGCATCGACGAGAACGCGCAGAAGGGTGCGAACGTCGCAGAGTTCAGTGCGGAGAAGCTCGACCTCCTCGAGTCCGACCGCCTCGTGTGGGTGACCTCCAGCACGTCGGCCAACGACCGGATCAAGGCCGAGCCGCTGTACACGAAGCTGAAGGTGGCGCAGGAGAAGCGCGACCTGTTCATCCCGTACGAGAACCCGGACATCGGTGCGGCCTTCTCGTTCAACACGGTTCTTTCGATCCCCTACGCGATCGACCAGGTTGTGCCGCTGCTGACCGCGAAGAGCTGATCGAGCGGATCGAGCTGATCGAGCGGATCGCGTCGATCGGGCGGTAGCGGACGTACGTTCGCCGGGTGTCCCGGCTGCGGGTGGATTTGCGCCTGCGGCCGGGGCATCGCTGTTTTGGGCGGGGCGGACGCGCCTTCGGGGCGCCCCGGCGGACGGGAACGCGGCTGTCAGGCGCGGTTCTTGCGGGTCTCGGTCACCAGCAGCCACATGAGGTACAGGCCGCCGATGGTGCCCGTGGCCACGCCGACCGGGACGATCGACGGCTCGAAGATGCGCTGCACCGCGAGGTCGCTCACGGTGAGGAGGACGGCGCCCATCAGCGCCGCGGTGACCAGGCCGGCCCCGGCGGGCCGCGCGAGCCGGCGGGCGAGCTGCGGCGCGGCCAGGGCGATGAACCAGATCGGGCCGGTCATGGCGGTGGCGACGGCGGCCAGCGCGACGCTCACGACCAGCAGCACGAACCGGGCGCGCCGCGCGTCGACGCCGAGTGCTCCCGCCGTGTCGTCCCCCATTTCGAGCATCGACAGCTTGCGCGCGTACGCCAGCCCCGTGGGCATGAGGACGGCGCAGGCGAACGCGATCGCGCGTACCTGGTCCCAGTTCTGGTGGCCCAGTGTCCCGATGAGCCAGCTCTGTGCCTCCAGCGCGTCCTGGAGCCGTGCGCGGGTGATGAGGTACGAGTTGAGGGCCAGCAGCATCGCGCTGACGCCGATCCCGATCACGACGAGGCGGAATCCGGGGGCGCCGCCCGTGTACGCCAGCAGGTAGATCGCAATCGCCGTCACCAGCCCGCCGATCAGCGCACCGATCGCCGTCTCGGTCATGCTCCCTTGCAGCACGATGATGACGATCAGCGCGCCCGTCGCGGACCCGTTGGTGAAGCCGATCACGTCCGGGCTGCCGAGCGAATTGCCCGACAGGCTCTGCAGGATCGCTCCGCTCACCGCGAGCGCCGCGCCGACCAGGACGGCGGTGAGCAGGCGCGGCAGGCGCAGCGTGTTGACCACGAAGTCGGCCTTCGTGCTCCCCTGTCCGACCAGTGCGCGCAACACCTCCGGCACGGTCAGCTCGAACTCGCCGGTGGTCAGGGTGATGCCCATCACCACGACCAGGATCACGGCGAGCAGCGCGGCCACGACGGCCGGGCGGGTCTCGACACGCAGCGAGACGCGCCCGCCGGGCGTGCGGATGACGGCGCTCACAGCATGACCAACTTCCGGCGCCGGCACAGCGCGATGAACAGCGGGCCGCCGAGGATCGCCGTGACGATGCCCACCTGGATCTCGTTGGGCGCGGCGAGCACCCGGCCCAGTACGTCCGAGCCGATCAGCAGGATCGGCGCGAGCACGACCGAGTACGCCAGCACCCACCGCTGGTCGGGGCCGACGATGAAGCGCGCCATGTGCGGGACGGCGAGTCCGATGAACCCGATCGGTCCCGCCGCCGCGGTGGCCGCGCCGCACAACAGGATCACCGCGACGGCGCTGAGGACGCGCGTACGGCCGATGTGCACGCCGAGCCCGCGGCCCACCTCGTCGCCGAGGGCCATCGCGTTCAGGGACCGGGTGAGCATCAGCGCCATCACCCCGCCGACCGCGATGAACGGCAATACGGTCAGCACCACCTCGGTGTTGCGCCCGGCCAGCGATCCGACCGTCCAGAAGCGGAACTCGTCGAAGGCGCGCGGGCGGAGGACGAGGACGCCGGTGTCGAACGCGTACAACACCGCGGTCATCGCCGCGCCGGCCACCACGAGGCGCTCGGGTGTCGCCGCCCCACGCCCCGACGACCCGAGGACGTAGACGGCGGCCGAGGCGAGCGCGGCGCCGGCGAGGGCGAACCAGACGTAGCCGAGCAGGGTTCCGATGCCCACGAAGGTGATCGCCACGACCACGCCGGTCGCGGCGCCGAGGCTCACCCCGAGCAGTCCGGGGTCGGCGAGCGGGTTGCGGGTGAGTGCCTGCATCAGCGCGCCGGCCAGGCCGAGGGCGGCGCCGACGACGAGGCCGAGCAGCGTCCGCGGGATGCGGTAGTCGTGGATCACGACGGCTTCTTTGGAGCCGTCGTTGTGCCAGAGCAGGTCCCAGGTCGTGGTGAACGAGATGCCGCGGGTGCCGACCCAGATGCTGACGAGGCAGAGGAGGACGAGGGCGCCGACGGCCAGGGCCAGGCCTGCCCCGAGGCGCGTTTTGCCCGCGCGTACCGCCGAGCCCGTGCGTATTGCCGACGCGTCGGCGGACAACTTTGGCCTCCCGCTGGTGACTTGGGCGCGAGGCCACGCGAGTGTGCTGGGCGGCGGCAATTCTCCCGCCGCAGATTAGGTGAGGCTAACCAAAAGGGTTGATCACGGTCAATGCCAGTAGGGAGGGGTACGCGCGTACGGGCGGTCGCGATGTGGGTGGTTCTGCGGGCAAGCCGGCAGGCAACCAAGTGGGCAAGCGGGGGCAAGCGGTCGGCAAGCTGGTCGGCAAGCGGGGGGGAGCAAGCCGGTCGGCAGCGTCCGATCCACCTCCGATCAGCCCCCGACCCACCCGCAATCCGCCTCCAATTTGCTTCTTTGCCAAGCCTGTTTCGCCCCCGTGGAGCCCCGCCGCGCCGGGCAGGTGGCGGAATCGCCACTGTGGGTGGTTGGCCGATCGCCACACCCGTCACGGAAGTGCGGACGGGGGTGCCCGGCGGGCTCCCGCAATTCCGTGCCGCGCCGCGGTCTCCCGTGACTCCTCGTACGTCCACCGCATTGGCGGCGGACGTAAGTGACAGGTATTTCTCGGGGAAAAGCGGACAGATGCCGGAGTCCCGGGTTCCGTGCCGGGCGATCTTCCTGACGGTCCGTTAGTACCCGGATCGCGCCGCCGAGTTGGGCCGCGCGGCGAGCGAGGGAATTTGTCTCCATAGCGAGAACCGATGTTGCGTTACTTTCAGTAATATGCGCATTTTTGAATGATCTTGTTTTATACGCGCTATTGTTCCGACTGGTGTTCTTTGGCACGTCGGATTCCTTCTCAGACTTCGGATACGTCGGGGGACAAGGATCGATGGCGAGCAGACAACGGCGTCATGGGCAGGGGGGCTCGCGAGGTCACCGCCGGGTCAATCCCGTGGACCCCCGCGACCTTCCGCACCAACCACCTGCCGGAGTGCCCTGGTCCGCGGGGCAGCCCGCGACGGGGCGTACCGCACGGCCGCAGCCGTACGCGGGGCCGCCGTCCGCGGCACCGCCCGCGGCGTACCAGGACCCGCAGCACCCACCGCCTTCCCGGGTCGACCGCAGGCGGCGGGCACGCGGCTCGGGTTCCGGCGGGCAACGGCGGGGCGGGCGGCGCGGGCGCGGCCGGCTGATGGCCGTGATCACATTTCTCGTGCTCTTCTCGGTGGCAACCGCTTATGTGCTGATCTACCACCGGCCGGACCAGAACAAGTCGCCGGAGAATGCCGCGGCGGCCAATCCCTGCGCGCAACAGCCGAAGCCCGTGAAGGTGGTCACCGCACCGGAGTTCGCCCCGGTGGCCGCGGACGTCGCGAAACGCATCAACGACTCCGAGGGATGCACCTCGGTGGAGGTGTCGGGGCGTTCCGCCGCCGAGCTTCTGGGGGCACTGCGCGCGGGTGCCGAGCAGCCCCCCGATTTGTGGATAGCCGATTCGTCCATGCGCCTCCAGGAAGCCGCGGCGGCATTGGGCGACCGGAATCCTTATCCGCTCACCGGTGCTCCGGTCGCCTTCACCCCGCTGGTCGTGGCCGCCCCCGAGCAGGTCGCGGTACAGCAGAAGTGGCTGGAGCGTCCGCCGGATTGGCTCACGCTCCTCAACCGCATCGACGACCGGACGCTGCCGAGGTTCACGGTCAGCAATACCCGGACGACGGAAGGCCTGCTCGGCGTCGTCGCGGTGAGCGCGGCGATGGCCCGTGCGAATGCCGATCCGACGGTCGCGGCGATGAAGACGTTCGCTTTCCGGAGCAACATCAGCGACGCGGAGACCCCGGCCGCGACCCTGCTGTCCACCTCCTCGCGGATGGCCAACGGGCAGCAGGCGCTGGCCGACGTGGGCGCGTTCGTGGTGACCGAGCAGGCGCTGTGGGCGTACGACAACGCTCGCCCGGCGGTGCCGTACGTACCCCTCTATCCGTCGGGCACCCTCGTGCAGGCCGACTACCCGGCCGTGCTGTCGCAGGCCGCCGGCGCCGACAAGCAGGTGGCCGACCGGGCGAACGAGGTTCTGGCGATGCTGCGTTCACCCGAGGGCGTGAAGGCGGTGACCGAGGCCGGGTTCCGGGGCCCCGAGCAGCAGCCGCCCGTGAGCGTGCTGCCGAACGTCAAGTTCGCGCCGCCGACGCCGATGACCGCACCGCAGCAGGGCGACCTGACGCAGGTGGTCAAGATGGTGCAGGCGTGGGCGGACTACAAGCCGATGCCGTTCCGGGTGCTCATCCTGGTCGACGGCTCCGGGTCCATGAACGAGCCGGTGCAGGGCAAGGGCGGCAAGACCAAGGCCGACATCATGCGCGCGTCGAGTGTGGAGACGACGCAACTGCTCGGCAAGACGACGGAGGTCGGCGTACGCGACTTCGCGGTCTCGCCCACGCAGAAGGGCCCCTGGGTCGAGCGGGTGCCGCTCGGCGCGCTCGAGGCCAAGGTCGGCGACCTGTCGCGCAAGGAGGTCGTGGTCAAGACGCTCACCGGCTTCCAGGCGCAGAACGGGGCCGGGACGCCGCTCTACCGGACCGTGCTCGACGCGGTCGCGGACGCGCAGAAGCAGTACAACGCCGCCGCGTTCAACCAGATCTTCCTGCTGACGGACGGCAAGGACGAGGACACGCCGTTCACCATGTCGAAGCAGGCGTTCCTGACGCAGCTTCAGAAGCTCCAGAATCCGCAGAAGCCGCTGCCGATCTTCGCTGTCGGGTACGGGGCCAACGCCGATATGGCCACGCTCAACGACATCGCCAAGGCGACCGGCGGGCTCGCGGTGCCGTCGCTCGACCCGGGGGACCTGATAAAGGCGATCGCCCAGATCCTGGTGTACGTACGCCCGACCGGGTGACGGCAATCAGGGGGAGTCGGCAGCCGCCGCTGTCGGCTCCCCTTCTGCTGTCCCGGCTGTCCGCGCTGTTCCCGCGGTCCCTGCTGTCCGCAGGCCGGGGCCGGCCAGTGCCTCCATGTCCTCGATGCGCAGCGGGTCCCCGCACTCCGCACAGGCCACGACCGCGCGCGTCTCGTGCCCGCATGTGCGGTGCCGCAGCACGACCGGCGCGCCCTCGTCGTCCGAAAGCCAGGTGTCGCCCCACGCGATGATGGCGGCGAGAACGGGGAAGAAGTCGCGTCCCTTGTCGGTCAGCACGTACTCGTGCCGCAAGGGCCGGTCCTGGTACGGCACGCGGTCCATGAGGCCTTCGTCCACCAGCCTGTTGAGCCGTTGCGCGAGCACGTTGCGGCCGATCCCGAGATGGCGCTGGAACTCCTCGAAGCGGCGCACGCCGAACACCGCCTCGCGCAGCACGAGGGGCGTCCACCAGTCACCGAGCAGGTCGACCGCGCGTGCGATCGAACACGGCCAGGCGCCGAACGGGGTCCTCTTCATGACCGGAACAGTAGTGCCCGACCCCGTTCCTACCCGTCGGTAACCTATGCCTGCTAGTGTCAGTTTCACTAGTGAACTGAGCAGGTCGGTGCCTTCGGTACGGCCGCACTTCGGCAAGGAGGCGATGGTTGTGGCAGGTTTCGCGACCGCGACCGCGGTGACCCCGGCATCGGGCACCGCGACGACGGAGGCGGACGAATCCCCCGGGAGCGCGACGTCCGGTGGTGCGGTTTCCGGAGGCGCGGTGTCCGGCGGGACGGCCGGGGCCGCGGGGGCCACCGGTGGGACGTACATCGTGGATCTCGACCCGCTCTGGACGATCGGCGGCAAGCCCAACGGCGGCTACCTGCTCGCCGCCATGGGCCGGGCGGCACTCGCCGAGGCCGCCGCGTCCGGTGCCGGGCACGTCCATCCGCTGACCGCGAGCGCGAGCTATGTCGGTGCCCCGGAACCGGGGAAGGCCGAGGTGCACGTCGAACTGCTGCGCGTCGGGCGCACCGTCACCCAGGCCCGCGCGCGCCTGGCGCAGAACGGGCGCACCTGCATCGAGGCCGCCTTCACGCTCGGAACCCTCGCCGAGGACACCGAGCCCTGGTGGGGCGTCAACCCGCCGGCCCCGCTGCCCGCGCGTGAGCACCTGATGCGGATCCCGGCGCACGAGCCGACGAGCGGCATGTCGCTGCCGATCATGGACGAGGTCGTGCTCGAACTCGACCCCGCGGGCCTCGGGTTCGCGGTCGGCGCGCCGGGCGGCACGGGCGAGTTCAGCGGGCTGGTGCACTTCGCCGACGGACACCCGGCCGACCCGCTCTCGCTGCTCTTCATCGCGGACGTCCTGCCGCCGGTCACCATGGACCTGGGCGCGATGGGCTGGATGCCGACGCTGCAACTGACGGTGTATGTGCGGGCCGTGCCCGCCCCCGGGCCGCTGACGGTCCGCCACCACGCCCGCCTGATCGAGGCCGGGCTCATGGACGAGGTCTGCGAGATCTGGGACGCGCGCGGGCGGCTGGTCGCGCAGTCGACGCAGCTTGCGTCCGCGCGTCTGCCGGACAGCGGACCGGCGGGACGCGCCGTGCAGGAGGCCGCGGCGGAGCGCTGAGCGCTGAGTACTGAGCGCCGGGCGCACCCCCTCCGCCGGACCGAAGGACAGCCGCAACGCCGAAGGGCCGCACCCGGATCACTCCGGGTGCGGCCCTTCAGGCTTGGTCAGCTCTTCCAGCGCGGCTTGCGGTCGCCCTCACGGCGCGGCGGGCCGTCGTGCCGGTCGTGGCGCGGGGCGCCGTTGTACGGGCGGTCGCCGTAGGACGGGCGGTCGCCGTACGCGGGACGGTCGCCGTACGCGGGACGCTCGCCACGCGGACGGTCGTTGAACGGCCGGTCCGAGTAGGGCCGGTCGCTGCGCGGGCGGTCGCTGTACGCGGGCCGGTCGCCGCGGTCCGTACGCGGACCCCGGTGCGCGGCACCGCTGTCGTGTCCGGAGCGGAAGCCGCCGCCGGTGCGGGCGCCGTCGCGGAAGCCGCTGTCACGACGCGGGGCGCCGCCGCCGTACGAACGGTCGCCGTAGGAGGTCGGCCGGTCGTCACGGCGCGGGGCGCGGTCGCCGCGGTCGTAGGAGCGGTCGCCCCGGTCGCCGCCGCGGTCGAACGAACGCTCGCCGCGCGGGCGGTCGTCGCGACGCGGACGGTCGCTGTAGGAGCGCTCGCCACCTCGGTCGCCACGGTCCCCGCGGTCGTACGAACGCTCGCCGCGGTCCCCGCGGTCGCCACCGCGGTCGTAGGAGCGCTCGGCGCGCGGCGGACGCGACTTCTCCTCGCTCTCCTGGCGCTGCGCGGCCTCGGCCAGTTCGGCGGCCTTGCGACGCAGCTCCGCGGCCTTCGACTTGAGCTCGATGATGCGTCCCGCGAGCCGCTCGGCCTCTTCCTCGGCGGCCACGGCCGCGTCGGCGACCGACTGCGCCTTGACCTCGGACAGCGTGCGCGCACCGGTGACGCGGCGCATCTCCGGGTCGCTGCTGCCGCTCACGCGCAGGCGCTCGGGCTCGACGCCCGCCTGCTCCATGAGCCGGTCGACGCCGCGGCGCTGGTGCGGAAGGGCCAGCGTGACGACGGCGCCGGCCTCGCCCGCGCGGGCCGTACGACCGGCGCGGTGCAGGTAGTCCTTCGGGTCGCCGGCGGGGTCGACGTGCAGGACCAGGTCGATGCCGTCCACGTGGATGCCGCGCGCGGCGACGTCCGTGCAGACCAGGACGGGCGTCTGCCCTTCCTTGAACTCGGCCAGGGTGCGGGTGCGCGCGCCCTGCGTCATGCCGCCGTGCAGCGCCTCGGCGCGCACCCCGGCCTCGCGCAGCTGCGCGGCGACGCGGTCGGCGCCGAACTTGGTGCGCACGAAGATCATCGTGCGGCCGCGGCGCGCCGCGATGGCGGCCGTGACGTACACCTTGTCCTTCGGCTGAACCGTGAGGACGTGGTGGGTCATGGTGGTGACCGACGACGCGTGCGGGTCGACCGAGTGCGTGACCGGGTCGGTCAGGTAGCGCTTGACGATCGCGTCGACGCCGTTGTCCAGCGTGGCGGAGAACAGCATGCGCTGGCCGCCGGCCGGAACCAGGTCGAGGAGTGCGGAGACCTCGGGCAGGAAGCCCATGTCGGCCATCTGGTCGGCCTCGTCGAGGACCGCGATCTTGATCGAGTCGAGCGAGCAGGCGCCGCGGTCGACGAGGTCCTGGAGGCGGCCGGGGGTGGCGACGAGGATCTCGACGCCGCGTTCGAGGGCCATGATCTGACGGGGCATCGACATGCCGCCGCAGACGACCTTCATACGCAGGTCGAGGACGCGGCCGTACGGCTCCAGCGCGTCGTGCACCTGCATCGCCAGCTCGCGGGTCGGCACCAGCACGAGCGCCAGCGGGCGCTTCGCACGGGCCTTCTGGCCGCGCAGGCGGGTCAGCGTGGGGAGCCCGAAGCCGAGGGTCTTGCCGGAGCCGGTACGCCCGCGGCCGAGGATGTCGCGGCCCGCGAGTGCGTCGGGCAGCGTCGCGGCCTGGATCGGGAACGCGTGGCGTACGCCACGGCGGTCGAGGGCCTCGACGAGGACGTCGGCGATGCCGAGTTCGTCGAAGGTCGGGCCGGGAGCCTCGGTCTCTTCCTCGACCTCTTCGTCGGCCTTGACCTCGGCGCCTGCTTCGGCGTCGGTGCCGTCGGCGGCATCCGCCTCGACGGTCTTGTCGGCGGCGTCGGCGGAGTCGGTGTCGTCGCCGACGGCCTCGGCCGTGTCGACGGCGGTGCCGACGGCCGCTTCCACGGCGTCGACGGGCTCGGTCGCGGTCAGGACCGCGGTGTCGGCGTCGATGGCGGTGTCGACGGCCGTCACGGTGACGGTCTCGTCGGTGACGTCGGCGTCCACGGGCATGGGCGTGACAGAGTCATGGGACAGCGGGGGCATGCAGAACCTTCCGAATACGGCACGTCGGAGGTCCGCAGCCCGGAACCGGTCGCAATTGCCGCGACCTTCTGCTGAGCACCTGAACGAGCCTGTGAGACGCCGCGCTTTCGAGCCGGCGTCTGGAGATGAACACGAGTCGATCTACCAGCCTACAGGACGTCACCGCCCCGATTGGCCTAAAGCACCGCCGGGACGGTGCCACCACCGGGTCTGAACCTGGCCTGACCTGGTGTTTGTCTATTCCGGACGATCGGATTCCGGATCGTACGGGCCCGAACGGTCACCGGGCGCGCACATACTCCACGCGGACTCCGGCGTCCTCGCGGACCACGATGAGCCGGGGACGGTCCCAGACCCACCTGTCGGGCAGCAGAAACAGGCGCCCTTCGGCGCGCCGCAGCAGGCGGAGCCCCGCGTACCGGAACCGGTACGGCGACTCCCGACCGGTCAGCGCCTCGGCCGTGACGCCCTGCTCGGCCGCCACCCGCAGGTCCTGCGCCGAGTACACGACTACCGCCGTGCGCGCCGGCAGCGACTTGACCATACGGAGTGCGGCCGCCTGGCCGTCTGCTTGAGCGTACGCCCCGAGCGTCCAGAACAGGCAAAGCACCACCGCTGCCGACGTGAGTACCACCGACAACGACCAGGGGCGCACGCCCATTCCCGTCGCGCGCCGGTGGGTGCCCAGTTGGCGCGAGAGCAGGACGCCGTACGCCGACACCAACACGCCCACGGTCAACGCGCAGGGCAGCAGCAGCGGCCAGAACAGCGGCCATTTGCCGGGCCACTTGAAGACGGCCGTCCACGTCGCCGCCGGGACCACGAACCACGCGCAACGGAGGACCCACGAGAGGCGGGCGGCGGCGCGGCGGTGGCGGCGCAGGCGTACCAGGACGTGTGGGTGCAACATGCGCGCGGCGAGCAGGACGCCGACCACGGCCAGGATCGGGCGGTAGAGCGTGTCGACGCTGCGCAGCAGGTACTCGCGTGTCGTGTAGCCGAGTACGTCGGCGTCGAAGCCGAGGAAGTCGGCCATCGCGGCGCTGCGGGCCCAGCCGAAGTAGTAGAGCAGCGCGGTGAGGGCGATGGCTGGCGCACCCAGTAGGACGGCGACCTCGAAAGGGGTTCTGGCGGGGCGCACTTCGCTGTCGTTGACGAGGTCGAATGCGAGGTGTTCGGCGGGGGAGCCGTCGCTCGCGGTGTGCCGTCCTCGGCGCAACTCCAGTTGTCCGGAGCCGGTTTCGACGTGCACGGCGGCGACAGGGGTGAGGGGGGTGACGGGTCCGGCGGGGCCGGGCGCGGAATCGGGTTCGACGACGAAGCCGGGATAGGCGTACGAGTACGCGCCCACCTGGGGAATCGGCTCCTGGTGCGCCGCGTACGACAGGTACTCGGCACTTCCGGCGGCGTGCGCGTGGCCGGAGTTCCGCCACGGGTCCGCGACGTCCGGGTGTTCCCCGTGCTCGCGGCTCCGCTGCGCATGGTCCTCGGGCGCGTCCCCCTCGTACTCCTCGTCTTCCTCGTCCTCTTCCGTCTCCTCCTCCGCCGACCAGTCGCCAAAGGCGGCCGGGACGACCGCCTCCACTGCCTCGACTTCCTCGGCTTCCTCCACCCGGCCCGCGATCACCCCCGGCCCTTGCGGCTTGACCCCTCTCGACCGGGCGGGGCGTACGCGCACCGTCGTCTCGTCGTCCTCGTCCTCCTCCTCGGGATCCGGCTCGCCGGGCAGCACGCGCCGGGCTCCGCGCGCCCGCGGGACGGCCGCCTCGACCATGTGCTCAGGTCCGACATCCGGCGCCGAGTCCTCTGACGCCTCGTCATCATCCGTATCTCCGAAGTCCGTCCACGTGCCCACCCGCAGCGGGGGCTCCGCGCGGACGGCGCCTCTCGGCCCGCGCGGAAACGCCGGTTCCTCGAAGTCCCGTGCCCGTCCGGCGTCGTCGCCCATGGTCGCCCCTCCACGCCCGAATCCGTGTCAGGATCCTTGGCGGGGCCGGTGGGCACGAACCCTCCGGCCGTGCGGCATCACCCGTACGGGGGAGCGCAGCCGTATGCGCGCCAGCGGCGCGCATTCTGCCTACCTCACGCCCACCACAGGTCGGCCAAGGCCGCCCCCGCGAACGCCGCCCCGATCCCCGCCGCGAGACTCACCGCGACATTCGCCGCCGCCTGGACGCGGTGCCCGGTCTCGGCCAGGCGCATGGTCTCGTACGAGAACGTCGAGTACGTCGTCAGCGCCCCGCACAGCCCCGTCCCGACCAGCAGCTCCACGTCCGACGACGCCGCACCCGCCGCCACCGCGCCGGCCAACCCGCCCAGCACCAGGCTCCCGGCCACGTTCACCGCGACCGTCCCCCACGGGAAGACCGTGCCGTGCCGGGCCTGGACCACCCGATCGGTCAGGTACCGCAGCGGCGCACCGACGGCGGCGCCGACCACCACAAGCACCCAGTTCACGCGGACGCCTTCCGCGGCGGGGCGCCCGTCCCCGGTCCCACACCCGCGACCTTCCGCGTCACCGCTGCCGCCCCCCACACGCACACCAGCGCACCCACCACGGTGGCCGCGAGGTACGCCGTCCCCACCCCGACGCGCCCGTGCTCCGAGAGCCGGCGGATGTCGACGGCGTACGTCGAAAACGTGGTGAACCCGCCGAGGATCCCGGTGCCCACGAACGGACGTACGAGCCGATGGGCGGTCCGCACCTCCGTCGCGAGGACCATGAACACCCCCATCACCGCGCACCCGAGGGCGTTGACCGCGAAGGTCGTCCAGGGGAACGCGGCATCCGGCGTCGGCCACAGCAGCGCCGCTCCGTACCTCGCCGCCGCGCCGAGGGCCCCGCCCAGCGAGACCGCCGCGAGCACGCGCCAGTCCCCGAGCCCGGGCGGCGCGGCCGGCCGGAAGTCGACATCCGGATCCACCGCCTCGCCCACCCGCGCGGACTCACCCACACCCGTAACCCGTCACTCGTCACCCGTACCCGAGCTCGTGCAAGCGCTCGTCGTCGATCCCGAAGTGGTGGGCGACCTCGTGCACCACCGTGACCTCGACCTCCTCGACGACATGCTCGTACGTCTCGCAGATCCGGAGCGTCGGGTTCCGGTAGATCGTGATGCGGTCCGGCAGCACCCCCGCGTACCAGTCGCCGCGCTCGGTGAGCGGGATCCCCTCGTACAACCCCAGCAGCTCCGGCCCGGCCGGATCGGGGTCGTCCTCGACGAAGATCGCCACGTTGTCCATCAGCGTCGTCAGCTCGGGCGGGATGCGGTCCAGAGCCTCGGCAACCAGCTCTTCGAACTCCTCACGCGACATTTCCAGCACCACCCCATTCTGCGTGCCACCACCCGCTCCGGGGCCCGATGCACCCCCTCCCGTTAACCGTTTTGCTCATCCGGCCGAGCACCCCGTATAGTTCTGTCCGTCCCCGACGGCACCAAGACGCCGGACCGGCCACCCAGCCCCCATCGTCTAGTGGCCTAGGACGTCGCCCTTTCAAGGCGGTAGCACGGGTTCGAATCCCGTTGGGGGCACGCACAAAGCCGCACGGCCAGTACGGTAGAGTGAAGCAACACCGAGCAGGGCGGGAACAACCCGGCTCGACAACTCAATGCAAGGTCCTGTGGAGCAGTTTGGAGTGCTCGTCACCCTGTCAAGGTGAAGGCCGCGGGTTCAAATCCCGTCAGGACCGCTGGAAGATCCGCCGCAAGGCGGATTTCTCCACTCCCAGGCCAGGTAGCTCAGTTGGTACGAGCGTCCGACTGAAAATCGGAAGGTCGGCGGTTCGACCCCGCCCCTGGCCACTCGCTTAGAAGCCCGAAGTACCCCCGCTCACCCGCGGATCAGCCCCGAAGTCGATCATCTCGACTACGGGGCTTCTTTGTTGTCCGGGGTCGGGGCACTGGGCCGTGGCGCGGTTCGGTTGGGGGTCAGGGGGTGAAGATGCGCTTCAGGTGTCTGTTGCGGGTGGCTACGTCCAGGGTGCGGAGTTCGGTGGTTTTGGTCAGCAGCTCGTGGACGAGGCCCCAGTCGTCTTCGAGGTAACGCTGCACCATGAGTTCGGCGACGGCGTGGCGTTTGACCTGGTCCAGTTCGATGTGGCGCCGTTCCTGGCGGGGACGGTCCGGCCGCTGGGGGCTGAACACGAGTCGGGGTGCGTCGACGCCGACGGTGTCGATCGGCCGGTTCCCGGTCTCGTAGGTGGAGAACGTCAGGAAGTCCCTGGGGTCGCTCAGGTAGCTGACGAGGTCGTAGAGGCCCCACAGGAGGGCGTCCGGGTCTCCGTTGAAGGCGCCCAGGCCGACGGAGAGATGGTCCTGATGCTGGCTCAGGACCGTTGCGAGGAGCGCCACCAGGGCTTTGCCGTGGGTGCGGGCCTCCGTCTGGAGCTTGGCGGCCCCGAGGGTGAGAGCCTCGGCGGGCATGCCGGGAGGTTCCAGGGACAGCTTGGGTCCGGTGGGCTGGTCCCATCCGTAGCTGCCCAGTGCCAGCGCCTGATGCGCGGTGATCAGCGACCTGCCGAAGAGCAGGTGCGTCTGGATCTCCCCGGCGAACTTGTCCGGGAGGGAGGCGCGGCGGATCACGGCCCAGCCTCCCGGGTAGCGGATGCGGGCGGTGGACTTGAGGTCGGTCGTGCCGGCCGGGACCTCGGTGGTGACGAACTGCTCGAGCAGGAGTGCGGTCGTGTTCACCGGCTCCGATTCGTCCCAGGACGCTGCCACACGGTCGTGGACGTCGACCTCTCGCGGTCGCCAGTGGTAGACGGCCTGGTGGAGGAAGTCCGTGGCGTCGTGGGGCTCGTCGTGGCCGGGTGAGGTAGGGGCCTGGGTGTCCTCGGCGGCGGTGGGGGCTTTCGGTTGCGGTCGTGCTCGTGCTTGTTGTTGTGGTTTGGCGGTGTTCTGTGGCGCGGCGGATATCCCCACCCAGGGGTTGAGGCCCGCGGTGGCCGGCATGTGGGGTGTGGCCTTGATCTTTGGCAGGTAGGACGGCGGGCTGAGGGTCTGCGGAACGTCGTCGGGAGTGGGGGGTGCGGTGGTGTTGGGGAGGGTGAGGCCTCGTTCCGCGGCCCACAGGCGGGCGATCTCCAGTTGGAAGGCGTGGGTGATGTCCGCGGCGGGGTTCTCCGCCTGGACGCCCAGTGCCGCCGCCACGAGTTGTTCCCGGTACGCGCGGAACGGGTCGCCTGCGGCGTCGAGTTCGTAGACGACGGCGGCGAGTGCGGGGACGCCGTCGGCGGAGTGGCCGCGCAGCATGCAGGCGGCGAGGCGGCGGAGGACCTCCGCGGTCCAAGTCCGGTGGTAGGAGTCGAGGTAGGGCACGTCGATGTGCCTGAAGGCGTTCTCCAGGGTTGCTTGCAGGCTGTGCGGGACCGGGCTTTGGTTCGACACAAGGCGGCTGGCGAGGTGGTCCAGGAGAACCGCTGTCAGGCCTCGGTCGGCCAGGCTCAGCGCCACGACGACGGCGGGAAGGTCGGTGCCGTCGAGGACGAGGTCGTCCGCCTCGGTCAGCCGCATGCCGTGATCGAGCTTGGTCGAGATGGCATATAGGCGGTTGTACGCGTGCGCGCTCACGCCCGCGTCGCGCCACCGGGTGGGCTCCCAGGTCGACGGGGCGTCGTCCAGCGTGGGCCGGTTCAGGTCGGCCGACTCCCGGGCGCTGTGCGGCTGTTGACCTTGCTGTGGGGTCGGGGGCGCGGATTGTTGCGGTACGTCTTGCGCCTGGGCGTTCGCGACCTCGGGCCGGGCGGGCGGCTTGGCCAGGTTGGGGGCTGAGGTACCGGCGTGCTGGTCCGCAGGTGTGGTGGGCGGCGGGTTGGGGGGCTCCTGTGGAAACGGGGGGACGGTGGTGCGGGGGACCGCGGTGCGGCGGGCGGCGGGGGCGTGGGTGGGCTTCGCCGGTTGGGTGCGGGCAGGATTCTGCGGCGAAGGGGTCGCCTCGCGCTCAGGGTTCTCTTCGGCGGCGGGTGGGATCTCCACCAGGAGGCGTTCGCGCAACCGGTCCTGCAACTCGCGGAGGCGTGCGGCGTCCTGCGCCACGTAGGCGGAGACCAACTCCCTTGCGTCGTCCAGGTATCGCGTCGCCTCCTGGCTGCCCGCGCCCAGCGCGATGCGGCGGCGTCCCTGGGACGGCTCCAGGGGCCAGGCCGGGACGACGACGAACCGGGGCTTCGTGGGTCCGTCGGCCGACTCGAAGGTGGAGAACGTCCTGCTCCCTCGGATGACCGGGACCACGACCTCCAGGAGGCCCCACAGCAGCGGCACGGGGTCCGGGCCGGCGTCCTGCCACTGCAACGAGAACGACGCGTGGGGCCGGGCGAACATCGCCGAGGCTATGCGGGCCAGCTTCGGCCCGAGGTCCCGGGACTGCTCCGCGATGGCCGGGCGCCGTTGCTCGGCGATCCTGGTCAGCCACGCGGCGGAGAGCCGCGGCAGGTCGTACCCGGCCGGGAGTTCGGCCATCGGCGCCTCGATGTCCTGCCAACCGGAAGCCAGCGCCAACGCGACGAAGGGCCCGAGGACGTCGCCGCCCGATCCGCCCCGGGAGTCGAGCACCACGTGCGCGTCGTTCCCGGCGCGGTTCTGTGCGTGCAACGAGTACTCCCGGAGCACCAGGGCGCGTCCGGCCTTGGTGCTGACCCAGCACAGGCTGTTCCGCCGACCGGGCTGCTTGGTGACCCGCATGGACACGTACGAGTCCAACGAGGCGGCGACAGTGGGGAGTTCGTCCCTGCTCAGCGAGGTCGCGACCGCGGCCAGGCCGCGCACCCCGGTCAGCCCTCCGTTCTGGTCCCAGCGGAACACGATCCGGTGCAGGAGTACGTCCTCGTCTCCTTCGGGCGCCGTGTCCATGTCACACCCCGATCAGGTCGGCTCCGGGCACTTCGAGCAGCTTGCACATGGCCAGGAGGCTCACCAGCGGATCCAGTACGCGCCGCGGCCGGATGCCGCCGGGGAACTCCCCGTTGCGCTCCGCCATTCCGGTGGCCGAGACGAAGTGCCCGGTGCAGCGCCGGTGTTCCTCGAACGGGCGGAGCCACGGGCGGGCGCCGTGCGCGTGCAGGAACGCGTAGACGTCGGCGGCTTCGGCCTCGGACCGCGCCGGGTCGAGCCGGTCGGGGGGTGTCGTGCCCGCCGCCAGCCAGGCGTCCACCGGGGTCTCGAACCGGATCAGGTCGGACTTGGTGACCACCACGGCGGCGGGCTGGGGCAGGTACGCTCCGGCCCGTTCCAGGCGGTCGAGCACCACGGCGTACGTCCGGTCGAGTCCGTGCGCACCGTCCGCGGCGGCGTGCAGCGCGAGGTCGTGGAGGATGGGCAGGTCGACCGCGGTCACCGGATCGACGACGTACAGGAACGCGTCGGCGGCGGCGAGGAACTGCACTTCCCGTCCGCCGCGGGCCAGTTCCTCGCCGCTCACGTCGAAGAACGCGACCGGGCGGCTGCGTCCCCCGCCGTAGTGCATCAGCAACGCGTCGGCGAACGCGATGAGTTCGCCGTTCGACTGATTGGTCCGCTCCAGGGACTCGCCGCGTTGCAGCGGCACCACCATCTCCTGGCTGTAGCGCTGGTGCCAGGCCGTGTCGACGGCGGTGCACGTGATCCCGTAGTCGACCAGCCCGTTGCGCTCGATCTCGCCGATCATGGCGGCCAGCAGGTGCGACTTGCCGGCCAGTCCGGCCCCGACCAGGGCCACCACGAGCGGGGGTTCGTGGATCAGGTACTTCGTGGGGAGGTAGTGGACGCGGGCTTCGTCGCCCGTCGGATTCGGGCAGCGTACGAACGTGCCTTGCAGGCGCTCGTGGTACTTGACCCCTTCGGTGATGTGCGAGAGGTCGACGCGCTCGTACTCGTTCTGGGCGTTGCGGCCGTAGAGGTCGTCGAGACTCGCGAAGCGCACCAGGTCCAGGCAGTAGGGGCACCGGACTTGGATCTCGCCGTCGGACGTCCCGACGGTCGGGCGACGGAGCCCGCCGCGAACGGACGCGCCACCGATGGTCACAGGTCTCTCCCTCTCGAACGGGGGTTCCTCGTCCGCGGCCGGCCCGGGCACTGCGACGGCGGGAATTGCCGAGGACGGGTTCGCGACGGCCGGGTTCGCGGCGGGCGGATGCGCGACGGCCGGATGCGCGACCGCCGGGTCCGGGACCTCCGCGGGCCTCAAGACGTACGGGTCCGCGGCCGCTTCGGCTCTCACGACGTATCGGCCCGGGGCCTCGCCGGGCCTCAGGACGTAACGGTCCGGCGCTTCCCGGGGGCGCCGCGCAGGCGGATCCGGGGCGGCGGACTCCGGGGCCATGTCCGGCTCCGGGGCGCCGATGCGGAACACCTGCGTGCTCCAGTCGTCGCTGCGTGCGATGGGGCGCCTGTCGGTACCGCGGCTCCCGTCGGCACCGCCACGCCCACCGGTACCGCCGCCCCGGTCGACCACGTGCAGCCGGCGGCCGAGTTCGTCGAGCCGGTCCGGCATCGGGATTTCGTCCCCTGTACGGGGGCTCGCAGCAGCCGCTCCACCCGCTGCCAGCCGTGGTCGCGGTAGTACCGCACCAACGCCCCGGCGAGTTCCGCGGGGAAGTCACGGACGGCGGCGGACGGAAGCCGGGTGCGCCCGGCCACCACGGGCCGCGCGGCCGACGGCGACAGGGCGACGAAGCGCGGCGTGCCGCCGGACGTGTCCTCGCTCTCGAAGGTCGAGAACGTCCAGGGGCCGGGCACCAGACGCCCGGTGAGGTGGTAGAGCCCCCAGAACAGCGCCGCCGGGTCGCCGCTCCTGACCGAGCCGGGCCCGGCCAGGACCGTGGACACGGCTTCGCGGGGCTGCCGCAGGACCTGGGCCACCATCGGCTCCAGGAGGTGGTCCAGACGCCTTGCGCGGCGGTGCAGTTCGGGGGCGACACGGTCGACCGCGGCGAAGATCCGGGCCGGCTCCAACGGCGGCAGTGCGGTTCCGGTCCGGACCCGCTGCGCGTCCACGTACCCGGGTGCGCCGTCGCCCAGCACACACCACGCCAGAGCTTGGGCGGCGCTGATCCCGCCGTGCGGGATGATGACGACCTGGGCGTTGTTCGGCGGCCGGCTGCGGTGCACCTGCGGTCCGAAGCCCCGTCGGATCAGGGCCGTCGCCGGTCCGCCCGCGACCCAGGCGTAACTCTCCGCGGGACAGGCGCTGTCCTGGTGGTCGACCACGACCCGTTCGCCGATGCGGGATTGCCAGTCGGCCACATCGCCGCGCGGCATGCTCGACGCGACCGGCACGACGCCCCGGCGGCCCAGCAGTCCGTCGGAGTCCCACCGGTACGCCATCTGCGGGTACCCCCGCCTGTCAGCTGTCCCAGTCACGATCGTTCCTTCGCGTCCCTCGGCGTGTCCCTCGCGTCGTCCCTCGCGTCGTCCGTCTCGCCGTCCCTTGCGTTGTCCGTCGCGTCGTCCGTCGTGTCGTCCCTCGCGGTCATGGGCGTGCGTCGGGTCCGCCCGACGGATGTGTCCGCGGTCTCGGAGGCGAGCCGGAGACGTTCGTGTTGCGCTTGCGTTCCATGACGCTGCGGAAGCGCTCGTGCCCGGCGGTGAGGGGGTTGTACGCGTCGAGGCCGCCCGTCCACGGATCGGGCGCGCCCAGGGCGTTGAGGATCTGCATCGGCCCCGGGCGCTGCGCGGGGTCGGGGTGGAAGGCGGCCGCGGGCAGTGCGTGGAGGTGTGCGTGCAACGACAGGTTCGCCGGGGGCCCGCCCGCCCGGATCGGAGCCGCGGTCACCGCGTTGTAGGCCACTTGCGCGGCGCTGAAGAGATCGTCGCGGAGTTCCGCCGGGCCGGGTGCGCGCAGCGGTCCGGGGGCGGCCCACTGGCGGTCCGGGGGCGGCAGCCGCTGCTCACCGGCGAGTCGGCCCGACGCGAAGTCGGTGATCTGGACGCGGGATGCGCTCGGATCCCAGCACACCGTCTCCGGGGAGAGCCCGCCGTGCACGACCCAGGCGCACTCCAACAGGCGGGCCGCACTGAAGAGTTCGACGAGGAAGCGGTGGCGTTCCTCGGCGGTCATGCGCCCGATCCGCGCGGACACCGGCGGCGCCGCCGGTGGTTCGGCCAACAGGAAGGGCTCGGACACGTCGAAGTCGAAGCCGACCAGGCGGACGAAGGCATGCGGATACTCCTGGTGCGCGAACACCCGGATCAGCCGCAGCAGGACGCGGATCTCGGCCTCCAGCAGGGACAGCGCCTTGGCCGCCCCGCGAGGCTGCAGCCCGACGAGCCGCTTCTGGAGTACGACGGACCCGTCGCCGCAGCGCAGTTCGCGCACCTGGAACGCCGAACCGGGCGACTGGCGTTCGGAGACCGGTCGGACCGGCCACTTGGCCCGTTCGCCCTCCGGAGTGTGGAACTCCAGCGCCTCCCCGCCCTCGGGCACACCCGTCACGGAAGCCCCCCTTCGTCGTGGTCCGGACCGCCACCGCCCCAGACGAGGGTGTCGTCCACCGCACCGGGAGGCAGGGGGACGAGCCGCACGACGCCCGCCGAGCGGCCTCCGGCGACCCAGACGAACTCGTGGGCACGGTCGTCCGCATGGCGTTCCCGCAGCACCCGCTGTACGGCGGGCTGGCTCGCCCGAGGCGCGAAGCGCACCGCGACCGCGGCGTGGGCCCCCGCGTCCAGGAGCACCAACTGGTCGGCGGCACACAGTTGCAGCATCGGACGGTCCAGCGGCGCCGCGCACAGCTCGGCCATGTCGCCGGCCCCGACCCCGACGCCGACCCCGTCGCCGAGTTGCGGCCGCTCGCCGCGGTCCCGGACGAACGGCGGAGCCACGTGGACGCCGTGCAGCACCAGGTGTTCCCGATACGTGATCAGGTGGTCGGCCAGGTCGGCTCCGACGGCGATGACCGACGCCTCGGCCGGGTCGCGCTCCAACACCGGCCACACGCCTTCGAAGGCCACGTGCACGGCGTCGACCAGGTCGTGCCGCACCGTGTTGTGCAGGCTGTCGCCGGACGCCGGCCCGTCCGCCGCGGTCCTGGCCGCGCCCGGCCCCGCCTCGACGGCGGCCGCGTCCGTGTCGAGCACGTCGGCGGCCTCGTCCAGCAGGGCCGCGAGCACCGTGGCGCGGTCGCCCGCGCCGCGCCGGGCGGGGGCCAGTGCCCAGTCCTCCCAGACCGTCCGGTTGACCAGGGCCCACAGCCGGTCGACCGCGAGGACGGCGTCGTTCAGGCGGATCCGGTCGCGCCACTCCGCGACCCGGTGCGCCCAGTCGGTCCCCGGCGCGACGGCGAACAGCAGCAGCCCGAACAGCAGTGCCACCGGGCCGACTCCGGTGGGCGGGTCCCACACTTCCCGCAGGCCCCATGCCGCGCCCGCGCCGACGACCGCGCACCCGGCGGAGAGCAGGAGGAGCACGCCCCCACCGCCGCGGCGGACGGTCTCGGAGGCACGGCGGTCGGGGCGCCGCAGCACCACCGCGGCGACCCCGGCCACGGCGAGCAGGAGCGCCAGGGGCCCGGTGAGGAACGGACCGGGCCACAGGCCGCTCAGGAAGGCCCCGGCGACCAGCAGGGCCGCGGTGGCCGGGTACAGGCGGTGCAGCGGGAACGGCGGTGGTGCGGTGAGCCGTTGGGTCAGCGCCCTGGGGGCCGCGGCGTCGAGCTCCGCGGTTCGTCCCGGTCCGGAGCCAGGGGTCAGGCGGTGGCCCGCCTCGCGGATCCGGGCCGCCAGCGGGCGCAGCCCCTCGCCCGCCTTCAGGGCGTCCGCGACATGGGTGTTGAGCGCCTCGGCCACCACCGCGGCGTCGAAGGTGGCCGGTTCGGGGACGGCGACTCCGACGCTTTCCAGGTGCATGCGCACGTCGGGGGAGTCCGGGAACCCGGGGCGGCCGACGACCTGCTTCGCCCACTGCACGTAGTCGCCGAGCGCCGTGGCCGCGTTCCCGAGGTCGTCGAGCACGGCGGTACGCGGCACCTTGGGCAGGTACAGCTCACGCGCCCCGCCCAGGACGGCCAGATGGCCCGAGGCCCGGTCGAGCGCCTGGCGGGTGCGGTGCGCGGCTCCGGCGAGGCGGCCCTGCGGATCGATGCTGTCGGGGATCCCGGGCGCCGCCGAGGAACCGGCCACAGGACTGCCCACAGGGCCACCAACGGGACCACCCACGGGACCACCCACCGGGCCGCCCGCGGGGCCGGTCGCGGCGCTCATGGGCGTGCCCCTCATCAAGGCCACCAGCGGTTCCGGCCACGGGACTTCGAGGCCTCGCGCGTCCGCGGTGAGCCGCCGCTGCGCGCGGGCCCGGGCGCGCGCCAGGACGTCGTCCTGGACGGTGTGCGCGAGCAGCCGCAGCCCGGGCCCGGCGACCGCGCCCGGCAGCTCGCCCACCCGGGACATGACCTGGTCGTACAGCTCGCATTGGCTCAGGCTGTCCAACAGGCGCCGCAGCGAGTCGGCGCCGCGGTCGGGGCCGTCGAGCACCAGGCCCGCGGCGTGGCCCGGGGCCCACTCGGTGCCGTGCGGGTCACCGACCCACAGAGTCGCGGTGCCGACGCCGGTGAGCTGCCCCGGGCGGCGCAGGACCACCGCGCTCGTGAGCGGGGGCCCGACCGCCACGCACATCAGCTTGACGTGACGTCCCGTCAGCATGCGTTCGTACGCGGGCCGGTGCTGCACCATGGTGGCGACGTCGTCGACCACGAGGATGCGGTCGGCGTCGACCGATGTCGTGTCCGCCGGTACGCGCTCCCGGACATACCGCTTCTGGACCTCGATGAAGCTCGCGGCCGCCATGACCGATTCGTACTCCTCCCGGAGGTCGATGCGGACGACGACGGGGCGCGGCGCGTGGGAGCCGTCCGCGGTCACGGCGCGTCCTCCCCGCCGGACCCCGGAGCCTCGAACCCGCCGTACCGGTCCTCGTCGAGGTGACGCAGCGAGTCGTGAGTGAGGTTCTGCTGCTCGAAGGGCCGGTCGAGTGCCGCGTCCAGGGTGGTGGACCACAGTTCGAGGAGTTCCTCCGCCCACGAACGGCTCTGCCCGGTAAGCCGGTCGAGCGCGTCGGCGAGCAGCTTGCGCTGCGCGGGGGCGACGTTGTGGACGACCAGCCGGTACAGCTCGTGGGGCGGGCGGACCCGGCCGCCCAGCCCTTCGGGGGTGCTGCGCATCAACTGCCGGGCGAAGTCGCGTCGTGCCGCGGAGTCGTCGTTGAGCATCCACCGCTCGTACGCGCTCAGCAGGCTGCCCCACGAGGACGCGCGTCCGAACGGCCGCAGCGGCAGCGACATGGCGGTCGGGGCGTGCGGGAGCGTGATGCGGACCAGTTCGGGCGACTGCGGGTCGCCCCGGGCGATCTCCACCTGCCCGTTCCACAGCGCGCACAGCAGCCTGTGCAGGATGTACTCGCGGTGCCGGGCATTGGTGGCCAGCCACGCCGAGCCGTAGCTGTTGCGCTGGCGCCACTTGAGGAAGTCCCCGGGGTCCTGCGTGTCGAGGGCCTTGGCCCAGTGGTCGAGGATCTGCCGGACCTCGGGGACCTCGGTGAGGCTCATCGAGCTGCGGAACAGCACGACCACCACCGACTCCTGTTCCAGGGACCGGAATTCGAGCTTGCGGCCGGGCTCGACGGGGATGTTGAGCGCGCCCTCCAGGTAGTCGCGCACTTCCGCGTCGGCGACCGTCCCGGGGTGGGTGATCAGGACCTTGAGTTCGCCGCTGCCCTCGGGGGTGAAGCCGTTGGGGAGCATGCCGGCGAGCTTCTGGCGGAACTGGAGGAGGTCTTCCTCGCCCACGGTCGGGCCGGACCGGGACACCGCCCGGGTGAGGAGGTCGCGTACCGGCGGCAGCAAGGGCTGTTCGCCGATGCTGCCGGACTGCACGAACAGCGTCTTCACGTGCTGCTTGAGCCGCTCCCGGACGAACGTCAGTGCCTCCTGCGGCCCTTCGGGCTCCTCGGCGGTCTCGTACGCGCGCTGCCACACGTCGCCGCCCAGGAGCTTGCCGACCAGCCGCGCCTCGGTGTCGGTCTCGGGCAGGTGCTCGCGGTCCAGGAAGCGGCGCAGCACGGCCCGGTAGAACGAGTCGAGGCTGCGGCGCGGCGGCAGCAGGTACGACACGCCGGAACGTGACTTGTACAGCTCGCGGGTGGCGTGCGCGAACGCGGCCTCGTCGCCCGCCTGGTGCTCGTCGAACGCGTCGACCAGCGAGGAGACGATGTTGCGCAACTGGTTGACCTTGCGCACCCACACCTCGTTCTGCGCGGCCCAGTGCGCGTGCCAGGTGCGGCGGGACCGCCATTCGAGCCAGCGCTGCTGCATCTGCAGTGCCTGCTGGACTTCGGGGTTGCCCCACTGGGCACGCACCACGCCGCCCGCCTTGTCCTTGATCGGCGGCAGCTGAGGCGGGTTGACCGTCATCCCGGGGACGGTCGGCGGTTCGACGGCGGTGGCGTTCAAGAAGCCGACCACGCCCGGTCGTTCGTGCTCCATGTGCAGGCGGCGGTCGCCGAACAGGATGCGCTGGAGGCGGAACAGGTCGACTGCGGAGAGGAGTTGGCGTACCCCACGGTGGTGGTTGAACTCCTCGGCCAGCTTGGCGACGTGCGGGCGCAGTTGCAGCTCCTGCTGCTGCAAGGCCTGTTCCATGGCGCGCGAGCGGACGGTGAGTGCCTTGAGGATTCCCGCCGCGCCCTTGGTCGGCTGGGGGACGGTCAACTGCGGCGGCGAGCAGGTCCACAGGTCGCCGAGGCCGGACGCGGACAGGAACGCGCGGATGTGCTCGGCGTTGCTCTCGCCGCTGACGCGCGACTCGGAGGTCAGCTCGCGCACGGCGCGGGCGAGCATCCGCCCGGCGACGATGTCCGCGAGCTCGTCCACCGGCACGGTCATCGAGGCGACCAGGCTGGTGGACACACCGCAGGCGCCGATCCCGGACGGTGCCGGGGCCTCGCGCTTGACGCCCTCGTTGATGAAGCTGTCCGCGAACGACTGGAAGTCGTCGGTCTGGACGACCGCGTGGTCGACCTCCGTGGACGTGTTCAGTCCGGTGCCGATCAGCGACGTCACCAGGGAGACGACGCTGCGGTGCAGGTCCTCCCGTTCGATGCCGGTGGTGCGGCTGAACAGGAACGCGGTCTGCACGGTGCCGGCGGGCAGGCGGATCGCCCGTCCGCCGGGGTAGCGGACCTCCAGGGTCGCGCTGGAGGCGTCCGGTCCCGAGCCGAGTTCCTCGCCGACGTGCTGCCCGTTCTGGTCGTCCACCAGCTGGAACAGGTCGAGGAGCGCGCGCCCGGCGTTCAGGGTCGCGGCGCGCCCTCCGCCGCGCGCCTCGTCGAACGCGGAGGGCATCAGCACCAGCGGATAGATCTTGATGCCCTGGTAGCCCTGCGCGAAGGCCTGGCCCAGCAGGTGCAGGTAGTCGTAGAAGATCCCGCAGCCGGTGCCGCCGGCCAGCGAGAAGGCGATGAACACGTCGCACGTGTTGCGCTTGGAGTGGTTGCCGCCGAGCGCCATCAGGTGGTCGTTGCCGTTGCTGATCAGCCCGACCGCGCGCTCCAACGGGTCGGTGGCGGCGCCGAGTCCGTGGCGGAAGGTCTCGAACAGCGCGGCGCGGCCGACGGTGGGCAGCTGCCCGGCACCGCGCCACAGCGGGGTGACGCGCGGCTCGCCGGCCGGGGGCGGCAGCCACGCGGTGGTCTCCGGCGCCGCGTTCAGGCGCAGGCTCTGCGCGACTTCGGGGTATGTCCGGAACGGCGGGACCAGGCGCGTCGTCAGGTGCGCGTTGCGGTCCGCCGCGGCGCGGTGGGCGGGCGGCGCGGCGCGTTGGCGTTGCTGCTGGAGCTCGTTCTGGCTGAGGTCGGCGTACACGAACTGGATGCAGTTGGGCAGTTGGAACGGCGCGAGCTGGCCGCCGAGCCGCTGTTGCAGCCCGGTGCCGTCGGCGCCGCACAGCTCTTCGCGCAACCGGCGTTCCAACTCGGCGCCGATCAGGCACCCGGTGCCACCGAGCCCGACGAACAGCATCGACTGGTGGATGGACATTCCCTTGCGGCTTTCGGCGGACAAAGGACCTCCCTGTCTCCTGCTTCCCGGCCCCGGCCTAAGGCGTGTACGGCGGCGGTCGGAACGGTCCGTACGTCGGGGTGTCGTACACGTCGGCGCCGCCCGGACCCCCGCCGGGCGGACCGTAGGGGCCGTGGATGCCGGACGAAGGCGGGCCCGGCGGGTATCCGGGCGAGGACGGCCCGGGTGCGGAGGGGCCGTCGGGGCCGCCGTCCGGCGGTCCGCCGGGGGGCGCGCCGAAGGGACCGCCGTACGGGCCGCCCAAGGGATCCTGGTGGCCGTCCTCCGGACCACCGGGGTGCTCCAGGCGGCTGTCGGTGAAGCCCAGCGACAGCCCGGACTCCAACTCGACCAGCTGTCCCGGCGCCAGGCGCAGCGTGACGCCGATCGGGCTGTCGAGTTCCAGCCCGCCGTGGGACCGCGAGCGGCGGACCGTCCAGCAGCCGTCCTCCTGGGCGTCGACGGTCGACAGACTCGGCGGCGCGGACGCGCCGTCCAACCGGAACCACATCCGGGCGGCTTCGTCGTTGAACGGGCGGGCCGGCACGCCGATCGGGCGCCCGTCCAAGTAGAGCTGGAGCACGATCGGCCCGATGCGGGCGTCGCGGCGCCGACGCCGCGCCCGCAGCACCGACCCGACGACCGCGACGACGACCAGCCCGGCGGCGAGCAGCACCCACCACAGGTTCTCGTCCCAGAAGCCGGGCGGAGGAACCACCGTGAGGCGCACGGTCTTTGCGGCCACCTCGGTGCCGTCCGCGGTGTCCACGACCGTGAGGCGGCCGCTGAGGAGGCCGTCGGGGGCGCCCTTGCCGATCTTCAGCTCGAACCCGAACGAGTCCTGCACACCGTCGAGTCGGTGCTCGACGGGGGAGAAGCCGACGGGTACGCCGGACGGGAACTCCGGGGTGATCCGCAGCGTGTGCGGCTTCCCGTCGGTCACACGCCACTCGACCGTCCCGCGCACCGTGCCGCCGCGCGGGACCCGGGGCGACGCGGAGTCGAGCTCCAGCGACGCGCTGACCGGGGCGGGCCCGGTGCGCGGGGTCACGGTGAGCACCTGCTCGTCGCCCTGCACACCTTCGGCGTTGACGCGTCCGGTGAACTTGACCGGTTGCACGGTCCCCTGCGGGATGGTGACCGTCCCGGTGAACTCGCCGTCCCCGGCCACCCGGTCGGGTGCCGTGCCGGTGTCGGAGAGCGCGATGCGCACCGGCGCGCCGCCGGGTGCCTCCATGATCGCCTCGACGCGCACGGCGTCGACGGCCCCGGGGTCGGCCAGCGCGCCCTTGCGGGTCTGGAGGAACACCGAGAGGTCCACGGGGTCGCCGGCCATCGGGCGGGGCGGGTCGAGTTCGACGTACGAGCGGATCACGCCCTGCCACAGGGCCCGGGCGGTGACCGGGCCGGACACCCCCGGGGGTGCCTTGAGGTGGATCCGCCAGCGGCCGGGCAGCGGGTCGGAGACCTGGAGGGCCTCCACGACCGTGCCCTGGCCGCGGACGTCCGCGGGCCGCGCGGGGGCCGGGACGGCTGCGTCCTTCGGGTCGAACCAGGTGACCTCGATGCGCGCGTCCTCCTTGGTGACCTGGATGGTCACGTCGGTGGCGATCGGCGGGATGTCCACGTAGAGGTCCGCTTCACCGCCCCCGGGCACCGTCTTGGTGTCCGGCGGCGTGAGCCCGCCGCAGCGCGCGGTGGCGAACGCCTGTTGCAGGGTGAGGCCGACCGCGGAGGAGTCCGGGACGATCTGCTTGGCGGGCTGCAGTTCGGGGCGGTTGGGACAGGTGCCCGGCGCCCCGCCGGCCGCGATGCGGTCCAGCTCGACGGGGTTGATGTTGGCGCTGTCGCCGAAGCCGAGCGGCCAGATCTGCACGCCCTTGGCGCGGGCCTCGGCCAGCGCGTCGGTGAGCGCGCGGTCCATCGCCGCGGGTATGCGGTTCACGTCGGTGCCGTAGCCCTGCCCCGGGCCGACCTCCATCTTCCCGTCGGTCAACAGGAAGAGGATGCGGGGCGTGCCGCTCGGTGCCGACCCGAGCAGGTTCACGCCTTGCCGGATCGCGGCGGGGATGTCGGTGAAGTCGCCTTGTTGCTCGGTACGCAGCGCCAACTTGTCGACGCAGGTTGCGCGTTCCGGCGAGACGACGGGCTGCATTTCGCAGACCACGTCCACCGCGTCGCTCTGCCCGGTCGTCGAGCTGCCGAATCCGGCGACCGCGACCTGGGATTCGGGGCTCAGATCGCCGATGGCGAGGATGCCGGCCGCCTGCTTCTCACGTTCCAGGTGTATCGAGGTGGTCTTGTCGGGACCGTCGTCGCGCAGGCTGCCCGACTCGTCGACCATGACGACGAAGTGGACAGGCCGCACCGCCGGTACCGGCGGCGGGTCCTGGCTCTCCTGGGCGGCGCCGGGAGCCGCCGCGAGCGCAAGCCCGAGCGTCGCGCCGACCAACAAGGCCGGGACCAGACGCGACCGCGTAGGAACCCATGCCATCGGTGTATCCCCCCTCCGAACGGGACCGGGCAGAAAGGGAGTTCCCCAAGACCGAAGGTTGAGATGCGGAGTGCTTCGAGCGAATGGAACAGGCGGAGAAAGTGGAGAAGTCGCGAAGGTTGAGCCAAGAGCCTTCGGATCAGGGGGAGTTCCGGATCGTCGGACGATCCCGTCGCTGCTCGGACGCCACCCGCCGGAGAGAAGGACGGGACATTGCACCCACAAGAGCCCCCGCCCCGCGCGCCCCGCCCCCCCAGCAGTCGGCGTCGCACTGATGTCAACTGTACTCACATGCGGTTGGCCCCGAGGCAAGCTTGGTCAAGTCGAGGACGCGTCATCCCGCGGACACTTCGCGGCCCCCAAAAGACTGCAACTCCCATAGTGCAGCCTGCACTTCGATCACCACGCGCATCGATCACCGCCGCGCCCACCGCGCTAAAGGCCGCGGGCATGCGGAACGCCCCGGGCGGGGGTCGCTCGGGGCGTTCGGGGGGGGCGGCGGTGCCCTGCCGGGGGTGGGGTCAGCCTTCGAGGGCGGCCGGGTCCATGTACGCCAGCTCCCAGTGGTGGCCGTCCGGGTCGAGGTACGAGCGGCCGTACATGAAGCCCATGTCGAGCGGCTCCTTGGCCTTGCTGCCGCCGGAGGAGAGGGCCAGCTCGGCGATGCGGTCGGCCTCTTCGCGGCTCTCGGCGCTCAGACAGAGCAGGGCCTCGGTGACCGCGCCCGCGTCGGCGACGGGCTTGGTGCTGAACTCCCGGAACTTGTCCTCCTTGAGGAGCATGACCACGATGGTGTCGCTGATGACGAAGCTCGCGGTGTTCTCGTCGCTGAACTGCTCGTTGAGGGTGTAGCCCAGCGCCGAGTAGAACTTCTTGGACTTGTCCAGGTCCTTGACCGGGAGGTTCACGAAGATCATCGTGGCCATGTCTGCGCCTCTTCTCGATAGTGCGGCCGGTGCGGAACTTATGGCTTTTGGGCCATGTTGTCCGTATCGCGTCGTGCTTTCAAAGAGGTAGACCGGCGGGTCAGCGGAAACTCATCGCTCGGCCCGAAAGAATTTTGCGGACCGGCTCAGGCGGCGACCGGGGTCCGGGAGGCCGTCGACGCCAGCAGTGCGGCCAGCGTGGACTTCGTCGCCTCGAGCTGGGCGATACGCGCCTCGACGCCCTCCAGGTGCTCGCGCAGGTGCTCCGCGGCGCACGCGTCCAGGTCGGTGCCCTCGGTGAAGCACGCCATCAGGCCGCGGATCACGCTGGTCGGCAGTCCGGCCGCGAGCAGCGCCCGGATGCGGCCCACCGCCTCGACCGTCTCCGCGCCGTACCGCCGGTGCCCGCTGGGCGCCCGCCGTGCCTCGATCAGTCCCTGCTCCTCGTAGTAGCGCAGCAGGCGGGGGCTGACGCCCGTGGCCCGGGCCAGGTCGCCGATCTTCATGTGACGCCCCTCACATCCCCTTGAATCTCACACCGATGTCAAAAACTAGCGTTGCGGTCATGACGAACTCGACGAAAACCCCGCTTGTTCCCCCGTCCACCTTCGCCCTCGGCGGCGACCTGACGATCCGTCGCATCGGCTTCGGCGCGATGCGGCTCGCCGACGGTCCCGAGCGTCCGCCGGACCCCGCCGCCGCGCCGATCTGGCGTCCGCCGGCGGACCGCGCCGCGGCGGTCGCCGTGCTCCGCAAGGCCGTCGACCTCGGCGCGGACCTCGTCGACACCGCCGACGCCTACGCGCTCGGCGCCAACGAGGAACTGGTCGCCGAGGCGCTGCACCCGTACAGAGGCTCCGTCGCCGTCGCCACCAAGGTCGGCGTCGTACGCCCCGCCCCGGACGAGTGGGTGCCCCTCGGCCACCCCGCCTATCTGCGCCAGCAGGCCGAGCTCGCGCTCCGCCGCCTGCGCGTGGAGCGCCTCGACCTTCTCTACCTGCACCGCCTCGACCCCGCCTACCCCGTCGCCGACCAGGTCGGCGCGCTGCGGCGGTTGCAGGAGGAGGGCAAGGTCCGGCACATCGGGCTGTCCGAGGTGACGGTGGATCAGCTTCGCGAGGCGGCGGAGACCGCGCCGATCGCCGCGGTCCAGAACCTCTACAACCTCGCGGCCCGCGGACACGACGACGTGGTCGAGTACGCGGCCGAGCACGGCATCGCGTTCGTGCCGTTCTTCCCGATCGCGATGGGCGCCCACGCCGGACCGGACGGACCGGTGGCCGAGGTGGCCCGCGAGATCGGTGCGACGCCGGCGCAGACCGCGCTCGCGTGGCTGCTGCGGCGTACCGACACGGTCGTGCCCATCCCCGGGACCTCGTCCGAGACGCATCTGCGCGAGAACCTCGCGGCACTCGAAGTGGCGCTCAGCGACGAGCAGTTCGCACGGCTCTCGGCGCTGGAGGATGCGAACGCGCAGGCCGGGGAGGAGGCATGAGCACCAGGAGCGCGCGGTCCGACGCCGACGACCGTGCGATCCACGCCAGTTCTCAGAGGTCGTAGGCGAAGCAGACCAGGTCGATCGGCCCGTGGTCGTCGCGGTACGGGCCGATCTGCCGGTAGCCCAGCCGCTTGTACAGGTTGATCGCGCCGGTGCGCTGCGGCAGGACATCCAGTACGCAGCGCGGCGCACCGGCCGCGCGGGCGCGCTCGTGCAGCACCGCCATCAGCGCCTGCGCGACACCCGCGCCGCGCGCGTCGGGGGCCACGTACAGGCGCTTGACCTCGACGTCCGGGCCGTAAGAGTGGTAGCCGACGCCGCCCGCGAGGCGGCCGTCGAGGCGGGCGGCGAGGTAGCCGCCGGGAGGGCTGTAGTACGCCGCGGGGTCGTCGTAGTCGACGCGGAAGTAGTCCGGCAGGTCGGCGGGCGTCGGCCACGTCGGGTGGCCCATCTCCGCGGCCGTCGCGTTGTAGTACGCGAACAGCAGTTCGGGTGCGGCGGCCAGGTCGTCGGCGACGACCGGTCCCGGCGCGGTGCGTTCCGGCGGCGGCATGGTCATGGGGACGACTCTACGAAGCCCGCGAATTCCAGGGCCGCCGGGGCCAGCGCGTCCCACTGCCGGGCCGCCCAGCCGACCGTGAGCGGCGGCAGGCCGGCTATCGGGATCAGCCGCAGCGGCCCCTCGGGCGCCCGGGACAGGTTCGGCAGGTCCGGGACGACCGCGTGGCCGAGGCCCAGCTCGGCCAGCAGCATGGCGGTGTCCCAGTCGGCGACGCCGGTGGTGGCGGGCGGGTGGATGTCGTGCGCCGCGAGGTGCGCGTCGAGGCGCAGGCGCGACGTCGACGTCTCGGGCAGGCGGATGTGGTGGATCCCGGCCAGGTCGTCCGGGCCCAGCGAGTCCCGCCGGGCGAGCGGGTCGTCGCGGCGTACCGCGAGCATCCAGCGCAGCTTCGCCACCGGGCGCTGCTCGATGCCGCGCACCGGCTCGCCGATGGTGATCCACGCGAGGTCGGCGCGCCCGGCCCCGACGGCCTCCATGCAGGTGCGGCTCGAACTCTCGGTCTGGAACTCCAGCGACGTCGTCGGGTGGCGGCGGCGGAACTCGACGATCGCGGCGGTCATGAAGTGGCGTACGGTCGTCGCCCCCGTCGCGACGCGCACCGCGCCCCCGTGCCCGTGCCGCAGGTCGCGCAGCCGCCGCAGCGCCAGGTCGAGGCCCGCGAGGCCGTCGCTCGCGGCGGAGAACAGGATCCGGCCGGCCTCGGTGGGCGCGACCCCGCGGGGCAGGCGTTCCAGCAGGTCCAGGCCCAGCTCGTGTTCCAGGCGCTTGATGTGCTGGCTGACCGCCGACTGGGTGCGGCCGAGTTCGCGCGCCACCAGGGTCAGATTGCCGTGGCGGCAGGCTGCGACAAAGGTCCGCAGGTCGTCGAGTGTCATGAGGAGCAAGATATCTCTTGGGTCAAGCCCAGGAAATCCTAGGATTGACTTGGGTGTTGCCGAGGCGGGATCCTTCCGTCAGGGCCCGGGGCGGCAACCCGCCGTGTGATCGTCGACAACACGCGGCGGGGCCGACCCACCCCTGTCACAAACCTGACGTTCCATCACGTTGCTTGCCCCTGACGGGAATTGGCGGTGCACCAGTGGTCACGACGGACGCCGTGGAAGTACTCCGCGAGCTCGGCGCCGAAGGCATCGGCCATCCCGGCGGGACGCTGTTCGACCACTTGGTGCGCGTCCACGACATGCTGACCGAGTGGGGTGCCGACCGCGAAGTCCGGCTGGCGGGCCTCTGCCATGCCTTCTACGGCACCGACGGGTTCCCGGTCGCGCTGTACGGCCTCGACCGCCGCGCCGAACTCGCGGCGCTCGTCGGGGACGAGGCCGAGGAGCTGGTCTACTTCTACGCGAGCTGCGACCGCACCGCGACGTACGCCGGACTCGCCGACGACCACGGCACGTTCACCGACCGCTTCAGCGGCGCCCGGTACGTGCCGGGCCCGCGCCTGCGCCGCGCGTTCGCCGAGATCACCGTCGCCAACGAACTGGACATCGCGGGCATCAGCCCGTTGTCCGACGAGGCCGAGCGGCAGCGGCTCCACCTGCTGTTCGAGCGCTGGCACGCCCTGCTGAGCCCGGCGGCCAACGCCGAGGTCGAGCGCGTCCTGGGCTGAGGTCCGCGGGGACGCCCCCTCGGCCGAGCGGGCGAGCGGCGTGCACCGCCGAGCGTTCAGTTGAGCGGTACGCCCAACCCCTCCAGTACCTCCGCGCCCGGCAGCGACGCCAGCGCCGGCCCCGGCAGCCGCAGCTTGGAGCGGCGGTTGCCCGACCCGATCACCACGCTCGGCAGTTCCGCGGCCGCCGCGTCGACCAGGATCGGCCAGCCCGCGGGCAGCCCGACGGGCGTGATGCCGCCGTACTCCATCCCGGACATCGCGGCGACCTCGGCGAGCGGCGCGAACGAGGCCTTCCGCGCCCCGAGGTGCTTGCGGACCAGCCCGTTCACGTCGGCGCGCGTCGTGGCCGCCACCATGCACGCCGCGTACGTCACCTCGGAGCCGCGCTTGGCCGCGACGACCACGCAGTTCACGGACTCTTCGAGGGTGACGCCGTAGTACGCGCAGAAGGCGGCGGTGTCGGCCAGGTCGGGGTCGATCTCCGCGACCTCGACGGCGTCGACCGGGACGGGACCGGCCCACTGCTTGAGGGCGTCGGCGACCGGGTCGGCGAGCAGGTCGAGGCGGGTCAGGGCGGGGTGCAGGTCGAGGCTTTCTCCCATGGACCCCATCCAAGCGGAACACCGACCGAAAATGCATAAGACAAGGACACGGGCGGGGACCTGGGTAGATCCGATCCGGAGAGTCCTGGGCGGCGAGTCCGAAGAGTCCGCACATTGCATAGGAATGCATCCGGCAGAACCCAGAAACAGGCAAATCTGATCGACGCCGATCACATCGGCGTTACGTGTGTGCGGCCTACACGTGTCGCCTGAACAAGGCAGTCACCGTCCGTGTTGTTACCCGCACGTCAAGAGACAGTTAGCAGGTCGGGGGCAGTCTGTGAACCCCCTTGCCAGCAGCGGTTTCTGACGTGACGTTAGACACCTCTCACCACAAGTCTCGACCGGCCGCGCGTACATTGCCGCTGTACGGGCGCAGCCGCCAGACGCGACATTGTTGAACCAGCACTTTGGGAGGCTCCACGTGGAGTTCGGCATCTTCCTGAACGGTTACATCCCGGGACCGGCTGCGCACGATCGCGCTTCCGAGCACCTGATGCTTCAGCGTGAGCTGGAGCTGGCCATCAAGGCCGACAAGCACAATTGGAAGTACGTCTGGTTCGGTGAGCACCACGCCCTGACCGAGTACTCCCACATGTCGGCCCCCGAGGTCGCGATGGGCTACGTCGCCGCGAAGACCGAGCGCATCCACCTCGGCACCGGCATCAACTCGCTGTCGCCGCGCAAGGAGCACCCGGTGCGGTTCGCGGAGCGGGCCGCGATGCTGGACCACATCACCGAGGGCCGCTTCGAGTGGGGCACCGGTCGCGGCGCGGGCAGCCACGAGGTCGCCTCGTTCAACATCATGGACACCAACTCGACCAAGGCCGAGTGGGACGAGGTCTCGCGCGAGATCGTGCGTATGTGGGAGCAGTACGACTACTCCTTCCACGGCGAGCACTTCACCGTGCCGACGCCGCACAACATCCTGCCCAAGCCGTACGGCCACTCGCACCCGCCGATCTGGATGGCGTGCGGCAACCCCGGCTCCTTCGCCAAGGCCGGCTCGCTGGGCATCGGCGCGATCGCGTTCAACTTCGAGCCGATCTTCAACCTGAAGGGCCGCATCGAGGCCTACAAGGAAGCCGCGGAGAACCCGGTCGAGATCCTGGGCGACTACCAGAACAACAACGTCATGATGACGAACGCGGTCATCTGTCTGAACGACCGCAAGCGCGCCCGCGAGATCGCCATCTCCAAGGGCCGCGGCTACCTGGTCACCATGGTGAACCTCTACCACGACACCATGCCGAAGTCGGCCGACGCGGTGACCTGGCCGGAGCCGCCGTTCGACCTCTCGCAGGGCGGCGACGAGTTCCTCGACTTCATCATCGAGTCGGGCCTCATGCTGGTCGGCACGCCGGAGGAGGTCTGTGAGCAGATCGAGGCGTACCAGGCGGTCGGCACCGACCAGCTCGTCTTCGGCATCAACGACGGCATGACGCACGAGGAGAACCTCGAGATGATCGAGCTCTTCGGCGAGAAGGTCATCCCGGAGTTCGACAAGACCGCGGAGCACTCCACCTCGGTCTACCGCCGCAACGCGCAGGGCCCGAAGTACCCGCCGTTCAACGGCCCGGTCAACCCGGACCTGGTGCACACCGTGCTGCCGGAGAACGCGATCCTGGGTCTCGACGGCAAGTGACCCCGGGTATCACCCGCTAGGCGCAAGGAAGGGCCCGGCCACTCGGCCGGGCCCTTCTGCATCGGCGGCGCGTGCCCCAGGCTGTGAGGGTGCCGTACGACATCCTGTACGGGGGTGCGCACGGTGCGTACGCGTCTAGACGTTGAAGAAGCAGGGGAACGTATGGCCACGGTCACGGAGGGACTCGACGGCGTCCGGCGCGAGCTGGACAGACTCGAGCGCAAAGTCGTGCGGCTCTTCGAGCCCGGGCTCGCGCCCGAGGCGGTGCGGGGCAAGCTCGACGGCGCCCCCGAGGAGCTGGTCGCCTGGTTCGGCTGGGCGGACGGCACGCGGGCCGAGGAGGACCAGACGGTGGACGACGCGTCGTTCATCCCGGGCTACGTGCTCGTCAGCCTCGACGAGGCGATGGAGTTCCGCGACGAGGTCGAGGTGGAGTCCGACGGCGACGAGGAGTGGTTGCCGCTGCTGGTCTCGCCGGCCGGCGACTTCTACGCCGTCGCCTGGACTGCCGACGAGGGCATCGTGCAGGTCTGGAGCTACGTGGACGGCGCCCCGGTGCAGACCGACTACCCCGACATGGAGCGCATGCTCCGGACCTTTGTGGAGAGCTTCCGGACGGGCGCGTTCGAGGTCGACGAGGAGGGCTTCCTCGACATGCACCCGGAGCTCGCGGACCGCGTCTACGAGGCCGTCACCCGGGCCTGACCGGCCTGGGCGCCGGGGGGCCGAGCGCGGGGCCGAGCGGGGGCGGGGCCCGGCGGTTCCGGGGAATCCCAGGCGGGATCCGCGTTTGTGCTACGATCTTATTGCCTTCGGCGTGCTCAAGCGTAGGATCCATGACTGGGCCCGAAGGACCAGACTTCCGACGAGCCCCGGCCCCGCGGCCGGGGCTCGTCGCTTTCCGCCCGGCGACCGGGCCGGGCGCCTACTCCTCGGCCTCCGACGCCTGGGCCTGCGGCTCCCGCACCTCGACGGCGTCGTCGACGCCGAAGATCCCGGGCGACACGACCGACGCGTACATGCCCACGTTGTGGTTGGTCTTGGCATGCACGGTACGCAGCAGCGCCCGGTCGGCCGCCAGCTCCGCGTCCGGCAGCGGGTGGCTGATCATCACGCAGCGCGGGCACTCGCCCTCGATGCGCAGCACGGCCGTGCCGATGTGCAGGTCGAGCCCGGTCCACGCCCGCTCGGGGAAGTCCCCCTCGACCTCGTCCGGCACCGCCACGAGCACGTTCGGTCGGAACCGGCGCACATCCACGTCGCTGCCGGGGGAGAGCTTGCGCAGCGACTCCAGGGTGCGGTCGGTGAGCACGTGCAGCGGGTACGCGTCGTGGTGGGTGCCCGGCATCGTCTGGTTGGTCCACAGCGCGTCCGGCAGCAGGTTCAGGTCCGGCACGTCGGCGCCCGTGTCGACGCCGAACAGTTCCTCCAGGAAGCGCACCCAGTCGCCGTCCTCGGGCGTAGGGCGCCGGTAGTACGCCTCGTCCGAGGCCGGCCGCCGCGACCGCAGCGCGGCGGGTCGGCCCAGCACCGTGCCGAGCTCGTGGTGCACGCCGGGGTCCGTCGAGCGGACGGTCCGGCCGTCCGGCAGTGTGATCTCGACCGGCGGCACCGGGTCGGCGGCGCTGACCGGCCGCAGGTAGCGGGCGCGCAGGCCGAGCAGGACCGGGTTGCGGCGGGCGTCCGCGATGAAGTCGCCGTCCTCGTCGCGGACCGCCCACACGCGGTCGCCGCGCATGCCGTCGGGGTCCAGCCGGGCCAGTTCGAGCGGTTCGCCGATCATGCTCTTGACCGGGTAGCGCCACAGTGCGGAGACGCGGAGTGCGTTCGGGCTTCCGGCCGTTCCAGGGCTCTGCTGGGACACGGTCCACTCCCTTCCCGGCACGTCGGCCGAGGCCGCGGTGCCCGGGTCGTCGTCGTGGGTGGGAGCGGCCGTACGCTATCCCGGGCGTCCCCCAACGGGTAAGAGTAACGCGGGAGTTGGCCCGTACGGGAGGCGCCGGGGGGTCAGGCGAAGCCCTTGGCGATGTGCTCCAGCCACCACGCCGGGGCGGCGTTCATGAGCGTGTTGAAGTCCCAATAGTCGTGCCAGCGCACGAGCTTGCCGTCCGGGCCGACCTCGTGGACCGAGACGAACGGCAGCAGGACGCTCTCGCCGGACTCCCAGAACCACTTCTCCGCATGCTCGGTGACCACGATGTCGCCGTCGGCCACGATGTGCTTGAGGTGGTGCTCGTAGCCGGACAGCATCTCCAGACCGAGGCGGAGGCGGGCCGCTATCTGCTCGGGGCCGAACGCCCCGGCACCCGGCGCCGGCACGTCCGTGTAGTGCCCGTCGGCGGCGAAGTACGCGCCGACCTTGTCGAAGTCCCGCTCGTACAGGTCCTGCCAGAACTGCTCGATGAGCCGCTTGTTGTCGACTGCGCCGGTCATGCGGTGGCCTCTCGGAACACGGTGCTGAGCTGGTCGGATCGGAGCCTAGGCACATCCGCGATCAGAAGACAGCAGTGAATGGACCGGTTCCGAACGGCACGGTGATCGGGTGGGTTAGCGTGTGCCGGTGCACATACCCTCCTCCCGGCAATTCCGGGTCGTCGTCGGCGCCTGCGTCCTGGCCTTGCTCACCGGATGCTCCCTGGTCGGAGGGTCTGACGGGGGCTCGCACGACGACGTCGAACCGGTCGCGTCCGCGGGTGCCACCGCCCCCGGCGCACCCCGGGCTCCCGGCCCGCAGGCCGCCCCGACCGGATCGGGTGCGCCCACCGGGGGAACCGCCGGCACGGTGACGATCGCCTTCGGCGGCGACGTGCACTTCACCGGTCGGACCGTGTCGCGGCTCGGCGAGGGCGCCGACACGCTCGGCCCGATCGGCAAGGCGCTGGAGCAGGCCGACATCGCGATGGTCAACTTCGAGTCGGCGATCACCGAGCGCGGGGCGGCGGAGGCCAAGACGTACACGTTCCGGGCGCCGAAGAGCGCGCTGGACGACCTCAAGGCGACCGGCGTGGACGTGGTCAGCATGGCCAACAACCACGCGGTGGACTTCGGGCAGGCGGGGTTGACCGACTCGTTGGCGGCGGCCGACAACGGCGCGCTGCCCGTCGTGGGCTTCGGCAAGAACGCCGAGGCGGCGTACCGGCCGTGGACGACCGAGGTCAACGGCGTCCGGGTCGCGGTGGTGGCCGCGAGCCAGGTGAACGACCTGACCAGCCAGCGGTACGCGGCGGGCGCGACCAAGCCCGGGATCGCGACCGCGCTCACGTCCGCCCGCCTGGTCAAGGCGGTCCGCGACGCCAAGGCGGAGGCCGACGTCGTGGTGGTCTACATGCACTGGGGCATCGAGGGCGACAAGTGCCCGTCGGCCACCCAGAAGGACGTCGCGACGGACCTCGCGGAGGCCGGCGCGACCGCGGTGGTCGGCACCCACGCGCACGTTATGCAGGGCGCGGGCATGCTCGGGGACACGTACGTCGGCTACGGCTTCGGCAACTTCCTCTGGTACGGCACCTCGCCGTACCCGAACTCCAACGACACCGGCGTAACCACGCTGACCGTCACCGGCGGCAAGGTGGTCAAGGAGGCGTTCGCTCCCGCGCTCATCGACTCGCGCGGCGTGCCCGTCCCGCAGAAGGCCGCCGAGGCCAAGCGCATCACCGACCGGCGCGCGTCCCTGCGCCCGTGCACGGGGCTCACGGCGGCGCCCAAGTAGCGCGCGGGGCACACCGGTACGCGGAGGCGGGGCCGCGGCGGGTCCGGACATGCGAGGGGCGGGCGTACGAGATCTCGTACGCCCGCCCCTCGTGGTTCTCCGGCCGACCGTCGGCGGCAGGGGCTGTCAGCCCATTCCGGGGGTGGCCGGGGCTATGTACATGTAGCCCTTCTCCTCCACCCGGGACTTGATGCGCCACTGCCCGTCGACGCGCGCGAACGTGTCGAGGTACCAGAGCCCGCACAGCATCAGGCTCTGCTGCCCGTCCTCGCCGGGCATGACCATCGGGTTGTGGCACATCGTGCGGCCGGTCGCGGTGTCGCCGTCGAGGGTGATCTCCGAGTTGCCGACCATGTGCTGGAACGCCGGGAAGTTCGGCATCACGTCGGCGAGGAACTTCTTCGTCGACGCGAGATCGCCGGTCGAACCACCCATCGCCGAGTAGTCGATGTGCGCGTCCGCCGTGAAGACGTCGTCGAGCAGGTCCCACTGACGGGTGTCGACCGCGTGCGAGTAACGGACCATCAGGTCCTGGAGTTCGAACCGGTCCGAGATCTCTTGCAGCGACAGCATGGTGCCTCCGGGTTGCGCTGGTCCATGAGCCCAGCGGGCACGGGGCGGCCCGCCGCGTCGCAATGTCACCCGGGTTCGGCCCAGGAAGCAAGGGGGGCCTTCTGACCGGTTGCGCCGGGAGGGTGAATCACCCGAGTTTCCAATTGCGACATTTAGGGCATTCATTGGCGGATCCGGCGTGGGTCCGGACTGGACCCCTGGCGGGACCGGGTCGAGGTACGCGAGGGAGTCTGCGGTGTCTGCACGCACATGGACGGGACGGGGACGCCGCCGCGCGGCGGCGGTGCTGGCCGCCGCGACGGTGCTCGCGGTCGGTGCGGCCGGCTGCTCGGACAGCGGCGGCGACAAGGACAGCGGCGCCAAGAACGCCCCGGCGCGGGCGTCGTCCGAGGCGGCGCAGACGCCCGCCCGGCCGGCCGCCGAAGGCGGTGCGGACGACCTCCAGAACGCGTACCGCAAGGTCGTGGCCGACGTCCTGCCGTCGGTCGTGCAGATCACCACCCAGGACGGACTGGGCTCGGGCATCGTCTACGACGACAAGGGCAACATCGTCACCAACGCGCACGTGGTCGGGAACGCCACGACCTTCCAGGTCACGCTGGCCACCGGGGCGCAGCCGCTGACCGCGAAGCTGGTGGCCGCGTACCCGCCCAACGACGTCGCGGTGATCCGCCTCGACAACCCGCCCGGCGACCTCAAGCCCGCCCAGTGGGGCGACTCGTCGGGGATCGACGTCGGCACCATCGTGCTGGCGATGGGCAATCCGCTCGGCCTGTCCGGCAGCGTGAGCCAGGGCATCGTGTCGGCGCTCAACCGGACGCAGAGCGAGTCCGCCGACCAGGGCTCGCCGGGCGCGACCATCCCCAACCTCATCCAGACCACCGCTGCGATCAACCCGGGCAACAGCGGCGGCGCGCTCGTCGACCTGGACGGCAGGGTCGTCGGCATCCCGACGCTCGCGGCGGCCTCCGGCGCGGGCAACAGCCTTGCGCCGGGCATCGGTTTCGCGATCCCGTCCAACACCGCGAAGAACCTGGCCGACCAGATGATCAGGGACGGCAAGGTCACCGACTCCGATCGCGCCGCGCTCGGCATCACCGCGACCACCGTCGTGGGGAGCGGCGGGGGCGCCGCCGGCGTCGGCGTCGGCGTCGTCACCGTCGACCCGAACGGCGCGGCCGGCAAGGCCGGGATCGCGGCCGGCGACGTCATCACCGCGGTCAACGGCACCGAGACCCCGGACCAGGCCGCGCTGGCCGAGGTGTTGGCCGGGCTCAAGCCCGGCGACACGGCCAAGGTGAGCCTGGTACGCGCGGGCGGCGGGGACGCGACCGTGGACGTGACGCTGGGCGAACTGTCCTGAAAGTCGCGTGGTGTGGCTTGACGCCCCGGGCTCCGTCGCGGGACCGTCCGGTGCATGACGTTCCCTCAGCAGCCGGGCCCGTACCCGGGGCAGTCCGGCCAACCGCCCGGCTATCCCGGGCAGTCCGGCCCGGTGCCGGGGCCGTACCCGGGGCAGCCCGGCCAGGCTCCGGCGTACCCCGGACAGCCCCCGGCGTGGGATCCGCAGGGTCCGACCGCGACCGCGTGGCAGCCCCCGCCCGGGCAGCCGTACGGCGCTCCGCCCGGGCCGCCGCCCGCCGACCTGTCGTCCGCCGCCGTGCCGCCCGTCGATCTGCCGCTCGCGTCACGGCTGTTGCGGCTGCTCGCCCGCACGGTCGACTACACGCTCATGACCGCACTCGTCGTGCCGCTGTGGTTCCTCGCCTACAACTACCTCCAGGGCGAGGCGGCCACCCTTCAGAACACGACGTTCGGGAAGACCTTCCGCGCGCTCCTGCTCGGTGACGCCGACAAGGCGCAGCGCGCGCCGTTCGACGCCGTCGACGGGCTGTGGGACAAGACGAAGCTGATACTGCTGCTCCTGGTCCTCGCGCACCTGCTGGTGCCGACGATCTACGACTGGCTGATGCACGCCCGGTACGGCCGCACCCTGGGCAAGATCGTGTTCGGTATGAAGGTCGTTCCCGTGCAGGGCGGTTCGAGCCGCCTGGGCATCGGGCGCTCGGCCCGCCGCACCTTCGTCGCGGTGCTGCTCCCGTGGGGCGCGCTCATGCTCATGTGGTATCAGATCATCCTGCGCGACTGGCAGTTGGCGACGGTCTTCGGTCTGCTCAGCCTGATCGGGTTCCTCGACCCGCTGGCGGTCCTCGGCCCGCGCCGGCGCACCTGGCACGACCGCTCGGCCGGGACCGTCGTGGTCAACGTCAAGGCGCTGGCCCGGGCCGCGGAGCTCGGCCGCGGCGCCGGAAGCGCGGTGCGGCAGGCGTACCAGGGCTCGTCCATCCCCGGGCAGGCCGCCCGCCTCGGCTCCGGCGCCGCGCAGCAGACGCGCGACCTCCGCGACCGGATCCGCCGCCGGCGCGGATGAGCCGGGTCAGTCCGCGACGGTGATGGCCCGGGTCGGACAGACCCGGGCCGCCTCCTCGACCGCCGCGCGCAGTTCCTCCGGCGGGTTCTCCTGGAGGATGTAGAGGAAGTTGTCCTCGCGCACCTCGCGCACCTCGAACACCTCGGGTGCCTCCGCCATGCACAGGGCGTTGCTCTTGCACTTGTCGAAGTCGACGTTGATCTTCATGCGGACCTCCGGTCCTCGACGGTGACCCGTGGTGACGGGTCACTGCACACCTATCACGCACCGCCGCCGGTAAGGCCAGACTTCGTCCGCCTCCGGAGGCGCGTACCGGAAGCGCGTACCGGACGTACCGGAGGCGCGGATCCGCCCGCCTGGGCCCTTCCGCAGCACGCAAGGTGGGGACAACCCCACCGCGAACCGGGGCGGTCGCCGGATCGAGACGTGATCACGGAACGGACAGGCTGGTTCCACGGTCGGAAAGCCCGGCCGCGGAACAGGAGGACCGGCCATGGGCAGGCGTGCCACATCCGTCATCGAGGCCCGTGCGGCCGCCGCCACCTCGGCGGTCAGCCTCACCGGAGTCACCAAGGTGTACGGACGCGGTTCCGAGGCGGTGCACGCGCTGCGCGGTGTCGACGCCGACATACGCAGGGGCAGCTTCACCGCGGTCATGGGCCCGTCCGGCTCCGGCAAGAGCACGTTCCTGCACTGCGCGGCCGGCCTCGACCGCCCCACCGACGGCCGCGTCGAGCTCGCCGGCACCGACATCGCGACGCTGTCGGAGACCAAGCTGACGAAGCTGCGCCGCACCCGCGTCGGGTTCGTCTTCCAGGCGTTCAACCTGGTCGGCTCGCTGACCGCGGAGCAGAACGTCACGCTGCCGCTGCGCCTCGCGGGCGAACGCCCCGACAAGAAGTGGGTGCGCGAAGTCCTGGGCCGCGTCGGCCTCGCGGACCGCGCCAGGCACCGCCCCGCGCAGCTCTCCGGCGGCCAGCAGCAGCGCGTCGCCATCGCCCGCGCCCTGGTCACCCGCCCCGACGTGCTGTTCGCCGACGAGCCGACCGGCGCGCTCGACACCCGCACCGGACGCGAAGTCCTCGCGCTGCTGCGCCAGGTCGTCGACGGCTACGGGCACACCGTCGTCATGGTCACCCACGACCCGGTCGCCGCGTCGTACGCCGACCGCGTGGTCTTCCTCGCCGACGGCCGCCTCGTCGACACCTTGGAGTCCCCGACCGCCGAGGCCGTCGCCGACCGCATGATCCACATGGAGGGCTGACCCGTGCTCCGGCTCGCCCTCGGCACCCTGCGCACCCGGCTGGCCGGGTTCACCGGTGCCTTCCTCGCCGTCGCACTCGCCACGGTCCTGGTGACCGCCGCGGGTGTCATGCTCGAATCCGTCCTGCGCACCGACTCCCCGGTGGAGCGGCTGCGGGGCACCGACCTCGCGGTCGCGGCGTCCGACCATCTGGCGCGGACCCCGCAGATGGACAAGCCCTCGGGCGAGGGCGAGACGGAGTCGGACCCGCTGCGCCAGACCTCGCGCATCCCCGCCGCACTGGCGGAGCGGATCGCCGCCGTGCCCGGCGTGCACGCCGCGGTCGCGGACCGCAGCGTGCCGGTCGGACTCCCGGGCGGGCTCGGCGCGGACGTCCACGGTTGGAGCAGCGCGCAGTTGACGCCGTACCGGCTGACCGACGGGCACGAGCCGCGAGCCGACGGCGAGGCCGTCGTCGACACCGCGACCGCCGCCGCACTCGGACTCCGGCCCGGCGCACGGCTCGACCTCGCCACACCGCAGGGGCCGCGTACCGTCACCGTCGCCGGGATCGCCCAAGGACAGGGCGCACCTTCGGTGTTCCTGCCCGACGCGCAGGCCGCGGGGCTGAGCGCGGTGCCCGCACTCGCCGACTTCGTCGGCGTCACGCTCGACCCCGGTGCCGACAAGAAGCAGGTCCGCGCCGCGGTCCGCGACATCGTCACCGCCGCCGGACCGCAGTTCGGCGACCCCACGCGGGCGCAGCCCGAAGTCAAGGTGCTGAGCGGCGGTGCGCTCGCCCGCCTGGAGGCACCCGCCCGAACCTCGATGCAGGAAGCCACCCTTCCGGTGGTCGCCGTGTTCGCCGGAAGTGCCGCGTTCGCCGCGGTGTTCGTCATCGCCGGGACGTTCGGCTTCTCGGTCCGCCAGCGGGTCCGGGAGATCGGCCTGCTGCGCGCGGTCGGCGCGACGCCGGGCCAGATCCGCCGCATGGTCGCCGCCGAGGCGCTGCTCGTCGCAACCATCGCCTCCGTGCTCGCGGTGCCGCTCGGGTACGCCTTCTCGCACGTGCTCGCCGACCTGTTCGACAGCGCCGACGCGCTGCCCGCCGGATTCTCCGTGGTGAAGTCGTGGCTCCCCGGCGTCGTCGGACTCGGCAGCGCGGTGCTCGTGACCCAGATAGCCGCCTTGGCCGCCGCGGGACGGGCCGCGAAGGTGCGGCCCACCGAGGTCTTCGGCGCGACGGCCAAGCGCCGCATCCTCGTTCCGCTGCTGCGCTACACGCTCGGCATCGCGGCGCTGGCGGGCGGCGTCGCCCTGGTGTTCGTCTCGACGAACCTCGGCGGCGACGAAGGGGCGGGCGCGTCGGTCGGGATCGTGTTCACGTTCATGGTGGCGGTGGCCCTCCTCGGACTGCCCATCGCCCGGCTGTCCGTCGCGGTCATCGGCCGGCTCGTCGCACCGACCGGCGACGCCGCGGGCCGCCTCGCCCGCGCCAACGGCGCCGCGGAGCCCGGGCGGGTCGCGTCCATCGCCGTGCCCATCGCGCTCACGATCGCCTTCTCGTGCTCGATCCTCTTCATCGGCACGACCGTTGCGGACGAGACGATCTCGCAGAGCAAGGCCCGGACCACCGCGGCGTTCATCGTGGACGGCTCCGACCGGGCCGGCATCCCGCAGTCCGCGGTCGACCGCATCCGCACGCTGCCCGGCGTGCAGACCGCCTCGGGCACCGTCGAGACGACCGTCATGGACGGATCCGTGGCGGACGCCGTCGAGATGGACGCACGCGGCATCGGGCCGGAGACCGCGCAGGTGATGGAACTCGGCGTACGCGAGGGCAGCCTGGCCGATCTGCGCGGTGCGGACACCGTCGCGCTCGGCACCCGGCACGCGGAAGCCAAGGGCAAGCACGTCGGCGACAGCATCAAGTACTGGCTCGGCGACGGAACACCCGTGCAGGCGCGCGTCGTCGCCGTCTTCGACAACGCGTTCGGATTCGGCGACTACCTGATGCCGCGGGACGTGGCCGCCGCGCACAGCACGGTCGGCACGTTCGACAAGGTGTACGTGACGACCGCGCCGGGCGCCGACAAGGCGGCGCTGGCCGCCGCGCTGGAGCGCGAGGGCCACGTCCTCGACCGCGACGCGTACCTCGACGAGGTGTCGGACGACGCCAACGAGAGCGCGTGGGCCAACGCCCTGATCCTGGGCGCCATCGCGGTGTTCACCGCCCTCGGCGTGGTCAACACCATCGTCATGGCGACCCGCGCCCGGACCCGCGAACTGGCCGTGCTGCGCCTCGCGGGCACCACCCGCGGCCAGGTGATGGCGATGCTGCGCCGCGAACTCGCGGTCGCCGCGATCGTCGGGGTGGGCCTGGGCACGGCCATCGCGTGGGTCACGCTCGGCGCCTTCGCCAACGGCATCACCGGGTCGTTCGACCCGTCCATGCCGCCGACGATCTACGTACCGCTGGTGGCGGTGGCCGTGGCGCTGGTGTTCGGGTCGGGGGCGCTGTCCGCCCGGTCCGCGCTGCGCATGGATCCGGTCGACGCCGTCGGGTCGCGCGACTAGACAGGACGGCTTCGGCGGCCGGGACCGGGGCCGGGGACCGGCCATCGGGAACCGGGAGGTCAGGCGGAGTCTCGCCCGGTTCGGCGGCGTTCGAGGGATCCCTCCCACTCGGAGGGATCCCTCGAAACGCGTCCGGCCGGGAACCGCGGGCGCTCTGACGACGTGTCATCGCCAGTGGGCAGGGTGAGAGGATGCCCCGGACGAGGAGGCGGGCGCTCGGGGCCGCTTCCGGCGAGTGAGTGCGCGGAGGCGGTATGGCAGCCGAAGCCGGTGCGGGCATACGGCCGCTCGGAGACGCGGATCCGCGGGCGGTGGGGCCGTACCGGCTGACAGGCCGGCTCGGATCGGGCGGCATGGGCTCGGTGTTCGCCGGGCTCGACCAGTACGAGCGGCGCGTCGCCATCAAGATCGTGCACGCGCAGTTCTCCGACGACCGCGAGTTCCGGGCCCGCTTCAGCCGCGAGGTCGCCCTTCTCCGCCGCGTGCAGGGCACCTGCACGACGCCGGTCCTCGACGCCGATGTGGACGCCCCGCAGCCGTGGTTCGCCTGCGAGTACGTGCCCGGTCCGACCCTCCAGGAACGCATCGAGCGCCAGGGCCCGATGACCGGCGACGAACTCTTCGCCCTGGCCGCCGGACTGGCCGAGGCCCTGGTCGCCCTGCACGGCGTCGGCATCGTGCACCGCGACATCAAGCCGCAGAACGTGGTGTGCTCGCCCGCCGGTCCGCGCGTGCTCGACCTGGGCATCGCCCGGTCGATGGAGGACAGCGGGCTGACCCGCACGGGCATGATGATCGGTTCGCCCGCGTGGATGAGCCCCGAGCGGTTCAAGGGGCAGAACAGCACCCCCGCGGCCGACGTCTACGCGTGGGCGATGATGGTCACGTACGCCTCGACCGGCGTCATACCCTTCGGCACCGGCGCTCCCGAAGTGGTCGCCATGCGCGTGCTCCAGGACGACCCGGACACCGCGGGTGTCCCGCAGGCGCTGCGCGGCATCGTGGACTGGAGCGCGGAGAAGGACCCCTTCCGCAGGCCGTCCGCCCACCAGGTGCTGGAGACCGTCACGGGTACCTGGCGCGGTGCGCTCGGGGCCGGTGCCCCGGCGGCCGACCCGGTCTCGGACGCCACGTCGCTGATCAACCTGCACTGGAAGGCACCGGCCATCGAGGGCGGTTGGGCCTCCGAAGGGAGCCCTGCGGCCCCGCCCGCGCCGCCGTCCGCGCCGCCCGCCCCGCCGGTGCCGGGCACCGGCCGACGCCGCGCCGGACGCCATGCGGCCGCGCCCGCGCCGGAATTCGGGCAGGACTTCGCGCAGGACTTCCAGCAGGACGTCCAGCAGGGACAGGCTCAGGGGCACGGCTTCGGGCAGCCGGGCGGATTCGCGGACGGGGCCACCGTCCCCGCGCCGCTCCCGGTGCCGCCGCCGGGCGTCCCGCAGCCCCGGGGCGCGGCCGGCTCGGTGCCGCCGCTCCCGCCGACTCCGCCGCCCATGCCGCCCATGCCGCCCGCGCCCGGTCCGGGGGCCGCCGCACCGGCGGCGTACCCGCCCTACGGGGGCGGCTTCGAGTCCGCTCCCGGCCAGGCAACCGGAACACCGCACATATCCGGGGCCGACGAAGGGGACACGATCGTCGGCGACTCGCTGGCGGGCCTGTTCGCCAACAGCGGTGGCGCCGACGGGTCGTCCGGTCGGCGTCGCGGGCGCAGCGCCGACGGCGACGGGCACGGCGGCCCGGGCGGCGGCACCGGCAGTGCGTTCGCCCGGCACCGCAAGCCGCTGATCGCCGCCGCGGCCGTGGTGGCGGCGATCGTCGGCGTGGTGGCGGCGGTGGCCGCGCTGGGCGATGACAAAAAGGACAAGCCGCCCGCACCGCCCGTGGCTCAGCCGGACATTCCGCCGCCGGGCACTCTGGTCGGGCCGGGCGTGTTCGACCTCTCCGGCCTCAAACTGACCATTCCGGCCGGCTGGGACGCCCGGCCGAACGGCCCCGCGACGGTGTGCGTGGCGCCCCTGGCGCTACCCGTCGAGGTCCGCACCGACTGCCTGCGCGGCGGACTGCGCGTATGGGTCGGGGCGAGCCCGGACCGCAAGCTGGACTTCGACGACCCGGCCGGCTGGACGCTGGGTGCCCCGGCGGCGTGGTGCCCCGCGCTCGCGCCGGGCGCCACGGGGCCGAAGCCGAAGACCTCGGGCCGCAAGTTCCAGAAGCTCGGGCCGCTGAACTACGAGTACGCGCGCTACACCGTCACCTGCGGCGACGGCACGTCGATCGCGCCGCAGGTGTGGTGGCTGCCGCAGTCGAAGATCTCGTTCAGCACCGGCGGTCTGCCGAAGACCTACGAGGACGCGGTCGCGCAGCTGATCACGACGATGGACAAGAAGTCCTACAAGATTCCGTAGCCCGCGAGCGGAGCCGCCGAGGCCGGTGGGCCGCGGCCCCGGTCAGAACACCGCGACGTCGGTGGTCGCGACGAACGGGTTCTCCGGACCCGCCGGGAACGAACTCCAGCCCTGCGCCTCGTAGATGTCCATGAGCTCGTGCTCGGACTTCTCCTCGGTGGGCCACTCCGCGCGCACCACGACGTGCACGGACGGGTGCGGGTACTGCTCCCACCACTCCACTATGTGGCCGTCCAGGTCGACGGGCACCGGGTGGTGCTCGACGCGGTGCACGAGCATGTACGGACCGCCCGTCCACGGGCCGACGTACGCGCCGCCCAGCGGTATCGCGGATATCGAGTCGCCGCCGCGCGGGAGTGCGGGCCCCGCGAAGTCGCCGGACAGCAGCGAACCCACGTACCCCGTAGGGGGCCGGTCCTCCGGGACGTCCTGATAGAAGTCCACCCGGAGTCGGTACCGGATCACGCGCTGCCCCTCTGGTTGCCGAGTCAGGAACCGGCGGCCAGACGGCCGGTTCCGTGAGTCTCATACGTATACCAGCCGATCGGGGATACGCCGAAGGCCTAGGGCATTTCTCCGTTTTCGCTCGGCTTCGCGCCCTCGGGTGTGGTGAAGTCCTGCCAGGTTTTCCACAGGCTGGGGACAGTGCCCGACCCGTACGACCGCTCGGGCCAGTTCGCGGGCGGCAGTCCGGCCGGGTTCGCGCCGACGTTGGCGCCATACCAGAGATCGTGGCGGCGGCGCACGAAGTACCAGCGGCCGCCGCGCCGCTCGTAGACGTCGCGGTAGAGGATCGCCTGGTGGATCCAGCGCGGCCCCTCCTGGATCTCGCCCTTGCAGTAGACGTGGCCGGTCGCGTGGTCCTCGTCCAGCAGGTCGATGACGTGCGTGCCGACGTTGAGGATCGTGACCCCGAGCGGGCGCAACTGGTCGGCGAAGGACGCACGCAGCGCCTCCCGCCCGGAAGCGTCGCGCGTCACCCGGACGTCGTCGACGAACAGCGCGCACAGCGCGTCGAGGTCCCTGCTGTCGACGGCGAGTGCATAGCGCGCGGCCAACTGGCGGATCTCCTCGTACGCCAGGAGCCTGCCCACGTCCCGCACCGCGCCCTCGTCCATGCCGTCTCCGCTCCGTGTCCCGGTGGATCGATCTTGATGATCCGTCAGTTCCTTGATACCCGATAAGGGCAAGGAAATGATCCGCGGGTGTGCGCGGGGGGCATGCGCGAGAAGATGCGCGGACGTACGCGCGGAGGAAGGTGGCGTCGATGAGCGGGAGCCTGGACGGACGGGTTGCGGTGGTGGCCGGTGCCGGCGAGGGGATCGGACTGGCGACCGCACTCGCGCTCGCGGGCGAGGGGGCCGATCTGGTGCTCGGCGCCCGGCGCGCCGAACCGCTGCGCGAACTCGCCGACCGGGTCGCGGCGCAGACTGGCCGCAAGGTGCTCGCGGTGCCGACCGACATCGCCGACCGCGACGCGTGCCACGCGCTCGTCGGGGCGGCCGCGGACGGGCTCGGGCGCGTGGACGCCGTGGTCAACGTCGCCACCTACAACCCGTCCGGCCGCGTCGAGGACCTGGACCGCGACGAGTACCGGAAGGCGTTCGACGTCAACGTGCTGGGCGTCCTGGAGGTCAGCCGGGCGGCGCTGCCGCACATGCGGGCGGTGGGCGGCGGGTCGATCGTGCAGATCAGCACCGAGGCGCCGCGCATGAAGCTGCCGTACATGGCGGCGTACGCGTCGACCAAGATGGCCATGGAGATCGCCTCGGCCACCATGGCGCGCGAGGTGGGCCGCGACAACATCCGGGTCAACGTCGTGGTCGCGGGCTACACCGACAACGCGAAGCTCGCCAAGTACCTGGAGGAGGTCGCGGAGCGCCGGGGGCTGACGGCGGAGGAGGTACGCACGGAGTTCGCGTCGAGCGCCGCGCTGCGGCGCATCACGCAGCCGGAGGACATCGCCGAGGCCGTGCTGTTCCTCGCGTCGCCGCGGTCGCGCGGCATGACGGGCACCGTCACACACGTGACGTCGGGAGTCGTGTTGGAGCCGTGACGCACCCGTGCGGGTATGCCCGCGCACTTCCCGGGCATCTACACCAAAAGGGTGTGGGTGCGGAGTGGGAGGGGGCGGCCGGTGGGGCGGAACCGACTCTCGGAACGGGCGGGCGACGCCGCGGCGCTGACCTTTGTGTTCTTCGCGATGACGGTCGTCGCGGTGATGGTCGCGGCGTTCGCGGTGATCGCGCATTCGTGGCTGTGGGTCGTCGCGCTGGTGTTCGCCGCGCTGTTCCTGCTCGCCTGCGGGTGGAGTGCGCTGGAGGTCGTGATCGCGCGGCAGATGGACCGCGAGCGGCGGGCCCGGGCGGCCGGGGACTACGCGGTACGTCCGATCGACCGGCGCTGAGCGGGGGCGGCGCCGGGGCGGGCCTCAGCGCCGGGTCAGGCCGCGCTCGCCCAGGAAGCCGCCGATCTCGGCGTTCTGCTCGGCACTGAAGATCCGGTGCGGCACCATGATCGCCTGCGCCGGGTTGAACTCGAAGATCCACTGGTCGTCCACCGACCGCAGCTTGCGGAAGGTGCTCCACGGGATCTCGGCGCGATTGGCCCCTATCGCCGACCGGTACACGTCGTCGGTCAACGTCACTTCACACACGTCGCCGTGCATGTGCCGGTTCTGCCGGGCCGCCTGGAGCGGCGCCCACAGGCGCAGGCCCAACATCGCCGCGCCGAAGGCCAGGAAGACGAACGGCCAGAAGGCGACCGCGCCGTCCAGCGCCTCGATCAGCAGCACCACCAGACCCGCCGCCAGCAGTACCGCGCCGCCCACGGTCAGACCGCGGAACAGGCCGCGGCGGAACGCGATGACCCCGTCGGCGATGTCGCGCTCGGTCGGGATGTAGTTGACGCTGATGTGCACGGGCATTCTCCAGTCGGGCCCACAGGCGGGCGCGGGCGGGGACCATAGTCCCACGCGTCCGGACCTGTGGCGGACTGACCCGCGTTTGGTGGCACGCACCGCGCGCGGGTGCGGTGGGTGCGGCGGTTCAGCCGGCCGTCGGCTCGGCCGCGGGAGCCGCTGACGGCTCCGGCGGCGCCGTGTGCGCGGAGTGCGGCGGCGTGGACTCCGGGTCCGCGGCCGGGGGCTGCCGGACGCCCCAGCCGGGCGGGAGCACGGCGTGCGCGGCGGCCGGGTGGGGGACGGCGGCGTACGCGGGGGCGAGGGCGTAGGGGTGCGCGGCGTAAGGGTGCGCGGCGTAAGGGTGCGCGGCATACGGGTGCGCCGCGTACGGGTAGGCGGCATACGGCTGCGGCGCGAACGCGGGGGCGGGGGCCGCATAGGGGTTCGCCGCGTACGCCGACCCGGCCGTCTGCGGCGCACCCGCCGGGCCGTATTGCGGCCACGCCACCCCCTGCGGCCAGCCGTAGGTGGGCATCGGCCCCCAGCTCGGCGTCGGCATCGTGCGCTCCGGCACCTCGCCGAGCGAGCGGCGCAGGGCCCAGAGCCGGTCGAGGAACGCCTGCTCCTGCGGAATGAACTCCGCCGCGGTGACGCCGCCCCGGACCGCGCGCTGCCGCAGCTCGGCCAACGCGGTGGCGTTCCAGTGGTACTGCCGTGCGGCGCGCTCGCCCGGCCTGCCGTACAGCGCGAGGGCGGCACGGCGCTGGCGGCTGCGGTCGGCGACCGAGCCGAGCACATGCGGCTCGTTCCAGGTGAACCACCCGGCCGCGACGTACTGCGGCAGGTGGCTCCGGACCGCGCTCAACTGGGCGCCGCGCAACTTGCTGCCGACCACGAACACGCCCGCGAGCAGCGGCGCCATGACGAGGAAGTAGACCGACAGCATGATCGCCGGGCTGTCGTCGACGGTGGTCTTCCACGCCGAGCCGTTCCACGCGGAGTGCAGGCCGACGGCCACCAGGTAGCCGCCGAGTGCCACGAGGACCGCGTGCGAGCGGCGCCGCAGGAGCACCGCGACGCCGAGTGCGAGACCCGTCGCGGCGGTGAACAGCGGGTGGGCGAACGGCGTGAGGATCGCCCGGCCCAGGAAGATCGCGGCAGTCTGCGCGGCGGCGTCGCCCTCGTCGCTGCCCTCGCCGAACGCCCGGCCGAAGTACAGGACGTTCTCGGTGAACGCGAACCCCGCGGCCGTGGTGGCGGCGAGCACGAGGCCGTCCAGCGGACCGCGGAACCACGGGCGGCGGAACAGCAGCAGGAGCAGGACCGCGGCGCCCTTGGCCAGTTCCTCGACGAAGGGCGCGACCACGGTCAGCCCGAGCAGTTCGCCCTGGTACTCGCCGGAGCGGTCGACGATCGCGTCGATCGACCACGAGTTGGCGTACAGCGCGGCGAGCGCGCCCGCCCCCGCGCCCCACGACAGTGCGAAGGCCAGGTGCTGCCACGGCTGCGGCCGGGCCTTGGCGAGCAGCAGGAACGCGCCGACCACCAGCGGAACGGGGGCGGCCGCGAGCGGTATGCCGACCGCGATGCCGTCGAGGCCGGTCACCTCGCTCATCTTGACCGCGGCGGTGATCCAGCACCCGGCGAACAGCAGGCCGAGCACCACCATCCGGTTGCGCGGCTTCGCGAAGAACACCCGCAGCGCTCGTGCCGCACCGCCGCCGGAGGGTCCGGTGGCGGTCAGCGCGTGATCGGGCGTGTCCATATGGTGTGACGATAGCCCGGAGCGGCGACCGGTTCGTTTCCTTGGCCCAAAATGCGTCGCCCCGTGTCCGCGGGTGCCCACGCCGCGGGGGCGCCGGAGGCGGGACACGGTTCGGGCGCGGTTCAGACGCGGCGGAAGATCAGGTCGGCGACCTCGTGGCCCTTGGCGAGGCCCTGGCGCTCGAAGCGCGTCATCGGCCGCCGGTCCGGGCGCGGTACCCGGCCGCCCGGCCCTGCTGTATTGGCGAGCGCGGGCTCGGCCTCCAGGACCTCCAGCATCCATGCCGCGTACGGGGCCCAGTCCGTCGCGCAGTGCAGGGTGCCGCCGGGCGCGAGGCGCGACGCCGCCAGTGCGGCGAAGCCGGGCCGGATCAGGCGCCGCTTGTGGTGGCGCGACTTGGGCCAGGGGTCCGGGAAGAACACCCGGATCCCGGCCAGCGAGTCCGCCGGGAGCATCTCGTCGAGCAGGACCACCGCGTCGCCCTCGACGACGCGGACGTTGGTGAGCCCGCGCGCCTCGATCAGGTGCAGCAGGTTGCCTATGCCGGGGGTGTGGATGTCGGTGGCGAGGATGTTGGTGCCGGGGTCGGCCTCGGCCATCGCCGCGGTCGCCTCGCCCATGCCGAAGCCGATCTCCAGGACCACGGGATTGCGGTCGCCGAACAGCGCCGCGGGGTCGCGCGGCTTGCCGTCCACGTGCAGGCCGTACGTCGGCCAGAGCCGCTCGATCGCGTCCTGCTGCTGCGGGCTGAGCCGTCCGCGGCGCGGGTGGAACGTGCGCACGACGCCGACCGGCGGCCCGCCGAAGGGGTCGGGCACCAGGGTGGACTCGGTGCCCGGGGGCGGCATCGCGGGCCGGCGCGCGGAGGCGGGACGCACCGCGGCGGGTGCGGCGGGCTCGGCGGACGACGTCGAAGAGGACGTCGCGGAGGACATGGCGGAGGACATGGAGAGGAGGCCGTCGGCTCGGGGGCATGGCACGCGGAGGCCGTGCCGGGAGACCCTTCGATGCTACGGGAGATGTCTCAGATGCCCGCGGCGAGGCGTTCCCGTACGCGGTCGGCGATCTCCTCGCCGATCGGGAGGGACGCGGTGGCCGCCGGCGACGGGGCGTTCAGGACGTTCACGATGCGCTCGCCCCCGGTGAAGAGGAAGTCGTCGACGAGTTCGCCGTCCGGGCGCACCGCCTGCGCGCGCACCCCGGCCGGGGCGCGGACCAGGTCGTCCGTCATGACGGCCGGCAGCATGCGCTGCACGGCGCGCGTGAAGGCGGGCTTGGCGAGGGAGCGCAGCATCTCGCCCGCGCCGTACCGCCAGTGCCGCCGGGCGATGTGCCACATGCCGGAGTAGCGGAGGGTCGCGGCGAGTTCGCGCGGGTCGGCCTGCGTCCACGCGTACCCCTCGCGCCGCAGGGCGAGCACCGCGTTGGGGCCGACGTGCACGTCCCCGTGGATGCCGCGGGTCAGGTGCACGCCGAGGAAGGGGAACGCCGGGTCGGGCACCGGGTACACCAGGCCGCGGACCAGGCCGCGCCGGTGCGGCGCCAACTCGTGGTACTCGCCGCGGAAGGGCACGATGCGGACCGGCGGCGGGGCACCGCCCTCGGCGCGGGCGGCCATCGCGGCGATGCGGTCGCTGTACAGGCCCGCGCAGTTGACCACGACCCGGCCGCGCACCTCGCCGAGGCGCGTCTGCACGACGACCTCGCTCGGGTGCACCGCCAGCGACGTGACCCCGGCGCCGGTGCGCAGCGACACGCCTTCGGCGTGCAGCAGGCCGACGAGTGTGCGGCATACGTCGGTGTAGTCGACGATGCCGGTGGTGCCCACGTGCAGTCCGGCGATCGCGCGCACGTTCGGCTCGTATTCCCGGATCTGATCGGGCGTCAGCTCGCGCACGGGTACGCCGTTGGCCTCGCCGCGCTGGAACAGCGTCTTCATGCGCCCGAGTTCGGACGGGTCGGTGGCGACGACGAGCTTGCCGGTGACCTCGTGGGCGATGCCGTGCTCGGCGCAGAACTCGACCATGCGGCGGGCGCCTTCGACGGCGAACCGGGCCTTGAGGCTGCCGGGCTTGTAGTAGAGGCCGGAGTGGATCACCCCGCTGTTGCGCCCGGTCTGGTGCGCGGCCCAGGAGGTCTCCTTCTCCAGGACCGCGACGGTGGTGCCGGGGGCGCGTCGAACCAGGGCGTACGCCGTCGACAGCCCCACGATGCCGCCGCCGATGACGATCACGTCGTACCTGAGCATGCGCCCTCCGCCTTCTCGGCCCGCCCCCGGCCGACCTCCGATCGGCCCCCGACCGACGCCCAGTATCGCGCGGCGGCGGTGCGGCCGGGCGCGGCACCGGGTGGATCGGATGCCGGGAGCGGCGTCAGGCGGTGATGCCGATGGAGGTGCGCACCTGCTCGGTGAACTCCCGGACGGCGGGCTCGCGGGCGTGTGCGGCCTGGAGCCCGGAGACGAGGTCGCGCACGTACGCGGTGTTGCGGGCGGAGTGCACGCGCTGGGCGACGGTCAGGGCGCGCATGCCGGCCCCGCACGCCGCGTCGATGTCCCCGGCGGCGAGGTCGGCCTGCGCGCCGACGGCCAGGCGCAGGCCGTGCGAGCGTGCGTACGCCTCGCTCCGTCCGGCCAGCGCGGTCGCCGTGAAGCGCCGGGTCTGCTCGGGCAGTCGGAGGTCCCGGTAGCACTCGGCGCCGTCCGCGCACAGGCGGTCGTACGAGAAGAAGTCGATCCACTCGGGGTCGTCGTCGCCGGGCCGGGCGCGTTCGAGGTGCCCCTCGGCCGCGTTGAGCGACCGCGCGCACGCCCCCGGGTCGCCCGCGCGGGCGTGCGCCCGTGCCTCGACGAGGTGCAGGAAGCCGGTCACCTTGGCGGTGGCGACCCCCCGGTTGCGCTCCACGGCCGCCTGCGCGAGGTCGACGGCGGTGTGCGGGTGGCCGCGGTAGGTGGCCTGGAGGCTCATCGTGGCGAGGACGTATCCGCCGAGCGGCACGTCGGCGGCCGCGCGGGCGAGCCGCAGGGCCTGGATGTAGTAGCGCTGGGCTATCTCGTGCTGCCCGGTGTCGAACGCCATCCACCCGGCCAGCCGGGACAGTTCGGCGGTCGCGCCGAACAACTGGCGTCCCACGGAGTCGTGGTACGTGCCGCGCAGCAGCGGCGTGGCCTCGACGCGCAGGCACTCGGGCACCATGGACGCGCGCCAGTCCCCGCCGCCGTACTTGCTGTCCCAGCGCCTCGCCTCGGCCGCCGCCTCCCGGAGCTTGGCCACATCCGTCTGGCCGACCTTGCGGTCGGAGCCGCGGTGTTCGGCCAGTGCGTCCGCCGGGGTGATGAGCCAACGCGCGAGTGGTGTCGCGAAGGCGGTGACGGCGAATGTCCCGGTCAGGAATTCGCGGCGGTTCACGTGGTCGTGCCTCCACAGGTCGGTGGCCTTGACGACGGCTTCGGCAAGGTCGCGCGGGAAGGAGAGGCCCAGGTCGGGATCGGACGGGCCGCTTTCGTCGAGGCCGATCTCCTCCAACGGCACGGGGCGCCCGAGCCGTTCGGCGAGGACCGCCGCGATGAGGTGGGGGACGGGGCCTTGCGGGGTCATGCCCTTGCCGACCCAGCGGGCCACCGAGGTTTTGTCGTAGCGCAGGGTGAGGCCGCTGGCGGCGCCGAGGTCGTTGACCCGCCGGGCGAGGCCGGCGTTGCTCACTCCGGCGCGGACGAGGAGTGCGCCGAGGAGTTCGTTCGGCCCCCGGGACGCCTGGTCGCGACCGGCCTGCTCGCGTGTGGGCTGCTCGCGACCGGCCTGCTCGCGCGTGGCCTGTTCAGGAGACACCGGCCCGGTGTCGCCGTCCTGCGGCGGGGGTTCGTGCGCGCGCGACTCACGCGGACGGGGGAGGGGGCGGGGGTGGCGGGAAGCCGTCACCGCGGGTCGAAGGGCGGCTTGCCCTGACCCGTCGCTCTTAGGACCACTGCGCATGGCTTGCCCCCAAAGGCGACTTCCGTCTACCTCAGAGTAACCGGAGGGGGTGGCGCGGGTAAGGGGAATGACGCATTCGTACGAGTGCCGGTCAACGGGTGTACGAGAGGCGTCAAGACGGTACGCATCAGGTAGCTGATAGGCCGTCAAAATTCGCCACCAAACGGTGGAAAACCCAACAAAAGAGCGACACTCGGGCGTGATGTTGTGCCGTGCGCCGGTACCGTGTGCCTGTGCGCCTGCCCATGCGCTCTGCACAGGGTTGCCTAACCTTGCTTCACTGGTAAGGGCTTTGGTGCCGGCAACACAGTGGCCGGTGCCGTGGAGGACCGCGGTACAGGGGGATCTGACATGCGCTGGTTCGCTGGGACGAGCGGCAGCCACTCGGCGCCGCGACCCGACCACTCGAAGGTCGTCTGGGACGGCCCCGATCCCTTGTGGCTGGTGGGTGACTGGCCGCAGGACGAAGTGCGCACCGTCACCCGCGGCCGGGACAGAATGGTCGTACTCGGCGATTGCCGGGCCACCGACGCCGAGTTGGAGGTGGGGCTCGCCGTCGCGCGCGGCGGAGGCCTGCGACATCTCACGTGCTGGCCGGGCAGCTACCACGTCGTCCTGCGGCTCGGGCGCCGCACGCTGGTGCTCGGCGACCTCGCCGGACTCCGGCAGGTCTACCACGCGCCGTTCGAGGACGGCGTCGTGTACGCCTCCCTCGCCCTCCCGCTCGCCGACCTCACCAGCGCGCGCCTGGACCACGACCTGCTGGCGGCCCGCGTACTGTGCCCGGACGTCCCGGAACTGACGGCCGGCCGCTCGCTGTTCGCGGGCGTCGAGTGTGTCGGACCGGGGCACACGATCGAGCTGACCGGCTCCAAGGTCCGGCTGCGCCTGCACGAACAAGGCGCCGCACCCCTCGACTTCCCGGCCGCCGCCGCGGCGCTGCGCGAGGCGCTGACCGCCGCCGTGGACCGCCGCGTCGGAGCCGCCGCGAAGGCGGGGACCGACCTGTCGGGCGGGCGCGACTCGACCGTCCTCTCGCTCCTGGCGGCGCGTGCCGCGCAGCACGAAGTCGTCGCCGTGACCTGGGCGGACCCGAGCGCGCGCGACGACGTCGAGTACGCCTCGCAGGTCGCCACCAAGTCGGCCCGCCTGCGGCACCTGCTCGTTCCCGCGGACGCGGACTGCCTGCCGTACACGCGGCTGATCGACGCGTTCGACACGCCGCCGGTCCCGGACGACCCGGCGTCGCCGCTGGTCACCGTGGCGCGCACGCTGCGGCATCTGGCGGCCGCCCGCGACGCGGGCATCGACGTGCACCTCACCGGCTACGGCGGCGACGCGGTGCTCGGCACGCCGCTCGCCTACCTCGCCGACCTCGCGATGGACCGCCACCCTGTCGCCGCGATGCGGCACGCCCGGGCGTGGGCGCGGGTCGCGGGCGTGCGGCCGGGCGATCTGGCCGCGGCGGCCCGCCGCGTCGGGCGTACCGGATTCGACCAGGCGCTCGTCGGGCTGGCCGAGGTGCTCGAGGCCGACGAACCCGGCGTGCCGGCCGGGGGAATGGACGCCCTCGTCAACTGGGTCGCCCCCGGTCCCACTCTCGTGTGGGCCGGCATGGACGCCCGGCGCAGCGTCGCGTCGGCACTGCGGGGGTACGCCGAGGAGGCCGCCGCGGACACCTCCGCGCTCCGCGCCGACCCGTCCGTCCACCGCAGGCCCGGCGACCGCGCGTCGTGGGTCTCGGTGCGGCGCGCGGCGGACCGGCACCGGGTGATGGAGCAGATCGCGGACGGCAGCGGGGTCCGGATGCGGGCGCCGTACCTGGACAACGCCGTGGTCCGGGCCGGTCTCGCGCTGCCCGCGTGGGCGCGCGGACGCGGCGACGGGCCGCGCACGCTCCTGCACACCGCCGTCGAGGGCCTGGTGCCGCGCTCGGCGCTGTCGCGCACCGGCAAGGGCGACTACACGCGTTCGGAGATCCGGGGCCTGCGCCGCAACGCCGCGGACCTGCGGGACCTGTTCGCGGCGCCGCTGCTGGCCGAGGTCGGCATCCTCGACACCGCCGCGGTCCGTGCGGCACTGGACCGGGCGACAAGGCCGGTGCTCGGCAAGGGCGGCAGCGGCGGCGACCCGGGCGAACTGCTGGGCGGATTCGCCGATGTCGTGGGTGCCGAGCTGTGGCTGCGCGGGGTCGCCGCGGGCCGGGCCACGCGCTGGGGAACGGCCGCGACGGCGGGCAGCGTGATCGCGGCGGTCGCCTGACCCCGGCCGACGGGACCGGAACGCTGCTTTACGTCTTCAACCGGCTCACGTCTTCAACCGGCTCGCGTCTCCACCCGGCTTACGTTTTCAACCGGCCTGCGTCTTCAGCCGGCTTGCCCGGGCTTCGAGGTAGCGCTGTTCGGCGATGCTCGCGGTGGCTTTGGCGGCGCGGCGGTAGTTCTCGTACGCGCCCGCCGTGTCACCGGTCTTCTCCAGCAGGTGCGCGCGTACGGAGAGCAGCCGGTGGTGGCCGGCCATCCGCGCGTCGTCGTCCAGCGTGGCCAGCAGCGCCAGCGCGGCTTCGGGGCCCTCGGTCTCGGCGAGTGCGATCGCGCGGTTGAGGGTCACCATCGGGTTCGGCGCGATCCGCTCCAGGATCAGGTAGAGGGCGTGCACCTGACGCCAGTTGGTCTCCTCGGCCCTGGCCGCGTCGGCGTGCGTGGCGGCGATGGCGGCCTGCAACTGGTACGGCCCGAGCGCCGGTCCGGCCAGCGATGTCTTGACCAACTCGGCGCCCTCGTCGAGTAGTTCGCGGTCCCATCGGGTGCGGTCCTGCTCGTCCAGCGGCACCAGGTCGCCGGCTTCGTCGGTGCGCGTGTCGCGGCGGGCGTGGGTGAGCAGCATCAGCGCGAGCAGCCCGGTCACCTCGGTGTCCTCGGGCAGTTGCGCATGCACCGTCCTGGTCAGCCGGATCGCCTCGCGCGCGAGGTCGACGCGGTGCAGCTGGCTGCCCGAGGAAGCGGTGTAGCCCTCGTTGAAGATCAGGTAGAGCACGTGCAGGACGACGCGCAGCCGCTCCTCGCGCTCGGCGCCCTCCGGCAGCGCGAACGTGCTGCCGGCCGCCTTCACGCGCTGCTTGGCCCGGCTGATCCGGGCCGCCATCGTGGCCTCCGGCACCAGGAACGCCCGGGCGATCTCGGCGGTGGTCAGGCCGCCGACCGCGCGCAGGGTCAGGGCGGTCTGCGAGGCGGCGGTCAGCGTCGGATGGCAGCACAGGAACAGCAGGACGAGCGTGTCGTCGGTGTCCGGCACGTTCTCGGGCGGCACCTCGGCGGCCGTCGCCACCTCGCGCTCGCGGCGCGCGTGGTCGCTGCGCATCTGGTCGACGAGCCGCCGGGAGGCGACCGTGACCAGCCAGCCGCGGGGGTTGTCCGGCACGCCGTCGGCCGGCCACTGCACCGCGGCGGCCAGGACGGCCTCCTGGACGGCGTCCTCGCAGCCCTCGAATTGGCCGTGCCGGCGTACCAGCAGGCCGAGGACCTGCGGCGTGAGCTCACGCAGCAGGTCCTCGATGCCCGGTTGTCCTGTCACGCCTCCAATTGTCCGTCGGAGAACATGACCTGGCGCACCTCGATCCCCAGCCCCTGGATCGCGGCGTCCGGGATCTGCGCCGCGATGGCGATCGCGCGCTCCTTGTCCTCGACGTCGACCAGGTAGAAGCCGCCCAGGTACTCCTTGGACTCCAGGAACGGGCCGTCGGTCACCACCGGCTGCCCGTTGCGCACCGACACCACGGCGGCCTGCGACGGGTCGACGAGCGCCTGCGTGGTGAGCAGCTCGCCGGACTCCTTGAGCGCCGTGAGCAGCCTGCCGTGGCCCTCGCCGATGGCCGCCTTCTCGTCGTCGGTCAGCGCGTCCAGGACCGCCGGGTTGATGTGCATGCTGATCAGGAACTGCATCTCGATGCTCCTCGTGGACCGCGGGCCCCGGTTTCGGGACCCTTCGCGAGGTGGTCGGAGCCGGCGCCGCCGTCTTGACATCCCCGAGCCCCGGTTCCCGAAAATTCTCCAACTTATGAGTTGTGGCACCGTGCCGCCGCCCCGCCGCGGACGCGTGTGGCGGGGCACCGTTCCGCGGCCATCTCTTGATCCAGTCTTGCTCCGGACCCCCCGCGCGCCTAGCATCCGACCAGAGAGTCGGAATTCCTACCCATGGGTTGACGATGGCGCCACGCAACAAGCTGATGCGCGACGAGATCCGCGGTACCGCGACGCGGTTGTTCGGCGTGCGCGGCATCGGCGCCGTCACGCTCCAGGAGATCGCGGACGAGCTCGGGGTCTCCAAGGCCGCGCTGTACCACTACTTCCCGAACAAGGAAGCGCTGGTCCGGGCGATCTTCGAGGATTGGGCGCGGGTGGGGTTCGACCGGATCTCGGCGGTCGTCGTCCTCGCCGAGCCGGCGTCCGTACGCCTGCGCCGCATGATCGAGCTCCACGTGCTCGGCCTCACGCGCGACCTCGACCTCTACCGGCTCGGGTTCCGCGACGAGGACCAGCTCCCGGACAGCGCCCGCGAGGTCTTCGACAAGTTCAAGCGCGACATCGACACCGCGGTGCGCACGGTCATCCGCGAGGGCGTCGCCGACGGCGAGTTCATGGCGGTCGACCCGAAGATCGCCGGGTTCGCCGCGATCGGCATGTGCAACTGGATGTTCAAGTGGTACCGCCCCGACGGCGAGTACCGTGCCGAGGAACTCGCCGCCATGCTCGCCCGGTTCGCGCTGGGCGGGCTGCTGCGCCGCGACCCCGCGCGCGCCGCGGACCAGGGCGGCGCGCTCGACCGCGCGGCACTCATCGCCGAGATGGCCGCGGACCTCCAGCGCGAGGTCGACACGCTGCGCGCGGCGGCCGCGCACCCGGCGCAGGCGGCCGGCCCGAGCCGGCCCGTCCCGTCGACCGAGGCGTCCGAGCCTTCCGAGTCATCCGAGCCCAGGCAGGGGGAGCAGTCATGAGGGACCGTCATCTCGACCCCGAGCACATCGCGTTCCGGGAGAGCGTGCGGGAGTTCGTCCGCCGCGAGATCACGCCGTACCACGAGGAGTGGGAGAAGGCCGGGATCGTCGACCGCGAGCTGTGGCTCAAGGCCGGCAAGCAGGGCCTGCTGGGCATAGACGTGGACGAGGAGTACGGGGGCGGCGGCGTACGGGACTTCCGCTACCTGGCCGCCATCTCCGAGGAGATCGTGCGCGCCGGTGCCAGCGGCGTCGGCTTCGGCCTGCACAACGAGGTCGTCGCGCCGTACCTGAACGACCTGGCCACCGAGGAGCAAAAGGGCCGCTGGATGCCGGGCTTCTGCTCCGGGGAGATCATCACCGCGATCGCCATGACCGAACCCGGCGCGGGCAGCGACCTGCAAGGCATCCGGACCACCGCGGTGCGCGACGGCGACCACTGGGTCCTCAACGGCGCCAAGACGTTCATCACCAACGGCATCAACGCCGACCTGGTGGTCGTGGTCGCCAGGACCGACACCGAGGCCAAGGCCAGCAAGGGCACGAGCCTGCTGATGGTCGAGCGCGGCATGGCCGGCTTCGAGCGCGGCCGCAACCTCGACAAGATCGGCCTCAAGGCGCAGGACACCGCCGAACTCTTCTTCAACGACGTGCGCGTGCCGGCGAACAACCTGCTCGGCGAGGTCGACAAGGGCTTCTACCACCTGATGCACAACCTGCCGCAGGAGCGCCTGGGCATCGCGGTGGCCGCGGTGGCGGGGGCCGAGGCGGTGTTCGAGAGCACCCTGGAGTACTGCAAGACGCGCACCGCGTTCGGGCAGGCCATCGGCGGATTCCAGAACACCCGCTTCGAACTCGCCGAGATGGCCACGGAACTCGACATCGCCCGCACGTACCTCGACGACTGCATCATGCGGCACGTCGACGGCGAACTCGACGCCGTGCAGGCCTCCAAGGCCAAGTGGTGGACGACTGACCTGCAGAAGCGCGTGGTCGACCGCTGCCTGCAACTGCACGGCGGCTACGGCTACATGATGGAGTACCCGGTCGCCAAGGCCTTCATCGACAGCCGCGTGCAGGCCATCTACGGCGGCACCAACGAGATCATGAAGGAGATCATCGGCCGCTCGCTCGGCGTGTGAGTTCGGACGATCCGAGGCGAGGTGTGCGGCCGTGGGTCTTCAAGGTTCGGGGCGTGTCCACGACGATGCTTACCGTTGGTTGGTATCCGGCGGCACGAGTACGGCGCGCCGAAGTCCGCGCCCCGTCCCCGAGGTCTCCGGCCGGGCAGGGAGGTGCCGGCGTGGAGCACGCGCGCAACCTGCTGGCGGCGCTGTGGCGGGCCGCCGACCACTGGCCCGAACGCATGGCCGCGCACTGGCGGGACCCCGCCGGACACACGGAACGCTCGCTCACCTGGCGCGAGTTGGAGGACCGGGTGGTCGCGGTGGCGGCCGGGCTCATGGCCGGCGGCGTACTCCCGGGGGACCGCATCGGGGTCATGGTCAGACCGTGTGTCGAGTGGACCGTGCTCGACCTCGCGGTGCTGGCCGCCGGTGCCGCGACGGTGCCCATGCCGCCCGGCCAGGGCGTCGCGGCGTGCCACCGCGCGCTGCGGGGTACGGCACCGCGGATGGTGTTCGTCGAAAGCGGCGGCGACGCGATGACGGTGGCCCGCGCGACCGGCGGCGCGGCGGACCCGCCGCAGGAGATGTTCGTGCTGAGGGAAGGCGGTCTGGAGGTGCTCACGTCGTGGGCGGTGCCGCGCGACCGCGCCGCGGTGCGCCCGTACGCCGAGCGCGTCACCACCTCCACCGTCGCCCTGTTCGACCGCGGCGCGGCGGCCGAGACACACGGCCCCGCACGGCCCATGACGCACGGCGAAGTGGGCCGGGCCGCGCTGCGGCTGGGCGCGCTCCTCGGCGTGTCGGGACCGGGACGCATCCCCGGACCCGCGGTGACGGTCGGCCCGCTGCACCGGCTGCTCCCGCACCTCATGCAGTTCGCCGCGCTGGAGGCGGGCCGTTCGCTGGCCTTCTCCCGACGCGCGGCACGCCCGTACGCCGCGGCCGGCTAGCGCGGTGGTCACAGATGTGGAAGCGCAGCTAGCCCGCCCGGTCGCCGCGGGCACTCGACCGACCAGCACCGATGACGCGAGGGGATGGGCACGATGGCCTGGGACTTCTCCACCGAGCCGGAGTTCGAGGAGCAGTTGGAGTGGATGCGCGGATTCGTCCGCGACGAGATCTGCCCACTCGAGACGCTCGAACTCGACGACGCCACACTGGCCGCGGTGCTGGCACCGCTGAAAGAGGAGGTCAAGGCCCGCGGCCTGTGGGCCGCCCACCTGCCGCCGGACCTGGGCGGGCAGGGCTTCGGCCAGGTCCGCCTCGGGCTCATGCACGAGATCCTCGGCCGCACGCCCTACGGCCCGGTGGCGTTCGGCAACAACGCGCCCGACTCCGGCAACGCCGAACTGCTCGCGCACGGCATCGCCGCGTCGGGGCGCGACTGGCACCGCGAGAAGTGGCTGGAACCGCTGCTCGACGGACGCATCCGCAGCGCCTTCTCGATGACCGAGCGCGACACCGCGGGCTCCGACCCGACGCTGCTCGCCACCCGCGCGGTGCGGCACGGCGACGAATGGGTCATCGACGGCCACAAGTGGTTCACGTCCAACGGCTCGGTCGCGGACATCCTGCTCGTCATGGTGGTCACCGACCCCGAGGCCAACCCGCACAGCCGCGCCTCGATGATCGTGGTGCCGGCCGACACCCCCGGCGTCGAGGTCGTGCGCGACGTGGCGACGCTGGAGGACCCGGGCCGCACCGACCGCTTCCACGGGTTCGGCGGCCACGCGGAGATCCGCTACCACTCGGTGCGGGTGCCGTACGAGAACCTGATCGGCCACGAGGGCGACGGCTTCAAGCTCGCCCAGCTCCGGCTCGGCCCGGGCCGCATCCACCACTGCATGCGCTGGCTCGGCCAGGCCGAACGCGCCATGGACATGCTGTGCGAGCGGGCGCTGTCGCGGTACGCGCACGGCTCGCTGCTCGCCGAGAAGCAGACCGTGCAGAACTGGATCGCGGACTCGTACGCGGGCATCCAGGCCGCCCGCCTGATGACGCTGCACGCCGCCTGGCGCATGGACAACGAGGGCGCGGCCGCGGCCCGCGTCGACATCTCCGCCATCAAGTTCTTCGGCGCGCAGGTGCTCTACGACGTGATCGACCGCGCCGTCCAGATCCACGGTTCGCTGGGCTTCTCCACCGACCTGCCGTTGGAGCAGATGTACCGGTACGCGCGCGCCGCCCGCATCTACGACGGCCCCGACGAGGTGCACCGCGTCAGCGTCGCCCGGCAGGTGCTGCGCAACCACCGGCCCGCCGAGGTGCCGACCGAACACGTGCCCACGCGCCGCGAGGAAGCCCGCAAGAAGTTCGCCGCCCTGCTCGACGCCCCGGAGGCCCAGGCGTGACCGAACCCCGCACCGCAGCCCCGGCCGGCGTGGCGCCCGGCGAGGTCACCGCGTGGCTGTCCGAGCGCGTGCCCTCGCTCGTGCCGCCGCTGGCCTTCACCCCGGTCGTGGGCGGGCACTCGAACCTCACGTACGTCGTCGAGGACCGGGCGGGGACCCGGTGGGTGCTGCGCAGGCCCCCGCTGGGGCACGTCCTGGCGACCGCGCACGACATGGGGCGCGAGCACCGCATCCTGGCCGCGCTCGGCGACGGCCGCACGCCGGTGCCGGTACCGCCGGTCGTGGGCCTGAGCCCCGACGACTCGGTCAACGGCGCGCCGTTCTACGTCATGGAGTTCGTGGAGGGCGAGGTGCTGCGCAGCGCGGAGGCGGCCACGCGCGCCCTCGACGCCGCCGGGCGCCGCCGGGCGGGCGAGCAGCTCGCGGACACGCTCGCGGCCATCCATGCCGTCGACGTGGACGCCGTCGGGCTCGGCGACCTCGGCCGCCGCGAGGACTACATCGGGCGCCAACTGCGGCGCTGGCACCGGCAGTGGGACGCGACGCGGTTGGACGGAGTACCGGAGATCGACGAGGTGCACGCGGCCCTCGTCGCGTCGGTGCCCGAGCAGCAGGGCGCCACGATCGTGCACGGCGACTTCCGCCTCGACAACTGCATCATCGGTCCGGACGGCAGCGTGCAGGCGGTCCTGGACTGGGAGTTGTGCACCCTCGGCGACCCGCTCGCCGACGTCGGCACGACCCTCGTCTACTGGGTCGAACAGGGTGAGGCCGGCGACCTGCTGCCGTCCGACGGGACGGCCTCGGAGGGGTTCATCGACCGCGCGGCCTTCTGCGCGCGGTACGCCGAGGCCACCAGCCGGGACCTGGGCGGCATCGCGTGGTACGCCGCCTTCGCGTACTGGCGTCTGGCCTGCATCCTGGCCGGCGTCCTCGACCGCTACACCGCGGGTGCGATGGGTGACCAGGCGGGCGACGGCGGGGCGTCCCGGTTCAGCAGGGAGAAGCTCTCCGGTCTCGCGGCCAAGGCCCGGACCGTCCTCGAAGAAGGGAAGTTCGTGGCATGACGGTCGACTTGACGGGCCAGCTGGCGGGCAAGGCGGCGTTGGTCACGGGGGCCAGCCGCGGCATCGGGCTCGGTATCGCGGCGGAACTCGCGGCGCGCGGCGCCAAGGTGTGCCTGACCGCCCGCAAGAAGGAGGACCTGGACGCGGCCGTCGAGGAACTGGGCGGGCCGGACGTCGCGATCGCGGTGGCGGGCAAGGCGGACGACCCCGGGCACCGCGAGGAGGCCGTCGCGGCGGTGGTGGAGCGTTTCGGCTCGCTGGACATGCTGGTCAACAACGCCGGGATCAACCCGCACTTCGGCCCGCTGATCGAGGCGGACCTCGGGGCGGTGCGCAAGATCCTGGAGGTCAACCTCGTCTCGGCGCTGGGCTGGACGCAGGCGGCGTACGGCGCGTGGATGCGCGAGCACGGCGGCTCGGTGCTCAACGTCGCCTCGGTGGGCGGCATCGTCGCGGGGCCGTTCATCGGCGCGTACAACGTCAGCAAGGCGGCGCTGATCCACATGACGCGGCAGCTGGGTGCCGAACTCGGGCCCGGCGTGCGGGTGAACGCGGTCGCGCCCGCGGTGGTCAAGACGCGGTTCGCCGAGGCGCTGTACGAGGGGCGCGAGGACGAGGCGGCCGCCGCGTACCCGATGAAGCGGCTCGGGGTGCCGGAGGACGTCGCGAAGGCGGCGGCGTACCTGCTCTCGGACGACGCCGCGTGGATCACCGGGGAGACGCTGGTCGTGGACGGCGGGGTCTCGCTCGCGGGCGGAGTCGGCTGAAAAACGCGCACCGGCGCAAACTGCGGCGGCCCGGGTCGGCGGAATGCCGACCCGGGCCGCCGCACACGCGTCATGTTGCCGTCATCTGTTCCTAACACCTTGTGGATAGCCTGCGGTTCTCCGTGTACGGCGGGGAGCGGGAGCACCCGACCGCGGAACAGAGGCCGGTCGTGGGAAGGTCCGCCGGGGGGCGCCTTCCCATGACCCCCTCTCTGTTTCCGCTTCTTCAGCTTCTTCTTCGTGCCGACGGTCGCGCGAAGGCCGCGCCGCCCGGTGCGAGCGCGCCGAAGCGTCGTCACCCGTCCGGACCATCCAGAGACCGCGCAGGCGGGCGCCTTCCTCCGGGGCGCCCGCCGACGCACGTCCGGGCGGGTGACAGCTGCGCCGCAATTCTCAGAAAATGTGATGAATTTACGGGTTTTGCGGTACCAGCCCTCCCAGCCCTTCGGAGCAGCCGGACGGGCTTCCGCGGCACGCACCGGGAGGGCCCCATGTCAGAGGACGAACCGCGCGGGGTCGTGGTCGGCGTCGACGGGTCGGACCCCGCCCGGCGGGCGCTCGACTGGGCGATGACCGAGGCCCAACTGCGCGGCCTGCCGCTGTACGTGGTCAGCGCCGCACCGCCGGCCGGCGCCTATGCCGCGATGGCCCCCGGCGCGGTCTACGTCGAGGACATGCACAACGCCCTCGAAGCGGTGCGCGGCGAGACCGACGCCCTCGTGGGCGACGTGAACCGGGAGCGCGACACCCCCTTCGACGGGGATCTGCACGTCCAGGTCTTCGCCGGCACGGCCACCGAGGTCCTGCTCGGCATGTCGGAGCGGCACGTGATGGTCGTGGTCGGATCGCGCGGCACGGGCGGCTTCTCGCGGCTGCTGCTCGGCTCGGTCAGCACGGCGGTGGTCCACCACGCCGCCTGCCCGGTGCTCGTCGTCCGCGAGTAGTCGCGCCCGCTGCCGGGAGCCGCGTTGCCAGGAGTCATGTGCCGGGCCGCCGTCGCGCCACCAGGCGTCACCGGCACAGCAGCGCGGCGTCGGCCCAGTCCGCGTGGTCGCCGCCGTTGCCGTCCTCCGCGTCCGTGACCCGTAGTTCGAGGGACTGGCGTCCGGTCAGGTCCGCCTGGAGGCGGCGCGCGGCATCCCCGCCGCGCAGCACGCCGGAGTCGGCGAGCAGCACGCCGTCCGCGTACACCGCGAAGCGCACCGTGCCCCGGCCCTGCGTCTCGTCGTCGACGCCCACGGCCGCGGCGAAGGACGCGCACTGGCCGTCCAGGCGCACGACGATCGCGGAGTACGCGTGCACGCCCACCCCGTGGGCGTACGGGACCCCGGCGATGCGCATCCCCGTTCCGTCCCACCAGCCGGCCTCGCCGTTGCTGGCGGCGATCTCGGCGGGACCCCAGCCGTTCTCCTCGTCCTCCCAGAACAGGTCCTCGAGCCGGTACCAGTAGTGCTCCTCCGGCGGCGACGGCCCGACTGCGGGAGTGCCGGTGGCCCCGGGCGTCGGCGCGGTGGTCGCGGACGAGGAGGGCGCGCCCGTGGGGCGGCCGGTACGCGTGGACGAGGACGTCGTCGGCAGCGCGGGCGTGGGGACGGTGAACGCCGGCCCGACCGGCATCGCCGGGAAGCCGGACCCGCTCACCGGAGCGGACGTGCCCCACGGCCGGGCCGACGCCGGCGCGGGGCGGTGCGTCGATCCCGATCCCGACCCCGTCCCTGGAGCCGGTGCGCCCGGCCGGTGCGCCCGCGTGTCGCTCGGCGAGGCCGATGCGCCGGCGGGCGGCTCGGCCGCCGGGCCCGGTGGCATCAATGCCGCGAGGTAGACCGCGCCGCCCGCGAGCGCCAGTCCCGCACCCGCGACCGCGCCCACCGACGTCACGCCGCCCAGCGTGACGCCGAATCCCCCCGCCCCCGCTCCGCCGACGGCTCCCGCCGCACCGGCGAGGCCCGAGCCCACGCCGGTGCCCAGCCCCGCTCCCGCGAGGGTGCCGCTCGGCAGAACCGCCCAAGCGGTGCCGCCGAGCAGCGCCGGCACCACCAGTGCGCGCATGCAGAGCCCGACATCGTCGAGTTCGCTGCGCAGGTCCCGGCAGTGACCGCAGCCCGACAGGTGGCGGCGCATGTCGCGGCGCGCGCGGGCGCCCAGCGCGCCGTCGAGGAACGCGCCCATGCGCTCCAGGTGCACGCGGCACTCGGCCGCCGTGGCGCTGCTGTTCACGTGCGCCTGAAGGAACGCCCGGCGCAGTCCGGCGCGGGCACGTACCGCGAGTGCGGCGACGGCGTTCGGCGACACCCCGAGCAGCGGGGCTATGCGGGCCGGCGGATCGCCCTCGATCGCGGTGTGCCACAGCACGACCTGCCACCTCTCGGGCAGCGTCGCGTACGCGCGCCGCACCAGCGCGCGGTCCATGCCGCGCGCGACCGGCTCCCAGGGGGTGCCCGGCTCGGTCAGGTCCCGCGCGTGCTCGTCGAGCGGCACGATGCGGCGCCCCGAGCGCGACCAGTCGACCGCGAGGCGGCGCAGCGTCGTGAGCAGGTAGGCGCGGACCGCCTCCTGCGGACCGCCGCCCGCCCGCAGGACCTCCAGCACGCGCGTGAACACCTCGCCGGTCAGGTCCTCCGCGGTGTCGCGGTCGCGGGCGCAGCGGTGCGCGGCACGGCGTACGGCGTCGACGTGCCGGGCGTACAGCAGCCCATACGCCTCCCGGTCGCCGGCGCGCGTGCGTACCACCAGTTCCGCGTCGGGCGGCTCGGTCTCGGCGGGGTCCGGCGCCCCGGACTCCCGCTCGTCGGGCAGGTCGTTCATACGAACATGATCATGCCCGGCGGGTGCCCGGGGCCGACGGGATCACGCCACCCACAGCCCGCCCCGGCGGCCGGTGCCCTCGATCGGCAGGGGTTCGACGCGCACCACCGAGGGGCGCAGCGTGGGCACCGCATGCCTGCCGGTCGCGGCGAGCACCGGGTCGTAGGGCGCCAGTTCGGCCAGCCGGAGGAGCGACGGCAGCACGTCGTGGCGCGTCGTGGCCACCGCGAGGCGCCCGTCTCCCAGGAGGTGCGCGGGTGCGCCGAAGATCTCCATGACGTGCTGGGCGACGAGCAGGGTCAGGCGCAGCCGCTCGTGCAGGGGGTACGCCCCGATCTGCGGCTCGACCGCGACCACGGCCGGGCGCTCGTGGGGCGCCAGCGAGGTGTCCGCCGCCGTGCGCATCAGATGGCGGCGCAGCAGGACCTCGGTGGGCAGTTCGGACACCGGGTCGTAGCCCTCGACGACGGGGCTGCGGGCGTGCCGGGCGGCGGCGTACCCGGACACCACCGAGTCGGACGCGCCGCGGCCCACGGCGGTCAGGAAGAGCAGGTCCAGGTCGGACAGGGCGGCCAGCAGGGGGATGTCCGCGTCGGCCCGGTCGCGTGCCAGTTGCTCGCACGCGCCGCGGATCCTGCCGGGCCGGAAGAACGCCGCCACGGCCGCCTCGGCGCCGGGGGTCAGCCACACCGCGTACCCGGGCCAGCCGGCCGCATAACTGCGTCGGCGCCACTCGGCGAGCAGCCAGGCCAGGTGCCGGTCCGTCGCGCACAGCGGCTCGTCGGCGGAGACATAGGGATTGTCGCGGCGGGCGTTCTGAGGGTTCGTCATACCCATGGAGAGTGGGTCGACCGGGAATCGTGACGCGGGCATCGCGGTGACGTGATGTGATCTACGTCACTTTCAAGGGACGCCGGCCGCGGACGAACCAGTCCCGGCACACGGCGGCGAAGGCGGCGGCCCGGCGGGTCGGCCGGATGCCGCGCGCCTGCGCGAGCATCAGCGGCAGGGGCGGCAGGTCGTCGGTCAGCTCCAGCGCCACCACGCGGCCGCCGTCGTACGTGGTGTCGGTGGCCGGGCGCTGGTTGAGGATCGCGAAGCCCTGCCCGGCGGCGACGAGGGCGCGCACCAGCTCGGGGCTGCGGCTGCGGAACCGCACGCGCGGGCTGATCCCGGCGCGGCGGGCCAGCACCGCGAAGTAGTCGCGGTTGTGCGGCAGGTCGAGCAGGACCATCGGTTCGGCGTCGAACGCGCGCAGCGACACCGACTTCTCGCCGGCCAGCGGATGCCCCGGCGGCACGATGACGTGCGGGGGTATGCGGGCGAGCAGTTCGCCGTCCAGGGCCTCGCCGCCCCCGTTGCCGTTGGTGCTGTTGCCGAGGTCGTACATGAGCGCGAGCTCGCAGCCGCCTTCGAGCAGGGTCTCGCGCAGGCCGTCGTCCTCGCCCTCGGTCATGCGCACCTCGACCTCGGGATGGCGCTCGGCGAACTCGGCGAGCAGCGGCGGCAGGTAGAACGGCGCGATGGTGTCGGCGCAGCCGAGCGTCAGCACGCCGCGCAGCGCCCCGCCGAACGCCTTGGCGGTGGCGGCCATCTCGTCGGCATGCCCGAGCAGCCCGCGCGCCTCCGCGAGGAACCGTTCCCCCGACGTGGTCAGGGACAGCCCCTTCGCGTGGTGGCGTACCAGCAGCTGGACGCCGAACTCCCGCTCCAGGTGCGCGATCGCGGCCGAGATGGCCGACTGCGACACCATCAGTTCGCGGGAGGCCCCGGTCATGCTGCGATGCCTCGCGGCGGCCACGAAGTAGCGCAGTTGGACCAGGGTGAAGTTCATGCGGAAGGCCGCTCTGCGTGGGGCTTCCCGGGTACGGACTCCATGCCGACGATGCTAAGTCGGGGCCGCGCCGGCCGCCTGCGGAAGACGGCCGGCGCGGCCCCGTGCCTGACTGGTCAGGCGTGACCGGCCGGTGTGACCGGTCGGTGCGGGCCGGGGCAGGTGGGGCTGGTTCAGGAGTGGTTCGTGTGCTGGGCCGGCCGCGGGAGGAGCGGCTCGGCCCGCCGGCGGTGCGCCGGCCGGGGCCGCGTCAGCGCGGCCCGCCGCGCAGGAACAGCGTGTCGAGCTCATCCTGGGTGAAGGGCTTGCCCGGCAGCGGTGACGGCCGGTCCGCCCGCAGGCCGTCGAGGACGACCTCCAGGTAGCGGGCGGCGACCGTGAGCCGCTGCGCCTTCGGCAGCCCGGGCGGCGGCAGCAGGCAGGACAGCAGCAGCGAGATGTCGGCGTCCGACACGTCCTCGCGCAGGTAGCCCTCGTCCTTCGCCCGGTCGACCAGGAGGCAGACCGCCTCGTTCAGGGCCGCGCGCCCGGCGCGCATCTCCTCGGTCACCGGGACCCGCCCGCTGAGCGCCGGGAAGAGGCGCCCCGCGCCGGAGGCGACCGCGCGCCGCAGGTAGCGGTTGAGGGCGGACCACGGGTCCGGCTCCTCGGCCAGCGCGGCCACGGCCTCGCCGGTCAGCCGCGCGGTCTCGGTGATCATGATGCGCTGGACCAGCGACTCCTTGCCGGAGAACCGCCGGTAGATGGTGCCGACGCCGACGCCCGCGCGGCGGGCTATCTCCTCCATCGGTGCGTCGTAGCCGAGTTCGCCGAACACCTCGCGCGCGGCGCGCAGCACCTGTTCGAGGTTGCGGCGCGCGTCGGTGCGCAACTGTGTGGTGGATTCCGGATCGGCGGTGCCCGGCGGCGCGGCGATCGCGGTCCGCCCGCGCTGCGGTCGGCGGGCCGAGGGGATCACGGCGGCATGCGCTCCCGCCGACCTCCCCACGGTGTCCCGATCCCGTGCCAAATCGTTGGTATATGTACGCGAAGCGCCCATTTGCTTCCCCCGAAGGCAAGTGTTCGTGTCCCAGCCCGGACCGCTCAGTCATTGCCAGTTCGCCGAGCGTACCCGACCGCATCTCGCGCCAGAAGCGGAATCCGACGTAACGGTTGTGGAGAAACCGTGCGGTGTTGACGCTGAGTCAGCGATGCCATGGTCACGGCGCCCGCGCGCGACACTGCGTCGACATACACCCGCCGGGCTCCCGGCCGGTCCGAGCGGCGTGTGACCGGGGTCACGCACCAGGCCCGTACCGGCGCTCCGGCCGCACTTCGGCCGCACTCCGGCCCTCGCGGACAATGCGGGCACGAGGCCGAAGAGTCCCCCGAACGGGGGGTCGGGCACGGCGTCGCGATTCCCCTGTGGCCGAGTTTCGCCCACACTGGTGATGTCACTAGAGGTAAACCTCACGGCACATAGTGTGAATTACTCATCCATCAGGAAGCAGGCGGTTGAACATCACTCGGTGGGGCGCCCGACTGTCCGGTGACCGGCGGCGATCCGTGCCCGCGGCGCGGATGCAGGACCGCATCGACACCTTCTCGCTGCGGGAGGTGCTGGCGCACGCGCCCGCGCTCATCGCGGTCACCCGGGGGCCCGCACACGAACTCGCGTACCTCAACGAGGCCTACCGGGAGGTCTTCGGGCCCCGCCGGATCGGCCTCCCCGCGCGCGACATCCTGCCCGAACTCGCCGACCACGGGCTGCTGGCGCTCATGGACCAGGTCTACCGGACGGGCCGCGGGCGCACCGTGCGGGCCCGCCGCGTGGACCACCACGCCGCGGCGTACCCGGGGATGCCGGAGAGCGAGCGGCGGCACGGCTACTACACGTTCGTCTGCACACCGGTGCGCGCGGAGGGGACCGAGGGCGGCGGCCGGTCGGTGCGCGGCGTCCTGGTGTTCGCCGTCGACGTCACCGACCAGGTGCAGGCCACCGACCGGCTGCGGGAGAGCGAGCGGCGGCACCGGCAGGCGGCCGTCACGCTGCAGCGCAGCCTGCTGCCGCAGCGCCTGGAGAACCCGGACGACCTGCGCGTCGCGGTGCGCTACCTGCCCGGCGGCGCGGACGCGGCGGTCGGCGGGGACTGGTACGACGTCATCACCCTCGGCGCCGGGCGTACCGCGCTGGTGATCGGCGACGTCATGGGGCGCGGGGTGCGGGCGGCCGCGGTCATGGGGCAACTGCGCACCGCGGTACGGGCGTACGCACGCCTCGACCTGCCCCCGCACGAGGTCCTGCAACTCCTCGACGGCCTCGCCATGGAGATCGACGCGACGCAGATCGCGACGTGCGTCTACGCCGTGCACGACCCGAGCGAGGGAGTGCTCACCTACTCCACCGCGGGCCACCTGCCGCCGCTGGTGCGCGACCCGGAGGGGCGGGTGCACCGGCTGGACGACGCGCTGGGGCCGCCGCTGGGCACCGGCGGAAGCTGGCCGCACACGTCGGGGAGCGTCCCGCTGGAGCCCGGCTCCACGGTGGTCTTCTACACCGACGGCCTGGTCGAGCGGCGGGGTGAGGACATCGACCGGGGGATCGACGACCTCGCGGGTGCGCTGGACGTGGCGACCGGTTCGCCGGAGGCGGTGCGCGACCGCCTGGTGGAGCACATGCGCCTGCCGGTCGAGCACGACGACGACGTGGCCGTGCTGGTGCTGCAACTGCCCAAGCACGAGGGGCGCGAGGCGACGCTGTTCCGGACGGCGTCGCTCGACCTGCTGGGCGGGCACGAGGTCGCGGCCCGGGCCCGGGCGTTCACGTCCGGGGTGCTGGCCAGCTGGCAGGTCGGCGAGGAGCTGCGGGAGTCCGGGGTGCTCGCCGTCAGCGAGTTCGTCGCCAACGCGCTGACCCACGGGGCGGCGCCGATGCGGCTGCGGCTGCGGCGCACCGACCGGCGCCTGATCGTCGAGGTGTCGGACGCGGACGACCACGTGCCGCGCCGGCGTCGGGCGGCGGCCGACGACGAGAACGGGCGCGGCGTCGCGATCGTGGCGACCATCGCCAGTTCGTGGGGGTCGCGGCTGACCGCCACCGGCAAGACGGTGTGGTGCGAGTTCCTGCTGTGAGGGCGGCGGGAGGCACGGCCTCCCGCCGCCCCGGGGATCAGACCGCGGCCGGGACGGGGGCCGCGGCGCGGGGGCGGTCCGCGGCGACCGGCTCGGCGGGCTCGGCGGCGGTCGGCACCGGGGTCCCGACCGGAGTCTTCACGGGGGTCTCGGCCGGAGTCTCGACCGGGACGGACGCCGCGATCAGCACGCCGTTCTGCACCGGGCTGAGCTTGCGGCCCATCCGGACGCCGAGGACCGTGATGAGCACCGAGCAGCCCATCAGCGCGGCCACGTACGGCCCGTAGGCCCCTGAGCCGACCATCAGCCCCGCGAACGCCGGGCCCGCGGCCATCGCCAACTGCTTCACCAGCGACTGCGCCGCGTTGTACTGCCCGAGCAGGTGCGCGGGCGCGAGGTCGGCGACCATCGGGCCGAGCGTCGGCGCGAGCAGGCTCTCGCCGACGCCGAGCAGCGCGTACGTCGTGATGATGGTGACCGCGGCGAGCACCGCGTTGTTGTGCACCAGGCCGGACACCGCCGTGACGATCCACGCGAGCAGCCAGACCAGGCCGGTCGCGGCGATCACCATGCTGCGGCGGCGCCGCGAGGTGATCCTCAGGACGGTGAGCTGGCCCACCACGATGACCGCGGTGTTGGCGGCCAGCGCGACGCCGAGCATGCTCGGCGAGATGCGGCTGACCTCGGTCGCGAACGCGGCCAGGCCGGACTCGAACTGCCCGTAGCACGTGAAGAAGATCAGCGCGCTGACCACGCACAGGCGGACCATCGCCTTGTTGCGCAGCAGGTGCCGCCGGCCCGCACCGGACCCGGTGGCCGCGAGCCCGCCCTCGAACTGCGGTGCCGCGGGCACCCGGGCGGTGCCGACCACCGCACCGAGCACCAGGAACATCGCCGTCTCCATCGCGAACAGCACGGTGAAGCTCGCCGGGCGCGACGGATCGACGATGAGGCCGCCGATCAGACCGCCGATGCCCAGGCCCAGGTTGTTGAAGGTGAACTGCAGCGCGAAGGCGCGGGCGCGCGTCATCGCGGTGGTGCAGCGCACGATCATCGTCGCGAGCGCGGGCTGGATCGCCGCGATGCCCGCCCCGAGCAGGGCGGCGCCGACCATCACCAGCGTCGCGTCGACCGCCAGCCCGAGGGTCAGCGAGCCCGCGCCGGCCACGACGGCACCGGCCACCGCGACCGGGCGCGGCCCGCGCCGGTCGATCGCCGGGCCGACGAACGGCAGGGCGATGAGGGCGGCGACCGCGAGAACGCTGAACATGAGCCCGGCCTGACCGGCGGTCATGTCACGTACCCGCGTCACGTAGACGAAGAGGAAAGGAACGGTGAACCCGCTGCCGAACGCGCTGAGCGCGTTCCCCAGCTGGATCCGACGGAGCGCCGTGTTGGTCGCCACCACACACCTCCTGACTGTCGTGTGCGCGGGTCCGGCCGTTCCGGGCCCGCTCGGGGGAGTCCGCAGCTGCGTCCGGGCGCAACCCGACGAAAACCGCCGCACCTGCCGGAAGGGCAGGAGCGACGGCTCTTGTGGGTGTTCGGAAGCTTGAGTCTGAAGACTTCAGAACTAAACTATACGTACCTGAAGTGTTTCTGTCTAACGACTTAAGCCGGTACCGGTATGCTGCCGCCATGGAGTCGGACACAGAGTCGGGCGAGGACCAGCCGACGACCGGAGAGCCGATCGGGGAGCCGACCGCGGGGTCGTCCTCAGGACCGTCCGCCGCGCCGTCCGCGGAGCCGTCCGAGCCGGTGCCGGCCGAGTCCGACCTGGAAGCCCACCTCGCGGTCTTCCAGCGCGAGTTTCCCGAGGTCGACCCGCAGGTCGAGATCATCGTCGCGGCGCTGTTCCGGCTGCACCGCCGCATGTCGGTCGCCTACAGCCGCCAGCTCACCGCCCTCGGCATCACCAACGCCGAGTGGGAGGTCCTGCGCGCGCTCGTCCTCGTGGGGGCGCCCTACCGGCTCAGCCCCGGCGAGCTGGCCCGCAGCCTCGGCCTCACGCCGGCGGCCATGACGCACCGCATCGACCGCATGGTCACCGACGAACTGGTGACCCGGACGCGGGACGAGAACAACCGGGTGCGCGTCATCATCGAGCTGACCGACGCCGGCCGGGACATGTGGGTGCGCGTCGTACGCGAGGCGGCGGGCTTCGAGGCCGCGCTGCTCCAGGACCTCGGGTCCAGGCAGCGCGACGCCCTCGCGGAGGGCCTGCGGCGCATGCTCGCCCGGATCGAGGAGACGCAGCCGGACGGAACGGGCCGTACGGACGGCTGAGCCCCGCGACGCGCGGGGCTCGGACCTCAGGGCTCGGGGCTGAGGCGAGCGGACGCCCGAGGAACCGGACGTCGGGGCGAGCGGCACCGGGGCAAGCGGACACCCGGGGAAGTTGGTGGGTCGAGCCGACCGGCGGGTGACCGTCCGGCCACGCGGCGGCCGACTCGGCCACGGTACGTAGAGCGTTCCCCGTCGACGAACCCGCGATTCCGGTTCAGCGGTCCGGTTCACCCGAAGGTGTGCTTTCGCCGCGGATTCGGCGTGTCACAACGCCTTTCCGGGTGATCCGCCCTCTCCCGGCGGACGCTGCCCCGGTTCCCGCCGCATTGTCTGACGCAGTGTCAGGCGCAGCCATATCCACAGCGCGAAGCCCGCGAGGAACAGCACGAGCAGCAGCATCGTGCCGAACACGATCCAGAACGTCGTCGCGGGCGGCAGCGCCTCGGGTGGCGCGTCCGGCCACGCGGCGGCCACATCGCCCGGCTCCGCGGTCAGTTCGCGGATCGCCGTACCGGAGCGGGAGAACCGTACGTTCTCCGGCCATTCCTGATGCGACACGAGGCCCGCGAGCCCCGTGGACAGCCACGTGGTCACGGTCGCCCCGACCAGCAGCACCAGCACCCCGATCAGCGCGCCGTCGGGTATGCCCCGCTGCGGCGCCCGCCGCGGCCCCTGCTCCGCCATACGCCTCCCCTGTACGACCGCCGGCAGACCCTCCGTACGCTCGCCCCGGCTGTCAGGCCGCCGGGTCGCCTGCGAGTGCGGCCTCCGCGCGCCCGCGTTCCTCGAGCGCGTCCTCGGTCATCGCGCGGTCCGTGTAGACCATCGGGCGCTCGGTGTCGGTGATCAGGTGCTTGACCACCTGCACGTTGCCGTTGACGTCCCACACCGCGATGCCCGGTGTCAGCGTCGGGATGATCTCCACCGCCCAGCGCGGCAGCCCCAGCACCTTGCCGGTCGCGCGCGCCTCCTCGGCCTTTTGCATGTAGATGGTCCGCGTCGACGCCATCTTCAGGATCGCCGCGGCCTCCTTCGCCGCCGCGCCGTCGACCACGTCCGACAGGTGGTGCACCACCGCGACGAACGAAAGGCCCAGCCGCCGCCCGAACTTCAGCAGCCGCTGGAACAGCTGCGCCACGAACGGGCTGTTGATGATGTGCCACGCCTCCTCCACCAGGAAGATGCGCTTGACCCGGTCCGGCCGGATCCACGTGTGCTCCAGCCACACACCAACGATCGCCATCAGGATCGGCATCGCGATCGAGTTCCGGTCGATGTGCGACAGGTCGAAGATGATGAGCGGCGCGTCGAGGTCGATGCCCGTGGTCGTCGGGCCCTCGAACATGTTCTTCAGGTCGCCGTCCACCAGCCGGTCGAGCACCAGCGCGACGTCCAGGCCCCAGATCCGCACGTCCGTGAGCTCCAGGCTCAGTAGGTCCGCCGACTCCTTGGTCGGGTTGCGCAGCGCGTCGACGATGTCCGGGAGTATCGGCTGGCGGTCCCTGACGGTCCGCACGACGTGCACGTGCGCGGCCTTCAGCGCGTACCCGGCCCGCTCCTCCAGCGGGCGGCCCATCGCCACCTCGATGATCGTGCGCAGCAGCGCGAGCTGCCCCGTCGAGGTGATCGCGGGGTCGAGCGGGTTGAGGCGTACGCCGTCGTTGCCCAGATCCGTCGGGTCGAGCCGCACCGGCTTGATGCCGAGCGCCTCCGCGATGTGGTTCCACTCGCCGACGCCGTCCTCGCCCTGCGCGTCCAGGACCACCACCTGGCGGTCGCGGAAGCGCAGCTGGCGCAGCACGTACGTCTTCTCCAGCGCCGACTTGCCGTTGCCGGACTCGCCGAGGACGAGCCAGTGCGGGGCGGGCAGTTGCTGGCCGTACAGCTGGAACGGGTCGTAGACGTAGCCCTTGCCGGAGTAGACCTCGCGGCCGATGATCACCCCGGAGTCGCCGAGCCCGGGCGCCGCCGTCGGCAGGTAGACCGCCTGGGCCTGGCCCGTCGACGTGCGCACCGGTAGCCGCTGCGTCTCGGGCCTGCCGAACAGGAAGCTCGAAAACCCCTCGGTCAGTAGCGACATGATGCCGGTCACGGCGTCACCTCCTGATGCCGGTCGCGAACGGAAGCGTGTTCACGAACGCCCGGTGCTGCTCGCGGTCGCACCACTCCAGTTTGAGGAAGCACTTGCCCGCCGACGCGCGGATCGTCCGCTTGTCGCGCGCCAGTTGCTCGGGATCGCGCGACGACACCGTGATGTAACCGACCAGGTTCACCCCGGCCGCGCCGCCCGCGAGGTCCTCGCCGCGCTGATCCACCCGCCCGGTGTGCGCCAGGTCGCGCGGGTCGACCGTACGGTTCATCTTGGCCGCCCGGGCCGCGTCGGCGTCGTCGTTGGTCTTCTCGGTCAGCATGCGCTCGATCGCGATGTCGGTCGGCTCCAGGTCCATCGTGACCGCGACCGTCCGGATCACGTCCGGGGTGTGCACCAGCAGCGGCGCCAGGAAGTTCACGCCGACCGGGGTCAACGGCCACTCCTTGACCCACGCGGTCGCGTGGCACCACGGCCGGGAGGTCTCCGACTCGCGCGTCTTGGCCTGGACGTAGTTGGGGTGCGTCGCGTCGAGTTCGGCCGGCCAGGCGTACCGCGCGCGCATGCCGTCGAACTGGTCGATCTGGTGCTCCGGGTCGTACATCGAATGGATCAGCGACGCCAGCCGCGCCTCGTTCATCGGCTGCCGCACCCGGATGTCCGCCTCGGCCAGCCGGGCGCACACGTCGGTCAGTTCGCGGGCCATCACGACGCCGAGGCCCTTGTCGCCCTTGCCCATGACCGACGACTCGGCGGCAAGGTCGCGGTTGTAGTGCATGCAGGCGATCAGGTACGCGCGGTGCTGCTCGCTCGACGTCGACACCATCGACTGGAGCTGGTCGTACGAATCCTTCACCCAGCGCGGGGCGTTGTGGTCGCCGCGCCGCGCGACGTCCTTCGCGTGCGCGTCGGGGTCGGCGGGCATCGTCCGCGCCAGGATCTGAAGCCGCGTCACGAAGCCGTCCCCGTTGGCGACATGCTTCAGCAGCGTGCCGAACCGCTCGACCAGCGCCTCCTGGTCCTCCGAGTCGCGCAGACCCACGCCGGGGCCCTCGATCTCGATGGCGGCGGTGACCGTACGCCGTTCCAGGTGCATCAGCACCGCGAGCTCGTCCGGCCCGAACGGCACGCTCGTCCACGTCAGCCGGCCGATACCGGGCGGTGAACCGACCGCCACCCCGGAACCGTCCAGGCGCGTGCCGGCCTCGATCACCGCCGAGCGGTAGCGGGCCCCGCGCTTGAGGGTGCGCTTGTAGTTCCGGTTGATCTCGAACCACTTGTAGAACGTGCGCTGCTTGTACGGCATGTAGACCGCGGCGAACGCGATCAGCGGGAAGCCGGCGAGGCCGACGATGCGCACGACCAGCACGGGTACCAGCAGGCCCCACAGCAACCCGAGGCCGCCGCCCGCGATGATCAGGAAGATCTCGCCCGGCTCGCGGTTCTTGCCGATGACGGCCGTCGGCTTGGCCTTGCCGATGAGGAACGTACGGCGTCGGTGGATGGGCTGTGTGGTCATGGTCAAGCCTCGTTCCCGGTCCTGGCGTGCGGCGTGTTGCCCGGGCTTGCCGGGGGTGGTGCCGCGGTGGTGGTCCCCGTGCCCCCGCCACCGCGCTGGCCGTGTGCCGCGATGCCGGAGGACACCGCGGCTCCCGCGGCGGCCGGAGCCGGTTGGCCCCCGCCGCCCTGACCGCGCCCCGCGTGCGCGCGGATCCCCTGCTTCATGAAGTTCGCGGGTCCGCTCACCATCCCCGCCGCGCCCGAACCGGTCAACGCACGGCGGCTGTTGTGCAACTGCGCCATGTCGTCGCCCAGGTTCGGGACGAAGCGGTAGATCAACACACTCGCGAAGATCGACAACACCATGATGGCCAGCCCGCTCAACACCGCCGAAAACGCGTCCTGCCGACCACCGTTCGGTCCGTTGTTCGACGATACGGCGGTGGCCAGGCCCAACACGATGACGACGACCGGTTTCGCAAGCAGCACGGCCACCATGATTCCCGCCCAACGCCGGACATGGTGCCACATCGCCTTGTCGACCAAGCCGGAATACACGGCAGTTCCGAGCATCGCGCCCACGTACAGCATCGCCGCGCGGATCAGCAGCTCGATCCACAGCACCGCGGCGGCGGCCATCGACAACATCGACACGAAGATCAGCATCACCGGGCCGCCACCCAAACCGGCGTTCGGGTCAAGGGCCTTCGCGAAGCCGCCGAGGAACCGGTCGGTGTCCTGCTGCGTGCCGGACGCGATCGCGGCGGTCAGCCCGTCGGTGAGGGAGACCGCCAGATAGAGCGTCAGTGGCGTGAACGCCGAGGCGGTCACCGCCAGCCACAGGTACCCGACGGCCTCGGTGATCGCTGTGGTGATCGACGCGCCGCGCACGGCGCGCTTGGCGACGGCGAGCATCCAGAGGAGCAGGGTCAGGAACGTCGATGCCGCGAAGACGACCGCGTACTGCCGCAGGAACCCCGCATTCGTGAAGTCCACCTGCGTGGTGTCGTTCACGGCATGGGCAAGTTGGTTCAGGATCCACGTCGCGGCGTCCGCGCACCCCTTCGCGATCGACCCGAGCGGATCCGCGACGAAGCCCGCCGTCTGCACCGGGTTGCCCGGCACCCCGACGGACGCGCCCGCGTCCCCGCTCTGGCAGTACGTCTTCGCCGGGCCGGTCAGCATGTCGCAGTACGCCTGCGTCTGGCCGCCTTGGGGAGGGGCGGAGGTCACCGCGGGGACGGGGACCGGCGCGGGGGCCGCCGGGGCGGCGGGTACGGCAGGCACCGGCGCTGCGGGGGCCGCCGGTGAGGGCGGGGGCGCCGCGGACGCCGCCCCCGCACCCCCCACCACCGCGGCCAGCGAAAGGCCGACTGCCAGGCAGCGGGCGGGCGCCCGCCGGGTCAGGAGCTCGGCGGGGGGTTGAAGACGCGGACTAGCGTGCATAGCGAAGTTCCTCGAAGTCCCTGACCGCGTTCGCGATCTCCTCCGCACCCGACGCGCCCTGCAGGCCGCTGACCGGGGTCGGCCCCTCCTTCTGGCTGAAGTCGACGAGCTTCCAGTCGCCGTCCGCCCAGGACAGCCGCATCGTCGTCGTGGTCCACGCCTCGGTGACCGGTTTGGTCGAGCCCGCCCCGGCGAGCCCGATCAGACCGGCTCCCCACACCTCGACGGTCGCGGAATCGGGCGTGTAGGCCGCCACCTTGGTGCCGACGGGCAGCGCGCGGCAGACGAAGGTGAGGCCCTTCGGGGCGTTGCCTTCCGCGTCCAGGCCGAAAAGGGTGTTCTGCGCCGCGAAGGCGCTGTCCGCGCGCGCCAGCAGGCCGTTCCTCGCGGTGGGTGCGGCGAGGGCGGAGATCACCGCCCGCCGGGAGGTGGGCTTGAACATGGCGGAAGAGCCGTACGCGGTGGAGTAGTTGGCGGCGGCGGACTGCGCGCCCTCGCGAGTGCGCGCGTACCCGACCGGTACGCCCCCCACGGCTCCGGACGGGGTAGCCCCCGCGGTGGTGGTGCTGGGAGTGCTGCCCTGCGAGCTGCCCGCGTTCTCCGCCCCGGAGGGCGCGTCGCCGCCGCCACGCCGGCTCGCGTACGCGAGCGTCAGCACGACCACCATGATCACGACGACGACACCGATCCCGGACAGCACGGGATTGCGCCGCCGCGCGGGAACGCCGGGGTCGTCGTGACGCGGCGGCAGCAGCGTCCGAGTCCGCGGCAACTCGTCACTCATGCGCGGACCCCTCCCCGCGCGGCGGCGGAATCCGCAGGTAATTCATTCCGGTCTGACGAAAAAGACCCGGTCTTCCCGATTTCCACCGACAGGGAATGTGATCTTCGGGCATACGTCGCACTTTGGGAGTTATGCGGGCAGGCGTACGCCACGTGAGCCACCTCGAGTCGGCAAATTCGGGAGGGCCCGGTCCTAGATCGCCATCCCGTAGATGATCGTGAAGAGGGTGCCCAGTGATCCGATGATGAACACGCCGGTGAGTCCGGCGATGATCAACCCCTTGCCCTGCTCGGCACTGAACGTGTCGCGCAAGGCTGTTGCCCCTATCCGCTGCTTGGCCGCGCCCCAGATGGCGATGGCGAGGCAGAGGAGGATCGCCACGGCCATCACAACCTGGACCATCGTCCGCGCTTCGGCGCCGAGCTTCCCGAAAGGCCCCCAGTCCGGGGCAATCCCACCGATGATCGTATTGATGTCGCCGTTGCCTGCACCTAGATACATGCCGTTCACCGCCCCCGATTGGGCTTCTCGAATTACCCCCGCCGGGTGGAGCGGGGGCTGTGTGCCACTCGATTATTCTGTCCTGACGACACCGTTCGGGCCACCACCCCCGTGAGACGGTCCGCTCACTGTGTGTATCACGGGTGATTGCGCAGAGCAATCATGGCGCGCACAATGACCGGAGCACGACGCGTGCGCGGTCCCTGCCCGTCGCCGCACCCCGCAGGTTCCGGCCGGAGCACCGGCCGGTGCCATGGTGTCCCGGATGGTGTCCCGTTTCCATGAGGTCCTTCCCCGCGCGGCCCCCGACCGCGCATGCGTAAGGCGCGTATTGCCGTCGGGATCACCGTCGCGATCCCGTTCGGCTTCGTCGGCCTGCTCGCCGTGGCAGTTGGCGGCATGTCCGGAACTCCCGCCCCGGCAGGCGGTTCCGGGCCCGTGGCGCTCGCTCCCGGGGCGGTGCCCGCCGCCTACCAGGGCGCGATCGAGCAGTGGGGCCGGCTCTGCCCGGAGATCTCCCCGGCGCTGCTCGCCGCGCAGCTCTACCAGGAGAGCGGGTTCGACCCGAAGGTGGTCAGCCCGGTCGGCGCGCAGGGCATCGCGCAGTTCATGCCCGGGACTTGGCCCCAGTGGTCGACGGACGGCGACGGCGACGGCCGACGCGACCCCTTCGACGCCGACGACGCGATCCCCTCGGCCGCGAAGTACGACTGCGCGCTCTCGAAGTCGATCGCCTCCGTGCCGGGGGACCGGACGAACAACATGCTCGCGGCGTACAACGCGGGCGCGTACCGCGTCATCCAGTACAAGGGGATCCCGCCGTACAAAGAGACGCGCAACTACGTCAAGAACATCCGCTCGCTGGAGCAGAGCTTCGGCGCGGTGAAGGCCCCGCTGCCGCCGTCGGTTCTCGCGGTCGGGGCCATCGAGTTCGCGCAGTCCAAGCTCGGCACCCCCTACCTCTGGGGCGGCGAGGGCACGGCCGCCCACCGCGGCCGGTTCGACTGCTCGGGCCTCACCCAGGCGGCGTACCAGAAGGTCGGCATCAAGCTCCCGCGCGTCGCGAACGACCAGTGGAACGCGGGCCGGCACCCCGTCCGGGCCGAACTGCTGCCCGGGGACCTGGTGTTCTTCGCGTACGACCTCAAGGACCCGCGCAGCATCCACCACGTGGGGATCTATGTCGGCGGCGGCACGATGATCCACGCGCCCTACACAGGTGAGGTCATCCGCTTCGGCAAGATCGACAAGCCCGACTACATCGGCGCCACGCGCGTGACTCCCGAGGGGGCGGAGGCACTGCCGGTACGCGGCGGGCCCGCCGTCGCCAACGCCGCCGGTACGGCGGGTGCGGGCGCACCGCGTACCGCCTTCACCGACGCCGCCGCCGGGCCGGCCGCTCCCGCGCCGGGCACCCCGCCGGCCACCCCCGCGCCGAACCAGTCGCCCGCACCGACGTCCCCGCCCGCACGAACCGGCGCGCCGAAAACGAATCGCCCGGACCCCGGCAAACCCCAGCCGTCCCGGCCCACCGCGTCCCCGGCGCGCACGCGCGCCCCTGCCGCGGCTCCTGTGCGCCCGTGACATGGCGCGACAGGGGCCCGGCCCGTCACAAGGCTTCCCGGGCCCGTCTGCGGCCGCCTGTGCCCGCCCCCGCGGTTCGCCTGACGTCGGGAGAGGGCAGGGAACGCCGCCCAACCCCCGAAACGCCGCAGGCCCCGGACCGTGGGGTCCGGGGCCTGCGGCGTAGTGCCTCTACTGCCTGACTACGCAGTGACTACGAAGTCAGTCTCGACCGATCGCGAGGATCAGACGTTGACGCCGTGGGCGCGCAGGTAGGTGAGCGGGTTGATGTCCGAGCCGTAGTTCGGGCCGGTGCGCACCTCGAAGTGCAGGTGCGGGCCGGTCGAGTTGCCGGTCGAGCCGACGAGGCCGACCTGCTGGCCGGTCGAGACCTTCTGGCCGACCGAGACGGAGATCTTCGACATGTGGCCGTACTGCGTGTAGCGGCCGTCGGCGTGCTTGATGACGACCTCGTTGCCGTACGCGCCGCCCCAGCCCGCGGAGACCACGGTGCCGGCGGTGACGGCGCTGACCTTGGTGCCGGACGACGCGCGGAAGTCCTCACCGGTGTGGCCGTTCGACCACATGGAGCCCGAGCGGCCGTACGAGCCGCTCGCCGCACCCGGAACCGGGCGGACGTAGCCGGACGACGACGCCTCGGTCGACGACGAGCTGCCGGTCGACGGCTTGGCGGCGCTGGAGCTCGTGCTCGGCTTGGCGCTGTCGCTCTTGGTGGTGGTCTTGTCCTCGGTCAGCTTCGCGCCCGAGGGCTTCGTGGCCGAGGAGGACGTCGACGGGGCCGGAGCCGGCTTGGCCGGGGTGTCCTCGGTCAGCTTGGCCGGGGCCGGCTTCTCGGCCGGGGCCGCGGTGGCCTGGCCGCCCAGCGCCAGCTTCTGGCCCGGGAAGATCAGGTTCGGGTTGCCGCCGACGACGCCGCGGTTGAGGTCGTACACCTTCTGCCAGCCGCCGGTGACGTCGTGCGCCCGGGCGATCTTGAACAGGGTGTCGCCGACGACGACCGTGTAGTCGGCCTTGGCGGTCTTCGCGGACGGCGCGGGGGTCGCCGGCTTGGCCGGGGCCTGCTGCGTCTTCGCCTCGGGCTGCGCGGCCGGCTTGGGGGCGGCGGCCTTGGTGTCCTCGGTGAGCTTCGCACCCGAGGGCTGCGAGGCGGCCTTCGGCGCGGTCTGCGTGGAGGTCTTGCCCTGGGTCTGCGTCGAGCCGGTGTTGGACGAGCCGGTGTTGATCGACGGGGTGCCGCTGTTCTTGGTCAGGCCCGCCTTGACGGAGCAGACCGGCCAGGCGCCGGGGCCCTGGCCCGCGAGCACCTTCTCGGCGATCGCGATCTGCTGGTCCTTGGTGGCCAGGTCGGCGCGCGGGGCGAACTGCGTGCCGCCGAACTCGCGCCAGGTGGAGCTGGTGAACTGCAGTCCACCGTAGAAGCCGTTGCCGGTGTTGATGGACCAGTTGCCGGTGCTCTCGCACTGGGCGACCTTGTCCCAGGTGCTCACGGAGGCGGCGGAGGCGCTGGTCGCCCCGATGATCGGAGCGGCGATCGCGGCACCGGTGACACCGGCGGCGACGGCGATGCGCGAAGTCGTGGACAGACGGGTACGGCGATGACGCCCGGTTCCGGACAGCATGAAGCGTTTCCTCTCCTACGCCTGCGAGGTGAGCTGTCGGATTCGGGCTGGAGTTGCCCGGCCGCCCGTGGCGACCCCGGTCAAAGGGTCACTGGTACGGCTTCACCCCAAGCCGTCCTGGTTTGTCACCAGTCCGGCGCGTTACACCTGGTTCCCCCGCTTCTGCCGTGGCTGCTTCTCAGCTGTCCCGTCCCGACCGGCGGCAGAACTAGGCGTTCCGGTGAGAGGGGTCGGTGTGGGGACCGACGCGGAGCACGTTAGGCAGACGGATCCTGAGATCACAAGCGACTCATCGTAAGAGAAGGTTTACGACCGTTTTGCGGTGGGCAAGACGTGACTCTTTGTCACGCATGGGCGTCCAAAGGTGTCCGAATTCCTACCTTCGGTACCGAGTTACTGACCGTTCGTGAAAAATCACCACGCTGCGTGCGTGGACGGTGATCGAACGTCAGATCGGTGTGACCTGGCCGACATTCCAAGGGAGACATCCGAAATGTCCGACTTAGGACTTTGTTCGGTAGGCCACCGGCTCCGCTGTCCTTCGATCGGATGACCTGATGGCCGCTCTGGCATCATTCGTCCGGATTATCTGCTCGGCCGTACTCCCTCCCAGGTCCCCAATCAGGGGAATCCCCGCAGACCGGGAACCGTGCAGACCTCCCAAGCGTGATCTTGAAGGACGAATTTCTCGGGAGGTCCTCGCGTGTCCGTGTACGCCTTGCCCGCCGCGGCCGAGCCCGCGGTGCCACTCGCCGCCGGGGACAACATCGACGTCGATGTCCTCCAGGGCGTCAACGGCCTCGCCGAGGACACCACGTGGGCGCACGGCTTCATGGAGTTCATGGGGGAGTACGGCCTCCTCGCGGTCCTCGCCGCCCTCCTCGGCACCGCGTGGTTCCGCGCCCGCCGGCGCCCCGACCACGACGTCGCCGTGGCCGGACTCGTCTGGGCGCCGATGGCCGCCCTGCTCGCCGAGCTGGCCAACATGCCGCTGCGCGAGTGGGTCGACCGGCCCCGCCCCTTCCTCACCCACCCCGACGTCACGGTGCTCGTGCAGGGCAAGGACGACCCGTCCTTCGCCTCCGACCACGCCCTGCTGACGATGTCCCTCGCGGTCGCCCTGCTCCTGGTCGACCGGCGCCTCGGCGCCATCGCCGTTCTCGTCGCCGTCCTGCAGGGATTCGCGCGCCTCTATGTAGGGGTGCACTACCCCACCGACATCCTGGGCGGATTCGCGCTCGGCGCCCTCGTCGCGCTGGCCCTGTCGCCGCTGGCGCTGCGTGCGCTGCTGCCGGTCGTACGCCGGGTCGAGGCCACGCCGCTGCGCCCGCTGGTCGTCGCCGAGCCGACCGGCTGACCCACCGCGCTGCCCGGGCGCACGCCAAACGGGCACCGCACCCCCCAGGGCACAGCACTCCCCAAAGGGCGCCACACCCCCAAGGGTCAAGATTCCCGAAACCGGGCCCAAGCGTGCGCCCTCGGTGCCAGACTCACCCGCGTCCGGTCATCGGATCATCATCCGAGGCGTCACCCCTCCGCGCCGTATCCCCGGACAGTCGCTCCTGCGCGGCCACCGTCCCGTGGCGCGCGCACTCCACGACGAGGGGTCCACAGCCGTGTCCGCACCGACATTTGCACGCCGCCGTACGCGCCAGGCCACCGCCGCCACGCCCACCCGCAGCGGCACACCCACCCGCGCCGCCTCCTCCGCCGCCCGCATTGCCACCGCAGCCGTCATCCCGACCGCCGCGCTGGCCGCGCTCCTCGCGGTCGCGGCCCCCGCGCAAGCCACCACCACACCGGCCCCCAGCACTCCGCCCCCGGCCGCCACCACCGCAAGCCCAGGGCCGGCGGGGCAGACCGGCCAGGAGCAGGCGGACCGCGTGGAGGCCGCCCTCCGCGAGGTCGTCGACCTCCAACTCCTCCAGCCGACCTGCGGCGAACGCGGCGCGCTCACCGTCGCCGCCGTCCAGGCGCTGCGCACCATCGGCGTCGAGGTCAAGTCCACCGGCCTGCCCAAGATCGACCTCGGGCCGCTCGGCTGGATCGGCATCGGCTCGCAATACCCCGGCCGCGCCGTCGCCCTCGAACTCCACCTGCTCCCCTCCGGACCCGTACCGGTGAACCTGACGGTCGGCGAGAAGGCGTGCCCGCCGCGACCCGGCACCCCGGCACCGCGTACCCCCGCGCCGTCCGCGACCGCGACGCCCGTCGCGTCCACCCCCGCGCCGCCCGCGACCCGTCCCGCGGCAACCGCGCCGAGTGCGACCCCGCAGCCGTCGGCGCAACCCGAACTCGCCCGTACCGGCGGCGGATCGCCGACATGGCCGTACCTCGTGTCGGGTGCGGGACTGCTCGCCGCGGGCGGCGCGACCGCCTTCGTCGCCGCACGCCGCCGCCGCGCCGACTGACCCGCGGACCGCGAAGCTGCGCCGTACGCACGCAGTTGGGTACGGTCTGGTGGAGGCGCTCCGGCCCGGGCCGCACAGCGCCTCCACGGCGGGAACCGCACGCCGTGTCACGGAGGGACTTGAAGCGGCATGGACGAGGCGGGCACGGGGGACAGGGTCGACCCCGGAGCCGAACCAGGCGCCGATCCGGGAGCCGACGCCGCGCGCCTCGGCGAACGCCTGAGCCTGCGCGAGCAGGTGGCCCGGGCGATCCGCGCGGCTCTGATCGCGGGGGACATGCGCCCCGGCGTCGTCTACTCCGCGCCCGGCCTCGCCACCCGCTTCGGCGTCTCGGCGACACCGGTACGCGAGGCCCTGCTCGACCTCGCCAAGGACGGCCTCGTGGAGCCCGTGCGCAACAAGGGGTTCCGGGTCCGGGCGCTGTCCGCCCAGGACGCCGAGGAGATCCACCGCCTGCGCCGCCTCCTCGAGGTTCCGACGGTCGCCGACATCGCCCGAGCCGGGTGCCCCGACGCGCTGCCGACGCTCCGCTCGCTCGCCGACGACATAGTCTCCGCCGCCAAACGCGGGGACGCGCTCGAGTACGTCGCCGCCGACCAGAGGTTCCACACCTGCCTGTTGCAGCTGTCCGGCAACATGCGCCTGGTGCGCATCGTCGTCGAACTGCGCTCCCAGGCACGCCTCTACCGCCTGCGCACCCTGCTGGAGCGCGGCGAGGTCGGCCAAGCCGCCGACGAGCACCACGAGTTGCTGGACCTGATCGAGGCCCGCGACCCGGACGCCGTCACACGCTTGATGGAACGTCACCTCATCTGGACCCGCCGCCTGGAGCCCGAGGAACTGGCCGGGCCCGAGTCCCCCGCGGCAGTGGGCCCCGGCGCGTCCTGACCCGGGGCGGGACCGAATCGCGCCCAACCGCCCAACCGCTCAACGCCCCAACCACCCAATGCCCCAACCACCCAACGCCCAAGGCTCCAACGGCCCTCCCGCCCAACGGCCGTTCTCCTCCACCCCGCCCGACATCCGCCGACTTGCGCGGACACCGGTCCGTCCGGAGGAATTTCCTTCCGTTGCACCCGTGACCCCGCGCCCCGCCGCTCGTTGCGTCCCTTGAGCGGTGCCGCGCCTCTCGTGCGCGCACCCGCGCCGACGTCGGGTGCAAGCGTCCGCCTTGGGAGTCGTGGGATGAAGTTCCGGATCGTGCTGACCGGTGCGTGTGTGGGCGCCGTGGGGCTGACCGGGTGCGGCGGGGGAACGGGCGACGACGCCCGGCCCGTCGGCGCCGCCGGCTCGTCCGAGGCGGTCGCCGCGGTGCGCGCCGCCGCCGCGACAACCGTCAACGCGGGCAGTTCGCGTACACGGACCACCATGACCATGCAGTCCGGCGACCGCACGGTGGTGCTGACCGGTGAGGGCCTGTTCGACTACCGGCGCCGCATCGGCACGGTGAGCCTCCAGGTCCCGAAGGACTCCGGGATCACCGGGCCGTTGCAGGAGATCGTCACGCCCGAGGCGCTCTACATGAAGAACGCCGCCCCCGAGGTGCCGCCCGACAAGTGGGTGCGCATCGACGTCGCGGGCCTCGCCGACGGCAACCTGCTGAGCGGCGGCAGCGCCGATCCGACGACGTCCTTCGAGATACTGCGCGGCGTCAACGACGACGTGGTGCTGGTCGGTACCGAGAAGTTCGGCAACGACCAAGTGCGGCACTACAAGGGGACGCTCGACCTCAAGAAGGCGCACGACCAGACGCCGGCGAACCTCCGCGCGCCGCTTGCCGCCGCGCTCAAGAGCTTTGCCAGCCCGACGATCCCCTTCGAGGTGTACCTCGACGACCAGGGCCGACTGCGCAAGGTCCAGGAGGAGTTCAACCTCGCCTCCGAAGGCGGACAGGGCAAGGACAAGGGCCAGACCGCGAAGGTGGTGTCGGCCGCGGAGCTGTTCGACTTCGGCGTCTCCGTCGACGTGCAGCCGCCCCGGCCCGAGGACTTGTACGTCGCTCCCGCCACGCCCCCGGCCCCCGCCGTCTCCGCGACGCGCAAGCCCTGACGCTGCGTCAGATCGGCCTTGTCGTCGTCTTGCCCTCGCAATCCGCCGCGCACGGTCTTCTCACGCCCGGCCGTGCCGCGAGCGGCCTTGTCGCGTACGGATCCCGTCCCGCGCAACCGCCGTGCGGACCAACCGCGCGCGCCGGTGGCGCGCCGCCCGGTGAGCCAGTGCGCCCCCGGGCGCGGGCGGTGCGCAAATGGCCCATGCGTGTCATGCGCTCCCGCCCGACGGTGCCTAGGCTGGGTGCGCCCGGACGGGCGGACGCTCCCGCCCGCCGGAGCGAACCGAGGAGGTGGTGTGGGTGACACCGTTCTCTGATGTACGCGTGCACGACCTCGTGGTGTTCGACGAGATCGAACTCTACGGAGAACTGATCATCGCGGCGTCGCAGAGCGAAGGCCCGCTGACCCAGGCGGAGATCGACGCGGTCCTGGGTATCGGCGGCACCGCACACCCGACCACCCGCGCGGTGCCGTGGGCGCTGCCCGCGGAGGAGCGCCCGTCCGGCGGAGACACCCGCGGCGGTCGCACACGCGGCTGACGGTCGGCCCCCGGCACCGACCGCACGCGCACCGCACCGCCGTCGCACGATGCCGTACGACCCGCCTTGCGACCCGTTGGACCCGTACGACCGGACTACGGCCACACTAGTCCCCCCGGACGACGCCCCGACGAGGCCAGGACTACGCCCGGACTACGACCGGACTACGACCGGACGAGGCGCGCGATCGCCTGCGAGGCTTCCTTGACCTTGGCATCCGCCTCCGGCCCGCCCTGCTCGACGGCATGCGCGACACAGTGCGCGAGGTGCTCCTCGAGCATGCTGAGCGCGAACGCCTGCAGGGCCTTGGTGGCCGCGGAGACCTGGGTGAGCACGTCGATGCAGTACTCGTCCTCGGAGACCATGCGCTGGAGTCCGCGCACCTGGCCCTCGACGCGGCGCAGGCGCTTGAGATGCTCGTCCTTGCGCGGGCTGTAGCCGTGTCCGGCGTGCGTGTGGCCCTTACCGTGGCCCGTCCCCTCCTGGGGACTGGGACCGGTGCCGGGGCCCGTGGCGTGGGTTTCGACCGTGGCGTCCATGCGCCAAATTTACCCCCGGGGGGTATTTTCGGCAAGCATGCCGTACGGCCCCCGCGGATTGTCCCCCGGAGTCCGCGCAGTTCGGGCCGCAATCGGCGTCGCGGACACTCGCGCGACGGCGTCACGCGCCCCGCCCGCGACCTCCCCCATTCATCCCACACCCTCGGCCCGACGGCCACGCCGCCGATGTGACATGAGCTACATGATCTCCTCCGGGGGAACCGCGTGACCCGGACGGTCGCATGAGGCCTACTCTTCTCATGCGACGGGCGTGTTCCGCCCCGGAGGGGCTTCTTCCGGTTTTCCCGGTCCTCCGATGCGGAGCGGGTCCGTCGCGGTGCGCGTGCGGCCTGTTACGCCCGGGTACCGGCACGTCGCCCGCGACTCACCCGGATTGTTTACCGGCGGTGGCGAGCGCCTAGCATCGTCAGGACCGCATTCCCCATTCCGGAGATCTCTGTGCGATTGCGTCTGACCCCCAGGGAGACGAGCTTCTACGACATGTTCGCCACAGCGGCGAACAACCTGGTCACCGCATCCAAGCTCCTCACCGAGTTGCTCGGCGCCGAGATCTCCGCTCGTCCGGAGATCGCCGAACGGATGCGCGCGGCCGAACACGCCGGCGACGACGCTACCCATGCGATCCTGCGCCAGCTGAACTCGTCGTTCATCACGCCGTTCGACCGCGAGGACATCTACACCCTCGCATCCCAGATCGACGACGTCATGGACTACATGGACGAGGCCGTCGACCTCGTCGTCCTCTACCAACTCGACGAGCTGCCGCCGCAGATCGCGGACCAGATCGAGGTGCTCGTACGCGCCGCCGAGCTGACCGCCGAGGCGATGCCGCGGCTGCGCACCATGAAGGACCTGACCGAGTACTGGATCGAGATCAACCGTCTCGAGAACCAGGCCGACCAGATCCACCGCAAGCTGCTCGCGCACCTGTTCAGCGGCAAGTACGACGCGCTGACGGTGCTCAAGCTCAAGGGCATCGTCGACGCCCTCGAAGAGGCGGCCGACGGATTCGAGCACGTCGCGAACACGATCGAGACCATCACGGTCAAGGAGTCCTGACCGGTGGACCTCGTTCTGCTGGCGACCATTGCGATCGTCGTGATCGCTCTGGCGTTCGACTACACCAACGGGTTCCACGACGCGGCGAACGCCATCGCCACCTCGGTGTCGACCCGGGCGCTCACGCCCCGGGCGGCACTGGCGATGGCCGCCGTGATGAACCTGGCCGGCGCGTTCGCCGGCGAACAAGTGGCGAAAACCGTCGGCCAGGGCATCATCGACGCCCCCGACGGCAATCAAGGCCTGGTGATCGTGGCCGCCGCACTCGTCGGCGCGATCACCTGGAACATGATCACCTGGTACTTCGGCCTGCCGTCGTCGTCCACGCACGCTCTCATCGGCGGCCTCGTCGGCGCCGCACTCGCGGCCTCGCAGACCGTCAAGTGGGACGGCGTCTTCGACAAGGTCGTCATCCCGATGATCCTGTCGCCGCTGATCGGCTTCACCGTCGCGTACCTGCTCATGGTGGCGATCCTGTGGATCTTCCGCCGCCGCAACCCGCACAAGGTGACGCGCGGATTCCGCGTCGCGCAGACCATCTCCGCGGCGGCCATGGCGTTCGGCCACGGACTCCAGGACGCGCAGAAGACCATGGGCCTGATCGTCATGGCCCTCGTCGTCGGCGGCTACCAGACCGACTACGACGTGCCGTTCTGGGTGACGGTCTCGGCCGCGCTCGCGATCAGCGCGGGCACGTACGCGGGCGGCTGGCGCATCATGCGCACCCTCGGCCGCCGCATCATCGAGCTCGACCCGCCGCGTGGTTTCGCCGCCGAGGCGACGGCCGCGAGCGTGCTCTACAGCACGGCGTTCGTGTTCCACGCGCCGGTCTCGACGACGCACACGATCACCTCGTCGATCCTCGGCGTCGGCGCCACCAAGCGCTTGTCCGCGGTCCGCTGGGGAGTCGCGGGCAACATCATCACGGCGTGGGTGCTCACCATTCCCGCCGCCGCGCTGGTCTCGGCCGGTGCGTACGCGCTGCTCGACGTGATCTTCCTCTAGGACCGCCGCGGTACCCCGCGACCCGGCCGGGCACCGCAAATCCGCGAAGCATCCCAACGGCGCGAAGCACTGCAAAGCCGCGAAGTACCGCGAAGACACCCGGCACCACGAAGGGGCGGTCCCCGTACGGGAACCGCCCCTTGCGCATGTCATGCCGTGGTACCCGCTCGCCCTCGTGGTCCTTCTCGGTACAGGTTCGTTCTTGGTGTCGGCTCAGCCGAAACGGCCGGCAATGTAATCCGCGGTGGCCTCGACCTCGGGCGACGAGAAGATCTTCTCCGTGTCGCCGATCTCCACCAGGCGCCCGGGCTGGCCCGGGCCGGCGAGGTTGAAGAACGCCGTACGGTCGCTCACCCGCGCGGCCTGCTGCATGTTGTGCGTGACGATGACGATCGTGTACCGCTCCTTCAGGAGCGCGATCAGGTCCTCGATCGCCAGCGTCGAGATCGGGTCGAGCGCCGAGCAGGGCTCGTCCATGAGGAGCACCTGCGGCTCCACCGCGATCGCCCGGGCGATGCACAGGCGCTGCTGCTGGCCGCCGGACAGGCCCGAACCGGGCTTGCCCAGCCGGTCCTTGACCTCGTTCCACAGGTTCGCGCCGCGCAGCGAGCGCTCCACGACCGCGTCGAGGTCGGCCTTCTTCTTCGTGCCGTTGAGCCGGAGGCCCGCCGCGACGTTGTCGTAGATGGACATCGTCGGGAACGGGTTCGGCCGCTGGAAGACCATGCCGACCGTGCGGCGCACCGCCACCGGGTCGACGTCCGGGCCGTACAGGTTCTGCCCGTCCAACTGCACGGAGCCCTCGACGGTCGCGCCCGGGATCAGCTCGTGCATGCGGTTGAGCGTGCGGATGAACGTCGACTTGCCGCACCCGGAGGGGCCGATGAACGCCGTGACCGTCCGGGGCTCGATGGTCATCGAGATGTCCTCGACGGCCTTGTTGCTGCCGTAGTAGGCACTGAGTCCGGAGATTTCGATGCGCTTGGTCATGCCTGCCTCGTCACGGGCGCCGCTGCCCGGGGTCGGAACTGCTGCTGTCTTCTGGGCGGGGACTGCCTGGGAGGGTATCGGTGAGGTCGCCACGGTCATCGTCCTGCCTTCGGGGCCTTCCAGCCGGCGATCAGACGCGCCACCAGGTTCAGCACCATGACGATGATGATGAGCGTGAGCGCGCCGGCCCACGCGCGGGCGGGCGAGAACTGGTTTCCGGCGTGGTTCTGCTCGAACACGAAGAGCGGGATCGAGCTCTGCCAGCCGTCGAACGGGTTCGTGTTGATCGACTGCGCCGTGCCCACGAGGAGCAGCAGCGGGGCCGTCTCACCGATGACGCGGGCGATCGCCAGCATGATGCCGGTGATGATGCCGCCGAGCGCGGTGGGCAGGACGACCTTGAGGATCGTGCGCCACTTCGGGATTCCGAGCGCGAGGCTGGCCTCGCGCAGTTCGTTCGGTACCAGCTTCAGCATCTCCTCGGCGGCGCGGACGACCGTCGGGAGCATCAGGATCATCAGCGCGAGCGAGCCCGCGAAGCCGGAGGCCTTGAAGCCCAGGACCATGATCCAGAAGGAGTAGATGAACAGGCCCGCGACGATCGACGGGATGCCCGTCATGACGTCGACGAAGAAGGTGATCGCCCGGGCGAGCCGGCCGGTGCCGTACTCGACCAGGTAGATCGCCGTCATGAGGCCGATCGGCACGGCGATCAGGGTGGCCAGGCCGACCTGCTCGAGGGTGCCGATGATCGCGTGGTAGATGCCGCCGGTGTCGTCGCGGGGACCGACGCCGCGCATCGAGTGCGACAGGAAGTACGGCGAGAGCTCCTCGAAGCCCTCCTTGATCGTGAACCCGAGGATCGAGATCAGCGGGACGATGGCGACCACGAACGCGCCGTAGATGACGCTGGTGGCGAGCCGGTCCTTCGCGCGGCGGCGGTCCTCGGTGCGCCAGGACGCGAAGGTCACGCCGACGACGTAGAACAGCCCGGCGTAGAAGCCGCCCAGTGCCCAGTTGCCCTGCACGGCCTTGGTGAGCAGGCCGACCGCGACCGCGGCGGCACCGATGGCCCACGGTATCCAGTTCGCCATGCTGCGGCGGGTCAGGTCGAGCGGGCCCGATTCCGCGGGGGGCGCGGTCACGTCCGTCTTGGTGATGGTCATGCGTTGGCCCCCGAGAACTCCTTGTGCCGGTTGATGACGACCCGGGCCGCACCGTTGACCAGCAGGGTGAGGAGGAACAGCACGAGGCCGGACGCGATGAGCGCGCCGCGGCCGAGCTCGTTGGACTCGCCGAACTGGTTGGCGATGTTGGCGGCGATGGTGTTGCCGCCCGGGTCCAGGATCCGGTACACGAGCTCCTGGCTGCTGGACAGCACCATGGCGACCGCGATCGTCTCGCCGAGCGCGCGGCCGAGGCCCAGCATCGACGCCGAGATGATGCCCGGCTTGCCGAACGGCAGGACCGCGGTGCGGATCATCTCCCAGCGCGTCGCGCCGAGCGCGAGCGCGGCCTCCTCGTGGGCGCGCGGCACCTGGAGGAAGACCTCGCGGCTGACTGCGGCGATGATCGGGAGGATCATGATCGCCAGGATGATGCCGCAGGTGAACAGCGTGCGGGCGGTGGCCCCGGCGCCGTCCTTGTCGAAGATCGGGATGAAGCCCAGGTAGTCGCTCAGCCAGGTGTGCAGGCCGAGCAGCTTCGGCGACAGGAACACCAGTCCCCAGAGGCCGAAGACCACGCTGGGCACCGCGGCGAGCAGGTCGACGATGTAGCCGAGTGTCTGCGCGACCCGCCGTGGCGCGTAGTGCGTGATGAAGAGAGCCACCCCCACCGCGACCGGCACCGCCAGCAGCATCGCGATCGCGGCGCTGATGACCGTGCCCATCACCAGCCCCGCGACACCGAACGCCGGCTTGCTGCCGTCGGTGACCCACGTGGAGTCGGTGAGGAAGTTGCCTTCGTTGTCACCCAGTGCGTCCAGCGCCTCGGTGACCAGGAAGACCGCGATCGCGGCCATGATCACCAGGAGCAGGATCCCCGCGCCACGGGACGAACCGCTGAATATGCGGTCGCCCATGCGTACCCGGGTCTTGGTGGACTTCACGTCGGTGCCGTGCGCGTCCTTGTCGGACCGGCCCCGGCGCCGGCCGGAGCCGCGCACGTCGGTGTCGCGCGGCTCCGGCGTAGTGGAGGTGGACATCTCTTCTCCGTGACTGTCGATCAGGGCGGTGCCGGATCAGGACAGGCTTGCGACCGCGGTGCGGACCTTGGTGGCGATCTCCGTCGGAAGCGGAGCGTAGCCGTTGTCGGCGAGGATCGCCTGGCCCTCTTCGCTCGCGGTGTAGGTCAGGAAGGACTTGACGAGCGGGAGCTTGTCCGCCGCGTTGCCCTTCTCGCAGACGATCTCGTACGTCACCAGGATGATCGGGTACGCGCCCTCGGCCTTGGTGGCGTAGTCGAGCTTGAGCTTCAGGTCGTTGCCGGTGCCCTCGACCTTGGCGGCCGTGACGGCCTTGCCCGCGGCCTCGGGGGTCAGCTTGACCGGGGCGGAGGCGCCGGTGTTGATGGCCGCGATGCCGAGGCCGTTGTTCTCGGCGTACGAGACCTCCATGTAGCCGATGGAGCCGCTGGCGCCCTTGACGACGGTCGCGATGCCCTCGGAGCCCTTGGCGGACTGGCCGTCCTGCGAGGGCCAGTCCTGCGACGGCTCGGCCGTCCAGTCGCCGGCCGCGGCGGCCTTGAGGTACTTGGTGAAGTTCTCGGTGGTGCCCGACTTGTCGGAGCGGTGGACCGTCTGGATCGCCGAGGACGGGAGCTGCGCGCTCGGGTTCAGCGCCTTGATCTCCGGAGCGTCCCACTTGGTGATCTTGCCGGAGAAGATGCCGGCGATGGTCTTCGCGTCGAGGACCAGGTCCTTCACGCCCGCGAGGTTGTACGCGACCGCGATCGGGCCGGTCACCATCGGGAGGTTGATCGCCGGGTTGCCGCCGCACGCCGCCGCGGCCTTCGGGACCTCGTCCTCCTTGAGCGCCGAGTCGGAGCCCGCGAAGCCGACCTGCTTGTCGAAGAACGACTGGCGGCCCGCGCCGGAACCACTCGACTGGTAGTCGACCGTGGTGCCCGCGCACTTCTGCTGGTACCGCTTGACCCACTCGTCGATGGCGTTCTTCTGCGCGCTCGAGCCGGCGCCGGCGAGCGTGCCCGAGCCGCACGTGAGGTTCGCGGCAGGCGCCGACGACGACCCCGCGGACGTCGTGCCGTTACCGCTCGGCTTGTCCGCCGTGTCGTTGTCGTCAGAGCCGCAGGCGGTGAGCGTGAGCGCGCCGGCGACGGCTATCGCGGCGAACGCGGTGCCGCGCCGGGCGAGTCGGGGCCGAGTGGTCACGGCTGTTCCTTCCGGTTGCTTCAAAGAGCCTCTGCGATGACCACGTTGGTCACCGTCGATGCCGACGTTAGGTCGCACGTGTGAAGCGAACGGCGGGGGAAAGTGAACCCGGCATGAACACAGGCGGGCTATCAGGAGATCGCCCGCCGGGCGCGTTTCACTGCCAACTGACCTGATGGCAGCGCTGTGACCTGCGGGTTTACTGCGGACTTCAGAAGGGGTTCACGGAGAGTTCAAAGTTGTTGGGCCTTCCGTTCCGCCCGCTGTGTCCGTTTCTTGACCGCGGGGCGGTCATTCCGACACTCACCGCTCCGTCGGATACGGGGCGTGACGATCGGCCGCGACAACGCGGCCCTCGGCGGTGTGCAAGGCCAGGAATTCGCCAGGCAGGAGCAGCTCGTTCGGGTCCCGCCCGGCCTGCCCCGCCTGTCCCACCGAGCCCAGCAGCGGCGGCAGCACCGGGCGGTGCGTGCACACGATCACCGGCGCGCTCTCCGCGACGAGCACCTTGAGGAGCTCCGCGGCGGCGTCCGGCCGGTCCGCGTGGCCCTCCTCGGACAGCGCGGGCACCACCTCGACCGCGACGCCCTCGCGGCGGCAGTACGGGTCCACCGTCTCCAGGCAGCGCAGCGACGGCGAACTCAGCACGGCGGCCGGCCCGAATGCCGCGAGGATGTCGCCGAGCGCCGCCGCCTGGAGGCGTCCGGCGACGGTCAGCGGCCGGTCGGCGTCGCCGTCGCGCTGGCTCGTCCGGGCCACCGCGCCGCAGTGCCGCAGTACGATCACGGGCGCGGTGGCGTGCGGCAGCGCGGTCAGCGACACCAGGAGTTGTACGTCGCGGCCGTACGACATCAGCGTGCCCGCGTCGGCCGGCGCCAGCCACGCGATGCGGTCCACCTCCCGGTTGGCGGCGAACCGACCGCCGCACGCCTCGGCGGCCCAGTAGCGCACCAGCTTCAGGCGCTCGCCGACCGCGTAGGACTGCACGCCCAGCTCGCGGCCGAGCGAGCACGCGAAGCCGGTCTCCTCCCCGACTTCGCGCACCGCCGCGGCCGCGGCGTGTTCACCGTGCTCGACCTTGCCCTTCGGAAGGGACCAGTCGTCGTACTTGGGCCTGTGGACCAGTGCGACCTCGATGCCGTCGCCGCCGCGCTCCGCGGGCCGCCACAACACCGCACCGGCGGCGTGCACCGGTGTGCGCAACCGCTCCGGCGGGGGTGGGTCGGCAGACCGCCCCAGTCCGCTCAGGAGCCCCACTGCTCCACCTCGTCGAGCCGATCCCGCAAGGGCGGCCACATCGAGGCGAAGGTGAAGCGCGCCTCGGCGACCGCGAAGCGCTGCACCGTGTAGAGCTCGCCGAGGACGAACGCCGCCGCCCCGCCGAGCCGCGGCGACAGCGCCAGTTCGCGGACCACCTCCGCCGCGAGTGCGGCGTCCTGATGGGTCCCGAGCGACTCGGTGACCGCCTTCATGCGCTTGGCCAGGCTCTTTGCCGGGGCGCCGAACTCGGGTGCGCACAGGTCGGCGGCGTACCTGGCCCGTTTGCCGAGGATGCGCACGCGGTGCCAGGCCTCGTCGTCCTCGCCGGACAGCGGGACGGGCGTGTGGTACGGATCGGCGGCGTGCGCGAGCGGCAGTGCGTCCGCACCCGTCGCCAATATGCGGAAGGCCTTCGCCGCGAGCCTCGGCACGGCCTTGGCGGCGGGCCGGGCCGCCTGCCGGGTGAACTCCAGGCCCAGTCCCGGCTCGGAGAGCTGGGCGCCGAGGGTGGCGAAGTCCGGTGAGTCGATGGCGCGCATGGCCGCGGCGTGACCGGACGACAGCCCGCCGCGCAGGCGGCGCTCGACGGCGGCACGGGCGCGCGGCGTACCGGAACGCGCCGGCAGCACCTCGAAGGCCGCGAGCAGCCGTTCCAGCAGCACCTCGTTGTCCCGCTCGCCGGCCAGCGAGTCGGCGGCCCAGCGCAGTTCGAGCGACAGCGCCTGCGTCGGCCCCGGCGCGACCAGCGGCTTGCAGGTACGCAGCGCGCTGCGCATGCGGCGCGCGGCGACCCGCATGCGGTGCGCCGCGTCGTCGCCGCCGTCCCGTACGCGCGGTGCCTGGGCCAGGAACTCGGCCGCCTCCGCGCGCAGGTGGTCGAGCAGGACGTCGCCCGCGGTGCGCGGCGGGAAGGACGCGGGGGCCGGGGGCGGCGCTTCGGCGGGCGGGGTGTCCGCGCGCGGTGCGGCGTCCGGATCGGACCTGGGCCGGGGTAGCCGGGCGGCCACCTCAGGGGTAGGAGCGCTCGGCGTGGCCGAGCCGTCCGGTGTATCCGCTGCATCCGGGGTATCGGGTGCGCCGGGTGTCTCCGGCGCAGCCGCGCTCACGTCGGGTGCGGGGGCAGCATTCTTGGCCGTGCGCCGCCGCTTGCCGGCGTCGCCCGACCCCTCGGCCGTCGTGGCCTTCCCGGTCTTCCCAGACTTCTCGGGCTTGGCGCTCTTGGCGGCCTTGGCAACCTTGCCGGGCTTGTCGGTCTTATCGGCCTTGCTGGGCTTGTCGGTCCTGTCGGGCTTGCCGTTCCGGTCGGTTCCGCCGGACCTGCCGGTCCCGTCGTTCTTCCGGGGACTCCCGGTGTCCCCGGTGCCCTCGCCCCCGGTCGTCCCAGTGTCGTCGGTGTCGTCCTTGACCTGCCGTTCACTCCGGCCCACGCCGTCGCCTCCTCAGTTCTATGAGGTGGTCCTGCACGTCGCGCAGCACGGTGCCGTCGGGGGCCGTGGCGTGCCGCGTCCACGTCCCATCGGGGCCCAAATGCCAGGAAGCGGTCTCGTCGGACATGCCGAGGTCGACGAATTCCGCGATCTGGTCCCGGTGTCGGCCGCTTAGGCGTACCGCGGCCTCCACTCGGCGGTCAAGGTTTCGGTGCATGAGATCCGCGCTGCCGATCCAGACTTCCGGCTCGCCGCCGTTCGCGAACACCCACACGCGGGAGTGTTCGAGGAAGCGGCCGAGGACGCTGCGCACCCGGATGTTCTCCGAGAGGCCGCGCACTCCGGGCCGGAGCGCGCAGATGCCGCGGATCCACAGGTCGACCTGTACGCCCGCCTGCGACGCGCGGTAGAGGGCGTCCACAACCGTCTCGTCCACGATCGAGTTGGACTTGAGGTGGATGTACGCCGGCAGGCCCTGCTCGTGGTGCGCCACTTCGCGTTGGATGCGCTCGACGAGCCCGTTGCGCAGCGAGTGGGGGGCCACCAGCAGGCGGCGGAAGGTCTGCGCGCGGGAGTAGCCGGACAGCCGGTTGAACAGGTTCGACATGTCCTCGCCGACCTGCGGGTCGACGGTCAGCAGGCCCATGTCCTCGTACAGCCGTGCGGTCTTCGGGTTGTAGTTGCCCGTGCCTATGTGGCAGTAGCGCCGCAGGGTGTCGCCCTCCTGGCGCACCACGAGCGACAGCTTGCAGTGCGTCTTGAGGCCGACGACACCGTGCACGACGTGGCAGCCGGCCTGCTCCAGCTTGCGCGCCCACTCGATGTTGTTGCTCTCGTCGAACCGCGCCTTCAGCTCGACCAGGACGAGGACCTGCTTGCCCGACTCGGCGGCGTCGATGAGCGCGTCCACGATCGGGGAGTCGCCGGACGTGCGGTACAGCGTCTGCTTGATGGCCAGCACGTGCGGGTCGGCGGCGGCCTGCTCCAGGAAGGCCTGCACCGAGGTGGCGAACGAGTCGTACGGGTGGTGCACCAGCACGTCGCGCCTGCGCATCGCGGCGAACACGTCGGCGGAGTGCGCGGTCTCCACCTCGGCGAGGTCGCGGTGCGTGCCGGCGATGAACTTGCGGTACTTCAGCTCCGGGCGGTCCAGGTCGGCGATCGCGTGCAGCCCGGTCAGGTCGAGCGGGCCGGGCAGCGGGTAGACCTCCTTCTCGCCCACCCCGAGCTCGCGTACCAGCAGGTCGAGGACGTGCGGGTCGATCGTCTCCGCGACCTCCAGGCGCACCGGCGGCCCGAACCGGCGGCGCATCAGCTCGCGCTCGAGGGCCTGGAGGAGGTTCTCGGCGTCGTCCTCCTCGACCTCCAGGTCCTCGTTGCGGGTGACCCGGAAGGTGTGGCGGCCCAGGATCTCCATGCCGGGAAAGAGGTCGCCGAGGTGCGCCGCGATGACGTCCTCCAGCGGCACGAAGCGCGCGGGGGAGACCTCGACGAAGCGCGGCAGCAGCGGGGGCACCTTGACGCGTGCGAAGTGCTGGTTTCCGGAGCGCGGATTGCGTACGACGACCGCCAGGTTGAGCGACAGCCCCGAGATGTAGGGGAACGGGTGCGCGGGGTCGACGGCGAGCGGCGTCAGCACCGGGAAGATGCGCTCGCGGAAGAGTGTGTAGAGGGACTGGTGCTCGCCCTCGGTCAGGTCGTCCCAGCGCAGCAGCTCGATCTCGGAGTCCGCGAGCGCGGGCAGGACGTCGTGGTGGAAGCACGTCGCGTGGCGGGCCATGAGCCCGCGGCTGCGCGACCAGATGCTCTCCAGCACCTCGCGCGGCTGGAGGCCGCTGGCGGCGCGTACCGCCATGCCGGTCGCGATGCGGCGCTTGAGGCCGGCGACGCGCACCATGAAGAACTCGTCCAGGTTCGACGCGAAGATCGCCAGGAACCTGGCCCGCTCCAGCAGCGGTGTCGTGGGGTCCTCGGCCAGCTCCAGCACACGTTCGTTGAACGCCAGCCAGCTGCCCTCGCGGTCGAGGAAGCGGTCGGCGGGCAGGTCCGTCTCGTCGGCGCGGGCGGGGACGACGGCGACCGCGGGACCCACGGGGTTCGCCGAGCCGTCGCCGTCGTCGAGTACGGGGGCCACCGCGAGGTGGCGGGGGCGGGCGGATGCGGGCAGATCGGCGGTCATCTGATCATCCTCCCGGGACTCGGTGTCTCCACGGTAAATACGAAACGACGCCCCGGATACCGGAGCGCCGCGTCGAAAAGCCCCGGTTTCAGTCCTGGTGCCGGTACATCACATCCACGGTATGCACACGGAAGCCCAGACGGGTGTAGACGGCGACCGCGGCCTCGTTGTCCGCGTCGACGTACAGGAGGACCTCGGCGAGCGGCGCGCCGTCGGCCTCGGTCTGGGCCAGATGGGTGAGGCCGACAGCGGTGAGCGCCTTCCCCAGGCCGCTGCCCTGGGCGGACGGATCCACACCCACCACGTACACCTCGCCGAGCGGCCCCTCGTCGGCGGTCGCCGGGTGCACCTTCGTCCAGTGGAACCCGATCAGCCTGCCCTCGGAGTCCTCGGCCAGGAAGAACCCGGCCGGGTCGAACCACGGCTCGGCGATGCGGCGGCGCAGGTCGTCGTGCGTCCACGCGCCCTGCTCGGGGTGGTGGGCGAACGCCTTGGCGTTGAGCGCGAGCCACGCGTCGTCGTCCTGTCCGGGCACGAACGTGCGGACGCTCACCCCGGCCGGCGCGTGCGTCTCCGGCACCGGCAGCTCGACCGCGCGGCGCATCTGCCACAACTCGCGGAACGGAGTGAAGCCGAGTTGGGCCGCCAGGTGGTCCGCGGGGGCCGGCTTCCCGTGCGCCCACACCCGCAGCCGCCCGCTCCCGTCGCGGTGGCGGGCCTCGTCCAGCAGCGCCTCGACGAGCAGGCGGCCGTACCCCTTGCCGCGCGCGCCCGGCGCCACGAACAGCTCGCCGGACGGCCCGTCGTGCGGGTCCGACAGATCCAAGTGCGCGTACCCGGCGACCTCGTCCCGCACCCGCAGCAGCAACTCGCGTGCCCCGGGCGCCCCGTGGCGCAGCTCCAGCCGCGTCTGCTCGGACAGCGGCGCGACCCCGTCCACCCGGGCGGCCTCCTCCGCAAGCCCCAGGATCGCCACGACATCCGCCGCATCCACCCGGTTCACGCCCTCTACATAACCCTCACCGTCGACCATGCCCCCACCGTACGGCGCAGAGGGCGCTCTTCGGGCAGGGACCCGAGGGGGTCCGCCGTCGGGCGGCAGAGGGGAATTCTTTGTCCCGCGCCGCTATTGACGTGCGTTGCCTGCGCCGGCGCAGGAAAAGGCGCCTTCCTTAGTCCGGTGGTCCGCAAGTTCCCGGAATATTGGCCGTGAGGGTCCAGGCGATGGAAGGCGACAGGCGGCACGGTGACGGTGACGGCCCGGGCGATACGGGCCGGTCTCGCCGCCCGTCGCGAGGGTGTCGGTTGGTGGTGACGTCGGCCGGCAGACCGGATATTTCGGCTATCAGGGCCAAATTGCCTTTCGTGGCTCCCGGTTCGGTGCCTGCGATCTGCGCGGCGTGGTGGCCGGGCCCGATAGCGTGTCGAGACTGACCGGCGTTCTCCCCCATGAACAGGATTCGACGATGTCGTACGCGCCTCCGCCAGGCCCGCACGGCGGTATCCCCCACCAGCAGCAGTGGGGCGCCGCGCAGCCGCCACCCCCGCAGCTGTACCGGGGGCCCGCCGCACCGCGCAAGTTCATGGTCGGTGTGGTGGGTCTGCTGATCGTTGTCGCGACGCTGTCGGCGATGGCGGTGACGGTGCTGTGGTGGGACAACGCCATCAAGGAGCTCGGCTTCACGGATACCGATCCCTATGAGGACCTGCCCGCTCCACGCGGCATGAGCGCCGATGTACCGGCCGCTCCCGGTCCGTCCGACATCCCCGCCAGTCTGATCGGAGGCGCCGCGTGAGCAACCCGCCTCCGCCTCCTTTCCAGGTTCCGGACGACAACGACCCCGCGCAAAATCAGCAGCCCTTTGTGCCGCCGCAGGTTCAGCAGAACTGGCAGCACCAGGCGCAGCCTCCGGGGCAGCAGGCGCAGCACGGGCCGCCGCAGGGCGACCCGCAGGCCTTCACGCCGCCGTACGGCCAGCCGACGCCGTACAACCCGCAGCAGCCGCAGGCCCCGCAGACACCGCAGTGGCAACCGCCGCAACAGGCCCAGCAGTGGCAACCGCCGCAGCAGGACCAGCAGTGGCAACCGCCGCAGCAGGACCAGCAGTTCGCGCCGCCGCCGGGGCCGCAGGCCCAGTCGCCGCAGCCGCCGTACGTGCCCCCGCAGCCGTTCCAGCAGCCCCAGTGGTCGAACAGCGGCGGGCTCGCCGACACCTCGGCGGCGGGAGGTGCGGGGGCGGCAGGAGCAGCCTTCTCACCGGCAGCCATGCCGCCCCCGATGGGGCCTCCGAGCGGTTTCGACTCCGGGCCCGGCAGCAGCATGCCGCCGGCCGGCCCACCGACGGGCTACCGCTCGGGCCCCGGACACGGCAGCGGGTTCCCGCCCCCGGCCGCCCCGCCCCCGGGGTCGTACGGCCCGCCGGCCCGCCCGCAGGAAGTCCAGCTCGGCCCGCCCCGTGCGCCGCGCCCGCGGAAGCACAAGCGCTCGTACCTGTTGCCGACAGCTGTCGCCGCCCTGCTGGTTGCCGCTGTGACGGCTCCGGCCGCGATCAAGCAGGCCGAGCGCAATCCCACAGCCACCAATGCGGGCAAGCCCCTGGCCAAGGGGGAAGTGCTCTGGTCCATCCGGGAGGGCCGGGACGGACCCGTCACGCCGCAGCCGCCGAAGTCGGCGCAGCCGGTCCTCCAGCGCCCAGGCACCTGGTACACCGACCAGAACGTGGTGATCGCCGAGGCCAAGCGGCTCGCCGCGTACGACCTCGGCACCGGCCAACTGGCATGGGAGTACTCGTCAGACGGCCAGTTCGTCTGCGACGTCGACCTGCAAGGTGATTCGAAGCAGGCGTTCGTCGCGTTCGGCGACGAGAAGGCCTGCGAAAACCTCGAAGCCATCGATGTTGTCGCGGGCAAGAAGATCTGGTCCGCCAAGCTCGAGAAGGCCAGTGGTGATACCCCCGACCTCGGTGACTTCGGCTACAACACGTCGACCGGCATTGCCGTCTCGGGCGGCGTCGCGGTGTTCGACGGACAAGCGTTCCGGGCGTCCGACGGCAGGAAGCTGTGGTCCGCGGACACCGCACTCGGCGAGGACTGCTCCATCTCGACGGGGGGCTTCGCGGGTGGGGCCAGACTGGTCGTGATCGCGTCGTGCGGCGGCTACGGCGGTGAATCCACAGCGATGGAGCTCGACCCGACGACCGGGCGGCCGCGGTGGCAGTTCGACGTCCCGGCCGGGGGTATAGGCGACAACGTGGAGGTCGTGTCCACCGACCCGGTGATGATCATGAAATCGCCGCTCTTGCTGAGCGGGGCCTCGTCGGAGATCACCGTCCTCGACGACCAGGGCCGGGAAGCCTTCAAGATCACCGACGGGAATCCCGTGGCGGCGCCGCGTGGCAGCACCAGCGCGATGAGCGGCACGATTCCGATCCTGGCCACGGACAAGGTGATCTACGTGCCTGGCAGCGACAGGTCCGGTGAGCTCGCCAAGCTGTCCTCGCTGGAGGGCGCCAATCAGCTCACGGCATATGACCGGGGCACCGGGCAGAAGCTGTGGACACAAAGTGTGGCCTCCGGTTCTTCGCTCTTCACGATGAAGTCCCAAGGCCAGATCTTCCCGATTCGCGTCGAGGATTCCGGTGACCTCCTGCTCCTCGTGCAGGATGGTGGGGCTACGCGCGGCAGGCCCATGAACCTGATCCGCGTAGCGGCCAAGGACGGCTCCATGACGAACCTCAAGGAGTTGCCCAACCGTGCCACCGTGGCCAAGGGCCTGATGTACGGCGTACTTGTGCACGAGAAGGACGGGCGCGTCTACGTGACGGGCTACCCGGTGGCGGACAACCCGGCCTACGAGGCCCTCCCGATCAAGAACGCGCTCGGTCAGGCGGTGCACTACGACATGTCGTCGTACCGCGTCATCGCGATGCAGTAAGGCGGCGGTCGGGGGCGTCGCGCTCCGCAACACGCATTGAGGGGTGCCACCGTGGCGGTGGCACCCCTCAAGTGTTCTCCGTGTTCGGCTCCCGCGGCGTCGTCAGGGCCGGTTTGCGAACGGGCCGCTGCGGAAGTTGATGCCGTTCCACTTGTTGACCCGTGCGATCTCCCACAGCGCGAGCGCCGTGATGATCGTCGCGCCCAGGATGCCGAGTGCCGCCTTGACGTTGTCCGGCACCGTGTCCTGTGTGTCCATCGCGCCGGCGAGCGGCACCAGGTTGCCGCCGACGTGCAGCGCGAGGTCGTTGAGTACCAGCGACCATGCGAGCCAGATGCCGAGCAGCGCCGGCAGCAGCGGATGGCCGTCGATCGCCGCGAAGAAGTGTCGGGTGACCTGCCACAGCGCACCCAGGGCGAACAGGACCGTCCAGAACAGCGCGAACGCCGAGACCCAGGACATCACCAGTTGGAGGCCCGTTCCGTCCTCTCTGAGCATGTACGTCTTGTGCCGGAGCCCTGCAGCGGCGCGCAACCCCACATACGCGCCGATACCGGCCGCTGTGATGACCGCGAACAGGATGACGACACGGATGGGGTGCCGAAGCTGCTGAACCGTCGTGGACCGTGCGTGCGGGGCCGCGAAGAGCGCGAGCAGCAGCCCGATCACCACTATGCCGAGGGCGCACAGCACGGGCGCGATGATCAGACGGTCGATGGTGGCGCCGACGAGTTCCTGGCCGATGGCGATGCCGTCCTGCAGGGTGTTGATCGATTGTTCGGCCTGCTTGAGAGGGTCTTCCACCCCCGGCGGAAGCCCGGAGCCTCCGGTGGGCGCCGCCGTGGGAAAGTTGCTCGGCATCTTGAACCCGGTCGGCATGCCCGTGGGGAGGTTCGTCGGTAGGTCGAAGCCGGTCGGGATGCTCGTGGGGCGCGTTGCCTGCGGCATCGGCATGTTGGCCATCGTGTCGATCGACGGCATGCCCGTGCCGCCCGAACCGGGGGCCGGCAGTCCCTGGTTCGTCGGGAACGACGGAACCGACGGTGATTCGCCGCTTTTGGGTGTCTGGAAGATCGACGGCCTGCCTGTCTTCTTCTCATAGAAGACACGCAGGAACACCCCGAAGACGACGGTGAGTCCGACCCACGCGCGGAGACGGATCACCCGGTCCATGATCGGATCGGGCCGTCCGCAGCGGTATTTCGGCTTGAGCAGCCTGGCGGCGAGGACCATCGGGAACACCACCGAGGCGATGTTGCCGAGCCAGCGGCGTTCGGTTTCGGCCGGGGTTTCCCCGCGGGCGTTTCGGGGCGGCTCCGGGGGTGGCTGCCGGGCGTATGCGGGCGGCATGCCCTGTGCGTGAGACGGCGTGTACGCCATCGGTGTAGCCCCTCCCCGAATTACCAACAAGTCGAACAGGGAGGGAGAGTAGCAATCCCTACCGTCTGCCGTGCGGGACCGGCGACGGCGTTGCCACTGATCTGACGAAGTGTCAGGTCTAGCAAACGGTTGGCAGCGAAGCGGACTGCCGGTGTGTCAGCAGCCGCAACTGCGGCGGACCACGAGGCGGGCCGGGAAGCTGCGTACGCGTTCCTCGCCGGGGGCCGCGGGCTCGCGCTCCAGGGCGAGGTCCACGGCCGCCTGCGCCATCGCGGCGCGGTCGGCCGCCACCGTGGTCAGCGGGACGTCCGCGAAGGCGGCCTCGGCGATGTCGTCGAAGCCGACCACGACGAGGTCGTCCGGGACGCGCAGCCCCAGTTCGCGGGCCGCCCGCAGCACGCCTATGGCCTGGTCGTCGGTCGAGCAGAACAGCGCGCCGGGGCGGTCCTCCTCGGCCAGCAGCTCGCGGGCCACGCCGTACGCCCCGAACCGGTTGAACGGCGCCCCGCGCACCAGCCCGTCGGTCGCCAGCCCCGATTCCTGCATCGCGCGCCGCCAGCCCGTCACGTGGTCGGTGACCGGGTCGCCGAGGTCGGGCGTGGAGGGCGGGCCGCCGAGGCAGTGGACGCGGGTGAGGCCGTGCGCCTCGATGAGGTGCCGGGTGGCCAGGTACGCGCCCTCGACGTCGTCCAGGACCACCGCGTCGCCGCTGAGCGCGTTGGGCTGCCGGTGCATCAGGACCACGCGTACGTCGCGCGCCGCGATCTCCTGCGCGGCACGCTCCGACGGCCCCTGGCTCACCAGCACCAGGCCGGAGACCTGCATGCCCAGGAACGCCCGCACGTAGTGGAGCTCGCGGTCGTCCTCGTAGTCGGAGTTGCCGATCAGCACCAGGCGGCCCTTGTCGAAGGCGGCCTTCTCGACGGTGTGCGCGAGCTCGGCGAAGAACGGCTGCCGGGCGTCGGGCAGTACGAGACCGATCAGGTTCGTCCGCCGGCTGGCCATCGCCTGCGCGACGCTGTCGGGCCGGTAGCCGAGCTGTTCTATCGCGGCGAGGACGCGTTCACGGGTCGCCGGGGCGACCGGCCGCGGTCCGTTGTTGACCACGTAGCTGACCACGGCGGTCGACGTCCCCGCGAGGCGGGCAACGTCGTCGCGGGTCACCTTGGGCACGCCACCATTGTAGGGACGACGCCCGTCACTCATATCCGCAGTGTCCCCGCTCGTAGTGGAATGCGTGACCGGATCCGCTCGAATCCGGCCGGAAGGGCCTTCAGGATGCCTGCTCCGGGACCACGTCTGCCACCGAAACGGCCCCCGCCGACGCGCTCTGGCCGCGTGCCTCCGCCTCGGCGCCCCGGTCCGGCACCACGAAGCGGTAGCCGACGTTCCGCACGGTGCCGATCAGCGACTCGTGCTCGGGCCCGAGTTTGGCACGCAGTCGGCGCACGTGGACGTCCACGGTGCGCGTGCCGCCGAAGTAGTCGTACCCCCACACCTCCTGGAGCAGCTGGGCGCGGGTGAAGACCCGGCCTGGGTGCTGCGCGAGGTACTTCAGCAGCTCGAACTCCTTGAAGGTGAGGTCGAGCACCCGGCCGCGCAGCTTGGCGCTGTACGTGGCCTCGTCGATCGTCAGGTCGCCGTTGCGGATCTCGGTCGGCTCGTCCTCCGCGCCCTGGGCGGCCTGGAGGCGCCCTATGGCGAGCCTGAGGCGCGCCTCGACCTCGGCGGGCCCCGCGGTGTCCAGCAGCACGTCGTCCACGCCCCAGTCGGCGGTCAGCGCGGCCAGGCCACCCTCGGTGGTGACCAGGATCAGCGGACATCCGACCCCGGTCGTGCGCAGGACCCGGCACAGGCTCCGCACCTGCGGGAGGTCCCGACGGCCGTCGACCAGGATGACGTCCGCGGGTGGCGCGTCGACGAGCGCCGACGCCTCCGCCGGGGCCACTCGGACCTGGTGCAGCAGAAGGCCGAGCGCGGGAAGCACTTCGGCCGACGGCTGGAGCGCGTTCGTGAGCAGCAGCAGGGCACTCAACAGGGCTCCCCTCGCCCGGTGCGGACGATCGGGTCCGCACCTGTTCGGTGGCGGGTGTGCGTGCGCGGCAAGGACGTTGTGGGTCCCGGCGTGCGCCGCATTCTCACCTCCACGAAAACACGAAAGGACCCGGGGCGTCGTCGCCCGGATCCTCTTCACGAGTCGTCGGGGGTGGTGGCAGCCGGTCCGGAGACATCAGGTCGTCACCTTCCAGCCCGGCCGGAAATCATCCCGGCCGTTTCCACCCCAGTGGACTCGCGAGCCAGGATAGCCGACATGGCACTGCTTTCCGATGGAGACGGCGATCGTCCCGTATCGCGGACGAATACCGCCACGCACGCGCACTCGGTTCGTCACGATGTGCTGATCAGCGTCGATGGCGTACGCATCAGCGCCGTCCACCATCCGGACAGTGCCCGGGATCTGGCCTTCGTGGTGGCGCACGGATTCACCGGATCGTGGCGCAGGCCGCGCGTCGCGGCGGTGATGGAGGTGCTGCGGGCGTACGGCGGGGTGATCGGCTTCGATTTCCGGGGCCACGGCGCCTCGGGCGGTCGGACGACCATGGGGGACCGCGAGGTCCTCGACCTGGACGCGGCGGTGGCCTGGGCCCGCCACATGGGCTATCGGCGGGTGGCCGCGATCGGCTTCTCGATGGGCGGCTCGGTCGTGGTGCGGCACGCCGCGCTGCACGGGGGAGTGGACGCGGTCGTCGCGGTGAGCTCCCCCTCGCGCTGGTACTACCGGGGTACGCCGCCCATGCGCCGGATTCATTTGGCCATCAATCACCCGGTCGGACGACTCGTCACCCGGACGGTCCTGAAGACGCGCGTTTCGCCGCGGCGCTGGAATCCGATCCCGCAGGCGCCGAAAGACCTGGTCGGGCGCTTGTCGCCGGTGCCGCTCCTGATCGTGCACGGCGACCGCGACGCGTACTTCCCGGTGGACCACGCGGAACAGCTGTACGCCGCCGCGCGTGAACCGAGGGAATTGTGGATCGAGCCCGGACTCGGCCATGCGGAGAACGCCGTGGGCTCCGAACTGGTCAAACGCATCGGCGCGTGGGTTCGGGGCCGCATCCCCGGATAGTGGCGGCGTGCGGATGAGGCGTGCGCGGGCGCGATGATGGGGCACTCTGGTGTCCGCCGCGGCCTACGCGGCGCGGGAGAGTTGCGAACGGAAGTGGGCGCGATGGCGGTCGGCACGATGCGGTACTGGGCCGCGGCCAAGGAGGCCGCGGGCACGGCCGAGGAGGTGTACGACGCGGACACGCTGGCCGACGCGCTGCGGGCGGCACGCGAACGCCACGCCGGCTCGCCGCGCTTCGTCCCGGTGGTCGGCAACTCCTCGTTCGTCGTGGACGGCAACCCGGTCGGCAAGCGCGACCACGGCTCGGTGCTCCTGACCGAGGGCGGAACCGTCGAGGTCCTGCCGCCCTTCGCCGGCGGATGAGCGGGACGCCCCAGGGGCAGCACGGGCAGCAGGGGCAGCAGGAGTTCGGCGGCTGGGCGGACGGGACGTATCCCGGCCAGTACGCGGAGGGCTACGCAGAGGGCTATGCGGACGCTCCTGCCGAAGGCGGCTATGCCGAGGCCTACTCCGACGGCTACGCCGCATCCCCCTACGGCTACGAGGGCTATCCGCAGCAGGCGCCGACACTGCCGGACGCCGGGCAGGACCCGCGGCAATACGACAGCGGCGGTTTCCCGCAGCAATACGCCCCCGCATATGAGCAGCAACAGCCGTACCAGGCGGCGCCGGAGTCGTACGCGGGGGAGTCCTACGCGGCTGAGGCGTATGCGCCCTACGCGCCCGGCGGTGAGCAGGAGGCGGCGTACGGCTACCGTGCGCCCGCCGAATTTGCGCCGTATCCGGGGCAGGGCGGGGACGATCGGCGGCACGACGGATTCGACGGCGATTTCGCCGGTAGTGGTGGCGTCGCTGTCGAGTTCGACGCGCGTGAGGATTTCGGCCACGTGGATGTCCTCGACGACTTCGTGCCGTTCGACGACCGGGGCGACCTGGACGACCTGAATGACCCGAATGACCTGAACGATCTGGACGACGCCGATGCCTTCGGCGACAGCCTCGACGCCCTCGAAGAGCAGGGCGGACACCGCCGACGCGGCCGGGGCGCCGCCGAGCCGGTCGCCGTACCCGCGCCCGGGCGGCAAGCCGCGGAGCGCGCGGCCCGCCGCGTGCCGATCTGGCATCCCCCGGGATTGGTGCCCGCACTCCTGACCTCCGGCTTGGCCGGTGTGCTCATCGCCGGGGCGGTCGTCGGCGGGCCGGCGATCGTCGCAAGTGTCGCCGTCCTGCAAGTCGTCACGGCCGCAGGGTGGTTCCGCCTGCACGGCATGTGGCCCGCGCGTCAGGGCATCGCGCTCGCGATCCTCGCGGGCGGCGCGGCGGACGTAGCTGTGCTGCTCGCGGGCGACGACGCGCTCGGCATACTGCCGGGCATCCTGGCCGCCGTGCTGGGCGTCGTGCTGGTGCAGCAACTCGCGCGCCGCGACGGCCGTCCGGAGTTGCTGCCCGCCCTCACGGTCACCGCATCCGCCGCGCTGCTGACGGTGCTGGACGTGCTCTTCGTGCTGGCCGCCCGGGTGGAGAGCCCTGACGTACGCGACGGCGCGCTCGTCGTGGTCGGCGCCGCGGCGGTCGCCGCCGCGGTGATCCCGGCGGCGATGCCGCTCCCGGGCCCGCTGGGCGCCGCCCTCGGCCTGGCCGCCGCGGCGGTCGCGGGACTGGTCGCCGGGTCGGTCCTGAACCTCGGGGGCACCGCCGTGGTCCTGGGGGTCGGAGCGGGCCTGATGGGCCTGCTGGGGCGCCGCACCGCGGGGTACGACCACCCGTCGAAATTCGTGCACTTCACGGCGGGAGTCGCCCTGCCCCTGGCGCTGGCCGCGCCCGCGGTCTACCTCCTCGGCCGGGCGGCACTCGGCTGACCTTCGGCGAACACTTCTTGCTCCGCACGGTTGATCGGATCCGAGCCCGGTCTGCGGGGCTTCCCTCTGGTGGCGCGGCAAAGATCGCGGCAGGATGCGTCGCATGCCGTGGAAACGCCGCCGGGGCGGGGCGGGGGGAAGCGATGAACCGGCGCATTCCCCCGCGCGTGATGGGGATGTGACCGGCAAAAGCGATGTCGTGGCCCGGCCGGCGGACGCGCCCCTCGTGGGCGACGAGACGCCGCCCTCCGGGAGTGCGCCCGCGCCGCCGGTGGCACCCGTCCGCCCGGAGCGGGGTCCTGACGCGCCATCAGGCCCCCTGCGCACGGCGGACGAAGCGGTGATCCGCGCGCTCTACCTGGAACACGCGGGCCCGCTGCTCGGCTACACGCTTCGGCTCACCGACGGCGACCGCCTGTGGGCCGAGGACGTCGTCCAGGAGACGCTGCTGCGTGCCTGGCGGCATCCGGAGGCGCTGGATCCCGCCCGCGGGCCCATACGTGGGTGGCTGTGCACGGTCGCGCGCAACCTCGTCATAGACGGCGGCCGTGCGCGTCGGGCACGGCCGCCGGAAACAGGCGACGCGCCGCTGCTGTCGGTTGCCGACGAGCGCGCCGAGGACGAGTTCGACAGAGCCTTGCTCTCCTGGGAGGTGGCCGAGGCACTGGGCGTGCTCAGTCCGGAGCACCGGGCGGTGTTACTGGAGACGTACTACCGGGGCCGGTCGGTCGCCGAGGCCGCGAAGGTGCTCGGGGTGCCGGAAGGCACCGTCAAATCGCGGACGTACTACGCGCTGCGCGCACTGCGCGTCGCCTTGGAAGAACGGGGGTTGGTGCCGTGAGGGGTGTCGACGAGCCCGGTATGCCCGAGGAGCGCGGCGTGTCCGACGTACCTCGCCCCGCCACCGCCAGGCCCGACCGGCGGAGGGCCGCGCCCCCCTTGTCGGACGCGGATGCCGAACCGCCTGCTTTCCCGGCCCCGTTGCCGCCCGCGGAGCCGGCTGAGCGGGCCGACGCCGCCGAGGACGCCGAGGACCCCGCCGACCGTACGCCCGACGTGGTGCCCGAACGCCCCGCCGCGCCGCCGCGCCCGACCGCGCCTCCGATGCCGCCCCGCCCCGCACAGGCGCCCCCGGCGCCCGCACCGGCGCCCGTACCGAAGGACGACGACCGCGAACTGCCGGAGCGCGCAGCGGCCGACAACCCGTGGCTGAAGTCCAGCGTGCCTGCCGCCGCCCCCGCTACCCCCGAGGCCGCCTCGGCCACGCCCGCCCCGTCCTCGGCCACGCCCGCCGCGCCCTCGGTCCCGTCCACCCCCGCCGCCGCGCCCACTCCCGCCGTCTCGGAGGACGAACTCGCGTCCCACAGTGCGGACTCCGCCGACCCCGCGAAGCAGATATGCGCCGCTCTGCGCCTCGACCTGGGCGCATACGTCCTCGGCACGCTCAACGACAGCGAAACCCAGTGGGTCCGCGCGCACGTGGCGGTCTGCCCCGAGTGCCGCGCCGCGTACGAGGAACTCGCCATACTGCCCTCGTTCCTGGCCCGCCTCACCCCGGCCGAGGCGGAGGCCAGCGGCGCCGCCGCCGAGCCGCCCCCCGACCGGCTCTTCGCCACCGCCGCCGACCGCGTGCACCGGGAGAAGCGCACGCGCCACGTCCTGGTCGCCGCCGCGGCCGCGCTGGTGGTCCTGGTCGGCACGCTCGGCTGGGCGCTCGGGACCGAGGACGACAACTCCCCGTCCGCCACCGGGACGGCGAGCGCCACACCGCCCGCTCCCGTCCCGACGGCGCCGACCGCGCCCTCCCAGCCGCCGGCCGACCAGCGCACGGTCAAGGCGTCCGACGCCGTCTCGGGGGCCGCGATGACGCTGGACTACCGGCCGGCGACGTACGGCACCGGCATCGACCTCAGGCTGTCCGGCGTGCCTGCCGGGACCCGGTGCCAGCTCGACGTCTACGGCACCCGTGGACGCCAGGAGACCGCGTCCTCGTGGATCGTGCCCGAGGGCGGCTACGGCGGTCCCGGAGGCACGGTGACGGTGCCCGGCGCGACGAGCATTCCGCCCGACGAGATCGTGAGCTTCCGCATCACGATCGTCGGTCGGGACGAGACTTTGCTGAGCGTCAGACCGCAAGAAACCGTGACAAAGACCCCCGTTGCCCGACGTCGCGTCTCACCATCCGGGCATTTGCGTCTCGATATATGACACGGGCATGACATTGCCGGTCATACGTCCCTACGATCGGGAACGTGAAGCGACAGGCAGACCTCACCAAGCGGCGCGCAGTGGACCTGTGCCGCACCGCAACCTGCCTGTGTTGCCTGCGCTGACGCGCACCCGGGCACACAGGCCGGTGACCCCGCGGACTCGTTGAGTTTCCGCGTACGACCGTGACCATGTGACCGACGGCCCGCAAAGCCCGCCCGCGACTCCCGAGCCATGCGCCCGCATGCCGGAGGACGCGGCCAGGGGCACCCGCGGTGCCGCGGCAAACCCCGGAGCCGACCGCCGCGCCACCGAGCCGGGACCCCGACCTGCACCGGTCCGGAGGTCCTGGACCCGGACGGCGACAGGCGCCCGCCGCGCGTCGACGAAGCGCATCCCCCGACTTTTTCTGCCCGTGCAGTGCCCAGTCTCGTGGCCTGCCGCCTCCGTGCGGCGTGCCCACACACCGGAGGTAGACACCCCATGAGCCGTTCCGACGTCCTGGTAGACGCCGCCTGGGTCGAGGCCAACCTCGACAACCCGAAGGTCGTCCTGGTCGAGGTCGACGAGGACACCGCCGCGTACGAGAAGAACCACATCCGCGGCGCGGTCCGCATCGACTGGCGCAAGGACCTCCAGGACCCGGTCAAGCGCGACTTCGTGGACCAGGAGGCGTTCAACGCGCTCCTGTCCGCCAAGGGCATCGCCAACGACGACACCGTGGTCCTCTACGGCGGCAACAACAACTGGTTCGCGTCGTACGCCTACTGGTACTTCAAGCTCTACGGCCACGGCGACGTCAAGCTCCTCGACGGAGGCCGCAAGAAGTGGGAGCTCGACTCGCGCGAGCTGGTCGTCGAGGTCGTCGAGCGCCCCGCGACCACCTACGCCGCCAAGGAGCAGGACAAGTCGATCCGCGCCTGGCGCGACGACGTCCTCGCGGCGATCGGCACCACCAACCTGGTTGACGTGCGCTCGCCCGACGAGTTCTCCGGCAAGCTGCTCGCCCCCGCGCACCTGCCGCAGGAGCAGTCGCAGAAGGCCGGCCACGTCCCGACCGCGAAGAACATCCCGTGGTCGAAGGCCGCCAACGACGACGGCACCTTCAAGTCCGACGAGGAGCTCAAGGCCCTCTACGAGGGCGAGGGTGTCGACCTGTCCAAGGACACCATCGCGTACTGCCGCATCGGCGAGCGTTCGGCGCACACCTGGTTCGTGCTGCACGAGCTGCTCGACCAGGCCAACGTCCGCAACTACGACGGTTCCTGGACCGAGTACGGCGCGCTCGTCGGCGTGCCGATCGAGCTCGGTTCCGGCAAGTAAGCGCTCGGCGCATAAGGCAAGGAGTTACGACATGTGCGGCGCTAAGGCCGGCGGGCCGGATCTGGCAGGAGTTGACGTGGCGAACGAGACGATCATCCAGGGTTCCGTGACCAAGGGGGGCCAGCCGATCAACGGCTACGTCCGTCTCCTGGACGCGGGCGGCGACTTCACGGCCGAGGTCCCCACCTCGGCGAGCGGCCAGTTCCGGTTCTTCGCGGCCCCGGGCACCTGGACCGTGCGTGCGCTGGTCCCCGGCGCGACCGTGGACCGTGCGGTCGTCGCCGAGAAGGGCGGCGTCGCCGAGGTCGAGATCGCGGTCTGACGCTCGGCCGCTCCGACGCTCGGCCGCTCCGACGTATCCGGGCCTGCGGGCCCGGTGCGGAGGACGGACGGCGAACGGCGTACGACGCCCGCCGGAAGGCGGCGCGGACGGCGGTGGCACGGGTCTCCCACGGACGTACACCCACGGTGCTTGTCCCATCGGGCCGTTCGCGCAAGGGCGGTGCCCCTCCCCCGAAAGGGCGAGGGGCACCGCCCTTGTGCATACCCGTCCGTGTGAGCACCCCGGGTCTCGGGCAAGATCGGCGTTGTGACTAACCCATCGTCCGCAGAAACGATTCATGATCGCGCGCGCAACCGACCGTCGGACGGCCGCGTCCGCATGGGGGAGGGGAGGCGCTGATGGCCTGGCTGCTCGTCATAGTTGCGGGGATCCTGGAGACCGGGTTCGCGCTGCTGCTCAAGGCCAGCGACGGGTTCACCAAGCTCTGGCCCACGATCGGCTTCGCGCTGTGCGCCATCAGCAGCTTCGGCCTGCTGACGCTGTCGCTCAAGACCCTCGACGTGGGTCCGGCGTACGCCGTGTGGACCGGGATCGGCGCGGCGGGCACGGCCATCATGGGCATTTTCCTGTACGGCGAGTCGTCGTCGGTCCTGAAGCTCGTGTCGATCGTGCTCATCCTGGCCGGGGTCGTGGGCCTGAACCTGTCGGGCATCAGCCACTGACGGCCGGCGCCGCCCGCCGGGGCGGCACGAGGGTTCGCGGCGGCGGACGTACGGTGGAAGGGTGCGTCGGCGCCGCAGGCTCTATTTCGCGCTCATGGGCACGTGCCTGACGTTGTTCGTGCTCGCATGGGCGGTGATCCGCTTTGTCTCGGTGCCCGCCGCCGTCGCGATGAGCGTGGTGGCCATGGTGATCCCGCCGTTCGCGGCGATCGTCGCCAATCGCCGCGACCCGGGCGAGAAGTGGTTCGACGAGTAGGGCGGCATGCCTGCCGTGCGCGTGAGTTCGTGCACGTAGGGCGCCGGTCCGCCGGCCTCAGTAGACGAGCGCCTGCGCGTCGTCGGCCATCGCCTCCTGCACGAACACCTGGGCGCCCGCGATCCGCACCCCGGGGATCACGTCGTCGCCGGTGATCTCCCGCCGCGCCGCGCACTGCGTGCACAGCGTCACCCGGCCCCCCGCGAGCACCGCCTCCAGCAGGTCGGCCAGCGGCGCGGCCTCCGGGAGGGTGAACTCCGCGGCCCGGCCCGGGAGGGCGAACCACGCCGACTCGCCGGTCAGCCACAGCGATACGTCGACGCCGCCGGCCACCGCCACGGCCGCGACGGTGAACGCCTGCGAGCACCGCTCGGGCGCGTCCAGGCCCGCCGTCACCTTCACCACAAGACTCCGCTTCATGCGGCTCACGGTAGTGCGCCGGACCGAGAGAACCCGCCTCATGGTCGTGTCGTACGCCACCCTGGGCGGTTCCGGCAGGCCCCGCGCCCGTACACTGATCGCGGATTCAGCCTGGTTCGCGGCACGACGCGCGGCACTCGCCCTAGGAGCAGCAAGGTGCACACGTTCTTCATCGTGATGCTGGTCGTCGTCGGCATCATGGTCGCCTGGTTCGCGGCGCTCACCGTCTCGAAGCTCTACAAGGGCCAGAGCTGATCCACCCGGTAGGCTCGGGCGCCGACACTGTTCCCGTACCAGGCCGGATGACATGATCGAAATTCCGGACGACATGCACCCCGACGTCGTCCCGCTCGCTTTTCTGCTCGGCACCTGGGAAGGCGCCGGCGTCGGCGACTACCCGACGATCGAGGCGTTCCGCTACGGCCAGCAGGTCACCTTCACGCAGGACGGCAGGCCTTTCCTGGCCTACACGTCGCGGACGTGGCTGCTGGACGACGACGGCAACCGGGTGCGTCCGCTCGCGACCGAGACCGGGTACTGGAAGTCGAAGCTCGACGGCAGCGTCGAGGTGACCCTCGCGCACCCGACCGGCATCGTCGAGATCTGGCTGGGCGAGACCGACAACGGCCGCATCGAGATCCGCACGGACGTCGTGGCGCGCACCGTCGACGCCAAGGAGTACACCGCCGGGCACCGGCTCTACGGCCTGGTCAAGGGCGAGCTGATGTACGCGTACGACATGGCCGCGATGGGGCAGCCCCTCCAGGCCCACGTGTCCGCGCAACTCAAGCGCGTCGCCCCGGAGATCGCCGTCGAATAGCCGCGCCGCTACCCGACCGTCTTCGGCGTCTCCGAGTGCGGGTAGCGCCGCAGATAGACGTCCATCGTGTCGGCGCGCAGGTTCTCCCACAGGAACGCGGACTGCTCGGGGGCGAGCACCACCGCGTCCTGTCCGGCGATGTTCCTGAGCTCCGAGATCGGCACAGTCATGAACCGGACGTCGTCGCCGCGCAGTTTGCGCAGCCCCCACACCAGGTCGCGCAGGTCGCTGTTGGACAGACGGTCGTCGACGCTGATCGAGCCGGTCAGCGCGTCGAGCAGGTCCGGCAGGTCGAGCGGGTCGTCCAGCAGCCCGCCGGACAACAGCTTCTGCATGACCGCCCGCATGAACTCCTGCTGGCGCTCGACGCGGTCGAGGTCGCCGCGCGGCAGGCCCTTGCGCTCGCGTACGTACGCCAGCGCCTCGGCGCCGTTCATGTGGTGCTTGCCGACCGTCCAGGCGCGGCCGTCCTCGCCCGGCGGGATCTCCTCGTCCACCACGATCTCCACGCCGCCGAGCGCGTCGGTGAGCTTCTTGAAGCCCTCCCAGTCGATGGCCGCGAAGTGGTCGACGCGCACATCCGTCAGCCGCTGCACGGTGTCGATGAGCAGCGGCGGGCCGCCCCACGAGAAGGCCGCGTTGATCTTGGCGTCGCCGCGCCCCGGAATCGTCACCCACGAGTCGCGGGGTATCGAGACGATGTACGCCTGGGTCCGGTCCGCCGACAGATGCAGCAGCATCGTCGCGTCGCTGCGCTGGGCGCCCTCCTGCCACAGCGGGGCCTTGGCGTCGCGCCCGGTCGTCGGCATGTCGGAGCGCGAGTCGAGGCCGACGAGCACGAAGTTGACGCCCCTGCCGCGCGGCGGCTGCTCGGCGATCGGGACGTTGGGGAAGGCGTTCTCGATGCGGTCCACCTTGCCGGCGTAGTGGTCGATGAACCACCACACGCCGACCGCCGCCACCAGGACCAGCGACAGCATCATCACGAGCATCGAGATCAGGACGGCCCGGGTACGCCGGCGCCGCCGGATCTTGCGCCGGTCGGGCGGTACGGCCGACCCGTCGTCCCCGTCACCGTCCCCGTCCGTGCCGGGGTCCGCTCCCGGGCCCGCGTCGCTGCCGTCGCCGTCATCGCCGCCGCCGTCACCGGCTTTGCCGGCCGTACGCTCGTCGATGCTCCCGTCGTCGAGGATGCGCAGCCCGAGGCCGTGCACGTCGCTGATGCCGTCGGCTATCTGTTGTCGTTCGCGCTCGGCACGTGCCTGGGCGCGCCGCTCCGCGCGCGTCGCCCCCTCCTGCGACGCGCCTTGCGACCCGTCCTGCCGGCCGCTCGGCGACTCGGCTCGCGCCTCGGCATGCGGCTGCGCACGCCCGTCGCCGGACGTGCCGTCCGATGTGGCCCCCACCCGGGACTGTTCGTCGTCCACGTGGGGCATTCTGTCCCGGCGAAGACACTCCCACGTGGGAATCCGCCAAGTCGTGAGGCGACCTAGAATTGGCCGGTGACCACCGACTGGAAGCGCGAGCTGCGGGACAAGGGCTACCGGCTGACGCCCCAGCGCCAGCTCGTGCTGGAGGCGGTGACGACCCTCGGGCACGCGACGCCGGACGAGATCCTGACGGAGATCCACAAGACCGCCAGCGGCATCAACATCTCGACCGTGTACCGCACGCTCGAACTCCTCGAGCACCTTGAGCTGGTGAAGCACACGCATCTCGGGCACGGCGCCCCGACGTACCACCCGGCGGGGCACAGCAACCACCTGCACCTGGTGTGCCGGGACTGCGGGGGCGTCACCGAGGTCGAACCGGGCCTCGCCGCGCCGCTCGCGGACACCGTCGAATCGCGCTACGGCTTCGACATCGACCTCCAGCACTTCGCGATTTTCGGCCGCTGCGGGGACTGCGTGCGGATCCGCGCCGTCGCGCGCGCCGCGGCGGAGGACGAGGCCGACGAGCGCCGCCCGGGCGACCGGCCGGGCCGGAAGGACGGCGACCGCGCGGGCACCGAAGCCGACCGCGGAGTCGACAACGGAGCCGACAACGGGACGGCCTCCCCGTCAACTTCCGCGCGAGGTACCTAAGCTGGACCGCATGACCGTCACCAGCCCTCTGCTCTCCCTGCCCGGTGCCGTCGCCGCCGAGGCGCCGGACGAAGGCGTCGCCGCGCACTACGGCGACCCCCTGCGCGAACAGCGCAGGCTGGCCGAGGGCCGGGGGTTCGTCGACCTGTCGAACCGCGGCGTCGTCCGCGTCACCGGCCCGGACCGCCTCTCGTGGCTGCATTCGCTGACCACCCAGCACCTCACCGACCTCAAGCCGGGCGACGCGACCATCACCCTCGTCCTGAGCCCGAACGGACACATCGAGCACGCGATGTACGTCGTCGACGACGGCGAGGCCCTGTGGGCGCACGTCGAGCCCGGCACCGCCCCCGCACTCGTCACCTTCCTCGACCGCATGCGCTTCATGCTGCGCGTCGAGGTCGAGGATCTGACCGAGGCATATGCGGTCGTCTTCGAACCCCGCAGCGAGCCGGAGGGCGACGGGTCCGCGGGCGAGGGCGTCGTCGTGCGCAGTACGGCGGAGGGCCGCGAGCTGTTCCTGCCGCGCGAGCGCCTTGCCGAGTACGGGGCGGCGCACCCCGATCCGGCCGGGATGTGGGCGTACGAGGCACTGCGCGTCGCCGCGTACCGCCCCCGGGTGGGCAACGAGACCGACCACCGCACGATCGTCCACGAGCTGGGCTGGATCGACACCGCCGTACACCTCAACAAGGGCTGCTACCGCGGGCAGGAGACGGTCGCGCGCGTGCACAACCTCGGACGCCCGCCGCGCCGCCTGGTGTTCCTGCACCTGGACGGCACCGAGGAGAAACTCCCGGCGCACGGCGCCCCGGTCGAGCTGGACGGGCGGCAGATCGGCTTCGTGACCAGCTCCGCCCGGCACCACGAGCTCGGCACGATCGCGCTGGCCCTGGTGAAGCGGAACACGGCGGTGGACGCGGTGCTCACCGCCGACGGCGTGCCCGCCTCTCAGGAGGTCGTCGTCCCGGCCTGACGCGGACCCCGGTCCGACCCGCGCCGGCCGGGCCGGACCGCTCCGGCGCGGGCGGCCGTACCGAAATCGGCACCCGACCGGGGGATATCCCCATGTCGGTTGCGCCTCCGTGGGCGGACAATGGCTGTACGAGGCCATTCCGAGGGGGTACGACATGTCCAACCGCGGCCCGTACATCGCCGCCGGAATCGTGGTGGCGATCATCGCACTGTGGATCATTCCCGGCTGGCTGGCGTGGGTCGTCTTCGCGGCGATCCTCGGCATCCCGGTCGTCGCGTACCTCACGCTCGACCGCTCGCAGCGCCGCCGCATCCGCAACGTCAACCGCCGCAGGCTGCCCTGACGGCCGCCGCACGTCGCGTCCGCGCGAGAATGGCCGCATGCGAGCAGTAGTCCAGCGTGTGTCGGAAGCGTCCGTGACCGTCGGCGGGGAGACCGTCGGGTCGATCCTCGGGCCCGGCCTGTGCGTGCTCGTCGGCGTCACGCACGACGACACCGCGGAGCACGCCAAACGCCTGGCCGCGAAGCTGTGGAGCCTGCGCATCCTGGACGGCGAGAAGTCCTGCTCCGACCTGTCCGCCCCGCTGCTGGTGATCAGCCAGTTCACGCTCTACGGGGACGCCCGCAAGGGGCGGCGGCCGACCTGGAACGCGGCGGCACCCGGCGAGGTGGCCGAGCCCATGGTGAACGCGGTCGTCGCCGAACTCCGGGCGTTGGGCGCGCACGTGGAGACCGGCGTCTTCGGTGCGGACATGCGCGTCGCGCTCGTCAACGACGGGCCGATCACCCTCGTCATCGACATGTAGGTCACGCGGAACACCCAGGGCGCCTCGCGACGAGATCCCCCGGACGCGGCGCGGGGGCGACCCGTCCGGGGCGATTCGTCCCTGTACGGCACGCGCCATCCCGGCCGCCGTGGCACGATGCGTGCCATGGCAGATCCGCTGAAGCCGTCCGCGCGGGACGAGGCTGCTCACAAAGCCGCTTCCCCCGCCCCCTCCGCGGCTCCGGCCACGGCCCTCGCGCCCGAACACGACACCGAACCGGACCCCGCGTCGGACTCCGTATCCGACCTCGGATCGGAAACCGCGTCGGCGGCGGTCCCGGGCGGGGCGCCGGTCGCCGTCCCGGGCGAAGCGCCCGACGCGGTCCGCGCCCTCGGCCTCGACGCGGTGCGCAGTCGGCGCCGGGAGGCCCAGCGGGAGGAGAGCGACCTCTCGTACCTGCGCAGGCTGCTGCAAGGCCGGATCGACATCGTGCGGGCCGAGCTGCTGCGGCGGCAGGACCCCGCGGCGGCCCCGGCAGGCCCCGGACCGGCGCCGGTGATGGAGAAGCTGTCGGAGATCCTGTCCGAGCGCAGAGGCCCGGCGCGCGGCGCGCGGCACGTCACCGTCCATCCGCCGCGCACCGAGCGGTACCGGGTGCGGATCGAGCGCATGCTCGCGGACGTCGGGCTGTCGGACCTCGCGGCGCGCAGCGACGCGGAGCTCCGCACCGCGCTGGAGGGCCTGACGGGCTACGAGCAGGAGGTCTCCGCGCGGCGCCTGGAGATCCAGCGGGAGATGGACCATTGCGGCGCGGAGATCGCACGCAGGTACCGTGAAGGGGAGGCCAGGGTCGACGACCTGCTCTCCGGGCGCTGATGGGCGGTGCGGAGCGAGCGGCGGCGACCCCGGCCGGAATCCCGGGCGGCCGCCTTGCGTGTGCGCCTTCGCCAGCCGTAGTACGCCGAGGAAGCGCGCCTATGTCCGTCCAGCCGCAGGACCCTTCGTCGCCCGCGATACCCGGGGCCGTTTCCGGGGCGACGCCTACGCCCGGGGCCCCGCCGGTCCTGGCCGAGGTCGTCCGCTCGGGCTTCGTCGAGGGGCGGCACCGGGGCACCCTGGTCGCCCTGGCGGCCGACGGCTCGGTGGACTTCGCCCTCGGGAACGTCTCGCGTCCGGTGTTCCCGCGCTCGTCGACCAAGCCCGCGCAGGCGGCGGCCGCGCTGCGGGCGGGGCTGGACCTCGACGGCGAGCTGCTGGCGCTGGCCGCGGCGAGCCATTCGGGTGAACCTTTCCACCTCGACGGGGTGCGCAAGATCCTGGCCGGTGCGGGCCTCGACCCGGCCGCGTTGCACACGCCGCCGCAACTGCCGCTGGGCGAACGGGCGTACGAGGACTACCTGCGCTCCGGCGGCCGCCCCGACCCGCTGGTGATGAACTGCTCCGGCAAGCACGCCGCGTGGCTGGCCGCGTGTGTCGCCAACGGCTGGGACATCGAGACGTACCTCGACCCCATGCACCCGCTGCAACAGCTCGTGCTGCGGACCGTGGAGGAGCTGGCCGACGAGCGCACCGCGCACCTGGGCGTCGACGGCTGCGGAGCGCCGGTGCCGGCGCTGAGCCTGACGGGGCTCGCGCGCCTCTTCCGCTCGATGGTCGTCGCATGCTCCGGGACGCCGCAGCAGCGCGTCGCGGCGGCGATGCGTGCGCACCCCGAGCACGTCGCGGGCACCGGCCGCGTGGACACGCTCCTCATGCGCGGCGTTCCGGGCCTGGTCGCGAAGATGGGCGCGGAGGCGGTGCAGGGCGTCGCGCTCGCGGACGGGCGCGCGCTGGCGTTCAAGGTCGAGGACGGGTCGGTGCGTACGCTCGGGCCGATCGTGGCCCGGGCGCTGCGCCGCATGGGTGTCGACGCGGCCGTGCTCGACGAGATCGCCGAGGTCGAACTGACCGGCGGCGGTCGGCCGGTGGGGGCCGTCCGCGCGACGTTCTGAGGCTGCGCCGAAAGGTCCGTCAAGACGCCCGTAAAGACGCCGCCAAGAGGCCGCGGCCCGCGTCCGTCAGGCCCGTGACGCCTCGCGCCCCGCGCGCGCTTGTCCCTGCGACCGCGGCTGCCCTTGTCCCTGCGACTGCCCTTGGCCCTGCGCCTCCGCCGCCTCACGCGCGTCGTACGTCGCCCGCGCCGCCGCGATCTCGTTCTGGTGGTCCTCGGTCCACGTCACGAGTGCCTGGATCGTGTCGTGCAGCGTCGCACCCAGCGGCGTCAGCGCGTACTCGACGCGCGGCGGCACCACCGCGTACACCGTGCGCTCGACGAGCCCGTCGCGCTCCAGCTGCCGCAGCGTGACCGTCAGCATGCGCTGGCTGATGCCGTCGATCTTGCGGCGCAACTCCGTGAAGCGCAGCGTGCGTTGGTCCAGCAGCGCGATGACGAGCAGCGACCACTTGTCGGCGACGCGGTCGAGGATCTGGCGTACCTCGCAGTCCTCCCGCGTGTCCCACTGGAGAGCGTCGTAGTCGCGGGTGGTTCCTTCGCAGTGACCGAGTGACTTATTAGTGCCTTCTTCCATGTCAACCAATGGTTCCCGAAGATGCTTATAGGCACAAGAGGTAACCGACTCGGGATTTCCGGGGCGGGCGCCGGGTGCCCCGTCCCCGCGATATTGCGTACCCGAGGAGCCATGCCATGTCCGCGCTCTCCACCGCACCGCCGTCCCCGGACCACGCCACCGCCCCGTCGCCGGGAAAACCCGACGGACGCCTGGATCCACGGGCCTGGGCCGTCCTGCTCGTCCTCTCCGGCGCGATCTTCCTGGAGGGCATCGACGTCGCGATGATGGGCGTCGCCCTGCCCGCGATCCAGTCCGACCTCGGCATGTCGACCGCGTCGCTGCAATGGGTGGTCAGCGCGTACGTCCTCGGCTACGGCGGCTTCATGCTCCTCGGCGGACGCGCCGCCGACCTGCTCGGCCGCCGCCGCATGTTCCTCTTCTGGCTGACCGTCTTCCTGCTGTTCTCCGGGCTCGGCGGATTCGCCGACAGCGGCTGGATGCTGATCCTGTCGCGCTTCGTCACCGGCCTTGCCGCCGCGTTCATGACCCCCGCCGGGCTCTCGATCATCACCACCTCCTTCGCCGAAGGCCCGCAGCGCAACCGGGCGTTGCTCGTGTACGCCGGCATCGCCGCGGCCGGCTTCTCCCTCGGCCTGGTGGTCGGCGGACTCCTGACCGCGATCCACTGGCGGTGGGTCTTCTTCGCGCCGGTCATCCTCGCCACGCTGATCCTGGTCGCCGCCGCACGCCTCCTTCCGCGCGAGGAACGCCCGGTACGCACAAGCGGGTTCGACGTCACCGGCGCGGTCGCCATCACCGGCGCCATGCTGCTGCTCGTCACCACCGTGGTCCGCGCCCCCGACATCGACCTCAAGTGGACCGTCCTGACCGGTGTCGCGGGCCTCCTCGCCCTCTCCGCCTTCGTCGCCGTCGAGCGCCGCTCGTCGTCTCCGCTGGTCCGCCTCGGGATCCTGCGCTCGGCACCGCTCATCCGGGCCAACATCGGCGCGATCGCGTTCTCCGGCTCGTTCGTCGGATTCCAGTTCATGCTCGTGCAGTACCTCCAGCACCTGCGCGGCTGGAGCGCGCTGGAGACCGGTCTCGCGATGATCGCGATCGGCATCGACGCCATCGTGGCGCCGGTCCTGACGCCGCGTCTGGTGGAGCGGTTCGGCAATTCGAGGGTGATCGCCGCCGGATTCACCGCGGCCATCGGCGCCTACGCGTTCTTCCTCACGGTGGGCGCGGACACCGCGTACGCGGTCATGCTCCCCGCGATGCTGCTGCTCGGCATGGCCTTCGCCTTCGCGTACGGTCCGCTCACCATCGCCGCGACCGACGGCATCGACGAGGCCGAACAGGGCCTCGCGGGCGGCCTGTTCAACACGTCCTTCCAGTTCGGCTCGGCGCTCGGCCTGGCCGTCGCCACGGCCGTCAACGTCGCCGTCACCCAGTCCGAGTCCCCGGACGACCTGCTCGCCGGCTACAGGGCCGCCTTCGTCGTCTCGATCGTCGCGGCCGTCCTGGCCCTGATCACCACCCTCAGCGGCCTCCGCCGGGCCCGCCGCTGACCGACGGGAGGACCCACGCAAGCGCTGCGCCCGACCGCGCCCGGGACCCCGGGCGCGGTCGGGCGCATGATTCGTGTCCCTTCACCGATGTCACATGCGCGGGTCGGCCGGTGTCTTCATGTCAGATCGGCAAACGCCGACGAAAGCCCGGAGACAGTCCTGAGGAGGACACCATGGCGCCGCGAGTCCCGAAGGCGGAGCTTCCCACCGAGCTCCGCGAGAACATGGTCGGCCAGCTCGGTCAGGTGGCGGAGCCGGTCGAAGTGGTGTGGCACAACCCGGCGGTCGCCACGTCCAACCTGGAGTTCTCGGCCAAGTTGGCGGCGTGGGACGCGGCCGACGAGAGCCTGAAGTCGTACGCCCACATGGCGGTCGCCGCCCAGGTCGGCTGCGCCTGGTGCCTCGACGTCGGCTACTTCCAGGCGCTGAACCAGAACCTGGACCCGGCCAAGGCCAGCCAGGTGCCGCGCTGGCGCGAGTCGGAGGTGTTCACGGTGCTGGAGCGGGACGTCCTGGAGTACGCCGAGGCGATGACCAACACGCCTCCGACCGTCACCGACGAACTGCACGCGGGCCTGCTCGACCGGCTCGGCGCGGCGGCGATGGTGGAGCTCACCGCGTACATCGCCTTCGTCAACATGGCGACCAGGAACAACACCGCACACGGCATCAGGTCGCAGGGCTTCTCCGACGCCTGCGAGATCCCGCTGGCAACCCGCGCCGAGACGTCCGGCGTAGCGTCGACCGCATGATCGACGACCCCTTTGTCGCCCACCGCAGCCTGCTCTTCACGGTCGCCTACGAGATGCTCGGCTCGGCGGCCGACGCCGAGGACGTGTTGCAGGAGTCGTGGCTGCGGTGGGCCGACGCCGACCGGGACGAGGTGCGCGACGCCCGCGCGTACCTCGTCCGGATCGTCACGCGGCAATCGCTCAACCGCCTGCGGACGCTGTCGCGCAGCCGCGTGGACTACGTCGGCGAGTGGCTGCCGGAGCCGCTGCTGACCAGCCCGGACGTCGCCGAGGACGTCGAACTCGCGGAGAGCGTGTCGATGGCGATGCTGACCGTGCTGGAGACGCTCGGGCCCACGGAGCGGGCGGTGTTCGTGCTCCGCGAGGTCTTCGACATGCCGTACGCCGAGATCGCCGAGGCCGTCGGCAAGTCCTCGGCCGCGGTACGCCAGATCGCCGGCCGAGCCCGCGGCCACGTGGCCGCCCGGCAGCCGCGCGTCCAGGTGAGCCGGTCGGAGCAGCGCAAGGTCGTGGACCGCTTCCTCCACGCGCTGCAAACCGGAAAGTTGCAGGAACTCATGGAGATCATGGCGCCCGACGTGGTCATGATCACCGACGGCGGCGGAGTCGTGAACGCCTCGCTCGTCCCGATCCGCGGAATCGAGACCGTGGCGGCGGTGCTCGCCGGCGCGAATCGGCTGGCCCTGATCGAAACCGAGGCCGTGTGGCTCAACGGCGCCCCCGCCGGCCGCATCGACATCGACGGCGAACCGTCCGCGGTGAGCCTCGTTGTGGAGGACGGCCTGGTGACCCGCATCTACGTGGTGCGGAACCCGCACAAGCTCTCGCGGCTCGGCGAAGCGGCCGACCTCGCCCGATAGTTGGCTCCCCGTCAGGACAGGGCAATCCGCTCGACGGTGCCGTTCGCCGCCGACCGCCGGATCGCCGCAAGGACGCTGTGCTGCCGCAGGGCGTCGGCGAAGTCCGGGCGGGGGCGCCGCTGTTCCGCCAGCGCTCGGGCGAACTCCTGGTACAGCGCCGCGATCCGCGCCGCCGGGCCGCGGGGGACCCCGGGCGGGGCGGTGTGGTACGCGTCCGGTACGGCGACCGGTTCGCCGTCGATGTCGATGTCCCAGTCGGTCCAGTGCACGTACGCCCCGCGCTGCCGCGGGGCGATCGTCAGCGTGCCTCCCGTGCCGACGAGCCGGACCGAGAACCCGACCCGGCTCGGCCGGTCCCCGCCCAGGACGGCGACGGACGCCTCGGCGCCGCCGGCGAGCCGTCCTTGCAGGAGCACGTGGCGCGGGTTGCGGTTGACGACGTCTTCGGTCGTGCCCGCGATCCGTACGGGCTCACCCGCGCCCGGCAGGCGTGCGGACACCTCGGTCAGCGGCCCGGCGATCCGCTCCAGCGTGGCGAGGAAGTGCCCCGCCATGATCGGCAGAATCGACGTGCCGCCCGCGGGGTCCAGCGTCCAGGCCAGCTCCGCGGGGATCGTGGCGCCCCCGAACGGATCGCCGTCGGCGACCATGACCGCCGCTTCGAGCCTGCCGATCCGGCCGTCCGCGACCAGGTCGGCGACGAAGCGCGCGTCGGGGGAGTGGTGGCCTTGCAGGACGACGGCGTGCCGTACGCCGGCCGCGTCCGCCGCCTCCGCCAGCTCGCGTGCCTGGTCGGCGTCCACGCCCAGCGGCCATTCCGAGACCACATGCTTCCTGTGCTTCAGCGCGGCGGTGATGACCTCGGCGTGGGCGGGCGCCTTCACGGAGACGACGACCAGGTCGACCTCGGGATGGCCGGCCAACGTCTCCGCGTCGGTCAGCGCGTACGGCACCCCGTGCGCGGCGGCGACGCGCTCGGCACTCGCCTGGTTGGTGGTGGCGACCGCGGTCACCCGGAACTGCGGCAGCTGCACGAGCGCGGGCAGGTGCGTACCGGACGCCCAGCCACTCGCTCCGACGACGCCGACTCTGATCACGACTGGCCTCCGATGTTTTGTACCGATCGGTATTCAACTGGAGGATCCGGCACCTGCGCAAGCAGTAAAGTACCGACAGGTACAAAACCGGAGGAGGTCGCAATGCCAGGCGGACGCCCGCGGTCGTTCGACCCCGACGCGGCCCTCGACCGCGCGCTGGAACTGTTCTGGCAGCAGGGCTACGAAGGCACATCGCTCACCGAACTCACCGCCGCCATGGGCATCAACAAGCCCAGCCTGTACGCGGTCTTCGGCAACAAGGAGCAACTCTTCGCCCAGGCGCTCGACCGCTACTTGGCGGGCCCCGGCGCCTTCGCCGCCGACGCACTCGACGAGCCCACCGTCCGCGCCGTCGTCGAGCGCCTCGTCTTCGGCAACATCGACCTCACCACCGGCACGGACACCCCGCACGGCTGCCTCACCGTCATGGGCGTCCACGCCTGCGGCCCCGACGCCAAGCCGGTACGCGACGACGCCGTCCGCCGCCGCAAGGCCGGCGAGGCCGCCCTGCGCCGCCGCTTCGAGAACGCCCCCGACCTGCCCCGACATGCGAACGCCGCGACGCTCGCCCAATTGGTCCACACCCTCACCGACGGCATAGCCGTCCAAGCCGCCGCAGGCCGCCCCCGCGAAGAACTGCAAGCGGTAGCCCAACTGGCCCTACGAGGACTACTCGACCCCTGACGGAGCGCTGTCCGGACGCCCACGCCGAGCCCCGCCCCCGAGCGAGATCAGCCCGCAGCTCCGACGCGCTGGAAGCCCTCGGTCCACATGTCCCCGTCCACGGTGTACTCGGTCATGACGAAGCACTCCGGCTCATCGGCGAACCCGGGCAGGTGGCGCGCCCGGCGCATCCGCTCTTCCGCGTTTTCCCGCGAGGAATAGACGCCGAGCAGCTTGGTGTCATCGCCGTCCTGTTCGTCGAGGTAGACCTCGTCGCCGTCTCGATGCGGCACTGTGCCGCCGTCACCGGCTTCGTTTCGGTGCCCGACGTGCCACAGCAGGTAGACCGACATCGCGGCAGATTACCTCGCGTACCGCGGCAGGCTGTGCGGCCTGAGGCCCCGGCTCCTGACCCGCGGGCAATCGGCCGGTGGCGCCGAAGCCGGCCGTCTGGCGGGGAATGTCACATGGGGGTTAAGTAACTTTCGCAAGCGTTTTGCTTGCAATAGTTAGCGCTGGGCGGCATGGTTGGGGCATGGCCAGTCTCAATGTGGGGTCTCTCGGCGAGTACATCCGGGAGCAGCGCCGCAACGCGCAGTATTCGCTGCGGCAGTTGGCGGATGCCGCCGGGGTGTCGAACCCGTACTTGAGTCAGATCGAGCGCGGGCTGCGTCGGCCGAGTGCCGAGATCCTGCAGCAGATCGCCAAGGCGTTGCGGATTTCGGCGGAGACCCTGTACGTCCAGGCCGGGATCCTCGAGGAACGCCCCGAGGGGGCGCGCGAGGTGCAGACCGCGATCCTCTCCGACACGACCATCAACGAGCGGCAGAAGCGCGTGCTGATGGAGATCTACGAGGCGTTCCGCAAGGAGAACGCCGGTGCCGAGGCCGCCGCCGAGGCGGTGGCCGCCGCGGACGTGCCGGTGCCGTCCGCGAACGGCCGGGCGCCCAAGGGGTCTTCCATATCCGGCGTACCGGGCCCCGACCCGGAGCCCGGAGCCGCCGCCGCATCCGCCGCAGTATCCGACGCCGAGTCCGACGCACCGTCCGCGACGGTCCGGACTCTTCACGACAGCCCCGATTCCGGGGAGTGAGGAAAAACCATGGCTACCGCCACGGAGATCAGGAAGACCCTCACCGACGCCACGCCGTTCTACGCGTTCGTCGGTGCCGGTGACCTCGCGGTGGAGAAGATCCGCGAGGTGCCGGAGAAGTTCTCGGGCATCAAGTTCGAGCCGCCGAAGTTCGAGGTGCCCAAGTTCGAGGTGCCGAAGATCGACATCCCGACCGACCCCAAGGTCATCCGTACGCGCGTCTCGACGACCGCCGCGGACGTGCAGGAGAAGGTCAGCGCGACGCTCAAGGACGCCGGCACGCTGCCAGGCAAGGCGCAGGACTACGCGAAGTCGCAGTACGGCAAGGCCAGGACCGAGGTCGAGACCCAGGTCGGCAAGGCCGGCGAGTACGCGGACAAGCTCAAGGGGATCTACGAGGACCTGGCCGAGCGCGGCCACAAGGTCGTCGACAAGATCGCCAAGAAGGAGTCCGAGGTCGCGACCGAGGTCAAGGCCGAGGCCCAGGGCGCCAAGGCCGCGGCCGCGGACAAGGTCGAGGAGAAGGCCGCGGCCGCCAAGGCCGACGCGAAGCCGGAGCCCAAGCCGGCCGCCGCCAAGGCGAAGCCGACCCCGGCCAAGCCGCGCACCGCGGCGAAGAAGACCGTCTCGCCCGCCGAGTAGCGGCAGTTCCGGCAGTTCCAGGGGCGGCACCGATGGCGTGGACCCCGGGTGCCCGCGGAAAGCGGGTGCCCGGGGTCCGCCGCGCCGCGGGCCGGACGACCTGGATGTCATGAGTCCCGCTGGGCGACACCGCATGCGAGACTTCTAGTGCTGTGCGCGGTGAACCGTTCCGTCACAGCACCAGTTCGGAGGGGCGCGACGGGCGCACAGGAGGAGGAGCGATGCCGGATCAGACGCTGGCCGCCGGTGCGTTGCTGGCCACCTTCGGCAGCGTGACGTACCTGGCGGCGATGGCGCTCATGCTGTTCAAGGCGTTCTGCCTGGTGGACGCGCTGACGCGGCGCGAGGACGCGTACCGCGCGGCGAACAAGCTCAAGAAGGTCTTCTGGGTGGCCGTCCTGGCCGTCGCGGTGGTCTGGGACTTCTTCTTCGCCCGGCTGGACGGCATCCTGTCGATCGCCGGACTGATCGCCGCGATCGTCTACATGGTCGACGTACGTCCCGCGCTCAAGGAGGTCGGCGGCCGCCGCGGCGGGCAGCAGGGTCCGTACGGCCCGTGGTGACCATGTCGGCGACATCGACCGGCAGTGACGCCTGACCTACCCGAAGACACACGCCGAAGGCCGGGACACCCCGAGGGTGTCCCGGCCTTCGTGCGTTCGGTGCGGGGCGCCGCCCGTCAGGTCTCGCCGCCGGTCGATGTCGCCGACTGCGGCGACGAGTTCTCCGGTTGCGTCGTGGTGGGCTGCGTCGCGGGCGGCGTGGTCGCCGGCGTGCTGGGAGTGCCGGTCGGGGTCGGGTTGGGGGAGCCGGTGTTGCCCGGAGTGCCCGTGGGCGGCTTGTTGGTGGGCGTGCCCGGGTTCGTCGGCGTGCCCGGCGTGGTGGGCGGGGGCGTCGTGACGGGCGGCGTCGTGGTACCCGGCGGGGTGGTGCCCGGGGGCGTCGTCGTGCCCGGCGGCGTGGTGCCGGGAGGCGGCGGCGTCGTGCCCGGCGGGGGCGTCGGCTTCGGCGGCTTGGGCAGGTTGGGGACGGGCGGGGCCTGGACCACGCCGGCGCCGCCGTCGGGGCGTACGACGCCGAGTATCGGCATCGAGCCCGCCGGGGCGATGGTGACCGTGCGGCCCGGCCGCGGGGCATGCACCATCATGCCGTTGCCGAGGTACATCGCGATGTGGCTGGCGTCGCCGTAGTAGACGATGAGGTCGCCCGGCCGCATGTCGCCGGTGGGGACGCGCGGCAGGCGCGCCCACTGCTCCTGCGAGGTGCGCGGGATCTTGACGCCCGCGAACAGCCACGCCTTCGACGTGAGGCCCGAGCAGTCGTAGCCCTCGGGGCCGACGCCGCCCCAGATGTACGGCAGCCCGATCTTGCTGAGCGCGAAGGAGATCGCCTGCTGCGCGGCCGTGGTGGTGAGCTGGTCCGGGCGCGTGAGTATGCCGTACTGGTGCAGCTGCACCTGGCCGGCCTCGGCGACCTGCGCCTCCAACTCCTCGAGTTGGACGAGCTGTTCGGGCGTCAGCTGGGCCAGCAGCACCTCGGCCTCGAAGACCTTGGCCTTTATGTCGTCCTGGGCCCTGTGCGACTCGGTTTCCAGCCGGCGGTTCTCCGCGAGTTGCGCGTCCTCCGCCTTCTGCATGTTCTTGAGCTGCTGCTCGGCCTGCTTCTGGCGGGCGATGGTCTCCGCCTGCGTCTGGCTGATGCGCGCGAACGTCGGTGCCTGCGCGAGGAATTCCTCGGGGTTCGCGGTCAGGATGAGGTTGAGCAGCGGGTCGACGCCCCGCGTCGTGTACTGCAGGCGCGCGATGCGGCCGATCTCGTCCTTCTGCGACGCGATCTGCTGCTGCGTCCACGCGATGCCCGCGCGCACGTCGTTCACCTTGACCTGCTGCGTCGCACGCCGCTCGTTGGTGGCGTTGTAGCGCTCGGTGGCCTGCTCGGCCTGCCGGTACAGGTCCTGGAGTTGCGCCTGGACGGCCACCAGGTTGAACGGGGCCTGAGGTGGCGCAGGGTCGGGTGCGGCGCCGGCCTGGCCGACGAACAGCGCGGCGCACAAGAGCGCCGCTCCGCATGAGGTCGCAGCGCGGGCCCAGCGTCCGGTCCCGCCCCCCAAAATCGCCATGCGCTGACCCTTCCGATCAGTCGGCTGCGTGTCCCCCACGGCGCCTCCGCGGCCCGTGAATGCGGTGGGAACCGGCTCTCAAGAGGACGGAGGTGGCTCTTGAGAACCGGTTCCAGCGTCGGATCCTCGCACGTTCCGGCGGCGAAGGGCAGAGGAGATTTGCTGATCGTCGCGGGACGTTAACGGGTGAAACCCATGAAATCCGGATGAACTGTTGCAGCGATTGATGGCATTCGGGCCCGAAAAGGCCGACGCCGCCGAGCCGGGTGGCACATTGATGTGACGAACAGTCAGATCTGACCGGCTCGTTCGGCACGTGTCACCCCGTCGTTCGTCACGTGTCACCAGGGGCCACAGCATCCCACGAGACCGTCACTTCGCCGCCCCGGACACGCGAACGCGGGGTGAGCACAGGCCAGTCCGCGGCAAGCGCCCCCACCGCGGCCGCCCACCGCTGCCGAGCACCGAGCGGTGCCAACGGCGCGTGCCGGTCCCAGGCCCGGTCGAACGCGGTCAGGAACGCATGCACGCGCTCACCCGGCACGTTGCGGTGGATGAGCGCCTTGGGCAGCCGCTCCGCGAGATCCGACGGGCGGCCGAGCGTGGCGAGCCGCGCCGCGAGGGTCAGCGTCCGCGGTCGCGCGTCAGCACCGACCGCCACCCACGTTGCGAGGCGCCCCGGTTCGTCGCACGTGCCCTCGACCAGAAGACCGTCGGGCGCCAGCCGCCCGCACATGACCGACCACGCGCCGGGGACCTCGTCCTCGCCGTACTGCCGCAGCACGTTGAACGCCCGGATCAGCACCGGCCGCCGGCCGTCCGGCAGCGGCACCTCGAACCCGCCCCGTACGAACGAGAGTCCGCCGCCCGCGTACGGCAGCGCCGCCGCCACGCGCGCCGGGTCGATCTCGATGCCCAGCATCTCGACGTCGTCGCGGACCGTGCGCAGCCGCCGCCAGAACTCGACGGTGGTGACCGGGGAGGCGCCGTACCCGAGGTCCACGACCAGCGGATCCGCCGACCTCGCCAGCAGCCGTCCGTACTCGGCGGCGATCCAGCGGTCGACCCGCCTCAGCCGGTTCGGATTGGTGGTGCCGCGCGTGATCACACCCGTCGGACGCCCGGTCCCGGCGCCGCCCCCACGCGGTCCGACCGCCCCCGGAACGCCGCGCCTGACCATGCCCCCGAGTGTAGGGCGGCACCTCTTTCGGATGGCCGGTGCGATCGCGTACGACCCTCCGTGCCAGCATGATCGCGAGGAGTGACCGGGGGATCTCACATCCCGGTCGGGAATCCCCCGCACCGACGGATCGGTTATCACTTGACCGGGGGTGTTGTCGTCCGAATTAACGACAGCGGCCGGGGAGGGCAAAGCAAACCCAGCACGCGCCCGCCACGAAGGGTGGTCGGGCGCCGAACGTCGTGCCTGCCGTACGCGCGCTCGCGCGTACGGCGTCAGTACGGCAGAGGCAGGCCTTGTCGGCCTGGTAGGAGGTCATCGCGTGAGTCATCACGTGCCGCGAGCGGGCGGATCCGGGGCGCGCAACACCCTGGCCGGCCGTCGGGGGGCGCCGCGCAGGATCGCGACTCTCAGCGTCCACACGTCGCCGCTGCATCAGCCCGGCACAGGCGACGCCGGGGGCATGAACGTCTACATCGTCGAGATGTCCAAGCGCCTCGCCGCGCTGGGCGTCGAGGTGGAGATATTCACGCGCGCCACCGGACGCGACCTGCCGCCCGTCGTCGAGATGGCCCCCGGCGTCCTCGTCCGGCACGTGACCGCCGGCCCCTTCGAGGGACTGTCCAAGGAGGACCTGCCCGCACAACTGTGCGCCTTCACCTCCGGCGTGCTGCGGACCGAGGCCATGCGCGAGCCCGGCTACTACGACCTCGTGCACTCCCACTACTGGCTGTCCGGGCAGGTCGGCTGGCTGGCCAAGGAGCGCTGGGGCGTACCTCTCGTGCACTCGATGCACACGATGGCGAAGGTCAAGAACGCCTCGCTCGCCGCGACCGACTGCCCCGAGCCGTCGGCGCGCGTGATCGGCGAGAGCCAGGTCGTCGAGGCCGCCGACCGCCTCGTCGCGAACACCGCCGAGGAGGCGGACCAGCTCGTCGGCCTCTACGCCGCCCCGCGCGACCAGGTGGCGGTCGTGAACCCTGGTGTCGACCTGGACGTCTTCCGGCCGGGCGACGCCGCCGAGGCGCGCCGCCGGCTGGGGCTGCCCGAGGACGCCGCGGTCATCCTCTTCGCCGGGCGCATCCAGCCGCTCAAGGCCCCCGACGTCCTGCTGCACGCCACCGCGCACCTGCTGCGCGACCAGCCGTCGCTGCGCGAGAACCTGGTCGTCGCGGTGGTCGGCGGGCCCAGCGGCACAGGCCTCGCCGAGCCCGAGCACCTGCAGAAGCTGGCCGCCTCCCTCGGCGTGCACGACGTCGTCCGCTTCCGGCGGCCGGTGCCGCAGGACGTGCTCGCCGACTGGTACCGGGCCGCGACCGTCGCGGTGGTGCCGTCCTACAACGAGTCCTTCGGCCTCGTCGCGATCGAGGCGCAGGCGTGCGGCACCCCCGTCGTCGCGGCGGCGGTGGGCGGCCTGCCGACCGCGGTGCGCGACGGGATGTCGGGCGTGCTCGTCGAAGGCCACGACCCCGCCGACTACGCCGAGGCCATCGGCCGCCTGCTGCGGTCCCCGGGCCTGCGCGGGCAGTACGCGGACGGCGCGGTGCGGCACGCGGCGAACTTCGGCTGGGCGGCGGCCGCGGCGTCGATGGCCGACGTGTACAGCCAGACCATCGCCGACGCGTCGGGCGCGGTCCGGTCGCTCGCCGCGCAGTAGCGGCGTGGCGCCAGGTGTCTTCGGGGAGGTGGGGTGCGCCTCCGCGTCGTCCGGTGCGTACTATCGCAAGGCGCGGGGCTTGGGAGGGCCGCCAGGCCCGGCGAGCTCGTACTCGTTCGTACTCGCGAGGTCCCGCAACGCCGCGAGAGTGCGTGCCGGGCGGCGCGGAGGCGTGCCCTACCTCCCTGAGGACGCCTAGCTTGGGACCGTCCTGGAAACCGCCGGACGAAATGCCTGAACGCCGATCCCCGAGGTGCACCGTGGAACAGACCCGGGCCGAGGCCGCCGAGGCCATCCGGCGGACCCTCGACGACGCCGAGGTCACGTGGGAGCGGCCGGACGAGGACACCTTCGTCGTCACGCTCCCCGGCACGCGCAAGCTCAAGACCACGTGCGCGCTGAAACTGGGCCGGCACACGCTGGCCGTCACGGCGTTCGTCGTCCGCCGCCCCGACGAGAACCACGAGGTCTTCTACCGCTGGCTGCTGACCCGCAACGTGCGGCTGTACGGCGTGGCCTTCTCGCTCGACAAGCTCGGCGACGTCTACCTGACCGGGCGCCTGCCGGTCCACGCCGTCACCGAGGACGAGGTGGACCGGCTGCTCGGGGTGGTCCTGGAGGCCGCCGACGAGAGCTTCAACACGCTGCTCGAACTGGGGTTCGCGACGTCGATCCGGCGCGAGTGGGAGTGGCGTACCGAACGCGGCGAGTCCACGCGCAACCTGGATGCCTTCACCCATCTGATCGAACGCGCCAAGCGGGACGAGAAGCCCGCCGAATAGCCGCCGGACGGCGGCCCGCACCCGGTCGCCCGGGCACCGCGCCGGGCCCTTTCCGAAGGGACCCGGCGCCTCCATTACGCTCGGGCGCATGGCCGACACCGCATACAAGCTCGTGCTCCTCCGCCACGGTGAGAGCGACTGGAACCGCAAGGGACTCTTCACCGGGTGGGTCGACGTCGACCTGACCGAAACCGGCGAGGCGGAGGCCGCGCGCGGCGGCCGGCTGCTGACCGACGCCGGCGTGCTGCCCGACGTCCTGCACACCTCGCTCCAGCGCCGGGCGATCCGCACCGCCGAGCTGGCGCTCGACTCCGCCGACCGGCACTGGATCCCGGTCCGCCGCTCGTGGCGCCTCAACGAGCGCCACTACGGCGCGCTCCAGGGCAAGGACAAGGCGGCGACGCTGGCCGAGTTCGGCGAGGAGCAGTTCATGCTGTGGCGCCGCTCGTACGACACGCCGCCCCCGCCGCTCGCCGACGACGACGAGTTCTCGCAGGTGCACGACCCGCGATACGCCGGTCTCCCGGACGAGATCCGGCCGCGCACCGAGTGCCTCAAGGACGTCGTCGACCGCATGCTGCCGTACTGGTACGACGCGATCGTGCCCGACCTGGAGGCCGGCCGCACCACGCTGGTCGCCGCGCACGGCAACTCGCTGCGCGCGCTGGTCAAGCACCTCGACGGCATCTCCGACGAGGACATCGCCGGCCTCAACATCCCGACCGGCATCCCGCTCTTCTACGAGCTGGACGCGAACCTGCGCCCGCTGACCCCGGGTGGCCGCTACCTCGACCCCGAGGCCGCGGCGGCCGCGATCGAGGCGGTCAAGAACCAGGGCCGCAAGTAGCGGGTCGGCACGACCAGGGGCGCCCGTCACGGAAGGGGTGGGCGCCCCTGGCCATGCCCCCGTTCAGCCGTTGCAGCTGCCTCCGCAGTTGCAGGCCGAACCGGACTTGCACCCGCAACCGCAGGTCGACGGGCAGCTGCAGCCGGGTGTCGGCGCGGACCCGGGCCTGCGGGTACCGGCGGCGCGTACCGGGGTGACCTCTATGTACGCGCGCGTACCCGGCGGTGCGGGCGTGGATGTGGACGTCGATGCGGTCAGGGAGTCGGCGGGGGTACCGGTCATGGCGCTGGTCTGCCGATCGGGCATGAACGACCTCCGTTCACCTGGGTGGACCATGCGTTCCCGTAGCTTTGCCGCGACGTTCCGCGCACCGTCCGTATCCGAGTCAACCCATAACGCATCCGCCCGTCAACGGGCAGAACCCGGCAAACGGCACTTCTTGCGACATCCGTCCGAACTGAACCAGATACGGCCGAGCGGTGAACAGTCGATGAAGTCATCCGGTCTCTGCCGCCCGGAGAGGGTTCACCCGTTCGGGGCAGCTTTACCCTGGGTTCTGTGGACGTGAACGTGGCCGCGGCAACAGTCGCCGCCCTCTCAGGGTTGGCCGTCGGTGTGGCCGGGACACTGGCCTTCCGCTGGAGCGAGCGCGCGCTCGGCAACCCCGGGGGTCAGACGGCTCCCGCGGGCCCGGTGCTCCCCCCCGGCGTGGCGATCGTCCTTTCGGTGCTGCGCTCGTCCGCCGTCGTGCTGGACGAACGGGACGCGGTGGTCAAGGCCAGCTCGGCCGCGTACACCTTCGGCCTGGTCCGCGGCGACCAACTGGTGCCCGAGGAACTTCTCCGCATGGCCCGCGAGACGCGGCGCGACGGCGAGATAAGGCAACGGGACCTGCTGCTCGCCCGGCGCGACGGCCAGGAGCTGGAAGTCTCGGCGCGCGTCGCGCCCCTCGGGTCGCGCCTGGTGCTGCTGCTGGTCGAGGACCGTACCGAGGCCCGGCGCGTCGACGCGGTGCGCCGCGACTTCGTCGCCAACGTCAGCCACGAGCTCAAGACCCCGGTCGGCGCGCTGTCGCTGCTCGCCGAGGCGGTCCTGGACGCCAGCGACGACCCCGAGGCGGTACGCCGCTTCTCCGGCCGCATGCAGGTCGAGTCCGCGCGCCTGACCAACCTGGTGCAGGAGCTCATCGACCTGTCGCGCGTACAGAACGACCACCCGCTCCAGGACATCGCCCCGGTACCGGTCGACGAACTGGTCGCCGAGGCGGTCGACCGCTGCCGGCAGGTGGCGCAGAACAAGCAGATCACCCTGGCGGTCGGCGGCGATCCGGGCCTCGTCATCCCGGGCGACCACAACCAGCTGGTGATGGCGCTCGGCAACCTGGTCGAGAACGCCGTCAACTACAGCCCCGAGCGCACCCGCGTCGACATCGACGTGCGTGTGACCGGTCGCAAGGCCGTCATCGCCGTCTCCGACCAGGGCATCGGCATCCCGCACCGCGACCTGGACCGCATCTTCGAGCGCTTCTACCGCGTGGACCCCGCACGTTCGCGGGCCACCGGCGGAACCGGGCTCGGGCTGTCCATCGTGAAACACATCGTGGCCGGACACGGGGGCGAGGTCACGGTACGCAGCCTGGAGGGCGTGGGTACCACGTTTACCCTGGTGCTGCCCCTTCTGCCCGCCGACGAACGGGGCAAGTTCCCCGACGCGGCGTCCACAATGACGAGGCCCGGCGCACCGTCCGCGTCCGGCGGATCGAGTGATCTGGCCCCGTCGTACAACTCCCGGGAGGGTTCGGGATGACCCGAGTGCTCGTCGTCGAGGACGAGGAGTCCTTCAGCGACCCGCTTGCGTTCCTGCTGCGCAAGGAAGGGTTCGAGGTCGCGGTTGCGGTCACCGGCCCCGATGCGCTGGAACAGTTCGACCAGGGTGGCGCCGACCTCGTGCTGCTCGACCTGATGCTGCCGGGCCTGCCCGGCACCGAGGTCTGCCGTCGCCTGCGTGCCAAGTCGAACGTGCCCGTCATCATGGTCACCGCCAAGGACAGCGAGGTCGACAAGGTCGTCGGCCTGGAGATCGGGGCGGACGACTACGTCACCAAGCCCTTCTCGTCGCGCGAACTGGTCGCCCGCATCCGTGCGGTGCTCCGCCGCCAGGGGGAGCCGACCGAGGTCGAGCCGACCGCCCTGGAGGCGGGCCCGGTGCGCATGGACGTCGACCGGCACCGCGTGACCGTGGACGGCGTCAAGGTCGAACTGCCGCTCAAGGAGTTCGACTTGCTCGAACTGCTGCTGCGCAACGCGGGCCGCGTGCTGACCCGCATGCAGCTGATCGACCGCGTCTGGGGGGCGGGGTACGTCGGCGACACCAAGACGCTGGACGTCCACGTCAAGCGGCTGCGCGCCAAGATCGAGCCGGACCCGGGAGCCCCGCGCTACCTGGTGACGGTCCGCGGGCTGGGCTACAAGTTCGAGCCGTGACAGGCCCGTTCGCGGCGCCGTGCGCCCGCTGAGGCGACGTACGCCGACCATGCAGAGGCCGAGGGCCCGTCCGGACGTCCGGACGGGCCCTCGGCCTCTGGTGCGCTCTGCTCAGCTGTTCGCGGGCTCGTTCGAAGCCGGCGGACGCGACGAGGAGTTGGCCGCCGGCGTGGTGGCCGGCGCGGTCGCCGTGCCGGTGGCGGTCGGACCGCCCGACTCCGGGGCGCCCGAGGCGGCACCGGTGGCCGGGGGAGAGGCGGAGGTGCCGGTGGCCGGGGCGCTCGCCGGCGGCGTGGTGGCCGGCGCGCTCGGGGTACTCGGGGCCGCGCTCGGCGACGACGACGGCTTCAGCGCCTCGTAGTGGTCCTCCGGCAGGTGCACCGCGACGCCCAGCTTGGTCTGGCCGACCGTGCTGAAGCTGAACGTGACGTCGACGTACTTGCCGGCGGTGGCGTCGGGTGCGCCCGAGAAGGTCACCGACGGGCCGCCCTTCTCACCGGTCAGGTAGACCGCGCCGCGGGCCGGGACGGTGATGGAGGTGGCGCCGTCCTGGCCCTTCATCGTGCCCGGGGCGGCCGCGCCGGCCAGCGTGACCTGCTTGAGCGTCTCGGGCTTGTCGCTTTCGTTGATGAGCGCGCCGCCGAGCGACACGAGGCCCGAGCCTTCGTCTCCGGTGACCAGCGAGAGGTTCTGCACCTTGATGGTGCCGACCTGGGTGTACGCGCTGTCCGGCTTGAGCTGCGTGGTCGCGGCGTCCGTACCGCTGGAGCAGGCGGCCGCCAGAGGGGCCAGCGCGAGGGCGAGGGTTGCGGCGACGGCACCCCGTCGAATGCTGCGGCTCACGGCGGGCGTTTCTCCTTGGGTCCTTGACAGGCACGGTGATCCCGGTCTCCGGGACCGGCGACAGCCTATCCAGGCCCGATCGGCGACTTGTACGCGGCTCTGAAGGGTCATCAGGAAGAGGTAATGCCTGGTGTCCAAAAACAGATGGGTCGGGCCAGTGTGTCCAGCCACGCCGATAGTCGATTCCGTGTTCGACTGGAGGCAGGGACAAGTTGACCGCTTTGTCCGGTTTATGGATCACCCCGGGGGTCGTCACGGGGTGGGACAAGCATGTCCGTGTGGCCGTTGTCAAGCCCCGACTAAGGCCCTGACCTGCGGAAACGCCATTCAGGCGGGGCGTGACCCGTGTTACCCTAGAAAGCCACGGAAGGGGTACCTGTCACATGACGTTCAAGGTTGGCGACACGGTGGTCTACCCCCATCACGGGGCCGCGCTCATCGAGGCGATCGAGACTCGCACCATCAAGGGCGAGGACAAGATCTACCTGGTGCTGAAGGTAGCCCAGGGCGACCTCACGGTACGAGTCCCCGCTGACAACGCGGAGTTCGTCGGTGTGCGCGACGTGGTGGGCCAGGAGGGCCTCGATCGCGTCTTCGAGGTGCTGCGGGCTCCGCACACCGAGGAGCCGACGAACTGGTCGCGACGCTACAAGGCGAACCTGGAGAAGCTCGCTTCCGGTGACGTTATCAAGGTTGCCGAGGTCGTGCGCGACCTTTGGCGCCGTGAGCGTGACCGCGGCCTGTCGGCCGGTGAGAAGCGGATGCTCGCGAAGGCGCGGCAGATCCTGGTGAGCGAGCTGGCACTCGCGGAGAACACCAACGAAGACAAGGCCGAGGCGATCCTCGACGAGGTTCTGGCCTCCTGAACGCGTAGCGCCGGGCGGAACGGGGCGTGTGGGCGGCTCTCCGATGAGTTGCGTGGTCATTCGCGCAATCGGGTGAATCGCGGCCCCGTCTGTACCGGCCTGGCGACCGTTTGATCTGTCGGTGGTCGGCCGACGGGTTCCTCGCGGCCGTTTTCCGGGCTCACGCGGCCCGGTCCGTCGGTGCGCGCCGGGCCCTGCCCGGCGCGCACCGACGGTTTTCACGGACAAACACTTCACCGACGACCACCGACGACACGGATGGCGGCGAACACCGGTTCGACGTCCGCGCGTTCGCGGTGCGCTCCGCCGGCGTGACGCCGCGACGTGATGTGCGTTGCGGCGCTGCTGTCCTGCGGCGTACGTCCGCCGGTGTGCGCTGCTGTGTGGCGTGCTCTGTCGGCGAGCCGTGACGGGCATGCAGTCCGGGGCGACACGCGCGGGTGACATCTACGTGGCAAAAACACGGACATGCGGCCGGTGGCGAACCCGTCGGCGCTTCGACCCTGCGACCTCGGTGCACCGCGCCGACCCCAGGGGGGTCGGGCGGCGGTGCTGCCGCGCTGGGGCGGCTCCACGGCACCTGGGGTACCAGCCTGGGCGCCTGTTGGGGCACCTTCCCCAGTGGCTGGGCGCGTACACCCGGTTGTGTCCCGGTACCTTCGGAGCGGCATCCGGACCGTCGTCCGGACCGTGCGCGATGGGGTGAGGGATCTCCGGTGAGAGCTGCTGTTCTGGTGCCCGCGGCGGGGCTCGGGCTGCGCCTGGGCGGCGGGCTGCCCAAAGCCCTGCGTGAACTCGGCGATGTGCCGATGCTCGTCCATGCGCTGCGGTCGCTGCTGGCGGCCCCCGGCATCGACGCCGCGGTGGTGGCCGCACCGCCGGACGGCGTCGACGACGTACGCGAGTTGCTCGCGCGCGAGCTGGGCGCCGACGCGCCCGTCACCGTCGTCGCGGGCGGGGCCACCCGCCAGGAATCGGTACGCCGCGCACTCGACGCGCTGACCGCGGACTGCCCGGTCGTCCTCGTCCACGACGCCGCGAGGCCGTTCGTGCCGGTCGCGGTGGTCGAGGCGGTCGTGGCCACGATCGAGGCCGGCGCACTCGCGGTCGTCCCCGCGCTGCCCGTCGTCGACACGGTCAAGGAGGTCACGGACGTGGCGCCGGACGGGGCCGCCGAATGCGTCGTGCGTACGGTCGACCGGGCGTCGTTGCGCGCGGTGCAGACACCGCAGGGGTTCCGCCGCGATGTGCTGGCCGCCGCGCACGAGGCCTCGCCGGAGGGCGACACGACGGACGACGCGGGCATGGTGGAGCGCATGGGAATCACGGTCTCGGTGGTGCCGGGGTCGGAGGAGGCGTTCAAGGTCACCCGGCCGTTCGACCTGCTGCTGGCCGAGGCGCTGCTGAACCGCCGCCGCGAGCAACAGGCGGACCAGGCGGACCCGGTGGAGTAGAGGGTGAGCCGAGCAGTCGGAAGACTGTCCCTTCCACGTCGTCCTTTCTGTGTTCGCCCTATCCGGAGTCGTTGATGTCCGCATTCGTGTCACCCCTCCCCGGCCTGCCCCGCACCGGCATCGGTGTCGACGTCCACCCCTTCGAGGAGGGCCGCGACCTGTGGGTCGCGGGACTGCACTGGCCGGGGGAGACGGGCCTCGCGGGCCACTCCGACGGCGACGTGGCCGCCCACGCGGCGTGCGACGCGCTGTTCTCGGCGGCCGGGATCGGCGACCTCGGCGCGCACTTCGGGACCTCGCGCCCCGAGTGGTCCGGCGCGTCCGGTGTCGCGCTGCTGACCGAGGCCGCGCGCCTGGTGCGCGAGGCCGGGTTCGAGATCGGCAACGTCGCCGTCCAGGTCGTCGGCGTACGCCCCAAGGTCGGGCCGCGCCGCGCCGAGGCCGAGAAGTCGCTCTCGGAAGCCGCCGGCGCGCCCGTGTCGGTGTCCGCGACCACCACCGACGGACTCGGCCTGACCGGACGCGCCGAGGGCTTGGCGGCGATCGCCACCGCGCTCGTGGTGCGGGTTTCGACCCCTTAGCCCGCGTGGCACTCAACCCACTGAACGCCCGGACCCCCGGATCCCACCGAAGCGACGACGAGAGGGACAGCGATGTCCGACAAGCTCACCGATGCCGCGCGCACGATGATCGACGCACCGAACTTCGCGACGATGGCGACCCTGCTGCCCGACGGGCGACCGCAGCTTTCCGTCGTCTGGCTCAAGACCGACGGGGACGACCTGCTCGTATCGACGGTCAAGGGCCGCCGCAAGCACCGAAATATCGTCGCCGATCCGCGGGTGACGCTGCTCGTCTATCCGAAGGCCGACCCCTACACGTACGTCGAGGTCAGGGGCACCGCTTCCCTGGAGGACGACGGCGCGCCCGAGCTGATCCAGGAGCTGTCGCAGCGGTACGACGGCAAGCCGTTCCGCGAGGGCGACCCCGCGAACGAACGGGTCGTCGTGCGGGTCACCCCTGACCGGATCGTCACGCGGGGCTGAATGCGGGAGCTTCCCCGCCCTGCCACCCCGTAAACTCGCAGGGTGAGCATGCGCCTATACGACACCAGCACCCGCACGGTCCGCGACTTCGTGCCGCTCGTCGAGGGCACCGTGTCGATCTACCTGTGTGGTGCCACGGTCCAGGCTCCGCCGCACATCGGGCACATCCGCTCGGGGCTGAACTTCGACCTGCTGCGGCGCTGGCTCGCGTACCGGGGCAACGACGTCGTCTTCTGCCGCAACGTCACGGACATCGACGACAAGATCATCGCGAAGGCGTGCGAGGCCGACGTGCCGTGGTGGCGCGTGGGCTACCCGAACGAGCGCGCGTTCAACGACGCGTACGCCGCGCTGGGCTGCCTGCCGCCGACCGTCGAGCCGCGGGCCACCGGGCACGTGCCGGAGATGATCGAGCTGATGCAGCGGCTCATCACCACCGGGCACGCGTACCCGTCCGACGGCGACGTCTACTTCGACGTGCACTCGTACCCGGAGTACGGCGCGCTCAGCGGCCAGCGCCTCGACGCGATGCGCGACCAGGGCGACGCGGGCGTCGGCGCCAAGCGCGACGCGCGCGACTTCGCGCTGTGGAAGGCCGCCAAGCCCGGCGAGCCGTCGTGGGACACGCCGTGGGGCCGCGGCCGGCCCGGCTGGCACCTGGAGTGCTCCGCGATGGCCCACCGCTACCTCGGCGAGCGCTTCGACATCCACGGCGGCGGCCTCGACCTGGTGTTCCCGCACCACGAGAACGAGATCGCGCAGTCCAAGGCGGCGGGCGACGGTTTCGCCAACTACTGGATGCACAACGCGTGGGTCACCATGAGCGGCGAGAAGATGAGCAAGTCGCTCGGCAACTCGGTGCTGGTTTCCGAGATGGTCAAGCGCTGGCCGCCGATCGTCCTGCGCTACTACCTCGCCTCACCGCACTACCGCTCGATGATCGAGTACAGCGAGGCGGCACTCCAGGAGGCCGCGACGTCGTTCGCGCGCATCGAGGGCTTCCTGGAGCGCGCGGGCGAACTGGCCGGGCCGGTCCCGGCCGACGCCGAGGTCCCGGCCGCGTTCGCCGACGCCATGGACGACGACCTGGGGGTGCCGCAGGCGCTCGCCGCCGTGCACAACACCGTGCGCGAGGGCAACACCGCGCTGGCGCACGGCGACAAGGACGCGGCGGCCTCCCACGTGGGCGCGCTGCGCGCGATGCTCGGCGTGCTGGGTCTCGACCCGGCGGCCGAGCCGTGGGTGTCCGGCAGTGCGGGCGACCGCACCGAGGACCTGCGCCAGGTCGTCGACTCGCTGATCCACCTCGCGCTGGAGCAGCGCGAGGCGGCCCGCGCCCGCAAGGACTACCCGGCCGCCGACGCGGTCCGCGACCGGCTCACGGCGGCGGGCATCGTCGTCGAGGACACACCGCAGGGTCCGCGCTGGACCCTGGAGCGGCACAGCGACCGCTGACCCCCGCTCCACCGTGTCCCCGACAACGGGGACCGCAATCAGGACGCCGGTGCGCGCACCGGCACGAGGACCGACCAGTCGCCGCCGCACGGCGGTCAGCGTACGACCGTTTCCATGCGGCCGGGCCGAGCGCCCGGCCGTACGGTTGTACGTGCGAGACGAGAGCACCGAAGGGACATCGACATGGCCGGCAACAGCCAGCGCCGCAACAAGCGCAACCCGGGGAGCAAGAAGGGTCCCCAGGTCGGGACGGGCGGGCACAGCCGCCGTGCGCTGCGCGGCAAGGGCCCGACGCCGCCTGCCGAGATGCGCAAGGGGCACGCCAAGCAGCGGTCCGCGAACGCCGCGGCCAAGCGCGCCGCGCGGCCGGGCGGCCGGACGGGCGTCGCGCGCGGCCGGGGCGGCAAGGGCACGGTGGAGCTGGTGTACGGGCGCAACTCGGTCGTCGAGGCGCTGCGTGCCGGCATCCCGGGCAGCGCCCTGTACGTCGCGCAGTTCATCGACTCGGACGACCGCGTGCGCGAGGCGCTCAAGCTCGCCAACGACATGTCCATCCCGCTGATGGAGGCGCCGCGCCCCGAACTGGACCGGCTCACCGAGGGCGGCCACCACCAGGGCCTCGCGCTGCAGATCCCGGCGTACGAGTACGCCCACCCCGACGACCTGGTCGAGGTCGCGCACGACAACGGCGAAGTGCCGCTGGTCATCGTGCTCGACGGCATCACCGACCCGCGCAACCTGGGAGCGGTCATCCGCTCGGCGGCGGCGTTCGGCGCGCACGGCGTGGTCGTCCCCGAGCGGCGTGCCGCGGGGATGACGGCGGGTGCGTGGAAGACGTCCGCGGGTGCGGCGGCGCGTGTGCCGGTGGCGCGGGCGTCGAACCTGCGGCAGGTGCTGGAGGCGTACCAGAAGCAGGGGCTGTTCGTGGTCGGGCTCGCGGCCGACGGCACCGACGACCTCGCCGAGCTGTCGACCGCCGACGAGCCGCTGGTGATCGTGATCGGCTCGGAGGGCAAGGGCCTCTCGCGCCTGGTGACCGAGACGTGCGACCAGACCGTGGCCATTCCGATGGCGGCGGGCAACGAGTCGCTCAACGCGGGCGTCGCGGCCGGGATCGTGCTGTACGAGGTCGCGCGCCGACGCGGCGTCTGACGCCGTGCGGCACCGCCAGCCGGTGCGCCCGCCGCGCGCCGCCAGGCGGTGCCTCCGGGGATCTCCTTCGGGTGATTCCCGGCGCCGTAACGGGTGGACGCGTCGCCGGGGCCGGTCGCGGGGCTCGAAGATAGGTGTCCGTATGGCCGCATCCTCCCGGGGGGATCGGCGGTTAGAGATGCGTGGAGACCAGATCGGAAGGCCGCTTTGGTGGCCAGCGTGATCAGGACGACCGGCTGAGCGGTGGGGGACCCGCGGATTTCGGCAGCGTCCCGACCTTGGTACGGGACCCGGTCGATCCTGCGGCCGTGTCCGCCCCCACCCGCAGTCTTCGGGTGGTGATCGGACCGCCCCCGGGCACGCGCGAGGCGCAGCTGCCCGGGCAGCGGGACGGGTTCCGGTCGGACCCGACCGACGTCACCACCGAGCTGCCGCGAGTCGACCTGGGGGCGGACCCGCCGACGTCGGTGATGCCGCCGGTACGCGACAGGCCGGTGCGCGACAGGCCCGCCGCACGGGCGCCGCGCCCGGCGGCCGCCCGCACCGCGGCGCGTACCCAGGCCCGCACGGAGGCCCGGCCCTCCGCCGCGAAGACGCAGCCTCCGGCGCCGACGAGGCGCGGGCCGTTGCAGCCCGGCACGTTCCTGCTGCCGCTGCGCGGGTTCCTGGGCATCGCGTTCCTGCTGGAGGGGCTGCGCAAGCTCTACGACCCGGCGTTCCTGGACCCGGACGCGACCGACTCCTTCGCGCACCGCATCGAGGTGCTGCGGGGCGGCAGCTTCGTGCCCGGCGTCCTCGACCTCGCGTCGCAGCATGCGATCACGGTGGGACTGCTGTTCGCCTTCGGGCAGGTGGTCGCGGGTGTCGGCGCGCTGCTGGGGCTGTGGACGCGGGCGATGGGCATGATCGGCATGCTGCTGTCGCTCGGCGTGCTGGTCGCGGTGGGCGGGAGTTCTTCGCCCTACCACGCGGCCTACGTGGTGTTCCTGGCGGCGTGGAGCCCGCTGGCACTCGCGGGCGCGCCGATGTACTCCGTGGACTGCTGGCTGTCGCTGCGCAACTGGCGCGGTCCGCTGACCATTCCGGTGCGCGCCCGGCGACGCAAGCTCGGGTACGGCTCGATCATCGCGGGTGCGGGTGTCGGCCTGACGCTGCTCGCGGGTGCGCTGTTCGGGCATCCCACGGCCCCCGACACCACGTTGCCGGTGGGCGACACGCCCGAGACCTCGGTGTCCGGCCCGGCGACCTCGGAGGAGGCGCCGCAGGTCCCGGGCCCGGCGGTCGCTCCGCCGCCCGCCCCGCAGCCCGGCAATCCGGCCGCCCCGGGTGCCTCGGCGGCGCCGAGCGCGACCAAGGGGGCGGCGACCGCCCCGTCGGCGGCGCCGAAGACCAGCCCGGCGGCCAAGACGCCGGCCGGCGCCACGGCGACCCGGAAGCCGGCGGCCACCACGGGCGGCAACAACGCCCCGGCGGCCGCGGCGACGCAGCCGAAGTCCACGTCCCAGAAGCCCTCGAACGCGGGCGGCGCGAGCAACACCAACAGCAACCCGCTGGGCGGGCTGCTGGGGGGGTGATCGGAGACGGGGACGGTGTCCGGTGAGGCGGCAGGTGCCGCCGGTACGGGACGGGGGCGGGGCGAAGACTTGGGCGTGGTCCGGGAGTTCCCGGGCCACGCCCTTCGCCTTCAGGCGTGTCGTCGGCCCGTTCGGGAGCGTCAGTCCGCGACACCCATTTGGGCGACCACGTGGCGGATGCGTACGCGCACCAGCAACTCGCCGGGCACCCCGTTGCGTTCGCCGTACTCCGCGGCGCGGTCCTCGCCCATGTACCGGCCGCCGATCCGGGTGGCCCACGTCCTAAGTTCCGCCGGGTCGTCGACCAGCCGGGCCTCGCCCTCGACGACGACGTAGCTGAACGGCGGCCGGTCGTCGTCGACGCAGAGGCTGACCCGGGGGTCGTTGCGCAGGTTGCGCCCCTTGACCGAGGTCTCGGCGGTGTTGAAGACCAGTTCGGCGTGCATGTCGTCGCCGTCGGGGGCGGCGAGTTCGTCGACGTCGAACCAGATGGGTGCGACGTGCGGCCGCCCGTCGGGGCGGACCGTCGCCAGCTTGCCGGTGCGCGGCCCTTCCCTGAGGAAGGCCAGTGTCTCGGCGGGCGTCATGTGTTTCATGGCGTCCAGTGTTCCCGGCCCGGACGGCGTGTGCGGCGCGGCGACACGCGTACGGCCCCACCGAGCGAATCGGTGGGGCCGTACGCGCCGTTACTTGTGCCTGCGACGGGCCGTCAGTCGGCCAGGCGCTCGCCGGTCACGGTGGAGAAGAGGTGGGTCTCGCCCGCGTGCGCCACGACGTGCAGCGTCTCGCCCTTGTTCGGGACCTTGCGGCCCGAGACGCGCACGACCAGGCTCTTGGCCTCGCCGTCGATCTCGGCGGTGCCGTAGACGTAGGCGTCGGAGCCCAGCTCCTCCACGACGTCCACGACGACCGCGAGGCCGTTGCCGGCCTTGCTCAGGCCTTCGCCGCTGCGCACCTCCAGGTGCTCCGGGCGTACGCCCAGCGTCACCTTGGTCGCGCCCTCCGCCGCGGCGAGTTCGCGGGCCTCGCGCGAGACCGGGACGACGACGTCGCCGAAGCGCACGCCGTCCTCCGCGAGGTCGGCCTCGATGAGGTTCATCGCGGGGGAGCCGATGAAGCCCGCCACGAAGACGTTGGCCGGCCGGTCGTACATGTTGCGCGGCGTGTCGACCTGCTGGAGCAGGCCGTCCTTGAGCACCGCGACGCGGTCGCCCATGGTCATGGCCTCGACCTGGTCGTGCGTGACGTACACGGTGGTGATGCCGAGGCGGCGCTGGAGCGACGCGATCTGCGTGCGGGTCTGGACGCGGAGCTTGGCGTCGAGGTTCGACAGCGGCTCGTCCATGAGGAAGACCTGCGGCTCGCGGACGATCGCGCGGCCCATCGCGACGCGCTGGCGCTGACCGCCGGAGAGCGCCTTGGGCTTGCGGTCGAGGTACTCGGTGAGGTCGAGGATCTTGGCGGCTTCCTCGACCTTGGCGCGGATGGTGGCCTTGTCGACGCCCGCGATCTTGAGGGCGAAGCCCATGTTGTCCGCGACGGTCATGTGCGGGTAGAGCGCGTAGTTCTGGAACACCATCGCGATGTCCCGGTCCTTCGGCTCCAGGTAGGTGACGTCGCGGTCACCGATGGAGATGGCGCCCTCGGTGACCTCTTCGAGGCCGGCGAGCATGCGCAGGGAGGTGGACTTGCCGCAGCCGGACGGGCCCACGAGGACCAGGAACTCGCCGTCGGCGATCTCCAGGTCGAGCGCGTTGACGCTGGGGCGGTCGGCACCCTTGTAGATGCAGGTTGCCTTGCGGTACGTGACCGAAGCCATGGTGGTACTCCCCTTCACCGGCAGGAACGTGCCGGACGATCCGAGTGGAGGGCGAATGGTCTAGTCCACCGAAGTGGACTCGCGCCACGGTACCCGCCGGACCGGCCTGTTGTCAGCCCCGTACGTCACGCCCTCTGTCACCTTCTGTGCCACGCCCCGTGTCACGCCTGTACGGCACGCTGTCGCGCCCGTACGGCACGCCCGCAGGTCGCCCCGACTGCAAGTCCTTGCATCTGATGCAAGCCTCTGCCGAATCCTTCTGAAACCTTCAACTACGCTGGAGGGCCATGAAGACACGGTTGGCGGACATCGCCGCCCAGGCGGGGGTCAGCGAGGCGACCGTCAGCCGCGTGCTCAACAGTCGGCCCGGCGTCGCGGAGGACACCCGGCGCGCGGTGCTGACCGCACTCGACGTCCTGGGGTACGAGCGGCCGGCCCGGCTGCGCCGCCGCAGCGCCGGCCTCGTCGGCCTCATGCTGCCCGAACTCGACAATCCGATCTTCCCGGCGTTTGCGCAGGTCATCGAGCGTGCGCTGGCCCACCACGGCTACACCCCGGTGCTGTGCACGGGTTCCCCGGGCGGCGCGACCGAGGACGACTACACCGAGCTTCTGCTCGAACGCGGCGTCTCGGGCATCATCTTCGTCTCCGGCCTGCACTCCGACTCGGGCGCCGACATGTCGCGGTACGTGCGGCTGGTCGAGCGCGGCCTGCCGGTCGTCTTCGTCAACGGTTGGGCGGACGGCATCGACGCCCCGTTCATCTCCAGCGACGAGTCGGTCGCCGTCGAACTCGCGATAGGGCACCTGGCGTCCCTGCGGCACCGGCGGATCGGCCTCGCGGTCGGACCGGAGCGGTACGTGCCGACCGCCCGGAAGATCGCCGGCTTCCGGCGCGGCCTCAAGGAGACGTTCGGCGTCGACGACGCCGACCCGTGGATCGAGCGCTCGCTGTTCTCCGTCGAAGGCGGCCAGGCCGCGGCGGGGACGCTGCTCGACCGCGGCGCGACGGCGGTCGTGTGCGGCAGCGACCTGATGGCCCTGGGTGTCATCCGAGCCGTGCGCGAGCGCGGCATGACCGTGCCGGGCGACGTGTCGGTGGTGGGGTACGACGACTCGCCGCTGGTCGCGTTCACCGATCCGCCGCTGACGACCGTGCGGCAGGCGGTCGCGCCGATGGGTGCGGCGGCGGTGCGCGCGCTCCTGGACGAGATCGGCGGCGGCCGGGCGCCGCGTACCGAACTGGTGTACCGCCCCGAGCTCGTGGTGCGCGGTTCGACGGGGCCCGCGGCGGTCCCGGCTGCGGTCGTTTCCGCGGAAGTCCGGGAAACAGTAGTGGAGTTGGTGGTCGACGCGGCGTCTGGCCGGGAGGCGGCCGTCGTGGTCGATCCGGCGGTCGCCGCGGCGGCTGCCGCGCACGAGCGGGCCGCGGCGGTGGTGCTGCCCGCGCCCGCCGCACCGGCGGGATCCACGCACATCGTGTCCGGCTGAGCCCCGAGTCCGGCGGAGTCGCGTCCGGTCGGCGGCGTCCGGTCCGGCCGAGCCCGCCGGCGTTGCGTCGTCGGGAGCGGCCGCAGGACGGCCTTGCCCGGCACGCGTTCCCCTCGACTAGTGTCGATCTTCGTCTGGCGAACACATCGTGAGGCGACGAAGCACGAGCGGGGGCTCAGCACCGTGGCACACAACCATCCGCACGACGCCGGTGGCCGCGAAGGCGTCGGTGACCCGGTCCAGGAGGCGCACGGCGAGCTTGCGATGGCCCGCCTCGCGCTGGCCGACGACGAGACCGGGCACGCCGCGGTGCACGTCGCGAACGCGCTGTTCTGCGAGCCCGCGCTGCCCGAGGCCCACGAAATGCTCGGCGTTCTGGCCTCCCGCGCGCCCGAGGGCGGCGTCGGCCTGTACGGGCCGGACGAGCACGGCGGCATGTTCGCGGGCAGCGCGGCGGCCCTCGCCCATCTCCAGGCCGCTGCGGGCGACTTCGACCGCGCGCTGACCGGCCTCTCGCAGGTCGCGGCACACGAGCCGCACCGCCCGTGGGCGGCCTCGGCGGGGTGGCTGCGCACGGATCTCGTGCCGCGCCTGGATCCGGAGGCCTTCGCACGCACGATGCTGGGCATGGTCCAGGTCCTCGACGACCCCGTGCCCGACGAACACCGGCCCCAGCTCGCCCCGTTCGCCGAGCTGGCGGTGGCGATGACGGACGCGCACCCGGGGCACGGCTTCCTGCTGTGGGCCGGGTCCTCGTTCCTGCGGCGGCTCGACGCGCTCGACGCGGCGGTGGACTGGGCGTTCCGGGCCTGGACGCAGGACCGTTCGCTGGAGGCCGCCATCATGCTCGGCAACGCGTGGCGCCGGGTGGGCCGCGAGCGCGACACCGAGAAGTTGTGGGCCACCGTGCTGCGCGACCACCCCGAGGATCTGGACCTGCACGTCGACCTCGGCGAACTCATCGCCGGACAAGGCAGGTTCGACGAGGGAATCGGCTGGGTCGAACGCGCGCTCGCGACCGACCCCGCGCATCCGAAGGCCGCTCCCGCCCTGCACGGCATCCGCTGGGCCCGGGACCACGACATCGCCCATCTCATCGCGCTGATCGACCACTTGCGCTCACACCCCGACCACGGGTACGCCCACGAATTGGTCGCGCGGGCATGCTCGGGTGCGTGGTTGCGGCATGTGCCGTACCCCACTGAGGCGTTGACGAACACGCTGCGCCAACTCCTGGACCAGGTCGAGCCGGGCGACGCGGAGATCGCGATCTCGTTGAGCGCGTTGGAGCCGCCGAGCGCGCTGCTCGCGGTTCGCGGGGCGTTCCCGCACTTCGGGCTGACCGTGCAGTCGGTCCCCGAGCCGGACCCGCGGGTGCCGCTGCGGCCGGGCAAGTACGCGGTGTGGGCCTACGCTCCGGGCTCGACGGAGCCGCGGCCGGTGCCGGGCGTACCGGATCCGGCGACCGCGGAGGCGGTACGGGGCATCGCCGATCCTTCGTGGCCGCATCCCGCCCTGGCGTACGACCGGGCCGTACTGCTGGCCGGCTGCGGGCTGGACGACCTGCTCGGCGTCCTGGCGCATCCGCCCGCGCCCGACGGCAGCGAGTTGGGACAGACCTTCGCCCGCCACGAACCGGCCCTGTGGGTACGCCTCGTGCAGATCTGGGCATGCCTCGGCATCGCCCACCACCGGCCCGACGAGCCGTGGGAGGGCTCGGTACGCCGTGCGGTGCTCGTGGACCTGGCGTTCGGCCCCGAGGACTGGGTGAGCGACGCGGCGCTGTTCGCGCTCGTCGCTACCGCTTGGCTGGTGCCCGATGTGCGGGACGACGTAGCTGAGTTGGTGGCTCACCGGTTCGTCGACGCGGTGACGGCGTACCGCACGCGCGAGGTGACGTTGCTGCGGTCGCTCGCCGACTTGGTGTTGGCGACGCCCCGGATGCCCCGGCAGATCGCGGAGTTGGCCCGGGAGCGCCTGGCCGCGCTGGACGCGGAGCCGGGGGCGGACGGGGACTGACCTCGGGCGGCCTGGGGGGGCGGACCTGGAGGCGGACTCCAGAGGTGCCATTTGGGCGCGAACTCCTTGCGCACTCGACCGAGGGGCCGACCGGTGCTCCGGTGCGGCCCCTCGGTTCGCCGGTCGGCCTGCCTGCCGTTCCCCGACCGGCGCATCACCCGGCGTGGGAGCCGTGGGCGCCGGGCCCTGCGTGCCCGCCGTGCCCCGTGTGGCCCGCGTGCCCTGCGTGTTCCCCATGACCGGCGTGCGCGTCGTGACCGCCGTGGCCGGCGGCTTCCGGCAGCTGCCCGCCCTGCGGTGCGGGACGCGCGGCGGTCGCGGTGAACTCCGCCGTCCGCACGACGCCTTCGTGCTGGAAGTCGAGGTAGAGCCGGTACGCCCCGGCGCTCGGCGCCGCCGCGTGGAACACGATCCCGGGGCCCGCGGGAGTGACGCCGTCGCCCGGCTCGCCCTGCGGGTGCACGTGGAGGTAGCCGAGGTCGCCCTGCCGCAGGGCGACCAGGTGTCCGTACGCCTCCAGGTACGCCTCCAGGTCGGTCACCGGGCTCCCGTCCTTGGCCACCGACAGCGTCAGCATCCCGCCGTCGCCGGTGGCGAGGTCGCCGTCGAGCGTCACGGTGTACCCGTCCACCTGCGCCGTGCGGGAGGGGGCGGGCAGCGGGACCGGGCGGTAGTCGCCCGCGACTGCCACGTCGGCGCCGAGTGTGAGCCCGCCCGCCGGGTCCCCGGTCGGCGCGAAGTCCGCGAAGATCCGGTGGTCGCCCGCGTTCGTGAAGGTCAGCGGGACGGACCAGGTGCCGTCGGCGCCGAGTACCGGGTGCACGTGCTGGAAGCCGGAGAGGTCGCGGCGGGCGACGATGAGGTGCAGTTCCTTGCCGTGCGAGAGGTCGTACTGCGTCCAGGGGCTGCCGTCCGGGCCGACGATCTGGAAGCGGAGCTCGGTCGGCACGCCGACGGACAGCGGATCGGCGGCCGGCACCAGGGTGTAGCCGCGGTCGGAGACCTGGAGGCCACCCGGAAGCGCCGTTCCGTGGGCTCCCGCGCCGTGGGCGTGGGCGTGGCCCGACTCGGTCGCGGGGGCCTCGGTGCCGTGGCCGGTGTGCGTCTGGGGGTTCATGTCGGTGTCCTTCCGTGCCGTCCGGAGGCGTCGTCCTCCGTGAGTCCCATCAGATACCCCCAGGGGGTATCTAGTCAAGTCGGATCGACCCATTGCTTTTGCCCTGCTCGAAGCAGATGCGGCTCCCTATACGTACGGGGGGTATCGGTCAGGGTCCCGAAAAAGCGGGAAGCCACCTCCTGGCCGGGAGGTGGCTTCCCGCAACGCGCTGCGGTGCGGTCAAAAGGGTGCGGTCAAAAGGGTGCGATCGAAACGCGCGGGTGGGCGTCAGCCCCGGCGGCTGCCCCACACCGCGTGCTCCGGACCGTAGAAGTCCTGCACGACGCCCGGGTCGGTGTCCCAGATCCGCGTGGCGCGCTCTTCGCCCGTGTAGCGCGGCCACGCGGCGCCCGGGTCGAGGTCGCGGATGAACGCGACCCACGCGCCGTGCATGGCGTCCGCGAGCTTCTGCGGCGCGTCCGGGCCGGTCGACGCCTCGGCGCCCGCGGCGTCCAGCAGGTCGAACGCGAACGGCAGGTCGAGGCAGTGGAACGCCATGCCGCCCATCATCCGCCCACCCGACAGCCACTCGAACGCGTAGAGCCAGGTGGGGAGTCCGAGCGCGGCACGGTCCTCGGCCACGCGTACCGCCGAGGCGCGGAACAGGTAGTCGGTCAGGCCCTGTCCGAGGATCTTGGCGGGGGTCGAGCCCTCGTGCAGCCGCAGGTACGCCTCGATCGCGTCGGGGCCGAGCCCCACCTGCGCGAGCATGCCGCGCGCCGCCTCGATCGGCAGGTCGGGCATGCCGAACTCGGCGGCCATGTTGAACTCGTGGTGCGTCGCGCCGAGGATCAGCGGGACCGGGCTCGCGGAACCGTCGCGGATCGCGTCCGGCACCTGCTCCGGGATCAGCTCGCCGTCCGCGAACGGAGCGAGCACGAGCTCGGGCAGCGGCGCGGCGCCCGCGGCCGGAGCCATCAACGCGTCCTGCAGTGCCAGCATTTCGGCGTCCGACAGGTCGCGCAGCGCGGCCACCGTCGCGGGCGTCCCGGTACGCGCGGTCAGGCGTTCGGCGATCGCGAGGCCGTCCTCGCGGCCCTGCGGCTCCATGACCGCGCCCGACACCGAGATCGCGCCGCGGAACAGGTCGCGCGCCGACGGGGTCGCGAGCAGCGTCTGCACGGCACCGCCGCCCGCGGACTGGCCGGCGATGGTGACCTTGGCCGGGTCGCCGCCGAAGGCCGCGATGTTGTCCCGCACCCACTCCAGGGCGGCGATCCAGTCGAGCACGCCGCGGTTGTCCGGGGCGCCCTCGACGTGCAGGAAGCCCTCGATGCCGAGCCGGTAGCCGAGCGAGACCAGCACCACCCCGTCGCGGTTGAACGCGCGGCCGTCGTACCACGGGCTCGCGGCCGACCCGGCGATGAAGCCGCCGCCGTGGATCCACACCAGTACGGGCAGGCTCGACCCGGTGCTCGGGTCCGGGGTGAAGACGTTGAGGTTCAGCGTGCCGTCGCCGGGGACGGACGGCTCGGGGATGATCGTCGGCCCCTCGCCGTCACCGAAGGCGCGCCGCTGCGCGGTCGGGCCGTACGCGGTGGCCGCCAGCGGCTCGGTCCACGCGTCCGGTGCCACCGGGGCGGCGAAGCGCAGGTCGCCGACCGGCGGCTTGGCGTACGGAATGCCCAGGAAGCGGGCGGACGGGCCCTGCCAGGCACCGCTGACCGGGCCCAGGGTGGTGGTGACGAGCGGCTGCTGGGTCACGGTGGTGGTCCTTTGCGCGGAGGTACCGGGAATCCGGCGTTCGCCCCGAGTATCAGTCCGTCCTGCCATATATTGCAAGACTTGAAAAAATAGGTGTGACGGTCGTCTCCGGGGCCGCCCCGCGACCCGCGGCAAGGCACAATCGAGCTCGTGAGAGCCCCCACCGACCGACCGCCCGCGGCGGCACCCGCCGACACCGCCGCCGTACGCCGCCACAACCTGGCGCTGGTGCTGCGGCACGTCGCGGCGTACGGGCCCTGCGCGCGCACCGAGCTGGCCGCGGCGACCGGCCTCGTGCACGCGTCGGTCACCGGGATCACGGCCGAGCTGATCGAGCGAGGCCTGGTACGCGAGGTCGGTTCGGCGGCCACGGGCGGGCGGGGGCGGCCGCGGCGCCTGCTGCGCCTGGTCCCGGAGCGGGTGATGGCGATCGCGGTGCAGGTCACCCTCGAACGCGTCGAGGTCATGGCCGGCGACCTCGCGGGAACGGTCGTGCACCGCGCGTCCGAGCCGCATCACGCACCGTACGGCGACCCTCGTCCGCTCGCCGCGGTGATCGCCCGGGAGATCGGGCGGGCGGCGGCGGTGGTGGACGCGCACGAAGGGGCGTACCTGGCACGGGCCGTCATCGCGATGGCCGGGCCGGTCACCGGCCCCGGGCACACGGTGGCCGCCGCGATCGACTTCGGATGGCACCGCACCGACCTGCGTGCGCTCGTCGAGGAGCATCTGCCGTCGCTCGCCTGCCCGGTCGACGTGGTCAACGACGCGAACGTCGCGGCGCTGGCCGAGTACCACGCGCGGATCGCGGCGACGCGGCCCGACGAACCGCCCTACACCGTCGCCTACATCAAGGCCGACACCGGAGTGGGCGGCGGGCTGCTGATCGACGGCCGCATCCACACCGGATCACGCGGCATGGCCGGCGAGATCGGCCACGTCCCGCTCGCTCTCGACGGCCCCGAATGCCGGTGCGGCGCACGCGGGTGCCTGGCCCTGTACGTCGGTCCCGAACCGCTGACCGCCGCCGCGGGCCTCGCCGACCTCGCGGCGTCCGACGGCCTGCCCGCGGCACTCGCCGAACTCGACCGTCGCCTGCGTGCCGACGACCCCGTCGCCGTCGCCGTCCTCACCCGGGCGGGCCGCACGCTCGGCGCGGCGGTTCTGGCCGTCTGGGGGCTCACCGACGCGGGCGAGGTGATCCTCGGCGGCTACCTCGCCACCTGGGGCCGATGGCTCCTCCCCGGTATTTCCGAGGCATTGGCCCACCGCAGCAAGGTTGCGGCGCACCTGGAACCCGCGATCGTGCTGGGCGTCCTGGGCGCGGACGCGACCTTGCAGGGCGCCCTGCGCATCAGCCGCGAAGCCACCCTCGACGACCCGACGACGGTCCCGATGCGCTAGCGCGGGTCACTCGACGCGCGGGTCACTCGGCCCGCGTGGCCCACGGCGACTGCCACTCGTGTTCGAGGATCGAGTAGAGGACGGAGTCGCGCCATGCTCCGCGCACGTACACGTGGTCCCGGATCCGGCCGTCCTCGCTCATCCCCGCCTTGCGCAGCGTCCGGTCGGAAGCGGTGTTGAGCGGCGCCCGGGCGGCCCAGATGCGGTGCAGGCCGAGCTGGGTGAAGCCGAGGTCGCAGAGCAGGTGCACCACTTCGGTGCCGAGTCCCTTGCCCCACGTGTCGGTGCGCAGCGCGAAGCCGATGGTGGCCGCGAGTTGCGGCTCGGTGGCCAGGCGGGTGACTCCGACGATGTGGTCCGGGGCGTCGTGCGGGACGGCCGCGAGGACGTACTCGACCCGCGGTTCGGCGCGCGCCGAGTCGACGGCGCGTGCCACGACGCCGTCGACCTCGGCGGCGGTGCGGGGCTCGAAGCTGAGGTGCCGCGTCGCCTCGGGGTCCCCATATATCGCCAGTACCCCCGGAGCGTCGCCGTCGGTCAATTCGCGCAGCCGCAGGCGTGCTCCGTGGACACCGATCGCTTTCATGCGGGCGAATCTACCCGCGTCAGCGACGGGCGTACCCTCGGGGCGGCAGCGCGCGTTACGCCCGCCTCCGCGGCGCGCGCCCTCGGTACCGCAGCCCTGGTGCGCTCAGCGCAGCAGCCCCGACGTGGGGGAGGCGCTGAACACCTCGATCTCCTCGCGGGCCTCCTCCGCCGTACGGTCGGTCCGGAACCGCGAGTCGGACAGCGCACGATGCACGCGCCGGGCGCTCACCACGATGCCGAAGTTGCGCTGCTCGAAGGGCAGGTCGAGAACCGGCCGCACGGCCTCCACGGCACCGTCGAGTTCGCCCGCCCCGATACGGGACAGGGCGAGGTTGGTGTGCGCGCCGGCCTCGTCGCCGAACGCCCAGTCCTCGGGGGCGGCGTCCCGGTACGCGGCGACCGCCGCGGCCGCCTGCTCCTCCGCGCCGCGCGGGTCGTCGCCGAGATGGACGACGGTTTCCGCGACGTAGTAGAGCTGGCGCACGCGCGGGAACGTGAGTAGGCCGCCGTAGGCGTCGAGGTCGTCAGGCCGCAGCGCGTCGCGGGCGGCGTCCGCACGGGTCGCCGCCGCACGGGCCTTCGGGGCGTCACCGAGGATGGCGTACGCGCGCGCCTCCAGGCATGCGAGCCAAATCGCCGTGCTGCCACGGACGTTCTCCTCGGTCGTGGCGCCGAGCGCGGCATACCGCGCGGCCTCCTGGGGCCGCCCCGCCCAGTAGTTGATGAGGGACTGCATGCCGCGCACCCACGCGCGCAGGGACGGGTGGTCGGCATTCTCGGCGCAGACGTATGCCGTGCGCGCCTGCATCATCGCCGCGCGCGGATCGCCGACGTCGTGGCTGGCCTTCGCGAGCATGCCCGACGTCATGCCGGCGAGCAGGTACAGCTCCTTGGCCTGGGACGGGCGTACCCGGCCGTGTTCGAGGATCCGGAACGTCGTGTCCTGCAGATCCACCAGGTCGCCGAGCAGCGTGGGCAGCGGCAGCCTCGGGTACGCCTCGGCGAGGCGCCGTACCTCGTCCTGGAGTTGCGCCAGGGTCTCGGGTATTGCGGTGCTGCCTTCGGCCATGCTGCCGAATCGGAACGCGCGACGTGCGGCCATCTCGACCTGCCTCTCCCGCTCACCCATGCCGAGGTCGCCCCAGGCAACGGTTTCCAGTGTGGCGGCGAGCGGCCCGGCCCGAGGCGTCGGTTCGACCGGCCGCGGCGCCGCGAGGCGGTGCGCGGACAGTGTCATGGCGGTGCGGGGGGGTGCGGTGTACTCGGGCTCCGCAGGGGCGAGGAGTTCGTCGACCGGGCGGTCGAACAACTCCTCCAGGACACGGCATTGGTCAGGGTACGGGCGGGTCTTCAGCTCGCCGCCGTACCAGCGCTCGAACTGGCGCTTGGACACCGTCAGTCCGCGGACCCGGCGATCACCCTCGCGGTCGGCGAGAGCCTCGGCGGCCCGCTCGTAGTGGTGCCGGAAGGTGTCGTAGACCTGCCAGTGGCGGCGGGTCACCAGGACCCGCAGCAGTGTCGGCGCCGTCGTCTGTCCCCTGGAACTCTCAGCCATCGAACCCCCGCATGGGCGGTGCAGCTCGTCCAGTTTCGACGGTAGCCCCGGGAATCTCCACGACTATCCATCGAGCGAAGACGACGGCGACACGGCGGCGCGCATGTCGGCCGTCACGACGACGGCACGCCGTTCAGACCGGCGTTGCGGCCCGGGACGGCGGTCGCCATGACGGTAAGACGACGGTATCCGCGCGCGGCTCCCCGGGTGACGCTCGACATATGTGGTTGTGCGGACACGCCAATGACGCCGGGTCCGCACCGGGTGGGTGATTCCCTCGCCGGGTCGCCCGCCCGTCACAGGCTGCGCCGGGGAAGTCCTCGGCGGGGTCGGCGCACATCTGGAGGTTTTTTCCATGGAACCGAACAGGCCTGGTACGGAGAGTACTTTGCGGTCACCCGGGGGCGGCAAGAGCCCCTGGCCCGTCGACGGCGGCGTGCAGTCGGCATGAGCCCTTCGACCCCGCAGAAGACCGCGCAGCCCCGGAAGCGCCCGAAACAGGCGCCCAAGGCCATCGGCACCACCCGCCAGGCAGACCCCGCCGACCTCGACAACCCGTCCCCCTCCCCCTCCCCTTCCGCTGACTCCGCACGGTCCGCCGCCCCGGCAACGACGCCGGTGCCGCAGCCCGAGCCGCCGACCGGCACCCCTCGGCCGTCGGCACCACCGTCCGACCCGGCCGCGTCCGCCCGGCTCCTCGCCGCGCTGGACCACGCCGCCCGGCTCCTCGACCGCACCGCGTCGGGGCCGACCCTGCACGGGCGCCGCGGCCGCAGCGCGGGCCGGCGTACCGAACTCACGGGCGGCGGCGTACCCGCGTGGCTGCGCGTGCTCACCACACCGGTCGCCAAAGCCGCCGACCGGCGCTGGCAGGGCAACAGGACAGCCGAGTTCGCGTTCGGCGACCTCTTCGGGGACCGGTTCGGCGACTTCGTCGACCGCCGGCCCAAGCTGCTGGACGTGCGCGACTGGACGGACGGCCCGAACGCGTACCGGGCCGAACTCCTCGAGTACGTCGAGGCGCCGCGGTGCTCGTGGAGCCCGGTGGCGGAGGCCGCGATCGACCTGCCCGACGCGTGGTGGGGCGACCTGAGGCGCACCCTGGGCATCGTCGCCCGGGCGCGTACCCAGCGCACCATCGTGCACCAGGACCGGATCGACGTCGTCGTCCCCGAGCAACTCGGGATCAAGGCACCGACGTTGCGTGCAATGGCCCCGGCCCACGGGTCGCTGCACTGGGCCAACCTCACGAAGGGCGCCCCCGACCTCGGTCCCGACCTCAGCGCCGAGGTCGGGACCGAGCCCGGGCCGGACCTGCTCGGCTGGGCGGCGTGGGGCCGCGCCCCGTTCGCGTACGACGCGGCGGTGCTGCACGCGCACAGCCTTCCGGTCCCGGAGTTGGCCGCGCGTGTGCGCAGCGCGTTCCCCGAGCTCGACACCGCCGACGGACGCGTGTCCGAGATCGTCGTGACCGCGGAGCTCCTCCACCGCATCGCGCGGGGGAAGCACCGCGGGCTCGACGTCCTGGCGCCGTACCTGCGGGCGCAGGCACAGCGCCTGTGCCCGGCCGTTGGCCGTATCCCGAAACCCAGGGGGGCCGTAGCCGCCTGAAAATGAGTCAGGCCCGACATGTGGCCGCCCCTACACTCCGACGAGACGTTGTGTGACGTCCGCCGGTGGTGTGGGGGCGCTGCACGGCCGCGTCGCACCCACACCTGAGGGAGCCGCGCGGTCATGCCCGACACACTCGAACTCATCCACGGCACATCGGTTCTGGTGTGCGCGCCGGACGGTGGCGTCGTGAGCGGCGAGCACGACGCCACCGACCTGATCGGCGACGCGTTCGGCCACGGCGCCACGTGGGTGGCCGTGCCCGCGGAGCGGTTCGACGACAGCTTCTTCGACCTGAGCACCAGGGTCGCGGGGCACATCGTCCAGAAGTTCGCGAACTACCGCATCGGACTGGCCGTCCTGGGTGACGTCACCCCCAGGACGGCCGCAAGCAAGGCGTTCCGCGACTTCGTCCACGAGGCCGACCAGGGCCGCCAACTGTGGTTCGTGCCCGACCTCGCCGCGCTCCGGGCCCGCCTGGCGCCGCCTGCCACCGACTGAGCGGGACGCGGCGTACCCGCGTGCGATCGGGCGGGGCGCTACCGTGGCCGGTATGGATGAGACGGCTGCCCTCGACCTGGCCACCGCCCGCTTCCGCGACACCGAGGCGGCGTACGAAGCCGCCAGGCGCGACGCCGTCGCGGCGGCGGTCGAGGCGCTCCGCGCCGGGATCCGCCCGGTCGACGTCGCGGCGCACTCGCCCTTCAACGTCGCGTACGTCCGCAAGCTCGCCCGCGAGAACGGCATCCGTCCCGCCGCCCGGCGCGCGAGCCGCCCGGTCCCGCCGGACGAATCCGCCTGACGGCGGCACTTCGTCTCGGACCTAGGCCAACTCACTTGTCGGACAAGCCTGCTGACGCGCAAGGAACTCGCGGACGCGAAGGCCGAGTTGGCTGAAGCCGAGCTGCGCGACGGGGTGATGCTCCCCATCGGGGAGGCGTTGCTCGTGCCGCAACTCCCGGTGCAGGTGGTCGCCGTGGGCGGGCGCGTCGGGCTTCCGGTCAGCGGTCCGGTGCTCACCCTGGCCGCCGGCGAACCGCGGTTGACCGGGCGCCTCAACCCGGTGGACCGGCCGTTGGTCGAACCGGGCACCCGCGTGGAGATCCGGGACGACGCCTCCGGCAAGGTCGCCGCGGGGACGGTCACCGGGCTCGGGAACCCCACGGACGTCCGGGAGTCCGGGGACACCGTCGTGCTCGGCGGAGACGGCAAGGCCGCCGCGCCTTCCGCCGATTCGCCGCAGTCGCAACAGTCACAACAGTCAGAGCAGTCGCCGCAGGCGCAGGACCAGCGGGGTGCCCAACCGGAGAAACCGCTGCCCGCGGACCTGGCCGGTCGCGACGTGACCATCGTGGGTCTCGGCCGCGACCGAAGGCCCCGTGCTCTGCGTCCCGCTCGCGGCGATCAGCACGGGTGCCGACACCCGGCCCGTGGTCACCGTGCTGGCCGCGGACGGCCGGCGGGACCGGGTGCCGGTGACCGCCGGTGCGTCGGCGGACGGCTTCGTCGAGGTGCGCGCGGATCCGGGACGTCTGGCCGTCGGCATGCGGGTCGTGGTCGGACGGTGAGTCCCCGCCACCGGATCCGCGGAGCCTGCGGCAGGCGGTGGACGGCTCGTTGCGGTCCCTCTTCCTCCTGCTGGCCGCGGTGTGCCTGGTCATCGGCGCGGTCGGGATCGCCAACACGACACTGGTCGCCGTACTCGAACGCACCGGCGAGATCGGGCTCCGGCGGTCCCTGGGCGCCCGGCCCGCGCACATCGCCGGACAGTTCCTCAGCGAGTCCACGGTCCTGGGCACGATGGGCGGACTGGTGGGCACCGGGCTGGGCGTGCTGACCGTGCTCGCGGTCACCGTGGCCCGCTACTGGACCGCGGTGACCGAACCGTGGACGGTGGTTGCGGCGCCCTTCGCGGGCAGCCTCGTCGGCCTGCTGGCCGGCCCTACCCGGCCCTGCGCGCCGCCCGCGTGGAACCCCTCGACGCCCTGCGCTGCGGCTGACCCGCACCCCCGCCGCAACCCGGCGGCGCCCCGTACCGCCTCGGACGCCGCCACCCGGTCGGCGCGGCGGTGAGGACAGGAAAAACCCCAGGTCAGACCTCGTCTGCCTGGGGTTTTCGGGGAGCCCCGAGTCGGGTTCGAACCGACGACTTCCGCTTTACAAGATCGGATCTATAGCGCTATCCGGTTAACACCCACAACGCTCTCACCAGCTGGCCCGTGCGGCGGCTTGATCGACTTCGCCGTCTTGGGAGAATCCTGGGAGAGAAACGTGTTTTCCCATCTCTTGGGAGAGTGCCGCGGCGCCGACGGTGCCCCGTGGACTGCGGCGACGCTCTCGTGCCACCACTCCTCAAGCACGCGCAGTCGAAGCTGGCGCATCTCCGGCGTCGGGTGGATGTACACCCCGTCCATGCCGCGCTCGCGCGCGTGCCCCAGGCTCTCGCGCCGCATCACGTCCTGCACCCCGCACTGCTCCTGCCGTGTGTCGTTCGCGTGGCGGCACCCGTGCAGCTCCAGGCCCGGCAGGATCGGTTCGAGCGCGGCGTCGCCCGGGGCCGGCATCCCGATCCGGAGCAGCGCGTCGGCGGCCACGACCGTTCCGCTGCCGCGGCCGCGCCGGATCACCGCAACACCGCGGTCCGCCAGGTGGGCGACGGCGCGCTGCGCCGTGCCCACCGCGATGCCGTACTCCGCCGCCAACTCCTTCAGCGTGGGCAAGCGTTGGCCTGGCACCACTTCCCCCTGACTGATCCGGAGTTCCAGCGCATCGGCGAGCCGCCGCCACTCCGGCTTCCTCGGCGCCGGCCGCCCGTCGCACAGCGGCCGCAGGACCTCGGACCAGTTCGCCCGCCACCACCACCGGCCCGATGGCGAGGTGAAGAGATACGGGTGCGGGCACGACTTCATGTACGCGCGCAGCAGCTCGACGAGGAACGGCGGCACGTCGACCTCGCGGATGCCCGCCTCCGACTTCGGGCGGCCCAGCTCCAGGACGGACTTGCCGGAGCGGTCCTCCTGCCGGACCGTGTACTCCTTCAGCTCGCCCTTGTCGGCGTCGACGATCACCACATGCCGCGTGACCGCAACGCCGGCGATCCGGTCGACCCGCACGATCAAGCAGTTGTCGCGGTGCAACGCCCCGAGTTCGCCGTAACGCAACCCGAGCCACGTCGCGCAGATCACCATCAGTCGCTCGGTGTCGTTGCGGGCCCGGTCGGCGACGCGGAGGGCCTGCTCGCCTGTAGGGACGACCTTGTGCTTTCCGGCCGTCTTCTTGCCACGGCGATTGATCGGCGTCCCCTTGGGGCGAGGCGCCGGGGTCCAGCGTCGGCCCGCGACCAGGTTGTATCCGATCAGCTTCTTGTCGACGGCCCCAGTAAGGATCCCGGACATCAGGGTGATCGCGTCGCGGACGACACCGCGGTCGTAGTCACACGAGTTCGCCCACTGCTCGACGTCGAACCAGGTGATCGCGCTGAGCGCGGACTCGCCCCACCGCGGCAAAAGGAGCTTGTCGAGAAGGAACCAGCGGCGCTCGACGGTCCGCGGCTCCTTGGGCTTGGCAGCCATCCACGCTTCGGCCCACGCACCGAACTCCTTGAGACCTTCACGCGGGTCGGTGTACGGAACTTCGACGGCGCGAATTCTCGCCTCTTCATCGCGCGCCGCGTTCGTTGCGTCCGTCTTTGTTCGAAATTTTTCGGGAAGCGTGCCGAAGGTACCGTCAAGCTTTTTGTACCGAGCACGAAAATAGCGATTCTTACCCTTGCCGCGTCCTTCGGCAAACCCCAAGTTCCTCACCTCGCGAAGAGAAGAAGGGCGTGGCTGGGGACGCCGCGATACGCAACGCGGTCGCGGCGCCCCGATCCAGGACGGTCAGCAGCCAGCGATGGATACGAGCTTGCCCAGGTCAAGCAACTCGCCGCGCGCAAGGATGGGCGACAGGTCCGCGTTCAAGCCTGCCTGCAAGTCCTTCGCGTCGTCCTCGGTGATCAATTTCTCCAAAATAAAGATCACCAGGTCCTTATCGCTGACGTCGACCACAATGCGAGCCCCACCCTCGATGTGCGGCACGCGAAACACGTGGACCAGCACATGGCCCCCTACATGACATTCGGAGCGGCCGATGCCAGGAGATCAATTTGACCACAGAATCGCCTGGACGGGCACCGAACGGTCAGATGTTGCTCAACTACTTTCTGTTTATGGTGATCACGAAGCGTTAATTGGCGGCGCTAATCCGTCACATCCCGCGTGGGCAGGCCGCGTAGCTTCCGCTCGGCCTGCACCCACTTGTCGAGCGCGTGCTGCATCCGGGCGGGGTTGACCGTCCGGGCGTCGTCGGCCTTGAGGACGACGACGAGCCGCACGCCGGCCGCATCGTCCGAGAGGTCCAGTACAGCGGTCTCGACGACATCCCCCGTCGCCAGTTCCTGTGCAATGCGCAGTGGCATCCCGCGCGCGAACTGGTCGCGCGGTGAGGCTGAGGCCGCCGGTTCGGTCCGCTCGATCGCTGGCGCGTCGCCGCCCGCGAGGATCTCCTCGACGGTTCCCGCCGGCCAGCCGAGCACCCGCTCGAGCACCAGCACGGACGACGGGATGCGGACGTACTTCCTGCCGCCTTCGATGGCCTGCACCGTGGAGCGTCCGAGGTTGGCTAGGTCGGCGAGTTCTTCCTGAGTCCACCCGTGAGCATTTCGCGCCGCAGCCACCGCGAGCCCGAGTCGTACCCAGTCCCGTGTCATGGGCCCATGATGCCTGACTATCAGGCAACACGCAGGCACGGTTCACGCCATTTGACCAGCGGTTGAGCTTCATCAGGGTTGATCGTGAAGCTACCGTTCGCCCCCTTGTGCGCCGGGTGCGCCCCCTGGCGTGCCCTGGCGCCAGGATGGCGCCAGGCTCAGGCTCGTGATGCTTGGGAAGCACGCCAATGAAGCTTGAGAAGTAAGCGAATGGCTTGCGAATGGTGAGCCGGGGGCTTACCTTCAAGCCTATGCAGCTCCATGGTCAGGCGATTCGAGGCATCCGTGAGGCCCGCGGAATAAGCGGGCGTCGACTGGCGCAAGCGATCGGCGTCACGCCGGCCTATGTATCGCGCCTGGAGCGCGGGCTGGTCGGCGCGAGCGAAGAAACCGCCGCGCTGATCGCCGAGTTCTTGGACATTCCGGACGACGCCATCCGAGCAGGAGGAGATATGGCGATCGCCACCGGCGCCTCACCGCCCGAAGAGGACACCCGGTTGTACACACCCGACGAGGCCGCGCTGCGGCTCCGCGTCACGAAGGACTGGCTCATCAAGCGCGTCCGCAGGGGCGAGGCCCCGCACACGCGCGTCGGCCGGCAGGTGTTGTTCTCCGCCGGCAACCTGCGCGCGTTCATCGCGATGCGCGAGGTGCAGCCCTCGGCGCGCGGTCGACGCGCGGCCTGACAGACGCAGGTACGGGCGCGGGTCGCCTCATCTGCCGAGACCAGGCGACCCGCCGCCCCCACCGCACCCATACACAGAGAGGTGGAGACATGCCCAACCATAAGCGGCCGAGACTCCTCGCCAGAGCGGCGGCCAAGGTGATCGCGCGGCACAACGCCGCGCCGCTCCCGCCCGCTGTCCCGGCCGAGCAGCCGGCCGACTCCCGCACCCAGTTGACGGCCGCGCTCGACGCGATCGCCGTCCTGGACGCCGACCCCGCAGCGTCGGCGGTGTGCACCTGGACGCTCAGTACCGGCCCCGCCGAGGCCGGCGACCTCGTACTCAGCGGCCACCTGCACGTAGCCAGCCCCGACGCCGACGAGGCGTCTCGGGCGCTGCTTGCCGCGCTGGCGGACGCCTACGGCGGCACCACGACCGAGGACACCCGACCGCTCAACTCCGGAAGGGTGGCTGTCCACGCCCGGTTCCAGGTCTGCGGCGTGGGTGCCGAGGTGTGGGCGCACGTGCAGCCGCGGATCCCGTGCGGCACCTGCGGAGCGCTGTGTCCCGACGACTCGTCGACGGCGTACGTCTCGGACGGGACGCGAGCCTGCCCGCCCTGCGCCGCCGAGATCGTGGCCGAGGCCGCCGACGCGGGCGACCAGGAGCACGACCAGGACGACGCAGTCGAGGCGACGAAGGCCACCCCGCAGCCGCGGGGCGGGGTCACGTCGCCGGCCACGTCGGACCGGGCGGCGTTCGTCGCGAAGTGGGTCCCGGTCCTGCGCGACCTGGTCGCGGGTTCCGACGGCGGGTGGGACCCGCTGCGCGCCCGCGTAGAGCTGATCGCCCGGTACCCGAGCGCGGTCATGGTCTTGGCCGACACCGATGCGCAGCTGCTCGACCTGCTGCACGTCCTCACGGCCGAGGGCACCCTCGCCCGCGACGACACCGCGGACCACCTGCGGTGGACGATCGCACCGCCGCCCGCGCCGGTCGACCAGGACGACCAGGACGGGTGTGCCAGCGAGTTCGTCGACGGGTCGTGGACGTTCTGCGGCTGCCCGGCGTGCGCCGAGCGTGAGGACGACGCCCACGAGCACGCGGCCGAGACGGGCAGCGAGGTGCCGACGTGGTGACGCCCGCGCAGGGGATCACCCTGGCGCAGTGGTGCCGCGTCTGGACCGACTCGCGAAGGGCGGACCCGTCGCAGCTGACCGTCCGCATGAACGCCTTTCACCTGAGGACGCGGATCCTCCCGTACCTGGGGTACCTGCCGCTGACCGCGATCACGCCGCACGTCCTCAGGCTGCACGCGGCGGTCCGGATCGACATCGGTATCCCGGTCGGGAGCGTCGCCGCCGAGATGCGGCTGCTCGCGCGGGTCCTGGCCGCGGCGGTCGACGCCGGGCACCTCACCGACAACCCCGCTATCGCCGTGCACGAGCCGGTCACCGTGCCCGGACCGCGGCCCGGGGACGTGCCGGACATCCTCGACCCCGCCGGCGGTGCGCGGTGAGCCGCGGCAGGGCGAACCCGCCGAACGCCGCGTCGAAGCCGTGGAACGAGGGCCTGACCGGGCCCCGCCCGGACAAGCCGCCGGTCCCGCTGACCGAGGCCTGCCCCACCGACGGCTGCGGGATCCCCGAGGACGTCCTCGACGAGGGCGACCCCACCGTGTGGGGCTGGATCCTCGTCCGCGTCAACGGGTCGGCCCTGGAAGGCCGGTGGTTCTGCTCGGCGTCGTGCGCGTCCGCCGGCACGGCGCGCGCGCAGCTGCGCATGCGCCCGGACGGCGGTGCCGAGTGCTGATGGGCATCACGCAGGCCGCCACCCCGATCCGGGGTGGCGGCCCCCGCCGCCACCTGCTCCGCCCTGTCCCGCCGACCCTCGGGGACCTGCTGTCCGCCGACTGGCCCGGCCCCCTTGACCACCCGCCTGTGAGGTACCGCCGCCGTGTTCTTGCTGATGACGGCGATCGCCGGATGGACGCTCGCCGCGGTCGCGTACGCGCCGTACCTGGTGGTGCTGCACGCCTCGCACACCGCGTGCTCCCGATGCGGGTCCACGCAGCTGCGGCCCGCGTACGCCGCACCGTGGGACACCGTCGCGGCGCGATCGGGCGGGCAGTTACCGCCGTCGGCTCCCTGGCCACCGTCGCGGGGCTGACCGCGGTCGCGAGCCCGGACGCCCGGTACATCGCGTTCTGGCTCGTCTTCATCCCGACCTGCGCGGTCGCGGTGACGTCCCTGCTGCTGGTCCTCGGCGGCCTGGCCGTCGACGCCGTCGCCGCGCGCGTCACCCGAGGCCGGGCTTTCCGCACCACCGACCCCACCCCGCCGCACCGCACGCACCGGAGGTCCGCATGATCCGTGTCCGCCGCTGGCTGTACGAGATCAGCCTGTGCGTCATCACCCGCAGGTCGCTCGACGACCTGCGCGCACGGCTCCACGTCGCCGAGGCCCGGGTCGTCGACCTGGAGCTGGCCCTCGACCACGTCGACAAGGGCGGCGCCCTCGACGAGATCGAACAACTGCGCGAACGCCTGGACCGGCTGACCCGCGAGCCCCGCAACCAGGTCCTGCTCGAGATGCAGGACCGCCTCGACGCGTACCAGCGTGCCGACGAGGCCCGCGACGCCGTGTCCTACGCCGAGACGTACGACCACATCGCCGCCGAGTGGGAGCGCCGCAAGGACGACCCGCCCACCGTGCTCCCGCCGAACCCGGCGGCGACCACGGGGCAACTGGCCGCGCTGCACTTCATGAACTTCCACACCGAGGAACGCACCTGACCGTAGGCGCGGCGGCCCTGGTCGAGGGCGACCTGCCGACCACGCCCGGCCTGCACCTGCGCTGCGCTGCACCGTCCCGGCCTGCGTCGGCGGCGGTGCGGTGCAGCCGGTGCGACCGGGTGTGGGCCGCCGCCGGCGACGCCGCGGTGCGCGCGCTGCTGGCGATGTGGCCCGGCCACAGGAAGGAGTGCCTGATGACCGTCAGAGCCTGCGACGGCTGCCGAAAGCACCGCCCCCGTGAGGAGTTCGACGACGGCGCGGCGGTGTGCCGGGCGTGCGCCGTGCGCCGCGAGAAGAACCGCGCCGCCTACGCCGGCCGCGTCGAGAAGAGGCGCGCGGCAGCCCTGAAGCGGGTCACGCCCGACATGCGCGTGCGCCGCCGCCCCGCCCCGGGGTGGGAGACGCGTGCCCGCTGCACCCCGGCCGACGCCGCCGAGTTCGACGGCGACGGCACCCCCGAGGGCCGTGCGCTGTGCGCGGCGTGTCCGGTCGCCCGCTCCTGCCTCGAGGACGCCCTCGAAACCAACCCCGACCCCGAGCAGCAGGTCGGGTACCAGGGCCGCCGCAAGCCCGACCAGCGCGCGGACATCCTCTACGCCCGCACCGCCCCCGCCTACCGCCTGCTGCCCGAGGCGTCCTGACATGACCGCCGAGGACGCGGTGTGGGCGGACGTCGTGGCCCGGTACGGCGGCCGGTGCGGCTGCGGGGGGCAGTGCGGCGCGTCGCACCGCACGACCGGTCAGCGCTGCCCGCGCCTGCACTACGGCGACGGCAGCGCCGACGCGCGGCTCCTGGTCGTCCCCATCGACCCGCACGCCGACACCGCGGGCCGCTCCTCCACCTTGCTCATGGCCATCTGCCAGCCGTGCCATGCCGGTTGGCGCCGCGACCTCGCGCGCGCCGACCGCGCGGCCGCCCTCGACGACGCGGACCAGCTGGACCTGTTCGGCGATCCGCCGTGCACCACGCCGCCCTGCTCCGACCGCGACGAGACCGAGGCCACCATGCCCACCGTCACCATCCCCGCGCCCGTCAGCGCCCTCGACTCCATCCGGCTGTCCGACGCGCTCACCGCCGCCCACAACGCCGGGATCCACCTGCACATCGCGCCGAACCGTTTCGTGATGTGGGACCCGGCCCGGCATCGGTACGTCGCGGTCGCCGGCCTGACCGTGCCCCCGGACGACACCTACACCAACGCCTGACCACCCCGCGCCGGGTGCCCGGCCGCGCCCCCCGCGGGCGGGCACCCGCCCCTCCACGAACGGACCACGATGGCACCACGGGGACACGCGTTCATCTACACCGCGATCTGGAACGACCCGGACTACCGGAACCTGACCTTCCTCGAGCAGTGGATGTACGAGCACCTGCTCAGCCAGGAAGACCTGTCGCGCGCCGGACACATCGCGCTGCGCCCGCGCCGCTGGGCCAACGCCGCGCGGGACATGACCGAGGACCAGATCACCACCGCGCTGTACGGGCTCGCCGCCGCGCGCTACGTCCTGATCGACGTCGACGCCATGGAACTGCTCATCCGCACCTTCGTGTACCACGACAAGATCTGGAAGCAGCCCAAGATGATGGGCACCGCCGCGGTCGACGCGGCGCTCATCTCCTCCCCGCAGCTGCGCAACGCCCTCGCGATCGAGATGGGCCGCATCCCCCTCGACGAACTCAGCGACACCCCGACCAGGGACGCGAAGGGCAACCCGGTCCCGTCGCCCCGCGCGCAGGTCGCCGGCCACATCGCGACCATCTGCCGCCTGGCCCACCCCGACGGCGACGGCCCCGGCCGTCGCCCACCCCGTCCCGGCCCCCCTGCCGACGGGGACCGCGACGGGCGTCCGCACCCGCCTGCCGAGGGGCCTGCGCAGGGTGCCCGACCGCCTGCGCACCCCCCTGCCGAGGGGGCTGCCGACCCCCCTCCGCACCCCCCTGCCGAGGGGCCTCCCGCCGAAACCGACGCCGCGCCCGCCCCCGACGGCCCCCACGGCCAGCACGCCGAAAACCCGCAGGTCACAGGGCCTGCCGACCCCCCTGCGGAGGGGGGTCCCGAGGGGGGTCCGCAGGCCCTCTCACGTGCGCACGTGCGCGCGGGTACGCGCGCCGCCCCTATCCCCTTTCCCCATACCCCAGTAGAGAGAGTTCCTGAGGTAACCCACCACGCGCCCGCGCGCGAGGACCGGCTCTCTCTGCGCCAACGCGGATGGGAACCGAGCGCCTGGGCGTGCGCCGAGGCCGCCCCGGACATCGCCCGCCTCGGGCCCGCCGCAGTCGCAGCCGCCACGACCAAGTTCACCGGAAACCCCGACCGGCGCTGGCTCGCCGACGCCGACGCCGACGACGCCTGGGTCACCTGGCTGAGCTACGAACGCCCGGACGACCCCGGCGAGCAGCCGACCCCGCAGGCCGACGCGTACCGCGACCAGATGGCCGCGATCGAACGCCGCATCGCCGACGACAACGCCCGCGAGGACCAGGCCGACGACGAGCCCCGGCGGCCGCGGCTACACGCCGTCGGCGACGCCGGGCCGCCCGCCGAGTGGCACGCCATGCGCGCACAACTCCGCCACCACAACACCGCCTGAGGAGCACCACACCGATGACCCACACCGACCCGGCCCCCGTCCCGGTCCTCGACCCCGTCCAGGCCGCCGACGACATCGACTGGCTGCTGCGCGACCTCGCCGGCAGCCTGCGCACCACCCGCGACGTCATCAACGCCGACGCCGCCCGCGACCGCATCGTCGGCGAGCACCTGCCCGCCCTACGCGCCGACCGCCAGGACCGCGCCGCGCTCAACGCCGCCCGCACCCAACTCGCCCACGACGCCGCCGGCGTCCGCGCCGCGACGACCGAGGCCATCGCCGTGATGCTGGAGCGCGCCGGCCTCGCCGCCGCGGCCGCCCTCGTGCGCACCGAGCCCGCCCGCAGCGCGGACCCGGACCACGTCGACGTCGGGCCGCTGCTGTGACCCCGCGCATGCCTGCCCCCATACGGAGCGGTCCCCGGCGGATCCGGGAAGGCACCGCGCTCACCGACCGCGAGCTCCAGGTCCTCACCCTCGCCGCCTGCGGCTACAACACCAGGCAGACCGCCAGGCAGCTCCACATCACCGAGGACACCGTGAAGACGCTGCGCAGCCGCAGCTACCGCCGGCTCGGCGCGTACGACGCCACCGACGCCGTCGTGGCCGCCCTCGCCCGCGGCGACCTCAACCTCCAGGCCGTCATCGACGCCCGCGCCGCCCGCCGCACCCCCACCGACCCCCGGAGCCGTGCCATGTCCACCGAACCCACCGAGCAGCAGCTCACCGACCTCCCGCAACTGGCCGTCGCGTGCCCGCGCTGCGCCTCCCCGGCCGGACAGCTGTGCACCAGCCACCAGGGCACCCGCGTACGCCACCACACCGTCCACCAGGCCCGCCACACCGCATGGGCCGACCAGCCCCCGCCCCCGGCCGCGAACCCGCGCGCCGTCGCCCGCGACGAGCACGCCGCCCGCCGCGAGGCCGCCCAACGCCAGATCAACGCCCGACTCGCAGGCGAGGCCGGCCGATGACCTGGGACCCGCGCCTCGACATCGTCGAGGCCCTCGAAGCGGCCGGCTGGACCGGCATCGAAGACCGCCCGCTGGAAGTCCTCCAGCACCCGTCCGGTGCGGTCTGGGGAGTGATCAACGACTGCGGGGACAGCGGCCTCGACTGCCCCGGCGCTGGCGGCGTGGACTTCCCCAGCTGCGTCCCCGCTGCCGTCGTCGTCGCCGCGTGCCTCGCGGCCGCCGGACAGCACATCCCCGGCGTCGACCAGGCCGCCGCCCTCGACCGCGTACGCGAAGTCGCCACCAGGGCCCGCATGGTCACCTCCCGCAACCAGGCTGAGATGGTCACCGCCCGCGCGATCGGCGACACCGTCCTGCGCGCCCTCGACGGCGCCGACCTCCCCACACCCCGAGTCGCGGGCGAGACGTGGCCGCCGCCGGTCATCGGCACCGCCCCGCACACCCGGCCGCCGACCGACGGCCGCGCCCTGGTCGCCGACTTCCGCACCCACGTCCTCGGGGAGAGCACCGATGGCTGACCCCAAGCCCACGCCCACGCCGGTCTTCGAGGGCTGGAGCCGGGTCCCGCCCGGCCTGCACACCGTCAGCCAGCTGTCCGACCTCGACATGCCACGCGTCCCCGTCGGCGCCCCCATCGCCCGTGTCTCGGCCAGCCCCGCCTACAGCAACAAGCGGACCGAGTTCGACCTCTACCGCCTCAGCGACAGCGTCCCCTCACCCGCCACCGGCCCGCGGCTGCTCAGCTACCCGACGTGGAAGGACGACCGGACCGCCGAAACCTCCCACACCTGCGCCGACTGCGACGCCCGCACCGAACGCCCCTGCCCCGTCCGCGACGACCACGGCCGCCGCCTGTGCCAGGCATGCGCCCAGATCGCCGACATCCTCGCCGCGCAGGCCCTCACGCAATCCAGCCGCCTCCAGTCCGCCGCGTGGGCCGCCGGCCTCGTGGCCGGTGACCCGGTGCGGTACGTCCACGTCCGCACCATCGCCGGCACCGCCAAGAAACCGACCGCCGTCGCACAGCAGTTCACCGTCGCCGACCACGACGGCACGCCGCTCCGGGACGTCACCGTCCACTGCGGCAAGCCCCGCGCCCGGGGCGTACCGCCCGGCGCGCTCGCGCCCGAGGCCGCCGTCCTCAGGCTGGCCGCCGTCCTCGAAGGGCAGCGCGTCGCGGTGTGGGAGCACGGCCACGGCCTGGCGCTCGCCGGCATCCTCGGCCTCATCCCGAAGGTCCGCGCGCGCGTGGTCGCCGACCGGATCCGCGCCCACGCCACAGCCTGGCGCGGCGAACTCGACCCGCGCACCCGCGAACTGCGCACCGCCACCGACCCCGGCCGCGCCGACCGCGTGTGGCTCCTGGTCGCCCGCATGGCCGCCACCCCCGTACCCGACACCGACCCCGAGCCCGTTCTCGCCCGACTGCGCTCCGACCCGAACGCCGCCCACCTGTACCTGAGCACCCACCACCCCGAGACGGTCGCCCGCATCGAAGGCGTCTTCCGCATGCTCGGCATGGCCGCTGGCCCCACGGTCATCACCCGCGGCGCGCACTCCCGGCGCCTGCCCGGCGCGTACGAGATGCAGATCCCCATCCGCCCCGACGGACTTCCGGTGCAGGGCTGACGCGGCGGTGGGCCCGTCTCCTGCACCGAGACGGGCCCACCGGTGTCCACCACGACCACGCGAGGACACCCCGAGCGTACGACCCGCAGGAGACACACCCCATGGACACCACACCCGACAACCTCGCAACCGTCCGCCACCTGTGGCCCCACCTCGACGCCGCGCCCGGCCGCGGCCGCCGCGACCCCGTACGCGAGACCACCGCCGCGCAGCGCGCCCGCGCACTGGAGCGGTGGGAGGACGAGCAGACCGACAAACGCGCCGGCGCGATCGGCCGCGGCGCGTCCCCCGCCCCGGCCAACCTCGACGTCATCGCCACCAAAATCTCCGTCGAGGAACGGCTGTTCGACCTCGCCGACACCGTCGCCGAGCGCACCCAACTCCCCGAGACCCGGCCGCGCCGGCAACGCATCACCCGCGTCAGCCTCTCCCGCGTCGTGTCCACCGTCGTCATCCACCGACAGCCCGACGTCCGGCCCGAGTACGGCCGTTGGCGGTACAGCGCCTCGTACGGGCACGGCGTGCCGTGGGCCTGCACCTGGCTCATCGGCGCGTACGGGACCGGCCTGCCGATCGACCTGAACGACGCGGTCGACGCCGCCGCCGAGGCCTGCGCCCGACAGGTCCGCACCGCGTACGAGGGCCAGACGGTACGGGACGCCGGACCGTGCCCCGCCTGCAAGGCGCCCATGACCGTCGCCCCGTGGGACGACGTCATCACCTGCGCCAAGTGCCGTGCGGCGTATGGGCGCCGGGCCTGGCTGCGCATCGCCGCCGGACGGCGCGTATGAACCGGCCGATGCTGCCCAGCCGCATCATGACCACCGCCCTGGCCGCCGAGGCCGCGGACGTCGCCCCCGCCACCATCCGGGACTGGCGCCGCCGCGGACTGCTCACCCCGTGCGGCGGCACCCCCAGGAGACCCCTGTTCCGCATGGAGGACGTCGCCGCCGCGCAGGCCGCCGCGAAACCACGCCGCGAACGTGCTTGACCAGCACAGCAAACGTGACCGATCATGACCGGACCACGATCATTTCAGCAGGTAGCCCCTGCCCAGAGCCCCGCGCCGCACCGCCGGCCCGGGGCTCTCGCGCATCCGCGCCCGCCGTGCACCGCCTCGCTCGCCATCGGCGCATGCGACCCGCACCGAGGAGCAACCCCCATGCCCGACTGGACCCTTCACCACGGAGACGCCCTCACCACGCTCCCCACCCTCGCCGCCGACTCCGTCGACTGCGTCGTCACCGACCCCCCGTACAACAGCGGCGGCCGCACCACCGGCGAACGCATCAACGCCTCGGCCCGCGACAAGTACGTCAGCGGCGACGCCCAGCACGCGCTCACCGACTTCGTCGGCGACAACCGCGACCAGCGCTCCTACACCGCCTGGCTCGCCATGGTCCTCGCCGAGTGCCTGCGCATCGCCCGCCCCGGCTCCTCCGCCCTGGTCTTCACCGACTGGCGGCAACTCCCCGCCACCACCGACGCCCTGCAGGCCGGCGGGTGGACATGGCGCGGCATCGTCCCGTGGCGCAAGCCCAACACCCGCCCCCAGCGCGACGGGTTCCGCCGCGCCTGCGAATACGTCGTGTGGGGCAGCCGCGGACCCCTTGCCGCGCACCCCGAACCGGTGTACCTGCCCGGCATCGTCGAAGGCTCACAGCCCCGCGGAACCGCCCGCCGCCACATCACCCAGAAGCCCGAACAGGTCATGCGCGAGCTGGTGAAGGTCTGCGTCCCCGGTGGCGTCGTCCTCGACCCGTTCACCGGATCCGGCAGCACCGGCGCCGCCGCCCTCGCCGAGGGCCGCTCCTTCGTCGGCATCGAACTGTCCGCGCACTACGCCGACGTGAGCCGGGACCGGTTCGGCCTCGGCGCCTGACACGCACAACCCTTTCGGTGCCCTGACGGTCCTACACAGATGCGACGCATCTACCTCGGGATCGCGGCCGCTACCACCGCCCTGTTACTCACGGGCTGCGGCAGCGACGACAGCGACACAGACACCGCCGGCAACACCACGCCCACCACCGCGGCCGCGCCCGCCAGTTCACCGCCGGAACTCACGGCCGAGCAGCGGGCGAGCATCATGGCCGAGGTCGGCTACCCGCCGGAGGCCGACGCAGCGACCGAAGCGGCCTACGTCGCAGCCCTCGACAAGATCGACCGCGACATCGCCCACGGCAAGGCCGACAAGGCCGTCAGCCGCGGCCGGGACACCTGCCGCAGCATCAAGGACCACCCGGGCAACCGCGCCAAGCAGGTCGAGGTCACACAGCAGCGCTGGATCAGCCCCACCCACCCCGAGGGCCGCACCGCGTCCGTGGCCGCCCGCATCCTCGACGCCACGCACGAGCACCTGTGCCCGACCTTCTGACCACGCCGTAACCACAACGGACGGTTGGGCGTTGATCCGTACGGCGCCGTCGTCTGCCCCCGTGGACACGGCACCACCTGAGGCCCCGGACGCGTGTGCTCCGGGGCCTCACCCATGCCCCGGCTGCCGCGCCGGTCCCGTTCGCCGGGACGCCGAGGACGGCGCGGCAGCCGGACCCTGACTACCCCTTGGCCCGCCCCAAAGAGCGCCCGTACGGCGCGGACCCGTAGGGCGGACGGGTCCGCGCACCACCCCGCCCGACGCCGCGCCAGGAGGTAGACGTGCCAACCAACTTCGCCGACATTGCGCGCGGCGAGTCCTGGTCCGTCGAGTTCGGCGTCCAGAACGCCGCCGAGCAGCCGGTCGACCTCGGCGACCGCGCGGTCACGTTCGTGCTGCGCGAGAAGGGCAGGCAGCGCGCCCGCCTGGTCCGCACCGGCGGCGGCACCAGCGTCGGCGGGTCCATGGTCGTCGACGCCGAGGCCGGCCTCATCGTCGTCACCATCGACCCCGAGGTCACCGCCGCGGTCGCGGCCGCGGACTGGGGCCTGTGGCTCGACGAGAAGACCAGCACCGCCGACGCCCTCGAACGCGGCCGGTGGCAGACCGTGTACGTGCCGAGGTCCGACGATGAGTGACATCCGAGTCCTGGTCATCAAGGAACGCGAACGCGTCACCGTCGCCGCCGCCGGCACCCCCGGCGCCCGCGGCGAGCAGGGCCCGCCCGGCCAGGACGGCGCCGACGGCGCACCCGGCACCCCGGGCACCCCCGGGCAGCCCGGTGAGCAAGGGGAGCAGGGCGAGCAGGGAGTCCAGGGCCCGCCCGGGCCGTCCGCCGCCGACCTGTGGTCAGGCACCTGGAACGCCGGCACCGCCTACCCCGCAGGGGCGATGGTCCGCTTCAACAACGCCCTGTTCATCGCCAAGCGCGCGAACGTCGGCGTGATGCCGCCGGACACGCTGCTCACGTCCTACTGCTTCCGCGCGCCCGTCGCGCCGACCACCCCGGTCAACGCCGAGAACACCGCGCTCGAACTCGGCCTCACCGTGGTGCCCCAACGCGACGGCGTCGTCAGCGAGATCAAGTTCTACAAGGGCAGCAGCGCGAACGGCGGCACCCACATCGGGAGGCTGTGGCGCGTCTCGGACGCGACCAAGCTGGCCGAGGCCACGTTCACCGGCGAGAGTTCAGGCCCGCAGTGGGAGACCGTCGCCCTCGGCGGATCCTCGGTGTCCGTCCTCGCCGGTGTCCCGATCATGGCGAACGTCGCCCACCCACAAGGCCGGTACGGCAACACCGCCGCGTTCCTCGCGAACGGCCCCGTACGCCGCGGCAGCCTCACCGCGACCGCGTCCACGTTCGGCACCAGCATGGGATCGATGCCCACCGGCCTCGCGGGCGGCGGCTCGGCCGGAGTCATGTACGCCGTCGACCTCACGTTCACCCCGACCAACACCGGCCTGGACGACTGGGACCTCATGGTCCAGGGCGTCGAACTGGTGTAACCCCATGACCCGAGGACGACATGGCCGACATCACCACCGAGCAGATCACCCGCCACACCGTGACCCTCACCGACCCCGAACTACTCGCACTGCGCGAAGCCGCCGCCCTCGCCATGGCCCACGCACCCGACCACGAACACCACGACGCGTGGAAGGCCCTACGCCGCCTCGGCGCCCCCACCACACGCAAGCGCCAGCTGCTCGACGACCTGCCCACTGACACGGGCTGACGGCCGGCCGCCATGCCGACCCGAGCCCCTAGGCGCTGCACCACCGCGGCCTGCCCGCGTGACCCTGTGCCCGGCACCGCCAAGTGCCCCACCTGCACCACCCCCCGCCCCCGCCCCTCCGCCGCCGCCCAGGGCTACGGGCCCGAACACGAACACCGCTTCCGCACAGGCGTGTTGGCCAAGCACCCGACGTGCGTGTGCGACGACACCGAGCACGGGCACACCGCGCCGTGCGGCCAGGCCTCGGTGCACGCGGACCACTGGCCGCTGTCCAAGCGCGAGCTGCGTGCGCGCGACCTGGACGAGCACCACCCCGCCTACGGCCGCGGCGTGTGCCACTCGTGCCACAGCAAGTCCACTGCGAAGGAGCAGCCCGGAGGATGGAACAGCGACGTTCCCGACTACTGAGCGTGCGGGGGAGGGCGGTCATGATCGCTGGCATCGGGGGAGGTCGGAACGCGGGGGGGAGCCCAGGCTCGCCTCCACGCCTTACGGCATCCGCCGTACCAGGTCCCGCCGTACACGCTGAGTGACTGTCTGACAGCAGGCAGGGAGGTGCGTGGTGGGCAAGCGCGGAACGGCTCCGGCGCCGACGGCGCTCAAGCTGCTGCACGGCGTCGACAAGAAGAACCCGGGCCGGGTCAACCGCGAGGAGCCGCAGCCGTCCGAGGGCGACATCGCCCCGCCGGCCTGGCTGTCCGAGGCCGCGGTCGAGGTGTGGCACGTCCTCGCCGACGACCTGGTCGCCCGCGGCGTGCTGACCGCGTGGGACGTGCAGGCGTACGCCGCGTGCTGCGACGCCGTCGCGCGTCGCGCGCGGGCCGCCGAGCACCTGGCCGCCGAGGGCGAGGTCGTCGAGCACCCGGTGTTCAACAAGAACGGCGACGTCACCGGCCACCGGCTCGGCAAGAACCCGTGGCTCCTGGTCCTCGACGGCGCCGACGCCCAAGTGCAGCGCTACAGCGCGCGGTTCGGGCTGACGCCGTCGGACCGCGGGCAGTTGCGGATCGGCGGCGAGCAGGAGCCGGGCGGGGCGGAGCGGCTGCTGTCCTGACGGCGGGGAGGGGTCGATGGCCGCGCGCACCACCACCCGCCGCGCGCCGACCGCGCCGACGAAGTCGCCGCGCAAGGCGACCTCGAGGCGGCCGCCGACGCGCAGCCGCCCGCTGGCGGTCAACCACCAGAAGCGCTGGCGGCCGCAGTCCCGTGCGGGCGGGGTGTGCGGGTACACCCTGGACGGGAAGACGTGCAACCGCCGCGGCGCGCACTACTGCGAGCCGCGCGCCGACCGCGTCGTCGCGTTCTTCGCCGAGCTGCTGGTGCACCCCGCCGGCGCGCTGGCCAACACGAAGTTCGTGCTGGCGCACTGGCAGGAACACGAGATCATCCGGCCGCTGTTCGGCGAGGTGGTCTACAGCCGCCAGTGGGGCCGGTACGTCCGCCGGTACACCCGCGCGACGATCGTCCTCGCCCGCAAGAACGGCAAGAGCGCCCTGCTCAGCGGGATCGCGCTGTACATGCTGGTCGGCGACGGCGAGCAGTCCGCCGAGGTCTACGGCGCCGCCGCGAACACGAGGCAAGCGGGCAAGGTCTTCGAGCCTGCGACCAAGATGGTCAGGCGCTCGCCGGTCCTGGCGAAGCGGCTGGTGCACAACAAGGCGACGCGCAGGCTCATCGATGAGAAGACCGGGTCGCACTACGAGGTCATCCCGGCCGACGCCGACGTCGAACTCGGCCACAACCCGCACTGCTTCATCCTCGACGAGGTCCTGAGCCAGCCGGACGGGTCGCTGTGGGAGGCGATGCGCACCGCGGCCGGCGCGCGCTGCCAGCCGCTGATGATCGCGATCACCACCGAGACGAAGGACGGCACCAGCTTCGGCGCCGACTTCATCGACGAGGCCGACCGCGTCCAGGCGCAACCCGAGCGCGCAGGCCACCACTTCGCGTACGTCCGCAAGACCCCGCGGACGAAGGACGACCTCGACCAGCTGCGCAGGTTGTTCCCGTTCCGGCGGGACCTGCCGGTCTCCCTCGACCCGTGGGACGAGGCCAACTGGTACTGGTCCAACCCCGCGTTGGGCACCTTCCTGTCGCTTCAGGCGCTGCGCGAGGAGGCGCAGGAAGCGCGCGCGGATCCGAAGCTGAAGAACGCGTTCATGCAGTTCCGCCTGAACCAGCGCGTGAGCCAGGTGACCCGCTGGATCCCGATGGACCTGTGGGACGCGAACGTCAGGGAGATCGCGCCGACCCCGGAGTGGGCGGCCGAGCGGCTGCTCGGGCAGCAGTGTTTCGGCGGCCTGGACCTGTCGAGCAAGTTGGACCTGACCGCGTTCTCGCTGGTGTTCGCCGGCGGCGAGGTGCTGTGGCGGTTCTGGGCACCGGAGTCCGTGACCGAGCTGCTGGACGGGCCGACGAACGGCGCGTACACGCGGTGGGTCCGGGACGGGTGGATCACCGAGACCGAGGGCGACACGATCGACTACGACCGCATCTACAGCGACGTAGAGGTCGACCACGGCCGTTTCCGGATCGTCGACATCACGTATGACAAGTGGTGCGGGGAGCCGGTGCGCCAGGAGATCGAGAAGCGCACCCGCCTCAAGATGGTCGAGAGCAACACCACGTTCGCGCGGATGACCGCGCCGATGGCCGAGCTGATGCGTCAGCTCAAGGCCGTCGAACTGGAGACGTTCGGTAACCCGGTCGCCCGGTGGATGGCCGACAACATCGAGTGCAAGCGCCCGAGGGACGACCCGGATCGCATGCGCCCCGTCAAGCCCGACCGGGACAAGTCGTTCAAACGCATCGACGGGCTGCCCGCGCAGCTGTTCGCCATCGACGGCCGGATGCGCGGCCTGCCGAAACCGTCGATCTACGAGACCCAGGGCATGGCCCTGTGACGTGAAGGAGCGGCATGGACTGGTGGGACGTGATCGCCGCGGTCGGCATCGTGCTGATCGGCGTCGGCCTCAGCCTGTTCGCGCCGTGGCTCGGGGTGACTGCCGCCGGGGTGCTGCTGGTCGCCGGCGGCATCGTCGGCGGCACGCTCGCCGAGCGGGCCCCGGCGAAGGCTTCGAAGGGCGGCGGTAGCTGATGGGGTTCATCCGCTCCGCAGCCCGCGGTCTGGGCCCGTTGTCCGACCTCGCGACGCCCGAGCAGTTTGTTGTCGACTGGATCAACGGTGGCAGCATCGGCAACAGCTCGGGCATCCACGTGAGCCCCGAGACGGCGCTGATGTACAGCCCGTTCTTCGCCGGGATGCGGGTGATCGCCGAAGACCTCGGCAGCCTGCCGCTGTTCCTGTACGAACGCCTCGCGCGCGGGAAGCGCAGGGCGACGGACCATCCGCTGTACGCGCTGCTGCACGACCAGCCGAACCCGCTGATGACGTCGATGCAGCTGCGCGAGACGTTGCAGAGCCACGCCACGACGTGGGGCGACGGCGTCGGGGTGCTGGTCACCCACGAGCGCACGGGCGTGATCGAGGAGATCTGGCCGCTGCGCCCGGACCGGCTGTCCATCTGCACCAGGCCCACCGGCCGTGCCGGGCAGGTCGACAAGTGGTTCGTCTACGACGACCACGTCAACGGCGTCCTGGTGCGCCTGCACTCCAGCGAGGTTCTGCACATCGCGGGCCTGGGCTTCGACGGCGTCCACGGTTACCCCGTGGTCGACCTCGCGGCGAACGCGATCGGCCTGGGGCTGGCGACGGAGCACTACGGCGCGAAGCACTTCAGCAACGGCAGCGCGCCGGGCGGCGCGCTGTCGCATCCAGGGAACCTGTCGCCGGAGGCGCGGCGCCGGATGGCGGACGACTGGGAGAACATCCACCGCGGGATCGACCGCGCGCACCGCGTCGCGATCCTCGAGGAAGGCGTGACCTGGCACCAGGTCGGCATCCCCAACGACAGCGCGCAGTTCTTGGAGACCAGGAAATTGCAGGTCACCGAGATGTCGCGGTGGCTGCGGCTGCCGCCGCACAAGATCGGCGACCTGGAGCGCGCGACCTTTTCGAACATCGAGCAGCAGCAACTCGACTACATCACCTCGGCGTTGGGGTCGTGGCTGATGCGGTGGGAGCAGGCGATCCTCACGCAGCTGCTGCTGCCGGAGGAACGCAGGCGGTACTTCGCCGAGCACCTGGTCGACGCGCTGCTGCGCGGCGACACCCTGAGCCGGTTCCAGGCCTATGCGGTGGGTCGGCAGTGGGGCTGGCTGTCGACGAACGACATCCGCGAGATGGAGAACCGCAACCCGGTTCCGGGCGGGGACGTGTACCTGGTGCCGCTCAACATGGTGCCCGCCGGCGGCGGCGCCCTCGAGGAAGACGCCCGCACCGCGCGCCGGTACGCGCGGCTGCTGCGCGGCCGCGGCGCAGAGATGCGCCGCAACGTCGCCGACGCGTACGCCCCGAAGATCGCCGCCGCCGACGCCGAGGTCGCCGCGCTGGAGGCGGCCGAGGTCGGGAAGCTGGTCGCCGATCACCTGGAACCCGTCCGCCAGGCGCGGTCGGTGCTTGCGTTCCTCGCGGCGCTGCGGCTGCTGTACGCCGAGCAGGGCCCGATCGCCGCGGCGATGTCCGCGCTGTGGCTGCCGCTGTTCACGGAGTTCGCCGCGGACGTCGCGGTCGAGGCGGCCGAGGAGGTCGGGCACGAGGACGACGTGGACCTGTCGGTGTGGGCGAGGGCGTACGTCGCCGCGCACGTCGCCTACCGCGTCGGCTCCAGCTTCGGGCAGCTGCGCGCGGCCGCCGAGAAGGCCGACGACCTGGAGGACGCCGTCGCCTCGGTGATGGGGCGGCTCGACAAGTGGCAGGCCGAGCGGCCCGAGCAGACCGCGAAGTGGGAGGGCACCCAGCTGCCGAACGCCGCGGCGCGCGAGGCCTGGAAAGAGGCCGGCGTGCGCGAGCTGCGGTGGGTCGCGCAGGGCAAGAACTGCCCGTACTGCACCAAGTTGGACGGCCGCACCGTCGGCATCGAGACCCCGTTCATCGCGAAGGGCGACGAGGTCGAGGGCGACGACGGCGAGGCCTTGAAGGCGAAGCGGAACACGTTCCATCCGCCGGTTCATCCCGGCTGCGACTGCCAGGTGGTGCCCGTTGTCGCCGACTGACGAGCCGAGCGAGGACTACCTGCTCGGGTGGCGCGCGGGCTACGGCGCGGGCCGCGACGACGAAGCCGCCGGCGGTCCGGTGCGCGACGGCGTGGCCGGCTGCGGGTTCCGCCTGGTCGACGCCCGCGGCTGGTGCGAGACGTGCATCGGCCGCGGACACGACCACGGCCCGCCGCCGACGCGGCCGCAACGCCAGCACAGTTCGCCGCGCGACCGGCAGATACGACACCCCGGGAGGGACCGATGAAGGGCGAGCGCCACTACCTGCGCGGCTACGTCCAGCGCGCTGACGACGACGGCGACGACGCGGCGGGCACGCCGCTGACGATCGTCGCGGCGACCGAAGGACGCAAGGGCGACGGCCTGAACCTGACGATGAAGGGCGCGGACCTCGGCCGGTTCCAGTCCAATCCGGTGGTCGGCTACGGCCACAGCTATTGGGGCCGTGACGGGCTGCCGATCGGCCGCGCGGACAAGACGTGGATCGACGGCGAGAAGCTGATGATGGACGTTACGTTCGACGCGGCCGACGACTTCGCCCAGACCGTGGAGCGCAAGTACCGCGGCGGCTACATGAACGCGTTCAGCATCGGCTTCGACGTGTGGGACATCGACGACGCCGGCGTACCCGCGGGCTGGGAACTCTTCGAGGTGTCCGCGGTGCCGCTGCCGATGGACCCCAACGCGGTCGTGGAGTCCGGCCGCGCGGCGGCCGACCTGGTCCCGTTCATCGACATCCGCGGCGGCGTCGACCCCGACCTGTTCGCCGCCTTCATGCGCCGTGCCCGCGGCGCCGACGACGGCACCCGCGCGGGCGCGGTGCTGTCCAAGAAGAACAAGGCCTTGGTCCTCGCCGCGCGCGATGCGCTGACCGAACTCATTGACGCCGCCGGCGGAACCGACGACGACGGCGACCAGGACGACGACGCCCGCGCGCACGAGGCGCGGCAGCGGCGCCTCGCCCTCGCGGGCCTGTAGCCCGAACACCCTGTACAGCTTCCGCCCCTGAGGGCGGCTCACCCATACCTGAAGGGGAACCCCGATGCCGATGATCCGCGAGCTGAAGGCCCAGCGCACCAAGCTCGGCACCGAGGCCAAAACGCTCATGGAGGAGGCCCAGAAGGCGGGCCGCACCATGACCGCCGAGGAGAACACCCGGTTCGACGCGCTGATGGACGAGCGCGACCAGGTCGACGCGTCGATCGCGCGAGCCGAGCGACTGCTCGACGACGACCGCGCCGCCGTCGACACCGACACGGGCGGCGCTGGCGCGACGCGCGAGCAGACCGCCGCGATGGAGGCGCTGCGCACGTACATGATCGGCGGCCGCGGCGCGCTCACCGCCGAGCAGGCCCGCGCGCTGAACGCAGGGTCCGACCCGGAGGGCGGCTACCTGGTCCCGCCGATGCAGTGGATCCAGTCCCTGATCAAGGCGGTCGACGACGCGGTGCCGCTGCGGGGACTTGCCACCGTGCACTCCCTGACCGCCGCGGACTCCCTCGGTGTGCCGACGCTGGACACCGACCTGAACGACGCCGAGTGGACCACCGAGATCGGGACCGGAACCCAGGATGACGCGCTGCGGCTCGGCAAGCGCGAGCTGTCCCCGAACCCGTTCGCCAAGCGCGTCAAGGTCTCGCGGAAGCTCCTGCGCCTGACCAACAACGGCGCCGAGAACATCGTGCGCGACCGCATGGCGTACAAGTTCGGCGTCACGCAGGAGAAGGCGTACATGACCGGAGACGGCAACAAGAAGCCGCTCGGCCTGTTCACCGCCAGCGACGACGGGATCCCGACCGGCCGCGACGTCGCCACCGGCTCGGCGACCGGGTTCACCGGCGACGGCCTGATCGACGCGAAGTACACGCTGAAGGCGGCGTACTGGAACAGCGCGCGGTGGCTGTTCCACCGCGACGCGCTGCGCAAGGTCCGCAAGCTGACCGCGACGGTCGACGGACAGTACATCTGGCAGCCCGGCCTGGCGTCCGACCGGCCGGACACCATCCTCGACGTGCCGTACGTCGTCTCGGAGTTCGTCCCGAACACCTACACGAACGGCCTGTACGGCGGCATGATCGGCGACTTCTCGGCGTACTGGATCGCCGAGGCCCTGACCTTCGAGGTTCAGCGCCTGGTCGAGCTGTACGCCGAGACCGCTCAGATCGGGTTCATCGGCCGCCAGGAAGTCGACGGGATGCCCGTCCTCGCCGAGGCGTTCGTCCGCCTGAAGTGCGCGACGTCCTGACCCCGCCCGGCACCGACCCACCCGCAGAAGGGCACCCATCGCCATGAAGCGCGACCTGAAGAACAACGTCTCCGTCGCCCAGTCCCTCGCACCGGCCGCGCGCACCGCGGCCGCGGACGGCGCCGCCGTCGACATCGCGGGATACCGCGCGGTGTCGGTGGTCATCGACACCGGCACCGCCACCGGCACCGACCCCAGTTTCACGTTCGAGGTGCAGGAGTCCGACACCACCACCAGCGGTGACTTCACCGCGGTGGCGGACGCGGACCTGGACGGCGCCGAGCCGGTCGTCACGACCGCCAACGACGTGGCCGCGTACGAGATCGGCTACCGCGGCCGCAAGCGGTACCTGCGCGTGACGATCGAAACGGTCGGCGGCACCAGTACGCCGACGCTGCCGTGCACCGGCCTGGTCCTGCGCGGCTCCCCGCGCGTGGCCCCGAAGTAGAAGGGGACACGCGCATGCGGAACCTGAGGATGCTCACCCTGTACGCCGGTCCCGACCGCGTCGTCCAGGCCGGCGCCACCGCCCGCTTCGAGGAGGACGAGGCCGCCGCGTTGGTCGCCGGCAGGTACGCCGTGGACGCCGACCCGCAGCCCTCGCTGCCCGCGCCGTCCGCCCCGCCGGTCGACGTCGTCGACCTCGAGGACCCCGCGGTCGCGGCCCGGGCCGCCGAGCTGGGGAAGCTGACCGTCCCCGGGCTGAAGGACCACGCGGACGAGCACGACATCTCGCTGCCGCCGGACGGCAAGAAGGCCGACCTGGTCGCCGCCATCATCGCGGCCGAGCAGCAGGCCGCCGCACCACCGGAGGAGTGACCGGTGACGTACGCCACCACGGCCGAGCTGCGGAACTTCCTGCGGCTCGGCCGTCCCTATGTGGACGAGGAAGAGGCCGAGGCGGCGCTGCTGCTCGACCTCGCCGGCGGCGTGATCGAGGACGCCACCGGCCAGTCACTGGAGCTGTCCACGGACACGGTGACCCTGGACGGCCCGACCCGCAGCGACCGCGAACGGCCCGGGCGGAACGGGTCGCGGCGGCTGCTGCTGCCGCGGTGGCCCGTGGTCGGCGTCGAGTCGGTCACCCTTCTTGACGTCGACGGCGACGACCAGGTCCTCGAGTTCGGGCGCGACCGGGACTACACGTGGTCCGCGTCGGGGATCCTCACGCGGGTCGGCGCGGACTGGCCGGACGGCGACCAGGTCGTCGAAGCCGTCGTCACCGCCGGGTACACCGTCCTGCCGCGCGGCGTGAAACGGATCGAGCTGCGACTCGCGGCCGCAGGGTGGGGCAACCCCGAAGGCCTCACCGCCGAATCGCTCGGCGACCACTCCAAGAGCTATGCCGCCGAGACGCTGGGCATGGAGCTGTCCGACGCCGACAAGAAGACGCTCGGCCTGTACCGGGCGCGCACATGATCGCGCACTGGCTCAACCGCCACCTGGCGGTGTGGCGGCCGACCACCTCGCCGGACGGCGCGGGCGGGCAGGCCGTCACCTACGTGCGGCAGCCCGACCTGGTGCGCGTGAAGGTCGACCAGCCTGCGGCGTCCGAGCGGATGCTCGCGCAGCAGGCAGGGACCGAACTCACGCACAGCGTCTACGTGATGCCGACCGCGGACGTGCGCCGCGGCGACGAACTGCGCGACCCGATGCGCGCGCACGTCTACCGGGTGTTGTCCGTCGTCGAGCCGTCCAGCACCCGGTACCGCAAAGCCGAGTGCCAGCTGATCCAACCCGAAGGGACCTGACGTGGCTGCTCTGACTCTGACCGCGGCGCCGCTGGACGGCGGGCTGCCGGACCTGGCGGGCGCCGCCGTCGCCGCGGCGGGCGCCGCCGTCGCCGCGGCGGGCGGCGGCGACACCGCGCCGTGCGGCCCCGGGCGTTTCCTGTGGGCGCTCAACGGCGGCGGGTCCCCGGTGACCGTGACCGTGGCCACCCCGGGGACCGTGTCCGGCCTCGACATCGAGAACCCTGCGCTGGTCCTGGCGGCGGGCGAGCACGGGCTGATCCCGCTGCCACGGGTCCTCGCGGGCGCGACCGGCCGCGCGGCGATCACCTACTCCGGCGTCACCTCCGTCACCGTCGCCGCGATCGAACTCGGCGCGTGAGCGCGGACGGGCCGCGGGCGCCGCTGCCGGCGGACCCACTCGACTGCCGGCAGCGCGCCGAAGCGCTTCTACGAACGCCCGCGGACACCGGGGCGGCGATCGCGTGGGCACTGCTCGCCGTCGCCGGCGAACTCCACGTCCTACGCCAACAACTGCGCAACCGGAAGTGAGGACGTCATGGCCCGGTCCGGTGTGGTGGTGACCGTCGACGTCCGCGCCCTGCGCAGGCGGCTCGAGGAACTGCCTGAGGACGTCGTCGACGCGCTCCGGCGCGCGATCCGGCTCTCCTCCGAAGCTGTCCGCGATGACACCAAGCGGCGGGTCCGCGTCGATACGGGTGCGCTGCGCGCGGGCGTGCGGATCGTCCTCGACGACGAAGGCCTCACCGCCCGCGTCGGCTGGCCCGAGGATGCCCACTACTACGCCCGGTTCCAGGAGTTCGGGACGTGGCGGGCGTCGGCGCAGCCCGCGCTACAGCCCGCCCTCGAGGCGGAGCGCGGACGCGTCCGGGAGCGGATCACCGACGAGGTCCGCGAATCGCTGCGGCGGCGCCGATGACCGCGACGACGCCGCTCGACCCGCTGCACCGCGCCGTCTACGCGCGGCTGACCGGCGACGCGGAACTGATGGCCGTGGTCACCGGTGTGTGGGACCACATCCCCGAGGACGCCGAGTGCCCGTTCATCCAGCTGGGCGAGGTCGTCGAGACCCCCGACAACCGGCACGGGGGGTTCGGGCGGCAGTCGGTGCTGACCCTGCACACCTGGTCGAAGTACCGCGGCTACGGCGAGGCCCGGGCGATCGTCGCGCACCAGGTCCGGCTGCTCGACCACCAACCGCTGACCATCGCCGGCCACCACCACATCGCGACGCGGTACGAGTTCGCGCAGCTGCTCACCGACCCCGAACCCCCCGGCGACCTGCGGCACGGCATCACCCGGTTCCGCATCGTCACCGAACAACCCTGAGGAGAAAGCCATGTCGGGCATCGACGGTTTCGGTACGCAGTTCGCCCGAGGTGACGGCGCAGGCCCGGAGGTGTTCACGGCCCTGGCGAACGTCACCAACATCTCGGGCCCGGGCCTGTCACGGGAGACGATCGACGTCACCGCGCACGACAGCCCGAACCAGTGGATGCAGTTCCTCGGCGGCCTCAAGGACGCGGGCGAGGTGTCGGTCGACGTCAACTACGACCCGGCCGAACACGACACGCTCATCGCCGACTTCGACGACGAGGAGCCCCGGAACTACCGCGTCGTCTTCCCGGACACCGGGACCACGACGTGGGAGTTCGCGGGGATCATGACCGGGTTCGAGCCGGACGCCCCGTACGACGACAAGCTCACCGCGTCCCTGACCTTCAAGGTCACCGGCCCGCCCACCCTCAGCTGACGCTGCTCGCGCGCCGCGTCGACGTCTCCAACGCCCTCACCCCACCCGCCGCTTCGGAAGGACTTCCGCCTGATGGCGCTCCTCAGTAAGGACCAGATCAACTCGGCCGACGACCGGAAATGGGAAGACGTCGACGTGCCGGAGTGGCACGGCGAGGTCCGGCTCCTCGGTCTCACCGGCACCGAACGCGACGCGTACGAGGCGTCGTTCATCCTGCTGGGTCCGAAGGGCAATCCGATCGGCCGGAACCTGAAGGACATTCGCGCCAAGCTGCTCGTGAAGTGCCTCGTGGACGAGAACTTCGAGCGCATCTACACGGACGCCGAGACGAAGGACGTCGGCAAGAAGTCCGGTGCCGTGATCGACCGTCTCTACGACAAGGCCAAAGCCCTGTCCGGGATCAGCGAGGACGCGGCGGCGGCGAAGGCGGGAAACTCCGAGCGCGGCCAGAACGAAGGTTCTACTTCCGACTCGCCGCCCACCTCGGACTGACCGTCGCCGACCTGCTCGCCCGGATCAGCTCGGAGGAGCTGACGGAGTGGATGGCCTACGAGCAGGTCACCGGACCGCTCGGGCCCGAGCGCGGCGACGTCCTGCACGGCATCCAGACCGCGGCGATCGTCAACTCCCTGCGCGGCAAACGCGGCCGCCGGGCCCGCGCCCAGGACTTCGTGCCGCGGTGGGACCGCGCGCCGCAGGACTGGGAGTCGATGCTCGCCGCCGTCAAGACCATGAACAAGGCTCTCGGCGGCAGCGACCGCACGGGCGACAAGGCCGGCGGCAAGCAGGCCGGCGGCACCGACGACAAGGGCGGTCGCAGTGGGCACGATCGACGACATCCTGGTCGCCATCGGCGTCAAAACCGATGACCTGACCGAGGGCACCCAGGACGCCGCGAACCAGGCCGAGGGGAGCCTGAAGGGGATCGCGGCCGCGGCGGCGGGCGGGGCTGTCGGCGCGCTGTTTGTGGCTGGCTTGGGCGCCGCGATGGACATTAGCTCGGCGACCAGTCAGCTCGAGTACCAGCTCGGGCTGACCGCGGAGGAAGCCGAGCGCGTCGGCGGCGTGGCGTCCAGCACGTTCGCCGCAGGGTGGGGGGAGTCGGCGGCCGACGTCTCGGAGTCCCTGGGCGCCGTCATCGCGAACTTCGGCGAGCTCGGGGAGACCTCGGACGCCCAGCTCGAGCAGATGACCAAGTCGGCGATGGCGCTGTCGAAGGTATTCAAATTCGATGTTGCGGAGTCGACGCAGGCGATCGGCGGCCTGCTCAAGGTCGGCCTGGTCAAGGACGCCGAGCACGGGTTCGATTTGATGACCGCCGCCGCGCAGAAGCTGCCCCCGGCGATGGCCGAGGAACTGCCGGTGCTGCTGAAGGAGTACACGGAGTTCTTCGCCCAGATGGGCTTCACCGCCGAGGACACGTTCGGCGTCCTGGTCCAGGCCGCGCAGCAACCCACCTTCGAACTCGACAAGCTGGGCGACGCGTTCAAAGAATTCACGCTCCGGATCGCCGACACGGACGCGGTCAAGGAGCCGCTGAAGGACCTCAAGCTGAACGTCGAGGACATCCAGAAGCTCGTCAACACGGGGCAGGGCACCGTGGCTTTCGACCAGATCACCGCCGCGCTGCTCGCGACCGAGGACGCCACCGAGAGAACGATGCTCCAGGCCGCCCTGTTCGGTGGGCCCGGTGAAGACCTCGGCCTGTCGCTGCTGACCATCGGCGCCGAGGGCGCCGGCGCGGCGACGGGGATGGACAAGGCGGCAGGCGCCGCCGCGAAGATCACCGAGTCCATGGAGAAGAGCCCCGCGCAGCAGTACGACGCGGCGATGCGCACGATCACCACGACCATCGGGGAGGCGCTGCTGCCGGTGGTCAACAAGCTCGGCGCGTTCATGGCCGAGCACCCCGGCCTGATCAAGGCCGCCATCCCCATCGTGGGCGGCCTGGTCCTGGTCCTCGGGCTCACCGCCGCGGCGGTGTGGGCGGTCAACACCGCCATGGCCGCCTCGCCGATCGCGTGGATCATCCTGGGGATCGTCGCGCTGGTCGCGGCGATCGCGCTGATCATCATCAAGTGGGACGAAGTCGCGGCCGCGACCGGCCGCGTGTGGGACTGGATCACCGGCAAGCTCGGCGCCGCCTGGTCCTGGACGAAGGACACCGCCGCGTCGACCTGGTCCTCGGTGACCGGGTCGGTGACCAGCGCGTGGGACAAGACCGGCCAGGCCATCGGCGCCGGAGTCGACTGGATCCAGACCCGCGTCGGCGAACTCGCCGCAATCCCCGGCAAGGTCGGCGGCTGGTTCGGCGGGATCGCGGCAGAGGTCATGTCCTGGCCCGGCAAGATCGCCAAGGGCGCGGCAGGGATGTGGGACTCCATCCCCGGCGGTTTCCGCAACGCGATCAACGGTGTCATCGGCGGCTGGAACCACCTCAGCTTCACCGTCGGCGGCGGGTCCTTCATGGGGATCTCCGTCCCGTCGTTCACCCTGCACACGCCTGACATCGCGTACTTGGCGCAGGGCGGCATCGTCCCCGCGAGCCCGGGCGGGCAGCTCGCCGTCATCGGCGAGGGCGGCCAGTCCGAGGCCGTGATCCCGCTGGACCGGCTCGACCAGATGATGCGGTCCGTCGCCGGCGCGGTCCGCGGCCCGGCCGACGGCGCCGGACCGACGCGGGTGGTCATCGACGTCACCGGCGCCGACGCCGACATGAAGCGGCTCGTGCGCCGCATGGTCCGCCTCGACGGACAGGGCTCGGCGCAGACCGCGTTCAGCGGCCGCAGGTAGCGAACTGAAAGGAGGCCGACGTGGTTTCCCCTGAGACGGGCCTCGAGCTGCGGCTCGGCGGTGCGTGGACCGACGCCACCGAGGACCTGTACAACCGGGACCCGGTCACCATCACCCGCGGCCGCGCGGACGAGGGCGGGCGCGTCGACCACGGCCGGTGCTCCTTCACGATCAACAACCGCAGCGGGAAGTACAGCCCGCGCAACCCGCACGGCGACTACTTCGGGCTGATCGGCCGGAACACCCCGGTCAGGATCACGGCGGCCGGCGCGACGCCGCATCTGCGGGTCGACGGCGGGTCGGCGCGGGTCGCGTCGACGTCCGCGCTCGACATCACTGCCGACCTCGACGTCCGCGTCGACGTCTCGCTCGACAACTGGGCCGCGCCGCCCGGAAGATTCACCAGCTTGATCGGGCGGTGGGATTTCTCGGTGCCCCTGGCGAGCTACCGCATGATGCTCGCCAACAACCTGTTCGTGCTGGTGCAGTGGGCGGAGACCGCGATCGGGTCGAGCATCCCGAGCGCGACGTCGACGCTCCCCATCGTGATCCCCGCGTCGAACCGCCTGGCCCTGCGGGCGACCGTCGACGTGAACAACGGCGCGAGCGGGCGGACGATCCGCTTCTACACCGCCGCCACCATGGCGGGTCCGTGGGTGCAGCTCGGCGACCCGGTCGTGCAGCCCACCGTGACCACGATCGCCAACGGCGCGGCGCCGCTGGAGGTGGGCCGCACGACGTCGATGAACGCGTCGAACGCGGTCGTCTCCGAGGGACGCGTCCACGCAGCGCAGGTCCGCGACGGCATCAACGGCACCGCGGTGGCGGATGTCGACTTCACGGCGCAGGCCCCGGGCGCGACGTCCTTCGTCGACGCCGCGGGCCGCACGTGGACGACGGTCGGCGCGGCGAAACTGACGGACCGTCATATTCGTTTCGCGGGTGAGGTCCCGTCGTGGCCGCAGCGCTGGGACACGTCCGGGCGGGACGTGTACGTGCCGATCGAGGCGGCCGGGATCATGCGCCGCCTCGGGCAGGGCGCCCGCGCTCTCGACTCCACCCTGCGCAGGCAGCTGCCCGCGCTGGGCCCGGTGGCGTACTGGCCGATGGAGGACGAGGCGTCCGCGACCCGCGCCGCGTCGCCGATCGCGGGCGTCGCCCCGATGACCGCGACCGGGATGCTGTGGGCGCAGGCGGACTCGCTGCCGTCCTCGGCGCCGCTGCCGGTCATCGGCAGCAGCGACGGGCGCCTGGTCGAGATCCGCGGCCAGGTCCCCGCGCCCGCGACGCCGACGACGGCGTGGTCGGTGCGGTTCGTCTACCGCCACGACACGGTCAACTCGACCCAGCGGTCGCTGATTCGCGTCGCCACCAGCGGCACCGTACGCACGTGGACGCTGGACATGTCCGGCACCCTGTGGACCTTGACCGGCGTCGACGCCTCCGGTGTCGACGTCATCGCCCAGGACATCGGCACAGGCCCGGACCTCTACAAGCAGTGGATCCTGGTCGAGATTTTCGCCAGGCAGTCCGGCAGCGACGTGATCTGGGATCTCTTCTGGACCGACGTCGGCGGCGGCGCCGGAGCTTTCGGCGCCACCCTGGCCGCGGCTAGCGTGGGATTCCCTGCGTCCGTCGGCAGCCCTCTGGGCGGATACCACGAGGACTTGGACGGCCTGGCCCTCGGGCACGTCTCCGTGTGGTCGACCCCGCTGGGCACCGAGGACGCCTACGCCGGCGCGATCGACTCCTGGGCGGGCGAGGTCACCGGGCAGCGCGCCCGGCGCCTGACCCTCGAGGAAGCCGTACCGCTCACCATCTACGGCGACCGCGACGCCAGCGAACCGATGGGGCCGCAGGGCAGGACCACCCTGCTGGAGCTGCTGGGCGAGTGCGCCGACACCGAGCAGGGCATCCTGCACGAACTGCGCGACACCGTCGGCCTGGCGCTGCGGCTGCGCGACACCCTGTACAACCAGGACCCGGCGCTGACCCTCAGCTACGCCTTGGACGGCGAGGTCGCCCCGCCGCTGGAGCCGGAGGACGACGACCAGCAGACCCGCAACGACGTCACCGTCACCAGGGCGGGCGGATCGAGCGGGCGGGTGGTGCGCGAGGACGGGCCGCTGTCGGTGCTGCCGCCGCCGGACGGCGTCGGCCTGTACGCCGAGTCGGTCACCCGGTCCCTGGACCAGGACGCGCAGGCCGAGCAGCACGCCGCGTGGCTGGTCCACCTCGGCACCGTCGACGAGCCGCGCTACCCCGTCGTCCACGTGAGGCTGCACGCCGCGCCGCACCTGATCGACGCCGCGTGCGCCGTCGACTCCGGGGCCCGGCTCGTCATCACCGACCTGCCGGACTGGCTGCCCCCGGGCGACGCCGACCTGATGGCGCAGGGCTACCAGGAGATCCTGACCCTCACCACCTGGGACCTGTATTTCAACTGCACCCCGGGCTCACCGTGGCTGCCGGCCGTCGCCGACTCCGCCCTGCCGTCCCATTTCGACACGGCGGGCAGTGTGCTGGCGGCGGCCGCCGACGCGGTGCAGACGAGCGTCCTGGTCGCCACGACCACCGGGCCGGTGTGGACCACGGACCCCGCCCACATGCCGTGGGACATCACGGTCGGCGGGGAGGTCATGACCGTGACCGGCGTCGCCGAGTTCGTGGACACGTACGCGCGGACGGTCGCGGCGGGCGGCTGGGGCAGCTCGAGCAGCGGCCAGGCCTGGACCGTCATCGGCGGCAGCGGGTCCGCATTTTCGGTGGGGTCGAGCACCGGCCTGGTCGGACTGGCCGCGCTGTCCACCCGGCACATCGCCACCCTCGCCGACACCACGTGCCCCGACACCGACGCCGAGGTCACCCTCGTGGCGCCGACGGTCACCGTCACCGGCGACGGCGTCACCGCAGGCCTCGCCCTGCGCGTGCAGGGAGCAGCCGACCACTACCACGCGCGCCTGCAGTGGCAGGTCGGCGGAGCTGTCGTCCTCGTGCTGTCCCGCACGGTCGCCGGCACCCGCACCAACCTGACGACGGTCACGGTCGGCAGCTACACGTCCGGGCAGACGTGGCGGATCCGCGCCCGCATCCAGGGCTCCACGATCCAGGCCCGCGCCTGGCCCACCTCCGGCCGCGACCCGGTCCGGTGGCAGGCCGAGGCCACCGACACGGCGATCACCGCCGCCGGACCGCTCGGGCTGCTGGCCTACCTCCAGCCGTCCAACACCAACGCGCTGCCGCTGTCGGTCGGTTACCGGTCCCTGGCGGTGATCACGCCGCAGACCATGACCGTCGCCCGCAGCGTCAACGACATCAGCAAGCCCCACGCGAGCGGGTCCGATCTGCGCCTCGCAGACACGCCGTTCACCGCCCTGTGAGGAGGAGCCGATGACCGCACGAGTCCTCGCGGGGATGCGCATCACCGCCGCGCTGATGGACGAAATCCTCAACCCCCCGGACGCTGTCCTGCGGCAGACGGTCGTCTCCTCCGTCGGCAGCAGCCCGACTGTCGTAACCATGGGCGTCGCCGACATCGACACCGAAGGCGGGTGGTCCGCCGGCAACCCGAACCGGTACACCTGCCAACTTGCCGGCGTCTATCAGCTGTCCGGCGAGGTGTCGTTCGACCAGAACGGCACCGGCACCCGCGGCCTGGTCATCCGCGTCAACGGGAGCACGTACGTCCGCGGATCGGCCGCGCTCATCCCGGGGTCGTCGTCGACCGTCGTCACCGCCGCGGGCGCGCCGAGGGACTGGTACCTGGACGTGGGCGACTACGTCGAGCTGCTGGCGCAGCAGTCCAGCGGCGGGGCCCTGAGCACGTTCCTGAACGCCGACCAGGCGTCGGTCCTGAACATCCGCCGCGTCAGAGGCTCGGCCACGTAGCCACCCGCACACCCCGCAGCCCCTGGCCGTCCCGCCCGGGGCTCACACGCATGCCCGGAGGTACCCATGCCCGAGCCCACCGACGGCGACGAGTACGCCGAGACCGCAGGCGACCCGGCCGAGGCCGCGGACCTGCCCGCGACCACCGGCCGCGACGCCGAGGCCGGCACCCCCGACACCGAGTACGACGAGCAGGACGGAGCGAGCGCATGAGCGGCACCGCAGCGGACGTCATCCGGATCGCCCGAGCCGAACTCGGCTACCAGGAAGGCCGATCGGGCGGACGCTGGAACAACATCCAGCGCTACAGCCCGGCCGTCCCCGGCCTGGAGTGGTCGCAGGGCCAGCCGTGGTGCCAGACCTACCAGGCGTACGTCTTCCGCCAGGCCGGCGCCGCGGCGCTCGCCCCGGTCACCGCGTCGTGCGCGGCGGCGGTGCGCTGGTTCCGGGACCGGGGCCGGTTCTCGGAGTACCCGGCCGTCGGCGCGCAGGTGTTCTTCGGCCCGGGTGGCGGGTCGCATGTCGGCCTGGTCTACGCCTACGACCGGAACTACGCGTACACCGTCGAGGGCAACACCAACGCCACCGGCAGCGCCGAGGGCGACGGCGTCTACCTCAAGAAGCGCGCGCGCCGGGACGACTATCTGTACGGCTACGGCTATCCCGCCTACCCGGGCGGCATCGTGTCCGCGGACCCGGGATGGGCCAGGCCCGTACCGCCGCCCGCGGTGCGGTCGGTGTCGCTGCGCGCGCTGATCAACTCCGCCCGCGCGGACCCGCCGCGGGCAGGCAACGCCACCAGCAACTTCGCGGACGTCGTCATCGTCGAGCAGGCGCTGGTCGCCGAGGGCCTGCTCGCCGCGGCGCGCGCCGACGGGCACTACGGCACGGACACGATCCGCGCATACGCCGCATGGCAACGCCGGTGCAACTTCACCGGCGACGACGCCGACGGCATCCCCGGACACAGCAGCCTCACCGACCTCGGCGAGGCCCACGGATTCGAGGTCACCCCATGATCGGCATATCCCGTACCTGGCTGGTCGACACCGCCGAGCGCGCCGCCTGGACCGCCGCGCAGGCCGGGGCCGGCGTCGTCATCACCGCGGTGACCCCGCTCGACACATGGTGGGCCGCGCCGATCGCCGTCGGCCTGGCCCTCCTCAAGGCCGCGGCCGCGAAACGCATCGGCGACGCCGACTCCGCAGCGATGCTGCCCACGCCGAAGCCCGACCTCGGCCAGGCCCTGCGAGGCCGCCCGTGACCGACGCGCTGACTACGTGGGTCGCCATCGTCGGTGGGCTGCTGGTCATCGTCGGCGTTCTGTGGCGCACGGTCGGCCGCCCCATCCGGCAACTGGTCGTCAGGCTCGATCTGTTCTGGGACGACTGGCACGGCACGGGCGCCCGCCCGGGCCGCCCCGAGCAACCCGGAGTCCTCGAGCGCCTAGCCGCGATCGAGCACCGGCAGGCCGGCACCGAGGCCGCGGTCGAGGAGATCAAGCACGAACTCAGACCGAACTCCGGTGCCTCGCTGCGGGATGCGGTCGACCGCGTCGAGCAGGCCGTCACGCCCGGACCATGAAGCAGCCCCCGCTCGCGAGTGCGAGCGGGGGCTGCTTCGTCGTGCCCTGGATCGGGCTAGGAGGCCTGCGGGCGGGAGTCGGCCAGCGTTCGCGCCGCCTCCGCTATGGCGGCCCGCACGTGGCGCAGCGCGGTGAGCCGCCCCTCGGGGCTGGGAGGGACGAGCCAGACGAGGGGCCCGTCGTCGGACTCGGCGGGCGGAACGGTGATCCAGGACCCGCGGCCGTGGTGCCGCGGTCCGACGGCGCGCATACGGGAGACATGCGGTGCGGGGGTCGGGGGGACCAAGAACCCGATGCGTCGGTAGCGGCGGTCGGAGATGACGGGGCCGACGGCGACGCGGTGGGCGTACAGGGTGCCTAGCGCCTCGAATCCGAGGCGGTCCTCGACCTCGATGACGTCGAACGTCTCGCCGGCCGGGACGAGCCGGGGGGCGTAGGGGTTGTGCCATTGGTCTTGCGGCGTCACGGCCGTCGTGCTGTGGCTGCTGGCGTTCAACGGAGGCGTCCTCTCTGGCGGTGCGTCGGCCGTGGGGTGCGCCAGGACGTCCGCAGGACTCCGGGGGTGTGCGCCGGTGTCCTCTTCGGGTCCTGGGTCCGTCGTGCTATACCGATGCAACCACCGATGCACGGTGTGTGACGAGGCCGTGTGCGGGGACTCCTGTAGGACGCCGGGAGGACACGGTGGCGTTTCGGGGCGGACGCGGCGCGGCCCGTGCGCCGGTGGCACTTGCCTGCCACGCTGGTCACATGAGCGAACTGACTTTGACCGGAGCCCCGTTGACGTCGATTCCGTCCCCTGAGGGGCGCCGCATCATTCCTATCAGCCCGATCGCGGCGGACGGCACCATGCCGAGTGCGGACAGTTGTGGGTCCTGCCCGACCGCCGGGTGCAACGGGCTGACCGCGTCGTGCGTCGACGCGAGCAGGGGCGCCGGGTGCTGCTGCCTCGCGTGCGGAGCTTTCTGGTAGGACGAACGGTCAGCGTCGGTTCCGAGCAGGTGATCCCTGATATGTGACTGGCCCCGCGCTCTACCCTGTCAGTGCGACCTGTACAGGAGAGGCGGGGCCAAGATGTCTGATGCTAACGGACCGGACACCACCGCGCAGGACGAAGTGGAGCCGTTGTCCTTCGGGCGGCGCTTGAAGATCGAGCGTGAGCGCAAGCATTTGAGTCGAGCTGCACTCGGTGGCTTGCTCGGTAAAAGCGAGGGATGGGTCAAGGGCCTGGAAGTCGGGCGCCTGGCGCAGCCGAAGCTGCCGGTCCTCCTGCGCATCGCCGAGGTACTGCGCATCCGCGACCTGGCGACACTCACTGGAGATCAGTCCATCAACGTCGAACTCTTCTGCGGCCCCGGCCACGACCGGCTGCCTGCGGTGCGCCGCGCCCTCAACCTCTTCCCGATGCTGCCCGACCTGGACGCCCCGTCACACGCCAACCTTCGGACGCGGCTCAACTACGCCTGGTCCGCGCGGCATTCGGCGCCGGACCACCGCGAGGTCATCGGTCGGCTGCTGCCGGACCTCATCCGCGACGCGCAGCTCGCCGTGCGCCAGGCCGCGGCCGCGACCGATCGGCGCGCAGCGCACGCCCTGCTCTCCGAGGCCTACTCACTGACGCAGTTTTTCGTTGCCTACCAACCCGCCCAGGACCTGTTGTGGCGCGTGGCCGAGCGCGGCATGGCGGCAGCGCAGGAGTCGGAGGATGCGCACGCCATCGGCATCGCTGGGTGGCTCACCGTGCAGGCCCACCGGGACGCCGGCGACTGGGAAGCTGCTGACGAGGTCAACCGCGGCGTCCTGTCCTACCTCGAGCCGCGTCTACCTGACGCACCCGATGACGTCCTGGCGATCTGGGGCGCCCTGACTTACGAGGTCGGCTACACCGCGGCCCGCCGCGCCGACACACCCACGGCATGGCGGTACTGGGACCAGGCCCAGCGCGTGGCCCATCGGCTGCCCGCGGCTTACTACCACCCGGTCACCTCGTTCTCACACGCGATCATGGGCGCCCACGCTGTGACCGTCGCGGTGGAACTCCACGCCGGCGGCGAGTCCGTGCGCCAGGCCGCGCGTGCCGAGGCCTCGGTCATCCCGTCCCGCCCACGTCGCGCCCGGCACCGCGTCGAGCAGGCGCGGGCCTATCACCTGGACGGGCAGCCCGAGGTCGCAGTCGCAACGCTGGACGCTGCGTACGAGGCCGCTCCGGACACCGTCGCGTGGAACGGCTACGCGAGGAGGATCCTCCTAGAGGAGTTGGACTCGCCGATCGCTGCCCGCCGCGGGCGCGCGGCGGTGACGGCCGAGCGAATCGGTCTGCTGGCCACCTGACGCAGGGGGCACAAACTGTGCCCGGTCTCTTCCGCCTGCGCTCGTACGGTCGGTACATGGCCGATGAACCCAACTCTGCGGCTGCCGTCGACGCTCCGGCGGGACACGCCGGACCCCGCAAGCCCGCGGACCGCATGACGATCAAGGTCTACGAGGTCGGGCCTGACGGCACGACGCTCATCCGTACGGTCACGTGCAATTTCCAGGGGCCGCCGACGTGGGGGATGCGCCGGTGAGACTCGTACTCGGCGAAGTCACGGAAGTTGAGCGGCACGCCGACGGCGTCATGGTCACCGTGACCGGCCCCGGCATGAGCCTCGACGCCCCGCTCGACGAGGACGCCGCAGTCGACCACGTGGTCGCCATCCTCGACCTGCTCGAGCACCCCGCCCGCGAGCGCGCCCTGCAGCGCGCCCGGGCCGCTCTGGAGGAGTCGGTAGCAGAGCGCATGTGTAGCGCCCTGCCTGGCCGCGACGCCGAGCGGCACGCGCGAAACCTTCCAGGGGGACCTGGGTGTCATCCGGCTCCGTGATCCGCCAGCATCGTCGCCCGCGCGTGGATCATGGAGCACACCCGCTGTAATCGGATGAAAGCGACTGGCGACCGAACAAGAGAAGCGGCGTGGATATGCGAACCGTGCGCTTTTACCACGGATAGCCCGGCTGGTCAGCTAAAGGCGACTCACCCGTTTGAGTGAAAAAATACCTGGACGACTGTCAAGTCATGGAATGTTGACGTAGCCCGCGCTACGGTTGCGGACCCTTTCCCTGTTCCCGAATGGGGTGTGGGTCGGCGCTAATGAGGTCGGGGAGCGGCACGCGTACCGCGTCCGCGATCAGAAGGAGGACGGAGAGCGATGGGTCGGACGTCCCGTACTCGATGCGGTGGATCGTTCTGTGCTCCACGCCGACCATCTCCGCCAGGCGCATCTGCGTGAGGTTCCCGCGAAGGCGTGCATCCCGGATCTTCTTGCCGATCAGTAATCGGCGGTCGATGACCCACTGGGGCAGGTCGTAGGAGTCGGAAGGCACTCGCCAACGCTGGAATGATCATGTACAGAAGTCTTTGCTTGGGCAAGCAAAAAAGATGATCTTGTAGAAGTGAGCGCAGTCCGCGGCCGAGAGTGGCCGCCAAGATCGCACCGGCAGGTTCCTGGGAATCGTTGCGGCCGAGGCCAGTCCTGCCGGTGCACGTGAGACCCCCCGCGTATCAGGCGCGGGGGGTCTCACTCTGTCTATGCGCGGACGGGCCTGGGAGAAACCTGGGAGACGATCATGAAATTCGAACGGCTCTGAGTGGTCATCCAGTGGTATCCCAATGGTGCCCTACTGGTGCACTTGCCGGTTAACACTAGGGCGCTGACCTGCGAGTCTCTCGCCGAGACCAGCGCCCTGACCTGGAGCCCCGAGTCGGGTTCGAACCGACGACTTCCGCTTTACAAGAGCGGCGCTCTGGCCAGCTGAGCTATCGGGGCCGGGGTTGTGCGGAGTCCATTGTGCACTGAGGTTCACACGCTACAAGCCACCGGTCCGGGAGGGCGACGGGTTTGTACCGAACGCGCGAGCGGGGCGGATCGCGGGGTGGGGGGCGGCCGTACGGGGCGTTTGGGCGGCGGCGGGTTGGTGTGGCGTGGGTGTGCCGATCGTGCGACGCTCGGTTTGGACCGTAAAGTCCAAATAAATACCACTGTGCACCGTGCTTTGCGGTGCGCGCTGGATCAGGAGGCTCACATGGGGTTCTGGGACGTCATCGGTCTCATCATCGCCGGTTTCATCATCGGCATGCTTGCCCGGCTGTTCCTGCCCGGTAAGCAGAGCATCGGCATGCTGGCCACCATTGGTGTGGGCATCGTCGGGACCCTGGCCGGCTACGGCATCGCCGCGGCGCTCGGGGTCGACGAGACCAAGGGCATCGACTGGCTGAGATGGATCATCAGCATCGCCGTGTCGGTGGTCCTGGTGTCGCTGGTCGCGGGGTTCCTGCGGAAGAAGGGCAGTACGCCTGGCGTGCGCTGAGGGTGGGGAGTACGTTCCAGGGCCGGTGAGAGGCGTGTGTGTCAGGGGGCGGAACCTCAGGTTCCGCCCCCTGACGCATCGTCAGATCGGGTTTGCGATCATGCGTGCATGGCCTCTGGAACCGAATTGTGGCCGGGTATCGACCTGGCCGACCTGATGGACGCGCTGGACATCGCCGAGACGGCGCCCGGGCGATTCCGGGCACGGAACATCGTGTCGCGGATCCCGTCGACGCTCGGGAGCCAGGTGCTCGCGCAGACTGTCGCCGCCGCGGAGCGTACGGTGCCGGGCTTCGCCGTGCAGTCGGTGCAGGGGGTCTTCCCGCGCGGGGGGATCGCGGCGCAGCCGGTGGCGATCGAGGTCGAGGTCGTGCAGTCGGGACGCGCGCTCGCGACGGCCGAGGTGGCGTTCCGTCAGGAGGGCCGCGAGCATGCGCGTGCGCTGGTGATGCTGACGCGCGACGAGCCGGACTTCCTGCGCCACCACCGCCCGCTGCCGGACGGCGTACCCGGCCCCGAGGAGTGCGCGGACCTGCCGGTGGCGATGCTGCCGTGGGAGGTGCGGACGTACGGCGGCGCGGAGGCGCTGGCGCTCGGCCTCGCCGGGCCGCCGACGCTGGACGTGTGGATGCGCTGCACCAAGGTGCCCGACGAGGCGTCGTTGTCGCGGTCGCTGCTCGCGTACGGCACGGAGGGTTTCCTCGGGCCGGTGGCGCTCCGCCCGTACACCGCGGAGGCCGTCGCGGCGCTCGGCGGCAAGGGCACCTCGGTGATGCTCGCCCAGAACGTGACGTTCCACGAGCCCTTCTCGATCCACGAGTGGCTGCTGCTGCGCTGCGAGAGCGTGTACGCGGGGCGCAGCCGCATGCACGGCCGCATCCACGTCTACGGGCAGGACGGCCGCCTGGTCGCGTCGGTCTCCGCGGACGGCCTCATGCGCGTGGCGGCAGAGGGCACCTAGCGCGCGACGGGGCGGGGGTGCTGTGCCCCGTCGCGCGCTTCGTCAGGCGTGCGAGGCGTCGATCAGGTCGGCCGCCCGCTCGCCGATCATCACCGTCGGCGCGTGCGTGTGCCCGCGGTTGATCCTCGGCATGACGGAGGCGTCGACGACGCGCAGGCCGGTGATGCCGCGTACGCGCAACTGCGGGTCCACGACGGCGTCTTCGCCCACGCCCATGCGGCAGGTCCCGACCGGGTGGTAGAGCGTCTCGGCGTGGTCGCCGACGTAGCGGTTCAGCACCTCTTCGTCGTCGCTGCCCGGCCACGGGGCCATCGGGGCGCCGACGTAGCGGCCGAGTGCGTTCGTGTTGAGCAGGTCGGCGGCCCGCCGCAGTCCGGCGACGAGCGCCTTGCGGTCGCCGGGGGCGGTCAGGTACGCCGGATCGATCGCCGGCGGCGTCGACGGATCCGGCCCGGTTGCCACGATCGTGCCGGTGCTCTCCGGCTGGAGCAGGATCGAGGCGACGGTGAGCCCGTGTCCGGACGGCGGTTCGAGGCCGTGGTTGATGTACGGGCCGGGCGCGAAGATGATCTCGACGTCCGGGTGTTCGAGTGAGGCGTCGGTGCGGATGAACGCCGCGGCCTCGCCGACGTTGGACGTCAGCATGCCCCTTGCGAAGAGCATGTAGCGCAGCAGCTCGCGGGGCGATGGCTTGTCGGCGGCGGCGAGGGTCACCGGCTCCGTGCAGTGGACCACCGCGACCGCGACGAGATGGTCCTGCAAGTTGCGCCCGACGCCCGGGAGTTCGTGGCGCGGGGTGAGGTCGGCCGCGCGCAGCGCCTCGGGGTCGCCGATGCCGGACAGCATCAACAGGTGGGGAGAGCCGATCGACCCGGCGGACAGGATGACCTCGCGCCGGGCGGCCACTTGGTGCGTGCGGCCGGAGGGGTCGGTGTACTCCACGCCGGTGGCCCGCAGTTCGTCGTCGACGAGCACGCGGCGTACGGCGGCGCCGGTCGTGACGGTGAGGTTGGGGCGCTTGAGTGCGGGCCTGAGGTACGCGTCGGCCGCGCTCCAGCGGCGGCCCCGCCGCTGCGTCACCGGGCACGGGGCGTACCCCTCGTTGTCGGGGACGTTCATCTCCTCCAGGCGCCGCATGCCGACCTCGTCGCACGCGGCGAGGAACGCCGCGGTCGTCGGGTTGGGGTCGCGCAACTCCTGGATGTGCAGCGGCCCGTCGGTCCCGTAGACGCCGTCGTGGTTGGACCCGGTGCGGCGTTCGGCGCGTCGGAAATAGGGGAGGACGTCGTCGTACGACCAGCCCTCGGCGCCCAGTTCGGCCCATCCGTCGTAGTCCGCGCGGTGCCCGCGCACCCACATCTGCGCGTTGATCGACGAGCAGCCGCCCAGCATGCGGCCGCGCGGCCAGTACAACTCCCTTTGCGCAAGCTCGGTTTGCTTGCCGGTGTGGAAGTTCCAGTCGTACGAGGTCTTGAAGAGTTTCGGGAATCCGATCGGGATGTGGATCTCCTGCTTGCGGTCGCGGTCACCCGCCTCCAACAGGAGGACCTGCGCCGACAGGTCTTCGCTGAGCCGCCCGGCCAGGACGCAACCGGCCGAGCCGGCACCGACGATGACGTAGTCGTACGTGAGCATGAGACGGCCTTCCCTCGGGTCCGGTGATTCCGATGGTCCGGGCAGGCGGAGCAAGGTGCCGTGGGCGTACGCGAGTTGCCGCGCGCGCCGGGTCGCGTGGGCGCCGGTCGAATGCGGTGACAGCGTGCATACGGGCGGCGCACGGTGCGTACAGGACAGTGCGTACAGACAGGAGTCTGACGACTCCGGGGCCGTCGGGGTAGGGGGAGCGGCGAACTCCGTTAAGCGAGCGATCGGTAGCGGCCCCGGAAGTGCAGCAGCGGCAGGCCGTCGGGGCTCGGCAGGGTCGCGGCGAGGACCTCGCCGATCACGAGGGAGTGGTCGCCCGCCTCGACGATCTGGTGCGTCCGGCACTCCAGGGTCGCGAGCGCGCCTCCGACGAGGGCGGCACCGGAGATCGCGCCGTGGCGGTGCGGTACGTCCGCGAACATCAGCCGGTCGCTCACGCGCCCCGGGATCGCGAACCGGCCGGCGACGTGCCGCTGGCTCTGGGACAGCAGCGAGACCGCCCAAAGGGGTTGTGCGTCGAGGACCTCGCGCATGCGGGCCTGGCGGCGGAGGCTCACCAGCACCAGAGGCGGTTCGAGTGAGACGGACAGGAACGCGGTCGCGGTCATGCCGACGTCGTCGTCGCTCGCGGTGTCGCTCGTTTCGTGCGTCTCGTGTGCGGTGACGACGACGACACCGGCGGCGAAGCGGGACAGCGCGGCTTTGAAGGCCTCGGGGTCGACGGGCGATACGACAGGCGATGCGACGGGCTGCGGTGCGGACTGCGGTGCAGGTTGCGGTGCGGGTTGCGGCGGGGGCTGCGGTACGGGCTGCTCTGCGGGCTCGGGGATCTCCACGCCCCCCAGCCTAGAAGCGCCGCGGACCGGCCGGTCTCCGACACCGGTGGGCCATGGCGTATCGTCCCGAAGTCATCCACTCATGACTTGTCGGGCGGACCGGATGTACCGGATGCGGCGGAAGGACCGGTCGGCACACGCGATCTGGGGGCACGGCCATCGAGCACCACAAGCGCGGCGAAGGTGAAGACGGGCGGGACGGGCGTGAATGCGAGGGCGGACGTACCGGGTCCGCGCGCGGGTCCGAGCCCGCGGCCGTCTCCGCGTCCATAGCCGGGGCAGGCTCCAAGCCCGGGGCCGAGCGCGTCTCCGGGTCCGCCCCCGAACCCGTCGGCCGTGCCGCGGCTGCCCGGGCGCGGGCCCTGCTGCCCGTCCTGATGTTCACCTCCGTCGCGGTGTCGGTGATGACCACGCTCGGCGCGCCCATGGTCCCCACCATCGCGCGCGAGCAGGGCGTGTCCATCGACAGCGCGCAGTGGATGCTGACCGCGACCCTTCTCACCGGCGCCGTCGCCGCTCCCGTCCTCGGCCGCCTGGGCGACGGACCGCACCGGCGCGGGGTGGTCCTCGGAGCGCTCGGCTGCGTCGTGGCAGGCGGCGTCCTGGGGGCCGTGGCACCCGGGTTCGCGTGGCTCATCGCGGGTCGGGCCCTGCAAGGCGCCGGGCTCGGCATCATGCCCCTCACCATCGCGGTGGCGCGCGACCACCTCGACCCGGCGCGCATGCGGTCCGGGATCGCCGCCCTGTCGGTCACGACGTCGGTCGGTGCGGGGCTCGGCTACCCGGTCACCGGCTTCATCGTCCGCGAGTGGGACTACCGGGCGGCCTTCTGGTTCGGTACGGGCGTCGCCGCCGTCGCCCTGGCCCTGGTCGTCCTGGTGGTCCCGGTGGGATCGGCCTCGCGGCGCCGACCGCTCGACGTCCCCGGCGCGCTGCTGCTCAGCGGCGGCCTGACCTGCCTGCTCCTGACGGTGAGTCAGGGGGAGCGCTGGGGCTGGGGGTCGGCGACGATCCTGGGGCTTGCCGCGGCCGCTGTGGTGCTGTTCGCGTTGTGGGCGTGGCAGGCGCTGCGCGCCGCACATCCGCTGGTCGAACTGCGCCTGCTGGCCAACCGCGAGCTTCTGACCGCCGACGTGGCGGCGGTCCTGGTCGGCATCGGGCTGTACATGACGATGTCCCTGATCAACCTGTACGCCCAGGTTCCGACCGAAGCGGGGTACGGATTCGGCCTTTCGGTGGTGGGTGCGGGCCTGGTCCTCATGCCGCTTTCGTTCGGCAGCCTCGGTGCGAACCGGCTTGCGGAGCTGTTCGCGGCCCGATTCGGCATGGGGCCGGTGCTGCCGCTCGGCTCGCTCGTGGTGGCCGCGGACATGGTGTTCCTGGCCTTCTTCCGCGACCACTTGTGGCAGTTGGTGGCGGGCTCTGTGCTGCTCGGGGTGGGGGTCGGCACCACCTTCGCGGCGATGCCGGCCCTGATCGTGAAGGCCGTTCCGGCCCACGAGACAGGCAGCGCGACCAGCCTGAACGCGGTGCTGCGCTCGGTGGGCGGCGCCATCGGATCGGCCTCGATCGCGGCACTGCTGGCCGCCTACACGCCGTCCGGCGGCGGGGTGGCCGAAGACCGCGGCTACACCGCCGCCTTCCTGGTCGGTGCCGCCGCGTGCGTGCTCGGCGCCGCGGCCGCCATTGCTCTTCCCGACAAGCGATCGGGATCTCCGGCCGGATCGGCTCCCGTCCGAACGGTCGACCAGGTACCTTCGAGAGCCCTCAACGGCCCAGGCGAAGGAATCACCCGGTGAACAGCTCGGCTACCGAACGTGCGATGACCGAACGGCCGCGCAGGCGCGACGCCGCCGCGAGCCGCAAGGCGCTGCTCGACGCCGCTCGCGCGCTGTTCGGCGAGCGCGGGTACGACCGTACGACTCTCCGCGACATCGGGGACCGTGCGGGCGTCGACGCCGCCCTTGTGGCCCGCTACTACGGCAACAAGGCGGGCCTCTACCTCGCCGCGATCGAGGAGGACGGCCAGGACGCGGCGTCGGCGCGCCGCGACCTCGCGCGCGTCGGGGCGCTCGCCGACTTCCTCGCCGCCCGCATGGACGACCTCGGCGGGCCCGGACCGATGTTCCGGGCGGCGCTCGGCGAGGAGGGGCACGAGGCGGTGCGCGGTGAGGCTTCGGCCGCCGTACGCCAGTCGATGGTCGACCCCATGGTGGAGCGCATCGTCGAGCGCACCGGCGTCGAGGAGCGGATCGCCCGCCGCCGCGCGGAGTTCGCGGTCGCCTCGCTGATCGGCGCCGTCGTCATCCGACCGGGCGGGTTCTTCCCCGAGCTGACCAACCTCTCGCGGGACGAACTGGTCAGCCTCGTCGAGGAGGCGTTCGGCGGAATGCTGGGCGAGGAGCCGAAAACCCAGGAGTAGTTGCGATGTGATGCGCCGTCAGCGAGGCCACGGATATTGCGGGTCGTCGCTGATGCGGACGCCCTCCGGGGCGTCCCGTGGGAACTCCCACAGCCGTCCGGACGTGCTCGCGGCGGTGAGTGCGGTCGCGTTCAGCGTGACCCGTGCGAACGGGTTCGACGTACACGAGACGGCCAGCCAGACAAGCTCGTTCTCCACGCCTTGCACGGTGTCTGCGGTGCCTGCGTTGTCCGCGGTGTCGCGGGTGAGGGCGACCCAGCCGATGCTGCCGTGGGCGCTCGACTCACCCGCCAGGGCGCGATACCCGTCGTAGGCGAACGAGGCCGTGACGGCGTCGACGTGCAGCCAGTCCTGGCAGGTCCAGGCCGTCGCGCGCAGGACTTCCGACCATCCCGCGACCGCCGGGCCGGAGCCGGAGTCGGACCACATCGTGGGTGCCATCACCACGATCGAGCCGTCGCCGTGGACGATGAAGTCGCCGTACGGCGCCTCCCATGCGCGCCACCTCGCCTGCACCTCGCGAGCGGTTGCGTCCATGCGCCGCATGATGTCAGCCGCGACGCCCTGGGGCGTCGAGCCGCCTACGCGGAGCGGCGGATGTCGGCCTCCAGCGCGACCGAGTCCGGCGTCAGCGGGGTGAGGGTGTCCGCGGACTCGCGGTCCCACCAGGCGCCCTGACCGGCCGTCAGCGTCGTCGTGCCGCACTGCCAGGATCCTTCGAGCACGTGGAGCACGCCGGATCCGCCGGCGCGGGGCGTCGTACCCGCGGAGGTCCGGCGTACGTCTGCCGCCCATGCGCCGCGCATCGCCATGATGTTCAGCACACGGCACGGGCCGCCGGCGAGCGCGGCCCGGATCGCGAGATCGCCCGAGAAGGAGAAGGGCTCGCCGACGCGGACCAGTTCGTGCGCGGGCATGCCGTCGGCGGACAGGGTGACTCCGTCGCCGGCGAGGAGCGTGATCGTACGGTCGACTCCCGGGAACGCGGAGAACGGCCCGTCGGCGGCGATGGTGGCCACACTGGTCCGCCACGCGAAGGCATGGCCGTGGGCCTCGGACGGCACGTACGCGATCTCGCGCGTGTCACCTCCCCCGTTGCGCCAGGGACTGACCGGCAGAGCCGCGACATCGAAGAACCGCACCCGTGCCTCCGGCGGACGTCAGGAAACCGGTCGGTCGACCGACCGGCGCACCGACGGTACCGCCCGCGGTGGGCGACGCAAGCGGGTCGGGGGGCGAGCGGGTCAGGGGGTCCGGGCGGCCAGGATGTCGTCGACCAGTTGCTTGCGCTGCACCTGGCCGGTGGCCGCCGTGCGCGGCAGCTCGTCGGCGTAGAAGACCCGACGCGGGTGCTTGTGCGAGGCCAGACGGCCCTCGCAGACCTTGCGGAGGGCGGCGGGGCCGGGGATGGACGCGGGGTCCTCGGGCACCACCACGGCGCAGACGACCTCGCCCCAGGTGGTGTCCGGGAGGCCGATGACGGCGACCTCGCGCACGCCCTCGACGGTGGCGAGGACGGTCTCGACCTCGGCCGGCGCGACGCTTTCGCCGCCGGTGCGGATCAGGTCGCGGGTGCGCCCGGAGATGCTGAGGTAGCCCTCCTCGTCCGTCGTCGCCATGTCGCCCGTGCGGTACCAGCCGTTCTGGAGGGCGGCGGTGGTCGCGTCGGGGTCGTCGAAGTAGCCGTCGAAGAGCAGCGGTCCGCGGACGCACAGCTCGCCCTCGGGCGACAGCGCGAGGTGCTGGAACACGCTCGGCACGCCGCAGCTGCCCGGCTTGCGGAGCACGTCGGCGCCGTCGAGGGAGGTGACGTTGCCCGCCTCGGTCGACCCGTAGAACACCCGCAGGGTCGCGTTCGGCGCGGCCTTCGCGATGCCCGCCAGCAGCTCCGGCACCGTCGCCGAGGTGCCCGAGTCGGCGAAGCGCAGCGAGGGGAGCGTGCCGTCGCCGGTGTCGGCGAGCTGCTCCTCGGCGAGCGCGGAGAGCACGCGTTCCCAGACGGCGGGCACGCAGTTGAGGCGGGTGGCCTCGTGGGCGCGTATCGCGGCGACGACGGACGCCCCGTCGGTCTGCGGGACGAGCACCAGCGTGTCGCGGGCCTGCCACTGCTGGAGCGCGATGGTCCACGCGCCCATGTGGAACATCGGGTAGACGCACACCATCGCGCCCCGCGGTTCGAGCTGTGCGCCGGGGTGCGTGCGCAGCACGTTGACGCGGTGCGACAGCACGACGCCCTTGGGCTTCCCGGTGCTGCCCGAGGTGAAGAAGATCGTGTGCGGGTCGGACTCGTCGGGCTCGGGGCAGTCCGGCGCCTCGGCGGGCTCGTCGGCCGCGGCCGCCACGAGCTCGGCGAGGGCGACGTGCGCGACGCCGACGGCCTCGGCGACCGCCTCGCCGTCGACCCGCGCGTCCGCGACCATCAGGGTCGGCCGGGCGGCCCGGGCCAGCGCCTCCGCCTCGTCGGCCGGCATCGCCGGGCCGATGGGGACGTAGACGGCGCCGATCCGGGCCAGCGCGGCGAACAGCGGGAGGACGTCGAGCGACGTGGACGCCCAGCACACGACGCGGTCGCCCTTGCCGACCCCGAGGCCGAGCAGGGCGTGGGCCGTACGGTTGCCCGCCTCCGCCAGCTCCGCGAAGGTGAGCGTGCGGTCGCCCAGGATCGCGGCGGCACGGCCCGGCACCGCGCGTGCGGCACCCGCGAAGACCTCCCCGATGACGAGTCCCTGCCCCACCCCGTACCTCCCGTGTCGTGCGCCTTGGTGCAAGATCTGGCCCCCGTACGCTAAGCGCCGGACCGCATGCTGGGAAGAGCCGTTTTCGCCGCTCCCGGCAACCCGGCTCAGGCGTCCTTGAGTTCGACGATGATCTCGTAGTAAGGCTGCTCGCCGACGTTGACGGCGGTTTCCACGCCGCCGCGCTTCATGGGCACCACGACGCCGGGGACGACGTCCGCGGCGAAGTAGTCCTTGTACTCGCCGGCGGTGTCCGGTTCGGGCTCGACGGCGATGCGGTCGCCGCCGATCTGCACGAGGTAGTAGTCGAGGTCGTGGCGGTGCACCGCGCTGCGCTCGCCGGGGGCGAGGGCCAGCTCCCAGATGCGGACCTTGTCGTCCTCGAAGAGGACTTTGCTGCCGATACCGCCGAGCTCGCGGTCCATGGTCGGCCTCCTGACGCAGAGAAGCAGAGTAAGAGAGGGAAGGAGAGAAGCAGAGGAAAGGGGATCGCCGGGATCAGTACCCGCTCGCCGGATCGACCGCGTTGCGCAGCGGCTCGCCCGCCAGGTACTTCGCCAGGTTCTCGCGGAACAGCCGGAACACCCCGGTGAAGTGGTCGCGCCCGTCGCTGGAGCAGTGCGCGGAGATGTAGATGTTCGGCGCGTCCCACAGCGGGTCCTCGGCCGGCAGCGGCTCGGTACGCGCCACGTCGAGGGCCGCGGCGGCGAGATGGCCGGACTCCAGGGCCTCGACGAGGTCCTTCTCGACCACGAACGACCCGCGCCCGACGTTGCAGTAGAACGCCCCCGGCCGCATCGCCGCGAAGGCGGCGGCGTCCATGGTGTCGACGGTGTCCGGGGTTTCCGGGGCCGCGGAGATCACCGCGTCGCACTCGCCGAGCATGGCGTGCAGGTCGTCGGGGTGGAACAGCCGGTCGACGTGGGCCGCGGGCTTGTCGGTGCGGCGCCGCGTCGCGTACACGGTCATCCCGAACGCCTGGGCCCGCTTGGCGATTTCGCCGCCGATGCCGCCGACGCCGACCAGTCCGAGCGTACGTCCCGACACCTGCGCCCCGAAGACCGCCTGCCAGCGGTGCTCCCGCTGCCGCTCCTCCAACTCGCGGTGCCCCTTGAAGTGCGCGAGCAGCCGCGCGAACGCGAACTCCGAGATGGGCGTGCCGTTGACGCCCGCCGCCGTCGTCGCGGCGACACGGTCGGTCGGCAGGCCCGCCGAGACGAGCTGTCCGTTGCCCGCGGCGACGCTCTGCACCCAGCGGAGGTTGGGGGCCAGGTCGGCGACGTCGAACGGCAGATCGGCGACGAGGGCGATCTCGATGCGGGCCAGGCCGGCACGCTGATCGGGCGTCAGCTCCGGTGCGCGGGCCCGGAGTCCCGCGTCCGAGGCGGAACCGGGACGACCGCGCTCGGTACGCAGCTGGTTGTCCTCGGTGTAGCGGCATTCCACGATCTCGACGCGGGGGTCGAGCGCGCGCAGCGCCGCGAGGTCGGCCTCGTACGTCTCGCGGGGCCGCACGTCCCAGGCGGGCGGGTACATGATGCCGACGACGATGGGGGTCATGGAGTCGTTCCTTCCGGTGCGCCCTCGCGCACGTCGTGTCGGGGACGGACGTCTTTGCGGTCGCTCTTGGGATCGTGCCCGGGGTTGTCCTTGAGTACGTCCTTCAACACGCCCGGGCGGTGGGTGCGGGCGAGCGCGTCGTCGAGGTACGCCGGGGCATCCACGGTGTCGACGAACCAGCCGGTCGGGCACATCGTCAGGATCTCCACGAACGAGAATCCCCGGCCCGCGAGTTGGGTGCGGAAGGCGTTCTTGATCATGCGGTTGGTGCGGGTGATGTTGACGGCGTTGTTGACCGCGCCGCGGGCGACGTACGCGGCACCGTCGAGCTGCGCGATCAGGTCGGCGAGCCGGATCGGGTAGCCGTGCACGGCCGCGTCGCGTCCGTCGAGGGTGTTCTTGGTGCGCTGCCCGAGCACCGTGGCGGCGGTCATGTGGCCGCCGGTCTCGCCGAACACCCCGTTGTTGAGCATGAAGCACGTGATGTTCTCGCCGCGCGCGGCGGCGTGCAGCACTTCCTGGAGGCCCTCGTTGACCATGTCGCCGTCGCCTTGGACGGTGAAGACCAGCGTGTCCGGGCGGCAGCGTTTGACCCCGGTGGCCAGCGACGGGGCCCGTCCGTGCAGAGCCTGGAGCACCTCGATGTCGAGGTTGTTGGAGTAGGCCGTGTAGCAGCCGATGCCGAACACCGCGATGGCACTGGCGACTTGGCCCTGGTCCTCGACCGCCTCCACCATCGACCGCATGGCGATCGGCTCGCCGCACCCGGGGCACAGGTGGTGCGCCCCCACGTCGATCAGGGCGGGGGTGAAGTCGTGGACCAGCCGGGCACCGCACGCGGGCGGCCCGTCGGTGGGCACCACGGGGAGTTCGGTACGCCCTTGCGCGCTCATGCCATACCTGCCGTTCCGTGCGATCCCGTGGCGACACGCGATCCGGCCGCCTCGGACACCGCGGCTTCGGATACCGCCCCTTCGGATACCGCCGCATCGTGTACGTCCGCCAGCCGCCGCCGAAGCACGCCGACGTCCAGGTCCGGGGCGATGCCGAACCCCGAGGGGTCCAGGCTGAGTCCGCCGATGAAGCGCACGGGCACCGCACCGAGGACCGCGAGCCGCACGTCGTCGAGCATCTGCCCCTGGTTGTTCTCGTAGACGGCCACCACCCGCGCGCCGCGCGCCGCCTCGGCGACGGCCTCGGACGGGAACGGCACGAGGGTGATCGGGCGGACGTAGCCGACGCGCCGCCCTTCGGCCCGCAGTTCGCGCACCGCCTGCCGCACGTATGCGCCCGGTGTGCCGTACGCGACCACGACAACCTCGGCGTCCTCGGTGAACTCGGCCTCGAAGCGCGGCGGTTCCTCGGACACCATGCGCTCCATGACCGCGACGTGCCGGTGGTAGAACTCGGCCAGGTCGTAGCCGGCGTCGGCGCGTCCGGCGGCGTGCCGCTGCTTGGCGTCGCTGAGCGGGGAGATCAGCTTCGCCGCGCCCGTGCCGCCGGAACTGCCGTCCAGTGCCCAGTCGCGCGGGGGGAGCGGGGGGAAGTCGGGGCGTCCGATGGTGACGGACTGATGGGTGTGGGCGAGGTAGTAGTCGCCCATCACCATCACGGGGCTGCGCCACTTCTCCGCCAAGTGGAAGGCGAGCTGCGTCAGTTCCACCGCCTCGGGGACATCGCACGGTGCGAGGACCAGGTGCCGGTAGTCGCCGTGGCCCCCGCCGCGCGTCGCCTGGAAGTAGTCGCCCTGCGCACGGGCCATGTTGAGGACGACGAGCGGGAGCCGGGCGTACACGATCTCGGCGAGCGACTCCTGCATGAGCGAAAGGCCTTGGCCCGTCGAGCCCGTGGCGGCCGGGGTACCGGTGGCGGCGGCGCCCCACGCCATGCCGACGGCTTCGAGTTCGCTCTCGGCGTTGATGCAGACGCCGCCCGCCGCGGGCAGGCGCGCGGCCATCGTCTCCAGGACCTCGGTGAAGGGGGTCATCGGGTAGCCGGCGAAGAAGCGGCAGCCGGCGGCGATCATGGCCTCGGCGATGGCCGCCGAACCGGGCATGATGCGGGCGGTGTTCGCACCTCCGCCGTCCGCACCTCCGCCGTCCGCACCCCCGCTGTCCGCGACGCCGCTCTTCCCAACCCCGGTGTCGCCCCGTACGGCCGCGTCCGCCGCGCCTGCACGAGGTGTCACCTGTCGCTCCCGTCGCCCGATTCCTGCGGTTCGTCGTAGCGGTAGACCTGGAACACGAAGTCGGGGCAGATGGCCGTGCACGCCTTGCAGGCGATGCAGCCCGGCAGCAATTGCGGGTAGCGGTAGCCGCGTTCGTTGACGATGTCGTCGGTCATGCGCAGCACGCGCGGTGGGCATGCGTCGATGCACAGTTCGCATCCTTTGCAGGCCTCGGTGTCGATGACGAGCGTGCCCAGGCTGACGGTCACGGCGCGACCTCCTGCGGGACGGGAGGCTTCGCCCACGCGTCGAGCAGCGGCTCGGCGGCCGCGTACCCGGCGCGCAGGGCGGCCTCGTTGGTGGCCAAGTGCCGGTGCCGATAGGGCGGAAGCACGTGGGGCAGGCGTGCGATCAGGGTGTCGAGCGCGGCGATGCGGGTCGCCGAGGCGTACGCCCCGAGCGCCACCATCGTGACCGCGTTGGCACTTCCGGCCGCGGTGGCCAGTTCGGTCGCGGGGACGCCGATGAGCGCCCCCGGGTGCCCGGTGCCGCCGCACAGCGTCGTGTTGAGCACGAGCACGCCGTCCGGCCGCAACTTGGCGAGCGTCGGTGCGGCGTGGGCCGGGTGCAGCACCAGTGCGGACCACGTCGAGCCGATCGTCGGCGGGGACCGCACGGGTTCGTCGCCGAGCACGAGCGTGGTGTCGGAATTGCCGCCGCGCATCATGCCGCCGTACGAGCCGAAGAACATCGCGTGGCGCCCCTCGGCGACCGCCGCCTCGGCGAGCAGTTCGGTCGCGAGCTGGATGCCCTGGCCGCCGATCCCGGTCCACAGGATTTCGCGTTGCACGGGCCGCGCCTCCCTTCCGGGAAGAGGGTGGGAACAACAGATGTACCTATGAGAACGTTGTTCTGGACAGTAGCGTGCGACGTTCTGGACAACAAGAGCCCGGACAGCAAGAGCCGGGCAACAAGAGCCGGACGACAAGGGGAGTGGGACGCCATGACCGAGGACCAGTCGCCTCCCGCGCCCGTGGGGCTCGTGCGCGAGGCCGTGCGACGCCCGCTGGCGGCCCGCTGGGCGGTCTACACCGAGGAGGTCCAGCGCCTCGTCGACGCGACGTACCGCGTGGTCGAGCGCACCGGCAGCCTCGACCCCACGGTCCGCGAGATCCTGCGCGAGTCCGGCCTGTCGAACCAGGCCTTCTACCGGCACTTCCGGTCCAAGGACGAGCTGCTGGTCGCCCTTCTGGACGACGGCCGCCGGCGGATGGCCGAGTACCTGCGGCGGCGTATGGAGGCCGCCGAGGACGCCCCCGGCCGGGTGCGCGGCTGGATCGAGGGGGTGCTGGCCCAGGCGGGCGACCCGGTCGCGGCCGCGCGCACCCGGCCGTTCCTGTCCCACCAGGACCGCCTCGCCGAGCTGTTCCCCGCCGAACAGCGCAGTTCGGCCGAGGCGATGCTCGCTCCGCTGGAAGAGGTCCTTCGCTCGGAGTACGCGGAGCGCCGTCCGGATGAAGAGCGCGATCCGGCCGCCGACGCCCTCGCCGTCTACCGGTTGACGCTCGCGGCGCTGCACGACCACCTGCGCGCACGTACCGCGCCCACCTCGGACGAGACCGCACATCTGGTGCGCTTCGCCTGCAACGGTCTAGGCATTTCGGTTGTCTGACGAACAGTCAGACTGTTGAATGAGGCCGCTCCCGCTCCCGGCCGGCGGAACGTTTTGTGAGGGGGTATCCGGTGTAGCGCGTGAGGTAGCTCACAGAACGGGCTCTATTGATGACAGTACGTCGCCGTTTCTGAGCCCGCTGTGATTCAGTTTCCCTGGCAATCGGACGATATCTGTTCAGAAGACGCTCGCGAATGAGAGCAACCGACGAACGAGAACCACCCCAGAAGCACTGTCGCCGACGCTCGGGGAGACCGATGACCGCCGAGACGGAAACACACGTCCGGTTGGCGACCCTGCGCCTCCTCTACCGGGTCGTCGCGGACCTCAACGCCACCCGCGACCTGCGCGACACACTGCAGGCCGTGGCGGACGGCGTCGTCTCCGGACTCGGCTTCGGCGCCGCGGCGGTCAACGTCGTACGGCCGGACGGCGACCTGGAGGTCGCCGCCGTCGCCGGCAGCGAGGAGCTCGCCGCGGCGATGGCCGGCCAGATCGGACCGCGCTCCGACTGGGAGCGCCTCCTCGCCGTCGCCGAACGATGGGGCCCCCTCCGGTTTCTGAGCCATCGTCACGGTCCCGCGGATCCCGGCCGGGTACCCAGTTGGGTGCCGGACATTCCGGTGAGCGACCACCCGGACGCCTGGCACCCGTACGACGCACTCCTCGCCCCGCTCACCACCCCCGAGGGCGAACTGGTCGGCATCCTCTCGGTGGACCTGCCCGTCGACGGCCGCCGGCCCGGCCCGTGGCGCTGCGAAGTCCTCGGCATGTTCGCGGCCCAGGCCGCGATCGCCGTCGACAACGCCCGGCTGCGCAGCGAGATGGTCCGCGCGGTCGCCCGACTGGAGGACGAGCAGCACGCGTTGCGCGCGAGCGAGGAGAGCTTTCGGCACGCCTTCGAGTACGCGCCCAGCGGCATGGTCATGACCGGCGTACGCGGGACCGACCGCGGCCGGCTGCTGCGCGCCAACGACGCGCTCTGCCGGATGCTCGGCTACCCCGCGCCCGTCCTGCGCCGCCTCGGCCTCGCCGCGGTCGTGCACCAGGACGACCGGGACCTGCTGGCCGGTCACCTCGGCGGCAGCACCCCGGTGGAGGGCTGCACGGAACTGCGGCTGGCGCGCAGCGACGGGACGTACCGCTGGGTCTCGCTGCGCACCTCGCACGTCGGGGACGGCGACGGGAACCCCCGGTTTCTGCTCACCCACGTCGAGGACGTCGAGGACCGCAGGCTGCGCGAGCAGGCGCTCGTGCACCAGGCCAGCCACGACCCGCTGACCGGGCTGCCCAACGGCCGCGAGCTGCGGGCCCGCCTGGACGCCACCTTCACCCGCATGCCGCGCCTGGCCGAACTCCCGCCCGGGATGCCGCACGTCGCCGCGGACCTGGCCGGGGTCGGCGCCGGCCAGGCCGTGCCGCACGTCGCAGCGCACGCGGGCGGCGCGCAAGGTGCTGCCCACGGTCCGGCCCACCACAACCCCGCGAACACGCCCGCACAGGTCAACGGCGTGCCCGCGGTGAACGGCGTGGGGGTCGCCGGGATGGCGAGCCCGGACGGCAAGGGCCTCGCCCTGCTCTTCTGCGACCTCGACGGGTTCAAGCGCATCAACGACGAGTTCGGGCACCACATCGGCGACGTCGTCCTGGTCGAGGTCGCGCGGCGGCTGACCGCCGCGGTCCGCGAGGGCGACACCGTGGCCCGGCTCGGCGGCGACGAGTTCGTGGTGCTGGCCGACGGGATCGGGCGTGACGAAGCCCACGATCTGGCGGTACGGCTGCGCCGCGCCCTCTCCGTGCCGATCCGGGCCGAGGGCGAGACGGTGCCGCTGGACGGCGCCAGCTTCGGTATCGCATGGGCGGATTCCGCGGAAAAGCCGGAGGACCTGCTGCGTATCGCCGACGAGCGCATGTACCGACAGAAGCGGGGCCGCGAGCGGGCCCACCGCCGGGCCGGGTGAACGGGCCCGCCGAGCGGTGCCGTCCCACCGGTCGGTTGCGTCCGTACGGCCGAATCCGCGGGTGGACGTTTGTCGTCCGCGCGATGGACTGTGGCCATCCCGGCGTCCGTCGCCCGTTAGTGTGATGCACCAGCCTGTCGACTCGAATCGAATCGATGTGCCCGCCGCCGGCCGGCGACCGGCCGCGCGGCGCACACTGACTGACGCACAGGAAGGGCGAACCCGATGACGGTGGGTACCGAGGGAGAGCCGGACGACCCGTACGGCTACCTCTACCGCCCCGGCCCGGGTGAGGCGCAGGGCGGCCAGGCCGCGCCCGAGGGGTTCGGCTCGTCACCGTACGTCCAGGTCGGGCAGACGCGGTACGGACAGCCGCAGCCGTACCAGCCGCCGCCCGCTCACGACCCCCAGGCGACGCAGCCCGTTCCGGGAGTGTCGCCGCAACCCGCGCCGGGCGGCGGCCCGCCGCCGGGCCAGGTCCCGTCCCCGCGCCGCGACGGCGGCCACGGTGGCGGATCGCGCGGCACCTCGCGCGGCGGCCGGGGTCCGGTGATCGGCGCGGTGGTCGCCATCGTCGTGGTGGTGGCGGTGATCGTGGCCGTCGTCGCCATGAACGGCGACGACAAGGACAAGAAGGCCGCGACCGGGACCTCGCCGACGCCTTCGGCGGCGACGTCGGCCCAGTCGAGCGCCCCGGCGTCCTCGGCGCCCCCCTCGTCCGCCGGGCCGGAGCGGATCGGCGCGGTCGAGGCCGAGGACGCGACGCTCGCGGGCGGCGCGGCCAAGGCGAACGACGGCAAGGGCTACACCGGCAACGGATTCGTCGCCGGCCTCGGGAACGGCTCGTCGATCACCTGGACCGCCGAGGTCCCCAAGGACGGCCAGTACTACCTGCGGATCGTCTACAGCAACCCGGAGAGCGGCAAGGGAGCCGACGGGCAACGGCAGTTCAAGCCGCTGGCCGTGGCCGCGAACGGCAAGACCTCGTCGACGCCGATAAAGCTCTACGGGCTCAACGGGGACTCCTTCGGCTACACGTGGGGGATAGTCACGTTGAAGGAGGGCTCCAACAGCCTGGCCCTGACGTGCACCGAGGCCGCGGGGTGCCCCGTGAAGGTCGACAACGTGTCCCTCTCGACGACCCAGCCGACGAGCGTCTGACCGTCGGCGGTCGGCGGCTCCGGGCAGCCGACTGATCCGACTCGTCCGACTCGTCCGACTCGTCCGGTGCGGTCGGCTCACCCGAGCCGGCCGCACCGTTGCGTCGACTGCTTCGCGGCGCCGCCTGAGCGGCCTGGGCCGAGCCGCCTGAGCGTGAGCCGCCTGAGCGGCCTGTGTTCGGCCTACTCCGCCTTGTCCGCGAGGGAGACCGACAGCTGCCCCTCCGGGGCCAGCCGGGTCAGTGCCGCCGCGCTGCCGCCGTTGACGGCTATCGCCAGGCGGTCGGCCGAATCGACCACCGCGACCGGCTCGCCGAGCGGGACGTCCGCGAACGTGCGGCCGAACACCGCGTGCCACTCGCCGGCGGCCGTGCGCACCGTCACCGATCCGCCCGGCGCGGCCCCGATCGCCGCCAGCTCCGCCGGTGCCAGCGACGTCTGGACGTTGCCGAAGCGGTCCACCGCCAGCACCTCGCCGTGTGCGGTGCCGTCGACGACGTACGCGACCGGGTCCGGGAGGCGTACCAGGTCGCCGGGGTCGAGCGGGGCGCCGACCCGGCGCGCCGAGGTGCCGGTGGCCAGGTGCGCCGCGACGGGGGCGAAGACGTCGCGGCCGTGGAAGGTCGCCGAGACACGCGGCAGCATCAGCTCGCGCGCGCTCAGCTCATGGGCGGACAGCACGCCGCCCAGCGCGTCGGCGGCCCAGGTCAGCAGGCCGTTGTCGGGCCCGACCAGCAGGTGGTCGGCGGTGCGCAGGAGCACGCCGCGCCGCGCGGTGCCCACCCCGGGGTCGACCACCGCGACCGTGACACCCGGCGGCAGGTACGGCAGCGTCTGCGCGAGCAGCACCGCGCCCCGGCGGATGTCGCCCGGCGGGACCTCGTGGGTGATGTCCAGTACGCGCGCACCCGGCGCGATGCGCGCGATGACGCCGTGGCACGCGGCGACGAACCCGTCGGCCGTGCCGTAGTCGGTCAGGAACGAGATGTGCGCGTCCATGCCCCCAACGGTACGGACCGCACGGCCCTCACGGACGCAGCTCGTACACCGTCGCACCCTGCCCCGTCGCGGGCGCCGCGGACGGCGACCCCGTCCCGGTCCGCGTGGCGCTCGGCGTCGCCGACGGGTCGACCGCCTCTCCCGGCGACACGACCAGGTGGAACTTGCCCTTGGCGGACAGCGGCCCGGAGACCTGGCCCACCGTGAAGTCCTGCTTCCAGCGCTGCCTTCCGGTCTTCGCGTCGATGCCGAACGCGGCGGCGAGCACCCCGTTGCGGCTCGACATGCCCACGCACACCACGCCGTTCGCGACCTGCGGGGTGGTCAGTTCGCCCGGCGTCTGCGTCGGGAACTCCCACAGCAGGGTGCCGTTCTTGAGGTCGAAGGCGTGGACCCACCCGGTGGTGAGCGGCTGTTCGGGGGCGGTCGTGGACGTCGCGGTCGGCGTCGCGGTCGGCTTGGTGAAGCCCGACTGGAGGTCGGACGGCCAGGTCGACACGAAGAGCGTCGTGCCGTCGACGACCGCGTCCGAGATCATCAGGCATTCCGGCGTCTCGTCGCAGCGCTTGCCGCCGGTCGTGGCGTCGTAGAGCTGGATCCGCGCCGCCAACTTGTCCTCGCCCGACTGGTCGTTGCCGTTGGTGAGCACGACGACGGTGGCGGTCGGGGCGTCCACGACCAGCCGCCGCGCGTCGCCCGCGGGAAGGTCCGGGACGCGCCAGTCGGTATCGCCGTTCTCGAGCCACACCGCGCACAGGGAGCGCTCCTCGGCGTAGCCGCTCGACGCCTGCGGCGACGACGCCCGCACGAACACGCGGCCGAGGGCGACCACGGGGGAGCCGAGGTTCTTCTCCTTGGTGGCGGTCCACAGGACCTCTCCGGAGCCGGCCACGAGGTCCACTTTGTAGAGCATGCCCAGGTCGCCGTAGGAGTCGGCGATACCCGAGACGACGGCGGTGCCGCCCTCCACCCAGGGGGTGTTCAGCCAGGGAGCGGAGGAGTCGGCGGTGTAGACGGGTGCGGGGGTGCCGTCAGGGCCGTCGGCGGCGTCGTACGCGTACACGTAGGTCTTGGCGGTGTCCGACGAGTTGGGCGGCGATGTCACGACCACCAGCTTGTCCTCGACCGTGTGGCCCAGGTGGACGGCGAGCGAGTCGTGCTCGACCTGCCAGACGATCGTGCCCGGCTCCTTGCGCGCGGACTTCTCCTCCTCCGTGCCGAGCGAGATCCCGTAGATGGTGCTGTGGTACTTGCTGGGCGCGGAACTGTCGGAGACCTCGGCCCAGCAGTTGACGAACACCCGGTCCTTGGTCACGAGCGGCCGGTTGACGCCCGGCGCGGCGGTGCTGCGGGTCCACAGCTGCGTGCCCGAGTCCACGTCGACGCACACGACCAGCCCGGCCGTCTGCGCGCCCTTCGACTTCGCACCGGATCCCGCGATGACCAGGTACTTGCCGGAAATGACCGAGTACGTCTGGGCGGTGGGCCCGACCGGTGTGGTCCACGCGAGCCGCCCGGAGCCCTCCGAACGGCTCAGCATCCAGCCGGTCACCCCGCCGACCGCGGCCACCCCGGCGGCCGCGCCGCCGATGAGGAGGGAGCGGCGGCTGAGCCCCCGGGTACGCCCGCTCGGCGCCGGGGCCGGCGCCGCACCGGTGCCGTGCGCGAGCTCGAAGACGTTGGTCGCGGCCACCGTCGACGTGGGCGGCCGGGGCGGCGGCAGCGGCGTGGTCAGCGCGGTCCGCGCCGGGCCCGGCGGCGGTGCGTGGAGCACGTCGGTGACGCCCTCCGCGCCGTTGTGCGCCCGGGTCGGCGGCAGCTCGTCGTTGTCGATGCCGTACGCCGCCGTCGCGTGCGGGGGCGGCGGTACGGAGGGCAGGGAGTCGGTGGGGTCCGCGTTCTGACGGCGTACCAGCTCGGCGGCCAGCGCGGGCGGCAGCCACGCGCCCTCGACGGCGGCCTCCGCGTCGTCCAGCCCGCCGACCGTGCGCAGCAGGATGTCGTCGAGTGTGGGGCGTGCCGCCGGGTCCTTCGCGAGGCACTCGGTGACCAGGCCGCGCAGGCTCTCCGGGACCCCGTCGAGCTTGGGCTCGCCGTGGATGATCTGGAACAGCAGCTGCATCGCGTTCTGCGGCGTGGACCCGAAGGGCGTGCGCCCGGTCGCCGCGTACACGAGCACGCCGCCCAGCGCGAAGATGTCGGTGCGCTGGTCGACTTCCTCGCCCGCCGCCTGCTCGGGGGACATGTAGCCGGGCGAGCCGATCGCGCCGCCGGGCGACGTCAGCCCGTGCGTCGCGAAGTCGAGGGCGCGCGAGATGCCGAAGTCGATCACGCGGGGCCGGTCGCGCCCCAGGATGACGTTGGACGGCTTGAGGTCGCGGTGCACCAGGTCCGCCCGGTGGATGGCCATCAGGGCCTCGACGAGCTGCGCCGCGAGCACCGCCACCGCGCGCTCGGGCAGCGGACCGTACGTCGAGATGGCCTCGGACAGGGGTATGCCGGTCAGGAACTCGGTGGCGAACCAGGGCGGGTCGGAGTCCGCGTCGGCCGCCGCGATCGGTGCCGTCCACGCGCTGTCCACGCGCCGGGCGGCCGCGACCTCGCGCCGGAACCGGTCCCGGAAGCCCGGGTCGAACGCGTACTCCGGACGCACGGTCTTGACCGCGGCCCGCAGCCCCGACGGGGACACGCCGAGGAAGACCTCGCCCATGCCGCCCTCGCCGAGCCTGCCGCGCAGCCGGTACGGACCGAGCCTGCGCGGATCGTCCGGGCGCAGCGCCTCCATGACCACCCATCCCCGCTTCGACAGCACCCTCCGCCGCGAACCGCGCGCCGGAGATCGACCGCCAGCGTAGTGGCCGCCGGTCCCGCCGGGAGCGGCGCGCCGCGCTCGGCGGCCACTCTGGGGGGCTTCCCTCGGCCACCGAGGGGGTGGTGCGGGCGACCGCGCGCGGCGCCGGAGATTCAATCAGTCGCTTGTCTAGTCCGCGGGGGTGTCGTCCGAGGCGATGGTGGGTCCGGACTGCGCGTGCCGCCGCGCGGGTTCGCGGCCGGGCGGCTGGCTCAGGCGCTCCAGCGGCACCGGGCGCGGGATCGGGCGGCTGGCCGGCCTGCCTTTCGTGATCACGACCTCCTCCTCGTCGTGCATCAGCGTCAGCCGCTCGCCCTCGCGCAGCGAGTAGGTCGCCTCGGAGCGGGTGATCTCGGTGCGCAGCACGATCTCGCCGCGCAGCCGCATGGAGAACGCCACCCGGGTCAGCCCCGAGGGCAGGCGCGGCCGGAAGACCAGGTGGTCGTCGTGGTCGCGCAGCCCGCCGAAGCCCGCGACCAGCGCCATGCAGGCGCCGGCCAGCGACGCCATGTGCAGGCCGTCGCGGGTGTTGCCGCCCAGGTCGTGCAGGTCCATCAGGGCGGCCTCGGCGAGGTAGTCGTACGCGAGGTCCAGGTGCCCGACCTCGGCCGCCATCACCGCCTGCGTGCACGCCGACAGCGAGGAGTCCCGGACCGTCAGGCGCTCGTAGTACGCGAAGTTGCGGGCCTTCTCCTCGGCCGTGAACGCGTCGCCGCGCACCTGCATCGCGAGCACCAGGTCCGCCTGCTTCACGACCTGCTTCCGGTACAGGTCGTAGTACGGATAGTGCAGCAGCAGCGGGTACTTCTCGGCCGGGGTGTTCTCGAAGTCCCACATCTCGTGGTTCGTGAAGCCGTCGGCCTGCGGGTGCACGCCCAGCTTCTCGTCGTACGGGATGTACATCGACGCGGCGGCGTCCCGCCACTGCGCCATCTCCTCGGTGTCCACGTCGAGCGCGGCGGCCTGGTGCAGGTGCCGCGTCGCCGCGTCGGCCGCCGCGCGCAGGTTCCCCTGGGCCATGAGGTTCGTGTAGACGTTGTTGTCCGCGATCGAGCTGTACTCGTCGGGCCCGGTCACGCCGTCGATGCGGAACCGGCCCTCGGCGTCGTGGTGCCCCAGCGAACGCCACATGCGGGCCGTCTCGACCAGGATCTCCATGCCGTAGTCGCGTTCGAAGTCGACGTCGCCGGTGGCCCGCACGTAGCGCTCGACCGCGCGGGCGATGTCCGCGCCGATGTGGAACGCGGCCGTGCCGGCGGGCCAGTAGCCCGAGCACTCCTCGCCGCGGATCGTCCGCCACGGGAACACCGCTCCCGCCAGGCCGAGTTGCGCGGCCCGCTCGCGGGCGAGCGGCAGCGTCGAGTGCCGCCAGCGCAGGGCCTGGGCCACGGCGTTCGGCAGGCAGTAGGTCAGCACGGGCAGCACGAACGTCTCGGTGTCCCAGAAGCAGTGCCCGTCGTACCCGGGGCCGGTCAGCCCCTTGGCCGGGATCGCCCGCTCCTCGGTGCGCGCCCCCGCCTGGAGCACGTGGAACAGCGCGAACCGCACCGCCTGCTGCAACTCCATGTCGCCGTCGACCTCGATGTCGGACCGCGCCCAGAAGTCCTCGAGGTAGGCCTTCTGCTCGGCCACCAGCCCGTCCCAGCCGGTGTAGCGGGCCGCCGTCAGGGCCGCGGCGACCTGGTCGCGGACGGCCGGCAGCGAACGGGCGGCCGACCACCCGTACGCGATGAACTTGACGATCCGCAGCTTCTGGCCCGGCTTCAGGACGGTCGTGACGCTGTACTGCGCCTGGTCCTCCTCGGTCTCCGTCTCGGTCTGGTGCGGCCCCTCGCACTCGACGATGTGGTCCATCGTCGCGGCGACGCGCAGGCCGCTGAACCGGGTCTGGTGGACCAGGACCGCCTTGCTGCCCTGGTGCGAGTGCTGCTCGGCGACGAGCGGCGCCTCCAGGACGGCGGCCGCGCGCGGGTCGCCGTTGGCGGACGGCAGTTGCTCGTTGGCGACCAGTTCGGACTGCACGACGATGCGGGCGGGTCCGTCTATCGGCTCCACCTCGTAGGAGATCGCCGCGACGGCCCGCTGCGTGAGCGAGACCAGGCGGGTCGAGGTGACGCGCACGGTGCGCCCGGCGGGGGACGTCCACACCGCGCGGCGCTTGAGCAGTCCGTCGCGGAAGTCCAGGCGCCGCTGGTGCTCCTTGAGGTCGCCGTAGCGCAGGTCGAACGGCTCGTCGTCGACCAGCAGCCGGATGATCTTGCCGTTGGTGATGTTGATGACGCTCTGCCCGGACTCCGGCTGCCCGTAGGCCGTTTCGGCGTACGGCAGCGGGCGCAGCTCGAACACCCCGTTGAGGTACGTGCCCGGCAGCCCGTGCGGCTCCCCCTCGTCGAGGTTCGCCCGCATGCCGACGTGCCCGTTCGACAGCGCGAAGACCGACTCCGCCCGGGCCAGGACGTCGAGGTCGAGGGACTGCTCGGTGAGCCCCCACGGTTCGATGGTGTACGCGTCGTGCGCTGTCATGCCGTGTCCCGCTCCTCGTGCTCTTCGTCCAGCAGCTGCGCCAGATCCGTGACGACCTGGTCGGCGCCGTGCCGCAGCAGCGCCTCGGTCTGACCGACCCGGTCCACGCCGACAACGCGCCCGAAGCCTCCGGCGTGCCCGGCGGCGACGCCGGCGAGTGCGTCCTCGAACACGGCGGCGCTCTCCGGCCCGTACCCGAGCTTGCGCGCGGCGGCCACGAAGGTGTCCGGGGCGGGCTTGCCCGGCAGGCCCTCGTCGTGCGCCACGATGCCGTCCACGATCACCTCGAAGAGGCCGTCGTACCCGGCCGCGTGGAGGACGTCGCGGCAGTTGGCGCTGGACGAGACGACGGCGCGGGGCACCCCGAGTTCCGCGAGCTTGCGGACGTACGCGAGGGAGCCCTCGTACGCCTCGACGCCCTGCTCCTTGATCATCCGCAGGACGGTCTCGTTCTTGAGATTGCTCAACCCCTGCACCGAGCGCGTGCCCGGAGCGTCGCCCGGGTCGCCCTCGGGCAGCTCGATGCCCCGCGACTCCAGGAACCCGCGCGTCCCGTCGAGACGCGGTCTGCCGTCGACGTACGTGTCGTAGTCGGGACCGGCGTCGAACGGCACGAAGGGTGTCCCGTCGCGGTCCGCCTCGGCGCGCAGGAAGGAGTCGAACGTGTCCTTCCAGGCGGCGGCGTGCACCTTCGCAGTCTGCGTCAGCACGCCGTCGAGGTCGAACAGGAACGCGTGAATGGATTCCGGCAGTCCCAGCATGCGCCCACTTCTACCCCTCTCCGGGACGATCATCCCCGTTCCGGATCATCTCGGCGGCTTCGGGATACCCGCTACGTTGGTCCCCTGCCTCGGGGAAGGGGATGGTCGGCATGGCGGTCGTGGAGGTCACACTGTCGCTTCCGGGCGATCTTGTGGCCGCGGTGGACGAGGCGTCGGGCGGGGACATCTCCGCCTATGTCGTGAAGGCGCTGCGCTCGGCGCTCCTGATGGACGCGATGCGCGAGGTCGCCGACGCCGGCCACCCCGCCCCTCCGCCGGACGACGTCCTGCACGCGGCCGAGACGGATCTGCGATGAGGCGGGGGCAAGTCTGGCGGATCCCCACCGTCGGCCGGGAGCGCACCGTGCTGGTCGTGGGGGCCGACGAGGTCACCGCGCTGTACGGGCAGGCGCTGTGCGTCGTCGTGCACGAACCGGGGGCCTTCCCGGAGTCGCTCGTCACCGTGCCGCTCACGGAGCCTGTGCAGGGCGTCGTGGGGGTGCCGGACGTCGCGGGCTTCCGGCAGGCGAGGTTCGACCACGGCAAGCTGCTCGGGCGGGTGGACACGGACACGATGGAGCGCGTCGAGATCGCGCTGCGGGCGATCCTGGAACTCTGAGCGCTGGACTCTGAGCGCTGGACTCTGAGCGCTGAACCGGGGCAGGGCGGGTGCCGGGCGCGCCGGTCAGGTCGCGGCGTGGGCCGGGTCGTTCGGTGGCAGGCGGAGGGCTTCGTCCGTCATGACGCGGGCTTGGCGGCCACGACGGTGAGCAGGTGGCGTACCGCCTCGGCCATCGCCTCGCGGGCGTCGGTCAGGTACGGGCGCGGGTCGGTCCGCTCGGGGTGCCGCGCCAAGTGGCCGCGTATCGCGCCGCTGTAGGCGATGTTGAGGGCGGTGCCTATGTTGATCTTCGTCATGCCGTGCGCCGTCGCGGCCCGCAGTTCGTCGTCCGGCACGCCCGACGACCCGTGCAGCACCAGCGGTACGCCTACCTCTGCCCGCAACTCGGCGATCAGCGCGTGGTCGAGCCGGGCCGTGCGCGTCGTCATCGCGTGGCTGCTGCCCACCGCGACGGCGAGGGCGTCGACGCCGGTCGCGGCGACGTAGGCGGCCGCCTCGTCCGGTCGGGTGCGTGCGCCGGGCGCGTGCGCGTCGAGCGCCGGTTCACCCGCCTTGCCGCCCACTTCGCCCAGTTCCGCTTCCAGCCACAGGCCGCGGGCGTGCGCCCAGGCGGCGGCGGACCGGGTCGCCGCGAGGTTGTCGGCGTACGGCAGCTTGGACGCGTCGAACATCACCGAGCTGACCGCCGTCCCCTCGACCGCGTGCAGCAGCGCCTCGGACACCACGTGGTCCAGGTGCAGGCCGACCGGGACCGCGGCCTCCTCGGCCAGCGCGGCGCACCCCGCCGCGAGGGGCCGCAGCCGACCGCCGTGGAACCGCACGGCGTTCTCGCTGATCGCGAGGACCACCGGCAGCCCGGCGGCCTCCGCGCCCGCCACGACGGCCTCGGCGTGCTCCAGGGTGATCGCGTTGAACGCGCCCGCGCCGTGCCCGTCCCGGCGGGCCGACGCGACGATGTCACCGGTGGGGGTGAGCGGCATGCGCGGTGTCTCCGATCGTCCGGTCCGGGGGCGGTTCGACGGCACCGACGACGACGTGCGCGCGGGCGGTCACGTAGGTCGTGCGGTCGATGTCGCCGGCCTCCGGCGACGCCACGGCCGACGCGGACCACGCGACCGCCTCGGCGAGCCGGTCGGGCCAGGGGCGTCCGCTCAGGAGGCCCGCGATGAGCGCGGCCACACCGGCGTCGCCGGCTCCCGTCGGGTTGCCGGTGACGGCGTACGGCAGCCGGGCCCGCCACCAGCCCGCCGCCGTCGCGGAGAGCAGGCCCCCGGGACCGAGGGACGCCACGACGGCGCCGCCGCCGGCCGCGCGGAGCCGGGCGGCCACCGAGGCCACCGCGCGCACCGGGTCGGATTCGCCGGTGGCCTCCAGCAGTTCGTCGGCGTTCGGCTTGACGAGGTCGGGCCCCGCCGCGACGCCCGCGCGGAACGCGGGACCGGACGTGTCGAGCAGCACGGGCACGCCCGCGTCGCGGGCGAGGGTTGTCAGGCCGGCGTACGCGTCGTCGGGCAGGCCGGGTGGGAGACTGCCGCACAGCGCGACGGCCCGTGCACCGGGCAGGAGTTCACGGTAGGTGCTGACGACGCGCGCCCATTCGTCCGCGGTCACCCGCGGGCCCGGCTCGGTGAAGACCGTTGCCCCGCCCGCCGCGTCGACGACGGTCGTCGTGCGCCGGGTCTCCCCGGCTATGCCGACGGTGGCGTCGTGCAGCCCGGCGGAGGCCAGGTCCTCGCGGACCACGTCGCCGGTACGGCCGCCGAGCGGACCGAGCACGGTCGCCGGTATGCCGAGCGCGGCCAGCACCCGCGCCACGTTGACGCCCTTGCCCCCGGCACGCGCCGCGACCCGGCCGACCCGGTTGCCGCCGCCCCACACCACCTCGTCGAGGTGGTAGGTCACGTCGAGCGCCGGATTGGGCGTGACGGTGAGGATCATGGCGCCGTCACGAACCCGGCCGTCCGGGGCCGTCCGCCGGGGCGTCGCCCACCCAACTGCCGCCCCACAGAACGCCGGTGACCCGCAGGTCGGCGTCGAGCACCACCAGGTCGGCCCGCTTGCCCACCTCGATGGACCCGGCGCGGTCGGCCAGCCCGAGGGCACGGGCGGGGGTCGTGGACAGCGCGCGCACGGCGTCGGTCATCGGCAGGTGGTTCTCGCGTACCGCGGTACGCAGCGCGCGGTCCAGCGTCAGCGTGCTCCCGGCGATCGAGTCGCCGTCCACCAGGCGCGCTATCCCGCCCTCGACGCGGGTCGTCATCGGGCCGAGGGGATACGTCCCGTCCGGCATGCCCGCCGCGCTCATGGCGTCGGTGATGAACGCGACGCGCGACGAACCCGCCGCCTGGAACGCCAGGTTGACGATGCCCGGGTGCAGGTGCACGCCGTCGTTGATCAGCTCCACGACGACGTCGCTGTCCTGGAGCAGCGCGGTGACCGGCCCCGGTTCGCGGTGGTGCACGCTCCGCATCGCGTTGAACAGGTGCGTGGCGACGGACGCCCCGGCCGCGAGCGCGGCCAGCGTCTCGCGGTGCGTGCCGTCGGTGTGGCCCACCGCGGCGAGGACGCCCGCGTCCACGAGGCGGCGCACCAGGTCGACGCCGCCGTCGAGTTCGGGCGCGAGGGTGAGCATGCGGACGGTGCCGCGCCCGGCCTTGAGCAGGGCGTCGACCTCGGCGCGGTCGGGGTCGCGCAGCAGGTCCGGGTCGTGCGCCCCGCAGCGCGCCCGGCTGAGGTACGGGCCCTCCAAGTGCAGCCCGGCCAGCGCGCCGTCCTCCACCAGACCCGCCAACTGCGAGACGGCACGCATGAGTTCGTCGTGCGGGGCGGTGACGAGTGACGCCATTGTGGTCGTCGTGCCGTGCGCGCGGTGGAAGGCCGCGGCGCGCAGGGCCTGTTCGGGGTCGCCCGACATGTACGAGGCCCCGCCGCCGCCGTGCACGTGCATGTCGACGAAGCCGGGGACCAGCCAGTGCCCGGTGAGGTCGACCGTGTCGTCCGGGTCGCCGCCCCCGCGGTTCGGGGCGTCGTCGGCAGCGGCGCCGGCGCCGGAGCCGTGGCCTCCGCGCCGCGTGCGGTCCGCCGTGGGAGACGTACCCACAGCCGTGATCACCCCGTCGGCGAAGGCGACTTCGCCCCGTTCGAGGACGGTGTCGGGGAGCACCACCCGGGCGCCGGTCAGCCGGGTCGCGCGCGTCACCGGGCCACCTCGACGGCGTCCCAGGCCAGCAGCGACGCACCGTGGCACCCCGCGTCGTCGCCGAGCGCCGCGGCCTCGATGCGCGGTACGTGCTGCACGGTCGCGCGTTCGACCATCGCCGCGCGCAGCGGTGCGATCAGGGTCGCGCCGGCCCGCGACAGGCCGCCGCCGATCACGATCATGCGGGTGTCCAGCAGCGCGAGGGCGATCAGCAGGCCGTCGGCGAGGACCGCGACGGACTCGTGCCACACCTGGGCCGCGACCGGGTCCCCGGCGCCGACCCGGGCCGCCACTTCGGCGGCGGTGGCGTGTGCGCCGGGCACCGCCTCGGCGTAGCGGCGGGCCACGGCCGGGCCGGACATCTCGGCCTCCAGGCAGCCGCGCGCACCGCAGCCGCAGGGGGCGCCGCCGGGGCGTACGACGATGTGGCCGATCTCGCCCGCGCGTCCCTGGGCACCCGCGTAGGGCTTGCCGTCGACGACGAAGGCCGCCGCGACGCCGGTGCCCAGCGGCAGGAACAGGAAGTTGTCGATGCCGCGCGCCGCGCCGATCCGGCCTTCCGCGAGGCCGCCCGCGCGCACGTCGTGGTCGAACGCCACGGGGAGACCCAGCCGGTCCGCGACCAGCGCGCGCAGCGGCAGGTCGCGCCAGCGCAGATTGGCCGACCAGACCGCGACGCCGGACTCCGCGTCGACGATGCCGGGCACCACGACGCCCGCGGCCCGGGGGGCGAGGCCGAGGCGTACGGCCGTCGCGCGCAGGTGGTCGGCGAATCCGACGATGCGCTCGGTGACGGCTTCGGGGCCGCCTTCGCGTCCGGTGGGGCGGCGTTCGGTGTGCAGGAAGGTGCCGTCGCGGCCGACCAGGCCGCCCTTGATGACGGTGCCGCCGACGTCGAGGGCGACGACACACGCCGGCGCCGACTCGGCACCGCCGCCCGGCAAGGGTCCGTGCGGGTCGCCCGCAACCCGGTCGCCGGACACCGGACCGGCGGACACCGGACCGGCGGACACCGGACCGGCGGACACCGGACCGGCGGACCGCGGGCCGGCCGGCCCCGGGCCGTGCGGCGGCGCGTGGTCCTGCGCCAGTTGCACCTGCTCGCCTTGCGGATTCACGTTCTACTCCTGCTCAAGCACGACCGACCGCGTCAGGTGGCGCGGGTGGTCCGGGTCGAGGCCGCGTGCGTACGCGACGGCCGCCGCGAGGCGCTGTACGCGCACGAGTTCGGCCATCGGGTCGGCGCCGGTGGCGACCAGGCGTCCGCCGGTGGCCGCGACGTCGTCGGTGAGGCCGTCGGGGACCGGGCCGAGCACCCACGTCACCCGGCCGGGGGCCGCGATGCTGATCGGCCCGTGCCGATACTCCATGGCCGGGTAGCTCTCCGTCCACGCCCCGGCGGCCTCGCGCATCTTGAGCGCGGCCTCGGCGGCGAGCCCGACCGTCCAGCCGGTGCCCAGGAAGGTGAACTGCTCGGCGCCGACCAGCGGTTCGGGCAGCGGGTCGACGGCGGCAAGGGCGGCGTCCCGGATCGCGGTGTCGAGGTCCTCGCCGAGATGCGCGCGCAGCATGGCGAGGGTCGTGGTGGCGAAGCGGGTCTGGACGACGGAGGCCTCGTCCGCGAAGTCGAGCAGCACGGTCTCGTCGGCGGCGGCCACCACGGGGGTGCCGGGGGAGCCGGTGACGGCGGTGCACGCGACGGTCCCGCGCAGGCCGGCGAGCAGGCCGAGCACTTCGGTGGTGGTGCCGGAGCGGGTCAGGGCGAGCACCCGGTCGTACGCGCGCCCGGTCGGGAACTCGGAGGCCGCGAACGCGTCCGTCCAGCCGTGGCCCGCCTGTTCGCGGAGTGCGGCGTACGCCTGGGCGACGAACCACGACGTGCCGCAGCCGACGACCGCGACGCGCTCGCCGGGCCGGGGGAGCCCGGCGACGGGGTCCTGTTTGTCGGTCGCGAGTGCCGCCGCGCGTGCCCACAGCTCGGGCTGGGACGCGATCTCGGCGAGCGTGTGTCCCGCACCGACGGCAGGGCCGTCCGTGCCGTGGCTCGGCGTCATGGGCGCTGCCTCCCGGGGGCGGATCGAGCCCCGTGGTGCTCGAATGTGCTCATTGAATAGCAGTTGAAAGCACAAAACTGCAAGAACGCCATACAGTGTCCTGTGCGGAGGGTGCAGGTCTGCGGGCCCGCCGCGAACACCGCGCGGCGCACGCGGGAGGATGAGTCCCGACACTGGGAGGTCTTGGGTGAGCCGGTACGAGCGGTGGGGCGCTCTCCTGGAGCTGCTGGCCAAGGAGGGGCGCCTGGAGGTCGAGGAGGCCGCCGAGGCCCTCGACGTCTCCGCCGCGACGATTCGGCGCGACCTCGACCAGCTCGCGCAGCAGCAGATGCTCACGCGCACGCGCGGCGGTGCGGTCGCCCACTCCGTGTCCTACGACCTGCCGCTGCGCTACAAGACCGCCCGGCGCGCGTCCGAGAAGCAGCGCATCGCGGTGGCCGCGGCGGCGCTCGTCCAGCCGGGCCAGACCGTCGGCCTCAACGGCGGGACGACGATGACCGAGGTGGCCCGGGCCCTGGTGACGCGCGCCGACCTGCACGCCGACGGCGACGCGACGTCGCTGACGGTGGTGACGAACGCGCTGAACATCGCGGGCGAGTTGGCGGTGCGCAGGCACGTCAAGATCGTGGTGACCGGCGGGGTGGCCCGGCCGCAGTCGTACGAGCTGATCGGCCCGCTGGCCACCGGCATCCTGCGCGAGGTGGCCCTCGACGTCGCGATGCTCGGGGTGGACGCGGTGGACGTCGAGCACGGCGCGAGCGCCCACCACGAGGGCGAGGCGAGCATCAACCAGCTCATGGCGGCCGGCGCCGAGCGCGTCATCGTGGCGGCGGACTCGTCGAAGCTGGGCCGCCGGGCGTTCGCCCGCATCTGCCCGGTCGACGCGATCGACATTCTGGTCACCGACGCCGCGGCACCGGATGCGGTGGTGGACCGGTTCACCGAGGCCGGGGTACGCGTCGTCCGCGTCTGACCCGGGTTTCAAGATCCCTCACGCATCCCTCTCGGATCCCTTCCCGGTGCCTTTCCAGTGCCGTTCCGGTGCCTTTTCAGGCCCTTGCGGGTCCCTTTCAGGCCCCCTTTGCCGCGTCCCGCGCGGATGACATCGCTTAATCGTTATCGATCGACAACTCGCGGGTTTGTCCGGTTGATTCGCTATGCGCGCCAATTGTCGTAGGGCTTCTCCCGGTGCTGAAACGTGTCGCCCCGGGAAAGCCGGAATTGGTGTAGACCTTTTGCCGCCAGGGGTGTTGACTGCGTACCAGCGGAGTCCCAAGATGCTCGTCACTGATTGAAAGTTTGCGTGACAGGCACTTTGCGAACACATACGAGCAAGAGCAAGCAGGCCGGCTCCGCTTGTTCCGGAGCCGACGGCGACCAGTCGTGATCTCCGGCGAAAAGGTGGTTCCAGGGTGAAGCGTCACCTGATGGCAGCGGCTGCAATAGGACTTTCCGCGTCGTTGATGCTGACCGCGTGCGGTTCCGACGACGACAAGGACGACTCGTCCGACAACGGCGCCCAGGGCGGCTCGGGCGCACCGAAGGACGCCACGCTCAAGCTCGCCGTCGCCGACTACGGCTCGGGTGACGGCAGCACCAAGGCGTATTGGGACGGCGTGATCAAGAACTTCAACGCCCAATACCCCGGGATCAAGATCGACCTCGAAGTCATCAGCTGGGATGACATCGACAAAAAGGTCGCCACGATGATCCAGAACAAGCAGCTCCCGGACATCCTGCAGACCGGCGGCTATGCCGACAAGGTCGCCGACGACCTGCTCTACCCGGTCAAGGACGTCATGTCGGACGCCACCCGCGCCGACCTCATCGAGTCCTTCCTGCCTTCCTCGTCGGTCGACGGCGAGCAATTCGGCATTCCGTTCACGTCGAGCGCGCGGCAGATGTTCTACAACAAGGACCTGTTCGCGAAGGCCGGCATCGCCGAGCCGCCGAAGACGTGGGACGAGCTGAAGGCCGCGGCCGAGAAGCTCAAGGCCGCTGGTGTGGCCACGCCGTACGGCCTGCCGATGGGTTCCGAGGAACCGCAGGGCGAGTTCATGAACTGGTTCCTGGGCAACGGCGGCGCGTACAAGACCGGGGACAAGTACACGATCAACAGCCAGGCCAACGTCGACACGCTCAACTGGATCAACGACAACCTGGTCAAGACCGGCCTGACCGAGCCCAACCCCGGCACCAAGAAGCGCGCCGAGATCTGGACCGACTTCTACGGCGGCAACGCCGGCATGGTCAACGGCCACCCGACGATGCTTCCGCAGCTCAAGAGCAAGTACCCGAACATCAACTTCGGTACGGCGCCGATTCCCGGCAAGAGCGGTCCGCTGAAGGAGACGCTGGGCGTCGCCGACTACGTGATGGCCTTCAAGCAGAACGGCCACAAGGACCAGATCAAGGCGTTCCTCGATGTCGCGTACAACACCGAGAACCAGCTGAAGTTCCAGGAGGACAACTCGTTCGTCCCGGTGACCAAGTCGGTCATGACCAAGATGGCCGCCAACCCGGCGAACGAGAAGCTCAAGCCCTTCATCGAGATGATGCCGAACGCCAAGTTCTACCCGGTCAACGACACCGCGTGGGACGTCATCTCGCCGAAGATCAAGACCGAGCTGGGGGCCGCGGTCGGCGGGAAGTCGCCGAAGGAGGTCCTCGACCAGCTCCAGAAGGCGGCCGAGGAAGCGGTCAAGATGCAGCAGTGACGACCGCGGCCGGGCGGTTCCGGGAACGGAGCCGCCCGGCCCGCCGCGACACCGCCCGGGGAAGTTGCCGCCGTCGGTGCGGCCGCCGCCGCCGTCGTCGCCGCTGCCTTCGCAGCCGCCGCCGCAGCCCCGGCTTCCGCCAGGCCCGAGCGGTGCCGTCCGGACGTCCACCCGCGTCCGGACGGCACCCGCCGGCGCCCGAACGACCCCTCTCGTGAGAGGGAGGAGCGAAACGTGCGCGCGTCACCACCGCCGGCCTCGCCGGACAGCCCACCGCTGGACCGCCCGAAGGGCCGCCGCGGCCGCAGCCCCTGGCGGCGCTTCGAACCGCTGCTGTGGCTGGGCCCGGCCATCCTGCTGATCGCCCTCGTCGTGCTGTGGCCGGTCGTCGAGATGGTGCGGAGCTCGTTCCTGCGCATCCGCAGGACCGGCGTCGTGAAGGGCTCCAACGGCTTCGACAACTACCAGAAGCTGTTCGACGAACCGGACTTCGGGCACGTCCTGCGCAACACGCTCGTCTGGGTCTTCTTCGTCGTGGCCATCACGCTGGTGCTCTCGCTGGGGCTCGCGCAGCTCTTCAACCAGCAGTTCCCCGGCCGCCGGGTGGCCCGCTGGGCGCTCATCATCCCGTGGGCCGCCTCGGTGTTCATGACGGCCGTGGTGTTCCGCTGGATGCTGCACCACAGCCGGGGCGTCATCAACACGCTGCTGGTCGACCTGCACGTCATCGACAAGGGCGAGGACTGGCTCGGGAAACCGGACACCGCGTTCCCCTGGATGATCGCGGTCGCGGTGTTCGTGTCGCTGCCGTTCACGACGTACACGCTGCTCGCCGGACTGCAGACGATCCCCGCCGACGTGTACGAGGCGGCCCGCATGGACGGCGCGTCCAAGTGGCGCACCTACCTGAGCGTGACCCTGCCGCTGCTGCGGCCCGCGATCCTCGTCGCCGTCGTCATCAACCTCATCAACGTCTTCAACTCGTTCCCCATCATCTGGGCGATGACCGGCGGCGGGCCGGGCTACCAGACGGACACCACGACGACGTTCATGTACAAGCTCAAGTCCACCGACATCGGCGAGAGCGCGGCGATGTCCGTCGTGAACTTCGGGCTGATCATCGTGCTCGTGCTGGTCTACCTGCGGGTGAGCCGGTGGAACAAGGAGACGGACTGACATGGCCGACCCGACCGCCGAGACGGTGGCTGACAAGGTGGCCGACCCCGGGACCCGGGCCACGGCCGGGGACGCGACCGGCGGCGCGACGGGAGGCGGTACGGGCGTACCGGCGCTCCCGGCACCGCGCCGGCGCCCCACCGGTACGGGGCGGAAGCTCGCGATCGGGGCGACCGCGTGGGTCGTCGCGATCCTGTTCGTGCTGCCGTACCTGGAAATGTTCGTCACCGCGCTGCGGCCCGCCGACCAGCTGACCGACGACAGCTACCTGCCGTCGGAGTTCCAGTGGTCGAACTTCGTCGACGTATGGAAGGACTCGACGCTCGGCGACAACCTCAAGGTGTCGCTGATCGTCTGCGCGCTGTCGACCCTGCTGGTGGTCGTCGTGGCGCTGCCCGCGGCGTACTACACGGCGCGGCGCCGCTTCCGGGGCCGCGGGCTGTTCCTGCTGCTCGTGCTGGTCACCCAGATGTTCCAGCCGACGTCGCTGCTGGTCGGCCTGTACCGGGAGTTCTTCATCTTCGACCTGCTCGACTCCATGTGGGCGCTGGTCCTGGTGAACGGCGCGTTCAACCTCGCGTTCTCGGTGTGGATCCTGACGGCGTACTTCAGTTCGATCCCGGTCGAGCTGGAGGAGGCCGCGATGATCGACGGCGCGTCGCGGCTGGGTGCGCTGCGCCGCGTCACGCTGCCGCTGGCGATGCCGGGCATCGTGACCGCGGTGATCTTCACCTTCATCGCGGCCTGGAGCGAGTTCGTGGTGGCGCTGACCCTCATCACGACTCCGGAGAAGCAGCCGCTGACGGTCGGCATCAACAACTTCCTCGGGGTCTACGAGGTGCAGTGGCAGTACCTGTTCGCCGGGTCGGTGATCGCGATCGTGCCCGTGGTGGTGCTGTTCGCCTTCATCGAGAAGCACGTGGTGTCGGGCCTGACCGCGGGGTCGATCAAGTAGGTCGATCGAGTGGGTCGGATCAGGTAGGCCGATCGAGTAGGCCGGGTTGCCGCGACGGAAAAGGCCGGGTAGGGCGCGCCCCCGACGCGCCCTACCCGGCCTTGCTGTTCTCCGCTGCTGCGCTACCGCGTTCGGAGCCTCGTCCGGAACCCTGTCCGGAACCGGCTTCAGTACTGGATGACGTACGCCTTGCGCAGCGTCTCGTGCACGGTCCAGCGGGTCTTCGCGCCCTCTTCCAGAACGCACGCGTCGCCGGGGCCGACCTCGACCGTCTCGCCGCCCTCGACCTCGATCGTCGCGCGGCCGCTGACCACCACGAACATCTCGTTGGCCTCGGTATCGGTCACGACGCCGGGAGTGATCTGCCACAGACCGCGGATGATCTTCCCGTCCTCGGACTCCCACAGCACCTTGCCGGAGACCTCGGGCGAACCGGAGACGATCTGCGACGGGTCGAGCGGGTCCGGTTCGAGCTCGGCGTCGGGGATGTGAACGGCAAAAGTCGACATGGCCGGAGCTTAGTGCCCGAATGGTCCGGCTCCGTCCACCGGGGAGGGGTTCGGTGGGCGGCGGCCGGGGTCGAGGCCGGGGCCGGGTGGGAGCGGGCCGGCGGAGGGTACCGGGCCCGGCGGCTCACTCGGGTGAATCGCACGGTTTTCCGGTTCGGGCGGTGGTGGCGGTGCAGGGTGACGTCGGTGCCGACGGGCACAATGACGGCACGGGCCGAGAGCCCGCGCAGGATGCACGGCGACGGAGGGGCGGACGAGGCGATGAGCGAGCGGGACACGGACAGGTACGAGGCGGCCGCGCGGATACCCGGGCTCGACGACTTCGCGGTCTTCCCGCAGCAGGCTCCCGAGGCCGACCGCACCGCCGCGCAGGTTCCCGGCAACGGTTCCGGCGCGAACGGTCCCGGTGCCGACGGGTCCGACGGAACCGGCGGCCTCACGGCGCGCGACCTCGAGATCCTCGACTTCGAGCGCCAGTGGTGGCGGCACGCGGGGGCCAAGGAGCGGGCGGTGCGCGACCGCTTCGGGTGTTCGCCGACGCGGTACTACCAGGCGCTGAACGCCCTGCTGGACCGCCCGGAGGCGCTGGAGCACGACCCGATGCTGGTCCAGCGCCTGCGCCGGCTGCGTGCCGCACGCCAGTCGGCCCGCTCCGCGTCGACGGTCCGCCGACACCGGCCCTGATGAGGCCGGGAGTTCGGAGGACCCGAGGTAGGGACGGCTCGGCGGGGCGCCTGGTCGTGACGTGCCGAGATCCGCAGGTCGGTTGGTCGTTGTCGAGCTGATCGCAGGTCTCGGCCGGGTCGGCCCGGCCGTGCCCCCGCGAGTTCGAACAACCCCTGGAACCTGCCCGTCCACTCCGGACCTGCCCGTCCACCCCGGAGCCGACCCGTCCGCTCCGGAGCCGAACCACCCACCCCGGAACCGACCCAACCACCCTGGAACCCACCCATCCATCCGCCCGTTGGGTGGGTAGGGGGTCCAACAAAACAGTTATTACCACCGCGTGTTCGCCTCACCCTGCGAATTCGGCAGCCACCCGGTCCGCCCGGCCGCCCACCCCGGCGGCCCTCGCCGATTACCGCGCCCGGTTGCCGCGTCCGACTGCCCGCCCACGATCCCGTCGCCGTCCCGCCCGTCCCCGGACCCGCCGGAGTGAACGCCGATGTCCCTCAGCCGTTTCCGCCGCCCGCGACACCCCCGCGACCTCACCGACACCGGCGACACCTTCGAGGGCTTCGGCCGCGACCCCGGCGTGTGGCGGCGGCCCGACCACCTCGACGAACCGGACGCCGACGCGGCCCTCGACCCGCTGGACCGCCTCGGCGCGGTCGGCGCGTCCGCGGTCGCGGTGGTGGCGGTCGCCGCACTGGTCGGCGGGCTCGTCGCGGGGTTCGGCCATTCGACGGGCGGCAGCCCGGTCGCCGCACCGGAGCCGACCGTGCCGCACGCGACCCCCGCGGCGGCCGCCGCCCCCGCGGCCCCGCCCCCGGTGGGAGCGGCCCCGCCCCCGCCCGACGCCGCGCGCGGGCTGGGCGACGTGGTGGTGCTCGACCAGGCGCGTACGCCCGCTACGGCCCGCACGTTGACCGCGAAGCTCAAGTCCGCGGGCTGGCGGGTCACCGGAACGGGCGCCTGGCACGGGCGCGTTCCGGCGACGACCGTGTACCACCCGGCCGGGCAGGAGGCCGCGGCGAAGCGGCTCGCCGCGGCGTTCCCGGAAGTACGCCGGATCAAGCCGACGTTCCCCGGCATCTCGCAGGCCCGCCTCGTGGTGATCGTGGTCGACGCACCGAATCCGCCGCTGGTCCGCAAGGTGCTCGGCACCGGCACCCCCAACGCGCCGGCCGGCGCCCCACCCCGCTGACGACCCGCCCGCCGGCACCCCGCCCCACTGACCCGTCGCCCCCCGTCGCCACCGCGCCGCTCCCACCGACAGGCCGTGCCGGATCCGAGAGGTCCGGCCGCCCCCGGGTAGGTTGGGGGCCATGGAGCTGCCGCACCCGACGACGCCCGCAGGCAAGGCCGGACTCTCGGCCCTTCTGGACGACCCGGCCCGTGCCGTGGTGGCCCTCGACTTCGACGGCACCCTCGCCCCGATCGTCGACGACCCGCGCGCCGCCCGCGCCGACGCCGCCGCGGTCACCGCGCTCGCCCGGCTCGCCCCGCACCTGGCGGCAGCCGTCGTGATCACCGGTCGGCCCGCCGCACTGGCCGTCGAGTACGGGGGCTTCGCGGGCGTACCCGGCCTGAACGGCCTCGTCGTGCTCGGCCACTACGGGCTGGAGCGCTGGGACGCGGCCACGGGACAGGTCACCGCGCCCGACGTACCCGAGGGTGTCGACGCGGTACGCCGCCAACTGCCGGTCGTACTCGACTCCTTGGGCATGGTCGACGCCACCTGGCTGGAGGACAAGGGCAGCGCGGTCGCGGTGCACACACGCCGCGCGCCGGACCCGCAGGCCGCGTTTGACGCCCTCCGCGCACCGCTCGCCGAGCTGGCGGACGCCAACGGCCTCGCCGTCGAACCCGGGCGCTACGTCCTGGAGTTGCGCCCGCCGGGCATGGACAAGGGGCGCGCGCTGACCGCCTTCGCCGCCGAACGCTCGGCCGCGAGCGTCCTGTTCGCCGGCGACGACCTCGGCGACCTCGCGGCCTTCGCCGCCGTCGAGCGCCTGCGCGGCGAGGGCGTCGCGGGCGTCACGGTGTGCAGCGCCTCCGCCGAGGTGCGCGAACTGGCGGAGCGGGCCGACCTGGTCGTGCCGGGCCCGCCCGGCGTGGCCGCACTGCTCGCCGCCCTGGCCGACCGTTTGGACGCCTGACCAGGGCCGACGGACGCCGCTCCGACTGGCACACCCTGACTACAGCGCGTCCAGTTGGTCGAGGAACCACTGCTGAGGGCTCAGCGCGGTGGCCGCCGCGGCCAGGCGCTTGGTGCGTTCGGCCCGTTCGGCGCGGTCCATCGACAGCGCCTCGTGCAGCGCGTCGGTGGTGGCGCTGACGTCGAACGGGTTGACGACGATCGAGTCCGGGCCCAACTCCTCGTACGCGCCAGCCTCGCGGGAGAGCACAAGAGCGCAGCCGTCCTCCGACACGACCGGAATCTCCTTGGCCACCAGGTTCATTCCGTCGCGGATCGGGTTGACGAGGGCGACGTCCGCGAGGCGGTAGGCGGCCAGCGAGCGCGGGAAGTCGTCGTTCACGTGCAGGATCAGCGGCTGCCACGTACCGTCGCCGAACTCGTCGTCGATCTCCTTGGCGATGCGCTGCACCGCGGCGGTGTACTCGCGGTACTCCGGGAGGTCGTGCCGCGACGGGTACGCGAAGGCGATGTGCACCACCTCGCCGAGCCATTCCGGGCGCGTGCGCAACAGGTCCCGGTACGCGAGCAGTCCGCGCACGATGTTCTTGGACAGCTCGGTCCGGTCGACGCGCACGATCACCTTGCGGTCGCCGACCGCCTCGCGCAGCGCGGCCAACCGCGCCTCGACGTCGGGCCGCGAGGCGCGCTCGCGCAGGAAGTCCGCGTCGGCGCCCAGGCCGTGCACGCCGATCGCGGTGGTGCGGCCTGCGTGCGTCACGGTCATCGCCGTACGGTCGATGTCCGCGCCGAGCACCTGCTCGCAGCAGTCCAGGAAGGCCCCGGCCCAGCGGCGGGTGAGGAAGGCGGCCCGGTCCGCGCCGAGCACGCCCTCCAGGACGGCCCGCGCGATGTCGTCGGGCAGCAGGCGGAAGTAGTCCGGCGGCGCCCACGGGGTGTGCGAGAAGTGGCCGATGCGCAGGTCGGGGCGAAGCCGCCGGAGCAGCAGGGGGGTCAGCGTCAGGTGGTAGTCCTGCACGACGACCTGCGCCCCCTCGGCCGCCTCGTCGGCGAGGGCCTGCGCGAACGCCGAGTTGTACGCCTCGTAGGACGCCCACTCCTTGCGGAACCGCCCGTCGAACACCGGCTTGGTGGCGGTGTCGTAGAGCAGGTGGTGGATGAACCACAGCGTCGAGTTCGCTATGGCGTTGTACGCCCGGGCGAACGTCCCGGGGTCGATGTCGAGCATGTGCACGGCGAGGTCGCCGGTGTCGTGCCCCGCGAGGTCGAGGCGCCCGGAGGGTGCCTCGCGGGCCGCGGTGCGGTCGGCCTCCGAGAGGGCCGCGCACACCCAGACCGCGCCGGTGCCCTGGCCCGCCGCCGAGAGGCCGGAGACCAGGCCGCCGCCGCCGCGGTGGACGGACAGCGATCCGTCGTCCTCGGTCCGGAAGGAGACCGGGCCGCGGTTGGACGCGACGAGGACCCGGGCGGTTCGGGTGTCAGGGCTCATGCCGCCACTCCGTAGCGTCGGGCGCCCGCATCCGCGAAGCGCTTCCCCCCACTGACTTGCTCGCTCCGCTCGCTCATGCCTCCAACCGTAGCCACCCATCCGGTATGACAAACCCTGCCGACCTGTGGACGGGCGATTCGCCGCCGGGCCGCCACCCTGGTAGACCCCCGGAGTGGGGGCGCGTGTCGGTTCGTGATCATGCGATTTCGGTCACCTACTCGTCGACATCTGCGGATCCGGCGAAAACGGCCCGATGTGCACATGCCGACGCGATCCGCGGCGAGCGGAGCCTCAGCCCGCCAGCGCGGTCCGGTTGCGGTACTCCGGGATCGTGATCATCGGCGGGCGCTCGTGGGCCGCCACGTCGTGGCTGCTCACCCGGAAGCCCTCCCCGTCGCGCTCGAACTGCGCGAACACCGTGTTCAGGCCGCCCGCCCCCTTGCGGACCCGCCCGTCCCGGTGCAGGCGCTCCAGCACCGCCTGCCAGATCTCGCCGGCCATCCGGCCGAGCCCGGCCTCGTCCTGGTGGCTGTGCCGGCGTACGCCCACGTCCACCTGCGCCATCGCGTCCAGTCCCACCGACTGCAGCGCGTCCACGAGCATCGCCGTCTCGACGCCGTACCCGCACGGGAACGGCAGGCGTTCGAGCAGGCCCCGCCGCACCGCGTACTCGCCGCCGAGCGGCTGCACGAAGCCGGCCAGTTCCGGCCAGTACATGTTCAGCAGCGGGCGCGCGACCAGCTCGGTGACCCGGCCGCCGCCGGCCGGCACGACGGTGTCGCCGATTTCGAGCGGGCGGTCGTACATCGCCTTCACCAGCTGCACCGACGGGTCGGTGAGCAGCGGGCCGAGGATGCCGGAGACGAAGTCCGCGGAGAAATCACGCAGGTCGGCGTCCACGAAGCAGACGATGTCGCCGCTCGTGACCAGGAGCGACCGCCACAGGACCTCGCCCTTGCCGCGCAGCGCGGGGAGCCGCGGCAGTATGTCGTCGCGGTGCACGACGCGCGCGCCCGCCCGGGCGGCGACCTCGCCGGTGCGGTCCGTGGAGCCGGAGTCGACCACCACCAGCTCGTCGACCAGCGGGTACCGCTCCATCAGCTCGGTGCGGATGGTGCGGACGATCTCGCCCACGGTCGGCTCTTCGTCCAGCGCCGGGAGGACGACGCTGACCCGGCTCGCCCGGCCGGACCGCTTGGCCTCCAGGAGCCTGGGCACCGGCCAGTCGGCGGCGGTCGAGGACCGTCGTTCCAGCCAGTGGGTCACCTCGGGCAGCACTGTCGCGTTCCCCTGTCGTTGCTCGTCGTACGCGACACATCGTCTCGCGTGGCGGACGCCGATGATCGACCGGCATCCGGTTCGGTTACAGTCTTGGTCACGAGATACGACGATCGCACGTCGGCTCGGACAAACGCGGAGCGGCCGCACGGTGACCCCGAGGGGTGGCCGACGGCACATCGCACCGCCATAGAGCTCATCCAGAGGGGCAGAGGGAACGGCCCGTTGAAGCCCCGGCAACCATCCGATCGGTACACCCATGTGCGTCGCACGCGGGGCCCCCGGTGGACTGGTGCCAAGTCCGGCCTGCGGGGACCCCCGTGGGGAAGATGAGGAGAGAGGCCCCATCGCCATGGCTGTGATCGCACAAACCCTGACCCTCGCGCCCGGTTCGTTCGGGTCTGCCGTCGCGCTCTCCTGCCGCGAGTGCGGCGAGCGCTACGAGCTCGGCCCCAAGTTCGCGTGCGAGTTCTGTTTCGGGCCGCTGGAGGTCGCGTACGACTTCTCCGGCGGCGTGACCCGCGAGCGCATCGCGGCCGGTCCGAACAACATCTGGCGGTACGCCCCGCTGCTCCCCGTGCCCGCCGACGTCGCGGAGCACCCCAACCTGAACCCCGGCTTCACCAAGCTGGTCGAGGCCCGCAACCTGGGCCGTGAGCTGGGCATCCGGGACCTGTACGTCAAGGACGACTCCGGCAACCCGACGCACTCCTTCAAGGACCGCGTCGTGGCGATCGCCGTCGAGGCGGCCCGCAACTTCGGCTTCACCACCCTCTCGTGCTCGTCGACCGGCAACCTGGCCGGCGCGGTGGGCGCCGCCGCCGCCCGCGCGGGACTGCGGTCGTGCGTGTTCATCCCGTCCGACCTCGAGGCCGGCAAGGTGCTGACGGCCGCGGCGTACGGCGGCGAGCTGGTCGCCATCGAGGGCAACTACGACGAGGTCAACCGCTTCTGCTCGGAGCTGATCGGCGACGCGGCGGGCGAGGGCTGGGGCTTCGTCAACGTCAACCTGCGGCCGTACTACGGCGAGGGCTCGAAGACGCTGGCGTACGAGATCGCCGAGCAGCTCGGCTGGCGCCTGCCGGAGCAGATCGTGGTGCCGATCGCGTCGGGCTCGCAGCTGACCAAGATCGACAAGGGCTTCCGCGAGCTGATCGCGCTCGGGCTGGTCGAGGACACGCCGTACAAGGTGTTCGGCGCCCAGGCGGAGGGCTGCTCGCCGGTGTCGGCGGCGTGGAAGGCCGGGCACGACGTGATCCGGCCGGTCAAGCCGGACACCATCGCCAAGTCGCTGGCGATCGGCAACCCGGCGGACGGACCGTACGTGCTGGACGTGTGCAAGCGCACCGGGGGCGCCGTCGAGGACGTCGACGACATCCGCGTGGTCGAGGCGATCAAGCTGCTGGCCCGGACCGAGGGCGTCTTCGGCGAGACCGCCGGCGGTGTCACGGTCGGCTGCCTGAAGAAGCTGGTGGAGACCGGGCAGCTGGACCCGGAGGCCACCACGGTCGTCCTCAACACGGGCGACGGTTTGAAGACCCTGGACGCGATCGAGTCGACCACCGGCGCGACCGCGACCATCCGTCCCTCCCTTGAGTCCTTCCGAGAGGCTGGCCTGGCATGAGCGTTTCCGTGCGTATCCCGACGATTCTGCGTACCTACACCGGCGGCGCGGCCGAGGTGACGGCCGAGGGCGGCACGCTGTCCGAGGTGATCGAGTCGCTGGAGAAGTCCTACCCGGGTATTGCCGCCCGCGTGCTGGACGACGAGGGCAAGCTGCGGCGCTTTGTGAACGTGTACGTGAACGACGACGACGTGCGTTTTGCCGAGGGCCTTCAGACGGCCACTCCGGACGGCGCCAACGTCTCGGTCATCCCGGCGGTCGCGGGCGGTTGCTGACGCCCGTCGGCGACGACGCCTTGTCGTCCGCCGACGCGCCGACGGCGATCCTCCGGTGATCCCTTCGGTGCTCCGGTGGTGATCCGATGGTGATCCGCCAGGCAAGTCCGCCGCACGGTCTCGACCGTGCGGCGGACTTTTGCGTGGGGCCCGCGGTGAGCAATCCATGATCAATGCAGCGGTGCACGGCATTCGGAACGAAGTGTTCCGTGCGGCAATCCCGCAGGTGCATCGGCGAATCCGGGGAAGCATGGTGCGTACAACCGCATTTTCCGGAGATTTCGCGGCAACCGCCCGACAATCCCGTGGCCGGGATCACATCCGAAATGCTCCGTTTGTCGCTTTTGATGCGGAGTGAAATGCGGTTTTAACTTGGAATTAATCAAAAACATCCGTTTTGTTCCTCCGGGATTTCTCGTCCGTATGACCTGTTGCGTCGGGCATCCATCCGGATACATTCAGCCGCGGTCGGACGGTTCCACGTACTGGATCTGGTGCGCGGCAACAACTCGCGAACCTGCTTGCCCTGTGCTGACTTCACTCAGTCGGTCAAGAAGTAAGCGAACGACCCGGAGCTGCGGCGCGCAGTTTCCGTGAAAGGGCCAGTAACAGGGGAGTTAGGAATGGCTCAGGGCACCGTCAAGTGGTTCAACGCGGAGAAGGGGTACGGCTTCATCGCGGTCGACGGTGGTGCGGACGTCTTCGTCCACTACAGCGCGATCCAGATGGACGGGTACCGGACGCTTGAGGAAGGACAGCGGGTCGAGTTCGAGATCTCGCAGGGGCAGAAGGGCCCGCAGGCGGACATGGTCCGAGTGACCGTCTGAGCCTGCACGGCTCTTCTTGTACTGCTCTTCTTCAGACGTTGCCGAGGCCCGGTCTCCCGTACGCGGGGGTCCGGGCCTCGGTGCTGTTGCGGGAGCGCGTACGCGAGCGCCCGCGCGCACACCTGTACGCGAACACCCGCACTAACACCCGCACGAGCGCCCGTGCGCGCACCTGCGCGAATACCGGTGCGAGTGTCCCGGTACCGGGGGTCCGCTTGCACTCGACCTACCCGAGTGCTAATCATTGGCGTTAGCACTCTGGATGTGAGAGTGACAAAAGGACCGGGTAGGCGAGGTCCGGAGGCCGTGGGGGAAGGATCCCCGCGGAGCCGGGTCGTCCGTCGCGGGCGTCGGCCACGGTCCTCAGCATCCACCCCGTTCTGGGAGGACCTCACCACATGGCCAAGATCATCGCGTTCGACGAGGAAGCGCGTCGCGGCCTCGAGCGCGGGATGAACCAGCTCGCCGACGCCGTCAAGGTCACGCTCGGCCCCAAGGGCCGCAACGTCGTGCTCGAGAAGAAGTGGGGTGCCCCCACCATCACCAACGATGGTGTGAGCATCGCCAAGGAGATCGAGCTCGAGGACCCGTACGAGAAGATCGGCGCCGAGCTGGTCAAGGAGGTCGCGAAGAAGACGGACGACGTCGCCGGTGACGGCACGACGACCGCGACCGTCCTGGCCCAGGCGCTCGTACGTGAGGGTCTTCGGAACGTCGCCGCAGGCGCCAACCCGATGGCCCTCAAGCGCGGCATCGAGAAGGCCGTCGAGGCCGTCTCCGAGCAGCTGCTGAACCTCGCGAAGGACGTGGAGACCAAGGAGCAGATCGCTTCGACGGCCTCCATCTCCGCCGCCGACCCGCAGATCGGCGAGATGATCGCCGAGGCGATGGACAAGGTCGGCAAGGAAGGTGTCATCACCGTCGAGGAGAGCAACACCTTCGGGCTCGAGCTCGAGCTCACCGAGGGCATGCGCTTCGACAAGGGCTACATCTCGCCGTACTTCTCCACCGACCCGGAGCGTATGGAGGCCGTCCTCGACGAGCCGTACATCCTCATCGTCAACAGCAAGATCGCCTCGGTGAAGGACCTGCTCCCGCTGCTGGAGAAGGTCATGCAGGGCGGCAAGCCGCTCGCGATCATCGCCGAGGACGTCGAGGGCGAGGCCCTGGCCACGCTCGTCGTCAACAAGATCCGCGGCACCTTCAAGTCCGTCGCCGTCAAGGCGCCGGGCTTCGGCGACCGCCGCAAGGCCATGCTGGGCGACATCGCCATCCTCACCGGTGGCCAGGTCATCAGCGAGGAGGTCGGCCTCAAGCTGGACTCCGCCGGTCTCGAGCTGCTCGGCCGCGCCCGCAAGGTCGTCGTCACCAAGGACGAGACGACCATCGTCGACGGTGCCGGCGACTCGGACCAGGTCCAGGGCCGCGTCAACCAGATCCGCGCCGAGATCGAGCAGTCGGACTCGGACTACGACCGTGAGAAGCTCCAGGAGCGCCTGGCGAAGCTCGCGGGCGGCGTCGCGGTCATCAAGGCCGGTGCCGCGACCGAGGTCGAGCTCAAGGAGCGCAAGCACCGCATCGAGGACGCGGTGCGCAACGCCAAGGCCGCCGTGGAAGAGGGCATCGTCGCCGGCGGCGGCGTGGCCCTGATCCAGGCGTCCCAGGCCGCGTTCGAGAAGTTCGAGCTCGAAGGCGACGAGGCCACCGGTGCCGCGATCGTCAAGCTCGCCGTCGAGGCCCCGCTGAAGCAGATCGCGGTCAACGCCGGTCTCGAGGGCGGCGTCGTCGTGGAGAAGGTGCGCAACCTGCCTTCGGGTCACGGCCTCAACGCCGCGACCGGCGAGTACGTCGACCTGGTCGCCGAGGGCATCATCGACCCGGCCAAGGTGACGCGCTCCGCGCTGCAGAACGCGGCCTCCATCGCCGCGCTCTTCCTCACCACCGAGGCCGTCATCGCCGACAAGCCCGAGAAGGGCGGCGCCCCCGCGGGCGGCGCGCCGGACATGGGCGGCATGGACTTCTGATCCGGTGACGGACCAGTAGTCGTGCGCTGATGCCGTAACCGGCGCGTCCTGCATCCGATGGCGGCAACAAGTCGCGAGACACACGCCAAGGGCGGCACCCCGAACGGGGTGCCGCCCTTGGCGTTCGGCGGCCTGTTCGGGCGGAAAACCGGTGGCCCGCCGCCCGCCGTGGCTCCTAGCATCGTGAACGTGCCTGCGGGAACTACGAGTTCCTCCAGTCTTGGCAGACAATCGCGCTCTTAACGCGGAAGCCGGGTTCAAATCCCGAATTACGGGACCCGTGACCTGCCCGCAGGCACCCACGTTCCGCGCCCGGGGAACTGCGCGTCCGTTCAGCGGTCTCCACCTATGGGGACAGACCTTTCAGATAGGTACACACGGACCCGCGATCTTCCCCGGGCGCTCCCTTGGAGCCGCCTCGTGACCACTTACCCTCTGGACCTCGCCACGCCCGACGCGGCGCGCACCGTCGCCCGCTTCCTGGACGCCGCCGCCGGCGCGACCGGCCGCGCGACGTTCTACAACACCGCCGACGAGCAGTCCGCGCTGGAGCGTTCCGCGCACGCCGACATGGCCGCGCTCGACCGGCGCCTGTACGCGGGCCTCATCGCGTCGCCGTACGTCCTCGACCGCGCCCGGCAGACCGGCGTGGCGCGCCTGCTGTCCGGCGGCGTGCCCAAGTCCGCGACCGACACCGTTACTGACGCCGCGGCCGAGGCCGCGGCCGTTCGTGCCGCCGTCGCGCGTCTCACCGTGCCGCGCATGCTCAACCTGTACGCGATGCTCGCCGCCGAGCGCGTCAACAACGCCCGCGCGCGCAAGCTGATCCTGCGCACCCTCGTGGGTTCTCCCGCCCTGGAGTCGTGGGCCGTGCGCTACCGGCGCAAGCTCGGCGCCGCGCTCCGGCACGCGTGGGGAGCCCGGACGGCCGGCATCGTACGCGCCATCCTGGTGCGCGAACTCGCGGGCGAGGAACTGGACGCCAAGGAACGCCGCATCGTCGCCGCCGAGGTCGACCGCTGGGCGCCGGGCCGCGACCGGGCCGTCGTCCACGAGTGCGTCGCGTTCGTGCTCGGTGCGCAAGGGCCGTTCACCCGGGCCCAGTTGCGTGCGTACGCCGACGCGCGCACCGACCTCGACGCGGGGCGGACGCTGCCGTACGAGACCCTCGAAGGTCTGCGCGGCCGCTTCCACCCGGCCGAACCGCCTGCACGCGTACTGGAGTTGACGAAGGGTCGGCTCACCGCGGGGCAGCGGCTGGCCAAGCAGGCCCAGGCGGAGCGCGCGGGCGTGGAGGTCGAGGTCGACTTCACGCGCTACGACGCGGTGCGGCTGTACCTGTACGCGTACGAGCGCGGTCTGACCGACGAGGTCGCGAGCGCGCTCGCCGCCCGGGCCCGCGGTACCGCCGCGGGGCTCGACTTGGCGGACCGCCGCGTCGCGCTGGTCCTGGACGGCTCGGGCTCGATGGCCGGGTCGGCGGAGCAGGCGCTGCGTCCCGTCGCGGTGACGCTGGCGCTGCGCGATGTGCTGCGCGAGGCGGCGGGGGAGTGCCGCGAGGTGTGGTTCGGCGGCAAGTTCGGCGAGGACGGGCTCGTGCGCCCCTCGGGGGACACCGCGCCCGCCCACGCGTTGCTCGACGCGCTGTCGTGGGACGCCGACCTGGTGATCGTCGTCGGCGACGGCTACGAGAACGCGCCCGCCGGGCGGTTCGCCGAAGTGCTGGCGGCAGCGCGCGACTTGGGCATCCGCACGCCCGTCGTGCAGATGACTCCGGTGCTCGCGGCCGACGCGGGCGGCGTACGGGCGTTCGCACCGGAGGTGCCGACGGCCGGCGTCCAGCGCCTCGAGGGGCTCGAACTGACCGCGTGCAGGCTGCTGTTGGAGGTCGAACCGGCCGCCGCCGTACGCTCCCTGCACCTGATGGCCGGGCTCTCCGTTCCCGAACTTCCCGATGGCCAAAGGCCCGACCGCGCATCCGTTCCCGAGGAGGTGACGACATGAGGAACCCGCTGAAGCGCTTCCAGCGCGCCGCCGCCGAATCGGCGACCGTCGGCGACCTGCTCTCCGGCGCGAGCCCCGGGCGCGTGCAGAGCGTCGGCCGCATGCAGGTGCTGCCGTTGCTCGCGCGTGACGCGCCGACCGCCGAACTCGGCGACCCGGCACAGCTCGTCATCGCGACCGGCGACTACGGAACGCTGAGCTTCCGCAACGACGGCGGCGGGCCCGCGCTCGTGCCGAGCCACCTCGCGGTGATGGTGTCGCAGGCGGCGCAGGACCACGCGATGCCGCGCGCGACGCTGGTGGCGGCCGGGGCGGAACTGTCGTACCGGTTCGCGATGTGCATCCAGCAGTCGCAGGGCGGGCTGATCAGCTCCGGTTCGCACCGGCTGGCCGTGCTGCCTCCGGCACTGCGGGAGGCCGCGTCGCTGCTGCCCGCGAAGCCCGGGTACGACCGGCTCTGGCCGGCCGTGTCGCGCTTCAAGGCGTCGGCGGGGCTGCCGGGTTCGGCGGACCTGGTCCGGTTCATGAAGCATTTCGCGACCGAACTCGACCGGTTCACCGCCGAGTTCGAGTGCGTCGAGGACCAGATCGGGGCCGTCGTGCTGATGGACGGCGCGGTCGTCGGTGTCGAGCGGGCGCCCTCGCACGCGTACTGGCGCTCGATGTGGGAGCCGCTGATCCGGTTCTGCTACGGCGCGGAGGCGGTGCGTCGCGGCGTCGCGGGGGACAGCCCGGCGAACCTGTCGACACGGGTTCCGCTCACGCGGCCCGTGGCGGGGGGCGACGGCGCGGGGGGAGACGGCGCCGACGTCCTCGCCCTGCTCGCGGACGCGGTCCGCGACGCCGACGCCCGCGAACAGCGGGCGGTCGAGACGGTCGCGGGGGTGACGGCCGACGAGTCCGTCGTGGTCGGCGTCGACGAGGCGATCGACGGCATCGCGGTCGGAACGGTCGTCGGGGACGGACTGATGGGGGCGTACGCCCTCGACGGCGACACCCCCGTCTACGCGTCGCTCACCGCACGCAACACGCTGGAGCTGTCCGCAACTCCCGCGTGAAAAACCCCACTTGGCGGGTGATCGGTGCACTGCTCCTGGGCAGGCCCACCGGTCACCCGCCTTGCGCGTATCCGTCCACGGAGGCGAGGCCCCCGAGGCCCGCGATCCGCACCGCGTCCTTCTCGCACACCCACGCGGGATCCGGCCCCAGCTCCGGTTCGATGTAGAGCTGATGGGCGTCGGTGCCCGCGTCGTGCCGGGGGCACCAGGGCCACCGCACCCCGGCCTCCTCCAGCGCCTCCTGCACGTCCTGCGCGACGAGGCCCGGCGCGTACGCCGCCCCGTCCGGCCACTCCCGGCACCACCACCGGCGCCCGGCAACCGCGTCCTCGACCACGGACACCACAGTCGGATCGGCGGCCCCGCAAGCGGCGAGGTCCTTCAGCACCAGCGCCCGCGCGGTGTGCAGCGCGCTCTCGACGACGTCGTCTTCCATGCCGTCCATTGTCCGCACTCGCCACGGCCCCGCGGCGATCGGGCAGGATCGGTGCGTGACAGTACTCATCGACCGCCCCATCTGGCCCGGCCGGGGACGCATGTGGTCCCACCTGGTCAGCGACGTCTCGTACGAAGAACTCCACGAGTTCGCGCGCCGCCTGGGCGTCCCGGAACGGGCCTTCGACCGCGACCACTACGACGTCCCCGAGGACGTCTACGACCGCGCGGTCGCCCTCGGCGCGGAGCCGGTGGGCGGCAAGGAACTCGTCTCCCGCCTGATCGCCTCCGGCCTCCGCCGCCGCAAGCCGCGGAAATAGGCGGTCAGGCGGGGAGGTGGACGTCGACGTCGACGTACGCGTCGAGGTCTGCAAGTCCCCCCTCGCGCAGGGGGATTCGCAGACCTCGGCGACTCCGGCTCAGCTCTGCTGGCGGGGGATGGCGCCTTCGAGGCGTTCCAGTTCGGTGCGGAGGTTGTGGCGGGCGGCCTCTTCGTAACGGGCGTAGCCGAGGGGGGTGTGGAAGAGCTTGGGCAGCGCCAGCAGGTCGCGGAGGACCGCGGCGCGGGCACCGCGGAACGCCTCGTCGGGGACGAACGCGTACTCCTCGCGCACCGCGGCGGCGTACGCGTCGTAGCGGTCGCGGTCGGTCGCGAGGATCGCGAGGTCCGCGTCGCACAGGACGGCCGCGTTGCGGTCCCCGTCGGAGGGGGCGTGCTCGGCGGTCACGCGTACGAGCCGAGCGGTCTCGGCGACGAGTTGGACCGGCAGGCCCGCCTCGCTCAGCGCCCGCTCGGCGAGGCGCGCGCTGCGCTCCTCGTTGTCGGCGCGGGCCGGGTCGTACACCGCGTCGTGGAACCACGCCGCGAGGCGTACGGCATCGGGGTCGTCGGCGTCCTGCGCCAGTTCGTCGACCAGTTCGAGTACGGCGAGAAGGTGCCCGGTGGCGTGGTAGCGCCGGTGCGGCTGCGAGTACCGGCCGATCAGATCCTCGCCGACGGCTGTGGCGGTGTCGCCGGAGTGCCCGACGAGCCGGGTCCAGCGTTCCTGCAACGTCATGGTGGCGGTCTCCTGGATGCGTTCCACGCCCTCAGCATGCCAGTCGGGCCCCACAAAACCCGGGATGACGTGCCGTCCGTCCGAGAGTGGCGTACGCCGGACGGCGCCCCGCACCCTGCGGCCGCAACGCGCCTGATCGCGGCACCTAGGCTCCGTCCATGGGGAAATTCGATCTGGTCACGCGCATCGCGGCAGAGCCGCGACGGGTGTTCGAGGCATCGTTGGACGTCGGCGTCCACACCGCGTCGATGGCCGGGGCGCGCGAGGAGGCGGTGGCCGGGGTCACGGACCGCGGCCTGGTCCTGGGGGACTCGGTGACGTGGCGGGCCCGGCACTTCGGGGTGTGGTGGCGGATGACCGCGGAGATCACCGCATACGAGCCGCCCGGCTTCTTCGTCGACGAGCAGCGTCGCGGCCCGTTCCGCTCATGGCGGCACGAGCACCGCTTCACCGCGGACGGAGACGACACGGTCATGCGCGACACCGTCGAGTTCGCCGTTCCGTTCGGGCCGGTGGGCCGGCTGGTGGAGGCCCTGGTGCTCCAGCGCTACATGGTCCGCCTGATAGACGACCGCAACCGGCACCTCAAACAAACCCTGGACCGACGGCCCTCCGCCGCGGACTAGGAGTGCTCCTGTGCAGAAGCAGACTCTGATCTGACCTGGCCGGCGGTGGATCGCGCTCATGGTGCGGCCAGTTCGTCCGGCAGGGGGCGGCTGTGGACGACGGCGAGGGTGGACACCGCTCGGGTGAGGACGACGTACAGCCGTCGCAGGCCCTGGGGTTCGGCCTCGACGATCGCGGTCGGCTCGGCGACGGCGATGTGGTCGAATTCGAGGCCCTTGGCGAGGCTCGCCGGTACGAGGTTGAGGCGCGCTTCGGGGCCGTCCGCGCCGCCGAGTTCGCGGTGGTCGAGTCCGGCGGCGCGGAGGGCGGCGGCCAGCGCCGGGATCTGCGCGTCGGCGGCGATGAGGCCGATCGAGCCTTCGAGGTTCAGGAGCGCCCTGGCCTCGGCGACCGCGGCTTCGTCCACAGCCTGTGGATCGACGGTGCGGACCAGCAGGGAGCCCGGTGCCTCGCGTACGGAACTCGCGGGTGCCAGGCCCGGCGCGATGTGCGGGAGCAGGCGGCTCGCGAAGTCCAGGATCTCGCGCGGTACGCGGAACCCCCGCGTCAGTTCCTCCAACCGGGCGCCGGACAGCCCGAGATGCCGCAGCGTCGTCGGCCAGTCGGCGGCCGCCCACGGTGTCGTGCCCTGCGCGATGTCGCCCAGCACCGTGGCCGAGCCGGTCGAGCAGCGGCGGCCGACCGCGCGGCACTGCATGGCGGACAAGTCCTGCGCTTCGTCCACAACCACATGGCCCAGGCTGGGGGTACGTGCCACCAGGTCCGCCGCTTCGTCCACAAGCACCGCGTCCGCGGCCGTCCATTTGGCCGAGCCGACGCCGCGCGCGGGCTTTGTCCACAGGATCAGCGCCTGCTCCTCCGCGGTCAGCACGCCGTCCGCGCACACCGCCAGGAACTCCGCGTCGGACAGCAGGCGCATCACGAGCTTCGCGGGGTCGACGGCCGGCCACACCGCGTTCACCAGGTCGCGGACGGGGCGCGAGCGGGCGACCGTGTCCTGCACGCGGTCGTCGGGCGACTCGCCGGCGCGCTCCATCTGCACGAGGACGGCGTGGGCGAGGCGCTGGTGCAGCATGTCGCGGGCCGCGCCGTACCGCACATCGCGCGAGCGCAGGCCCGCGACGACCTCTTCGACTTCGTACGACGCCACCCGCCACCGCCGTGAGCCGCGCACCACGAGGAGGGCCTCGGTCGGCGTGTCGACGACCCCGGACCACACCGCGCGCCGCAGCACCTCGGCCATGCGCGCGTCGCCCTTGAGCCGCCTGGCCTCGGCGCTGTCGGCGGCCTTGACCGGGACGTGTGCCACCAGGTCCTCGACCGTCGTCTGCCCGACCTCCACCTCGCCGAGGGCCGGCAGGACCTGCTGGATGTAGTCGAGGAAGGAGCGGTTCGGGCCGACGACCAGGGTGCCGCTGCGGTGCAGGCGCTCGCGGTGCGCGTACAGCAGCCAGGCGACGCGGTGCAGGCCCACGGCGGTCTTGCCGGTGCCGGGGGCGCCCTGGACGCAGACGGTTTCGCCGAGGTCGGCGCGTACGATCTCGTCCTGCTCGGGCTGGATGGTCGCGACGATGTCGCGCATCGGCCCGACGCGCGGGCGCTCGATCTCGGCGGCGAGGATCGCGCTCTTGGCGTCGTGCTCGGCCGTGTCGGTCAGGTGCTCGTCCTCGAACGCGGTGAGGGTGCCGCCGGTCCAGCCGAAGCGGCGGCGCAGTTCGACGCCCAGGGGGTCGATGCGGGTCGCGCGGTAGAACGAGCGCGACACGGGGGCGCGCCAGTCGACGACCATCGGGTCGCCGTGCTCGTCGTGGACGTGGCGGCGGCCGATCCAGAAGCGTTCGAGCGGGCGCGACGGGTCGGCGGAGACCTCGACCGGCGCGGTGCCGGTGGAGACGGCCGGGGCGTCGGCGAACCGGCCGTCGACGCGGCCGAAGAAGAGCGGGGTGTCGGCCAGGTCCGCGAGGGCGGCGATGCGGTCCTGGATCAGGCTGTGGACGAGCTTGTTTGAGACCTCGTTGCCGCCGACGTCGGTGAGGTCGAGGGCTTCGGTGTCCTCGCGCATGCGGCGCAGGGCGGTGCGGGAGGCGTCGAGGTGGGCGCGTTCGGCGGCGAGTGCGGGGTCCGGTGTGGCGCCGGGGGTGCCGCTGGGTGCGGTGCCGGGTTGCTTGCGGTCGTCGAGGGACGGGTCGGCGGCGTACGCGGACATGAGACTCCGAAGTGCGTGGGCGGCTTCCCGCGGGAGGAAGAGGACGCCGACCGATTCCGACCGGGCGGCGTGGCCGGCGCCCAACCCCTGAGGGGTAGTGCGGTTACGCGGCAGCGGAATCGGCCACCCTAAACCCGGCCGAACGTCCACTTCAACCCGGAATTCCACCCTGAGACGCCCGGGACCCCGTCATCCTCGCGGGCTAGGCCGGGACGCGACTCCGTGCGGACGCGCCCTTTATGCCCGAAAACCTAAGGTTGTTGGCATGGCCACCGCACTCCACACCCCGACCCGGCAGGCCGCACGGGTCCCCGCCGCACGCGGCGTGGATCCGGCCGCCCGCACCACCCCCGACCCCGGCCCCGGCGCCCTCACGAGAACCGGGCAGATCGCCGCGACGACCGCCCGCGGCATCGGCATTTTCGCCGTCACGACGGCGAAGGTCGTACTGCTCGGCAAGCACGGCGTCGACTGACGTCCGTGCCGACCGGACCCACTTCCGGAACCCGCAACCGACCGGCAGAGCCAGTCTCACGACCCCACGCCCCAGGGCCGCCCTCGAAAACGAGGGCGGCCCTCAGTGGTTTCCCTCAGTGGTTGCGACTCTTCAGCGCCGCTTTGCGGTGACCAGCAGGTACTCCCACTCCATCGACGAACTCCCGTCGGTGGCCCAGTGGTCGCGTGCGAGGTCGGCGAGGGCCTGGTCGAGCGCCGCGGCCCGCTCCGGGTCGTCGCCGATGTTGCGGTACGTCGCGATCGTCGGCCCGTAGTTGGCCTTGAAGTAGTCGCGGAACGCCTCGGGGTTCTCGAAGTGGCCGACCCGCAGCGTGCGGCGCTCCGCCGCGAACTCCGCGACGCGGTCGCCCAGCAGGGCGCGGACGTGGTCCGGATTGCCCCACAGCGGCGGCGGCTGCGCGCCGGGCGGCGGTGGGGCGGCGTACGGCTTCATCACGCCGAACATCCGGCCGATGAACCCTTCCGGCGTCCAGTTGATCAGCGCGATCGCGCCGTCCGAGCGGCAGACGCGCACCAACTCGTCGGCACTGGCCTGGTGGTGCGGTGCGAACATGATGCCGACGCACGACATCACGACGTCGAACTCACCGTCGCCGAAAGGCAGATCCTCGGCGTCGGCCTGCCGCCATTCGAGTTTGGCGTCCAGCGCCTCGGCGTGCCGCCTGCCCGTCTCCAGCAGCTCCGGAGTCAGGTCGGACGCGACCACGTCGGCGCCGGCCAGCGCCGCCGCGATGGCGGCGTTGCCGGATCCGGCGGCGACGTCGAGTACGCGCCTGCCGGGGGCGGCTCCGGAGGCCTGGGCCAGGGTGGGCCCCAGGTCGGCGATCACCTCGGTGGCGACGGCCGGGTAGTCGCCGAGTGCCCACATGGCGCGGTGCTTGGCTTTGAGGGCGCTGTCAGCGCCCGATATGTCTGTTTTGCTCATGGCAGTTTCCTTCCCCCCTGGGAACGTGTGACTCCTTGCCGCGGCCTCCGATCCGGGGCAGGCTGCCGCACGTCGGCCACGACCGCCCTGACCAGGCGTTTCATGCCAACTCGGCAGCCCCCGGCGGAAGTTCGCCGCAGCTGTATGTCATCGAGGCTAGGAGCCGCGCCGCGGCCCGCCTAGTACAGGATCTGTACCGCGGGCCACCGCGACGTGCCACGCCCTATGGCCGACCGCCCCGCCGCGCCCTACGCTCGCCACCATGGGCGCTTCGTACTACCAGTTCTGCCCCGTCGCGAAGGCCATGGAGCTCCTCGACGAGCGCTGGACGCTCCTGATCGTGCGCGAACTCTGCTCCGGCAGCGAGCGGTTCAACGAAGTGCGCCGCGGAGTGCCGCGCATGTCGCCGACGTTGCTCTCGAAACGGCTGACCCACCTCACCCGCGCCGGCATCGTCGAACGCGTCGTCGACGGCACCGACGTGCGCTATGTCCTGACCCCGGCCGGACGCGAACTCCGCCCCGTGGTCGAGGCGTTGAGCGTCTGGGGGGTGCGCTGGATCGGCGAGCTCGGCGACGCCGACCTCGACCCCAAACTCCTGCTCTGGGACATGCGCCGCAGCGTCGACGGCGACGCGATCCCCGTCGGCCGCCGCACCGTCGTCCGCTTCCGGTTCCCGGACGTCCCCGCCCGCGCCCGCGACTGGTGGCTGGTCATCACCGCGGGCGACCCCGGGGCCGCCGCGGACGCGGACCTGTGCGACGCCGACCCCGGCTTCGAGGTCGACGTCACCGTGACGTCCCGCCTGCGTCGGCTCATCGAGATCTGGCGCGGCGACCTGCGCTGGGCGGACGCGCTGCGCGCCGGCGACATCGACGTCCACGGCCCGGAGGACATGCGCCGCGGGCTGCCCGGCTGGTTCACCCTCCCCGGGTTCGCCGCCGTACCCCGCCCCACGTGACCGAGCCCGGCCGAGCCCGACCGCCCCTGACCGAGCCCTGACCGAGCCCGGTCGGCCCTGACCGGGACGGACCGGGCCCGACCAGCACGAACGGCTACGCCTTCAGGTCGTCCGCGTCGACGATCCGGTACGCGTACCCCTGCTCCGCCAGGAACCGCTGCCGGTGCGCCGCGAACTCCTGGTCGATCGTGTCGCGCGCCACCACCGAGTAGAACCGCGCCGCCCGGCCGTCCGCCTTGGGCCGCAGCACCCGGCCGAGGCGCTGCGCCTCCTCCTGCCGCGACCCGAACGACCCGGACACCTGGATCGCGACCGCCGCCTCCGGCAGGTCGATCGAGAAGTTCGCGACCTTGCTGACCACCAGCACCGAGATCTCGCCCTGCCGGAAGGCCTCGAACAGCCGCTCCCGCTCGGTGTTGCGCGTCTCGCCCTTGATCACCGGGGCGTCCAGCCGCTCGCCCAGCTCGTCGAGCTGGTCGATGTACTGCCCGATCACCAGTGTCTGCTCGCCCGCGTGCCGGGCCACCAGCTCGCTGGTGACCCGCGTCTTGGTCTCGGTCGTCGCGCAGAAGCGGTAGCGCTCCTCCGGCTCGGCCGTCGCGTACGCGAGCCGCTCGGCGTCCGTCAGCGTGACCCGCACCTCGACGCAGTCCGCCGGGGCGATGTAGCCCTGGTTCTCGATCTCCTTCCACGGCGCGTCGTAGCGCTTCGGGCCGATGAGCGAGAAGACGTCGCCCTCGCGCCCGTCCTCGCGCACGAGCGTCGCGGTCAGGCCGAGGCGGCGGCGCGCCTGGAGGTCCGCGGTGAAGCGGAAGATCGGGGCGGGCAGCAGGTGGACCTCGTCGTACACGATGAGGCCCCAGTCGCGGGAGTCGAACAGCTCCAGGTGCGGGTAGACGCCCTTCCGCCGCGTCGTGACCACCTGGTACGTCGCGATCGTGACCGGCCGGATCTCCTTGCGCGTGCCGCTGTACTCGCCGATCTCGTCCTCGGTCAGCGACGTGCGCTTGACCAGCTCGGACTTCCACTGCCGGGCCGAGACCGTGTTGGTCACCAGGATCAGCGTGGTCGCCTTCGCGGTCGCCATCGCCGCCGCGCCGACCAGCGTCTTGCCCGCGCCGCAGGGCAGCACCACGACGCCGGAGCCGCCGTGCCAGAAGCCCTCGACGGCCTCCTTCTGGTACGGCCGCAGCGTCCAGCCGCGCTCGTCCAGCTCGATCGGGTGGGCCTCGCCGTCGACGTACCCGGCCAGGTCCTCGGCCGGCCAGCCCAGCTTGAGCAGCACCTGCTTGATCTGGCCGCGCTCGGACGGATGCACCGCGACGCTGTCCGCGTCGACCCGGGTCCCGACCAGCGGCGCCATCTTCTTGCTGCGCAGGACCTCTTCGAGCACCGCCCGGTCGGTCGTGGTCAGCACCAGGCCGTGCACCGGGTCCTTGGCGAGGGTGAGCCGGCCGTACCTGCCCATCGTCTCGGCGACGTCGACCAGCAGCGCGTGCGGCACCGGGTAGCGCGAGTAGCGCAGCAGCACGTCGACGACCTGCTCGGCGTCGTGGCCGGCCGCGCGGGCGTTCCACAGCCCCAGCGGCGTGAGGCGGTACGTGTGCACGTGCTCCGGCGCCCGCTCCAACTCGGCGAACGGCGCGATCGCCCGGCGGCAGTCGCCCGCGGCCTCGTGGTCGATCTCCAGCAACAGGGTCTTGTCGGACTGCACGATCAGCGGGCCGGTAGTCGGCTCAGCCACGCGGGGCCTCTCTTACGGCGAATGGGGGACTCCCAGTGTGAACCACCCCGGGGACGGCTGTGTTCCGGTCGGCTGCGCCCGGCCGGACCAACCGGCCGAAAACCGCTCTGCGCCGCCGATATTCACCCGGGGAAGCAGCCCTACGGAACCGTACTGCGCAGGGATGACCGCAAGACCCCTCCTTGAGGAGGAACCACCATTCGGTCCGGCGCTCCTACCCTGATATTCAATGGCCATTTTTCCGCCGCTGCCGGGTGCCCCCGGTGCTCCCGCGGCTTCCGAGTCCGGCCCTGCGCTGCGTACGCACGGGCTGACGCGCGACTACGGTCGCGGCACCGGCGTGTTCGGTGTCGGCCTTGCCGTGCCCCGGGGGAGCGTCTACGGCCTGGTCGGGCCGAACGGTGCGGGGAAGACGACGCTGCTCTCGCTCATCAGCGGCATGCGGCGGGCACACGCGGGCGAGGTGGTCTTCGGAGTTCCGCAGGACCGGGTCGCGGTGTGCACCGACGTCCCCGAGTTCGAACCCTGGCTGAGCGCCGCCGAGGTGGTCGAACTGGCGGGGCGACTGGTCAACCCCGACCTGCGCCCCGAGTGCGTCAAGACCGTGCTGCACCGCACGGGCCTGGTCGAGGCCGCCGACCGCAAGGCCGGTTCGTTCTCGCGCGGTATGACGCAGCGCCTCGGCCTGGCCGCCGCGCTGGTCGCCGAGCCCGACCTGATGATCCTCGACGAGCCGACGTCGGCCCTCGACCCGCGCGGCCGGGCCGAGGTGCTCGACCTGGTCGCCGGCATGCGCGGCCGGACCACGGTCGTCTTCTCCAGCCACATCCTGGCCGACGTGCAGCGGGTGTGCGACCAGGTCGGCGTGCTCCGCGCCGGACGCCTGATCTACCAGGGGCCGGTGGCCGAGCTGGTCGCCGAGCACATGCGGCCGACCTGGCTGATCCGGCTGCGCGACGACGGCGCCGCGCTGTGCCGCACGTTCGCGGCCGAGGACTGGGTCGTGCGGGTGTCGTCGGTACGCCCCGGCCTGGTGCGCGTGCAGGCCCGCACGGTCGACGAGGGCGAGCGCCACATCCTCGGCGTGCTGGACCGCAGCGCCGCGCGCGTGATCTCCGTCGGGCCCGAGGAGTCGGACCTGGAGAGCGCGTTCCTGTCGATCACCGGTGCGGCCCGATGAGCGAGCGCAGCGTGAGCCGGTTGAGCGCGGCCGGACGCGCCGAGACCAGAGCCGCGGCCAAGGCGGTCGCGGAGCAGGCGCGCGCCCAGGCGCGTGGACCGGCCCGCGGGCAGGCGCGCGGGCCCGCGCGTACGGCCGAGGCCGCGACACCGCGCGTACGCCGGCCGCTGGGCCTGTGGCGCCTCGAAGTCCTCCGCGTCACGCGCACCCGCCGCTGGCTGCTCCTGCTCCTCGCCTTCCCGCTGCTGGGCGCGGCGGGGCCGCTCGTGGTGCGGCACCTGGACCGCATCCTGGAGGTGCTGGGCGCGGACGGGGCCAATCCGCCGGACGACCTGGGCGCGCCCGAGGGCATGGCGGCGTACGTCTCGGCGTCCGGGCAGATCGGCCTGTTCGTCGCGCTCGGCATCGCGGCCGCGGCGCTCGCCCTCGACCACCGCCCCGGGCTGGCGGCGTTCTACCGCACCCGGACACGGCGGGCGTGGGACCTGGTCGTGCCGCGCTGGACGGTGTGCGCGGCGGCCGTGTGCATCGCGAACGTGGCGGCGACGGCCATCGTGTGGGCCGAACTCCGCTGGCTCTGGGGGCCGGTGCCGACCGACCGGATCCTGTACGGCGCGCTGTTCAACACGCTCTACCTGCTGATGGCGCTCGGCCTGGTCGCGGGCGCCTCGGCGTTCCTGCGGCGGCCCGTCGCGCTGTTCGGGGCCGCGCTCGTGGCGCTCGTGCTGTCGCCGCTGCCCCGGCTGTGGAAGCCGATGCGCGACTGGGAGCCGTCGGTGCTGAGCAGCGCGGCGGTCGAACTCCTGGAGAACGGCTCGCCCGGCGAGTTCGTCCGGCCCGCGATCGTGGCGGCGCTGGTGACGCTGACGATGCTCGGCCTGGCGGTGTGGCGGGTCGGTCGCCGCGAGATGTGACGGGTGCGGGCACCGTGCGGCGACGGGCGCGGGCACCTCGGGTGACCGGCGCGGGCACCTTGCGCGGGCGGACTCGGCGGACTACTCGGCGGAATCTGCGGTTCCCGCGTTTCCCGCGGGCTCCTCGGCCTCGACGCCGGTGATGCGGTGCAGCGGGTAGGTGTGCAGTTCGCCGCGCTCCTGCGCCGTGACGTACCCGCCCTCCAGGCCGAGGGGCACGATGATGCGCTGCGTCGCACGGCCCTCGCGCGTCACGTAGCCGATCCACACCGGCCGCCGCTCGGCCAGCGCCGACTGGAGCGCGAGCAGCGTCTCGGCGGCCGAGGTGCGCGGCAGTTCGGCGGGCGCCTCGCCGCCGTTGCCGAGGCCGCGCGGGCGGCTGACGGCGGCGTGGTCCCCGGCCCGGATCGTGCTCACGGCGGCGGAGATCAGGCCCGTACTCGGGGCGGGCGGCTCGCCGGTCACGCGCGGCGGCAGCGACCTGGGCGGGGTACGCCGGGCGTCGGGCCGCGTGACGACGACGTCGCCGGTCGCGGACTCGGCCATCGGCGCGTACCCGAGTGAACGCAGCGCCGACAGCACCGCGTCGGGCGCCCCCTCGGCGGCGAGCACGGTCGGCGCGAGGCGCCGCATGCGCAGCCCGGCGGCCCGCCGGTCGGCGAGCAGTTCGCTCAGCACGGACTCGTCGTCGCAGCGCAGGTACGCCCCCGCCGCGCCCACCCGCAGCCTGCCGTGCCGCCGCGCGATGTCGTCCACGAGGTAGGTGAGCGGCTGCGGGACGGGCGTACGCGAATGCGTCGCGAACAACCGGTGCAGGTCCGCGGCGGTCCGCCCGGAGTCGAGCGCGCGGCGGACGGACGGCTCGCTGAACCGGTACACGGTGGCGCCGCCGGTCGACTCGATGTCCGCCGCCATGTGCAGTTCCTGGGCCAGTTCGACCACCAGCGGGCCGGTGGCGACGGCGGTCAGGTCCGCCTGCAACAGCACGTGGTCCAGGGGAACCGGGAGCAGCGGCGCGAGCGCTTCGGCGGCCCTGATCAGCTCGCCGGCCAGCAGGGCGCGCCCCGCACCTCCGATGGCGCCGCGCCCGGTGACACCCAGCAGCTCGGCCTCGACCAGCGTGCGGTCGACCAGTTCGGAGCGCAGCCGCGCGGTGCGGACCGGGCGGTGCCACGCGAGGTCGGCGAGCAGGTCGGCGGCGGGCGCGGAGGTGCCGGGCGGCAACTCGGCCAGCCGGCCGAGCAGCGCATGGCGCACCTCGGGGGCCGTGGTGCGGTCGATGCCCGGGCCGAGGGCGTTGACCGGTCTGTCCTTGTCGTCGCGGGTGCCGACCAGGCCGGGCACGCGCGTGGTCTCCAGCCAGACCCCGGCCAGGGTCGCCCAGCGCTCCGCCACGGGCCGGGCCCGCCACACGTCGTAGGCGGGAGTGGGCAGCCACTGCTCGTCGGCTTCCCCGTCGCCCGCGACCAGGCCGGCGGCGTACGCCAGCTCCAGCCAGACCGCGGCCTCGGACTCGGGGACGTCGAGGGCCGCGGCGACGCGCTTGAGGTCGCGTACGCCCAGGCCCCCCGCACGCAGCACGGGCGGCCCGCCGGTGCTCCACAGTTCGAGCAGTTCCTCGACGTGCCGCACGGCGGTGAACGCGGCGCCCGCGGCGGCGGCGTCCACAACCTGTGGATCACGCGGCGTCGTCGCGATGTCCGGCGGTGTCGGCTCCAGTGCCCGGTGCACGCGCCCGCCGCGCAGCACGAGGGCGAGCTCGCGCGGCAGGACGACGGTCTGCGGGCCCGCGGGCACCAGCAGTCCCCGGGCGAGCAGCCATTCGACCGGGCTGTTGGCCTCGTCGGCGCGCACCGGCCGGTCGGCGCCGCGCACACTGCCGCTGGGCGGCCCCCACACCAGCTTGTCCAGCACTTCGAGAGCGGCGGGCGGCGCCTGGTCCAGCAGCGCGGCGACGGCCTTGTGGTCGCCGAACAGGCCGGTCAGCGCGGCGATCGCGCCCACCGCGTCGGCGGTGGGCGGCAGACCGGCGTCGGCCAGGACCTCCTGCAACCGCGCGGGGCCGGTCGCGCCGAGCGCCACGGCCAGCGGCGGACCGAGCCCGGCCGGCGCGGCCCCGGCGAGGTCGCGCACGGTGCGCACCACGCGCAGCGATGACGTGGGGCCCCACAGCAGGGCGCGTACGCGCAGCGTCTCGACCGCGGCGGTGAGCTGCGGCACGTCGCCGACGAGCTCGCGGAGCGCGTCGTGGGCGAAGCCGTCCGGCAGCACGACCGCGGCGTCCACAACCTGGAGGGTGAACCGGTCCAGCCGCTCCAGGACGCGCGCGACCGACGCCCGCGTGGTCGCCCGGGTCGCGAGCTGCGTCAGGTCGACCGGCACCGGCGTGGTCAGGTCCGGCCGCGCGCGGAGCAGCAGCGCGAGTTCGTCGTCGCCGCGCCCGCGCAGATCCTCGGCGAGCGTGCGCGGCAGCGCGCCCCCGCCCGGCGCACCGGCGGGCCCATCCGGGGGTCTGTGGGTCGACATGGTCATCCCGACAACGTTAGCCGCTCACCCCCTGGGACCGACCTGCGGAGCGGCCCCACATCACGGGGTGACTCACGGGGTGACTCGCGGGGTGACGCCTCGGCCTCCCGGGTGCTGCCGTCATGGTCCTGGCGAACGGGCGTTCTGGCGCCGCGGTGTTCCGGTTCCCCCGATCGGGGGAAAGGATCGTCTCGGACAAGGACGCGGTTCTAAGCTGGAGTGCTGGTCCGACAGGGTGAACCAACACGGTGAACCAGGGCATGTCGTGGGGGCGAAAGGCCGGGCATGGATTTCGAGTGCGACCGTCTGGTCCTCCAGTACCTCGGAGAAGTCGGTGACGCCGCGCAGCGCAAGCTGCGGCCCGCCGACCGGGCACGCCTGGTCGAGCGGCTGCGCGGTGAGATCGATCAGGAGCGCGAGCGCGGCAACGCCAACACGCCGGCGGCGGTCAAGGGCATCCTGACGCGGCTCGGCACGCCCGACGCGGTGGTGGCGAACGAGGTCTTCCGGGTACCGGAGTATTCCGGCGGGGCCGCCCAGGCGGGTGCCGGGATGGACTCGTCCGGCGGTGCCGCCGTGCGGGGTTCGCGGACCGCGACCATCGCCGCGCAGATCGGGTTCCGGCCCGACGCCAGCCCCGTGCCGTCGCAGCGCGACGGCTCCGAGGAGCAGGCGATGAGTGCGACGCCTATCCAGCCGGTGGGCGACGGGCTGATCGGATGGCCGGCGTACCCGATCGGGATCGCCCCGGGCGGCGCCTCGCAGTGGGAGGGCGTCGAGGAGATCGTCGGGCCCGAGCCGGTGCGGCGGGTGCCGCTGCGCGCCTCGGTGCGCGAACTGATCACGATCGTGCTGCTGGTGGTGGGCGCGATGGTCGGCTCGGCGGTTGTCGTGGTGATAGGCCTGCTGGTCGCGTTCACCTCCGCGCTGTGGTCGCCGGACGAGAAGCGCATGGCCGGCTTCACGATCCCGATCGTGACGGTCGCGGGGTTCGCCACGGCGATGTGGCTGCGGGCGACGGACCGCGCCGGGACGGACCTGACGAGCAGTCAGGCATGGGACCGGTTCGAGGACTTGCTCGCGACGATGCCGCGCGTCTTCGGCGCTGCCGCGGCGGTGTACCTGCTGGTGGTGCTGCTGCGGAAGCAGGCGGAGTCGAGCGACTGAGCCGAGCGGCCGGTCAGGCCGCCTCGGGGGCGGCGAAGTCGATGACCTGTTCGGCTAGTTCGCGGGCCCAGGCGGGGTCTGTGCCGGGGCGGGTGGCCGCGGTCGCGAGCAGGCCGTCGACGAGCAGGAGCAGTTGGTCGGCCGCGAAGCCCGGCCGCGGGTGTCCGAGGTCGACCAACTCGGTCTCGAACAAATCCCGCACGCCGGTGCGGTACGCGGCGGTCACGGCGTGCCCCGGATGCCCCGGGTCGGCCAGGGCGAGGTCGGCGGCCAGGTAGCGGCAGCCGCGGAACGCGTCGGTGCCCGCGATCTCGCCGAGTCTGTCGAAGACCGCCAGGAGCCGGTCGCGAGGGGAGTCGCCTGCGGCGCTCATCGTCGCCCGATACGCGGCCAGGTCCTCCTCGGTGGTGCGTTCCAGGACGGCGGCGATCAGGCCGTCCTTCCCGCCGAAGTGCTCGTACAGCGAACGCCGGGCCACGTTCGCCGACTTGAGGATCGCGTCGATGCCCACATGCATGCCCTGCCGGTACGTGAGGTCCCGGGCGGCGTCGATGAGGCGTTCGCGGGGGCCGGGGCCGGGGCCGGGGCCGGGTGCGGTCGTTCGTGCGGTCACGGGTTGAAGCCTCCCACGCGTTGACGAGTAGATCAACCGGTCTATATGGTCGAAGTAGATCGATCGGTCTATCCATGCCATGCCACGCCACGCAAGGAGACGTCAGCCATGTCCGTACGGACCACCGCCGAGGTCATCGACCGCTTCAACCACGCCTTCGTCGCGCATGACCGCGAGGCCCTCGCCGATGTGGTCGGGGCCGACTGCGTGATGGAGGCCATCCAGCCCGCGCCCGCCGGGGAGCGCGTCGAGGGCCGCGACGCCTGCCTCGCCTGGTGGGGTGCGCTGGTCGAGGACCGCACCTCGCAGTTCGAGCCGACGGACGTCGTGATAGCCGGCGAGCGCGCGACGATCCTGTGGCGCTACCGCTTCGGTGACGGCCCTGCGGACTGGGTCGCCGGCGCGAACGTCATGCGCGTCCGCGACGGGGTGATCGTCGAGGCCCTCGGATTCGGCAAGTCGGCCGGCGAGGTGCCGCTCGCCACCGACTCGTGAGTGCGGGGCAGGTCGGGATCGTCGGGAACGCCGAGATCGCCGACAACGCCGACAACGCCGACAACGCCGACAACGCCGACAGCGCCGAGATCGTCGACAACGCCGACAACGCCGAGAGCGACATCTGGGAACGACACCGGGGAAAGGGCATCGCCACTATGCGCAGCTACCATCTCGACGGCGGGACCGGGTTGGACCGCCTGGTCGTCCGGGAGCATGCCGTACCCACCCCAGGACCAGGGCAGTTGCTGGTCGCCGTGCGCGCCGTTTCGCTCAGTTTCCGCGAACTCATGGTCCTGCGCGACGAGTACGTCCTGCCGGTGAAGCCGGACGTGGTGCCCGTCTCGGACGGTGCCGGCGAAGTGGTCGCGGTGGGAACGGGCGTGACCAAAGCCGAGGTCGGCGACCGGGTCACCGCCGGGTTGTTCCCCAGTTGGCGCGACGGCCCCTTCGCGGCCGAGCACCTTCCGCAACTGGGCGGCTCGCTGGACGGCATGCTCACGCAGTACACGCTGGTCCACGAGGACGACGCCGTCCCCGTACCGGCGCACCTGACGTACGAGGAGGCTGCGACGCTGCCGTGCGCGGCGGTGACCGCTTGGAACGCGCTCACCGGCGACGGGGAAGGGGTCCGCCCGGGAGACACCGTGGTCGTCCAAGGGTCGGGCGGAGTCTCGTTGTTCGCGCTCCAGTTCGCCAAGGCGCTCGGCGCGCGGGTGGTGGCCACCACGAGCAGTCCCGCCAAGGCGGAGCGCCTGCGGGGACTGGGCGCCGACGAGGTTGTGGACTACCGCGCCGAGCCCGACTGGTCGGCCCGGGTACGCGAACTGACCGGCGGGCGCGGTGCCGACCGCGTGGTGGACGTCGCCGGACTGCTGGAGGATTCGCTGCGCGCGGTGGCCGTCGCGGGCCATGTCGCCTGCGTCGGGTTCGTGTCCGGCACCGCACCGCTGCTGGATCCGCGCGTCCTGTTCGGATCGGGCGCCACGGTCCGGGCCGTCGCGGTGGGCAGCCGTGCGCAGTTCCTCGCGATGAACCGGCTCATCGGGGAACACGGCCTGCGTCCTGTCGTCGACCGGGTGTTCGGGTTCGACGACGCGCGCGATGCGTACCGGTACTACGCGGAGGGGCGAGCGTTCGGCAAGGTCGTCGTCACCGTGTAGCGTGCCGCCGGCGCGCAGGCGGCCGCGCAGGCGGAGTGGGCAAGCGCGGTGGGCAGCGGGCTAGGCAAGGAGCCCTGGGGTCAGGTCAGTTCGCGCAGGTCCGCGAGTACGAACTCGTCCGGGTCGGCGACCGTGCCCTGCGAGCACGAGGTGAGCCGCGAGCAACCGCTGCGCGCGGTGCGGACCGTGACCTGGAGCAGCCGCCCGCCGGCGTCGAGGTCGACGGTGGCGCCGCCGTCGGCGTGGTCGATGTGTGCGAGCGGGCGTACCGCGTCGATGGCGACGACGCCGGTGTGGCTGCGGGCGAACCACTCGGCGGCCTGCACCGCGGCCGGCACGCCCGTGCGGCCCCGGTAGTGCGCGAGGTCGATCTCGCCGCGCAGGCAGGCCGCGCCGACCTCGGCGGCGACCGGCTCGGTGACGAGGCCGTGGTACGTGCCGTGCGGCAGCGCGACGAGGTTGGCCGCGTAGCGGTCCCCGCCGACGTGGGTGGTCTCCCACACCGGGTCGCCGTACGCCGCGTACAGCGCCCGCACGGTCGGCCGCCCGAACTGCGCGCAGCACGGCTCGCGCTTGCCGTGGGTGCACACCAGGAGCACCGGTTCGTCGTGCGGGGTGCCCCAGCCGGGCCGCTCGCCGCGCGACACGGCGCCGAGGTCGAGGGAGAACAGCTCGCGCAGGTCCGCCACTTCGCGCTGCTCGGTCCACGGCTCGCCGCCGCGTGAGCCGCCGGAGAAGGAGACGTACACCTGGTGGGGCGGCACCGGGCGGCGGGCACCGGGGCGCCGGATGAGCTGGGGGCGGATGCGGTACGCCGGGAGGCGGTCGAGGAACTCGGCGACCTCGGGGGACAGCCCGGGGGGCGCGTCGTAGGCGGGCCACGGACCGGGGTGCTCGATCAGCAGCCAGGCGTCGCAGGTCTCGGGGGCACTGCCGAGCACCGACTCGCCCAGCGCGCGGGCGACCGCGGCGCAACGGTCGGAGCCGCGTGCGGGCGCGGTGGGACTCACCGGAGGATTCAAGGCTGCCACGTGATTAGGTTAGGGTAACCTAACTAGTTACGCAAAGTCACAGCCCGGGATTGGTGCGGAGCAGCGGGCGTACGCCGGTGCCCGGAGGCGCGCGACCAGCGTACAAGTCACTCGTGGAGGCGCCGGTGCGGCGCCGCGGGCGCGGCGCGGCGGCGGCCCGCGCCGGATCGGCGGGATCAGTCGGGCACGCTGCGTCGCTGCCCGCGCGCCGTCGCCACGACGCCGCCGATCAGGACCGCAAGGCCGAGCGGCATCAGCACGCTCAGCAGGTAGACCGCCCGGGGCAGCGCGTCGGCGCCGATCAGGAACGGTGTCAGGGTTGCCAGGGTGGCCACGGCGCCGACGGCGAACACGATCGCGCCGAGGCGGACCGCGACGTCGGCGCGGCCCGCCTCGCGGGGCGCCGTGCGGGAGGAATCGATGGTGCTCACCACCCCACGGTACTTGGCCCGCGCGGGTGTTCCCGCGCGGGTATCCCCGTATGCCGCGTCGGTCGCGACCGTTAGCCTGGTTGAGTGAACGGGGGCGTCTTGCGCGTACCCGTCGCGGCATCACCCTGTTCTGCTCCGGTTCCGACCGTCCAGATGGCGACGTCCCGACACAGGCGAGGTCCTCCGTGCCTACCGGCAAGGTCAAGTGGTTCGACACCGAGAAGGGCTTCGGCTTCCTCTCCCGCGACGACGGCGGCGACGTCTTCGTCCACTCCTCCGCGCTGCCGCAGGGTGTCGACTCGCTCAAGCCCGGCATGCGGGTCGAGTTCGGCATCGTCGAAGGCCGCCGGGGTGAGCAGGCGTTGTCCGTGCGCGTCCTGGACCCGCGTCCGTCGGTGGTCGCCGCGACGCGCAAGAAGCCCGACGAGATGACCGTCATAGTCGAGGACGTCATCAAGGTGCTCGACGGCGTGTCCAACACCCTGCGCCGGGGCCGCTACCCGGACAAGGCGACCGCGCACAAGGTCGCCGAACTGCTGCGTGCGGTGGCGGACCAGATAGAGAGCTGAGGCCCCGGCCCGGGACAGCCCCGGGACAGCCCTGGATAGCCCCGGAACACCTGAAGACCCGCCCTGGTCCCCGAGCCGACTCCGGCTCGGGGACTTGCGGTCGTGGGGGCGACGGCGGAAGCGGGCGGCGGAGGCGGGCTCAGCGCCCCGGGAACGCCAGCAGGTCGGCGGCGACGGCCGGGACCAGCCCCTCGTCCGCCGCGCGGCCGAGAAGGCCGCGTACCGCCGCGTAGCCCTCTTCGCCGAGGTCGCGCGTGAACTCGTTGACGTACAGGTCGATATGGCGCTCCTGGACGGACGGGCTCATCTCCTGCGCGTGCTCGTGGACGTACGCGCGCGACGCCGCCGGGTCCGCCCACGCGTGCTCCACCGACGCCCGCGCCGCGGCGGCCAGGGCCGGGAGGTCGAGCGACCGCCGCGCCACGATCGCGCCCAGCGGGATCGGCAGACCGGTGTCGGCCTCCCACGCCTCGCCCATGTCGGCGAGGCAGTCGAGCCCGTACTGCTGGTACGTGAAGCGCGCCTCGTGGATCACCAGCCCCGCGTCCACCACGCCGTCGCGCACCGCGGGCATGATCTCGTGGAACGGCATGACCCGGATCTCGCCGGCCCCGCCCGGGATCGCCCGCGCGGCCCAGAGGCGGAACAGCAGGTAGGCGGTGGACCGTTCGCTCGGCACCGCCACGACGCGGCCCGCCAGGTCGGCGGGGGCGTGCGCCTCGCGGGCCAGCACCAGCGGTCCGCAGCCGCGGCCGAGCGCGCCGCCGCAGGGCAGCAGGGCGTACTCGTCGAGGACCCAGGGGAGGGCGGCGTACGAGATCTTGAGGATGTCCAGACCGCCGCGCCGGGCAAGGTCGTTCGTGATGTCGATGTCCGCGTAGGTGACGTCGACCGCGGGCGCGTCCGGGACGAGGCCGTGCGCCCACGCGTGGAACGTGAACGTGTCATTGGGGCACGGCGAGTACGCCATGGACAGGGTCATGCTCGCTCCTCGGACGGTGCGGAGGGCGCGGACCGCGTGGAAGGTGCGGACAGCGCGGACACCGCAGACAGCACGGGCAGGATCGCCGCGGCCGCGACGCCGAGCGTGCGCAGGGCGTCGGGTATGCGCCACGCGTCGCGGTCGCGCGGGCCCACCGGGTTGGAGATCGTCCGCAGTTCGCAGCAGGGGACCTGTGCGGCGTCGGCGGCGGTGGCCACGCCGAAGCCTTCCATCGCCTCGGCGGCGGCCTGCGGGTGACGGCGTGTCAGCTCGGCGGCGCGGGCGGCCGAGCCGGTGACCGTCGACACGGTCAGGACGGTGCCGACTGTGACAGCGACGTCGCCGAGGACCCCGCGCGCCGCCTCCGCGGCGCGGTCGGCCAGGGCGGAATCGACGTCGAAGGCGTTTGTGCCGAAGCCGAGTTCGCGGACGGGCACGAAGCCGTCGGCGGTTTCGGCGCCGAGGTCGGCGGCGACGATGCGGTTCGCGACGACCAGGGATCCGACGGGTGCGGTGGGGTGGAAGCCGCCGCCGATTCCGGCGCTGACGACGAGGTCGTACGGGGTGCGGGCGAGTGCGGTGGCGGTGGCCGCGGCTGCGGCGGCGGGGCCGACCCCGGCCGCGACGACGTCGACGCCGGGGACCGCGCCGCCGCCGAGCACGGCGTCGCGTTCGGCGGGGACGGCGGTCACGACGAGGATCCGCACGGGGAGGTGCTTACTTCTTCTCGAGCGCGAACGACCAGACGCCGGTGGGCTCGCCGGCCTTGTCGACCTTGAAGACCGAGACGGGGATCTGCTTCTCTTCCTCGAACGCGTCGTCGGGGACGGTGTAGATGTTCTGGAAGGTCTTGTCCTTGATGACGTCGCTCTGACGGTCGCCGATCTGCACCTGCCAGCCGGCGTCCGCGAGCTCCTGCTCGACGCCGATGCGCAGCGTTGTGCCCGTGGTCACCTTGAGGACCTTGCGGTCCTTTTCGCTGCACTTCCGCGCGTCCTCTACGGAAGCCAGTTCCGACTTCTTGCAGGTCTCCTCGATGGCCACGGAATCGCTGCCGTTGACCAGGGTGACGATGGGAGTCGGCTTCTCACAGCCCGTCAGGGCGAAGGCCCCGAGGACAACTGCGCCCGCGACGGCGGCATGGCGGCGGATCATCATGATCCGAAGGTTACCGGGCGCCGCGCAGCCGGAAGCCGGGGGACCGTGCGGGACGCGATCGGCGCGTCGTGAGGCGGCGCCCGGTCAGCACGAGAGCCATGATCAGCACGCCCGCCGCGATACCCATCCCGAGCGTGCCGTTCAGCGGCAGCACGATGCCGACACCGCCGCCGACCACCCATGCGAGCTGGAGTGCGGTCTCGCTGCGCGCGAAGGCCGACGTACGTACTTCCTCCGGGATGTCGCGCTGGATCATCGCGTCGAGGGACAGCTTGCCGAGCGCCTGCGCCAGCCCCGCGACGGCCGCGACCGCGAGCACCGTCGCCAGTCCGTAGAAGGCCGCGGCCGCGACCGCCGAACTCGCCGCGGTCAGCACGACGCCGACGATGATCGCCTCCGGCGCCTTCGACTTGAACCACGCGCCGAGCCCCGTGCCGACGGCGTTGCCGATTGCGGCCGCGACCACGACCGCCCCCAGCGCCTGCTTGTTGTCGAGCCCCGCGACCGGTTCCTCACGCAGCAGGAAGCCCAGGAACATCACCAGGAAGCCGGAGAACCAGCGGAGCGAGGCGTTCGCCCACAGGGCCAGCACGACCAGCGGGCCGACGCTGCGTAGTCGTCGGGTGGTTTTCGCGGCGGTCTTGGCCGCCGCTTTTTCGGCACTGGCGGCGGTCTTGGCCGCCGCCTTCTCCGCGCTCGCGGCGGCCTTCGCCTCCTTGGCGGCCTTGGAGCGGCGCGGGTGCGGGAAGTGGCTCTCGTGGTCCGCTCCCGGCGCCTCGCGCGTGAAGGTCGCCTTGTCCTCGCCCTCGGGCGAGTCGACCTTGGCGGGCAGCGTGAAGGCCAGCCCGGCGCCGAAGAGGAAGACGACGACGGCCGCGTACATGATCCACGGCGTGCCGGCGGTCACCTTGAGGAGTCCCGCGACCGGGGCCGCGATCAGGGTGCCGACCAGGCCGAACATCGTGATCCGCGAGTTCACCTTCACCAGCGACATCGAGCGCGGCTGGAGCCGGGGCACGACCGCGCTGCGCGACACGCCGTACGCCTTCGAGGTCATCAGGACCGCGAACGCCTCCGGGTACAGCTCCAGGCCGCCGTTCTCCACCGCCCCGGCCATCATGAACGCCAGGACCGCGCGGACGAGCATGGTCACGGCCATGGCGACGCGACGACCGCGCCGCAGCCGGTCGAGGAGAGGGCCGATCACCGGGGCCATCAGCGCGAACGGCGCCATGGTGATGAGGAGGTAGAGGGCGACGCGGTCGCGTGCCTCGCCGGTGGGCACGGAGAAGAAGACCGTGGTGGCGAGGGCGATGGTGACGAGGGCGTCGCCCGCGTTGTTGATCGCGTGCAGCTCGATCAGCTTGCCGAGGCCGCTCTCCTTGGCGCCCTTCGAATCCGCGGCGCGGCGGAACCGTCCGCCGACGGCCTTCGGCAGGCCGCCGAACCAGGACACGCCGCGCCGGAACCGCCCGGTGCCGGTCGCGCTGCTGCCGCGTACCCGTACCGTGCCGGATCGAGTTTCACTTCGTGTCCGCAAGGCTCCCACCCCTTGAATCCTGCCCTTCTTCGCTGGGGATACGTGTATTGGTGACACGCCGAAGGGGCGCGCCGGTTGCGCGCTCCGTACAGGATTCCGTGCCTCTTGAGGGTAGCCCTCGCCATCGCGCCCGGTGGTTGAGAGAGAATCACTCTCGTGAGTGCCCCGATCCGTAGTCGAATCCCCGATCGCCTGTGTGCGGAGGCGGTCGAACTTGCCCTTGCCGCCGCCGAGGATGTCGCTGGCCCGGGCAGGGTCGGCGAGCATCTTGGAGTGGCGGTGGACGGCGATCGCGTCGTCACCCATCTCTTCGCGTGCCGAGAGGACGCGTACCAGGGCTGGCGGTGGGCTGTGACCGTCGCCCGAGCCCCGCGCGCCAAATTGATCACCGTCGACGAGACGGTGCTCGTTCCCGGCCCTGATGCCTTGCTGGCCCCTGAATGGGTGCCGTGGAGCAATCGCCTGCGCCCGGGCGACCTCGGCGTCGGCGACCTGTTGCCCACTAAGGAGGACGACGAGCGCCTCGAACCCGGATATGCGGACGTCGACCCGGTGACCGCCCGGGACCCTGTCGGCTTCGGGCCGGCGGCGGTGGCGTACGAGCTGGGCCTCGGCCGGGCGCGTGTGCTGTCGCCGCTCGGCCTCGGGCTGGCCGCGGACCGCTGGGAGGAGCACTTCGGCGTACGTACGCCGATGGCCCAGGCGGCGCCCGCGCACTGCACGTCGTGCGGGTTCCTGGTCAAGATCGGCGGACCGCTCGGCCAGGCCTTCGGCGTGTGCGCGAACGAGTACGCACCGGCCGACGGCCACATGGTCTCGCTCGCCTTCGGCTGCGGGGGCCATTCCGAGGCCGCCGTGATGCCGGCTGTCCCGCAGGTCGCCGACCCGGTGGTCGACGACTACGACGTCGAGCCGGTCCGCGTGCACCATGACGCGGGGTCGGTTGATGACGATGGGGCCGGGGAGGAGCTTGGGCATTCTTGAGGGGGGGGACGAAGGCCCTGAAGTGCCTGGGGGTGTCGGGGCTGTGCCTCTGAACCCTCGGGCTACGGCCCCCGAGGTCCCGACGGCAAGGCCCTCGGGCCTCTGGCCGAGGCCTGGGGGCTTTGAGGCTGATCCGCTGAGCGCTCGGGGCAGAGTCCTCCAAAGCACTGAAGGCGGGCCACTGGGCCCTCTGGCCAGGGCCCTGAGGGCTCTCAGGTCTGGAGCCACCAAGCTCTCGGGCTGAGGTGCCCGAGGGCCTGCGGCTGATCCGGTGAGCGCCTGGGCCACGACGACCTGGAGTGGTTGGGTCCGGGCGTTGGCGTTGGCGTTGGCGTGGGGGCCGGGGTCGGTCCGCTCTTGTTTCAGGTGTGGCGCTATTTATTAGTGCGGCCGAAGCACACATTTCGGGGGCTGCGCTCGTTCCTCGCTCCGCCCCCGAAATGTGCACTCCGGCCTTGGACTTTCCTGCACCTGCGGTCGCTGGCGCTCCCTCCGGCGCAGGAAAGTCTGACTGGCGGCCTCCGGCCGCTCTCCTCGCTGCGCTCGTCGATCTCCAGCAGGTTTTGAGAGCTGCCCGGGGCGTCCGGCGGGTATGTGGACCGCCCGGGGGTGTGCGGCCGCTCTTCTTGCTGCGCTCGTCGATCTCCAGCAGGTTTTGAGAGCTGCCCGGTGGGCCTTGGGCTTGAACTCGGCTGCGTTTTGTCGGGTGTAGGGGGGTTCGGTGGGGGGCTGGGGGGCAGGATTTGCCAAGCGGGGTGGGGTTGCGGAGAGAGTTGTGGCCATGGGCACCGAGGACATCTTCGCGACGGCTGGGCTGCGGCGGGCGGTTCTGGACGCGTGGGCCGCACAACCCGCACGGTTTCGGGAGGACGCCAACGCCGAGGAGGAGCTTGCGCTTGGCGGGTACCGCGACCGGTTGGTCGTGGAGTTGGCGCAGAATGCGGCGGATGCGGCGGCGCGTACCGGGCGGCCCGGGCGGTTGCGGCTGACGTTGCGGGACGGTGTGCTCACGGCGGCCAACACCGGGGAGCCGCTGCATGCGGACGGTGTTCTCGCGCTGTCGACGCTGCGGGCCTCCGCGAAGCGGGACGAGGGTCCCGGTACCGTCGGCCGGTTCGGGGTCGGCTTCGCCGCGGTGTTGGCGGTGTCCGACGAGCCGTCGGTGGTTTCCGCCACGGGGGGCGTCCGGTGGTCGCTGCGTGAGGCGCGGGACCTGGCGGCGGGTGTGCCGGGGATCGCCGAGGAGGTCGTGCGGCGTGACGGCGCGGTTCCCATACTGCGTCTGCCGATGCCGGCGGAGGGCACGCTGCCCGACGGGTACGACACGGCGGTCGTGCTGCCGCTGCGTGACGGCGCCGCGACTGATCTGGCCGCGCGGCTGCTGGCGGAGATCGACGACGCGCTGTTGCTGACGCTGTCCGGGCTCGGCGAGATCGTCGTCGAGACGGACCGCGGCGTTCGGAGGCTTTCCCGGCGCGACGACCAGGGTGTGGTGGTGGTCGCGGACGAGGGGCACGAGACGCGGTGGCGGGTGAACTCGGCGGGCGGTGCGCTGGAGGCGCGGCTGTTGGCCGACCGCCCCACCGAGGAACGCCTGCGGGGTACCTGGTCGGTGCTGTGGGCGGTGCCGGTGGACGCCGCGGGTGCCCCGCTGCCGCTGCACGGAGGTGGGGCCGAATGGCGGGCCGGGGGGCCGCCGTTGAGCCTCGATGCGGCGAACGACGACGGGACGCCGCGCGGTTCCGTGCCGGTGCGCCCCGTCGTGCACGCACCCACGCCGTCGGACGAGCCGCTGGGCCTGCCCGCACTGCTCATCGCGTCGTTCCCGCTCGACAGCACGCGGCGGCACGTCGCGCCGGGCCCGCTCCGGGACTTCCTCGTGGAGCGTGCCGCGGAGAGCTATGCGGAGATGGTGCGCGAGTGGCCGACTCCGTTCACGCGCGCGTTGCTGAGCCTGGTGCCCGGCACGACACCCGAGGGTGAGCTGGACGCACTGTTGCGTCGGTCCGTCCTTGCCCGGCTTGCCGAGACGCCGTTTCTGCCGGCTGTGGCGGACGAGGAGGCGCGTGGTGTCCGTCCGCGGGACGCGGTCGTCCTCGACGGGGCCTCCCCGGGGCTGGTCGCCGCGCTCGCGCCGGTGTTGCCCGGGCTGATTCCGGCGGGTCTGGACAAGTCCCCGGCGCTGCGCGCTTTGTCCGTACGCCGCCTCCCGCTTGCCGAGGTGGTCGACCAACTCGCCGCTCTGGAACGCGAACCCGAGTGGTGGCGGGGCCTCTACGCGGCACTCGACCCGGCCGACCGGGACGCGCTGGGTGCTCTGCCGGTGCCGCTGGTGGACGGGCGTCTGGTGCGTGGACCTCGGCATCTCCTGCTTCCGGGGCCGGACACCCCCAAGCCGGCCGTCCTGGAGCCGCTGGACCTGCGCATCGTGCACCCGGACGCGGTACACCCGTTGCTGGAGCGCCTCGGTGCGCTTCCGGCGGCGCCGCGTACGGTGCTGGCCGATCCCGCGGTCCGGGCGGGAGTCGCGGCGGCGGACGACCACGACGACCCGGACGCCTTTACGGATGCGGTTCTGGAGCTCGTGCGCGCCGCGCACCTGGCGCCCGGCGAGGAGCCCTGGCTCGCCGAGTTGCCGCTGCCCGACGACCAGGGGGACCTGCTGGCGGCCGGCGAACTCATGCTGCCCGGAAGCGCGTTGACCGCCCTGGTCGAGCCGGGAACGCTCGGCGTCGCGGACCCGGAGCTGGTCGAGCGCTGGGGTGCGGACGTGTTGCGGGCGGTCGGCGTACTCGACACGTTCGGCCTGGTGGTCGAGGAGGACGTGGTCCTCGACCACGATGCCTGCGACCACGATCTGGATCTGGAGGAGGACTGGCTCGACGACGTCCTCGACCACCTTCCCGATCCTGAGGTGCCGCCCGTGCTCCCCGCGTTCAACGCGGTCCGCGACCTCGACCTGGTGGCCGACGACGCGTGGGAGGACGCGCTCGACCTGCTCGCCGTGCCGCCGCTGCGGGCCGCGGTGATCGAGCCGGCGCGGGTGCTGCTGCCGGACGGCGGCCGGGCCGACATCCCGTCGTACACGGCCTGGTGGCTGCGCGGGCACCCCGTGCTCGACGGCCGCCCGCCCGCCGGTCTGCTCGCCGCGGGCGCCGATCCCGCGCTGCACGGCCTGTACGACGAGGTCGACTCGCACCTCGACGACGTGTTCCTGCGGGCGCTGGGCGTACGCACCACGCTGGCCGCGCTGCTTGCCGAGCCCGGCGGTCCGGACGAGCTGCTGGACCGGCTCGCGAAGCGTTCGAATGACGTGGGTCGCGACCAACTGCGGCTGCTTTACACGGCGTTGGCAGATGTGGACATGGACCGGGTGGACGCCCCGCACGAGGTGCGGGCGGTCGTGGCCGGACGCCTGACCGTCGTGGACGCGAGTTCGGCCGCCGTTGCCGACGCACCGGACCTGGCGGCCTTGTTGGCCGAGGCGCCGGCGTGGGCGCTCCTCCCGGTACGCCCCGACCGTGCCACCGCCCTGGCCGAACTGCTGCAACTGCCCCTGGTGTCCGAGGTGGTGCCCGGGACGGTGCTGTCCGAGGGCACCCGCAACCCGGTTCCCGAGGCCGTCCTCGCGGCGCTCGCGGGCGCCCCCACCGAGTACGTCGAGCACGGCGAACTCCTGGTGGCGGGCCCCGACGGCGCCGAGCTGGAGGCGGAGTGGCGGTACGTCGACGGCGAGGTGCACGCGACCACGTTCGAGGGCCTGGCCCGGGGGCTTGCCTGGGCCGCGGGGGAGTGGCACCGCCGTTTCGAGGTCGCCCAGTTGCTCGCAGACCCGTCGCTTGCCCATGTCCTGGATGCGGAACGGGACTTCGACAACCCGTTGTGACCGATGGTCCGCTGAGGCCGCCTGCGGTACGCCGCGGGCGGCCTCAGTCGCGTGACTGCTCGGCCGCCTTCGGGGCCCCGGCTTCCCAGGAGACCGCACCCGGGCGCTTGCGCTGGAGCCATCCGGACACGTGCCATCCGAACTCCAGGATTGCCATTCCGGCGACCCCGATGCCCACCGCGATCCCCCAGTTGGGCAGGTCGTCGGGGTACAGCGCGAAGAAGTCGGAGAGGAACGGCACGAACAGTGCGAGCAGGTAGCCGCAGCCCATCGCGGCGATGAGGACGAGCTTCCACCACGCGTACGGCCGGGCCGCGATCGCGAGGATCCACATCGCGACCATGAACAGCGTGATGGTCGCCGCCGTGCGGTCCTGCTCCAGGCTGGACCCGTGGTTGAGCCTGGCCAGCCAGTACGTCAGGAACGTGGTGCCCGCGGCCACCACCCCGGCGGGAATCGCGAACCGCAATACCCGTGGCACGAATCCCGGCCGGGCCCGCTCGGTGTTGGGCCCGAGCGCGAGGAAGAACGCCGGCGTGCCGATGGTGAGCGTGCCGATCAGCGTCAGGTGCCGGGGCAGGAACGGGAACGGGAGGCTCGCGACGCCGGTGAGCAGCGACAGCAGCAGGGCGTACACGGTCTTCGACAGGAACAGGTTGGCGACCCGCTCGATGTTGCCGATGACGCGGCGGCCTTCCGCGACCACGGACGGCAGCGTCGCGAACTTGTTGTCCAGCAGCACGATTTGCGCGACCGAGCGGCTTGCCGCGCTGCCCGAGCCCATCGCCACGCCGATGTCGGCGTCCTTCAGGGCGAGTACGTCGTTGACGCCGTCCCCGGTCATCGCGACGGTGTGGTCCTTGGACTGGAGTGCCGCCACCATCGCGCGCTTCTGCTGCGGCGTGACGCGGCCGAAGACCGTGTTGTCCTCCAGCGTTTGCGCGAGTTCGGCGCGGTCCCCGGGCAACGTGCGGGCGTCCACCGGGTGTTCGGCGCCGGTCAGGCCGAGCTTGCCCGCGACCGCACCGACGGAGAGCGCGTTGTCGCCGGAGATGACCTTCGCGGCGACGTCCTGGCTCGCGAAGTACCGCAAGGTGTCGGCGGCGTCGGGACGCAGCCGTTGCTCCAGGACCACCAGGGCGGCGGGCGTCGCGTTCTCGCCCGCCCGGTCGCCCAGCGGGCCGTCCGCCTTGGCCAGCAGCAGGACGCGCAGGCCCTGCGCGCCGAGTTCGTCGACCTCGCGCAGCACCGGGTCGCCCTGCGGCAGCAGTACGTCCGGTGCGCCCAGCAGCCACGAGCCCTCGCCCGCGAAGGTCGCGCCGCTCCACTTGCGGGCCGACGAGAAGGGCTCGACGCCGGTGACCCGCCACCCGTCGCCCTCGGGCGCCGGATACGCGTCGACAATGGCCTGGAGGCTCGCGTTGGGCCGGGGGTCGGAGGTGCCGAGTGCGCCCAGGGCTTCCTTGACCGGCAGTTCGGCGGCGAGCGTGCGTACTTCGCCGACGTCCATGCCGCCCTCGGTCAGCGTGCCCGTCTTGTCGAGGCACACGACGTCGACCCGGGCCAGCCCCTCGATGGCGGGCAACTCCTGCACGAGGCACTGCTTGCGGCCGAGGCGCACCACGCCGACCGCGAACGCGACCGAGGTGAGCAGCATCAGGCCCTCGGGGACCATGGTGACGACGCCCGCCACCATGCCGGTCATCGCGCCGGAGAAGTCGTCCTTGTTGCTGCGCAGTTGGCTGATGAGCAGGAGGATCCCGACCGGGACCATGAGCCAGGTGACGTACTTGAGGATGACGTCGAGCCCGGCCCGGAGTTCGGACCGGGTGAGGGTGAAGCGGCTGGCCTCTTCGGCGAGCCGCGCGGCGTAGGCGTCCCGGCCGACCTTGGTGGCGCGGAAGGCCCCGTTGCCGGCCGCGACGAAGCTGCCGGACATCACCGGGTCGCCGGGGTGCTTGTGCACCGGGTCGGACTCGCCGGTCAGCAGCGACTCGTCCAGCTCCAGTCCGTCCGCCGCGACCACCACGCCGTCCACCACGATCTGCTCGCCCGCGCCGATTTCGCACACGTCGTCGAGCACGAGCTCGCGGGGCGTGACCTCGGTCGTCCGGCCGTCGCGGCGGACCCTGGGCTTGGCCTCGCCGACGACGGCGAGGGTGTCGAGGGTCTTCTTGGCGCGCAGCTCCTGGATGATGCCGATCGCCGTGTTGGCCACGATGACCAGGCCGAACAGGCCGTCCTGCGGCGAGCCGAACACCATGATGACGACGAACAGCGTGCCGATGATCGCGTTGAAGCGGGTGAACACGTTGGCCCGCACGATGTCGCGGGTGCTGCGGCTGGAGCGGGCCGGGACGTCGTTCACGTCACCGCGCGCGACGCGTTCGGCCACTTGGGCCGAGGTGAGGCCCTGGGCGGATGTCTCGGCGGGCGGCGGGGCCTCGGCGTCGATCATGAACCGACGTTACGTCATGAGATGTCGGATTCTGCGGTGCTTTGGTGCGGGCTCGGCCGTCCGCGTGACTCCGGTCAGCGGCCCTGTTCCGCGCGGCGGCGGATCGCGTCGCGGCGGCGGCGGACGTACCACAGGCCGAGCAGGCCGAGGCCGGCTCCGGCGAGTGCGCACCACGGCCACCACTCGCGGCCGTCGCGCTCCAGGGTGTCGCGGAACGGCAGGGAGAGGAGGAAGAGGCCGAACCAGACGAGTGTGCCGATGCCGACGATCTTCACGTCGTCGGCTTCGAGGGGCTCGGGGTCGGGGCGGCGGGTCCGGCCGGAGGCGGGGGGCGGCGGCTCGTCGGACGCGGCATCGGTGTCGGGGCCGGAAGCGGAGCCGGCATCGGGGCCGGTCTCGGCGGCCGGGGTGTCCGAGGGGTCCGGGCCGTCGGGGGCGTCTTCGTACGGGCCGTCGCCGTGGCCGCCGCGGCCTCCGCCGCCGTACGGGCCGTCCTCGTACGTGCCGCCGTCGCCACCGGGCACGGCCGCGAATGCCTCGGTGTCGTGCGACCCCGTGTCGTACGCGTCCTCGGGCGACGTACGCCGCCGCTTCCCGTGCCTGCTCACAAAGGGCAAGGCTACTGGCCCGTCCGGTGCCGTCGCCGCAGGGCCCGTCGCACCCTACTGTCCGGCCGCCCCCGTCCTCTCGGGTGAGTTCGGGGGAGTACGGGGAGTTTTGCTCGGACATGGCCCGTCGGTCGGTGTAGGAGTGGTCAGCGGGACCGCGCCCGGTTCCAGCCCCGCCGCCCGTACCCCCGAGGGGCCGCCATGACCGCCGACGCCCCCGCACCCGCCGACCACGATCCCGCCTCGCCCGGAAACGGGCCCGCCGCCGCGCTCGACCGCTTCTTCGCGATCTCCGCACGCGGGTCGTCGCTCCTCCAGGAGACCCGCGGCGGTGTCGCCACCTTTTTCACGATGGCGTACATCGTGGTCCTGAACCCGATCATCCTGAGCGGCGCCACGGACAAGTACGGCGACCACTTGTCGCACGGCCAACTCGTCACCGCGACCTGCCTGGTCGCCGGGGTGATGACGGTGGTCATGGGCGTCGCCGGCAACATCCCGCTCGCCATCGCCGCGGGACTCGGCCTCAACGGCGTGGTGGCCTTCCAGATCGCGCCCGAGATGTCGTGGCCGGACGCGATGGGCCTGGTGGTGTGGTCGGGCATCGTCATCGTCGTGCTGGTCGTGACCGGCCTGCGCGAGCTGATCATGGACGCCATCCCCATGGCCCTCAAGCAGGCGATCGGCGTCGGCATCGGCCTGTTCATCGCGTTCCTGGGCCTGGTCGACGCGGGCTTCGTCACCCGGACCCCGGACTCCGCCGGATCGACGGTGCCGGTGACGCTCGGCCCCGACGGGCAGTTGCAGGGCTGGCCCACCCTGGTCTTCTGCGCGGGAGTGCTGCTGACGTTCGTGCTGCTGATCCGCCGGGTCCGCGGCGCGATCCTGATCGGCATCGTGTCGATGACCGTGCTGGCCATGGTGGTCGACGCCGTGGCGGGTGTCCCCGACGAGCAGTGGGGGCTGATCACCCCGGAACTGCCGAGCGGGGTCGTGGGCACCCCCGACTTCGGCCTCGTCGGCGACGTCAGCCTGGTCGGCGGCTTCGCCGAGGCCGGTGTGCTCACCGCGGTGATCTTCGTCTTCACGCTGATGCTCTCCGACTTCTTCGACGCGATGGGCACGATCATCGGCGTCACCAACGAGGCCGGGCTGCTGGACGCGGACGGCAGGCTGCCCGGCATCGGCCGGGTGCTCCTCGTCGACGGCTTCGCGGCGGTCGCGGGCGGCGCGGCGTCGTGCTCGTCCAACACCTGCTTCGTCGAGTCGACGGCCGGGGTAGGCGAGGGCGCCCGCACCGGCTTCGCCAACCTCGTCACCGGCGGGCTGTTCCTGGGCGCGCTGTTCCTGACCCCGCTGGCCACGGTCGTCCCCTACCAGGCCGCGACGCCGGCCCTGGTCGTCGTGGGCTTCCTGCTGATGACCCAGGTCAAGGACATCGACTGGACCGACTGGTCGCTCGCCGTGCCGGCCTTCCTGACGATCGTGCTGATGCCGTTCACCTTCAGCATCACCAACGGCATCGGCGCCGGGTTCCTGGCGTACGTCGTCATCCGGGCCGCCACCGGGCGCGCCCGCGAAGTGCCGTGGCTGCTGTGGGTGGTCGCCGCGTTCTTCCTGGTGCACTTCGGCATCGACCCCGTCGAGCAGGTGCTCGGCGTCGAATAGCGGTCCGGGCACAGGGCCGGACCGCGGGCCGGGGACGCGGCCAAGCGAACGGTGCGGTCGGATCGGGTACGGGTCTTGTGTCGTCGCGTCGCCGACGCCAGGATCGGCCGCGTGGGCATGGAGCGCGGGACCATCGACGACGTTCCCCTCGCGGCGCTGTTCCCCGGCGCGCCGACACACGACCTGGACCACGTACGCCGGGTCGCCGCGGCCGTCGACACGCTGCGGCTCGCGGCCGAGCCGCCCGAATGGGAGTGGTTCCGCGACCACGCGGCCTGCCCCGAACCGCTGCCGATGGGCATCACGCCGCTCGTGCTGACCACGACCGTGGCCCTCGTGCACGAGGAGACGGGCGTCGACTGGCTCGAACTCGAACTCGACGTCGCGTGGATACGCCCGGACACCCTGGCCGCGCTCGCGGCGGTGAGCGTGGCGTGCTGGTGCGATATCGACCACAACACGCACTACCCGGTCGAGACGGTGGTCGACGTCGGCTCCGGCCTTCCGCTGGGCGAGGCGTTCGAGTACGCCGCGAGCCGCCTGCCCGCGTGGCTCGCGTGCCCGCGTGACCCGGAGTACTGGCGTGCCCAGGCCGCGCTGCCGGCCCGGCCCAAACTGCTCCCGCGGCTGCGCCCCGAGTAGCCGGGGCCGGCGCGGGTGCGGGCGCGGCTCGCGCGGAATAACAGCCGCCGGGCAAACCGTTACCGTTAGCGAAAGTAATGATCTAAGCTAACGAAGGTGTCCTTGTCCGATGCCGACCGCGCCGCGGTCGCCGTGCTCCGTGCGTCCGTGCTCAAACTGTCCCGCCGCCTGCGCAATCAGCGTGCCGACGAGACCTTGAGCCCCACGCAACTGTCGGTGCTGACCATCCTGGTCGCACGTGGCGCCATGACGCCGGGTGAACTCGCCCGGCACGAAAAGGTGCAGCCGCCCTCGATGACCCGCGTCATCGCCGGACTCGAGGAACGCGGGCTCGTCCGCCGGGACCCGCACCCCGAGGACCGGCGCCAGATCACCGTCACCGCGACGGAGCCGGCCGCCCAGGTCGTCGCCGAAAGCCGGCGGCTCGGGAACGCGTGGCTGGCCGCGCACCTCGAGGCGCTGACCGAAGAGGAGTTGGCGGCGCTGCGTGCCGCCGTGCCCGTACTGGAACGGCTCGCGCAGCTCTGACCGCCCCCGGGCGGAGGTCGGACGAGGGACGAGCGGGATCGCTCGCGGTCCCGCACACCCGACCGACCGCTCGATGAAAGGGGCGTCTTGACGGCCACCGCGCAACCGGCCACTGCCCGAACCTCGATGTTCTCCTCGCTGCACAACCGCAACTACCGTCTGTTCGCCGCGGGGCAGATGGTCTCCAACACCGGCACCTGGATGCAGCGCCTCGCGCAGGACTGGCTGGTCCTGAAGCTCACCGGCAGCGCCATGGCGCTCGGCATCACGACCGGCCTCCAGTTCCTCCCGATGCTGCTCTTCGGCCTGTGGGGCGGCGCGGTCGCCGACCGCTACCGCAAGCGCCGCCTGCTCATCGCGACCCAGGCCGCGATGGGCCTGCTCGCCGCGATCCTGGCCGTACTGGACCTCGCCGGCGTCGTCGACGTGTGGCACGTGTGGCTGCTGGCCCTCGGCCTCGGCTTCGCCACCGCGATCGACAACCCGACCCGGCAGACCTTCGTCGTCGAGATGGTCGGCCGCCGCGACCTGCCCAACGCGATCAGCCTCAATTCGGCCAACTTCCAGCTCGCCCGGATCACCGGCCCGGCCGTCGCGGGCCTGCTCATCGCCGCGATCGGCACCGGCTGGGTGTTCGCCGTGAACGCGCTGTCGTACGTCGCCGTCATCCTCGGCCTGCTCGCCATGCGTCAGCGCGACCTGAACCCGACCACGCCGGTCAAGCGCGAGCCGGGACAGCTCCGCGAGGCGCTGCGGTACGTCCGGGCCCGCCCCGACCTGCTCGCCGTCTTCGCCCTCGTGGGATTCGTCGGCACGTTCGGCTTCAACTTCGCCGTCACACTCGGCGGCTTCGCGAACCAGGTCTTCCACGCCGGACCGGGCGCGTTCGGCCTTCTCAACACCGTCTTCGCGCTCGGCTCGCTGGGCGGCGCGCTGCTCGCCGCCCGCCGCGGCCGCTCGCGCATGGGCATGCTCATCGGCGCCGCCTTCGCGTTCGGCGCGCTCAGCATGGTGGCCGCGGTCATGCCCGGCTACTGGAGCTTCGCCCTCGCCCTGGTGCCGATCGGCATCGCCGGAATCACCTTCAACACGGCCGCGAACTCCACCGTGCAGCTCAGCGTCGACGCCGAGCTGCGGGGCCGGGTGATGGGCCTCTACATGCTGGTGTTCATGGGCGGTACGCCGCTCGGCGGCCCGCTCGTCGGCTGGATCGCGGAGACGTACGGTCCGCGCGTCGCCCTGCTCTTCGGCGGCCTCGTGTCGGCGTCGACGGCGGTGGCCGTGGGCATGATCCTGGCGCGGCGCACCGGCAAGCGCCTGCGTGTCCGGGTCCGTCCGCACCCGGCGGTGCACGTCGTCGACCGCACGCCCGTGCCCCGGCCCGATCCTGTTGCGGCCTGATCCGGACGCCTTCGGTCAGTAACTGACACGTCGTCAATATCGTTACAGGCAACGGCAAATGTTTCGCCGTCAGGAATCCGTTCGGGTGACCGAAATCATCGACACCGGTCGTTCACGGCTGGAACGATTGATTCATGGACTACGCGCGATTCCAGGATTTCTTCCAGGCCGAGGGGCTGCGCCTGGCGGAATCGGCTGCGACGGGCCTGGACACCCCGGTCCCGTCCTGCCCGGGATGGACGGTCGCCGACGTCGTGGGGCACACCGGATCGGTGTACCTGACGGCGGCCGAATGGCTGCGCATCGGCCACCGTCCGGAAGCCCCCGAGACCAGCGCCCCGAAGGGCGACGTGCTGGCGTGGTACGGCGAGGCGCTGGCCGAGCTCCGCGCCGAGCTGGCCCGCCGCGACCCCGACCGTCCGGCCTTCGAGGACGACGGCGACGGGGCGGTGGGCTTCTGGTACCGCCGGCTTGCGCACGAGGCCGCGATGCACCGCACCGACGTCGAGATGGCCGTGGGCGATCCCGGGCCGATCGACCTCGAACTTGCGATCGACGGCATCGACGAGGCGCTGCGGGTGCTGCTGCCGCTGCGGTACGACGGGGGCGGGTTCGACGCCGCGGTCGGCCGCACCATCGGCGTGCACTGCCACCACCACAACTGGCGGCTCACGCTGCACCGCGACGCGGTGGAGGTGTCCCGTTCGCCGGGCTTCACCGATGCCGCGGTGCGCGGGGAACCCGGCGACCTGCTGCTGTACCTGTGGGGGCGGCGGCCGGGGACGGTCGTCTCGCGCACCGGGGACACGACGGTTCTGGCGGCCTTCCGCCGCCGGCTCGCCCAGTCGATGGTCTGAGGCCGCCCGATCCGCCCGGCCGCCCACCCGCGTGTGTTCGGCTCCGGGCCGCGGTTGCCCGCAGAGCCGCCCACGCCTGCCCCGGCGGCCGGGGTCGGCGGCCGGGGGTCGGGAGGCGGCCGCGGCGGGTTAGGTTGGTGGGGTGAACCCGCGTACCCGTACCCGCATCGTCTCGGCGGCGCTCGTCATCCTCCTGATCGCGGTGGCGATCGGTGCCGCGCTGAGCTGACCCCCTTCGGGGTCCTCCGCGCCGGTCGTCCCGCACGATCCGCCGCATACCGGCACCGTCCTCCGGTCGCGGCCCGTCCGCGCGTCCGGTCGGCTTGACCAGTTCGTGATGCAACCGTGCGTCCCCGCCCGTCGGTAGACCGGGTGGGTGGATGAACGACGGCCCGAGGACACCGCGTCCCCGGCCTCGGCACGGAGGTGGACACGGGTGGTGGCACGTACGGCTGTACCGGGCTCGGCGGCAGCCGACGAGGCTGTGGGATCATCGGTTCTTTGGCCGACCGCTCGGCCGACCCGCGATGCCGACCCGGCCGACGCCTCCGACGCCGGCCACCTCGAGGCGGATGTCGACACCGTCGTCGAGACGGTCCTCGGCCCGGGCCGGTCGCCCGACAGCGAGGGACCCGAGATGACCGAGGAGGAGTTCGACGCGTTCTACCATGCGTCGTTCTCCCGCCTGGTCCACCAGCTCTACGCGCTGACCGGGGACTTCTCCGAGGCCCAGGACGTCGTCCAGGAGGCGTTCGTCCGTGCGTGGGACCGCCGGGGGCAGTTCTTCGCCGCGGAGGCCCCGGAGGCGTGGATCCGCACGGTCGCCTGGCGCCTCGCGGTCAGCCGCTGGCGCCGGGCCCGGCGCGGCTGGGACCTCCTGCGCCGCAACCACGTCGAGCAGCCGGTCGCCGGGCCCGATCCCAACCACGCCGCTCTGGTCGCCGCCCTCCGGATGCTGCCCGAGGCGCAGCGGCAGGCCATCGTGCTGCACCACCTGTGCGACATGACGGTCGATCAGATAGCCGCCGAGGCCGACGTGCCCAGCGGAACCGTCAAGGCCCGCCTCGCGCGCGGCCGGGCGGCACTCGCAAAAATCCTCGGTGATCGCGAGGGCGAGGGGGAGGAGCACCGTGCGCATTCGTGACGGACTTCGTGACGGACGCCGCCACGCCGCCCGCCGGTCCCGCCCCGCCCCCGCGGCGCCGGAAGGAGTGGTACGCCTTGCCCACGCCTGACGACCACCTCCAGGACCCGCAGCTCGCCCGTGCGCTGCGGGACCTCGACCTGCCCGGTCCCGCCGTACCGTCCCTGACCGCGGACGAGGTGCGCCGCAAGGGCACGCGCCGCCGCACCCGCAGGCACGCGGTGTGGGCGGGTTCCGGACTGGTCGCGGCGGCGTTGGTCGGTGCGCTGGTGATGGGGCCGCTGACCCCGGACCGCAGCGGCCGGGGCCCTACCTCGGCGGCCGCCTCCCCGGAGCAGGCCGCCACCCCGCCCGCGGCGACGGCACCGCAGGCGGCGCCGTCGTCGCCTGAGACGACGACCGGGGACCCGACCCTGAAGGCGGCCACACCGCCCGTGGCCACGCTCGACATCGGCGGCATGACCCTCACCACGCACGTCGAGAACGGCGCCCTGAACGGCTACTGGTTCGACGTGTACCTGAGCGGCGCGGCCGTCGACCTCTTCGCCGAGAACCCGCTGACGCTCCAGGTCACCGGCCTCTACCAGACGCTGAACCTGGACGGCTACGGCCCGGTCCTGGGCCAGGACACCGCCGAGGCGGTGCCGTGGGTCGTCACCGCGGTGGCCCCGGACGGCAGCGAGGTCTACATCGGTGCGCCGCCGGTCTGCACGGAGATCGCGGCCAAGTGCCCGGCGGACCAGAGCCGGCAGGGCCTGATCGGCCTGTTCAGTGACGAACGGGCCAAGATGTTCTACGACTCGATCCGGTTCGGCGACCGCATCGAAGTGGTGGGCGTGTTCGGCAAGGGCCCCGTCACCACGACGGACGCCGATGCGCGCGGCAAGAACGAGCCGCGGGCGACCGCCCCGGCGACCTCCGGCCGAGCGGCGACGGCACCCCCGACGACGGTCCGGCCGAGCCGGTCCGGGACGCCGGGCGTCCCGACGGAGCCGACGCAGGGGCCGACCACCGCCGCGCCCACGTCGAGCGCCGTACCGACGACGACGGTGCCCTCCGGCTCGCCGTCGGCCAAGCCGTCCGGCGGCGCGTCCGGCGGTCCGCCCGTCCTCTGACCGCAGGGTCCGGTCCCGGGAATGCCCGGTCCCGGGAATGCCCGGTCCCGGGAATGCCCGGTCCCGGGAATGCCCGGTCCGGCTGGACACGGGCGTACCGAATTCCACCGCACACCCCCGACTCCTGGCACTGTTTCCGGTATGAAGTTCCGCGCATCACGTCTGGTCCTCTCCTTCGCGGCGGCTCTGCTGACGCTGGGCGCCGCGCTGCCCGCGTCCGCCGCTCCCGCCGCCCAGGACCCCGACGTGGTGACGATCCAGGACGACCGCATCACCGAGTCCAGCGGCCTGGTCGCGAGCACGCAGCACCCCGGCGTCTACTGGACCCACAACGACAGCGGCGACGAGCCGCGCCTCTTCGCGGTCGGCGCGGACGGCGCCACCAAGGCCGTGCTGACGCTGCAAGGGGTCACGCCTCGCGACTGGGAGGCCGTCTCGATCGGCAAGGACGACGCGGGCCGGCCCGCGCTGTTCGTCGGTGACATCGGCGACAACCTCAAGGGCAAGTGGTCCGAGGTGTGGGTCTACCGGATCCCCGAGCCGGCCGAGCTCAAGGACGCCACCGTGAAGCCGGTGAAGTACCGGCTCACGTACGAGGACGGCCCGCGCGACGCCGAGGCGCTGCTCGTCGACCCGCGCACCAACAGGATCTTCATCGCCAGCAAGGAGAACGAAGGCCGCCTGTACGAGCAGCCCGCCACCTTGTCGACCACCGCCGTCAACGTCTTCAAGCGCGTCGGATCCGCCCCCGCGACGGTCACCGACGGTGCCTTCTCGCCCGACGGAACCCGCTTCGTGCTGCGCAGCTACATGGTCGCCACGATGTTCTCGGCACCGGGCAAGGAACTGGACAGCGTGTACGTGCCCGTGCAACTGGGCGGCTTGCAGGGCGAATCCGCGAGTTTCTCGGCCGACGGGCGCGCGGTCCTGTTCGGCCACGAAGGGGCGGACAGCACCATCAGCCGGGTCGAACTGGACGGCCGCAACCGGCCCGAGTCGGTCGCGGCGGAGGCCGACGCGAAGCCGGGCGCGCAGGGCGACGCGGCACCGCTCGGCGGCGGCGACGCGGACGGGGACGCGGGCAAGGAGAAGAACGAGGCGTACGGGCCGGGCTTCCTCGCCGTGCTGCTCATCGTCCTGACCGTGTACGGCTACCTCAAGCTGCGGGCCCGGCGCTCCAGTTCGGCGTGACCGGGCGCGCCCGCGGCGTCGGCCGTCCGCTCAGCACCAGCGCGGGCACGGCGAGCAGCAGGAACACCGGGATCATCGCGAACGCCTTCCAGGTGTCCAACGTGTCGGCGAGCAGCCCGAGCAGGAACGGCGCGCCGCCCGCGGCGAGCGCGGTGGCCAGCGCGGACCGCGACGCGGCCAGGTCGGTGCGGCCCTCGGCGGCCTCCATCGACCGGGCCATGGCGAGCGGGAACTGCACCGACATGCCGAGGCCCGCCACGAACAGCCCGGCGAAGGACAGCCAGGCGGTGGTGCTCAGCCACAGCGCGGCGAACCCCGCCGCGTTGACGGCGAGCGCGACCGCGTAGAGGCGGCCGACGGGATGGCGGAGGACGAGCCGCCCGCCGGCTATGCGGCCGAGGCACAGGCCCGCGACGACGGCCGTCATCGCGGTCGCGGCGGCCCCCTCGGACAGCCCGGCCCGGTCTTCGAGGAGCTCGGACGCCCACAGGGACAGCGAGAACTCGACCGAGACGAGGCAGACGATCAGCAGCCAGGCCCACCAGTAGCGGGCGGGCAGACGGTCGGCGTACGCACCTGCGCGGGTCCGCTGCGCCGGAATGCGCGGCGTGTCCGTGCCGCGCCGCACCCCCGAACTGCGTGATGCCGCTGAACTGCGCGGTGCCTCCGAACTGTGCTGCCCCTCCGGAGTACGCGGTGCCTCCGGGCTTCGTGCGGCCATCAGTTTCGCGATGTCGTGCCGGTGGTGGCCCGGTATTCGGGTGCGCCGGAACACCGCGTACAGCACCGCGATCAGGACCGGCGCGGCCAGCATGCCGTAGCGCCAGCCGAGTCCCGACGCCTGGGCGCCGCCGATCGCCAGCGGGGCGATCATGCCGACCGCGGCCCCGATGCCGTGCGCCTCGCTCAACGCCCCCGGCCCGGCGACCGCTCCGTGGTGGTCCACGATCGCCGCGGCAGCCAGGTTCACGACCGCGAACCCGCCGAGGCCGCACAGCAGCGCGCCGGTCAGGGTGAGGGCGAGCCAGGGGCTGAGCGCGTACATGAGAACGCCCGCGGCGAGCACGGCGAACCCGCCCCACAGCGCGGGACCGCGGCCCCACCAGATCACCGGGCGGCTGCCGAGTGCGCCGACGACGGCGCCGCCGGCCGCGTACGTCGTGCTGTGCAGCCCCGCGACCGCCTTGCTCACCCCCAGGTCGTCACCCAGCAGGGGGGCCGAAGGGCCGAAGCAGTACAGGAAGTACGCGAAGACCGCGGTCTGCATGTAGAGCAGCCAGGTCGCACGGTCCCGGGTGAGCCGGACCGGTCCCCCGGCAGGGGAGGTCGCCGGCGCCGAGGCGGCCGTTTCGGGGGGATTCACCCGATGAGATTACTCGGCACACATGACGGAGCCCTCCCCGCGAGGGGAGGGCTCCGTCATCGGTATGTCCCGGCGTCCGTTTCCGGACCGCCGAGTCAGCCCAGCTTCTCCACGACGTAGTCGATGCACGCGGTCAGCGCCTCGACGTCGGCCGGGTCGACGGCCGGGAACATCGCGACGCGCAGCTGGTTGCGGCCGAGCTTGCGGTACGGCTCGGTGTCGACGATGCCGTTGGCGCGCAGCACCTTGGCGATCGCCGCGGCGTCGATGCCCTCGGCGAAGTCGATCGTGCCGATGACCTGCGAGCGCTGCGCGGGGTCGGTGACGAACGGCGTCGCGTACGCCGACTTCTCCGCCCAGGTGTACAGCCGCGACGACGAGTCGGCCGTACGCGCGACCGACCACTCCAGGCCGCCCTGCCCGTTGATCCAGTCCAGCTGCTCGGCCAGCAGGAACAGGGTGGCGAGCGCGGGGGTGTTGTAGGTCTGGTCCTTCGACGAGTTGTCGATCGCCGTCGGCAGGCTGAAGAACGGCGGGATGTAGCGGTCGGTCGCGGCGATCCGGGCCGCACGGTCGAGCGCGGCGGGGGAGAAGGCCGCGATCCACAGGCCGCCGTCGGACGCGAAGCACTTCTGCGGGGCGAAGTAGTAGACGTCGAACTCCCGCGCGTCGACCGGCAGGCCGCCCGCACCGGAGGTCGCGTCGACCAGCACGAGGGAGCCCTCGTCGGCACCCGCGACCCGCTTGATCGGCATCGCGACGCCGGTCGAGGTCTCGTTGTGGGTCAGGCCGTACACGTCCACGCCCGCCTCGGCGACGGGCAGCGGGTGGGTGCCGGGCTCGGACTTGACGACGCTCGGCTCGTCCAGCCAGGGCGCCGCCTTGACGGACGACGCGAACTTCGACGAGAACTCGCCGAACGACAGGTGCTGCGACTTGCGTTCGACCAGGCCGAACGCGGCGATGTCCCAGAACGCGGTGGAACCGCCGTTGCCGAGCACCACCTCGTAGTCGCCGGGAAGGCGGAACAGGTCGCGGACACCCTGGCGGACCCGGCGCACCACGTTCTTCACGGGTGCCTGCCGGTGCGAGGTGCCGAGCAGGGACCTGCCGGTCGCCGCGAGGGCGCTCAGCGCCTCGGGGCGCACCTTGGACGGGCCCGCGCCGAACCGGCCGTCGACGGGCTTGAGCTCTTCGGGAATCTGGATCTCGGCCACCCGGCGAGCGTAGCCCGGGGTCGGTCATGGGAGCGTCAAAATCCACCAAGTGAGACGATCCGGACCACAATGCGGTCGCGGTGACGACAAGGGGTGAGACGACCCGCCCCGGCGCGTGACCACGCGCAGGTGCGGCGGGGGCGTGTCGGAGCCGGTGCGCGCGTCGGCAAGGCCGCGGCTTGCGAGACTTGGTCCCGTGTCCGAACCAGACCCCGGTGCCGACCCGGCAGCCGGCGCGCTCGCCCGCGACCTGCGTTCGCGCGTACGCGGCGGAGTGCGCTTCGACGCCCAGGCGCGGGCGCTGCACTCGATGGACGCGTCCAACCACCGCCACGTGCCGCCCGGCGTGGTGACCCCCGCCGACACCGAGGACCTGGTCGCCGCCGTCGCGGTCTGCCACGACCACGGCGCCCCGGTCACCCTGCGCGGCGGCGGCACGAGCATCGCCGGGCAGGCGACCGGCACCGGTGTCGTCCTCGACACCTCGCGCCACCTCACCGCGATCGAGGCCCTCGACCCGGACGCCCGCGTCGCGGTCGTCCAGCCCGGCGTGGTCCTCGACGATCTCCGGGCCGCCGCCGCACCGTTCGGCCTGACCTTCGGTCCCGACCCCTCGACGCACAGCCGCTGCACGCTCGGCGGGATGATCGGCAACGACGCGTGCGGGGCGCACTCCGTGGCGTGGGGGCGTACGTCCGCCAACGTCGCATGGCTCGACGTGCTCACCCCGGACGGCGTCCGCATGCGCGTCGGACCCGGCGACTCCGTCGTCCCCGAACCGGGCTCCGAGGTCGGTGCGGAACGCATCCGCGCCGACCTGCACGCCCTCGCCGACGACCATCTCGCGCTGCTCCGCCGGGGGTTCGCGCCGCTCCCGCGCCGCGTGTCCGGCTACGCGCTCGACCGGCTGCTGCCCGAGAACGGCCGCGACCTGGCCCGGTCGCTGGTCGGCACGGAAGGGACCTGTGCCGTCGTGCTGCGGGCCGGCGTCCGCCTCGTCGAGGCACCGCCCGCCCGGGCGCTCGCCGTCCTGGGATTCGCCGACGACATCGCCGCGGCGGAGGCCGCCCCCGCACTGCTTCCGCACGGGCCGCTCACCGCGGAGAGCCTCAGCGCCGGGCTCGCCGCGCTCGCCCGGTCCGCGCGCGGCGTACGCCTCCCGGACGGCGGCGCTTGGCTGTTCGTCGAGACCGGCGGGGCCACCGCGGCCGAGGCGGCGGAACGGGCGCGGACACTCGCCACGGAGGTGGCGCCGCGCGCGTTCCGGGTGGTCGCCGACCCGGCCGAGCAGCGCGTGCTGTGGCGCATCCGCGAGGAGGCGTCCGGGACCGCGACACGGATGGCGGACGGGTCGGAGGCGTGGCCGGGATGGGAGGACACCGCCGTACCGCCCGCACGCCTCGCCGAGTATCTCCGGGAACTGCACGCCCTCATGGGGAGGTTCGGCCTGCGCGGCCTGCCGTACGGGCACTTCGGCGAGGGATGCGTGCACATCCGCTTCGACTTCGACCTGCTGGGCGCCGAGGGCATCGCCGCCTTCCGCACCTTCTCGACCGAACTCGCCGACCTCGTCGTGGGGTTCGGCGGATCGTTGTCCGGTGAGCACGGCGACGGCCAGGCCCGCGCGGAGCTGCTGCCGCGGATGTACGGGGCCGAAATCGTCGACCTGTTCGGCCGCTTCAAATCCGTGTGGGATCCGCACGGCCGGATGAACCCCGGCATGGTGGTCCGCCCCCGTCCGCTCGACGCCGACCTCCGCTTCACCGGCATGCCCCGGCAGCCGGTGCCGGTCGCCTTCGGCTACCCCCACGACCAGGGCGACTTCGCGGCGGCGGTCCGCCGCTGTGTCGGCGTCGGCAAATGCCGTGAGACGACGGCGAATTCCTCGGCCGGAGTGATGTGCCCGTCGTTCCGGGCCACGGGCGAGGAGAAGGACTCGACGCGCGGCCGGGCCCGGTTGCTGCACGAGATGCTGATCGGCGAGGTCGTCCGGGACGGCTGGCGCTCCGAGGAGGTGCGCGACGCCCTCGACCTGTGCCTGTCCTGCAAGGGCTGCCGCAGCGACTGCCCGGTGGGCGTCGACATGGCCACGTACAAGGCCGAGTTCCTGCACCGGCACTACCAGGGGCGGGTGCGCCCCCGCGCGCACTACGCCCTCGGCGCACTGCCGTTGTGGTCGGCCGCCGTCACGGCGCTGCCCGGTCTCGCCGCCGCTCTCAACACCGCCGGTGCGCAGCCGGCCCTCACCCGCGCCGCCCTCCGTGCAGCGGGCCTGGAACCCGGACGCACACTGCCGCAATTCGCCGGGGCGTCCTTCACGCGAACCTGGCGCACCCTTCGCCCCCGCGGCGGACGGCACGCCGAACTCGCCGCCGGTAGACGGCGCGTGGTCCTGTGGCCGGACACGTTCACCAATCGCTTCGCCCCGCAGGTCGCGTGGTCGGCGGTACGCGTCCTCGAAGCCGCTGGCCTCACCGTGCTCGTCCCGCCGAAGCCCGTGTGCTGCGGTCTAACGTGGGTGTCGACCGGCCAACTCGACACCGCCCGCCGGGTGATGCGCCGCACGCTGGCCACGTTGCGCCCGGCACTCGACGCCGGCATCCCCGTCGTGGGACTGGAGCCCTCCTGCACCGCGGCGCTGCGTACCGACGTCCCCGAACTGCTCGGCCCGGAGGCCGCCGCGTTGCCGGGCGCCGTGAAGACGTTCGCCCAGGCCCTCGAAGACCTCGCCCCGGACTGGGCCCCACCGCGTGTCGACCGCCCGGTCACCGGCCAACTGCACTGCCACCAGCACGCCGTGCTCGGCGACGGCCCCGAACGGCGGCTGCGCCAAAGGGCGGGACTCACGGGGGACCTGGCCGGCGGATGCTGCGGCCTCGCGGGGAACTTCGGCTACGAGCCCGGTCACGACGCGGTGTCCCGCCGAATCGCCGGAGAACGCCTGTTGCCCGCCCTGGGCGAGGCGCCGGCTGAAGCCGTCACTCTCGCCGACGGCTTCAGCTGCCGCACCCAGATCGCCCATCTCACCGGCAATTCCCCGCGTCATCTCGCCGAGGTCCTGGCGGACGGCCTCGCCGACACCACCTCGCGGTAGCAGCCGACGCTGTCGCACCGGGAAACAACAAAGAACAACAAAGAACGGCAAAATCCCCGGAAGGGCCGAAGAAAGATTCAGCAGGCGGTCTGGCCGATTTTCGTCCCGCCCGGTGCGCTCCAGGCGTAGGTTGTCGCGCACAGCCCGTTCTTGGCTATACGTACGGGGCCCGCGTAGTAGGCGAAATTCCCCTCGTCCTGAGGACTCACCGCCCCGTCGCTCCTGAGTATCTGCACGGAGGTCCAGAAGTACGTTCCCTGCTGCGTGTGCTCGGCGACGGCGCACCAGGTGCCGCCTTCGTCGTAGAGGTGCAGCACGAGGTACTGGGTACCGTAGAAGGCCTTTTCGACCCCACCGCATCCGAAGGCGGCACTCGCCGTTCCGGCGCTTGCGACGGTGAGTCCCCCGGCCAGCAGCGACACGGCGGCGGCGGATCCGGCTATCTTCTTGAGTTTCACCAGGAATCCCTTTCCCGAAAACGGCGGCATCGGCAAAATGCCCGCGCCAGACGATATCGACGGCGAATTTACCGGGCAATGTCGCGATGTCAGGTTGGCGCGATTTCGATCATGAGATGGATCAGGGCCCGGGGTTGGTGCCGATCACCACTGTCGCGTCCAGTTCCGCGCAGGCGAGCACCTCGGTGTCGAGGCCGTTCGCGGCGAACACCTCGGCGGTGCGCGGCGCTTGGCGCTCGCTCGTCTCCATGAGCAGGCACCCGCCGGGCGCCAGCCACACCGGGGCCGCCGCGGCGACGCGGCGCTGCATGTCCAGGCCGTCGGCGCCGCCGTCCAGGGCGGTGAGGGGCTCGTGGTCGCGTGCTTCCGGGGGCAGCATCCCTATGGCGTGGGACGGGACGTACGGCGCATTGGCGGTCAACACGTCGATGCGGCCCAGCAGTTCGGACGGCAGCGGCTCGTAGAGGTCCCCTTCGACCACCCGGCCGTCCACCGGCGCGAGGTTGCGCCGGGCGCAGCGTACGGCGGCCGGGTCGATGTCGGAGGCGTACAGGTCGACCCCGCCGAGCATCGCGGCGAGGGCCGCCCCGACCGCGCCGGATCCGCAGCACATGTCGACGACGACGGTGCGGGCCGGTGTGAGCGTGCCGGAGCCGTTGGTACGCCGACGCCGTATGGACTCGTGGGATCCCGCGGCGAGGCCGCCGGGTGCGGCGGCGGTGCCGGGCGCGTCGGGTGCGGCAGCGGCCGGATCGGTCCGGGCGGCCTGGTGCGTGAGCGCCGCCGCGACGTGGACCAGGAACTCGGTCCGGCGGCGCGGCACGAACACCCCCGCCTCGACCTGGATGCGCAGGCCGCAGAACTCGGCCCAGCCGAGCAGGTGTTCCAACGGGTGGCCGGCCACCCGCAGCTCGACCATCAGGGCGAGTTCATCGGGGTTCCGGGCCGCGGAGACGAGGAGTTGGGCCTCGTCCTCCGCGAAGACACAGCCCGCCGCGCGCAGCGTCGTGACCAGGGTGGGAAGGGTGAGCGATGGCGGAGAAACCGGCATTGAGGGCCTTTCGGATTGCCGAAGGGTGCCCTCGCGGTGCCGTCGTCAATCCGCGGCGACGGTTCGGCCGTGAGGTGAGGACACCCAGCCTGCTGAAGCGGTAATGGGTCTCACCTCCTCGGTCGAAGTCGTCGTCCGATCGTCTTCGGACGCCGCAACACTACCGCAGGGCGCGTCCGACGCGGGGTCCGCGGGGGTCGGACGCGGGCCGTGCGGCAGTGGGCCCGCGGTGTTCCGGCCGTGCCGTCGCCGTGCCGTCAGCCGCAGCCGAACGCCGTCAGCCGCAACCGTAAACGCGCGTGACGTCGATGACCGTGCCCTTCTTGACCTTTGCGCCCTCGCCGGGGGTGAACTGCCAGAGCCGGCAGTGGCTGTAGACGCCGCCCTCGTCGTACCCGGGAGCGTTGTACATGTCCTCAAGGGCCAGGCCCACCGCGCGGAGGGCCGCCCGGGCGTCGCGTATGTACATGTCGGCGATCTGCGGCACCACCGTCATCGTGTCGTCCGCCTTCGCGACGGCGACGGTCACCTTCGTGCCCTTCGGGACGACGGCACCCGCGCCGGGCGCGGTCCGCAGCACGGTTCCCGCGGGCTTGGCCGAGACCTCGTCCGCCCGTGCCACGGTGAAGCCCTGGGCGGTGAGCCGGGACGCCGCGTCGGCGTACCCGAGGCCCGTCACGTTCGGCACCGTCGCCTGGGCCGGCGCGGGAGGGGGAGTGGTCGGCCGCGTGGCCGCCGTTGTGGCCGTCGTCGGGGACTCGGGCGAGGTCCTGGGGGTTCCGGTGGCGGTGGGGGTCGCGGAGCCGCTCGCGGTAGTGCGGCTCACCGTCGGGGACGGCGTGGCCGAGGGCGTCGCCGAGTCGTCCGGGGACGGGCCGGTGGAGGGTGCCCCCGTACCGGGCGGGTCTTCGGCGCCCGCCGTCGGGGATGTCGAGGCCGATGGCGACGAGGAGGACGCCCCGGCAGTGGCGGCCGCGGGCTTCTTGTCGTCGTCGGATCCGGCCACGGCGAACCCCGCGACGACGGCCACGACCACGGCGACCGCCACCGCGACGCCGACTATTCGCGGTTTGCGGCTCCCGCCGCGGCGCCGGCTGCCGGAACGGCGGGCCGGGGCGTCCGCGCCCGCCTCGCCGATCTCGACGGTCTCCTCGTGCGGTTCCTGAGACCCCTGCACGCCTTGCACTCCCTTGTCCGGCTGCGAATCGAGGTCGTGCCACGGATGAGGGAAACCCCGAACTACCTTGCGAAGCCCGGGAGTCACTGCGGAGGCCACGGACGATGCCCGGGCAAGCGTAGGTGCGCGCCGGCTCCCCGCCCGGCCAAAGCGCCCGATCACGAGAAGGAGCGGCCAAATCGCGCGGCGGCGCGTCCTTCGCAGCGGATACGTGTGATAGCGCCCGCGGTCAGGCCCAGGCCGTGTCGGCCCAGGCCGTGTCGGCTTAGTCCGGGACGTGCCGCCGGGCGCGCAGCGCGAAGCGCAGGCTGAGCACCGTCTCGGGGTCGTCCAGGTCGGTGCCGAGGAGTTGGCCGATGCGGCCCAGGCGGTCGTACAGCGTCTGGCGGTTCAGGTGCAGGTCGCGTGCCGTCTCCGCCTTGCGGCCCGCGTGCGTGAGGTACGCCTCCAGGGTCGGCAGCAGGGGCTGCCGCGCCGTGCTGTCGTGTTCGAGCAGCGGGCCGACCGCACGCCGGACGAACGCGGCGAGGTCCGCGTGCTCGCGCATGCGCCACAGCAGCAGCTCGATGTCGAGCTTGCGGGCGTCGTACCAGGGCTGTTCGGCAAGTCCGCGGGCCGCGGAGGCGGCCTCGGAGGCGTGCCGCAGACCCGGTCCGGCGGCCGCCCACGGCCCGGCCGCGCCGACCACCACGACGGGCGGGTGCGGCCACGGGGCGAGTCCGGCGCGGTCGAGCCCGGCGCGCAGCGCGGCCGCGACGCGGTCGGCGACGGCGACGCGTTCGCCCGCGGTGCGCATGCCGAGCAGGAGCGCGAGACGGCCCTCGACCGGGCGTACGCCGAGAAGCACCGGCAGTCCCAGGCCGGACAGTTCCTCTTGCACCGCGCGGGCGATCGTCGCCCAGTCGGTGCCGGCGACGCCGCTCATGCCGCCTATCCCGCCGATGCCTCCGATGCCGCCTATCCCGACCATGCCGCCTGCGCCGCCCGTGCCCCGCAGGCTGCCCATGCCCCCGACGGCGCCGATTGCGCGCATGCCGGCGACGCCGCCGACGCCTCCCACGGCGCCTTCGCCGCGGCTGTCGGGGCCGAGGCGTACGACGACGGGCAGCAGTGGACCGGCGTCGTGGCCGAAGCCCAGCACCCTCGCCTGGCGTGCGGCGTCCTCCTCGGCGATCCGGCCCTCGGCCAGGTCGCTCAGGAAGTCGCCGCGCCCGCGGGCGGCCAACTCCTCCTCGTGGCGCGCCTGCCGCAGCGCGACCGCGAGCAGCCCTGCCGCGTGGTCCACGAGGATGCGGCCGACCGCGGGCAGCGGGCCGTGGACGGGCAGCACGACGAGGCGGCCGCGTACCGCCTGCTCCGCGGATCCGCCCTGGGCCGGGCTGCCGGCCGGGACGTCGACGATCAGTGCGGTGCTCGGAGTGGTGAGCGCGGCGATCCGCGGATAGCCGGGCGCCCCTGAGGCGGCGGACGCACCTGACGCTCCCAGGGCGCCGGTCGTGCGGCCGCCGCGCAGGCCGGCCCAGGCGTCGATGGGGTCCGTGTCGCTCGCGGCGGCGGAGCTGCGCTGCGCGTACAGCAGCCGGCCGTCGGCGTCCTCCAGGTACACGGGGTTGCCGACGTGCTCGGCGAGCAGGGCGAGCACCTCGGGTACGCCGCCTCCGCCGAGCAGGATCTCGGTGCACCGACGGTGCACCTCCTCGCCTTGCCGCAGGAGTGCGTAGTGGCCGTTGACGATCTCGGTGTGGATCGCCTCGGTGACTGCGACAAAAGGGACTTCACGGTGCAATTGGATCAACGGGAGGTTGCGCGTACGCGCCGCCTCGACCATCGCGGACGGCAGTACGTCGAAGCGCTGGCCGAGTTCGACCACCAGTGCGGCGATGCCGCGGTCGGCGAGCTGGGCGACGAAGCGGCGCTGGTCGGCGGGCTTGGGACCGATTCCGAGGCCGGTGGTGAGCAGCAGTTCGGCCCCGCGCAGCAGTGACGCGATGTTGGGCACCTCGCCGGTGTGCACCCAGCGGATCGGCCGGTCCAGGCCGTCCGGCGCGGCGACCACTTCGGGCAGCCCCCGGCGCAGCGGCGGCAGTTCGAGGGCCTGGCGCACGGTGATGCCGGTGACGGCCGGCGATCCGGCCGCCGTCCCGGGCCCCGTTCCCGGCCCGGATGCGGCGGCCGCCGGGGCCGTGCCGGCGGCGCTGACGGCTCTGCCGCTGGAGTCCATTTGCGGCACGCTACCGGCCGGTCGGGGGTTTGTGGATCACAGGAACGTTTCGGACCCCGCACACCGTCGCCGTGCCCCGACACTACGTCGCCCCGGCACGTCGAACGCCTGACCTGCTGTCGGTTGTGGAAGGACGCGTTCCGCACCGAAGCTGACGGCCCGTCGGCATGCGGTGTCCCTCGACACCTCATCCGCGTTGTCCCCCTGCGTCGTGTTCGGCGCTGTTCCCTGCGAAGGAGGTGGCATGACCACGGTCAGCACCGACGCCCCGGAGGCCGAAAGCCCCGGCGAGGTCAACCGGCTCAAGGCGAACTCGGTCGGCCTCGTCGGCGTCGTCTTCATGGCGGTCGCCACGGCGGCCCCGATCACCGCCATGACGGGCAACCTGCCGGTGATCGCGGGCAGCGGAGGCAACGGCCTCGGCGCGCCCGCCGCGTACATCGTCGCGACGCTGGTCCTGACCATCTTCTCGGTCGGCTACGTGACGATGGCCAAGCACATCACCGCGGCCGGTGCGTTCTACGGCTTCATCTCGCACGGTCTCGGACGCGCGACGGGCATGGCGGCGGGCCTGATCGCGGTGATGGCGTACATCGTCTTCGAGGCGTCGATCCTGGGCTTCTTCGCGAACGCCCTGCACAACCTCGTCGACGAACAGTTCGGCGTCGACATCCACTGGGGTGTCTTCGCGTTCGTCGGGCTGATCGCCATCGGCTGCCTCGGCTACTTCGACATCCACCTCACCGCCAAGGTGCTCGGCGTCGCACTCATCCTGGAGATCGCGGTCCTGGGCGCGGTGTCGCTCGCGGTGCTGTTCACCGGCGGCGGCCCCGACGGCTTCCTCGCGGGGGACGCGCTCAACCCGCTCAACGGCATCAAGGGCGCCGACGGGACGATCGGCGCCGCGGCGGGCTTCGGACTGTTCTTCGCCTTCTGGTCGTGGGTCGGCTTCGAGTCCACCGCCATGTACGGCGAGGAGTCCCGCGACCCCAAGCGCGTGGTGCCGCGCGCGACCCTCATCTCGGTCGTCGGCGTCGGCGTGTTCTACGTGTTCGTGTCCTGGATGATGGTCTCGGCCGAGGGCCGGGGGGTCGTCGAGGACGGCGGCGGCCTGTTCTTCAACCCGCTCGGCGACCACTTCGGCGGCTGGGCCGTGGACGTCTTCCAGTGGCTCATCGTCACCGGCTCGTTCGCGTGTGCGATGGCGTTCCACCAGTGCGCGTCCCGCTACCTGTACGCGATCGGCCGCGAGGGCTTCATCCACAAGTCCCTCGGCAGGACCCACCGGTCGTACGGTTCCCCGCACATCGCCTCGACGGTGCAGACCTGCCTGACGATCGCCATCGTCAGCGGCTTCCTGCTGGCCGACCAGGACCCGGTCGTGCACATGTACGGACTGCTGGCCCTGCTCGGCACGATGGCCATCCTGATCGTGCAGACGCTGTGCTCGTTCGCGACCGTCGGCTACTTCCACGTGCAGGGCAACCACCCGGAGAGCAAGCACCCGGTCAAGACGCTGATCGCCCCGATCGTGGCCGGCATCGCGATGATCGGCGTGGTGTTCCTGCTGGTGACGAACCTGGAGGACGCCGCGGGCGCGGCGTCGACCAGCCTGCTGTTCGACCTCATCCCGTGGATCGTCGGCGTCCTGTTCGCGGCCGGCATCGGGTTGGCGCTGTACATGAAGAACGCGCGCCCGGAGGCGTACGAGCGCATGGGCCGCATCATCCTGGAGGACGCCGGGGAGCGCGAGGCGCAGCCCGCGGTACCCGCCCAAGGCGGTGCCGCCGCCAAGACCCCGGCCGGCTGAACCTCCGAGCCACCCCCGAACAGCCCGAACCCCCTGAACCGGCCCCTGGTCTGACAACACGTCAGACCAGGGGGCCACACGGCCCCCGAGCCGTACGCACGTTCCCGCCGCCATGCCGCCTGGCGGCACCCGGCACGGCGTACGGCCCGGGGGCTTTGTGCTGTCCGGGCCGCGCCCGCACCCGTTCCCGCTCGTGCTCCGCATCCCCGCATCCCCGCATTCCCGCATCCAAGGAAGGACTTTCCATGGCCCGCACCAACCCCATGCACCTGCTGCGCCGCATGATGGCCGACCACGCCTCCGCCGACCGACTCCGCATGCCGGTCGACGAGTTCCGCGACATGCGGAACGAGGCCGCCGCCGATTCGGGAGGTCCCACCCGCCGTACGCTGATGCGCCGCGCGGCGGCCGTCGGCATCGGCGTGGGCGTCGGGGGCATGGCGGTGGCCCGTCCCGCCGCGGCGGCGACCGCGACCCAACCGATCTCCACCAACGCGCGCATCGCCGTCGTCGGCGCCGGGATCTCCGGCCTCACGGCCGCGCTGACCCTGGCGGACTCGGGTGTCAGGTCCACGGTTTACGAGGCGAACCCGACCCGGGTCGGCGGGCGGATGTACACGCAGCGGACGTACTGGGGCGGCGGCCAGACGTCCGAGATCGGAGGCGAGCTGATCGACACCGGGCACAAGAAGATCCTGGAGCTGTGCCGCCGGTTCGGGCTGTCCACGGTGGACTTCGCCGCCGCGGGGCCGGCCGGCGCCACCGAGACGCTGTGGTTCGACGGCGGCTACTACGCGCGCACGCAGGCCGACGAGGACTTCAAGGCGATGTACCAGGCGGTCCGGCGCGACTACCAGGAGGCCGGCGACGTCACGTGGGACAACGCGTCGCCGACGGGCGTCGCGCTGTCGACCATGAACCTGCGCGCGTGGATCGAGTCCCGCGTACCCGGCGGATACGCGTCGCGGCTGGGCCAGTTCCTCGACACGGCGTACAACGTCGAGTACGGGGCGGACACCGTCGACCAGGCCGCGTTCGCGGCCGTGTGCATGCTCGGCTGGCAGAGCAACCCGGGCCACTTCAACATCTGGGGCGGATCGAACGAGCGCTACCACGTCGTGGGCGGCAACGACCAGGTGCCGCAGGCGATGGCCGCGGCGCTGCCGTCCGGCTCGATCCAGATGGGGTACCGGCTGGTGGCCGTCCGGGCGAACACCGACGGCACCCAGACGCTCACCTTCGACAACGGGGGAACGACCAAGACGGTCACGGCCGATCACACGATCATCACGGTTCCGCTGCCCGTCCTCCAGGGGCTCGACCTGTCGCGCGCCGGCTTCGATCCGCTGATGACCAACCTGCTGCGCGACGCGCGGATGGGCTATGTCACCAAGCTGAACATGAAGTTCACCTCCCGCCCGTGGCGCGGCACCGGCCCCTGGCCGGGCGTCACGGCGGGGGACTGCTTCACCGACCTGCCGTTCCAGCAGACCTGGGACACGACGAAGGCGCAGGCGGGCGCGGGCGGTGTGCTGATCCAGTACGGCGGGGGCAGCCTCGCCCACGGGCTGGACCCCGCCGGGCCGTTCAACACCGACGCCGACCCCGTGGTGCGGTCGATCGCGCAGGCGTACCTGGGGCAGATCGACACGGTCTTCCCCGGGACGCGGGCGGCGTGGACCGGCAAGGCGCAGTTGTCGGCGTGGCACAAGAACCCCTACTCGCTGGGGGCTTACTCGTACTGGCCGGTGTCGTACGTGCACCGCTACGCGGGCTACGAGGGCAAGCGCCAGGGGAACGTGCACATCGGGGGCGAGCACACGTCGTACGACTTCCAGGGCTTCATGAACGGCGGTGCGGTCGAGGGCGAGCGGGCCGCCAACGAGGTGCTGGGAGACCTGCGCTGACAATCTGATTTGTCGCCCTGCGCACCCGTGTTGCCCGTCGGGCGGACGACGGTGTGTGACGTACGTTTCGGCCCTGACGGTGCGGTTTGCCGTCGGGGCCGATGGGCATCCATGGCCGGGTACGGCGATCTGGTGAACCGAACTTGACTGATAGATAAGGATCTGTCAGTAATAGTGCTAGATGTCCGATATTTGAATGGGTAGTTAACGGATGCCGCTGGGTCTGTCAAGACCCAAGGAAGGGGCATTGTCGGTCAGTTCGGACAGAACTCGCCGACGAAACCGGGGTTATCCGGTCATCCGATGACAGATGAGTATTCTTCGGGGTAGATCTGGACCGACCCGACGCCACCGAACCACGAGCCACGTGGGCGGAAGTGCAGGTCGGTCAGGCGGAACAAAGGGCAGTCTGATGAAACGTCAGGCGGCTCATAGCTCAACCGGTCGTGGCCTGCCGCACTGACCAGCACCCGCCCTCCCACCTGCCAGGGGAGGGCGGTCGGCTTTTCCGCCCCGGTGCGACGGGCGGCCGACGGCACGCCGGGCGGCATCCCGGGCAAGGACGCCGGGCGGCATGCCGGGCGGACGCCGGGCAGCACACCGGATCGCACACCGGACGGTACGGCTGCGGGGACAATGGCCACACGACACCCGCCACAGGCTCGGGGGAACGAGACCAGCATGGACGACCGGCACGCCTGCTCCCCGGACTTCGCGTCGTCGCGGGCGGTCCTGATCGGCGTCTCGGCCTACGACCACGACGCCTTCCCCGACGTACCCGCCGCCCTGCGCAGCCTCCACGGCCTGTACGACGTCCTCGTGGACCCGAAGCTGTGCGGCTGGCCGCCGGACCGGGTCACCGTGCTCGAGAACCCGCGCTCCGGCAGCGAGGTCGCCCGGCGCCTCCGGCGCCTCGCCCGGGAGACCGAAGGCACGCTGCTGGTCTACTTCGTCGGGCACGGGACGCTCACCGAGCGCGGCGAGCTGTGCCTGACCCTGCCGGACACCGAGCCCGACGTGCCGGAGGAGAGCGGGCTGGAGTACGAGAAGATCCGCCGCGCCTTCCAGGACACACCCGCACGCACCCGCATCGCGATCCTCGACTGCTGCTTCTCCGGTCGGGCCGTCGGACTGTCCGGCGACGTCGCACAACTGGCCGAATGCGCCGACGTCCAGGGCGTCTACACACTCGCCGCCAGTGACGGCATCGCCCACATCGACGGCATCGGGGCCGGGGTCGGAGCCGGGGTGGCGCGCGGGGCGGCAGGGATGGGGGACCGGGCAGGGGACGAGCCGAGGGCCGGGGCGGTCGGGACGCCCGACTCCGGCGGGTGGCGGGTCGCTCCCGACGACGAGCCGGGACTGACGTCCTTCACCGGCGAACTGGTCAAGCTCGTACGGCTCGGCGTGCCCGACCGCCCGGAGTGGCTGACCCTCGCCGACCTCTTCCCGCACCTGGTGCGGCGCCTCGCGGTGCGCGGACTGCCGCGTCCCAACCAGCGCAACACGGACACCGCGTCGTTGTTCCGGTTCACCCGCAACCGCGCCGGCGAGGCGGCCCCGGCCGTCCCCGCCGTGCGGTACCCGGCGGGCATCGTCGCGACCGACGACTTCACGGTGACGGCCGACGTCTTCGGCGGCACCGCGATCGGGGCCCTCGACGGCAGAGGCAGCGTGCACTGCACGGTGACGGTCACGGTGCACGGCTCGCACCTCGAATCGCCGCCGTCCGGCCGCACCGGCTCGTACGCCGTGGTCCTCGTACTCGGCTGCTCGCACACGGCCGGGCCGGACCGTCTGGCGACCATGCGCGGGGCCGCCGCCGCGGGCCTGGCCGCGCTGCCCGACGGCGTGTCGTTCGCGATCGTCGAAGGCGGCGAACACGCCCGCATGGTCTACCCCGAGGAGATCCGGCTCGCCGAGCTGACGCCCGCGTCGCGGGCCGCGGCACTCGCCGGGATCGACCGGCTGCGCAGCGGTCGGCACGCGGCGTTCGGACGGTGGCTGCGCTGCGTCGACGCACTGATCCACGACGAGGGGCACCGGCTGTGCCACGTCGTCTTCGTGACGGACGCGGTCCACAGCGGCGAAGACAGGGACGCCCTCGCGGCTGCCCTGTCACGTCTCGCCGGCCGGGTCACCTGCGACGCGCGCGGCTTCGGAACGGACTGGACCGTCTCCGAACTCCGGGGCATCGCACACGCGTTGGAGGGGACCTTGGACATCGTCGCGGGTCCCGACGACCTCGCCGCCGAAATGCGGTCCATGGTCGACGCCGCCATGGCCAAGGTGGTGTCGGGCCTCGCACTGCGGATCCGGGTCGAGGACGGCGCCCGCCTCACCCTGATCAGGCAGCACCTCCCCCTCTTCCGGGAGCTCAACGACGTTGCGCGCGGGGACGGGGAGGACGGCGGTCTCGCTCCGGAATTCGCCTGCGGCACCTGGGGCAACGAAAGCCGCGAGTTCTTCCTGCACCTCGACGTACCGCCGGCTGCCGGCGGAGAAGGGCGCGACGTCGCCCACTTCGAGGTCGTCGCGCCTCGTGGGGACGGCACGGACGACGTGCTCTGCTCGACACCGATCCACGTGGTCTGGCAGGGGGAGGACGAACGGGAACCCCGGTCCGTGCCCGTCGGCAGTCTCCCGATACTTGCGAACTTCGAGGGCCGGTGCCACTACTGCGGCGAGCCGGTGCTCGCCGAAGACCGCTTCTGCGAGATGTGTGGAGCCGATCTCCATGCGCGCCGGATCGGGGCCGGATGAGGGCGCGCCCGGGAGCACGCTCGACCGAAGTCGCAGCAGGGGAGGGCATTGTGGCGGAACGAACGGCAGCGGTCATTCGCCTGCGCGGGGAACTCGACGGCGGCGTCGACGAGTTGACCGCGCTCGCCGATTGGCTGCGGCAGGAACGCGTCCTGCGGGGGTCGGTGCGCCTGGTCGCGCGTGCTCCCCGACCGGGCGAACTCGGGGGCGCGTTCGAGCTGATCACGGTGGCGCTGGGGGCGGGCGGCGTGGGAGCCGCACTCGCCGAGTCGCTGTCGGTCTGGCTGGGCAACCGGCGTTCGGACGTCAAGGTGAGCGTGAGCGTGGGGGACCGCACCGTGGAGGTGGAGGCTTCGCGCGTCGCGGACGCGCCGGCCCTCATACGCGAGGTGCTGGCCGAGGCGGCGCGGGTGGACGCCGCATCCGCGCCCGAGGCGCCCGCGCAGGACCCGGCCGCCGGTGCGGGGCCGGGGGGCGCGGCGCCTCCGTGAGCCGGTCACTTTGACGGGCCTGGCGCGCCTGGCGGGCCTTGTGGGGCTGCCACCGCCTGTTCGTGTGACGAGTGCCACGGGAACCCGTGACGCGCCGCGGACAGGTCGGGGCATGAACCGAACCCTGCGCACCAGGGCACGTGAGGGCGATCCCGAGGCTTTCGCAATCCTGTTCGACAGCCACGCCGCGGCCATCCACCGCTATGCCCTGCGCATGACCGCCGACTGGGCGACCGCCGAGGACGTCGTGTCGCTCACCTACCTCGAGGCCTGGCGCCTCCGCGCCAAGTTGCGGCCTGACGGGGACGGGGCCGGGCACGGGGCCGAGGCCGGAGACGACGGCGAGGGGGAGAGCGAGGGCGTCGACGGGCAGGGACTCCGTACGCGCGACGGGCCGTCCGACGGGTTCGGCGGCGAACCGCACGACGGGCTGCGTTCCTGGCTGTTCGGCATAGCCACCAACGTCCTGCGCAACACCGCCCGGTCGGCCAGGCGGCACCGCGCGGCCCTCGACCGGCTGCCGCCGCGCGGCGACGTACCCGACTTCGCCGACGAACTGGTCGAGCGCGCCGACCTCACCGAGCAACTGACGGCGGTCCGTGCGGCGTTGGACCGCCTCGGCCGCCGTGAACGCGAAGTCATCGCCCTGGTCGTGTGGTCGGGTCTCGGATACGGGGAGGCGGCCGAGGCACTGGGGATCCGCGTCGGCACCGTGAAGTCCCGCCTGTCGCGCGCCCGCGGGCGACTGCGCGATCTTGCGCAGAACGAACTCCAACAAATGCGAAGAACACGGGAACTCCTCCAGCGCAACGGACAGCCAGCAAGTGACCGCCAGGCGGCGGTCCGGTCGGGGGCACAACCCCAGGGGAGGACACCATGAACCCGGAACCGCAGCGCGGCGTAAGGGCGTTCGGGAGCGGTACGGCGCCGGGCGCGGACGGGCGCGACTTGGCGCACCTGGCACCCGGAGTGCACGTACCGGTGCTTTCCCTCGGCCGCCACCAGCAGTTGAGGGAGCACCTGATGAGCGAGATCGAACGCGACGGCGCGCGGGTCGCGGCACCGGCCACGGGGGCGGCCAGAGGGGCGGACGCCGGACGGGAGCCGGCGGGGCTCCGCGGGCGCGGCCGACTGCGCCGCAGGTTCCTCGTCCCGGCGGTCGCCGCCGTGGTCGCGGGCGCGGTGGTCGTCACGGCCGCGGTGATCGACGGGCAGCCGTCCCGCCCGTCCGTCGGTGCGGCGGAGCGCGACGCCGCCACGAGCCTGCTGGACCGGGCCGCGCTCGCGGCCGGCGCGGCGGCCGAAGTCCCGGTCCAGGACTGGCAGTACGAGTACGTCGAGACGTGGGGGTCGAGCGCGAAGATCGAGAAGGTCGACGGGCACTACCGTACGACCCTGCTGCCCCCTGGGAAGGAGGAGCTCTGGCGTCCGGTGACCGGCACCGGTGAGCTCTTCATACGCACCGGAAGCGGCGGCGAGTTCCGCAGCGGCATCATCGCACCGGCGCCCGGCGAGAAGATCTCCGGGCACCCCGGATACCGCTTCCTGGAGGGACTGTCCACCAACCCCGACATGCTGCTGGGCCAACTCCGCGACCTGGTCCAGCCCAACGACAACCCGCCGGACCAGCGGGTGTTCACGCTCATCGGCGACATCCTGCGGGCCGGCGTCATGCCCCCCGCGTTCTCGGCGGCGCTGTTCCGCGCGGCGGCCAAGCTGTCCGGCGTGACGGTCGTCCCGAACGCCACCGACGCCTTGGGGCGGCCGGGAGTCGCGGTCGCCATGGTCGTGGTGCAGGGCTCGCGTGAGGAATGGATATTCGACGCGGAGTCGGCGGAACTGCTCGGCTCGCGCGACGTCGCGGCCCGCGACAACGACGAGATCGCGGTGAAGAAGGGGCAGGTGCTGGGCAACACCGCGATCCTGCACCGCGGCGTCGTCGACACCCAGGGCGAGAGGCCGCCGCTCGGGGCGGTGGCCCCGCCGCACGGGCTGCTGCCGGACGGCCACCGGGCCTGACACGACGACGGCCCGTCTCCCTTGTGGGGAGGCGGGCCGTCCGATGCGCGGATACGGGTCGAGAATCCGTACCAGGCAGGTCCTGCGGGTCGTGCGGTTCAACTGTGCCGCGGTGCAACTGCACTGCGGTTCCACTGTGTTGCGGTGGTGCGGTGTTGCGGTGTTGCGGGCCTAGCTACGGCTTGACGTTCGCCACCGTGTCGTCGTACCCGGCGACATCGGTGATCGGGCGCGAGCCCGGGCCGATGTAGCGGGCGGACGGGCGCACCAGGCGCGAGGTGCGCTTGTGCTCCAGGATGTGCGCACTCCACCCGGCGGTGCGGGCGCAGGTGAACATCGAGGTGAACATGTTGGCCGGGACCTCGGCGAAGTCCAGGACCACCGCGGCCCAGAACTCCACGTTGGTGGCCAGCACGCGGTCCGGGCGACGGGCGTGCAGCTCGTCCAGCGCGGCCTGCTCCAGCGCGGCGGCGACCTCGTAGCGCGGCGCGCCGAGCTCCTTGGCGGTACGCCGCAGCACGCGCGCCCGCGGGTCCTCCGCGCGGTACACGCGGTGGCCGAAGCCCATCAGGCGGTCGCCGCGGTCCAGCACGCTCTTGACGTACTGGGTCGCGTCGCCGCTGCGCTCGATCTCCTCGATCATGCCGAGCACGCGCGACGGCGCGCCGCCGTGCAGCGGGCCCGACATGGCGCCGACGGCGCCCGACAGGCACGCCGCGACGTCGGCGCCGGTGCCGGCGATGACGCGGGCGGTGAACGTGGAGGCGTTCATGCCGTGCTCGGCGGCCGACGTCCAGTAGGCGTCGACGGCCTTGACGTGCTTCGGGTCCGGCTCTCCGCGCCAGCGGATCATGAACCGCTCGACGATCGTCTCGGCCTTGTCGACCTCGCGCTGCGGGACCATCGGCTTGTCGAGGCCGCGTGCCGACTGGGCGACGTACGACAGTGCCATGACGGCGGCACGGGCCAGGTCGTCGCGGGCCTGCGCGTCGTCGATGTCGTGCAGCGGTTTCAATCCCCACACCGGGGCGAGCATGGCCAGCGCGCTCTGCACGTCCACGCGGATGTCGCCGGAATGGATGGGGATCGGGAAAGACTCCGCGGGCGGCAGGCCGGGGTTGAACGCGCCGTCGACCAGGAGCCCCCAGACGTTGCCGAAGGAGACGTGCCCGACGAGATCCTCGATGTCCACGCCGCGGTAGCGGAGTGCGCCGCCTTCCTTGTCGGGTTCGGCGATCTCCGTTTCGAACGCTATGACTCCTTCGAGCCCGGGTACGAAGTCGGACATCAGGCGGCTCCTCATGCGATCTCGACTGACTTGTGGTGACTTGTGGCCGGGTCCTTCATACCCCGCGTTACCACAACCTGTCTTCCCCCGGACAGGCCCGGAAACCCGGCGCAAGATCGTTACTGCGCGGGCTCTCGGACACCCTCTGGGGGCTGCGAATCAGTGGTGGGGCGAAGCATGTGTGTTGTGGCTTCACCTATGAAGTTGTGGGCGACGGTTGTCGACAGGCAACAATATCTCTTGATGTCGAGATGACCTAGACAAGGCGGCCGGGGACCGCGTGAACTCCGGCACACCCCGGTCGGCGAACGTGGCGATTCGCACGAATGGGTGTCACTCGTTCGGACCTGTACCCCCGTGGTTTCGGTCTGCCCGGGCACGGGGTGCTACCAAGGAACCGTGGACCTCGACGAGCTCATGGCGATGCGCCGCCAATACCGCAACGAAGGCATCGACGAAGCCTTGCTGACTCCCGCGCCCATGCCGCTGTTCGCGCGCTGGCTCGCCGAGGTCGTGGCCGCCGACCTGCCGGAGCCCAACGCCATGGTGGTGGCGACCGCCTCGCCGGACGGGCAGCCGAGCACCCGGACCGTGCTGCTCAAGGAGTACGGCGAGGACGGATTCGTCTTCTACACCAACTACGACTCCCGCAAGGGCCGCGAGCTCACCGCGAATCCGCAGGTGAGCCTGCTGTTCCCGTGGCACGCGATGGACCGGCAGGTCATCGTGACGGGGGCGGCGGAGCGGGTGCCGGCGGAGCGTACCGCGGCGTACTTCCGGTCCCGGCCGTACGGCTCGCGCATCGGCGCCTGGGCCAGCGCGCAGTCCAGCGTCGTGGCGTCGCGCGAGGACCTGGAGAAGCGGTACGCGGAGCTGGAGGCCCGCCACCCCGAGGGCTCGGACGTCCCGGTGCCGCCGTTCTGGGGCGGCTTCCGCGTCGTGCCGGACGCCGTCGAGTTCTGGCAGGGCCGCGAGAACCGCCTGCACGACCGCCTGCGCTACCGCCGCGAGGGCGACATCTGGGTGATCGAGCGCCTGAGCCCCTGAGCGCTTGAGTCCCAGAGCCCTTGAGTCCCTGAGTCTCCGGGAGTCCCCGAGCCCTGAGTCAGTGCTTCCTGTGCACCTTGTGCTGCGCAGCCTGCGCGAGCGGCCGCAGCACCATCAGGTCGACGTTGACGTGCGCGGGCCGGGTGACCGCCCAGACCACCGCGTCGGCCACGTCCTCGGCGGTCAGCGGCTCGGCGACCCCGGCGTACACGGCCGCGGCCCGGTCGGCGTCGCCGCGCATGCGGTTCACCGTGAACTCGTCGGTCCGGACCATGCCGGGGGCCATCTCGATGACGCGGACCGGACGGCCGTTCAGCTCCAGGCGCAGCGTCGCGGCGATCGCATGCGTGCCGTGCTTGGCCGCGACGTACCCGCCGCCGCCCTCGTACGCCTGGTGCCCCGCCGTCGACGACATCACCACGACGGTCCCCGCCCCCGACGCGATCAGCGCCGGCAGCAGCGCCTGCGTGGTGTGCAGGGTGCCGAGCACGTTGACCTGGTACATCGCCAGCCAGTCCGCCGGATCCCCGGACTCCACCGGATCGGCGCCGTACGCCGCCCCCGCGTTGGCCACCAGCACGTCGCACCGCGCCAGCGACCCCGCGAACGCGTTCACCGCCGCGCGGTCGGTGACATCGAGGGGCTGCGCCGAGGCCGCGTACCCGGCGTCCCGGAGCTCCTTCGCGATCGCCTCGATCCGCTCCGCGCGGCGGGCGGTCAGGACGACGGCATAGCCCGCGGCGGCCAGCCCCCGGGCAGTCGCGGCACCGATGCCGCTGCTCGCACCGGTGACGACCGCGACGCGCTGATCCTTGGCGTTCATGCGCTGGAGCAAACAACACCACACCAAACCAACGCAAGCGCGCCCCCCACATCTCCGCGCCGCCGCGCTGTCGCTCCGGCCTGACCCGCTCAGGCTGACGCAAGCGCCTTGAGGATCACGGCCGGCACCGCAACGCCGATACCGAGCACGACTACGCCCAGCGGAACCAAACCCCGCCCCCGCAGCCATGAGTCGACCTACTCATTTCCCCCCGCAACACCACCCGAGCCCAACTCCGCTCGACGGCTTGCCGGTTCCCAGGGGACAGCGCCAAACGGACAGTCGGTCTGGTCGGATCCCGGAACCCGCTTGTACGCTGCGCCGCGCGGACATTCCGAGGACACGGATCTTCGAGAGCCGCCAGTCCGAGGTGCGTACTTGATGGGCAACCGGGCAAGGGCCGACGCGCACATCGGCCCGGAGTTCAGGGCCGCGATCGGGCGGTGGGCGGATCTCGGGAAGTATCTGCGGGAAAAGAATGTCCCGGCCGAATTCCACAGGCGCGTGACACGCCAAATCGTCATGGGCGACGTGGCGCATCGCGTCGCCGACGGCCTGACCTCCGCTCACGAGCTGGTCCTGGTGGGTTCGGGCGCCGTACACATGCGCGCGCACGACCCGCTGCCGTCGAGGATGAACGTCCTGGCCGGCAGTCTTCCGCAGAGCTACGCAATTGCCCGCGAAGCCGACCGCCTCGGCTTGTTCGTCCGTGGCATTTCGAAGGGTCGCAGATACTCCGAGAACGCGCGAAAGGCGTTGGCGAAAGTTGAGGGCCGCGGGCTCGGTGGTCTGATCAGGTATGAGGCATCCAGGGTCGAGAGCAGCCCGGACGGTCATACGGTGGGCTTGCTCACAGCCACGCCCGAGGGTCGGTCCGGGGTCGACCCCTTCGTTTTCGAAGTGGACTTCACATCCCCGCACAGTATGAAAATGCTGGTCGCCTCGAACGGATTCCAGGCGGCTGCGCACTCCTATGTTCCGGTCGACCTCCCGGGGTTTCCGGAGACCAGGTTCACGGTGCCCCGGCCGGAATTTGTGCTGGCCGACATGCTGACGCTCATGAGTGGTCTCCGTACACCTGGAGCTGCCGGACCGCAGGCGACTCGGTTGCGAGTCGAGGATGTTCCTGAAATATCCCAGATAATTTTCACCAATCGCCTCCAGGGCGACCTTCTGCGCTATGCGATGGCGAACAACGCCAATCGCATGGACGGCGGTCCGGTGGCGGCCGGCCGGTTCGATGTCCACGGGCGAACCGGAGAACGGATCGAGGGTGGCGGCGGACTGGAGTTCTGGGATGCCGGCCTGCGTGCCCTGCGGGAGGCGCAACCTCAGCTGGGGCACTATCCGTCGACCGAACCGACACTCGAGGGCATCACCGCCTTCATGAGGGAACTGCACGTCGCGGGCGTCGGGGCCGAGGCCCGACGAGGTGCGTGGTACAACGCGGACGGCGACCGGGTATGGCCCGTCCTCGTGCCCGCATCCGTCCGCGGGGAGGTCCGCGAATCGCATCGGACGCATCGGAAGAGTGCGGAACCGTCCCCGGAGCCTCCCCCGCCGCCCGCGGAGCACCGGCCGACGGCGGACACGAGGTTGGACGCGAGGTCGGACGCGAGCCGGTCGACGCCTGTCCCGGTCACGGGATCCGGAGAGGGCGGGAGGAGCCGCAAGTTTGGATCGTTGAAAAGGCGGTACGCCGCTTTGCTAAACGCGGCAGGCGACTCCTGGTATTACGGCAAGGCCCGAATCGAAGGAGCCTGGAAGCACGGGGGCGAGACCAGGCCCGTGGTGGTGACGTACGGAGCGGTCCGAGCCGCTGGAGAAAAGAAGGCGTACGCCAATGTCGAAGATTTCAACTACCGAATGGGAAGGGCCGGATGGATAGGGCGTAGCGGCGGTGACCCGGGGATCATGAAAGCCGTCGCCGAGGGTATGCTGCGGGCCGAGGCGAAGTCCCAGGCTGTCCGGATGAAACCCTCCTGGAAGCAGCCGGCCGACGCGGCCGCCGATCCCGCCAAATTGGTCGTGCTGGGCAAAGACGTGCACGGCGCCCTCGCCGTTCCCGGCGATGTCGGCACCTGGGCCGAGGCGACCGGGATCATCGGGAGCAGCAACGCCGAGAAGATGGACCCGATTCCGGTGGTATTTCTTGGCCGCGCCTTCTGGAGGGGGAGTCGGATCCAGCTCAACACGATGGTCGAATCCGGCATACTGGACGCAAAAATACGCAAAAAACATCCTGTTCACCGACTCGCCGGCCAAAGCTGCGAAATTCATCGTCAAGCGGCACGCAAAAATTACCGGGAAAAGCCGCCCCGGTTCGGCGGCAACGACGGCACGCCAGGGACCGGGAAAACCCGTCGACGCGCCCTCGCCGCAGCATCGAGGCGGTGCGCGTGCAGCGCCCGACGGATTGCAGCTGGGCAGAGACCACGGAGTCAAGTGAGCGCACGACGGGCGGTGCTCCGTACGGACGTGGTCCGGGAAACGCAGCGACCCGCAGGCCTTCCTCCGGGTGGAGGGGCCGAGGGGACGTCCTCGGCAGCCTGCGGGTCGGGTGTCTGCCTGGTATTCGCCGACCGCCTGACGCTTTCCGCCGCGGTGCACACGCGGCGGGTCAGACTTCGGTCGGGAGACCGGAGTGGCGGCTAGCTGGCAGCCACCTCACGCGTCCGATACGTACTCATAAGATCGAACCACCTCCTTTCCCGTGTACCGCAGAAGGTAGATCGGCCTCGGGCGGTCCGCAAGGCAATATTCGGGTGGCACATCTCATGCGCCGGACGGGAACACGCCGAGGCCGAGCGAGCGTTTGAGTGCCGGTAGTTCGAGACGCGTGCGAGACGCGTGCGAGACGGGGCGCGTCGGCTGTCAGCGCAGGGCCTGGAACGCGTAGAGGAGGCCGACGCCGGCGGCGGGGGCTCCGAGCAGGTGCCGCAGGGCGTTCTCCGGCACGTGGGGCTGAAGGTGGGCGCCCAGGTAGCCGCCGATCAGGCCGCCCAGGCCGCAGGCCACGCCGAGCAGCCAGTCCGGGGCGATGTCGCCGGGCCCCGACAAGGCCAGCAGCGCGAAGGTCGCCGCGCCGACCACCGAGGTCACAAAGGTGGCCGCCAGCGCGGCCGGGGCGACGGTGGCGACCGGCATTCCGCGTCCCACGAGGATCGGGCCGAGCAGCGAGCCGCCGCCGATCCCGTAGATGCCCCCGACGACGCCGACCACCACGGCCAGTCCGGCTGTCGTGCGCTGGGAGGGCGGTGCCTCGGCCCGGCGGCTGCGCGCCGGACCACGCAGGGTGCGGAGGCACAGCCACAGGCCGAGCGGCAGCAGCAGGGCGGCGACGAAGAGGCGGAAGACGCGCGGGCCCGGGACGGCGAAGACGCGGATGACGGCTCCGAGGACCACGCCCGGCACGGTGCCCGCGATCAGCAGGCGCGTCAACGGGCCGTCCAGGCGTCCGGACTTGCGGTACCGCAGCAGCGCGCCAGGGCCGGCCACGACGTTGAAGAGCAGGTTCGTCGGAGTCACGGCCGGACTCGGTACGCCCAGGACGCTGACTTGCACCGGCAGCAGGAACACCGCGCCGGAGACACCCACCGGCGCCGTGGCCACCGATATCAGGAGCCCGGCAGTGAACCCGAGCAACGCCGATGACCAGTCCACGCGGAGGCTCCCCGAATCGATCTCTGCGCAAGTATCGGGGGCTCCGGCGACGGCCGACTTGGTGGGCGGCTCCACTGCGGTTTCGCGGCCACGGCGAGCGCCGGGTGGGCCGCGCCGGGCTTGCTACCGAGGTGTCGGAGCGTCCGGGGGCGGCGCGGGGTGGGGGGTGGTGGCGGCGTTGATGGCGTCGGACACCGTGACGTGGATGTGGTCGGGGCCGAGGGCCTTGCCGAGTGCGTGGTCCCGGAGCCGGCTCGCGGTGTCCGCATGGACGCGGGCCAGGCGCAACTCGAAGCGTTCGCGGGCCAGTTCGGTGCGCAGGTCGCCGAGGGTGTCGAGGACGGGGACGCCGAGCCCGTAGCTGCCCACCAGGTTGAGGACGACCGTGTGGGGGGCCGGGGCGGCGCGGGCGACCTGGTCGCGGACCGCGTCCTTGAGGCGGTCGGCGTTGCCGAAGAACAGTTGTCCGTCGGGGCGGATGACCAGAACACCGGGCGTGGTGGCGGCGCCGGGCTGGTCCTCGGTGTCGCCCCAGGTGGAGGTGCCCGGGATGCGGCCGAGGACCGCGATGCGCGGCCGTGACGAGTAGCCGATGAACATGATCAGGGACAGGCCCGCGGCGATCAGCAGTCCGGGCAGCAGGTCGAAGAACAGGACGCCGGCCAGGGCGGTGGCGGCGATGGCGAAGTTGGCTTTGTCGAGGGCCCGGTAGCGGCGTATCTCGGCGACCTTGAGGAAGCTGCGGACGGCGACGACGACGATGGCGCCCAGGACGGGTTCGGGCAGGTCGGTGAACAGCGGGGTGAGGAACGCCCCGGTCAGCAGCACGAACACCGCGGCGACGACGGAGACCATCTGGCTTGCGCCGCCGGACGCCTCGGCGGCCGCCGAGCGGGACGCGCTGCCGGAGACGGCGAAGCCCTTGAACAGTCCGGCGGCGACGTTGGCGGCGCCCATGGCGGTCATCTCGCGGTCGGCGTCCACGGTGTCGTCGTGGTCGCGCGCGAAGCGGCCGGAGATGGAGTAGCTCTCCGCGAAGACCACCAGCGCGAGGCCGAACGCGCCCGCGGTCAGGGTCAGCCAGTCGTTCGCGGGGATGTCCGGCCAGCCGGGGACGGGGACGGCGGAGGGGATCTTGCCGACGGTCTCGATGCCGTGGTCGTCGAGGGAGAACGCGGCCGAGACCGCGATGCCCGCGGCCAGGACGACCAGGGAGGCGGGCAGGCGCGGCAGCCACCGCTCCAGCGCGAACAGTGCCACCAGCGCGGCGGCGCCGACCGCGATCGTCGCGGCGTGCCAGTCGCCGGCGTGGGCGAGCAGGTCCCAGGCGCGTTCGAAGAAGTTCCCGTCGCCGCCGGGGACGCCCAGGATCTTCGCGGCCTGCCGCACGATGATGGTCAGCGCCATGCCGAACAGGAAGCCCACCAAGGCGGGTTCGGACAGGAAGGCGGCGAGGAACCCCAGTCTGGCGATTCCCGCCACGACGAGGACGGCTCCGGCGATCATCGCGAGCGCCGCGGACAGCGCGGCGGCGTCCTTCGGGTCGGCGGACACCTCGGTGACGGTGGCGGCGGACAGCACCGCGGCCGCGGAGGTGGCGCCGACGACGAGGAAGCGCGAGGTGCCGAGCAGCGCGTACGCGACCAGGGCGACCGGGGCGGCGTAGAAGGCGTTCTGCGGCGGGACCCCGGCGATCTGCGCGTACGCCACGCACTCGGGCACGATGAGCGCCCACGCGGTCAGCGCGCCGATGGTGTCCTTGCCCAGGCGCGCGCGGCGGTAGCCGGGCAGCCAGCCGAGGACCGGCCAGGGGCGGTGGGTGCGGCGCTCTGCGGGCCGGTGCCCGTCCGCACTCACGCGGTGTGTCCGGCTATCGCGTCGACCACCGAGGCCTCCCGTTGTCCGCGGCCGCGGTGTCGTCCGGTCTCATCCTGTGTCGTCCGGTGCCGTCTGCTGTCGGCCTGACCCGCGTGACGCCAAGGGGTCCCCCGAAACGCCGGCAGGGAAACGCGCGGACAGCGAGGACGGCGGGGACGGCGAGGACGGCGGGGACGGCGGGGACGGCGGGGACGGCGGGGACAGCGACGACAAGGGAGCGCGACGAGTCGGCGCGCCGCGGCCGATGTGCGGGCACAGGGGCGCGATGCTGAGATGGAAAACCGACAAACAGACCTTCAGCGACATTTGGAGCGCGGTATGGGCACCCTCCCCTTCGAGGACACGACCGACTTCGAGAACGCCGAGCGGGGGTTCGTCGCGGCGCTCGTGCCGGGCGTCGTCAAGGACGCGGACGGGAGGGTCGTCTTCGACATCGACGCGTACGGCTTCCTCAAGGGCGACTGCCCCGACACCGCGAACCCGAGCCTGTGGCGGCAGGCGCAACTGTGCGCGAAGCAGGGCCTGTTCGAGGTCACCGAGGGCATCTACCAGGTCCGCTCCCTGGACATCTCGAACATGACCGTCGTGGAGGGCGACCGCGGGATCATCGTGATCGACCCGCTCATCTCCGCGGAGACCGCCGCGGCGGCGCTGGCGCTGTACCGCGAGCACCGCGGCGACCGGCCGGTCACCGGAATGATCTACACGCACTCGCACGGCGACCACTTCGGCGGCTCCCGCGGCATCCTCCCGCACGGCACCGAGGACGGCGTCCCGATCCTGGCGCCCGAGGGCTTCCTGGAGCACGCGGTCAGCGAGAACGTCTACGCCGGCGGCGCGATGGGGCGTCGCGGCGGATTCATGTACGGCACCGCGCTGCCGGTCGCCCCGGACGGGCAGATCAGCACCGGCCTGGGCACCGCCACCTCCACCGGCACCATCACCCTCGTCCCGCCGACCGTGGACATCACGCGCACCGGGCAGGAGGAGACCGTCGACGGGGTGCGGATCGTCTTCCAGATGACCCCGGGCACCGAGGCGCCGGCGGAGATGAACTTCCTCTTCCCCGACCGGCGCGCGCTGTGCCTGGCGGAGAACGCCACCCACAACCTCCACAATGTGCTGACCCTGCGCGGCGCGGTGGTGCGCGACAGCCGGATCTGGGCGCGCTACCTCGACGAGGCCATCGAGTACTTCGACGGCCGCTACGACGTCGCGTTCGCGTCCCACCACTGGCCCACCTGGGGCCACGACAACGTGGTCGCGTTCCTGTCGGCGCAGCGGGACCTGTACGCCTACCTGCACGACCAGACCCTGCGGATGATGAACGAGGGCCTGACCGGCGCCGAGATCGCCGAGGAGATCGAACTGCCGCCCGCGCTGGAGAACTCCTGGCACGCGCGCGGCTACTACGGCTCGGTCAGCCACAACGTGAAGGCGATCTACCAGCGGTACCTGGGCTGGTTCGACGGCAACCCGGCCCACCTGTGGGAGCACCCGCCGGTCGAGATCGCCAAGCGGTACGTCGACGTCGCCGGCGGCCCCGCCGAAGCCCTCGCCAAGGCACGCGGCTACATCGACGCCGGGGACCTGCGATTCGCGGTCACCCTGCTCAACCACCTCGTCTTCGCCGACCCGTCGAACGCGGACGCCAAGCAGGCCCTGGCCGGGGCGTACGACACGCTCGGCCGCGGTGCCGAGAACGCCACCTGGCGCAACTTCTTCCTCTCCGCCGCCCAGGAACTGCGCCGCGGCGTCGTGTTCAACCTCGTCGACCTGACCAACCCCGAGATGGCCATGGCGCTGACCACCGGCATGCTCGTCGACACCGTCGCCATCCGCATCGACGGACCCAAGGCATGGGGCGACGACCTGGTCATCGACCTCGTCCTCACCGACGAGCAGCGCCGCCATCGGCTGACCCTGCGCAACGGAGTTCTGACCCACCGCGACACTCCGGCGGACCAGGCCCCCAAGAAGCCTGCGGGGCTGACCTTGACGCTGACCAAGCCGCAGCTTCTGGGGATCCTTGCCGGGAAGGGCCTCGCCGGCGTCCAGACGGACGGCGACCCGGAGCTGCTCACGCGGCTGTTCTCGTACGTCACCGAACCCGACAAGGGCTTCCCCATCGTCACGCCCTGAGTCGTCACGCCCTGAGTTGTGGGTGTGGGGCGGGAAAGTGCGACACAAGGTGTCAGGTTTTGGAGTGAGCATGGGTTCACCGGTCCCGCAAGGGCCGAGTCCATGGACAGATAGGTTTATTCATGCGTGAAACGCCCCAGGAATTCCAGGAGTTGCAGGCGCTTTTGGACGCCTCGCTCTCTCGTTCCAGCTCACACCTCCGCTCGATCATCACCACCGGGCGCACGCTGACCGCGGAGCAAGTGAGCCGGGTTCTCACCGGCATGTGCACCCTCGCCCTCTCCACGGTGACAGCGAAGGGCGAGCCGCGGATCAGCGGTGTGGACGGGCACTTCCTGCACGGGAAGTGGCACTTCGGTACGGCGCGGGGGGCCGCCAAGGCGCGTCACCTCGCCGCCCGGCCCGCGGTCAGCGCCGCGCACATGCGCGGTGAGGAACTGGGGGTGTTCACGCACGGCACGGTGGAGACCCTCAACCCGCACGGCGGCGAGCCGGCCGCGGACTGGCCGGAACTGCTGGCGTACTTGAAGGAGTTCTACGGCGATGACTTGTTCGACTGGGACAACGACGTGGTGTATTACCGGCTGCATCCGCACTGGATGACCGTGTACGCCCCCGACTTCGACAAGCTCGTCGCGGAGTCCCCGTCCTGACGGGAGGCGGGGGCCGGTAGCGGCTTCCGTGGCCGCCGCCGGTGCGCGTGGGCGATCTCACGGGCCGTCAGGGGGTGCAAAAGGGCGTGTGGGCGCTTGGATTCCGGAGTGCCCACCTCTCCCGCCCCGGCGGCAGGACGGATCCGCCGGTTCGCGCGGGCCGTCTTCGCCGACACCACGCCGCTGCGCATATCCCACGACTACCGCCGCCTGTGGTTCGGCAGCACCGTGAGCATGCTCGGCCAGCAGATGACCTCGCTCGCGGTCGCCGTGCAGGTCTACAACCTCACCGGGTCGAACTTCTCCGTCGGACTGGTGGGTCTGTTCTCGCTTGCCCCGCTGATCGTCTTCGGCCTGCTCGGCGGCGCGATCGCGGACAGCATGGACCGGCGCAAGCTCGGGCTCGTCGCGTCCACCGGCCTGGCCGCGATGAGCCTGCTGCTCGCCGCGCAGGCGGTGCTCGACCTGCGGCAAGTGTGGCTGCTGTACGGGGTGGTGGCCGCGCAGTCGGCGTTCTTCGCGGTCAACAGCCCCACGCGTACGGCCATGATCCCGCGCCTGCTCGCGCCCGAACACCTGCCCGCCGCCAACGCGTTGTCGATGCTGAGCATGACCCTCGGCATGACGGTGGGGCCGCTGCTCGGCGGGCTGGTGATCGGGCTGTGGGACACCGAGACCGTGTACGTCGTCGACGCGCTCGCCTTCGGCGCCGCGCTGTACGCGATGTGGCGCCTGCCCGCGATGCCGCCGGAGCGGGCGAACGGCGGTGACGGCAAGCGGCAACGGGCCTCGGTGGCCGAGGGGTTCCGCTTCCTGCGTACGCGGCCCAACGTACGCATGACGTTCCTCGCGGACATCGCGGCCATGGTCTTCGGCATGCCGCGCGCGCTGTTCCCGGCGATTGCGGTGTCCTGGTACGGCGGCGGCGCGCGTACGGTCGGCCTGCTCACCGCCGCCCCGGCCGTCGGCGCGTTCGCCGGCGCCCTGTTCTCGGGGTGGCTGGGACGCGTGCGCTACCAGGGACGCGCGGTCATCCTGTCGATCATCGCGTGGGGCTTGGCGATCACGGCGTTCGGGGCGACGAACTGGCTGTGGCTGGGCGTGTTCTTCCTCGCCGTCGCGGGCTGCGCGGACACCATCAGCGGCGTCTTCCGCAACACGATCCTCCAGGTGGCGACCCCGGACGAACTGCGCGGGCGGCTCGCGGGGGTCTTCATCGTGGTGGTCGCGGGCGGCCCGCGCCTCGGCGACTTCGAGTCGGGCAGCGTCGCCGCCGTCAGCACCGAGCGGATCTCCGTGGTGAGCGGCGGACTGGCGTGCGTGGTGGTCGTGTTGGCCCTCACCGCCCGCTGGCGCGGGTTCTGGCGGTACGACGCGAGGAACCCGGTGCCCTGAATGACGCGGGTGATGACGCGGGTGATGACGCGGGTATTTGGGCGCGGCCGCCTGGGAGGGGCGGCCGCGCCCGGGTGGTACCCGCGGCCGCCGGGAGCCGTCACCTCTCCGCGGCGGGGCCGAGGGCACGACTGGCCCGCGTGCGCGTCAGCGTGTGGCGCGGCGGCGGGCGTACAGCAGGGAACCGGCGCCCACGGCCAGGACGACCGCGGCGGTGCCGGCCAGCAGCGGTACGGAGTCCTCGGACCCGCCGCCGGTCTGCGCCAGTTCGCCGGGGGCCTCACCGGCCGCAGGCACTACGGCGCCGTCGCCGGTGCCACCCGCGTTGCCCGCATCACCCGCGGCGGACGGGTCGGTTGCGGCGGCCGGGGCGGTGGAGGCGGTGGAACCTGCGGGCGCGGCGGGGGAGTTCGCCGGCCGGGTCGGGGTTGCGGGGGTGCCGGGGGCCGGGGCGCCGTGGCCGCTGTGGTCCTCTCCGCCACCCGTTCCCGCGGTGGCGGGCTTGGTCGCGCCGCCTGTGCTGCCGCCGTTTCCGTTGCCGGCCGCGGGAGTTGTGGGAGTTGTGGGAGTCGCGGCCGGCGGATCGGCCTGGCCGCTGCCGTCGAAGGCCACGTCGGAGCAGGAGTAGAAGGCCTCAGGGCTGTCCGAACGCTGCCACACGACATAGATGAGGTGGCGTCCGGTCCGCTTCGGGAGCTTGCCCTTGACGACGTAGGCACCGTTCTCCAAGACGGGGTCGACCGCGGTGGCGATCGGGGTGGCGTCCAGGTCCGACCACTTGAGCGGCTTCGTGACGTCGAAGCCTTCCTTGGTGATGTAGTACTCGAACTTGCCCTTGTGCGGGGCGGTGGCCTTGAAACGGAACGTGTACGCCGCGCCCGACGGGAGGTTCGTGGTCGGCCAGTCCGTGCGCGGCAGGTCGAGCCCGGCGTACTGTGCGTTGCCCGCACTGCACAGCTTGCCGTCCGGAATGATCTCACGGTGCCGGCCGGCCGCGGCGGCGATGTTGACCGCGTTCGGGTCGTAGAACGGTGCGGGGTTGTTGCCGACCGCCGCCTTCGCGGCCTTGCACGCCGCGAGCCTGAAGTTCTCCGGGTTCTCGCCGCCTTGCGTCGAGCACAGCTGGATGCGGCTCGGCGGGTTCTGCGACGTGCCGTGCGCGTACGCGGTCCCCGAGCCCAGGGCGCCGAGCGCGCCGAGCGCGAGCGGGAACGCGGTGAGAGTGGCGACGGCGGCGGAGCGGCGGATCTTCATCAGACGGCACATCCTCGACTGTCCGGAAACCTTGCGTCGCGAGGGACGCTAGCGCCGTCGAGGACGGGAAAATTCCTGATCAGAGGCCGTAGGACGATCCTTATGCGGCTCTTAGGGGAGGGATCGGCGGCGGTTAAGGCGGCCGCGGCCGGTCAGCTCGTGCGGGGTGCGATCCACACCGCCTCGGCGTGTGCGGCGACCCGGCCGTCCCCGTCGTACAGCGTGGTCGCGGTACGCAGCTTGCGGCCGTCCTGGCCGAGCAGACGTCCCATCAGCACACACCGGTCGCCGACGTACGGCAGCGCGTCGATGCGGGCGGTCATGCGCCCCAGGAGGAGCACCGGCTCACGGGTGGCGAGCGCGGTCCAGCCGCCCGGGCAGTCGAGGGCGGCCCACACGAACTCCGGCCGTACGTAGGAGTCTTCGTCGCGGGCGAGTGACGCGTCGGGGACCCAGGGGCACGCGGTGGTGCCGGGACGCTGCGGCAGCAGCCCGGGGAACAGCCGCAGCCCGTCGCCCTCCGCGCGCTCCGTGCCGCACACGAAGCACGTGGGGAACGGGTGCTCCGGCCCCCGCCCCGGGAAGAACGCCGCGGACGACTCGGCGGCCAACTCGAACGACACCGGATCGACCGGCTCGAACGCCTCGACCAGCGCTTCGTCGGCCGCCACGACCTCCGCCACCAGGGCATCGCCGTCGTACAGCGCCAGCCCCGGGCTGGGCCTCGGCGTGCTCCCGGCGGATGCGCCGGTCACCTTCAACGCGCGCTCCAGCGGCGGCGGTTGCCGCAACGTCACGGTGGCGCACCCACCGTTCAGGCGCCCCGAGAGCAGCCCCGCGACATACCCCCCGTTCCCCGACTCCGGCGGACCGTTGAACCGCGCGGACACACTGAGCACGTCAGGGTTGCTGGACCCACTGTCGACACCTGCCATGCCGACCACCGTACCCAGGCTGCCGATCTCCGACGAGCACCCCCGCGACCGGTTTGTCGCAGCCGGCCGGCCTCCGGCCTCTTGCGGTCCTCTGCCGCAGGCACATCTTGCGGCTGCCTATTGCAGGTAGAAGATGCGGTCGGCGTTTTCGGCGAGGAGGCGGTCGTTCCAGGCGGCGCCGCCTTCGATGTTGGCCGACATGAAGATGGGCGGTTCGACACCGAGGGCGACCATGCGGCCGATGACGGTGACCATCAGGGTCTGCATCACGGCCGAGCAGACGACCCCCGACGTGGGTCCGACGCGCTGCGGTACGCCTTCCACGTCGAGTGCCGCGTCTCCGGCGGGCACGCCCGCGTCGAGCACGACGTCGCAGTTGTCGAGGAGGCGCGTGCCGGAGGGGTGGCGGGCCGGCTCGGCCTTGCTGGCGGCGACGGACGTGACGCCCACCACCAGGGCGCCGCGTTCGCGTCCCTGGCGGGCCATCTCGACCGGCAGCCCGTTGCGGCCCGACAAGGACAGCACGATGAGGACGTCGCCGGTGCGGATGCCGGCGCCGTCGAGTACGGGGGCGGCCAGTTCGGGGAGCTTCTCGACGGCGCTGCTGGTGGTGATCGGCCGTACCGACAGGTCGTTGCCCGGGGCGATGAGCGGGTTGGCCAGGATGAGGCCGCCCGCGCGGTAGACCACGTCGTACGCGTTGAGCGCGGAGTGCCCGCCGCCGAAGACGAAGAGGCGGCCGCCTGCGGCCAGGGAGAGCGCGATGCGCTCGGCGGCGTCGTCGACGGCCGGCAGCTCCTTGTCGCGCAGCCTTTCGAGCAGTGCGATCGCGGCGTCGAGGTAGCGCGCCCCCAGCTCGCCCATGGGCAGTCCTTCGGTTCGTCGGGACAGGTGGTCGGACAGGTGTCGGAGGTTGTCGGACGGTGTCCGAGGCGTGTTCCGACGGGTGTTCCGACAGGTGTCGGACGGGCGCCGGACGCGGTGCGGGAACCCCGCGGCCGACGGAGCCGTTTGGTACAGACCACGCACGGTGCGTGGTCGGAGGGCCACCTGTCAACCTGTCCCGACGGCCGGTGCCTCGGCCGGTGCCTCGGCCGGTGCCTCGGCCGGTGCGGTCGGCGTGTGCCTGCGGGGTGCGCTTGGAGGTACGTCCAGCTGACGCGGCGGCCCTGCCGCGCTTAGCGTCGGCACTGTCGCGACTTCCGTCTCCGAGGCCGAGCACAAACGGCCGGGATGACGACACAATGTCGGGACGTTGTGTCTGTACGGCGCGCCGGAGCGGGCGGCGTACGCGCCGGGAGTGAATCCGGCAGCGTTACGCCCGACGCGTCGAACCCGTTGGCGTGGACGGTCCCGGCCGCCCCGTCGGTGGGACAGAATTGGAGGCAGGACCACGAAGAAACGGAGCTGGCGGTCGTGAGTGCACTCATCGACACCACGGAGATGTACCTCCGGACCATTTTCGAGCTGGAAGAGGAGGGCGTGGTCCCGCTGCGCGCCCGTATCGCCGAACGGCTCGGGCAGAGCGGACCGACCGTCAGCCAGACCGTCGCGCGTATGGAGCGCGACGGGCTGCTCACGGTCGAGGGCGACCGTCATCTGGAGTTGACCGACGAGGGCCGGTCCCTGGCCACGCGTGTCATGCGCAAGCACCGGCTCGCCGAGTGCCTGCTCGTGGACGTCATCGGGCTGCCCTGGGAGCAGGTCCACGCAGAGGCGTGCCGCTGGGAGCACGTGATGAGCGAACAGGTCGAGCGCCGTCTGCTCGAACTGCTTCGCCACCCGAAGGAGTCGCCGTACGGCAATCCCATTCCCGGCCTCGAGGAACTCGACCGCGACCTGCACGCGGACGACTTCATGGAGGGCCTGGGCACCCTGCTGGACGTCGCGGGCCCCGAGGGCAAGAACGTGGTGGTGCGTCGTATCGGCGAGCCGCTGCAAACTGACGCCCAGCTCATGTACACGCTGCGGCGCGCGGGCGTACGCCCGGGCGCGGTGGTGAGCGTGCACGAGTCGGCGGGCGGGGTCATGGCGGGCAGCGGCGGCGAGGCCGCCGAACTGTCCCCGGAGATCGCGGCGCATGTTTTCGTCGCGGTGCGGTAGGGGCCTCGCGGTGCGGTAGGTCTTCGTGCTGTGCTCTTCGTGCTGCGGTAGGTCTTCGCAGTGCGGTGGGCTTTTGCGGTGCGGTAGGTCTTCGCAGTGCGGTGGGCTTTCGCGGTGCGGTAGGTCTTCGCGGGGCTTTCGCGGTGCAGGCAACTGCGGTGCGGTAGGTCTTGAGGTGCGGTGAACGCTGCCGCGCGCAATGCGGTGACCCGGGTCATGAGACGGGCGGGGCGGCCGCGCACAGCTGTGCTGTGCGCGGCCGCCCCGCCCGTTTTCTCACGGCGCACCCCGCCCTCCATGAACGGAATGTTTCCTCCCGCGCAACATCGTGACGTTCCCGGGAAACACAGGCTTGGCACCGTCGCAGGCATACCGCTAGTTCGTTGCTCCGCCAGGGGCACGCGACGGAGGAGCCTCCATGGCCACCGCCACCTCACAGGCCGACGCCGCCGATCGACCCAGACTGCGTGCCCTGCTCTCGTTCCGCGGGCGCTACCGCATGCTGCACCTGGCGACGCTCGCGTTCCTCGCCAGCTTCGTGCTGTGGTTCGACATGGCGCCGTTCATCGACGACATCGGCGAGGAGTTCGGGCTCACCGCGGGCCAGAAGGCCACCCTCGCGCTGTGCAACATCGCCCTCACGATCCCGGCGCGCACGCTGATCGGCCTGCTGGTCGACCGGTACGGTCCGCGCCGCGTCTACGGTGCGCTGCTGATTTTTGCGGCGATACCGAACACCATCTTCGCGCTGGCGCAGTCCTATTCGATGCTCGTCGTCAGCCGCCTCATGGTCAGCATCGTCGGCGCCGGCTTCGTGGTCGGCATCCGGCTGGTCGCCGAGTGGTTCCCGCGGCGCGAACTGGGCACCGCGGAGGGCTTCTACGGCGGTTGGGGCAACTTCGGCTCGGCTGCGGCGGCTCTGACGTTGCCGGTGTTCGTCGCGGCGATCGCGGACGGCGAGGGCGCGTGGCGCTGGGGTGTCGGCTTCGCCGGTGTGCTGGCGGCGGCGTACGGCGTGTTCTTCCTGCTGATGGCGCGGGACGTGCCGGACGGCAAGACGTACCAGCGCGCTGCGCGGAAGCCGGGGCTCCAGGTCACGAGCCGGTCCGCCGTCTTCGGTCTGATGGCGCTTCAGGTACCGCTGGCGGTGGCGCTCGGGTTTGTCGTGTACCGCCTCAACGCCGACTTCACGGCGAACACGCCGACCGGGAAGAAGACGTTCGACGGGGTGGTCGGCGACGGCACGGCGGCGGTTCTGTACGGGTTGGTCGTGTTGTGGCTGGCGTACCAGATCTATGCGGTCGTGAAGTCGAACCGAGGGGTCCTGCGCGGTGAGAAACCGGAAATGGAGAGTTACCGGCTCTCGGCGGTGGGCTTGTTGTCGGTGGCGTACCTGGTCACGTTCGGTGCGGAGCTGACGATGGCGGCCTGGCTGCCGAACTTCTTCCGCACGTTGTTCGAGATGGACACCACGACGGCGGCGACCGCGGCGGCGTGCTTCGCGGGCACCAACCTCGTCACGCGGCCCTTCGGCGGCTGGCTGTCGGACCGCACCGGGCGCCGCAAACTGACGCTGCTCGGCCTGCTCGCCGGATCGTTCCTGAGCTACCTGGTCCTGTGGCGCATCGACGCCGACTGGCCGGTGTGGCAGAGCGTCGGACTCCTCGCGCTCGCCTCGGTGTTCATCCAGGGCGGCAATGGGGCGGTCTACGCGATCGTGCCGCAGATCCAGCACCGCCAGTCCGGTCAGATCTCCGGTCTGGTGGGGGCGTACGGGAATGTCGGCGGCGTGCTGTTCACCAGCCTGATCTTCCTCCAGGTGGTGCCGCAGACGGTGTTCCTGGTGATCGGCATCGCGGCCCTGGTGGCCGGCCTGTGCTGCCTGCTCCTGCCCGGCGTCGGCGAGGTACGCCGCGGCGCCCGGCCGGCGGCGGAACGGGATGGGGACGGGGATGGGGACGGCGACGGGGATGGGGATGGGGAGGGTACGGCTGCTGCTCCTGTGCCGGCGGTTACGGCCTGAGGGGGGCGGCGGTTTGGAGGGCTGGGGCGGATGGACTGGGGCCTGACCGGTCTGGGCCTGACGGCTCTGGGCCTGACGGTCCCGGGCCTGACAGTCCCGGGCCTGACAGTCCCGGGGCGTGAGGATCCGGTCCTTGCGGACCTGCGCGGAGGGGCGGTTCTTGCGGACCGGATCGGAGGGGCCTGGTGGGAGGCTGCGGTTCTGCGGTCCTGACGGCTCGGATGCGATGGTCGTCAGGGACTGCTGCGGATGGCCGGGGCCTGAGGGACGGGCCCACGATCTGGGCCTTGCGGTATGGGTCTCACGGGCCGGTTCGGATTGCTGGGTCCTGACGGACCTGTTCGGATCGCCGGGTCCTGACGGATCCTCTCGGAATGCTTGGTCCTGAAAGGCCGGTTCGGATTGCCCGGTCCTGACGGGCCGGTTCGGATCGCCGGGTCCTGACGGATCCTCTCGGAATGCTTGGTCCTGAAAGGCCGGTTCGGATTGCCCGGTCCTGACGGGCCGGTTCGGATCGCCGGGTCCTGACGGATCCTCTCGGAATGCTTGGTCCTGAAAGGCCGGTTCGGATTGCCCGGTCCTGACGGACCTGTTCGGATCGCCGGGTCCTGACGGATCCTCTCGGAATGCTTGGTCCTGAAAGGCCGGTTCGGATTGCCCGGTCCTGACGGACCTGTTCGGATCGCCGGGTCCTGACGGATCCTCTCGGAATGCTTGGTCCTGAAAGGCCGGTTCGGATTGCCCGGTCCTGACGGGCCGGTTCGGATCGCCGGGTCCTGACGGATCCTCTCGGAATGCTTGGTCCTGAAAGGCCGGTTCGGATTGCCCGGTCCTGACGGACCCGTTCGGAACGCCGGGTCCTGACGAACGGTTCGCGACAGAGGAGGCCCCGACCGCTTTGCGGTCGGGGCCTCCTCTGTCAGGCGGCGAGGGTCCGCCTGAACCGTGGCGTCACGCCTCGGCCATCGCGCGTCCGCAGGCGTAGGCGATCGGACTGACCAGTTCCCGCGCCTCGGGGAGCCAGCGGTTCGCCTCCGTCGGTTCCCGCGCCCACGTGGCGGTGCCGCTCGGGCCCATCTGCGACGGCGGCGCCACCACGTAGTCGCCGTCACCCCGGCACACCAGGTCGATCGCGCTCGTACCCCACCCTGCCCGGCGGAGCATTTCCGGCATTTTGTCGCGCGCGCCGGGGAGCACGAAGAACTGCATGCGCCGCGTCGGCGTCGCGATGACGGGACCGACGGCGAGACCGAGGCGTTCGAGGCGGGCCAGCGCGAGGCACCCCGCCGGCTCCGGTACGTCGATCACCTCGAACACCCGGCCGGTCGGCAGCAGGATCGCCGAGTCCGGGTGCTCCGACCACCAGCGCCGGATCATCGCGGGCCCGCTGGCGGCCTGCGCGGCCCAGTCGCGGTGCAGGGGGTGCGCGCCGGGTGCGCTGCACGCGGGGTGGCCGCAACTGCAACGCCTGCCCGCGCCGCTGACCTCGACGGACGTGCCCGGCACAACGTCCCAGTGGCGGTCCTCCGCGTACCGGACGGCTGTCTCAACGAGCGTGTCGCGGGCCAGCTTCCGGGCTCCAAGGATCTCTTCCACGCCTTCACAACTGCCGGGCGAAGGGTTGGTTACTGGGCGCAGGGGCGTTATCGGGGGGTTGGGGCGAATCTCACTCGAACGGGAAGGGGGTGGGGGTGGGGTGGGCGGCCAGGCGGGCAGGCGGGCAGGCGGGGGGCGGGCCGGGGTTGGTCCGCTCTTGTTTCAGGTGTGGCGCTATTTATTAGTGCGGCCGAAGCACACATTTCGGGGGCTGCGCTCGTTCCTCGCTCCGCCCCCGAAATGTGCACTCCGGCCTTGGACTTTCTTGCACCTGCGGTCGCTGGCGCTCCCTCCGGCGCAAGAAAGTCTGACTGGCGGCCTCCGGCCGCTCTCCTCGCTGCGCTCGTCGATCTCCAGCAGGTTCAGAGAACTGCCCGGTGGCGTGCGGTGGGTATGGGGACCACCCGGCGGCCTCCGGCCGCTCTCCTCGCTGCGCTCGTCGATCTCCAGCAGGTACAGAGAACTACCCGGCGGCGTGCGGTGGGTATGGGGACCACCCGGCGGCCTCCGGCCGCTCTCCTCGCTGCGCTCGTCGATCTCCAGCAGGTACAGAGAACTACCCGGCGGCGTCCGGCGGGTACGGAGACCACCCGGCGGCGTGCGGCCGCTCTCCTCGCTGCGCTCGTCGATCTCCAGCAGGTTCAGAGAACTGCCCGGTGGCGTGGGGCGGTCACTGGATTTGCCCGGCGCAGTGGGGGCGCATGGCAGCAGGGGTAGGGGCGCAGGGGGGTGGGGGCCTATCCGGGGGAGCGATCGGGTGGCTACCGTCCGTTACGGACGGCGTGATGGGTGGATCGGGCTTCTCTGGAAAGGGAGTTCGTCGCCTCGCGCAGCGGGGGCCGGCACCACCGGGACTCCGGAGCATTCCACGGGAGGAGACGCCGATGGCCGCACGGTCGCTTGCGACGCGCCAGCCCAACGAGCGCCTGGCCTCGCTGATACAGGAGGCCGGATGCTCCAACGCCGGTCTCGCCAGACGCGTCAACATGTGCGGTGCCGAGCAGGGGATGGACCTGCGCTACGACAAGACGTCGGTGGCGCGTTGGCTGCGCGGTCAGCAGCCCCGTGGTTCGGTGCCCAATCTGATCGCGGAGGCGTTGGGGCGCAAGCTCGGTCGTCCGGTCACTGTCGACGAGATCGGCATGGCGGACGGGCGGAGCCTTGCGACGAATATCGGGCTCCAGTTCGCCGCGACGCCTGCGGGCACTGTTGATGTGGTCACCGAGCTGTGGCGGAGCGACGTCAACCGCCGTGATTTCCTGCTCAATTCGTCGGTCGCGGTGGCCGCGCTCGTGGCTCCGAGCCGCGACTGGCTCATCACCGAGCCGGACGCCGCCGTCGCGCGCATCGGGGGGCCGCGCGTGGGTGCCTCGGATGTCGAGGCGGTACGCGCCACCACGGAGATGCTGTCGGTCCTGGACCACCGGTTCGGGGCCGGGCACATCCGGCCGGTGGTCGTGCACTACCTCGGGTCGGTGGTGTCCGGTTTGTTGAGCGGGACGTACTCGGACGAGACCGGGCGCGCGTTGTTCGCGGCGGTGTCCCGGTTGACCGAACTCGCCGGGTACATGGCCGTCGACACGGGACAGCCCGGACTCGCGCAGCGCTACTACATCCAGGCCCTGCGGCTCGCGCAGGCGGCGGGGGACCGGCCGTACGGCGGCTATGTGCTTGCCGCGGGTATGAGCCACCTGGCCGGCAACCTCGGGAACCCGCGCGAGATAACCCAGTTGGCCCGTGCCGCGCAGGAGGGGTCGAAGTCCGCTCTCACCGGGGAGGGGGCGACGGCGACCACGATGGCCATGTTCCATGCCGCGGAGGCGCGCGGGCATGCGCAGTTGGGGGACGTACGCGCGTGTGAGAGCGCGCTGGCGCGTGCCGAGACCGCGATGGAGCGGTCCCGGCCCGAGGAGGATCCGATCTGGATCTCGCACTTCGACCGCGCTTACCTCGCAGATGAGTTCGCGCACTGCTACCGCGACCTGGACCGGCCCCGGCAGGCCGAGGAGGCGGCGCGTGCGGCGCTGGAAGGGCACGCGGAGACGCGTGTACGGCGCCGGGCGGTCGACACGCTGCTGCTGGCCACTGCGCATCTTCAGCAGAACCGGCTCGACGAGGCGTGCGCGGTCGCGTGCGACGCCCTGGAGTTGGTGACGCGCCTGCACTCGGCACGCGGCCAGGAGTACCTGCGCGACTTCCAGCGCCGCCTGGCGCCGTACGGGTCCGAGCCCGCCGCCCGCGACTTCATGGATGCGGTGCGGGTGGCCTACGAGGGTGAGGAGGAGGTGATCCCGGCCTGACGTGCCATCAGACGGCCGCGACGATGCGGCCGACCTCCTGGGCCCGCGTGGCCCACTCCTGACGGCCCGCGCCCCGTCCCGTGACGCCGCGAAACCGGGACGAGGGCCTGCCGGGCCACGGTGCCCCCCGGCGTCAACGGGGCCGACGCCGGGGGCCACCTCAACCCGCGGAATGCGGCTGAACGGGCGCGCGGGATGGGCTCTCCGAGTGTCTCCGGCCGAAACTCGTCGCGCCCCGGCCGAACCGCTGTTCGCTTCCGTGGCGTCTCGGCTAGCGTCGAGGGGAACCCACGCGCGAGGAGAGCACGACATGAGCGGCAGGCCCGGATCCGGAGCGCCCGGCGAGGAGCCCGGCGCGCCCAAGGACGAAGGACTGTCCATCTTCGGGCCGTTGGAGCTGCCGCGCGACGAATCCGGGGGGTACCCGACGTACGAGGAGTACGGCGGGGCCGACAACCCCAACCCCAACCCCGGCGGCTACGGCGACGGGGGCGGCACCCGGATCGCGACGCCGTCGATGATCGTGCCGCCGGACCCGTCCCGTCCGCCGGCCCCGCCCGCGTACCCCGGCGGTCCGCCGCCCGGATATCCGGCCGCACCGGGGGCGCCGCAGGGTTGGCCCGGGGCCCCCGCGCCGCAGTACGGGCCCCCGCAGGGCCGGCCTGCCGACGACCCGTTCGCCTCGCTGTACCGGCCCGGCCCGTCGGCCAACCCCGGGTACGCCGCGCCTCCGCCGCCCGTCTCCGGGCAACCGCAGTACGCGGCACCCGCGATGCCTCCGCGCCACCACGAATCCGGTCCCGGTCCGGTGCCGGGGGCCAGGCGGCGGGTGATCGTCGTGGGCTCCGTCGCCGCGGTGGCGGTCCTGCTGGTCGCCGCCCTCTTCGCGTCAGGCGTGTTCGGCGGCGGCGACAAGACGAAGAACGCGGGCGGGGATTCGCCCGCCCCCACGGCGAGCGGCGCCGCGGTCGTGCCGCCGGTGGCCACCAGCAGCGCGCCCGCCAAGTCGCAGGCGCAGCAGATGGACGAACTGCTGGACGTCAGCGCCGGATCCCGGACCAAGGTCGCCGGTGCGGTGGCGAACATAGAGCGCTGCGAAAACGTCGACGCCGCGATCCGCACGCTCGACGACGCGGCCGAGCAGCGCGACCAGCAGGTCCAGAAGCTCGACACGCTCAAGACCGACGAGATCGCGCGAGGCGACGAACTCGTCGAATGGCTGCGCAAGGCGTGGGAGGCGTCCGCCCGTGCGGACCGGTCGTTCGCGGACTGGGGCCGGGAGAACGCCGAGGGCGAGTGCGAGGACGGCGACCGCGCCAAGACCACGGGCGACAAGCGCGACGCGAACAAGGCCAGCGGCGAGGCGACCACGGCGAAGACCAGGGCTGTGACCATCTGGAACGAGGCCGCGAAGGCGGCGGGCCTCCAGCCGCGCAAGGCGACCGAGATCTGATTGCCGTGGCCGGGGTGTACGCCGCGCCGTTGAGGCGTACACCCCGGTCGTCAGGCGGCCACGGCAGTACGCAGCCGCACTTCGTACACCGGCAGTGACACCGGCTCGTCGTCCGCGTCCAGGCACAGCCCGGTGCGCAGGTCGAACGCCTCCTTGTACATCGGCGACATCACCATCGGCACGCCCCGGCGCGAGCCGAGGATGCCGCGCGAGATGACGTACGCGCCGCTGAACGGGTCCCGGTTGCCGACCGCGTACACCGTCCCGTCGTGGTCCGCGAATACCGCCACCTGCTCGCCGTCCACCAGCGCCGCGACGCCGCGCCCGGGGATCAGGTCGGCCAGCCGGCAGACCGGTGTCCAGGAGCCGGCCGTGCCGATCTCCACGAGGAGGTCCGTGCCGAGTCGTTCCGCAGCCATGGTCACGAGGTCCTTACCTCCAGGGTCGGGCCGGCGATGAGGCCGGCGATCGGGCCTTCGATCGGGAGGGAGACCCCCGCCTCGCCCGGCCGGGCCGGGCGGATCTGGTCGCGTTCGGCGACGAACGTGACGGTCGGATCGGGCGTGCCCGGGGCGTTCACGAAGGACACGAAGCGCCGCAGGCGCTCCGGGTCCTCCAACGTCTCGCGCCATTCGTCCTGGTACATCTCCACGTGGCGCTGCATCAGTTCGTCGAGGTCGTCGCAGATCCCCAGCGAGTCGTCCATGACCACGGCGCGCAGGTGGTCGAGGCCGCCCTCCATGCGCTCCACCCACGGCGCGGTGCGCTCCAGGCGGTCCGCGGTCCGGATGTAGAACATCAGGAACCGGTCGATCGTCCGGATCAGCGTCTCGCGGTCCAGGTCCGAGGCCAGCAGGTCGGCGTGCCGGGGCGTCATCCCGCCGTTGCCGCCCACGTACAGGTTCCAGCCGGACGAGGTGGCGATCACCCCGAAGTCTTTGCTCTGCGCCTCCGCGCACTCGCGCGCGCACCCGGACACCGCCGACTTCAGCTTGTGCGGTGAGCGCAAACCCCGGTAGCGCAGCTCCAGTTCGATCGCCAGGCCGACCGAGTCCTGGACGCCGTACCGGCACCACGTCTCGCCGACACACGACTTCACCGTGCGCAGCGCCTTGCCGTACGCGTGCCCCGACTCGAACCCGGCCGCCACCAGCCGCGTCCAGATCAGCGGGAGCTGGTCCACGGACGCGCCGAACATGTCGATGCGCTGCCCGCCGGTGATCTTCGTGTAGAGCCCGAAGTCGCGGGCGATCTCGCCGATCGTGATCAGCCCCTCCGGGGTGATCTCGCCGCCCGGGATGCGCGGCACCACCGAATACGAGCCGTTGCGCTGGAGGTTCGCCAGGAAGTGGTCGTTGGTGTCCTGGAGCGCCGCCTGCTCGCCGTCGAGGATGTGGCCGTTCGACAGCGACGCCAGGATCGACGCGACCGCCGGCTTGCACACGTCGCAGCCCAGGCCCGTGCCGTGCTCCTCGATCAGCCGCGTGAAGCTGGTGATCCCGCGCACCTGCACGATCTCGAACAGCTCCGCGCGCGTGTGCTCGAAGTGCTCGCAGAGGCCCTTGGACACCTCGACGCCGTTCGCGACCAGCTCGTCCTGCACGATGGTCGTCAGCATCTTGACGCACGAACCGCAGCCGGTGCCCGCCCGCGTGCACTTCTTGACCGCCGGGACGTCCGCGCAGCCCTCGTCGGTCACCGCGGCGCGGATCGCGCCCTTGGACACGTTGTGGCACGAGCAGACCAGCGCCTCGTCCGGCAGCGCCGACGCGCCGATCACCACCGGCGCACCCGCCGACTCCGGCAGCACCAGCTGCTCCGGCGGCGCGGGCAGCGGCGCGCCGGCCAGGCACAGCGGGCGCAGCAGGTCGTACGACCCGGCGTCACCGACCAGCACCCCGCCCAGCAGCCGCCCGTCCGCCGACACGACGAGCTTCTTGTACACGCCCTCGCGGCTGTTGGAGTACAGCACTTCGAGGCACCCCTCGGCCGCGCCGTGCGCGTCGCCGAAGCTCGCCACGTCCACACCCAGCAGCTTGAGCTTCGTCGAGGTGTCCGCACCCGTGAACGGCCGCGATCCCTCGGTCAGTTCGAGCGCCACCGTCTCGGCCATCTGGTAGCCCGGCGCGACCAGTCCGTACACCCGGCCGTCGCACGCCTGCGCGCACTCGCCGATCGCCCACACGGCCGGGTCCGACGTACGGCAGTTCTCGTCCACGACGATGCCGCCGCGCTCGCCCACCACAAGGCCGCTCTCCCGGGCCAGTTGGTCGCGCGGCCGCACCCCCGCCGAGAACACCACCAGGTCGACGTCCAGCGTCTCCCCGTTGGACAGCGCCATCGTGCGGGCGCGGCCGTCCGCGACGCCGATCTCCTGGGTGCCGGCCCCCGCGTGCACCGAGACGCCCAGCTCCTCGATCTTGCGGCGCAGCGCCTCACCGCCGCCCGCATCGACCTGAATCGCCATCAGGCGCGGTGCGAACTCCACGACATGCGTGTCCAGGCCCATCGCCCGCAGCGCGCCCGCGGCCTCCAGGCCGAGCAGGCCGCCGCCGACCACCGCGCCGGTCCTCGCGGTCTTCGCCCACGCCTCTATCGCCTCCAGGTCCTCGATGGTCCGGTAGACGAAGCAGCCGTCGGCGTCGTGCCCGGGCACCGGCGGCACGAACGGGTACGAGCCGGTCGCCAGCACGAGCGCGTCGTACGCGAACGTCTCGCCGCTGCGCGCCGTCACCGTCCGCGCCTCGCGGTCCAGCGCCACCGCCGGGTCGCCGAGCCGCAGGTCGATGCCGTGCTCCGCCATGAACCCGTCCGGGACCATGGACAGTTCGTCGGCCGACGTGCCGGAGAAGTACGCGGTCAGGTGGACGCGGTCGTACGCGGCGCGGGGCTCCTCGCAGAGCACCGTCACCTGCCAGGCGCTGCCGCCGTCCCGCTCGACCAGGGCCTCCAGGAAGCGCTGGCCGACCATGCCGTGGCCGACGAGGACAAGGCGCCGCCCTGCGGAAGCCTGTCCGGACTGGGTGCTGGGGGACTCGATCACTGGGGGGCTCCTTGCGGGATGAGCAGATGCAGGGGGTCCGCGGGGACCGGTTCGTCCCGTTCGTAGGCGTGGGTGAGTGCGCCGACCGTCGCCAGGTCGCCGACGAGGATCGCGCCGACCAGACGGTCGCCGCGCAGCACGAGCTTCTTGTACGTGCCGCGGGTGGGGTCCGCGAGCCGGATGACGTCGTGCGCGTCGCCCGCCACCGGGTCGACGTCGCCGAAGGCCGCTATCTCCACGGGCCCGGCGGTCAACCGCGCCCCGATCCGCGAACCGCCGTACGCCGCCTCCGCACCGCACAGCCGCGCCGCCAGCACGTCCGCCTGCTCCCACGCGGGGCCCGACAGCCCGTGCACCACACCGCGGTGCTCGGTGCAGTCGCCGATCGCGTAGATGTCCGGCGCGCTGGTCGCGAGACCGTCGTCGACGACGATGCCGGTCCGCACCTCCAGGCCAGCGGCCCGGGCCAGTCCCACGCGGGGACGCGCCCCGCAGGCCAGCACCACCAGGTCGGCGTCGAGCCGGTAGCCGTTCGCCAGCGTGACGCCCTCCGCACGGTCCTTGCCGTGCAGCGACTTCGCGCGGTTCTCCGCGTACACCGCCACCCCGAGCCGGTCCAGCGCCCGGTGCAGCGCCGTGCCGCCGTCCTCGTCCAGGTGACGTTCCATCAGGTACGGCGCCTGGTGCACGATTTCGACCGGCAGGCCGAGCGCGGCCAGCGCGCGCGCCGCACTCACCCCGAGGATGCCGCCGCCGATCACCACCGCACGCCGCGCCCCGGGCACCGCCGCGGCGAGCCGCGCGCAGTCGGCGAGCGTGCGGAACGCGTGCACGCCCTGCTTGAGTTCGCCGCCCTCACCGGTGTTCGACGTGCAGTGCAGGTTCCGGATCGGCGGCAGCACCGGGTTGGAGCCGGTCGCGAACACCAGCGTGTCGTACCCGGCGATCGACCCGTCCGCCAACTCCAGCGTGCGCGCCGCGGTGTCCACCGCGACCACCTCGACACCCGTGCGCACCTGCGCCGACGACGACGGCAGGCCGATCGTGCCGGCCGGCAGGCGGCCGGTCAGCACGTCCGCCAGCAGCGCCCGGTTGTACGGCGCGTACGCCTCGTCGCCGAACAGCGTGACCGCCGCCCCCGGATCGCGCGCGAGCAACTGCGCGGTCAGCCGGGCGGCGGCCATCCCCGCCCCGACCACGGCTATCTGACGACGGATCACGGCGTACTCCCCACCACGGAGGCCGGCACCGAGGCCTCGGCTCGCTCCACGCGGACCGCGCAGACCTTGAACTCCGGCATGCGCGACGTCGGGTCGAGCGCCGGATTGGTCAGCGAATTCGCCCGTCCCGCACCGGCCCAGTGGAACGGCATGAACACCGTGTCCGGCCGGATCGCCGCCGTCACCCGGGCCGGCGCCTCGGCGCGCCCGCGACGGCTCGTCACCGCCAGCAGGTCGCCGTCCGCCACCCCCAACCGGTCGGCCAGACGCGGGTGCAGCTCCACGAACGGCCCGGGGGCCGCCCGGTTCAGCTCCGCCACGCGCCGCGTCTGCGCACCCGACTGGTACTGCGCCAGCACCCGGCCCGTCGTCAGATACAGCGGGTACTCCGCGTCCGGCTCCTCGGCCGCCGGCCGGTGCGCCACGTCCACGAACCGCGCCCGCCCGTCCGGCGTCGCGAAACGCTCCAGGAACAACCGCGGCGTCCCCGGGTGCGCCTCGTCGGGACACGGCCAGAAGACCCCGTCCTCGCGCCGGATCCGGTCGTACGTGATCCCCGCGTAGTCCGCCTGCGCCCCCGACGTCGCCGCCCGCAGCTCCGCGAACACCGTCTCCGCATCCGTCGGGAAGCCGGTGCCCACCCCCAGCCGCGCGGCCAGGTGGTGCAGCGTGGACAGGTCGGTGCGCACCCCCGGCGGCGGCGCCAGCGCCGCCTGCCGCAGGATCACCCGGCCCTCCAGGTTCGTCGTGGTCCCCGTCTCCTCGGCCCACTGCGCGCTCGGCAGCACCACGTCCGCGAGCTCCGCCGTCTCCGACAGCACGACGTCGCTCACCACCAGGAAGTCCAGCGACTCCAGCCGCTCGGTCACATGCGCGGCACGCGGCGCCGACACCACCGGGTTCGACCCCATGACCAGCAGCGACCGCACCTCCGAACCCAGCACGTCCAGCAACTCGTACGCGCTGCGCCCCGGCCCCGGCAGCGAGTCCGGGTCGACGCCCCACACCCCCGCCACGTGCGCTCGGTCCGCGGCATCCGTGATCGAGCGGTAGCCGGGCAGCTGGTCGGCCTTCTGCCCGTGCTCCCGCCCGCCCTGCCCGTTGCCCTGCCCGGTCAGGCAGCCGTACCCCGAGTACGGCCGCCCCGCCTTGCCGGTCGCCAGGCACAGGTTGATCCACGCACCGACCGTGTCCGTGCCCTTGCTCTGCTGCTCGGGCCCCCGCGCGGTCAGCACCATGCCCGTCGGCGCACCCGCGAACAGCTCCACCGCGCGGCGCATCTCCGGCACCGGCACCCCGGTGATCCGCTCCACGCGCTCCGGCCAGTGCGCCATGGCCGCGGCCCGCGCCGCCTCGAAGCCGCTGGTCCGCGCGGACACGAACGCCTCGTCCACGTAGCCGTCGGCGATCACCAGGTGCAACATGCCCAGGGCCAGCGCCAGATCCGTACCCGGCACCGGCTGCAGGTGCAGGGTCGCCTGCTCCGCGGTACGCGTGCGGCGCGGATCGATCACGACCAGCGAACCGCCGTTGTCCTTCATCTCCGTCAGGTACCGCAGCGCCGGCGGCATCGTGTCGGCCAGATTGCTGCCCACCACGATCGCGCAGCCCGTCTTCGGGATGTCCTCCAGCGGAAACGGCAGCCCGCGGTCGAGCCCGAACGCCTTGCGGTGCGCCGCCGCGGCCGACGACATGCAGAAGCGCCCGTTGTAGTCGATGTTCGACGTGCCCAGCACCACCCGGGCGAACTTGCCCAGCAGGTACGCCTTCTCGTTCGTCAGTCCGCCGCCGCCGAAGACGCCGGCCGCGTCGCGCCCGTACCTCTCCTGTACGGCCCGGAAGCCGTCGGCCACCCGGTCGAGGGCCTCGTCCCAGCCCGCCTCGCGCAGGATTCCGTCACTGCGCACCAGCGGAGAGGAGAGCCGCACGCCGGTCCGGAGCACCGCGGCGGCGGTACGGCCCTTGCCGCACAGCGCCCCGCGGTTGACCGGGAACGCCGCACGCTCCACGACCTCGACGTCCACGTCTTGGACGTCCACCGCTTCGACGTCCCCGGCGTCCGCACCGGCCGCCCCCACCCGCAGGCCCATGCCGCACTGCAGCGCGCAGTACGGGCAGTGCGTGTCGGTGACGGCGATCCGCTCGGGCGCCGGGGCGGTGTGTTTCATGCCAGTGAGCGTGTCCGCACACCGTTACGCGACCGGGTCACATGTGTTGCGGCGGCGGTACGGCTGTCTCACACCCGCAGGTGGCGGACGTGAGCCTGCCGACACCGGGGGAGGAGCTGGGCCGCCCACCCCTAACTCCGGCGTGACCGCCGCGCAACAGCGCGGAAACACATGTCGGGGAGCCTCACGGCATGGGTACAGGGACGGACTTGGCGGAGCCGCTGGTCGGCTTCACGATCGGCGTGACGGCCGCGCGCCGCCGCGACGAGCTGGTGGCACTCCTCCAGCGCAGAGGCGCCAAGGTCATCGAGGCGCCGACCATGCGCATCGTCCCACTTGGCGACGACACCATTTTGCGGAGAGCCACGGAATCCTGCCTCGTCGGCCGCCTCGACTACGTCGTCGCCACCACCGGGGTCGGCTGGCGGGGCTGGATGAGCGCGGCGGAAGGCTGGGGGATAGGAGCCGAACTGGTCACGGCGTGCCGGGAAGCCGTCGTGGTCAGCAGAGGCCCCAAGGCCACCGGCGCGGTCCGGGCCGCCGGACTGCGCGAGGTCTACTCGCCCGGATCGGAGGCCAGCAACGAACTGCTCCAGTGGCTCCTCGCCCGCGACCTGCGCGGCCGCCGCATCGCCTTGCAGGAGCACGGCGCACCCCTCGAAGGGTTCGCCGCGGCGCTGCGCGAACGCGGCGCGGACGTCATCGTGCTGCCCGTCTACCGCTGGGGCCCGCCCGAAGACCCCGGCGCGGTCCGCAAACTCGTCGAGGCCACCGTCCGCCGCGAGATCCACGCCCTCACCTTCACCAGCTCGCCCGCGATCGAGGCGTACCTCGAAAGCGCCGACGAACTGGGCCGACGGGCGGAAGCACTCGACGCGCTGCGCGCCGACGTCCTGCCCGTGTGCATCGGCCCCGTGTGCGCCCGCCCGCTCCACGACCACGGCATCGAGGCCGTGTGGCCCGAACGCGGACGCCTCGGCTCCCTTGTCCGCACCATCACCGAGGAACTGCCCCTGCGCGCCCGCCGGGAACTGGACACCGGGACGGACCGCCTGGTCCTCCAGGGCAACGCCGTCCTCGTCGACGGCCGCACCATCTGGCTGCCGCCCGTCCCCGGCGCGGTCCTGCGCGCTCTCGCCGAGAAACCCGGCTGGGTGCTCAGCCGCGCCGAGCTCCTGAAGAAGGTGTGGACCGGCGCGCGCGCCGACGAACACGCCGTGGAGGCCGCGGTCGCCCGGCTGCGCACCGCCCTCGGCCCGCACTCCGGCCTCGTCCGCACCGTCACCAAGCGCGGCTACCGGCTGGCGGTCGACCCGTGACCGATGCTCCACCGGCCGGCACCTGGACCGGGAACCTCCCGGGCCAGGCCGCGCCTCGTACCGCCGCGCCTCGTACGGCCGTTCCCCGTACCTCCGCTCCGCGCACCGATGTCCCGCTCCTCGCCGTCGCGCACGGCACCCGCGACCCCGAGGGCCGCGCCGCCGTCGCCGAACTCCTCGACCTGGTCCGCGCCCTGCGTCCCGGCCTCACCGTCGAACTCGGCTACGTCGACGTCGCCGAACCCCTGCTCGCCGACACCCTCGCGCGCATGTCCGGGCCGGTCGTCGCCGTACCGCTGCTGCTGGGTGCGGGCTACCACGTACGCGAGGACATACCCGCGGCCCTCGCCACCGCGCCCCAGGTCCGGGCGCGCGTCGCCCGTGTCCTCGGCCCGGACCCGCTCCTGGCCGAGATCCTCGGCGAACGCCTCTCCGCGGCCTGGCCGAACCACTGTCCACAGCCTGTGGACAACTTGTGGCCCATTTCCGGGTCCGGCCCCGGCACCGGCCGCGAAGCCGCCGACCGCTGCCAGGCCATCGTGCTCGCCGCCGCCGGATCCACCGACCCCGGCGCCAACGCCGACACCGCCCGCATGGCCGGCATCCTCAGCGACCACACCGGCCTCCCGGTCGTCCCCTCCTACCTGTGCGCGGGCACCCCGACCCCCGCCGACGCGGTCGCCGCCCTGCGCGCCGACGGCATCCGCAACATCGCCGTATCCGGCTACCTCATGAGCCCCGGCCACTTCGCCCGCAAGGCCGCCGCCTCCGGCGCCACCGCCACCGCGGCCCCCCTGGGCGCCCACCCGGCCCTGGCCCGCCTCGTCCTCACCCGCTACGACGAAGCCCTGGAACGCCCCTCCGGAACTCCGTGACGTCCCGGTCGCGGCCGGACCGCCCCAACCGGTGTGGTGCCCGGGGGGTGGCCTGAGGCATGATCCTCGGGTGTCCCGGTCCGACCGTTTAGTGACCGGGCGGGGTTACGTTCGCACGACAATCCGGTGAAACCGGCGGCGGGAAGAGGGCGGGGAACGCCACCATGGCACGTATGCGCCAGAACACCGTCCCGTGGTGGCGTTGGCGGGCCCAGGTCCGCTCCTCGCTGCACATGTTCGGCGACCCCGCGTTCCAGCAGGAGTGCTGGCTGGGCGCGCGGTCCGAGTACGGCACCATCACCGACGCCGTCTACCGGCTCGTCGGCGACACATGGCTCGACCGCTGGTCGGCCGCCACCTACATCGGCCGCATATTCGTCGACGGCGGGGAAGCCGACTCCGTCGACGAGGCGGTGCTCGCCGTGCTGGCCGTACTGCACGAGGTGGGCGAGGACGCCCCGGCCTCCGCATACCTCACCCATCCCGGCTGGGGCGACGTCGTGCAGAAGGCCAGGGCCGCGCACGAGCGGCTCGCCCGCGCCGACGAGGACGACGCCGAGCGCCGCCCCGACACGCTGGAAGTCCTCCGCATCCGGACCGGAGGGCGCTGACCACCCGCCGCGACGTGCGATCCTGTTGGACTATCCGGTGAGCGCGGGCCGACGTCGGCGCGCCGCCCGCCGGCCACGTACGACACAACACGCCACCCCACGCGCGACCCACGCGTGACCCCACGTGAGAAGGAAGGCGCCGGCATGTCCGACCAGCCGCTGAAGCCCGTACTGCCGACGGTCGACGGTGGAGCGGTCGGTACCGGCGGAACCGGACCCGCGTCGCGCGACCAGTACGTCCTCACCCTCTCGTGCCCCGACAAGCGCGGCATCGTCCACGCGGTGGCCAGCTTCCTCATGATGACCGGCTGCAACATCGTCGACAGCCAGCAGTTCGGCGACCGCGACACCGGCCTGTTCTTCATGCGCGTGCACTTCACCGCCGAGGACGCCGTCACCCTCGACGCCCTGCGCGCCGGGTTCGGGGCCGTCGGCGCGTCCTTCCAGATGGACTGGCAGATCCACGACGCCGACGCGCGCATGCGCGTCGTGGTCATGGTCAGCAAGTTCGGCCACTGCCTCAACGACCTGCTCTTCCGCGCCAGCATCGGCGCGCTGCCGGTCGACATCGTCGCCGTCGTGTCCAACCACCGCGACTTCGCGGAACTGTCGGCGTCGTACGGGGTGCCGTTCCACCACATCCCGGTCACCCGCGACACCAAGCCCGAGGCCGAGGCCCAACTGCTCGCCCTGGTCCGCGACCTCGACGTCGAACTGGTCGTCCTGGCCCGCTACATGCAGGTCCTCTCCAACGACCTCTGCAAGGAGTTGGAGGGGCGGGCCATCAACATCCACCACTCCTTCCTGCCGAGCTTCAAGGGCGCCAAGCCGTACCACCAGGCCCACGCCCGCGGCGTCAAGCTCATCGGTGCCACGGCCCACTACGTCACCGCCGACCTCGACGAGGGCCCGATCATCGAGCAGGAGGTCGAGCGCGTCGACCACGCGGTCACGCCCGAACACCTCGTCGCCGTCGGCCGCGACGTCGAGTGCCAGGCACTCTCCCGCGCCGTCAAGTGGCACTCCGAGCACCGCGTGCTGCGCAACGGCAGCAGGACCGTCGTCTTCGCCTGACCGACCCGGCGTCCGGACGCCCCGCCCGATCCGGCGGGGCGTGCCGCCGACGCGGTGCCGTCTGCTCGGTGCCGTCTGCTCGGTGCCGTCGGCTCAGTGCCGCGCCGAACCCGCCACCAGCGCCGCCACCCCGATCAGGCCCGCCACCGCCCCCAGGGTCCAGCCCGCCCGCGCCCCCAACTGCGGGAGCCGGGCCGACTCGGCGGGGCTCCTGCGCGACACCGTGGCCCCCCGGCCGCCGAGCACCGCCGTACCGTCGCGGCCCCGCACGATCTGCCCGGTGACGTACACGCGTTCGCCGGGCAGCAGCACGAATTCGGTCCGGTCGAACCGCGAGGACCGGCGCATGCGCCGCGCACCCGGCGCGAAGTCCACCGCTATCGCACCCCCGGACGACGGGATCCCGCTCACGCTGTCGCGGACCGACACCGGCAGGTACCCCACCCGCAGGCCCGCCGGGTCCACCTGGACCGTGCCGCCGTCGTCGCGCACCAGGAACGGGCGCGGCGACGACTGCGTCTCGGTACGGCCGCGCCCGCGTCGCGCGGGCCGCATTTCGCCGTGGTGCAACGGCCCGTCGCCGTCGAAGTCGCGGACCCGGTCGTTGTCCCTCTCGACCCAGTACTCGACGACCGTGCTGGTGAACCACACGCACGAACGGCCGGAGACCGGCGCGTACACCAACACGTCCGACAGCGGTTCGACGACCCCGGAAACGACCGCCCGGCCGCGGCGACCCGGGACATCCGCGCAGGCCAGCAGGGGGGCATGGGCGGACCGGGTGCCCAGCCGCGCGAGGGTGAGCGCCACGAGCGCGACAACCAACGCGATGACCCCGAGAGTGACCATGTGACTTCAACATACGCGGATCACCCGGACGGTGTCACGGTGATCTACGCGCGGAAATCCACCCGCATCAGCCACCCCCGGGAACACCTCGGCGGCGCCGTGCGCGGGTGCGAAAACCCTTTGCGGGCAGGCCGCGTCGCGTGGGTTGATGGACCACGTCAGCAGTCCTGCGCGGCTCCCGACCACCTCCGTGGCGGCCGCGCTCCCAGGAAAGGAGCGGTCCGGTGCGGTTCCGCGAGCAAGGCCGACGCCCCTCCGGCAGGTGCGGCGCCTCGGCCCGACGCAGGTAACCCCGTTCCGCTCCTTTCCGCGACCGCCATCCCACGGCGGTCGCACCGAGGGGCCGCCCCGGCAGCGCCGGGTGCACGGTCCGGCCGCAGGCCGGGACGGCCCCTCACCCTCACCGCCGTTCCGGCCTACGGATGCCCCGGTACCCGGTCCTCCGGCTGACTTCCGGCACGGCCCCACCGACTTCGCGCCCGCCGCGGCGCACTACCGCACGGTTGCGGACGTGGCACAGACTTGTCGTATTCGACTGGAGTTGAAAACTAATGACGTACACCGAAGTTCCCGGCGCGCGCGACGTCCCGATCAAGATGTGGACCGATCCGGCGGCGGTCGAGGGCAAGGCCATGGACCAGCTGCGCAACATCAGCACACTCCCGTGGCTGCACGGCCTCGCCGTCATGCCCGACGTGCACTACGGCCTCGGCGCCACGGTCGGCTCCGTCATCGCTATGAAGGACGCCGTGTGCCCGGCGGCGGTCGGCGTCGACATCGGCTGCGGTGTCTCGGCGGTACGCACGTCGCTGACTGTCAACGACCTGCCCGACGACCTGGCCCCGCTGCGTTCGAAGATCGAGGCGGCCGTCCCGGTCGGCTACAACGCGCACCGTGACGCGGTGGATGTCGGCACGCTCCCGGGTCTCGACGCGAGGGCGTTCGACGACCTTTGGAACGGCTTCGACGACCTCGCACCCGAGGTGCACGCCCGCCGGACACGTGCCGCAATTCAGCTCGGATCGCTCGGATCGGGCAATCATTACCTAGCGCTCAATTCGGACATTTCTGGCTTCATTTGGCTCGAGCTCCACTCGGGTTCGCGGAACATCGGCAAGGAGCTCGCGGAGCACCACATCGGCGTCGCGCGGTCGCTCTCGCACAACCAGGGCCTCGTGGACCGCGACCTCGCGGTGTTCCTGGCGAGCACGTCCGAGATGGACGCGTACCGCCGGGATCTGTACTGGGCCCAGGAGTACGCCCGACTGAACCGGGAGGTCATGCTCGGGCTCTACGAGCGGGTCGTGCGGGATCACTTCCGCAAGCGGAAGGTCACGTTCGACCAGCGCATCTCGTGCCACCACAACTACGTGTCCGAGGAGACGTACGACGGTGTGGACCTCCTGGTCACGCGGAAGGGCGCGATCCGGGCCGGCAAGGGGGACCTCGGCGTCATCCCCGGGTCGATGGCGGCGGGTTCGTTCATCGTGCGTGGGCTCGGAAACGCGAACGCGTTCAACTCGGCGTCGCACGGGGCCGGTCGGAAGATGAGCCGCAACGCGGCGAAGAAGCACTTCACGGTGCGGGACCTCGCCGCGCAGACCCAGGGCGTCGAGTGCCGCAAGGACGCCGGAGTGCTGGACGAGATTCCCGGTGCCTACAAGAACATCAAGCAGGTCATGCGCCAGCAGGAGGACCTGGTCGAGGTGGTGACACACCTCAAGCCCCTGATCACGGTCAAGGGCTGAGGGGGTGAGGAGGGGCGGTCGGCCGATGCGGCCGACCGCCCTTCATCACTTCGGGAAGCGCACGCGTGGCTTGGCCGGACCGAGGAGCCGCCATACGCGCATCACGCAGCTCCGCTCGGTGCGGTTGAGCAGAGCGGCCGCGACGGCGGGCGCATGCGCAACGACGACCGCATCCTCGTCGTCCGTCCACTTGCGTCGGGAGACGGGCGCCCGCATGCCTTCCGGTCTCCGCCACGTTCGCACCTCCCGCGCCACGTCGGCTTTCCGTTGCAGCGCGAGTGCCCCTTCGTAGTAGAGGTGTTCGGCAAGCACAGGCGCGGGGTCGCCCAGATACAGGATGTTGTAGACGTCGTCCCTGCGGTTGCGGCCCGGGTTGCGCTCTGCACCGCTGACTTCGCGGCAGAACTCGACGAAGTAGTCCTTGATCGCGTCGCTCGACGTCGTCAGGCTCACGAACGGCAGTCCCTTTGCGGTGAATCCCACCGAGCCGTCAGCGTCGACCAAGCCCCGTACGTAGTCCCGTGCCTGGTGCGGCCGTGTGGGCGGCCTGACGATCCGCGACTTCTTCCCGTAGGGCATGCCCAGCGCGAACACCATCGTCCGGCCCTCGAACGAGCACATGGACCATGTGCTCGCCTGGTGGTTGTCCTTGAAGTTGGTGTTGCGCGTACGGTCGCGCACGCTGCTCGGGTAGGGGCACAACTGCTGGAACCGCAGCAGCATCTCGCGGTCGGTTCGGGCGAGTTCCACGCTCAGCTCTCCCTTGTTCCCGCGGCCAGCGGAGAGAGTGCCGTCGGCCTGGAGGAAGCCGAACATGTAGGAGTACTCGGGCTGGGTGAGGTCCATGAATCTCATGGACCAACCGTCGTGCGCGAACATGTGTTCGCTCCGGAAAACCGACCCTGTTCACCTGATCGAGGTAACTGTCGGCGTGGCGCGCCGTGTTCCACGCCTGGTTGATTGGAAAATCCCAGCCCACCGTGACAGGTCCCGCGGCTAGCCGCGGCGGAGCGTGCCCTCGGGGTTGCCGGAGCCGGTGCTGGTGATGACGCAGTGCACGGTGTTGCCGGCGGGGTCGAGCTTGAGGGTGATCTGGCCGTTGTTGGAGCAGGCGGGTATGCCCATCAGGCTGGGCTGGGGGCGGCCGTCGGAGACGTCCAGGAGCTTGACGATTCCGTTGTCCACCGAGACGAGGCGGGAGTTGCTGGTGCAGTTCTCGGCCAGCTCGGGGATGTCGGCGACGGTTTCCGCGACCGTGCCCTTGTCGTTCGCCTGGTGCAGCGTGATGGTGAAGGCGGACTGCCGGCCGCTCTGACTGATGACGGTGCCGGTCCACTTGCCCAGGTAGCCGTCGGGGATCTTGGCCGCGGCGTTGCCCCCGGCATTGCCCGTGCCGCTCGCGGTCGGGCTCGCGGTGGCACCGGCGGTGCCCGGCGGCGTGCTCCCGCCGGAGGGGGACTCCGGTCCGGGGGCCGCGGGATCCGGCGATTGGGCCGGTGAGCTCTGGGAGTTGGTCGGCACGCTGGGGGAGTCCTTGTCCGCGGCGTCGGACCGGGCGATCAGCGCCGAGGTGCTGACGATGGCAATCGCGCCGGCGATCGCGGAGAGGTAGAGCCACGGCGTTCCGCGTCGTTCGCCCTTCGGGCGGGCCGGGAACGCCTCGGGGGCCGGGTGTCGGTCGTGCGGAGCGCCCGGCGGTGACGACGGCGCCGCGGCCGCGGCGCCCGCGAAGACGGGCACGGGCGCGGTGACGGACTCGCGGGACGGGACCGGCCCGCCGGAGGGCTGTGGCGGTGTCGCCGGTGGCGCCGGGGCCGGGGCGAACGGCGGTGCCGCGGGCGGCCGCGGCGCGGCGGACGGCATGCGCGGGGCCGCCCCGGCCTGCGGTGCGACCTGCGGCATCGGCGGTGCGGTGCGCGGTCTTTGCTGCGGCGGCGGCCGCGTCTCGTCGTACTGCGAAGGCGGTTGCGTCGGTGCCGTCTTGAGGGACGGCCAGTGGTCCGCGGACGTCCACGCCTCGGGAGGTGCGATGTCGTCGCCGGCGAGTTCGTCGATCTCCAGCAGCGCGATGGCGCGGCGGCTCAGGTCGGTGGTGAGCGGAGCGGGCAGCCAGCCGGGCGCGACGAGGGCGGCGGTGGAGCCTCCGGGGGCGAAGTGCGCGAGGAGTTCCTGCGGAGTGGGGCGGTTGCCCGCGTACTTCGCCAGGCAGGCGGATATGAGGTCGCGCAACTCCGCGGGTACGGCCCCGAGTTCGGGGGACTTCGAGACGATGCGGAACATCAGCGCCTGGGCGCTGCCGGCGCCGAAGGGCCCTTCCGCGGTGGCCGCGAAGACCAGCACGGAGCCGAGCGAGAAGACGTCGGTCGCGGGGCCGACGTCGCGGCCGTCGATCTGCTCGGGGGACATGAAGCCCGGTGAGCCGACGGTGGCGCCGGTACGGGTGTGCACGCTCGCGTCCAGTGCCCGCGAGATGCCGAAGTCGATGACGCGCGGCCCGTCGAGCGACAGCAGCACGTTGGTGGGCTTGAGGTCGCGGTGGATGAGCCCGGTGCCGTGGATGGCGATGAGCGCCTCGGCGAGGCCCGCGCCCAGGGTGCGTACCGACGACTCGGGCAGCGGCCCGTGCCGTTCGACGGCCTCGTACACCGACGGCCCGGCGACGTAGCCGGTGACCAGCCAGGGGCGGGACGCCTCGGTGTCGGCGTCGATGACGGGTGCCGTCCAGGCGCCGCCGACGCGCCGCGCGGCGGCGACCTCGCGGCGGAAGAGGTTGCGGAAGCCGACGTCGTCGGACAGTTCGGGGCGGATCACCTTGACGGCGACGGTACGTCCCCCGGGGCTGCGCGCCAGGTACACGCGCCCCATCCCGCCCGCACCGAGTACGCGCAGCAGGCGGTAGCCGCCGATCTCCTTCGGGTCGTCCCGGTCAAGCGCTCGCACCCGGCATGCCCCCTTGTCTCCCCCGATCGTCCCGACGCTCCCCACGGCACCAGGGTGAGGATACGTCGCTCGGGGGCCGGGGCGCTTATTGTCCGGATCACACCGTCGGCCGGCACGCGCGGGTCGCTGCCGGACCGGGCGGCCGCCGTACCCGGCATGGTGCCGGACGGCGGCGGTGTGCGGGTGCTCCCGTGACCCGCGCACCCCGCCGCCGTCCGGGGTCTGTCGAGGCCGGCCGGTCCGTCCGACGGGCGTACCCGCGCAATCCGGCCGCCCGATAAAAGGGGCGAACAGCAGGAAATCAGAAGGTGACCGGCATCTCGGCCAGGCCGCGGATGAAAGAGCTGGGGTGGTGGTGCAGTGTGGCCCCCTCCTCCAGCGCGAGGTCCGGCAGCCGCTTCAGGATCTCCTCGAACGCCACCTTGACCTCCAGCCGCGCGAGCGCGGCCCCGAGGCAGAAGTGGGGTCCGTTGCCGAACGCGAGGTGGTTGTTGGGGGTGCGGAACGCGTCGAACACCTCGGGGTCGGGGAAGACCTCCGCGTCGCGGTTCGCGGCGCCGTACAGGAGCATGACGGTCTCGCCGGCCGGGATCGTCACCCCGTGCAACTCGACGTCCTGCGTGGTCTGCCGGGCCATGTTGACCACCGGCGAGACCCAGCGCAGGCATTCCTCGACCGCGCCCGGGATCAGCGACGGGTCGGTGCGCAGCTTCTCCATCTGTCCGGGGTGCGCGATGAGTTGCGCGAGGCCGCCGGAGATGACGTTGCGGGTGGTCTCGTTCCCGCCGACGAGGAGCAGCAGGGACTCGCCGATGAGTTCGCTGAAGTCCAGCTTCTCGCCGTCGATTTCGGCGTGCACGAGGATGCCGATGAGGTCGTCGGTGCCGGGGTTCTCGCGGCGGTTCTCGATGACCTTGGTGGTGTACTCGACGTATTCGGTGAACGCCTCGCCGGCCTTGTAGCTCAGTTCGCCGCCGTCGGAGAGCATGACCATGACGTCGGCCCAGTGCTGGAGCTGGTCGAGGTGGTCGTGGTCGACGCCGAGCATCTCGCCGATCATCGTCATGGGCAGCGGCGCGGCGAACTGGCGTACCAGGTCCGCCTTGCGCTCGGGCTGGGCCAGCATGCGCGCGATGAGCGTGGTGACGATCTCGCGGACGTGGTCCTCCATGGCCGCGATCTGCCGCATGGTGAAGCCCTTGGAGACGAGCTTGCGGCGGCGGAAGTGCTGCGGGTCGTCCGAGTCGATCATGGACGGCTGCGGTCCGACCTTGGGGCGCGAGCCCGCGGCGGACGAGAAGATGTCGGGGCTGCGCTCGGCCATGAGGACGTCGGCGTGCCGGGTGAGTCCCCAGACGCCGGCCTCCTCGCTGTAGTACACGGGCGCGTTCTCGCGCAGCCAGGCGTAGTCGGCGTACGGGTCGCCCGCGTACCAGTCGCGGTCGAGCAGGTTGATGCGGCGCTGGGGCTCTGTCATCGTCGGGCCTCCGTGGCGGGTCAGCAGGTGTCACGTGTCGTGCGGGGCGGCGGGGGCGGTGAGGTCCCCGGGCCGAAGGTCGAAGTGCCGTGGGTAGAACTGCCATGAGGCGGAACTGCCACAAGGCGGAAGTGCCGTGGGGCGGAGGTGCCGTAGGGCCGGAGCCCGCTACAGCACCAGCCGTACGGCGGTGCGCATGAGGTCCTGGACTTCCTCGGTGCTCCGCCCCCGGTGCGACAGGCTCAGCAGGCCGGAGAGCAGCACGTGCCCGAGGACCGTCTGCAGGTCGGCGATGTGCGCCTCCTCCTCGGGGGTCGCGGGTACGCCGAGCGCCAGGTCGGTGATGCGCACGATCGTGCCCGCGAAGGTGCGCTGCGACGACTCCGCCGACGGGTCGCGCGACGTCGCCGCCTGGAGGATCGCCTCGGTCAGGAGCTTGTTCTCGGCGCTCACCTCGACGAGGCGGCAGAGCATGGTGGCGAGCCGCCCGGCGCCGTCGTCCGGCAGGTACTGGTCGGTCAGGCCGTCGATGACCTGGCCGATCCACAGCGCGGAGACCTCGGAGAGCAGGTGGTCCTTCGAGGTGAAGTAGCGGTAGACCGTGGCCCGTGCCACCCCGGCGCGGTCCGCGACGTCGTGCATGGTCACGGATGCGTAGCCGCCTTCGGCGGCGAGTTCGAGGGCCGCCCTGACCAGGCGTTCGCGCCGCGCCTGCTGGTCGCGGGTGAGGGCGCGGGTCAGGGTGATGGTGGTGTTGGACGGGGCCATGGTGCGATCTTGCCTCCGGATGAGACTGAAGTCTAGTCTGACGTCTCGTCAGATCCAGTGCATGTGTCTCAACCGAAGCCAGGCCGGGAGGCATAGTGGGACCCCTTGCAGGCATCCGTGTCGTCGAGTTCGTGGGCCTCGGGCCCGGCCCCTTCTGCGGCATGCTGCTCGCCGACCTCGGCGCGGACGTGCTGCGGATCGACCGCGCCGACACCGCCCGCAAGGGCTTCAACGGCCCGTCCCGCAACCCGATGAACCGCGGCAAGCGCTCCGCGGCGCTGGACCTCAAGTCGCCCGACGGCGTCGCCACCGCGTTGCGCCTGATCGCGGAGGCCGACGCCGTCATCGAGCCGTTCCGGCCGGGCGTGATGGAGCGACTCGGCCTCGGTCCGGACGTCTGCCTGGAGCGCAATCCGCGCCTGGTGTACGGCAGGCTCACCGGCTGGGGCCAGGACGGCCCGCTCGCCAAGGCCGCCGGCCACGACATCGACTACATCGCGCTGGCGGGCATGCTGGAGCCGATCGGCCGCGCCGGGCAGCCGCCGAGCATCCCGCTCAACCTGGTCGGCGACTTCGGCGGCGGTGGGCTGCTGCTCGCGTACGGCCTGGTCAGCGCGCTGCTCTCGGCGTCGCGCAGCGGGCAGGGCCAGGTCGTGGACGCGGCGATGATCGACGGCGCGGCGCTGCTCGGCGCGACGTGGTTCACGATGGCCGCGAGCGGGGGCCTCGGCCCGCGCGGCACCAACATGCTCGACGGCGGCGCGCCGTTCTACGACGTGTACGAGACGTCCGACGGCAAGTACGTCGCGGTCGGTTCGATCGAGCCGCAGTTCTGGGCCGAACTCCTGGCCCGCCTCGGCCTGTCCGCGGACCCGGTGTTCGAGAAGCAGTACGACCGCACGGCGTGGCCCGCGATGAAGGCCCGCTTCGCCGAGGTGTTCGCGACCCGTACCCGCGACGCGTGGTGCGAACTCCTCGAAGGCACCGACGCGTGTTTCGCGCCGGTACTGGCCCCGGCGGAGGCCCCGGCCCACCCGCACCACGTCGCGCGTGCGGCGTTCCACGACATCGGCGGCATGCCCGAGCCGGCCCCGGCACCGCGCTTCGGCGGTACGCCCGCCGCGGTTCCGGCGCGCCCGGTCAACCCCGGCCCGGCCGAGGACGGCGGCGACACCGACGCCGCACTCGTCGCGTGGGGCCTGCCGGCCGACGAGATCGCCCGCCTGCGCGCGTCCGGCGCCGTGGTCTGACCGGTTCGGGCCCCGACCGGGCCCGACCCGGCTCGCACCCGGTCCCGGCCGGGCCCGGAGCAGGTCAAGCGACTCATCAGCGACCCAGCAAGGAGACCCATGGACATCCACGAGGCGCTCTATACGACACGTGCCATGCGCCGGGTCACGAACGAGCCCGTTCCGCTCGACGTACAGGCCCGCATCATCGATGCCGCGGTGCGCGCGCCCAGCGGCGGCAACGCGCAGAGCTGGCGGTTCCTCCTCGTCGACGACCCCGGCGTGAAGGCGCAGCTCGGCCCGCTGTACCGCGAGGCGATGGCCAACCTGTGGAAGACGCTGTACGCCCCCAAGGTCGCCGCCGCCGAGGCGGACCCCGACTCGGCCGAGTCCAAGCAGTTCGTCCGCGTGCAGCGGTCGTCACAGTGGCTCGCCGACAACTTCGAGCAGATCCCGCTGTTCCTGTTCGGCTTCGCCCAGCACGACTCGACCGGCGGCTCGATCTTCCCCGCCGTGTGGAGCGCGCAGTTGGCGGCCCGCGCCGAGGGCGTCGGGTCGGCGCTGACGGCCGTACTCGGCATCGCGCACCGCGAGGACGTCTCCCGCGTCCTGGGCGTCCCGGCCGACGAGCGCTGGCACATGGCGTGCTGCGTGTCGTTCGGCTACCCGACGGGCCGCTGGGGCGTCGCCGCCCGTACGCCGGCCCACGAGGTCACCTACCGCAACGCCTGGGGCGCACCGGCCGGCTTCGAGGTCCCGGCCCCGCTGTGGCCCACCACTTCAGAGGAGAACAAGTGACCACCACCGAACTTCCGCTGTCGGGTTCCGCCGCGTTCGTCTCGGGCGGGGGCAGCGGCATCGGGCTGGGCTGCGCGCTGCGGTTCGCCGCCGACGGTGCGCACGTGACGATCGCGGGCCGCAGCGAGGACCGGCTCAAGGGCGCGGTCGCGGAGATCGAGAAGGTCGCGGCGCCCGGTGTGCAGGTCGGGTACGCGGTCGCCGACGTCACCGACGAGGCGCAGACGAAAGCCGCCGTGGACCAGGCCGCTTCGCTCGGTCCGCTCAAGGCGGTCGTGGCCTCGGCGGGCGGCAACTCGACGATGGGCCCGATCACCCAGATCGACACGCAGCGTTGGCGCGACACGGTCGAACTCAACATCACCGGAACGATGTTGGTGCTCAAGCACAGCGCGCGGCACATGGTGCGCAACGGGGGCGGCTCGTTCGTGGCCATCTCGTCGGTCGCGTCGTCGAACACGCACCGCTGGTTCGGCGCGTACGGCGTCTCCAAGGCCGGGATCGACCACCTCGTGCAGCTGGCCGCCGACGAGTTGGGGGCGAGCGGCGTACGCGTCAACAGCATCCGGCCCGGCCTGGTGCGCACCGACATGGTCCAGATGATCACCGACGGCGGGCCGCTGCTGGACGACTACCTCCAGTGCACGCCGCTGGGCCGGTTCGGCGAGACCGAGGACATCTCCGCGCTCGCCGCTTTCCTGGTGGGCCCGCAGTCCACGTGGATCACCGGGCAGGTCGTCAACGTGGACGGCGGCCACCACCTGCGCCGCGGCCCCGACTTCACCAGTGTCCTGGAGCCCGTGTTCGGGCCGGAGGGGCTGCGCGGCGTCGTCGCCGAAGGGAGCTGAGCACGGTGGCACCGACGTTCAACCTCGCGGACCTGTTCGAGGTCGTCGCGGACGCGTGTCCGGACCGGACGGCCCTGGTCGCGGGCGAAGTGCGGCTTACCTACCGGGAACTGGACGAGCGCGCCAACCGCGTGGCGCACGCGTTCGAGGCCGCCGGCCTCGAACCGGGCGACCACGTGGGCGTGTACGCCCGCAACCGGGCGGAGTGGCTGGAGGCGATGATCGGTGCGTTCAAGGCGCGCACCGTGCCGGTCAACGTGAACTTCCGGTACGTCGAGGACGAGTTGCGCTACATCTTCGACAACGCCGACCTCAAGGCGCTGGTCGTGGAACGGGAGTACCTGCCGAAGGTCGCCGCCGTCTCGCCCGACTCGCCTTTGCTGCGCACGGTGTTCGTCCTGGAGGACGGCACGCCCGACGGCACCGCCGACGGCCCTGGCGCGCTCGTCGGCGCGGACGGCGGCGGCATTGCGCTCCTCGGCTTCGAGGACGCACTCGGCGCCGTCTCGCCCGCCCGGGACTTCGGCCCGCGTTCCCCGGACGACCGCTACATGGTCTACACGGGCGGGACCACCGGCTTCCCCAAGGGAGTCGAGTGGCGGGCCGAGGACATCTTCTGCTCCGCGCTGGGCGGCGGGAACTTCGGCGGCGAACCGATCGCCGAACCCGGTGAGTTGGCGCGTAAGGCCGATGTGCCCGCGGTGGTGCAGATGCTCACGACGCCGCTCATGCACGGCAACGGCCAGTGGGTCACCTGGATCACGCTCATGGGCGCGGGTACGGCGGTGCTGTGGACCGGCCACCGCTACGACGCGGCGGAGATCCTGCGTACCGTCGAGCGCGAGCGCGCGGTGACGATGATGCTGGTCGGGGACGCGATGGCGCGTCCGATCGCGGACGAGCTGGCGAAGGGCGGCTACGACGTGTCCTGCCTGCGCGTGGTCGGCTCGGGCGGCGCGTTGCTGTCGCCCGCGGTCAAGGAGCAGTTGCGCGGTCTGCTGCCGGCCCTGTTCATCTCCGACGGCTTCGGGGCCTCGGAGTTCGGCGCGGGCAGCGCGCAGAACGCGGCGGGCCGGTTCCCGCTCAAGCCGAAGACGGCGGTGCTCGGCGACGACCTCCGCCCGGTGAGGGTGGGGGAGACGGGCCGGATGGCGCGGACCGGGTACATCCCGGTCGGCTACTACAAGGACCCGGAGAAGACCGCCGCGACCTTCCCGGTCGACCCGGACGGGGTGCGCTGGGTGGTGCCCGGCGACTACGCACGTGTCGAGGACGACGGCACGGTGACCCTGCTCGGCCGCGGGTCGGTGTGCATCAACACCGGTGGCGAGAAGGTGTATCCGGAGGAGGTCGAGGGCGTCCTGAAGGCGCATCCGGCGGTGTACGACGTGGTCGTGGTCGGCGTCCCGGACGCGCGCTTCGGCGAACGCGTCGCCGCGGTGGCCTCGGTGCGCGCCGGGCACGCCGTGACGATCGGCGAACTGGCCGAGCACAGCCGTACGTTGATCGCCGGCTACAAGGTCCCGCGGGACCTGGTCGTGGTCGACGCGGTACCGCGCTCCCCGGCCGGCAAGCCGGACTACCGGTGGGCGAAGGACGTGGCGGTCAAGGCGGCGGAGGCGTCCCCGGTCCCCTGAACCGCGGTCTCCCGAACCCCGGTCTCCTGAACCGCGGCCTCCTCAACCGCCAACGACCCGGACGGGTACGATCCCGGGAACTGTCGTGCGCAGGAACACCGGAGGGGGACCCGTGGCCGAGGACGACCTGGACAGCCGGGTGACCAGTGGGGCGAACGAAGCCGATCCGTTCGCCGAATGGGCGCCGCACGGAATCGACATCAGCACACCGAGCATCGCGCGCGTGTACGACGCCGCCTTGGGAGGCAAGGACAATTTCGCCGCCGACCGGGCGGCGGCCGAGCAGCTGTTCTCGCGGGTTCCGGGAATCCGCGAGGGCGCGCTGGAGAACCGGAAGATCCTTGTGCGGGGCGTGCGTTACCTCGCCGAGCAGGGCATCGACCAGTTCCTCGACCTGGGGTCGGGGCTGCCGACCGCGCAGAACACCCACCAGGTCGCGCAGGCCGCCAACCCCGACGCGGCGGTGGTGTACGTCGACATCGATCCGATCGTGCTCGCCCACGGCCGCGCGCTGCTCTCCGAGAACGCGCGGACCCGGGTGGTCACGGCAGACGCCCGCGAACCGGACCGGGTGCTCGCGCTCCCGGAGGTCCGCGAACTGATCGACTTCACCCGGCCGGTCGGGCTGCTGATGGTGGCGATCGTGCACCACCTGAACGACGACGAGGACCCGGCGGGGACCGTGAAGGCGTACCTGGACGCGCTGCCGTCCGGCAGCTATCTCTTCCTCACGCACTTCCATGCCAACGGCTCGCCCGAGGCGGCGATCATCGAGGAGGTGCTGCAAGGGGCGCACAACACCGGGCGGTTCCGTTCCCGGGAGGAGGTCGAGTCGTTCTTCGACGGCACCGAACTGGTCGAGCCCGGGGTGGTCACGCTGCCCTACTGGCGGCCGGACACCGAGGTGCGGGAACCGTTGCGCCCCGAACAGCGGATCGTCCTGGGCGGGATCGGCCGGAAGCCCTGATCCGGAAGCCCTGATCCGCCAGGCCTGAAGGACAGGCCGCAGCACTGGCGACAGGACTGGCGACAGGACTGGCGGCAGAACTGACAGTCGAGCCCGAAGTGCCGGTTCAGACGCGGAGGTTGCCGCCGGGGTCCGCCTCGGCGGCTTCTTCGCGCGGGTCGCGGTAGCGCTGCGTCTCCAGCACCCCGGCGACCGTCAGCACCGCCACGATGGCCGCGACCTCGGCGAGCGCCGACGCGAGCATGCCGAGCGGGATGGTGGCGGCGAGGGACAGGACGGCGCCGACCCGGTAGCCGTTCGGGTGGATGCGGAAGGTGAACCGGGTCACGACGTTGGCGGCCAGGAACAGCGCGAGTCCGCCCGCGAGCGAGCACGCCTGGGCGGCGTCGAGGCGGTCGGCGGGGTGGGCGACCGCGCTCTTGACCCCGGCGGCGAAGAGCAGGATGCCGAGCAGCAGGGCGTAGTGGCCGTACCCGTACACGGTCAGGGCGCGGAGGTTGCGGGCGCGCAGCGGCATGGCGTCCATGGCCTCGGCGGCGTGCGCTTCCTCGTCGTCGCCGAAGTACGCCCACCACAGCGCGAAGCAGAGCATGAGCGTCAGTACTGCGGTGGCGATCAGCTTGAGGTCGAGCTCCAGGCCCTGGGCGCCGGCGCCGATGGCGATCACGGACTCGCCCAGGGCGATGACCACGACGAGCCCGTGGCGCTCCACGAAGTGGCCCGCCCGCAGCGGGAAGCGCATCGCGTCGAGCAGGTGCGGCGAGGCGATCTGCACCACCGCGGCCGCGGCCCAGGTCGCGATCTGCGTGGTGTCCTCGAGGAAGGCGCCGACCACCACGAGCACGGCGCTGGCCAGGTTGAACGGCGCGATGCGGGCGAGGGCGGCCCGTCCGGCGCCGGACGTCGCGAACATGGCGGTGTGCACGAGGGTGACGACCAGGTAGCCCCAGCCGAACGCGGTGGCGCTGTCGCCGTCGACGAAGGCGTGCGGGATGGCCAGCGAGACGACGAGGAATCCGGCCATGCCGATCATCAGGAGGCAGCGGCGCGCGGGGGTGGTCGGGGGGACCGCGTTGTTGAGCCACACGTACCCGCTGTACATCCACCACAGGACCGCGAGCATGATCACGACGCGGGTTATCCCGGTCAGGTTCATCTCGTGGGCGATCGCCGCGGTGAGCTGGGTGACGGTGAAGACGAAGACGAGGTCGAAGAAGAGCTCGAGGGTGGAGACGCGTTCCGCGGACTGGACTGCCCCGTCCGGTCCGGACTTGGAGAGGGTCACGGCGTCATTATCTGCCCCGGTCCGGGCTGGGGTGCGGGGTACGCAACGGTAGTACGTCCCGCACCCCGCACCCGGCCGGCTCCCGGGGGACCGGCCTTCGTCAGCCTTCGAGTGCGTGCGACTCGAATCCGTCGGGGCCCTTGGGGAGATCGCCCGCGATGGTGATGCGCTGCATGGAGCGGTGCATTCCGGCCGGGACGTCGGTGGGCACCAGGTGCGCGGTCGCGCGGTTGTCCCAGAACGCGATGCTGCCGGGCTGCCAGCGGAAGCGGACGGTGAACTCGGCGTCCTGGAGGTGCTCGTAGAGCAGCGCCAGCAGGTGGCGCCCTTCGGTGCGGGTGAGTTCGAGGATGTGGCTGGTGAAGTTCGGGTTGACGAACAGGATCTTCTCGCCGGTCTCCGGGTGCACGCGCACGACCGGGTGCACCGAGCGGATGCCGTCGCCGAGGAAGACCTTGGCGAGTTGGCCCGGCAGTTCGCCGCGCTTCATCGGGAGCGTGTTGTGGTGCACGGCGTGCAGGCCGTCGATGACGTCCTTGATCGGCTGGGAGAGCCGCTCGTACGCGACCGCGAGGTTGGTCCACTGCGTGTCGCCGCCGTACGGGGGCACGACGACGCCGCGCAGGATGGAGCCCATCGGCGGGTTGGGGATGAAGGTGACGTCGGTGTGCCAGCGGCTCTCCACCGTGCCGCCGCCGCCCATCCCCCCGCCGCCGCCACCCATCTGCTGGTTGTCGAGCAGCAGGATCTCGGGGTAGTCGGCGAACTGCGAGGGCAGCGTGGGGTGTGCCTTGGTGGGCTCGCCGAACGCCTTGGCGAAGGCCAGGTGTTGGGCCTGGGTGATGTCCTGGTCGCGGAAGAACACGACCTTCCACTTCAGCAGGGTCGCGCGGATCTCCGCGACCAAGGCCGGGTCGAGCGGGGCGGACAGGTCGACGCCGAGGATCTCGGCGCCGATCAGGCCGGCCATGGGGCGTATGTCGAGGCCGAGTTCGCCGGCGGTGCCGGTCGCGGGGGCCTCGGATGTCGTGGTGCCGCTGGTGGGGGTCACGGTGTCCTCCGGTTCTGGTGCAGGTGGGCCGCGGTGTCGGGGGAGACGGGCGCGGTGGTGAGGGCGACTGCGGTGTCGGTGAGGTGGGCCAGGAACACCGGGCGCGGGGTGAGGCTCGCGGCCCTGCCGTACTGGATGAGCGTTTCCCGGTTGGCGAGCGCGTGGCCGACGTACCCGGCGAGGAGCATCCAGCGGTCCGCGCGCAGCTTCGGCGGTACGTGGCCGAGTTGTCCGGTCAGGCGGGTGCGGACGATGTGCACGCCGCGCGTCCACTCCTCGCGCCCGAGGTCGGCGACCGCGATGCCTTCGAGGAGGCCGGCGTTGGTGCAGAAGCGCAGGTACCAGCTGGGACTGCCGGGTTCGCCCAGCGCGGTCTCGGCGAGCGGGTGGAGGAACGCCTCGACCAGGGCGCGGACATCGTGGCCGCGCCCGTCCCGGTCGAGGGCGTCGAGGTACCCGAGCCGCCGCTCGTTGATCGGCTCCATGCGGTGCCGGAACACCGCGTCGACCAGGGCCTCCTTGGAGCCGAAGTGGTACCGCGCGGCAGCGGTGTTGCGCTGCCCGGCCTGGGTGCCGATCTCGCGCAGCGACACGCCGTTCACGCCGCGCTCGGCGAACAGCCGTTCCGCCACCTCGATCATGCCGAGCCGGGCCGCCGCGCCCCGGCCGTTCCCCGCCACCGTCTCCACGCTCATGCGGACAAGTTAAAGCGCGTGGGTTAATAACTCAAGTGGGTTAGAGAACGAATCGCGGCAGCGCGGAGCGCGGACGGGCGGGAGACATGCCTCGCGTACCGGTCCCGGGAATGCGTGAGGCGCCTCCCGGAGGAGGCGCCTCGTGTCGACACGTGCCGCCTGGCGGATCCGGCGTCGGGCGCGGATCTCGGATACGGATCCCGGGTGCGCCCGGAGCGGAAGGTCCGGCGGCGGTTCAGGAATGCATCAGGCAGTACAACTGATCGCCCGCGCGGTGCAGTTCGTGCGCGAACGCCGTCCAGTCGTGCAGCATCCGGTACAGCAGGTACGCGTCCCTGGGGATCCTGCGGTCCGGCACGGTCGACCAGATGAACGCCGCCGCGCCCAACTCCTCGTCCGTCGCGTTGCGCAGCACCTCGAGCAATATCGGCGGGAGCTGCATGACGGCGTGCGCGGGATGCAGCACCACCAGTTCCAGCGGCGGAGTGGCATCGCGCGGGGTGTCGCCGAGCAGCGACAGCACCATCGCGCTGACCGTCTCCGGTTTGACGTTGCTGATGTACGAGTTGCTGGGCCGCTCGCGCGGCTCGCACGGGTCGAGGGGGTCGATGAGCGGGGGGACCCGAGCGGCGGCGGCGCGGTCCGGCGCGCCGAAGTACTCGTACGTCACTCCCACCGGCCGCCTCCTTTCATGCTTCCGCCGTACTGGTGCCGACCTGGTACTGGTCTTGGGGTGGGGTGCTCCGACGTGACGTGTGTGCGACCCGCAGATGATCGTCCCAGGTCCGTCGTACGCGAGGCACGGCGGTTAGGTAACAGGTGTGCACCACTCGTCGGTGTCGGGAACCGGGTTTTCCGAAGGGGCGTCAAGAACCCCCCGTGGGGCTCGACATATCGGGCAAAACCCAGTGCCGCAAAGCCTGGTGGGGATCCGCGGGCGCAGTCGCCACGCGTGCGTCGGGCCGTCGTCGACCCACGGACCATCGGCCCGTCCGCGTCCTCGCCGCCACGCGCACCCCGCCTGCCCTGAATACCGCGCTGCCCCTGCCCGACTGCCGCACTGTCCTGCCGACACGAGAATTGAGGGACTCGCGCAATGGCAGGTGACGGATCGTCTGATAATACCGGCCGTTTCCGCTCGTCCGGCTCCGCCTCAGGGTCGATTTTCCCGACATTCCCAGGGTTGCGGGTCGGCGGCGTGCGCAGTGAGAACATGGCAGCGTGAGCGCAGTCAGTGACCTCCCGTCCTATCCCTCCGATGCCCCCGCCTCCCAGGCCCTGTTCGACCGGGCCAAGGCGGTGACTCCCGGCGGCGTCAACTCCCCGGTGCGCGCCTTCCGCGCGGTCGGCGGCACGCCGCGCTTCATGGCGTCCGGGCGCGGGCCGTACCTCACCGACGCCGACGGTCGCGAGTACGTCGACCTGGTGTGCTCGTGGGGCCCGATGATCCTCGGCCACGCGCACCCGGCCGTCGTCGAGGCGGTGACCGCGGCCGTGGCACGCGGCACGTCGTTCGGCACGCCGGGCGAGGGCGAGGTGGAGCTCGCCGAGGAGATCGTCGCGCGGGTCGCCCCCGTCGAGCAGGTGCGCCTGGTCACCTCCGGCACCGAGGCGACCATGTCGGCGATCCGCCTGGCCCGCGGGTTCACCGGCCGCTCGAAGGTGGTCAAGTTCGCGGGCTGCTACCACGGCCACGTGGACGCGCTGCTGGCCGCGGCCGGCTCGGGGCTCGTCACGTTCGCGCTGCCGGACACGCCGGGGGTCACCGGCGCGCAGGCGGGCGACACGCTCGTCCTGCCGTACAACGATCTGGCGGCGGTCCGCGCGGCGTTCGCGGCGCACGGCGACGAGATCGCGTGTGTGATCACCGAGGCCGCGCCCGGCAACATGGGCGTCGTCACACCGGGGCCCGGGTTCAACGCGGGGCTCGCGGAACTGTGCCGGGCACACGGCGCGCTGTTCGTGTCCGACGAGGTCATGACGGGCTTCCGGGTCTCGAAGGCCGGCTGGTACGGCATCGAGGGCGTCACCCCCGACCTGCTCACCTTCGGCAAGGTGATGGGCGGCGGCTTCCCGGCGGCGGCCTTCGGCGGACGCGCCGACGTCATGGCCCACCTGGCTCCGGCCGGTCCCGTCTACCAGGCGGGCACGCTGTCCGGGAACCCGGTGGCGACCGCGGCGGGCGTCACGACACTGCGCCACTGCACCGACGCGGTTTACGAGCAGATCGACCGCACGTCGCTCGTGCTGCGCACCGCGGTGTCCGAGGCGCTCGCCAAGGAGGGGGTCGCGCACACGGTCTCCAGCGCGGGCAACATGTTCTCGGTCTTCTTCACCGACCGCCCGGTGACCGACTACGACGAGGCGCGCACCCAGGAGTCCTTCCGGTACTCGGCCTTCTTCCACGCGATGCTGGACAGCGGCGTGTACCTCCCTCCGAGTGCCTTCGAGGCGTGGTTCCTGTCGGCGGCGCACGACGACGCGGCCGTCGAACGTATTCTCGAGGCGTTGCCGCGGGCCGCACGGGCCGCGGCGGAGGCGACGGCATAACGCGGAGCGGCACGCCCGGCGAACACCGCGGGCGTCCGGAGGCCGCGGGTGCCGGCGCCGCGCGTACCGGCGTTCCAGGACCGCACAGGAAGAGCAACCGACGATGTCCAGCAGCGACGTGACGATCGTTCACCTCATGCGCCACGGCGAGGTGCACAACCCGGAGGGCGTGCTGTACGGCCGCCTGCCCGACTACCACCTCTCCGAGCTCGGCGTGAAGATGGCCGAGCGGGTCGCCGACCACCTCGCCTCGCGCGACATCACGCACGTGGTGGCGTCGTCGCTCGACCGGGCCCAGGAGACCGCGTCGCCGATAGCCGCGCGGCACGGCCTGGAGGTGGCCACCGACGACCGGCTCATCGAGGCGGCGAACATCTTCGAGGGCAAGACCTTCGGTGTCGGGGACGGGTCGCTGCGCAAGCCGGAGTACTGGCGGTACCTGCGCAACCCGTTCAAGCCGTCGTGGGGCGAGCCGTACATCGAGCAGGTCGTGCGGGTCATGGGCGCGCTGGGCCGGGCCCGAGACACCGCGCGCGGCCACGAGGCGGTGTGTGTGAGCCACCAGTTGCCGATCTGGGTGACGCGGTCCTTCGTGGAGCGCCGCCGCCTGTGGCACGACCCGCGCAAGCGGCAGTGCTCGCTGGCGTCGCTGACGACGTTCACGTACGAGGGCGACAAGATCGTCTCGGTGGGCTACACCGAGCCCGCCCGCGACCTGCTGCCGGCCAAACTCCAGCAGCAGGGCAAGCAGTTCGGCGCCTGAGTCGCCCTGGAGCATTTGCGGCAAATTGGGCATTTGGTGCTATCGAGGGCGGCGTTTCATGGTCATCCACGCCAAGGGGATTGACACGAGGCGCCGCCCGACCCCGTTTTGCGGACCCGGTGCAGAGCCCTCCGAACCCCATGCGAAACTTTTCACATGCTCACACGACGACCGATCCTCCGCGCCGCCGCGCTGACCGCCGTTGCCGTGTTCGCCGTCGCCGGATGCGGCAGTGACGGCGGTGGCAAGGAAGCCAACGCGGACCAGCAGGGATACGTCGAGGGCAAGGGCATCAAGCAGGTCGCGGCAGGCGACCGCAAGGCCGCCCCGGACGTCTCCGGCAAGACGCTCGACGGAGCCCCCGTCTCGCTCGCCGACTTCAAGGGCCAGGTCGTCGTCCTCAACGTGTGGGGCTCGTGGTGCGCGCCCTGCCGGGGCGAGGCACCCAACCTCGCGACGGTCGCCGCCGAGACCAAGGACAAGGGCGTCGTCTTCCTCGGCATCAACACGCGCGACGCCACCGAGACGAACGCGAAACGGTTCGAGGAGAACTTCGGCATCGAGTACCCGAGCATCTGGGACCCGGAGGGCCGCCAGATCCTCAAGTTCAAGGGCGACCTCAACCCGGCGGCGATCCCGAGCACGCTCGTGATCGACCGGGAGGGCCGGATCGCCGCACGTTCGCTGCGCGCCGTCACCGTCGAGGACCTGCGCGCGATGATCGACCCGCTGCTGAACGGGAGCTGACCGGTGCTCCTGGCGGCCGACCCCACCACGACGGTGACGAGCGGGTCCCTCCTGCTCGCCATACCGATCGCGCTGTTCGCCGGCCTCGTCTCGTTCTTCTCGCCGTGCGTCCTGCCGCTGGTGCCCGGCTACCTGTCGTACGTGACCGGCGTCTCGGGCGCCGACCTGAAGGACGCCCAGCGCGGCCGACTGCTCGCCGGCGCACTCCTGTTCATGCTCGGCTTCACCGCCGTGTTCGTGTCGTTCGGTGCGGCGTTCGGCTATTTCGGCAGCACGCTGCTGGAGCACCAGAAGGTCATAACGCGGGTTCTCGGTGCGGTGACGATCGTTCTCGGGCTCTCGTTCATGGGCGTACTGCCCGGAATGCAGCGCGAGTTCCGGATCCACCAGAAGCCGACGCTGGGCCTCGCGGGCGCGCCTATGCTGGGCGTGGTTTTCGGGCTGGGCTGGACGCCGTGCATCGGCCCGACGCTGGGCGCCGTGCTCGGGCTCTCGATCGACGAGGGGAGCGCGAACCGCGGCGCCGTCCTGACGGTTGCGTACTGCCTGGGGCTCGGCCTCCCGTTCGTCGTCGCGGCGCTCGCGTTCCGCAAGGCGCTCGGCGCGTTCGCGTGGGTCAAGCGGCACTACGTCTGGGTGATGCGCCTCGGCGGCGGTCTCCTCGTCCTGCTCGGCCTGCTGATGGTCACCGGGGTCTGGGACCGGATCATCCGCGAAATGCAGGCCTGGACCAGCGGATACACGATCGGAATTTGACGTGACCATCGACACCGAATCCGAGAAGCGGGCCGCCGACGCCGGCATGTCCACCGCTCCCCAGCCGGAACGGTACGACATCCAGCAGCCCAGACTCGGAGCCGGCGGCTGGCTGCGCTGGATGTGGCGGCAGCTCACCTCGATGCGGGTCGCGCTGATCCTGCTCCTGCTGCTGTCCCTCGCGGCGATCCCCAGCTCGGTCATCCCGCAGCGCGCGGTGAGCCCGCTCAAGGTCTCGCAGTACTTCCGCGACCACCCCGGCCGTGCCGAATGGATGGACAAGCTCCAGCTGTTCGACGTCTTCTCGTCGTGGTGGTTCGCCTCCGTCTACATCCTGCTGTTCGTCTCGCTCACCGGCTGCATCGTGCCGCGCGCGTGGGCGCACGCGAAGGTGCTGCGCGGCCGCCCGCCGGAGGCGCCCAAGCGGATGGAGCGGCTGCCGGCGTACGCGACCTGGCGTACCGACGCCGACCCGGACACCGTGCTCGCCGCGGCGCGCACCCAGCTCAAGAAGCGCCGGTTCCGGCTCAGCCCGGGCACCGGGTCGGTCGCGGGCGAGAAGGGCTACGCCCGCGAGACCGGCAACATCCTCTTCCACATCGCGCTGATCGGCGTCCTGCTCGCGTTCCTGCTCGGCAAGCTCTACACCGGGCAGGGCGGCAAGATCCTGGTCGAGGGCTCGCCCGAAGGCTTCGCCAACTCCTTCACGCAGTACGACGACTTCCAGTCGGGCGCGCTGTTCGACGAGAAGAACATGGAGTCGTTCGGCTTCCGGCTCACCAAGCTCGACCAGACCTTCGAACGGCTCGGCACCCAGAAGGGCGCGCCGCGCGACTTCGAGGCGACCGTCGAGTACTGGGAGGGCGCCGAGGGGAAGCCGAGGACCGGCAAGGTCAAGGTCAACGAGCCGCTGACGATAGGGAGCACCAAGGTCTTCCTGCTCGGCACCGGGTACGCACCCGACATCACCGTCCGCGACTCGACCGGCGAGATCGCCTACAGCGGACCCGTGGTGTTCCTGCCGCAGGACAGCAACCGCACGTCGACCGGCGTCATCAAGGTGCCGGACGTCAGCAAGGGCCTCCAGCAGCTCGGCTTCGAAGGCATCTTCACGCCGACTGTGATGGTGGAGGAGGGCAAGGGCTGGTACTCGACGTTCCCGTCGCTGGACAACCCGGCGCTGATCATCAACGCGTACCACGGCAGCCTCGGCGTCGACTCCGGCGTGCCGCAGTCGGTGTTCCGGCTCAACACCAAGGCCATGGAGCAGTACAAGGACCCGGACGGCCAGCTGTGGAACGAGGTGCTGGTCCCCGGCGTCACGAAGTCACTGCCCGACGGCTCGACGATCACCTTCAACGGTGTGAAGCCCTGGGCGAACTTCCAGATCTCGAAGGAGCCGGGCAAGGAGGTCGCGCTCTACAGCGTGATCGCCGCGATCGTCGGACTGGTGCTGTCGCTGTTCGTACGCCGCCGCCGCATGTGGGTGCGTGCGGTGACGGGACCGGACGGGCGTACCGTCGTGGAGGTCGCCGGACTGACGCGCACCGAAGGCGGCGGTCTGGGACAGGAGGTGCGGGCTCTCGTGGACGGCCTGCGGGTGGCGGCACCTGTCGTCGCGACGGGAGGCTCCGCCGCGGACGCGGACAGGGCGGCGGACGGCGGCAGTGACGGGGCCGTGGCGCTGAAGAAGGCGAAGCCGGTGGCGGCCGAGCCGAATGAGGCCGAGCCGAGTACGGCCGAGCCGAATGGGGCCGACGCGCAGACGGCCGACCGAGAGAAGAAGGACGAGGACTAGGCGTGCTTCTCAGCGCTGACGAGACGGTCAACGCCGTCAACGAGAACCTGGCCCAGTTGAGCAACTGGTGCATGTATTCGGCGATCGCCGTCTACACCTTGGCCTTCTTCGCCTTCTGTGCGGAGTGGGTGTTCGGCAGCCGCAGCCGCGTCGCGCAGCAGTCAGCGGCGCTCGCGGAGGCGTCGGCCGAGCGCGTTCCGGCACAGGCCGCGGCCGCGAAGCCGGTGGCCCCGGCCGCGACGATCGCCGCCGCGTACGGCGGTTCCGCCGCCGCGGGCGAGGCCGCGTCGGGCGTGGCGCTCGCCGAGCGTCCCGTCGTCGTGGTGCGCGACACCGGGCACGACGGCGACGGCGCGGACGACGCGGGCGACGTGACGCGCGGCAGCGACCGCTCGGACCGCTTCGGCCGCGTCGCCGTGGCGTTCACGGTGCTGGCGTTCCTGCTGCACGCGGGCACGCTGCTGGCCCGCGGCTTCGCGGTGAAGCGGGCGCCGTGGGGCAACATGTACGAGTTCTCCACGTCGGTCGCCCTCATGGTCGTGGCCGCGTTCCTCATCCTGCTGACGCGCCGCCCGGTGCGCTGGCTCGGGCTGTTCGTGCTGCTGCCGGTCATCACCACGCTCGGCGTGGCGGTCACCATCCTCTACACCGACACCCAGCAGCTGGTCCCGGCGCTGCACTCGTACTGGCTGTGGATCCACGTGTCCACGGCGATCGTGTCCTTCGGGGCGCTGCACATCGGTGCGCTCGCGTCGATCCTGTACCTGATGAAGGACAGCTACGAGAAGCGCATGGCCGGTCCGGCGCCCGCGTCGCGTCCGTGGGACACCGTCATGGAGCGCATCCCGTCCCCGAACTCCCTCGACAAGACGGCCTACCGCGTCAACGCGCTGATCTTCCCCCTGTGGACCTTCGCGGTCGTCGCCGGCGCCATTTGGGCGGAGAACGCCTGGGGCCGGTACTGGGGTTGGGACCCCAAGGAGACCTGGTCCTTCATCACCTGGGTCGCCTACGCGGCCTACCTCCACGCGCGCGCCACCGGCGGCTGGAAGGGCCGCAACGCGGCATGGCTGTCGCTGCTGGCGTTCGCGTGCTTCCTGTTCAACTACTACGGCGTGAACATGTTCATCAACGGCCTGCACTCCTACAGCGGAGTCTGACCCTCCGGCCATCCGGCTGCCACAGGAGTTCGTCGCGCACGCCGTGCTCCGCAGCGAGGAGCTGGAGTTCCCGACCATCGACCGCACATGGTGGGCCCGGCAGACCGCCGGGAGTTGAGCCCCCTACCGAGTTGTGCGCAGTTCGCACGGTGCCCGAGTGGCGTTCGTTACTCTCGGCACAAGACGAGCGACCCTCGGCGAGGGCCTCGCGGCCCTCGCTTGCGACTGGAGGTCGGCGGGATGCGTACTGCCTGGGGGCATTTGCCGGACAAGGTCCTTGCGGCCGTAACCGCGCATGCCGGTCCGGTGGTTGCGGTGGAGGACGCGGAAGGCTGGGCGGGGTCGGACCTTGCCGCGTGGCTTCACTTCGACGGGACGTCCGCGTTCGTCAAGGGCGCCAAGATCGGGAGCATCGACACCTGGGAGCCGCTGCAACGCGAGGCGGCGGTCGCCGAGCACGTGCCGGGGGTGTCCCCGCGGTTGTTGTGGCGTGTGACCGCCGAGGACTGGGACCTGTTCGGCTTCGAGCTGATCGAAGGTGCGCGCGAGTGGGCGGAGTTCCGGACCGGCTCCCCGGACATCCCCCTCGCCTCGGCGGCACTGACCGAGGTCGGCCGCGCCGCCGCCCCGCCGGTCGTGCCGGGCGCATGGGAGCGCTGGGGGTATTGGTGCCACCCCGATGACGAGAGCCTGTTCCGCGGGGACCGCCTGGTGCACGGTGATCCGGCCGCGGTGAACTTCCTCGTCGAGGACGACCGCGCGTGGCTTGTCGAATGGGCATGGGCCGTACGCGGGCCGGCCTGGATCGACCCGATGCTCTGGGGCTGCCGGCTCGTCACCGACGGCGGCCAGGACCCTGCCGACGCCGCGGCCCTGGTACGGGAGTTGCCGGGATACGCGACCGGCATCTGCCGCGGCCGGCTGGCCCTGGTCCGCGCGGAGGCCGCAGCGCTGAGCGAAGCGGCCGCGGAGGAAGGCGCCCACCCCGAGGTCGAGGCACTGGCCGCCGGCGCGTGCGCCTGGGCGGCGTACTGGGAGTCCCTCGTGGAGGTGTAGCCCGCCGCCCCCGGTAGGGGAGCCGTCTCTCCAGGCCCCAGGGCCACTCCTGCACCGACCCGACGCCCCCGCCCTTGGCCCGAAAACCCCGATGTCGGCATGCGCCCCTTCTGCGCCGTTGGAAGGATCAAAACCCTGCGGGAGTATGGGAGTCGACCACGTCTCGGGGAGGTGGCCGTGGACATCCTCAAGCCGGGGCGCCACCGGGCACGCGGCGGCGACCCCGACCGCCTGCGTGCCTGGCGGCGGCGTACCGCGGCCCGAATACTCCGCGCGACCGGGTCGCGCACCGGGGCGGCGCTGACGTTCGCCGTCCTGGCGATCGTCGCCTGGATCGCCGCCGACGTCATGGTGGGCGAGGACACCAAGTCGCCCGCCCGCTCCGAACTCCCCTCCGCGAACGGCGGGGCCGTCCCGCCGGCACCGCCCGGCGAGCCGGCCCTCGTCGCCGCCGCGGGGCCCTCCGCGGAGATCCAGACCACCCCGACACCGGCGCCGCCGCCGCCCACGCAGGCACCACCGGCCTCCGCGCCGCCGACACCGACCCCGCCGCCCGCCGCACCGCCGACCACCGCGCCGGCCACGCCGCCTCCGTCGTCCACCGCTCCTCCGGCTCCGGCGGCGCCCGCGGCTCCAGTGGCGCCGAACGCGCGGACGGCGTACGCGAGGCAGTACACCCTCATGGTCCGCAGCGCACCGACCCAGCGCTCCGAACTGGTGGCCACGCTGCCGAACAACACGCCGGTCACGCTGATCTGCCACACCACCGGGCCCACCGTGGTGTCCTTCACGGGCCGCACCACGCCCACCTGGAACAAGGTCGAGATCCCGGACGGGCGTACCGGCTATGTCTCGGACGGCTGGGTGCTCACCACCGAGGACGTCACCCGAATCGTTCCTGCCTGCTGACCGCTTCGGTCACCCAGCGGGCTCGTCCGGCACCCCGACGACGATGTCCAGCAGCCGGTGCATCACCTCCACCGGGAGCCCCGGGTTCGCCGCGGCGTCCTCGGGGTGATGCTCCAGCAGCGGACGCAGGTACGGCCACGGCAGCCGCCGGTCACGCCGCGCCCACCACCGCAGCGTGGCACTGGGATCGGTCAACAACGCGGCCAGGACCGCTCCTTCGATGGCCGGGTCCTCGACCGCGGCGAGCCGGGCGAACGCGTACTTGTGGTCCGCGAACCGCGCCAGGCCGATGTGCGTGACAAGCCAGGGGTGTTCGGCCAGACGCTGCCAGTCGGGGTGGCCCCACGTCGCGTACAGCTCTTGGAGGACAGCCGTCTTGCGGGCGGTCGCCGTTCCCCTCGACGGCTTTTCCCAGGTGAAGTCTCCGTCGTACATCCACATGAAGAGCTCTCCGCGGAGCCACTTCTCGGTGTCGGTCCGGATCTTCTCGTCGCCAGCGAGCGCGAACCGCACATCGGGTGCTCCGGTTCGGTCCACCGCCTCGTCCAGGTCCTCCGGCGGAGCCGTCGTAAGCAACGCGGCGCACCGCCCGGGGAGGTCCGTGCCTTTCTCGGCCGCCCCAACCAAGTCCCCCACAGAAACCGCGCGTTCGGGGAACACATCAGCAGCCGACGGGTCGCACGCGACCAGCCGCCGCCGTACCCCCGCCGGCGCGGAGGGGTTGAGCGAAAGTCCACGCAACCAGGCGCGTCCTTGCGGGATCCGGTCAACCAGGGTGTCAGAAACAGCAGTTGTCGAACCGACGGAAAACAGATTGCCCGGGTGAAAGCGCATGGGCTCAATAGTGCGGATCGGAGCTCCGCAAATCCGATGGATCTCGGCGTAGATCAGAAGGCCCCGGCCGCGCCAGAATGGACATGGTTCACCCCGGGACCCTCAACGGCGGCGTGCAGGAACCGCTTCCGCGGTGCGCGCAAGCCTCAGGGTCGCGAAAGGGCCGGTGCCTCGGCAGGCGCGCGGCCGGTCGCCGCGGTCCAATGCGTCCAGATCGTATGCACGTTGCCGTAGAAGGCGTTCTCACTGAAGGACGAGCCGGCGACCGGCACGCGAAGCCGCCGCTTTCGGCCGTCGGTCAGCGTCAGCTGGGCCATAAAGCTGCCGTGCCGGCGCACGACCTCGATCTCGGCGATGTCGTCCCACGCGAAGCGCCGCGTCAGCAGGCCAACCGCTGTTACGCCCCGCTCGGTGAGGACGGTGGCGAAGCGGAACGAGAGCCCGATCAAGGCGACTTGCCCGGCCGCCATCACGACCGAGGCGACGAGCCAGGCGGTAGGGGCATCGAGCACGAGGGCTGACGTGATGCTCAAGACGAACATAACCAGGACGAGCAGGTTGCTGATCGCCATGGCCACGAACTGACCGCGAGTTGGAACGATCCGATAGTCCGCCATATCCAAACTTTGCCATACACCGATCGAACGCGCTTGCGTTTCGGGGCTCCTGACGACAGCTCAGCTATGACTCACCCAGCCTCACCCACCCACCCCACCCCACCCCACCCCACCCCACCCCACCTCACCTCACCTCACCCCTCGGCCCAGATTCACACACCACGCCTCCAGCATCCCCGGGGTGGTTCGTTCCCTCCCACGGTGCGGATCTGCCCCGGGTCGGTGGTGCCCCGGGTCGGTGGGGCCCGGGGGCGGTGGTGCCGCGGGTCGGTGGTGTCCTGGGTGGTTTCTTTCCTCCCGCGTCAGAGTGCTGCCCCGGGTCGGTGCAATGCACAGGTCGCGCCGGAGGCGCCGGGAGGTTTCGGAATCTGCTGGAGATCGACGAGCGCAGCGAGGAGAGCGGCCGGAGGCCGCTAGTCAGACTTTCTTGCGCCGGAGGGAGCGTAGCGAGTGGAGGTGCAAGAAAGTCCAAGGCCGGAGTGCGAAATTGCGTGGCGGAGGGAGGAACGACCGGAGCCACGCAATTTTGTGCTCCGGCCGCACTAATAAATAGCGCCACACCTGAAACAAGAGCGGACCAACCCCGACCCGAGCCCAAGAGCGGACCAACCCCGACCCGCCCCCGAACACCCCTACCGCCCACCACCCGCAAGCAGCACCCGCGCACCTACGCGCACCGCCTCCCAGTCGGTGCTACGCGAACGTTCGAACGCACGCTGGAGCCAGCTCGCTCGGTCCTGGTGCTCGCGCCGGAGCTGCGCCAAGTCCACGCTGACGCCGGGCGGCGGCCCGCCGGTCTCCAGTTCCGTGACGCGCTCGTCCATCGCCGAGATCAGCACGTGGTCGAAGTCGGTCACCGCGGCGATGAACGCGTCGGTGGGTACCGTGACCCGCCCTGACGCAGGTGCGACGAACTCGACGTCGGAGTCCGGCGGGTGCTGCCAGGAGAGCGTGACGGTGTCCTCGCCGTTGCCGTTGCCGTTGCCGTCGCCATCCGCGGTCCGCCAGAACCTCAGCCATGGAGCGTCCCGGAGGTGGCCCATGTCGAGCGTGTGTTCGTCATGCCATGCCGCGGCAGCCTCGGCCGCGCGTCGAAGGTCCGGCGGGAGGCCCGGTGAGAGAGCGGGACGCCAACCCTCCCACGGCTCGGCGGCCACGAGTCGCCGCAGGTCGGCGGGAACGGGTTCGAGGGCTGCGGGGAGGACTGTCAGCAGGTCTTCCCACAGCCGCACCACGTGGTAGTCGACGTGGACGTCGAACGGACTGGCCGCCAAGGGGGCCGAGTAGCGCAGCAGTTCGTGATCGTCGGCGTCGATGCAGTACCAGCCGTCGGTCAGGATGAACCAGGAGAGCCTGGGCGGGTCTTCGCCCCAGGGCTGGACGTCGTCGAGTGTCCGGAGGCCGAACCGGAACCTGATCACCGGGACAGTTTCGCAGAGGCTGTTTGGGCCGGGGTTGGTCTGCTCTTGTGGGCGGGTCGGGGTTGGTCTGCTCTTGTGGGCGGGCCGGGGTTGGTCCGCTCTTGTTTCAGGTGTGGCGCTATTTATTAGTGCGGCCGGAGCACAAAATTGCGTGGCTCCGGTCGTTCCTCCCTCCGCCACGCAATTTCGCACTCCGGCCTTGGACTTTCTTGCACCTCCGGTCGCTGGCGCTCCCTCCGGCGCAAGAAAGTCTGACTGGCGGCCTCCGGCCGCTCTCCTCGCTGCGCTCGTCGATCTCCAGCAGATTCCGAAACCTCCCGGCGCCTCCGGCGCGACCTGTGCTTTGCACCGACCCGGGGCAGCACTCTGACGCGGGAGGAAAGGAACCACCCCGGGCACCACCGACCCGCGGGATGTCCCGGCCCAGGGGGGACCCCACGCACCCCCAGCACACCGCCACACCGCAAGGTGAACGAACCGCCCTCCGGGCACCACGACCCGCACGAGCAGCGGCACCACCCCGGGACCCCACCGCCCGCAGGACGCCCCGGCCCAGGGCCGGACCACACGCACCCCCGGCACACCGCGCCACACCACCAGGTGAATCAACCACCCCGGGCACCACGACCCGCACGAGCAACGGCACCACCCCGGGTCCCACCGCCCGCAGGACGCCCCGGGCCCAGGGGGGACCCCACGCACCCCCAGCACACCGCCACACCGCAAGGTGAACGAACCGCCCTCCGGCACCACGACCCGCACAAGTAGCGGCACCACCCCGGGTCCCACCAACCCGGGGGGACGGCCGGGCCCAGGGTGACCCCACGTACCCCCGCCACCCCACAAGGTGTCGGCACCACCCCCGGCCCCACCGACCCGTACGTATGGAGGAACCCGCCCCACCCAACCCAACCCACCCCGCCCCACCACCCCGCCCCACCACCCCGCCCCCTGGTCCCCGTCGGTCATCCGTGGTGATCGGCATCGTCGTCCCTCACCGGGTCTCTCACCGGGCGGGGACGGCCTTGTCGGGGGAGAGTGGGGACAAGATCACGGTTTGCGGGGGACGGAACAGGAGACGTCGCGATGGATGCCGCTCCGGTTATGCCTGGCTATGCCGCGCCGAGAATGTCGCCCCGGGAGCGGGCGGAGCTCGGGCGGGCCGCGCGGGCCCGCGCGCCGCGCTCGGCGCACGGCGACTTCGAGCCACCCCCGGACCGGTTCGATCCGATCGCGGTCATCGAGCGACAGTCCGCCACCCGGGTGGCGGAGTTGGTGCCGATCCGGTACGGGCGAATGTCGGAGTCGCCGTTCCGCTTCTACCGCGGCGCCGCGGCCGTCATGGCCGAGGATCTGGCGGCCACCCCCGTGACCGGGCTGTACGCCCAACTGTGCGGCGACGCGCACATGTTGAACTTCCGTCTGCTGGCCTCGCCGGAACGCCATCTGCTGTTCGACATCAACGACTTCGACGAGACGCTGCCGGGCCCTTGGGAGTGGGACGTCAAACGGCTGGCCGCCAGCATGGTGACCGCCGCCCGCGAGAACGGCTTCACCGAGGCGGAGCGCGCGAAGATCGTCGGGGCCACGGTGCGGTCGTACCGGGAGCGGATGCGCGCGTTCGCCGGAATGGGCAACCTCGACGTCTGGTACGCCAAGGCCGACGCCGACCAGCTCCAGGCCCTCGCCGCGGGCCGGCTGCCGGGCCGCGGCCGCGAGCAGTTGGCCCGCACCCTGTCGAAGGCGCGGACCCGTACCAATCTCCAGGCGTTCGAGAAGCTGACCGAGGTCGTCGGCGGCGAGCGGCGGATCGCCGCGTCCCCGCCGATGATCACCCGGGTCGACGACCTGATGCCGGGCGTGGAACGCGACCGGCTCGAAGAGATGATCCGCGACCTGATCGACCGCTACGCCGAGAGCCTGCAGACGGATCGGCAGCACCTGCTGAAGCAGTTCACCATGGCGGACATGGCCCGGAAGGTCGTGGGGGTCGGCAGCGTCGGCACCCGCTGCTGGATCGTCCTCATGCTCGGCCGGGACGGCGAGGACCCGCTGTTCCTCCAGGCCAAGGAGGCGGGCGAGTCGGTGCTCGCCGCGCACGTCGGGGCGAGCGCGTACGGGTGTGAAGGACAGCGCGTGGTCGCCGGACAGCGGCTGATGCAGGCCGCCAGCGACATCTTCCTCGGCTGGGAGCGGGTCCGGGCTCCCGACGGCGTCGAACGCGACTTCTACGTACGCCAGTTGCGCGACTGGAAGGGCATCGTCGACCCGACCGCGATGGTGCCGCGGGGCATGGCCCTGTTCGGGGAGCTGTGCGGTGCCACCCTGGCGCGCGCGCACGCCCGGTCGGGCGACCGCATCGCCATTGCCGCCTACCTGGGCAAGAGCGACGTCTTCGACCGGGCGCTGACGAGGTTCGCCGAGAGCTACGCGGACCAGAACGAGCGTGACCATGAGGCGCTGCTCGAAGCGGTGCGCCGTGGGCGCCTGACCGCGGCGCCCGGCTGACCGGGAGGGAGCACCTGGCCCTGCCCAGGCACGGCGCTCCGCGACCGGTGCCGCCGCCCCGGGGGCGGCGGCACCGACAGCAGTGCGGCTCAGCGCGCGCCGCGGATGAGGCGGCCGGGGCGGGCGCCGGTGTCCTCGCCGTTTCGGCGGGTGATCTGGCCGGCGACGATGGTGGCCGTGTAGCCGGAGGCGTCCTGGAGCATGCGGCCGCCGCCGGCCGGCAGGTCGTGGATCATGCGCGGGCGGTGGAGGGTGAGGTTGTCCAGGTCGATGACGTTGAGGTCGGCGCGCTTGCCGGCCTCGATGACGCCGCGGTCGCCGAGGCCGTAGAGCGCGGCGGTGTCGGCGGTCTGCTTCTTGATGACGAATTCGAGCGGCAGCTTCTCGCCGCGGGCGCGGTCGCGGGCCCAGTGGGTGAGGAGGTACGTCGGCTGCGACGCGTCGCAGATCATCGCGCAGTGCGCGCCGCCGTCCGCGAGGCCGAAGACGCTCGCGGGGTGGGTGAGCATCTCGCGGATGGCCTCGTGGTCGCCGCCCGCGTAGTTGAAGAGCGGGACGGTGAGCATCGCCTGCGCGTCGTCCTCGAGCATCAGGTCGTACATGACGGCGAGGACGTCCTCGCCCCGTGCCTCGGCGATCGCGGTGAGGGCGCGGTCGGGGGTGGGCTCGTAGTCGGGGACCGCGGCCATCGGGTACATCATGCCGACGAGGCGCTGGAGGGCCAGGTTGACCTGGTCGCCGGGGATCGTCGGGTCGGAGGGGAGGTCGTCCTCGGCCAGGATCGCGGCCCGGGTCGCCGGGTCGGCGAGTGCGGCGGCGAACTCGGCGTCGGTCAGTTCGCCGGCCGCGCGCCGGGCGGCGACGGCCTGGAAGGTCGGGCGCTTGCTGAACGCGTTGCGCGTGGTGAACCCGGTGAGCATGCCGAACGGGCGGCCCGCGACCTGCGGGTAGAGCGGGATGCCGGCCTCGATCGCCTTCATCGACTCGCTCATCAGGTCGCGCCACAGCTCGGGGGCGGCCATCACCTGGAGGAGGGCGAAGGAGACGGGCATGCCGATCTCCTCGGCCAGCCGCTTCATCCACGCGACCTCGGCGTGCGGGGCCACGATGTCCTCGCCGGAGGAGCCGGTGGGGGCGAGTTCGAAGACGGCCCGGCCGCCTTCGGCCATCGCGCGGCCCAGGCCGAACAGCTCCTCCTCGGAGGCGAAAGTGCCCGGCACCGGTTCGCCGCCCATCGCGCGGTGCGCGACGGTACGCGAGGTCGAGAAGCCGAGCGCGCCGGCCTGGACGGCCTCCTTGACGATCGCGGCCATCGCGGTGATGTCCTCGGCGGTCGCGGGCTCGTTGCGCGCGCCGCGGTCGCCCATCGCGTACGCCCGCACCGCGCCGTGCGCGACCTGCACGCCGATGTCGGCGGTGAAGCGGCGCTGGTCGAGGACGTCGAGGTACTCGGGGAAGGTCTCCCAGCCCCACGTCATGCCCTCGATGAGGGCGGTGCCGGGGATGTCCTCGACGCCCTCCATGAGGCCGATCAGCCAGTCCTCGCTGCCCGGCCGCACCGGGGCGAAGCCGACGCCGCAGTTGCCGGAGACCACGGTGGTGACGCCGTGCGAGGTGGAGGGGTCGAGCACCTCGTCCCAGGTGGCCTGGCCGTCGAAGTGGGTGTGGATGTCGACGAAGCCGGGGGTGACGATCTGCCCCCCCGCGTCGATCACCTCGGCGGCGTCGCCGTCGAGGGCGGGCTCGCCGTTCTCGCGCCGGTGCACGGCCACGATCAGGCCGTCCTTGACGGCGATGTCGCCGCGGAACCGGTCGGCGCCGGTGCCGTCGACGACGATCGCGTCGACGATCTTGAGGTCGTAGGTTTCGTGCTTGTCAGCCATGCGGAAGCCCCTTCCCGCGCCCGGGATCTGAGCACGCGTCAGAACCGTGCTCGCTGCGGGGACCGTACGTCTGCGCACATTGCGAGTCAATATTCGCACTATGCAAAAAGATCGCCGAGGGGTACGGTCGCACCGTGGCACGCCCCTCCCCGCAGACCGAACGCCTCGTCTCCCTGGTCGACGCCATCGCCGCCCGACCCGACGAGGGCCTGACCCTGTCCGAGATCGCCCGGCACCTCGCGGTGACCCCCGCGACCTGCCATCCGATGCTGGTCAGCCTGGCCGAACTGGGCTGGCTGGTACGGCATCCGGTGCGCCGTACGTACCGCCTCGGCCCGGCGCTCATCGCCGTCGGCCGGGCCGCCGCCCGCGGCCTCGGCGTCGTCGACCTGGCCCGCCCCGGCATGCAGCGCCTGCGCGACGAGCTGGGGCTGACCTGCATCGCGCTGACGCCCGGCGAGTTCCACGTGACCGTCGCCGAAGTGGTGCGCGGCCCCTCGGAGCACGGTCCGCACGTGCGCGTCGGCGACCAGATCCCCATCGCCCCGCCGCTCGGCGTCGGGTACGTGAGCTGGGCCGACGAGCAGACCCTGCGCCGCTGGCTGGACGGCGTCACCAGCGACCCGGACAAGCGCGCCCGCCACGAGCAGGCGGTCAAGTGCGCGCGCGAGCGCGGGTACGCGGTCGAGCTGGTCACCCGCGTCGAGACCGAACTCGGGCAGGCCCTCGCCCGCCTCGACGAACACCTCGACGACCGCCTGTCCGAGGCGCGCGACCCCTCGGCGGCCCGCCTGCGCACGCTGCTGGAGGAGATCGCCGCCGAACTCGGCGACCCCGACCAGGACCCCATCCACGAGATCGACCCCGAGCGCGAGTACCGGGTCGGCCGCATCGGCGCGGGGGTCCTGGACCCGTCCGGCGAAGTGGCGCTGGTGATCGCGCTGCACGGCTTCGGGGCGCGTACGGACGGCCGCGGCGTGGTCGCCATCGGCCGCAGGCTCGCCGCGGTCGCCGGCGACGTCGCCGGGCAACTGGCCGGCTGACCATCATGTGACGTGGTTCACACCGTATTTGCTGACAACCGGAGGCGGGGCCCGGACCGTACTACTCAACGTGCGGCACTGGAGACGAACACGGCAGGCCGAGCTCGACGCGGACTTCCGCGACTGGGCGCTGGCCCGGCAGGCGCATCTGCGCCGGTCGGCCTACCTGCTGTGCCGTGACTGGCATCTGGCCGAGGACCTGACCCAGACCACCCTCGCCAAGATGTACGCCGCGTGGCACCGCGTCCACGACGGCGACACGCGCGACGCGTACGCCCGGCGCGTCCTGTACCGCACGTTCGTCGACGAGACCCGCCGCGGCTACCGCCGCGAGTATCCCGGCGACGACCTCCCCGAGACCGCCGCACCAGGGGTCGACAGCGAACTGCGCATGACGCTGCTGGACGCGGTGGCCCTGCTGCCGCCGCGCAGCCGTGCGGTCATCGTGCTGCGTTTCTGGGAGGACCTGAGCGTCGAGGAGACCGCGGCGGCGCTCGGCTGCACGACCGGCACCGTCAAGAGCCAGACGTCGCGAGGACTGGCCTCGCTGCGGCGCCGCCTGACACTGGACGACGACGCCGGGTTCTCCGCCCTTCTGGGTGTGGGCAGCGCGGCCTGCGCACGAACGGAGGGAGGCCGGTGAACCGCCCCATGCGCCCCGAACCGGAGCGACACGAACACCCGTACACCGACGCGGATCTCCGGCCGGTGCTCGCGCGGGCCATGGCCGACATCCGGTTCGCCGAGCCCGGCATGCCGGACCTGCTCGGGCCGGCGATGGCCGAGGGAACCCGCCTGCGACGCAAGCGGCGTACGAACCTGCTCGTCGCGCTGTCGGCGTCCGCCGCGCTGGTCCTCGGCGGGGTGGTCGGCGGCATCGCGTACCTCGGCGGCAACACCGCCGCGGGCCCTGCGAGTGTGCCCGGCGGCCCGGACGAGTCGGCGTCCAGCCGCATGCTGACACCGGTCGAAGCGCTTGCCCGGGCGCTGGAGCCGTACTTGCGCCCCGAAGGCGTGGTGATCGACGCCAAGCCGTGGAACGTGCGCAGCGACGAGTCGGGCGGCGCCACGTACCTCGTCAGCCTCACGCTGCGCGATCGTGACGGGCGCGTCGGCGGGATGATCATCTCCGGCGGCCCGATGGGCGGTGTCATGCCGACGAACGGAGAAGGCGCGAACTGCTCCCCTGTCCTCAAGGGCGACACGGACGCCGGGTTCGACGACGACGACAAGCCCGTATGCAAGAAGTACTCCGTCCCGGCCAACGGTGCGCAGATCTGGTCCGTCTACGTCGGGCGCAACGAAGCGGCGGGCAAGTCGGGCCAAAGCCGCGGGGTGCGGCTCGGACCCGGCGACGAGGTCTTCCGCGCCTGGATGTGGGAGCCCCCGAACGGGGCGTCCGAGTCCGGGGCCCTCGTGCTGGACGGCGGTGTGCTGGCGAAAATTGCCGCGGATACCGCCGTCGCGCAGGCCATGGAGCGCGTGCCCATGCCGACCCCGGGCGGTGCCGCGATCACCCCGCCTCCGCCGTGGTCCGTCGACGACGTGGCCACGTCTGCCCCGCCGTCCGGTTCCACGTCAACTGACCTGACCTGAGCTGGCCTGAGCTGGCCTGAGCCGGCCTGAGCTGGCCTGAACTGACCTGAACGCACAGTCCACCCGGTTGCCGACGTATGCACCGGGCGCGATACCACCATGCCATCGACAGCAAGGTTGATGATGATTCGTCCCGTTCATCCCATCGCCAGGGTCGCCCTGGCGGTGCTCGCCGGAGCCGTTCTGGCCACCGGCTGCGGTACCTCGTCCGGGGGAGGCGCCGACAGCGGCGCGCGGCAAGGCGGAGCACCGGGCGGAGTGCCCGGGGAAGACGGCGGAGCCGTACCGGGGCAGCCGCACCAGGGCGCCGACGGCCTGCTCGTGGTGCCCGCCGGCGTGGGGGAGGCGGAGAAGCAGGAGTACGCGTACGCCAACTCCGTCGCGGCCTGCATGAAAAAGGCGGGCTTCACGTTCGCCCCGTACGTGTCCACCCCCGCCCCGCAGGACCGCGACGACTTCGAGCGCGACTACGAGGCCTCCCGCAAGTCCCGTGAGAAGTACGGCTTCGGCGCGTTCGCCGGGCACGTGTTCCCCGACGACCCCAACCTGCCCGGGAAGACCTCCGCCGGGACGCCCGACCCCAACGCCGCCACCTTCGACGCGCTCCCGACGGACCGTCAGGCCACCTGGAACACCGCTCTGTTCGGGGTCGCCGACCGCCAGCTCGTCCAGAAGGGCGACGGGCTCGGCGGGTGCATGGGCGAGGCCCAGCGCACGGTGTACGGCACCCAGGCCGAGGCCGACCGCAAGGCGGACGTCGCCGCCGAACAGGCCCGCATCAACCGGCAGAACCTCAACGGTGACGCCGAACTCGTGCGGCTGGCCCAGGCGTACGCGACCTGCCTGCGCGGCAAGGGCTACCCGGTCGCCACGACCTCGGTCACCCAGGTGCGCACCGCCCTCCGCTTCGAGTGGTTCGCCAAGGCGGGGCAGATGACGCCGCACCCGCCGGAAGGGGTGAAGGTCGAGAAGCGGGCGATGCCGAGGATGGACCCCGCGCTCGCCCGCACGATGCTCGCGCAGGAGGTCACCGCCGCGCTCGCCGACATCGACTGCGGCAAGGACTTCCGCGCCGCGTACTTCCCCAAGCTCGACAAGGCCCCCGGCGCCGAGGGCGTCGGGTGAAGGAGGCCGATATGACGACGGATACGCACATGGCGACGAACACCCGCACCACACAAAGGACTTGGATTCTCTCGGCCACCGCCGTCGCGGCCGCGCTGCTGGTCGGCGGTTGCGCGTCGGACTCCGGGAAGTCGTCCGACTCCGCTACTCCCCAAGGGGGTTCGCAGCAGTCACCGGCGGCTGCCGGAGGCACGGAGGCCGGCAAGCCCGGCAAGCCGCAGGGCGGCGACGCCCCGCTCGCCCCGCCGCCGGGAGCCTCGGAATCGGAGAAGCAGCAGTACGAACTCGCCAACGTCATGGCCGAGTGCATGAAGAAGGCCGGCTTCACGTACGTCGCGCACATTGCCCCACCCGGGCCGCCGCAGTTCCAGGACGGCTTCGAGCGCAACTACGACGCCGCACGCGCGTTCCGCGAGAAGTACGGGTTCGGCGCCTTCGCCCCGGCCGCGTACCCGGGCGACCCCAGCGTGAACGTGCCGACCGAGTCCGGCGACCCCAACACCGCGGCGTTCGACGCCCTGCCCGCGGACCGCAAACCGGCGTACAACATGGCGTTGTTCGGCAACGCCGAGCGCAGCAAGATGCCCGGCGGGCAGCTCGGCGGCTGCTCGGGCGAGGCGCAGAAAAAGGTGTACGGCACCCAAGAGGAGATCAAGGCCAAGGACGACGCCGCGTCGGAACAGGCCCGTATCGCCCGGCAGAACCTCAACGGTGACGCCGAACTCGTACGGCTGGCCCAGTCGTACGCGACCTGCCTGCGCGGAAAGGGCTACCCGGTTGCCACGACCTCGGTCACCGAGGTGCGCAACGCCCTGCGCTTCGAGTGGTTCGGCAAGGCCGCCAGGATGACGCCGCAGCCGCCCGAAGGGCGCGTGGAGTCCTCCGAGGTCAAGCTGGACCCCGCGGTCGCCCGTACGCAACTGACGCAGGAGATCAAGGCCGCGATCGCCGACATCGACTGCGGCAAGGACTTCCGCGCCGCGTACTTCCCCAAGCTCGACAAGTCGCCCGGCGCCGAGGGACTCGGATGAACCGCGCCAGGCGCGCACTCGCGACCGTGCTCGGCATCGTCGCGCTGGCGGGCGCCGGGGGCTGGTACGCGGGGCAGCAGGTCCAGTCCCCGGCCGAGGCCGCCGCGGCCCGCAAGCCGCCTCCGGCGTCGCTCATCACCGTGCCGGTCGAGTCCCGCATCCTGACCAACGGCGTCGTGGCCCACGGGACGGTGGAGTTCGAGTCGCCGGTGCCGGTCAGCCTGTCGGGGGCGGTCGCGACGGCGCCGAGCGGCGGAGGCTCCGCCGAGTCGGGCGGCGGTGTGCAGAAGGTGACGCGCGCCCCGGTGGCCGGTGCGTCGGTCGCCGAAGGGTCGGTGTTCATGGAGGTGTCCGGGCGGCCGGTGCTCGTGCTGCGCGGCGTCGTCCCGATGTACCGCACGCTCGGGCCCGGCACGAAGGGGGCGGACGTCAAGCAGCTCAACGAGGCCCTGAAGCGCATCGGCTTCGACCCGGGGACCACGGCGGACACGTTCACCTCCGGAACCGCGTCGGCACTCAAGCGCTGGTACCGCGCCCGCGGATACGAGGCGAAGGAGCCGGGCACCGCCGAGCGGCAGCAACTCGCCGCGCTGGAAACGGCCGTGCAGGCCGCGAACGAGGCACTTGCCGCCGCAAAGGCCGAGCTCCAGGCCGCCAAGTCGCCGACGGGCACGCCCCCTTCGGGCACGTCCGGCTCGCCGAACCCGTCCGGTTCGCCGAACCCGTCGTCCGGGAAGCCCGGCGGCGACACGCCCGCACCCGACATCGCCTCCTTGCAGGGACGGGTGACCAATGCCGACAAGGCGCTCGGGTACGCCCGGCAGAATCTCGCCGACTTCCAGGCCACGTACGGCGTTTCCCTCCCGGCCGGCGAACTCGTCTTCCTGTCCGCCCTGCCGGTGCGCGTCGACCAGGTCGCGGTCCGCCCCGGCGACACCCCGTCGGGCCAGGTGGCCAAGGTGACCGGTACGGGCGTCCGCGTCCAGACGACCGTGCCCGGCGTCGACGCGCAACTCCTGCGCCCCGGAATGCCGGTGCAGCTCGAACTCGACTCCGGCGAGAAGCTCCCCGGCAAGGTCGACGCGGTGGGCAGGGACGCCGAACCCGCACCCGAGGGCGACCAGGGGACGGGCGGCGACGGCAGCGGTAGCGGCGGCGGCAAGGGAGGTGCGCCCACGTCCGACCCCGGCGCAACCGACTCCGGCGGCACACCGGGATCTCCGGTGTCACCCGGCATGCCCTCCGCGGTCCGCATCGTGCCGGACGACTCCGCCGCGCTCATGCCGCGGGCCGGGCAGTCCGTCAAGGTCACCGTCGAGGTCGGCTCGACCGGGGCACCCGTGCTCGCGGTGCCCGTCGCGGCGGTCTTCACGGGGGCGGACGGCCAGGCGCGCGTCAAGGTCGAGCGCGCCGACGGGACCGTGACCCCGGTCGCGGTGACGCTCGGCCTCGCCGCCACCGGGTTCGTCGCGGTGACCGCGTCGGACGGGCACCCGCTCGCCGCCGCGGACCGGGTCGTCGTGGGGGAGCGATGATGCCGCAAGCCCCGGCATCCGCCGAAGTCCGGGCACCCACCGAAGACCCGGCACCCGCCGAAGCCCCGTCCCTGGACCCGCTCGTCGAATTCGAGTCCGTGGGAAGGACGTTCGACGCCGACCCGCCCGTGCACGCCCTCGCGGACGTGAACCTGCGCATCCGCCGGGGCGAACACGTCGCGGTGACCGGGCCGTCCGGTTCGGGCAAGTCGACGCTGCTGGGCCTGCTCGGGCTGCTGGACCGTCCGACGTCCGGCGAGTACCGCTTCGACGGCGTCGAGACGACCCGGCTCGCCGAACGCGATCGGGCGGCGCTGCGGGCGGGTTCGTTCGGCTTCGTGTTCCAGGCGTTCCACCTGCTGCCGTACCGCACGATCGAGGAGAACGTGATGCTCGCCGAGGTCTACCGGCCCAAGGGCGCCACGGCTCCACCCCGGGGGACCCGGCGCGCCCGGGCCGAGGAGGCCCTGGAGCGCGTCGGCCTCGGCCACCGCGTGGGATTCCGGCCCGACCGGCTCTCCGGCGGCGAACGCCAGCGCGTCGCGATCGCCCGCGCGCTGCTCGGCGATCCGGCGCTGCTGCTGTGCGACGAGCCGACCGGCAACCTGGACGGCGAGAACACCGCCGTCGTCCTCGACCTGCTCGCCGAACTGCACGGCCAGGGACTGACGTTGCTCGTCATCACGCACGACGAGGCGGTGGCGTCCCGGGCCGTCCGCCGCATCCGCATCGCGGACGGGCGGGTCCTGGCCGAGGCGGGCGTATGACACGACGCGCGATCCGCGCACGCACGCCGCAGGGCCCGCCCGGGAAGCCCGGGAAGCCCGGGAAGCGCCCGCCCCGCGGCGGCACCCGGATCGGCCGGGCCGACCTGCTCGACGAGTCGCTCGCCGCCGTACTCGCACGCCCCTGGCGGGCCGCCCTCACCACCCTCGGCACCGTGCTCGGCATCGCCACGCTCGTCGTCACGATCGGCATCGCGGCGACCGCCGGGAACCGCATCGTCGGACGTTTCGACCAGCTCACCGCGACCGCCGTGACGGTGGTCGCGGCGAACGCCGGCGCGCCCCAGGCCCCCGGCGAAGGCCCGCTCATCGGGTGGGACGCCCCGGAGCGGCTCGCCCGCCTCAACGGGACCGTCGCCGCCGTGGCCCTCGCCGAGGCCGCGCCCGGCACCGCGCCTCCGGTGCGTGCCAACGACATCAAGGACCCCTCGACCGTCTCGGCCCGCACGCTCGGTGTCGTGGCGGCCACCGTCGACCTCCCGGCGGCCGCCCACGGCCGCGTCGTCGCGGGGCGGTTCTTCGACGCCGGCAACGTCGCCCGGCACGACCGGGTGGCGGTGCTCGGCGAGGAGGCGGCGCGGATGCTGGGCATCGTGCGCCTGGAGGACGCCCCGGCGGTCTTCGTCGGCGACGAGGCGTTCACGGTGATCGGGATCGTCGGCGACTTCCGCCGCGAGCAGGCGCTCGCCGCGGCCGTGATCGTGCCGCCGACCACGGCCGCCGACCGGCTCGGCCTGACGTCGGCGGGTCGGGTCGTCGTCGACACCGAGCTCGGTGCCGCGGCACTCATCGCCGCGCAGGCGCCGACCGCGCTCAATCCGGGGCGGACCGCCGAGATGCGCGTCATCGCGCCGCCCGACCTGGAGCGCGCGCGGGGCGCGGCCGAGGACGACGTCAACGGCATGTTCCTGGTGCTGGGCCTGCTGTGCCTGGTCGTCGGCGCCGTCGGCATCGCCAATGTGACGCTCGTGGGTGTGATGCAGCGCATCGGCGAGATCGGACTGCGCCGCGCCCTGGGCGCCTCGCGCCGGCACATCGCCCAGCAGTTCCTGGTCGAGTCGGCCGTGCTGGGCCTTATCGGCGGGGCGATCGGCGCCGCCGTCGGGGTGGTGACCGTCGTCGGGGTCTGCGTGGCCAGGAACTGGACGCCGGTCCTCGATCTGACCCTGGTCGTCGCGGCACCGGGGGCGGGGGTGCTGGTCGGGTTGCTGGCCGGGGCCTACCCGGCGTGGCGGGCGGCCCGGCTGGAGCCGCTGGAGGCGCTGCGCGCGACGTGAGGGCGGTGTCCGGGGGAAATGCGTTGTCCGGGGGAACGTACGCCCGCCTCGCCAGGCGGAGGCGGGCGTACGGCCACCCGGCCGTCGATCCCGCGGTCGATCCCTCGGTCGTGGGCCGTGCCGTCAGTCCTTGGTGCGCCCGTCGCCCTTCCGCCCGTCGCCCTTGCCGCCGTCGCCTTCGCCCTCGGGGCCCTCGTCGTGCAGCTCGGTCTCGTGCTGCTTGAGGTCCTCCTCCCAGCGCTTCAGCATGTCCTCGTGCTCCTTGTTGCTCTTGCCGAGCGACGCCAGGAACTCGGGGTCGTCGTCGGGCGCCACGAACCGGGCGCGGCGCTCGGCCGCGCGGTCCCGGCGCGGCCGGCCCGCGACGAACCAGCCGATCGCGCCGACGAGCGGGACGAGCAGCACGATGAAGACCCACGCGAGCTTGGGCAGGTTGCGCACCTTCTGCTCATCGGTGGTCAGGCAGTCGATGAACGCGTATACGAGCACCGCGAAGGACAACAGCAAAGGTGCAACCCGCAACATGGAAACGACTCCCTGGGGTCATGTGAAGAGCACCCCCAGCGTAATGCGTCGTCCCCGGGCCCGGACGGACCTCAAATCCCCTGGACCTTGCCGGATGCCGACAGCTCGTACACCAAGGTGATCTCACGCCGCTCACCCGGCGCAAGAGTCACGTCGTAGCGCACGATCCCCTCGGCGTCGACGCCCGCGGGCGCCGGATCGCACGCCTCGGGCCGCAGGGCCACCTCGACCGCGGACACCTCCGAGACCGGAATGCGCTCGCGCAGCACCACCGGGACCGGGTCGCCGGAGCCGGCCAGGTGGGAGACGAACACCCGCACTGTGCGTGTGGTCGTGCTACGGCCCGTGACCGCCTTGGTCGCCTTCTGCTCCGAGACATGCCGCACCACGCGGAACGTGTCCTCGCTGCCGAACGGCAGGCGCACCTCCTCGCCCTGCCCCGAGAACTTGAGCCGTCCGCGCCCCATGAACCCGCCGGCCCGCACGAGGTCGACCGGTCCGGCGAGGAGCACGTGGCCGGCCTCGTTGGCGGCGTACGCGACCCGCGTCACCAGCGGGGACAACTCCGGCGTCGCGGCCTGCTCGGTACGCGCGGGCGCGGTGAACGAGGTCAGGTGCACGCGGTGCGGCCGTCCGTCGGACGGCACGGTGACCGGGGTCGGCGCCGCCAGCACGCGCACCTCGCCGCCGTCGTCGACGCCGGGAAGCTCGGCCGCCGTCGCCGCGACCGCGCCCACCTTGGCGATGTCCTCCTCGCGCAGGTCGACCTCGACGGTGCGCTTCTCCTCGACGCTCTTGTCCCGCAAATGCAGTTCGTCGTCGACCAGCGAGGGCGGGCGGGCGGCGAGGGTCGGCCGGGCGGTCGACAGCGAGAGCCGGACCCCCGTCCAGTCCTCGCCGGTGCGCTGCCACACCACGGCGTCCGAGTCGAGCGTCAGCGAGGTGCCGTCGGCGGCGAGGGTCGCCCGGTATGCGGGCCGCCACAACGCGCACGGCACCAGGTGGACGACCCGCAGTTCGACCGGTCCGGCCCGCTCGGCCTCGACGACCACCTCGACGACAGCGGACAGTTCGGCCGGATCCTCCTCGGTCGAGGACAGCGCGGCGCGGGCTTCCGCGAGGCGGCGCGCGGCGCGCTCCTGCGCACGTGAGACGTCGAACATCTCCTCGTGCCGGTGCTCTTCGGCCGCGTCGACGGCCTCCAGGCGCCCGGCCCAGTCAACGGTGTCGAACCGCACGCCCGACGAGTCCGGCTCGACGCCCGCGAACTCGGCGAGCGCGCGGTGGAGTTCCTCGCGGGCTTGGCGTACGACGGCGACCGACGACTCCAGGCGCCGCTTCTGCCGGGCCAGATCGCGGGTCTCCTCCTCCAGGTCGAAGACGAGCGCGCGCATCTTGGACGCGTCTTCGGCGGGCCTCGGCGGTGGCACCACGGCGGCCCGCACGATGCGGGCGTCGACGACGGTCACGCCGAGTTCGCCGATGCCGGAGACGTCGATCGCCTCGGCGCGCAGCGAGCGGTCCACGGCCAGGGCCGTGACCGGGCCGATGCGCAGGCGCTGCACCCCGGCGGCGACCTCGACGACGCCGGACCGCTCCACCTGCGCCCGGTCCTCCAGGCATGTCACGGCGGTGATGGGCAGGGAGTGCGGGGTGTCGTCCGGGCCCGCGCCCTCGGCCCCTCCGGCGGCCTCGGCGGCTTCGCGGTCCGCCGCGCCGTCCGCGCCCTCAGGGCCGTCCTGACGGTGTGTCAACTCAGTCACGGCTCATGCCCTCCGGTTCCCGCCGACGACGGACTTGCCGCCGGGGATGCGGATTTCGTATCGGCCCACCAGCGTGCGCGTCGAGTTCGCGGGCAGCCGCAGCCGCCACACGCGTGCGCCGCGCACCACGTGCCCGTCGCGCGGCTCGGTGTCCCGCTCCCACTTCGGGTCGGCGGCGTGCTCTTCGACCTTCACGTCCTTGTCGTCGCTGACCGGTACGCGCTCCAGCACCTCGACGGTGATCTCGCGCGCCAGGTGGTTCGCGACGTCGATCTCGATGCGGTGGTCCAGCACTGTCGTCTGGTTGCGCAGCCCGGCCGTCGACTCGCGCATGTGCGTGCGCCGCGCGACCTGCACGCTCTCGACGACGCCCACGCCGACGCGCTGCCGTTCGCCCGGGGCGAGGGTCGGCAGCGGGACGGTCATCAGGAACTCGCCGCCGACGCTGACGTCCGCCGGGCCCGCGAGCAGCGCGTGTGCGGAGGCGTTGGTGACGTGGACGGTGCCGAACACCGACTCGTCGACGGACGGGACGGTGACGAACTCCGGTTCCAGGCCCACCTCGACGGTGCACACGGGGACGGTGTGCCAGCCGCCGTCCGACTCCACGTCGGCCGCCGCGGCGACGTCGAAGCGGTAGTCGTACGACCCGGCCGACTCGCGCACCCGTGCCGCGTGCGCGGGCAGCGCCAGTGAGGCGACCATTTCGGCGCGACGGCGGTACTGCTCCGCCATGGCGTCGTACGAGCCGCCGGGCCGCAGTCGCCCGCGTGCCACGGCGTCGTCGGCTCCGGTGAGCACGAGCCCTGCGTAGTCGAGGAGATCGGCGCCGGGAAGCGCCGACGCCGCGGCGCCGCCCGGTCCGTCGGAGTCGAGCCGGTCCATGTAGCCGTCGTCCAGCTCGAGTTCCATGCCGCCGCCCCCGTAGGACGCACCCGCGAACGCCTGGGCGGGCGGCGGAGCTCCCTCGGCCACCTCGGCGCGCGGACGTCCGCCGGGGGCGCCGCGTGCCCTGCGCATGCGCGGCGCGGGCGGCGGCGGTGGGGCGGGTGCGGGCGAGGGAGCGGAACCCGGGGCGATCGGCGCCGGCGGCATCGCCATCGGCGGGGGCATCGGATCGGCCTGCGGGTAGCCGCGCGCTTGCTCCTCGGCCATCCACGCCGACTGGTCCGCGCGGAGCTCGGCCCCGCCGTAGCCCCCCAGCACGGCACCGCCGGTCAGGGTTCCGGCCCCTGCGGCGGCGACCGGGACGGAGCGCGCGGCCTTCTCGTCGCGCGCGCGCCGCTTCGCCTTCCCCGTGTCGTAGCCGGCGAACAACTCGTCGAGTCCGGCGGGGGGTTCGCGCCATCCGGAGGGGGCGGGCGCGGCCTGGCGGCGGCCGATGCGCAGCGAGCGGAGCTCGGGGAGGTCGGTGCGGCGGTCGAGATCGGCCGTCGACAGGCCGAGCCGTACGCCCGTCCAGTCCTCGCCGGTGCGCTGCGCGACCGCCGCGCGCATCACCAGGGTGCCGCCGGTCATCGCGGTGTCGAGGCGCAGTTGGTACTGCGGCACCCACCGGGCCCCCGGGACCTGGTACTCCAGATCCACGACCACCTCGGCGGGGCCGGCCGGCGGCTCGCCCGCGAGGTCGAGGGTCAGGACGGCCGACCCGGTGGTGCGGGCCTCCTCGACACGCAGCGAGCCGGACGCCTCGTCGAGCCGGTGGCGCGCGACGCGCGCGTCGTGCTCGGCCCGGCGGCATTCCTCCTCCAGCCCGCGCATCCGGGTCTGGAGCGCGTCGAGCCGGTCGGTCACGAAGTCGGCCAGCGCCAGCACCGATTCGACGGCCGCCGGGCGCGGGTAGGGATCGTCCCGGCGCTGCCGGGCCTGTGCCGCGCGCAGTCCCGCGGTGGCCTCGATCTCGGTGTGCAGCCGCGACCGCCGTGCGGTGAGGCGCGTCAGGTGCTCGTCGGCCACGTCGCAGGCGCGGCGCAGTTCCGGCACGTCCCGCGGCTCGACGGCGACCGCCTCGATCCGGGGGCGCACGTCGGCGACCCGCAGTCCGTCGGGGCCGGCGGCCACGGTGCCGCGCAGCGACTGCGCGTACGCGCTCAGCGGCACGTCGGCGACGTGGATCCGGAACTCCCCGCGGTGCCCTTCCGGGAGCGTGAACCGGGCGCGGCGGGTGCAGACCGCGCCTTGGGCGTACACGACGACCGATTCGAGTGCGGAGCCGAGGGCCTGTGCCGGTGCCGGTGCGGGCACGTCGGGCTCGACCGCGACAGCCATGTACGTCCTCCCCGAGGTGTGGCGGTGGCATCCAACGTAGAGGAGTCGTGCGCTCCGTGTTCGGTTCCTGCCACGGGAGCGCGGGGCGCGTACGAGCCGCACCCGCGGGAAGCGCCGCCAACCATCCGGCCCCATGCCCGTGCGGCCGGCCCGGTGGGCGTGGCAGATACTGGTGCGCATGGCATACGGGACCTTGCGCGCTTTCCTCAAAGCCCTCGAGAAGGAGGGCGACCTCCGGCGCATCCGGGTCGAGGTGGACCCGTACCTGGAGATCGGCGAGATCACCGACCGGGTGAACAAGGCAGGCGGGCCCGCGCTGCTGTTCGAGAACGTGCGCGGCAGCTCGATGCCGCTGGCGATGAACGTCTTCGGCACCGACCGCCGGATGCTCAAGGCGCTCGGCCTGAAGTCGTACCAGGAGATCGGCGACAAGATCGGCGGGCTGCTCAAGCCCGAGTTGCCGCAGGGTTTCTCCGGCCTGCGCGAGGCGTTCGGCAAGCTCGGGGCGGTGGCGCACATCCCGCCGAAGAAGGTGTCGGACGCACCGTGCCAGGAGGTCGTGCTCAAGGGCGACGAGGTCGACCTCGACACGATCCCGGCCCTGCACACCTGGCCGCAGGACGGCGGGGCGTTCTTCAACCTGGGGCTGACGCACACCAAGGACCCGGAGACCGGCGTACGCAACCTGGGCCTGTACCGGCTCCAGCGGCACGACAAGCGCACGATCGGCATGCACTGGCAGATCCACAAGGACTCGCGCAACCACTACCAGGTGGCCGCGCGGCGCGGTGAGCGGCTGCCGGTGGCGATCGCTTTCGGGTGCCCGCCGGCCGTGACGTACGCCTCGACCGCGCCGCTGCCCGGCGACATCGACGAGTACCTCTTCGCCGGCTTCGTGCAGGGCAAGCGGGTGGAGATGGTCGACTGCCAGACCGTCCCGCTCCAGGTGCCGGCCGAGGCCGAGGTGGTGCTGGAGGGCTGGCTGGAACCGGGCGTGATGCGCGACGAGGGCCCGTTCGGCGACCACACCGGCTTCTACACCCCGATGGAGCCGTTCCCGGCGCTGACCATCGACTGCGTCACCATGCGCGCGAAGCCGATGCTCCAGTCGATCGTGGTCGGCCGGCCGCCGACCGAGGACGGGCCGCTGGGCAAGGCCACCGAGCGGTTCTTCCTGCCGCTGCTCAAGATCATCGTGCCGGACATCGTCGACTACGACCTGCCCGAGGCGGGCGGGTTCCACAACTGCGCGATCGTCTCGATCGACAAGAAGTACCCCAAGCACGCGCAGAAGGTGATGCACGCCATCTGGGGCGCGCACATGATGTCGCTGACCAAGCTGATCGTGGTGGTCGACGCGGACTGCGACGTCCACGACTACCAGGAGGTCGCGTGGCGGGCCTTCGGGAACGTCGACTACGCCCGCGACCTGTCGGTGGTCGAGGGGCCGGTGGACCACCTCGACCACTCGTCGTACCAGCAGTTCTGGGGCGGCAAGGCGGGCATCGACGCGACGCGCAAGCTGCCCGAGGAGGGCTACACGCGCGACGGCGGCTGGCCGGAGATGGTGGCGTCCGACCCGGCGACGGCCGCCCGGGTGACGCAGCGTTGGAAGCAGTACGGGCTTTGATCGGAGCTGCTGGGGTGTGGGGAATGTCTGGCGTATCTGGGGTGTCCGGCGTATCTGGGGTAGCTGCGGTGTCTGGAGTGTCTGAGGTGTCCAAGGTGTCGACAGGCAGGCCGGACATGCTCGGCTCCGCACGTACCGGGACGGTTCGATGAGTTCGGCGGCCGTTCCGGTCGGCGGGGAATCGTCGACCCGGTCCTTCCTGCGCCTGGTGATGATCGAGCACTCGGTCTTCGCCCTGCCGTTCGCCTACATCGCGGCGCTCACCGCGATGTTCGAGGTGAACGGGCACCTGCACTACTGGGAACTGCTGCTGGTGACGATCGCCATGGTCGGCCTGCGGACGTTCGCGATGGCGTGCAACCGCATCATCGACCGCGAGATCGACGCGCGGAACCCGCGTACCGCGACGCGCGAGCTGGTGACCGGCAAGGTCTCGGTGCGCACGGCGTGGACCGGCGCGCTGGTCGCGCTGTTCTTCTACCTGGTCGCGGCGGCGCTGCTGAACCCGCTGTGCTTGGCGCTCGCGCCGCTCGCGGTCGTGCCGATGGTGGTGTATCCGTACGGCAAGCGCTTCACGAACGTGCCGCACGCGATCCTCGGCTTCGCCCAGGCGATCGGCCCGATCGGCGCGTGGATCGCGGTGACCGGCGAGTGGTCGTGGGACGCCGTCGTGCTCGGCCTCGCGGTCGGCACCTGGATCGGCGGATTCGACCTGATCTTCGGCTGCCAGGACGTCGCGGCCGACCGCGCGCACGGCGTCAAGAGCGTGCCGGCGCGCTGGGGCATCGCGAACGCCTTGTACGCGTCGCGCGTCACCCACGTGATCACGACGCTGCTCTTCATCTGGTTCGGCGCGCTGACCGGGGCCGGGTTCTTCTGGTGGCTGGGCCTGCTGATCGTGGCGGCGGCGTTCGTCTACGAGCACTCGCTGGTGAAGCCGGACGACCTGTCCAAGCTCAACCGGGCGTTCTTCACCACCAACGGCTTCATCGGCATCGCGCTGTTCGTGTGCGCGCTGCTCGATCTGGTGGTGCGCGGGCTGCGTCCCTGAGGCGCCGGGCGGGTCCTGATACGGGGGACGGTCTGGAGGAGCGGGGTCAGGCGGGGACGGAGCCGCCGTCGTCCTCGGTTCCGCCGTCCTCGTCGTCGTCTTCGTCCGTGCCGTAGTCGTCGGGGTCGTCGAAGTCGCCCGGGTCGCCGAAGAAGTCCTCCATGACCTTGTCCATGTCGACGGTCCGGGCCTCGTCCGGCGCGGCGACGGTCTTGTCCCCGTCGACCGCCCGGTAGTGCGTGTCGACGGAGGCGTCCACCTTGCCGTCGTTGTCGTCGTCGGAGGTCATGCGGACGGGCAGCGGCGTGCCGTGCGTGGGCACGTACAGCGTCAGGACGGACGTCAGGTCGTCCGTCTCGGTGGTGCGGACGATCGGGATCACCTCGATCCCGTCGATGTGCAGCGCGTCGCCGAGCTGGTAGTCGACGTCGTCCCCGTCCTCGTCGAAGCTCTCTCCCCCGTCGGAGCCCTCGCCGTTGGTGAACGGCCCGCCGCCGAGCACGTCGGCGAAGGACTGGAGGCCGGTGCCGCGCGAGACCGCCTGGCCCTTGAGGTACTTGCCCTCCGTGAGCTTGCCGAACTCCCGGAAGGAGTCGCCGGGCCCCTCCAGGTCCGGGTCGTAGCCGGGCGCCTTGGTGATCATGTCGAAGAGGACCTCGTACGTCCCCTCTTCCATGCGCGTGTACTCGGTGTCGCCGACGACCAGGACGTGGATCTCGCGGTCCTTGAGGGTCAGGTGCGACTCCATGTCGCCGTTCTCGGTCACCGACGTGTCGCCGTGCACCGGCACCCCGTAGAACTGTCCGCTGAACTCGGTGCGCACCGAGCGGGCCGCGCGGTCGGCGTCCGCGACCCGCCCGATCAACTGCTCGGCGGTGATGCCCACGTTCGGCTCACCGGTGTTGCCGACCGGCGAATCGGCGGCCTGTTTGGCCCGATTGGCCCAGTCCTGGTCGAGTCCGCCGCACGCGGTGGCGAACATGGCGAGCGGTATCAGTGCTGCGGCGGAACGGCGGCGCGCGGGCAAGTGGGTCCTCCGTGGTGCCGGGGGCGGGCAGCCGGGTCGCAGGGGCGGTACGCGGCCTTCCCCCCACTCGGCCCCGTCCGGAACCAGTCCAGCGGGCCGGGTGGTTTCCGGTCAACAGTCGTCCGGTAGTCGGCCGGATTCCCGTGGCTTCCGCGGGTGCCGCCCGCGGCGTTTCACGTGGTTTGCGCCGACGTGCGCCGAGCGTGCGCCAGGGGTGGCGGGCGCGGCGGCGCGCGGGTTGGGAGAATGACGCCATGCATGCACAGCGCCGACCGTGGATCGTCGGGGTGTCCGGCGCCTCGGGCACCCCGTACGCGGCGGCCGTGATCCGGGGGCTGCTCGACGCGGGCGAGCACGTCGACCTGGTGGTGAGCCGGGCCGCGCGGCTGACGATCCTGGACGAGACCGGGATCGCGTTCCGTGACGCGCACTGGCGCGGCGACCTGGCCACCTGGCTCGGCCTGGCGGCGGGCAAGGACCCGGGCGCGGTGGCCGGGCTGGACCGGGTGGAGTACTGGGCGGCCGGGGACCTCGCGGCGGGGCCGTCGAGCGGGTCGTACCCGGCGAAGGGCATGGCGGTGGTCCCGGCCAGCACCGCGGCGGTGGCGGGCATCGCGCTGGGCCTGTCGAAGGACCTGTTGCAGCGCACCGCCGACGTCACGGTGAAGGAGCGCAGGCCGCTGGTGGTGGTGCCGCGGGAGACGCCGTTCACCGGGACGACGCTGCGGCACCTCGTACGCCTCGACGACGCGGGCGCGGTGGTGCTGCCCGCGAGCCCGGCGTTCTACGCGGGGGCGTCCGACGTGCAGCGGCTGGTGGACTTCGTGGCCGGCAAGGTGCTGGACGTGCTCGGCGTGCCGCACACGCTGTTCCGGCGCTGGGAGGGCGAGTTGGGGGCCGCCCGCCGCGCGGAGGCGGCGGAGGCGACGCAGGCGACTGACGCGGCGCGGTCGAGTGTGCCGGGTCCGGTGGGTCCCGCGGAGGCGGCGGGTCCGGTGGGGACCGTACCGCCGTGAGCACGCCGGACCGGCCCCGCCCGCAACCAGCAAAGGCCCCCGCGGAAGCGGGAGCCTGTGATGGTGTGCCTGGTGCCTGGTGCCACGTGCCCCGGGGGGCCGGGGCGGCCGGATCAGCGGCCGGTGGCGCGGGCGACGAACTTCTTGACGCGGGTCAGCGTCGGGCGGGGGCCGACCGGGCGGGACCGCTCGGCCATCTCGTGCAGCTCCTGGATGTGCGCTCGCGCCATCTCGAGGGTGTACATCGGTTTCACTCCCCTAAGTCGGCCGGTCCGGCCGAGTGTGTTTGCTGCTTCAGAGGCTTGGCAGGTCATGCACCCTCTGATGCCTTAGATTCTAAGGGACAGATCGAACTCTGTCCAATGAAATGCAGGACGATCGAGGAGAATGTCATGGATGCGGTGGACCGCAAGCTCATCCAGGCGCTGCGGGTCAACGGCCGCGCGTCCTATGCGGAACTGGGCCGCCTGGTCGGCCTGTCCGGCCCGAGCGTGACCGACCGCATCAACCGCCTCGAACAGGCCGGGGTCATCACCGGCTACCGGGCGACCGTCGACCCGGTCACGCTCGGCCTCGGCGTCACCGCGCTGATCGGCCTCCAGCTGTCCGACGCCGCGGACCACGAGGACGTCAGCCGCCGGCTGCGCGACGTCGAGGAGATCGAGGACTGCTGGTTCATCTCCGGCGACGACTCCTTCATGCTCAAGGTCCGGGTGCCGGACGTCGCGGGGCTGGAGCACGTGATCCGGCGGCTGTCGGGTACGCGCGGCGTCGCGCGCACCCGTACCACCGTCGTGCTGTCGACGAAGTGGGAGTACCGCGCCGCCGATCTGCCGGGCGAGCCGGAGGCGTAGGCTCGTCGGCAGCTTCGTCGGCTTCGTCCGGTACTCGGCCGGTACCGACCCGGTACAACAAGGAGTAGTGAGCGATGGACTCCGGTCTGCGCAAGGAGATCGAGGACAAGGTCCTCTCCGGGGAGCGGCTGAGCCGCGAGGACGGCGTCGCGCTGTACGAGTGCGACGACCTCGCCTGGCTCGGCGGACTGGCGCACCACGTGCGGACGAAGAAGAACGGCGACGTCGTCCACTTCAACGTCAACCGGCACCTGAACATGACCAACGTGTGCCAGGCGTCGTGCGCGTACTGCTCGTTCCAGCGCAAGCCGGGCGAGAAGGACGCGTACACGATGCGCATCGAGGACGCCGTGCGGCTGGCCAAGGAGATGGAGCCGGACGGCATCACCGAGCTGCACATCGTCAACGGCCTGCACCCGACGCTGCCGTGGCGCTACTACCCCCGGTCGCTGCGCGAGCTGAAGAAGGTGCTGCCGAACGTCTCGCTCAAGGCGTTCACCGCCACCGAGATCCAGCACTTCGAGACCATCTCCGGCCTGTCCGCGTCCGAGATCCTCGACGAACTGATGGACGCCGGACTCGAATCGCTCACCGGCGGCGGCGCGGAGATCTTCGACTGGGAGGTCCGGCAGCACATCGTCGACCACGCCACCCACTGGGAGGACTGGTCGCGCATCCACCGGCTCGCCCACGAGAAGGGCCTCAAGACGCCGTCGACGATGCTCTACGGGCACATCGAGGAGCCCCGCCACCGCGTCGACCACGTGCTGCGCCTGCGCGAACTCCAGGACGAGACGGGCGGGTTCCAGGTCTTCATCCCGCTGCGCTACCAGCACGACTTCCACGACAGCCGGGACGGCATCGTGCGCAACCGCCTCCAGGCGCGTACCTCGATGGCGACCGGCGCCGAGGCCCTGAAGGTCTTCGCGGTGTCCCGCCTCCTGTTCGACAACGTGCCGCACGTGAAGTGCTTCTGGGTCATGCACGGCCTCGCGACCGCGCAACTCGCGCTCAACCACGGTGCGGACGACCTCGACGGCTCGGTGGTCGAGTACAAGATCACGCACGACGCCGACGGGTTCGGCACGCCGAACAAGATGACGCGCGACGACCTGCTCGAACTGATCCGCGACGCGGGCTTCCGTCCGGTCGAGCGCAACACGCGGTACGAGATCATGCGCGAGTACGACGGCCCCGAGCCCGGCCGCCGCGACGTCCCGCAGCCCATGCGCTTCTGACGCCGACTCCTCTCCGACCCCGCGCCCTTACTTCCCGCAGCGCGACCCCGCGTCCCGGCGTCCGCATCCCGGACTCGGCACGGTCGGCGACTGGCCCGGCAGACGGCACCCGCCGCCTGTCGGGCCGACCCCTTGCCGGTCCGTCTTCCGCGGATGCTGTACTGGATGTCCGGAAGGTGCGGCCTCCGTCGCCGCACCCGCCGGAGCAGTGTCCGCTGCGCGGCCCCCGGGCCGCGCCGGCCGAAGGAACCGAACGTGTCCACACCGCACAGCACGCCCGAGTCCGAGCCCGACGTCCCCGGCGGCAGCCGGCCCGTGGACCGCGCCGGGGCCGCGTCGCAGAGCCACCCGGCGCTGCGCTACACGCTGTACCGCATCGGGGTGTTCGTGGCGGCCTTCGCGGTGATCTGGGCGGTCTTCTACGCCCTCGACATCGGCGGCAAGGGCGCGCCCATCCTGGTGGCCGGCCTGGCCGTCGCGGTGTCGGGGCTGGTCAGCTACTTCCTGCTGAACAGCCAGCGCGACGCGATGTCGGCGGCCCTGGTCGAGCGCGTGGAGCGCGCGAAGGCCCGGATCGAGGAGGGCGCCTCGGCCGAGGACGACCTCGTCGTGGACGTCACCCCGGCCCCGCGGCCCACGCCGCGTACGGCACCCCGTACCGCTCCGCGGACCACCGACGCCACGTGAGCGGACAAGTTCGGCCGGTAATGGTTTTGTCGTTTTACTGACGGACTGCTTACACTCCTCCTCATGTTCGGTGCAGGCGACACGTATGCGACGCGCACGGCGGTGGGTTTCCCGCTCGTGGCGCGTCTGCACGTCGACCTCGGCCGATGCGCCACCGCACTGTGTAGCGGCGCCGGCGTCAGCTGACCGGTACGCGAAAGCACGCACGATTCCGCGTACCGCACACGCACGCCGCCCGACCGCTTCGCGGCAGGGCCGGACCCGACGGGTCCCACCCCCGCACCTGACCGGTGGAATGAGCGCAGTCCCCGCCCTCCACATGCCACATCAGGCCTGAAGCGGTCGTCACCTCCGTCCCGTTGTTCACGGTGCCCGGCGCCTTCGCCGGCCGCTTCAGGAGCTCCCCTTTGTCTGAAACCACCGCCACGCCCAACGGCGTGCGCAAGCGATCCCTGCCCAAGATCCCCTTCTGGGCCCAGACGTTCATCGGCCTCGCGCTCGGCATCGGCCTCGGCTTCATCGCCAAGAACGGCAGCGTCGACTGGCTGACCACCACCCTTGAGCAGGTCGGCGACATCTTCGTCCGCCTCCTCAAGCTCGCCGTGCCGCCGCTGGTCTTCACCGCGGTCCTCGTCTCGGTCGTCAACCTGCGCAACGTCAACAACGCCGCGAGCCTCGCCCTGCGCACGCTCTTCTGGTTCCTGGTCACCTCGCTGATCGCGGTCACCGTCGGCATCACGCTGGGCCTGCTCACCGACCCGGGCAAGGGCGTCGACCTGGCCAAGCCGGAGGCCGCGCCCGAGGGCCTGTCCAACGGCGACTGGCTGGACTTCCTCACCGGCATCGTGCCGACCAACATCGTGAGCGCGTTCGGCCCCAAGCCGCAGGTGCTCCAGATCGTCTTCATCGCGGTCGTGCTCGGCGCGGCGATCCTGTCCGTCGGCAAGAAGGCCGAACCGGTCATCAACGCCGCCGAGATCGTCCTCGAAATCGTGCAGAAGGCCCTCTGGTGGGTCATCCGCCTGTCGCCGATCGGCACCGCCGGCCTCATCGGAACCGCGGTCGCGACGTACGGCTGGGACTCCCTCAAGCCGCTCGGCACCTTCACCGCCGACGTCTACATCGGCTGCGCCATTGTCTTGTTCGGCGTCTACCCGCTGCTGCTGGCGACCGTCGGCCGGGTCAACCCGCTGCGCTTCTTCCAGGGCGCGTGGCCCGCGATCCAGCTCGCGTTCGTCTCCCGCTCCTCGGTCGGCACCATGCCGGTCACCCAGCGCTCCGTCGAGCGCCTGGGCGTCCCCAAGGACTACGCCTCCTTCGCCGTACCGTTCGGCGCCACCACCAAGATGGACGGCTGCGCCGCGATCTACCCGTCGCTCGCCGCGATCTTCGTCGCCCAGTACTTCAACATCAGCCTCGACCTCCAGGACTACTTCCTGATCGTCCTGGTCTCCGTCATCGGCTCCGCCGCCACCGCGGGCCTCACCGGCGCGATCGTGATGCTCACCCTCACGCTCGACACCGTCGGCCTCCCCCTCGCCGGCGTCGGCCTGCTCCTTGCCATCGACCCGATCCTCGACATGATGCGCACCGCCACCAACGTGGCCGGTCAGGCGGTCGTCCCGGTCCTGGTCTCGGCCCGCGAGAAGACGCTCGACCTGGAGAAGTACAACAACCCGCAGGACATCGACGCCCCGGACGACGACGAGTCGGACTCCGTCGACACCACCAAGAACGTGCCCGCCCAGACCGACCGTCGGGAGCCGGTCCCAGTCTGACGGACACACAGCAAGCGGCCCCGTTCCTCCCCAACCCGGGAGGCCCGGGGCCGCTTCACGTCCCGGGGCGGGGACTGAACCGCTACGGCTGGGAATTCGGCATCCAACGACGTCGCTTCCTGGAGTTCGGCGGTGACCGGAGCAAATCGATCATCGGTGTCGCCGGTGTCACGAGGTACGACAGGGAGACCGGCGAAACCCCCTGGATGAACCGCTCTTGCGGCTGCTGATTCCGTCCGCTCACCGTCGGTCGCCTGGTGATCGGCTGCTGACGGGCGACCGTTCACGCCGTAGTTCGGGATGGTCCAGGCTGTGTTGCCGGATTGATCGTTGCCTACCGTGGGCACGGGGCGGTGCGCGCTTTCGCCGGCACCCGAACTCGTGTTGCGCTGACACTTTGCGGAGAGACGATGAGCAGCATGCCGCCGAGCCGCTCCCTGTTGGCCGTCGATGTGAAGGGGGCCTCGGCGCATGAGGGGGTCTCGTTCCCCCACGTCAACCACGCCGTGCACGACGTCGTCCGGAAGGCCTTTCGCAAGGAAGGCATTTCCTGGAAAAAGGACGTGCTGGAGTTGAAGGACGACGGCGACGGGCTCATCGCCGTGCTGCCCGACGAGTACGTTGCTCGGTTGGTCGACGTCGTACGGGAGTTGCACGATGAGCTGAGAGCCGCGCGCCGCGCCTTCCAAGGTCCGCCGCTGGACCTGAGAGTCGCGGTCCACCACGGGCCGGTGGAGTTGCACAGGCCGGGCAGGGCCGCCTTCGTCGAGCTGGCCAGGATGCTGGACTCGGAGGGTCTGCGGGGTGTTCTGGCGGGTACGCGTGCACACCTCGCGGTCATGGTCTCGGATCACGTCTACCGCGCGGCGGTACTCAACGGCTACACCCGCACGGTCGAGGCGGCCGACTTCCATCGCCTGGACATCGAAGAGAAGGGGATGAAGCTGGCGACGTGGGTGCACACGCCGACCAACGACATGTCCCCGGCGCCGGATAATCCGCTTCCGGTGTTCGGGCGGAGTGAAACCCCTCTCCCACGCGGAGTTCACGGCGACTGTGACCCCGGACCCGCGACGCGCCGCGGACCTTCCGCAGCAGCCCGCCGGGACCTCGACGGCCAGGTCGGCGGAGGCCGATCCAGCTCGGCCGCGTCCCGACAAGTTCGCGCGTACAAAGGGGCCTGGCGATTCGTCGGCCAAAGCGCTCGGCGGCGGTCCGTCGGCCGAGGCGGGCAAGAACCGGCCGCTACCCGCCGCTGCGAGCGCGAACGTCCTGCCGAAGGCGGCCGTGTCCTGGAAAGGTCGGAGTCCTGTGCGGGTGGCGACTCGCCTGAAAGCCCCGAAATCACCCAAAGCCTCTCGTGATCCGGTCCAGCGGGGCCGCCAGTCGCGCCCGCCGGGCGTTGACCGTCAGGACCGCGGGCACACGGGGCTCGGCCGTGAGACGGGGCTCGGCTGACCGGGCACACGACGGCTGCCGTACGGTGCCGGGCAGACCGGTGGGTTCGGCGTCGCGAGCCCCGCGTACGAAGACATGAGCACCGACATCGTGGTCCGGGGCACCGACCCGGATGTGGACAAATTAGTTCGCCGATATTGCCGGGCGTCATGGTGAAGTCAATGAGATTTACCGGGCTCTGACCTCCGGATGTGTCTTGTTCACGTCGGTTCCCGCGGCGATACTGCTCCGGCAACGTAGAACGTGTTCTATCCAATAATGCGGGTGGGGGCCGGGCGATGCGTTCGACAGGCAAGGCGCGTACGGGCGTTGTGGGCAGGCGGACACTGCGGCATGCCACTGTGCTCGCAGTGGTCGGTGTGCTCGCGGCGGCCGGGTGCGGCCGGAGCGGGCCCGACCGGGTGACGGAGGGCGGCCGCTACCGGCCTGTCGCCGCCGGACCCGCGCCGGGCACGCCCGCGACCCCGCCCGCGTCGGCGACGCCCTCGGCGCCTGCCACCGGGTCCGGGGGAGCGGTGCCGGAGGGCGAGGCGTTCTTCGACGCGCCCGATCCGCTGCCGGGCGACCAGCCGGGAGGCGTCGTACGCGAGCGTCCTGCCGCGTCGGACAAGGCCGTCGCCGGGGCGTCCAAGGAACAGCTCGTGATGTACCGCACGACCGGACCCGACGGAAAGCCGGTCGCCGCGACCGGCACCGTCACGTTCCCCGCCGGCCCCGCGCCGGAAGGCGGTTGGCCGGTCGTCGCATGGGACCACGGCACCACCGGCATCGGCGCGAAGTGCGCCCCGTCCCGCAGCGGCCCCGGGCCGGGCGATCAGGGCGCGGGCGAGATGCTCGCCGAGTTCGTGAAGCGCGGGTACGCGGTCGTGCAGCCCGACTACGTCGGCATGGGCGTCAACGGGGTCAAGCACCCCTACCTGGACGGGAAGTCCGCCGCGTACGCCACGCTCGACCTCGTGCGCGCGGCCCGCTCGCTGGACCCCGGCATCGGAAAGACGTTGTTCGTCGCGGGCCACTCGCAGGGCGGCCATGCCGCACTGTGGAGTGCGCACTATGCGACCGAGTACGCCCCCGAGTTGGAGCTGAAGGGGGTCGTCGCCATCGCGCCGGCCAACGGCTTCCACTTCGTGCCGTTCCTCACCGCGCAGGGCGACACGTCGGCGGCGGCGTACACCGGGATCGTGCTGCTGCTGGTCAACGGTGCCGCGGCGGCCGACCCGACGATCAAGCCGGCCGACCTGTTGAGCGAGGCCGGCGCCGCCGCGGCGGAGAAGGCGTGGGACACGTGCGTGGGGGAGCAGGGCGCTCAGGGAGGGCAACTGCCCCCGGGGCCTGAGCTGTTCAAGTCCGACGCGAACCTGTCGCCGATGACCGAGCGCCTGGTGTCGAACTCCCCGGACCTCGTGAGGACGACGGTCCCGATCCTCATGCCGCAGGGCGGCAAGGACCCGCTCAGCGGGTTGAACCAGCCGCTCGCACAGTCGATGTGCGCGGCCGGGGGCAGCGTCGAGTACAAGCCCTACCCGGACCTCGCGCACGATCCGGCCGAGGTCTCCACGCCCGCGCCCGACGTGGTCGCGTGGGTCGAGGCACGCAAGGCCGGGACGCCGGTGGAAGGCGCCTGCACCTTCTAGACGACCGCCCGCCGTTCTCCGCCCTGCACCTGCGTGCGCTCCGGGCCGGTGCCCACCGGACCGGGTACGCCCGGCAGTTCACCGGCCCACCCCCGGAGGGCCCCGCACACCGCGGCCGGCCCCGGACCGGACGCGCGAGGGCCGCCACGGGATCGAATCCCGCGGCGGCCCTCAGGTCTGTGTCGTCAGCGTCTGCGTCGTCAACCCACCACTCGTCACGCGAGCAGATGGTCGCGTACGTCAGCCGGTCGCGTACGTCAGCCAGTAGGCGAGTACGTCACGCGGCCGACTCGCGCCGGCTGCGCAGCACCGCCCCCGCGACCGCCGCGCCCGCGAGCGCGACCAGGCTGATCACGACGACGATCCACGACGAGGTGATGAGCGAGTCGGTGAAGACGTCGTACACCGCGCCCGTCGCCTCGCTGCTGAGCGTGGAGCTCTTCGTCGCCTCGTCCACGACCGGCGACCGCGCGAGGTTGGTGGCCACCAGCAGCACACCGCTCGCGACCAGCGTGCCCATCGCGGCCAGCGCGAGCGCCCGCAGGCGGTGGACGGCGACCGCGATCCCGGCCACGAGCAGGCCGATCGCCAGCGCCGGCAGCATCCAACCCGCGTCGTCGACGCCCCTGAGCGCGTCCTGCGCGGGACCCGACTCCGGGATGTCGGCGAGCGACACGGGGATCTCGGTCGGCAGTTGGCTGCGGTCGACGCGTACGCCGGCCTTGTTCAGCTCGGCGAACAACGGGTCCAGCGGCGTCTGCACCTTGATGGTGAGGTTGTCGCCGTTGACCTCGGTCACGCTGGAGTCCTTGCCGAGCAGCGTCGCCACCACGACGTTGTGCGCGGTCGCCGCACCCTGCTTCCACACGGTCTTGAACTCGTCGGTCGCCATGACCGTGCCCACCGACGAGACGACCATCGAGCGCGCGGACTGCGGAATACCGGCCTGGTCCATGACCTCGCTGGCGATCCGGCTCTGGATCTCGTCGCGGATCGCCGGCTTCTCGATCAGCTCTGCCGCGTTGTCGGCGAAGCCCGAGTCCGAGATCAGTTCGCCCTTGAGCCACGACGCCGAGATCGCCGGGATCGTCAGCAGCACGGTCAGCAGCAGGCACAGGAACGCCACGGTGCCGCGCAGCCCGCCGTACGCCGGACGGGACTGTCGCGCCGCACCGCGCCGCGGGCGTCCCCCGGGGCCGCCGGGGCCTCCAGGGCCACCCGGACCGCCGGGTCCACCCGGGCCACCGGGACTGCCGAAGCTGCCGGGGGATGCCGGGCCGCGCGGTGCGTCACCGAACTGCGGCTGCGGCGGGTAGCCCGGGTCGGCCGGAGGGTACGAGGGGGCGGACTGCGCGCCGTACCCGCCGTACTGCGTGGGCGCGTCGGCGACGCCGGACGGGGCGGGGGCGGCAGTCGGCGGTGCCGGCGGGCGCGGCGGCTGGGCCGCCTGCCCGTAGCCCGGAGGGCCCGGGGGCGTTCCGCTGTCGCCCGGGCGGGACGCGGGGTACATAGGGCCTCCGTGGGTGATCTGGGACTCGTCCCCGAGTAGATGTGGCCGGTATTGCCGCTAATAGAGACAGGTTCCGAGGACAAGTGGTTGCGACGAGCTGTTGCGACTAGTTGTTGCAACGGATGACAGCGGCCGAGGTCGGCGACCGAGGACAGCGACGCGGGACGCCGGACGACGACGCGGGACGACCGACCGAAGTCCGCGGAGAGGGACAGTGCCCAGTGTGCGCGACGGACACATGCCGCACCGACACGCCGCCGACATGCGGCCGAATCGCCGCAGCCACCGACCATCGCCACCGGCCTTGTGACCACCCCCGAGGCCGGCCCCGTGACCGGTCGCAAGCCGCTCGGAGGCGCGCCGATGCCCACCCCCAGAAGACGAGAATGCCAGTTCGTGCACCCGCCCGGGTGGTCAGGGCCCTTGTTGTGGCAGGGCGGTGACACTCTTCGGACCTCCCCCTCGCATGGCGGCAGGGTGCCCGGGCTTAGCCTCTGGGGGTGGACATCATGGACACGGCGCCCCGCGATCCGGGCGACGCCGTACAGCCTGCCCCGTCGACGACCGCAGGCACCGCCGAGGGGGAACACCCCACTCGGCCGCGCGTCGGCCACATCCAGTTCCTCAACTGCCTGCCGCTGTACTGGGGGATGGCGCACAGCGGCGCGCTGCTCGACATGGAACTGACCAAGGACACCCCCGACCACCTCAACGACATGCTTGTGCGCGGCGACCTCGACATCGCGCCGATCAGCCTGGTCGAGTTCCTGCGCAACGCGGACGACCTGGTCGTTCTGCCCGACATCGCGGTCGGCAGCGACGGGCCGGTCATGTCGGTCGTGCTGGTCAGCCAGTTGCCGCTCGACCAACTCGACGGTGCGACAGTCGCCCTGGGCTCCACATCGCGCACGTCCGTACGCCTGGCCCGCCTGCTCCTCGAGGAGCGCGACGGCGTCCGTCCCCGCTACTTCACCTGCCCGCCGGACCTCGCGCTGATGATGCAGGAGGCGGACGCCGGGGTGCTCATCGGCGACGCCGCGCTGCGCGCCTCGCTGCACGACGCGCCGCGCCTCGGCCTGCACGTCCACGACCTCGGCCAGGAGTGGAAGGAGTGGACGGGCCTGCCCTTCGTCTTCGCGGTGTGGGCGGCGCGGCGCGACTTCCTGGCGCGGCATCCGGACCGCGTACGCGACGTCCACCGCGCCTTCCTGGAGTCGCGCGACATGTCGATGGCCCGGGTGGACAAGGTCGCCGCGCAGGCCGCGCGCTGGGAGGCGTTCGACGCCGCAACGCTGGAGCGGTACTTCGCGGAAGCGCTCGACTTCTCGCTCGGCGAGCGGCAGCTCGCGGGCATCGCGGAGTTCGCCCGGCGTACCGCGTACGACACCGGTTACCCGGCGGACGTACGCGTGTCGCTGCTCGGTACGTGAGACCACCGCCACAACACTTCTCGCCGCAACACCTTGCCCTCATGATCGCCATGATCAAGGGTGGGCTTTCATGGGCAAGGTTTATGCAGAAGGCGTCACTGGTGAACTGAAGTCATTCATCCTCGACCAGCCGGTGTATTTCGTCGCCACCGCACCGCTCGACCCGGACGGCCACGTCAACGTGTCGCCCAAGGGCCACGCGGGTTCGTTCGTGGTGCTCGACGACTGGACGGTCGCGTACCTCGACTGGACCGGCAGCGGTGCCGAGACGCACGCCCACATCCTCGAGAACGGCCGCATCACCCTCATGTGGACGGCCTTCTCCGGCCCGCCCAACATCGTGCGCCTGCACGGCCGCGGCGAGACGGTACGCCGCGACGACGCACGCTGGCCCGAACTCGCCGCGCACTTCAAGGACGCCGACGCGCCCGGCATCCGCGCGATCGTCGTGGTCCACGTCTCGCGCGCGTCGGACAGTTGCGGCTACTCCATACCCTTCATGGACTACGTCGGCGAGCGCCCGCAACTGCGCAGCTCCTGGGACGGCCAGACGGACGACGAGGTCGAGGCGTACATGGAGAAGAAGAACCGCATCAGCATCGACGGCCTCCCGGCGCTGCCCGCGGCGCAGCTGCCCGAGGCGCCGCCGTCCACGACGCACGTGCCCGCGGCACAGGGAGCCTCGGCCGCGGGTTAGGCTTCGTGGTGGTTCCAAGTTGCCGTGGAGGGTCCCGTGAGTGCTGTTGCCGCCGAGTCCGAGGGTGTTCGGTACGAGCTGCAACCGGTCCTGGACCGGGCCGCCGCGGGCGGGCGCATCACGCCCGAGGAGGCACTGGAGCTGTACGTCCACGCTCCCCTGCACGCGCTGGGCCGCGCCGCCGACACCGCGCGCCGCAGCCGGTACGCCGGGACCGAGCACATCGCGACTTACATCATCGAGCGCAACATCAACTACACGAACGTGTGCGTCACGGCGTGCAAGTTCTGCGCGTTCTACGCCCCGCCCAAGAGTGAGAAGGGCTGGTCGCGCGAGCTCGACGACATCCTGCGCCGCTGTGCGGAGACCGTGGAGCTGGGCGGCACGCAGATCATGTTCCAGGGCGGCCACCACCCGGACTACGGCGTCGAGTACTACGAGCGCGCGTTCTCCGCGATCAAGGCGGACTTCCCCGCGCTGGTGATCCACTCCCTCGGCGCGTCCGAGGTCGAGCACATGTCCAAGGTGTCGGGCGTGCCGATCGAGGAGGCCATCACGCGCATCAAGGCCGCGGGCCTGGACTCGTTCGCGGGGGCCGGCGCCGAGCTGCTGCCGGCCCGCCCGCGCCAGGTCATCGCGCCGCTCAAGGAGTCCGGCGAGCGGTGGCTGGAGATCATGGAGACGGCGCACGGGCTGGGCCTGGAGTCGACGTCCACGATGCTCATGGGGACCGGTGAGACGAACGCCGAGCGCATCGAGCACATGCGCATGATCCGCGACGTGCAGGACCGCACGGGCGGGTTCCGGGCGTTCATCCCGTACACCTACCAGCCGGAGAACAACCACCTGAAGGGCCGCACGCAGGCGACCCTGCTGGAGTACCTCCGCATCATCGCCGTCGGGCGGCTCTTCTTCGACAACGTGAACCACCTCCAGGGCTCGTGGCTGACGGTCGGCAAGGAGGCCGGGCAGTTGTCGCTGCACTACGGCGCGGACGACCTCGGCTCGGTGATGCTGGAGGAGAACGTCGTGTCGTCGGCGGGTGCGAAGCACCGCTCGAACCGCATGGAGCTGATCCACCTGATCCGCGCCGCGGGACGCGTGCCCGCGCAGCGCGACACGACGTACAACCACCTTGTGGTGCACGACGACCCGGCCGCGGACCCGGTGGACGACCGCGTGGTGTCGCACCTTTCGTCGACGGCCATCGAGGGCGGTACGGCGCACCCGGCACTCACGATCGTCGAAGCGCGCTGACGCCTGGCGCTGCTGGTGGGTCTGGCAGCGTGGGTCTGGCAGCCGCAGGCCGCCGACGAATCCCGCCGACGAATCCCGCCGACAAAGCGCGTCGACAAAGCGCGTCGACAAATGCCTTGGCAGGCAGGCGAATTCGTGGCGTCTTGCTCGCGGAGCGTATTGCGCCTCCGCACTCCGGGTAGCGCCGACGCCCGGTAAATCCCGGTGAAACAGGGCCAGTTCGTGCCGTCCCTCGCAGGTGCGGCAAAGGGGAAGTGCGAGTTTACCCACGTTTGACTGTGCTATAAACACACCCCTCTGTCCGAGGCGATGAACGGGGTGGTTGCCAATGGTCCGGGTAAATGCGAGGCGTACGTTGGGAGTTGCTGCGATCGGCGGTCTACTGGCCGCGTCGCAGGTCGGATTCGCGGGCGGTGCCGCCGCGGCCGCCGAAATCAAGATCACGGCATCGAGCACGACTCCGGCGCCGGGCGGGCCGAACGTCCAGCTGACCGTCGAGGCTTCGGAGCCCTTCGTCCTCAGCTTCGAGGGCACGGGCGCCGAGAGCTTCGGGTGGAGCCGTCCCGAGGAGTGCGTCGACCCGCCGAGCGGCGGATGGCCGGTCTGCACACCGGGCGCCGACAAGAAGGTCGTGATCCCGGTCGGCCCGGCGGAGGACGCCAAGCAGGGCGACAAGGTCACCGTCACCGCGAAGGACGCCGACAGCGACGTGAAGAGCAGCGTCACGCTGACGTTCGCCGCACCGGTCGTCGCGGCCGACTGGGTGGTGGAGAACCCCGGGGTCATCACGTACTACAACCCGGGCGGGGAACTCGCCGAGCCGTTCGCGGTCACGTACTTCCAGCGGATGCAGGTCATCGACGGCGCGACGCTGACGGTCACCGGCGTCAAGGGCGTCAAGTTCACCAAGGCGCCCGCCAATTGCACGCTCAACGCGGCGGGCACCCTGGCCACGTGCGAGATCGCGGCGTACAAGGGCGGCGACGGGCCGCACAAGCTCGACTTCTCGGGCGCCATCTTCGGCGGCGAGCAGATCGTGGAGTCGAAGGTCACCGGCAAGCTGGTGGAGAACGAGCCCGCCGACAACACCGACCGGGCCGTCTACACCAACAACGTCGACCCGGCCCCGCCGACGCCGACCGCATCGCCGTCGGTCGTCAAGCCGACGCCGACCGCCACGAAGAAGCCGGCCAAGCCCGCGACCACCAAGCCCCCGGTCAAGCAGCCGGAACTCGCGGACACCGGCGGCAACGACGACAGCACGATGGTCATCGCCGGCGGCGCCGCGGCGCTGCTGCTCGCGGGCGGCGGCACGGTACTGATCGCCCGCCGGCGCCGCAACGCGCAGGACTGATCGTGCGGGGGCGCGGGGCCGAGCCGTCCTGAGCCGGCGCCCGAACCGGAGCCGGAGCGGGAGCTTCCGGAGCCGAAGCCGGAGCGGGAGCTTCCGGAGCACGCCGTAGAGGTACGTCGGCCGCCATCCACACGCGGGATGGCGGCCGACGCACCCGCTCGGGGAGGATGGCCCGATGCCGCTGACCATCCACGCCGCGCCCGTCGTGCTCACGATGACGGGCGAACCTCCCCTCCGCGAAGGCGCCGTCGTCGTGGACGGCGACCGCATCGCGGCGGTCGCTCCCGCCGCGGAAGCCGCCGACCGCTTCCCGGACGCCCGCGTCCGCCGCTGGCGCGGCGTACTCACCCCCGGGCTCGTCAACGCGCACGCGCACCTGCAATACACCGACTTCGGGCACCTCGCCTCCTCCGGGCTGCCGTTCCCGGAGTGGCTGGCGGCACTCAACCGGGACCGCGCCGACTACACGGAGGCGCGCTGGCAGGAGAGCGCCCGCCGCGGCGTCCACCTGATGCTCAAGTCCGGCACCACGGCCGTCGCCGACATCGTCTCGAACCGCCCGGCCCTCACCCCCGTGGCGCGGTCCGGCATCCGCGGCATCTCGTACATCGAGGTGATCGCCGACTCCGCCCGCTGGGACGCCAAGCGCCGCGCACGCCTCTTGGACGTCCTGACCACGCCCGCCGACCGCACACTCGGCGTCTCGCCACATACGCCGTACACCGTCGGCACCGACGTCTTCCGCGAATGCGTCGCCATCGCCCGCGAACGCGGCTTGCGCATCCACCCGCACCTCGCGGAGTCCGCACACGAGATCGAGTTCGTACGCGACGGCACCGGGCCCTTCGCCCTCGTCAACCACGCCGTCGGCTTCACCCTCGAACTCCTGGACGGCGGCAGCGGGTTGACCCCCGCGGCCTACCTCGACTCGATCGACGCCCTCGGCCCGGACGTACACGTCGCGCACGGCGTGCACCTCGACGCCGCCGACCGCGCGGTGCTGCGCGAGCGCGGAACCCCCGTGGCCTTGTGCGTACGTTCCAACCGCATCCTCCAGGCCGGCGAACCACCGGTCGCCGACTACCTGATCGAAGGCTCCCCACTCGCCCTGGGCACCGACTCCCTCGCCTCGTCCCCGTCCCTCGACCTGTGGGAAGAGGCGGCCGCAGTACGCGAGTTGGCCATCCGCCAGGGCTACACCGCACCCGACCTGGACCACCGCCTCGCCGAGGCCGCCACCCTCGGCGGCGCCGCGGCCCTCGGCCTCCCCGACGCCGGCACCCTCCGCCCCGGAGCCCCCGCCGACTTCGCCGTCTTCGACGTCCCCACTGACGACATCGACCCGTACACAGCCCTGGTGACTCAAGCTGGCGGCCGCTGCATCGGCACATCCCTCAACGGCCGCCTGGTCCACCGCCGATAAAGGAAACCGGAAATCCCGCCTCCGGTTCACCGAATCCGCTGTTCATAACCGCCGGGGCAGAGAAGTCACCCCCTCCATTCCGCATGACACGGGTCACAGGGAATGGCCCCGCTCAAGTTCCCAGTACCTGCCGGGCGTTCGTCATCAAGGTCGTGTATTGCTCGCGTGATTGCGTGAGCTGCTCGACGTTGTCGTCGATCGCCTGCTGTTGGTAGGCGGACTCCACGGCCACCCATACGCCGACCAGGTTCAGTTCCTGTTTGCAGCGCACGTCGGCGGTCGCGACCGCGATTTCCACGGGTGTCGGCATGCCGCCACCCGAGTTGTCCCACCAGCGATCGTCGTTGTGGGCCTCCCGCGGATCCGTGTACTTGTACCCGGACTTCGCCATGCAGCTGCTCCACCGGTCGAACAGGTCCCGTACGCGGCTGTCGGTCTCCGACGCCTCGTGTGCCTCGTTCCGCAGGGTCTGGACGAACGTGTCCGGCGCGGTGGGCGCCCCAATCGAGACGCGGGCCTCCCCGAGGCAGCCCCCGGCCGGCACCCCCTGAACACCCGTCTCCGCAAAGCCGTTTCCCGTGTACACCGCGCGCTGCGTCGCGGTCGTCGAAGCTGACCGGCCGCTGTCCTCCTGGGCGAGACGGGCCGCGTCTGCGGGCGTCACGCCCTCGGGCAGCGGCGGGTGATAGCCGTACCGGGCCGCGTCGACGGGTGATATGACGCCGTAAGCCCTCGCGTTCTGCGCAAACTTGGCGGGCGGCCGGTAGGGCGGTGGCCACGACAATCCGAAGCGAGCCATACAGGCATTGGCCGCGACATCGACGGCCTTGTCCACAACATCCCGCTCATGCCTGCTCAATGCGTAGGCGTCGAGCGGCAGAGAGATCTCGTGGTCCGAGGAGATGGTCGGCGCCGCTCCGATTCCGGGCTCCCCGCCGCCCCCACTGCCGGACTGGCAGGCCACGATCGTCGATCCAACACGCAGCAATGCCAGCACAGTTCGCCAAGTCACGAATGTTCGTCCCCCGATGCAGATGGAGCCATTGCCTACTCGGCCGCCGACGGCAATCATCCCAGCCGAATCCCAACCCTTTGGTGTGGAAATCGCCACGCGGTACGCGCGGAACCGCTTGGGAATGCGCGCGACGAGGCGCCCGGGCAGCGCGTTCTGTTCTCGTCGGGCTTCACGTCCCTGCCGACGAGACCGATCCCCACGTCGCCCTTTGCCCAAGGGGGCGACCCTTGTGTCGGAACCGTTCTCGCAGGCCGCCCGGCCCACCGCCGCCGACCCGACCAACTCTTGTGTTGAGTCCGCCCGTCCGCTACCTTCTGGCGCGTTCGCACGAATCGGCCGCACCTACGGGTGCGGAGTTGTCCCAAACTGCAGGTTGCTTGGGTATGCGGGGGATTTGTCTTGCGAAGAACTTCGTCGCTCCACACATGGTCGTGGTGCGGCAACAACCACTACCAGGAAACGAATTACGGTGGTGGCGCCCCAGGTTGGATAGGCGGCCGCGTGGACCGCATCCACGACCGCAACAGCATGGGCGACAAGACATCGTCCATCAAATGGGAGTGAACGCCGCCCGCATGCGGCGGCTCGGTCTCGACTGGCCTGTCACGCCTCTCGGACCGCAGCCGGACGCGGGGACGCGGGGACGCGGGGACGCGGCAGGATCCGCCACCGCCGCCCGGCGGATGCCCGCAAGAGGCCGGTGCGCGGCAACTGATCCACGAACATGCGGCGGAACTCCGGGAAAGTCTTGACTACATGGCGGCCGTGCGCCGCGAGGCAGCCGCGTACCTGGCCTCCGGGGCGTCCGCAACCGTGCCCTGACCGATGCCCCGACTGCGCCTTCCCGGTCGGACACAATTGACGACCGGTGAACGCCAGGTTCTTGAGTGGCAGAGCACCGGCAGAAGATGAACGGGGGCTGCGGATGCCTGAGTTGGACATGCACGGCATGCCGAACCGAGAGCACGAACCTGACACACACCACGACGACGACGGCAGCGGCAGGTCGGGTCGGCGGCGCCGCCGGGCTTTGGTCGGCACTGTGTTGGTGTCGGTGCTGCTGGCCGGGGGCGGGTTTGCCGCCGCGCAGTTCATCAAGTCGCCGGGGCAGAAGGCGGCGGAGGCGGATGCGCCTGCGCCGTCGGTGATTTCGGCGGTGGTGGAGTCCCGGCGGTTGGCGGACACGGTGGTGCTGCGGGGGCGGGTGTCGGCCGCGCAGTCGGTGGAGGCGTCGCCGTTGGGCGCGGGGGCGTCGACGGGTGGGGATTCGGGCGGCGGTAAGCCGGTGGTGACCGGGATCCGGGTCAAGGCCGGGGACGCGCTGGCGAGCGGTCAGGTGCTGCTGGAGGTGTCGGGGCGGCCGGTGTTCGTGCTGGCGGGTGAGGTTCCGGTGTACCGGGATCTGAAGCCGGGGGCCGAGGGCCGGGACGTCGAGCAGTTGCAGAAGGCGCTTGCGGGGATGGGGTTCTCGTCCGGTTCGGACAAGGCGGGGGTGTTCGGTGCGGAGACGCGGAAGGCGGTCGGGGACTTCTACGCCCGTATCGGGTACGAGCCGCCGAAGTCGCCGGACGCGGGTGAGGAGCAGGTCCGCGGCGCGCAGGACGCGGTGACGCAGGCGGAGCGCGCGGTGAAGGCGGCGAAGGACGCGCTGGCGGCCGCGAAGGCCGCGGCGAAACCGCCCGCCACACCGGCCGGTTCGCCGAGTGGTTCCGCGAGTGGTGCGCCGTCGGGTGCGCCGTCCGGCGGGCCCTCCGCGGGTACGCCGCCTGCGTCCTCGACGACGCCGCCGAGGCCGGGTGAGGGCAGCCCCGGCGCCCCGGGTGCGCCCGGGAGTGGTGACGGCGTCAAGCAGGCGCAGCAGCAACTGACGTACGCCAACGAGGATCTGGCGCGTGCGAAAGCGGTGTTGACGGACCTTCAGGCGAAGCAGGGTGCGATGGTCCCCGCGTCGGAGGTGGTGTTCCTGCGCGGTTTCCCGGGCCGGGTGGACTCGGTCGGTGTTGCGGTGGGCGGCGAGGTGAGGGAGAAGGCGGTCGTCATCTCGGCGGGGGCACTGGTGGTGAAGGGGGCGTTGGCGCCGCACGAGAAGGGCCTGGTCCGGCCGGGGATGCGGGTGAAGGTCCTGTCCGAGTTGTCGGGGATCGAGGCGGAGGCCGCCGTGACCTCGGTCGCGGACGCGCCGACGTCGGAGAGTACGGAGAACGCCGGGCAGGGCGCGCAAGTCCCGTCGGGTGGGCGGACGTTCGAGATGGTGGTGACGCCGACGGCGCCGCTGGACCCGAAACTCGCGGGCCAGGATGTGCGGTTGACGGTGGAGGCGGCGTCGTCGGACGGCGAGGTGCTGGTGGTGCCGCTGTCGGCGGTCTCCGCGGGCGCGGACGGCCGTACGGTGGTCACGGTGTTGGGCCAGGGCGGTCGGCAGGACCGGGTCGAGGTGCGGCCGGGGACGACCGGTGACGGGTACGTGCAGGTCACCCCGGTCGGCGGTGCGTTGAACCCGGGGGACCGGGTGGTGGTCGGCGTCAAACGCGGCAGCGGCGCCTCCGACGGATCTTCGGATGGCGCCTCCGGTGGCGCTTCGGGCGGTGTTCCCGGCGGTGTTCCGGGGAGCGTTTCAGGGGGCGTGCGTTGACCGCCCCGCCCTCCGCCCCCGCGGCGGTGATGGTGTTCGACCGGGTGGCGTTGACGTACCCGGGTCCACCGCCGGTCCATGCCCTGCGGCCGGTCGATCTGACCGTCGGGCGCGGGGACTTCGTGACCATCGTCGGTCCGTCGGGGTCGGGCAAGTCGACGTTCCTGAACGTCGCGGGCCTGCTGGACCGGCCGACCGGCGGCCGTTACATCCTGGACGGCACCGACACCGGCCGCCTCAAGGACGGCGGGCGAACCGCGTTGCGCGGCACGCGGATCGGGTTCGTGTTCCAGGCCTTCCATCTCCTCGCGCACCGCGGGGCGTTGGAGAACGTCGAACTCGGCATGCTGTACGCGGGGCTGCCGCGCACCGAACGTACGAAACGCGCCCGCGAGGCGCTGATCCGCGTCGGTCTCGGGCACCGCCTGCACGCGATGCCGTCCACGCTGTCCGGCGGGGAGCGCCAACGCGTCGCGATCGCACGGGCGTTGGCGCCGCGCCCGGCACTGCTGCTGTGCGACGAGCCGACCGGGAACCTCGACACGACCACCGCCGACAGCGTCCTGTCCCTGTTGGACGAACTCCACACCGCGGGCATGACCGTCATGCTGATCACCCACGACCCCCAGGTCGCCGCCCGCGGCACCCGCACCCTGACCATCCGCGACGGCGTCCTGACCGAACAGCACACGCACTTCGCCCCGACCGGGGGTGCACAGCCGTGAGCTCCGACGGCGACACGCTCGTCCATCTCGACCCCGACGATCCCGACGGCTCCGACGATCCCGAGGGGCTTGGCGACCCCGACGGGCCCACCGACCTCGCCTCGACCCCCACCCCCGCCCCGAAGTCGAAGCTGCGGTGGCGCGACCTGCTGTCCGAGGCCGTCGCGGGGATGCTGCAACGCCCCTCCCGCTCCGCCCTGACCGCACTGGGAACCGTGCTCGGCGTGGGGACGTTCGTCGCCGTGCTCGGCCTGACCGCCACCGCCACCGGCCAGATCGGCGACCGCTTCAACGCGCTCACCGCGACCGAGGTCACCGTCGAGGACACCGGCGGCCCGGACGCCGCGTTCACCCCCCTCGCGTTCCCGCCCGACGCCGACGCCCGCATCACGGCGCTGAACGGCGTGACCGGCGCCGGCGTCCACTGGCCCGTCCGGCTGCCCGCCGGAGCCGCCGTCCGCGCCGCACCCGTCGGCCGCGACGCCGGCGGCCAGCAGGTCCCCGTCGTCGCCGCGTCCGCAGGCGTCCTGCCCGCCGCGGGCGCGGTGTTCGCCGAAGGCCGCGCCTGGGACACCTTCCACGACCGACGCGCCGAACAGGTCGCCGTCATCGGCCAGGGCATCGCCGCCCGCCTCGGCATCACCACCCTGGACACCCGGCCCGCCGTCTTCATCGGGGACGTCCCCTTCACCGTCATCGGCATCCTCGCCGACACCGAGCGCAAAGCCGACCTCCTGCTCTCGGTCCTCGTCCCGCGCACCGCAGCCGAACTGATCTGGGGACCACCCGAGGACGGCCAGCGCGCCGCCATGCTCGTCACCACCCGCATCGGCGCCGCCCAGCAGGTCGCAGACGAAGCCCCCTACGCGCTACGCCCCGACCACCCCGACTACTTCACCCCCGTGCCACCGCCCGACCCGCGCACCCTGCGCGACAACGTCACCTCCGACCTCGGCACCCTCTTCCTCCTCCTCGCCGGAATCTGCCTGGTCATCGGTGCCGTCGGCATCGCCAACACCACCCTGGTCGCCGTCATGGAACGCACCGGCGAAATCGGCCTGCGCCGCGCGCTCGGGGCCCGCGGCCGCCACATCGCCGCGCAGTTCATCGCGGAATCCGCCGCCCTGGGCGCCCTCGGCGGCCTCATCGGCACCAGCGTCGGCACCATCGCCGTCGTCACCACCTCAGCGGCCCGCGAATGGACCCCCGTCGTCCACCCCGCCACCATCGCCACCGCACCCCTCGTCGGCCTCGCCACCGGACTCGTCGCCGGCCTCTACCCCTCCTGGCGAGCAGCCCGCATCGAACCCGTGGAAGCGCTGAGGAGATAGCGGGACACCCGACACCCATGGGCTGTTACAAGGGCCGCGCCCAGTTGCCGCAACGCCGAACGAGGCTTACCGGGCTGCTTCTTGCGCCCTTCTGTGACCATGTCACTGGTTGGTGACGGCGGTGTCGTGGTGCGACGACGCCCCTATCCCCTGGCTTCGCAGCCCCGAAATAGTGATCACGCAAGCACCGCGGAGCCGAACCAGGTTCGGCTCCAACTACCGGCTACCAAGGGGTTTCCCATGTTCGCCCTCCGTCGCAAGGCCCTCCTCGTCTCCGCAGCTTTCGTGGGCGGCACCATGCTGCTGACGGCGTGTCAGGGTTCGGACTCGGACTCGAACTCGGGTGCCCCGCAGGGCTCCGCCTCCGCCACTCAGTCCGGCGCGGCGGTCGTCCCGCCCGGCTCGGCGACCGCGGGCAGCGGCAGCGATCAGGGCGGCGGGAGTGATTCCGCCGGGAAGGGCACCGGCGGCCAGAGCACCAACGGGCAGAGCACCGGCGGCCAGAGCACCAGCGGTCAGAACTCCGGCGGTCAGAACTCCGGCGGTCAGAGCACCGGGACCGGCGCCGGCGACAACTCCAAGGTCGCCAAGTGCCGTACCGACGACCTGAAGTTCGCCGCCATCGACAGCACCATCACCGGCGACCCCGACGGCACCGTCGCGGTGGAGATCACGAACAACGGCCACGACTGCGCGATATCGGGGTACGCGGGCGTCGACCTGAAGACCAACGCGGGATCGGTGTCCGCACAGCGCACCGGCCAGGAGGTCACGCCGATCATCCTCAAGACCGGCGAGGACGTCGCCTTCGGCATCAACTACCCGATCAACGACTCGGGCGGCTCCGGCGTGCGTGTCACCGGCCTCGTGGTGACCCCGCCGGACGAGACGAAGTCGGTCACTCTCCAGTGGCCGGGGGGCGCCTCGCTTCCCGTCACGGATGGCTCCGGCACCCCGGTGAAGGTCGGTCCGATGGGCAGCGCCGGTCAGGGCGGCTGATCCCGCACACCCCGAACGCCGTCACAAGCCTTGAGAAGCCACACAGAGATTTCTCGAGTTCGGGCCCTATCGCGAGCGCGCGGTGGGGCCCGAACTTGTGCGTCGCTCGCCGCTCGCCGCTCGCCGCGCGCCGGTCGATGGTCAGCCGTCGAGCGGGGAGGGCCATCGCACTCCGGTGGCTTCCTCCGAGGCGGCCCACAACGCCCGGTTGTCGGCGACCTTGGTGACCCACGGTGCGCGCGGTGTCGGTGCGGGGCGGCCCCACATCAGGAACCGGGGGCCGTAGAACGTGCCGTTGACCGCATCGGGGGAGGTTGCGGCGTACAACTGGGGGACCGCTCCGTGCTCCGCGCTCGTGGCGATGACGCGGTTGGCGACCGCGATCGCGCGTTCCATGCGGCGGCGGCCCGACATGCGCGGGCCCGCCGCCTGGAGGTTGGTGGCCGAGTAGCCGGGGTGGGCCGCAAAGCTGCGCAGGTCCGTCCCGGACTGCTCGGCGCGGCGGGCGAGTTCGGCGGTCAACATCAGGTTCGCCGACTTGGCCGCACCGTACGCCTGCCACTTCCGGTACCGGCCGTGCTCCGCCCGCAGGTTGGCGGGGTCGGGCCGTCCCGCCGCGTGTACGCCGCTGGAGACGGTCACCACCCGCGCGCCCGGACGGCCGAGCAGATGCGGCGCCAAGAGTCCGGAAAGTGCGAAATGCCCAAGATGGTTCGTGCCCATCTGCATCTCGAACCCGTCCGCGGTCCACCGCAGCGGCAGCGCCATGACGCCCGCGTTGTTGACCAGGATGTCGAGGCCGTCGTACCGCTCGCCGAAGGCGTCCGCGAAATCCCGCACCGACGCGAGGTCGGCCAGGTCGAGCGGGAGCACCGCGAGATCCGCTTTGGCCCCGCTTGCTCCGCTTGCCTCGCCCGCTTCGTCTGCCCCGCCCGTACCGCTTGCCCAGCCCGTACTGCCGCCCCCACCCACCCCGCCGACCGCGTCCACGTCGCCCACCATGCGTTCCCGCGCCGCCTCGGCCCGCTCCGCATCGCGGCACGCCATGATCACCGTCGCGCCGGCGCGTGCGAGTTCGCGGGCCGTGACGTACCCGAGCCCGCTGTTGGCGCCCGTGACGACGGCGACCTTGCCGGACAGGTTCGGAACGCCACCGGTGCCGGACCACGTACCCATATGCGTCGCGCCTCCGCAGCAACTTGACCCCTGCCTGCCCGCGACAGTACGCCCCCGGGCGCCGCGCCGACCGCGTCGGATCGCCCTCCGGCGGCGCGCCGGACCCGCGTGTGCGGTGCGCGTACGCCGACAGGCGAAGATGTACCCGTGACCCGAGCATCCCTGGACAAGAAGCCGCGCGACGTCGCCGCGATGTTCGACGACGTGGCCGAGAAGTACGACACCACCAATACGGTCCTCTCCCTCGGACAGGACCGCCTGTGGCGCAAGGCCGTCGCCAAGGCCGTCGACGCACGCCCCGGAGAGCGCGTGCTCGACCTTGCCGCAGGCACGGGCACCAGCTCGCTGCCGTTCCGCGACGCCGGCGCCACCGTCGTACCCTGCGACTTCTCCATCGGCATGCTGCGCGAGGGCAAGCGCCGCCACCCCGACCTGCCGTTCACCGCGGGCGACGCCATGCAGCTGCCGTTCGCAGACGGCGTGTTCGACGTGGTGACCATCTCGTTCGGGCTGCGCAACATCAGCGACCCCAAGCTCGGCCTGGCCGAGATGCTGCGCGTGACACGCCCCGGCGGGCGGCTGGTGGTGTGCGAGTTCAGCCACCCCACCTGGAAGCCGTTCCGCACTGCGTACGTCGAATACCTCATGCGCGCGCTGCCCCCCGTCGCGACCACGGTCAGCAGCAACCCGGACGCCTACGTCTACCTCGCCGAGTCGATCCGCGCCTGGCCCGACCAAGCCCACCTGGCCGCTCTCGTGCGCGAGTCCGGCTGGGAGCGCGTCGCCTGGCGTGACCTGTCCGGCGGCATCGTCGCGCTGCACCGTGCCTTCAAGCCGCCCGCTCGTTAGTCAAGGCGCAAGACACCGCACACGTGCGTCCTCCCCGCGGCCCGCAGCCGCGGCGGATCGGCGCCGAGGAGCTGATCGATGCGCTGGGCCGCCCTCGTGGTCGCCGCTGTCCTCACCGCCGTGGCGGGCTGCTCGTCCGGCGGCGCCGGGGCACCCGCCGCGGCGTCGCAACGGCCGGGTGAGTCGAACGGCGGGAAGTCCGCCGAAGCCCCGCGGGCCGGCGGGCCGGTGCCCGATCCCGCGCCGCTCGACGTCGCCGCCGAGAACGCCAAGCCGGGCACCGAGAACTGGAAGACCGGCCTGCGCACCGACCCGACCAGGTCGATCGAGGCGTACGCCGACCGCATCGCGGTCCGCCCGGGCGAAACCTTCCGCCTCTTCGTCTCGACCACCGCCCCGGGCTTCACGGCCACGGCGTACCGGATGGGCTGGTACGGCGGCAACAAGGGCCGCGAGGTGTGGAAGTCCGCGCACGTGCCCGGCCGCAAGCAGGCCGCGCCCGTCGTCGACCCGGGCGTCAACACGGTCCACGCGGACTGGGACCCGTCGCTCACGGTCTCCACGACCGACTGGCCCGAGGGCTCCTACCTGCTGCTCCTGACCTCCGACGCGGGTTTCGGCACGTATGTGCCCGTCACCGTACGCAGCGGTCAGACGCGCGGCCGCACGGTGCTGCTCAATGCGGTCACGACCTGGCAGGCGTACAACGACTGGGGCGGCTACAACCTCTACAACGGCCCGAAGGACTACAGCGACCGGGCGCGCATCGTCAGCTTCGACCGGCCGTACGACAGCACCGGCGCGGCCGGGTTCCTCAACATGGAGCTGCCGCTGATCGCGGTCGCCGAGCGCATGGGCCTGCCGGTGTCGTACGCGACCGACGTGGACCTCGACGCCGAGCCGAAGATGTTCGCCGGCGCAACCGCCGTCATCACCCTCGGGCATGACGAGTACTGGTCGACCGCGATGCGCGAGCACGCCACCGAGGCCCGCGACTCCGGCACCAACCTCGCCTTCCTCGGGGCCAACGCCGTCAACCGGCACATCCGGTTCGGCGGGACCGCGCTCGGCGAGCGCCGTCTGGTGATCTGCTACAAGTCCGCCGCCGAGGACCCGATGGCCGCCGACGACCCGACCGAGACGACGCAGGACTGGCGGCTTCCGCCGCACCCGCGGCCGGAGAACGTGCTGACCGGCACGTACTACCAGTGCTTCCCGGGGAACGCGCCGTTCGTCGTCTGGGACGCCGAGGCGTGGATGTTCGCGGGTACGGGCGCGCGGCGCGGCACCGCGTACAAGGGCCTCGTGGGTGTCGAGTACGACCGCGTCGTCCGCGACCCCGCGCCGCCCCAGCCCATCCAGGTCCTCAGCCACTCGCCCGTGACGTGCGGCGGCAAGGCGGACTACGCCAACGCCTCCTACTACACGGTGTCTTCGGGGGCGGGCGTCTTCTCCACGGGCACCATGCGGTGGGTCTGCGCGCTCGGCACCGCCTGCGGCCAGTACCTCGACGAGGCCGGGCGCCGCTTCGCGATCCAGGTGACGGAGAACGTCCTGCGCGCGTTCGCCGCCGGTCCCGCCGGCAGGACGCACCCGGCCCGCGCCAACATGTCCGAGGTCGCCGGGGTCGCCGGGGGCACCGAGGTCGCCGGCCCGTGATCCACAGGCGCTCACGGACCTGAATCCACGTTGTCCACAGCTCGCTGCCGACGTCGATCATCCCGGGACCCGGATAGGTACGGTGAGGGCATGTCAGCACTCATGTCAGTCAACGTCGGCAAGGCCACCGCGACGGAGCACTCCGACGTCACGGTGACCGGGATCGACAAGCGCCCGGTCGACGGGCCGGTGCGCCTCGACGTCCCGGTCGAGGGCAGCGGCGTCGCGGGCGACGAGATCTGCGACCTGCGCAACCACGGCGGCCCCGACCAGGCGGTCTACGCGTTCGCGTGGGAGGACCTGAGCACTTGGTCCGACCGCATCGCGGCCGAGATCCGCCCGGGCGTCTTCGGCGAGAACCTGACCACGGTCGGCATCGACGTCACCGGCGCCGTGATCGGCGAGCGCTGGCGGGTCGGCGGCACGCTGCTGGAGGTGTCGGTGCCGCGCATCCCGTGCCGTACGTTCGCGGGGTTCCTGGGGGAGCGCGGCTGGATCAAGCGGTTCACCGAGGACGCGCGCCCGGGGGCGTACCTGCGCGTCATCGAGCCGGGCGAGGTGCGGGCGGGTGACACCGTCGAGATCGTGCACCGGCCTGCCCACGGCGTCGACATCGGCACGGTGTTCCGTGCGCTCACCAGGGAGCCGGAGTTGCTGCCGCAGCTGGTCGACGTCGAGGAACTCCCGCAGGAGACCCGCGACAGGGCGCGCAAGCGCACGGGGATGAGCGTCGGTGTGGACCTGGTCCCCGGTCCGGATGCGGTGCCGGATCGCCTGCGCGACGCCGACTGAGCCGAACCGCACGGTTGGCACCTGACGGTGCCGGGGCCGGGACGCACCGCGCACCGCCCTAGACTTGGGCTCGGTCGCAGTACCGAGTTGCAGCACGGACTTGCACTACCGACTCGCACTACCGAGTTGCACTACCGACTTGCACTACCGACTTGCAGTACCGACTCGCACTACTGAGTCGCAGCACCAAACCGCAGTACGCCGAACCGCTCGGCACCCGAACCCATCGGCGCACCCCAGGAGAGCCGCGTTGACCGAGACCAAGTCTGACGAGTCCACCGCGTCCCTTGCCGCTCCCCGCACCGGCTCGGGTGCCGCGGACTCCGCGCACGAGGCCGATGTCATCGTGGTCGGCGCCGGCCCGGCGGGATCCACGACGGCGTACCACCTGGCAAAGGCCGGGCGCAGCGTGCTGCTGCTGGAGAAGACCGCGTTCCCGCGCGAGAAAGTGTGCGGGGACGGGCTGACGCCGCGCGCCGTCAAGCAGTTGGTGTCGATGGGCATCGACATCTCGCCGGAGGCCGGCTGGCTGCCCAACAAGGGTCTGCGCATCCTTGGCGGCGGCATGACGCTCCAGTTGGACTGGCCGGACCTCGCGTCGTTCCCGAACTACGGCCTGGTGCGCAAGCGCACCGACTTCGACGAGATCCTCGCGCGCCAGGCGGCGTCCGCGGGGGCGAAGGTGCACGAGCGTACGAACGTCACCGGCCCGGTGCTCGACGAGCGCACCGGCCGGATCGTCGGCGTCCGGGCCAAGGTCGGTGCCTCGAAGGAGGAGAAGGTCTTCCGCGCGCCGGTCGTCGTCGCGGCGGACGGCAACTCGACCCGGCTCTCGCTCGCGATGGGCCTGCACCGCCGCGAGGACCGGCCGATGGGCGTGGCGGTCCGCACGTACTTCAAGTCTCCGCGGCACCAGGACGACTACCTGGAGTCGTGGCTGGAGCTCTGGGACAAGCGCGACGGCAAGAACGACCTTCTGCCGGGCTACGGCTGGATCTTCGGCATGGGCGACGGTACGTCGAACGTGGGTCTGGGCCTGCTCAACACCTCGGACTCCTTCAAGGACATCGACTACCGCGACCTGCTGAAGGCGTGGGTCGCGGGCATGCCGGAGGAGTGGGGCTACACCGAGGAGAACCAGGAGGGCCCCATCCGGGGTGCGGCGCTGCCCATGGGCTTCAACCGCCAGCCGCACTACACGAAGGGGCTGCTCCTCGTCGGCGACGCGGGCGGAATGGTGAACCCGTTCAACGGCGAGGGCATTGCGTACGCGATGGAGTCGGGCGAGATCGCCGCCCAGGTCATCGCGCAGGCGCTCGCGCGCAACACGCCGGAGGGCCGGGAGCGCGCGTTGCACGACTATCCGCGCATCCTGAAGCAGACGTACGGCGGTTACTACACGCTGGGCCGGCTGTTCGTGAAGCTCATCGGCGAGCCCAAGGTGATGAACTTCGCGACGAAGCACGGGCTGCCGCACCCGATGATGATGCGGTTCGTGCTGAAGATGCTCGCGAACCTGACCGACCCGCGCGGCGGGGACGCCATGGACCGGATCATCAACGGCATGGCCAAGATCGCCCCCGCGGCCTGACGGTCGCTGCTCAACAGGCGGTCCCCGCACCGGCGGGGACCGCCCGTCGTGCGTCACCGCGCTTGCTTGAGCGTCCTCACAAAGTCTCGCCAGGCGGCGGCCGGGATGTTCATGTGCCCTCGGGCAGGCACCTTGCTGTCGCGAACGCCGGTCGCGTGCGACAAAGGGGCGACCTCGACGCACTCACCTTCCTGCGCCGAGTAGGTCGATGTACGCCAGATGCCGTGAATGCCCATGGTCATAGGTCCTTCAACCTCGCTGCGATGTGCTGTCGGGTCGATTCCTCGGACAGCGCGTTGGCGAACAGGTAGTCCAGGTGCCGCCTGGATCGTCGGATGTCCCGATCGTCATCCTTCACCAGCATGCCCCCGTGGTACTCGATGAACAGCGCGCCCAAGTCGTCGATTTCCGGGAACTCGAAGAGCGTGATCCCCCCGATGAAAGCGCTCGCTGTCGAACTTGAAGGCAGGACGCGAATGCTGACGTTCTGCCGCTGGCCCACGTCCAGCAGGTGTCTCAACTGGTCGGCAAGCGCCTGGCGCCCGCCGATTTCGCAATGCAGCACGCTCTCCGCGATCACAGCGGTCAGGCTCACCGGCTCTTCCCGGGTGAGGATCCGCTGGCGCTTCATGCGTACCTCGACCAACGCGTCCGCACGATCGGGGTCGGGGATCATCGGGCCGTTGCCGAACACGGCCGTCGCGTAGCTCTGACACTGCAAGAGCCCAGGTACGAGGTTCGCGTTCGCCGATTTGATGTCCGAGGCCTGGCCCTCAAGTTCGATCAGTTCTTCGTAGGCGCTACTGATGACGTCGGTGTATCCGGCCCACCACCGAGGACCGCGCGTATCTGTCAGCCACGCCTCCAGCCTGCCCACGGCGCTGGCGTCGATGTCGTAGAGGCGACAGAGGACATGCAGGTCGTGGCGGGAGAGGGAGACCCTGGCGTTCTCAACGCGGCTGATCTTGGACTTGTCCCAACCGCATTTGTCGGCGGCATCCTCACCTGAGAGCTCAACCGCGAGACGTAGTCTGCGCAGTTCGGACCCCAGCCTGCGCCGAGCGTAAGTCGGTGTGCCTGCCATGACCCTCCCGTCGCCTGAACGTCGGAGGCATGATTCCGCAACTCCACTGAATTTCAGGCTGATTCGCTGACCAACAACTCGATCAGGTGAGATTTCGCGTTCTGCATGCGCGCAACCTTGCATGCATGGCACAGTCCACGTCCAGGGCGTCACTCAATGTGTCCGGATCAACACAGTTGGGAGCGAAGCGTGTCCGTCGGTCAACTCCACAGCCCACCCGGTGGCTTCGGTCATCACTTCGCCAGCCCAGTCGCTGCCGTCACCTGTCCCACCGCCCCCGAACTCGTCCGCCATCTCCGCAACTTCGTTCGGGACTGCACGTTGGGCCTGGATGCGTCCGTCGACACCGCCGATACCGCGCAACTCCTCACCAGCGAACTCGTCTCCAACACGGTTCGCCACACCCCGCCCGGAACTCCGCTCCGCCTGGAAGTGCTCCGTGACGAGCCCTGCGACCTCCTCCTCGTCACCGTCGAGGACGCCGACCGCAGCCTTCCGACACTGCCGAGCGAGTCCCGGCGCTCTCACCCCGCGGAATCCGGTTGGGGTCTTCCGCTGGTCACCCTGCTCGCCGCGGACTCGGGTGTCCTCGCCTTACCCGCGGGCAAGCGCGTGTGGTTCACCCTCAAGCTCGCCTGACGCGCTCGGCGCGTCGTACCGGCAAAACGGGCGATCTCGCGTCAAGATCACCATATGACCGGCGAACGGGATCTCCGACGACTTCTCGGCACCATGGAGCCCGAACTCCACGAAGGCGTGTGGGTCTTCACCTCGGTCAAAGGCCCCGCTCCCGAGGGCTTCGACATCGCCGTCACCGTCACCGAGGCCGAAGGCACCACGCTCGTCCTCCCGCAGGACCAGGCCGACGCCGCGGGCTTCTCGTACGACTTCCGCGCCGCCTGGATCACCCTGCGCGTGCACTCCGCCCTCGACGCCATCGGCCTGACCGCGGCCGTCTCCACCCACCTCGCCGACTTCGGCCTGAGCTGCAACGTCGTGGCCGGCTTCTACCACGACCACATCTTCGTCCCCCACGCCCAAGCCGACGCGGCCCTGTCCGTCCTCAAGGACCTCTCCGCCCAGCACCGCCTGTAGCGGCGTCCCTCGGCCGCGCCGTCCGCCGGATACCCTGCGGTGTCGACATCCCCCTCGACACCGGGGTCCCGATCTTGCCGTCCTTCACCGCCCGTTACCGCCGTGGCGAACACGAAGCCGTCTGGACCGAACTGCGTCTCCTCGGCCCCGTCCCCGCGGCGTTGTCCGAGGACTGCGCCGACGTCGCGGCCGAGACGATGCGCCGCGTACGCCGCCACGTCGACCGCCTCGACGACGCGTACCGCGAACTCGGCGTCACCGGCGGAACCGAGGGCGCCGCTCCGCCCCCGGACCCGAGTGAACTCGCCGAACTGGACCGGCTGGCCGCAGAGATCGGCGGCCTGCCGTACGCGCTGGACGCCTGCATGCGCATCGTCGGCTCTGTGCACTTCATCGGGGACTGCGAGCCCCTGAACCTCTGGTACACCGACCACGAACGCGGCAAGCAGTGCCCTGTACTGCCGGATCCGCTGACGACTCCGCCGGTCCTCCTGCTCGCGCTCTTTTGGGAGGGCTACAGCGACGACGACGGCGACGAGCCGGTCGCGGACCGGCCGCCGTTCGCGTTCGACTTCGCCCCCGACGACGTTCACAAAGCCAACTACAGCGGCTCGACCCAGACCGTCGAGCTCCCGTCACTGGTGGCCGATCCGCCGCTGTCCGGCATCAGCGGACGCCCGGACATCACCCTGGTCGACTACCTGCGGCTGTCCGTCGCCTGGGGCGGACTGCCGGGCTGGTCGCGGACCGACAAGGACCCGCCCGAGGCGCTGGGCGCGCTGCGGGTCACGCCCGACTTCTAGCGGTCGTCAACGCGCTAGCGTGGCTGCCATGTCGAACGAACCACCCGACCTGCGCGCATCGCACGCGGACCGCGACCGGGTCGTGGATGCGCTGCGCCTCGCCGCCGGCGACGGTCGGCTGAACGCCGACGAGCTCGACACACGGCTGGAGAGCGCGCTGTCCGCCCGCACCCTCCGCGAGTTGGCCGAGCTCACCGCCGACCTGCCGGTGCCTCCGGCGGCCAAGGGCAAAGACGTACTCGTGGTCGAACAACACGGCGGCAAGTACGTGCGCGAAGGGCGTTGGTCGGTGCCCCCGCGCATCGAAATCCGCACGCAACTGTGCCGCGTCACCTTCGACTTCACCGATGCGGTGATCAGCGCAGGCCTCCTGCGCATCGAGATGGACATGGTGCACGGGAAGCTGTTCTTCGCGGGCTCCCAGGACATCGTGTTCGACACCGATGGGCTCACCCTCACCTACTCGAAGCTCAAGCTTCGCCCCAAGAACTCGCCCGCCGATCCCCGTCTCCGCGTAGAACTCGTCGGAAAGCTCCTACACGCGAAGGTCGTCGAGCGGCGGTCGTAGCCGATACGAGAACACCGACGCCTCCAACACCGTTCCAGACGAACGTTGTTGCTGGTTAACCTCGTGTCATGTTTCGTCGATCGCGGCACGATCGAACAGACGAGCTCAGGGCACTCTTCCTCGCGAACCGCGAGCAGGTCCGTTCCTGGTTGAGCGGCTGGGAGTGCCCCGAGGTCGAGTTCCCCGAGTTCTCCGAGACCCCGACCCCGATAATCGTCAGGCCGGGCGGAGAGCGTGAGTGGCTCAAGCACCGCGCGCCCTTCATGGACGAGTACTACTGGCTCCTGGACGGTCGGCCGCTCGCCCGGGGCATCGGCGGGGTCGACGCCTCGTGGTGGTTCGGCCCGGAACACGCCTTCCAACTGCTGGAGATCCAGTTCCGGAGCACTCCGGACCCGCCCTACCTGGCCGAGATGCTCGCTCTCGCCGTGGACGCGGCATCGCTCAAGGGGTGGCAGGACGAAGACATCCGGCCCCTGTACGCGTGGCTCCTGTACGCGTGGCTCCTGGACGGGATCGACAGTCGGCCCCTCCATGAAGGCGTGAAGGGAAGCAAGCGCACCGGATTCATCCGGTTGGACCTGCTCCGCCTGCCGCGCAACCGCACCGAGATCGTCACACGCCTGCGTGCGACCTTGACGGACACCGCGCTGGACGGAACACCGCTGAACGCCTTGGGCGGTACGGATCCCGCGTGACGCGAGAGGGCGACCCGCGTTGCCGCGAGCCGCCCTCGACTGCTGCCGGTGTCAGGCCGCGGTTTCGGTGGCGGCCGCGGTGACGACCGCGGGTTCGGCGAACCCTGCGACCGCCAACACCCCCACGCTCGACGGCTCGTCCTCCTGTCGGCTGTGGAAGTACGCGCGTACGCCCGGCTCGATCGCCGACAGACCCTGGTCGGACCAACGCAATACGCGCGTCGGGTCGTCGATGAGATGGTCGCCCGGCCGCATTGCAGCCAGTAGTTGGTGCCGTTCGTTGTATTGGCGCTGTACGCGGGGCCCGTGTTCCAGCACCTCGATATCGGCGGCGATGCTGCTGACGCCGTCGTCACCCAGCCACGCGGCGGTACGCGCGACCCAGGCGTCCTGCTCGGCCAGTAGCTCCTCCGACCACCGGCGGGCCAGCGTGCTCCGATGGTTGGCGAGCCACGGTACGGACGGCGTGGCGTACCGTACGTGGACCGCACGCCCCAGGATCGAGTCGCCGCCCCCGACCACCGCACGGTCGAACAGCCCGGGGCCCTCCGGCCCGAAGAGCGAGCGATCGGCGCCCCAGATGAGTCCCATGGCACCGCGTTCGCCGAGTGCCAGAGCGCTCACCCTGGACATCGACCAGACCTCGGCGGAGCTGCGGTAGCGGGCAACTCGGAAGCACTGCACGACCTTTGCCGTCGCGAAGGCGTCGGAGACGGCGTCCGCCCACTCGTGTCCGACGATGATGTCGCTGTCCGACCACACCACGTGCGTGTACTCGGCGGGCAGGCGCCGCACCGCCAGGTTGATCAGTCGTTCCTTGTGCCAGAGGTAGGGGCATTCGGCGTCCCAGTACGCAATCTGCGCGTCGTGGGGGTGGCTTCCGCCGGCTCCGGTGAGATAGACGTCCGCCGCCAGACCGGCCGCTTTGAACGCCGCAAGAGTGCGGGCCAGTTTCCGCTCATGGGAAACGTAGCCCGCGGGGTTGAAGTAAGGGATGACGACAGCGAATTTGACCATGCCGAAACCGCCCCCGGAAAACAGTGGCCGACCGTGGATGCTGTGCGCGCAGAAGATCGCCAAGATGGCGAAAGGAGGGCATAGATAGGCAACGTGACCTGCGAGGACTTCCGGAACCGGAATCCCCGTGCCCCTCCATGATGACGTACGAACGCCCGGTCCCGTAAAGGGTTTCGCCGCTGGTTTGACCACGGGTTTGGCATCCTCGCCGCACGCCCCCGGGCCCGCTTGCCACGCCGATCCGCGATCGACGAGATTCAGCCAACCACCGCGTCACAGATGGCTGAACATCATTGCTCCATAGCCTTCCGGCCCCGACCTTCCGGCCCCGACCTTCCGGCCCACGTGCGCGACAAGTCGCGACGGCACAGCCGGCTTGCCGACGAAGCGCGGAGGCAAAGGGTCGATCCCGCGTACGCGGGGAGCAGGCGGCGTCCGTACACCCGTCCGTCGCGCTTGTAGGAAGCCGCCAGGCAAATACGCCACCTGGGGCATGTTCCCGGCCGCCGGGCAGCGCAGTGTGGATCACGCCGGAGCTCGCCCGGCGAGCCGGTCCGAGTCCGGCCCAGGCGGCCCCGCGCCAACGCCCGCGCGTCCGCCCACGCCCTTAGCCGTGCTCCACCCGTCCCCCTGTCCTTGCCGACGCGCTCCCCACCCCACTCGGACGCAGCCGTCCCACCACCCTTGCAGCGTCCAGGAATTCGAGGAACGACTTGACCACCAAAGCCACGCCCCGGACACGAACGACCCGCAGCCCCCTCCTCCGTACGGCCGTCGCGGTGACCTTCGCCGGACTCCTCGTCAGCGCATGCGGAAGCGACGACGGCAACGGCGGCGACGGCAAGAGGCCGCCGTTCGGCGCCGGCGATCAGCCCGGCGCCGAGGGAGGCGTCTCCTCCGCCGTGGGCAAGCCGTCGTCCGCGCCCGCGGGCGGCGACGCCTCCGGCAAGGGCGGCAAGATCGACGTACGCACGGTCGACCCCTGCTCGTTCGTCGCCCACGAAGCGCTCGCCGCCTTCGCCGCCGCCAAGTCCCCGCCCGCGACCCGGCCGGGCGCGTCCCCGCTCCCCGCCAAGGACCCGATCTCGTCCAACCCCGGTGTCACGTACAATAGTTGCACGGTCAATGTCCTCGCGGCGGCGGGCGGTAGCGTCGACGTCGCCGTCGATCTCGCCGACATCGCGGTCGAGGAAAAGGCACTCGCCGAACCCGCCAACGGAGCCACCGTCCGCGAGTCGAACGGCCTCCGCATCGTCTCGTTCACTCACGAGGGCGATGGCACAACCTCCTGCCAACGCGCCCTCGTGGACAAGGACATGAAGGCGACCAAGATCGACGTACGCGGCAACGCCGCAGCCGCCCGCGCCGACGTCTGCGCCATCGCGGACGCCGTCGTCGACGCCGGTGCCAAACTCGTCGCCGCGGGCGGGCTGTCCGCGCGCACGTACGCTCCGAAGACGTTCGTGAAGCTGCGCCCCTGCGACATCGTCTCGGACGCCGCCCTCGCGAAGGTTCCGGGGCTCACCGTCAACAAGATCCCGAACGCCACCGGCTTCAACTGCTCGGTCGGCCCGGCCGGCAACGACGCGACCGCCACGGTCGTCCTCATCCGCGTCGGCCTGAAGACCACCGCGCTCACCGGCGACCCCGCCAAGCAGGTCCAGATCGCCGGTCGCGCGTCGATGGTCGAGTACGAGGAGGCATCGCCCGCCTACCGCCTGCCCGGCCGCTGCTCCGTCACCACAGTGGGCGCCGCACTCGCGGAGACGAAGTCGGCGGAGATCGCGGAGATCGTCGTCCTCGCCCCGAGTGACCCCGACGAGCAGCGAGTGTGCGCCGCCGCAAAGGAACTCGCCGCCGACTTCTGGGGCAAGCTCCCGAAGTAGTCCCGCCTCCGAGACGCGCCCGGCCCGACGGGCTCGGGACTGGTGGGCTCGCATGTTGAGGTGTCGCGTAATTCGTGGCTGTGGTCGGCAGCCCCATGGCGCTGAGTGAGCCGCCAAGGGCGGTCGCTCGCGGTGGGATGATCGCGCGGTGAGCGGTGCGAGGGTGTTGGCCGCAGAGGCCGTTGAGTCACATGTCCGAGCCTTCTTCGACGGGAACTCCGTGGAGGTCGTCGCCTACGACCTCGGGCCGGAACGGCGAGAGGTGGCGCCCGATCTGCGAGTCCTCGTCGTGGGGCCCGGTCCCCGCGGCGCCGGCTGGGCGTATGTGACCGCCGGGTGCTGGGCCGCGATGGAGAAGGACGGTCACGGGCTTGAGTTCTGCATGACCGCCCACGTCCGCGACCAGCGGTTCATCGAGCTCATGGCGATGATCGCCTACTACCACTGCGGAGGACATCAGCTCGACCTGGAGCACAGCATGCCGATCGGTGAACCGTGGGTGCCGGGGTCAACCTGCGATCACCTGCTGATCAGCCTGCCCTATCTCCACGGACCAGACCTTGAACACTGTCCCGTTCCCGGGGGCCACGCCCGCATTCTGTGGACACTGCCCGTGACGACAGCCGAGATCGGGTTCCGCAGGCGTCACGGGCACGAGGCGTTGGAGCAGCTCTTCGACGAGGCGGAGATCATCCCCACCGATCCTTTCAGGGTGTCGGTTGCCTGAGTCTCCGTCCTCCGGCGGTCACCGATTGTGCTCGCCACGGGCGCGTCGGCCATCGGCCGCCTGGCACTCATTGCGTGGTCGTCGGTGTCGTACACGTGCCCGACGGTTGGCCGCGGCGGCGTACCTGTCGACCAGCTCGCGCACTAGCCTCGATGTTTCGTGACGGTCCGTCAGCTTGCTGACGGGCCGTCGGTGTCTTTGTGGTGTGTGGATTTTGGTGCGCGGACGTGCCGACGGCCCGGCTGTCGCGTCGGGTGGGCGCCGGGTTTCACGTTCCGGGCGGGGGTGTGCGGCTGGTCGGGGTGGTCGAAGTCCGCTGGTCAGCCGGGGTTCGGGAGTGTGCCCAGGCGGTCGGCGGCGTCGGTGACGACGTGGGTCCAGGGCCAGTGGCGGGTGAACCGCAGGATCTTCCGGCGGCCGGTGGCGACGAGGAGTGCGGCGGCGGAGAACAGCCGCAGGCGGAGCTTCTTCGGTTCCCAGCGGCGGATGTCGCCGGTCAGGGCGAGCATCGGCATCCAGGCGAGCAGGTCCAGGGCGAGGGAGACGATCTCCAGCCAGACCTGGTTCTGCGCGGCTTTGTGCAGCGGCAGGTTGCGCAGGCCGGTGTCGCGCGCGTTGCGGACCCGGTCCTCGGCGCGGGCGCGGAGCCGGTGCCGCAATTCGAGTGCGGCGATCGGGCCTTCGGTGTTGGTGGCGAACAGGGTGATGCGGTTGCCGTCGACGTCGGTGAACCGCAACTGCGCGCCGGGGTGCGGGCGTTCCTTCCGCGCGATCAGCCGCATCCCGCGCGGCCAGCCGTCCAGCACGTCGCCGGCCAACTCGGCGACCCAGGCGCCGTCGCGGACGGCGCCGCCTGGTTCGACGGCCGGGGTCCACGCCGAGGCGGGGACCTTGAGCACGGCTTGGTGGATTTTGTCGGTGACGGTCATGCCGACCGAGTAGGACAGCCACCGGCCCCGCGCCGCGAGCCACGCGACGAACGCGTGGGTGCCGCCCGCGGAATCGGTGCGGATCAGCGTGCGCCGCCCGCGGCGGAACCGCGCGGGGAGTTGGGCGAGCGCGAGCCGGGTGGCGGTGATGTGGTCTGCGGCGGTGTTGGAGCCGGCGTTGCCGGGGCGCAGCAGCGCGGCGACCGGCTCCCCGGACCCGGCCTGCCCGTGGTCGACGAACGCCACCAGCGGGTGGTGCCCGAAGGACTTCTTCCAGGTCGCGGCGGCGTCCTGCTTTTCGGAGTGCGCGAGCACCAGGACGCCGTCGATGTCCACGGTCACCCGCCCGTCGGCGGCCGGGCCGGACGACCCGGCCAACACCCAGACCCGTTCCCGGACTTGCGCACGCGCGCTGCGGATCGCGGCCAGTGCCTTCGGGCCGGCAGCGGCGAGTGCGTCGATCAGCCGGGAGACCGTCGGGTCGGACGCCACCGGCCCGAACACGGCCGGTTCCGCGCGCAGCACGCCGACGTCCGCCAGACAGTCCCCGCCGAGCGCGACTGCGAGTGCGACATCGAGGAGCACCTTGCCCGGGTCGTGGACCGCGCGCGTCTTGCGCCACGGCGCAAGCGCCGCCGACAACGCCGCATCCAGCCCGGACTTGCGGACCGTCTCGACCAACAGCACCGCACCGGCCTGCGACACCACCGCACGGCCGCCGCCCTGAACCCGGACACGCGGGTACGACCCGCTACGCTTCTTCACCTGAGAAGTGCTTCTTTCCACGCACCGAAACGGACCCTAGAGAAGTCCTATCGTTGCAGGTCAGGAGCACTTTTCGCTTCCCCGATCACCCATCGGACAGCCGGCCCCGTGAAAGCGCGAGGCTAGGGCGCGATCACGGCGGGGTTTCCCTCGCTCCAGACGCTGGTGATCCTGCGGTGGACGAAACGCCAGCCGTCCGGGGTGCGGCGCAGCCGGTCGTCGTAGCGACCCCCGCCCAGGAACTTCTCGCCGTCGGGCAGGCCGAGGCGGACATGCTGGGCCTGGTAGTAGCACGTGTGCTCGGCCTCGTCACCGTGCACCGCGGCGACATGGTTGCCGTTCAAATGATGGGTGGCGTCGAATCGCTCCACGCTGGTGCTGATCCTCGCAACGATCGCGTCGGGCCCGCAGAGCCGCTCTCCCGAACCGCTGTACTCCCAGCAGGCGTCGTCGGTGAACAACGCGCCCAGCTTCTCCCAGTCCCGGGTGTCCACGGCCGTCGCGTACGCGATCACGGTGTCCACGATCGCGGCGCGTTCTGCGAGTTCCTCGGGCATTGAGCCGCCTTCCGCCTTGGTGCACGATTTGATACGGGGTTCATGATTGGTGACTGTCGAGCCCGGCGGAAGAAGGCACTTTCATGTCCCAGAGTCACATCGATGTGTCCGTCCTGGCCAGAGAGGCGTGCCCGGTCTCGGAGGTCCTCGATCACGTCTCCGGGAAGTGGAGCATCGGCATCCTGGTGGCCGCCGCGCAGGGGCCGGTCCGGTTCACGGAGTTGGAACGTTCGATCCGGGGGATCAGCAGGCGCATGCTCACACTCAAGCTGCGCAAGCTGGAGCGGGACGGCTTGCTCGTACGCACCGTCTATCCGGTCGTTCCGCCCAAGGTGGAGTACACCCTCACCGAGATGGCCCAGGAGCTTCATAAGTCGCTGCTGGAACTCACCGACTGGGCAAAGCGACACGGCGGCAACGTCGCCGCCGCCCAAGCCGCCTACGACCACGAACACGAGCAAGAACACAGAGGCTGACCGCAGGCACGCTGGAGCCAACGTGGGCGGTGCTGTCACCGCAGTGTCCTAGCGTCACGCTGTGACTGACTTCGATCTTGCTGCCTTCGACGCGGCCTGGGCCCGCTTCTCCGCCTGGCTGGCCGCCAACTCCCCGGCAGACCAAGCGACTTTGCAGCCTGCGGCCACCGGCGACGCGATCGCGTCGCTCGAAGCCCGTCTCGGCTTTCCCCTCCATCCAGAACTGCGCGCCCTCTTGGAGCGCCACAACGGCGTTGACGAGAACTGGCCTGTGGAACCCGACGGCTTCCAGCCCGGAGGCTTCCTCCCCATCGGGCACCGGTTCAGCGACATCGACGCCATCGTCGTGGCGCACAAGATCTTCGTCGACTTCGGAGAGGACTACGGAGACGACGACGAAGACGACCTCCTCGGTCACGCGCACCAGTGGGTGCAGGTCGCGCACCCGAGCAACAGCGGAACGGTGTTCATCGACCACCGGCCCGGTCCTACCTACGGCCATGTCTACGAGATGGGAATCGGCTCAGGCGCCGAGGACGCCACACTGTGGGCGACCAGCCTCAGCGAACTGTTCGACCGCCTGGCCGACGCGCTGCGCACCGGAGCCCCGTTCACCTACCACTGGCCCACAGTCCACGAACACCCTTCAGGGCAACGCTGCATCCAATGGGAGGTCAGAGTCCCGGAGTATGAAGGGGCTTGAACGACAAGCTGAGTGCCTGCACCCGAAATCCCGTCCGCCGGCGGGCTGGACCCGCGTTCCCGGCGGCCTGGGTAGCCTGGCGCGAAAATCACACGGCATGTCGAAGGCATCACGGGGGTGGCGTGGCACTGCGCGGGGAGCCCGGCCGAGTGGTCGGCGGGCGTTACCGGCTCGTCGAGGCACTGGGCTCAGGCGGTTTCGGTCGGGTGTGGCGGGCGGTCGACGAGCGCCTGCGGGTCGAGGTCGCGGTCAAGGAGGTGTGGCTGCCTCCCGCGGCCTCGGATCGGCAGCAGGCCGAACGGCTGGCGCGGGCCGAGCGCGAGGGACGTACCGCGGCGGCGCTGCGCGAGAACCGCAACATCGTCACCGTCCACGACGTCCTCATCGAGGACGGCATGCCGTGGCTGGTCATGCAGTTGGTACGCGGGACATCGCTGCAACAGCGCATCGACGACGGGCCGTTGCCGACCGCGGAGGCCACGGACATCGCCCGGGCCGTCCTGGACGCGCTGGCCGCCGCCCACGCGGCGGGAATCGTGCACCGGGACGTGAAGCCCGGCAACGTCCTGCTGGCCGACGACGGCGGAATCCTCCTCACCGACTTCGGCATCGCCACGCACCAGGCCGACACGCAGCTGACGGCGTCCGGATCGCTGATCGGGTCGCTGGAATACATGGCACCTGAGCGGCTGAACGGCGACGACAGCGGCGGCGCGGGAGACCTCTACTCGCTGGGTGTGACGCTGTATCACGCGGTGGAGGGCGTCTCCCCGTTCCGCCGTGCGACCGCGGCGGCGACCATAGCCGCCGTCGCCCTGGAAACCGCCCCACCGCCGCAGCGGGCCGGCGTGCTGGGCCCGTTGGTCACCGCGCTGATGGACAAGGACCCGGCCCGGCGACCGGCGGTAATGCAGGCCGAGACGATGACGATGACGCAGAGTCCGGCCGTGACGCAGAGTCCGGCCGTGCCTCGCAGGCGGAGAACGGGGGCGCTGGCCGCCGGGACGGCGGTCGTCTGCGCCGGGCTGGTCGCCGGGGCGATCCTCCTGAGCGGGGACGGCGACTCGGAGACGGGCGGCAAGTCCACCACCCCGCCCGCCACGACGACCAGCGGCACCTCCGCGTCCCGGACGCCGACAGCCTTCACCCCAGCCCTGATGGACAACGCGTCGACCGATCCCGTGCCGCTCACCGCGGCGGCCATGCTGCCGCCGACGTACGTCAACGAGCTCGGCTCCACGTTTCGGCTCACGTCCAGCAGCGTGCACGGGTGCGAAGCGCAGGGCATGTCGCCGGTCATCCAGGATGCGCTGAACGCGGGCGGCTGCATCAACACCCTCTTCGCGGACTACATCGGCCCGGGCGCCGGAGGCGACGCCACCCCCGTCATGGTGTCGCTGGAGATCCTTGTCTTCCCGAACGCGACCGATGCCAGACGAACAGCGGACGCCCTCCAGCCGATCATCCAAGGCAGCCAATACGCGACGTTCGGCATGCGCTGCCCGGAATCCGGTACCGGCGCGAACATCTGCCGCGACGGCTGGCACACCGGCTTCAACACGTACGTCGCCGCGCAGCACCGCTACGTCCTCGCGGCCACAGCCCTCTACGCGGACGGCACGACCCCGGTCGACCACTGGACCTACATGGCCCCTGGCTACCCGGCCAACAATTGCGGCCCGAAGTACTACACCGGCACCCGGACGTAGGGGCGAATGCGGCGGCGAACACAGCGGCGGCGTACGGCCTCGGCGGGCTCCTATTACTTGATGGAGTCTAGTATCTTGTGCGCTCCGAACCGCGGCGCGGCAGCGTCGCCGGAGGGCCAGACGTGCTGACACGCAGACGTCCATACGTACAGCCGAGGTGCACACAGCCATGGACACACTCCGCTTCGACAACCGAGTCGCCGTCGTCACCGGCGCGGGCCGCAACCTCGGCCGGGTGTACGCCCTCGCCCTGGCCGAACGCGGCGCCCGCGTCGTCGTCAACGACCTCGGCGTGGCGATCAGCGACACCGACGGCTCCGGCGACGGGCCGGCCGAGAACCCGGCGGTCGCCGTCGTCCGCGAGATCGAGGCGCTCGGCGGCGAAGCGGTCGTGAGCACCGCTTCGGTGGCCACGGTGGAAGGCGGCGCCGCGATCGTCGGCACGGCGGTCGAGGCCTTCGGCCGCGTCGACATCGTCGTCAACAATGCGGGAGTGGTCCGTACCGCGCCGTTCGCCGACCTCTCCCCGGAGTTGGTGGATCCGGTGCTGGCCACGCAGATTGCGAGTGTCTTCCACGTCACCCGCCCGGCATGGCGTCTGATGGCCGAACAGGGCTACGGCCGGATAGTGAATGTGAGTTCGGGATCCGCATTCGCGGGTGTGCCGGGCCTTTCCGCGTACGGCGGCGCAAAGGCGGGCGTCATCGGCCTCACCCGCCAGATGGCGACCGAGGGCGCCGGGCACGGCATCAAGGTCAACGTCGTGGCGCCGTACGCGAAGACCCGCCCCGGCACCGGCTTCGGCCCGATCCCGCCGTCGGACGAACTCAACGCGTGGATGCGGCCGGAACACCTCACGCCCCTGGTGAACCTGCTCGCGCACGAGGAATGCCCGGTCACCGGCGAGTGCTTCGCGGCGGGCGCCGGGTACGTCAGCCGCGTGGTGTGGTCCACCACCGAGGGCCTGGTCGACCGGAACATGACCGCGGAGACGCTGCTGCGCGACTGGGAGCACGTGATGGACACCGACGGCATGGCGGTGGTCGGGTACGAGGGGGGCGGTACGACGTACAAGATGCTCGCGGGCTTCGCCCCGCCGCAGCCACCGCACGCGCCGCCGCAGACCTGAGGGGGCGGCCGTCGCGGCATGACCGCGCCGTCACCGTCGCGCGCAGCCTCACATCCGGGACCTCAGCACGTCGACCTCACCGCCCGGCACGAACGGGTCGAAGCCGTGCTCGGCCAGCCAGCGGACCGCCAGCAGGCTTCGCAACGACCACCACGCGCGGATCACGTCGAGGTCGACATCGGTGCCGTAGCCGGCGACGACGTCGCCGACGTGCTCCTCGTGTCCGAGCGTCATGCTGGCGAGGTCGAACAGACCGTCACCCTGGCCCGCTTCGGACCAGTCGATGATGCCGGTGATCTCGTCGCCGTCGGCGAACACATGGGCGATATGCAGGTCGCCGTGCGTGAACACCGGAGTCCACGGCCGGAGCGCGGCCTCGGCGACCTGGCGGTTGCGGGCGACCAGATCGGCGGGCAGGACGCCGTTCGCCACCAACGCCTCGCACTCGGCATCGAGACTCGCCGCCAACCTGTTGACGCTCTGGCCCGCCCGGCCGACCCAGTGCGGCAACGGCGCGTCGTGCAACTTCCGGACGGCGGCGCCCGCCGCGGCCCATGCCGCCGGCGACGCGGTCGACGGCTCGCCGAGGCGTCCGAGCACCGTCCCCGGGACGGCGGCCAGCGCGAGCACGGGCGGCTTGTGCCACAGGACTTCCGGGGTCGGGACCGGTGCCAGGGCTATCGCCTCGACCTCGACGTCGATGCGTCCCTGATCGGCGTCCACCTTGAGGAACACGTCACCGACGCGCAGCGTCGCGCGCTCGGAGTGCGCGATGACGACCTCGACTTCGTCCATGGCGATCAGGATTCCGGGATGACCGCCGAAGTCACCCGGGTTTGTCCCGCGCGCGACCGGTACGGCCGGTGCGACCGGTGCGGCCGTGCGCGGCCGCGCGACAGATGCCGACCACTGAGGGGGATCCCCGTCGACATGGGCCCTGGCGCTGCGACAGCCTGACGGACTGTCACGTCAGTTGGCGGACGCCCTGGTCGGATACGAACCGTCTTGGAAGGAAGCATTCTTCATGCACTTTCGCGCCCGCTTCGCTGCCGCCGTCGTCCTGCCGCCCCTCCTCCTGGTGACCGCCGCGTGCGGTGGGTCGGAGGACGGGAAGGAGGACCCGAAGGCGGACGCGAAGGCGACGTCCGGTGTCGGCAGCACTGCGGGCGCGACCGCCGGCGCCTCAGGCGACAGCGGCGCGAGCAACAGTGAAGTCGCTGACAGCACCAAGGGCTACAAGCTCGTCGCCCCGGAGTCGGTCGACGCGTACACGAAGTCGAGTCCGGGCGGCACACCCGGCGCGAAGGAGGCCCAGGACCTCGGGGTGGACAACGCCCAGACGGTGTCCGGCGCCTACAACGCGCCGAGCACCGACCCCGACGACCGGACGAAGGTGGGCGGCACGCGGCTGAACTTCTACGGCTACTACGGCGAGATCGCCGACCCCGCCAAGGCCCTCGACACCTACTTGGCCAACGTCGGCAACAAGGGCTTGAAGGGCACCGGCAAGCCGCAAGGGATGGAGATACAGCCGGTCGGCAGCGCCAAGGCCGTGAAGCCCGCCGACTTTGCGGGCGCGCTGATGAAGTGCCAGGACATGAAGGTCACTTCCAGCAACGTCGACGGGGCGCCGAAGGACGGCGCGGACTTCCAGTTCACGGTCTGCGCCTGGTCCGACTACTCCACCCTCGGCGCCGCCGACGTCGTCGGCTTGGCGCAAATGAGGCTCGGCGGCGAAGGTCCGTCGCAGGACGAGGTCGTCGCCTTGACCGTCAAGCTCTACAACACGGCGCGCCAAAAGGCCTGACAGGAGTGGGGGCCTGTCCCGTCGGTCGGTCGGCCGGGGCGGCTTCAGCGTACGTCGTCTGTTGCCGCCAGGCCGTCCGACACGTACCTCAACAGGCGTTCCACGAAGGCTACTTGGGCCGGGTTCAGCTTTTCCCGCGCGACCTCCGGCGTACTCCACAGCGCGCGGTCGATCTCGGGGAAGCTGCGTACGGCGCCCGATCCAGGGGGCCACTCGATTTCGAAGTGGTTGCTGACCAGGGTCGTGACGTCGAACTCGCCCTCGACCGCCCAAGCGGTGACGATCTTGCCGTTCTTCTGCGTCACCGAGCCGAGTTCGACGGCCTTCGCCGGATCCACCGCGCCGCCGGTCTCCTCGGAGAACTCCCGGACCGCGGCCACCAGCGGCTCTTCGTCCTCCAGGTACTCGCCCTTGGGCAGCGACCACGCCCCCGCGTCCCTCCGCCCCCACAACGGGCCGCCGGGATGCACGATCAGCACCTCGACGCCGCCCGCGTTGACGTTGCCGCCGTCGAGGACGCGGTAGAGCAGGATTCCGGCGCTTCGCTTGACCATGGCTGGGCCTACCCGTTCGTGTGTCGCTGTCATGCACTGGTGCGGGGTGCGGTGGTACGGGCTGAAGTGGTGCTGGGTACGGGGAGCAGGGTACGCAGGGAATGCGGGCCGCGCGCCTCTGCCAGGCACCCGAAAGGGTTACCCGGCAGAGGCGCGCGAAGCGCGGTCAGAGCGCCGAGAGCTCGGCCACCAAGTCGTCCAGCCCCAGCGACCCCTGCGACAGGGCGGCCATGTGCCAGGCCTTGAGGTCGAACGCGTCGCCGTGCGCCCGCCGGGCGTTCTCGCGGCCGAGCAGCCACGCCCGTTCGCCGAGCTTGTAGCCGATGGCCTGGCCGGGGATGGTCAGGTACCGGGTCAGCTCGCTCTCGACGAAATCGGCGGGACGGCTGCTGTGCGCGCCGAAGAACTCCTGTGCCAGCTCCGGCGTCCAGCGTTCGCCGGGGTGGAACGGGCTGTCGGCCGGGATCTCCAGCTCCAGGTGCATGCCGATGTCGACGATGACGCGGGTCGCGCGCATCATCTGCGCGTCGAGGTAGCCGAGGCGCTGCTCGGCGTCGGTGAGGAAGCCGAGTTCGTCCATCAGGCGCTCGGCGTACAGCGCCCACCCCTCGGCGTTGGCGCTGACCATGCCGATGGTGGCCTGGTAGCGCGACAGGCTGTCGGCGATGTACGCCCACTGCGCGAGCTGGAGATGGTGGCCCGGCACGCCCTCGTGGTACCAGGTCGACACCAGGTCGTACACCGGGAAGCTGGTGCGGCCCATGGTCGGCAGCCACGTGCGCCCCGGACGGGTGAAGTCCTCGGACGGCGGCGTGTAGTACGGCGCGGCGGCGCTTCCGGGCGGGGCGATGCAGGACTCGACCTTGCGTACCGGCTCGGCGAGTTCGAAGTGCGTGCCGTCGAGGCCGTCGATCGCCTGGTCCATCAGGCCCTGCAGCCAGGCCTGGACCTCGTCGACGCCCTCGATCCGCGTACCGTGCTCGTCGAGGTGGGCCAGCGCCACCCACGGCGTCTCGGCGCCGGGCAGGACCTTCTCGGCCTCCGCGCGCATCTCGTCGAGGAGGCGCCGGTATTCCGCCCAGCCGTAGGCGTACGCCTCGTCCAGGTCGAGGTCGGTGCCGTTGAAGAAGCGCGACCAGCGGGCGTAGCGCTCGCGGCCGACGGTGTCGGGGGCACCGGCGATGGCCGGGGCGTACACGTCCCGCATCCAGTCGCGCAGTGCCGCGACGGCGGCGGTGGCGGCACGTCCGGCCTCGTCGAGTTCGGTACGCAGGGCGTCCGGGCCGGAGGCCGCGAAGTCCTCGAACCATCCGCGGCCGCTGCCGTCGCTGTCGGCCCACTCGCCGAGCTGGGTGATGCAGGTCGCGGTGGGGCGGGGGCTCGCGTACAACTTCCGCTCCAGGCCGAGCGCGAGCGACTCCCGGTAGCCCGCCAGCGCCCCCGGCACGGCCCGCAGGCGCTCGGCGATCGCCGACCAGTCCTCGTCCGTCTGCGAGGGCGTGACCGTGAACACCTCGCGCACGCTGTGGAGCGGCGTACCCAAGTTGCCGACAGTACGCAGGCCCTCGTCGGCATCATGGACCGCCAGCTCCGCGGTCAGCCGCTCGCGCAGCAGGCGCGCGCAGCGCCGCTCGGCGTCACTGTTCGCGCCGGGCCGGCTCTCGGCCTCGGCGAGCCCGGCCAGCGTCGCCCGCGCAAGCTCCGCGCGCGCCTCCTGACCCGCGGGGGAGAGGTCGGGCAGCTTTCCGGAACTCTGCGCGACGCCGAGGAAGGTCCCGGTGACCGGGTCGAGAGCGATGAGCTCGTCGACGTACGCGTCGGCAACCTGACGGGGCAAGGGGAGGCTGTTGTCAGACATTCGCCCATCCTCATACGCCGCCCCCGCCTTCGTCACGCAGGTTCCGGCCGACGCGCGTTCGGCGTCACGCGGGGTGGGGCGGCCGGGCGGCCTGGTCGGCCGGGCCGCCTGGCTGCGCGGCAGCCTGGCAGCCGGCGGCCTGGCTGCCCGACAGCCGAGCGGCCAGGCGGTCCGTCAGCGAGCGGCCGCCCGCGCCGCATCCGCCATCTCCCGGAGGACGTCGTCCAGCGCCGCGGGCTTGACCCCGAGGGCGGACTCGGTCTCGGACGCGTCCAGCACGCAGTCCCGGTCGTCGAGGTACCGCATTTCGGCGATCTCGGCCATCACCGAGTCCTCGGCCGCGAGTTGGGCGAGCACCTCCGGCTCCATGCGTTCGATGCGCGGCGCGGGGGCGTCGGCCACTTCGGCCAGGCGTGCGGTCAGCTCGCGCGCGGAGACCTCCGAGACCGACGGCACGAACCACGCGCGACCCCACACCGCGCCGCTTTCGGCCGCCGCGACGAGGGTGCGGGCCACGTCACCGACGTACGTCCAACTGTGCGCGGCGTCGAGGTCCGCCGGATAGAGCACCGGCTCGCCTGCGAGGACCTGCGGCGTGACCATGAGATTGAACAGCGAGTACGCGTCCGCGCCGAGGTAGTCGCTCGCGCGTATCTCCGTGACCAGCACACGCCCTTCCTCGTGGGCGGCCAGCGCCTGGTGCCAGATGTCCGCGCGTACGCGACCCTTGCTCGCGGTCGGCGCCATTGGCTGCTCCGGCCGCAGCGGCCCCTCGAAGGGCCCGTACCCGTACACGTTGCCGAGCATCACGTAGTTGACCCCGGTGCGTTCCGCGGCCGTGACGAGCGCGGTGGCAAGCGGCGGGAACTCCTCGCGCCAGCGGTCGTACGCCGGTGCCGCGCAGTTGTAGAGCGTCCGCGCGCCCTTGAGCAGTTCGGTGAGCCGGTCGGCGTCGGTGGCATCGGCCGCGACCAGTTCGATCAGCGGATGCTCCGGACCGCGTCCGCTCCGACTGATGAGACGGACGCGCTCCCCGGCATCGGCGAGCAGCCGGGCGGTGGCGATGCCGGCGACACCGGATCCGGTGACGACGTGCGGCGGTGTGACGTGCGAAGGCATGGCGAAATCTCCTGTGCGCGGTGGGGAGGCGGAGAGCGGGTTGCTCGGTCCCGGAAGAACCACAGCGGTACGCGGGTTCCGGACGTATGCCCACCCTCGCCTCACGTTGAGGTGTGGGGGAGAGGCGGAAATGCCAAGCAACCGGAGGTTCTGGCCATGCACCGAATAGCCGTCGTGGCGGTGCCCCCGGTGATCGCGTTCGACCTGTCCATCCCGGGAACGGTCTTCGGCGCGACCATCGTCGAAGGCGGGCCGGGCTACGACATACGCCTGTGCACGGCCGAGCCCGGCATCATCGCCGGCTACATCGGCGCGGACGTCGTCGTACGCGACAGCCTCGACGTCATCGCGGACGCCGACACCGTCATAGTCACCGGCACAGGGGACCGCCACGACACCGACCCGCGCGTGCTGGCCGCCCTACGTACCGCGGCCGCCGACGGGAAGCGCATCGCATCCATCTGCACCGGCGCATTCGTCCTGGCCCAGGCGGGCCTCCTCGACGGCCGCAGCGCAACCACATACTGGGCAATGTCAGCCGAGTTCGCCCGCCGCTTCCCTACGGTCGAACTGCGCCCCGACGTCCTCTTCGTAGACGAAGGCAGGATCCTGACCTCAGCAGGCCTGACCGCCGGCATCGACCTCTGCCTCCACATGGTCCGCAACGACTACGGCGCAGCCGTCGCCGCCACCACAGCCCGCCTCGTAGTCGCCGCCCCCATCCGCGCCGGCGACCAATCACAGCTCATCGAAACCCCCCTCCCACCCGAGGGCACCACCACCCTGGCCGCAACCCGCACCTGGGCCCTCGAACGCCTCCACATCCCCCTGACCCTCGCCGACCTGGCCTCCCACGCCGGTACGAGCATCCGCACCCTGACCCGCCGCTTCCACGCCGAGACCGGCGTGAGCCCGGCCAAGTGGCTCCTCCACCAACGCCTCGACCGCGCCCGCCAGATCCTGGAAACCACCGATCTCCCCGTGGACCAGGTCGCAGAGCAAAGCGGCATAGGCACAGCCGACTCCCTCCGCCAACACCTCCACCGAGAACTCGGCCTAACCCCCACCGCTTACCGAGCCGCCTTCGCCCAATCCGCCGACAACTAGAACCCCCACATGCGCGGGGAGCGGTCTTGTTGACCTGCGTGTCTGTTGTGATGGGGAGGCTGAATGTGGCAGCCACGTTCGCTCATGCCTGGCCGAGCACCAGACCCCGTACGTACGCCACCGCTTCCCCGACCGGCACGTTGACGCTCTCCCCGGACGCCCTGGCGGTGACCTCGACGTTGCCATCAGCCAGCCCGCGCGGACCGACCGTGACCCGGAAGGGGATGCCCACCAGTTCGATGTCGCGGAACTTCACGCCGGGCCGCTCGTTGCGGTCGTCCAGGACCACGTCCACACGCTGCGTGCGCAACTGCGCGTACAGGTCGTCCACGACCGCAGTCGTCGCCTCGTCGCCCTTGCCGATCGGCACGATCGCGACCTCGAACGGGGCGACCGACACCGGCCATTGGATGCCCGCCTCGTCGTGGTGGGCTTCCACGATCGCGGCCATGGCCCGCTCGACGCCGATGCCGTAGCAGCCCATGAGCGGGTGCGCCCTCGTGCCGTCGGGCCTGAGGACGGTGACGCCGAGCGTCTCGGTGTACTTGGAGCCGAGCTTGAAGATGTGTCCGACCTCGACGGCTCGTACGACCTCAAGGCCGGTACCGCACACCGAGCACGGCTCGCCCGCGGTGACCTCACGCAGGTCGGCCCACCGGCCTACCTCGATGTCGCGCTCGACGTCGACGCCGCGCAGGTGCACGCCGTCCTTGTTCGCGCCCGTCGTCATCGCCTTGCGCCCGCGCAGCGCCTCGTCGGCGATCACCGGCAGCGTGTTCACCGCGACCGCGCCCAGGCTGCCTGCGGACGCGCCGAGTTCCTGGCGGATCTCATCGGGCTGGGCGGGACGTACCGCCCGCGCCGCCGTTGTGTCGAGGAGCTTCTGCTCGACCAGGCTGTGGTCTCCGCGCAGCAACACCAGAGTCACCTGACCGTCGAGCACGTAGACCAGGGTCTTGACCTGCCGCTCGGCGGAGACGTCGTGCTGTGCCGCCAGTTCCTCAATGGTCTTGGCGTTCGGGGTGTCGAACGGCTCGGGGGTCTGCGTGGGGACGTCGTCCGCGATCGGCACCAGCGCGGAAATCGCCTTCTCGACGTTGGCCGCATACCCGCAGGACGTGCAGTGCACGACCAGGTCCTCGCCGGCTTCGGTCGGCGACATGAACTCCACCGACGCGCTGCCGCCCATGCTGCCGCTGGACGCCTGCACCGGAATCGCCGGGATACCGAGGCGGTCGAAAATGCGCGTGTACGCGCCGTGGTTGAGGTCGAACGAGCGGTCCAGCCCGGCCTGGTCCAGGTCGAAGCTGTACGAGTCCTTCATCGTGAACTCGCGCACCCGCAGCAGCCCGCTCTTGGGACGCGGCTCGTCGCGGAATTTCGCCTGGAACTGGTACCAGACCTGGGGGAGTTGCTTGTAGGACGAGAGTTCCAGGGCTGCGGTGGTGATGATCTCCTCGTGGGTCATCCCCAGGGCGAATTCGGCGCCCTTGCGGTCCTTGAGACGGAACATCTCGTCGCCCATGACCTCCCACCGGCCGCTCTTCTGCCAGAGCTCGGCGGGGTGCATCGCCGGCAGGAGCCACTCCTGCGAGCCGATGCGGTTCATCTCTTCGCGGATGATCTCTATGACCTTCGCCCGGACCCGGACCGCCAGCGGCAGGAGGGAGTAGTGGCCGGCCGTCAACTGGCGGATGAAGCCGCCCCGGACAAGCAGCCGGTGACTCGCCGCATCAGCGTCCGCGGGATCATCGCGGAGGGTGGGTACGTACAGTTCCGACCAGCGCATGGGCCAAGGACCTTCGTCTCATGGAAGCGTGCGGGTGTCGCAGACAAGATCACGGATCGGATCCGTGGCCGCAGTAGGCGCATTTTAGTCGCGGTGGCACACCTACTCGTCGCCTTGCCGCGTCCCGCCGACCGCCGCACGAACTCGAGGAGCTAGGCCGAGTCTGCGAGGCGGGCGCCGGGGCCGGGGACCGGGGTGGTGTCGCGCGCGGTCAGGCCGGTGTGGCCGGCCTCGCAGGTGATGTCGAGGCGGATCTGCGCCCCGCAGTCGCGGTGTTGGACGATGACCGGTGTGCCCTCCTCGTCGCCGAGGTGGCGGTCGCCCCACTCCATCAGGGCCAGCAGGATCGGGAACAGGTCGATGCCGCGTTCGGTCAGGCGGTACTCGAAGCGTTCCCTGCTGCCGGGCTCCTTGTACGGGCGGCGCTCCAGCAGTCCGTGCTCGACCAGCATTGCGAGCCGGGTGGCGAGCAGATTGCGGGCGATGCCGAGGGTGCGCTGAAGGTCCTCGAACCTGCGCTGTCCGTAGAACGCTTCGCGCAGGATGAGCAGCGTCCACCGCTCACCGACGACGGCGAGCGTTCGTGCGGCGGGGCAGTTGTCGCTGGCGTACCGGGACCGTTCGAGCACAGGGCAACTTTAGAATGCTGGGTTGACTTGTGCAACGCAGCACACCTAGGGTCGCGACAGCAGCTGAGTTTCTAGATTAAACTTAGTGGAATGGGTCAGGAGGCCGACATGCCGATGCTCGACGCCTACATCCCCAAGAACGCGCTCCGTGCCGATGTCGAACGTGGACTGCTTGCTCAATTGACCGACATCCTGCTGCGGAACGAGGGGGCGGATCCGGCCGACCCCGCGGCACGGTCGATCGCCTGGGTGTTCCTTCACCGTCCTGAAGCGGTGTACGTGGCCGGCGCCCCTGCGACCGAACCGCGCTACCGCTTCGTTGCGACCGTCCCGCAAGGCCAGTTCGACGACCACCGCCGCACCGGGCTGGTGGCCGAGGTGACAGCCGCGGTGTTGGCGGCCGAGGGTACGACCGACCCCCGAGCCGCCTCGCGCGTCTGGGTGTTCGCCACGGAGATGCCGGACGGCACGTGGGGTGGAGGGGGCCGTATCCAGCGCCTCGCCGACATCGCCGGGTACGTTCTGGGCGACTCGCAGGCCGGTGCCGAGTACGCGGCAAAGCGCCTCGCGGAATCCGGGCCCTGACTCGATTGATCCCGGCGTTGCCGTGAGTTCCCCGCCGGGGGCCTGAGGGGCTGCCGCGGCCTCAGGACCGCGTCGATACGGGGACGGCAGCCCGCGCTCGCGGCCGACGCGTCAGCGCCGCAGGTCGGACAGGTCCTTCTCGCTGAGGGTGAGATCGTTCGCCGCAACGTTCTCCTCCAGGTGCTGGAGGGAACCGGTGCCCGGAATCGCCAGCGCCGTCGGTGAGGTCGCCAGTAGCGAAGCGATCATGACCTGCGGCGGGGTCGCGCCCAGGCGTGCCGCCACCGCGCCGAGGCGTCCGGCGTCGATTGGGCTGCTGCCGATTCCGCCGCCGAGTGGGAAGTACGGCACGTGTGCGACGCCCGCCTTCTCGGTCTCGGCCGGCAACCACTGGTCGCCGGTGTGCAGGTTCTGCACTGCCGTGACGGGTGCGATCGCCCGGGCTTCGGCGAGTTGGGTGGCATCGACGTTGCTGACGCCGAGGTGTCGGATCAGACCCTCGGCGCGCAAATCGGCCAGCACCGCGAACCGTTCGGCGATCGACTCGCCGCCCGGCCCGGTGATTCCACCGACCCGCAGATAGACCAGATCGAGCCGGTCGAGCCCCAGGGTGCGCAGATCAGTTTCGACCAGACCGCGCAGCTGGTCGGCTGTGGCCTGCCCGGTCGGTACGCCGTCCGGGCCGGGCAGCGGCCCCACCTTCGTCGCGATCACCAGATCGTCGCGGTACGGGGTCAGCGCCGTACGGATCAGCTCGTTGGCCCACACCGCGCCCTTTCCGTAGAAGCCGGCCGTGTCGATGTGGTTGACGCCGAGCTCCACGGCCCGGCGGAGCACCGCGATCCCGGTCTCGGGATCGCGTACCGGACCGGTACGGGTGCCCGCCGCCAGGCGCATCGCGCCGAAGCCGAGCCGGTTGATCTCCAGGTCCCCACCGAGGGAGAAGGTCTTGGTCGTCATGCGGCCCATGGTGCCCGCGGACATGACGCCCAAGGGCCTCGTGGCAGCTTGCTGCCAGACTGGCGGGATGCGGAACGAAGAGGTCTTGTCCGTGCGAGGAGACGCGGAGCTGATCGCGCGCGCAGGCCATCTCTTCGAGTCCGTACGCACCGAGTTCCTCTGTGCCGCCCGGGATCTCAGGACATGGTCGCAACCGGGTGCCAGAGCGGCGGTACGAAATCGCATGCGCACGACTGAGTCCGCCGACTTCGCCCCTCGCAAGCTGCTCAGCCCCACGGCGCTCGCCGACGAGGAGGCCCGTGCGCACTTGCGACTCGTACGGAGTCGGGGCGCTCTCGTACGGATCAGCCGCTCGCCGCTGCCGCACGAGACCATCCTCATCGACCGGCGGGTGATGATCCTTGCCGGACGGGAAACCCCCGAAGGCCGCGAGTACACCGTGACGACGTCGCAGATCCTGGTCGACGGCGTCCGCTCGCTGTTCCGGGCGATCTGGGACGCCGCCGTCGATCTCGAGACCTACCTGCGCGGCGACTTCCCGCACCTCGACACCGAAGGCCGCATGGTCCTCAAGGCCCTCGGCTCAGGCCTCACCGACGAATTGGCGGCCAAGGGGCTCGGGGTCTCGGTGCGTACATACCGGCGGCGCGTGGCCGGGCTGATGGCCACGCTCGAGGCCGATTCCCGCTTCCAAGCCGGGCTGCGTGCAGGCGAATTGGGGCTGACTCGATAGGTCTGCCCCGGTCGACCGCCCGGGCCGGACGTCCGTGACGGGAGCACCGTTGTGCAACCTTGGGGTTGCGCTATGACGATCTGACGTGCAACCTGGAGGTGGCAGGTTTTGGGCGTAGCTAGTGGAGGAGAGCTGTTATGGCTGCACAGGTTGTGGACACGATTGAGCGGGACGTACTGATCGCGGCAAGGCCGCAGCGAGTGTGGGACGTGATCACGGAGACCCGGCACATGGGGACGTGGTTCGGGATGCCGGAGCCGACTTCGGCGGACTTTCGGCCTGGGGGCTGGGTTGTCTTCGACCACGAGGAGTTCGGGGAGATCCCCGTTCTGATCGAGGAGATCGAGGCGCCGCGGCGGTTCTCTTACTGGTGGGCGTTGGTGAGCGCGGGGAAGGGGACTCGGCCGGAGGAGGGGAACCGGACGTTGGTGACCTTCACCCTCACCGAGGAGGGGGACGGGACTCGGCTGCGGGTGGTGGAGAGCGGGATCACCGCCGTGCGGGCCGAGGATGCGGAGCTGGAAGCCCGGTTCAAGGACAACTCCGAGGGCTGGACGATCGTCACCGAGGACCTGCGGAAGCGGGTTGAAGAGGTGCTTTCGGACGCTGGGTGAGGGCCGCATCAAACGGTGCTGGATGATTTGGGGGCGGTGGTCGGTGCTGAGGGGAGCTGGCGGGATGGGCGCGGACGGGCGGGTCGAGGACGTCTTCACGGGCCTCGCGGACCCCACTCGGCGGCGCATCCTGGAGTTGCTGGCTCAGAAGGGAGTCGGCACGGCCACTTCCCTCGCCGCCGAGCTGCCGGTGACTCGGCAGGCCGTGGTGAAGCATCTTGTGGTGCTGGAACGCGCGGGGTTGGTGGCCGGCCAGGCGGTGGGGCGCGAGGTGCGGTTCCGGGTCGAGTCGGAGCCGCTGGCCGAGGCGGCGCGGTGGATGACCCTGCGGGCGGCGGAGTGGGATCGACGGCTCGCGGCGATCAAGGAAATTGCGGAAGCGCCGGAGGACGGCTCGGACGTACTGTGACGTCATGACGACGCGGATCACGCTGGTGCAGGGCGACATCACCAACGAGTCGGTCGACGCGATTGTGAATGCGGCGAACTCGTCACTGCTGGGCGGCGGCGGGGTCGACGGGGCGATTCACCGGAAGGGCGGCCCGGAGATCCTGGACGCCTGCCGGGACCTGCGGGCGGCGAAGTACGGGCGGGGACTGCCCACAGGCCAGGCCGTGGCCACGACCGCTGGTCGGCTGGACGCGCGGTGGGTCATTCATACGGTGGGGCCGGTCTGGTCGAGGAGTGAGGACCGGTCGGAGCTGCTGGTGTCCTGCTATCGCGAATCGCTGCGTGTGGCTGACGAGTTGGGGGCGCGGACGGTTGCCTTCCCGGCGGTGTCCGCGGGGATCTACGGGTGGCCGATGGACGATGCGGCTCGGATCGCGCTCGGGACGGTACGGGCGGCCGGCACGCAGGTCGAGGAGGCGCGCTTCGTGCTCTTCGGGGACGAGGCGCTCAGGAGCTTCGAGGCGGAGCTCGCGAAGCTGGAAGGCTGAACGTCAGCCGTCAGCCTCAGCGGTCGGCCGGACGTGCTTGCAGGCGCCCTTCGATGGCACGCGTCACACCGACGGGTGGCGCACCGCCCCCGGCGCCGAGGCCGATTGTGCGGGCCCAAACAACCTGCTTCGCTGACCCCATGAAAGAGTTCATCGCGGGGCTCCCCAAGTGCGAGCTGCACCTGCACATCGAAGGCACCCTCGAGCCCGAGCTGAAGTTCGAGCTGGCCAAGCGCAACGGCATGGAGCTGCCGTATGCGAGCGTCGACGAGATGCGCGCCGCCTACCAGTTCGACAGTCTGCCGTCTTTCCTCACCATCTACTACGAGGGCATGAACGTCCTGCTCCACGAGCCGGACTTCCACGACCTCGCGATGGCCTACCTCACCAAGGCCGCGAGCCAGAACGTGCGGTACGTCGAGATGTTCTTCGACCCGCAGGCGCACACCTCGCGCGGCGTGCCCTTCGACGTCGTCGTACGCGGCCTCTCGCGCGCCATCGCCGACGCCCACACGCGCTTCGGCATCCGCGCCCAGCTCATCATGTGCTTCCTGCGCGACTTCCAGGCCGAGTACGCGATGGCCACGCTCGTCCAGTCCCTCCCGTACCGCGAGTGGATCGCCGGCGTCGGCCTCGACTCCGACGAAAAAGGCAACCCGCCAAGCAAGTTCGCGGCCGTGTACGCCCGGGCCCGCGCCGAGGGCTACCGCCTCACCATGCACTGCGACGTCGACCAGGAGAACTCCACCGAGCACATCCGCCAGGCGCTGTTCGACATCGGGGTCGACCGCATCGACCACGGCGTGAACAGCCTGGAGGACGAGACGCTGGTGGCCGAGATCCTGCGCCGCGGGATCGGTCTGACGGTCTGCCCGATCTCGAACGGGTTCGTGTGCGACGGGATCAAGGGCGAGGCCATCCGCGCCATGCTCGACAAGGGCATGCGGGTGACGCTCAACTCCGATGACCCGGCCTATTTCGACGGGTACGTGCAGGAGAACATCGAGCTGACCCAGTCCGAACTCGGCCTTACCCGGGACGAGTTGATTCAGCTGCAACGCAACGCTTTTGAAATCACATGGCTGCCAACGCAGTTGAAGGACGCGTACCTTGCGGAGCTGGAGGCGTACGCGGCTGCGACCTGACCGCGACGTCCCCAATCCGAGAACCCCCGGGCCCGGCCGCCCGGGGGTTCTCTTTCATCCCCACTACTCTGCATTGCGTGGTACCGTGCCGTGCAGACGACTCGGGGAGACCATGGATACAAGCCAGTTGCTCAAGGGAGTACTCGATCTCGCGGTTCTCGCCGTCCTGCGCAAGGAGGACGGCTACGGCTACGACGTCGTCCGCCGCCTGCGCGCCGCGGGCCTCGTCGAGGTCGGCGACGCCTCGGTGTACGGGACGCTCCGCCGCCTCTTCAACGCCGGGTTGCTGACCTCGTACGCGGTGGCCAGCGACTCCGGCCCGCACCGCAAGTACTACGCGCTCAACGACCTCGGGCGTGAGCGCCTGCGCGAATCCACGCGCGTGTGGCAGGAGTTCGCCGGAACCATGTCCGTCCTGACGGGAGAGACGCTGTGACCGCCAATGCCGCCGGTGCCGCCAATGCTGCCGATGCCGCCAATAGCGCGAAGACCGACAGCGCAGCCGCTCTGCTGCCGGAGCTCGGCGCCGACTACCGGGACGCGGTCTACGCCGCACTCGCGGATCTGCCGAGCGAGGAGATCGCCGACGCTCTCGAAGAGGTCGAGACGAACCTCGTCGAGGTCGTGTCCGAACTCACCGCCGAGGGACGGGAGATCGGCATCGCCACGCTGCGCGCCAGGCTGGGCACGCCACGCGAGTACGCCGCCGAGTTCCGCGCGGCGGCCGGCTACCCGCCTGCCGTGGGGCGTTCCACGGACTGGCACGTGACCCCGGACCAACTGGCGGTCGTCGCACTGTTCGTGTCGGCTGCGTTCGCGCTGGTCTGCGGCATCGCGGTCACAGCGGATGCGGCATCGTGGATCTGGGGCTTCTCGGCCCTGGTCACCGTGGTCTTCGCCGCCCTCCCCGGTTCGTGGCTGCGTACCCAGACGCCTTCGCTCGACGCGGTGCCACCCTCGCGCCTGTCCTTTCGCGCGCCGCGGGACGCCGTGGCGGCGGGTCCCGGTCGGCTCGGTCGGCCGGACCGGCTGGGTCGGCCATCCGGTGAACTCCGTTCGGACCTGGTCGACATCGCGCGCCTGTGGTGGGTCTTTGTGGCCGTCGGCCTCGGCGTTGCGGTCCACAAGGCCGGCGGCAGCCCCGTCGCCGGGACCGTCGTCGCGATGGTCGCCTTGCTGCCGTGCGTCCGGCTCGGCCGGAGGGTCACGCGCACACTCGGCCGCGATCGCCGTCTGCTCTGGCTCGCGGTCCCGCTGACGGCTTTCACCATCGGGTTGGGAATCGGGACGGTGCTCGACGAAGTCCGGGGCCGCACCCACTATTACGAGGACCTCGGCGCGCACCACGTTCCGGGGCGGCCGGGGTCGGGGCCCGTCTCCCTCGAGTCACCCGACACTCCGTGGACCGGGACCGGGACCGGGACCGGGACGGGGACGGGGACCGGGACGGGGACGGGGACCGGGACTGCGACTGCGACCGCGGCCGCCAGGACAGGGGCCTGAACGCACCGCTGAACAGGACCCCGCAACGGACCCGCAACGCACCGCCCACAGGACCTCCCCGCGGACCCCTACGGCACCCTGAACCACCGGCAGCCCCTACGCCTCCGGCCCCGCCGCCCCGCGCGCTCGACACGCGCCGCGCGGCGGTCGCCGGAGGCGTACGTGCGTGCGCACACGCCCCTCCGATCGCCCTGATCGCCGTGCGCGACACCAGGCCCGGCAGCCCCTCCGGCAGCCCCTCCGCCAACCCTTCCGTCAGCCCCTCCGCCACCCCCGAACCCCCTCCCCACCAGCACCGGACCGGCCCGCCGGTGAACTGAGGGTCCCCTAACACGGCGCTCTTTTGCGATCAAATTTGATGATCTGCAAAATCGCCTGATATAGGGCGCGTTCATGATCGCCATCCAGGGCGTTGTTTCCCCCGCGCATCCCTAGCGCAGAGTGTCCGATTCTGTGCTTTACGTCGAAAGATGAACGTGAGCAATCGTTTCTGATCGATCATCAGGTGTTGAAGATCACACCATGATCAAACTGCACCCGTGTCGCAGATCACATCGGAAGGGGCGTAGGATCGGCGCCGTTCCGGGTGCTTGTGAACCTGGTCACATGCTCACAAGCGGGTGGTTGTGACCGGGCCAGATGGACGGACCAGATGGACGGAAGGGAGCAGTGCGGCCATGAACCTGTACGCGCCGATCCTCGTGCTCGGCGGCATCGCGGCGGCGTTCGGCATCGTCTCCCTCGTCGCCGGCGCGCTGACCGGGCCCAAGCGGTACAACCGGGCCAAGTTGGAGGCGTACGAGTGCGGCATCGAGCCGACTCCGCAGCCGGCCGGCGGCGGGCGCTTCCCGGTGAAGTACTACCTGACGGCGATGCTCTTCATCATCTTCGACATCGAGATCGTCTTCCTCTACCCGTGGGCCGTGTACTTCGACGCCCTGGGCATCTTCGGTCTCATCGAGATGGCCTTGTTCATCCTCACCGTGTTCGTCGCGTACGCGTACCTGTGGCGCCGCGGCGGCCTCGAGTGGGACTGACGGACTGTGACGGACCGACCCGCACGCCGCCACGCACGCCGTAGGCAACCGACGCAGGGATCCAGGTGTTCCAGGTGATCCAGGAGAGGCCATCCGATGGGTATTGAGGAGAAGCTGCCCAGCGGCTTCCTGCTCAGCACGGTCGAAGATCTCGCCGGCTACTTCCGCAAGAGTTCGTTCTGGCCCGCCACCTTCGGTCTCGCGTGCTGCGCGATCGAGATGATGGCGACCGGCGCCGGACGCTACGACCTTGCGCGGTTCGGCATGGAGGTCTTCCGCGCGTCCCCGCGCCAGGCCGACCTGATGATCGTCGCGGGCCGGGTGAGCCAGAAGATGGCCCCGGTGCTCCGCCAGATCTACGACCAGATGGCCGGGCCGAAGTGGGTGCTGTCGATGGGCGTGTGCGCGTCCTCCGGCGGCATGTTCAACAACTACGCGATCGTCCAGGGCGTCGACCACATCGTGCCGGTCGACATCTACCTGCCCGGCTGCCCGCCGCGCCCCGAGATGCTGATGGACGCGATCCTCAAGCTCCACGAGCAGGTGCAGCACATGCCCCTCGGCGTGAACCGCGAGCAGGCCGCGCGCGTCGCCGAGCAGGCCGCGCTGACGGCGGTGCCCACCATCGAGATGAAGGGGCTGCTGCGGTGAGCGACGCGTCCAAGGGCAACGGTCCCGACCCCGAGCCCCAGCCCAGCCCACAGTCCAGCGCCGATCGGCCCGAACAGCCCGACACCGGCAATAACGCGGCCAACGGCGTTCCGGTTCCCCGCGGTTCCACCGCCGAGGTGCTGGAGGTCCGGCACGGCATGTTCGGCCCGAAGGGCACGGGCGACACGTCGGGCTACGGCAAGCTGATCCGCACCATCGCCCTCCCCGCCGCCGCGACCCGCCCCTACGGCGGTCCGCACGGCGGCGGCGAAGGGGAGTTCGACGTCGTCGCCGACGAACTGGCCGGCGCCCTCGCCGAGGCCGGCGTCGAGTTCGACGACGTCGTCGAGCGCGTCGTCGTCGACCGCGGCGAACTGACCCTGCACGTACGCCGCGAGGGCCTCGGCAAGGTCGCCCTCACGCTGCGCGACGACCCGGCCCTCCGGTACGAACTGTGCAGCGGCGTGAGCGGCGTGCACTACCCGACCGACGAAGGCCGCGAGCTGCACGCCGTCTACCAGCTGCGCTCGATCACCCACAATCGCCAGGTACGCCTGGAGGTCGCCGCCCCCGACGCGGACCCGCACGTGCCGTCGCTCGTGAAGGTGTACCCGACGCTCGACTGGCACGAGCGCGAGACGTACGACTTCTTCGGCATCGTCTTCGACGGGCACCCGGCACTCACCCGCATCCTCATGCCGGACGACTGGCCCGGCCACCCGCAGCGGAAGGACTACCCGCTCGGCGGTGTGCCCGTCGAGTACAAGGGCGCCCAGATCCCGCCGCCCGACCAGCGGAGGTCGTACACCTGATGGCCGAGAACACGCAGACCACGCAGACGCAGCAGCAGGCCGCGGCAGCCGCGGAGGCCAAGGCCCGGGAGACCACCGAGGGCCGGGTCTACACGGTCACCGGCTCCGACTGGGACGAGGTCGTCCAGGCCGCCGCCGACGCCGACGAGCGCATCGTCGTCAACATGGGCCCGCAGCACCCGTCCACGCACGGCGTGCTGCGGCTGATCCTGGAGATCGACGGCGAGACGGTCACCGAGGCCCGCTGCGGCATCGGCTACCTGCACACCGGGATCGAGAAGAACCTCGAGTACCGGAACTGGACGCAGGGCGTCACGTTCGTGACGCGCATGGACTACCTGACGCCGCTGTTCAACGAAGCGGCCTACTGCCTCGGTGTCGAGAAGCTGCTCGGCATCACCGACCAGATCCCGGACCGCGCCAACGTCATCCGCGTGCTCCTCATGGAGCTCAACCGCATCTCGTCGCACATGGTGTGCCTCGCGACCGGCGGCATGGAGATCGGCGCGCTGACCGTGATGACGTTCGGGTTCCGCGACCGCGAGCTGATCCTCGACGTGTTCGAGATGATCACCGGTCTGCGCATGAACCACGCGTACGTCAGGCCCGGCGGCCTCGCGCAGGACCTGCCGCCCGGCGCGGTCGACAAGATCCGCGAGCTGGTCGACGTACTCCCGGGCCGCATCCGCGAGTACGAGATGCTGCTCAACGACAACCACATCTTCAAGGGCCGCACCGAGGGCATCGGCTACCTCGACCTGACCGGCTGCATGGCCCTCGGCGTCACCGGCCCGTGCCTGCGCTCCGCCGGGCTGCCGCACGACCTGCGCAAGTCGCAGCCGTATTTCGGCTACCAGAACTACGAGTTCGACGTGCCGACCGAGAACACCTGCGACGCGTACGGCCGCTACCTGGTCCGCATCGCGGAGATGAAGGAATCGCTCAAGATCGTCGAGCAGTGCCTGGAGCGGCTCAAGCCGGGCCCGGTCATGGTCGAGGACAAGAAGATCGCGTGGCCCGCGCAGCTCGCCCTCGGCCCCGACGGCCTGGGCAACTCGCTCGACCACATCCGCACCATCATGGGCACCTCGATGGAGTCCCTCATCCACCACTTCAAGCTGGTGACCGAGGGCTTCCGGGTGCCGGCCGGCCAGGTCTACGCGGCCATCGAGTCGCCCAAGGGCGAACTCGGCGTGCACATGGTCAGCGACGGCGGCACCCGGCCGTTCCGCGTCCACTACCGCGACCCCTCGTTCACGAACCTCCAGTCCATGGCCGCCATGTGCGAAGGCAGCCAGGTGGCGGACGTGATCGTGGCCGTCGCGAGCATCGACCCCGTCATGGGAGGTGTCGACCGATGACCGACCTGGGCATGCCCCGCCTGCCCGCGCCGGGCTATCCCGCCGATGTACGCGCCCGGCTGGAAGCCGACGCGCGGGAGATCATCGGCCGCTACCCGCAGTCGCGTTCGGCCCTGCTCCCGCTGCTCCACCTCGTGCAGGCGGAGGAGGGGTACGTCAGCCACTCCGGCATCGAGTTCTGCGCCGAGATCCTGGACCTCACCACCGCCGACGTCACCGGCGTCGCGACCTTCTACACCATGTACCGCCGCGAGAACGGCGGCGAGTTCCAGGTCGGCGTCTGCACCAACACGCTGTGCGCGGTCATGGGCGGCGACGAGATCTTCGCGACGCTCAAGGACCACCTCGGGGTCGGCAACAAGGGCACCACGCCCGACGGCTCGGTGACCCTGGAGCACATCGAGTGCAACGCGGCGTGCGACTACGCGCCGGTCGTGATGGTCAACTGGGAGTTCTTCGACAACGTCACCCCCGCGTCCGCCAAGGACCTGGTCGACGAACTGCGCGCCGGCAAGCAGGTCGTCCCGACCCGCGGCGCCCCGCTGTGCACCTTCCGCGAGACCTCGCGCATGCTCGCCGGGTTCCCCGACCCGCGCGCCGAAGCCGTCGACCAGGGGGGCGCGGGCGGCGTGCCCAGCCTCGTCGGGCTGCGCATCGCGAAGGGCCAGGACCCCGAAGGGCCCGCCGCCGGCCCGAACACCACGACGACCACCGGGAAGGGGGCGTGACCGACATGAGCGCGACGACGGAAGGCGCCGACCCCTCGATCCTGACGCCCGTCCTGTCCGCACCGTGGGACGACGAGCAGCCCTGGCGGCTCGCGACGTACCTGCGGAACGACGGGTACCGGGGCCTCGGCAAGGCACTCGCCAAGCACCAGGACGAGGTCATCCAGACCGTCAAGGACTCCGGTCTGCGCGGCCGCGGGGGCGCGGGCTTCCCGACCGGCATGAAGTGGGGCTTCATCCCGCAGGGCGACGGCAACCCGCACTACCTCGTGGTCAACGCCGACGAGTCGGAGCCGGGGACCTGCAAGGACATCCCGCTCATGTACGCCAACCCGCACGTCCTCGTCGAGGGCATCGTCATCGCGGCGTACGCGATCCGCTCCAACCACGCCTTCATCTACCTGCGCGGCGAGGTCGTGCCGGTGCTGCGCCGCCTGCAGGAGGCGGTCAAGGAGGCGTACGAGGCGGGCTACCTCGGCACGAACATCCTCGGCTCCGGCTTCGACCTCGAACTGACCGTGCACGCGGGTGCCGGGGCGTACATCTGCGGCGAGGAGACCGCGCTCCTCGACTCGCTCGAAGGGCGCCGCGGCCAGCCGCGCCTGCGCCCGCCGTTCCCCGCGGTCGCCGGCCTGTACGCGTCGCCGACGTGCGTGAACAACGTCGAGTCGATCGCCTCGGTGCCCGCGATCATGCACAAGGGCGTCGACTGGTTCCGCGGCTTCGGCTCGGAGAAGTCGCCCGGCTTCACGCTCTATTCGCTGTCCGGGCACGTCAAGCGCCCCGGCCAGTACGAGGCTCCGCTCGGCGTCACGCTGCGCCAGCTGCTCGACCTCGCGGGCGGCGTGCGCGAGGGCCACCGCCTCAAGTTCTGGACCCCGGGCGGCTCGTCGACGCCGATGTTCACCGACGAACACCTCGACGTGCCGCTGGACTACGAGGGCGTGGGCGCCGCGGGCTCGATGCTCGGCACCAAAGCCCTGCAGATCTTCGACGACACGGTGTGCGTGGTCCGCGCGGTGCTGCGCTGGACCGAGTTCTACGCCCACGAGTCGTGCGGCAAGTGCACGCCGTGCCGCGAGGGCACGTACTGGCTCGTGCAGATCCTCGAACGCCTGGAGAAGGGCGAGGGGACCGAGGCCGACCTGGAGACGCTGCTCGACGTCGCCGACAACATCAACGGCAAGTCGTTCTGCGCCCTGGGTGACGGCGCCGCGAGCCCGATCTTCTCGTCGCTCAAGTACTTCCGCGACGAGTACGTCGCCCACCTCGCCCAGCGCGGCTGTCCCTTCGACCCGGCGGCCTCGACGGTCTGGGCCTCCACCATGGCGGGAGCGCAAGCCTGATGACCGTTACCACCAACGCACCGGCGGGCGGCGCGCCCGCGCCCAAGCCGCAGGACCTGGTCACCATCACGGTGGACGGGATCGAGGTCAGCGTGCCCAAGGGCACGCTGGTCATCCGGGCCGCGGAGCTGCTCGGCATCCAGATCCCCAGGTTCTGCGACCACCCGCTGCTCGACCCGGTCGGCGCCTGCCGCCAGTGCCTGGTCGAGGTCGAGGGCCAGCGCAAGCCGCTCGCCTCCTGCACGACGACCGTGACCGACGGCATGGTGGTCCGCACCCAGATCAGCTCGCCGGTCGCCAAGAAGTCGCAGGACGGGGTGATGGAGCTGCTGCTCATCAACCACCCCCTCGACTGCCCGGTGTGCGACAAGGGCGGCGAGTGCCCGCTGCAGAACCAGGCGATGACGTCCGGGCGTTCGACCTCGCGATTCGGCGAGGTCAAGCGCACGTACCCGAAGCCGCTGCCCATCTCCAGCGAGGTGCTGCTCGACCGCGAGCGGTGCGTGCTGTGCGCGCGCTGCACCCGGTTCTCGGAGCAGATCGCGGGCGACCCGTTCATCGCACTGATCGAACGCGGTGCGTTGCAGCAGGTCGGCATCTACGAGAAGCAGCCGTTCGAGTCGTACTTCTCCGGCAACACCATCCAGATCTGCCCGGTCGGCGCGCTGACCTCGGCCGCGTACCGGTTTCGGTCCCGGCCGTTCGACCTGGTGTCGACGCCCACCGCGTGCGAGCACTGCGCGGCCGGGTGCTCGCTGCGCGCCGACCACCGGCGCGGCCGCGTGATGCGGCGCCTCGCGGGCGACGACCCCGAGGTCAACGAGGAGTGGAACTGCGACAAGGGCCGCTTCGCGTTCCGGTACGCGACGCTCGGCGACCGCATCACGTCGCCGCTGCTGCGTGACACCGAGACCGGCGAACTGCGGCCCGCCTCCTGGCCGGAGGCGCTGGCGGCGGCGGCCGAGGGGCTGAACGCGGCCCGCGAGCGGACCGGCGTGCTGGTCGGCGGGCGGGCCACCGTCGAGGACGCCTACGCGTACGCCAAGTTCGCGCGCGTCGCGCTCGGCACCAACGACATCGACTTCCGCGCCCGCGAACACTCCACCGAGGAGGCCGAGTTCCTGGCCTCCGAGGTCGCCGGGACCGGGATAGGAGTTACCTACGCCGACCTGGAGCGCGCCCCCGCGGTGCTGCTGGCGGGGTTCGAGCCCGAGGACGAGTCGCCGATCGTCTTCCTGCGGCTGCGCAAGGCGGCCCGCAAGGGCACCCTCAAGGTCTTCTCGATCGCGCCGTTCGCGACCGCGGGCCTGATCCGCATGAACGGCGCGCTGCTGCAGGCGACTCCGGGCACCGAGACGGACTGGCTCACCGCCCTGGCGACACGGTCCGGCCTGGACGCCCTGGGCGGCGACGCGGCCGACCTGCTGCGCGGGAACGGCGCGGTGATCATGGTCGGCGAGCGGCTCGCGGGCATCCCCGGGGCGCTCACCGCGACCCTGGCCCTCGCGGAGGCCACCGGGGCGCGCCTGGCGTGGGTGCCGCGCCGGGCCGGCGAGCGCGGTGCGCTGGAGGCCGGCGCGCTCTACAGCCTGCTGCCGGGCGGCCGTCCGGTCAGCGACCCGGAGGCGCGCGCCGAGGTGGCCGCCGCCTGGCGGGTCCCCGAACTGCCCGGCGGCTACGGCCTGGACACCGCGGCGATCCTGCGCGCGGCCCGGGACGGCAAGCTCGCGGCGCTGGTGGTCGGCGGCGTCGAGCCCGCCGACCTGCCGGACCCGGCGGGCGCGCTGGCCGCACTGGAGGCCGCGCAGTTCGTGGTGAGCCTCGAACTGCGGCACAGCGAGGTCACCGAGCGCGCGAACGTCGTGTTCCCGGTCGCCGCGGCGGCCGAGAAGCCCGGTACCTTCCTCGACTGGGAGGGCCGCGAGCGGCCGTTCGCCTCGGTCCTCAAGCACGACCAGGTCACCGGCGTCTCCGGGACGGTCATGCCGGACCTGCGCGTCCTGCACGCGATCGCCGACGAGATGGACTATCCGCTCGGCCTGCCCGACGTCACCTCGGCCCGGCGCGAACTGCGCGGCCTGGGCGGCTGGGCCGGCGAACGCGCCGCGGGTCCCGAGCCCCGCGAGCGCCGCCCCGCCGCCACCCCGGGTGAGGGCGAGGCGGTCCTCGCGTCCTGGCGCCTGCTGCTGGACGAAGGCCGCGGCCAGGACGGCGAGTCGGCGCTGGCCGGCACGCGCCGCCGCCCGGTGGTCCGGCTCAGCCCCGCGACCGCGGCCGAGATCGGTGCCTCGGACGGCGGCGAGGTGACGGTGTCGACCGGCCACGGCGGTGAGATCACGCTGCCCCTCGCGGTCACCGAGATGGCCGACCGCGTCGCGTGGCTCCCGGCGAACTCGCCGGGCTCCGAGGTGCGCCGCACGCTGTCGGTCAACCCGGGCGAGGTGGTCCGGCTCAAGGCCGCGGTCCTACCGCAGCAGCGGGCCTCCGACGGCGCCGCCGCCGAGGTCGCGTCCGGCCAGGACGGCCGCGGCGTCGAGGGGCCGGCCAACGGCACCGGCGTCAACGGTCTCCGTGCGCGGCCCTCCGAGGCGCGGTCGGACGAGCTTCCCGGTGAGGGTGAGGAGAGCTGATGGGCCCGCAACTGAGCGCCGGGCTGACGACCCTGGACGGATCGGCCGCCGCGGCAGGCGTGCAACTGGCCGCGGACCCGGTCGGATTCGCGTCCGACCCGTGGTGGCTGATCCTGTTCAAGGCGGTGCTGGTCTTCGCCTTCTGCGTCGTCATGACGCTCTTCGCCATCTGGTGGGAGCGCAAGGTCGTGGCGTGGATGCAGATGCGCATCGGCCCCAAGCACGTCGGCCCGCAAGGCCTGCTCCAGTCCCTCGCGGACGGCGTGAAGCTGGCCTTCAAGGAAGACATCATCGTCAAGGCCGCCGACAAGCCGGTCTACATCCTCGCGCCGGTCGTCGCGATGGTCCCCGCGTTCATGGCGTTCGCGGTGATCCCGATGGGCGGCCAGGTGTCGATGTTCGGGCACCAGACGCACCTGCAACTGACCGACCTGCCGGTCGGCGTGCTGTACATCCTGGCCACGGCGTCGGTCGGCATCTACGGGATCGTGCTGGCGGGCTGGTCGTCCGGGTCGACGTACCCGCTGCTCGGCTCGCTGCGCAGCACCGCGCAGATGATCTCGTACGAGGTCGCGATGGGCCTGTCCTTCGCGGGCGTGTTCCTCTACGCGGGCTCGATGTCGACGTCCGAGATCGTCGCGCAGCAGACCGACACCTGGTACGCGGTGCTCCTGCCGGTGTCGTTCATCATCTACGTCATCGCCATGGTCGGTGAGACCAACCGTGCTCCCTTCGACCTCCCCGAGGCCGAGGGCGAGCTGGTCGGCGGCTTCCACACCGAGTACTCGTCGCTGAAGTTCGCGCTGTTCTTCCTGGCCGAGTACGTCAACATGGTGGTCGTCTCGTCGCTCGCCACCACGCTGTTCCTCGGCGGCTACCGGGCGCCCTGGCCGATCTCCGCCGTCTGGGACGGCGCGAACAGCGGCTGGTGGACGCTCCTGTGGTACTTCCTCAAGGTCCAGGCCTTCCTGTTCATGTTCATCTGGCTGCGCGGCACGCTGCCACGCCTGCGCTACGACCAGTTCATGAAACTCGGCTGGAAGGTCCTCATCCCGACCTCGCTGGCCTGGCTGCTGCTGGTCGCCACGGTGCGCGCGCTGAAGAACGAGGGCTACGACTACCGCAACATCGTGCTCGGCATCGCCGGGGCGATCATCGTGGTCCTCGTGCTCTCGGTCGTGTGGGACATGCTGCGCGGCGCGGAGGACGACGACGGCGAGGAGGAGCCGCTGCCGGGCACGCCCGGGGCGAAGGAGCCCTTCGATCCGATGGCGGGCGGATTCCCCGTACCGCCCTTGCCGGGGCAGGAGTTGCCGCCCGTACCGCGCCGCAACGTCCGGCGTACGGAACCGGTGGGAGCGGCCGTCGGGCCGGGCTCGTCGGAACCAGGCCCCGCCGACCCGACCGACACGACGGACAGGGAGGTGTGACCGTGGGCAACTTCCTGGGACCCGTGGCGGGCTTCGGCGTCACCTTCGCGACGATGTTCAAGAAGGCGAACACCGAGTTCTACCCGTTCGAGAAGAAGCCGACGGCGCCGCGCTACCACGGGCGGCACCAGCTCAACCGGCACCCGGACGGCCTGGAGAAGTGCGTCGGCTGCGAGCTGTGCGCGTGGGCGTGTCCGGCGGACGCGATCTACGTCGAGGGCGCCGACAACACCGAGGAGGGGCGCTTCTCGCCGGGCGAACGCTACGGCCGCGTCTACCAGATCAACTACTTGCGCTGCATCTTCTGCGGCCTGTGCATCGAGGCGTGCCCCACGCGCGCGCTCACGATGACCAACGAGTACGAGCTGGCCGACACGACCCGCGCGAGCCTGATCTTCACCAAGGAGCAGCTCCTCGCCCCGCTGCACGAGGGCATGGTCGCCCCGCCGCACGAGATGTACCCGGGCATGGAGGAGCGCGACTACTACCTGGGCAAGGTCACCGAGGCCGCGCCCGGGACGGTCACGCAGGGTGCCGAGGACGGGGACGCGGACGGGGACGCGGCCGCCGGCGAGGCGCCGTCCGACAAGACAGTGCCCGGCGGGCACGAAGCGGGTGTGCGATGAGCATGGCCACTGACGGGATGTCCGGGGGCGTGGTCCTCGCGGAACAACTGACCCGCACGTCCACGGGCGAGGCGGTGCAGTTCTGGATCCTCGGGGCGATCGCGCTGGTCGGCGCGCTCGGCACGGTCTTCATGAAGAAGGCCGTGCACAGCGCGCTGATGCTGGCGTCGACGATGATGTGCCTGGCGCTGTTCTACATGGCGCAGGGCGCGATTTTCCTGGGCGTCGTGCAGATCGTCGTCTACACCGGCGCGATCATGATGCTGTTCCTGTTCGTGCTGATGCTGGTGGGCGTCTCGTCCGCGGACTCCCTCAAGGAGACGCTGCGCGGCCAGCGCGTCGCGGCGGTGCTCGTGGGCCTCGGCTTCGGGATCCTGCTGGTCGCGGGGATCGCCAACGCCGCGCTCGGGAACTTCGCGGGGTACGGCGGCGGCGTGTCGCCGTCCGGGGCCCCGGCTCCCGACACCGCCACGCAGACGGCGATGGACCAGAGCAACGTCAACGGCCTCGCGCACCTGATCTTCACCAAGTACGTCTGGGCGTTCGAGATCACCAGCGCGCTGCTCATCACCGCCGCGCTCGGCGCGATGGTGCTCGCCCACCGCGAGCGCCTCAAGCCGCGCAAGACGCAGCGGGAGCTGTCGGAGGAGCGCGTACGCGACAACGTCAACCTCGCGCCGATGCCGGCTCCGGGTGTGTACGCGCGGCACAACGCGGTGGACATCCCCGCGCTGCTGCCGGACGGCAGCATCTCGGAGCTGTCCGTCAACGCGACGCTGCGGGCCCGCGGCCAGGTGCGCGACGTGAGCCGCGAACCGGTGCACCAGGTCGCGGAGTTGGAGGAGAGCGCCGAGGTGTGGATGGAGCAGCGCGGCGAAGTGCCGCCGGCCCGCCACGAAGGCGAGGAGGGCACGGCGGGCGACGCCGCGGGCGACCCCGGTACGGGGCCCGGCGACGGCGGACCCGGTGCGGCGCCCGAGGACCCTGACGCGGCCGGGACCACCCACGGCGACTCGGTCGCGGCCGGCGCAGGATCGAAGGAGTCGCGCTCATGAACCCGGCGAACTACCTGTACCTGTCGGCGCTGCTGTTCACCATCGGCGCTGCCGGTGTGCTGCTGCGCCGCAACGCGATCGTGGTGTTCATGTGCGTCGAGCTCATGCTCAACGCCACGAACCTGGCGTTCGTGACGTTCGCGCGGATGCACGGCAACTACGACGGCCAGATCATCGCGTTCTTCACGATGGTCGTCGCGGCTGCCGAGGTCGTGGTCGGTCTGTCGATCATCATCGCCATCTTCCGCGCCCGCCGTACGGCCTCGGTCGACGACGCCAACCTGATGAAGTGGTAGGGGACTGGTGACGCAAAACTCGGTTTCCTCGTCGCTGTTGGCCTCCGAGGGGGGCGGCGGCATGCACTCGGTCGCGGCGAGCGGGGTCTTCTCGGCGACGTGGCTGGTGATCGCGCTGCCGTTGCTCGGTGCCGCGGTGCTGCTGCTGTGCGGCAAGCGCGGCAACAAGTTCGGGCACTGGCTCGGCACGCTGCTCGCGCTCGGCTCGTTCGCGGTCGGCGTCGCGCTGTTCGCGGCGATGCTGGGCAAGGACGGCGCCGAGCGGTCGATCGACCAGCACCTGTGGAACTGGGTGCCGGTGGCGGACTTCCAGGCCGAGGTCGGCCTGCACCTCGACCAGTTGTCGATGGTCTTCGTGCTGCTGATCACCGGTGTGGGCTCGCTGATCCACATCTACTCGATCGGCTACATGGCGGAGGACCCGGACCGGCGCCGGTTCTTCGCGTACCTGAACCTGTTCCTGGCGTCGATGCTGATGCTGGTGCTGGCGAACAACTACCTGCTGCTGTACGTCGGGTGGGAGGGCGTCGGCCTCGCGTCGTACCTGCTCATCGGGTTCTGGCAGCACAAGCCGTCGGCGGCGACCGCGGCGAAGAAGGCGTTCATCATGAACCGCGTCGGCGACTTCGGTCTGGCCGTCGCGATCTTCCTGATGTTCACCACGTTCGGCACCTTCGCCTTCGACGACGTGCTCGGCGGCTCGGCCGAGGCGTCCGACGGGACGATGACCGCGATCGGCCTGATGCTGCTGCTCGCCGCGTGCGGCAAGTCGGCGCAGTTCCCGCTCCAGGCGTGGCTCGGCGACGCGATGGAGGGCCCGACGCCGGTGTCGGCGCTCATCCACGCGGCGACGATGGTCACCGCGGGCGTGTACCTGATCACCAGGTCGGCGGAGATCTTCAACGCCTCGCCGGACGCGCAGCTGGTGGTGACCATCGTCGGTGCCATCACGGTGCTGTTCGGTGCGATCGTCGGCTGTGCGAAGGACGACATCAAGAAGGCGCTGGCGGCGTCCACGATGTCGCAGATCGGCTACATGATCCTGGCCGCGGGCCTCGGCCCGATCGGGTACGCGTTCGCGATCATGCACCTGGTGACGCACGGCTTCTTCAAGGCCGGGCTGTTCCTCGGCGCGGGCTCGGTCATGCACGGCATGAACGACGAGGTCGACATGCGGCGGTACGGCGGCCTGCGCAAGTACATGCCGGTGACCTTCGTGACGTTCGGCCTCGGCTACCTCGCGATCATCGGATTCCCGCTGCTGTCCGGGTTCTTCTCCAAGGACAAGATCATCGAGGCGGCGTTCGCGAAGGGCGGCACGAGCGGCTACATCCTGGGCTCGGTGACGCTGGTGGCCGCGGCGCTGACCGCGTACTACATGACGCGCGTGATGCTCATGACCTTCTTCGGCCGCGAGCGGTGGAAGGAGGCGCCGGTCGGTGCGCCCGCCGAGTGGCACGAGCCGCACCCGCACGAGTCGCCGGCGTCGATGACGGTGCCGATGATCGTGCTGGCGTTCGGATCGGTGTTCGCGGGCGGCCTGTTCGTCCTGAACGACGCCTTCGTGAACTGGCTGACCCCGGTGACCGGCTTCGACCACGGCGAACTGCCGTTCAGCGTCTGGGTGGTGACCGGCATGGCGACCGCGATGGTGGCGCTGGGCGTGCTGGTGGCGTACGTGCAGTACGCCCGCCGCGAGGTCCCGGCCGTCGCGCCGCACGGCTCGCTGGTCACGGTGGCGGCCCGCAAGGACCTCTACCAGGACTCCATCAACGAGGGCCTGGTCATGCGGCCCGGGCAGTACCTCACCCGGCTGCTGGTCTGGGTGGACGGCAAGGGCATCGACGGGTTCGTCGGCGGCCTCGCGGCGTTCATCGGCGGGACCTCGGCGCGGGTGCGCAAGGTGCAGACCGGGTTCGCGCGTTCGTACGCGCTGTCGATGTTCGGCGGCGCGGCCGTCGTCGTGGCGGCGACCCTGATGGCGAGGATGGCGTGATGGCCCTGCTGCGTACCGCCGTCCGGCGTACGGCCCTTCGGCTTCCTGACACCATGGCGGAGGGATTGCGATGAACGGCCACTTCCCCTGGCTGACGGTCATGGCCGCGCTGCCGTTCGCCGGCGGGCTGCTGGTCGCGGCCCTGCCGGCGGGCAAGCGCCTGCTCGCCAAGAACGTCGCCCTGGCGGTCACCCTCGCCGAGCTGGTGCTCGCGGTCATCGTCACGGTGAAGTTCTCGCCGGACGGCGACCGCTACCAGATGACCGAGAGCTACAGCTGGATCAAGTCGTTCGGCGTGCACTGGGCGCTGGGCGTCGACGGCATCGGCGTCGTGCTCATCCTGCTGACCGCGGTGCTGATGCCCATCCTGGTGCTCGCGTCGTGGCACGACGCGGACACGCCGCAGGTCCGCATGGACGGCACGTCCGGGGACAAGGCGGCGCCCCGTTCGACGCACGCGTTCTTCGCGCTCATGCTGATGGTCGAGGCGATGGTGGTGGTGTCGTTCGCGGCCACCGACATCTTCGTCTTCTACATCTTCTTCGAGGCCATGCTCATCCCGATGTACTTCCTCATCGGCGGCTTCGGGGGCGCGCAACGCTCGTACGCGGCGGTCAAGTTCCTGCTCTACAACCTGCTCGGCGGCCTGGTCATGCTGGCCGCGGTCGTCGCGCTGTACGTGGTGACCGCCAACCAGGACATCGGCGGCGCGGGCCAGGGCACGTTCGACCTGATCCGGGTGTCGCAGGCGATCGCCTCGGGTGAGCTGGAGATCAACCCGGCGGCCGAGAAGGCGATGTTCCTCGGGTTCATGTTCGCCTTCGCGATCAAGGCGCCGCTGTGGCCGTTCCACACCTGGCTGCCGGACACCATGACCGAGGCGACCCCGGGTGTCGCGGTGCTGGTGACCGCGATGGTCGACAAGGTCGGCACGTTCGCGATGCTGCGGTTCTGCCTGGAGCTGTTCCCGAACGCGTCCAAGACGTTCGCGCCGCTGATCGTGACGCTCGCGGTGATCGGGATCATCTACGGCGCGCTGCTCGCGGTGGGGCAGACGGACATCAAGCGGCTCATCGCGTACACGTCGATCTCGCACTTCGGCTTCATCATCATGGGCATCTTCGCGATGACCACGCAGGGCCACTCGGGTGCCACGCTCTACATGATCAACCACGGGTTCTCGACGGCGGCGCTGCTGCTGATCGCGGGCTTCCTGATCACCCGGCGCGGCAGCAAGACGATCTCCGACTTCGGCGGGGTGCAGAAGGTCGCGCCGGTGCTGGCGGGCACGTTCCTGGTGGCGGGCCTCGCGACGCTGTCGCTGCCGGGCCTGGCCCCGTTCGTCAGCGAATTCCTGGTGCTGATCGGCACGTTCTCGCGCTACGAGGTGGCCGGCGTCTTCGCGACGGTCGGCATCGTCCTGGCCGCGCTGTACGTCCTCGTGCTCTACCAGCGCACGATGACCGGGCCGGTCAAGGCGGGCGTGGAGAAGATCAAGGACCTGAACGTCCGCGAGATGGTCGTGGTCGCGCCGCTGATCGCCCTGCTGCTGGTGCTCGGCGTGTACCCGAAGCCGATCCTCGACGTCGTGAACCCCGCGGTGGAGGACACCATCAGCAGGGTCGACCAGACGGACCCCGAGCCGACTGATCCGATCGTGCCGCTGGAGCAGCCGCTGGCGGCCGACACCCACGGAGGCAACAAGTGAGCGCGGGTCTGCAATTTGCCGCGGCCGTCGACGCGCCCAAGATCGAGTACGGCGAGCTCTCGCCGATGCTCATCGTGTTCGGCGTCGCGGTCGTCGGGGTGCTCGTCGAGGCGTTCGTACCCCGCAAGGCGCGGTACGTCACCCACTTGGTCCTGTCGCTGGGCGGCATGGCGGCGGCCTTCGCCTGCGTCATCGCACTCGCCGGCGAGCAGGAGGTGGCGGCGGTCGGTGCGGTCGCGGTCGACGGCCCGTCGCTGTTCCTCCAGGGCACGCTGCTGCTGCTCGGCATCGTGTCGGTGATGCTGATCGCCGAGCGGCGTCTGGAGCCGGGCGGCGGCGACGCGTTCGCCCCGCAGGCCGCGGCGGCGCCGGGCAGCGCGCAGGAGAAGGAGGCGACGGAGGCCGGTCTGCACCAGACCGAGGTCTTCCCGCTGACGATGTTCGCGCTGGGCGGCATGCTGCTGTTCCCGGCGTCCAACGACCTGCTGACGATGTTCGTGGCCCTCGAGGTCATGTCGCTGCCGCTCTACCTGCTGTGCGGGCTCGCCCGGCGCCGCCGGATGCTGTCGCAGGAAGCCGCGCTCAAGTACTTCCTGCTCGGCGCCTTCTCGTCGGCGTTCTTCCTGTTCGGCGTGGCGATGCTGTACGGCTACTCGGGCAGCCTGCGCCTGGACCGGATCGCGGTGGCGACCGGCGGCGCGATGGACAACGACGCGCTGCTGCTGATCGGCATGGCGATGATCGCGGTCGGCCTGCTGTTCAAGGTCGGCGCGGTGCCGTTCCACTCCTGGACGCCGGACGTCTACCAGGGCGCGCCCACCCCGATCACCGGGTTCATGGCGGCGGCGACCAAGGTGGCCGCCTTCGGCGCGCTGCTGCGGTTCTTCTACGTGGCGCTGCCGGGCATGAAGTGGGACTGGCGGCCGGTCATGATCGGCGTCGCGATCGTCACGATGGTGGCGGGCGCGGTCATCGCGATCACCCAGACGGACGTGAAGCGCATGCTCGCGTACTCGTCGATCGCGCACGCCGGGTTCATCCTCACGGGCATGATCGCGGCGAACGAGGCCGGCGCGTCGTCGACGCTGTTCTACCTCGTGGCGTACGGTTTCGTCACTCTCGGTGCATTCGCCGTGGTGACCCTGGTCCGTGACGCGGGGGGCGAGGCGACCCATTTGTCGCGTTGGGCGGGCCTCGGCCGACGCTCGCCGCTGGTCGCCGGGGTCTTCGCGGTCTTCCTGCTGGCCTTCGCCGGGATCCCGCTGACCAGCGGTTTCACCGGGAAGTTCGCGGTCTTCCAGGCGGCTGCCGATGGCGGAGCCGGATCGCTTGTGATCGTGGGCGTGCTGTGTTCTGCCATCGCCGCGTTCTTCTATGTCCGGGTCATCGTGCTGATGTTCTTCTCGGAGCCGCGCGCCGACGGACCGACCGTGGTGGTGCCGAGTGTCCTGACCACCGCTGCCATCGCGTTGGGGGTAGCGGTTACGGTGGTCCTTGGCATCCTTCCGCAGCCGGTCCTGGATCTCGCGGACAAGGCAGCCCTGTTCGTCCATTAGCAGCAGCGCAGACACACTGCGCGACCATGAGGAGAGCACCGCCATGACGATCGTGGGGCCCTTCGGGCTGAGCGTCCATGACGGTGAACTCGATGCGGAGATCCGCGCGGGGATGGCGGCGGTGGAGCAGGAGCTCCTCGCCGCCACCAAGAGCGAGTTCCCGTACCTCACCCAGACGTCGCGGCACCTGGTCGAGGCGGGCGGCAAGCGCTTCCGCCCGCTCCTCACCCTCTTGGCCGCACAGTTCGGCGACCCGCAGGCCCCGGGCGTGGTCCCGGCCGCGGTCGTCTGCGAGTTGACCCACCTGGCCACCCTCTACCACGACGACGTCATGGACGAGGCGGCCCTCCGCCGCGGCGCCCCCAGCGCGAACGCCCGCTGGGACAACTCCGTCGCGATCCTCACCGGCGACTTCCTCTTCGCCAAGGCGTCCGAGATCGTCGCCGACCTCGGCGACGAGGCGGTCCGCATCCAGGCCCGCGCGTTCGCCCGCCTGGTCACCGGCCAGATCCGCGAGACCGTGGGCCCCAACCCCGGTGACGACCCGGTGCAGCACTACCTCTCCGTCATCGCCGACAAGACCGGCTCCCTCATCGCCACCTCCGGCCAGTTCGGCGCGATGTTCGCGGGCGCCGACGAGCAGGTCGTCGAGATCCTGACCCGCTACGGCGAGCGCATCGGCGTCGCCTTCCAGCTCGCCGACGACGTCCTCGACATCGCCAGCGACTCCACCGAGTCCGGCAAGACCCCCGGCACGGACCTCCGCGAGGGCGTCCCGACCCTCCCGGTCCTCCACCTCCGCGCCGCCGCCCAGCCCGAGGACGCCCACCTCCTCGACCTCCTCTCCGCCCCCCTCGTCGACGACGACCGCCACGCCGAGGCCCTCACCCTCCTGCGCGCCCACCCGGCCCTGGAGAAGGCCCGCGCGGACACCCGCCGCTACGCCGAGGAGGCCCGCGAGGTCCTCACCCCCCTCGCCGACACCCCGGCGAAGACCGCCCTCTCCTCCCTCTGCGAACTCGTCGTCGAACGCAGCTGCTAGCCCCACCCCCCGAAACGGTTCTGCGCCCCACCCCGCGCTTCCGCGCGCCTCCGCACACCGGCGACACGCCCAAGCCCCACACCAATTTCCCGCGAACTTGCCGCGCCGACGGAATTCGGTGATCCGAGCCCGCCGACACCCAGGTGCGCCGAGCGGCGCACGTGAGTACAAGCGCGGATGTCGGCGCCTGCGAAGGCCGGAACCCTTGAGGCATGCCTTCCACGACGCTGACACCACCGATGCGGCCCGTCACCGCCGACGGCGAACGACGCGACGCGACAACAGTTTTCGCGCTCCTGTTCGCCGGCGTCATCGGCTTCCTCAGCAGTGTCTTCCCGTTCTGCCTCATGCTCCTCACGATGATGCCGCCCGACTCCTGCGAGTCCGGCGATTGCGAAGGCGGAGTGCAGGGCGCCACCGTCGTCCTCGCCCTGGGCCTCCTCGCCGCCGTCGCCCTGTTCATCACGACAGCCGCCCTCTCCCGCCGCCGCCAACGCACCCCCCGCTGGCTCTGCGCCCTCGCCACCCCCCTGATGCCCTGGCTGTCCCTGCTCCTCCTGTTCACGTAGCCGACCCCGCGGGCCGCGTTGAGGGTGTCGTCGTCGGAGGCGGGCGGCTTGTCGGGGTGATCCCTGATAAGGGCAACCCCACCAACACGTGGGTGGCAGTCCCATGTTCGCCTTCCGTCGAACCGCGTTGACTCGTGTGCGACACAGTCAACGCACAGTTCGGGGAACGTCGTGACGACATACACTCGCGCCCTTGCGCGTCGCAGCACTGTCAGTTTGGTCGCATTGGGCGTTGTTCTGGCAGCTGCTGCACCGCTTGCTATTGCGGACGGCGCTGGGCGCGGAGGGCCGTCCTACTCGGCCGGAGATCTGCGCCGCGATCTCCAGGTTGTGCGGCAGGCCGTCGGCGGTGAGGTCAACATCGTTGCGCGCGTCGACGGCGCCCAGGGGACGGTACGCGCGGCCGTCGGGCCCGGGACCGGGGGATCGCGGGCCGACGATCCGTACTTCCGTATCGCCAGCACGACCAAGACGTATCTTGCCGTCGTCGTGATGCAACTGGCGGCGGAAGGGAGGCTCTCGCTCGACGACACGGTCGAGCGGTGGCTGCCGGGCGTGGTGTCCGGCAACGGGAACGACGGGTCCCGCATCACCGTGCGGCACCTTCTCGGGCACACCAGCGGGCTGTTCGACTACATGCGCGACCCGGCCGTCCGTACGCGCCTCACTGTGGACTTCGAGGCCAATCGCCATGACACCACGCCTCCGGCGGAGTTGGTCGCGATCGCCATGGCGCATCCGCCCGCGTTCACCCCGGGGCAGGCCGAAGACGGCAGCGGAGTGAAGTGGGGTTACTCGAACACCGACTATTTGCTGACGGCGATGATCGCCGAGCGCGTGTCCGGCGCGACCTGGCGGGAGTTGGTCGAGGCGCGTGTCATCGCGCCGCTCGGCCTGCGCGACACGTCCGTTCCGGGCATGAACCCGTTCCTGCCCGAGCCGCATGTACGGGTCACCATGACGCTGCCGGACGGCAAACCGCACGACCTCACCGAGCACTCCATCCAGCACACGGCGGACTCCGGCGTCGTCTCCACGCCGGCCGATGTGAACACGTTCTTCCGCGCTCTGGCGGCCGGCCGCCTGCTGCCCGCGGAGCAGTGGGAGCAAATGCGCGCGACGCCTCCGGGTGCCAACGGCCACGGCCTCGGGGTGCAGACGGTCGCGCTGTCGTGCGGGGGAACGTACTACACCCACATGGGAGACGGCCTCGGCGTGGCGAGCCGCCTGGGCGTCACAGCCGACGGAAAGCGCGCCGTGTCCCTCGCGATAACCACCATCGGCGACCGCCCGGACACGGCCGTACTCAACGCCGCCTCCGCCGCCGCGATCGATCGCGCCTTGTGCGCGGGACGGCCGCGGTAATCCGGTCGCGGTGATCCGGGAACAAGCGTCAGGGCCGGTCGTCCGGGGTGTCCCGGACGACCGGCCCTTCGTAGGAGGAGAGGTCAGATGTGCAGGGCGGGCTGGGGGGTGGGGGCCGGAGTGGATTCGGCGGAGGCGGCGATCTCGGTGGACTTTGTGCGGGGGTTGCGGAGGAGCAGGACGGTGAGGATCGCCGCGGTGGCCAGGAGGCCGGTGCCTACCGCGAAGGCGAGGTGGTAGCCGCCGGTCAGGGCGGTTGCGGTGTCCTTGCCCTCGGCGAGGAGGTCCTCGCTGCGGGAGGTGGACAGGGTGTTGAGGAGGGCGACACCGAGGGCGGCGCCGATCTGCTGGGTGGTGTTGAAGAGGCCGGAGACGACACCCGCGTCCTCGGGGCGGGCGTCGGACATCGCGAGGGTGGCGAGGGCCGGGAGGACCAGGCCGCCGCCGCCGAGGAGGGCGAAGACGGGGAGCAGGTCGACGGCGTACGAGCCCTGGACGGGGACGCGGGCCAGGTAGAGCATGCCGGCGGTGAGGACGAGCAGGCCGGTCAGGAGGACGTTGCGGGCGCCGAAGCGGGCGATGAGGCGGGCCGAGACGCCCAGGGAGACCGCGCCGATCGCGACGGCGGTGGGCAGCATGGCCCAGCCGGTCTTCGCGGCGCCGTAGCCGAGCACGTGCTGCATGTAGAGGACGACCAGGACCTGGAAGCCGAACATCGCGGCGATCGTGAGGACCTGGATGACGTTGGCGCCGCTGACGTTGCGGGAGCGGAAGGTGCGCAGGGGGATCAGCGGGGTCCGGGCCTTGGCCTGGCGGAGGGCGAAGAGGGCGAGCAGCGCGAGGGCGGCGGCGACGAGGCCCCACGTGCGGCCGGAGGCCCAGCCGTACTTCTCGGCCTCGACGACCGCGTAGACCAGCAGCATCAGACCCGCGGTGACCAGGCCGGCGCCGACGATGTCCGCCTTGCCGCGCGGGCCGGTCGGCGTGTCGGCGGCCAGGACGCGGGTGGCGAGCAGCAGGGTGACGGCGCCGATGGGCAGGTTGACCAGGAAGATCCAGTGCCAGTTGGCCAGTTCGGTGAGTACGCCGCCGAGCACCAGGCCGAGTGACGCGCCCGCCGCGCCGATGAAGCTGAACGCCCCGATCGCCTTGCCCTGTTCGGCCGGCTCCGGGTACAGCGTGACGATCATGCCGAGGCTCACGGCGGACGACATCGCGCCGCCCGCGCCCTGCACGAAGCGGGCGATCAGCAGCATCTCGGGGCTGGTCGCGACCCCGGCCACGACCGAGGCGACGGTGAAGACGGCCAGTCCGGCGAGGAACATCCGCTTGCGGCCGAAGATGTCGCCGAGCCGGCCGGCCAGGAGCAGCAGGCCGCCGAAGGCGATCATGTAGATGTTCATGACCCACGCGAGGTCGGCCGACGAGAAGCCGAGGTCCTCGCCGATCGCGGGGAGCGCGACGGTGACGATCGTTCCGTCGAGGATCACCATCAGCATGCCCAGGTTGAGCAGCGACAGCGCGAGCGAGCGCGGGTAGGTGCGGGATCCGGAACCGGGTCGGTCGGTCAACGCCATCGGAGTTCTCCTGTGGAGGGTTTGAACGAGGGGCTTGCGGACTCCTCGTCCGCCAACAGGAGAGACGCTAGCAGATAGTTTTGTTAGAGACGATATTTCTCGGACTTGTTTTGCGTGGACCTTTCTCGGGAGCGCGGGCGGCGGGCATGCGAAAGCGCCGCCGAGTCCGGTGGTGGGCCGGGCTCGGCGGCGCTCGTCGGTGCGGGTGAGCGGGGGCGGGGGAGGGGCTGCGCTCCCGCCGGCTCAGTTCTGGCTGCCGGTGTGGCCGCCGCGGCGTACCGGGCGACCGGCCTCGACCGGCGTCGACAGGCGTCCGCCCACCAGGAGTTCGAGGTTGCGTACGAACGCCTCCCGCTCGTCGGCCGGAATCGCCGCCAGTACGTCGTTGTGCACGGCGTCGACCACCTTGCGCCCCTCGATCGCCTTCGCGTGCCCCTCGTCGGTCACCGCGATGATCCGCGCCCGCCGGTCGGTCGGGGACGGGCGGCGCTCGGCGAGGCCCTTCTTCTCCAGGTCGTCGACGGTGAGGACCATGGTCGTCTTGTCGAGCGCGCTGATCTCGGCGAGCTGGATCTGGGTCATCTCGCCTTCGAGCGCGTGCACGAGCACGCACTGCCCGCGCGGCGACAGGTCGACCTCGGCAAGCCGCGCGGTCAGCTCGGTCGCCAGGACGTGCCCCGCGTGGGAGAGCAGGAACGTCAGGTCCGGCGCCCGCCTCTCCGCCGCGGCGCGCTTGGCGTTGTGCGTCGTGGTCTTCGCCTTGGTAGCCATGGGCCCAGTCTAGCGCGGGAGTATCTGCAACGGGATGATCCCGATGAAGATGATTTGGGCGCGGGTGCTCCGAGGCCACCCGGCTTCCGTTCGCGGGTCCGATCCGCCCGATCGATGTCCCTTGCACCGGACGACCGTTGAGTAGTCGTCAGGTAGACCGCCAGGACGATGTGTGCTCCCCCAGGCGTACGCCGGGGTGCGGCCACCGGCCGATGCCCCGACCCCACACGCGGTGATCCCCTGGATACATCGGCCCACCGGCCGTCCCGGCCCAGGCCGCCCGTCCACCGAAAGGCACCCGCCATGCCCGCTGCCCTGCGCACCGCAGGCAAGGTCGCGCTTCCCCTCGGGATCGCCGCGCTCGCCGCCGGCGCGATCGCGTACGGACCGAGCGCGTTCGCCGACGACTCCGATCCCACCCTCCCGAACCTGACGGCCGAGGAGGTGGTCGCGAAGATCGCGGGAGCGAAGCCGGAAGCCCTGTCGGGCTCGGTGCGCATCACCACCGACCTCGGCATCCCGAGCTTCGGCGGCAACCGCAGCGCCGACCCGTCCGCACTCCTGGCCGGCACCCACACCCTGCGCGTCGCGGTCGACGGACCCGACCGCCAGCGCATCGGCATCCAGGCCGAACTCGCCGAATACAACGTCGTCCACAACGGCCGCGACCTGTGGACGTACGACAGCCGCAGCAACAAGGCCACCCACACCACGCTGCCCGAACGCGCGCCCGGGACGGACCGGGAGGACGCCGCTCCGCCCACCGGCCTCGCCATGACCCCGCAGGAGGCCGCCAAGCAGCTCCTCGCCGCCGTCGGACCCGGTACCTCGGTCACCGTGGCCGGCACCGACAAGGTCGCCGGACGCGACGCGTACCAGCTGCGCATCGCGCCGTCGCAGCCCGGCAGCCTGATCGGCGGGGCGACGGTGTCGGTGGACGCCGAGACCGGTGTCCCGCTGCGCGTCGTCGTCGACACCGCGAAGGGCGGCAAGCCGGCGATCGACGTCGGGTTCACCGAGGTGTCGTTCGCGAAGCCGTCCGCCGAGACGTTCGACTTCAAGCCGCCGTCCGGAGCGAAGGTCGAGGAGACCGGCAAGGAGAGCAACAAGCAGGGCGCGCCGGACAAGCAGGGGGACGCCAAGAACTCCGCGGGCGCGCTCGGCCTCGACCTGGGCAAGCTGACCGGCGGATTCACCGGCACGGACCCGAAGGTGCACGGCGAAGGCTGGAGCACCGTCATCGAGATGCGGCTCCCGGACGGCCTCACCCTCCCGGGCGGCGACAAGCCCGGGAACGACGGCACCAAGGACGGCACCGAGAACAAGGACGGCAAGGACGGCAAGGACAACGAGGACAACGGCAAGGGCCGGGACCTCGCGGCCGACCTGCTCGGCAAGCTGGGCACCAAGGTCGACGGCGGCACGCTCTTCGGTACGAGGGTGGTGAACGCCCTGGTCACCGACGACGGCCGGGTGTTCGTCGGAGCCGTCGACGGCCCGACCCTGCAGAGGGCAGCGGCGGAAAGCACGGCCGCCCGATGAACGCGTCCACGGCGGTCCGGACTCCCGTCCGGGGCACGAGCGCCGCACAAGCCGCACAAGCCGCATCGGCTTGGGACGAGGAGCGGGAGCCCGTCGTCGTCACCCGCGGGCTGTCGAAGGCGTACGGCCGGGACCGGCTCGCCGTGGACGGTCTCGACCTGGTGGTCCCCGCCGGGTCGGTATTCGGCTTCCTGGGCCCCAACGGCTCCGGCAAGACCACCACCATCCGCATGCTGATGGGACTCATCTCGCCCACCGCGGGCACCGCGACCGTCCTCGGCGGCACGATGCCCAAAGCGGCGGGGGCGATCTTGCCGCGGGTCGGCGCCCTCATCGAAGGCCCCGCGCACTACGGCTTCATGACCGGCCGCGAGAACCTCGCGCGCCTGGACGCCGCCGACCGCACCGCCGATCCCGCGACCCGCCGCGAGCGCATCGAAGAGGCGCTGGCCCGGGTCGGCCTGGCGGCGGTCGGCGACCGCAAGGCCCGCGCGTACTCGCTGGGCATGAAGCAGCGGCTCGGCATCGCGTCGGCGCTGCTGCGCCCGCGCGACCTGCTCGTCCTGGACGAGCCGACCAACGGCCTCGACCCGCAGGGCATGCGCGAGATCCGCGCGCTCATCCGCACACTCGCGGCGGACGGCACCACGGTGTTCCTGTCCTCCCACCTCCTCGACGAGATCGAGCAGGTCTGCACGCACGCCGCGGTCATGGCCCGCGGCCGCCTGATCACCCAGGGGACCGTCGACGACCTCCGCTCGGCGGCCCGCGGCCGCCTCGTCGTCGAGACCCCCGACGCGGGCCGCGCCGCCATGGTCCTCGCCGACCTCAAGGCGGGCTCGGTGGCCACCACCGCCACCGGCGTCGAGGCCGAACTCGGCGACGTGGCACCTGATGTGGCCTGTGCCGCACTCGTCCGGGCGGACGTGCGGGTGCGGTCGTTCACGACCACGGGCGGGTCCCTGGAGGACGCGTTCGTGGCACTCACCGGGGAGGGCTTCGATGTCGAGGACTGAAGCTGCGGCCGCGACCCTGCCGCCGGGCACCGGCCCGACGCAGACACAGACGCAGGGACACCTACAGAAGCAGGACCAGGGACAAGGACAGGGACAGGGACAGGGACAGGACCGGACACCGGCGCCGGCAACGGCGGCGAAGGGACGCGCGGCGTTCTCCGTACCGCTGCCGCGCGCCCGCGGCCTGCTGGCCAGCGAGATGCGGCTGGTGTTCCGGCGCCCGCGCACGTACGCGATGCTCGCCTTCCTGGCCGCCGTGCCGGTCCTGCTCGGCGTCGCGCTGCGCTACTTCACCGACGGCGGGGGCGGCGGCGGGGACGAGGGACTGGAGTTCGTCTCGCAGGTCACCAACAACGGCCTGTTCCTGGTGTTCGCGTCGCTCGCCGCCACCCTGCCGTTCTTCCTGCCGATGACCGTCGGCGTCGTCGCGGGTGACGCGATCGCGGGCGAGGCGAGCGCCGGCACGCTGCGCTATCTGCTGGTCGCCCCGGCCGGGCGCATCCGCCTGCTGCTGGTGAAGTACGCGGGTCTGGTCGCCTTCTGCTTCGCGGCGACGTTCACCGTCGCGCTGTCCGCACTCGCGGTCGGTGGGGTGCTGTTCCCGATGGGCGACGTACCGCTGCTCAACGGCGACACCGTCCCGATGGGCGAAGCCCTGGTCCGCGCCCTGCTGATCGCGGCCGCGGTCGCGGTGTCGCTGCTCGGCATCGCGGCGATCGGGCTGTTCGTGTCGACGCTGACGAGCGTGCCGGTGGCCGCCATGGCGACGACAGTGGGCCTGGTGATCGTCGCGTCGATCCTGTCCGCGATCCCGCAGTTCCACGCGTTGCATCCGTGGCTGTTCATGGACCAGTGGATGTCGTACGGCGATCTCCTGCGCGACCCGATCGTGACGGACGGAGTGGTACGCAACCTGGAGCTGCAAGCGGCGTACACCCTGGTCTTCGGAGCAGCCGCCTGGGCCCGGATGGCGGACCGCGATGTCACCTGCTGAGGGTGCCCGCCCGTCGGCCCCCTGCGCACTGTTCGGTCGAACTACGCCGCAAGCTACGCCCGGTGGGCCGTGAAGTCGTAGGCTTGAACCGGTTGGACAGTCAGCCGCAACCGGCGTCCTCGCCACGGCCCGCAGGCGTGGCGGTTCTCCGGCCCACGGCGTTGCCCACTCTCCCTAGGTGGGGGCATGACATCCGACCCGTTCCGCACCGGCCCGTCCGGCATTGACGCCTTCTCCACGCGCCCGTTCGACCTCGGACGCGACGCGGTGATCGCCTTCCCGATCCGCGACACCCGCCCGCGGACCCTGGACGCCGCCGACCTCCTGGCGGCCGTCGGGGAGTTGGCCCTGCGGAGGGTTGCCGGGGCGTGCGACGTGACACTGGCCTTCTGGCGCGAGGACGCGCTGCTGGCCGAGGTGTCCACCGACATCAGCCTCAGCGAGGTGGTGGGTGCGCACGACGACCGGCCGGGTCCGGTCGCCGACGTGCTGCGCAGCGGCGGCATGGTGCAACTGCCGGACCTGGAGCGGGAGGCGCGCTGGCCCGAGGCCGCCCGCGAACTGCGGGTGCGCGGCGTGCGCTCGTGCGCCGCGGCGGCGCTGTGCCGCCCGCGCTTCAGCCTCGCCGTCGTCGTCTACTCCACGGTGCCGGGCCCGCTGTCGCCGGCGTCGGACCTGGACGAACTGCTCAGCGAGTGGGTCGCGACGGTGGTACGCAGCCGCGTACGCGGCGTCGTCTGACCGCTCAGCTCTGCACCTGGCGCTCGACGTCCGTCACCAATTTCCGTGCCACGTCGGCGAGTTTGACGTTGTGCTTCTGCGAGACCCGGCGCAGGGCGGTGAAGGCGTCGCTGGAGTCGATGCGGCGCTGCGCCATCAGGATGCCCATCGCCTGCCCGATCGTGCCGTGGGTGCCGAGGGCGTTCTCCAGGTCGGCGGAGCGGTCCAGGGCGGCGAGGCGTTCCTCCTGCTCGCGGGCGACGGCGGCGCGGGCCGCGAGGCGGATCTCGAACTCGCGTACCACCAGGCCGGCGAGCGCTTCCAGCACGTCGAGCCGGTCGTTCGGTACGGGCCGCGGCGTCTGGTCGAAGACGGCGAGCGTGCCCACGTTGTGGCCGTCCGCGGTGAGCAGCGGTACGCCGAGGTAGAAGCGCAGCCCGAACTCCCCGGCCACCAGCGGGTTCGTGCACGCGCTCGGGTCGAGCGACGCGTCGGCCAGGCCGTGCGGTCGGCCCGTCGTGACCACGGTGAGGCACAGCCCCGGCCCGAGGGGCACGCCGGGCAGGTCGACTCCGTGGCGTCCGTGGAACCAGATGCCGTCCTCGTCGATCACCGTGACGACGCTGTACGGCACCGCGAACAGCCGGGCGGCCAGCGCCGCGATCTCGTGGTAGCAGTCGGGGGGGACGTCCAGGATCTCCCACCGGCGGATCGCATCGGCGCGGACACGCGCTTCCGAATCGTGAGTCGTGGTCACCCTCACCACGGTAGGCGCACGGCGGCGCCGCACGGAGCGGCTTGCCGCAATCCGCGGTGCCGACCACCGGCGAACGCCGACCGGAAGCGAACGCCGACAACGCACGAGGCCCCGGCGAAGGATGCCGGGGCCTCGTACCGCACTATGACGGACCGTCAGGAAATGGTCCAGGTGTCGTTGCCCGCGATGAGCGAGGCGAGGTCGCCGTTGCCGCGGGTCGCGGTGTCGGCGGCCACCTGCTCGGCCATCAGGGTGTCGTACACCGGCCGGTCGACGTTGCGGAACACGCCGATCGGGGTGTGGTGGTTGCTGGTCAGGTCGCCCAGCCGGGAGAGCGCGAACGCCAGCTCCGGATTGTCGGCGTGCGCGTCGTGCACGACGAGCGCGTCCTCGCCGACCTTCGCGACCTCGGCGACGTCGAGCGAGCCCGCCGCCCCGCGCACGACCCCGAACTGCAGGTCCTTGCCGAACTTGATGGGCTGCCCGTGCTCCAGCCGGATCGTGACGTCGTCACGCAGGTCCGGGTCCTTGAGCTGCTCGAACGCACCGTCGTTGAAGATGTTGCAGTTCTGGTAGATCTCCACCAGCGCGGTGCCCGGGTGCGCCGCCGCCTCGCGCAGCACCGAGGTGAGGTGCTTGCGGTCGGAGTCGATCGTGCGCGCGACGAAGGTCGCCTCCGCGCCGATCGCGACGCTGATCGGGTTGAACGGGTGGTCCAGCGAGCCGAGCGGGGTGGACTTGGTGATCTTGCCGGCCTCGGAGGTCGGCGAGTACTGGCCCTTGGTCAGCCCGTAGATCCGGTTGTTGAACAGCAGGATCTTGAGGTTGACGTTGCGGCGCAGCGCGTGGATCAGGTGGTTGCCGCCGATCGACAGGGCGTCGCCGTCGCCGGTGACCACCCACACGCTCAGGTCCTGCCGCGACGTGGCGAGGCCGGTCGCGATCGCCGGGGCACGCCCGTGGATCGAGTGCATGCCGAACGTGTTCATGTAGTACGGGAACCGGCTGGAGCAGCCGATGCCCGAGATCCACACGATGTTCTCCTTGCGGAGCTGCAGTTCGGGCAGGAAGCCCTGCACCGCCGCGAGGATCGCGTAGTCACCGCAACCGGGGCACCAGCGCACTTCCTGGTCGGACTTGAAGTCCTTCATGGACTGCTTGGTGTCGGTCTTGGGAACCAGGGTCAGCGACGGGAAACCGCCTCCGTGGCCGTTGGCGCCGTTGGCCGCTGCGCCCCCGTGCGTTGCCTCAGACACTTTCGATGACCTCCTGGATCACGTGGGCCAGCTCCTCGGCCTTGAACGGGAGGCCGCGGACCTGGTTGTACGCGATGGCGTCGACGAGGTACTTCCCGCGCAGCAGCAGAGCGAGCTGCCCCAGGTTCATCTCGGGGACGATCACCTTGTCGTACTTCTTGAGCACCTCGGCGGTGTTCGCCGGGAAGGGGTTGAGGTGGCGGAAGTGCGCCTGGGCGACCTTGCCGCCCTGGCCGCGCACGCGCCGCACGCCGGCCGCGATCGGGCCGTACGTCGAACCCCAGCCGACCACCAGCACCTTGGCGTCGTCGGTCGGGTCGTCGAGCCACAGCGGCTCGATGTCCTTCGCGATGCCGTCGACCTTGGCCTGCCGGATGCGGACCATGAAGTCGTGGTTGGCGGGCTCGTAGTTGATGGTGCCGCTGCCGTCGGCCTTCTCGATGCCGCCGATGCGGTGTTCGAGGCCGGCGGTGCCGGGCACGGCCCAGGGACGCGCCAGCGTCTCGGGGTCGCGCTTGTAGGGCCAGAAGACCTTGCTGCCGTCCTCCAGCTCGTGGTTCGGCTCGGTGGCGAACTCGACGCGCAGGTCCGGCAGGTCGTCCACGGCCGGGATGCGCCACGGCTCGGAGCCGTTCGCGAGGTAGCCGTCGGACAGCAGGAAGACCGGCGTGCGGTACTTCAGTGCGATCCGGGCCGCCTCGATCGCGGCGTCGAAGCAGTCCCCGGCGGTGCGCGGCGCGACGATCGGCACGGGGGCCTCGCCGTTGCGGCCGAACATCGCCTGGAGCAGGTCGGACTGCTCGGTCTTGGTGGGCAGGCCGGTCGAGGGTCCGCCGCGCTGCACGTCGACGATCAGCAGCGGCAGTTCGAGCGACACCGCGAGGCCGATCGCCTCGGACTTGAGGGCGACACCCGGGCCGGACGTCGTGGTGACGCCGAGCGCGCCGCCGAACGACGCGCCGAGGGCGGCGCCGATGCCGGCGATCTCGTCCTCGGCCTGGAAGGTGCGCACGTCGAAGTTCTTGTGCTTGGCCAGCTCGTGCAGGATGTCCGAGGCCGGGGTGATCGGGTACGAGCCGAGGTAGATCGGCAGCTCGGCGCGCTGCCCGGCGGCGACGAGGCCGTACGACAGCGCCAGGTTGCCGGTGATGTTCCGGTAGGTGCCGGAGGGCAGCTTCGCGGGTGCGACCTCATACGAGACCGCGAAGCCCTCGGTGGTCTCGCCGAAGTTCCAGCCCGCCTTGAAGGCCGCGACGTTGGCCTCGGCGATCACCGGCAGCTTGGCGAACTTCTTCTTCAGGAAGGCGACCGTCGATTCGGTCGGCCGGTGGTAGAGCCAGGAGAGCAGGCCGAGCGCGAACATGTTCTTGGCGCGCTCGGCGTCCTTCTTCGAGATGTCGAAGTCGGCGAGCGAGTCGACCGTGAGCGTGGTCAGCGGCACGGCGTGGATGTTGTACGCGTCCAGCGAACCGTCTTCGAGCGGGTTCGTCGCGTACCCGACCTTGGCCATCGCGCGCTTGGAGAACTCGTCGGTGTTGACGATGATCTCGGCGCCGCGCGGCAGGTCGCGGATGTTGGCCTTGAGGGCGGCAGGGTTCATCGCGACCAGGACCGTCGGGGCGTCGCCCGGCGTCAGGATGTCGTGGTCGGCGAAATGGAGTTGGAAGCTGGAGACACCCGGCAGGGTTCCGGCAGGAGCACGGATCTCGGCGGGGAAATTGGGCAGAGTCGACAGGTCGTTGCCGAAGCTGGCCGTTTCGGAGGTGAAACGGTCTCCGGTCAACTGCATTCCGTCACCGGAATCGCCCGCGAACCGGATGACTACCCGGTCGATCTGCTTGACCTGTTTGGTCACTTTTTAGGACCTCCTCGGCGCTGCGGCAGAGTCGTCCGCGCACCGCGCGGATGTCGCAGTTTCATCGTACGGCTGTACAAGAAGGGGCCTGAGCGGACCCCGGGTGGTGCACGGGAGCGATTCGATGCGGAATACCACCCATATTGTCGGATTTTGTCCGTTTTCCAGGGTGGAACCGGGCCCACGACGGCCCAGCCTCCGATCGCGGGGATGATGGCATGGGTCCAGTAATCCGTTCACCAGAGTGTCAGGATCCGAGATAGGCGAGTACCGCCAGGACCCTTCTGTGATCGGTCTCACTGGGTGCCAGCCCGAGCTTTCCGAAGATGTTGCTGACGTGTTTTTCGACCGCTCCGTCGGAGACGACCATCGCCTGCGCGATGGCGGTGTTGGTGCGTCCCTCGGCCATGTAGCCCAGCACCTCCCGCTCCCTCGGCGTCAGGGTGACCAGAACGTTTTGCTTGCGGCTGCGCCCCAACAACTGGGAGACGACCTCGGGGTCCAGTGCGGTTCCGCCCTTGGCGACGCGCACGACCGCGTCCACGAAGTCGCCCACGTCCGCGACCCGGTCCTTCAGCAGGTAGCCCACCCCGCTGGTGCTGCCGGCCAGCAGTTCCGTCGCGTACTGCTCCTCGACGGCCTGGGACAGGATCAGCACCCCGATGTCGGGAAGCTGCTGCCGCATCCGCACCGCGGCCCGGATGCCCTCGTCGGTGAACGTCGGCGGCATGCGCACGTCGACGACGCACACGTCGGGCCGCAGTTCGGCGGCAACCGCGAGCAGCTGCTCGGCGTCGTCGACGGCGGCCACGACCTCGTGGCCGCGGTCCACCAGAAGTCGGTTCAGACCGTCCCGCAGCAGTACGGAATCCTCAGCGATCACGACGCGCACGGCGCTCCCCAGCCTCCATCCCGGCTGCCGGGGCGTGGTGCCCCGACAGGGACAGTCTCCCGGATGCGGGAGCGTGCGGAGCACAACCCCGGGTGGAGTAGCCGGATTCCGCGACGCCGCCCGGACCTGGGTCCGGGCGGCGTCGCGGAACTGAGGGGCAGTGGAGGGGGAGTGGAGGGCGAGTGGGGGGCGAGTGGGGCGAGCGAAGGCGAGGGTCAGTAGGGGAGGGTGAGGGTCACCGTCGTACCGCCGCCCTCGGGGCTGACGACGCTCAGCGTCCCGTCGACGCCGCGGACGCGCTCCATCAGGCCCGCGATGCCGGTGCCGTGGGCCGCGTTCGCACCGCCCCGGCCGTTGTCGGCCACCACGGCGACGATGTGGTCCTTGTCCGCGTGCACCGTCACCGACGCCGCGGTGGCGCCGCTGTGCTTGGAGACGTTGGTCAGCAGCTCGCTGACCGTGTAGTACGCCACCTGCTCGATCGGTGCGCTCGCGCGCCTCGGCAGATCGACCGCGACCGCGACCGGCACCGTGCACTTCGCGGCGACCGCGGAGAGGGCCGCGTCCAGGCCGCGGTCGGTCAGCACCGCCGGGTGGATGCCGCGGGCCAGGTCGCGCAGCTCGCGCAGGGCGAGCTTCACCTCGTTGTGCGCGTCGACCACCATCCGCTGCGCGGACTCCGGGTCGCTGTCCATCTTCTCCTTCGCGAGGCCCAGGTCCATCGCCAGCGACACCAGCCGGGCCTGCGCGCCGTCGTGCAGGTCGCGCTCGATGCGCCGCATGTCCGAGGCCGCCGTGTCGACGGACGCGGCGCGGCTGACGGTGAGTTCCTCGACCTGCTTGGACAGGAACGCCGGGCCCAGCAGGCCGCGCACCATCGCCCGGTCCACCGCCGCCAGGCCGCGGATGAGCTGCGGGGTCAGGAACAGCAGCACGACGCCGACGAGCACGGTCGCGCTCACCCACAGCGGGCCGGTCAGGTAGAAGTCGTCGCCGGGCGACTTCGGGCCGTCGCCGGTGATCTGCGCACCCGGCTGGTCGGCGAGCCGGAACAGCGGCTGCGTGAACGGGTACGTCAGCGTCACCAGCGTCGCGGCCCACAGCGTGATCGCCATCGTGAACGTGAAGATGCCCCACGGCAGCATCAGGAACAGGTACAGCGCGCCGCGCCAGCCCGTCCCGTCGGCGCAACCGCTCTTCACCCACCCGGTGAACCCCGGCGTCTTCTGCCGGAACTTCGCGGGCTTGCGGACGACCTCGTCCATCAGCACGCGGGCCCGGGCGCGTTCCATCGCACCCCAGCCGCGGCACGACACGACGATCCCGGCGATCAGCGGCAGACCCATCAGGAAGAGCGGGGTGAGGCCGATGCCCAGCACGATGAACACCGTGACGTAGATGAAGCCCAGCAGGCCCACGAAGAAGTTCAGCGTGAGGTGCATGGTCTCGCCCCATGTGCGCGAACTGACCGGCGCGCGCCAGAAGCTCGGACGGGACACCGGCACGCGGGGCTCCGCGCCGGGCACGGTGATTCCTGCAGTCGACATCGGGGCGGTCCTCGCTCGGGGGGTCTGGGCTCGATCCTTGCAGTACCACTGTCGCCCGTGGCACGCGCCGGTCCCATGGCGCGCGTCGGTGTCTTCGTAGTAGGGCTGTCCCTACCTCCGATGCGTGTCCACCCCACCCCCTGCCCGGCCGTCTTGCCCGGCCCCGCCCGCGGCCGGTCGACCTTGGACCCGCTCGGGGCCTACCCCCGACCGGGCGCGGCGCGGCAGAGTACTGGGATGGAGGGTGCGGACAGTACGGGGCCAATCCCCCTAGACTCCCGTGCCACAGGGGCAACAGAAGGGCAGCGAGAGGACGTACCAGGGTGACCGAACACGGCTACTTCAGTACGTACGCGCTCGTCGGGCTGGTCCTGCTGGTCGGCGCGGGCTTTGTCGCCGCCGCGTTCACCGCCAACCGGCTGCTGCGTCCGAACGTTCCCTCCGTCGAGAAGCTGACGGCGTACGAGTGCGGCGTCGACCCGGTCGGCGAGGGCTGGGCCCAGACGCACGTGCGCTACTACATCTACGCGTACCTCTACGTGATCTTCGCGGTCGACGCCATCTACCTCTTCCCGTGGGCCACGGTGTTCGCCGACCCCGGCTTCGGCACGACCACGCTCGTCGAGATGTTCGTGTTCGTCGGCTTCCTGGCCGTCGGACTCCTGTACGCGTGGCGGAAGGGCGTACTGACGTGGACGTGACGCGCCGCTCCTCCGGCGCCGGCCCGGTGAGCCTCCCGGGCCCCACGCTCGGCCCGCTCTCGCGGCTGGCCCCCGATCCGGTCCGGCTCCTGCTCAACTGGGGGCGCCGCTACTCCCTCTGGGTCTTCAACTTCGGACTCGCGTGCTGCGCGATCGAGTTCATCGCGACGTCGATGGCCAAGCACGACTTCATCCGGCTGGGAGTGATCCCCTTCGCGCCCGGGCCGCGGCAGGCCGACCTGATGATCGTGTCGGGGACCGTGACGGACAAGATGGCGCCCGCCATCAAGCGGCTGTACGAGCAGATGCCCGAGCCGAAGTACGTCATCTCCTTCGGCTCGTGCGCCAACTGCGGCGGGCCGTACTGGGATTCGTACAGCGTCACCAAGGGCGTGGACCAGATCATCCCGGTCGACGTGTACGTGCCGGGCTGTCCGCCGCGGCCCGAGGCGCTGTTGCAGGGCATCCTCAAGCTCCAGGAGAAGATCGGCGGCGAGTCGCTGGCCGACCGCTACGGCGCCGGACCCGACACGCCCAAGGGCTCCGGCCCCGCCGCGCAGCCGTCCGCGTCGCGGGCGGAGCGCGCCAAGTCGGTCGCCCGCGCCAAGCGGGACAGCGGGGCGGTGCTGTCGGCCCCCGCGGACGCCCCGGGCAGTTCCGCCGCGGCCCTTCCGGCCGGTGCGCTGCGGCGCCCGCCGGTGGCTCCGCCGGGGACGGGCCCCGCAACCGCTCCCGGAACAGCCCCTGGACCGGTCCCCGGCACCGCTCCCGGAACCGCGGCACCGGGCGGTGCGGTGTGACACCCGAGGAGATCCGCGACGCGCTCGGCGACGTCGCGGTGTCCGACGCGTACGGGCTCGCGACCGCCGACGTCCCGGCCGAGCGGTGGACGGACGCGCTCACCGCCGCGCGCGACGTGCTCGGGCTCACGTACTTCGACTGGCTCAGCGCGGTCGACGAGACCGACGAGGGCTTCTCGGTGGTCGCGCACGTCTGCGCGGCCCCGGGGCCGCGGCTGCTGCTGCGCACGAAGGTGCCGCGCGACGCCGCCCACCTGCCGACCGCGACGGGGGTGTACGCGGGGGCGGGGTGGCACGAACGCGAGACCGCCGAGATGTTCGGCCTCGTCTTCGACGACCACCCGCACCCCGCGCCGCTGCTGCTGCCCGACGGGTTCGAGGGCCATCCGCTGCGCAAGGACTTCGTGCTGGCCTCGCGCGTGGCCAAGCCCTGGCCGGGTGCCAAGGAGCCGGGGGAGTCGGACGCCCACCAGGGTGCCGCCCGTGCGCCGGGGCGGCGGCGGATACTGCCGCCCGGCGTCCCCGACCCCGACGAGTGGGGGCCGAACGCGGGCCAGGCGCCGCCCGCGGAGGAGGCGGCCGCCGAGCCCGCCGCCCGCGAGGCGCGTGCGGGCCGGGCCGGACGTACCCCGGGGGACCGTCCTGCCCGGGGCGACCGCCCGCGGCGCTCGCGCAGCGTGTCGCAGGGCTCGGCGAGCCAGCAGGCGGGCGAGCAGGCCGCCGAACGGGCCGGTGAGCAGACGGGTGAGCAGATCGGTGAGAAGGCGGCCGAGCAAGCGGCCGAGCAGGCGGAGCCGCCGAGTTCGGACGCCCCCGACAGCCCGCGCCCCCGTCCGCGCCCCGGTGCGGACGGCGCGGATCCGCCTCCCGCCGACCCTTCTCCCCAGGAGGACGCGTGACCCTCTTCGAGGTCGTCATCCGCCTTCTTCTCGTCCTTGTCTGCTTCCTCGTCCTCCCGCTCCTCATCGGCCAGACCGAGCACAAGGTCATGGGCCACATGCAGGCGCGCGTCGGGCCCATCTACGCGGGCGCGTTCCACGGCTGGGCGCAACTTGTCGCGGACGGGGTGAAGTTCGCGCAGAAGGAGGACATCGTCCCGGCCGGGGCGGACCGGCGGGTGTTCCGGCTCGCGCCGGCGATCGCGCTGATCCCGTACCTCGTCGTGCTGATCGCGATCCCGCTGGGCCCCGGCGATCTCGTCGGACGCAGCATCGACGCCGGGGTGTTCTTCGTCCTCGCGGTCATGGGCATCGGGGTGCTCGGCGCGCTCATGGGCGGGTGGGCGTCGGCGAACAAGTTCTCGCTGCTCGGATCGCTCCGGACCGCCGCCCAGTTGATGGCGTACGAGCTGCCCATGCTGCTGGCGGCCGCGTCCGTCGCGATGGCCGCCGGCACGCTCTCGCTGACCGGCATCCTGGGCGAGTGGCAGTGGTGGTGGCTGCCGTGGCAGGCGGTGGGCGCCGTCGTCTTCTTCACCGCGGGGCTCGCGGAGTTGCAGCGGCCGCCGTTCGACATGCCGGTGGCCGACTCGGAGATCATCTTCGGGGCGTACACCGAGTACACCGGGCTGCGGTTCGCGCTGTTCCTGCTCGCCGAGTACGCCGGGATCCTGGTCCTGTGCGCGCTCACGACGGTGCTGTTCCTCGGCGGCTGGCACGGGCCCTGGTCCGACGACGTCGGCTGGCTGTGGACGCTGCTCAAGACCGGTCTGCTCGCGTTCGTCGTCATCTGGGTGCGCGTCAGCTACCCCCGCCTGCGTGAGGACCAGTTGCAGAAGCTCGCCTGGACCGGGCTGATCCCGCTGGCCCTCGCCCAACTCGTGCTGACCGGCGTCGTGAGGGTGGCGACCGCATGAGCAGGATTCCCGGAGCGGGGCTCGCGAAGGGCCTGGCCGTGACGCTCAAGACGATGACGAAGCGCGCCGTCACCCAGGGGTACCCCGAGGTGATGCCCGACCTGCCGCCGCGTTCGCGCGGAGTCATCGCGTTGTTCGAGGAGAACTGCACCGTCTGCATGTTGTGCGCACGCGAGTGCCCCGACTGGTGCATCTACATCGACTCGCACAAGGAGGTCGTCCCGGCCCGCGAGCCCGGTGCGCGCGACCGTACGCGCAACGTGCTCGACCGGTTCGCGATCGACTTCGCGCTGTGCATGTACTGCGGGATCTGCGTCGAGGTGTGCCCGTTCGACGCGCTGTTCTGGTCCCCGGAGTTCGAGTACGCGACCGAGGACATCCAGGCGCTCACCCACGAGAAGGACACGCTGCGCGCGTGGATGTGGACCGTACCGGCGCCGCCCGCCCTCGACGAGCGGGCCGAGGAGCCCAAGGAGTTCACGATGGCCCGCCGCGCGGCCGACAAGGCCCGGACGGCCGCGAAGCCCGGCGGGGAGCAGGCGCCGGGACGGTCGCCGAGAAGGGACGCGGAGTGAGCGCCTTCGCAGCGGCGTCGGCCGCCTCGGTGGCCTCGGCCGCGGGCGACATCTCCGGGGAGGGCGGACCCGGGTTCCTGTCGCCGACCGGCGCCGAGGTCGCGTTCGTGCTGATCGGGCTGGTGGTGCTGGGCTCGGCGCTGCTGGTCGTGACGACGCGGCAGATCGTGCACGCGGCGCTGTGGCTCGTCGTGACGCTCGGCGGCCTCGCGGCGGAGTACCTGCTGCTCACCGCCGAGTTCATCGCCTGGGTGCAAGTGCTGATCTACATCGGCGCGGTGGTCGTGCTGCTGCTCTTCGGGCTGATGCTGACGCGCGCACCGATCGGGCGTTCGACGGAACTGGACTCCGTGTCGCGGTGGCCCGCGGTGGTCGTCGCGGTCGGTGCGGCGGCGACGCTGCTCACCGTCGTGGTCGACGCGTTCCACGCGGCGTACCTGGACCTCGGGAAGACCGACGACGGCTCGGCCCGGGTGACCGGCGAGAGCCTTTTCCGGGTGTGGGTGCTGCCGTTCGAGGTGCTGTCGGTGCTCCTGCTGGCGGCGCTGATCGGGGCGATCATCCTGTCCCGGGCCCGCGAGAACGGCGGCAAGCCGCCGGGCGCCGGAAAGGGGCGGTGACCCGGTGCACCTCGTCTACCCGCTGATCCTCGCCGTCCTGCTGTTCTGCGTCGGCCTGTACGGGGTCCTCGCGCGCCGCAACGCGATCCTCGTGCTCATGTCCGTCGAGCTCATGCTCAACGCGGTCAACATCAACCTCGTCGCGTTCGACATGTGGCTGCGCGACACCCTGCACGCGGGGCAGGCGCTCACGTTGTTCGTGATCACCATTGCCGCGGCCGAGATCGGCCTCGGACTCGCCATCGTGCTGATGGTGTTCCGCAGCCGGGCGACCTCGGATGTGTCGGCACTGCGCGACCTGGGCGAGCCCGGGGCGGTCCCGGCACCCGGTGCGCCGCCCGGTGCGCCGCCTGGTCCGCGCGGTGGTCCGTCACCCAGCCCGTCCGGTGGTCCGTCACCCGGTCCGTCACCCAGCCCGTCCGCCTCCGGTGCGCAGCCGGTACGCGGCGGCGGAAGCGAGTCGGCATGACCACGGCCGCGGCCCTGGCCGCCGCCCTCCCGTTCTGCGCCGCATTCCTCGGCCTGGCCGTGGGCCGCAGGAGCCCGGCCGCCGCGCGCCTGCTGGCCGTCGGCCCGCTCGCGGTCGCCGCGGTGCTCGCGCTCTGGGTCGCGGTGCGGCACGGTTCCGGCGGCGTGACCGAGGACGGCATCGAACTGACGCCCACGGGCGCGCTGGACATCGGGCTGACGATGCGGATCGACGGCCTGTCGTCGCTGGTCGCCGTGATGGTCGCGGTCGTGGCGACGCTGGTGCAGGTCTACTCGGCGGCGTACCTGCGCAAGGACCCCCGGTATTCGTCGTACGCCGCACTCGTGTCGCTCTTCAGCGCCGCCATGCTGCTGGTCGTCTACACCGGCGACCTGATCGTGCTGCTGGTCGGCTGGGAGGTCATGGGCGTCTGCTCGTACTTCCTGATCGGCCACTACTGGGAGACCGAGGTCGCGCGGGCGGCGTCGGTCAAGGCGTTCCTCGTCACCAAGCTCGGCGACGTGCCGTTCCTGATCGGCATCCTGGTGATCGGCGCGGGCAGCGGGTCGTTCCGCATCGGCGCGATCGTCGACGGCGTGCCGGCGTCGGGGGCCGGGTGGGTCACCGCGGGAACGCTGCTGATGCTGGGCGGCGTGGCGGGCAAGTCGGCGCAAGTACCGCTCCAGACCTGGCTTCCGGACGCCATGGCGGGCCCCACGCCGGTCAGCGCGCTGATCCACGCCGCGACGATGGTCGCGGCCGGTGCGTACGTGGTGGCCCGGCTGTACCCGGTCTTCCTCGCCTCCGAGACGACGCTCCTCGTGCTGGCGGTGATCGCGGCGGTCACGATGGTCCTGTCGGCGCTGGCGGCGTTCGCGCAGGACGACCTCAAGCGCGTGCTGGCGTGGTCGACGGTGAGCCAACTCGCGTACATGACCGGCGGTCTCGCGGTCGGGGGTCGGGACGCGGCGGTCTTCCACCTGCTCACCCACGGAGCCTTCAAGGCGCTGCTGTTCCTGGCCGCGGGCGTGGTCATCCACGTGGCGGCGAGCGGGCGTATCAGCGCCATGGGCGGGCTGCGGCACCGCGCGCCGCTGGTGTTCTGGACGATGTCGGCGGGGTTGGCCGCGCTGGTCGGAGTGCCGCCGCTGGCGGGCTTCTTCAGCAAGGAGGCGGTGCTGTCGGCCGCCGAGCACACGGCCCTGGACGCCGGGCACGGCGGACCGCCCGCGGCCGCGGGGTGGCTGGTGCTGGCCGCGGCGCTGGTGACGGCGGGGCTGACGGCGGCGTACGCGACGCGCGTGTGGCTGCGGGTGTTCTTCGGGTCCGCGCCGGAGCCTAGGCACGAGGGGGCGGGCCAGGTGGCCGGCGAGGCGGCGGGCGGCCACGGCGACCACGGCGGCCCGGTGCCGCGTGCCATGACCTGGCCGCTCGTGGTGCTCGCCGTGCCGACCGTGCTCCTCGGCTTCGTGGGGCTGCCGACGTCGTGGCTGACGTCGTGGCTGGGCGACGCGGACGGGCGGGCGTACAACACGGCGGCGGCCGACGCGGGGCGCCTCGTGCAGAACCACGCGTACTACGACCTCGCGCCCCGGCTTGGCACCTCGCTCGTCGCCGTGGCGCTGCTCGCGCTCGGCGCGGGTGCGGTGTACGCGCTGTGGCGGCGCGACCCGGCCGCGGACCCGGCGCGCGTACTCGGCCCGTTGCGCGGTCCGGCGGAGCGCGGCTTCGACGTCGACCGGCTGTACGACGCGGTCGTGGTCCGCCCCGTCCGCGTGCTCGCGCGCGCGACGCGGTTCGTGGACGACACCGTCGTCGACGGCTACGTGCGCGGCGCGGCCCAGGGCACCTGGCTCGCCGGCGGGGGCCTGAGACGCAGTCAGAACGGAAACGTGCAGGTGTACTTGGCCGGGCTCTTGGCAGGCTTCGTGGTCCTCGCGGTGGCCGTGGCGGTGAACGCGTGAGCATCGTGCTTCTTGTGCTGATCGGACTGCCGCTGCTGGCGGCGGCGGTGCTGGTGGCGCGGCCTGTGGACGAACGGTCCGCGCGCCTGGTCGGCGTCGGGGTCAGCGGCGTGGTGCTGGTGCTGGCCGTGGTGCTGGCGATCGCTTTCGACCGCGACGACGCGCGGACGATGCAGTTCACGACCGACCGTGTCTGGGCGTCGTCCCTCGGGCTGCACTTCCACGTCGGCATCGACGGCATCTCGCTGCCGCTGCTGGTGCTGACGGCGCTGCTGACCTTCCTGGTGGCCGTCCACAGCCTGGGGACAATTCCGCCGGGCGGCAGCGCGCGTGCGTACATCGCCCTGGTGCTGATCCTCGAATGCGGCGTGCTCGGCACCTTCGCGGCCCTCGACCTGATCCTGTTCTTCCTGTTCTTCGAGGTCGTGCTGATCCCGATGTACTTCCTCATCGCGCGATGGGGGACACCGGGCGAACGCGGTCCCGCCGCCTTCAAGTTCATCCTCTACACGCTGCTCGGCTCGGCGGTGATGCTGCTCGGCTTCCTGCTCGTGCAGTCGCACACCGGGACGTTCGACATCACCCAGCTCACGGTCGGCGGCGGCGACGGCATGTCGCGCGGCGTGCAGATCACCGCGTTCCTCGCGATCGCGGTCGGCCTGGCGGTCAAGGTTCCGATGTGGCCGCTGCACACCTGGCTCCCGGACGCCCACACGGCGGCGCCCACGGGCGGCTCGGTGCTGCTGGCGGGGGTGCTGCTCAAGATGGGCACGTACGGGCTGATCCGCATCGCGGTGCCCGTGCTGCCGGAGGGCGCCGAGGTGTTCGCGCCGTACCTGGCGGCGTTCGGGACGGTCGGGATCGTGTACGGGTCGCTGGTCTGCCTCGCGCTGCTGCGCGACCCGGACGGCGACCTGAAGCGGATCATCGCGTACTCGTCGGTCGGCCACATGGGCTTCGCGCTGCTGGGCATCGCGACGCTCACGCCGCAGGGCGTCAACGGCGCGTTGTTCGTCAACATCGGCCACGGACTCATCACCGGCCTGCTGTTCTTCCTGGCGGGCGCGGTCAAGGAGCGCAGCGGGACGGCGCTGCTCGGGCGCATCGGCGGCAGCTTGTACGCGCGGGCGCCACGGCTCGGCGGGCTGCTGGCGTTCGCCGCGGTCGCGGGGCTCGGGCTGCCGGGACTGGCCGGGTTCTGGGGCGAGTTGCTGGCGATGTACGGGGCGTACCACCCGGCTCCGGGGCTGAGTCGGCCGCTGTACCTGGTGCTGCTGGCGGCGGCGGGGGCGGGGACGGTGCTGACGGCGGCGTACATGCTCGGCATCGTGCGGACGGTCTGCATGGGGCCGGGGCTCGGCGCGAGCCTGGTGCCGGGCTCGGACGCGGGGGTGACGGCGGTGCCGGCGGCCGGGGCGTCCGAGGTGTCCAAGGTGTTTGAGGAGTCCGGGGCGTCCGGGCCCGGGCGTGAGGCGGTGGTGCGGGTCGAGCCGCTGGCCGACGTCGGCCGCGTCGAAGTCGCGGCGTGGGGCCCGCTGGTGGTCCTGACGGTGGTGGCGGGACTGTGGCCCGCCTCGGTCCTCGCGGTGACGGATCCGGCAGTCCGCGCACTTCTCGGAGGTGGGGCATGACCGCCGCCGTCGGTCTCGCGTCCACGCACGGTGTGGCGACGTCGCTCGTGCAGGACATCGACTGGCTCGCGATCGCCCCGCCGCTCGCCCTCGCGGTGGCCGCGCTCGCCGTCCTGCTCGCCGATCTCTTCCTGGCCGGGCCGCGAAAGGTGTGGCTCGCGTGGATCTCGCTCGCGGGCCTGGGCGCCTCGCTCCTGCTGCTGATCCCGTTGCGCGACGGCGGCGCGCGGTCGACGTTCTGCGTGCCGGGGAACCCGACGACCGGGGAGGCGCAGGCCTGTTCGTACGTCGCCTCCGACTTCACCCTCGTCCTGCAACTCGTCCTGATTGCCTCGGCGGCCGTGGTCGTGCTGCTGTCGATGCCGATGACCGCGCCGCGGCCGTGGGCCGACGACCGGCACGAGGACTCCGGTGTGCCGGGCGGCGAGTACCACTTCCTGCTGCTGGCGTCGGTCGCCGGGGCCGTGACGCTGGCCGCCGCGCGCGACCTGGTCACGCTGGTGGTGGCGCTGGAGACCATGTCGCTGCCGGCGTTCGCGATGGTCGGGCTGCGGCGGGACGGGCGCGGCGGGGAGGCCGCGCTCAAGTACTTCCTGCTGTCGGTCGCCTCGACGGCCGTCCTGCTCTTCGGGATCAGCCTGCTGTACGGGGCGACCGGGGCGGTGCACCTGGACCGCGTCGCGGCGGGGCTGGGGGCGCTGGATCCGCAGCTGAAGACGGTCGCGGCGACGGGCGCGGCGCTGACGCTGGCCGGGTTCGCGTTCAAGGTGGCGGCGGTGCCGTTCCACTTCTGGGTGCCGGACACGTACCGGGGCGCGCCGGTGCCGGTGGCCGCGTTCCTGTCGGTGGTGTCGAAGACGGCGGGGTTCGCGGGGCTGCTGCTGGTCGCGGGGATCGCGCTGCGGCCGTACGCGCATGTGTGGGGTCCGGCGCTGGCGGTGCTGGCGGCGCTGACCATGACGGTCGGCAATGTGGTGGCCGTGCGCGTCGCGACCGGTGCTGGTGCTGGTGCTGGTTCCGGCGGCGGCTCCGGTGACGCTGTGCGGCTGCTGGCCTGGTCGTCGATCGCGCAGTCGGGTTATGTGCTGGTGCCGTTCGGTACGGCGGCCGGTGACGGGGCGGACCTCGCGGAGCGGCTGCCGGCGTCGGTGGCGTACCTCGCCGTGTACGCCGTGATGAACCTCGGGGCGTTCGCGGTCGTGACGGCGGTCGGCAGGGACCGGCCGACCGGGCTGGTCTCGGACTACCGCGCGCTGGTGCGGGCGCGGCCCGCGCTGGCGTTGGCGATGGCGTTCTTCCTGCTCTGCCTGGCCGGGCTGCCGCCGGGGCTGATGGGGCTGTTCGCGAAGGTGACGGTCTTTCAGGCGGTGGTCGACGGGGGAGCGGGCTGGCTCGCCGTCGTGATGGCGGTCAACGTCGTGATCGGCCTGTACTACTACCTGGTCTGGACGGCGCTGCTGTTCGCGCCGCCGGTGCCGGGAACGCCGCCGACGGCCGCCGCTTTCGCGGGCGCGCTCGCGGCCGGCGGCTCGGCAGGTGGGTCGGCAGGTGGGTCGGCGGGCGGCTCGGCGGGCGGGGGAACCCTGGGGGCGGCCGACTCGTTGCGCGTACCGGCACCGTTCGCGTTGGCCATCGCACTCGCGTTCGGGCTGGGGGTGGCACTGTCGGTCGCTCCGCAGATCGTGCTGCGGGTGCTGACGGTGCCGGGGCTACTGGGCTGACGCCCTGCGGGATCCCCGCGCGGAGAGGCGTGACGTCGGCTCTGTGGGGGAACCATGCGATTTGTTCCTTCGTTGATCAGGGACATACCGCCCCCCGTTTCCCCTCGTACCGAGAGGACCTGCCGTGCACCGCCAGCACAACGGACTGAAGACCGCCGTCCTGCTCGGCGGCATGTCCGCGCTCATCCTGCTCATCGGCAGCTTCTTCGGCAGGACCGGCCTCATCATCGGCCTGGTGGTGGCGCTGCTGACGAACGGGTACGCGTACTTCAACAGCGACAAGATCGCGCTGCGCTCGATGCGCGCCCGCCCGGTCAGCGAGGCGGAGAACCCCGAGCTGTACCGCATCGTGCGCGAGCTCTCGACGCAGGCCCGGCAGCCGATGCCGCGGCTCTACATCTCGCCCACCGAGGCGCCGAATGCTTTCGCCACCGGCCGCAACCCGCGCAACGCGGCGGTCTGCTGCACGACCGGGATCCTGCGCATCCTCGACGAGCGGGAGCTGCGCGGCGTACTCGGCCACGAACTGGCGCACGTCTACAACCGCGACATCCTGATCTCGTCGGTCGCGGGCGCGCTGGCCAGTGTGATCATGTTCCTGGCCAACTTCGCCTGGCTGATCCCGATCGGGCGCAACGACGACGACGGTCCGGGCCTGTTCGGCATGTTGTTCATGATGATCCTCGGTCCGGTCGCGGCGTCGCTGATCCAACTCGCCATCAGCCGCAACCGCGAGTACCAGGCGGACGCCTCGGGCGCGCAGCTGACCGGCGACCCGCTGGCGCTCGCCAGCGCGCTGCGCAAGCTGGAGATGGGCACGCAGCAAAAGCCCCTGCCGGCCGAGCCGCGCCTGGAGGCGAGCAGCTCGCTGATGATCGCCAACCCGTTCCGCCCGGGGCAGGGCATGTCGAAGATGTTCTCCACCCACCCCCCGATGGCGGAGCGAATCCGCCGCCTCGAAGCCATGGCCGGCCACTGACGCGGTCTCCGCCCAGGTCGGGACCTCCCCGGTCCTCCTGGTGATTGCGACACTTCTGCGGCAAACACCGCCATGCAGGGTAGTTCCTCATCATTTGGGGGATTCTTGCCGCATGAAGACCGTGCTCAACATCATCTGGCTCGTGCTCTGCGGGCTGTGGATGGCGATCGGCTACGCCCTCGCCGGCATTGCCTGCTTCCTGCTGTTCTTCCTGGTCATCACCATCCCGTTCGGCATCGCGGCGTTCCGGATGGCGGCGTACACGCTCTGGCCCTTCGGACGGACCATCGTGTGGAAGCCGTCCGCCGGCGTCGGCTCGATGCTCGGCAACATCGTGTGGATCGTGCTGTTCGGCTGGTGGCTCGCCCTCGGACACCTCGTCTTCGGGCTGCTCATGTGCATCACGATCATCGGCATCCCGCTCGGCATCGCGAGCTTCAAGCTGATCCCCATCTCGCTCACGCCGCTCGGCCGCGACATCATCTCGACCGACGACCAGAGCTTCTACAGCTGGAGCGCCACGGGTTCGCCGCGCCCGACGCCGTACGCCTGACCACACCTCCGCCGCGCCCTGCCACCCCCGCTGCCGTAACCCCTGGGAGTGCAGTCCCCGTGCCTTCCGAGTGAACCCGGGGGCCGGGCGCTGAATCCGTACCGCCAACGTGCCGATATTCCGCACAACCCGCTCTTGCGCGGTCCGAAGACCCGATGCGCCGCGGTGCGCGCCCGGCGTCCGAACGTCGGACCGCGGCACGAGCGCCTCAGCGGCCGACGGGGCCGCTCAGCCACGGGGAAGCCGACTCCGCGGAGGTGTGCCGTGCCGGCAACGGTGAGCGTCATCGTCCCGACCCGGGACCGTCCGGGCTCCCTCGCGGACGCGCTGCGCAGCGTCGCGCTGCAGCACGGCGACGGGGTCGACGGCATCGAGATCGTCGTCGTCAACGACGGCGGCGGGGACATCGCGGGCGCGCTGCCGCTCGGCGTGCCGGGGGTGACCGTACGCCTGATCTCGCACCCCCGCCCCCGCGGCCAGGCCGCCGCGCGCAACGCGGGCCTGGAGGTCGCGTCCGGGCGCTTCGTCGCCTTCCTGGACGACGACGACCTCTATCTGCCGGGACACCTCTCCCGGGCCCTCACCGCGCTGGAGGTCTCGGGCGCCGACGTGATGTACGCCGACTGCCTGCTCACCGACGCGCGGTGCGTGCCGGGGGAGATGCCGCAGGTGTCGCCGTACCGGTACGACTTCGCGTACGACCCCGGCATCCTCGCCGTCGCCAACTTCATCCCCACCTCGGCGGTGGTCTGCCGCAACCCCGCCGTGCACGGCCCGGCGTCCTGGTTCCGCTTCGACCCCGAACTCCCGGTGCTGGTCGACTGGTCGCTCTGGCTGCGGCTGATCCACGACCGCGGCTGGTGCTTCGAGCGCTGCCCGCAGCCCGGCGTCGTCTTCCACCGCGCGCAAGGCGACGTCGCGGTGACCGGACGCACCTGCGCGCACCTCGACGAACTCGGACGCTACGAGGACGCGTACCGCACCGTCATCGCCCGCTGGCCCGTCACCCCGGGCAGCCGCGTGGCCCGCTTCCGCGCCCTCTTCCTCGAGACCTTCCAGATCGCCCAGACCCTGCTCGCCACCGGGCAGCGCCTGGTCCCCTTCGCCTACGAGGGCGCCCTCCGCGTCCTCTACGACGGCTTCACCGGACGCCTGGACGAGGCCCTCGTCCCCGCCCGCACCGCCGCCGTCCTGTCCGGCGAAGACCTCCACGACCCCGTCGTCGCCCGAGAACCGGCCGCGCCCCACCCCTGACCGTTCCCCCCGACCGTTCCCGGACATGCCGCGGGGCCCCAGGCCACAGCCCAGAGCCCCACCGCAAAACCGCCGGTCGTACGACCTACCGGTAGTTCACAAACTGCACCGCGAAGTCCAGGTCCTTGCCCTTGAGCAGCGCGATGACCTCCTGGAGGTCGTCCCGGCTCTTCGAGCTGACGCGCAGCTCCTCACCCTGGATCTGGGCCTTGATGCTCTTCGGCCCCTCGTCCCGGATGATCTTGGACACCTTCTTCGCGTTCTCCTGGGAGATGCCTTCCTGCATCCCCCCGGAGATCTTGTACTCCTTGCCGGAGAGCTTCGGCTCGCCCGCCTCGAACGCCTTCAGCGAGATCCCCCGCTTGATCAGCTTCGACTGGAACACATCCAGGATCGCGTTGACGCGCTCCTCGGTGTTGGCGCGCATCTCGATCTGCTCGCCCGACCAGCCGATGTGCGCCCCGACGTTCTTGAAGTCGAACCGCTGCGAGATCTCCTTCGCGGCCTGGTTGAGCGCGTTGTCGACCTCCTGGCGGTCGACCTTGGACACGATGTCGAAAGAGGAGTCAGCCAAGGGTCAGCATCGCTTTCTGTGAGATCAGAGTCCCGCCCGCACCCGCCCACCGGACCCTACGGCCCCGCACCTGGCGGACACACGACTCCCCAGCGTATCCAGCCCACCGCCGCCCCGCCCCCACGCCGCCCCCACCCGCATCAACCGAGTGGCGGACCACCCCACACCGTCCGCTATTGTTATCCCCGTCGCCCCACAAGACGACATCCCGGCGGGTTGCCCGAGCGGCCAAAGGGAGCAGACTGTAAATCTGTCGGCTGATGCCTACGCAGGTTCGAACCCTGCACCCGCCACCTTACGAAACAGCCTCTGACCAGCATGTTCCCGGTCAGAGGCTCTTTCGTTTTCTTCCCTCGCTTACTGTCCGCATTACCGGGACTGTCTCACCTTGTCCCTGTGGAACACGCGTGTTGTCCAGCGCGTGCGGCCTATCTGTGGACGAGAAAGACCGTGATCAGCCGCTCACTCCCACTCGTCGAACGCGTCGGTGATCCGCTTGTTCGCCGCGTCCGTCCCGCCGTCCATGCACTTGGCGTAGACCCGGAGCAGCACCGCGATGCTGTGCCCCGCGCGCTTGGCGACTTCCGCCGGGTCCACTCCGGAGTTCAGCCAGAGCGACACCCCGGCGTGTCGCAGGTCGTACGGGCGCGCGCCGAGCGGTGAGGCGACCTGTTGCGGCGTGAGCACCGCCGTACGGGCCTTGCCCCACACTTCGCCGTACCCGCTCTCCTGCACGATGCCGCCGCGCGCGGTGCGGAAGAGGCGACCGTCCGGCGCGACGCCGTACCGGTAGACGTGCCACCGGAGCATCGCGACCATCCCCGGCGGGATGGGCACCGGACGCGTGGACTTCCTCGCGCGCCACTTGAGCCCGCGGACGTCGTGCGCGGTCCGGTTGTCCGTCCACGCCGAGCCGACGCGCGGGCGCGAGCCGTCCAGCCGCAGGACGCCCCATCCGCGCTTGGGCAGATAGCAGTTGTCCACGCGCAGCCACACGGCCTCTGCGGGGCGCATGGCCGCGTAGTACAGGCAACCGAAGAACGCTTCCAAGTGCTCACCGCGCTTGCTCTGTGCGCGGACGCCGGCGAGCAGGCCCCGGGCTTGCCTCGGGTTGACCACGCTCGCCGGTTCTACCTCCGTCGCCGTCTCCGGGGCAGTCCACTGCACCATGTGCAGCGGGTTGGACTTGAGCCGCGACATTTCCACGGCGTACCCGAGTGCGTTGTGGAAGATGGCGCGCTTGCGCCGCACCGTGGACGCAGCCGCGGCGCTCCCGTCCAGGCAGAGCGTGAACGCGGTCAGCACCTTCCGCATCACTGCGGCATCGTCCAGCGCGCTCATCGGCAGGGAATGCGCCTCGATCCACGCGAGCGCGTCCGCGACGTCTTCCGGCGGTTCCTCCTCCCACCGGTTCACGTTGAACGCCCACCCGTAGAGCGCGCGGCGCAAGAGCGCCCGTTCCGGCATGCCGCGACGATCCTTGACCAGCATGGGCGTTGCCGTGGCGAGCGCATCGGCGAGCGTGGTGCGCGTCTTCGCGGGCGCCGGCGCCCACTTCATCTCGATGTACTCGCGCGCGTGGACGAACCACGGGACGTCATCGCGGATGCGGATCTCAGACATGGGCAGACCGCTCACGGCGTCGAACGGCTCGCCCCCGTGCAGCGACCGCAGCAACTCGGCGCGGCGGCCGTCCGCGAGCGTCTTCGTGCGGAACGTCTCAGAGAACACTTCGCCGGAGACCTTCCATCGGACCTCGGCCGATGTGCGGCCGGTCTTGCCATGGCGCACGCGGATCTGCCAGATCCGCACATCAAAGCTCGGCTTGGGCATGACTTCCTTTCCAGGCAGGGAAAGGGCCCCGTACGCGGGTGCGCACGGGGCCCAAATGGCCTTGCTATGCGGTCTCTTCGAGTCCGTCCCACCAGTGGTCAAGCTCGGCGCGGGAGACGCGCAGGTGACCGTTGGGCAGCTTGATGAGCTTGGGCGCCTGCCCGCGCGCACGCATCCGGTAGAACGCCGCGCGAGAGACGCCCATCTCCTTGAGCACGTCCTTCAGCGGGATCTTGACGTCGGTGCGGGTCAACGTGCGTCCCCCTCGCTCGTGGTGGGTGTCCGGACAGTGCCGATGTCGAGCTGTCCGGGATGTTCGTGCTGGTCAGATGCCACGTCCGGACAGTCGGACACGCCGGACACCTGGGACACGGCCGGTTCCGTGGTGTCCGCGAAGCACTGCCCGGAAGCGTTGCGGCGGATCTGCCCGTCGATGGCCATCCGGGCGCAGGTGCGCCGGATGGTGTCCGGGTCGAGGTTGGGCAGCTTTGCCGCAATGTCCTTCGGGCGCGCGCCCGGGTTGTCCCGCACGTGCCGCAGGATCGCGGTACGGGTGTCGCCCATCGCGTGTTCTTCCGCCGGACCATCGAGCAACTTCCATGCGCCGGTTTCAGGTTGGAAGGTCAGCGCGTACTCGGACTCGTCCACGTCGCGACCGGTGACGTGAAGGACGCCATCGGCCTGTCCGCGTCCACGGCGAAGGACGAGCGTGGCGTCCGCCGCGCCCGCAAGGCCGTTCGTCCCGGACACCTCCGCAAGGAAGTCATCCGCACCGGCCTTGCGCACGTGGTGGACGAGCACCACGGCAATCGCGTGGTCGTCGGCGAGCTTCTTGGCGTGCCCGACCGCGGCGTAATCCGCGTCGTACGCGGACGCTCCGGGCGGCGGATTGCCGCGCACCTTGGCGAACACGTCGATGACGACCATGCGCGCATCCGGGTTGCGCTCCAGCCACGACGCGATGGCGTCTGTGCCGCCTTGTGGCAGCGGCGGACAGGTGGTCGCGAGGGTAAGCCCGGCGGGTGCCGGATTGCCCCGCAGGAGCTTGCCCATGCGCGTCTGGAGCCGACGTGCGGTGTCCTCAAGTGCGAGGTACAGCACGGGTCCGCCGTCCACGGGGATGCTGTCGAACGCGTGCGTGCCGGCGGCGACCGACAGCCCAAGTCCGAGCGACATCCACGACTTGCCGACCTTCGGCGGTCCGCACAGCAGGTTGACGCCCTCGGACAGGATGCCCGGGACCGCCCAGCGCGGGTCGGGGAATTCCATGGCCATCAGCTCATCGGCCGTCCACGCCGTGCGGGGGCGCCCCGGGGTTGCCGGGGCGCCGTCCGCAGGCTGTGCATGTCCGGGGACCGCGTGCAGGTGCTCGGAGAGCGCGAGCCGCGGTGCGCTGCTCATGCCGCGACCGACCGCGGGCGCTTGGCGCCGGCGGCGAGTCCGGACCGGATCGTCTTGAGCGCTTCCCGCTCGCCCTGTCCGACCCGTGCCGCGGCGTCCGCGAGTTTGGCGGTCACTTCGCGCTCGGCGAGCGCGCCGCCAGCGACGAGTTGTCCGAGCGCGCACGCGGACCAGTACAGCGCGTTGTTGTGCTGATCGTCCTCGGACTCCAGGACGAAACGCACCTGCGCGTCGACCGCCGCGCGCACGTACGCGCCGCGCCGGTCGTTGGGCAGATTCAGCGTGACGGACTTCTGCGGCGGGAGCGGTGCGGGCCGCAGCATCTCGGCGAGCCAGTGCGGCAGCGTCGCCGGTTCGGTGTCGACGTCGACCGCGTACGCGCGACCGTCCACGGTGCTGCCCGCGGCGACCACGTACCCGCCGTGGGCGCGGGTGTCGACCTTCCACCCGATCGTTCCCGCCGTGTTCCGCAACTCCGGACCGTCCGTCGGTGCGGCGAAATACAGGTGCCGCCCACCCGACGGAGTTGCCACGGTGAACGTGCCGTGCGGGTACGGCGCGTGGTGCTGCTCGGCAAGGACCGCGAGCACATCGGCGCCGCCGGTCACGTTGTCGCCGCACCGGCCATCCTTCGGCACTTCGCCGTTCGTCGCCGTGTCCAGGTCCACCACGACCAATCCGCTCGGACCCGTGGCAAGCCCGATGTTGTACGCGTCGTGGTCCCAGCACCGCGCGATGCGCTCCGGGTCGGTTGTGGCGCGCTGCTCCCACTGGCGCACCGCGGGCCGCTTGTGCCCGGGGACGAGCGGGAAGACGTGCCAACCGCGTTCGGCGCACGCGAGCGCCGCGGTCTTGAGGGGGTTGGCATCGGGCAACGGCGGCGCGCCGCCGCCGGGGGCGTGGGCGGGGCAGAAGTAGCCGTTGGTGTAGCGGCGCAGGCCTGCGGTGATCGGGCACGGGTTGGCGGTCCACCGCGAGCAGACGCGGTCCGGGTTGTTCACCGCGCCTCCCCGTGCTGTGAGTCGTCGTGCTCGGCGTGGTACCCGATGGCGCCGGTGAGGCTGAATGCCTCAGCCAACGCCTGCTCAAGGAGTCGGGCGTGCTGGTTCGCGGTGCGGATCGCGTCGGCGACGCGCGCGGTGTGGGCAACGGCGTTGCTGCCGTTGTCGATGCGGAGCGTGCCGCGTGCGGCCTGCCGGGTCAGGTACCGGCTGATGGCGTCGGTGCTCTGCGGCAGGCGCATCGCGGTCTCCATCAGCGCGCCGGTGATGCGGTAGGCGTCGCCCGGGTTGGTCAGGCCACCGGGGTAGCACACCGTGCGGTTCAACAGCCGCGTGAGGTCCGCGATCGTGTCCGCGATCGCGGGCGCGCTGTCGGCGCGTTCGCGGTTGGGCGGACGGATCGTGTCGATATGGGTCATGCTGGAGGTCTCCTGTCTGCCCCGTGAGGGGCGGTGAGAGACCCGGGGCACCCGGACGTTCCGCCAAGAAGTGACGGGTGCCCCGGGGCGCGGCTAGAACGGCGGTTCGTCCTGCGCGGGCGGCGCGCTCGCCCACTGGTCACCACCGGGCGCGGCACCGTTGGTGCGGCCCGTGCGGCGGGTGGCCTTCGTGACCGTCGCGGTAGCCCACGTGAGCGACGGGCCGATGTCCTCCAGGTCGAGCACGACGCGCGAGCGCGGCTCGCCGGAATCCTTGTCCTCCCACCGCTGCGTGGTCACGGTGCCGGACGCGATGACGCGGTCACCCTTGCGCAGCGACTCCGCGGTGTTCTCCGCGAGTCCGCGCCACGCGGTGGCGTCCCAGTACGTCGTCTCGTCGTCCGTCCACTGGCCCGACGCCTTGTCGAAGCGGCGCGGGGTGACCGCGATGGCGATGCGGGTGCGGCAGACACCGGAGGTGGTGAACGCGGTCTCCGGGTCGCGGGTCAGGTTGCCGGTGATGGTGATGTAGGTGGCGTTGTTGGCCACGGCCGAACTCCTCTCAGAGGGGAAGTACGTGGACTAGAACGGGGGTTCGTCGGAGAACCACAGGCCCGTGCCCGGGGCGGTCTTGCGGCGCGGGCGGTACGGGATGCGCAGTCGCGGGCCGTCGGTGCACCCGCATGGCATCGGGTCGGCCTCTTCGCCGGTGATGTCGACGTCCCACCACATCCCCGCGCCGTTGCAGTCGCGGCAGTTCGGGTCAGCGCCGCGTTCGATGTGCAATGCGCCGCTCTCGCGGTAGGCCATCCAGCGTCCGATGTGGACGCCGCCGTACTGGCAGCGCGTGACATGCCTGCGCAGACGGATGCGCATGGGTTCCTCCCAGTCGGGAGGGCCGGGCTGTCCGGCCGTCCCCCGCAACCCCCGAACACCCGCACGGGGTGTCCAGGGATCACGGCGATCGGCGGGGCGGGTACACGAACGGCCGTGCCTAGCTCAGGACTTGGGTGAACGCGGTCACGCCGCTGTTGACGGCGGTGGTGCCGAGCCGGGCGACGGTCTGGCCGATCTGCGTTGCGGCGAGCAGCACGCCGGCGGTGAACGCGAGGAACGCGACACCGCCGGAACCGGTGCGGCGCTGCACGAGCCAGACCAGCAGCACGAACAGCACCACCCCGGCGGTCAGGGTGACCGCGCCGCCGGTGTACGCCTCATCGACCGCGGGAGTCGTGCCCGGGGTGGTGGTGGGCGGTGTCGGGGTGGGGGTCGCGACGGTGGGTGCGGACAGGGTGAGGAACATGGCGCTCTCCGTTCGGGTCAGCGGGTGCCGTCGTGGTGCAGACGGCGCCCGGAGTTGTGGAGGCGGCGGCCGATGCGCAGGCGGGCGCCGCTGCCCTTGCAGCGCTTGCACGGCTTGCGGATGCGGCGCTTGGGCTTGGTCGCGGTGCCGTTGCGGGCGGCGCGGCGCTCGTGCCAGGAGATGTGGTTACCGGTGCCGTCGCAGGCCCGGCAGGCGCCGTATGGCGAGACCCAGCACAACAGTGCGTAACCGGCGGCGACGGCGAGCGGGATCAAGCTAGCGAGCGTGTTGGGGGTCATCTGGGGCCCTCCCATGGCGTTTTCGCTGGTTCCGGGCATGGCGGTGCTAGGGACTAGTGCGCTGATCAGCACGGAGATGGGTCGCTAGCGGGGTCGCTAGGTCTAGCGGGGGTCCCCACTAGACCTAGCGACCGATTGGAGTCAGCCCGAACCGATGGAAGCGTCACGCTTGGTGACTGCTGTGGTGATGTCGGCGCGGACGATCCCGACACGGTTGGGGCTGCCTCCGTCGTCGGTGGCGAGCCACACGCCCTTGGTCTTGACGCCGTACGGCTTGAGCGCCGCGGTCAGTTGCGCGGGCTTGCCCTTGGCATCCTGCTCGGCCCACGGCCCGTAGACCTGCGGTCGGAGTGCGGCGAGCCGGTCCACGACGGTCTCGTTCCACACCTTCGCCTCGTCCGCGCCGACCACCGCGAGCACGTCGGCGAGCAGGTCGTACGCCGGTGCGGCGCTGACCGGGGTGGCGGCCTTGTCCAGAGCGTGCCCGGACAGGGTCCCGGCGGCCTCCCGCAGCGTGCGGGCCCGCGTGATGATGCGTTCGGCGTCCACGGCGTTCTTGTAGAACGAGCGGACGATCCGCGGGTCGGCGCCCTCGCCGGCGAAGTACATGATGCCCAGGTCGCTGCGGGAGAACATCGTGGCCCGCACGCCCTTCTTGTGCATGGACGTGCCGAGCACCATGTCGTTCGCGGTGTGGTCCATCACCTTCATGCACATGCGCACGATGGCGTTCGCGCTGATCCCGGTCGGCAGCGACTTCGCGTCCGGGCGCTGCGTGGCCAGCATCAGGATGATCCCGAGCGCCGGCCCGCGCTTGACCAGGTCGGTGCAGATCTCTTCGAACTCGTCGCCGTACTTCTTGTGTTCGAACCACACCTGGCACTCGTCCACCGCGATGACGATGGGGTGCAGCCCCAGGGACCGCTTCGCGGCCAGTTCCGGGGTGACCTTGTTCTCCGGGCACAGGTCCCGCGGCAGGTTCCGGATCACCTTCGCGCGGCGCCGCAGCTCCGCGCGCATCTCGCGCATGTCCGCGATGCCGTACTCGATGTCCTCGTCTTCCTCACCGGAGCTGTACCGGTGCGCGACCGGTTCACACGGCGACAGGTCGCCGGTGCCCTTGAGTTCGTGCCCGTGGATCTCCGCGAGCGGGTCCAGCGCAGCGATGAGCAGCAGCAGCCGCAGCAGGAACGTCTTACCCATGCGCGGAACGGCACCGATGATGATCGAGACGAACATCATCGTGAGCCCGACCGTGCGACCGCGTTGGTCGGTGCCGAACGGCGCAGGCTCGAACAGGCTGACCGTGCCGGTCTTGTCCAGCGGCCACTTCGGCTGCACCGCGGTCGCCATGTCGTCGTCGCCCACGTACAGCACCATGCGGCCGGTGTGCTCACCCGGGACCGCCTCAGGCCACACACACCCGAGCTGTCGGCGCAGCCCGGACGCGAGCTTGTCGCGCTTGTCCATCACCTCGTTGACCGTGACCCCGTAGGGGAGTTCGACGTCCGCGCGCCACCCCAGTCCCTCGCGGGTGATCGGGTCGGGGAAAGTGATGCGGGCGTCCTTCGCGCCCAGCGCCTGGATACCCAGCGACGTGAGAGCCCGCAGCACGATGTGCGACGTCAGACGCTGGACCTGCGGCTTGACCACCGCCGGGCCGACGATCGGCTTGTCCTGCGGTGCACCGATCCATCCGAGCGCGCCGACGATGCCGGCGAGCGCGAACACGACACCCCACGTCGGACCGGCCACGATGAGCACCGCCAGCAACACGCTCGTGGTGAGCAGCGCGGTCAGCAGGATCGATGCGCGGGCCTTGATGCGCCGGTCGCGGTGCCGCTCCAGCTTCAGGTACTCGTTCGCGTCGTTGGTCTCCACCGCGTGCGCGCGGACCGGTCGGCCATCTGCGTCGGTGACCCACCGCAGCACCCCGGAGACCAGGCGCCCGGCGCCTTGCGGGGAACGCAGCGCAAGTGTCGCGGCGTAGACCGGGGTGCGGACCGCGTGGAACGCGAACACGTGCGTGTAGTGGTCCCACACCCATGCAGTCTGCTTGCGCAGCTCATCGCGCGACAGCAACCACGCGGGCAGGATCGGCCGGCGTTGCTCACCGCGGACCTGCGCCGCCCACGAAAGGCGCTTCGGTGCGGGCGGATCCACCGGTACACCGGTGCCGGTGTGGGTCTCGGAGACGTCGGTCTTGTGCAGGGGGATGACCTGCGCGTCCGGCGTGTCCTCCCCGGGCGGGTCGCCGATGTCAGTGTCGGGATCGAACGTGTCGGTGTGCGACATCCTGTAGGTCTCCATCCATGCCAGACATGCGAATGGGGAGCGGCCCCGGCGAGAGCTGCCAGGCGGACGCCGGGGCCGCGCAAGAACATGTACGGGTGGCGCTGTACGGATCGCAGGAACAGGCGGTATCGCACTGCTAGTTGCGACGGCGCTGCGGCTTGGCCTGCGCGCGGGCGACCGCGTTGACCGCCTTGCGGATCGCGGCGGCCTGCGTGCTCGCGGGCGCGGCCTTGGGCTTCTTCTTCGCCCGACCCAGCGCCTTGCGCGCGGCGGCGGCCTCGGCAAGCTGCTCTCGGGAGAATCGCGGGTCGTCGGGGACCTTCGCCATCGGTCAGCCCTCCCCGGGCGGATCGTCGGTGTCGTCGGACAGGTACAGGTCGAGGTAGAGCCGGTATCCGTCGCCGCGCCGGTTGGCGTACGGGACGGACACCGGGCCGGTGTCGCCGATCTCGGCGAGCAGGTCGGCGACGCGCGCGAGGGTGTCCGGGTGGAGCCCGGACAGCCGCACGCGGACGTGGCGGGCGGCAAGGCCGTTGGTCATGTGCGGTGTTCCTCTCCTACGCCGCGAGCGCGGCGCGGTCGTGGCACGGCAGGCACGTCCCCAGATGCCGCGGCAGCACGTATCCCGCATCGATCCCGCACACGGGACAGGTGCGGCGCGCGCGGTTCGCCGCGGCGAGCGCCCGCCACTTCGCGGGCGTCATCGGCCGGACCTGGCGCGCGGCGTCGACGCGGAACAGGTACGCCACGCGCACCCGGCGGCGGGACTGCCACATGACCTGTGCGGCAACCTCCTGACCGCCGGGCCGCAGCCCGGACGAACGGAGTTGACGACGGGTCGCCAATCCGTCGGGGGCCAACTGCCACGGGTAGGTGGGCAGTCCGTACCGCGCGCCGGTCGGGTCCCAGAACCGCCGGCGGAACCTCACGCGACGCTCGCCGCGCCGTCGTCAACGTCCGCGGTCGCGCGGTCGGCCCGCAGCGTGTCCCGCAGTGCGCGGGCCGACTCGGCGGACGTGCGGACCGCCTTGCGGATGCGGTCCGCGGTCAGGTGCGCAGTCGGCCAATCAGCGGTGATCCGACTGGCGTCCGCGAGCAGTTCGTCCGGCGTACGCTTCGGTACCGTCGACTTTGCGGCGGGCGGAACTGGCCCGGTCGGCTTGCGCGGCGCGGGAGTCGCCCGACTCACCGGTGATGTGCTTTGCGCTATTTCGTCGGAAAGATCCCGGTCAGACCCCGACCGTTCCCCCGACTCGACACCGGTAACGTCCTGCGGGTCGGTGTCGTCGGTCGCCTCGGCGCCGATCAGCGCTTCGATCGGGTACGACGCATCGAACGCCAGGACCACCGCGTCACGCACCGACTTGCGGGAGTCGGCCACCGTGCCGCCGGGCGCCATGTCGGCAAGCGTCGCGGTCGGTGTCTGGAGCGTGTCCAACCCGACCGACGCGGCACCCAAGTCGGGTGCGTCGGCGAGCAGTTCGGCAATCTTTTCCACGGCCTTGTGGTGCCGCTTGAGAGAGTGTCGGGTCACGCCCGGGTCGGCGCCGTGGACGGACCGCCACGCGATGACCCAAGCCGCGTCCTCATCCATGCCGGGAACGGCGGCGATCAGGTCGCGGGTGCGGCGGGACACCCTGCGGAACCGGGCCTTGCGGTAGATCTCGGCGCGGACCTGCGCACCGGACTTCCCGCCGGCGGTCTGCGTGCGGGAATGCGCGTACGCCTCCCACAACAGCACACCGAGCAGGCTCGCCAACGCGAGCACGCAGGCGAGCGGGATGCTGCGGTGCCAGGTGTGCGCGAAGTTGAGCGCCGCGGCGGCGAACGCCGAACCCCACGTGATCGCCCGGTAGATCCCTGCCGGGCGGTCGCCGTCCTCGATCGCCTTGGACGCCATCGCGGCACCCGCCCACGCGGCACCCTCGGTCATCGCAGTGACCAGCACCGCGAGCACCGGATTCATGCCCATGCCCAGGTAGAACCCCATTTGCGCCGGCCACGCTGTGCCGATGGAGGCGACCATGACACCGGACACCAACGCGAAGTCTCGGCGCTCACGCACCGACCCGAACGCCTTGCCCCAGCGCGCCTGACGCGCCGCGCGTACCTGCGCCTTGTCCGCGCTGGTCTCGGCGCGGATGGCGCGCTGTTCCTGCCGGCGGATCTCGGCGACCTGCGCCGCCGCTTGCGCCTGCACCACCGCGGCGAGCGCGGTCCGCTCGGACGCGGAGGCGTTGGCCTCCTCGATGCGCGCCCGGTCCATCCGGCGGTGCGCGGACATCGTGTAGAGAGTCTCCGTCACGCTGCCCGCCGCCCTTCGGCGGTGCGTCGCGTCGGCAGCTCGATGACCTGCACCGACTCGTCCAACAGGCTTGCGGCGTAAGCGGCAAGCTCCGGGTCGTCGCGCCACAGGTCCGCGAGCACGTCCCGCGCGGCGTCCAGCCGCGCGGCCCGCTCCATCGCGGTCTCACCCGTGGTACCGGTGAACAGCTCCGGGTCGATGCCCAACGCCAGTTCGGCGAACTCGATATCCGAGAGCGCCACCCGCCCGGCGACAATGGTTCGCACGGTCGTACTCCTCTCACGTAGGAGCGACCTACGGGGCGACCGCCGGACCTTGCCGGGATGGGCGGTCGCCCCGGCGCACAGGCTGTGCGCCTCGTCTTCATTCGACGAGTGGTCATGCGCCCTGACCTGCGCTGTCGGCGCAGGTCAGGGGAGCAAAATCACTGGTGCCGAAGACGTGCTGTGGATCTCGCCTAGACGCGGCAGCCGCTCGCCCCCGGGAGTTCCGTCCGGGGAGGTCATGGCGGCGAACAAGGTGGGCCGCGGGATTCTTTTGAGTCGGTTGCGTGTCCGTACGCAGACAGGTCCGGCTGTGACACCGGTCCATTCCTTGGCCGACTGGTCTCCACTCACATCAACCGGCGTCGTCACGGTCGAACTGCTGTGGTGGATCACGCTGTTGAGTTGTTTCCGATCAACCACCCGACCCAGGGCCGGGGAGCTGCGGGCCCGATCTGGGCCCCTGGCTCGCCGAAGCGAAAGGCAGTGCGATCGACGCTCACTTGTATGTGGACGTCTACATACAGCTTAGGGCTGACGGATTACGGGTCAAGAGGAACGTCCTTGATTTTTTGGCCCGTTGCTCGTGGCGCCTGAGTCGAGAGTGCCCGCGTCGCCAACCGTGCGATAGCGGAGAGCGCCGGAGTCAAACGGAGTCTCCGCCTGCCGATGGCGGTGGTTCAGGACACAATGAACCTCACGGTTGCTGGCCTACCGGGGGAGTGTGACGTGTCGCGACTCGCGGAACTGCGCACGGCGAAGTTCAAGAAGAAGTCCCTGTTCGTGCGCGCTCTCAAGGACGCTGCCCGCGTCCGCGGATGGAGCATCGCGGAAGAGAGCAGCCTTGATCGGATGATCAGGGATTGGGAGTCCGGGAGTCGCCTCAGCGACACCTATGTGTCGCTCTACTGCGACGTGTTCGGCTGCACTCCGATGGAGTTGGGACACTTCCCTGCCGATGAGGTAGACGAGATCGAGCAGGATGAAGCGCTCGCCCTCAAGCGGGAGTTGTTCGCAGCTACGGCCACGGATGTGGCGCTGGTGAGCCTGTTCGAGGCGCAGACGGAGAACTTGCGGCAGATGGACCGCAGGCTAGGTGCTAAGGCGCTCCTGCCCCAGTCGAGGGCGCATGTCGAGCAGATGGCGAACTTGCTGCGCCACGGCGTGTCGCACGGCGCGCGGCAGCTTACGGCCGGCGCGCTCACCGAGGCTGCGGCGCTCGCAGGTTGGCAGGCGCTTGATCTCGGTCAGTACCGCGAAGCATGGCAGATGCACGAGACGGCGAAGGGCGCCGCCTACGAGTCTGACAACCCCGTGATCCTCGCTCACGTCACTGCCCAACAGGCTTACGTGCTCCTTGACTTGGATCAGCCACGTGAAGCGCTGGAGTTGATCCAGCACGCTCACGAGCGGGCGCGCGCGAAGCTTCCCGCCCTCATGCGGACCTGGCTGTACGCGGCAGAGGCTGAGGCCCAAGCAGCCACAGGGAACGAATCCGCTTCCCGGCGGACCTTCGACGCTGCCACAGACGTCTTGCCGAACGATCCGAGCGATCCAGAGATGCCGTTCCTCTTCCTTGCCGGCTCACACCTGACGCGCTGGCGTGGCAACTGCCTTGCCAGGATCGGCGCAGATGACGCCATCGAAGAGTTGTACGGCGCGGTGGAAGCGATGGACCCAGGGTTCAACCGTGCCGAAGCTGGTTTGCGCTGCGACTTGGCGATTGCTCTCACAGCGCGCGGTGAGGTGGAGGAAGCGCGGGCGCAGGCTGAGCATGCGAAGCAGCTAGCGGCGCTGACGGACTCAGCCCGTCAGCGCCGCCGCATCAATCAGGTGCTCAACGCGTCATGACCGTGTGGCTTGCTGCGTGGCGAGCACATGTAGGAGCGCAACGAGGGCGCCGGCGTTCGCGACCTGTCCCCGCTTGATCAGGTTGGGGATCTCGGCGATTGGCACCCAAGCGGTCCGCTTGCCTTCGTTGACTTCCGTCGGTTCCGCGACCCACTCGACACCACGGGCGACGTAGACGTGATGTGGACTGCTCACCGTGCCGATCATCGGCTCGAACGAGACGACGTGTTCGAGGGGCCCCGTCGCTCGGTAGCCAGTCTCTTCCAGGATTTCGCGGGCTGCGGTCTCTGCGGGGTCTTCTCCTTCGTCCACGACGCCACCGGGTAGCTCCCAATTCCAGGTGTCGGAGACGAAGCGGTGTCGCCACATCATGAACACGCGGTCTTGGTCGTCAAGCATCGCTGTCATCGCGGCTGCGGGCAGATAGACCTTGTGGTGGTCGAAGCGTTCCCCGTCCGGTGTCTGGATGTCCGCCATGGTGACGGTCACCCAGTAGTTCTCATAGATGGGGCGCTCGCCGTGAACCAACCATGCCGACGAACGGTCGCCGTCGTCATCGAAGGATGGCGCCGCCGCGACTGTCCGCGCCCTGCCTGTCTCGACACGCACCATGCCAGCGCGCTCAAGCTCAGCGAACGCCTGTCGCGCCGTGTCGCGTGAAACCTCGAACTCCTTGCACACCTCATCTTCCGAGGGCAGCGCGTCCCCCGGCGACAACCTCCCGGACACGATCCGTTGGCGAAGCGCGTCTGCGATGGCCCGGTGCTTGGTCACGACTACGGCAGTGCCGTCCGGGCCAGCGACGTACCTTCCGCGGCCGTGGACTGCGTGTAGCAACTGCTCAGACTCAAGCTGCTTGAGTGCCCGCCCCGCGGTGCCTCGCGCCACGCCGAATTCCTCGGCCACGTTGTCCTCGGACGGTACGTGGTGGCCCGGCGGCCATTCGCCGGCGGCGATGCGTTCCCGGAGAGCGTGAGCAATGTCCTTGTACCCGGTACGGCTGTGCTTGGACTCGCGCACCCGATTCCTTCCGCTGGTTGCCTGCCGAACCAGGGTAGGCAACCCACAGATGTCTCATCAGAGGAAGTCTCAGACGATGGACGCCGAGAGCCTTGGAAGCTGCTCGGCGCCTTGCATCGTAGGACTGAAACATTGGGGGGTGTCCGCGCTGTCCGGCGTGTCCGGCTGTCCGGATGTGCCGCTGACCAGCGGAAATGTGCCGGACAGTCCTATAGGCGTGTCCGCCCACATGTTTCAGCCGGTCCCTTAGAGCCGCCCTGTTGGCCACCGGACGTCTCACACGTGGCAGCACGGTCCTGCAGCCTGTGAGCCATCACTCGAACGGCTTGTGGCGTTCGCTGGTTGTCGCAGGGACCGCCCTGTACGTTTCCCTCGCTGACCTGCAACGATGCCGACCCAAGGCCGTTGCTGAACGCATTTGGAACGCCTGGATTCTGTTGACCGTGTATGCGTGGCTGTGTAGCCTGGCAGAGACTCAATGCGGGACTTGTGGGCCCGCTTTAACGAAGGGGCGGCTTCGGCCGCCCCTTCGCCTTGTCAGCTGAGAGGCGAACTCACCGGGGACCACACTGGCCCCTTGGAGTTGAGGTCCAGCTGCACGGCCGCAACGCGCTGTCCTGGCCTGAGGGGCTGAGTAGTGGTCAGAAGACCCCGCTGACCTGCACTGTCAGTGGCCAAGGCACCGCCATTTGGCAGGCGTGTGGTCACGCGCACAACCGACACCACGTTCGGGTCAAATAGCTGCGGGCCACTCAGCTGAGGCAGGCGGCCCACGCATCGCTCCGTCGCCCGATGCACCAGGATGGTGTCTCCAGGGACTACGCCACCTTGATGGAAGTGGAGTCGCCGGGAAGACCCGTTGCTTCGCTTCACCAGTACTTGCATGGGGCCTGTGCGACGTATCACCTGCATGGTTTCCCAAGCCGGACTGGGCGAGGGGGACGTGCTACACACGAGTACAGGCGCTGAGCCCACGGAAAAATCCACGTCAACTGGATGAAGGCTCAGTGAGGCTCCGCTACTCGGCAACGGGACGCCAGCGGCAGCCCTACCCATGACTCCAGACGCGTGCTCAAGACGGTGGCGGTCTCCGCGTCCCCTAACCGTCCAGTGCTGGAGCTGCCCGGCATGGAGCAGGGTAGCGAGGGACTCGCGGTGACCATGGCCGCCGCCCACACCGGGTACCTGCGTGATCTCGCCGTATGCGTGCGGCCCCAAGAGCACGTACGGGTGCGCTCGGCGCTGCACAACGTCCAGGGCAGCCACGTAGATGGGGACGCCAGACGCAACTGCGTAGTCCACCGCCGGCTGCAGGTCGATATCCTTGCTCAGTACAAGAATGGCCTGGACGTTGGACCGATTGTTGGCGATCTCGTCGACGTACCTGGTGATCCGGACGCAGCAGGCGCAGTCAACCATCTTCTCCTCGACGACGCCTCCAGACTTCTTGTGCAGCTCGCCGAGCAGGACCTCCCCACCGTCTGCCAGCACCTGCAGCCGGTATGCGTCGTTGGTCGCGTGTTGGCGCGACAGATCCTGTTGATCTCGTGCACGAGGGAGCGCCAATCCGACGTGCACGGCAGTCACGTTGAAGCCAAACCGCGTCATAGCTGCTCGCACGCCTGGGACGGTCGGACAGGCCGGCACGCCGATGGCTTCTGCGGCCTGATGGAACACGTTGCGGCTGTCCACGATGGCCGCTGCGACAACCGACAACGTGCTCAACCTCCAGTCAACGATGAGTCAACACAGAGTACACCCGTTGCCCCTCCTGCCAACTCCGATGGCCCCGGCGTTGTAAGTTAGAGCTATGCGGCTTGATCAGATTTCAGTTTCGACGTTCGGTCAGCCACGGCACGACGCCACAGATGATTTCTGGTGGTTTGACCCGACCCCCATGCCCCGCGAGCTGGAGTTGGAGCCCGAGACGCTGCTCGCGTTGTCGGATGCGGACATGGCCCTGGGGCGCCTATCCGGCGTTGGCGGCATGCTCCAAGAGCCCAAGTTGCTAATGCGCCCCTATGCCGTGAGAGAGGCGCTGGCCAGTGCGCGCATCGAGGGTACGCAAGCGAGCCTGACGCAGGTTTTTCAGGCCCAGGCATCCCACGCTCGACCCCATGCCGATGTGGAGGAAGTCAGCGCGCACATCCGAGCCTTGGAGTACGGGCTCGAATTGGCAGCCGAGCAGCTTGACCTCAACACTCTGTACAAGGTCCATGCCATGCTCATGAAGAGTGGCCGTGGCAAGGAGCCGGGGCGCCCTCGCTCGGTGCCGGTGTGGCTTGGGTCGCCAACGGCAAAACCCCAGACCGCCGTTTTCGTGCCACCCATTGGCGATGCGCTTGAGCGGTCTCTGCTGGATTGGGAAAAATTCCTGACCACCCCACCGCGAATGCCAACGTTGATTAAGGCGGCTTTGCTACATTATCAGTTTCTCACGATCCATCCGATGTTGGATGGAAATGGCCGACTTGGCAGGATGCTGGTACTTCTCTACCTTCGCCGCGAAAACAGAATCTCAGTTCCACTTCTGTATGTTAGCCCGTACTTCGCGGCGAGGCGCCGAGAATATTACGACCGCCTACAGGCGGTGAGAGAACGTGGGGAGATTCAACAGTGGCTTCAATTCTTCCTGACGGCGGTGGCGGCGCAGGCAGAGGACGGTGTCATGCGGGCGAGGCGCCTCCTCGGGCTGCGGGAGAAGTACAGGGTCGAGCTTCGGGGGAGCAGGAGTCGGGCCACCGACGTGGTCGAGGCACTTTTTACAAACCCCGTCATCACGACATCTTTGATCAAGAAGACTCTGGGGGTGACCTCCCAGGGCGCCATGAATTTGATCAGATCCCTTGAGTCCCGAGGTTGGCTTGAGGACATTGGGACTTCCGGGCGCGGAGGGGCGAGAATGTGGATGGCCTCGGAGGTGTTCTCTATTATTTCTGGTGATGACGAAGTGAACCATGGAGATTTCGCGGGATAGGGACGCCGTATCGTTCATGCCTGTACGTGGTGCTGCCCTGCTCGGATGCAATGGAGATTCACGGCAGGACTCGTTGCCGTGTTTCGCTGCACCAGGCGGTGCGCGGACAGTCCGTGGACGAGCAACTGCCAGCGCCCGGTTACTCGGGCTCCCGTACTGGTGGGAATGGCAGTCGTCGCGGTTATCGCGCGGGCTGTAAACGCATCGGCGTGCAGGGCAACATGTGTCCGGTCGCAGGGGCTGCCTCGGGTCTACGCCCATCCGGCTGACTTCAAATGAGATGACCCGGGCTTGGATGAAGGATAAAATCCCCGAATGGTTCGCAAGAAGCGAAAGCAACGTGCAGCATCACGCTCCTCAAACAAGAGGGCGGGAAGACCGCGCCGTGTCCCAGGGCCACGCGCTCGCATCGGCCCAGCGTTTACGGTGCTGGAAGACCTGATTCAAGCCGGTGAACACGCGTGCATGACGACCCCTGATTCGGGGGATCCTCTCCGGCGTTTTGACGCCGAGATGCTTAACCGGGGCGTCAATTCGGCTAAGTCCGTGCAACTTCTCATCGAGCAAGCGCACTGGGAGACTGCTTCTGCGGTGGTGCGTCAGCTCTTTGAACTCCTTGTCAACATGGAGTACGTCTCCGCGCAGGATGACCGTGGCGCGGCGGTACTCAAGTATTGCAAGTTCGGACTCCTGCAGAACGTACTAGCTAGGCAACGGCGTGCAACGTACGACGTTGCCACTGGCCGACCCGTTGATGCCGCGTATCGGTCCCTCGTGGACCAGCTTCTGACTGGTGACGCTTTCGATGAGTTTCGCGCGGCGCCAAAGGCAGACGGCTCCGTGCGTTGGCGCGACAGCTGGAGCGGTCACAAGACGCGATATTTGGCCGAGCAATCTGTTAGTCCAATGCGAATGCATCAATACGAACTTCTGTACACGCTGTGGTCGGAGCAGGCCCATGCGGCCCCGGGCGCATTCATCAATGATCTATTTCGCGATACCGGGCCGGAATGGGTAGAAGATGCGGTCCGGGAAAACGACACGAAAATCCTTGAAACGATTGCGATGACGGCAACTCTCTTTTGTGATCTATGGAAGAATCTTCCCGGCGTTCCTGAGGTCGACCCTCAGAGAGCGTTGTCTTGGACGTCGCGGCTGATGGAACAGATGAAGTCGGCGGATGGCTCGCTGGTGGCCCCCAGCGAGCCCGCCGAATGAAGACGGTTCTGGGTGCGGCGTCACGGCTGTCCTGGGACGGTCGAGGTGTACCACTGGTCATGTCATGCGTCCTGGCGCAGATCAGTCGTGTGGACGGGCTGTGGACGCGCGGCACATGAGTTCACGTCCAGGGACTGTCCGTGCAGGTGCAAAGGCCCGTGGCTGTACGGGTCACGCGGGCTGTAAATCTGTCGGCTGATGCCTACGCAGGTTCGAACCCTGCACCCGCCACCCCCCAAGAAACAGCCTCTGACCAGCACGTTCGCGGTCAGAGGCTGTCTCGTTTCCAAGGTCGAGCGGATGCCCGCAATGACTGTCTTGTCTCACCTTGTCCCGTAGTTTTCCACAGGAGAATCAACATCTGTGGAACATACGCGGAACGCGGAGACCTGCTGACAGACCCCCAGCCGGCGTATTCGTTCGGTTAGCCAGGTTCGGCCGGACGCTGCCCTTGCTTGGCTGCCCGCCGCTCCTGACGGTCCAAGTGGTCAAGGAGTTTGTACGTACTGCGGCCGAGCCGTTCGCGCTCCTCTTCGGGAAACGCGGCCAGTGAGTCGACGAGTACGCGCTCCCGGGCCACGTGGACTGTGGCAGAGGTGTAGACCCGGCAGCCGGAACACCAAGCCAGCGAAAGGCAGCGCTCGAACCATCTGGAGTCGACCGGGTAGAGGCGGGCCAGGTACGAGCGGATCGGTGACTGACACGTCGCGCAGGTCCGCCACTCCCTGTCAGCCACGGACCTCAGGTCAACGTGGCGCCATGGCTGCCAGCCGTTCTCTTCTAAGGGCGAGATGGGCACCGGGCGTGTCACCCTCTTCGCGCGGCCCTTCAGTCCGCGCTTGTCGTGCGGCTTGCCGTCGTCCGTCCAGGCAGACCCGACGCGCGGGCGCGACTCCCGCAGGTTGAGCACGCCCCACCCGCGGCGCGGCAGCACGCAATCGGACTTCATGAGCCAGACGACTTCCGCCGGCCGCTCAGTGCGTACACGGCACCGAGCAAGGCGTCTGCCTGTCGCGGGTTTGCCACGCACACACGGGTTCGACCTGCTCGGCAGTCTTGCGGGCGGTTCCTCGTCCCACCGGTGCAGGTTGAAAGCCCAGCCGTACAGCGCGAGTCGGAGCGCTTTGCGGGGACCGTGGCCAAGCAACGTCGGCGTCGCCGTGGCGAGCGCGTCAGCCCGCGTCGTCCGCGTCTTCGCGGGCGCGTTCGGCCACTTCATCTCCACGTAGTCGCGCGTGGCGGTACCAGGAGACATCGTCGGGCGCGTGGGCTTCCCGGCATCGGTAGTCCGAACGTCTCGTCGAACGGTGTCCCAGGCGGCTTCGTGATGACACGGCGCCAGGTCCAGGGGCGGGAGGCAAAAGGTGTACGCGATTCAGCTGAAAGCGACGGTACGCCTCCACGAGTGCATTGCCGCCGAACCGACGGCGGTCCCTCAGGCCCGTGAGAGCACCGAGACTGCGTGCGCCGAACTGTTAGTGGAACTCGCCAATGTGACGCTCGTGGTCACCGAGTTGATCACCAACGCGGTCGTCCATGGCTTGGATGAGCCGATCAGCCTCTGGATCTGTCGGCACGTGGGCCTGCTCTGGGTAGAGGTGGACAACGGCTCGCAGCCTCGGTCCGGCTTGCTCTTGCTTTGTCCGTCCGATGACGCAACGTCGGGACGGGGGTTGCTCATCGCGATGCGCTTCAGCGAGACGTTGTGGGCGCACGTAGGTGACGAACGGATGGACTTGTCTGCCGCGTTCGTGTTCTCAGCGTGATGACTGGCGGTCCCACTCGGACCTTCATATGGCTCCTCCCGGCCGAGGTAGCGGGTCGGCGCCCGGCCGGCGGGGGCTATGGCGGGGCGGGCGGGGGCGTCCATCTCCTGAGCGCCAACCGCCTGCCCCGTTCTTGCGCCACCGTCTTCAGCGTCGCTTTGTGGGCCCAAGGCGTTCACCGCTGGCTCTGGCGCCCTCGAGCAACATCACCTACTGACTACGGGGTTCTCGTGATGACGACACACCGTAAAGCAGGTCCAACGACTTCATACCCGGCCGCCTGGACGTGACGGTGGTACGCAGCCCGTCGCTGGATCAGCCGATCGTTCTGGCTTCGCGTCTGGATGTTCAACGCCCGCCTGGCGCCGGACCCGTACTGCCTGCTCTACCGTTGCCGTTGAGTGCGCCTGCGGCCGTTGAGCTCACAGCCGAGCTCGCGCTGGTCCTGGTGGACCTGGACGTCGATTCCGCGCAGGTCTTGCTCAACCGCCTGGCGGGTGCGATCGAGGCGTACCGCGGGGGAAAACCGGATTCCTGCGGGTATCGGACTGGCCTGGGTGGTTCGAACGCCATCGTGGGGAGCGGCGTACTTGCCTGAGCGGCCTAGCGTCGATGCTGACGGGGCTACCGACGGCTGCGGCGCGAAGCCCCTGAGCCAGCAGCGATGACGCTGTGAACCCACGCGGTGTGACCGACACCCCGGACTGGTTGTTCACCTGTCAGATGGTGTTCTGGCAGTCGGAACCCCGGCCAAACTCGATGATCATCAGTTGGCCCGGGTTCTGGTCGATACCGAAGAAGTAGCGATCGTAGGGTCCATTCGGATCAGCCTTCAGTTCGTCTTTGAGAACCGTGCACAGGACAGCACCGACGCGGCGCATCTCGTCATCCAGGCCCGGATAGTGCGCGTTGCCGATGGATGCCGACGTGAGGAACACTCCATCCCTCTCAGGATCGAAGGTCACCTCGAAGTCGAAGTTCCAGACTGCCGGGACCTCTTGGCTGATCGCGGCCTCGATTCTTCTCTCGGCGGCGGTCGCCGCCGGGTGCGCAGCCAGGAAGTATTCACTCTGAGGCTCGGCATACGGTGGTCGCGCACTCGTCCGGAAGGTCGTCGGAGTGGCAACTGCCGTTACAGGAATCAAGCTGGGGGACGCCGTGGCGGAGGATGAGGCGGATGCTGGCGTGGTGGTCTCGGGTGCGCCCGTCGGTTGCACGCCGACGGTTGGGCTGGCTTGAGTCGCTCCGATGTTCTCCGCCTGCTGTTGGTGTGCATCACGTCCAGCCTGTAGGGCGAAGTACGTCAGCCCGCCGGCCGCGGCTGCGGCCAGGACCGCTGCGGTGGTGGCCGCGGCCAGGTTCCTGCGGCGACGTGGGCCGGATGCGGCTGTGACCTCCCACGACGAATCGATGTCCGCTGGAAAGTCCCAGACCCGCGTGATCGCCATCTGCGTTCGATCCAGCACCATCGTGCGGTCGTCATCGAGCACAGCCGTTGGCGCGTCGGACAGCGAGGACGCCGTAGCCGCGTACAAGTCCAGCGCAGTCGGCCGCTGGCTGGGGTCCTTGTCCAGCGCGTATGTCAGTGCTTCACGTAGCTCCGCTGCAAGGCCGGTGAGGTTCGGTGGCTCACTCATGACCCGGTATGCGAGGACATCAGGCGGTCCCGTTCCGAAGGGGTGACTGCCTGTTGCTGCGTAGGCGACTGTCATGGCCCAGGTAAAGATGTCTGCCTTTGGGCCGCCCGGGTGCCCTTGGTATTGCTCAGGAGCAGTCCACCCTGGAGTGCCGGTCCATGCACCGGTTCGTGTGATCGCCGTGTCGTCTGCCGTGTGGGCGATCCCGAAGTCCAGGACCCTTGGCCCCGTTGGAGAAAGGATCACGTTGGCGGGCTTGAAGTCTCGGTGAGTGACTCCAGCTTCGTGGATCGCGGACAAGGCAGCCGCCGTACCGCAGGCAAAAGCATCGAGATGCGCGCCGCTCAGATGCCGACCGGAGGCAACGTGGCTTTGCAGTGTCGGCCCGGGGATGTACACCGTCGCAAGCCACGGGGTACTTGCGCTGATGTCGGCGCCAAGCAGTGGTGCCAAGTACGGCCCGGTCACCCGAGCGAGGATGTCGACCTCACGGACAAAGCGCGCTCGAAAGACTGCGTCGGCGATCAGGTCTTCGTGAACCAGCTTGACTGCGGCCCGTCCGCCACGACAATCCACGCCTGCGAACACCACGCCCATGCCGCCGGCCCCAAGCCGTCCGACGATGCGATAAGGGCCGACTCGATGAGGGTCCCCCTTGAGCAACGGGCGTGGCTGAGAGTTCAACGGGATCCTCGCTCATGTGGGCCGCGACGCGCATGCAGCGTAGTGGTGGCAGGAAGTCGCACGAGCGCGGTCCGCAAAAGTGGTCGCTGCCTCTTCCTCAGGCGTTGCGAACATCGGATTCGACGTCGCCCTCCCTACGGGCCAGGGCGCCCGCGCTTGGGAACCTTGCGACTCGCAGGCGCCCGATGATGCGGTACTAGGCCGTGTCTTCAAAGTGGCCGTAGCCAGAGCAGGGTTGCTGCCAGGGTGACGACGGCTTGGTAGGAGGTTGCGGTCTTGTCGTAGCGGGTGGCGATGGCGCGGTAGTGCTTGAGGCGGTTGAAGCAGCGTTCGACGACGTTGCGGCGGCGGTAGGCCTGCGGGTCGAAGCCGCAGAGGCGTTCGCCGCGCCGGATCCGTCCGTTGAGCTGGTCGATCCGTTCGGGGATGGTGTGCTTGATCCCGCGTTTGCGCAGATAGGCGCGGATCTTGCGGGAGCTGTAGCCCTTGTCGGCGACGACACGGTCCGGGCGGGTGCGGGGTCGGCCCGGTCCGCGGTGGCCGACGCGGATGCGGTTGATGACGTTCTCGAACTGGGTGCAGTCGTTGCGCTGGCCGCCGGTGAGGACGAACGCGAGGGGCCGGCCGCGGCCGTCGCAGGCGAGGTGGATCTTCGTGGTCAGTCCTCCTCGGGATCGGCCGAGGGCGTGATCCTCCGGTTCGTCCCCGCCCAGGTCCCCTTTTTCGCGCCGGCGGCGTGCTGGTGGACGCGCACCAGGGTGGAGTCGACCGCGACCAGCCAGTCCACGTCCGCGTGCCGATGGGCCTGGACCGCGGCGAGCATGCGGGTGAACGTGCCGTCCAGCGCCCACCTGCGGAAACGGGTGTAGACCGACTGCCACGACCCATACCTGGCGGGCACATCCCGCCATGCGGCGCCGGCGCGGATCTTCCACACGATCCCGTTGAGGACGGTTCGGTCGTCCGCACGCGGACGACCGAACGAGGACGGCGGCAGGAACGGCCGCATCAACTCCCACTCCTCGTCCGTCAATTCATAGCGACGAATCACGGGAGCCATCATCCCGCGTCACCACTTTGAAGACACGACCTAGTGTCCTGCGCCGGGAATTCGTTGAAGATATGAGGCGAGGCGTTCGAGGATCTCGTCGGCGGTCTTGGTCCAGGCGAACGGGCGGGGGTTTTCGTTCCAGGTGGTGATCCAGTCGCGTATGTCCTTCTCCAGGGCCTGTACGGACTTGTGGACGCCGCGCCGGAGTTGCTTGTCGGTGAGCAGGCCGAACCATCGCTCGACCTGGTTGAGCCAGGAGGAGTAGGTGGGCGTGAAGTGCATGTGGAACCGCGGGTGCGCGTCGAGCCACTTCGTGACGGTCGGCGACTTGTGGGTGGTGTAGTTGTCGCAGATCAGATGGACGTCGAGGTCCGCGGGGACCTCTTTGTCGAGTTTGGCGAGGAACTTCTTGAACTCGGTTGCCCGGTGGCGGCGGTGGATCGAGCCGATGACCTCGCCGGTGGCCACGTCGAGGGCGGCGAACAGGGTCGTGACGCCGTGGCGGAGGTAGTCGTGGGTGCGGCGTTCGGGCAGCCCGGGCATCATCGGCAGCACCGGCGCGGACCGGTCCAGTGCCTGGATCTGGGACTTCTCGTCCACGCACAGCACCAGCGCCTTCTCCGGCGGGTCCAGGTACAGGCCGACCACGTCGCGGACCTTGTCGACGAACTGCGGGTCGTTCGACAGCTTGAACGTGTCGACCTGGTGCGGCTTGAGGCCGAACGCCCGCCAGATCCGCCCGACAGTGGACTTCGACAGGCCGCTCTCGTCGGCCATCGACGCCCGCGACCAGTGCGTCGCACCGGACGGGGTCCGCTCCAAGGTGGCGACCACGACGTGTTCGACCTGCTCGTCGGTGACTGTGCGCGGCGCCCCCGGGCGCGGTTCGTCCACCAGGCCCTCCAGCCGGCGCTCCAGGAACCGGCGTCGCCACTTGCCCACCGTCTGCGGCCAGATCCCCAGATCCGCGGCCACCTGCTGATTCGACTTCCCGTCCGCGCAGCCCAGCACGATCCGGCAGCGCTGGGCCAGCGCCTGCGACGACTTCGCCCGCCGCGCCCAGCGCAGCAGCGTCTCGCGCTCCTCGTCCGTCAACGTCAACTCGGCCTTCGGCCGCCCGGTCCTCGCCACACGACCAGCCTACTTAATCAACGAACTTCAGACGCAGGACACTAGCTGTATTGACCCGCAGCGTTGTTTATCCGGGTGATCGGCGGGTGTCCGCCGAGTGCGGTGTGGCAGCGGTGGTGGTTGTAGGTGTGGAGGAACGGGCCGAGTGCGTCGGCCCGTTCCTGGTTGCTGGTGTAGGGCCGCAGGTAGGCCCATTCGTCGAGCAGGGTGCGGTTGAAGCGTTCGACTTTGCCGTTGGTCTGCGGGCGGTAGGGCCGTATGCGTTTGTGGGTGATGCCGGCGGCGGTGAGCGTACGGCTGAACAGCTTGGACTTGTAGCAGGAGCCGTTGTCGGTGAGCACGCGGCGGACGGTGACGCCGTGGGCGGCGAAGAACGCGTGCGCGCGGGTCCAGAACGCGGCGGCGGTCTCCTGCCGTTCGTCGGCGAGGATCTCGCTGTAGGCCAGGCGGGAGTGGTCGTCGACGGCGGAGTGGACGTAGCTGTGCCCGATGACCGGTTTGCAGCTGCGGCGTGCGGGGGTGGTGGCCTGCCGGTTGCGTTCGCCGGCCTCGCGGCCGACGGCGCGCCAGCCGCCACCGTCGGGGATGTTGCCGAGTTTCTTGATGTCGACGTGGACCAGGTCGCCGGGCGCGGGGTGTTCGTAGCGGCGGATGACCCGGCCGGTCGGCCGGTCGATCCAGGCGAGGCGGTTGAGACGGTGCCGGACCAGGATCCTGTGCACGGTGGAGGCCGGCAGGCCCAGGATCGGCCCGATGCGGGCCGGGCCGAGCTTTCGCTCGGCCCGCAGCGCGACCACGCGGGCCTCTGTCGCCGCGTCGGTGCGGTGCGGGGTCGTGCGCGGCCGCGACGAGCGGTCGCGCAGGCCGGGCTCGCCCTCGGTCCGCCAGCGGCGCACCCACTTGTGCGCTGTCGCCCGCGAGACGCCCATCTCGGCGGCGACATGCGCGACCGGACGGCCCTGGGCGACGCGTTCGACCAACAGTCGCCTGCCGTGCACGCTCAGCCGGGCATTACGGTGGGACACGAAGACCTCCGTTGTGCGGTGAAGCCTAGACACCTCCACCACACCGGAGGTCTTCGCCGTGATCAAGACCCGACCGTCAACAACGCTCGTGATCAATACACCTAGCGCATGACGCCGCTGCGATCGTGCTGTGGGGGCTGGAGGACCTCCGGCTGCGACCTTCCCCTGGCGGCGTGAAGTTCTATCGCCGAGATTGCGCCGGGCTCAACCTGCTGATTCCGGGTGGGTCTTGCCTGTCTCTGGTGAAGGCGGGCTTGGCGTTCTATTCACGGCCTGCGCGGCGGCGTTCGGCGATCGAGGGTTCCCGGTCGGACACCGACGACTGCGGATGGTCGGTCCGGGCTCGGGCGAGAGCACGATCTGCGGTCAGGGAAGCCGCAGCGTAGGTGCAGGCGCGCATCCTGTCAGCGGCCGCGTGCTCGTTGGGACTTCACTGGGGTGCGGTTCGCCAGTGGTCGATGTCGTTGTAGTAGTCGGGGTCTTCGTCGTCCGAGACGCGGCGTCGGATGAGGATGTACACCTCATCGGTCGGCGTACTCGTTCGCCAGGTCTCGAATTGGTCGAGGTCGTGCATGGCGTACCGCTTGAGCAAGAGGGCCAGTTGTCGCGTTTCGGCGTCGGTGAGCGGGCCCAGGCTTTCGTGTTGGGTCACGGGGCTGACGTTAGGGGTTGGTCGGGCCGGCCAGCTGGCCGTGGTCTCGCTGATGGACCGCGGTGTCGCGATCTGGACGACGGTCCGCGGGTAGGCCGCGGTCGGGGGCGGCGCGGTTGAGGTGGGGTGCTGTCAGGGCGCCGTCAGGGTCGTTGTGCTGGGTGTACGGGACGCGTCAAGTGGTCTACCGGCGCACGGAGGGGTGGGGCGAGGCTCGACCTGCCGATTCGGTCGCGGCGGAACGTCGCCGCGGCAGCCCGCAGCAGGAGGTGAGCCGAATGGCAGCGACCGGCCGCGCACGAGCCACCCGCGACGCCCTTCACGGGACGTATGGCCTGCCCCGAGGCAGCGGGCCGGTGATCGGGTTCGCCGTCGCGGTGGCCACTTCGCTGATCGTGGTGGCGGCCGGGGGCACCCGGCACCACGTGGCGGCGCTTGCGGCGTACGCGGTGGCCACCGCGGCGGTGTGCGCCTTCGTACGCCTGGCCGAGGGGGTGGCGGTGGCTGGAATGGCGTGGCTCTTCCTCAACGGCTTCGTCGTGCACCGGGCCGGCGAACTGCGCTGGGACGGCACGGCCGACCTGGTCCGCCTCGCCGTACTCGCTGCCGCGGCCTTTGCCGCCCGGGGGATTGCGGTGGCGGCAGCCCGGCGTCACGAGGTGCCGGGCGTCCGCCTGGCGGAGCAGGCCGCGCGCCGGCCCACCGGGCCCGCCGGCACTCCCACTGACGTTCCGACGGACATGCCAACGGGCACTTCCCAGGAGATTCCGGGGGAGCTTGTCGGCAGCATGTGACGGCACGGCACCTGGGCGGCAGTTGTTGGGCGCGCGCCGACCAACGCATCGGCGTCCCGCGTTCCGCGTCCCGCGCACCTGGAACGGACCACGAGCCCCTGACCGCAGCGTTCACGGTCAGGGGGCTCGCGGTCTTGCCGTCGGTTAGTTGATCGCCTGGTCCAGGGTCTGCTGCCAGTACGTGACCTGGAGTGCGGTGTCGACGTACACGCCCGCGGCGGGGAGCGACGGCTTGGCGACCGAACCGTCCTCGAACCAGATCTCGAGCGTCGAGGTCGTGTAGCCGTTCGTGCCGCTGCCGTCGGCGGCCGACAGGCGTACGCCCGCATAGCCGGACTCGCCGGGTGCGAGCCTGATGACGGACTGGGGCTTGGTGGTCTCGTCGACCGGCGGTACGGCCTGCGCCTCACCGAATCGCGCGGCGGGGTAGCCGATCAGGTCGCACGCCTTCGAGCCGGTGTTGGTGACGGTGAGGAGAAGGTGGTTGAGCGGGCGCGCGACGACGGTGGCGGTGGTCTTGGTGTTGGATCCGCCGCATTGCGGGATGTTGGCGTTGGTGCCCGAGCCGCCAGACGTGTTGCCGCCGGATGTGGTGCCGCCGTTCGAGCCGCCCGACGTGTTGGTGCCGCCCGAGCCACCGGAACTACCCGTGCCGCCGGACGTCTTGGAGCCCTGCGTTGCGGTGGAGCCCGTACCCGTACCCGATCCCGCGGTGTCCGCGCCCGGCGTGCCGGCTGCGGTCTGCGTGGGCGCGGCGGTCGCTCCGCCCGTACCGGAACTCCCGGCCTGCGCGGCGGCCGTCGGCGCGGGGGAGGACGCTCCGGCGCGGGCGCCGTCGTCGTCATTGCTGCTGCACGCCGTCAGGGCGAAGGCGGCGAGCGCGACGGTCGTGGCGGCGAACAGGCGGGTGCGGGCGGTGCGTGCGGACATGGCTGGTCCCCTGTGGGTGTGAGTGGGTGGCGATGTGCTGCCGGTGCACGCCGTCGGACTTCGGTCGACGCGGCGTGCTTCGCTGCCCAGATCTTGGGCGGGGATCCGTCCCGGCCGCCAGCACCTCCGGAGAGTTTGGGATGCTGGAACGCCCGTACGGGCCTGACCTGCGGGAACGCCCATTCCCTGGAACGCTGTCCGGTACACGGCAGAAGGAGGAACGGTGGCGGACGAGGAGTTCGCGGCATTGCTGCGGGAACTCAAGGACCGGTCGGGACTGAGCTACGGAGTCCTGGGGAAGCGGCTGCACCTCAGCGGATCGACCCTGCACCGGTACGTCAACGGGGACGCCGTTCCGCTGGACTACGCGCCGGTCGAACGGTTCGCGCGAATATGCGGCGCCACCCCGGAGGAACTTGTCGAGCTGCATCGGCGGTGGGTACGCGCGGACGTGCTGCGGCAGCGCAGAGGTGCCGCAACACCGCCGCAGTCGGATCCGGTTCCGGGGACCTCGGTTCCCGCGGCCTCAGGTCCTGCCGCCTCGGCTCCTGCGGATGCGGCTCCCGAAGACCGGGCTCCCGAGCCCCCAACGACCGAGCCCCCAACACCCGAGACGCCAACACCCAAGCCCCCAACACCCAAGCCCCCAACACCCGACAACCCGGCTCCCGAGCAGGAGCCCACCCCCGTGGGCGAGTTGTCCGAGGCCGCCGGGTCCGCGACCGGAATCGCCGCTGGGTCCGTGCCCGGAATCGCTGCCGGGTCCGCGACCGGAACAGCGACCGGAACCCCGGCCGACCGGGGACGCCGCCGCCGCACAGTGGCCTTCGCCGGCGTCGGCGTGGCCGCGGCCGCCGTGTCCGTCGCGCTCATCGTGAACCTCCTCCCCGGCGGAGACGGCGACGGCGCGCGGCAGTCGGTGGGCGCCACGCCCTCCCTGGGCGGGCAGCCCGGCGCAAGCTCCGCGTCCACGACCGAACTTCCGGCCGGGTCGGCGCCGGGCGGCGCCGGAATCGGGGGCGCAGACGATCCGCATGTGTCGTCCTCACCGTCGGCATCGACAGCACCGTCGGCGTCGACTTCCGCATCCGGGGCGGCGTCAAAGCCCGGCAGCGGAACATCGCCGCGCCCGGGGGCGGCTGAGACGGTTCGGGACGGCTCGGCCCCGACGGTCGCGGTGAATCCGTACAAATGGGAAGATCCGTGCAGTCAGCACTACTTGGTGAACCGCAAGCCCACGGAGATGCCTCCGCCGCCCACCCAGCAGGACGCCCGCGGCTGGGTGACCCCGCTCGGCGCGGTCGCGGGCGGGGACCAACTGCTCGCGCTGACCGTACAGGGGGCCGGGGAGGAGACGGTCGTCCTGGAAGCGCTGCATGTGCGGGTCATCGGGAAGGACACCCCACTGGCCTGGAACGACTACGTGATGGGGGTCGGCTGCGGCGGGAACGTGGACACGAAGGCTTTCGACGTCAACCTCGACGTCGGCCGCCCGGGTGTCGTGCCGAAGGCCGGGCAGCGCGACTTCCCCTACAAGGTCAGCGAGTCCGACCCCGAGGTCTTCTACGTGGCCGCCCGCAGCCAGGCCTACGACGTGAGCTGGTACCTGGAGTTGGACTGGTCCAGCGGGGAGCGGCGCGGGTCGGTGCGGATCGACAACCACGGGAAGCCCTTCCGGACGAGCGGCAACGTGGGGCGGCCGACCTTCCAGTACCCGAACGGTGCCGGCGAGTGGACGACGCCGCCGGAAGAGGAAGGGTAGAACCGCGACGCCTCATCCGGTCTGCATGTCGCGGCGGCGCAGTGCCGCCAGCCCTCCGGCGGTGAGCAGCACGGCCAAGGCGGTGACCACCGCGACGGCGGGCCAGTCCATGGCATTGCCGGGCATCTTGGGGACGTGGGCGAACGGCGAGATCTTCAGCGCCCATTGCGGGAGGTTGAACGCGGCGCCGATCCAGCCGAGGCCGAGGCAGAGTCCGGCGTACACCCACCCCAGCACCGCCGCCCGCGGGTACGCCCCGTACGCGAGCACCGCCACCGCGCCCACCGCCCAGACCGCCGGAACCTGGACGAGGCTGCCGCCGAGGACCGCCCCGACGTCCTGCCGGTAGCCGGCGGCGAGGCCGAGGCCCGCGACGACCATGAGGAGCACCGCACCTCCGAACGCCACCGCGAGGTGGCCCGCGGCCCAGCGCAGGCGCCCGACCGCGTTCGCGAGGATCGGCTCGGCGCGCTGCGCGGTCTCCTCGCCGTCCAGGCGGAGCACGGACTGCACGATGTAGACGGCGGCGACCATGCCGAACATGGCGATCATGCCGGCCAGGAAGGCGTCGGTGACGCCGGACTGGCCGCCGAGGCGCGCGATCATGTCCTTGGCCTGCTGGTTGTCCCCGATCAGGTCGGCTGCGCCGTCGGTCATCGCACCGAACATCACGCCCGCGACGAGGAATCCGCCGACCCAGCCGTACAGGCTGGCGCGCTGCAACCGCCACGCGAGGCCGCCCGCCGTACCGAGCGCGCCGCTCGCGGGCCCCGGGCGGGCGGGCAGGAAGCTCATGCCGATGTCGCGCCGCCCGGCCAGCGTGTAGGCGATCAGCGCCTGTACGGTGATCGCCGCCGCGAACAGCAGCAGCACCCACCAGCGTTCGTCCGCGAAGGCCCGGAGGTTCTCCGCCCAGCCGATGGGCGACAGCCAGGTCAGGATGTTCGACCCGTCGTCCGCGGCGGCGTCGCCGGCGGCCTTCAGCGCCCAGGCCAGTCCGAGCACCGCCGCCGTGAGGCCCTTGGCGAGCCGTGCGGTCTCGGTGAGTTGCGCCGTCATCGCGGCCGTCGTGGCGAAGAGCATGCCCACGCCGCCGATGCCGAGGCCGAGTGCGAGCGCGCCCGCCCGGCCCTCGCCGGAGAGGCCGACGGCGACGATCAGTGCGACCGCGGCGTTGGCGATCAGGGCCGTCAGCAGAGCGGCGGTGAGCGGCGCGCGGCGGCCGACCATCCCGGCGGAGAGCATCTCCTGACGGCCCGTCTCCTCTTCCTCGCGGGTGTGGCGGACCACCACGAGCAGGCTCATCATGGCCGCGAACGCGGCCATGAAGGCGACGTACCGCCAGGCCACGATGGCGCCGAGAGAGTCGCCGAACACCGGTCCGTAGAGGGACCGCAGCGAGCTGTTGGCGGCCATCGAGTCGACGATGTCGGCACGTTCGGCAGGTGTGCTGTAGATGTCCCCGAGCGTGCCCCCGGCGCTCGCGGTCGTGCCGCCCAGCAGCAGCACCCACAGCGGGACCATGACGCGGTCGCGGCGCAGGGCTAGCCGCAACAGGCCCCCGGTGCCCGCCAGTTGCCGGGCTCCCCCGGTACGCGGGCGGAAGCCCGCGGTGGCCGCGCCGGCCGCGGCGGTCATCGCTGCACCGTCCCCTGCGCCCGCGCGCCGTCCTGCGCACCGGTGTTGCCCTGCGCACCCGCGCCGCCTTGCCCGTCGGCACCGTCCTGCCCGTCGGCACCGCCCTGGTAGTGGCGCAGGAACAGCTCCTCCAGGGTCGGCGGCGTGCTGGTGAGCGACCGTACGCCCGAATCCGCCAACGACCGCAGCACCGCGTCCAGCTTGTCCGAGTCGACCTGGAGGCGCACCCGCTGCCCCTGGACCTCCAGATCGTGGACGCCCGGCAGGTGCGCCAATCCGTTGGGCGCGCCCGCGAGTTCGGCGCTCACGCTGGTCCGCGTCAGGTGGCGCAGCTCGGACAGCGTCCCCGACTCGACGGTGGTCCCGCGCCGGATGATGCTCACCCGGTCGCACAGGGCCTCGACTTCGCTGAGGATGTGGCTGGACAGCAGGACCGTCCGCCCGCGTTCGCGCTCCTCGGCCACGCACTGCTGGAAGACCTCCTCCATCAGCGGGTCGAGCCCGGAGGTCGGCTCGTCGAGGATCAGCAGGTCCACGTCCGACGCGAACGCGGCGACGAGGGCGACCTTCTGCCGGTTGCCCTTGGAGTACGTGCGCCCCTTCTTGGTGGGGTCGAGCTCGAAGCGCCGCAGCAGGTCCGCCCGCCGGGCCTTGTCGAGTCCGCCGCGCAGCCGCCCGTAGAGGTCGATGACCTCGCCCCCGCTGAGGTTGCGCCACAGGGTCACGTCGCCCGGGACGTACGCGAGCCGCCGGTGCAGGGCGACCGCGTCGTGCCACGGATCGCCGCCGAGCAGCCGGGCGGTGCCCGAGTCGGCGCGCAGCAGGCCGAGCAGGACGCGGATGGTGGTGGACTTCCCGGACCCGTTGGGGCCGAGGAAGCCGTGCACCTCCCCGGTCCTGACCTCGAGGTCGAGACCGTCCAGTGCGTGTGTCCGGCCGAACGACTTGTGCAGTCCGGCGACGGTGATGGCCGTGGTCATGATTCTGAACATACGCGGGATTCAGGAAGTTGTGAAATAAAGGAAGCGTATAAACTTGGGCGAGGCGCTGAGCAGGGGAGACGAGAGGGCGATGACGTCAGGGAGCGGACAGACGCGGGACACCGCGGACGAGGCCCGGGACGACGAGGCGGTCGCGCGCTTCGTCGAGGCTTTTGCGGGCGTGTTCGTGGAGGCCGGCGTGCAGCGCATGCCGGCCCGGGTCTTCGCGGCCCTGCTCTCCGCCGACTCGGGCACCATGACGTCCGCCGAACTGGGCGAGCGGTTGCAGGTCAGTCCGGCGGCGGTGTCCGGTGCGGTGCGCTACCTCAGCCAGCAGCACATGCTCTCCGTGGAGCGCGAGCCGGGCACCCGCCGGGACCGCTACCGCGTGCGCAACGACCAGTGGTACGAGGCGCTGGCCAGCCGCGATGTGGTGATCAAGCGCTGGCAGGAGTCGTTGCGCGACGGCGTGCGCAGCCTCGGCCCGGACACCCCGGCGGGGCGCCGCATGGCCGAGACGCTGGCGTTCTTCGAGTTCGTCGGCGAGGAGCTTCCGCTGATGCTGGAGCGCTGGCGCGCGCGCCGCGGCGAACTGTTCGGCGAAGCCTGACGGTTCACATCGCCGTGCCGGTTCCGGAGTGACGTTCCCGGAGTACGACAGCAGCGTGTCGATCGCCCGGCTCTGCTCGGGGAACCGGAGGCCGGCGAACAGCGCGCCCAGGTGCTCGGAGAACGCCATCGAGTTGGGGCCGAGTTAGGCGAGTCCGGCCTGGCCGAGGACCGAGGACAGCCACCGGTGGCGCAGTGGTCGTACGGAACGACCCGGCGGCCCCGGCGGCCGCCCGCCACGCCTGACCGGTCCGGGTTCCCCCTGGCGGCGCGTGCCCGCGGACCGGCGGGGCGGTCGGCGTTCTGCCGGCTGCGCTGCGGGAGTATGGGCGGGTGCGTGCCGCCCGGTTGATCTCCCTGGTGCTGTTGCTCCAGTCCCGCGACACCATGACGGCGGCCGAACTGGCCCGGGAGCTGGGTGTGTCGGAGCGGACGGTGTACCGCGACGCGGCGGCACTCTCCGAGGCGGGCGTGCCGGTGTACGCGGACCAGGGCCGGCACGGCGGATACCGCCTGGTCGGCGGGTACCGCACCCGGCTGACCGGGTTGAGCGAGGCCGAGGCGGAAGCGATCTTCCTGGCCGGACTGCCCGGTCCCGCCGAGGAGTTGGGGCTCGCGGACGCGGTCGCCAAGGCCCGGCTGAAGGTGCTGGCCGCGCTGCCTCCGCCGTTGCGCGAGGCGACGGCGCGTACCGGGCAGCGGTTCCACCTGGACGTGCCCGGGTGGTTCCACGGCGCCGAGCCGCCGCCCCTGCTCGCCGAACTGGCCTCGGCCGTCTGGCAGGACGGGCGCGTCGAGGTCCGGTATCGGCGGGGGAGGCGGCTCGCCGAGGAGGCCGCCCGGGCAGAGCCCGCAGGTCGTGGCGCGGCGGCTGCGCGTGACGAGGTCACGCGCGAGCTGGATCCGTACGGCGTGGTCCTGAAGGCGGGCGTCTGGTACCTGGTCGGCCGCGTCGGCGACGACTTTCGGACGTACCGCGTCGATCGGGTGGTGGGGGTGACCCACACCGGCCGGTCCTTCGAGCGCGACGAAGGATTCGACCTCGCGGGATTTTGGGCCGAGCACGCCGCGCGGTTCGTGAGGTCGCTGTACGCGGACGAGGTGGTGGTACGGATCAGCCCGGCCGGGCGGACCACCCTCGCCCGCCTCGCCGAACCACCCGCGCTGGAGGCCGCCGACGCCGCGGTGGGCGAACCCGACGGGGACGGCTGGGTGACCACCCGGCTGCCCGTCGAATCCCTCGCGGTCGCCTACGACGTACTCCTCGCGCTGGGCCCCGAGGTCGAGGTGCTGGAACCGGCGGAGCTGCGCGAGCGCATGGCGGAGGCCGCGGCGGCGATGCGTCGCCTGTACGCCGGACAGCGCTCCCGACGGCGCTAGGTCTTTTCTTCTGAAAGAGAGGACCCAGCACTCCGCTCGGCGTACGCCCGCGGGCCCGCCTCTGCCGATCGGCATACACCGGCGGGAGCAGGGCGGGCGTCCGGGCGACAACTGTCGGCGTACCGCAGGTGCCCGCCTGGGGCGGATGCCCCACCCCCTGTCCGCGCAGGAGGCTTGGGTCGTGCCGAAGAACGGTCGGCCGGAAGCGAGCAACCCCACGTCAAAAGGTGGGGCTGTCCCCACCCCGGTTCGGATGTCGGCCCCATGGGTTGACGCGCCTTCAGTTCCTAGGTTGGAGGCACACGGACGACGAGGCTCTGCCGAGCGGATGAGGGGAACAACAGTGACCAGCCAGCAGCCGGGCCCCATCGCCTCGTTCGTGCGTTTCGTGGTCTGCGGCGGAGGCACCGGACTCGCCTCCAGCGCCGCGCTGGTCTACCTCTCCGGCAGCATGTCGGTCGCCGTCGCCAACGCGATCATCACGGTGGTGTCCACGCTCCTCGCCAACGAGCTGCACAGCCGGATCACCTTCCGCAACGGCCGGGCAGGCTGGCGCGTGCACGTGGAGTCCACCGGAACCGCGGTGGTCTGCTACCTGTTCACGACGGCCGCGATGCTGATCCTCGACATGGTCGCCACGAACCCCGGTGCGCTCACCGAACAGGCGGTCTACCTCACGGCGTCGGGCCTCGCCGGGATCGGCCGGTTCCTCGTGCTGCGGCTGTTCGTGTTCGCCCGCCCGAAGGCGGCCGCCGCCACCCGCACGGCGACGGTCACGGCCCTGCCGGCCCCCGTCGTCCCGGCAGCCGCCCTCGACCGTGCCGCGGTGGCCGTCGCGGCGTGACTCCTCGAAAGGGGAGCACCCGCGCCTCCGGAACCCGTGCCCACCGCGGCACCGGAATCGCGAACTCCGCACTCCCTGAGGGGCGATCGCTCTAGCATCGGTTGGGTTCCGCCTCCTGCTCCTCCGTCCTGGAGTCTGTGATGCGTGTACGGCTGATCCTGTGCGTCCTCGCCCTCGTCGCCCTGAGTGCGGTGTCCGGGTGCGGTTCCGCGGCCAAGTCCGCCGGTCCCGGCGGCGGTACGTCCCCCGCCGCGGCCGTCGCGCCCGCCCCCGCCGCGCCGGCCCCGACGGGCACGCCCGACCTGCTGGTCTTCACGACCGCCACGATCGACCGGAAGCCGTTCGCCGGGGTGACGCTGCTGGGCAGGCCCGCGGTGCTGTGGTTCTGGTCGGCGGCCAGTGCCGAATGCCGGGCCCAGGCCGCGGAGACCGACAAGGCGGCGGTGCTGCACGCGGGGCGCGCCACGGTGATCGGTGTCGCGGCGGCCGGCGATCCGGCCGCGCTCCGCGAGTTCGTCGCCTCGTCCGGGGTCGGTGCCTTCCCGCACCTCGCCGATGCGACCGGCGACCTCTGGCGGCGCTTCGGGGTGACCGAGCCCGGCACGTACGTCTTCCTCGACGCGGGCGGCGCGGTGGTCCACCGCGGTGTGCTGCCCCGCGCCGAGGGCCTGGTGGCGCGTACCGGCGAGTTGGTGCGCTGACCGTTCGGCGCGCGGCCCGGTCGGCCCGGGCTGTTGACCTGCCATCAGGCGTCCTTCAAGCTCAGGTGGTCGTGGTGAGGAGGGGCGCGGTGGGGAACTGCGGAAGCTGCAACGGCGGTGGCTGGGTGCCGATGGACGGGGTCTGCGGGGGATGCGGGGGATCGGGCCGCTGGTCCGTCAACCCGGAGGACCAGATGTCCTGCGGCGGGTGCGGCGGCAGCGGTCGCGCGATGCAGATGCAGCCGTGCCCGAACTGCGGCGGCTCCGGCGGGTTCTCGGACGGCGGAGCACCGGTGTACGCGGCGCCGCGGGCACCACTCTCGCGCGCCGGCCGCCTCAAGGTGCTGGTCTTGAACCTCGTCCCGCTCGGGGGGCTGGCCGCGTACGTCTACTACACGACGCGGTGAGCCGCGGTGTGCGGACGCCGCCCGAGGGACGCCGCCCGCACCGTGCCGTCAGGCCTTGCCGATCTCGTCGCGCCGTGCCGTCATGACCACGCTGCGATGGCCGCCCATGACGCCCGGGATCGTGAACGTCACCTCGATCCCCGAGTAGCCGACCCGGGTCACGTACCCGACGGACCCCTGCGGGACCGTGGGTCGGAAGAGTCCCGTGATCGTGCGAATTGCCTTCACCTTGTCACCGACGCGCATGCCGCCTCCCCCCATGTGGCGTCCGCGTAACTGCTGGGGCGCGCAGCCTATTCGCCGAACGGTTGTTAGGTAACCTGGTTTTCGGTGGGCTCCCCGGTGGCCGGATGGCGACCCAGCCCCGACCGGTGCCGTCGCGCCCGGGGGCTGACACAATCACCGCCCATGATGAGGCTGACTCCAGGAATCGCCGCGTTGTCCGGGGCCGGGATCGGTTCGCTTGCCACGATCTTGGGAGTGTGGGTCTCCCAGGCACTGAGCGCACGACGGGAACGGGGGCATCGCACCTGGGAACGCCGGGCGGCGGCCTACGAGGACATTCTGATATCGATGGCCAGGCTGCGCGGTGAGCGCAAAGAGGCCACGAGTACCGGGGAGTTGCGCCTGGCGAGACTCGCCAACCCGGACTCGGAGGACGGGGCGCGGCTCGCGGCGCAGGCCAACCTGTACGGGGGTCCGGAGTTGCGCCGCGCGCAGGAGGCGGCTTTCGCGTCCCTCCAGAAGTGGCTGATGGCGCTGATGGCGTGGCGCTCGTACCACGACACCTACAACTCGCTGCCGGACTCGCCGCCGCACAAGGGCACGGATGCCCTGTGGGACTCGGTCCTGGAGGCGGGCGCCGCCGCGGACAAGGCCGACCTGGCGCTGACCGCCCAGGTGCGCAAGGAGGCGCTGGGCGAGCGGCCGAAACGGTTCCTGCGCAGCGGGAGCTGACGCGGCGTCAGGGGCAGGCCGGGCGTGCCCGGCCGGTCGGGCAGGCCGGAAGGAGCCTGCCGCAAGGATGATGACGGGCCGTCAGAGCGGGGGCTGACCGGCCGTCAGCGCGGTTCGGTGCCGCGCAGCAGGATCGCGACCAGCACCTCGAAGTCCATGGGCGGATCGGCCGGGAAGTCGGACTGCTCGACGGCGATCCAGCCCATGACGGCGGACGCGAACGCGTACCAGCACTGCCGTGCGTACGCGGGCGGGTGGCCGCCGAGCACGAACGCCTCGGCCACGGCCCGTTCGACGGGCCCGTGCCCGGCCTCGCGGTGCACGCCGGTGGCCAGCATGCGTGCGGCGAACCCGGGTACGGCGCGGAACTCGCGCCGGATGCCGTGCGCCAGATCGGTGAGCCAGCGCTGCCACGTCTCGGCGGTCGGCGGCTCGTCGGGCACGATGCGGCGCCCCATTTCGGCGCTGGCCAGGTCGAGCAGCTCGTCGCGGTTGCGCACCCACCGGTACAGCGCCGACGGCGCGACGCCCAGGCTGCGCGCGACCCCCTGCATGGTCAGGGTGTCGAGGTCCTGGGCGAGGACGGCCGCCACGATCCGGTCGCGGTCCAAGGTCGGCGGGCGTCCCACGCGCGGCGTGCGGGCGCGGGGGCGCGGCGGTTCGGCCTGGGGCATGGCGGCAGCTTAACCATCTGCGGCGGTCCGCCCGCGAACTCGTTAGTGAATGGCCTTCACAAATTAATTAGGGAAACCTAAGCTCGGCGGCGTACCCGGAATCCGTCTCGCCGGAAGGTGCCCCCATGCCCGCACGCCGAAAAACAGCCTCCGCCCCCTCGGCTGCCTCCGCCGCCGCCGCGGCCGCCGACGGTCGGCCGCCCGCGAAGTCCGGTGTCCTGCTGGCGCTTGCGTGCCTCGTCGTCTTCGTCGTGATCCTGGACGCCACGATCGTGTCGGTGGCGCTCCCGGGCATCAGCGACGGACTGGACATGAGTGCGACGTCGCTGCCGTGGGTCGTCAACGCCTACACGCTGGCCTTCGCGGGGTTCCTGCTGATCGGCGGACGCTGCTGCGACCTGTACGGCCGCCGCCGCACGTTCTTCGCCGGGCTGGCCCTGTTCACCGCGGCCAGCGCCGCGTGCGGTGCCGCGAACGGCCCCGCCGCCCTGCTGGTCGCCCGCGCGGCCCAGGGCCTCGGCGGTGCGCTGCTCACCCCGACGACCCTCGCGGTGATCACCCACACGTACCCGGAGGGCCCGCGCCGCGCCCGGGCGCTCGCCCTGTGGAGCGCGGTCGGTGCGATGGGCGCGTCGGCGGGCACGGTGCTCGGCGGCGTCCTGACCGAATGGCTCAGCTGGCGCTGGGTGTTCCTCATCAACCTGCCGGTGGGCGTGCTCGCCTTCGTGGTCGCCGCGCGCCACCTGCGCGACCACCCGGCCGCGCGGTCCGGCAAGGACCGGGCCCGGCTCGACGTCCCCGGCGCCGTGCTCGCCACGAGCGGGATCGCCGGACTGCTCTACGGGCTCATGGAGTCGTCGGTGTACGGCTGGTCGGCCACGCGCGTGTGGGCGCCGCTGGCGGCGGGCGCCGTCCTGCTCGTCCTGTTCGGCGTCCATCAGACGCGCATCTCCGCGCAGCCGTTGGTCCCCATGTCGGTCGTCCGCGCCCGCCCCGTCGCGAGCGCCAACCTCGTCATGTTCCTCATGGGCCTGGGCTTCTTCGCCAGCCCGGTTCTGCTGTCCCTGTACCTCCAGGGCGCGCGCGATTGGTCGCCGCTGCGTGCGGGGCTTGCGTTCCTGCCGGTCAGCGTGGCCCTCATGACCGGCGGCCTCGCCGCCGGACGCCTGATCCCCCGCTTCGGGCCGCGCACTGTCGCGGGATGCGGAACCCTCGTGGGCGCGGCCGGCTTCGCGTGGCTGGCGCTCGCCCTGGACGCGGACGCCGGCTACCTCGTGTCCATCGGCCTGCCGGGAGTGCTCTTCGGCCTCGGCATCGGCGCTTCCTTCACCCCGATCACCGTCGCGGCCACCAGCGGAGTCGCGCCGCAACTCGCCGGCATGGCATCCGGGCTGCTCAACACCACGCGCCAACTCAGCGGCGCGGTCGGGCTGGCCGTGCTGACGACCCTCACGGCCTCGGCGGCGTCCGGCTACGCCGAGGACCACCCGGGGACGCCGGGAGGCGAGGCGGGTGCGGCGGCCCTGGCCCACGGCAACGCCGTGGCGTTCGGTGCGGCGGCGGTGGCCGCGGCCCTCGCGGCGGTCGGCGCGTGGGCGCTGATGCGGTCGGGCCGCGGAGGCGGTGCAGGCAGTACGGGCAGTACGGGCAGTGCAGCCGGTGCACGCGGGGCAGAGCACGTGGTCGACGAACTGCCCGTCCCCGCTGCCGGAACGACACCCTCCGGTTCGGCGCCCGCCCCCGCGTCGGGAACGTCGTACCCGGGGTCGTAGCGCGCGCCGCGGCGGTAACTCCCTTGTGGATCACCGAAGTTGCTCGTGCAGTTAACCGTGCAATGAGTCGGGTGACTTCTCGTGTCGAGTCCTGTGCGACCGGTCATGCGAATGGGCGTGGAACCGGCCATGAACCCTGGTGCGCGGGCGGCTGGTTCAGGACGCGGTGACATTCGGGGAAAGGCAGGGGAGTCCGCACAGGCGGGACGGCTCGCCCCCGGCGCGAGGGGGCGCGCGGCAGCGCTCCGACCGCGCTCCGACCGCGCACGCGGGGCGGTGGCCTGCGGTCGTCCGGGCGTGGCCGCGCCATCGGGTGCGGGTGTGAGAAGGCTCCGACGGCGCGGCCGGTCCGCATCCCCCGCGGGAATCGTGAGGCATATCCCGCTCGTGTACATTGCCGAATTCCGGCAATCTTGACGCGTCCTTGATGCCGGATCCGGGTCCACCCCGGCGGGACCCGGGCACACCGGAGCTCCGTACGGGCAGGCCGTACGGCGCCGCCGACGGCCGGTGCCGACGGCCGGGGCCGCGCGGCACGACAGGTTGGGAGACGGCGGGGTGCGGGACTCACAGGACGGCGAGGACTACCTCGCCGACTACGCGCTGATCCTCGACGAGGTCTCGCGCACCGGGCGCCGGCTGACCCGGGACGAGATCGACGTGCGCCGCCAGGAGGGCGAACGCGCGGCCGTGGCCGGGCGCAGACTCCGCGACATGGTGGTGGGCCACCTCGCCGCGACCCGGGCCGCGTGGCCCGGCCTCTCCGGGATCAAGGGCGCCGTCGGCCAACGCGACCTGAACGCCGCCGCACTCGCGGTGCTCGGCGCCACCGAACAGGCCGTCGACGCGTTCAGCCAGGGGTACGACCACGCGCAGCGCCTCGCCGTACGCCGCGAGGAGGCCGCCCGCCGCGAGTTCGTCGACGACCTGCTCTACGGCCGCAGCGACCTCGGCAGCCTGTCCGAGCGGGCGCAGCGCTTCGGCCTGCGGCTGGCCCGCTCGCACACGGTCGCCGTCGCGGTCGGCGACGAACCGTACGACGAGACCCACCCCGTCACCCGCCGCGTCGAGAGCGCGCTGGCCGGACGGTTCGGGCACCGGCGGATCCTGCTCACCACGAAGGACGGGCGCCTGGTCTGCGTCGCGCCGAGCGACGGCGAGGACGGCGGAGGGGCGGGCCCGGCCCGCTACTTCGCGAAGCAGGCGCACGCGGCGACCGGCGGCCGGGTGGTGCTCGGCCGCTCGCACCCGGGGCCGGGCGGCGTCGTGCTGTCGTACGAAGAGGCGCTCAGCGGCCACCGCATAGCCGCCCGCATGGAGCTCGACCGCCCGGTCATCGACGCCGGGGACCTGCTGGTCTTCCCCGTCCTCGCCCGGGACCGGGAGGCCCTGGCGGACCTGGTGCGCACCGTGCTCGGGCCGCTGGACTCCGCCCGCGGCGGTGCGGTGCCGCTGCTGCGCACGCTGGAGGCGTACTTCGACGCGGGGTGCGTGTCGGCGGAGGCGGCGCGGCGCCTCGGGCTGAGTGTGCGGGCACTGACGTACCGGCTGGAACGGATCCGGCGGTTCACCGGGGTCGACCCCGGCGAACCGCTCGACCGCTACACGCTCCAGACCGCCGTCATCGGTGCCCGCTTGCTGGACTGGCCCGCTCGGGAACTCTGAACTCCGCTCCGGGCGGTCGGCCGACGACGTCCGGTCACGCGACCGACAGGAAGAACGTGCGGATGTCGGCGGCGAGCAGGTCCGGGGCCTCCAGGCCGGGGAAGTGGCCGCCGCGTTCGAACTCCGACCACTGCTTGATGTCGAAGGTCTTCTCGGCGAACTGCCGGATCGGCCGCGTGATGTCCTCCGGGAACGACGCGATGGCCACCGGCTGCGTGGTCTTCCAGCGCGGCGGGGCCAGGCTGTCGTGGTGCAGCCGCGGCGCGGAGCCCGCGGTGCCGGTGAGCCAGTAGAGCATCACGTTGGTCAGCACGCGGTCGTCGCTGATCGCGAAGTCGTCGGCCGCCCATTCGGTCATCATGTCCACGATCCAGGCCAGTTGGCCGATCGGCGAGTCGGTCAGCGCGTACGCGAGGGTCTGCGGCTTGGTGGAGTTGAGCACCCGGGCGCCGGGCTGGTTCGCCATGTAGCGCTTGAGGTGGTCGAGGCGCTCCTGGTCGGACGCGGACAGCTCGAAGGTCTCGCCGGGCGGCGGGGGCGTGGGGTGGTAGTTGAGGTGGACGGCGACGACGTGTTCGGCGTCGTGGTCGGACAGCGCCCGGGAGATCGCGGCGCCGAAGTCGCCGCCCTGGGCGCCGTACCGGTCGTAGCCGAGCCGGCGCATCAGCTCGGCCCACGCGCGGGCCACGCGGTCGACGTCCCAGCCGCGCTCGTTGGTCGGGCCGGAGAAGCCCCATCCGGGGATGGACGGTATGACCAGGTGGAAGTCCTCGGACAGCGGCGCGATGACGTCCAGGAACTCGACGATCGAGCCGGGCCATCCGTGCGTGAGGATCAGCGGGAAGGCGTCCGGCCTGGAGGCGCGTACGTGCAGGAAGTGCACGCGCTGGCCGTCGATTTCGGTGGTGAACTGCGGGTGGCTGTTGAACTCGGCCTCGTGCCTGCGCCAGTCGTAGCCGTGCCGCCAGTAGTGGGCGAGCTGCTGCACGCGCTCCAGAGGTAGGCCGTAGTCCCAGCCGGCGTCCGGGAGTTCATGCGGCCACCGGGCGTTGTCGAGGCGCGCGTGCAAGTAGTCGAGGTCGGCCTGCGGGATGTCGATGCGGAACGGCTTGACGGCGGTCGGCGCGATCGTGGTCACGGTGTCCTCCGGGGTGTGTCGGTCGGGTGTCGGTGCGGTGTCGGTCGAGGTGTGTCGGTGCGGTGTACAGATAATGTACATGGCTATTAAGTACATGGCTAGTATCTGCCCGGAGTGGGTGCCCGCCCGGTCGCCGACCGGCCCGCTGACCGCCCCGCTGACCGTCGCCGGGCCGGACGGTCGGCGCTCGGTGCGCGGACGGTCAGCGGGCCGGGCGAACCTCTTCCTCGTCGGAACACCGCCGGAAACGCCCCGGGAACGCCCCGGGGACGTCACCCGGGCCGAGTCGAGGAGACCGCCATGTGGAACCGCAACCGCAACCGCCGCCGTACCGCCGTCGCCGTCCCGGGTGTTCCCACGACCGCGGCCGGTACGGACGAGGCGCTGCGCCTCGACCGCGTCGGCAAGACGTACGGCACCGAGGGCAACCGCGTCGTGGCCCTGGACGACGTGTCGCTGACGCTGCGCCCGGGCACCTTCACCGCGATCATGGGCCCCTCGGGCTCCGGCAAGAGCACGCTGCTCCAGTGCGCGGCCGGCCTCGACCGGCCCACCAGCGGACGGGTGTTCGTGGACGGCACGCCGATCGACGGCACCGACGAAACGGCGCTGACCACCTTCCGCCGCGACCGGATCGGCTTCGTCTTCCAGCAGTTCAACCTGATGCCGACCCTGACGGTCCTGCAGAACACCACGCTCCCGCAGCGCCTTGCCGGGCGCCGCCCCGACGAGGCGCGCGCCGCCGCCGTCCTGGACCGCATGGGCCTCGGCGACCGACTCGGCCACCTGCCCTCGGAGCTGTCCGGCGGTCAACAGCAGCGGGTCGCGATCGCCCGGGCGCTGGTCGCCGAACCCAAGGTGGTGTTCGGGGACGAGCCGACCGGCGCGCTCGACAGCCGCAGCGCCCGCGAGGTCCTGGGCCTGCTCGCCGAGGCCGTGCGGCTGCACGGGCAGACCGTCGTGATGGTCACGCACGACCCGGTCGCCGCGTCGTACGCGTTCCTCGCCGACGGCCGCATCGTCGGCGACCTGGCCGCCCCCACGCCGGACGCGGTCGCCGAGCGCATGACGCACCTCGGGGACCCGGTCGGCGGCCACCGGTCGGTGGCCGCCGGGTTCTGAAGCGGCCACCGGCCCGCCCGGCATCCTCCCGCTCGTGTCCCCGCCCCGTCCCCTCCCGCGTGAACGACCGCTCCACCGCCCGCCCCCGTTGCCCCGGCCGGCTCCACCCACTCGAAGGAGTAAGACCGTGTTCGCTCTGGCCCTCCGATCCCTACGGCACCGCATCGCCGGATTCGCGGCGAGCTTCCTCGCGATGTTCCTCGGCGCGACGATCCTCATGTCCTTCGCCGCCATGCTCGACACCGCCGGCGGCACGGGTGTCGACGCCACCAGCAAGGAGACCCTGACCACGATGGGCGCCGTGGTCGGCGGATGGGGCCTGCTCCTGGTCGTGTTCGCGGTCTCGTCGACGCTGACCCTCTCGGTGCGCCAGCGCTCCGCCGAGATGGCGCTGCTGCGCAACATCGGGGCCACGCCGCGTCAGGTGACCCGGATGATCGTCGGCGAGAGCGCGGTGCTCGCCGCCGCGGCCGCCGTCCTGGCGATCGCGCCGGCCGTCCTCGGCGGCCGCCTGCTGCTGGAACTGCTCGGCTCGACCGGGCAGGTCGGGTCGGACGTCGCGTACGCCTTCGGTCCGATCGCCCTCGGCATGGGCATCACGGTCACCTTCGCGGCGGCCACGCTCGCGGCCCTGATCACCGCCCGCCGCGCGGTGCGCGTGAGCGCCGCCGAGGCCCTGGGCGCGGCGGCCGCGGACGACCGCAAGCTGTCGAAGAAGCGCATCGCCGCCGGCATCGCCTTCCTGCTCCTCGCACTCAACCTGACGGTCGTCACCGCGACAGCGATGAAGGACAAGGGCTCCGACGCCATGCAGACCGCGGGCCAGACCTCGATCTGGGCCGCCATCGGACTTGCGGTCCTCGCCCCGGCGATCATCCGCAAGGTCGCCGCGCGCATCGCCGCCCCGCTGGAGCGCCGCGGCCTGGCCGGCTACCTCACCGCCCAGAACCTGCGCCGCCACACCGGCCGCCTCGCGTCCGCCGTGATGCCGGTGATCCTGTTCACCGCGATCGGCACCGGCACGCTGGTGATGCAGGCGGTCGAGAACGACGCGATGGCCGCCTCGGGCCTGCTCAAGAGCAACGAGCAGAAGAACATCGAGACCCTCAACTTCGTGGTCATCGGCATGATCGTGGCCTTCGCGGCCATCATGCTGATCAACACGCTGGTCGCCGCGACGGCCGCGCGGCGCCGGGAGTTCGCGCAGATCCGGCTGGCCGGCGCGACGCCCCGCCAGGTCCTCAAGGCCGTCGCCCTCGAAGGCGCGGTCCTCACCGCGGTCGGCGTGGCGCTCGGCACGGCGGCCTCGCTGCTCACGGTCCTCCCGTACAGCTACGCCCGGACCGGCGACGTCGTGCCGGGCACCGGGGCCGGGACGTACCTGGCGATCGCCGCGGTCGCCGCCGTGCTGACCGTCGCGACCGGGTACGCCGCGGCGCGCCGCACGATCCGCACCCCCGCGATCGCCGCGGTGGCATGACGTACGCGCCGTCGTGCGTGGCCCGGCCCGAAACGGGGGAGTCGGACGGGGTGGACGACGCGGCGCGGCACGAGGACGGGCACATCCGCGACGAGGGCACGCGGCGGGTCCGCGTCCTCGTCTCCGGTCAGGTGCAGGGGGTCTTCTTCCGGGCGACCTGCGCCCATGAGGCCGAGGACGCGGGCGTGTCCGGCTGGGTGCGCAACAGGTCGGACGGCCGCGTCGAGGCGGTCTTCGAGGGACGCCCGCCCGCCGTGGCGCACATGGTCGCGTGGATGCGCCACGGCCCGCCCGAGGCGCGCGTCGACGCGGTCGCGGTGTCCGAGGAGCCGGCCGTCGAGGAGCCCGCCGCCGAGGCCGCCCCCGGGGGCCGGTCGCCGTCGCGCCCCGGAACCCGCGCGGCTTCCGAACCCGCGGCGGGGGCGCACGGTTTCGTGGTCCTGCGCTGACCGGCGGCCGGGAGCGTTCCCTGGACCGGAGGCCGTTGCGTTGACGCGACCGACTCGTTGGAGGCGGCATGCAGCATATTGACGTCGACCTGGTGGGTCCGGCCGCCGCGATGGCGCACATCGTCGCGCGGCTCCGTGCGATGGAGGTCCTGGTCGAGGCCCGCGACGTGGTCCGCAACAGCGACAACCCGGACTACGGCTGGTGCAGCATCACCGTTGCGGTGCCCGACGAGGAGTGAGTCCGAATCCCCGCAGGGATTGAGACCGTCTATGGATTCTCTGGGCCTATTCATGTTCGCGCGTCTAGAATCCGCGGTATGGATGCACTCGCCGGACTCCTCGACGGCCCCCGTGCCCAGGGCGCGTTCCTGCTCCGCTCGCTCCTGAACCCGCCGTGGTCGATGCGGATCCAGGACGAGGCGCCGCTGACCCTGGTGTCGATGGTGCGCGGCGGGGCGTACATCGTGCCGGACGGCGGCGAGCCGCTCGAACTCGCGCCGGGGGACGTCGCCATCGTGCGCGGACCGGACGCGTACCTGGTCGCGGACCGCCCGGACACGCCCGCGCAGATCGTCATCCACCCCGGACAGCGCTGCACGACGCCGGAGGGCGTCGACGTCGCCGAGCTCATGCACCTGGGCGTGCGGACGTTCGGCAACGACCCGGACGGCGGCACGATCCTGCTGACCGGCACGTACAACATGGAGGGCGAGATCAGCGGGCGCCTGCTCGCCGCGCTGCCGATGCTCGTGGTGGTTCGCGCCACCGAGTGGAACAGCCCGATCGTCCCGCTGCTCTCCGACGAGATCGTCAAGGACGAGCCGGGGCAGGAGGCGGTCCTCGACCGCCTGCTCGACCTGCTGCTCATCGCCGTGCTGCGGGCCTGGTTCGCGCGGCCCGAGGCGGAGGCGCCGGCCTGGTACCGCGCCAACAGCGACCCGGTGGTGGGCCGCGCCCTGCGCATGCTGCACGGCGACCCCGCGCACCAGTGGACCGTGGCCAACCTGGCCCGCGCGGTCGGCGTCTCGCGCGCCGCGCTCGCCCGCCGGTTCGCGGACCTGCTGGGCGAGCCGCCGATGACGTATCTCACCGCGTGGCGGCTCTCGCTCGCCGCCGACCTGCTGCGCGAGCCCGAGGCCACGATCGGCGCGGTCGCACAACAGGTCGGGTACGGCAGCCCGTTCGCCCTCAGCACCGCGTTCAAGCGGGTGCGCGGCATGAGCCCCAAGGAGTTCCGGGCCCAGGTCGCCCGTGCCTGACACCGCCGCACCACTCCCGAAATCGTCGGCTCCCGTCACCCGCTTCGCATAAAGTCCGGATCATGACGACCATGGACGTCCGCGGCTACCTGACTCGGCTCGGACTGGAGGACATATCCGGGCCGCCGTCGACCGAGCTGCTGTTCGCGCTGCACCGCGCACACGTCGAGCGCGTGGCCTACGAGGGCCTGCACGCGCAGCTGGGCCAGACCACGGGACTCGACCCCGCCGAGTCGGCGGCCCGCATCGCGGGCGGCCGCGGCGGTTACTGCTACCACCTCAACGGCGCGTTCGCGGGCCTGCTCGAACACCTCGGCTTCGCGGTCACCCGGCACCTGGCCGGCGTACAGGTGCGCTTCGAGGAGCCGCCGGGCGTGCTCGGCAACCACTGCGCGCTCACCGTACGGTCGGAGAACCGCGACTGGCTGGTCGACGTCGGCCTCGGCGACGGCTTCCACGAGCCGCTGCCGCTGCGGGCGGGCGTCTACGACCAGGGGCCGTTCTCGTACGCCCTCACCCCGTCGGACGTCGTGCCGGGCGGCTGGCGCTTCACCCACGACCCGCGCGGGTCGTTCCCGCGCATGGACTTCGCCCGCGAACCGGTCTCCCTCGACGTCTTCGCCGAGAAGCACGAGTGGCTGTCGACGTCGCCCGAATCGTCCTTCGTCCGCACGTGCGCCCTGCTGCGCCGCGACGCCAAGGGCGTCGACACCCTCATCGGCTGCGTCCTCAAGCGCGTCGACGCCTCCGGCGAGGTGGTCGCCGAACTGGAGACCGAGCACGACTGGTACACCGCCATGGCCGACGTCTTCGGCCTCACCCTCTTCGACACCACCGACGAACAACGCCACGAACTGTGGGGAAGGGTCCACGCCCAACACCTGGCCCGCAAGGCCGGCCGAGGCGTCAACCGGTAGCCGCACCGCCTGTCCGCACAGCCCGTCCGCACAGCCGGTGCGCACTGCCCGTCCGCACCGCCCGCACCCGCCCGTCCGCAGCGCGCGTCGGGCGGGTGCGGACCGGCCCGCTCGGTAGGGTCGGGCGCGAGAGCCGGACGTGCGGAAGGCGGGTTCCATGAGGTCGTTCTATCCGGAGATCGAGCCCTACGAGCACGGGATGCTCGATGTCGGCGACGGCCAGAGCGTCTACTGGGAGCTGTGCGGCAACCCCGACGGCAAACCCGCGGTCTTCCTGCACGGCGGCCCCGGCGGCGGGTGCACGCCGAACCACCGGCGGCTGTTCGATCCCGCCAAGTACCGGGTCCTGCTCTTCGACCAGCGCGGCTGCGGCCGCAGTACGCCGCACGTCAGCGGGCAGGACACCGACCTCGCCCCGAACACCACCTGGAACCTCGTCGCCGACATCGAGCGCCTGCGCGAACTCGTCGGCGTGGAGCGGTGGATGGTCTTCGGCGGGTCGTGGGGGAGCACGCTCGCGCTCGCGTACGCGGAGACGCACTCCGACCGCGTCACCGAACTCGTCACGCGCGGCATCTTCACGCTGCGCGCGAGCGAGCTGCACTGGTTCTACCAGGAGGGCGCCTCGCAGCTGTTCCCCGACCTCTGGGAGGCGTACCTGGCGCCGATCCCCGAGGCCGAGCGCGGCGACCTCATGGCGGCGTACCACCGCCGCCTCAACCACGACGACCCCGGGGTGCGCGCCGAGGCCGCCGTCGCGTGGAGCGTGTGGGAAGGCTCGACCATCTCCCTGCGCCCGAGGCCCGACGTGATCGCGGTGCACGGCGAGCGGGACTACGCCCTCGCATTCGCGCGCATCGAGAACCACTACTTCGTGAACAAGGGCTTCATGGACGAGGGCCGGCTCCTCGCCGACGCCGGCAAGCTGCGCGGCATCCCCGGGGTCATCGTGCAGGGCCGCTACGACGTCTGCACGCCCGCCCGCACCGCATGGGACCTGCACCGGGCGTGGCCCGAGGCGGAGTTCGTCGTCGTCGACGACGCGGGGCACGCGTACGACGAGCCCGGCATCCTCGACGCACTCGTCACCGCGACCGACCGCTTCGCCGCCGACGCGGGCGCCGGCGCGTGACCGCGGCCCCGGCCGCACAGCTCGGCATACGCGACCTCAACCGGGCCACCCTCGACCGCCAGCTGCTGCTGCGCCGCACGACGCGGACCGCGGCGGACACCGTCGAACACCTGGTCGGCATGCAGGCGCAGGCGCCGCGGGCGGCGTACGTCGGCCTGTGGTCGCGCCTGGACGCCTTCGAGCCCGCCGAGCTGGCCGGTCTCGTCGCGGAACGCGCCGCCGTGCGCACGGTGTTGATGCGTAGCACCGTGCACCTGCTCACGGCGCGCGACGTGCTGGCCCTCACCCCGCTGTTCCGCGCGATGATGGAACGCGCCTTCTCCTACTCGACGTTCGCGAAGGCACTGGACGGCGACGACCTGGGGGAGATCGCGGCACACGCGAGCGCGCTGCTGGCGGCCGAGCCGATGACCCGCAAGCAGATCGCCGAACGCCTGGCGGAGCGGTGGCCGCAACGGGACCTCCAGGCGCTGGGATACCTCGCGACGGACCTCGTGCGCTGCGTGCAGACTCCGCCGCGCGGGTTGTGGGACGAGGTCGGTCCGCCCCGATGGACTCCCGTCGAGACGTGGCTCGGGCAGGAGTTCGACGCCGGCGCCACGACGGTCGACGACCTCGTGCTGCGGTTCCTCGGCGCGTTCGGGCCCGCGTCGGTCAAGGACGCGCAGACATGGTCCGGCCTGACGCGGCTGCGCGAGGTCTTCGACCGCCTGCGCCCGCGCCTGGCCGTCTTCCGCGACCCGGAGGGCAAGGAGCTGTACGACCTCCCGGACGCCCCGCGCCCCGACGCCGACACCCCCGCACCGGTCCGCTTCCTGCCCGAGTACGACAACCTGCTGCTGTCGTACGCCGACCGCTCCCGTGTGATCGTCGGCCGCCGCACGGTGCCGCTGCCGCCCGGACACGGCGGGACGGCCGGAACGGTGCTCGTCGACGGGTTCTTCCAGGGCGTCTGGAAGCTCGTGCGCGAGGGCGGCACGGCGGTGCTGCGCGTCGATCCGTTCGTCCCGCTGTCCGCGGAGGAGCGGACCGGCGTGGAGCGGGAGGGGCGCGACCTCCTGGCCTTCGCGGCGGCGGACGCCGGGGACTACGACGTCCGGGTGACAACGCCCGCCTGATCCGCGGGCGCTTCGGAGCCGCTTCCCGGGCGCGGTGCCCCTGGCGCGCGGTGGCGTCCCGAAAAACCAGTGGCACCCACGGAATTCCATGCGGCAGTCTGCGGAGCATGGGCTTGCTGGATTCCATGGCCACGCGCGTCGCGGGTGGGGCAACCGTCGAGTTCCGTCCGAGCGGCACGTCGATGGCGCCGCTCATCCACAGCCGCCAACTCGTCGCCGTCGCACCGGTCGACCCGGCGAAGCTGGAGGTCGGCGACATCGTGTTGGCGCGGGTCGCGGGCACCACGTACCTGCACCTGGTCTCGGCGCTGGACCGAGCGCGCGGCCGCGTGCAGATCAGCAACAACCGCGGCCGGGCGAACGGCTGGACGGCGGCGACGCGCGTGTACGGCATCTGCGTCGCGGTCGACGGCCGGCAGCGCGCCTCGGCGGCGCACAAGGTGCGTACCGACTGCGCGGTCGCGGCCGAGTGACCCGACCGGCCGGCTGAGCCGCCGGGTCAGCGACCGCCGGTGAAGCCCGGCAGCTCGCGGAACGCGTGCTGCCGCTTCAGCGCCGACTTCTTCGGCATGGCCGGCATCTGGAAGCCCGGCATCTGGAACGTGGGCATCGTGATGTCCGGGAACGTGAACTCCGGCATCGGCGGGATCTGGATGTCCGGGAGCTGGATATCCGGGACCTGCACGTTCGGGATCTGCACCTCGGGCATGTCCGGCAGCGTGACGGCGCCCGCCGTGATCCCCGACAGCGAGCCGGTGATCCCGGAGACCGTGCTCGTCAGCGACGACAGCACGCCGTCCAGCAGCGTGGTCAGCGACTCCAGCACCGCGCCGAGGTCGAGGCTCTTGACGGCCTCCAGGAGCGCGTCCAGGCCGAGATCGGGCAGCGGCGGTACGTCCGCCCGGGCCTCGGGCGCGGCGGGCGCCGTACCGCCGTTCGTGCTCCACGGGAACGCCGGCCGCACGGCGAGCGTCCACGAGTGCGTGTACTTCTGCGCGGTCGAGTGGGTCCGGACCGAGGCCAGCGCCTTCTCCGCGGTGACCATGGCGTGCTTGAGGCGTGCGTCCAGCTTCGGGTCGGCACCGGGGACGCCGTCCCGGATCAGGGACCGCAGTTCGCCCAGCGCCCGGGCGGCCCGTGCGTCCGCTCCCGCGTCGGCCGCGGCCGGGGCGTCGGCAGGGTACTCCGCGGTCGGGGCCACCGGGTCGTGGCGCGGGATGGGTCGCGCCGCTTCCGCCGCTTCCGCCGTGGCGAGGCCGCCCAGACCGGTGGCTCCCATGAGGGCGGTCCCCATCAAGACCGCGACAAGCTTCTTGGTACGCACGGGTGTTTCCTCCATCGAGCCGACACAGCAGACACAGCCGACACAGCAGACAAACCTGAGGAAAACTTCACCCGGCGCGGAGCCGCCCGCAATTTCTTGTGTGATTAATGAGGCAAACGGGTTGTTCCGTAGGCCGAAAGAGGCACGCGTCCCGGCGGATTGTGTCCGCCCGCCGACCCCTCGCGCAGGAGGGCGCCGACGGTCCGGACGCCCCCGCGCCGGGTCAGGACTCGTCGCGCACGAACACCAGCTCGGTGCCCGGCGGGTCGTCCGTCTGCTGCTTCGCGGCCAGCGAGTAGCCCCTGCTGACGGCCAGTCGGACCAGCAGGTCGACGCGTACGTCCCCGCCGTGCTCGGGGACGACGACGCGCGGCGAACCGTCGAACAGGTCCTCGTCGCGCCGCAGTTTGCCGCGCAGCCGCCAGGCGGCGAGCACGAGCAGCCCGACCACGACCGCCGCACCGATCAACGCGCCCAGGACCCGCATCGCGATCCTCACCCCCGAACCCTCGGGCGGTGCCGCCCGGTGCCGGCACCACGTCCCCAGCGTGGCGCGGCCGGTGTGCCGCGTCTACGCCCCACACCGGGGGACGCGGCTCGTTCCCCGGGGGTTCGCCGGTCGTTGTCGCCGGATACCGCTAACGTTCCCGCCATCCTGATCGCGGTCGCCGCCGCTCCGGTGCCACCATCCCCTTGCCCCCGGCGGTTCCGGCCGCGAACGGCCGCGATCAGGACCCCGGACAGGCATGGCGATCACCCGGGATCACACCGGATCACTCCGGACCATACGGGATTACCGGAGACCGGTCGGGCTCAGTCGAGGCCACCGGCGGTCGCACACACGATCACATCGCGAACAACACACTCGGCGGGTGGTTCATTCATGAGTTGGGTCCAGGCCGGCGACTACGAAGTCGCCCTCGAGGACGGCACCGTGGTGTGCCGCAACGCGTCGGGCAGGCGGCTGAAATCCGTACCCTCGAAGCTCTCCGACGACCCGGTGGTCGTGGGCCTGCGCCAACTCGTGGAATGGCTGGAACGCCACGAGCGCGAGTGCGTCGCCGACGTCGAGCGCTGGATGGTCCGGTCGCTGGCCGTCCCCGCCGCCCTCGTCGCCCGCGTATGGCCGGACCCCGCGTGGCAGCGCGTCCTGCGCGACCTCGTCGTGGTGGCGGACGGCGGCGAGACCGGGTTCCTGCGGGACGCCGACCCCGAGCGCGGCATCGGCATGGTCGACCTCGACGGAGACACCGTGCGCGTCGCCGCGCACGAAGTGCGGTTCCCGCACCCCGTGCTCCTCGACGACCTCGACGACCTGCGCGAGTTCGCCGCCGAACTCGGCGTCGAACAGCACATAGGCCAGCTCTACCGCGAGGTGTGGCGCAAGCCCGACGACCTGGACGCGAAGCGCACCTCGGTCGACGACTACGCGGGCGGCCGCTTCAACGAGCTGCGCTTCCTGTTCGGGCGGACGACCTCGCTCGGCTACCAGGTGCGCGGCGGCCAGGCGGTGTGCCCCGTCCTGGAGGACGCCCGACCCGTCGAGGCCCGCGTCTGGCTCGGCGACTTCGACCCCTACGAGAGCACCGAGACCGGCCCGCTGAGCTGGACCGACGCCTCCGGGAACACGCTGCGCGCCGCCGAGGTCGGCCCCGTCGCGTGGTCCGAGGGGATGCGCATGGCCGCCGCACTGTACGCAGGACGCTCGACCGAGAAGCAGGAGGAGGCCGCGTGACCACCGCACCCGAGACGGCCGGCACCCCCGAAGGCACCGCCGCAGGCACCCCCGGAGGCCCCGCCGTGGACGCCCCGACGACCGCGGACGCGGCCCGCGCCGCCGTCCTCCTGGACGCCGGAGCCGTCCTGTCCGCCGGCACCGCGTCCGGCGACGACGTCGACGTGCTCACCGCCCGCACCTACGTCCACCCGGCGCTCGACGACCGCCGCATAGTCCGGCTCGTGCCCGGCACGCTCGGCCCCGCCGAGGACCTCGCCCTCGACTTCCTCGGCCTCGTCCGCGACGGCGACGCCCCCGAGGTCGGCCAGGTGCGCCGCGAGGCGCTGGGCTTCCCCGCCTGGGCCCTGGTCAACGACCCCGCCAACGGCCACCACGCCCTCGCGCTGGTCCGCGACATCGAGCGCCTCGACCGCCAGGCCCGCAACAAGCCCGGCGCCGCCAAGGAAGGCTTCGACCAACTCGGCACCACGCTCGGCCGCGCCGTACCGCACTTCCTGCCGACGTTCTACGAGCAGGCCGCGCGCATCTTCCTCAGCCACGAGAACACCACGTACGCCGCGACCTTCTTCGGCAAGGCCCGCGAGGCCGAGCGCGTGCACAATCTCCCGGTCGAAGAGGCCCGCCTGCGCGCCGTCTTCCTGGAGTTCGCCTTCGCCGGGGCACTCACCGCCAAGGCCCTCAAGGAGTACGCCAAGGACCTCTCCCGGCGCCTCGAACCGGCCGCCGCCTGGGCCGAGTTCCGCCAGCTCTGCGTCGAACGCTGCGCCGCGGGCATGCCCCCGTACGCCGGTCTCGCCGAGGACGCCCGCGCGATGATCAAGGCCATCGGCGGCGGCGCCGACGCGCAGGGCGCCGCCGAGCGCGAGCTGCTCGCCGATCTGCTGCCGAGCCCCGCGATCGTGCGCGCGCCGCTGTCCTTCTGGAAGACGTTCGCGAAGTCCCTGACGGTGCTCGCCGAGGAACGCGAGGGCGTCCGGGAACGCCTCCTGGAGATCTTCCCGACCCCGGGAACCGGCGAAGCGGCCGACGTCGACGCGTACTGGCTCGCCCAACTCCTGTCCGCGGGCTGCGACACGCTCCTGACCACGCCCGGCGCCCTGGAGCACGGCAAGGCCGCCGCATGGCTCACCCGGTGGGCCAAGCACATCAGCCGCGGCTGGCAGGGCCGGTCGCGCGACGCCGCCACGCTCGCCCTCGTCGAACGCATGGCACCGGTCCTGTCCGCCGAAGGCGTCGCGGTCGCCCTGTTCGCCGGCTCCTGGCGCGGCGACGCGTCGCCCGACCTCGTCGACGTGTGCCTCGCCAACGGCATCCCCCTGACCGACCCGGAGCAGGGGAACTCCATGACCCTCGGCCCGTGGTTCGACGACACCGCGCCCGGCCGCCGCGACCTGGTGGCCGCCGGGAACGACGCGCGCTACGCCGCGGTCCTGCGCAACGCGGTCGGCAACCTCGGCACCGAGAACCACGGGCGCCACCAGAGCGCCGCCGCCGCGCACCCCGTGTTGCGGGTCCTGCTGCACCAGTGGCTCGACGCCCGCGCCGACGAACTCGAGAAGGAGTCCGGGCTCCCCGGCGCCTCCGAGGCACTGCGCCGGCTTGCGGTGTTCGACCGCGTGGCGCTGGACGTCAACCCCGACGTCGTCGAGCGGGTCCGGAACTTCCGCGTCGCGCCCATGCTGGCGCGTACGCTCCGCAGCGGCATCTTCGACGAACTCGCCTGGCCCGCACTCGAAGAGGCCCTCGCCCTCATCGGCGCGGTACCGCAGGGCCCGACCCCCGGACTGTCCGCCTCGGACAACGGGAGCGGCGAGCCGGTGAGCTTCGAGGTCTCCGAGGCATGGCCGGCCCTGATCCTGGCCACCGCGACCAAGGCGGTCGTCGTCGGCCCGGACGGCATCCTGCTCGACCACGACCTGCGCTTCCCCGAAAAGCTCGACGACTGGAACAAGCCGAAGTACCGCTACGTCGACGGCGATCTGCTGGTCGTGTGGTGGCACGAGGACGGCACGAAGGCGTACTGGTCGTCGCGCCCCGGCGAGATCTTCGAGCCGACCGGCGAGGTGCCCGGCCGCTGGGGCAACGAGTCCGCGGTCGTCTCGCTGCCGCACCCGGACGGCGGACGCGTCACCGGCGGACGCATCCTGCACGCCGGCGACACCCAACTGCCCGAGCGCCGCCCGGTCCTCACCGACGGTGTCGGCCACTGGGTGCTCAACTGGGAGCAGCACCCCGCACGCTGGTTCGAGTACGACCCGGCCGGCGGCACCCGCGGCCGCGCCTCGCTGCCCGCGCTGTTCGCCGCGGCCGTCGACGGCGACGGCACCGGCGAGGCCGGCTCGCTGGCCGCCAACCAGTGCGAACTGCTGCCGCTGCTGCCGGGCCTCGAAGGCACCCCGTTCGGCACCGACGGCAAGCTCCTCGGCCGCTGGGTCCGCATCGACGAGCACACCGTCACCACCGGGTCCCCGGACGGCCACAAGGTCACCCTTCCCGTCACGGCCCGGGGCTGGAACGGCCACCCGCGGGTCGTGCCCCTGGGTGGTCTGCGCCTGCCGGGCGGTGCGCGGCCGACCGTCGTCGCCGCCAACGACAACATCGACCTGTTCGACGACGGCGTCCGGCTCGGCCAGGTGCCCACCTGGCAGCGCGGCGGCTTGCACGCGGCGGGTACCGTCTACACCCCCGGGACGGCGTTCTGGCACGCCCTGCGCCCGCGCGACGAGGCCGCGTCGGTGGTCCTGCGCGGGCTCACCGACGCCGACGCGGAAGCACTGATCACCGGTGCCACGGCCGAGCACGAGGCCTTCCGGGCCGCCGTCGCCGAGGCCGGGCCCGACCAGGCGGCGGCCCGGGAACCCGTGCCGCTGGCGACCGTCGGCTCCGCCCTGCCGGACGTCGCACACCCGCACATCGCCGCGGGCGTCGCGGGCATCACCTGGTCCGCGGGAGACCTGGCGCGGCGCCTCACGCACTTCGGCACACCTCCGGCGGACTCCGCGGCGGAAGCCGAGGAGTACCGTCCCGCCCACGGCAACGACGAGGTCCTGAACGAGGTTTCGGCGGGCCTCGTGGACCGCCGCGGCTACCACTACGGCAGCGCGTCGACCTCGTGGGCCACGCTCAACCAGATCCGCGGCGTGGCCGCCATCCTCGGTGCCGGAAGCGCCGACGACAGCGCCGACGACGCGGCCGACACCGCCGCCGAGGGCTCCGCCGCGGACTCCGCCGGGGCCGGCACCGGGACCAACGCCGCAGCGGCTGCCGCCGTTTCGGCCGCCCTCCCCGCGCCCCGCGCCGACGGCTGGACGTTCGGCTACGTCAAGCTGCCGTCCGGTGCCTTCGACTGGACGGGTGCGCTCGGCCGCGTCGGCCCGCTGCTGGTGCGCGCCGCGTCGCCGCTCACCTCGCCCGAGCACCGCGAGGGGCTCATGCTCCTCTCCGAGGAGCTCTCCGCCGAGGTGTTCCAGCACCCCGGGTGCCTGCGCCGCGTCACCATCTGCGTGGAGGTGCAGGGGACGACCCACATCGGCCAGGTGCTGCGGCACGGCGACCGCGTCGTCGTGGTCACCAGTTCGTCCGGACGGGGCTCGGACCGGCGGCAGCACTGGACGGCGCTCGACTTCGACCCGTCCGGCCGCTTCGGGGCGATCGCCGACTTCACCACGCACGACGAGGAGGTCGTCGAACACCTCGGCGACCCGGAGCACACCGGCCGGTTCCTGGGCCTGTTCCGCGAGTCGGGGGCACCGCGGTGGCGCCCCGAGGCGGCCGACGCGATCGTCGCGGCCACCGGCGCGCGCCGCGCCGAAGCCGTCCTGCTCCTCGCCGGGTTCCCGGCCGTCAACGGATACGGGCGGGTCGGCCTCGAAGCCGCCCAGCGCGAACTCCTGGGCCTGAAGTCCGCCGAGATCGGCGTCGCGCGCGATCGGCTGCGTGCCCTGGCCAACGAGGCGCGCCTGCGGCTGCTCGCCGCTCTCCTCCCCGCCGACCCCGCCGCCCTGTGGAGCACCGGGTTCGACGCGGAAGCGGCCGCGGCCGCGTGGCAGCGGCAGTTCGGCGACGTCGTACGCCTGCCCGAGGACATCGCCGCCGAGGCCGTGGCCGCGAAGATCGACGAATCCTCGCTGGAGATCGTCCTCAACCCGGAGACCTGCGCGGCACTCACGCGCACCACGACCCAGCGCCTCGACAAGGACCGGGACCTCGTCGCCGACGACCCGCCGGCACTGCCGGGCCAGTGGCTGCTGACCGGCAGCGTGCGGGCCATCTCGTGGCTCGCGTACCGGCTGCCGTACGGACACCCGCTGCGTGCCGCCCTGCCCCGCGCGCTCGCCGCGCTGCGCACCCGGCTCGCCGACCCCGGGCTCCTGCTCGACATCGGCGCCTCGTGGACCGAGCGCGGCGAGTTCACCTCGAAGGCGCTGCGCCTGGCCGAGGGCATGCCCGAGGAGGGCGGCGCGGACGCCGACGGACTGGTGCGGATCGGCGAAAAGGTCGTGCTGACCCCGTGGTACGCCTCGGGCGAGCACGTCTGGGTCCGGGTCGGCGCCCTGGAGGGCCCCGAAGACCCGGAGCTGCTGCGGTTGCTCGCACTGCGCGGCGACGGCGACACGCACGGGATGGGGGCGGTCGCCACGATCCTCGGAGACGCGATCGAGCGCCTGGCGAACGTCGGCCTCGTGGACGGCGCGGTGGGTGGTGACGTCGGTGGTGACGCGGGTGGCAACGCGGGTGGTGACGCAGGTGGTGACGTCGCGGAAGCCGCCGTCGGGTTCGCGCAGGACCCGTCCTGGTCGGTGCCGGACCTCGTCGAGGAGGTCGCGAAGACGCACAGCATCGACGCCGACGCGGCGACGCTCTACCTCCAACTCCTCGCGCTGCCCGACCCGACGGACCGCAACGTGGCCCGCTGGACCGGCTGGAAGCCCGCGCGCCTGAAGGCGGCCCGGGCCGCGCTCGCCGCCACCGACCTGGTCGTCACCGCCAAGCGCACGCGCGCGTCGCGGACGCTGTTCCTGCCGGGCGGCTGGCACGAACACCGCCGCTCGCTGCCGCTGGAGACCTGGAAGGACGGCCTCTACCCGGTGCACGACAGGGGCGCGCTGATTCCCGAGAGCCCCGTGACCGACCTGTTCGAGGCCGCATGGCAGCGTGTGCGCGAGGGCGACGCGCCCGGCTTCGAGCAACTGGAGACCCGCAAGGCCCGGAGGGGGCGCCGCCGATGAGCACGAACACCCGCAAGAACCAAGGTCCTGACGACTCGCCCGACGACTCGACCGCCGACCACGCGGGGCGGCAGGTGCAGCCGCCGGAGGACGCGTTCGCCGGGGAACTGGAGTTCCTGGCCGCGTACGACACCGGCCCGCGACCGCCGGCGTGGCACCTCACGCCGCGCGCCGTCGTCACGTTCGTGATGGGCAGCAACGGCGAACCGCTCAAACTCGCCGACGGCTCCCGTTCGCTGACCATCAGTCAGAAGTTCGTGGGGGAGCGGGCGCTCGTCGAACGCTGCGTCGTCACGCTCGCCGGCGAACGCGGGCTGCTCCTCGTGGGCGAACCCGGTACCGCGAAGTCGATGCTCTCGGAACTCCTCGCGGCCGCCGTCTGCGGGACCAGCGGCCTCACTGTGCAGGGCACCGCGGGCACCACCGAGGACCAGCTCAAGTACGGCTGGAACTACGCGATGCTGCTGGCCGCGGGGCCGAGCCGCGACGCGCTCGTACCGTCGCCCGTCCTGACCGCGATGACCCGCGGGGCCGTGGCCCGGGTCGAGGAGGTGACGCGCTGCCTGCCGGAGGTGCAGGACGCGCTCGTCTCCCTGCTGTCCGAACGCCGCATCGCGGTGCCCGAACTCGCCGGGAGCCCGGACGGCCAGCTGCACGCGGTGCCGGGCTTCACCCTGATCGCCACCGCCAACCTCCGCGACCGGGGCGTCTCCGAGATGTCCGCGGCGCTCAAGCGCCGCTTCAACTTCGAGACGGTCGGCCCGATCGCGGACCTCGACGCCGAGACCGCCCTCGTACGCCGCCAGGCCCGGGGCTCGGTCGAACGCGCCGGGGCGGCCTTCGCCGTCGACGACGCGGTGCTCGAAGCCCTTGTCACGGCGTTCCGCGACCTGCGCACGGGGCGGAGCGCGGAGGGCTGGGAGGTGGAGCGGCCCTCGACGGTCATGAGCACCGCCGAGGCCGTGTCGGTGGCCAGCGCACTCGGGCTGGCCTCCGCGTACTTCCCCGGCGACCGCGACGTTCTGGGCCTGCTGCCCGGCCATCTCCTCGGCGTGGTCCGCAAGGACGACCCGACGGACGCGGCCCGGCTGCTCGGCTACTGGGACGCGGCGGTCCGGCGCCGCGCCGAACAGGGCGCCGCGACTTGGCGCACCCTCTGGGACCTGCGGCATGTCCTCGAAGGCTGAGGTACGGAGCATGAGTGAGCGGATGGCGCCCGGAGACGCGCTGGAGTGGCTCGCGGCCGCGGACCGGCCGTTCCTGATCGGCGTACGGCACCACGCGCCGTCGCTGGCCGCCGCCATGCCGGCCCTGCTCGACGCCGCACGCCCGGATGTCGTGCTGGTCGAACTCCCGGCCGACCTCCAGGAGTGGGTGCCTTGGCTCGCGCACCCGGAGACGCGGGCCCCGATCGCCCTCGCGGGGGCGGGGCCGCACGGGCTCGGGTTCTACCCGTTCGCGGAGTTCTCGCCGGAGCTGGCCGCGGTGCGCTGGGCGGCCCGCCACGAAGTACCGGTGGTGGCCTGCGACTTGCCGTTGGCGCACCGGGCGTGGGCGGAGGCGGGCGAACCGGCTTCCGCCGGGGTCGCCGGGTCGGCTTCCGAGCCGGGTACCGGGCCGGGGCCCGGCTCGGACCTCGGTTCGGAGCGCGTCGGGCCGGCGGCCGCGGCCTCCGGCCCGGCCGCCGGGCCCGGCGTCCACCAGGCGCTCACCCGGAACCTCACCGGCCGTCCCGGCGACGACCTGTGGGACCGGCTCGTCGAGGCCGCCGCGCCCGGGTCGTCGGCGGAGGCCGTACGCCGTGCGGCGCTCGCCGTGGGGTGGGCGCTGCGGCAGGACGCCGCCGAGACGCGCGGCGTGGACCTCCTCGATCTGCGCCGCGAGGCGTGGATGCGGCGGGCGTTGCGCGAGGCGACGGCCGACGGGAAGCGGGCGGTCGCGGTGGTGGGCGCGTTCCACACGCCGGGGCTCCTCGACGAAGGGGCCGACGGGGGCGTGGTGTTCCCCGGGGAAGCGGACGGTGCCGAGGTGGTGACGTCGTTCGTGCCGTACACGTACGCGCTGCTCGACGAACGCTCCGGCTACCCGGCCGGGATCCGCGACCCCGAATGGCAGCACGAGATCTACGAGGCGGCGGGGGACCCGAACGAGCTGTACGGCGTGCTGACCCGCGCCGCGACCCGGCTCAGCGTCGAACTCCGGGCCCAGGGCCACGCATCGGGACCCGCGGACGCCCGCGAGGTCGTGCGGGTCGCCGGGGACCTCGGCCGCCTGCGCGGCCTGCCCGCGGCGGGGCGCGGCGAACTGATCGAGGCGGCACAGACGGTCCTCACGCACGGTGAATCACTCGGCCGGGGCAGGGCGGTGGCCCGCGCCCTCGAACGGGTGCTCGTCGGCACGCGCGCCGGACGCCGTGCGCCCGGCGCGCCGAGGAGCGGCCTCGGCCCGGCGGTCGAGGCCGCCCTCGCCGAACTCGGGCTGCCCGGCCCGCATGCCGCGAACCCGGCGGAGGAGCGGGACATGCGGCTCGATCCGCTGCGCACCGCACTCGACCGCCGCCGCGAACTGCTGCTCAAGCAGCTTGCCGTGTGCCGGATCCCGTACGCCGAGCCCGACCAGGTGGTCGGCGCGGGCGGCGCGGACGCGCTGACGACCCGGTGGCGGATCCGCTGGTCGCCGTCCACGGCGGCGATGCTCGACGTCGCCGGGATGCGCGGCGTCACCCCCGCGCAGGCGGCCGAAGGGGTGCTGCGCGACCGGCACCGCCGCGAGTTGGAGGAGGAGGGGCCGACGGCGGCACAGGTACTGGCCGGGCTCGGCCAGGCTGCCGAGTGCGGGCTCGACGCGCTTGCGGCCGAGCGGGTGCGCGAAATGGGCTCGGTGCTCCCCGCGTGCGCCTCGCTGCCGGAACTGCTGTCCGGGCTGGCGCTGTTGGACCGGGTGCGGGCCGGACACATACCGGGGCTCGGGCAGGTGCCGAAGGAGGTTCCGGCGATCGCCGCGGACCTGACGGCGGCGGCGGTCCGGCAGATCGACGGCCTGGCGGGATCGGAGGAGGTCGCCGACGCCCGGGCGCTGGTCGAACTCGCGGGACGGGCCGACGTGTTCGGGGGCGTACGCCTGACGGACGCACTCGCCCGGCTGGCGGCGGACGGGGCACCCCTGATGGCCGCGGCGGCCGGTGCCGTACGGGTGCTGCTGGGGCAGGAGGCGGCCGGGGACTTCGGGGTGCGCGTGGCGTCGTGGCTGGACGACGCGACGACGGGGGAGCGGCGTACCGACCTGGTGCGGCGGCTGACCGGCGTGCTGACGGCGGCGGGCCCGCTGCTGGAGGCGGGCGGCTCGGCGCTGGAGCCGTTGCTGGCGCGGGTGGGCGAACTGCCCGACCAGGACTTCCTGGCGCGCCTCCCGGCGCTGCGGGGCGGGTTCGACGCGCTGTCGCCGGCCGCCCGGGGGCGGGTGCTGGCGGTGGTCGAGGAACGCCTCGACGACCGGATCGAGACCGAGACCGCGGTGGCGCCGGAGTCGCTGGCGGCGTGGGCGGCGGCGGACTTGGCGGCGCGGGCGGTGCTGGCGGGGCGGGGGCTGTGGCCGCAGGCCGAGAAAGTACGACAAGTAGATGCCGCCTGTGGACTACCGGACGCACGCCAACGCGGCACTCTGCTAAACCCCCAAGGTGGGGGCCCGCAAACAAAGTCGGATGATCGCACCGAAGTTGCGCGCGAAACGGCCGTCGAATTGCCGGTCGCCGCCACCCTTGCCCCGCAGGCGCGTTGGCGGCTCGTCCTGGGCCGCCGCAGCGATCCCCGCGACTCCCGCGCCGGGCGGATCGGCGCCGCACTCGACGAGCTCTACGGCGCCGGCCGCGGCGAAGGGTCCCGCGGCGACCTGGGCCTGCCCGGCAACGGCGGCGGCCGCGAAGCCGCCTACCCGTCGGCACGCGACTGGTCCGAGGACCTCGCCGCGCTGTTCGGGCCGTCGGTACGCGAGGAAGTCCTCGCCGCCGCCGTCGCGGCCGGACGCCGCGACGCCATCACCGAACTCGACCCCGCCGCCGCGCGCCCCTCCGTCGACCTGCTCCGCGCCGTCCTCGAACACGCGGGCGGCCTCCCGGAGTCCCGCATCGCGGCACTGCGCCCGCTGGTGGAGCGGATCGTCGCGGAGCTGACGCGGGAACTCGCGACCCGGCTGCGCCCGGCGCTCTCCGGCCTGACCATCCCGCGCCCGAGCCACCGCCCCGGCGGGGGCCTCGACCTGCCGCGTACGCTCCGCGCCAACCTCGCGACCGCGCGCCGCGAGCCCGGCCCCGGCGGCCGCGTCACGGTGATCCCGGAGAAGCCGGTCTTCCGCACCAAGGCCCGGCGCAGCGCCGACTGGCGGCTGATCCTGGTCGTCGACGTGTCCGGCTCGATGGAGGCGTCGACCATCTGGTCCGCGCTCACCGCGTCCATCCTCGCCGGGGTCCCCGCGCTCACCACGCACTTCGTGGCGTTCTCGACGGAGGTCGTCGACTTCACCGACCGGGTGCACGATCCGCTCGGCCTGCTCCTCGACGTGCGGGTCGGCGGCGGTACGCACATCGCGGCGGGCCTGCGCTACGCCCGCGACCTGGTCACCGTCCCGTCCCGCACGCTCATCGCCGTGGTCAGCGACTTCGAGGAGGGCTGGCCGCTGGGCGGGCTGCTGGGCGAGGTACGCACGCTCGTCGGCTCCGGCTGCCACGTCCTCGGCTGCGCGAGCCTCGACGACCGGGGCAAACCGCGCTACTCGACCGCCGTCGCATCGCAGCTGGTCGCCGCCGGGATGCCGGTCGCGGCCCTCAGCCCGACCGAACTGGCCCGCTGGGTAGGGGAGAAAGTCCGATGAGCACACCAGACCCGGCACTCGCCTCGGTCGCGGTACGCCCCGGCGCCGTGGCCGACATCGTCGAGGCTCTGCCGCCCCGGCTGCGCAAGCGGCTGGACGGGGCCGTGGACAAGCTCCTGGCCCGGCCGGTCACCCGTGACGGTGACACGGTGCGGATCGCCGTCGACGACGACGCCGACCTCACGTTGCACGCCCCGGGCGGTGTCGTGCGGACCGCGGACGAGGTGGTCTGCGGCTGCCTGCTGGCGCCGAGCTGCCTGCACCGCGCCGCCGCGGTGTCGGCACTCACCGTCGCGCTCGACGACGACCTGGACGACGGCGTCGACGCGGATGGCGGCGCGGATGGCGATGCCGCGGCCGAGGGCGACAGCTCCGCCGAGGCCGCGCAAGTCCGACAATCACACACCGCCGGTGGACAGTCGGACGCACGCGACGACTCCTCTCCACTAAACCCCCGTGGTGGGGGGCTGCGGGAAAAGTCGGACGATCACACCGGCACCCGTGCCACTCCGGGCACGTCTGCCGCCACCGCCACCGCCACCGCCACCGCCACCCCCGCCGCGACGGCTGCCATCGAGACCACCCCCGCCCAACACGCCGCCGCGCACACCCTCTGGAAAGCCGCGGCTCTCGTCCTCGACGCCGGAATCCCCGGCGCGGGTGCCGTCCAGCAGGCCGAACTCCTGCGCGCCGCACACTCCGCCAAGCTCGCCGGCCTCCACCGCGGCGCCGCCGCGGCCGTGTCCGTCACCACTGCCCTGCGCGCCGCCCGCGCCGACGACCCCGCCCACCGGCTCCCGGACCTCGCCGAGTCGCTTCGCGAACTGCTCGACACCGCCGAGCAGTTGGCGTCACCATCGGCCGCCGCGGGCGAACTCCTGGGGACCGCGCGGCAGGCGTACACCCACTCCGGCTCGCTGCGGCTTTACGGCCTCTTCAGCGAACCCCTGCGCACCGCCTCCGGGCACGCGGGCGTGGTCACGTACACACTCGGCCCGGACGGCGCGCTCCGCACCGTCTCCGACGTCATGCCCGGCACCCCCGACCGCATCGCGGGCGCCGCGGCCCGCGCCGTGCGCATGGGCGACACCGCGCTCGACCACCACGCCCTGACGCGCGCGGGCCTGCTCGTCTCCGGCGCGACCGAGTCGGCGACCGGCCGCCTGGGAGCCGGGGCCTCGGTACGCGCGGTCAGCGCCTCCGGTGCCGACTGGAACGCCGAACCGCTCGCTGCCCTCTGGGCCGAAGCACCGTCCGCCCAGGTCGCCCGGGTCCTCCGCGCCCGCGAGCTGCCGGCCGACGCCCGGCGTGCCGGTGCGGAGCTCCTCTTCCTGGACGTCGAGATCCTCGGCCCCATCGCCGCCTCGCTCGCTTCCGGGCGCGGCGACCGGGTGGCCGCGCGGTGCCTGCGTACGGGGACGCCGGTCCAGCTCCTGGTGGCGGACGACCATCCGGCGCTGGCGTACCGCGACAACCTGCGGCTCATCGCGAGCCACCGCGGGCTGGCCCTGCGGCTGATCGGCCGCCTCGAACCGGGCACGGAGCCGGCCGTACGGGCCCTCGCGATCGCGCCCGCGCCCAGGACGGACGCTCCCGAAGCGGCACCCGTGCCTGTCCTCACCTTGGCCCCGGCCGTCAAGGGCCGGATCAACCTCGGCCTCGACCGCCTCCAACGGGCCGACTTCACCGTCGCCCGGCCTTCCGCCCCCGCCGGGGCCGGGTCCGAGTCCGCAGACGCTTCTGCCGACACCTCCGGGGACACCTCCGGGGACGCAGCCGACGGCACGCCCGCCGCCGCGCCCTCCGCTCGGACGGAGCACGCCGGCCCCGGTGATCACTCCGGCGTACGCCCCGCCGCGCCACCGGCCGCCACCGTCGCGCCGCCCGATGTCGACGAGGCACCCGCGTACCTCGTACACCGCCAAGTGGAACGCGCCGTCGCCGGCGGCCGCCCCGCGGTCGCCCTCGCCGGGACCCTCGCGCGCGACACCGCCCGGCTGCGCCACGACGGCCTGACCACCGGCGCCGACCTGCTGGAACACCTCGCCGCCTCGGCCGCGGACCGGGGCCGCGACGTCTTCGGGCGGCTGCTCCCCGCCGACACCGACCGCCTCGCCCGCGCGTGGCTCGCGACCGCCGCCTACGCGCGCGCGGTGGATGCGGCCCTCACCGCACACGCCTGGGGTCCGCCAGGGGAGGTCTGACCTGCGGCCGAACATCCGCGCCGGAGCGCCCGGGTAACCGATTTCCGATGCGGGGCATAGGCCGTGTATGGTTTCACCTGCTCGCCCCAATAGCTCAGTCGGCAGAGCGTCTCCATGGTAAGGAGAAGGTCTACGGTTCGATTCCGTATTGGGGCTCTGACGAGGAAGACCCCGTCCAGGCAATGGGCGGGGGCCTTCGTCGAGGCGGCGTAGCTCAGTCGGTAGAGCAAGCGGCTCATAATCGCTGTGTCACCGGTTCAAGTCCGGTCGCCGCTACCCAAGGAGCCGATGTGGGGACACCCCAGGTCGGCTGCTTTTGCTGAAATCACATCCGCGACTGTCAGGAAGGCGCTCCCGTGGCTGCCACAGATGTCCGCCCGAAGATCACGCTTGCCTGCGTGGAGTGCAAGGAGCGGAACTACATCACGAAGAAGAACCGGCGTAACGACCCGGACCGTCTCGAGATGAAGAAGCACTGCCCGCGCTGCAACTCCCACACGGCGCACCGCGAGACCCGCTGACGCCGGTCCGCGTACGCGGCACCGAGCACCCAGGCATTCGACGAGGCCACCCCGCTACGGGGTGGCCTCGTTCGTCGTTCCAGCGTGCTCCCAGCGCGATCCGGGATACTGCTCCGGCGGCGGCATTCCTGTAGCTGCACCTCTATCTCCGCACGTATCCCCGCACCCATATCGGCTTCGTTGGAGGCGACCCTCGGATGGCGCTGGATCCCAAGTTCATCGGGCGCACGTACCCGCCCACCGCCCCGTACGAGGTGGGCCGCGAGAAGATCCGCGAGTTCGCCGACGCGATCGGCGACGCGAATCCCGTGTACCGCGACCCGGAGGCCGCCGCCAAGTTCGGCCACCCGGACGTCATCGCGCCGGTGACCTTCCCCATCGTGATCTCGCTGGGGGCCGCCGAGCAGATCGTGATGGACCCCGAACTGGGGCTCGACTACTCGCGCGTCGTGCACGCCGACCAGCGCTTCTCATACGCCCGCCCGGTGCGCGCCGGCGACCGCCTCGTGGCCGTGGTCACCGTGGAGAACATCAAGACGATGGCGGGGAACGACATCGTCACCACCCGCGCGGACATCGCGACCGTGGACGGCGAGCACGTGGTGACCGCCCGCTCCACCCTCGCCGCCCGCGGCACCGTCGACACCGACGCCAAGACCGGGGAGAACTGACGTGGCCGCAGGCATCAGCTACGACGACGTCGAGGTCGGCACCGAACTCCCGCCGCAGTCCTTCCCCGTCGGGCGCGGCGACCTGGTCCGGTACGCGGGCGCCTCGGGCGACTTCAACCCCATCCACTGGAACCCGCGCTTCGCGGTCGAGGTCGGCCTGCCCGACGTCATCGCGCACGGCATGTTCACGATGGCCGAGGCGGTCCGGGTCGTCACCGACTGGGTCGGCGACCCCGGCGCGGTGGTCGAGTACTCCGTGAAGTTCACCCGTCCGGTGGTCGTTCCGGACCCCGAGGGCGCGGTGGTCGAGGTGACCGGCAAGGTCGCGCAGAAGCTCGACGACCGCCGGGTCCGGGTCGACCTGCACGTCACCTGCGGCGACGCGGGCAAGGTTCTCGGCGTCCCGCGCGCCGTGGTGCAGCTCGCCTGACCGTACGCTGTTCGGGTGCAGCATCTCGCCGATTCCCCCCTCGCCCCGTTGACCACGCTCCGCCTCGGCGGCCCGGCCCGTCGCCTGTACGAGGCGACCACGACCGCCGAGCTGGTCGCCGTCGTCAAGGACGCCGACGACCACGGCACGCCGCTGCTGCTGATCGGCGGCGGCAGCAATCTGGTCGTCGGCGACCAGGGGTTCGACGGCATCGTCGTGCGGATCGCCACCAAGGGCCACTCGCTGGGGGCCAACGGCCTGCTCAGCGCGGACGCCGGCGTCCGCTGGGACCACCTGGTCGAGACCGCGGTCGACGCGGGTTGGGCGGGCGTGGAGTTCCTGTCCGGCATCCCCGGCAGCGCGGGGGCCACGCCGATCCAGAACGTCGGGGCGTACGGCCAGGAGGTCGCCGAGACCGTCGCGATGGTCGAGGTGTACGACCGGCGGTCCGGGCGCATGGAACTGCTCGACCCGTCCGAGTGCGGGTTCGCGTACCGCGACAGCGTTTTCAAGGCGCCGGAGAACGCGGACCGGTACGTCGTGCTCCGCGTGCACTTCCAGCTCCGCGCCGAGGGCGGCGCGTCCGCCCCCGTGAAGTACGCGGAGGTGGCCCGCGCCCTCGGCGTCGAGCAGGGCGCGAGCGTGCCGCTCGCCACCGCCCGCGACACGGTGCTGGGCCTGCGGCGGGCCAAGGGCATGGTGCTGGACGAGGCGGACCACGACACGTGGAGCGCCGGGTCGTTCTTCACCAACCCGATCCTGACCGAGGCGCAGTTCGCCGACCTGGTCCGCCGCGTCGCGGAGCGCCTGGGCGCCGACGCCGAGCCGCCGCGTTATCCGGCGGGGGAGGGCCTCGCGAAGACGTCGGCCGCGTGGCTGATCGAGCGCGCGGGGTTCGCCAAGGGCCACGGCACCGGGCCGGCGCGCATCTCGACCAAGCACACGCTCGCGCTGACGAACCGCGGCGGTGCCAAGACCGAGGACCTGCTGTCGCTGGCCCGCGAGGTGCGGGACGGCGTACGCGAGTCCTTCGGCGTCGAACTGGTCAACGAACCGGTCTTCGTCGGCGCGGTCCTGTAGACCCACCCCCAGGGGCTCGACCGGACCGGGCTCGACGGGCCCCGGCCCCGGTCCGTGCCCATCGGCGCAGGTCCGGCCCCATCGCCGGTGTTGCCCCGGCCACGGCCGCGCCCTCACCCCAGCCTGCGGCCGGCGTCCAGCGCGATGCGATCCGAAATCGTCTCGCGCCACCGCTTGACGGCGTTGGTTATTGAGTACTAACTTACTTCACATGGCAGCCCCCACCAGCACCAAAGCCGGCACCGTCCGGATGAGCGCCGACGAGCGGCGGAGCGCGGTCATCCGCGCCGCGCTCGCGGAGTTCGCCAAGGGCGGCTTCCACGGCACCTCGACGTCCACGATCGCCAACCAGGTCGGCGTCTCGCAGCCCTACCTCTTCCGCCTGTTCGACGACAAGAAGTCGCTCTTCCTGGCGACCGTGGAGTACGGCTTCCAGCGCGTCGAGCAGACCTTCTCGGGGGTCACGCAGGGACTCCGGGGGCCCGAGGCCATCCACGCGATGGCCCACGCGTACCAGGACCTGCTGGACGAGGACTCCGACCTGCTGCGCATCCAGCTCCAGGCGTACGTCGCCGCACACGACTCGGAACTGCGGCCGCACATCCGGAAGTTCTGGGACAGCCTCGACTCGCTCGTCCGTGAGATCACGGGTTCCGACGCCGAGGTGATGACCACCTTCTTCGCGCGCGGCATGCTCTGCAACGTGATCGCCGCCATCGACCTGCCCCGTGAGCGCTACTTCGGCGACTTCCTCTCCGAGGACGGCCGCCTGGTGCAGTGCGAGTTGTGCGAGTCCACCGCCTCGGCCACCCCCGCCCCGGCCACCCCGAGCGCGACCGACTGAGTCGCGCCCGCCCCCTCTCGTCGCCCTGTGCGGGCCGCACCATGCCTTCCAAAGTTAGTAATCAATAACTCATCTTCGCGTCAAAAGTTAGTAATCAATAACTACCCGATCCGGCCGTCTCGGCCGACGACCCGCCCAGGGGATGACATGAGCCCGACCGCCAAGGCACCGCCCGCCGGCAAGTCCCGCACCGTGCTGTGGACCTTTCTGGCGTCCAGCTTCGCCCTGTTCATGGCCAGCCTCGACAACCTCGTGGTCACCACGGCCATCCCGTCGATCCGCGACGACCTCGATGCCGGGATCTCGGAACTCGAATGGACGGTGAACGCCTACACCCTCAGCTTCGCCGTCCTCCTCATGCTCGGCGCCGCACTCGGCGACCGCTTCGGCCGCCGCCGCGTCTTCGCCGCCGGCATCGGCATCTTCACCGTCGCCTCCGCACTCGCCGCGATAGCCCCCGACACCCAGACCCTGATCGCCGCCCGTGCCCTCCAGGGCGCCGGGGCCGCCGCGATCCTCCCGCTGAGCCTCACGATCCTGACCCGGGCCGTGCCGCCCGAGAAGCGCCCGATGGCCCTGGGCCTGTGGGGCGGCATCAACGGCCTCGCGGTCGCCCTCGGCCCGCTGGTCGGCGGCGCCATCGTCGAAGGCGGCTCGTGGCAGTGGATCTTCTGGATCAACGTCCCGATCGGCCTCGTCCTGATCCCGCTCATCTTCCGCAAGGTCGAGGAGAGCCACGGCCCGTCCGGACGCCTCGACCTGATCGGCACCGTCCTCGTCAGCCTCGGCATGCTCGGCGTCGTCTTCGGCCTGGTCCGCGGCGAGGGCCACGGCTGGACCAGTGCGACCGTGCTCGGCCCGATCGCGGCCGGCGCGCTGTTCCTCGCCGCGTTCATCGCCCACGAGCGCCGCACCCCGCAGCCGATGCTGCCGATGACGATGTTCCGCAACCGCGCCTTCACCGCGCTGACCGTGTCCGGGCTGCTCATGTTCGCGGGCGTGTTCGGCTCGATCTTCCTGCTGACCCAGTACTTCCAGGGCGTCCAGGGCTACTCCGCACTCGGCGCGGGCCTGCGCATCCTGCCCTGGACCGCGATGCCCGTCCTGATCGCGCCGCTGGCCGGACCGCTCGCGGGCCGCATCGGCGGACGCCCGCTGGTCGTCCTCGGACTCGCGCTGAGCGCCGCGGGCCTCGCCTGGTTCGCCGTCACCGCGTCGCCCGACGTGTCGTACGCCGAGCAGGTCCCGGCCCTGATCCTGTCCGGCGTGGGCATGTCGCTGTACTTCATCCCCACCGCCAGCCTGCTGATGGCCTCGGTCCGCACCGAGCAGCAGGGCGTCGCGTCCGGTGCCAACAACGCCATGCGCGAACTCGGCGGCGTCCTCGGTGTCGCGGTCCTCGCCTCGGTGTTCTCGTCCCAGGGCGGCTTCGTCTCGCCGCAGGACTTCGTCGACGGCCTCGTCCCGGCCCTGTGGGTCGGTGTCGCCCTCGCCGCCGTCGGTTCGCTCACCGCCGCGCTCATCCCGCGCCGCAGCGCGGACCGGCTCGACTCGGAGCAGGGCGGGACCGGCGCCGACCGGGACGCCGAGAAGGTGCCCGTCGCCGCCTGACCGGGCCGACGGAAACCCCGGGTGCCGCGCGTCCGCACCACCGGGCCTCCGGCGCGACGCCCGGTGGGCGTGACCTCGCAACGAGGGCCACGCCCACCGGGCGTCGCGGCGTTCCCGGCCGGGGACTCGGACCGCCGCACCTCGGCCGTGGCCGCCGCACCTCAGCCGCGCGGCCGCAACCGCGACGCCATCACCGCGATGTCGTCCTCGGCGCCCGGTCCGAGCTGGTCCACCACGTAGTCGACCAGGCTCCCCAGGTCGGCACCCACGGGCGGCGGCCGCAGATCGGTCAGGCGGCGCAGGGACACGTCGATGTCCTCGCCCCGCCGCTCCACCAGCCCGTCCGTGTAGAGCAGCATCACCGGTCCGGGCGTCCGCGGGAGCGTCGTCGACGTGTAGCCCCCCGCCCCGGTCCCCAGCGGCGGACCCGTCGGTACGTCCAGCAGCCGGATGCCGCTCCGTTCCACGAGCGCCGGCGGCAGATGGCCCGCGCTGGCGATCTGGGCCGTCCCCGCCCCCGGGTCCACCACCTCCAGCAGGCACGTGGCGACCCGGTCGAACCCCGCCGCCGCGACCATGTCGTCCAGCCGCGCCAGCATCTCGTGCGGTGCCGCGTCCGTCGTGGCCAGGGCCCGCACCAGCATGCGGTAGTGGCTCATGGCCACCGCGGCGTTGAGGCCGTGGCCCATGACGTCGCCCATGACCTTGAGCGTCCGGTCGCCGCTCAGCGCCACGACGTCGAACCAGTCGCCGCCGACCAGGACCTCGCTGCCCGAGGGCAGGTACCGGGTGGCGATGTCGATGTCCGGGCGGGGGTCGCGCGGCTCGCCGAGCAGCGACTCCTGCAACTCCCTGGCCACCGCGTGCTCGTGCTCGTAGTGCAGCGCGTGGTCCAGGCTGACGGCCGCCCGGGTGGCGATCTCGCGGGCGGTGAACTCGTCCTGCTCGGTGAAGGCCGGGGACGCACCCGCACGCATCATCGAGAGCACGCCGAGCGAGCGGCCTCGCGAGACCAGCGGCACCGCCATCCCCGAATGGGCCCCGGCGGCCCGGTATGCGGCCACCCGCACGGCCGCGGGCCCCCGCCACGTCGCGGCGCCGAAGTCCTCGCGCACCGGCCGCCCCTCCCTGAGCACCCGCGCGACCGCCGAATCCGCCTCGTACTCCACCAGCGCCCCGAGGCCGGCCAGTTCCTCGGTGGTCCTCCGCAGCTGCGGCACCCCGGCCAGCGCCTCGCGGCGCAGCAGCACGGGACCGAGCCCACCCGGGTCCGCGGGCACCGGCCGCTCACGGCGGCCGCCGCCCGGCGCGGTGAACTCGGGCAGCAGGTCCACCGTTGCCCAGTCGGCCAGCAGCGGCACCGCGAACGCCGCGAGCTCCCCGCACGTGGTGTCGCGGTCCAACGTCGTGCCGATGCGCTGCCGCGCCGCGTCGAACAGCCCCAGGTGCTGCTCTTTCCGCTCGCTGTCCATCCAGCTGCGGTACGCCTCGAAACCTCCACCACGACGCCGAGCAGGCCCCGCACCTCGCCCTCGACCTCCCAGCGGTCGTACACGCCGAGCCAGTACCGCCGCGCGGACATGTGCGCGTCCTGCGTCTTGCGCGACGACACCACCTCGCGCGTACGGCCGTCGGCGAGCACCGCGCGCAGCACCGGCTCGGCGTGCTCGGAGAGCGGCATGACCTCGCGCGCCGGGCGCCCGCGGTGGTCCTCGGCGGACACCCCGTTCATCCGCGCCAGCGCCTCGTTGACGCGGACGTAGCGCAGTTCGGTGTCGAGGAGCAGCAGCCCGGAGGACGACGAGGCGGCAAAGGAACGCGCCACGCGCGCCAACTCACCGTCGTCGGGACACCCGGACGCCGGGGGCCGAGTCGTCATGTCCTCGCCTTCCGCCTGCCTTGCGCGGCCAGTGCTGGAGCGTGCGGGGGAGCGTCCCCGACCCGCCCTGGGGGCAAACATGAAGAACTCACTGCGAACCCGGACATCAACCCAGATAGCAGCACGGACATCAGCCCGGCCGCCGGACCGGGCGCACGCAGCCCCCGTCAGGCGGCGAGCCAGGCGTCGACGCCCGCGAGCAACTTGTCCCGCACACCCTCCGGCGCGACCGAGCCGCGGATCGACTGCCGGGCCAGCTCCGCCAGTTCCTCGTCGGTGAAGCCCTGCGCCGTGCGGGCGATCTCGTACTGCGCCACCAGCCGCGAACCGAACAGCAGCGGATCGTCGGCACCCAGCGCGATGGGCACACCCGCCTCGAACAGCCGCCGCAGCGGTACGTCCGCCGGATCGTCGTAGACGCCCAGGGCGACGTTCGACGCCGGACACACCTCGCACACCACCCCGCGCCGGGCCAGCTCCGCCATCAGCTGCGGGTCCTCCGCCGCGCGTACGCCGTGCCCCAGCCGCCGCGCGCCCAGCACGTCCACGCACTCGCGCACACTGCGCGGCCCGTCCAACTCGCCGCCGTGCGGGTTCGCGAACAGCCCGGAGCGCCGGGCGATGTCGAAGGCACGCTCGAACTCCAGGGCCCGGCCCCGGCGTTCGTCGTTGGAGAGGCCGAAGCCGACGACGCGCCCCCGGTCCGCGTACCGGGCCGCGAGGCGGGCCAACGTGCGCGCCTCCAGCTGGTGCTTGGTCCGGTTCGCCGCGATCACCACCGCGATGCCGACACCCGTCGACCGCTCCGCGTCCTCGACGGCCTCCAGGATCACCTCGACCGCGGGCGTCAGGCCGCCGAGCCGGGGGGCGTACGACGTCGGGTCCACCTGGATCTCCAGCCACCCCGACCCCTCCGCGAGGTCGTCCTCGGCCGCCTCGCGGACCAGGCGGCGCACGTCGTCGGCGTCGCGCACGCACGAACGGGCGATGTCGTACAGCCGCTGGAAGCGGAACCAGCCCCGCTCGTCGGTCGCGCGCAGGCGCGGGGGATTGCCGGAGGTCAGCGCGGACGGCAGGTGCACGCGGTACCGGTCGGCGAGTTCCAGCAGGGTCTGGGTCCGCATCGAACCGGTGAAGTGAAGATGCAGATGGGCCTTGGGGAGTGCGCGCACATCGCGGACGGGGTGATCCATCTCCCCGATCATGGCCGACCGCGCGCCCGCGCGGGCGCAGACCGCGCAGGTTGCCCCGACCGGATGACAACTGCGCGACCCCATAGTCGCCGGATGACCCGGATCAGGCGGGGCAAACGCCGGTGGGCGACCACCTCCTGAATCAGGAGGTGGTCGCCCACCGGAGAGCGTCAGGGGCCGGCGGCTACTTCGCCTCGCCCAACAGCTTCGCGATCCGCGACACGCCCTCGACCAGGTCGTCGTCGCCCAGCGCGTACGACAGCCGCAGGTAACCCGGCGTGCCGAAGGCCTCGCCCGGCACCACCGCGACCTCGACCTCGTCCAGGATCAGCGCCGCCAGCTCCGCGGAGTCCTGCGGCACCTTGCCCCGGATCTCCTTGCCGACGACCTCCTTGACCGACGGGTACACGTAGAACGCGCCCTTCGGCTCGGGGCACTCGACCCCCGGGATCTCGTTGAGCATGCGCACGATCGTGCGGCGGCGGCGGTCGAACGCCACCTTCATCTCGTCGACCGCGGTGAGGTCGCCGGACACCGCCGCCAGCGCGGCGGCCTGCGCCACGTTGCAGACGTTGGAGGTCGCGTGCGACTGGAGGTTCGTGGCGGCCTTGACGACGTCCTTCGGTCCGATGACCCACCCGACCCGCCAGCCGGTCATCGCGTACGTCTTCGCGACACCGTTGACGATGATCGTGCGGTCCAGCAGCTCGGGCACCACGGTCGGCATCGACACGAATTCGGCGTCGTCGTACACGAGGTGCTCATAGATCTCGTCGGTCAGCACCCAAAGCCCGTGGGACGCCGCCCAGCGGCCGATCTCCTCGACCTGGGCGCGCGAGTACACGGCGCCGGTCGGGTTCGACGGCGACACGAAGAGCAGCACCTTCGTGTCGGCCGTGCGCGCGGCTTCCAGCTGCTCCACCGACACCAGGTAACCGGTGGTCTCGTCGGCCACCACCTCGACCGGCACGCCGCCCGCGAGCTTGATCGACTCGGGGTACGTCGTCCAGTACGGCGCCGGGACGATGACCTCGTCGCCCGGGTCGAGGATCGCCGCGAACGCCTCGTAGATCGCCTGCTTGCCGCCGTTGGTGATCAGCACCTGCGAGGGGTCGACGGCCAGGCCGGAGTCGCGCAGCGTCTTGTCGGCGATGGCCTGCTTCAGCTCCGGCAGCCCCCCGGCCGGCGTGTAGCGGTGGAACTTGGGCGCGCGGCACGCGGCCACGGCGGCGTCCACGATGTAGTCCGGCGTCGGGAAGTCGGGCTCGCCGGCGCCGAAGCCGATCACCGGGCGGCCGGCGGCCTTGAGCGCCTTGGCCTTGGCGTCGACCGCGAGAGTCGCGGACTCGGCGATCGCGACGATGCGTGCGGACACCCGGCGTTCGGTGGGCGAGCTGGACTGGGGGCTGGGGGAAGCTGCGGTCATGCGGCCAATCGTCCCACTGCCGCGCGCGGCCGGGCACGCCGGTTTCGGGATATGAACGCGGAAGAGTGGGCCCGCCGGGGCGACGACCGGGTGACGGGTTCGACCTGGGCCACCGCAACCCGTACACTCAACCCCTGGCGGATCGAACCTGCTGCCGTCGCGCCCGGAAACCCGTGGTTATCAGGCACGACTCTCGGCTAGGTTGGGACCACCGAAGGGCACTAGCTCAATTGGCAGAGCACCGGTCTCCAAAACCGGGGGTTGGGGGTTCAAGTCCCTCGTGCCCTGCGATGTGCCACCCCGACCCGGATCTCGATCCCCGGGGTGCGCATGCAGTCAGCGCCAGTCAATCAGCGCCGACGACACCGTCGGTGATCCAGTCAGACCGGATCCAGGTGAGGACGAGTGACGGAGGCCCGCGGCTCCACTGCCACGCCCGAGGACGAGAGCTCGGACGAACTCGGCGTGGACGAGACTCCCCCCGGCGGTAGGAACCGCAGGGGACGCCGTGCCGACGCCGAAAAGCCCGAGCCCAAGAAGCAGGGTCTTTTCGCGCGCCTCGCACTCTTCTACCGGCAGATCGTCGCCGAGCTCCGCAAGGTCGTCTGGCCCACCCGCAACGAGCTCATCACGTACACGACCGTCGTGATCGTGTTCTGCCTGATCATCATCGGCATCGTGTACTCGCTCGACCTCGGGTTCGCCCGGGCGGCGCTCGAAATCTTCGGCTGATCCGGCCGTCCCGCCGGTTACTGTGGTGTCCAGGGCTTCGTGCCCCGGGCCCTGCCGGGTCGCGGCCTCCCAGCGGACCGCCGGGCCCCACCGATTGATCCCCATTCAGGAAGAAGCAGCCACCGTGTCAGACCCGAACCTGTTCCCCGACGAGACCGTCGAGGAGACGGGGTCCCTGTCGGAGCAGGCGGAGGACGCCTCCACCGGCGTTGACGTCGCCGAGTCCGCCCTCGACGGCGACACCGAGGCCGACACCGAGGCCGAGGCCGACGCCGAGGAGGCTGCCGACGACGCCGAAGCGGACGAGGTCGCTGCCGAGGACGACGCGGAGGCGGCACCTGTCGCGGCCGAGCCCCAGGTGGACGCCCTCGAGGAGTTCCGCGACGCGCTGCGCCGGGCGCCGGGCGAGTGGTACGTCATCCACTCGTACGCCGGCTACGAGAACCGCGTGAAGGCCAACCTCGAGTCCCGCACGACCTCCCTCAACATGGAGGAGTACATCTTCCAGGTCGAGGTGCCGATGGAAGAGGTCGTCGAGATCAAGAACGGTCAGCGCAAGACCGTCAAGCGCAACAAGTTCCCCGGCTACGTGCTGGTCCGCATGGACCTGACGAACGAGTCGTGGGGCGCCGTCCGCAACACCCCCGGCGTCACCGGCTTCGTCGGCAACGCCCATGAGCCCTTCCCGCTCACCCTCGACGAGGTCGCCAAGATCCTCGCGCCCGAGGAGGAGCAGGCCGCGGGCGGCGGCGGCACGTCGAAGGCGCCCGCCGAGGTCAAGGTCCTCGACTTCGAGGTCGGCGACTCGGTCACCGTCATCGACGGCCCGTTCGCGACGCTCCAGGCGACGATCAACGAGATCAACCCGGACTCGCAGAAGGTCAAGGGCCTGGTCGAGATCTTCGGCCGCGAGACCCCGGTCGAGCTGTCGTTCAACCAGATCCAGAAGAACTGATCAGGCCGAGCCGACGGCACCACAGAGCTTCCGGAGTCCGGGGCGGCGCAAGCCCCTCCCGGACCGCGGATTAGGGCGCCTCCGCAACGATGGTTATCGTTGTGGGGGCGCCACGCCGCGTCCGCCGTTCCCCGAGGGACCGGCCGAGCGTGGCGCACGTCGCACGAAGGGACCCCCTGCGGAGCCCTGCGTACCGTGCGGCGACAGGGAAACACATCGTCGAAGGACCCGGAAACATGCCTCCCAAGAAGAAGCTTGCAGCGATCATCAAGCTGCAGATCAAGGCCGGTGCCGCGACCCCGGCCCCGCCCGTCGGTCCGGCGCTGGGCCAGCACGGCGTCAACATCATGGAGTTCTGCAAGGCGTACAACGCGGCGACCGAGTCGCAGCGCGGCGACATCGTCCCGGTGGAGATCTCGGTCTACGAGGACCGCTCCTTCACCTTCGTGACGAAGACCCCGCCGGCCGCGCGCCTGATCCTCAAGGCCGCCGGTGTCGACAAGGGCTCGGGCGAGCCCCACAAGACCAAGGTCGCCAAGATCACGCGCGACCAGGTCCGCGGCATCGCCGAGACCAAGATGGCGGACCTCAACGCCAACGACCTGGACGCCGCCGAGAAGATCATCGCCGGCACCGCCCGTTCGATGGGCATCACGGTCGAGGGCTGACCGGCCCCACCCGGTCCGCGGCGAGCTACGTCCGGACCGATCCGCAATCCCGTGGCAGGGCCGTGCGTCGGCCCGAGCACACCACGACTCCTTCCGTACCTCAGGAGCTGAAGTGACGCAGCGCAGCAAGACCTACCGCGAAGGCGCCGCCCAGGTGGACCGCGAGCGGCTGTACGCCCCGCTCGAGGCCGTCCGCCTGGCGAAGGCCACCAGCAAGACCAAGTTCGACGCGACCGTCGAGGTCGCCCTGCGCCTGGGCGTCGACCCGCGCAAGGCCGACCAGATGGTCCGCAGCACCGTCATCCTCCCGCACGGCACCGGCAAGACCGCCCGGGTCCTGGTCTTCGCGACCGGTGACCGTGCCGAGGCAGCGAAGGCTGCGGGCGCCGACATCGTCGGCTCCGACGAACTGATCGACGAGATCCTCAAGGGCAACCTGCTCAACGAGATCGACTCGGTCGTCGCCACCCCGGACCTCATGGGCAAGGTCGGCCGCCTCGGCCGCGTGCTCGGCCCGCGTGGCCTGATGCCGAACCCGAAGACCGGCACCGTGACCCCGGACGTGGCCAAGGCCGTGAACGAGATCAAGGGCGGCAAGATCGAGTTCCGCGTCGACAAGCACTCGAACCTGCACTTCATCATCGGCAAGACCTCGTTCACCGACGAGCAGCTGATCGAGAACTACGGTGCCGCGCTGGACGAGGTCCTGCGTGTCAAGCCGTCCGCCGCCAAGGGCCGGTACGTCAAGAAGGTCGCCATCACCACCACGATGGGCCCGGGCATCCCGGTCGACCCGAACCGCACCCGCAACCTCCTCACCGAGGAGGACCCGGCGGCCGTCTGATCCCTCCGGATCGACTGCCCGCCAGGTACGCACGGCGGCAACGAACTCCCGTGGCCCGTACGCCCCTTCACCGGGGCGTACGGGCCACGGCCCGTTTCCCCCACAGCGGAACCCGCCGACCCGCTCCGCTCGTTGTGGCTCACAGGGGGCTCGCCCACTTTGCCTCCACATCACCCCGATCTTGACGACCGGTTGCCAGTGCCTGCCTCTGCACCCACGCAATTTGCATTGCTAATGCCGTGTCACGTACCTTGGACCGAAGCCAAAGACCGCCGGTCGTCACTGGCGTGCCCTTCTCCGGAGGGGCATGAGTGACCGAAGGCTCCGCGACAGCGGACGACCTGCGCAGGTGCCTGTGAGACGTTCCCGTCCTTCCGGTTCCCGGAATGATCGTGTCCGCCCCGTGCGCTTGCGCCGGGGCGTTTCTGTTTGTTCGGGCCCCTTTGCCCGTCGGCGGTCTCCCGGCATCCGGTCGGTCCCACGACCGGCCGACTGATCGCATCGCGGAAGGAGGCCCTGTCCTATGGCGAGGCCCGACAAGGCAGCCGCGGTTGCCGAGCTTGCGGACCAGTTCCGCGACTCGAACGCCGCCGTGCTGACCGAGTACCGCGGACTCACCGTGGCGAAGCTCAAGGAGCTGCGCCGTTCTCTCGGTGGGAACGCGGAATACGCCGTGGTGAAGAACACGCTGACCAAGATTGCGGCCAACGAGGCGGGCATCAGCGAGCTGGACGACCTTCTCGAGGGTCCGTCCGCCATCGCCTTCGTCTCGGGTGACCCGGTCGAGGCCGCCAAGAGCCTGCGTGACTTCGCCAAGGCGAACCCCCTTCTCGTCATCAAGGGCGGTGTCCTCGAGGGCAAGGCCCTCAGCGCTGACGAGATCAAGAAGCTCGCGGACCTCGAGTCCCGCGAGGTGCTGCTCGCCAAGCTGGCGGGTGCCATGCAGGCGTCGATGGCGAAGGCTGCCGCGACGTTCCAGGCCCCGCTCACGCAGTTCGTCCGCACCGCGGAAGCGCTGCGCGCGAAGGTCGAGCAGGGCGGTGCCGGCGAGCCGGCTCCCGCCGCCGAGGCCGCCGAGGACGCCGCCGCCGAGTAATTCGGCCCGCGTACTCGCGACCACGGTCGCCGGGGGCCCTGCCCCCGCCATTCACACCACCCGGCACCTGCCGAACCGAATAGGAAGGACCGCCACTCATGGCGAAGCTCAGCACCGAAGAGCTGCTCGAGTCGTTCAAGGAAATGACCCTCATCGAGCTCTCGGACTTCGTGAAGCTCTTCGAGGAGACCTTCGACGTCAAGGCTGCCGCTCCGGCCGCCGTCGTCGCCGCGGTCGGCCCCGGCACCCCGGCCGAAGAGGTCGAGGTCAAGGACACGTTCGACGTGATCCTCGAGGCCGCGGGCGAGAAGAAGATCCAGGTCATCAAGGAGGTTCGTGCGCTCACGAACCTGGGCCTGAAGGAAGCCAAGGACCTGGTCGACGGCGCCCCGAAGCCGCTGCTCGAGGGTGTCAACCAGGAGGCGGCGGACAAGGCGAAGGCGGCCCTCGAGGGCGCCGGCGCCACCGTCTCGGTGAAGTAAGTACTTCTTACTCGCACCTTGCTCCACCGGCTTCACCCGCTTCACCGCGTCAGGCGGCCGTCCTCCGGGACGGCCGCCTGACGGCTTTTCCGGGGCCCGTCGCGGGCTCGGCCGGGGGCTCCGGCGGCAGCTCGGACCGGGCTCGGACGGCAGCTCTGCCAGGGGCGCCCGCGGAGCGTTTCGGGCGCGCGTACGCACGCCGGCGGCGGACGCGACACTCCGGTTTCACCGGTTCGGCTTCACCCGTCAGAGTGATTCTGACGACACTCTGCGGCACCGCGCGCGGTGCCGCACGCCCCCTCCCGAAGCCTCCCGCACACCCGTGCGGCGGCACCCGGCCGAGTGTCCGGCAACCGCCTGTTCCCGCGGTTCCGGCCACCCCCGCGGACCGCGCGTCGGCCGCCCGCAGACCCTCTGACCTGCTGCTGCGTACAGGACCCGCGAAGATCCGCAACGCGCCGCCCGAGCTACCCGCCACTGTCGGTCGGCTGTGCAAGAGTGGTGCCCACGTCGCCGCCTCTTGACGAACCGGACGTGGCGCGCAATTCTTCGGACGCGTCCCGAAGAGCACTTGCCGGGTGGCAGAAGCCCCCGAGTTGGCGAGCGCCCGTTCCAGGCGCTGGACAGCGGTGTGCCGTGTGGCTACACTGACCCTTTGCGCTGCCTGTTGACCCGTCCGCGGTATCTCCACCGAGATAGTCCGGCATGCGCATAGTGAGTCCGAGCCCTCGGAAGGACCCCTCTTGGCCGCCTCGCGCAACGCCACGAACGCTACAAACCCCGGCGCCGCCAGTACCGCCCCGCTCCGCATCTCCTTCGCAAAGATCCGCGAGCCTCTCGAGGTACCGAACCTTCTCGCGCTGCAAACCGAGAGCTTCGACTGGCTGCTCGGCAACAGCGTTTGGAAGGCTCGGGTCGAGGATGCGCTCGCGTCCGGAGCAGACGTCCCCACCAAGTCCGGCCTCGAGGAGATCTTCGAGGAGATCTCCCCGATCGAGGACTTCTCCGGGTCGATGTCGCTCACGTTCCGCGACCACCGTTTCGAGCCCCCCAAGAACTCGATCGAGGAGTGCAAGGAGCGCGACTTCACGTACTCCGCGCCGCTCTTCGTCACAGCGGAGTTCACGAACAACGAGACCGGCGAGATCAAGAGCCAGACGGTCTTCATGGGCGACTTCCCGCTCATGACCAACAAGGGCACGTTCATCATCAACGGCACCGAGCGTGTCGTGGTGTCGCAGCTCGTGCGCTCGCCCGGCGTCTACTTCGACAAGCAGATCGACAAGACGTCCGACAAGGACATCTTCAGCGCCAAGGTCATCCCGTCGCGCGGTGCCTGGCTGGAGCTGGAGATCGACAAGCGCGACACCGTGGGTGTGCGTATCGACCGCAAGCGCAAGCAGTCCGTGACGGTGCTGCTGAAGGCGCTGGGCTGGACCGACTCGCAGATCCTCGAGGAGTTCGGCGAGTACGAGTCGATGCGCCAGACCCTGGAGAAGGACCACACCCAGGGCCAGGACGACGCGCTGCTCGACATCTACCGCAAGCTGCGTCCGGGAGAGCCGCCGACCCGTGAGGCCGCGCAGACGCTGCTCGAGAACCTCTACTTCAACCCGAAGCGGTACGACCTGGCGAAGGTCGGCCGGTACAAGATCAACAAGAAGCTGGGCGTCGAGCGCCCGCTGGACGCCGGGACCCTCACGGTCGAGGACGTCATCGCGACGATCAAGTACCTGGTCAAGCTGCACGCCGGCGAGGGCGAGATGGCCGGCCTGGGCGGGCAGGACCTCGTCGTCGAGGCCGACGACATCGACCACTTCGGCAACCGCCGCCTGCGCAACGTCGGCGAGCTGATCCAGAACCAGGTCCGCACCGGCCTGGCGCGCATGGAGCGCGTCGTCCGCGAGCGCATGACCACCCAGGACGTCGAGGCGATCACGCCGCAGACCCTGATCAACATCCGGCCGGTCGTCGCCTCCATCAAGGAGTTCTTCGGCACCAGCCAGCTGTCGCAGTTCATGGACCAGACGAACCCGCTGTCGGGCCTGACCCACAAGCGCCGTCTGTCCGCACTGGGCCCCGGCGGCCTGTCCCGTGAGCGGGCCGGCTTCGAGGTCCGCGACGTGCACCCGTCGCACTACGGCCGCATGTGCCCCATCGAGACCCCGGAAGGCCCGAACATCGGCCTGATCGGCTCGCTGGCGTCGTACGGCCGGGTGAACGCGTTCGGCTTCGTCGAGACGCCGTACCGCCGGGTCACCAACGGTGTCGTGACCGACGACGTCGACTACCTGACCGCCGACGAAGAGGACCGCTTCGTCATCGCGCAGGCGAACGCGCCGCTCAACGACGACAACACGTTCGCCGAGGCGCGCGCGCTCGTCCGCCGCCGCGGCGGCGAGATCGACTACCTGCCGGGCGACGAGATCGACTACATGGACGTCTCGCCGCGCCAGATGGTGTCGGTCGCGACGGCGATGATCCCGTTCCTCGAGCACGACGACGCCAACCGCGCGCTCATGGGCTCGAACATGATGCGCCAGGCCGTGCCGCTCCTGAAGGCCGAGTCGCCGCTCGTCGGCACCGGCATGGAGTACCGCGCGGCGGTCGACGCGGCGGACGTCATCTCGGCCGAGAAGGACGGCGTCGTCACCGACGTGTCGGCGGACTACGTCACCGTCATGAACGACGACGGCACGTACACCACCTACCGCGTGCAGAAGTTCATGCGCTCCAACCAGGGCACGAGCTTCAACCAGAAGGTCATCGTCGACGAGGGCTCGCGCGTCGAGGCCGGGCAGGTCCTCGCGGACGGCCCGTGCACCGAAGAGGGCGAGATGGCCCTCGGCAAGAACCTCCTGGTGGCGTTCATGCCGTGGGAGGGCCACAACTACGAGGACGCGATCATCCTGTCGCAGCGCCTCGTGCAGGACGACGTCCTCTCCTCGATCCACATCGAGGAGCACGAGGTCGACGCCCGTGACACCAAGCTGGGCCCCGAGGAGATCACCCGGGACATCCCGAACGTCTCCGAAGAGGTGCTGGCCGACCTCGACGAGCGCGGCATCATCCGCATCGGCGCCGACGTCGTGCCCGGCGACATCCTGGTCGGCAAGGTCACGCCCAAGGGCGAGACCGAGCTGACCCCCGAGGAGCGCCTGCTGCGCGCGATCTTCGGCGAGAAGGCGCGCGAGGTGCGCGACACCTCGCTGAAGGTGCCGCACGGCGAGCAGGGCAAGGTCATCGGCGTGCGCGTCTTCGACCGCGAGGCCGGCGACGAGCTGCCCCCGGGCGTCAACCAGCTGGTACGCGTCTACGTGGCGCAGAAGCGCAAGATCACCGACGGTGACAAGCTCGCGGGCCGGCACGGCAACAAGGGCGTCATCGCGAAGATCCTGCCGGTCGAGGACATGCCGTTCCTGGAGGACGGCACCGCGGTCGACATCATCCTCAACCCGCTGGGCGTCCCGTCCCGCATGAACCCGGGCCAGGTCCTGGAGACCCACCTCGGGTGGGTCGCCAGCCGCGGCTGGCAGGTCGAGGGCGACGACGAGGACTGGAAGGGCCGTCTGCGCGCCATCGGCGCGGACGCGGCCGAGGCCGGCACCAACGTCGCGACCCCGGTCTTCGACGGCGCGCGCGAGGAGGAGATCACGGGTCTGCTGGACTCGACGATCCCGAACCGCGACGGCGTCCGCATGATCGACGGCTCCGGCAAGGCCCGGATGTTCGACGGGCGTTCCGGCGAGCCGTTCCCGCACCCGATCTCGGTCGGCTACATGTACATCCTGAAGCTGCACCACCTGGTCGACGACAAGCTGCACGCCCGTTCGACCGGTCCGTACTCGATGATCACGCAGCAGCCGCTGGGTGGTAAGGCGCAGTTCGGTGGCCAGCGCTTCGGTGAGATGGAGGTGTGGGCGCTCGAGGCGTACGGCGCCGCCTACGCCCTCCAGGAGCTCCTGACGATCAAGTCCGACGACGTCCTCGGCCGCGTGAAGGTGTACGAGGCCATCGTCAAGGGCGAGAACATCCCGGAGCCCGGCATCCCCGAGTCCTTCAAGGTGCTCATCAAGGAGATGCAGTCGCTCTGCCTCAACGTGGAGGTCCTCTCGAGCGACGGTATGTCGATCGAGATGCGCGACACCGACGAGGACGTCTTCCGCGCGGCGGAGGAGCTCGGTATCGACCTGTCCCGGCGCGAGCCGAGCAGCGTCGAAGAGGTCTGATGTCCGGCCCGGCACCTGCCCACCGTGAACACGGGGAGCAGGTGCCGGGGACCCGGACCACAGACCTGATGAAGACACCCCCGGCACGGCGGCCTACCCCAGCCGCCACCGCCGGGACCAAACCCCGAAAGAGGGATTGACGAAACAGTGCTCGACGTCAACTTCTTCGACGAGCTGCGTATCGGCCTCGCCACCGCCGACGACATCCGCACCTGGTCCCACGGCGAGGTCAAGAAGCCCGAGACCATCAACTACCGCACCCTGAAGCCGGAAAAGGACGGGCTCTTCTGCGAGAAGATCTTCGGTCCGACCCGGGACTGGGAGTGCTACTGCGGCAAGTACAAGCGTGTCCGCTTCAAGGGCATCATCTGCGAGCGCTGCGGCGTCGAGGTCACTCGCGCCAAGGTGCGGCGTGAGCGGATGGGCCACATCGAACTGGCCGCTCCCGTCACCCACATCTGGTACTTCAAGGGCGTGCCGAGCCGCCTCGGCTACCTGCTCGACCTCGCCCCGAAGGACCTGGAGAAGGTCATCTACTTCGCGGCGTACATGATCACGTACGTCGACGACGAGCGCCGCCAGCGCGACCTGCCCTCGCTCGAGGCCAAGATCTCGGTCGAGCGCCAGCAGATCGAGCAGCGCCGCGACTCGATGGTCGAGGAGCGCCAGAAGAAGCTCGAGGCCGACCTGGCCGAGCTCGAGGCCGAGGGCGCCAAGTCCGACGTGCGCCGCAAGGTGCGCGAGGGCGCCGAGCGCGAGATGAAGCAGCTCCGCGACCGCAACCAGCGCGAGCTCGACCGTCTCGAGGAGGTCTGGACCCGGTTCAAGAACCTCAAGGTCCAGGACCTGGAGGGTGACGAGATCCTGTTCCGCGAGATGCGGGACCGGTTCGGCACCTACTTCCTCGGCAGCATGGGCGCGCAGGCGCTGCAGAAGCGCCTGGAGTCGTTCGACCTCGAGGCCGAGGCCGAGAAGCTCCGCGAGATCATCCGCACCGGCAAGGGCCAGAAGAAGACCCGTGCGCTCAAGCGCCTCAAGGTCGTCTCGGCGTTCCTGCAGACCCGCAACAGCCCCACGGGCATGGTGCTGGACTGCGTGCCGGTCATCCCGCCGGACCTTCGTCCGATGGTGCAGCTGGACGGCGGCCGCTTCGCGACCTCCGACCTGAACGACCTGTACCGCCGCGTCATCAACCGCAACAACCGCCTGAAGCGCCTTCTCGACCTCGGTGCCCCCGAGATCATCGTGAACAACGAGAAGCGCATGCTCCAGGAGGCCGTCGACGCGCTGTTCGACAACGGCCGCCGCGGCCGTCCGGTCACCGGGCCGGGCAACCGTCCGCTCAAGTCGCTGTCCGACATGCTCAAGGGCAAGCAGGGCCGGTTCCGCCAGAACCTGCTCGGCAAGCGCGTCGACTACTCGGGCCGTTCGGTCATCGTCGTCGGCCCGCAGCTCAAGCTGCACCAGTGCGGTCTGCCCAAGCAGATGGCGCTGGAGCTCTTCAAGCCGTTCGTGATGAAGCGCCTGGTCGACCTGAACCACGCGCAGAACATCAAGTCGGCCAAGCGCATGGTCGAGCGTGCCCGCCCGGTCGTCTGGGACGTGCTGGAAGAGGTCATCGCCGAGCACCCGGTTCTCCTGAACCGTGCGCCGACGCTGCACCGCCTCGGCATCCAGGCGTTCGAGCCGCAGCTCGTCGAGGGCAAGGCCATCCAGATCCACCCGCTCGTCTGCACCGCGTTCAACGCGGACTTCGACGGCGACCAGATGGCCGTGCACCTCCCGCTGTCCGCGGAGGCGCAGGCCGAGGCCCGCATCCTCATGCTGTCCTCGAACAACATCCTCAAGCCGGCCGACGGCCGTCCGGTCACCATGCCCACCCAGGACATGGTGCTCGGCCTGTTCTTCCTGACCTCGGACCGCGAGGACATGAAGGGCGTGGGCCGTCAGTTCTCCTCGATCGCCGAGGCGATCATGGCGTTCGACGCGCACGAGCTGGACCTCCAGGCGAAGATCGACCTGCGCCTGCCGGCCGGCACCGTGCCGCCGCGCGGCTGGGTCGCGCCGGACAACGGTCCGGAGGGCGCGAACTGGGAGCCGGGTCAGCCGCTGCGGCTGAACACGACCCTCGGCCGCGCGCTGTTCCACGAGCTGCTGCCGTCGGACTACCCGTTCATCGACACCGAGGTCGGCAAGAAGCAGCTCTCCGCGATCGTCAACGACCTCGCGGAGCGCTACCCCAAGGTCGAGGTCGCCGCGACGCTGGACAACCTCAAGGCCGCGGGCTTCCACTGGGCCACCCGCTCGGGTGTCACGGTGTCGATCTCGGACGTCGTCGTGCCGCCGAACAAGGCCCAGATCCTCGAGGGCTACGAGGCGCAGGCCGACAAGATCCAGAAGCAGTACGAGCGCGGTCTGATCACCAAGACCGAGCGCGCGCAGGAGCAGATCCAGATCTGGACCAAGGCGACCAACGAGGTCGCCGAGGCGATGAACGCGAACTTCCCGAAGACGAACCCCATCTTCATGATGGTCGACTCGGGTGCTCGCGGAAACATGATGCAGATGCGTCAGATCGCCGGTATGCGTGGTCTGGTGTCCAACGCGAAGAACGAGACCATCCCGCGGCCCATCAAGGCGTCGTTCCGTGAGGGTCTCTCCGTGCTGGAGTACTTCATCTCCACGCACGGTGCCCGCAAGGGTCTCGCGGACACCGCGCTGCGTACCGCCGACTCGGGTTACCTGACCCGTCGTCTGGTGGACGTGTCGCAGGACGTGATCATCCGCGAGGAGGACTGCGGCACCGACCGCGGCCTCACGCTGGACATCGCGGTCCGCGCGGCCGACGGCTCGCTGCGCAAGACGAACGACGTCGAGACCAGCGTGTACGCGCGCAGCCTCGCCGAGGACGTCTCCGTGGACGGCAAGGTCGTCGCCCCCGCGGGCGTCGACCTGGGCGACGTCATCATCAACCAGCTCGTCGCCGCCGGCGTCGAGCAGGTGAAGACCCGCTCGGTCCTGACCTGCGAGTCCAAGGTCGGCACCTGCGCGATGTGCTACGGCCGTTCGCTGGCCACCGGCAAGCTCGTCGACATCGGCGAGGCGGTCGGCATCATCGCCGCCCAGTCGATCGGTGAGCCCGGCACCCAGCTGACGATGCGTACCTTCCACACCGGTGGTGTGGCGGGTGACGACATCACGCAGGGTCTGCCGCGTGTCGTCGAGCTCTTCGAGGCCCGTACCCCCAAGGGTGTGGCCCCGATCAGCGAGGCGGCCGGCCGGGTCCGCATCGAGGACACCGACAAGACCCGCAAGGTCGTCGTGGTCCCGGACGACGGCTCGGAGGAGCTGGCGTACGCGGTCTCCAAGCGCGTCAAGCTCACCGTCGAGGAAGGCGACCGCGTCGCGGTCGGCCAGAAGCTGACGCTGGGCGCCGTCAACCCGCACGACGTCCTGCGCATCCTCGGGCAGCGCGCGGTCCAGATCCACCTGGTCGCCGAAGTCCAGAAGGTCTACAACTCGCAGGGCGTGTCGATCCACGACAAGCACATCGAGATCATCATCCGGCAGATGCTGCGCCGCGTGACGATCATCGAGTCGGGCGACGCCGAGCTGCTGCCCGGTGAGCTGGTCGAGCGCGGCCGGTTCGAGAGCGAGAACCGGCGCGTGGTCTCCGAGGCCGGTCAGCCGGCCTCCGGCCGCCCGCAGCTCATGGGTATCACCAAGGCGTCGCTGGCGACCGAGTCGTGGCTGTCGGCGGCCTCCTTCCAGGAGACCACCCGGGTGCTCACCGACGCGGCGATCCACGCCAAGTCGGACCCGCTGCTGGGCCTGAAGGAGAACGTCATCATCGGCAAGCTGATCCCGGCCGGTACGGGCATGCCCCGCTACCGCAACATCCGGGTGGAGCCCACCGAGGAGGCGAAGGCCGCGATGTACTCGATGTCCGGCTACGACGAGGCGGACTACTCGGCGTTCGGCACCGGCTCCGGCCAGGCCGTCCCGCTGGAGGAGTACGACTTCGGCGGTTACCAGGGCTGATCCGGGGACCGGTTCTCCGGAAGTCGCTCGGCAGGCCGGCGGGGCCGCCACCATGGGTACATGGTGGCGGCCCCGCCGCCCGTTTCAGGGAAGTCAGGGGGACGACGATGAGCGACGGCTGGGGAGACACTCCGCAGGACCCGCAGAGCGGCCCGGAGCGCCACCAGGGGCACCCGCAGGGGCCGCCGGACCACGACCCCCGGCAGTACCCGCAGCCGCCGCAGCAGCCCTTGGGGCCGTACCCGCCGCAGTACCCGCCCAACTACCCGCCCCCGTACGGGTACATGGTGCAGGGCCCCGGCACGAACGGCCTCGCGATCGCGTCGCTCGTGCTCGGCATCGTCTGGGTCTACTGGGTGACGTCGCTGCTCGCCGTCATCTTCGGACACATCGCGCTGGTCCAGATCAACCAGACCGGCCAGTCCGGGCGCGGCATGGCCATCGCGGGCCTGGTGCTCGGGTACGTGTGGATCGCGCTGCTCATGTTCGCCATCCTGTTCGCCGCGGCGATCATCGACGATCTGGACGGCCGCATGCTGTCGGAGGCCCTGAGCGCCGTGACGCTCCGCATCTGAGTACGAGGACGGACAGCGGCAGCGCGCCTCGCGGTGCACCATAAGGGGAGCAAGCGACGCGAGGGGGACACATGGACGGCGGCTGGAGCGGCCGACAGGACACCATGCGGTGCGCTCAGGCGGACCGCGACCGTTGCGCCGACGTGCTCAAGGCGGCGTGGGCCGAGGGCAGGCTCAAGGACGACGAGTACCGGCACCGCCTGGAGTTGGCGCTCTCCGCGGAGACGTACGGCCAGCTCACGGTGCTGGTCCACGACCTGCCGGTGGGGCCGGTGCCGTCCGCGGTACGGCCCGTCGCGCCGACGCCGGTGAGCCCGTACGCGTTCGTCGCCCCGCACGCGTACCTGCCGCCGACGGTCCCGCGCCCGATGCCGCCGCAGAGCAACGGGCTGGCGGTCACCTCGCTCGTGCTCGGCATCGTCACGCTGGTCGCGGTGTGGCCGGCGACCGCGCTGCTGACCTACGGGTACGCGCTGAACCCGTACCCGTTCGGTTTCGCCGGGGTAGCGGTGGTCACCGGCCACATCGGGCTGCACCAGTCGCGGACGCGCCCCTACCCGTACAACGGGGGAGGCGGCATCGCCGTGGCCGGACTCACGCTCGGCTGGATCCAGATGGCCCTGGCGTTCCTGGTGGAACTCGGCCGGCACTGACGCGCGGCGCGGGCCGGTTCCGCATGGCGTCCCGCGGGGCCCGGGAGTAGCGTTGCCCGAAGGGCCGGACCGAGGCTGGACCGAGATCCCGACGAGACCGGGCTCAGTAGGGGTCGGAGAGGGCCGACGGCCGAGGATTCCGGTGGTCGGGGTGCGCGTCGGGGCGCGAATCCATGGTGGCGGCGGGGGCCGAGGCTTTCGCTTTGACCTCTGCACGTGTGGTAGGTACTCTCTTTCCTTGTGCCTGGGGTGTCCCCGGGTTCTTGCGCCTGCGCTCACCGCAATCCGACTCGGATGCGTCCATGAGAGGGTGCAGGAGACCGAAACACATACCTCCCGATTCCGTTCCGCGCTGAAGACTGGGCGACACGCCCGACCGCGGGGGTCGGATAGCGAGGTAGGCGATGGCCATTACACCCAGGGATGACAGGCCATCCAGCAGCACATTGAAGATGCAGTCGAAATCAGACCGCTTGGCACGAAGAAGACGGAGACGCGGTGCCCACGATCCAGCAGCTGGTCCGAAAGGGCCGCCAGGACAAGGTCGACAAGGCCAAGACTCCGGCGCTCAAGGGGAGCCCGCAGCGACGCGGCGTGTGCACCCGTGTTTACACGACGACTCCCAAGAAGCCGAACTCCGCGCTTCGCAAGGTGGCGCGTGTTCGCCTGACGAGTGGCATTGAGGTCACGGCGTACATCCCGGGTGAGGGCCACAACCTGCAGGAGCACTCGATCGTGCTCGTTCGCGGCGGTCGTGTGAAGGACCTCCCGGGTGTTCGCTACAAGATCATCCGCGGTTCGCTCGACACCCAGGGCGTCAAGAACCGCAAGCAGGCGCGCAGCCGCTACGGCGCGAAGAAGGAGAAGAGCTAATGCCTCGCAAGGGCCCGGCCCCCAAGCGACCGGTCATCATCGACCCGGTCTACAACTCGCCGCTTGTCACCTCGCTGGTGAACAAGGTCCTGCTGAACGGCAAGCGCTCCACCGCCGAGCGGATCGTGTACGGCGCCCTCGAAGGCTGCCGTGAGAAGACCGGTACCGACCCGGTCATCACCCTCAAGCGCGCGCTCGAGAACGTGAAGCCGACCCTCGAGGTCCGCAGCCGCCGCGTCGGCGGCGCGACCTACCAGGTCCCGGTCGAGGTCCGCCCCGGCCGCTCCACCACGCTCGCCCTCCGCTGGCTCGTCGGCTACTCCCGCGCCCGTCGCGAGAAGACGATGACCGAGCGTCTGATGAACGAGCTGCTGGACGCCAGCAACGGCCTGGGCGCTTCCGTCAAGAAGCGCGAGGACACGCACAAGATGGCCGAGTCCAACAAGGCCTTCGCGCACTACCGCTGGTAGTCGATACCCCGTCGAACGAGATACGAGAGAGAAAGCCACATGGCTACCACTGCTCTTGACCTGGCCAAGGTCCGCAACATCGGGATCATGGCTCACATCGACGCGGGCAAGACCACGACGACTGAGCGGATCCTGTTCTACACCGGTGTGAACTACAAGATCGGCGAGGTCCACGAGGGCGCCGCCACGATGGACTGGATGGAGCAGGAGCAGGAGCGTGGCATCACGATCACGTCCGCTGCGACCACCTGCCACTGGTCCCTCGAAGGTGTAGAGAACACCATCAACATCATCGACACCCCGGGCCACGTGGACTTCACGGTCGAGGTGGAGCGTTCGCTCCGCGTCCTCGACGGTGCGGTCACCGTGTTCGACGGTGTCGCCGGTGTCGAGCCGCAGTCCGAGACGGTGTGGCGTCAGGCCGACCGTTACGGCGTCCCGCGCATCTGCTTCGTCAACAAGCTGGACCGCACCGGCGCGGAGTTCTTCCGCTGTGTCGACATGATCGTCGACCGCCTGGGCGCGACCCCGCTGGTGATGCAGGTGCCGATCGGTGCCGAGATGGACTTCCAGGGCGTCGTGGACCTGGTCCGCATGAAGGCCCTGGTCTGGTCCGCCGAGGCGGCGAAGGGCGAGATGTACGACGTCGTCGACATCCCGGCCACGCACACCGAGATCGCCCAGACCTGGCGCGAGAAGCTGGTCGAGACCATCTCCGAGCACGACGAGGAGATGATGGAGCTGTTCCTGGAGGGCGTCGAGCCCACCGAGGAGCAGCTGTACGCGGCGATCCGCCGCGCCACCATCGCCTCCACCAGCCCGGAGAAGGCCAGCGAAGGCACGTTCACCCCGGTGTTCTGCGGCACCGCGTTCAAGAACAAGGGCGTTCAGCCCCTGCTCGACGCGGTCGTGCGCTACCTGCCGTCGCCGCTGGACCGCGAGGTCATCGAGGGCCACAAGGTCGGCGACGAGTCCGTCTCCGTCCAGCGCAAGCCCTCGGACAGCGAGCCGCTGGCCGCCCTGGCGTTCAAGATCATGAGCGACCCGCACCTGGGCAAGCTCACCTTCGTCCGGATCTACTCCGGTCGCCTGGAGTCGGGCTCCGCGGTGCTCAACTCGGTGAAGGGCAAGAAGGAGCGCATCGGCAAGATCTACCGGATGCACGCCAACAAGCGTGAGGAGATCCCCAGCACCGGTGCCGGCGACATCGTCGCCGTCATGGGTCTGAAGGACACCACCACCGGTGAGACCCTGTCGGACTCCTCGAACCCGGTCATCCTCGAGTCGATGACCTTCCCGGCCCCGGTCATCCAGGTCGCCATCGAGCCCAAGTCGAAGGGCGACCAGGAGAAGCTCGGCGTCGCGATCCAGCGGCTCGCCGAGGAGGACCCCTCGTTCCAGGTGCACACCGACGAGGAGACCGGCCAGACCATCATCGGCGGCATGGGCGAACTGCACCTCGAGGTGCTGGTCGACCGCATGAAGCGTGAGTTCAAGGTCGAGGCCAACGTCGGTAAGCCGCAGGTGGCCTACCGCGAGACGATCCGCCAGGCTGTCGAGCGCGTGGACTACACGCACAAGAAGCAGACCGGTGGCTCGGGTCAGTTCGCCAAGGTGCAGATCGGCATCGAGCCGCTCGACGCCGGCGGCGACGACAACTACGAGTTCGTGAACAAGGTCACCGGTGGCCGCATCCCCCGGGAGTACATCCCCTCGGTGGACGCCGGTTGCCAGGAGGCCATGGAGTTCGGCGTGCTCGCCGGCTACCCGCTGGTGGGCGTGCGCGTCTACCTGCTCGACGGTGCCGCGCACGACGTCGACTCCTCGGAACTCGCCTTCAAGATCGCCGGATCCATGGCGTTCAAGGAGGCGGCCCGCAAGGCGAGCCCGGCGATTCTCGAGCCGATGATGGCCGTCGAGGTGACCACGCCCGAGGACTACATGGGCGATGTCATCGGCGACCTCAACTCGCGCCGTGGCCAGATCCAGGCCATGGAAGAGCGCAGTGGCGCCCGTGTCGTCAAGGCGCTGGTCCCGCTGTCGGAGATGTTCGGCTACGTCGGCGACCTCCGGAGCAAGACCTCGGGTCGGGCCAGCTACAGCATGCAGTTCGACTCGTACGCCGAGGTTCCCCGGAACGTCGCGGACGAGATCATTGCCAAGGTTCGCGGCGAGTAACACGCTCACCGGGAATCTGGGGGCCCGGGATTCGTCAGGATCCCGGGCCGTCGGCCCGCCCCATCTGACCAACCCGACGTCGTACGGCGTATAAGAACCAGTCCACAGGAGGACCCCAGTGGCGAAGGCGAAGTTCGAGCGGACTAAGCCGCACGTCAACATCGGCACGATCGGTCACATCGACCACGGTAAGACGACCCTTACCGCGGCGATCACCCGTGTGCTGCACGACGCGTACCCGGACCTGAACCCCTTCACGCCGTTCGACCAGATCGACAAGGCGCCGGAGGAGCGTCAGCGCGGCATCACGATCTCGATCGCGCACGTGGAGTACCAGACGGAGAGCCGTCACTACGCCCACGTTGACTGCCCGGGTCACGCTGACTACATCAAGAACATGATCACGGGTGCCGCCCAGATGGACGGCGCCATCCTCGTGGTCGCCGCCACCGACGGCCCGATGCCGCAGACCAAGGAGCACGTGCTCCTGGCCCGCCAGGTCGGCGTTCCGTACATCGTCGTCGCGCTGAACAAGGCCGACATGGTGGACGACGAGGAGATCCTGGAGCTCGTCGAGCTCGAGGTCCGTGAGCTGCTCTCGGAGTACGAGTTCCCGGGCGACGACCTGCCGGTCGTGCGCGTGTCGGCGCTCAAGGCCCTCGAGGGCGACGCCGAGTGGGGTGCCAAGCTCCTCGAGCTGATGGCGGCCGTCGACGAGGCGATCCCGACCCCCGAGCGTGACGTCGACAAGCCGTTCCTCATGCCCGTCGAGGACGTCTTCACGATCACCGGTCGCGGCACCGTCGTCACCGGTCGCATCGAGCGCGGTGTCGTCAAGATCAACGAGACCGTCGACATCGTGGGCATCAAGCAGGAGAAGACCACCACCACGGTCACCGGCATCGAGATGTTCCGCAAGCTGCTCGACGAGGGCCAGGCGGGCGAGAACGTCGGTCTGCTCGTCCGCGGCATCAAGCGCGAGGACGTCGAGCGCGGCCAGGTCATCATCAAGCCGGGTTCGGTCACGCCGCACACCGACTTCGAGGCCCAGGTCTACATCCTGTCGAAGGACGAGGGCGGCCGCCACACGCCGTTCTTCAACAACTACCGTCCGCAGTTCTACTTCCGGACCACGGACGTGACCGGCGTGGTGACCCTCCCCGAGGGCACCGAGATGGTGATGCCCGGTGACAACACCGGCATGACCGTCGCGCTGATCCAGCCGATCGCCATGGAGGAGGGCCTGCGCTTCGCCATCCGCGAGGGCGGCCGTACCGTCGGCGCCGGCCAGGTCGTCAAGATCCTGAAGTGACCAATGTCCCGCCCGCCGATCCCTCCGGATCGGCGGGCGGGGCCTTGTTCCCAGGAAGAACGCACCCCCGTAAGGCGGGGAATAAACCTCGATTGGCCAAGCCGGTACCCCGTACTGCATACTGGTCAAGTTGCCCGTACGGCCAAGGGATTTTTGTGCGCCTATCACGGCGCCGGATCCGAAAGGCTCGGGCGACAAGAGGATTTGCCTCCCCGCCGCCCACCGCAGTTTGTGTGTGTGGACGTCTGGTGGCCGCATCGATGTCCGGTTGCTTGCCGCAGCAGCAAGGACAGTGCGACCCGCTACTCGGCACCCCGGCCCCGCAAGGGGTTTTCAAGGGTGCCGTCTGAGTAGCAAGGCGACACGCCCGACCGCGGGGGTCGGACGCAAAACTTCCTCCCGCTCCAGCGGGGGTGATCCGCAGCGGTACGAGAGAAGGAAATCCAAGCAGCCATGGCGGGACAGAAGATCCGCATCCGGCTCAAGGCCTACGACCACGAGGTCATCGACTCCTCGGCGCGCAAGATCGTCGAGACGGTGACCCGTACCGGTGCGCAGGTTGCAGGCCCGGTGCCGCTGCCGACCGAGAAGAACGTGTACTGCGTCATCCGCTCGCCGCACAAGTACAAGGACTCGCGCGAGCACTTCGAGATGCGCACTCACAAGCGGCTCATCGACATCCTCGACCCGACCCCGAAGACGGTTGACTCGCTTATGCGTCTCGACCTGCCGGCCGGCGTCGACATCGAGATCAAGCTCTGAGGGACGCACCGACGATGACGAAGCAGATGAAGGGCATTCTGGGCACCAAGCTCGGCATGACCCAGGTCTGGGACGAGAACAACCGCGTCGTTCCGGTGACCGTCGTCCAGGCCGGGCCGTGCGTCGTGACCCAGGTCCGCAACGCCGAGACCGACGGCTACAGCGCCGTCCAGATCGCCTTCGGCCAGATCGACCCGCGCAAGGTCAACAAGCCCCTGGCCGGGCACTTCGAGAAGGCCGGCGTCACGCCGCGCCGCCACCTGGTCGAGCTCCGCACCTCGGATGCCGCCGAGTACACCCTCGGCGACACCATCACCGCGGACGTCTTCGAGGCCGGCCAGAAGGTCGACGTCGCGGGCACCAGCAAGGGCAAGGGCACCGCCGGTGTCATGAAGCGCCACGGCTTCAAGGGCCTCGGCGCCTCGCACGGCACGCAGCGCAAGCACCGCTCGCCCGGCTCCATCGGTGGCTGCGCCACCCCGGGCCGTGTGTTCAAGGGCGTGCGCATGGCGGGCCGCATGGGCAACGTGCGCGTCTCCACCCAGAACCTGACCGTCCACGCCGTCGACGCCGAGAAGGGTCTCATCCTCGTCAAGGGTGCGATCCCGGGTCCGAACGGCGGCCTCGTCCTGGTCCGCACCGCGGCCAAGGGGGCGTGAACCACATGACCAGCATCGACGTTCTCTCGCCGGCCGGCGAGAAGACCGGAACCGTCGAACTCCCCGCGGAGATCTTCGGCGTCCAGGTCAGCATCCCGACGATCCACCAGGTCGTCGTGGCCCAGCTGGCCGCGGCCCGCCAGGGCACGCACAAGACCAAGACCCGTGGCGAGGTGCGCGGCGGTGGCCGCAAGCCGTACCGCCAGAAGGGCACCGGCCGCGCGCGCCAGGGCTCGACCCGTGCGCCGCAGTTCGCCGGCGGCGGCGTGGTCCACGGACCCCAGCCGCGCGACTACGCGCAGCGGACCCCCAAGAAGATGAAGGCCGCCGCGCTCCGCGGTGCCCTCACCGACCGGGCCGTCCACTCGCGCATCCACTGCGTGACCGCCGTGGTCGACGGCGACGCGCCGTCGACGAAGGCCGTCCGTACCCTGATCGGCAAGATCTCGGAGCGCAAGCACGTGCTCCTGGTCGCCGAGCGGGACGACACCGCCGCCTGGCTGAGCGCTCGCAACCTCCCGCAGGTGCACGTGCTCGACCCCGGGCAGCTGAACACCTACGACGTGCTCGTCTCCGACGACGTGGTCTTCACCAAGGCCGCTCTGGAGCGGTTCATCGCGGGCTCGCCGCAGGGCAAGACCGCGACCGCCGTTGCCACTTCGAGCGAGCTCGAAGGGAGCGACGCGTGAGCGAGAGCACGCAGGTGACCAGCAAGACCTTCACCGACCCGCGCGATGTACTGCTGAAGCCGGTGATCTCGGAGAAGTCCTACGGGCTCCTCGACGAGAACAAGTACACGTTCATCGTGGCTCCGGACGCGAACAAGACCCAGGTCAAGCAGGCTGTCGCCGCGATCTTCGGGGTCAAGGTCGCGAACGTGAACACGATCAACCGGCAGGGAAAGCGCAAGCGTTCCAAGACCGGTTTCGGCAAGCGCAAGGACACGAAGCGAGCGATCGTCACCCTGGCTGAGGGCGAGCGGATCGACATCTTCGGTGGACCCGTCGGCTGACGGCCGCTGATACGGACGAGGACTAAGAGAAGCCATGGGCATCCGCAAGTACAAGCCGACGACTCCGGGCCGTCGTGGCGCCAGCGTCGCCGACTTCGTCGAGATCACGCGGTCCACGCCGGAGAAGTCGCTGGTCCGCCCGCTGCACAGCAAGGGTGGTCGTAACAACCACGGTCGCGTCACGACCCGTCACCAGGGTGGCGGTCACAAGCGCGCGTACCGTGTCATCGACTTCCGTCGCAACGACAAGGACGGCGTGCCGGCCAAGGTCGCTCACATCGAGTACGACCCCAACCGCACCGCGCGCATCGCGCTCCTGCACTACGCAGACGGCGAGAAGCGCTACATCCTGTGCCCGAACAAGCTGCGTCAGGGCGACCGGATCGAGAACGGTCCGGCGGCCGACATCAAGCCGGGCAACAACCTCGCGCTCCGCAACATCCCGGTCGGTACGGTCGTGCACGCGATCGAGCTCCGTCCGGGTGGCGGCGCCAAGCTGGCCCGCTCCGCGGGTGCCAGCGTCCAGCTGCTGGCGAAGGAGGGTGCGTTCGCGACCCTCCGCATGCCGTCGGGTGAGATTCGGATGGTCGACGTCCGCTGCCGCGCCACCATCGGCGAGGTCGGCAACGCCGAGCAGTCGAACATCAACTGGGGCAAGGCCGGCCGCATGCGCTGGAAGGGCAAGCGCCCGACCGTCCGCGGTGTCGCGATGAACCCGATCGACCACCCGCACGGTGGTGGTGAGGGTAAGACCTCCGGTGGCCGCCACCCTGTTTCGCCGTGGGGCCAGAAGGAAGGTCGCACGCGCCGGCCGAAGAAGGCCAGCGACAAGCTGATCATCCGCCGCCGCAAGACGAACAAGAAGCGCTAGGAGCAGTCTCGATGCCGCGCAGTCTGAAGAAGGGACCCTTCGTCGACGGCCACCTCATCAAGAAGGTGGACGTGCAGAACGAGAAGGGCACCAAGAACGTCATCAAGACCTGGTCCCGTCGCTCGATGATCGTCCCGGCGATGCTGGGCCACACCATCGCGGTGCACGACGGCCGCAAGCACGTCCCGGTGTTCGTCACCGAGGCGATGGTCGGCCACAAGCTCGGCGAGTTCGCCCCGACCCGGACCTTCCGTGGCCACGAGAAGGACGACCGCAAGTCGCGTCGTCGCTGACCGGCGAGCTAAGGAAACCGAACTGAGATGAACACGGAGACTCCAATGGAAGCCAGGGCCCAGGCGCGGTACATCCGCGTCACGCCCATGAAGGCTCGCCGGGTTGTCGACCTGATCCGCGGCGTCGACGCCGCCGAGGCGCAGGCGATCCTGCGCTTCGCGCAGCAGGCCGCGAGCGAGCCGGTCGGCAAGGTGCTGGACAGCGCCATCGCCAACGCCGGGCACAACCACAATCTCGACACGAACAACCTGTACGTGTCCGAGGCGTACGTGGACGAGGGGCCGACCCTGAAGCGGTTCCGGCCGCGTGCCCAGGGCCGGGCGTACCGCATCCGCAAGCGCACCAGCCACATCACCGTGGTTGTCGCCGAGAAGGAGAGGACCCGCTAGTGGGCCAGAAGGTTAACCCGCACGGGTTCCGCCTCGGTATCACCACGGACTTCAAGTCGCGCTGGTACGCCGACAAGCTGTACAAGGACTACGTCAAGGAAGACGTCGCCATCCGCCGGATGATGACGCAGGGCATGGAGCGGGCCGGCATCTCCAAGGTGGAGATCGAGCGCACCCGTGACCGCGTCCGCGTCGACATCCACACCGCCCGGCCGGGCATCGTCATCGGCCGCCGCGGCGCGGAGGCCGACCGAATCCGCGGCGACCTCGAGAAGCTGACCGGCAAGCAGGTCCAGCTGAACATCCTCGAGGTCAAGAACCCGGAGATCGACGCCCAGCTCGTCGCGCAGGGCGTGGCCGAGCAGCTCTCGTCGCGCGTCTCGTTCCGCCGTGCCATGCGCAAGGCGATGCAGACCGCGATGAAGGCCGGCGCCAAGGGCATCAAGATCCAGTGCGGCGGCCGCCTCGGCGGCGCCGAGATGTCCCGCTCCGAGTTCTACCGCGAGGGCCGCGTCCCGCTGCACACGCTGCGCGCGAACGTCGAGTACGGCTTCTTCGAGGCCCGCACGACCTTCGGCCGCATCGGCGTCAAGGTGTGGATCTACAAGGGCGACGTCAAGAACATCGCCGAGGTCCGCGCCGACAACGCCGCGGCGCGTGCGGGCAACCGCCCGTCGCGTGGCCCGGGCGGCGGCAACGACCGTCCGCGTGGCGGTGGCCGCGGTGGCGAGCGTCGTGGCGGTGGCCGCGGCGGACGTCCGCAGAACGAGGCGCCGGCGACCGAGTCCGCTGACTCCGCCGCGCCGGCTGCCGAGGTCTCGACCCCGGCGCCCGAGACCGGAACGGAGGCCTGACCCCGATGCTGATCCCCCGCAGGGTCAAGCACCGCAAGCAGCACCACCCCAAGCGTGGTGGTCGTGCCAAGGGCGGTACGGAACTCGCTTTCGGCGAGTACGGCATCCAGGCCCTCGGCCAGGCGTACGTGACCAACCGGCAGATCGAGTCCGCCCGTATTGCCATCACCCGGCACATCCGCCGTGGTGGCAAGGTCTGGATCAACATCTACCCGGACCGTCCGCTGACCAAGAAGCCGGCCGAGACCCGCATGGGTTCCGGCAAGGGCTCGCCCGAGTGGTGGGTCGCGAACGTCAAGCCCGGTCGGGTGATGTTCGAGCTGTCGTACCCGAACGAGAAGGTGGCTCGCGAGGCGCTTCTGCGCGCCACGCACAAGCTGCCGATGAAGTGCCGGATTGTCCGGCGCGAGGCAGGTGAGGCGTGATGGCGGCCGGGACCAAGGCGTCCGAGCTGCGCGACCTGGCCGACGAGGAACTCGTCGCCAAGCTGCGTGAGGCCAAGGAGGAGCTGTTCAACCTCCGTTTCCAGGCGGCGACCGGGCAGCTCGAGAACCACGGGCGGCTCAAGGCGGTCCGCAAGGACATCGCCCGCATCTACACGCTGATGCGCGAGCGCGAGCTCGGGATCGTCAGCGTGGAGGAGACCGGAGGCGCGGCGTGAGCGAGAAGACTGAGATGACTGAGACGACCCGGGGATTCCGCAAGACCCGTGAGGGCCTCGTCGTCAGCGACAAGATGGACAAGACCGTCGTTGTCGCCGTCGAGGACCGCGTGAAGCACCCGCTCTACGGCAAGGTCATCCGCCGCACGAGCAAGCTGAAGGCTCACGACGAGCAGAACGCCTGCGGCGTCGGCGACCGCGTCCTCCTCATGGAGACCCGGCCGCTGTCCGCCAGCAAGCGGTGGCGCATCGTCGAGATCCTCGAGAAGGCCAAGTAGCGAGCGCCGGGCAGGCCCACTGTGAAGTGGGCCTGCGCCGCGACGTGACGATCAGGAGTTAGACGTGATCCAGCAGGAGTCGCGACTGCGAGTCGCCGACAACACGGGTGCCAAGGAGATCCTTTGCATCCGTGTGCTCGGCGGGTCCGGCCGGCGCTACGCGGGCATCGGGGACGTCATTGTGGCCACCGTCAAGGACGCGATCCCTGGTGGCAACGTGAAGAAGGGCGACGTGGTCAAGGCTGTCGTCGTACGGACTGTCAAGGAGCGCCGTCGTGTTGACGGTTCCTACATCCGTTTCGACGAGAACGCCGCCGTCATCCTCAAGAACGACGGTGAGCCCCGTGGCACCCGCATTTTCGGCCCGGTCGGCCGTGAGCTGCGCGAGAAGAAGTTCATGAAGATCATCTCGCTCGCGCCGGAGGTGCTGTAAGCCATGGCGAAGAGCATGAAGATCAAGAAGGGTGACCTGGTTCAGGTCATCACCGGTAAGGACCGCGGCAAGCAGGGCAAGGTCATTGCGGCCTACCCCACGCTCGAGCGCGTCCTCGTCGAGGGTGTCAACCGGATCAAGAAGCACACCAAGGTCGGCCAGTCCGCCAAGGGTGCCAAGACCGGCGGCATCATCACGCAGGAAGCCCCTGTGCACATCAGCAACGTGATGCTGGTCGTGGAGCAGGACGGCAAGAAGGTCCCCACGCGCGTCGGCTACCGTTTCGACGACGAGGGCAACAAGATCCGGATCGCCAAGCGGACCGGTGAGGACATCTGATGACTGTCACCGCTGAAGAGACCGCTGTGAAGACGCTCCCGCGTCTGAAGCAGCGCTACCGCGAAGAGATCCAGGGCAAGCTGCGTGAGGAGTTCTCGTTCGAGAACGTCATGCAGATCCCCGGTGTCGTCAAGGTCGTCGTGAACATGGGTGTGGGCGACGCCGCCCGCGACTCCAAGCTCATCGACGGCGCGATCAAGGACCTGATGGCCATCACCGGCCAGAAGCCGCAGGTCACCAAGGCCCGCAAGTCCATCGCGCAGTTCAAGCTGCGTGAGGGCCAGCCGATCGGCGCGCACGTCACGCTGCGCGGCGACCGCATGTGGGAGTTCCTGGACCGCCTGGTCTCGATCGCGCTGCCGCGTATCCGCGACTTCCGCGGTCTGTCGCCGAAGCAGTTCGACGGCAAGGGCAACTACACCTTCGGTCTGACCGAGCAGTCGATGTTCCACGAGATCGACCAGGACAAGATCGACCGTGTTCGCGGTATGGACATCACCGTCGTGACGTCCGCCCAGAACAACGACGAGGGCCGCGCGCTGCTGCGTCTCCTCGGATTCCCGTTCAAGGAGAACTGACGTGGCGAAGAAGGCCCTGATTGCCAAGGCCGCTCGCAAGCCGAAGTTCGCGGTGCGCGGTTACACGCGCTGCCAGCGGTGCGGTCGTCCGCACTCGGTGTACCGCAAGTTCGGTCTGTGCCGTGTGTGCCTGCGCGTTATGGCGCACGCCGGCGAGCTGCCCGGCGTCACCAAGAGCAGCTGGTAGACGAACCCGTCTGCCGGCACTCATCCCGCGTCCGCGCGGGGTGTCCGTTACAAACGCTGTAGGTCCCGTACCGCAGTCGTCCCGTGTGCCGCCCTTCCCTGCGAAGGGCGGCGCCCGGGAGAGATCGCACCCCGGGAAACCGCGGCGAGAAAGGCCCTGAGGCCGTCATGACCATGACCGACCCCATCGCAGACATGCTCACGCGTCTGCGGAATGCCAACTCGGCATATCACGACGACGTCGTGATGCCGTTCAGCAAGATCAAGTCGCACATCGCGGAGATCCTCCAGCAGGAGGGTTACATCCAGGGCTGGCGCGTCGAGGACGCCGAGGTCGGCAAGCACCTCGTCATCGACCTGAAGTACGGCCCCAACCGCGAGCGCTCGGTCGCCGGCATCCGCCGCGTGTCCAAGCCCGGTCTGCGGGTGTACGCGAAGTCCACGAGTCTGCCGAAGGTACTGGGAGGGCTGGGCGTCGCGATCATCTCGACGTCGCAGGGACTCCTGACCGACCGTCAGGCCGCCAAGAAGGGCGTGGGCGGGGAAGTCCTCGCCTTCGTCTGGTAACGGGAAAGGAGGATAGGCAATGTCGCGAATCGGACGACTGCCCATCCCGGTTCCCACCGGCGTGGACGTCACCATCAATGGCCGCGAGGTCGTCGTGAAGGGCCCCAAGGGCACCCTGTCGCACAATCTCGCAGCTCCGATCGAGATCGCTCTCGAGGACGGCACCCTCTCGGTGACCCGCCCCAACGACGAGCGCCTCTCGAAGGCCCTGCACGGGCTGTCCCGGACGCTGGTGGCGAACATGATCACCGGTGTGACCCAGGGATACAGCAAGAAGCTTGAGATCAGCGGTGTCGGCTACCGTGTCGCGGCGAAGGGCTCCTCGCTGGAGTTCGCGCTGGGATACAGCCACCCCATCGTCGTCGAGGCCCCCGAGGGCATCACCTTCATTGTCGAGAACCCGACCAGGTTCGAGGTCCAGGGCATCGACAAGCAGAAGGTCGGCGAGGTTGCCGCGAACATTCGCAAGCTTCGCAAGCCCGACCCGTACAAGGCCAAGGGTGTGAAGTACGCGGGTGAGGTCATCCGCCGCAAGGTCGGAAAGGCTGGTAAGTAGGCATGGCCGTCGGTGTGAAGGCCGGCAAGGGCGTGGCGAAGAAGTCAACGTCCCGCAAGCGTCGGCACATCCGGGTCCGGAAGCGCGTTTCCGGCACCCCCCAGCGGCCTCGTCTGGTCGTGACCCGCTCCACGCGGCACATCGTGGCGCAGGTCATCGACGACCTGGCCGGAGTCACCCTCGCATCCGCCTCGACGATGGACACGTCCATCCGCGGCGACGAGGGCGACAAGACCGAGAAGGCGCGCAAGGTCGGCGAGCTCGTCGCTGAGCGGGCCAAGGCTGCGGGCATCGAGACCGTGGTGTTCGACCGTGGTGGCAACAAGTACCACGGCCGAATCGCCGCGCTTGCCGATGCCGCGCGCGAGGGCGGGCTGGCATTCTGAGCCCGCTGGTCCGGACAAGCTTCGTACGACAGATGAGGAATTTCTGATGGCTGGACCCCAGCGTCGCGGTGGCGGCGCCGGCGGCGGCGAGCGTCGGGACCGGCGGGATCGGCGCGACGGCGGCGCCGCCGCCGAGAAGACCGCCTACGTCGAGCGCGTCGTCGCGATCAACCGTGTGGCCAAGGTAGTCAAGGGTGGTCGCCGCTTCAGCTTCACCGCGCTGGTCGTGGTGGGCGACGGCGACGGCACCGTCGGTGTCGGCTACGGCAAGGCCAAGGAGGTGCCGGCAGCCATCGCCAAGGGTGTGGAGGAGGCCAAGAAGCACTTCTTCAAGGTCCCCCGTATCCAGGGCACCATCCCGCACCCGATCCAGGGTGAGGCGGCGGCCGGTGTGGTGCTGCTCAAGCCGGCTTCCCCCGGTACCGGCGTCATCGCCGGTGGCCCGGTGCGTGCCGTGCTCGAGTGCGCCGGCATCCACGACGTGCTGAGCAAGTCGCTCGGCTCGGACAACGCGATCAACATCGTCCACGCGACGGTGGCGGCCCTCAAGGGCCTCCAGCGTCCTGAGGAGATCGCGGCTCGCCGCGGGCTCCCGCTGGAGGACGTGGCCCCGGCCGCGCTGCTGCGGGCCCGCGCGGGAGTGGGTGCGTAATGGCACGTCTCAAGGTCACGCAGACCCGTTCCAAGATCGGCTGCAAGCAGAACCAGCGCGAGACCCTCCGTTCGCTCGGCCTCAAGCGCGTCCACGACGTGGTCGTCAAGGAGGACCGTCCGGAGATCCGCGGCATGATTTTCACGGTGTCGCATCTCGTCACCGTCGAGGAGGTGGACTGAAATGGGTGCTGAGAACCCGCTGAAGGTGCACCACCTGCGGCCCGCCCCCGGTGCCAAGACCGCGAAGACCCGGGTGGGTCGCGGTGAGGCGTCGAAGGGCAAGACCGCCGGTCGCGGCACCAAGGGCACCAAGGCCCGCTACCAGGTGCCGGCCCGCTTCGAGGGTGGGCAGATGCCGCTGCACATGCGGCTGCCGAAGCTCAAGGGCTTCAAGAACCCGTTCCGGACCGAGTACCAGGTCGTGAACCTGGACAAGCTCGGTGCCCTGTACCCCGAGGGCGGCGACGTGACCGTCGACGACCTCGTGGCCAAGGGTGCGGTTCGCAAGAACCAGCCGGTCAAGGTGCTCGGCCAGGGCGAGATCTCGGTCGCGGTCCAGGTGAAGGTGCACGCCTTCTCCGGCTCCGCGAAGGAGAAGATCGCGGCGGCCGGCGGCTCGGCCGACGAGGTCTGAGAGTCGACGGCTTCTTGGCAGGGGCGTCACACCGGTAAGGTGGTGGCGCCCCTGCGTCGTATGCGGCCAGGCCGCGCGAGCACCGTAGGGATGCCGGTGCGGGACGTTGAGATGTCGAGTCCACGTCCGCACAGCAAATCTCCCGGTCCGTGCGAACTTTCCGCGTACCGACGCTGTTATTGTCCGTGAGGTTCCAATAAGGGACCGGCCCGTACTCCACGGGACCGATCGATCAAACGACTCGCCCAAAACGGGTGAGGCGCAGGAGGCAGTGTGCTCACCGCGTTCGCCCGGGCGTTCCGCACGCCCGACCTGCGCAAGAAGCTGCTCTTCACGCTGGGGATCATCGTCCTGTTCCGGATCGGGTCGCACATCCCGGTCCCAGGCGTGTCCTTCCAGATGGTCCGCAAGTGCGTCGACGCCGCGGACCAGGGCGGCCTCTTCGGCCTGGTGAACATGTTCAGCGGCGGCGCGCTGCTGCAACTGACGATCTTCGCGCTCGGGATCATGCCGTACATCACGGCGAGCATCATCCTCCAACTGCTGACCGTGGTGATCCCGCGCCTGGAAGCCCTCAAGAAGGAGGGCCAGTCCGGCACCGCGAAGATCACCCAGTACACCCGCTACCTGACGATCGCGCTGGCGATCCTGCAGTCGACCGCGCTGGTCGCGACCGCGCGCAGCGGCTCGCTGTTCAGTTCGTCGGGCGGCGGTGAGTGCCAGCCCGACCAGATCGTGCCGGACCAGAGCCTGTTCCGGATCCTGGTGATGGTCGCGGTCATGACCGCGGGCACCTCGGTGATCATGTGGCTGGGCGAGCTGGTGACGGACCGCGGCATCGGCAACGGCATGTCGATCCTGATGTTCGTGTCGGTGGCGGCGGGCTTCCCGGCGGCGCTGTGGAACATCAAGCAGACCGGCACGCTGGGCGGCGGATGGATCGCGTTCTTCACGGTCATCGCGGTCGGCCTGCTGATGGTCGGCCTGGTGGTGTTCGTCGAACAGGCGCAGCGCCGGATCCCGGTGCAGTACGCCAAGCGGATGATCGGGCGCCGTGCGTACGGCGGAACGTCGACGTACATCCCGCTCAAGGTGAACCAGGCGGGCATCATCCCCGTGATCTTCGCCTCGTCGCTGCTCTACATTCCCGCGCTCATCGCGCAGTTCAGCGGGAGCAATTCGGGCTGGGCGCTGTGGATCCAGAAGAACTTCGTGCAGGGTGACCACCCGCTTTACATGGCGACGTACTTCCTCTTGATCGTGTTCTTCGCCTTCTTCTACGTGGCGATCACGTTCAACCCCGAAGAAGTTGCCGACAACATGAAGAAGTATGGTGGTTTCATCCCGGGCATCCGCGCCGGCAGACCGACTGCGGAGTACCTGAACTACATCCTCACCCGGATCACGTGGCCCGGATCGCTCTACCTGGGCATGATCGCGCTCGTACCCATGATCGCGCTCGTGCTGTTCAACGCCACCAACAACTTCCCGTTCGGCGGCACGAGCATCCTGATCATCGTGGGAGTGGGTCTGGAAACCGTGAAGCAGATCGAGAGCCAGCTCCAGCAGCGCAACTACGAAGGCTTCCTCCGCTAAATGCGTATCGTTCTCGTGGGCCCCCCCGGCGCGGGTAAGGGAACCCAGGCCCAGTACATCGCCGAAGACCTGTCGATCCCCGCGATCTCGACGGGCGATCTCTTCCGCAGCAACGTCGCCCAGAAGACTCCTCTGGGCATCGAAGCCAAGAAGTACATGGACGCGGGCAACCTCGTCCCCGACGAAGTCACCATCGGCATGGTCCGGGACCGCCTCGCGCAGCCCGACGCCGCCGAGGGCTTCCTGCTCGACGGCTTTCCCCGCAACACGGCGCAGGCCAAGGTGCTCGACGAGATATTGGCCGAGCACGGGACGAAGCTCGACGCGGTCCTGGAACTCGACGTTCCGTCGAAGGAGATCATCCAGCGGCTGTCCGGGCGTCGGCAGTGCCGTGCCAACGGGCACGTCTGCCACGTCTTCTTCGACCGGCCCAAGGTCGAGGGAGTCTGCGACGAGTGCGGCAGCGAGCTGTACCAGCGCGAGGACGACCGCGAGGAGACGGTGAAGCACCGCCTCGACGTCTTCAAGGAGCAGACCGAGCCGTTGATCGGCTACTACTCCGAACAGGGCATTCTCGTGGTCATCGATGCGCTGGGCCGCGTGGCGGACGTCACGGAGCGCGCCAAGAACGCGCTCAAGGACTTCAAGCAGGACGACGACTGACCAGGAACTGAGCAGCACTGAGCGGCATGGGCGATCCGGGTACTCACCGGGTCGCCCATGTTCGTGTTCTCCCGCGGGTACGGGCGGGGTATGCGCCGCGCACGGGTCGCGCGGCACCAGCGGAACACACAGATGTCCGGGACGACCCGCCCGGGCCGACGACGACGCCGAGACGGCGCGGAAGGACGACAAGCCGGTGATCAAGAGGCGGCGCAGCAAGATCGACCGCAAGACCCCCGAGCAGATCGAGAAGATGCGGCGGGCGGGCGCGGTCGTCGCGACGACTCTCGCGAAGCTCCGGGAGGCCGCGGTCCCCGGGATCAGCACCCGCGAGCTGGACGCGCTCGCCGAGCGCAGCATCCGCGAGGCGGGGGCGATCCCGTCGTTCAAGGGCTACCACGGGTTCCCCGCGTCGATCTGCGCCTCGGTCAACGACGTCGTGGTGCACGGCATCCCCGACGACACCCCGCTGCGCGACGGCGACCTGATCTCGATCGACTGCGGCGCGATCCTGAACGGCTGGCACGGCGACTCGGCGATCACCGTCGCGGTCGGCGCGGTCCCCGGCGAGCTCGCCGAGCTGAGCCGGGTGTGCGAGGAGTCGATGTGGGCCGGCATCGCCGCGGCCAAGCCCGGCGGCCGCCTCACCGACATCAGCCACGCGGTCGAGCAGGCCATCCGCGCCAACACCCCGTCGGCAGGCGGGCAGTACGGCATCGTCGAGGACTACGGCGGCCACGGGATCGGCACCGAGATGCACCAGGAGCCGCACATCCTCAACTACGGCCGCCCGGGCCAGGGCCCCGAGCTGCTGCCGGGGGTGTGCCTGGCGATCGAGCCGATGGTGACGCTCGGCAAGCCGGGCACGTACACGATGCCGGACGAGTGGACCGTGAAGACCACCGCGGGCGGCTTCGCGGCGCACTGGGAGCACTCCATCGCGGTCACCGAGGACGGCCCGGTCGTCCTCACCAGCCTGCCCGCGTAGGTGTGCGCGGTCCTGGGCGCCCTCGCGGGGGCGTACAGTTGACGGCAGAAGTCCGCTGATGCGGTAGGGTCCCCCGCCCCGGTTTCCCATCGGGTGGGTGCGTGCCTTAGACTGACTCGTCGGCTTGTCTGTAGCCGTTTTTTGTCACGTCTCCGACTGACCGGTCACCTGTGGCCGTGCGCGAGCGTGGCCTCGGCTGAAGCAGACAGTCAACGGTAGATGATCCCGAGTAGATGAAACGCGGAGGACATGCCCAAGAAGCAAGGGGCCATTGAGATCGAGGGCACTGTCATCGAGTCTCTCCCCAACGCCATGTTTCGCGTCGAGCTGCAGAACGGGCACAAGGTCCTTGCGCACATCAGCGGGAAGATGCGGATGCACTACATCCGGATCCTTCCGGACGACCGGGTTGTCGTCGAGCTGAGCCCGTACGACCTGACCCGCGGCCGAATCGTCTACCGCTACAAGTAGGCGAGCCCCCGCGTCCACGCGGACGTGTGGGCGAACCGATAACCGCCTCGGCGATGAGGGTGCCTCCGGGTGCCCTTGTCAGCACGTACCGGAGAGATCATGAAGGTCAAGCCGAGCGTCAAGAAGATCTGTGACAAGTGCAAGGTGATCCGCCGTCACGGCCGGGTCATGGTGATCTGCGAGAACCTGCGCCACAAGCAGCGCCAGGGCTGAGCCCCGGCTGCCGCCCACGGGCCAGGCAGAGCACCGCGCACGCGGCACGAGATCGTCGCGCGACGCACCACGTAATAGTCGTAGCACCCGACCCCCGCAGCAGGTAGGCGCGGGACGCCACCCCCGGTTGGAGGCCGGGGACCGAAGGATCCGAGAGAGACCCTTCCGGACCGGTGTTGCGCATGACCTCCAACGAACCCAGGAGCCACATACATGGCACGCCTCGTCGGCGTAGACCTGCCCCGCGAAAAGCGGGTCGAGGTCGCACTCACCTACATCTTCGGCGTCGGTCGCACCCGCGCGCTGGAGACCCTGAGCAACACCGGCGTCAACCCGGACACGCGCGTCCGCGACCTCAGCGAGGACGAGCTGGTCAAGCTGCGCGACTGGATCGACGCGAATTACCGCGTCGAGGGCGACCTGCGCCGCGAGGTCCAGGCCGACATCCGCCGCAAGGTCGAGATCGGCTGCTACGAGGGCCTTCGCCACCGTCGCGGCCTCCCGGTCCGCGGCCAGCGCACGCACACCAACGCGCGTACCCGCAAGGGCCCGCGTCGCGCCATCGCCGGCAAGAAGAAGCCGGGCAAGAAGTAGTCCGCGAAGCCGGATCATGACGGTCCCCGCTTAGTCGGACCGACGACCTCAGGAGTTTCCAGCAGATGCCTCCCAAGAGCCGCACCGGCGCCAAGAAGGTGCGCCGCAAGGAAAAGAAGAACGTCGCTCACGGGCACGCCCACATCAAGAGCACGTTCAACAACACGATCGTGTCGATCACCGACCCCAACGGCAACGTGATCTCGTGGGCCTCCGCGGGCCACGTGGGCTTCAAGGGTTCGCGCAAGTCGACCCCGTTCGCCGCGCAGATGGCCGCCGAGTCGGCTGCCCGCCGTGCCCAGGAGCACGGCATGCGCAAGGTCGACGTCTTCGTCAAGGGCCCGGGTTCCGGTCGTGAGACCGCCATCCGCTCGCTCCAGGCGACCGGCCTTGAGGTGGGTTCCATCCAGGACGTCACCCCCGTGCCGCACAACGGCTGCCGCCCCCCCAAGCGCCGCCGCGTCTGACCTGAAGCCGAGTAGGAGTTAAAGAACCATGGCGCGTTACACCGGCGCTGACTGCAAGCGCTGCCGTCGCGAGAAGATGAAGCTGTTCCTCAAGGGCAGCAAGTGCGATGGGCCGAAGTGCCCGATCGAGATCCGGCCCTACCCGCCGGGTGAGCACGGCCGCGGCCGTACCAAGGACAGCGAGTACCTGCTGCAGATGCGCGAGAAGCAGAAGTGCGCGCGCATCTACGGCGTCCTCGAGAAGCAGTTCCGCGGCTACTACGAGGAGGCGAACCGCAAGCAGGGCAAGACCGGCGAGAACCTGCTGCGCATCCTCGAGACGCGTCTCGACAACGTGGTCTACCGCGCGGGCTTCGCCAAGTCGCGTGACCACGCCCGTCAGCTTGTCCGCCACGGCCACATCCAGGTCAACGGCGTCAAGACCGACATCCCGTCGGCTCGCGTCAGCGAGAACGACATCATCGAGGTCCGCAAGGACTCCGTCGAGCTGACCCCGTTCGTGGTCGCGCGCGCCGAGTCGGGCGAGCGCACCGTTCCGGCGTGGCTCGAGGTCATCCCCGGCAAGATGCGGATCCTCGTGCACTCCCTGCCCGCGCGTCAGGTCATCGACACGCAGGTGCAGGAGCAGCTCATCGTCGAGCTCTACTCCAAGTAATCCGGGGTAGACAGCGACAAAAAGGGTCGGGCGGGACGGTTTTCCACCGTTCCGCCCGTACCCTTGCCATAGCCATCGGTGTCATATAGCGGGCGCCGAAGACATGGAGGACAACAACCATGCTGATCGCACAGCGTCCCACTCTGACCGAGGACGTCGTCGACGAATTCCGGTCCCGGTTCGTGATCGAGCCGCTGGAGCCGGGCTTCGGCTACACCCTCGGCAACTCGCTGCGTCGTACGCTCCTCTCCTCGATCCCGGGTGCCGCCGTCACGAGCATCCGCATCGACGGTGTCCTGCACGAGTTCACCACCGTGCCGGGCGTCAAGGAGGACGTCACCGACCTCATCCTCAACATCAAGCAGCTGGTCGTCTCCTCGGAGCACGACGAGCCCGTCGTGATGTACCTGCGCAAGCAGGGCCCGGGTGTGGTCACCGCCGGCGACATCGCGCCCCCGGCCGGCGTCGAGGTGCACAACCCCGAGCTGGTCCTGGCGACGCTGAACGCCAAGGGCAAGCTGGAGATGGAGCTGACCGTCGAGCGCGGTCGCGGCTACGTCTCCGCGGTGCAGAACAAGCAGGCGGGCCAGGAGATCGGCCGTATCCCGGTCGACTCGATCTACTCGCCGGTCATGAAGGTCACGTACAAGGTCGAGGCCACCCGTGTCGAGCAGCGCACGGACTTCGACAAGCTGATCGTGGACGTCGAGACCAAGCCGTCGATGCGTCCGCGCGACGCGATGGCGTCGGCCGGCAAGACCCTGGTCGAGCTGTTCGGTCTGGCGCGCGAGCTCAACGTCGACGCCGAGGGCATCGACATGGGCCCGTCGCCGACGGACGCCGCGCTCGCCGCCGATCTGGCGCTGCCGATCGAGGAGCTCGAGCTCACGGTCCGCTCGTACAACTGCCTCAAGCGCGAGGGCATCCACACCGTGGGCGAGCTCGTGGCGCGCAGCGAGGCGGACCTGCTGGACATCCGCAACTTCGGTGCGAAGTCCATCGACGAGGTCAAGGCGAAGCTGGCCGGCATGGGCCTGGCGCTCAAGGACAGCCCGCCCGGATTCGACCCGACCGCCGCGGCCGACAGCTTCGGCGACGAGGACGACCACGGCTTCGCGGAGACCGAGCAGTACTGAGGTCCCGGCGGGAGTGATCCCGAGGATCGCAACGCGGAGACCGAGCAGTACTGAGCCCCTTCGGGAGCTTCGAGAACGTCGTGCGGGGGAGGGCTTCCGGGCCCTCCTCCCGTACGGACCGCCCCCGGCGACTCGCCGGGGGCTCGCGTTCGGGCCGGCCGGCTCGGACGGACTGACACCGGTACCTGATACGGCCGGTGCAGGGATACCAAGGAGAATGCAATGCCCCGTCCCGCAAAGGGTGCCCGCCTCGGCGGCGGCCCGTCCCACGAGCGCCTGCTTCTGTCGGGCCTCGCGACGGCGCTGTTCGAGCACGGTCGTATCACCACGACCGAGGCGAAGGCCCGCCGGCTCCGTCCGGTCGCGGAGAAGCTGATCACCAAGGCGAAGCGCGGCGACCTGCACGCGCGCCGCCAGGTGCTCACCGTCGTCCGTGACAAGAGCGTCGTGCACACGCTCTTCGAGGAGATCGGTCCCCGGTACGCGAACCGTCCCGGCGGCTACACCCGCATCACCAAGATCGGGAACCGCAAGGGCGACAACGCGCCGATGGCCGTGATCGAGCTGGTCGAGGCCCTGACGGTCGCGCAGACCGCCGTGGGCGAGGCCGAGGCCGCCACCAAGCGCTCCGTGAAGGAGCAGGCGGCGAAGGCCGAGGAGACCAAGGTCGACACGTCGAAGAAGGCCGACGCCGACGAGGCCGAGGCTGCCGACGTCGAGGAGGCCCCCGAGGCCGCCGCCGACGCGGACAAGGCCGACACGGTCGACACGGAGAAGAAGGACGCCTGAGCGTCCGACTGACGTGAGCGGGCCCGTTCTCCACCCTGAGGGGTGGGAGCGGGCCCGCACCCTTTTGGGGTGGCCTGAACGGCCACGAACGGCACCTGCGGAGTGGGGAAGAGCAGCGTGAGCACCGAGGTCCCGGCGCCGGAGGGCGGGGGCGGCGTCGCGGCGGAGCCGATGCGCCTGAGGATCGATCTGGCGTACGACGGCACGGAGTTCTCCGGCTGGGCCCGGCAGCCCGGCCTGCGGACCGTGCAGGGCACGCTGGAGCAGGCTCTGACGACCGTCCTGCGGCTTCCCGAGCCCGCGCAGCTGACCGTCGCCGGGCGCACCGACGCGGGCGTGCACGCGCGCGGCCAGGTCGCGCACGTCGACATCCCCGCGGACAAGTGGACGATGGACGGGCCGCAGCTCGTACGCAGGCTCTCCGGCACCCTCCCGCGCGACGTACGGGTGCGCGAAGTGTCGCTCGCCCCCGAGGGGTTCGACGCCCGCTTCGCGGCCGAGTGGCGCCGCTACGCCTACCGCATCAGCGACGCCCCCGGCGGCGTCGACCCGCTGCGCCGCGCCCACGTCGTCTGGCACGACCGCCCGCTGGACGTGGACCTGATGAACGAGGCCGCCGGCCTCGTGCTCGGCGACCACGACTTCGCCGCCTACTGCAAGCGCCGCGAGGGGGCGTCGACGGTCCGCTGCCTCAAGGAGTTCCACTGGGTGCGCGAGACGCCGGGCGAGGCGGACGCGGGCCCCGGTTTCACGCCACTGGTGATCGCCTCGGTGCGCGCCGACGCGTTCTGCCACAACATGGTCCGCTCGCTGGTCGGCGCGATGATCGCGGTCGGGTCGGGGCGGCGGCCGGTGCGGTGGCCCGCGGAGGTGCTGGGGCGCGGCGTACGCGATTCGGCGGTGCACGTGGCGCCCGCGCACGGGCTGGTGCTGGAGGAGGTGGCTTATCCCTCCGACGAACGCCTCGCGGAGCGCGCCGCCAAGGCCAAGCGGCCCCGCCTCGACGTGGTCTGACGCGTCTCGGCGACGCCTGTGCGCCCGTCGGGCGCGCTGCTCACTTCCCTTCCAGCGCCTTCTCCGCGTCCGCCTTGGCCTTCTCGTAGATGGCCTGTGAGCGCTGCTCGCCGCGGAGGGTGAGGGTGTCGCGGATGACCCGGTCCAGGTCGTCGCCGGCCAGCTCGACCTTGGGGTCGCCCTTGGCCGGATCGATGCGGTTGTCCGGGCCCGGGTAGCCGCCGACCAGGAAGACCCCGTAGCGGCCGACCGAGTTGGTCTGCCGGATGCACGTGACCCCGGGCTTTTCCGGCGTGGTCTGCGGGCACAGCTCCTTGACCGGGCCGCCGGGCAGGCCCAGCAGCGAGGCCTCGTGGTTGCCGTTGCCCTCGGCCGCGGCGCCCTTGGCGTCGTCCGGCGTGGCGAACGCGGCGACCGCGATGGTGGCCGCGGTGCCGTCGGGCCCGGTGACGGTGGCCCGGATGATCTGGACGCACGCCTTGGTGCGCAGGATGTTGCCGAGCACGGGGTTGGCGGCGTCCGCGCAGGTGTTGTCCAGGCGCTTGGCGACGACGTTGTAGACGCGGCCGTCGATGCCGAGGCGCGCGGTCGGGAACAGCTCCTCGGGCGTGAAGGGCCCGTTGTCGAGCTGCGGGTCGGCGAGGACCTTGTCGCTGCCGGGCGCCGGCGGGACGGTCGGCACCGGCTTGAAGGTGGGTTTGCCCGTCCCCGACGCGTCCGCGGGGTCCTGGGTGGGCGCGGTCTGCGCCGCCGGGCCGGAGCCGTCGTCCGACGACGTGCTCAGCCACGCGGCGGTGACCCCGACGGCGGCCAGGACCGCCAGCGCGACGCCGACGCGCAGTTTGTTGGTACGGGCCCGCGCGCGGCGCCGGCTCTCGCGGTCGGCGAGGGCGCCCCAGTCGGGGTTGCCGGCGGCCGAGGCGGCGGTGCCGCGGCCGGACCGTGCCCGGCGGGCGGCGGCGCGGCCCCCGGTGCGGCGGCGCGTGCCGCCGGGGGGTCTCGCGGGGCCGGACTGCGCTGCCCCGTAAGGGTCTTGGTGCTGGTCCCCGGTGTCGTCCAGGGGTGTTCCGGGTCGTATGGTCCACGGCGCCGGTTCGGCCGGGCCCGGGTGTTCCCGGCCGCCCCCGTTGCCGTTGGTGTCCGCGCTCACCGCAGCCTCCCAGCGAATTTCCCGCGGCTTGGTCGGGCGCCGGGCCCGCTCGGGCCCGGTCCGGGCCTCGTGCCGGGCCCCCGCCATGGGCCCGCAGCATACTGTCGGCGGGCCGGTGCGCTGGTACGTGGTCGGAACCGCTCGTACGGGCGGATACCATTGATCGGCAGGGGAGGGGGCTCGGGGAGCACAGCCCCCCGAGGCTCGTTTTGACCGGCACCGCGTAAACCCGGTATTCTGCCGGTTCGTTGTGCGTATTGGCTTGCATGAGTGAAGTCGGTACGCCGGGCGCCGCAAGAGACCCCCGGCAGCACCCCGCATGCTCTGAGATCGAGATCTGAGATCGACATCGCGTGGGAGCCGTCGGGCCCAGCCAAGCGCCATCCCGCCAGCACACACTCACGAAGAAGCGAAGGCTATCGACCGTGCGCACGTACAGCCCTAAGCCCGGCGACGTCCAGCGTCAGTGGCACGTCATCGACGCGACCGATGTCGTGCTCGGCCGTCTGTCCACCCAGGCCGCTGCCCTGCTCCGGGGCAAGCACAAGCCGGTGTACGCGCCGCACGTCGACACCGGCGATTTCGTCATCATTGTGAACGCGGACAAGGTTCACCTGTCCGGCAACAAGCGGACCCAGAAGATGGCGTACCGCCACTCTGGCCACCCGGGTGGTCTCCGCGCGGTCCGCTACGACGACCTTCTCTCCAAGAACCCGGAGAAGGCAGTCGAGAAGGCCATCAAGGGCATGCTCCCCAAGAACACCCTGGGCCGGCAGATGCTGTCGAAGCTCAAGGTGTACGCGGGTCCGGAGCACCCGCACCAGGCGCAGCAGCCGGTGCCGTTCGAGATCATCCAGGTCGCGCAGTAGTCACGGCCACAACACAGCCGCGACGAGCGGCTGAGGATCGCAAAGAGGAGAATCGTGGCCGAGACCACCGCTGAGGCCCCCATCGAGGAGACGACCTCCGAAGAGGTCACCCTCGAGAGCTACACCTCGGAGTCCCTGGCCGGTCGCTTCAGCGACCCGCAGCCGGGTGCCGCCACCGGCCGCCGCAAGGAGGCCATCGCCCGCGTGCGCATCGTCCCGGGCACCGGCAAGTGGAAGATCAACGGGCGCACGCTCGAGCAGTACTTCCCGAACAAGGTCCACCAGCAGCTCGTCAACGAGCCGTTCAAGATCCTTGAGCTGGACGAGAAGTACGACGTCATCGCCCGTATCGGCGGCGGCGGCGTGTCCGGCCAGGCCGGCGCGCTGCGCCTGGGTGTGGCCCGTGCGCTCAACGAGGCGGACGTCGAGCTGAACCGTCCGGCGCTGAAGAAGGCCGGCTTCCTGACTCGTGACCCGCGCGCCACCGAGCGCAAGAAGCCGGGTCTGAAGAAGGCCCGTAAGGCTCCGCAGTACAGCAAGCGCTAAATCCGGCGCGGGCAGCCTGCATTTTGCATCGGGCCCCGGGGCACAGAGTCTGTGCCCCGGGGCCCGATGCTTTTCCGGTATTACCCCCGGTGCTTTTGCCCTGACGCGTCTGATCCGTGTTTAGTCCATGTGTTTGGTCCATGTCTGATGTGTCGACTGTGTCGACGGCCGCGTGCTCGCGGTGTGATGCGGGAGGTCCGAAGGTGGGACGACTCTTCGGTACGGACGGGGTACGGGGCCTGGCCAACGGCCGGCTGACCGCCGAGCTGGCCCTGGACCTGGCGGTCTGCGCGGCCCGGGTGCTGGGCTCGCAGGGTCGCACCGCGGGCCACGGGCGGCGGCCGTTCGCCGTGGTGGGCCGCGACCCCCGGGCCTCGGGCGAGTTCCTGGAGGCGGCCGTGGTCGCGGGCCTCGCGGGTGCCGGGGTGGACGTCTACCGGGCCGGGGTCCTGCCGACTCCCGCGGTCGCGCATCTGACCGGCCTGCTGGGCGCCGACCTGGGCGTCATGCTGTCGGCGAGCCACAACTCGATGCCGGACAACGGCGTCAAGTTCTTCGCGCGCGGCGGGCACAAGCTCCCGGACGAGGTCGAGGACAGCATCGAGTCGCTGCTCGGCACCGAGTGGGACCGTCCGACGGGCGCGCTGGTCGGGCGCGTCCAGGACCATCCCGAGGGCCACGAGCGGTACGTCGACCACCTGCTCGCCACGCTGCCGCACCGCCTGGACGGCCTGAAGGTCGTGCTGGACTGCGCCAACGGCGCGTCCTCGCGGGTCGCCCCGGACGCGCTGCGCCAGGCGGGCGCCGAGGTGGTCACCATCCACGCGGAGCCGAACGGCCTCAACATCAACGAGGGCTGCGGCTCGACGCACCTGGACGACGTGAAGGCGGCCGTGGTCGAGCACGGTGCCGACGCGGGCATCGCGCACGACGGCGACGCGGACCGCTGCCTCGCGGTGGACGCGAACGGCCGCGAGGTCGACGGCGACCAGATCCTCGCGGTGCTCGCGCTGGCCATGCGCGACGCCGGGACGCTGCGCGAGGACACCCTCGTCGCGACCGTCATGTCCAACCTGGGCCTCAAGCTCGCGATGCAGGGCGCCGGCATCAAGATCGTCGAGACCGGGGTCGGCGACCGGTACGTCCTGGAGGCCATGCAGTCGGGCGGCCTCACGCTCGGCGGCGAGCAGTCCGGCCACGTCGTCATGCTGGACCACGCGACGACCGGCGACGGCACGCTGACCGCGCTGCACCTGCTGTCGCGGGTCGCGCAGACCGGGCGACCGCTGCACGAGCTGGCCGCGGTCATGACGCGCCTGCCGCAGGTGCTCATCAACGTGTCGGGGGTGGACCGGACCCGCGTGCAGGCGTCGGCCGGTCTGGCCGCGGCGGTCGCGGAGGCCGAGGCGCGGCTGGGCGGCGGCGGCCGGGTGCTGCTGCGTCCGTCGGGCACCGAGCCGCTGGTGCGGGTCATGGTCGAGGCGCAGACGCACGAGCAGGCGGAGCGCGAGGCCGGGGCGCTGGCCGACGTCGTACGCGCCGAGCTGGCGGTCTGATCCTTCGCAGATTTGCGGCCCCCGTCCCGGACTCCGGGCGGGGGCCGCGCTGTTGCCGCGCGGGAGGGCGCCTCAGCCGGCCTCAGTCGCGCCTCAGTCGCGCTTCAGGCCGGGTACGCCCGGGCGGTGCCTTCCGTGCGTCTTGCGCCACGCGTACCGCTGAAGGAGCAGGGTGCCGGTGCCGGCGACGACGATCGCGGCGAGGTTCAGGCCGAGTTGGCCGAGCGAGCCGCCCGCCTGGCCGAGGTCGCCGTACGCCACCGCCACCGCCGCGTTGGCGGCCGCCGGCACCGTGGTGACCGAGATCAGCACGCCGATCAGCGCCCCGGACTTCGACGACGTGAGCGACAGGATGCCCGCGACACCGGCGAGGAAGGCGACCCAGAAGGACAACCAGTCCGGCTGGTAGATGAACGACGTCTGCGGGCGGTCCGCTTCGAGCATGTCCTTGCTGAAATCGCCCGACCAGGTGAGCAGCCACGTGAAGGCGATCGTGAGCACCATCGCGACCGGGAAGCCCGCGACGAGGGCGAGGGCGGACCGGGCGGCGAGGTCGCGGCGGCGCTGCACGGTGGCCACGCAGAGCCCGGCCAGCGGGCCGAACTCCGGTCCCACGACCATCGCTCCGACGATGAGGATGGGGTTGTCGAGGAGCACGCCGCACGCGGCGATCATGGTGGCGATCGCCAGGAACGCGAGGAACGTGACGGTGAACGTCGACTCCTCGGACGTCGCCTCGGTGATCTGCTCCCACACCACGGCGTCGGCGCCCTCGCCCGGCGCGTCCAGCTCGGCCTCGCGCGCCGAACGGGACAGCGCGACGTCGAGGTTCTCCAGCGCGATCGCGCCGTCCTCGTCGATGCCGAGCGCGCGCAGGTCGTCGAGCACGAGGTTCGCCGACTCGCGGGCGACGTCGCACGCGATCACGTCGCCGGGCGGCGACACCGCGACACCCGGCCATACGACCAGGTGGGTGACGCCCGGTTCCGCTTCGAGGAGGCGGCGCACGGCACCGGACTTCTCGCGCGGCACGATGGCCCTCAGATGCAGCATGTGCGGACGGTACGGCTCACAGCTTGCGCAGGCGCAGCCGACTCACCGTGTGGTCCGTGTCCTTGCGGAGGACGAGGGTCGCCCGGCCGCGCGTGGGCAGGACGTTCTGCACGAGGTTGAGTTCGTTGATGTCGCGCCAGATGCCCTCCGCGTAGGAGACGGCTTCTTCCTCGGTCATGGCGGCGTAGCGGCGGAAGTACGAGGCCGGGTCCCGGAACGCGGTCTGACGCAGCTTCAGGAACCGGTCCAGGTACCAGCGCCGGATGTCGGAGGTGCGCGCGTCGACGTACACGCTGAAGTCGAAGAAGTCCGACACCGCGAGGCGGGGGCGGCCGTCCGCGCCGACCCGGGCCGGCTGGAGGACGTTGAGGCCCTCGACGATGAGGATGTCGGGCTGGCGTACGAAGAGGCGTTCCTCGGGGACGATGTCGTACGTCAGGTGCGAGTAGACCGGCGCGCCGACCTCGGGCTTCCCCGCCTTGACATCGGCGACGAAGCGCACCAGGGCGCGCTGGTCGTACGACTCCGGGAAGCCTTTGCGGTGCATGATGCCGCGCCGCTCCAACTCGGCGTTGGGGTAGAGGAATCCGTCGGTGGTCAGCAGCGCCACGTGCGGATGGTCGGGCCAGCGGGCCAGGAGTTCGCGCAGGATGCGGGCGGTGGTGCTCTTGCCGACCGCGACACTGCCGGCGACGCCTATGACGAAGGGCGTGGTGCGGCGCTCGTCGTTGCCGAGGAACGTGGTGAGGGCGGAGTTGAGGCCGCGCGTGGCGCCCACGTAGAGGTTGAGGAGCCGGGACAGCGGGAGGTAGACGTCGGTCACCTCGTCGAGGTCGACGACGTCGCCGAGGCCCCGCAGCCGTTCCAGTTCGTCGGCGGTCAGGGGCAGCGGTGTACTTGCCCGGAGCCGGCTCCACGCCTCGCGGTCGAGTTCGACGTACGGGGACAGGTCGCGTGCCGTGCCGGGTGTCACGATGGTGTGCACACCACACATTGTCCCCGGGGCCACCGCGCGTCCGCGCCCCGGGCTGCTCCGCACGTTGGTTCGGACGACCGTTTAAGCTGACCCCCATGTGCGGCATCGTTGGATACGTAGGTGGTCAGTCGGCGCTCGACGTCGTCATCGAGGGGCTGCGCCGCCTCGAATACCGGGGCTATGACTCCGCGGGCGTGGCAGTGCTCGCGGACGGCGCGCTGGTCAGCGACAAGAAGGCCGGCAAGCTGGCCAACCTCGAGAAGTCGTTGACCGAGTCCCCGCTCGCGGTCGGTCCGACCGGTATCGGGCACACCCGCTGGGCGACGCACGGCGCGCCCACCGATGCCAACGCGCATCCGCACCTGGACAACGCGGGCCGGGTCGCGGTCGTCCACAACGGCATCATCGAGAACTTCGCCATACTGCGCGCCGAGTTGGCCGAGCGCGGCCACACGCTGCTGTCCGAGACGGACACCGAGGTGGTGACCCACCTCCTGGCCGAGCACTTCGAGCCGTCGGGCGGCGACCTGGCCGAGGCGATGCGCCGCGTGTGCCGCCTGCTGGAGGGCGCGTTCACGCTGGTGGCCGTGCACGCCGACGCACCCGGTGTGGTGGTCGGCGCGCGCCGCAACTCGCCGCTGGTGGTCGGGCGCGGCGAGGGGGAGAACTTCCTCGCGTCGGACGTCGCGGCGTTCATCTCGCACACGCGCGAGGCCGTCGAGCTGGGCCAGGACCAGGTGGTCGAACTGCGCGCCGACGGCGTGACGATCACCGACTTCGAGGGCAACCCGGGCACGTTCCGCGAGTACCACGTGGACTGGGACGCGTCGGCCGCCGAGAAGGACGGCTACGACTACTTCATGCTCAAGGAGATCGCCGAGCAGCCGAAGGCGGTCGCCGACACCCTGCTGGGCCGGATCGGCACCGACGGGCGCCTGCGCCTGGACGAGGTGCGCATCCCGGACCAGGTGCTGCGCGAGGTCGACAAGGTCGTCATCATCGCGTGCGGCACGTCGTTCCACGCCGCGATGATCGCCAAGTACGCGATCGAGCACTGGACGCGCGTGCCCTGCGAGGTGGAGCTGGCCAGCGAGTTCCGCTACCGGGACCCGATCCTGGACCGGCAGACGCTGGTGATAACGATCTCGCAGTCCGGCGAGACCATGGACACCCTGATGGCGCAGCGGCACGCGCGCGAGCAGGGCGCCAAGGTGCTGGCGATCTGCAACACCAACGGCTCGACGATGCCGCGCGAGGCCGACGCCGTGCTGTACACGCACGCGGGCCCCGAGGTCGCGGTCGCGTCGACCAAGGCGTTCCTGACGCAGTTGGTGGCGTGCTACCTGGTCGCGCTGTACCTCGGGCAGGTGCGCGGCACCAAGTGGGGCGACGAGATCACCGAGGTGATCGAGCAGCTGGCCGCGATGCCGGAGCAGGTCGAGAAGGTCCTCGACACCATGGAGCCGGTACGCGACCTCGCGCGTTCGCTGCGGGACGCGACCTCGGTGCTGTTCCTGGGCCGCCACGTCGGCTTCCCGGTGGCGCTGGAGGGTGCGCTCAAGCTCAAGGAGCTGGCGTACATGCACGCCGAGGGCTTCGCGGCGGGCGAGCTCAAGCACGGTCCGATCGCGCTGATCGAGGACGGCCTGCCGGTCGTCGTGGTGGTGCCGTCGCCGCGCGGGCGCAGCGTGCTGCACGACAAGATCGTGTCGAACATCCAGGAGATCCGGGCGCGCGGTGCCATGACGATCGTGATCGCCGAGGAGGGGGACGAGGCGGTCGTGCCGTACGCGGACCACCTCATCCGCATCCCGGTCACGCCGGTGCTGCTCCAGCCGCTGGTGGCGACGGTGCCGCTCCAGGTGTTCGCGTGCGAGCTGGCGACCGCCAAGGGCCACGAGGTGGACCAGCCGCGCAACCTGGCCAAGTCGGTCACCGTCGAATGACGGCAGGCACCTGACGGGTGTCCCGGGGGCCTGCGGGCCTGCGCCTGTGCGGCTCCCGGGGCCCGGGGTTCCCGGCTCATGGCACGGACATCATTCTCATGGCACGGACATCATGCGGTGTCGATCTGGTCGACCTGACGGTCCCGGACGACGGTGAGGAGGCGGAGCCGCGTATTGCGCGGCTCCGCGGTGCGGTGCGCGTGCTCGCGCCGCGGGCCGACCAGGAGGAGTTCTCGGGACGGGCGGCGGACACGCTGCCGGTCGCGGACCGGGACCCGTTCCGCACGCCGTACGCAGTCGTGCACGACGGCACCGCGGTCGGGTTCGGCGTGCTGGACGTGCAGGGCTACCTCGACGAGATCGCCGGCGAACCGGGGCGGGCGGTGCTGCTGCGCGGGTTCTACATCGGCGCGGGGTGGCAGCGTCGCGGGTTCGGCGGTGCGGCGATCCGGGCGCTGCCGGCGGCCGCGCGGGCGCTCGCGCCGTGGGCGGAGGTGCTGATGCTCACGGTGAACGTGCGCAACGAGGGCGCGGTGCGGGCGTACCTGGCGGGCGGGTTCGTCGACGAGGGGCGGCGGTACTTCGGCGGCGGCGCGGGGCCCCAGCACGTACTGCGGTTGGAACTCGGGGCGTCCTGAGGGGCGTTCCGTGCCGCGGTGCCGGGTGCCGGGTGCCGGGTGCCGCGGGCCGGGTGCCGGGGTGCCGGGGTGCCGTACGTCGGCCGCGTCAGCCCGGTGAGCCCTCCTTGGCGATGAGCAGCTTGCGCAGGATGCCGTCGAGCCGGGTGCGTTCCTCGTCGGTGAGCACCTCGACCATGCGCGCCTCGTTGGCGACGTGGCCCATCACGATGTCGTCGATGAGCTCCTTGCCGGCGGGGGTCAGCCGGATCATGACGGCGCGGCGGTCGGTGGCACACGGGTGGCGCTCGACGAGGCCCTTGGCGGAGAGCTTGTCGACGCGGTTGGTGATCGCTCCCGAGGTGACCATCGCGGACTTCAGGAGTGCGCGGGCGTTGAGTTCGTAGGGTTCGCCCGAACGCCGCAGCGTGGCGAGCACGTCGAACTCGGAGAAGTCGAGGCCGTGTTTGGCGAAGTACTCGCGCAGGCCCGCCTCGACGTGGGCGTGGAAGCGGTTGTAGCGGCCGACGAGGGCCATCGGGGCCAGGTCCATGTCGGGGCGCTCCCGGGCCCACTGGTCGACGATGTCGTCCACCGCGTCACGCTCCCCGGGCTGTTGCTGAGGCTGTTCGGGCATGGTTCCTGCCTTCCCCGTGGTGGTGGTTGCCGGGTTGTTCCCCGCAAGTTCTACCAGTCTTCATTATCTCAACGCTCACATACTTGACGTTCTCGTTCCTGGCGGGTAAAACTTATCTCAACGTTCAGATAATCAACGCTGAGGGGCTGGGGACATGGGCGGCGTGGCGATGGGCAAGGTCGGCGGCGGCAAGGTCGGCGGCGGCAAGGCTTCGGCGGGGCGGATGGGTGTCGCGGCGGCCGCGGCGCTCGCGCCGGCGATGTGGGGCACCACATACCTGGTGACCACCGAGCTGCTGCCCGACGGCCGCCCGATGCTGCTCGCGGCGCTGCGTGCGCTGCCCGCGGGCCTGCTGCTGCTGTTGCTCGGACGCAAGCTCCCGAGGGGCAGGTGGTGGGGGCGGGCCGCGATCCTCGGCATGCTGAACATCGGGTTCTTCTTCCCGCTGATCTTCGTCGGGGCGTACCACCTGCCGGGCGGTGTCGCCGCGACAATCGGGGCGATCCAGCCGCTGCTGGTGATCGGGTTCTCGGCGATGATCCTGGGTGCGCGGCCCAGCCGCCGCGCGGTGATCGCCGGTCTGGTGGGCGTCGTGGGCGTCGGCCTGCTGGTGCTCAAGGGCAGTGCGAAGCTCGACGGCGTCGGCATCGCGGCCATGCTGACCGCGATTGTGATCATGGCGCTGGGCACCGTGCTGACCCGCAAGTGGGGCAAGCCCGAAGGCGTCACCATGCTGGACCTGACGGCGTGGCAGCTGACCGCGGGCGGACTGTTCCTGGCTCCGCTGGCGCTGGTCACCGAGGGCGCGCCCCCGGCGTTCACGGGCGAGAACTGGATCGGCTTCGCGTACCTCGGCCTGTTCGGCACCGCGCTGGCGTACGTGCTGTGGTTCCGCGGCATCGACCGCCTCGGCGCCGGACCGGTGTCGTTCCTGTCGCTGGTCAACCCGGCGGTGGCGACCCTCGGTGGCATCGTCGTGCTGAGCCAGACCCTGACGGTGTGGCAGATCCTGGGGCTGCTGCTGGCCCTCGGCGCGATGTTCGCGGGGCAGGCGCCGGGCAAGCCGAAGGGCGAGCCGAGCACGGTCGTACGCCAGGGCGGGCCGGCGACCGCCGCCGACACGCGGGAGGTGGCGGCCGGCGCGGAGGACGAGCCTTCGGGTGGGCCGCGCCGCGAGGTGGTGGCGGCAGGCGGCCGAGGCGGCTCGGGGGACTGAGGCGACCGCAACGCAGCCGCGAGGCGGTTGCAGATGAGTGGCGGAGAGACGAGGCGGGGCCCTGGCGGCCCCGCCTTTCGCCGTGCGCAGACGTTTGCAGAAACGTTCGAAGGGGCTCTGGCGAAGCGGCTTCTACGCGAGTAGCGTCACAGCGGTTCGCCACGTATGCGGCTGCACGCCGCATGCCGCTCAGGGAGGGACCCACGCCTGTGGACCGACGCCGATTCCTGTCCCGCAGTGCCACCGTTGCCATCGGGGCCGCCGCCGTCGGCGGACCGTTCCAGGGGCTGGCCGCCGCGGACGCCAACGCCGCCGCGGACGTTGTCGAGAGCACCGGCGCCGACGCCCGGCACGGGAAGCCCGGCGGCTACGGGCCGCTGAAGCCGGTCGCCGACGAACGCGACGGCGCGGTGCGGCTGCACCTGCCCGACGGGTTCCGCTACCGGTCCTTCACCCCGGCGGGCTCGCCGATGACCGACGGCATGCCGACGCCCGGCAAGCACGACGGCATGGCGGCGTTCCGCGGGCGCCGCGGGACGACCGTGCTGGTGCGGAACCACGAGGTCAACGGGCCGGTGGGGGCCTTCGGCGAGGCGGCGCGGGCGTACGACCCGGCCACCGGCGGCGGCACGACCACCGTCGTGGTCGACCGCTACGGCAATGTGGAGTCCTCGCGCGTCAGCCTCAACGGCACGCAGATGAACTGCTCGGGCGGGCCCATGCCGTGGGGCACGTGGGTCACCTGCGAGGAGACGGTCAACGGCCCCGACGTCGGCAACGACTTCACCGGCGCGGACAACAGCAAGCTCAAGCAGAAGCACGGCTACCTGTTCGAGGTGCCCGCCGACGGCACGTCGTCGCGCGTGCCGATCCGCGGCGCGGGACGATTCGCGCACGAGGCGGCGGTCTACGACCCCATCACCGGCGCGGTCTACCTCACCGAGGACAACTTCGGCTTCGCGTCCGGCTTCTACCGCTACCTCCCGCCGATCAGCCCGTGGGTCGGCGGTCGGCTGCGCGACGGCGGACGCCTGCAAATGCTCGCGGTCAAGGGGCGCCCCGGCACGGACCTGTCGGCCGCGCAGCGGCCGGGGGCCGCGTACGACGTCACCTGGGTCGACATCGACGACCCCGACCCGACGTTCGCCCCGGGCACGACCAACGACCAGGCGATCCAGGCGGTCGGCAACCAGGGCCGGGCCAAGGGCGCGGCACTGTTCTCGCGCCTCGAAGGCGCGTACTACCAGCGCGGCGTCGTGTACTTCGTGTCCACGCAGGGCGGCGCGACCGCACCGGGGGAGACGGCCCCGGACGGGTTCGGCGACGGGCGCGGGCAGGTGTGGGCGTACAACACCGTCACGCGCCGCCTCCGGCTCGTCTACGAGTCGCCGGGCTCGGCGCGCCTGGACCTCCCCGACAACGTCACGGTCAGCCCGCGCGGCACGCTGGTCCTCTGCGAGGACGGCGACGCGGACAACTTCCTGCGCGGACTGACGGTCGACGGCCGCATCTTCGACCTGGCGCGGTTGGAACCGGTCGTCGGCGACGCGGGCGCTGAGTTCGCCGGCGCCACGTTCGGCCCGGACGCGCACACGCTGTACGTGAACGTGCAGTCGAGGCTCGGCGTGACGTTCGCCGTCTGGGGCCCGTGGCACAAGGGCGGGTTCTAGAGACCGGTTCCAGAGGCCGGTTCTAGAGACCAGTCCTAGAGACCGGTCCCAGAGGTCAGCTCTAGAAACCAGTTCCAGAGACCAGTTCCAGAGACCGCATCTAGAGACCGCATCTAGAGACCGGCTCTAGAGGCCAGGGATCTGAGCCGAGGTCACGCGCTGGGATCCGCGAATCAGCCCGGGAACGGGGTGATTTGCGGATCTCGGCGCGCGGCCGTCGAGCCTGCGGTACGCGCGGCGCGGCGGTCGGCACCGCACGTCGCGGAGGCCGTCCCTCCGGGCCGTGCCATGCTGGCGCCGTGATTGTGGGTGTGGGGATCGACGTCGCCGACATCGGGCGGTTCGGGCTGTCGCTGGAGCGCACGCCGGGGCTTGCCGACCGGCTGTTCACCGAGGCGGAGCGGTACGTCCGGCCCGGACAGGCACGCGGAGTCGCCTCGCTCGCCGCGCGGTTCGCGGCCAAGGAGGCGCTGGCGAAGGCCCTCGGCGCGCCGCGCGGACTCCAGTGGCAGGACGCGGAGATCCGTACCGAGGACTCGGGGCGCCCGGTGCTCACGGTCCGCGGCACGGTCGCCGCACGGGCGGCCGAACTCGGCGTCACCGGCTGGCATGTGTCGCTGAGCCACGACGCGGGCATCGCTTCGGCTGTCGTCATCGCGGAGGGATAGGGCGGGAGGGACAGTCGGGTGCGCGAAGCCCACAGCGTCGAACAGGTCCGGGCGGCGGAGGCCGCGCTCATGGCCGTGCTGCCGGAGGGAACGCTCATGCAGCGCGCCGCCGCCGGCCTCGCGGTGACGTGCGCGGGCCTTCTCGGCCGCGTCTACGGCAGCCGCGTGGTGCTGCTCGTCGGCAGCGGCGACAACGGCGGCGACGCGTTGTACGCGGGTGCGCGGCTGGCCCGCCGCGGCGCACGCGTCGACGCCCTCCTGCTGAGCCCGCAGAGGGCACACGCGGGCGGCCTGACGGCCTTGCGGAGTGCGGGCGGCTGGACGGTCGCGGCCGACGCCCCGGGCTTTCTGACGGCCGCACAGCGCCTCGTCGCGGCGGCCGACCTCGTCATGGACGGCATCGTCGGGATCGGCGGCCGAGGCGGCCTGCGCACACCTGCCGCCGAACTCGCCCAGGCGGTCGCCGAGACCGGCGCCGTGGTGGTCGCGGTCGACCTGCCCAGCGGCGTCGACGCCGACACCGGCGCCGTACCCGACGCGGTCGGCGGACTTCCGGTGGTGCTGCGCGCGGACGTGACCGTCACCTTCGGAACCCACAAGCCGGGGCTGCTCGTCGACCCCGGCGCCGCCTACGCCGGCGTCGTGGAACTGGTCGACATCGGTCTGGAACCGCCCGCGCCTGTCCTGCGCGCCGCCCAACACGCCGACATCGCCAGGCTGTTGCCCCGGCCTGCCCACGAGACGGACAAGTACGCGCGCGGCGTCCTCGGACTTGCCGCCGGATCCGAGCGCTACCCGGGCGCCGCGGTGCTCGCCACCGGCGCGGCCCTGTACGGCGGCGCGGGCGCGCTGCGCTACGTCGGCCCGCGCGCGGTCGGCGACGCCGTGCTGGCCGCACACCCCGAGGTGATGGTGGGCGCCGGGCGCGTCCAGGCGTACGCCGTCGGTCCGGGCATCGACACGGGGGAGGAGGCCCGCGAGCGCCTGGCGGCCGCCCTCGCCGACGAAGTGCCGGTGCTCGTGGACGCCGACGGGCTCACCCTTCTGGCCGAATCGGGGCCGAAGGCGTTGCGGAACACCCCGGGCGCGCTGCTCACCCCCCACGCGGGTGAGGCGGTGCGGCTCCTGGCCGGGCTCGGCGAGGAGGCGACGCGCGCGGCGGTCGAGGCGGACCGGATCACGTACGCCCGGCGCCTTGCCGCCGGATACGGCGCCACCGTCCTGCTCAAGGGCAGCACGACCGTGGTCGCCGACCCCCGGGGCGAGGTGTGGGTGAACCCGACCGGCACGCCCTACCTCGCCACGGCCGGGAGCGGCGACGTGCTCACCGGCCTGTCGGGGGCCTTGCTGGCCGCGGGGCTGACGCCCGCAGAGGCGGCGGTGTGCGGGGCGTACCTGCACGGTCTGGCGGGGCGCCTGGCCGCCGAGGACGGCGCGCCGTGCTCGGCGTCGGACGTCCTCAGGGCCCTGCCGGGCGCGTGGCACGAGGTGTGCGGGACGTGACCGCGACTGACCGCGTGACCTACCGGCACCTGGCCTCGGCACCCGGCCGCGTGACCTGACCGCCAGGCCTGACCGGCACTGGCGGGGCGTACGCGGGCAGCGTCGGACGGAGCCGAACGAGTGTGCGGGGGCGCACGTCGGCTTCCGTCTTGCGGGCGTCCGCGCGCCTGCCGTGCACGCCGGGGCTTCAACCGGTCGGTGGGTGGCCGCGTCCCCGCCAGCGTGATCTATCCGGGCCTGCCACACTGGGATACCGATCGCCGCCGGCATCGGGTGCCGATCAGCAGTCCGACCGCCGAACGAGGGGATCCACCGCCCTATGCGTGCCGAAGCCCGGATCGACCTCGACGCGCTCCGGCACAACGTCGCCGCGGTGCGCGAGCGGGTCGGGTCGGCGCAGGTCATGGCCGTGGTGAAGGCCGACGCGTACGGCCACGGGATGGTCGAATGCGCACGCGCCGCCCGGCAGGCCGGGGCCGCGTGGTTGGGCACCGCGCTGCCGACCGAGGCGCTGGAACTGCGCCGTACGGGTGACACCGGGCGCGTGCTGACCTGGCTGTGGGTGCCCGGCGACCCGTTCGCGGACGTGGTCGCGGCCGACATCGACATCTCGGTGAGCGGCCTGTGGGCGCTGGCCGAGGTCGAGGACGCGGCGCGGGCGACCGGGCGGACCGCGCGCGTGCACCTGAAGGCCGACACCGGCCTGGGCCGCAACGGATGCCAGCCGCACGACTGGGAAGCGCTGGTGGAGGCCGCCCTGAAGGCGCAGGCCGACGGACTCGTGCAGGTCGTGGGCCTGTGGTCGCACTTCGCCTGCGCGGACGAGCCCGGACACCCGTCGATCGCCCGCCAACTGGCGGCGTTCCGGGACGCCGTCGCGGCCGCCGAGCACTCCGGGGTCACGCCCGAGGTGCGGCACATGGCCAACTCCCCGGCGATGCTGACGCTGCCCGAGTCGCACTTCGACCTGGTGCGCAGCGGCCTCGCGACGTACGGCGTCTCGCCGATCCCCGATCTGCACGGCTCCGCCGACCTCGGCCTGCGCCCGGTCATGACGCTGGCCGCGTCGGTGGCGTCGGTCAAGCGTGTCCCGGGCGGGCACGGCGTCAGCTACGGGCACACCTGGCACGCGGAGCGCGACACCGCCCTTGCGTTGGTCCCGCTGGGGTACGCCGACGGCATCCCGCGGCACGCGAGCAGCGCGGGTCCGGTCCTGATCGGCGGCGTCCGGCGTACTCTCGTGGGCCGCGTCGCGATGGACCAGTTCGTGGTGGACCTCGGCGACGACGAGGCGGTCGCCCCGGGCGACGAGGTGCTGGTGTTCGGCCCCGGTGACGCCGGCGAGCCGACGGCCGAGGACTGGGCGCGTGCGGCCGGGACCATCGCCTACGAAATCGTCACGCGGATCGGGTCGCGCGTGCCGCGGGTGTTCCTGGGGGCCCGATGAGCGATCCGACGGGAGGAATGCTGGCCGCCGATGTGGCGGCGAGCGTGGCGGGCGGCACGAGTGTCGGCAAGCGCGCCGGGATCTTCGGTGCCGCGGTCGGCGTACTCGCGGTCGGAGCCGCGGCCGGGGTCGCGATCGAGCGCATGACCGTCGGCCGGGTGCGGCGCCGCGCCGAGGCCGAGATGGACGCGATCGCCGAGTACGGCACGCTGCGCGGCGCGCCGCACATCGTGACCGCCGCCGACGGGGTCGAGCTGTTCGCCGAGGTCGACGAGTGCGCGGACGCGCCGCTGACCGTGGTGCTGTGCCACGGCTACACGCTCAACATGGACTGCTGGCACTTCCAGCGCGCCGAACTCCGCGGCGAGTACCGGCTCGTGCTGTTCGACCAGCGCAGCCACGGGCGGTCCGGCCGCGGCGCGCCCGAGACCTCGAACATCGACCAGCTCGGCGACGACCTGTACGCCGTCATCCAGGACCTCGCCCCGCGCGGCCCCATCGTCCTGCTGGGCCATTCGATGGGCGGCATGACGATCATGGCGCTCGCCGACCGGCACCCCGAGCTGTTCGGCAAGCGCGTCGTCGGCGTGGGCCTGCTCAACACGTCGGCGGGCAAGTGGGCGACCGTCACCCTCGGCATCCCGGCGGCGGGCGCGCGGCTGGTGCACCGCATCGCCCCGGGTGTCATGCGTACGCTCGGCCGGCGCGCCGCGATCGTCGAGGCGGGCCGCCGGGCCGCGCGCGACCTGGTCTACCTGTTCACCGAGCGGTACGCCTTCGACTCCGAGGTGGACCCCATCCTCGTGCGTTTCACCGACCGGATGATCTCGGCGACGCCCATCGACGTGATCGCCGAGTTCTTCCCGGCGTTCGAGACCCACGACAAGCTGGCGGCGCTGCCGGTCATCGACCGCGTGCCCACCGTCGTGGTGGGCGGCCAGGGCGACCTGATGACTCCGGCGTCGCACAGCGAGGCGATCCACGAGGCGCTGTCCGGCTCCGAGCTGGTCGTCGTCCCGGACTCCGGCCACCTGACCCCGCTCGAGCATCCGGAGGTGGTCAATGCGGCGCTGCGCGGGCTCCTCGCGCGTGCCGCGCGCGAACCGGCCCGGCGCGGCGGCGGGCCCGGTGGATCGCGGCGAAACGGATCGTTTGGCTCCGGCGCCGGACGTGACGCGGCGGGGTAGCGCGTCGTTGGGCGTAGGTTCGGGTCGGCAGCCGGAGCGGCTGCCGGACACAGCGGGATCGGCACGGCGGGGCGGCCGACCGGATTTGGGGATGTCGTACGTGCAGGGGCAGGGGCAGGAAGTGGTGAGCGGGACGGTGCCGGAAGTCCGCGTGATGGTGGCCACCGGCGAGGAGATGCGCGACTTCGGGAGGCGTCTGGCGGGTGTGCTGCGCGGCGGCGACCTGCTGGTGCTGTCCGGCGGGCTGGGCGCGGGCAAGACCACGATGACGCAGGGCCTGGGCGCGGGGCTCGGGGTACGCGGGGCCGTGACGTCGCCGACGTTCGTGATCGCGCGCGTGCACCCGTCGCTGGTCGGCGGGCCCGCGCTGGTCCACGTGGACGCGTACCGCCTGGGCACGACGAACGACGTCGCGGGCGAGGTCGACGACCTGGACCTGGACGCCTCGCTGGAGGAGTCCGTCACGGTCGTGGAGTGGGGCGAGGGCAAGGTCGAGGACCTGACCGAGGACCGGCTCACGGTGGTCATCGAGCGCACCGAGGGCACCACCGTCCCGGCCGCAGACGGTCTTCCGGCCGGCGCCGAGGGAGACGTGGACGCGGCCGTGGGCGACGACCCCCGCGTGGTCACCGTGCGAGCATCGGGCGCCCGCTGGGCGGCCGTGGACCTCGCGGGGGCACTCGCCCCGTAGCCGGCGTGCACGAGACGGCCCGGCGCTGCTGCGCGTGCGCTGTGGACGTGGACTTTGGGGGTGCTTGTCCCCCGCAGTCGGCGTCCGCGAGACGGCCCGGCGCCGTGCCGAAGCGCATGCACTCTGGACGCATGTTCGGTCGGGCGCGCGGCGTGCGGGCCTCGCAAGGGTGACCCCGTGACATCCGGGCTCCGCCGATCGTTGGCGGAACAAGGAGCCACACCGCGCCCCGGAGTGTGCGCCCAACTGGCGCGATCGACCGACGTCGACCGGCCGGAAAGGTGTTCGTCGCGTGTCAGACATCTCATGTCGTTTGATGTCAAGCGGATGCGGGTTGAGGGTGGGTGTGGTGGGCCCAGGCGGTGGCTTCGTCGTAGCGGGTGTGGGTCTTGAGGCAGCCGTGGAGGATGCCGACGAGGCGGTTGCCGAGCTGGCGCAGGGCGGGGTTGTAGTCGAGGTCCCGGGCGCGTTGCCGGTCGTAGTAGCGGCGTGCTCCGGGCGAGCTGCGTAGCGCGCAGAAGGCTTGTCGTTGAAGGGCGTCGGCGAGGCGGTTGTTGCGGACGTAGCGGGCTTGGACGGTGCGGACCTTGCCGGATGATCTGGTGATGGGGCTGGTGCCGGCGTAGTTCTTCCGTGCCTTCGCGTTCTTGTAGCGAGTGGGGTCGTCTCCGAACTCGGCGAGCACCCGCGCGCCGGTGATCTCCGCGATGCCGGGCATCGACAGATAGATCTCAGCGTCCGGGTGCTCGAGAAAATGCGCCTTCACCTGCGCTTCCATCGCCTCGATCTGCTCGTTCAGCGCGATGAGTATTCGCGCGTGCGCCGTCACCGCGGCTGCGTATGCCGTGGTGACCGACTCCGGCAACACGAGCTGCCCCTCGCGCAGCGCGGTCTGGATCGTGTGCGCTTTCGCGTCCCGGTGATGGCGTCGGTGACGGGCCAGCACCGCCGTGATCTGTGTGCGGGTCAGCTTCGCGCCGGTCTGTGGCGTCGGTGCCTTGATCAGCAGTTCCAGCGCGTCGGTGCTGGTCAGGGCGAGGTCGGCGTAGGCGTGAAGGGCGGCGGGGTAGTACTCGCGCAGCGCGGAGCGCATCCGCTGGAAAGTGCGGGTGCGTTCCCAGATCAGGGTCTGGTGGGCGCGGGCGACGACCTTGACGGCCTGGGCCTGGTCGCTGTCGCCTGCGACCGGACGGAGTTGGGCATGGTCGATGCGGACCATGTCCGCGAGTGCGTGGGCGTCACCCTTGTCGCTCTTCGCGCCGGAGGATGCGTAGCGTTCCTTGAACCGGGCCGCCTGGCGCGGGTTGACCGCGTAGACCCGGTAGCCGGCGGCGGTCAGGGCCTGCACCCAGGCACCGCGGTCGGTCTCGATCCCGACCGTCACCTGCGACGGCTCCAGGTCCTCGCCACCGTGACGAGCGACGAGCTCGTGGAGCTTGGCGATGCCTTCCATGCCCTCGGGCAGCCGGGCCGCCGCCAGCTTGTGGCCCGCATCGTCCTGAACTTCGACATCATGGTGGTCTTCGGCCCAGTCGTCTCCGATCCACAACACCCGGCGTGCTCCGTGCTTCTCTCGTCCGGTACGTACGTGCAGCCTGCGGAAGACACGGCTCGCGGGCTAATGGATCCAGTGCTCACGCCCAACAACTCGGCGGGCAACGCCATCTCATCGGCAGTCACGGCCTCCCGGCCGACCAGCAGGGGCACGGTCTGACACCAGAGCTCCAAAGGGCTCCGCGGTAGGTAGTGCTCACCTGCTGGCGGCTACGGCTCCGAGTCTCTCGCGGGACCCGGTAGCTCCCATTAGCGGTCGGCGGCGTTTTCGTTTTCGTCCGGGGCGTCGGTCGGTGGTGAACCGGTGGCTCCGCCGGTGCTGCCGCCCGTACTTCCGCCCGTGCTGCCGCCGGTGCCCCCGGTGCTGCCGCCTGTGCTGCCGCCGGTGGAGCCGCCGTTGCCGCCGCTGGTTGGTGGTCCCGAGGTTGGTGGCCCGGAGCTCGACGAGCCGCCGGTTGCGGGCGGGGCTGACGACGGCGGCGGGCCGCTCGACGTCTCGGGCGGGGGAGTCGTCCCCGGCGTCGTGGTGCCGGTGTTCGGCGGCGCCGACGCGGGCGGACCGCTGGTCGCAGGAGCCTGCACGTCGCCCGAGTTGTCGTCGGCGGGGAGCTGGAAGTCCACGACGGGCTGGCCGGCCGTCGCCGACCGCATGTACGTCGTCCACATCCGCGTCGGCAGGTTGCCGCCGTCGACGCGGCTGAGGCCCGCCGTCCCGTACATGTCCTCGAACTCATTGCTCGTCGGGTTCTGCCGGAACATGCCGATCGCGGTCGACAGTTGCGGCGTGTAGCCCACGAACCACGCCGACTTGTTGCTGTCCGTCGTCCCCGTCTTCCCCGCCGCCGGCCGACCCAGCGCCTGCGCCCGCGTGGCCGTGCCCGACTCGACGACGGACTGGAGCACCTGGTTGACGCCGTCCGCCTGCTCCTCGGTGTAGACCTGCTCGTGGTCGTGGTCCGGCAGCCCGACGCTGTCGCCGTTGCGGCTCAGCTGCTCGACCGAGTACGCGTCCACGTGCGACCCACGACCCGCGAAACTCGCATACGAGTTCGCCATGTCCAGCGCACTCGGCGTCGCGGTGCCCAGCGCCAGCGACGGATTGGGCTCCAGCCCGGGCGTGTCGGGGCTGAGGCCGCTGCGGATCGAGTCCTCGACCACCTTGTCCGGCCCGACGTCCATGCCGAGCTGCGCGTACACCGTGTTCGCGGACACGTCCATGGCCCTCGACAGCGTGATCATGCCGAAGTCGCGGCCGTCCTCGTTGCCCGGCTGCCACGGCTTGCCGTTCTCCATGACCGGCTTGCCGTTCGGGTACGTGACGACCACGTCGTCGTCCCCGTCGTACCGCGTCTGCGGGGTGACCGGCACACGCTTCTTGTTCTTCTGCACGCCGTCGCGCAGCCCGGCCGCCAGCACGTACGGCTTGAACGTCGACCCGACCTGCACGTCGCGCCGCGTCGCGCTGTTGACGTACTGCTTCACGTAGTCGGGGCCGCCGTAGATCGCCACGATGCGCCCGGTGGCCACGTCGACCGACGCGCCCCCGACGCGCACGCCCACGTCCTTGGCCCGCGACGCCGGGTCGAGGTTGTCCTTGAGCGTGTTCTGCACGGTGTCGTACATGGCCCGGGTCTTGGCCTTGTCGAAGGTCGTGCGGATTGTGTAGCCGCCCGCCGCGAGCTCCTGCTCGTCGACGACATCGTTGTCCAGCAGGTACTGCTTGGCCGTCTCGACGAGGTAGCCGTTCATGCCTTCCAGGCCCGGCTGCGTCTCGGGGTCGACCGGCTCGGGGAACACCATCGCGGCACGCTGCCCGGGGGTGAGCCACTTGGACTTCACCATGCCGTCGAGCACGTAGTTCCAGCGCGCGACGGCGTTCGCCCGGCCGCGCTCGGTGGTGTTCTTGACGTCGTACACGCCGGGCGCGTTGATGAGCACCGCGAGGTACGCGCCCTGCTCGACCGTCAGCTGCGACGCGTTCACGCCGTAGTACGCCTGGGCCGCCGCCTGGATGCCGTAGGCCCCGCGCCCGAAGTAGACCGTGTTCAGGTAGCCCTCGAGGATGTCGTCCTTGGACTCCTCGCGGTCCATCTTGACCGCGATGATCGCCTCCTTGAACTTCCGGGAGACGGTCTGCTCCTGCGTCAGGTAGAGGTTCTTGACGTACTGCTGCGTGATCGTCGAGCCGCCCTGCAACGACGATCCGCCGCTGGTGACCGACTTGACCAGGCCGCGCACGGTGCCGGTGAGGGAGATGCCGGAGTCGGTGTAGAAGCTGCGGTTCTCGGCGGCGAGGAACGCCTCCTGCACCTGCTTGGGTACGTCCGACAGCGGCACGTTCTGCCGGTTGGTCGCCCCCGTGCGCACGATCTCGCTGCCGTCGCTCCACTGCCAGATGTTGCTCTGCTTGGTGGCCTCGGCGTTCGCGTGCGAGGGGATCGGGGTGATCGCGTACACGACTCCCACGCCCAGGAACAGCAGGCCGAGCACGAAGACGAACGCCGTCGCGAAGTGCTTGAAGGAGGGGACCCAGCGCCGTACGCCGGACTTGTTCGAGCGCGGGTAGTCGACGAAGCGGCGGCGGCGCGGCGTGGTCACGGCGGGTGCGGAGGGCGGGCCGCCGGCGGGCGCGCCGGGGCCGGGGTTGTGCATCGCCACTCCGTCACCACTTCCGCTTTGCCGATCAACCAGCCGTCAACCTGATGGTGATGGTATGTCGACAAATCGGAAAAAGTGATGTTGTGGTGGTGCGAACACGCGTGCCGAGATGCCGTACGGCCAGGTCACTGGGCCGAACGGGGCATCAGGGGGAGAGCTACTTCACAGGCGGCCGTATCTCACCGGGCCCGGCCGGACTCACCGGCTCACCGCCCCACCGACCCCCGTCGGACCCGACCCGCTTCGGATCCGGCCCGCTTCGGATCCGGCCCGCATCGCACCCGACCCGCGCGTCGGATCCGGCCCGGCCTCAGGGCACCACGACCACGAGCGTGCCGATGTCCACGAACTCGAACAGCGCCTTGCCGTCCGCCGGCGTCTCGCGCACCCCGGCGTTCTTCGGCTTCGTCGTCGCCGTCGGGCTCTTGGTCGCGGTCGCCCGCCCGGTCGGCTTGCGGGTCGTCGTGGCCGACGGGCTCGGCGGCGGTACGTTCCCCGCCGCGACCTGGTCCAGCGGGGTGTCGGTCGCGCTGAAGCCCAGCGTCATCCCGTTGAAGCTCCCTATGACCACCGTGTTCTCGATCCGCAGGCCGTCGCCGCCGCGCTGCGGGCCCACGGTCTTGTTTTTGACCCGGTACTCGTCCGCGGGCGTCAGCACGCTGCCCGCGACCACGGTGTACGTGCGCAGCGCCTCTTCCTTGCCGCTCACGATGTCGACCAGCCACACGCGGTTCTGACCGACCGAGTACACGACGCGCTTGCCGCTCCCCGAGTTCGCCGGCACCGCCGGCGGGGCCACCGTCTGGGGCGGGGCCTGCGTCGCACCCGGCGACGCGATCGGCGTGCTCGAACTGGTCACGTCCGCCTTGCGGTCCTTCGGCGAGGTGTCCGCGGCCTTCCAGGCCAGCGCCCCCACGCCGACCAGCGCCGCGAGCGTGATGCCCGCGACCGTCGTTCCTGGATTCGCCATGACTTCGCCTCTCGCCCGACCGCTGTACCCACCGACACCCACCCGACACCCACCCGAACAGCTGGGGCACAGCCCGCCGTACGACCCGCCGCGCATACCGCACGACCTGCCGCAACACCTGCCGGAACAGCTGTCGTACGACCTGCGGCGCCACCCACGGCGCAGCGTCGTGCGCACTCGGCGGCGCGGTACCCCACGGCACACATCGTGCCAGCACCGCGGGCGGGTCCGTGCGAGGCGGTCGGCCGCGCCACGCCGTCGGGATAGCCTTGGGCGGTGCTGCTGCTCGCTTTCGACACCGCCACCCCCGCCGTGACCGTCGCCCTCCACGACGGGTCCCAGGTCGTATCCGGTTCCACGCAGGTCGACGCGCGACGGCACGGCGAGCTCCTGGTCCCCGGCATCGTGGCGGCCCTCGCCGACGCCGGACGCGGCCGTACGGAGCTGACCGACATCGCCGTGGGCGTCGGCCCGGGACCGTACACCGGCCTGCGTGTCGGCCTGATGACCGCCCGCGCCCTCGGCGACGCCCTCGGCATCCCCGTGCACGGCATCTGCACGCTGGACGCGCTGGCCTACGCCACCGGCCGCGAGACGCCCTTCGTCGCCGCGACCGACGCCCGCCGCAAAGAGGTCTACTGGGCGAGGTACGCGGACGCCCGTACGCGCCTGGAGGGCCCCTCCGTGGACCGCGCCGCCGACATCGCCGCGTCGGTCGAGGGCCTGCCCGCCGTCGGGGCGGGCGCCGCGCTGTACGCCGACGCGTTCGCGTCCGTCGAAGGGCCCGAGCACGTCGACGCCGCCGCGCTGGCCCGGCTCGCCGTGGAGCGCCTCAAGGACGGCGGCGAACTGCTCGCGCCCGAACCGCTGTACCTGCGGCGCCCGGACGCGAAGGTGCCGGCCAACTACAAGCCGGTCACGCCTTCGTAAGGTTCGTAAGGCGAGGAAGCCCCCTCCGCGCCGAAGGCCGGCAAGTCCCCTCCGAGCCGAGCCCGTTCACGCGGAATGCCCCCGGCCCGGCATGCGGAAGGCCGCGGTCCCGGGACGGGCCACCGCCCCGGGACCGCGGCTCGGCCGCTCAGGCTTGCGCGGTGATCTCCTCCGCCACCCGTATGCTGGTGTCGATGGCCTTGCGAACCTCTTCGAGCTTCTCGAAGTTCGCCTCGATGTCCCGCTTCTGATAGGCGGATTCGACCGCGAACCAGACACCCGCCACGTTGTTCTTGATCATGCAGTCGGTGTCGGCCACCGCGGTCGCGATTTCCTCGGAACTCGCGGTCTCGGCGGCCCCCCACCGGGGATCGTCGGCGGCGTCCAGAGGCGTGGCGTACACGTAGCCGCGCTCCTTCATGCAGCCCGACCACAACGCAAATGCTTCCTTCATGCGGTGGTCCTCGATCGACCGCCGCATGCCGTCCGCGTTGATGGTGTTGACGAGTTCGGCGTCCTGGATGACGGCTCCGCGCTCGGCGAGTTGGGCGTCCACCTCGGCGAAGCAGCCGCCGTTGGAGTCCGGCCCCCGGAGTGCCAACCCCTCCGCCTCCGTGAGTTGCGGGGGAGACGGAGGATCACTCGTCCCGGGAGGCCCGTGGTAGCCGTAATCGGCCGCCATGTCGGGCGGGATGAGATACCGCGTCTCCGACTGCGACTTGACGACGAACCCGCCGGACGCCGCCCTGCCGCTGTCGAACGAGAAGTCGAATCCCTGGCGCTTCATGCACTGCACGATCATGGTCTCGCGCGCGCCCGCGATTTTTGCCGACTGGTCGGGCTGCAGCATGTACGCCTCGAGCGGGAGCGCCTGCCCGGCCATGTTCGCCAGTTGCGGAACGGCATCGACCGGCGGAGGAGCTGCCGCCGAATCGCTCTTCTCCTCGGACGAACAGGCGACCGCGGCCAGGGTCAGCCCGAGGACGACGGCGGCCCGTCCGACCAAGCGCATGCTCCGCATTACGGCAGCTGCTTCGGGGGCGGCCCGGGGTGGTAGACGTACTGCGCGGCGTTCTCGTTCTTCATCTTGCTGTTGAGATTGGCCTTGGTCCCGGGCGGGAAGGTCTGGTACCCGAGCCGGCCGAGGTTGCTGCCGATCGAGTTGTACGTCACCCGCACGTACAGGTACGTGTTCATGTTGTGCACGGACGCGGCGTTGTTCTTGACGTACTGTCCCGCGCCGTTGCCTTTGCCGAACTTCAGGCCGTTGTGGGGACGAGTCCCCGACAGGCCGTACTTCGCGCCCTCGAAGTTGGAGTTGAAGTACAGGCAGACGTCCACGCCCGCTTTGCAGCTTCCCGAGGCCGCGGTCGCGGGAGTTGCGGTCAGGATGACCGAGCCGAGTACAGCGGTCCCCAGCGCCAGGGCAGCGGACTTTCGCTTGCGAGACATCAGGTTTCCCCCATGTGGAATACCGGCCGATGTTCGTATTGGCGCAGGACGCGCCGACGGTGAGGCTGGCACGTGGATTTCCGGACAGTCAACGCCGGTATCCACAACACGCGTTCGTTCCGCGCGACGCCGTCGAACCTGGCAATCTGATCCGGCACTCGCTCGAATACGACCCGAGTACCGGGTGATTCCGTCGGAGTTCGCCGCCACGGAACGGGGACCGGAGGCCAGAGGATGCGCCACAACGAGGGCCCGGCGTTCAGGCTGACCAACGCGGACGACGCGCATGCGGCCGAGGGATTCGTGGACCGGCGACGCCGACTGCTCGTCATCACGGTGGTGGCCGCGCTGGTCGTGGCGCTGGGCGGCCTCGGCGCGGCCCAACTCGTCAAATCACCTGGTGAGCACGCCGCGGAGGCGGACGCTCCGCCGCACTCCCTCATCACCGCACAGGTCGAGTCCCGGCGCCTCGTGGACACCGTCGTGCTGCGCGGCCGGGTCACCGCGGCGCAATCCGTCGACGTGACCGCGCAAGGTGCCGGGAAAAGCCTGGAGGATTCCGGCGGTTCGGCCATCGTGACCGCTGTGCGGGTGAAAACCGGTGACGCGCTCAGCGCCGGGCAGGTGCTCGTGGAGATTTCCGGAAGGCCGGTATTTGTGTTGCCGGGAGCCGTTCCGGCGTACCGCGATTTGAAACCCGGCGCGGAGGGCAAGGACGTCGCGCAATTGCAGCAGGCGCTTTCCGCGATCGGACTGAAAACCGGGGCGGATCAAGCCGGTTCGTACGGCGTCGGAACCCGTGACGCGGTGGCCGCGCTCTATCAGCGCATCGGATACTCCGCACCGCAGGCGCAGGGCGCCGACGACGGCAAGGCGGACACGCCTTCGGACCCGGCGAAGTCCGGTGCCATGGTGCCCGCTTCCGAGGTGGTGTTCCTCGGCGCGTTCCCCGGTCGCGTGGACTCGGTGAACGCCCAGGTCGGCAAGCCGGCCGCGGAGAAGGTGCTGGGCATCTCGTCCGGCACCCTGGTGATCCGAGGCGCCCTCGCCCCGCACGAAAAGGGCCTGGTCCGCCCCGACATGCAGGTCAAGGTGCTGTCCGAGGTGACCGGGCTCGAAGCGGCCGCGAAGGTCACCTCGGTCGCGGACACCCCGTCCGACCCGAACGCGGAGAACGGCGACGGCGAGGCAAAGGCCGGCTCCGGGGCCCGCACGTACGAGATGGTGGTGACACCCACACAGCCCCTGGACGCGAAACTCGCCGGCCAGGACGTACGGCTGACCGTCGAGGCGGCCGCGTCGGCGGGACCCGTCCTCGTGGTGCCGCTGTCCGCGGTCTCGGCCGGTGCCGACGGCCGCACCGTGGTGACCGTGGTCGAGCCGGACGGAGCCAAGCGCCGCGTCGAGGTGCGGCCGGGGACGACCGGCGACGGATACGTCCAGGTGACGCCGGTCGCGAACGCCCGGCTCAGGCCGGGGGAGCGCGTGATGATCGGCGTGGCGGGCGGTCCGGCCGGTGCCGCGGCCACCGCGGGGGCGGAGAAGTGACGTACGGGATGCCCGCGGGCGGGCCGGCCGCTGCCGATACGGCCGCCGACTCCGTCGGTACCTCCGCTGACTCCGCCGACTCCGCCGATGCCGACGACGTCCCGGTGATCGAGTTCGACGGCGTCTCGCTCACCTACCCCGGCCCGCCCGAGGTCCAGGCGCTGCGGCCCACCGATCTGCGCGTCGCACGCGGCGAGTACGTGACGATCGTCGGCCCGTCGGGTTCCGGCAAGTCCACGTTCCTGAACGTCGCCGGCCTGCTGGACCGCCCGACCGGCGGCCGCTACCTCCTCGACGGTGTCGACACCGGGCAACTTCCGGAGGGGCGGCGTGCGGCGCTGCGCGGGGCGCGGATCGGGTTCGTGTTCCAGTCGTTCCACCTGCTGCCGCACCGCAGTGCGCTCGAGAACGTCGAACTGTCGATGGTCTACCAGGGAGTCCCGCGCGCCGAGCGCCTCGCGCGGGCCGAGCGGGCGCTGGTCATGGTCGGCCTGCGCCCCCGCCTCCGGGCGCTGCCTTCGACGATGTCCGGCGGCGAGCGGCAACGCGTCGCCATCGCGCGCGCGTTGGCGGGCCGGCCGGCGCTGATGCTGTGCGACGAGCCGACCGGGAACCTCGACTCCGCGACGGCGGAGGACGTCTTGGGCCTGCTGGACTACCTGAACGGCGCGGGCATGACGATCATGCTGATCACCCATGATCCGTCGGTCGCCGCGCGCGGGACGCGCACGGTGACCATCCGCGACGGCCTGCTGACCGAGCAGGAGAGGTGCGCTCCCGCGTGAAGCCCTCGTCCTCAGGCAATCCCTGGCTCGACCTCGGCCCGGCGCCGACAGCCGCCCCGACGGCCTACGCGCCGCCGGAGCAGCCGCCGCCGCCGACAGAGCAGTCGCCGTACTACGCACCCCCGACCGAGCGTTCGCCCTACTACGCACCCCCGACCGAGCCGTCGGTGTTCTCGGCCCCGCCGCCGCAGGCGCTCGTGTCCCCGTCGTGGTCGCGTTCCAACTCCGCAGCGCTCGCCCGTTCCGCACCGCCTCCTTGTCCCGCCGCGCCACCGCGTCCCGCAACGCCACCCCCACCGGCCGCACCGCCTCGCCGCGCCCGGCTGCTCCGCGCGGGTCGCGCCCCCGCCACCGGCTCGGCGTCCGCACCCGCCGCCCCCGCCCCCGCGCGCGCCCGGAAGGGGTCGGCCCACGCCGATCTGCCGCGTTCCCGGTTCGCCTGGCGCGACATGGTCGCGCAGTCCCTGGCCGGCATGTTGCAGCGGCCCGCCCGTTCGATGCTGACCGCCCTGGGCACCGTCCTCGGGGTCGGCACGTTCGTGGCCGTGCTCGGCATCACCGCCACCGCCAGCGGCCAGATCGGCGACCGGTTCAACAAGTTCACCGCGACGGAGGTCACCGTCGAGGACACCGGCGGCGACGACAGCGACCACGTCCCGGTCGCCTTCCCGCCCGACGCGGACGCGCGCGTGGGAGCCCTGAACGGCGTGACCGCCGCGGGGACGTACTGGGACGTCCGGCTGTCCGCGGGCGGCGGGGTCCGGGCCGCGCCGGTCGGCGGCGACCGGCAGAGCCAGGCCACCCCGGTCCTCGCCGCGTCGGCGGGCGTTCTCCGGGCAGCGGGTGCGACCTTCGCGCAAGGCCGTACATGGGACACCTTCCACGACGGGCGCGCCGAGTTGGTGGCGGTCGTCGGCCCCGGCGTCGCGGCCCGCTTCGGCATCGCCGCGCTGGAGACGCAGCCCGCCGTCTTCATCGACGACATCCCGTTCACGGTCATCGGCATCCTCGCCGACACCCAGCGCAAGCCGGACTTGCTGATGTCGGTGGTGATCCCGCGTACGGCCGCGGAGATGATCTGGGGGCCGCCCGACCCCGGCGCCCGGGCGGCCATGCTCGTCTCGACGCAGATGGGTGCGGCGCGGCAGGTGGCCCAGGAGGCGCCGTACGCGCTGCGCCCCGACCGCCCCGACTACTTCAAGTCCGTCGCGCCGCCGGACCCGCGCTCGCTGCGCGAGAACGTCACGTCCGACCTGAACACGCTCTTCCTGCTGCTGGCCGGGATCTGCCTGGTCATCGGTGCCGTCGGCATCGCCAACACGACACTCGTCGCGGTCATGGAGCGCACCGCGGAGATCGGGCTGCGCCGCGCGCTGGGCGCACGCGGGCACCACATTGCGGGGCAGTTCATCGCCGAGTCCGCGACGCTCGGGGCGGTGGGAGGCCTGATCGGCACCAGTCTCGGCACCGCGACGGTCGTGGCCACGGCCGCCGCGCGCGACTGGACACCGATCGTCCATCCGCTCCTGGTGTTCGCGGCCCCCTTCGTCGGGCTGGTCACCGGCTGGGCGGCGGGGCTCTATCCGTCCTGGCGCGCCGCGCGGATCGAACCGGTCGAGGCGTTGCGGCGCTGACCCGAACGCGCGGGACCGCGGCCCCGGGGCCGGTGAAGGCGTCCGGGACCGCGGTCCGTTGCGGTACGTGTACTACTGGCGGTCGAGCTACTGGCGGTCGAGCCAGGGCTCCAGCAACTGGTCGATCCAGTCGAGGAGATCGCTGCCCGTACTCGGCCGGACCCGCAGCACCTGCGGGTCGTGGTCGCTCGCCTGGTCCGCGAACTCCGAGTTGACGTGCACGATGTCGTACTCGAAGCGGGTCATCCTCGGGCTGGTGAGGATGTGGTCGAGCATCTGGCTGTTGCCGTTGAAGACGTACCCGTACTGCTCGTTCGCGGGCAGCGTCTCGACCAGTGCGCGCAGCGAGCCGTCACCGGTGAGCGTCTTCAGGGTCGGCGAGAAGGCGAAGTCGTTCAGGTCGCCGAGCACGACCACGTTGGCGCGCGGGTCGGCCTCGAGGATGTCGCCCACGAACCCGTGCAGCACGGCCGCCTGCTTGAGGCGCTGGACCTCGGACGTCCGGTTCGGCGGCTGCGTACGGCTGTCGAGGACCTGGTCGCCGCCCTTGGACGCGAAGTGGTTCGCGATGACGAACACCGTGCGCCCGCGGAAGCGGAACTCGGCGGCGAGCGGCTTGCGGCTGTTGGTCCAGGCCTCGTCCGCGGGAGCCACGCGGCCGGGGGACAGCGTCAGTTGCGCCTGGCCGAGCCACGTCTTGCGGACGCCGACCGGCGTGGTGGCGTCGCCGCCGGCGCGGTCGACGAACTGCGCGCGCGCCGGGTCGAACAGGAAGGCGTTGCGGATGTTGCCGCCGGGCTGGCCGCCGTCCTTGCCGTCCTGCGGGTCGATCGTGCGCCACTGGTAGCGCGGGCCGCCGGCCGCGACGATCGCGTCCACGAGCTTGGCGAGCGTCTGGTCGGACGCGACGGTCCCGTCGTTGGTGGGGCCGCTGTTGTCCTGGATCTCCTCCAGGGCCACGATGTCCGGCGTCGCGAGATTGGTGACGATGCCGCGCGCGAGGCGGTCGAACTTGGCCTGGTCGTCGACCGGCGACAGGTTCTCGACGTTGTACGTCGCGACCGCGAGCTCGGTGTTCTTCTGGTCCCGCGTCGTCTCGGGAGTGCGGCCGGACGAGGTGAGCGTGCCCAGGGTGGTGGCGGCGACGCCGTACCCGCCGAAGCTGTCGTACGTCATCGGGCCGGCCGTCGTCCCGGTGAGAGTGTCGCCCACGTTGGCCTTGGGGAACGGGCGTTCGGCGAACGGGATCAGCGAGGAGACCTTGACCCGGCCGCCGTTCTGCGCGGCGTACGAGCCGTAGAGCGTGCCGCCGGTGGCCGTCGGGTTCTGCGTCGGCTCGACCGTCACCCACAGCTCGTTGAAGTTGTTGGTGGCGCCGACCACGCGGGTGTCGGCCACCTGCACGCGCTGGCTCTCGACCGACTCGTACAGGTCGAGGGCGTAGGCGCCGGGTTGCAGGGGCTGCGTCTCCAGGTTGCCGTCCGCGGTGTACGCGTCGGGCACCGTCGCGGCGTCGAGCACGACCGCCGTCGGGAGGGCGTTGCCGGACGAGGCGACCGTCCAGGTGGCACCGGTGAGTTCGGTCAGCGACTGGCCGTTGGCGTCCGCGTTGCCGGGGTAGAACTCCTCGACCTTGCCGCTCACCGCCACCGCGTCGCCGACCGCGACGCCCTGGGGCGTGGCCGATCCGGTGAAGACGAACATGCCTTCGGAGGTACGCGGGTCGGCGTCGGGCTGCGCGTCCTGGAACCAGAAGCCGCGGGCGGAGCCGAACGCGCGGATCGCGGTGACCACGCCCGGGACGGCCGCGACCTGCTGCCCGTTCTTGGGCGACACGCGCCCGGGTCCCTGGATCTCGTGGATGCGTGCGGCCGTTCCCGGGTCGGTGCCGGGGTCGCGCGGGCCTTCGCCGCGCGAGTTGAGGGGCGTCGGGGCGCCGGACGCGAAGTCGGCGGCGTTGTCGTCGGTGTCGGCGAGCGCCGTAGCGCGTGCCACGCCCGCGGTGTTGGACGCGCCGGTGACCGGGGAGCCCTCCCGCACGACGGCGCTGCCGTACCCGACGAGGTCCCGGATCCGGGCGTCCGCGGCGCAGTCGGCGGCGGTCAGGCAGGTCAGCGCCTCGGTCGAGTCGACCAGCGCGATCGTGCCGCCGGTCGCGGACATGGCGATCGTTCCGGTGGCGTCGGGGGCGGGCAGCGCCAGCGTGCCGCCGGTGCCCTTGGCCTCGGCCACGATGTAGCGGCCGTTCGCGGAGAGGCTCCCGGTCAGCGCGGTCACCTGCCAGCGGCTGGTGGGGCTCGGCGCGGCGGGCAGGTACTGGACGGACCATCCGGCGAGGGCGACGGCGTCGCCGCTCCGGTTGCCGAGTTCGACGAAGTCCTGTTGGAGTGTGGCGCCGGAGTTGCCGCCGCCGCCGTAGACCTCGGCGATCACCGCACTCGGCGAGGGGGCTGCCGCGGCGGTCGCGGGCGCGAGCAGCGCGGGTGTCGCGGCAACTGCGGCGGCGACGAGTGCCGCGACGGCGCCGGACGTACGCCGTCCCCGCCGTGTGCGTGGCGGCAGCGGCGACAACTGACGTGGTGTCACCCGAGTCCTCCTGGTGTGAACTTGTATGTGGGCCGGGCCGAGCGGGTCGTACGGGGTGTGCGGGTCGTGCGGACCGCGCGTGTCGTACGTGCGGGTCGTGCAAGCACGTGTGCCGGTGCCTGCGGTCTGGTGGTGCCGTGCCGCCTGCGGTCGGCTGGTGCCTGCGGTCTCGTGGGCCTCGTCTGGGGGAATCCTGCGGACTGCCGGTGAACGCCGCCCGTCGCGCGGGCGTCCTGCGGTGCGTGGGCGGCGGAACAACGTGCGGCGACCCTGCGGCGGGCCGTTCGGGCGGGTCGGACGGCGGGTCAGGCGGATTCTGCGCGCGTAGAACCGTTGCGCAGACAGTAGGGCGTCGGCGGTGCCCGGCGGAAGTAGTGCCGGGCGCGCGGTCGATGCGGTGCATTCCGGGCGCTTCCGGCGGATGGCCATAGACTCCCGTCATGACGACCGCCCCGACGGTTCGCGCACTGCGCTGGTGGGACATCGAGCAACTGCTCGCCCTGGAACACGACCTGTTCCCCGAAGAGGCCTGGACGCCGGGCATGTTCTGGTCCGAGCTCGCCGACCCGGAGACGCGGCACTACGTCGTCGCGGAGGACGCCTCGGGCGCCATCGCCGGGTACGCGGGGCTGGCGTGCGCGGGCGGCGAGGGCGACGTGCAGACCATCGGCGTACGCCGCGACCAGTGGGGCACCGGGCTCGGCGCCACCCTGCTCGCCGACCTGCTGGACGAGGCCCGGCGGCGCGGCTGCCACCACGTCCTGCTGGAGGTGCGCGTCGACAACACGCGGGCGCAACGGCTGTACGAGCGCTTCGGGTTCGTCCCGCTGGGCGTCCGCCGCGGCTACTACCAGCCCGCCAACGTCGACGCCCTCGTGATGCGCTGCGACCTCACCCGCGAGGGCTCCGCGGCACGGCACGCGTCCAACGGCGGCGGCCCCGGAAGCGCCGCCGGAAGCGCCGCCGGAAGCGCCGCGGGAAGCGCCCCTGGTGGCGGCAACGGCGGCGGGCCCGGTGGCGACCCCGTACCCGAGGAGGTCGGCGACCATGGCCGCTGACGAGCCGCTCGTCCTGGGCATCGAGACCTCGTGCGACGAGACCGGCGTCGGCATCGTCCGCGGGACCACCCTGCTGGCCGACGCGGTGGCGTCGAGCGTCGACGAACATGCGCGCTACGGCGGTGTGGTCCCCGAAGTCGCCAGCCGTGCGCATCTGGAGGCGATGGTCCCGACCGTGCACCGCGCCCTGAAGGACGCGGGGGTCGCGATGTCCGACATCGACGCGATCGCCGTCACCTCGGGCCCCGGCCTCGCGGGCGCGCTGCTCGTCGGCGTCGCGGCGGCCAAGGGCTATGCGATGGCGCTCGACAAGCCGGTGTACGGCGTCAACCACCTCGCCGCCCACGTGTGCGTCGACCAGCTCGAACACGGCCGCCTTCCGGAGCCGTGCATGGCACTGCTGGTCTCCGGCGGCCACTCGTCGCTGCTACTGGTGCCCGATGTGACCAGCGACATAAGGCCGTTGGGGGCGACGATCGACGACGCGGCGGGCGAGGCGTTCGACAAGGTCGCGCGCGTGCTGGGGCTCGGGTTCCCGGGCGGGCCGCTGATCGACCGGCGGGCGCGGGAGGGCGACCCGGACGCGATCGCGTTCCCGCGCGGGCTGTCGGGGCCGCGCGATGCGGCGTACGACTTCTCCTTCTCCGGGCTCAAGACGGCGGTCGCGCGCTGGGTCGAGGCGCGCGGGCGCGACGGCAAGCCGGTACCGGTCGCGGACGTCGCGGCGTCGTTCCAGGAAGCCGTGGTGGACGTCCTGACCCGCAAGGCCGTCCGCGCGTGCCGCGAGAACGGCGTCGACCACCTGCTGGTCGGCGGCGGTGTCGCGGCCAACTCGCGGCTGCGGGCCATGGCCGCGGAGCGGTGTGCCGCGGCCGGGATCACGCTGCGCGTGCCGCGCCCGGGGCTGTGCACGGACAACGGCGCGATGGTCGCCGCCCTCGGCGCGGAGATGGTGCGCCGCGACCGGGCGCCGTCGACGCTCCGCATCCCGGCGGATTCGTCCATGCCCGTCACGGTGACGCAGGCGTAGGCCGTGTCTTCAGACTCCCCAGGGCAGGGGCGCGCCGGGTGTGTGCTCGTGCTCGGGTGAACGTACCGACGGGGAACCGAGAGGGAGGGGGCGGTCCATGACCGCGCGCATCACGGCCGCGATGTGGGAGGCGAAGGCGAACCCGGGCAGCGGCGACGCGCTGGTGGACTGGGTGTACGCGACGGCGCTGCCGTCACTGGAGGGCGTCGCGGGCCTGGAACGCGTCGAGGTCTTCCGCAGTGCGGACAGCCGAGTCGTGGTCATCAGCCTGTGGACGGGCGAGCCGTCGGGACTGCCCGACCCGCCGCGCGAACTGGTCGCCCGGCCGCCGCACGACTGGGACTTCGAGCAGGTACAACGCTGACCCCGCGCCCCGTTGTGGGCGCGGGGTGTCCTCGTCATTTCGTGGTGCCGTGAAGGTGGCCGGCGGCCGCCACTGTGGGCGGGTCGGTCCGGGATCCCGGACTCCGGCCCGCCCCCGGCGAGGAGGCCGAATCACAAGCCGGGGGCGGGACGGCCGCACTCATGGCATCGCGCCGCCGCACGAGCCATGCCTTCAGGACTTGAGTGTGCCCCGGTCACCCCGCTGTTTACACCCGTATCGACATTCCCGTGCCTGTCATATGGGTGATGGTGTATGCGCGTGGCGTAGCTTAAGACGGCATCTTTCGGACGGATCGCCGCAAGCGGGTGAAGTTTCGAGGCAACCGATGTTCGGGCGTGGCGCGTACGGAGGGTGTGCGCCTGGCGCGTGCGCCGTGTGCGCGGCGGGCTGTCAGCGGGTGTCCCCACGGGTGTCCACGGGGTGTCCACGGGTGTCCACGGGGTGTCGACGGGTGTGCGGTGGCCGGGGCGACGGAAAGGCGCGGGAACGGTGGCGGTGCGTACAGGAGTTCGGGTGGGCGGTCGGGTGAGCGGTGGCGTCGCGGCCCTTGCGGGCGTCGACCGCGCGGGCGGCGGGCGCGCAGGCAGGCGTACGGCCAGGCGCACGGCCATGGTTCTCGCTCTCGTGTCCGCCCTCCTGCTCTCCGCATGCGGCGGCGGGTCGGACGACCGCAAGCCGTTCGGGGCCGCCGGCGCCGACGGGGCCGCGCCCGGGCCGGCGGCGTCCGGGGGCCGGGCGACCCAGGCCGCACCGGTCCCGCAAGGTACGCGGGCCGCCGTACCGCCCGGTGGACAGCCCGCCGCGCCGCCGCCCGACGACGCCGCCGCGAAGGCCGCCCGGTGGGGCCTCCAGCCGTTCCTGGCCCCGCCCGCGCCGCCCGCCGTCAAGCCGGTGAAGGCGAACCCGGCCGCGCCGCCGGTCATCAAGAGCGTGCCGACCGACCAGAAGATCGTGTTCATCACCATCGACGACGGTGCCGAGAAGGACCCGAAGTTCCTGGAGATGGCGCGGGACATGAACGTGCCGTTCACGATGTTCCTGAACGACAGCTACGTGCGCCAAGACCCGGAGTACTTCCGGAAGTTGCAGGACATGGGCCACTCGGTGCAGAACCACACGCTCGACCACCCGAACCTCAAGACGCTGGGTGCGGAGGCGCAGAAGCACGAGATCTGCGGCAACCAGGACCGGATCGAGCAGGAGTTCGGGGTGCGGCCGTACCTGTTCCGCCCGCCGTTCGGCAACTACAACGCGACCACCGAGCAGGTCGCCGGCCAGTGCGGCGTCGGCGCGATCGTGCTGTGGCGCGAGTCGATGCAGATCAGCGACATGCAGTACCTCGACGCCGACAAGAAGCTGAAGCCCGGCGACATCATCCTGGCGCACTTCCGGGGGCCGTCGGACCTCAAGGGCAAGACGATGACGCAGATGATGGCCAACCTGCTCCGCAAGATCCAGGCCCAGGGCTTCACGGTCGCGCGCCTGGAGGACTACGTCTGAACCCCTGCGCCCGAATCCGTGCGGTACGAGTCCCTGCGCACCCGAACTACCGTGCCGTGACCGGGTGTCCGACCAGCATCGTCGGCGCCCCGGCGACGCGCGTCAGGAACACCGTCGCGGAGCCCGGCCCACTCGGCTTCACGCGCTTGCGCACCTCCTCCGGCTCGACCGCCGAACCGCGCTTCTTGACGGTGAGGCTGCCGATGCCGCGCTCGCGTACCAGGGCCTTCAACTTCTTGAGGTTGAACGGCAGTACGTCGGTCAGCTCGTACGCCGTCGCAAACGGGGTCGCCACCAGCTTGTCGCTCGTGATGTAGGCGATCGTCGGGTCGACCAGAGTCCCGCCGACCTCCTCGGCGACCTCGGCGACCAGGTGCGCGCGGATGACGGCGCCGTCCGGCTCGTACAGAAAGCCCGCCACCGGCCCGTCAGGGGCCTGGCGGGCGACCCCGGCGGCCAGCGTCGCACCCCCGGGCAGCAGCGTCGCCCGCAGCCGCCCAGACCCGTCCGCGAGCCCGCCCCACCACAGGACGGCCTCCTTCACGTCGCCGCCGTACGACACCCACTCGGCGGTCATCCCCTCCGGCACCACCTCGTGCGGGATGCCGGGCGCGACCTTCGCGGCACCGCTCGGCACGCGCGCGGCCAACTCGTCGAGGAACGACAGCGGCGGCGAGTACGCCTCCGGGTCGAACACCCGGCCGCGCGCGGTACGCCGCGCCGGGTCGAGGAACGCCGCGTCGTAGCCGTCCAGTTCGACCCGCGTGACGTCCCCGCACCGCACCTCGACCATCTCCGTCAGGCCCAGCGCCTCCGCATTCGCCTCGGCAACCGCACACGTGAGCGGGTCCATGTCCACCGCGACGACGCGCACCCCCGCCCGCGCCAACGCCAGGGCGTCCCCGCCGATCCCGCAGCACAAATCCGCCGCGCGCGTCACCCCGGCCGCCGCGATCCGCGCGGCCCGGTGCGCGGCGACCTCGGCCCGGGTGGACTGCTCGACGCCGTCGGGCGTGAAGAACATGCGCGCCGCGTCGTCCCCGAACTTCGCCCGGCCGCGCTGCCGCAACCGCGCCTGCGTCAGCGCCGCGGCGACCAACTCCGGCTCGTGCGCCCGCCGCAGCCGCGTCGCCCACGCCAACTCGTCGGCCGGCCGGTACTCCGCCAACTCGGCGAGCAGCCCGCGCCCCTCGGCCGACAACAACCGCGCAAATCCCTCGACGTCCACCCCCACATTCTCCGTGCCGGCCTCACCACCCCTGACCAGGTACGCGCGGCCGCGAACCTGAGTACGTCGACTCATGCCCGCTCCCCCTGCCCAAGAGAAGCTGATCACGGCCCACCGCATCTCGTGAGCCCGCTGACCCTCCTGCCGTCCTGAGCCGCGCCCCGACCAGGCGCGCACGCGAGCCGACCCGAGTCATGCCGAACCACCCCAGGAGACCCCACGTGACCGACCAGGCCCTGCGCAGCACGGAATCCCGCGCCTACGCCACCGCCGAAACCACGCAGCCGTTCGACCTCCGCGGCGTCTTCGCGCTCATCAGCTCGATCAGCGCGGTCGTGCTGCTCTTCGCGGCCGTGTCCCACGGTTTTGCCGAGGACGACGCCGACATCGCCGTCGGGTTCTGGTCCGCCTGCGCACTCGCGGCGACCGGCTGCGCACTCTCCAAGGGCCGCCACCCCGCCGTCCCGGCGTTTTGCGCCTTGCTCGCGATCCCTCTCGCCGTGCCCTTGTTCTTCGTCCTGGTCTCGTACCTGCCGTACTGACGGCCGGGTGGCGGGCGCGCTTCGGCTAGTGCCGCGGCGCTAGCTGGTGACCACGGTGTGGACGGGGAAGATCCTCGGCTGCGCGTTCGGAACCCCCAGCTCTTCCAGCGTCGGGACGATGAACTCCGCGAACCGCTCGAAGGCCTCCTCCGACTCCCAGACGTCGACGACGAGCCATCCCTCCGGGGTGGGGGCGGCGGTGTGCGACACGATCCCCGGCACGGGCCAGTCGGAAAGACTCGTCACCGCCCCGCGCCCGCCCGTCACCTTCACGGCGCTCGCCTCGTACTGCGCCTGAGTCATACCGGGGAACTCGAAGACAACAGCAACAGCCATGGTGCACTCCTGGATCATCGACGCCGATCAACCGATCCAGCCCAGTCGAACACCCCCACCGTCACCCCGCCCCCTGGCCGACCCAAACGAGCGACCTCGCCGCGCCGCTTCTTCTCGTTCACCGGCGGCCGATCGGGAAGCGTACGAGCCGCACTGTCGACGAGCCGTTCGCGCAGATCACGGCCCAGGAACGGCCCGGGCGTGGCGAGTCGGGGGTGGGCCTCCGTTCCCCCGCAGGCGGGGAAACCGGGGCGGGCGTTGGCACTCTAGTTGACGGAGTGCTAAGTGAACCTTAGGGTCTGCATTGGCACTCTCCCTATGAGTGTGCCAACGCGACGGGCAGGTCCGGCACCCGCGACGACGGGCTTACCTGGTCGCCACCTGACAATTACCCCGTGAGATCTCCGAAGGGGGAGGTCGGATCGTGACGACCGCCAGCACCAAGGTTGCCATCAAGCCGCTTGAGGACCGCATCGTGGTCCAGACGCTCGAAGCCGAGCAGACCACGGCCTCGGGCCTGGTCATCCCGGACACGGCTAAGGAGAAGCCCCAGGAGGGCGTCGTCCTGGCCGTGGGCCCCGGCCGGTTCGAGGACGGGCAGCGCCTGCCGCTCGACGTGAAGGTCGGCGATGTCGTCCTGTACAGCAAGTACGGCGGCACCGAGGTGAAGTACAACGGCGAGGAGTACCTCGTCCTCTCGGCGCGCGACGTTCTCGCGATCATCGAGAAGTGACATCGCGGCTCTAGACGTCGTTCTGGGCCACTGATTCATCGACCCGCCCCGGGCACCCCGACTGGGGCGCCCGGGGCGGCGTCGTTGGCGGCCCACACCTGCAGGCTTGAGGACGAAGGAACAAGAGGACTCACATCCCATGCCCAAGATTCTTCAGTTTGACGAGCACGCCCGCCGTTCGCTGGAGCGCGGCGTCAACGCGCTCGCGGACGCGGTCAAGGTGACGATCGGCCCCAAGGGCCGCAACGTCGTCATCGACAAGAAGTTCGGCGCGCCGACCATCACGAACGACGGCGTGACCATCGCCCGTGAGGTCGAGCTGGACGACCCGTACGAGAACCTCGGCGCACAGCTCGCGAAGGAGGTGGCGACCAAGACCAACGACATCGCGGGTGACGGCACCACCACCGCGACCGTGCTGGCCCAGGCGCTCGTACGCGAGGGCCTGCGCAACGTCGCCGCCGGTGCGGCCCCGATGGACCTCAAGAAGGGCATCGACGCCGCGGTCAAGGCCGTGTCGGACGAGCTGCTCAGCACCGCCCGCGCGATCGACGGCAAGGAGGACATCGCCAACGTCGCCGCGCTGTCCGCCCAGGACCGCCAGATCGGCGAGCTCATCGCCGAGGCCATGGACAAGGTCGGCAAGGACGGTGTCATCACCGTCGAAGAGTCGAACACCATGGGCCTGGAGCTGGAGTTCACCGAGGGCCTCCAGTTCGACAAGGGCTACCTGTCGCCGTACATGGTGACCGACCAGGAGCGCATGGAAGCGGTCCTGGAGGACCCGTACATCCTGATCAACCAGGGCAAGATCTCGGCGATCGCCGAGCTCCTCCCGATCCTCGAGAAGATCATCCAGACGGGCGGCAACAAGCCCCTGCTGATCGTCGCCGAGGACATCGAGGGCGAGGCCCTGTCGACGCTGGTCGTCAACAAGATCCGCGGCACGTTCAACGCCGTCGCGGTCAAGGCCCCCGGCTTCGGCGACCGCCGCAAGGCGATGCTGGAGGACATGGCCGTCCTGACCGGCGGCCAGGTCATCGCCCCCGAGGTCGGCCTCAAGCTGGACCAGGCGGGCCTGGAGGTCCTCGGTACGGCGCGCCGCGTCACCATCACCAAGGACGCCACCACGGTCGTCGACGGTGCCGGCGACTCGGCGGCGATCGCGGACCGCGTCCGCCAGATCAAGGCCGAGATCGAGAACACCGACTCCGACTGGGACCGCGAGAAGCTCCAGGAGCGCCTCGCGAAGCTGGCCGGCGGCGTGTGCGTGATCCGCGTGGGCGCGGCCACCGAGGTCGAGCTCAAGGAGAAGAAGCACCGCCTGGAGGACGCGGTCTCCGCGACCCGCGCGGCCATCGAGGAGGGCATCGTCGCGGGCGGCGGCGCCGCTCTCGTGCACGCGGCCTCCGTGCTGGACGACAACCTGGGCCTGACCGGCGACGTCGCCACCGGTGTCTCGGTCGTGCGCCGCGCCACCGTCGAGCCGCTGCGCTGGATCGCGGAGAACGCGGGCCTCGAGGGCTACGTCATCGTCAACAAGGTGCAGGAGCTCAAGGTCGGCCACGGCTTCAACGCCGCCACCGGCGAGTACGGCGACCTGCTCAAGGCCGGCGTCATCGACCCGGTCAAGGTGACCCGCTCCGCGCTGCAGAACGCCGCGTCCATCGCGTCGCTGCTGCTCACGACCGAGTCGCTGGTCGTCGAGAAGCCGGCCGAGGCGGAGGCCGGCGGCCACAGCCACGGCGGCCACGGCCACAGCCACTAGGCAGTCGGCCCACCGACGCACGGCAAGCAGTGCCGAGTGCCGAGCGCCAAGTGCCAAGTGCCAGTCGAAGGCCCCGGGAACGCCGCACGGCGTTCCCGGGGCCTTCGGCCTTCTGTGCCGACGCATGATCTGGAAGAGTGCGCGGTGCACCAGATCTGACATACCGTCAGGCCAGACAGAGGGAGAACCATGGGTACGTACGCGATTACCGGTGCGGCATCCGGCCTCGGCGCCGCCACCAAGGCCCGCCTGGAGGCGGACGGCCACCGCGTCATCGGCGTCGACCTGCGCGACAGCGACGTCAACGTGGACCTGTCCACGCCCGAGGGCCGCGCCGAGGCGGTCGCGCGCATCACCGAGCTGGCCGGCGACTCCCTCGACGGCTTCGCGCCCTTCGCGGGCCTTGCGGCGGCCACCGGGCGCCCGGGCTCGCTGATCGTGTCGGTCAACTACTTCGGCGCCATCGAGGTGCTGGAGGGCCTGCGCCCGCTGCTCGCGAAGGCCGAGAAGCCGGCCGTGGTGATGGTCAGCTCCAACTCGACCACGTGCCAGCCGAACTGGGACACCGCGCTGGCGGAGCTGTGCCTGGCGGGCGACGAGGCGGGCGCCCGCGAGGCGGCGGACAAGGACATGATGGGGTCGTATCCGGCGTCCAAGGCCGCGCTCGCGTACTACGTGCGCGCCAAGGCGGTCTCGGAGGAGTGGATCGGCGCGGGCATCCGCCTCAACGCGATCGCGCCGGGGCTCATCGAGACACCGATGACGGCGGCGGGCAAGGTGGACCCGCTGACCGCCGAGGGCATGAAGATGTTCCCGCTGCCGGTCGGGCGGGGTGGCAAGCCGGAGGAGATCGCGGCGCTGACCGCGTTCCTGCTGGGCCCGGAGTCGACCTTCTTCGTCGGCTCGGTCGTGTTCTGCGACGGCGGCACGGACGCGCTCCTGCGCGGCAAGGACTGGCCCGCCGTCTGGGAGCTGGACATGTCCGCCTTCGGCATGTGAGCGCACACGTGAACGCACATGTGAGCGCACGCCTGATGCGAGCACACATCTGATGCGAGCACGCACCTGACGCGACGACGGTGACCCCGTCCCGATCCCCTCGGGACGGGGTCACCGTCGTTTCACCGTGGCCGGTTGTGGTGCCCGGTTGTGGTGCCGGTTGTCGTGCCCGGCTGTCGTGCCCGGTTGTCGTCGGCCGGTACCTCAGCCGGCAGTGGTGACGTCGGTCCGGTTGAGCATCCGGCGCCGGCCGTCCATTTCGACGCGGTCGTCCTCGGTGAGCCCACCCCAGACGCCGTACGGTTCGCGCACCGCGAGCGCATGTTGCGCGCACTGGACGCGGACCGGGCAACGTTGGCACACCTCCTTGGCCGCGGCTTCCCGTGCGACCCTCGCCGCGCCGCGTTCGCCCTCCGGGTGGAAGAAAAGCGCGCTGTCCACGCCTCGGCAGGCGGCGGACAGCTGCCAGTCCCACAGGTCGGCGTTCGGGCCGGGGAGCCGTGAGAAATCAGCCATGAGTCGTCCCTCGTGTTCAGGGGCAATTGCAGGGTTGTTCTGTCCCGCTTGCGGTGCCGCTGGTGATGCCGGTTCTGGTGCCTCTTGTGGTGCCGCTTCTGCTCTCGCCACGGTCACTGGTGCGGATGACTCCGCAAGAGGTGGCCTGACCATGCGATCAAACGATGGTGCGAAAGTGCCACAGAATGATCAGTTCCATGCATATATCGGTCTTATGCGCGAAAACCAGTAAAAAATCTGTGCTCCTGGCCATCGGGTGCGCCCTGCGGCGGGTGCGGGCCACGGGCGGGTGAGGCGGTGTCGCCCGGAATGGTCACCGCGTCGGCGTGCCCTCGGATGGGGTCGGCTCGTTGTGGTAGCGGCGGGCCCCACGGCCCCCGAAGTCACCGCGACCCCACCCCGTAACCCTTTCGGGTGACGGTCGTTGGTGATGGGTGAGGCGGTCGGCGATTCGAACCCCGCGAGGTGTACGAGCGGGGACAGACTCTGGGACACCGGGTGATCACCGATCGCGTAGGCAACGGAACGTACAGGCGTGGAGGCTCAACGTGACGCGGATCTGCTGCGGAGGCCGGCGATGACGACCGTCCTGGTCTGCGACGATTCCCCGCTGGTGCGGGAGACCCTTCGGCGCGCGGTGGCCACGGTCCCCGGCGTCGAGCGGGTGACCACGGCCACGAGCGGCGAGGAGGTGCTGCGCCGTTGGGGCGCCGAGCGCTCCGACCTCGTCCTCATGGACGTGCGCATGCCCGGACTCGGCGGCGTCGAGGCGGTACGCCGGCTGCTCGCCGGCGACCCCGGCGCCAGGGTGATCATGCTGACGATGGCCGAGGACCTCGACGGCGTCGCACTCGCGGTCGCCGCGGGCGCCCGCGGCTACCTGCACAAGGACGCGTCGCGCGCCGAACTGCGCGCGACCGTCTCCCAGGCGCTCGCCGACCCGACGTGGCGCCTCGCGCCGCGCCGTCTGCGCTCCGCGGACATGGGCGTGGCGCCGACCCTGACGGCACGCGAGATCCAGGTGCTGGAGGGGATGAGCCACGGCCGGAGCAACGCGGAGATCGGGCGCGAGCTGTTCCTGTCCGAGGACACCGTGAAGACTCACGCCCGCAGGCTCTTCAAGAAGCTCGGTGCGTCGGACCGCGCACACGCGGTCGCGCTCGGCTTCCGCTGGGGCCTCGTGCGGTGATCGGAGTGGTTCCGGGACCCTGCGGAGGACCGTCGCCGACACCTGGGGCGAACCGCAGGGTCCGCGGACCGGCATACTGAATCTCATGGGCGGGATCGCCGAGCGCATGCCGGACAGACCGGACAGGGCCGACAGCCGGGTGGATGACGGCATGCGTGCCGTGGTTGTTCGGGCTGTCCAGGGGGACCTCCAGGCCACCGATGAACTGCTGGCATACGTGCGCCCCTTGGTGCTCAGGTACTGCCGGGCGAGACTCGGCCGGGTCCCGGGGGCGGAGCACGCCGCGGACGACGCGGCGCAGGAGGTGTGCCTGGCGGTGCTGTCCGCGCTGCCGCGGTACCGCGACGAGGGGCGTCCGTTCGAGGCGTTCGTGTTCGGTATCGCGGCGCACAAGGTCGTGGACGTGCAGCGGGCCGCGGTACGGGCCGCCGTGCCGACCTGCGACCTGCCGGAGGCCATCGACGACTACCCCGGTCCCGAGGACCAGGTCGTCCGCCGCAGTGATGCCGCGCAGGCCCGGGCCCTGCTCGGGCGGCTGCCCGACAACCTGCGCGAACTGCTTGTGCTGCGGGTCGCCGTCGGCCTGTCCGCCGAGGAGACCGGCCGAGCCATGGGCATGTCCCCGGGCGCGGTACGCGTCGCGCAGCACCGTGCGTTGTCCCGACTGCGCGCGCTGGCGGAGGAGGAGATGACGGCGTGAACGCGGGGATCCCGGGGATGCGCCAAGTGCGGGTCGGTACACCGACCCCTCGTGCCCTCGCGGACCTCGGACTCCTGCGCCGTGACGACGAACTCGTGGAGACCCTGCGGCTGCGCAACGGGCGGCCGCAGGGCGACCGGCTCGCGCGCCTCTTCCACGCCCTGCTCGCCGAGGTCGACGCCGGCCCGGTGGGGCGGCGGACCGTGTCGGATCGCTGCTGACACCTGCCCCGGACCGGCCCGCGGCCACTGTCCTCAGGGGCCCTTCCAAGCACCGCCGAGGCGGCCGACCGGACGCTCCGGGACCGGGCACCGCCGGACCCGAGTAGCATTGGTCCCCATCCCACTGGCACACCACCGGGACGGCCGTACCCGCGTGCGCGGCGGTCGGCCCCGGCGGAGCCGTCGTTTTCCGCGGCCCATTTCCCGCGGATCTCCCGCGGACCGGGCGGCGGAGGCGCACAGCAGTGTCGGTCGGCACGATCGGGTCGCTCCAGTCGATCTTCCCAGTCGATCACTTCCAACCGGAACCGGAAGGTGTCATGAGTCTCACGGCCGACGGCGTACCCGAGAAGTTCGCGATGCTCGGGCTTACCTACGACGACGTCCTGCTGCTGCCGGGTGCGTCCGACGTCGTGCCGAGCGAGGTCGACACCACGTCGCGCGTGACGCGCAACATCAGCGTGCGCATCCCGCTCCTCTCGTCCGCGATGGACACCGTCACCGAGTCGCGCATGGCGATCGCGATGGCCCGCCAGGGCGGCGTCGGCGTCCTGCACCGCAACCTCTCGATCGAGGACCAGGCCAACCAGGTCGACCTGGTGAAGCGCTCCGAGGCCGGCATGGTGATCGACCCGATCACGATCGGTCCGGACGCGACCCTGCGCGACGCCGACGAGCTGTGCGGGCGCTACCGCATCAGCGGCGTCCCGGTCACCGACGAGAACGGCCGCCTCCTCGGCATCGTCACCAACCGCGACCTGCGCTTCGAGGTGGACCACGCGCGCCGGGTCCGCGAGGTCATGACGCCGATGCCGCTGGTCACCGGACCGGTCGGGATCAGCGGCGAGGACGCGATGGAGCTGCTGCGCCGCCACAAGGTGGAGAAGCTGCCGCTGATCGACGACGGGGGCCGGCTGCGCGGGCTCATCACCGTCAAGGACTTCGTCAAGAGCGAGAAGTACCCGTACGCCACCAAGGACGCCGACGGGCGCCTCGTGGTCGGCGCCGCGGTCGGCACCGGCGACGACGGCTTCCGCCGCGTGCAGGCGCTGGTCGAGGCCGGCGTGGACTTCATCGTCGTGGACAGCGCGCACGGCCACTCGCGCGGCGTGCTCGACATGATCGCCAAGGTCAAGGCCAACACCAAGGTCGACGTCGTGGGCGGCAACATCGCGACCCGCGACGGCGCCCAGGCGCTCGTCGACGCGGGCGTGGACGGCGTCAAGGTCGGCGTCGGACCGGGCTCGATCTGCACCACGCGCGTCGTCGCGGGGGTCGGCGCGCCGCAGGTCACCGCCATCTACGAGGCCGCGCAGGCGTGCGGCCCGGCGGGTGTGCCGGTCATCGGCGACGGCGGCCTGCAGTACTCCGGCGACATCGCGAAGGCCGTCGCGGCCGGCGCGGACACCGTGATGCTCGGCAGCCTGCTCGCGGGCTGTGAGGAGAGCCCGGGCGAGCTGATCTTCATCAACGGCAAGCAGTTCAAGAGCTACCGCGGCATGGGCTCGCTGGGTGCGATGCAGTCGCGCGGCCAGGCCAAGTCGTTCTCCAAGGACCGCTACTTCCAGGACGACGTGCTGTCCGAGGACAAGCTGGTCCCCGAGGGCATCGAGGGCCAGGTGCCGTACCGCGGCCCGCTGGCGGCCGTCGCGCACCAGCTCATCGGCGGCCTGCGCGCGTCGATGGGGTACGCGGGCGCGGCCACGGTCCCGGACCTCAAGGTGCGCGGCCGGTTCGTCCGGATCACCGCTGCCGGCCTGCGCGAGTCGCACCCGCACGACATCAACATGACGGTCGAGGCGCCGAACTACTCGTCGCGCTGAGCCGGGTTTTCCGTTCGGGGCGGTCGGGAACCGGAGGTTCCGGGCCGCCCCGTACGCTTGTCCGCGGGCAGGTCCTACGACCACCGCCCGATCACCGAGGACACACCGTTCCGCGGCACGGTGCGAAGGCACGCGCCGGGACACCCGAAGACACCAAGACATATCCGGCGACACCGTTCAGAGCACGGTTCGACGGTCGGACGGCAGGAGAGGCGCAACGTGACTGAGGTCGAGATCGGTCGAGGCAAGCGGGGCCGCCGCGCCTTCCACTTCGACGACGTCGCCATCGTCCCGAGCCGGCGTACGCGCGACCCCGAAGAGGTCTCGATCGCCTGGCAGATCGACGCGTACCGCTTCGAGCTGCCGTTCCTGACCGCGCCGATGGACAGCGTGGTGTCCCCGGAGACGGCGATCGCCGTGGGGCGCATGGGCGGCCTCGGGGTGCTCAACCTCGAAGGCCTGTGGACGCGGTACGAGGACCCGAGCGCGCTGCTCGCCGAGATCGGCACCCTCGACGAGGCCACCGCGACCCGCCGGATGCAGGAGATCTACGCCGAGCCGATCAAGGCGGAGCTGATCGGCGAGCGCATCAAGCAGATCCGCGACGCGGGCGTGGTCACGGCCGCGGCGCTGTCGCCGCAGCGGACCGCGCAGTACCACAAGGCGGTCATCGACGCGGGCGTCGACATCTTCGTGATCCGCGGTACGACGGTCTCCGCCGAGCACGTGTCCGGGCGTGCCGAGCCGCTCAACCTCAAGCAGTTCATCTACGACCTCGACGTACCGGTGATCGTCGGCGGCTGCGCGACGTACCAGGGCGCGCTGCACCTCATGCGCACCGGCGCGGCGGGCGTGCTGGTCGGCTTCGGCGGCGGGGCGGCGCACACCACGCGCCGGGTGCTCGGCGTCGCGGTGCCGATGGCGACCGCCGTCGCGGACGTCGCCGAGGCGCGCCGCGACTACCTCGACGAGTCGGGCGGCCGGTACGTGCACGTCATCGCGGACGGCAGCGTCGGCGCCAGCGGCGACATCGCCAAGGCGGTCGCGTGCGGCGCGGACGCCGTGATGATCGGCTCCGCCCTCGCCCGCGCGACCGACGCACCGGGCCGCGGCCACCACTGGGGCTCGGAGGCCCACCACCCCGAACTGCCGCGCGGGCGCCGCATGGACCTGGGCGCGGTCGGCACGCTGGAGGAGGTGCTGAACGGCCCGTCGCACGTCTCGGACGGCTCGATGAACCTCTTCGGCGCGCTGCGGCGCGCGATGGCGACCACCGGCTACACCGACCTGAAGAAGTTCCAGCAGGTCGAGGTCACGGTGTCGCCGCAGCACTGACCCGCGGACGGTCGGTGCGGATCCGCTCGCACCCACGCTCCCGTCGCCCGTGCCGCCGCTGTTGCGGAGGTCCGGTCGGCGGGAGCGCGCGTTTTCGGGGCCTCTGCCCCTGGGCGGGGCGTCGCTCACCGCGGCCGCCCTGACGATGCGTCAACGGCGATGCGCCGGGCAATAGTTCGAGTGGGTGGGGAGTCTTCCACTTACCGGGTTCCCGCGGTGCGGGGGACGGTACGTTGTGCGCCAGGCACGCCGCTGCGAGGGGGAGACGTGAGCAATCCGTCCGTGGATCCGTCGGTGGATCCGGTGGATCCGTCCGGTCCGGCGCGCGACATCCCGTTGTGGCAACGGGTGGTGTGGACGCTGGTACCCGTCGCGACGGTCGGATTCGGCGCGTGGCTGCCGTTCGCGTACCTCGCCTACCGGGATCATCGGCGGAACTCCGGCCCGGTCGACCATCGCTGGTGGCTGGGCTTCGCCGTCGCGTCGGCCGTCGAGCTGGTCCTCGTGTTCGCGAGGCCGGACGAGGGCGCCGTCGCGCGGCTGGCGGGCGGGTACGTGCTGCTTTTGATGGCGACGGCGACCGTCGTGACCTGGGTCAGGTTGTCGCAGAGGGGGGCCGGCCGGTAGTTCCGGCGGTGTGGTCGCCCGGTGCGGATCAGCCGGCGCGGGTGTCGCGGAAGTGCTGTAGGGCGATGTCGAGTTGCTGCTGGTACTGCGGCCATGACGGGCCGTCGGGGACGGCGATCCACAGGTTGTAGCTGGTGCCGCCGACCCGCCAGCGGATGTCCTTGATGTGCCGCGGGCCGTCGGGGGAGGTGTACGTGTACTCCCAGGTCGCGGACGCTCCGCCACCGAAGGTGCCGCGCGTCAGCGCGATTTGCGCGTACCCCGGATAGGACGCCGAAGCCTGGGTCTCCCGGGCCGAGGCCGCCTGCTCGGCGTACGGGTCGGCGGTGTCGCCGCGCAGGACGCGGACGACGAGGCGGTGGTTTCCGTCGGGGGCCGCGTACGCGATGTTGCCGGAGCCGTCCTGGGTGAGCCGCCAGCCGACCGGGACCGCCACCTCGAACCCGCTGCTGTGACTTTGGAGTTGGTAGCCGGCCGGGAGTTGGGGCCCGGTGGGTGCGCCGGGCGTGGTGGCCGTGGCGGTCGGCGGCGTGGTCGTCGGGGACGGGGGAGGGGCGGCGGCGGATCCCGGCGGCGGCGCGCTGGTGGCCGTCGTCGGCGGCGTGGCGGCACCCGTACCGGTGCCCGTACCCGCGCCCGTGCCCGTGGTCGTGCCGAGGACCGTGGGGGTGGGCGTGCCTTGGGAGTTCGGACGGTTGCCGTCGTCGCTGTCGTCCCCGGCGAGGGCGAGGCCGACGGCGGTGCCGCCGCCCGCGAGGACTGCGCCGATCACACCGGCGACGACGAGGCGGCGGGCCCGGCCGGGGCGGGCGGGGCCGGGTCCGGGGGCGCGAGTGGGACCGGGCACCGGGCCGTGCGGCGGCGGGACGACGCCGACGGTCGGCAGGAAGGCGGGGCGGGGCGGCGGAGCGGAGGTGACCGTGGGGAACTCCTCGCGTCCGCCGGGCACGGCGGGGGCGGCCGCGACGGTGGTGGCCGCCGCGGGGGACGCCTGGTCCGGCGTACCGCTGGCGATCTCGGCGAGCGGCCCGGCCAGATCCGCGGCGGTCGGGCGCTCCTCCGGGTTCTTGGCGAGCAACGCGTCGATCAGACCGGCGAGTCGGCCCGCCTGCCGGGGCGGCGGGTGCGGCTCGGTGACGATCGCGGTGAGGGTGCCCCATTGGCTGGCGCGCTGGAAGGGGCTGCGGCCTTCGACGGCCACGTAGAGCAGGACGCCGAGGGACCACAGGTCGGACGCGGGCGTCGGGCGGCGGCCCTCGGTGCGTTCGGGGGCTATGTACTCGATGGTGCCGACGAAGGAGCCGACGCCGGTGACCGTGGCCGTGCCCTCGACGGCGGCGATGCCGAAGTCGACGAGGACGGCGCGGCCGTCCGGGCGTACCAGGACGTTCGCGGGCTTGACGTCGCGGTGCAGCACGCCGGCACTGTGCGCGGCGGCCAGCGCGTCGAGGACGTCGGCGCCGATGCCGGCCGCCTCGGGCGGGGTGAGGGTGCGCTCGGCGAGGAGCGACGTGAGGGAGCGGCCCGGCACCAACTCCATGACGATCCACGGGAAGGGGTCGTCGTCGACGATCTGGTGCACCGTCGCGACGTGCGGGTTCCGCAGCCGGGCGAGAGCCTGGGCCTCGCGCAGCACCCGGGCGTGGAGGAGGGCGAGGTCGTCGGCGGGCGCGTCGTGGGGGGCCCGGACCTCCTTGAGCGCGACCTCACGGTGGAGCGTCGTGTCGACCGCGCGCCACACCGTGCCCATCGCGCCGCTGCCGAGCCGTTCGACGAGTTCGAACCGTCCGTCTCCGACACGTCGGCGATTCGCCGCGTCCTCGGTCATGCGCCCCTCCCCATGAGCGTGTACGACTTTGCGTGTACGACTACGTCAACACGGCAAGTACGTCAACACGGCAGGTAAATCAACACGGCAGGTACGTCGACACCAAGTGCCGCGCCACGCCGTCCGCGTCGCTCGGGCCCGTCACCTCCGTGGCCAACGCCAGCACATCCGGGTGCGCGTTCGACGGCACGATCCGCCGGTCCTGCGGCCCCGTCGCCACCGCGAACATCGACAGGTCGTTGAGGTGGTCCCCGCACACCGCCAGCGGCCCGGTGTGCCCCAGCCGCTCGCGCAACCCCCGTACCGCGGTGCCCTTGTCCGCGGTGGGCGCCGCCACGCTGAACTCCGTCCACCCCGGGCAGTAGTCGTTCCTGATCGCCAGCACCGAGGCCCGGTCCCCGCACACCGCCGCGATCAGCTTGCCCACCCGCTCGGCGTCGTCGTGCGGCGCCGCCAGGCGTGCCAGCACGACCTGGGTGGACCTCGCCAGGGCTCCGAAATCCGCGCAGTACCGCAGCCGCCGGTCGCCCTTCGCCGCCTTCTCGGCGTGGAACCACCGCACGCTGTCGTTGCCCAGCTCGCCGAAGTCCACGTGGTCGGCGGTTCCGTCCCAGCTCGTCAGCGTCGGCTCGATTCCGGCGAGCTCCAGCGCGTCGACGAGCGCGACGGTCACCTCCCGGTCCAGCGTATGGTGGACGAAGTGCTCTCCGGTGACCGCGTCGGAGAGGTACGCCCCACCCAACTCCACTACCGGCAACGGAAGTTCGACACCCGCGAGCAGCGCGCGGATCGACGGCACCCCGCGCGCGGTGGCGATGGTCAGCGCCACCCCGGCCGCGGCCAGGCGGTTGAGGGCGTCGCGCGTGTAGGCCGACGCGGTCCCGTCGGGCCGGAGCAGGGTCCCGTCGAGGTCGCAGACGATCAGCGGCCGCCCGCCGAGCGGTCCGGCGAGACGCGCGGATTGAGAGGTTTGCCGGGTTCGACGGGCTTCACCGGCTTCGGCGGCTTCCCCGGTTCCAGTGGCTTCAGTGGCTTCCCCGGTTCCAGTGGCTTCAGTGGCTTCCCCGGCTTCACCGGTTTGCCAGGGTTCCGGGGGTCCTGCGGGGCTCGCTGCCGCGGTCACGGTTCCTCGCTCTCGGTGGCCGTCTTCCGACGGTACTTCGCGGCTCACGGGATGTTCACCCGGCCGGGGTATAGAGGACCGCGGGCAGGAGTGTTCGTGACGCGGCGGGGCGCACACGCGGTGCCGCCTCCGCGCGGCGGAGGCGCGCGCGGGTGATGATCGGGGACATGCCCAGTGGCGCGGCACGCGCCGGGCGGGTGCGCACGGCGACGAACGGGAGCGGGTGACGACGCGTTGAGGACGACGGCGTTGGGGTTGCGGGCGCGCGAGGACGCGCTGGACCGGATGACCGAGGGGGAGTTGGACGTCGTCGTGGTCGGCGGTGGCGTGGTCGGCGCGGGGACCGCCCTCGACGCCGTCACGCGCGGTCTGAGCGTGGGCCTGGTGGAGGCGCGCGACTGGGCCTCGGGCACCTCCAGCCGCTCCAGCAAGCTCATCCACGGCGGCCTGCGCTACCTGGAGATGCTGGACTTCGCACTGGTGCGCGAAGCCCTGCGCGAGCGCGGCCTCATGGTCCAGCGCCTCGCCCCGCACCTGGTCCGCCCGGTGCCGTTCCTGTACCCGCTGCAACACCACGCGTGGGAACGGGCGTACGTCGGCTCGGGTGTAGCGCTCTACGACACGATGGGCATGTCCGCCGGGCACACCCGCGGCCTGCCGGGCCATCGCCACCTCTCCCGCCGGCGCGCGCTGCGGCTGGCCCCCGCCCTGCGCAAGGACTCCCTCGTCGGCGCCGTGCAGTACTACGACGCCCAGGTGGACGACGCCCGGCACACCATGACGCTGGTGCGTACCGCCGCCGGGTACGGCGCGCACGTCGCCTCGCGCGCGACGGTCACCGGCTTCCTGCGCGAGGGCGAGCGCGTGGTCGGCGTGCACGTGCGGGACGTGGAGCAGGGCCGCACGTACGACATCCGCGCCCGCCAGGTGGTCAACGCGACCGGCGTGTGGACGGACGAGACGCAGGCGATGGTCGGCGAGCGCGGGCAGTTCCACGTACGCGCCTCCAAGGGCATCCATCTCGTCGTGCCCAAGGACCGCATCCACTCCTCGACCGGCCTGATCCTGCGCACCGAGAAGTCCGTGCTGTTCGTGATCCCGTGGGGCCGGCACTGGATCATCGGCACCACCGACACCGACTGGGACCTCGACAAGTCGCACCCCGCGGCCAGCCGCACCGACATCGAGTACCTGCTCGAACGCGTCAACGCGGTGCTCGCCGTGCCGCTCAGCCGCGAGGACGTCGAGGGCGTGTACGCGGGCCTGCGCCCGCTCCTGCGCGGCGAGTCGGACGCCACCAGCCAGCTCTCGCGCGAGCACACCGTGGCGCACCCCGTCCCGGGGCTGGTGGTCGTCGCGGGCGGCAAGTACACGACGTACCGCGTGATGGCCGCCGACGCGGTCGACGCGGCCGTGCACGGCCTGGACCGCAAGGTGGCGGCCAGTTGCACGGAGACGGTGCCTCTGGCCGGGGCCGAGGGGTACCACGCGCTGTGGAACGCGCGTACCGCGATCGCCACCCGCAGCGGGCTGCACGTGGCACGGGTCGAACACCTGCTGAACCGGTACGGCTCGCTGGTCGACGAGGTGCTGGCGATCGTCGACGGCGACGCGGCGCTCGGCCGGCCGCTCGACGGCGCCGACGACTACCTGCGCGCCGAGGTCGTGTACGCGTGCACCCACGAGGGCGCGCTGCACCTGGACGACGTGCTGGACCGCCGCACGCGCATCTCGATCGAGACGTTCGACCGCGGCGTGCGCGTCGCCGAGGAGTGCGCCCGGCTGATGGCCCCCGCGCTCGGCTGGACGGAGGAGCAGGTGCGCCGCGAGGTCGACTACTACCTCAAGCGCGTCGAGGCGGAGCGCGAGTCGCAGGAGCAGCCGGACGACCGTACGGCCGACGCGGTGCGGATGGGTGCGGAGGAAGTCGTGCCCCTGGCGTGAGCGCCGCTCGGCCGCTGCGGCGGTGTCGATCTGACGAACTGTCAGGGGTTTTGGCGGGAATTGCGGGTGGGAGCGACCCGCCTTCCGCCCGCGGGGGTGGTTGACTGGAAGAGCCGCGCAAACCACCACAGGAGATGCGCATGACCGACGCCGAGTCCGACGGGCGCCTGCTCGCGGGCCGGTACCGGCTGCGGGAACGCCTCGGACGCGGCGGCATGGGCACGGTGTGGAGCGCGCTCGACGAGGTCCTCGACCGGCACGTCGCGGTCAAGGAACTGAGGGTCCCGGCCCACGTCGACGACGACGAGCGCGGCACGCTGTGCGCCCGCATGCTGCGCGAGGCACGGGCCGCGGCGCGCATCGACCATCCCAACGTCGTCACGATCTTCGACGTCGTCGAGGAGGACGGCCGCCCCTGGATCGTCATGGAGCTGGTCCGCGGCCTGTCGCTCGCCCAGGAGATCGAGAAGGACGGCCCGCTGCCGCCCGGCCAGGTCGCCGAGATGGGCCTGCGCCTGTTGTCCGCGCTCGACGCCGCCCACGAGGCCGGGGTGCTGCACCGCGACGTCAAGCCCGCCAACGTGCTGCTGGCCCGCAACGGACGCGTGGTGCTCACCGACTTCGGAGTCGCCTCGGTCGAGGACAGCGCCACCCTCACCCAGGTCGGCGCCCTCGTCGGCTCGCCCGAGTACCTGGCTCCCGAGCAGGTGGACGGGCAGATGCCCGGGCCGCCGGCCGACCTGTGGTCGCTCGGGGTGACGCTGTACGAGGCGGTCGAGGGCCGGCCCGCGTACCGCCGTGCCACGCACGCCGCCACGCTCGCCGCGGTCGCCACCGCGCGCTTTCCGGACCTGGAGAGGGCCGGGGTGCTGATGCCCGCGCTGCGGTCCGTCCTCGTGCAGGACCCGACCGCCCGGGCCGCGTCCGCGCTGCTGCGCGAACGCCTGATCGAGGCCGCCGAGGCCGCTCCCGCGGCACCCGGCGGCGGGGCGTCCGGGGGACCCCGCACGTTTCCGGGGCGGGCCAGGCACCCCGCGGCGCGGCGCCACGCGCTGCATCCGGGGACGGCGGGGCGCGACTCGCCGTCGAACGCCGGGGCGGGCGTACGGCACTCGGTGGCCGATCCGGCGGCGCCCCGACGCGGGCACGCCACGGGGCGTACCGGACGGGGGAGCGCCCTCGGGACGGGTACCGCCACCGGCTCCGGGACCGGGACGGGCGCCAAGGCCGGGAGCGGAGGCAGTACCGGCACCGGCACCGCGACCGGATCCGGGAACGGCACGGGGGCCGGGGCCGGGGCCGGGATCGGAACCGGCAAAGGCACCCGCACCAGCGTCGGAGTCGGCACCGGCACCGCCACGGGGAGCGACCCCGGCGCGGACGCGGCGCACGACGTACCGCGCGCCGACGTCACCCAGACGAACATGCGGGTCCAGCGCACGCGCACCGGCGAGACCGTCCCGGCCGCCGCGGACGATCCCGGCACCGCCGCCCCGGAACGCAAGCCGGGACGCCGCGCACGGGCCCGGGCCCGGCGCGGCGGCGGGTTCCGGGCCCGCTACCGCCGTTGGCCGCGCTGGTGGATCCGGCACTGGGCCACGGTCCTGGTCATCGTCGCGATCGTCAGCGCCGCCATGGCCAAGTGGCTGGCCAATTACGGCACTTGGGCCGGGATGTACACCATCTCGCTGCTCGCGGCGGTCCTCGGCGTGTGGCTCGTCCTGCCGCACCGCAGGCTGTCCAGGTCGGTCCCGGCCGCGATGCTCGCCGGCGTCATCGGCGGCGGCGCCCTGCAACTGCTCGACATCGAACCGGACCTCGTCTGGGTGCTCGGCCTGGTCGGCGGCTGCCTGGCGCTCGGCCCGCTGATCGACGGGGCGGTGCTGCGGCGGCTGCGCACCGGGTCCGGACTCGGGTTCGCGCTGCCCGTCCCCGAGGGCTGGAGCTGCACGCCGACCGAGGCCGGCCTCTCCGTCTACGACCCGGACCGGCTGATCTCGGTGACCGTCACCGTCGACCGCGGCATCGTCATGCCGCCCGAGGAGTCGGTGCTGCACCGCGAGCACGGCACGCTCGCGTCGCGCGACTACCGCGACAGCGAGGGCTATCGGCGCGTCGAGCTGGCGTCGATGGACTACCGGGGCCACGACGCCGCCGAGTGGGAGTACGTGTGGCGCGGCCCCGAGGGCGCCGCCTTCCACGGCAAGGACCTCGTCGTCCGGACCGCCGACGGGGTGCGCTACTGGATGACCGTGCGCTGCCGCGAGGAACTGTGGCCGACCGCGGGCGCCTACTTCGAGCACGCCAAGGAAAACCTGTCGATCGTTCGCTGACCGTTCGCCGACCGATTGCGGCCCGTTGCCGCCCGGATCTGCGGCGCTCGTGTGGCGGATGTGAGTACGGTGGCCGCCGGGGACGGTCACGAACGGGGCAGGAATCGGCATGACGGGTCCGACCGGCGACCGGATGGTCGCGGGACGCTACCGGCCGGCGGAGATGCTGGGCCGAGGCGGCATGGGGACGGTGTGGCGCGCGTACGACACGGTGTTGGACCGGGTCGTGGCGATGAAGGAATTGCGCGTACCGGACGATCTCGACGACGAGGAGCTCGCCCGGCGCTCCGCCCGCGCCATGCGGGAGGTCCGGGCCGCGGCACTCGTCTCGCACCCCAACGTGGTCGGCGTCTACGACGTCGTCGAGGACGACGGCCGCCCGTGGATCATCATGGAGCTGGTCGTGGGCCGGACCCTCGCCGACGACCTCGACGAGGGACGCCTCGCGGTGCGCGACTCCGCCCGCATCGCCCGCCAGCTCCTCGAGGCGCTCCGGGCCGTGCACGCGGCGTCCGTCGTGCACCGCGACGTCAAGCCCGGCAACGTGCTCCTCTCGAACGACCGGCGCGCGGTCCTCACCGACTTCGGCATCGCGACCCTCGTCGGCACGACGACGATCACCGCGACGGGCACGACCATCGGCACGTTGGAGTACATGGCGCCCGAGCGCGCGCAGGGGCTCCGCCCTGGCCCCGCGTCCGACCTGTGGTCGCTCGGCGCGACGCTCTACGAGATGCTCGAAGGCCGCTCGCCGTTCCGCCGCAACGGTGAATTCGCGACGCTCCAGGCGGTGTTGGACGGGACGTACGACCCGCCCCGGCACGCGGGGCCGCTCGGCGGCGTGCTGGCCGGGCTGCTGGAGTCCGACCCGGACCGGCGCCTGACGGCGGACGGCGCGCTGCGCCTGCTCGCGGAGGCGGGGTTCGGCGGGCCGGATCCGGACGTACGGCCTGTGACCGCCGAGGGCGTGGATCCGGTCGGGCCGCCCGGCATACCTCCGGAGCAGGCGGTCACGGCCGCGGCCGACGAGCAGACCGAGTGGCATGCCGCCGCGTTCGGCGATGGGAGCCCGGACGCCCAGGTGAGCGGCCCGCCCCCGATGCCCACCATGCCGCCGACGGTGGGGCCCGGGGTCGGCACGCAGGTCGGCACGCAGGCCGGCACGCAGGCCGGCACGCAGACCAGGGCGCGGCGTACCCGGCTGACGGTCCTGGCGCTGGTCGTGCTCCTGGTCGCGGCCGGCGCCGGGACCGCCGTCAGGCTCGTCGATGACGACGGCCGGGGCGGGGACCGGGGCGGATCGGTGGCCGCGTCGGGCGGAGCGGGCGACTCGGCGGACGGCGAACCCGGCAAACCCGAGGGCTCCGTGCCCAGAGCGGGCGGCGGGCAGGGGCCGGCCGACCTCATGGGGCCGACGGCGCCCACGCCGAACGGCAGTTCGCCGCCCTCGACGGCACCGGGACCCGGGTCCCCGTCGGCGACACCTCCGGTGACACCGCCCGCCACCCCGCCCGGCGGCACCGGCTCGGTCACGCGCCCCGGGTACCACCGGGTGGCCGACCCGGGATTCAGCGTCCTGGTGCCGGACGGCTGGACCGGCCCGCACAAGGACGGCGACCGGGTGTTCTACCGGTCGCCCGGCAACGTCACGCGCCTCGGCCTGCGCCTCGACCCGGCGGACACCTCCGGCGACCCGTGCGCCGACCTCTCCGCCCAGGACGCGAGCGGCACCGGTTCGTCGGCGACCGCCGCGTACCCCGGCTATGTGCGCGTCCAGCTTGCCGTGAGCACCCACAACGGCATGCCCGGCTGCCTGTGGGAGTTCACCTGGAACGACTCGGGCACGCCGCGCCGGTCGGTGAACCTCCGCTACACGGACGGCATCGGCATGTACGACTTCTGGGTCTCCGGCCCGGTTGCCGCCACCGCGACCGTGCGCGACGTCTTCGACGCCGTGAAGTCCAGTTTCACGCCAACCAGTTGATTTCGGGTTCGTGTGTGCCGGTTCCGTCACGGGCGGGTCCGGATCCGGTTGCGCGCGCCTTGAACGGGGAGGTGTCTCCGTACGTTGTCGTTCGGGGGGACGACGGCTCCACGGTCCGATGGGGAGGGACCCGTGACGGAGGCGAGCGGCGGAACAGCAGGCCGCGTGGTGAACGGTAGGTACCGGCTCGGCGAGTCGCTGGGCCGCGGGGGAATGGGCACGGTGTGGCGGGCGGTCGACGAACTGCTGCGCCGCGACGTGGCCGTCAAGGAGGTGCGGATCCCGGACGACCTCGACGAGGGGGAGCAGGAGGTCCGGCGCGAACGCGCGATGCGCGAAGCCCGGGCCGCGGCACGGGTCGTGCACCCGAACGTGGTGACGATCTACGACGTCGTCGAGGACGGCGGCCGGCCCTGGATCGTCATGGAACTCGTCCGGGCGAAGGCGCTCGACGACGTCATCGCGGAGGAGGGACGCCTCGGCGCGGCCGAGGCCGCGGACATCGGCCTGAAGGTGCTGGCCGCGCTGCGCGCCGCCCGCGCGGCCGACGTACTGCACCGCGACGTCAAGCCGAGCAACATCCTGATCGCCGAGGGCGGCCGCGTCGTCCTGACCGACTTCGGCATCGCGACCGTGCTCGGCTCCGCGACGCTGACCGCGACCGGCATGCTCATCGGCTCGCCGGAATACCTGGCCCCGGAACGGGTGCTGGGCCGGAGCCCGGGACCGGCGTCGGACCTGTGGTCGCTCGGTGTGACGCTGTATCAGGCGCTGGAGGGCCGCTCGCCGTTCCAGCGCGGGTCGGCGATCGAGACGCTGACCGCCGTGCTCCAGGACGAGCCGGAGCCGATGGCGTACGCGGGGCCGCTGGCGCCCGCGATCGAGGCCCTGCTCCGCAAGGAGCCGGGCGACCGGCCCGACGAAGAGGCCACCGAACTCCTGCTCGGCGCCGCGCTGAAGGGGAAGCAGCACGGTGCCGGGCAGGCTCCCACCGCTCTGGCGGCGGGGTCCGGGGCGGCGGTGGGCTCGCTCACCGCGTCCGCGATGCAGCCGCCGATCCCGGCGCCGCCGACCGGTCGGGTCGGCGCGGACACGCAGGGGACGGTCGAGGACCCGTACGGGCCGCACGGGCCGACCGTGGGACCGGGGCAGGCCGGGTACCGGCAGGGACCGGACGCGCGCGGCGCGGCGTACGGCGCCGCGGCGGGTGCCGGTGCGGGCGCGGCGGCCGGGTACGCCGCCTCCCGCGACTCCGGCGGCTCCACCGAATGGCCCGGGGCCGCGCACGGGTACGGGCATGGGCACGGGCACGCCGAGGAGGCGGGCTCCGCGGGTGCCGGGCATCCGCGTACGCCCGACACCCCGGCGCCGTTCGCGATCGGCGGGTTCCACGGCACAGGTGAAGGCGGCGGCACCGGAAGCGGGTTCGGCGGCATGCCGTCCGGCCTGGGAACCGGCCAGGGCTCCGGGATGCCGGGGCCGACCGGGACACGGCCGGAGCCGCTGGGCGGGGCGTACCCGCCGCGGCGCCGGCCGAGGGGTGCGTACGCGGTGCTCGCGGGACTGGTCGCGGCCGCGGTCGCCGCCGCGTTCTGGGTGATACCGGCGGCCTTCGGCGACCAGAAGGAGAAGCCGCCGGGCAACCCGGGGACCGGGAACAGCGAGCCCGCGGGCGGTGCGGGACTGGGGCTGACGTCGTCGGCACCGGAGACGACGCAGGCACCGTCCACGACTCCGCCGACGGACGACGACACGGACACGCCGGAGTACACCGCGCCGACGACCAAGCGCACGACGCGCCCGCCGACGACGACGCGGCCGCCGACGCCCACGACGACCCGTCCGACGACGACCACCACCAAGCCGACGACGACGCACCCGACCACCACGAGCCCGACCACGACGAGCCCGACCACCCACGCACCGACGCCCACGGGCGCGGCCCAGGGCGGCGGCAACAACTGACGGCGTGTCAGCGTGACCGGCCGGGGCAATGCCTCCGGCCGGTCCCTCGCGCGCCGTACCTCCGGATACCTCCAGGTGGGAGCGGGGCGCAGGCGCGGCATCGCGCCGATGTGCGTGGCGGATACGCCGGTTACCCCCTTGCCCGGCCGCGGCGGCGGAACGGCAGGGCCTAGGCTGAGGCCGCGAACGACACGACACCGGTGGCATCGACGGGGGAGGTCGGCCACCGGACCAGCGGGGAGGAACCGAACCATGGCGGACGGGGCGGCACCCGGAGGTGCCACGCCCGGCGGCGGGACGCGGCTCGTCGCGGGTCGCTACCGACTTGCGAGCGTCCTCGGACGCGGCGGCATGGGCACCGTCTGGCACGCGGTCGACGAGATGCTGCACCGCGACGTCGCGATCAAGGAACTGCGCCTGCCGGGCCACCTCGACGACGAAGAACGCGAGATCCAGCAGCAGCGCACGCTCCGCGAGGCCCGCACCGCGGCCCGCATCACGCACGAGAACGTCGTCACCATCCACGATGTCGTCGAGGACGGCGGCATCCCGTGGATCGTCATGGAACTCGTGCACGCCGACTCGCTCGCCGACGTCCTCAAGCACCGCGGCACCCTGTCGCCGGTCGAGGCCGCCGAGATTGGCCTCAAGGTCCTCGACGCGCTCGTGGCCGCCCAGGAGAAGGGCGTGCTGCACCGCGACGTCAAGCCGGCCAACATCCTCGTGACCGCCAGTGGACGCGTCGTCCTCACCGACTTCGGCATAGCCACCGAGACCGGCGCCCAGACGCTCACCGCGACCGGCATGCTCATCGGCTCCCCGAACTTCCTGGCCCCGGAACGCGCGCAGGGGCTGCGCCCCAGCCTCGCCGGCGACCTGTGGTCCCTCGGCCTCGTCCTCTACATGGCCGTCGAGGGCCGCAACCCCTTCGACCGGCCCACCATGATCAGCACGCTCAACTCGATCCTCCTCGAAGAGCCGGACCCGCCGCGCCGCGCGGGCGTGCTGCTGCCGGTGATCGAAGGCCTCCTGGTCAAGGACCCCGCGCACCGCCTGTCCGACAAGGAACTCGACCGCCTCCTGCGCGGCGTCGTGCGCGGCGACCTGACGCAGGCGCACCCCAACGCCGTGCCGCCGCACCTGCCTTCGGCATCCGGTACGCACGCCGCCGCGGGGCCGTCCGAGTCGGCCACCGTGACCTCCCGGGCGGGCGTTGACCCCGCTTCCGCCTCCGCGGTGTCCGGGCCGCCCGCGCCGCCGACGTACGTCCCCTCTGCGGGCACCCACGCCGCGGCCACGTACGCCGCGAACGCGCAGTCCCCGTACGGCACTTCGTCCGCACCCGAAGCCTCCTGGGGGGCACCGCAGTACCCGCCCTTCCAGCCCGACGCGTCCGGCGGCGGCGCGAGCACCGGCAGCGCCGCGACCGCGGGGGTCGGCCCCCCCGGCCCCCGGGCGTCCCGCAAGCCGATGATCCTCGGCGTCGTCGCCCTCGTCATCGCCGTCATCGCGGCGGCCGTCGTGACCGTCGTCGTCATCGGCAACGGCGACGACAAGGACAAGGACAACACCGCCACCGGCGGCAACAGCGCCGACGCCGCGACCGGCGGTGGCCAGCCCGCCGTCCTGCCGCCGGCCAACTCCGCCGCGCCGAGCACCCCCGCCTCCGGCGGCCCCGGCACACCGCCGGCCCTGACCCCGCCCACCGGCGCGTCGTCGAACACCGCGGCGCCCGCGCGCATCCCCGGTTACACCTGGACCCGCGACGCCGCCGGCTTCTCGCTCTTCGTCCCGGACGGGTGGAAGCGCTCGCAGAGCGGGAGCCAGATCGACTACGTCGACCCGCGCAGCAAGACCTTCCTGCGCGTCGGGGTGGACAACGAGGGCGTGCACCCGCTCGACAACTTCCGCGCGATCGACGCCGATTTCGCGGAGAAGAAGCAGCAGTACACCCGCCTCCAACTCGGCGACTACCCCGTCGACGTGCCCGGCTGGGAGGCGGCCGTGTGGGAGTTCACGTGGTACGGCAACCCGTTCAACCCGGAGGGCGGCAACCTGCGGCCCAGCCATGCGATCGACCTGGGCATCCGCACCGCGAACGGCACCGACTTCTCGATCTACGTGGCGTCCGCCGAAACGGACTGGCCGGCCGCGAAGAAGGTCTTCGACACCGTGGTGACCCACTTCCGCGAGAGCTGACCCGCCACCCCGTCGGCGGCCCCGCCGCGCCCCGCCGCGCCCTTGTTACCGCAAAGTAGCCCGGCTTAGTCTGGCCCTATGACCGACACAGCCCGCGACGCGACCCCCGCTGCCCACCCCCGGCTCCCGGTCGACCGCCTGCTGCGGCGCGTCGTGGCCGGTCCCGACCCCACCAGGATCACCACCCGGGCGCCGTTCACGGGCGCTGCCGTCGCCGCGCTGCCGGAGTCCACGGACGAGGACGTCGCGCTGGCGTACACGCGGGCGCGCGCCGCCCAGGAGCGCTGGGCCGAGCGCCCGGTCGCCGAGCGCGCCGCCGTCTTCCTGCGCTTCCACGACCGGCTGCTGGAACGCCAGGACGAGATCCTCGACATCATCCAGACCGAGACCGGCAAGGTCCGCAAGCACGCGTTCGAGGAAGTCCTCGAAGTCGCCCTCACCTGCCGCCACTACGGACGCCGGGCGCGCGGCTACCTGCGCCCGCGCCGGCGCGCGGGCGCCCTGCCGGTGCTGACCAAGGCCGTCGAGGTACGCCACCCCAAGGGCGTCGTCGGCCTCGTCTCCCCGTGGAACTACCCGCTGGCGCTGTCCATCGGCGACGCGATCCCCGCGATGGTCGCCGGCAACGCGGTCGTGATGAAGCCCGACACGCAGACGGCGCTGACCGCCCTGTGGGCACTCGACGTAATCACCGAGTGCGGCCTGCCCGAGGACCTGTGGCAGATCGTCATCGGCGACGGCCCGGTCATCGGCCCCGCCGTCGTCGACCGCGCGGACTACGTGTGCTTCACCGGTTCGACGCGCACCGGCCGCGAGGTCGCGCAGCGCGCCGCCGCCCGGCTGGTCGGCGCGTCCCTCGAACTCGGCGGCAAGAACGCCATGATCGTGCTGCCGGACGCCGACCTCGAACGCGCCGCCGAGGGCGCCGTACGCGCGTGCTTCTCGTCGGCCGGCCAGCTGTGCGTGTCGATCGAGCGCATGTACGTGCACGCCGACATCCAGGACCAGTTCCTCGAACGCTTCCTCGCCCGCGTCGAGGCCATGCGCCTCGCCACCGGCTACGACTGGGACGCCGACATGGGCTCCCTCGTCTCCCGCCGCCAGCTCGACAACGTGACGCGCCACGTCGACGACGCCCGCGAGCACGGCGCCAAGGTGCTGACCGGCGGCCGTCCGCGCCCCGACATCGGTCCGCTCTTCTACGAGCCGACCGTGTTGCAGGACGTCACGCCGGGCATGGCCGTCTGCGCGGAGGAGACTTTCGGGCCGGTCGTCGCGGTCTACCCGTTCACGGACGTCGACGACGCGGTGGCGCGCGCGAACGCGACCGCGTACGGCCTCAACGCCAGTGTCTGGACCCGCGACACCCGGCGCGGCGCCCGGGTCGCGCAGCGGCTGCGCGCGGGCAGCGTCAACGTCAACGAGGGGTACGCGGCGTCGTACGGCAGCGCGGGCGCCCCCATGGGCGGCATGGGCGACTCGGGCCTCGGCAGGCGGCACGGCATCGAGGGCATCACCAAGTTCACCGAGGCGCAGACCGTGGCGACGCAGCGGGTGATCCCGATCGCGGCGCCGTTCGGCATGACCGACGAGCAGTGGGCCCGGTCGCTCACGTTGTCGCTGCGGATCATGAAGTCCTTCGGCGTGCGCTGACCCGCCGGCCCGACACCTGGCACGGCACCTGACCCGACCTGCCACGACCGTTGACCCGGCAGCCGATCCGACAGCTGACCCGACATCGCGGCCCCGGTGTGCCGGTGTGCCGAAGCGCCCGCGGCCGGCCTGATTACAGATAGTGTGTGATCTCCAGGCGGAGCGTGACGAGTCGGTACGAACTGCCGTGCCGTACCGCGTCGGCACTCGCACCGCGTGCGCCGTTCGGCGCGCCGCGCGCTGCCGCCTTGGCTCGGCGGCCGATGTCGGGCGTCCCCGACACCGGCCGCCGGCGGGGTCGTGACCGGATTGCTGTCCCCTGCGTCCCGGTCACGGCGCCGACGCGAGGTCCCACGGCAGCCGCATACGACATGCCTCATCGCGCCGACGATCCTGCACCAGGGCCGCCGCACGGGCGGGCTGGTCAGCAGGCACAACGACGGTCGGCGCGGGGAGGTTACGCCGACGGGTCGGAGAACGTCCCCTTTCGGGTGACGTGCGGGCCGATCTCCTGCCGGGCCGGCCTCTGAGAGGACGTCAGCTCGGCGCTCCGGCTTGCCCGCCCGGCGCGTCCCGCGCACATCGGAGCACGCGTCGGACCGGGTGTCGGACCACGCGTCGGACCGGGCGTCAGATGCGGCCCCGGCACAGTTCCAGGAGCGCCATGGCGACCTCCGTACCCGGCTTGTCGAGCGCCTCGCGGTACCGGGCGATGATGTCCATCTCCCGGGTGAGCTGCACGCGGCGGCCGCCCGCCGCGATCCGGGTGCGCTGCACCTCCTGCGACAGCGCCACCCGTTCCGTGATCAGCGCGATGATGCGCCGGTCGAGGTCGTCGATGCGGGCGCGCGTGTCCGCGATGGCCTGGTCCGGAGCGGCCGCGGGGGCGGTCGGGGCGGCGGGGCCCGTGGGCTGGGTGTGGGTCACGGTGGTCTCCCTGGGTCGAGGCGTACCGGCTGCTCGCATACCCGGAAACGGCAGGCGCCCCGGGTTCCGAGAACCCGGGGCGCCGTTGAAGCCTGTGGTCGTTCAGGCAGCAGCGATGGCGCCGGGATCCCCGGAGCCATAGGTAAAGACGTCTGCCGTTCTGAACATGTCCGCCAGTATGCCGAGTCTCCAACGACCGCGTGGGCGCTTTCCGCATGTCGAGATATGCGTTCCGCTTCGTGGGCATCGGGGCCGGCCGGCAGTCGGTCGGCACCCGGTCGACAGCCGGTTGGCAGTCCGTCGGCGGCCCGCCGGGGAGCGCCGCCCCGGAGCCCCGGCGGAGCGGCGGCCGCGGGCCCGTAGAATCGAGGCAACCCCCGCACTCCTCGGAAGGCCCTCCGTGACCTCGACAAGTCCGGACGCGACCGGTACCGAAACCGTTCTCGTCGTCGACTTCGGTGCCCAGTACGCGCAGCTGATCGCCCGACGGGTTCGTGAGGCCCGCGTCTACAGCGAGATCGTCCCGCACACCATGCCGGCCGACGAGATCCTGGCGAAGAAGCCGTCCGCGATCATCCTCTCCGGCGGCCCGTCGTCGGTGTACGCGGACGGCGCCCCCGGCGTCGACGCCGCGCTGTTCGAGGCCGGCGTCCCGGTCTTCGGCATCTGCTACGGCTTCCAGGCCATGGCCCGCGCACTCGGCGGCAACGTCGCCGAGACCGGCCTGGCCGAGTTCGGCGCGACCGACCTCAAGGTCACCGACGCCGGCTCGACGCTGTTCGAGGGCCAGCCGATCGCCCAGTCGGTGTGGATGTCGCACGGCGACTCGGTCGACCGCGCCCCCGAGGGCTTCACCGTCTCCGCCACCACCGACGGCGCCCCGGTCGCCGCGTTCGAGGACGACGACCGCAAGCTGTACGGCGTCCAGTACCACCCCGAGGTCCTGCACTCGAAGCACGGCCAGCGGGTCCTGGAGCGCTTCCTGCACGTCGGCGCGGGCCTGAAGGCCGACTGGACGATGGCCAACGTCATCGACGAGCAGGTCGCGGACATCCGCGAGCGGGTCGGCGACAAGCACGTCATCTGCGCGCTGTCCGGCGGCGTGGACTCCGCGGTCGCCGCGGCGCTCGTCCAGAAGGCCGTCGGCGACAAGCTGACCTGCGTCTTCGTCGACCACGGCCTGCTGCGCAAGGGCGAGGCCGAGCAGGTCGAGCGCGACTACGTCGCCTCCACGGGCGTGTCGCTCAAGGTCGTCGACGCCCAGGAGCGCTTCCTCAAGGCCCTCGCCGGGGTCACCGACCCCGAGGAGAAGCGCAAGATCATCGGACGCGAGTTCATCCGCGTCTTCGAGCAGGCCGCCGCCGAGGTGGTCGCCGAGGCCGACGCGCACGGCGAGCAGGTCGAGTTCCTCGTCCAGGGCACGCTCTACCCGGACGTCGTCGAGTCCGGCGGCGGCACCGGCACCGCCAACATCAAGTCGCACCACAACGTCGGCGGCCTCCCCGAGGACCTCCAGTTCCAGCTCATCGAGCCGCTGCGCAAGCTGTTCAAGGACGAGGTGCGCGCGGTCGGCGAGGAGCTGGGCCTGCCCTCCGAGATCGTCTGGCGCCAGCCGTTCCCCGGCCCCGGCCTGGGCATCCGCATCATCGGCGAGGTGACCGCCGACCGCCTCGAAACGCTGCGCGAGGCGGACGCGATCGCCCGCGAGGAACTGTCGCGCGCGGGCCTCGACCGCGAGATCTGGCAGTGCCCGGTGGTGCTGCTGGCCGACGTACGCTCGGTCGGCGTGCAGGGCGACGGCCGCACCTACGGCCACCCGATCGTGCTGCGGCCGGTGTCCTCCGAGGACGCCATGACCGCCGACTGGTCGCGCCTCCCGTACGACCTGCTGGCCCGCATCTCGAACCGCATCACCAACGAGGTCCGCGAGGTCAACCGCGTGGCCCTCGACGTCACCAGCAAGCCCCCGGGCACCATCGAGTGGGAGTGACCCCCGCCTGACGCCGACGTGTGCCCCGATCCACCCCCGGACCGGGGCACACGCGCGTCACCACAAGGTGGCGGTCTCCAACACCGGGTACGGATCGGGGAGTTGCACGACATCCCCGAACGCGAACGACCGCGAGCACCGATACCCGGGTTCGTCCACGTCACCAGTCGGATCCGAACACAGTCAGCACGAACTCCGCCGGGCGTCGTGTCACCACGCCTCGGTTTCCAGGATCGGATAGGGATCGGGCAGCGTGATGTCGTCGCCGAAGGCGAAGACCTGCTTCGCGGCGTATCCGGGGTCGAAGATGTCGCCGGTGGGCTCGGTGGAGAGCGTCGTCACGCGGTCGCGGCGGTCGACGAGCAGGTAGTGCGGAATCGCCATCCGGCCGTACACCTTGACCTTGGCCACGGTGTCGGCTGTGCGATTGCTGCTGGTGACCTCCACCACCAGGTCCAAGGCGGCGCGGGACACCCACCCGTGCCCGCATGCCTTGAGTTCCGCAGACGTCAGCGGTCGTGTCATGACCGCAACGTCCGGGATGACGTGGTCGCCCTTCTGAGTGTCCGAGCACGACGCGGTACTGCAGAAGCCGAAGCACATCCTTGCTTGATAGCTCAGTCCCAGGCGGCGGAAATGCCAGGTGAACTCCTCCTGGATCGCGCCGCCAAGGACGTTGTGCGGCCCCCCGGGCAGCGGCGACACGGTGATTTCCCCCTCGACGAACTCGACACGCCAACCATCGGGCGCGCTGATGCCATCGAGGAGTTCGGGGATGTTGATGCCGCGTTCGACCATGACGGTGACGTGCCCTCCTTCGTCGAGACGGGCGCCATCTGACTACGACGGGGGTGGCGTGCGCCGGGGAACGTTTGTTCATTCACCCGTTTGGCCTAGATGAATGAGTCCAAGGGGTGTTGTTGCGGTCAGTGATCGTAGGCGGTCAGTGATCGTTTGATCGGTTGTCCGGTCTTGTCGTTGTGCCAGATCGCTGCGGTGAGGGCCAGGATCCTGGTGAGCACCCGAACGGCCACCCCGGCGGGGCTCTTGCCGCCGTGTCGTTCCAGGTCGAGCTGGCCTTTGAAGGTCTGGTTGATCGACTCGATGACCTGCCGCAGTGGTTTGAACAGGTGTGCTCCGGCCCGCTCGGGCTCCCCCTTGCGGGCCGGTCGCAAGAGGACCAGGTCACGCTCGGTGAGGTCGTGCTCGAACTCGCGGCCGTAGTAGTTCTTGTCGGCGATGATCGTCTGGCCGGGGTGGGAGGCGAGGACGTCGGGTGCGGTGTCGAGCATGTCGCGCAGGGTCTCGCGTTCGTCGGCCTTGGCGCCGGTGAGCGCGAACAGGACCGGCAGCCCGCCGAGGGTGCAGACCAGGTGCAGGCGCAGGCCCCAGAAGTACCGCGAGTGCGACGCGCAGTAGCCGTACTGGGCCCAGCCGGCCAGGTCCGAGCGCTTGGCGGTCTCGCGGGAGCAGCCGCACCCGACCGGGGTGGAGTCGACCAGCCACACGTCGTCGCTCCACAGCGTCGTGTCCGTCGCCAGCGACCGGATCACGGCGGTGAGCAGGGCGGACGCGGCGCGCAGGCGCTTGCCGTAACCGGACTGCCCGGGCACGTAGGGGAACAGGTGGCGGAAGTCGCGGTCGACGCGGCGCAGCCAGCGCCGCTCGGAGGTGTAGCCGAGCAGCGCCGACATCACCGCGAGGGTGACCAGTTCAGCGTCGCCGAGCGTGGGGGCGATCCCGACCTTCGGACGCCGCGGCGCCAGATCCGGCGAAGCCTTCAAGGCGTCATCGACCTTGACATAGAGTGCAGTTGCGAGGGTGTCCACGTCTGTCTTCACACACTGACATTGGACGCCCTCGCTTCATGCCCGCAGGCGAACCCTTGGACTCATTCATCTAGTGGTCCGGGCGTGGCGGCAGGATGGGGGGATGACGACTGCCGCGTTGACGTACTCCGAGGTTGGAGCGAGCCTCGCCGAGGAGATGCCTGCCGGGTACCACCATGTCGAGCGGCGGGTGCCGGTCGGGCGTGGTGAGGGGGACTTCGCGGCCCTCGCGGACGGCATCATGCAGTGGGAGATCCAGCGCGGGGCCGGGCTCACGGTGCGGGCGGGGGCGGAACGGGCCGCGGTGGGCGTCGACATCACCTGCGGGGCGCGGGTCGGGCCGGTGCGTATCCCCGTTCCCTGCCGGGTGGTTGCCGTGCTGGACGAGCCGGGGCGGAAGGGGTTCGCGTACGGCACGCTCCCCGGGCATCCGGAGCGCGGCGAGGAGGCGTTCTGGGCGGAACTCGCCCCCGACGGCGAAGTCCGCTTCGTCGTACGCGCGTTCAGCCGTCCCGGCACCTGGTGGTCAAAGCTCGGCGCCCCCTTCGCCCGCCTCATGCAGAAGCAGGTCACGGGCCGCTACCTGCGCGCGGGGCAGCGGCTCGTGGGTTGATCGGCGGGCGGATGCGGTCAGGTTCCGGACGGGAACAGCGCGTCCTGGGCGGCCTGTTGGGCGGCCAGGAGGGCGCCGCGGAGGATCGCGTCGCCGCCGAGGGTGGTGGCGCGGATCTCGGTGCGCACGGGTGACAGCGGCGCCAGCCGCTCCTGTACGCGGGCGGCCAGGTCCGGGCCGCCCGCGTGGCCGGTCTCGCCGCCCAGGACGACGCAGCCGGGGTCGAGGACGGCGGCGACGGAGGCCGCGCCGAGGGCGAGGCGGGTGGCGAGGGCGTCGAGGAACGCGTCGGCGCCGGGCGTGCCCGCGGAGACGGCCGTACGCACGAGCGCGGCGGCCGGCGGCTCGTGGAGGCCCGCGCCGTCGGGTACGGACAGGCCGTGCTCCGCGCCCAGTTCCACGATCGCGGGGCTGCCGCACAGCGAGTGGAACCCCCCGTCGCAGGACCCGGCGGACGGCAGGCCGTCGGTGCCGGGGACCGGGAGGAAGCCCAGTTCGCCCGCGCCGCCCGACGCGCCGCGCCGGACGCGGCCGTCCAGGACGACCGCCGCGCCGATGCCGAGGCTGAGCCACACCAGGACGAACGTGTCGTGGTCGCGCGCCGCGCCGTAGCGGCGTTCGGCGGTGGCCGCGAGGTTGGTCTCGTTCTCGACGAGAACCTTCGCGGGCAGCCGCTGTTGCAGGGCGACGACGAGGCGGCGGTGCCAGGCGGGCAGGCCGGAGGAGTCGCGGAGTTCGCCGGTGGTGGGGTCGACGAGGCCGGGCGCGCCCACGCCGACGCTGTGCAGGCGGGTGGCCCCGGCCTCGTAGGCGGTGCGTTCGACCAGGGAGACGGCCTGTTCGACGGCGTCTTCGATGCCGCCCGCCGAGTCGATGGGGGCGGCGGCCTCGGCGAGGGTCGTGCCCACGAGGTCGGCGACCACGACGCCGACGCTGTTCATGCGTACGTCGACCGCCGCGAGGTGGGCCTGGTCGGCGACGATCCCGTACACGCGGGCGTTGGGCCCGCGCCGGTCGGCGCCGGTCTCGCCGACGACGTGGATCAGGCCGGAGCCCTGGAGGCGTTCGACCAGGTCCGCGACGGTCGGCCGGGACAGGCCGGTGAGGGTCTTGAGCTGGCCCGCGGTCAGCGGGCCCTGGTGCTGGAGCAGCCGCAGGGCGAGCCGGTCGTTCAGGGCCCGGGCGGTGCTGGGTGAGGCGGGCGGCATGAGGAGGATCCTTCCAGATATTTCTATCAGGCAGGGTTCCTGATAGTTTAACCGGGAGTCCTGGGTCAGGGAGAAAAGGGAGCGTCATGAGCTTCGTGTCGGCCGACACCGAGACCGACCGGCAGAGCCTCAGGCGCGCCCGGTACGCGGTCGCGGCGGTGTTCTGTGTGCACGGCGCAGTCACCGGCAACTTCGCGACGCGCATCCCCTGGATCCAGGACCACGCCTCGGTCAGCGCGGGCCAGCTCGGCCTCGCGCTGGCCTTCCCGGCCATCGGCGCCGCGATAGCGATGCCGATGGCCGGGGCCGTCACCCACCGCTTCGGGGCCCGCAAGGCGATGCGCGGACTGCTCGCCCTGTGGACGCTGGCACTGACCCTGCCCGCGCTCGCCCCCAACGTGTACGCGCTGTGCGCGGTCCTCTTCGTCTACGGCTGCACCGCCGGCATGTCCGACGTCGCGATGAACGCGATCGGCGTCGAGACCGAGCACCGCCTCCGCCGGTCGATCATGTCGAGCCTGCACGGCATGTGGAGCGTCGGCCTGCTCATCGGCTCGGGAGTCGGCACCATCGCCGCGCACCTGGACGTCGACGCCCGCGCGCAGTTCGCGGTCGCGGCCGCCGTACTCACCGCCGCCGGCCTGGTGGTCTCCCGTCAGGTACTGAACGTCGAGGCCGCACCCGACGAACACCCCCCGCCGCACTTCGCGCTGCCGCCCAAGTCGGCATGGCTCATCGGCGCGGTCGGCTTCTGCGCGGTCTTCGCGGAGGGCGCGAGCCTCGACTGGTCGGCGGTCTACCTGGAGGACGAACTCCACACCTCGGCGGGCCTCGCCGCCGCGTCCACCACGGCCTTCGCGCTCACCATGGCGGTGGCCCGGCTGGCCGGCGACGCGGTCGTCAACCGGTTCGGCGCGGTACGCACGGTCCGCTCCGGCGGAGTCCTCGCCACCTTCGGCGGCCTGATGGTGGTGTTCGCCCCCCACCCCGCGCTCGCGATGGCCGGCTTCGGGTGCATGGGCCTCGGCATCGCGGTCGTCGTCCCGCTGGCCTTCGCGGCGGCCGGGCACAGCGGCGGCCCCAACACCAGCCAGGCCATCGCCGGTGTCGCCACCGTCACCTACACCTCGGGTCTGATCGCGCCGTCCGCGATAGGTGCCGTGGCCGACGCGACGTCGCTGGTGGTCTCGTTCGGCCTCGTGACGCTGCTCGCCTTCGGCCTCATTGCCGGGGCGAACGTCCTGCGGTCCGCGTCCCGTCCGGTCGCCGAGTCACCGAAGGCCTGACGCGCGCCGAAGGCCTGACGCGCGGCGAACGCCTGACGCGCGCCGAAGGCCCGATGCAACTGCCGAGGGCCCGACGCGGCCGCCGGAGGACGCCGGGCGCCGGGCCGCTGTCCAAATCGCGCGGCGTCGTGCCGCGTTCACTTTCCCGGAACAGGTGTATGCCAGCCTGACCCCGCCATCGCATGGGCGACGTGTAGCCGGCGAATAGCCGACGACTTTCTGGGGACCGGCTGTTGTGAGAATCCGTGGCTCTGTTCTCCTTTCCGCCAAGCGCAACCTCGTGCTCGGATCGGGCCTCGTCCTGGCCTTGTGCGCGGGCGCGACCGTCTACGTGCAAACCCAAGGCACCGCGAACGCGGCGCCTGACACCGTGCTTTCGGTGGACTTCACCAAGGTGGTCGCCCAGGCGCCCGCCGGGAACTTCGGAGTGACGTTCTCGACTTTCGGCGTGGACGGCGGCCCGGTGGTGAAGAGCCCGGACGACATCGCCGCGCTCCGCGGCCTGGGCGTCGGCGGCATCCGGGTCCACCTGGCACCGAACGACAAGGGCGAGATCGCCTCCGGCGCGGGCGGCGGCGACCGCGGCGTCACCGGGGACGAGTGGCTGACCGCGATCGAGTCCATCGGCGCGGAGCCCACCGTCGTGGTCAACACCGACCGCGCGGACGCGCTCGCGGTGCTCGGGTACCTCAACCAGCACGGCCACCGCGTCAAGCGGTTCATCATCGGCAACGAGATGGACGAGAACAGCAAGTCGAAGTTGAGCGCCGAGCAGTACACCGCCGCGTTCCGGGAAATCGCCGCACAGATGCGGGCCAGGACGCCGGGGCTGGAGATCGGCGGTCCGGCCACCGCGTACTTCGACGAAAGCCTGCTGCGCGTCTTCGTCGACGGCGCGGTGCACCAGGCCCCGCCGCAGGAGCGGGCCAGTTTCGTCGACTTCCACGCGTACGGCGCGGGCGCGGGCGAGAACGCGACCGTCGCCTCCTCCCTCCGCTACACGGAACAACTCGACAAACTGCGCACGATGCTCGGTGACGCCGACGGAGTCGGGCTTCAGATCGGCGAGTTCAACATGAACTGGGGCGACGAGTCCCAGAACAACACGCACTTCGCCAGCGTCTGGGTGGCAAATGCGTTCGGCAGCATCGTGTCGCGCGGAGCGACCGCGATGCTGTACGCCGACAAGAACGAGGCCATGGGGCTGATCGGTCCGAACGGAACCCCCAAGGCGAGCTTCGTCGGCATGGAGATGTTCACCGGAAGCCCGCTCGGCATCCGGCATTTCGGCCGCGAAGTCGTCGAGGCCACCAGCAGCAACCCGGACGTCCAGGTCTACGCCTCCAACCACGACACCAACATCGTGGTCGTCAACACCGGCGCCGAGGGCGAGGCGAGGATCGAACTCACCGGCGCACTGCGCGGATCCGTCGACGTGTGGCAGAGCTCCGGCGCCCTGACCGGCGTCAACCGCCCCACCAAGCGCGGCACCGTCAACATCGCCGGCGGAGGCATCGACGCCTTCCTGCCGGGCATGTCCATCACCACCTTCGTGGTGAACGGTCTGATCACCGGCACCCCCGGCACCGACCCGTCGGCCGCGCCGACGGACAGCCCGCCCGCCTCCGCGTCCCCGCCGCCCGCACCGACCGGTCCGGCACTCCCGTCCGGTACGCCCACCGCATCCGCCTCGTCCCCGCCTGCGCCCGCGCCCGGCGCCACCGGCCCGTCCGCACCCCCCGTCCCGGGCGCCCCGCCCGCGGCCACGGTCCCGCCCCCGGGTCAGCAGCCCGTGCCCAATCCGCCGCCGGGCCAACCGCGCGCGCAACTCCCCGACATCGGGGACCCGCGCTGGCGTACCCAAGGCGCCGCGACGACCGCGAGCGGCAGCGCCGTACTCACCCGCGCCGACCAGAGGTTCGCCGCCGGATCCCTCTACTACGACGGCTCGGTGCCGTCCGCCGCGCTCCAGGTGTCGTTCGACGCGGCCGTCGGCGGCGGGAACGGCGGCGACGGCCTGACGTTCGCCCTCCTCGACCCCGCCTCCGGCGCCCGCGTGGGCGAGATCGGCGGCGGCCTCGGCTACAGCGGACTGACCGGCCCCGCGGTCGTGTTCGACACCTTCGACAACACCACGCACAAGTCGGTCGACCGGGTCGGCTACGCGACCTCGGCCCAGGGGACCACGATGCAGTACGCCGCATCCACGACGTCAGTGCCGTCGCTGCGCACCACCCGCCACTACGACGTCACCGTGGCCGCGGGCGTCCTGACCGTGAAGATAGACGGCACCGAGGTCCTCCGGACCCGCGTCACCCTGCCCGACCGCGTCGTCCCCGCCTTCACCGCCGCCACCGGCGAAACCACCGACCAACACCGCGTCTCCGCCGTCAAGATCACCTACACCCCCTGACCCACCCCCCACGACGGTGAGGGCGGCGGTGCCCCGAAGGCCCCGCCGCCCTCACCGTCACACCGCCTACCAGGCGGACCGCGGAGCGGAACGTCGCGGGTTCACTCGGGTGGAGGCGGGTCAGACGTTGCGGCGGTATTGGCCGCCTACCTCGAAGAATGCCTCGGTGATCTGTTGGAGGGTGCAGACGCGGGAGGCGGTCATCAGGACGTCGAAGACGTTCTCGTCGTGGGTGGCCGCGTGCTTGAGGGCGGCGAGGGCGGCGTCCGCGTCGGAGCGGTGCCGGGCGCGGAAGTCGCGGACGCGGGTGAGCTGCGACTCCTTCTCCGTCTCGGTGGCGCGGGCCAGGGCGACGGCGGCGGGCGGGGCGTCCTCGGCGTGTGGGGCGCGGAAGGTGTTGACGCCGACGATGGGGAGCGTGCCGTCGTGCTTGCGCTGCTCGTACAGCATCGACTCGTCCTGGATGCGGCCGCGCTGGTAGCCGGTCTCCATCGCGCCGAGGACGCCGCCGCGTTCGCTGATGCGGTCGAACTCGGTGAGCACGGCCTCCTCGACCAGTTCGGTGAGTTCGTCGATGATGTACGCGCCCTGGAGCGGGTTCTCGTTCATCGCGAGGCCCCACTCGCGGTTGATGATGAGCTGGATCGCGAGGGCGCGGCGGACCGACTCCTCGGTGGGCGTGGTGACGGCCTCGTCGAACGCGTTCGTGTGCAGGCTGTTGCAGTTGTCGTAGATGGCGATGAGCGCCTGCAAGGTCGTGCGGATGTCGTTGAAGTCCATCTCCTGCGCGTGCAGTGAGCGGCCCGAGGTCTGCACGTGGTACTTCAGCTTCTGGCTGCGCTCGTTCGCGGCGTAGCGGTCGCGCATGGCCACCGCCCAGATGCGGCGGGCGACGCGGCCGAGGACCGAGTACTCGGGGTCCATGCCGTTGCTGAAGAAGAAGGAGAGGTTCGGCGCGAAGTCGTCGACGTCCATGCCGCGGGCGAGGTACGACTCGACGTAGGTGAAGCCGTTCGCGAGGGTGAAGGCGAGCTGGCTGATGGGGTTCGCGCCGGCCTCGGCGATGTGGTAGCCGGAGATGGACACCGAGTAGAAGTTGCGCACCCGGTTCCGGATGAACCACTCCTGGATGTCCGCCATCATGCGCAGGCTGAACTCGGTGGAGAACAGGCAGGTGTTCTGCCCCTGGTCCTCCTTGAGGATGTCGGCCTGCACGGTGCCGCGCACGGTGGCCAGCGCCTTCGCGCGGATGTCGGTCGCCTCGGCCTCGGACGGCTCGCGGTCCTCGGCGGCCCGGACCTTGTCGAGTTCGGCGTCGACGACGGTGTTGAGGAAGAGCGCCAGGATGGTGGGCGCCGGGCCGTTGATGGTCATCGAGACCGACGTCGACGGGGCGGTGAGGTCGAAGCCGTCGTACAGCGCCTTCATGTCGTCGAGCGTCGCGACCGAGACGCCCGAGGTGCCGACCTTGCCGTAGATGTCCGGGCGTTCGTCGGGGTCGCGGCCGTACAGGGTCACCGAGTCGAACGCCGTGGACAGCCGCGTCGCCTCGCCGTCGTGGGAGAGCAGCTTGAAGCGGCGGTTGGTGCGGAACGGATCGCCCTCGCCCGCGAACATCCGCGCCGGGTCCTCGCCGTCCCGCTTGAACGGGAACACCCCCGCGGTGAAGGGGAAGTAGCCCGGCAGGTTCTCCTCGCGCAGGAACCGCAGCAGCTCGCCGTGGTCGGTGACGCGCGGCAGCGCGACGCGGCGGATGCGGTTGCCGGACAACGACTCGCGGGTCAGCGCGGTGTGGATCTCGCGGTCCCGGACCCGCACCACCTGCTCGTCGCCGGAGTACGCCGCGACCGTCGCCGGCCAACCCGCCAGCTGCTCCCGGGAGTCCGGCGTCACGGCCGCCTCCGCGTCGGCGTGCAGCGCGTCCACCGACGCGACGGGGTCCGGGAGTTCGCCGCGGACCAGGGCGACGCGCTGGAGGCGCGCCGCGGCGGCCGACTGGGCGCGCGTCTCGGCGTGGTAGCCGCGCACCGTCTCGGCGACATCGGCCAGGTAGCGGGTACGCGAGGCCGGGACGATGTGCGCCGCACCCGTGGACGTGCGCACCGACACCGGCGTCAGCGCGCCCGGTTCCAGCGGCAGCCCCTGCTCGCCGAGGCGCTCCGCGAGGTGCTGGTACAGCGCCGTCACGCCGTCGTCGTTGAACGTCGCGGCGCTGGTGCCGAACACCGGCATGTCCTCGGGCCGTGACCCGAACGCCTCGCGGTTGCGCACGAGTTGCCGCGACACGTCGCGCAGCGCGTCCTCCGCGCCCCGGCGTTCGAACTTGTTGATCGCGACGACGTCGGCGAAGTCCAGCATGTCGATCTTCTCGAGCTGGGAGGCGGCGCCGAACTCGGGGGTCATGACGTAGAGGGACGTGTCCGCGTACTGCGTGACCGCCGCGTCGCCCTGCCCGATGCCCGGCGTCTCCAGGATCACCAGGTCGTAGCCGGCCGCCTTGCACACGTCGAGGAACTGCTCGATGCGCTCGGGGAGTTCACGGCCCGCGGCGCGCGTCGCGACGGAGCGGAAAAACACCCGCTCGCCGTCGAGCGCGTTCATCCGGATGCGGTCGCCGAGCAGGGCGCCGCCGCCGCGCCGCCGGGTGGGGTCCACCGCGAGCACCGCGACGCGCAGTTTGTCCTGCTGGTCGGTGCGCAGGCGCCGGACGAGTTCGTCGGTGAGCGACGACTTGCCCGAGCCGCCGGTGCCGGTGATGCCGAGGACCGGTACGCGCCGGTCCGCGGCCGCCGCGCGCACCGCCGCGAGGTCCGCGTCGTCCAGGCCGCGGTTCTCCACGACCGTCAGCGTGCGGGCCAGGGCGCCGCGGTCGCCGGCGAGGAGCGCGTCCAGGGCGGCGGGCCGCTCGGCGAGGTCGACGTCGCAGGCCTCGACCAGGGTGTTGATCATCCCGGCGAGGCCGAGGCGCTGGCCGTCCTCGGGGGAGAAGACCGTGACGCCAGACCGGGCCAGGCGGGAGATCTCCTCGGGGATGATGACGCCGCCTCCGCCGCCGAACACCCGCACGTGGTCGGCGCCGCGCTCGCGCAGCGACTCGACCAGGTACTCGAAGTACTCGACGTGGCCGCCCTGGTACGAGCTCACCGCGACGCCCTGCGCGTCCTCCTCCAGTGCCGCGTCGACGACTTCGCTCACCGACCGGTTGTGGCCGAGGTGGACCACCTCGGCGCCCTGCGACTGGAGGATCCGCCGCATGATGTTGATGGCCGCGTCATGCCCGTCGAACAGGGCGGACGCGGTCACGAACCGCACGGGACGGGTCGGGACGTACAGGGCCACGGAAGCCTCCGACAACGCATGGGCGACGCACGGACAGATGCCTGGCTCCCAAAGATACTAGGAAGTCCGACTATTGCCCAGGTTAAGCACAGTGGGGTCCGGGTGAACCGCGGGGGACCGCCGGGGAAATCCCGTACCCCACCGGCACCATCGGCACCTCGTGCATGCGGCAGAATGCCCGCTGGCAGGTGCGGTCACGGGACTCGGCGCGCCGCCGCTCCCAGGGGAGGGTTTCTCGATGGCGCACGGCGTCAGCGTGCACGGGCCGGATTGCCACTGCGTGGTCCGCGAGGAGTACCGGCGGGCCCACGAGGGCTTCGCCGAGGCACGGCGCGCGCTCGCCCGCCGCGAGGGGGTGCCGTCCGTGGTGGCGCCCTCCGAACCGGCCACCCGGCAGTGGATAGACGACGAACTGCGTTCGCGTTCGCTGGAGTTGGCGGTGAAGCGGCGGGCCCACGGCCGGGCCGCGCTGCGGCTGCTCGGCAACCGCACCGTCGCGTTCCTGTGGGGCACCGTGGTGGTGCTGCTGGTCGTCGAGGCGCTCACCGCGATAGGCACGGGGTGGACGGTGACGCGTACCGCCGCGCTGAGCGCCGCCGTCGTGTCGACCGGGGTGCTGACCGGCGTCGCGTACTGGGCCCGGGCCGGCGCCGGCCTCTACGCGCCGGTGCGCGGGCTCGACGGCCGCCTGTCCACGTCCAAGGCCGTCGCGGGGCTGTGGGCCGTCGCCCTCACCTACACGTTCGCCTTCTTCGCGGTACGCCTGGCCGCGGCCTCCGACGGCGACGACCGCTCCGACCTGCTGGACAGCCTCGGCTCGGTGTCCGCCGACCAGATCGCGCTGTTCGCGGCACCGCTGTTCGCCGCGGTCCTGGTACGCCGCGTCGTCGGCGACAAGGTCGGCCGCCGCGTCCTGCAGAAGCCGCACTCCGACCGCGGGCGCCTGCGCGACCTGGCCACGGACGACTCGGGCCGCAGTTCGCTCACCGACGCCCAGTACGTGCTGGTCAACCTCGTCGCCGTCGGCTTCGTCGTGGTCGGCCTGGCCCGCGACCCGGGCGCGCTGCCCGACATCCCGGCGACGCTCGTCGCGCTCGCGATGGTCTCCGTCGCGGTCTACGTCGTCGCCAAGCTGGTCGAGAACAACCGCCCGGTGATCCTCTCGGTCGTGCGCGTGCACGTCCCCGGGAACCTCGACACGGCGGTGCGGCAGGGCGACGACATCGAGATCCGGGGCACCAACCTGGTCGCCGCCGGCGCCCAGGACCCCGACCAACTCGCCCGCGTGGTCGTGCGTTTCGGTGCGGTGCACGTGTACGCCCCGCTGGTGCCCACCGAGACCGGCTTCGCCAACCCGTGCGACGCGGTCCTCGTCGTGCCGATCCCGGTGGACGTCGACCCCGGGCGCGTCGAGCTGTGCGTGGTGACGGCGTCGGGGGTCGAGTCGAACCCGTACGAGATCGAGATCGCGGACTGAGCGCAGACGCCGCGGTCCGCGGTGCTGCCCGGGGAGACGGGCCGCACCGCGGACCGCGGCGTTTTCGGGTGGGGGTCCGGGGGCGGACCCGGTGGTCAGCCGTTCTTGCCGAGGTCCACCGGCCCCGCGGCCGCGCCGGGCGCCGGCGACGTGCCGGGCGCGCCGGGGGCGCCGGCCGTGGTCGCGGCCCTGCGGTTGCGGAGGCCGGTGAGCATCGCCCAGACCGCGCCGACGAAGCCGGACGCTCCCACGCCGATCACCGCGAGTGCGAGCATCAGGCCGGGCCGGGCGTCCACCGCGTCGCCCGCGTCCAACATGTACATCACGGCGATGGCCATGAAGATGGCGCCGGCGACCATGGCCATGGGGTCGAACCCGTGCCGGCGGGCGGCGTCGCCCCGCACGGAACGGGCGGGAGCGGCCGAGGACTTCGGTGCGGCCGCCGACGTGGCGAAGAAGGGGGCGGTGCCACCGCTGGTGCCGGGCTCCCGCGTACTGCGGGCGTCAGGCGCGTCATGGGCGTCCGAGGTGCCCGGGGCGTCAGTGGCGGCCTGGGGAGCCGGGCGGGGCGCCGTACGGCCCTCCCAGTCGCTCGGCAGCAGCCCGGGCCGCCAGTCGGGGTCCCCCTCGGGTGCGTGCGATGTGGCGGGAGGCGCGGTCGCTGCGGATTGCTCGATGCCGAGCACCTTGGTCTCCTCCGAGTCGCGTTCCGGTGTGTTGCCGGGTGAGTTCGCGTGCGTGTCCCCGTTCGGGCTCTCGTGCGTGTCGTCCGGGGTGGCGCCTGTGCTCGTGTCGCGGGGTTCCGGGGCGGCGGACTCCGGGTCACGGGGCTCCATGGAACACCTCCACATTTCCGACGCCGATTGCCAGGTCGAGCGCGATAGTGCCGCGCGGCGGGCCGCCGTTCTCGGGCGGGAGGACCGCTTCGCGGTCCGGCCGGTAGCCGCTGCTGCTGCCGTTCGGAAGGTCGATGTTGCCGAGGTCGACGTCCGCCTCGATGATCACGCGCACGTCGTCGGGCAGGTAGATCTGCATGTTCCCGGCACCCAGGGTCGCCACGACGCGGACCGGGTCGGCCGGGTCGCGCCCGGCCAGGTCGAGCTCCGTCAGGTCCAGCCGCATCTCGCCGACCTTCATGCGGTACGGCGAACTCGCCGCCGCCGTCTCCGCCGTCGCCGGCGTGATGGTCCGCTCCCCGGACGGCCCGGCGAACGGCACCGTGATCGTCGCGACCGCGCTCAGCAGCACCGCGACCGCGAAGGACGGCACGATCAGCCACCGGCCGCCGCCGAAGAAGGTGCCGACCAGCATGCCGCCCGCGAGGACCGCGAGGATCACCGCCAGGCCCCCCTGCACCGAGATGCCGGCCGACGTCGTGGTGTCCAGCCACCACATGACGCCGCCCGCGACCGCGGCGAGCGAGAGCGTCGCCACCGCGATGTACGAGCGCGGCTTGCGCGGCTTCGGCTCCTCCGGTGGCACCGGACTGCCGGGAGACCCGCCATTCTGCGCACGCCACCACTTGGCCGGCCCCGGGGCGAGCGGCGGCCCGGCGGCCTGCGGCTCGGCGGCGGCCGCGGCCGGCATCGCGCCCGTCTCGGCCGGTGCCTGGACCGCCGCGACCGCGTCGCCGGTGCCGGCGACGGTGGCCTTCTGGTGGCGCTTGGTGCTCCGCTGGGAGACGTACAGGATCACCGCGGCGACGATCAGGAGCGGGAAGGCTCCGTCGAAGCCGTTGTCGATGTAGGAGAAGAAGACGCCGATCCCGATGCCGGTGAGGGCGATCGCCGGGATCGCGGCGCCGATGCCGCGGCCGTTGAGCACGTCGCGGGCCAGCGGCGCCTGCTGTCCGTCGGCCGGCATGAGCAGCCAGCCCAGGCCGTACAGCAGGACGCCGAGGCCGCCGAACAGCGCCAGCACCGCGAACACCACGCGGAAGATCACCGGGTCGACGCCGAAGTGGCGGCCGAGGCCCCCGCACACGCCCGAGACAACGCGGTCGTGCAGCGGGCGGTGCAGCGGCGGGTTGCCGTTGTCGCCCGGCTCAGCCTGCGGCGGAGTCCGGGTCGGATGGGGGGTCGTGTCGCTCATGCCGGCACCTCGCTTCGCTCGGCGCCCGCATTCGCGAAAGGCACTCCGCCGTTGATTCGCTCGCTGCGCTCGCTCATGCCTCCATCGTCGTGGCCCCACGCGTGCGTGCCTATCAGGAGGGCCCCGGGTCGTACCCCGGTGCGACCCTGAGGGGGAATCAGGGTCGCACCCTGATGCGTCGCCGCGACCGTGCGTGTGACGATCGGTCGTGTGACCACGCCTTCCGAGACTCCCGCGCAGACCTACCTGGGCTTCGACGCCCCGGTCGGCCGCCCCGCCCCCACGCTGTACCGCGACTCGTCGCGGCGCATCGTCGCGGGCGTCGCGCGCGGGCTGTCCCGGCACCTCGCGGTGGACGTGGTGTGGATCCGCGTCGGCTTCGTCGTCCTGACGCTGGGCGGGGGCCTCGGCATGCTGCTGTACGGCCTGCTCTGGCTCAACGTGCCCGAGGGCGGCGGCGAGGTGCGCCAGGAACCGGTCGGCGCCCGCGAGCGCAAGTCCCGGCACGCGGCGCTGGCCGTCATCACGGCCCTGCTGGCCTTCTCCCTCGTCATGACGATCGCCGGGGACGCCGGCTACCGCGGCGCGTGGGTGTGGCCGCTGCTGGTCGCGGCGGCCGGGGTGGCCCTGGTGTGGCGGCAGGCCGACGACGCGCAGCGCACCCGCTGGCTGTCGCTCGACGGGCGCAGCCGTACGGCCGGCATCGTGCGTACCGTCGTCGGCCTCGTGGTGTTCGCGACGGGGATCGGCTTCTTCGTCGCGTACCGCGGCGGCCTCGGCGACGCGTTCGCCGCGCTGCGGGGCGCGATGCTGCTGCTGTTCGGCCTGCTGGTGATCTTCGGGCCGTTCGTGCTCCGCCAGACGCGCGACCTGGGTGCCGAGCGCCGGGCCCGCATCCGTGCGCAGGAGCGGGCCGAGGTGGCGGCGCACGTGCACGACTCCGTGCTGCACACGCTCACCCTGATCCAGCGGCACGTCGAGGACCCGCGCGAGGTCGCCAAGCTCGCCCGTGCGCAGGAACGCGAACTGCGGGCGTGGCTGTACCGGCCCGAAGGCGAGGAGCCCGACCGGACGTTCGCCGCCGCGCTGCGCCAGGAGGCCGCCGAGGTCGAGGACATGCACGGCGCGGCCATCGAGATCGTGTCGGTCGGCGACTGCCCGGTGGACGAGCGCCTCGCCGCCCAACTGGCCGCCGCCCGCGAGGCGATGGTGAACGCCGCCAAGTACGCGTCGGGCGCGCCGGTCCAGGTGTTCGCGGAGGTCGAGGACACGATGGTGACGGTCTTCGTGCGCGACAGCGGACCCGGCTTCGACCCCGGTGCGCTGCCCGAGGACCGGCTCGGTGTGCGAGAGTCGATCCTCGGGCGCATGCGCCGCAACGGCGGTACCGCGGTGATCCGCAGCGAGCCCGGCGAGGGCACCGAGGTCGAGCTCGAGATGGCGCGCGGCGAGGCGGCGTCGAGGAACAGGAGCACCAAGTGAGCACCCAGGGCCCGCAGAACCCACACAGCCCGCAGCACCCGCAGAACCCCCGGCAGCCGCAGCACCCCGGGCAGGACGCCGGGGGCGCGGCACCCGGCGCGCCGGACACGCGCGTGCGCGTCGTACTGGTGGACGACCACCGCATGTTCCGCACCGGCGTGCGCGCCGAGATCGGCGAGGCCGTCGAGGTCGTCGGCGAGGCGGAGGACGTCGCGTCGGCGGTCTCGGTCGTGCACGCGACGATGCCCGAGGTGGTGCTGCTCGACGTGCACCTGCCCGGCGGGGGAGGCGTCGAGGTGCTGAAGCAGTGCGCCGGCCTCCAGGGCACGGTGCGGTTCCTGGCGCTGTCCGTGTCGGACGCGGCCGAGGACGTCATCGGGGTCATCCGGGGCGGCGCCCGCGGGTACGTCACGAAGTCCATCACCGGCGACGAACTCGTGCGCGCGGTGGGCCGCGTGGCCGAGGGCGACGCGGTGTTCTCGCCGCGCCTGGCCGGCTTCGTGCTGGACGCGTTCTCGGCGACCGACGTACCGCCGATCGACGAGGACCTGGACCGGCTGACGACGCGCGAGCGCGAGGTGCTGCGGCTGATCGCGCGCGGTTACGCGTACAAGGAGATCGCGCGGCGGCTGGTGATCTCGGTCAAGACGGTCGAGACGCACGTGTCGGCGGTGCTGCGGAAGTTGCAGCTGTCCAACCGGCACGAGCTGACCCGCTGGGCGACCGCCCGGCGACTGGTCTGACCGCGACCGGTCCGACGGCGGCTCGTCCGACGGCGACCGGTCCGAGAACGCCGGACGCCCCCGTCTCCGGCGGACCGGAGTCGGGGGCGTCCGAGGTGCGGGTCGGGGTCAGCCCACCCGGCGCGCCGAGTGGAACGGCATCTCGCTGATCGGGGCGACCTTGATGGTCGAGCCCGGCCGCGGGGCGTGGATCATCTTGCCGCCGCCGATGTACATCCCGACGTGGCTGATGTCGCTGTAGAAGAACACCAGGTCGCCCGGCTGGAGCTGGGACTTCGAGACGGCGCTGCCGACCTTGACCTGGTCCCAGGTGGTGCGCGGCAGCTTGACGTTGGCCTTGGCCCACGCCGCCTGCATGAGGCCGGAGCAGTCGAACGAGCTCGGGCCCGCCTTGCCCCAGCCGTACGGCTTGCCGATCTGGTCCTCGGCGAACGCGATCGCCACCGAGGCGCGGGCGGACGCCGGCACGTCCGGCAGCGGCGTCTCGGGCTCCGCGGGCTTGTCGCGGCCGGCGCGGTCCTCTTCCCGGGCTTCCTCGTCGGCGTGGTCGTTGGACTCCAGGACGGCCTGGCGCTCGGCCTCGGTGAGGGTGTTGAGCAGCGACTGGGCCTTGTTGAGCTTGTCCTGGATCTCGGTCTTCTTGCCGTTGAGGTCCTTGCGCAGCGCGTCGAGGTCGGCGAGCTGCTGGGAGGCCTCGGCGCGGTCCTGCTGGAGCATGCGCGCCTGGGCGGCGATCTGCTCGAGGCGGGTGGCCTGCTGGCTGTCGATCTGGTCCAGCATCTGCGCCTTCTGGAGGAACACCGCGGGGTCGCCGCTCAGCGCGAGCTGGAGCTCGGGCGGCATACCTCCGTTGCGGTACTCCTCGGCGGCGATGGCACCGATCTGCTCGCGCAGCTGGTTCATCGCGGCCTGTTCCTCGGCGACGCGGGTCTGCGTCGCGTTGGACTCCTTCTGTAGCACCTCGACCTGCTCCTGGACGCCGTTGAAGACGTCCGTCGCCTTGGCGACGTCGCGGTGCAGCTGGTTGACCTGCTCCTGCACCTGCGCGGCGGTCGGGGCGGGGTCGGCGCTGGAGGTGCCGGCGAACGCCACGACACCGGTCATGGTCACGGCGGCGGTGGCCAGCGTGGCGGCGCCCCTCTGGGCGGTGCGCGGCTTTATCCGGCGGTGCTGCGCGGGACGGCGATGAGACGCCACGAAAGCGTCACTCCTTCCTCGGCCGCCTACCGGGTTAGCTGACAGGCTCGGGCGGAAGAAGACGCCCTACGACTCCGGACTGGCGGGCCCGGACCCGATTCGCCTCGATGGGAACCTGGGTCCCCGGCTCCGGCTCGTGCTCCTCGGCCTTGGGGGCGGCCGCGGTACGTCTCCGGACTCGGCGGTGGCGACCGTGCGCTCCTGGTGGAGCACGGGGGTACGGCTGCCTGGCCGAGAACATTAGTCACAGGAGTGTCACGATCCCCAGCTTTCCTCGGCGCATTGCCAAGTCTTTACCTGGGGGGCCGTTTCATTGTCCGCTTTGTGATTTTTGTAGGCTCGGATCGCCATCCCCACCATGAGGAGCGTTCTGTGGACGTCGTCCGACAACTTCTGCTCGTCCTGCACATCATCGGGATCGGATCGCTGCTCGGCGGCTTCCTCACCCAGATGAAGGGGATGAAGACCGGCGACGTCCGCATCAACCCCGCGATGACGCACGGCGCCCTCACGATGCTGGTCACCGGCATCGCCCTGGTCGGCGTCCGGCAGGCCGACGACCTCGACGTCGACAACACCAAGATCAGCGTCAAGCTGGCCATCCTCATCGGCATCCTGCTCATGGTGTGGACGAACCGCGCGAAGGAGCGCGTCGACGTGCAGATCTTCGGCGCCATCGGCCTGCTGACCGTCGCGAACATCGCGATCGCCGTCATGTGGACCTGAGTTCGCACCGAGCCGGGCGGGCGGGCACCGGAACGCCGCCCGCGGCTCGTAGACTCGGCAGACGATGAGCAAACTCTTCGACGACATGCCGCTGCCGGGCTTCGACGCCGACATCCCGCTGCCCGCCGAGCCGCTGCCGGACGACGCCCCACCGCCGCCGCCCGAGTACGACCCGGCTCCCGACGACCTGTTCGACGGCGACTACCAACCGCCTGCCGAGCCGTACGAGGGCCACTACCGCAACGGCGCCCGCAAGCCGGTGATCGACCCCGTGCGCCTGCTCGACGGCATGAACACGCAGCAGCGCGCCGCGGTCGTCCACGAGGGCTCCCCGCTGCTCATCGTCGCGGGCGCCGGCTCCGGCAAGACCCGCGTGCTGACCCACCGCATCGCGTACCTCCTCGGCGCGCGCGGCGTGCACCCCGGCGAGATCCTCGCGATCACCTTCACCAACAAGGCCGCGGGCGAGATGAAGGAGCGCGTCGAGGCGCTGGTCGGCCCGCGCGCCAAGGCCATGTGGGTCTCCACGTTCCACTCCTCGTGCGTGCGCATCCTGCGGCAGCAGCACAAGAAGCTCGGCCTCAGCTCGACCTTCTCCATCTACGACGCCGCCGACTCGCAGCGCCTCATGGCGATGGTCTGCCGCGACCTGGACCTCGACCCCAAGCAGCACCCGCCGCGCAAGTTCAACGCGCAGGTCTCCAACCTCAAGAACGAGCTCATCGACCCCGAGACGTACGCGTCCGGGGCGCAGAACGACGCCGAGCGCAAGCTCGCCGAGGCGTACACGCTCTACCAGGCGCGCCTGCGGCAGGCCAACGCGCTCGACTTCGACGACCTCATCATGACCACGGTGAACCTGCTCCAGGCGTTCCCCGACGTCGCCGAGCACTACCGCCGCCGGTTCCGGCACGTCCTCGTCGACGAGTACCAGGACACCAACCACGCGCAGTACATACTGGTCCGCGAACTCGTCGGCGGCGCCGCCGGGCAGGGCCCCAAGCGCACCGTCGACGGCGACCTGGTCAACCCCGCCGAGGAGGGCCTGGCCCAGGTCCCGCCCGCCGAACTGTGCGTGGTGGGCGACGCCGACCAGTCCATCTACGCGTTCCGCGGCGCCACCATCCGCAACATCCTGGACTTCGAGTCGGACTACCCGGACGCCACGACGATCATGCTGGAGCAGAACTACCGCTCCACGCAGACCATCCTGACCGCCGCCAACGCGGTCATCGAGCGCAACAGCAACCGGCGCGCGAAGAACCTGTGGACCGACTCGGGGCAGGGCTCGTCGATCACCGGCTACACGGCCGACGACGAGCACGCCGAGGCGCAGTTCATCGCCGACGAGATCGACCGCCTGACCGACACCGGCAAGGTCACCCCGAGCCAGGTCGCGGTCTTCTACCGCACCAACGCGCAGTCGCGTGTGTTCGAAGAGGTCTTCATCCGCGTCGGACTGCCCTACAAGGTCGTCGGCGGCGTGCGCTTCTACGAGCGCAAGGAGGTCCGCGACGCGCTCGCGTACCTGCGGCTGCTCGCCAACCCCGACGACGTCGTCTCGCTGCGCCGCATCCTCAACGTGCCCAAGCGCGGCATCGGCGACCGCGCCGAGGCGTGCGTCGAGGTGCTCGCGGCGCGCGACCGGGTGCCGTTCGCGGACGCGCTGCGCCGGGCCAAGGACGCGCCGGGCATGGCGACCCGCTCGGCGAACGCCGTGGCGGGCTTCGTGGCCCTGATCGACCAGCTCCGCACGGTCGTGGACGGCGGTGCCGGGCCCGCCACGGTCCTGGAGGCGGTGCTCGAACAGACCGGCTACCTGGCCGAGTTGCAGGCGTCCACCGACCCGCAGGACGAGTCGCGCATCGAGAACCTCCAGGAACTCGCGGCGGTGGCGCTGGAGTTCCAGCAGGCGCAGCCCGAGGGCACGCTGGCGGACTTCCTGGAGCAGGTGGCCCTGGTGGCCGACTCCGACCAGATCCCGGACGACGACGGCGGCGTGGTCACGCTGATGACGCTGCACACCGCGAAGGGCCTGGAGTTCCCGGTCGTGTTCCTGACCGGCCTTGAGGACGGCGTGTTCCCGCACATGCGGGCGCTCGGCAACACCAAGGAGCTGGAGGAGGAGCGGCGGCTCGCGTACGTCGGGATCACCCGGGCCCGGGAGCGGCTGTACGTCACGCTGGCGAAGATCCGCAGCGCGTGGGGCGCGCCCTCGTACAACCCGCCCTCGCGGTTCCTCCAGGAATTGCCCGAGAAGCTGGTCGAGTGGCGCAACACCGCGCCGTCGGCGGCCCAGGCGCTCTCCGCCACCCGGACCCCCCGTTCGGCGCCCCTGGGCCGCCTCAGCGGGCCGAGCCGCATCGTCGACCGTGACGTCGTCGCGCTCAAGCCGGGCGACCGCGTCACGCACGACAAGTTCGGGCTCGGCACCGTCGTCGCGACGCAGGGCGAGGGCGACAAGGCCCAGGCGACCATCGACTTCGGCGCGACCGGCACCAAGCAACTCCTGCTGCGCTACGCGCCGGTGGAGAAGTTGTAGGTCCAGAAGTTGTAGGTCCAGTTGTAGGTCCAGGGGTACGCGACCCCAGATGTGCGTAGCGGGGCCCGGTGGCAATGTCACCGGGCCCCGCTACGTTGTCTGTCGTGCCGATCGGGCGCCCTGAAGCGATGAGGGCGGCGCGCGATCGGGTGCGGCACCGATCGCGGGGGTGTGGGTGCCGGGCGGCCGACCCCGACGTCCCCTGGGGTCGGCCCGTGGGGACAGCCTGTTTGCGGACGTCAGCCTGTGGGGTCGAGGCCGCGGGCACGCAGCCACGGTATGGGGTTTATCGGCGCGCCGCCGTTCGGGCGCACCTCCAAGTGGAGGTGCGGGCCGGTGCTGTTGCCGCTGTTGCCCGAGTAGGCGATCACGTCGCCGGCCTTGACCGGACCGGAGTTGACCTTCGCGCGCGTGAGGTGGCAGTACCACGTCTCGGTGCCGTCGGCGGCGGTCAGGATGACCATGTTCCCGTACGAGCGGTTCCACTCGGTGCGCACGACGCCGTCGGTGACCGCGCGGACCGGCGTACCGCGGTCGACCGGGAAGTCGATGCCGGTGTGCAGGTTCGACCAGCGGCCGCCCGCCTGGCCGAAGTAGGCCGACAGGCCGGGGGCGACGGGGAGGACGTACTTGGGGCGCAGCTGCTCGCGCTTCTTGCGCTCCTCCTCCTGCTGCCGGGCGATCTCCTCCTGGCGCTCCTGGAGCGCGACCCGGGCCTGCGCGCGGCTCGCCCGGTCGGCGAAGTCCGCGGCGCTGTCCCGCAGATCGGTGAACTGCTGGTCGAGCGGCGAGGCGAGCGGGACGTCGGGGCCGGAGGCCACGGTGTCGTCGGCCACGGTGCCCTGCTTGTCCGCCGCCTGGATGCCGCCGGCCGCGGCGACCGCCATCGCGGTCGCGCCGAGCACGCCCAGGGACGCGCCCGCGACCCTGGCCATCGGGCGGGTGCGCTTGGTGGTCTTGCGGCGGGCGGCACGGCTGCCCGCGGCGGAGGCCGAGAGACCCGCGACGGCGGCCGCGGCGGCGACGTGGGCGTCGGACTCGCCTTCGGCGGCGCCGTCGTGCTCGTATTCGCCGTCGTCGTAGTCGTCGCTGTAGTCGTCGCCGTACTCGTCCGCGGCATATTCGTCCGCGGGGTACTTGTCGGTGTCGAATCCGCCGGCGGTGCCGTAGGCCTCGGCGGCGAAGCCGTCGGCGTCCGGGTCCAGGGTGACGGTTGCGGCGGCGAACTCCTGCGTGGCGTCGTACCCGTCGGTCGCCTCGAAGCCGGCGGGCGTGTCGAAGGCGGTGGCCGTGTCGAAGGCGGCCGGCGTCTCGAAGCCGCCCGAGAATGCCTGGGCGGGTGCGCCGGAGGCGTTGCCGTTGTGCCACGGCTCGGCGTCGTCCCATGCGGCGGCATAGCCGTCGTACGCCGGGACGGGCTCCTGGACCTGCGTCGACGCGTCGTACCAGCCGCTCGCGCCGCCGTCGTTGCGCTGCGGGTCGGTGAAGGCGTCGGCGCCGAGGCGGTTGTCGCCCGCCCACATGTCGGCGGCGGGGGCCGAGGACCAGGCGTTCGCGGTGTCGACCGGCCAGGCTCCGGAGTCGTAGCCCGTCTGCTGCGGGATGACCGCCGTCTGGTTGTACGACGCGTCGTAAGAGGTGTCGTAGGCCGTCTCGTACGACGTCCCGGCGGACGTCGCGGCAGGGTAGGCGCCGCTGTCGTAGGCGGGGTAGCCGCCGCTGTTGTCGACCGCGGCGTACGAGCCGGACGAGTCGTAGGTCGCCACGGCTTCGTAGGCGCCGGATCCGGAGCCGGAACCGGCGGCGTCATATCCGGAGCCGGTGCCGTCATATGCGGTGGTGCCGTACGCGGGCGTCCCGTAGGCCGAAGCGTCGTAGGCGGTGGTGCCATAAGAAGGGGTGTCGGCGACGTAGGGGGACGCGGGAGCGGCCGCCTCGTATGCACCTGTGTCATAGCCCGGCTGCGCGGCCGAGTAGGCCGACTGCGTGTACGCCGACGTGTCGTAGCCGCCCGTCTGCCAGGCGCCCGAGTCGTACGCGGTGGCTCCGTAAGCGGAGTTCGCACCTGTGTCGTACGAGTCGTACGCGGGGTAGGCGGCCTTTGCGCCGGTGCCGTAGACCTCGTCCGCAACGCCACGACCGTAGGGGTCGCCGTCCGGATAATGGCCGTCCGTCACCTGATTCGCCTTCGTCTCGGGGGCAGATACGGCCCTCCGCAAGCGTGCGGGGGGCAAGCTCGACAGGTCCTCCACAACAATTAAGGGGGGACTCTAGCCTTCCGAATGCGGCCGGGACAATCCACTGCCGCTCACCTGCGCGGCGATTCGCTGCTCACTCGTATGGATGAAGGTGGGCAAGCAGGGCAACCGAAACGGGGCCTGACAACGTCTGTATCGCCTTTCGTGTGACGGTCCCGTCTTTCCCGAGCTGTGTTTGCGGGGACTACAAGGGACCACGCGGGGACATCGCGTGGTTCCGCCGGGGCTTCGCGTCATGCGGCGAGCGGGGCGGCGCTCGGCACAGTGCTTGGCGTGGTGTCCGGCAGGGCGTTCGGCGAGGTGTTCGGTACGGGGAGCGACGTGGGAAGCGGCGCCGTCAGCAGGGCGCAGACCTCGGACACCACCGTCCGGCACGCCGGGAGGGTCAGGTGTCCGGCGCCGCGGACCCGCACGCTGGTCGCGTCGAGGTCGGGATGCCGCAGTGCACCCGAGACACACGGCACGACGAAGGGGTCGAGGTCGCCCCAGTACGCGACGAACCGCGTCGTGCAGCCGGGCGCGGGGCCGGCGAGTTCCGCGACGACCGGGCTGTCCGGGCACATCTCGCGCACGAGCGGGTGTGCGCGCAGCAGTTGTGCGGCGGCTGTGCCTTCGTGGGGGGTGCCAAGTGTGACAACCGTACGTACGCGCGCGCCCTCGTCGAGGAACTGCGCGTGGTAGCGGGCGATCAGTCCGCCCAGGCTGTGGCCGACCACGTGCACGCCGGGCGCGCCGGTGCGGGCGACGACCCGCGCGATGTGCCGGTCCAGCAGCTCGGCCTTTGTACGTACGTCGCCGCCGAGCGGATTGTGGTCGAACGAGTGGAGGCCGGACATCCCCTCGCGGCGGAGCGCGCGGCGCAGGACCGCGAAGATCGAGCGGTTGTCGGCGAGCCCGTGGACGAGGACGACCGGCAGCGGGCCGGAGTCCTCGTCGTGCGGTGACGGGGACAGGGCCGGCGGCGGACCCGGCTTGTCGTCATGGGGCGACGGGAGCACGGCCGCGACGCCGAGCGAGACCAGGCCGGTGGGGTACAGCGCGAGATGCCCGGCGATCCACGCCAGTTCGCGCACCGTGCCGCGCAGCAGGCCGACCGGCGGGAAGCCGGTCCCGTGTACCGGGTCCACCGGGCTGTCGGGCGCGGTGGACCCGCCGTGCGGTGCTTCGTCGGGTCCCGTTTCCGGGAACACGGCCATGACCCACCTCCGTGCGGGAATCAGGCGTGGGGTGAGGCGTACGGCGAGCCAATGAGTCGTCGGGGACTGGTACGCGGCCGGTCGGCCGAGGGTTCAGCCGGAGGACAAGCCGCGGACGAATCGGGACGAGCGGGATCGGCAGGAGAGGACGACAAGGATCGTGAGTGAGAGAAAGAGGCCCCCGTGGTGGCGACGCCGTCGGCCGGTCGCTGCGCGGGTTCCTACTGGCCGGTATGCCCGGACCGACTTGCCATGAAACACCCCGTTAACACGCCGGTACTGGTGAACATCCTTCTTTCTCAGGGTATTTCGCCCCGGTGACAACCGCGTCGCGCCGATGTCCCGGAGCTGTCCCGGACCGGCTCCCGCACCGACTCCGGGACCGATTCCCGGAGCTGCGCCGGAGCCGCCCTGGACCTGCCCCGGACCTGACGGTGCGTCGTACCTGCGCCGCCCGCCTGTTCGATGGGGGATTCCGGATCCGGCCGTGCGGGTGTCGGCCCGACGCCGTACCGTGACCGTCATGCTGGAACGCTGGACCGCGGACCGGGTGTTGGCACTGGCACCCGACGCCGCGTCGCAGAAGGCCGGATCGAAGCTGGCGGCACCGGGGCCGTGGACGGGACTGGGGGCGGGGGAGATACCCGTTCCGGAGCCGGACCACGGACACGAGGATCAGCGCGTGGACCGAGAAGAGGGTCGGGAGGATGGCCGGGGGGCGGCAGGTGAGGTGACCGCGAAGCGCGGTGTGTGGGGGCTGTGCAAGGGGAGCGGCGCGACGGCGTACCGCACGGCGGTGGACCTCGACGGTCCGGCCTGGTCGTGCACGTGCCCGAGCCGCAAGCTCCCGTGCAAGCACGCACTCGGGCTCCTGTTGCTGTGGTCCGCCGGCGGCATCGCGGAGGATGCCGCCGGGGCGCCCGACTGGGTGGAGTCCTGGCTGACGAACCGTCAGGGCCGGGAGAAGCAGCGTGTCGAGCGGCAGGCCGCGGGGCCCGCCGACCCGGAGGCCGTGCGACGGCGCGCCGAGGAGCGTGCCGCGCGCGTCGCGGGCGGCGTCGACAAGCTGGGCCAGTGGCTCTCCGATCAGGTACGCCAGGGGCTCGCCGGTGCCGACCGGGCCGGTTACGCCCCGTGGGAGGCCATGGCCGCGTCGATGGTCGACGCCCAGGCGCAGGGCCTTGCCGGGAGGTTGCGCCGGGCCGGGACAAGACCCGGCTCCGGCGAGGGCTGGCCGGGCCGTCTGCTGGAGGACTACGCGGTGATGTGGCTCGTGCTGCGGGCGCACGACCGACTGGACGCGTTGGAGCCGCCGTTGGCGGCTTCTCTCAAGTCGCTCATCGGATGGCAGGTCGACGCCCAGGAGTTGGTGCGCCGCGCGGCGGAGCAGGGTACGTCGGTGCGCGACCACTGGACGGTCCTGGGCAGTCGCGACAACGACGAGGAGAAGCTGACCGTCCGCCAGATCTGGCTGCGCGGCGACGAGTCGGGGCGTACCGCCCTGGTCCTCGCCTACGGTGCGGGCGGCCAGGCCCCCGCGCTCGCGCTGCCGGTGGGCGAACGCTTCGAGGCCGACCTGGTGTTCCACGACGCGGCGGCCCCGTTGCGGGCGCACGTCGCGGAGCGCCACGGGCCGCCCGAGCCGGCCGGCGAACCGGCGGGCTGCGACGCGGAGGCGGCGGCCCTGGCGTACGCCGAGGCCCTGCACGGGGAACCGTGGCTGGAGACCTGGCCGGTCGTCCTCGCCGACGTGGCCGCGGTCCCGGACACCCTCGGCTGGCGCATCGCGGGCGGCGACGGATTCTGGCTGCCGGTCGACCGCTCCCGGGCGCGCGAGGAGTCCCTGTGGCGGCTCGCGGCGATGTCGGGCGGGGCCGGTATGACGGTCTTCGGAGAGTACGGCGCGCGCGGATTCGCCCCGGTGACCGGCTGGCACGAGGGCCGGGCCGTGCCGCTCTGACCGGTCGGCCGACCGGCGGCGCGCGGTAACGGCGTTGCACAAGAACGGCGTTGCGCGAGCAGGTCGGTGGTGCGCGGGAACGGCGTTGCGCAAGTACGTCGGTGGTGCGCGAGAACAGGGGATCGTGATGACGGCAGGCACCGAGGCGCTGTGGGACGACCTGGTCTCGACCGCCCTTGTGGGCACGGGCAAACGGCCGGTTCCAGGCGTCCGCCCAGGCAGTGCGCTGGGCGCGGCGGTGGACGGCATCGGGCGCGAGGACTCGGCCGAACGCCTCCTGGACCTGGCCGCGTTGGCGCTTGTCCACCGGCGCTCCGGGCGACGTCCGGGCGCGGGCGCGACGCCGCTACCGGCCTGCGCGCCGGACCCGCGGCCTGCCGTACCCGAGCGGGCGCGCGGGCGGCTGCGGGTCCTGCTCGGCAGCAGCGTCGGCGACCGGCGTACGGCGATCGCCGAACTCCTGCCCGAATGGCTCGCCGAGGCACGGGCGCGCGGGTTCCGCGCACCCGAGTCGGAACTGCCCGCGCTCCTCGACACGGCGCGCTCGCACAGCGAACTACGGGTGGATGTCGCCGCGTTGGCGGGTCCGCGCGGACGCTGGCTCGCCCGCCTCAATCCGGACTGGGCCTGGGCCGCCCGGGTCGTGGCGGCGGACCTGGCGGAGGACCCGGCGTCGTCGCCGACCGCGGATCAAGCGGACGGAGCAGATGGAGCGGACGGAGTGGATCGGGCGGATCGGGCGGATGAAGGGGTGTGGCGGCACGGCCTGTTCGGCGAGCGACTCGCCCACCTGAGCGCCCTGCGGCAGCGCGATCCGGCGGCGGCCCGCGACCTCCTGGAGCGGACCTGGCGCGAGGAACCGTCCGAAGACCGCGCCCAGTTCCTCGCCGTACTGCGCACCGGGCTCTCGCTCGACGACGAGCCCTTCCTGGAAGCCGCCCTCGACGACCGGGGCAAGGCGGTCCGTGCGGGGGCGTCCGCGCTGCTGAGCACCCTGCCCGAATCGGCGCTGGCCCGGCGCATGGCGGAGCGGGCACGGGCGTGCGTACGCAGGGACGGCGCCGCGGCGGTGGTCGTCCTGCCTCCCGAGGTATGCGACGAGGCGATGCGGCGCGACGGGATAGCCGGTGCGTCCCCGACCGGACGCGAGGAACGGGCTTGGTGGCTCGGCGAGATCGTCGCCGCCACACCGCTCTCGGTCTGGGCCGACGTCTTCGGCGAGCCCCCGGACCGGATCCTGCGGCGGCGGCTGCCCCGACGCTGGGCGGAGGACATCCGCGACGGCTGGGCCCGCGCGGCGGTGGCGCAGGAGGACGCCGACTGGGCCCGCGCGCAGGTCGGACGCGGCGCCCCGACACGCCTGCTGTCGGTGCTGCCCGCGGACGAACGCGCCGTACACGTCGCGGCGCACGTCGCCGAGCACGGGTTGTCGGAGGCCTTCCAACTCCTGGCAGGCTGCCCGGCGGTGTGGCCGAGGGTGCTCGGGCGGGCGGTGACGGAGGCGCTGGCGCGGGCGGCGCGCGAGTCGGCGTACCCGTGGAGCTTCAGCGGCGTCACCGGCCTGGCCGCGCGCTCGCTCGACCCGGCAGCCGCCCCCGAGATCGAAGGCTTGGCCGCGGCAGCCGGCGAAGACGGCTACTGGGGCAAGGCCTTCACGGACCTGGCCGCAACACTGCGCGAACGGGCCTTGATGCGCTCGGAGTTCGAAGACTAGACGGTGGGGGCCGGGCCCATGCCCGCGTCGCGGGCGATGGCTACTGCCTCGGCCCGGCTGCGGGCGCGCAGCTTGGCGAGGACGTCGCTGACCCGGTTGCGTACGGTCTTCTCCGACAGCACCAGCCTGCGCGCGATGGCGGCGTTGTCGAGGCCGTGCGCGAGCAGGTCGAGGACCTCGCGCTCCCGGTCGGTGAGCTGCGGGAAGGGCACGGCGCCGCGGGTGTGCGCGGGAGCGGCGGAGAAGAACGCCAGGACGCGCTGGGCGATCCGCGGCCCGAAGACGGCCTCGCCCCGGGCGACTCCGAGGATCGCGCGGCGGATGTCGTCGCCGTCCGACTCCTTCAGCAGATAGCCGCGTGCGCCCGCGCGCAGGGCCGCGAACACCGAGTCGTCGTCCTCGTCCATCGTCAGCACGATGACGGCCGTCGCCGGGTGCGTGGTGCCGATGCGCGCCGTCGCCTCCAGGCCGCCCATGCCGGGCATGCGCAGGTCCATCAGCACGACGTCCGGTGCCAGACGCGCGACTTCGGCGAGGGCCGCCGCTCCGTCGCCGGCCTGGCCGACCACGTCGAGGTCGTCGAGGTCCTCCAGCACCGCCACCATGCCCGCCCGGAAGACCGGGTGGTCGTCCACCACCAGCACGCGCACCGATGTCATGTCCTCGCTCAATTCCCTGCCTGTTCTTCTCTGGTATTGACTGGTGTTCGGTCCGATACGTGCGTCGTGCGTCATGCGTCGTTGCCGTCGAACAAGGCGTCGAACGTGTGGGGTCTTCGTTGTTTCGGGTGGCCGGGGGCCGTGGCCGGCACGTTGGCGCGGCGGCGAACGTTCCCGAGACAAGGAAGGGATGGGCGGGGAGGAGGGGAGTTCGGACCAGGCGCCGCTACATGCATCCCTCACCCACCCCATTCGCGCGCGAATTCCCCCACAGTCGGTTGCGGATCGACCGTGTGTGTCGTTCGTGGCGGTTCACTGGGTGCCGCCTGGGAGCGTGGCTCGCACGATCGTGCCGCCGCCGGTGCGCGGGAGGATGTCGACGCGGCCGCCGACCTCGCCCGCGCGCTCTCCCATGCTGCGCAGTCCCACCCCCGCGTGCGGGTACACCGGCATGCCGCAGCCGTTGTCGCTGACGTCGATGACCAGCGTCCCGGCGCGTACGGCAGCGTCGAGCCACAACTCGCCCGCGCCGCTGTGCCGGACGGCGTTGGTGATCGCCTCGGCGGCGATCGCGTACGCCGCGACCTCGACCGCCGCGGGCAGCTTGTCAAGGCCCGGCCCCAACTCCACCGAGGGGTGCGGAGTCTCGTAGCCCGCCACCAAATCGCGCAGCGCGCCCGTGAGGCCGAGTTGGTCGAGTATCGGCGGGCGCAGGCCGTGCACCACGGACCGCAGATCGGTCACCGTCTGACGCAGCCGGTCGCGGATCGACCGTGCCCGCTCCGCGAGTTCGGGCCGGTCCGAGGATTCGATGCGCCGGGCCAGCGCGTCGAGTTGGTGTGCGGTCCCGGCGAGCGCCGGACCGACGCCGTCGTGCAGGTCGGCGCGCAGGCGCCGGCGCTCCTCCTCGCGCGCCACGACGATGCGGGCCCGGCTACGGGCCACGTCCGCGACCAGCCCGGCCGCATAGGCGAGTGTCGCGGCACGTGTGGCGACCTCCTCGACGGCCGCCTGCTCCTCGGGCGTCCAGCGTTCGTCCCCGGGCCGGATACCGACGTGCAACTCGCCCATGTGCTGGCCGAGGGCATGCGCAGGAACCGCCCGCCAGCCCGCCACCGGCGTGCCGCTCACCGCGACGACAGGGCTCTCCCCGTCCCCTTGGAAGGCGGCGTACGGCAGCCGCAGCGCCCGCCGGAGGGCGTCGACCAGCCGCTGCAACGCCTCGACCGGTTCCGACGCGGGCGCGACGTGCCGGCCCACCCGGGCGACGACCGCGTACGGGTCGTGCCGGTGCCCGAACAGCCAGCGGTCCACCGCCTTCTGCACCGCGCCCCGGCCGACCGCCGCGAGCAGCGCGATCACCGCGACCGCGACGAATCCGAGGGTCGAGGTCGGTGCGGCACGTCCGACGCCGACCACCAGGCCCGCGTACACGCCGACCATGACCAGGGTCAGCACGGCGTAGACGATCGTGCGGTTGAGCACGACCACCACGTCGAACATGCGGTGCCGCAGCATCGCCACCGCGATCCCGGCGGGCGGTCCGAGAAGGCCCAGCCCGAAGAGGATGTCGACGGAGAGCCGGCCCGTGATGGCGAGCGACAGCGCCCACGTGATGACCAGGAACGTGCCGCCGAGCACCAGCCACTGCAACTGCGTGCGCTGCACGCCGACCGCGCGCCGGGTGCGCACGACCAGCGCCGCGACGCCGAGCGCGGTCCCCGGGAACAGCGTCGCGGCCGCACCCGCCAGCGTTACGTACCCCAGCCACCATGCGCCGGGTATCGCATAGGGGTTGTCGACCCGCTCCGTCACGTCTATCGATCCGTCGCGGAGCATGGCGGCCAGCGCGGCGACTGCGGCCGTCGCGATGATCGCGTACGCCGGGATCCGCCAGCGCCGCCCCGGCAGGTGCCCGTCGGGGAAGACCAGGAGCAGCAGCGGCACGACCACGAAGTACTGGGCGAACCCCCACGACCCGATCCACGCGGCGAAGTCCCCGAACGGCAGCGGCTCGTCGGCGATCTCCGCGGAGATGACGGCGTACAGCGAGAGGTTGAGGTACGGCGAAAGCGAGGCCGGGATCAGCAGCAGCCACCCCACGGGGTTGCGCGGCCGCCCGCGCACCACGAACGCCCCGATGACCGGCCACGCCGAGCCCAGCACCACGTCCCCGGCGGACAGCGCGCGCAGTTCCGTGCGGTCCGCGGTCCAGTGGTAGAGCGGCACGTACACGGCGCTCGACACGACGGCGATCACCGCGAGCGCGGTGGCCAGCGCGATCAGGCGCGACTCGGGGATGCGCAGCGCGAGCGCGCGCAGCCGCCCCCGCCGCGACGGCCGCGCCACGCCGATCTCAGGCGCGCCCGCGGCCGCAGGCACGCCGCCCGTACCGCCGCCGGCCCCGGGCGCGGCAGTACCGCCCGGGGGCACGGGCTCGTCGGCGTCCCCCGGGCTGCCGGTGTCGGTCAGATGCGCGGTCACGCCGTCATGCTGCCGCAGCCTCGGCCGGCGCGGCACCGGGGTACGGCCGATATCCCGGACGAGGGGTGCAGGTGTCCCTGGTGCCCGGGACGCGGGGGCCCGGAAAGTGGAGCTTGTCGCCGGGCATCGGGTCCGGTACGTGCCGCCGGGGGGCTGTAGAGCAGGCGGCGAACATGTGTGGGGGGAGAGCGAGTCCACATGACGTACACGGAACCGGGCCCGGTCGGCGGGCGCACCGGGGTGGGGGAGACCCCGGTGCGCCGCAGCTACTGGCCGCTCGTGGGGGCGGCGGCCGGTGTGCTCGGCGGGGTCTCGACGCTGATGCTCGACGTCCGGATGGGTATGCCGGACGCGCCGAGCGACACGATGACGATCGACCGGGTGAACGACGTCGAGGTCATGGTGTCGCGCGCCGGATTCCTCGGCGGCTTCGTCGCGGTGGCGCTGATGCTCGTCACCGCGGCGGCGTGGCGGCGCCGCGTCGAGCCGCGCGTGCCGGGCAGTACGGCGGCGGGTGTGGTGAGCCTGGGACTCGTGTCCGCGGCCGGGGGGCTGACGCTCGGGTACGGGTGGAAGGGCGCCATGGCCATCTACGGCGAAGGCGGCCCCGAGAGCGACGGGTTCGACGTCCAGGGACGCTACATCTACTTCATGCTCAACGACTTCGGCGCCTACATCCCGTGGTTCGGGGTCCTGGTGGCTGCGGGCGCGGTGTGCTGGATGGCGCTGCGCGAGCGGACCGTCGACCGCTGGATCGGGTGGGTCGGCGTGGTGCTCGTGGCGCTGCCCGTCGTCGGGTTCATCGTGATGTCCGTGCCGGGGCTCGCCGCCATCACGATGCCGTTGTGGATGATCGCCACGTTCGTGGGCCTGACGTTCGGCAAGAGCACCATCACCCGCTAGGTGTATTGACCCGCAGCGTTGTTTATCCGGGTGATCGGCGGGTGTCCGCCGAGTGCGGTGTGGCAGCGGTGGTGGTTGTAGGTGTGGAGGAACGGGCCGAGTGCGTCGGCCCGTTCCTGGTTGCTGGTGTAGGGCCGCAGGTAGGCCCATTCGTCGAGCAGGGTGCGGTTGAAGCGTTCGACTTTGCCGTTGGTCTGCGGGCGGTAGGGCCGTATGCGTTTGTGGGTGATGCCGGCGGCGGTGAGCGTACGGCTGAACAGCTTGGACTTGTAGCAGGAGCCGTTGTCGGTGAGCACGCGGCGGACGGTGACGCCGTGGGCGGCGAAGAACGCGTGCGCGCGGGTCCAGAACGCGGCGGCGGTCTCCTGCCGTTCGTCGGCGAGGATCTCGCTGTAGGCCAGGCGGGAGTGGTCGTCGACGGCGGAGTGGACGTAGCTGTGCCCGATGACCGGTTTGCAGCTGCGGCGTGCGGGGGTGGTGGCCTGCCGGTTGCGTTCGCCGGCCTCGCGGCCGACGGCGCGCCAGCCGCCACCGTCGGGGATGTTGCCGAGTTTCTTGATGTCGACGTGGACCAGGTCGCCGGGCGCGGGGTGTTCGTAGCGGCGGATGACCCGGCCGGTCGGCCGGTCGATCCAGGCGAGGCGGTTGAGACGGTGCCGGACCAGGATCCTGTGCACGGTGGAGGCCGGCAGGCCCAGGATCGGCCCGATGCGGGCCGGGCCGAGCTTTCGCTCGGCCCGCAGCGCGACCACGCGGGCCTCTGTCGCCGCGTCGGTGCGGTGCGGGGTCGTGCGCGGCCGCGACGAGCGGTCGCGCAGGCCGGGCTCGCCCTCGGTCCGCCAGCGGCGCACCCACTTGTGCGCTGTCGCCCGCGAGACGCCCATCTCGGCGGCGACATGCGCGACCGGACGGCCCTGGGCGACGCGTTCGACCAACAGTCGCCTGCCGTGCACGGTCAGCCGGGCATTACGGTGGGACACGAAGACCTCCGTTGTGCGGTGAAGCCTAGACACCTCCACCACACCGGAGGTCTTCGCCGTGATCAAGACCCGACCGTCAACAACGCTCGTGATCAATACAGCTAGGGCGTGTCCGGGGGGGCACGTCCAAGAAGACCGCGCTGAAGCCCCGTCAGCGCACCGCGCCCGAGGTTCCCGGTTCGTCCGGGGGCCTCGGGCGCTTTCGGCGTTGTGCCGCGGAACGGGCGGGAGCGGAGGCGGGGGGCGGTCCGGAGCGTGTCAGACCGGCCCGGCAGTCTTGGACATGTCGGGGCAGCCGCGATCACGGCGGCCGAGGACCCCGGCCGGATCCGACACCGCACACATCGACTCCGGGGGCTGTCCGTGACCTCTTCCGCACCCACGACTCCCGCGACCGGTCCGGCCGGCCCGAACGGCGGCCAGGCGGACGCCGACACCGCGCTGCGCCCGCACGCCGAGCAGGCCTTCGCCGCCGAGCTCACCGCGCTGGAGGCGGCCGACGACAGGCCGCGCCCGCCGCAATGGCGGATGTCGCCGTGGGCGGTGTCGACGTACCTGCTCGGCGGTGTGCTCCCCGACGGCACCGTGATCAGCCCGAAGTACGTGGGCCCGCGACGCATCGTCGAGGTCGCCGTCACCACCCTGGTCACCGACCGCGCGCTCCTGCTGCTCGGCGTGCCCGGCACCGCGAAGACCTGGGTGTCCGAGCACCTGGCCGCGGCCATCTGCGGCGACTCGACGCTGCTGGTGCAGGGCACCGCGGGCACCCCCGAGGAAGCGATCCGGTACGGCTGGAACTACGCGCAACTGCTGGCCCACGGACCCTCCCGGGACGCGCTCGTGGCCGGCCCGGTCATGCGCGCGATGGCCGACGGCCGCATCGCGCGTGTCGAGGAACTGACCCGCATCCCCGCGGACGTGCAGGACAGCCTCATCACGATCCTGTCCGAGAAGACGCTGCCCGTACCGGAGTTGAACGACGAGGTGCAGGCGGTCCGCGGGTTCAACCTCATCGCGACCGCCAACGACCGCGACCGCGGCGTCAACGACCTTTCCAGCGCGCTCCGCCGGCGGTTCAACACGGTCGTGCTGCCGCTGCCCGCGAGTGCCGACGCCGAAGTGGACATCGTCGCGCGCCGTGTCGAACAGCTCGGTGTGTCGCTCCAGTTGCCGAAGATCGAGGCGGCCGAGGCCGAACTGCGCCGGGTCGTCACGGTGTTCCGCGAATTGCGCTCGGGCATGACCGAGGACGGCCGTACGAAGCTCAAGTCCCCGTCCGGAACGCTGTCGACGGCCGAGGCGATCTCGGTGGTCACCGGCGGCCTCGCGCTCGCCGCGCACTTCGGCGACGGCGTCCTGCGGCCCGCGGACACCGCGGCGGGCATCCTCGGCGCCGTGGTGAAGGACCCGGCCTCGGACGCCGTGGTGTGGCAGGAGTACCTGGAGACGGTCGTCCGGTCGCGTGACGGATGGCAGGACTTCTACCGCGCGGCCCGCGAGGCGGGGGCGTCCTGATGACGGTCCCCGGCCCGCGGGCGGGGAAGTCCGGGAAGACGGCGAGGACTCCGCACCTTCTCGGGGTACGCCACCACGGTCCGGGCTCCGCACGGGCCGTCGCCGCGGCACTCGAAGCCCTCGCCCCCGACATCGTGCTGATCGAGGGCCCGCCCGAGGCCGACCTGCTGCTGTCGTACGCCGCCGACCCCGACATGAAGCCGCCCGTGGCGCTGCTCGCGCACGCGGTGGACGACCCGACACAGGCGGGGTTCTGGCCGTACGCCGAGTTCAGCCCCGAATGGGTGGCCATCCGGCACGCACTCGACAAGGGCATCCCGGTCAGGTTCATCGATCTGCCCGCGGGCTGCTCGTTCGCACTGGACCGCGCCCGCGGCGCGCTTCCGGTTCCGTCGTTGCACGGGCCCGCGCAGGAGGAAGACGACAGCGACGACAGCCACGAAACCGAGCCGGACGACGCCGCGGACTCGACCGCGGACGCGCCCGATCCCGCCGCCACCCGCACCGACCCCATCGCGATGCTCGCGCGCGTGGCCGGGCACGACGATCCGGAGCGCTGGTGGGAGGACGCGGTCGAGCACCGGGCCGACCACAGCGATCCGGTGGCCCCGTTCGCGCTGCTCGCGGAGGCGATGACGGCGTTGCGCACGCCGACAACGTCAACGAAAACGTCAACGTCAACGCCAACGCCAACGTCAACGCCAACGACGGTTGCGGCCACGGCCGAAGGTGACGGCACCGCAGCGGCGGACGCCGAACCCGAGCCCCCCGCACCGCCGTTCCCCGACCTGGAGTCCGCGCGCGAAGCGCACATGCGCCTGGCCATCGCGGCGGCGTACAAGCAGGGTTTCCGCGAAGTGGCGGTCGTCTGCGGGGCGTGGCACGTGCCCGCGCTTGCGCTCGTGCGGCCCGCGGCGGAAGACCGCGCGGTGCTGGCCCCGTTCGCGGCCTTCTCGCGCGCCGGCGTGCTGCCGAAGGTCAAGGTGGAGGCCACGTGGGTGCCGTGGACCTACCGCCGCCTCGCGCACGCCTCGGGGTACGGCGCGGGCGTCGCCTCGCCGGGCTGGTACCACCACTTGTTCGCCGACCACGCGCCCGAACGCATGCTGCCCCACTGGTTCGTGCGGATCGCGGGACTGTTCCGCGAGGCCGGCCGGCCGGTGTCCTCGGCGCACGTCATCGAGGCGGTGCGGCATGCCGAGGCGTTGGCCACGCTGCGCGGGCGTCCGCTGGCGGGACTCGACGAAACGCTGGAGGCGGTACGCGCGGTCATGTGCGACGGCGACGACGCGCCGCTCGCCCTCGTGCACGACGACATCGTCGTCGGCGACCGCATCGGGACCGTGCCCGAGAGCGTGCCCGCCGTACCGCTGCAACGCGACCTCAACCAGCAGCAGAGGAAGCTGAGGCTGAGCCCCGAGGCCGCGGTACGCGAACTCCGGCTCGACCTGCGCAAGCCCACCGACCTCGCGCGCAGCCGCCTGCTCACCCGGCTCGACCTGCTCGACGTGCCGTGGGGCGTCCCGGCCGCCGGGCAGCGCGGCACCGGGACGTTCCGCGAGGAGTGGACACTGGCGTGGCAGCCCGAGCTCGCGATCCGCGTCGCGGAGGCGGGGGTGTGGGGCACCACCGTGCTCGCCGCGGCGACCGCGCGGGCGGCCGATCTGGCCGTCCACGCCGCCTCGTTGAGCGAGGTGACCGCCGTCGCCGAGCGCTGCCTGCGGGCCGACCTGCCGGACGCGCTGCCGACCGTGATGCGCGTGCTGGAGGACCGCGTCGCGCTGGACTCCGACGTCGCGGCGCTCGCGGAGGCGCTGCCCGCGCTGGTGCGCGCGCTGCGCTACGGGGACGTGCGCGGCACCGACACGGCCGCGCTGGCCTCGGTGGTCGACGGGATGCTGCTGCGCATCTGCGTCGGCCTCGTCCCGGCGTGCGCGGGCCTGGACGACGACGGTGCGCGCGACATGCGCCGCCACCTCGACGACGTGCACGACGCGGCTACCCTGCTGGCCCCGCGCCGGGGCGACGAGGACCTGCGCGAGTACTGGTACGCAGCACTCGGCCGCGTCGCCGACCGCGACAGCCTCCCCGGGCTGCTGACCGGCCGCGCGGTGCGGCTGCTCCTGGACGCCGGACGCCTGGCCGCGGCGGACGCGGGGCCGCGGATGTCGCGGGCGCTGACGCGCGGCACGGCGTACCGCGACGCGGCGGCCTGGATCGAGGGCTTCCTGTCCGGCGGCGGGCTGCTGCTGGTGCACGACGAGGCGCTGCTCGGACTGGTCGACGCGTGGGTGTCCGGGATTCCGGCGGAGGACTTCACGGATGTGCTGCCCCTGCTGCGGCGCACCTTCTCCGGCTTCGCGGCGCCGGAGCGGCGCACGCTGGGCGAGCGCCTGCGCAACCCGGCCCGCGGCGGGTCGGGCGGCCCGGGCCGCGACGACTTCCCCTTCGACCGCGAACGGGCGGACTCCGCACTGCCGTTGGTCGTGTACCTGCTCGGCGGCCCCGTCCCCTCGGGAGGCGACTCATGACGACACCCGCAGCTGCATCCCCCTCTTCGTCCTCGTCCCCGTCTTCCACCCCGGCCTCGAACTCGCCCTCCTCCTCGCCCTCCTCCTCGCCCTCCTCCGAGCCGTCCCACCTCGGCATCGCGGACCCCGAGCGCCTGCGGCGCTGGCGGCTGATCCTGGGCGGCGACGCGGACGGCACCGGCTGCGGCCTAGCCGGCCAGGACCGCCGCATGGACGAGGCGCTGGCCGCGCTCTACCGTCCCGCACCCGGGCCGGGCCGCGGCGGCGGCGGTGCCGGGCCGCGCTCCGCGGGGCTCGGCGCCTCGGCCCCCTCGGTGGCCCGCTGGCTCGGCGACATCCGCGAGTACTTCCCGCCCGGCGTCGTGCAGATCCTCCAGCAGGACGCGATCGAGCGGCTGGACCTCACCCGGCTCCTGCTCGAACCGGAGATGTTGGAGGCCGTCGAGCCCGACGTGCACCTGGTCGGCACCCTCCTCTCCCTCAACCGGCTGATGCCCGACGCCACCAAGGAGGTCGCGCGCGGCGTGGTCCGCCGCGTCGTCGAGGACCTGGAGCGGCGCATCGCCCAGCGCACGCGCAGCCTCGTGCAGGGCGCCCTGGACCGCTCGACGCGCGTGCACCGGCCGCGCCACGCCGACATCGACTGGAACGCCACGATCCGCGCGAACCTGAAGCACTACCAGGCCGAGCACCGCACGGTGGTGCCGGAACGCCTGGTCGGGTACGGGCGGCAGCGCCACGGCGTGCGGAAGGACGTCGTGCTCTGCGTCGACCAGTCCGGCTCGATGGCCGCGTCGGTCGTGTACGCGTCGGTCTTCGGCGCGGTCCTCGCGTCGATGCGGTCGCTGCGCACCTCGCTGGTCGTCTTCGACACCGCGGTCGTGGACCTGACCGACCAGCTCGCCGACCCGGTGGACGTGCTGTTCGGCACCCAGCTGGGCGGCGGCACGGACATCAACCGCGCGCTGGCGTACTGCCAGGGCCTGGTCACGCGGCCGTCGGACACGATCTTGGTGCTGGTCAGCGACCTGTACGAAGGCGGCGTACGGCAGGAGATGCTGCGCCGGGTCGCGGCGATGCAGCGGGCGGGCGTGCAGGTCGTCACGCTGCTGGCGCTGTCCGACGAGGGCGCGCCGGCGTACGACCACGAGAACGCCGCGGCGCTGGCCGCGCTGGGCAGCCCGGCGTTCGCCTGTACGCCCGATCTGTTCCCGGAACTGATGGCCGCCGCCGTTCGGGGGACGCCGCTGCCCGTCCCGGAAGGGTGAATCCGCGCTCACCGTCCCGGCCGTCCGGTGTGCGCGACGTGGGCTGCACCACATCCGTACGGTGCATTCCGGACCGGAGCGTGCGCGAGCGTGCGGTGTGCGCAACGATGGATCGGGTGAAACGGGACGTACCCGGCTCGGAACGGGGGCTGGTCGGCCTCGGCGGCTCGGCACACGATCCGGTGTGACAAGCCCCTGGTTCTGACCGGCTTGCCGTCCCGGTTAATCTGCAAGCGGATCAGCTGCGCGTACGGACGCCGTCCACCAGGGTTCTGGGGGCGAGCCTTCCTGGCCTCCGCGGGACCCTCGTGGTCGACGAACGTGGCGCGATGTCTTCCGACAACAACCGCGATCACAAGGACGGACGCGCGTGGACCTGTTCGAGTACCAGGCGAGGGACCTCTTCGCCAAGCACGAGGTGCCGGTTCTTCCCGGTGAAGTCGTCGACACCCCGGAGGCGGCGCGAGCCGCCACGGAGCGCCTGGGCGGCAAGGCTGTCGTCAAGGCCCAGGTCAAGGTCGGCGGCCGCGGCAAGGCGGGCGGCGTCAAGCTGGCGTTCTCCCCGGACGAGGCGGTCGAGAAGGCCACCGACATCCTGGGCATGGACATCAAGGGCCACACCGTCCACAAGGTCATGCTGGCCGGCCTGGGCGAGATCGCGGAGGAGTACTACGTCTCCTTCCTCCTCGACCGGACCAACCGCACCTTCCTCGCCATGGCGTCCGTCGAGGGCGGCGTGGAGATCGAGGTCGTGGCCGAGGAGAACCCGGACGCGCTGGCCAAGATCCCGGTCGACGCCGTCGAGGGGGTCACCCCCGCGAAGGCCCGCGAGATCGTCGAGGCCGCGAAGTTCCCGGCCGAGCTGCACGACCAGCTGGTCGACGTGCTGCAGCGGCTGTGGACCGTCTTCGTCGCCGAGGACGCCACGCTGGTCGAGGTCAACCCGCTGATCAAGTCCGGCGAGGGCAAGATCATCGCGCTCGACGGCAAGGTCACCCTCGACGAGAACGCCGACTTCCGGCACGCGGACCACGCGGCGCTGGAGGACAAGGACTCGGCCGACCCGCTGGAGGCGGCGGCCAAGGCCAAGGGCCTCAACTACGTCAAGCTGGACGGCGAGGTCGGCATCATCGGCAACGGCGCGGGTCTCGTCATGAGCACCCTGGACGTCGTCGCGTACGCCGGTGAGAAGCACGCGAACGTCAAGCCCGCGAACTTCCTCGACATCGGCGGCGGCGCCTCGGCCGAGGTCATGGCGAACGGCCTGGAGATCATCCTGGGCGACCCGGCCGTCAAGTCGGTCTTCGTCAACGTCTTCGGCGGCATCACCGCGTGCGACGCGGTCGCCAACGGCATCGTGCAGGCCCTGGAGCTGCTGAAGAGCAAGGGCGAAGAGGTCAGCAAGCCCCTCGTCGTCCGCCTCGACGGCAACAACGCGGAGCTGGGTCGGCAGATCCTCACCGACGCGAACCACCCGCTGGTCCAGCAGGTGGACACCATGGACGGCGCGGCCGACCGTGCCGCCGAGCTCGCGGCTGCGAAGTAAGGGAGCACGAACCAGCCATGGCTATCTTCCTGACCAAGGACAGCAAGGTCATCGTCCAGGGCATGACCGGCTCGGAGGGTATGAAGCACACCCGCCGCATGCTGGCCTCCGGGACGAACATCGTCGGCGGCGTGAACCCGCGCAAGGCCGGCGAGAAGGTCGACGTCGACGGCACCGAGATCTCGGTGTTCGGCACCGTCGCCGAGGCCATCGAGGCGACCGGCGCGGACGTCACGGTGATCTTCGTACCGCCGAAGTTCACCAAGGACGCCGTCGTCGAGGCCATCGAGGCCGAGATCGGCCTCGCGGTCGTCATCACCGAGGGTGTGCCGGTGCACGACACCGCCCAGTTCTGGGCGCTGGCCGGCAAGAAGGGCGGCAAGACCCGCATCGTGGGTCCGAACTGCCCCGGCCTGATCACCCCGGGCCAGTCGAACGCGGGCATCATCCCGGCCGATATCACCAAGCCGGGCCGCATCGGCCTGGTGTCGAAGTCGGGCACGCTGACGTACCAGATGATGTACGAGCTGCGCGACATCGGCTTCTCGACCGCGGTCGGCATCGGCGGCGACCCGATCATCGGCACCACGCACATCGACTGCCTCCAGGCGTTCCAGGACGACCCGGACACCGACGCGATCGTCATGATCGGCGAGATCGGCGGCGACGCCGAGGAGCGTGCGGCGGCGTACATCGCCGAGCACATCACCAAGCCGGTCGTCGGCTACGTCGCGGGCTTCACCGCCCCCGAGGGCAAGACCATGGGCCACGCCGGCGCCATCGTCTCCGGCTCCGCGGGCACCGCGCAGGCCAAGCAGGATGCCCTCGAGGCCGTCGGCGTCAAGGTCGGCAAGACCCCCTCCGAGACGGCCCGCCTCATGCGCGCCATCATGGAGGGCTGACCGGCGCCGTTCGCGTAGGTCCCGGCATCACAACGCCCCCGCCGACCCGTTCGGCGGGGGCGGTTCCCGTCATTGGCCGGTGCGGCGGTGCCTTCCGCCGTAGTATCCGGAGTACGGACGGCCGGACACCGCCGGCCGTGCGTCGAGAGGAGTCCCCGTGGCCACCACTGCCACCGAACTCCCGGCCTGGTTCTACCCGGGACCGGAGGGCGGGTGGACGTTCGACGACCTCCACCTGGTTCCCGCCGACGCGCCCCGCTACGAACTCATCGACGGAGCGCTCATCTTCATGTCGCCCCAGCGGTCCGTCCACGACGTGGTCAAGTTCAACCTCAGGAGTCGGCTTCAGGCGCAGGCGCCTCCCGGCTTCCAGGTGATGTCCGAAATGGCGGTCCTGCTGAGCGACCGCACCGCGCCGGAACCCGATGTCCTTGTCGTCACGCCGCCCTACCAGCGGGATCGCACGCGGTATCTGCCCTCGGAAGTCCTCCTCGCGATCGAAGTGGTGTCACCGGAGTCGCAGGATCGCGACCGCAAGGACAAGCCCGGCCGCTATGCGGAGGCAGGCATCGCCCACTTCTGGCGAGTTGAGATCGAACCGAGCGGCATCGCCGTGCACACCTTCGAGTTGGAGCCGACCACAGGGACATACGTCGCCACGGGCATCGAGCGGGGGCGGTTCACGCGTCCGCTGCCGTACGTGGTGAATATCGACGCGAGCACGCTCGAAAGCTGATCCGCGCTGCCGGGCGTGGCAGCTGCGCATGGACCAGATCGCCGCGGGGCTCAAGGACTTGAGCGATGCGGGCGTACCGGTGCTACATCGGCGGCAAGCTCGGCCCGGCGCGGAACGTGCTGTGGGTGTACGCCCCGCAGTGCAACTACGGCAGGTACGGCGCCGACGGCTACTACCCCGGTGCGGCGTACGCGGACATCGTGGGCCTGGACTGCTACACCGACGACCCGGCACGGCTGACCGGGTACGAGGAAATGCTCGCGCTCAGGAAGCCGCCCGGTCCTTCAAGGCCGACGTCGACCTCGCGCGGGGTGAGGCGTTCCTCAATTCACAGGCTGTGCACAACCTGACCGGGCGGACCGAGCTGAGCATCACCGCGCGTACCGCACCCTGGGGATACCAGGCGGGCGGCACGGCGGCGAAGCTGTACGTGCGGACGGGCAGCGGAATGGCCTGGTACGACAGCGGCGCGGTCACCGTCGGCCCGAACGGCGCGCGCCTGACACTGGAGCTGACCCAGGTGGCGAACATCCACGACATCCGGGAGATCGGCGTCGCGTTCGCCCCGGCGGCGGGGGCCAACGGGCGGAGCGCGGTGTACGTCGACGAACTCACGGTGCGGTAACGCGTAACGCTCCGCGAGTCCGTCAGCGGCGGTATTCGACGACGCGGTCCACCTGGCTGTCGTCGTCGTAGTGGATCTGGAAGACCGTGGCGGCCAGGTGGCCTTCGGCGAGGCGGGACAGGAACAGCGTGGGGTCCACGAAGCGTTCCTCGGTGATGCCGAAGGCCCGTTCGCCGCGGAAGCGGGCGTCGGTGGCCAGCGGGACATCGCGTACCCCCGGGATCGCCTCCGGGTCGACGCCCGCGTGGGCCGCCTCGATGGACAGGAACGTGCCCCCGTCGCGCTCGGACGACCCCTTGATGTAGACGAACTCGTACTGACCCTGCGGCACTTGCTCGGCCTTGGCGTTGGTGCGCCCGAACTTGAACTCCTGCTTGGGAGCCTGTTCGGCGACCTGCGCGCCCAGCCCTCCGCGCGCGGCGATGGACGCCTGGACCTCGGCGCGCTTGTCCGGCAGGCCGCCGGGGTCCGCGATGGACGAGAGGGCGTACCCGCCCAGCGTGAGGACGGCCGCGGCGACCGCGGCCACCAGGACGACCGCACGCGTCCGGGCGCCGGTGCGGATCCTCGCGGCCGGGTGCAGCTTGGGCTCGTACCGCTCCGTCAGATCGACCATCACCGCGTTCAGGCGCTCGTGCGCCTCCGGGCCGTCCGGGTCGGGGCCGGTCAACTCTCCTACCCGTCGCGACAGTTGCTCGTTGGCGAGGCTGATGCGCTCGATCGTGGAGTTGGTCGTCGCCTCGGTCTCGACGGCGATCTCCTCCGGCGCCATGCCGAGGTGGTGACGCAGGACGACCGCGCGGCGGCGGTGCGCCGGTACACGCCGCAGCGCGCGCAGCAGCGCGACGTCCGCGGACCAGTCGCGGTCGACGGTGTCGCTCTTGTCGCCGGAGAGGTCGGGTACGGCCTCGGGTTCGGGTTCGGGTTGGGGCTTGGTTGCCTCGCGTTCGGTTGCCTCGCGGTCGGTTGCCTCGCGGTCGTCGGTCTTGCGGTCGGTGGTCTCGGACTGAGCGGCCTTGGGGGCGGTCGCTTTGGCGGGCGCGGTCGTGGCGGACGCCGGTTCGGGCTTCGGTGGTTCGGTGGCGGCGTCCGGAGCCGGGCGGTCCTGGCGGGGCTTGCGGCCCTTCTTCTTGCTGCGGTTGTCACGGGCCTTCGTCGGCTGGGAGTCCTCGGTGGGCGTGCCGGGTTCGTCGGCGCTCGGTGCGGCCGTGGTGTCGGCCGGTTCCGCGTCGCCGGAGGCAGGGGCAGAGGCAGAGGCAGGAGCGGGGGCAGGAGCCGGTGACCGTCGCTCCTTGGAGACGTGGGCGGCGATCCGGTCCGGATGGGGTATCCACCCGCTGATGCGCTGCTGGGCGCGGTGCAGGTGGTCGAGCGCCATGTCCGACGCGAGCGTGCGTACCCACGCCTCGGGCGAGGGGAGCGCGGAGACCGTCTCCCATTCGGCGTACGCCCGCGCGTACGCCCGGTGCGTCACCTGCGCCGCGCGGTGCGGGCCCGCCGTCAGCAGGTAGACGTGCCGCGCGACGTCCGCTGCCGTCCTGTTGTAGAAGGCGTCGAAGGTCGCATCGTCGTGCATGCTCGCCGTACTCCCCGTGCTCGCTCCGACATGTGGGTCCGCTGTTCGGGTGCTCGTGCGCCGGACCGTGCGGAACGGACGGGTGGAGCATCCGCCTGGGCGCACCGATACCCCAGCGGGTGATTAGTAATGCCATATTTCTTTTGAAAACAGACCAATGGCTGTCAAATCTCGGCCGACACGGCCGGTGCGAAGGCCATATACCGGGCAGATCGCCTTGGCATTGGCAGCATGAGGGATCGTGAGCGACACCCCCGTACCCGCGCTGCCGAGCCACCCCGCAGCGGCCGAACCGGTGCATGTGCACGATGGCGGCGACCGCGCCCGGGTTGGCGGCGCGGACGTCCACACCGACCTCGAATCCGGGCCCGGAGCCAAGCCGGTACCCCAGCCCGGACCCCAGCCCGGACCCGTCCCCGAACCGGACTCCGCACGCGACCACGCGGGCGACGGGGAGGAGTACGCCGACGCGTCCGACCTCGCCGTCGACCACCCCGCAGTCGACCCCGCAGTCGACCCCGTAGTCGACCCCGCCGCCGACCTCCGTGCCGCACTCGACGGGGCCGCGGCCGGGTTCATCGCCGTCGGCCTCGGCCTCGGCTTCGCCCTCGCACCGGTGCTCGTCGCCGTGCTCGCCGACGCCTTCGGTGGCGGCTTCACCGATCCGGGCGACATCCTGCGCACCGCCGGACAGGTCTGGCTCGCCGCCCAGCGCGTCGGGCTCGACGTCGCGGGCGAGCAGCCGGGTGCGGCGGTGCGCCTGGGCATCGTTCCGCTCGGCGTCACCATCCCGCTCGTGGTCGCCCTGGTACGCGCCGGCCGCCGGTGCGCGGCGGCCGGCGAGGGCGCGCAGACCGGGGGCTCACGCGCGGTGACCTTCGCGCTCTCGGCGTTCACGATCGTGTACGCCGGGCTCGCGTACGGCATCGCCGTCGTCGCCGGCACCTCCGCGATCCAGCCGGTACGCGAACGCGCCCCCGTCGCCGCCGGAGCGGCCGCGCTGGTGTTCGGCCTGTACGGCGCGCTCCGCATGGGCGCCTACCGCGACCTGCCGGATCGGATGCCGCCGCGACTGCGCGACCGCGTACGGCCGTTCGAGACGCCGGCCGCGGTGGCGCTGCGGGCGGGGGCCGCCGCCGCGTGCGTGCTGGCCGCGGGCGGCGCGGTGATCGTGTCCGCCTCGTTGATCGTCCACGCGGACGCGGTCGGCGCGTACGTCGACCGGGTCGCGGTGGGGGCGCCCGACACCATCGCGCTCGCGCTGCTGTGTGCGGCGCTCATGCCCAACGCGATCATGTGCGCCGTCGCGTACGCCTCGTGCGCCGGGTTCGCGATCGGCGTGGGGACCACCGTCGCGCCGACAGGCGTCGACCTCGGCGCGGTCCCGGCCCTGCCGCTGCTGGGCGCACTCCCCGGGACGACCTCGATCGCCGGGTGGTGCACGCTCGCGGTGCCGGTGGCGGCCGGGGTGGCGGCCGGACTGGTCGCCGCACGCGGCGGGCAGGCGGGCAGGCTGTGGACCGCGCTGGGCGCGGCGGCCGCGGCCGGGCCGGTCACCGGCGTACTCGTCGCGGGCGCCGCATGGTTGGCCACCGGTGCCGCGGGTGCGCAACGGCTCACCCGTACCGGCCCCCACATCTGGGCGACCGCCGGGGCGGTCACCGCCGCGGTCGCGGTCGCCGCCGTCCTCACCGCGGCGGTCGCGGGCTGGTGGCGCTGGCACCGCGTCCGGGCCGCGGCCCGGCTGGAGACCGTGGTGGTTCCGGTCCCGGGGCAATCCTCCCGCTGACACCGGTGGTTCGCACCGACCCGAGGCGCCCGCGGACGCACGGTCCGCGGGCGCCCGGCTTCGCGGATACCCCGGAAATCGGTGCGCCGCGATGGGACACTCCGGGCAGAGCGGCGCGCGGCGGCCGGTGGGGACCAAGGACTGCGGACCACGGACCACGGCTCGGCCTGCCCGCGCGACCGGCGTGACCAGGCATCTCGGGGGAGGAAACATGCCCGTTCCGGTCCCGGCCACCGATGACCAGCTGCGCCACGCGGCCGACCGCACCGCCACCCGATGGATCGACGACAACTTACGGACGTTCCGTCAGAAGTGGGACGACCCGCACACGTCGGAGCAGGCACTCGCCGCAATCCCGGCCGGCCCGCGACGTGACTGGTGGAGCCGGCCCTTGCGCAGGTACGCGGACGACCGCACCCGGCGCGTCGAGACGGCGGTCGTCCCGCGCCGCCGTGAGGCGGCGGACCAGGCGTACGCCGCACTGCTCGCGACGACCCCGCGCCCCACCGACCAGGACCTCGTCCGACCGACGCCGGAGACCGCCCCCGTGCTCGCGGGCGTGGCCGCCGCCACCGAGGTGGGGCAGGCGCTGACCGCGCTCGCCGCCGACGCCGAGGCGGACATCGCCGCGTTCGTCGCCCGGGCCGCGGCGCTCGAAAAGCTGCGCGCCACAAAGCTCTCGGAGCTCAAGAAGGTCTGCGGCGCGCTGACGAGCCGCGTGGGACGCGCCGACCGGGTCGAGGCGGATGCCGGGGAGTTGGACAGTGCCGCGGTCCTGCTCGCCCTGCTCACGCCGCTGTTCGACGCGCGAGACAGGGCACGCGAGGCGTCCGTACCGGACAAGGGGGCCGAGGCGGCGGACCGCGAGCTGCGGGTGGCGCTGGACCGGACACCGGACGAGCAGCAGCAACAACAGCAGGCGCTGGCGGCCGCGTTCGACTCGGCCCTTGCCCACGCCAAAGCGGCGGAAGCCGCGTTGGCGGCGCAGTTCGACGTGTTGGGCGAGAACCTCCTCAAGCACCTCCAGCGGTTCCCGTCGGGCTCCTCACGGACGTACCGGTTCGAGGAGTTCGCGCGGTTCTACGGATACGCCGGTGCCCAGGCCCTGTACGGCCTGGACACCAGAATCCTCGCGGCCGCCTTCGCCCGTTTGACGGGGCACTACAACACGCTCCAGGAGACCATGCGCCGGCGCTGGCCGCAGGGCACTTCCTCGGCACAACTGGCCCGCACCCTCCGCCTGATCGCCCAGCCGCCGGAATCCCCCTACCAACTGGAGGACGTGATCCGGCACCTGGACGACGACCCGAAGGTGCCGCTGTGGCCGCACCCCGACGCCAAGCTGCAGCCGATGTTCGAGACGTAGGCCGCGCGACGCCGCCTCAGATCGGGTTGTTGTCGATGTTGTCGACCATGTTCCGCATGAAGCTCGGCAATTCGCGCTCGCACTGCTGCTGCGCCTGCTTCGTCAGCGCGGCGTCCATGCAGTCGTAGTAGTCCTGCTGCGACCAGCGGAAGCTCCACACACCGAGCACCCACACCACGGCGAGTGCGCCGGTGACGACGCCGACCATGGCACCCGGGGGACGGGGCACCGTGCCCTGCGTGGTGGCGCTGGGCGTGGTGGCCACGCGCGCCGGGCGGACGAGCCGCCGCGCGCGCCCCGGCGTCCGGGCGGTACCGCCCGGACCCTGCTCGACGCGCGGTCCCACCTGCGGGGCCGACGTGCCGCGCAGGGCGCGGATGCCGAGTACGACCGCCGCGATGCCCATCACGATGCCGGCCTCCTCCCAGAAGAAGAAGGCGAGGAACAGCCCCCACACGCCGACCCACAGCGCGATGCGCGCGTTGCGGCGGCGCGGGTCGGTCGGCGTGCGCTCGTCGTCGCGGCGCTCGCGGTCGCGGTCCTGGCGGTCGCGGTCCTGCCGCGGGTTGCCCCACGGGCCGCCGCCGGATCCGCCCGGACCGCCCGAGCCACCGGACCCGCCCGAGCCACCTGATCCGCCCGAGCCACCTGATCCGCCCGAGCCACCCGAGCCGTCGTCACCGCCGCCCGAACCCGGCAGGTTCCAGGGCGCGGCAGGGGGACGGTCGGGCGCACCCTCCGGCGGCGGTGCGTACGGGTCGCGCTCGTCGGTCTCGTTGCCGGTGCTGTTGCCCGTACTCATGCCGCCTGCCCTCGTCGTGCCGGATCCCCAAGGGGCACCCGCTCCCAATGCCTCACGCGCGTCCGTACCACGGGCCCTCGCGACCGTGCCGCGCCCGGCGTCGTCCAGCAGAGTGCCCTACCTCCGTGCCCTGGGCCCGGCTGCGCGAGCCGGCCGATGCGAACCATTACCCGGGATCGTACGTGTGCGCGCCCTCCGCGGTCCGGGCGGTGGGCCATACGCGCGCCTCCGCCGCGGTCTCCGGCGCCGCGCGGCACGTCGTACGCATGACCCGGGACCGCGCCCATCCCCGGGTTCGGTACCGCGCACCACCTGACGCTATCGTTGCTGACGATCGGGCGCTGCCCGCGTGTTCCCCATATATCCCGTCGGATATCCGCATCCGGATGTCCCCAGGGAGTGCCCGCGGGGAGCCACGCCGCCGCGCCGCCGGTCGCAACCCCGCTCGCGCCCCCGTTCGGAAAGAGCCTCCGCAGTGGCCGTACACGCCCCGCGCACCTCCGGGCCCGCGCGGCTCGTCGTCCTCGTCTCCGGATCGGGCAGCAATCTCCAGGCGCTCCTCGACGCGAGCGCCGACCCCGGGTACGGGGCGGAGATCGTGGCCGTCGGGGCGGACCGCGGCGACATCCTGGGCCTCGAACGCGCCGCGAAGGCCGGCCTGCCGACCTTCGTCGTCCGGGTCCGCGACCACGCCGACCGCGCCGCCTGGGACCGGGCGCTGACCGAGGCGGTCGCCGCGTACCGGCCGGACCTGGTGGTGTCGGCCGGCTTCATGAAGATCCTCGGCCCGGCGTTCCTCGGCCGCTACGAGGGCCGTACGGTCAACACGCACCCCGCGCTGCTGCCGTCGTTCCCCGGCGCGTACGGCGTGCGCGACGCGCTCGCGTACGGCGCGAAGGTGACCGGCTGCACGGTCCACTTCGTCGACTCCGGCGTCGACACCGGCCCGATCATCGCGCAGGGCGTGGTCGCGGTCGAGGAGGACGACGAGGCCGACGGCGGCGACGCGCTGCACGAGCGCATCAAGACTGTCGAGCGCAACCTGCTCGTCGAAATCGTGGGCCGCCTCGCCCGCGAGGGCTACCGCATCGAAGGAAGAAAGGTCCGATTCGGATCATGAGCACCCCCGAGAGCTCCTCGAGCAAGCGTCCGATCCGCCGCGCGCTGGTCAGCGTGTACGACAAGACCGGGCTTGAGGAGCTCGCCCAGGGGCTGCACGCCGCCGGGGTCGAACTCGTCTCGACCGGCTCGACGGCAGGCAAGATCGCCGCCGCCGGGGTCCCGGTGACCAAGGTCGAGGAAGTGACCGGCTTTCCGGAGTGCCTCGACGGCCGCGTCAAGACGCTGCACCCGCGCGTCCACGCCGGCATCCTCGCCGACCTGCGCCTGGAGTCGCACCGGGCGCAGTTGGAGGAGCTCGACGTCAAGCCGTTCGACCTCGTCGTGGTGAACCTCTACCCGTTCCAGGCGACCGTCGACTCGGGGGCGACGCCCGACGAGTGCGTCGAGCAGATCGACATCGGCGGGCCGTCGATGGTCCGGGCGGCGGCCAAGAACCACCCGTCGGTCGCGGTCGTCACGAGCCCGTCCCGGTACGCCGACGTGCTGGCCGCGGTCGCCGGCGGAGGCTTCGACCTGGCCGCGCGCAAGCGCCTCGCCGGCGAGGCGTTCGCCCACACGGCCGCCTACGACGTCGCGGTCGCCTCGTGGTTCTCGAACACCTACGCGCCCGCCGACGACGAGCAGTTCCCGGCGTTCCTCGGCGCGACGCGCGAGCGCCAGGCGGTGCTGCGGTACGGCGAGAACCCGCACCAGGCCGCCGCGCTCTACAGCGCCGGCGCGGGCGGTCTCGCGGGTGCCGAGCAGTTGCACGGCAAGGAGATGTCGTACAACAACTACGTCGACACCGACGCGGCCCGCCGTGCGGCGTACGACCACCACCTCCCGTGCGTGGCGATCATCAAGCACGCCAACCCGTGCGGCATCGCGATCGGCGCGGACGTCGCGGAGGCGCACCGCCTCGCGCACGAGTGCGACCCGGTCTCGGCGTTCGGCGGCGTCATCGCGGTCAACCGCCCGGTGTCGCTCGCGATGGCCGAGCAGGTCGCGGAGATCTTCACCGAGGTCATCGTGGCGCCCGACTACGAGGAGGGCGCGGTCGAGGCGCTGGCCCGCAAGAAGAACATCCGGGTGCTGCGCGCCGCCGGACCGCCGTCCGCGGTGGCGGAGTTCCGGCAGATCGACGGCGGCCTGCTGCTCCAGAACACCGACCGCTTCCAGGCCCCGGGCGACAACCCCGAGCACTGGACCCTCGCGACCGGCGAGCCCGCCGACGAGGCGACCCTGCGCGACCTGGTCTTCGCCTGGCGCTCGGTGCGCGCGGTCAAGTCCAACGCGATCCTGCTGGCCTCCGGCGGCGCCACCGTCGGCGTGGGCATGGGACAGGTCAACCGGGTCGACTCGGCGCGCCTGTCGGTGCAGCGGGCGGGGGAGCGGGCGATCGGTTCGGTCGCGGCCTCCGACGCGTTCTTCCCGTTCCCCGACGGTCTCGAGGTGCTGACCGCCGCGGGCGTCAAGGCCGTGGTGCAGCCGGGTGGTTCGGTGCGCGACGAGCTGGTCGTGGACGCGGCGCGCGCGGCCGGCATCACCATGTACATGACCGGGACACGGCACTTCTTCCACTGATCCCCGCCCCCCGGTCGACGGCGACCGGGACGTGACGTACGGGACTGACGTACGCGACATGCCGCACGGGAGATGACGTACGAGGGCCCCGGACTCGAAGTCCGGGGCCCTCGCCGTGTGTTGCCTGTGCGGGTGTCCCGCGTGCGGTGCCGGGCGGCCGACCGTGCGACCGCTCCGACCCGCCGCCTACCGGCTGCCGCCGACTACGCGGCCCGGCGACGCATCACGAAGAACACCAGGCCGCCGCCGAGCAGCAGCACTGCGGCGCCGCCCAGGTACAGGCCGGTGCTGCTGTCGCTGCCGCCGGTCTCGGCGAGGGTGGGACCGCTCGGCGCGGGGGCCGGCGCCGGGGTGCTGGGCGCGGGCGCCGACGGGGTCGGGGTGCTGCCGCCGCCACCGGTCGTCGAGGCGGTCTTGCAGTCCAGGACGCCGCTGAACTCCTTCAGCGTCTTGCCCTCCGGGCCGAGGATCTTGATCGTGTACGCCTGGTCTTCCTCGATCTTCACGACCTGCTTGGCCGTTCCGCCGGGCGCCACGGTCGACTTCTTGTTGTCGAGGGTGAACTCGAACGGCAGGTCGCCGTTGTTCTTCGTGGTGACCTCGACGCCGCCCTCGGCGCAGATCTGCTTGGCGGTGAACGCCGGGGCCGCGCCCTTGGCCGCCCACTTGGCCTTCGCGTCGGCCTTCGCCGACACCGGCACGCGCTCGGCCAGGATCAGCTTCTGCGACGACTCGTTGGTGCCCTTCTTCTTGCCGTTGAAGATGCGGCCGGCGTCCAGTTGCGACTTGCCGGACACCTCGACGGTGGCTTCGCCGGTGTCACTGCCCGCGGCGGGCTTGACGTAGAGCTGGTCGCCGTTGCCGGCCTTGTCGACCGCCTTGCCGTCCTTGTCGACCAACTTGGTGCCGGCCGGGGCGTCCTTGAGCGCGGCGCTGACGGTCTTGCCCTGCGCGTTGGTCTTGACGGTGAACGGGCCTATGCCGGGCGTCGCGGCCGGGGAGCCGCTCTGCTCGTTCGGGTCGAGCTGAAGGGAGATCTTCGGCTCTTCCGCGTCGGTGGCCGTGGCCTTCTCGACCAGGTACTTGTAGACGGCCGTGATGTCCTTCTTGCCGTCGTCGTTCAGGTCGATCTTGTCGCTGAGGTGCCAGATCGCGGCCTGCGTCGCGGCGGCGGCCTCTTCCGCGTCGAGTTCGCCCTCGCCGACCTTCGCGGCCTTGGCCAGGTCCTTGACCTCGACGGTCGGGAACGAGTTGAGCAGCACCCACTTGATCTTGGCCCGGCGCTCGGCGGCGTCGGCGCCGGTGGGCCACGTGGTGCCCCACTCGCCCTCGGCGTACTGGTTGCCCGCGGCGGTCGGGTTGTCGATGTCGACGCAGTAGACGAAGAGTTCCTCGTTCGTCTCCAGCACGAGGCGCATCAGGCCGGCCGTGACCTCGCGGCTCTTGCCGTCGCTCTGGTTCTTGACCGTCATGTTGACGGAGTCGTCCTTGTCCCCGTCTTTGTCCACATCGGCGAAGCCCTTGTACTCGCCCTTGACACCCTCCGCGTGCGCCGGACCCGCGAAGGCGAGAGTGCCGCCCAGCGCCAAGGCGGACGCCGCCGCGATCGCGGACACCCGTCCGACGATCTTCCGGTCTTGCGTACGGAACATAAGTTGCTCCCCATCGAGTTAGGGCTCGGAATGAGAGGTCGTGGTGTCAGGCGGGGTGACGGGGCCGCCAAATGACTGTCCGCAGCCTAGGGGGACGCCCAATGCGCCCCGGGAATTGTCACAGCCTTGTTCCAAGGGCTTTACCTTTCCCGGGGACCGGGTAGAAAGCTGGGAATTAGTCGTGCTGTCGACAAATACAAATCGCCTCGCGGAAGCAATCCGATAATTCGGGAGGCATCGGTCACGCGAAAGGGCCCCGCCGTGACGGCGGGGCCCTTTCTATGTGCTTCTGCGGTGCTTTGGTGGTGCTTCGGTGCTGTTACGCCTGGTGCTGTCCGCGACGGCGGCTGATGAAGACCGCACCGCCACCGGCGAGCAGCAGCGCGGCTGCGGCACCGGCGATCAGCATCGTGGAGTTGTCGTCCCCGCCGGTCTCGGCGAGGTCCTGGCCGTCACCGACCGGCACCCACGGGATGTCGATCGGCGGGTTCTCGGTGCCGGGCCCGACCTCGGGGATGAGCGGCGGCTCACCCTCGGTGGGGCTCGTCGCGACGGGCGGCGCCGACGAGGACGCGGCGGGCGACGAGGCGACGGGCGACGAGGCCGCGGGCGAGCTGGGCGCGCCGCTGGTCGGCGGGGTGGACGTCGCCGGCTTGCCGGTCGTCGGGGCCGCCGAGGTCGGCGGTGCCGACGACGTGGGCGCCTCGGAGGTGGGCGGGTTGGAGCTCGGTGCCTCGGACGTGGGCGGCTCCGAGCTCGGGGCCTCCGAGGTCGGAGGGTTGGAGCTCGGCGGGTTGGAGCTGGGCGGCTCGGTCGTCGGCGTCGGAGTCGGCTCCGGGTCGACCGGGGGCGCCACGCAGTCCAGCTTGCCGCTGAACGACTCCGAGAAGTTGTTCGGGCCGGTCACCGTGATGTTGTAGTCGGTGTCCTCGGCGACCGGGACCAGCTCGGTCTTGGTCGAGTCGGCCGGCACGTTGACCGGCTGGCCGTTGAGCACGAAGGCGGCGGGCGCGTCGCCCGCGTTCTTCAGCTCGACCGAGACGCCGCCCTCCTGGCACTCCTCGCGGAACGCCACGGAAGGCGCCGGAACGGCCTTGTGGCTCCACTCGGCCTTGGCGTTCGCCTTGACGTCGAACGGCTGCGAGCCGGCCGTGATGAACGTCTGCGACTTCTTGCGGCTCTCGGCGAGGAACACCCGGCCGACGTTGACCGACGCCTTGGTCGTGGCGGCGATCGTCGCCTCGCCCGGGTTCTGGTTCTTCGGGACCTTGACCCACAGCTCGGTCTTGTCGGCGGCCGTCGTGACCGGCTGGCCCTGGCCGTCGACCAGCGAGACGCCGGCCGGCACGGTGCCTTCGAGGGCGACCGAGACGGGCTCGGTGGACGTGGTCTTGACGGTGACCGGGCCCACGCCCTTGGGGTCGCCGTCGGTGCCGGTCACCTTGGTCGGGTCGAGCTCCAGCGACGCGGAGGGCTCGGTGTCCAGACCGGTGTTGGCGCTGCCGGTGAGGAACTTGTAGACGGCCGAGACGTCTTCGTTGTCGCCGTCCTTCTTGGCCCAGCCGGACTCGCTGACCCGCTCGAACTTGGCGCCGTTGCTGTAGTACCAGATCGCCGCCTGGGTGGCCGCGACGGCCTCCGCCGGCGACAGGCCGTCGTGGTTGCGGCCCTTCGGTACGCCGGCCTTCTCGGCCAGCTCGGCCAGGCTGGTGACCTTCGGGTACGAGTTGTTGAGCACCCAGTTGATCTTGGCGATCTTGGCGGTGTCCTTGAGCCAGGACTCCGCCCAGGTGCCCTCGCGGTAATCGGCGTCGCCGTTCACCGGAGTGTCCAGGTCGATGCAGTAGACGGTGACCTCGGGCCCACCACTCCCGAGGACCTTCAGATTGGTGTTGGCGCTCTCGTCGAACCACTGGTCGGGCCGGTCGACGACGATCCGTCCGGCCGTTTCCTTGACGTGGCCTTTGAAGCGCAGCTTGCCGGCGTCCGCGTATGCGGCCGGCGACATGCCGATGACGGCGACAGCCGCCAGACCGGTAGCCGCGCACGCCGAACCCACACGGGATATGCCCCGCTGTGTCCGAAACATGGGAAAGACTTCTCCTCGCGAAAGAAGACGGCCCATAGCTCCCGGATCGGTCGCCAGGTGCCCCCCTGAGCCGCCGAGGGAAAGAATCGACGTACGGGGATCTTTAGTCAATTCGCCCCGGTCCCGGTCTCGGGTATTAAATTCACTCTCGCGAAGTTGATAACTGGAAATCGCAATATCCAGCCTTTGTCCGCTTTGATCAACTTGTGTAGTGTTCGAGGGGATGAGTAAGCAGGTCGCCGACACGGGCCCGCTGCCCCTCTTCCCGGAGGAGCACCCACCCGACCTCGGCCACAGTGCCGCCGGCACGCTGCGTCCGATTGTCACGCTCACCGACGACCGCTTCGCCTGGGCGAACGGCGTACGCGCGGCCCTCGGCGTCGGCCTCCCCTTCGCCCTCGTCACCGCGATCGGCGGCGTCACGCACGGCGCCACCGCCGCGATCGGCGGCTACTCCGTCCTCTACGCGTCGCGCGAACCGTACGTCCGCCGCGCCCGCGTGCTGGCCGCCGTCGGCCTCGGCCTCGCCGCGTCGTACACGGCCGGCTCCCTCGCCGCCGGACACCGCTGGGTCACCGCACTCGTCATCGCCGTCGTCGCGGCGACCGCGACCTTCATGTGCGGCGCACTCCGCGTCGGCCGCCCCGGCGGCTACATGTTCACGCTCGTGTGCGCGATGGGCACGTTCGCCACCGGCGGCACCTCCGACATCCCGCAGAACGTCGCGCTGCTGCTGGTCGGCTGCGCGGGCGGCTGGCTCATCTCGATGTCCGGCCGGCTGGTGCGCCCGGCCCACCCCGAACACGTCGCCATCGCCGACGCGTTCACCGCCGTCGCGGGATTCCTCGATGCCATCGGCGGCCCCAAGGTCGATGCCGCCCGCCACCAGGCGTCCCAGGCCGTCTACCAGGCGTGGGTCATGCTCCTGCGCGCCGACGGCCGCCGCGCGCGCCTGTCCGGCGAGGCCCGGCGGCTCCAGGTGCTGGTCCGCCGCGCGCACGACATCTTCCACGCGGGCGAACTCCTCGCCGAGGAACGCTCCAGACCGCTGCCGCCCGAGATCGGCGACGCGGTACGCGGCCTCGCCGACGCCGTCGGCCGCCCCCGCCTCACCCCCGCCCTGCCCACGCTGCTGGCGGACACCGAGACCAACGGCCAGCGGCGGCTGCGGACCGCGCTGCGGGACGCCGTACGCGCCGCGGGCGAACCGGCCATGCCGCAGGGCGAGGTCCTCAAGGGCGACCGCCCCCGGGCCCTCGAACTCCTCAAGGCCGCCGCCGGCCGCGCGTCGCGGCTGCCGCCCGCCGCCGTCCGCACCGGAATCGCCGTCGGGGCCGCCACCGGCCTCGCCGAGATCCTGCCGATCGTGCACCCCTCGTGGGTCGCCATCGGCGCCGCCGCGGCACTCCAGGGCGGCAACGCGGTGCTCGACCTCGGCAGCGCGCTGCAACGCGCCATCGGCACGTTCATCGGCGTCGCGGTCGTGACGGTCTTCCTGCACGACATGTCGCCCGGCCCGTGGGAGACCGTGGTCATGGTCGCGCTGCTGTACGGCGCCGCGCAGACCGTCATGCGCCGCAACCTCGTCGCGGGCGTCGCCTTCATCACGCCGGTCCCGCTGCTGCTCGTCGGGGCCGGCACGCCCGACCGCCACGTCGGCGACCTCGCCTCGACCCGGCTGCTGGACATGCTGATCGGGCTCGGGATCGGCGTCTTCGCGAGCTTCCTGCTGTGGCGCCGCGCCTCCACCGAGCGCCTGCCGGCCGCCCTCGGCCGGGCGATCCGGGCCGAGGGCATGATGCTGCGCGCGGTCGTCGCGGGGCAGGCGGAGGAGAACTCGACCGCGTGGCTGAAGCTGCGTACCGCGGTACGCCGCGAACTGATCGACCTGTGGACCGTCTACGAGTCGTCGCTCGGCGAGCTGGTCGGACGCCGCAAGGGCGTCGAGCGCCTGTGGCCCGCCGTCGTCATCGTGCAGCGCCTCGGCTTCCGCCTGATGGCCGCGCCGCTCAAGCCCGCGGCCGACCAACTGGCGGACTACAAGGCGGCGCTCGACCCGGAGGAGGGCTTGGCGGTCTACGGCAGGCCCGCGGAGGCGCCGTTCACCGACGAGGACGCGGAGAAGCTCGACGCCTACATCCAGGCGCTGGCCTCCGCCGCGGAGGAGCGCCGGGCGCCGCTGGCGCCCGAGCTGCCCGAGCTCTGGGGCCACCCGGTGCTCCGCCAGCACCTCAAGCGCCTCACGTACGCCCTCGCCGCCGGCGCCCGCGAGACCGGCTCCGGCCCCGGGGTCGCGTCGCAGGTGCTCTCCCAGCTCAGCGCCCCTCCGCGCAGGGTGCGTGAGGCCGACTCGCCACGTACGGGACAATCGAGGTGACCCGCGGCCCATCCTCGACCGGGAGACGGCCGGCACCCGTGGATCAGGAGAACCCCTTGAAGGCGCAGAAGCTCGACGGCAAGGCGACCGCCGCCACCATCAAGTCCGAACTCGCGGTCCGTGTCGAGGCCCTGAAGGCCCAGGGAATCTCCCCCGGCCTCGGCACCGTCCTCGTCGGGGACGACCCGGGCAGCCACTCCTACGTGCGCGGCAAGCACCGCGACTGCGCCGAGGTCGGCATCGCGAGCATCCAGCGCCAGCTGCCCGACACCGCGACGCAAGAGGATGTCGAGGCGGTCGTCCGCGAGCTCAACGCGGACCCGACCTGCACCGGCTACATCGTGCAGCTGCCGCTGCCGCGCGGTCTCGACGCCAACCGCGTCCTGGAGCTGATGGACCCGGACAAGGACGCCGACGGCCTGCACCCGACCAACCTCGGCCGCCTCGTGCTGGGCCAGGACGCGCCGCTGCCGTGCACCCCGCGCGGCATCGTCGAGCTGCTGCACCGGTACGACATCCCGCTCAACGGCGCGGACGTGTGCGTGATCGGCCGCGGTGTCACCGTCGGCCGCCCGATCGGGCTGCTGCTGACCCGCCGCACCGAGAACGCCACCGTCACGCTGTGCCACACCGGCACGAAGGACCTGACCCGGCACGCCCTGGAGGCCGACATCATCGTCGCTGCGGCGGGTGTCGCGGGGCTGGTCAGCGCCGACATCGTCAAGCCCGGCGCGGTCGTGCTCGACGTCGGCATCACGCGCACCGAGCAGGGCCTGGTCGGCGACGTGCACCCGGAGGTCTTCGAGAAGGCCGCCTGGGTCGCGCCGATGCCGGGCGGCGTCGGGCCGATGACCCGCGCGATGCTGCTGACCAACGTCGTGGAGGCGGCGGAGCGCCAACTGGCAACCCGCTGACCTGCTGAACCGCTGGGCCGCCGGGGCCGCGGGCGGTGCCTGCCGCCCGCGGAGCGGCCGCGACCTCTCGACCGCCCGCACGGGGATCCCACTAGAGTGGAACGCTCGGACAGCAGGAGGGCAACAGGCATGGCCCACAAGCCGGCTCGTGGTCGGGACGCCGCCGCGACGGCGTTCCCGGCGCACCCCGGCCGCGTACGGTGACGGCGATGGCATCGAACCCGCCGGCCACACCGCGGGGGCCGGGCCACGGTGGTGGGCCGGGTCCGCCGACCGGCCCCGGGCGGGCCGCGTCGCGCGGTTCGCGCCGTGCCCCGCGCTCCGGCCGCGGGTCGCGGGCCGACGGTACGTTCGTCCCCGAAGGCGGGACGACGCCCACCGGCCCCGCCGGTCTGCGCGAGTGGCCCGCGGTCCTGGTGCTCGCGCTGCTGGCCGGATCGCTGGTGACCGCCGCGCTGTTCGGGTTCCGGTCCGCGACGCTGATGATCGGCGGCACGCTCACGGTGGCGGCGATACTCCGGTTGTTCGTCCGCGAGGTCGGCATCCTCGCGGTGCGCAGCCGGTTCACCGACGTCATGGTCATGCTGGTGCTCGGCGGCGCGGTGGTGATGCTCGGGCTCTCGGTGCCGCCGCCCCTGGTCGACCTGCCGTGGGTGCCCCGGCGCACGGGCTGACGCGTACGGGACGCCGGTTTCGGTGGTGTTTCCCACATGCCGTACCAGACCGGTCATCGGGGCATCGCGGGCGGAGTAGGGTGGCCGTCGGAAGTATCTCGATCACGAGATATCCCCGTTCCGGGAACCCTCACCCGCCAGGTAGCAGGAGATCGCAACGATGACCCGCACGCCCGTCAACGTCACTGTCACCGGCGCGGCCGGCCAGATCGGCTACGCGCTGCTGTTCCGTATCGCCTCGGGCCACCTGCTCGGCCCGGATGTGCCGGTCAAGCTGCGCCTCCTGGAGATCCCGCAGGCGGTCAAGGCCGCCGAGGGCACCGCGATGGAGCTGGACGACTGCGCGTTCCCGCTGCTCAAGGGCATCGACATCTTCGACAACCCGACCGACGGCTTCGCGGGTGCCAACGTCGCGCTGCTGGTGGGCGCGCGTCCGCGTACCGCCGGAATGGAGCGCGGCGACCTGCTGGCCGCCAACGGCGGCATCTTCAAGCCGCAGGGCGAGGCGATCAACGCCGGTGCGGCGGACGACATCAAGGTGCTCGTGGTCGGCAACCCGGCCAACACCAACGCGCTCATCGCGCAGCAGCACGCGCCGGACGTACCGGCCGAGCGCTTCACCGCGATGACCCGCCTCGACCACAACCGGGCCATCTCGCAGCTCGCGCGGAAGACCGGTGCCGCGGTCGGCGACATCGCCAAGCTGACGATCTGGGGCAACCACTCCGCGACGCAGTACCCGGACATCTTCCACGCGGAGATCGCCGGCAAGAACGCCGCGGAGACGGTGAACGACGAGGCGTGGCTCGCCGACACGTTCATCCCGACCGTCGCCAAGCGCGGCGCCGCCATCATCGAGGCGCGCGGTGCCTCGTCGGCGGCGTCGGCGGCCAACGCGGCCATCGACCACGTGCACACCTGGGTCAACGGCACCGCGGCCGGCGACTGGACCTCGATGGGCGTCGTCTCCGACGGCTCGTACGACGTCCCGGCCGGCCTCATCTCGTCCTTCCCGGTCACCTGCAAGGACGGCAAGTGGGAGATCGTCCAGGGCCTGGACGTCAACGCGTTCTCGCGCGGCCGCATCGACGCGTCGGTGCGCGAACTCGCCGAGGAGCGCGACGCGGTGCGTGAGCTCGGCCTGATCTGAGCCGCCCGGCCCAGGCACGGTCCAGGCACCACACAGGCGCCCGAGGGGTGTTCGACCGCCGCACACGCGGCGCTCGGACACCCCTCAGCCGTTCCCGGGACGCTCCAGGAGGCGGCTGAGGACGACCGTGCTGCGCGTCGTCATGACGACGGACTCCTGGCGGATGCGCTCCAGCACCGCTTCGAGGTGGCGTACGTCCGCGGTCAGCAGCCGGACCACGGCGTCGGCCTTGCCGGTCACGGTGTCCGCCCGCACCACCTCGGGGTGGCGTTCGAGGCAGGTGAGCAACGCGGCCGGGGACGTGCGCGGTTCGCAGAAGATCTCGACCAGCGCCTCGGTGGTCCAGCCGAGCGCGCTCGGGTCGACCTGTGCCGTGAAGCCCTTGATCACGCCGGTGCCGCGGAGCCGGTCCACCCGCCGTTTCACGGCAGGGGCGGACAGGCCCACGTCGGTGCCGATCTCGGCGTAGCTGGCGCGGGCGTCCCGGATCAGGTGAGCGACAATCTTCTCGTCCAGGTCGTCCAGGGGCACGGGACCCATGGTGGGGGCTGGAACCGGCGGCGGTGGGGGTTTCGGCCATTTCCCACCCACACGTGGGACCCCTGCGGACGGCGGCTCCGGTGGATCGCCGCCGCCCGCGCGGATCACGGGCCGCGGTCCGGGGCAGCGGTCTTGGGCGCGTAGCGCTCCAGCGACGCGCGGATCTCGGCGGCGTACGGTCCCCGCCACCACGGGACGGGTTTCACCAGGGTCGGCGGGGCACCGCTGAACTGCACGAAGGCGCGGCCGCGCGGCAGTGCGGCGAGGTCCGCCTCGTCGAGGACGAACTCGGAGCGCGACGAAAGGCCGACGGCGGGGTTCGCGGTCCACCAGGGGTGGCGGCTCAAACTCCAGACCGAAGGCTCGAAGCGCCCGGTGGACTGCGAGAGATCGCGCAGGAACCGCATGTCGGAGACGCCGCCGCCGTACACGCGCACGTTCGCCGACCCCCACAGCTGCGCCATGCCCGTCTCGCCCCAGACCGCCACCCCCTGGGCCCAGGACTGGAGGAACGTCATCATCACGATTCCGCGCGAACCGTAGTGCGTGTAGAAGAACGTCAGTTCCTCCAACGGGCAGATGTTCGCGGCCTCGTCCAGGACGAAGAGTGCGGGTACCGGAAGGCGCCCGCCGGGACAGTCGGCGGAGCGGCCCTCGGCCGAGTACGCCACCGCGGTGGTCAGCGACAGCACGATCGGCGCGGCCATTTTGTTGGTCTCTTCGGAGAGCAGGTAGAGGGTTTCGCAGTCGCTCCCGGCGAAGTCCGCGTGCCGGAATTCGAGGCGGGAGCCGTCGGAGGACGGTGTGATCCACTCGGCGATGCCGGGCGCGATCAGGAACGACGCCATCTGCAACGCCGTGCCGTACACCCCCGCGCGCTGCTTGGCCGGGGACGAGATGACCATGTGGACCGTGGCGGCCGCCCTCCGTTCGCCCGCGCGGCGCAGGATGCGCGCCGGGGTGTCGTCGGAGGGGTTGGTCAGCCAGACGTAGACGTCGGTGATCGGCCGGTCGTCCAACTGCGCGGCGAGCAGCAGGTAGCCGAAGAGGTTCTCCCCGGCCGGTTCGAAGAAGCCGTCGCTGCGCGCGTGCGACGGCCGGTTGACGCCTGCCATCAGGCCGGCCAGCAGCAACGCGGACCGCACGCTTCCCTCGATGAAGCTCAGCGGATTCCACCACCAGGAGGGCCGTTCGCCGGCCTGGTTCTGCGGGTCGAACACCCATACGCGGCCGTGGCGTTCACGCACCCCTCGGGTCGCGTCGACGATGTCCCGCTTGTTGGACGCGACGACGACGCAGCCAGGGGCGGCCACCACGCTGGGGATGGCCCTGCTGGTCGTCTTCCCGGTGCGCGGGCCCCAGATGTCGAGGTGCATGTCCTCCCACGAGCCCCAGAGGTCCTGGCCGCCGCGCACCCCGCGCCCGACGTACACGCCGGGTACGCCGCGGGTCCGCGCCCCGAGCCGGGCGGCCGCCTCCGCGACCCCCTGCGACGTCACGTGCCGGAGTTGGCGGGGGTGGGCGAGGTGACGGGCGACCCGGTCGAACCTGGCGTGCACTCCCCGCCGCCCCCGAAGCAGTTCACCCGCCCCCCAGAACAGCAGCCCGCAGGCCGGAACGACGGGCAGCACCACCGCGCCGAACCGGTTGACGGCCGTGAACAGCCCCAGAGCCCCCGCGACCGCCACGGCCACCAGGAGGCTCGGATCCCGGGGCCCGCGCCGCCGGTTCGTGGCCGTCACGACTGTCTCTCCGGTGCCTCCGCACCGTTGCGGCCGCGCTCGCCGGACATCCGCTCCAGCAGCGCGAGCGTGTGCAGGGCCACGCGGTCGCGTACCAGGCCGGTCAGCGACTCCCAGTGGCGCGTGAATCCCGGATCCCGTTCGAAGCCGCTCCACAGCACGGCCAGCGGAGCCGGGGTGTGCGCGCCGGGCATCCACAGGCCCAGAAGGTGCTCCAGCACGGTCCGCTGGCGCTCGAACGAGTCGTCCCTGCCGTCACCGCGGACGAGTGCGCCGTTCAGGGTCGTCAGGAGCCAGTCGTGGTGGGCGAGGTCCTCGCAGAACCGCTGGACCGCGGCGAGGTCCGGGGCCGCCGCGACGACGCGGAGGGAACGCGAGGACTCCCCGGTCAGCGTGAACACGGCGCGGCACTCCGTGGTGTCCTGGGACGGCAGCACCGCCGCCCACCGCAGCCGGGTGCGTGCCGCCCGGAACGGCGGCCTGCGGTCGAGCAGGAGCGAGCGCTGGACCCCGGCGATGCGGTGTTTGGCGGACGCGCCCAGGGCGAGGGGGTCGACCTGCGCCCGGTCGGCGGCGAGCCCGAGGCCCAGCGCTTCGACGTCGGGCTCACCGAGCACCTCGACGACTCCCGGGCGGGCCAGGTAGTGCGACCAGGAGCGGCGGTGGCTGTCCGCGGTGCCGGTGAGCAGGACTTGGGCGGAGCCCTGCACGACCTTGCCGCCGATGATCCTGGTACGGCTCAACGACGTGCCGATGCCGCGGGGTGCGGAGCCGACCGGGGCGGGCAGCCGGCAGTCGACCCCGGTGAGGGCGTCCGCGGAAAACGTGCAGGGCAGCGGGCGTTCCGTCGCGGGGGTGCCGCGCTGCGGACCCAGGACCTCGTCGATCGCGGCCTGCGGGAGCCGGCCGGAGTGCTGGAGGAGGGTCGTCCAGATCTCACCGGCCGCGGCGGACGCGTTCGCGACGGAACCCGGCGGTGTCTCCTCGGCCGCCGTCATGCGTGGTGGAAGACGTAGGCGACACGGTCGGGAAGCTCCGGGGCGACGGCGAACCCCTCAGCGGCCGCCCGTTCCGCGAGCTGCCGGAGCACCGCTTCACCCGGGGCCGTCTGCCCGAGGATGACGCGTACCGCGTGCTCGACCGGCATGAACCGGGTGGTGAGTACGGAGAAGGAGCGGTACGCGCTGAACGGGTGCGCCTTGCGGCGAAGTTGGACCACAGGCGGCAGCAGGTCCCAGTCCTCCGGCCAGACGTCGGGGCGCGGCCGGGGGCGGACGACCGGCTCCCCGCCGTTCCGGACCAGCCCGAGCCTCATGGCCTGCCACACCGCCGCCAGGAAGGGGCACGACCAGGTGCGCCGGCCTTCCACGGACTCGTCCCACAGCTGTACGTCCACGAAGACCGAGTGCCGTGCCCCGCCCACCTCGACCGGGGCCGACCAGGGGAGGGAATCGCTCATCGCCTCTCCGGCGGACAGGCCGGAGGAACGCACGCCGTTGCTCAGCCAGCCGGTGTCGCTCGTGGCGGGACGCGTCCCCGTGCCCCCGGGCAGGGGGAGCGGGACCAGGGCGCTCTCCAGGAGCCGGGCGACCGGCACGCCCTCGCTCTCCGCGCACGCGGATTCACGTGCCAGGTAGTCGAGTTCGAGGCCGCTCTCGGCGATGGCCGCGAGCAGCGGCGGGATCACCTCGGCGGGCGTGGAGAAGCGCGTGAAGTAGTCGTCCACCAGGAAACACGTGCTGATCCGGGGGCGACGCCCGGATCCGGCGAGCTCACGGGCGCACGCGTCGCGCGCGGCGTCCACCCAAGGGGCGGCCAGCTCGATCTGGCGCCGCACATGGGCGGGCCCGCGTGCGAAGTCCGCCATGTACAGGTGCCCCAGCTCGATCGAGAGGTGTGACAGTGGCACCGCAACAGTGCGGGGCGACGTGTGGCTCTCCTCGAACGCCGTACGCACCGTCATGTCCCCTCCCAGGCGTCGTCGTCGGTCAGGCGATGGGCGAGGTCGGCGAACGCGTCGACGGTCTCGCGGTTCGCGACCTGGAGGACGTCGACGTCCTCGTCGGTCACCAGCTGCTCGCGCCATTGCAGGAGCGGCTCCAGCGGGGTGCTGCCCAGCACCGTCCCCGGACCGGCCGCCCGCAAATGGGCGGCGAGTTCGCGCAGTTCCCGGTCGCAGCCCCGGGCCCAGGCGGCCTGGTTGGGGCGGTGGTTGACGAGTTGGGGCGACACCGGGTCGACGACCGCGGCTCGTACGAAGCGCGTGGTCGCACGCAGCACCTCCGGGTCGTGTCCGCGCGCCGCACCGGCCGAGAGCAGGCCGCGCGGCCCGTACACGAGTCCGGCCGCCGCGGCGATGTGCTGGCGCGTCCAGCGGTGGAACACCAGCCACCGGGTGCGCAGCGCGCGCAACGCCGGGAGCGCGGTGACCTCCAGGAGGAGGTCCAGCGCGTAGGACCGGCCGGAGCTGCAGTCGAGGAAGCAGACGTCGAACTCCTCGTCGAGCTGGAGCACGAGCTCCGCGCACCGGTGCACCATGTCGCGGTGGACGGCGAGTTCACCGCCGCCCTCGTCCCCGGGGAAGAACGTCAGCCGCCCGGCGCCCGCCTGCCGGCGGCGGAGGCCGTCGCGGTTCGAGTGCGTCCACACGGGGACGCGCTTGGGCTCGGAGACACGGCCTTGGAGGAAGGAGTGCAGTCCGCCGCCGGGTATCTCCTCCTGGGCGCGCACCACCTCGAAGAGGTGTGCGCTGGTGGCGGAGCCGAAATCGAAGTCCGCGTAGCAGACGTCGTCGCCCTGGAGCGCCCGCCGATAGGCGATGTTCGCAATCGAAACCGAACGGCCCGCGCCCCCCTTGTCGGAAGTCGCCACGATCAGCACGGCCGCTTCCCCGGACGGCTTGCGAAGGGGAGCTCATTTGCCTTCATGCGGGTGGTTCAGTCCTCTGCTCGATCGTGGAGCCGCCGTACGGGTGCGTCGCGGGCCGGGGCCGTTCCGTGGTTTCGGCGCTCGCGAGATCGCGGATCCGGGCGTCACGGTATTGCCGGCACAGGCGGGGAGCTATCCGGAGTGCGTCCGAGGCCGCCACTGTCCGCACTGCGCCTCGGAGGCCCGGCGAAGCGACGGGTCCGGCCATGAGCCCGGCCATGGGTCTGGGCGTGAGCTTGTCCATGAGTCAGGCCGTGAGTCAGGCCGTGAGTCAGGCCGTGAGTCAGGCCGTGAGTCAGGCCATGAGTCTTGTCACATACCGACCGAATCGGTCATATCGTGCGCCCGGATGCGTTTAGGGTTGCACGTCGCGGATGATCCGGCGCCCGCGTGCCGGAGCTGCTCGGAGGTGTCCGCGCGCACCGAAGACGGAAGCTGCCGATGTCCCCTCCCACGCCCCCGCGTAAGGCGTCGCGAATATCGCGCGCCCTCCGCACCCCGGTGGCGGTAGTGCTGGCCCTCGGCCTCCTCCTCGCCGGAGCCGGCTTCGCCCTGGCCGCCTGGACCGCTTCGCCGGCTTCCGCCGCCCCGGTCGCGACGTCGGCCGCGGTGCCTTCCCCGGATGCGTCGGCCGCGCCGCCGGCCGCTCCGGAGGATCCCGCGGCATCGGACGCCGCGGGCAGCTCGCTGCCCGACGGCGGCGACACGGACGGCATCGCCATGCTGGTCACCGGCCTGACCTTCCTGGGACTCGGCGCGATATCCGTCGGGGTGACCGCGGGCAAGCGCCGCAGGTCCCCGGAAGGCTGAGCCGGGAGACCGCACACCGCCGGTACGACGACCGTGGGGCCGACCCGATCCGGGCCGGCCCCACGGTCGTCGGCGTCCGCCGCCCGGGCCGCCGACGCGGCGGCCCGGGGCCGTTCAGCCGCCGAGCACCGCGCGCAACTGCTCCAGCCCCCAGTCGAGATCGTCCTTCTCGATGACCAGCGGCGGCGCGATGCGGATCGTCGCGCCGTGCGTGTCCTTCACCAGGACACCGCGCGTCATCAGCTCCCGGGACACGTCGCGGCCCGTTCCGAACGCCGGGTCGATGTCCACGCCCGCCCAGAGGCCGCGCCCGCGGACCGCGGTGACCGGCCCGCCGACCAGCGCGTTCAGCTCGTGGTGCAGGTGTTCGCCCAACTCCGCGGAGCGCTGCTGGAATTCGCCGCTCCGCAGCATCTCCAGCACTTCGAGCCCGACCGCGCACGCGAGCGGGTTCCCGCCGAAGGTCGAACCGTGCTCGCCCGGCTTGTAGACGCCGAGCACCTCGCGCGAGGAGACCACCGCCGACACCGGCAGCACGCCGCCGCCCAGGGCCTTGCCCAGGATGTACATGTCGGGGACGACGCCCTCGTGCTCGCACGCGAAGGTGCGGCCCGTGCGGCCCAGTCCGGACTGGATCTCGTCGGCGATGAACAGCACGTTGTGCTCCGTGCAGACCCGCCGCACCTCGGCCAGGTGGCCCGGCGGCGGAACCAGGACGCCCGCCTCGCCCTGGATCGGCTCGAGCAGCACCGCGACGATCTCGGGGTCGGCGGACACGACGTTGTGCAGGGTCTCGGTGTCGCCGTACGGCAGCACCTCGAACCCCGGGGTGTAGGGCCCGAAGTGGCGCCGGGCGTCCTCGTCCGTCGAGAAGCTGACGATCGTCGTGGTCCGGCCGTGGAAGTTGTCGGTCGCCACGACGATCTTCGCGCGGCCGTCCGGCACGCCCTTGACCTCGTACCCCCACTTGCGGGCCGTCTTGACCGCGGTCTCGACCGCCTCCGCGCCCGTGTTCATCGCGAGCACCATGTCCATGCCGCACAGCTCCGCGAGCTGTTGGCAGAACGGGGCGAACCGGTCGTTGTGGAAGGCGCGGCTGGTCAGGGTCACGCGGTCCAGCTGCCGCTTGGCGGCCTCGATCAGGCGCGGGTTGCGGTGCCCGAAGTTCAGGGCGGAGTAACCGGCCAGCATGTCGAGGTAGCGGCGGCCCTCGACGTCGGTCATCCACGCGCCCTCGGCGTGCGCGACGACCACGGGGAGGGGGTGGTAGTTGTGCGCGCTGTACGTGTCGGCGAGCGCGATCAGTTCCTCGTCGTGCTTGATCATGGCGTCCTTCCGCCCGACATCGACAATCCTGGAAAATCCGGACTTTAACGGGCGCTCGGCCCAGTTCACCGATTGTCGCGCAGTTCGAGCACGCAGCTGCGGACGCCGACGCCGAAACCGGCGAAACGTGACATGTCCAGGGGAATGCTGCGGAATCCGTGTCGGGCCAACTGCAGTGCCAGGCCCGGCGCCCGGTCGGTGAGCACCACCGTGCGGCCGTCGCAGAGTGCGTCCAGGCCGCCGACCAGGGCGTCCGCCTCACCCACCGCGATGCGCTCGGGGAACAGCCGGGCCAGGCGTTCGCGTGCCGCCACCGAGAAGGCCGCCGGGTGGTACGCGATGGTCCGGTCGGTCAGCACGGCTATCGCGCTGCCGAGGCGCGTGAAGCGCGGGTCCGTCAGCTCCAGCGGCACGACCGGCAGGCCCAGGAACTCGCCCGCCTCCAGGTGCGCCCGCGACTCGGTGTGCGGCCCGGACGCGGCCAGCAGGTGGCGCCCGGCCGGGACCAGGTCGATCTCGCCCTCGTGCGCGAACACCGGTTCCAGCCTGGTGCCGTACCCCCGGTCGGCGAACCACCGCAGGTACGCCGGGCCCTCGGGCTGCCGCGCCGTGCTGCGGAACCGCGCGCCGAGCACCCGGCCGTCCACGACCGTGGCGGCGTGTGCCGCGAAGACCATGCCGGGCAGTCCGCTGCGCGGCGAGATCAGGCTGACGCGGTGGCCCAGGCGCAGCAGCGTCTCGCGCAGCAGCTCCCACTGGTCCATCGCACTGGGGGCCCAGACCCTCGCGCCCGTCCCCGGTACGGCCCGCGGAGCCGAGGCCCCGTCGCCCCTGGTCGGCGTCCCCACGCCCGATGAGTCCATGCCTGAGGTGCCCGTGCCCGATGCATCCGTGTCCGGTGTGCCGACAACCGGTGTCCCGGCCGTCGGCGTCTCCGCAGGCGACGCGTCCGCGCACGAGCCCGCCGACTCCAGATGTGTCGGCGGACACATCACGTAGTGCCGGGTCGAGCCGCGGCGCCCCGCCGCCTCGCGACGGCGGCGCGGCCGCGGCAGCCGGGTCTGCCCCCGGGTCGTCCGCGTGCCCACCGGAAGCCACAGCAGACCGGACCCCGCCGAGGGCGTGGGAAAGGTCAGGCGCACGCGGTCTCCCCCTTTGGCTGACGGCAGCGCTGACGGCAGCATTCACACCTGGGCGCCCGGGGTCTCCGGGGCCCGACGACTTCGCCGAAAACGACCGACCGGATCGTCACCCTGGATGCCCGGCCCGCGACCCTCAGTGTCGGCCGTGGTTAGCCTAGACGGGCCCGAAGGGCGGGGTAAATGGGTGAACGTTGCGCGCCCGTGCGGGTTCGTTGCGGCTCCGGCGTGCACGACGGCGCATCGTTGCGGGCGGTGTGCGCGTACCCGGGATGGAGTAGCCGTCCGAGCCTGCGAGAATGGCGGCATGGTCTCGACGGTCTCGACACGCCCGCGTGTGCTGTCCGGCATCCAGCCCACCGCCGGCTCGTTCCACCTGGGCAATTACCTCGGCGCCGTGCGGCAGTACGTCGCGCTGCAGGAAGCAAACGACGCCTTTTACATGGTGGTCGACCTGCACGCCATCACCGTGCCGCAGGACCCCGCCGAGCTGCGCGCGAACACCCGCGTGTCGGCGGCGCAGCTGCTGGCCGCCGGTCTCGACCCCGACCGGTGCGCGCTGTTCGTGCAGAGCCACGTGCCCGAGCACGCCCAGCTCGGCTGGGTGATGAACTGCCTGACCGGGTTCGGCGAGGCGTCGCGCATGACGCAGTTCAAGGACAAGTCGGCCAAGCAGGGCACCGACACGACCACCGTCGGCCTGTTCACGTACCCGATCCTCCAGGTCGCCGACATCCTGCTCTACCAGGCCAACGCGGTGCCGGTCGGCGAGGACCAGCGCCAGCACCTGGAGCTGACGCGCGACCTCGCGCAGCGCTTCAACTCGCGGTACGGCGCGACCTTCACGGTGCCCGAGGCGTACATCGTCAAGGAGACCGCCAAGATCGTCGACCTCCAGGACCCGACGATCAAGATGAGCAAGTCGGCGTCGTCCCCCAAGGGCATCGTCAACCTGCTCGACCCGCCGAACCAGACCGCCAAGAAGATCAAGAGCGCGGTCACCGACACCGGCACCGAGGTGCGGTACGACGAGAAGGAGAAGCCGGGGGTCAGCAACCTGCTGGCCATCCACTCGGCGATCTCCGGCACCCCGGTCGCGGAGCTGGAGGAGCACTTCGCGGGCCGGATGTACGGCGACTTCAAGAAGGAGGTGGCCGAGGTGCTGGTCGACTTCGTCACGCCGTTCCAGGAGCGCTTCCGCCTGTACCACGACGACCCGGCCGAGCTGGACCGCACGCTCGCGAAGGGGGCGGCCAAGGCGCGCGAGGTCGCGTCCGTCACGCTCGCCGCCGCGTACGACCGCATCGGCCTCCTGCCGCCGGCCGGAGCCTGAGGCGCACGGCGGGAGCGGACCGGAGCGGACCATGCGCACCATCGGCGTCTCGATCGCGATCCCCGAGCCCTGGGGCGGACAGCTCCAGGACCTGCGGGCGGGCTTCGGCGACCCCTTGGCCAGGGCCATCCCGACCCATGTGACGCTCCTGCCGCCGACCGAGGTCGAGGACGCGGCGCTCGACGACATCGAGGACCACCTGCGCGCCGTCGCGGCGGCCGAGCGCCCGTTCCCGATGATCCTGCGCGGCACCGGGACGTTCCGGCCCACGTCGCCGGTCGTCTTCGTGCAGGTCGCGCTGGGCATTCCGGACTGCGAACGCCTGGAGGAAGGGGTCCGGTCCGGCCCCCTCACCCGCGAGCTGCACTTCCCGTACCACCCGCACGTCACCGTCGCGCACCACCTGCCGGACCGCGTGCTCGACCGCGCGTTCGACAAACTGTCGGGCTACGAGGCGTCCTTCGAGGTGACCGGCTTCAGCCTGTACGAGCACGGCGACGACGCGGTGTGGCGCCCGCGCCGCGCGTTCCCCTTCGGCGGCTGAACCGCCCGGTGCCGCGCGGGCGCACACCCGGGCCCGTCCCGGTGTGTGGGCAGGGGCGAATCCGGGCACACGTGCATCCGTGGCGATCAAGGACAAGCTCCAGACGATGCCGGTCGTGGGCCGCACCATGCGGGCGTACGAGAGGTACACCGATCGCGACGGGAATTTCGCCGCCGCCGCGGTGACCTTCTACGGCTTCCTCTCCCTCTTCCCGCTGCTGGCCCTCGCCGCCGCGGTGGTCGCGGCCGCGCTGAGCCCCGGCCGGGTGCAGGAGCTCCAGGACAAGATCTCCGACCAGATCCCCGGCATCGCCGACAAGATCAACCTGTCGGCGCTGGTGAACAACGCCGGCACGGTCGGCCTCATCGGCGGTGTCCTGCTGCTCATCTCGGGGCTGGGCTGGGTAGAGGCGCTGCGCCCGTCGATCCGCAAGATGTGGTTCGCCGAGGAGGAGAAGCCCGAGGGCGTGAAGGCGACCGTCCTCGCCAAGCTCAAGGACATCGGCGTGCTGATCGGGCTCGGGCTCGCGATGGCGCTGTCGGTGGGTGCGTCGACCTTCGCGACGAGCGTCATCGGCCGGATCTCCGAGTCGGTCGGCCTGGACGACCAGCCGGTCGGGCGCGTGTTGCTGCAGATCGCGGCGATCGCGGTGGCGGTGCTCGCGAGCGTGGTGCTGTTCGTGTACCTGCTGGTGGGGATGCCCCGGCTGACGATGCCGCGGCGCACCGCGTTCCTCGGCGCGCTGATCGGGGCCATCGGATTCGAGCTCCTGAAGCTGCTGGTCGCCTCGTACATCTCCGGTGTCGCGAGCAAGAGCATGTACGGCGCGTTCGGCGTGCCCGTCGCGCTGCTCCTGTGGATCTACTTCGTCACCCGGCTGCTGCTGTTCTGCGCGGCGTGGACCGCGACCGACAAGCGCGCGGAGAAGTACGTCGACGACAAGGCCGATAAGGCAGACAAGGCCGACAACGGCAAGGCCGACGACGGCGCGGTCGAGTGGTCGGCGGCCGAGGCCCCGGACCGGGCCCCGGTGAACAAGCCGCCGCGCACGCTGCGCACGTACGCGCTCGGCATGCTCGGCACGGCGGGGGCGGGTGTCGCACTGGAGCGCATCACCCGCCGCCCGCGCGGCGGTTCCTGACACCGCCTCAGCCGCAGGCGGCCGAGGCGGCAGAGGCGGTCGAGACAGCCGAGGCGGTCAGACGGCCGAGACGGTCAGGGCAGTATGTCGTCCTCGAAGTGCACGGTCGGCGTCAGCAGTCCGCGGCGCCTGATCACGAACACCGTGACGCCGGCGACCAGGAGCACCGCCGGGATGCCGATCCCGGCCCACAGCCCCCACGCGGTGCCGTCGTCGGACGCCCCGGCGGCCGTGTCGACACCCGGCACCGCGGCGGCCTGACCGGGCTTCTGGCCGCCGGTCGAGGCGGTGCCCGACGGCGTACCCGTGGCGTCGCCTTCGGCGCCGACGAGTTCCCCGATCGGCTTGGCCGAGTTCGCCGCCGCGAAGCCCCAGTCGAGGAGCTGCCTGGTGAACTCGTACGTCTTCCCCTTGCCGGCGACGTGCATGATGCTCACCACCAGGGTGCGCCCGTCGCGCGTCGCGGCGCCGACGAAGGTGTTCTGCGCGTTCGTCGTGAAGCCGTTCTTGACCCCGATCATCCCGGGATAGGTGCCCAGCATCGTGTTGGTGTTGGTGATGCCGAACGTGGTGCCGTCCTTGCCGGGGAACTTGGCGTCCTTCGTGGCCGCATAGCCGCGGAAGTCCGGGTTCTTGAGACCCTCACGGGCGAACAGCGCCAGGTCGTACGCCGACGAGACCTGCCCCGGCGCGTCGTACCCGTCCGGCGACACCACATGCGTGTCGTGCGCCTGGAGGGACTTCGCGCGCTCGTTCATCTGCGCGACGGTCGCGTCGATGCCGCCGTTCATGTGGCACAGCACGCGGACCGCGTCGTTGCCGGAATGCAGGAAGACCCCGTTCCACAGGTCCTCCACGCGGTAGGTGAAGTTCTCCTTTATCCCGACCGCGCTGCTGCCCGCGCCCATGCCGAGGAGTTCCTCGTTGGTCACCAGGTGCGTCTGGTTGCGGTCGAGCTTGGGCAGCACGGTGTCCGCGAACAGCATCTTGAGCGTGCTGGCCGGGGCGAGCTTCCAGTGCGGGTTCTTGGCCGCCAGGATCTGACCTGTCGCCAGATCGGCGACGAGCCACGAGTACGCCTCGACGGCGGGTACTCCGGGGGCGCCCGGCTGGAGGTCCGCCTGCACGCCGGGACTCGCGAGCCGGGGGCCGCCAAGTGCCGACATATCGGACGGCGGTGGCGGTTCGGGTGGGGCGGTGGGCGACGGCGGCGGACTGGTCTGCGGCAGTCGCGGAGCTGCCCCTGCCGCGCTTGGGGCTCCCCCGAGAACTCCTGCGATCAGTACCGCACCGACGGCGGCGAAACGCGTCGCCGGTCCAGACCTGTATGACATGAAGATGAGCGTAACCGCGCCACCCCGCTGCGGCTGACGTGGGAACACGACGCATACTGGACACGGACGCGACTGTGACCGAACGGCCCAATGCGCGTCCGCGAACGCCTCCGAAGGAACAGGTGCACCGCCATGCGGATCGGCCGCAAGACCTCCGCCCTCCTTGTGGTGTTCGGTGTCTGGACATGGATCCTGTGGCCGAACTTCCTCAAGAACATCTGGAAGGACGAGAAGTCCTGGAACGACGGGCCGACCGCCTTCTTCCTGGTCCATCTCGCCCTGACCGTGGTGTCCTTCGCGGCCGGCAACGCCATCGGCTGGCTGGGCGTCAAGGGCCTGCGGGCGACGCGTCGCGGGGGCGCGGGATCGTCGGCGGACGCGCCGGGAACCGGGTCGGCCGGGGGACATGACGCGGTCCGCGACGAGGCGCCGGCGCCCGCCGAGACGCGTGTCTGACGACCCGGGGCTGTTCACGCGCGAGTTCATCGCGGACCCGTATCCGGCGTACGCGTACCTGCGCGAGCACGCCCCCGTGCACCGCACCACCCTGCCCAGCGGCGTCGAGGCGTGGCTCGTGACGCGGTACGCCGACGCCCGCCAGGCGCTCGCCGACCAGCGGCTCAGCAAGAACCCCCGGCACTCCGAACAGGCCTGGAAGCAGGGCAAGGTCGGGGTGCCCGGCGAGCAGCGCTCCGGCATCGGCGCGCACCTGCTCAACCTCGACCCGCCGGACCACACGCGGCTGCGGCGACTGGTGTCCAAGGCGTTCACCCCGCGCCGTGCGGAGGAGTTCCGGCCGCGCGTCCAGGAGCTGACGGACCGGCTCATCGACGGCTTCGCGGCCGCCGGCGAGGCGGACCTCATCCACGACTTCGCGTTCCCGCTGCCCATCTACGCGGTGTGCGACCTGCTCGGGGTGCCCGAGGAGGACCAGGCGGACTTCCGCACCTGGGCGGGCATGATGATCCGGCACGGCGCGGGCCCGCGCGGCGGGGTGGCCCGAGCGGTGCGGCACATGCAGGGCTACCTGAAGGAGCTCATCCACCGCAAGCGCGGCGACCTCGGCGACGACCTGATCTCCGGACTGATCCGGGCGAGCGACCACGGCGAGCACCTCACCGAGGACGAAGCCGCCGCGATGGCCTTCATCCTGCTGTTCGCCGGCTTCGAGACCACCGTCAACCTGATCGGCAACGGGCTGCTCACGCTGCTGACGCACCCCGAGGCCCGGGCCGCACTACAGCGCGAGCCGGACCTGCGGGTCGCCGCCGCGATTGAGGAACTGCTGCGCTACGACGGTCCGGTGGAGCTGGCGACCTGGCGCTTCACGACATGCGATACGCCGATCGGCGGCGTCGTCATCCCCGCGGGCGAGCCCGTTCTGGTGGTTCTCGCGTCCGCCGACCGCGACGGCTGCCGGTTCGCCGAGCCGGACACCCTGGACATCACCCGTACCGACAACCCGCATCTGGCGTTCGGCCACGGCATCCACTACTGCATCGGGGCACCGCTCGCCCGGCTCGAGGGCCAGATCGCGGTGACCACGCTGCTGCGTCGCCTGCCGGACCTGGAACTCGCGGAACCGGCCGGGGAATTGCGGTGGAGAGGCGGACTCATCATGCGCGGGCTGCAACGCCTGCCGGTGCGGTTCACCCCGCCGACGTGACCGGCCGCGACCCCGGCGCCGCGTTTCGCGGGACGCCGGCCGAACCACGGGCGCGGGAGCGCCCTTTGCCGGTGCGGGCCGCCGGATCCCCGAGATCCGGCGGGCCCGTACCGCCCCGCCCGACGAGACGTCTTCCCCGCCGTCCCGTCCTGTGTGCACATCGACTTGTTTACACCCGTGACCGCCGCCACACAACGGTTGGCGGGAATAATCGCCCGGCCAGGGTGATTTCCGACGAGAGTTGCCGCGATAGGGTTTTCGCGTCGCCAAGGAAGGGGAATTGATCCGTGGCCGTTTCCGACGGACGCTACGCAGAGGTCCTGCGCCGGAACCCCGGGGAACCGGAATTCCACCAGGCCGTGCGCGAGGTACTCGACTCGCTCGGCCCGATTCTCGAAGCGCGGCCGGAGTTCGTGGACGCCCGCGTTCTCGAGCGCATTTGCGAACCGGAAAGGCAGGTCATCTTCCGGGTCCCCTGGCAGGACGACAGCGGAGCCGTCCAGGTGAACCGGGGATTCCGCGTGGAGTTCAACAGCGCGCTCGGCCCGTACAAGGGCGGACTGCGCTTCCACCCGTCGGTGAACCTCGGGATCGTCAAGTTCCTCGGCTTCGAGCAGATCTTCAAGAACGCCCTGACCGGCCTCGGCATCGGCGGCGGCAAGGGCGGCAGCGACTTCGACCCGCGCGGCCGCTCGGACGCCGAAGTGATGCGCTTCTGCCAGTCGTTCATGACCGAGCTGTACCGCCATCTCGGCGAGCACACCGACGTCCCGGCGGGTGACATCGGCGTCGGCGGCCGCGAGATCGGCTACCTGTTCGGCCAGTACCGGCGCATCACCAACCGCTGGGAGGCCGGCGTGCTGACCGGCAAGGGCGCCGCGTGGGGCGGTTCGCTCGCCCGCCCGGAGGCCACCGGCTACGGCAACGTCCTGTTCACGGCGGCGATGCTCGCCCGCCGCGGCGAGGAACTCGCGGGCCAGCAGGTCGTCGTGTCCGGCTCCGGGAACGTCGCGATCTACTCGATCGAGAAGGCCCAGGCACTCGGCGCCAACGTGCTGACCGCCTCCGACTCCGCCGGCTACGTCGTCGACGACAAGGGCATCGACCTCGAACTCCTCAAGCAGATCAAGGAGTTCGAACGCGGACGGATCAGCGAGTACGCCGAGCGGCGGGGCGCTTCGGCGCGCTACATCGCAGGCGGCAGCGTCTGGGACGTGCCGGCCGACGTCGCGCTGCCGTCCGCGACCCAGAACGAACTGGACGCGGACGCCGCGCGCACGCTCGTGCGCAACGGCGTCAAGGCGGTCTCCGAGGGCGCGAACATGCCGACCACGCCCGACGCGGTGCACCTGCTCCAGGAGGCGGGCGTCGCCTTCGGTCCGGGCAAGGCAGCCAACGCCGGCGGTGTCGCCACCAGCGCCCTGGAGATGCGCCAGAACGCCGGGCGCGAGTCGTGGACGTTCGACGCCGTGGAGGCCGAACTCGGGGCCATCATGCGGGACATCCACGACACCTGCTTCGCCACCGCGGAGAAGTACGGGCGTCCCGGCGACTACGTCCTGGGCGCGAACATCGCGGGCTTCGAGCGCGTCGCGGACGCGATGCTCGCCCAGGGCCTCATCTGACCGGGCTTGCCCGCGTCGGCCGCGCCGCCCGCGCCTGCTGATACGGCGTCAGGGGGCCGCGTACGTCCGTTCGGACGCACGCGGCCCCCTGGCCGTGCGGGTGCCCCACGTCAGCGCCTGGACTTCACCTCAGTGCCTGAGCTTCGCGGCGAACGTGTCCGCGAGCACCTGGTATCCGGTGGGATTCGCGTGGATGTCCTGTCGCGTGCACATGAATGTCCACTGGCAGATGCGCGCCACATTCAGCGGCACCTGCCCGACCCCGGGAAGCGGCACCTCGGGCGAATAGGCCCGGCTGGAGAAGGCCAGGGCGACATCGGCGACCACGAAGTCCCGCTCCCGCAGCTTGAACGAGATGATGCCGTTCAGGACTTCCTGCAACAGACTTGTCAGATAAGCGAGTTGTTTGCCCTGTTCGCCGGTGAGCCAGGCGGCGAGCGACGGATTGTAGTAAGTCATCCCGGCGTACTGGACGTTCTTTCCGCCCGCGGCGCGCAGGCGCTTCAGGATGACCGGGAGATTCTCGGAGACCGTGTCCATTCCCGCGCGGGCGCAGACCAAGTCGATGCCGGTGACACCACGGGCGCAGCGCTGCACGTCGTTCGCCCCGATGTCGATCGTCACGTACCGGACCTTGCCCCGGTGGTCGCGCAGGAAGCGTTCGGCGGCGGCGAGTTGGCTGCCTTCGGAGTAGGTGCAGCGGTCGCCGCCGTTCCGCAGCGACGTGGTGGTGGCTCCGCTGCACCCGAGCTTGACGTGTCGCAGATTGGGGTCGCTCGCCTTGAGTGCGGCGAACAGCCGGTCGGTGTAACCCTGGTCGGTGTCTCCCTGCCCCGGCATGTAGCCCTTGGCGAGCGAGTCGCCGAGCGAGACGTAGTACGTCGGGCCGCCCTGCGCCGGTGCGGCGGACGCCGTGGCGGCGCCTCCGACGGCGATCAGGACGGCGCTGAGGAGTGCGGCGAGCAGCGTGCCCGGTCTGGTGCGCATGCCGTGGTCCCTCCCGCTGGGACCGCCGGGCGGCGGTCACATGGCGCCCATCTTGAGCGCGCGGGCGGAATCGCACCAGAGAGCCGCGCGAAACGGCGGATCGCCCGACGGCGGATCTTTCAACGGGGGTACGCCCGGCGGGAGATCGAACTTCGGGGGATCGAGCGGGGAATCGAACAGCGGGGCAGCGAGCGGGGGATCGAACTGCGCGAGATCGAGCTGGGATCAACCAGCGCGAGATCGGTCGGCGCGAGAGAGGTCAGTGCGACGCGGCGTGGTTGTCGAACGGCGCGACGACCGAGCGCAGCAGATCCGCGAGGGCGGCGCGCTGCCCGGTGTCGAGCCCCGCGAGGATGTCCCGCTCGTGCTCCAGCAGTTCGGCCATCGCCGCGTCGACGCGGTCGCGGCCGTCGTCGGTCAGGCGCACCAGCACGCCGCGGCGGTCGCCCGGGTCCGGCTGCCGCAGCACGAGGCCCTTCGCGGCGAGCCGGTCGATGCGGTTGGTCATCGTGCCCGAGGTGACCAGCGTCTGGGTGAGGAGTTGGCCCGGCGAGAGCTGGTACGGTGCGCCCGCGCGACGGAGTGCGGACAGCACGTCGAACTCCCACGGCTCCAAGTCGCGGGCGGAGAAGGCGAGCCGCCGCGCGCGGTCGAGATGCCGGGCCAGCCGGGTGACGCGGCTGAGCACCTCAAGCGGCTCGACATCGAGGTCGGGGCGCTCGCGCTGCCACGCCTCGATCAGTCGGTCGACCTCGTCCTTCATGCCGTCATTCTAGCGAGTGTTTTGATGACGAGCCTCTTGATGTCAAGACAAATCTTGATCAGGAAGCTACGCTGAGGACATTGTCTTGATGTCAAGATAAATCGTCGACGGCACCGGGAGGCCGTTGTGTGGGACCCCGACCAGTACCTGCGGTACGCCGACGAACGCGGCCGCCCCTTCCGCGACCTGCTCGCACGCGTCCCGGTCGTGGCTCCGCACCGGGTCTTCGACCTCGGGTGCGGGCCCGGCAACGCGACCGCGGAGCTCGCCGCGCGTTGGCCCGAGGCGTACGTCACAGGCATCGACAACGCGCCGGAGATGATCGACTCCGCGCGCGAGCACGCCCGCCCCGGCCGCCTGGACTTCCGGCTCGCCGACGTGGGCGCGTGGGCGCCGGGGGGCGGTGATGCCCCGGTCGACGTGATCGTCAGCAACGCGGCGCTGCACTGGGTCCCCGGCCACCTCGCCCTGCTGCCGGGCTGGACCGACGCGCTGGCCCCCGGCGGCGCCTTCGCGGTGCAGGTGCCCGGCAACTTCGCCGACCCGACGCATGTGCTGCTCGGCGAACTCGCCGCGTCCGCGCGGTGGCAGGACCGACTCGACGGCGTGGCGCTGTTGCGCACCGAGGTGGGGTCCGCCGACCAGTACCTGGACGTGCTCGCCCGGCCGGGGTTCCGGGTCGACGCGTGGGAGACGACGTACCGCCACGTGCTGCACGGGCCCGACCCGGTCCTCGGGTGGGTGCGCGGCACCGCGCTCAGGCCGGTGCTGGCGGTGCTCGACCCCGCGGGACAGGCCGAGTTCCTGGCGGAGTACGGGGCGCTGCTCGCGGACGCGTACCCGCCCAGGCCGTACGGGACGGTCCTGCCGTTCCGCCGGATCTTCGCCGTCGCGGTCAAGGACTGAGACCGGGCGCCGGACGCCGGACAGCAGGGAAACGAGGGAGACCCGACGTGTTCATCGCGTTCGACCATGTGCAACTCGCGATTCCGCCCGGCAGCGAGGACCTGGTCCGGGCCTTCTACGCCGGCCCCGTGCGCATGACGGAGGTGCCGAAACCGGAGGCCCTCGCGGTCCGCGGGGGCTGTTGGTTCGCGGCCGGGTCGGTCCAGCTCCACCTGGGCGTCGAAGCGGACTTCCGCCCGGCCCGCAAAGCGCACCCCGCACTCGTCGCGGACGACATCGACGAGCTCGCCGAACGCCTTGCCGCCGCGGGTGCGCCGGTGCGTTGGAGCGACGAAATCCCGGGCGTGCGGAGGTTCCACACCGAGGATCCGGTCGGCAACCGCATCGAGGTGCTCGCGCCTCCCGCGTGACCGGCGCGAACGCCTTTGCGCGACAGGGGAAACCGGCTCGCGGCCGGGCCCGGACAGACGGGAGGATGGCCGGATGGAACGCATCCACAACGCCGCCAGGTCACTGCGCGGCCTCGCCCTCGGAGACTCTTTCGGACAACGCTGGTTCTTCCGCAAGGGGGCCGAGCGCGTCGACGCCCTCGCCGGTCGGGTGACACCCGAGGAATCCCCCTGGAACTGGACCGACGACACCGCCATGGCGCTGTCCGTGGTCCGCATCCTGCACCTGCACGGGCACATCGACCAGGACGCCCTGGCCGACCACTTCGCGCACACGTACGTCGCCGACGCGTACCGCGGATACGGCCCGTCGATGCACGGCGTCCTGCGCGCGATCCACGACGGCGCCGACTGGCGCGAGGTCACGACCGCGCAATTCGAGGGCCAGGGTTCGTGGGGCAACGGGTCGGCGATGCGCGTCGCTCCGCTGGGCGCCTGGTACGCCGTCGACGACCTGGACCTCGTGGTCGAGCAGGCCGCGCTCAGTGCGGAGGCCACGCACGCGCACCCCGAGGCCACCGCGGGCGCGGTCGCCGTCGCGGTGGCCGCGGCGCTCATGACGTCCGGCCGCACCAGGCGGGCGCCCGAGCCCGCCGCGTTCCTCGGCGAGGTCGCCGACCACACACCGCACAGCGAGGTGCGCGGGGGACTGCGTACCGCGGCGTCGTTCACGGAGGGCACCACGTGGCTGCACGCCGCCGAAGTGCTCGGCACCGGAAAGCGCATGTCGTGCCCGGACACCGTGCCGTTCGCGCTGTGGACCGCCGCGCACAACCCGGACGACCTCGTCGAGGCATTGTGGACGACGGCATTCGGGCTGGGTGACGTCGACACCACCTGCGCGATCACAGGCGGCGTGGTCGCCGCGCGGACCGGTCTCGACCAGGTGCCAACCACCTGGCTCACCGCAACCGAGCCGGTCCCAGACTGGGTCGAGGCCGGCAGCGTCGCCTAGGCCTAATGCGGTGGCCACGAACGTGTGCGGGTTCTCATAGTGCGGTGTGGTGCATCGCAAGGCGCAGGGCTTGGGGCCGTCTAGGCCCGGTGCGCCGTGCCGGGCGGCGAGCCTCAAACTCCCGCTGGCCCGGCGCGCACGCACCACGGCCCGCGGGCTGTCCGACGGGACTTCGAAGAGACCTCACAGTGACGTGGCAAGCCTGAGTCGTGAGTGACGTGGCAAAGCCCGGCGTCGTGCGGGTGAAGCAGAGCCCGGCCAAGCTCCCCCTGATCCCGCCCGACCCTTCCTTACCTCGGGAACGTCCGGCGCCGCCCGATGGTGTCGGCCTCGGCCCCGGACCACCCGAAACGGCGTAGATCTCTCCGCGTTCGACGCCGTTTTCGACGGCGGCGACGCCTCGGCCCCGCGCGCGGCGGATCGGCGGCCGCGCTTTCCGGACAGTCCAATCCGCGAAAAAGCCGCCCGCCCGGACGGCGGCCGGGGCGGTCGCCGTCCGCGCGGGCGGCGGTTATGCGCGTTCGTGTTTGCGGCGGGTCACCAGGCGCGGATTCTGTTCCAGGCCCGAGAGCCCGTTCCACGCGAGGTTCACCAGGTGCGCGGCCACCTCGGATTTCGCGGGCGTGCGTACGTCGAGCCACCACTGCCCGGTCAGCGCGACCATCCCCACGAGCATCTGCGCGTACATCGGCGCGAGTTTCTGGTCGTAGCCGCGCGACGCGAACTCCAGCCCCAGGATGTGCTCCACCTGCGACGCGATATCGCTGATGAGGGACGCGAAGGTGCCGGTGGACTGCGCCACCGGCGAATCGCGGACCAGGATCTGGAAACCGTCGGTCGAATGCTCGATGTAGTCGAGCAGGCCGAATGCCGCCTGCTCGAGGAGTTCCCGCGGATGGCCGCCGGTGAGGGCGCTGGTGACGCCGTCCAGGAGGATGCGCATCTCGCGGTCGACGACGACCGCGTACAAACCTTCCTTGCCGCCGAAGTGCTCGTAGACCACCGGCTTCGAGACACCGGCCTTCGCCGCGATCTCCTCGACGCTCGTGGCGTCGAACCCGCGTTCCGCGAACAGGGTTCGACCGATGTCGATCAGCTGCTCGCGCCGTTCCTTGCCGGTCATGCGAACACGACCGCCGCCGCGCGGTGCACCGCCGCGTCTGCTGCTCTCGGTCATCGCCCCATCATGCCGCGCGCCGCGACTGGATCCGCGCACGGTCCGGCCATCGCACGTCCGAAACCCACCCGAGTTTCTCCATCCAGCGGATGATGCGGGCGCTGGAGTCGAGTTGACCGCGCAGTACGCCGTGCCGTGCGGCGGTCTGGTCGGCGTGGTGCAGGTTGTGCCACGACTCACCCATCGACGGCACCGCGAGCCACCAGACGTTGCCCGACTTGTCGCGCGACCGGAAGGGCTGGTTGCCGACGGCGTGGCAGATGGAGTTGATCGACCACGTGACGTGGTGCAGCACGCCGACGCGGACGAGGCCGGCCCAGAAGAACGCGGTCAGCGCGCCCTGCCAGGACCACGTGATGAGGCCGCCCGCGAGGGTCGGCAGCATCAGTGAGACGGCGACCCAGAGCGGGAACTGGCGCGAGACGCGCACCATGTCGGCGTCCTTGAGCAGGTCCGGCGCGTACTTGTCCTGCGGCGTCTGCTCGACGTCGAAGAGCCAGCCCATGTGCGCCCACCACATGCCCTTGGTCAGCGCGCGCACGCCGGTGCCGTAGCGCCAGGGGGAGTGCGGGTCGCCGTCCTGGTCGGAGTACTTGTGGTGCTTGCGGTGGTCCGCGACCCAGCGGACGAGCGGGCCCTGCACCGCCATGTTCCCGGCGATGGCGAGGCCGATGCGCACCTTGCGCCCGGCCTTGAAGGAGCCGTGCGTGAAGTAGCGGTGGAAGCCGATGGTGATCCCGTGTCCGGTGATCGCGTACATGACAACGGCCAGCACCACGTCGAGCCACGACAGGCCCCAGCCCCACATCACCGGGACCGCGGCGACCAGTGCGGCGAAGGGAATGCCGATGAACAGGGCCAGGGCGAATTGCTCGGCCCAGTTCTTCTGCTCCCCACCCAGCGTGCCCCTTATCGGGGCCGGCGTCGGGGTCTCGGTTTCGAGCACGGCGGTGCCGGACGGAGGTGTCATGGATTCCCTCGCACATCGGGGACGGGGGTTTTCGGAGCGGAGTAGGCGCCCGTCTGAAGGCATACGTACGCGTAACCTACGGGTCCGTAGGTTGTCGTCAGTATGGCAGGCGACACGTGGAATGTGAGGTCTCCCCGAGTCAACCGGTTATCGCGCCCCCGGGTCGCAGGACGCTGCCCGATATAACGCGCGGCATTCGGGGCGCGCGGGCTGGCATAGTAGGAGCCGACGACGGCGGGTCCGCGATCTCGATTTCGCGGCGCGCCGGTCCGTTCGGTCCGCTGTGGTGTAATCGGCAGCACTGGGGTCTTTGGAACCCTATGTCCAGGTTCGAGTCCTGGCAGCGGAGCAACTTGTCCTGGCAGCGGCGCAACTTGTCCAGGTGGCGACCCCGCCGTGAGGCACCGGTATCCTCGCTGGTGTCCGGTTCTTTCCGGCGTGTTCGGCCTGCCGTCGGCACGTTGTCACCGGACGGTCCCCCCGCAAGCAGAGCCGAGGAGCCACCTGCGTGAGCCCCGTCCGCCCCGCTGCCGTTGTCGTTCTCGCCGCGGGTGAGGGAACCCGCATGAGATCCGCGACCACGCCCAAGGTCCTGCACGCGCTCGCCGGGCGCAGCCTGGTCGGGCACGTCGTCGAGGCCGCGAGACGACTCGATCCGGAAGAACTCGTCGTCGTGGTCGGCCACGGCCGCGACCAGGTCACCGCGCATCTGGCCGACCTCGACCCGGCCGCGCTCACCGTCGTCCAGGAGCAGCAGAACGGCACCGGCCACGCCGTGCGCGTCGCCGTGGACGCCCTCGCCGACCGGGGCCGCGAGCCGTCCGGCACGGTCATCGTGGTGTGCGGCGACACCCCGCTGCTGACCACCGGCACCCTCGGCGCGCTGGTCGAGACCCACCAGCAGGAGGGCAACGCCGTCACGGTGCTCTCCGCGCATGTGCCCGACCCGGCCGGGTACGGCCGCATCATCCGCATCGCCGACGACGTGCGCGTCCCGGGCGCGGGCGGCGCCGCGGTCGCCGGGATCGTCGAGCACAAGGACGCCTCCGAGGCGCAGCGGGCGATCACCGAGATCAACTCCGGGGTCTACGCCTTCGACGGCAAGCTGCTGCGCGAGGCCCTTGCGGGGCTCACCACCGACAACAGCCAGGGCGAGGAGTACCTCACCGACACCCTGACCGTGCTGCGCGAGGCCGGGCACCGGGTCGGCGCCGTCGCCGCCGCCGACCACCGCGAGATCCTGGGCATCAACGACCGCGTGCAACTCGCGGAGGCGCGCAGGCTGTTGAACCAGCGCATCGTCGAGGACTGGATGCGCGCCGGGGTCACCGTCGTCGACCCGGCGACCACATGGATCGACGTCGACGCGGTCCTGGAGGCCGACGCGGCGCTGCTGCCCAACACCCAGCTGCACGGCCGCACGGTGGTGCAGGCCGGCGCCGAGGTCGGGCCGAACTGCACGCTGCGTGACACCCGGGTCGAGGCCGGCGCGCACGTCCTGAACGCCACGTGCGAGGGTGCGGTGGTCGGCCCGGGGGCGACGGTCGGGCCGTACACGTACCTGCGCCCGGGGACCGTGCTGGCCGCCAAGTCGAAGGCCGGCGGGTTCGTCGAGATGAAGAACGCCCAGGTGGGCGAGGGATCGAAGGTCCCGCATCTGTCCTACGTGGGGGATGCGACCATCGGTGCGGGCGCCAACATCGGTGCCGCTACGATTTTCGTGAATTACGACGGAGTCGCCAAGCACCACACCGTGGTGGGCGACCATGTACGAGTGGGCAGCGATTCGATGCTGGTAGCGCCGGTCACCATCGGTGACGGCGCGTACACCGCAGCCGGGTCAGTGATCACCGAGGACGTACCGCCCGGAGCGATGGCGGTGGCGCGCGGTCGCCAGCGCAACATCAAGGACTGGGTCGTCCGGCGGCGCGCGGGTTCGCCCGCGGCCGAGGCAGCGCAGCGGAGCACGTCGCAGCGGGATGCGGCCGGGGGCGTGCAGGACACGGCAGGGCCGACCGCCGGCCAGGTCGAGGCGAGCAACAAGGAGATGGATCAGTGACCGGGATCAAGCTGGCACCGGAGCGCAAGCTCATGCTGTTCACCGGCCGGGCCCACCCCGAGCTGGCGAAGGAAGTGGCCTCCGAGCTCGGTGCGACTCTTGTCCCGACCAAGGCTTTCGACTTCGCCAACGGTGAGATCTACGTACGTTTCGAGGAGTCCGTACGTGGCTCCGACGCGTTCGTCATCCAGAGCCACACCGCTCCGATCAACACCTGGATCATGGAGCACCTGATCATGGTCGACGCGCTGAAGCGGGCCTCCGCCAAGCGCATCACCGTGATCATCCCGTTCTACGGGTACGCCCGCCAGGACAAGAAGCACCGCGGCCGCGAGCCGATCTCGGCCCGCCTGATGGCCGACCTGTTCAAGACCGCCGGTGCCGACCGCCTGATGTGCGTGGACCTGCACACCTCGCAGATCCAGGGCTTCTTCGACGGCCCGGTGGACCACCTGTTCGCGCTGCCGCTGCTGGCCGACCACGTCGGCAAGCGCGTGGACCGCGAGCGCCTGACCGTGGTGTCGCCCGACGCCGGCCGCGTGCGCGTGGCCGACCAGTGGACCGACCGCCTCGGCGCGCCGCTGGCGATCATCCACAAGCGCCGCGACCCGAACGTCGCCAACGAGGTCTCGGTGCACGAGGTCGTCGGTGAGGTCCAGGGCCGCACGTGCGTGCTGGTCGACGACATGATCGACACCGGCGGCACCATCTGCGCGGCCGCCGAGGCGCTGTTCGCGAACGGCGCGGCGGACGTCATCGTCGCGGCGACCCACGCGGTGCTGTCCGGCCCGGCCGTGGACCGCCTCAAGAACTCCCGCATCAGCGAGGTCATCGTCACCGACTCGCTGCCCATCCCCAACGAGCGCCGCTTCGACAAGCTCACCGAGCTCTCGATCGCGCCGATGGTGGCCCGCGCCATCACCGAGGTCTTCGAGGACGGTTCGGTCACGAGCCTGTTCGACGGCCACAGCTGAGCAACTGAGCAACTGAGCAACTGCGCGGCAGCCGCACCGGCAGCCGCATCCAGCAGCCGCATTGCGGTGCGCCGACGGGCCCAACGGGCTCGTACGGTACGCCTCTTCGGACGCCGTCCGGTCCTCGCGACCGGGCGGCGTCCGGCTGTTCGGGGGTACCCGATTTCAGCCTCGCCCGAGGTTGCGGGTAGGCTTACGGGGTTGCCCGGCGAGGGATGCGAGTTCTGCTCCGTGATCGACGCGGTAGCTGACGGCTTGCACGCTCCTCACAGGGTGCAGGGAACCCGGTGCCACTCGGGCACCACGGGGTCCGATCGAGTTCGTCCGCTCCCCAGCGTCGTCCGGTCGGGCTTCATCCATGGGGATCCCACCCCAGCACATCCGCCACCGCGTCGTTTCGAGGAGTACCCGTCGTGTCCGAGGTCCGTATCGCCGCCGAGTCGCGTTCCGAGTTCGGCAAGGGCGCCGCGCGACGTGCCCGTCGCGAGGGCAAGGTTCCCGCCGTCCTGTACGGCCACGGCACCGCGCCGGTCCACCTGTCGCTGCCGGGCCACGACCTGATGCTCGCGCTGAAGACGCCGAACGTCCTGCTGACCCTCGAGGTCGACGGCAAGAAGGAGCTCGCGCTCCCCAAGGACGTGCAGCGCCACCCGATCAAGCGCCACCTCGAGCACGTGGACCTGATCCTGGTGCGTCGCGGCGAGAAGGTCGTCGTGGAGGTCCCGGTCGTCGCCACCGGCACCGTCGCCCCCGGCGGCCTGCTGGAGACCGTCCTGGTCACGCTGCCGATCGAGGCCGAGGCCACCCACCTGCCCGAGTCGATCGAGATCTCGGTCGAGGGCCTGGAGGCCGGCCAGTCCGTGCACGCCAAGGACGTCAAGCTGGCGGCCGGTTCGACCCTCGCGGTCGACGGCGACGCCGTCGTCCTGCACGTCATGGTCCCGGCCGCGGCCGAGGCCGAGGCCGCCGACGAGACGGCCGACGCCGAGGCTCCGGCCGCGGAGCCCGTCGAGGCCTGAGCCTCGCCCCCACGTAACACAGCGCGGACAACACCGCGCGAACAGCACGACGCAGACAACACGGGGACAGATTCACGATGGTGACGCCGCAGGCCCACGCCCCCACGGACGACAACGGTCCGTGGCTGGTCGTGGGCCTCGGCAATCCCGGGCCCGAGTACGAAGGCAACCGCCACAACGTCGGGTTCATGGTCGCCGACCTCCTCGCGGCGCGCGTGGGCGGCAAGTTCAAGGCCCACAAGTCGCGCGCCCAGGTGCTTGAGGGCCGGCTCGCGGGCCGGCGCGTCGTGCTGGCCAAGCCCATGACGTACATGAACCTCTCCGGCGGCCCGGTCACCGCGCTGCGGGACTTCTACAAGGTCCCGACCGAGCGGATCGTCGTGGTGCACGACGAACTCGACATCGACTTCGCGGTGCTGCGCCTGAAGCGCGGGGGCGGCGACAACGGCCACAACGGTCTGAAGCCGATCACCAAGTCGCTCGGGCCGGACTACTACCGGGTGCGTTTCGGCATCGGCCGCCCGCCCGGCCGCATGGATGTCGCGGCGTACGTGCTCAAGGACTTCTCCTCGACCGAGCGCAAGGGCCTGGACGTCGAGGTGGACCGCGCCGCCGACGCCGTCGAGTCGCTCGTCACAGACGGCCTCGAACGCGCGCAGAGCTTCTACAACTCCTGACGCGCGACTGCCGGCGCCCGACTCCTGGCGCTCAACCCCTGACGCGGTGCGCGGCTACCAGGTGCCGTCGTCGCGTACGCGTGCCGGTGCGGTGCCCAGGATCAGCGTGATCAGCGCCCCGTCCATGCTGTCGCCGAGGAACCACTCGCCGGTGTGGTCGATCGCGAACACCCGGCTCGACGGGTCGATCGCCAGATAGCCCGCCCCGCCGTCCTCCCCGCCCAACGGGCACAGGTGCGTGCCGAGCGCGCGTCCGACGTCCCCGAGAGTGCGCACCAGATGCAGCCCCACCCGCGGATCGATGGTGAACGGGCGCAGCGCGACCGCCGCCCCCGGTCCGTCGACCGCGACGCGCAGGCCGCCGAACTCGGACCACGCGTCCAGCGCGACCGGGAAGACCGTGTGCCGGTGGCCGTCCGGCGAGGTGTGGTCGGCGACCTCCTTCGCCCAGGACTCCGCCTGTTCGAGGCGCTTGCGGCCCACCCGCCAGCCCGCGCGGCCCAGTTCGTACACCACCTCGGTCGGGAATCGCGACACGCTCAGCCTTCCGTCGCCGAGACGCCGAAGTGCTCCAGGAGCGCGGCGCACGAGCGGCAGGGCGGCTGATAACCACCGTGCTCCGGGTCCCCCTCCTCGCGAATGCGACGCAGCGTCACACGTGCCCCCTTGAGTGCCCGCCGTGCCTCGGCCAGGGTGAAGGGCTTCTTGGCGGCGCGTCCCTTGCGCGACTCCTCGGCCTCGGCCAGGTGTTCGGACAGCAGCTCGACCTCCGGGCACCGGCCGTTCCACCGCTCCCGCTGGTCGGCGGGTAGCCCGGCGAGGAACTCGCGGACCAACGGGTGGGGTGCGGGGGCTGTGTCGCCCTTCGCGCCCGCACGGGTACGCACCTTCTTGCCGATGAACAGGGCTGCTGCGACGGCCGGGAGGATGCTGTCACGCGGTACGCGCACGCGCACCGCTCCGGGGTCTTCCGTCGTGGCTTCCTGCGGTGCCCGGCTGGTCGTCGGGTTGGGCGGGGCCACGATTGCGTTCCTTCCTGCAACTGGTGCCGGCGTGAGTCTGCCGCTTTTTCGTCGTGCGTCTCGGACGCGCGTCCTTGTCACAGGGTGCCAAACGGAGTCGCACGCCACACAACCAGGGTGACCCTAAGTGATCACCGCCACAGACGCTATCGGAAACCGGAGTTCCGTTTTCCGCCGATGGCCCGGACGCCGGTTCCACGTCGCCCGCCTGTCACTTCCCGGCCCACAACGCACGGTCCACCCCGATTTTTCTGCGGATGGGCACCCGCAGCGCCTCCCGGGCGCTAGCGTCGTGGGGACGGTCCGCAGCACGTCGACGCGCACGCCCGGGGTGGGGGTTCATGCCGGGTGCGCCGTCGGGGCGGAACGCGTCCGGCCGCGGGCACCGCGGGTGGGGATGCCGCAAGCCAGGGGGGCGTGCGGCAGGGGGAGCCGAGGAGTTGACGTTTCGTCATGTCTTCTGTGGGGTTGGCGGTTGTCGGCGCCGGATACTGGGGCCCGAATCTGGTACGCAACGCACAGGCCACGCCCGGGCTCCGGGTCGAGGCGCTGTGCGACCTTGACGAGGCCCGCGCCCGGGCGGTGCTCGGCGCCTACAGCACGGTCCGGGTGACCACGTCCTACGACGAGATCCTGAACGACGACGCGGTCCAGGCCGTCGCCATCGCGACCCCTGCCGCCACACACTTCGAACTCGTGCGCGCCGCACTGGAGTCCGGCAAGCACGTGCTGGTCGAGAAGCCCATCACGTCGTCGCGCGCCGACGCGGTCAAGCTGGTCGAGCTCGCCGAGCGCAGCGGCCTGACGCTCATGTGCGACCACACCTTCTGCTACATGCCGGTGGTCCGCCGCATCCGCGACATGATCCACGGAGGCGAGCTGGGCGAGGTGCAGTTCGTCGACTCGGTACGCATCAACCTCGGGCTCGTGCAGCCCGACGTGGACGTGCTGTGGGACCTCGCACCGCACGACCTGTCGATCCTGGACTTCATCCTGCCGCCCGGCGTGCACCCGATCTCGGTGTCCGCGCACGGCGCCGACCCGATCGGCACGGGGCGGGCCTGCCTGGCGTACCTGGTGCTGCGCCTGAACACCGGTGCCATGGCGCATGTGCACGTCAACTGGCTGTCGCCGACCAAGGTGCGCACCACGATCATCGGCGGATCGCGCCGCACGCTGGTGTGGGACGACATGAACCCGGCCGCCCGGCTGCACGTCCACGACAAGGGGATCGACCTCGCGCAGGACGCCGCGCTCGGGCGCGAGGCGCGCTACAGCAAGCTCGTGTCTTACCGCACCGGCGACGTGGTGTCGCCCGCCCTTCCCGAGACCGAGGCGCTGCGCGGCGTCATGGCCGAGTTCGCGTCGGCGATCGCGGAGACGCGGCCCGCGCTGACCGACGGCCGGTCGGGGCTGCGGGTGCTCGAACTGCTGGAGGCCGCCTCGCGCAGCCTGGAGACGGGGGGCCACGCGGTCCCGGTCGGGCCCGGGGTTCCGGCCGCCCGACCCGTACCCGGACCTGTGCCTGCGCCAGTGCCCGCAACCGTGCCGGCCGCCGCAGCGGCGCCGACCCAGCCGGTCTCCCCGGCGCCGACGAAGGGCTGAACAACCATGGCACCCGACACCCCGGCGGTACCCCTGGCCGACTCCCGCTGCCTCGTCACCGGCGGCGCGGGGACCATCGGCTCGACGATCGCGGACCAACTCCTCGACGCGGGCGCGCGGGAAGTGGTCGTGCTCGACGACCTGACGCGCGGGCGGCGCGAGAACCTCGCGTACGCCCTCGACCCCGCCCGCGGCGGCCGCTGCCGCCTCGTCGAGGGCGACATCCGCGACCGCGCCCTGCTCGCCGACCTGATGCCCGGCACCGACGTGGTGTTCCACCTCGCGGCCATCCGCATCACGCAGTGCGTCGAGGACCCGAGGCTGGCCCTGGAAGTGCTCGTGGACGGCACGTTCGACGTGCTGGAGGCCGCGCAGCGGGCGGGGGTGCGCAAGGTGGTGGCCTCGTCGTCCGCGTCGGTCTACGGCCTCGCCGAGGAGTTCCCGACGACCGAGAAGCACCACCCGTACGACAACGACACGATCTACGGTGCCGCCAAGCTCTTCAACGAGGGCCTGCTGCGCAGCTTCCGGGCGATGTACGGCATCGACTACGTGGCGCTGCGCTACTTCAACGTGTACGGCCCGCGGATGGACATCCACGGCCTCTACACCGAGGTGCTGATCCGCTGGATGGAGCGCATCTCGAAGGGCGAGCCGCCGCTGATCTTCGGCGACGGCCTGCAGACCATGGACTTCGTGTGCACCACCGACATCGCCCGCGCGAACCTGCTGGCCGCGCAGGCCCCGGTGACCGGCGAGGTCTACAACATCGCGTGCGGCGTCGAGACGTCGCTCAAGGAGCTGGCCGAGCGGCTGCTCGTCGCGATGGGCTCCGAACTGGGTGTCGAACACGGCCCGGAGCGCGCGGTGAACGGCGTGACACGGCGCCTCGCGGATACCGGCAAGGCCGAGCGCGACCTCGGCTTCCGCGCCGAGGTGGGGCTCGACGAGGGGCTGCGCCAACTCGTGCGCTGGTGGGCCGACAGCAAGTGACGGCGGCCGCGGGGGGCGGCTGAGCGGGGCGGCGCAGACCGCGGACGAGGCGGCTGAACGAGGCGCTGAACGAGGCCGCCGAAGGCGGCGGCTGAACACGGCAAGTGAACAGACGTGGGGGGAAATTCGTGTGGGGGGTTCGGTGAGCGAGCGTATACCGGTCATGCGGCCGTGGTTCGGCCCGGAGGAGGCGGAGGCGGCGGCCGAGGCCGTGCGCTCCGGATGGGTGGCCCAGGGCCCGAGAGTGGCTGCCTTCGAGGCGGCGTTCGCCGAACGGGTCGGCGCGGCCGACGCCGTCGCGGTGTCGTCCTGCACGACCGCGCTGCACCTGGCGCTGATCGGTGCCGGGGTCGGCCCCGGCGACGAAGTCGTGGTCCCGTCGCTGTCGTTCATCGCGACCGCGAACGCGGTGCGGTACGTGGGCGCGAGCCCCGTCTTCGCGGACGTCGACATCGAGACCGGCAACCTCACGGCGGACACCGTCCACGCGGTGCGCACGCCTCGCACCCGTGCGGTGATCCTGGTCGATCAGGGCGGCGTTCCCGCCGACCTCGACGCGGTACGCGTGCTCTGCGACCCGCTCGGCATCGTCGTGGTCGAGGACGCGGCGTGCGGCGCCGGCTCCCGGCTGCGCGGCCGTCAGGCCGGCGCGGGGGCGGCCTTCGCGACCTACTCGTTCCACCCGCGCAAGCTGCTCACCTGCGGCGAGGGCGGCATGGTGACGGTGGACCGGGCCGATGTCGCCGCCCGCCTGCGGCGGTTGCGCGAGCACGGCATGAGCGTCAGCGCCGCGGACCGCGACGCGGCGGACCGGGGCGGCGCCCCGCCGGTTCTGGAGACGTACGACGAACTCGGCTTCAACTACCGCATGACCGACGTCCAGGCCGCGATCGGCCTCGTCCAGCTCGGGCGCCTGGACGCCATGGTCGAGCGCCGCAGGAAGCTCGCCGACCGGTACCGCAGGCTGCTGGCCGGTGTGCCGGGCCTGCGGCTCGTCGCGGACCCCGAGTACGGCACGACGAACTACCAGGCGTGCTGGGCGCTGCTCCCCGAGGACTTCCCGCTCGACCGCGACGCGGTCCTGGGCCGCCTGTCCGCGGAGGGCATATCGGCGCGCCGCGGCATCATGGCGGCGCATCTGGAGCCCGCGTACGCCGACACACCGCACGCGCCGCTGCCCGCGACCGAGCGCCTGACGCGCGACTCGCTGATCCTCCCCCTCTTCCACGACCTGACGGAAAGTCAGCAGGACCGCGTGGTCGCGGTGTTGTACGCGGTGGCGGGCATCGCCGCACCGGAGATGGCGGAGGCGGGGGCATGACCGATCGCACGAACCCGGGCACCGGCACCATCCCCTTGGTCGACCTGCTCGCGGGGCACGCCGAGGTGGCCGCCGAGGTCGAGGAGGGCTTCGCCCGCGTCCTGTCCACCGGCGCGTTCATCAAGGGGCCCGATGTCGCGGCCTTCGAGGCCGAGTTCGCCGCGTTCAGCGGAACGGCCCACTGCGTCGGCGTCGCCAACGGCACCGACGCGCTCGAACTCGCCCTCCGTGCCGCCGAGATGCCGGCCGGGGCCGGGGTCGTGATGCCCGCCAACACCTTCGTGGCGTCCGCCGAGGCGGTCGTCCGGGCCGGGGGCAGGCCGGTGTTCGCGGACGTGGACGACGAGTTCCTGCTGCTCGACCCGGAGCGCGCCGCGGAGGTGCGCGGCGACGCCTGGGCTCTGCTGCCGGTCCACCTGAACGGCCAACTCGCCCCGATGGCACCGCTGGCGGCCCTGGCCGCCGACGCCGGGCTGCGGCTGTTCGAGGACGCCGCGCAGTGCCAGGGGGCCACCCAGGACGGCCGCGGTGCCGGGGCCTGGGGGCTGGCGGCCGGCACGAGCTTCTACCCGGGCAAGAACCTCGGGGCGTACGGCGACGGCGGCGCGGTGCTCACGGACGACGCCGGACTCGACCGGGTGGTCCGCGAGTTGGGCGACCACGGGTCGTCCCGCAAGTACGTGCACGACCGCCTCGGCTTCAACTCCCGGCTCGACACGCTCCAGGCCGTGGTGCTGCGTGCGAAGCTGCGGCGGCTCGCCGACTGGAACACCGCGCGCCGGGCCGCGGCGGCGCGGTACGACGCGCTGCTGGCCGACTTCGCGGACGTGCGGCTGCCGCGTACCGCTCCCGGCAACGTGCACGTGTGGCACCTCTACGCGGTCCGTGTGCCGCGGCGCGACGAGGTGCTGGCCGAACTCAACGAGGCCGGGATCGGCGCCGGGATCCACTACCCGGTCCCGGTCCACCTCCAGCCCGCGTTCCGCGAACTCGGCCATGCCCCGGGCGACTTCCCGGTCGCCGAGCGGGCGGCGGGGGAGATCCTGACGCTGCCGCTGTTCCCGCAGATCACCGAGGAGCAGCAGGTACGCGTGGCCGAGGCGCTGGGCAAGGCGCTGGCCCGGGCGGGCGCCGCCGGGAGCCGCGCATGACCGGCCGCACGCTGCCCGAAGGCGCGCGCATCCGGTCGCTCGGGCACGCGTCCTACGAGGTCGAGCACGCCGGGGTGCGGCTGCTGATCGACCCGTGGTTCCACCCGGCGTTCCTGGGCTCGTGGTTCCCGTTCCCGGACAACCGGCCGCTGCTGGACGACGTGGTGACCAAGGCGTACGACCTGCTCTACCTGTCGCACGCGCACGAGGACCACTTCGACGAGCGCACCCTCGAACTCATCGACCGCGACGTGACGACGGTCGTCGTGCCCCGCTTCCGGTCCAAGGCGCTGGTACGGCGGTTGGAAGCCCTGGGCTTCCGCACGGTGGTCAGCCTCGGGCACAAGGAACGCCACGAGGCCGCCGAGGGGTTCGTGCTCACGATGCTGCTCGACACGAGCCACAAGGAGGACAGCGGGCTCGTCGTCGACCTCGACGGCTTCCGCTTCCTCGACCTCAACGACTGCAACACCCCGCTGTGCGAACTGCCCACCGACGTGGACCTGTTGTCGGCGCAGTACTCGGGGGCGATGTGGTACCCGAACTGCTACGCGTACCCGGACGAAGTGCAGCGCCGCAAGACCGCCGAGGTGCGCGGCGACCTGTTCGACACGCTGGTGCGCAAGGTGCGGCTGACCGGGGCGTCGGCGTACCTTCCGGCGGCGGGCCCGCCGTGCTTCCTCGACCCCGAGTTGGAGCGGTTCAACGACCGTACGGCGACCATCTTCCCGGTGTGGGACGACCTGGCCGACGACTTCGCGGCAGCATGCCCCGGAGTGGCGACGCGGTGCCTGGAACCGGGCGACGCGCTGACCGCGGACGGGCTCGTCGAGTCGGGCCTGCCGGGGCGCGGGGTGTGGCAGGAGGACCCGGAGGGGTACCTGGCGGCGTACCGCGTGCGGCGGGCGGACGAGTGGGCGGCGTACCACGAGGAGCCGTTCGAGCCGGTGGCCGCCGAGGAACTGAGCGCCTACTTCGCCAGGTTGACGAGCTGGAACAAGCGCTTCCTGGCCGACTACGAGCGCGACGTGCGGCTGGTCGCGGACGGTGTCACGTGGGCCGTGCGCCTGGGCCGGGTCGGCGGCGTGCTGGAGGAGGACCCGGTCGACGCGGGCTACACCATCCACGTGCCGCCGCGCGCGCTGCGGGCCATCGTGGACGGGCGCATCGGGTGGGAGGAGGCGCTGCTGTCGCTGCGGCTGAGCCTGCACCGCGACCCGGACGTGTTCGACCTGACGCTGATGAGCCTGCTGCGCTACGGCAACCAGCCGGCGCAGACCATGCAGATGGTCCGCGAGCGGGACGACGCGGCGTCGGGCGAGACGATCGAGCGCTGCGGGTACGCCTTCCAGCGGTTCTGCCCGCACGCGGGAGAGGACCTGGCGCACGCCGACGTCGAGGACGGCGTGGTCGAGTGCCCGCGGCACCACTGGAAGTGGGACCTGGCGACCGGCGAGTGCGTCTCGGGCGGGACGGTCCCGCTGCGGGTCGACCCGTCGGAGCGCGTGCCGTAGCCGGCGGTCTTCTGAGCCGCCTTCGCTGCGATCTCCGCCTTCTCCGGGCCCTCAGGGATCTCAGGCATCTCCGGGTTCGCGGGAGGTCGCGGCGCGCAGCAGGCGCAGCAGGTCCGCGGTACGAAGGCCGAGCGTCGTCTTGACCGACTTGACCACGCTCGCGGCCGGAACTGCCGCGCCTGGAACCGTCGCGGCGGGGTCATCGCCGAGGGCGACTTCGTGGATGCGCAGGATGCCGTCGCCGGTCAGCACGTCGATCCAGCCCGCGCCCGTGCGGTCGACCATGACCACACGTCCCGGGACGCGCCCGGTGTAGACGACGCCGTCGGGGGCGGGCTCGGCGCGCAGGACGCGCAGGGTTTCGAGGCCCAGGTGGGTGAAGGCACCCGGGTACGGAGGCGTCAGCGCGCGGATCAGCCGGTCGGTCGCCGCGGTCGGTGCGGACCAGTCGATCTCGCCGTCCTCGGGGAGCCGGGTGCAGCCGTACGTCGCGAGGGAGTGGTCCTGGGGATCGCCCTCGTCCCCGGTCAGGCGGCGGGCGACGGCGTCCGCGAGGACGGCCCGCTGGCGGCTGTTGAGGCGGTCGTACAGGTCGGTCACGGTGTCGCGCGGACCGATGGGGACGGACTCCTGGTGGAGGATGCCGCCGGCGTCCAGCCCCGGGGCCATGGTGTGCACGGAGATGGCCGTCTCGGTGTCGCCGTTGACGATCGCCCAGTTGACGTTGGCCCGGCCGCGTCCGCGCGGCAGCGGCGAGTAGTGCACGTTGACGAACGGGCAGCGGGAGAGCAGGCGGTCGGGGAGGATCCGGTCGTACGACGAGACCACCACGGCGTCGGGGGCCAGGCGTTCGACGGCCGCCTCGATGTCGGCGATGCGGGTGCCGGGCTCGACGGGGACGCCGAGCTTGTCGGCGTGGGCGGTGGTGTCGTCGGCGCCGGGACGGACCAGCGCGACGACGTCGAAGCGCTCGGCCAGGGCCTCCAGCGCGTCGCGGGTGGTGGGGCCGATGCCGACGAGGAGGACGCGCGGGCGTCCGTCGCGGCGGTCGCGGGGGGCGGCGGCCGCCCCAGAGGTCGTCTCCGGGGTTGTCTCCCGGCTCGTCTCAGAGGTCGCCCCAGATGTTGGCTCAGATGTCGGCTCAGATGTCGGCTCAGAGGTCGGCTCAGAGGTCATCGACGTATTCCTTGTCCTCGTCACTGCGGAACTCGGGCCTGGTGAGCAGGATCTGAGCGACCTTCAGGCCGCCCGCCTGGAGCCGCACGATCGGCTCCGGGCCGACCGCGGACGGCAGGATCGCCATGTGCCCGGGAGCGGGTCCGACAGGCGGCCAGAAGGGCACGCCGCTCGCGGTCAGCGCCTCACGGTCCAGGTCGCCCCAGACCTGCACCACCGCCGCTCCCGGCCAGCGTGCGGCGATCCTGGCGGCCTCGGCCGCGCCGATCACGGGCCGGTCCCCGGGGCGCAGCGCGACCACCACGACGTCGACGTCCTCGGGGGTGTTCACCAGGTCGAGGGAGTCCGCGCCGTGCACCTGCGCCCCGGCCCGCACGAGGCCGTCGACGATCTCCGGCTCGAAGGGGTTGTCGCACAGGACGACGCAGTTCGCGCCGTACACGGCTATGCCGCAGTCCGAGAGGAGGCGTACCACCATGGCCCGGTGGTGCTCGAACACCCCGATGCCCGGGTGGTGTTCGTTGGTGCCCGCGTGGGCGATGCCGCGGGCCCGCAGCGCGGCGAGGTCGACGTCCTCGCGGCCGAGGCCGATCTCCCAGGCCTCGAACATCAGGGGCACGACGGCGGAGGGCTTGAGGTGGGCGGCGAACTCCGCGTCGATGGGCCGCAGATGGCCGCTGTTGGTGACGACGTCGGCCGCCGCGATATGACGCGGCGTCAACTCGGTGACGATGTCGATGGGTTGGCGGGTGCCCGCGAACAGGCCGACCAAGCCGGTGAGATGGCGTACCTGCTCGGCGGTTCCGTACTTGGTGTCGCGGGTCAGGGCGACCACGCGCGCGCCGGCGAGCGAGGCGAGGACCGGGGTGACCGCGTACGCCCCGGTCGCGGCCTCGGTGAGCACCGTGCGGCCGGTCAGGTCGAGCTTGAGGTCGGCGACCGCGCGCACCGCGAGCCGGGCCAGGCGTTCCGGGGCGAACCCCGGCCGTGGCTCGGCGGGCGGCCCGCCGGTCGGTGGACGTGCCGTCCCGTTCGCCCCCATCGCCCCCGTGGCGTCGTTCAAGGCACCTCCACAATCGCTGTTGCGACAAACACCGTTCCCGGCCGGGCAGCCGTGGTCAGAGCACCTCGACGTTGTCCGCACGGCCGAGCGAGCGGCGGCAGTCGAGGATGTACGCGGCGTGCTCGCGCACCAGGTCGAGGTCCAGGTCGTCGTGGTCGACCAGCAGGACCACCGCGTCCGCCGCGGCCACCGTCTCGGCCGTCAGGTCGACGCGGACCAGCCGGGCGTCGACACGCTGCGCGAGGTCGACATGCGGGTCCACCGCGCTGACCTCGGCTCCGAGGTCCAGCAGCAGGCGGGCGATCCGGGTCGACGGCGATTCGCGCGCGTCGCCGGTGTTCTTCTTGTACGCCAGGCCGAGCAGCAGCACGCGCGAGCCGTTGACCGACCGCTGCCGGGCGTTGAACGCGGCGGTGAGGCGGCGTACCACGTAGTCCGGCATGTGGTTGTTGACGTCGTTGGCCAGTTCGACGAACCGGAAGCTCTGCCCGAGCGTGCGCTGCACGCGCCAGGACAGGTACGACGGGTCGATCGGCAGGCAGTGCCCGCCCACGCCGGGCCCGGGCGTGAACCGCATGAACCCGAACGGCTTGGTCGAGCAGGCGTCGATCGCCTCCCACACGTCGATGCCCAGGTCGTGGGCGAACATCGCGACCTCGTTGACGAGCGCGATGTTGACGTGCCGGAAGGTGTTCTCGATCAGCTTGACGAGCTCGGCCTCCTTGGGCGACGTCACGGGCACCGTGCGGTCCACCAGCGAGCCGTAGAACTCGTCGACGACGGCCAGCGATTCGGCGTCGACGCCGGACACGATCTTGGGCGTGTTGACCAGGTTCCACGTCGGATTGCCCGGGTCGATGCGCTCGGGGCTGTACCCGAGGTGGAAGTCCCGCCCGGCGGCGAGGCCGGAGCCCTCCTCCAGGATCGGCCCGACCAACTCCTCGGTCGTGCCCGGGTACGTCGTCGACTCCAGCACCACCGTGGCGCCCGGCCGCAGGTACCGGGACAGCGTGCGCGCGCAGTCCTCGATGTACGTCAGGTCGGGCACGCCCTCGCGCAGCGGCGTGGGCACGGTGATGACCGCGATGTCGAATCCGCCCAGCTCGCGCGGCTCGGCGGTGGCGCGGTAGCGGCCCGCGTCCAGGATCTCCTTGAGCTGCGCCGACGGGATGTCCTCGACATAGGACTCGCCCGCGGCAAGCTGTTTCACGCGACGTGCGTCGGTGTCGTAGCCGACGACTTCGTGGCCGACCTGCGCCGCGCGTACCGCCAGGGGCAGGCCCACATAGCCCTGTCCCGCGATGACCACCCGCATGCTGTTCCCCTCCCCAAGAACCAGCCGAACCCGAAAACGCTTGTGTGTCCCGCGTGTCCCGCGTGTCAGCGGGGCTTGGCGGCGATGTGCGACACCACGACCCCGCCCCGGCGCTCCCGGCGCACGACGGCGTCCGGGAACAACCGCTCCAACTCCGCCCGGCGTACGCGCGCGGCGCGCACCCAGTAGCGGGCGGCGAGTCCGCGTACCGCCCCCGCGAGCGCCTCGCGCCGGGCGGACTCCGCCTCGAACAGCCCGTCGCACAGGGCGACGTCGTACGCCCCGGCGTACGTCACCGGATCGCCGACCGCGAGTTCCAGCCACGACAGCACCCGCTGCGGCTTGACGTCGATGCCGACGACGTCGACATGCGCCGGCCGCACCGGTGCGTGCAGCCAGAAGTCGAGCGAACCGCCGAGGTCGACCACCCGCAGCTTGTCGATGTCCGGGAACGCCTCGCGGAACCACTCCCACCGGCGGGCCCGCGTCGCCGCGTCGAACTGCGCCGCGACGGGCAGGGCGAACCGCCCGGTGGCACCCCGCACAACCCGATGCACATCGGCACGCACATTCCGCACGCGAACCCCCAGCCCCCCGGCCCCTGCGGCCACCCCCGGCCGCACCCCCGCCAGGCTATGCGACAACCCCCACCCCCCGCGGCAATTCACCCGGTTCCCCCCACTGGGCCCCGACTGCGGCCGACCCGCCGCTCCTCCACCCCCGCTTCCGAGGCCGCCGCCCGGACGGTGTCTGGACGGCGCGGCGCGAGCCCTTCCCGCCCGGCTGCCCGCCGAGTGACGTACGGGAACGGCGGAGGGCCGCACCGGATGTGTCCGGTACGGCCCTCCGCCGCAAGGGAGTTCGGGGCTCAGCCCGCCCAGACCACCGACTGGATCTCGCTGTACGCGTGCAGGCCCCACGAGCCGCCGTCGCGGCCGACGCCCGACTTCTTGAAGCCGCCGAACGGCGCCTCCATGTTGCGGCCGACCGTGTTGACGCCGACGCCGCCCGAGCGCAGGCGCCGCGCGACGCGGAACGCGCGCTCGGAGTCGCCGGAGAAGACGTAGCTGAGGAGCCCGTAGTCGGAGTCGTTCGCGATCTTGACCCCCTCCTCCTCGTCGTCGAACGGGATGACCGTGACGACCGGGCCGAAGAACTCCTCGCGGGCGATGCTCATCTGGTTCGTCGCCTCGGTGAACAGCGTCGGGGCGACGAAGAAGCCCTTGTCGAGGTCGGGGCGCTCGCCGCCGGTCACCAGGTGCGCGCCTTCGGCCTTGCCCCGGGCGACCAGGTCCTCCACGCGGCCGCGCTGCACCGCCGAGATGACCGGGCCGACCACGACGCCCTCGTCGGCCGGGTTGCCGATCGTGAGCGCCTTGGCGTACGCCTCCAGGCCCGCCACGAGCTGCTGGTAGGCGCCGCGCTGCACGATCACGCGCGTCGGGGCGGTGCAGATCTGGCCGGAGTAGAAGCTCCACACGGTGCCGATGCCGGCGACCGCCGCGGGGATGTCGGCGTCGTCGAACACGACGCACGCACCCTTGCCGCCCAGCTCCATGAGCTGGCGCTTCATGCCGCGGCCCGCGGCCTCGGCGATCTTCATGCCGATCTGCGTCGAGCCGGTGAAGCTGACCATGTCGACGAACGGCGACTCGACGGTGGCCTCGCCGACGTCCGGCGCCGACCCGGTCACGATGTTGAGCACGCCCTTCGGCAGGCCCGCTTCCTCCAGCGCGTTGGCCAGGCGGTACACCGCCAGCGGGTCCTGCGGCGCGGGCTTGACGACGCAGGTGTTGCCCATCGCGATCGCCGGGGCGATCTTGCCCGCGGTGTTGGCGAGCGGGTTGTTGTACGACGTGATGCAGGTGACGACGCCGACCGGCTGGCGGATCACCAGCGAGCCGAACACGCCCGCCTTGCTGAGCACAGTGGCCGGGGCGATCGACGGCGGGAGCGCGCTCTCGACGGGCTCCAGGGCGCCCTTCGCGTACCGCTTGAAGCGCGCGTACGCCGTGCCGACGTGCATCATCATCGCGGTCTGCGGCGTGGCACCGGACTCGGCGGCGGCCAGGGCCGGCAGGTCACCGCCCTTGAACAGCAGGTCGGCGGCGCGGTCGAGGATCGCGGCGCGCTGCTCGGGGGCGGACTGCGACCACGTCTCGAACGCCTTCGAGGCGGCCTCGGCGGCCGCGTGCGCCTGCTCGACCGACGCCTCGGGAGCCAGGCCCACGACCTCTTCGGTCGCGGGGTTGATGACCTCGTAGTGACCGCGGTCCGGCTCGACCCACTCGCCACCGATGAAGAGCTTCTGCGCCTCGCCACTCATCTTTTGCGTCGTCTCCCTCGCCCTGTACGCCCGTACGACCCGATGTGACTCTCAGTAATCCGACGCGTCGTCAGATTTCTCCGGTCTCATTTGATCCCCTACGCCTTGCGTTGCCAAGAGCCAAGGGCCGACCGAACGAGCGTCACTCGTCACACCGGGTCGTCCGGGCCTGCTGCCCGCAGGTCAGGCAGGCCGATCGCCGAACACCTCGGCGGTGGACCGGGCGGTGATTGCGCGCTCGAACCACACGTCGAGCGTGTCGGGATCCACGCACTCGAGAACGCGTAGCTTCGCCGCATCCGAAACGGCGACCCCGCGCCCCTCCAGAAGCCGCAACACGAAGTCCCTACGACCGATGATCCTGCCGAGGATTCCGCTCTCTTCCTCCAAGGTGCCGCGCCCGAGGAAGACCTCGTCGATGGTCTCAGCGGTGAAGGCCCGGTCGAACCACAGGTCGATCAGGTCGAGGTCGATGCAGTCGTGCACGCGCTGTTTGTCGTCCTCCGAAACGGCGACGCCGCGTCGCGCCAGAAGCCGCAACACCATCACGCCGGAGCCCCTGGCTTCGCCGATGAATTGGTGCCGCTCCACGATCGTGCCGCGCCCCGGGAAGGAACTGCGGTGATACATCAGCTCCCACCGGGAGGCTCGGCGAACAACTCGTCCGCCGTTGCGACGTCGAACGCCCGGTCGAACCACGCGCTGAGCGTGTCGAGGTCCTCGCACTCGATCACCCGCTGTCGATCGGCCTCCGACACGGCAACTCCGCGCCGTTCCAACACCCGCACCACGTCGGCCGCCCGCCCCTTGGCCTCGCCGATCTTCTGGTTCCGCTCCACGATGTTCCCGCGTCCCGGGAGGTAGGTGCCGCTGCTCATCAGTTCCTCCCAGAATTCTTGCGCCGGGCTGCCTTCCAACCCGACCTTTCGGGTGCCGGGATGCTGACCTTCAGGAGCTCGAATACCGGGGTCAGCAGCTCAGGGCCTTCGTGGAAGATCCGGTGCGCCGCTTCATGACTCGAAGTGGGCGTGCGAGGACGCTAGGTAGCGGGGTAGGCGCGGGGTGGCGGAACGGGGGTTGGTTCACCCGTTTGGCCTAGTGAAGGGGCCGGACGGCCGGGGCGGCGGCGCGGGAGCGGACCGCGCGACGGCAGGGTTTCGGCGGGCGGCGTACGCTTGGGGGAACCCCGGTCCTTCTCAGGCCGGGGCGTTCCGCGTTGCCCGCGCGCCGCCCGTCCGGAGGATCCGCGCATCTCATGAGCCTTACCGGTCTGCTTGACGTCGTCGTCACCGATCCCGCCCTCGCCGAGGCCGTAGAGGCCGCCGCGAGCGGCGGACGTACCCATCTCGACCTGGTCGGGCCGCCCGCGCTGCGGCCGTTCGTGATCGCCGCGATCGCGGCCCGCGCCGAGCGGCCCGTGCTGGCCGTGACCGCCACCGGGCGCGAGAGCGAGGACCTGGTCAGCGCACTGGGGTCGCTGCTGCCGCCGGAGTCGGTGGTGGAGTTCCCCGCGTGGGAGACGCTGCCGCACGAGCGGTTGTCGCCGCGGTCGGACACCGTCGGGCGGCGCCTCGCGGTGCTGCGGCGGCTGGCCCACCCCGGCGCCCCGGACACCGCCGGCGGCCCGGTCAAGGTCGTCGTCGCGCCGGTCCGCAGCGTGCTGCAACCGCAGGTGAAGGGCCTGGGCGACCTGGTGCCGGTGAGCCTGGCCGCGGGCACCGACGCGGAGCTCGACGACGTGGTGGAGCGGCTGGCCGCCGCCGCGTACTCGCGCGTGGACCTCGTGGAGAAGCGCGGCGAGTTCGCGGTGCGCGGCGGCATCCTGGACGTCTTCCCGCCCACCGAGGAGCACCCGCTCCGCGTCGAGTTCTGGGGCGACCAGGTCGAGGAGATCCGCTACTTCAAGGTCGCCGACCAGCGCTCGCTGGAGGTCGCCGAGGGCGGCCTGTGGGCGCCGCCGTGCCGTGAGCTGCTGCTCACCGCCGACGTACGCGAGCGCGCGGCCGTGCTGCTGGAGGAGCACCCCAACCTCGCGGACATGCTCGGCAGGATCAGCGAGGGCATCGCGGTCGAGGGCATGGAGTCGCTGGCGCCCGCGCTCGTGGACGACATGGAGATGCTGCTCGACGTGCTGCCCGCGGGCGCGCACGTCCTGGTGTGCGACCCCGAGCGCGTGCGGACCCGGGCCGCCGACCTCGTGGCGACCAGCCAGGAGTTCCTGGACGCGTCGTGGGCCGCCGCGGCCGGCGGCGGCGAGAGCCCGATCGACCTCGGCGCCGCGTCGCTGCGCAGCCTCGCAGACACGCGCGAGCACGCGAGCGAGTTGGGGCTGGCGTGGTGGACCACCAGTCCGTTCAGTGCCGACACCGACCTCGACGTACGGCTGGAGGCCGGCACGCTGGCCGTCGGCGCGCACGCGGTCGAGTCGTACCGCGGTGATTCCGCGCGGGTGCTGGCCGACGTCAAGGGGCGGCTCGCCGAGGACTGGCGGATCGTCTTCGTGACCGAGGGCCACGGCCCGGCGCAGCGGTACGTCGAACTGCTGTCCGGCGAAGGGGTGACCGCCCGCCTCGATCCGGACCTGCCGACCGCGCCGGAGTCCGGGCTCGTGCACGTGACCACCGGGCGCATCGAGAACGGCTTCGTCTCCGACAGCCTCAAGCTCCTCGTGTTGACTGAGACCGACGTGTCCGGGCAGCGCAGTTCGACCAAGGACATGCGGCGCCTGCCCAGCCGCCGCCGCAACGTCGTCGACCCGCTGCAACTGCGTACCGGCGACTTCGTGGTGCACGAACAGCACGGCGTGGGCCGCTACATCGAGATGGTGCAGCGCACGGTCGGCGGCGCGCAGCGCGAGTACCTGGTGGTCGAGTACGCGCCGGCCAAGCGCGGCCAGCCCGGCGACCGCCTCTTCGTCCCGACCGACCAGCTCGAACAGGTCACCAAGTACGTGGGCGGCGAGGCCCCTTCGCTGCACCGGCTCGGCGGCGCCGACTGGCAGAAGACCAAGTCCCGTGCCAAGAAGGCGGTCAAGCAGATCGCGGGCGAGCTGATCCAGCTCTACTCCGCGCGCATGGCCGCGCCGGGGCACGCGTTCGGCCCGGACTCGCCCTGGCAGCGCGAGTTGGAGGACGCGTTCCCGTACGTCGAGACGCCGGACCAGCTCTCCTCGATCGAGGAGGTCAAGGCCGACATGGAGAAGTCCGTCCCGATGGACCGGCTGATCTGCGGCGACGTCGGCTACGGCAAGACCGAGATCGCGGTGCGCGCGGCGTTCAAGGCGGTGCAGGACGGCAAGCAGGTCGCGGTGCTCGTCCCCACCACCCTGCTGGTGCAGCAGCACTTCTCGACGTTCGCCGAGCGGTACGCGCAATTCCCGGTCAACGTCCGGGCGTTGTCGCGCTTCCAGACCGACTCGGAGGCCAAGGCCACGCTGGAGGGCATGGCCGAGGGCAGCGTGGACCTGGTGATCGGCACGCACCGGCTGTTCTCGTCCGAGACGCGGTTCAAGGACCTCGGGCTGGTCATCGTGGACGAGGAGCAGCGGTTCGGCGTCGAGCACAAGGAGCAGCTGAAGAAGCTGCGTGCGAACGTCGACGTGCTGACGATGTCCGCGACGCCGATCCCGCGCACGCTGGAGATGGCGGTCACCGGCATCCGCGAGATGTCCACGATCACCACGCCGCCCGAGGAGCGGCACCCGGTGCTGACGTTCGTGGGGCCGTACGACGACAAGCAGATCGCCGCCGCCGTGCGCCGCGAACTGCTGCGCGAGGGCCAGGTCTTCTACATCCACAACCGCGTCGAGTCGATCGACAAGGCGGCCGCGAAGATCCGCGAAATGGTGCCGGAGGCGCGCGTCGCGACCGCGCACGGGCAGATGAACGAGAACGCCCTCGAACAGGTCGTCGTCGACTTCTGGGAGAAGGAGTTCGACGTCCTGGTCTGCACGACGATCGTCGAGTCGGGCATCGACATCTCGAACGCGAACACGCTCATCGTCGAACGCGCCGACAACTTCGGCCTCTCGCAGCTCCACCAGTTGCGCGGCCGGGTGGGACGCGGGCGCGAGCGGGCGTACGCGTACTTCCTCTACCCGCCCGAGAAGCCGCTCACCGAGACCGCCCACGAGCGCCTGGCGACCATCGCCCAGCACACCGAGATGGGCGCGGGCATGTTCGTGGCGATGAAGGACCTGGAGATCCGCGGCGCGGGCAACCTCCTCGGCGGCGAGCAGTCCGGGCACATCCAGGGGGTCGGGTTCGACCTGTACGTGCGCCTGGTGGGCGAGGCGGTGGCCGAGTACAAGGGCGACCAGGCCGACGAAGTGCCCGAGGTCAAGGTGGAGTTGCCGGTCGACGCGCACATCCCGCACGACTACGTGCCGGGGGAGCGGCTGCGGTTGGAGGCGTACAAGCGCATCGCGGCCATCACCTGCGAGGACGACATCGCCTCGGTGCGAGACGAACTCACCGACCGCTACGGCCCGTTGCCGGTTCCGGTGGAGAACCTGCTGGAAGTTGCCAGGTTCCGCGCGCACGTTCGCAAGGCGGGCCTGTCGGACGTCACGCTGCAGGGCAACTTCGTACGCTTCGGCCCGGTCGACCTGCGCGAGTCGCAGCAGCTGCGGCTCCAGCGGCTCTATCCGAAGACGCTGGTCAAGTCGGCCGTGCACCAGATCCTGGTGCCGAAGCCGATGACGGCCCGCATCGGAGGCCAGCCGCTGCGCGACACGGCCCTGCTCAACTGGGCGCGCGACCTGGTCGACGCGGTCATCTTGGAGCCGATCGCTGCCGGACGCTGAGCAGCGGCCGGGACAGTCCCCGGCGGATCAAGCCCTCGCGGCCCCCACATGGCACACGTGCTGTGTGGGGGCCGCCGCGTTTTCGGCCGTGGGGGTCGGCCGCGGGTGTCGGCGGCCGACCGCCGCCGCCCCGTGAGATCGAGGGATGTCCCTCACGCGAAAAGTGATATCACTTTGCTAACCTGATGGTGTCAGGTCGACGAGTGGAGGACACCATGGCCGAGACAGTTCCCGAGACAGTTCCCGAGACGAAGGTGGAGATGCCCGCACCGCAGGTGCGTGAGCGGCTGGTGCAGGGTGTAGGCGGGTTCCCCGCCCTCGGCGTGGGGTTCCTCGCGCTCGCGCTGTCCGTGGCCATCTTCTTCGTCAGCGCGACCGTGCAGGGCGGCTCCCGGGCGGGCCTCATCGCCCTCGGCGTCGTCGTCGCGATCGCGTCCCTCGTCGGATTGTGCGGGCTGACCACGATCGCCCCGGGCCAGGCCCGGGTGATCCAGCTCTTCGGCCACTACAAGGGCACGCTGCGGCACGAGGGTCTGCGCTGGGTCAACCCGCTGACCGACCGCACCAGGGTCTCGACCCGCATCCGGAACCTGGAGACGCAGACCGCCAAGGTCAACGACTTCGACGGCAACCCGATCGAGATCGCCGCCGTCGTGGTGTGGCAGGTGCAGGACACCGCGCAGGCGATGTTCGAGGTCGACGACTTCGAGGAGTTCGTGGCGATCCAGACCGAGACCGCGGTGCGGCACATCGCCAACAGCTACCCGTACGACAACCACAACACCGACGGGTTCTCGCTGCGCGACAACGCCGACGAGATCACCGCCAAGCTGTCGGCGGAGATCGGCGTACGGGTCGAGTCGGCCGGCGTACGGGTGATCGAGTCGCGCATCACGAGACTCGCGTACGCCCCCGAGATCGCCCAGGCGATGCTGCGCCGCCAGCAGGCCGGAGCCGTGGTCGCCGCGCGTACCCGGATCGTCGAGGGAGCGGTCGGCATGGTCGAGCTCGCGCTCCACCGCCTGGAGGAACAGCAGCTCGTGGATCTCGACGACGAGCGCCGTGCCGCGATGGTCAGCAACCTGCTAGTCGTGCTGTGCAGTGAGCAGGCCACGCAACCGGTCATCAACTCCGGTTCGTTGTACCAATAACCTCGGCGCCGATGACCGAGCGCAAGAAGATCCTGCTCCGCCTGGACCCCGCCGTGCACGACGCGGTGGCTCGCTGGGCGGCCGACGAACTGCGCAGTACCAATGCCCAGATCGAGTTCCTGCTGCGACGGGCCCTCGGCGACGCGGGCCGCATGCCCGGCGACGCCGGACGCCCGGCCCGGCGCGGCAGGCCGCCCAGGCGGCGGGAGGGGGAGGGAGTCGACGATGTCGCTCGAGACGGTACTGGCGGTACTGGCGACGGTGACGGCGGCCCTGGCGACGATGGCGGTGTCGAACCGGAACCCCGCTGACGGGGATCCCGAGGACGGTGCCGGCGACCGCGCCGAAGCGGCCGACCGCACCGCGACCGCGGCGACGACCAGAGCCACGACCATGGCTACGACGAGAGCTACGGCGAGAGCAACGACGAGAGCAATAGCGAGAGCGACGACCACAGCAGGAACGAGAGCGGGAACCACGGCAGGAAGGTGACCCACCATGGAAGCGCCGGAAGACGTCTCCCTTGTGCACCGCATGTTCCTCCTGGCGTACCGGCCGGAGCACCAGCGGCTCGGCGGGGGCCAGCACCTGGGTCTGGTGCTGAACGCCGCGGCGCTGCACGGCCTCCTGGACGCGGGGTTCCTCGCCGACGAGGGCGGGAAGGTCCGCATCGCCGCGGCGCGCGGGACGGCTCCGAACGGGGCGCTGGAGGCCGAGCTGTTCGCCCGTGTCGCCGCGTCCGAGCGGCCTCGGTCGTGGCGGCACTGGGTCAAGAAGTCCGCGGCCACGGCCGTCGGCACGGTACGCACCGAACTCGCCCGCAGCCGCGTCATCCGCCTCGAGAAGGGCCGCGTCCTGCTGGTCTTCCCGACCCAACTGGTCGTCCTGCGCCAGCCGCGCATGCGGACCGCGGCCGTGGCGGGGGTACGGGACGCGCTGCGCCCCACCCAGCCGGCGTCCCGCGTACCGCGCCGCCAGGCCGCCTCGGCTGCCTTCGCGCACATCGGCGAGATGAACACGGTGATGTCGGGCGGCGAGCGCCGCGCGGCGCGGGACCGGGTCGGCGAACTCACCGCCGGCCTCGGGCCGGTGCCGGACGCGCTGCGCAAGGCGGTGCGCGACGCGAAGGCGTCGTCCTCCGGCGGAGGAGGCTGAGCGCGATGCCACCCTCGGCGAGGCGGCCACGGCGCCGATCAAACCGGTGATCAAACCGATGGTCAAACCGATGATCGCGCTGATCGAACCGACTGATCAAACCGACCGATCGCACCGCGGCCCTTGCTGACCGCTGCCGACCCGTGTAAGACCGAACTCGACCGAGAACAAGATCCGCGGCGGCACGACGCGAACTTGGCAAAGATCCAAGTATCGCGGCGTGCCCGCCCGTATCTTTGGTCGTTGGTCATGGGTCACACGCAGTGCCGTCGTACAAGCGCCATCGAACCTTGGGAGTTCGTGTGAGTCGCACGTCGCGTTCCGTCCCCGCGCTCGCTCTCGCAGCCCTGCTCGCGGGCTTCGTCCTCACCGGCTGCTCCGACTCGAAGTCGGGCGCCGCCGCGGTGGTCGACGGCGAACGCATCGACATCTCCACACTGAACTCCCGCGTCGAGAAGGCCGCGGACGCCCGGGAGAGCGTCGGCGCGGCCCCGGTCGCGGGCGTCACGGCGTCGCAGCGGGAGCTGGTCCTGCTGCTCCAGAGCAAGGTCCTGGACGAGGCCGCGGAGCGCAGCGGCATCGTGGTGACGCCCACCGACATCGCCGAGCAGAAGGCCGAGTGGCTGGCCGAGAACCAGGGTGTGCCGATCGAGGAGTCGCTCGCGGAGAGGGGCGTGCCGGCCTCCGGCGTGGACGCCTTCACGCGGTCCCAGATCATCATCGAGCGCCTCGTCGCGAAGAACGGCTCCGCCGGCGCGGACCAGCTCTACACCGAGACCGCCGGGGCGATGGAGATCACCGTGAACCCGCGGTACGGCAAGTGGGACGTCGCCGAAGGCCTCGTCCCGATGACCTACAGCTGGCTGACGCCGGACAGCACCGACGGGGACGCACCCGCCGGCGCGTAGCGCGGAACACCCGGCTCGCAGCAGGTGCCACAGGGGAACCACACACCCCAAAGGTCATCGGCTGGAGACACCCTGGCAGGATGATCGCCCCAATCCTGCGAGTCCGAGGACGCCCGGCCTTGAACCGATCCCGTTCCGCCCGTCGTTCCGCCCGTCGCACGACCGGCCGCACCGCACGCCGTACCGCGGCCGCCCTGCTGCCCCTCGCGCTCTTCGCCGCGACGGCCTGTTCGTCGGGAGCTGCCGGCGACGTCGCGGACGCCGCCGATTCGGTCGGCCGGTCCGGCGGGGCGTCGGCGCCCGCGGGCGGCGGGTCGGCGACCCCGACACCGACCAGGACCGGAGGGGGCTTCACCGCCGAGTCGCCGAAGAGCGTGCAGATCGCGTACCTGAGCAGCGACCAGCTCGAGACGGCCCTGGTGCCGGACAGTGCCCTGCCCGACGGGTGGACGGTGATCGGCGGCGACCGGGGGTCCGACGACCGGAGCGACGGCGGCGACACGTACGACAAGCCCGAGTGCGCCACGGTCACCGAGCTGCTGGCGCCGGGCAAGGCGAAGACGGTGAGTGCCAAGGGCAAGGCCTCGGTCGTGGCCATGGACCCGGCGGGCGGCGGCAAGGCGTATGCCATCGTCGGCGCCAACCTCGCCTCGTTCGCCGCCGGGGACGCGGAGAAGTTGCTCGCCAAGACGCGGGAACTGATCCCCCGTTGCACGCAGATGCTGATCACCTCAGAGGGCGGCGTCACCATTCAAGCGCGCATCGCCGCGGAAAAGGCCCCCGAGCTCGGCGACGAGTCGCTCGCGCTCTCGCAGACGTCACGGACCGCGAACGGCCAGGTGTTCGTGCACGGCATCGTCGCGGTGCGGGTCGGGACGACCATCGTCGAGAGCACGTACGTCAACCTCACCGGCGACGAGGTCATGCTGCCCGACGAGGAACTGGTGCGTATGCAGGTGGAGCGCGTCCAGGCCGTCCTGGACGGCAGGACCCCGCGCGACTGAGCGCTGCCCCCGCCGACCGCCGACCGCCGACCGCCGACCGCCGACCGCCGACCGCCGCAGGCCGCCCGCACCCCGTACGGTGATCCCGTGAGCGAGCAACAGAGCGGTGTGCCGCAGAACCGGCTGATCCTGCTGACGGGCACCCATCGCGTGGCCCCCGGACTGCTGAGCTGGCCCGCGTGGCAGGTGCTGCGCGAGACGTCGGCGGCGGGCGGGGGACAGGTGCTGACCGCGGAGGCGACGCATCCCCAATTGCCGTACGTGCGCGACGCGGGAGTCGAGGTGTCCGTCGTCGACGCCGCCGCACCGCAGGTGCTCGCGCGGCGCCTGCTCGCGGACGCGACGACCGGCCCCGTCGTGTGGCTCGCGGGCTCGGACGGCGACCCCGACCTCGGCGCGGCACTCGGTGCGGTCGCGGCCGGCGGTATGCAGGCACTCCCGCCGATCGAGGTGGTGCCCGGCTCGTGGGACCTGCCGGGCTCGCGGGTCCTCGACCTGGTCGCCGTGATGGACCGACTGCGCTCGCCGGGCGGATGCCCGTGGGACGCGAAGCAGACGCACGAGTCGCTGGTGCGCTACCTGGTCGAGGAGGCGTACGAACTCGTCGACGCCATCGAGTCGGGCGACCGTGCGCACCTGCGCGAGGAGTTGGGGGACGTGCTGTTCCAAGTCGCCTTCCACGCGCGGGTGGCCGAGGAGGACCCGGACGATCCGTTCACGATCGACGATGTCGCGGGCGAGATCGTGGCCAAGCTGATGCGGCGTCACCCGCACGTGTTCGCGGACGTCGTGGCGGAGAGCGCGGAGCACGTCGAGCGCAACTGGGACGAACTGAAGGCCGCCGAGAAGTCCGGGCGCGAGTCGGTGGTGGACGGCATCCCGCTCGGCCAGCCCGCGCTGTCCCTCGCCGGCAAGGTGATCTCGCGCAGCAGGCGCGCCGGATTCGACGTGCCGGTGCCGGGATCCGTCGTCGTGCCCGAGCACGTGGACGACGAGTCGGTCGGCGAACTGCTCCTCGCCGCCACCGCGTTGGCCGCGGCGCACGGCGTCGACGCGGAAACCGCGCTGCGCGCCGCCGCGTTGCGGCACCGGGACGCGGTCCGGGCGGCGGAGGCCGCCAAGCAGGTGTGACAGCGAGCGCGACACCAGGCGTAACACCAGGCGTGACACCAGCCGTGACGACAGACGGGGCCGCCTCCGGCACATGCCGGGGGCGGCCCCGCCTTTCCGGGGGACGGGCGGATCAGAGCAGGTGCCGTACCGCGCGATAGGCGGCGTCGAACGCGGCGTGTGTGTAGCCGAAGGCCTCGGCGTCGGAGTTCGCGATCGCGATGCGGCCGACCGGGCGGCGGGCCTTGGCGTACGGGCGCTGCTCCTCCGGCCCGAACAGCGCCGGGTCGTCGAGGGAGTTGTACTCGTAGGCGTACCCGTGCGCCCACCGGTTGACGGTGATGGCGGTGATGTCCCGGCCGGGGTCGAAGCCGTACGACCCGAGCGCGCGGGTCATCGAGTCGCGGATCTCCCGCTCGAAGTCCTCGAACGGCATCCGGATCAGCGTCCGGCGGCCCGCCTTGTGCTGGTCGCGGCACTTGAGCCCCGGCGAGTTCGGGGTCGCGGACAGCGAGATCACGGTGGGCAGTTCGGGCCGGTGCGGCATCGTGAAGTCACCGATGTCGGTGACGGTCGGCAGGCCGAAGCTGCTGAAGAACCGGGTGGGCGTGCTGACGTTGCGCACCCGGGCGGCGGCGAAGGAACGCCAGTCGCGCAGGGCGACACGTGTGTAGACGAGCGGGACCTTCACGCCGTACCGCATGGCCTCGATCTGATCGGCCTTCAGCTCCGGCATGACGTAGGACGCCACCGAGTTCCAGCACGCCATCACGACGCCCTTGGTGCGGACGCGGTAGCTCCGGCCGCCCTGGGAGTAGCTGACGACCGCGCCGCGGCGTCCCTCGTTGCGGACCTCGAACGCCGTGCTCGACAGCCGGATGCGGACGTCGGAGTCCGGGTGGTCGAGGCGGTCGTACCGGGCGCGGGCGGTGGGGATCTTCCGCCAGTCCAGCCGGTTCTCCTCGAAGGCGTGCGGCACCAGCTTGTTGACCAGCAGGCGCGCCACCGAGGCATTGCCCTCGGGGAAGTAGAAGTTGCCGTCCTCGTCGGTCTCCGCGAGATGCATCAGCGGGGTGAACCCGGCGCCCGGCCACGGCGTGTGCTCCAGGTTGAGGCCGCCGAAGCCGGGCTGCCCGGTGGCCCAGGCGTCGGCCGAGGAGACCCGGTCGACGTCCACGCCCCACAGGCCGTTGGTGCCGCGCCGCATGATCGCGAGCGCGTCGTCGTCCATGCCGATCTTCTCGCGCAGGTACGTCTCGTAGGGCGTACGGGCGAGGATCTCCTTCTTCTGAGCGTCCGTCAGACCGGGGTAGAAGTCCTCGGTGGTGCTGTACAGGCGGACCAGCGCGGCCTTGCTCGCCGCGCTCATCGGGAGCTTCTGCGCGAACGACGCCCAGGACTCGCCGGATTCCCGGATGACGAGCTGGTCCTTGCCCCAGCGTTCGGAGTTGAACAGGGTCGCGCTGCGCAGCCCGTAGGGCGTGTACGCGTCGCTCTTGACCGTCGCCTCAAGGCCCTTCAGGTCGATGCCGAGGTCCTTGGTCACCAGGTCGTACGCCGCGCGGGTCCAGGTGCTCGGGGTGTCCAGGTTGACGGTGCCGCCGTTCGACAGCAGCATCGTGCGGCCCACGTGGAACTCGTTGCGGCGGGCGTGGCCGCCGAAGTCGTCGAGCGCGTCGAGGATCAGGATGCGGGCCCGGGAGCCGGCCGCCTTGCGGTAGAAGTGCGCCGCGGCCAGGCCGCTGAGGCCGCCGCCGACCACGACGAGGTCGTACGTCTCGCGGAGTTCGGTGATGCGGCCGGGCGCGAACGCGCCGTCGCGGACGGCGTGGGCGACGTCGTACGCGCCGGCCTGCTGGCCCCGCAGACCGGTCTGCGTCGGCGGGTACGTCTTGCCGGGGTTGCCGTGACCGCCGCCGTGCCCGTTGCCGGGGCCGCCGTGCGAGCCGCCGGACGAGGCGGACGCGACACTCGGGAACGCGGCGGAAGCGGCCACCACGCCGGCGCTGAGGGCCACGCCGTCCAGGAAGTCCCGGCGGGTGATCTTCCGGTCCATCCCGAGTTCGCGGTCGCTGAATCTGGACATGCATAACCCCCAGAAGGGAATGTGCTGATTCCGAAGCTGGATTGCCTGTTCGGGATGGTATCCATCTGGTCATCCGACAATGAAGAACGAAATCAATTGTCTGATGCGCAATTTTCTGCGGATTTAGTTGTCCCGGAGTTGCGGATTCGACAGCGGGGCATAGCAGCAAAGACCGGCAGAATCACGGCATTCGGCCGCACGGCCCAGGGGTACGAGTCGGGCCAGACGCCCGAAAAGCGGGACTGCGGAATCTGAGCCCGGACCGCGTCCACCGCGCGTAGACCGCACGGGTATCCGAAGGCCGGCTCATCCCACGTGCGCGCCCTCGTGGTGTTCGATGCGCCTGGGCAGGGCCAGGATCAGGACGGACACCAGGACCATGCCCCCGGCGACGCCGTACAGCGTGCGCTGGAACGAGCGGGCGAAGTCGGTGGCCCCCGCCTCGCGCCCCGCCTTCTCGACCGCCTGGAGCACGTTGTCCCGCATCGGCTGCGGGAGTTGGCGCAGTTCGGCGTCGTCGCACGACTCGGGGACGACGGCGGGGTCCTGCTCCTTCGTACGGTCCCGGACGCAGTCACGGAAGCCGTCGGCCATCTGGTCCTGGAACCGCGCGGGCACTCCGGCGGCTGCGAGGTCTCGGCGCAGGTCCGGTACCGCCGAGGAGGCGGCGGGGCCCGCCTGCGAGGTCAGCAGGCCGAAGAAGATGACGCCGACCACCGCGATGCCCACCGCGTTGCCGAGCTGGTTGACCGCGTTGAGGACGCCGGACGCCGAACCCGCGTCCTTCTCCGCGACGCCCGACAGCACGGTGTCGGCGAGCGGCGGGAGCAGCAGCCCCATGCCGAGGCCCGCGACCACCAGGGGCACGACCATCTGCCACGCCGATATGCCGGTGCCGTAGTGGTCGACGGCCCACGCGTACACGAGCATGCCGACGGCCATCACCACCGCGCCGAGGCTCAGCACGTGGCGGCCGAGCCGGGGCACCAGGAACTGGATCGACAGGCCCGCCGCGACCGAGACGCCGAGCGAGAACGGGACGCCCGCGAGCCCCGCGTGCAGCGGCTCCCAGCCGAGTCCGAGCTGCTGGTAGAGGCTCCAGGTGAGGAAGAACGCCGCCATGCAGCCCTGGAACAGCAGCAGCACCAGCATGCCGGCGGAGAACGAACGCGCCCGGAACAAGCCGAGTTCGACCAGCGGCGAGCCGTCGCGGCCGGTCTTGGCGCGCTCGTACGCGACGAACACCGCGAAGAGCGGCAGGGATCCGGCCATCAGCGCGAACGTCCACCAGGGCCAGTCAAGTTCGCGGCCCTGCACGAGCGGGAAGACGAGCATGAGAAGAGCCGTGGTGACGAGGCCGACGCCGACGAGGTCGAGCTTGAGCGCGTGGGGCGCCTTGGACTCGCGTACGTAGACCAGCGTCGCGATGATGCCGAGGATCCCGACCGGGATGTTCACCAGGAATATCGGCCGCCAGCCCCACCCGAACACGTCGGCCTCGATGAGGAGTCCGCCGACGATGGGGCCGCTGATCGCGGCCATGCCGGCGATGGCGCCGTACATCCCGAAGACCTTGCCGCGCTCGGACGGCGGGAAGGTGACGTGCACGATGGCGAGGATCTGCGGCACCATGATCGCCGCCATCAGGCCCTGGAACGCCCGGGCCCAGATGAGCATTCCGGGCCCGGTCGCGATGCCGCACAGGAGCGATGCGACGGTGAATCCCGTCATGCCGATCAGGAACAGGCGGCGGCGGCCGAAGATGTCGCCGAGGCGGCCGCCGGTGATCAGGACGACCGCGAAGGCGAGCGCGTACGCCGCCACGATCCACTGGATGGACGCGTAGCTCGCCCCCAACTCGTCCTGGATCGCCGGGATCGCCACGTTGACGATCGTGACGTCGAGCAGATCCATGAAGCCCGCGGTGAGCACGACGGCGAGGGCGATCCACCGCCGCCGGTCGAGCTGCGGCTCCGCGTCGCCTCCGCCGTGCCTCCCGGCGTCGCCCGGGCCGTCGCCCCCGCCGTCGCCCCCGCCGTGGTCCGCGGCCTTCTCGATGGTGTCGGCCATGCTGCCTCCCCAGTGCACGAACCTCCGCTTTCCTGATTGTGCCAATCACCTTGTGAACGGATTCACGCGGGGGTGCGGAAGGGCAACCGCCTTGGCGCACCGGTCGGTTGGCAGGGGTCAGCCGTACGTCCGCCGCCCGGCCAGCCACGTCCCCGCCACCACCGTGTCCGCCCCGACCAGGTGCGGCTCCGCCGTCCGCGGGTCGCTCCGGAACCACACCAGGTCGGCCGGCGCGCCGGGGACCAGCGCGGCACGGTCGTCCGCGAACGCCTGGTACGCGACACCGCTCGTGTACGCGTCGAGCGCCTGATCCAGCGTCAGCCTCTGGTGCGGCGTCCAACCTGCCTCGTCCGGCAAGCCGTCGTCGGTACGACGCGTCACCGCGACCCGGATGCCCGCAATCGGCTCCGGCGAACTCACCGGCCAGTCGCTGCCGAACGACAACCGCACGCCGAGGGCCGCCAAATCACCCATCGGATACTGGAGTTCGGCCCGCTTGTCGCCGAGGCGCGGGATCGTCAGCTCGGTCTGGAGCGGGTCGAGCTGCGCCCACAGCGGCTCGAAGTTGGCGATCACGCCGAGCTCGGCGAACCGTGCCAGGTCCTCGGGCGCCACGAGTTGCACGTGCGCGACCACCGGGCGCCGGTCCCAGGCCGGGTTCGCGGCCCGTGCCGCCGCGATCGCGTCGAGCGACGTACGCACCCCCGCGTCGCCGATCGCGTGGATGTGCACCTGGAACCCGATTGCGTCGAACGCGACCACGGCATCCCGGAGTTCGTCCGGCGACCAGACCGGCATGCCGCAGCTGTGCGGCGCATCGCAGTACGGGGCGAGCATCGCGGCCGTACCCGACTCGATCACACCGTCCGCGAAGAACTTCACGGTGTTCGCGGTGACCAGGCCCCCGCTCTCCGCACGCACCCGGGCCCGCGCCGCCGGGAACTCGCCGGTCTGGCCGTCCCGCCAGCGGTCCGGGTCGGCGCGGAAGGCGAGGTTCGCCCGGAAGGCGAGCCGCCCGCCCGCCTCCGCGGCGAGGTACGGCTCGACCATCTCCGGCTCCACCCAGGCGTCTTGCACCCAGGTCACCCCGAACTCGGCGTACCTGCGCCCCGCGATGGCCAGAGCCTCGACAAGTTCCTCCATGGCGCGTCCCGGCACCTGGTCGAGCACCAGATCGCAGGCGTGCCACTCGCGCAACGTGCCCATCGGCGAGCCGTCTTCGCGCCGCACGATCCACCCCAGCCGCGGATCCGGCGTCGCCTCCGTGACCCCCGCGCGGCGCAACGCCTCGGAGTTGCACCACACCGTGTGGTAGTCGTACGCCCGCAACACCACCGGCCGGTCCGCCACCGCCTCGTCCAGCCAACGCGCGTCGAAAGCACCGTCCGCGGCGATGGCCGGGTCGTAGCTCGCCCCGACGATCCACTCCGCGTCGGGGTTGGCCTCCGCCCACGCCCGCACCTCCGCGACGATCCCGGCGACCGTCGTGGCGTCCTTGATCCGCGGCCCGAACGCCTCCAGACCCGCGAACATCGGATGCGCGTGCCCGTCCCCGAACGCCGGCATCACCAGGCCCGCGCCCACCTCGACCACGTGATCCGGCGCCTCCGCGGCGGCCATCGCCCGCGCCGCATCACCCAGCGCGACCACCCGTCCGTCCCGTACCAGCAGGGCGTCGGTGTCCCCGTACTCCGCACTGCCGGTACGGATGCTCCCGACATCCCCGTCGAACAGCCAACTCGCCGCCCCGCCCTCGACCGGCATGGAATCAGCGCCCCTCTCCGTCACACCTGCCCGACCACCGTCGCAACGACGCTAACCCGCGACCGACCCCCGAGCCTCCCTCCCGACCCCCGTCGCCACGCCCCTGACGCCGACTCAGATCCCCGTGCTGTCCGCTGTCCGCTGCGCGCGGAACGCCCGGATCGGCTTGAAATCAACCGCGACAAAACCGGATGATCAGTAGATCGGCGGGTGAGAAGGCACGGCAGCGCGACGCCGGACGTTGTCGAGCGGGGGCGAAATGGCGACGGAGGAATCCGCCAACCCCTGGATAGCCGCAGGCCAAGCCGTCCGCAACCGCGCCATGCGAACCCAGGACCAAGGCGCGGCCACCCAGGACGAGGGTTTCGCCACCCACGACGAATCGGCCGTCACCCAGGACGTGGCCGTGCCCGGCGACCACCCGCTGCGCATCGCGCGCGGCGACATGACCCAGCAGGAACTCGCCGATGCCTCGGGCGTCTCCCGCCGCCGCATCAGCCAGATCGAGAGCGGCACCAAGGGCGCCTCGGCAGAAATAGCCGCCAACCTCGCCGCGGCCCTGAACACCACACCTGAAGCGCTCGGCTTCGCCAGGCCCGAGCCCCAGGTGCTGGCCGAGTCGACGCACCCCGTCGCGGTCGCGCGCAGGGCCGCGGGTCTCTCGATAACCGAGCTCGCGGAGCGTGCCGGAGTCTCGCACTCGGTCGTCAGCCGCCTCGAAGGCGGCCAGATCGCGAACCCGCAGATGGAGCAGGCCCGCGCTATTGCGGACGCGTTGGGCGGTGACATCCGCTCGCTCGGGCTCATGCCGGAAAACCTCCACCCGCTTGCGGAAGCCCGTTGGGAAGCTGGCCTGACCCAGGGGCAGCTCGCCGACGGCACCGCGGTGCTCCGAAAGACGATCTCTGAGATCGAGGCCGGGCGCGTTGATCCCGATGCCGAAACGCGCGCAGCTGTCGCCGCGGGTGTCGGCGCCGACGTCGATATGCTCTTTCCCCGGCCGCCTCGGGTGGTCGATGCCATCGCACTCGTCGGGGCTCGGCTCCGGGAGGAGCGCACCGCGCTCGGCCTCTCGTCACAGAAACTCGCCGAACGCGCCGGGATCAGCAAGAGTGTCATCCTCGCCATCGAGAACGGCAACACGACCAACCCCGCCTACACCTCGGTCACCGCGATCGGTGAGGCGCTGGTCGAGGCAGGCGCGGACTTGGTGCTCGCCGCCGAACTGGATCTGCGCGCTGAGCGTGCCCGGCTCGGCATCTCGCAGACCGAGTTGGCGCGGTACACGGGCCTCAACAACAAGCAGATCTCCGACATCGAGACCGGGGCTGCCCCGCCACGCGTCGCCGCCGTTGCCGACGTACGCCAGGCGCTGGCCCGCATATCCGCGGAACAGGCCGCCGCGAGAAGCGAGTTCGACCCCGCGACGGAGCGCGCCAGACTGGGGTTGTCCAGGAGAGAACTGGCCGAACGCCTTGGTCTCACCGTCGGCGACGTCGAGGCTGTCGAATCCGGACGCATACCACTCGACACGGCGCGGATCGCGGACCTCCGCCAGGTGTTCCGGCAAGCCGAGGTCGAGCAGATTCGCGCCCTTCGTACCGAGCTGAAGCTCCTCCAGGAAGAGGTGGACGTACAGGCGGGATTGCGGCCGGGGACTGTCTCTGCCGTCGAGAGAGGCGCCAACTCGTCGCCCGAGACGATCAAGGCAGTCCGCGCCGCACTGGTTGCTGCGGCGCCCCCGCTGGATCTGGCCGCGGAACGCGATCGGCTGGGCATGAGCCAGACGGAACTGGCCGCACGGTCGGGCTTGGACAAAGCGGCGATCGCCAGGATCGAAGCGGGCGGGCGTATTACCAAGGAGACCCTGTCGTTGGTGGAGCAGGCGTTGGAACAGGGCCGTCAGGAGGGCCTCCAGGACAACGCCCAGATCGACTTCGACCTGACGCAGGCCCTTGAGGACCTCGGCATTTCTCGGGTGCAACTGGCCGAGCTGGCGGGCATCAAGCGCCAGACTGTTGCCGCGGTCGAGGAGGGGCGAGGCGCGCAAGGCCACCAGGCCAGCACCAACGCCGCGATCCGCAGGGCATTGCAAGAGGCGGAGGCAGCGCCGCCGGCCGGGCGGGCGCTGGACTTCGATGTCGCCGAAATCCGCGGGCAGCTCGGCATGACGCAGAGGGGACTGGCGGCTCGGGCGGGCATATCCAAAGACTCGGTTGTCGCGGCCGAGGCGGGCGGCCGGTCCGTCGGGCCGCAGGTCACCACGAGAGCCGCGATTCGTGGCGCTCTCACGGCCGCGGCAATCGAGGCGGTCTCGGCTCGAGATTTCGATCCGGCGGCCATGCGCGCGTGGCTGGGGCTCAGCGTCGCGGCGCTCGCCCGGGAGGCGGGAGTCCGCGAAGCGACCCTGCACGACTGGGAGTCGGGCGCGACCGAGCGGCCGAGGGACGGCACGGTCGAGGCCGTGCGCGGCGCGCTCGTCGCCGCTGTCACCGCGTTCTTCGAGGGCCCCGCCGCGCAGCCGCAAGCCGTGCCGCAGGGCGACGTGTTCCGGGACCGCGAGGTTGCCGACCTCACGGTCGACGAACTCGCCGAACTGTCGGGCGTCTCGGCGGAGGAGATCACGCGCATAGAGCACGATCCGGACTACCGGCCTTCGGAAGTCACGATGCGGGCCGTTCGCGAGGGCCTGAACGAGGCCGATGTACGGCGCTTCGCCGACGTGGCTCCGGAAGGCACCCAGTCGGCGGCAGCGGTGCCGGGCGACCGCGGGGCAGGCGATGGCAGGCCTGCGGACCTTGCAGCATCGGCCGCGGGGATTCCCGGGGAGCCGGCCGGCCCCGCCGTGGAAGGATCGATCTCGGTGCCGGTGGGCCCTCTGAGTGTGGACGTGCCTGACGCACCTGCGCGACCTGACCTGCCGTCCGCTCCGCCGTTGCCCCCGCATCTGGAGCGAATGGGGCCGCAGGCCGCCTACTTCGACGCGAGCATGCGCGGGTTCCCGGCCGGTCGCCAGGCCGGGGCGGAGGCTGCGGCGAGAGCCGAATTGCCGTGGGGGCGGGAGGAGGGGGCCGCGGGCGGCACGCCTGTGCTGAAGGTCGACCGGGGCGGCGAGCGGCTGAACGAGGCGAGGCGTACTGCCTCCGACAACGATGTCGAGGCGGACGAGCAGGTCGGCGTGGACTGGGAGGCGGAAGCTCCGCTCACTGCTCCCGTGGGTGCGGCCGCGGCGGGGCAGGAGGCCGATGCGCTGCGGGAAGCGACCTTTTCGGGGACGACCGGGGCGGCGAGCGGACTGACCGCCGCGCAGGTTCACCAGCAGCGCTTCGAACAGGCGGCGTGGGACGGGTTCCAGCAGGGCTGGGCCCAGACGATGGCGGAACGGGCGCTGCTGGCAGCGCAGGACCACTCGGAACTCGCGGCGCCCGACGTCACGCCGGACATGCACGCGGAGGCGCTGGCGGCCATCGGCCACGCCCCGAGCGCGGCGCCGCAGGCGTCTTCTGCTGCCGGACCGGAGCCGAGGGCCGAGGTCGAGGCCGGGCCGGAGGCGGGATCTGACACCGGTCCGGACACTGGGCCCGAGCCCGGATCGGATGCTGCGTCCCAGGCTGGGCCGAACGCCGGGCGGCAGGTCGGATCGGACGCTGGGCCGCAGGCCGGACCGGAAGCCGGACGAGGCGGTGGATCTGAGGCGGGACCGGAGGCCGGAAGAGTTGCCGGTCCTGGGGCCGGGCCGGGAGTCGGATCGCACGCCGGGTTGCAGGTCGGGTCGGACGCTGGACCGCAGGTCGGATCGGACCCCGGACGAGAGGCAGGATCGGACACCGGGCCGCAGACTGGGCCGGACGCTGGGCCGCAGGTCGGGCCGGATACCGGGTCGCAGGCCGGACCGGGGGCCGGACGAGGCACCGGACGAGAGGCTGGACCGGAGGTCGGATCGGACGCTGGGCGGCAGGCCGGACCGAACGCCGGGCGAGGGGCTGGACCGGAGGTCGAATCGGACGCCGGGTCACAGGTCGGGCCGGAGGCCGGACGAGGCGTCGGACGAGAGGCTGGGTCGCAGACCGGACCGGACGCCGGACGAAGCGCCGGACGAGAGGCTGAACCGCAGGCCGCCGCGCAGCCGGACGGAGCGTCCGGTGTGAGTAGTGGTGCCCGCGATCCTGAACCGAGCCGGGAAACGTCCGGGCCGGAACCCGTATCGGAGCCCGCACCAAAATCGGGGCCTGAACCGGGGCCGCCGACTGGGCAATCGGCAGGCGCGGTGCGGGAGGCGGCGCAAGAGACAGGGTCGGCGGCGGGGCGAACCGGGTCGGCGGACGCGGGGCTAGCCGTGCCGGCCTCGTCGCAGTTGCCGGGCCCAGCCCCAGGCGCTCGCGCGGATCCCGCCTTGCTGGGGCTCTCCGCGCCGGGGACGCGTTCGGCGACCGCGCCCGAGCGGTCGGTCGACACGTCCGTCCCTACCCCGGCTCCCGCTCCTGCCCCGGCTCCCGAACCTTCGCCCGGCCCCGCACTCGAGCTGGAGCAGGGCAAGGAGGTTTGACCGGAGGGACATGCGACCGGACCGAAGAGCCGACGGTGAGGGGGCCTACCCGTGCCGGGTCCCGGGGCCTACGTTTGCGGCGACCGGCCGACGACCGGCGTGCGCGAACGGGTCGGTGCTCGCCATTAGTTCGGCCCGACAACGGTCGGCGGTGTGTCGGCAGCCGTGCGAGGCGGCCGGCTCGTGGTCATTTTCGGTCGACTTCGGTGAGGGGTACTACGTAGGCGCGGCGTTCGCTGGGCCGCTTTTGCTCCGGAACGTCCCCACCCCCAACGTCCCCGGCCCCCACGTCTCCGGCCCACACCTTCTCGCCCCGAATGTCCCCGTCCCGAACGCCCTTGCTCGCGAACGCCCCTGCGCACACCCGCGCGCGCGGGGCCGTGTGCCTCCGATCGCCCCGCATCGCGCGTTACCTGAGCTGTACGGGGCCGTTGGGTGGGTGGTGGCACCAACTCCCTTCTGGAGGACAGATGATGATGATCAAGCGCGTCGGGGCAGGGTTGGGCAGGGCCGCGGCCGCGGGGACCATGGCGGCGTGCACGGTGGCTGCCGGCGCGCTGGTCGTGATGGTGCCGGGGACGGCCGTCGCGGTGAGTGCGGACGGGGGCGACGCCGAAGGTGTCACGGTGTGGCGGGCGCCCGGGCAGGCGCAGACGTTGACGGGGGAGGTGTGGACCATGCGCGGTTGCGCGTACGGCATCCTCTCGCCGCACATCGGAATGTCCTGCCGCTACGAGGTCTTGGTCTGACCGCGTCCGCCCTGACCGCGTCCGCCCTGACCGCGTCCGCCCTGACCGCGTCCGCCCTGACCGCGTCCGCCCTGACCGCGTCCGCCCTGACCGCGTCCGCCCTGACCGCGTCCGCCCTGACCGCGTCCGCCCTGACCGCGTCCGCCCTGACCGCGTCCGCCCTGACCGCGTCCGCCCTGACCGCGTCCGCCCTGACCGCGTCCGCCCTGACCGCGTCCGCCCTGACCGCGTCCGCCCTGACCGCGTCCGCCCTGACCGCGTCCGCCCTGACCGCGTCCGCCCTGACCGCGTCCGCCCTGACCGCGTCCACGCCAAGCGGCGGCTGACCCCGCAAGCGTGGTGTCGTGTGGTGAACCTGTGGGTGAGGGAGCGCTCACCCGGACTCGGAGCACTCGCTCCGGACTCCCAGGCCCGCCCGACCGACCCTTCCTTACTCGGGAACGTTCGGCGTCGCCCCGGGGTGCCGCCCATGTCCACCGACCACCCGAAACAACGTAGACCCACCGCGTTCGACACACCGTTCGACGCCGCGTTCGACGGCAACGACGGCACATCCACGACGAGATACCAGCCTAGACGCGCAGCCACACCGCGGTGTCCGTGGGCAGCCTTCCGTCGTCGGCCAATGGACCGCTGGCCACGAGCACCGCAGCGTGCGCCGGCAGATCGGCGGCGTCGGCACCAAGGTTGACGACGCAGCAGAAACTGGCCCCGCGCCGGAAGGCCAAGGTGTCCGGAGCGGCATCCGGCAGCCAGGCCAACTCGCCGTCCCCCAGCGCCGGTTCGGCCCGGCGCAGCCGGATCGCAGCGCGGTAGAGCTCCAGCATCGAGTCCGGATCGCCGTGTTGTGCCTCCGCGGTACGCGCCGCCCAGTCGTCCGGCTGCGGCAGCCACGGGTGCGCCTCGGTGCCGGCGGGGCTGAACCCGTACGGCGGCGCGTCGCCCGACCACGGCAGCGGCACCCGGCAGCCGTCCCGCCCCGGCGACACCCCGCCGGAGCGCAGGGCCATCGGGTCCTGCAACGCCTCCACCGGGATGTCCTCGACCTCCGGCAGGCCCAACTCCTCGCCCTGGTAGATGTATACGGCGCCGGGGAGGGCGAGGGTGAGCAGCGCGGCGGCCCGGGCCCGGCGGGTCCCGAGGGCCGGATCGGTGGGAACCCCGCGGGCCTTGGCGGCGAACCCGAAGGAGGTGTCCGCGCGGCCGTAGCGCGTCACCGTACGTGTGACGTCGTGGTTGGCGAGCACCCAGGTCGCGGGGGCGGCGACCGGGGCGTGGGCGGCGAGCGTCCCGTCGATCGAGGCCCTCAGGCGGGCCGGCTCCCACGGGCAGGTGAGGAAGTCGAAGTTGAAGGCGGTGTGCAGCTCGTCGGGCCGCAGGTAGCGCGCGAACCGCTCGGTGTCGGGCAGCCAGATCTCGCCGATCAGGACCCTCGGGTCCGGGTACGAGTCGGCGATGTGCCGCCACGCGCGGTAGATGTCGTGCAGGCCGTCGCGGTCGATGTAGGGGTGGGTGCCGCCGTGCGGCGCCGCGTCCGGGGCGAGGTCGGGCAGCGCCGGGTCCTTCTCGAGGAGTGCGGCCGAGTCGATCCGTACGCCGGAAGCGCCCCGGTCGAACCAGAACCGCAGGACGTCCTCGTGTTCCTCGCGTACCGCCGGATGAGCCCAGTTCAGGTCCGGCTGTCGCGAGTCGAACAGGTTGAGGTACCAATCGCCCTTGCCACCACCGGGGTTCTCGGTTCGGGTCCACGCGGATCCGTGGAACTCGGATATCCAGTTGTTCGGGGGCAGTTCGCCGTCCGGGCCGCCTCCGGGGCGGAACCAGAAAAGCTCCCGCTCGGCGGCCTGGGGGTCGGCGACCGCCGCACGAAACCACGGGTGTTCGCTGGACACATGGTTGGGCACGATGTCGACGATGGTGCGGATGCCCAGCTCCAACGCGTCGGCGATCAGCTTCTCGGCCCCGGCGAGGGTGCCGAACTCCGGGGCCACGCCCCGGTAGTCGGCCACGTCGTAGCCGCCGTCCGCCATCGGTGACGGGTACCACGGGTTGAACCAGAGTGCGTCGACGCCGAGTTCCGCCAGGTACGGCAGTTTCTCCCGGACGCCGGCCAGGTCCCCCGTACCGTCGCCGTCCGCGTCGGCGAAGCTGCGCGGATAGACCTGGTAGATCACCGCGCTGCGCCACCACGGGTTCTCCGGTGCGTTCTGCGGGCCGTGCTCTGCCACGTGGCATGTCCTTTCGGGCGGTACCGGAATTCGGGAGGGTCCGCGGGGCCAACTCCTTGGAGCCAGCTCCTTGGGGCCTACTCGTTGGGCACACTCCATGGGGCCACCCCGAGCGGCCCACTCCGAGAGGCCCACTCCTAGGGCCCACTCCTTGAGGCCTACTCCTTGACGCTGCCGGCACTGATTCCGGCGATGATGTGCCGCTGGAACACCAGGAACACGGCGACCATCGGGATGCTCGCGATCACCATCGCCGCGATGAGGTACGTCAGCGGGAGGCTCGCCGACAGCTGCACGAGCGCGACACTGACCGGCTGCTTGTCGGTGTCCGGGTAGACCAGCAGCGGCCACAGGAAGTCCTGCCAGACCGCGACGACCGCGAAGATCGACACCACGCCGAGGACCGGCCGCGACATGGGGAGGACGATGTACCAGAGCCGCCGCAGCGGCCCGGCGCCGTCGATCGCGGCCGCCTCCAGGACGTCGTTGGGCAGTTGGTCGAAGAACCGCTTGAGCAGGTACAGGTTGAAGGCGTTGGCGACGGACGGCAGCCAGATCGCCCACGGGGTGTTGAGCAGGTTGGCGCCGACGAACGGGACGTCCACGGCGGTGAGGTACTTCGGCACCAGCAGCGCGGACGCGGGGACCATCAGGGTGGCCAGGATCGCGCCCAGGATGACCTGGCCGAACACCGGCTTGAGCTTGGACAGGGCGTACGCCGCCGCGGTGCACAGCACGATCTGGAACAGCCAGGCCCCGCCCGCCTGGAGCACGGTGTTCTTGATGACGGACGCGAGGTCCATCCGGCGCCACGCCTCGGAGTAGTTGTCCGGGTGCCATTCGTTCGGCACGTACGTGGGCGGGCTCTGGAGCAGTTCGTCGGGGGACTTGAAGGCCCCGGTCACCATCCAGTAGACGGGGAACAGGAACGCGAACGCGAACCCCGCGACCGTGAGGGTGAAGACGGTCCAGTAGATCGTGCGCCCGCGCCGGGTGCGCAGCCGCATCGGCGAGACGAGCGTCCGGACGTGGGCGGTCTCCTTGGTGGCCATCTCCGCCTCCTCAGCCTTGGTTCCGGGTCAGCCGCAGGTAGAGCGCGGAGAACGTGGCGAGGAAGGCCAGCAGGAGCACGCTGAGCGCGCAGGCGCTTCCATAGTTGTTGTAGACGAACGCGTACTTGTAGACGAGGTAGAGCACAGTGATCGTGGAATCCCCGGGACCGCCGCCGGTGATGATGAACGGTTCGACGAACACCTGCATCGTGGCGATGATCTGAAGCAGCATCAGCATCAGGATCACGAAGCGCGTCTGCGGGATGGTGACGTGCCGGATCCGCTGCCACAGGTTGGCGCCGTCGAGTTCGGCGGCCTCGTACAGCTCGCCGGGTATGCCTTGCAGCGCGGCGAGGTAGATGAGCACCGTGCCGCCCATGTTCGCCCAGGTGGCGACGAGCACCAGCGAGACCATGGCGGTGTCCTCGCCGTTGGTCCAGTTCGACGTCGGCAGGTGGACGGCCCTGAGCAGTTCGTTGAACAGCCCCGGTCCGGGGTCGAAGAACCACTGCCACATGAGCGCCGTGACGACCGGCGGGATCATCACCGGCAGGTAGACCGCGAGCCGGAAGAACGCCCTTGCGTGGCGCATCTCGTTGATCAGCAGCGCGAGCAGGAACGGTACGACGAAGCCGATGAGCAGTGCCAGCAGCGTGAATTGGAAGGTGTTGCGCCACGCGGCGGCGAACTCGGGGTCGCGGAAGACGGTGGTGAAGTTGTCGAAGCCGACCCACTCGGTCTTCTCGGCGCCGTCCTGACCGCCGGTGCGCTGGAAGGCCAACTGGATCGCGCGGACCGCGGGGTACCACGAAAAGAGCGCGAAGCAGATGAGGCCGCCGGCGAGGAACGCGTACGCCGTCAGGTTGTCGGTGATCTTGCGGCGTAGGTTGCCGGACGGACCCGCGCCGGGTGGGGCCGGAACCCCGGTGGCGCGCTTCGGCTTCCGAGGCGCACCGACGGTGCTGGTCATGGCGTGCACTCCCTCGATGCGGCGGGCGGGACCGGCGCGGTGGACCCGAGCGGTGGACCGGGCCGATGGACCGTGGCGGTGGACCGGGGTGCGGCGGTACCCCGGTCCACCGAGTTCTCGGCACTGACGCAAGTGCGTCCGTGCGTAAGGCAGTTCGTGCGGCCGTACGGGTGCCCGTACGGACACCCGTACGAACGGCTACTGCTTGCCGAGGAGTTGGGTGATCTTGCCGTTGGCGTCGGTGAGCAGTCCGGCGATGTTCGCGTCCTTCTTGGTGAGGATGCTGGACACGACGCCGTCGAGCACCGAGTAGATCTGCTGCGCCTGCGGCGGCTCGGCGATCTCCGGGACGGTGCCGGACGCGGCCACGAAGCTCTGGTAGTTCTCCACCGGGAGTGTGGCGTTCTGCGCCTTGAGGTCCGAGTTGGACTTGGCGGCCGCACCGGTCCAGATGGCCGGCTCGGGCAGGCCGACAGGCTCCTTGTCCTGCTTGCCGCGGGCCCAGTCGTTGAGGCCCTGGCCCGGGGTGAGGGCGAGGAACTCCAGCCACTTCAGGCCCGCTTCGATCTGCTCGGGCGTGCACTTCTTGTTGAACATGTAGCCGTCGCCGCCGGCCAGGGTGCCCTTGCCCTCGGGCATGGGCGCCATGCCGATGTCGGCGAGCTTGCCGCCGAACTCGTTGACGATCTGGGTGACGTTGTCGGGCGCCGCGATGTACATGCCCAGCCGTCCGCTGCCCATCATCTGCTGCACGTCGTTGATGGTCAGGAGCTGCTTGCTGCCCATGCTGTTGTCGGTCCAACGCATGTCGTGCAGCGTCTGGAGGACGGCCCTGCCCTCAGGGGTGTCGACCGTCGCGGTCTTGCCGTCGGCCGAGACCGCCGAACCGCCGCGCGAGTAGAGCTCGGCGACGAAGTGCCAGCCGCCCTGGTTGCTCGCGCTGTAGTCGGCGTACCCGATGTTGCCGCCGCCGGTTTCGGCGATCTTCTTTGCCGCCGTGCGGACTTCGTCCCACGTCGTGGGGGGCTTGGCGGGGTCGAGGCCGGCCTTGGCGAACAGCGCCCGGTTGTAGATCAGGCCCATCGAGTAGTTCGTACGCGGGACGCCGTACGTCTTGCCGCTGCCGTCCTGGAAGAACTTGACCAGGTCGGGCCGGAGTTCCTTGTCCTTCACGACCTTGTCCATGTACTGCGTGATGTCCGCCGCGCCGCCGCGCGCCAGGACCGTCTGGACGTTCGTGTAGTTGACGTAGAACAAGTCCTCCATCTGGTTGCCGGCCAGCTTCGCTTCGAAGGTGGTCGGGTCCGAGCAGGGGAACGCGTCCTTGGACTCGATCTTGATGTTCGGGTTGAGCTTCTCGAACGCCTCGACGTCCTGCTCCCACTGCTTGCGGTCGACCTCGGCGGTGCGCGGCGGCTTGCAGTTGACGGTGAGGGTGACCTTCTTGGCACCGGTGTCGCCGGGTCCGCCGGTTCCTCCGGCGTCGGACGCCTTGTCCCCGGAGTCGTCGTCGGAGCACGCGGCGCCGGTGAACAGCAGGCCGGCGGCGAGGAGTATCGCGGAGGTTCTGCGGTACCGGGTGGAGCTGCGCATGGGAATAGCCCTTCTGCCCGGGAAGTCGAACGCGGTCGGATACGCGGGCGAACCGGAGGCGTCCCTCCGGCTCGTGCGTGGCGCGGGCCACACTCAACCACGCCTGGCAGCAGGACTCAATATCTCGATGAGATTCCGCAAAAAATTGACAGTGGACAGAAGAACATCGATTACGCGGGCTACATCGACTACGCGGGCCCCTGGGCGGCGGGTGCGACAGCGGGTGCCGGCGCGGGCGCCGGACCGGAGGACCGCCGCAGCACCAGCTCGGGCTCGAAGAGCAGTTCGTCGTGGGTCACCGGGCTGCCGGCGATCTCCGCCATCAGCATCTCCACCGCGGCCCGGCCCATGAGTTCGATCGGCTGGCGCACGGTGCTCAGCGGCGGGTCAGTCGCCGCCATGAGTGCGGAGTCGTCGTACCCCACGACCGACACGTCGCCCGGGACGCTCCGGCCGAGCCTGCGGGCCGCGCGTACCGCACCCAGGGCCAGCGGGTCGCTCGCGCAGACCAGCGCGGTCATGCCCCGGTTGATGAGCCGGGTGGCGGCGGCCTGGCCGCCCTCGGAGGAGAACAGCGTGTGCTCGACGCGGTCGTCGGCGAGGCCGATCGCGGCCTGCGCGGCGGCCAGTTTGCGGTTCGACGGGACGTGGTCGGGCGGCCCGAGGATCATGCCGATCCGGTCGTGCCCGAGGGCCTGGAGATGGGCGATCGCCTGCTCGGCCGCGGCCGCGTCGTCGCAGCTCACGCGCGGGAAGTCGAGGTTGTCGACGGCCGCGTTGAGCAGCACGGTCGGCAGCCCGCGCTCGGCCAGCCGGTCGTAGTGGCCGTGCGGCGAGTCGGCCTGCGCGTACAGCCCGCCGAAGAAGATCACGCCGGAGACCGCCTGGTCGAGCAGCATCTCGACGTAGTCGGCCTCGCTCACCCCGCCCGCGGTCTGGGTGCACAGCACCGGCGTGAAGCCGCGCTGCGCGAGCGCGCCCACGACGATCTCGGCGAACGCCGGGAAGATCGGGTTCTGCAGTTCGGGCAGGACGAGGCCGACCAGGCGCGCGCGTTCGCCGCGCAGTTGGGTCGGCCGCTCGTACCCCATGACGTCCAGCGCGGTCAGCACCGCGGCCCGGGTCCCCTCCGAGACCCCCGGCTTACCGTTGAGCACGCGACTGACCGTCGCCTCGCTCACTCCGACCTTCTTGGCAACCTCAGCAAGTCGACGCACCATGCCCGCAAGAGTAGTGCCAGAAGAGTCAAATTTTTGCGGGAATTCTGCAAATCACTTACAGGGAGGTCGCGAGTCGTCGGCTCCGGCCGGTGCTCAGTAGCCTTCGGGGGCTGCCGCCCGGCCGCCGTCCGCCTGCGGTCCGGCTTCGGGCGGCCCGGCGCTTGCGCAGTCGGTGGTCGGACGTCGGATCGGGGGAGCTCATGTCCGTGCGGGACGGGTACGGCGACGACCCGGAGTCGGTGGGACCGTACCGGATCGTCGGCCGGCTCGGTGCCGGAGGCATGGGTGTCGTGCTGCTCGGCGAGGATGCGGACGGAAGGCGCGCCGCCGTCAAGGTGGTGCGCGAACAGTACGCCGCCGACCCGCACTTCCGGTCGCGCTTCCGCCGCGAGATCGCGTCGATGCGCCGCGTGCACGGCCGCGGCGTCGCCGAGGTGCTGGGCTGGGACACCGAAGGGCCGCGCCCGTGGTTCGCCGCGGAGTACATCGAGGGCCCCACGCTCGCCGAATACGTGGCCGGGCAGGGGCCGTTGCCGCTCGGACCGCTCACCGCACTGGCCGCGGGCGTCGCGGAGGCCGTCGCCGCGGTCCACGCGGCGGGAGTCGTGCACCGCGACCTCAAGCCGTCCAACGTGATGCTCGCGCAGGACGGTCCCAAGGTGCTCGACTTCGGGATCGCGAAGACGGCCGATGCCAACACCGTCACGCAGACCGGACTGGTGATGGGCTCGCCGGGTTGGCTGAGCCCCGAGCAGCTGCGCGGCGACCCGACGGGGCCGCCCTCCGACGTGTTCACCCTGGGCCTGCTGATCGGGTACGCGTCCTCCGGAACGTCGCCGTTCGGCACCGGGTCGGCCGAGGCGTTGGCGTACCGCATCCTCGCCGAGCCCCCGCGACTGGAAGGCGTCCCCGCGGAGTTGCGCGGGCTGGTGGCGGCCGCGCTGGCGAAACGCGCCGCCGACCGTCCGTCGGCCACCGACGTACTCGAATACCTGCGGTCGGTCGGGCTGGAGGGAACGGACGCCACCGGCGAGAACGATGTGGAGCTCGTCACCGGGCTCCTGCGGCGGCAGTGGAGTCCGGAACTGGCGCGTACCGACGGCCTCAAACCCCCGCCGTGGCCGCCGCGTTCGACGGATCCCGGGGCGGACGCGCGTCAGCCGGGCAGCCGCCGCGGGTGGCCGCGCTGGACGGCGGCGGTGGCTGCGGCGGCCATGCTGGCGGCCGTCGGGTACGGGGCGTCGCGCCTGACGGACGACTCGTCCGACAACCCGTCAGGTCCGGTGGATGCCGCGAACGTCTCGGGAGGCAACCGGAGTTCGACGGGGTCCGGCAACTCGCCGTCGGGCAGCGGGACGTCCGGTAGCACGACGTCCGGCGGCGGGACGTCAAGTAGCGGGACGCCGACCACCACCACCCCGCCGTCCACCGCCCCGCCGTCCAGTCCGGCGCCCCCGGCTGCCGTCGACCTCACCGGCGTCGACTGGCGGAACCGCGGCTACCCCGACGTCTGCGCGACGGACGGCGACACGTCGCGCTCGATCCAGGTGCGCGCCGGAACCGCCCCGCCGTCCGACGGAACCGGCGCCGATACGGAGCTCCAGGACCCCGTGTACGGGCGCCTCGACGGCCGCTCGGTCGCCGTCCTGCCGATCCTGTGCACCGGCCTGAACCACACCCCCGAGTACCTGATCGCCTACGTCGCGGACAAAGAGGCCGCGCAACTCCTGGACTTCGAACTCATGACGGGCGGTCAGCGCTACATCCAGAGTGTCCAGATCTCCGGCGAGGCGCTCGTCGTCACGTACGTCGGCCACCAGCCGAGTGCCCCGCTGTCGTCCCCGAACAAGACGGTGCGCAGCACGTACCGCCTTCAGGGCGAGAGGCTGGTGCCCGAGGAGAGCACCGTCGTGCAGGGCACGCCGACCCCGCCGTAAGCAGTCGTGGACGTCGCCGGGATCCCGTAACCGTCTGCGTGTGTTTGGTGAACAACCCCGCGGATAAACGCTGTTGGAAGCGCCCAAAAGGCGACGAAGCCCGGAATTGCCGGTGAACAGTGCGTGCGGCCCTTGGGCGTGCGGGGGCGGTGCCGTACCAACGAAAACATGACCCGATTGCATCGACGGACGTTCCTCCTCGGCGGGGCCGCGGGCGTCGGCGGCGCCTTGCTCGCCGGGCGGCCCGCACGCGGCAACGGCTTCTACAACATCGCCGTCCGCACCGTGAACACCACCGGCACTGTCACTGTTTCCGCCACCGCCAACGCCAACTCCGACGGTCAGCAACGCAACGCGCATGTCGCCGCCGACCCCGACGGCCCGGGCTTCGCGGTCGTCTTCGAAGACCAACAGGGCACCGCCGCCCCCACCGTCCGCGTCTCCGGCTTCAACTCCGCGACTTCCAAAGCGTACGAAGTGCAGGCCCACGGCACCGGCGGCACCCACAAGCAGCCCGACGTCGCCATGGGCGCCGCGGGCAACGCCATCGTCGTCTGGGACGAAGACGCAGACGCCAACGGCTACTTCAACATCGCCCGCAAGATCCTCACCCCGACCGGCGGCGTCAAGGCGGCCCAGGCCTCCGCCAACGCCTCCGGCGGCGGCCAGCAGCTCCACCCCTCCGTAGCCGCCAACTTCAACGGCGACTTCGCCGTCGCCTGGGAGACCGACCACACAGGCACCCCCCAGATCGGCGTACGCTCCTTCACCCCCCTCGGCGCACCCCGCACCCCCGCCGACACCCTCGTCCCCGGCACCGACCCCCAGATAGGCATCGACGACCAGACCTCCGTAGCCGTCAACTGGACGGAGGCCAACGACATCTACGCCCAAGGCCGCAACCCCGACGGCACCACCACCGGCCGCCTGCCCAGACTCCGCGTCCACACCACAACCACCGGCCGCCAGGACGAACCCGCCATGACCGTCGACCCCTGGGGCCTGATCACCCTCACCTACACCGACGACAACGACGGCAACACCTTCGACCAGATCCACCTGGGAACCGGCCTCACCAACACCGTCTGGTAGCCAACCCGCCGGCTACTCACGGGGGCCGTTCTCGTGCCGTCTCAACCCTTCGTACGCCGCACGAAGGGTTGCCGCCTCCGGTAGTTGGCGCGTTTCCACGGCCTTCACGACCTCCAACACGCGCCAGTGACTGGACGGCGCTACACGTCCGGACAGGACCGCCTCATGTGCTGCATCGCACGCCTCGTCAAGCCGATCGTTGATCAGGAGTGTCAGCGCCAGATCGAGCTTTGCGACGGCCGCTCGGCGCGGCAACCCCCCGCCGTCCGCAGGTGTGAGCCGGTCGATGACCTCGCGGGCGTAGTTCTCCGCGGCTGAATCCCCCACCCAGGCAAGGGTGGTGGCGGTGTAGGACGTCGCCTTGTTCGGGTCGTACTGGTAGTGGTGTTCGGGGCGATCAGGTCTCGGCATGGTGGAGACCACGTCATGGACACGCGATATCAGGCGGTACGTTTCACGGGCGCGGCCGAGGCGGGCGTACGCACGTCCTTCCTGCGCAGTCGACTGGATCGCGACCGAAGTACCCTTCGGCGCCAGACGTTTGGCTGCCTGCGACAAGTGAAGGGCCCGCGCGTAGTCTCCCTGTGTGAGAACGCGCCACGCGTCGGTCTCGTAGCACCAAGCTTCCAACTCGGCGTGCTCTGCCTGCCGAGCCAGAGCCACGGCTGTTCGCAGGTGGGCCGTCGCGGCGGTCTGCCGATTGAGATCCGCATAGAGTGTCGCGCTCATCAGGGACAGCCACCCGCCCACTGCGACAAGGCGCCGGTGCTCCTCCAACGTCTTGCGGACGTCGAAGAGCTGTGCGGTGTAGCCCATGTACTGGCGCGTCCGGGCGAGCAGTTCTTCGGGTGGCGTGACGGAGTAGGCAGTTGCCAGGTCGTCGAATGCCACCTCAAGGTGTTCGAGCGTCTCGTTGCCCACATCGCTGGCAGCGGCCCGACGGCCGAGCTCCACGGCGTCCAGTTCGGGAGAGACGGCCATCGGCGGTTCCTTGCAGCCGACTGAGGCGGCTTCCAGGGCTTCCTGCGGAACGCCGAACACAGCTGCAAGGTGAGGCATCCAGAGCTTTGGCGTGCGCTGACCCTTCTCCCAGCGGTAGATCTCGCTGCGGGTGAGGGTGGGCCGTCCACTGATCTCGTTCAATTGTTCGGCCAAGCGCTGTTGGCCCCAACCGCGTTCCTCGCGTAAGCGCCGAATGGTCGCGCCGAGCCGGGCACCGTCCATGCCACCAGTTTGGCCTACAGATTGGCCTATATGGGCGCAACAGCTTACGAGCCAATCGGTTGGGAGGCTCGTGGCATGAGCCTTGCGCAGTCAGAGATGCCGTACGTCCGAGGGGTTGCGTGCGAGTCGTCGAGCAGTCGACGCCTGCACTTCGTCCGCGTGGACGCGGATCCGCCTGCGGCGGTCCTGGTTTCGCCATTGGAGGGCGCCTGGTTGTCGGCTACCCGGACGGACCTGCCGGACAGAATCGAGTTGGAGTGGTCGCGCGAGAAAGCCTGGGCGGCGGAACCGTCAGCGGTGGGTCGCGCCCGTCAGTTGGCGTGGGCGGCCTGTATCGATTGGCGGTTGCCCGAGCTGTCGGCGGACGTGCAGCTGTGCGTGTCGGAGCTGGTGGCGAACGCGGTTGACCACGCCCGGCCGCCGCACGCCGAATCGGCGTGCGGCCCGTGGCTGGTGACGCTGCGACTGCGGTTCTCGCCGCTTCGCTACGTGCAGATCGAGGTGGACGACGGCGACCCGAAGCCCCCACGAACACCCGAGGGTTCGACGCAGTCGATGCCGGACGACAACGACCTGAAATCCCGCGGCCGCGGGCTGATCTTGGTCGCGAACTTCGCCGACGGCTTGGACTGGTACGCGCGGTCGACACTCGGCGGCAAGACGGTGCTCTGCTGGTTCGATCTCGCCGCCCGGGGCCTCGCACGCCGGTTCCGGCTCCGACCAACCGCGTGAACCGACACCTCGATCGCGGTCACCCAATGCGAGGACGGCGCGTACGCCATCGAGTTCGGTCCCGCGGACGGGGGCACTTGCACGCAACACACGAACCTCGCGTACGAACCCTGCAAAGGACCCTGTACATCGGTAACCCAGTACACACCCAGTGCTCGAGACGCGGGGTTTTGCGCGCGCAACCTGGTTCACGCCGGTGGAGACACCGCGCACAAGTGCAGAGATCCGCGTACGCGAACTGCGCGCCGCTGCCTCGGCAGCGGCGCGCAACGCACGTACCCCCCGCGTACGAACCCTCGTACACGAACCTGGTGCTCAACCGTGGGTTTTTGCGCGCGCCCGCCCCGAGCGGGCGCGCGCAATGGCATTGAGTTGGTCATAGTGGCGACTCTGTGGGTGAGGACGGAGACCCACGTACGGCAATCCGGCACGCAGCCCCGCGTGCCAACCCTGCGTTCGTAGCCGGATTTTGCGCGCCGCGGCCGGTGGCCGCGGCGCGCAACCAGACACGTACGTACCCGCGCCCGCTCACCCCCTACCACCCACCGCGTACCTGTAGGCGCGGTTCATGCGCGCACCCGCGGGTCCTCGGGCGCGCGCAACGGTGCCCTGGTGCGCGCCGATGGCGACGCCGAGCACGAGCACCGAGATCTGCGTACGGAATTTGCGCGCCGCTGCCTTAGCAGGGGCGCGCAACTCCTCCCGGGCGCGCAACCTGGCGTACGTACCCGTGCCGTTCAACTCGATCCCGTGCAACCCCACATACGACGCCACCTGAGCCGGTCGTGGGTTGGGGACGGTTCTGCGCGCCTGCGAGTCGCGGGCGCGCAACTTCCAGGCGCGCACCGACCCCTCGCGCGTACCGACCCCCTGTGCGAGTACCGCGTTCAGGGCGCGGGTGAGCTGACTCCCTCGTGGTGGGTCTGTTCGGGTTGGGGGCGGGGACGGGTGAAGGCCCGTGCCTTTGGTGGGGTACGGGCCTTCACGGAGTGGCGGTGGGGTCAGACTCGGCGGAAGATGAGGGCTCGCTTTACTTCCTGGATGGCCTTGGTGACCTCGATGCCGCGGGGGCAGGCGTCGGTGCAGTTGAAGGTCGTGCGGCAGCGCCAGACGCCTTCTTTTTCGTTGAGGATCTCGAGGCGCTGCTCGGCTCCCTCGTCGCGGGAGTCGAAGATGAAGCGGTGCGCGTTGACGATGGCGGCCGGGCCGAAGTACTGGCCGTCGGTCCAGAAGACCGGGCAGGACGTCGTGCAGCAGGCGCACAGGATGCACTTGGTGGTGTCGTCGAAGCGCTCGCGGTCCTCGGGGGACTGGAGGCGTTCGCGGGTGGGCTCGTTCCCGGTGGTGATGAGGAACGGCATCACGTCGCGGAAGGACTGGAAGAACGGCTCCATGTCGACGACGAGGTCCTTCTCGACCTCCAGGCCCTTGATCGCCTCGATGGTGATCGGCTTGGAGACGTCGAGGTCCTTCACCAGGGTCTTGCAGGCGAGGCGGTTGCGGCCGTTGATGCGCATCGCGTCCGAGCCGCAGATGCCGTGCGCGCAGGAGCGGCGGAAGGTGAGTGAGCCGTCCTGCTCGCCCTTGATCTTGTGCATCGCGGTGAGGATGCGCTCGGTCGGGTCCGCCTCGACCTGGAAGTCCTGCCAGAACGGCACCGGCGGCTCGCCGTTCGGGCCGACCAGGTCCGGCAGGAAGCGGCGGATCCGCAGCGTGATGGTAATGGGGGTTTGGTCGCGCGCCGGCTTCTGCGCGGGCGCAGCCGGGGTCTCGTCGATAACGGCAGTCATCAGTACTTACGCTCCATCGGCTGGTAGCGGGTGACGACGACCGGCTTCCAGTCAAGCCGGATCGAGACGTCGCCGTCCGCGTCGACCTCGCGGTACGCCATCGTGTGCTTCATGTACTTGGCGTCGTCGCGCGCCTGGAAGTCCTCGCGCGCGTGGCCGCCGCGCGACTCCTTGCGGTTGGCGGCGCCGACGACCAGGACCTCGGCGAGGTCGAGCAGGAAGCCGAGTTCGACGGCTTCGAGCAGGTCGGTGTTGAACCGCTTGCCCTTGTCCTGGATCGATACGTCCAGGTACCGCTTCTGCAGTGCCTTGATGTCCGAGAGGGCCTGCTTGAGGGTCTCCTCGGTGCGGTAGACGCCCGCGTTGGCGTCCATCGTCTCCTGCATCTCCGAGCGGATCTGCGCGACCCGCTCGGTGCCCTCGCTGTTCACCAGGCGGTCCAACATGGCCACCACGTCGGCGGCCGGGTTCTCGGGCAGTTCGACGTAGTCGGCGGTGGCGGCGTACTTCGCGGCGGCGATGCCCGCGCGGCGGCCGAACACGTTGATGTCGAGCAGCGAGTTGGTGCCCAGGCGGTTCGAGCCGTGTACGGACACGCACGCGACCTCGCCCGCGGCGTACAGGCCGGGGACGACGGTCTCGTTGTCGGACAGCACCTCCGCCTCGACGTTGGTCGGGACGCCGCCCATCGCGTAGTGCGCGGTCGGGTACACCGGGACCAGTTCGGTGGTCGGCTCGACGCCCAGGTACGTGCGCGCGAACTCGGTGATGTCCGGGAGCTTTTCCTCGATCTGCGCGGCCGGCAGGTGGGTCAGGTCGAGGTAGACGTAGTCCTTGTTCGGACCCGCGCCGCGGCCCTCCAGGACCTCGAGGACCATGGACCGGGCGACGATGTCGCGCGGCGCGAGGTCCTTGATGGTCGGGGCGTACCGCTCCATGAAGCGCTCGCCGTCCGCGTTGCGCAGGATGCCGCCCTCGCCGCGCGCGCCCTCGGTGAGCAGGATGCCCAGGCCCGCCAGGCCGGTCGGGTGGAACTGGTAGAACTCCATGTCCTCCAGCGGCAGTCCGCGGCGCCACGCGATGCCCATGCCGTCGCCGGTCAGGGTGTGCGCGTTGGAGGTGGTCTTGAAGACCTTGCCGAAGCCGCCGGTCGCGAAGATGACGGCCTTCGCCTGGAAGACGTGCACCTCGCCGGACGCCAGCTCGTACGCGACGACGCCGGAGGTCGTCTTGTTGCCGTCCTCGTCGTCGACGAGCAGCAGGTCCAGGACGTAGAACTCGTTGTAGAACTCGACGTTCTGCTTGACGCAGTTCTGGAACAGCGTCTGCAGGATCATGTGGCCGGTGCGGTCCGCGGCGTAGCAGGAGCGGCGTACCGCGGCCTTGCCGTGGTCGCGCGTGTGGCCGCCGAACCGGCGCTGGTCGATGCGGCCCTCGGGGGTCCGGGAGAACGGGAGGCCCATCTTCTCCAGGTCGAGGACCGCGTCGATCGCCTCCTTGCACATGATCTCCGCGGCGTCCTGGTCGGTGAGGTAGTCACCGCCCTTGACCGTGTCGAAGGTGTGCCACTCCCAGTTGTCCTCCTCGACGTTCGCGAGGGCGGCGCACATGCCGCCCTGCGCGGCGCCGGTGTGGGAGCGGGTCGGGTAGAGCTTGGTGAGAACGGCCGTACGGCTGCTCTTGCTCGCCTCCAGGGCGGCACGCATGCCGGCGCCGCCCGCGCCGACGATGACGGTGTCGTACTTGTGGATCTGCATGACCTGTGTGTCCTCTGGTACCGATCTCCGCGACCACCAAGGGGCGCGTTCGGGTGCGTTCGAGTGCGGTCCGTCGGCCGGCTACTGGCCGATGTTCGGGTCGAAGGTGAAGATCACCAGCGTGCCCGTGAAGAGCACGATCAGCGCCGACGCGTACAGCACGACCTTGAGCCAGAAGCGGGTCTGGTCGCGCTCCGCGTAGTCGTTGATGATCGTGCGCAGACCGTTGACACCGTGCAGCTCGGCGAGCCACAGCATGATCAGGTCCCAGGACTGCCAGAACGGGTTGGCCCAGCGGCCCGCGACGAACGCGAAGCCGATGCGCGACACGCCGCCGTCGATCACCAGCTGGATGATCAGGTGGCCGATGACGAGGACGACCAGCAGGATGCCGGACAGCCGCATGAACAGCCAGCTGTACAGCTCGAAGTTGGTCCTGGTGGAGCGCGGCGAGCGCTTGGAGCGGGGGGCCTCGATGGACGGGCCGCCGCCGCTGATCTGGGGAGCGTTCTCGATCAGTGCCATCTGGCTCAGCTCCCGAAGATCTCGCGCAGCGTGTGCTCCAGGATCGGGTAGAACCCGAAGCCCATGAGCACGACCCACAGGCCGACGACACCCCAGAACATCTGCTTCTGGTAGCGGGGGCCCTTCTCCCAGAAGTCGACCGCCACGATGCGCAGGCCGTTGAGGGCGTGGAAGAGGACGGCGCCCACGAGGCCGTACTCCATGACGTTGACGAACGGATTCTTGTAGATCTCGATCGTCTCGTCGTACGCCTCGGGCGACACCCGCACAAGGGCGGTGTCGATGACATGGGCGAACAGGAAGAAGAAGATGAGGACGCCGGTGACTCGATGAGCCACCCATGACCACATGCCTTCCCGGCCGCGGTAGAGCGTTCCAGCCGGCACGGAAACTACCCTCCGGATGCGGTAGACGGGGCTCGGCCGGCAAGCCGTCGGTCGGCCCGGCCGGGTACCTTCCTCCGGCCCCGGCCATGTTAGCCATCGAAATCCCCGGCTCCCGCCCGGGGGCGCGTGATGTGATCGATTCCGCACGCTGACGGGAACCAAACGGGTGACACTTCGCGTCTGACGGCCTTTCCCGCCACGTGATGTGACGCACTGTCACCGATGCCGAGAAGAAATCGGAAATTCGCCGCACCGCACCGGGCCCGGCGCAGTGCTTGTCGCAGTCAAGCGAATTCGCGACTGATGTCACACCGAGGCCGTGTATCGATCTTGGGGCGCGGTCCCTACGATGCGTGAACATGACGGAGGCTACTGTCGACGGCGGCACGTCTACCGGCTCCACCTTTGCTTCGCAGTTCCCGCAGCCCACGCGTGAACAGTGGCAACAGCTGGTGGCCGGCGTGCTCCGCAAGTCGAGGGTGATCGGTGCGGACGACGCACCCGAGAACCCTGAGGAACTGCTCGCGACCACCACCTACGACGGCATCAGGCTGGCCCCTCTCTACACGGCCGACGACGCCTCGCCCGAGTCCGGCGTCCCCGGACTCCCTTCCTACGTACGCGGCGCCCGCGCGGCGGGCAGCTCGCTCGACGGTTGGGACGTACGCCAGCTCCACAGCGACCCGGACCCGGTCCGCACCGCCGAAGCCGTGCTCGCGGACCTGGAGAACGGCGTCGCCTCGGTGTTCCTGCAGACCGGAACGGCCGGCGGCGGCGACGCCCTCGACCCCGCCGACCTGCCGAACGTGCTGGCCGGCGTGCTGCTCGACCTCGCCCCGGTCGTCCTCGACCCCGGCGCCGACTTCGCCCCCGCGGCCGAGGCCCTGCTCGCGGTCTTCCGCGAGCGCGGTGTGGCCCCCGGCGACGTACGCGGCAACCTCGGCGCCGACCCCGTCACCACCCACGCCCGCACCGGACGCGCCCCCGGAGCCGGGCAGGACCTGGCCGCCGCCGCCGCGCTCGCGGTACGCGCACACGCCGAGTTCCCGCACCTCCAGGCCATCGCCGTGGACGGCCAGCCGTACCACGAGGCCGGTGCCTCCGAGGGACAGGAACTGGGCGCGGCCACCGCCGCGGGCGTCGCGTACCTGCGCGCGCTCACCGCCGCGGGCCTCGACATCGACACCGCGCTCGGCCTGGTCGAGTTCCGCTTCGCGGCCACCGCCGACCAGTTCCTCACCATCGCGAAGCTGCGCGCCGCCCGCCGCGTGTGGGCGCGCGTCGCCCAGGCGTCCGGCGCCACCGCCGGGAACGGCGCGCAGAAGCAGCACGCCGTCACCTCCTGGTCGATGGCCACGCGCCGCGACCCGTGGGTCAACATGCTGCGCACGACCGTCGCGGCCTTCGCCGCCGGAGTCGGCGGCGCCGACGCCGTCACGGTTCGCCCGTTCGACGCCGCACTCGGCCTGCCGGACGCCTTCGCGCGCCGCATCGCCCGCAACACGCAGTCGCTGCTTCTGGAGGAGTCGCACCTCGCGCAGGTCATCGACCCGGCGGGCGGCTCCTGGTACGTCGAGAAGCTGACCGACGAACTCGCGCACGCCGCCTGGGCGTTCTTCCAGGACATCGAGCGCGCCGGCGGCATCGTCGCGGCCCTCGACGCCGGTCTCGTCGCGGACCGCGTCGCCGAGGTGCGCGCCGCCCGCGAGAAGGCCGTCGCCACCCGCAAGGACCCGCTCACCGGCGTCAGCGAGTTCCCCAACCTCACCGAGGACGCCGTCGTCCGCGAGCCCGCCCCGGCCCTGCCCGGCGGCGGCCTGCCGCGCGTGCGGTACGCCGAGGGCTACGAGGTCCTGCGCGACCGCTCGGACGACATCTACCTCGCCACCGACGCGCGCCCGACCGTCTTCCTGGCCACCCTCGGACCGGTCGCCCAGCACACCGCACGCGCGCAGTTCGCCCGCAACCTGTTCGCCGCGGGCGGCATCGACGCCGTCGAGGCGGGCCCGACGGAGACCGCGGACGACGTCGTCGCCGCCTACCGCGCGGCGGGACTTCCCCCGGTGGCCTGCCTCGCCTCCAGCGACAAGCTGTACGAGGGGCGCGCCAAGGACACCGTCGCACGCCTGCACGAGGCCGGCGCCCGGCACGTCCTGCTCGCGGGCGCGCCCAAGAAGTGGGCCGACACGAACGCCGACGGGTACGTATATGTCGGGTGCGACGCACTTGAGGTACTGAACCAGGCGTACTCGATCATCTCGGGAGACGACCGATGAGCATCCCCGACTTCACGGGCATCGAGCTCGGCACGCCCGAGGCCGCCGACGCCGAGGCCTGGGTCGCCGCCGTCGCCGAGGCGACCGGCAAGGACGCCGCCGAGCTGACCCGCGACACGCCCGAGGGCATCCCGGTCAAGGCGCTCTACACCGAACGCGACACCGCGGGCCTGGACTTCCTCGCGACCTACCCGGGCATCACGCCGTACCTGCGCGGGCCGTACCCGACCATGTACGTCAACCAGCCCTGGACGATCCGCCAGTACGCCGGCTTCTCCACCGCCGAGGCGTCCAACGCCTTCTACCGCCGCAACCTCGCGGCCGGCCAGAAGGGCCTGTCGATCGCCTTCGACCTGGCCACCCACCGCGGCTACGACTCCGACCACCCGCGCGTCGCGGGCGACGTCGGCATGGCGGGCGTGGCCATCGACTCGATCTTCGACATGCGTCAGCTGTTCGACGGCATCCCGCTCGACCAGATGTCGGTGTCGATGACGATGAACGGCGCGGTGCTGCCGATCCTCGCGCTCTACATCGTCGCGGCGGAGGAGCAGGGGGTGAAGCCGGAGCAGCTCGCGGGGACGATCCAGAACGACATCCTCAAGGAGTTCATGGTCCGGAACACCTACATCTACCCGCCGAAGCCGTCGATGCGGATCATCTCCGACATCTTCTCGTACACCTCGCAGAAGATGCCGAAGTTCAACTCCATCTCGATCTCCGGCTACCACATCCAGGAGGCCGGGGCCACGGCCGACCTGGAGCTGGCGTACACGCTCGCGGACGGCCTGGAGTACCTCAAGGCCGGCATGGACGCGGGCATGGACGTCGACGCGTTCGCGCCGCGCCTGTCGTTCTTCTGGGCCATCGGGATGAACTTCTTCATGGAGATCGCCAAGATGCGCGCGGCCCGCCTCATTTGGGCGGACCTCGTGCAGGGCGTCGGCGCGAAGAACCCCAAGTCGCTGTCGCTGCGCACCCATTCGCAGACCTCCGGTTGGTCGCTGACCGCGCAGGACGTCTTCAACAACGTGGTGCGCACCTGCGTCGAGGCGATGGCGTCGACCCAGGGCCACACGCAGTCGCTGCACACCAACGCGCTCGACGAGGCGCTGGCGCTGCCGACCGACTTCTCGGCCCGCATCGCGCGCAACACGCAGCTGATGCTCCAGCAGGAGTCGGGCACCTGCAACGTGATCGACCCGTGGGGCGGCAGCGCCTACGTCGAGCGCCTCACGTACGACCTGGCCATGCGCGCCCGCGAGCACCTCGCCGAGATCGAGAAGGCCGGGGGCATGGCCGCCGCGATCGACGCGGGCATCCCCAAGCTGCGCATCGAGGAGGCCGCGGCGCGCACGCAGGCCCGCATCGACTCGGGCCGCCAGCCGCTGATCGGCGTCAACAAGTACCTCGTCGAGAACGACCAGCCGATCGACGTGCTCAAGGTCGACAACGCCCGGGTGCGCGCCGACCAGATCGCCAAGCTGGAGCGGCTGCGCGCGGAGCGCGACAGCGGCGAGGTCGAGCGCGCGCTCGCCGCCCTCGCGGGTGCCGCCGAGGCGGACCTGGCGGGCGAGCGGCCGAACGACCTGGAGCACAACCTGCTCAAGCTCGCGGTCGACGCGGCGCGGGCGAAGGCCACGGTGGGGGAGATCTCCGACGCGCTGGAGAAGGCGTACGGTCGGCACCAGGCGACGATCCGCACGCTCACCGGCGTGTACCGCGAGGAGGTGGGGGCCACGGGCAACGTCGAGCGGGTCCGCACACTGGTCGAGGAGTTCGAGCGCGAGGAGGGCCGCCGCCCGCGCATCCTGGTGGCCAAGATGGGCCAGGACGGGCACGACCGCGGCCAGAAGGTGATCTCCACCGCCTTCGCCGACCTCGGCTTCGACGTCGACGTGGGCGCGCTGTTCCAGACGCCGGAGGAGGTCGCCCGCCAGGCCGTCGAGGCCGACGTGCACGTGGTCGGCGTCTCCTCCCTCGCGGCCGGCCACCTGACGCTGGTGCCGGCCCTGCGCGAGGAGCTCGCGAAGCTCGACGCGGGCGAGATCATGGTCGTGGTCGGCGGCGTGATCCCGCCGTCCGACGTACAGCCGCTGCTCGACATGGGCGCCGCCGCGGTCTTCCCGCCCGGCACGGTCATCTCGGACGCCGCGGTCGACCTGCTGAAGCGTCTGTACGACCAGCTCGGCCACGAGCTGCCCGCGGCGCTCACCACCGCATCGGAGTGACGTGGCGCGTCGTGTGATCGATGTCGGCCGGTACGCGGAAGGCGTACTGGCCGGCAACCGCACCGTCCTGGCCCGCGCGGTCACCCTCGTGGAGTCCACCCGCGCCGAACACCGCGACCTGGCCCAGGAGTTGCTGGTCAAGCTGCTGCCGCACGCCGGGGGCGCGCACCGGGTGGGCATCACCGGTGTGCCGGGCGTCGGCAAGTCCACGTTCATCGAGGCGATGGGCACAAAGCTGACGACGGCCGGGCACCGGGTCGCGGTGCTGGCCGTCGACCCGTCGTCGACGCGGACCGGCGGCAGCATCCTCGGCGACAAGACGCGCATGGGGAGGCTCGCCGTCGACCCCGCCGCGTTCGTACGCCCGTCGCCGACCGCCGGGACGCTCGGCGGCGTCGCGCGCGCCACGCGCGAGTCGATCGTGCTCATGGAGGCCGCGGGGTACGACGTCGTGCTCGTCGAGACGGTCGGCGTCGGGCAGTCCGAGGTGACCGTCGCCAACATGGTCGACTGCTTCCTCTTCCTGACCCTCGCGCGGACCGGCGACCAGCTCCAGGGCATCAAGAAGGGCGTCCTGGAGATGGCCGACATCGTGGCCGTCAACAAGGCCGACGGCGATTACGCACAGTCAGCGAAGGCCGCTGCGCGCGAACTCCAAGGCGCATTGCGGCTGATGCGCAGATCTGGCGAATTGTGGTACACGCCGGTGCTCACTTGCTCCGCGCTGACCGGAACTGGGCTCGACGAGCTGTGGGACACGGTCCTGAAGCACCGTCAGACCCTGGAATCGGCAGGGCGTCTGGCGGAGGTGAGGCGCCGTCAGCAGGTCGATTGGACCTGGGCCGCCGTACACGACTCGCTGTTGGCCGAGTTGCGGGCAAACACCGAGGTCAAGAGCCTGGTGCCGGACCTCGAACGGCAGGTGCGGGACGGCGAGATCACCGCGACGATCGCGGCGGCGCGCATCCTGGACGCGTTCCACGGGCGGGCCGGCGGAGCGGATTGACTGTCTGGTTGGATCCCTGACTGGGCGTCAGCCAAGTGGGCGTAGAGGCATACCCCCACCGGCCCTGGGTCATGCGCCACGGTGGGCAGTTTTCCTCACCCTAACGGGGGTAATTCGCTTTCTCCCACGTCGCGGGTATCGCGGCAACGTACCCTTGCAGGGGTGAGCGCATCCCTCCCCGAAGGTCCTGAGGGCGCAGTTTCAGCCGCGTCCTCCCGCGTCGCCGCACATGTCGCCGCATATGCCGACGAACTCGTGGCTATTCGCCGCGACCTGCACATGCATCCTGAACTGGGGCGGGAGGAGTTCCGCACCACCGGGCTGATCCACGACCGGCTCGTGGCCGCCGGTCTGACGCCCCGTCTGCTCCCCGGCACCGGCGTCGTATGCGACGTCCCGGCCTCGCCGGGTGGCGCCGACGGGCGCGGACTCGTCGCCTTCCGCGGCGACATCGACGCGCTGCCGGTCGAGGACGTCAAGGACGTCCCCTACCGCTCCACCGTGCCCGGCCGCGCCCACGCGTGCGGCCACGACGTGCACACCACGGTCACGCTCGGCACCGGCCTCGTGCTGGCCGACCTCGCGCGCGAGGGCCTGCTGGCGCGTCCGGTGCGGCTGATCTTCCAGCCCGCCGAGGAGAAGCTGCCCGGCGGCGCGCTGGACGTCATCAAGGCCGGCGGGCTGGAGGGCGTCGAGGAGATCCACGCGGTGCACTGCGACCCGCGCGTGGAGGTCGGACGCGTGGCCCTGCGGGTCGGCGCGATCACCTCCGCGTGCGACCGCATCATCATCACGCTGGGCGGCCCGGGCGGGCACACCGCGCGCCCGCACCAGTCCACCGACCTGGTGACCGCGCTCGCGAAGATGGCCGCGGAGCTGCCGTCGGCGCTCGCCCGGCGCATCGACCCGCGCTCCGGCGTCAGCATCGTGTGGGGGCGCATCAATTCGGGCTCCGCGCCCAACGTCATCCCGCAGCGCGGCGAACTGGACGGCACGCTGCGCTGCCTGGACATCGAGGCGTGGCGGCAGGCGCCCGACCTCATCCAGGAGCTGGTCGACTCGATCGCCTCGACGTACGGCGCCAAGTGGGAGTTGGAGCACCACCGCGGGGTGCCTCCGGTGGTCAACGACGCGGATGCGGTCGCCGCGGCGCGGACCGTCGCGACCGGATTTCTCGGTGCCGCGTCGGTCGAGGTGACCGAGCAGAGCCTGGGCGGCGAGGACTTCTCGTGGTTCCTGGAGGACGTCCCCGGGCAGCTCACCCGGCTCGGCGTGCGCCCGGCGGGCGAGGCGCCGTACGACCTGCACCAGGGGCGCTTCGACGTCGACGAGCGGGCCATCGGCGTCGGCGTGCGGCTCTTCGCCGGCTTGGCGGTGCGGCCGCACCGGTAGGCCGGGACGCCCTTCGTCCGCACCCGCCCGCGCGTCTCGTACGGGCCCGAACGGACGTCGGGCGGGACCGCTAAAGGATGCTCTGACCAGGTAATACGTAGTACTGGCGGTAACGGCCAGGACACGAATCAGGCCCCGCACCGACAGGTGCGGGGCCTTGCTTTTACCGAGGGTCGTGACGGGGAAACCGTGCAGCCGTGAGACCTGGCCCGACCACTGCTTCCCTTCATCCACTTGGCTCACCAGATCGTGTCCAAGTGGTGATCTGACCTGTATGTCAGAGATATTGATTTTGTATGTATGCTCGGCGGCGGTTCGCATGTCTACGCGCGTACACGACGCATTCTACTCGCGTTGAACGCAGCGTGTCAGCCAACCGCCACCACAGGTCTTGCCAGATGTTCAGCTGATTTCACGCCTCGTTGGGCGTGCATCGGAAGGAGACACCCCGTGCGCCGGGTATCCAAGGTCGCCGTGGTCGCGGTCACCGGGGCTCTCGCCCTCACCGCGACTGCTTGTGGCAGCAAGCCGAAGGACGATGACAAGGGCTCGACCGCGAGCGGCACGCCGACCGCCGGAGGCGCCGGGGGTGCCACCAGCGCCGCCAACTTCAAGGCGTGCATGGTCACCGACCAGGGCGGCGTCGACGACCGCTCGTTCAACGCCGCGGCGTGGGCCGGCCTGAACCAGGCCAAGGACGAGCTGGGCATGCAGATCAAGAAGGTCGACTCCAAGACGGAGAACGACTACGTGCCGAACATCGACAGCCTCGTCGCCGACAAGTGCGACGTCGTCGTCGCGGTCGGCGGCCTCATGGCGAAGGCGACCGGCGAGGCGGCGAAGAACAACCCGAACCAGAAGTTCATCATCGTCGACTCCAGCAGCGTCGAGCCGAACATCAAGGGTCTCGAGTACAACACCGCCCAGGCGGCGTTCATGGGCGGCTACCTCGCCGCCGCGCAGACCAAGACCGGCAAGGTGGCGACCTTCGGCGGCATGAAGATCCCGCCGGTCACCATCTACATGGACGGCTTCGTCGAGGGCGTCAACTACTACAACCAGCAGAAGGGCAAGTCCGTCCAGGTCCTCGGCTGGGACGAGGCCAAGCAGGACGGCTCGATCGCCGGCAAGTTCGACTCGCCCGGCGACGGCGAGCGCATCGCGAACGACTTCATCAACCAGGGTGCGGACATCATCCACCCGGTGGCGGGCCAGACCGGCCTCGGTGCGGCCTCGAAGGCCAAGCAGTCCGGCAAGGCCAGCATCATCTGGGTCGACGTCGACGGCTACGAGAGCACGAACGACAAGGAAGTCATGCTCTCCACCGTCACCAAGTCCATGAAGGACTCGGTGTTCCTGTCGCTCAAGGAAGCCGCCGCGGGCCAGTACTCCACCAAGCCGTACCTCGGCACGCTGCAGAACGAGGGCGTCGGCCTCGCGCCGTTCCACGACTTCGACTCGCAGGTCACCGCGGAGACCAAGGCCGAGCTGCAGAAGATCAAGGCCGACATCATCGCCGGCACCATCAAGATCACCTCGCCGAGCCAGCCGAAGAGCTGACCTCGCGGCCGGGTGCCGTGGACCCCTCGGTCCGCGGCACCCGGCGCTTTGCTTCCGCCGGGCCCCTCGCCCCCGTCGCCCGGCACCGCAGTACCACACCCTTGACCATCCCCCCGCACGTCCCGCCGCCCGGGGCGCTGCGCCGCTGAGGAGGTGACCGCGCTGAAGCTGGAACTGCGCGGGATCACGAAACGGTTCGGATCGCTGGTCGCGAACGACCACATCGATCTGACCGTCGAGCCCGGAGAGATCCACTGCCTCCTCGGTGAGAACGGTGCCGGCAAGTCGACGCTGATGAACGTCCTGTACGGGCTCTACGAGCCGACGTCGGGCGAGATCGTCGTGGACGGACAGCCGCGTACCTTCAAGACCGCGGGCGACGCCATCGACGCCGGCATCGGCATGGTCCACCAGCACTTCATGCTCGTACCGGTCTTCACGGTCGCCGAGAACGTGATGCTGGGCAACGAGGAGACCCAGGCGCTGGGCTGGCTGGACCGCCGCCGCGCCCGCAAGAAGGTGCTGGACCTGGTCGCCGAGTACGGCCTGGAGGTCAACCCGGACGCGACCGTCGAGGACCTGCCGGTCGGCCTCCAGCAGCGCGTCGAGATCCTGAAGGCCCTGGTCCGCGACGCCAAGGTGCTGATCCTCGACGAACCGACCGCGGTGCTGACACCGCAGGAGACGCAGGAGCTGTTCCGGGTCATGCGCGCGCTGCGCGACTCGGGCCACTCGATCGTCTTCATCACCCACAAGCTCAAAGAGGTCAAGGCGGTCGCCGACCGCATCACGGTCATCCGCCGCGGCAAGGTGGTCGGCAGCGCGGACCCGTCGTCCTCCGAGACCGAGTTGGCCTCGCTCATGGTCGGCCGGCCCGTCGACCTCGTGGTGCACAAGGAGCCCGCGCAGCCGGGCGAGGTGCGCTTCAGCCTCGAAAACGTCACCGTGCTCGACGACTTCGGCAACGTCCAGGTCGACGGCGTGGACCTGGAGCTGCGCGAGGGCGAGATCCTCTGCGTCGCGGGCGTGCAGGGCAACGGCCAGACCGAGCTGACGCAGGCGATCCTCGGGCTGCGCAAGCCCGCCGCCGGCCGGATCCGCCTGGACGGCCGCGACATCACCACGCTCAGCCCGCGCAAGACGCTCGACGCGGGTGTCGGGTTCGTGCCCGAGGACCGCCAGCACGACGGCATCGTGGGCGAGTTCACGGTGGGCGAGAACCTGGTGCTCGACCTGGTCACGCGGCCGCCGTACGGCGGGGGCATCGCGATCAACCCCAAGAAGGTGCGCGAGAACGCGTACCAGCGGGTCGAGGAGTTCGACATCCGCACGCAGTCGATCGACAGCCCCGCGGGCTCTTTGTCCGGCGGCAACCAGCAGAAGGTCGTGGTGGCGCGCGAAATGTCGCGCCCGCTGCGGCTGTTCATCGCCTCGCAGCCCACGCGCGGGGTGGACGTCGGCGCGATGGAGTTCATCCACCAGCGCATCGTGGCGGAACGGGACCTCGGCACGCCGGTCGTCATCGTCTCCACCGAACTGGACGAGGTCGTCGCGCTGGCCGACCGGATCGCGGTGATGTACCGCGGCCGCATCGTCGGAATCGTGCCGCCCACCGCGACACGTGAGCAGTTGGGCCTCCTGATGGCCGGTGTCGAGGACCCCGCGCTGCTGGAGAAGGCCGCCACGCGTCCGTCGCTGGAACTGGACGTCGAGGACGCCGACACCCCGCGCGACGCCGACATCCCGCGCGACAACGACACCCCGCGCGACAACGACACGACCGGTGGAGAGGAGGGGCAGGCATGAGCGACGAGAACAACGACGGCAAGAAGCCCGAGGGCACCACGCCCCCCGAGCAGCCCGCCGGGACACCCGCCGAGCAGCCGGCCGAGACGCCCGCTGAGACGCCCGCCGACAAGCCCATCGCCGCGGTCGCCGCGGCGCAGCAGTCCCAGGCGAAGCCGCAGAAGTCGTTCGGGCGCCAGGTGATCGACGGCATCGTCACCGGCAACTCGGCCGTCGTCACGTTCCTGGCGATCGTGCTGGCCCTGCTCGTCGGCGCCGTCCTGATCGTCCTGTCCAACCAGGACGTCCTGGACAAGTACAAGTACTTCTTCGACGACCCGGGCGACGCGCTGTCGTCGTCGTGGAACCTCGTCAAGGACGCGTACGTCGCCCTCTTCAAGGGCGCGATCGTCGACCCGAGCACCTTCGACAGCAACTACGCGCCGTACATCCTCAACCCGATCTCCGAGACGATCTCGCAGGCCACCCCGCTGATCTTCGGCGGCCTCGCGGTCTCGATCGCCTTCCGCGCGGGTCTGTTCAACATCGGCGCGCAGGGCCAGCTCATCGCGGGCGCCATCGTCGCGTCGTGGGTCGGCTTCACGTTCGACCTGCCGGGCGCGCCGCTGCTGATCCTGGTGATCATCGGCGGCATCCTCGGCGGCGCGGTGTACGCGGGGCTCGCCGGTGTCCTCAAGGCACGCTTCGGTGCCCACGAGGTGATCATCACGATCATGTTCAACTACATCGCGCTGAACTTCCTCGCGTGGCTGCTCACCACCGACACCTTCCGCGAGGAGAACCAGCAGCAGCCGATCGGCAAGCCGCTGGACGACGGCGCGCTGCTGCCCCGGCTGTTCGGCGACGAACTGCGCATCAACCTCGGCATCATCCTCGCGCTCGCCGCGGTGGCGCTGTACTGGTGGATCCTCAACCGCTCGACGATGGGCTTCGAACTGCGCGCGGTGGGCTCCAACCCGGACGCCGCACGTACCGCGGGCATGAGCGTGGGACGCGCGCAGATCGTGGCGATGGCCATCGCGGGCGCGATGGCCGGCATGGTGGGCGTGTCGCAGCTCGCGGGCCCGTACAACGCGGGCCACCAGTTGAGCCCCACCATCGACGCGGGCCTCGGCTTCACCGCCATCACCGTGGCGCTGCTCGGCCGCACCAAGCCGCTGGGCGTCGTCTTCGCTGCACTGCTGTTCGGCGCGCTCCAGGCGGGCGGTTCGAAGATGCAGGCGGCCGTGGGCGTGTCGATCGACATCGTCATGGTCATCCAGGCGGTGATCGTGCTCTGTGTCGCGGCCCCCGCCCTGGTCCGCACGATCTTCCGCCTCAAGGGCGCGCACAGAGGCGGCGAAGGCGGCCTGGTCGCGAAGGAAACCGCAGGGGCGGAGGCCGTCTGATGTCGAACACTCTCATCACCCCGGAGGCAGAGGCGCCTCAGGAGGCCACGGGTGCCGCGGCGCGTACGCTCGCCGCCGCCGCCCGCCGCCGCGCGCTGATCACCGGCGGCGGCTTCATCCTGATCGGCGTGTACGCCCTGTGGGCCTTCGGCTTCGGCACCAAGGGCGGTGTCGACGCGGTCTTCGGCATGACGGTCTCCGGGTCCGGCCCGGAGGTCGGCGACCTCGACGTCGCCGCGCGCGGCACCGCGATCGCGATGTCGATCCTGTGCATGGCGGCGGGCGTCGCCCGCATCGTGCTGGACCGGTCCAAGCTGGCCCGGCGGCTCAGCGCCGCGGTGTTCGTGATCGCGTTCGTGGTCGCGTTCCTCAGCTGGGCCATCGCCGGAAAGCAGATGTCCTTCGCGGGCGCGCTGCAGAACACGATGCTCGCCGCGACGCCGCTCATCCTCGGCGCGCTCGCGGGCGTCATCGGCGAGCGCTCCGGCGTCGTCAACATCGCCATCGAGGGCCAGTTCCTGGCCGGCGCGTTCTCCGCGGCGCTGGTCGGCTCGATCACCGACTCGCTGTACGCGGGCCTGCTGGCCGGCGCGGTCGCGGGCGGCCTCGTCGGCCTGCTGCTCGCCGTGTTCGCGGTGCGCTACCTGGTCGAGCAGGTCGTCCTCGGTGTCGTCATCAACCTGCTCGTCGCGGGTATGACGGGCTTCCTCTACTCGCAGCTCCTGCGGCCGAACAGCGACAAGTACAACAACCCCGGCACCTTCGACAACTGGGCGATCCCCGGCCTGTCGGAGATCCCGGTGATCGGCCCCGTGCTGTTCGACGTCAACGTGATCGTGTACCTGATGTACGTCCTGGTCGCGGTCGTGCACCTGGCGCTCTTCCACACCCGCTGGGGCCTGCGCGCCCGCGCGGTCGGCGAGCACCCGACGGCGGCGGACACGGTCGGCATCAAGGTGCTGCGCACCCGGTACCTGAACGTGTCGGGGGCGGGCCTCATCGCCGGCATCGGCGGCGCGTTCCTCACCATCGGCACGGTCGGCACGTTCAGCAAGGACATGGCGTCCGGCGCGGGCTACATCGCGCTGGCGGCGGTCATCTTCGGCCGCTGGCGTCCGCTGGGCGCGGTCGCGGCGGCACTGCTGTTCGGCTTCACGAAGGCTCTCGCGACGTCGCTGCAACCGCTTCAGACGCCGATTCCGGCGGAGTTCCTCCAGATGCTGCCGTACATCGTCACCGTGTTCGCGGTGGCCGGCCTGGTGGGCAAGGTCCGGCCGCCGGCCGCGGCCAACAAGCCCTACACGAAGGGCTGACGGCATGACCGGCACCGATGCGGACACCGACGCGAACACGGCTGCGAACACGGCAGCGGACACGGAAGCGGGCAGCGCTGCGACGGTCGGCGCGGACGTCGACTGGGAGGCCCTGCGGGAGGCGGCGCGCGAGGCGATGACGCACGCGTACGCGCCGTACTCGAAGTACCCGGTCGGCGCCGCCGCGGTGGTCGACGACGGGCGGACCGTCGTGGGCTGCAATGTGGAGAACGCGTCGTATGGCGTGACTTTGTGCGCGGAATGCGGTCTGGTGGGAGCACTGCACGCGAGCGGCGGCGGTCGCCTCGTCGCGTTCACGTGCTGCGACGGCGACGGCGCGGTGCTGATGCCGTGCGGCCGCTGCCGCCAACTCCTGTGGGAGCACGGCGGTCCGGGGCTGCTGGTGGACACCGCGCGGGGCATCCGGCCGATGAGCGACGTGCTGCCCGACGCCTTCGGCCCCGACAACCTGACCTGATACGAGGAGAGCCTGTTGAGCATGGACGCCATCTCCGTCATCCGCACGAAGCGCGACCGCGGCGAGCTGACCAACAGTCAGATCGACTGGGTGGTCGACGCCTACACGCGGGGCGAGGTCGCGGACGAGCAGATGTCCGCGCTCGCGATGGCGATCCTGCTCAACGGCATGACCTCCGCCGAGATCAACCGCTGGACGGACGCGATGATCGCGTCCGGCGAGCGCATGGACTTCTCGGGCCTGTCGCGGCCGACCGCCGACAAGCACTCCACCGGCGGCGTCGGCGACAAGATCACGCTGCCGCTGGCACCGCTGGTGGCCGCCTGCGGCGTCGCCGTACCGCAGTTGTCCGGGCGCGGCCTCGGCCACACCGGCGGCACGCTCGACAAGCTGGAGGCCATCCCGGGCTGGCGGGCGCTGCTGTCCAACGACGAGATGCTCGCCGTCCTGGAGTCGGTCGGCGCGGTCATCTGCGCGGCGGGCGACGGGCTCGCCCCCGCCGACAAGAAGCTGTACGCGCTGCGCGACGTCACCGCCACCGTCGAGGCGATCCCGCTGATCGCCAGCTCGATCATGAGCAAGAAGATCGCGGAGGGCACCGGCGCGCTGGTCCTCGACGTCAAGGTCGGCACCGGCGCGTTCATGAAGGACCTCGCGGACGCGCGCGAACTCGCCCGCACGATGGTGCGCCTGGGCGTGGACCACGGTGTCAAGACGGTCGCGCTGCTGACCGACATGTCCACGCCGCTGGGCCTGACGGCCGGCAACGCCCTGGAAGTCCGCGAGTCCGTCGAGGTGCTGGCGGGCGGCGGACCGGCGGACGTCGTCGAACTGACGCTGGCCCTGGCCCGCGAGATGCTCGCCGCCGCGGGCGTGACCGACCGGGACCCGGCGGAGGCGCTGAAGGACGGCTCCGCGATGGACGCGTGGCGCCGTATGATCGCGGCGCAGGGCGGCGACCCGGACGCGGCGCTGCCCACCGCGCGCGAGACGCACGTGGTGACGGCGAGCGCCTCCGGCGTGCTGACGCGCCTCGACGCGTACGCCGTCGGCGTGGCCGCCTGGCGCCTGGGCGCGGGCCGCGCGCGCAAGGAGGAGGCCGTGCAGGCGGGCGCGGGCGTCGAGATCCACGCCAAGCCGGGTGACACGGTGGCCCAGGGCCAGCCGCTGCTGACCCTGCACACGGACACCCCCGAGCGCTTCGAGTACGCGCTGGAGGCGATCGCCGACTCCTACGATGTCGCGGCCCCGGGAACGAAGTTCACGCCGACCCCGATCGTCGTCGACCGCATCGGCCCGACCTCCTGAACCGGTCGCCGGAAAGCGGAACCGAAGCTGATGGCATCGCCGTCGGCCAACTGAGTGGACCTGCCGGAGCGGGCGTCGCGAGTGTGCGGCGCCCGCTCTCGTGTGCTCAGGCGCGGGCCGTGGCGCGGTGGGGGCGGGCGTGGCGTGCCGGGCCCGGGGCGGCGGCGCGGATGCGGAGGCCGGCGGTGACGACCGCGGCGAGGGCGCACAGGACGAGGACGAACACCACCGCGCCGGGCCAGCCGACGTCGTGGAAGGCGACGCCGCCCAGCGGGCCGCCGAGGCTGCTGCCGAGGTAGTAGGCGGCGATGTAGAGCGCGGAGGCCTGCGCGCGGCCCTTGGCGGCCCGCAGGCCGACGGCGGCGCTCGCGGCGGCGTGTCCGGCGAAGAAGCCGGCGGTCAGGACGACCAGCCCCGGGATCACGAACGCGAGGTGGTTCGGCAGCGTCAGCAGCGCGCCCGCGGCGGTGACGGCGGCCGCCGCCCACAAGGTGGTGCGGTGACCGAAGCGGCCGACCAGGCGGCCCGCGGCGGCGGAGCTGAACGTACCGGCGATGTAGATGACGAAGACCGCGCCGACGACCGCCTCCGGGAGGTGGAACGGGGCGTCGAGCAGGCGGTAGCCCAGGTAGTTGTAGACGGTTCCGAAGGCCCCCATGAAGAGCATGCCCAGCAGGTAGAGGCGGCGCAGGACCGGGTCGGCGAGGTGGGTGCGCAGCGTCCCCGCGAGTTCACGCGGGCTGCGGTCCGCCGGGCGGAAGTTGCGGGAGCGCGGGACCAGCACGCGGAAGGCGATCGCGCAGGCGAGGGCGACGAGGCCGATGGTGAGGAGCGCGATCCGCCAGCCGCCGAGGTCGCCGGCGAGTCCCGTCACCAGGCGGCCGCCCATGCCGCCGATGCTGTTGCCCGCGACGTACAGCCCCATGGCGGACGCGAGCGAGGTGCCCTCGATCTCCTCGGCGAGGTACGCCATCGCGGTCGCCGGGAGGCCCGCGAGGGCCGCGCCCTGGAGGGTGCGCAGGGTGACGAGGGTGCCGAAGTCCGGTGCGAACGCGGCGAGTACGCCGAGCAGTGCGGCGGCGAAGACCGACACGGTCATGATCCGCGTGCGGCCCCAGCGCTCGGAGAGCATGCTCGCCGGGATCACCGCGAGGGCGAGCGCCCCGGTGGCCACCGAGACCGACACGCTGGCCTGGGCGGGGGTGAGGTGGAAGGCGCCGGACAGCTGCGGCAGCAGCGTCTGCGTCGTGTAGAGCATCGCGAACGTCGCGCATCCGGCGAGGAAGAGCGCGAGGTTGACGCGGCGGTACGCGGCGGTGCCCTTCGCATGGCGGACCGCGGGGGCAGGTCCCGCTATGGCAGGTTCCGGTGCGGAGGACGCGGACTGTGCGGACGACGCGGACATAGCGTCGAACGTACGACTGCTCGAGTCATGCGTCCAATGCATGTTTCGGCAATGATTGATGCCATGTCGTATGAGAGCAGGTCAGTCGCCGGAGGGCCGCCGGACGGGGCAGAGAACCCGGTGGAGGTGCTCGTCCCGAGGCTGGTGCACTTCGCGGCGGTGGCGCGGAGCGAGCATGTGACGCGGGCCGCCGAGGAGTTGGGCGTACCGCAGCCGACCCTCAGCCGCTCGATGGCCCGGCTGGAGGCCGAGCTCGGGGTGCCCCTCCTGGTGCGCAGCGGGCGCGGCGTACGCCTCACGCGGCAGGGCCGCGCGCTGCTGGCCGCCGTCGAGCCGGTGCTCGACCGGCTCGACGAGGCGTGCGAGGAGATCCAGGGGGAGGTGAGCGCGACCCGCGGGAAGGTGGCGTTCGGCTTCCTGCACACGATGGGCGCCGAGGCGGTGCCCGGGCTGCTGCGTGCCTTCCGCGCCGACCACCCCGGCATCCGCTTCTCGCTCGTGCAGGACTCGGCCGCGTCGATGCTCGCCCGCATGCGCGCGGGGGAGTTGGACCTCTGCCTGACGTCGCCGCTGCCGGACGATCCCGACCTGGCCGTCCGGGCGCTCGACGAACAGCGGCTCTACCTCGTCGTCCCGGCCGACCACCGGCTCGCGGGACGCAGGCGGGTGCGGCTGGCCGAGGCGGCGGGGGAGGAGTTCGTGTGCATGGAGCCGGGGTACGGCCTGCGCCGCATCGCCGACGCCCTGTGCGCCGAGGCGGGGTTCGCGCCGCGCGTCGCGTTCGAGGGCGAGGAGGCCGAGACGCTGCGCGGACTGGTGGCGGCGGGGCTCGGGGTCGCGCTGCTGCCCGCGCCCGAGGCGGTCCGGCCGGGGACCGTGCAACTGGCGGTCACCGAGCCGCGCGCGTACCGCACGATCGGTCTGGCGTGGCCGCGGGAGCGCCCGGAGACCGCGCCCGTGAAGCTGTTCCGCGAGTTCGTGGTGGGGCGCACCGGACGGCTGCTCGGCCGCGGTTGAGGCCGACGGGACGGACGACGGGGCGAACGACGGGACGGGGGCGGGACGGGGTGGGGCCGACGACGGCGAACCGCCATCTTTTCCGGGCCCCGTCTTCATCTGACATTCGTGCCTTCTACGCGCGTAGGTACTACAGTCTGCCCATGCACAGCCAACACGCAGTCTCGCCCTCGGCCGAGCACATCCGCCGAGCCCCGAAGGTTCTCCTCCACGACCACCTCGACGGCGGCCTGCGTCCGGCCACCATCGTCGAACTCGCCGCCGCGGTGGGCTACGGCAACCTCCCGACCGACGACCCCGCCGCCCTCGGCGTCTGGTTCCGCGAAGCGGCCGACTCCGGCTCGCTGGAGCGCTACCTGGAGACGTTCGCGCACACCTGCGCGGTCATGCAGACGCGCGAGGCGCTGGTGCGCGTCGCCGCCGAATGCGCCGAGGACCTGGCGGCCGACGGCGTCGTGTACGCCGAGATCCGCTACGCACCCGAGCAGCACCTCGACGCCGGCCTGACCCTGGACGAGGTCGTCGAGGCCGTCAACGAGGGCTTCCGCCTCGGCGAGCACAACGCCGCCGAGGCCGGCCACCGCATCCGCGTCGGCGCGCTGCTGACCGCGATGCGGCACGCCGCCCGCTCGCTGGAGATCGCCGAACTCGCCAACCGCTACCGCGACGAAGGTGTCGTCGGCTTCGACATCGCGGGCGCCGAGGCCGGCCACCCGCCCACCCGCCACCTCGACGCGTTCGAGTACCTCCAGCGCGAGAACTTCCACTTCACGATCCACGCGGGCGAGGCCTTCGGCCTGCCGTCGATCTGGGAGGCCGTGCAGTGGTGCGGCGCCGACCGGCTCGGCCACGGCGTGCGCATCATCGACGACATCGACGTCAAGGACGACGGCGCCATCGCGCTCGGCCGCCTGGCCGCGTACGTGCGCGACAAGCGCATCCCGCTGGAGATGTGCCCGACCTCCAACCTCCAGACCGGCGCCGCCGCTTCGTACGCGGACCACCCGATCGGCCTGCTGCGCAAGCTCTACTTCCGGGTCACCGTCAACACCGACAACCGGCTGATGAGCGGGACCTCGATGACGCGCGAATTCGAGCACCTGGTCGACGCGTTCGGCTACGACCTCGACGACATGCAGTGGTTCACGGTCAACGCCATGAAGTCCGCGTTCATCCCGTTCGACGAGCGCCTCGCCATGATCAACGAGGTGATCAAGCCCGGGTACGCCGCACTTCGCGCCGAATGGCTCTTTCCCCGCGGCTGACTCGCGGCCGATCCGCAGCCGAGCGGCGACCGATCACCCGCCGATCGATCACCCGCCGACCTGCGGATTCGGCGGCACGCAACACGCCCGGACGGCCTCGGCAAGAGGCCGCCCGGGCCAATTGCGTTTTGCACTCCGCGTCTTGCGTTCGCTACCTTTCGTGGTCATGTTGTCACGTGGCGTGGTGGAGCCGCGTCCGGAAGATGAGGATGCTCATGGGATCGGTAACGCGTAAGGCGGCTGTCACGGCCGGGCTCGGTGCGGCGCTCGTGGCCGGAACGGCCGGATCGGCGATGGCCGCGACCGGCGGCAACGCCGGACTGCTCAACCCGAACGTCCCCACGGTGCCGAAGGTGGCCCAGGAGAACGGCGGCACCCTCGGGCCGTTCCCGATCAGCGGAGTGACCGACAGCCTGCCGACCGGCCAGGTCACCGGCGGCCTGGACACTGCCACGCAGACGCTGCCCACCAACGCCCTTCCGGCTGTGCCCGGCCTGCCCGGGGTCCCCGGCGTCACCGGCTGACCCGGCCGCACGACTGCCCGCCGCCGGCCCGCGTCCTCGCAGGCGCGGGCCGCGGACAGGGCCTCGGACGGGGCCGTGGAAGGGTCAGAAGCGGTCGTACAGCGAGCGCGCGACGTTCCCCAGATAGGGGCCCGTCATCGTCTCCGCGTTCGATGTGATTATCCCCAGCGAGATGTTGCTGACCAGATATCTCTTGCCCTCGACTTCCGCGAACCAGCCCCCGCCGCTGGATCCGCCGGTCATCGTGCAGCCCATCCACAACATCGCGGGTTCGGGCCAACCGGTGTTGCGGAAGTCCGTCGTCGGCGAGTGGCAGGTGAACAACTCGCTGCCGTCGAACGGCTCTTCGCCCGGGTACCCGAACGAGTCGACGGTCAGGTTGCGCGGCGCGTTGAACAGTATCTCGGCGCTGCTGCCCAACTCCTCCTCCAGCGACTGCCGGCCGGAGGGCGGCTGCACGATGAACGCGCCGAAGTCGAAGGGCGAGGCGGTGCTGTCGCGTTCGGGGTCGGCGTCCTCGACCCACTGGTCGCTCACCTCGACCTGGCGGGCCGGCCAGCGCCCGTACGGCGCCTTCTCGGCGGTCGTGCGCCCCGCGCCGTTGTAGCCCGGGATGAACGTCACGCGCTTGTAGAAGTCGCCGGTGCGCCCGCCGTGCAGGCAGTGCGCCGCCGTCCAGACCATGTTGCCCGTCGGATGGCTCACGACGGTGCCGCTGCACTCCGCGACGCCGCCCGGCACCTCGAAGAAGATCTTGCCGCGTATCGCGGTCTCCTCGTCGTACGGTGCGGCGACGCCTTCGGCGTCCACCGTGCGCGGCGGCCGGAAGTTCGGGTTCGAGGGCGCCTCGACGCCCTGCGGGCCGACCGGCTTGGCCTCGCCGAGCTTGCCCTCGTCGTCCCAGAAGCGGTTGTTGTCCTCGATCTCCTCGTTGGAGTACTTCTTCGAGGACATGGCGGACGTCTTCGCCGCCTTCACGGCGAGGGTCCCGCTCAGGAAGAGCCCCAGCAGCGTGACGATCACGCCGCCCACGACGGACAGCGTGATGATCCGGTTCCTGTGGTACGTCGGCCCCACCGGGCATCCCCCCTCGCCTGCGCCGTCCGTCCGTCCCCGGGCCCGGACACCGTCCGGACCCAGAACGGATGATAGGCGCAAGCTCGGCCTGGCGGCCGGGCGCGGGTCACCTCTCCTTGGGGATGACCACCCACATCGCCAGGTAAAGCAGGATCTGCGGGCCGGGCAGGAGGCAGGAGACGACGAAGGCGATGCGCACGGCCTTGGGCGTCCAGCCGAAGCGGCGTGCGATACCCGCGCAGACGCCGGCGATCATCCGGCCTTCGCGGGGCCGGGTCAATCGTGCGGGTTGCGTCATGGCGTACATGGCGATCTGTTCCTCCTCGGAGCGGTGCGTATTTCGCACCCTCCCTTTCGAAGGTACGCACCGCCGATGCGCATTTCGTCCTTCTGGCGGACCGGACGGACATGCTGCGCAAGGCGGAGGAACCGCCCCGCAGGCGTAGGGGATTCCTCAGGGGCCGACCCTGAGGACGAGAGGCCCGGCAGGAACCGGGGCTGGGGAGTGTCCTCAAAGTCCCGCAGGCCCGGCGGGACGACCTACGGCGTCGGGGTGGCCGACGGGGGCGGCGGGCCGCCTTCCGGGCCGAGCGGCCCGTCCTCGAAGGTCGCGCACGTCAGCGGGCGACCCGGGCCGGTACGGCCGGCCAGGAGCACCGAGGCCGATTTCGCCGCGTGTTCGAGCGTGCAGACCACCTGGCCCAGGGCCACCGGGTCCAGTTCGGTGACGGCGGCCAGGTCGAGGCGGATCAGGGCCGCGGGATCCTCGGCGAACGGCTCTGCGAGCTTGACCCCGCCGGCCGGCAGCCGCGTGGTCCAGCCCTGCGCGGCCTCCTCCGCGTTCGGCCCGCGGGCCAGTTCGCGCAGCAGGCGGTCGATCAGCGACATGCGCAGCGGGTCGCCCGGTGACGGCTGGCGCGTCGTGTTCTGCCCGGGCACCGGCAGGTCGACCGCGTCCCCGCGCAGCACCGGAGCGGGGCGCCCGTTGCGCACGAGGTAGATCGAGTGCATGGCCAGCACGGGCGACGTCGCGGTGCCCTGCGGCCGCTTCGCGGGCTCGCCGGCGTTGATCGGCCCCTCGGTCTCGCGGATCCCGCACCCGACCAGCAGGGCCGCGGCGCCGACCACCCCGACCAGGGCGACGGCGCGGCGGGAGCGCCGGGACGGGCGTACCGTCCGCGACCCGGCCGCACCCGACGGCGAGCGCCTGGCGACGCGCAACGCCGGGCTCACCGGGCACCTCCGAACCGCCGCGACGGGTCGGACCCGTCCTCCATCTCGTCGTCGGCCGGCGGCACCAGCGGCAGCCGCAGGCTGAACATCGCGCCGCCGCCCGGCACGTTGGACGCGGACGCCGTACCGCCGTGGATCCGCGCGTTCTCCATCACGATGGACAGGCCGAGACCACTGCCCTCGGAACGCGCCCGTGAGCTGTCCGCCTTGTAGAACCGGTCGAACACGTGCGGCAGAACCTCCTCGGGGATGCCGGGGCCGGTGTCGGACACATCGATGACCAGGTCTTCCGTACCCTCCACGGCGAGCATGCCGGGTACGTGCGTGCGCGGCTCACGGCGGATCTCGACCGTCACCGGCGAACCTCCGTGCCGCAGCGCGTTGCCGACCAGGTTGGACACCATCACGTCCAGGCGGCGCGCGTCCACCCGGGCGATGATGCCGCGCGCCGAGCGCAGGTCGACGGCGTCCATCCAGGCCCGCGCGTCGAGGCACGCGGTGACCAGGTCGGCGATGTCGACGTCGTCGAGGACCAGGGCCGCGGTGCCCGCGTCGAAGCGCGACACCTCCATCAGGTCCTCGACCAGCGTGGCGAGCCGGTCGATCTCCGCGACGACCAGGCGGGCCGCGGGGGCGCCCTGTTCGCCGAGGCTGTCGGCCTCCTCCTCGAGGAGTTCGCTCACCGCCGTCATCGCGGCCAGCGGCGTGCGCAGTTCGTGCGACACGTCGGCGACGAACCGCCGCGACGACGCCTCCAGCGCCCGCAGCTCGGTGACGCTGCGCTCCAGCTTCTCGGCCGCGTCGTTGAAGGTACGCGCCAGATCCGCGAGTTCGTCGGAGCCGCGGACGTCGAGCCGGGTGTCCAGCTTGCCCGCGCCCAACTGCCGTGCGGCGTCGCCGAGCCGACGTACCGGACGCAGGACGTGCCGGGCGCCGACCAGCGCCAGCACCGCCGCCGCGCCGAGCGCGAGCACCGCACCGGTCGTCAGGTAGCGGGCGAGGGACGTCAGGTCGGTCTGCTCGGCGCGCAGCGACTGGAACATGTAGCCGGTCGGGCCGTCCGCCTGCCCCGGGGCCGAGGCGATGACCTTCGTACCGCAGATCAGGTACGGCTGGCCGTCTATGTTCACCCGCTTGAAGTACATGTGGTACTCGAGCTGGTCGTCGGGTGCGTTGACCACCCGCCGCAGGTCCTCGGGCACGTCCTCCAGCGTGAACTGGCCGTCGCTGGGGGCCGAGACGCGGTCGTCCTTGCCGACCAGCACCACCTGGTAGCCGAAGCTGGTGCTCTTGAGCTGGAGCGCGGCCGCGTTGAGCTGCTCCTGCGTCGGGTCGGCGGGCAGGTTGACCGAGACGCGGCCGAGGCCGTCGCGGAACTCCTTGATGACCGAGTCCTGCGCGCGCTGGAGGACCGCGTTGCGGGTCAGCCAGTAGGCGATACCGGAGGCCGCGACCGCCGAGATGAGGGCGACGATCGCGAACACCGCGAGGATCCGCACCCGCAGCGAGCTCAGGCGCAGCGCGTGGCCGAGCCGCGCGAGCACCGGGCGGCGCGTGCGGGGGCGGGCGGCGGACTGCTTCCGCGTACGGGTGAACCGGCCGGTCACGGCGGGTCGAGGCGGTAACCCACGCCTCGTACGGTGCGGATGAGCGTCGGCGCGGAAGGCACCAACTCGACCTTGGCGCGCAGCCGTTGGACGCAGGCGTCCACCAGGCGCGAGTCGCCGAGGTAGTCGTGCTCCCAGACCAGCCGCAGCAGTTGCTGCCGCGACAGCGCCTGGCCGGGCCGGCGGCTCAGCTCGACGAGCAGCCGCAGCTCGGTCGGGGTCAGCGACAACTCCTCGCCGCCCTTGGTCACGATCATCGCGTTGCGGTCGACCACCAGGTCGCCGAACACCGACGCGTCGGAGACCTCGCGCTCGCCGCGCCGCAGCACCGCACGGATGCGCGCGTCGAGGACGCGCGGCTGCACCGGCTTGACCACGTAGTCGTCCGCACCGGACTCCAGGCCGACGACCACATCGATGTCGTCGTTGCGCGCGGTCAGCAGAATGATCGGCAGCGAGTCGGTGCGGCGGATCCGCCGGCACACCTCGAAGCCGTCGATTCCGGGCAGCATCACATCCAGCACGATGAGGTCGGGGCGCTGCTCACGCCACCGCTCCAGTCCGAGCTCGCCGGTGGCCGCGGTCACCACACGGTGACCTTGGCGGCCCAGCGCGAGTTCGAGGCCGGTGCGTACGGCCTCGTCGTCCTCGATCAGCAACAGGTAGGGCACGCGAGCCATTGTGTCTGACGTCACGGGTGGGAAGAACACGGGTCCGCATTCCGCGGTTCTCCGGCCCCGCTCCCTGTTGCACAGCTGTGACACGAGGCGGACGGTCCGATGAAGCCCGACCAGCAAAGTTGTGGCTGTGAACGAAGCTCGCGTTGGAGCAGGGTTTGGGGGAGGAACCATGCAGTCACAACTGATCGACCGCCACGAGAACCGCCGTACGGTCGTCGCGCTCGCCGCGGTCCCGAGTGCCGGAACGCCGGCCTCGCGCGCCGCGGTCCAGGACACGGGTTGCGTCGACGACGACTTCACGGCGTACGTGCGGGAGCGCCGCTCGGCGCTGTTCGCCACCGCGTACCACCTCACCGGGGACCGCAACGAGGCCGAAGACCTCCTGCAGAGCGCCCTGATGAGCACCTACCAGGCGTGGGGCCGCATCCAGGACAAGGCCGCGCTCGGCGGCTACCTGCGCCGCACGATGACCAACCTGCACATATCGGCATGGCGCCGCCGCCGCATCGGCGAGTACCCCACCGAGGAGATGCCCGAGCGCCCCGACGGCTCGGACTCGATGGGCGACACCGAGCTGCGCGCCGTGCTGTGGTCGGCACTGGCCAAGCTGCCCGAGCCGCAGCGCACGATGCTCGTGCTGCGCTACTACGAGGGCCGGACCGACCCCGAGGTCGCCGAGGTTCTCGGGGTCAGCGTCGGCACGGTCAAGAGCAGCATCTGGCGCGCGCTGCGCCGGCTGCGCGAGGACGAGGCGCTGAGCTTCGGCGCGGACGAGGCGTTCGCGGAGCTCGTCGCCTGAGCCGCGGCACGTGAGGTGCCCCGCTGTCGTGGCGGGGACTGCGCGACGTCGAGAGTTCACACCGGTCCGGGGGGGCTTGTGGGGACCTGGAGTCCCGGGTGTGGTCCGTTCACCGGACCGGCCCGGGACTTCGTCGTTTCCGGGTTGTCCCGGATGCGGGCGCCGCCGGGATCGTGCTGTCACGCGGTTGAGGACGGCACAGTCGCGGGTTCGGTTCCGGCGGGTGTCACGTTGCCCTTGCGCCGACAATTTCGCTACCTTGCGTGTTTGATCGGGCGCTCTCCGTGTCCGGTCGCGGTCGGCGTCGCGCCGGCTGGTCGTGTCGTACGGAAGGACCTGCCATGGCTTCGGCAATGCGTACCGTGATGGCCGCGTCGATCGGCGCCGCGGTGGCCCTGGGCGTCGCCGCCCCGGCCGCGACCGCCGCCCCCAAGGCGCCGGGCCCCACGCGCCTGGAGCCGGCTCTGGACGCGGCCGTCCCGGCCGCCGTCAACCCGGTCTCGAAGGTGGCCCTCAACCCGCTCGCGGGCACCGGCGTCGACCCGCTCGACAACTCGGTGGGCACCACGGTCGGCGACCTCCCGCTCAGCACCGCGATGCTCACCGGCCAGGTGGCCGACGGCACCAACTTGCAGGAGATCGTCCGGGGCATCACGGGCTGACCCGCCCGCGGCTTCCCGCGCGCGGACGTGCGGAGAGCCGGGGCGAGCGCCGCTCAGACCCGGCGCGCGCCCCGGCTCTCCGGCCCGGGTGACGGGTCAGTTGCCCGTCGGGTGCCACACGGTGCGGGTCTCGGTGAACGCGAGCATCCGGCCCACGCCCGGGTCGGCGGACCAGTCCGGCTCCTTGGCCTCGGGGCGCAGCACGCGCTTGAGGTTGTCGGCCGCGGCGATCTCCAGGTCGCGGACCGACGCGACGCCGGCGTTGTGCGACGCGCCCGCGAGGTCGATCGCGTTGACGTCCTGGTGTGCGGCGAGCCACGGGGCGACCTCGGCGACCGGGCCGCTCAGCAGGTTCACCACGCCGCCCGGCACATCGGAGACGCCCAGCACCTCGGCGAACGCCAGGGCCGGCAGCGGGGCCTTCTCGGACGCCAGCACGACCGCGGTGTTGCCGGTCGCGATCACCGGCGCGACCACGCTGGTGAGGCCGAGCAGCGACGACTTCTGCGGGGCGACGACGGCGACGACGCCGGTCGGCTCGGGGGTCGACCAGTTCGCGTACGGCCCGGCCACCGGGTTCGCGCCGCCCGCGACCTGCGCGAGCTTGTCGGTCCACCCGGCGTACCAGACCCAGCGGTCCACCGCCGCGTCGACGAGCGCGAGCGCCTTGTTGCGGCCGACGCCCTCGGCCGCGGCGACCTCGCCGGCGAACTCCTCGCGGCGGGCCTCCAGCATCTCCGCGACGCGGTAGAGGACCTGGCCGCGGTTGTACGCGGTCGCGCCGGACCAGCCGCCGAACGCCTTGCGCGCGGCGACCACGGCGTCGCGGGCGTCCTTGCGGGTGCCGCGCGGCGCGTTGGCCAGCGGACGGTCCTTCGTGTCGGTCACCGCGTACACCCGCCCGCTCTCGGACCGGGGGAACTTGCCCCCGATGTACAGCTTGTAGGTCTTGTGGACCGCCAGACGGGCCGTTCCGGAGGCGCGCATCAGTTCTTTAGACATCGAGGTACGCCTCCAGACCGTGGCGGCCGCCCTCGCGGCCGAACCCGGACTCCTTGAACCCGCCGAACGGCGACGCCGGGTCGAACCGGTTGAACGTGTTGGTCCACACGACACCCGCGCGCAGCCGCTGCGCGGTCCACAGCGCCTTGGCGCCCTTCTCGGTCCACACGCCCGCGGACAGCCCGTACGGCGTGTTGTTGGCCTTCTCGACCGCCTCGGCGGGGGTACGGAAGGTCAGCACCGACAGCACCGGCCCGAAGATCTCCTCGCGCGCGATGCGGTGCGCCTGCGTCACGCCGGTGAACACGGTCGGCGGGAACCAGAAGCCCTTCGCGGGGATCTCGCACGGCGCGGTCCAGCGCTCGGCACCCTCGTCGTCGCCGGACGCGACCAGCGTCCTGATGCGGTCGAGCTGGGCGGCCGAGTTGATCGCGCCGACGTCGGTGTTCTTGTCCAGCGGGTCGCCCAGGCGCAGGGTGCCCAGGCGGCGGGTCAGCATCGACAGCACCTCGTCGGCGACCGACTCCTGCACGAGCAGGCGCGAACCGGCGCAGCAGACCTGGCCCTGGTTGAAGAAGATGCCGTTGACGATGCCCTCGATCGCGGAGTCGAGCGCGGCGTCGTCGTAGACGATGTTCGCGGCCTTGCCGCCCAGTTCGAGGGTCAGCTTCTTGCCGGTGCCGGCGACCGTGCGGATGATCTCCTTGCCGACCGGGGTCGAGCCGGTGAAGGCGATCTTGTCGACGTCCGGGTGCGCGACGACCGCGCGGCCGGTGGCGCCCGCGCCGGTGACGATGTTGACGACACCGGCCGGCAGCCCGGCCTCGACGCAGATCTCCGCGAACCGCAGCGCGGTCAGCGGCGTGGTCTCGGCGGGCTTGAGGACGACCGTGTTGCCGGCCGCCAGCGCCGGGGCGATCTTCCAGGCGAGCATCAGCAGCGGGAAGTTCCACGGGATGACCTGGCCGGCCACGCCGTGCGGCTTGGGATCGGGGCCGTGGCCGACGTACCCGAGCTTGTCGGCCCACCCGGCGTAGTGGAAGAAGTGCGCCGCGACGAGCGGGATGTCGACGTCGCGCGACTCGCGGATCGGCTTGCCGTTGTCGAGCGTCTCCAGGACCGCGAGCTCGCGGCCGTGCTCCTGGACCAGGCGCGCGATGCGGAACAGGTACTTGGCGCGCTCGCTGCCGGGCAGTGCCGACCAGCCCTTGAACGCCTTGCGGGCCGCCTTGACCGCGCGGTCGACGTCCGCCTCGCCGCCGACCGCGACCTCGGCCAGGACCTCTTCGGTGGCCGGGTTGACGGTCTTGAGCACGCCGCCGTCCGCGGCCTCGGTGAACTTGCCGTCGATGAACAGGCCGTACGACGCCGCAATGTCGACGGCGGAACGGGACTCGGGGGCCGGGGCGTACTCGAACGCCTTGCCCGGAGTGGAGCTCTTTGCGGTCACGGGATCAGTCCACCGTCACGTAGTCGGGGCCGGAGTAGCGGCCGGTCGCCAGCTTGTGACGCTGCATCAGCAGGTCGTTGAGCAGGCTGGAGGCGCCCAGGCGGAACCAGTCGGGGGTCAGCCAGTCCGGGCCCGCCGTCTCGTTGACCAGGACGAGGTACTTGATCGCGTCCTTGGTCGTCCGGATGCCGCCGGCCGGCTTGACGCCGATCTGGCGCCCGGTCGCGGCACGGAAGTCGCGTACCGCCTCCAGCATCACGAGCGTGACCGGCAGCGTCGCGTTGGTGGCGACCTTGCCCGTCGAGGTCTTGATGAAGTCGGCGCCGGCCAGCATGGCGAGCCACGACGCGCGGCGCACGTTGTCGTACGTCGACAGCTCGCCGGTCTCCAGGATCACCTTGAGGTGCGCGCTGCCACAAGCCGCCTTGACGGCCACGATCTCGTCGAAGACCTGCTGGTAGCGCCCGGACAGGAAGGCGCCCCGGTCGATGACCATGTCGATCTCGTCGGCGCCCGCGCGCACCGCGTCCGCGACGTCGGCGAGCTTGACGTCGAGGGCGGCGCGGCCCGAGGGGAACGCGGTGGCCACGGACGCGACCTTGACGGGCGCGGCGCCGAGCGCCTTCTTGGCCTCGGCGACCAGGTCCGGATAGACGCAGATCGCCGCGGGCCGCGGCGCGTCGGGCGCGCTCGGGTCGGGGTGGAGGGCCTTGGCGCACAGCGCCCGGACCTTGCCGGGCGTGTCGGCGCCCTCCAGGGTGGTCAGGTCGATCATCGAGATGGCGAGGTCGATCGCGAAGGCCTTGGCGTCCTTCTTGATCGAACGCGTCCCGAGCATCGCGGCCCGGGACTCGGCCCCGACCTTGTCGATGCCGGGAAGCCCGTGGAGGAACCGGGCCAGGGCCGCCTCGGAGGACGTCACCTCGGCCGGGTCGGCTGGGAAGGCAGACAGCATGGTCACCACATGAGCATATCTACACGCGTAGCTCCCTGCCAGAGGGGTCATGGAACGGAACGTTTCACCCCTTGACCCAGCGGGGGTCGCTCGGGCTGGCGTTTCGGAGCCGCGCGGGCGTGGGGCACAATCCCGAGTCATGAACACCGACGAGGGCGTCACCACCTACCGGTCCAAGCCGGCCGTCTTCACCGGCGTCGCGCTGCTCGCCGCCGGGCTGTGGCTGGTCGTCGACAGCCTGGTCCGCGACGTCGGCAAGGACACGGTGACCGTCGCGGGGGCGGTGCTCGCGGTGGGTGCGGTGGTCGTCGCGCTGACGCTGCGCGCGGCGGTGTTCGCCGGACCGGAGATGCTGCGCATCCGCAACCCGTTCCGGACCATCGAGATCCCGTGGGGCGCCGTGCAGGAGGTCCGCGCGGAGTACTCGCTGGAGGTGCGGGCCGACGACCGCAAGTTCCACATCTGGTCGATCCCGGTGTCGCTGCGCGAGCGCAAGCGGGCGATGCGGATGAACTCGCGGGCGTCCGCGGAGAGCCCGTACGGCGCCCAGCACCACAACATCGCGCAGGCCGCGATGGCCGACCACGCCGTGGCCGACTTCCGCGGCATGGCCGAGCAGCTCGGCAAGGACTCGAAGGGCCCGGTCAAGGTGACCTGGTCCTGGGAGATCCTCGCCGCCCTGGCCGCCGGCATCGTGCTCGCGGCCGTGGGGTCGGCGCTGTGACGGTCGCGGCATGCGCGTGACCCCGCTCGGCGCACTCAGAGGCAGTTCACCGTCAGGTTCCGGAACGTCGCGCTCAACAGGCCGGTCTTCGGCGCGTTGAGGACCGTCATGCCCGCGTCGGCGCGCCCCTCGGGGAACGGCGCCTCGCCGGGCAGGTCCTTCCACGGCTCGGTGTCCGCGACCCGCCACTGCGCCGTGACCTTGCCGCCCTTGCGCTCCAGGCGCAGGGACACCGTGTCGGCCGAGGTCGGGACCTTGCCGCCCGGCTCGTTGGTGTACGGCGTGGTCAGCTTGTAGTGCTCGGAGTTCGAGCGGTACTCGAAGGCGATGGCGTCGAAGTCGCCGTAGCCGCGCTCCAGGCGCACGTAGTTGGACTGGTCGGCGAACAGGAGGAGCCCCGCGGCCTGGTAGCCGGCGCGGGGGTTGACCGTCAGCCGGGTCTCGACCGTCAGGTCGCCGTTGACCTGGGCGCTCGCGAACGGCGCGGTCACCTTGCCCCCCTGGAAGTCGGCGCGTACGTCGGACTCCGGTTCGGCCGTGATGACGTAGCCCGCCGCCGTCTGCTCCGGCTCGATGCCGTCCGTCGGCGTGCTGATCTGCGGGTACACCGTGGTTCCGGTGAAGTTCGCGGCCACCGCGCCGCAGGCGGTGGGGGAAGCGGGGACGCTGGGGCCGCCGGTGCCCGAAGCGCTGTTGGTGGGACCGGCGCTGGCGCTGTCCTTCGGGTCCTTGTCGTCGTCGAGAAGGCGCGGGGTGACGACGGCCGCGGCCACGGCCAGGGCGGCGACCGCGATCGCGGCGACGACGATGCGGCGCCTGCGGCCCCTGTCCGGCGAGCCGGCGGTGGCGGCCGGCCCGGGCACCGGCTCGTGCGGCGGCGCGGCATGGCCGCGGTACGTCGCCTCGAAGGCGGCGGGGGCGGCCGGCGATCTGGGCGGCGGCGGTGGCACCTCTTGGGACGCGGTCGCCTGCGACGGCGTCTGTTGTACGGGCGGCAGTGCGGGAGACAGTACGGGCGGCGGCCGTTCCGGTGCGGGTTCGGCGGGCGGTGCGGGGGCGGAGGCAGGCGGCTCCGGGTGTTCGACGACCGTCTCCGCGCCGAAGATGTCCTCGGCCAACAGCGCCGCGGAGCGGGCGAGCACCAACTCGGTCAGCGGGCGCGGCAGCCATGGCCCTGCCCGGAAGTCGGGGCCGAACTCCGCGAGCCGGTCCAGGATTTGCCCGGGCGTCGGCCGGTCGGCGGGCTCCTTGGCGAGCATCGCGGCCACGAGCGGGCGGAAGCGTTCGGGCACCCCGGACACGTCCGGCTCGCCGTACAGGACCTTGAAGAGCAGTTCGGTGAACACGCCTTCGCCGAAAGGCGTTTGGCCGGTCGCGGCGTACGTCAGCACGGCACCGAGCGCGAACACGTCGGTGGCCGGGCCGATCGCGCCGCTGCCCGCCTGCTCGGGCGCGAGGAAGCCGGGCGAGCCGACCAGGAAGCCGGTGCGCGTGATGGTCCCGCCCTCCAGCGCCCGGGCGATCCCGAAGTCGATCAGGCGCGGCCCGTCCGCCGCCACCATCACGTTGGCGGGCTTGAGGTCGCGGTGCACAAGTCCCGCGGCGTGCACCGCGATCAGCGCCTCGGCGATGCCGCCCGCAAGCTGCCGCAGCGAACCCGGCAGCGGACCGAACCGCGTCACGGCGTCGTTGAGCGCGACCCCGGCGACGTAACCCGTGGCCAGCCACGGCGGGTCGCCCTGCGGGTCGGCGTCCAGCACCGGCGCCGTGAAGACGCCGCTGACCGACCGGGCCGCCGCCACCTCGCGCGCGAACCGCACGCGGAAGTCGGGGTCGTCGGCGAAGTCCGAGCGTATGACCTTGAACGCGACCGGCCGCCCTCCGGGCGAACGGGCCAGATAGACGCGGCCCATGCCCCCGGCGCCGAGCCGGGCGAGCATGCGGTACCCCGCGATGACCGACGGATCCTCAGAACGCAGTGCTTCCACGGTTGTCCCTCCCCGCAACCACGGTAGAGCGACGGGAACGGTTCAGGCAGGTGATCGCGATGCGGGACTGATACAGGGGTGATACGGGGGTGACACAATAGTGGTACGGGGTGCCTCGGGTAGTGGGCGGAGCCGGAACTCTGCCCACTACCCCGGGGATTCGCCGGTATGCGCGCTCGTCACGTACGAGGTCGCGGCGGGGTCGCACGCGAGGTCACGAGGTCACACGCGGGGTCACGCACGCGGTCGTCTGCGAGGTCACATACCGAGCGCGGCGGCCAGGTCCCGCTTGAGGCCGGCCAGTGTCGTCGCGGCCACCGTGCGCGCCTCGGAGACCTGGCTGTGCACCGGGACGACGACCTGGAGATAGCTCTTGAGCTTGGGCTCCGTACCGCTGGGGCGCACCACGATGCGCGCGGACGCCACGTCGTCGGCACCCGCGAGCGTGTAGCGCAGCCCGTCGGTGGGCGGCAGGTCCGCCGAACCGGTCGCGAGGTCGTCGACCCGCGAGACCGCCAGGCCGCCGAGCGACGTCGGCGGGGTGGCGCGCAGCCGGGCCATGCCCTCCGCGATCTGGTCGAGGCGTTCCACCCGGACCGAGTACTGGTCGGTGGCGTGCAGGCCGTACTCGACCGCGACGGCGTCCAGCAGGTCGAGCAGTGTGCGCCCGTCGCGCTTGGCGGCGGCGGCCAGTTCGGCGACGGCGAGCGCGGCGGTCACACCGTCCTTGTCGCGTACGCCGTCCGGGTCGACGCAGTAGCCCAGCGCCTCCTCGTACGCGAAGGTCAGTCCCGGCACCCGCGCGAGCCACTTGAAGCCGGTCAGCGTCTCGACGTAGTCCAGGCCGTGCTTCGCGGCGACCGGACCGAGCAGGGACGACGACACGATCGTGGTCGCGAGCACGCCCGTGGCCGACGCCTCGGCGGCCCGGCGGGCGAGTTCGACACCCAGCAGCGCGCCGACCTCGTCGCCGCGCAGCATGCGCCAGCCGCCCTCGGCCGCCGGATCGGGGACCGCCACCGCGCAGCGGTCCGCGTCCGGGTCGTTCGCGACGACCAGGTCGGCGTCGGCCGCCGCGGCGGTCTCGAACGCCAGGTCCATGGCGCCCGGTTCCTCGGGGTTCGGGAAGGCCACGGTCGGGAAGTCCGGGTCCGGCTCGGCCTGCGCGGCGACCACGGTCGCGGCCGGGAAGCCCGCGCGTTCGAACGCGCTCAGCATCACGGCGCCGCCCACTCCGTGCATGGCGGTGTGCACGATGCGCACGTCGCGCGGCCCGTCCGGGCGCACCACGGTCACCGCGCGGTCGAGGTACGCGTCGAGCAGCGTCTCCCCGAGCACCTCCCACCCGCCGTCCGCCATCGGCACGTCGGCGAGCGGGCCGACCGCGTCGATCGCCGCCGCGATGTCCGCGTCGGCGGGCGGCACGATCTGCGAGCCGTCGCCGAGGTACACCTTGTAGCCGTTGTCGCGCGGCGGGTTGTGGCTGGCGGTGACCATCACGCCCGCCACACAGCCGAGATGGCGGATGGCGTACGCCAGCACCGGGGTCGGCAGCGGGCGCGGCAGCAGCAGCGCGTGCAGGCCGGCCGCCTCCATCACGGCGGCCGTGTCGCGGGCGAACACGTCCGACTTGTGGCGGGCGTCGAAGCCGATCACCACGGTGCCGGAGTCGGCCCCGGGGTTCCCCGCGGAGGCCGCGTTGAGGTACGCCGCGAGCCCGGCCGCGGCGCGGATCACCACCGCGCGGTTCATCCGGTTCGGCCCCGCACCCAGTTCGCCGCGCAGCCCGGCGGTGCCGAACTGGAGGAGCCCGGCGAACCGGTCCTCCAGCGCGGCGCGGTCGTCGGCGTCGAGCAGGGCCCGCAACTCGGCGCGGGTGTCCGGGTCGGGGTCCTCGGCCAGCCACGCGCGGGCGGTCTCGACGACGTCACTCAAAGCGGTCTCCTCACGAGCGGGAACGACGGGGACGGGGAACCAACGGAAGCGGTCGCCTTCGGGGCAGGCACCGTCCGGACGGGGTGCCGTGTCGCGGACCGGCCCGGGCACCCCGTACTCCGTGTCCCCAAGGGGACGGGCGGGACGCCCGGGCCGGAAGGCGGCCGGAACACCGGCACCGCGGGCACGCCCTCGCCTGCGACTCGGGGCGTACGGTCCGCGGTGGCGGAGGATCGGCCGTCAGATCCGGGGGAGCACCTCGGCGAGGAGGTGGCCCATGCGCACCGCCGACGCGCGTCCGGCCTCCAGGACCTCTTCGTGGTTGAGCGGTTCGCCCGTCATGCCCGCGGCGAGGTTGGTCACCAGCGAGATGCCGAGCACCTCGGCACCGGCCTCGCGGGCGGCGATCGCCTCGAGCGTGGTGGACATGCCCACCAGGTGCCCGCCGATGGCCCGGACCATGCCGATCTCGGCGGGGGTCTCGTAGTGGGGGCCGGGGAACTGGACGTACACGCCCTCTTCGAGGCTCGGCTCCACCTCGCGGCACAGGTCGCGCAGGCGCGGCGAGTACAGGTCCGTCAGGTCGACGAAGTTGGCGCCGACGATGGGGGACGTCGCGGTCAGGTTGATGTGGTCCGAGATCAGCACCGGCTGCCCGGGGGCGAACGACGGGCGCAGCCCGCCGCAGCCGTTGGTGAGGACCACGGTCTTGCAGCCCGCCGCGACGGCGGTGCGGACGCCGTGCACGACGGCGGCGACGCCGCGGCCCTCGTACAGGTGGGTGCGGCCGAGGAACACCAGCGCGCGGCGGTTCCCCACGGTGATCGAGCGGATCTTGCCGGCGTGGCCCTCGACTGCCGGCGGGGGGAAGCCGGGCAGGTCGGTGACCGCGAACTCGTGGTCCGGGGTGCCCAGCATTTCGGCGGCGGGCACCCAGCCGGAGCCCATGACCAGCGCGATGTCGTGGGTTGCCGCGCCGGTGATCTCCTGGATCCGCTGGGCTGCCGCGCTGGCCGCGGCGGTCGGGTCATTGCTGACGGAAGCGTTCACACGGTGAGCGTAAATGGTGGTGGGGCGATCGTCGCGCTTGGGGTCTATGCGCGTAGAGATCGTGTCGCAATCGATGCCGAGATCAGCTCGGACACACCCGCGCACCCCCGCGCGGCGACACGCACGAACGCACGTACGGAAAGCGCAGCGGGGACGCGGGGAAGGGATATGGCGGCGCGGGCGGGGGTCAAGGGCCGACGGACAGGCACGGCCTGGTCCGCAGCTCCTTGACGTAGTCGTCCGGCGCGCCCGCGGACTCCGCGGCGTCGGCGACCATGCCGAGATAGCGCGCCGAGGGCAGGCCGCCCTCGTAGTCGTTGAGCACGTACAGCCAGGCCAGTTCCTCGCCGAACAGGGTCTCGACGCGGATCTTGGCCTTGCGGTACAGACCGAGCGACTCGCCCTCCCAGCGGTCGAGCGCCGCCTCGTCGGAGTCGGTCAGGTCGTAGAGCGCGACGAAGATCTGCGAGATGTCGTCCTCGACCACGGTGGCAAGGGAACCCTCCCAGCCCAACTGCTCGCCGCCGAAGGTCAGGCGCCATCCCGGCAGCCAGCCGGTGACGCGGAGCGGGGAGTGGGGGGCGCGCCGTGCCATTTGCCGCGCGTCGAGGTTGCTGGCGTACGCGGCGTAAAGGGGCATGGGACCGCATCCTACGCGGCGGCCGGGGATGCGGAAGAATGACACCCTTGGCTGCTCCGCTCCCCGGGGGAGTGGATTCCCGGCTCACGCTGCCTGGCCGTCCGGCGGACGGTCGGGGCTTCTGCGATCAGCGCCGGCCGGGGCCAGTCCAGCCCGGACGAGCATCACGCGGGCGGAGTTCTTGTCCCTTGGGGACGAGGCTCCGCACACGGTGCAGGTATACGTACGTTCCGAAAGGGGAAGCGCGTGCTTGGCTCTCGCTCCGCACTGCGCGCACTCCGAAGTGGTGTGCGCGGGGTCGACGAGGTGCAGGGTGCGGCCGTGCTTCCGGGCCATGGCGACCAGCTCCGCCTTGGCCCCCGCGATGGCCGCGTCGGCGGCCTTGCGCGCCATGGTGGACCGGGCGAGGAAGCGCGGGCGGAAGTCCTCCACGGCGATCGCGTCGTGATCGCGGACTACCCGCTTGGCCCAGATACGGGCAGTGTTCTGCCTCTGTCGAGCCGCCTTCTTGTGGGTCTTCGCGGCCAGGCGCCGGGCTTTGCGGTAGCCGTTCGACGGGGCTTGGCCCTTGGCGGGTCTGCGCCGGGCCATCATCCGCTGGTACCGGGCGAGCTTCGCGGCGACGGTCTTGCCGTGCCCGGGGTGAGGCAGGTCGTGAGCGTCGCTGGTGGTGGTCGCCAGGGCCGCCACGCCCCAGTCGATCCCGATCACCTTGCCGGCGGCGGGCAGTGGTTCGGGCTGTGCCGGGACGACGAACGAGGCGTACCAGTGCCCGAGCCCGTCGCGGTACACGCGCACGCTCGACGGCGCCTCGGGCAGGTCACGCGACCAGACCACACGCACCACCACGCCGCCCGCCAAGTGCAGGCGACCGTCGACGAGCCGAAAGCCGCGTCGCGTGTAGTTCAGTGTCGGCGCGGCAATGTTCTTCTTCTTGAACCGGGGCATCCCCGCGCGACGACGTTGCGGCATGTTCTTCCTGATGTCCTTCAACGCCTTGGCGCGCGACGCGGCGAAGTCGCGGACACTCTGCTGCTGCGGTACCGACGCTCCCTCGCCCAGCCACGCGTGCTCGCGACGCCAGCCGGTCAGCATCCGGTCCAGTGCGGCCGGACCGCAGGGCTCGGCGACCCGGTGTGCCGCGCGCGACGCGGTCACACAGGCGTTCCAGACCCAACGGCAGCGGTCCCACTCGGCGACGAGCGCGGCGCCGGCCGTGGACGACAGGCGCAGGCGATAGGTGTACCGGGCATATCCGGCAGCCTTCGGCTCATGCTGCGTCGCCATGCCGCGCACGCTAGCCGCCGCCACCGACAACCCGCCCCGGCTCGCGTCCGAACCCCGGTGCGGGCAAAGCCGATACGCCCACAGGCGGAACGGCTGTCCCTGCCCCGCTACGCGGGCGACCGAATTCTTCCCCGGCAGACAAGCCGGGGCTCCCTGCGGAGGCATTGGTGACTCGCATCGTGATCGTTGGTGGCGGCCCTGGGGGCTACGAAGCTGCGCTTGTCGCGGCCCAGCTCGGGGCCGAGGTGACCGTGGTGGAACGGGAGGGCGTCGGCGGTGCCGCGGTCCTCACGGACTGCGTGCCGTCCAAGACGCTGATCGCGACGGCGGAGGTGATGACGAACTTCGCGGACTCCCACCAGGAGCTCGGCATCTACGTCGACGACGGCACGCCGGGCACGCTCGACCGGCCGATCGTGGGCGTGGACCTCGACGTCGTCAACAAGCGGGTGCTCGAACTCGCCCAGGCGCAGTCGGTCGACATCGCCAACGGCCTGCGCCGCGCCGGGGTCGAGGTGCTGCGCGGCTCCGGGCGGCTCGACGGGCCGCGCCGGGTGGTCGCGCGGCTGGAGGACGGCACCGAGCAGTCGCTGGAGGCCGACGCGATCCTTGTCTCGACCGGGGCCACGCCGCGCGTGCTGCCGGGGGCGGAGCCGGACGGGGAGCGCATCCTCGACTGGAAGCAGGTGTACGCCCTGACCGAGCTGCCGCGCGAGCTGATCGTGGTCGGCTCGGGTGTCACGGGTGCCGAGTTCGCCGGCGCGTACCAGGCCCTGGGCTCGAAGGTCACGCTGGTCTCCAGCCGCGACCGCGTGCTGCCGGGCGAGGACTCCGACGCCGCCGAGGTGCTGGAGGGCGTCTTCAAGCGCCGCGGCATGCGGGTGATGTCGCGGTCGCGCGCGGAGAGCGTCGAGCGGCTCGGCGACAGCGTCATCGTGCGGCTCCAGGACGGCCAGACCCTGGAGGGCAGCCACTGCCTCATGGCGGTCGGCGCGGTGCCCAACACCTCGGACATGGGCCTGGAGCAGGCGGGCGTGTTCCTGAAGGACAGCGGGCACGTGCGCGTGGACCGGGTCTCGCGTACGACCGCCGCCGGCGTCTACGCGGCTGGCGACTGCACCGGCGTGTTCGCGCTCGCCTCGGTGGCCGCCATGCAGGGCCGCATCGCGATGTACCACATGCTCGGCGACGCGGTCTCGCCGCTCGACCTCAAGGCCGTCGCGTCCAACGTCTTCACCGACCCGGAGATCGCCACCTGCGGCTACTCGCAGGCCGCGATCGACGCGGGCGAGATCGACGCGCACACCGTCAAGCTGCCGCTGTCCCGCAACCCGCGCGCGAAGATGCAGGGCATCCACGACGGCTTCGTGAAGCTCTTCTGCCGCCCGGGCACCGGCATCGTGGTCGGCGGCGTCGTGGTCGCGCCGCGCGCGAGCGAGCTGATCCACGCGGTCTCGCTGGCCGTCGACCTGCACCTGACCGTGGATCAGATCTCCAGCGCGTTCACCGTCTACCCGTCGCTCTCGGGGTCTCTCGCGGAGGCGGCGCGCCGCCTGCACCGCCGCGATCGGGTCTGACACGCGGGCGAGTTCGCGGCCGGGTTCGTGACCGGGTTCGTGATCGAGTCGGCGGGCATTTGCGGGCGTGATTCCCGAAACGGGAATCACGCCGCCGACCCGCCGTTGCCCTCGGACGTGGCAATGCGCTCGATCGGGTGGCTTTCCGAGAACCGGCGCGACTGTGCTCGCCAAGCGCGCATACTCGTCTGCGAGCGGTCAGGTGTCGCGCCCGGATGGGCACGACCTGACCCGACGGAGTCGCGCGTATGTACCGACGGCGGGTCAGAAGCGTTGCCCGCGGGCAAAATACGTATCGGCCGTAAGCGGTGTTCGGTGGTTTGTCCCGTCACCGCCGCAGTTGCATGCCCTAAATGCCCCGGAGATTCACCATCTCGGTGAACAAGTTTGGGTAAGACATGCAACCGGCTGAAAAGAGGTGGTCGGTCGCGTTACCTTCGTCACGTGTTCGCTGCAGAGCGTCGTCAGTTGATTCTGGAAATGGTGCGGGCCAACGGAGCGGTCTCCCTCAGGGAGCTCGCCCGGGTGGTCCAGACGTCCGAGGTGACAGTACGCCGGGACGTGCGTGCGTTGGAGGCCGAAGGGCTTCTCGATCGCAGGCACGGCGGTGCGGTACTGCCCGGAGGACTCGCGAGGGAGCCCAGCTACTCGCAAAAGACCCATCTCGCCGCCGCCGAGAAGGCCGCGATCGCCGATCTCGCCGTGTCGCTCGTCGACGAGGGAGACGCGATCGTCGTCGGTGCGGGAACCACGACCCAGGAGCTGGCCAGGAGACTGGCCCGCATCCCCGGCCTTACCGTCGTCACCAACTCGCTCCTGGTCGCCCAGGTGCTCGCGCACGCCAATCGCGTCGAGGTCGTCATGACCGGCGGGACGCTGCGCGGTTCGTCGTACGCCCTGGTCGGCAGCGGTGCCGAGCAGGCCCTGTCCGGTCTCCGCGTCCGCCGGGCCTTCGTGTCCGGCAACGGCCTCACCGCCGACCGCGGACTGTCCACCCCCAACATGCTGTCCGCGAGCGTCGACCGCGCGCTCGTGCAGGCGGCGCACGAAGTCGTCGTACTTGTCGACCACACCAAGATGGGCGTCGACACGATGTTCCAGACCGTGGCCGCCGAGCGCATCACCCACCTGGTCACCGACGAGGACGCACCCTCCGCGGAACTGTCCGCGTTGTCCGAACTGGGCGCCCAGATCCACATCGCCCAACTCCCGCAGCGCGCGGTACCCGGGGCCCGCTCCGAGATCAACGGCGACCGGCTCCTCGGCGTGGACCACGCCGCGGCCGCCGCCGAGGCCCGCGACCGCCGTCCCTGACCCCGACCGATCCCCCCGTGAGGCACCACCCGAACAACACACCGAACGAACGTCACCCCGAACATCTCCTCGAACAGCACCGCAGCCGTGCCGTCCACCGGGCGCCCCCCGCCCGACCGACACCCTCCCCGGGCAGGCCCGACCCGTGCCCTTGCCCGAACAACACGGCCATGCCGGCCTTGAGAGGCTGTTCCCCCTCCGCCGCGCCCTCCCCTCCGGCGCCGCATCCCCCGCACCCAGGTCCACCGCCTGCCGCCACCCCTCCGGCGGCCGCGCACCCGTGCGTCCTCCGCGCGCGGCAACGACCTTGCCTCCCGGCCGAGTTCGTCCGTGGAGTACGCCTCAACCGGGCCCGTCGGCCGCCGACGCGTTGCGCAGCCACGCCGCGAGTTCGGCGTAGTCGGCGGGGGACAGCCCCTCGCCGGGGTCGACGCGGTGCAGCAGGGCGTGCGTCCCGTGGTGGGTGGTCACCCAGCTCGTGTCGGTGCCGGTGATCTCGTCGTCGACCCACACGAAGGGCCGCCCTGCCGCGTACGCGACGAGGGTACGGGTCTTCCAGTGCAGCCCCACCCGCATGTCGTGGTCGTCGAAGTCCGACGCCCCCGGCCATTCCACGACGGGCAGTTGCGGCAGGCCGAGCCGCGGCGCGAGGTAGACGTTCGCCTCGTCCTGCCAGGCGGTGGCCCAGACCAAATCGCAGGCCAGCCCGGACAGCCTGCCGCCGTGCGCGGGGTCGAGCCTGGGCAGGAACGGGTGGTCGGCCACGTCCGGCGCCACCCCGGTCATGTCGTACGTCGGGTACGCGCGCCGCGTCCGGCCGAACGGGATCAGCGGGCCGTCGACGTCGAGGAAGAGAAGGGGTCGTCGTCCCGTGGGAGCCGTCATGCCCGCACGGTAGCGGGCGGCTGCCGCGGGACTGCCGCGGGACTGCCGCGGGAATGCCGCAACTGCGGCGCACCGCAAGGCCACCGGCGGCACCGCGGGCACGCACGAGCCCCCGGCCTGACGGTCGGGGGCTCGTGGTGGTGCTCAGCAGTGCTGCGTGGTGCTGCGTGGTGCTGTGCTGTGCCTGCGTCAGTCCTTGATCTCGCAGAGGACAGCGCCGCTGGTGACGGTCGCGCCGACCTCGGCCGCGAGGCCCTTGACGGTGCCGGAGCGGTGGGCGTTGAGGGGCTGCTCCATCTTCATCGCCTCCAGGACGATGATCAGGTCGCCCTCGGCGACCTCCTGGCCCTCCTCGACGGCGACCTTGACGATCGTGCCCTGCATCGGCGAGGCGAGGGCGTCGCCGCTCGCCGCCGCACCGGCCTTCTTGGCGCCGCCGCGCTTCGGGGCCTTCTTGGCCGGGCCCGCCGCGGCGGCACCGGACGCACCCAGGCCCGCGGGCAGTGTGACCTCGACGCGCTTGCCGTTGACCTCGACCACGACGGTCTCCCGCTCGGCCGGCTCGTCGCCGTCCGCGCCGCCGCCGCTGAACGGGGCGATCGTGTTGTCGAACTCGGTCTCGATCCACCGGGTGTGGACCGTGAACGGCCCGTCGCTCCCGTGCGTCTCCGGCGTGAAGGCCGGGTCCTCCATGACCACGCGGTGGAAGGTCAGGGCGGTGGCCATGCCGTCGATCTGGAACTCGGCGAGGGCGCGCACCGCGCGCTGGATCGCCTGCTGCCGGGTGGCGCCGGTGACGATCAGCTTGGCGAGCAGCGAGTCGAACGCCTGGCCGATGACCGAGCCCTGCTCGACACCGGAGTCCAGGCGTACGCCGGGACCGCTCGGCGGGCTCCACACCGTGACGGCGCCGGGCGCGGGCAGGAAGCCGCGGCCCGGGTCCTCGCCGTTGATGCGGAACTCGAACGAGTGGCCGCGCAGCGGCGGGTCGTCGTACCCGAGCTCCTCGCCGTCCGCGATGCGGAACATCTCGCGGACCAGGTCGATGCCGGTGACCTCCTCGGTCACCGGGTGCTCGACCTGGAGGCGGGTGTTGACCTCGAGGAAGGAGATGGTGCCGTCCTGGCCGACCAGGAACTCGCAGGTGCCGGCGCCGACGTAGCCCGCCTCCTTGAGGATGGCCTTGGACGCGCGGTACAGCTCGGCGTTCTGCTCGTCGGACAGGAACGGCGCGGGGGCCTCCTCGACGAGCTTCTGGTGCCGGCGCTGGAGCGAGCAGTCGCGCGTGGACACGACGACCACGTTGCCGTGCTGGTCGGCGAGGCACTGCGTCTCGACGTGGCGCGGCTTGTCGAGGTAGCGCTCCACGAAGCACTCGCCGCGGCCGAAGGCGGTGACCGCCTCGCGTACCGCGGAGTCGTACAGCTCGGGGATCTCCTCCAGCGTGCGGGCCACCTTGAGGCCGCGACCGCCGCCGCCGAAGGCCGCCTTGATGGCGATCGGCAGGCCGTTGGCCTTGGCGAACTCGACCACCTCGGCCGAGCCCGAGACCGGGTCCGGGGTGCCGGCCACCAGCGGCGCGCCGGCGCGCTGCGCGATGTGCCGGGCGGCGACCTTGTCCCCGAGGTCGCGGATGGCCTGCGGCGGCGGGCCGATCCAGATCAGCCCGGCGTCCGTGACGGCCTGGGCGAATTCGGCGTTCTCCGACAGGAAGCCGTAGCCCGGGTGCACGGCGTCGGCGCCGGAGTCGGCGGCGGCCTTGAGTACCTTGGCGACGTCGAGGTAGCTCTCCCCGGGCGTGTTGCCGCCGAGCGCGTGGGCCTCGTCGGCCACCCGCACGTGCACGGCGTCGCGGTCGGGGTCCGCGTAGACGGCGACACTGGCGATGCCGGCGTCCTTGCAGGCGCGGGCGACGCGGACGGCGATCTCCCCGCGATTGGCGATCAGCACCTTGCGCACGATCTGGCTCCCTCCTAGAACTGGGCAGAGTCTAGGGAGTGGCACAAGAAGATGCTGTGCCGCCCCACCCCGTCACAGGTCGGCGCCCCGGTCGACCTGACTGGTGACGGGACTTCGGCGGCGCTGCCGATGGACCCAAAGTACTCCGGGCCTTCGGTCCCCTGGAACCGGGGGCACGAGTCCCGGGGGTGTCCCGCCGGACGGCCCCTCTTCGCCGCGGCCCGTCCGCCGCGCCGTTCGGCGGACGCAAAGAATTGGTCGGCCGGGAACGCGGTGTTGATCTTCGGGCGTTAGCGTGGAGAACGAAATCACCCATTAGGGGAGTTCGCCATGGTTTCAGCCCTTGTCGCGCCCAAGATGATCGACATCATCCGCCGGTCCCTGCCCGAGCCGATGCGCTCCGACTTCGACGCCGACGTGCGGCGTACGGACATGTCCCGCCTCCAGGGCGTACTGCGCCTGTGGCGGGCGCGCGGCGCCGCGCGGAACGACCCCGAGCGCATCCGCCGTCTGGAGAGCGCGGTACGCACCGACCCCGACTCCGGCGCGGTCACCTGGAGCGCGGCCGCACCGCCCGCGTGACGCGCGGGTGGAGCCGGGGCCGTCGGCGTGTCGGGCCCGCCGGTCAGCGGAAGATGCCGGTGTGGCCGAGCGAGTAGCGGCCGGGCTGGGGGTAGACGGCCAGGCCGTGGGGGCCGCTGCCGACCTTGATGCGGGCGAGCAGGCGGCCGTCGGTCGTGTCGATCGCGTAGACCTCGGAGTCGTACCGGCCGGACAGCCACAGGACCTTGCCGTCCGCCGAGACGCCGCCCATGTCGGGTGAGCCGCCTCCGGGGATGTGCCACTTGGTGTTGATCCTGCCGCCGTTCTCGCCGCCCGGGGTGAACTCCCACAGGGTGATCGAGCCCTCGCCGCGGTTGGAGATGTACATGTACTTGGAGTCGCGGCTGATGTAGAGGCCGTGGGCGCCGCTGCCGGTCTTCACCAGCTTGGGGGTCGTGAAGGCGTCGCCGTCCAGGACCCAGACGCCGTGGCTCATCATGTCGGCGATGTACCAGGTGCGGCCGTCGGGGGAGATCTTCACGTCCTGCGGCATCGTGTGGTGCCGGGGCAGCTGCTGGCGGCCGATGATCTCCATCTTCTCGGTGTCGACCTTGAGCAGCGTGCCGTCGAACTCGCAGGAGACGATGAAGTAGCGGCCGTCCGGGGAGAAGTCGGCGTGGTTGACGCCGTCGCAGCCGACCGGCAGGTGCTTGACCGCCTTCATGGTGTGCGCGTCGCGGAACACGAGCTCGTGGTCGGCGGAGGCCATGACGACCGCGTGCTTGCCGTCCGGGGTGAAGTACAGGTTGTACGGGTCGTGCACGTCGACCGTCGGCCCGGTCTTCCCGGTGGCGGGGTCGAGCGGCGTCAGGGTGTTGCCGAGGTCGTTGTTGACCCACAGCGTCTTGAGGTCCCACGAGGGCACGACGTGCTGCGGCTGGTCGCCGACCTTGATGGTCTCGATGACCTGGTACGTCGCGGGGTCGATGACGGAGACGGTGTCCGACTCGGTGTTCGGCACGTACACCCGCGAGGGGAAGTTCTTCACCGCGTCGACCAGTTGGTTCGGACGGTCGGCCGCGTAGAGGTCGTTGGGGTCGAGGACCGGCGGCATGCCCGGGAGGGCGTTCGCGTTCACCCCGTGTGGCAGGGCCGGCTGGACGGTCGTGTCCTTGTGCGGAGGGGCGGGGGCCGCGGAGGTGGCCGGGCGGGCCGCAGGCCGGCCTGCCTCCTCGTCCGAGCACGCCGTGATGGTCAGGAGGCCGCCCAGCGTGCAAACGAGCGTACCGGCGGTGGTCATGGCAACGGCCATGCGCGACATATGGGTACGAGACACCGGGTCAGCCTAGGTCGGAAGACGCAAAAAGCCTCGTTGGAGTCACCCGAAAGAGGTCCTGCTCGCGCCGTATGGCGGGCGGGAGTTGGGCCGTATCGGCGACCCGGGCCCGCCGCACGCACCGGCCGACAACTTGGTTTGTCGCCGCCGCGTCCCGCTTCCGCAGCGAACTTGTCGTCGAAGGGTCCACGCCGCCCCCCGCGTCCCTATCATCCGAGACATCAACTGCCGCAACCGTGCGGGCATTCAGGGACTTTCCACCAGGGGTTGGGAGAGCGGCGATGGCCGTGGGCGGCGGATTGCTGCGCAGAACGTATGAAACCGGTGCGACGGTGGCCGAGCGCACCGCACGCAAGCCGGAGCCGTGGGGGGCCAGGGCGGCGGAGTGGATACCGGGCGCCCTGCTCGTGGTCATAGCCGTCAGCTCGGCCCTCATCCTGCTGCGGACCGGCACCTCGGTCGGCAGCCCGCAGGCGCCCGTGACACCGGACGCGACGGGCTACGGCCCGGCGCCCGTGGACCCGGGCGGCGTCCCGGCCGGGTGGGACATCTGGGACCTCACCGCGGTCCTGCTGCCGTGGTCGATCCCGCTGGTCATCGGCGGGGTCGGGCTCACCGACACGGCGTACGTGCACCGCCGCGGCGCGGTCGCGGGCGTCCTCCTGATCGGCCTGGGCGGTGCCGCGCTTACCTCGCTGCTCGACCTGGTGGCGGCCGGCGAAGGGCAGCCGCCGCGCTGGCTCGGCGTCGTCTACCTGCTGCGCTTCGGCTTCGCCGTGCAGATCCTGGTCGGCGTGGTGCTGTGGATCCACCTCGCGCCGCCGCGCCACCGCATGGCCCTCAACGCGGCCTTCGCCGCGACGCTGGCGGCCGCACTGCCGATCCTGTTCACCGTCGTCGGCGAGGACCTGCTCGACCCGCTGTGGAAGGCCGACGCGGTCTGGCAGACGTCCCTGCCGCTGGTCGGCTTCGTGCTGGTGCTGCTGCTCCTGCCCACCGGCATGGTGCTGGTACGCCCCGGCCAGGGCTGGCCGCGAGCATCGCGCGGCGCCTTCCTCGGCGTCGTGCTCCTCGGCCTCGTCGGTGTCGCGGTCGCGGTCTGGACGCTGGTGGACACCGACGGCATCCCCAAGGCGGTCGCGCTGTGGCCGGTGGTCGCCCTGGGCGGCTGCCTGGTCGCGGCGGGGCTGACGTACCGCGTCGACGGCGTCCGCTCGGTCGCCGGCGCGCTGCTGGCGATGGCGGTCGGCATCGCCGCGCTGCCGGCCGCGCTGTTCGGATTCGACCGCACGTCGTTCAACCCGGGCCTCGGCTTCGACGGCGCGGGCGAGTCGGTGCCGTGGATCGTCGGCCTGATCGCCGCGGGCGTCGCGGGAGCGGTGGCGGCCCGGCTGACCGGGGCGTACGCGATCGGCATCGCGGCGGTCGTGCTCGTCCTCGCCGAGTTCGCGGGCGCGGACACCGGTGAGACGCACATCCTGCTGGTGCGCTGCGCGGGGGCGTTCGCCCTCGGCGTGGTGATCGGGGGCCTGCGTCCCGAGCCCGCGCTGGCGGCGCTGGGTCTCACGGCGGCGTGCGGACCGGTCTGGCCGGACCTGCAGAACGCGGCGAACCGGTACGAGTGGGTCGAGGTGCTCACCGAGCGGCCCGGCGGCGTCCCCGTGCCGCTGCTGATCCTGGCCGGGCTGGCGGTCCCGCTGAGCATCTGGGCGGCGCTGCGGCGCCCGGCGCCGGGGACGGGCGGACCGGACCCGAACGCGGTCGGGGCGTACCCGTACGGGCCCGCGCCGGTGCCCGCCCAGGCGGGGGTCGCCGAGCCGTACCCGACGGGGCCCGACCCCTACGGCCCGGGGCCCTACCCGGGCGACCCGGGAGCGTATGCGGGCAACCCGGGACCGGGGGCGTACGAGCACTCCGGCCCCGGCTACCACCAACCCGCGGCCCCGAACACCGACTTCGCGATCCCCGACCAGCCGGGCGGCCAGGAGCCGCCGGGCGGCTTCGGCGGGAGCATGGGCCCCGGCCCGCGCCGCGGCGACCTGTCGGGAACGCAGGACTGACGCAGTGGTGGCTCAGGAGTGACGCAGGACTGAGGCCGGGCCGTGTCGGGCGGCGCCTTTCCGGGCCCGACACGGCCGCGCCCGAATCGTCTGCCCGAATCGCCCGCCCGAATCGCCCCGCACGGCCGCGGCCGATTCCCGCCAACCGTTCGGGAATTCCGAAATAATCTCCGGGACAGCCGAAAAAACCTTCGGATAAGTTAATTCCCCGGGGTTATGGGGAAGGCTTTTCTGCTCCTAGACTCACGGTCCATGACAACACCGGTTTATGGCGGACAACAACACGCCCAGGTCGCTGGGCAGCAGAACGGCCGGGCGCACGCCACGGCTTCGTACGTCGGTATCGCGGGAGCGGTCCTCGCCGCGATCGGCTCGGCCCTCGCCTGGGTCGAGGTGAGCGTGGGCGGCTCGTCCGAGAAGCTCAAGGGCACGGACGGCGACGACGGCATGTTCGTGATCGTCGCCGCACTTCTCGCGGCGGCCCTCTTCATCGCCGGCATCGCCACCCGCAAGGCCGTGGTCAGCGCCGGCGGCGCGGTTCCCGCACTGGTCGTGCTGGTCTTCGGCATCCTCAACGCGGCCGACACCGAGCGCCTGCCGACGCAGAACGCGAAGGACGACGGAGTCTCCTCGGACGACATCGCCGAGGTGATGAAGATGGTCGACCTGTCCACGTCGTTCGGCCTGTACGTCGTCCTGCTCGGCGGGCTCGTCGCGATCGGCGCCGGCGTCATGGCCTTCCTCAAGGGCCGCAGCGCCTGACGCATCCCCCCGCCCGCCGTATTCACCCGGATGTTGTGCCCGGTGCGCCTTCCCCGCGCGCCGCGCGCCGTTCCGTGTGAATTCGGCGGGCAATTGCATTCCACAGCAGATTGAGCGGATGGTCGGCCGCGACCCGCGCCCGCTCGCCTTTGCGGACGAATACCCCCACCACGTGTTCGGTGGTATTTCCCGATCCGCCCCTGTCGTCCACCATCGGCAGGACGCGCAGCCCCGACCCGCCCGGCATCCGGCCCTCGCGCACCGCCCGGCCGATGCCCTCGGTGACCAGCATGCAGCCGGGCAACGGCAGTCGTGAGCTGAGCAGTTCGAGGCCGAACGGCACCGCGTCGATCTCCGCCGCGATGGTGAGGCGGTCCCGGTACCCCGGCCCGAACCACGTCCGCAGGAAGTCGGCGATCAGACCGCTGCTCGGGACCGCGAGCGGCAGCGACGGCAGCGCGCCGACCGGCACCGGCCCGTCGGGCACCCGGTCGGCCGGCAGATTCGTCAGCAAGTACAGGTCGCCGCGGGCCAGTTCCATGACCTCGCAGTCCTCCGGCCCGGCGTCCGCACCGACGTCGGTGACGACGCTGCCGCACACCAGGTCGATCTCCTTGGCCCGCAGCCGCTCCAGGAAGTTCCGGGTGCGCACGTGCTCGAACTTCAACTCCACACCGCGACGCTGGAGTTCGTCCGCGATGTCGGCGCAGGCGTCGGCCATCAGGCCGAGTGTGTAGCGCGTCGTGCCGACGGTCAGCGTCCCGTCGACGCGGTTGCGGCAGTCGCGTATGCGCTCCGCCCAGTCGCCCAGCGTCGTGTGCGCCATGTCGACCAGCGCCTCGCCGGTCCCGGTGAACAGGACGTCGCGGCCCCGGCCTTGCTTGACGACCAGCGGTTCCCCGCACATCATGCGGAAGTTCCGGTTGAGGGTGTCGAGTTGCTTCTGCACGCTGGACTGCTCGCGGTCCAGCAGGCGGGCCGCGGCGAGTGCGGTGCCGGTCGCGTGCACGGCGACGAGCGTACGGAGCTGGTCCAGCGTCGTGTCGAGCAGCGGTGCGGGCGCGCTCAGCGGCGGGCGCGGTGGATCCGCACGGTGTTGCGGTGGTGCCGGTGTGGTGGATTGCGTCTGCTGCGGCCGTGTCCGGCCGGGTGCGGACATGGGGGATTCCGTCCCGAGGGTCGAGGGCGTCGGATGGCGTGGAGCCGGGCGAAGGACGCTACCAGTGCCGACCGGCCTCCGGCCCACCCCGTATCCCTCCCTTACGTGAACCGGATATCCCGGAGGGAGCGGTGAGGGAGGTCCCTCACCGCCGTCCGGAGCGGCTACGCGCTGGGGGGTGAAGAAACGACCTACGTCCACAGGTCGGTGATGACGATGTCCAGGTCGGCGAGCAGCGTGCGCAGCAGCGGCAGCGACAGGCCGATGACGTTGCCCGGGTCGCCGTCGATGCCCTCGACGAACGGTGCCGACCGGCCGTCCAGGGTGAACGCCCCGGCCACGTGCAGCGGTTCTCCCGACGCGACGTACGCCGCGACCTCGGCGTCGCTCGGCGTCCCGAAGCGCACCACGGTCGACGCGGTCGCGGACACCTGACGGTCCTTCAGCGTGTCGATCACGCAGTGCCCGGTACGCAGGACGCCGGACCGTCCCCGCATGGCGTGCCAGCGGGCGGTCGCCTCCTCGGGGGAGGCGGGTTTGCCCAGCGCCTGCCCGTCGAGTTCGAGGACCGAGTCGCAGCCGATCACCAACTCGCCGTCGGCACACGCGTCCGCGACGACGCGCGCCTTGGCCTCGGCGAGGACCAGCGCCAGTTCGGCCGGGGTCGCCGCGGTGAGGGCGTCCTCGTCGACACCGCTCACCCGGACCTCGGGGGCGAGGCCGGCGTCGCGCAGCAGGTTGAGGCGCGCGGGGGAGGCGGAGGCGAGGACGAGGCGGCGGATCGGTGTGCGCTCGGACATGGTCCACAACGGTAGTGCAGCCGCCGGGGCCGGCTCTCACCACGATGCCAGCAGGGCCACCACGAGGATGATCAGGACCGGCAGCAGGACGACGACGCGCCGCATGTGGTCCACGGCTCGTCGCAGTTCCTCCGGCGGTTCCTCACGTATGCGGCGCATGACGTCCATGCTCCGGCCGAGAGGCCGCCGCGCTCTTGAGTACGTGTACTCAATTCACCTGAGCGCACCTCAGGCCCCCTGGGCCCCACCGGAATCGAGACCCGCACATCGACCCGCGTGCGGGTCGGCGCGCAGGCCTGGGCAGAGGCAGTGGCAGGGCCAGGTGGGGAGACGTCAGCGGGCCCAGCCGCTGGCCTGCCAGGCGCCCGGGCCGGGGCGCAGCGGCGTGCGGACGAGGCGCGCGGGGGCGTTCCACTCCGAAGGGGCCGCCGCGGGCGCGGGGGCGCCGCCGCCGGACGCCCTGGCGGCGATGACGGTGACGATCGCGGCCAGTTCCTCGGCGGTCGGCTCGCCGCGGACGATCTTGATCATGGGGTTCGTGCTCCCTGCCGGTCGTGGGCCGGGCCCCGGGGTGCGGCACCGGTGGCCGGTGCCGCACCCCGCGAAGGCGGCGTGCGGACGAAGCGGATGACGACGACTGGACGACGACTACAGCGGGATGTTGCCGTGCTTCTTCGGCGGCAGCGTCCCGCGCTTGCCCTTGAGGGCCCGCAGCGCCTTGACGACGTGCGCGCGGGTCGACGACGGCATGATGACCGCGTCGACGTACCCGCGCTCGGCGGCGATGTACGGGTTGCAGAGCGTGTCCTCGTACTCCTGGATCAGCTCCGCGCGCCGCGCGTCGGGGTCCTCCGCCGCCGCGAGCTCCTTGCGGTACACGATGTTGGCCGCGCCCTGCGCACCCATCACCGCGATCTGCGCGGTCGGCCACGCCAGGTTGACGTCCGCACCGAGGTGCTTGGAACCCATGACGTCGTACGCGCCGCCGTACGCCTTGCGCGTGATGACCGTGACCAGCGGCACGGTGGCCTCGGCGTACGCGTAGATCAGCTTCGCGCCGCGCCGGATGATGCCGGTCCACTCCTGGTCGGTGCCCGGCAGGAAGCCCGGCACGTCGACGAAGGTCAGCACCGGGATGTTGAACGCGTCGCAGGTGCGCACGAAGCGCGCCGCCTTCTCGGACGCGTCGATGTCCAGCGTGCCCGCGAACTGCATCGGCTGGTTCGCCACGATGCCGACGCTGCGGCCCTCGACGCGTCCGAAGCCGACGATGATGTTCGGCGCGAACAGCGGGTGGACCTCCTGGAACTCCGCGTCGTCCAGGACATGCTCGATGACCTTGTGCATGTCGTAGGGCTGGTTGGCGGAGTCCGGGATCAGCGTGTCGAGTTCGAGGTCGTAGTCGCTGGTCTCCAGGTCGGCGACCTCGGGGTACGCGGGCGCCTCTTCGAGGTTGTTGCTCGGCAGGTACGAGAGCAGCCCCTTGACGTACTCCAGGGCGTCCTTCTCGTCGCCGCCCATGTAGTGGGCGTTGCCGGACTTGGTGTTGTGCGTGCGCGCGCCGCCCAGGTCCTCCATCGAGACGTCCTCGCCGGTGACCGTCTTGATGACGTCCGGGCCGGTGATGAACATCTGCGAGGTCTGGTCGACCATCACGACGAAGTCGGTCAGCGCGGGGGAGTAGACGTGCCCGCCGGCCGCGGCGCCCATGATGAGGGAGATCTGGGGGATCACGCCGGACGCGATGACGTTGCGGCGGAAGATCTCGCCGTACAGGCCGAGCGAGACGACGCCCTCCTGGATGCGCGCGCCGCCGCCCTCGTTGATGCCGATGATCGGGCGGCCGGTCTTGATCGCCAGGTCGAGGACCTTGACGATCTTCTCGCCGTAGACCTCGCCGAGCGAGCCGCCGTAGATCGTGACGTCCTGCGAGAACACGCAGACCTCGCGGCCGTCGACCGTGCCGTATCCGGTCACGACGCCGTCGCCGTAGGGGCGGTTCTTCTCCAGGCCGAAGTTGGTCGACCGGTGCCGGGCGAACTCGTCGAGTTCGACGAACGAGCCCTCGTCGAGGAGGTACTCGATACGCTCGCGGGCGGTCATCTTGCCCTTGGCGTGCTGCTTCTCGACCGCGCGGGCCGACCCCGCGTGCACGGCCTCATCGATGCGGCGACGCAGGTCGGCGATCTTGCCGGCCGTGGTGTGGATGTCGGGATCGCCCTGTACCGGGTCCATTGCGCGGGCTCCTGTCAAGTCGAACAGCGGCGTTCCGTAGCGTATCCGCGCCCCGAAACACGTTCTCACCGCCCCGTCGGAAGGGCCGCCGGAGGCACCCGCGGGCACCGGTCCCGGTACCGGTCCGGGCACCCCGAAGGCGGCCTCCGCCCGGCCGTGTCCTGGGCCGGGACGGCCCTCGTACGACCTACTCTTGCCGCATGACCGGAGCAACCGAAGCCCCCGAACCCTCCCCGTGGACCGACCTCGACCGGCCTCCGCTGCGCGAGGCGGGGCTGCGCCGCGCGCTGGAGGGCGCCGGCGGCCTGTGGCGTGAGGTCCGCGTCGTCGCCGAGACCGGCTCGTCCAACGCGGACCTGGCCGCGCGCGGCGCGGAGGACGAGGGGCTCGTGCTGGTCGCCGAGTACCAGAACGCCGGGCGCGGGCGCCTCGACCGGCAGTGGACCGCCCCGCCCCGCTCGGGCATCTTCGTCTCGGTGCTGCTCAAGCCGGAGGAGGTGCCGGTGGCGCGGTGGGGGTGGCTGCCGCTGCTGGTCGGCGTCGCGGCGGCCGGGGCGGTGAGCCGGGTGGGCGGTGTCGACGTACGCCTGAAGTGGCCGAACGACCTGCTGATCGGCGACCGCAAGCTCGCCGGGATCCTGGCCGAGCGCGCGGGTGCCGGCGTGGTGGTCGGCATCGGCCTCAACGTCTCGCTGCGGGAGGACGAACTCCCGGTCCCGGGCGCGACCTCGCTCGCGCTCGCCGAGTCGATCACGACCGACCGCGACCCGCTGCTGCGGGCGCTGCTGCGGGACCTGGAGACCTGGTACGAGCGCTGGCGCGCGGCGGGCGGGGACGCGCGGGCGAGCGGGCTGCACGCGGCGTACACCGAGGCCTGCGCGACGATCGGGCGCCGGGTACGCGTCGAACTCCCGGCCGGCCGCGTGCTGGTGGGTACCGCCACCGGCGTCGACGAGGACGGCCGGGTGATCGTCGCGGGCCCGGACGGGCCGGAGGCGGTGGGCGCGGGCGACGTGGTCCACGTACGCCCGGCCGAAGAGTCCCCGCACACCTGAGCCCGGACTGAGCCCGGAACACCTCGGCTCGCCGGTCCTCCCGGTGGTGGCCGCATCGCCGTCGCAGTGCCGTCACCTCCGCGGTCGCATTCGCCGTCACCTTCGCGGTCGCATTCGCCGTCGCATTCGCTGTTGCATCGCCCAGCGTGTCCGGCGGGCCCGACTGCTCCGTTCGGCGCACAATTTCCCTGCGGGGCAGGTGCGGACGGAGGTGGGGCGGTGGCGGCCCGGGAGCACACCGGCGAGGTCGACCTCGTCTTCCGCGAGCATTGGCGGGTCCTGGTGCGGCCGGTCGCCATGCTGTTCGCCGTGGTCGGCGCCGCCGCGTTCCTCGCGTCCATCGCACCGGGCGGCAGCGGGCGCAACTGGGCCCGGATCGCGGTGTTCGTCGTGGCGGCCGCGGCGATCGCGCACTGGACGGTCGTCCCGTGGCTGCGCTGGCTGACCGACCGTCACATCGTCGCCGACGGGCGCCTCGTCGTGCGCTCGGGCCTGTGGACGCAGGAGGGGCGGGCGATAGCGCTCACGCGCATCGAGGACGTCACTTTCACGCAGGACTCCCTCGTCGAGCGCGTGCTCGGCATAGGCACTCTCGTCGTGCAGTCCGACGACGGGCGCGAGCCGGTCGAGATCGTCGGGCTGCCGCGCGTCACCGATGCGCAGGCCCGGCTGCTGCGGCTCGTCGACCTCGCGCGCGACGCGGCCTACTACGCGGACCGCACCGTTCACCGTGGCCGCGACAGTCACGACGGCCACGACAGTCACGACGGCCACGACAGTCACGACGGCCACGACAGTCACGACGGCCACGACGGTTACAAGCGTTACAAGGGTTACAACGGTGACGACGACGGCTACGACGGCCACGCGGGAAACGGCGGCAAGCCGCGCGGCACGCTCCCCGCACGGACCGCACAAGATCCTGACGGGGGAGCGGGCTGACCGGTGTGACGCCGGACACGTAAGGTGGGCCTGACGAGACACCCTGACCCCATGGTGGAGCGCATGCCCGAGGAGAGTGCCCGCGACGGGCACCGCATCGACGGCCGGACGACCCCGGCCCGCGATCGCGGGAATCACGGCCCCGACGACCAGGAACGCGAGGACGGCGAACAGACCGGCAATGCCGCGAACGCGTCCGCCCACGCGAACGACAAGGCGCGCGACGCGCAGAAGGACACCGGCTGGCTGCCCCACCTCGACGACGCCGAGGCGATCCAGCACTCCATCTCCGACATGGAGGAGCTGGTCCTCGGCGCCCCGCGCCGCTACACCTCGGGCCAGGTCGCGCACCTGGTCGGTGTCCCGCTGGAGGAGGCCCGGCGGCTGTGGCGCTCGCTCGGCTTCCCGGACTTCGGGCCCGCCAGGGCGTTCACCGACGCCGACGTCGAGGCCCTGCGCCACCTCCTCCACCTGATCTCGTCCGGGCTGCTGCCCGAGCCCGTCGCCGCGCAGTTCGTGCGCTCCGTCGGCCAGACGATGGCCCGCTTCGCCGAGTGGCAGACCGAGGCGTGGGTCGAGTACATCGGCGGTGAACTGACCGGCGAGCGTTCCGAGCAGGTCGTCGGCGGCGCGGGCGACGTGATGCCCGAGCTGGAGCCGCTGGTGCTGTACGCGTGGCGCCGCCACCTCGCCGCCGCGACCACCCGCGTCATGGAGTCGCTCACCGACCACAACACCGTCGGCCAGCGCCTCGCGGTCGGCTTCGCGGACCTGGTCGGGTTCACCCGCCTGTCGCGCAACCTCTCGGAGGCCGAACTGGGGCGTCTGGTCCAGACGTTCGAGGACGCGGCCTCCGACGTGATCACGTCCCTCGGCGGGCGGCTGGTCAAGACGCTGGGCGACGAGGTGCTGTTCGTCGCGTTCAAGCCGGAGTCGGCCGTCGAACTCGGGCTGCGGATGGTCGAGGTGATGGCGGACGAGCCGGTGCTGCCGGAGTTGCGGGTGGGGATCGCGTACGGCCAGGTGCTGTCCCGCATGGGCGACGTGTTCGGGACCACCGTCAATCTGGCGAGCCGCCTGACGGCGCTGGCGCCGAAGAACACCGTGGTCATCGACCGCGACCTGGCCGCCGCGCTGGGCGAGGTGCCGGCGTACGAGTTGCAGCCGATGTGGCGCCGACCGGTGCGCGGGCTGGGGCTCGTCGAGCCGTGGACGGTCGGGCGGCCGGGGGTGCGCGAGCCGGAGGCCGACGGGACGGCGATACCCGACCAGGCCGGTCCGGTGGCCTGAGAAATCGACCGGCCGCGGACGTCCGCCGTACGGCGGCGCGTGTCGGTGGTCGTTGCCACACTGCCGGGCATGGCTACGTGGAAGCAGTTCGAGACCGAGGCCGACGAACCGGTCCGGCCGGGAGGTCGGCCCGCACGGCACACCCGGCCCGCTCGGCGCACACCGCAGGCGGCGAGCCGCCCGGCGGCGGGAGCACGTTCAGCTCATCTTGCGGCGTAGCGCGCGCAGTGCGGGGCGGAAGAGGTCGCGTCCGAGTCGGCGTATCTGCTCGTGCCCGCCGTCCGACTCGTCCTGCGGCAGCGCCCACGCGTACCGCGCGGACCACACGACGCGGGCCATCGTGCCGCCGATGATCGACTCCACGCGCAGCGTCGCCAGGCACGGCCCGTCGAAGCGGAGGCCGCAGGGATGACGGTCCAGGTCGAGGATTTCGTAGGTGTAACGGCAATCGGGGTCGTCGTGCTCCACCAGGCGCTCGCGCAAGGTGGCGCCGCCGGGGGCGTGCACGTGTCGGATGTCGGGCTCGGCACCGCCTGTGCGGTCCGCGAGCGGCAGCGGGTACCACACGGACGGGTCCCGGAAGTCGCGGATCGCATTCCATACCTGGTCGGCGGGCCGGTTGATCACGGTGGTGACGGAGAGCGTCGGCACTGGTCCTCCCTGTCCCGGCACCGTACCGGCTCGGCCGTACGCGGGGGAGGGCCTCGTTCCGGCATGCGCATTCGGGCTGTCCGGCCGCGTCCTCGGACCCGCCGGTACGCGACGGTATGGACACGCGGCGTTGCCAAGTCGGTACGGAGGAGTAGGGTGCGAAGGGCGTGGACGGAGGGTCCCGTGGGGTTCCGGCGGCGAGCCGCACCCACGGGAAGTTCCCAGGGGGATGAGCACCGGCAAGCGAACGCACTGTGACGCGTCGTCTACAGATGTGACCTTTTTCTGCTGCGAATACGGCAAATAGCGACATACTCTGAGGGGTGTCGGGCGGGGCCGAACGACGGCCGGCACGGAGGCCCGGGCGCTGTCCCAGGCTGTTCGGCGGTGGCGGACAGCCCGTCGGACACGCGCCCCCGGGCTCTCGCGTCGGCATACCCGTAGGGAGGCGAGGTGAGGAAAGTCGTAGCGCGCGCTGACCCGCAAGGGCACGACCGGCCCGACCCCGGCGACCGGCGTACCGCCGGGGACGCGACCACCTTGGACCCCGCCTCCCCGGATACCGGCACCCCCGGTGCCGGCGCTCCGGAACGCCCCGGCCCGGACCGCTGCGCCTCCGGCGACGCGTCCGCCCCGGACGCCGCCAGACGCCTGCACGCGGTCATGGAGCTCGCGAAGGCGCTGGCGACCGCGCACACCCTGATGGACGTGGTCGGCATCTCGGCCCGGCAGGCCCGCCTCGCGATGGACGCCGCCCTCGCCTCGATCTCCGTGTGGGAGCGCGACTCGGGGCACCTGCGCGTGCTCGTCAACGACGGCGACCTCGCCGAGGGCGAGGAGGCGCTGCCGCACGCCGAGACGTACGCGGTCACCGACTTCCCCGAGATCATCGACCCCGCGACCTGGCCCACCACGTGGTCCAACACCGTCGACGAGCACGACTCCGACCACGAGCGGGTCGTCGCGCTGCGCCGCCGGGGCCGGCACGGCTGCATGGTCGCGCCGATCATGGTCGAGGGCCGCGTGTGGGGCGAGCTCTACCTCGCGCGGCACGCCGAGCAGCCGCGCTTCGACGCCGTCGACGCGGAGTTCGCCGCGGTGCTCGCGGCGCAGATCTCGGCCGGGCTCGCCCAGGCCGAGCACTACCAGCGCATCGAGAAGCTGGCGTTCACCGACCCGCTCACCGGCCTGGCCAACCGCCGGGCGATCGACGCGCGCCTGGACGCGGCGATGACCCGGCACTACCGCGAGGGCACGGTCGTCAGCCTCATCGTGTGCGACGTCAACGGGCTCAAGCGCCTCAACGACGAGCGCGGCCACGACGTCGGGGACCGGCTGCTCGAACGCTTCGCCGACCAGCTGTCGGCGTGCAGCGCCATGCTGCCGGGGTCGATGGCGGCCCGATTGGGCGGCGACGAGTTCTGCGTCCTGGCGGAGGGCTTCAGCCCGGACGAGGTCGTCGCGGTCGCCGAGGACCTGTGCCGCCGCGCGCTGCGCATGCACGACGGCGAGGGCGTGGCCTGCGGTGTGGCCTCGACCGGCGATCCGGTGGGGCCGGTCACCAGCGCCGACCGGCTGTTCCGGCTCGCCGACGCGGCGCAATACCGGGCCAAGGGCAGCCGGGCCATCCACCCGGTCGTCGCGGGCCGGGGCCAGCCGCCGGACCTGACGGTGTCGCTGGCGGGCGGCGACGCCCCGGTGCCGGCCGAGGCCACACCGGCGGGGATGCCGCTGCGGGACCGCCGCCGCTTCCGCGGCGCGCTGCACAACGCCGACCCCGGGCGCCTGCTCGCGGCGGTGCTGGGCGCGCTCGACGAGCGCGAGCCGGGCCGCGTGCACCGGGCGGACACGCTCGGCCGCCTGGAGATCGTCGCGGACACCTTCGCGCGCATGCTGGACGGCGTGGCGTGGTGGATCTCGTACGTGCCGCCGCACGGCCGCTCGCTGCGTACCGTCCGCTACTCGATCCACCGGATGACCGGCTCCCCGAGCGCCGCCCGCGCGCGCTACGAGGAGACCTCGACCGAGTACGCCCTCCACGCCTATCCGGCGTCGGCCGAGGCGGTGCAGGGCGGCGGCTTCGTGCAGGAGGTCGGCGACCCGGGCAACGACCCGGCGGAGGAGGACCTGCTGCTGGTCGGCGGCTACAAGGCGATGGTCGTCGCGGGCGGCAGCAACGCGGCCGGGGGGTGGCTGGTGGAGGTGTTCACGGACGGCCTGAGCCTTCCCGTGCAGGGCCTTGCGCCGGTGCTGCGGGCCTTGGTCGCGGTGGCGCTGACGGGCGGGGCCTCGCTGCCGGAGTGACCGGGGCGCGTCGCGGGGAGCCGCGTCGTCGGGCGCTGTCGTCGGGGGCTGTCGTCGGGCGCCGCGATCGGGAGGATCGCCGGGCAGGTGGTCGCGCAGGTTGTCGGGCCCGCATCGCCCCCGCATACGCGCCGGTTTCCGCCGATCAGGTCTGCACGCGCTGCGTGTGCGCGTATACGTTCGCGCTCCGCCCCCGCAAAAACCCCACCAGGGTCACGCCCGCGTCCTCGGCAAGTTCCACCGCCAGGGACGACGGCGCCGACACCGCGGTCAGCACCGGGATCCCCGCCATCGCGGCCTTCTGCGTCAACTCGAAGGACGCCCGCCCGCTGACCGCGAGGAGGTGCCCGGACAGCGGCAGGCGGCCCTCGCGCAGCGCCCACCCCACCACCTTGTCGACGGCGTTGTGCCGGCCGACGTCCTCGCGTACGCACACGAGTTCGCCGTCCGCGGTGAACAGCCCCGCCGCGTGCAGTCCGCCGGTCGCGTCGAACACCTTTTGTGCCTCGCGGAGTCGGCCGGGCAGGGCGTACAACACTTCGGGCGTGACCCGCACATCGTCCGCCGCGACGTCCCACTTCGCCATCCGGCGCAGGCCGTCGATCCCGGTCGTCCCGCAGATCCCGCACGCGCTCGACGTCCACACGCCGCGCTGCAACCCCGGGTCGAGCGGCGGCACATGGGCGCCGAGCACCGCGTCGACCACGTTGTACGTGTTGCGCCCCTCGTCGTCGGTCCCCGCGCAATACCGAAGCCCCGCAAGGTCGTGCGTCGCGGCGACGACGCCCTCGGAGACCAGGAACCCCGCGACGAGGTCGAAGTCGTCGCCCGGGGTGCGCATCGTGACGGTCAGCGTGCGCCCGGCGACCCGGATCTCGAGCGGTTCCTCGGCCGCCAAGGTGTCGGAGCGGCGCACGGACTCGCCGCCGTCCAGGCGCAGGATCTTGTGGCGGCTGGTGACCCTGCCCACGTGGCGGCTCCTCGCTTGCGCTGTTCTTCGCTGCTCTTCGTTGTTCCCGCTGCGTTCCCGCTGCGCGGACCGCGGTGCGTTCGACGGACTGCCGTACGCCGCGCCGTGCTGCCCCCAGCCTGACGCACCGGGCGGCCCCGTTGCGCCGCCGGTCCCGCAAGCTTCTGCGCCGACCCCTCGCGCTGTCGTCATCTATGCACATAATGTGCTGGTGAATAAGGATCTGCACAACGGCACCGTCCCCGCCGTCACCGTCGCCGAGGCCGGCCTCAGCCCGGCCGACGTCCTGGCCGTCGCCCGCCGCGGCGCCCGCGTCGACCTGTCCCCGCGCGCGCTCAAGGCCATGGCCGCCAGCCGCGCGGTGGTCGACGACCTCGCGGCGTCCCCGCGCCCGGTCTACGGCGTCTCCACCGGTTTCGGCGCGCTGGCCACCCGCCACATCAGCGCCGAACTGCGCACCCGGCTCCAGCACTCCCTGGTCCGGTCGCACGCCGCCGGCATGGGCCCGCACGTCGAGACCGAGGTGGTCCGCGCCCTGATGCTGCTGCGCCTGAAGACGCTCGCCTCCGGGCGTACCGGCGTACGCCCGGAGGTCGCGCGGGGCATGGCCGCCCTCCTCAACGCGCGCATCACCCCCGTCGTGCACGAGTACGGCTCGCTCGGCTGCTCCGGCGACCTCGCCCCGCTGTCGCACTGCGCCCTCGTGCTCACCGGCGAGGGCGAGGCCGCGGGCCCCGACGGCGTCGTGCGTCCCGCCGCCGAACTCCTCGCCGAACACGGCCTCACGCCGATCGAGCTGCGCGAGAAGGAGGGCCTCGCCCTCATCAACGGCACGGACGGCATGCTCGGCATGCTGCTCATGGCCCTCGCCGACCTCGCCGCGCTGTTCACCGCCGCCGACGTGACCGCCGCGATGACGCTGGAGGCGCTGCTCGGCACCGACCGCGTCCTCGACCCGGCGCTGCACGCGATCCGCCCGCACCCCGGCCAGGCCGCGAGCGCCGACAACATGCGGCGCGTCCTCGCCGGATCCGGCATGACCGGCCACCACCAGGACCAGAAGCCGCGCGTCCAGGACGCCTATTCGGTGCGCTGCGCCCCGCAGGTCGCGGGCGCGGGGCGCGACACCCTCGCGCACGCCGCGCTCGTCGCCGAGCGCGAACTGGCCGCCGCCGTCGACAACCCGGTCATCCTCGACGACGGACGCATCGAGTCGAACGGCAACTTCCACGGCGCGCCCGTCGCGTACGTCCTCGACTTCCTGGCCGTCGCCGTCGCCGACCTCGGCTCGATCGCCGAACGCCGCACCGACCGCCTCCTCGACCCCGCACGTTCGCACGGGCTTCCGGCGTTCCTCGCCGACGACCCCGGGGTCGACTCGGGGCTGATGATCGCGCAGTACACGCAGGCCGCGCTGGTGTCCGAGTGCAAGCGGCTCGCGGTCCCGGCCTCGGTCGACTCGATCCCGTCCTCCGCGATGCAGGAGGACCACGTGTCGATGGGCTGGAGCGCCGCCCGCAAGCTGCGCTCGGCCGTCGACAACCTCACGCGCATCCTCGCCGTCGAACTCGTCGCCGCCGCACGGGCGACCGACATGCGCACCCAGTCCGGCGACCTGGCCCCGGCCCCGGCCACCGCGGCGGTCATCGCGGCACTGCGCGCGGCGGGTGTCCAGGGCCCCGACTCCGACCGGTTCCTGTCCCCGGAACTCGCCGCGGCCGAGGAGTTTGTACGCTCAGGCGCGCTGGTCCGCGCGGCCGCCTCGGTCGCCGGGCCACTGGCCTGACGCGCCGCTCCCCCGTCCGGGGGCGGCCCGCGCGACGACGAGAGCGCACGGAGAGCGGAAGGGAGAGGGGGAGCGATGGTGGCGGTTGACGGTACGTCCGATCCCGGGGCCGACGTGTCCGAGGCGCCGGACGCCGCCGACGCGCCGGAGCCGTCCGGCCAGGGGACCGACGGGGTCAACGGCGCCGATGGGGCCCACGGGGCTCAGGGCGCCGGCGACTTCCGCGACAGCCCCTCCTCCCGCCTGCTCGCCCTGTTCGAGCAGCACCGGCTGACCCCGACACAGCGGCGCATCGCGCATTGCCTGGTCCGGCACGCGGGGGAGGCGCCGTACCTGTCCAGCGTCGAGGTCGCGCAACTCGCCGGGGTCAGCCAGCCGTCCGTGACGCGCTTCGCGGTCGCGCTCGGCTTCGACGGCTATCCGGCGCTGCGCACCCGCCTGCGTACGCTCGGCCTGCCGGTCCGCACCGAGACCGAGGCGGAGGTGCACCGCAACGAGTACGTGGGCGCGGTGCACGCCGAGATCGCCAACCTGACCCGCCTCGCCGAGCAGCTCGCCGACCCCGGGCCGGTGGCCAAGGCCGCGGCGCTCCTTGCCGATTCACGGCCGCTGGTGGTGCTGGGGCTGCGTACCGGCATGGCCCCCGCGCGCGGATTCGGCTACTTCGCGGCCAAGGTGCTGCCCGACGTACGCGTCCTCGACGAGGGCGGCTCCCTGCTCGCCGACCGCCTCGACCAGGCCCGGTCGGCGGGCGCGACCGGCGTGCTGTGCTTCGCGCTGCCGCGCTACCCGCGTGAGCTGACCGACGCGCTGCGCACGGCCAAGGAGATGGGGCTGCGCATCGTGACGATCGCGGACGGGCCGTTCGCGCCCGCGGCGGCGCTGTCGGACGCCGTGCTGGTGGCGGGAGTCAGCGGCCAACTCGTGTTCGACTCGTGCGGCGCGCCGATGCTCCTCGGCCAGGTGCTGCTCCAGGCGATGTGCGACATCACACCCGGACGCGCCCAGGCGCGGCTGGAGGAGTTCGACCGACAGGCCGCCGAGCGAGGCCTCTTCGAGGCCTGAGCAGCCGGCCCGCCTGCCGAGCCGTCTGCCGGGCCGCTCGTCGAGCCGAATTGTCCACAGATCCGAATCAAGCCCCCACTCAGGGGGTTTTAGCACAGTCATGCGATGCGTTGCGTTGCGTCGTCCACAGGCCTTGCCGGGCTGCCAGGCCTTGCCGGGCTGCCGAGCGCGTTGTGGCGTCGCTTCGCGCGTCCCCGATCACCTGCGGCGTTGTGCCTGCTGCCGCCGTTGCCCCTGCGCACGCCGGTCGCGGTTGTCGCCGCCCCGCCCCCAGGCCAGGCCGACAATCACACCCACCAGCGCCGCCCCGCCCGCGATGAGGCCGGTGGCCGCGTAGCGCGGCGTACTGAGCAGGAAGCCCCCGCCGCAGAAGAACAGCCCGGTGAGCAGCACCGCCAGCGCCACGCCGCTCTCCCGCACCCGGGTACGGCCGAAGGCCAGGAGCGCACCGGACGCGCCGACCGCGAGTGCGCCGAGCGCCGTCAGGCCCCAGATCAGCTGCTCAAGTTGCATCGCGTCGCGGCCCGGCTCTCTCACATTGCGGATGAAATCTCCCAAAAGCCTAACCGGGTGGCCGTAAGACCCCTGTTCGGCACCCCTGAAGACGAGATACATTCACTCTCGAACACTCTGAAGATTTCCATGCAAGATGCTGCAAGACTCCAGGCACGATTTCCAGGCAAGCCGCTCGGCACCGGCCCTCGTACACAGGACGGACCGGGCGGGAGGGGAAGAGACATGACGGACCCCACGGCCGGCGCCCGCCCGGTGCGCGCCCCGCGCGGCACCGCGCTCAACACGCTGGGCTGGGCGCAGGAAGGCGCCCTGCGGATGCTCATGAACAACCTCGACCCCGAGGTCGCCGAGCACCCCGACAAGCTGGTGGTCTACGGCGGCACCGGCAAGGCCGCCCGCGACTGGCGGTCGTACGACGCCATCGTGCGCACCCTCCAGACCCTGCGTGGCGACGAGACCCTGCTCGTGCAGTCCGGCCGCCCCGTCGGCGTCATGCAGACCCACGAGTGGGCGCCGCGCGTACTCCTCGCCAACTCCAACCTCGTCGGCGACTGGGCCAACTGGGAGGAGTTCCGCCGCCTGGAGGCCCAGGGCCTGACCATGTACGGCCAGATGACCGCCGGATCGTGGATCTACATCGGCACCCAGGGCATCCTCCAGGGCACGTACGAGACCTTCGCCGCGGTCGCCGCCAAGCGCTTCGGCGGCACCCTCGAAGGCACCATCACCCTCACCGCCGGACTCGGCGGCATGGGCGGTGCCCAGCCCCTCGCCGTCACCATGAACGGCGGCGTGGCCATCTGCATCGAGTGCGACCCCTCGCGCATCGAACGCCGCATCGAGCACCGCTACTGCGACGTCCGCGCCGACAGCGTCGACGAGGCCCTGCGACTCGCCGTCGAGGCCCGCGACGCACGCCGCCCGCTGTCCATCGGCCTGCTTGGCAACGCCGCCGAGATCGTCCCGCAGCTGCTCGCGATGGACGCGCCGATCGACATCGTCACCGACCAGACCAGCGCGCACGACCCGCTCGCCTACCTCCCTCTCGGCGTCGCCTTCGAGGACATGGCCGCGTACGCGCGCGACAAGCCCGCCGAGTTCACCGCCGCCGCGCGCGACGCGATGGCCCGCCACGTCGAAGCCATGGTCGGCTTCCAGGACAAGGGCGCCGAGGTCTTCGACTACGGCAACTCCATCCGCGGCGAGGCCAAACTCGCGGGCTACGAGCGGGCGTTCGACTTCCCCGGCTTCGTCCCCGCCTACATCCGCCCGCTGTTCTGCGAGGGCAAGGGCCCCTTCCGCTGGGCCGCGCTCTCCGGCGACGCCAAGGACATCGCGGCCACCGACCGCGCGGTCCTCGACCTCTTCCCGGAGAACGAATCGCTCTCCCGGTGGATCAAGCTGGCCCAGGAGAAGGTGCACTTCCAGGGCCTGCCCGCGCGCATCTGCTGGCTCGGATACGGCGAGCGCGACAAGGCCGGCGAGCGCTTCAACGACATGGTCGCGAGCGGCGAGCTGTCCGCCCCGGTCGTGATCGGCCGCGACCACCTCGACTGCGGCTCGGTCGCGTCGCCGTACCGCGAGACCGAGGCCATGCTCGACGGCTCCGACGCGATCGCCGACTGGCCGCTGCTCAACGCCATGGTCAACGTCGCGTCCGGCGCGTCGTGGGTGTCCGTCCACCACGGCGGCGGCGTCGGCATCGGACGCTCGATCCACGCCGGCCAGGTCACCGTCGCCGACGGCACCACGCTGGCCGGCGAGAAGATCCGCCGCGTGCTCACCAACGACCCCGGCATGGGCGTCATCCGGCACGTCGACGCGGGCTACGACCTCGCCGCCGACGTCGCCGCCGAGCGCGGCGTGCGCGTGCCCATGCGGGAAGACGCGTCGTGACCTTCGAACCCGTCCCGGTCGAAGCCATCCCGTTCGAACCCGTGCCGTTCGAGGACATGTGGCGCGACCTGCTGCCGGTCGGGCGCGACGCCCGCACCGGCGGCTACCGCCGTTTCGCGTGGAACACCGCCGACCTGGAGTGCCGGGCGTGGTTCCGGGCCCAGGCGGAGCGCCGCGGGCTCGCGTACGAGATCGACCGCAACGGCAACCAGTGGGCCTGGTACGGCGGTTCGCCCGCCGCCGGGGACGCCGCATGGACCCCGGCCGCCGCCCGCGACGCCGTGGTCACCGGATCGCACCTCGACTCGGTGCCGGACGGCGGCGCGTACGACGGCCCCCTCGGCGTTGTCTCCTCCTTCGCGGCACTCGACCTGCTGGTCGAGCGCGGCGCGGCGTTCCACCGCCCCCTGGCCATCGTCAACTTCGGTGACGAGGAAGGCGCCCGCTTCGGCGTCGCCTGCGTCGGCTCGCGCCTGGCCGCGGGCGTGCTCACCCCCGAGCAGGCCCGCGACCTGCGCGACGCCGACGGCACCCGGCTGCCGGACGCGATGGCCGCCGCCGGGTACGACCCCGAGCGCATCGGCGCCGACCCCGCGCTCCTCGACCGCATCGGCTGCTTCGTCGAACTCCACGTCGAGCAGGGCCGTGCGCTCGTGGACCGGGACGCGGCCGTCGGCGTGGCGTCGGCCATCTGGCCGCACGGGCGCTGGCGCTTCGACTTCCGGGGGGAGGCCAACCACGCGGGCACCACGCGGCTGGAGGACCGGCGCGACCCGATGCTGACGTACGCGACCACCGTGCTCGCCGCCCGCAAGAAGGCGCGGCTCGCGGGCGCGGTCGCGACCTTCGGCAAGGTCGCCGTCGAGCCCAACGGCACCAACGCGATCGCCTCGCTCGTACGCGGCTGGCTCGACTCGCGTGCGCCCGAGGAGGAGGTCCTGGACACGGTCGTCGCCGAGATCGCCAGGGCCGCGCGTGAGCGGGCCGAGCGCGACGGGACCGCGGTCGACGTGGTGCGCGAGTCGTACACGCCGATCGTCGAGTTCGCGGGCGGCCTGCGGGACCGGATCGCCGGACACCTGGGCGGCGTACCGGTGCTGCCCACCGGCGCCGGGCACGACGCGGGCATCCTGTCCGCGACACTGCCGACCGCCATGGTGTTCGTCCGCAACCCGACGGGGGTATCGCATTCCCCGGCCGAGTCCGCGGAGATGTCCGACTGCCTGGCCGGGGTCGACGCCCTCGCGGACGTGCTGGCCGACCTGCTCGCGGACAAGCCCGCGGACGAGCCCACAGGCAAGACCACAGGCAAGACCGCAGGTGACACCGCAGCCAAGCCCGCGCACCCGATCGACAAGGGAACGACCGCGTGACCGCTCTGCCCCCCACCCGACTCCTGTGGTGCGAGATCGTGCACACCCGCACCGGCATCGAACGCGACACCGTCATCGAGGTGCACGACGGCCGCATCACCGCCGTGCGTCCGGACATCCCCGCCCCGCCGCCCGGCGCCTCGGTACGCCGCGGCCTCACCCTCCCCGGCTTCGCCAACGCCCACTCGCACGCCTTCCACCGCGTGCTCCGCGGCCGTACTCAGGCCGGCTCCGGGACCTTCTGGACCTGGCGCGAGATGATGTACACGGCGGCGGCGAAACTGGACCCGGACACCTACCTGGCGCTCGCCCGCGCCGTGTACGCCGAGATGGCCCTCGCCGGGATCACCTCCGTCGGCGAGTTCCACTACCTGCACCACGCCCCGGGCGGCACTCCGTACGACGACCCCAACGCGATGGGCAACGCCCTGGTCGAGGCCGCGCGCCAGGCCGGAATCCGGATCACGCTGCTCGACACCTGCTACCTGGCCGGCGGCGTCGGCGAGAAGCTGACGGGCACCCAGGTCCGCTTCGACGACGGCGACGCCGACCGCTGGGCCGCGCGCGTAGGCGGCCTCAAGGGCGACGACCACGCCCGCATCGGAGCGGCCGTGCACTCGGTACGCGCCGTCCCCGCCGACCAGATCCCCGTCGTCGCCGCCTGGGCCGCCGAGCGCGAGGCGCCGCTCCACGCACACGTGTCCGAGCAGCCGGCCGAGAACCACGCGTCGCTGGAGGCGTACGACAAGACCCCGGTCGGCGTCTTCGACGACGCGGGCGCTCTCGGCAGCCGCTTCACCGCGGTCCACGCGACCCACCTCACGGACCGCGACATCGCCGTGCTCGGCTCGTCGGGTTCCGGCGTGTGCCTGTGCCCGACCACCGAGCGCGACCTCGCCGACGGCATCGGGCCCGCGGGCGAACTGTCGCGCGCCGGCGTACCGCTGTCGCTCGGCACCGACAGCCAGGCCGTCATCGACATGTTCGAGGAGGCCCGCGCGGTGGAACTGGACGAGCGCCTGCGCACCGGCAGCCGCGGCCACTTCACCACCGCCCGCCTCCTCGCGCACGGCACGGTCCTGGGGCAGGCCGCCCTCGGCTGGGACGACGTCGGCCGCATCGAGCCCGGCATGCGGGCAGACCTGGTGACGATCGGCCTGGACTCGGTACGCCTCGCCGGGACGCTGCCGCGCCTCGCCTCCGAGTCCGCCGTCTTCGCGGCCACCGCCGCGGACGTCACCCACGTCATGGTCGGCGGCCGCACGATCGTGGCGGACGGCGTGCACCGGACCGTCGAGGACGTCCCCGGCGAACTCACCAAGGCGATCCGGTCCTTGGTCGAATAGCCGCCCCGGCCCTACTCCGTATCCGCACCCGCCTACTCCCGGAGAACCGCGCCCGTGGCGTCCTTCCTCATCGACAACATCGCGTCCCTCGTCACCAACGACCCGTCGCTCGGGGACGGGCCGCTCGGCATCCTGCGCGACGCGGCCGTCGTGCTCGACGGCGAACACGTCGCCTGGGTCGGACCGGCCTGCGACGCACCGCCCGCCGACGCCCGGCACGACGCGGCGGGCCGGGCGGTGATCCCGGGATTCGTCGACTCGCACGCACACCTCGTCTTCGCGGGCGACCGCACCGACGAGTTCGCCGCGCGGATGGCCGGACAGGCGTACGCGGCCGGCGGCATCCGCACCACCGTCGCCGCCACCCGGGCGGCGAGCGACGACGTCCTCGCCGCCAACCTCGAACGCCTGGTGGCCGAGGCGGCGCGGCAGGGCACGACGCTGATCGAGTGCAAGTCCGGCTACGGCCTGACCGTCGACGACGAGGCCCGCGCGCTGCGGCTCGCCCGGCGCGTGACCGACGAGGTCACGTACCTCGGCGCACACGTGGTCGCCCCGGAGTACGCCGACGACCCCGCCGGATACGTCGACCTCGTCACCGGGCCCATGCTCGACGCCTGCGCGCCGCACGCCCGCTGGGTCGACGTCTTCTGCGAGCGCGGCGCGTTCGACGGCGACCAGGCGCGCGCGATCCTGACCGCCGGGATGGCCCGGGGCCTCGTGCCGCGCGTGCACGCCAACCAGCTCGGGCCGGGGCCGGGCGTGCAACTGGCCGTCGAACTGGGGGCTGCATCGGCCGACCACTGCACCCACCTCACCGACGCCGACGTCGACGCTCTCGCCGGATCGGCGACCGTCGCGACGCTGCTGCCGGGCGCGGAGTTCTCGACCCGCGCGGCCTATCCGGACGCGCGCCGCCTCCTCGACGCGGGCGCCACGGTCGCGCTGTCGACCGACTGCAACCCGGGATCGAGCTTCACGACATCCGTACCGTTCTGCATCGCAATCGCGGTACGCGAGATGGGCATGACACCGGACGAGGCGCTCTGGTCCGCGACCGCGGGCGGCGCCGCCGCGCTCCGGCGTACCGACGTGGGACGCATCACCCCGGGCACGCGGGCGGACCTGGCGGAACTCGACGCCCCCTCACACGTACACCTGGCCTACCGGCCGGGCGTGCCGCTGGTACGGAAGGTGTGGCGGCAGGCGGCCCTCGTCGCGGCCTGACCTGGGCGCGTGGCCGCGCGGCGACCTGGCGACGTGGCGTCCCGAACCGCGTCCCCGAGCCGGTTCCCCCAGCCCCTTCGCCGCGTCCGATGCCTGACAAAGCGTCAGAGATTGCACGGCCGGGATTACGGGGGTCCCCCTGTCGGGGAGGGGCCCCGTCGTGGATACTCCCCAGTAACCCTCACGACCAGACGCGTGGCCGGGACCAGCCCCCGAGCAGGCCCGGACATGCGCGTACACGAGAAGGAGGCGCCTGGTGGGCCGCCTTGCGCAGACCGACGGGCTGACCGACGTCCAGCGGGAGATTCTCTCCACCGTCCGCACCTTCGTGGACAAGCAGATCCTCCCCGTCGCGACGGAACTGGAGCACCGGGACGAGTACCCGACGGAGATCGTCGAGGGCATGAAGAAGATGGGGCTGTTCGGCCTCATGATCCCGGAGGAGTACGGCGGTCTCGGCGAGTCGCTGCTGACCTACGCGCTGGTGGTCGAGGAGATCGCGCGCGGCTGGATGAGCGTTTCGGGCATCATCAACACGCACTTCATCGTCGCGTACATGATCCAGCAGCACGGCACGCAGGAGCAGAAGGACTACTTCCTGCCGAAGATGGCCGAGGGCGAGATCCGCGGCGCGTTCTCGATGTCCGAGCCGCACTGCGGGTCCGATGTGGCCGCGATCCGCACCAAGGCGGTCAAGGACGGCGAGTTCTACGTCGTCAACGGCCAGAAGATGTGGCTGACCAACGGCGGTACGTCCAACCTGGTCGCGGTGCTGACGAAGACCGACGAGGGCGCCGACTCGGTCTACCGCAACATGACCACCTTCCTGATCGAGAAGGAGCCGGGCTTCGGCGAGACGCGCCCGGGCCTGACCGTGCCGGGCAAGATCGAGAAGATGGGCTACAAGGGCGTCGACACGACCGAGCTGGTGCTCGACGGCGTGCGGGTGCCCGCGGACCGCGTGCTCGGCGGCGTGCCCGGCAAGGGCTTCTACCAGATGATGGACGGCGTCGAGGTCGGCCGCGTCAACGTCGCCGCGCGCGGCTGCGGTGTCGCGCAGCGGGCGTTCGAGCTGGGTGTGCAGTACTCGCAGCAGCGCGAGACCTTCGGCAAGCAGCTGCACGAGCACCAGGCGATCCAGTTCAAGCTGGCGGAGATGGCGACCAAGGTCGAGGCCGCGCACCAGATGATGGTGATGGCCGCCCGCAAGAAGGACGCGGGCGAGCGCAACGACCTCGAGGCCGGCATGGCGAAGTACCTGGCGTCGGAGTACTGCAAGGAGGTCGTCGAGGACGCCTTCCGCATCCACGGCGGCTACGGGTTCTCGAAAGAATTTGAAATCGAACGCCTCTACCGCGAAGCGCCCATGCTGCTGATCGGCGAGGGCACGGCCGAGATCCAGAAGATGATCATCGGGCGGCGCCTGCTGGAGGAGTACAAGCTGCGCTGACCTGCGCGGATGACGACGACGAAGGCCCGACCGTCCGTTGGACGGTCGGGCCTTCGGCTGTTGCGGTGGATCAGCCCCGCGTGCGCGGGGAGCAGGCGTCCCTCTACAGGCGTTCGATCTCGAACTCGGGACCAACCCCGCGTGCGCGGGGAGCGGTTGACCACTCTGCCCGGTCGTGTCGCCCTGCGATGTCGGCCGAACGGGTGATCGTCCGGCCGGACCTCACTGCTTCGGGTGACGCCCGGTCGGCTCGCGCGTGAGAGCCTGGAAGCAATGATCACGAACCGCTCGGGACGGGCCATTTCGCCCTCCGTCGCCGCGTTGCTGCTGGCGGTTGCGGCGGTGGCGTACAGCTCGTGGGTCCTGGAGGCGGCGCTCCCCACCAAGCTCAGCACCGTCGACGGCTTCGCCAGCGAGTTGTTCGCGGCGGACCAGCCCTACCGCTGGTTCTTCGGCGGCCTCGACATCGTCGCGGGCGCGTGCGCGGCGGTCGCCGGGCTGCTCGTGCTGCGGCTCGTCCGCGGGAGGCCGCCCGCCCTGCGGTGGGCGTACGCCGGCTGGGCCGCACTCGTCGTGTTCGGTGTCGCGACGATCCTCGACGTCGTCTTCCCGCTCGACTGCGCGCCGTCCCTCGCCCCGTGCGAAGCGCTCGAGCAGGCCGGGCAGTTGTCGTGGCGGCACGACGTGCACCTCGTGACGAGCGCCATCGCCAACGTCGCGGGTCTCGCGGCCATAGCGGCGCTGTGGTGGTCGGCGCGCGGCGGCTCCGCGCGCCCGGTGCCCGGACGTCGGTCGGGTGCCGTGCTGTTCTGGGGTGCGCTGGTGATGACGCTGGCGACGATGGTGCTGAGCCTGCACGACATGCGCATCGACGTGCCGTCGTTCCTCGCCGACGGCCAGGGCATTCCGCAGCGGATCCAGGTCGGGCTGCTGGCGGTTTGGCTCGGCGTCGCGGCCGCGTCGTTGCGCCGCGCTGAGCCCGGCGGCGGCGATGATGACGGCACCGACACCGAAGCCCGCCGCGACGCGGAGACGTGCGAGGGGACGACCGCCGGGGCGACGAGAGCGGGGAGAACGACATGGCAGGCGAAGGACGGCCGCCCGGTGAGTTCGTCGAGGTCGACGGCGTGGTCCTGCACGTGGTCAGGGACGGGCGCGGCGACGGGCCGACCGTAGTCGTCACGAGCGGACTCGGCGGGGCCTGGTGCGACTGGGACCTGGTCGCCCCCGAACTCGGCCGCGACTGCCAGGTGGTGCGGTTCGACCGGCCCGGGCTCGGGTTCAGCGCGCCGGACCCCGCACCGCGGACGCTGGACGGCGAGGCGGGGCGCATCGCGTCGCTGGTGGCGCGGCTCGGCGTACGCGGGCCGTACGTGCTGGTCGCGCACTCCTTCTCGGCGTTCCACGTGGAGGCGTTCGCGCGGCTGTTCCCGGCGCAGGTCGCCGGGCTGGTCCTGGTGGATCCGAGTGTCGAGGCGTCGCCGCGGGCCCGGCCCGGGCGCGAGACGCGCGTGAAGGCCGCCCGTGCGGCGGGTGCGGCGTTCCGGGTGACGGGGCTCAGTCGCCCGGTCGGTCCGGCGCTGCGGTGGCTGGCGGTGTTCGCGCTGTCGCGCCGGGGGCGGGACGTGGCGGATCCGCGGTGGGCGCGGAAGGCGTACGGATCGGGGCGGTTCCTGGCGGCGGCGTTTGCGGAGAACACCGTCTACCGCGATCAGGCGGTCGAGTTGGTCGCGCTGCGCAAGCGGTGTGCCCTGCCGGATGTGCCGCTGCGGGTGCTTGCGGGTGCGGGCGGGCGGGAGACGCTTGCGGTACGCGCCCGTTGGCTGCGTGCGCAGCGTACGCTCGCCGACCTGGCCCCGCGCGGCCGCTGCGACGTGCTGGACGACGCCGCGCACCTGGTGATGATGGACCGGCCCGACGCGGTGATCGCGGCGGTGCGCGAGGTGCTGGCGGAGGCCAAGCCGGCATGAACAAGTTGTCCACCTGAACCAGTTGTCCACAGCCCCGAATTGAGCCCCCCACTCCAGGGGGTTTAGCACGGTCGCCGGATTTCGTGCGTCGGGCTGTCCACAGGCGGTGCGCCGTTGGCGCCGGAAGGGCGGCCCCGGTGTGCTTTGCCGCTTATCGGGTAAACGGTTGCGAGGCAGGTGATCTTCCTCGGCCCCCGAGGGCGGCCGCGTCCTGCTTCCCGGCCTCCGATCTCGGAGGCCCCCGATCTTGGAGAAGACACGATGTTCGGACAGGAGAAGATCCCTCCGGCCGCCGGTGCCAAGCCGGTCGGCGGCGAGGTCATCGCGTCCTACACGGACTATGCGGGCGCCCAGCGTGCCGTGGACTACCTGTCCGACAACGAGTTCCCGGTCGAGCACACCTCGATCGTGGGGGCCGACCTCCGCCTGGTCGAGAACGTGCTCGGCCGCCTGGACGCCAAGAAGGCCGCGCTGGCGGGAGCCGCGAGCGGCGTGTGGTTCGGCCTGCTGATCGGCCTGTTCCTCGGCATCTTCGCGGAGCGCGCGACCGGGTGGATCTGGATCGTGCTGATGGGCGTCGTGTGGGGCGCGCTCGCCGGCGCGCTGTTCGGGTGGATCGGCTACCGGAGCCTCGGCGGCAAGCGCGACTTCGTGTCGACGAGCCAACTGGTCGCGGCGCGCTACGACGTACTGGTCGAGACGCAGTTCGCCGAGCGCGCGCGCAACATCGTCGGCCGCCTGAGCCTGTAGCGGCCCGCGCCTGTCGCCTCCTGAGCCGGTAGCCGCGTCAGAGCCAGCCGTTGCGCCGGAAGCCGCGGTGGATCATCAGGCACACCGTGAGGGTCACGCCCAGCACGGTCGGATAGCCGTACTTCCACTGCAACTCGGGCATGTGCTCGAAGTTCATGCCGTAGATCCCGGCGATCATCGTGGGCACCGCGAAGATCGCGACCCAGGCCGAGATCCGCCGCATGTCCTCGTTCTGCGCGACGGTCACCTGCGCGAGGTTCGCCTGGAGGATCGAGGTCAGCAGTTCGTCGAACGACGCGATCTGCTCGCTGACCCGCGCGAGGTGGTCCTCGACGTCGCGGAAGTACTCGCGGATGTCCGGGTGCACCTGCCGCATCGGGCGCTCGGCGAGCGCCTGGAGGGGGCGGGCCAGCGGCGTCACCGCGCGCTTGAGCTCCAGGAGTTCGCGCTTGAGCTGGTAGATGCGTCCGGCGTCGCCGCTGCCGCGGCCGCCGAACACCTCGTTCTCGACCTCGTCGATGTCGTCCTGGAGCGACTGCGTGACGTCGAGGTACGCGTCCACCACCCGGTCCGCCACCGCGTGCAGCACCGACGACGGCCCGGCGGCCAGCAGCTCCGGGTTGCCCTCCAGCCGGTGCCGCAGTTCGCCGAGGCCGCCGTGCAGGCCGTGCCGCACGGTGATGACGAAGTCGCGGCCGAGGAACACCATGATCTCGCCGGTCTCGACGACCTCGCTGGTCGCGGTCAGGTGCTCGTGCTCGACGTAGCGGACGGTCTTGAAGACCGCGAAGAGCGTGTCGTCGTAGCGCTCCAGCTTGGGGCGCTGGTGTGCGTTGACGGCGTCCTCGACGGCGAGCGGGTGCAGGTCGAACCGCTCGGCGATGCCCGCGAGTTGGGCCGCGGTCGGCTCGTGCAGGCCGATCCACACGAAGCCGTCGCCGCGCGTGTGCACGTCGTGGATGGCCGCCTCGGGGCCGGCGCAGCCCGACTGCCGCCTGCCGTCGCGGTAGACCGCGCAGTCCACGACGCAGTCGCCGTCCACCGGATCCTGGAGGGCGGTGAGCAGCGGCGTGCGGCGGACGGCGTGCGGACGTACGGCGGCACGCAGGTCGCGGATCATCGACATGGCGGGCTCCTTCACAGGAGGGCGCGCGTCAAGGCAGGCGTGTTCCCCGGCACCGTGCATGCTGCGGTGGTGCGGGGAACGCGGCCGACCCCGGTGCGGGCGGCAATGGGGCACCGCCCAGCCGTCAGGCTGGGGGAAGGACAGGGGTGCCGTCCGGTGGCCCGGTCGTCGCGGTGCGCGGCACTTCCCGGAGGCCCGGATCACCCGGGCGGGGGAGAGGACTGCGCAGGACCGCGGTGCGGGTCAGGCGGTGTGGGCGCGGGCGGCGTATCGAGGGAGATCGGGTGAACCGCCGGTACTGCACGATGGACTGGTATGCACCACAACCACCTCCCTCGGCCTGTCCCCGCTGGGGGTACGACTCGACGCCGCGCCCCGAAGTTCCGGGGCGGGCCAGCAAATCAGGGTAGCAGGCGGCAAGTTCCGGCAAGGGCGCGTTCCGGGGAACCCGTACGATGCCCTGATGTTCGACTTGACGCCGCACCACGAGCCGCCCGATCCCGTCCCCGCGGTGGAGGCCCATCTGGTCGAGGCGTTCGGCGAGCCCTCCGGGCGGGCGGGGGTGACCTTCGTCGGCACCGACCGCGTCGAGGTCCTGCGCTTCGGCCCCGACGAGGGCGGCGTGGTGCGGTACGCGACGCTCGGCATGTCCCGCGCGCCCATGACAGATCCGGCGGCGGCGCTCGCCGACCCGGTGCTCGGCCCGCGCGCGGAACTGGTCCTGTCGGTACGCGGCGCGCAGGACTCGGTGCTGCGTCCGCTGGCGGTGCTGGCGGCGTCCCCGCAGGTCGAGGGGATCGTGGTGGCGCCCGGTGCGTCGCTGGACGTGGGCGGTCCGCTGTGGGAAGGGGCCGCGTTCACCGCCGTCCTGGTGGCCGAGCCGGGCGGGCTGGTCGCGGACCTCGCGCTGCCCCAGCCCGCGGAGGCCGTACGGTTCCTGCCGCTGCTGCCGATGACCGCCGCCGAGACCGCGTGGAAGCGGGTGCACGGCGCCGGGGCGCTCCAGGAGCTGTGGTTGGAGCACGGGACCGACCTGCGCGATCCGAGGCGCAGGGCGGTCCCGCTGAGCTGACCGGTCCGTCTACGGCACGCTCACCGGTTCGTCCACGGCACGCCGACCGGTCCGTCCACGGCACGCCGACCGGTCCGTCTACGGCACGAGCAGCACCGGGCACGGCGCCCGGTGCACGACCGCGTCGCTGACGCTGCCGAGGAAGAGGCGCGCCACGCCGTGGTGGCGGCGGGCACCCAGCACGAGGATGTCGGCGCCGTAGTCCTTGGCCTGGTCGAGGACGGCGTTGGGGACGTCGCTGCGCAGCGTCTCGCCGGTCCAGCCCTCGACGGTCGCGACGCCCGCGGCGCGCAGGACGTCGACGGCGTCGGTGACGACCTTCTTCGCGGTGTCGGCGTCCTCCTCCTCGATGACCCCGCCCACCCCGCCGCCGCCGTCGATGACGTCGACCGCCTGGACGTGCAGGACCCGGACCTTGGCGTCGAGCGGCTTGGCCAGCCCGGCCGCGGCGGCGAGGACGTCGGCGGTCTCGGGGGTGGAGTCGACGGCGACAAGGATGCGCTCGTACATGGTTCCTCTTCCTGTTTCCTGTGCGTTCTGCTGTGCGTGGTCGTGGCGTGTGTCCCTGCGTACCCGGCGGGCCGGGATTCAGGCGGTGTCAGCCCGCGGCGGGCACGGGGTGCGGGGTGGCGGCGGCCGCGGGTGCCTGGTCCGCGGACGCGGTCGCGAGCAGCCGGTGCGCGCCGGCCAGGACGCCCGCGGCGGCCAGACAGGTGCCCGTCGCGACCAGGAACGGCACGTGCACGTTGAAGTGCTCGTGGAGCTTCGGGGCGAGGTACGGCGCGGCCGCGGCGGCGAACCAGCGCACGAAGTTGTACCCGGCCGAGGCGACCGGCCTCGGCGCATCCGACACCTCCAGGGCCAATTCCGTGAACACAGTGTTGTTTACGCCGATCAGCGCGCCCGAAACGATGACTCCCGTCACGATGACGGTCTTCGACCCGTAGGCGATGACGGCGAGGTCGGCGGCGAACAGCACGAGGCTCGTGGCCGCGACCGCCACCGAGCCGAAGCGGGACTGGAGGCGCGGCGCGACGAGCACCGAGAACAGCGCGAGCAGGATGCCCCACGCGAAGAACACCGCGCCCGACCTGTAGGGGCTCATGTCGAGCACGAACGGCGTGAACGCCAGGACCGTGAAGAACGCGTAGTTGTAGAAGAACGCCGATCCGGCGGTCGCCGCGAGCCCCTTGTGGCCGAGGGCCTTCAGGGGGTCGAGCAGCCCGGTCTTCCGGGCGGGCCGGGGCTGGTCCTCGAGGAACACCGTGATTGCGGCGAAGCCGATCGCCATGAGGGCCGCGGTCCCGTAGAACGGGTAGCGCCAGGACGCGTCCCCGAGGACCGCGCCGAGCAGCGGGCCGCAGGACATGCCGAGGCCGAGCGCCGACTCGTACAACAGGATGGCCGCCGCGCTGCCGCCGCTCGCGGCGCCGACGATGACGGCCAGCGAGGTGGAGACGAAGAGGGCGTTGCCGAGGCCCCAGCCGGCCCGGAAGCCGACGAGCTGGCCGACCGAGTCGGACGTACCCGACAAGGCGGCGAACACCACCACGAGGGCGAGTCCCAGCAGTAGGGTGCGGCGACCGCCGATGCGGCTGGACACGAAGCCGGTGACCAGCATGGCCACCGCGGTGATGAGGAAGTAGCTGGTGAACAGCATCGACACCTGGCTGGGCGAGGCGTCGAGGCCCTTGGCGATCGAGGGGAGGATCGGATCGACGAGGCCGATGCCCATGAATGCCACGACGGCGGCGAAAGCTGTCGCCCATACGGCCATCGGCTGCTTCAGGATGCCGCCGCCGTTCTCGCCCCTTGCCATACCTTCCTCCGATCGTTAGCTCGGCTAATAAATGTAGCGTACACCTAAATTGTCGGGAGTCCACCCCGTGTCCGACCGCCCGGCGGGGGCGCCTACCTGCCGGTAACCGCAGTCGGGGATGATGTGCCGCAGAACCCCACGGGGCTCCCCGAGAGAGGACCGCATACACCATGCAGTTTGGCCGCTACTACGAGGAGTTCGAGGTCGGTGCGACGTACAAGCACTGGCCCGGCAAGACGGTCACCGAGTACGACGACCACCTGTTCTGCCTGCTCACGATGAACCACCACCCGCTCCACATGGACGTCAACTACGCCGAGAAGACGACCGACTTCGGCAAGAACGTCGTGGTGGGCAACTACATCTACTCGCTGCTGCTCGGCATGTCCGTGCCGGACGTCTCGGGCAAGGCGATCGCGAACCTGGAGATCGAGTCGCTGCGGCACGTCGCGCCGACCTTCCACGGCGACACGATCTACGGTCAGACCGAGGTCCTGGACAAGTGGGAGTCCAAGTCCAAGGACGACCGCGGCGTCGTCTACGTCGAGACCAAGGGCTACAAGCAGGACGGCACCATGGTCTGCATCTTCCGCCGCAAGGTGATGGTGCCGAAGACCTCGTACGGCGAGGCGCGCGGCGGCGAGCAGCCGGGCCGCCCCGAACTCCGCGAGGACTGACACGCGCGTACGCGCACCGAACGCACCGAGCACCGGGCGTACGACACCCGCGGCACCCCCCCGGGGCCCGGGACTCCAAGGCCGTCGACCGCACCCGCGGCGGCGCCCCGGAGCCCCGGGCCCTTGCCGTCCCGGCGCGGGGCGGCGAGTGTTTTGCCGGGGTTATGCGGGTGGCAGGTCGGCGGGTGTCGGGTAGGAGGGCTGGGCGCCTTCCGCGGTGACGGCGGCGGCGCCGACGCGTACGGCGTAGGCGACGGCCTCGGCGAGTGTGTCGTCGAGTGCCAGGCGCCAGGCGAGCGCGCCGGTGAAGGCGTCGCCCGCGCCCGTCGTGTCGACCGCGCGCACCTGCGGTGCCGGGACGTGGACGAGTTCGCCGCCGCCGTCGGCGCAGACCGCACCCGCCGCGCCCAGCGTCACGACGAGGGACCGGGGCTCGGCGCCCGCGGCCCGCAGAGCCAGGACGGCCCGGCGCGCACGCTCCAGCGGTCCGCCGGACGCGTCCCCGTCTGGCGTCGGCCCGGGGCCTGTGGCATCCACGCCGCCCGACCGGGCGACGCCGGTCGCGGCCTCGTGCTCGTTGACCACCAGCGGATCGCACACGCGCAGCGCGTGCGCCGACATGGCCCACGGTCCGGGCGACGGGTTCAGCACGACGCGCGTACCCGCGGCCGCGCAACGCCGCATGACCTCCGCGACCGTCTCGTGCGGGATCTCCAGTTGCAGCGACACGACGCGTGCCCGGCGCAGGGCCGGTTCGAGGGCGGCGGCGTGTGCGGGAGCGAAGCGTCCGTTGGCGCCGGGGGAGACGGTGATGGCGTTCTCGCCGCCGTCGTCGACCGTGATCAGGGCGACGCCGGTCGGGCCGTCGTCGGTCGCGACCAGCGAGGTGTCGACGCCGTCGCGGCGCAGCGCGCCGAGCAGCCGCGGGCCGTACGCGTCCGCGCCCACCCGCCCCGCGAACGCCACGTTCGAGCCGAGCCGCGCCGCCGCCACCGCCTGGTTCGCGCCCTTGCCGCCGGGATGCACGGCGAGGTCGCCGCCGAGGACGGTCTCGCCGGGACGCGCGTGCCGCGGCACCCGGACGACGAGATCCGCGTTGACCGAGCCGACGACCAGCAGCAGCGGGGTGTCCACGGCCTCAGCCGACACCGGGGACGTTCCACTCCAGCAGCGTGTCGAGCAGGCCCTCGGTGAGTTCCACGCGGCGCAGTTCCTCGGTCGGGACCCAGCGCGCCGCCTCGGCGTCGTCGCCCGGCCGCAGCGTGCCGCCGTGCACGATGCAGGCGTAGTCGCGGATCTCGTACGTCCCGCCGTCGGCCGCCGGGCGCGTCACGCTGCCGACCAGCGGCCCCACGGTGACCTCCAGGCCCGTCTCCTCCAGCAGCTCGCGGGCGAGGGCCTGGGCGTCGCTCTCGCCCGGCTCGACCCGCCCGCCCGGCAGCGACCACAGGCCCTTGCCCGGGGGCGTGCCGCGGCGGATGAGGAGGATGCGCCCCTCACCGTCCAGGACGATCGCACCGACACAGGGAGTTGCCCGCATATCCGCGAGCGTATCCGCCGTATGGGCGGATCGGAGCGTCCTCTCCTCCGCGTGTCGACAACTCGCACGGCGGTACGGGGCGTCGCCCGGTCGGCCCACGCCCGCCCCACCGGTCGACCGCGCCGCGGTGCCGGGATCGGCGCCAATGGGGTGATCGTCCTTGACGCGGCGGCCCCGGCAAGGGACCGTCGTGCGTATGAAGGGCGAGCCGAGCTGCCCACGCTGCGGAGGCCGGGTCCGGGCCCCGGGTCTGTTCTCCGAGACCTGGCAATGCGACCTGCACGGATCCGTGCCGCCCTTACAGCCGGTGGTCCCGCCGAGCGTCGACGCCCTGGACGTCGTCGTACGCCGCTCCCGCGTCCCCGTCTGGCTGCCCTGGCCGCTGCCGGTCGGCTGGCTGTTCACCGGCGTCGCACACGCCGGGGACGACCTGTCCGGCCCGCGCGCGGTCGCCGTGGCCTGCACCGGGCCCGCGCCGCTGGGCGGCCCGGGCGAGCTGGTGCTGGTGGCCGAGGAACTCGGCGTCGGCCTGGGGGCCCGCTTCGCGGGGCTTCCGGGGCCCGATCCGGGCAGCGACCTGCTCGGCAACCGGGTCGCTCCCGCGAAGGTGATGGCCGCGGGCCGGCCGACCGCGCTGTGGTGCGTACCCGGCACGCCCGGCGATCGCGCGGTGTACGCGGGCGAGGCCATGGGCCTGTGGCTTTGGGCGATCCTGTGGCCCGGCAAGGCGGGGCACCTCGTGTACGACGACGTGGTCCTCACCGACCTGCGCGACGCGGGCGCCGAGCTGGGCCTGCTGCCGTGCGGCGCGCTGTCGCCGCAACTGCTCACCTGACGCCGCCGCTCCTGCCGCTCCTGCCGATTCCGCCGCGGATTCCGCCGCCGAACCGGCTGCCGGATCCGCTTCCGCACGGCCTGGCTAGGGTTGATCGTCCCGGCCCCACCGAACCAGCGAGGTCCGCGTGCGCATCGACCTGCACACCCACAGCTCCGCCTCCGACGGCACGGACACCCCGGCGGCGCTCGTGCGCACCGCACGCGAGGCGGGGCTCGACGTCGTCGCGCTGACCGACCACGACACCACGGGCGGCTGGGCCGAGGCGGAGGCGGCGCTGCCCGACGGGCTCGCGCTGGTGCGCGGTGCGGAGATCAGCTGCATCGACGCCGACGGCATCAGCCTGCACATGCTGGGCTATCTGTTCGACCCGGACGAGCCGGAGTTCGCGCGGGCGCGCGAGTTGGTGCGTACCGACCGCGTACGCCGGGCGCGGGCCATGGTCGAGCGCTGCATCGAACTCGGCGCGCCCATCACGTGGGAGCACGTCGTCGAGATCGCCGGAAACGGTGCCGTGGGCCGCCCGCACGTCGCGACGGCGCTGGTCGAGGCCGGGGTGGTGGCCGACGTGTCGGGTGCCTTCACACCGGAGTGGCTGAAGGACGGCGGCCGGGCGTTCGTCGACAAGTACGAGATCTCCGTCGCCGACGCGGTGCGCATGATCCGTGGCGCGGGCGGCGTCGCGGTGTTCGCCCACCCCGGCGCGACCAAGCGCGGCCGCACGGTCTCCGACGCGACCATCGAGTCGCTCGCCGAGGCGGGCCTCGCCGGGGTCGAGGTCGACCACATCGACCACGACGACGACATGCGCGCCCACCTGCGCGACCTCGCGCGCGGCCTCGGTCTCGTCACGACGGGTTCGAGCGACTACCACGGCACCCGCAAGACCGTGGGCATCGGCCGGTACACCACCGACCCGGACACGTACGCCGCGATCGCCGGCCAGGCGACCGGCGTACCGGTGCTCAACCCGTGAGCCCGGCAGAGCAGCCCTGCCGCCCCTGAGCCCAGCCGAGCCCGAACTCCGCCCGGCCCGAACTCCGCCGAGCCCGAGTCCGAACCCCGCCCGCGCCCCCGAACGGGTGGTGCTTCCCGAGGCACTTCCGCGGCGCGGGTGTTCGCGCATCGCGACCATCTGACCTGCGCGTCCCCGCGGCGTTACAGTGCGGAAAGTATCCGCATTTCTCGGAGGGGAGCGGCACATGAGTCGGCTGGTTCGCGGGGTCGTCGCGCGCGGCAAGGGCGCGCCGGTGAGCGTCGAGACCATCGTCGTACCCGACCCGGGGCCGGGCGAGGCACGGGTGAAGGTGCAGGCGTGCGGCGTCTGCCACACCGACCTGCACTACCGCGAGGGCGGCATCAACGACGACTTCCCGTTCCTGCTCGGCCATGAGGCCGCCGGCGTCGTGGAGTCGGTCGGCGAGGGCGTGTCCGGTCTCGCCCCGGGCGACTACGTCGTACTCGCGTGGCGCGCGCCGTGCGGCGAATGCCGATCGTGTCTGCGCGGGCGTCCCTGGTACTGCTTCGACTCGCTCAACGCCAAGCAGCCGATGACGCTCGAGGACGGTACGCCGCTGAGCCCCGCCCTCGGCATCGGCGCGTTCGCCGAGATGACGCTCGTCGCGGCCGGCCAGTGCGTCAAGGTCGACCCCGCCGCCCGCCCCGAGGCCGCCGGCCTGATCGGCTGCGGCGTCATGGCCGGCTTCGGCGCCGCCGCCAACACCGGCAACGTGCAGCGCGGCGACTCGGTCGCGGTGATCGGCTGCGGCGGCGTCGGCAACGCCGCGATCGCCGCCGCGCACCTGGCCGGCGCGCGCAAGGTGATCGCGGTCGACATCGACGAGCGCAAGTTGGAGTGGGCGAAGGGCTTCGGCGCGACCGACACGGTCAACGCGCGCGAGACCGACCCGGTCGAGGCCATCAAGGCGCTGACCGAGGGCAACGGCGCGGACCTGGTGATCGAGGCTGTCGGCCGCCCCGAGACGTACGAACAGGCTTTCTATGCCCGTGACTTGGCGGGGACGGTCGTGCTGGTCGGGGTCCCGACGCCGGAGCTGAAGATCGAGCTGCCGATGATCGAGGTGTTCGGCCGCGGCGGCGCGCTCAAGTCGTCGTGGTACGGCGACTGCCTCCCCACCAGGGACTTCCCGATGCTGATCGACCTGTACCTGCGCGGGCGCCTGCCGCTCGACGGCTTCGTCTCGGAGACCGTCAAGCTCGAGGACGTCGAGGCGGCGTTCACCAAGATGCACCACGGCGACGTGCTGCGTTCGGTGGTCGTCCTGTGATCGAGCACCTCACCACGTCGGGGGTCTTCTCGCTCGACGGCCAGGACTTCGACGTCGACAACAACGTCTGGATCGTCGGCGACGCCGACGAGGTGGTCGTCGTCGACGCCGCGCACGACGCGGACGCCATCGCCGCGGCCGTCGGCGGCCGCCGCCTGGCCGCGATCGTGTGCACGCACGGCCACAACGACCACATCAACGCCGCCGCCGAGCTGGCCGAGCGGTTCGGTGCGCCGATCCACCTGCACCCGCAGGACCGCATGCTGTGGGACGCCGTCTACCCGGAGCGCGCCCCCGACCGCGAGCTTGCGGACGGCCAGGTGGTCAAGGTCGCGGGAACCGAGCTGCGGGTCGTGCACACGCCGGGGCACGCGCCCGGCGCGGTGTGCCTGTACGCGCCGGAGCTCGACACGCTCTTCTCCGGGGACACCCTGTTCCGCGGCGGGCCCGGAGCGACCGGGCGGTCCTTCTCGTCGTTCCCGGTCATCCTCGACTCGATCCGGGACCGGCTGCTGACGCTGCCCGCGGGCACCCGCGTGCTGACCGGGCACGGCGACGAGACGACGATCGGCGGCGAGGCGGCGGACTACGACGCGTGGGTGGCACGCGGCCACTGAGCAGGCGGCCCGGTGACCTGGCGGCCCGGTGATCCGACGCCGGCGACCCGGGGACCGGCCGGTCCCCGGGCCGCAAAACGCCGAGGCGCCCCACCCGGATCCGGGTGGGGCGCCTCGGCGCTTAGGGATCAAATGGCCTTCGACGGCTGTGCCGCCGCATCGGCCAGGGAGACCGGCCGGATGTAAAGGCTCTCGCCGCGTGCCGCGGCGCGCTTCACTGCCTCGTTGACAGCCTCGATGTCCACAGTCGCCGGTTTGGCGTGGACGTCCGTCGTCTTCTTGCTCTCGTCGGTGCGGGTGAGGTTCGTGATTCGGTAGCGCATACGCGCCTCCTCTTCTTCCTCGTCTGCGGGACGCGCCGGGGCCGCCCGACAGGGCGGCCACCGAACACGACATAGCGTATAAATCACCCGGCAAATGCGCGCGGCGAACAGCGCGATTGCTCCTGGTCGGCACTCGGACGACCGGGAATCGCGCCTCGCTGCACGGCGGGTTACCGACACAACACAGGTCACAGCCGAGTCATTCCCGTGACCGAAAGGTTTTCGGAACGCGACCACCCGACCGGTCGGGCCCACCCGGCCGAGTGGTGCGTACGCCGTAACCCCGCCAGGAACGCGGGGACGTAGGACAATACGAATCAATGGACCCAATGCAGCAGGCCCCCAGGGCGGAGCGTTCCGCGGCGGATACGGCGCGCGTGGCGACGCCCGGGCGGCCGGAACCGAGACCTTCGTCCGAACGGACGTACGGTCAGCCCGCCGATCCCGCACCCGCTTCCGGCACCGGTACGCCCCCCGCCGCGGCCGCCGGAGGGGATTCCGGCACGGACTCCGCGGCGGATTCCGGCGTCCCGCAGGGGGCGGACTCCGGCGGCGACAACACCGGCCGTGTCGAGGACCCCGGGGAGGCGCCCGCGGCGATCCCGGTGCGCCTGGTCTCCGCGCCCCCGCACGCCGGCACGCACGCGCTGTTCGTCGACGTCGGCTACGTCTACGCCGCGATCGGCCTGCTGGTCGCCGGGACCGCGGAGCGCCGCGCCTTCCGCGTCGACGCCGAGTTCCTGATCAGCTCGCTCATCGACGAGGCGCGCGTGGTCTTCCCCGAAGGGCGGCTGCTGCGCGTCTACTGGTACGACGGCGCCCGCAACCGCGTCCCCACCTTCGAGCAGAAGCAGGTCGCCGAACTCCCGGACGTGAAGGTCAGGCTCGGCAACCTCAACGCCCACAACCAGCAGAAGGGCGTCGACTCGCTGATCCGCAGCGACCTGGAGTCGCTGGCCCGCAACCGCGCCATCGAGGACGCGGTGGTGGTGAGCGGCGACGAGGACCTGGTGCTGGCCGTCGAGACGGCGCAGTCCTACGGCGTGCGCGTACACCTGTGGGGCATCGAGCCCGCGTACGGCATGAACCAGGCCGAGCCGCTGGTGTGGGAGGCCGACGTGACGCGCACCCTGCACCACGACTTCTGCGCGCCGTGCATCTTCCAGCAGCCGCCGGTCACCGCGGCGCCGACCGTGACGCCGAACCCACAGCGGGCGACCGGCGGGACGCCGCCCACGTTCGACCAGGTCTGGCGGCTCGGCGGCAAGATCGCCGAGCGCTGGCTCAGCGCGCGCGGGCGCGAGGACATGGCGGGCCTGATGCCCGGCCCGCGCCTTCCCGAGAACGTCGACAAGGCCCTGCTCGTGGACGCGGAAGGCGAGCTGCAGTTCTCGCTGCGCCCGCACGAGGACCTGCGGCGGGCGCTGCGCAACGGCTTCTGGGACCGGTTGAACCAGGAGTTCGGGGTGACACCGCACGGCGAGGGCTGAGGTCAGCCGAATGATTCGGGGCCGAAGCGGCCCCACACCACGAACGCGGCCAGCGCGAGGTAGACCAGGTCCACCGCCATGAGGTTGAACTCACGGCGCCGGATCCGGACCACGGCGGCACCGGCCATGATCAGGACCAGCCCGAGGGCGGCGCACGGCACCAGGACGGGCGCTATGTCGAGCGCGGCGGGCAGGATGAGGCCGATGGCGGCCAGGACTTCCAGTGCTCCGATGGCCTTCACGGTGCCGTCGCCGAAGTCTTCGACCCACTTCGAGGAGGCCCCGAAGGCGGCGATCTTCGCTTTGGGCATGATCACCTTGAGGCCCCCGCCGAAGAAGTAGGCGACGGCCATCAGTCCGGCAACGACCCACAAAGCGACGTTCATGAGCTCTTCTCCTCGCGGTGGCGATCGGGTTCCACCCCAGGAGACGAGACAGCCGGGTGCGCTGTGACATGGCGGGAGCACCCGCGCGTGCGCGGTTCCGACAGGGCCAATCGCGCGCGCCCGCGCCCGCGGTCGGAATGACGGTGACGTCAGTGCGGCGTCAGCGTGCCGCGTCCCAGAAGTCGGCGAGACCCTTCGCGGTCGCCTCGGGTTGCTCGGCGTTCGGGGAGTGGTCGGCGCCGTCGACGACGACGTGGCGTACCCCGAGGCGGCGCGCGGTCTCCGTCTGCCACGCCACCGGCCACGCGTAGTCCCGTACGCCGGAGAGCACGAGCGCCCGCAGCCCGGCGGCGACGCGGGCGGCGAGTTCGTCGGTCAGGTCGGGTTCGGTACGCAACTGCCGTGCGGTGGCCGCGATTCCGGCAGGCGAGTTGGCCAGCCAGCGCTGGTGCATGTATGCGGCGACGGCCGGGTCCCGGTGCGGGCGAACCCCCTGGTCCGCGTCCAACTGCCGCATGGCGTCCCAGACTTGCTGGAGGGACGCCACGGCCAGCGCGTCCTCGAGTGTCAGCAGCCGCGCTGTCTCGGAGTCGCGGACCGCCGCGGGGCCGGTGCTCATGAGGGTCAGCGACGCGAGACGCGCTGGGGCGTCGAGTGCCGCCGAGCGGGCGACGAGGCCGCCGAACGAGTGCCCGACGAGGTGCACCGGTTCCCCGGGGGCGAGGGTGTCGAGCAGGGCCCACAGGTCGGCGACGAGTTCGGGTCGGGCGTACGGCGCCGGGTCGTCGGCGGGGCCCGGCGTCTCGTACTGCCCGCGCTGGTCCACCGCGAACACCCGGTAGCCGCGGCGCGCGAGCGGGTCGAGGACGCCTATGAAGTCCTCTTTGCCGCCGGTGAACCCGGGCACCAGCAGTCCGGTCCCGACGACGGCCTGCCCGTCGGGCGGCACCGCGGCCAGGTACGCGAACTCGCCCCGCGCGGTCGCGGCGCGGTGCGCCCGGACGGTCGCGGGCAGGTCGAGGAAGGGCGGAGTGCTCACCTACCCGAGAGTAGGCCAGGCCGCCCGGACGTGTCGGTCCCAACGTCCCGGTGAACGTATCGGTGAACGTCCCGGCACGGCGGGCGGTCGCCTGGACGGCAGATTGATTATGCGCATAATATTTATCCGGATAAGCAATTTTCCGAGTCGAGCCTGCCTGAATACGAGGAGAGCCCGTGGACCGCGCATACGCCAATGCCCTCAACCAGGCCATCCGCCTCCTGAGCCTGCGCCACCGGGCCAGGGCCGCCGAGCTGCTGGCGCCGCTGGGCCTGCATCCCGGGCAGGAGGTGCTGCTGCTCGAACTCGCCCGGTCGGGCCCGATGATCCAGGGACGGCTCGGCGAGGCGCTCGGCATCGAGCCGCCGAGCGTCACGCTCATGACCCGCAAGCTGGAGGCCGCCGGTCACGTCCGCCGTACGCCCGACCCGTCCGACAGGCGCGCCAGCATCGTCGAACTCACCGACAACGGCGCGGTGTTGGCCGACCAGGTCGAGGAGGTGTGGGGCGCACTCGCGGAGCAGACCGCGGCCGGCGTACCCGCGGAGGCGGCGGCGTCGCTGCCCGTACTGATCATGGCCCTGGCCGACAATGTGGACACCCGGCACCTCCGGCGCGCACGCAATTCCCGCGACGGGCGCGGCGAACCGGACTACGAGCCGAGTGCGCTCGGCTGGGTCCGCAAGCACGTGGAGCAGGTCATCCGCACCGGTACGACCGACGGCGTCACGATCAACGGCCTGCCCACCGTCCTCATGACCTACCGCGGCGCCAAGACCGGCAAGATCCGCAAGACACCGGTGATGCGCGTCGAGCACGAGGGGCGGTACGCCGCCGTCGGCTCCAACGGCGGCACCGCGAAGAACCCGCAGTGGTACGCCGGCCTCGCCGCCGGGGCGGTCGTCGAACTCCAGGACGGCCGGGCGACGCGGGAGTACCGGGCGCGCGAGGTGTCCGGGGAGGAGAGGGCGCTGTGGTGGGACCGGGCGGTCGCCGCGTACCCGGACTACGCCGAGTACCAGCGCACCACCGACCGCCGGATCCCGGTCATCGTCCTCGAACCGGTCGGCGAACCGGACGCCTCCGGCTGACGGCGGTCGGGTGCTGCGCCGATGTCCTCCGCACCTGACCGGCCCCGGACGCACCGCGGGCGCGGCCGGGACCCTTCGGTCCCGGTCCGCGCCCGGCAGTGTGAATGCTCTGCGCTTGCGGCGGTGCGTCAGTCCGTCGACTCGGCGGCCGGCCCGGCCGCCGACTCGGGGCGGCGACGACGGCGGCGACGGCGCGGGGCCTTGTCGCCCTCGCCTTCACCTTCGACCGCACCCTGCGCCGCGGCCTCGTCGACCGCGACCTCGGGCACATCGGGGGCCTCGAACACCACCGCGACCGTGTCCGCCGACGCCGCGCTCTTGGCGCGCGTACGCGAACGGGTGCGCTTCGGCGCCGGAGCCTCGGTCTTCGCCTCGGCCTCGGCCACCACGCTCTCGGCGGCCTCGACCACGGCGACCGCGGCCGCGTCGTCGTCGCCCGCGTTCAGACGGCGGCGGCGACGGCTGCCCGGCGCGCGGCGGCGGCTCGGCTCGGCGGACGCCTCGTCCGACGCCGCCTCGGTGCGCACGTCACCGCGCCCCTCGCCGCGACCCTCGCCACGCCCTTCACCGCGTCCGCTGCGGCCACCGGAGCGCGATGCGCCCCCGGAGGAGCGCCCGCCGCGTCCGCGGCCCGCGCTCTTGCCGGTCTCGCCCAGGTCCTCGACCTCTTCGGCGCCCAGACCCGCACGGGTCCGGTCGGCGCGCGGCAGCACGCCGGTGGCCGACTCGGCGATCTCCAGGTCCGCGTACAGGTGCGCGGACGTCGAGTAGGTCTCGGGCGGCTCGGGGAAGGACAGGTCGAGGGCCTTGTTGATGAGGCCCCAGCGCGGCATGTCCTCCCAGTCGACGAGCGTCACCGCGACGCCCGCCGCACCCGCGCGGCCGGTGCGGCCGATGCGGTGCAGGTACGTCTTCTCGTCCTCGGGGCACTGGTAGTTGACGACGTGCGTGACGCCGTCGACGTCGATGCCGCGGGCCGCGACGTCCGTCGCGACCAGGACGTCGACCTTGCCGTTGCGGAACGCCCGCAGCGCCTGCTCGCGCGCGCCCTGGCCGAGGTCGCCGTGCACCGCCGCCGCGGCGAAGCCGCGCTCGGACAGGCCCTCGGCGAGGTCCGCGCAGGTGCGCTTGGTACGGCAGAAGACCATGACCAGGCCGCGGTCCTTCGCCTGGAGGATGCGCGACAGCATCTCCGGCTTGTCCATCGCGTGCGCGCGGTAGACGTGCTGCACGACGGACGCGACGGTGGCGCCCTGGTCGTCCGGCGCGGACGCCCGGATGTGGGTCGGGCGGCTCATGTAGCGCCGCGCGAGGGTGATGATCTGGCCCGGCATGGTCGCCGAGAACAGCATGGTCTGGCGGCGCGCCGGCAGCCGGTCGACGATCTTCTCGACGTCGGGCAGGAAGCCCAGGTCGAGCATCTCGTCGGCCTCGTCGAGCACCAGCATGCGGACCTGCGACAGGTCCAGGTGGCCCTGTCCGGCCAGGTCGAGCAGCCGGCCGGGGGTACCGACGACGACCTCGACGCCCTTGCGGAGCGCCTCGACCTGCGGTTCGTAGGCACGGCCGCCGTACACGGCCAGGACGCGCACGGCGCGCATCTTGCCGGCGCCGAGCAGGTCGTTGGTGACCTGCACGCACAGCTCACGGGTGGGGACGACGACGAGCGCCTGCGGGCTCTTGCCCGGTACGGCGGTAGCGCGGCCGGCCTCGACGTCGGTCGGGGTCACGACGCGCTGAAGCAGGGGGATGCCGAAACCGAGGGTCTTGCCCGTGCCGGTCTTGGCCTGTCCGATGACATCGCTGCCCGCGAGGGCGACCGGAAGCGTCATCTCCTGGACGGGGAACGCCTCGGTGATGCCGAGGCTCTCTAGGGCCTCGGCGGTTTCGGAAAGTACGCCGAGTTCTCTGAATGTGGTCAGGGGTCCAGCCTCTTCTGTGTATTTGGGCTGCTGAATCTCTCTCCGAGGCGGGTCAGGACCGCGTTGCCGTAAACAAGCCATCCGAGCAGGACCTTGATGTCCGCATTTGGGCCTGTGGCACGACACGGGACCTCGGCCTCGGGCAGCAGCCCGAGCGGGGCGGTCGGAGCCGATCGTCCTCCGACCGGGCATCCGCGTTCTCTACCACTGTACCCGCCGGTGTACACCATGTGGGGTGACGCTGGTTACGCTGCGGTCTCATGACCGAAGGAACGCAGCCCGGAAACGCGGACCCCACCGCCGACACGGCAGTCGGCCACGACGCAGGGCACGCCGGGACTCCGGCGGCGGCCCGGGCGGCCGTCGTGGAGCTGCTGGGTGTACTGGCGTACGGCGAGATCACCGCCTTCGAGCGGCTCGCAGAGGACGCCAAGATGGCCCCGACCCTCGACGACAAGGCCGCCCTCGCGGCCATGGCGGTCGCCGAGTTCCACCACTTCGAACGTCTGCGCGCGCACATCGGGTCACTGGGCGTCGACCCGGCGGACGCGATGGCCCCCTTTGTCACGCCCCTCGACGAGTTCCACCGCCACACCGCCCCGGCCGACTGGCTGGAGGGGCTGGTCAAGGCGTACGTCGGCGACGGCATCGCGGCCGACTTCTACCGCGAGGTCGCCGCCCACCTCGATCCGGCCAGCCGCGCGCTGGTCGAAGAGGTGCTGCGCGACACCGGCCACTCGGCGTTCGTCGTGGACGCCGTCCGCTCCGCGATCGAGCGCGACCCGCGCGTCGCCGGCCGCCTCGCGCTGTGGGGCCGCCGCCTGATGGGCGAGGCGCTGAGCCAGGCCCAGCGCGTGGCCGCCGAGCGGGACGCGCTCTCCGCCCTCCTCGTCGGCGGCCTGGCCGTCCCCGGCTTCGACCTCGCCGAGATGGGCCGCATGTTCACCCGCATCACCGAGGCCCACACCCAGCGCATGGCCACCCTGGGCCTCGCCTCTTGACGGCGGGTCGGCCCTGACGGCGAAACACCGAGGGGCGCGCACACCGGATGGTGTGCACGCCCCTCGTGGTGTGTTGTCCGCGAGGGCCCGAATCGGACCTCAGACGGCGCCGAAGCCGACGCGGCGGACGCTCGGCTCGCCGATCTCGACGTAGGCGAGACGGTCGGACGGGACGATGATCTTGCGGCCCTTCTCGTCCTGGAGCGAGAGCACCGTCGCGCTGCCGGACAGTGCCGCCTCTACCGCACGCTCGACGTCCTCGGCGCTGTCCACGACCTCCAGCACCAGTTCCCGCGCAGCGTGCTGCACGCCGATCTTGACCTCCACGACTGTCCCTCCGGTTCGGACGAGTGAGGGCGGCCATCGAACTGCGCGCGCCCGTACAGAACTGAAGGCTAATCGAGCCGGATGGGTGCGAAGCCCCGCCACGGATACGCCGAGCGCGAACGGCACGGCGCACCCGGGCGAACCGCGGACCGGACGGACGACGGACCGGGCGAACGACGGACCGGCCGCCCGAAGGACACGGCCTAGTCGCCGGCTCCGCCCGTCGGGGACTCGTCCTTGCGCGGGAAGCGCGAGATGCCGCGCCAGCCGAGCGTCGAGATCAGCCGCGACGCGGTGTCGCGCGGGATCGGCACGCCCTTGGAGATCCAGTAGCGCGCCGTCACCTGGGCCATGCCGGTCAGCCCGATGGCCAGCAGCATCGCCTCGCCCTCGCCGAGGCCGGTGTCCTCCGCGATGACCTTGCTGACCGCCTCCGCACTCGTCTCCGCGACCCGCTCGACGCGCTCGCGGACCGCGACCTCGTTGGTGAGGTCCGATTCGAAGACCAGGCGGAAGGCGCCGCCGTGGTCGTCGACGAAGGCGAAGTACGCGTCGACGGTGGCCGCCACCCGCAGCTTGTTGTCGTGCGTCGACTCCAGCGCCGTGCGCACGGCCTCGACCAGCGCCTCGCAGTGCTGGTCGAGGAGCGCGAGGTAGAGCTCCAGCTTGCCGGGGAAGTGCTGGTACAGAACCGGCTTGCTCACGCCGGCCCGCTCGGCGATGTCGTCCATCGCCGCCGCGTGGTAGCCCTGCGCCACGAATACTTCCTGGGCCGCGCCGAGCAGCTGGTTCCTGCGGGCGAGACGGGGCAGCCGGGTGCCGCGCGGGCGGGAATCCGCATCCTGGATGGCTGTCACGGCGCTCCTCAAACGTGATCTATCAGGGTCCTGCTCGGTGCCTCGGTCCCCATGACCGTTCGGGGGGCCTGAAGGTTGTACCGCCACGTCATCCTACTTTTGGGTAACTGCTGTCGTAAGTTTCGTGGCGCAACGAACAGAGTTCTGGAAGTTGTGGCTGCCGTGCAAGGCCCCAATGCCGACATATGTGACGTTGCGTCAGGAGCGTGGGTGCCGCGACGCCTCGGCCGGGGGTCGGATCAGCGGTATTCGTCCTCGTCCGGACCGGCGACGCGCCGCTGGTCGGTGCCGTCCGCCGGGTCCACGCCGTCCGGTACGGGGTCCCAGACCCGCTCGGCGTCGTCGACCACGGCCGTGCGCTGCTCGGCGACGTCCGCCTCCGGTGCCTCCAGGTCGAGGTCGTCGGGCGCCGGGACCTCGTCGGGGTCCTCGTGCGTCGTGCCGGGGGCGTCCACCGGTGCGGTGCTCTCGTCGGCACGGGTGCCGACCGCACCGGCCGTACCGGTCGTCTCACGCGCGATGTCGGGCATGTGCAACTCCTTCCGACCTTCCCCATGATCCTGCCGGGCTCCGGAAAACTCGCGCCGTACGCCGCCTCGAAACCTCGCTGCCTCGTCGCGGGTGCCTCGCGCACGGTGCTCTTCCGGAGTACTAAGCGCCTACCCGCGTTGCGCCCGCTTGATCATCGATATCGAACCGTTGCCATCGGCGCTGTTGGAACTGCTCCCAAAAATGCCCATTCGAGCACCAAATCGCCTCACTCGAAGGACCGATCGCGCACGGCCCCCCTTCCGTCCCGGTGACCGTCTCGTAATATTGGCGACCGTGACCACCACTCAGGCAGTTTCCGGCGCTCCCGCGGCGGCCTGGCCTGTGCGGAAGGTCCCGGTCGGCGGTGAGACCGCGGTGGCCGTCCGGCGCCACCCCGAGTACGACTCCGAGCAGCCTCCCGCCGTCCTCGTGCACGGCCTGGGCGGCTCGTCGCTGAACTGGGCCCCGATGGTCGGGAACCTGCTCGACGTGGTCGCGGCCGAGATGGTCGACCTGCCGGGATTCGGCTTCTCGCCGCCCCCGCACGACGGGGACTACTCGGTGTCCGCGCACTGCCGCGCGGTCGAGGGGCTGATCCTGTCCCTCAACCGGGGGCCCGTACACCTGCTCGGCAACTCCATGGGCGGTGCGGTCGTCACCCGGCTCGCCGCCCGCAGGCCGGACCTCGTACGCACGCTCACTCTCGTCTCGCCCGCGCTGCCCGACCTCAAGCCGCAGGTCACCGCGCTGCCGACGGCGATGATGGCGGTCCCGGGCTTCGCCGCGGCGCTCACCCGCATCACCCGCAACATGACGCCGGAGCAGCGCACCCGCGTGTCGGTCGGGCTCTGCTTCGGTCAGCCGCAGATGCTGTCGGAGCAAGAGTTCGCCGACTTCGTCGCCGAGTACCGGCGGCGTCTGGGGCTGCCGTACATGGTCGACGCCTTCACCCGGTCGGCGCGCGGCGTCGTCACCTCCTACCTCGAACGGGGTCCTCGCTCGCTGTGGAAGCAGGCCGCGGCCGTCCAGGCCCCCACGCTGCTGGTGTACGGCCGACGGGACAAGCTCGTCGACTCCCGGATGGCGCGCCGTGCCGCGGCCACCTTCCCGGACCCGCGCCTGCTGGTGGTGCCCGACTCGGGGCACGTCGCGATGCTGGAGCACCCGCGGGTCGTCGCGCGGGCGTTCCGGGACCTCCTGGCGGATACCGGGAAGCCCCTGCCGTCGGCCGAGGCCCGGTGACATGACCGTGGGCCGACATGGCGCAGCCTCGTACGACCAGCCCTATCCGGATCAGCCTTATCCGGATCAGGCCTACGCGGATCAGGCCTATCCGGGCCAGCAGTTTCCGGGTCAGCCCTACTCCGAGGTGCCCGACGCCGCACAGGCGTACGGGTACGACGGGCAAGGCGGCTACCAGGCCGCCTACCAGGAGGGGTACGCCGCGCAGCAGCAGCCGTACCCCGGCGACTACGCCGACGCCGAGCACTACGCGGCGTCGTCGGGGCAGTACGCCGCGGTCCAGCAGCACCCCCAGCCGTACGGCGAGCAGTACTCCGAGCAGTATCCCGAGCAGTACGGGCACGAGTACGGCGTGGCGGAGCAGTACCCGGCGTACCCGCAGTACCAGCAGTACGCGGACCACCCGCAGTACCCGTACGAGCCCGAGCCGCCCCGGCACGACCACGCGAACGGGCAGCCCTACGAACACCCGGTCCGGCAGCACGGCTTCGACCCGCTGAGCGACCCCCTCTACGGCTTCCCGGCGGCCGGTGGGCTGGACCCGCTCGCGGATCCGGCGACGGACCCGATGGCGCCGCCCGGGCAGTTCGCGCACTGGGCGGAGGAAGCGCCGCCGCAGTGGACGGACGAGGCGCAGCAGCAGTGGGGCGCCGGGCCGCAGGCGCAGTGGGCCGACCCGTACGCCGGCGAGCTGCTGCACAGCGTTCCGGCCCAGTACGCCCCCGAGGCCGCGCCGCGCTACGAGCCGGTGCCCGACCCGGAGCCCGAGTTCGACCCGGAGCCGGCCGCCTGGGACGAGACGGTCTACATAGAACCGGTCGACACGGAACCGGTCCAGGAACCGGTGTACGAGTCGGCGTACGAGCCGCGCCGCGCGTCGTCGTATCAGCCGGCGCACGTCGAGGACGACGGCTTCGACCCGCCCGCGCGTTCCGCCGCGTACCCCGGCTCCCGTACCGAGTCCCGCGCGGCCTCGCGGGCCGCCTCCCGGGCGGCGGAGACCCGCCGGTCCGGGGAGGCCTCCGGATACGTGCCGTCGTCACGGACGACCGCCTCGGCGGCAGCCGCGGCGTCGGCGTCGGGCGGTCGGGCGGCATCGCGCCGCGCCACCCGGACGACCTCGCGCAAGCCGCGACGCCTTGTGGTGGCGGGCGGGGCGGTGGTGACCGGCGCGGTGCTGGCCGGCGCGGTCGTGATGCAGATGCCGGACGGCGGCACCGAGGCGCACGCCAAGGGCGACAGCACGCACACGGACGACCCGACCCGGCGTACCGACGACGTCGCGTCGCGCGATTCGGACCGTCCCCAGGTGCAGGCGGCCGTGCCCGGCCAGGCCAGCCCCAATCCACCGTCCTCGTCGGCGGCCCCCGGTCCGACGGCGCTGCCGATCCCGACGCCCTCGGCGCCGCTGAGCACCACCGAGCGCATGAAGGTGCGCTTCGAGCTGGGCGAGACGCTGGCGCTGAGCGGCAAGTTCGACGTCGTGCCGGGCAAGGCGGCGGCGCCCAAGTCGGGGACCAGGAACTACACGTACCGCATCGAGATCGAGCAGGGCCTCGGCCTGGACGGCGAGCTGTTCGCGGCGGCCGTGCAGCAGACGCTGAACGACTCGCGGTCGTGGGCCAACGGCAACAAGAAGTCGTTCGCGCGCACCGACGGCGCCACCGCCGACTTCGTGATCCGGCTCGCGAGTCCGGGGACGACGCACAGGCTGTGCAACGCGGCCGGGCTGGACACGTCGATACAGAACGTGTCGTGCGACGCGGGCGGCGCGCCGTGGGTGGTCATCAACGCGTGGCGCTGGGCCGAGGGGTCGCCGACGTTCGGCGACGACATGCTGGGCTACCGCCAGATGCTGATCAACCACGAGGTCGGCCACCGTCTCGGGCGCAACCACGAGACCGAGGCGTGCCTGCCGGGCGGGTTCGCGCCGGTCATGATGCAGCAGACCAAGACGCTCGAGGCGGACAACGGGCTGATGTGCACGCCCAACCCGTGGCCGTACCCGCCCTCGTCGACCTCGTCCTGATCCGGCGGGCCGCCGGTGCGGCCGGGACGCGACGGACCGGGGTGACACGGGGCGGACCGGCGGTGAGACAGGTGTCTCACGCTCCGGACCCCCTTCCCGGGAATCCGACACGCCATGGCACTGTTGGTGCGAGAAATGTCGCAGAAGTAGGTCTGACCATCGGAGATCCCGTGTCGCTACCACCCTTGGTCGAGCCGGCTGCCGAGCTCACCGTCGACGAGGTCCGCCGGTATTCGCGCCACCTGATCATCCCGGACTTCGGGATGAGCGGGCAGAAGCGCCTGAAGAACGCGAAGGTCCTGTGTGTGGGCGCGGGCGGCCTCGGCTCCCCGGCGCTGCTCTACCTGGCCGCCGCCGGCGTGGGCACGCTCGGCATCGTCGAGTTCGACACCGTGGACGAGTCGAACCTCCAGCGCCAGATCATCCACGGCCAGTCGGACATCGGGAAGTCCAAGGCGCAGTCCGCCAAGGAGAGCGTCCTCGAGGGCAACCCGTACGTCAATGTCGTGCTGCACGAGGACCGCCTCGACTCGTCGAACGTCATGGAGCTGTTCGCCCAGTACGACCTGATCGTCGACGGCACCGACAACTTCGCGACCCGCTACCTGGTCAACGACGCCTGCGTGCTGCTCAACAAGCCGTACGTCTGGGGCTCGATCTACCGCTTCGACGGCCAGGCGTCGGTCTTCTGGGCCGAGCACGGCCCCTGCTACCGCTGCCTGTACCCGGAGCCCCCGCCCCCCGGCATGGTGCCGTCGTGCGCCGAGGGCGGCGTGCTGGGCGTGCTGTGCGCGTCGATCGGCTCGATCCAGGTCAACGAGGCCATCAAGATGCTGACCGGCATGGGCGACCCGCTGCTCGGCCGGCTGATGATCTACGACGCCCTGGAGATGACGTACCGCCAGGTCAAGGTCCGCAAGGACCCCGAGTGCGCGGTGTGCGGCAAGAACCCGACGGTCACCGAGCTCATCGACTACGAGGCGTTCTGCGGCGTCGTGTCGGAGGAGGCCCAGGAGGCCGCCCTCGGCTCGACCATCACCCCGCGCCAGCTCAAGGAGTGGATGGACGCGGGTGAGAGCATCCACGTCATCGACGTCCGCGAGCCGAACGAGTACGAGATCGTCTCGATCCCCGGCGCGGTGCTCGTCCCCAAGAACGAGTTCCTGATGGGCAACGCCCTCGAGGGCCTGCCGCAGGACAAGCGCATCGTGCTGCACTGCAAGACGGGCGTGCGCTCGGCGGAGGTGCTCGCCGTCCTGAAGGCCGCGGGCTTCCAGGACGCCGTGCACGTCGGCGGCGGCGTCATCGGCTGGGTCAACCAGATCGAGCCCGAGAAGCCGGTCTACTGACGGCCTGTCAATTATCGTCCTGGTGCGGGCCCTTCCGGAGATCCGGAAGGGCCCGCACCGGTTTCGCCGCTGCTTGACCGCGCCCGCCCCCGCCGGAAAACCGTCGTCCGGCAGGGTCAGATGGCCTGCTTGCGCTGGAGGTAGGTGAAGGCCATCCAACCGGGCAGGACTGGGAGCCAGAAGGTCAGGAAGCGGAACAGCAGCACTGCCGCGGTGGCGGTCTCGATGGGCAGTTTTCCGGTCGTGGTGAGGCCCGCGATGAGGGCCGCCTCGATCGCGCCGATGCCGCCGGGGACCGGGGCCGCCGAGCCGATGGCGTTGCCGGCCAGGAAGACGACGGCGATCGCGGCGAAGCTCGCGGAGCCGCCGAAGGCCCGCACACTCGCGTCGAGGCACAGGATGAACGAGACGGTGAGCATCACCGTGCCGCCCAGTCCCGCGGCGAGCTTCGTCGGGGTCTGGAGGACGTCCAGAAGGCGCGGGACGATGCCCGAGAACAGCGCCGCGAGGCGCTTGACCACGAAGCGGCGCAGCGGGCCCACGGCCATGATCAGCAGCGCGATCAAGGCGATGACCAGCAGGCCCGCGATGACCGCGCCGGACGGGGCGAAGGACGGCGTCTGCTCGGTGCCCGCGATGTAGCCGAAGAAGACCAGCAGGCCGATGTGGAAGACCAGGCCGCCGAGCTGCGAAACGCCGATGCTGGCCGCCGCGAGGGCCGGGGGTACGCCGGACTTCTGCAGGTAGCGGGCGTTGAGGGCGACACCGCTCACCGCGGCCGGCATGACCAGCTTCACGAACGACCCGGCGAGCTGGACGATCGTCGTACGCCACACCGAGAGCCGCTCCGGCACGAACCCCAGCAGCATCAGCGCGGCGGCCACGTAGCTGAGCGTCGACGCGACCAACCCGATCGCGGCCCACCCCCAGTTGGCGCGCTCGAAGATGTCGCCCAGGTTGGCGTGGGTGAGCTGGGACAGCAGGAAGTACCCGGCGAACGCGGACGCCACGACGGTGACCAGGGTGCGCGGCCGGATGCGCTCCAGGCGGATCGGCTCCGCCTCGGCGCGCGGACGCAGCTCCAGGATTCGCTCGCGGATTCCGGACAGCAGGTTCTGGTTCTTGCGCAGCGCCGCACGCGTCGGCCGGTTGAGGGCGACCTTCTGGAGCAGCGGCAGGCACGCCGCGACGGCGTCGACGCCGAGGCCCTGGGTCGCCGTGCGCACCGCCCGCTCGTCGCCGACCCGCAGCGCGAGCGCGGTCAGCATCTGGGCCGTGTCGATGCGCAGCGACAGGTCGCCCGAGGCGATCTCGCCCGCGCGCAGGTCGACCAGCCACGGGTTGCCGTCGTGGTCGATCAGGAAGCTGCTGGTGCCGAGGCGGCGGTGGGTCAGACGGTGCGCCTGGAGCAGCGAGACCTGCCGCCAGATCTCCACCAGCAGTGCGTCGGTGAACTCCTCGTCGTCCAGTGCTTCGAGGCTGCGGCCGGGGATGTGCGCGTACGCCAGCAGCGCCGCGTCCGAGCCCACCTCGGTGGTGGCGACCAGGCGCGGCGTGCGGACCCCCGCGTCCGCCGCCGCGTAGGCCATCAGGGATTCCTGTTCGAGTGCGCGGCGCAGCGACAGGAACGTGCGGCGCGCGGTGGTCACGCGCAGGCGCGCGCGGCGGTAGAAGCGGTAGACCGCGCCCGAGGTCTGCTGGTCGCGGTCCAGGACGGTGACGTCGAGGAGCTGGTCGTCGGTGAGCCGCACGGCGTACCGGCGGCTGTCCTCGGGGCCGTCGTCGGTGCGCACCGCGCTCGCGGCGACCAGGCCGAACCTGCGCAGCGCGGCCACGACCGCGTCGGCGGGCGGGCGGCGGTTGGGGACGCCGACCGCGTACATGGTGGCGTACGCGATGGTCCGGCCGAGCAACACGCTCGTCAGCAGCGCGAGCGGCGTGGTGTAGCCGCCGACGAGCACGGTGGCGGCGTTGAGGGCCAGCAGCGTCCAGACGAGCGCCTGCCACTTGGGGCGCCGTACCAGGCCCACCGCGGTGATGTACGCGACGATCGGCGCGAGGTAGCCGTGCACCGGATCGGTCAGGCCGCCCCCGGCCAGCGGGCGGGTGAGCGCCGCCTCCAGCGCGTCCGGCCCCGGGCCGGTGACCCACCAGTCCAGGCCGAGCGACGCGGCGTAGGTGAGCGCCGCCGCGATGACTCCGTCCGCGACGCGGAGGCCGTCCCGGCGCAGCAGGCGTTCCACGCCGTAGGCGACCGGCACCACCAGCACCGCGACCGCGAAGACGCCGCCGGAGAGGTTGAGGATCAGGCGGGGCAGGCTGTTCTGCGCGCCGCGCACGATGTCGGACTCCAGGCCCGACGTCGTCTCGCGCGCGATGCTGGCGAGGAAGAAGACCACGGCCAGCGCGAGGAGGCCGACGAGCACGCGCAGCAGGTCGCTGGACCGGTGCACGCGGTTGGGCTGCGAGGGCTCGACGACGAGGGCGCGCCCGGTCACAGGGGCACCCACAGGAGATGTTTCCTCTTGGTCTCGAATCACCAGTCACCGCCGCCTTGATGGTGGCACGGACTGCGGGGACCCGGCTGGCCGAGGGGGCGGCGTCTGGCACGATGCGGGACGTGACTCTGCCCACGCCGATCGCCGAACGTGTCCTGGATCTGGTCGAGCGCATCCCCGCCGGACGGGTGATGGCGTACGGGGACATCGCGGCGTGGTTCGCCGACGACGCCGCGCACGCCGCGGAACCCGCGGAACCCGCCGAACCCGCCGAACCCGTCGAATCCGTCGAAGACGCGGATGCCGTTGAAGGCGCCGATGCCGTCGACGGCGACGCAGTCGGCCGTCCCGGGGCGGAGGCCCCCAGACTCGGTCCCCGCCAGGTGGGGCGGGTGATGGCCCGCTATGGCGGGGGTGTGCCGTGGTGGCGCGTGCTGCGCGCGGACGGCACCCATGCCCCCGGCCTGGAGGACGAGGGCCTGCGGCGGCTGCGCGACGAGGGCACGCCGATGCGGGCGGGCGGCACACGTGTCGACATGGCCGAGGCGCGCTGGGATCCGGCGTCCGGCGAGCGGGTGCGCGACCGGCCGTCCAAGCGGCAGCCCAAGCGGCAGTCCGACCCGCAGTCCAAGAGGTAGTCCGAGCGGCAGTCCGGCCGGCGGTACGGGGGCAAGAACGGCGAAGTCGGCGGTCGACGGCGCCCGCCCGGGTGCGTCCGGCGTGGCACGGGGGTCCCGTGTGATCTGATGGGGCAAGGCCGCGCCCTGCCGACCGGGGCGCGGCTCCCTGCGCGCCTGCCGTACCGCCTCGATGACCCGCTCCACATCTCCCCGTTTCCCGGCTTCCCCGTCATCCCCGTCCCCGTCGTTCCCGAACCCCTCGGCTTCCCCCTAAGGCCCCGAGCCATGACGACCGCGACCTCCGCGTACCGCTTGCGGCGTACCGACATCGGTCCGCAGGCGCGGCTGACGCTGGACGAGCGCCAGCGTGCCGTCGTGGCCCACCCGGGCGGGCCGCTGCTGGTGCTGGCGGGACCCGGTACGGGAAAGACAACCACCCTGGTGGAAGCGGTCGCGGACCGGGTCGCCCGGGGGATGCTTCCCGAGGAGATCCTGGTTCTCACCTTCAGCCGCAAGGCGGCGGGGGAACTGCGCGACCGTATCGCGACGCGGCTGCGCGGCGGCGGAGGCGCGCCTTCACGGAACGGCGGTGCGCTGCCGACGGCGACGACGTTCCACTCGTTCTGCTACGCGCTGGTCCGGCAGCACCAGCCGCCGGAGCTGTTCACGTACCCGCTGCGGCTGCTGTCGGGCCCCGAGCAGGACGTGTTCGTACGCGAGCTGCTGGCCGGCGAGGCCGAGGACGGCACCGTCCGCTGGCCCGCCGAGTTGCGCGCCGCCCTCGGCACACGCGGCTTCGCCGACGAGGTCCGGGCGGTCGCCGCCCGTACCCGTGAGCTGGGCCTGGACCCCGAGGCACTGGCCCGCTTCGCGGAGGACACCGGCCGCCGCGACTGGCGGGCCGCCGCCGACTTCCTGGCCGAGTACCTCGACGTCCTCGACGCGCAGGGCGTCGTCGACTACGCCGAACTGGTGCACCGCGCGGTGCTGCTCGCGGAACGCCCCGAGGTGTCCGACGAGCTGCGGCGGCGCTACAAGGTCGTGTTCGTCGACGAGTACCAGGACACCGACGCGGCCCAGGTCCGCCTGTTGCGCGCGCTCGCGGGCGACGGCCGCGACCTGGTCGTGGTCGGCGACCCGGACCAGTCGATCTACGCGTTCCGCGGTGCCGACGTCAACGGCATCCTCGACTTTCGGCACCACTTCCCGGACCGTACGGGCGCACCCGCACCGACGGTCGTCCTGCGCACCTCCCGGCGCGCCGGGGCCGGTCTGCTGCGCGCCTCGCGCGAGATCACCCGCCGGATGCCCCTGTCGCGCCTCCCGGCCGCCGATGCCGCGGCACACCGCGGCCTGGTCCCGGACCGCACCGGCGACGACGACCCGAGCCGGGTCCAGGTCTTCACCTACCCGACGCCCGGGGCGGAGCTGGACAACATCGCCGACATCCTGCGCCGCGCCCATCTGGAGGACGGGGTGCCGTGGGGCGAGATGGCGGTGCTCGTACGCTCGGGCGCACGTTCGATCCCGTCGATCCGCCGCGCGCTGTCGGTCGCCGGCGTACCGCTGGAGATCGCGGGCGACGAACTGCCGCTCGCCGCCGAGCAGGCGGTCACCCCGCTGCTGACCGCCCTCAAGGTGGCCGCGGACCCGGCGGCGCTGGACGAGGACACCGCGCGCATGCTGCTGCTGTCGCCGATGTGCGGCATGGACTCGGCGGATCTGCGCGTACTCGGCCGGGCCCTGCGGTCCGAGGAGCGCGCGGCGGCGATGGCCGACGCCCAGACGGCGGAGGCCGAGGCGGAAGCGGCGGCCGAGGCGGCGACCGGGGCGGAGGCACGCGTGGACGGCGGCGCGGCGGGCGCGGACGGAGCCGAGCAGCTTGAGCTGATGGCCTTCCCGGATCTCGCCAATGCGGCCCCCGCAGCCGACGCGACCAATGCAGCCGACGCCGCTGCCACGGGCGCCCACGACGAGACCGACGTGCCGACGCCGTCCCGGTCCGCCGCGCCGTTCCTGCCCGCGATCGCCCGGCCGTCCGCCGAGCTCATCCGGGACGCGCTCGCCCACCCCGAGCAACTGGTGGCCGTCGACGCCCAGATCGGCGCGGGGGCGTACCGCCTGGGCATGCTCGTCGCCAAGGCGCGCGCGATCCTCGACGCGGGCGGCACGACCGAGGCCGCGCTGTGGGAGCTGTGGCACGGTACGCCGTGGCCCGCCCGCCTGGAGCGCGCCGTCCTGCGCGGAGGGTCGGCGGGCCGCAACGCCGACCGCGACCTGGACGCCGTCGTCGCACTGTTCGAGGTGGCCGCACGCGCCGAGGAGCGGGCCGGCCACCGGGGCGCTCTGAACTTCCTCGACGAGCTGACCGCGCAGCAGATCCCCGGCGACCGTCTCGACGACAAGGCGATGCGCGGCGAGTCGGTGCGCCTGCTGACGGCCCACCGCGCCAAGGGCCTGCAATGGCGCCTGGTGGTCGTGGCGGGGGTGCAGGAGGGGCTGTGGCCCGACCTGCGCCGCCGCGGCTCGCTGCTGGAGGCGGACCGGATCGGGGCGGACGGACTCGCCGAGCCGCTGTCGCCGGGCGCCCTGCTCGCCGAGGAGCGGCGGCTGTTCTACGTGGCCGCGACCCGGGCGCGCGAGCGGCTCGTGGTGACGGCTGTGAAGTCCGCGTACGACGACGGGGACCAGCCTTCCCGCTTCCTCGCCGAAGTGGGCGAGGAGGGGGTCGAGCGGGCCGACGTGACCTCGCGTCCGCGGCGCCCGCTGTCGACGTCGGCGCTCGTCGCCGAGCTGCGTGCGTCCGCCGTCGACCCCAAGGCCCCGCGGACCGTCCAACTGGCCGCCGCGCGCCGCCTCGCGCGGCTGGCCGCCCTGCGCGACGACGACGGGTACCCGCTGGTCCCCGCGGCCCATCCGGAGCGCTGGTGGGGCCTGGTCGAGCCGACGGATCCCGGGGTCCCGGTACGCGACCCGCGCGCGCCCGTGAAGCTGTCCGGCAGCGCGGTCGAGAAGGTCGGGACGTGTGCGCTCAACTGGTTCCTGGGGCGGGAGGTGCGCGCGGAGTCGGCGCGTACTGCGGCCCTCGGCTTCGGCAACGTGGTGCACGCGCTGGCGGACGAGGTCGGCACGGGCGCGACGGCCGCCGAACTGCCGGTGCTGATGGACCGGTTGGACCGGGTGTGGGACGCGCTGGCGTTCGACGCGCCGTGGCAGTCCGACCAGCAGAAGGAAGAGGCGCGGACGGCGCTGGAGCGGTTCCTCGCGTGGCACACGCACGACCGGCACCGCGTCGTGGCGGCGACCGAGCACGAGTTCGAGGTCGGCCTGACGGCGGGGGAGCACCGCATCGTCATCCGCGGGTCGATGGACCGCGTGGAGCGCGGCGAGGACGGCCTGGCGTACGTCGTCGACTTCAAGACCGGCAAGTCCAAGCCGGGCGCCGCGGAGGTGGCCGAGCACCCGCAGCTGGCGGTGTATCAGATCGCGGTCGACAACGGCGCCCTGGACGACATCGAGGCGTTCGGCGGGGCGCGTCCCGCGTCCGGCGGCGCCGAACTCGTGCAGTTGCGCCACCGCGCCCCCGGCCAGGATCCGGACGCCGGGGACCTGCCGGTGGTGCAGGACCAGACGGCGCCCGTCCCGGACGAGGACGGGAACACCTGGGTGTCCGCAATGCTCGCGGACGTCGCGGGCCGGATCCTGGGAGAGCGCTTCACCCCGAACACCGGCTCGCACTGCGACCGTTGCGACTTCCGGAGCTGTTGCAGCGCGCGCAACGAGGGCCGCACGGTGGTGGAGTAGCCCGGGGGGCGGGGACGGGGTGATCGCCGTTGCTTGGGATACTGATCGTCCAAACCCCTGTCACCGAGCAACGGAGTCCCCCTTGCGTGCACGCCGCATCGCCGCTGTCGCCTCTGCCACACTTCTCGCCGCCGTCGCGCTGAGCGCGTGCGGCAGCGACGACGGCGGTGCCGACAACACCAAGACCGATGCCAAGGCGCTCGCCGACCAGGTCGTCGAGCACGCCAAGAAGAAGGGGTCGATGGAGGCCCTGGGCAAGGGCGTCGACGAGGACGGCAAGCCCTACGAGGTGAAGTCCTGCGTCAACATCGGCGCCAACGGCAAGAGCGAGTCGGTCAAGGGCTCGATGACGATCGACGGCGTGACCGCCGAGGTCCTGTTCACCGGCGGCAAGCAGTACACCAAGGCGGGCGCCGACTTCTTCCAGATGCAGATGGGCGAGGACGGCGCGAAGCTCGACGTCGCCGCGTTCAACAAGTCGCTGGGCGGCAAGTGGCTGGTCGACGAGGACGAGCCCGACGACGAAGCCGACTTCTTCGACGGCAACACCGACGGACTCACCAAGGGCGAGGTCATGGAGTTCAACGGCAAGAAGGTCGTGCCGCTGGTCAAGAAGGAGAACGACACCGAGAAGACCGTCTACATCGCGGCGAAGGGCGACCCGGTCGTCGTCGGAATGGTCGAGGTCGAGGGCAAGGAGCGCACCGAGACGACGGTGACGGGCGTCGGCACGAAGTGCGACGTGCAGGCTCCCCCGCAGGACCAGACGCTGACGCAGGACGAGTTCGAGACGGCGTACGACGAGGCGCGCGGCGCCGCCTGACGCCTCGCGCCGACTCCCGGACTGCTCACCACCGGTGACTGTCCGTCAGATGCTTGACAGAGTCGGGATACTGGGCGCGCGATGCTCCCACGACGGGCCCCCGCCCCCGGCGGCCGGGCCCGTCGTCCGTCCCGAGGAGTACCTGTGCGCCTGCCCCGTTCCGTGTCGACGGCCGCTGCCGTCACCGCCGCCGCCGTCCTCGCGCTCGGCGGTCTCACCGCGTGTGCCGGCGACGACGTCGACGACGCGACCGTGAACTCCAAGAGCGGCCCCAGCGGTGCCGGGGGTACGGGTCCGGCGCCCGGCGGCGTCCTGCCCGGCCAGGAGACCGCGAACCCCGCGGCCCCGCCGCCCGCCAAGCCGCCCGCCGACATGGGCGGACGCGAGCTCGCGGACCGGGCCGTGCAGTTGATGGCGGCCACCTCGTACCGGCTCACCGGGCAGTTCGGCACAGGTGCGGACGCCGCGACGCTGAGCATCGAGGTCGGCAAGCTGCGCGACGTGCGCCAGACCGTCACGCGGCCGGACGTCAAGCAGGAGCTGATCCGGGTCGGGGGTGTCGTCTACACCAATGTCGAGAGCGTCATCGGCGCGACGCCCGGCGTGACGGTGCCGGCGAGCCTGCGCGGCACCTACCTCAAGACCGACGGCCAGCAGCTCGACCCCAAGCTGGTCGACCCCTTCGCGGGCAGCTTCGGCGCCGACGCGGGGGAGGTGGTCAAGGGGCAGCAGACGCAGATGGACGGCAAGGGCGTGTGGCCGCTGACCATCAAGTCCGCGGACGGCGCGACGACCACGATGTACGTCATGGCTGCCGGGGACCCGTTCCCGATCAAGCTGACCGTGACGGGCGCCGACCCGGTGGACCTCAAGGTGAGCGATTTCGGCGCGGAGGTCGGCGTGGCCGCCCCGCCCGCGGAACGCATCGTGGACGAGGCGACGCTGCAGCAGCGCATGGCCGAGGCGGGGGGCTGACGGACCGCGGGGCCGACGGCAGAAGCCGACGGCCGGACTTCCGTGGCCGGACGCCGACGGCAGAGGTTCCGGAGGCCTGTGGCGGCGTGTGGTGCGGGGGTGGCGCGGAAGCGTGGCGTGCGTGCGCAGCGTAGTGCTGCCGCCGCACCGCGTGGGTCACAACGCACAGGATGCGGTTGTTGTCCTCAGGTGCGTCTAACGTTGCGCCGGTGCGATCGGCCCACCACCACCTCATCCGGGATCCGGACGACCTCAAGGACGTCCTCGGCGTCCCGTACACGCCCGAGCAGATCGCCGCCATCACCGCTCCCCTCGAACCCGGCGTGATCGTCGCCGGCGCCGGGTCGGGCAAGACCACCGTCATGACCGCGCGCGTCGTCTGGCTGGTCGGAACGGCCGCGGTACGCCCCGACGCGGTGCTCGGCCTCACCTTCACCAACAAGGCCGCCGGGGAGCTCGCCGAGCGCGTGCGCAAGGCGCTGCTGAAGCTGTGGCCGGACCCGGCGGGGCTCGGGCTGCCGCTGGGCGGTGTCGGCGCCGCCGGGGGGCCGGGCGGGGGTACGGGCGGAGCCGCCGGGGACGAGGACGCCGGTGAGCCGACGATCTCGACGTACCACGCCTTCGCCGGCCGCCTGCTGTCCGAACACGGCCTGCGCATCGGCCTGGAGCCGTCGGCACGCCTGCTGGCCGACGCGACGCGCTTCCAACTCGCCGCCCGTACCGCGCGCCGCGCGCCCGGCCCGTTCCCGACGCTTACCAAGACACTGTCGTCGATCACCGCCGACGTGCTCGCGCTCGGCGGTGAACTCGCGGAGCACCTCGTGCCGTTCGACCGCCTGCGCGCGTTCGACGAGGATCTCGTCGCGGAGGTCGAGGCCACCGCGAAGCCCACGGCGGGGGCCAAGGCGGCGGCCGACGCCGCGCGGAACCGGCTCGACCTGCTGCGCCTGGTCTCCGACTACGCGGACGCGCGGCGGCACCGCGATCTGCTCGATTTCGGCGACCAGATCGCCTACGCGGCGCGGCTCGCCGAGGAGCGGCCCGAGGTCGGCGAGATACTGCGCGACACGTACCGCGTCGTGCTGCTCGACGAGTACCAGGACACCTCCGTCGCGCAACGCCGCCTGCTGTCGGGCCTGTTCGGGATCCCCGAGGGAGTCGGCCCCGGCGTCGCACCCGGCCGCGGCCACGCGGTCACCGCCGTCGGCGACCCCTGCCAGGCCATCTACGGCTGGCGCGGCGCCTCGGTCGCCAACCTCGACGATTTCCCGCACCACTTCCCGCGGCGCGACGGCTCCCCGGCACACCGCTTCTCGCTCGCCGAGAACCGGCGCAGCGGCGGCAGGTTGCTCGAGTTCGCCAACGAACTGGCGGTGCCGCTGCGGGAGATGCACGAGGGAGTGGAGGCACTGCGACCTGCCTCCGGGGCCGAGGGCGACGGCTGGGCGCGGTGTGCGCTGCTGGCGACGCAGGACGGCGAGATCGCCTGGATCGCCGACCAGGTGCAGCACGTGATCGGGACGCGGTTCCGGCCGGACGGCGAACTGATCGGGCCGGGCGACGTCGCGGTGCTCGCGCGTACCGCGTCCGACTTCGCCGAGATCCACAAGGCCCTGGTGGAACGCGACATCCCGGTCGAGGTCGTGGGCCTGTCCGGGCTGCTCAACCTGCCCGAGGTCGCGGACCTGGTGGCGACGTGCGAGGTGCTGGACGACCCGACCGCCAACGCGGCGCTCGTCCGCCTGCTCGTCGGCCCGCGCTGGCGCGTCGGCCACCGCGACCTCGCCCTGCTGGGCCGCCGGGCCGGTGAACTCGTGCGCTTCGACCACGGCGCCGCCGACGGCCCCGACGCCCGCCTGGAGGCGGCCGTCGCGGGCGTCGACCCCACCGAGGTCGTCTCGCTCTCGGACGCGCTCGCCGATCCCGGCGACGAGCATCCGTTCTCGCCGGCCGCCCGGATCCGCTTCGCCCGGCTCGCCGCCGAGATACGCGCCCTGCGGCGGCACCTGGGCGAACCGCTCATGGACGTGCTGCACCGCGCGCTCGGGGCCACCGGGCTCGACGTCGAGCTGTCCGCGTCGCCGAACGCGCTGGCCGCGCGGCGCCGCGAGACCCTGCACGCCTTCCTCGACGTCGCGGCCGGCTTCGCGGACCTGGACGGCGACCCGTCGCTCACCGCGTTCCTGGCGTTCCTGCGGACCGCCGCCCAGCACGACAAGGGGCTCGACGGCAGCCTGCCCAGCGCGGGCGACTCGGTGAAGGTCCTGACCGCGCACAAGTCCAAGGGCCTGGAGTGGGAGGTCGTCGCGGTGCCCGGCCTGGTCGCCGGCGCGTTCCCGAGCACGCAGGCGCAGGCGAAGTGGACCAGGCGCGGGGACACGCTGCCGCACCCGCTGCGCGGCGACGCGGGTGGGCTGCCGGAGCTGCCGGACCTCTCCGTGAAGGGCTTCAAGGCATTCGACGCCGAGATGAAGCGGCACAAGGCGGTCGAGGAACTGCGTCTCGGCTACGTGGCGTTCACGCGTCCCAAGCAACTGCTCATCGCGTCCGGGCACTGGTGGGGCCGCACGCAGAAGAAGAAGCGCGGGCCGTCGGAGTTCCTGACGCGGCTCGCGGACCACTGCGAGGCGGGCCACGGCGAGGTGGCCACGTGGGCGGTCGAGCCGGACGACGAGTCGAACCCGCACTTGGCGGGTGCGGTGGAGCAGGTGTGGCCGCTGCCGCTGGACACCGTCGCGCTTGAGGAGCGCCGGCGCGCGGCGCGCGACGTGATCGACGAACTGGTGCGGCTGGAGGCGGCGGGGCGGAACGGCTCGGCTTCGGGTTCGGGACCGGCCCCGGTCCCGGTCTCGGGGAACGACGTGGCGGTCGTCGCGGACGACGACGAGATGCCGCCGTTCTTCGACGAGCCGCCGCCGGACGACGAGGAGCCGCCGCCCCCGGACGACGAGTGGGATGCGTACGCCGACGACCGCGGGCCGGACGGACGCTGGGGCGCCTCCGGTTCCGGTGCCCGTGCCGATGCGGACGCCGGGCGCCCGCCTGCCGCTCCTCCCGCGGACCTCGACCTGCTGCCCGGATACGAGTCCGACACCGACCACCTCGGACCGGCCGACCGCGAGCTCATCGAGTCCTGGGACCGCGACCTGGACCGCCTGGTCGAGGAACTGGTGCGCGGACGCTCCGGCATACGCGAGGTCGAACTGCCCGCCTCGCTGTCCGCCTCGCAACTGCTGCGCCTCGCCTCCGACCCGGACGGCCTCGCCCGCGAGCTGGCCCGGCCGATGCCGCGCCCGCCCGCCCCGGCCGCGCGTCGGGGGACGCGGTTCCACGCGTGGATCGAGTCGCAGTTCGGCGAGCGCCCGCTGCTGGAACCCGACGACCTGCCGGGGGCGGCGGACGAGGACATCACGGACGAGGCGGACCTGGTCGAACTGCAGGAGGCCTTCCTGCGCACCCCGTACGCGCAGCGGGCGCCGTACCGCATAGAGGAGTCGTTCCAGCTCGTGCTCGGCGGGCGGGTCGTGCGCGGCCGGATCGACGCCGTCTACCGCGACGCGGACGGCCGCTTCGAGGTCGTGGACTGGAAGACGAACCGCTCGTTCAACGCCGACCCGCTGCAACTCGCCGTCTACCGGCTCGCCTGGGCGGAGCTGGCCGGGGTGCCTCCGGAGGACGTCACCGCCTCGTTCGTGTACGTCCGCTCGGGCGAGGTGGTGCGCCCCCGCGGGCTGCCGGACCGGACCGGCATCGAACGGGTGCTCGCGGGCCCGGCGCAGGACGGCCCGCAGGGCGGCCCGGAGGACGCGGCCGACGGGACGTAGCGGGCCTACGGAACCCCGCGGGGCGGCGGGACGTAAGTACTTTGAACGTAAGTACTTTGACCGGGGCGTACGGTTCGGCTCGGATCGTTCTTTGCCAGATCCGGATGTCCGATCATCGGTCCATAGGGTGTCCGCCGCATCGGACCAGGAGTTTCGAGGTACTAGCCTCTGCGATGGCACCACCGCAGCACGAGTTCGACGTGACGCCGCCGCCCGAGGGGTCCGCGCGGCGTGCCCGCCTGCTGCCCGCCGTCGGCTGGGCGCTGCGGCTCCTGCCGATCACGGTGATCGTCGTCGTCATCGCCATCGGCTTCCTGACCCCGCCCGAAGTGCACATCGGGCCGCTGCTCGCCGTGGCGCCCGCGCTGGCCGGCCTGACGCGCGGCTCCGCCCGCACACCCGTGTGGATCGGCCTCGCCGCCGCGGCCGCGATGCTCCTGCTGTCGACCACCGGGGAGACCAAGGGCGACGGCGAACCGTTCGTGACACTCCTGTCGATCCTGCTGGTCACGATGACCAGTTGGGCCGGAGTCCAGGTGCGCCGCCGTCAGGACCGCAAGCTCGAGGACGTCCGCAGCGTCGCCGAGGCCGCCCAGCAGGTGCTGCTCAGCCCGGTCGCCCGCCGCATCGGCCCCGTCCGGGTGGGCGTGCGCTATCGCGCGGCGGCCGCCGAGGCGCGGATCGGCGGCGACCTGTACGAGGTGATCCTGACGCCGTTCGGCGTGCGCGCGGTGGTCGGCGACGTGCGGGGCAAGGGCCTGGGGGCGGTGCAGACCGCGGCGGCGGTGCTCGGGGCGTTCCGGGAGGCGGCGTACGAGGAACCCACGCTGCCCGGAGTCGTGCGCCGCATCGCCGCGAGCATGACCCGCCGGCTCGAACAGAACCTCGAGGAATTCGTGACGCTCGTGCTGGTCGGCTTCACGCCGCAGGCCGACATGCAGCTGGGGGAGATGCAGGTGGTCAACTGCGGCCACCCCGCGCCGCTGCTGCTGCGCACCGCCCGCGCGGAGATGCTCGAACCGGCCACGCCGATCCCGCCGCTCGGCATCGTGGACCCGGACCTGTTCGACATCCCCGTCCGCACCGTGCCGGTCCGGCCGGGGGACCGGGTGCTGCTCTACACCGACGGCATCGTGGAGGCGCGCGACGCCCACGGGGTGTTCTATCCGCTGATGGACCGCGCGCCGGACAGCATGCCGGGCGTCGAGGAGACCCTCGACCGCCTCGAAGCGGACGTCGAGCGCCACGTGGGGCAGCCGCTGGAGGACGACGCGGCGATGCTGCTGCTCCTGTACGCGCCCGCGCTCGGCGGCGTCCACGACACCGGGCCGCAGCCGCGCGCCGACGCCCGCAACCCCTGACGACGCGCGGCCGTTCAGACGCGCAGTTCGACGACCAGCGCGCAGTGGTCGGACACGCCGAGGCGGACCGTCTCGGTCCGCCGTACCGCGTCCGGTCCGAGGCCGTGCCCGAATACGTGGTCGAACTGCACGCGCGGGCGATAGGACGGATACGTGGGTACGCGGGCCAGCGACCGCCAGCGCACCCGGTGCCGCCGCGGCTGTCCGTTTTGCGCGCCGCGCTCGCGCCGACCGACCACCGCCTGCGGGATGCGGCCCGGCAGATTGAAGTCACCGAGGAGCAGTTGGGGCTGCGGGAGGTCGGCCGAGGACCGGCCGATGCGGGCGAGCTGCGACACGTTCCAGCCCGGCACGAAGGAAAGGTGCGCGGCCAACACGGTCAGCGGGCCGTTGGGCCCCTCCACCACCGCAGCCAACACCGAGCGAGGCTCGTCGGGGACGCGCGTCAGGCCGGGACGGCCCTGCACCCGGAGCGGCAGGCTCAGCGGAGCCGCGGGGAAGCGCCGGGCCCGCCAGCGCAGGACGGGCAGGCGGGACAGCAGCGCGATGCCGTACGCGGGCCCGCCCTCGCCGTTCTGCGCCGGGCCGTACACATGCCGCTCAGGTGTGCCGGGCGACGGCAGCCACCCCGACACGGGCGCCGGAACGCCGTGCACCGCCGCCAGGAACCGCCACTGGTCGGTGCCCATCGCCCGCGCCGCCACCGCCGCCTGGTCGGCGCCGCCGGACCGCTCCTGGTGCCGGTCCACCTCCTGGAGCGCCACGATGTCCGCGTCCAACTCGGCCAACGCCTCGCCGAGCCGCTCGGGCCCCGCGGTGCCGTCGTCCAGAGCCATTCCGTGCAGGAGATTGAACGTCGCCACGCGGAGCACAGTCATGCCCTGACCGTACGTCCCCAACCCCACCCCCGCTGCCACCCCGAAGTGACCGAGCCCGCCCGTCCCGCCGCCGCACCGCCCCGCGGCCCCGCCTCACCTACCCGCCACCCCCGCAACTCCCACATCCCGCTCAGACATCCGACAAGTGCCCTTCGGGCCCACCTGCACCCACCGCACTGCACGCAGCGCCGCGGCGCGCCCAGCCACTCGCGGCCTGCCGCTCACTCTCGACGAGGGCAGCGTCCTCGAGCATCCTGGTCTGCCGCCACGAGCCCGAACCGGGGTCTCGCCGCCCGACGCCGCCTCGCCGCCTGTGCGGCCCAACCGGCGCCGTGCCCGACGTCCACCCTCGCGTCGTCTGCACCCAGAACCGCCTTGCACCTGATTCCCCCTCGCGCGCCTCGTCCTCGCACTCCGCCGCGTCCTGCCGCACCTCTCGCCCACCGCGCTGTCCCGTGGTGTGGGGCGATCGTGTACACCGGACGTGTGGCTGCCGGGGTCCGCGCGCGGAGCGCGGCGGCACGGTGACGGAACGATGAACGACGAGGGGTGTGTGACCGTGGGCGATCGCGATCCTGGGCTGGCGTTGACGAGGGCTCTGCACGACAGGGCGGCCGTGCACCGGCTCGACGAGGCGTGGTTGGCCGCGGCCTGGGAGGCGCCCGGGTCGCGCGTCCTGGTGATCGAGCAGGGCAAGGTGCACTGGACCGATGAGGGCGGGCCCGCCCTCGTGCTGGTGGCACCGGCCGACGCCCCCGAGGGCGAGCGGTACTTCCTCGGTCTGGACGCCGACGACGTCGCCTACTTCGCGATCGCCGCGGAAGCGCTCCCCGAGGACGTCGACGCGCAGGTGGGCCACCTCTACACGCTCGGCTCCCTGCTGGGCGACCGCGACGCCGGGCTTCTGGTGCACGCGTTCGGCCTGGAGAACTGGCACCGCACGCACAAGTTCTGCGCACGGTGCGGACAGCCCACCGAGCCGGTGGCCGCGGGCCATGTGCGCAAGTGCACGGTGTGTGCCGCCGAGCACTTCCCGCGGACCGACCCGGCGGTCATCATGCTCGTCGTCGACCCGCTGGACCGCGCCCTCCTCGGACGCCAGGCCAGTTGGCCCGAGAAGCGCTTCTCCACCCTCGCCGGGTTCGTCGAGCCCGGCGAGTCGCTGCGGCAGGCGGTCGTGCGCGAAGTGGCGGAGGAGGTCGGCGCCCAGGTCACCGGCGTCACGTACGTCGACAGCCAGCCGTGGCCCTTCCCATCGAGCCTGATGCTGGGTTTCCACGCGACCGCCGCGGACGACCGCATCGACGTCGACGGCGCGGAGATCGCCGAGGCCCGGTGGTACTCGCGCGACGAGCTTCGGGCCGCGGTGGCGGCGGGCGACGTACTGCTGCCGGGGACGATCTCCATCTCCCGGTACCTGATCGAGCTGTGGTTCGGCGAGACCATCCCGGAGACCAACAAGTGGTAGCCGACGGGGCAGCGGCCGCGCGCTGACCGCGCCGCCGCGCGCTCAGGCGGAGGCGGACACGCGGAAGCCCCGGCAGTCACTGCCGGGGCTTCGGTGCGCCCGAACGGTCGGGAGTGCGGCCCGGGTCAGGCCGCGGCGGCCGTGAACGCGTCCCTGACCTGCGCGAGGCTCGGGTTGGTGGCGACCCACTGGATCTCTCCGCCGACGGTCACGACCACGGTCGGGACGGTCTGGTTGCCGCCGTTGACGCTCATCACGTACTCGGCCGCCTTGGGGTCCTGCTCGATGTCCACCTCGGCGTACGCCAGGCCCTCGCGCTCCATCTGGCTCTTGAGGCGGCGGCAGTACCCGCACCAGGGGGTGCTGTACATCGTCACGGTGGCCGACATCGGGAGGTCTCCTCTGCTGGTGTCGCTCGGTGTCCGGAGCGGGTCTTCGAGCGGGTTTTCGCGGGCCGTACGGCGTCTCAACGCGCGACGGCCCCGGATTTCTTCCACAAGTGTGGAGGCTGTGGACAACGCCACTCCCGTGAGGGTGGGTCCTGAGAGGATGTCCCGGTGATCGACCAGTACGGGCCCCCGCCGACCTCCGACGAGATCCTGGACGCGCTCGACCCCGAGCAGCGCCGGGTCGCCAAGTCCGTCGACGGTGCCGTCTGCGTGCTCGCGGGTGCGGGCACCGGCAAGACCCGTGCCATCACCCACCGCATCGCGTACGGCGTGCTGACCGGCGTCATGCAGCCGACCCAGACGCTCGCGGTCACCTTCACCGCGCGCGCGGCCGGGGAGATGCGCGGTCGGCTGCGTCAGCTCGGGGTCGCGGGCGTGCAGGCGCGCACGTTCCACTCGGCGGCGCTGCGCCAGCTCCAGTTCTTCTGGCCGCGCACCTACGGGGCGAACGCGCCCCGGCTCGTCGAGCGCAAGGTCCCCCTGGTCGCCGAGGCGGTGCAGCACTGCCGGCTGCGTGCCGACCGGGCCGAGCTGCGCGACCTCACCGGCGAGATCGAGTGGGCCAAAGCCACCCAGGTCGCCCCCGACGACTACCCGGGGCAGGTGCTGGCGTCCAAGCGCAAGCCGCCGCGTGACGCCGCCGAGGTGGCCCGCATCTACGCGGCGTACGAGAAGCTCAAGGCCGGTCAGGGCCGCATGGACTTCGAGGACGTCCTGCTGCTCACCGTCGGCCTGCTCGACGATCGGATCGAGGTCCGCGAGCAGGTGCAGGCGCAGTACCGGCACTTCACCGTCGACGAGTACCAGGACGTCAACCCGCTCCAGCAGCGGCTGCTCGACCTGTGGTCGCAAAACGCCCGCAGCCTGTGCGTGGTCGGCGACGCGAGCCAGACCATCTACTCCTTCACCGGCGCGACCCCGGGTTTCCTGCTCGGCTTCCGGCACCGGCACCGCGCGGCGGAGGTCGTCGAGCTGGTGCGCGACTACCGCTCGACCCCTCAGGTGGTGCGGCTGGCGAACCGGCTGCTGACACACGCGACGGGCGAGGCCGCCAAGCACCGCCTGGAGCTGATCTCGCAGCGCGACGCGGGCCCCGAGCCGGACTTCGTGGAGTTCGCCGACGAACCGGGCGAGGCCGAGGGCATCGCCCGCCGGGTCCGCAAGCTGCTCGACCAGGGCGTGCGGGCCGCCGAGATCGCCGTGCTGTTCCGCACCAACTCGCAGTCGGAGGGGTACGAGCAGGCGCTTGCCGACCTCGGCATCCCCTACGTCCTGCGGGGCGCCGAGCGCTTCTTCGAACGCCCCGAGGTGCGCCACGCCGCCGTGCTGCTGCGCGGCGCCGCGCGTTCGGCGGGCGACGCGGACGAGGCGGGCGGGCTCGCCGCGGAGGTCGGCGCCGTGCTGGTGTCCGGGGGATGGACCCCGGAGCCGCCCGGCGGGTCCGGCCAGGTGCGGGAGCGCTGGGAGTCGCTGAACGCGCTCGTACGCCTCTCCGAGGACTTCTCCGCGGCGCGCCCCGAGGCGACACTCGCGGACTTCGTGGAGGAGCTGGCCGAGCGCGCGGCGGCCCAGCACGCCCCGACCGTGGAGGGCGTCACCCTCGCCTCCCTGCACGCGGCCAAGGGCCTGGAGTGGGACGCCGTGTTCCTGGTCGGCCTGACCGAGGGCATGATGCCGATCCACTACGCCGACACCTCGGACAAGGTCGAGGAGGAGCGCCGACTGCTGTACGTCGGGATCACGCGCGCCCGCGAGCACCTGTCGCTGTCGTGGGCACTGGCCCGCTCACCCGGCGGCCGCCCCGGGCGCGGCCCCTCGCGGTTCCTCGACGGGCTGCGCGCCGGCCCGGGGGCCGTCGGCCGGGCGGCGCGGGGGCGCTCCGCCGAGTCCGGCGGGGTGCCGGGCTCCACATGGAGTCCCGGCGAGCCGAAGGCGACGCGCCGTGCCAAGGCGGGGCCGGTGCGCTGCCGGGTCTGCGGGCGCGGTCTGACCGAGGCCGCCGAGCGCAAACTGGCCCGCTGCATGGAATGCCCGTCGGACCTCGACGAGGCGATGTTCGAGCGGCTGCGGGAGTGGCGTCTCGGCCAGGCCCGGCTGCTGGGGCAACCGGCCTACTGCGTGTTCACGGATGCCACGTTGACCGCGATCGCCGAGGCCCAGCCGGGCTCGGCGAACCAGCTCGCGGCCATCTCCGGGGTGACCCGTACCAAGATCAACAAATTCGGTGACGACGTCCTGGCCATCGTCGCCGGGCGTGCTCCCGAGGAGCTTGCGGACGCGTACGACCCGGGTGCCGACGACGACCCCGGAATGCCCGGTGACCTGCCCGGTGACCTGTCCGGGGGACCTGGGGGAGAAGCCCTCGGCGAGGCCGCCGAACGGCCCGGTGACCTGCCCGGAGACATGCCCGGAGAAGTGTAGGAAGTACCGCGTCGGAGGGCTGCTGACGAGGGATTTCCCTCAAGTGAGCGCAGACACGCGGAAAATAGTTTGCGCTCTTCTCGGAACCACATCTAACCTCACGAGCACGGTCAACGTGTTGACCGTGCTCGGTCGCGAGATCGGGCAGTGCGGCGCACCAGGCTGCACAAGAGGCTGCACAAGCTGTACCAACCGAACGCCAGATATCGGATCCGCCCAGCAGGCGGCGCCACGAGACCTCTCGGGAAGGGAGGCGAACGACATGATGACCGACCGCAAACTCGCAGTTGTCGCCACTGCCGTCGCGCCCGCCGTGATGTCGGTGCGTTCTGCTGAGCTGGGTTCGCCGAAGCCTGCCTCCACCCTGAACCTCAAGGGTCGGACCCCGTCCCTCGCGTATGCCGGGACCGATGCCCGCATCATCACCGCTGATCTGCCCGGATTGGGTCGTCGCGGCGAAAGCATCGGTCTGGCGTCAAACGTCGAGGCGGGTTGGCAAGGCAGCGAGCGCATCAGTGTCATCACGCGCGATGAGCGACCGTCGGCATCGATCGTGACGGCATGTGAGCAGCAGCAGGTCGAGGACATGGCCAAGGCCATGGGCACGACCGGATTTGCCGGTATGCACGGGTACCCGTCCTGGAGGACGCGAACCTGACGTTGAGTCAGGTCGGCTTCTCCAGGGCCGCGGAACCCGTACACCGGGATCCGCGGCCCTTGTCTTTGCCCTTGAACGCCCCGGCAGGACGCGTCCACCAGGACCGCGAAGCGCAACCAAGTGGCAGCAATGCCAAACGAGTTCATTCACAAGGAGCACCACGTGCCGTTCGACAAGCCGCCCACCGCAGCTGCTCTAGCCGTACCAGTACCGGAGGTAGACCTGATGACCCTGACCGCGTTCGACGACATCGAGACCGTCGAGGGCACCATCCCGTGCCGTTCCTACGACCCCGAGGTCTTCTTCGCCGAGTCGCCCGCCGACGTCGAGTACGCGAAGGCCCTCTGCGGCGAGTGCCCGGTCCGTGCCGCGTGCCTGCAGGGCGCTCTCGAGCGCCGCGAGCCGTGGGGTGTCTGGGGTGGCGAGCTGTTCATCCAGGGTGTCGTCGTGGCGCGCAAGCGTCCGCGTGGCCGTCCGCGCAAGACAGAGGTCGCCGCGTGAACCCCGCCGACCTGCCCCGAGCAGCCACCGTCCAGCGCACCAAGACCGTAAGCCAGGAACCGATGACCGCCCAGACGCCCGCCAACCCGAACCACCAGATCCCGATGCTGGACAGGAGCCGTGAGATGCATCTTCTCCATGAAGCGCTCGCAAGAGCGCAGATGGAGGAACGACTACGCGAGGCCGAGCTGCAGCGAAGGGCAGCCCACGTCCGCGCCGCGCGCAAGATGAAGCGCCGCGCAGAGGTGGCCTCGCTGCGGGCCCGCAGGGCCCTCGCCCTCGCCGTCATGCAGTAACCGACGGCGAGACGGTCGTACCGACCCAAGCAGTGACAGCACGACAAGCAGTGGCACGACAACAAGCGGCGTAACCGTACGCCGCGGGAAAACCTGCCGACACCTGCCGGAGACGAACCAGGGCGGGCATCCGAGAGGATGCCCGCCCTGTGCGCGTTCGGTGTTCGAGGTCAGCGCGTCTTGCCGGTTCCCGCCGTGCCGCCGTCCTTGCCGCCCTTGCGGCTTCGGCCCTTGGCTCCGTTCGCGACGCCCGAGTCGTCGAATACGCGGCGGTCCAGCGCGACCCCGTCGACCTCGTCGACCTCGTCGACCTCGTCGAACTCGCCGTACTCGTCGAGCTCTTCGTCGATGTCGAACTCCAGCTCCGCGAACCCGGGGAGCCAGCACTCCAGTTCCTCGCGGAACGGCACCTCGGCGTTGAGCTGGCACAACACGCCGATCGTGCTGAGCGTGACGCGGTGGATCAACAGATAGTTCGGCGGCAGGTTGAGCTGACGGGCCATCTGCGACGCCGGGTTGCGCGGGTCGCCGAGGCGCGCGCCCTGGAGCCGCATCCACGCGCGCGTGAACTGGAACCGGTCGATCTGCGCCGGCTCGACCATCGGCAGCAGGTAGTCGAGGACTTCCTGCGCGTCGAGTTGGATCGACGGCTTCACGAAGCCCTCGGAGCGCAGCACCTCCATGACGCCCTCAGCCTCGTTGTCGAGGGCGAGCCGCATCGCCGTGCCGATCGGCTCCGGCAGTCCGTCGGGCAGCCGGTTGACGGTGCCGAAGTCCAGGACGCCGAGCCGGCCGTCGGGCATCAGCCGGAAGTTGCCCGGGTGCGAGTCGGCGTGCAGCATCCCGGTGCGCACCGGCCCCGAGAACAGGAACCGTACGAGCAGGTGCCCCGCCTGGTCGCGCTCCTCCTGCGTGCCCTTGTCGATGATGCGCGACAGCGGGGTGCCCGCCATCCACTCGGTGACCAGCACGCGCTCGGCCTGGAAGACGACGCGCGGGACGAAGATGTCCGGGTCGTCCTCGAACTCGACCGCGTGTGCCTGCTGGGCCTCGGCCTCCAACTGGTAGTCGAGCTCTTCCGCGACCCGGGCCTTCAGCTCTGCGATCAGCGGCTTGACGTCGATGCCCGGGATCAGCGCGCCCGCGAACCGCGCGACGTGCCCGAGCTGGTTGAGGTCGGAGATCAGCGCGTCGCCGGCCCCCGGGTACTGGATCTTGACGGCGACCTCGCGGCCGTCGTGCCAGACCGCGCGGTGCACCTGGCCGATCGACGCCGCCGCCGCGGGCTTGTCGTCGAACTCCTGGAACAGGCCGCGCCAGTCTGCGCCCAGGTTCTCCGCGAGCGCCTTGTGGATCGTGCGGGCCGGCATCGGCGGCGCGGCGTCCTGGAGCTTGGTCAGCGCGGCCCGGTACGGCCCCGCCACCTCCTCGGGCAGCGCGGCCTCGAAGACGGACAGTGCCTGCCCGAGCTTCATGGCGCCGCCCTTGAGCTCGCCGAGCACCTTGAACAACTGCTGCGCGGTGCGTTGCTGGAGTTCGGCAGCGACGATCTCCGCGGGTCGGCCTCCTATCCGCCGCCCGAGTCCCAACGTGGCCCTACCCGCGACCCCGAGGGGAAGCGTGGCGAGCTTGGCCGTCCGGGTCACTGCCCTACGCGGTAGATCGCTCACGCGTTCCATTGTGGGGGATGCACAGGGCTGCCATGCGTGATCGCGGTCACGACGCCGCTGCCCGGGGGTGCGCCGCCGACACCCGGGGCCGCATGGCGACCGCGAACGCGCCGCATCCGCACTCCGCGTTCGGATGCCAGCTGCGTCTGCGCATCCCACCGTCGGGCAGCGCGATCTCCAGGGTGCCGCCGGTCGCGGTCGGCGTGTCCCCGTCCAGATGTATGAGCAGTTGCAGGGCCGCCTGCGCGGCCACCGCGGTCGCGAGGACCCCGTCGCACGGCCGGTCCTCCCGCCGCCGGGCGGGCGCGGCGGACTGCGCCACGAGCCGGGGCCACGCCGGGTCGCGGTCCCGCCGGTACAGGTCGAGGCAGCGCCCGCAGGCCGACCGGCCCGGATCCACGAACGGCCCCACGATCCCGGTGGTCTCTCGGACGTCGGCGTACAGGTGCGGGATGCACGCCGTGGCCAGGCGCTCCAGCAGCGCGGGCTCGGGGCGGAGGCCTTCGGTCGCGAGCACCACCGCGTCGGGGCGGGTGCGGCCGGGCGGCGCGCTCAGCCGTACGTCGGGTGCCGCCCGCCGCAACGCCTCGCGCGCGGCGGTCTCGCGGCGCTTGCGCCCGCCGTCCCACGATCCGGCGGCGGCCCCGGCGTCGGCCGGGCAGAAGGGCCGGGAGTCGGCGACCTCGACCGTGCCGACGCCCGCCGCGGCGAGCAGGCTCGCGGTCGCCGCACCGACCCGCCCCGCGCCGCGTACCGCCACCCGGGCCGCGGCGCGCCGGGCCAGTACACCGTCGCCCCCGTCGGGGCCGGGCCGCACGAGGGACGCGGACGCCCGGTCGGGCGCCAGCCGGTCGGCCGCGAGCCGGCTGCGCGGCCGCGGCGGCCCGGCGTCGGCGTCCTCCAGCAGGTCGGCGTCCGCCAGGACGTCGAGCAGCGCCCGGGTGCGCCCGGCCGCGACCCCGAGGCGCCCGGCGCTCTCGTACAGCTGGTCCGGGGTGCGCGTGCCGTCGAGCCGGTCGAGCAGGCGTGCGAGGGCGGGGTCGAGACCGGTCAGCAGCAGTGCGCGGGCCGGGTCCAGGCCGAACTGGAGCGTGCGCTGGTCGCGCCACATCCGGACGAGCGCCGGGCGGAGTCGGGGTCGCATCGGGTGCCTCCCAAGTGGGATGTCGGATCGTCACGGCCGGCCGACCGAGCGTGACCGGGCCGCCGGGAGACAGCTTCACCCGGTCGCCGCGGATCGTGTCGTCCGTTGTCCACAGGCACGGTGTGATGATCGGACTAATCGTGATACGAATTGCCCGAAATGCCGAGAAAACCGTCGAGTTCTGAACTCGAACACGGGTGATTTGCGGACGCGGGGGCGAAGCAGCGGCTCGTGGCGGGCGGCGTTGGGTAACGTCTGGTTGTGGCCGCCGATCCCGGGGCCGGGCACTCCGCCGTGCCCGGAACTCCGCATGAGCACGCCGTCGAGGTCCGCCGAAGCGCTCGACGGCGACGAACCGTGTCGGCCTACCGCGACGGCGACCGTACCGTCGTCCTGCTGCCCGCCCGCATGTCCGCGGCCGAGGAGCAGCGGTGGGTGGGCATAATGCTCGACCGCCTGGCGGCCCAGGAGAAACGCCGGCGCCCCAGCGACGACGCGCTCGCCCAACGGGCCCGCGACCTCTCCGACCGCTACCTCGGCGGCCGCGCGGTGCCGCTGAGCGTGCGATGGGTCGACAACCAGAACACCCGCTGGGGCTCGTGCACGCCGCTCGACGCGTCGATCCGGCTGTCCAGCCGCCTCCAAGGCATGCCGCCGTACGTCGTCGACTACGTCCTGCTCCACGAGCTGGCACACCTCCTCGTCCCGGGCCACGGCCCGCGCTTTTGGACCTTGCTCGCGGCGTACCCGCGCACCGAGCGGGCGCGCGGCTACCTCGAGGGCGTCGCCGCATCCGGAGGCGCCGACCTCTCGGACGAGGACGACGACGTCGACGGTGTGGACGACGTGGACGACGTGGACGGCGACGATGTGGACGACGCCCGACGCGCGGGCGGCGACGAGACTGCGCCGGACGGACGCGGCGACGGCTCGCGGTCCGCGGAGGCGTCCCGGCCGAGCGCGACCCGCAACAGCGCCGCCGAGTCCGGCAGGCGCAAGGGCACCACGGGCCGCACCCCGCGCGGCAGGCGCTGACCCGCGTCCATGGGTCGCGCCGGGGCGGAGACGAGGCGACGCCGCCCGGAGGCACGCACCCGAATGGCTGGTCGCCCGAAACCCGCCCCGGCGGCCGATGACGTGGGACGGGACCGTCCCGCGCAGCGAATGTGAGGCATAACCCTCGGATCCCGACGAAGCCGCCGAGACCGTCGCGGTGACCGGGCCGTCCGTAATAACGTGAGGGCTTGCCCGCCGGGGGTCGCGGAAAAACGCGGTCTTCCCGACACGGAACCGGGAGTGCCGTGTCCACGTCGGGATTCCACGGGGGTCCAAGCGGGCCACGAGGCACCGGGTCTTCACGGGCCCTCCTCCGGCCCGGCAAAAGCCGGGATGTTGTAGCGTGCCGTGCGCGGTGGGGGTCATGCCCGGGTGGGCCCCTTCTGACGGGAAGGGAGCCACGAGGTGGTCGAGTTCAGGAAGGGTCAGAAGGCCAAGCTGTCCGATCTGACCCCGGGAACCGATCTGTACGTCGGCCTGCGGCTTGACGCCCCGGGCCTGACGTTCGACATCAGTTGTTTCGGCTTGGACACGACAGACCGGTTGTCCGACGACCGGTTCTTCGTCTTCTTCAACCAGCCGAAGTCCCCCGAGGAGTCGATCCAGCTCCTCGGTGAGCAAGCCGGCGACCAGGAGTCGTTCCGGGTCACGCTGGACCGGGTGCCGCCGCAGATCGGCAAGCTCGCGTTCACCGCGACCATCGACGGCCAGGGCCAGATGTCACAGGTCGCGTCGGGCTACATCCGGATCGCGGTGGGCGGCCAGGAGGTCGTCCGGTACGCGTTCTCGGGTGTGGAGTTCAGCACCGAGCGCGCCGTGATGATCGCCGACATCTACCGCAAGGAGCCGAACGTCTGGCGCTTTGCCGCGGTCGGCCAGGGCTTCGACGGCGGCCTCAAGGCGCTGCTCGAGAACTTCGGCGGCGAGGCGGCGGCGGACGACGAGCCCGCGCAGCAGCAGGCCGCTCCCGCATTCGCAGCCCCCCAGCAGCAGGCGTCGGCACCGTCGTTCGGGCCTCCGCCCGGCGCTGCGCCGCAGCAGGCCCCCGCGCCGTCGTTCGGCCCGCCGCCCGGCGGTCCGCAGCCGATGGCCGCGCAGGCCCCGCCCGCCCCGCAGCCGACGCTGCCGATGCAGCAGCCGCCGCCGGGGCAGTTCCCGGGCCAGATGCCTCCCGGCCAGATGCCTCCCGGCCAGATGCCTCCCGGCCAGATGCCTCCGGGCCAGATGCCTCCGGGGCAAATGCCGCCCGGTCAGATGCCGCCCGGTCAGATGCCGCCGGGGCAGTTCCCGCCGCCGCAGGGCATGCCGCAGCAGGGCCACATGGCCCCGCCGATGCCCGGCATGCCGGGACAGATGCCGCCTGGGCAGATGCCTCCGGGCCAGATGCCTCCCGGTCAGATGCCCGGCCAGTTCCCGGGACAGCCCGGCATGCCCGGCCAGCCCGGCATGCAATTGGGCACCGCGCAGGGCGGCATGAACCAGGCGGGCATGGGCCCCGCCGGCCTGCCCATGCAGGGCCAGTACGGCTACGGCCTTGAGCAGTTCCACGAGGTGCAGGGCCAGGGCCGCTGGGTGCAGCAGAACCCCAAGCTCGTCCGTGCCAGCCTGGCCGGCAGCACCGTCAAGGTGATTGCCAAGCAGGGCTCGATGGTCGCGTACCAGGGCAAGGTCGACTTCAAGTTCCAGGGCCAGCGGAACACGGAGCGCTGGCAGAACCGCATGACCGGCCAGTCCGTCGAGTTGATGCGCTGTGAGGGCGACGGCGAGGTCTTCTTCGCCGAGGAAGCCGCCAACCTGCACCTCGTCGAGCTCGCCGGCCACCGACTGTGCGTCAACGCCGCCAACGTCCTGTGCTGGGACGAGGGTCTGACCCTGGAGCCGCAGCGCATCGAGGGCCAGGGCATTCCTGGCGGCGGCCTGTTCGTGCAGACCTTCGCCGGCAACGGGACCGTCGTCGTCAAGACGATGGGCATCCCGATGGTGCTCCCGGTCAACCCGGGCGCCCCGACCTTCGCGGACACCAACGCGATCGTCGCGTGGACGCACGGCATGCAGGTGTCGACCAGCACGGCGGTACGCGTGCGTCGTACGGCGTACCCCGGTCATAGCGGCGAGACCGTGTCGCTGCAATTCCGGGGTATGCAGGGCCACTTCATTGTCGTCCAGCCGTACGAGGTGTGAGGGGATCATGGACCAGCAGCAGATGCTCGCCACGTACGGCCAGCAGGCACCGACCGCGCGGATGAGCCCGCACGGCAACAAGATCTGCCGCGTGAGCATGCAGCAGGGCTACGACCTGTTCGCCAAGCAGGGCTCGATGATCGCCTACAACGGCTTCATCACCTTCAGCCCGTACCGCGAGAGCCGCGGCAACCGCATCCGCGGCCGCGCTGCGGGCGAGCAACTCGCCCTCATGCAGTGCTCGGGCCAGGGCGACCTGTTCCTCGCCGACTACGGCGCCGACGTCGTGATGCTCCAGCTCCAGGGCAACGGCATCTCGGTCAACGGCGCGAACATCCTCGCGTTCGACTCACAGCTGACGAAGTCGATTGGGTTCGTCTCCGGCATCGCCAACAAGTTCAGCGGCAATGGCATGACGAACATCGAGCTGAGCGGCAACGGCTGGGTGGCCATCACCACCCGCGGCACGCCGGTCGTGCTCGATCCGTCGCAGCAGGAGACGTGCGTCGACCCCGACGCGCTCGTGGCGTGGTCCACCGGCCTCCGCATCAAGAGCAAGCGGTCCGCCCGTATGGGGGCCCTGGTCGGTCGCGGCACCGGCGAGGCGATGCAGGTCGCGTTCAGCGGTGCCGGGTTCGTCGTCGTCCAGCCGTCGGAGGACTCCACCGACCGCTTCCACATCCGCGGCTGAGCGGGGAGAGACCATGCAGAGTTCACTGTTCGGCTACACCGAGGTCCAGTCGCAGGAGCGCTGGACCCTGCAGAGCAAGCAGATGCTGCGCGTCATGCTCGGCCCGCAGAACCGCGAGGTGCTCGCCCGCAAAGGCACGATGGTCGCCTTCACCGGCGGCGTCGACTTCGACGGCCACGTGCAGAGCGGCGGCGAGCGCCGCGCCGCCCAGCAGACCGGCGAGCAGCTCAACCTCATGCGGTGCAGCGGCAACGGCACCGTGTTCCTCGCCAACATGGCGCAGGCCATCCACGTCATCGACCTCAACAACGAGGGCATGACCGTGGACGGGCAGTACGTGCTGGCCCTCGACTCGACGCTGAGCTGGAACGTCGTACGCATCGAGAGCGAGACCGGCATCGCGGGCGTCGGCGGCTACAACCTGGAGGTCGGCGGCACCGGCAAGCTCGCCGTCATGACGTCCGGCAAGCCGCTGGTCATGCAGGTGACCCCGCAGCAGGAGTGCTTCGCGGACGCCGACGCGGTCATCGCGTGGTCCACGAGCCTCGTGACGCGCATGGAGTCGCAGCTCACCTCGCAGCGCGTCTGGAGCCGCCGCGGCGGCACCGGCGAGGGCTGGAACCTGAGCTTCCAGGGACAGGGCTACGTCATCGTGCAGCCGAGCGAGCTGCTGCCCCCGACGTCCTTCACCGCACCCGGCGGCTTCCTCGCCAACCGTGGGATGGGCCAGCAGGGCGGCATGCGCGGCAACACCTGGGGCAGCTGACCCGGGGCGGTCGACTCGGGTCAGAACGACCGACACACGACGAGCGCGGGGCGCGTCCGACACCGGACGCGCCCCGCGCTCGTCGTGTCCCACGGCATGCGCGTGTCGGAACGCCTGTGCTCAGCCGAGAGCGGCCACGCCCCGCGCGACCAGAATCCGCACCGCGTCGTCCGTCAGCTCGGGCAGCGCGTCGTATGCGAACCACCGCAGGTCCAGCGACTCCTCGCTGATCCGGACCGCGGCGTCCGGAGCGGCCACGGCGACGTACTCGACGTCGAAGTGCACACTCCACGCGTCGGGCCCGCCGCAGCGCACCTCGTGGCGGTCCAGCGACACAGGTTCGGGCAGCAGCGTCAGCCCCGCGATGCCGGACTCCTCCACGGCCTCGCGCAGCGCGGCCGCGGCGAGCGTGGCGTCCGCCGCCTCGCAGTGCCCTCCGGTCTGGAGCCACAGGCCGACCTTCGGATGCAGGGTCAGCAGGACGCGGCCCCGCGCCGGATCGACCACCAGCGCGCTCGCCGTGATGTGGCCCTCCCGCCGCGTACGCCACACGCCGTCGTCGTACGCGTCGAGGTGGGCCACATACCCGTCGCGCAGCCGCGCCTGCGTGTCGTCCGGTGCCTGCCACTCCTTGAGCACCCGGCGGGCGTCCTCATGCAAAGTCATGCGCCCACCCTGCCGCATCCGCCGGGACGCCCAGGACAAGCCGGCCGGCCCTCACAGAACCGCCGGGACGTACAGGACCCGCCGCCAGGCCTCAGGCGCCGTCGTTCTTCTCCGGCCCGCCGTCGCCCGCGTCGCGGCCGTCCTTCTCCTCCCGGGCCCCGCCCTGACCGCCCTTGCCGCTGTCCTTGCCTTCCTCGGCATCGGTACCGGCATCGGCGTCCGCGTCGGCCTGGCTCTCCAGCGACTCCAGGTCCTTGTCGAACTGGGCCGTCAGGCCGGACAGGTCGAGCTCCTCGCGGTGCACGAAACCGTCCGGGTCGTCCAGGTCGTCGGCGGTCGGCAGCATGTCCGGGTGCGCCCACAGGCCGTCGCGGCCGTCCACACCGCGCGCGTCCGCCAGCGACGCCCACAGCCGCGAGGCGTCGCGCAGCCGCCGCGGACGCAGTTCGAGGCCGACGAGGGTCGCGAACGTCTGCTCGGCCGGTCCGCCGGTCGCACGGCGGCGGCGCAGCGTCTCGCGCAGGGCGTCGGCGGACGGGAGCCGGGGCGCCGCGGCGGCGTGCACGACCGCGTCGACCCACCCCTCCACCAGGGCCAGCGCCGTCTCCAGGCGCGCCAGTGCGGCCTTCTGCGCCGGTGTCTCCTCGGGCTCGAACAGTCCCTGGGTGAACGCCTCCTGAAGCGCCTCCGGGTTCGTCGGGTCGATGCGCCCGGCGGCCTCCTCCAGGCGGCTCATGTCGACCTTGATGCCGCGCGCGTACGCCTCGACCGCCCCGAACAGGTGCTGCCGCAGCCACGGCACGTGCCCGAACAGCCGCTGGTGGGCCGCCTCGCGCAGCGCGAGATAGAGGCGTACCTCGTCCTGCGGCAGGCCCAGGCCGGCACCGAAGGCGGCCAGGTTGGCCGGCAGCAGCGCCGCGCGCCCCGCGGGCCCGATGGGCAGGCCGATGTCGGCGGAGCCGACGACCTCGCCGGCCAGCGCGCCGAGCGCCTGGCCGACCTGGGCGCCGAACATCGCGCCGCCCATGCCGCGCATCATGCCGATCAGCGGCCCGGCCATCTGCTGCATCTCGTCGGGCATCATCTCGCCCATCGCGCTGACCACGCGCGTCGCGAGGGGCTCGACGAGCGCCTTCCACTGCGGCAGCGTCGCCTCGATCCACTCGGCGCGGCTCCAGGCCAGCGTCGTGGACGCGCCGGAGGGCAGCGAGGTCGCCTCGTCGAGCCACAGCTCGGCGAGCCGCACCGACTCCTCGACCGCGTTGCGGTCGACCTGGCCGACGCTGGCGTCGCCGCCCTTCTGGGCGACCGTCTGCCGCGCGATGTCGTGCGCGAGGTCCCAGTTGACCGGGCCGCCCTCGTACGACAGCAGCTTGCCGAGCTGCTGGAACGCCGCACCGAGGTCGGCCGGGTTCATGTTGCCGAACAATGCGCCGAACGGGTTGTCACCCCCGAAGGGGTTGTCGGGCCCGCCGCCGAACGGGTCGAACCCGCCCGGGCCGCCGGGACCGCCAGGTCCCTTGCCGCCGGACCCGGACCCGCCCGAGCCGCCCGTGCCACCGGAGCCGCCCGATCCACCGGACCCACCGGAGCCCTCGGCCCCGAACCCGCCGAATCCGAAGCCCGGGGAACTTCCCGACCCGCCTGGCGCGTCGGAGGAATCAGGGTCGTGACGGTCGGGATCACCGCCGCCCGTCGGCTTGCCGAAACCGAAGGGGAAGTCACCCATGACAACCTCCGTGCCGACCCCCGTCGCCGGGGGTGTGGCGGCGGCCTGCCCGGCCTGCCGCGCCTCGTTTGACCTGTCCCGGGGCGTGGGAAGGCGACCGGTCGCGGCGCGGAAACGCGCCTCGCGTCATGGTCATGGCCACACCTCGGGCAGGATGGATTGCGGATGCTGCGTCACATGCGGGCTTTCCGGACGCGTACTCCTCGGTAAACGTAGGCGAGCCGCACACACCAAACTAACCACGGGAGGCGGTCAGTGAGTTCCCAGCCTCCGCACGTTCGCTCTGGGCGGAGTGGGCGGGACCGGTCGGCCGGGGGGTCGGCGGACGGGTCCAAGGAGACGCCCGCAGAGACCACCGAAGCGACGCCACAGGAGGCCGATATCGAGACCCGACGCGGTATGGGCCCGGGCGCGCGCCCGGTCGTGGCGGTCACCGGAGCGGCCTCCGGGATGGGCCACCGGGTGGCCCAGCTCCTGGTGGAGAACGAGCAGGTCAAAAGGCTGGTCGCGATCGACGAGCGGCGCGGTGACATCCCCGGTGCCCAGTGGCGGATCATGGACGTCCGCGATCCCGCGCTCGCCGGCCGCCTCGACGGTGTCGACGTCGTCGTGCACCTGGCCCTGGACCTCTCGCTCGATTCGGAGCCCCGGGCGCGCGGCGCGCGGAACGTACGCGGGACCCAGACGGTCCTGACGGCCGCCGCGGCGGCCGGGGTGCCACGTGTCGTGTTGTGCACGTCGGCGATGGTCTACGGCGCGCTCCCGGAGAACGAGACGCCGCTCGACGAGGACGCCCCGCTCAAGGCCACCGCCGACGCGTCGCTGATCGGCGACCTGCTGGAGATCGAGGAGTTGGCCGCCCGCGCGCCCCGCGCCCACCGCGCCCTCAACGTCACCGTGGTCCGCCCCGCCACGCTGGTCGGCGGGCCCGAGGCGGACAGCGTCATGACCCGGCACTTCGAGGCCCCGCGCCTGCTGGTCGTGTCCGGCAGCCGCCCGCAGTGGCAGTTCTGCCACGTCGACGACCTCGCCGAGGCACTGGTGTACGCGGCGCTCGGCAAGGTCGAGGGCGTCGTCACCGTCGGCTGCGACGGGTGGCTGGAGCAGGAGGAGATCGAGGAGCTGTCCGGCATGCGGCGCATGGAGCTGCCCGCCACGCTGGCCCTCGGGACCGCCGAGCGGCTGCACCGGCTGGGCATCACGCCCGCGCCCGCGGGGGACCTGGCGTACGCGATGCACGGCTGGGTCGTCCCCTCGACACGCCTGCGGGACGCGGGGTGGCGCCCGTTGTGGACCAACGAACTGGCGTTCGCCGCGTTGCTGGAGGACGTCGAAGGCCGCCACGCGCTGGTCGCCCGGCGCCTCGGCCGCAAGGACGCCACGACGCTGGGTGCGGCGGGTGCGACGGTGGCCCTCATCGGCACCGCGGCGATCGTCCGGAAGGTGCGCAAGCGGCGCGGCATCTGACCGCGCCACCGCTCACCGGACCGGCCGCCCGCCCGATCCGAGTCGTGGGCGTGCCGTATCGCCTCCGCACGCCGCCGGGGCATACTGCGCCAGATGGGTATCCGGGCAGTGGAAGGTATGCACATGGGCACCGATGTCATCCGCCTCCTCGACATCCGGGAGACACCGCTCTCGGTCGACGAGGTCTTCGCGGCGGTGGGGCACCCGACCGCCGGCGGCACCGACCTGTTCGTCGGCACCGTGCGCGACCACGACGGCGGCAAGGGCGTCACCGCGCTGGAGTACTCCGCGCACCCGAGCGCGGTCGCCGAGCTGCGCCGCGTCGCGGAGAAGGTCGTCGCCGACTTCCCGGTGTCCGCGCTGGCCGCCGTGCACCGCGTGGGGAAGCTGGAGATCGGCGACATCGCGGTCGTGGTCGCGGTGTCGTGCCCGCACCGCGGCGAGGCCTTCGACGCGTGCCGCCGCCTGATCGACACCCTCAAGCACGAAGTACCCATCTGGAAGCACCAGGTCTTCGCGGACGGCACCACCGAATGGGTCGGCGCCTGCTGAGACGCTGCTGACGGGCCCCTTGCCGGCCCCCGCAAGCCCCCGCCGAGACGGCACCCGTGGCCGCGAACTCCCCGTAGCATTGGGCAGGTCGGGTGAATCGGGCCATAGTCCGAAATGCAGCCCCGACGCCCGATAGATACGATTAACGCACTAATCCGTTGGGCTTCGGGCGGGGGTGCGGCATGGCGTCGATCGCGGGCTGGTGGGCCATTCCGGCGGTGGCGTTGCTCGTCATCGTGTTGTGGACGTCGTGGCGCGGACGCACCCGCAAACCACAGGGCATGCACGACACCGTCGCCCACTACGAGCGCTTCCAGGCCGTCCTGACGCGCGTCGTCGAGGCCGATCCCCGCGCCCAGGGCGACCCGAACGCCGACGAGCCCCGCGCTGCCGGGCGCCGCGACGTGCCGTAGTGTCGCGCTCATGTCGCGTCGTACCGCCACCCTGGTCGTCTCCGGCCTGATGTTCATAGCCCTGGCTGTTGCGGCCATGTTCACGTCGGTGCCATACGGGGAGCTGACCCCCGGCCCGACCGTCAACACGCTCGGCGACTACCGGGGCAAGCCGGTGATCGAGGTCGAGGGCGCGCAGACGTACCCGACCTCGGGGCACCTCAACATGACGACTGTGTCGGTCACCAGCAAGGGCTACGACATGCCGCTGCTCGGCGCGTTCGTCGGCTGGGTCAAGGACGACGCCGACGTCGTCAAGAAGAGCGACCTCTACCCGGACGACAAGACCGAGAAGCAGGTCGAGCAGGAGAACGCCGAGGAGTTCACGTCCTCGCAGGAGCACGCGAAGGTCGCGGCGTTCGAGGAGCTCGGCATCCCGGTCGACAAGCAGGTCGTCGTCGCGACGGTCAGCAAGGACAAGCCGGCCACCGGGCAGCTCCACGCGGGCGACATCGTCCTGTCGGTCGACGGTACTCCGGTCAGCGTCCCCGACGAGGTCGGTGCCGCGATCACCCGGCACAAGGCGGGCGAGCCCGTCGAGTTCGTGGTCGACCCGGCCGACGCGCGCGGCACCCAGCGCACGGTGCGGCTGACCACGGTCGCCGCCGAGGACGACGGACGTGCGGTGGTCGGCATCACCCCCGGCGTCCTGCCGAAGTTCCCCTTCAAGGTGACCATCCACCTGGAGGACGTGGGCGGCCCCAGCGCGGGCCTGATGTTCGCGCTCGGCATCATCGACACGCTCAGCCCCGGCGACCTGACCGGCGGCAAGTTCGTCGCGGGCACCGGCACGATAGACGACAAGGGCAGCGTCGGACCGATCGGCGGCGTCACGATGAAGACCATCGCCGCGAAGCGGGCCGGCGCCAAGTACTTCCTGACCCCCAAGGCCAACTGCGCCGAGGCGGCGAAGGACAAGCCGGGCGGCCTCACGCTCGTGCAGGTCGACACGCTGAACGACGCGATGGCCGCCCTCGACGTGATCCGCACCGGGCAGGGCACGCTGACCGAGTGTCAGAAGTAACAGTCGCCACGACTGTTGCCCGGCCCGCTGTTGCCCTGCCCGCCTCGCCGCACGGGCGCTACGCGAATGTCGCGCGCAGCGCCTCGGCCAGCCCGGGGACGAGATCCGCGCCGGACAGCACCTCCAGGTCGGAGTCCTTCTCGCGCAGCCGCAGCACGGATTCGCGCGTACCGTCGCGCAGTACGCCGACCGCGATCCGCACCTCCTGGCGGTCCGACCGCTCGGCCACCCACGTGGCGATCTCCTCGTCGGTCCCGGTGGTCGGCATCTCGGCCTCGGCGGCGGGCGGCAGCATGAGGCGTTCGAGCACGATCGCGCAGCCGAGCACCGGGTCCGGCCACGCGATCCCGGCGAGGAAGTCGTCGATCGGCGTCTCGTTCGGGATCTCGTCCTGCTCGATCGGGGTCAGCGTGGTGGCCGCCCCGTCCTCGGGAGCGAGCCCGAGCTCCTTGGCCAGCTGTGGTTCGGATCGGGCCAGAGCGGCAGTGTCGACGAGCGCGTAAAGTCGGGCGGGCTGGTCCCACCCGAACGCCGCGACGTGGCGTTCGATCTCCACGACGGCCTGGGTCAGTGCAACGGTCATGCCCCCATCATCCCGGTACGGCGCACCGCCTCGTCCCCCGGACACTTCCGCCGTGTCGGTGGGGAACCATGGCCGGGCTCGGTAAGTTGACGAGTCGAGCGCCGACCGGGCGCAACCAGGTAATGATCGAGGTGCGCACCCTTGGTTTTTCAGATGCCCGAACGCGGCGACCCCGGAGGTCGCCGCATCAGATTGGGAGCCCCGTCCCGCCGTCTGCGAACACTCCTGCTGACGCTCGCCATCGTCGTGGTGGTCGGCGTCGCCTGGGTGCTCTTCGCCAACTTCTGGACTGAATGGCTCTGGTACAAGTCGGTCGGCTACGGCAACGTCTTCACGACGCGCCTGTGGACGCGTCTCGGACTGTTCCTGGTGTTCGGTCTGCTCATGGCGGCCGCGGTCGGCCTCAACATGTACTTCGCCTATCGGCTGAGGCCCGCGTTCCGCGGCATGTCGATGGAGCAGCAGAGCCTGGACCGCTACCGGTCCGCCCTGGCGCCGTTCCGCGTGTGGGTCCTGATCGGCCTGTCGCTGATCGTCGGCGTCATCGCCGGGACGTCCGCGTCCGGGCACTGGGGCACCTGGCTGCAGTTCGTCAACGGAGTGTCCTTCGGCGTCGAGGACCCGCAGTTCCACAAGGACGTCTCGTTCTTCGCGTTCGACCTGCCGTTCTACCGGTTCCTGGTGAACTTCGGGTTCGTCGCGGTCGTGGTCGGCCTTGTCGTCGCGGTGCTGACGCACTACCTGTACGGCGGCCTCCGCGTGCAGAGCCCGGGTGCCCGGGCGACCCCCGCCGCACAGGCCCACATCTCGCTGCTGCTGGGCCTCTTCGTGCTGCTCAAGGCCGTCGCGTACTGGCTCGACCGCTACTCGCTGGCGGTGTCCTCGGGCGACTTCAAGGACGCGTCGCAGTTCACCGGCCTGCGCTACACGGACGCGAACGCGGTGCTGCCCGCGAAAACGATCCTCTTCATCGTCGCGCTCATCTGCGCCGTGCTGTTCTTCGTCAACGTGTTCCGCCGCACCTGGGCGCTGCCGATCATCGGCTTCGGCCTGATGGTGATGTCGGCGGTGCTGATCGGCGGCCTGTACCCGTTCATCGTCGAGCGGTTCCAGGTCAAGCCGAACGCGCAGTCGAAGGAAGCCAAGTACATCGAGCGCAACATCCAGGCGACCCGCGACGCGTACGGAATAGCGGACGTGAAGGCGGAGGGCTACGCCGGCTCCGTCGACACGCGGGCCGGCCTGATCGACGAGGCCACGGGCGCGGCGAGCATCCGCCTGCTCGACCCGAACATCGTCGGCCCGACGTTCCAGCAGCTCCAGCAGCTGAAGCAGTTCTACGGCTTCAGCCGCACGCTCGACGTCGACCGCTACCAGATCGACGGCAAGACGCAGGACACCGTCATCGCCCTGCGCGAGCTGAACCCGAACGGCGGCCAGACCCGCAACTGGGTCAACGACCACACCAAGTACACCCACGGGTACGGCGTGGTCGCGGCCGACGGCAACCGCCTGGATGCCGAGGGCAAGCCGCAGTTCATCGTGAACAACATCACGGCGGACGGCGCCAACAGCCCGCTCGGCCAGTACGAGCAGCGCATCTACTTCGGTGAGAAGACGACGGAGTACTCCATCGTCGGTGCGCCGTCCGGTACGACGCCGACCGAGATCGACTACCCGGACGAGAAGCTGCCGGGTGGCCAGGCGGTTTACACGTACACCGGCAACGGCGGTGTGCCGATCGGGTCGACGTTCAACAAGCTGCTGTACGCGACCAAGTTCGCGGACGGCAACATCCTGCTGTCCGACTCGATCAACGACAAGTCGCGCATCCTCTACAACCGCACGCCGAAGGAGCGGGTCGAGGCGGTCGCGCCGTGGCTCACCATCGACGGCGACCCGTACCCGGCCGTGGTGGACGGGCGCATCCTGTGGATCGTGGACGCGTACACGACGTCGAACGGGTACCCGTACTCGACGCGCACCACGCTGGGCGACGCGACCGCCGACTCGGCGGTCCGTGCGGACGAGCGGCGCGGCGCGGTCGGCAACACCGGCAACGTCAACTACATCCGCAACTCGGTCAAGGCCACCGTCGACGCCTACTCCGGCAAGGTGACCCTGTACCAGTGGGACGACAAGGACCCCGTCCTCAAGACGTGGATGAAGGCGTTCCCCGGCACGGTCAAGAAGCAGTCGGACATCTCCCAGGGCCTGATGGAACACCTGCGCTACCCGCAGGACCTGTTCAAGGTGCAGCGCGAGATGCTGACCCGCTACCACGTGACCGACCCGCGCACGTTCTTCAACGGCTCCGACGTCTGGAAGGTCCCGCAGGACCCGACGACCGCGAAGCAGGTGGGCGGCGAGCAACCGCCGTACTACCTGTCGATGAAGATGCCGCCTGCCGAGGGCCAGCCCGCGGAGACGGCGCAGTCCTTCAGGCTGACGAGCGCATTCGTGCCCAACCAGCGGCAGAACATGGCGGCATTCCTCGCCGTGAATGCCCAACCAGGGCCTGACTACGGCAAGTTCAGACTCCTGACCTTGCCGTCGACAACCGCCATCAACGGGCCTGAACAGATGCAGAACGTCTTCACGTCCGATACGGAAGTCGGCAAGGTCCTCAACGTCTTGCAGCTGAACAACTCGCAAGTCGTGTACGGCAACCTGCTGAGCCTTCCGGTGGGCGGAGGCATGCTCTACGTCGAACCGGTGTACGTGAGAGCGTCCGCGGTGAACTCGTATCCGCTGCTGCGGAAGGTGCTGGCCTCGTACGGCAACAAGATCGCCTTCGAGGACACGCTGGACAAAGCACTCGCGGTGCTGTTCGCCGGAGCGCCGGGGTCGGTGACACCCGACCCCACCGGGACCACGCCACCGGGCGGCACACCGCCGGCGACGGGTACGCCCACGCCGGGCGCGACCACCCCGGCACCAGGGGCCACCACCGCGCCGCCGGGCCAGAGCCCGTCGGTCAAGGCCGCCCTCGACGACGCCCAGAAGGCGATCCAGAAGGCGGACGCGGCCCTGAAGGCCGGCGACTTCGCGGCCTACGGCCAGGCGCAGCAGGAGCTCTCTGCGGCGATCAACCGGGCCATCGCGGCGGAAGTGGCCGCCACGGCCGCACCGCCGGCCGCGGGGGCGTCACCACCGCCACCGGCCGGAGCGTCGTCACCGCCGCCGAGCCCCTAGCGGCGACAGCACATCAGCAGTGCGCCTGACCGGGTTGTCCCGGCCCCCGCCCGCGCGGGGGCCGGGGCAACCCGGTTGGCGTTATCCCTGACGATCGCGTAAGGTAAAGGCATACCGACGCGGGGTGGAGCAGCTCGGTAGCTCGCTGGGCTCATAACCCAGAGGTCGCAGGTTCAAATCCTGTCCCCGCTACGAAGACGACAGGCGACGCGTGTCCACGGAAAGCGTGGACGGCGTCGCCTTCGTTCTTTTTGCGGCTTCGCCGCGAGGCGGGGCTTCGCCACCCGCACCCCCCTTATCCGAGCCGGGGTATTGCGTGCCGAGGTTGGGGCGAATTCCGCCACGCCGGACCATTCGGTATCGCTCCGCTCGCCACCGCCCACGGGGACGGTATGCCGTCGCGCCGGCGCAAGCACCGCCGGTACGGAACTTCCGGCCCGCAGGGACACCCGGCTTCGCTTCGCCCGCCACCCGTTGCCGGGGCGGAGATCCGCAGCGTTGACGGTCTGCGGCTCCGCTGCGCTTGCCAGGCGCCGGTGCGGGCGGTGCCCGGGCGTTGTGAAGGGTGATGGCCACCAGCGTGGTGTTGAGTGCGGCCGGATCTTGATCGTTCCCCGTTGCGTGACTGCTGCTCGCGTCACCCGGGGAACAGGCATGGCCAGGCTCGATCCCTGATTGGGCGCCGTGGCTTTCGGCGTAGGGCTTCGCGGGATCGGTGTCGGCGCAGCCGAGTGCACGGGCGGGCAAGGGCCGGCCAACTGCGGTACGCCCGGAAGCCGGTCCCGCCTGAGGGGTGCAACGTCGGCGCGGAGTTCCGTTCGCCGCTAGGCGGAGTTCGCGGTGCTCAGGAGGTCGATGATTCGGGTGGTGTCTTCTTCGGCGGCGCCGGTGGCTAGTAGGCGGGTCATGAGGGTGAAGTAGGGGGTGAGGAGCTCGGGGCTGACGTTTTGGCCGTGTGCGGTGTCGAGGAACGTGGGGATGCCGGCGACCTGCATGGCCAGGTTGGAGACGACGTCCGTGGTGTAGTCGCCGCTTTCCAGGCGCTGGGCGAATCCGTCGATGCTGCCGCTCATGGCGTTGATCCAGCCCTTGAGCAGCGGCGCGAACTCCGTGGGGCGGATGGCCTCGTTGCGGATGAGGGCGAAGGCGTGGGTGACGCCGGAGAACATGCCGTACATGCCGCTGAGCAGGGCGACGTCGTGGAGGCTCGCGTAGCCCGGGTCCTCGCCCGTGAAGGTCGCGCCGGCGGGGGCTTCGAGGGTGGTGCGGTGCTCGTCGAAGAGTTCGCGGGAGCCGCTGTAGAAGATGAACGCGCCCGACTGCGGCGCGCCGATCATCGGGGGGACGGCCATGATGCCGCCGTCGAGGAAACGCGCGCCGCGGGCCCGGGCCCACTCGGCTCGGCGGCGGGCCTGCTCGGGGGTGCCGGTGGTCAGGTCGACCAGGTCCTTGCCGGTCAGGTCCACGTCGGCGAGGGCCTCGGTGACGGAGGCCTCGTCGAGCAGGCAGACCACGATCAGGGGGCTCGCGGCGACGGCCTCCGCGGGGGTGGCGGCGGCCTTCGCACCCTCTGCGACCAGGGCCTCGGCGCGGGCTGCGGTGCGGTTCCACACGGTGAGCGGGTGTCCCGCGGCGAGCCAGGTGCGGGCGAGGGCCGTCCCCATCGCGCCAAGGCCGAGGAGAGTGACAGGGTTTGCGCGGGTTTGCTGGGCTTCCGTCATGTGCACCAGGCTGCCCTCGGCGTGGTGGGCGCTCAAGTACGCACTTTGGAGTCACTGGTTACTCTCGGGTGAGTGTCCAGCTGGGAAGGGGTGCGGCGCGGATGGCCAGTGAGCGCAGGAGGCCGGGGCAGTACGTCTGCGGTATCGACGCGGCCGTGGGCGTGATCGGCGGCAAGTGGAAGGTGCTCATCATCTGGGCGCTCGACGAGTACCCGGGGATCCGCTTCGGCGAGCTGCGCCGCCAGGTGCCGGGAGTGACGGTGAAGGTCCTCGCGTCGCACCTGCGCGAGCTGGAGGAGGACGGCATCGTGCACCGCGTCGCGTACGACGAAGTGCCGCCGCGGGTCGAGTACTCCCTGACCGAGACCGGAGTGCTGCTCAACAAGGCCCTCGGGCCTTTGGGGGCCTGGGGACGGGAGAACATCATGGCAGGCGTCGACCACCGGGAGCGGCTCGCCTGACGGGGTGGGCGAGGATGGGCGTACGCACACCACCGGAGGAGCGGCATGGGCGACGCCCTGTTCATCAAGATCTGCGGTCTGAAGACCGAGCCGGACGTCGACGTGGCCGTCGAGGCGGGCGCCGACGCGATCGGCTTCGTGTTCTCGGAGAGCCCGCGGCTGGTGGACGTGGAGACGGCGGCGCGCCTCGGTGCGCGGGTGCCGGAGGGCGTCCTCACGGTCGGCGTCTTCCGGAACGAGCCGTTGGAGTACGTGCGTTCCGTGGCGGAGGCGTCCGGCATCCGGGCCGTTCAGCTGCACGGGGCTTACGGGCGTGCGGACTTCGGGGCCCTGGGCGGCTGGACGCTGATCCGTGCGATGGCGTTCGGCGACGAGGTGCCGCGCTGCGGGGAGTTGGGCGAGGACATGCTGCTGCTGGACGCCCCCGTGCCGGGCTCCGGCGAGGCGTGGGACTGGAGCAGGATGCCCGCGTCGCAGTCGGGGGAGCGGTGGCTGCTGGCCGGCGGACTCACGCCGGACAACGTCGCGGCGGCCGTCGGGGCGACGCGGCCGTGGGGCGTCGACGTGTCCAGCGGTGTCGAGGCGAGCCGCGGTGTCAAGGACCCGGCGCTGATCGCGGAGTTCGTGAAGGCGGCGCGCTCGCGGGGGTGAGGCGGCGCGGAACCGACCGGTCCTGGGGGGCCGGTCGGTGGGGTCGCGCGGTTCCGTCAGAGGGAGATGCGGCGGCGGAGGCCGCGCAGGGGCGCGGTCAGGACGGCTCTGGCCAGGCGGTGTCCGGCGCGCGACGGGCGCGGCGTCAACTCCTGGATCAGGGTGGCGGACTCGCGTGCGGCAAGCGCGGACGCTTCGGGTGCCTTGGCCGGAGCCGGGGCATGCCCGAAGAGGGCGAGATGCCGTTCGAGTCGGTCGCCGCTGCCGCCGCGCATGGCGTCGACCGCGGGGATCGGAACCCGTCGCGGCCTGCTCGAATGGTCCATTCCTGATATGACCACGACGCAGACCGTACCCCATCGGAGGCCCTCTGTGACCGGCCGTTCCGGCATGTCGCGGCGCTGATTTCCGGTGCGTGCGGCGGTGTCGCGACGTCGATTTCACGCCGTAGGTCGCAGGTCGACTTTCCACCAACCAAAAGTTGGAACAATTCCGGCGAATCGTGCGGTCATATATCGATTCGGCGATGTGTAGCGCGAGAGTGGCGGGCCGGGATCGGTCTTGATTTCTTTGATGCTCGCCCGGACGATGTGACGAACATCATGGCGAAAGCCGCTTCGCGATGTCGAAACACGTCCCGCGCCGGCCGAGAGGCGGCACCGCGGCACCGGCCGGGTCGAGGTCTTCGCAAGCCGCCGCCCTTATGTCGACGGGCAGTTCGCTGATTCCCGAATGGCCCGCGGGGAGTTTTTCGGGCCTGCCCCGACCGTTCACGGGTACGCGGATGTGGATGAAGCGGTCGCGAACGCCAACGGCGCGCGGCCCGACATGAGCGGCTTGGGAAGGGAGTGGGGCGTGGCCGGGATGCGGGCGTTCCAAGAGGTCGGGCACATATCGGCGGGGTCCCGGTGAGCGGGGCGTTCAGGGCGGGCGCGAGGGTGGTCGTACGCGGCGGCCACGTCGTCGACGGATCGGGCGCCCCGGCCTTCCGGGCGGACGTCGTCGTGGTGGACGGCCGGATCGAGGAGCTGGGTCCGAATCTGACGGGCGATCACATCCTGGACGCCACAGGGTGCGTGGTCGCTCCGGGCTTCATCGACGTGCACACGCACTACGACGCCCAGGTGTTCTGGGACCCGGCCTGCACACCCTCCAGCTACCACGGCGTCACGACGGCCGTGCTGGGCAACTGCGGCTTCTCGCTGGCGCCGTGCCGCCCCGAGCGGCGCGGCCTCATGGTCCGGATGCTGCACGACCTGGAGGACATGCGTATCGACACCCTGGAGGAGGGGATCGCCTGGGGCTTCGCGACGTTCGCCGAGTACCTGGACGCCGTGGAGCAATTGGGCCCGGGCATCAACCTGGCGGCGTACGTCGGCCATTCGGCCGTCCGCATCGACGTCATGGGCGAGGACGCCTACGAGCGCGAGGCCACCGTCACCGAGATCGTCGAGATGCGGCAGATCGTGCGCGACGCCCTGGCCGCGGGTGCCATCGGCTTCGCGACCAGCGCCTCGCCGACCGGGCGCCGCTGCCCCTCGCGCTTCGCGAACCACGACGAGACCGTCGGCCTGCTGGCCGAACTCCGGGACGCGGGGCGCGGGATCGCGTCGTTCGTGCCCGGCGGCGAACTGGACCACGCCGCGCTGTACGCCCTCCAGCCGGAGATCGGACGGCCGTTCACCTGGACCGCGATGCTCGCGCTCGCCGACGGGCGGCACCGCGAATGGGCGGCGCTGCACCGCGCGGGCACCCAGGCGGGGGCCGCGGTGCATCCGCAGGTGAGCTGCCGCCCGCTGGTCGCGCAGACCACGCTGCTCGCCCCGTTCGCCTTGCGCGCGCCGTGCCTGTCCGAGTTGGAGGGGCGGTCGCCGGTGCTGCGCGCCGCGGCGTACCGCGACCGGACCTGGCGCGACCGCCTGGAGCGGGAGCTGGACGAAGGGCTGCTGGCCCCGCGCTGGGACCGCTGGTACGTTGCGGAGTCGCCCACCCGGCCTTCGTGGCAAGGGCGTTCGGTGACCGAGATAGCCGAGGAGCGCGGTGTCGCACCGCTCGACGCGGCGTTCGACACGGCGCTGGACGACGACCTGGCGACCCGGTTCACGGTCGTGCTGGCCAACGACGACGAGGACGAGGTCGCCGAACTCCTGCGGCTGGACGGCGCCGTGCTCGGCCTGTCGGACGCGGGCGCGCACCCCGACCAGATCTGCGACGCGGTCGCCCCGACGGACCTGCTCGGCGGATGGGTGCGCGAGCGCGGCGTCCTGACGCTCGAACAGGCGGTCCGCAAGCTGACCGGCGAGGCCGCCGACCTGTTCGGGCTGGCCGGGCGCGGGTACGTGCGCCCCGGCTCCGCCGCGGACCTGGTCGTCTTCGACCCCGACGAGGTCGGCCCCGGGCCGATCCGCCGCGTCGCCGACTTCCCCGCGAACGCGGACCGGCTGACCGCCGACGCCCCGACCGGCCTGCGGCACGTCCTGGTACGCGGCGTCCCGATCCGCCGCGACGGCGCGCAGGTCGGCAAGCCCCGGGACGCCGAAGGCCGTTCGCCGGGCCGCGTGCTCCGGCACGGGATCGACGCGGCGTTGTTCACGCCGCCCGGGAGGGAACCGGGGATCGCGCAGAGCCCGGTGGACGGCACCGCACCGCAGGCAAGAGGCAAGCACGCCCGGGACTGAGAGAGGCACGCCGTGACCCAGGATCAGAGCACCAGGCCGCAGCCGGAGTTCGATGCGGCCGACGGCGCCGCGGTGGTCGGCGACGCGGAGGTCGGCACGGACCCCGGCGGGCGGTTCGACGCGTTCGCGGCGAAGGACGCGCTCAACGGCGTCGGCATCGTCAAGGACCCGTACCCCCGCCTTGCCGAACTCCGCGCACAGTGCCCGGTCCACCAGGGCTCGGTCTCGGCGCGGTTCGACATGACGGGCGCGGACCGCATCATCGCGGCGGAAGAGGACCAGGCCTCGGTCTACACCTTCCGGGGCGTGGACGCGGTGCTGCGCGACCCGCAGACCTTCTCGTCGAATTGGTACCACGTCACCCTCGGCGAGGTGATCGGCCGCACGATCCTGGAGATGGACCCGCCCGAGCACCGGCGCTTCCGCTCGCTGATATCGCCCGCCTTCACGCGCCGCGAAATGGCGCGCTGGGAGGAGTCGTTCGTCCGCGGCATCGTCAACTCCTACATCGACCGCTTCGTCGCGGACGGACGGGCCGACCTGGGCGCGGACTTCGCGTTCCACTACCCGGTCCACGTCATCGCGGTGGCGTCCGGGATGCCGGTCGCCGACCTCCCGGAGTTCTACCGGCACACCGCGCTGCTGACGAACGTCGCGGCGTCCCGGCAGGAACGTCTCGCCGCCTCGCACGATCTGGGCGCGATGGTCCGCCAGTCGATCGACGCGCGGCGCAAGGAGCCGTCCGACGACCTGATCGGCGTCCTCGTCCGCGCGCGGCTCACGGACGAGGAGTGGGACGGGTCCGGCAAGCGGCAGTTGACGGACGAGGAGATCGTCGCGTTCCTGCGGCTGCTGGTCCCGGCCGGGGCGCAGACCACCTACCGGGCCATCACCACGGTTCTGTACGGCCTGCTCAGCCACCCCGACCAACTCGACGCGGTACGCGCCGACCACGGCCTCATCCCGCAGACCGTCGAGGAGGGGCTGCGCTGGGAGGTGCCGCTGCTCGCGGTCGGGCGTACCGCACTGCGCGACACCGAGGTCGAGGGATGCCCGGTCCGGGCGGGCCAGATCGTCAACACGCCCTTCGCCGCCGCGAACCACGACCCCGCGCGCTGGGAGCGCCCCGACGACTTCGACATCTTCCGCACCGCGGTGCCGCACGTGGCCTTCGGCGTCGGCCCGCACGTGTGCCTGGGCATCCACGCGGCCCGGATGGAGATGCGGGTCGCCCTCGAACTGCTGCTGGAGCGGCTGCCCGGCCTGCGGCTCGACCCGGACACGCCGTGCGAGGGGGTCACCGGCCTCGGGCTGCGGACCGCCGTCCACCTGCCCGTGGTGTTCGACACGGTCCGACCGCCGCTCTGTTGATCTCGCGCGCCACGCGTTAGCGTGCCGCCGCACTCGGCCGCACGTGCCGGGGCTCACAGACGTGGACCGGTCGCGCCCCAGGCGGCGACGCGGCGGGCAGGGACGGGGTTGGGCGCGATGACGGACGACAAGCTCGGCGTGGTGATCGTGGGGACCGGCTTCGGCTGCCTGACCCACCTGCCGGCGTTCCGCGACGCCGGGTTCGAGGTGCGGGCGCTGGTCGGCCGCGACCCGGAGAAGACGGCGGCGCGGGCCGAGCGGTTCGGCGTACCGCACGCCCTCACCTCGCTGAGCGAGGCGCTGGCGCTGGACGGTGTGGACGCGGTGAGTGTCGCGACGCCCCCGCACACGCACCGCGACATCGTCGTGCAGGCCGTCGAGGCGGGCAAGCACGTCGTGTGCGAGAAGCCGTTCGCGGCCGACCTGGGCGAGGCGCGGCAGATGCTGGCGGCCGCCGAGAAGGCCGGGGTCGTGCACATGCTCGGCACCGAGTTCCGCTGGTCGACGTCGCAGGCGCTGCTCGCGCGCCTGATCGCGCAGGGCGCGGTGGGTACGCCCCGGCTCGCGACCTGGCTGCTGCACATCCCGGTGCTCGCCGGTCCGGACGCCGGGATCCCGGAGTGGTGGGGGCGCGCCGAGGACGGCGGCGGCTGGCTGGGCGCGCACGCGACGCACTGGATCGACCAGATCCGGTACACGCTGGGCGAGTTCGAGGGAGTGAGTGCGGGCCTGCCGATCGTGTCGGACCGGCCCGGGCAGACCGCCGAGGACACGTTCAACATCCGTTTCCGCACGGTCGACGGTGTCGAGGGCTCGCTGCAGAGCTCCGCGGGGGTGTACGGGCCGCCGCTCATGATCACGCGCGTCGCGGGCACGCACGGGTCGGCGTGGGTCGAGTTCGAGGACGTGTACGTCGGCGACGCCCAGGGCGACCGCAAGGTGGAGGTGCCGGAGGACCTGGCCAACCCGGCGCCGGAGCCGCCGCCGGGGGACCTGCTGCACACCGCGTACGACCTGCTGCACTGCATGGGCATCGACCGTGCGCCGTACGCCCGGCTGGCGGGCGCCTTCCGGGACCGCATCCTCGGGCGCGAGGTGCCGGCCGACCCGCCGGTGGCGACGTTCGCGGACGGGGTGGCGGGCCAGGCGGTCATGGACGCCGTGCGGCGGTCGGCCGCCGAGTCGGCGTGGGTGGCGGTCGAGCCGGTGTAGGACGGCACGGCGCAATGGATTTGGCGTAGCGGGCGGTCTGCCGTAGTGTTGTGTTCACCGACGCGGGGTGGAGCAGCTCGGTAGCTCGCTGGGCTCATAACCCAGAGGTCGCAGGTTCAAATCCTGTCCCCGCTACCACGTACGAAGGTCCGGTCACCAACTGGTGACCGGACCTTCGCCGTTCCCGACACCGCATTGTCATCTTTTAATCGAGAAATCGACCCTGACGGGTGCGTCCGTTGATGCGACGATGGACGCATGGGGGTACGACGGGGCAGAGGTGAGCGGAGCGCGCCCGCGCAGCCGCTACTCGGCCGTGCCCGCAAGCGGGCGGTTGCCGCGGACGAGCCCGACCCCGCGGGCGCTCCGGACACCGGGGCGTACACCGACCCTTACGCGGATCCGCACGCCGGTCCTGACACCGGCCCCCACACCGGTCCGCGCGCCCGTGCGTACGTGGACAGCGGTCCGTACGCGGACAGCGGCTCGTACCCCGCCCCGCACGCCGACCCCGCCGCCGACCCGTACGCCGATCCCTACGCGGACTTCGCCGACGGCCCCGTGACCGTGGTCCTGGACCGCGGCCGCGCCGACGCGTTCGTGCCGCCGCGCGGCAAGAGGCCCGACGACTATGCGGTGTTGGTGCCGTTCCGGCCGCGCCGCCCGTCGCCCTCCGGGCCGGAGCTGGCCGGCGAGGACCCGGGCTCGGGCCCGCTCCGCATCGGCGGCAACCTCGGGGACGCCGACCTCGACCACCGCGAACTCGCCGAGCTGGAACGCCGCTACCGCGACCGCGCCGGACGCGACGCCACCGCCGCGAGCCGCCTCGGCCTGATGCTGCTGCGGCGCGGCGAGGACGGCGAGGCGGAGACCTGGCTGCGGCGCGCCGCCGAGGCCGGGCACCGGGGCGCGGCCACGAACCTCGGCGTACTGATGCACCGTCAGGACCGCTGGGACGAGGCGCGCCGCTGGTGGTACCGCGCGGCCGAGGCGGGCAGCCGCATCGCGGCGTTCTCGCTCGGGGCGCTGCTCCTCGACGCGGTGCCGGACGACGCGTCCGTGCACGACAACGACGACGTGAGCCAGGCGCTGTACTGGCTGCGCAACGCGGCCGAGGCCGGACACGTGCGCGCGGCGCTGGTGCTCGGGGAGTTCCACGAGCAGCGGGGCCTGGCCGGTGCGGAGCGGTGGTACCGGCGGGCCGCGGAGGCGGGGCACCCGGAGGCGGCGTACCGGCTCGGCCGGCACGGCCAGGAGCGCGGCGACGAACGCGCCGCGTCCGCTTGGTACTTGCGTGCGGCCTCGTGCGGGCACATCCGTGCCGCGGTACGCCTCGCCCGGCTCCTGCACCGGGCGGGGGACACCGGCGAGGCCGAGAGCTGGTTCCGGCTCGCCGCCGAGGAAGGCGACCCGGGCGCCGCCCGCGCGCTCGGCTTCCTGCTCCAGGACGCGGGCGACACCGACGGCGCGGCGCACTGGTGGCGCCGGGCCGCCGAGGCCGACGACGGCACCGCGGCCAACGCCCTCGGCGCGCTGCTGGCCGCCGAAGGCCACCACACCGAGGCCGCGCACTGGTACGAACGGGCCGCCGCCACCGGTGAGTCCAACGGCGCCTTCAACCTCGGCCTGCTGCACACCGCACGCGACGACGAGGCGTCCGCGGAACGCTGGTACCGCATGGCCGCGTACGCCGGTCACGCCGACGCCGCCAACGCCCTTGCCGGGCTGCTGCTTTCGCGCGACGACGAGGAGGAGGCCGAAGTCTGGTTCGCGCGCGCGAGCGAAGCCGGAAGTATCGACGGTTCCTACAACCTCGGCATTCTCTACGCGCGTCGGTCCACGGCGGACGGCCAGACCGCCGCGGAAAAGTGCTGGGCACGTGCCGCCGAGGGCGGACACCCGGACGCGGCCCTCCAGTTCGGCCTCATCCAGGAGCGCCAGGGGGCGGAGGAAGCTGCCGTGCGCGCGTACCGTGTCGCCGCCTCCGCGGGCCGTACGGTCGCCGCCGTGCGCCTCGCGGGCCTGCTCGCCCGGCTCGGCGACACCGACGGCGCCGAACACTGGTACGCCTCCGCCGCCGAGGACGGGCACGTCCCCGCGATGCTCCGCTGCGGAGTGCTCCTCGCCCGCCGCGGCGCGGAGGGCTCCGCCGCCCGCCGCTTCCGCGCCGCCGCCGAAACCGGCAGCGTCGCCGGCGCCTGGAACCTCGGCCTGATCCACCTGCGCCGCGGCGACCCCGAGGGCGCCGAGCCGTGGCTGCGCTCGGCGGCCGAAGGCGGCCACGGCCGCGCGGCGATGCGCCTCGTCGTCCTCGCCCTCAAGGCCGGCGACACCCGGGCCGCGGAGCACTGGTGCGCCCAGGTCATCGCCCACGCCCCACCCGAACTCGCCGAACGGGCCCGCCTCCTCCTCCGCGCCCTCCGCGCCGAGATGGCCTCCTGACCGTCCCGACGACGTGAACGCCAGTGTGCGGCACCGCGAACAGCGGTGCCGCACACTGACGTTCGGCCGGAGTGGCCCGGATCGGCCGGATCGGCCGGGAGGCGAGGGCCGTGCTACCGGGTGTGGCCCACGGCCTCGGCGTAGAAGGAGCGGTCGACCAGCTTGTCCTCGGTGAGGGCCGGGGCCTCGACGACCTTGCCTTCGACGAACATCTTCTGGGCCTTGTCGGTCGTGCCCTGGCGGATCTCCCAGTCGGTGACCAACGACGGTACGGCGGACAGGAGTTCCGGCTTGCTGCCGAGGACCGTGGCGAGTTCCGCGGTGAAGGCCGGGTCGGCCTTGTAGTCACCGGCGAAGTAGGTGTTGATCGTACGGATCAGCGCCCGCGCGAACGCGGTGCCCGCCTCGCGGTTCTTCTCCAGCAGGTTCGGCCCGTAGAGCATGCCGCCCAGCGGCTCGCCCGCCGGCTGGCCGCCGAGGAAGGCGTACCCGGGCTTGTTCTCGAACTGCTTCCACACCGGGTCGAGCAGCCACGCGGCCTCGACGCCGCCGTTCTCCAGCGCCTGCGAGACGCCCTGCGCGTCGAGCTGCTTGAAGTCGAGGTCCGTCACCTTGGTGTTGTGCTTCTGCAGCACCGTCTCGATCGGGTACATGATGATCGACGTCTTGCCGACCAGCGACGCGAACCGCGCGCCCTTGAGGTCGATCGACTCGGGGTTCTGGCCGTCCTTGACCCGGGCCCACACGCCGGTCTTGGACTTGGGGTCGGCGGAGTAGTTGCCGAGCACCCACTTCACGTTGAAGCCCTGCTTGGCCGCGTTGACCATGCCGGCCTCGGGCGCCGAGTACACCGCGTCCAGCTCCCCCTTGGCGAGGAGGGTGTTGGCGTCGGACGACGGCATCTGCTTGAGCTCGACGTCCAGGTTCTCCTTCAGGAACTCGCCCTTGGCGATGGCCATCCGCAGCGGGCCGAGGTATTCCGCGGACAGCGCTCCGGCGGTCACCGTGAGCTTGGTCTTCGCGGCCAGCGGCTTGGGAGCCGGGGTGTTGGCGGCGCAGCGCGCGGGCGCGCGGGTGGCGGACAGGTCGGTGGGGTCGGTCCAGCCCTTCTCGCAACCGGCCACCGCCGCGACCGGCGTGTTCTGCGTCGGCGCGGACTTGGCCGCGCCGTCGGTGTCGTCGTCGGACGACACGCAGGCGGCGGCGAGCAGAGCGGTGCACATGAACAGGACCGACGCCAGGCCGGCGCGGCGACGTGCCATGGGATTCCTCCGGGGGACAGGACGGATGTTCGGGACATTGCCGAGGACCGGATCCGGATCGGGACGCGGCTGCGCACACAGCTCTCCGGCGGACCCGGCCCGGAACGGGCGGACCGGGTGGACCGGGCGAACCGGATGATCCGGGCGGCGGCGCCGGTCAGGTGCTGCCGGGGCCTCGGCGGTCGGGGGCCCACGGGGTCAGCAGGCGGCCGATGAAGCGCACGAGTTCGGAGAACACCACGCCGACGATGGCGACGACGATGATGCCGACGTACATCGCGCGGTTGTCGAAGATGTTCTTGGCGTTGAAGATCAGGTAGCCGAGGCCGTCGTTGTTCGGCGAGGCCAGGCCCTCCGAGGCGACGATGACCAGCACCGCCATGCCGGAGGCCAGGCGCAGGCCGACGACGACCGGCGGCAGTGACGCCGGGACCAGGATGTGCCGGTACATCTGCCATCGGTTGGCGCCGAACACCGTGGCCGCCTCGCGGTAGCCGTCGGGTACGGCCAGCACGGCGGCCATCGTCTGGATCCAGATCAGGAAGAAGACGGTGACGGCGACCAGCACGATCTGCGGCGTCTCGCCGAGGCCGAAGATGAGCAGGAAGATCGGCAGCAGGGCGAGCTTGGGGACGACGTACAGCGCGTCGAGCATCGGTTCGAGGGCCGCGCGGACGAGCGGCATCGACCCGGTCAGCAGGCCGACGGCGTACCCGGCCAGCGACCCGAGCAGGAAGCCGGGCACGACGCGCTTCAGCGTCGCCCAGATGTCCGGCCACAGCTTGCCGTCGACGAGGCGCTGCCAGCCGTCCTCGATGATCGTCTGCGGCGCGGGGTAGATGCGCGAGTCGATCCACTTCTGCTGGACGGCCAGTTGCCACCACAGGATCAGCACGAGCGGCACCGCGATGCCGAGCGTGATCTCCAGCGCGCGGCGGCGGGCGCGGGCCTTGCCCGGGTCGAGTTCGGCCTGTCCGGGCGCGCGTACGAGGACCATGCCCGTCCCGCCGGGGCCGCCTCGCGTCGCGGGGGAGGCGTCGTGTGCGGCGGCCTTGGGGGAGGGTACGCGTGCCGGAGCGCCCTGCACGGCGTCGGCGGCGTTCTCGACGCCCTCGGTGTCCTCGGCAGCCGGTGTGGGGGGCCTGTCGCTCATTTCTTCGCTCCGGCGGTCTCGACCTCGCCGCGCAGCAGCGACCACAACTCGGCCTGCATTTCGGCGAACTCGGGGGATGTACGGACGGCGCCCGTACGCGGTCTCGGGAACGGCGGCACGCGCTCGGCGATCACGCGCCCGGGACGCGACGACATCACCAGCACACGATCGCCCAGCAGCAGGGCCTCTTCGAGGCTGTGCGTCACGAACAGCACGGTGCGCTGGTCGGCCTGCACGATCTCCAGCAGCTCGTCCTGGAGGATCGTCCGCAGTTGCGCGTCCAGGGCGGCGAACGGCTCGTCCATCAGAAGGATTTCGGGCTCGACCGCGAGCGCGCGGGCGATCGACACGCGCTGGCGCATGCCGCCGGAGAGAGCCGCCGGGTACGCGTCGGCGAAGTCGGCCAGGCCGAGCCGGCCGAGCCAGTCCCGGGCGCGTGCGTCCGCCTCCTTGCGCGGGACGTGCTGGATGTCGAGGCCGAACCGCACATTGGCGAGGACGGACTTCCAGGGGCTGATGCCGTAGTCCTGGAAGACCATCGCGGCCGGGTGCGTCGAGCGCGCGCCGATCTCGACGCGGCCCGCGGTCGGCTTGACGAGTCCCGCGACGATGCGCAGGAACGTCGACTTGCCGCAGCCGGACGGGCCGACGATGCAGCAGAACTCCCCCGTACGTATGTCCAGATCGAGCGGGCCGAGGGCGTCCACCCGTTTCGCCCCGCGCCCGAAGTGGCGTTCCACGCCTATGGCATGGATCTTGGCGTCCGGAGCCGCGTCCGCCTCCCGCGGAGTCGCGTCCGCTGCTGTCTCGGTCACGTGCATCCACTCCCGAACCTGCGCCGGCGGTTTTCAGCCGGCCGCCGCCCGGTTTTCGAGATGTGAAAGTGATCACGGCAGCCGACCGGCGTGACGATATGACGGGTCGTCAGATACGGCAAGGGAAAACAGCGTTTGGTCGACAAATGCACTATGGGACGACGCGCGTTGAACGCGGTGTGTGCGGACTGCCTCCGGGTGCGGCAGGCTGGGGTGCGCGGAAACCGGTTTTGGTGCGCACGGCGGGCTCTCGACCGTCGCCGCCTGCACCGGGGTCGGTCGGCGTCGTGCCGGGTCGGCGGGAGCCGGCGCGGGCGGAGAAGGCCGGAGGCGCCCCGCGAGCGCCGGTGGGCGGCGGCCGGAATCGGTCGGCACGAATTCGCCGGCAGGTCGATCTGCGCGGGTTGTCCCGCGCAAGTTGGCTCATGTACGTCGGCCGACGCGGCCGCCGGGGCCGAGGTGGGATCGGACTGGGAGGTGTTCGCGGTGCGGGGTATCGGCCGGAAGGCACGCGGCGCGCGCGGGACGAAGTCACGTACCGTGCCCGCTCCTGCGCGGTCCGCTCGGGGCGCGTCGTCGTACGGCTCGTTCTCGTACGACCCGGCCGAGCCGGACGCCGCCTCGCCCGCACCCGGCGAACGCGGGCAAACAGCTCAAACTGTCGCCGGTGCGTTGGCGGCCGTCGGACACCCCCGCGGCGAGGCCCGCGACCTGCTCGCCACCATGCGCGAGGCGGCCATGGGCGACGCCAAGGACCGCGACGCCGTGGCCGAAATCCTGGCCGGCCTGCCTGCCGCGCTGCTCGTCGAACTGGACTGCCTGTCACGGCCGGCCGACGGCGTCGGGGTCTTCGGCGGCGTCAAGGCGCGCCGGGCCCTGCTGCGCACGCCCGACGGCGGACATCCCGCGGTCGCCGCGCTGCTGAGCATGGACGAGAACGGCGGGCTGCGCGAGGAGGCGGTGGTACGCCTCGCCGCGATCCCCGGCCCGCTGCCCGCCGCGATGCTCGCGCTGCGTACCGACGACTGGGCGGAGGCGGTCCGGCACCGCGCCCGGGTCGGCCTGATGTGGCGCCTCGACCCCGACGAGGCGGCCGCGGTGGTGCCGATTCTGGACGCGCGCCGCGGACGCCGCCGCTCCGAGGGGATCTTCGAGGTCTACCGCGACGCGTACCGCGCCGAGCACCTGCCGACGCGGCGGCACGGCCACGCGCGCGACCTCGCGGCGTCCCGTACGCCGCAGTTGCGCCGCTTCGGCCACGAACTCTCGCGCGTACTGGGCATCGCCGACGAGCGCGCGCTGCTGCGGACCGCGCTGCGCGATCCGGACCACACGTGCCGCGCGGCGGCCGGCCACGAACTCCTGCGCCGCGCCCGGGGCCGCCACCGCGACCGTACGGCGCTGGCGTTGCTGAAGGTCGCCGATCCGCTGGTACGCGAGCGCGCGGTCGAGGCACTGCCGCCGTTCAGCGACCCGTTCCCGCTCGCGTGCGCGCTCGCCGACCGCTCGCCGAACGTCCGGGCCGCCGCCCGCCGCAGGCTCGTCGCGGGCGGTACCGACCCGGCCGCCGCGTACCGGCAGCTGCTCGAACTCCCGCCCGCGCCGGGCCTGGTGCCGGGGCTGCTCATCGGCCTGGGCGAGTGCGGCGGGGAAGAGGACCTGGCCGAGCTGCACGACCGGTTCGACACCGACCACCAGGCGCAGCGCCGTGCGGCACGGGCCGGTGCGGTCCTGCTGACGAAGGCGTGGCTGCCGAGTCCGAAGGACGGGCGGCACGACGCGCGGTGATCAGGACGCGGTCTGGCAGTCCGGGCAGAGCCCGCGGTAGGTGATCTCCACCCCGGAGATCGCGAACCCGAAGCCGGACCCGGCCGGGAGCACCTCGGTCCGGGGGTCGGCCGGGACGTCCCGGATGGTGTGGCAGCGCGTGCACACCAGGTGGTGGTGTGCGTGGCGCGCGTTGGGGTCGTACCGCTTGGCGCGGCCGTCGGTGGTGACCTCCAGGACCTCGCCGAGGGCGACGAGTTCGCCGAGCGTGTTGTAGACCGTGGCGCGGCTGATCTCCGGCAGGAGCGCGCCCGCGCGCGAGTGGACCTCGTCGGCCGTGAGGTGCACGTGCTCGCCGTTCAGGACCTCGGCCACGACGCGGCGCTGCGCGGTGAGCCGCCATCCCCGGTCGCGAAGCCGTTCCAGTAGGTCACTCATGCTCTAGAGAGTACACCGACCCCAAACTTGGAATTAGTCCAAAGTCAGAACTAGACAAGTTCTAAGTTCAGACCTAGGTTGGGGTCACTCGCAAGGCCGGGGCGGGACGTCCCGGGGTCCGAAGGGGAGTACGAACCATGTCCGACAGCACTTCGCGCGCCGTCCTCACCACCGAGTCGGGCGCTCCGGTCGCCGACAACCAGAACACCGCGACGGCGGGCCCGGGCGGTCCGCTCCTGGTCCAGGACCAGTACCTGTTCGAGAAGCTCGCCAGGTTCAACCGCGAGCGCATCCCGGAGCGGGTGGTCCATGCGCGCGGGTCGGGCGCGTACGGCTACTTCGAGGTGACCGCGGACGTCAGCCGCTTCACCCGGGCGCACTTCCTCGCCGAACCGGGCCGCCGCACCGAGGTGTTCGCCCGCTTCTCGACCGTCGCCGGCAACCTCGGCGCGTCCGACGCGGTCCGCGACCCGCGCGGCTTCGCCCTGAAGTTCTATACGCAGCAGGGCAATTACGACCTGGTCGGCAACAACACGCCGGTGTTCTTCATCAAGGACCCGAGCAAGTTCCCGGACTTCATCCACACCCAGAAGCGCGACCCCTACACCGGCATCCAGGAGGCCGACAACGTCTGGGACTTCTGGTCGCTGTCGCCGGAGGTGACGCACCAGGTGACGTGGCTGTTCGGGGACCGCGGGATCCCGGCGTCGTACCGCCACATGGACGGGTTCTCGTCGCACACCTACCAGTGGGTCAACGCGGACGGCGACGCGTTCTGGGTGAAGTACCACTTCAAGACCGACCAGGGCATCCGCAACCTGACCGCCGACGAGGCCGCCGCCATCGCGGGCGTCGACCCCGACTCGCACCAGCGCGACCTGCGCGAGGCGATCGACGCCGGGCGCCTTCCGTCCTGGACGCTCAAGGTGCAGGTCATGCCGGTGGCCGAGGCGGCGGCGTACCGCTTCAACCCGTTCGACCTGACCAAGGTCTGGCCGCACGAGGACTACCCGCTCATCGAGGTGGGCCGGCTCGTCCTCGACCGCAACCCGGAGAACGTCTTCGCGGAGGTCGAGCAGGCCGCGTTCAGCCCCGCCAACTTCGTTCCGGGCATCGGTCCTTCGCCGGACAAGATGCTCCAGGGCCGGCTGTTCGCCTACGCCGACGCGCACCGCTACCGCCTCGGCGTGAACCACACCCAACTGGCCGTCAACGCCCCGCACGCGACGGTCGCCCGCAACCACGGGCGGGACGGCGCGATGGCCACCAACGCGGGCGGCCGGGCGAAGAACTACGAGCCGAACAGCTTCGGCGGCCCGTACGAGACCGGCGAGCCCCTGTGGGCGCCGACCGCGGTGTCCGGGGCGACCGGAACGCACGAAGCCCCGTCGCACGCCGAGGACGACGACTTCGTGCAGGCCGGCAACCTCTACCGGCTCATGTCCGAGGAGGAGAAGGCGCGTCTCGTCGACGGTCTCGCGGGCGGGCTCGCCCAGGTCTCGCGCGACGACATCGTGGAGCGTGCGATCGGCAACTTCCGGGCCGCCGACCCCGAGTACGGCGACCGCCTGGAGGCCGCGGTCAAGGCGCTGCGCGCCTGACCCACTCGGCACGCCACGCTCGGGCCGGGTGCCCTGACCGCCCGGGCGTAGCGTCAACTCCGGTGTCCGGCCGGGCCGTCGAGGCCCGGCCGGACACCGCTGCTATCCCACGAGTTCCGTGGCCCGCGCCTGTTCCTGAATGGTGCAGCGGACGATGTCGCGGACCGAGATCATGCCCACGACATCCTCGCGGTCGAGGACCACGAGGTGGCGGAAGTTGCCGCGCGTCATCGCCGCGGCGGCGTCGGCGAGCGTCCAGTGGGGCGTGGCGAATACGACGTTCGACGTCAGGTGGTCCCCGGCGATCTCGCGGTCGGGGTCCTGGTCGGAACCGATCGAGACGAGGATGTCCCGCTCGGTGAGGATGCCGATCCCACTGGTGTCGGGATCGATGACTACGGCGGCGCCGATCTGCCGGGCGGCCATGAGCCGCGCGGCCGCGCGCAGGGTGTGGGTCGGGCCGATGGTCAGGACGACCGTGCTCATGCCGTCGCGGACGAGCATGACGCACCACCTCCGGTTAGGGGGTCGGGCCGGGTCGGCGGCCTTGAGAACGAATTCACAAGTTCACAAGCGCCTCATGCTCATAGTCACACGGCCCTGCCGACTGACGAAAGCTTTGTCGGGATTTACCGAGAATTTCTTGCTTCCGCTTCATGTCCGTGCCATGCGCGGGCCGCGCCCGGCCGGTCACGCACGGCTTCGGGGCGGGAACGGATCACCGGCGGTCGCCGGGCCGCGTCGGGGGCCGGTTCAGACGCGCTGGTTCAGGTACCCGAGCAGGTCCTCGTGCAGCAGTCCGTTGGACGCCGCGGCATGGCCCTCGGCCGGACTCGGCACGCCGTCCAGCGACGTGAACCGCCCGCCCGCCTCGGTGACGATCACCGAAAGCGCCGCCAGGTCCCAGAGGTTCACCTCGGGCTCCGCGCAGATGTCCACCGCGCCCTCGGCGACGAGCATGTACGACCAGAAGTCGCCGTACGCCCGGCTCCGCCACACCGCCCGGGTCAGGTCCAGCATGCCGTCCAGCGCCCCCCGGTCCTCCCAACCGCCCAGGCTGGAGTACGCGAACGACGCGTCCTCGATCCGCGCGATCCCCGAGACGCGGATCCGGGACGCCTGCGACAGGCTGCGGCCGGTGAACGCCCCGGCGCCCTTGGAGGCCCACCAGCGCCGCCCCAACGCGGGTGCGGACACCAGTCCGACCACGACCTCGTCGCCGTCCATCAGGGCGATCAGGGTGGCCCACACGGGCACGCCGCGCACGAAGTTCTTGGTGCCGTCGATCGGGTCGATCACCCAGCGGCGGGGGCCGTGCCCGGTCGAGCCGTACTCCTCGCCCAGCACCGCGTCGCGCGGGCGCGCGCGGCCCAGTTGCGCGCGGATCAGCTCCTCGGCGGCCTTGTCCGCGTCGCTGACCGGAGTCATGTCCGGCTTCGTCTCGACCACCAGGTCCAGCGACTTGAAGCGGTCGAGCGTGGTCGCGTCCGCGGCGTCCGCGAGAACGTGGGCGAAACGCAGGTCGTCGTCGTAGCCGGGCATGCGGCGAACACTAGTCGCTCGGACGTCGGACCTGCTACGTGGCGGGCCGCCGGGCGCCGCGGGGCCGTTCAGCGCCGGCCTTCCGGAGGTGCAGTGGGGGTCGCCGAGCGCGTGGGACGCGGCGGTATCACCGGGTCCGCGGGCGGCCGGGGCGGCACGGGCGGCGGCTCGGTCGGCGCCGGGGGAGCCGCCGGGGGAGGCGGCGGCGCCGACTCGGGCTCCGACGTCGGCGGCTCCGAAGCCGACGGCTCGGACGCGGGCATCGGCGGCGGCACCGTGGGCCTGGGCGGCACCGGAAGCGCGGCGGCCGCCGGGAGTTCCGGCTTCGCCGCGGTCTCGGGCTCGGGGGACAGGATCCCCCGGGTGAACTGCGTGGCGGGGGCGGGGGCAGGGGGCGGAGCGGGCGTCGCAATCGGCGCCGACTCCAGGGCCGGCTGCGCCTCGGCCGGCCCGACGGCCGTCACCGGGTCCGGCGCCGAGGCGTTCGGCGGCGGCGTGCCGAGGCGCTTGCGGAGCCGGTGACGGCGGCGGCCGAGGGTCCGGGTCTCCGACTGATTGGCGTCACGTATATGCGCAGGCAGCATGAAGTACGCGTCCAACACCGCGAGTGCCTGCGGGCGTTCGCCGCCCTTTTCGAGCAGGTCGGAGGCCCGGTCGTAGGTGTACGGAGTCTCCATCCCGGCACTCACCCCGTGCATGAGCGTCGCGAGTTCGCGCAACTCCTCGCGGGCGAAGCGGAACGCCAGCGGCGTCCCCTCGAGGGTCCAGCCGTCCAGGCTCCGGCGCGGTGCGAGCACCGCGGGTCCCGGGACCGCCTGCTTGTCGCGCGCTTTGCCCCGCCCGACGCCGAACACTGCCATTCCGGCTCCCGAACCTCCACCGACCGGTGGCTCCCTGTTCCCGTGAACGGCCCTGCCGGGGGGCCGCGGATACCCCGCGCGACCGGCGACGCCGTCCCTGTGCACCCGAAGCGTACGAGGCGCCCCGGACGCCGCGAAAGGGAATCACATATGGGCGCCCGACGCCTTCCGCATCAGCCGTGCGGCACCGAGCACTTGACGGGCCGTAGGCGCCGGGTGATGCTGATTTGACACAGACGCCATCGGTGTAAAGCTCGGACGTCCGCCGGGAGCCCCCGTTGTCCGTACGCGTAGCTCTGCTCGACGCCGCACGCGAGGCCGCCGTGGCCGGCGCATGGGCCACCACGCGCATGGCCGACGTGGCCGCCGCCGCGGGCGTGTCACGCCAGACGCTCTACAACGAGTTCGGCAACAAGGACGCGTTGGCCGAGGCCCTCGCCCACCGCGAAGCCGAGCGCTTCCTCGCGGGCACCGCCGAGGTGTGCCGCAACTCCCCGGGAGACGCGGGTGATTGCGTCCGGGCGTGCACTGTCTGGGCGTTGTCCGAGGCACGGCAGAACCTGCTCGTGAAGGCGGCCCTCACGGACGAGTCCGCCGGGCTGCTGCCCACCCTGACGACCCGTTCGGCCGGGCTGCTCACCCTGTTCCGCGACAACGCCGCGGCCGTCATCCTCGAACGCTGGCCGCACCTCGACCCCGCCGAAGTGGCCTGGGTGGCCGAACTGGCCGTCCGCCTCACGGTTTCCCACCTGGTCGTCCCCACCGAAGCGGTCGAAGTGACCGCCGACCACATAGCGCTCCTGGTCAGAAGGCTGCTCGCCACCCCCGCCGGCTGACCGCCGGGCACCCGTCCGACGCGCACCACCGCTCCGACCGCGAAGGAGTCCGCACGTGTCGACGCATGACCTCTACGCCCTCCCGTCCGAAATGACGGTCTGGGAGATCCCCGCCGCCGGGGCCGCACGCTTCAGCTGGGAGTACGACGAGGGCCGCGACCGGCTCCTCGCGCTGTACGCCAAGGGCAAGGACAAGCAGTGGGATGCCGCCAAGCGCATCGACTGGAGCCTTCCGGTCGACCCCGTGAAGCCGCTCGGCCTCCCCGAGGAGACCCACTCCCTGTACGGCACCCCGAGTTGGAACCGCATGTCGCAGAAGGAGCGCGACGAACTCGGACGGCACAGCATCGCCTGGCAGTTCAGCCAGTTCCTGCACGGGGAGCAGGGCGCGCTGGTGTGCAGCGCGCGCATCGCGGAGTCCGTACCCGATCTCGACTCCAAGTTCTACGCCGCGACCCAGGTGATGGACGAGGCCCGGCACGCCGAGACGTACGCGCGCTTCCTGAAGGAGAAGGTCGGGCTCTACTACCCGATCAACCCGCAGCTCAAGGAGCTGCTGGACGACACCCTCTCGGACTCCCGCTGGGACATGCCGTACCTCGGCATGCAGGTGCTGATCGAGGGTCTGGCGCTGGCGGCGTTCGGCATGCTGCGCGACATCACGCCGGTCGAACTACCCAAGCAGATCCTGGCGTACGTCATGCAGGACGAGGCCCGCCACGTCGCCTTCGGCCGTCTCGCGCTCCGCGACTACTACCGCGAACTGAGCGACGCCGAGCTGACCGAACGCGAGGAATTCGTGGTGCACGGCTGCTACTTGATGCGCAACCGGCTGCGCGGCGAAGAGGTCTGGGAGAACTTCGAGATCGACAAGGCGGAGGCGACCGAGGCCACCGCCAACTCCGAGTACCTGGCCAACTTCCGCAAGCTGCTGTTCAGCCGCATCGCCCCGACGATCAAGGACATCGGCCTGTGGGGGCCCAAGGTGCGGGCCGCGTTCGAGGACATGGGCGTCCTGGACCTGGCCGGCACCGACGTCGAGGTGCTGATGCGCTCCGACGAGGACACCGCCGAGGAACTGGACCGCAAGCGCCGGTTCGCCGCGGAGGAGAAGGCCCGGGGGGACGAGATCGACGCGATGGTCAGGCTCGGCGCGGGGGAGTAGCCGCACCGCGCCCGAGGGCTAGATTGGCGGTATGAGCGATCTTGTCCGCCCGCCGTCCCCCGCCTTCGTCTTCGACCTCGACGGAACCCTCGTCGACAGCGTCTACCAGCACGTCATCTCGTGGCAGGAAGCGCTGGCCGAGGCCGGAATCAAGCTCGCGACCTGGCGGATCCACCGCAAGATCGGCATGAGCGGCGGACTGTTCGTGCGCGGCGTGCAGCGCGAGACGGGCATCGAACTGAGCCCGGCCGAGGTCGAGCGGCTCCAGGACGCACACGGGCGGCACTATGCCGCCCGTGTGGCGGAGGTCCAGCCGCTGCCGGGGGCGCCCGAGCTGCTGCGCTACCTGACCGACGCGGGCATCAAGTGGACGATCGCCACCAGCGGCCGCCGTTCGGGCGCCCAGCCCATGCTCGCCAAGCTGGGCGCGCCCGCCGACCTGCCGATGATCACCCGCGACGAGGTGGCGCGCGCCAAGCCGGACCCCGACCTGTTCCTGGCCGGGGCCGCCAAGCTCGGCGTCGACCCGCGCGACTGCGTCGTGGTCGGCGACAGCATCTGGGACCTGCTGGCCGCCCGGCGCGCGGGCTCGCTGGGCGTCGGGCTGCTGTCCGGCGGCTACGGGCAGGAGGAGCTGGAGCGCGCGCAGGCGTTCCGCGTCTACGAGGAGCCGGGCGACCTGCTCACGCACATCGACGAGCTGGGCGTACGCGGGGCCGGGGCCTGAGCGGTCGGGTCGGCGTACTCGACCGGCGTACTCGACGGAATACGGCGTCCCGGCCGGGGCACACGCACTTGGCCCGGCCGGGACGCGTCCTGGGGAGCCGGGCTCAGCGGGCCGGCTTGGGCGGGACCGGCGGGGCCGGCTGCACCGGCCACGGCTGCTGCACTTCGTCGCCCCGGTAGGCGCGCGACGAGCCGTTGTCGGAGGAGAGCTTCAGCACCCGCGGCGAAGCCGCGTCGTGGAGGCCGGCGGCGACGCTCCCGCCCCCGTTGTCGTGGTCGTTCGTCACGTTGTACGTCCCGGTGCCCGCCGGAACGGTCACCCGCAGGCTCCCGTTGTCCGACGACGCGTTCACGTAGTCCGGTTCGTTCTTCAGCGTCATCCTGATGCTGCCGTTGTCGGAACTGGCGCTCACCTGCCACGCCCACGTCCCGTTCACCGAGATCGAGCCGTTGTCGCTGGACAGCTTGAGAACCGGGCTCGACGAGTTGCGGATCTTGATCGAGCCGTTGTCGCTGCCCAGGTCCAAGAGGTCGAGGTGCATGTTGTCGACGCTGACGGAGCCGTTGTTGTTCCGCACCTTCACGACCGTGACCTCGGGCGGCACGAAGACGTCGTAGTCGCCGTCGCAGTTGACGGAGTACATGGGCGGGCAGTTGGTGTCGAGGCGCAGCACGCCGTCCGTCTTGTCCATGTCCCACTCGGGATCGGCGCCCCAGATGCTGTCCGTCGTCTTGCGGTCCACGTCCACGACCCCGGCGGTCTGCCCGCGCTTCAGATGCACGCCGCCGCCGTCGCTGTTGACGGTCAGCGTGTTGCCGACGAACTCGAACTGCTCCTGCGCCGCCACGTCGTGGCTGGACAGCAGGATCAGCCCGGTGATCGCCACGGAGCCGACGCCGAACGCCAGCACCGCACCGCCGACGGTGAACAGGGTGACGCGCGCGGCGCTCGGCATGGGGACTCCTTGGAGGTGGCAGGTGCCTGCGGCCCGGATCGGCGTGGTTCGAGCCGGTACCACGACCCTAGGAGCCGGTGCGCCCGTGACGGCATCCGGCGCTCTCCCCGAAACGGGGTAGGGACAGCCCTACCCTCGGCGCCACCCGTACGGCTCGATCAGTAGTTCGTGGATCGTCGAACCGGGGAAGTCTCCCGCACGTGCAGATCGGTGCCGGGACCCGCCCGGCCATCCGCCGAAGGAGCGAACACCCATGTTCGACACGGTGTCAGGCCTGCCGGTCCACGTCCTGGTGCTGCACGCGGCGGTGATCGGCGTGCCGGTCGCGGCGCTCGCGACCGTGGCGGTCGCCGTACGCCCGCAGTGGTTGCCGCGGCTCGGCTGGTGGGTCGTCGGCCTCAACGCGCTGATCCTCGTGGTCGTCTTCGTCACCCGGAAGAGCGGCCAGGAGTTCGTCGCGCGCCGCTACCCGGACCCCGCGAACCGGTCGCCCGACCTGCGCACGCACGTCTCGCGCGGCGAGGACCTGATCTGGTACGCCATCGCGCTCCTGGCGGTGTCGGTCATCCTCGTCCTGGTGGCCCGCCGCGTCGCGCAGAGCGCCTCGACGCCCAAGCCCCTGCCGCCGCTCGTCGTGCCCGCGGTGGCGGTCCTCGCCGTCGCCGCCGCCGTCCTCGCGACCGTCCAGGTCGTCCTGGTCGGCCACTCCGGCTCGCAGGCCGTGTGGGAGGGCGCGGTGGACGCCCGCGCGTCGGTGTCCGCACCGCGCTGACGCCGGGGTCGGGCGGACGGGGCAGGTGACCGCGCCGTGCGGACGGGTCAGTCGCCCTCGGTCTGCTCGCGGGTGGCGAGGAGGCGGCGCAGCGAGCTCAGGCGGGCGGGGTCGGCGTGGCCGTCGGCGACCCACGCGTCCAGCGCGCAGTCGGGCTCGTCGTGCGAGCAGTTGCGCGGGCAGCCCGCGGCGCCGGGCTCCAGGTCCGGGAACGCGTTGATGATGCGGCCGAGGTCGACGTGGTTGAGGCCGAAGGAGCGCAGGCCGGGGGTGTCGACCACCCAGCCGGACTCGCGCTCCTCGCCGTACGCCGGCAGCCGCAGGGTCAGCGCCGACGTCGTGGTGTGCCGCCCGCGGCCGGTCACCACGTTGACGTGGCCGGTGGCCCGCTGCCGCTCCGGGACGAGCGCGTTGACCAGGGTGGTCTTGCCGACCCCCGAGTGGCCCACGAAGACGGTGGTCAGGCCCGCGAGTTGGGCGCGGATCGGGTCGAGGTCCCAGTCGTCGTAGGAGTCGCCGCCGCGGGTGACGACGTACGGCACGCCCAGCGCCCCGTAAAGCTCCAGCAGCGACTCCGGCGGCACCAGGTCGGCCTTGGTCAGCACCAGAAGCGGCTGCATCCCCGCGTCGTAGGCGGCGACGAGGCAGCGGTCGATCAGCCGGGGCCGGGGCTCGGGGTCGGCCAGGGCCGTCACGATCGCCAGCTGGTCGGCGTTGGCCACGATGATGCGCTCGTAGGGATCGTCGTCGTCGGCGGTCCGGCGCAGCACCGAGAGGCGTTCCTCGACCCGCACGATGCGGGCGAGCGCGCCCTTGTCGCCGCTCATGTCGCCGACGATCGCGACCCGGTCCCCGATCACCACGCCCTTGCGGCCCAGTTCGCGGGCCTTCATGGCGGTGACCTCGTGCTCGCGCTTGGTGTCCTCGTCGACCAGGCAGGTGTAGCGGCCCCTGTCGATGGTCAGCACCCGGCCGCTCTCGGCGTCCTCGTGCTTGGGCCGGGTGCGGGTCCTCGGCCGTGATCCGCGTCGTGAGGGACGGACGCGGACGTCGTCCTCGTCCAAGTCGTTGCGGCGCGTCGACCGGGTGTTCGTCATGGTCGCGGTCAGCTCGCCGTCGCCGCGCCGGGGCCCGCGGCCTGGCCCAGCAGGGCCGACCACAGCAGGGGGAAGTCCGGCAGCGTCTTGGCGGTGGTCGCGATGTTCTCCACCTCGATGCCGGGCACCACGAGCCCGATCACGGCCGCGGCGGTGGCGATGCGGTGGTCGTCGTACGTCTGGAACGCCCCGGCGTGCAGCGGGCGCGGGCGGATCTCCAGGCCGTCGGCGGTGTCCGTGACGTCGCCGCCGAGGTTGTCGATCTCCTTGGCGAGCGCGGCCAAACGGTCGGTCTCGTGCATCCGGAGGTGCGCGATGCCGGTCAGCGTCGACGGCGAGTCGGCCAGCGCCGCGACCGCCGCGACGGTCGGGGTCAGCTCGCCGACGTCGTGCAGGTCGGCGGTGATGCCGTGCACCTCGCCGGTGCCGGTGAAGCGCAGGCCCTCGTCGGTGAACTCGTACGAGCCGCCCATGCGGGTGAACAGGTCGCGCAGCCAGTCGCCCGGCTGCGTGGTCTCGCGCGGCCAGTCGCGGATGGTCACGGTGCCGCCCGCGACCAGCGCGGCGGCCATGAACGGTGCGGCGTTCGACAGGTCCGGCTCGACCACCATGTCGCGGGCCGCGATCGGGCCGGGGGCCACGCGCCACACGTCCGGTTCGGCGTCGTCCACCTGGACGCCCGCGGCGCGCAGCATGGCGACGGTCATCTCGATGTGCGGCATCGAAGGCACGGACGTACCGACGTGGCGTACCTCGACACCGTGCTCGAAGCGCGCTCCGGACAGCAGCAGCGCACTGACGAACTGCGAGGACGAGGACGCGTCGATCTCGACGATGCCGCCCCGCAGGCCGCCGGTGCCGCGCACGGTCATCGGCAGGCGGCCGGCGCCGCCGTCGTCGATGTCGGCGCCGAGCTCGCGCAGCGCGAGGATGACGGCGTCGAGCGGGCGCTCGTACGCACGCGGGTCGCCCTCGAACCGGATCGGTCCCGCGGCGAGCGTCGAGAGCGGCGGCAGGAAGCGCATGACCGTTCCGGCATTGCCGACGTCCACGCGTGCGGGGCCGGCGAGCGGGGCGGGCACCACGTACCAGTCGCCTTCGGGGGTGTCCTCGACCGTCACGCCCATCGCCCGCAGCCCGGCCGCCATCAGCGTGGTGTCGCGGCTGCGCAGCGGGCGCCGCACATAGCCGGGGCCGTCCGCGAGCGCCGCGAGCACCAGCGCGCGGTTGGTGACCGACTTGGAGCCGGGCAGCGCGACGACCGCGTCCACGGGAGCGGACGCGACAGGGGCGGGCCAGAGCGGAGGCGTCATGGGAAACCAGCCTATACGGGGGTCCCGGGGCCACAGCCGGGGATTTCCCCGCCAGTAGGCCGGACGTGCGAGGGTAGAGCGCATGTGCGGTCGCTATGCCTCCACGCAACAGCCCGACGACCTGATCGAGCTGTTCGAGATCGAGAAGATCAAAGACGACGTCCGGGAAGACGCGCTGCCCCCGGACTGGAACATCGCCCCCACCAAGCAGGTGTACGCGGTGCTGGAACGCGCGGCCGACCGCGAGGGCCCGCCGGTGCGGCAGCTGCGCACGCTGCGGTGGGGCCTGGTGCCGTCCTGGGCCAAGTCGCCGGACATGGGCGCGAAGATGATCAACGCGCGGTCCGAGACCGTCTTCGAGAAGCCCGCGTACCGCAAGGCCTTCGCGTCGCGCCGCTGCCTGCTGCCCGCCGACGGCTACTACGAGTGGTACACGCCGGAGACCGCGCCCGACGGCCCCAAGGGCAAGGCCCGCAAGCAGCCGTTCTGGATCCACCCCGCCGACGACTCGCCGATCGCCTTCGCGGGCCTGTACGAGTGGTGGCGCGACCGCACCCGCCCGGACGACGACCCGCTCGCGTGGCTGTGGACCTGCACGATCATCACCACCGACGCCGAGCCCGAACTCGCCCGCATCCACCCGCGCATGCCGCTCGTGCTGGAGAAGGGGCGGTGGGACGCCTGGCTCGACCCGTCCCTCAGCAACACCGACGACGCCCGCGCCCTGCTGTCGCCGCCCGCCCCCGGGCACATGGTGGCGTACCCGGTGTCGATCGAGGTCAACAGCGTCAGGAACAACTCCCCGCACCTCGTCGACCCCCTCCCGCCCGAGGAAGTCCTCGGCGACGCCACCCTGTTCTGACCCGGAAGAGCGCAGGATGGCCCCGCCCGTCCACGGGTTCGTATCGTGCGCCTGCGGCTCGGCGGGGGGTGCTCCGCGTGGCGGTTGGCGATCGGCGGGGGCGTGTTGAAGGATTTCGGGGTGACGACGCTTTCGGCCGAGGCTTCCGGCACCCCCACGACGCGGCTCCTCCCCACGCCCTCCGGGGACGCGCGGGCCTCCATCTACCCCGGGGCCGGCGAGGTGCGGGGCTGGTACCTCGCCGGGCACGGGGCCGGCGGCGGCATCGAGGCGCGGGACCTGGTGGCCCTCGCCGCCGCGCTGCCCGCGCTCGGCATCACCGTCGCGCTGATCGAGCAGCCGTGGCGGGTGGCCGGCAAGAAGCTCGCGCCGGCGCCGAAGAAGCTGGACGAGAGCTGGGTGCCGGCCGTCGAGGGCCTCGCCGACGAGATGGGCGGGCTGCCGTTCGCCGCCTCGGGGCGGAGCGCCGGCGCGCGGGTGGCGTGCCGAACCGCGCTGACGACGGGCGCGGCGGGTGTGGTGGCCCTGGCCTTCCCGCTGCATCCGCCGGGCAAGCCGAAGTCCTCGCGGGCCGAGGAACTGCTCGGCGCGGGTGTGCCGACCCTGGTCCTCCAAGGGGAGCGCGATCCGTTCGGCGGACCCGCGGAGTTCCCCGAGCCTGCGGAGGGCACGCAACTCGTCCCGGTGCCGTACGCCGACCACGGCTTCTCGGTCGGCAAGAAGGCCCCGGTGACGCAGGAGGACACACTGGCGCTCATCACAGGGACCGCAGGCGCCTGGCTGGCCTCGCTTTTCGCCTGAACCCCGTCCGAATCCCGCCGGGAATGATCCGGTCCGACCCCGTGTTGGAGCCGGTACATCCTCGACCTGCGGGAGGCACTCCATGCTCACTGCCACGCCCTCGGTCGGCCGTACCGAGGCCGGGCCCGACGCGTCCATGTTGAAGTGGGCGGAGTGGGTGCCGGGCGGTGATCGCCGTCGACCGATATCGTCGACGTCGGGCGGGTCCGTAGCGGTCCGCGAGGATCGGCAGGTTGAGGAGGTGGGTCCCGTCGCGGAGACAGAGACCCTGGAGCAGCGTGACGCGCGGTTCGAGCGCGACGCCCTGCCGTTTTTGGATCAGCTGTACTCGGCCGCGCTGCGGATGACGCGCAACCCCGCGGACGCCGAGGACCTCGTCCAGGAGACGTTCGCGAAGGCGTACGGGTCGTTCCACCAGTTCCGCGAGGGCACCAACCTCAAAGCCTGGCTCTACCGGATCCTCACCAACACGTTCATCAACAGCTACCGCAAGAAGCAGCGGGAGCCCCAGCAGAGTGCCACCGAGGAGATCGAGGACTGGCAGCTGGCGCGCGCCGAGTCGCACATGTCGACCGGTCTGCGCTCGGCGGAGGCCCAGGCCCTCGACCGGCTGCCGGACTCCGACGTGAAGGAGGCCCTCCAGGCCATCCCCGAGGAATTCCGCATCGCGGTGTACCTCGCGGACGTGGAGGGATTCCCGTACAAGGAGATCGCAGACATCATGGGGACCCCCATCGGTACGGTGATGTCCCGGCTCCACCGCGGACGCCGCCAGTTGCGCACCCTGCTGGAGGACTACGCCCGCGAGCGCGGGCTGGTTCCGGCCGGTTCGGGTCGGAAGGATTCGGTCTCATGAGCGAGCGCGGCGAGCGAGTCAAACCGCGGGACGCGTTCGGCGCACGCCGTGCCGGGCGAAGCGAGGTGCGGGCATGAGCTGCGGCGACGAGCATGAAGTGGACTGCTCGGAGATTCTCGGCCGGTTGTACGAGTACATCGACAACGAGCTGGCCGACGCGGACTGCGGGGACATCCGCACCCATCTGGACGAGTGCTCGCCCTGCCTGGAGAAGTACGGGCTGGAGCAGCACGTCAAGGCGCTCGTGCAGCGCTGCTGCGGCTGCGACGACGTGCCGGTGGACCTCCGCAGCAAGGTGCTGGCCCGGATCCGCGAGGTGAAGGTCCAGGTCGACACCGACGCGGACGGCTCGCAGGTCTACGTCGAGCAGGTGACCGTCGACCGGGTCGTGGTCGACGTGGAGCGCCCCGGCGCGTAGCGCGCGCCCGGGCTCCGGCGGTGGTCCCGGCGCACCCTCCGGCACACGCCACGTGAGGGGGCGCATGATGCGACGAATGGCCTATTGCGCGCCCCCCGTTCGGGTTAATCCGGCGACTCTGGACGGAGTAAACCGGACAGAAGGCGCTCAGCGCCCGTAGGCCGTCCTATCCTCGGTTGGCGGTTGAATTCGCGACCGGAGCCGAGGAGGCAGTCGCATGGGAACGCTCCCGAATACCCCACCCGGCCGGTCCGTCCGGGGCCCGGGGACGGGCTTCGGGATCGCCGTCCAAGGCGCCGTGGTGCTGTCCGCGGCGTTGTTCTACGTGCGCCGGAACCTGGCGCGGGTGCGCGGCGAGGCCGCCCGCGACGCGTCGGTGCGCAGCCTGCTGCGGGCCGTCGAGGTCAAGGACGGCTACACCCGCGCGCACAGCGAACGCGTGGCGTACGCCTCGGTGTTGATCGCCCGGCAGCTGGGCATGCCCAAGCACCGGGTGGCCCTGCTGCGGTACGCGGCGCTGCTGCACGACGTGGGCAAGCTCGGCGTACCGACGCGTCTGCTGACCAAATCCGGCCCGCTCGACGCCGACGAGCGCGAGACGATCCAGCGGCACCCGCAGTGCGGCGCCGACCTCGTCCGCGACCTCGACTTCCTCGGCGAGGGCCGGGACGGCATCCTGCACCACCACGAGCGCATGGACGGCCGCGGCTACCCGTCCGGCCTCCGGGGCGACGCCATCCCGGAGTTCGCCCGCATCATCGCGGTCGCGGACGCGTTCGACGCGATGACGTCGACGCGGTCGTACCGCCGGTCGCGGCCCATCGAGGCGGCGCTGGCCGAACTCCACCGGTGCAGCGGCGCGCAGTTCGACCCGCGCATGGTCGCGGCGCTGGAGACGGCGCTGCGCCGGCACGGCTGGCCGCTCGCGGAGCAGCCGGCGCCCGTACCGCACGGCTCGCCGCCGCTGCCGGTGCCGCGGCTGGGCGTGGGCGACTCGCACAGCGTCGCCGGCGCCCTGGCCGCCGAGCGCGGCGACGCGCGCTGACGCCCGGCCCACGGCGGCGGTTCGGTGCCGCCGGTGCCGCCGGTGCCGCGGTCGGGTGCCGCGGTCAGGCCTTGAACCAGCCTGACCCGCCGATCAGGTCGGTGAGTTGCTCGGCGGTGATGGGCGGCGCGTCCATCGCCGGGAGGTAGTTGTCGGAGCCCGTGACGCCGGCCGCCGCGCTGATCTCCAGGCCGCGCCCGTCGGGGTAGTACAGGAGCGCGTGGTACCTGGGGCCCGACACGTGTCCGGCCGTCGGCTCCTGCTGGCCGCCCGGCGCCCGCCAGGTCTTGAAGATCCCGCCCTCGGACTCCGCATTCGAGGCGCAGTTGGTGTTGGGCGCCGTCTCGCCGTTGTCGGCGCAGTAGTTGTGCGCGGCGATCTGCTCCACCGTCGGGCGGTCCTGGTCCGGGTTGACCTTCGGGTCGTACACGACGATGTCGATCCAGCCCATGCGGCCGTTCTTGGTCACCAGGTAGCGGCCGGACAGCGGGTTCTTCGTGTACGTCGGCGTCGTGGTGTCGGCCTGCTTGGTCACGGTCCCGATCCCGGCCGGCAGCTTGGCCTTCACGAAGTCGAGCGAGCTCTTGACGCCGGCGGGCGTCGTGGTGCTCCCCGACGTCTTCGGCGCCGAAGTGCTGCTGCTGGGCGCCCTCGTGGTCGGCGTCGGCGGGTTGGTCCGGGTCGGGCTCGTCGCGGCCGACGAGGACGGCGCGGCCGAGGACGTCCGCGGCCGGTTGCCGGGCACGGACGACGCGGAGCCGGTCGGGTCCGCGGACTGCGGCGGCGCGGACGTCGCGGGCGGTTCGCCCGGCGGCGTCGCGGGCGCGCTCCCCGCGATGTCGCCGCGCGGCGCGCCCACGCCCGGCTGCGGTAGAAGCGCGGTGCCGACTCCTACCGCGACGACCGCCGCGGCGGACCCCGCGGCCAGCATGATCCTGCGCCGCCGCCGGATGCGGTCGGCCTTCTGCATGATGTCGTCGACCACCGGATCGTCCGGCACTTCGATCCCCTGGGCGGCAAGGCCCAGGAGATCCCTCACGCGCATGTCCTTCAAAGCCGGGCCTCCTCGGCGTCGGTGAGCCGGTCCGCGGTGTCCGGCAGCGCGTCGCCGAGCGCGGACCGCAGGGTCGCCAGGCCGCGTGCGCTCTGGCTCTTGACCGTCCCCGTACTGACCCCCAGGATGTGCGCCGTTTCCTCGACGCTCAGGTCTTCCCAGTAGCGCAGTACCAGAACGGCGCGCTGCCGAGGCGGGACCTCGGCGAGAGCCGTGCGTACCGCGAGGCTCATGTCGAGGTCGCCGTGTGCGGCCTCGGTGGTGTCGGGTGGTGCGGCGTGCGGGTGTTCGCGGCGCCAGAGCCGCCGGCGCGACGAGATGAAGACGCTCATGAGGGTCCTGCGCGTGTACGCCTCGATGTTGTCGATCCGGTCCAGACGGCGCCCCGCCAGCACCACCTTGACCAGGGTCGACTGCACCAGATCCTCCGCCTCGTGGACGTCGCCGCACAGCAGGAACGCGCTCCGGAGGAGCGGGCCGCGCCGGGCCGCGATGAACTCGCGCAGGGCATCGTCGTGTCCCGCCAACGCCACACCCCCTCAGAGGCCCCCGGCCGGAGGGCCCTCACCACGAAAGAGAGCCGGGCGGCGGGAACGGTTGCCTGGTGGGCGGGGGTAAATCGGATATACCGAAAAATGGTGCCTGCGCGGACTATTCGGGCGCGGCGACCGGGTCGGGACGCGGCTTCGCGGGCCGGCGCGCGTACCGGCCGATGCCCTCCCGCAGCCCCGCGAGCGGCGGCGCGCCGCGGTCGCGCAGCATGCCTCCCACGACCAGCAGGCCCACACCCGCCGCCACGAGCAGGTCACCGGGACTGTCGACCTCGGGAAGTACCGGAAGCGGTACGGGAATCGACTCGCCGAGCAGGTTCCACCGGGTGTCCGCCCCCGCGACCACCCGCCCGGCCGCCGCGGCCCCGTCGAGCGCTACCCCTGCCCGCGCGGCGGCGTGCTCCGACATCGGCATCCCGCCGTTGACCACGATCACCAGGGCGTTGAGCAGCAGGCCCGCGGCGGCCAGCGGGATGCCGGCCAGGTGCAGGTTCCCGGCCGCGAACCGGGCGGCCAGCGCGGCCGACACCAGCAGCGCGAGCTGGTGGACGGTGACGTCGGAGACCAGCGCCGCGACCAGCTGGGCCGCGAACGCGCAGCCGAGCCACGGCAGGTGGCGTACCGGAAGGCGGGACAGGCCGGAGACCCGGCCGCCGAGCAGGGCACCGGCGCCGAGAGCGAGGACGAGGACAAGCACGGCCAGACCCACGCGGTCATTCTGACCGCGGTCGTCCGCTCCACAAAGATCCGCGGCGCGTGTTGTCGTGTGTACCACCCGGTGGGACGCGTTTTGCGTGGTTGGATTTCCGCGGGGAGTGACGCGCGTCGCCACGGGCGGCGCCGGGACGGCTCCCCAACGGACGAGCACGGGAAGGAAGCGCCGGGATGGCCGAGGAGGTCCACGCGGAGATGGTGGCCAACGTCGCGAAGATCGTGGTCGCCGAGGGCGAGGCGGTCGAGGCGGGGGCGACTCTCGTCATCCTGGAGTCCATGAAGATGGAGATCCCGGTGCTCACCGAGGGCCCGGGGACCGTCGAGGCGATCCGGGTCGCGGAGGGCGACGTGATCCAGGAAGGCGACCTGATCGCGGTCATCGCCTGACCAGGCTGAAAACACCCGTGGTGACGGGCCGTCAGCTGGAGCGAATGCCGTGCTCCACGCACTTCGCCGTCCAACCGCGCGGCGTCACTTGCACGACCATGCGCCGCCGGCAGTCACCGCAGTAGCGCGGCGGCTCCAACTCCCGCCGCCGCGCGCAACCCTCGTGCCCCACCACCCCCGCGGCCTCGCCGCACTGGTCGCAGTAGGGGGCCGTGGTGGGGACATGCGATGCGTTCACGGTCGTAGAGTACGGCTCCATGCCGCAGCAGCCCATTCCGGTGTCGCCCGGAACACATGCCGAACTGACCCACACCGTGACGGACGCCGACACCGCCGAGGCGGTCGGCAGCGGTGACCTCGCGGTGCTCGGCACGCCGCGCCTCCTGGCGCTCGCCGAGGCGGCGACGGTACGCGCGCTCGCCGGGCTGCTCGGGGCGGAGCGAACGTCGGTCGGCACGCGCGTGTCGCTCGAACACCTGCTGCCCACACCGGTCGGCGGCACCGTCACGGTCCGCGCCGAAGTCGTGTACGCCGACGGCCGGCTCGTGCGCTTCTCGGTCGTCGCCGAGGACGCCGCGCGGCGGCTGGTCGGGCAGGGCGAGGTCACGCGCGTGGTCGTGGACCGCGAGCGGTTCCTCGCGCGCGTGCCCTCCGCGGAGGCGTAGCGGCGGCGGCCCGCGGAGGGGATCTGGGCAATCGGCGGTGTCGGCGCGAGGCGTCACACGCCGTTCGTGCTGCGCGGGTACACCGCCTCCGGGTCGGTCAGCACGTTGACCAGGTACGGCACCTCCGACGCGAACGCCCGGCCCAGCGCGGCCCCGATGTCCTCCGCGCGCTCCACGGTCTCGCCCGCGCCCCCGAGCGCCCGCACGACCTCGTCGTACCGGGTCGCCGGGGCCAGGTCGGCCGCCACGTCGTAGCCGTAGAGCATGCGCATCGGGTGCTTCTCCAGGCCCCAGATGCCGTTGTTGCCGACGACCATGACGACGGGCAGCTTGTGGCGTACCAGCGTGTCCACGTCCATCAGCGAGAACCCGGCCGCGCCGTCGCCGAGCAGCAGCACGATCTGGGCGTCGGGGCGGGCCAGCCGGGCGCCGACCGCGTAGCCGAGGCCGGTGCCCAGGCAGCCGTACGGGCCGGGGTCGAGCCAGCTGCCCGGCCGTGCGGGCTCGACGTACTTCCCGGCGTACGAGACGAAGTCGCCGCCGTCGCCGATGACCACGGCGTCGTCGTCGAGCACCCGCAGGAGTTCGCCGTACACCCGCACCGGGTGGATCGTGGCGCCGCTGCCGCGCAGCAGCGCCCGGTCCGACTGCGCGGCCGTGCGTACCGCGGCCTGCACGTGTTCGCACCAGCGCTGGTACGCCGACGCCTTGCCCTGGCGCGTCCACGCCTCCACGATCCCGTCGAGCGTCAGCGTCAGGTCCCCGCAGACGGACGCGGCCACCGGAGCGTTGCCGCCCAGTTGGCCGGGGGAGTCGACGAGGTGCACGACGCGCGCGGGCGTGGCGCCGTCGCGCCCGCCGAACACGCCGTAGCCGAGCCGGAAGTCGAGCGGCGCGCCGATGACCACCACCAGGTCCGCGCCGCCGAACGCGGTGGACCGGGCCCGGGTGACCAGCAGTTCGTGGCCGTTGGGCAGGATGCCGCGGCCCATGCCGTTGGCGACGACGGGGATCCCCATCGTCTCGGCGGCCCGGCGTGCGGCCTCCTCGGCGCCGTCCATCCACACGTCCTGGCCGAACACCAGCACCGGCCGCTGCGCCTCGGCCAACAGGCCTGCCGCGGTGGCCACTCCGACCGGGTCGGGGACGGCCCGCACCGGCTCGGCAGCCACCGGTGCGGGGACCGAGGCGCGGTCGAAGAGCACGTCCATGGGTACGTCGAGGAACACCGGCCCGCGGTGCGGCCGGGCGGCCAGGGCCACCGCGTCGGCGACCTCGGCCGCGATGCGGTCGGTCTCGTGCACGGTCGCGGCCCGCTTGGTGACCGGGGCCAGCAGCGGCGGATGGTCGAGTTCCTGGAGTGCGCCGGAACCCCAGCGGAAGGCCGGCGCCCGCCCGCCGATCACCAGCAGGGGCGACCCGTTCATGTGCGCGGTCGTCACGGCGCTCACGCCGTTGGTGACGCCCGGGCCCGCGGTGAGGACGGCGAGTCCGGTGCGGCGGGTGAGCTTGGCGGTCGCCTCGGCGGCGAAGACGGCGGTCTGCTCGTGGCGTACGTCGACGATGCGCAGCGGCTCGGCCGCCTTGACCGCGCCGTCGTAGACCGGGAACACGTGTCCGCCGGACAGGGTGAACAGGGTGTCGATGCCGTGCGCGCGCAGTGCGGCGACCGCGAGGTCCCCGCCGTGCCCCTCGACGGTCCCGGGGGCGCGGCCGCCGTGGTCGGTGCCGCGGGCGGCCGGATGCCGCTCTCGATCCCGTGGCTGTTCCTGCGCCTGTTCCCGCGCCTGTTCGCGCGATTGCTCCCGTGCGTGTTCCCGTGCCTGGTCCTGGCTGTGGTGCTGGTCGTGCGCGTGCGAGCCCGACATGCCGACACCTCCGACAAGAACCGTAGCCGCGCCGACACGTTGCGACACGCTTTCGGGCCTTCCGGAGCGGTGCGGGAACGGGCAGGGCCGGTACGAGGGTTGCCCTCGTACCGGCCCTGCCCTTCCGCGGTGCCGCGCCGCGGCACCTACAGCGTCTGGTTGAGCGCCTTCACCGGCATTTGCAGGTCGGCCAGCAGCGCCAGGTCCGACTCCGGCGTGCGGCCCAGCGTCGTCAGGTAGTTGCCGACGATGACGGCGTTGATGCCGCCCAGCAGGCCCTGCTCGGTGCCCAGATCGCCGAGGGCGATCTCGCGGCCGCCCGCGTACCGCAGGATGGTGCGCGGCAGGGCGAGCCGGAAGGCGCCGATGATCTTCAGCGCCTCGCGCGGCTCGATGACCGTCTGGTCCTCGAACGGCGTTCCCGGACGCGGGTTCAGGAAGTTGAGCGGCACCTCGTCCGGCTCCAGCTCGGCGAGCTGCCCGGCGAACTCGGCGCGCTGCTCGGCGGTCTCGCCCATGCCGACGATGCCGCCGCAGCAGACCTCCATACCGGCTGCCCGCACCATGCGCAGGGTGTCCCAGCGCTCCTCCCACGAGTGCGTCGTGACGACGTTGGGGAAGTAGGAGCGGGCGGTCTCCAGATTGTGGTTGTAGCGGTGGATGCCCATCTCGGCGAGCTCGTCGACCTGCTCCTGCGTCAGCATGCCCAGCGACGCGGCGATGTTGATGTCGACGGCCGCGCGGATGGCCTTGACGCCCTCGCGCATCTGGTCCATAAGGCGCTTGTCGGGCCCGCGTACGGCGGCCACGATGCAGAACTCGGTGGCGCCCGTCGCCGCGGTCTCCTCGGCGGCCTTGACCAGCGACGGGATGTCGAGCCACGCGGCGCGCACCGGCGACGGGAAGAGGCCGGACTGCGAGCAGAAGTGGCAGTCCTCGGGGCAGCCGCCGGTCTTGACCGACACGATGCCCTCGACCTCGACCTCCGGACCGCAGTGCCGCATGCGGACCTCGTGGGCGAGCTGGAGCAGCTCTTCGAGGCGTTCGTCGGGCAGGCCGAGCACCTGGAGCACCTGGTCCGCGGTCAGCCCGCGGCCCTGCTCCAGCACCTGCTCGCGCGCGACGGCGAGGATGTCGCCGTCCGCCGGGCTGCCGTCCCGGGCGCCCTGGTTCGTCACATCGAGCGTTTCCGTCACCGTTCACCTCGCGCTGGATCGTGGGCGGCACGGAACGCGCCCGGGTCGAAGGTACCGCCCAGCGCTGGAGCCAGACCCGAGCGGGCCGCCCCGAGGAACTCGGCGGGGTGCAGCGCACCGGCCCCGGCACCGATGGCACCGGCCAGCGGACGGGCCGCCAGGGTCTCCAGGTCGCGGATGTTGCTGCGCATTGCGAGGTCGGGCGTGTCGGGCCAGGAACCGACCACCACCCCCGCCAGGTCGATGCCGCGGTGCGCCATCGCCTCCAGGGTCAGCGCGGTGTGGCCGAGCGTCCCCAGGTCGGGGCGGGCCACCACGAGGACCGGGGCGCCGAGCGTGTGGGCGAGGTCGGCGATGGTCGTGCCTTCCTCGTCGAAGCGGACCAGGAGCCCGCCCGCGCCCTCGACGACGACGAGGCGGCGGGTTTCGGCCAGTTCGCGTACGGTCGCCACGACCTCGTACAGGTTGACCGGCTGCCGGCCGCTCAGGCGGGCCGCGGCGGCGGGCGAGAGCGCGTCGGCGAAGCGCGCGTACTCGTGCAGGTCGGTCACCCCCGCGAGCCGCCCGATGTCGTCGAGGTCGCCCGGTTCGTCGGGTGCGACGCCGGTCTGCGCGGCCTTGACGACGGCGACCGAGGAGCCGCGGGTGGCGGCCAGCGCCGCTACCGCCGCGGTCACGACGGTCTTGCCCACACCGGTGTCGGTCCCGGAGACGACCAGAATGCTCACGGCGAGAGCCTAAGTCCCGCGCGGGCGTGCCCCGCACCAAGGTCCCGTGGCACGGACCGGAGGCCGGTCCGACACCGGGCCCGGCAACGCGGTGAGCCGCGCCCCGCACGCGCCGCCCCGCACGCGCCGCCCCGCACGCGCCGCACGGCGGTCACGGGACCAAGGTCCCGCGTACTGCGGACCCTCGGCCCGCGTGCCGCCCCGGGGCCACGGGGGAGGATCGTGTTGTGGGCGTGGAGCCCGCACCGGCGGTGGGTCCGGTGCGAGCACGCGACCTGCGGCCTCTGCACAGGCTTCGGAGTGAACGGCATTTTCTCCGAGGCACGGCCGGGACAGGCGGAACCAAGCACCCGCCTGTCCCGGCCGCCGTGTTTTCCGGGCGCCGTCTTTTCCAGCCGCTGTGCTCACCGCCTGCGGCGCTCCGGCTGCGGTGATTTCCGGACACCGCCCGCCCCGCTCGCGGCAGCGCGGACGCCCCGTGGTGACACGTGTCACACGGCTTGATCGTCCCTTAAGCAGGGTTTATGTCCGTTTGAGGTAGTGCCGTGTCATCCTTGGGGGCGCTGCAGGCGCGCGACGAACTTGTAGCGGTCGCCTCGGTAGACCGAGCGGACCCACTCCACGGGTTCCCCGGACGTGTCGAAGCTGTGCCGCGACAGGAGCAGGAGCGGCATGCCGACGTCGGTGGAGAGCAGCCCCGCCTCACGAGGGTTGGCGAGGGCGGTCTCGATGGTCTCCTCCGCCTCGGCCAGATGGACGTCGTACGCCTCGCCGAGGGCCGTGTACAGCGACGTGTACCGGTCGAGCGTGCGCCGTAGCGACGGGAAGCGCTTGGTCGACAGGTGCGTCGTCTCGATGGCCATGGGCTCGGCGTTGGCGAGCCGCAGGCGCTCGATGCGCAGCACCCGGTTGCCGGGCTTGACGGCGAGCCGTTCGGCCAACTGGTCGTCGGCGGAGATGTAGCCGATGTCGATCAGACGGGAGGTGGGCTCCAGACCCTGGGCCCGCATGTCCTCGGTGTACGAGGTGAGTTGGAGGCTCTGTGCGACCTTCGGCTTGGCGACGAAGGTGCCGCGTCCCTGGACGCGTTCCAGGCGCCCCTCGATCACGAGTTCCTGGAGGGCCTGGCGGACCGTGGTCCGCGAGATGTCGAACTCCCCGGCCAGTGTGCGCTCCGGCGGCACGGGGGTGCCGGGGGGCTGCGTCTGGGTCAGCTCCTGCAGGTGCTTCTTGAGCCGGTAGTACTTCGGTTCGCGCGCGGCCCCCTCGGCGGCCGGGTCCCCGCCCGTCACGCTCTCCGGGTTGCCGGCGTCCTGTTCGTTCGGCGCCGCCGCCATCGCGGTCGCCCCTTGTTCCGCCGTCACCAGTGCCCTCCTGACACGTTCGGTCCCCATCGTGGCACGACCGGCCCGGCACGGGTGACGGGCCGCACGGATCAGGGCGGACCGCGGCTCAGATGTCGGTCGGGTAACGGCTGCCCGCAGGACTTCTGCGGAACCTTGACACCCCAATTGGTCTATGCCAACCTCCGGAATGGTCTAAACCATTGGTGGTCACCGCGCAACCCTCGTCCAGGTTCGCAAAGCACCTTCCCCCCAGGCAGATCCTGAAGGCCCGGTCCCTCACGACGGGTCTGAAGCGGGGAAACGCGAAACCCACGGCAGCGGTACCAAACATCCTGAGGAGGATGGTGTGAAGCGTCGTCTCTTCGTCGCGGCGGGTGTCGCGGCGGCGCTCACCGGCGTTGCCGCCTGCGGCAGCTCGGACAGCGGTGACAAGGACAGTTCGGCTGCGTCGGGCACTGCCTCCGCGGCCGCGGGCAAGACCGGGAAGGTCACCATCTGGGTGATGAAGGGGTCGACCAACGACGACTTCAACGCCGCTTTCAAGGCCAAGTTCGAGGCCGACCACCCGGGCTCCACCGTCGACATCCAGGTCCAGCAGTGGAACGGCATCGGCGAGAAGATCACCGCCACGCTGGCGGGCAACGACGCGCCGGACATCATCGAGGCCGGCAACACCAACATCGCGGGCTACGCGGCCTCCGGCGGCGTCATGGACCTGAGCTCCAAGGTCGACGAGCTCGGCGGCAAGGACTGGATCCCCGGTCTGGCCGGCCCCGGCAAGCTCGACGGCAAGCAGTACGGCGTCCCCTTCTACGCCGCCAACCGCGTCGTCATCTACAACAAGGAGGCGTTCGCCGCGGCCGGCGTCCAGCCCCCGAAGACGCGCGCCGAGTGGCTGGAGACCAGCAAGAAGCTGAACACCGGCGACCAGCAGGGCATCTACCTGCCGGGTCAGAACTGGTACGTCTACGCCGGCCTCCTGAAGGACGAGGGCATCGACCTCACCACGAAGGACGGCGACAAGTGGAACTCCAACCTCGGCACGCCGCAGGGCGCCGCCGCGGTGAACTTCTACAAGGACCTCGCCGCCAACGGCAAGGGCCCGAAGGACTCGGACGAGCAGACGCAGCCCGAGACCGTCGCCGGTGCCAACGGCAAGATCGCGCAGTTCATCGCGGTCCCCGGTGAGCTCGACACCGTCGTCAAGGCCAACCCGGCGCTCAAGGACAAGTACGGCTACTTCCCGATCCCGGGCAAGGACGCCTCGGCCCCGGGCGCGACCCTGACCGGTGGCTCGGACCTCTTCATCCCGGAGAAGTCCAAGAACAAGGAGCTGGCCTACGAGGCCATCAAGCTGTTCAACAGCGACGAGATGCAGGTCAAGCTCGCCAAGGCGCTCGTCTACGTGCCGAGCAAGACCACCCAGGTCACCGCACTCCAGGGCATCCCGGGAGCGCAGGAGCAGGCGCTCGGCGCCCAGAAGGGCTTCGTCATCCCGGCGACGGCCACCACCAACTGGGCCGCGGTCGAGGAGTCGAACCCGATCAAGGCGTACATGACCGCGGTGCTCGTCGGCGGCAACCCCGACTCCGAGGGCAAGAAGGCCGACGAGTCGATCGAAAAGGTGCTCAACACCAAGAGCTGACCCCGATGCGGATCACCCGCTGATCCGATCGGCTCACCAGCACCACGTGGCCGGTCCCGACGGGGGAAACCTCCGTCGGGGCCGGCTCCGGTCCGATACCGACTCCGAACGACGGGAAGGCACCTGTGTCAGCCTCCAAGGCCGACGCGGTGGTCGCGACGCCCACGCAGCCTCCGCGGATGACAGACCCCCCGGCGGGTGGGTCCGGCTCCCACAAGCGCCCACGCCGCAGACGCGGACCACTCCAGCTGGTCAGTCCCTACCTGATGGTCGCCCCGGCGATCCTCGGCGTCCTCTTCCTGCTGTTCTACCCGGTGGTCAAGAACGCCATCCTGGGCTTCAAGGAGTACGGCCGGCGCGACTTCACGCTCGGCCTGTCCGGCAAGTGGATCGGGCTGGACAACTTCACGGAGATCTTCCAGGACAAGGAGTTCTGGACGGTCACCTGGCGGAGCTTCTGGTTCACCGGCATCAACGTCGTCGCCATCATGGTGGCCTCCACGCTGATCGCGCTGATGCTGGCCAGGCTCGGCAAGATCATGCGCGTCGCGGTGCTCACCGGCCTGGTGTGCGCGTGGGCGATGCCCATCATCGCGGCCACCACGGTCTTCAAGTGGATGTTCCGCTCGGACAACGGCGTCGCCAACTACCTGCTGGTCAAGCTCGGTTTCGACTCCTTCGACAACTACACGTGGTTCGCCGACGGCAAGTCGACCATGACCGTGATCATCCTGCTGATCGTCTGGCAGTCGATCCCGTTCGCGACGCTGACCATCTACGCCGGCCTGACCACCGTGCCCGACGAGGTCTACGAATCCGCGCGACTCGACGGCGCGGGCCCGGTGCGGATCTTCACGTCCATCACCTTCCCGATGCTGCGGCCGCTGTTCCTGCTGGTCACCTCGCTCGAGGTGATCTGGATCTTCAAGTGCTTCGCGCAGATGTGGTCGCTGGCCGGGCAGAACGGGCCGATCGGGGAGGTCGCGACGCTGCCGGTGTACGCGTACCAGACCGGCATGCAGCTCAAGCGCTACGGCGTCGCGGGCGCGATCTCGACCGTCACGGTGCTCATCCTCGCGGTGATGCTCGTCTTCTACTTCCGTCAGTTGTTCAAGCAGGAGCGGGAGGCCGAAAAGTGACGCCCCTGAAGTCGCGTGTCCTCAAGCGGGTCCCGCTCAACATCGCCGCGCTGATCGTCTTCGTGGTGATGATCTTCCCGGTCTACTGGATGGTCCTCACCGCCTTCCGGCCCGCCAAGGACATCGGTGCCGACACCCCGAAGTTCCTGCCCAGCTCCGCCACGTTCGACAACTTCTCGAACGCCGTCGGCATCGAGCACTTCTGGGACTTCTGGCGCAACAGCCTCATGGTCGCCGTCGGCGGCGTCGGACTCGCGCTGCTCGTCGCGTGCTTCTCGGCCTTCGCCGTCGCTCGCATGCAGTGGAAGGGCCGCGCGCCCTTCATCCTCATGGTGTTCATCGCGCAGATGGCGCCGTGGGAAGCGCTGATGATCCCGATGTTCCTGATCGGCCGCGACCAGGACCTGCTGAACTCGCTGCCGTTCCTGACCGCGATCTACTTCGTGATGACGCTGCCCTTCGCGATCGTGACGCTGCGCGGATTCCTCGCGAACATCCCGATCGAGCTGGAGGAGGCCGCGCGCGTCGACGGCTGCACGCGCTTCGGCGCCTTCCGCCGGATCGTCTTCCCGCTGCTCGCCCCCGGCCTGCTGTCCACCTCGCTGTTCGGGTTCATCACCGCGTGGAACGAGTTCGCGTTCGCCAACACGCTGCTGACCACCGACCCCGCGCAGGACACGCTGCCGGCGTGGCTCAACGAGTTCAGCAACGGACGTACCGTCGACTGGGGCGCCACCATGGCGGCGGCGACGCTGTTCATGCTGCCCGTCCTGCTCATTTTCCTGATCCTGCAGGGCAGAGTGACCGGCGGACTCACGTCCGGCGCGGTGAAGGGCTGAGCGCGCGATGTCCCATGAGCTCGACCGCCTGGCCCTGGCCGTCCTCCAGCCCGGCTTCGCCGGCCTGACCGCCCCCGACTGGCTGCGCCGCCACGTCGCCGACGGACTCGGCTCCGTCGGCCTGTTCGGCCGCAACGTCCAGTCCCCGGAGCAGCTCGCGGCACTCACCGCGACGCTGCGCAAGGAACGCGACGACATCCTCGTCGCCATCGACGAGGAGGGCGGGGACGTCACCCGCCTCGAGGTACGCCAGGGCAGCTCGTGGCCCGGCAACCTCGCCCTCGGAGCCGTCGACGACACCGACCTCACGCGGGCCGTCGCCACCGGCCTCGGCCGCGACCTGGCGCGCTGCGGCGTCAACTTCGACTGGGCGCCGGACGCCGACGTCAACGCGAACCCCGACAACCCGGTCATCGGCGTGCGCTCGTTCGGCGCCGACCCGGACCTGGTGGCCCGGCACACGGTGGCGTACGTCGAGGGCCTCCAGGCCACCGGCGTCGCCGCCTGCGTCAAGCACTTCCCGGGCCACGGCGACACCGCCGTCGACTCGCACCTCGGGCTGCCCCGCGTCGACGCGTCGCGCGAACTGCTCGCCGCCCGCGACCTGGTGCCGTTCCGCGCCGCGATCGCGGCCGGCGCGAAGGCGGTCATGTCGGCGCACATCGTGCTGCCCGCGTACGACGCCGAGCACCCCGCGACGCTGAGCCGCGCGATCCTGACCGGCCTGCTCCGCGAGGAGATGGGCTACCAGGGCCTCATCGTGACCGACGGCATCGAGATGGGCGCCATCGCCGACACCTACGGCATCGCCGACGGCACGGTGCGGGCGCTCGCCGCGGGCGTCGACGCGGTCTGCGTCGGCGGCGGACTGTGCGACGAGGGCACCGTCCTGCTGCTGCGCGACGCGATCGTCACGGCGGTCCGCGAGGGCCGGCTGTCCGAGGAGCGCCTCGCCGACGCCGCCGCCCGCGTCGCGGAACTCGCGGCCTGGACGCGCGAGCACGCCAACCGCGGCGGCGAGCCCGGGGACCACGCCGTCGGCCTGGAGGCCGCCCGGCGCGCGGTCCGCGTCGAGGGCCCGCTGACCCTGGTGACGGCTCCCGCGCACGTGCTGGAGCTGACGTCCCAGACCAACATCGCGGTGGGCGACGCGACGCCGTGGGGCGTCGGGGCGTACCTGGCCGAGGCGGTGCCCGGCACCACCGTCGCGCGCCCGGGCATGACCACGTTCGGCCTGGTCGACACGCAGCTCGCGGCGGCGGACGGGCGGCAGCTCGTGGTCGTCGTACGCGACCTGCACCGCAACGTCGCCGCCGCCGACATGCTGGCCGGCATCGTCGCGGTGCGGCCGGACACGATCGTGGTGGAGATGGGCCTCCCGTACGGCGACGCGCAGGGACTGACGCGCATCTCCACGCACGGCGCGGCCCGGGTGTGCGGGATCGCCGCGGCGGAGACACTGACCGGACGGGGCCTGGACCTCGGCCCGGACCCGGTCGGTACGGAGTAGTCCGCCTGGTGGTCCACTGGTCGTCCTGGTCCGCTGGTCGTCCGCTGGTCGTCCACCGAGCAGTCCACCCGAGGTAGTCCACCCGAGCTGTCCACCCGAGCTGTCCAACCGGGAACCAACGGAAGGCACCACAACGATGTCTGCGAGCACCGAAGCCGCGACGCCGCGCGGCGGGATCATGTCCGCCGAGACGGCCGAGCAGCCGGAGGTACTGCGCCGGATCCTGACCGAAGGAGCGCCGCGCATCCGCGAGGTCGCGGACGCCATCGCCGCCCGCACCCCGAGATTCGTGCTGCTCACCGCGCGGGGCACCAGCGACAACGCCGCGCTGTACGCGAAGTACTTGATCGAGGTGCTGCTCGGCAGGCCCGCCGGGCTCACCTCGATGTCCACCACGACCGCGTACGGCGCGGAGCCCGACCTGACGGACTGCCTCGTCGTCACCGTCAGCCAGTCGGGCGGGTCGCCGGACCTGGTCGCCTCCACCGAGGCGGCCCGCAGGGCCGGCGCCGTCACGCTGGCCGTCACCAACAACGCGGACTCGGCGCTCGCCGCGGTGTCCGAGTTCCACATCGACGTCCTGGCCGGACCCGAGAAGGCGCTGCCGGCGACGAAGACGTACACCGCCGAACTGCTGGCGCTGTACCTCCTCGTCGAAGGCCTGCGGGGCGGCGACGGGGCGGACGCCGCGCGGCTGCCCGAGTACGCCGCGGACATCCTCGCCCGGCAGTCCGAGGTCGCCGAGCTCGCGCAGCGGTACCGCTTCGCGCAGCGCCTGGTGATCACCTCGCGCGGCTACGGCTACCCGACCGCCCGCGAGGCGGCCCTGAAGATCATGGAGACCAGCTACATCCCCGCCCAGCCCTTCTCGGGCGCGGACCTGCTGCACGGCCCGCTGGCCATGGTCGACAACGTCAGCCCGGTCATCGCGGTGGTGCCGGACGGGCGCGGCGGCGAGGCGCTCCAGCCGGTCCTGGAACGGCTGCGCGGCCGGGGCGCCGACCTCATGGTCGTCGGCCAGGCGGACCAGGTCGCCCGCGCGAGTGCGGGCTTCGCGCTGCCGGCCGGGGTGCCGGAGGCGGTCCAGCCGATCCTGGAGATCCTGCCGCTGCAACTCCTGGCGTACGAGATCACCATGGCGCGCGGCCTCGACCCCGACGCCCCGCGCGCGCTCGCCAAGGTCACCGAGACGCACTGACCGGGCTCCGCCCCCGCGCGGTTCCTGCTCGGCTCCGTGCGCCGCCCACGGCCCCGCCCCCGCCTCCCGGGGGCGGGGCCGCTGCGGTTTCCGGCGTCGGCCGGGTCGCGCCCCTCCGGGGCCGATGGCGGCTCCGGGTCGGTCCGCGGGCTCGATCGATCCGCCCGTGATCGCCCCGCGATCACCCTCCCAGGCCCGACCGCCCGCCCGGCTCGTCGCGCTCCGTGCGCGCACGGATGAAGGGCGTGCCGGGGGCTGAGCGGTGCCTTCAGGACTCGTCGCGGGCCAGGGTGTCGATGAAGTCGCGGATGACCGGCCGGTGGTCCTTGGCGTGCCAGGCGAGCGCCAGCTCGCAGGGTGACAGGTCCGCCACCGGCATCGCGGCGACGCCGGGACGCCGGTAGATGGCCGCGTTGCCCTCGGCCAGCAGGACGATGCCGCTGCCCTCCTCGATGGCCGCGAATGTCTCCTCCGCGTTGGCCACCGTCGCACCGATGCGCGGCGCGCGCCCGCCGCGCTCGTCGACCGCGAGCCAGTAGTCGCGCAGCGGGCCCGCGGTGGCCGGAAGCGCCAGGAACGGTTCGTCGAGCAGTTCGCCGAACGCCACCGTGTCGCGCCCCGCGAGGGGGTGGTCGTCGCGCATCGCCACCCAGCGCGGCTCGGTGGCCAGCACGTGCAGGTTCATCTCCTCCTGGCCGGGCACCGGCAGCCACAGCAGGGCCACGTCCACCTCGCCCGGGCCGAGCCCGGCCGTCGCGTCGTCCCAGTTGACCTGGCGCAGCTTGACCGTCCACCCCGGCCTCCGCTCCGCGAAGCGCTCGCGGGCGCGTTGCAGCAGGCCGCGGCCGACGCTGGTGGACAGGCCCACGGTGAGGACGGCGGCCTCCGCGGCGGCGGCGTCCGCGATCGCGCGCTGCGCCGCGTCCCAGTCCTGGAGCAGGGCCCGGGCGGCGGGCAGCAGGGCGGCTCCGGGGGCGGTCAGGGAGACGGCACGTTTGTCGCGTTCGAAGAGGCGTACCCGCAAATGGTCCTCGAGCTGGCGTATCTGCTTGCTCAGCGCGGGCTGGGACACGAACAGCCGCTCGGCGGCACGCGTGAAGTTGAGCTCTTCGGCCGTCGTCACGAAGTAGCGCAGGTCGCGCAGGTGCACATCCATAACCGATGGCTATCACGAGCGGTCTTGGACGCGCAGCCGAGATTGCCGCGAGGATCACGGAGACGGGTTCAGGAACGTACGCAGGAGAACGTACACAGGGGCGCACGCAGGGACGCACGCGCAGCCCGACGGCATGCGGGGACGTACGCAGACACCCACAGAGGAGCACCGACAATGCGCTACCGCCTGTTCGGCAACACCGGCCTGCGGGTCTCGGAGCTGTTCCTCGGCGCGATGACCTTCGGCGACCCGGAGACGGTCGGCACGTCGGCCGACGAGAGCCGCCGCATCGTCGACGCGTACGAGGACGCCGGCGGCAACGTCATCGACACCGCGGTCAACTACCGCGACGGTGCCAGCGAGACCATCCTCGGACCGATACTCCGGGGCCGCCGCGACCGGTTCGTGCTGGCCACCAAGTACACGCTCACCCGCGACGGCAGCGATCCCAACGCGGCCGGCAACCACCGCAAGAACCTCAGGCTGTCGCTGGAGACGAGTCTGCGGCGTCTGGAAACCGACTACATCGACGTGCACTGGGTGCACATCTGGGACCGCGACACACCGATCGAGGAGACCATGCGTGCCCTCGACGACGCGGTACGGGCGGGCAAGGTCCTGTACGTCGGGATCTCGGACGCCCCCGCCTGGGTCGTCGCACGGGCCAACACCCTGGCGGAGTGGCGGGGCTGGACGCCGTTCGCCGGGCTCCAGGTGCCGTACAACCTCCTCAACCGCGACATCGAACGCGAACTGCTGCCGATGGCCGACGCCTTCGGGATGAGCGTCGCGGCGTGGGGCCCGCTGGCGAGCGGCGTGCTGTCGGGCAAGTTCACGCGCGCGGGCGGGCCCGGAGCGGCCGCCACCCGGGTGAACCCGGACTCGCTCGGCGAACGCGACCATGCGGCGGCCCGCGTGGTCCAGGAGGTCGCGGACGAGGTCGGGGCCTCGCCGTCGCAGGTGGCCATCGCGTGGACGCGGGCCCGCTCGCGCGCCGTGCACCCGATCATCGGGGCGCGGACCGCCGAGCAGTTGAAGGACAACCTCGGCGCCGCCGGCCTCGACCTGCCCCGGGAAGCGGTGGAACGGCTGGACGCCGCGGTGGACTTCGCGCTCGGGTTCCCGCAGGACTTCATCGAGTCGACACGGCAGTGGGTGTACGGCGAGGCCTCGGCCCGCGTCGACGGCCGCGGCTGAGGGTACGGCGGGCCAGGCGTACCGCAACAAGCAGCGCAGACGGGCAGAGAGGCAAGGAGCGGTCATGACGGCGACGGCACCGGTGACGCTGGTGACGGGGGCGAACCGGGGGATCGGCAACGAGGTGGCACGGCAACTCGCCGACCGGGGGCACACGGTGCTGCTGTCCGCGCGTTCCGAGCACGCCGCGCGCGACGCGGCCGACCGGCTCGCGGGCCGGGACGTCCACCCGCTGGTCCTGGACGTCGTCGACGGCGACTCCGTCACCCGTGCCCTCGACGAGGTCCGCGACCGCCACGGGCGACTCGACGTCCTGGTCAACAACGCCGCCGTGCACTACGACACCTGGCAGCGGGCCGTGGACGCGGACCTCGCGGTAGTGCGGGAGGCGGCGGAGACGAACCTGTACGGGCCCTGGCGCCTCGTCCAGGCCGCGCTGCCGCTGCTGCGGAAGAGCGGGCACGCGCGGATCGTCAACGTGTCGAGCGAGGTGGCGTCGCTGACGAACATGGGTGGCGGGACCCCGGCCTACACCGCGTCCAAGGCCGCCCTGAACGCGCTGACCAGGATGCTCGCGGCGGAACTGCGGCCGGACCGGATCCTCGTCAACGCGGTGTGCCCGGGATGGGTCGCCACGGACATGGGCGGCCCCGGCGGGCGGCCGGTACGCGACGGCGCGGCGGGCATCGTCTGGGCCGCCACGCTGCCCGACAACGGCCCCACCGGAGGCTTCTTCCGCGACGGCCGGCCCTTGCCCTGGTAGCGCACGGCAGGGCCACGTCCGGAAGGGTCCCCGGTCGAACGACCCCGCTCGCACGCCGGCCCGCTGGGGCCGTTGGCGGCCGCCTTGCACTCGATGGTTTGTCTATGTTTGATGGCTTTTTGCGCAAGGCTTCAGCCGTCCCACACCCACATGCACCACTGCGGCTACGCCGATTCCAGGTGCGGGCGTCATCAAAGTAGTGCGGAGCCGCAACCGCGCTCCGCCAACGCCCCGGCCGGCCCGCCGGGTTCGGGAGAATCCCCATGACCGCGCCTGCCCCTGGAACGACGAAGGACCCCGTCACCACCGCGCCCGAACCGCCCGCCGACACCGAGCACCAGACCCTGCTCCTCCCCGGCCCGGCGGGTCCGCCGGCCGCCGCCTACGTGCTGCCCGGCACGGCGTACGAACTCCCCGAACACCCCGGTGCTGCCCAGGTTCTCGCCGCCCGTGCGTCGGCCGCGGCGATGGTCTCGGCGGCCGCCGCCCGCGTCGTGCCCGGCGGCTACGCGCCGTCCGCGACCGCGCGCCCGGCGACCCGACCGGCCCCGCCCCGGGCGCCGGCCCCGCGCTACACCGTCGGGCTGGCCCGCGACGCGGGCGAGGTGGAGGCCGCGCAGCGGTTGCGGCACCTGGTGTTCGCCGAGGAGATGGGGGCGGACCTGCACAGCCCCGAACCCGGGCTCGACGTCGACGCGTTCGACGCCCACTGCGACCACCTGGTGGTACGGGAGGAGAACAGCGGCGCGGTCGTCGGCACGTACCGCCTGCTGCCGCCGGACCGCGCCCGCGATGCGGGAGGGCTGTACGCGGCCGGCGAGTTCGCACTCGGCAACCACGCCGAGCTGCATGCGGACCTGGTCGAGGTCGGCAGGTCGTGCGTACACCCCGACCACCGCGAGGGCGCGGTGATCGGGCTCATGTGGGCAGGCATCGCGCGCTACCTCGTCGCGAGCGGACACAACTGGCTGGCCGGCTGCTGTTCCGTGCCGCTGGACGACGGCGGGCTGCTGGCGGCCGACGTGGCGGCGGCGGTGCAGCGCAAGTACGCGGCGCCCGAGGAGTACCGCGTGCAGCCGTACCGGCCCTGGACCCCGCCCGCCGCGGCGAGCGACACCGGGCGCTCCCGGCTCGCGCTGCCCCCGCTGCTGCGCGGCTACCTGCGGCTCGGTGCGTGGGTGTGCGGTGAGCCGGCGTACGACGAGGACTTCGGCGTCGCGGACTTCTACATCCTGCTGTCGCTGCGCCGGACCGACCCCCGCTACCTCCGCAGATTCCTCGCGCTGGAAACGGCGTGAACCACCCGGCGGCGAGTCCCTCGTGGGTGCCGGTGTCGCCGTGCACGCCCGAGGTCTGCCTGCGCGACCCGGCGCATGCCGCGGGCATCGTGCGCCGCGTCCTGCGCTGCGTCGCGTGCGTGGCCGTCGTCGTCGCGGGGGTCGCGCTCTCGTCGGCCGTCGCGCGCATCCGCCCCCCGGTCCGCCACGCCCTCATCCGCGCCTGGGCACGTACCGCCCTCCGGGCCCTGGGCGTACGCGTCCACGTCGTGGCGGAGGACGACCGAGCCGCCCCGCCGGGAACATCGACCAACCTCCCGCCCGTGGCCTGGACACCCGACACGATGTCGGGCCCGAGCACAGCAGCAGCGATATCTCCCACCATCACCCGGACCGCCGCACGGATCACACCGACCACGGCACAGAGCGAAGACCCCAGCGCGGTCCTGAGCATGGGCGGGGATGCGGACCTGAGCGTCGCACCGAAAACACGGACGGCCACGGCCTCAACCACCGCCCACACCGCAACCTTGACCGCGACCGCGACCCGGGCCGAGACCGGGGTCCGGGCCCAGACCAGGGCCCGGGCGGCAGACCTGGCCATGGTCCCAACTTCGTTCTCGAGCCCGACCGTGACGCCGACTCCGGGCGAGGTCACAGCCTGGATCCCGGCTGAAGCCGAAGCCGGCCTGCCCACGACCCCAACCCCGACCTCACGCCCGACCGCGGCGCCGAGTGCCGGCGAGGCCGCGACTGGGCTCCCGGCCCGGTCGGCAGGCCTGGCTACGGTCTCGACCCCGGCCTCGATCCCGACCGCACTTCCGTCTCGGGGCGCGGACCCGGCCCCGCCGGTGTGCGGTGAGTTGCTGGTGGCGAATCACATTTCGTGGCTGGACATCGCCCTCCTCGCCATCGTGCGCCCCTCGCGCATGGTGGCGAAGCGGGAGGTGGGGCAGTGGCCGGTGCTCGGGCGGTTCGTCGCCCGGGGCGGCACGGTCTTCGTCGCGCGCGACCGGCCGCGTTCGCTGCCCGGCGACGTCGCGGCGATCACCGCCGCCCTGCGCACCGGCTCCTCGGTCGGGGTGTTCCCCGAGGGGAGCACATGGTGCGGCGCACGTCAGGGGCTCTTCCGGCGCGCGGTGTTCCAGGCGGCTCTCGACGCCGGGGCGGCGGTGCGACCGGTCGTGCTCGGGTACGTGGGACCGGACGGCGGCCCGGCGCCTGAAGCGGCGTTCGTCGGCGAGGACACACTCGCGGCCTCGTTGTGGCGGGTGGCCGGCGTGCGCGGGATCGTCGCCGAGGCGCGCGTCCTGCGGGTGATCCCGCCGGGGGAGTACCGCGACCGGCGTGAACTGGCCGCGGCCGCCCAGGGCATGGTGGCGGCGGCCGGGCGACCCGACGACGGGCCCGGGCCGGTCGAGACTCGGGAGCACGGCCCCCGGCCACGCCGGGAGACGACGTACCGGGCGGCGCCGGTCCACCAACTCGGCGCCGCCCGTGGGGTTCCCTCCGGACGGTGGCAGCCATCTGCGGAAGGAGGGTGACGGGCGGCCAACAGTGCGGCTGACGGCCGCCCGCCACGTCTTTATGCCGCGTACACGGTCTCTCCGGCGACCCAGGTACGCCGCACGTTCAGTTCCCCGTCCCACCACACGAGGTCGGCCAGGGCTCCCGGCGCGATGCGGCCGAGGTCCTCGCGGCCGAGCGCGTTCGCGGGCACGGTGGCGCCGCAGGACACGACCTCGGCGAAGTCGTGGCCCAGCGCGGTCAGGTTGCGCACCGCCTGGTCCATGGTCAGCGCGGAACCGGCGATCGTTCCGTCCGGGTTGCGCGGCACGTCGCCCTCCGCGAGCGTCACGTCGACGTCGCCGAGCCGGTAGCGCCCGGGCGGCATGCCGGCGGCGGCCATCGCGTCGGTGACGAGTGCGGTACGCGTCCCCGCGATCCGCAGCACCAGCGAGCACACCGCGGGCACCACGTGGTGCAGGTCGGCGATCAGACCGGCAGTGAGCCGCGGGTCGGTGAGCGCCGCGCCGACCACGCCCGGCTCGCGGTGGCCGAGACCGCGCATCGCGTTGAACAGGTGGGTGACCAGCGTCGCGCCCGCATCGGCCGCCTCGGCCACCTGGGCGGCGGTGGCGTCGCTGTGGCCGATGGAGACCCTGATCCCCGCCTCGGCGAAGCGCCGGACGGCCTCGACGCCGCCGGGGAGCTCCGGGGCGAGGGTGACCAGGGCGAGGACGTCGCGCACCGCATCGTCGTCGAGCAGGCGGTCGACAAGCTCCGGCTTCGGCTCGCGCAGGTGCTCCTCGGGATGCGTGCCGACCTTGGCGGCGGCCAGGAACGGCCCCTCCAAGTGCACGCCGAGCACCCGCGCGACCGGTTCGCGGACCAGTGCCGCCCGGGTCGTGTGCGCCCGCGTGAGGGCGGCGACCAGGGTGTCCATCGCCCCGGTGATGAACGTGGGCAGGAACGACGTGACGCCCGTCGACGCCAGGCGACCCGCGACCGTACACCACTCGTCGGGACCGGCCGCCACGAAGTCCGCCCCGAAGGCGCCGTTGACCTGGAGGTCGATCAGCCCGGGGGTGAGGATGCCGTCGGGCAGCGCGAGGTGGTCCGGCCCGGCGGGCGGTACGGAGTCCTCGACGCGCGTCACGCGTCCGTTCTCGACCACGAGTGCGGCGGGACCGACAAGACGGCCGCCGACGAGCACTCGGGGTGCCGAGATGGTGGCCACGCGCGCGGTCCTTCCCTCAAAGGTGCGCTACCCCGGCGGGTGCGACGTCCGCCGGGGTAGCGCCTGTTCAGAGCAACGCGGACCATTGTGGTTCAGACCAATCGCAAATGTCTAGACCAATGTGTGCCGGGTTGCGCCGAAGAGGGAACGTCCCAGGTCAGAGCCCCTGTATCGCCTCCGCGAGGACGTCCAGTGCGCGCGACACGTCGGCGTCCGTGAGGTCCGCACGCGCCGCCAGGCGCAGCCGCGAGATGCCGTCCGGAACCGAGGGCGGTCGGAAGCAGCCCACGCGTACGCCGGCCTCCGCACAGCGCACCGACGCCTCGAACGCCCGGTCCGGCGCGCCGATCAGCACCGACGCCACGGCCCCCGAGGGCTCCGTCGCATTCAGGCCCAGCGCCCGCGCTCCGTCGGCCAGCTGACGGGCCCTCATGCGGACCTCGTCGGCCAGCGACGGGCGCTCGCGCAGTATGCGCAGGCTCTCCAACGCCGCCGCGACGCTCACCGGCGCGAGACCGGTGTCGAAGATGAACGTGCGCGCGGTGTCCACCAGGTGGTCGATCACGCGGCGCGGCCCGACCACCGCACCGCCCTGCGACCCCATGGCCTTGGACAGCGTCACCGTCTGCAGCACGTGGTCCGCCCCCGCGAGACCGGCGGCATGCACCGCGCCGCGCCCGCCCGCGCCGACCACACCGAGGCCGTGCGCCTCGTCGACGAGCAGCACCGCGCCGTGCCGGCGTACGACGGCCGCGAGGTCGGCGAGCGGGGCCAGATCCCCGTCCACCGAGAACACCGCGTCCACGACCACCAGGGCGCGTTCCTCGGACCGGTTCGCCAGGACCTCGGCGACGGCGTCGACGTCGCAGTGCGGGGTGATCGCGACGCGGGCGCGGGACAGGCGGCACGCGTCCACGATCGAGGCGTGGTTGACGGTGTCCGAGACCACCAGGTCGCCGCGGCCCACCAGCGAGGTGACCGCACCGAGGTTGGCGACGTAGCCGGACGAGAAGACGAGTGACGCCTCGGCCTCGACGTGCGCGGCGAGCTCCGCCTCCAGGTCGGCGTGCAACTCGGTGGAACCGGTGACCAGGCGCGAACCCGTCGAACCGGCGCCCCACACCCGAACGGCCTCGGAGGCGGCCGCCAGCACGCGTGGATCGCGGGCGAGGCCGAGGTAGTCGTTGCCGGCGAGATCGAGGATGCCGGGCTCGTCCGCGGGCCTGGGGCGCACGCGGCGCCGCAGCCCGGCGGCGACCCGCTCCTTCTCGCGGATGTCCAGCCAGTCCAGCGGATGCCCGCCGGACGGCGCGGCGGGGTGGTTCTCGGACACATCGACCTCCGAACGGTGAGCCCGGGCCGACAGGAGGACCGGGGAACCCCGTCGGGGGCGACCGGGGTTCCCGAGAAGCTTCTCACCCCGCCCGAACCACCCGACGCCACCCGCCCACGACTGTGGAAAACCCACGAACAGCCCCCTGTCCTGTGGAAAACCCCCCATTGCGGCTGAGCGCAGTGTCCGAGGGGATCGGCAGCGGAGCCGAGCCGAGGTCTCGGTGGCGAGGCTGCCTGTGGATGCGGTCGGGAGGGCTGCCGGGTTGATTGCGGGTGGGCTCGGAGGGGGCAGCCGGTCTCGGCGCAGGTTCGGAAGCGACCCGCCGTGACCCGGTCGGCCGCGGCCCGACTGGGGAGTCGGCCTCGGATCCGGCCCTCGAACCGCCTGGGGGACCGACCGCGAACCGACCGCGAACCGACCGTGGACCCGGCCTCGGCGCCGCACCCGGACCTGCCTTGGCACCTCCTCGGAGCCTGCCCGGAAGCCGTCTCGATCCCGTCTTGATCCCGCCCGGAGGGGCGCTCGCGGGGCCTGTGCCGGCACGAGGGCGGAACGCCGGTCACCGACCCGCCGTCGGCATCCCGGCGCGCGGGGTTACTCTCTCGCTGTGCGCTCCATGAACAACCTCGTCCGCAACTACGGGGACCTCCAGCCGGCCGACCTGGATTGGCTGCATCTGCTGGTCTCCGAGTGGCAGCTGCTCGCGGACCTGTCGTTCGCCGACCTGGTGCTCTGGGTACCGACCAGCGACAACCGTTATGTCGCGGTCGCCCAGATGCGCCCGAATACCGGCGCGACGTCCCACCAGGACGACCTGGTGGGCGACTTCGTGGCGCGCGGCGACCGCCCGATGCTCGACGCGGCGTATGGCGAGGGCCGCATCGTGCGCGAAGGCGACCCGGAGTGGCGCGACGACGTACCGGTGCGCGTGGAGGCCATCCCGGTGCGCCGGGACGGCCGCGTCATCGGCGTCATCGCCCGCAACACCAACCTGCTGACCGCGCGCACCCCGAGCCGGCTGGAACTCACGTACCTCCAGAGCGCCGCCGACCTCGCGCAGATGATCGCGTCCGGCTTCTTCCCCTACAAGGGAGAGCAGGTCGACATGGACGCCTCGCCGCGCGTCGGCGACGGCCTCATCCGCCTCGACTCCGAGGGGTTCGTGCAGTACGCCAGCCCCAACGCGCTGTCCGCGTACCACCGCCTCGGCCTGACCAGCGACCTCGTCGGCTGCCACCTCGGCCGCACCACCGCCGAACTCGCGCCGTCCGAAGGCCCCGTGGACGAGTCCATCTCGGCGGTCGCGAGCGGCTGGGCGCCGCGCGAGACCGAGGTCGAGACGGCCGCGGCCGTGGTGCAGGTACGCGCGATCCCGCTCAAGCCCCGCGGCGCGCGCATCGGTGCGATCGTGCTGCTGCGCGACGTGACCGAGTTGCGCCGCCGCGAGCGCGAGCTGATCACCAAGGACGCGACCATCCGGGAGATCCACCACCGGGTGAAGAACAACCTCCAGACCGTCGCCGCACTGCTTCGGCTGCAGGCGAGGCGAATGGATTCTCCACAGGCCAGGGCGGCGCTGGAGGAAGCGGTCCGGCGGGTCGGGTCGATCGCGATCGTGCACGAGACGCTGTCCCAAACCCTGGACGAGCGCGTGGACTTCGACGAGATCGCGGACCGCGTGCTCAGCATGGTCTCCGAGGTCGCGGCCTCGGCGCCCCGGGTGCGCACCGCACGGCACGGCAGCTTCGGCGTACTGATCGCGGAGACCGCGACGCCGCTGGCGATGGTCCTGACGGAACTGCTGCAGAACGCCCTGGAGCACGCGTTCGACACGCACTCCGGCAATCTGGAGATCACCGCGACCCGTGCCGAGGAGCGCCTGGTGATCACGGTCGCCGACGACGGGGCGGGCCTGCCACCGGACTTCGACCCCCAGGTGTCCGGCAACCTCGGGTTGCAGATCGTCCGCACGCTGGTCGGCAGCGAACTGGGCGGGCGCTTCGACATGGGCGCGGGGGAGGAGGGCGGGACCGTGGTCACGCTCGACTTCCCGGTGCGGCGCAAGGCCCGCGGCTGACCGTACGCCCCGCTCGCGGCGGCCGGCCCCGGCTCGTGAGGCTCCCGGCGAAGTCCCCGGCCGGTACCGCGACCTGGGCCAGTACCCCGACCCGACCGGCACCCCGACCCCGGGCAGGGCCCGAACGCAGAAACGGCAACACCCCGGTTGCGGTCTTTCGACCGGCCGGGGCGTTGCCGAAGTTCTGTTGGTGCCGTGGAGATCCGGAAACAGGGGATCAGGCAGAGGCGCGTGCGCGGTTGCGCGCGGCACGGCGCTTGAGCGCGCGGCGCTCGTCTTCGCTCATCCCACCCCAGACGCCCGCGTCCTGACCGGACTCGAGGGCCCACTGCAGGCACGCTTCCATCTCGGGGCAGCGACGGCACACGGCCTTCGCCTCCTCGATCTGCAGCAGCGCCGGACCGGTGTTACCGATCGGGAAGAACAGCTCCGGGTCTTCGTCACGGCAGGCGGCACGGTGGCGCCAGTCCATGCGGTCCAACTCCTCGTAAGCGGGCGGGGCTTGTGGCCTCGCCTAGTGACGGCTTGTGAATGTGAACGCTTTCACGAATCCTCCAACAACGTAAGGGCCGACAAAGTCGGTCCCCAGGGTTTGGTGGTGGAGTCGGGCGGAGAGGATTGACCTTTAGGCCTGTCCGGCCCGCCACGTAGAGCCTGACAAACCTCGGCCGCAGACACAACCCCTCTGACGAAGGATTTTTTGAATCGTCGGTGTCGGGTAGGTCACACCCCTACTTCTAAGGGGTGAACGTGATTCTACGTTCGACTGAAAGGCGTAGAGGCCCTTCTACTCACACAATCACACGCAGTGCCCGCGGGACGCCCCTAAAGGTCACACTGCGATGTTCCCCCAGGTGGTCTCCGTCCACCTGAAGCGACACAGCCTCCTCAGCCCCAAGAGTGAACGTCGCGCAGTCGTGCAGCGACACCACGTGACGACCCTGCGGTGCTTTTCCCGACGTGCCCAGCATGCGGCTCAGGTGCCGCAACGTGGGCAGAGTGGACATCCTGGTCAGACCAAAAAGATCGAGGTCCAGGTCGAACGACGCGTCCGGACACGCGTTAACGGGACGACCGCCCAGATAAGTCCACGGATTCGTGTTCTGGACTATGCCGAGGCACAGTCCCTCCACCGGATCCTGGCCCGGTACCTCCAGTGTGAGGGGACCGGACCGCCTCGTGCCACCGCTTCTGTAAAACCTGCGAAGCGTGGATCGGACATAGAGGCCCGGCGTCGACTTGCTGCCCTCCGCCCGGCGGTCCTCGACCCTGGCGACGACGTCGGCGTCGAAGCCGAGCCCCGCACAGAAGAGGAACCACCGCTGGTCTGCCATGCCGAGCCCGACCTGCCGCGAGCGGCCCGACCGCAGTGCGTCGAGCAGGGCCCCGGTCGCCTCGACCGGATCGTTCGGCAGACCGAGCGCGCGGGCGAAGACGTTGGTGCTGCCGCCGGGGACGACCGCTATCGCCGGCAGTTCGGGGGAGGGCCCGTCGGCGAGTATGCCGTTGGCGACCTCGTTCACCGTGCCGTCGCCGCCGAGGGCGATCACGAGGTCGACGCCTTCCACGACCGCGGACTTGGCCAGCTCGGTGGCGTGCCCGCGGTGCGACGTGGTGGCCACGTCGAGCTTCAGGTCACTCGCGAGTGCGTGCGCCAGAACGTCCCGGGTCCGTTCGCTTGTGGTCGTGGCCTTGGGGTTCACGACAAGAAGGGCACGCATGTACGACAGGGTAGCCCCGCGCGTACGGCCGCTGTCGTGCGGCCGCGTACCGCCGGGACCAGCCGCGTTCCCTCGTGAACCGGGGCCCGGTCTACCCTCATGGGGTGATGACTGACGCCGCTCCCGCGCCCGGCACGTTCGGGCCCCTCCGGTCCCTGCCCGTGAGTTTCCGGGTCGCGACCGGGATCGTCGCGGTGGAGACCGCGATCGGTCTCGGCTTCGCGCTCTACATACTCGTCGCGAGCGTCTTCGGTGAGCCGGTGGACCAGGACAAGGGCATCAGCGAGGGTCTGTACCTGCTGTTGCTCGGCCTCGGCATGCTCGCGACCACGGTCGGAATGATTCGCGGACGGCGCTGGAGCCGGTCGCCCGCGATCACGATCAACCTCGTGGTGCTCGGCATCGGCTACTGGATGGTCAGTGGCAGCGGGCGCGTGGCCTTCGGCGTGCTGATCCTGGCCGCGGGCCTCGCGGCCATCGGGATCCTGGTCCGGCCGAGCCTCTACCAGGCACTTGAGCGCCTGCACGAAGAGCGCGTGAAGCAGGCCCGCGAGGACTGACCGCCCGGACACACAGCGCGGAGGGCCCGGAGGAGCGATCTCCTCCGGGCCCTCCGTGTTTGCCGTACTGCGTCGTGCGCCGCGTCATGCGCCGCGCATCGGCCGTCGGGTGCGAGCGGCCTGCCGCCCGGCCTACTCCTCGACGAGGAGACGCTCGCGCAGCTGCGCGAGGGTCCGGGCCAGCAGCCGGGAGACGTGCATCTGGGAGATGCCGACCTCCTGGGCGATCTGCGACTGCGTCATGTTGCCGAAGAACCGCAGCAGCAGGATGCGCTTCTCGCGGGGCGGCAGTTGTTCGAGCAGCGGCTTCAGCGACTCGCGGTACTCCACGCCCTCGAGCGCCTCGTCCTCCGACCCGAGTGTGTCGGCCACGGCCGGCGACTCGTCGTCGGTGTCGGGCACGTCGAGCGAGAGAGTGCTGTACGCGTTCGCCGACTCCAGGCCCTCCAGCACCTCCTCCTCGGAGATGCCCAGTTGCACCGCGAGTTCGCCGACCGTCGGCGAGCGCCCGTTGCGCTGCGACAGCTCGGCGGTCGCGGCGGTCAGGGCGAGCCGCAGCTCCTGGAGGCGGCGCGGCACACGGACCGCCCAGCCCTTGTCGCGGAAGTGCCGCTTGATCTCGCCGACGATGGTCGGCGTCGCGTACGTCGAGAACTCCACGCCCCGTTCCGGGTCGAACCGGTCCACCGACTTGATCAGGCCGATGGTGGCGACCTGCACCAGGTCGTCGAGCGGCTCGCCGCGGTTGCGGAAGCGCCGGGCCAGGTGCTCGACCAGCGGCAGGTGCATCTCGACCAGCCGGTCGCGGATCAGCCGGCGGTCGGGGTCGTCCGGCGGCAGCTTCGCCAACTGGGCGAACATGCCCTTCGCGAGCTCCCGGTCGTGGTGCGAGTGGCTGGAGCCGGCCTGGCGGCGGCGGCCGGGCACGGAAGGCTCGGGAGTGTCCTCGCGCGGGGTGGCGGTCTCGTCCGCCGTCACGCTCGTGTCACTGACCATGTCCTCGGCCTCCCGGGCCCCGTCCTCCGGGGGGTCCTCGCCCCGGCGGTCACTCGCGTGCTCGGTGCTCACGGCGCCCCCGGCCCGCCACCGCGCTTCTTGTGGAGGCTGATGCTCACGACGTCGTTCTCGTCCACGGTCGCGTCGACCTCCCCCGCAAGGGCGGACAGCACGGTCCACGCGAAGGTGTCGCGCGCGGGGGTGTGGCCGTCGGTGGTCGGTGCGGACACCGTGATCTGGAGGGCGTCGCCGACGAGATGGAAGACGCAGGAAAGCACGCTTCCCGGCACCGCTTGGCCGAGGAGCATCGCGCACGCCTCGTCCACGGCGATGCGCAGATCCTCGATCTCGTCCAGGGTGAAGTCGAGCCGTGCGGCAAGGCCGGCCGTCGCGGTACGAAGAACCGAGAGGTACGCCCCCGCGGCGGGCAACCGGACCTCGACGAAGTCCTGCTGGCCGGCGCCGGCTTCGTCCGCCGTGTGTGCGGATCGCTGGGACACCCTCACCTCCAAGGTGCTGCGTAGGTGGCCACGGCTGTGACCACGACCGATGACGGGGACCCCGTTGACGCTACCGCGCGGACCCCCGACCCGTCTCCGCCACCACTCTTCCAGGGAGCCCGATCGTGCTCTCCGCTGGCATCCCGTCCCGACCCGCAGGCCTATCGTCGCACCGCCTACGCGTACGACAGTACGTCACCGCATGTGATTTGGCGAGTACGCAGTGTACCTGGTTCTCCGGAGCCTGCACGGTGGATGACACGAACGGGCGAAAGTCCCCCACACGAGAGAAACCAGCCAAGGGCTATCCATGTCAAGCGTGTTGACTCGATAGAGGGATTCCGGTGCGTTCGTCGGCCCCGCCCGGGGGCTCGCGGACGCCCGGCGCGAGCGCCGTCCGAGCGCGTCGCGCGCTCCCCGCGGCGTGCGCGGATAGCCTGCCCGGGTGACCCGAGACGGCGCCCCGCACACACTCCTGGCCGACCCTGATCTCGAAGCCTCGACCGTCGTCGCCAACAGCACGATGAACCGGGAACGGGGCCTCGCGGGAGTCAACAGCTACGCCCGCGAACTCGGCCTCGACCTCGGCGCGCTGCTGCGCGAACGGCACGACGAGCGCGATGCGAGCGACGGAACGGTGCGCACCTGGCTCGACCTGTGCTGCGGCTCGGGCCGGGCCCTCGTCGAAGCCGCCTCCCTGAGCGGCGTCGCCGGGCAGGCCTTCACCGGCGTCGACCTCGTCGACTTCTTCCTGCCCCCGCCGTGGCCCGCCGGCGTGGCCTTCGAGGCCGCGTCGGTCGCCCGATGGCGGCCCCCGGCGGGCACCGCGTACGACCTCGTCACCTGCGTCCACGGACTCCACTACGTCGGCGACCGCCTCGGCCTGCTCACCCGCGCCGCGTCATGGCTCGCGCCCGGCGGGCTGTTGGTCGCCAACCTCGACCTCCGGGCGATACGCCTGCCCGACGGCTCCTCGGCCGCACGCCGCGCGGCCACCGCGCTGCGTGCCGCGGGCTTCACGTACGACTCCCGGCGCAAACTGGTCGCGCGCCGGGGGCCCGCCGCGGCCGAGTTGCCGCTGACCTACATCGGCGCCGACGACCGGGCCGGCCCCAACTACACCGGGCAGCCCGCGGTCCACGCCTACTACCGGCCGGACTGACGGCGCGAGCCGACCGCGCGAATTGGCCGCGCGAACGCCGAGACCGCACCCGGTCCGCGGCGGCCGCGGGTTCGCGGTTCGCGCGTTGACCGGGTGCGGTCCGGGACGGCCTCACCCCACGTCGCACCGGAGCGCGACCGAGGTCCGACCGTGGATCAGACGGTGCGTCAGGCCTTCTTGGTCTCCCAGAAGATCGAGTCGATCTGGGCGATCAGGTCGAGCAGCTGCTGGCCGGTGGCGGGGTCGCTGGAACCCTTGGTGCCGCCGGCGCCCGCCGCCTTGAGGGCGTCGTTGAACAGCGTGTGCAGGTTGGGGTACTTCTCGAAGTGCGGGGCCTTGAAGTAGTCGCTCCACAGCACCGACAGGTGGTGCTTGACGAGCTCGGAGCGCTGCTCCTTGATCTCGATCGCCCGAGCGCGGAACGCCGGGTCCTCGTTCCCCTGGTACTTCTCCTGGATGGCCTTGACCGACTCGGCCTCGATACGGGCCTGCGCCGGGTCGTAGACACCGCAGGGGAGGTCGCAGTGCGCCTCGGCGTTCACCGTACGCGCGAACAGACGAGAGAACATGTGAGTCCTTTCTGTGATCGTCTTCCCACGGGGGACCCTACTCCCGGAGGAGCCGGTTTTCCCGGCCACCCCGGTTGCCGGGAGGGCGTGTTCGGATGAACTCGGATGAACGGTGTCCCGGGGCGACCCGGGCGGACCACGGCGAACCGGTGCGGAGAACAACATGGCGGACATCGCAGAGGCGGCCAGGCATCGGCTTCCCTGGGGCATGGTCCAGGTCGGCGGGGGGTCGATGCTGCCCAATCTCGCGGACGGGGACCGCGTGTTGGTGCGTTACCGCGCCCGCGTCCGAGTGGGTGACGTCGTCCTGGCCGTACGCCCCGACCGCCCCGAGGTCCGCATGGTCAAGCGCGTCCGCGAACGCCGGGACGGCGGATGGTGGGTGCTCGGCGACAACCCACACCGCAGCAGCGACAGCCGCCAGTTCGGGCCGGTGCCCGACGAGTTGGTGGCCGCCCGCGTCGTCGCGGTGCGCCGGAAGAAGTGGCCGTGGTGGGGCAGGGTCGGGTCCGGCAACCCGTTCGAGGCCTGACGGCATGACGGGGACCGAACGGCATGGCGGGGACCACACGGGACAACGGGGGCGACGGGTGATGACGGGCCGTCAGTCCGCGGCGCGCGCCTTGCGGCGGGCCCGGAACTGCGCGACGTTGGCCCGCGTCGAGCAGCGGTCCGAGCAGTACCGCCGCGACCGGTTCGCCGAGCCGTCGACGAACACGTTGCGGCACGGCGGCGCCTCGCACACGCCGAGGCGGTCCACGCCGAGCGACGTCATCCGCACCGCGAGCCCCATGCCCGCCACCGCCGCGAACGACTCCGCCGCGCCCGACTGGTCGTCGGCGAGGTGGATGTGCCACGGCTTGCCGTCGTGGCCCGTCACACGCGGGTGCACCGGGTACTCGGCCAGCAGTCCGTTGAGCGTCGCGACCGCGTCCTCGGGCCGTCCCGCGGCCGCGTCGGTGAACACCGCCCGCAACCGCGCCCGTACCGCCCGCAATCGCGGTACGTCAGACTCCGTCACCCGCGAAGGCGGCCGTCCCACGGCGTCCAGCAGCCGCGCGATGTCGGCGGTGGTCCGCAGGTCGTCCGTGCCCCGGCCGGGCGCCTCGGTGTTGACCAGCCGGACCGCGTAGTCGGCGTACGCGGCGAGTTCCACGGCGGTGCGCCTCCCGGCAGGGGGTCCGCGCGGGGCGGACCGCTGGTTGGGCTGCCGCCGGGGGCCCGGGAACCCGCGGGCCCGCGCAAACGCGGATTTTCGCGGCGCCGGGTGTGGCGGCGGTTACACCCACCCTACTGTCCGTGGCAGTACCTTTGGCGGCCAAGGGCGGTGCGCGTACACCCACGGTCAATTCCGCCTTCAGGGCAGCGTCATCGCCCCGACGTACCGCCGCTCGGGGGTTGTGGAAAGCTAGATGTCACGGGTGACCCCCGTACCCTCGTCGGATTGCGTGCGCGGACAGCAGCGCCGGTCTCGGCGAGGCAGGCAGCATCCAGCCGTGCTCGATGTAGGTCCACCCCCGGGCGTCTACCCCTGGTCGTGGCGTACATCGCTTGAGGAGCTGCACCACTTACTCACTGCGTTGACAAAGGGGTCACTGTGGCAGCGGAGATCATCCCGGCCGAGAGCACCACACCGGACGACGTCGATCCGGCGTTCGCCCTGCACCGGGGCGGCAAACTGGAGATCCGGTCGACGGTCCCGGTCCGGAACAAGGACGACCTGTCCCTCGCGTACACCCCGGGCGTGGCCCGCGTGTGCACCGCGATCGCCGAGAACCCCGACCTGGTGAACGACTACACCTGGGTGGCCAACACCGTCGCGGTCGTCACCGACGGCACCGCGGTCCTGGGCCTTGGGGACATCGGCCCCAGGGCGTCCCTGCCGGTCATGGAGGGCAAGGCGCTGCTGTTCAAGCAGTTCGGCGGCGTCGACGCGGTCCCGATCGCGCTCGACTGCACGGACGTGGACGAGATCGTCGAGACGGTCGTGCGCCTCGCGCCGTCGTTCGGCGGCATCAACCTGGAGGACATCTCGGCGCCGCGCTGCTTCGAGGTCGAGCGCCGCCTCCAGGAGCGCCTGGACATCCCGGTCTTCCACGACGACCAGCACGGCACCGCGATCGTGGCGCTCGCCGCGCTGCGCAACGCGGCCATCGTCACCAACCGCGAGCTGAAGGACCTGCGCGCGGTCATCTCGGGTGCGGGCGCGGCCGGCATCGCGATCGCCAAGATCCTCATCGAGGCCGGCATCGGCGACCTGTGCGTCGTCGACTCGCGCGGCATCGTGCACGAGGGCCGCGAGGACCTCACGCCGATCAAGCGCCTCATCGCCGAGCTGACCAACAAGGCCAAGCTCAAGGGCGGCATCGAGGTCGCCCTCGAAGGTGCCGACGTGTTCCTGGGCGTCTCGGCCGGCAAGGTCCCCGAGGAGGTCGTGGCGACCATGGCGCCGAACGCGATCATCTTCGCGATGGCCAACCCGGACCCGGAGATCATGCCGGAGGTCGCGCGGAAGTACGCCGCGGTCGTGGCGACCGGGCGCAGCGACTACCCGAACCAGATCAACAACGTCCTGGCCTTCCCGGGTGTCTTCGCCGGCGCGCTGTCGGTCCGTGCGACCCGCGTCACCGAGGGCATGAAGGTTGCCGCGGCCGAAGCCCTCGCGGCCGTCGTCGCCGACGAGCTCTCCGCCGACAAGGTGATCCCGAGCCCGTTCGACGAGCGCGTCGCGCCCGCGGTGACCCTCGCGGTCGCCGAGGCCGCGCGCCGCGACGGTGTCGCGCGCCGCTGACGGCAGCGCGCAGTACGTCCCCCGTCCCGGGGGGCCGACAAGCAGTCCCGCTCCCCGCTCCCGGGGGCGACAAAGCAGTCCCCGCTCCTGGCGGGCGGTTCCGACACGTGTCGGAACCGCCCGCCAGGAGCGTTTCCGACGGCTTCGGCGACGGCCGGAGCCGCGTGCCCCACCACGTCTCGATAGGGTCGCAGCCATGTTCGCCGTGAGCGCCGTACGCATCAGCCCCGAGGACCCGCTGTCCGGTCTCGAGCTCGGAGAACGCCCCGAGCCCGGCGCCGAGTCACCGCTCCCGCCCGGCTGGACCACCGTCACCGTCAAGGCCGCCTCGCTCAACCACCACGACCTGTGGAGCCTCAAAGGCGTCGGCATCACGGACAAGCAGCTGCCCATGGTGCTGGGCTGCGACGGCGCCGGCATCGACGAGGACGGCAACGAGGTCGTCATCCACTCGGTGGTCGGCGGGCTCGGCACCGACGAGCCGCGCTCGATCCTGACCGAGAAGTACGACGGCACCTTCGCGCAGAAGGTCGCCGTGCCGCGCTGGAACCTGCTGCCCAAGCCGAAGGAGCTCTCCTTCGAGGAGGCGTGCTGCCTGCCGACGGCCTGGCTCACCGCGTACCGCATGCTCTTCACCAACTCCGGCGTGCGGCCGGGCGGCACGGTCCTGGTGCAGGGTGCGGGCGGCGGCGTCGCCACGGCCCTCGTCGTGCTCGGCAAGGCGGCCGGGTACCGGATGTGGGTCACCAGCCGCGACGCGTCCAAGGGTGAGCGGGCCGTGGCCCTGGGCGCGGACCGCGCGTTCGCGTCGGGCGAGCGCCTGCCGGAGCGCGTGGACTCCGTGATGGAGACGGTCGGCGCCGCGACCTGGAGCCATTCCGTACGCAGCCTCAAGGCCGGCGGCAGCCTGGTCATCTCGGGCGCGACCAGCGGCTCCGACCCGTCCCGCGGCGAGCTGACCCGGATCTTCTTCCAGGAGATGCGCGTGGTCGGCTCGACGATGGGCGACAAGGACGAACTGGCGGGGCTGCTCAGCCTGTGCGCGAACGCCGGCGTGCGTCCGGTGATCGACACCGTGCTGCCGCTCGACCGGGCCCGCGAGGGATTCGCCCGCATGGTCGACGGCGAGCAGTTCGGAAAGATCGTCTTCACCGTCTGAGCGCGGCGGCGCCCTACCCTGGTGCGCCTACCCTGTCGTCGGCGGACACGCCCGCCCGGGTCCGGCCCGACAGCGGGCGGGGCAGTACGGAAGGACTCTGGATGGAACTGGGCCGACGCCGCTTCCTGGCCCTCGGGGCGGGGACCGGCCTCGCGGTCGCGGCGGGCGGGACGCTGACCGGCTGCGCCGACGACTCGCCCAAACTGCGGTCCGGCGGCACGCTCGTGGTCGCGCTGCCCGAGTACCCCGCGCTGCTCAACCCGGCCCAGGGTGTCTCGGAGGAGGCCCGCTGGATCGCCGACGCGGTCGTCGAGCCGCTCTACCGCTACCGCGAGGACACCACCCTCGAACCGGTGCTCGCGGCCGCCGACCCGCAGGTCTCGCCGGACGGGCTCGTGTGGACCATCCGCCTGCGCCAGGGTGTGGTGTACGCGAACGGCGCACCCTTCACGGCCACGAGCGTCGCGGCCTGCCTGCGCCACGTGTCCGCGAGCGGGACGGCCGGCGAGTGGGCGCCGTACCTCGCCGGGCGCATCAAGGACGCGACCGCGGTCGATCCGACGACCGTACGCATAGAGCTGCCGAAGCCGTTCGGCATCCTGCGCCAGTTCCTCGCCTGCCTGCCGATCCCGCACGAGGCCTCGCTCGCCGACCCCCAGTCGCTCGTCGGCACCGGCCCCTTCAAGCCCGAGGCGATCACCCCCGGACAGCAGGTGCGGCTGGTCCGCAACACCCGCTACCGCGGCGACAAGGCGCCCCTGGACGCCATGGAGTTCCGCGTCGTCGCGGCGCCCGCGGCCCGGGTCGCCGACCTGACGGCCAAGCGCATCGGCATCGACCCGCGCCTCGCCGCCGACCAGCTCAAGCCGTTGCAGCGGATCAAGGACATGCAGGCGCACGCGGTGTCGGCACCGCTGGACCTGGTGACCGCGTTCAACATGCGCCGCGCGCCGTTCGACAACATCGCGGTGCGGCGCGCGCTGGCCGCTTCCACGCCCCGCAAGCTCGTGCGCGACCAGGACTTCAAGGCGTTCGCGGTGCTGGGCCAGGGCCCGATCGGGCCGGCCACCGAAGGATGGGACCCGACGTACGCGCCCTACCCGGACGCCGTCGACGCGGACCGCGTCCGCGTGCTGCTCGGCGAGTCGGGGCGCTCCGGCCCGGTGGACTTCACCGTGCTGCTGCGCGCGGGCGACGGACTGCTCAAGCCCGCCGAGACCATGGCCAAGCAGTGGGGCGGGTACGGCCTGCGCGCGACGATCGAGGAGGTCGCCCCCGAGGTGTGGCGGCAGCGGCGCGGCGCGGGGGAGTTCGACCTCGCCATGTCGCTGCGCCGGCCGGCGTACGCGGTCGGCCGCACCGCGTTCGACGTCCTCGCCCCCGCCGCCTCCGACCACCCGGACAACACCGGCTACCGCAACCCGGAGATCGACCGGCTCCTCGCCGAGGCGTGGTCGGTCGGCGAGGCGACGCGCCGCGCGAAGCTGTGCTCGCTCGCCAACGAGATCCTGGTGCGCGACGCGGTCATGGTGCCGCCGGTGTACCCGCGTTTCCTGACGGGGCAGGCCCGTTCGGTCGAGTCGATCGACGAGAAGCAGATGGCACTCGGCAGGCTCGAACTGGCCACGCTGCACCTGCGTTCCTGAACCGTCGCGGCGAACGGCCCGGCCGCGACACGGCCTTGGGCCGCTCGCCGCGCGGGCGCGCCGGGTCCGCCACCCCTCCCGGCCACGGCGGTGCCGCCAGGGTGTCGCACGCCGGTGGCAACCGCGCGGCCGGGATATCTTCTGATCATGTCTGGCCAGGACTTTCCGCCCGCTCACCAACAGACCCGCCGCCGCGTCCTCTTGGGCGCGGCTGCCGTCGGTTCGGGATTCGTGCTGCTCGGACGCGGTGCCGAGCGCGCGGGCGGCGACCCGGTCGGACACGCCTCCGGGCCGTCGGGCCCGGGCCTCGCGCTCCCGGCCCGGCCCGGCCGCGTGGTGGCCGAGAACGCCCGTGCGGGCAGCGCCGGTTGGCAGCTCGGCGGGAAGACCGCGAGCGATGCCGCGGGGCAGATCAAGGGGTTCGCGACCGAGGCGGGGATTCCCGAGGGCGGTCGCCTGCGGCTGAAAGTGTCGGTCGACCGCGACCAGCCGTTCTCGATCGAGGTCTACCGGCTGGGCCACTACGGCGGCACCGGCGGCCGGCTGATGACCCGGGTCGACGGCGTGCCGGGCCGCCGCCAGGCCCCGCCCCGCCTCGACAAGCGCACCGGCACGGTGGTGTGCGACTGGGAGGTCTCGTGGGAGACGGACATCCCGGAGGAGTGGCCCGGCGGCGCGTACGTCGCGGTGCTCACCAACGCCGCGGGGTTCCGCAACCACGTGCAGTTCACCGTCACCGAGCCGGACCGGGTGGGCGACTTCCTGGTGGTGCTGCCGGCCACGACGTACCAGGCGTACAACGAGTACCCGGTGGACGGCGAGACCGGCCGGAGCCTCTACTACGGTCAGGACCCCTCGACGCGGAAGCCCAAGGCGAAGCTGAGGGCCGGGATCGTCTCCTTCGACCGGCCGTACGCGGGCGGCGGGCTGCCGCAACTCTTCGATCTGGACCACGGGTTCATCCGCTGGGCCGAGGAGCGCGGCTACGACCTGGTCTACGCGACCGGCCTCGACCTCCATGCGGGCCGCGTCGACCCGTTCCGCCACAAGGCCCTGGTCTTCCCCGGCCATGACGAGTACTGGTCCCAGGAGATGCGGAACGTGCTGGAGACGGCCGCGGCGGGCGGTGTCGGCATCGCGTTCCTGACTGCGAACAACGTTTATTGGCATGTCCGCGTGCATGCCTCGACGTCGGGCGCGCCCGAGCGGCTTGTGCGCTGTCACAAGAATGCCAAGTCGTCGTCCGACCGCGACACCCCCGGGCCGACCGTCCGCTGGCGCGACCTGCACCGTCCCGAGCAGGAGGTGCTGGGGGTCCAGTACGCGAGTGTCGTGAAGGGCGCGCACCCGCTCGTGGTGCGCGAATCCGGCCACTGGTTCTGGGAGGGCACCGGGCTGCGCGACGGCGACACGCTCCCCGGACTGGTGTGGGGGGAGGCCGACCGCCGGTTCGGCGGAACGGCCGTGCCGCGCGGCGAGTCGGTGTTCGTCGCCGAGTCGAACTACACCACGTCGCGGGGAGATTCCGGGACCCAGCAGAGCGTGCTGCACCGGAACCCGGCGGGCGGCCTGGTGTTCACCGCGGGCACTTTCCGGTGGCCCCAGGCGCTGGGCGACCCGCGCTTTCTGGACCCGCGCGCGAGCCGCGCGACGGAGAACCTTTTCCGCCGTTTCATGGAGCGCTGAGCCGGCCCGGAGATCCCTCCGGCACACCTCGGCGGCGGTTCGGAAAGCGCCCGGGGAGGCGCACGGAATCGGCGCCGACCGGGGCTCGGGACCACGCCAAACGGAGCCGCCGAGTCCGAGCGTCGGCCGAATCGTTACATCATCAACACCTCCATGCCGGTACCTCCCGATGGCAGGCTAAGGGCGCTGCTCCCTGCACGGCGTCCCGTCCACGATCGGTGGAGGCACGATGCACGTTGCGCGACCCCCCGGAAGCACAGACCACGCGAACGCGACAGAAGGCGCGACCGAACCACCCCCGCCCACCGCGGAACCGCTCGGCGCGGATTCGTCCGATCCGCGCGCGTCCGATCCCGCCGTGCCGGGCTCCGTGTTCGTGGCGGGCGCTCGGTTGGGCGTCCCGGACGAGCCGCTGCCGCGGCCGGGCGAGGAGGGCCCGCACACGCGTCTGCTGCGGCGCGGCGCAAGGGCGCTGCTGGAACGCCTGCCGCAGCTGACGGACCGGTTGGCCGCGGCGCTGTACGAGCACGAGGCGTCGTACCGCGAGGGCGCCGTGCCGCAGGACGAGGTGTGGCAGGGCTGCCACGAGTCGCTGCGCAGCGCGCTCCTTGCGCTGGCCGCACCGCACGGCGAGGGCACGCCGAGCCCGCACACCTGGCGGAACGGCCGCCGCCGCGCCGAGCAGGGGCTGCCGCTGGACGCGCTGCTGCACGCGTACCGCATCGGCGGGGTGATCGTCTGGCAGGCGCTCGTGGAGACCACCATCGAGCGCGAGCCGCAGGACGTGCACGAGCTGGTGCACGCCGCGACCGCGGTGTGGACGGTCGTCGACAACCACTCGACCGTGGTGTCCGACGCGTACCGCAGCGTCGCCAACGAGCTGACCAGCCACCACCACGAGCGCACCCGCGCGCTGCTGGACGCCCTGCTCGACGGCCACGCCGAGGCCTCGGACATCGACGCGGCGTCGGCCGTGCTCGACCTGCCCGAGGACGGCCGCTACGCGGTGGTGATGCTGCGGCACGCACGACCGGGCACCGGGCAGCACGACGGACCGCGCCCGTCCGGTGCCGACGGGGTGCATCTGCTGTGGCGCTCGCGCGCCGACGCCGAGTTCGCGGTCGCGCTGCTCTACAAGGACGCGGCCGAGGACAAGGTGCTGGCCGGACTCGCGAAAACGCTCCGCCCCGGCGGCAGTTCACGGGCCGGCATCGGCCTCGTCGTGGAGGGCCTGGCGGAGCTCGGGCGGGCGCGGCGGATGGCCGAAATCGCCTTGCGCACCTGTGCCGCGGACGGCGAGATCGCGCGCCTGGACGAACGGCTGCCGGCCGCGATGGTGGCCTGCCAGTCGGACCTGTCCGGAGTGCTCGCGGCGCGCACCTTCGGGGCGGTGTTCGCCCTGGACCCGGTCGACCGCGACCTGCTGCTCGGCACCCTCGCGGCGTGGTTCGACGCGGGCGGTTCCGCGGCCCGGGCAGGCGCCCGGCTCTTCTGCCACCGCAACACCGTGCTCAACCGGCTGCGTCGGCTGGAGCAACTGACCGGCCGGGACCTGGGGTTGCCACGCGATCTTGTGGAGCTCGGGCTGGCCTTGGACGCGTACCGCATCGCGGGCCCCTGAACCTGCCGGTCAACGGCGTTGCGCGGGGTGGCGGGCGGGATCGGCGAAGGGAGGCTGATTGTGGGCACTCACAAGGTTCGGTGCGCCCCGCCCGACCGTGCTGTGCGGCTGCACAAGCCTGCGGCGGCGCGGTTGGTCCGGTGCCCTGTTCTGCGTTCCGTGTATGGACCTTGTATGCCGCCACGTGTTGTGGTGTCGGTCACTTCAAGGCTCTGAGGGACAAGTCCGAGGAAGGAGGCAGGATGGCACGGGCGGAGCAGGATCCTCCGCAGGGGAGAAACCCCGCGCCCAAGACGCGCGGGACGGCCCCCCGATCTCCGCAGGAAGGCACGCTGGTCGTCGACCGGCTGCACGTCGCGTACGGACGTTCTGTGCAGGCGCTGCGCGGCGTGAGTGTCGAGGTGCCGGCGAGCGGCATCGTGACCGTGCTCGGTGCGAACGGCGCCGGCAAGAGCACGCTGCTGCGGGCGATATCGGGGACGCTCTTCCTGCATTCCGGAGCGATCGAGGGGGGCTCGATCACCTACCGCGGGCTCAACCTGCGCGGGAAGGACTCCGCCGCCGCCGTGCGTGCCGGGATCGTGCAAGTGCCGGAGGGCAGGCGGGTTTTCGCGGGGCTGTCGGTCGCGGAGAACCTGCAGGCCGGGCTGCTGGGGACGGGCGGGCGCAGGTCCGCCCGGGCGCGCGAGGCGCGTGAGCGCGTCCTGGAGCTGTTCCCGGTGCTGGGCGAGCGCGAAGGCCAGCAGGCCGGGTTGCTGTCCGGGGGCGAGCAGCAGATGCTCGCGATCGGGCGCGCCCTCATGGCGGGTCCCAAACTGCTTCTCCTCGACGAGCCTTCGCTCGGACTGGCGCCGCAGATGGTCGGCCGCATCGCGAAGGTGGTGCGCGACATCGCCCGGCAGGGCACCGCGGTGCTGCTGGTCGAGCAGAACGCCGCCGTCGCGCTCGATCTCGCCGACACGGCGTACGTGTTGGACGTCGGCAAGGTGCGCCTGAGCGGCGACGCCAAGCAGCTCGCGGCCACCGACGAGGTACGCAGGCTGTACCTCGGCGAGGCCGACCACGCCGAGACCGCGGAGACCGCCGAGACCGCCGCCGCGAGCGGCACGACCGGGCCCGGCACGACCGAGAGCGCCGCGACCGAGACCGCCGCCGCGGTTCCGGCGGCGGCGGGGCAGCGCGCACCGCTGCGGAGGTGGCGGGGATGACGACTTCCGGAGCTTCCGCCACCCAGGTGCACGACCACGCGGCAGACGTCGACGAGGCCGTCCCCGAACTGATCGTCCGAGCCGTGACGGTGCGTTTCGCGGGCCTGGTCGCGCTCGACGCGGTCAGTTTCACCGTGGCGCCCGGCAGCATCCACGCGATCATCGGCCCGAACGGTGCGGGCAAGTCGACGTGCTTCAACGTGCTGTCCGGCGTGTACCGCGCCGACCGCGGCACCGTGCACCTCGGCGAAGACGAGCTGACCGGGCTGCGCCCGGACAAGATCGCCCGGCTGGGCATGGCCCGGACGTTCCAGAACATCGTGCTCACCCAGGGCACGGTCGCCGACAACCTGATGCTCGGCCGACACGTGCTGACCCGGTCGGGCTTCGCCTCGACGGCGCTGCACCTGCCGGGGGCGGTGCGCGAGCAGCGCCGGCACCGCGAACGGGCCCGGGAGATAGCCGAGTTCCTGGACCTGGGCGCGGTGTTCGACGCACCCGTGATGCTGCTGCCGTACGGCGTGCGCAAGCGCGTCGAGATGGCCCGCGCGCTGTGCATGGAGCCGAAGGTGCTGCTGCTCGACGAGCCGGTGGCCGGCATGAACGGCGGCGAACGCGTGCGTACCGCCGAGGCGATCGCCGCGGTGCGGGACAGCCTCGGCATCTCGATTCTGATCGTCGAGCACGACATGGGGCTGATCATGCGGCTCGCCGACGAGGTGACCGTCCTCGACTTCGGCCGGCGCATCGCGGGCGGCACGCCCGAGCAGATCCGCCAGGACCCGGCGGTGATCCGGGCCTACCTCGGCACCGGCAACGAGGACGAGGACACCCCGGACACCTTCGCGGGCGCGCCCGGGACGTCGGCACCACCCGTACAGGAACAGCGAGAGAACGAGGAGCGGCAATGACCAAGCTCTCCGAGATCGCCCTGAACGGGCTCGCTCTCGGATCGGTGTACGCGCTCATCGCCCTGGGCTTTGTGGTGATCTTCAAGGCGTCGGGGGTGATGAACTTCGCGCACGCGTCGCTGCTGCTGCTCGGCGGGTACGTCATCGCCAAGCTGCACGAGGACCTCGGGTTCACCCTGGCGGTGCTGGTCGGCGTGGCCGTGACCGCCGCGGGCGCCGGTCTGATCGAGATGCTGTTCATCCGGGGGCTCGGGAAAGTCGAGCTGCACGTCCTGACGATCCTGACGATCGGCATCGACATCCTGCTGACCACCGAGCTGGTGCGCCGCATCGGATCGGACAAGCTCTCGCTCGGCGACCCGTGGGGCGGCGACGCGGTGACGATCGGCGACGCGACCGTGGCCAAGGCCCGGATCGCCGCCATCATCACCGCGGTGGTGCTGATCGGGATCTTCTTCGCGGCGTTCCGGTTCACCTCCTGGGGCCTGTCGATGCGCGCCGCGTCCGAGGACCGCGAGGCGGCGGCGCTGATGGGCGTACGCATGAAGCGCGTGCAGCTGATCGCCTGGTGCATCGCCGGTGCGCTGGCCGCGGTCGCGGCGGTGTTCCTCACCGCGTCGCCGACACCCGGGCTGGACCGCACGACCGGGCTGGTGGCGCTGAAGGCGTTCCCCGCCGCGGTGCTCGGCGGCATGGACTCGGCGCTCGGCGCGCTGATCGGCGCGATGCTGATCGGCCTCAGCGAGGCCCTCGCGGCGGGCTACCAGAGCGACTTGGACGCGCTCGGGGGCGGCGTCTCGGGTGTCGCACCGTACGTCGTCATGATCCTCATCCTGCTGTGGCGGCCCACCGGGCTGCTCGGGTCGAAGGAACTCAGCCGTGTCTGACCCCCGAGCGGCGGACTCGACCGCCGAAGCGCCCGGCCCCAAGTCCCCCGGCACCGCGCCCGGTACCGCGCCCCCCGCGGCACCCCGCCGGCCGCTCACGGGGTACCTGCGCCCGGTGGCGATCGTCGCGATCATCCTCGTGATGGCCGCGATGCCCTACTACCTGACCGACTTCTGGTTGCTGACCGGCCTGTTCGCGATGGCCGCGGCGCTGGGGGCGATCGGCCTGAACATCCTGTCCGGGACGACCGGGCAACTCTCCCTCGGACACGCCTTCTTCCTGGCCGTCGGGGCGTACGGGTACATGTTCTTCTCCGGGGAGTCCGGCCGCTCCGGTACGCACGACGTCAACGGGCTCGGCCTGCCGCCGACCGTCGCGCTGGTGCTGGCCGTGCTGTTCGCCGGGGTGGTGGGCGGGATCTTCAGCCCGATCTCCGGGCGGCTGCGCGGGATGTACCTGGGCATCGCGACGCTCGCGCTGGTCTTCATCGGCGAGCACGTGATGATCAACGCGCACAGCGTCACCGGCGGCTACAACGGCCGCGCGGCCGAGCCGATGGAGTTCTTCGGGTTCACCCTCTCCGAGCGCGACCCGGACGAACTCAAGGTCCTGGGCGTCGAGTTCGGGGCGTACGAGCGCCTGTGGTACCTGGCCCTGGTGCTGCTGGTGATCGGGATCGTGGTGGCGAAGAACCTGCTGCGCGGCCGCCCCGGGCGGGCGCTGGGCGCGGTCCGCGACAGCGAGATCGCCGCCGCGGTGATGGGCGTGCCGGTCGCGCGGTATCGCTCGATGGCGTTCGTGGTGTCCTCGATGTACGCCGGCCTGGCCGGTGTGCTCCTGGCCCTGATCTTCGGCCGCGTGATCCCGGAGTACTTCGGGCTGGCCCTGTCGATCGACTACCTCGCGATGATCGTCATCGGCGGGCTCGGGTCGGTCGGCGGCGCGGTCGCGGGCGCGGTCTTCGTGACCGTCCTGCCCCAGCTCTTCGCGCACTACGCGGCATCGCTGCCGCTGGTGGTGGCGTCCGGCGGCGACGGCGTCGGCCCCACCGAGGCGGCGCGTTACCTGTACGGCGCGGCGATCGTGCTGGTGCTGCTCTTCGCTCCCGGCGGTCTGGCCGGGCTGGCGAGGCGGCGCCCGCGTGCACCGAAACCCTCAGCGCGTGTCCCGGCCCGTTCATGGTCCCGGTTCCGTTCCCGTTCCCAGGAGCCCCAAGGAGCAGTCTCGTGAAGTCACGCAAGGGCACCAGAACCGCGGCAGCGGTCCTCGCCATCCTGGCGTTGACCGCCACCGCGTGCAGCAGCAAGGACGACGACGACGAGACGACAAACCCCCCTGCGGGGGCGTCCGGCTCGTCGGGGCAGGTCAAGACCGGTGCGGGCGTCTCGGCCACGGAGATCAAGGTCGGCGAACTCACCGACATGAGCGGGCCGTTCGCGCCGCTGGGCAAGAGTGTCACCAACGCCGAGGCGCTCTACTACAAGCAGATCAACGCGCAGGGCGGCATCTGCGGCCGGCAGGTCAAGCTGGAGGTGAAGGACCACGCCTACGACCCGCAGAAGGCGCGGACCCAGTACACCGAGCTGTCCGGCAACGTCGTCGGCATCTCGCAGCTCATCGGCTCGGCCATCGTCACCCAGCTCCAGGACGACATCGAGCGCGAGGGCATCCTGACCCTGCCGCAGGCGTGGCCGTCCACGCTGCTGGGCAAGAAGACCATCCAGGTCACCGCGACCACCTACGACGTCGAGATCATCAACGGCATCTCGTACCTCAAGAGGACCGCGAACCTCGCCTCCGGCGACAAGGTCGGGCACATCTACGCCGACGACGAGTTCGGGGCGAACAGCTTCGCGGGCGCCAAGCACGCGGCCCAGGCCGCCGGCCTGTCGCTGGTCGAGCAGAAGATCAAGCCCACCGACGCCGACATGACCGCGGCGATCACCGCGCTGAAGTCGTCGGGGGTCAAGGCGATCATCGTGAGCGCGAGCCCGCGCCAGGTCGGCCCGATCATGGCCACCTCCGAGGCTGCGGGCCTCAAGGTGCCGGTGCTCGCGCACTCGGTCGGCTTCCACCCGCAGCTGCTCGCCATCCCGGCGGTCGCGGGGGCGATGGAGCAGCGCCTGCTGGTGACGAGCCCCGTGCCGTCGATCAACAGCGAACTGCCCCTGCTGACCAAGCTGGTCGCCGACTACACGGCGGAGTACCCGGGGCAGCCGATCGACCAGGGCGTGCTCTCCGGCTTCAGCACGGCGGCCATCTTCGGTGAGGCGCTGAAGGGCGCCTGCCAGGCCGGCGACCTGACGCCCGCGGGTGTCGTGGCCGCGCACCGCAAGAACGTCGCACTCGACCTCGGCTACGGCGCGAAGCTGGACTTCTCGTCGCCGGACAAGCCGCCGTCGTACCAGACGTACATCCTGAAGGTCGACAAGACCAAGGCCAGCGGCCTGACCACGGTCGAGCAGGCCTTCGAGGCGCCGGAGGCGAAGACGTACACGCTGCCGAAGGCGAGCTGAGCCACACCGGAGGGCGGGTGGGCGGACCGGTCCGCCCGACCGCGTCTCCCTGACTGTGGGCCGAACCCCCGGGGTTCGGCCCACAGTTGCGTTCTCGCGCTCTTTCGCATGTGCCGCGCCGAGGCCGGGACGGAGCCCGGACCCCCGTGGCCCGTCAGGCGGGTCGGAGGTGGACGACGCCGACCGGCCGGTGCGGCGCCGCCGTGCGCAGCTCGGTGGAGCGGATGTGCGCGAGCAGCCCGTGCGCGCCGACTTCCTCCAGCAGCCGCACGGTGTCGGGCCAGAGCGCGGCGGGCAGTGATTCGACCGCGCCGCCGTTGAGCAGCACCAGCGTGTGCACCCCGCGGCACGACGAACTGCCCCAGGTGGCACCGGCGGCGGCCGAGGGGCGGGCGCCCGCGGCGTGGCGCGCGCCGCCGGGGTCGCCGACCGCGCGGACCGTCGTGCCGCGGCGGATGAGGACCCTGCCGGGGCCGAGGACCAGGTGGTCGAGGCGGCCCTCGGTGAGGCGTACGGCGACCACCGACGCGGTCGGCGTGCCGTGCAGCGCGAGGTCGCAGCGCCCGCCGTGCAGTGCCGCGGTCTCCGCGATGGCGTCGGACAGGCAGTCGGCGACCGGGCGTTCGGGCCGGTCGACGAACCGGGTCAGCAGGTGGGCGCCCAGCCGCCGGATGTACCAGCCGGTGCCGTGCCCGCAGCCCTCGACGGACGTGCGGTGCGCGAGCGCGGTCGTGGTCAGCACCGCGGCCTCCGGCGTGGCCAGCGCGAACACCCGGTCGCGCCGCCGCGACCGGGCGTCCGGGAGCAATGCCGCGTCGCCGCCGAACGCGTCGCGTACGCCCGCGTCCGTGCCCGCGTCGTCCCCGCCCGTGTCGCCCGGTCCGCCGGAGTTCGAGCCCGGGTCGGTCACCACCTCGACATGCACGGTGATCAGTCTCGGGGAGGCGGCCGCTCCGGGGCAGGCACACCGGATGGATTGGCTCGAACGTGTCACCCGGGGGTGATCCGACAGGACATCAGGATTCTGATCCGGAAGGACTGTTGCGGCGCGCGTCAGGCCATGGTGTCGAGGATTTCGCGGACCATGGCGTGGGTGGTGCCGGGGTGGAGGAAGGCGAAGCGGGCGACGGTCTCCCCTTCCCAGCCGGTGGGGGTGACGAAGCCGACCTGTCCGGCGAGGAGCCGGTCGGACCAGGCGGTGTAGTCGTCCGCGGTCCAGCCGGTCCGGCGGAAGACGACGGCGGACAGCTCGGGGTCGCGGACCAGTTCGAGGTGCGGCGTGGCGCGGATCAGGGCCGCGGTGTCGCGGGCGAGGGTGAGCGCGGTCTCGATGGCCTCGGTGTACGCGCGGGTGCCGTGCACGGCGAGCGAGAACCACAGCGGCAGGCCGCGGGCCCGGCGGGTGAGGTGGTGGGCGTAGTCGGTCGGGTTCCAGACCTGGTTCTCGTCCGTGTGCAGGACGTCCAGGTAGCTCGCGTCCTGGGTGTGCACGGCCTGCGCGAGATGCGGGTTCCGGTACAGCAGGGCCGCGCAGTCGAACGGTGCGAACAGCCACTTGTGCGGGTCGATCACGAGCGAGTCGGCGTGCTCGATCCCGGCGTACTTGTCGCGGACCGAGGGCGCGAACAGCCCGGCGCCGCCGTACGCGCCGTCGACGTGGAACCAGAGGTTGTACTCGCGCGCGACGTCGGCGATGCCCGCGAGGTCGTCGACGATCCCGGCGTTGGTGGTCCCGGCGGTGGCCACCATCGCGGCCACGTCGTGCGGGTGCGGGTCGGCGGCCAGCGCGGCGGCCAGGGCCTCGCCCGTGAGGCGGTGGTCGGTGGTGGGCACGACCAGGGCTTCCGCGCCGATGATGCGCAGCGTGTTGGTGACCGAGGAGTGCGCCTGGTCGGAGACGGCGACCCGGATGCGGTCGTACGCGCCGAGCCCGCGGGCGCTGCGGCCCGTGTCGCGGGCGACGACGAGCGCGGACAGGTTCGCCGCGGATCCGCCGGAGACGAAGCAGCCGCCCGCGGTGGCCGGCATCTCGGCCAGGTCCGCGAGCAGGCGCAGGACCTGGTTCTCGGCGGCTATCGCGCCGGACGCCTCCAGCCACGAGATGCCCTGGAGCGAGGCGCAGGACACGACCATGTCGAACAGCAGCGCGGCCTTGGTGGGGGCGGCCGGGATGAAGGAGAGGAAGCGCGGGCTGTCGGCCGAGATGACGGTCGGGGCGAGTTGCTCGGCGTACAGGCGCATCACGTCGGCGGGGTCGTTGCCGTCGTCGCCCAGCAGGCCGGCGAGCACGCGGTCGAGCTTGTCCTTGTCCCCGGGGTGGTCCAGCGGCACCGGGTCGAGCTGGAGGCGCTCGCGCATGTACGTGAAGACCAGGTCGGTCAGGGCGGGGTCGTAGCTGTGCATCGACATGGGCAGCCGGGTTTCCGTGGAGGGCGGACGTCTGCGGGTCGCGCAGACGTCGGCGGTGCTGGCCCCCGGGCACACGGACGCCCGCCCCGGGTGTGGGCGGGCGTGCGGAACCGCGTGTTCGGGTCGTGGGATCGGCTGGGAGCGTAACCCGGGGCGCGGTCCGAAAGTCAACCGCGCGCGGCGGGAAATGCCCCCCGCCCGCGGAGGGCCGCCCATCAGTCGAGTCTGTACAGAAAACCTGTATGGCCATACAGTCCACAGAGACCACGCCCCCGCCCCGCATCGCGAGCCCCTGTGCCGCGACGGCCCGATCCCCGCGCGGAGGTCCCGATGGGACATGAAGCAGCCGACCGCCACGGCACCCCCGAGCGGCACGGTGTCGACACCATCCCGGAGGCCGAGCGCACCGCCCGGCCCAGGGACCTCGTGGCGATCCTGGTCGGCGCCAACCTGGGGTTCACCAACATCGTCTTCGGCTGGCTGGCCGTCTCCTACGGCCTCGGGCTGTGGGCCGCGCTGACCGCCAACATCGTCGGCACACTCCTCGGCGCCGCCTTCGTGGCGCCGCTCGCGCTGGTGGGACTGCGCTCGGGGACGAACAACTCGGTCGGCTCGGGGGCGTACTTCGGGGTGCGCGGCCGGCTCATCGCCTCGGTGATCGGCGTCCTGTTGTCCACCGGCTTCATGGCGGTCACGGTGTGGGCGGGCGGCGAGGCCGTCGTGGCGTCGCTGGGGAGGCTGGTCGACCTGCCCGAGTCGGACGGGGCGTACGCCGCGGGCTACGCCCTGCTGGCCGCCGCCGCGACCCTCGCCGCGGTCTACGGCTTCCGCTGGATCGTGCTGCTCAACCGACTGGCCGCGCCGATCATGGCGGCCGTCATCGTGCTCGGACTCGCCGCCTTCTGGACGAAGATCGACTTCTCCGCGCCCGGCGACCCGTCGGCGTACGCGCTCGGCTCGTTCTGGCCCACCTGGCTGCTCGCGATGGTCAGCACCGGTATCGCGGGCCCGGTCTCGTTCGTGACGCTGACCGGGGACTGGACGCGCTACATCTCACCGCGCCGGCACAGCGGTCGCTCGGTCGTGCGCGCGACCGGGCTCGGCATGGTCGCGGGCCTCGTCGTCCCGCAGGTCTTCGGCGTGCTCACCGCGGTCGCCACCTTCAACCCGGAGGCCGGCTACGTCGCGGGCCTCGTGCACGCCGCACCCGCGTGGTTCCTGGTGCCGATCCTGGTCTGCGGCCTCGTCGGCGCGCTCGGCCAGTCCGGCATCGTGCTCTACAGCATGGGCCTCGACCTCGACGCGATCCTGCCGCGCCTGAGCCGCGTCGCGTCCACCGTGCTGGTCGCCGCGACCTCCATCGGGCTGGTCTTCCTCGGCAAGTTCGTGTGGGACGCCGAGGAGTCGGTGACCACCTTCGTGCTGGTCCTGACCTCGCTCGCGACGCCTTGGGCGGCCATCACGCTGACCGGCATGGCCCGCACGCGCGCCCGGTTCAGCGAGCCGGACCTCCAGGTCTTCAACCACCGCGGCCGCGGCGGCGCCTACTGGTACACCGCGGGCTGGAACCTCCCCGCGACCGTGTCGTGGGTGGTCGGCAGCGCCGTCGGCCTGCTGTCGAACTCGTCGTCGTCCTTCACCGGCCCGATCGCCGACCTGTGTGCGGGCGTCGACGTCAGCTTCTTCACCTCGGGAATCGCGGGGGTGGCGTGCTACCTGCTGCTCACCACCGCCGTGCGCCCCCGGGCCGCGGTCCCGCCGTCGCCGCCGCCGGTCACGGCAGCAGCAGGCGAGCCAGTACGTCGATGAGAAGCTCGCGGGCCATCTCCGGCGGCACGGCCGGGTCCTCCAGGACGATCGGGAGCCCGATCCCGTCGACCACCGCGAGGGCCTGCCGCGCTACGCGCCCGGGGTCCGCGTCGGCCCGGAAGCGCCCGCTCGCGACCCCGTCCGCGACCGTCCCGGCCAGCAGGGCGCGCCACTTCGCGTTGTCCGCCAGCACCTCGGACCGCCACTCGGGATCGCGCTGCGCCCAGCGCCACGCCTCGACCCACAGCTGCCAGGCGTAGGGGGCCGCCTCGTCGGCGAACCCGACGACGAACGAGCACGCCTTCTGCATGCGCTCCCAGGGGTCGTCCAGGTCCGCGACCGCCGCGCGTACGCCGTCCAGGTCACGCTTCGCGGCGTACCGGAACGCCGCCACCAGCAGGTCCTCGCGGTTGCCGAAGTAGTACTGGAGCGTGGAGATCGGTACGCCGGACACCTCGGACACGTCCGCGAACCGCGTTGCGTCCGCGCCGCGTTCGCCGATCACGACACACGCGTGCGCGAGCACGTCCTCGCGCTTGCGCCCGGACCGGCGGCCTCCTCGGCGCACGGGGGCGGGCGGGAGGGCGGAGGCGGGGGTGTCGGACACGTCCATGTGTCTATCACGCGCGCGCCGGGCGCTGTGACGTGCGGGGGCGGGCACTCACGGGGCCCGGTGGGCGCACGCTGGTGTGCACCCCGGCACGCGCCCGGGTGCATGCCCGCGGCGCCCGCCGACTGGCTCTAGGCTGCCCGCCATGACCGATGCCGAGAGCCGCCGCGCGATCAACGAGGCCATCAACTCGCTCAAGCGGTTCGTCAACAGCAGGCAGCTGGACGCGCTGCACGCGGCCCGTTCGGGAGTCGCGCTGAACCTGGTCGCGATCGGGATCCTGCACCGCGTGATCGACCACGGCCCGATCCGGCCGACCGAGCTCGCGGAACTGGCCGACATCCAGCCGGCGGCGCTGAGCCGGCAGATCCGGATCCTGGAGGAGGGCGGCCACATCGTCCGCATCGGCGACGCCGAGGACGGCCGGGTCTCGCTCGTCGAGGCGACCGCCGAGGGGCGTGCGGCGTACGGGAGCTTCGCGGCGGCCAACGACACCCTGCTCGCCGAGCAACTGAAGGGCTGGACGGCCGAGGAGCTGGGCGGCCTGGCGGCGCAGATGCAGCGCCTGGTGGCCGACCTGCGCGGCGTGCGGCGCCCGGAGGAGTCGGGCCGCGAAACTAATTGACATGGTTAAGTAGTCGGGTTACGTTCCCCGGGTCATAGGTCGCCTCAGAGGGGACCGGGTCCGCCTACCGCTCCGGGGAGACAGCCGTGGCCTGGGACTTCAGTACCGACCCGGAGTTCGCACGCGAACTCGAGTGGATCCGCGCCATGGTCGTGGACGAGATCGAGCCCCTCGACCTCGTCCGCCAGCGCATGAGCCCGGCCAACTGGCGGGCCGTCACCGACCCGCTCAAGCAGCGCGTCAAGGACCGCGGCCTGTGGGCCGCGCACCTCGACCCGGAGCTCGGCGGCCAGAGCTTCGGCCAGGTCCGGCTGGCCCTCATGCACGAGGTGCTGGGCCGCACCGGCTCGGCGCCGAACATCTTCGGCAACCAGGCGCCCGACTCGGGCAACAGCGAACTGCTCGCCGTGGGCGCCGACGAGGAGCAGAAGAAGCGCTGGTTGTGGCCGCTCCTCGACGGCAGGCTCACCAGCTGTTTCTCGCTCACCGAGCCGCACACCGCGGGGTCGGACCCGACCGGTATCAAGACGCGCGCGGTGCGGGACGGCGACGCGTACGTCATCGACGGCCACAAGTGGTTCGCCTCCAACGCCTCCCGCGCGGACTTCGTCCTGGTCTTCGCGGTCACCGACCCCGACGCGGAACGGCACCGCCGCGCCTCGATGTTCGTCGTCGAGCGCGGTACGCCCGGCATGGAGATCGTGCGCGACGTGCACACCATGCACCACCCGTACGAGGGCGAGGCCACGCGCAACCTCGGCGGCCACGCCGAGATCCGCTTCACCGGCTGCCGGGTGCCCGCCGACCACATGATCGGCGATCCGGGCGACGCGTTCGTGCTCGCGCAGAAGCGCCTCAACGGCGGGCGCATCCACCACGCGATGCGCTGGATCGGGCAGTGCCGGCGGGCGTTCGACATGTTGTGCGAGCGCGCGGTGTCGCGTACCTCGCACGGAAAGCGGCTGGCCGACCAGCAGTTGATCCAGCAGATGGTCACGCGGTCGAACATCGAGATCGAGGCGTTCCGGCTGCTCACCCTCAAGGCCGCGTGGACGTGGGACACCGAGGGCCCCAAGGCCGCGCGCCAGGCGGTCTCCGAGGTGAAGTACTGGGGCGCGCAGATCCTGCACGACGTCGTCGACCGCGCGATCCAGGTGCACGGCGCGCTCGGCTACTCGACCGACCTGCCGCTGGAGGAGATGTACCGCCTCGCCCGCAACTTCCGTCTCTCCGACGGCGCCGACGAGGTGCACATCCAGCAGATCGCCAAGATGATCCTGCGCCGCTACGAGGCCGTCGACGGCTGGCCCACCGAGCACATCCCCACGCGCCGCGCGGAGGCGGAGCTCCGGTACGCCGACTGGCTCGACATCCCGGCACCGCAGCCGCACCGCACGGGCGGCCCGTCGTGAGCGACGCCGCCGGTCGCCCGCCCGAGCCGCACTACGACGCACCTGTCCCGCCGCGGCGCCTCGCCGAATGGGTCGCGAAGGCCGGACTCGTCGACGCGGAAGCCCCGCTGACGGTCACTCAGCTGAGCGGCGGGGCCTCCAACCTCACCTACCGCGTCACCGGGGGAGGCCGCGACTGGGTGCTGCGGCGCCCCCCGGCGCGCGGCGCACTTCCCACGGCGCACGACATGGCGCGCGAGTACCGGGTGCAGGCCGCGCTCGCCGGATCGGGCGTCCCGGTCGCCGCGATGGTCGCGCTCTGCGCGGACCCGGCGGTCCTGGGTGCGCCCTTCTACCTGATGGAGCGCCTGGACGGCGTCTTCCACACCGACGCCGCCGAGGTGGCCGCGCTGCCCGCGCCCGTGGCGCGCGAAGCCGGCCTCAACCTCGTCCGGGTGCTGGCGACCCTGCACCGGGTCGACCCGGCGGGCGTCGGGCTCGGCGGGATGATCCGGCCCGAGCCGTACCTGCACCGGCAGTTGCGGCGGTGGCGGGGGCAGTGGGACCGCATCGGGTTCGACGACGTGCCCGCACTCGACAGCCTCCTGCGGCGGCTGGCCGCCGAGGTGCCGGAGTCGTCCGCGCTCGGGATCGTGCACGGCGACTACAACCTCGGCAACGTGATGTACCGCGCGGACGACTCCGCCGAGGTCCGCGCGGTGCTCGACTGGGAACTGTCCACGGTCGGCGATCCGGCCGCCGACCTGGGGCAGTTGCTCGCGTACTGGGGTCCCGCGGGGCGGCTGCTGAACGCGTACCGCGGCGGGCACCTGCCGGACGCGAACGCGGCGCTGCCGGACCGCGGGGCGCTGGTGGAGGCGTACACCGAGGCCGTCGGGCGGCCGGTGCCCGATCTCGGGTACTACGAGCGCTTCGCGGTCGTGAAGCTCGCCGTCATCTGCGCGGGGGCGCTGGCCCGCGCGAAGTCGCCGGAGCCGGAACGGGTGCGGCGCACCGTCGGTCTCGTGGCCGCGCTCGCGGGGATCGCCGAGACGGTGGCGGACTGACGGGCCGACAGACCAACGGGCTGCGGCTGACCCACGGGCTGCGGGCAGGCCGAACGGGCAGGTCGAAAGAGGGGGCAGGCCCGCCCCGGCCGGGCCTGCCCCTGTGTCCCGTACGACCATGACGGGACGCTAAGCATCCTGTACGCAACGAGACGCGATACTCCACTCCTCGATCACAAATCCCGAGTGATTTTACCTTTCCCAGGACAACCCTCGGGCCATATGCCCGAGTTGTGGTGATATTGAAGCACGGGGCGGGCGCCAACCGGGACTTCGCTATCCCTACAGCGCGGTCATGCGCCCACCGCTGACCACGAGGGTCTGTCCGGTGACGTAGCGCGACGCCGCGGAGCACAGGAACACCGCGCACGGACCGATGTCCGTCTCGGTGTCGCCGATCCACCCCATCGGGATCAGTGCCGTGACCCGCGGCTCCATCGTCGGGTCCAGCCGCATCGCGTTGTCCAGCGCGGGCGTGACCGCGAGCGGCGCCAGCCCGTTCACCCGGATCCCGTCCGGACCCCACTCGCGCGCCAGCGACTTGGTGAAGCCGCGCTGCGCGCCCTTGGCCGCTGCGTAGAACGACAGGTTCGCGCTGCCCTGCATGCCCGCCGGCGACGTGAGGAGCAGGTACGAGCCCGCCGTCGCCTTCAGGTACGGGTGCGCCGCGCGCGCCAGCGTGTACGACGCGACCGAGGCCACCGCGGCGTGCTCGTTCCACAGGTCCACCGACGCGTGTTCCAGGTCGACCGGCTCGCTCGAACGCCGGCTCGTCGCGTTGTGCACCACCGCGTCCAGCCGGCCGAACCGCTCGACCGCCTCGGCCAGTGCGGATTCGACCGTCTCGGCCGACGTCACGTCGCACACCACGCCCGCGGCCGTCCCGCCCGCCGCCGTGATCGCGTCGGCCACCTCGGCGGCGGCCTCCTTGCGCCGCGCCGTGACGACCACCGAGGCCCCGGCGGCACCGAGTGCGAGGGCGATGCCCTGGCCCACCCCCGCGGCGGCACCGGTCACCAGCACGGTCTTGCCGGTGAGGGAGCCGGGCAGCGAAGTGTCGGGCGCGCCCTGGGCGGACGCGCCGACGGATCCATTGCGAGAACCGCTGTCGGAGACTGTCACGGCACCATCAGAGCTCCACCGTCGAGTGCGAACGTGCTGCCGGTCAGATGCCGCGCGCCGGGCGCGCACAGGAGGAGGACGACGTCCGCGACCGCCTGCGGCGACATCGCGTCCTCGCCGAGCGCGGACTCGCTGCGGTCCACGTCCGTGCCGCGCAAACCCTCGGCCTCCGCGTCCAGGGCGAAGACCGTGGGGGCGAGCAGGTGGACGGTGACGCCGTCGCCCGCCCAGCGCCGGGCGGCCGACTTGGCGAGCGCCCGGAGCGATTCGGCGGCGGTGGCGAGCGGCACCAGGCCGGCGCCGCCCTCGATGGCCACGCTCGGCGCGACCAGCACGAACCGGCCGCCGGTCGGGGTGAGAAGCGGGTGGGCGCCCTGGAGGGCCGCCAGGCCGTGCCGGATCGGCTCCTCGGCCAGTCGGTCCCAGTCCCGCGGCGAGAGGTCCACCAGCGCGGCCGGGGTCGCCGTCCCGGGGGTGTAGGGCGCATGGACGACCAGGTCCACGCCCGCCGCCGCGTCGAGGCCCGCATCGCGTACGGCCGCCGCCAGGTCGCCGCCCGCCTCGGCGACGGCGACCTGTGCGCCCGCCGCCCGCAGGGTGTCGACGACTGCCGTGGCCACGTCTGACGGGCCCACCACGACCGCCGTGCGCGGACCGTGCCTTCCAGGTTCTCCGGCCACGCCGTACGCCCCTTTCCGGTGGACTTCCCGTCCACCCGCTGCCAACCCACGCGAATTCGCCGTTTTCGGGCCCCGCTCCCGACGCCGCGACGCTAGTTCGGTCTTCCTGCGATGACAAGGCGCCCGGGGCCTTTAGGTGATGCCCCGTCAGAAACCCTGGGACCTCGTATTACGGCCCGTCAGAGGCCCGGTCCACACCTGCATCGGAACTCGCTTCCGAACCCGTGTCCGAACCGGCTTCCGAAGCCCTGTTCGACCCCGCGTCCGAACTCCTGTCCGGCATGCGCCGAACGGTGAAAATCGGACGCCAGGACCCCAACGGCTGTCGGTGCGGATCCGTAGCCTTGAGACATCCCGGCGGACGACCGGGGGCACGGGCGGGGGAGGCCACGGTGGATGTCACGGCTTTTGTCGCACTTCTCGACGAACTCGATTCGGGCGACGGCGCGTTGACCGAACGGCTCGGCAGTGAACTGCCCGCGCAGGTGCGCCGGCACCGCGAAGTGCCGGCGCGACTGGTGCGCGCCCGCACGATGGTCTACCACTTCCCGGGGTCCATACCCACGATCCGCAACTGGCGGCTGACCGGCGCACACGTCGCCTGCCTCATCGAAGGGGCGGGCCCCGCCCGCGGAGTTCTCCGGCTGCTGCGCGGGCTCGCGCCCCGGCACGCCTGGGCCTATCTGGACGGTACGCGCGGACTCGCCGAGTCGATCCGCACCCGCCTCGGCGCCGACCCCGCCGCGTGGACCCGCCTCCAGCGCCAACTTGCGTCCTTTCACGGGCTGTTGCCCGAACTGCTGGAAGAGGCCGCCGAGGCGGTCGGTGATCGCGCGGTGGCGCGCGTACCGGCCGCGCCGCGCGCAATACGCGTCGAGATGCGGCAGTTGCTCATGCTGCTCGACGCCGGGACGCTCGCCGCCCTGGTGCCGCACCTGGACCGGCGCACCGTCGTCGACCTCGCCCGCTTCGGCGCGCCGCTGCCGCCCGAGACGCTGGCCTGGGTGGTCGCCATGGCCTCGCCGCGCGAACGCGCGACGTTGGCGAAGGCGCGGTGGAGCCGCCCCGATCTGGCCGCCGCACTGGTCGAGTTGGGGGACTCGGAGGTCAACGCCGCGGTGTACCTCAACGCGCACACCTCGGTCGCCGTCCGCGCGCGCATCATGGCCGCGGCCGACCGCGTGCCGCTGCACTCGTCGGTCGTCGCCCGCGTGCGCGACAACACCAGCCGCTCGATGCGGCTGCCCGCGCTCTGGTCGGGCGATCCGCTGCTGGTGCGCGCCGCACTGCTGCGCCGCGACCACACCTCCACTTCCCCGCAGGAGTGCCTGCGGGCGTGGGAGCGCGAAGGATACGACGCGCTGACCGCGCTCTTCCGGCCGTACCACTACGAACAGGCACCCGCGCCCGCGCCGTTCCGGCTCCCGCGCTACCGCTCCATGCTGCTGGTCGCCGTGGAGGGCGTATGGCGGCGGCACGGTGCGGAGGAGGCCGCGCGCCTCGTGCACGAACTGCCCGTGACGCCGCGCGACAAGCAGCATTTCGCCGAGTTGTTCGGCCGGGAGGACGGCCCGGAGCGGCTGCGCTCCGAGATCGCCGCGAAGACCGGTCCGCGCGTACTGGTGAAGCGGCTGCGCAGGCCCAGCCCCACCCAGTTGTGGCCGCTCGTCGAATCCCCGTGGATCGACTGGCCGACCGTGGAGCGGGCCGAGCACACGCAGCCGCTCTCCGGCGCCGCCTGGGGGCTGCTCGCGAGCGGTCCCGGCTGCCCCGACCGCGTGGTGCCCGAAGTCGTCGACCTGTCCGCCGACTCCGCGGTCGCCGGTGCGGGCCGCTGGCCGACCGGCCCCGACGTCATCGTGCCGCGCGAGTGGACGGGCAACGGCTACACGGTGGCCGAACCCGCCCGGCGGGGCAGCGCGATGCCGCCCGACCACCTGTTCGGCGCGGTCGCCCCGGCGGCCCGGGCGCTCAACACGTACGGCTGCCTCACCGAGCTGACCGCGGCCGCCGCCGGCTCCCTGCGCTACCACGACCATCTCCGCGAGCTGGTCGGCCGCCACCTGGGCGCGTCGACCGAGGCGCGCGTCGTCGCGATGCGCCTGCTCCCGGACTTCACCGGGACCACCGAGGAGCTGCTCGCGACGGCGGCCGCCATGACCCTTGTCGATGTCAAGTAACGGATCTAGGGTGACGGGTCGTCATATCCGTACGCATCCGTAGGGGCCCGCATGTCCGATCGCGCCAAGAAGGTCGCCGCCGCCGAGAATCTCCTGGCCAAGCTTTCCAGCCAGGACGTGGACGGCATCATGGCCGCCTACGCGGCCGAGCCCACGGTCCACGACCCCGTCGGCACCGAGCCGAAGGTCGGGCGCGAAGCGGTGCGGGCGTTCTACGAGTCGGTCGTCCCGCTCAAGCCGACCGCCACGCTGCTCGGTCCGGTGACCGTGTCCGGCGACTACGCGGCGTTCCAGTTCAAGCTCGAACTGACCATCGGGGACAACCTGGTGACGGTCCTCGCGACCGAGATGCTGCGGTTCGACGAGGCCCTGCTGGTCACCGAGATGACCGCGGTCCCGGACCTGGAGGCGGCCGCGGGCTGAGGCGCCGCGCGAATCGTTTCGGCGACGGGCGGTGACCGGAACGGTTGCCGCCCATCGCCGCGTTTGGCCAGTTTTGCTCCCCGGCACGGATAACAATTGCGCTGGAGAGGTGATGTCGTTCAAGCGAATCAATAGCATCCCCCTGCATGAGCACTTCCCCTGATGCAGCCTCATCTCTGCCCACCCGCAACCAGGGTTTGCCCACCCGCGTTCCCACCGGCCGACCGGGCGGGCGCCACCGCAGACCAGAGGCACCGGAGATCCCGCAGGGCGCGCCACCGCTCGTCCTGGCCGTCCCCGGCCCCGCCGGCCCGGCGCTCGACGAGGTGGTGCGCGAGGTCGCCCTGCTCGCCAGAGCGGGCCGCCCCGGACTGGACATCCGCCCCGCGCTGCTCGGCGAGGGCGCGACCGACCTGACGCCCGTGCTGGGACCGGTGCCCGGCGCCGCCGTCCCCGAGTCCGCGGAGTCCGCCGACGAGCCCGGCGGCCCCGCCGCCGAGGCACCGGAGGTCGAGGGGGCCCTGGAGGCGGCCGAGGAGGCCCGTGAGGCGGCCCAGGAGGCCGCCCGGGCCGCGGCCGAGGTCCAGGCCGCCGCCGGCCCCGCGATCGTCGTACCGCTGCTCATCGGGCCGCACCCGGAGATCGAGGCGCGGGTCCGGGCGACCGTCGAGGCGTCCGGCCGCCACCTGCTGGTGACCGAACCGCTCGGCCCGCACCCGCTGCTGGCCGAGGCGCTGCACGAACGCCTCTCCGAGGCCGGGCTCGCGCGCGCCGACCGGGCGCGCCTGTTCACGGTCGTCACGGCCGCGGACGGCATCGTGCTGGCCACCACCGGCGGCCCCGAGGCGTTGCAGTCCGCGGACATGACCGGCGTGCTGCTGGCCGCCCGGCTGGCGCTGCCGGTCGTCACGGCCGACCTCGACGTGCCCGGGTCGGTGGCGCGGGCGGCCGCGGGCCTGCGCCAGATGGGCGCCGAGCGCCTGGCGCTGGCACCGTACGTGCTCGGCCCCGACCTCGACCCCGGCGTCGTCGAGGCGGCGGCGGAGGAGGCCGGCTGCACCGCGGCCGAGCCGCTCGGCGCGCACGGCTCGATAGCGCAACTGGTGCTCCGCGCCTACCTGGACGCGGCCGGAATCCGCGACTGACCGGAACGGGGAGGCGGACCGTACGGAAAGGGTGGGACCTGGGGGAGTCCCGCCCTTTGGCATGCCCGCGGCGGACCGGGCAGGCCGCCGAGACCGGGCGCGGCGGCCGACCCGGACCCCTCGGACGTGACCCGACCGCCCCTGCCTCACCCGCGCAGCCGTCGCACCGCGCCCACTCCGCGCCCCGCCCCTTGCCCATCGCCGCTCGCCCTCCTCGCCGCTCGCCCTCCTCGCCTCCTCGCCCCTCGCCTAAGCGGGTTGTGTTCGCGGCCGGATCACCCTCCGTCCGGCGTGCCGGGGCCCGCGAACGCCTTTTTCCCGTGGGATGTTGCGTTCAGAAAAGAACGTAAAAGCAGTGCATTGTCCGGAACATCATCGAATTCCGGACGCTTCCCGCCGGGCAGGAGAACGATCAGCCATGAGAATCGACCTCTTCCGATCGCGTGCCCGCGTCGCACTGGCCGCGGCGGGCTGCGCGGCGGCCCTGGCCGCGTGCTCCTCCGGCGGTGCGGGCGAGGTGCAGCGCGACGCCCCCGCGGCCCCACAGGGGGCGCAGGCGCCCGACGACGCGGCCCACCGCCCCGCACCCGCCCCCGCGGCACCCGCGCCCGGCACGTCCCCCGCGGCACAGCCCGGGACGCAGCGCTTCACACTGGTGGCCACCGGCGACGTCCTGGCCTACCCGTCGATCATGCAGCAGGCGCAGGCCGACGCCGGCGGCAACGGCTACGACTTCCACCGGATCTACGCCGGGGTGCTCCCGATCGTGCGCGACGCCGACGTGTCGCTCTGCCACATGGAGACCGTGTACGGCAAGCCGGACGGCCCGTTCACCGGCTACCCGCTGTTCAAGGCCCCGCCGCAGATCGCGCGTACGCTCGCCGACACCGGCTACGACGGCTGCTCGACGGCGTCCAACCACACCCTCGACGACGGCTTCACCGGCATCGAGCGCACGCTCGGCGAACTCGACGCGGTCGGCGTCCGGCACGCGGGCTCCGCCCGCACCGCGGACGAGGCGGCCACCCCGACGATCCTCGACGTCAAGGGCGTCAAGGTCGCCCACCTCTCGTGGACGTACGCGACCAACGGCATCCCGCTGCCCGCCGGCAAGCCGTGGGCCGTCAACGTCGTCGACGTCTCGCGCATCGTCGAGGAGTCGCGCGCGGCCCGCCGCGCCGGTGCCGACATCGTGGTCCTCAGCATGCACTGGGGCACCGAGTGGCAGCGCAAGCCCGACGCCGACCAACTCGCCTGGGCCCGGGAGTTGACCGCGTCGACCGACGGCGGCCGCAAGGACATCGACCTGATCCTCGGCACCCACAACCACGTCCCGCAGCCGTACGCCAAGGTCAACGGCACGTGGGTGGTCTACGGCATGGGCGACCAGATGGCCAACTTCCCCGGCCAGGACAAGCTCGCCGGCAACTACAGTTCGATCGCCCGCTTCACCTTCGCGCGCGGCGCGGACGGCGGCTGGACGGTCGACCAGGCCGAGTTCCTGCCGCAGTTCGCCGACCCGGGCCCGCCGTTCCGCATCGTCAACATCAACGCCGAGATCGCCGCGGGCTCCCCGCGCGCCGGGGCGTACCAGGGCCCGCTGGAGTCGATCCGGGCCGCGGTGCTGTCCGAGGGGGCGGCGGCCGACGGGCTGCGGGAATCCGCCGACGGACGGTGATTTCAACGCCGTTACACCGGATTTACCTCGGAAGCCTTGGAACGAGCGCGCGCAGACCCTAGGGTCGTGCGCCGTATCTACGCGCGTTCCATGCATATTCCGCCAGTCCCAGGAATCCTCCCGGGAGGGGAAATGACAGCTCCCCGGCGTCGGCGCCGCGGATGGCTCGCGGTGGCGGCAGTTGCCGCCGCAAGCCTCATCGGCGGCCTGACCACCGCGGCACCGGCTTCGGCCGACCGCGGCACGCCGTCCAGCACGATGGACCTCCAACTGCTCGCCGTCAACGACCTGCACGGCAACCTCGAACCGCCGCAGGGCAGTTCCGGGAACATCACGGAGATCGGACCCGACGGCAAGCCCAAGAGCACCCCCGCCGGCGGCGTCGAGTACCTCGCGACGCAGCTCAAGGCGGCCCGCGCCAAGAACCCCAACTCGGTCACCGTCGCGGCCGGCGACATGATCGGCGCCAGTCCGCTGCTCTCCGGGCTGTTCCACGACGAGCCCACCATCGAGGCGCTCAACGGCCTGGGCCTGGACGTCAGCGCGGTCGGCAACCACGAGTTCGACGAGGGCCGTGCCGAACTGCTGCGCATGCAGAACGGCGGCTGCCACCCGAAGGAGGGCTGCTACAAGCCCGACGGCACCGAGTTCAAGGGCGCCGACTTCCAGTACCTCGCCGCCAACGTCGTCGACCAGCGCACCGGCCTGCCGATCATGGCGCCGATCAGCATCAAGTACGTCAACGGCGCCTGGGTCGGCTTCATCGGCATGACGCTGGAGGGCACCCCCAACATCGTCACCGCCGAAGGCGTGAAGGGCCTCAAGTTCAAGGACGAGGTCGAGACCGCCAACCGGTACACCAAGCTGCTCAAGCTGCTCGGCATCAAGTCGATCGTCGTGCTGCTGCACGAGGGCGGCCTGCCGACGAGCAACGTCTACAACTACGACTGCAACGCGGGCGGCTCGCTCGGACTCAGCGGCCCGGTCGTCGACATCGCCAGGAACCTCGACCCCGAGATCGACGCGGTCGTCACCGGCCACACGCACCAGTCGTACGTGTGCAGCATCCCCGACCCCAAGGGCCAGCCCCGCCTGGTCACCAGCGGCGCGTCCTTCGGCCGCCTCTACACCGAGATCAACCTGACGTACGACAAGCGCACGCGCGACATCGTGCGCACCAAGGTCGCCGCGGCCAACCACGTCGTACGCCGCGACGTCGCCAAGGACCCGGTCATGACGTCGGTCATCACCGAGTGGAACAAGCTCGCGGCCCCGGTCGCGAACCGCCAGGTCGGCTGGATCGCCGGCAAGATCGACGGACGCGGCTCCACCGCGCCCGAGAGCCCGATGGGCGACCTGATAGCGGACGCCCAACTGGAGGCGACCGCCGCACCGGACAAGGGCGCCGCACAGCTCGCCTTCATGAACCCGGGCGGCATCCGGAGCGACTTCGCGTACGAAGGCCCGGAGGGCAACGGCGTCGTGACGTACGCCGAGGCGTTCACCGTCCAGCCCTTCACCAACATGATGGTGACGCAGACCCTCACCGGGCAGGCGGTCCTCGACGTGCTGGCCCAGCAGGTCACCGGCGCCAACGCGGCCAGCCCGCGCTGGCTCCAGGTCTCGAAGGGCTTCACCTACACGGTCGACCGGAGCCAGACCGGCGCCGCGAAGATCGTCGCGGGCAGCGTCAAGCTCAACGGCGAGCCGATCGACCCGGCGAAGACGTACCGCGTCTCGGTCAACGAGTTCCTCGCGGGCGGCGGCGACGGCTTCCCGGCCCTCGCCACCGGCACGGACAAGCTGGTGGGCGCCTCCGACCTGGACGCGCTGCTCGCCTACCTGGGCGCGCACTCGTCGGCGAGCGCGCCGCTCCCGGTCCCGGCAGCCGACCGGATCACGTTCACCGGCTGACCCGGGTGATCGGCCAAGCAGCCGACCCGACCGGCTGATGCGACCTTCGGGTGCAGCAGGCGGACACAAGGCGAGGGCCCCGCACGCCTTATGGGTGTGCGGGGCCCTCGTCTTCGAGCGACGGTGCCACGTGCGGTTGTGCCGCGTCTGGGGGGGTGAACGGACCTCAGGCCGCGCGGCGCAGGGCCGTCGTGACGCGCGATGTGGCCACCGACCGGGCGTACCGACGGCGGCGCGCGATGATCGCGAGGAGCGGGCCGTGGGCGTAGGGCGAGGCGGGGGCGGCGGTCGTCGGGGCGGCGGAGCGGGGCTGGGTCGCGGTCGTCATGGCACTTCTCGTTTCGGTCGGTGACCGTTCCTGGGGGGAGCGGCGCTGACGAGATCAAATTTATGCGTCGGGCCCGACACCGGGCGTCCCCCGCAGGTCGGCGATTGCCGGGCCTCCACTGGTGGGCCTTGGGCGCGATACGTACGACTTGAGGAGGAGGGAGCCGCGTGATCCGTCTCAGGGTCACCCCGGTGCTTGAACCCTTGCATCCGTGCATGTATCTCTGTTCCGCGGCCGCGATCCCCACCGCGGCACGCAAAGGAGGAGTCCGCCATGACCTTGGATCCGCGTACGCCGGTGCTCGTGGGAGCGGCTGCCGTGCAGCAGCGCGTCGATCAGCCGGGCGGCGGGTACGACGTGTTCGGGCTCATGACGGCCGCCTCCGAGGCCGCGGCGGAGGACGCGGGGCCCGGCGGCAAGCTGCTGGCCGCGCTGGACCGTGTGCTGGTGCCGCGCGGGATGTGGGGGCCGGGGGATCCGGGGCGGCGCATCGCCGACCGGTTCGGCGCCCCGGGCGCGCGTACGCTCGTCGCCGAACTGGGGGTACTGCAACAGACGTTGCTCACCCACGCGGAAACCCTGATCGCGGCCGGCCACGCGGATGTGGTGCTGGTCACGGGGGCGGAGTCGGCGTACCGCGACCGACGGCTGCGGGGGACGGGGCTGCCGTCGATAGTCAAGTCGCTGCCGAACACGCCGCCCGGCCAGGTGCTGAGCCCGGTCGGCGACATCCTGCACCGCATCGAGATCGACCGCGGGCTCCCGGTCCCGGTACGGCAGTACGCGATCCTCGAATCGGCGCTGCGGTACGCCGAGGGGCTGTCGGTCGAGGACCACGCCGCCAAGGTCGCCGAGCTGTGGTCGCGCTTCGCGGACCGCGCGGTCGCCAACCCCGACGCGTGGCACCGCGAGCCCGTCGCGGCCGACGCGATCGCGACTCCGTCGCCCGCGAACCCGATGATGGCCCGCCCGTACACGCGTTCGCACTGCTCGCGCGCGGGCGTCGACCAGGGGGCCGGCCTGATCCTGTGCTCGGCGGAGGCCGCGGAGCGGTACGGAGTGCCGCGCGACCGCTGGGTGTTCCCGTGGGCCGCGGCGGAGTCGAACCAGATGGTGCCGATCGTCGCGCGGGCGCAGTTGCACCGGTCACCGGGGTTCGCGGCGGTGGCGGCGTGGCTCACGGCGTACACGGGTGTCGCGGCGTCGGACGCGACGTATGTGGACCTCTACAGCTGCTTCCCCGCCGCCGTGCGCATCCAGGTCGCCGAACTCGGGCTGGGGGACCGGCAGGACCTGACGGTGACCGGCGGCATGTCGTTCGCGGGTGGGCCGCTCAACAGCTACGTCCTTCAGTCGACGGTCGCGATGGCGAAGGTGCTGCGCGACGATCCGGCGGCCACCGGGCTCGTGACGTGCGTGTCCGGGATGGTCACCAAGCAGGCGGGGGCGGTGTGGTCGGCGACGCCGCCCGCGACGCCGTTCCACGGGGAGGACCTGTCGGCGCGTACCGCCGAGGCCGCGACGACGTGCGAGGTCGTCGGGGACTACCGGGGGTTGGGTGCGGTGGACGGCTACACGGTCGTGGAGGGGCCGGAAGGGCCGACACAGGCCGTCGCGGTCGTCGCGGTCCCCGGCGGCGCGCGTACGGTCGCGACGTCGACCGACCCGGGGGTTGTCGCGGCGTTCTGCGAGGGCGAGTGGGTCGGCAGGCATGTCCACGTGGCCGGGGCCGAGTTGGCGCTGTGAGGTGGGGCCGGGGGTGCTGGGCCTGGGGGTGCTGGGCCCGGGCCTGCAAGGTCAAGGTCTGAACCTGCGGGCCGGGCCGACGGGCCCGGCCCGGCTGGGCTGGGTGACGCTCAGTGGCCTTCCGGGTAGCGGACCTCGATCTGCCACGCGGCGCGCCGCACGGCGGTCAGGCGTTGCTCGGCCATGCGCCGCGTGATGTCCTGCGGTACGAGGCAGTCTGCGCACGCCTCCGGCCCCGCCACGACGGTCAGCGAGACGGCGAAGTCGCCGGTGCGGGCGATGTCGAGGCGGTAGTCGTCGGCCGCCAGGCCGTTCGCGAGCGGGGTGAGGGCGGCGGTGACGGCTTCGTCGGTGGGGGCGTCAGTGGCAGGGGCGGCGGCACGGGCGTCGGCGGCGGCACGGGCGTCCGGCGCGGTCATGCGCGTACCTCCGGCTTCGCGGTGAGGAGTTCGAGCGTGCGCTCGACGGCGTCGGCGGCCATCGCGTCGAGTTGCGCGTCCGAGGACCCGCCGAGGGGCCCGGGCACGGTGAGGATGCGCGCCTGCGACAGCCCGTACAACGCGGTGACCTGCTCGGCCAGTTCGGTGAACCCGGCGGTGGCCAGGAGGACGGTCGGCAGGCCGAGTTGCTCCAGTTCGACGGTGTCGTGCGCGCTCCACGACGTGCACGAGCCGCAGTCGGCCGAGCCGGTGATGACCAGGTCGGCCTCGGCGCGCAGGCGTTCGACGACCTCGGGTTCGGCGGGCAGGGCGGCGCTGACCTTGGCGATTTCCAGCGTCACCGTGGCACCGGTGCGCTCGGCGACCAAGCGGGCGATGGCGCCCTGGATGTACCCGGCGTGCGGCTTGAGGTTGTCGAGGACGGCGATGCGCTTGCCGGACAGGATTTCGGGGCTCGGCGCCAACTCCTTGGCGGGCGTGCCGACGCGGCCCTCGGGGGACAGGATCTCGATCATTCCGGTGGTCCTTCCGCGGTCAGGAGAACGGGACGGTGACGCTGCGGGTGCGTCCCCAACTCGGCACGACGAACGACTGCTTGCCGGGGCCGCCCGACACCAGCACGCGGATGTTCTCCGGGTGGTCGGTCATCGGCATGAGGTCGTCGTCGCGGAGCGCCTTCATCCAAGGGCGCCACAGGTTGGCGGTGAAGTGCGCCCGGAAGTCGCCGGCCGGGCGGCGGGCCTTCTCGAACAGGTACGACTGCACGTCCTGCCGCGCCCACCCCGCGCCGGCGATCGTCGCGGCGTGCTCGGGGCCCAGGACGACGAAGTACTCCGCGTCGGACACGACCGCGTTGTTGGTGCCGAACGTGGCCATCACGGTCGCGGCCTTGTCCAGGATCCCGGCGGGCTCGCGGCTCTCCATGTCGTGGAAGTTGTGCGGGTTCTCCATGCCCGCGACCGTCACCGCGCTGGGGGCGTCGAGGCCGAGGGAACGCGGGTACGCGGGCCATGGGCTCGCCGCGGTGTTCTCCGCGAAGCAGAACGTGTACTTGGACGGCTGGCCCTGCGTCGCCGCGTCGCCGAGTCCGGCGCCGTCGTGGCCCTTGGCGGTGCCGCCTGCCACGTGCATCATCACGAAGCGGACCGCGCGGCCGAGGGTGGCATTGGCGCGGTTGCCCGGGCCGAGCGTCCCGGTCCCGGCGTTGAAGCCGTAGCGCTCGACGGCCTCGCCGTGCACGAGGACCATCGCCGAGACCGGGTGCGTCGTCGAGTTGACGCCGCGCAGGTTGAACTCGGGGGCGACCAGGCCGCGCACGGCCGCGACCAGGACGGGCAGCAGATTGGGGGTGCACCCGGCCATCACGGCGTTGACCGCGAGGACGCGCGGCGTGGCCTCGCCGAGGCGCGGGGCGAGCGTGCCGACGACCTCGTCGGGGTCGCCTTCGTAGGCCGCGAGCATCGCGTCCACGCGCTGCCGGGTGGGGGCCACGACGGGGAGGCCGTCGCCCCAGCCGCGGGCTTCGAGGAAGGCGTACAGGGCTTCGGGGGACTCGTCGGCGACGGTGAGGGCGGTGTCGAGGGCTGTCACACCCAAGAAGTTAGCCTGACGATTCGTCAGGTTCAATGGTGATGTTCGATAATTCGAATTGCTGCTTTGATTTGTCGAACGCTTTGGACGCCGGTGGTCGCGGGACCGCCGGGCGGAGAGCGACGAGCGACGAGCGACGAGCGACGAGCGACGAACGACGAACGACGAACGACGAACGACGAACGACTGTGCGAGGAGTCCCTGTGGCTGTGGGCATCGATCTGGGCGGGCGCAAGGCGCTGGTCACCGGCGGCGGCGCGGGTATCGGGCGGGCGGTGTGCGTCTGGCTCGCCCGCGCCGGAGCCGACGTGGTGGTCGGCGACCTGCGCGGGGAGGCCGCCGAGGAGACGGCCGCGCTGGTGGCGGCGGAGGGCGTACGCACCCTCGCGTGCACGTTCGACGCGACCGATCCCGTGCAGGTGGCGGGCGCCGTCGACACGGCCGTCGCGGAGTTCGGCGCGCTCGACATCGCCGTCAACAACGTGGGGATGACGGCCGGGCACGGCGCGTCGGCGTTCGTCGACTGGACGCCGCAGGCGCTCCGCGATGTGGTCGGCGTGAACCTGATGGCGACGGCGTACTCGTGCCAGGCGGAGGCCCGGGCGATGATCGCGGGCGGCCGGGGCGGCTGCATCGTGAACGTGAGTTCGGGCGAGACCACGCGGCCGGCGCCCGGACTCGCGCCGTACGGTGCGGCCAAGGCCGCCGTGAACCACCTGACGCAGACGCTTGCCGTGGAGTTGGCGCCGCATCGCATCCGGGTCAACGCGGTGGCGCCGGGGACGACGCTGACCGAGCAGGTCGCGGCATCGCTGACCCCCGAGTTCCTGGCGGCGCTGGTGGGTGCCATCCCGCTGGGGGCGCTGTCGGAGCCGGACGACATGGCCCGGCTGGTGCTGTTCGTGGTGTCCGACCTCGCGGCGCATACGACCGGGCAGTTCCTGCTGTCGGACAACGGGGCGTTCCTGTCGCGGAGCCGGCCGGCGTACGACGTGAAGTGAGTGAGCCGCCGCCTACCGGGCTGCCTATTGGGCCCTGCCGACTGCCCGCAGGCCGTCCGCCGTCCACTGCTTATCGGTTGACGCCCACCAGGGCTGTCCACCGCCTCGCGCTCCCCGTCGGCCGTCCCTGTTCCCGCTCCGCCGTCCGGTTCCCGCTCTGCCCTTCCCCTTCCCCTTCCCCAACCGCGGCTGGCGGTTGCCGGGGGAGTTGGGAGCCTGATGGTTGGGTCGAGGTGACCGCATGGGGGATGAGACACCATCATGAGGCGCGTCCCCGTTCGCCCGTCAGCTCCCGTACGGGCGAACGGGGACGCGCGTTGGTGGGGCGCAGGACACGGAATGTCGGTCACGCGCTCTCGGCGGGCGGGTCACCAGGGCCGATCTCGCGGACGACGCGGTACGTCGGCGCCCCGGTCATGCGCGCTTCCGCCTTGCCGGTGAGGCCGTCCAGGGCCGCCTGTATGGCGGCCATGCGGCCGTCGGTGTCGGACGTCGCCACGAAGTCCCGGTAGGCGGCCTCGCTTTCCCACGCGACGATGTTGTAGACGCGGGTGCCGTCAGTGCTGATGTGGAACCTGGCCGACCGGTAGCCGGGGTAGAAGCGGACCCAGCGCTCCTGGACCGCGGCGAAGGCGTCGACCAGTTCGGCCTGGGTGGCCGGGCCGTCCACGGTGTAGTCGATGATCGAGTAGAAACCGGCGTCGGTGCTCATGGCAATCTCCTTGTGGGTTGGGGGAGTTGGCAGGGGTGATGGTGTTGGCAGGGGTGGCGGGGGAGGCGGCGGTAGGGAACGGCGGGAGTACGGGTCACGGGACGAGCAGGACGACCTTTCCGCGCCCGTGGCCGACCGCGACCTCGCGCTGGGCGTCCGCGGCACGGGCGAGGGGGTAGGTGCGGCGTACGTGCACCTTGAGCGCGCCGCGGGCGTACAACTCGGCGGCGTGCGCGAGGCGTGACACGTGGCGCAGCGACGCGTCCGTGGTGCGGATCCCGCCCGCGGTCGCCCTGTGGTGGTCGACGAGGGTGATGACGCGGGCGGCGTCCACGAGTTCGAGCGCGGCGTCGAGGGAGGCCCCGCCCGCGCCGTCGAGGAGCGCGTCGATCCCGTCGGGGGCGGCGGCCCGCAGGCGGTCGGCCGTGCCGGGCCCGTACGCCACCGGAATCGCGCCGAGTTCGCGCAGGTACGCGTGGTTCTCCTCGCGCGCCGTACCGATGACCTTGGCACCCAGCTCGCGCGCCAATTGCACGGCGATCGTGCCCACGTTGCCCGCCGCCGCGTTGACGAGAACGGTCTCGCCAGTCTTGACCCCGAGCATTTCCAGGGCGATGGACGACGTCTGGGTGCCCGAGTTCAGGCCGCCCGCGACCTCCCACGGCATGCCGACGGGCTTGACGGTCACATGTTCGGCCGGGACGACGATGTGCTCGGCGTAGCTGTTGAGGATCGAGAACCCGACGACCTCGGTGCCGACCGAGAGCTCCGCACCCAGCGGGTTCACCGTCACGCCCGTCCCGACCGCGTCCACGACACCCGCGAACTCGTTGCCGGGGACGCGCGGCAGCGGGGCGGCGTCGGCGTCGGCCAGGTAGGCGGGCAGCCAGCCCTCGACCACCGCGACGTCGAACGGCTGGACGCCGGCCGCCTTCACCCGTACGCGTACCTCGCCGGGCCCGGGCTCGGGCGTGGCCACCTCGGCCAGGTGCAGAACCTCGGGCCCACCGGGCGTGTGGAACAGGGCTGCCTTGCTCATCCTCGGCTCCTCGTGCTTGGTGACCCGCTGGTCGGGCGGCTTGCGTTCTGCCGCTCGTTCTTGCTGGTCACGAAGCTATGCGGGGCCCGGGGAGGGGCGAATCCGTAGAACTACGGTAGTCGGGGCCGGTGGTTCGTCCGGGGTTGCTGCCGGCGGGGGTTCAGACCCGGTTGGAGGCGATCATCCGGTCCAACTGCACGCTCAGTTCGGCGAGTGTCTGGCCCCGGTCGACGCCGGATACCTGGACACCCAGTTGCTCACTCAGGCTCACGCTCAGTTCGACCAGCGCGAGGGAGTCGAGGTACAGGTCGTCGAGGACGGTGTCCGGCCCCACGGAGGCCGCGGGCCTGCCGAGTGTGGTGGTGAGCACGGTGGCGACGGCGTCGTACGTGGAGCTGGGCAAGGCTTCCTCCGGGTGGGGGCGGCGGCGGGGATCAGGCGTTGCGGTCCGTTGCAGTGCGTTGCGTTGCGTTGCGGTGCGGTGGCGTCGCGGTCGGGCCGCGGTCGCGCCGGGGTCGGGCTGCGGTCGAGCTGCGGTCGGGCCGCCGTCGGGCTGCGGTCGACGGCTGCGGTCATGTCGCGGTGAACACCAGGGCGGCGTTCTGGCCGCCGAAGCCGAACGACGTCGTCGCGGCCGCGGCCATGCGCATCGGCCGCGGTGCCTTGGTGACGACGTCCAAGTCGATCTCCGGGTCCTGGCGGTCGAGGTTGGCGGTGGGCGGGATCGTCTGGTGACGGAGGCTCAGGACCGTCGCCGCGGCCTCGACGGCTCCGGCGGCGCCGATGGTGTGGCCGAGCACGCCCTTGTTCGCGGTGACAGCGGGTGGACGCGCGAACACCGCGTTGAGGGCCCGAGATTCGGCGGCATCGTTGAGCTGCGTACTGGTGCCGTGCGCGTTCACGTGGTCGATGTCGGCAGCGGAGAGGCCGGCGTCCGCGATGGCGGTACGCAGAGCCTGCGCCGCGCCCGCGCCCTGGGGATGGGGCGCGGTGGTGTGGTGGGCGTCGCAGGACGCGCCGTACCCGGCAAGGACCGCGAGGGGTACCGCACCGCGCGCGCGGGCGTGGTCGGCGCGTTCCAGGATCAGCATGCCCGCACCTTCGGCCAGCACGAAGCCGTCGCGGTCGGCGTCGAACGGCCGTGAGGCGCCTGCCGGATCGTCGACGCGACGGGAGAGCGCGCGCATCTGCCCGAACGCGGCACACGGGATCGGCGAGACCATCGCCTCGGCACCGCCCGCGACGATCACGTCGCACATGCCGGCACGCAGCATCGCGAGCGCGGTTCCGATGGCGGTGGCCCCAGAGGCACATGCCGTGCTGGTGGCCAGGTTCGGGCCGCGCGCGCCCAGGTCAAGGCCGACTTCGGCGGCGGACATGTTGGGGATCGAACGCGGGATGAACCGCGGTGAGACCAGGTGGTGTTGTCCGCCCGCCAGCTTGGCACCGACCTCCTGCACCTGCTGGAAGGACGAGGCTCCCGTACCCGCGACCACGCCGACGCGCTCGCTCTGCCACGCGGCCGGGTCCAGTCCGGCGGACGCCACGGCCTCGCGCGCCGCGACCACGGCCATCGCGGCGAATCGCTCCAGCCGGGCCGCGAGCACGCCCCCGAGCAGCCGCGCGGCATCGAAGTCCGGGACCCGGCACGAGAAGTCGGTGGGCAGCCCGACCAGTTCGGGGTCGCGTCGGGCGGTGGGAACTCCCGCGAGCAGGCCGTCCCAGGTGGCGGCGGCACCGATACCGGCCGGGGTGACCAGGCCGATGCCGGTGACCACGACGTCACGCACCTTCAAGAGAGGCTCCCATCAGGGGTGTTCACGACTGCGGCGGTTGGGTCGGTACGGATCGGGAGACTTTGGCTCATGAGGCTTTCGGTCACGAGACCTTGGCTCGGGAGACCTCGGCTCACGAGACTTCGGCTCAGGAGACTTTGCGGAGGGTGCGTTCGCGGGCGTAGAGGTAGCGGCTGCCGTCGGCGAGGACGTGGAGGGTCACCGGGATCGGATAGCGCCCGTCGGACTCGTAGCCCGCCAGCAGCCGTTCGGTCACCGGCACCAGCCGGGTCTCGCGCGGCAGCAGCGTGCCGGTCACGGCGGCGCTCGCGAAGCGGGGCCGCAGCCAGATGTCGCCCGAGTCGTCGCGTTCCAGGCGCGCTTCGGCGGGTGTGCAGCGGTACGTGCCGAGGAAGGGTTCGATGTCGATGTCGGGCGAGGTCTCGGGCTGTTGGAACCGGGGGACGGTCAGGCCCGCGAAGGCCGCCAGATCGTCCCGTACGTCGGTGCGCAGAGCCATTCCGTCCCCGCCGTTCGTGCACAGGGCGACGGTCAGGGACGGGCTCTCGATGGCGTACAGGTACATCAACTGCCCTGGCAGTTCCCCGCCGTGCCCGTACGAGAAGCCGCCCTCCAAGGGGTAGAGGCGCCAGCCGAGTCCGCGGTATCCGGCACTCCACGCGCAGGGGATCGCGATCTGCGGTTCGCGCATCGCCTTGGCGGCGGCGGGCGGCAGGACCGTCCCGCCGTCGTCCATGTGCGCCATCGCGAACCGGGCCATGTCGCCCGCGGTGGCGCAGAACCCGCTGCCGGGGCCCATGGCTCGGGGGGTGTTCCAGCGCAGCGGCTTGGGCGTACCGCCGGGTCCCGGGTCGCGGTGGCCGGGTACGCGGCGTGCGGGATCGACCAAGTCGGGGCGTGTCGCGGTGTGGTGCAGGCCGAGCGGGTCGAGCAGGAGTTCGCGTACTGCGGTGTCCCAGACCTTGCCGGTCAGTTGTTCGACAAGGCGTCCCGCGATCAGGAACCCGACGTGGGAGTAGGCGCCGAGCGCGCCCAGGGGGTGGAGTTGGCCGAGGTCGGTGCTGGACGCGACGTACCGTTCGAGGCAGTCGTCGTCCGAACCGACGTCGGGGAAAACGCCGTTCTCCAGGCCGCTGGTGTGGCTGAGCAGGTGGCGGACCGTCAGATGCCGTGTCGTCTCGGGGTCGGCGACCCGGAAGCCCGGCAGGACTTCGCACACACGTGTGTCCAGGTCGATCGCGCCTTGCGCCACCAGCTGCATGACGGCGGTCGCGGTGTAGATCTTGGTGATCGAACCGATCTGGAACATCGCGTCGTTCCCCATGGGGGCGCCGGTGGCCTTGTCGAGCACCCCGACCGCGACCTCGTGGACCTCCCCGCCCAGTCCGAGGGCCAGTGTCGCTCCCGGGACATCGTGGAGGCGGCACAGCTCCTGCAACCGCGCGTGCCAACGGGAGTAGTCGAAGTCCATCAGGGAGGTGCTTCCTTTCGGCGGTGCCGGCGGCGCCCTGTTTGTCGGCGGCGGGTGGTGGCGGGGCCGCGCATCAAAACTACAGAGGGGATGCAGTCATGCACGAATCGTGACGTCGGGTGGCGTGGCGGGGCCGCCCACCGCCACGGTTCGCCGCTCCCACGGCGCATCGACTCCGCCAGGTTTGCCGGTCTCATGGTGCGTCCACTTCGCCCGTGCTCCGCTCCCGTGGTGCGTCCGCTTCGCCCGTGCTCCGCTCCCGTGGTGCGTCCGCTTCGCCCGGGTCCCGCTCCCGTGGTGCGTCCACTTCGTCGGCTCGCCGCCCACGGCGCACCCGGTCCGCCGGTGCGGGCACGCGCCGGATCCGCTTCGCCGGCTTGCCGCTCCCACGACACACCACCCGCGCTGGCTCACCGCTCCCACGGCACACCGGTCCGCCGGTTGCGGGTCATACGGCACATGTGGCATCGCCAACTGGCCGGTGCGACTACACATCCGGTCCGCCCGCTTGGCGGTCTCACGGCACACCACTTCGCTGGCTCGCCGCTCCCACAGCACACCCGGCCCGCCGGGTTGCGGGCGCGCGGCGAATCCGCATCGCCGGCTTGCCGCTCCCACGGCACACCCGGGTCCACCGGTTGCCGGTCCTACAGCGCATTTGCTTCGCCGACTGGCTGCTCCGACTACACATCCGGTCCGCCGGGTTGGCAGCCTCACGGCACAGCCACTTCGCCGGTTCGCTGCTCCGACGGCACATCCGGATCGTCGCCTCGCCGCTCCGACGGTGCACGCGCTCCGCCGGGTTGGTGGTCCCACGCCACATCCATTCCGCTGGGTTGCTGGTCCCGCGGCCACACTTCGCCGGCTCGCCGCTCTCGCGACACATCCACTCCGCGCAGTGCGGCACCGCCGAAGTCGCGCCGCGTGTGCGGCACCGGCGAAGCCTTCGGCCGCTACTACCGGCGCTGCACGCGTGATCTCGTGCTGCCTCGGTCATGCGCGCGATCTCGTGCTGTGCGCGTGATGTCGTGGGTGAGGCGACGCCCGGCCCGGACTTCCCTCCCGCCCGACCCTTCCTTACCTCGGGAACGTCCGCCGTTGTCCCAAGGTGCCGACCACGACGCCCAGCCACCCGAAACAACGAAGACCCCACCGCGTTCGACACAGCGTTCGACGCCGCCTGCGTCACCGCGCTCGAGGCTGCGGCACACGGCGACGACAACCCACCCGCAACCTCAGGAGACCCCGCAGCCTCAGTAAACCGAGCGTGCGAGCAGATGCGCACCCGCCGCGCCCCTCAGCCGACATCGTCATCCGATCCGGCGACGCGGACGCACTCATCCGCCGATGCTCATCAAGAAGCCCGGCCCCAGGAAGGAGCCCTGCCCCGGGCTCGCACCCGAATTCACGGCCGTGCCCGGCGAAGGGCCTCACGTCCCTGGCAGGCCACTTGGTCAGTACGCGCATCGGCATTCGACCGGTGGTGCAGACCGCGCCGAACCGATACTGCGACAGCCGCCGTTCCTACGCGTCCGCCCGCAGCCGCATCAATTCGCGGCGCGAGCCGATGCCGAGCTTCGGGTACGCCTTGTACAGGTGGTACTCGACCGTCCTGCGGCTCAGGAACAACTGGGCCGCGATGTCCTGGTTGCTCCCGCCTCCCGCCGCCAGGCGTACGACCTGGAGCTCCTGCGGAGTGAGAGTGTCGAGGGCGGCAGTCGCGATTGAGGTCGGCTCGGCGGGGCCGGCGGCCGGCGTCCCCCGCTCGCCCGCGGCACGGAGTTCGGTGCGCGCCCGTTCCGCCCACGGGGCCGCGCCCAGCCGTGCGAAGCGCGCTTCGGCGGAGCGCAGCACCGTACGCGCGTCCGTGCGTCGCCGTGCGCGGCGCAGCCATTCGCCGTACAGCAGTTCGGTACGGGCGAACTCGAACGGCCGACTGGCTTCGCCGTGTTCCGCGATCGCGGCGGCGAACAGGCGCTCGACGACGCTCTCTACCGATTCGGAGCCGTCGGACGCCTTAGCGGCCTCAGCGGCCTCAGCGGCATTGGTGGTCTCCGCGGCGAGCGCGACCAGCGCCCGGCAGCGCAGCGCGACCGCCCGGGGCCAGGCGACGGTGGCGGCCTCGGCCCATGCGAGGAACCGGGCGAGGTGCTTCGCGGCGCGGTCCGGGTGGCCCGCGCGTACCGCTGCCTCGACCAGGTCCGGGATGGCGAACACAGCCGAAGTGCGTTGGCCCGCCGGGTCTTCGGCGATGGCCACGAGACGGGTCAACGCCTCCTCGTAGTGGCCGAGCCCGAGGTCGAGCAGGGCGAAAGCAGGGTCGTCGGAGAGATTTTCGTGCTCGGCGGCGATCGCCCGGCAGCGCGCCTCGTCGCCCGCGACAGCCGCGATCCCGAGCGCGATCCGATGCAGGTCGTCGAGGACGTGCGCCTGGCGGGTCTCGCGCGCGAAGCCGAGCGCCTCGACCGCGGTCGCCTCGGCGTCGCGGTGCCGACCGGCGGCGAACTGCCCGCGTGCGAGCCCGGCGAGGACGTCGGGCAGCGCGCTCACAGTGCCCCACGCCCGGCAACGAGCCGCCTCGGCCTCGGCGAACTCGGCCACCGCGGCGTCGTCGCCGAGGATCCGCGCCACATGGGCCGCGAACATACGGTCGATCAACGACGGGGACGGATGGGCGCGTTCGTGCTCGACGAGGGCCGCCATCGGGGGGATCCCGGCCGCGGGGTCGGACGCGGCAAGTGCGGCCATCCCGCGAATGGCCGCGGTGATGGGCGCCTTCGGTGCATTGCGACCCGCCAACTCGGCTACCTGACCCAGCGTTTGGCCATCGTCCGAGAACCACGCATAGCCCGCGGCGATCGTGAGCAGCGTCCCGGCCATCCCAGACGCGGCCCTGGACTCGAACCCGGACCCGGACCCGGCTCCGAGTCCACCCCCGGATCCACCCCCCAATTCAGCCGCGAATTCAACGGAGCCGCTGCGATCCCTCTCGTCTCCACTGCCGACAATCCGCTCTGCCGAGGTTGCCAACACCCGTGCCGCATGGCGCGGTCGGCCCCGGAAGTTCTCGGCCGTCGCGTCGATCATCGCCAACGAGCCGCGCGTGACCGGGTCGTCCGTCAACTCAGCGGCGAGATGCGAGTACTCGACCGCCTGATCGGTCTGCCCGCCGACGATCGCGGCCTGCGCGGCACGCATCAACAGCCGTGCGCGTTCAGCGCGTTCCGGTGCCAGGCGAGCGGCCTGTCCGTACGCAGCCGCCGTCACGCCACCACGCGCCCACGCCTGGTCGGCGGCCCGCTCCATCGCCGCGGCCAGGTCGGCGTCGGGAGCGGTGGCGGCGAGGGCTAGGTGCCAGACCGCGGCCGGGACGGGGTCGGCGTCCGCAGGGGCACTGGTGGAACCAGCGGCGTCAGTAGCACTCGGCTCGCCGTGGGCCCGGCCCGGCGCCCCCCGTCCCGCTGCCGACGCTCCGACTCCGCTCCCTTCAACCCCACCGTCGGATGCGTCAGTCAGGGCGTCGGCAAGCGCACGGTGCGCGTTGACTCGCTCGGTGAGCGTTGCATCCTGGTACGCGGTCGACCGGATGAGCGGGTGCCGGAAGGCGTACGTCTCACCGGTCACCACCAGCACGTCCGCATCCACCGCGGCGTCCAGGTCGCCGAGTTCGCACCCCAGGCTGCGAGCCGCGGCGAGCAGGGTGCCGACCTCGCTGCTCCCATGCGCGGCGGCCACGGTGACGAGCCGCCGCGCGCCCGGGGAGAGTTCCACCAGGCGTCCGCGGAACGTCCGCGCGACGGCGTCCCGGGCACCGAGTGCGGCAGGCAGCGGCGCGGCCCCGGCCCGCTGAGCGTCGTTCAGCGCCGCCGCCAACTCATGGATGGCGAGCGGGTTTCCGGACGATTCGGCGAGGATGCGCGCGCGTACCGTCGCGGCGAGATCGGGGGAGCGTACGGCCAGCGCGGCGGCCGCGGACTCGGCGTCCAGCGGCGCAGGTGCCAGCGTTGGGATCCCGGCGAGGCCACCCGCCGCCCCGCCTGCTTCCGCGGCTTCCCCGTCCCGGACGGCGAACAGCACGGCAACGCGCTCCGCCCCCAGCCTGCGCGCCGCAAACCCCAGCGCAGTCGCCGACGGGACGTCCAGCCACTGCGTGTCGTCGACGACGCACAACACCGGCTCGGCCTCCGCGAGTTCGCCGAGTAGCGTCAACAGCCCCAGCCCGACGAGGAGGCGTGCGTCGTCGCTCGGCCGCGCAAGGCCGAACGCCCCACGTAGCGCCGCCGCCTGAGGCTCCGGCAGCTCCGCGATCCGGTCCAGTGCCGGGGCCAGGAGCTGATGCAGGGCGGCGAACGGCAGCCCGGCCTCGGATTCGATGCCGGTGGTGCGAAGAATGCGGAAGCCCTCGGCGTACGCAGCCGCCTCGCCGAGCAGCGCGGTCTTGCCGATCCCCGGCGGCCCCGTGAGCGCCAGCGCCGAGCCCCGCCCGCCGCGCGCGTCCTCGATCAACCGCGCGAGGGCGGCCAGCTCACCGCCACGTCCGAAAAGCATCCTTCGAGCCTATCCGTGCGGTGTTCGCTCCTACGGCTACGGCTACGGCTACGGCTACGGCTACGGCCACGGCCACCGACACGTCGACGGCCGCCGTCCCGCCTCGGCCCGACCCCCGCACCGCGCGAATTACCGCCCGTCCACACACGACCGGGCTCCGCCTGGTGACTCTCTGTTCCGCTGTATCCACCCGCGCTCGCGCCGGTGTCCGCGGCCGCCCCCGTACCCCCCGACCCCGCGCCTGGCCCCTCTCACGCCCGCTCTGTGTTCCCCGTTCCGGTACTGGCTCCGTGTCCATGCTTGTGCCCGTGTCCCAGCCTGGCCTGCACCCGGCCCGCGCCTGACCTGCGCAACGACGTCCAAGCCACTCACCACCCCGGCCCCGTGGCACACACGCCGCTTGCGCCACGGAGCCGCACTGGTCGCCCGGTCGCCCCGTACCTCGGCTCCGAGCCCCGCAGGCCCCCCAATCGCCCGCCGATGACTCAGCTCCCGGCAGCCAGAAGCCGCTCACCGGACGGTCGCCCGTTCTCAGTCGGCCCGTTCTCAGTCGGCCCGTTCTCGGCCGGCCCGTTCCCAGCTCGCCCCTGCGCAGCCGGCCCGTTCCCAGCCCGCCCGGTCGCCGTCGCCTAGATCGCCGCCTGCTCCACGGTCGGTAGCCCACTCCTCGAATCCGCAACCGCAGCGGGGTAGTCGACGTACCCCTCCACCCCGCCGCCGTAGACGTTCGCGGTTGCCGGCGGCGCCAGTGGAGTCCCGGTACGCAGCCGCGCCGGGAGATCCGGGTTGGTGATGAACAACCGTCCGAACGCCACCGCATCGGCAACGCCATCGTCCACCAGGCGTGCCCCGAAGTCCGCACTGCTCGGCAGCGGGCCATTGTGGTTGGCGATGAGCGTCCCCGACCAACGACGCCGCATCTCCGCGACCGCCTCGAAATCCCCGCGCTGGAGCACATGCAGGTAACCGAGCCCGAGGGCGGCGATGGCCTCGACGAGCGCACCGTACGTTTGCGCCGGATCCGCCTCGGCGATCTGGTTCTCGTCGTTGCCCGGCGAGACGCGCAGTCCGACGCGTTCGGCGCCCACCGCCTCGGCCACGGCCTCGGTCACCTCCACCGCGAAACGCAGGCGTCCGTTCAGCGAGCCGCCGTACCTGTCCCCGCGCCGGTTGGTGTTCTCGGCGAGGAACTGCTGCACCAAATAGCCGTTGGCGCCATGGATCTCGACGCCGTCGAACCCGGCCGAGATCGCGACCTTCGCCGCGTGTGCGAAGTCCCGTACGGTCTCCTCGACTTCGTCCGTCGACAGCGCACGTGGCGTCACATGCCCGACCCACCCGTCATTCGTGAAGATCTGCGCGTTCTCGATCCGTACCGCAGAAGGTGCCACCGTGAGTTCACCCTTCGGCAGCACCAACGGATGCGACATGCGTCCTACATGCCACAACTGCGCGAAGATCGTCCCGCCATCGGCGTGAACAGCGTCCGTCACCGCTCGCCAGCCGGCCCGCTGTTCTTCGTCATGTATGCCGGGAATGCCGGGGCCGCCCTTGCCCAGCGGATTGACGTACGCCCCCTCCGTGATCAGCAGCCCGGCGCCGGCCCGCTGCCGGTAATACTCGGCCGCCAGCGGGCTCGGAACCCCGCTCACATCGTCCGCGCGCCCACGCGTCATCGGTGCCATCGCGATCCGATTCGCCAGTCGGAGCCCGCCCACCGAAACCGGCGCCAGCAGCCCGTCGAAGTTGCCCATCGTTCCGTCCCTCTCCGCTTCCTCTTGGTGCCTGCGCCGACTTGTCAGCCCTGATGACGGTCAAGTGCGATGACCTCGACCTCGATCAGCCAGTCCGGCTGGGCCAGCGACGACACCTCGACGAGGGTGTCCGCCGGATACGGCTTGCTCATGAACTCCTCGCGCAGCTTGATGAGTTCAGGAAGATCCCGGGCCATGTTCCGGACGAAGATCCCGACCTTCACCACGTCCGCGAACGATGCGCCTGCGGCCTCCAACACCGTTCGCACGTTCGTGAACGCCTGCCGCCCCTGTTCAAGGAACCCGCCCTCGACCGTCGTGCCGTCCTCCGTGAATCCGGCCTGGCCGGACACGTAGATGAGGCCCCCGGCACGTACCGCCTGCGAGATCTTGTACGCCTCGTACCAGTCCGGATCCGTCGCCACCCGCACGATCCGCCCGTCCTCCGACACCCAGTCCCGCCCGGCCTTCTCCGTCGCCGTCACCGCAGTCATGGCACGCCCATCCCTTCAGATCCTTGCGCATGCATTTATTGCTTGCACATGCATATGTTGTGCATGCATGTAAGCTCGTGTCAACACGCAAACCGAATCCGGCCGCAAAAGGAGGGCATCCCATGGACCCGAGCCGCTGGGACGAACTCACGACCCTCCACGCCCGCGTCGAACACGACCTCGAACGAGCTCTCAAGCGCGCCCACAACCTCGGCCTCTCCGAGTACCGCGCGCTCTGCCACCTCTCCACGGCCCACGACGGCGAACTGCGCATGCAAGACCTCGCCGCCCGCATCGGCCTCAACCAAAGCTCGGTCAGCCGCCTCGCCGCCCGCCTCGAAGCCGACGGCCTCACCCGCCGCGACCTCTGCCCCGCCGACCGCCGCGGCGTCTACTCGGTCATCACCGACACCGGCCGCCAGACACTCGCCACCGCGGCCCCCACATATGCCGAGGCACTAGAGGCTTCCCTGACCGCTCAGCCCACCACCCCGGCGCTCACCCCCTTGGTCACGGCCCTCCTGGCCTGACCCGTCCGTGCGCCCGCCCGGCCGCCCGCAAGGCGAGGACGACTCCGCCGGGCCTACCCGTCCCCGTTACTACCCGCCCCCGTCACCTGCCGGCCGTCCCGATCCGAACGGACCAGCGCCAGCGCCTCGGCATCCCCAAGGACCAGCAAGTGCAGATCCGGCGCGCCGTCGTACGGAATGCGTACGGGATAGCGATGTTCCCCACGCAAGTCGACGATGTGGGCGTACTCCAGGACATCGAGGCGCCCCTCGAAGACGCGCTCCAAGTCCCAGGCGAGCAGCGCCAGATCACGATCGGGGCCCGCCACCAGATCAGACGCCGCCCACGGCCGCAGCAAGCTCGTCGCCCCATCTCCGTGCGGCGCGTACACGGCCTCGCGAAGCGCCGCGTCGTCCCCAACGCAACAGCAGTCGGCTCTCACGCAGCAGTTCGGTCCGCTCCGGGTACCGCGCGGCCGCATATTCAACTCGGCAAGTAGCTCATCAGGGCAGAGCTCGTACAGCTCGCCCCACCACCGCTGCCGCTTGTTGTCCCAGATCCGGTATCCGCCCGGCACCCCCCCCGCGCCACGTACCGTCGCCGACCCACAACACCCCTGCCCTGGAGCGCGATCAGGGGCGCTGAGCCAAGAACGACGGCCCAACTCGGCACGGCTGAACGTCAATCCGTTCCCACACGCCACCCGTCACGTACGGCTCCACCCTCAACCAGGCGTCGAGTTCCTCCCGCGACGGGAAGTCCAACACGAGCATGGATCCGATCATCCGGTCGGCGTCGTCCAGGATCGCCGTACCAAAGAGCATGCGCCCCTGCGCGACCATCACATCGCCCAGCCGGATGTGGTCCTCCCGGACGCGCATTCTCCGCTCCAGCGCCTGCTCGTCAGTGCCGTCGTACGCGATCAACAGGTACTGCACGCGCCCTCCCGAATCGAGCTCCAACCGATCACACCAACCTCTCACGCCCAGCACCCCCACCACCCGCAGCTCCTCACCGGCGAACAGCAAGCCCCACGCGCCGAGCGACCTTCGTACGTGTGTCCGAGCCGACTCGGACGGCCCAGCCCCGACTAGTCAGAAATGGCCAACGGTCTTGCCTGACAAGGCGATTGCGTTGCGGCGACCGGCTGGCCACAGTGGAACGCGGGGAGACGACCGCACCGTGACTGGGGGTTCGGATGCTGGCAATCGAGGGCGACTTCGCGATCGAGGGACATGCGTACGAGACGGCGCTGACCCGCTTCGAAAAGCTCGGCCTGTGGGAGGAGATCCGGGCCGACGAGCGGACCACGCTCACCATCGCTTCGCGCAAGGGCGGTCGGCAGGGCGACACGACACTCACCGTCGGGAAGGTCAACACGGAAGCCACCACGTGGCACGCGTGGTGCAAGGAAGGCGTACACCTCGAACCGGTCGACATCCGCATCGACATCGTCGTCGACTGCGGCGAGGCGCTGACCCTCGAACTCCTCGCCCACGAATGGTGCCTGCACGGCGCGAAGAACTGGCACTTCGTCAAGGCGATGCGCAAGGAGACCAAGCCGGGGAACGTCAAGGAACTCGGCATCGCCATCCTCGGGACGGCGACGACGGTCACCGACGTCGTCGAGCACCGGGAACTGGCCGAGAACACCCACGAGTTCTTCCGCACCACGATGTTCACCCTGCGGTCCCGGTTCCCGACCCTCGCCGAGGGATTGATGAGGGCCTGGCAGGACGACATCTCGGACAACAAGGCATCCGCGCGCGCCGGCAAGCTGGCCGTACCGGCGTGGCCGGACGAGGACGACGGCAAGGGCAAGCGCAAGACCACCGCCAAGGAAGCCGAGAAGGCATCCGAAAGCGACGACGAGGGCCCCCTGGTCACCACAAAGGAAGCCGCCGACTTCGAGGCTTGGCTCGGCGACAACGGCAGCGACGACGATGACGGCGCCACAAGCCTCACATCCGGTTCGGGATCCACCACGACCACCACGACCACGACGACGACCTCCACGACGACGGGCACAGGCAGCGGCGACAAGGGCACGCGGGTCACCAAGCCCGGGGACGACGACACGGCCTCGACGTAGCCGCGGTCACGTCCGCCCGGCGCCGCCTGCCCGCGCTTCGCGCCCGACAGACGCCACAGGATCCAAAGGCCGGGTGGAACAACGACCACCCGGCCCCCGCCGCCGCTGCCTTTCGCACCGGCAACGACAGCGCGCACCAGGCCCACCCAACTGACCCAAAGGCCGACCACGCCTGTCAGAAGTGACCTCTCCACCACGGAAGGTCCATCGAGGCGGCGGGGACAGTCTTCGCGCGGGACAGGATCTGCTCGTCCAACCGCCGCACCATGGCGCGCAGTTCCCGCGCCGCGTTCCGGGGCAGGACGTGGAGGGCTTCCTCAAGTCGATCGCGATAATGCCCGGGATCGCATCCGCACTCGGCGATGCCGCACCTGGCGAACGTGTTCCGCGGGTTCAGGCACCCGGCCGGCCCGTACGCGAGAGCAGCCCACCGGGCAACGCTGTCCGCCACCATGCCGGGCCAGAACCGGAATTGCTCCAGGCGTTCCACCGCGGCCTGCGTGCTCCGGGAGAGCCCGGGAACCTCGGGTGCCCGCTTCGAGGACTGGCGCCTATAGGGACGATCGGCCCGCACGGCCGACGGCGACCTACGCGCCATAGCCCTTTCGAGTATTCGTCATGCCACCACTCTGTCAGGCGCCTTCCTGTCCACGCCAGGCGTTACACACACCACCGGACCACACCGCCACCTGGCCTGGCCCACGCCGTCTCACCCGCATAGTCGTCGCACATCGTGTGGCCCTTGGACGCCGGTGCCAGCCCGCAGACGCCACACAACTCAATCGCGTTCCCAGCTGTCTCTCGCACACCCTCGCCTGACAGAACCACCGGTGGTAGCTCCCGAGCCTCCCGACGGGCGTCCGCACGCAGCTTCGTGAGCCGCGCGTGGAAGGCGTTGCCAGCATTCAGTTCCAGGTCGCCCAGACTGCGGCGTCGGCGACCCGCCTTCGTCGCCGATCGCGCGCGAGCGGATGGCGCGCGTGATGCAGACCTGACCCGTCTTCGCAGATGTCTGCGGACTCGCACTGATCGTATTTGCCAACACGAGCCGTATTCTGCCAGCAGAACGCTCCGTAACGGTCATTTCCGCGCGGCTCACTGGCCTTGGTCGCCCCGTATCGGGTAGCGGATCCTGCCACAGCAAGTGTGCGTCCGGACGATTCCGCTCTCGCGTCGCGTCCCGTCAAGATATTCGCGCTTGCAGAGGTCCCCACGCCTGGCCGCGCTGCTTTGCGTCGGCGGCACGGCGGAACGCGAGTTTCTGGAATGCTCAAGCGCAGCGTGGGCTGCCCGCGTAGTCTGGCCCCAGATTGGCACGGACACGATCTGAAAGATCGAACCGAAGACCCTTCAAGGACTCCGAACGTTCCCGGAATCTTCTCGTCGAGAAGTGGGCGCCATGCGCAATGGAATCCGGATTGCCTTCGCAGTCCTCGCGCTGTACCTGTTCTGGAAGTTTCAGAATACATCCATAGGACAGGGCAGCTTCATCGTTGCGGCGGTCGGTCTCTTCGTGGACGAATGGTTCATGTCTCAGGTACGTGGGGGACGTACCGCCGGGACTGCCGCTCACCCTGGCCCCGCAGGCAGGGTGCAGCGGCCTGCCGGGAGTGCAGGTTACGCCGATCCGTGGGGGTCCGCTCCCAGTGGCCGCGGCCCTACTGAAGTCGGCACCGTCGCCACCATATTCGTGACATCTCTGATCTTGGCGATAATGGCTGACTCGTTCTTCTACACGACCTGGCTTGAATTGCCGGAGGATGCGGAATCGTCCGGGGGCGGTGGTCTGATGACTGTCATCAAGATTATTGCTTCGTTGCTGGCACTGGCGGTAGCGTTCTTGGCGCCGATATTCGTGGGCGTTTTCGTCTACATTGAAATTGCCGACAGTCTTGGCTCTCGCGCTTTCGGTGGATGCGCGGCGTTGTTGGCCGCGGTGGTCGTTGTCGCGGTATCGTACGCGCACTTTGGTGTCGCATATCTTTTCTATGAAGAGCTTGGAGTCCTTCGGCCGCATGGATAGGTCCATGAAACGTGTGCGGCGTGTTGGCCTACAGCAGCTTGGTACATGACGATCCCGGAATAGGCAGGCAGTTCGCCCCGGGACTGGCAGCGCCGGCAATACCGGGCCGGATGCGCATGCCCTTTTCTCCAAGCCCGGGCAGTGGCTTGGCGGGCGCCGGAGCCCCACTGCCGAGCAATCCCACGACCAGGAGGAACACCCGCCCGTTGCGTGGCGGCTGACGTCCGGTCAGAGCCGCCGAGGCTTCGACAGTTTTCGGCTGGTGCTGTCCGGCCGGAGGCGCTGGATCGGCGACGCAGGCGTACTGCCAGGATCTGCGTTCATGAGTGATGACCAGTGGAATGGGTACGCGGCGCAGGCAGATGAGCGTTACGAGTTGCGTTCAACGTGGCCGTGGAAGCTTGTCGGAGGCTTGGCCGTCGTTTCCTGCCTGCTTGCAATGGCCGTCGCCACGGGATTGGCGGAGTTGGTGTCGGCGCTTCGCCCGGATCCGGTGCTCATCCCGATAGTGGTGGCTTTGGCGTTGGGATTGCCGGCGCGGGCATCTACGTCGTGCGGCCTGGTGTCCAACTGCGTATCGACTCGGCGGGGGTATGGCTGACAACCGGGCCTCGGCGCGGACTTCGGCTAATACCTTGGTCCGAGATCGAAGCCGGCGTTGTCTGGGAGGCGAGGGAACACCACTTCCTCGGAGTCTCCGCTTCGCTTGCCTACCGGGCGAGTCTCCCGGCCGCCTCGGGGCGCATGGCCGACAGGTTCAACAAACTCATGACGGTGCCCGTATACGGCACGGTCGTCGGTTGGGCAGGGCCCGAAGAGGATGTGCAGGCCTTCAAGGCGGCGATAGCAGCGCGGGCGCCGGAGCTTCCGATGGTCGATCCGCGCCGTGGAGCGCCCTCGTCCACTACATCGGGTGCGGGCAACTGACCTGCACACACACGCCCCGGGCGAGCATCGCGGAACGTCCCGAAATCCCACTCACGACCGAAGGCGATCCACTTGCCCGGCTCGTACGCCCCGCCGTAGCGTGCCTCGACGATCGTCACAGGGGCAGTCTCTGGCAGCATGCGGCGGAGCATGAGCGCGATACCCGTCGGGAACGAAGAGCTTTTGATCCGGGTGCAGCAACTCAAATGCCGATCTGCTGACCGTCGGTGGTCCACACCTCCGGGATCACCACAGACCAAAAGGTGATGGCGTCGGGGTGGTGGACCACTTCAAGTTCCGGGTCCCTTCCGTGGTTGTCCCACACGACCTTGACCGTCGCGTGCGGCGGCAGATCGTACTCGTTCGCCCAGGGTTCGAAGATGAGCGTCACTTGAGTCGCGTCTGCGGAAACGGTCATGGAAGTCGGCGGCCTGGTCCCGGCTGTGCTGTCCGTCATCCGTACGTACCCCTGCCCGTCGTTTCGGTGCCTGCGGCCTGACGGCTACTCGTTCGCCGGAACGACGGCCAACGTCCCTGTCCTACAGGACAGATTCTTCGATCATGCTCGCACCACCCGGAACGCCTGGGTGCCGCAGGCGGCCCGCGACAACCGGACGAGGCTTCGGAGCGCAGATGCGCGCTCACACGGCGGCGCAGGCCAATACGTTGCCTGAGCCTGAGCCTGAGCCTGAACCTGCGCCGCCCGCCGTCATACCGTGCCTATGCCGTCAGGGCCCCGCCGGGACCCCGACGTGCCTCCGGAGTGCGAACCCATACTCTGCGACGCCATGTTCGGGGTTGGGTGCTGGTCCACAGAAGGTTCTCGTGAAGGGCTGTGTCCTCGTCGGCGTGCCAACGGGCCCACGGGCCCGACGCCTCCGGCAGGACGGGCAACGCAGCTCTCAACCCGTCGACTTCCGCATCTGCGGGGAGGCTGACAGGCTCCCACTCGGCGTGCTTGTCAAGGAGCGCGTGATGCTCGATGAGACTGAGCATCGTGGGGTGCACAGGGATGAAGGTGCCGGAGTCGGTTACGCCGAACCGCCCGTCGGTGTGCTGTAGGTAGTGGACGGGGCTGGCCACGTGTTCGCCCGACCAATCGAAGTACCAGCCCCGGTGGTCCTGTCGTACGAAGTCGAACAGCGTGAACTCCCAGAACAGCTCACGCACGTCCAGGCCATCGGGAAAAAGCACCGATTGTCGTACCGGGTAACGCAGGCCGCCGAACTTCTGGGCGAACCCCTCGCGGCGAATCACGAGTTCGAACGGTGCCGGGATCGTGTTTCCGTGGCGGTCAGGCACGAGCATGAACTCGGTCGGCTGGTGCTGGACCTCGGTCCGTTCTCCGACTCGGGCCAGGAAGGCCTGGGCGCGGTCGGTCAGATCGGACGGGTCGTCAAGGATGTGCACATGGGCTTCCACTTCTGGTTGCCCGCATCATAGCCGCGGCACGGCGTTGGTGAGCCGGCCCGCTCGGCGCCGGCGTGCGGATGCCTGTTGCGCTCATTTCACGGGTCAAAGGGATGATCCGTACGCTCGCGGCCGGGGTCGTAACGCGCTTATGCCGAACGGCTGTTGATGTCCTCCACGGATATCCGCTGACGCACCGTCGGAACCGGCATCGATCCCAGCTACGTCACAATCCGCACGGGGATTCAGCCCAAGTCAAGGGGGATGCATGGTCCGCTGGGCGCTGACGGTTGACCGGCACGAAGGCATGGGGTCCGGCCTGATCTGGACCACCTCGGTCATCGAGGAGGTGACCGGGACACGCGAGCAGGCGTTCGCCACATTGTGGCAGCACGCACTCAACCACCGACCCGTACATCCTCGCGGGGGAACGGTCCGCCGATGGGTGCTACGCGACGGCGAAGGCTTCCTCGTCGTCAACAAGGGCGCGTCGGGCGACTACTCCTGCAAGTTTCAGGCGTACGAGATCCTGGCGGACTTTGAGCCGGGACACTGATTCGACGTCGCGCCAGCCCTGACCCCGCGCTCCGCACCACCGCTGTCGCAGTCGTGGATCGGGCGAACTCAGTGGACAACTCGGCCGGGTCGGAGCAGCTGATGAACTCCGGTTCCCCACCCGGGTTGTGGCGTTCGAAGATGGCGTTCGCCCGCCCAAGTGCGGTGGAGCAGCCGGCGTGGTCGTCGAGCCGGGCGATCGGCGGCCGTCGCCTCCTCCGAAGCGGTTGTCCATGTCGACGAACTTGCCGACCGTGACGCGTACGGTTTGGACGTCGGTCCTCCCCGACTTGGGTGCCCTCTCGGGGCTGGGGGCGCGGCGTTCCGTTGGCAGCGACGAACCACACGAGCGCGGCAGCGTTCCACGCGTCGAGATCGAGTGCGGACCCCAACAGCCCTTCGGCGCACGCGAGATCCGCGCGCCACAGAACGGTGATGGCGTCCACGCTGTCGTCCGCCGTGCGCGGGGTGGTCGATCGTCGGCGCATCCGCCCCGCCCGGAGCAACTGGGCATGGGTCCTTCTCCTGTGCCGGGTCCTGCCGCTCATCGGACACCTCGTCATCGTCAGCGGCGCCGAGCCGAACGGCTGGCGCTCCAGGGCGAGTACGACGTCCGCCGTGGCGAGCACGACTGCGGCTCGGGGCCGCGGCCGCGCTCCGCCCGCCGTGGCCACGTACCATTCGACGTCCGCAAAACCTTGGTGCCGTGTGGTCAAGCCGTTCGTGTCGACCGTCTGGCGTCGTGTACGAGGAGCAGCAGCGCGGCCCAGACGAGGACGAAGCCCATCCATCGGGCGGTCGGCATCGGCTCGTGCAGGATCACGACCCCGATGCTGAACTGCATTGCGGGCTCAAGGTATTGGAGCATTCCGAGTGTGCTCAACGGCACGCTGCGTGCGGCTGCGGCGAACAGCAGCAAGGGGGTCACCGCGAGGCCGGTGGTCATGAGCAGCAACGAGTGTTCGGTCCCCGCTGCGAAGAATGTGCCGGTGCCACGCCAGGCCAACCAGACCAGATATCCGGCTGCCGGGACGGACATTACGACGCTCTCGACCGTCAAGGACTGTGCGACCGGCAGGTCCACGGTCTTCTTCAGATACGCGTACACCGCCCACGAACCGGCCAACGCGAGCGCGATCCACGGCACACGCCCATACGCCGTGATCAGGACGAGAACCGCACCGGCGCCCAGGCCCACCGCTGCCGACTGCGCCGGGCGCAGCTTCTCGCCGAGTACCAGGACGCCCGTCCCGATGATGACCAAGGGTGCGATGAAGAAGCCCAACGCCGCCTCCACGACACGGTCGTTGTTGACGCCGTAGACGTAGACGCCCCAGTTGAACGAGAGCGTGACGGAGGCCAGGCAGATCCTGCCCCACACCGCAGGCGAGCGCGCCACCCCGCGGATCCACGCCCACTGCCGCCGGGTCGCCAGAATCCCGATCATCAGGAACAGCGACCACACCGTGCGGTGGGCGATGAGCTCCACGGCACCAGCGGAATCAAGAAGAGGCCAGTAGAGCGGGAAAAGACCCCACAGCCCGTAGGCGCCCAATCCCCATGCCAGCCCACGGCGTTCTCGGTTCACGATCGGATCATAAATTCGCCACAGCTGACGCGACCACCACAGCCGCGCGCTTTTCGGATAGGACCCCGACCGATTGATGCAAGGAGCCGTCGATCTCCGCTCCCGGGACCTTCGGGCATCCTTGACGCTGCTGCAATGAGAGCCGGTTGACTTGTCAAATGGCCAATACGGTCTGCCCGGTCAGCCCGGCGCGTACGCGGATTCCAACTCACGATGACCGGGCAGAAGCATATTCTCTATCGCAAGGACCGAATTCCCTGCCGAATCCATCACAGCGATCCAGATCACGAGCGCGGGACTTCCGGGCTCCGTTTCCAGCGCGTCCCCCGCCCGGCACAAGTGCCTCCGACCCCAGGTGGGTCCCCTCGGCTACTCTCAAGGGGAGGTAGGTGGATGCAAGTTCGACCGGTTCGAGGACAGCCGTTTCGTCCCCAAAGTTGAGCATGTCCCGCACCCGGGGTGACGCGACGACGGAAGGCCGGGAACACCCGAACTCCTTGGCAAAGCCCGCCTCTGCGGGCAGCAGCGAACCGACCGGATACGCGCCGTTCTCGATGCGTTCCTGAACCGCCCGTACGAGCCTCGCATACTTGGGCTGGGCCACTTCGAAGAGCGCGGAAAGAGCTCTAAATTCGACCATTTGATCAGGCTACTGACAACCAGTTGTCGTGGCCGACCGGCCAAGCGTCGTTTTTCGGATAGGGCCTCCTGGTGCAAAGCCGATTTGTGGCGAGTCACGACGAGATCCTAGGTCCTCCACGAGCATCAGGTGACACCAAACCGTCGACCAACCGACGCGCGGGAGGCCTTGGCCGACGTCTGGTTCTGTCCGCGCGATTCGTTCCTGGCCGCGGCGGCGCTGAAGTTCGCGGACGTCGGCGTCGGATGGGCGTGGTTCTTCCCGTTCACGGGCGGCGCGCGGTGCGGCTGGCCGTTGTTGGCCAAGGCGATCGGGTTTTGGCAACACGATCCGATCAAGCGGATCAACGAGGAGTACTCGTACGCCTGGCCGAGTACCACTCGGATCAAGCGCGCCCCGCGCGGTTTCACGGTCCGGCTGCGGCACCCGTGGGCACCGACCGTCGAGTCGGTCGAACTGGGAGCGCTGTAATGACGGTTCGCCATGGATGCTGCTGGCTGCATGGCACGTAGGCAGGCACCGAGATGGTCTGGCGCAAGCGGGCTGTTCTCGCGAGCGTGATCGGGTACGCGATCACGCGCCGGCAACTGATCAAGAACCCTCGTCAACCTGAACGCGGATGGCTGTCACCCCCCAAGACGGCGTGGGGCTCGCTGGCGATCGAGGAGACCAAGTCCCTTGTGCGCAAGCGTTGGCCGGACAGCGGCGAGAGTCACGACCTGCACCACGCTTCCCAGTCAGTACAGCTAGGCCAGGTCCGGCGGCGCATCCATGCCTTGATCCCTGGCTGCTCGCTTCGCCGCTGCCCACCACGCGCCCTCGCCGCCCCGGCTAATGGAGTCCGGGTCGTTCGATGTCAGTGACATACGCCGCGTACTCGTCGCGTGCCTGCGTGAGACTCAAGCGGCCGTTAGGCCCGCCCCAGACTTCGTCCGCTGTGGAGTCGTCCTGGCCGTCGTCCTCCCAGCCACACTCGGGGCAGATCTCGTAGTACGCCGATGTCTCCATTGTCATCAGCCGACAGCAAGAGCACTGATATGGCCCACCGTCCTCCCGCCGTGGCCCGGACGGCGCGGAGTCTGGCACCTGAGAGTCCATGCCATGAACTCTAGGACCGGCGGCTCGTAGATCGCTTGCTGTTATCCGGACCTTGCACACGGCTCCGCAGGCACCTGGCTGTTCGGCCCCTCACCCACCTCTGACCTGTGGCGCAACCAGACGAACGCCCGATTCGCGGGTCGCCGTTTCGCCGCCGTTTCGCGATCAAGCTCCGCCGACGGCGGTACGCATGAACGCCGCCACCTCCGACGACAGTGAACTCATCTCGGCCCCCGCCTCGATGACAGTCGTGATCTCTACGCGCCACGGCTCCTCATCGGCGAAGCGACGTGCGAGGCACCAGGTGATGGCCACCTGACCGCGCGACCGATAGTCGGCCGTCGCCACAAGCCCCCGCCCCCAAGACGACCAAGTCCGAGCGCCCTCCCAGCCGCGGAAGTTGTCAGCAAGCTCCCCAAGAAAGCCAGACAGGTCGCCGGCACCAGGCGAGGTGGCAACCCGGACGCGCGCGCTCAGGTCGACATCCTCGGCAGTCGCGATGAAGGCGGGCACGTAGTCGTCGGCGCTGTCATGAGTCAGCGTCAGTGACGCCTGCTGGCCCCGTCCGCCGATGACCAGTCGTCCCGACTCATCCATGAGCCAGAGCGTAGCCCTCGGCATCGACACCCTCAGCTCGGATAGCAACCACCGCTCTAACGGCTCCGGAGGGACCTTGCCACCTCATGTGCCGAAGTGCTCCGACCTGCCTCGGAGCTGGGGTTGGGTTCGCGTCGCGGCGTGGCGTGGCGTTTTGTGCCTGCTTCGCGATCATGACTCGGTGGAGCCGCCGAGTTCGCCTGTGTGGTGCGGTTGCGCGGGAGTGCATGGGCCCGGCATCGGCTCATCGGTGGCTGTCGGGCTCTCCACACCTGGTTGTGCACCTGCTGCGGCATCACGTGCACGGGCGAGGTTGTTGCGGGTGGTGAGGGTAACCGGGTGGTCGGGGCCGAGGACCCGCTCATAGTCGGCGAGGACGCGTTCGCTCAGGCTGAGGGCGTCTTGTACCCGCCCGGCATCGCTGTATGAGATGGCGAGGTTGTTGCGGGCGGCGAGGGTGTCCGGGTGGTCCGGGCCGAGGATCCGCTCATAGTCGGCGAGGACGCGTTCGCGCCAGTCGAGGGCATCTTGCACCCGCCCGGCATCGCTGTAGGAAGCGGCGAGGTTGTGACGGGCGCTGAGCGTGTCCGGGTGGTCGGGGCCGAGGATCCGCTCCCGGTCCGCGAGGACGCGTTCGCGCAGGTCGAGGGCATCTTGCACCCGCCCCGCTTCGCGGTAGGAGCTGGCGAGGTTGCTGCGGGCGGTGAGGGTGTCGGGGTGGTCGGGGTCGAGAACGGCATGGCTGTGGCGAGCGGTTTCCTCGCTGTAGTCCACGGCCTGGTGGTAAAGCCCCGCTTCGGTGAGGCTGACGCTCACCTTGTGGATGCACGCGTGGGTGGCGGGTGACCACAGGGCCGGACGGGTGACCTGGTCGAGATGGACCGTGTTGGCGCGCAACATCGCGGACAGCTCCCGGGCCTGGTGGTCGTGGTGCGGCGGCCACAGGCTCATCAGGGCGTCGGCTGCTGCGCGGGCGGTGGCCGACGGGCTGGGGTGGGAGGGTTTCGCGGACCGCGCGGGCGGTGAGGGCGTGCATGCGGACGGGGGCGTCGGCGGTGTCCTGGGTTATCAGGGCGTAGGTGCACAGGAGTTCCAGGGCGGCGCGCACCTGCTGGGTGGTGGCAGGCGGGTGGTGGCTGCGCAGCCGGCGGCGTTGGGGCGGACGTGTGGTGCGCAGGTGGGTAAGGGATGCGGGGGTGGTCCACAGGTGTGCGGGGTGGCCCAGGGGGTCCATCAGGCAGGTGAGTTGGAGGAGTGGCAAGGCCAGCTTGGTGGTGTCGGCGTCCCGAACGGCGTCCAGGGCGAGGAGCAGGGACACCGCGACGGGACGTCCGTAGCCTTCGGTGTCGGCGCTGGACGGGAGCAGTTCGCTCAGTCGGCTGCCGGTGTCGCGTAGGAGGGCGAGGTAGTCGCCGGTGGTGCGGCGTGTGTTGATCAGGTACGCGGCGGCGTGGCCGAGGGCGAGGGGCAAGTGTCCGAGTTCCCGGGCGACTTCCTCGGCGTGCTCGGCGTGGTGGAGGGCGAGGTGCCCGGCGTCGGTGAGGCGGCGTTGTAGGTAGGCGCGGGCTTCCTCGCCGGTGTAGAGGTCGAGGCGGAACACGGTACGGCCTTGGCCGCTGAACCAGGCGTCATTGCGGCGCGTGGTGGCCAGCACCCAGCCGCGGCCGGCCCCGCTGTCGGGCCACCAGTCCCGCACCGCCGCAGGGTCGGCGATGTCGTCCAACACCACCGCCCACCGCCGCCCGGTCCCCGCCAGCCACGCCAGAAATGCCCGCGCGGCTGCTTCCTTGTCCTCCGGGGCCGCACCGGGGAGTCCCAGCTGTGCGGCGGTCTGCGCGTACGCGGCGATGATCTGGTCGGTGTCAGTTGCCCGCACCCACACCAGCACATCCAGGCCTGTCTGTTCGGTGCGTTCCTGGTCGCGCAACTCCCGGGCCAGGGACGCGGCGAGCTGGCTCTTGCCCACCCCGCCCGGCCTCGACAACACCACGTCCGCGGCCTCGTCCCGCGCCGTCCTGGCCTGTTCGCGGACCTGGGTGCGGGGCTGGAACGCGGCAGCCAGACGCGGGACATCCCCGACCCATACCGGCCATTGCACTGACGTATCCGGCGCTGTCCTGCATTGTCCGCCGCCATCGTCGCCCCCCGGTGTTTCAGGTCCGATTGCCACCGACCTGGTCGATGTCCCCGCCACCCTCACCGCGTGCCTGCTGCCGCACGTCCTCCCGCACCCCCGCGGCGGACGCTGCCGCACCCGCGCCGCGGCTGCCCCCGGTCTGCCTGATACCCCCGCCGCCGCGGGCGGATTGCCGTACCCGGCGCATTGGCCCGACCGCGCCCGACTGCGATGCCCACCAACCCAGTCCGGCCAGCACACCCGCCGCCGCGACACCCGCCACCGGGCCGATCACATCCCAGGGATCGTCACCGCCGGTCGAGGCCGCCGCCCACGGCACCGCCACGACTGCGAACGCCGCAACCGACCCCAGCACCGCCACCAACCACCGCACCACAGCGTGCACAACCGCCCCCGTTCGGGCAACGACTCCCGGTGACAAGCATGTTGGCACCGAACCGGCCCCGTACGCGGCGCAAACCGAAACCCCGCTAACCGCCACCCTCACCGGGAACCAAACGCCGCTCCTCAGGCGGTCCCAGATTCACCGGGCTCCCGGTCCTCCACACATCGCACCCCACGGCGGCGCGGCGTTTCTCCGTATTCGGCAACGCACGCCCTGAGCACGGCGCAACCACGGAACCCGGTCTCCGGCGTGCCGGGGACCGGGCGGTCGTGCGTCTGGACTTCGGCAACGTCGGGGCGCGTGCGGCGCTTACTGAGCGCTGGCGCAATGGGCCGGGGGCGTCTCCCCTACGGTGTACCCGACCATTCGTGTGCGGGGGTGTTTGGGTTCGTGGGCGCGTCAGACGGTGTCTATGAGCTGCGCTACCGATGGAGCCTTCGCATCCTCGGTGGGTTCGCTGGCTGTGGGGTGTTCGTCGCCGCCGGCTTCCTGCCGGACTTTCCGCTCTGGGCCGCCATCTTGGGCTGGGTGTTCTTCGGGCCGGGGATGGTGCTTGTCGCGTCAGCGCCGTTGCGCTCGACTCCGGTTCTGAGGGCGGACGCGGAAGGCCTGGTGCTGGGCCCCGTCCTTGCGGACCTACGAGGCACGGTCGTGCGCATGCCGTGGTCCGAGGTCGGCGGACTGATCTACTGGGGGATGGGCCAGAAGAAGCAGCACCGGAGCATTGCGGTTGTACAGGCGGACGGTTCGACGGAGTTGCCTGGGGCAGGCCCTGGATGGGTAAGGCAGATCAGCCGTGGTGTGGGTGGTCCCCTCGCGACCGCGAGTAGGGCAACCGCTCTGACGAACGTGGATCTGCCCGCGCTGGCGACCGTCTTGGAACGCGTCGCTCCGCACGTTGCTCTAGTTGACCTCACGACCGAGCCACCTACCGTTTGGCGACACGGGGCCGCTCCGTAGCGTCGCGCTTGGCCTCGCCAGGCTCGGTGACTGACCTTCATTCGTGGCTAGCTGAAACGCACCGTCTTTTCGGACCGCATCACGCGTGGGCGAGTGGCGCCTGGGCTGCGACCTGGGGCACTTGGGCCGGGAGGCAGGGTGACCGGCAAGCGGTGTCACGAACCGCGTTGGGGGGCGGGGGAACGACGGAGCTTCCCCGGATCGGCCGGAGGTCGATCGGCGCGGTACGCGTCCACGGAGCGGCATCGGCGTTCTTCGGACTGCGTGGGGGGGATCGACGGTCGGTAGCGTCGTCTGTAAGGCGAACAGCGGGGAGTCGGGGGCGGCGTTCACGGCGGAGCATGCGGCGGAGGTGTTGGAAGCCGCGTGTGGGGATGCCGGGTTGGATGCGGCTGGGGCCTCGTTGATGAGGCTGGGGGAGAACGCGGTTTTCCGGCTTGCGGGCCCGGTGGTGGTGCGGATTGGGCGGTCTGCCGCGCGGGTTGACGAGCATGCGCGTACGGTCGCGGTCGCTCGGTGGTTGGCCGAGGTGGACTATCCGGCGGTGCGGCTGGTGCCCGGTGTCCGTCAGCCGGCCGTGGGTGAGCGGGCGGGTGGTGACGTCCTGGCAGCTGGTTGCGGCGGAGGAACAATGCGCGGACGTCGTGCAGTTCGCGGAAATGATGGGGCGGCTGCACTGGCTGGAGGAGCCGGCCTCGTTGGGGCTGCCGTACGCGAATCCACTCGGGCCGACCGTTCGGCGGTTGGGTGAGCTGAGGAGCCTGTCAGACGACGACCGGAGGTTTCTTGCGAACCGTGCTGAGGCCGCACAGAAGCGTTATGACGCGCTGGAGTTCGTGTTGCCGTTCGGCATGATCCACGGGGATGCGAACGTGGGCAACGCGCTCGTGGATGATGCCGGGCGGGCGCAGTTGATCGACCTGGACGGCTTCGAGCTGGGGCCGCGGGAGTGGGACCTGACCCAGACAGCCATGTACTTCGAGCGGTTCGGGTGGCACACGCGCACGGAGTACGAGGCGTTCGTGCGGGCGTACGGCTTCGACGTCATGACCTGGTACGGCGACCCGGTGCTCGCGGACATCCGGGAGCTGAGCATGGTGATCTGGCTCGCGCAGAACGCTGGGCACGACGACCAGGCGGCGGCCGAGGTCCGGCGTCGCCTTTCGGATCCGCGGACCGGTGGGGACCGGCGCGGCTGGAAGCCGTTCGAGCTAGCCCTGGTCAGCCGTTGACCTGCCACAGCCGGTGTGAGCTTGCCTGTTCCATGAATCGGCAACGGCGGTGTTGCCAGCGTACTGGTCGAGTCGGGTGCGGAACTCGCCGAAGTAGGCGACGCATCAGGCGGACTTGAGTTCGCGTCCGAGGCCGAGGCCGAGGCCCGGCAGGCGGCATTGCACGCTTGCTCGGGCTCGCCGCGTCCCAAGAGCGAGTCGGCCAGGACCATCGTCGCAAAGAAGTCGAGCGCATATACGTGCCGTCCGTGCCGCCGAGATGGCGCAACGTGCGGCGTGAACCAAAGGCTCCGGCTCGCCGCGTGTCCCCCGTTCGCGCAGTGTCGAGCCGGAGTAGCGAACCCCCCTCCCGCCGACAGAACGGGGTGCGCGCTGCGTTGGGCGGTTCAGGTGCCCTGGAACGCGGCTTTGATGTCGGGGCGGTCAAGGACTTCGACGTACATGACGGTGTTGCGTACAAGATCCAGGTTGATGTGTCCGGGGCCCCACAGAGCAACCGTGCGGTGCCCCGGGCCGTACGGCCCATCGGGCTTGGGTGCGGTATAGAACCCTTGGCAGAAGTCGTCTCCGCAGTCGCACCACTCAAGGAACGGCAGTTGCGGAAAGGCGGCGGCCACTTCGTGCTCACCCGCCTCGGAGAGGAGTTGGCAGACCTGCGTGCACAGGTCAGGGAGTACGTCTGCCAACAGACGTGGCTGGATCATGCCGGATCAACGCGGTAGGTCATCTTCGGACGGCGTCGGAGCAAGCCCAACGGTCATTGGCAAGGCTCATGGCCTGCACGAACACAGCGGCCCGCGGTCCAGAAGGACTCGCGGGCCGTTTCGCGCCTGTTTCGCAGACGGGGACAGATGGCCGCTCAGGGTGGCGCACGGCTGCATGTGAGCTGGAGCCTGGAAAGCAAAAAAGCCGCTGGTCAGCGGCTGTTTTGGCTGATCGAGCTTGGGTGCCCCTGGCAGGATTCGAACCTGCGCACACGGCTCCGGAGGCCGTTGCTCTATCCCCTGAGCTACAGGGGCTCGATGTGCGAGAACACTACCAGTTTGACTGGGGTGGTCGCGCCGGGGTTTTGGGTGGGGGAGGAGGGGGCGCGGGGGTTGGGGTGGGGGAGTGGGTGGGGCGCGGGGGTTCAAGGGGGGTTAAAGGTCGGGTGGGAAGTGGGGTTTTGGCGCGGAGCGGTGGGGCGGCGGCTTAGGGTCGGGGGGTGGGCGGTAGGCCGGGGGTGCGGGCCGGGCGGGTGCTTGTCGTGGATGACGACGAGGTGATCCGGCGGCTGATCAGCGTGAATTTGCAGATGGAGGGCTTCGAGGTCTCCACTGCGGTGGATGGTGAGGAGTGCCTCGGGAAGGTCCATGAGGTACGGCCGGACCTGGTCACTTTGGATGTGATGATGCCGCGGCTGGACGGGATCCGGACGGCGGCTCGGCTGCGGGCGGATCCGCGGACCCGGCATCTGAAGATCGTGATGATAAGTGCGTGTGCCCAGAGCGCGGACATCGCGCGGGCCCGGGAGGCCGGGGTGGACGCGTACCTGACCAAGCCGTTCGATCCGGATCAGTTGATAAGGGTTGTGCGGGGGTTGTCGTTCGGGACGGCTTCTCCGCGGTAGGGGTGTCGGCCGGCCCGGGCCCCATACCTGAGTGGGCCCGCCGTCCGTTCGGGGGATGTGCGGCGGGGCTGTGGATACCGGGGGGCGTCGGGGGGACGAGGTCGCTTAGGCTTGGGTTCCGTGACCCCCGAAGAACTTTCCCAGGCTGTGTTGTCGGCGGTTCGTGCGTCTGTAGAGGCGGGCGAGCTGGATGTTGCGGTGCCCGAGCACGTGACGGTCGAGCGATCGAAGAACCGTGATCACGGGGACTACGCGACGAATGTGGCGTTGCAGCTGGCGAAGCGAGCGGGGAAGCCGCCGCGGGAGGTCGCGACGATTCTGGCGTCGCGGCTGACGGCTGTGGACGGGGTCGCGTCGGTGGACGTGGCCGGGCCGGGATTCCTGAACGTGCGGTTGGACGCGGCGAGCGCGGGCGCGCTGGCGCGGACGATCGTCGAGGGCGGCGACGCGTACGGGCGGGGGGACAGCCTCGCCGGGTTGAAGATCAACCTGGAGTTCGTGTCGGCCAACCCCACGGGGCCCATTCATATTGGCGGGGTTCGGTGGGCCGCGGTCGGCGACTCGCTGGGGCGGATCCTCAAGGCCGCCGGCGCGGATGTGAGTACCGAGTACTACATCAATGACGCCGGCGTGCAGATCGAGAAGTTCGGTGCCTCGCTGCTCGCGTCGGCGAACGGCCGGCCGGTGCCCGAGGACGGGTACGTCGGCGAGTACATCAACGACATTGCGGCGGAGATTGTGGCCGCCGAGCCCGATGTGCTGGGGAAGGCCGAGGACGAGCAGAAGAAGGTCTTCACGCGGGTCGGGCTCGCGCTCATGGTCGCGGAGATCCAGCGGTCGATGGAGGAGTTCGGCGCGCACTTCGACGTGTGGTTCTCGGAGAAGAGCCTGCACGCGTCGGGTGCCGTGGAGAAGGCCATCGAGCGGCTGCGCGCGCAGGGGCACGTGTACGACGACGGCGGCGCGATCTGGCTGCGTACGACGGACTTCGGGGACGACAAGGACCGGGTCCTGATCAAGAGCGACGGGGAGACCACGTACTTCGCGTCGGACGCGGCCTACTACCTGGACAAGCGCGACCGGGGGAACGAGGTCTGCGTCTACATGCTGGGCGCCGACCACCACGGGTACGTCGGGCGGCTCAAGGCGATCGTGGCGTGTGCCGGTGACGATCCGGAGCACAACATCGAGGTGCTCATCGGGCAGTTCGTGAAGATGCTGCGCGGCGGTCAAGAGGTCCGGATGAGCAAGCGGGCCGGCAACATCATCACGATCGATGACGTCGTGGAGTGGATCGGCGTGGACGCGGCGCGGTATTCGCTGGCGCGGTCTTCGACGGACTCGACGCTGACGCTCGACATCGACCTGCTGACGAGCGCCCTTCGCGAGAACCCGGTCTACTACGTGCAGTACGCGCACGCGCGCACCTGTTCGATCATGGGCAACGCGGTGGCGATGGGCGTCGACAAGGGCTCCGCCGACGACTTCAAGCCGGAGCTGCTGAACCACGAGCTCGAGTCGACGCTGCTCGGCGTCCTCGGCGAGTTCCCCCAGGTGGTCGCGAAATCGGCGGAGTGGCGCGAGCCGCATCACGTCGCGCGTTACCTTGAGCAACTGGCGGGCGCGTACCACCGGTTCAACGACAGCAACGACAACCGCGTGCTGCCGTACGGCGACGACGAGCCGACGGACCTCAACCGGGCGCGGCTGTGGCTGGTCGAGGCGACGCGTACGACGATTGCGAACGGCCTTGACCTGCTTGGGGTTTCCGCCCCCGAGCGGCTCTGAGCGACGCAACCGCCGCAATCGGACCGCGCACCTGCACGACCGCGCACCTGCACGACCGCGCACCTGCACGACCGCGCACCTGCACGACCGCGCACCTGCACGACCGCGCACCTGCACGACCGCCACCTCACGACCGCGCACCCGCACGACCGCGCACCTGCACGACCGCCACCTCACGACCGCGCACCCGCACGACCGCGCACCTGCACGACCGCGCACAAGCTGCCACACCCGCCCGCACCGCCACAGGGGAGCATCCGCACCATGAGCAGGTCCGCACACCCCGCCGGTCCCCGGCATGCCGACGTCCTGCCGGAGGGCCACGCCCTCCCGGCGCCGGAGGACCTCAACGCGCTTGACCCCAAGGTGTGGTCGCTGACGACGAAGCGTGCGGACGACGGCGTCGTGACGGTGGCCGGCATGGACGTACGCGACCTCGCGCGCGAGTTCGGCACGCCCGCGTACATCCTCGACGAGGACGACCTGCGGTCCCGCTGCCGCGCGTGGAAGCAGGCGTTCGAGGGCTCCGACGTGTTCTACGCGGGCAAGGCGTTCCTGTGCCGCGCGCTGGTGAAGTGGATCTCCGAGGAGGGCTTGAACCTCGACGTGTGCTCGGGCGGTGAACTGGCCGTCGCACTCAGCGCGGGCATGGACCCGGCGCGCATCGCGTTCCACGGCAACAACAAGTCGGCCGCCGAGATCGAGCGGGCGATCGAGGTGGGCGTCGGCCGCATCATCGTCGACTCGTACGAGGAGATCGCGCGCGTCGCCTTCGCCGCCGAGCGGCGCGGGGTGACGCAGAGGGTCCTGGTCCGCGTCACCGTCGGAGTCGAGGCGCACACCCACGAGTTCATCGCGACCGCGCACGAGGACCAGAAGTTCGGCCTGTCGGTGAACGACGGCAAGGCCGCGGAGGCGGTACGCCGGGTCCTCAAGCTCGGCTCCCTCGAACTCCTGGGCCTGCACTCGCACATCGGCTCGCAGATCTTCGACACCGCGGGGTTCGAGGTCTCGGCGCGCCGCGTCGTGGCCCTGCTGGCGGCGATTCGCGACGAGCACGAGGTCGAACTGCCCGAGATCGACCTCGGCGGCGGCCTCGGCATCGCGTACACGAGCGCCGACGACCCGCAGCAACCGGCCGACATCGCCAAGCAGTTGACCGCGATCGTCGAGCGCGAGTGCGCCGCCGCGAACCTGCGCGTGCCGCGCCTGTCGGTCGAGCCGGGACGCGCGATCGCGGGCCCGAGCACGTTCACGCTCTACGAGGTCGGCACGGTGAAGCCGCTCGACGGGCTGCGCACGTACGTCAGCGTCGACGGCGGCATGTCCGACAACATCCGTACGGCGCTCTACGACGCCGAGTACGACGTCGCCCTCGTGTCCCGCGCCAGCGACGCCGAGCCGATGCTGTCGCGCGTCGTCGGCAAGCACTGCGAGTCGGGCGACATCGTCGTACGCGACGCCTACCTGCCCGCCGACCTCGCCCCCGGCGACCTGGTGGCGGTGCCGGCGACCGGGGCGTACTGCCGGTCGATGGCGAGCAACTACAACCACGTGACGCGGCCCGCCGTGGTCGCGGTGAAGGACGGGGCGGGCCGCGTCGTCGTTCGCCGGGAGACGGAAGACGACCTGCTCAGGCTGGACGTCGGCTGACGGACCGCGGCCCGGCACAGCACAGCCCCGCACAGCGCAACCGCCCCACCCCGTCAGACCCCCGCCAGACCCCCGTCGGACCCCCGCGGGACGGGAAAATCTCGCGTGATCCCCAGGCGTCCCACGCAAGAATTCCTGTCTCGGATCCTGGACGGACGTGGGATCGGCGGGTGATCCCGGCGACACTGGCGGGATCAAGGGCGCCGCACCGCCCGCGCGGTGGAGGCACCCTGAGATAGACGAGAAGTCCTTGATGAAGCGAGGTCGGATGATGCGTACGCAGCCGCTCAAGGTGGCGCTGCTCGGTTGTGGTGTGGTGGGTTCCGAAGTGGCCCGCATCATGACGACGCACGCGACGGACCTCGCCGCCCGCATCGGAGCCCCGGTCGAGCTGGCCGGCGTAGGGGTACGCCGCGCCGGCCGCGACCGCCCCGGCATCGACCCCGAGCTGTTCACCACCGACTCCGAGTCGCTGGTCAAACGCGACGACATCGACGTCGTCGTCGAGGTCATCGGCGGCATCGAGCCCGCCCGCACCCTCATCCTGACCGCGATGGAGCACGGCGCCTCGGTCGTCTCGGCCAACAAGGCGCTGCTCGCCGAGGACGGCGCGACCCTGCACGCCGCCGCCGCCAAGTACGGCGTCGACCTGTACTACGAGGCGTCCGTCGCCGGCGCGATCCCGCTGCTGCGCCCGCTGCGCGAGTCCCTCGCCGGCGACAAGGTCAACCGCGTGCTGGGCATCGTCAACGGCACGACCAACTTCATCCTCGACCGGATGGACTCCACGGGCGCGGGCTTCGCCGAGGCGCTCGACGAGGCCACCCAGCTCGGGTACGCCGAGGCCGACCCCACCGCCGACATCGAGGGCTTCGACGCCGCCGCCAAGGCCGCGATCCTGGCCGGCCTCGCGTTCCACACGCGCGTCACGGCCGCCGACGTCTACCGCGAGGGCATCACCGAGGTCACCGCGGCCGACGTGGCGAGCGCCAAGAGCATGGACAGCGTCGTCAAACTGCTCGCGATCTGCGAGCGCAGCGCCGACGGCACGTCCGTCAGCGCCCGCGTGCACCCCGCGATGATCCCGCGGTCGCACCCGCTGGCGTCGGTGCGCGAGGCGTACAACGCGGTCTTCGTGGAGTCCGAGGCGGCCGGCAGCCTGATGTTCTACGGCCCGGGCGCGGGCGGCGCGCCGACCGCGAGCGCGGTGCTCGGCGACCTGGTGGCGGTGTGCCGCAACAAGCTCTCCGAGACCACCGGGCCGGGAGAGTCGGCGTACGCCAACCTCGAAGTGCGTCCCGTCGGACAGGCGGTCACCCGCTACCACCTGAACCTCGACGTGGCGGACAAGCCCGGCGTTCTGGCCGCGGTCGCGGCGGTCTTCGCGAAGCACGATGTGTCGATCGACACCGTCCGGCAGCAGGGTCGCGACGGTGATGCGACACTCGTCATCGTCACGCACAGCGCGACCGACGCCGCCCTGTCGGCGACCGTGGACGAGCTGCGCGGACTCGACATCGTCCGTGACATCGCCGGCATCATGCGGGTGGAAGGGGAATGACGACCGTGAGCGCGGTGGACAACGCGGTGAACCCGGAGACCGGGGCCGCACGCGCCGGACAGACCCGCCAGTGGCGCGGGGTCATCGAGGAGTACCGGGACCGCCTCCCGGTGACCGCGTCGACCCCCGTCGTCACGCTCCGCGAGGGCGGTACGCCGCTCGTGCCGGCCCAGGTGCTCTCCGAGCGCACGGGCTGTGAGGTGCATCTCAAGGTCGAGGGCGCCAACCCGACCGGGTCCTTCAAGGACCGCGGCATGACGATGGCGATCTCGCGGGCCAAGGAGGAGGGCGCGCGGGCGGTCATCTGCGCGTCGACCGGCAACACGAGCGCGTCGGCCGCGGCGTACGCGGTGCGCGCGGGCATGGTCTGCGCCGTGCTCGTGCCGTCCGGCAAGATCGCGCTGGGCAAGATGGGCCAGGCCCTCGTGCACGGCGCGCGCATCCTGCAGGTCGACGGCAACTTCGACGACTGCCTGACGCTGGCCCGCGACCTGGCCGACAAGTACCCGGTGGCACTGGTGAATTCGGTCAACCCGGTGCGCATCGAGGGCCAGAAGACGGCGGCGTTCGAGATCGTCGACATGCTCGGCGACGCCCCCGACATCCACGTCCTGCCGGTCGGCAACGCCGGCAACATCACCGCCTACTGGCGGGGCTACCAGGAGTACGCGAAGGACGGCCTCGCGGCCCGTCGCCCGCGCATGTGGGGCTACCAGGCGGCCGGTTCGGCGCCGATCGTGAACGGCGCCCCCGTCACGTCGCCGCAGACGATCGCGACCGCGATCCGCATCGGCAACCCGGCGTCGTGGGACTTCGCGCTCGCCGCGCGGGACGAGTCCGGTGGCCACATCGATTCTGTGACGGACCGTCAAATCCTTTCCGCGTACCGGCTGTTGGCCTCGCAGGAGGGTGTGTTCGTCGAGCCGTCGTCGGCGGCGAGCGTCGCGGGCCTGCTGAAGGCCGCGGAGCTCGGGCTGGTCGACCGGGGGCAGCGCATCGTCTGCACCGTGACGGGCAACGGCCTGAAGGACCCGGACTGGGCGGTCGCGGGTGCGCCCAAGCCGGTCGTCGTACCGGTGGACGCGGGCGCCGCGGCGGCGCAACTCGGCCTCGACGGCTGAGCCCACGCGTTCGGGACCGGAGGCCGGTACCGAGGCCGACCAACGCCGACCTAGGCCGAGGCGCACCAGGGCTTCGGCGCGCCTGCGGCACGCGTCCGCCCGACGCACCGACCGGTCGACGCACTGGCCGGAAAGCGACGCCGCGCAACGCCACACCGCACGACGTCGCGCGCAACGATCGGAGGAGGGGTACGCGGACATTCCCGCGTACCCCTCCCGTACATCCCGCCCGGTGGTCCGAGCCCCCGCCCACCGCCCTGACCTGCCGCTCCACCGCCGCATCGACACAGCGATACGACGGGAAATCGAGAAATCCCCCGGGCGCGGCGTGCCGCACGCAAACGAGCTTTCGCTACGCTGAACCCCTGACGCGGCTCTGCGACCGTCTGCACGGTCCGCGCCCGTCGCATCTGCCGTTCCCCAGTGCCGGACGCGGCCACCGTTCACCGTGTCCTTCGAGGCGTCTGCCGGGACCCCCACGAGGAGGAGTGTCCACAGCTGATGGCCGGTCCTGCTTTCCGCGCCGCCCCCGTCCGGGTACGCGTTCCCGCGACGAGTGCCAACCTCGGCCCCGGTTTCGACGCCTTCGGGCTCGCCCTCGGCCTCTACGACGACGTCGTCGTGCGCATCGCCGACCGAGGACTCTCGATCGACATCGCGGGCGAGGGCGCCGACAACCTGTCGCGCGACGAGAACCACCTGGTCGTACGCGCCCTGCACGCCACCTTCGAAGCACTCGGCGGCCGCCCCGTCGGCCTCGAAGTGGTGTGCGCCAACCGCATCCCGCACGGCCGCGGCCTCGGCTCGTCGGCCGCCGCCATCTGCGCGGGCGTCGTCGCCGCCCGGGCACTGACCATAGGCGGCGCCGAGCGCCTGGACGACGACGCCGCGCTGGGCGTCGCGACCGCGCTCGAAGGCCACCCGGACAACGTGGCGGCCTGCCTCTACGGCGGGTTCACCACCGCCTGGACCGACGAGGACGGCCCGCACGCGGTACGCGCGCAGCCGCACGCGGACATAGCCCCCGTCGTGTTCGTCCCGTCCACCCCGCTCTCCACCGAGGTCGCCCGCGGGCTGCTGCCCGCCCAGGTGCCGCATGCCGAGGCCGCGATCAACGCGGGCCGTGCCGCCCTCCTGGTGACCGCGCTCACCACCCGCCCGGACCTCCTGCTGCCCGCCACCGAGGACCGGCTGCACCAGGACTACCGCTCGCCCGCGATGCCCCACAGCGCCGATCTGGTCGGTAAACTTCGAGGTCAGGGACATGCCGCCGTGATCTCCGGGGCCGGCCCCACAGTGCTCGCCCTGGTGACCGCCGAACGGGTGGAGGAAGTCATCGGCGCCGCCGACCCCGCGTGGGTCGCGACCCGGCTCGACGTCGACACGGAGGGGGCCGGCGTCCTTCCGCTCGGGTAACCCACGAGATGGTTGCTCGTTGGCAAGGTGCCGTACCCGCGACGCGGTTCGCCCGCGGCTCGTCCGGCCGGTCCGGCTCGCCGCTCAGGCAGCCGGGGTTCGGTCGGCACGGCTGTGGCCGGTTTGGCCAAATGGCCGACACACCGACTCGGAGGCGCCACGGGGTGGGGGAATGTCGTGTGGGTCCGGTAGTGTTAATGTCACCACCGCACCAGGAGTCCAGCCCTCATCGGGCCGGGCCAGTTCGGTGCCCGGTTTCGTTTTCCGTGGCCACGGTCCTACGGGAGCTCCCCCTCCTGCCTGTCCCTCGTGACGAAACGTGGCTCCCCGAAGCCGATCGGCGTCCTCCCGACGCCGTACCGCGAGAATTCCCGGGGCCCCGAGGACTAACTCCCCGCAGATGATCGTGAGCCCGATCCCGACCGCGCCGGACGCAGTTTCGACGATTCCCGCCGCAAGGCGGACCACCGCACCGGATCCGTACCCGGACCATCAGGGCCCGGGACCCGGGCCGGACAGCACAACCGGTCGCCGCGCCGTATCAAGGCCGACGCCCGCTCCAGGGAAGGACCCTTCGTGAGCGACACCACCGATCTCATGGACCAGGCCGCAGACCAGGCCGGGTCCGCCACCAGTGACGCCACCGCCGCCGCTCCGCGGCGCCGCCGCGCCGCCGGCGGCGGCCTGAACGGCATGGTGCTGGCGGAGTTGCAGCAGGTTGCCGCCGGTCTCGGGATCAGCGGGACCGGCCGTATGCGCAAGAGCCAGCTCATCGAGGCCATCCAGGCCAAGCAGGGCGGCGGCGAGCAGTCGGCGTCCGCCGAGGCCGCGCCCGCGCCGGCCACCACTTCGCGCACCACGCGTGCCGCCAAGGCCGCCGCCGAGGCGCCCGCCGCGGCCCCCGCGCCGGAGGCCCCGGCCGCTGCCGCCGAGTCCGCGCCGGCCGCCGAGGCCGAGGCCGAGGCGCCCACGCGTACCCGCCGGGCCGCCCGCCGCGGCGTCACCGACGTCGCGCAGCAGTCGATCGACATCCCCGGCCAGGCCGCGAACGAGGGCGCACCCACGACGCGCTCGCGCCGTGCCGACGCCGCCGAGGACGAGCAGCCCGCCAAGGGCCGCCGCGCCACCGCCGCAGACCGTGCCGCAGCCGCCGACAAGGACGCCGAGGCGCCTGCCGACGACGCGCAGGCGGGTGGCGGACGCGGCGAGGGCGGCGAGCGCGAGAGCCGCCGCGACCGCCGCGAGCGCGGCCAGGGCCGCCGTGAGCGCGGCGACGGCGAGGCGCAGCGCGGCGAGCGTGCCGAACGCGGCGAGCGTGCCGGCCGGGCCGAGCGCGGCAACCGCACCGAGCGCAGCGAGCGCAGTGACCGCGGCGAGCGGGCCGGCGGCGGCGAGCGCAACGACACCCGTGGGGATGCCCGTGGGGACAACCGCGGCGACAACCGGGGCGACAACCTCGGTCCGCAGGACGACGACGACTTCGAGGGCGGCGGCCGCCGGCGTCGGGGGCGTTACCGCGACCGCAACCGCCGCCGCGGCCGTGACGGCTTCGAGACGAACGAGCCCGTGGTCGCCGACGACGACGTCCTGATCCCCGTCGCGGGCATCCTCGACATCCTCGACAACTACGCCTTCGTGCGGACCTCCGGCTACCTGCCCGGCCCGAACGACGTGTACGTCTCGCTCGCCCAGGTCCGCAAGAACGGCCTGCGCAAGGGCGACGCCATTGTCGGCGCGGTGCGCCAGCCGCGCGACGGCGAGCGCCGCGAGAAGTTCAACGCGCTCGTCCGGCTCGACACCGTCAACGGCTCCGAGCCCGAGCACGCCCGCCAGCGTGCGGACTTCTCCAAGCTGACGCCGCTGTACCCGCAGGAGCGCCTGCGCCTGGAGACCGAGCCGAACGTCCTGACGACCCGGATCATCGACCTGGTCGCCCCGATCGGCAAGGGCCAGCGCGGCCTCATCGTCTCGCCGCCGAAGGCCGGCAAGACGATGGTGCTCCAGTCGATCGCCAACGCGATCACGCACAACAACCCCGAGTGCCACCTCATGGTCGTCCTCGTCGACGAGCGGCCCGAAGAGGTCACCGACATGCAGCGCTCGGTCAAGGGCGAGGTCATCTCCTCGACCTTCGACCGGCCGGCCGAGGACCACACGATCGTCGCCGAGCTCGCGATCGAGCGTGCCAAGCGCCTCGTCGAACTGGGCCACGACGTCGTCGTGCTGCTGGACTCGATCACCCGCCTGGGCCGCGCGTACAACCTCGCCGCGCCCGCGTCGGGCCGCATCCTGTCCGGCGGTGTCGACTCGACCGCGCTCTACCCGCCGAAGCGCTTCTTCGGTGCCGCGCGCAACATCGAGAACGGCGGCTCGCTGACCATCCTGGCCACCGCGCTGGTCGAGACCGGCTCGCGCATGGACGAGGTGATCTTCGAGGAGTTCAAGGGCACCGGCAACATGGAGCTCAAGCTCGACCGCAAGCTCGCCGACAAGCGGATCTTCCCCGCGGTGGACGTCGACGCGTCCGGCACCCGCAAGGAGGAGATCCTCATGGCGCCGGACGAGCTCGCGATCGTGTGGAAGCTGCGCCGCGTGCTGCACGCGCTGGAGCAGCAGCAGGCGATCGAGCTTCTTCAGGACAAGATGAAGAAGACGAAGAGCAACGCCGAATTCCTCATGCAGATCCAGAAGACGACCCCGATGCCGAACGACTGACGGTCCGTCCGTCGGCCGGTTCCCGGAACCGCCTTCACGACGGAGGGCCTCGCCGACCGCCTCGCGCGGCGGCGGGGCCCTCCGCCTGTGCCCGCCGCCAACGCGGGCGCAGGGAACGTGTGCCGCAAACGGTGGGCGGGGGACCCGATTTTGGTCGTACCGCCCCCTGCTGGCACACTGGTATGTCGGCCCCGGTTCACGTCCGCCCCATCCTGACGGTGGCGACCCGGCGCCCTCCCGATTCGTCAAGGAGACCCCTGTGAAGCCCGAGATCCACCCGGAGTACGTGGAGACCGTCGTCTCTTGCACCTGCGGTGCCACGTTCACCACCCACAGCACGGCCACGAGCGGCAAGATCAACGCCGACGTGTGCTCGCAGTGCCACCCGTTCTACACGGGCAAGCAGAAGATCCTCGACACCGGCGGCCGTGTCGCCCGCTTCGAGAAGCGCTTCGGCAAGGGCCCCGGCGCGGGCAGCAAGTAGCGACTTTCGACGCCGGAGGGGCGTGCGGGGCTCGGTCGAGTCCCGCACACTCCCTCCGGCGTCGTTCGTTTGTCCGCGCCTTCCCGCGCGACCCCGCTGTTCAGGACCCCGCTGTTCACGACGCCACTGTTCAGAACGTTGCTCTTCAGGGCGCCGCAGTCTCGTAGGCCGCCGTTTCGTACGCCGTCACCGCACCGGTCCCGTGCCGCGATCCGCGCGACCCTCCGCATTTCCGTCGTTTCCGGCCCATCCGCACGCTGACCCGCCGCGGTCCACTGACAGGAGCACCCCGTGTTCGAGGCGATGGACGAACTGCTCGCCGAGCACGCCGACCTGGAGCGCCGGCTCGCCGACCCGCAGGTCCACGCCGACCAGGCGCGGGCGCGCACCCTCGGGCGCCGGTACGCCGAGCTGAGCCCCATCGTCGACACCTACCGCTCGTGGGTGCAGGCCGGTGACGACATCGCCGCGGCACGCGAACTCGCAGCCGAGGACCCCGACTTCGCCACCGAGGCGGACGAGCAGGAGCAGCGCCGCGAGGAGCTCGCGGAGAAGCTGCGCCACCTCCTGGTCCCGCGCGACCCCGCGGACGACAAGGACGTCATCCTCGAGATCAAGGCCGGCGAGGGCGGCGACGAGTCCGCGCTCTTCGCCGGCGACCTGCTGCGCATGTACCTGCGCTTCGCCGAGCGCGCCGGCTGGAAGACCGAGATCATCGACGCCAACGAGTCCGACCTCGGCGGCTACAAGGACGTCTCGGTCGCCGTGAAGGCCAAGGGTGTCCCCGCCCTCGGCGAGGGCGTCTTCGCGCGCCTGAAGTTCGAGGGCGGCGTCCACCGCGTGCAGCGCGTGCCCGCGACCGAGTCGCAGGGCCGCATCCACACCTCCGCGGCCGGCGTGCTGGTGCTGCCCGAGGCCGAGGACGTCGACGTCGAGATCAATCCGAACGACCTGCGCATCGACGTCTACCGCTCGTCCGGCCCGGGCGGCCAGTCGGTCAACACCACCGACTCGGCGGTCCGCATCACGCACCTGCCCACCGGCGTGGTGGCGTCCTGCCAGAACGAGAAGAGCCAGCTCCAGAACAAGGAGCAGGCAATGCGTATCCTGCGATCGCGGCTGCTGGCCGCGGCGCAGGAGGAGGCCGAGAAGGAGGCCGCGGACGCGCGCCGCAGCCAGGTGCGTACCGTCGACCGGTCGGAGCGGATCCGCACGTACAACTTCCCGGAGAACCGGATTTCCGACCACCGGGTGGGCTACAAGGCGTACAACCTGGACCAGGTGCTCGACGGCGACCTCGACGCGGTGGTGCAAGCGTGCGCCGACGCCGACATGGCCGCCAGACTGGCCCACAGCGGCTGACCCGGCGGCGCGTCGGCGGCCCAATCCACGCCTCTACGGCTTCCCCGTGCACACGGGACTGCGGACGGAGAAAGATGAACCTGCTGCTCGCCGAGGTGGCCCAGGCCACCCTGCGACTGGCCGACGCGGGCGTCCCCTCGCCGCGCTTCGACGCCGAGGAGCTCGCCGCGTACGTGCACGGCGTCAAGCGGGGCGAGTTGCACACCGTCGCCGACGGGGACTTCGACGCGCGGTTCTGGGAGGCGGTGGCGCGCCGCGAGGCGCGGGAGCCGTTGCAGCACATCACCGGGCGGGCGTTCTTCCGCTACCTCGAACTCCAGGTGGGGCCGGGAGTGTTCGTCCCGCGCCCGGAGACCGAGGTGGTGGTGGGCTGGGCCATAGAGGCGCTGCGCGCCATGGACGTCGCCGAGCCGCTGGTCGTGGACCTGTGCACCGGGTCCGGCGCGATCGCGCTCGCGGTGGCGCAGGAGGTGCCGCGGTCGGTGGTGCACGCGGTCGAGCTGGACGAGCGGGCCTTCGCGTTCGCCGAGCGCAACGCCGCCGGGTCGCGCGTGAACCTGCACCAGGGCGACGCGCTCGCCGCGCTCCCGCACCTGAATGGCACCGTCGACCTGGTGATCAGCAACCCGCCCTACATTCCGCTCGAGGAGTGGGAGAACGTCGCCCCCGAGGCACGTGACCACGACCCCGAGATGGCGCTGTTCTCCGGCCAGGACGGCCTCGACGTGATCCGCGGGCTGTCGCGCACCGCCTACCGCCTGTTGCGCCCGGGAGGCGTCGTGGTGGTCGAGCACGCGGACACCCAGGGCGGCACCGTGCCGTGGATCTTCAACGAGGAATCCGGTTGGGTCGACGCCGCGGACCATCGCGACCTCAACAACCGCCCGCGGTTCACCACCGCGCGGAAGGAGGGGGCGTGAGGTCCGGGGGTCCGGGGGTTGCCCCCGGGATGGCGCTGCTTGAGAAGTCCGGCCGCATGGGGCCGGTGGCCCGGGGGACCGCCCCGGGCCGGCACAGTCTGGAGGGACAGTCCCGATGAGCCGACGCTACGACTGCTCCGACACGCTGGACCGCGGGCTGGGGCTGCGCGAGGCGGCCAGTGCCGTGAAGCGGGGCGAGCTCGTGGTCCTGCCGACCGACACGCTCTACGGCATCGGCGGCGACGCGTTCTCCCCGCACGCCGTCAAGGCGCTTCTGGACGCGAAGGGCCGTGGGCGCAACATGCCTTCACCGGTCCTCGTCGGCTCGCCCACGACCCTCCACGGCCTCGTGACGGGCTTCCCCGAGCTGGGCTGGGAGCTGGTCGACGCCTTCTGGCCGGGTGCGCTGACCATCGTCGCGTTCCACCAGCCGTCGCTCCAGTGGGACCTGGGCGAGACGCGCGGCACGGTCGCGGTACGCATGCCGCTGCACCCCGTCGCCATCGAACTGCTGAACGAGACCGGCCCGATGGCGGTCAGCAGCGCCAACCGCTCCGGCAACCCGCCCGCGACGACCGTCGACCAGGCGGTGGACCAGCTCGGCGAGTCGGTCTCGGTCTACCTCGACGGCGGCACCTGCCCGGCGACCGTGCCCTCCTCGATCATCGACCTGACCGCGGGCCGCCCGCGCCTGCTCCGCGAGGGCGCGCTGTCCCTGGAGACCCTGCGCGAAGTCGTGCCCGATTTGGAGGGCGTCAATTGACGCCGCCTCCACCCGGGTCCGCGATGGCAGGTGCGGGCCCGTTCCGCATCCTGTTCGTCTGTACGGGCAGCATCTGCCGCTCTCCCATCGCGGAGCGGCTGGCGCGCCTGGGCCTGTCGCGGCGGCTGGCGTCGTACGAGTCCGACCGCATCGAGGTGGCGAGCGCCGGCACCTGGGGTCACGAGGGTGCCTCGATGGAGCCGTTCGCCGCCGAGGTGGTACGCGAGTTCGGCGGGGATCCGGGGGACTTCAAAGGGCGTGAGCTCCAGGACGAGCACGTCGCGGAGGCCGACCTCGTCCTCACCGCGACCCTCGACCACCGCGCCCACGTGGTGTCCATGGGGCACGCGTCGGGTCTGCGCACCTTCACCCTGAAGGAGTTCACCCGTCTGGTCGCCGTCCTGGAGCGTTCCGCGGTGCCCGACGGGGACCTGGTCGAGCGGGGCCGCTTCCTGGTCCGGGCCGCCGCCGCGCTGCGCGGCCGGATGGCCGCTCCCGGGCCGGAGTGGGACGAGGTCGCCGATCCGTACGGCTCGCCGCTGAACGTCTTCCGGGCCTGCGCGTCCGAGATCAACACCGCGATCGACCCCATGTTGACCGCGTTGACGGCGCGGACAGGGATGTGATGTAGGTCTCCCCGACCTACAGTGGAGGGTGCCTCCCTCCGTCAAAAGGAGTTGTGCCATGGGCACGACCGACGTCCCCTTCTGGGGCCCGGACTTCCCGCTGCTCCAGCGGACCGACCCCGACATCGCCGATGTGGTCCTCGGCGAGCTGGCACGCCAGCGGGGCGGACTCCAGCTCATCGCGAGCGAGAACTTCACGTCACCCGCTGTGCTCGCCGTGCTCGGCAGCACGCTGTCCAACAAGTACGCCGAGGGGTATCCCGGGAGGCGTTACTACGGCGGCTGCGCGGAGGTCGACCGCGCCGAGGAGATCGGCCTGCGCCGGGCGCGCGAGCTGTTCGGCGCCGAGCACGCCAACCTCCAGCCGCACTCGGGCGCGTCCGCGAACCTCGCGGCGTACGCCGCACTGCTCGTCCCCGGGGACACCGTGCTGGCGATGTCGCTTCCGCACGGCGGCCACCTCACCCACGGTTCGCGGGTGAACTTCTCCGGACGCTGGTTCAGCACCGTCGCCTACGGCGTGCGCGAAAAGGACGAAACGATCGACTACGACCAGGTCAGGGACCTGGCGCTGCGGCACCGGCCCAAGATGGTGATCTGCGGCGCGACGGCCTATCCGCGACTTGTCGACTTCGCGCTCTTTCGAGAAATCGCCGACGAAGTGGGCGCCTACCTGGTCGTCGACGCGGCGCACTTCATCGGCCTGGTGGCCGGGGGAGCGGTGCCGTCGCCCGTTCCCTACGCAGATGTCGTCACTTGTACGACGCACAAGGTCCTGCGCGGTCCGCGCGGCGGCATGATCCTGTGCCGCGAGGAGTTGGCCGAGCGAATCGACAAAGCGGTCTTCCCCTTCTGCCAGGGCGGCCCGCTGATGCACGCGGTCGCGGCCAAGGCGGTCGCGCTGCGCGAGGCCGCCCAGCCCGCGTTCGCGTCGTACGCACGCCAGGTCGTCGCCAACGCCCAAGCGCTCGCCGCCGGCCTGGAGGCGGAGGGGATGCGCGCGGTGTCCGGGGGCACCGACACCCACCTCGCGCTGCTCGACCTGCGCGGCCTCGGCGTCACCGGGCGCGACGCGGAGACGCGCTGCGAACGGGCCGGCATCACGCTCAACAAGAACGCCATTCCGTTCGACCCGGCGAAGCCGATGATCGCGTCCGGCATCCGGGTGGGCACCCCGGCGGTGACCACCCAGGGGATGACGGAGGGTGACATGAAGGAGATCGCGACGTTGGTCGGAAGGGCGGTGCGCGACACCGACGGCAGCGCGGCGCGGGACATCGCGACGGTGGTCGCGGACCTGGTGGCGACGCATCCGGCGTACCCCGTGCGGTGACCCGGTGCGGTGACCCGAGCGGCGAACCGACAGCGCGGTTCGCTGCGTCTGTCCCTGTGTCAGATGCTTCGTCCGCTGCTGTGTCGGTCGGTCGCGTTGGTCCGTAGGGGCGGTGTGCCCCTGACGGAGCAACGGGTCCCCTGAAGGGCGAGTGCCGGAACGGTGGTTCTATCGTGAGCGCAGAGCGCGCGGAGGCGGAAGTGGCGTCTGTGGCGCGCGGTGCCGGTGGCCCGCGGGGTGTCCACTGTGCGATCGTTTCCCGCCGGGAAGTCGATGACCTTTAGTGTGCTGCGTGTGCGGCGAAATGCAGAATCCGGGGACGGTGGCTGAGTCTTGCGCGAGTACCTGCTGACGCTGTTTGTCTCGGCAGCAGTCACGTACCTGCTCACCGGCGCCGTCCGACGCTTCGCGATCGCCGCCGGGGCGATGCCCGAGATCCGTGCGCGCGACGTGCACAAGGAGCCGACGCCCCGCCTCGGCGGCATGGCGATGTTCGGCGGCCTGTGCGCGGGCCTGCTGATCGCTCGTCAGCTGCCCGGCATGGAAGTGGTGTTCACCGACTCGACCGACGTGCAGGCGCTGCTGTCCGGCTGCGCGCTGATCTGCCTGCTGGGCGTCATCGACGACAAGTGGGGCGTCGACGCCATCATCAAGCTGCTCGGCCAGGCCCTCGCCGCCGGCGTCATGGTGTGGCAGGGCATCGTCATCCTGTGGCTGCCGATCCCGGGCCACGGCACCTACAGCCTGAGCCCCACCCAGGGCGCGATCCTGACCATCGCGGTCGTCGTGATCACCATCAACGCGGTGAACTTCGTCGACGGTCTCGACGGTCTCGCGGCCGGCATGGTGTGCATCGCGGGCCTGGCGTTCTTCGCCTACGCGTACCGGCTCTGGTTCGGCTACGGCATCGACGGTGCGGCCGCGCCCACAATGTTCACCGCGTTGTTGATCGGTGTTTGCGCGGGATTCCTGCCGCACAACCTGCACCCGGCGCGCATCTTCATGGGCGACTCGGGCTCCATGCTGATCGGCCTGATGCTGGCCGCCGCGGCGATCACCCTCACCGGTCGTCTCGATCCCGATGTGATCTCCGCGCAAAGTGGCTCACAGACATTCGCGACCCACAAATTGGTGCCGGTCTACATTCCGCTGGTGCTGCCGTTCGCGGTGCTGATCGTGCCGCTGATCGACCTCGTGATGGCCGTCACGCGACGCGGTTGGGCGGGCCAGTCGCCGTTCGCCGCGGACAAGGGCCACCTGCACCACCGGCTGCTGGAGATCGGCCACTCGCACAGCCGGGCCGTCATGATCATGTACTTCTGGTCCGGCCTGATCGCGTCGTTCACCGTGCTCATCTCGGTGCGCCCGGCCCGCCGCCCCATCGTGTACGCGGGGCTCGGCTTCATGGCCCTCGGCCTGATCGTGCTGCTGCTCCCGTGGTTCCGCCCGCACGTGCCGCGTTGGTTGTACGCCGTGGTCCCGCCCCGCTACCGTGGCCGGGGTCGCCGGAGGGCCTCCGACGGGGAGCAGGACATAGCTCACGACGCCCTCCTCAATGTGGATGAATCAGGCGAACAGCCTTGGCACGGACGGGATTCGGCCACGCGACCGGTAGCGCGAAGCGGCTCACGGGCCCAGAGGGGACCGCTGTGAGGTTGGGCACAGGGCTGGGTAAAGCTCTGCTCAAATAGTTTGTGATACCGTTCACGAACCAGGCATAAGGGCCGATGGACCCAAGGGGAGTCAAGCTCAGACCCCCGCCAACTGTCGTAAGTCCGGGGCACGTCGAGCCCAGGCCTCCTGGTGAGACCCCAGCACCCCCGACTCTTGCCGGAGACACCGACATGCAGGCCAATGACGCACGGCTTCTGCGCGGCTCGGCCATCCCCACGGCCGCCGTCGCGATCGTCGCGATGATCGTGGGCACGATTGTCGCCGGAACCGAGGGCCTGATCGGCGCGGCATTCGCGTCGACCGTGGTCCTCGTCTTCTTCTCCCTGGGCCAGATCGCCATCGGGAAGATCACCAACGGCAACCCGTTCATGATCATGAACATGGCGATGCTCACCTACCTCGCCCAGGTCGGCGGAGTGGCGATCCTGCTCTTCGCCTTCGCCGACGCCACCTGGTTCGACACCAAGGTCTTCGCCCTGGTGATCCTGGCCGCGACCCTCGTGTGGATCGCCGCACAGGTCCGCGTCTTCAGCAAACTGAAGATCGCGTACGTCGAACCGGACGGGAAACGATGACGTATGACACGGCGCGTTCGCCCCGCGTTCACCGGCTTCCCCAAGATCGACGGCCCGGGTGCGGTAACCCCGAGAGCCGCCTGCTATCGTCCGGTGCGTCATGAGCGAGAGTGGACGCCGCAGCGGTCCGGAAAGTTCCCCGAACGGGGAACGGAAGGACCACAGTCTGGCCGACGCCACGTGGTCGAGCATCAGCTACATCCTGGGCGGCATGGCCGTCTACGGGGGCCTGGGCTGGCTGATCGACCGGTGGACGGGACATTCCACGCTGTTTCTGCCGATCGGCTTGATCGTCGGAGTCGCTCTGGCCCTGGTTCTTGTGTATGTCCGCCACGGCAGGTCCTGACCGGGCCCTGCTGCGTGCCGCTCCGCGGTTCCACACCGCGCCGACACACTGAGGTTGCCGTAAAGATGCTTCACGACGAAGGAGTCGATGGTGGCTGCTGCTGACGTCGAGCTCGCCAGCAGCTGTCACCTGTTTGACGCCGGCTGCGGCTTCCCCTCGCCTGGGCTGAACATCTACGAGTTCAAGCCGATCTTCTCGATCGGCAGCTTCGACTTCACCAAGCCGATGCTGCTCTGCCTGATCTCGGTGCTCATCGTGGTCGGCTTCTTCTGGAGCGCGTTCGCGAAGCCCAAGCTGGTGCCGCGCGGTGTCCAGAACGTCGGCGAGCTGGGCTACCTGTTCGTCCGCGACCAGATCTCCCGCGAGACGATCGGCAAGAAGGGCGACCACTTCGTCCCCTTCCTGGTCTCGATCTTCTTCTTCGTGTGGATCATGAACCTGATGTCGATCATCCCGATCGCACAGTTCCCGGTCACCTCGCGGATCGCCTTCCCGGCCTCGATCGTCGGCATGGTGTGGCTCACGTACATGTACCTGGGCATCAAGCACCAGGGCTTCGTGGGTTACTTCAAGAACATGATGTTCCCGCCCGGCCTGCCGAAGTGGCTGTACTTCCTTCTGGCGCCGATCGAGTTCCTGTCGAACGTCATCGTCCGGCCCTTCACCCTGGCCGTCCGGCTCTTCGCCAACATGTTCGCCGGCCACATGCTGATCGTGACCTTCAGCGTCGCGGCCTGGTACCTGCTCGGCCCGACCATCGGCGCCCTGTACTCGGCGACCTCGTTCATCGTGGTCGTGGCGCTGGTCGCCTTCGAGCTGCTGATCCAGGGGCTGCAGGCGTACATCATCACGCTCCTGACCGCCTCGTACATCTCCAGCTCGCTCGAAGCCGAGCACTGAGAGACACCAGACCATCCCCTCCTCAACCGTCGTCCGGTGGAAAGTCCACCGGCCTCGAAAAAAGGAAAGCCCCAATGCTTCTCGCTGAAGTTACCGGCAGCCTCGGCTCCATCGGTTACGGCCTCGCGGCGATCGGCCCCGGCGTCGGCATCGGCATCATCTTCGGTAACGGTGTCCAGGCGATGGCCCGCCAGCCGGAGGCCACCGGCCTCATCCGCCAGAACATGCTGCTCGGCTTCGCGCTCGCCGAGGCCCTGGCCCTCATCGGCGTCGTCATGCCGTTCGTCTTCGGTAAGTGACGCTTCACTTCCCAACGGAGGTTCCCACCGTGATCTACCTCGCCAGCGGCGAAGAGGAGATGAACCCTCTTCTCCCGCCGCTCGACGAAATCATCATCGGTGGCGTGGCGTTCCTCATCGTCTTCTTCTTCCTCGGCAAGGTGCTCCTGCCGAAGATCAAGAAGACGCTGGAAGAGCGCACGGACGCCATCGAGGGCGGCCTTGCTCGTGCGGAAGAGGCCCAGGCGGAAGCCCAGGCCGAGCTCGAGCGCTACCGCGCCCAGCTGATCGACGCCCGTCGCGAAGCCGGCCGCCTCACCGAGGACGCCCGTGAGCAGGGTGCCGCGGCACTCTCCGAGATGCGCTCCGAAGGGGCCCGCATCAAGGACGAGATCGTCGCGTCCGGCCACGCGCAGATCGAGGCCGACCGCAAGCAGGCCTCCTCGGTGCTGCGGCAGGACATCGGCAAGCTGGCCACCGAACTGGCCGGCCGCATCGTCGGCGAATCGCTCGAGGACGAGGCGCGCCAGCGCCGCATCGTCGACCGCTTCCTCGACGAGCTCGACGCCCGTGCCGCCGAGGGCACCTCTGCCCAGACCTCCGGGCAGGTGCGCTGATGCAGGGCGCCAGCCGGGACTCGATCGCCGCGGCGCGCGAGCGCCTCGACGCTCTCGCCCAGTCGACGGGCGCCGATATGCCGGCGCTCGCCGAGGACCTGCACTCCGTCGTGCTGTTGCTCGACCGCACGGTGGTCCTGCGTCGGGTCCTGACGGACCCGGCGCGGTCCGGGGAGTCACGGGCCGCCTTCCTGGCCCAGCTCCTCGACGGACAGATCGGCGGCGAGACCGCCGATCTGCTCGGCGGCCTGGTCCGGGCGCGCTGGTCGCGCCCGCGTGACCTGGTCGACGCGATCGACGAACTGTCGATCGAGGCCGAGCTCATCGGGGCGGACCGCGACGGTTCCCTCGACGACCTCGAGGACGAGCTGTTCCGCTTCGGCCGCATCGTGGCCGGACAGCGCGAGCTGCGGTCCACGCTCGCCGACCCGTCCATCACGGACGGTCGCAAGGCCGAGCTGATCTCCGGGCTGCTGGAGGGACGGGTCCGGCCCGTCACCCGGCGCCTGGTGACCCGCCTGGTCGCACACCCGCGGAGTCGTAGCCTGGAAGCGGGACTCGAGGCGTACGCCCGGCTCGCCGCCGAGCGCCGACGCCGCGTGGTCGCCCTGGTCACGGTGGCCCTGCCCCTCACCGAGGAGCAGAACACCCGCCTGGCGGCCGCCCTCGGCCGGATCTACGGCCGACAGGTGCACCTCAACGTCGAGATCGACGCCGAGGTCATCGGGGGCGTCCGCGTGCAGATCGGTGACGACGTCATCGACGGCACCGTGGCCACCCGCCTCGAAGAGGCCGGGCGGCGACTGGTCCGTTGACCACGCGGTCGACGAGCAGCGTAAACGACAGACAGCAGCATCGCGGTTCCGAGATCGCCGTCACCGACGGCGGACCGTAACCCCACCACCTAGGAGAGCAGGGACACCAGATGGCGGAGCTCACGATCCGGCCGGAGGAGATCCGGGACGCGCTGGAGCGCTTCGTCGACTCGTACGAGCCGGACACGGCGTCGCGCGAGGAAGTCGGCACGGTCAGCGAGTGCATGGACGGCATCGCCAAGGTCGAGGGCCTCCCCTCGGTCATGGCCAACGAACTCCTGAAGTTCGAGGACGGCACCCTCGGCCTCGCGCTGAACCTCGACGTCCGCGAGATCGGTGTCGTCATCCTCGGTGACTTCAGCTCGATCGAAGAGGGCCAGACGGTCCGGCGGACCGGCGAGGTTCTCTCCGTGCCGGTCGGCGACGGCTACCTCGGCCGCGTGGTCGACCCCCTCGGGAACCCGATCGACGGCCAGGGCGAGATCGAGAGCGAGGGCCGCCGCGCCCTCGAACTCCAGGCCCCCGGCGTCATGATGCGCAAGTCGGTCCACGAGCCGATGCAGACCGGCATCAAGGCGATCGACTCGATGACCCCGATCGGCCGCGGTCAGCGCCAGCTGATCATCGGCGACCGCCAGACCGGCAAGACCGCGGTCTGCGTGGACACGATCATCAACCAGCGTGAGAACTGGAAGTCGGGCGACCCGAAGAAGCAGGTCCGCTGCATCTACGTCGCCGTCGGCCAGAAGGGCTCGACGATCGCGGGCGTCCGCCGCTCGCTCGAAGAGGCCGGCGCGATGGAGTACACGACCATCGTCGCGGCCCCCGCGTCCGACCCGGCCGGCTTCAAGTACCTGTCGCCGTACACCGGTTCGGCGATCGGCCAGCACTGGATGTACCAGGGCAAGCACGTCCTGATCGTCTTCGACGACCTGACCAAGCAGGCCGAGGCGTACCGCGCCGTGTCGCTGCTGCTGCGCCGCCCGCCGGGGCGCGAGGCGTACCCGGGCGACGTCTTCTACCTGCACTCCCGCCTGCTGGAGCGCTGCGCCAAGCTGTCCGACGACCTGGGCGCGGGCTCGATGACCGGTCTGCCGATCATCGAGACCAAGGCGAACGACGTGTCGGCGTACATCCCGACCAACGTCATCTCCATCACCGACGGCCAGTGCTTCCTGGAGTCGGACCTGTTCAACCAGGGCGTCCGCCCGGCGGTCAACGTCGGTATCTCGGTCTCCCGCGTCGGTGGCTCGGCCCAGACCAAGGCCATGAAGTCGGTCTCCGGCCAGCTCCGTCTGACGCTCGCCCAGTACCGCGAGCTGGAGGCGTTCGCCGCCTTCGGCTCCGACCTGGACGCCGCGTCGAAGTCCTCGCTGGAGCGGGGCGCGCGCATGGTCGAGCTGCTCAAGCAGGGCCAGTACTCGCCGTTCCCGATGCAGGAGCAGGTCGTCTCCATCTGGGCCGGCACCACCGGCCGCCTGGACGACGTCCCGGTCGAGGAGATCCGTCGCTTCGAGCGTGAGTTCCTGGACAACCTGCGCATCTCGCGCAAGGAGATCCTGACCACGATCGCGGAGACCGGCAAGCTCGAGGACTCCACGATCCAGTCGATGGAGGACGCCCTCACCGCGTTCAAGCAGACCTACACCCTGGCCGACGGCTCGCCGCTGGTCACGGATGTCGCGGTCGAAGGCATGGACAAGGACGAGGTCGGCCAGGAGACCATCAAGCGCCACGTCAAGTCCGGCAACTGAGAACGGAGAGACCTGACCCATGGGAGCCCAACTTCGGGTCTACCGGCGTCGGATCCGTTCCGTGTCGGCGACCAAGAAGATCACGCGCGCCCAGGAGCTCATCGCGGCGTCGCGGATCGTCAAGGCGCAGCAGCGCGTCGCGGCGGCCAAGCCGTACGCCGACGAGCTGACCCGCGCCGTCTCCGCGGTCGCCACCTTCTCCAACGCGAAGCACCCGCTGACCGAGGCCCGGCCGGACGCGAGCCGCGCCGCGGTGCTGCTGGTCACGAGTGACCGCGGTTTCGCGGGCGCGTACAACTCCAGTGCCATCAAGGCCGCGGAGCAGCTCGTCGAGCTGCTCCGCGCCGAGGGCAAGGACGTGGACCGGTTCGTCATCGGTGCCAAGGGCATCGGCTTCAACCGGTTCCGCGGCCGCACCCTCGCGGGCGACTGGAGCGGGTTCTCCGACAACCCGGAGTACACCGACGCGAAGAAGGTGGCCGGCGCGCTGATCGACGCGTTCGTCCGGCCGACGGAGGAGGGCGGTGTGGACGAGATCCACATCGTCAGCACCGAGTTCGAGTCCATGCTGACGCAGAACGCGGTCGCGAAGCGGGTGCTCCCGCTCGTGGTCGAGGACTCGTTCGAGGAACCGGCCGGCGGCGCCTTCCCGCTCTACGAGTTCGAGCCTTCGGCGGCCGGCGTCCTCGACGCGCTGCTGCCGCGGTACGTCGAGAGCCGCATCTACAACGCCCTGCTCCAGTCCGCGGCCTCCGAGCACGCGGCCCGGCGCAAGGCGATGAAGTCGGCGACCGAGAACGCCGAAGACCTCATCCGTACGTTGACGCGGCTTGCGAACAACGCCCGTCAGGCCGAGATCACCAACGAAATCAGCGAGATCGTCGGCGGCGCGGACGCCCTGGCCGACGCGACCGCGGGGAGTGAATGAGAATGACTGCCACTGCAACGCCGGCCCTGGCCACGGGCCGTGTCGCCCGGGTCATCGGCCCGGTCGTCGACGTGGAGTTCCCCGTCGACGCGATGCCGGAGATGTTCAACGCGCTGCACGTCGAGGTCGACCTGACCGGTCAGGGTGAAGGCGAGGGCGAGGGCAAGAAGCTCCTCACCCTCGAGGTCTCCCAGCACCTCCCCGACGGCATGGTCCGCGCGATCTCGATGCAGCCGACCGACGGTCTGACCCGCGGGTCGATCGTCACCGACACCGGCGAGGCCATCTCGGTGCCGGTCGGCGACGCGACCAAGGGCGTGGTGTTCAACGCCCTCGGCCAGCCGCTGAACGTGCCCAAGGCGACGTTCGACAGCGTCGAGCGCTGGCCGATCCACCGCAAGGCCCCGGCCTTCGACCAGCTCGACTCCAAGACCGAGATGTTCGAGACCGGCGTCAAGGTCATCGACCTGCTGACCCCGTACGTCAAGGGCGGCAAGATCGGCCTCTTCGGTGGTGCGGGCGTCGGCAAGACGGTCCTCATCCAGGAGATGATCGTCCGTGTCGCGCGCAACCACGACGGTGTGTCGGTGTTCGCGGGCGTCGGCGAGCGCACCCGTGAGGGCAACGACCTCATCGAGGAGATGAAGGAGTCCAACGTCCTCGACAAGACCGCGCTGGTCTTCGGGCAGATGGACGAGCCCCCGGGCACCCGTCTGCGCGTCGCCCTGTCGGGTCTGACGATGGCGGAGTACTTCCGCGACGTGCAGAAGCAGGACGTGCTTCTGTTCATCGACAACATCTTCCGCTTCACCCAGGCCGGCTCCGAGGTCTCCACGCTGCTCGGCCGCATGCCCTCCGCGGTGGGCTACCAGCCCACGCTCGCGGACGAGATGGGCATGCTCCAGGAGCGCATCACCTCGACCCGCGGTCACTCGATCACCTCGATGCAGGCGATCTACGTCCCCGCGGACGACCTGACCGACCCCGCCCCGGCGACGACGTTCGCGCACCTCGACGCCACGACGGTGCTCTCGCGTCCGATCTCGGAGCTGGGCATCTACCCGGCCGTGGACCCGCTGGACTCGTCGTCCCGGATCCTCGACCCGCGGTACATCTCGCAGGAGCACTACGACTGCGCGACCCGCGTCAAGGGGATCCTGCAGAAGTACAAGGACCTCCAGGACATCATCGCGATTCTCGGTATCGACGAGCTCTCGGAAGAGGACAAGCTCGTCGTGCACCGCGCGCGTCGCATCCAGCGGTTCCTGTCACAGAACACCCACGTCGCGAAGCAGTTCACCGGTCTCGACGGATCGGACGTCCCGCTCTCCGAGACGATCGAGGCGTTCAACGCGATCGCGGACGGCAAGTACGACCACGCCCCGGAGCAGGCGTTCTTCATGCTCGGCGGTCTCGACGACCTCGAGAAGAAGATCGCCGAGCTCAACAAGAGCTGAGGCGGCAGGTTGTGAGTGAGGTGCGAGGGGCGGTCCGGTGCGGGCCGTCCCTCGCCCTGCGCGGACCCGGTTTCGCCCGGGTCGGTCCGCCCGGATTCGCCCAGGCGGGTCCGGGGGCCGCGGTCCCGGTTGGAACCGGGGTCCGCGGGACCGATATTCTGACAGCATCCCGCTCCGGAGATCCGGGGACGGGACACGGGCAGGCGCGCGGCGTCCGTCCGTACGACCTGAGGAGCCACGTTGGCTGAGCTGCACGTCGAGCTGGTCGCGGCCGACCGCAAGGTGTGGTCGGGCGAGGCCACGATCGTGGTCGCCCGGACCTCCGACGGCGACACCGGAATCCAGCCCGGACACACCCCTGTCCTCGGAGTGCTCCAGTCGGGCCCGGTGACCATCCGCCAGGCGGACGGCACCACCATCGTCGCCGCGGTCCACGGCGGCTTCGTCTCCTACGCGAACAACGAGCTGTCCCTGCTCGCGGAGATCGTCGAACTCGCCGACGAGATCGACGTCGCCCGTGCCCAGCGCGCCCTCGAGCGGGCCGGTCACGAGAAGGACCTCGCCGCCGAGCGCCGGGCGGACACGCGTTTGCGCGTCGCCGGCGTAGGCGTCGGGCACTGACGCCGGAACGCCGGAACGAACCCAGGCGTCGGCCGAGACCGGTACGCGGAACACGAGGAGGTCTGACGAGATGATCCTCGTGCTGCTGACGGTGGTCCTGGCCGTCGTCGTGGTGACTGCCGCCGCGATCGGCGCGTTCGCCGTACGGCGCCGACTGGTCCAACGTCCCGGCGGGACGTTCGACTGTTCGCTGCGCCGTCTGCCAGATGTACGCGCCGCCTCCCCGGACGACGGGGAGGCGGGGCCCGCCGCGGCGTCGTCCGGGAGTTCGGTCCCGGAGGGCGCCGCTGCTGATTCCCCCGCAGGGTCGGGGACTCCGTCCGCGCCGCCTTCCGCCGCGTCCGGGGAGTCCGGGGGCGAGGAGCCGCCGGTCGCGGTACCGCCGCTGGACCACGGCAAAGGCTGGGTCTTCGGCATCGCGCGCTACAGCGGCGACCGCATCGAGTGGTTCCGGGTGTTCTCGTACGCCCCGCGCCCGCGCCGCGTGCTGGAGCGCCACGACATCGTGGTCATCGAACGCCGGCTGCCGGTCGGCCAGGAGGAACTGGCCCTGCTCGCGGGCTCGGTGGTGCTGGTGTGCAGCCACAACGGGGTGCTGCTCGAACTGGCGATGAGCGAGGACGCGCTGACGGGCTTCCTGGCCTGGCTCGAGGCCGCCCCGCCCGGTCAGCGCGTCAACGTCGCGTAGCCGCCGCTCAGCGGTTGGCGCCGGGGACCCACAGGACGTCGCCCTGTTCGCGGTTGGCGTGCCGGGCGAGGATGAAGAGCAGGTCGGACAGGCGGTTCAGGTACTTGGCCGTCAACGGGTTCATGGTCTCGCCGTGTTCCTCCAGCGCCGCCCAGGTGCTGCGTTCGGCGCGGCGCGCGACGGTGCGGGCCTGGTGCAGGAGGGCCGCGCCGGGGGTGCCGCCGTTGAGGATGAAGCTGCGCAGCTTGGGGAGGTCCTCGTTGTAGCGGTCGCAGGCCGCTTCGAGGGCGTCGACGTACGACTCCTCGACGCGGAGCGGCGGGTACTTGGGGTCCGGCACGATCGGCGTGCACAGGTCGGCGCCGACGTCGAACAGGTCGTTCTGGACGCGGGTCAGCAGGGTGACCACGTCCTCCTCCAACGCACCCGTCGCGAGCGCGACTCCGATGACCGAGTTCGTCTCGTCGACGTCGGCGTATGCGGCGAGCCGGGGGTCGTTCTTGGACGTACGGCTCATATCCCCGAGCGCCGTCGTGCCGTCGTCGCCGGTGCGCGTGTAGATGCGTGTCAGATTGACCATGCGCCCAAACCTACGCGGCATGTCAGCAAATGAACGCGGGGGTGTCACCAGGTTGCGACATGCGTTCGGTGGGACTCGTGTGAGCCCATACGATGCCGTGATGGACAGGTTCCGGGTGACCGGCGGGGCGAGGCTCGCCGGCGAGGTGCGTATCACGGGCGCGAAGAACAGTGCGCTCAAGCTCATGGCCGCCGCGCTGCTGGCGGAGGGGGAGACCACCCTTGAGGAGGTGCCCCGGATCCTCGACGTGCAGATCATGAGCGAACTGCTGCGCCGCCTCGGCTGCGTGGTCGAGGGGGAGACCAGCGGCACGGTCCGCATCGACGTGCCGTCGTCGCCGGGTCACGAGGCGGATTACGACCTCGTGCGCAGCATGCGCGCGTCCATCTGCGTGCTCGGGCCGCTGCTCGCCCGCTGCGGCGAGGTGCACGTGGCGTTCCCGGGCGGCGACGCGATCGGTTCGCGCGGGCTCGACATGCACATAGACGGGCTGGTCAAGCTCGGTGCGACGGTCGAGAACGAGCACGGCTACCTGATCGCGAAGGCCCCCAAGGGCCTGGTCGGGACGCCGGTCTGGCTGGACTTCCCGAGTGTCGGCGCGACCGAGAACATCCTGATGGCGGCGGTGCTGGCCAAGGGCACCACGGTCATCGACAACGCCGCGCGCGAGCCCGAGATCGTCGACATCTGCACGATGCTGACGGAGATGGGCGCGAAGATCGAGGGCGCGGGCAGTTCGACGATCGAGATCCACGGGGTCGAGGGCCTGTCGCCGGTCGTGCACCGCACGGTGCCGGACCGGATCGTGGCCGGGACCTTCGCGGTGGCCGCGGCGGTGACCCACGGGGACGTGACGGTGCGCAACGCGCGGCCGGAGCACCTGGAGATCGCGCTCGACAAGCTGACGGTGTCGGGGGCGTCGGTGACGTCGACGGAGGACGGCTTCCGCGTCGTGATGGACCGGCGGCCGGGGGCGGTGGACGTGGTGACGCTGCCGTACCCGGGGTTCGCGACCGACATGCAGCCGCAGTTCGCGGTGCTCAACGCGGTCTCGGACGGGCACGCCATGATCACCGAGAACATCTTCGAGGCGCGCTTCGTCTTCCTCCAGGAGCTGCTGCGCCTCGGGGCGTCGATCCGGACGGACGGCCACCACGCGATCGTGCGCGGGGTCGACCGGCTCTCCGGTGCCCCGGTGCTGGCGACGGACGTGCGGGCGGGCGCGGGGCTGGTGCTGGCGGGCCTGGTCGCGGACGGCGAGACGCTGGTGAGCGGCGTGCACCACATCGACCGGGGCTACGACGACCTGGTCGACCAGATCACCGCCCTGGGCGGCTCGGTGCAACGCGAACCGGAGCCCGAACCGCGCTTCTGAGGGGCGCGTACGGCTATCTGACGGGACGTCAGGTGTGCCGCCGGGTGAGGGGCGGGCGTCAGTCCGGATAGCGCGTCAGGGCGAGCCTGGCGGCCTCCTCGTCGGGCGGCCACACCATCACGCGCAGGCCGTCGGTGGTCTCGACGAGGGTGCAGCGGATTCCGTCGGTGGTCAGCGCACGGCACAGGCGCCTGCCGTGCGTCGGGTCGCTGGGGGCGGCGACGGCGACGAGCAGGCCGTAGTCGTCCTCCGTACCCTGCTTCGGCACGCGCGGAACGAGCGAGTGCCCGCGCCCGAAGGCCCAGCGCAGCAGCAGGGCGAGCACCACCATGACGGCGAATCCCACCAGCGGCGTGAGCAGGTACGAGCGGTCCATTTCGCCTCCCCTCCAAGACTGCCGCACCATGCCTGTGAGGTACCAGCGGCGGCAGCCGATCGAGTGGCCGTTACCCTCGCGAGGAGGAGTGCCCGTCGGCGTCGGCAGGATCGTATCCGCGGCCGCGTGAGCGACGGGGGCACGTTCGCATGTACGAGAGAGGTTCGACGTGACGAAGAAGATCGCCGTCATCGGTGCCGGGCTCATGGGAGCCGGGATCGCCCAGGTGTCGGCCCAGGCCGGGTACGAGGTCACGCTCCGCGACGTCACCGACGCCGCGTTGGAGCGCGCCCAGGGCGGCATCCGCTCCTCGTACGAGAAGTTCGTCGCCAAGGGCAAGATGTCGGCGGAGGACGCCGAGGCGGCGCTGGCGCGGCTCACGGTGACCACCGACATCGAGGCCGTCGCGGACGCGGACCTGATCGTCGAGGCGATCTTCGAGAAGATCGAGGTCAAGCAGGAGGTGTTCCGGGAGCTGGACCGGGTGGCCAAGGACGGCGCGGTGCTGGCGTCCAACACCTCGGCGCTCCCGATCACCCAGATCGCGGCCGTGACCTCCCGGCCCGAGCAGGTCGTGGGCACGCACTTCTTCTCGCCCGTCCCGCTGATGCAGCTGTGCGAGCTGGTGCGCGGCTACAAGACGTCGGACGAGACGCTGGCGGTGGCGCGGGCGTTCGCCGAGGGGGTCGGCAAGACCTGCATCGTGGTCAACCGCGACGTCGCCGGCTTCGTCACGACGCGCCTGATCACCGCGCTGACGACGGAGGCCGTACGCCTGTACGAGGCGGGCGTCGCGACGGCGGAGGACATCGACATCGCGTGCAAGCTGGGCTTCGGCCACGCCATGGGCCCGCTGGCGACGATCGACCTGACCGGCGTCGACATCATGCGCAACGCGACGAGCAACATCTACGAGGAGACGAAGGACGAGAAGTTCGCCCCGCCGGAGCTGCTGAACCGCATGGTCACCGCGGGCGACCTCGGGCGCAAGAGCGGCAAGGGCTTCTACTCGTACGAGTAGGCAGGTCGACCAGGTCGACCAGGTCGACGAGGCCGGTGGGCAGGGCGGGATAACCCGTCCGGTTGTTTTCCGGCTGTTTTCCGGTTGTTCCGCTGTGAAACGGGCGGGGCAATTTCCGCAAGGACAGTTTGCGCGGAACTGCCCTGCGGCAGATGAGATGTAGGCGACACGTCGGCGAAGGCCGGTCCGGGAATGATTCCGGACCGGCCTTTGTCGCTGAAAGGGGTGAATTTCCTCAAGAATTCGGAGCAATCGGCAACCCCGATGGTCTGATGAGGACTCAAAAGAATACGAGAGACCCTACGAGCAGTCCCCGATCGGAGGAGGCGACATGCATGTCTGGGGCGATGCCCGCGAACTGCATCTGCGCGGCACGTTGGACGTCCACACCGCGGCGGACGTCCGGCAGCGCGTGCACGCCGCCGTCGACGGGGGAGACGGCGACTTCGTCCTCGACGTCTCCGGTGTCGACGCACTCGACGCGACGGGCCTGGGCCTCCTGGTCGCCATACACCGCCGGGCCGGCCGCCGAGAACGCCGCTTCGTGCTGCGCGGCGTGACGCCGCCAGTGCACCGGGTCCTGGTCATCACGCGCCTCCACCGCATCCTCGCCCTCGAAGGCGCCGTCGCGGCGTAGGGGGGCCGACCGCCCCACGTCCAGGTCCACGTCGGGTCAGGCGGAGGACAGGGGACCGCAGTCGACCTGGGACACCTTGCCGGTGGCGTCGTTCACCGTGACTCGGGTCGGCTCCAGCCGGGCTCCGTGGGCGACCTCGTACGTCCTGCCCGTCGGGTCGTCGAGGGCCTCGTTGGCCAGCCAGATCGGCGTGACGATGGCGCCGCACAGCACGTCCGTGACGGCCGGCGAAGCGTCCTTGTGCTCGGCCGCGGCGGCGCGTACCTGGGGCCAGTAGAAGGTCTTCGGGATCCCGTTGTGCTCGTACTTCTCCCCGATTGCGCGGTACAGCCGGGCGATCGGCATGGCCTGGGCGTCGACCGGGTTCGCCGCCTTACACTCGACCTTGTTGATCTTTCTGCTGAGATCGCTGATCGACAGGACGGCGGCCTTCGGCAATTGCCCGGTCCCCTGAACAGGTTGACCGTGATCGACGCCGTGGTCGGGGTCAGCGCGGCAGCCTCGACCAGCGCCCCGTTGATGCCTTGTTGTCCGCATCCGAGGTCGCCGACGAGCAGTGTCGCGGTACGTACAAGGGCCGACGGCCGGGCCCGGACGAAGTCCGCGAAGTCGACGTTGAAGCCGACGTCCGGCGTTCTTGCCGCGGGCTCCGCTTTCCGCCTGCCGCGTATGCGCATGTCTCCGTCCCCAAGTCCCCGTGGTTTTCGGTGTCGGGACTGATAACCGGATCCGGAGACGATCTGCTGCACGGCGCCCTTTGTGACTCGGGCCACAGTGATCCGTGCGGCGGGGCTGACAAAGTGTCAGACGCGACGCCCGATATGTGGCGGGGCACACCTGCCCAAGGTGCGTTACCCGTCAGTACACTCCGAGGTAAGCAGGGCCGCGCCGGGTGCGGCGCGCGCCGGACCCCAGAGGACGTGCGGGGCCGGTAGCCGTCGCGGCCGTCGGGGCCCGGAACCCTCCCGGAGGTCCCCCCGTGGCGAGCCAGACGCCCTCAGCTCAGCCCTCTCCCGACCGGCCGACGCGCGACCGCCCCTGGGTCATGCGTACGTACGCGGGCCACTCCTCTGCCAAGGAGTCCAACGCGCTCTACCGGCGCAACCTGGCCAAGGGCCAGACCGGCCTGTCCGTCGCGTTCGACCTGCCGACGCAGACCGGCTACGACCCGGACCACGAGCTCGCGCGCGGCGAGGTCGGGAAGGTCGGCGTGCCGGTCTCGCACATCGGCGACATGCGGCAGCTCTTCGACGGCATCCCCCTGGAGGGGATGAACACTTCGATGACCATCAACGCGGTCGCGCTGTGGATGCTCGCGCTGTACCAGGTCGCGGCCGAGGAGCAGGGTGCGGACATCGCCAAGCTCAACGGGACCACGCAGAACGACATCATCAAGGAGTACCTGTCGCGCGGGACGTACGTCTTCCCGCCCGGGCCCTCGCTGAAGCTGATCACCGACTCGGTCGCGTACACCGTCTCGAACATCCCCAAGTGGAACCCGATCAACATCTGCAGCTACCACCTGCAGGAGGCCGGGGCCACGCCGGTGCAGGAGATCGCGTACGCGATGTGCACCGCGATCGCCGTACTCGACGCGGTGCGCGACAGCGGCCAGGTGCCGCAGGAGCGCATGGGCGAGGTCGTGCAGCGCATCTCCTTCTTCGTGAACGCCGGCGTGCGGTTCGTCGAGGAGATGTGCAAGATGCGGGCGTTCGTCGAGCTATGGGACGAACTGACGCTGGAGCGCTACGGCGTGCAGGACGCCAAGCAGCGCCGGTTCCGGTACGGCGTGCAGGTCAACTCGCTCGGCCTGACCGAGGCGCAGCCCGAGAACAACGTGCAGCGCATCGTGCTGGAGATGCTCGCGGTGACGCTGTCCAAGGACGCGCGGGCGCGTGCGGTGCAACTGCCCGCGTGGAACGAGGCGTTGGGGCTTCCGCGCCCGTGGGACCAGCAGTGGTCGCTGCGCATCCAGCAGGTGCTCGCCTACGAGTCGGACCTGTTGGAGTACGACGACATCTTCAACGGCTCCGTGGTGGTCGAGCGCAAGGTCGCCGACCTCGTCGCGGGCGCCAAGGAGGAGATCGACCGCGTGCAGGCGATGGGCGGCGCGGTCGCGGCGATCGAGTCCGGCTACATGAAGTCGCAACTGGTCTCCTCACACGCCGCGCGCCGCGCGCGGATCGAGGGTGGCGACGAAACGGTGGTCGGCGTCAACAAGTTCGAGACGACCGAGCCGAACCCGCTGACCGCCGACCTGGACACGGCGATCTTCGTACCGGATGCGGCGGTCGAGGCGGCGGCGTCCGACGCGGTACGCCGCTGGCGGGCCGGCCGCGACCAGGCCGCGGCAGACGCCGCACTCGACCGCCTGCGCGTCGACGCGCGGGCGTGGAAGGCGACCGGCACCAACGCCGCCGTCAACCTGATGCCGGCGACGCTGGGGTGTGTGCGTGCGGGGGTCACGACGGGCGAGTGGGCGGGGGCGCTGCGTGACGAGTTCGGCGAGTACCGGGCGCCCACCGGGGTGTCGGGCGTCGTGGGCGTGCAGGAGGGCGGCGCCGAACTGACGGCCGTACGCGATGCCGTGCGCACGACGGGCGAGGAACTGGGCGGGCGCTTGCGGCTGTTGGTCGGAAAGCCCGGACTCGACGGGCACTCCAACGGCGCCGAGCAGATCGCCGTGCGGGCCCGCGACGTCGGCTTCGAGGTCGTCTACCAGGGCATCCGGCTCACTCCGGCGCAGATCGTGGCGGCGGCGGTCGAGGAGGACGTGCACTGCGTGGGCCTGTCCATCCTGTCCGGCTCGCACCTCGAACTGATCCCGGACGTGCTGGAGCGCATGCGCGCGGCGGGCCTGGACGACGTCCCGGTGGTGGTCGGCGGCATCATCCCCGCGGCCGACGAGACCGCGCTGCTCGCGCAGGGCGTCGCCGCGGTCTTCACGCCGAAGGACTTCGGCATCACGGAGATCATGGGCCGCATCGTCGCGGAGATCCGGAAGGCCAACGAACTGCCGGTGTGATCCGGGCTGTTCGGCAAATTCCGTTGGTTCGAAGCCGTTTCGCGCGGCGGCTCCGTGTGCGTTCCCGATGACGGAACGTGCGCGGGGCCGCCGCGTTTGTGCGCTGAGCATGGTCATTTCTGCGCTCCGTGAGCGCAACCGGAAGGCGTCCTGCCAGTTGGTTGTTGTCTGTGTACTCCTTGATCCCCCGTCAGTAAGGTCCCGGATCCTGATGGCCATTCAGGTGAATGTGCCGTTCAGGAATGGCAGTTGCGTACCACGGCACGACCTGCACTCATCCGGTTCACGACCCGAATGGGGGAGCACGTGCGCAAGAGGCGAATCGCCGCAACAGTGGTTGCGGCCCTGGCAATTGGTCTCACCACCGCCAACACCGCACAGGCTGCGCATCGCGACGGGATCTGCGACACGGGACCTGACGGCGAAGTCTGCCTGATCTCGCACGACGCGCTGTACTACCTGTACGTGGACAGCTACTACACGTGGGGTTCCTGGTACAACCAGACCTACTGGAACGGTCCGTCGAACCGTGTGTACAGCGGCGTCGACGGCGACCAGTACAACGTGAGCGTCGCGGACAACAACGACACGAACAGCTGGGTCCGGATCTACTACAACTCCGGCCACCGCGGCTACAACTTCGGAGTCGCCCCGGGGGCCCTGGCCGCGTTCCGGTTCCAGTCGGGGCAGACCGGCGGCATCAACCCCGACAACAACATGAACTCCCACTGCTTCAACTGCTGATGACCCGGTTGCCGCCCCGCATGCGCGGGGCGGCAACCGCGCGTGGAGGAGGGGTGGAATGACAGGCAGGCGGGTCCGCGCCGTCGGGGCGGTCGTGGTGTTGGCCTTGGGAGCCGTGGCCTGTTCGGGCGACGGCGGGGGCGGGGGCGGCGAGCCGGAACTGGGGGAGATGCGTCCGGTGGCGTCGGGGCGCGACATCGTGCTGCCGTTCGCGGCGTACGAGCTCTCGGCACAGCAGAAGAACGCCATCGTGGTCGCGCAACATGCGGTCGGGCGCGAGTGCATGCGCCGCCTCGGGTTCGACTGGCCCATGCCCGACGAGGACGCGGTGAATCCCAACTTCCTTCCGCAGGCGGGGCGATACGGACTGATCGACGCGTCCGAAGCGGCCCAGTGGGGCTATCACCCCAAGCCGGATCCGAGCGATCCGCGATCAGGGGGAGACGAGGCGGTGAACGGCAGCGGCGGTGCTTCCGGGGGGAATGCGGACGGCGGCGGCGCGTCGGGCAACTCGGGCACGAGCCAGTCGGGTACGAGCCAGTCGGGTACTAGCCAGGTCTCGCAGGCGGCGGTTGCGGCTTGGCTCGGCCCGGACTCCGGCCAGGGCGCCTCCGCGGCGCCGGTCGACCTGCCGCCGGGCGTACCGGCGGGCGGGTGCCGGGGCGAGGCGGAGCGTACGCTCCAGGCCGGCGCGCTGCGGCCTTCGGATCTCGAGCCGGACAGGCTCGGCCACGACCTCTACGTCAAGGCCCAGGCGGACACCCGGGTGCAGGAGACGTGGCGGGTCTGGCAGGCGTGCATGCGGCGTTCCGGATACGAGTACGCCGACATCTGGCAGGCCAACGACGACAAGCGGTGGAGCGGGCCGAGGCCGAGCGACGAGGAGATCGCGGTCGCCAAGGCGGATGTCGCCTGCAAGTTCGAGGCCGACATGCCGCGCGTGTGGCTGGCCGTGGAGAGCGCGTACCAGCGGCAGGCGATCGAGGACAACGCCGACTCTTTCGCCGAGCTGAAGCGCAGCATCGAGAACGAGGTGCGCAATGCCGAGGAAGCGGTCCGCGGTGTATGAGCGGTTGCGGGCTGCGAGGGCTGCGAGGGCTGCGAGGGATGTGCCGGGTGCGCGGGGTGTGCGGCGTGCGTGGGGTGTGCGTCGGGTGGGTCGAGCAGTGGCGTTTCCGGGCGGGGTGCTGCTTGCGGTCGCGTTGACCGCTTCCTGTACGCGAGGTGGCGGGCCGTCAGACCCGGGGGCGGGATTGTGGGCGGGGGCGTCCGGGCCGTCGGGCGGGTCGGTGTCCGCGACGGCGCCGGGGGTGGAGCCGTCCGGACCGCCGCTCAACCTGCCCGCCGGTCCGGCCGGGCCGCAGCCGACGCCGCCTCCGCCCCGCGTCACGCTCGCCGGCCAGGCGCACGATCTCGACGGGATGCGCGTCACGGTGCCGGACGGATGGGGCGTGACGGCGCCGGACGCGTACACCTTGTGCCTGACTCCGCCGGGGGCAGCCGACGCGGGGGCGGGCTGCGACGCGGTGTCGGTACTGCGCGTGTACGGGATCCACGGCAAGAGCGAAGAGGTCTTGGACTGGCACGTCGTCACGGGGAATCTCGACGGCGCCTGGACGGACTTGTACCGGCGTACGTGCGCGGCGGGCAACGTGACCGCCACCGACGTCCCGGTCACGGCCGGGGACGGTCAACTGCACGTCCGGCGCTGGGCGGTGGAGTGCGCCGACATCGGGGCGCGCACGGTTGTGCGGTGGGTGCACGGCGAGTACACGTCCGGGGCGGTTCTGCACACCGCCGATCCGGGGCTGGTCGAGCAGGCCGACCGGATCGTGGCGGCGATCGACCGGACGGGGTACGTGCCGGGGAAGTAGTGCCGGGGAAGTAGGGCCAGGGCCTCTGTGCGGACGTACCGGAGGCCGCGGTGCAAGTTGAGTCGAGCGTTTGATTGCTGTGAGGATGTCCGGCGTCCGCTCGTGTCGTGATCAACTTGGTGGTTTGGGTTGATTATTGGCATTTCGTCCGGTGGGGTGACCTGGCGGGGCTACGCGCGTTGTGGAGAGTGGGAGAAGGTTTCGTCTCGGGCGGCACCGCAGCCACATCGCGATGGCACGCTGAGAAGGTGTGGCGGGCGCCCGGGAGGCGCGGCACACTGATGATCCACATTCAGCCCGTACGGCTTCGTACGGGCTGGGCGGCCGGGAAAACTCCGGCAGGGGGCGGTTGCACGGAGCGGTACGGGGACTGAGGAGAGTCATGGACGCAACCCCGCGGAGAGCCGGGGACGAACGCCCGGCCCCGCAGGGCAGGGGCGCTGCCGCGACCGGGACGCGCGACGAGAGCGCGGCGGCGGCGGTGGCGGGAGCCGCGGATGCGGCCGGTGCGGCGGACGCTGCGGACGCGGTTGACGCGGTGGCGGCCGAGGAGTCGGCGGCCGAGGAATCGGCGGGCGACGAGCAGCGTGCCGACGCGCGGCGGGGCGAGCGTATGGGCCGGGCCGAGCGGGTGCGCCGCGCGGTGGAGGCCGAGGGGCCGGCGGGCGTCCTGGGCGGCGACCTGAACGGCGGCTCCGGACTGTCGGCGGGTGAGCCTGGTGTGGACGGCGCGCGTGCGCACGACGCGGATGCGGACTCCGACGTCGACACCGGCACTGCGGAAGCTCCTGCCACGCCTCCGGATGAAGGTCCGGTGCCCCGTCGGGAGCGACCGGGGCGGGTGGAATACCCGTGGCGGCTGGCCCGGTTCGACGACGCGGAAGTTGAAACGGACGACCGTGCGCCGGAGTTCGGGGGCGCGGCGGCGGCGGACAGTGCCGGTGGTCGCGGCGGGGGCAGTGGGAGCGGTGGACGTGACGGACACGTGTCTGACAGGCCGGTGTTCGAACGGTTCGGGTCCGGTTCGTACGGGTTGGACGGGTTGGACGGGGCTGATGGGTCCGACGGGCACGCTTCCAACGGCCACGCGTCCAACGGCTATGGATCGAACGGCTACGGATCGAACGGCCATGGGTCCAACGGGCGCACGTCGTCCGAATTCGGATCCAACGGGCACGCGCCCGAGGGCCTGAACAAGGGGTACGAACAGCCGGTTCCCGAGTCGGGCGCGGGGGGCGCGGGAAACGAGGCGCGCGCGGAGCGTACGACTCCCTCCGCCGGCGAACCGACGGACGTCTCCGGCGGCGGCGGTGTTGCGGGTGGCGGCTCGGCGAGTGCGCACCCGAGCCCACCGATCGGGGCGTACGCCCACCACAACTTGTCGTCCGGCCCCAACGCGGTCGTACAACTGGCCGTCGGCGACCACCTGTTGACGATCGGCGGGCCGGACGGCAGCGAGGTCGTACCGCTGCCCGCGACGTCCCGCCCTCTCCCGGAGCGCGCTCCCGTCGCACCGCGATCGACCGGATATCCGCCGCTGGGCAGGCAGGCCGAGATCGAGGAACTGCGCGGACTGCTCGCCCGCGGAACCTCGGTTCGAGTGGGCGGCCCCGCCGGGATCGGCCGCAGCACGCTGCTGAAGTACCTCGCGTCCGGGGATGCCGCGGGGGCGCCGGACGGCGTCGTCGCGCTCAGCGGGCACGGGCGCGGCCTCGACGACCTGTTGCAGCAGTTCCACGACGCGTGTTTCACCGGGGAGCCGTACCGGCCGACTCGTGCCGTACAGGCAGAACTCCTGTCGGGCGTAGCTGCGTTGGTGGTCGTCGACGACCTTGACCTGTCGTCGGACGAGACCGAGGAACTGCTCCGCATCGCGCCCGAGTGCGTGTTCCTCGTGGCGTCGAAGTCGTCCGCGGAGGGGATCGAGGCCGCCGTACGTGCGGAATCGCCGTTCTTCGAGATCACCCTCGGGGGCCTCCCGCAGGAAGCGGCGTTCGCCCTGCTCGCACGCGCGGCGGGACGGGAGTTGGACGACGAGGAACTCGGCTGGGCGGCCGCGCTCTGGTTCGAGGTCGACGGGCATCCCGGCCGCTTCGCGCAGGCGGGTGCGCTGCTGGCTCGGCTCGGGACCGGAGTAATCCGGAACGACAGTGACTACGACGACGAATTCGGGTTGCCTATACCGGAGTTGCCGTCCCCTGGTGAGCCTCAGCTCTTCGTGCCGCGACTGGTTCCCTTGTTGTCGCGACCGGCGCAGCAGGTGCTGCGACTCGGGGCGGCACTGGAGGGCGTCCTGCCCGACCCCGCGCACCTGCCCGCGTTGACCGGCGCTGTGGACGCCCGCGGCGCCGCCGCCGAACTCGTCTCCGCGGGGCTGGTCGTCGTCGAGGGCGGACGTCACCGCCTGGCCGGCGGAGTCGTCGACGAGTCGGTGGGCGTGATGCGCGGGCCGTCCTCGTGGGCGGTCGCCGCGATACAGCACTTCACGTGGTGGGCCTCGCATCCGACGGTGACACCTGCCCAGGTCGCCGAGGAGGCGGACGTGATCCTCGCCTGCCTGCGCGAGGTGGAGCGCCTGGGCAAGCTGAGTTCCGTACGCGTGCTCGCGCGCGCCGCCGCACCGGCGTTCGCGTCCGCACTGCGGTTCGAGGCCTGGCACGACTGCCTGGAGATCGGCAGCGCGGCCGCGGCGGCCTCCGGTGCGGTCGGCGAACAGGCGTGGTTCCGGCATGAGTTGGCCGTACTCGCGATGTGTTCGGGCGAGCCGCAGCGGGCCCGCGAGGAGGCGACCGCGGCAACGCGGCTCCGCGACGCGTCGGACAAGCGCGGGCTGGCCGCCGACCGGCGCATCCTCGTGCTGTCCGGCGAACGGCCGGGCGCGTTCTCGGCGCAGGACGTAGGGTCCGCGGCGCTCGGGCGACGCCGGGCGATGTCGGCGTCGATGGCGGGCAAGCGCGGCGTCATGACCCTCGGCGCGGCCGGTGTGCTGGTGGTGACGCTCGCCGTGGTCGTGGCCTTCGGCAGTGACGCGCCGGGCAGCGGCGGCGGACCGGCCACCGATTCGACGGTGAGTGTGTCGGACGTACCGATGGGAGACGGCAGTTCGCCCGTGGGTGCGGTGGTGCCGCCTGCCTCGCAGGCCGGACGTGCGCCTTCGGCGACGACGTCGACGGGTGAGTCGGGATCGGCGACGCCAACCGGTATACGCAGCACCCCGGGCAGCAAGTCGCCGTCCGCGACGACGACCACCCGGGGTGCGACCACCGCGCCCGCCACTCAGCCGGGTCCGAATCCGGGACCGGGGACGCCGCAACCGCCGCCGCCTCCGCCGCCTGTGCCGACGCCTCCCGTGACTCCGCCGCCGACCCCGACACCGCCAAAGCCGACACCCACGACCCCGCCGCCCGCTTCGAGTTCACCGCCCGCATCGGAGCCGGGCACGTCGGAACTGGCCGCCGACACAGATGTCGATTCGTTTGCGACCTGACGCCGCACACCGCAACTTCGCGCTGGTTGGCTAGACTTCCGGTGCGCGGCTGCGCGCGGTACTGATGCTTCCAACGGGGGAGGCGAGCACCTTGTATCTGTCGCCTGAAGACCAGGCGTACGTCACCAAGTTGAAGATGGACCTGGCATCGCTCACCGAGTTCGAGCTGAGCGTCCGGACGGCGCTGCAAGAACTCGTCGCCGAAACGGGTGCGATGAGCAAGTTCGGCGGCATCGGCGTCGCCGGGCCCGACCACGGCACAGGGTTCAACGAGGCCTATGCCATCGGCCTCACCACCGCATTCGCGGTCACCGACATAAGCGACTTCTTGCGCATGCTCCATCGGCAGATGGAGGCGTTGGCGCTCACGATCAAGATGATCGGCGACAAGACGGCCGGCGCGGACGACGAGCAGCGCCAGCAGCTCTCGAAATTGCTGTACGGCGACAAGCCCGGCCGGGAGCCGTGGAACGCGGAAGCGGTGCAACCGCAGGCACCCGCCGTTCCGCCGGCTGCCGTTACTCCTGCGGGCAGTACGGCACAAGACGGCTGACGACTCGACGCGCACGGGGGAGATGACGGCAAGTGGAGTGGACATACACGAACTTCGAAGCCCTGCCTCATGAGCAACTCTTGGGTCTGCTCGCCGGAGGCAAGGGGGAGAAGGTTGCGGCGGTGGGCCGCAGCCTGACGAACGCGGCGGACAAGATCCAGGACGCCGCCGAAAAGCTGAAACTCAAGTCGGGTCAGGTTGCTTGGGAAGGTGGTTCTGCCCAGGCGTTCCAGTCGTGGACGTCCGATCTGGTGACGGCGAGCTTCCAGTTGACGGACTTCACCCGGGGAGTCGGCCACAACATCGAGATCGCCGGGAACAAGCTGACGGAGACGAAGAACTCGCTGCCAAAGGTCTCGCCCGAGGACGTCGCGATCCTGAAGGCGTTGGAGGACAACCCTACAGCGGGCGGGATGTTCGATCCGGTGACCGGCGTGACGGCGCACGATCAGGCCAAGGCCGCGGTGGAAGGGCCGCGCCTGGAGGCAGCGGCCGCGCTCCGCGCTCTCGCCTCGACGTACATAGCGTCGGCCCAGGTGATCGGTGCGCTTCCCAGGCCTCAGTTCAGGCCGCCGCCGAATCCCCTCGGGGTGGAGCAGCCGGTTTATGACAGGGAGGACGTCGGGGCAGCCGCAGGTGTGGTCGCTGCCGCAGGAGTTGCCGCCGCGGGTCAAACGTCATTGGCGGGTGGACCGTCCGGGGCAGGAACGGTCACGCCGTACACCTCTCCCGCGAACTCATCTGTGGGGGCCTGGCCGCCGCCGCAAAGCACAGGCGCGCCATCCGTCGTCACGGCCGGCCAGGTCACACCGGGGACCCTGCCCCCTGGCTCGAACCTGCTGGGGCAGACCCCGGGAACCGCGCCGACGCAGCAGTCCGTTCCGGGCCAAGTGACCGGCTCCGGTCCGAATTCGAGTGGTCCGACGTCGTCTGTCGTCGGACGGTCACCGGTTGGCGGGCTACCTCCGACCACCGGACAGGTCGGCGCAACGTCGGGTGGTACCAAGGGCGGACCGGTACGCGGTGGGACGACTGGCATCACCGGAGGCACCGGCGGCCAGGTGCGTCCTGGAACTTCGGGCAGCGGCCGTTCCGCAGGCCCGTCGGGGCTGCGCACCGGTGGCGTCGAGGGCGGGACGGTACGCCCGGGGCAGATGCCCGGCGCCGGTGAGGCGCGTTCGGCAACGAGTACGCGTACTGGTGCCCCCATGGGTGGCGTCGGAGCGGGTGGCGCCGCCGGCGCGACCGGCAGTACAGGGCGGACAGTGTCGGGTCGTCCACCGATCGGAACGCCAGGCGGCGTGGTGGGTGGGACTGGGGCCGTACCCGCGAGCCGAGGGCAATTCTCCTCCGGGGGCTCGGGTCTGCGTACCGGTGCCGGGCAGGCGCCTGCCGGTTCGAGCGGGGCCGCGCCGGGCACCGCGGGCCAACGTTCGGGACGTCCCATGGGCGGAGCGATGGGGGCGGGCGCCGCGACGGGATCGGACGAACGAGCCCATCGCCGCCGCCGGGCCGACTACCTTGAAGAAGACGAAGAGACGTGGGGCGGCGGGCAAACCGGCGGCGCCGTGCCCCCGGTGATTGGCTGAGGCGTGCTTCTGCGACTGCATTGTCAAAACCGGCTCGTCGGCGGATTCGGCGCACTCATCCTGCTGACCACCGCAACGATCGCCGCGTCTCCGGTTCTTGCGGCCGTCGAGCCTATGCGACCCAAGCAGTGGTACCTCGAGAAGTGGAAGGTCGACGAGGCGTGGAGGATTTCTCAGGGCGAGGGCGTCACCGTTGCGGTCATCGACACAGGGGTGGATGCTTCACATCCCGATGTCAGCGGTCAGATTGCAAGTGAGCCCTTCGGCCGCGGTGATACCGACAAGTCAGGAAGCCATGGCACAGGAATCGCATCGCTGATCGCCGGTACTGGACGTGGTTTGAGCGGCCAAGGGGTCTTCGGCGTCGCTCCCAAAGCGAAGATTGACTCCTACAACGTCGCCGATCCGCCTGACGGCCGGCTGTTCGCGTACGACACGGCGATTCGACAGGCTGCGGATTCTCCAGCCAAGATCATCAACGTTTCAAGTGTCGCCCCCTGGAACCCCGCCTCCGATGAGGCCTTCGCGTACGCCCTGAGTCGCGGAAAGCTCATCGTCGGCGGGAGCGGCAACCTGAACGTCGAACCGAGACCGAGCGTGCCTTATCCCGCCGCGTATCCGGGTGTCGTAGGAGTAGGCGGGTACACCAACGGCGGAACTCGCTGGGCCAACTCGGTGACCGGCGCCTGGGTTTCGCTGGCGGCTCCGGCAGAGGACGTCCCTGTCGCCTGCACCGGCCCGACCCGCTACTGCCTGGCGGACGGCACCTCCGCCTCCGCCGCGCTCACCTCCGGCGTCGCCGCACTCCTCTGGGCACAGCACCCCGACTACACGGCCAACCAGATCATCAAGGTCCTCATCGACTCCGCCAACAAGCCCCTTGAGGGGGCCGTCCCCAACGACTCGCTCGGGTACGGCAACGTCAGTCCGCGCAACGCCCTGAACTGGACCGGGGATCCAGGCCCGCGTGACGTCAATCCGTTGGTCGGCAAGCGCGGCGTCCTGCCGAGCACGTCTCCGACGCCTGCGCCCTCCGCCGCCCCCGGTCAGTCCGGCGGCACTGCTCCCGCCGCGCAACCTGCCCCCGCCGTGAGTACGCCCGCTGCCGCGGACAGCGCGGCGAAGTCGGACGGCGACGGGGGTTCCGACTCCCTCGTGCCGGTCGTCGGGGCACTCGTCGGCGGGGTCGTGGTCCTGTCGGTGATCGTGTGGGCGTTCATGCGTTCCCGCGGCAATCGCCGGGGCCCGCCGCCGGGCGGGCCCGCACCGCCGGTTCCGACGTACGGGCCGCCACCACCATCCGGCCTGTACGGCTGACTTCGCCGACAGGCAGCACGAACCGTCAGCAAGCCGGGACGAGTTCCGTGACCTCCGCCTCGGTCAGCACCCAGACGTCCGGAACGTAGCCGGTCTTGCCGCCCGGTGTGGTGACCTTGTCCCACAGCGTGGTGGCAAGGCCGTTGCGGCCGTACACCTTGGGGCCGGTCGTGTGGCAGATCAGCGTGACCGGGTTGTCGTACTCGACTCGTACGACGAATTCCCCGGTGTGCGCGGGCGCCGAACGGACAATGAGACCCTGGGGATTGCGCGTGTACGCGGTCTTGCCCTGAGCCACGTGTTCGGCTGTCGGGGACGCCGTACCGGACGTTCCCGGGGCCGCGCCCGACTCACCGCCCGGGGCTCGTCCGGCCTGCTCGCCCGGCGACTCGGATCCGGCTCCCGGTGACTCCGGCGCTGCCGAACCGGCGTCCGGAGAACTGGACTCGGCGGCATTGCTCGCGGGGCTACCGCCGTTGCCCGAGGTCAGAACCACGATCACCACGACGATCGCGAGTGCCACCGCGATCCACATGCCCCGGGACAAGCGGAGTCCGCCCCCCGAGCCCGGTGTTTCGTCCCCATCGCCCTTGGGCCGCCGTTGTACCTGGCTGCGGAGCCAGGAAAACAACGAGGGCGCCTCGTCGGCCACTGATGGCCCTCCTCGGTCGAACTCGTATGTCCGAAAACCAGGCTACCCACCACTCAGCGATCCGGTACGGGCAAATCCGGCGATTAGCCGGAAAGTTGATCGCCGGCGTCGGCCAAGTCGCCAGCGCCCGCGCGGGTCGACGCGGACGCCCCGAGCGCGGACATCCGCATCGGCTACGCCCGCTGCCCGACCCTGAAGCGGCTCGCACGGAACGCAGCCGAACCGACCGCGCTCGCCGCCCACCTTGCGGCCCACGGCCTGCTCCTGAACATGCTCGCCGGACCGCTCGCCATCGCGCCGGTGAGTTCTCGGGAGGTTGCCGTGACTCGCTGCATGCGCAGATGTGTCTGCAGACGGAGGGCGGACGCGCGGTCCGCGGCCTCGAACGCGACGGACTGGTCTCGCGCACTGTGCATGCCGAGGTGCCGCCGCGCGTGGAGTACGACCTCACTGCCATGGGACGCACGCTGATCGAGCCGGCTGTCGCCTTGGCGACGTGGGCAATCACCCACCAACCGGAGACCGCCGCGGCCCGCCAAACCTTCGACGAACACTAGGAGCGAAGGGACTTGGCCGGGGCGCCGGCAGGCGCCCCCGGAACACCCACTGGTACCGAAGGTCGTTCAGGACGCGCTACACGCGGCGATCTCCACCCACCCGCACTTGCCGCCGACCACCGGTTCGAAGCCGAAGGCCTCAGAGTGCGGTGACCGGCGCTTTGCTTGTTGTGGGTCGGGGGGGCTTGGGGGCTTCAGAACAGTTTTAGTTTGTCGTCTTCGACGCCGCGGAGGGCGTCGTAGTCGAGGACTACGCAGCCGATGCCGCGGTCGGTGGCGAGGACCTTGGCCTGGGGCTTGATCTCCTGGGCGGCGAAGATGCCCTTGACCGGGGCGAGCAGGGGGTCCCGGTTGAGGAGTTCGAGGTAGCGGGTCAGCTGCTCGACGCCGTCGATCTCGCCGCGGCGCTTGATCTCGACGGCGACGGTGCCGCCGTCGGCGTCCTTGCACAGGATGTCGACGGGGCCAATGGCAGTCGGGTACTCGCGGCGTACGAGGGTCCAGCCGTTACCGAGCGTGGTGATGCGGTCGGCGAGCAGCTCCTGGAGGTGTGCTTCGACGCCGTCCTTGACGAGGCCCGGGTCGACGCCCAGCTCGTGCGAGGAGTCGTGCAGCTTCTCCTCGATGGTGATGATCAGCTTTTCGCCGGCCTTGTTGATCACCGTCCAGGTGCCCTCTTCCTCCTTGAGGGTGCACGGCGGGCTCATCCAGTTGAGCGGTTTGTACGCTCTGTCGTCCGCATGGATCGACACACTCCCGTCGGCCTTCACCATGATCAGGCGCTGGGCGGAGGGCAGGTGGGCGGAGAGCCGTCCCGCGTAGTCGACGGTGCAGCGGGCGATGACGAGACGCATGGGGCCCAGCCTAACGGGCGGGGCGACAACGGCTGCGCGGGTCGTCGGACCGCCCCCGGTCACCGGACCCGCCCGGGACCGTCCGACGTGCTGCGGGGCCCGTCCGCCCGTTGGTAGCGTTCCGTGACCACGGACACGGGGGAGGTGCCGATGGATGTCGATGGCACGCGTGCGGACGGGGTGGCGGGCGGTGCGGCGCGGGATCGGATCCCGGCGCCCGAGGCACCGCTCAGTCCTCGGCAGGTGGACCGCGCCGTACGGAAGATCTACCTCACTGTTCTCGTCCTCGGGCTCTCCACGGCGCTCTGCTGGTGGAGTTGGGCCACTGTTTCATCCCGGGACGGGGACCGCACGAGGGTTGAGCGGCAAGAACTGGCGGCCGTTCCAGGGGAGTTGTGCGACGGCTTGGTCGAGGTTGCCGATGCGGTGCGACTGTCTGAACTGCGGGAGGCGGCGCGTATCAGTGCCGAGCCGATACGCGTGTTCGACAGGGCACCGCATTCGGCGGGGTGTTGGGTCGAGGGTGGGCGGTCGCTCACGGTCGTCGTGGCGCCGGTCGAACGCATCGACCCTGCCGTGCTGGACGTCCGCGGGGTGGCAAGCCACGGCGTGCTCACCGGCGTGACGGGGATGACCGGGAGCGGCATCGTGTGGGCCGCCCGCGCGTGCCCGCAAATCGGGCCGGAGCGGGCCCTGTTGGCGTACGCCGGTCTCAGCGAGCCGCGCAACACCGGGTGGGCGGGCGGCGACGAGGGGATCGATCGCCGTGACGTCCTGGCGGCGATCGCGGTACGCGCCCTCGGCCGCGTGTCGGACACCGCCGGCTGCGCCGGTACGCCGCCCGCCGAGGGCGTCGGCAGCACGCCGCCCGCCGTACCCGACCGCGCCGACGCTCCGGCCGACCCCGCATGCGCGGAGGCTGCGGCGGCCGACGCGGGGCAGTCGAGGGAAGGGTCGCCTACGCGGAGGGCGTCAATGTGGGTGCCCGCAGGGGCGCCGGTGAGTGTCTGCGCATTGACGGCCCGGGAAGGCCCGCAGGTGGGCGTGACGGGGGAGATCGTCGCGTACCGGGGCCTCTTGGCCGGCATCGGCGCCGAATCGCCGGGCGTCGGGTTTCCGGCCGAGGAGGGCAGCTTGCAGCGTCGGCCGTTCCGTGCCGAAGCCCGGTGCGGCGGCGAGCGCGTGACGTGGCTCGCGGGCGTCGGGGGCAAGGACTTGCAGAGGTTCCTGCCGCAGGACCGGGCAGCCGTGGTCGCTGATATCAGGAGCCGCTTCGCCCGGTTCGTCGACGCGAACGTGCGGCTGAACGGGTGTCAGGTCGTCAGCGGCATCGGAAGCGGCAGCGGAGGCGGAATCGGCAACGGAAACGGCACAGGAAACGGCGCCGGAGCGGGGGCGGGCGTATGAGCCGCATTCAACGCCTGCGCGGCGCCCGGCCCCGGCCCGCGGTCCGGGGCTTGGGCAAGGGCGGCCGCTTCCTTGTTGCCGTGGCGGTGCTGGCCGTCATCTTCAGCGGGACGGTGTGGGTCCGCGACCAGGTTGCCGAGGCGCGCGTTCCGGAGACGGTGTGCGACGGCCTGGTCCGGACCTCGGACGTACGCGACTTGGGCGGCGATCCGCTCGTCACCGAGGAGATGCGCCGCGAACCAGCCTTGGGCGTAGCGGAGTTGGAATGCGATGCAGCCCCGGTGATGCTGCGTGCGCACCCGTTGGGCAAGTTCCCCGACTTCGTACGCTCGACGGTGCGGCTGACGAGGTCGGGCCAAGTCCCGCTCGGGGCGGGCCTGCAAGGCACCGCCGATCCGCTCAGGGCCTGGCTCGTCGTACCGTGCCCGTCCGCCGGTTCCGGGGCGCCGCTGTTCGTCGCGGTGCTCCAGGAGTCGTGGTCCGCCTCCGGCGGGGAACGGGGGCGCCGGGTGATGGCCGAGACGGTGGTGCGGACCGCGCGGGCCGTGACCGAACGCGCCGCCTGTGGTGGCCCGGTGATCCCCGACCCGGTGGTACGCAAGGCTGCGAAGCCGAAGCGTCCGGCGGGGATCGACGACCGGACGTACCGCGTCCAGTGGCACCTCAACGCCAACGTCCCGGTGCCGTCCGCCGCTGCGGACCTGTGTGGGCTGCTCCCCGCCTCCGCCTTCCCGGAGCCCACCGAGCGCGTCGGTATGTACGCGTCGGCCTGGACGCCGTCGGGAGGGCCGTCCGAGTTCTGCCAGATGTTCGACGAGAACGGCGACGAAGGCTATGCGTTCGGGGTGGCCAGTGGCGACCTCGTGCCGTACCTGCGCGAACCCGCAGGTGAACCCGCAGGCGAACCTTCCGCAGGCGAACGCGTCGGCGGCGGTGCCTCGCCCTGGCTCGACGGGATGTGCGGCGGGCGTGCGGTGTTGTTCCACGAGAACTCGACGGGCAGCCGCCACCACATCGCCCCGCCGCGAAACGCCCAGGTCCTGCGGGCCTTCGCTGACGCGTACGCGGCCCGCCACGGGTGCTCCATGACGAGCCCGCCGCCGTGATCCGAGGCGCGCCGACCGGTCCGCCGCCACCCGGTTCCGTGATGCCCTGAGCAGGACAAGGCTGTCCCAAAGGCTCTGGTACATCCCGTGCCGACTGACTTACGGTGAGTCAAGCCTTCTGGCCCGTAAGCCAGTTGGTGGGAGGGAGTTCAGTATGTCGCTCGATGTGCCGCCTGGTCTTCTGGTGCAGGCCGAGGCCGGGGACGTCAACGAAGCCGAATTCGTCGAATGTATCCGTACTTCCTTGCCCTACGCGTGGGACCTGGTCGCCGAGTTGGTCGTCCGACTCGACGTCGACGGCGGGGAGTTCGCCGACAACCAGGTGCCGCCGCCGGATGAGGAGGCGCGGGGCCAACTGCTGCGCGCGCTCGCCAGCGACGCCATCCGCGGTGCGCTGGAACGGCACCACGGCGTGAAGCTGGCATTCCAGAACTGCCATCGCGTCGGGGTGTTCCCCGCGGGTACGGAGGAATCCGCGCGGTACCGCGCGTTCACCTCGGTCCGCGGTCAACTGCTGAACCAGTCGCCGCTTCTGCGGGACTGCTGAACCGCTTCGACAACACACCGGCCGGGCCTGTTGCCAGCAGGTCCGGCCTGCGGTTTGCTGAGCTGAGCGAGCGCTAGTGCCGCGGCAGGCGACGTTCTGACACGGCACCGGTGCCGCGGCAGGTACGGCACCGGAGCACGATCCACCGCGGTCCCGCCGCCCCACGCAAGTTTCCCTTTCCAACCTCATCAGGGGAGCTCATGGGCATCATTCAGCCTCTGCACCGCCACGCACAGCAGAGCCCCGACAAGCCCGCGCTCGTCGAGGGCGCCGTGACCGTCACGTACCGCGAACTGCGCGACCGCGTCGCCCACAGCGCGGGTGCCCTCCGGGCACTCGGGATCGGCGACGGCGAACGGGTGGCGATCCTGTCGCTCAACTCGATCCGCTACATCGAGGTCCTGGCCGGCACGATCTGGGCGGGCGGGGTGCTGAACCCGGTCAACATCCGGTGGAGCCCGATCGAGATCGCCTACTCGCTCGACGACTCCGAGACGAAAGTGCTCGTGGTCGACGACGTGTTCGCCCCCATGGTCCCGAAGCTGCGTGAGCTGAGCGAACAGCTGGAAACCGTCGTGCACTTCGGCGTCGGGCCGACGCCGGAGAACATGCTGGCGTACGACGACCTACTGGCCGGATCCGCACCCGTCCCCGACGCCGGGCACACCGGCAGCGACCTCGCCGGCATCTTCTACACCGGCGGCACGACGGGCTTCCCCAAGGGCGTCATGCTCAGCCACACCAACCTGCTCACCTCCGTGATGGGCGGCCTGGTGGCCACCGCCCGCCTGCGCGACGGCGAGGACTCGTCGGTGCTGCACGCCGCGCCCATGTTCCACATGGCGGGCTTCGGCACCTGGCTGATGGCCTCGGTGATGGGCATCAAACAGGTCCTGCTGCCGTTCTTCGAGCCCAAGGCGGTGCTGGAAGGCATCGAGAAGCACCAGGTCACCGAGATCTTCCTGGTGCCCACGATGGTGCAAATCGTGCTCGACCACCCGGACTTCGCCAACCACGACCTGGGGTCCATCCGCTTCCTGTCGTACGGCGCCTCGCCCATCAGCGACGCGCTGCTGGAGCGCACGTCGGTGGCGCTGCCGCACGCGCGGCTGTGCCAGGCGTACGGCCAGACCGAGTTGTCGCCCCTCGTCACCATGCTGCTGCCGGAGGACCACGAGGAGCGGGACGCCAAGCGCCTGCGCTCCGCGGGCCGCCCGCTGCCGCACAACGAGTGCCGCGTCGTCGACCCCGAGGACAACGAGGTGCCGCGCGGCGTCATCGGCGAGATCTGCGCGCGCGGCGACCACATCATGCTCGGCTACTGGAACCGCCCCGAGGAGACCGCGGAGGCGCTGCGCGGCGGCTGGATGCACTCGGGGGACCTGGGGTTCATGGACGACGACGGCTATGTGACCGTCGTCGACCGGCTCAAGGACATGATCGTCACCGGGGCCGAGAACGTGTACTCGGCCGAGGTGGAGAACGCCGTCAGCTCGCACCCGGCGGTCGCCGCCTGCGCGGTGGTCGGCGTACCGGATGAGCGGTGGGGCGAGCGCGTGCACGCGGTCGTCGTGCTGCACCAGGGCGCCGAGCTCACCGAGCGCGAGCTGCGCGACCACACCCACGGGCTCATCGCGGGCTACAAGTGCCCGCGGTCGGTGGAGTTCGTCGCCGAACTGCCGCTGACGGCCGCGAACAAGGTCGCCAAGAACGTCCTGCGCGAGCGCGTGAAGGCCGCGCCGACCGCGACACCCGAGGAGGCCACGTCATGACCACGTCCGTCGAGTCGTCGGCGGTCAAGCCGGTGCGCGAAACGTTTCCCTCGCTCAACCCCGCGAACGGGGCGGAGATCGCCCGCTACCCGGTCGACGGCGAGCCCGAGGTCGCGGACGCCGTCGCGCGGGCCCGCAAGGGGGCCGAGTGGTGGGCCGCGCTCACCCCCGGTGAGCGCAAACGCCGCCTCGGCGCGTGGGCCGCCACGATCACGCGCGACCGCCGCGCGCTGTGCGAGCTGGTGCACGAGGAGAACGGCAAACCGCGCGACGACGCGTTCCTCGAGATCCTCCTCGCGCTGGAGCAGCTCACGTGGGCCGCGAGCCACGCCGGCCGGGTGCTGCGCCGCCGCCGGGTCCCCGGCAGCCTGGCGATGATGAACCAGGCCGCGACCGTCGAGTACCACCCGCTCGGTGTCGTCGGCGTCGTCGGGCCCTGGAACTACCCGGTGTTCACGCCGATGGGGTCCATCGCGTACGCCCTCGCCGCCGGCAACGCGGTCGTCTTCAAGCCGAGCGAATTCACCACGGCGTCAGGGGTGTTCCTCGCGGACTCCTTCGCCCGTGCCAACCCCGACGCGGACACCGGGGTCTTCCAGGTCGTCACCGGATTCGGTGCCACGGGTGCGGCGCTGTGCTCCGCCCGCGTCGACAAGGTGGCGTTCACCGGGTCCGCGGCCACCGGGCGCAAGGTCATGGCCGCGTGCGCGCAGAACCTGACGCCGGTGCTGATGGAGTGCGGCGGCAAGGACGCGTTGATCGTCGCCGAGGGCGCGGACGTCAAGTCGGCGGCGGAGGGTGCGCTATGGGGCGCCCTGGCCAACGCCGGCCAGACCTGCGTCGGCATCGAGCGCGTGTACGTCGTCAAGGGCCTCGAAGACGCCTTCATCGACGCGATCCGCGAGGGGGCCGCCGAGCTGAAGACCGGCCCCGACGCCGAGGACCGGGTGTACGGGCCGATGACCATGCCCGGTCAGATCGACGTCGTACGCCGCCACATCGAGGACGCCATCGCCAAGGGCGCCACGGCCGTGGTCGGCGGCGTCGACTCCGTCAAGCCGCCGTTCATCGACCCCGTCGTGCTCGTCGACGCACCCGAGGACAGCGCGGCGGTGTGCGAGGAGACGTTCGGCCCGACCATCACGATCCGGACCGTCGCCGACGCGGACGAGGCCGTGCGGCTGGCGAACGCGACCGACTACGGGCTCTCCGCGTCCGTGTACGCCGGCAGCGCGCGCCGCGGCGCGGAGATCGCCCGGCGCCTGCGTACCGGCATGGCCTCGGTCAACGCGGTGATCGCCTTCGCCGGGGTCCCGGGCCTGCCGTTCGGCGGCGTCGGCGAGAGCGGGTTCGGCCGTACGCACGGCGAGGACGGGCTCAAGGAGTTCGCCCGCGCGCAGTCGGTCACGCGCAAGCGCTTCTCGGCGCCGCTCGATCCGACCACGTTCAGGCGCAGTCCCGCGACCATGAAGGTGCTGGACCGGTACGTGACGCTCCGGTTCGGCCGGAAGTAGCCTGCCGGAACCAGCCTGGCAGACAAGCCGATTGCCGGTGTGGGGGCGCACCCGCACCCGCGCCCGGCCCCGCACCCGGCCCCGGACGAAGGACGAGACGCCATGCCGTCGCCTCCGCACGGCGGCCGGGCGCGGCGGCCCCCGGTCGCGTCCGGCCAGGACCCGCCGCCCCGAAGACGGGCGCGCCGGTACGGCCTGATCGCGGTCGCCTGCGTGATCGGCGTCGGGGCCGCGGGCTTCGTCGCCCTACGCGGCATCGAGGACGACCCGCCCGCCGGCGACGGCTCCCTCTGCTGGGGCGCACTGACACCCGCCGACATCGGCGGACTTCTCCCACCCGGACCGCAATACCGCGACACAGCAGGGCCGTTGACCTATCCGGCCGCCCCGGAGGAACGCTGCGCGGTGCGCACCGACGCGGGCGGCACGGTGTTCCCGGAGCTGGAGTTCGTCATCCACCAGGGGTACGACTCCCTGGTCCGCGGCGACTGGTTCGGACCCTCGTCCTTCCTCTCGACGCCGTTCGGCAACAGTGTGCTGGGGGCGGCGTCCGACTCCGAGGCGTGGGTCGAACTGCCCAAGTGCCTGCCGGGGGACAACGACCGCTACGCCCAACTCCGGGTCAGGCAGCCGGTTTCCAGCACACTTCTTGCCGAGACGCTCATCCGGACGGCCAACAGGGTGCGGGAGCGCGCCGGGTGCACCGGAGGCAGCCTCCCGCCGCCCGAACCCCGGCTCGACCGGCCGTCGTCGGCGTTCGACGCCGCGACCCTGTGCGGGGTCCCGCTCGCCCCGTCGCTGTCGGGCGCGCGTCCCGGCTGGGTGCAGTTGTGGAGCGGCCGCGACGAGCGGCATGAGGACTGCATCGTCGTGGACGGTGCGGCGCAGACGTCGCCCGACCCGCACCCGGTGATCCGCGTCGAGGTCTACCGGGACGAGCTCGCCCGCCTGGAGATCTCCCAGCGGCGCGGCAACCAGAACGCGGGCGAGGTGGTGGAGGCGACTTACACCTACGGGGGAACCGCCGCCATGTGGGCCATCTGCGGGGGCGGCGCGGTGTCCTACATGGTCGGAGTGAAGGCCGCCGTGGGGCTGCCCAGCGCGACGGACCTGCTCTATGCGGTGATGGAGGGCAGCCGCGATCGGGACGGCTGCCGACTGGCGCCCCGCCCGACGCCGACCCCGACCCAGAGCCCAACCCAGAGCCCGACCCAGAGCCCGACCCCGACTCGGTAGCCGAGCCCGTCACCCGCGGCGGGTGGCCAGGCGGTAAGTCAGCGTGCGGCGCGCCCAGTTGGTGGTGACGCGTCCCTCGGCGTTCTTGTACCAGCTGTTGCAGTCGGCGGCGAACGCCGTGCCGGCCAGGTCCGCGGCGAGGCGGTCCTGGTGCCGGTCGAACGCGGCCTGCTCGACCTCGTGGACGCCGCCCTCGCGGATCTTCCCGAGGATGAACGCCGCCTGGGACTCGATCATGTGGATGATGGAGTTGTGGCCGAGGTTGGTGCCCGGTCCGTAGAGCATGAACATGTTGGGGAAGCCGGGCACGGTGATGCCGAGGTACGCGGCGGCGCCGTCCTTCCAGACGTCCTGGAGCGCCACGCCGTCGCGTCCGACGATGTCCATCGGCTTGAGGAACTCGGTCGCCAGGAAGCCCGTGCCGTAGATGATCGTGTCGACCGGGCGGTGGACTCCGTCGAGCGTGTCGATGCCCGTCCGGATGACGCGGCCGACCGGTTCGGTGACGAGTTCGACGTTCTCGCGCGCGAGCGTCGGGTACCAGTCGTCGGAGATCAGGATGCGCTTGCAGCCGATGGGGAACGTCGGCGTGAGCTTCGCGCGCAACGACGGTTCGGCGATCTGCTTTTCGAGGTGCTTGCGGGCGACGTACTCGGCGAGCTTGGCGAGCCTGCCGCCCCTGATGGCCCAGTAGATGACGGTCTCGGCGCGGACGTACGTGAGGCCGCGCAGGAACAGTCGTACGGGCGCGACTTTGTCACGCAGGGTCAGTTCGCGCCGCCCGAACTCGCGGTCGGGCTTGGGCACCACCCAGTTCGCGGACCGTTGGAAGACGTACAGCTTCTCGGCCTGCCGGGCCGCCTCCGGGACGAACTGCACCGCGCTCGGTCCGGTGCCGATCACCGCGACCCGGCGCCCGGTGAGGTCGTGGTCGTGCCGCCACTCGGCGGAATGGAAGGCGGCGCCGGTGAAGTTCCGCAGGCCGGCGATGTCCGGGTAGCGCGGGCGGTTGAGCTGGCCGACGCCGGAGACGAGTACGCGGGCGGCGTGCTCGTCCCCGGCCGACGTGCGCAGACGCCAGACCTCGTCGGCCTCGTCGTACCGCGCGGACACGATCTCGGTGCCGAGCCGGATGTGCGCGTCCAGGCCGAACTCCTCGGCGCAGCGGTGCAGGTACGCCAGGATCTCGTTCTGCCGCGGGAAGCTCCGCGACCACCGGCCGTGCTGGGCGAAGGAGTAGGAGTACAGGATGCTCGGGACGTCACAGCCCGCGCCCGGGTAGGTGTTGTCGCGCCACACGCCGCCCAGGTCGCCGGCCTTCTCGTACACGGTGAAGTCGTCGATGCCCGCCTGCCGCAGCCGGATCGCCATGCACAGTCCGGCGAATCCGGCGCCGATGACGGCGACATGCCGCACCCGGGCATCCGTCCCGGCGGCGTCCTGCCGCTCCCTCGTCTCCGGCACGGTCCGCCAACCCCTCCGTCGGATCCCGTCACCCGGTACGGGACTTCACGGCCAGTACGGTTTGAGCACGTCGAACGCGTTGGGCAGCCCGAGCCGGAAGCGCAGGTCGTCCGCCCGCCGGAAGCCGGCCAGCGCGGGCTCCTGGTACATCTCCAGGACCCGCACCGGCGCCGCCGCCGAACCGGCCGCAGCCAGCACGCCGTTGGCCGCCTTGCGCCCCGCCTCGTTCGCCCCCTCCATGGTGGCCAGGTTGACCGAGACCCGTACATAGTCCCCGGCAAGGAAGAGGTTGGGAATACGCGTCGTCGCCTCCGGCCGGTCGTCCCAGGAACCGACCGTGTTGACCATCAGCGGCTCGTCGTTGGCGACGGACGGGGTGCCCGACCCGGTGATGCCGGGGTCGAGGAACCACGAGTGGATGTTGGAGTCAGGCACGAGTGAGGCGCCGTTGTCGAGGTTGTCGCGTACCTGGGCCAGGACTTCGTCGACGATCTGCCGGGGCGTGCACTTGCGTGCGGAGACGCCGTACACGATGCCGGGGGAGTCCCAGTCGGAGAGGTCGAGGGACAGACAGTCCTGCACGCTGCCGTCGCCGTACGTCGCAGCGAAGTCGTTGCGCCAGAACTGCCCTTGCGTGAGTGCGGTGACGGCCCACGGCGAGTCCATGAACGCCAGGTGCCCGTGCGTGACGGGCGTCCTGCGCTTGAGGTAGATCATCAGGCCGTTCATCCAGTCGGTCCGGAGGCGGCGCAGGCGGCCGAGCGCGGGATCGGCGGCGACGAGCGCGGGGCTCATCAGCGGTACGGCCCGCTCGACCGGCACGGCGAGCACGTAGTGGTCGGCGTCGACGGTCCCCGCGTTGCCCTGCGGGTCGGTCATGCGGGCACCGGTGATGCGCCCGCCGGCGAGGTCGAGGCCGGTGACCGTCCAACCGACCTTGAACTGGACGCCCATCGAGGTGAGCAGGGTGTGCCAGGGGTCGATCCAGGCCTCGTTGGTCGGCCCGTTCAGGACGCGGTCGGGTGCGCCGTCGTTGCCGCGGCCGAGCATCGTCCACAGGAAGATCTCCACCATCATGGTGATGGTGCGCGTGCTGGCGACGTTCTCCTTGGCCGCGACGAGGGTCGAAGTGAACGACCGGACGAGGATGTTGCGGTACGCCTCCGACATCCGGTCCATCTGGAGGTACTCGGAGTACGGCATGTACTCCCACTGGTGCCGCCGCCGCAGGTCGCCGCTGGTGAAGAACACGATCATCTTCTCGGCCCAGAAGGCGATCTCCCACCACGGCACCTGGCCGGCCACGCTGGCCATGGTCTTGAGTGCGGCACGGATCGCTTCGGGGGTCAGGTCGCCGAGTCCGCTGGGCAGGACGAGCCGGTTGTCGGGGCGTCCGGCCTGCGCGAAGATCGCCTCGGGTGCGTCCACGAGGTTGTCGTGCACGCCGTTCGGATTGCCGGGGAACGGGATGCGCCGCATCGTGTCCGGCACGTTGAGGTAGAAGCCGGGGAAGAAGCGGAACCCGTGCTCGCCGGGCAGGTCCCGGCGGCCGCCCGCGCCGGTGCCGGGGACGGGGATGCTGCGGGCTTTGCCGCCCAGCGACTTGCGCTCGTACACCGTGACCTGGAAGCCGCGTTCGGCGAGTTCGTGGGCCGCGGTGAGACCGGCCATGCCGCCGCCGAGGACGGCGACGCGGCGGCCCGGTGCGGCGGCGACGAGCGGGGTGCCGAACGCGGGGGCGGCGAGGGCGCCGGTGCCGCCGAGGGCGATGCCGGCCGCCGCCGCGGCGCCGACGCCCACCGTGCCGGAGACGAACTTGCGGCGCGTGGGCGGGGTTTGCTCCTGCTGCGGGGCAGATGGCGCCGCCGTGTGCGGCGCGGTGCGGGGGAGGTGCTGCTCGTGCGTGGACACGGGGCCTCCTATGCGGGTCTCTCCGGGGTCTCTCCTCGGATCCCCGAAGACGCGGCCGTCGCCACGGCCGCCCTTGGGCTGTGCGGCGTGTGGAGTGCGGGAGTGCTGCCTCAGAGCGGTGCTAACCGACACATGTGTCGACTGGATGCAGAGCCGACTATCGCGCCCGTGATACAGCGGGTCAAGGGATGTACCGTTGCCTGTTTTTGACGGCGCGTCAGTGGATCTCGCCGGGCTCCGAAGGGCTTTCGGCAGCCGGTGTGTTCAGCCGTTCCAGGCCGCCCCACAGCACGTTCGCGGCCATCGTCTCCAGCGTCGCGCGCGCCGTCTCGGGGTGGTGCGCCCACCACTGGGCGACCCCGTCCAAGCTGCTGATCAGCAGCTCGATCAGCACCTCCGCCTCGGGGGACCGCGGATCGAGGCCGGCCCGCTCCGTGTCGTGCGCCATCATGGCCATCACCGACCGCGTCCGGGTCTGCCGGATCCCCCAGCGCACCGCGCTCAGTTCGGGGTCGCCCTCGTCGGTCTGGTCGAACAGCAGGCGCCGCGCCACCGGGTTGGCCTCCGCGAAGTCGAAGTACGCGGCCACCGTGGCCCGCATGCGGGTGTGCCGCCCGCCGCGTCCCGTGATGGCCGCACCCATGTGCGCGACCAGGGTGGCGTTCTGCTCGCCCAGCACGGTCAGGAACAGGACGCGTTTGGTGGCGAAGTGCTCGTACAGCACGCTGCGGGTGACCCCGGCGGCCTCGGCTATCTCGGCCATGGAGGCGGCGCCGTACCCCTTCGCGCCGAACACCGCGAGCGCGGCGTCCTCGATGCGGCGCCGCCGCGCCGGCCCGGGCATGCGGCGGCGCACCGCGGCGGGCGGTGCGCCGGACGCCGCGGCCGAGGGGCGGTCCGGGTGCGGGAGGGCTGCCATGCGCTCAGCGTAGCCGCGCGCGGGGTCTTGTCCGGGGCGGTACGCCGGGTCTAGCGTCACAAGAACCGACGTGCCTGTCGGTTGGGATCTTCCGGATCCACGCGCCTCGCACGTTCCGCAACGGCCCGTTCCCGCACGGCGATTCAGGGGGATTCCGTGAGCGAAGAGCACGTCGACGCCATCGTGGTCGGGGCCCGCTGCGCCGGATCGGCCGCGGCCGCCGCACTCGCCAGGGCCGGCTGCCGGGTGGTCGCCCTCGACGCGGGCAGGTTCCCGTCCGACACGGTCTCCACCCACCTCCTCTTCGCCGGCGGGGTCGCCGAACTGGACCGGATCGGCGCCCTCGAACGCGTCGAAAAGCTCGACCCGCCAAAGCACTTCGACGCGTACATCGGGTCGCCGAATGCGGAGGTGCGCGGTACCTACACACCCGTGGACGGCATCGCGTACGGCCTGTGCGTGCGGCGGCCCGGACTCGACTTCGCGCTCGTCGAGACGGCGCGCGCGGCCGGGGCCGAGGTGCGCGAGGGCGTCAAGGTCACCTCGCTCGTGCGGCAGAACGGCCGCGTCGTCGGCGTACGCGCCACCGAGCGCGGCGCGAAGGGCGAACTCACCCTGCGGGCACCGCTGGTGATCGGCGCCGACGGGCGGCGTTCGACGGTGGCCCGCCTGCTCGGCGTCGACGTCCCGTACCTGTCCAACGCCAACGAGCGGGCGGGCTATTACGCGTACTACGAGGACCCGCGTACCGAATGGCACGGGACCGCCGCGATGTGGCTCGAAGGCCGCGAGCTGGGCACCGCGTTCCCCACCGACGGCGGGCTCGTGCTCGCCCTCCTGATGCCGCCCAAGGAGCGCGCGGACGCGTTCCGCCTCGACCTGGAGGGCGAGTACGACCGCACGGTGGCGTCGATACCGGGCCTGGCCAAGCGCCTTGCGGGTGCCGCCCGCGCTTCGAAGATCGTGACGTCGGTCGAACAGCCCTCGTACTTCCGGAAGTCGGCGGGTCCCGGATGGGCCCTTGCCGGGGACGCCGGGCACTTCAAGGATCCCGTCACCGCCCAGGGGATCCGCGACGCCCTACGCTTCGGCCGCCTCCTGGGCGAGGCGGTCGCCCCCGTGCTCCATAACCCGCCGCGCCTGGACGCGGCCGTACGCACGTGGGAACGCCGCCTTGTCGTCGAGTGCCGCGAGACTTACCACTGGACCAACCGCTTCGCGCGCGCCGACACGGTGAACCCCCTCCAGGAGCAGATGCTGCGCATGCTCGCGAAGGAACCGCACGGCTCCCGGCGCCTGCTCGACGTCTACTCCCGCGTGCGGAAGCCGAGCCGCCTGATGACCCCGGGCTTCCTCGCCGCGTGCGCGATGGGTGCGATGCGCCGACGCGGCACCGACCGCGGGGCGCTCCTGCGCACCATCGTCGGCGAACTCCGCACCGAGGCAGCGATCAAGCGAGACCTGTCCGGCATCGCGTGCTCCGACGACCGCACGAAGTGACCTACAGCCAAAGGGCCTTCCCGACCCGCGAACGCGCCTGATGCGCCCCGCAACCTCAGGCAACCCTGACGCTGTGCGGCCCCACCCGCACGGTCACCTCGACCTCACCGCCGAGCGCCGCGGCATACGACCGCAACGTCTCCAACCCCATCGACTTCGACTCGCCCCCGCTCGATCTGCGAGATCCGCGCCTGGGTAACCCCGAGAACAGCGGCAACTTCGGTCTGCGTCAGTCCGAGAGACTTGCGGAGCTCGGCAAGGTGGTAGCCGGCGACGAAGGCGTCCAGCGCTGCCCGTGCCGCCGCCTTGCGCTCGGGGTCCGCCATTTGCGGGTGGCGCCGATACGCCTCGGCTTTCACGTCCTGCCAGCGGTGTCCTGTCACTTTTCCTCGGGCCCTCTCCGCCAGGTACTCCGGGTATCGCGCGTCGACCAGCGGTCGATTCATCGCGTTCGTTCGTTGCGGGTCGTGCGGACTCTCATGTGGCCGTGTCGGCTCTGATCTCGGGGAAGACCTCTTTCCCCAGCCTGTGGATATTGTCCAGGGTGCGGTCCGGGCGGCCGGTGCCTTCGGCGAAGAGGAGGTGGCGGCGGATTCCGGTGGCTTCGGTGGTTCGGCGCAGGGCGGCGATGACGTCGCGGGGGGTGCCGACCGGGTGGATCTCGCAGAGGTAATCCGTGTACGCGTGCGGGTCCCGCATGGTCCGCGCGCGTCCGTCGACGGTCTGGTGTGCGGACAGCCCCCGGTTCAGCCAGCGCGGCAGCGCGGCCTTGAGTTCGCGGACCGCCTCGGCCCGGGTGTCCGCGACCAGCGCCACCGAGGCCGCGGCGTGCTCGACGCCGCGCGGGTCGCGGCCGCAGGCGCGCGCGGCGGCGTCGTACGCGCGGATCATCTCGGCCTTCTCGCAGTCGTCGGCGTGCATGCCGAGCAGCATCGGGAGGCCCTGGCGGGCCGCGAGTGCGGCGGAGGTGGCCGACGTGCAGGCGATGATCGCGGGTGGGTGCGGTCTGGTGAGCGGCCGGGGCACCACCGGGACCGGGCGGAAGCGGAAGTGCCGGCCGTCGGCCCCCACCCGGCGCAGGGTCAGCCAGCGCATGAGGAGGTCGACGGACTCCGCCCAGCCCTCCTCGTCGTACCGCTCGATGCCGCCGCCGAAGACCTCCAGGTCCACCCAGGGCCCGCCGCGGCCGATGCCCAGGGTGAAGCGCCCGCCGGAGAGCTGGTCGAGCAGCGCGGCCTGCTCGCCCAGTGCGACCGGATGGGTGTTGGGCAGCACACTGATGGCCGTCCCTACTCGCAGCCGGTCCGTACGCCCCAGTAGCATTGCCGCAAACGTGACCGCTGACGGGCACAACCCGTACGGCACGAAGTGGTGCTCGGCGATCCATGCCTCGTCGAACCCGGCCTCCTCCGCGGCGCACCCCGCGTCCATGGCGGAGGTGAGCACCGTTCCCTGGTCTCCGGCCTCGAACTGGGCCGCGAGCAGGAAGATCCCCAACTTCATGTGGGCAGCCTCTCGGTATCCCTGCACCCGTCATAACGGGTGAAATCCCCATTGGGGCACGAACGGCTTGTCCGACCGGTCTGTGCCCGTTCGGCAGGGCCTGCAATACTCCCGGCACAGCGCAGGACTACTTAGCGGTAACCAGCGGAACCCGCACAGCAACCCTCAAGGCGTACTCCCGCTCGGGAGACGGCATTCAAGGAGCGCATGATGGCGCGTGACATCACAACGGTCGGCGTGGTCGGCCTCGGCACCATGGGTGCCGGCATCGTGGAAATCCTCGCCCGCGGCGGCGTCCGCGTCATCGGTGTCGAGGTGGACGACGCCGCGGTCGAACGCGGCCTCGCCCGCATCCGCACCTCCACCGCCCGGGCCGTCGACCGCGGCAAGCTGACCGAGGACGAGCAGGCGGAGCTGTACGCGCGCATCAGCCTCGGCAGCGACCTCACCGCCGTCGCCGACGCCGACCTGGTCCTCGAAGCCATACCGGAACAGCTCGACCTCAAGCAGGACATGTTCGCGCAGCTCGACAAGATCTGCGGCCCGGACACCATCCTCGCCACCAACACCTCGTCGCTGTCGGTCACCGAGCTCTCGGTCGCCACCGGCCGCTCGGCCCGCGTCGTCGGCCTGCACTTCTTCAACCCGGCGCCGGTGATGAAGCTGGTCGAGGTCGTCCGCACGGTCGTCACCGAGCCCGACGTCCTGGAGGACGTGGTGGCGCTCGCCGAGAAGCTCGGCAAGGCGCCGGTCGTGGCGGGGGACCGGGCGGGGTTCATCGCCAACGGGCTGCTGTTCGCGTACCTCAACCACGCCGCGGCGATGTTCGAGGAGAAGTACGCCACGCGCGAGGACATCGACGCCGCGATGCGCTTCGGCTGCGGCCTGCCGATGGGGCCGCTCGCGGTGCTCGACCTGGTCGGCATCGACACGGCGTACAACATCCTCCAGCAGATGTACCGCCAGTCGCGCGACCGCCTGCACGCCCCCGCGCCGATCCTCAAGCAGATGGCCACCGCGGGCCTGCTGGGCCGCAAGAGCGGGCGCGGGTTCTACCGGTACGAGGCCCCCGGCTCGTCCACCGTCGTCGCCGACACCGCGGCCGGCACCGCGGTCGCCGGGACGCCGCGCGAGATCAACGCGGTCGGCGTCGTCGGCTCCGGCACCATGGCCACCGGCATCGTCGAGGTGTTCGCGAAGTCCGGCTACACCGTCACCTTCGTCGCGCGCAGCGACGCGAAGGTCGGTGCCGTCACCGGTGCGCTCACCCGCTCGCTCGACAAGCAGGTGCAGCGCGGCCGCCTCAGCGAGGAGGACCGCGACGCGGCGCTCGGCCGCGTCACCGGCACGACGCGCCTGGAGGACCTCGCGGACGCGGACCTCGTGCTGGAGGCGGTCGTCGAGGAACTGTCGGTCAAGCAGGCGCTGTTCGAGAACTTCGACGAGATCTGCAAGCCCGGCGCGGTGCTCGCCACGACCACGTCCTCGCTGCCGGTCATCGAGTGCGCGATGGCGACGAAGCGTCCCGAGGACGTCGTCGGCATGCACTTCTTCAACCCGGCGCCGGTGATGAAGCTGGTCGAGGTCGTGCGCACGGTCACCACCTCGGACGACGTCGTGGCCACCGTCCACGAGGTGTGCCGCCGGACCCGCAAGCACGCGGTGGACTGCGGCGACCGGGCGGGCTTCATCGTGAACGCGCTGCTCTTCCCGTACCTCAACGACGCGGTCAAGATGCTCCAGGCCAACTACGCGTCGGCGGACGAGATCGACACCGCGATCAAGACCGGTGCGGGCTACCCGATGGGTCCGTTCGAACTCCTGGACGTCGTCGGCCTCGACGTGTCGCTCGCCATCGAGCGGGTGCTGTACGCCGAGTTCCGCGAGCCCGGCTGGGCGCCCGCGACCCTGCTGGAGCACCTGGTCACCGCGGGCTACCTGGGCCGCAAGACCGGCCGCGGCTTCCGCGACTACGCGAAGAAGTAGCAGGAACGCCGAAGGCCGGCGCGCCCCGTCGGGTACGGGGCGCGCCGGCCTTCGCGTGTCCGCGCCGAACAGGTGGTCTGACCCCGGCCCCATCCCGCTACCCTTGCCACCGTGCCACGTCGAAATCGTCCGCCGCGCCCCGAACGCCCCGAACCCGGACCGGGCTCCGGCGGCTGGTACGGCCTGGAGTCGCGGGAGTCGGACCGGGACGGCGAGTGGATCGTGCGCCCGGTCTCCGGTGCCGCGGCGGCCAAGACGTACCGCTGCCCCGGCTGCGACCACGAAATCCCGGCCGGCGTCCCGCACGTGGTCGCGTGGCGCGCCGACGGCCTCGGCACGGTGGACGACCGCCGCCACTGGCACCGCGCCTGCTGGAACAACCGCGGCAACCGCCACCTGCGGCGCCGCCCCGGACGCTGACAGGGCGGCTGCGACCCGGCTGCGGACCCGGCTGCGGACCCGAGCGGCCGCCGACCCGCCCCGCGTGCGCCTCAGGCGAGGGACAGGAAGAGCTTCTCGAGTTCGGCCTCGCTCAGCGGCGGGGCGTCGCCGTCCGTCTCGGCCAGGCACTGGCGCATCCCGCTGGCGATGATCTTGAACCCGGCGCGGTCCAAGGCCCGTGACACGGCGGCGAGTTGCGTCACCACGTCCTTGCAGTCGCGGCCCGCCTCGACCATCGCGATGACCGCCGCGAGTTGCCCCTGGGCGCGGCGCAGACGGTTCAGGACGGCACGGCTCGCCTCTTCGTCGACGGTCATCCGGAGGACCTTTCGTAGCGGACCGGGGTGTCCATGGTACCCCCGGGGGTATGTACGCGGCGCAGCCAGGCCGGGCACCACCACGCGGCGCGCCCGGTCAGCCGCAGCAGGACCGGCAGCAGGACGAGGCGGATCAGCGCCGCGTCGAGCAGCACGGCCGTACCGAGCACGACGCCCATCTCCTTGGGCGGCAGCGGACCGGACAGCGCGAAGGTGAAGAAGACCGCGACCATCACCGCCGCGGCCGCGAACACCACGCGTCCGGAGTCGGCGAGCGCGCCGACCACGGCCCGGTGCGGGTCGCCGGTCTCCTCGTAGTGCTCCTTGGCCGAGGCGAGCAGGAACACCGTGTAGTCCATCGCCACCGCGAAGATCATCGCGAAGAAGAACACCGGTGCCCAGCCGTCCAGGAACCCCTGCGGTGTGAAGCCCAGCAACGGGGCGCCGTGCCCGTCCTGGAAGATCAGCCGCGCGACGCCGAACGCCGCCGCGGTGGACAGCAGGCTCGTCGCGGTGCCGAGCAGCGCCGCGAGCGGCGCGCGCAGCGCGAGGACCAGCAGCAGGAAGCCCAGCCCGAGGACGACGCCGAGCACCAGGGGAGTCCGGTCGTCCAGCGCGGTCTGGAGGTCGAGGTTCTCCGCCGCGGCGCCGCCGACGCGCGCCTCGTCGGCCAGTCCGGTCCGGAGCCGGTCCAGGGTGGCGCCGAGCGCCGGGTCCGACGGGTCCGCGGCCGGTACGGCCTGGACCAGGCTGAGGTCCGTGCCGTCGGCGGCGGCAATCGGCGGCAGCACCGCGGCGATTCCCGGGTCCGTCGCCGCATCGTCCGCGACGCCCGCGGCCTGCGCGGTCGGCGCCACGATCTGCAGCATGCCCGGCCCGCCCGGCCCGAACGCCTGCTGTACGGCGGTGTAGCCGACCCGTGCGGAGGCGTCCGCGGGCACCACGCCGATCGACGGCATGGAGGTCCGCAGGCCGATCACCGGCGCGGCCAGGGCCAGCAGCACCACGAGTGCGGGCAGTCCGTAGCGCAGCGGATGCCGCCACAGGCGCTCTGCCCATCCGGCGAAGCGCGGTGAACCGCCCGCACCGCCGATTCCACCGGTGCTGCCGACCCCGCTCGAACTGCCGCCCGCACGCCGGGCCTTGCGCCGCGGCAGGGCGGCCGCGTCGACCCGGGCGCCCAGGCGCGCGAGTACGGCGGGCAGCAGGGTGAGCGTCGCGGCCAGGACGAATGCGACGGCCAGCATGATGCCGAGCGCCATGGTGCGGAACGCGGGCGCCGGCACCAGCATCACCGCGGACAGGCTGACCAGGACGGTCGCGCCGGAGAGCGCGACGGCCTTGCCCGCGGTGTCCATCGTCTCGCGTACCGCCTGGCGCGGATCGCCGTGCCGGGCCAGCGCGGCCCGGAAACGCACCACGAGGAACAGCGCGTAGTCGATGCCCAGGGCGAGCGCGAACATCATCGCGAAGTTCATCGCCCAGATGGACACCGGCGTCACGTGGTTCAGCAGCACCAGCGCGCCCGCCGAGGCCGCCAGGCCGGCCAGGGTGAGCAGCAGCGGCAGCCCGGCCGCCACCAGGGAGCCGAACGCCAGGACCAGGATGGCCAGGGTCACGGGCCACGACAGCATCTCCGACTTGATCATCGCGTCGTGGTTCGCGGTGTTGAAGTCGCTCCACATCACCGACGACCCGGTCGCCGCCACCAGCACGCCGTCGCCCGAGAGCGCCCCGAGCGGCCCCTTCAGGTCGTCGGCGGCCCGGACCATGTCGTCGGCACCGGCGCCCGCCCCGGCGGTCAGGATCGCGGTGCGGCCGTCGGCACTGACCGTCACTCCGGCCTGCGGCGGCACGACCGCGGAGACCCGGTCGTCGGCGCGCAGCAGTGCCGCGGCCCGGTCGACGACGGCCTGGATCGAGGGGTCCGCGATCGGCCGGTCCGCCTGCACGACCACTTGCAGCGCGGTCGACGCGTTGCCGTCGAAGTGCCGCTGCGCCAGGTCCCGGACCTGGACCGACTCGCTGCCCTCCGCGTGCCAGCCCGCACCGGCGAGAGCCGAGGTCACCTGCGGGGCGAAGGCGCCCAGTCCCGCGACGAGGGCGAGCCAGAGCACCGCGACCAGGCGCAGATGGTCGGCGGACCACAGGCCCAGTCGCCCGAACCGGCCGGGGCCGGTGGCCGGTGCGGCGGTCTGCGCGGTTGCCGGCGCGGGGTCTGGCCCGATGCCGCGTATGTGGTCACCCACGGTCACACTTCCTCCTGGATATACCCCCCGGGGTAATATGAGGAGCCTAACCGATACCCCCACCCGTATTTTTCGGAGGAGCGACACCATGGCCTACGACCGCACCGTCCGCGTGGAGAGCGGGTTCGCCGCGACCGTGGCCGCCGTACGCGACGCGCTCGCCGCGCAGGGCTTCGGCGTCCTGACCGAGATCGACGTGGCCGCCACCATGAAGGCGAAGCTCGGCGAGGACATGGAGGACTACCTGATCCTCGGCGCCTGCAATCCGCCGCTCGCGCACCGCGCGCGCTCGGCGTCGACCGGACCGTCGGGCTGCTGCTGCCGTGCAACGTGGTGGTCCGCGGCGACGGCGACGGCACACTCGTCCAGGCCTTCGACCCGTCGGCCATGGTCGCCTTCACCGGACTGGAGGCGCTGCGCCCGGTGGCCGGCGAGGCCGCGGACCGGCTCGACGCCGCACTCGCCGCCGTCGCTGCCGCCCCCGGCGCCGCCGCCGGAACCGGAGCCGACGGGTGAACGGCAGTTGAACGGTGGCGAGTTGGGCGCCTACGCGGAGAAGGTGATCCTCCGGATTGCGGCCCGAGGCTGGGCGGGGGCGGGTTCCGAGGCGTACCGTCGTTGGGTGATCCGGGGTTGCTCGGGGTGGTTGCGGGCGGACTGAGGTGGGGTGGCCGTGGGGCGGGGCGGGACGGACAGCCGTGACGACGGATCGGACCATCGCGGATTGCTGCTCGGCGACGAGCGGGCGCTCGGCCAGGTGTACGACGCCTACGCGGAGTTCGTGTACGGAGTCGCCCTGCGCGTGACGCGGGACGAGCGGGTTGCCGAGGACGTCACCTGCGAGGTCTTCGTCGCGCTCTGGGAACGCCCTTACGTCTACGACCCGTTGAAGTGGTCGATGGCGGCATGGCTGGTAGCCGCCGCACATCGCCGGGCGGTCGAACGCATCGGCGGGAGCGGGCAATCCGCGGCACCGGGCGGCGGCGAATCCCTGGACGAGGACGCCGTCGCGGCCTCCTTGGCCGGCCTGGCGCCGGAGCTGCGGGACGTCGTGGAGCTCTCGTACTTCCAGGGGCTGACGTACCGCCAGGTGGCCGCGAAGCTGGGCGTGGTCGAGAGCGTGGTGGCCGAGCGGGTCCGCGTCGGTCTGGCGCAGTGGGACACGGCGGCCCGCGACGGCGCGGGTGCCGTGGCGGATGACGGGACGGAGGCGCGGTCATGACGGGGCTGCCGGCAGCGGTACGGGGTCGGGTCGTCGCCGAGGCCGTGCGCAGACGCGAGCCGTCGATCCCGACCGGACCGCACGCCCGGGCGTTCGCCGAGGCGTTCGCGGGGCTCGACGTGCTGCTGCGCGACCTCAGCAGCGAGGAGTGGGCGACGACGGTCGTCCACGACTGGGACGTGCAGCAGACAGTCGTGCACCTGATGGCCGGCGACGGTGCCGTGTGCGCCGCCGCGTGCGTGCCCGAGGCGATCCGCCTGCCGGCGTACGACGGCCCGTTCGCGTCGATGCGGGAGTTCGGCGGGCCGGTCGGCGAGTGGGAGGGCCGCAGCCGCTACATCATGGCCCGGCACCACGGCAGGCCGTACCGCATGAGCTGGCACGCGTGGCGGGCGCAGGCGCGGAGCCTGCTGAAGTGCCGGGCGGCCCGGGAGCGCGACGAGACGCCCGTCGAATACGCGGGACGCACCCTGCCGTTGGCCGACGCCTACCTCGCCCGCGGATTCGAGACGTGGCTGCACGCGGACGACATCGGCCGGGCCGTGGGCAGGCCCTTCCCCGAGCCCTCGTCCGAACCCATGGCGCTGCTCGTCGAACTCGGCGTCACCACCCTGGGTTTGCTCAAGGCGGAGATCGGCGCACGGCTGGTGCTCGAGGGGCCGGGGGCGGTCACCGTGGCCCTGGGCGGCGGCGAAGCGCAAGCCGAACTGCGCCTGAGCTCCTCGGACTTCTGCCGTCTCCTCGGCGGGAACCGGCGGGCCGACGAGATCGCCGTCGTGGTGCAGGGCGACACGGAGACCGCGGCCGCGGCACTGGCCGCCGTGGCCTCGCTGGCGATCCTGTAGCGCCCGCTATCCGTCTGTCTATCCGTCTGCCTATCCATCTGCCGATACGTCCGTCCGGGTGACAGCCGTGAACCGGCGCACGTGGTAGAAGAGTTCGGCATGGGTGTTCTCTTCGACTACTTCCGGGCACCGGACGCCGGTGCCGCGATACGTGCGCTGGAGCGCGACGGCGGACCCAAGGGGCGCGGCGGCCCCGGACAACCGGTCTTCGACGCCGTGGACGCCAAGGGCATCGACCACGCCGTCATGCTGACCCAACTCGTCGACATCATCCGGGGCGAGCCGACCGATTTCAGCACCGTCGGCACGCTGGACTTCGTGTCGGTGTGGCCGTCCTCCACCCCGCCGACCGGCGACGAATGGACGGCGCTCCCGGAGGGCTCGCCGTGGCGCGAAGGCCCGTGGATCGACGAACTGGGGCAGCGCACCCTGGACGGGCTCGCCGACGCCGACGACGCCCGCCTGTCCGAGATCGCCGCGCGCTGGGCGCGGGAAGCCGGCCTCGACGGCGACCTCGGCCAACTCGTGGCCGAATTCGTCGCACTGGCCCGCCGCGCCCGCGACGCCGGCGACCGGCTGTACTGCTGGACCTGCCTCTAATGCGGTCACCGCACTAGCGCGGTGCACTGTCGAGCGCGGCCAGGTACGCGTCCGCCCGCTCCGGCGTGTAGAACCACTCCTCGAAGTCCGCCGGATCGTCGAATCCGTTGGCGAACCGGTCCGCGACCGCCTGGTGCGCCGTCCCCGCGCCGATGACCCTCAGCACGTGCTCCGGCGGCGGCGCCAGCATCGCGTTCGTCCACTTCGTGACCGCGGCCGCGTGCGCCCAGTAGGCCTCGAAGGTCTCCGTCATCCACGCCCGGTCGAACTCCCCGTCGCCGCGCCCCTCGATGGCCGCAAGGTACAGCGCCGCGCACTTGGCCGCGTTGTTGGAGCCCTGGCCGGTGATCGGATCGTTCGCCACCACGACGTCGGCGACGCCCAGCACCAGCCCGCCCGACGCGAGTTCCACCACGGGGCGGCGCACGGTCGGGGTGTAGCGGCCGGACAGGGTGCCGTGCGCGTCGGTCAGCTCCACCCCGTCCGCGGCGCGGTCGTACTCCCACGGCACGAACTGCTTCATCAGCCGGAGCGTCAGCTCCAGGTGCGCCGCCGGCTCCCGTACGCCCTGGAACGCGTCCAGCGGTCCGCCCGGCACCCCCTCGAAGAAGAGGATGTCGCAGGCGCCGGACAGCGTGAGCGCCGGAATGACGAACAGCTCCCCGACCTCGGGCACCAGGTTGCAGCGCACGGCCGGGAAGTCGTGCTCGGGGCGGGGCCCGAGGCCGTGCACGTACGACACCGCCAGCGACCGCATGGGCCGGGTGTAAGGCGACCGCTCCGGATCCCGGTCGAACATCGCGGCGAGCGGCCCCTTGCCGGCGGCCAGCAGCACCAGGTCGAACCGTTCCGCGTACCACTCCAGATCCGCCACGCCCACCGGGTGCACGACCACGCTGCCGCCCCGCTCGGCGAACAGGTCCAGCCAGGCGGCCATCTTGACCCGCTGGTCCACCGAGTGCGCGTACGCGTCGAGCCGTCCCACCCAGTCGACCGGCCGCCCGCCGTCCGGCCCCGCGACCGACACCCCGAGCCCCAGGACGTCGGGGGCGACCCCTTCCCACAGGCCGAGGCCGAAGTCCCGCTCGTGGGCCAGCGCGGTGCCGAACATGCACTGTGTGGACATGACCCGTCCGCCGCGGATCTCGTCGGCCGTGCGGTCCGAGACGACCGTCACGTCGTAGCCCCGGTCCTGGAGGCCGAGCGCGAGCATGAGGCCGGACTGGCCGGCACCGACTATCAGGATCTTCCGCAAGGCGAACTCGCTTCCGTGCACAGGAAATACCGGCGGGTCCAGGTCCTCCCGCCGCACCCGGGCCGAGCCCGGCGGAAACCCGCCGCACCAGCCCGGAAGCTCAACGCGCGACCAGCCGCAGCGCGTGCGCCACCACGGCCACCAGCGTCTGCGCCGCACTGCGCCGGTCCCGCGCGTCGCATTCCACGAGCGGCGTCGCGGGACGCAGCGAGAGCGCCTCGCGCAGATCCGCCGCCGGGTAGATCGGCGCTCCGTCGAACGTGTTGATCGCGACGACGAACGGAAGCCCGCTTCGTTCAAAATAGTCCACTGCGGGGAAACAGTCCTCGACCCGCCTGGTGTCCACCATCACGACCGCGCCGACCGCGCCGCGCACCAGGTCGTCCCACATGAACTGGAACCGGCCCTGGCCGGGTGTCCCGAACAGGTACAGCACGAGGTCGTCGTCGAGGGTGACCCGGCCGAAGTCCATCGCCACGGTCGTGGTCACCTTGTCCGGCAACCCGTCGAGCCGGTCCGTCGCCTCGCTCATGACCGTCATCACCGACTCGGTGGTGAGCGGCTCGATCTCCGACACCGACGTCACGAGCGTGGTCTTGCCGACCCCGAAGCCGCCCGACACGACGATCTTCGTCGAGGTGATGGGCGGTGCGCCCCCGCCGCGTCCCGCCGGAGGCGGCGGCAGCGGCGGTATGCGGTGCGCGGGAATCGCCTCAGAGTCTGCGTAGTCCACCCAGGAGCCTTTCGAGCAGTGCGCGGTCGGGGGGGCCGGCCTCGCCGGCGGTCTGGTACACGCTGATGCGCCCCTGGGCGGCCAGGTCGCTGATGAGCACCCGGACGACGCCCAGCGGCAGGCCGAGCAGGGCGGACACCTCGGCGACGGAACGCACGCCCCGGCACAGGACGATGATGGCCCGCACCTCCGGCATGTCGTCGCGTCCGACATCGAGGGGCGACTCGGCACCGGCCTCGGTGCCCGGGTCGCAGTCGAGCGAGGTGACCAGGGTTTCCACGAACAGGACTTCGCTGTAGCTGGTGCGACCGCGGGTCAAGGCGTACGGGCGTACCCTTCCGGACCGCCCGCCGACCCCGCCCCGTCCCCCGTCCTCAGCGGCCATCGCGACTACCTCCCTGGTGTGGCGCCCGGTTCGTGGCTGCGGTGGAGCTCGGCGCGGAGGGCCGGGGTGAGAACGTGCCCGGCCCTGCGTACAAATGCTGTCATCTGATAGGCGATGACGGCCAGATCGCCGGTACCGGAAACGTGCACGCCGAGGCAGGAGCCGTCGCTGATGGACATGGCCACGACGTGCCCTTCGGCCATCGTCACGATCTCCTGGCGCACCTCGCCGAGGTCCATGACGCGCGCGGCACCCTGCGCGAGGCTCACCAGCCCGGACACGATCGCGCCGAGGCGCTCGCCGCCGGAGTCGCTGCCGCCCGCCGACGCCAGCAGCAGCCCGTCCGACGAGACGAGGACCACCTGCCGGATGCCGGGGACGTCCCGGACGAGGCCGTCCACCAGCCATTTCACGTGGACGACGGCGGTGTCCTGGGTGTTCACCGGTGCTCACCTCCGGGTTCCGGTGCGGCGGATCGCCTGCGGGTGGATGGGGTGTGGCCTACGAAGGCGGGTGCGGTCACCGCGCCTCACCTCCGGGGGCCGCGATGTCGTCGTCGGCGGCCTGTCGCGCGGCCGTGCTGCCCATCTGGAAACCGCTGAGCCTACGCCGCAGTTCCTCGGCCGCGACAGGTCCGTTGTCCCGCGGCGGTGCGGGGGTCGCGGCGGGTGCGGGCGCCTCGTCGGCGGGCCGGGTGCGCGGTACGCGCTTGGGCAGGCCCGTGTCCGTGACGCCGGGCTGCGGCCCGCCCGGGGCAGCCTGCGGTTCGGCCGCCTCGGCGAGGTGCGGCACCGACGGGTCGATTGCCCGCAGTTGGGCCGTTTCGTCCAGTCCGCGTGCGACCCAGCGCTTGGGCAGCGCCGGTCGGCCGCCCGCGGCGTCGGCGGACTGCGCGGAGGTGCCCGGTACGGACGCGGGCTCGGCGGCCTTCGCCCTGCCGGGCACCGACCGCTTGGGGAGCCCGCTCCCGGTCGTGGGCGAACCCTCGGGCTCCGTACGCTTGCCGGCGTCCTTCTTGCCGCGGCGCCTCGGCAGCGGCGGCAGGGCCTCCGCGCTCTTCTTCTGCTGCTCCGGGTGCGCCGGGTGCGCCGGGTGCTCCGGTTCGCCGATCGGCGTCGGCGAGGCCGCCACCGCCGGGACCGCGGCCTCCACCGGTACCGCGGGCTCCACCGGCCGCGGCACCGCCTCGTGGCGTTCCTGGAGCGTGGACCGCGTCGCCGCGGCCGGCGGCCGTCGCCCGGCCCCCGAGCGGCCCGCGCGTTCCACGGCGCGTTCGTGGCTGATGTCGGCGGCCGACGGGGACGCGCCGAGCAGCAGCGCGGCGGGCAGCATGACGATCGCCGCGAGGCCGCCCTCGCGGCGCGGGCGCAACTGCACACGCAGACCGTGGCGTACCGCCAGCGCACCCACGACGAAGACGCCGAGGCCCGCGAGGTCGGACGCGGACGCCGCGGCCCGCCCGCCCTGGAGTTGTGCGTTGAGCTCGGGCAGCCGGTCCGGCGGCACGCCGAACCCCTCGTCCTCGACGGTGAGCAGGATGCCGCGGTTCTCCAGCGTGCGGCCCGCGACGCCGACCCGGGTGCTCGGCGGCGAGTAGGCCGCGGCGTTCTCCAGGAGTTCGGCGAGGAGGTGGCTGATGTCGTCCGCGGTGTGCCCGGCGAGTTCGGCGCGCGGGATGTGCCCGATGTCGACGCGCTCGTAGTACTCGATTTCGGACACGGCCGCACGGACGACGTCCAGCAGCGTGCCCGGCGGCCGGTGGCCGTGGCGCTCGTCGGCGTCCGCCAGCACCAGGACGTTCTCGCTGTTGCGGCGCATGCGCGTCGCGAGGTGGTCGAGGCGGAACAGGTCCTCCAGGCGCTGCGCGTTCTCCTCGGTGTGCTCCAGCTTCTCGATGACGTCGAGCTGGCGCTCGACGAGCGTGAGCGACCGCATCGAGAGGTTGACGAACGACTCCTGCATACGTTCGCGCAGCAGGTCGTCCTCGGCGAGCAGCAACTGCTGGCGGCGCGTCAGGTCGGCGATCTCGGCGCCCCGGCGTTCGAGTTCGTCGGTCAGCCGGCGCTGCGCGTCGTCGCGGCGGGAGATCTCGGCGCGCAGCGCGGCCACCTCGCGGGCGACGAAGCGCCGTTGCAGCACCGCGGATATCGCCCCCATGACGATCGAGGGGACATAGAGCAGCGCGACGATGGACGCGTGCAGTGTCGAGCCGTCGGACGCCAGCGTCAGGACCGAGATGACCGCGGCGATCACCCCGAGCACGGCCGCGGCCGTCGCGGCCGCGATCGCGGGGGCGCTGACGGCGTCGACGGCATGGTCGGGCACGCCGCCCGAGAGCCGCTCAGGATCGGCACCCGGACCGGTCCGGCCCCGCTTTCCCCCGGCCATCTTCGTCCCCTCCCGAAACATGGCTAGCGATCCTATCCTCACACTTCCTGGCCGTATGTTCCCGGTTCCGACAACTCCTTTGCCATGGACGGCTGTACGCAACCGTATGCAAATGGGCAAAAGGAGAGGCCCCACCGGACGGAAACCGTCCGGCGGGGCCTCGGGACCCTCGCGGAAGTGTCGTACGCGCGGTCAGGCGTACGCCGGTTCGGCCGCCCGACCGGTGCGGGCGCCGACCGCGCGCCGGGTCGCCGGGACGCTCACACGTCCCGCGACTTGAGGAGCGCGGCGGCACCGAGCAGCGCCGCCGCCGCGTACCCGGCCATCAGGAGCATGCCCGGCCACGCGTTCAGTGCGGACTCGACCTCGCCCGCCGGCGCGACCATGTTGATCAGCAGCGTCATCGGCGAGTAGTTCACCACCCACTCGCCGGCCTTGCCGGGGATGAATCCGCCGAAGATCGACGGGACCAGCATGATGCCGAGCACGGTGGTGATGGCGCCGGCCGAGTGCCGCAGCATCGTTCCGATGCCCAGGCTGAACAGGCCGATCAGCGCAAGGTAGGTGGCACTGCCGACGACGCCCTTCAGGATCTCCTTGTTGGTGGAGTCGCGCACCACGTCGCGCGTCAGCATCGCGTCGCCGATGAGGTACGCGAGGTAGCACGCGGCGAGGCCGACCACGAACATCAGGACCCCGAACACCACCGACTTCGCGGCCAGCACCGTGAGGCGGCGCGGGTACGCGGTGAGCGTCGAACGGATCATGCCCGTCGTGTACTCCGCCGAGATGGTCAGCACACCGAGCGACGCCGCCGCGATCTGCGCGATCATCACGCCGATCAGGGACAGCGTCACACTCGGGTCCGGCTGCCCGTCCGGGCTGTCGTCGCTCACGGTCGCGCCGAGCAGCGCGGCCATGCCGACGATCAGCACGACCATGATGATCAGCGACCACGTCGTGGAGCGAACCGTGCGGATCTTGGTCCACTCGGACTGGAGCATGCGCGTGAAGTGCAGGCTCCCGGTGGGCTGCTGCCGGTACTGGCCCTGCGGGGCGGGCACCGGCGGGTAGTGCCCGTTGCCGTTGCCGTTGCCGTGCGGCGGGCCCTGCGGAGCGCCGCCGTACGCGGGCCCGCCCGCGTACGCGCCGGCGGGCACGGGCTGCTGCGCCGCCTGCTGGGCCATCTGCGGCGCCCCGGGCGGCTGCTGCGGCTGGTGCTGCGGCGGGTGTTGCGGCTGGGGGACGGGGTTGGCCATGGCTCAGCCCTCGCTTCGCTGGATCGGGGCCTGCTGAGCCGACGGTGCCTGCGGGGTCAATTGCGGTTGCCCGGGCGGCGGGGCCCAGGCCTGCTGGTGCTGCGGCGGCCCCCAGCCCTGCGGCGGGCCGCCGTTGGGCGCTGCCGCCCCCGGCATGCCCGCGCGGTACTCGACCGAGTGCTGGGTGAGGCGCATGTAGACCTCCTCCAGCGACGCGAACCGCGGCGACAGTTCGTGCAGCGCGATCCCGTGCTCGGCGGCCATGTCGCCGATCGCGGCCGGGGCGGGACCGGTGACGCGCAGCGCGCCCTCGGTGCCGTCCGGCGTCACCTGGCCGCCCTTGGCGGTCAGCAGCTTGACGAGCTTGTCCGCCTGCGGCGACTTGACCACCGTGTACGCCTGCGAGTTGTGCTCGATGAAGTCGCGCATCGAGGTGTCCGCGATCAGCCGGCCCTGGCCGATGACGATCAGGTGGTCGGCGGTCACCTCCATCTCGCTCATGAGGTGGCTGGAGACGAACACCGTGCGGCCCTCGGCGGCCAGCGCTTTCATCAGGTTGCGGATCCAGAGGATGCCCTCCGGGTCCAGGCCGTTGACCGGCTCGTCGAACATCAGGATGCCGGGGTCGCCGAGCAGCGCCGACGCGATGCCCAGGCGCTGGCCCATACCGAGCGAGAAGCCCTTCGTGCGCTTCTTCGCCACGGCGGTGATGCCGACCAGTTGCAGCACCTCGTCGACGCGGCGGTTGGGCAGCCCGTTGCTCTGCGCCAGGCACAGCAGGTGGTGGTACGCGCTGCGGCCCCCGTGCATGGCCTTCGCGTCCAGCAGGGCGCCGACCTCGCGCAGCGGGGCCGACAGGTGCTGGTACGGGCGGCCGTTGACCAGGACGTGGCCGGCCGTCGGCGCGTCCAGGCCGAGGATCATGCGCATCGTCGTGGACTTGCCGGCGCCGTTCGGGCCGAGGAACCCGGTGACCGTGCCGGGACGGACCTGGAAGGACAGCTGATCGACCGCCAGCTTGGTGCCGTACCTCTTCGTCAAGCCTTGGGCTTCGATCATCTCGTCCTCATAGTCGCTGGGGGCGTGTGCGTGGCGCCGGGGTGCGGGAAGCGGGCCTGCCGCGGGCACCGGGCCGTCACCAACCCTAGAGAACCGCGGAGATCAGGTCGTGTCCCCTGGGGGCGGATCCTCGACGTTCCGAAGGTCGAGGGAACTCCCTCCGGTCATCCTTGCGGAGTAGGGGTCCTCCCGGGGTCACACCTGGTCCTGGCGTGGCGTGACCACCTCACGGAGGATCAGAAGTACTCCCGCGGCGATCGGTATGGCCAGCAATGCCCCGGTGACGCCCAGTAGCGCGGCGCCGACCAGGGCCGCGACGATGGTGATCACGGGCGGCACGTTGACCACGCGCTTCATGACCCTCGGGTACACCAGGTAGTTCTCGAACTGCTGGTACGCGACGTAGAAGATGACGCACACCAGCGCCTTCCCCGGCGAGTCGAAGAACGCCACCGCCGACACCACCACGGCCCCGATGGTCGCGCCGATCATCGGTATCAGGTCGGTCAGCGCGACGACGAGCGCGAGCGGCAGCGCGAACTCCAGGTCGAGGATCGTGAGGAAGATGTACGACGAGATCCCGGCGCAGGACGCGACCATCAGCATCCCGTTGACGTAGCCGCCGATGCCGCCGATGATCTCGTCGCCCAGCGCCCGGACGCGCGGCCGGCGCGACGACGGGAACAGCCGGTAGATCGCCTCTTTGATGCTGGGCAGCGAGCCCAGGAAGTAGAGCGTGAGGCACAGCACGGTCAGGGTGTCGAAGACCGAGTTGAGGATCAGCTTCCCGAATCCGAGCAGGCCGCCCGCGACGCTCTCCGCGGTGTTGGCGTTGGCGGCCGCCTCCTTGGCCTTGTCGATGATCTCGTATTTCTCGTCCAGGCGCTTGAACTGCTCGTTGTGCAGCAGCTCGGTGAGCTTGTCCGGAATGCTGTTGATCAGGTCCGTGGTCTGCTCGGCCAGCGGCTGCGCGATGGCGGCGACGAACCCCGCTATCACCAGCAGGAAGGAGATCGCCACGGTCGCGACCGACCATTTGCGCGGAAGTCCGAGCTTCTGGAGGCGCTCCACGAACGGGTTCAGTCCGGCGGCGAGGAAGAACGAGATGAGGATCAGGACGAGCACGTCCTTGATGCCCGCGAACGCCTGCGCGAGGAACCACGCGGTGATCAGGCCGAGTCCGCCGACGAATCCGATGTAGAACGGCGACGAGCGGCGCAGCGGGCGGCCGGGCATGCCGAAGCGCGGCGCGGGGACGAGGGGCTTGCCGTCGTCGTCGCACGGGGCCGCGTCTGCCTGCTCGCCCGCGCTCTTGCCGGGCGCGCCGTCGGTGGCCTTGGCGCCTGCGGCGTCGTCGTCCTTCGTGGCGGTGCCCCCGGCGGCCCCGTCGTCCGCGGTGTCCGGCGTCGTCTCGGTGTTCACCGGCCAGACTCTAAACGGAAACGCCAGGTGGCCGTTCCGAAAGCGGAACGGCCACCTCGTCAGGGCGCGGGAACTGTACGGACCGGTGCGTGCGAACTACCGGGTCTGCTGGGCCGGGACGCCGAGCTTCTCGTCGTCGTCGGAACCGCCGGCCGCGGCGACCGCCGCACCCGTCAGCGTGGCGAGCATCTCGCGCACGTTGGTCAGCTGGGCGTTGATGCTGTCGCGGCGGTGCGTCAGGGCCGCGAGCTCGCGCTCGGACTCGCTGCGGATGCGGTCGGCCTTGGCACGCGCGTCCGCGACGATGTCGTCCGCCTGGCGCTGCGCGGTCTCGATGGTCTGACGCGAGCGGCGCTCGGCGTCGGTGCGCAGCTTCTCCGCCTCGAGGCGGAGCTGCTCGGCGCGGTGCTCGACCTCCGACAGGCGCTTCTCGGCCTTGGCCTGACGGGCCGCCAGGTCGCGCTCGGACTGCTCGCGGCGCTTGGCCAGGTTGGTCTCGAAGTCCGCGGCGGCCTGGGCGGCCTTGGCGCGGGTCTCCTCGAAGAGGGCGTCGGCCTCCTCGCGCTTGGTCGCGGCGTCCTTCGAGGCGTCGGCGCGCAGTTGGGCGGCGTCGGTCTTGGCCTTGTCGAGGATGCGGCCACCCTCGTCCTCGGCCTTCGCCTTGCGCTCCTTGCCGTACTGCTCGGCCTCGGCGCGCACCTGCTGGGCGGCCGCCTCGGCGAGTTCGCGGTGCTGGTCCGCCGCGCGGCGGGCCTCCTCGCGCAGGTCCTTGGCCTCTTCCTCGGCCAGGCGCAGGATCTTCTCGACGCGCGCACCGAGGCCGGCGTACGAAGGCTCGGCATCGGCGAGCTGGGCCTGCACGTTCTGGCTCTCGAGGTGCAGTTCCTCGATCCGCTTCTCCAGCGCGGAGATGCGGGCCAGGGCGCTGTCCCGGTCAGAGACGAGCTTCGTGATGCGATCGTCGACCTGCGAACGCTCGTACCCTCGGCGGACGAGATCGAAGCCGTGCGGAGAGTTTGTGTCGCTCATGGGGTTCCTGTCGTATGACCGGTGCTGTGGATGAGGTGACGGGTGGAATCCTGGCACGAAACAGACGGCTCATCGACCTGCGCGGCGGAGAACAACCGGCATTCATCCCTCAATCGGGTGGTGCTGTGCTCGACCCGCCTCCGCCGGTGCGCGGAGCTGAGTTGCCGCTTTTTCCGGCCGACGAACCCGCCGGTGCGGCCAAAGCGTCCAAAACGCCTTGTACGCGGGCCATTTCCGTCGCGATGTCCTTGCGGCGCCGGTTGAGTTCGTCCAACTTGCGCTGGCCTTCGGCGCGCGCACGCTCGGCTTCCCTGCGGGCCTCGCTGCGCAGCCGCTCCGCCTCCCTCCGCGCATCGTCCAGAATCCTGTCGGCGTCGGCCGCGGTCTTCCGGCGAACGGCCTGGGCCTCGCGCTGTGCGGCGGCGATCTGTTCGGCCACCTTGGCGCGCAGGTCGTCCGCACCCTTCTGGGCGTCCGCGAGCCGCTGCTCCGCCTCGGAAAGCAGCGCCTCGGCTTTCTTGACCGCGGCGATACGTACCCTATCGGCCTCGGAGCTCGCCTTGTCGCGGATCCGGTCGGCTTCTTCCATGGCCTCGGACTTGGCTTTCTCGCCGTCCGCAACGGATTTCGCGCATTGTTCCTCGGCGGCCTCGACGAGTGCGTCCACACGCTTGCCCGCGGACTGGAGGCTTTCGGCGGCCTGCTTGCGCGCCCCTTCGACCGCCTCTTCGGCTTCCTTGTCGGCGCGTTCGCGCGTCAACGTGGTGTCGCGCCGCGTCTCGGCGATCATCTTGTCCGAGTCGGCACGGGCCTTCTCTATGACGGCCGCCGCCTCGGCGCGCAGGCGGGCGTCCTCGGCCTCGGCGTCCGCCAGGGTCTTGGCGGCCGCCTCGGACGCGGCCTTGAGCTGCTGCTCGGCCTTGCGCTGGGCCTGCGCGACGAGTTCGGTGACGTGGCCCTTGGTCCGGACCAGGGTCTCCTCGGCCTCGTCGACCGCCTTGTCCAGGGTGGCCTTGGCCTTCTCGCGCATCGCCGTGGAGTCCGTCTCGGCGGACCTGAGGGTCGCGGTCGCCTCGTCGCGCCCCGCGGTACGCGTGCGCTCGGCCTCGCGCTCGGAGTCCGACTTGAGGCGCTCGGCGTGCTTGCGCGCGGCGGTGACGGTCGCGTCCGCCTCGGCGCGGGCCCGCACCAGGTGCGTCTGCGCGTCGTCGCGCGACTTCACCAACTCGCGCTCCGCCTCGGTGCGCAGGCGCGCCATCTCCTCGTGCGCCGCCTCCTCTATGCCGGCGACGGCCGCGCGGATGGTCTCCGCCTCGCCCTTGGCGTCGCGTACGAGACGGGCGGAATCGTCCTCCGCCTTGCGCATCCGGCCCGCCGCGTTCTCGGCCATCTCGCGGGCCTTGCCGTCGGCGGTCTCCAGGAGTTCGCGGGCCCGGGCCTGGGTGCGGTCGCGCAGTTCGACGACCTCCAGGCGGGCTTCCTCCAGGGCCTGGCGCGCGGTCTCGCGTACCTCGGCGGCGGCCTGCTCGGCGTCGGCGACGGTGCGCGTGGCGGCCGACGCGGCGTCGTCGCGCGCCTTGCGGGCCGCGGCCTCGGTGTCGGCGCGCAGTTCGGCGGCGTCGCGGCGGGCGGCGTTGCGGATGCCCTCGCCCTCGCCCCGTGCGTCGCCCAGGAGTTCCTCGGCCTCGGTGCCGGCCTTGGCGAGGAGTTCGTCGGCCGCGCGGGCCGCGCTCTCGGTCCGCGCCGCGGCGTCGGCGCGCGCCCGGTCGAGCATCGTCGCGGCCTCGGTACGGGCGGTCCGGAGCGTCGCCTCGGCCTCGGCCCGGTCGGCCTCGCTGCCGTTGCGCAGCTCGGTGGCCCGGGCCTCGGCGGTGCGCAGCAGTTCCTCGGCCTCGCGGGCCGCGGTCTCGGTCCGCTTGGCGGCGTCGGCCCGTGCGGTGGCGAGGAGTTCCTCGGCCTCGGCGTGCGCGCGTCCGGCCGTCTCGGCGGCCTGCTGCTGGACGCGCTCGGCCTCGGCCTTGGCCTTGGCGAGGAGGTCGGCGGCATCCGTCTCGGCGTTGCCGAGGGTCTCGGAGGCGATCGCCTCCGCCTCGGCGGCGAGGTGTTCGGCCTCGACGCGCGCCTGCTCCAAACGCTCGGCGGACTCGGCTTGCTGACGCTGCGTCAGATCCCGCAGGCGGGCGGTGTCGGCGACCGCCTTCTCGCGGAGCTTTCCCGATTCGGCCCGCGCGCGTTCGAGGATGTCCTCGGCCTCGGCACCCGCGCGGGCCTTGACCTCCTCGGTGTGCGTCGTCGCCTCGGCAACCAGCCGCGCGCCGGTCTCGCGGGTGCGAGCCTCGACGGCCTCGGCGTCGGCCTGTGCCCGCGCCCGCAGTTCGTCGGCCTCGGTACGCGCCTCGGAGGTGGCCCGCTCGGCCTCCGCGCGGGCTTTGGCGAGGAGTTCGTCCGCGGCCGCGGTCGCGCGCTCCATGCGCTCGCCGACACCGGCCTCCGCCTCGGCGAGCATCCGGTCGGCGTCCGACTGGAGCTTGTCGGCCTCGGCCCTGGCCTTGCCGAGCAGTTCCTCGGCACTTGCCGTGGCGGCACGCAGTTGCTCGGCCGCCTCGGTCTCGGCGGCGGCGAGCCGCGCCTCGGCGTCGGTGCGGAGCTTGTCGGCGTCGGAACCGGCCTTGCCGAGCAGTTCGGCGGCTTCGGCCTCGGCCGCCGCGACGCGTTCGGTGGCGGTGGTCTCGGCGGATCCGAGCCGCGCCTCGGCCTCTTCGGCCATCTGCTCGGCCTCGGCCCGGCGTTCCTCGATCTCGGCGACCACGTCGGCGTGCACGCCGAGGGCCTTCTCGCGGGCGGCCTCCGCCTCGGCGAGGGCGGCGTCGCGGGCGGCCTCGGCCTCCGCGACCGTCTCGGTGCGCAGGCGTTCGGCGTCGGCGTCGGCCTCGGTACGCACCCGGGAGGCCTCGGTCTCGGCCTCCTCGCGCAGCCGGGCTGCCTCGGACCGGGCTTCCTCGCGCAGCCGTTCGACCGCGGCGGCGGTTTCGCCCCGCACCCGCTCGGCGTCGGCGTCCGCGTCGGAACGGGTGCGCTCGGCCTCGTCGTCGGCGTCGCCGCGCATGCGTCCGGCGTCCTCGGCCGCTGCCGCGCGCAGGCGCTCGACCTCGGCCCGTGTGGTCTCGGCGAGTTCGGCGGCCTCGGCCTGTGCGGCCTCCAGCAGTTCCTCGGCCTCGGCGCGTACCCGGGCGGTGTGCGCCTCGGCGTCGGTGCGGGCCTTGCCGAGCAGTTCCTCGGCGCTCGCGGACGCGGTCTGGAGGCGTTCGGCGGCGTCGCTGTCGGCGACGTCGAGCAGGGCCTTGGCCTCGGCCTTGAGGCGTTCCGCCTCCGCCTTGAGGCGCTCGGCCTCGGCCCTCAGCCCCTCCGCCTCCGCGTGGTGGCGCTCGGCCTCCGCGGTGGCCTCGGCGCGCAGGCGGGTGACCTCGGCCTGGGTCTCGCGCAGCAGCTTCGCGGTGTCGGCGGAGGTGCCCTCGGCGCGCTCGGCGGCCTCGCCGGTGACGCGCTGCGCCTCGGCGACCGCCTGGCCCCGGATGCGCTCGGCCTCCGCACGGGCCTCGACGACGAGGCCTTCCGCCTGGCTGCGGGTGCCGGACTTGATCTGCTCGACCTGGGCGCCGACCGACTCGGCGCGCTCCTGCGCGACGGCGAGCATGCGGTCGGCCTCGGCCTGCGCGCGGGCCAGGACGGCGTCGGCCTCGGCCCGGGTGGCCTGCGCGACGCCGCCGGCCTGGTCGCGTGCGGCGGCGGCCTGGGCGGACGCGTCGGAGAGCAGGCGCTCGGCCTCGGCGCGGGCGCTCTCGACGAGTTGGCGCGCGCGTTCGTCGGCCTGCTGGCGTACCTGTTCGGCCCAGGCGACGTTCTCGCCGACCCGGGCCTCGGTGGCCTGCCGGGCGTGCGCGAGCTCTTCCTCCATGCGCCGGCGGCGGGCCTGGAGCTCGGCCTGCCACTCCGCCTCGTGCTGGGCGGACCGCTGCGCGGCCTCCTGCATGACGCGCTGCGTGTGCGCGCGCGATTCCGCCAGTTCTCGTTCGGCGTCGGCACGGACCTGTTCGGCCTGGAGCTGGGCGTTGCGCAGCATCTGCTCGGCCTGGCCGCCGATGCTGCCGAACTGCGGGGTGGCAAGCTGCCGTCTGAGGTCATGCAGCTTCGCGCGAAGGACCTCGACCTGATATCCGAGGTCTTCCGCGTGCGCGACGCTTTCCTCGCGCTCAGTCTTCAGCCGCTTCATCTCGGCTTCGATCTGGCCGAGGCCGTCGTCAACCTCGTAACGGTCGTCGTAGCCCCGCACTGTGGGGTCCCACTCCATCCCCTGGCCGCGTCCTCACCAGCGCCGTCACCGTATCCGAACCTCACGCCGGGCCTGTCGGCCCGATGGGCCCTGACAAGCCCTGATAGCCCCTGGATCCGGCAGATTCTGTCGGAAACTGTCGGAACCCGGCCACTCCTGCCGGTTGGGACCGGTCAGGCAGCCACCGTAGTCCCCACCGCGCGTGTCACGGTGTCCACCAGGGAAATGGTGTCAGATCCCGGGAAAGCTTAGTGCCGCGTCAGGCAACGAATTCCCTGACGCGGCACCAGCTAACGTTCCGTCAGGACGCGGTCACGCATCCTCGGGTGAGGGGGGTCACACGTTGCGGAAGCGGTTGATCTCCTTGAGGTGCTTCGCGCGCAGCTCGGGGTTGCGGACGCCCAGGCCCTCCTCGGGCGCCAGGCACAGCACGCCGACCTTGCCCTGGTGCAGGTTGCGGTGCACGTCGAAGGCGGCCTGGCCGACCTCGTCCATGCTGTAGGTGCGCGACAGGGTGGGGTGGATCTTGCCCTGCGCGATGAGGCGGTTGGCCTCCCACGACTCGCGGTAGTTCGCGAAGTGCGAGCCGACGATGCGCTTGAGGTTCATCCACAGGTAGCGGTTGTCGTACTCGTGCACGAAGCCGGACGTGGAGGCGCACGTCACGATGGTGCCGCCCTTGCGGGTGACGTAGACCGAGGCGCCGAAGGTCTCGCGGCCCGGGTGCTCGAAGACGATGTCGACGTCCTCGCCGCCGGTCAGCTCGCGGATCCGCTTGCCGAAGCGGTTCCACTCCTTCGGGTCCTGGGTGGTCTCGTCCTTCCAGAACTTGAAGCCCTCGGCCTTGCGGTCGATCACGAGCTCGGCGCCCATGTCGCGGCAGATCTGGGCCTTGTCCTCGGAGGAGACGACGCAGATGGGGGTGGCGCCGCCGTTGAGGACGAACTGCGTGGCGTACGAGCCGAGGCCGCCGGAGGCGCCCCAGACGAGCACGTTGTCGCCCTGCTTCATGCCGGCCCCGTTGCGGGACACGAGCTGGCGGTACGCGGTGGAGTTGACCAGGCCGGGGGAGGCGGCCTCCTCCCACGTGAGGTGGGCCGGCTTCGGCATGAGCTGGTTGCTCTTGACCAGGGCGACGTGCGCGAGGCCGCCGAAGTTGGTCTCGAAGCCCCAGATGCGCTGCTCGGGGTCGAGCATCGTGTCGCCGTGCCCGTCGGGGCTCTCCAGCTCGACGGACAGGCAGTGCGCGACCACCTCGGCGCCCGGCTTCCAGGCGTTGACGCCGGGGCCGGTCCGCAGGACCACGCCGGCGAGGTCCGAGCCGACCACGTGGTAGGGCAGGTCGTGGCGCTTGGTGAGCGGGGAGGTGCGGCCGTACCGCTCCAGGAAGCGGAAGGTCGAGACCGGCTCGAAGATCGAGGTCCACACGGTGTTGTAGTTGATGGCCGAGGCCATCACCGCGACCAGCGCCTCGCCGGGGCCGAGCTCCGGCAGCGCGACGTCCTCGACGTGCAGCGCCCGGCGCGGGTCCTTGTCGCGGGACTCCAGCCCGTCGAACATCGTCTCCTCGTCCTTGTGGACGGTGACGGCGCGGTACGACTCGGGCAGGGGAAGGGCTTCGTACGCTTCCTGCGGGGTGTCCCCAGCGAGGATGGCGTCGAGGATCTCCTTCATCGTCGGCCTCCAGGGTCGGCGTTGGGAGTGTGAGGGTTTACCGGTCGGCCGCGGACCTGCCCGGCCGAAAATTACCCACCGGTAACGTAAGGGGAGTCACCGGGGTGTGCCAAGGGGCGGGCCCGTAGGAATCCCGCCCCCGGATTGACGTTCTGTCAGCTGCCGTACGGTCCGCGGAGGGTTGTCGCGGACCGGCGGTGCGAGGTCCCGCGCGTTGTCGGCGCGCGGTCGACGTGTGGCCGGCGCGAGGTCAGTGCCCGGCGTCGGCCGGCGCCGAGGTGACGAGCTCGGTCAGCACGCCGTGGCAGTCCTTGGGGTGCAGGAACGTGATGCGCGAGCCCATGGAACCACGGCGCGGCTCGTCGTACAGGACCCGGACGCCCTTGCCGCGGATCGCGTCGGCGTCGCCGTCCACATCCGCGGTGCCGAAGGCGATGTGGTGCACGCCCTCGCCGTTCTTCTCGAGCCACTTGGCGACCGTGGAGTCCTCGCGGATCGGCTCCAGCAGCTGGAGGTAGGACGCGCCGCCGTCGTCCGTCTCGTTGATCTTGAGCATGGCCTCGCGGACGCCCTGCTCCTCGTTGACCTCGGTGTGGAAGACCTCGAAGCCGTAGGTGGCGCGGTAGAACTCCACGGTCTCGTCGAGGTTGCGGCAGGCGATGCCGATGTGGTCGATACGCGTGAGCACGTTGCCCTCCCGGGTCTGACGGGTTACCTCTCGGTAGGTACCCTGAATGTCGAAGCGACACTAGAGCGACACTATGGACGAGACCGCATCCGGTCTCCCGGGCGGGTCGTGCGTTCCATCACACCGGGACCCCTGCCGACCATGACCTGGCGGCCGGTATGTTTCCGCCCACACCCTCGCAATTTGCCCCTCGCAAGTTTCCTTCATCAGGGCTCACCTTCTTAGGAGGCCACTGTCATGGCCGGTTCTGTCATTGTCGCCGGGGCGCGGACCCCGATGGGCCGTCTGCTCGGCTCGCTCAAGGGCTTCTCCGCCACCGACCTCGGCGGCATAGTGATCAAGGCCGCGCTGGAGCGCGCCGGTGTCACCGGCGACCAGGTGCAGTACGTGATCCTCGGCCAGGTGCTGCAGGCCGGGGCCGGCCAGATGCCGGCCCGCCAGGCGGCCGTCAAGGGCGGCATCCCGATGAGCGTCCCCTCGCTGACGATCAACAAGGTCTGCCTGTCCGGCCTCGACGCCATCGCGCTGGCCGACCAACTCATCCGCGCGGGCGAGTTCGACATCGTCGTGGCGGGCGGCATGGAGTCGATGACGGGTGCCCCGCACCTGCTGCCGAAGTCGCGCGAGGGCTTCAAGTACGGCGCGATCGAGATGCTCGACGCGATGGCGTACGACGGCCTCACGGACGTGTTCGACAACATCCCGATGGGCGAGTCGACCGAGCACCACAACGCCAAGCTGGGCATCTCGCGCGAGGACCAGGACGCCTTCTCGGCCCTCTCCCACCAGCGTGCGGCGGCCGCGCAGAAGAACGGCGTCTACGACGACGAGATCGTCCCGGTGGCCGTCCCGCAGCGCAAGGGCGACCCGATCCAGTTCACGACGGACGAGGGCGTGCGCGCGGACACCACCGCGGAGTCGCTGGCCAAGCTGCGTCCGGCGTTCACCAAGGACGGGACCATCACGGCCGGTTCGGCGTCGCAGATCTCCGACGGCGCGTGCGCGGTCGTGGTGATGTCGAAGGCGAAGGCCGAGGAACTCGGCATCGAGTGGCTGGCCGAGATCGGTGCGCACGGCAACGTCGCGGGCCCGGACAACTCGCTGCAGTCGCAGCCGTCCAACGCGATCAGGAACGCGCTCGGCAAGCAGGGCCTGGAGGTCTCCGACCTCGACCTGATCGAGATCAACGAGGCGTTCGCGTCGGTCGGCATCCAGTCGATGCGCGACCTGGGCGTCACGAGCGACAACGTCAACGTCAACGGCGGCGCGATCGCGCTGGGCCACCCGATCGGCATGTCGGGCGCCCGCGTGGTCCTGCACCTGGCGCTGGAGCTGAAGCGCCGCGGCGGCGGCACGGGCGCGGCGGCCCTGTGCGGCGGCGGCGGTCAGGGCGACGCGCTGATCCTGACGGTGCCGAAGGCCTGACGGCCGCGCAGCGAGCACGGCGGCGGCCCTCGGGGGTCGGGTTCCGGCCCCCTGGGGCTGCCGTCGTGCGTCCGCCCCGGGACTGCCGCTGTGCCTCGGGTCCGCGCGATGCGGTGCTTGGTGTCGCGAGAGGGCGGGTGGGGTCGCTCGGAAGGTCGGGCTCCGGCCGCCTCTGGGACCGCCGCTGCGCTTGTGTGTGCGCGATGTGGTGCTTGGTGTCTTGCGGGGTGGGTGGGCTTGCTCGGAGGGTCGGGTTCTGTCGGCCCCGGGAGCGCCGTCTTGCCTTGGGTGTGCACGGCGCGGTGTTTGGTGCCGTTGCTGGGTTAGCGTTTGCTGGTGCGGCAGTTGCGCGGTGCGGCGCTCGGAATTGCGTTCGATTGCCGTGGTGTTGCCTCGTCCTCGGGCGGGTGACGCCGGTGACCTTCCGGCTCCTTCGTTCGTTGGCGGAACAAAGGGAGCCGGGCCAAGCCACCCCGTCGTGTGCCACCCTGCCGGCGCGGGCGCCTTGCCGTCTTTCCCGTGAAGGAGTCTCCTTGGCCCGGCGTACGGACGTCGCGGAGCTTGTCGCACAGGCCCGTGACGGGCAACCACGGGCCGTGGCGCGGCTCATCTCGCTCGTCGAGGACGCGTCCCCGCTCCTGCGCGAGGTGATGGCCGCGCTCGCGCCGCACACCGGGCAGGCGTACGTCGTGGGCCTCACCGGCCCGCCGGGCGTCGGTAAGTCCACGTCGACGTCGGCACTCGTGTCGGCCTACCGCGCCCTCGGCAAGCGCGTCGGCGTGCTCGCGGTCGACCCGTCCTCGCCGTTCTCCGGCGGTGCGCTGCTCGGCGACCGGATCCGCATGCAGGATCACGCGACGGACCCCGACGTCTTCATCCGCTCGATGGCGTCCCGGGGCCACCTCGGCGGGCTCGCCTGGGCGACCCCGCAGGCGCTGCGCGTGCTCGACGCCGCCGGGTGCGACGTCGTCATCGTCGAGACCGTGGGCGTGGGGCAGTCGGAGGTCGAGGTGGCCTCGGCCGCCGACACCACGGTGGTGCTGCTCGCCCCGGGGATGGGCGACGGGATCCAGGCCGCGAAGGCGGGGATCCTGGAGATCGGCGACGTCTACGTGGTCAACAAGGCCGACCGCGACGGCGCGCAGACCACCGCGCGTGAGCTGAACCACATGTTGTCGCTGGGGCCTTCACGCGGTCCCGAGTCGTGGCGTCCGCCGATCCTCAAGACCGTCGCCTCGCGCGGCGAGGGCCTGGACGAGGTCGTCGAGGCGCTGGAGAAGCACCGGGCGTGGATGGCGGCCGACGGGACGCTGGAGGCGCGGCGGCAGCGCCGCGTACGGGCCGAGGTCGAGGCCATCGCCCTCGCCGCGCTGCGCGAGCGCATGAGCGCACCCGCGGGCGGCCGACGGGCGGATGGGCTGGCGGCGCGGGTGGCCGACGGATCGCTCGACCCGTACGCCGCGGCCGACGAACTCGTCGCGGGCCTGCTGCGCGATTCGGGGGAGGACACCGAATGCTGAGCCCGGACACCCGCACAGCGGACGCCAGGACACCGGACGCAGGACTTTGAACCCCGCTGCCGGGACACCGGATGCTGCGGGATGCCGAACGCTGATGCCTTGATGCCGGGACGGACGACTGACGCAGTACACCGGACGCTGAACCCTGGACCTCAGCACACCGGATGCCGACACAGCCGATGCCGACACAGCCGATGTCGGGACACCGGGCTCGCGAGCCTGAGCCATCAGCGCGATCGCGGACACCGGATGCCGTGGCATTCGCACCTGGCCAGGGCGTACAGCCACGGCTTGAGCAGACCGAGGTCGGCAGGCGGCCGATGCGTACCGGTCAGCGGGCACGATGGTGCTACGCAGAGCGCACGCGACGGCGGAGTGGTCGCGGAGACCGGAAGCAGGACACCGGAAACCGGACGCAGAGCACCAGATACCGGGACGCCTGATGCCGGGGACAAGGAACGCAGGTCACCGGACCCCGAGGAGGGCAGACCGCACCTCCTCCGGCCTCATGCGTCCTTCGCCGCGCCCGCCGCCTTCTTCGCCGACGCGCTGATGCCCGAGAGCGACGGGCAGGCGGCCGTGCCGCCGTCCGCGTGCAGGTGCAGCATCACCGTGTCGAACGCCTCACCGAGCACCTTCTTCTGCTCCTCGGTGAACAGGTCGACGTAGTGCCGCCGCACGCTCTCGACGTGATCCGGCGCCGCCTTCACGAGCCGGTTCCAGCCCGCGTCCGTGAGCACTGCCCACTGGCCGCGCCGGTCCGAGTCGCAGCTCTCGCGCACGACCAGGCCCGCGTTCTCCATGCGGGTCATCTGGTGCGACAGGCGGCTCTTGGACTGGTGGCTCAGGCTCGCGAGCTCCGTCATCCTTATGCGGCGCTCGGGCGCCTCGGACAGGCGTACGAGAATCTCGTAGTCGTGCAGGGTCAGTCCGTGCTTCTGCTGGAGGTCGCGCTCCAGGAAGACGGGGAGCAGATTGAGCACGCCCAGGGAGGCCCGCCACATCTGCTGTTCCTCATCGCTCAGCCAGCGAGGCTCCTCAGTGGTCATGTCGACCATGGTACCGCGATCTGTTGAACATTCAATAAATATCCTTTGCGTGTCATACCACTGCCCAGCCGCGACCGGTCGCGACCCGCCGCCCCGACCGCACGGATGTTCAGCACGTGGTCGCACCGTACTTGCGGGTAGCCGCGGAGGCTACGCTGCCGCAGTGCCCAAGCCGCTGAACCTCCCCTTCGATCCCATCGCCCGCGCCGCCCAGTCGTGGGAGGAGCGCTGGGGCGCGTGTCCGCCGATGGCCGCGATCACCTCGATCATGAGGGCCCAGCAGATCCTCCTCGCCGAGGCCGACGCGGTGCTCAAGCCGTACGGCCTGACCTTCGCCCGCTACGAGGCCCTGGTGCTGCTCACCTTCAGCCGCTCCGGCGCGCTCCCGCTCTCCAAGATCGGCGAGCGACTGATGGTGCACCCGACGAGTGTGACGAACACCATCGACCGCCTGGAGAAGGCGGAACTGGTCGCCCGCCGCCCGAACCCGCGCGACGGCCGCGGGACGCTCGCCACGATCACCGACAAGGGCCGCGACGTCGTCGAACGCGCCACCGCCGACCTGGTGGCACGGGACTTCGGCCTCGGCGTGTACGACGCGGACGCGTGCGCGGACATCTTCCGCATGCTGCTCCCGCTGCGCGTCGACGCCGGCGACTTCAAGGAGCCGGACCCGGCCGCCGGCACCGCCCCGGACTCCGTCGAGGACATCTCCGTGGACGCGTACGAGGGCGCCGAATAGAAGCCGGGTACGAACCGAGTACGAACCGAGTACGGAGCCCAGTACGGAGCCCAGTACGGAGCCGAGTACGAACCGAACACGAACCGAACACGAGCCGAACACCACCCGAGCAGGGGGGCCGATTCGGAGACCGCCCGGGGCGCGACGTAGTCTGCTTGCGCGCTAGTGAATGCTGCGGATGCCGCCCGTGTGCCGGGCGGCGAAGCGAATGAGGGTGTGTCGCCGTGAAGCCTGCTGTCCTGACCCGTTTCCGTGTGATGGCGTACATCACCGGGTGCTGGCTCCTGCTGCTGTGCCTGTGCATGGTGTTCAAGTACGGCTTCGACAAGGGCGAGGACGTCACCTTCTACGTCAGCCAGGCACACGGCGTGCTGTACATGATCTACCTCGTCACGGCCTTCGACCTCGGCTGGAAGATGAAGTGGCGGATCGAGCGGATCCTGCTGGTCATGCTGGCCGGCACCCTCCCGTTCGCGTCGTTCGTCGCGGAACGCAAGGTCGCCCGGGCCGTCCAGGAGAGCGGGCGGATCGGCGAGCCGCTCCAGGCCGCCTGACGCGTCGCGCTCCTTCCCCCCGCCCGCTGGTTCGTCGTTCCGGAAAGTGAACTGATGCTGTCCAACCCCGTATCCCGGTTCCTGCTCGTCTCCCGCTGCGAAGGCGTGTCGTTCCTGGCGCTGCTGCTGCTCGGATCCGTGCTCAGCCGCGTCTCGGACATCAACCTCGTCATGCCGCTGGGCATCATCCACGGGCTGCTGTTCGTGGCGTACGTGCTGCTCATGCTCGACATGCGCACCAAGTTCGGGTGGGACGCCAAGACCACGGGCCTCGCGTTCATCGCGTCCGTGCTGCCGTTCGGCCCGTTCGTCTTCGAGGCGAAGATGAAGGACCGTATCTTCACCGCGCCCGTGGCCCCGTCGACCGCCTGACCCGCACCCGTCCGCGACCCGCACCCGTCCGCGACGCGCGACCGGGGAACGAAGCTCGGCCCAGAAGGCTGCGCCCAGGTGGCTCGGCCCGGTGGAGGCTCAGCCCCCCGGCGCGTCGGCGACCAGGCCCGCGGTCACGAACGCGACGAACCTGCCGACCCATTCCTCGGCCGCGGGTTCCGCACTGACCAGCATGTGGTGCACGACCGTGCCGGCGATCACGTCGAACACCAGGTCCACGTCGATCGCGTCGGCCACCCCGACCTCGCCCCGGGCGCGCGCCCGTGCGCGGCCCTCCACCACGAGCCGCTTCTGCGGTTCGACGATGGCCTCGCGTACGCGGCGGCGCAGTTCCGGGTCCCGGGTCGAGTCGGCGATCAGCCCCATGAGCGCGCTCGACATCTCGGGGCGCGCCAGCAGTTGGGCGAACTGCCGCACCACGGAGTCGAGATCCGACCGCAGGTCGCCGTCCGCGGGCAGCTCCAGAGTGCCCAGCATGTCCGCGACGGCGGCGGTCACCAGCTCGTGCTTGGACGCCCAGCGGCGGTAGAGCGTCGTCTTCGCCACGCCCGCGCGTACCGCGACGTCCCCGACCGTGAGCGTGGCCCAGCCCCGCTCCGCGAGGAGGGCGCGCGTGGCGCCGAGGATCGCGTCGTCCGCCGTCGAACTCCGGGGGCGGCCCTTGCGGGACGCCGCGGCGTTTGCGTTCTCGCTCAGCGGGACCTCGGCAGGATCGAGGCGGATGGGTTCGGCACGACCCTAATGTCCCGTCCGGCAAGCTGGCGGTGACTCAACTCACAGGGCCCAGGGGCTTGATTTCCCACACAACCCTCTTGCGGTCGGCGGGCGTTCTGCCGTTACGCTACGGGTCGTAGCGAATCACGGTGCCTGGATGGGGATTCGAGCGCCCGACATCGATACGAAGGTTCCGCGCCCCTTTTGCACGGCCCCGCACACCTGCCGGGCGGTGCCCGGGCGGCCCGGGACGGTACATCCGCGGGGTGGACGGGGCGACCCGTGCACCGCGCGGGTGTCGCACGGGGGAAGATAGGCGTATGCAGCCACGAAACATGTCGATGCGCGGGGTCGTCGACCTCGGCGCGGTCAAGGCGGCGTCCGACGCCGCCGCGCAGCGGGCGGCCCGGGCGGCGAGCGCGCCGCAGGCCGGTGCGGACGGCGCGTCCGGCGCCACCGGGGGATTCGTCTTCGACCTCACCGAGGAGAACTTCGACTCGGTTCTCGCGCTGTCCCAGCAGGCGCCGGTCGTGCTGGAGTTCTCGTCGCAGCGCTCGCCGCACAGCGTCGAGCTCGGCGAGGTCTTCGACCGGCTCGCCGCCGAGTACGCGGGCCGCTTCGTGCTCGCCCGCCTGGATATCGACGCGACACCGCAGCTCGCCCAGGAACTGGTCATGCAGGCCCAGGTACAGGGCCTGCCGGCGGCGGTCGCGGTCATCGCGGGCCAGCTCGCCCCGATGTTCGACCGGGCGGCCCCGCAGGAGGAGCAGCTCCGGCAGATCCTCGACCAGCTCGTCACGGTCGGCGAGCAGCGGTTCGGCCTCACCGGCCTGGCCGGTGCGCCCGGCGCCGCGCCGGAGGGCGAGGTCGACGAGGACGCCGAGCCCGCGGGCGATCCGCTGCTGGCCGCGGCGGAGGCGGCCTTGGACGCGGGGGACTTCGCGGGTGCGGCGCAGGCGTACCGCAACGTGGTCGCGGACTACCCGGCGCACACCGAGGCGAAGCTCGCGCTCGCACAGGTGGAACTGATCCTGCGCACCAAGGACGTGGACGCCGACGAGGTACGCCGCAACGCCGCGGAGCGGCCGACCGACATCGACGCGCAGACGCTCGCGGCCGACCTGGACCTGTCCGGCGGGCGCGTCGAGGACGCCTTCGGACGCCTGGTCGAGACCGTGCGGCGGACCACGGGGGACGACCGCAACAAGGCGCGGCTGCACCTGCTCGGCCTGTTCGACGTCATCGGCCTCGACGACCCGCGCGTGGTGAAGGCCCGCGCGGCCCTCACCAGCGTGCTGTTCTGACGCGTTCCCCGACGCCTTCTTCGACGCGTTGATTCTGCGGCGTTGATCGGAGGCGTCGGAGGCGTCGGAGGCGTTGTCTAACGCGTTGTCCGACGCCTGCCCCCGGGCGCGTCGCCGCCCGGCCTGAAGGGCGGTTTGTCGTCACCCGGTCGCGACGATCGAGGCAAGGTCCCGTCTCCCTCCGGGTGGATTCCGGAGGGCGGCGGGACCTTTGTTCTGCCTCCGTTCCCGGGCTGTCCACCTGGTTCTTTACAAAGCTTTGACCGATGTCGCCGCTGGTTGCCGTGGGTGCGCCGCAGGTCATCGACAATCGCCGCAAAGCGGTCAATATACCTCGGCCATTTCCGCTCGGTATTACTCCAGGTAACACCTGTTGAGGCGATGCGTGGCGAGAAGGCGTGCCAGCCCGCTACTTGTCGGTAACAAGACTCTTGTGCCGCAGCCCACAGTCGGCGACGATCGGCCCGCTCGGTCCATCCGCGCACGCCCCGGCAGCCGGCCGGGGGCCACGTGGCCAACGCGGCGGACCTCACATCCCCATCCAGGTCCGTGCCCGTCCTCCCGGACAGGTACGACCGCCGGGCCCCTCACGGGGCCGTCAGTTGTCGTCCTTTGCGTCCGCCATGCGCCCAGATAACGCCACCCCCGGCAGCGCATGCGCGGAACCTGTCCCTAAGGAGGACCATGGCCAAGTCCAAGGCCGGCCGCACGCGTTGGAAGCGTTTCGGTGTGGCCCTTGTCCCCGGCGTGGTGATCATCTCGGGCCTCACGGCCGCCGCCGCGAACGGTGCGGTGCCGATGTCGTTCGCCATCTCGGGCACCGCGTTCAAGGTCAGCGCGGACAAGATGGTCGCCGAGGACGTCGTCCAGTACGGCGGGCTCACGCAGAAGGTCGGGCCGAACTCCAAGCCGATCATTCTGTCCGGGTTCAAGACCGCGACGTTCGACAAGCTGTGCCAGTCGGTGCGGGTGCCGCTGCCGTTCTCCATCGGCGGCAAGGACGCCGTGGTGATGGTCATCAAGTCGGGCAGCGCGAGTGCGGACGACATGATCGCCGACCTGGCGCAGATGACCGGCAACGCCGTCTTCGAGGGCGTGGACATCGGCGTCGACGCGGCCGCCACCAAGAACGACGACGGATCGTGGCGCGGTCCGGACATGGGCCCGCGTCCGCAGGGCGGGTTCGCCCAGCAGGTCGACAAGGTCACCGTGGTGAACGCGCGCCAGACCGTCTACGCGGTGAGCGCGGGGACCTTCCGGCTGCCGGACCTCGACATCGGCGTCAACTTCGACAACAAAGAGTGCTTCTAGTGCTGTCGCCGGGAAGGTTCGCGGGAACCGGTGAACCCTTCCGGTCGCAGCACTAGAACTCGGAGCGCTTCCCGTCGAGTTCAGGCCGCGGTGGGTCCGGTCCACGCGGGTCGGACCCACCGCGCGCCCTCTGTCGTCCCCCGACGACTGTTCGTACCAGGCGTCCCCCTCTGGAGCCCTTCGTGAGTACCAGCAAGCCGCACGAGCCCGGGAAGTCCGAGGCGGAGCACCCGCGTTCGGGCCGCGAGAAGCGGCTGCGCGGCCCGTTCCGACAGGAGCGGCGGCGCATCGCCGAGTGGCGCCACGGGCGTCCCTTCTGGGCCGGGTTCTTCATCCTGCTCGGCGCTCTGCCGATCCTCTACTTCCCGTACGCCACGCTCCAGGTGGGCGATGTGAGCGTGGCGATGAGCACGATGGCGGGTGCCGCGGCCGCGGTCATCGGCTGCGTGCTCATCCTGATGGGCCTGATGGTGTGGTTCCAGCCGCAGTTCCGGATCTATGCGGGTGTGACCGCGCTGGTCTGCGGGTTCATATCGTTCGTCACCTCGAACCTCGGCGGATTCTTCATGGGTCTGCTCTCCGTCACCATCGGCGGCTCGCTGGCGCTGGCGTGGTCGTACGACGAGGACGAGGACGAGGACCCGGCCGAGGGCCGCGTCGACGGCGCCACCGGCACCGGCACCGGCCATGGTCCGTCGAACGAAGCCGAGGAACCGCAGGAAGGCCTCGGCCTGTTCGTCGCGTCGCACGAAGAAGCCGCGTCGCCCGACCAGGCGCCGCCGGGTGGTGCAGGCCTGGGGGAACCGTCGGCCGGGCCGGCGACCAGCCGGCCCGGCAGCACTCCTGACGCACTGGACGCTTCGGCCCGCACCGCGGGCGGCGTCGCGAAGTTCGGTGCCATCGCCGGGTTTCCGGCACTGGCCCTGGTCGCGGTGCTCCTCCCCGTGGCCGGGCCGAGCGATCCGCTGCCGCCCAATCCGTTCGCGGACGGTCCGTGTGTGAGCGCGAGTCCGTCCGCGACGGCGACAACAGGCGCACCTTCGTCGACGCCGGGTACACCGAGTACGCCGGGTACGCCTCCGGCGAAGGCGTCGCCGACCACCGGCTCGCCGTCCACTCCCTCGGCGACCGCCAAGTCGACGCCCACGACGGCCGGTTCGCCCGCGCCGGGGACCGCCGCGAAGGCACCCGCACCCGCACCTGCGGCGCCGCCGCCCGCCGCTCCCGCAGAGCCGACCGCCGCCCCCGCGACGCCGACCACCCCCGGTCCGGCCGCGACGACCCGGCAGCCGGGCCTCCTCGGCTTCCTGGACCCGCTGCTCGACCCGCTGAAGCAGCTCGTACCGCCGTTCCTCCGACCCCAAGAGCCGTCCACGCCGCCGCCCGCGGCACCGCCCCAGGCGGCAGCGGCCGATCCCGCCCCGCCGACCACCCCCGCCCCGCCGCCCGCGGCGCCGACTCCACCGACGACGGCCAAGCCCCCCGCCAGCGCACCCGCGGCACCCAAGTCCGCGCCCGCGACGACAGAGCCCGCAACGACACAGTCCAAGACGACACCGCCCACCCGCGCGAATCCGTCGACGGCCCCGACGCCCACGGCGACGGCCACGGCCACGCCCACCGGCAGCAAGCCGCCGTACCCCTGCCCCTCGAAGGTCGCGCTCGACGCGGGCCCCACGACTCCGGGGGAGCCGGTGCTCCCCGACGAGCCGTGGATCCTGAAGTCCAGCCTCCTCGCGATGGCGGGGATGGACTACAAGGGGGTCGTCAACGTCACGACGGGCTCCGGAAAGACCAAGCCGGTCCTCAAGTTCGAGGTCAGCGGCGGCGTCGACATCTGGAACCTCGACATGACGTCCCCGGTGGACGGCAACGGCAACCGCATCCACGTGTTCTCGGTCGACAACACCAAGTCGTACATGAAGGACGGCACGGTGACCTTCTACACCGAGAGCCTCAAGGGCAACCTGTTCGGCCTGATCCCCATCGAGTTCACGCCGACCAGTCCGCCGCCGCTCAACGTGCCGGTCGCGTTCTTCACGAACGTCACCGTCCGGCAGGCCGGCCAGACGGGCGCCACGCTGGTGATTCCGGACCTCACCATGCGCGCGGAGAAGGCAACCTGACCCACCACCCCCCATATAAGGAATCGGCGGCCCCGCACCCGGGGCCGCCGATTTTCTTTCCGCGGCCGACGCCCGGAACCGGGAATTCCGGAAAACCCGGCCGGGCCGGCGCTGCGAAAGATCATGGCGGAAATGCTTGAGCGGCCGCGCCGCCCGAGGCTAATCTCTCCGTCATCCCGCCGGGACGGTTGGGGAAGGCATTAAAACGGGGGATACATGAAGAAGGCTCTGGTCGTGTGCATGGCTGCCCTGCTGCCGGTATTTCTGTGGTCCGGCACGGCGCACGCCAACGTCATCGGGTCCGTGTACCACGGCAGCGACTACTCCTACTCGGACGGCTTCTGGGAGAGCCCCCGCGATCAGGAGGCGGACGGCAACGGCGTGTACGCGAACCTCTACAGCGACGGCGTCCTGCACGGCTTCCTCTGGGACGGCAACGGCAGCACGGCAGGCGGCAACAGCTACTACTTCCCGGGCGGGATCGACGGGCACCGGGTCTGCGAGGACCGCAAGAGCCCGTGCTCGTCCTGGGTCTGGGGCTGATGCCCCGGCGCCGCCGGCGCCTGTGCGGGGGTGCGGTCCGGGGTCGTGCGGTGGGTGCGGCAGGTGTGGTGCTGCTCCTGGTCGGGACCGCCGCCTGTAGTTCGGCCCCGGCCGGGTCCGGCCGGAAGGTCGACGAAAACGCCACCTATTCATCGGATTTCCCGTACGTCGCGCTCGCCGGGATCGAACGGGAACTCCGACGTCTCCCGATGTCCGCTTATCTTCCGCAAGGTGATCAGGTGGTCGCCTTGGAAAGGGCGAAGGACCTCGTCGCGAACGCGTGCATGCGGGCTTTCGGTTTCTCCGTTCCCGCGCGGCCGGCGGCGGCGTACGACGCCATGCGGCAGGCCCTCGACGCCAATCTCACCATCGGGATGGGGGTCGTCGACGCCCGGCTCGCCACGGACAAGGGGTACGGCGCGCACGAGGACGACGAGAAGCTCATTGCCGCTCGCGCCCATCCGGTCGAGAAGATGTCAGCCGAAGCACGGGGCGTCTACCACGGGAACATCGGGAATCTCGGGGACAAGGGCGGTCGGACGGTGCCGCCCGACGGGTGCAGCGGCGAGGCGGTCCGCCTCGTCGTCCGGATCGACCCGGCTCCTCCGCCGTCCCCCGACCCGCAGGCGCAGCCGCCGTCAGGCGCGTCGTACCGGACCGCCCAGGTCGACTGGGTGCGGTTGGAAGGCGATATGCGCGCGGACTCCAGATACCTCGCAATGGAGGAGAACTGGCTGCGCTGCATGAACTCCGCCGGATACCGGTTCGAGTCCCTACGGGGCGACCGGCCGGGCTTCCCGTCCAAAGGCAAGGAGGTCGAGGCGGCGCTGACCGAGATCACCTGCAAGGACAACGTGAACTTCGGCGGCCTGTGGCTCGGCCTGTCGAAGGAGTACCAGCAGCGGCACATCGAGCGTTTCCCGGAGCAGTACGCGGACGAGAAGCGGATCCGCGAGGAACAGGTCCGCCGCGCGAACCAGGTGCTCGCGGGAGAGGTTGTGTATCGCGGGCCCGGTGTCGGGTGAGCCGCCCGTACTCAGCGCATGCGGGTGATGAGGGCCACCGCCTCCGGCAGCGACCGCAGGACGGAAACGCCTGACGGGCGCGGGGACTTCGCCCATCCGGGCCCGGCGGCGCAGACCGTGACGCCGGGGACCGGGAGAAGCGCGGCGAGGGTGTGCGGGGCGGCCGTCTCGGGGGTCTGCGACCACAGGACGACCGCGGCGGGCGTGGTGCGGTGGACCGCGCGCAGGAGCGCGGCGTCGGGGAGGGCGGCGCCGAACATCCTTACAGGGATGCTCCGTTCGGCCAGCGCCGCGGACAGCGCCTCCAGCGGCAGCGTGTGCAGCTCGGACTCCGCGCACGCCAGCAGCGCCCCGCGTCCGCGCGGCGTGGGCCCGGGATCGGCCGCGGCAGGCGCGCGTACGCGGTGCAGCGCGGCCGACACGCACTGGGACAGCAGGTGTTCCACTTCCACGTACTTGTCGATCGCCACGGCGTCCGTCCCGCGCTCCCACTTGCGCCCCATGCCGAAGAGCACCGGCCGAGCCAGGTCCTCCCAGCCGTCGACGACACCCTTCGCCGTGAACGTCCGTTCCAGGAGCCCCAGGACGGTGTCCGCGTCCAGCCGCATCGCGGCGCGCGCGAGGCCCTGCCCCGCCCGGCCCGCGCCACGGACCGGGAGCGTCGCGCCGCCGCCGCGACGCCGCGACTCGTCCGTCTCCCCGGCCCTGCCTCCGTCCCCGTCCTCGCCCGCCGCGGGGGCCGGCCCGCGGTCCGCGATCCGGGCCGCGTCCGCGAGCGGCATGCCCTCCGCGACCAGCGCGCACATGCGTTCGAGCCGGGCCAGGTCGGCGCCGGTGTACCGGCGGTGGCCGCCTGAGCTCGCGCGGCTCGCGCCGATGCCGTAACGGCGGTCCCAACTGCGCAGGGTGGTGACCGCGACGCCCAGGCGGTGGGCCACCGCACCGGCCGTGAAGGAGGCCGCTCCGCTGTCCGTGGGTACGGCGTCGGGCCGTGCTCCCGCGGGGTGTTCCGGCATGTCGCACGCCAATCGGGCTCGGTACGCCGTCAGTCCGGGCGGCCGCGCGAGCAGTCCGGCAAACCGACGCACAATCGAGGCAACTTGCATTCACAGTAACCAGGGGCACCCTGGGAGGCATGGGAATGCCGTTCGGACACCATGCCTTGCGCGAGAGGGTCCCATGAAGCTTTCCGGGGAATTGCCCGACCAGTGCCTCGCCCGGGTGTACCGGTCCGGCGTGCGCGTCACCGGTTCGGCACGGCTCGCCCTCGGTGCGCTCACCTCCCGCCTGCGTGGTCTCCGCGGCGGCAACTCGCCCCATGGCAATACCAGTTGGTCGTCCCATCGGTCGGCCGCGTCGATACGGGAGGAGGAAGTCCGTGATCGGGCGCGGGTGGCGGCCCGCGCCCGGATCGCCGCATCACCCGCGACCCCGGCGACACCAGGCAAGACCATAAGCGCCGCGTCCGGGGCAGGAGGCGCCCGGCATGACAGCCTGAGAGCACCGAACACGGGCGCTTGATGACGTCCGCTCCACGCCGTGCCGTCCCACTCCCGTGGGCGCGCCCTACCCCGCCGCCCAACGTCCCCCGTCCGCGCCCGAGACCACGGCCCAGCCCGCGCCCCAGCCCCGGACCTCCGTCTGGTATCCCGCGGGCCCGGGAAGCCGCCGGAGCACGCCATGCACGACACCAGCAGCACCCCGGACAGCGGCACCCCGCCGCCCGCAGCGGGCCCGGCTCCCGAACCGGGTGAGGACGGCGCGGGCACCCCGCCGGTCTGCCTGGTCACCGGTGCCACCGGATACATCGGCGGCCGGCTGGTCCCCGAACTGCTCGCGGCCGGATACGCCGTACGCTGCCTGGCCCGCACGCCCGACAAGCTCCGCGACCACCCGTGGGCCGACCGCGTCGAGGTCCGCAAGGGGGACGTGACCGACGCGGCGTCGCTCACCGGTGCCTTCGACGGCGTCGACGTCGCGTACTACCTCGTGCACGGCCTGGGCGGCGGGCGTGACTTCGAGAAGGCCGACCGCGAGGCGGCGCGGCTGTTCGCGCGCGAGGCCAAGGCGGCGGGCGTACGCCGCATCGTCTACCTCGGCGGCCTCACGCCGGAAGGCGTCCCCGAGCGCGAACTCTCGCCCCACCTGCGCTCCCGCGCGGAGGTCGGGCGCATCCTGCTCGCGTCCGGCGTGCCGACCGCCGTGCTGCGCGCCGCCGTGGTGATCGGCTCCGGTTCGGCGTCCTTCGAGATGCTGCGCTACCTCACCGAGCGGCTGCCGGTCATGGTGACGCCGCGGTGGGTGGACACCCGCATCCAACCGGTCGCGGTACGGGACGTGTTGCGCTGCCTGGTCGGTGCGGCGGCGCTGCCCGAGGACGTGAACCGCACGTTCGACATCGGCGGCCCGGACGTCCTGACGTACCGCCAGATGATGCACGGCTACGCGAAGGTCGCCGGTCTGCCCGAACGGCTGATCGTGTCCGTGCCCGTGCTGACCCCGCGGCTCTCCAGCCATTGGGTCGGTCTGGTCACGCCCGTCCCCAGCGCGCTCGCCCGTCCCCTCACCGAGTCGCTCCGCCACGAAGTGGTCTGCCGTGAAACGGACATCGCACGGTACGTGCCCGACCTGCCCGGCGGCCCGATCGGATTCCGCGACTCCCTCGAACTGGCCCTGCGCCGGGTACGGGAGGCGGACGTGGCCACCCGCTGGTCGTCGGCCGGCGTCCCCGGCGCACCCAGCGACCCCCTGCCCACCGACCCGGACTGGGCGGGCGGCAGCCTCTACACCGACGTGCGGGAACGCGCCGTGGACGCGTCACCCGCCGAACTGTGGCGGGTGATCGAAGGCATCGGCGGCGAAAACGGCTGGTACTCCTTCCCGTTGGCCTGGGCGGTACGCGGCTGGCTGGACCGCCTGGTGGGCGGTGTCGGCCTGCGCCGCGGCCGCCGCGACGCCGCCCGCCTCCGGGTCGGCGACTCGCTCGACTTCTGGCGCGTCGAGGAGATCCGCCCCGGCGAACTCCTGCGCCTGCGCGCGGAGATGCGGCTGCCCGGCCTCGCGTGGCTCGAACTCGCCGTGACCGCGGGCAAGGACGGCTCGACGCGCTACCACCAGCGCGCGCTGTTCCACCCGCACGGCCTGAGCGGCCACGTCTACTGGTGGAGCGTCGCACCCTTCCACGCTGCCGTATTCGGCGGAATGGCCCGCAATATCACCGCCGCCTGCCAGAAGTCGGCGCCCGGGTCTGCGGAGAACGGCTCGCGAACCGCCTGACCGGCGCAACAATCCGGTATCTACCGGGAGTTGCGTACGCTGCCCGATGGCAGGCTCACTTGTGCAGGGGCGGGTGCCGCCGCGCGGCGGGCCAGGGCCGGGGTCGGGGTCGGGTCGGGGTCATGGTGAGGGGGGCTCGGTGGCCGAGCGGACGGTGGGGGGACGTTACGTCCTGCTGACCCGGTTGGGTCGCGGCGGAATGGGGGAGGTCTGGGCCGCGCGCGACCGGATGATCGGCCGCCGCGTCGCGGTCAAGGTGCTGCGGCGCGAGGCGGACACCCCGGGCACCCTGGACCTGTTCTTCCGCGAGGCGCGGACGGCCGGCAGCCTGGACCATCCGGGAATTGTCACGGTCTTCGACGTCGGGCAGGACCCGGACGGCACGCTGTACCTGGTGATGGCGCTGGTCGAAGGACGCGACCTCGGCGTGGTGCTGGCGAACGACGGCCTGCCCGGCGTCGGCGACGCCGTGGAGTGGGCGGCGCAGACTGCGGACGCCCTTGCCGCCGCACACGGCGCGGGCATCGTGCACCGCGACCTGAAGCCCGCCAACCTCATGCTCGGGCCGCGCGGCGGGATCACGGTCCTCGACTTCGGCATCGCCCGGTTCACGGACGCCACGGGGCAGTCGAGCCAGGTGATCGGGACGCTGGCGTACATGCCGCCCGAGCGGTTCCAGGAGTCCCCCGGGGACGCCCGGAGCGACCTCTACTCGCTGGGCTGCGTGCTCAACGAACTCCTCACCGGCAACGTGCCGTTCACTGCCGTCGGTCCGGCCGCCATGATGGCCGCGCATCTCACGAGGCAGCCGACGCCGCCGCGCGCCGTGCGGGCGGACGTCCCGCAGGTCCTCGACGACCTCGTGCGGCAACTGCTGGCCAAGAATCCGGACGACCGCCCGGAGTCGGCGACGGAGGTGTGCGCGCGGCTCCGGAAGATACCCCCGGCGGACGGCAGAGCCGGCGGCGGGAACTCCGGCGGCGGGAGCGCCGGAGCCGGGAGCATCAGGGCCGCGACACCGCCGGCCGCCCCCGGACGCGACGCCCTCTCGACCGCCGCGCGCGCCGGCGTCCCGACCGGCGGCGTTCCGACCGCCGCACCTGACACAGTCGTCGCCGCGTACGCCCAACAGACCGCTGCCGCCCCCGCGCCGGAGGCACCGCCCGCGACGGAAGCCCCGCAGGCCCCCGCCCGCTGGTCGCGCCGACGTGCCCTGCAACTGGGCGCCGCCGCCGTGGGCGCCGCGGCGGGTGGCGCCGCGGCATGGTGGGCGAGCGGGTCCGATGCCCGAAACTACGTATGGCGTGCCCAAATCGGGGGCTTCACCAGGGAGTTGACGTACGACCGCGACACGGTCTATCTGCCCGCAGCCCACCTGTACGCGGTGTCGTCCTCGACAGGCAAGGAGAAGTGGCACCACCCCGACGGGACCATCCTCAACCCTCCCGTCGTGGTCGGCGAGGTCGTCGTGGCGACGACCGACGCGGGCATGGTGGGGTTGGACCGCGGAACCGGCGCCAAGAAGTGGGAGCAGCCCGCCGATTCGCCGTACCAGACCACGGCGGCCGGCGACTCGTACGTGGTGGCCGCCCGGAAGGACAACGGCGTCGACTGCCGTGACGCCTCCGACGGACGTCTGCTGTGGACGCGGCCGGCCCAGAACTCCCCGGTGCAACTGGCTGCCGGCGCAGGCACCGTCTGGATCGTCGTGGAGTTCAAGGCCGCCGAGTTCGACGCCGCGTCGGGCGCGCCGCGCCGCCAGGCCGACACGCAAGTCGCGCCCGCCGGACTCGCGGTGGACCGGGACGGACCGGGGCAGGACTCCGGGACCCTGTACATCGGCGGCTACACCGCGTTCAACGTGTGGTCGCAGACGCCGCCGCTGTTCGCCAACAACACGGGGTCGCGGATCGGGACCAAGCCCGCACTCGGCTCGGGCCTGCTCTTCATCGGCGGCCTGGACGGCAACCTCCACGCGTTCCGAACGGGCGGCGTCGTCGGCCGCTGGGTGGTCAACGTGGGGCGGGGACCGGTGTACACCCCGGTTGCGTGGACCAGCCTGGTGTACGCCACGTCCGAGCAAGGCGACGAACTGGTCGCCGTCGAACCCGACGACGGCCGCGTCATGCGGCGGCGCAAGCTCCCCGCAGCCGCCCGCGGAGGCCCGGCCGCCGGACCCGACCTGGTCTACGTCGCCTGCGCCGACGACTACGTCTACGCGTTCGACGCCGGGACGGGCGCGGGCCGCGACTGACGGCGGCGGGCCCGGACCGCATCCCTCGGTCCGGGCCCGCCGGGTGGCGGCGCCGGTCTGGTCCGCGTGGGTCGGATCGGATCGGCTCAGGGCTTGTCGGCCCGGCTCAGGGCTTGAGCGTCCACCCGGGGTTGGCGGTGCAGTCGGCCGGGGTCTGCCCCTGCACGTACCGCAGGAAGTCGGCGAGGTCGTTCTTCCAGAACGGCCAGGTGTGGTCGCCGGATCCGGTGCAGACGCGCGGGTACACACCCTTCGCCTTCAGGTTGTCGTGCATGTCGACGACGGATCCGTGGATCGCGCCGTCGCCCTGGTCTGTGCCGGAGTACAGGGCGAGCTTGGTGTACGGGTTGTACTTCTCGGCCGTCGCCAGCTTCACCGGGTTCTGCGCGTCCCACTGCCCGGTCGGACCGAACACCTGGTGCGGGCCCCACAGCCAGCCGAGCGGGTACTGGTACTGCGCCAGGTTGGGCGTACTCGCGTCGTAGGGACCGATGAACGCCCCCGGCGCGGTGGGCGCGAGCGGCACCTGCACCACCGAGCCGTGGATGAGCGACTGCGCCCACGGCATCTCGATGTTGGTGCCGGGGGAGAAGCCCGCCGCCGCGGAGAAGAGGTTGTTGTAGCGGCCCGCGTAGCGCAGCGCGCCGTACCCGCCCATGGACAGGCCCGCGATGAAGCGTCCCGCCTTGGTCTCGGTGGTGTTGAAGTTGGCGTCGATCCACGGCACCAGTTGCTGCATGTGGAAGGCCTCCCACTGCGGCGCGATGTTGCCGTTGGTCCCGGTCACCCAGTCGCTGTACCAGCCCGCGTTGCCGCCTTCCGGCATCACGACGATGTGGTTGAAGCCCGCCGCGGACGCGATGGACGCGACGTCGCCCTGCGTGGACCAGTCGTCGAAGTCCCCGTTGCCGCCGTGCAGCAGGAACAGCGTCTTGTACGGACTGGCCGGGTTCGTCTGGTAGTTGGTCGGCAGCAGGATGCGGACCTTGATGGATGGCCGCAACGGCGTGACGGTCGGCTGTGCGGGGTCGACGCGCTTGTAGATCGCGTCTGTGGTGAGCGTGACGTCGTAGAGCGGCGCGGTGCCGGCCACCGGTATCAGCGGACCGGCCGAGATGCCGTGCGAGTTCGGCGCGGGCAGGGTCGGCGGCGTCGGGGCCGCGGCCGCGGGGGACGGCCATGCGAGCCCGGCGGCGGCCAGGGCGATCGCCGCGCCGGCCACGGCCAGGCGGCGACGGATCGGGACGGTGGATCGCGTGCGCATGGGTTCCCTTCGGGACGTCCGGGTCGCCGGAGCGCACGGCCGCGCCCGGGGCGCCGTACGCGGCTCCGGTCGCGACGACAAGTGCCCGGCCCACCGTTGCGGTGGCCGGGCACTGGCGTATTGGAGAAAACCGACAGGACGGGCGTTGTCGCCCGGGATCCGCTACCGCTGGTTCAACCAGACGGTGGCCAGGGGAGGCAGCGTGAGGTTCGCCCACCCCGCGTCGTCCGTACGGATCTCGCCCCTGTTGCCGACGTCGCTGCCGCCGTAGACCGCCGCGTCGGTGTTGAGCACTTCCTGCCAAGCTCCCGCGACCGGCAGGCGCACCCCGAAGTCCTGGCGTACCAGCGGCGAGAAGTTGCAGACCGCGACGAGGAGTTCGCCGTGGGCGCCGTGCCGGATGAACGACAGGACGTTGTCGGCCGCGTTGCCGCCGTCGATCCACGTGAAGCCGTCCGGGGTGGTGTCCCGTTCCCACAGCGCCGGCGAGTCGCGGTAGATCGCGTTGAGGTCCCGGACCAGGCGCTGCACGCCCTGGTGTTCCGCGTGGTCGAGCAGCCACCAGTCCAGGCCGTGCGCCTCCGACCACTCGGCGTCCTGGGCGAACTCGGTGCCCATGTACAGCAGTTGCTTGCCCGGGTGGGACCACATGAAGCCCAGGTACGCACGCGTGTTGGCCATCTGCTGCCAGCGGTCGCCCGGCATCTTGTGCAGCAGCGACTTCTTGCCGTGCACGACCTCGTCGTGGCTGATCGGCAGCACGTAGTTCTCGCTCCACGCGTACATCAGCGAGAAGGTGATCTCGTTGTGGTGGTACTGGCGGTGGATCGGCTCCTTCTGGATGTACTCCAGCGAGTCGTGCATCCACCCCATGTTCCACTTCAGGCCGAATCCGAGGCCGCCGTGCGACGTCGCGCGCGTGACGCCGTCCCACGCGGTGGACTCCTCGGCGATCGTGACCACGCCCGGCGCCCGCCGGTACACGGTCGCGTTCATCTCCTGGAGGAAGGCCACGGCGTCCCAGTTCTCGCGCCCGCCCTCCGCGTTGGGCGCCCAGTCGCCGCCCTCGCGCGAGTAGTCGAGGTACAGCATCGAGGCGACCGCGTCGACGCGCAGGCCGTCGATGTGGAACTCCTCGCACCAGAACACCGCGTTCGCGACGAGGAAGTTGCGCACCTCGTGGCGGCCGTAGTCGAAGACGAGCGTTCCCCAGTCCGGGTGTTCGCCGCGCCGCGGGTCCGGGTGCTCGTACAGCGGCGTGCCGTCGAAGCGCGCGAGCGCCCACTCGTCCTTGGGGAAGTGAGCGGGCACCCAGTCGACGATGACGCCGATCCCGGCCTGGTGCAGCGCGTCCACCAGGTGCCGGAAGTCGTCGGGCGAGCCGAAGCGCGACGTGGGGGCGTAGTAGGACGTGACCTGGTAGCCCCACGAGCCGCCGAACGGGTGCTCCGCCACCGGCAGGAACTCCACGTGCGTGAAGCCCATGTCCTTGACGTACGCCGGGAGTTGCTCGGCGACCTCGCGGTACGACAGGCCGGGCCGCCAGGACCCGAGGTGCACCTCGTACACGCTCATCGGCAGCGCGTGGTGCTCGCGTCCGGCGCGTGCCGCCATCCACGCGGCGTCGCTCCACGCGTACCACGACGTGTTGACCACCGACGCCGTCTGCGGCGGGACCTCGGTCGCGAACGCGAACGGGTCGGCCTTCTGCCGCAGGTGCCCGTCACGGCCCAGGATCTCGTACTTGTACTTCGCGCCGTCGCCCACGTCGGGCACGAACAGCTCCCACACGCCCGACGATCCGAGCGACCGCATCGGGTGCGCCGCGCCGTCCCAGTAGTTGAAGTCCCCGACCAGCCGCACGCCCTGCGCGTTGGGCGCCCACACCGCGAAGGACGTGCCGGTGATCGTCTCGCCCTGGGTCTCGTACGCGCGCACGTGCGCGCCGAGCACCGTCCACAGCTTCTCGTGCCGGCCCTCGCTGATCAGGTGCAGGTCGAACTCGCCGAGCGTGGGCAGGAAGCGGTACGGGTCGTCGGTCACCACCACGGTGCCCTCGTACGTCACCTCCAGCCGGTAGTCCGGCGCCTTCTCGCCCGGCAGCACGCCGGAGAACAGGCCTTCGGCCTCGTGCGCGAGCTCGTACCGCCGGTCCTCCGCGACCACGACCACGCGCTCGGCCCACGGGCGCAGCACCCGCAGCACGGTGCCGTCGACCTTGCCGGCGCCCGGATGGGGGCCCAGGACGGAGTGCGGGTCGTGGTGCGCCGCGTCCAGCACGCGCCGCAGCTCGGCGGGATCCACCGGGGGCGCCGCCGGGGCGGCGACGACCTCGGTGAGGACGGATTCCACGGGGTCCACCAGGTGAGTGGGCGTCACGTTGTTGACCTCCAGGGGTGGGCGGGACGTCCCGCACGGTTCAGTGCGGCTGGGGCGCCCGGTCGGCGAGACGGCGGATCGCGGACATCGGGACAGGGAGCCACGTGGGGCGGTTCCCGGACTCGTAGACGACTTCGTAGACCGCTTTGTCGGTCTCGAAGGCGCGCAGGAGCACCGGTTCGGCACGCGGGTCGACCGAGCCGGCCTTGGCGTACCCGGCGCAGAAGGCGTCGCGGTTGCGCATCGCCCACTCCTCGGCCCGGCGCACCAGGTGCGGTGCGGGGGTCCCGGCGCCGCCCGCGCGGCGTTCGGCGAGGAGGTGGCGCGCGGCGTAGTCGAAGGAGCGCAGCATTGCCGCGACGTCGCGCAGCGGCGAGTGCAGCGCGCGCCGTTCCACCAGCGGCTGGGCCGGCTCGCCTTCGAAGTCGATGAGGACCCACCGGGTGGCGGTGCGCATGACCTGGCCGAGGTGGAAGTCCCCGTGGATGCGCTGCAACGGCACCGGGTGGTCCTCGCGGCCCAGGAGCGCCAGGTCGCGGTACGCGTCGCGCAGCCGGTCCGCGAACGGCGCGAGGTCGGCCACGACTCCGGTCGCGGCGTCCAGGCGGCGGCTCATCTGCTCGGCGAGGGCCGCTAGTTGCTCCTCGCCGGCGGTCTCGGTGGGCAGCGTGCGGGCCAGGTCGGCGTGCACCTCGGCGGTGGCGACGCCGAGCCGGAAGGACTCCCCGGCGAAGTCGCCGCCGACCTCGTGGGCGCGCAGCGCGTCGGCCGAGCCGATGCCGTGCAGGTCCTGGTCGGCGTACAGGTCGCGGACCGAGGTCTTGGCCAGTTCCCAGCCGTCGGTGCCGGTGCGCAGGTACTCCTGGAGCAGGCCGAGGGTCGTGGTCTCGCCGCCGAACTCCGCCTCGAACCACGCGACCGGCTGCGGGATGCGCCGGGATCCGGCGTCCGCGAGCGCGAGGCAGAGCTCCAGGTCCGGGTTGACCCCGGGGGTGAGCCTGCGGAACAGCTTCATGATGACGTCGTCGCCGAAGACGATCGAGGTGTTGGACTGCTCGGCGCCGACCACCAGGCCGGCGAGCTGGGTGCGCGGCGGGCGGTCGGCGTACCGGTGGAACACCAGCGGACCGGCCGCGGCGGGCCGGTCGGCGGCCGCGTCGGCGAACCGTTCCAGCAGCCACCGCGACAACTCGCTGTCGTGGGCGGCGTCGTAGAGCACCGTGCCGTCGTGCGTGCCCCCGCGCACCCGGCCGATGGTCGCGTAGTCGAGCCGGTCGATGCGCCACCGGCGCACGCCGAGCAGCAGCTGGTAGTGGTCGACGGAGGCCGGGTGCCCGGCGGCGGCCTCGTGCTCGACGGCGAGCACGAGGTGGAACATCGCGGGGTCGCCCCGGACCACCTCGACCGCGGAGGCCACCCGGACCCCTCGGATCGTCCGGCCCTTGCCGGCGAACCATCTCTGCCGCGGAAGCCAGGGCAGCAGCTGTCCGCAGACGGCATCCACCGGAATACCGCGCAGGTCATGGGGTCGGGTGGACTCTGTCACAGCGTTCGCGCTCCCCGAGTGAGTCGGAACCAGTAGAAACCGTGCCCCGCCAGCGTCAAGAGATACGGAAGTTCGCCGATTGCCGGGAAAGTCACCCCGCCGAGCAGCTCGACGGGCTGGTATGTCTCGAACTGGCGCAGGTCGAGCTCGGTCGGCTGGGCGAACCGGGAGAAGTTGTGGACGCACAGCACGACGTCGTCCTCGTACTCGCGCAGGAACGCGAGCACCGACGGGTTGGACGAGGACAGCTCGTTGTAGACCCCGAGCCCGAAGGCCGGGTTCTGCTTGCGGACCTCGATCATCCGGCGGGTCCAGTGCAGCAGCGAGGACGCGCTGCTCATCTGCGCCTCGACGTTGGTGACCTGGTAGCCGTAGACCGGGTCCATGATGGTCGGCAGGTACAGGCGGCCCGGATCGCACGCGGAGAAGCCGGCGTTGCGGTCGGGCGTCCACTGCATGGGCGTGCGCACGCCGTCGCGGTCGCCGAGCCAGATGTTGTCGCCCATGCCGATCTCGTCGCCGTAGTACAGGACGGGTGAGCCCGGCAGCGACAGCAGCAGCGCGGTGAACAGCTCGATCTGGTTCCGGTCGTTGTCCAGGAGCGGCGCGAGGCGGCGGCGGATGCCGACGTTGGCGCGCATGCGCGGGTCCTTGGCGTACTCCGCGTACATGTAGTCGCGCTCTTCGTCGGTCACCATCTCGAGCGTGAGCTCGTCGTGGTTGCGCAGGAAGATGCCCCACTGGCAGTTCAGCGGGATCGACGGGGTGCCGGCCAGGATCTCCGAGACCGGGTAGCGCGACTCGCGGCGCACGGCCATGAAGATGCGCGGCATGACCGGGAAGTGGAACGCCATGTGGCACTCGTCGCCGTCGCCGAAGTAGTCGACGACGTCCTCGGGCCACTGGTTGGCCTCGGCGAGCAGCACCGTGTCCGGGTACTTGTCGTCGATCTCCTTGCGCACCCGCTTGAGGAACTCGTGGGTGGCCGGCAGGTTCTCGCAGTTCGTGCCCTCTTCGGCGAAGAGGTACGGGACCGCGTCGAGGCGGAAGCCGTCGATGCCGAGGTCGAGCCAGAAGCGCAGCGCCGCGAGGATCTCCTCCTGCACGCGCGGGTTCTCGTAGTTGAGGTCCGGCTGGTGGCTGAAGAAGCGGTGCCAGTAGTACTGCTTGCGGACCGGGTCGTACGTCCAGTTCGACGTCTCGGTGTCCACGAAGATGATGCGGGCGTCGCCGTACTGCTTGTCGTCGTCGGCCCAGACGTAGTAGTCGCCGTACGGACCGTCGGGGTTGTTGCGCGACTCCTGGAACCACATGTGCTGGTCGCTGGTGTGGTTCATCACGAAGTCGATGACGACCCGCATGCCGCGCTTGTGCGCCGCGTCGACGAACTCGACGAAGTCGGCCAGGTCGCCGAACTCCGGCAGCACGGCGGTGTAGTCGGCGACGTCGTAGCCGCCGTCGCGCAGCGGCGACGCGAAGAACGGCGGCAGCCACAGGCAGTCGACACCCAGCCATTGCAGGTAGTCGAGCTTGGCGGTGAGCCCCTTCAGGTCGCCGCAGCCGTCGCCGTTGCTGTCCTGGAACGAGCGGACCAGGACCTCGTAGAAGACCGCGCGCTTGAACCACAGCGGGTCGCGGCGGCTGCGGGGTGTGTCGTCAAAAGTGTCGGAGATGGGTTCATTGACGATCACGGGTTGTTCCTCCGGACCGAGAAGAGATGCGCGGGTTCGAGTGCCGGGTCGAGGCGCACATAGTTGTGCTGACCCCAGCGGTAACTCGCCCCGGTGAACTCGTCGTGCACCGGGAACGTGTCCTGCCAGTCCATGCCGAGCGAAGGCATGTCCAAGGACACTGTGGCCTCGTGGATCGCGTGCGGGTCGAGGTTCACCACAACCACTACGAGATCGTCCGCATCACCCGTTCGGGTGCGCTTGGAGAAGGCCATCACCGCATCGTTGTCGGTGTGATGGAATCTGAGGTTTCGCAGATGTTGCAGCGACGGATGGTGTCGGCGCACCCGGTTAAGAATCGTGAGGTACGGCGCCAGCGACCGCCCTTCGCGCTCCGCCGCGGCCCAGTCCCGCGGCCGGTACTGGTACTTCTCGGAGTCGAGGTACTCCTCGCTGCCCGGCGCCGCCGCGACGTGCTCGAACAGTTCGAATCCCGCGTACACGCCCCAGGCCGGGGACAGCGTGGCGGCCAGCGCGGCCCGGATCTTGAAGGCCGCGGGCCCGCCGTACTGGAGCGACGCGTGCAGGATGTCCGGCGTGTTGACGAAGAAGTTGGGGCGCATGTACGCCGCCGCGTCGCCGGACAGCTCGGCCAGGTACTCCTGGAGCTCCGCCTTGCCGGTGCGCCAGGTGAAGTACGTGTAGGACTGCTGGAACCCGATCTTCGCCAGCGTGTGCATCATCGCGGGCCGGGTGAACGCCTCGGCCAGGAAGATCACGTCGGGGTCGCGCCCGTTGACCTCGCCGATGACCTTCTCCCAGAAGACCACCGGCTTGGTGTGCGGGTTGTCGACGCGGAAGATCCGGACGCCGCGCTTCATCCAGAAGCGCAGCACCCGCAGCGTCTCGCGCACGATGCCTTGGAAGTCCTCGTCGAAGTTGACCGGGTAGATGTCCTGGTACTTCTTCGGCGGGTTCTCCGCATAGGCGATGGATCCGTCAGCCCTTCGGGTGAACCACTCGGGGTGCTTCTGCACCCACGGGTGGTCCGGCGAGACCTGGAGCGCGAAGTCGAGCGCGACCTCCAGGCGCAGTTCGCGGGCCTGCGCCACGAACGCCTCGAAGTCCTCGATGGTGCCCAGGTCCGGGTGCACGGCGTCGTGGCCGCCCTCCGGCGAGCCGATCGCCCACGGCGAACCGGGGTCGTGCGGCCCGGCCTCCAGCGTGTTGTTGGGGCCCTTGCGGAACGCCGTGCCGATCGGGTGGATCGGCGGCAGGTAGACGACGTCGAAGCCCATCGCGGCGATCGCGGGCAGGCGCTCCGCCGCGGTGCGGAACGTCCCGGAGCGGGGCGGCAGTACGCCGGCCGGGTCGACCTCGGCGCCCTCCGAGCGCGGGAAGAACTCGTACCACGACCCGAACAGCGCCCGCTGCCGCTCCACCTGGAGCGGGAACCGGGGGGTGGAGGTGACCAGTTCGCGCAGCGGGTTGACGGCCAGCACGGCGGTCACCGCGGGGGCGAGGGCCGCGGCGAGCCGCTCCTCGGGGGACTTCGCGGTGTCCCGCAGCGCGTCGACCGCCTCCAGGACCGGCGCCCGCCCGGCGCGCTTGGACACGCCCTCGGCGGTGCGCTCCAGGAGCAGGGCGCCCTCCTCGAGCATGAGTTCGACGTCCAGGCCGGCCGGCACCTTGATCTCGGCGGCGTGCCGCCAGGTGCCGACCGGATCGCTCCACGCCTCGACGGCGTACGACCACATGCCCTCCGTCGGAGGGGTGACCTCCGCGTGCCATCGGTCGGTGCCGGGGGCGCCCTGCGTCATCGGCAGGTACGGTCCCTGGCGCCCGCGGCGATCGCGGAGCACGAGGTTCACGCCGAGGGCGTCGTGTCCTTCGCGGAACACCGTCGCGGTGATCTCGAAGGACTCGCCCGCGACACAGCGCGCAGGGCGCGTGCCGCAGTCGACGAGGGGCTGGACGTCGAGGATGGGGATGCGACCGATCATCGGCTCCGGTCCTGCTGCGTGGGAAACGGCGGGTGCGTGGGCCGTGGCAGCGGTGGCGGCGGTTGCGCCCGACGAGCGGTCGGGTGCGGCGGCGGACTTCCGAGGGGAACGGACCGACGCACCCGGACGCTTCCTGGCCGCACTGCCCATGCCCACGCTCCTGCTCGACTGCCCGGTAACGGCGATTGCGACACGTGATCTCACCCGCTGAGAGGAGGGCGAGGGACGCGCTCATTCAACGATCACGACGGCAGGCGGGGCACGGTCCAAACGGCGCAATTACCGCACAGATACCGTCCGCTGGGCCCGCGGTTGGTTCAGTTGTGGAGCACTCACTGCAAGATCTTGCCATCCCTGCAAACACAACGCATCCACTGTCGCAAGTCATGCCGGGTTCCGGCTAGGGTCTGGTGGCTGTGAGAGCAATCCGCCGATTCACCGTGCGCACGGTTCTGCCCGCTCCACTGGAGCCCCTCGGCCAGCTGGCGATGAACCTCCGCTGGTCCTGGCACGCGGAAACCCGTGACCTGTTCGAGTCCATCGACCCGGAGACCTGGGCCGCCGTCGGCCAGGACCCCGTCCGACTGCTCGGTGCGGTGCCGACCGACAAGCTCGCCGCACTCGCCGAGGACCGCAGATTCCTGGCCCGACTCACGGTCGCGGCGGGGGATCTCAACGACTACCTGACCGGTGCCCGCTGGTACCAGTCGCTGCCCGAGCCGGGCAGCGCCCCCGACGGCGCTCCGGCAGCGATCGCCTACTTCTCCCCGGAGTTCGGCATCACCGCGGCACTGCCGCAGTACTCCGGCGGCCTCGGCATCCTGGCCGGGGACCACCTCAAGGCCGCGAGCGACCTCGGCGTCCCAATCATCGGCGTCGGCCTGCTCTACCGGCACGGCTACTTCCGGCAGTCGCTCTCCCGCGACGGCTGGCAGCAGGAGCGGTACCCGCTGCTCGACCCGAACGAGCTGCCGCTGACCCTGGTGCGGCACCCCGACGGTACGCCGGCCCGCATCCTCATCGGCCTGCCCGGCGGCCGCGAACTGCACGCCCGCATCTGGAAGGCGCAGGTCGGACGGGTCCCGCTGCTGCTGCTCGACTCCGACATCGAGGAGAACGAGCCGTTCGAGCGCGAGGTGACCGACCGGCTGTACGGCGGCACCAGCGAGCACCGCCTGCACCAGGAAATGCTGCTCGGCATCGGCGGCGTCCGCGCGGTCCGCGAGTTCTGCGCGCTCACCGGCCACCCCCGGCCCGAGGTCTTCCACACCAACGAGGGCCACGCCGGGTTCCTCGGCGTCGAGCGCATCCGCGAGTACCACGAGAGCAGCGGGCTCGACTTCGACGCGGCCCTCGAAGCGGTCCGCGCCGGGACGGTGTTCACCACCCACACCCCGGTGCCCGCGGGCATCGACCGGTTCGACCGCGAGCTGATTGCCCGGCACTTCGGCGGCGACAACGAGGCCCCCGGCGTACCCGTCGAGCGGGTTCTCGCGCTGGGCGCGGAGACGTACCCGGGCGGCGAGCCGGGCGTGTTCAACATGGCCGTCATGGGCCTGCGGCTGGCCCAGCGCGCCAACGGCGTCAGCGAACTGCACGGGCACGTCAGCCAGGGCATGTTCGCGGGACTGTGGCCGGGATTCGACCCCGCCGAGGTGCCCATCGGGTCCATCACCAACGGCGTGCACGCCCCCACCTGGGTGGACCGCGACGTCCTGGAGCTGGCGGCCCGCGAGATCGGCCCCGAGCTGACCGAGGAGGCGCACGGCTGGACCGCGATCGAGCAGATCCCGGCCCAGGCCGTGTGGGACCTGCGGCGCACGCTGCGCGCGAAGCTGGTCACGGAGGCCCGGGTACGGCTGCGCGACTCGTGGCGCCTGCGCGGGGCCGGCGACGCGGAACTGGGCTGGACCGAGCACGCCTTGGACTCCGACGTGCTGACCATCGGGTTCGCCCGGCGCGTGCCGTCGTACAAGCGCCTGACCCTCATGCTGCGCGACAAGGAGCGCCTGCGCGGCCTGCTGCTGCACCCCACGCGCCCGATCCAGATCGTGGTCGCGGGCAAGGCGCACCCGGCCGACGAGGGCGGCAAGCGGCTCGTGCAGGAGCTGGTGAAGTTCTCCGACCAGGAGGACGTGCGCCACCGCATCGTCTTCCTGCCCGACTACGACATCGCCATGGCGCAGCACCTCTACCCGGGGTGCGACGTCTGGCTCAACAACCCGCTGCGCCCGCTGGAGGCGTGCGGCACGTCGGGCATGAAGGCCGCGCTCAACGGGTGCCTCAACCTGTCGATCCTCGACGGTTGGTGGGACGAGTGGTACGACGGCTCGAACGGCTGGGCCATCCCCACCGCCGACGGCGTCGAGGACCCGGACCGCCGCGACGACCTGGAGGCGAACGCCCTCTACGACCTGGTCGAGCACAACGTGGCGGCCCGGTTCTACGACCGGGGAGCGGACGGACTGCCGAGCCGGTGGCTCGAAATGGTCCGCCACACCCTGGTGTCGCTGGGCCCGAAGGTCCTCGCGTCACGCATGGTCAAGGACTACGTCAACAGCCTGTACGCGCCCGCCGCGCTGGGTGCCCGGTCCATGGCGGCCGACGCCCTGGCCGGGGCGAAGACGCTGGCGGCGTGGAAGGCCGAGGTCCGCGGCGCGTGGCCGCAGGTCCGCGTGGACCACGTCGAGTCCGGCGGGATAGGAGACGCCCCCGAGGTCGGCAACACGCTCGACCTGCGGGTGTTCGTGAGCCTGGGCGACCTGCGCCCCTCGGATGTCGAGGTGCAGGTGGTGCACGGCCGCGTCGACGGCGCCGACGCGATCGTGGACGGGGCGGTGGTCCCGCTGAAGCCGGTGCGCCGCGACGAGCACGGCCGCTGGTTCTACGAGGGTTCGCTCGCGTTGGACCGAACGGGTCCGTTCGGCTACACCGTTCGGGTGATGCCCGCCCACGCGCTGCTGGCCACTCCGGGCGAACTCGGGCTCATCGCGGTCCCGGCGGACGGCGAAGGCGTGGCCGACGGCCTGCCGTTGCGCTGAACGAGTGAACTCCGGCCCGCAATCGGGTGATTGCGCGGGAACGCCCAGGGCGGTGCGACCGGTCCCACGACCGGCCGCACCGCCCCGCGGTCAACGCCGCCGGAGGCCGTAGTAGCCGGCGCCGCCCAGCAGGGCGACGCCCAGGACGATGCCGACCGGGAGCGCGATCTTGCTCGCCGTCGAGTCGTCGTCCTCGGCGGACGCGGACTTGCCGGGCAGGTCGACGGCTTCGCCGTCCTTGCCGGTCTGGCCCTTGCCGCTCTCGCCGGTGCTCCCGGTCGCCTGGCCGCCGGTCGCGGCCTGGCCCTGGTTGCCGCCGGTCGCTGCGGCGGCGGCGGTCTCGCCGTCGAACGCGAACACCGGGTCGGAGCCGGGGCGCGGCGTACCGCCGATCTCGACGCTCAGGTCGATGGGCACGACCAGGCCCATGCCCTCCTCCGGCGGTTCGGCGACCTGGAGCTGGATGTAGTAGGTGCCGGGCACGGCGTACCCGTTCGGGTCGAAGCTGCCGGCGTCCTCCGGGCGGGCGATCTGCCAGGGGCCGCAGGTCCGTTCGAAGCGGCCCTTCTCGCGCTGGATCAGCTTGACGACGCTGGAGTCCTTGGCGTCGCACGTCGTCGGGTTGCGGGTGGCGTTGAAGACCTTGACGCTCCACCCCGCGGTGATGCTGTTGGGGAAGTCGTGCGGGATGTCGACGCCGGCCTTGACCGTGAGCTGCTGCCCCGCCTTCAGGTCGACGCGCCAGAACGGCGCCTCGCCGACCGCGATGCTCTGCTTGTACGTCCCGGGGCCGATCGGCGTCGCGCTGTTGAACGAGAAGCCGCCCACCGCGTCGGGACCGGTCTTGACCGGGACTTCCTTCGCCGTGGTCGCGCCGGCCTTGGTCTCGGCGATGCCCACCAGCAGTTCGACGGGCATCGGCATGTCGCCCGCGTCGGTGACCTTGTTCTCGATCATGATGCAGCCGATGTCGTTCGGCGGCCGCGCGCCCTTGTCGTCCGGCTTGCTGCGCGCGCCCGCGGTGATCACGTTCGCCCAGCCCACGGACTGCTCGTACTGCCGCAGCCAGCTGTCCGGGTTGCCGCTGCCGACGGTCCCGGCCTGCACCGTGAGGCCGGCGCCGCGCCCGTAGCCCTCCTCCGCGACGGCCGTCGCGGAGACCTGGAGGAGCTGGTCCGGGCGCTTCTTTACCTGGTAGTACAGGTCGCGTCCGCCGGTGAAGTTGTCCAGGTACTGGCCCGGTGTGATCATCGGCGCGTCGGCGCAGGCCTCGATCGAGCCCTTGATGGGCGTGCCGGTCGCCTGGTACGTCGTCCACGCCTTGCGGAACAACGTGCTCAGGTTCTGCGTCAGTGCGTCCGCGTTGTCGGCGTCCGCGTACGAGCCGCCGCTCACCTGGGCTATGCACTTGAGCTGGTCGCGGGCGGCGCCGCTGGTCTTGAAGCCGACGGCGTCGACGGCCAGGTCGATGCCCTGGGCCTTGAGTTCGCGGGCCACGTCGCAGGGCGGCGGGGGAGCGCAGGTGTCCTCGCCGTCGGAGACGAGCACGATGCGGCGCTTGCCGTTGGTGCCGACGTCCTTGGCCGCCTCGCGCAACGCGACACCGATGGGGGTGAAGCCGACCGCGTTCATGGCGGCGACGCGCTGCTTGGCGTCGGCGCGCGCGGCGGCGTCCATGGTCTTGACCGGGAAGAGCTGCTGCGTGTCCGCGCAGCCTTCGGCCTTGTTCTCGCCCGGGTACGTGGCCCCGTACACCCGCAGGCCCAACTGCGCGCTCTCCGGCGCCGTGTCGATGATGCGGCCCACCGCCTGCTTGGCGGCCGCGAGGCGGGTCTGGCCGCCCGCGTCGTTCTCCTTCATCGATCCGGACAGGTCCAGCACCAGCTCGATCTTCGGCGGGGGTTCGCCCTCGGCCGGCGCCGCGTGGGCACTGGTGGCGGAGGGCAGCAGGCCGCCGAGAATGAGCGTCGGCACGGCGAGCGCCGCGGCCCGCATGCGACGGTTTCTGAGGTTCATGGCTCTGTTTCCTTCGTCGTGGTCAGCGGCGGCGCATGCCGTAGTAGCCGACGCCGCCGAGCAGCGCGACGCCCAGGACGATGCCGATGGGCAGTGCCAGTTTCTGTAGTGCCGAGTCGTCCGAGCCGCCGTCCGCGGACGTCGACTTGCCCGGCAAGTCCTGCGCGCCCTCGGTGCCCTTGCCGCCCTGCGTGTCCGCGCCGCCCGGTTGCTGCGGCGCCTGGCCGGATCCGCTCGTCCCGCCCGTCTGCGGGGTGCCGGTCCCGTTCACCGCTTGGGTGGCATCGGTCCCGGGCGCCCCCGAGTTGCCGCCGAAGTCGAAGACCGGAGCGGGTTCGGCGCGCGGTGCGCCCTCGACGGCGACCACCATGTCGATGGGGACGACACGACCGACGGCGTCCTCGTCGGGCTCGGCGACGGCGAGCTGGAAGTAGTAGGTCCCGGGCGTGGCGTACTCGAGGTTGTTGCGCCCGATCGCCTCGGGGTCGGCGATCTCCCAAGGCCCGCACGACACTTCGAAGCGGCCCTTCCTGCGGTCGAAGAAGACCACGCGGCCGGAGGAGTCGGTCGCGCAGATCGTCTCCTGCCGCAGCTCGTTGAAGGTCATGACGGTGAACGTCATCGGGGTGCTGTACGGGAAGTCGCCGGGTGTCACGACGCCGCCCTTGATCGACAGGCGTTGGCCCGGCCGTACGTCGACCCGCCACATCGGGAACTCGCCGACCGTGAGGTCCTGCTTGTACGTGCCCGGCGCGATCGGGGTCGCGCTCGCGAACGAGGCACCGCCCGGCGTGTCCGCGCCGGTCTGCACCTGCGGGACCGGCGGCACGGCCGCCTTCGCGGGGTCCGCGTCGGCAAGGCCGACCAGGATCTCGACGGGGAAGTCCGGATCGCCGTCGGCGGTGATGCGGTTGTTGATCCGGATGCAGCCCATGTCGTCGGGCGGCAGCGGGCGCGGGTCGTCGTCCGGGTCGTGGACCTCGCTCCGGGCCCCGGCGGAAAGCACGTTCGCCCAGCCGACCACGGTGCCGAAGGCGCGCAGCCAGCCCTCCGGCTTGGTGTCGGCCGGCATCGGTCCCGCGAACACCTCGATGCTGGAGCTGCGGAGGAAGCGGTGTGCCAGCACCACCGTCGTGCTGACCTGGAGGAGTTGGCCGGGACCCTTCTTCACGCGGTAGTAGAGGTCCTTCTCGCCGGGCAGGGTGTCCACGTACTGGCCGGGCGCCAGGACGGGTGCGTCCCGGCAGTCGGCCGTCGAGCCCTTCACCGGCGTGCCGGAGGTCTTGTAGCTCTTCCCCCGGTCGTATTCCGCGGGGGCGGCCGACGAGGACGCCGAGGGGAGGACCGCGGCGAGCAGGAGCACGGATATCGCGAGCACGGCGGCGCGCGAGCGTCGTGGTCGGATGGTCATGGGCTCCGGCTCCTTGTCGTGGCTGCCCCGCGCCGCAAACTCCGCGGAGCCACGATCGTAGGGATCATGCGGTGGTGCAGACAGCGGGAGGGACCCTCGCGTCTCCCTCGTGACCTGCCCGTCGTGCCGTGCGCCCCCGCGAGCAGCGCACGGCACGACCGGAGTCAGCGCCGTCGCAGGCCGTAGTAGCCGGCGCCCGCGAGGAGCAGGACGGCGGCCGCGATGCCGACCGGCAACGCGAGTTCCTCCGCGGTGGACTTGTCGTCCCGCTTCGCCGCCGCCGGTTCGCCGGCCAACTCCTCGCCCTTCGACCCCGGCGTCTGGCCCGGCGCCTGGCCCGGCCGGGACGCGCCCGCCGCGTCACCGCCGGTGGCGGCCGCACCGGTCCCGGTCGACGCCGGCGTACCGCCGAAGTCGAAGACGAGACGGGGTTCGTTGCGCGGCGTGCCGTCGACGGCCACGGTCAGGTCGACCGGGATCACCGTGCCGAGCGCTTCCTTGGGCAGCGACCCGAGGCCGAGTGCGATGTAGTACGTGCCGGGCTCGGTGAACCCCGCGTGCTCAACACCGGTCTCGCCGGGCTTGGCGATCTCCCAGGTGTCGCACGCCTTCTCCACCCGTCCGGTGCGCGAGCCGATGAGCTCGATCGAGCCCCGGTCCGACGCGCAGCCCACGCTGTCGCGCTGGGGGTTGAACAGCAGGATCCCGAGTCCGGAGTTGGGCGAGTACGGCAGGTCCGCCGGGATCTGTGCCCCGCCCTTGACGGTCAGGCGCTGCCCGGCCTTGAGGTCGACGCGCCAGATGGGCCACTCGCCGACCGCGATGCTCTGCTTGTACGTTCCGGCCGCGATGGGGGTGGCGCTGTTGAACGAGAAGCCGCCGGTCGCGTCGGCGCCGGTCTTCGGAGTCGGTGCCGCCGGGACCTTGCCCGCGCTCTCGGCGGGGTCGGCGTCCGCGATGCCGATCTGGAGTTCGAGCGGGAAGCGCTTCTCGGTCGGGTCGGTCACATGGTTCTCGATCATGACGCAGCCCTCGTCACCGGGCACCGACGCGGGAGTCGAGCCGGGCTTGGGCGCGTCGGTCCGGCCGCCGACGGACAGCACGTTGGCCCATCCGGTGCTCTGGCTGAAGGCGCGCATCCACCCGCGCGGGTCGCCGGTCGGCGTCATGGGCCCCGCGTCGACCTCGATGTTCGAGTGCTGGATCGACGGTGTGAGGGCGACGGTGGCGCTCACCTGGAGGATCTGGCCGGGCGTCTTCTTGACCCGGTAGTACTGCTTGCCGCCCGTGGTGACGGAGTCGAGGTACTGGCCGGGGCCGATCAGCGGTGCGTCGGCGCAGTTGGTGGTCGACGCCTTCACCGGGATCCCGGTGGCGTTGTACGTCGTCCAGGCGCGGCGGAAGAGCGTGCTCAGGTTGGCGGTGAGCGCGTCGGCGTCGGCGGCGTCCGCGTACACGCCCCCGGACACCTGGGCGATGCACTTGAGTTGGTCGCGGGCGGCGCCGCTGGTCTTGAAGCCGACGACGTCGACGGCCAGGTCGATGCCCTGGGCCTTGAGTTCGCGCGCGACGTCGCAGGGCGGCGGCGGGGCGCAGGTGTCCTCGCCGTCGGAGACGAGCACGATGCGGCGCTTGCCGTCGGTGCCGACGTCCTTGGCCGCCTCGCGCAGGGACACCCCGATGGGGGTGAAGCCGACCGCGTTCATCCCGGCGACGCGCTCCTTGGCGGCCGTGCGGGCCGCGGCGTCCATGGTCTTGACCGGGAAGAGCTGCTGCGTGTCCGCGCAGCCCTCGGTCTTGTTCTCGCCCGGGTACGTGGCCCCGTAGACGCGCAGCCCGAGGGCGGCGTCGCCGGGTGCGGTGTCGATGATGCGGCCCACCGCCTGCTTGGCGGCCGCGAGGCGGGTCTGGCCGCCCGCGTCGTTCTCCTTCATCGATCCGGACAGGTCCAGGACCAGCGCCATCTTCGGCGGCGGCCCGCCCTCGACGGATGCGGGGGCGACGGGGGCAGATGGAGTGGTGGGCGCGGAGGGTGCGGCCTGCGCGGTGGCGGAGGACAGCAGACCCCCGAGCATGAGAGCCGGGAGTACGAGCACCGAGGCGCGCGCACGTCGGGTTCGGATGGTCATGGATCCGCTTTCCTTCGTCGTGGCGGACCCCGATCGTATGGATCATCGACGCCTTCGAAGCCGGTCAGGGACCCTCGCGAATCCCTTGACGGGGTTCCCGTCGGTCAGCCGAGGAGGTCGCGGATGCGGTCCAGCGTGCCGGCGTCGGGCGACCGCGTCGCCGGTGCGGCGGGCGGCCGTGCGGCAGGCGCGGCGCCGTCCCGGTGCGGCGTCCCGGCGGGCGGACGCGGCGCCCAGACGGGCGCGCTGGACGGTACGTGCGGGACCAGCGACGGCAGGGTGAACGGCCCGTCGGGCTCGTCGCGGTCGGGAGTGCGGCGGCAGGAGCTGGTGATCCAGACCGCGACGTGCGTCTGCGGGCGCACGGTGAAGACGGAGAACGCGAAGCCGTCCAGGCCGTCCGCGACGCCTTTCAGCTCCCACTGGCCGACCGCGTCCGGCCGGAGCTCGCCCGCGTCGGGGTTCCGGTAGCTGCGGACCCGGAACCGGTTGCGCCGCGCGAAGTCGTGCATGCCGGCGAAGGCCCCGTGCGGGTCGTCGCCGAGGGCCCGGAACCCGCCGAGCACGAGCACCCGGTAGTAGCCCTCGGCACGTTGCCGGGGGTCCGCTTCGTCCCCGCAGGGCCCCGGCAGGATGTCGAGTGCGCCGTCCGACTCCTCGGCGCCGGACGCCAGCACGAACATCCGCAGCAACTGGTAGCCGTCTTCGCGGGTACGGGAGAGGGCGACCGTCGGGACGCCGCGCCGGGGCGCGGCCACTTACGGGGTCCTGCCCATCATGATGTCGGCCTGGCTCCGGATGCTCGTGTCGCCCTCGTACTCCGAGCGCATGTCCCAGTAGCTGAAGTGACCGCCGTCGTTCGTGGCGAACCGGTGCGCGCCGAACTCGGCGTCGGTGGGCAGCGTGCCGTGCAGGAAGCCGGCCGCCGGGGCCTCCCAGTCGTCCGGGGCGATCCCCACCCAGACCCGGTCCGGGGCGAAGTTGAGCGCGCTCACGTCGTCGACCTGCACGCCGGGGCTGCCCACGAACACGAGTTCGTCGGCGTCGAGTCCGTCGCCGTCGCGGGCCGCGTACGCGACGACGGACGTGCCGTAGCTGTGCCCGCCGACCGTCAGATGCTGGTCCGCGGGCCCGGTGACCCGGGTGCCGTCCACGAAGCGGTCCAGCCGTCCGGCCCCCTCCTGGGCCCGCCCGGGACCGGCGCCCGAGGAGAACGCCCCCGAGGTGAGCGAGAGTTCGGGGGAGTCGTAGTCGAGCCACACGATGACCGCGGCGTCGCCCGGCACGCCCGGGGTGACCCGGTCCGCGACGCGCTGGAGGTTGGTGGCGCGCTCCACCTGCTCGGTCAGCTTGCCGGCCACCGTGGTGTTGACGCCGGGCACGGTGATCGCGGTGTTCTTCGCGGTGTCGGGGTTGCCGACGGAGACCACCACCTCTCCGTCACGTGTCCGGTTGCCGAACTTCAGCAGCATCAGCTGCTCTTCGGGACGGCGCTCCACGTTGCCCGCCATCACCTGGTTGATCTTCTGGAGGTTCTCCCACTCCTTGAGCTCCGCCGCGGTGGCCGTACGCCCGCTGACGAGCGGCCCCAGGTCGGCGAGCCGGGAGTTCAGCGCGGCCTGGTTCGCCTGGTTGCGCACCGTCGCCGGGACGCCGTCCATGGCGCCCACCTCGTGCGGGTAGTCGACGAGGAACGCCTGCCGCTCGGCCTCGCTCATCTGGGCCCACCACGCGCCGGTCTGCTGCGGCGTCATGCTGCCGAAGACGCTTTCGAGGTCCTGCTTCGCGTGCTTGAGCGCGGCGTCGTCGCCGCGCGCCACCTCGCCGGCGGACAGCTGGGCGAGCAGCGCGGCATGCAGCGCGTCGGCTGCCGCCGCGTCGTCGAGGATGGCCTGAATGCGCCGGGCGTACCCGTCCAGCCGCGCCTGGACGGAGGAAAGCTCCAGGTCGTCGCGTGCCGCGGTGGGCGGCCGGGTCTCGCTGACGGTGAAGCCGCCCGCTCCGTTGCCGACGATCGTCACACCGTCGGTCAGCGCGGTGTGCACCTCGGCGAACAGGCGGTACTGGCAGTCGGCCAACGCGTCGACGGCGAAGTCGAGTTCGGCCGCGACGGCGCGTGCTTCGAGGGCGGCGATGCGGATCCGCCGCAGGGCGTCCTCCAGTTCGGGGTTCGCCAGGCCCGCGGCGTCGCCCTTCCATCCGGCGTGCTCCGTGGCGCCGCAGACTCCGAGTTCGAAGTCGCGTACCACGATGTCGAGTTGGTTCATGGTCCGGCCCCATGTGTCGGCGTGCGACCGGAGCGAGTCGAACCGTGCGTCCTTCAGAGCGTCGTATGTGACCATCCGCGTATCCCCCCGCGTGTCACCCCACCGTGGTGTGTGCCTGTGGTGCGTGTTCCGTTGTCCGGTCGGCTTGTTCGTGGTGTGCGCGTGCCGTGCGGCGGGTGCCTGGCGTGCGGCGGGCGCGCGCCGGGTGCGTCAGCGCAGATTGCCGGCATTGCGCGCCTCGGCTTCCAGGTACGCGTTCGTCGTGCTGCGGATCTTCGTGGCGCACTGCCGTGCGGCCTCGGAGACCAGGGCCAGTTCGCGGGACCACGAGTCGGCCAGCAGCCCCGCCTGCGCCGCCGTCCGGAACCCGGCCAGGCCCGCGGGGGCGCCTTGGGCGAGTCCGCTGCCCAGCGCCAGCAGGCTGTCGGCGCAGCCGTCGGCACGGGACGCCGCCGGGAGCAGCAGCGCGGACTCGACGGTGTACTTGCCGGCCCGGACCGGGTCGATGCCCGGCAGGTACCGGGGGTCCATCGGGTACGGGTTCACCCCGGGAGCCGGCGACGGCGTCGCGGGCGTGCCGGGTGTCCCCGGGCGCGCCGGTGCGGTGCCCGTCGGCGCCACTCCGGTCGGCTCCGGGGCGGGCGGCCCGGTGGGCCCGGGAACGGGCCCGGGCGGCGGTTGATCGGCCATGACAAGTCCCCCGACTCATGTCCCCAGCGGCGATACCGGGCGTCACTTTACTGACGGATCGCCCCAGGTGACAGGGAAGAAGCCGGGAAGGTCGGCTTCCGGTCACGAAGGGCGGAAGTGCGGCCGATGCGGGGGCGGTTCGTGCGGGCGGCGGGACGGCTCGGGACCGGGTCCGGGGACAGGGGCCGGGGACAGGGCGGCCCGGGGCAGGCGCCGGAACGGCCGTGGCCCCTCCGCGAGGGGCGGAGGGGCCACGGGTCGGGAGCCGGCGCGTCGTCAGGAGGCGACGTACCCCGGCCGGTACGCCGCGTCGACGGCGCCGACCGCCGACGCCCGCGCCTCGGGCGGGAAGCCCGGGTTGCCGTCGGTGTCGCCGTTGACCGAGCGCGTGCTGTTGGCGAACGTCCCCATCGCGTACGCGATCACGTCGGAGTTGAGGTCGAGCGCCTTCTTGCTGATGTTGGCCGCGGTGTCGCACGCCGCGTGGTAGCACGGGTCGAACGCGACGCCGGCCGTGCCGCCGTACTTCGCGGCCTGCTCGGGCGTCTTGACGCCCTCGGCGCCGGTGAAGGTGCCGCCGGACGGGATGCCCACCGCGATGAACGGACCGTAGTCGGAGCGGCCGTCGAAGTCCGTGCCCTCGTGGGCCGAACCCTTCTTGTCGAGGTAGCCGTTGATGAACGCCTCGATCTCGGCGGAGCCGGTCGGGCCGGCGGGGGCGCCCACGCCGTCCGAGTTGTCGCCGTCGTACACGAACTCGGCGTAGTTCGGCGAGCCGATCATGTCGAAGTTGAGGTAGAGCGCGAACTTGCGCTGCTGCTCCGGCGTCAGCTGCGCCACGTAGTACTCGGAGCCGAGCAGGCCGAACTCCTCGGCCGACCAGAACGCGAACTGCACCTTGTTGGCCGGGCGGTCCTCGTACTTGCCGAGCTGGATCGCGGTCTCCAGGAGGCCCGCGCTGCCGGAGCCGTTGTCGTTGATGCCCGGGCCCTCGGACACGGAGTCCAGGTGCGCGCCGGCCATCACGATGTTGTCCTCGTCGCCCCACTTGGACGTGGCGATGATGTTCGTGGTGATGCGCTGCTCGCGCAGCTCACGCAGTTCGAGGGTGACGGTGACCGGACCGGCCGCCACCTGCGCGGCCAGCGCCTGGCCGTCGGCCTGGGTGACGCCGCCGGTGGGCACGATGCCCGCGGTCGGGTCGCCGAGCGTGCCGTTGAGCGCCCCGGCGGTGTTGTTGTAGATGATCGCGCCGACCGCCCCGGCGCCGGCCGCGACCTGCTGCTTCTGGGCGAACGTACAGCCGCCGCGCTGGATCAGCGCGATCTTGCCGGCGTACACGCCGGTCGCGTAGTCCTCGGCCTCGCAGCCGGGTGTCGCGTCCGCTCCGACCGGGACCGCGGCCACCTGGGCGGTGATGCCGCCGACCGGGGTCGAGGGGGAGTAGGACATGACGATGATCGGCACGTCCGCCGGAGTCGGCGAGACGACCTTCAGGCTCTCGGCCAGCGTCTCGGTGTACGTGAACTCGAAGTCCTGCTCGGTGATCAGGTACCCGGCGCGGTACAGCTTTTCGGCGACGTAATCCGCCGACTTCGCGTGGCCGCTCGCGCCGGCGACGCGCGTGCCGCCGTTGCGGTCCGCGATCTTCTGGAACGCCGTCAGGTGCTTGGCGACGTTGTCCGCCGTGACCTTTTTGGCGATCTTCTCGCCGAGTTTCGCGTCGTTGTGCGGGTGCGCCTGCGCCGGGGTGACGGCGAGGCCCACGAGCGCGATGCCCGCCAGACCGGCGGTGAGAGCCCGGCCGAGATGACGCTGCGTCATACAGGTCCTTTCCAGGGCAAACCGGGCGCGACGGCGCACATCTGTCCCCTGGGATGGCGGGAGGTGGTGCGCGGCGCGCGGGACGTTCCGCGGAAAGTACCGCCGGTAGCACCCAACAGACCAGATGCGATCGGCGGAATTTACAAACATTCACGAGGACGGTCGCGTCGCTCGGGACGCGTGTTACTTGAGCAGGTAATCCCGAAAGTCGCCGGACACGGCCATGAGCACGGCGAAACCGAGCACAGGAGTGAGGATCAGTGCGATCAGTATCCCTATGCCGTAGTCCGTGAGACGCAATCGCCAACTGTCCCAATTCTCGTCGGGCGCCTGCGCCGCGGAGCCCGCGGCTCCCGATCCGGTGGCCGCCCCGCCGTCCGCCGCGGCACTCGCCGCTTCGTGCGCTCCGGTGTGCGCCCCGTCGTTCGCGTCGCCGTGCGAGCCGCTGGGCGAGCCGCCTTCTCTGCCGCTGTGCGCGCCCTTGCCGGAACCGTGCTGTCCCACCGCGTGCCCCACCCTTCCCCGTCCCGTCCCCTGTGGGTGAGCGAGTCTACTTTTTGCCCACCCGGTCCCACCGCAGGATGCCGTCCGCATAGCCCCCGTCGAGGCCGGTCAGCGCGCCTTCGCGCTGCACGGCGTAGACGGAGATCTCGGAGTACAGCCACCAGGGCGGGTCGTCGGCGAGTTCGGCGAGCAGTGTGCGGTACGCCGCGGCCTTCGCCTCCGGCGTACGCGCCCCCCGGATCGTCGTCCACGCCGTGTCGACGGTGTCGTTGCGGTACGCGAGGTAGTTGCCGCTGTACCCGCCGCGCGTGATCGCGAACAGCCAGGTGTCCAGGTCCGAGCCGGACTCGTAGCCCCACACGGCCTGGAACTGACGTCCGCTCAGGATCTCGCCGAAGCGCGTCGCGTCGGCAAGCTCGTACGTCATCGTCACGTTCCGGAAGCCCGCAAGCTGCTTCTTGACCGCCTCCAGCGTCGCCTGTTCGCCCTGGCCCGCCGTGACCTTGAACGAGACGGGCCTGCCGGCGGCCGCCAGTTCGTCGAACAGCGCCTGCGCCTTCGAGGCGTCCGGCCGGTGGTCGGCGGCCACCGCGCTCAGCGGCGAGTCGGGCGGCACGATGCTCTCGGCCGCCTTGGCGCCGGTGCCCGCCTCCTTCGCGATCGCGTCGGGATCCAGGGCCAGGGACACCGCCTGACGGGCCTTCGGGTTGTCGAACGGTGCGACGCCGGAGTTGAAGCCCATCATGACGCCGCCCGCGTTGACCGCGGGAACCAGCTCCAGACCCGCCGAACGCGCCTGTTGGAGATCGTGGTTGGCGCTCTGGAAGTTGACGTCCGCGCTGCCCGCTATGACCGGCGCGATCGGCTGCTGGGTGTCCACCTTGAAGACCAGCGAGTCGAGCAGCGGCCGGTCCGGGCCCTGCCAGTAGTCCGGGTTGCGGACGAACACCTGCTTGTCGCCCGGGGTCCAGCTCTCCAGCATGAACGGGCCGGCGCCCACCGGCTTCTTGCCGAACCCCTCGGGGTCGGCGCGGATCGCGGTCGGCGAGCCGACGTACGCGAGTTCGTCGGCGACGAGGTGGTCGTACGTCAGGTCGGGTACCGGCAGCGTGATGTCCAGGCGCGTCGGGCTCACCACGCGCATCGTCGCGCCGCGTATGGCGTTGGAGTGCATCGAGTTCGCGTCCTGGGCGAGCCGGTCCCAGTTGAACTTGACCGCCTCGGCGTCGAGCGGCGTGCCGTCGGTGAACTTCACGTCCGGGCGCAGCTCCAGGGTCCACGTGAAGCCGTCGGGCGTCGAGGTCAGCGACTTCGCGAGGTGCGCCTCCACCTTGCCGGTGCTCTGCCGGAAGACCACGAGCGGGTCGTACAGCGCGGACATGCGCTGGCCGTCGGCGTACGCCTCGTACGTCGTGCCGACGGGGTCGAGGGTCCGCGCGTCGGCGTTGATCGACACGGTCGCGGTGCCGCCCTTGCGCCCGCCGCCCTGCGGGTTCTGGGCGGGGGAGGTCGGGTTGGTCGGCTGCTTCGTGGACTTGGCACTGGGGCTGCCGCCGATGAGGTGCGCCGTGCCGATGCCGATCCCGGCGAGCACGGCCATCGTGGTGACGACGACCACGGCCAGCCAGGTGCGGCGGCCGCCGGGCATGCGGTCGAGCCGCGAGGTGCGCGGGGGCGTGCCGGGCTGGTGCGGGAAGGGCGACGGGGCGGGGCCGTACGGCGACTGCCACGAACTGTGCGGCGGCGTGGGCGGGGTGCTTCCGTGCGGCGTGCTCCCGTAGGGCGGGCTGCCGTGCGGGCTGCTGTGCGGTGTGCTGCCGTGCGGTGTGCTGCCGTGCGGCGGTGAGTGCGGCGACGGCGGCGGGGTGGACGGCGGCGGTGGCGCGCCCAGGTGGGACGGCTGCGGATACGCGCCGGGCGGCGTCGACGGCGTAGCCGGCGGAGGCGGCACGGGCCCGCTGTAGGCGGTCGAGGCCGGGCCCACGGCGGAGTTCGAGCCGGTGGTCGGATCGTCGTTCGGATCGTGGCCGGTGCCGTGTTCCGGGGGCGGCTGCCGGCCCGGGCCCGGGTGCGCGGGACGGCCGGGGCTCACCGAGAACGCCGGCGCGGCCGCGGCCGCCGCCGCACCGGCCGCCGCCTGGCGCGACAACTGCTGGGCGTGCTCCCGGCGTTCCGAGATCGACGCGAGCACGCCGTCCGGCAGCCAGTCCTCGGTCGTGTCGCTGGTGAGCATGCGTACGAGGTCGGTCGGCTGGGGCCGTTCGGCGGGGTCCTTGTCGAGGCAGGCCGCCACGATGCCGCGCAACTCCGGCGCCAGCCCGTCCAGGTCGGGCTCGGTGTGCACGACGCGGTAGAGCATCGCCTGCGCCGATCCGCCGCCGAACGGCGCGAGACCGGCGGCCGAGCACAGCACCGCACCCAGCGCGAAGACGTCCGCGGCGGCGGTGACGCGCTCCGAGAGCAGTTGTTCGGGAGACAGGAAGCCGACCGAGCCGACCATGTAGCCGGTCTGCGTCACGGTCGCGCCCTCCAGGGCGCGCGCGATGCCGAAGTCGATGACGCGCGGACCGTCCTCGGCGATGAGGATGTTGGACGGCTTGAGGTCGCGGTGGATCAGGTCGCAGGCGTGGATCGCCTCCAGCGCCTCGGCGAGTCCGGCGCCGAGCACCCGCAGCGCGTGCACCGGGAAGGCGCCGTGGCCGCGTACGGCCTCCTCCAGAGACGGCCCGGGGATGTACTCGGTGACCATCCAGGCGGGGGTGGCGGCGGCGTCGGCCGCCACGACGGCCGCGGTGTGGAAGGCGCTCACCCGGCGGGACGCGTCGACCTCGCGCCGGAAGCGCGCGCGGAAGTCGGGGTCCACCGACAGTTCCGCGCGGACCACCTTGATCGCGACGAGCCGCCCGCTGGCCGAGCGGCCGAGGAAGACCTCGCCCATGCCGCCCGCACCGAGGCGGGCCACCACACGGTAGCCGCCGATGTCCGCAGGGTCGCCCGGGCGCAATGCCTGGATCACGAGTCCGCCCCCTCCAAGCCCGGGAGTCGACGCTACCGCAGGTCCGGCGCGCAGGTCAGGGGGACTTCCCCCGCCGCGGTCCGGTGCGCTTCGGCGGTCGTCGGCTCCCGGGTCGATCGTCAATGCCGCTCTTGCGGTCGGTGGTCGCTTTGTCGGTCGCCCGGGATTCCTGCTAACCGGTCGCGACGGTGACGGACGGGCCGTACGAGTACGTCGTCCCGATGCTGATGAGACGTCCGTCGGACCAGGACGGCTCCATGCCGTGCGCGATGACGTCCTTGGGCGGGTCCGGCAGCGTGGCGACGGTTGCCGTGCTCCCGTCGGACTTGGCCCAGCGGTGCACCGACAGCGGCACCTTGGGGTCGTAGCCGTTGGTGGCGGCGTAGACGTACCGGTCGTCGGAGCCGGCCAGCAGGAAGTCGAAGATCGCGGTGCCCTTGCCCGGGGCCTGCGTCTGCCATTTCGGCTGACCGCTCGCCAGGTCGATCGCGACCACGGTGAAGCGGCTCGCGCCGATGTCGTCCACTGTGCCGAACACCAGGCCGTCGCTCACCGCGAGGTGGAACGCCGGTTGTCCGCTGACCCCGCCCCAGCGGAGTTCCTCCAGGTTGAGCTTGCCCCAGGGGCCGGTCGCGGCGAAGCGGTGGGCGATCTTGCCGGTGGCGTCGACGGTGACGATCTCCTCGACGGACGTACTGCTGGTGCCGCTGTACTTCGCGACGTACACCTGCGGTTCGACGGAGACCGGCCACAGGTAGGCGCGCTTGCCGATGGCGAGGTCGTTGGACCAGACCTGCTGACCGGTGTCGCCGTCGAACTTCGCGCCGCCGACGGTGTCGCTGATGATCTCCTGCATGGAGACCAGGACGTCCTCGCCGTCGGAGATGAGGCCGACCACATAGCGGTCCCAATAGCCGATCTTCGGGGCGACCTTGCCCCACATCACCACGCCGTCGGTCTTCGAGCGGGCCACAAGGGACGCGCGGGAGCCGACGACGAGGGCCTTGCCGGTGAAGGCCATCGGGACGCCGTCGATGCCGACGCGGGCGTACGAATCGGGTCCCCCGCCGTCGCCCTCCGGCGTGCTGCCGAAGGTGACGGCCCAGCGGATCTTGCCCGAGTCGAGTTCGACCAGGGCGAGCTTGTTGCAGTCCTTGCCGTTCTCCGACCAGGCGACGCCGCCGACCCCGTCGTCCGGTGCGGGCGTCATCCCGCAGAGGACCGCACCGGACGGGAGTGCCACGGTCGTGGGGACGCCGGTCGCCAGGTCGTAGCGGACGAGGCCCTTCTTGTCGTCGCCCAGGTAGATCTGGCTCGCGGTCGCCCAGCGCCCGTAGACCTTGCGCGTCGTGCTGGTGTCCTTGACCGCGGGCACGGTCCACCTGAGGGCGAGTTGGGAGGGGATGCCGGGCGCGTTCGTCTTGCCGGGGGAGGGGTCCTTGTCCTTGTCTTGGTCCTTGTCCGGGTCCGGGTCCGGGTCCGGGTCCTTGTCGGCGTCGCCGGACGCGGCCGGGGAGTTCTTGGCGGCGGGCTCCTCCCCGTCGGCGCCGCCCCCGACCACCAGGACGAGCACGGCGGTGACGATGGCGGCGACTGCGACGAGCACACCGGTGATCACAAAGACGAGGCGGCGGTTGCTGCCTTGCGCGCCGGGGCCGCCGGGTCCTCCGGGTCCGCCCAGGCTGCCGGGTCCGGCGGGGCCGATCGGCCCTATTGGCCCTATTGGCCCGATGTGGGCTCCGGGGTAGCCGGCCGGCGGCCCGGGCATGCCGGGGCCGCCGGGCATCCCGGGGCCGCCGGACGGCTGCGGAGGTGCGGCGTAGCCGTACTGCGTCGGGTACTGGGCGGCGTACTGCTCCGGGGGTGCTTGCGACGGCCAGGCGGGTGGCGCGGGCGGTGTGGGCGGTGCCGCCGGGGGCGCCTGCGGCGGCAGCGGCGGCCTGTCCGGTCGCGAGGAGGGCGGCGGCGGAACCGGAGCCCAGCCCGTGTCGGACGGCGGCCCGGCAGGCGGATGCGCCTCGTCGTGCGGCGTCGAATTGTCAGTCATTTCTGCCCCGTTCAGAACTGGTGTGCCGCGGGCCGTCCGGGCCCTCGGCGGCGGTGCGAGCCGTCAGCCCGTGGAGGCTGCGGCCGGAACTTGCAGGTGAGTAACGGAAATTGAGAGATCCGGGTGGCATTCCTACGGTCCGACTCCGGACACCGCACACGAAGCGGCACGGCGAACGGATGCCGCCGCGGTACGGAGCGCCGAGGAGATCCGCGGTTCAGCGGAGTAACTGCGCGCGCCGTCGGTGAGCACGTAAGAGGACGTACGCGAGCGCAAGGAAGGCCAGCAAACCGCCGGCCACCGCCCCGACGATGGCCAGGAAGCCGCCCGAATCGGAGCGCGGCCCCGGGGATGTCGAAGCGGTGTCCGGCGGTTGCGGCGCCGCGTGCCCTGCCGCGGCGCTGCCTGCGGCGGCCGAAGTGGCGGGCGTGGGAGTGGTGTTGGTGGTCACCGGGGACGTCGGCGCGGCGGAGGGCGAGGCGGTGCCGGGCGGCGGGGGTGGGGGCGGAGGCGGCGGGTCGCCGCGTACGCCGAGCAGCGGATTGGCGTCGGCGGGTCCCGGCGGAGCGTCCGACTGAAGTGCCCGACGCGGACTCACGATCCCGAACCCGACCTGGTCGTTGGGGATTTGCTCGTTCGGCGCGGTCGACGTGTGGCCGATGATCCGCCGGATGACCTGGTTCGCGGTCCAGTCCGGGTGCGCCGACCACACCAGCGCGGCCACCCCGGAGACCAGCGCGGCAGCGCTGGAAGACCCGGTCCCCATGCAGTACTTGGTGGGGGCCGTACAAGCCGCGGGCACGTCGATGCCCGGTGCCCCGAGCGAGATCCAGTGGCCGGCGTTGCCCTCGCTCCAACTGCGGCCGTCCGTGCCCACGGCGCCGACGCCGAGCACGCCGGGAAGGGCCGCGGGGTAGACGACGCCGGGGCCGTTGTCGGCGATGTTGCCGCCGCTGGCCACGACCAACTTGCCGCGGCTCAGGGCGTAGGCGACCGCTTCCGTCTGCGACGGATTCCGGCCCACGCCGCCGTTCGAGATGTTGACGATCTGCGCCCGGGAGTCGGCGGCCGCCCGAATGGCCTGCGCGGCCTTGCCCGTCTCGAACGTCCCGGCGCTGGTCATGTCGGGGATCCGGAAGGACAGCACCTTGGCCTCCGGTGCGACGCCGTGGACGCCTTGGCCGCCACCGGCCGCGCCGGTGCCCACGATGAGCGAGGCCATCTGGGTGCCGTGGCCGCTCACGTCGTCGGGCCCGAGCGGCGATTCGGCCACCTGGCCCGCCAAGTCGGGGTGGGACGCGTCGACTCCGCTGTCGACCACGGCGACGGTGACGCCGGCGCCGCGGGCGATCCGCCAGGCCTCGTCGATCTGCCACGTGTCCAGGTACCACTGCCGGGCTCGCACCGAATCGGCGTGGGCGGGTGCCGGGGCGACGAGGCCGATGCCCGCGTACGTCGCCACGGCGACCACCGCGCACGTGAGCAGCCGCCGCGTGTGCGAGGCGGGACCCGGCATCGTCTTGCGGTCCTTTCGAGGTACGAAGTCGACGTCACAAGAACTGAGTTCGAGACACGGACACCAACTTGGACACCCTTGGCAACGTCTTGCGGACGGTCAGCCCACGACGGGCGGGACGGGCGGCTTTTCGGTGGGAGGGCCTTCCTCGTCGTCTTCGAGGTACTCGGCGCGATTGCCGCGGCGGCGGCGCTCGTCGGACGAGGCGGAGGTACGGCCGAGTCCGCCCGCCGGGCCGCGGGCCGCTTGGCCGCCTTCGGCCGTGGTGAGCAGGGGTCGCCCGCCGACCGGGTTGCGGATGCCGGAACCACCGGGCGAGAAGGGCCTGCTGCCCAGTGCACCCGGAGCCGTCGCCCCGGCCGCCCCCCGCGGACCCGCCGCCGCCGGGCGTGCGGGGACGCCGCCGTGCACGGGACCGGTGCGCGGTCCGCCGCGCGGCGAGGCGGCGCCCGTCGAGCCGGGAACGGTCTGGCCGCCGGTGATCGCGGGTGTGCCGGGGCGGCCGTACGGCCTGGCGCCGGGCGTACCGCCACTCGCAACTGCGGTTGGCGTGCCGGGGATTCTGGCTCCGGGGACGCCGGTCGACACCGGCTTCCCGCCGAAGGTTCCCGTGGGGCCGGTGGACATCGGCCGGTACGGCGTTCCGCCGGGGACACCCGTGGTGCGACCGGCCGTTCCGGTGCCGGGCCGGGGGCCGGCGACGGGACCGGCGGGAGAGCCGGGCGCCTTGCCCGGGCGGGCGGACACGGTGCCCGGCGTCCCGACGACCGGGGGCGCGAACGCGGTGCCGCCGGTGCCGCCCGTACCGCCGCCGGACACCGGGGGAGGAAGCGTCGCCGGCGTCGTGGCCGACGGGGGCGTCAGAGTCGCCGTGCCGGCCAGGTCGAGCCCCGCGGGAGGTATGTGGCCGACGGGGGGAACGGTGCCCGGGTTCTCCATTCCCGTGATCGGCGGTATCTGCGCCGGGACTTCCGCCTTGGGGACGGTGACGGTGGTGTCCGGCCCGGTCGAACCGCCTGACCCCGTTCCGTCCACGCCATGGGCCGTGGGCGGTGGTGAGTAGCCCCCCGAACCCGGCGGGCCGTTGCCGGGACCGTTGATCTGGTTCCAGGTCACGTGCTCGACGCCGTAGAGGTTCGGCGCCTCGGGGAAGGTCGGCGGGGCCAGCGCCGCCATGCGGTCGGCCGCGGACTCGTACCCCATCGCCAACTTCCGCATCTGTGAAGCGGCTTCGATACGATGGTTCTCGATGTTCGCCTTCGCGCGGTCGAGTTCCGCCGTCAGGTTCCCGACTTCCGCGGGGTTGACGGTGGCGACCGCGGAGATCGCCATCGGGTTGCTCGCGATGCTCTCGACGAGTTCCAGGTCGGCGGTGGGGAGGGGCGGCAGCTTGGTGGAGCCGATGCCTACCGCGACATCGAGCAGAGTACTGCCGACATCCCCCGAGTAGTTGGCCAAGTGGTGGGTCGTCGCGACCAGTTGGTCCGCCCAGTTGCGGAACCGCTCGGCGGCGTCGCCGTCCCAGTCGAGGTTGTGGATGCCGGACGCCAGCTCCTCGGCCGCCTGCGTCAGCATCTGACTCGCCGTACCGAGTTTGAGGCTCGCCTCGAAAGCGTGCGTCGGCGAAGCGGAGCCGAACATTTGCAGCAGTTGTTCGTGCGTGTAGCCCATGAAGTTCGTCTGGCCGCTTGGAGCGTCGGTCACGATGCCCATGCCGGCCTCACCTGCCCCCGGTTTGTACTGCCGTGTCGCATGTACTGCGGTGCCGCATGTACTGCGGCGGTGTGCGCGCTCCTCAGTCGACGCCGCGCGCCGGTTGAGTGCCGTTCGCGACAGTCGCGGCCGAGCTGCTGCGGGCAGGCGGCGTCTGCGGCTGTCGGCTCTGGACCAATGCGCGGGCCATCTCGGCCCGGTTGGAGCCGTCGGCCTCGGCGGTCTTGCTGCCCGCCATCTTCAGCGACAGCGCCATGACCTCGATCTGTGCCCGCAACTGCCCGGCAAGGCCCTCGAGTTGGACGACGACCCTGCTCATGGTGTTCTGCACGAAATCGGACTCCGCGAACCCGGTGCCGTACCCTCCGGGCGCCAGCGGTTCACCTGCGGGTTTGCCTCCGACCGGCCCCAGCATGAGCTGGTTCAGGACGCCGCGGACCCGTTTCTCGAAAGCGTCGAGCTGTTCGAGGCTCACCTGCATCTGCCCGGAACTCAACCCCGCCCAGCTGTTGAGACCCGGACCGCCCAAGTCGTCGTTGATCATCCGGTGCCAGCCTCCCCCGTGGAAGCGCCATCTGATTCAGGTGTGAGGAGTGTAGCCAAACGTCAGTTCGGAGTGCAGTGTGAAACCCCCGCCCCAGGCGCGCTCCCGAGGAAATCCTCCCAGGCTCGGGCCCCGAAGCACAGACGAGGACCGGAGGGGCGTTTGGAGTCCCGGGCGAGGATGCCCCGGTATCCGGAACGGGCCACCTCCACGCACATGTTCTCGGCGCTTCCGGACCGACTCGACTTGACCCACCACAGATCGTCCGTTCCCATTACGTGCCCTTCGCATGCGCAGCCAGGATCGATCGTGTCGCACTTGGAGATAGTCCCACTTTCGCTACCTGATCGAACAAGGCCCTACTCCGTGCCACTTCACGATCGTTGGTGCGAGGGATCGTGCCGAACAACGACTCCACGAACAACTGGTCCGGGTCGCGCGGGTCCGGGAACGTCAGGATCTGGAAGCTCGAACTGAGCAGACCCCGCCTGCCCGCGCTGAACGGGACGATCTGCAACTCGATGTTGGGCAGCGCCGACATCAGCAGCAGGTACCGGATTTGCTCGCGCATGATCTGCGTACCGCCTGTCTCAACCGACAGCGCGCCTTCCCAGATGAGCGCATGCAGTGTCAGCCGCGGTTCCTCGATCAATCGCCGCTGGCGACGAAGTCGGACCTCTACGGTCGCCTCGACCTGCTCGGGGGCGAGCGCGCGGACCATCTCGAGGTTCGTGGCCCGTGCGTAGTCGCGCGTTTGCAGCAAACCCGGCACGGCCGCCAAGTGGTACTCCAGCATGGCCGATGCGTCGTTCTCCATCGCGAGGAAGCACGAGTGGCTCGGTGTGAGCACGTCGTCGTAGCGCAACCACCAGTCACGGACGTTGCGTTCGCCCAACAACGCGCGCAGTTCGTCGCGCTCTTCAGTAGAGACTTCATACAGGTCCAGCAACCTGTCCAAGTCCCCCGCACGGATCCCGGCCTTGCCGCATTCCTGGCGACTGAGCTTCGAGCCGGTGCAGCCGAGTTCTCGAGCGGCCGTGTCCAGGGTCATTCCCGCCTGCGTGCGAAGGCGCCGCAGCTCCGCGCCGAGCCGCCGTGTCTTGAGCTGGATCGTTCGATTTGCGGGCATCGCCGTCTCCGGTGGAAGTGTCGTGACTCAGTTGCGTCTTGCCATCTTGCGGCGCATTGTCAGCAACATAGGACACACCCTCCGTGTCGCGTCAACCACCTTCCGTAACTGACGGAGGCTCACATGCCGTTCACCCTGATTCGGCGCGCCACCTTCCTGCACCGCGCAGAACTCACGCCCGCCGCGGTGCCCGCCCTTCGCCGCATCCTCCGCGCCCACCTCGAACTCTGGTCCTTGGCCGACCTGTCCGACGACGCCGCCCTCTGCCTCACCGAACTCCTCGGCAACGTCCTGCGGCACTGCGCGGACGACCCCTGGGTCGCCGTCCGCGTGCAACGCATCGAACTCGGCGTCCGCATCGAGGTCTTCGACACCAACCCCGGCCCGCCGACCGCCCCGCTCAACCCCGACCACCTCGCCGAGTCCGGCCGTGGCCTCACCCTCCTAGCCGCCCACGCCACCCGCCACGGCCACACCCCCCAAGCAACCGGCAAATGCACCTGGGCCGAACTCACCTCAAGCGCCTGACGACCGCTCAACCCGCCCCCGGCCGCGACCGTGCCCCGCTGCGGCCCGGATCCACCCCGGTTCGGTGCAATGCACAGGTCGCGCCGGAGGCGCCGGGAGGTTGCGGAATCTGCTGGAGATCGACGAGCGCAGCGAGGAGAGCGGCCGGAGGCCGCCAGTCAGACTTTCTTGCGCCGGAGGGAGCGCCAGCGACCGGAGGCGCAAGAAAGTCCAAGGCCGGAGTGCGAAATTGCGTGGCGTAGGGAGGAACGACCGGAGCCACGCAATTTTGTGCTTCGGCCGCACTAATAAATAGCGCCACACCTGGAACAAGAGCGGACCAACCCCGACCCGACCCCAAGAGCGGAACGGTGCGAGCTGGTGCGCCCCATCCGGACTCCCCCTCCCGCCCGACCACCCTTCCTTATCTCGGGAACGTCCGCCGCCGCCCCGAGGTGCCGGAGAGCGCCCCCGGCCACCCGAAACAACGTAGACCCCACCGCTGTTCGACACCGCGTTCGACGACCGCTGTCAACACCCCGTTCGGCAGGACCCGGTCCGGGGCGGCGCCGGGGGGTGTTTGCGCGTCCGCGTCGGCGCGGGCGCACCCCCCGTGCCATCTCCAACGATCCGGTGGCGCGGACGCTACGGGGGACTCGGGTCAGGGGGTCGGGCCTTGGGCTGGGGTTGGTCCGCTCTTGGGCCTGGCCCGGGGTTGGTCCGCTCTTGTTCCAGGTGTGGCGCTATTTATTAAGTGCGGCCGAAGCACACATTTTCGTGACTGCGCTCGTTCCTCGCTCCGTCACGAAAATGTGCACTCCGGCCTTGGACTTTCTTGTACCTCCACTCGCTACGCTCCCTCCGGCGCAAGAAAGTCTGACTAGCGGCCTCCGGCCGCTCTCCTCGCTGCGCTCGTCGATCTCCAGCAGATTCCGCAACCTCCCGGCGCCTCCGGCGCGACCTGTGCATTGCACCGAACCGGGCAGCACTCTGGCGCGGGAGGGAAGAACCACCCGGACACCACCGACCCACGGAGACGTAGGAACACCCCGGACGCCACCGACCCACGGAGACGTAGGAACACCCCGGACGCCACCGACCCACGGAGACGTAGGAACACCCCGGACGCCACCGACCCACGGAGACGCAGGAACACCCCGGACGCCACCGACCCACGGAGACGCAGGAACACCCCGGACGCCACCGACCCACGGAGACGCAGGAACACCCCGGACGCCACCGACTCACAGAGACGCAGGAACACCCCGGACACCACCGACCCGCAGGGGTGGGGTCTGTAAATCGAACGGTGTAACGGGGTTGGTGTAGGGGTTAGTTGCGCGTGGCGGACAGGCGTCCGTCGAAGGCGATGTCGAACGCGTTGAGTGCGGCTTTCCAGCGCATGGTCCAGCGTTTGCGGCCGGTGCCGGTGGGGTCGAGGGACATGATCGCCATGTAGACGCACTTGAGGGCGGCCTGCTCATTGGGGAAGTGCCCGCGGGCCTTGACCGCTCGGCGGATCCGCGCGTTGACCGACTCGATCGCGTTGGTCGAGCAGATCACCGTGCGGATCTCGGCGTCGAAGGCGAGGAACGGGACGAACTCGGCCCAGGCGCTCTCCCAGAGCCGGACGATCGCCGGATACTTCTTCCCCCACGCGTCGGTGAACTCGACGAACCGCTCCAGCGCGGCCTCCTCGGTGGGCGCCTGATAGACCGGCCGCAGGGCCTTGGCGATCTTGTCCCAGTCCTGACGGCCGGCATAGCGGAAGCTGTTCCTCAGCAGGTGGACCACACACGTCTGCACGACGGTCTTCGGCCAGACCGCCTCGACGCTGTCGGGCAGGCCCTTCAGGCCGTCGCAGACCAGCATCAGCACGTCCTCGACGCCGCGGTTCTTGATCTCGGTGAGCACGTGCAGCCAGAACTTCGCGCCCTCGGCGCCGTCCCCGGCCCACAGCCCGAGGATGTCCCGGTGCCCCTCGGCGGTGACCGCGAGCGCGACATAGATCGGCCGGTTGGCGACCTTCCCGTCACGGACCTTCACGTTGATGCAGTCCACGAACACCACCGGATAGACCCGGTCCAGCGGCCGGTTCTGCCACTCGGCCATCCCGTCGAGGACCCTGTCGGTGATCGTCGAGATGGTCTGCCGCGACACCTCCGCGCCATAGACCTCCGCGAGGTGAGCCTGGACCTCGCCGGTGGTCAGGCCCTTCGCGGACAGCGAGATCACCATCTCGTCCACCCCGGACAGCCGCCGCTGCCGCTTGCGGACGATCCGCGGCTCGAACGACCCGTCTCGATCCCGCGGCACCGCTATCTCCACCGGGCCGACATCAGTCAGCACGGTCTTCGCCCGGGTGCCGTTCCGCGAGTTCCCGGTGTCCCTGCCCGCCGCATCGTGCTTCTCATAGCCGAGGTGATCGGTGATCTCACCCTCGAGGGCGGACTCCAGGATCCGCTTCGTCAGCTGCTGCAGCAGCCCGCCCTCACCCACCAGATCCAGGCCCTGAGCACGGGCCCGACCCACCAGCTCGTCAATCAACCGGCCATCGACCGCGTCCTCGGAGACCACCTCAACCGGACCGTTCTGCACAGGCTCTGACATCACGTCAGTCATCTCTCGGTGTCACTTCCATGATCAAGTTCCACCGTTATTTTTACAGTCCCCAGGGGTGACGAAACCACCCGAGCGCCACCGACCCGGGGAGGATCCGGGCCGCAGGAGTGTGGAGGCGTCCCGGGCACTGCCGGCCGTGGGCGGATGGTGCTGCCGGTGACGACACGGCATATGGCTTTTGGTCCTTGGTGGCCTTCGCGTGGAAATCCTCCGGGTGATCGTCGGCTGTGTCGGTGTCGTGTGGGCGTGGGGCGTGTCTACGTTCTGGGGATGGGGACTGATCCGTTCGGGCTGGTGTTGCCGTTGGGGTTGGCGGTGCCGGAGGGCGGGCCGCTGTGGTTGGAGGAGGTGGTGCGGCGGCAGGGTGGGGTTGCAACCGTCCGGCAGTTGCGGCGGGGTGGGGTGCGGGACGCGGAGCGGCTGCGCAAGGTGCGGGCAGGGGAGTGGGTGCGGGTGGCGCCTGCGGTTGTGGTGCTGGGGGAGGGGTCGCCGAGTCGGTGGCAGGTGGCTATGGCGGCGGTGTTGCACGCCGGTGGGCGGGCTGTGGTGACGGGGTTGACCGCGCTGGAGTTGGCGGGGGCGCCGAACGTCCGGTACGCGCAGGAGGTGCACGTACTGGTGTCGCACGAGTGTGGGGTGCGGTCGTCGGGGCGGCTGGTGTACGAGCGGACGCGCCGCCTGCCGGAGCCGTTGCCGGTGCGGCTCCCGCCGACTGCCCCCTACGCGCGGGCGGTGGTGGACGCGTGCCGGCGGCTCGTCGACGACGTGCGGGCGCGGGCCACCGCGTTGGCGGCGGTGCAGCATCGGCTGTGCGGGGTGGGGGAGTTGCGGCGTGAGGCGGCGTACGGGAGGGGCCCGGCGGCGGCTCGCATGCTCGCCATCGTCGACGAAGTCGCCTCGGGTGTCGGGTCGTTGCCGGAGGCGGAGTTCCGGCGCCTGGTGCGTGTGGCCGGGTTGCCCGAACCGCTGTGGAACCCGCGGGTGTTCCGCGCCGATGGGCAATTCCTCTGCTCGCCGGATGCGCTGTGGGAGGACGAGGGCGTCGTCGTGGAGGTGGACTCCGTTGCGTACCACGGTGGTTCCGACGCGCAGCGGGAGCACACGGCCGCTCGGGCGGGCGGCATGCGCGCGGCGGGGCTGACGGTCGTGTCGGTGTTGCCACGGCAGATCCGCGACGACGGGCCGGTCGTGCTGCGGCTGGTGCGGGACGCCCTGTGCGCGGCCCGGCGGCGGGCGCCCACGCACTTGGGTCTCTGGGTGCGCGGAACTGAGTAGGCGTACGGAGGTGCGTCCGGATGTGCGCTGGAAGCGTGTTGGTGCATGACGTATCAAGGAATGCAGTCGAGGTACCCGCCGCCACCGCCGTTGCCGCTTGCGTCTCCATGGATTGGGCCGCGGCCGCTGCTGCACAACGTCGCACTCTTCGTACTGTGTCTGGTCGCCGGTCCCTTGCTCCTGTTGGCCGACATCGGGGCGTGCTCGATGGCGCTCTTGGAGGCGGTCAACGGGTGCCTCGGCCTCTACGAGTCCGTCGAGAACTGCGAAGACATCGTGCTCCAGAATGCCGAGAAGGCGCCGCTGCTGTTCCTGGTCGGCCTGCTGACCTTCGGCACTGCGGTCGTCGTCAACCGGCGGCGGGTCGTCCGGCCGCTCACGAACATCGTGCTGCTGGCGATCGTGGTCGGCACGCACGTACTCGGGTTCTGGCTCATCGCCACCATGCCGGAGCCGCCCACCGCGTAGGGCGCCGGGTCAGGCCTCCAGGAGGCGGGTGCGCAGGGCCTCGATGTGGGTGGCGGGGACGCCCATGCCCTCGCGTACGTACGCGTCCACCGAGCCGTACTCGCGCTCGGCGGCGTCGAAGGCGGTGTCGAGGTACTCGCGCCGCACCGCGAACATCGGGCGCAGGTGCTCCGGGTCGAAGCCGCGCTCCGCGATGCCCTTGAGGATCTCGGCGTTCTTGGCGCGCAGGTGGTTCGCGCTGTCCAGGTAGTCCTCGTAGATCGCCTCGCGCGGCACGTCCAGCAGGGTCAGCAGCACGGCCGACGTCCAGCCGGTGCGGTCCTTGCCCTGCGAGCAGTGGTAGACGACGCCGTTCTCGGTCTCCGCCATCCGGGTGAACACCTTGCGGTACGCGGCCCGCGCGAGGTCCGTGGTCACGAAGCGCCGGTAGACCTCGCTCATCAGCTCGATCCCGGCATTGCCGCCCAGGACCTCGCCCGCCCGCTTCGGGTCCGCGAAGATGTCGCCGAACAGCTCGTTGTTGCCGTGCCCCATGACGTCGGCTATCAGCAGCTCGACGCCGGCCGGCAACAGGTCCGGCTCGCGGTCGCGCTCGTGCTCGGAGCGCAGGTCGCACACCAGTCCGATGCCGAGGCGCACGAACTCATCCGTGTCGGCGGCGTCCAGCGCGGCCAGCCCGTCGGAGCGGAACACGAGGCCGGTACGCACCTTCCGCCCGTCGGCGGTCGCGTGGCCACCGGCGTCCCGGAAGTTCGGGGCGGTGGTCAGGATCGGCGTGGGCGCGGTCATCGGCCTCGGGCTCCGTTCGTGCGGGGGCGCGCACGTGGTTCGGGCACGTGTGCGGGTCGCGTTGCCCTACCAGGGTGACATCCCCCTCCGGGGCATGCCTCACGGGCCCTACGGCGGCGTATGCGCGGCCGTGCTCGGCCTCAGTCCGCTCAGCTGTGTCGTGGGGTGCGCGCTGCCGCCGGCGACGGGCGTCAGGTCGGAGCCCATACCGCGTGCTCGACGCGCAGGAGCATGGCCGAGCGTCCGGTGAGGGTGATGGCGGTGCCGCCGGGGACCGGTTCGTTGAAGCGGGCCATGGGGTCGGTGTCGAGAGCGGTGTCGAGGACGATCTCGTACGAGTGCGCCCACGGCTCGCCCGGGAGCATGTAGCGCATGGGCTGTGACGAGGCGTGCAGGATGACCAGAAAGCTGTCGTCGACGATCCGCTCGCCGCGCGGGCCGCGCTGGTGGATGTCGAGCCCGGACAGGTACATGCCGAGGGTCGCGGTCGGCGAGAACCAGTCGCGTTCGGTCATCTCGCGGCCGGTCGGGGTGAACCACGCGAGGTCGCGCAGGCCGTCGGGGAAGGACGGGCGGCCGGAGAAGAACGCCCGGCGGCACAGCACCGGGTGTGCGCGGCGCAGCCTGATCAGGCGCGACGTGAGGTCGAGCAGCGGGCGCCATTGCGGGTCGTCCAGCGCGGACCAGTCGAGCCAGCTGAGTTCGTTGTCCTGGCAGTAGGCGTTGTTGTTGCCGCGCTGCGTGCGTCCGAACTCGTCGCCCGCGACGAGCATCGGGACGCCGGTCGACAGCAGCAGAGTGGTCATCATGTTGCGGAGTTGGCGGCGGCGCAGGAGGTTGACGGCGGTGTCGGCCGTCTCGCCCTCGTAGCCGCAGTTCCACGACCGGTTGTCGTTGGTGCCGTCGCGGTTGTCCTCGCCGTTGGCCTCGTTGTGCTTGCGCTCGTACGAGACGAGGTCGCGCAGCGTGAAGCCGTCGTGCGCGGTGACGTAGTTGATCGACGCGTACGGGTGCCGTCCGTCGTCCTGGTAGAGGTCGGACGACCCGGAGAGGCGGTACGCGAGGTCCCGTACGTCCGGCCGCGCGCCGCGCCAGAAGTCGCGCACGGTGTCCCGGTACTTGTCGTTCCACTCCGTCCACAGGGGAGGGAACTCGCCGACCTGGTAGCCGCCTTCCCCTACGTCCCAGGGCTCCGCGATGAGCTTCACGCGCGAGAGGACCGGGTCCTGGCCGATGACCGTCAGGAACGACGAGAGTTTGTCCACGTCGTGCATCGAGCGGGCCAGCGCGGCGGCGAGGTCGAAGCGGAAGCCGTCGACGCCCATCTCCGTGACCCAGTAGCGCAGCGAGTCGGTGATGAGCTGGAGGACGTGCGGCTGCTGCACGTTGAGCGTGTTCCCGCAGCCGGTGTAGTCGGTGTAGCCGCGCCCGTTGTCGCGCAACCGGTAGTACCCCGCGTTGTCGATGCCGCGGAAGCACAGGGTGGGACCGCCCGGCCCGCCTTCCCCGGTGTGGTTGTAGACGACGTCGAGGATCACCTCGATGCCCGCTTCGTGCAGTGCGTGCACCATGCGGCGGAACTCGTGGACCTGGCCGCCGCGTCCGCCGGCCGACGAGTAGCCGGCGTGCGGGGCGAAGTAGCCGATCGAGTTGTAGCCCCAGTAGTTGCCGCCGCGGGCGCGCAGCAGGTGCTCCTCGGAGACGAACTGGTGGACGGGCAGCAGTTCGACGGCGGTGACGCCGAGGCGTACCAGGTGGTCGATCGCGGCGGGGTGGGCGAGGCCGGCGTACGTGCCCCTGAGCTCGTCGGGGATGCCCGGGTGCCGGGCGGTGAAGCCTTTGACGTGCAGTTCGTAGATGACCGTCTCGGCCCAGGGGATCTTCGGGCGGCGGTCGTCGGACCAGTCGAAGTCGTCGTGGACGACCACGGACTTGGGGACGAAAGGGGCGGAGTCCCGGGTGTCCAGGACGTCGTCGGCGCCGCCGCGCACGTGGCCGTAGACGGCGTCGTCGAGCACGAACAGGCCGTCGATCGCCCGGGCGTACGGGTCGAGCAGCAGTTTGGCGGGGTTCCAGCGGGCGCCGCGCCAGGGCTCCCAGGGGCCGTGCACGCGGAAGCCGTACCGCTGCCCCGGGCCGATGCCGGGGAGGTAGCCGTGCCAGACGTGGAACGTCTGGTCGGTGAGCGGCAGGCGGGTCTCGTGCAGGGTGCCGTCCGGTCCCTCGTCGAACAGGCACAGGTCGACGGCCTCGGCGCCGCCCGCCCACAGCGCGAAGTTGGTGCCCGCGCCGTCGTGGCGGGCGCCGAGCGGGAGTCTGCGGCCCGGCCACGGAGGGTCCAGCCGGCCGTTCGGAAGCGCCCGGCCGCCGACGGCACTTCCGGCCGGCGGGCTCGCGGCGGGGTACGCGGGCTTCGGACGGAACAGTCCGAGCCGACGTGTCGTGGCATCCCCCTTGCGTGCCATGGCATCGCCCTCCCCGCCGTCGTGCCGCCCGTGGTCGCTACGCAGGGTGTTCCCCTTCGGAGGACAGGCCAAAGGCTCAGTGACGGATGGGAGTAAAGGCGGATTGCGCAAGTAATGCCGAGAAAGCGAGCGAACACCCGGTCCGGCGGGCGCCAAGGGGAAGCCCGGTGGTGTCGTGGACACCACCGGGCCGACGTGAGCAAGGCGCAGCGACTGCGCGGCGGGGGCTCCTTAGGCGATCAGGCCCGTCCCGGGTCCGGGTCCTAGAACCAGAACGGGAAGAACCCGCCCCAGGTGCCCTGCTGCGACTGGCCGTTGCTGTTGTTGCCCTGCTCGATGACGACGACGCCGCCGTTGTCCTTGACCCCGGCCGTGTTGTTCTGGTTCGTGGCGCCGGAGCCGTTGGCGCTCTGCTGCGTGGCGTTGTAGTTGCCGTCCACGCCGCCGCTGACGTTGCCGCTGCCCGAGTTGGATGTGGTGGACGTCGACGTCGTCGTGGTGGTCGCGGTGGACGAGGACCCGTTGTCGGCGTCCGCACCGTTGTCGGCCGCGGCGGCACCGGCACCGAAGATGAGCAGGCCGGCCGCGAGCGGGGCGACGGCGAGGGTGCCGAGAATGCGCTTCATGAGAGTCCTCCGTGAGACAGCGGGGTCCCGCTTCGTGGGCGGGGCCCGGGAGTTGGCTTGCGTGTCACCGGAGAGGCTGGCCATCCCGATCCGGCTTGGCGACGTCGTGTGACCAACTTGTCGCAACTGGTGACCGAAAATCCAACCGTCGCGGCGGTGTTCGCTCGCGCGAGTGATCTGGAAGCCCTAGCCCCCAACGAGAGCTCCCCCTCGGGGGACACGCCCCTCGCCCGATTCCTCCGGCAATTCCCCCATTCTGCGGCGTTCAGTGACTTTGTAGACAAGTCATGAGCAACAGCCACGAATGGCGGAGCGCACGATCGTGCCTCAACTCGGTTTGTACGGCGCGCGACCGGCGTGCGGGGCGCCTGCCGCACGCGTGCGCTTCGATACGTACCAAACCTTCACGATTGCGCCTGGCAGGTACGGTTGCCACATGCCCGTCGTCGTGATCGGAGCCGACCGCCCGCTGGGTGCGGCGCTCGTCCTCGCGCTCGTGGACCTGGGGGTGCCCGACCTGCGGGCGGTCGTACGCGACCGGTCGCACGCGCCGGCGCTGCGCGCCGCGGGGGTGCGCGTCTCGGTGGGCGACCTGTCGGATCCGCTGCGCCTGGGGGCGGTGCTCGAAGGTGCGCACACTGTTGTGCATCTCGATGCAGGTCCGGAGGGATCCGGCGGTCCGCTCGACACCTGGGACTGGCTGCTGGAGGCGGCGGAAGATACCGGTCTGGCCAGGATTGTCACGGTTGTTGAAGATGATCGGGTATTGCCCGATCAGGGGGGCTATGACGTGGTCTTTCTGCCGAGCGGCGTCACCCGAAGTAGTGGCGGCACCACCGACGCCGTCGACCCGGCGCTGGTCAGCGCGTTGATCGAAGCGGACCGCCGTCGTTGATCTCGTTCCGATTCGGTTACGTATACCCCCGGGAGGCAACCGAAGGTGTGTTCGTGACGTCTTAACGACGAATGGCTTAACGCGTGGAAGCGCGACGAGCCGTTTCTCCCCCCGGATTTACCCGTACGTGAAGGGAACCTCGTACATGTCCCGAGCACCGAAGCCGCGCCCAGGTCGACCAAACTGGCGCCACCTCGTGGTGCTGCTCCTCGGTGCCATGCTGGTTCTGACCGCGTGCAGCGGAGGCGACGGCAAGAAGTCGGGCGGAAGCGGAGGTTCGTCCGGCGGCTCCGGTGCCTCGGGCGGCTCGTCCGGCAACGGCGGTACGACCGGCGGCACCAACGCCCCGGCCAAGGCCGATCCCGCGCGTGTCACCGTCACCCCCGCCGACCTGGCCACGGGTGTCGAGGTCGGCAGCATGGTGCTGGTCGAGGTCGGCCCCGAGGACAAGCTCGACAGCGTCAAGGTGATCAACGCCCGCAACGAGCAGGTCGACGGCGCCCTGGACGCCGACGGCAAGACCTGGAAGCCCAAGGTCCCGTTCACGTTCGGGTCGAAGTACACCGTGACCGCGGTCGCGAAGAACAAAGAGGACCAGCCGACGACGTCGACGACGTCGTTCACGACGCTGAGCAACGACAACAAGATCACCGCGAGCTTCTTCCCGGACGACGGCACCACCGTCGGCGTCGGGCAGCCGATATCGATCAAGTTCAACAAGCCGGTCCAGGACCGCGCGAAGGTCGAGGCGGCGCTGAAGGTCACCGCGTCCCCGGCCGTCGAGGGCTCGTGGCACTGGTTCGGCAACCAGCGCGTCGACTACCGCCCGAAGGACTACTGGGCGACCGGCACGTCGGTGAAGGTCGACCTGAACCTGCGCGGAATAGACGCCGGGAACGGCGCCAAGTTCGAGCAGTTCAAGAGCTTCAACTTCAAGATCAGCGACACCAAGACCGTCAGCGTCGTCGACGTCGACACCAAGACGATGAAGGTCTACAAGAACGACGCGCTGGTCAAGACCATCCCGGTCACCACCGGTGAGATCCCCAAGTACGCCACGTGGGGCGGCAAGATGGTGGTGATGGAGAAGTACGTCCAGACCCGGATGAACTCCCAGACCGTCGGCCTCGGCTCCGAGTACGACATCAACGACGTGCCGCACGCGGTCCGGATCACCACCTCCGGCACCTTCGTGCACGGCAACTACTGGTCGCCGACGTCCACCTTCGGCTCGCAGAACGTCAGCCACGGCTGCATCAGCATGACCCCTGAGAACGCCAAGTGGTTCTACGACAACGCGGCCATGCCGGGTGACATCGTCGACGTCGTGAACGCCAAGGAGCGTGTCGTGTCCCCCGACAACGGCTACGGCGCCTGGAACCTCACGTGGGAGGCCTGGACCCAGGGCTCGGCGCTCTGACAGAGGTCTGACGAGGTCGCGGGCGGGCTGGCCGCCGGCACCTCATGGGGGCGCCCCTCGCGGAGGCCCTGACCGACGCCCTGACCGACGCAAGCAATCGCCGGGATCTGCGGATCCTCCCTGTGTGGGGAGGATCCGCAGATCCCGGCGGCTTTTCGGGCGGGTTCGCCGCCCCCGACGCGACGCGCGCACCGCGCACACGCTCGGCACAGACCCCGCATACCCCTTCCGCACCCTTGCGCGCGCGTGGCCGTATTGTCGGCTGCGGGCAGGCAACAAACGCTGGCCGCAACAGTGCTGAGCCGTGCTGAGCCGCGCAGAGAAGCTGAGAAGGAGCAAACGTGGGCGAGTTCGTGAACCTTGAGGTGGACGCCGGAATCGGAACGATCCGGCTGGCCAGGCCGCCGATGAACGCGCTGAACGTACAGCTCCAGGAGGAGCTCCGGGCGGTCGCCCAGGAGGCCTCCGAGCGGGCCGACGTGCGCGTCGTCGTCGTGTACGGCGGCGAGAAGGTCTTCGCGGCCGGGGCGGACATCAAGGAGATGGAGGCCATGACGTACACCGACATGGTCGACCGCGGCGCCGCCCTCCAGTCCGCCTTCACCGCCGTCGCGCGCATCCCCAAGCCGGTCATCGCCGCGATCACCGGGTACGCCCTCGGCGGCGGCTGCGAACTCGCGCTCTGCGCGGACTTCCGGGTGTGCGCCGACAACGCGAAGCTCGGCCAGCCGGAGATCCTGCTCGGCGTCATCCCGGGCGCCGGCGGCTCGCAGCGCCTGCCGCGCCTGATCGGTCCGGCGAAGGCCAAGGACCTGATCTACTCCGGCCGCTTCGTCGACGCGCAGGAGGCCCTGGAGATCGGCCTCGTCGACCGCGTCGTGGCGCCCGCCGAGGTCTACGAGGCGGCGCTGGCCTGGGCGGCCCAGTTCGCGAACGGCCCGGCGTACGCCCTCCGCGCCGCCAAGGAGGCCATCGACCGCGGCCTGGAGACCGACCTCGACTCCGGCCTCGAGATCGAACGCATGCAGTTCACCGGCCTGTTCGCCACCGAGGACCGGGCGATCGGCATGAAGAGCTTCGTCGAGAGCGGCCCGGGCAAGGCGAAGTTCGTCGCCCGCTGAGTCGGGTGCCCGACTTCGACCGGGGCCTCGCCCTGCACCGCCGCTACCGCGGCGGTGCAGGGCGAGGCCCCGGTCATTGTGTCGCTGCGTACAGCCCGCGCAGCCGCGCCCCGATCTCCCCGGTGTCGGCAAGCGCCCCGGTCGTCACCGCCACCACGAACTCCTCCGCCCGATCCACGTCAACGGGCACCGCGGGAACGCCGTTGAGCGCGAGAAAAACCCGCGCGGCAACCCACGCAGTCCGCTTGTTGCCGTCCACGAGCGCATGATCCCGCGCGACGGAGTGCAGCAGAGCGCCGGCCTTCTCCCAGAGCCCGGGGTACGCATCCGCCCCGAACACCGAGGTATTCGGCCGCGCGCTCGCCCCTTCGACAAGCCCCCGATCACGAACCTGCGGGACGTCACCGAACGCCTCGCGGGCGACGAGAAGCAGTTCGTCGGCGGAGAGAAAGTCAGTCGTGGTCATCAGGGCTCCGATGGGGGGTGCGGGTACGCCCGGTCCGGCCTTGCGCGAGTCACGCGAGCCGATCCAGCAACTCCCGATCCTGCGCGGCGATCTCGGCAGCAACGCGACTGACGAGCGCGGCACGCTCCTGCGCGGCGGTGCTGGGAGCGGCGGGACCTGTCGGCGTCGCTCCCGCGCTCGTTCCCGCTCCGGCCTCCGCAGGGACGGGTACTGAAACCCCGTCAGCTCTGTCGGCCCGGTCAGCCTTGTCGCGCCCCACCCGATCCTCCCGATCCATGCGCGAAACCGTAGCGCCCGCGGTGCCCCACCTTCACCGCATTTCCGCCTGGGAACGCGCACGCGAGTGCATTGCCCTCCGAGGCCAGTCGCGGTGATGAGGGTGTACGTGGGGGTCTCGACTCTTGCGGGTCGGTGGTGCGGGGCCGTCACTGTGCGGTGTGCGGTGTGTGTGCGGTGTGGGGTGTGCGGTGAGGGTGGGGTCCCGCGCTGGGCCGGGCCACCCTGCGGGTCGGTGGTGTCCCGGGGTGGTCCTTCCTCCCGCGTCAGAGTGCTGCCCCGGGTCGGTGCAATGCACAGGTCGCGCCGGAGGCGCCGGGAGGTTGCGGAATCTGCTGGAGATCGACGAGCGCAGCGAGGAGAGCGGCCGGAGGCCGCTAGTCAGACTTTCTTGCGCCGGAGGGAGCGCCAGCGACCGGAGGTGCAAGAAAGTCTGACTCCCGTGCCGCAGGTGGCGGTACCCGACCCCAGGCACCCCCGGTGCCCCACATATCGGCGCCCGTCCCCGCGAAGCGCCCTACTGCGTGTAGGAACCCGGCCCCAGAACTCCCGTGTCCCAGCCGACCCCAGGCACCCCCCGTACCGCACGTAGCGGCCTCGACCTCAGGAAATCCCGGCCCCGCACATACCGATGGGCCCCTTGCCGCAGCGAGGGGCCCATCGGGGGACCGCCGGTCCCGTGCGGGGCACGGGGGGCGGGTCAGAGGTTCGGGTACAGCGGGTGCTTGGCGGCCAAGGCGGCGGTGCGGGTGCGGAGCGCTTCGCGCTTCGTGTCGTCGAAGTCCGGCTTCAGGGCCTCGACGATGACGTCGGCGACCTCGCGGAAGTCGTCGTCGGTGAAGCCGCGCGTGGCGAGTGCGGGGGTGCCGATGCGCAGGCCGGAGGTCTTCATCGGGGGCAGCGGGTCGTTGGGGACCGCGTTGCGGTTGACCGTGATGCCGACCTCGTGGAGGCGGTCCTCCGCCTCGCGGCCGTTGAGGTGGTTGTCGACCAGGTCGACGAGCACCAGGTGCACGTCCGTGCCGCCGGACAGGACCTTGATGCCGGCGTCGGCGGCGTCCTGGGCGAGGAGGCGCTCGGCGAGGAGCTTCGCGCCGGTGAGCGTGCGGGCCTGGCGGTCCTTGAACTCGTCGCCCGCGGCGACCTTGAAGGCCACCGCCTTGGCCGCGATGACGTGTTCGAGGGGGCCGCCCTGGAGGCCCGGGAAGACCGCCGAGTTGATCTTCTTGATCAGGTCCTCGGTGGCCAGGATCGCGCCGCCGCGCGGGCCGCCGAGGGTCTTGTGGGTCGTCGTGGTGACGATGTGCGCGTGCGGCACCGGGCTGGGGTGCAGGCCCGCGGCCACGAGGCCCGCGAAGTGCGCCATGTCGACCCAGAGGTACGCGCCGACCTCGTCCGCGATGCGGCGGAAGGCGGCGAAGTCGAGCTGGCGCGGGTAGGCGGACCAGCCCGCGACGATCATCTTCGGGCGGTGCTCCTTGGCCAGGCGCTCGACCTCGGTCATGTCGACCAGGCCCGCGGCGTCGACCTTGTAGGAGACGATGTTGTACTGCTTGCCGGAGAAGTTGAGCTTCATCCCGTGCGTCAGGTGCCCGCCGTTGGCGAGGTCCAGGCCGAGCACGGTGTCGCCGGTCTGCAGCAGGCCGAAGTAGACGGCGGCGTTCGCCTGCGCGCCCGAGTGCGGCTGGACGTTCGCCGCCTCGGCGCCGAACAGCGCCTTGATGCGCTCGATCGCCAGGTTCTCGACCACGTCGACGTACTCGCAGCCGCCGTAGTAGCGGCGGCCCGGGTAGCCCTCGGCGTACTTGTTGGTCAGCACCGAGCCCTGGGCCTCGAGAACCGCGACGGGCGCGAAGTTCTCGGAGGCGATCATCTCCAGGGTCGACTGCTGGCGGTGCAGCTCGTCGGCGACGGCGGCGGCGACCTCAGGGTCCACCTCGGCCAGCGGACGGTCCAGGATCGTCACGGTGGGTCAGCTCCTCGATCGGGGCTCAGGCGCCGGTGAAGGCGTTGTACTCGGCTTCGGACATCAGGCCGCCGACCTCGGCGGCCGGGGTGTCGAGTTGCACCTTGACCAGCCAGCCCTCGCCGTACGGGTCGGAGTTGACCAGGCTCGGGTCGTCGACGACCGCGCTGTTGACCTCGACGACCTCGCCGTCGGCGGGGGCGAAGATGTCGCTCACGGACTTCGTCGACTCGAGCTCGCCGCACGGCTCGCCCGCGGTCACGCGGGCGCCGACCTCGGGGAGCTGGACGAAGACCACGTCACCGAGGGCGTCGGCGGCGTGCTTCGAGATGCCGATGACGGCCGGGTTCCCGTCCGTCGTCAGCCACTCGTGGTCCTTGCTGTAGAGCAGGTTCTGGGGTGCGCTCACAGGTCCATTCTCCATTCATTGCGAGGGTCGGTGATCCTCAGGGGATTTTGCTGGGGTTTGGTGCGTTTTTTCGTCACCCGGACGGAGGGACTACTGCCGCTTGTAGAACGGCAGTGCGACGACCTCGACGGGTTCGGCGGTCCCGCGGATGTCGATCGCGAGCCGGGTGCCCGGCTCGGCGTGTCCGAGCGGGACGTACGCCATCGCGATCGGCGCGCGCAGGGTCGGCGACGGCGCACCGGAGGTGACCTCGCCGATCGGCTCCTTCGTGGCCGGGTCGAGTACGGCGTACCCGGCGCGCGGCACCCGGCGGCCCGGCGACCGCAGGCCGACGAGCGTCGCGCGCGGCCCCTCCTTCTCGCGCGCCGCGAGCGCGTCGCGGCCGACGAAGTCCTCGGGCTTGTCGAGGCGTACGACGCGGCCGAGGTTGGCCTCGTACGGCGTCACCGACGTCGTGAGCTCGTGCCCGTACAGCGGCATGCCCGCCTCCAGGCGCAGCGTGTCGCGGCAGGACAGGCCGGCGGGGATCATGCCGTGCTCGGTGCCGACCTCGGCCAGCGACGTCCACAGGCGCTTGGCGTCGCCGGGGGCGCAGAACAGCTCGAAGCCGTCCTCGCCGGTGTAGCCGGTGCGGGCGAGCAGGACGTCGACGCCGGCGACCACGGCACGGTCCGCGGCGTAGTACTTCACCTGCGCGAGGTCGAGGTCGGTGAGCGGCGCGAGGATCGCGACGGCGTGCGGACCCTGGACCGCCAGCAGCGCGTAGTCCGCCGAGCGGTCCGTGACAACTGCGTCGAACCCGGCGGCGCGGGCCACGAGTTCGGCGGCCACCAGGGGCGCGTTGGAGGCGTTGGCGACGACCAGGTACTCCGTCTCGCCGGTGCGGTAGACGATCAGGTCGTCGAGGATGCCGCCGTCGGCGTCGCAGATCATCGTGTACCGGGCGCGGTCGACGCCGATCTTCGAGACGAAGCCGACGAGGGCGTGGTCGAGCGCGCGGGCGGCCTCGGGGCCGGTCACGCCGATCTCGCCCATGTGGGTCAGGTCGAACAGCCCGGCGGCCTCGCGTACCGCGCGGTGTTCGGCGCTCTCGCTGCCGTAGCGCAGCGGCATGCGCCAGCCCGCGAAGTCGGTCATCGTCGCGCCGAGCGCGTCGTGGACCGCGTCGAGCGGAGTGCGGCGCTCCTGCGGGCGGTCATTGTGGGCGGCCTGGTTGGACGTCATCGGCTGGACTCCTCGCGGGTGTGATGGTCCCGAGCGCCATGATTTCGTACCGGTTCGTCCGAAGTCGGGCGCACGCGCGGGTGTGGCCGCGGGCATCGCTGCGGGCGTTGACGCGCGCGCGGGCGCTCGGCAGCGGGTACGCGGCAGCGCACGGGATGGAGCGGACGGTCCAACAGGGGGCTCCCTCGGCGGGGTGCGGCGCGCACTGAGTACGCCGCACCAGCGGGTGGGTCGCCTCCCCCTCTGTCATGGACCTGAGAGCTTCACGCGCGGTCGCGCATCCCGCGGAAGCGGGTGCGGACGGCGGCTTGCACCGTGGGTGAGCCCCGCCGTACGGCACGGGACTGCTTTCCAGAGTCGCCTCACCCGCGCGGTACTTGGGCCTGAGAGTTTCCGGGGAGGAATTGCTCCTTCGGCGCCCCGGCACCGGACGCCGCGAGGGCGCAGGTGAAGGGGGCTCTCCCGCGTGGGGTCGAGGGCCGGTGTGAAGTTGTGCGCGCATGCTATCGCTATCGGGCGCGCGTGGTGCGGGGGCGTGTCGGAGGAATCTCCAATGCGCCCGCCGACCGCGGCGTTGCTAGCGTGGGCGGCGTCAACCACCGTACGTACAGGGAGGTTCGCCCATGGCGACCACGCGCACTGCCACGACCCACTGGAAGGGCGCGCTGATCGGCGGCGCCGGAACCGTGTCGCTCGACTCGTCCGGCGTGGGGACGTACGACGTCTCGTGGCCCTCGCGCGCGGAGGCGGCCAACGGCAAGACCAGCCCCGAGGAACTGATCGCCGCCGCGCACTCGTCGTGCTACTCGATGGCGCTGTCGCACGGGCTCGCGGGCGCCGGCACGCCGCCGGAGTCGGTCGACACCCAGGCGAACGTGACGTTCCAGCCGGGCGAGGGCATCACCGGGATCGTCCTCAAGGTGCAGGCGCGCGTGCCGGGCCTCTCCGAGGAGGACTTCCAGGCCGCGGCGCAGAACGCCAAGGAGAACTGCCCGGTGAGCAAGGCGCTTACCGGTGCGCCGATCACGCTCGAGGCCGTGCTGCTCCCGTAGCCCACGACCGCGCAGGCGGACTCGGCCGTGCCCGGGGGCACGGCCCGTGCGGGACCCCGCGAACGTGCGGGGTCCCGCCGTTTTCGTGTCCTGGTACCGCCCGGTGCGCTGATGGTCGCCGCACTAGGCTGGCGAGTGATCCCACCGCACCCAGGAACCCAGGAGGTGGCCGTGGCCTTCCCGGCGAACCACGTCGAACGCTGCCTCGCGGCCGCGATGCAAGACCCGGCGCGTACCGGCGAGCTCATCGACGCGCTGGCGGAGGGCGAGGTGTGGGTGCCGCTGCCGGCCGGAGGCGGCCCGCAGGACGCCGAACTGACGCTGCCCACCACGGAGATAGGCGGCGCCCCGTTCGTCCCGGTGTTCAGCTCCGAGGAGCAGTTCCGCCGCATCGCGGGGCCGATGGCCTTCACCGTCGCGCCGGTACGGGAGTTCGCGCGCGGACTGCCGCCGCACGTGGGTATGGCCGTGAACCCCGGGGGCGAGGTGGGCATCCCGATCCCGCCGGACGGCGTGCTGGAGCTCGCGCGCGTCCCGGGCGCGGGCACGATGGGCGCGCGCGTCACGCTGATCGAACCGGCGGCGGAGGAGGAGCCGTACGTCCTGCTCGCCGCCGCGGCCGAGGAGTTCGGTGCGACGCCGGTCGTCCTGACCGCGCGGCGCGCCCTGGGATTCGTCGAGAGCGACGCACCCTCGCTGTTCATCGGGGTCGAACTGGACCGTTGGCAGGAGGACGACCGCCGCATGGCCATCGGTGCGCTGGAGCGCGCGGTCGGCCGGGCGGGCTCGCCGTGGCCGGTCAACATGGTGCTGATCGACCTCGCACAGGACCCGGTGGGGGACTGGATGCTGGAGGCCGTACGCCCCTTCTACGAACGCGCGTTCTAGCGCAGGAACCGCTTTCACCCACCCGTCCGGGCCGTGCGGGGCAGTGGGTGCGCGGGTCTCCGGCCTACCATGAGCACGTCGTCACGCAGCGCAAGGGGAGGGCACCGTGACGTTTACCGGCAACCCCGGCAACGAGGTCGAGCACGCTCTGCGGCAGGTCGCGCCGCAGGACTACGAGGCGTACGAGCGGCTGTTGGAATGCCTTGCCCGCGGGCACGTATGGATGCTCCTGTGGCAGGGCGAACCGGGCAGCCCCGACGCGCAGTACGGGAACATGGAGGTCCACGGGTCGCGCTACGCCCCGGCGTTCACCTCAGAGGGGCAACTGCACGAGAGCCGCTGGGACCGGGGCTGGGAGGTGCACGCGGTCCGCGAGATAGCCGCGACGCTGTACCCCGACCAGTGGGGCCTGTGGCTCAACCCGCACATGCAGGGCGGCGGGGTCGGGGTTCCGTACCTGGACCTGCGGCGCATCGTCGGCGGGCTCGACAAGCTCATGCCCGGCCCGGTCCGGGTGGGCGAACCGGCGCTCGACGACTCGGCGTTCTGGGCGGTCCTGACGGCCGAGCTCGGCGCGTCCGGGGTCGTGCGTGCCGCCCACCGCGCCTACGTGGAGCCGGCGCTCGGCGCGCCGCGCATCGTCATAGGGACCCGTCTCGCGGACAACGACCCCGCGACCGTCGACCGGATGAAGCAGGCGATGGCACGCGCCGCGGGCATGTTGCAGGGCATGGACATCTCCTCGGTCGCGCTCGACGATCCGTACGATCCCGTCGCAAAGTGGATGCGGGAACAGACCCGGTCTTTCCTGTGAGGTAACGGTTCTGACAAGGTTCGCGCATGCATGAGATCCGGATGGTCCTCGGTCTGAGGCAGCGCTTCATGTGGCTTGTGCTGGGAATTGTCTTCACCGTGCTCGGCGTCTACATGCTCATCATCGAGGAGCGCCCGCTCTTCCTCGTCCTGGCCGTGCTCCAGTTCGTGCTGTTCTTCTGGAGCGCGCGGTTCGCCACCGTGCTGCACCCGCACGGGCTCACCGCGGTCGGCCTGCGGACGCGGCGGCTCGCGTGGCAGGAGATCGCCAACATCGAGGCGAAGTCGCTGATCGGTACGCGCGGCGTCCGCCTCACGCTGGTCGGCGGGCGCCGGATGCGGCTGCGGGTCCCCGCGACCGGCGGCGGCGCGAACGACCCGGAGTTCGACGTCAAGCTCGCCACCATCTGGCAGTGGTGGGCGGTCGCGACCGGCCGCATCGCCCCCGAGCAGCAGCAGGCCGGCGTCCCGCAGTACGCGGGGCAGCAGCCCGGGCAGCCGCCGTCGGGCTATCCGGGCCGCTGAGCGCCGCGGGCGTTCTGAGCGGGAGCACTGAGCCGGATTTCTGAGCCGGATTTCTGAGTGGGCTTTCTGAGCGGGCCTTCTGAGTGGGCTTGCGGAGCCCGCCTTCTGAGTGGGCGTCAGCCCCGTTCGACCGACGTGCCGATCAGGCCCAGCGGCGGGCTGCCCAGGTTGAGCAGCGCGGTGTGGAAGCGCTCCAGCGTGAAGCCGGCGCCCCACGTCGACCGGGCGTTCTCGCGCAGGTCCCGCAGCGCCAGCTTGCCCCACGTGTAGCAGCCGTAGTTCGGGTCGAACGTGCCGCGCCGGGCCTCGCTCGCGGCACCGGCGCGGGCGACGTACGCGTCCGCCATGAAGCGCCGCGTGGCCTCCTCGACGTCCATCGCACCGGTGTGCAGTCCGATCGCCGCAGCCAGCCGCGTCACGCGGAGCAGGGCCTCCAGGCACACGCCGATCGCATAGCGCGGATCGTCCGCACGGAAGCCCTCTTCCAGGCACACCTCTTCGATGTAGTGCGCCCAGCCCTCGGCGAACGACGGCGAGTGCAGCACCCGGCGTACGTCCGTCGGTGCGCGCCGGAGCGCACGCCCGTGTGCGAAGTGCCCGGGCGCCACTTCGTGCACCGTGATGGCTGGAAGGGTGGTGCGGCTGAAGATCGTCAGCCACTCCTCGATCTCCTCGGCGGGCCACGACGGGTCCGGCGGGGTCACGAAGTACCAGGACGGCGCCTCGGCCTCGCCCGGCGCGTTCCACGACATCATCGCCATGGCCCAGCGCATGGACTCCGGGGCCGGGCCGACCTCGCACACGCCGTCGAGGTAGGGCGCGAGCTTCTTCGCGCGGCTGAACTCGATGACCTCGGCCGTCTGCGCCCGCGCCTCCGCCAGAATGCCGTCGGCGTCGGGATGGTCGGCGAGCAGCGCGGGGACCAGCTCCGCGGGCGGACGGGAGGGGTCGTACGCCTTGCACGCCTCGGCCAGCATGCCGCGCAGCCGGTCGCGTTCCGCGTCCGCGCGCTCGGCGAGCCGGCCGAGGTCGACCGTCAGCGCCTCGCCCGACCCCATCAGGCGGGCCAGCGCCGCGGCGCCGAGGGCCGGGTCGGGGTCGCCGTGCTCGGCGGCCTGTTCCAGGTGGGAGACCAGGCGTTCGAGCGCGGCGAGCGCGCGCGTACCGCTCTCGCCGTCCTCGGGGCGGATGCCGGCCGCCTGCCCGCGCGCGGCGCCGAGGGTCGCCTTCGCGACCGGAGCCGATACGCGGTCGAGGGACTCCAGGGCCATGGCGACCGCGTCGGGCCACTGCGCGAGGTGTCGCGCGCGGGCTTCGGCGCGTTCCGCCGCGGGGGCGTATTCCTTGTCGTAGAAGGCCAGTTCGAGGTTTTCCAAGTGCGGGACGGGGTTGCGGCGGTGCATGTCGAGGTCGCCGTACGCCACGCGGGTGTGGTCCTCGAACGCCGCCAGATGCGCCTCGTCGTGCGGATCCTCGCGAGTCACGCCCTCGGCGCCGCCGCCCAGGGCGGCGAGCCCGGCGCGTACGCCGTCGGGGGAGAGGTCCTGGATTCTGCCGTCGTATTCGTGCAGGCCTGCCCCTTCGCGGGCGGCGGTCATGGTCAGGTCGCAGAGCGCGCGAAGTCGGGCATCCATGCCCGTGAGGCTACCTGGGGCCCAAGATCGGACAAGGCACAATTTCGGCATGCCGCCACAGGAGATCCAGGAGATCTACAGCCACAACGTCCAGCAGGTCCTCGATCTCACCGGCATCTTCGTCTTCGCCGTCGCGGGCGCGCTGATGGCGGTGCGCAAGAACTTCGACGTGATCGGGATCGTGCTGCTCGCCGAGGTGACCGCGCTCGGCGGCGGTGTCATCCGCGACCTGATCATCGGCGACGTACCGCCGGCCGCGTTCGACGACCTGGGGTACTTCATCACCCCGCTGTTCGCCGCCGGCCTGGTCTTCTTCCTGCACCCGCAGGTCGAGCGGATCAGCCGCACGATCGACATCTTCGACGCGGCGGGGCTGGGGCTGTTCTGCGTGACGGGTACGGCCAAGGCGTTCGCGTACGGGCTCGGACCGGTGCAGGCCACCGCACTCGGCATCACGACGGCGGTGGGCGGCGGCGCGATCCGCGATGTGCTGGCCCGTGAAGTGCCGGTGCTGCTGCGCTGGGACCGGGAGATCTACACCGTTCCGGCGCTCGTCGGGGCGGCACTGGTCGCGGTGCTGGTGGAGACCGGGAACTTCAACGCCTACACGGCGACGGCCGCGGCGGTGTTCGCCTTCGCGTTCCGGGTGCTCGCGCTGCACAAGGGGTGGCGTGCGCCACGCGCCTGGCGGCGCAACTCCGAGGTGAGCGGGGACTTCGACTGACGCGACGGACGTCTCGGCGTAATCGACGGACGGACTCGGCAGAGGGGCCTGGGAGTCGCCGTCCGGGCGCTCGTCCGTGGTGTCCGTCGCGCCGACGCGTACCCCAAATGCCCTACCTGGCGTTGCACCTGATGTGTGGGAGATCCAGCAACCCCTGACCTACGACCGCGGTGGCCTGCCGCCCCCGCCCGAGGGCTTCCTCGTACCGCGCTGGCGGTCGCTGCGTGCGACCGTCGGCCGGGCCCTCGGCGCGGCCGTCGACACGGTGCTGACCGGCGGTCCCCGGTACGGCAGACCGTGCCGCGCGCCAACCTGCCGGGCGCCCCGAGAGCAGCGCGGCGCCCGCGACTAGACTTCGTTCTGCGATGGCCTACTTCGATCATGCGGCGACGACTCCGATGCGCCCCGAAGCGGTCCGGGCCATGACCGGACAGCTCTCCGTCCTCGGCAACCCGTCGTCCCTGCACGCCTCGGGCCGCCGCGCGCGGCGTGTCGTCGAGGAGTCCCGGGAGATCCTCGCGGAGGCGCTCGGCGCCCGGCCCAGCGAGATCGTCTACACCGCGGGCGGCACCGAGGCCGACAACCTCGCGGTCAAGGGCGTGTACTGGGCGCGCGTCGCGGCGTCCCCGGCCCGACGCCGCATCCTGGCGTCGCCGGTCGAGCACCACGCCGTCGTGGACCCCATCGTCTGGCTCACCGAGCACGAGGGCGCCGAGGTCGAGTGGCTCGACGTCGACGCGGACGGCCGGGTACGCCCCGAGGTGCTGCGCGCCGCGCTCTCCCGCGACCCGGACACGGTCGCCCTGGTCAGCGTCATGTGGGCGAACAACGAGGTCGGCACCGTGCAGCCGGTCGCCGAGCTGGTCGAGGTCGCACACGAGTTCGGGGTGCCGATGCACGCGGACGCGGTGCAGGCGGTCGGGCAGGTCCCCGTCGACTTCACCGCGTCGGGGCTGGACGCCTTGACGGTCTCCGGGCACAAGCTCGGCGGACCGCTCGGCTGCGGGGCACTGGTGCTCGGCCGTCACATGGCACCGCTGCCGCTGCTGCACGGCGGCGGGCAGGAGCGCGACGTACGGTCCGGCACGCTCGACACCCCGTCGATCGCGGCGTTCGCGGCCGCCGCGGAGATCGCGGTGCGCGAGCAGCCCGGGTACGCGGTGCGCGTGGGCGCGCTGCGCGACGACCTCGTCCGCCGCATCCTCGCGGAGATCCCGGACGCCGAGCTCAACGGCGACGCCCGCCTGGAACCCGCGTACCGGCTGCCCGGCAACGCGCACTTCTCCTTCCCCGGCTGCGAAGGCGACTCCCTCCTCCTGCTGCTGGACGCCCGGGGCATCGAGTGCTCGACCGGCTCGGCCTGCTCGGCGGGGGTCGCGCAGCCCAGCCACGTCCTGCTGGCGATGGGGGCCGACGCGGCCCGCGCCCGCGGTTCGCTGCGGTTCAGCCTCGGGCACACGTCGACGCCGGGGGAGGTCGACGAGCTGGTCGACGCCATCGCCCCGGTGGTGGCGCGGGCCCGCAAGGCCGGGCTGACGGCGCAGCGTCGCTGAATCGTGTCGCCGCGTCCTGCCCCGGGTTCCTTTCCGGGCTCCGTTCCTGGCCATGTTCCTGGCCATGTTCCTGGCCATGTTCCTGGCCATGTTCCGGGCCGGGCCCCGGGCCGCGTCCCCACCGCCGGGGCGGTGTCCGGAACGCGCGAAAACCGGGGCGAGGCCGGGGCCGGGCACCCCGTACCCTTGTTGAGCCATGACTGATCACGTCACCCCCCAGGTCCCCGCCGTGTGCGAGCCCGTGCCGATGCTCCCCGAGCCGGGCGAGTCGGCCGTTTTCGCACGCGTGCCCGAGGCCGGGCGCCCGCTGCGGGTGCTCGCCGCGATGTCCGGCGGCGTGGACTCCGCCGTCGCCGCGGCGCGTGCGCACGAGGCGGGGCACGACGTGACGGGCGTCCACCTGGCGCTGTCGGAGAACCCGAAGTCGTTCCGCACCGGCGCGCGCGGCTGCTGCACGCTCGAGGACGCACGGGACGCCCGGCGCGCGGCCGACGTCATCGGCATCCCCTTCTACGTGTGGGACCTGGCCGAGCGCTTCCGCGAGGACGTGATCGAGGACTTCTTCGCCGAGTACGAGGCCGGGCGTACCCCCAACCCGTGCCTGCGCTGCAACGAGAAGATCAAGTTCGCGGCACTGCTCGACCGCGCGCTGGCGCTCGGCTTCGACGCGGTCTGCACCGGCCACTACGCGGTGATCGTCGACGGCCCGGCCGGCCGCGAGCTGCACCGGTCCGCGGACCACGGCAAGGACCAGTCGTACGTGCTCGGCGTGCTCGACGAGGACCAGCTCGCGCACGCCCTCTTCCCGCTCGGCGCGGACACCAAGGACGCGGTACGGGTCGAGGCCGAGCAGCGCGGCCTCGCCGTCGCCCGCAAGCCCGACAGCCACGACATCTGCTTCATCGCGGACGGCGACACCCAGGCCTTCCTGGCGAAGCGGCTCGGCCGTACGCCCGGGGACATCGTGGACGCCGACGGGGCGAAGCTGGGCGAGCACGACGGGGCGTACGGGTACACCGTCGGCCAGCGCAAGGGCCTCCGCATCGGCACCCCTGCCTCCGACGGCAAGCCCCGCTACGTCCTCGACATCTCGCCGGTGACCAACACCGTCACCGTCGGCCCCGCCGAGGCCCTCAACGTCGACGGCCTCACCGGCATCCGCCCGCGCTGGTGCGGGCCCGCGCCCAGCGGCACGCTGGAGTGCACCGCCCAGGTGCGCGCGCACGGCGACGAGCACCCGGCGGTCGCCGAGATCGACGGCGACACCGTGCGCGTACGCCTGCTCGAGCCCATGCGCGGCGTCGCCCGCGGCCAGGCGGTCGTGCTCTACGAGGGGACGCGCGTCGTCGGCTCGGCCACGATCGACGGCACGTCCCGCGTCGCCTGACGCGCCGCGGCGCCTCCCCTCACCTGTCGCTGACCCCGACGCGCCTGGTCACCTGGTGCGCCCCGTCACCCGATGCGGCCGTCACCCGACTCTTGGAGCAGCCGCCCGCGCCCCGTCGGCCGCCCAAGCCGCCACCTCGACCCGCCTCCCACCCACAACCTCGACTCCACGCCTCGACCCGCCTACCTCGACCATTGCCACCTCGGCCACCCACTGCCTCGCCCGGCCCACCACGATGCGCACCCGCGCCCGGCACCTGAGCGACCCGCCCCACCCGCGTGCCGTCCGGGCGCTCCCTGGCCGCACTCAGGCGCCCCGGCCGACCGCCGACCCAAGTCACGCCCCCACACCGCCCGAGCTGTCCAAGCCGCCCAAGCCGGCCAAGCCGCCCGGACCCGCGGCACCTCGACGGCGTTCTCCTCCTGAGCGTTCTCCTCGTGAGCTTTCTCCTCGTGCCGCCCCGTTCCCGAGGGCGGCGCCCCGCCCATGCGCGGCACGACCTCCCGCCGCCCCGGCGGAACCGCAGCAGACAGGCCCGCAAGGGGAGTTGGCGCCGCCCCTTGCACCCGTCCTCCTCCCGTCCCGCCGGCTTCCCGTACCCCGCCTCGCGGGGCGTCCGCACAACGCCCTCAATCTCCCGTTACTGAGAAGGCAACTTCGGTGACTGGCTGGGTAAGAGTAGGTAGCGAAACGACTTTCCGGCCCGCGGTCCCCGCGCAGACCGGGGCATTTCGCGACGAGCACTCTTCGGGACCCGGGGGCTTGGGAGGGGAGCGATGGCCGCAATCGTGCTGGTGCACGGGATCGCGCAGGAGTTCAGGTCGGCCCGCAGCCTGGAGGACGAGTGGCTGCCCCGGCTGGCCCGCGGCGTAAAAGCCGCCGGCTACCCGGAGACCGCGGACCGGCTGTGGAAGTACCGCCACACCCGTCGCGGCATCGATGCCCGCATGGCGTTCTACGGCGACGTCATGCGCCGCCATCCGTCGCAGCCCGACGCCCCCGACGTCGACGACCTGCGGCACGAGATGGCGGACCGGATAGGCCGCGAATGGCTCGACCGGGCCGCCGCCCGCAGCTCCGCCCCGCCCGAGCGGCAGCGGGCCGCGCGCGAAATAGCCCGGCTGGAAGGCGGCCCCGACCAGACCGGCCGTACTGTCGTCCTGTCCCCGACCTGCGGACTCTCCGGTCTCAAGTGGTTCGCCGCGGACGGCCCCGGATCGGCGGGCGGCTTCGTCACCAAGGCCCTGGCCCAACTCACCCGCTACCTCACCGACGACACCACCCGGGCCCGCGTCCTCGACCGCGTCGCCGCCGACATCGGCTTCGACACCCGCGTGGTGATCGGCCACTCCCTCGGCGCGGTCGTCGCATACGAGGTCGCCCACCGCCTGCGCCGCCCCCTCCCCCTCCTGATCACCCTCGGCTCGCCCCTCGGCCCCGACACCGTGATCGACGACTGGGTCCGCCCCCAGCCCGCGCAACCGCCCGCGTACGTCGAGCGCTGGATCAACCTCGCCGACCGCGACGACCTCATCGCCGCCGAACCGGTCCTGGCCCGCCTCTTCCCGTCCCGCCAATCCGACGGCGGCCCCGAACTCCGCAGCGGCTTCACCCTCGAACACGGCGCGGCACCGCACAACCCCGACTTCTACCTCATGCGCCGCGAAATCGGCCGCAGCATAGGCCAAGCCTTCGCCTCCTGACCCACCCCACCCCACACCTCCCAAGAGGGGCCCGTACCACCCCCGGTACGGGCCCGGTCACGCGGTGACGGCCGTGCGATAGCAGTCGAACAGCGTGTCCGCGTGATCGCTCCAGCGGCGTTCGAGGATCCGCGCCGACCTCCGTGCCCTGACCGCGGGCGGATCAGGCGTGGACGTGACCCGGTCGATGGCGGCCGCCACCGAGGCGGTGTCCTCGGCGTGCACGAAATCCGCCGCTTCTCCGAGGACTTCGCGCAGCGTCGGAATGTCGCTCGCAATGACGCGCGCGCCCGCCGCGAGTGCCTCCAGCGGCGGGAACCCGTAGCCCTCGTGCGATGCGAGGTGCACGAGGGCGATCGCCCGTGCGTACAAGGCGGCTAGCAGCGCGTCGTCGACGGCGTCCAGAAGCATCACCCGGTGCGCGCAAGCGTGTTCGCGCAGCAGCTTCGCGCCCGCGCCACCGGGGCCGAAGTCGCGTCCCACCAACACGAGCGGCACACCCGCGCGGTACGCACCGGACGCGGCGTAGGCGTCGACGAGCGCATCCACGCGCTTGTGGACGCGCGCCTGGCCCACGTACAGCAGGAACCCACGGTCGAGACCCTCGGGTTCGCGCGGAAGGTGATCCACTCCCCAAGGGGTCACAGCCAGCGGCGCACCGGCGTCGACGAGTTCGGCGAACTGGTCGAGCACGACCTGCGTCGGGACCACGATGCGGGCGGCACGGCTTGCGGTGAGGCGCATCATCCGTGCGTAGAACTCCCGGTGCCGCGGGGCGTTGCGCGTATCGAAGCCCGGATGCGGCGTCAGCGACCGCAGGTCCTCGACCGCAGCGCCCAGGGCCGTGAACGCCCGTGCCCCGAATCGGGCCGTGAATTGCCGGTCCGTGTAGCAGAGTTCCGGATCCACCAAGCGCACGACATCGTGCGCCGACACGACCACCGGGAGCTCCAGGCCGTGCCAGGGCATCCGGTAGTCGAGAACGTGCACGACATCGGCTCCCGCCCGGTCCGCCGCGACGACGAGTTCGTCGCCTTCGGCCCGGCTGTAGCGCCCCGTTGGCGTTGGGCCCAGCACCACGACCCGCACGCCCGAGGTCGAGTCCGCCTCCGCCCGCGCGCGCAGCGCCGCGACGGTCTGCCGCGTGTAGCGCCCGATGCCGTCCGGTCCGTCGATCCTGCCGTCGACCAGCACGGTGATGCCGCGATCTGCCACAGGCCCTCACCGTAGTCCTCGATGATCACGCGAAGTGTCTTGCATGTGAACCCAGTTCGAAGTCTTCGAATACCCGGGGGCGATCCGTACCATGCCAGCGCATGGGTCGACTGCGGAGCGGTAACGACAGCCGTGCGGCGGACCGCCCCGTCCTCGTCACCGGGGGCGCCGGCTTCCTGGGGGTGCGGGTGGTGGCCCTGTTGAGGTCGGCAGGGCATCCGGTTGCGGTGGTCGACGACGGCAGCGGGGCTACGAGCCGCCGCCTCACACGGTTCGACGGAGACCCCGATGTGCGCTGCCACGACCTCGACATATGCGACGGCGCCGCCATCGCCGACGTGTGCGCGGCCGAGCGCCCGTGGGCCGTCGTCCATCTGGCAGCGCGCCACTTCCTGCCCACCTGCGAGGACGACGTGCGGGCGACGCGGCGCGTCAACGTCGCCGGCACCGGTCGTCTGCTCTCCGCGTGGCGGGCACATGCCCCCGAACGCTTCGTGTTCGCGTCGACCGCCGATGTGTACGCCGCGTCGACTGGACCGAGTGCCGAGCGCTCCTCCGTTTCCCCGCGGACGGCTTACGGTCGCAGCAAACTCGCCGGCGAACACATGGTGCGCCGAGCCGGAGCCGCGCACGAAGTCGGCGTCGTCATCCTGCGCCCGTTCAACCTCTACGGCCCCGAACCCACCACACCGCACCTGATTCCCGAAATCTGCCGGCAACTGGCATTCGGAGACCGGCTGCGACTCGGCGACCTGGCCACAGTCCGCGACTACCTTCACGTTGACGACGCAGCCTCGGCCCTGGTCCGACTCCTGTGCGGCACCGAGTCCGGCACATGGAACCTGGGAACCGGCCGAGGCCACAGCGGCCACGCACTCGTTGCCCTGGTGGGGGAGTTGAGCGGGCGCGTTCTCACCGCGGACGTGGACCCGTCCAAGATGCGGTCCAACGAGCGCACACACCTGGTGGCCGACACCGCCCGGCTGCGACGCACGTTGCGGGACTTCCGGCCCACCGCGCTGCGCGAAGGGCTGCGCCACGTTCTCGACTCCGGGCAGACGTCCTCGCCGACACGTCCGGCCGGGCCGACGCCTGATTCCTCCGCCTCAGAACGGGTCGATCTGGGCGCGGTCGCTCCCGGGGCCTGAACCCGCGACGGCGAGCTCCAGAAGATCGGGGCGGCGGGACGCGAGCCAGTCGCCGAGGTGTCTCGCGGCTGCCGCGTCCCCGAGGCGCTGCACGTCCGCAAGCCGACGGGTCACCAGCAACGGCAACACGCGGTGCAGGAGTTCCCGGTCGGCGACGCTTGCCGCGTACCCGGTCAGCGCGGCTTCGACCGATCCGCCGAGCCCGAGGTCGACCGCCACGGTCCAGCCCAGGCACAGCATCGGCGGCGCGACGCGTACGGCCCCCGGGTCCAGCACGGCGGTGACGTCGGCAGCCCGGAACAACACGTTGTGGCCGACTGCGGCATCTCCGTGCACCGCGGTCATCTCCGCGCCTCGGCAAGCCGCGTCGAGTTCGGCGGCCAGCCGCCTCGCCGCGCCCGGTGCGCGGGCCCGGATCTCGCCGAAGAACAGCCCGGCCATCCCCGGGTCGTCCAGCCGCGGGCCGAGCGACGCATCGCCGTACGCGTGCCACCTCCGGAGCACGCGCGCCACCGCGCGCTGCCGACTCGGGAGCAGGTCGGGCGTGCCGTCGCCGTGGTCGCCCCGGGCCCGCTCCAAGACCGTCCACCACACAGACACGCCGCCCAGGTCGACCGCGCCGTGGTCCAGAAGGGCGGGTGCGGGTACGTCGGCGATGCGGCGCAGTTCGTCGAACTCCAGTAGCACGTCGAGACGTTCGTGTGCGCGGCGCTGCACCTTGGCCACGGTCGCCTTGCCGAGCACGACGCACTCGCCGCTGTTCCCTGGTGCCGCGGCGCCGCCGTCGAAACGGGGACTCGCCAGGGCTTCCCGCATGGCCTCCCGCCAGAGTCCGGGTGCGAGCTCGTCCGTCGGCAGGACCACTCCGTTGTCGCCGATGTCGAGCGGTCGGCACACCGGGACCGCATCGCGGGGCGTCGTCCCGGTATCCGGGGATGCATGTGTCATGGCGATCACACGCTGCCAGGGACGAGCGTCCGCAGTGGCGCCATCCACTTCGCGCGGGCCGTGTCCACCTGGTCGTACCAACCGATCGAGGTGAAGTCGTACAGCCCCGGTTCGCCGAGCCACTGCGCGGTGACGCCGGCCCAGACGGGCGGTGCCAGCCGCTCGTCGTGCGCGTCCGCCGCGAGCCGGGCGGCCGCCGCCCGGGCCTCGTCGCGCCGCCCGCCCGCCAGGTGGACCAGGGTGCCGATGGCATCCACCGGGAGCAATTGCCCGACCACGCCGGATTCCTCGGTGAGTTGCGCGGCGTGGGCGAGAAGGCGCAGCGCCTCGGCGTCGTCGCCCCGGGCCACGGACGCCAGCGCGGCCGCGAGGTCGCACTGCGCCGAGCCGATCACGTCGCCCAGTGACTGGTTCAGATCGCGGGCCTCGGGGAGCAGCGCCAAAGTGCGGTCCGGATCGGTCCACATCGTCGCCAGCGCGAGATGCCGGGCGGCACGGGCCGCCCACAGCGGAGCACCGGATGCCCTCGCGTGCGCGAGCGTACGTTCGAAGAGATCCGCCGAGATCGCGAAGTCGCCGCCGTGCAGCCGCACATGGCCGAGCAGGTCCTGGGTACGCGCGACCTCCAACGGCTGGTCCGGGTCGTCGCGGACCAAGCCGAGCACGTCCGCGAGGCGGCTGCGCCGCAGCGCCACGCCCGCGCTGCCCCAGGTGCCCGCCTCACGCAAGGGGGACTCGGCCGTCGCGAGCGCGCCGAAGTGCTGTGCCCCCTCGTCGTTGTGCCCGGTCGACTGGGTCAGTGCGCCCAACTCGTAGGACACGTAGTAGTCGTACGCGTGTTCGCGTACCGGTGAGGCCAACGCACGCATCGACTGGTAGCGGTGCCGCGCGTCCACGCCGACCGTGGCTCCGAGCCGCGCGGCCTCGACGAGCCGCTGCAACGCCGGCGGGCAACCGTCAGCCGACGGCAGGGCGGCGAGCACCTGCCAGTGCCCGAGTTGGCTGACCGTGTACGTGAGGGCGCCCAGCTGCAACGGTGTCACCCGGCGCTCGATGGCGGCCTGGACCACCAGCAGCAGCGCGGCGACCGCACATTGGCTGCGCTGCGTGGCGGTGACGGGGTCGGTGGCGTCGGCGTTCCACACCTGGAGCCCGACGCCGGTCACGTGCCCGGTGGCGAGTTCGAGACGCCGGTCGCGTTCGGTGTCGGTCCATCCGTCGTCGGTGTACATGTCGCAGGCGTTGACGCTGTGCCTCAGGTTCTCGTGGAGGCGGCAGGACGGCCAGGTGGCCTCGCTGCGGCGGACGAAGCTCATCGACAGGAACCGCTCGATTGCGGCACCGCCCGTCTGTGGGAGGACCGCCGCCAACGAATCCGCATCGAACGCCCCCAGCAGAGACGCCGCCCGCAGGAGATCGCGTTCGTCCGCGGTGAGGTCGCGCATGATGCGCAGGACCAGGTCCGGCAGGGGGCCGCCGAACTGCTCGGGCGTGGGCTGCTCGCCCCGGGCCACCGCGTTGCGGTACTGGCCGACCGAGAGCTCCAGATAGAGCGGTGAGCCGCCGGACGCCGCCGTGATGCGCCTGCGGATCGGTTCGTCGATCGCGGGCGACCCGTCCGCCGCGGTCAGCCGGGTGCGCAGGAAGAGGTCCGCGTGGTCCGGCGGGAGCCCCGGAAGCGGGTGCTGGTCGCCGGCTCCGTGCCTGCCCGCCAGCCGGGGCCAGCGCAGTTCCCCGCCGTACGTCAGGGTCACGGCCCGGACGGGGTCGTGCCACCGCAGAGGACGCCTGCCGGTGACCACGAACAGCACGTTCGGCATCAGGTAGACGGTCCGCGCGATGAGGTCTTCGAGGAAGCCGGTCTCGCGGGGTTGCAGTTGCACGGTCTCGAAAGTGTCGAGGACGCACACGGCGACGGCTCCGTGTGCCCTCCGGATCTGCTCGATGTCCCAGGCCAGCAGGATCGGCAGGTAGCCCAGCATGCGGTCGGGGTCGGCCTCGTGCAGGATCACCTCGAACGGCGGGAACTCCTGGCGCAGTCGGCGCACGACCGCGGCATCGGATATGCGTCGCGCGAGGCCGGAGACCATGCGGTAGCCCGCCCCGACCGCCCCGACACTGCCCAGGACGTCGTCCAGTGTCGAGACGATCTGACTGCCCGCGTTCTGCCGGTCGTTGCTGTCCAGGAACGTGCTGCGGCCGATGAAGTCGCCCAGGGCGACGCCGGGGTGCTTGAGCTCCCAGTAGACCGCGAGGGCGGTGTCGAACGCCGGGAATCTCCTGCCCAGGCGCCCGAAGGAGGCCCGCAGCCTCAGCAGCACCGTCTCGAAGCCCAGGTTGGTGATGTCGGCGAAGTCGACGCACGCGACCACACGGCGGTCGGGTAATCCGGGCGGACCCGCGGCAGTGAGGGTGGCGGCGAACCGCTGGGTGAGCGTGCTCTTGCCGATGCCGCCGTCGCCGTGCAGGACGAGGGCGTTGTGTGCCGCGCGCTGGAAGTCGGTGAACTCCGCGGAGGACCATCTCTGCGCCGCATGGTTCTCGACATGGCGCATGAGGAGGTCGAGGAAGTCCTCCCGGTTCGCGAAGATCTCGTTTCGGTGGAAGGGGCCGTCGGCGCCGAAGGAGAAGTAATCGTCGAGGTCCACCCGTCCATGACATCACGCTTGACCATCCGACCAGTAGGGAACAGTCACGTTCGGTCGTAGGGCCGACACACCCTTCGAACAAGCCGATGGAGAACCGCTGTTCATCGGGAGTCGCGGGCCGGCTCCCGCGCCGTGGGGGAGCCGGGCAATGCGCATCGTCGTCGACATCAGGGCCAATCAGCGCACGGGCATTGCCCGCTATGGACTCTCCTTGCTGCGGGCGCTCGCCGAACGGGCCGACTCGGTGCCGGACACGACCTTTCATGCGATCGCGGATGGGCACCAAGAGGACGATGTACGCCGGGCGTTGGCAGGTACGCCGGTCGAGGCCACGCTCGCTCCCGAGCCGGACGGCTTCGTGCGTCGAAGCCCCTGGCTGCGCGAGCTTCTGGTGGCGGACGCGGTCGACCTGTACTTCACGACGCACTACACCGTGGACCGGCATTGCCCGGTGCCGTTCGTGGCCACGACGCACGACCTGTCGCGATTGCGGTTCCCGGAGCACGCGTACAGCCGGGAAAGCTTCACCCGCTACTTCGGCGCCGACGAATGGGCGTTTCTGATGGACGAGTTGGCGGACCTCGCGGCCTGGGACCCGGGCCGGGACGATCGGTCGGCCAACGTGTTCCAGCGGTACTTCCTCGCCCTCAACCGCCGTCAGGCTGCCCACGCGCGCGGCTTCGTCGCGGTCTCGGAGGCGACGCGCGCGGACATGGCCCGGTTGCTCGGGATTCCGGCGGAGCGCGTCGACGTGGTGCCGTGTGGCGTCGACACCGAACTCTTCCGGCCGCACGCAGTAGGGGGAGAAGGGGTGCCGTACTGTCTGTTCGTGGGTCTGGCGGGCCCTACGAAGCGCTTCGCCTGGCTCCTCGAGACGTGGCTCCGCGGCCCCGGGGCACGGAGTCCGGGCGAGCTGGTGGTGGTCGGCGGGTATGCCGAACACCGGCCCGAGGTACAGGAGTTGCTGGCCGCGCACCCAGAAGTCGCGCGGACCGTGCGCTTCGCCGGGCGCGTCACCGACGACGAGTTGGCTGTGCTCTATTCAGGCGCGTCGGCCCTGCTCGTGGCGTCGGTGAACGAAGGCAATCACCTGGGCCCGCTGGAGGCGCTCGCGTGTGGGTGTGAGGTGATCTGCACCGACATCCCGCCGCTGCGGGAGACCGTGGACCGTCACGCGCACTTCTATGCGTTGGAGGATCAGGCGGCGCTGGACCGGCTGATCACCCGAGCTCTCGCGGGCGAGCTTCCGCACAGGGCGGCGGGCTTTCGGGCTCCCGCGTGGTCGGACTCGGCGGGGTTGCTGGTGGACGCCCTGCGCCGTGCGCTCGGGAATGCGGGGGATGCGAACCGGGCCCGCGGCGAGGATTCGCTGCGGGCCCGGTGAGGTGAGGGTGCTTCAGATCAGGCGGGTGCCGATTCCGTAGCCTCTGGTCGCGAGCACCTGCGGAGCGCCGGGCGTGCCACTCTCCGACACGGGCACCGCGGTGAGGCCGCCGGTTGTGGTGGTGGCCACGAGGTCGCCGAACTCGTCGCCGTTCAGGTCGCCCACTGCGACCAGTTGCGGACGCTGCCATGCGGCCCATCCGAAGGGGGCGATGGTGGTGACCGGTTCGATGGTGGCCGGGAAGTAGCTGCCGCTGTCGGGGGCGGGGAGCGCCCGGTAGAGCGTGAGGGATCCGGTCAGCCGGTCGCGGACGAAGACGTCGAGGTACCAGTCGGCGTCGACGTCGCGGTGGAGCGGGACAACGTCCTTGAACCGCCAGCCGGTTGTCCCCACGGTGTGGGACACCTCCACCGACAGGCCGAGCCCGCTCACGACGTGCTGTGTCAGGGAGTCGCCCTTCTTGGCGAATATCCCGTAGTAAGAGGAGCTCAGCTCGGACACGACGATCGACTCCGTGCCCGACCAGTCGAAGTCGGAGCGGATCTCGACAGCCGGACCGAAGCCGCCCCTGGCGTTGCCCGGGTGGACGTAGAGCTTCGCGCCACGCACCACGACGAGGTCGTTGCGGCTGTCCGGCCGGGCCCAGGGGTCCCCGTTGCGGGCCACAAGGTCTCCGGCGCGGGCAATCTTGGCGCCTGTCCAGTCGCCTTCGTCGGCGACCACGCGGGGGCCGAAGCCGCCGCCTTCGATCCCCGGAAGCAGGTACAGCTTGTGGTCGGAACCGACAGTCAGGAGGTCGGGTCGGTCGTCGTCGTTGTAGTCACCGGGCGGCTCGTACGTCCCCTGGACGGGCACACGCAGCGAGCTCGACTGCGAATGGTTCCCGGCACGGTCGACGCTCACGGCCGTGACCGTGGCGAACGGCCAGGCGCCGTCCGGGGCCGGGAAGGTGATGTCGGCGGTGCCGTCGACACCCACCGGTACGGAACTTGTCTCGCAGATGCCGACCGGGAGGGTGGTGTCGGCGGAAACCTTGTAGCAGATCTGCTCGGTGTCCGAGCCGGCCGGCACCGTGAAGCGCACGCTGCGGACGACGTCCGGCGGTGTGCCGTTCGGATAGTTGTCGGTGAAGGCGATTGCCGGGGCAGACGGTGAGGCGTGGTCGGCCGTGAACCGGCAGGGCGAGGTCCATGCGGACAGCGCGGTGCCGGAGCCCTCGACCCGCAGGGACCACGAGTACGAGGCGCCGTCGCGGAACACGGACTTGTCGACAGGCAGGCCGCGGGCAGACGGCCGCAACACCGGCCGTGACAAGACGTTTCCGCAGCGTTCGATCGCGATTCTTCAAGCGTCCCCCCGTGTGTTCAGTTGGCAATCCAGCGGACCATACAGTCCGCTGGCGATACCGGGGCAGGTGATTTGTCAGGGCACCTCGCGGTGGTCAGTAGTCTCGGGGCGTGAGCAGCGAGAAGCGGTATCCGTGGAAGCCCGGTAGTGCGACGGGTGTCGGGTCTCTGCCGGGGGAGGACGTGCGGGAGGCCGTGCGTCTGGTGGTGGGGGAACTGGGTGGGTTTCCGCATCTGCCGGAGTTGCCGGAGCGGGGGGTGGGGGCGGATCTGACCGGGCGGGGGGCCGGGTTGCTGGTGGATCTGTTCGCGGAGGTGCAGCCGTCGGGGTGGCGGTTCACCGACCGGCCCGGGCGGGACCACCGGCGGGCGAGGGCGTGGCTGCGGGAGGACCTGGACGCGCTGGAGGAGTTCACGCAGGGGTACGCCGGGCCGCTGAAGGTGCAGGTGGCCGGGCCGTGGACGCTGGCGGCGACGGTCGAACTGGGGCACGGCGACAAGGCGTTGGCCGACCCCGGGGCGTGCCGGGACCTGACGGGTTCGCTCGCCGAGGGGTTGCGCGGGCACGTCGCGGAGCTGCGCAGGCGGATTCCGGGGGCCGAGCTGGTGGTGCAGTTCGACGAGCCCGCGCTGCCCGGGGTGCTGTCCGGGACGGTGCCGACGGCCAGCGGGTTCGGGCGGTTGCGGGCGGTGGACAAGGCGGTGGTGCGCGAGGGACTGCGTACCGTCGTCGACGCCGTCGGGGTGCCGGCGGTGGTGCACAGTTGCGCGCCGGGGGTGCCGGTGGGGCTGCTGCGCGAGGCGGGGGTCGCCGGGGTGTCGCTGGACTTCTCGATGCTGCGCGCCCGCGAGGAGGAGGAGATCGGCGAGGCCGTCGAGGCTGGCCTCGGATTCCTCTTCGGAGTCGTTCCGTCACTGCCTCCGGCGGTGCCCTCCAACCGGGTGGCCAATCGCGCCACGACCAGGGGAAACACCGGCGCGGGAGCTCGTCCGCTGTCGGACCCGGCCGGTACCGTCAGCGGTGTCAAGACGTTGTGGAGCCGACTCGGCTTCGCGCCGGATCTCCTGGGGGCCGCGGTGGTCGTCACACCGACCTGCGGTCTCGCCGGAGCGGATCCGGCGTGGGTGCGCAGGGTGCTCAAGCACAGCGTCGAGGCCGCCCAGGTGCTGCACGAGGCGCCCGAGGGATGAGGTAGAACGTAGCGGACATTTCCGCGGGGCAGCCCGCGAACCGGACACCGGTACTTCTGGAGGCTGACGACGTGGCTGATCTGACCGGCGCCGAAGGTATCCCCGCGGAGGTACGCGAGCGGGCCGCCGCACTGGCCAAGGAGCTCGAGGAGCACCGGTTCCGGTACTACGTCAAGGACGCGCCGACGGTCAGCGACGCCGAGTTCGACACGCTCATGCGCGAGCTGGAGGGCATCGAGGAGGAGTACCCGGCGCTGCGTACGCCGGACTCCCCGACCCAGACCGTCGGCGGCGCGCCGTCCAGCGGCTTCCAGTCCGTCGACCACCTGGAGCGCATGCTCAGCCTCGACAACGCGATGAACGAGGACGAGCTCGACGAGTGGATCGAGCGCCTGCACAAGGACCTCTCGGGCGCCGAGGCGCACTTCCTGTGCGAGCTGAAGGTCGACGGCCTCGCGGTCAACCTGCTGTACGAGAACGGCGAGCTGGTCCGCGCGCTCACCCGCGGCGACGGCCGCACCGGCGAGGACATCACCGTCAACGTGCGCACGATCGCCGAGATCCCGGCCCGGCTGCGCGACGACGGCGGCCACGACATCCCCGAACTGGTCGAGATCCGCGGCGAGGTGTTCTTCCCGATCGAGAAGTTCGACGAGCTGAACGCCGGGCTCGTGGAGGCGGGCGGCAAGCCGTTCGCGAACCCCCGCAACGCCGCCGCCGGCTCGCTGCGCATGAAGGACGCGCGTGTCGTGGCGCAGCGCCCGCTGCACATGGTGGTGCACGGCATCGGCGCGCGCCGCGGCTTCGACATCGACTGCCAGTCGCACGCGTACGACAAGCTGCGCGCCTGGGGCCTGCCCACCGCGAAGCACAACAAGGTCGTCGACACCCCCGATCAGATCAAGGAGTTCGTCCGCTACTTCGGCGAGCACCGCAACTCGGTCGAGCACGAGATCGACGGCGTGGTGGTCAAGGTCGACGAGATCCCGCTCCAGGGGCGGCTCGGCGCGACCTCGAAGGCGCCGCGCTGGGCCATCGCGTTCAAGTACCCGCCGCAGGAGGTCAACACCAAGCTCCTCGACATCAAGGTGAACGTGGGCCGCACCGGGCGCGTCACGCCGTACGCGGTGATGGAGCCGGTCGTGGTGGCCGGGTCGACCGTGGCGTACGCGACGCTGCACAACCAGGAGGTCGTCAAGGCCAAGGGCGTGCTGATCGGCGACACGGTGGTGCTGCGCAAGGCCGGCGACGTCATCCCCGAGATCCTGGGCCCGGTCGTCGACCTGCGGGACGGCACCGAACGCGAGTTCGTGATGCCTACGCACTGCCCGGAGTGCGCCACGGAGCTGCGGCCGATGAAGGAGGGCGATGTCGACGTACGCTGCCCGAACGCCCGGTCCTGCCCCGCGCAGCTGCGTGAGCGCGTGTTCCACCTGGCGGGCCGCAAGGCGCTCGACATCGACGGCCTCGGGTACGTCGCGGCGACCGCGCTGACCCAGCCGCTGGAGCCGTCCGAGCCGCCGCTGCGCGACGAGGGCGACCTGTTCGACCTGACCGTCGAGCAGCTGCTGCCCATCAAGGTGCTGGTGCGCGACCAGAAGACCGGCATGCCGAAGGTCGACGACGAGACCGGCGAGCACAAGGTCATGTCGTTCTTCGCGAACCAGCAGGGCGAGGCGAAGAAGACCGTCGAGGTGCTCCTCGCGGGCCTGGAGGCGGCGAAGCAGCAGCCGCTGTGGCGCATCCTGACCGCGCTGTCGATCCGGCACGTGAGCGACACCACGGCCCGCGCGATCACCGCCGAATTCCGCGACCTGGACCGGCTGATGAACGCGAGTGTCGAGGAGATCGCGTCGGCCGAGGGCGTCGGCCCGATCATCGCCGAGTCGATCGTCGAGTGGTTCGCGGAGGACTGGCACCGCGAGATCGTCGAGAAGTGGCGGGCCGCGGGCGTGCGCTTCGTCGAGGAGGGCGGGGCCGAGAAGGCCACCGGCATGCTCACCGGACTCACCACCGTGGTCACCGGCACCTTGACCGGCTACACGCGCGACGGCGCGAAGGAGGCGCTGGAGGCCGAGGGCGCGAAGGTGACGGGATCGGTCTCGAAGAAGACCGACTTCGTGGTCGTCGGCGACAACCCCGGGTCGAAGTACGACAAGGCGGTCTCGCTCGGCGTCCCCGTCCTCGACGACGAAGGCTTCGCGGTGCTGCTCACCGACGGCCCGGACGCCGCCCGCGAGTGGGTCGCGGCCCGCGCCGAAACGACGGCTCCGACTGACGGGTGAATTGCCGCTCCGATTGATCGCCGTGCATTGCGAAGCGCGGCGAGATCCGCGGCGAGATCAGTGATGAGATCCGCGTCGAGATCCGCGTCGAGATCCGCAAATCGGCCCGTTTTCGGGCCGATTTGCAGATCTCACCGAGTTGTCGCCGACATGCGGACCCGCGCCTGACGTACAGTCAGGCGCCGTATACGGCAAGGTGAACGGAAGAGAACCTTCCGATTCGACCTTGGCGATAAAGCTCCCCAGCAAACGCAACGCGTCCTACCCTGATCGGGAACCCGGTTCGCGCCGGGCTTGCCGCCCGGTCGCGGAACGTCTTGCGTACCCCTTGCCGCGGCCGGGCAGTCCGGCCCGCCGGACGGGGAACCGCCCGGAAGAGCCGCAGGGAGCATGTGCATGCGTCGGATCGGACGAACAGATCTGTCGCGAGTCGCGCGCCCTGGCCAGTTCGTCGCCAACACCGTCATCGTCGGCGGTGTCGGGAACCTCGTGCTCCTGATCTCGGTCGCCCGGGTCGTCGTGGGCGGCGACTCGCTCTTCCCGCCGAGCGAGGCCGGCATCTGGATCATGCTGGCGCTGGTGGTCCTCGACGGCGTGCACACCGGCATCACGCGCCGCGGCCTGTACGTGCCCGGCGCCATGGCCTCGGTGGCCATCTCGTACGGCCTGCTCATCGTGCACGGCTGGGTCCTCGCCTCCCTCGTGCAGGCGGTACCCGTGCTCATCTCCTGTGCCGCGCGCCGCGATTCGGCGTGGCGCATCGCGTACATCGTCGGCCACTACGTCCTCGCGTTCCTGGCCGCCGACATCGTCCTGCAACTGTGCGGAGTACGCCCGGAACGCGCCCAGACGCGCGAACTCGCCGCCGCGGACCTCCCCGCCGTCCTCGTCGCCGGCGTCGTCATGGTCTGCGTCTCGCAGTGCATCGGCTGGCTGCTGCGCGCAAGTTGGCGCGGCGTCAGCCCCAGGTCGCTCGCCGGGGAGGAGATCCGCTCGCGCTGCGTCGCGCACGGCGCGCTCATCGTGCTCGCCCCGCTCATCGCCATCGTCGCGCACGCGAACCCGTGGGCACTGCCGCTGTTCGCGGTACCGCTCTACAGCATCCACCAGACCACGCGCGTCACCTTCGACCGCGAACAAGAGGTACGCCACGACGCGTTGACCGGCCTCCCCAACCGCCGCCTCCTCCTGGAACACGGGGACCGTGCGCTGCGCAAGAGCGGCGGCACCGGCCGGGTCGCCCTGTTCCTGCTCGACCTGCACCGCTTCCACGAGGTCAACGACACGCTCGGGCACCTCGCCGGGGACCGCCTCCTGCACCAGGTCGGGCAGCGGCTGCTGGGGGTGGTCGGCGGCGACGACACCGTGGCCCGGCTCGGCGGCGACGAGTTCGCCGTACTCATGCCCGACCTCGGCGAACCCGACAGCGAGGACCCCCTCGCGAGCGCGGCCGCCGCCGAGAAGCTGGCGTTGTCCCTGGCCCGGCAGGTCGTCGAGGTGCTGGGCGAACCGTTCGAACTCGACGACCTCTCCCTCGACATCGAGGTCAGCGTCGGCGTCGCGGTCTTCCCGGACCACGCCACGGACATGGCCGGCCTGCTGCAATACGCCGACGTGGCGATGTACCTGGCCAAGCGCCTGCGCAGCGGCGTCGAACTGTACGACCCGGCCCGCGACGTCAACACGCGCGAGAAGCTGCTGCTGCTGGGCGACCTGCGCCGCGCTCTCGACGTGCAGCAGGTGGAACTCCACTACCAGCCCAAAGTGTCCTTCACGACCGGGCGCGTGGACGGCTGCGAGGCACTCGTGCGCTGGTGCCACCCCGAACGCGGGTACATATCGCCCGAGGAGTTCGTCCGCCTGGCCGAGGAGACCGGCCTGATGCCTCGTCTGACGCGCTACGTCGTCGACGAGGCTTTGTCGCAAGTGGCCCGGTGGCACCAGCAGGGCATCGACGTACCGGTCGCGGTCAACGTGTCGGCGCGCGACATCCACGCGCCGACGTTCGCCGACACGGTGGCGGCCGGGCTGCGGAGATACGGCGTACCCGCGGGCGCACTGCACTTGGAGATCACCGAGCGCGTGCTCCTCGAAGAACCGCAGCGGGCCGCGGACAGCCTCGACGCGTTGCGGAAGCTCGGAGTCAGGCTGTCTCTGGACGACTTCGGCACCGGCTACTCGTCGTTCGTGCATCTGCGGCACATACCGGTCAGCGAGATCAAGATCGACCGCTCGTTCGTGGCCCGCCTCACCGTCGACGAGGAGGACGCCGCCATCGTGCGCTCCACCGTCGACCTGGCCCACTCGCTCGGCCTGCGCGTCGTCGCCGAAGGTGTCGAGGACAACGCCACCTGGGACCGCCTGCGCGACCTCGGCTGCGACAGCGCCCAGGGCTGGCTGATCGCCCGCGCGCTGCCGCGCGACGAGGCCACGGCGTGGCTGGTACGCCACGGGGTCGGCGCGCGGATGGCGCCGTCGCGCCACGTACCCGATCTGCCGGCCCCCTCGCCGTCGCAGCCTCCGGCGCCGCCGACGAGTGTGCCGACCGTGCCGAGCGTCCCGACAGTGCCCTCTGTGCCGGGTGTGCCGACCGTGACCCAGGCGACCGTTCCGCCCCCGGCCATGCCGCGCGCCGACCGCGCCCGGCCGCCGCACCGGCCGACCCGGGTCACCGGATAGCCACCAGGTAGCGACCGGATAGCGGAGGCGGGCGTGTCGCCGGTGCCGGTGCGGGCGTTGAGACGGCTGTGAGCGAACTGCGGGCGAGAGCTGCGGGCGAACTGCGGGCGAGAGCTGCGGGCGAGCCGCGAGCGCGCCGTGGGCGGGGCCCGGAACGCGGCGCGGGCACGCTGTGAGCAATACGCGGAGGCACCCGGATATATGAGAGCGGCCGCGTAACCCGCGGCAACTAGGATGGCGTCGAACGTACCCATCCCCAGCCACCCCTAGAAGGAATCGCTGCATGCCTGGCATCACGCGCGAGGAGGTCGCCCACCTCGCCCGGCTGTCGCGGCTGGAGCTCGGAGCCGAGGAACTCGACCACCTCGCCACCCAGCTCGACGACATCATCGGCGCGGTCGCCCGCGTCGGCGAGGTCGCCGCCGACGACATCCCGCCGACGTCGCACCCGCTGCCGCTGACCAACGTCATGCGGCCCGACGAGATCCGGCCGGGGCTCACCCCCGAGCAGGCCCTCTCCGGTGCGCCGGCCGCCGAGGACCAGCGCTTCCGCGTGCCGCGGATCCTCGGGGAGGAGCAGTAGAGATGGCCGACCTGACCAGGCTCACCGCCGCCGAGACCGCCTCGCGGATCGCCGCGGGCGAGGTGTCCGCCGTCGAGGTCGCGCAGGCGCACCTCGACCGCATCACCGAGGTCGACGGCAAGGTTCACGCCTTCCTGCACGTCGACGCCGAGGGCGCGCTCGCCGCCGCCAAGGCCGTCGACGAGCGCCGCGCCAAGGGCGACGCGCTCGGCCCGCTGGCCGGCGTACCGCTCGCCCTCAAGGACGTCTTCACCTCGCAGGGCATGCCCACGACGTGCGGTTCGAAGATCCTCGAAGGCTGGCTGCCGCCGTACGACGCCACCGTGACCCGCCGCCTCAAGGAGGCCGGCGTCGTCATCCTCGGCAAGACCAACATGGACGAGTTCGCCATGGGGTCCTCGACGGAGAACTCGGCGTACGGACCGACCGGCAACCCGTGGGACCTCGCGCGCATCCCCGGCGGCTCCGGCGGCGGCAGCGCCGCGGCGCTCGCCGCGTTCGAGGCCCCGCTCGCGATCGGCACCGACACCGGCGGCTCGATCCGCCAGCCCGCGTCGGTCACCGGCACGGTCGGCGTCAAGCCGACGTACGGCGGCGTCTCGCGCTACGGCCTCGTCGCCTTCTCCTCCTCCCTCGACCAGGGCGGCCCGTGCGCCCGCACGGTGCTCGACGCCGCGCTGCTGCACGAGGCCATCGCCGGACACGACCCGCGCGACTCGACGTCGATCGACGCGCCCGTGCCGGACGTCGTGGGCGCGGCCCGGAACGGCGACGTGCGCGGCATGCGCGTCGGCGTCGTCAAGGAGTTCGCCGGACCGCAGTACCAGGCGGGCGTGTCGCAGCGCTTCGACGAGGCCGTCGAGCTGCTGCGCGAACTGGGTGCCGAGGTCGTCGAGATCTCCTGCCCCAACTTCGACTACGCGATGCCGGCCTACTACCTGATCGCGCCGTCCGAGGCGTCGTCCAACCTGGCCCGCTTCGATGCGATGCGCTACGGCCTGCGCGTCGGGGACAACGGCGAGCGGTCGGCCGAGGAGGTCATGTCGCTGACCCGTGAGGCCGGCTTCGGACCGGAGGTCAAGCGCCGCATCATGCTCGGCACGTACGCCCTGTCGTCCGGTTACTACGACGCGTACTACGGGCAGGCGCAAAAGGTGCGCACCCTCATCACCCGCGACTTCGACGCCGCGTTCGCCCAGGTCGACGTGCTGGTCTCGCCGACCACGCCGACCACCGCCTTCCCGATCGGCGAGCGCGCCGACGACCCGATGGCGATGTACCTGGCCGACCTCTGCACGATCCCGTCCAACATGGCCGGGAACGCCGCGATGTCGCTGCCGTGCGGGCTCGCACCCGAGGACGGCCTGCCGGTCGGCCTCCAGATCATCGCGCCCACGATGGCCGACGACCGGCTGTACCGGGTCGGTGCCGCGGTCGAGGCGGCGTACCTGGACCGCTGGGGCGGCCCGCTGCTCGACCGGGCACCGGTCCTGTAACCGGCCGCACGGCATCCGCGCGACCGAGCCCGACCGACTTTCCGAACGGTTCCGAGGAGACATCAGATGGCCAAGAAGAAGGCCCCCAAGAGCAAGGCCGGCAAGTTCATCGGCCTGGGCATGCAGGTGTTCGGCGCGATCGGCGTCATGAAGCAGATCAAGGAGGCCAGGGGCAAGCACGACAAGCTGGAGATGACCGACGCGATCATCTCGGCCGCCGCCGTGATCACCGGCTTCGCCCTGCTGATCCGCTCGCTCCGTGAGGAGCAGGAAGAGGCATTGGAGATCGAGGGCCTGTGAGCGGAGTTCGGCGGGTGCGACCGGCCGACCGGCCCGTCGCACCCGCCGAGCACCCCGCCTGCGCCGCGACCGCCGGAGAGGAGGCGAACGCGTGATCACCCGGCTGGAGATCGACGGGTTCAAATCCCTGGTCGGCTTCGAGTTGGACGTACTGCCCTCGCTGGTCCTGGTGGGCCCCAACGGCGCGGGAAAGTCCAACGTCTTCGACGCACTGCGCCTCGTCGCGGACTGTGTCGACGACAAGATGGAAAGGGCCTTCGCCCGCCAGACGCGAGGGCACGGACCGGACCTGTTCCACCGGACCGCGGACGGCGATCCGCCGCCGATGCGGATCGTCGTCGGCATGCTGCTGGCGACCCGTTTCGGGCCGATGGCGGCCCGGATTCGGCTGGAAGCCGAATGGCGGAACGGCGAATTGCGCCCCAACCGCGAGTCGTCGGCTGTCTGGTTCTCCTCCCTGGAGGACCGTTCGTGGATGAGGCGACTGGGTCTTTCACCGGAGTGGATCGCCGCGATCGACGACTCCGCCCGGATGCTGCCTCCTCGAGAAGGCCGGCACCACAGGATCGGGGCAGGCCCGATCCCCGGCCTCCTCGGCCATTTGATCGTGCAGGAGTGCCAGTCGTGGCGGCCTTTGGAACTCCAACCCGCCACGATGCGCGACCCGGTGCCCGGCTCCGGGCCGGACAGCGACCTGCTCCGACCCGATGGCGCCAACCTGGCGCTGGTCCTGGGCCGGATCCAGAAGGCGGGGTCGCTCGACGATCTCAACGTCGACCTGGCCGCGTTGCTCCCCGGCATCCGTGAGGTCGTGCCTGTCTTCGACCGGCGCCGTTTCGAGTACGACTTCGACGTCGTGCAGCGCGATGGGCAACGGTCGGCTCCGGTGCTGTTGTCGGAGGGGACACTGCGCATACTGGCACTGCTGGCCGCGGCGCACGACCCGCACGCGCCGGGACTGCTGGCCGTCGAGGAACTGGAGAACGGGCTCCACCCCAGTCGCCTGGCCGAGGTCGTACGCCGCCTTCGACGCGATGTCGTGGAGTACCACGACGCGCCGCCGCCGACCGGTCCCATGCGGCAATTGCTCATGACCACCCACTCGCCGGTGTTGGTCTCGGCATTCCGCGACGCCCCGGACGCCACGCTGGTCTTCGTGGAGCGGAGCACGCGGTACGCCACCGGCGGTGGCCCCGGCGACCAGGTCACCGTGGCCCGCCCGGTCCTGGCCAGCCCCCCGCCGGACGCCGACCTCGGCACCTACGCCACGGACTTCGAGGTGCGGCGGCTCCTGGAGACAGTGCCCGGGGGCGAGCGGTGAGTCGTCCACTCGTCGTCGGGCTGATAGCCGAGGGCAGAAGCGACCGCTACTTCCTCGAACCTCTGGTGCTCCGCCAGGTCGGTGCCCTCCTGGAACACGGAGCGCGGACCGCGGTCGCGCTGGCAGATGAAGTGGTCTCGTGTGCGGAAGCCACGATGGTGTCCGACGGGGCCACACTGCACGCGGAGGCGTCCGAGCTGACCCGGCGGTGCCATGTGCTGTTCGTCCACAGCGACTGGAACGAACGGAGCAAGGCCGAGAAGCTGGCCGCGTCCTTGACGGGCGGCCCTGCCAGGACCGTTGTGCTGGCACCGCGCCGTGAGACGGAGGCGTGGATGCTCGCCGACCCGGAGGCGTACCGGCGTTTACGAGGGGCGGACGTCACGCTCTTGCCCACCACGTCGGAGGCGGTCGAGAAGGAGACGGACCCCAAGTACCGACTCAAGCAAGTGATGGCCAAAGTCACGCACAATCGGGCCGAGGACTACTTTGAGTCCTTGGGTCAGAGTGTCGACCTGACGACGCTCGCGAAGGTTCCCGCGTATGCCGACTGGGTGACAAGGACAACGAAAACCCTGAAGGAGTTGCACTTCCTGTGAGCAGCACGACCGAACTCATGTCGTACGAGGAGGCGTTGGCCTCGTACGACCCGGTGATGGGCCTTGAGGTCCACGTCGAGCTCGGTACGAACACCAAGATGTTCTGCGGGTGTTCGACGGAGTTCGGGGCGGAGCCGAACAGCCAGGTCTGCCCCACCTGCCTCGGCCTGCCCGGCGCGCTGCCGGTGGTGAACCGTACGGCCGTCGAGTCGGCGATCCGCATCGGCCTCGCGCTGAACTGCGAGATCGCCGAGTGGTGCCGCTTCGCCCGGAAGAACTACTTCTATCCGGACATGCCGAAGAACTTCCAGACGTCGCAGTACGACGAGCCCATCGCCTTCGGCGGCTACCTCGACGTCGAGGTCCAGGGCAAGACGTGGCGCGTCGGCATCGAGCGCGCGCACATGGAGGAGGACACCGGCAAGTCGACCCACGTGGGCGGCGCGACCGGCCGCATCCACGGCGCCGACTACTCGCTGCTCGACTACAACCGGTGCGGCATCCCGCTCATCGAGATCGTCACCAAGCCGATCGAGGGCGCGGGCGAACTCGCCCCGGAGATCGCCAAGGCGTACGTCGCCGAGCTGCGCGACCTGATCAAGGCGCTCGGCGTCTCCGAGGCCCGCATGGAGCTGGGCCAGATGCGCTGCGACGCCAACCTCTCGCTGCGCCCGCACGGCCGCGAGAAGTTCGGCACGCGCTCGGAGACGAAGAACGTCAACTCGCTGCGCTCGGTCGAGCGGGCCATCCGCTTCGAGATCCAGCGGCACGCGACCGTGCTGTCCGAGGGCGGCACGATCGTCCAGGAGACACGGCACTTCCACGAGGACGACGGCAGCACCACGGCCGGCCGGGTCAAGGAGGAGGCCGAGGACTACCGGTACTTCCCCGAGCCGGACCTGGTTCCGGTGGCACCGAGCCGCGAGTGGGTCGAGGAGCTGCGCGCCACGCTGCCCGAGAAGCCGTCGGTGCGGCGCAAGCGCCTCCAGGCCGAGTGGGGCATCTCGGACTTCGACATGCAGTCGCTGGTCAACGCGGGTGCGGTCGACGCGATCGTGGAGACGGTCGCGGAGGGTGCGGACTCCGACGCCGCCCGCAAGTGGTGGCTCGGCGAGCTGGCCCGCAACGCCAACGAGCGCGGCGTCGAGGTGGGTGCGCTGCCCATCACGCCCGCGCAGGTCGCCCGGGTCGCCGCCCTGGTCAAGGCCGGCGAGCTGAACGACAAGCTGGCTCGCCAGGTCATCGAAGGCGTGCTGGCCGGCGAGGGCGGCCCGGACGAGGTCGTCGAGAAGCGCGGCCTGAAGGTCGTCTCCGACGAGGGCGCGCTGGGTGCCGCGATCGACGACGCCATCGCCGCCCAGGCGGACGCCGTCGCCAAGATCAAGTCCGGCAACCTGGGCCCCGTGGGCGCGCTCATCGGCGCGGTCATGAAGGCCACCCGCGGCCAGGCCGACGCGGCCCGCGTCCGCGAACTGATCCTGGAAAAGCTCGGCGTCTCCTGACGCCCCGGCTACCCGGACCCGGCTACCCGGACCCGGCTACCCGGACCTGAAGGGTGCCGCCCCCGATCGGGGGGCGGCACCCTTCACGCGTCCCAGGTCGCCTCAGCCGAGCAGTTGCGCCTGCAAGGCCACGGCCTGGTCGAACGGCACGCGCGTGACGTCGGCGGGGGAGCGGGTGAGCACGACGGCGACGATGTCGCCGCTCTGGATCATCGCGACCCGTCCGAGCAGGCCCTCGGCGTCGAGGGTTTCACCCAGGCGGCCGCGGACCACCGCGAAGGTCGGGGTGTTGAACTCGTCGGGTGGTTCGTAGCCGAGCTCCCCGCTGTCCACGGCGATCGGCAGCGCCTCGGACCCCATGTCCTCGTAGTAGAGCGACGCGATTTCGCGTGAGTCGAAGTGCAGCAGGTACACCTCGGTGCGCGTGCCGTCAGGCGTCCGCCAGGCGTCGGCGGCGATGTGGCGCAGGCCGTGGTCGCGCAGCACGCCCGCGATGGGCGCCGAATCGGCGAACAGCGACAGGTACTTCTCGGTCGGCAGCCATCCGTCCCGGCCGGGGAACGCCTTGTCCCGCACTGCGCTCTTCGGCCTCGGCAGGAGCACGAGGCGGATGTCGTAAAGGCGTTGGGTCGCGGTCCCGCTGCCGAACTCGGGCTGCACGACGGGCGGTACGGACAGTGCGGGGTAATCGTGGCGACCGTCCGACTCGGTCCCGAGTCGGGGCAACTTGTCGCGGTCCGGGAGGGTCGTCAGCGCGGTGACGCCGCCCGCGACCGCGGCGAAGACGAGGATGGCGGCCGTCCAGCGCAGGACGCCGCGCAGGCGGCGCGGCCGCGGGGCGGAAGGCCCTTCGGCGACGTCGACGGCGCCGGCCGACGCGGTGTCCGGCGGGGCGGCGGAGTCGGCCGCGCCCACGAGTTCGGGTTCGGACGTGGCTCCGACGGTCTCGGGCTGACCGGTCACGCGGCCGCACCTCCCTTGCGCAGGTGGGCTACTTGCTCCTGGAACAAGACCCTTGCCGTCTTCACCGAGCCTTCGTACGAGCCCAGTGCGACGAACTGGACCTGGACGTCGCCCACGACAGCGCCGCAGGTGAGCGAAATCAGGCCGGACTCGGGGTTCTCGTCGCGCATCGCGCACCAGGCGTCGGCGTCGGTGACGCCAGGGTCGAGGGGAGCCGTCCCGGGGTCGGCGACCCGGCGCAGGTTGCCGTTCGCCGTCTTCGCGGCGGCGGGGGCCATGCGCGTCACCTGGATGCGCACTTCTCCGGCAGCCGACTTCCCCCGGTACTTGCGGAACGCACTGGCGTTCCAGCCTTGTTGCCGCATCGCTTCGGCCGCGTCGGCGCGCGGTGCCCCGGTTGTCGTCGCGAGTTGGTCCAGCACCTCCTGAGCGGCCGCTTCGACTTCCTCGCGGGAGAGTTCGCCGCTCACACCCTTCTCGCCCTCGTCGCCACCGGGTTCCCACAGCAGCGAGTACGGGGCCAGGGCGTGCTCGATGGGGCCGCTGTGAGTGCCGTCGGCGGCAAGCGGCAGCGCCGGAGCCGTGACGGTCGGCTTGTCGGTCGATCCGGAGACCACGGGACGGGCGGGGGCCGGCGGGCCGTCGGCGTGGAAGAGGCGGTACCCCATGAAGCCGACGCCGGCGGCGATCAGCAGCAGCGCCCAGCCGATGGCGGCGGCCGTCCACTGGAACGTACGGGAACTGTTCACAGCCGCGCCGCCTGCTGCCGGGCGATCTCCAGCGCCTGGTCCGCATCGATTGGGGACTCGGAGTAGAACCAGACCGCCATGTAGATGTCGCCGCGCCACGCGGAGGCCCGCGCCGAGTAGGGGGCGCCCTTCACGGCGTCGTTCTTCGGGAAGACGCGGAGCCTGCCTGAGCCGGTGCCGGGAATGGCCGGGTCGGTGCCGACGACATGGCCGGACGTCCTGTCGGACTGGAGGTCGCCCTCCAGCCATTCCCCGGCTGACGGTGCTCCTTTCCCGAACTGGTGCAGCTTGATGTCGACGAGTACACGGCCGGGCAGCGTCCAGGTGCGGGCTGCGGTGCGCCGCCAGTCGTCCCCCAGGAGGCGGGACGCGGCCCAGGTGTGGTCCTCGACGCCGGACACGTACTCGGTGAACGAGAGCCAGTTGTCCTCGCCGTGGTGGCCGAAGTACTCGGTGCCGGCGTCCGGTACCGGCAGCAGCAGTTCGCGCAGGTCGCCGTCGCGGCGCACCTTGTCGTCCTGCTCGGCCGGCAGGACGAACGGCTTCACGTCGGCGGCGGCGTACATGATCGGCGGCGCCTCGCCGAACAGCGGCGGCAGGGGCTCGGCGGGGCGGGACGCCTGGATGCCGTAGCCGATGCCCGCTCCCGCGAGGACGCCGAGAAGCGCCGCCCACGACAGCAGGGGCCCGGTGAACATCCGGCGCCGAGGTGGTTGCCGCGGTGGCTGGACCGGTGGCTGGACCGGTGGTTGTAGTGGTGGTTGTAGTGGTGGTGGCTCGACAGGCGGTGAAGACGCTGACAAGACAGGGCTCCGGGGAGGAGAAAAGGGGGACGGCGCGCCAATCGCGGACATCTCGTCGACTTGGTTGGCGCAGTCAAGGGAGCGGCATCATGCCAGCGCGCGCGACGGCCTGCCATGCACTTTCGCCACTCCGCCAAGGACCTCTAGGTACATCGCGGTCGCACGGCGGGCGGCCTAGGTAGGCCCAGGCTCCGCCTTAGGGACCTTAGGCCCGGTCCCAGGTCCTCCTAAGGCCCCCTAAGACCATCCCGCCCGCCCAAGATCGGGCATCCGCCCGATGCCCGGGGCCCCTCTGGGACGCGAACCTTATGACATGCCCCGAGAGGGCGCCGAAGCGGAGAAGCCGCCGAGGACACGTCACAAGGAGAAGCCGAAATGCTCGAGTACGAGATGTTCCAGGCCCGACAGGCCGAGCTGCACCGCACCGCCGCGCACGAGCGCAAGGTCCGCAAGGCCCTCCGGAACCGCCGCGAGGCCCGCCGCCTCGCCCGCGCCGCGGAGGAGAGTTCACGCGCAAGCGCCGGTGGTATCGCGGGGTCAGTACGTCCCGCGGTATGACCGGAACCGGGTCGGCGAGGCCTTCGAGGAAGGGGGGCCGAGCCGACCAGGGCCGGAAGAAGGGTCCAGGACACCGTCGGGGGTGTCCTGGACCCTTCTTGCGTATCCGGCGCACGTCCGGAGCCCGAGCGGGCGTCCGAGCCGGCGCCCGGTGTTCTTGACCTGCGACAACCAGTTCGCCTCGGGAGAAAAGGGGGCGCTCGGTGTCCGTTCCGCATGGCATGCTCGACCACGTGTCCACAGTTGCGGTGAGCCCTGTCTTCGTCGGTCGCCTTCCCGAGCTGTCCCAGCTCGCGGACGCCCTGCGCGACGCCGACGCGGGCACGCCCGGCGTCGTCCTGATCGGCGGCGAGGCCGGGGTGGGCAAGACCCGCCTGCTCCAGGAGTTCGTCGACCAGGCGGAGGCGAAGGGCGCCGTCACCGCGATCGGCGGCTGCCTGGAGCTGGGGGCCGAGGGCCTGCCCTTCGCCCCGGTCTCCGCGGCCATGCGGGCGCTCACCGACGTGCTCGGACCCCAGCTGGCCAGCGCCGTCGCGGGCCGCGAGCAGGACCTGTCGTGGATCATGCCGCACCTCGCGCCGATACCGTCCGGCATCACGTCCGGCGACTACGACCGCGCCCGGCTCTTCGAGCTGATGCTGCGCGTGCTGGAGCAGCTCGGCGAGGACCACACCCTCGTCGTCGCCTTCGAGGACATGCACTGGGCCGACGCCTCGACGCGCGAGCTGCTGTCCTTCCTGGTCCGCTCGATGCGCCGGGGCCGGATCCTCGTCGTCGGTACGTACCGCGCCGACGCGATCGACCGCCGCCACCCGCTGCGCCCCTTCCTCGCGGAGCTGGACCGCATCCGCTCGGTACGCCGCCTCGACCTCGGCCGCCTGACCCGGGCCCAGGTCGGCGAGCAACTGCGCGGAATCCTCGGCGAGGAGCCCTCCCGCCGGCTGATCCGGCAGATCTACCAGAAGTCCGAGGGCAACGCCTTCTTCGTCGAGGAGCTGGCCCGCGGCGTGCGCGGCGGGCGCCTGACCGGCCTCTCCGACACCCTGCGCGACCTGCTCCTGATCCGCGTCGAGGAACTGCCCGACAGCACCCAGCGGGTGGTCCGCACCGCGGCGGTCGGCGGCAGCAACGTCGGGCACACGCTGCTCAGCGAGGTGGCCGGGCTCGGCGGTGCGGAACTGGACGAGGCGCTGCGCGCCGCCGTGTCGATGCACGTCCTCGTCCCCACCAAGGACGGCGACGGCTACCAGTTCCGGCACGCCCTCGTCCGCGAGGCCGTCCGCGACGACCTGCTGCCCGGCGAGCGCATGCGGATGTACGTGCGCTACGCCGAGGCCCTGGAGCGCAGCCCCGAACTGGTGCCTTGCGACGAGCACTCCAGCCGCCTGGCGATGTACTGGTACCACGCCGGCCGCGCCACCGAAGCACTCCCGGCGGTACTCGCCGCCGCCGACACCGCGCGCTCGCGGTACGCGTTCGGCGAGCAGTTCCGCCTCCTCGAACGCGCCCTGGAGCTGTGGGAGCAGGTCGCCGATCCCGAGGACCTGACCGGCATCACGCTCCTGGACCTGCTGTTCACGGCGATCTCCCCGGCCCGCTTCGACAACGCGTTCGACAAGGCCCTCGCCTTCAGCCGCCAGGCCCTCGACCTCGTCGACGTGGAGGCGGACCCGCGCCGCGCCGCCGCGCTGTGGACCATCCGCGCGGGGCTCCTGCGCGGCAGCAACCGCTCCAGCGGCCTGGCCGAGCTCCAGAAGGCCGAGCACCTGCTCGTCGGACTGCCGCCGTCCATCGAACACGCCCGCGTCCTCGGCCAGATCGCCCGCGACCAGATGCTCGACGGCCCCACCGAGGACTCGGTGGCGACCGCGCGCGAGGCCCTTGCCATCGCCCGCGGCATCGGCAGTCCCGCCGACGAGGCGACCATCCTCAAGACGCTCGGCTGCCTGCTGGTCAACCTCGGCCGCCCGCACGAGGGGCTCGCCGAGTTCGAGGAGGCCCGCTCGCTCGCGAAGCGCGCGTCCGAGCCGGACATCATGTGCCTCGTGCTCAGCAACCTGTCGTCGGTGCTCGAAGGCCTGGGCCGGCACCGCGAGGCCGCCGCGGCCGGCGCCGAGGCGCTGGAGATCGCCCGAGAACGCGGACTGGTGCGCGGCATCGGGGCGTTCACCATCGGCAACCTCGGCGAGAGCCTGATCTCGCTCGGCGAATGGGACGAGGCCGCGCGGCTGCTCGACGAGGTGTTCGAGTACGACACCAAGCCCGAGACCGCGGGCCACGCCAACCGCCTTCTCGTCGAGATCGCGCTGGCCCGCGGCGACATCGCGACGGCCACACGCGTGCTGGACGAGGCCCGCCAGATCGCCGAGGCGACGTACGTGGAACCGCAGTTCCGCATCCCCCTGCGCACGCTGGAGGTCGCGGTCGCGCGGCGCCTCGGGCGCCTCGCCGACGTGCGCGAGCTGATCGCCCCGGACCTGAGCAGCGACTTCCCCGCCGGACACCAGCGCTACACGTGGCCGCTGCTGGTCGAGTCGGCACGCGCCGAGGGCGACGCGACCGAACTTGCCGGGTATCCGCGCGGCGGTGCCGAGCTGAAGGCCCGTCAGGAGGTGCTGAAGCGCATCCGCACGGTCGCGCTGTCGCTGGCCCGCGACTGCCCGCTGGACGAGGCGCACGCGGTCAACCTGCGCGCCGAACTGGCCCGTGCCGAGGGCGAGGCGACCGTCGAGCTGTGGGAGGAGGCGGTCGCGGCGTGGGAGCAGGCGTCGCAGCCGTACGTCCTCGCCCGGGTCCGCTGCCGGCTCGCGGGGGCGCTGATCGCCGCCGGGGACCGGGTGCGGGCCACGCTGGTGCTGGCCCAGGCGCACGCGAGCGCCGTCGCGCTCGGCGCGCGTCCGCTGACCGAGGAGACCGAGCTGCTCGCCCGCCGGGCGCGGCTGCCGCTCGACGGGTCGGCGGTGTCGGGCGTACGCGCCGAGGGGCAGCCCGCCGAGCTTCCGGAGGGCGCCATGCTGACGCCGCGCGAACGCGACGTGCTGCGGCTCGTCGTGGACGGGCGCAGCAACCGGCAGATCGCCGAGGAGTTGTTCATCAGCGTGAAGACCGCGAGCGTGCACGTCTCGAACATCCTGGGCAAGCTGGAGGTCTCCAGCCGCGGGGAGGCGGCGGCTCTGGCGCACCGCCTCCAACTGGTGGACTCCGCCTGACCGGTCAGCTCAGCGAGACCCGCAAGTCAGCTCAGCGAGACCTGCAAGACGCGGTCGTCGCCGTCGCGGACGTCGCCCCGGCCGTCGGTGTTGCTCGTCGACACCCACAGCCCGCCGCCCGGAGCCGCGAGAACGGTGCGGAGCCGCCCGTACTTGTCCTGGAACAGGGACACCGGCTCGCCGAGCCGGTCGCCCTCGATCGGCACCTGCCACAACCGCTCGCCGCGCAGGCTCGCGACGTACACGACGTCGTCGACGATCGCGATGCCGCTGGGCGACGCCTCGCCCGTCGACCACTGCACCAGCGGGTCCACGTACTTCGGGTCCTTGGCGATGCCCTCGACCACCGGCCAGCCGTAGTTCGAACCGGGCGTGATCAGGTTGACCTCGTCCCACTCGTTCTGGCCGAACTCCGCGGCCCACAGCCGGCCGGACGAGTCCCACGCGAGGCCCTGCACGTTGCGGTGCCCGAGGCTGTAGACCGGCGAGCCGGGGAACGGGTTGCCCGGTGCGGGCTTCCCCTCGGGAGTCAGCCGCAGGATCTTGCCGCCGAGCGAGTCGCGGTCCTGCGACAGCGGTTCGTCGCCGGCCTCGCCCGTGCCCGCGTACAACATGCCGTCGGGGCCGAAGGCGATGCGCCCGCCGTTGTGCCGGCCGCCCGCCGGGATTCCGGTGAACAGGACCTCGGGCGAGGTCAGGCCGGTCTCGCGCGCGTACTTCATACGCAGGATGCGGTTGTCGTCGTCGGTCGTCGTATAGATGTAGACCCAGCCGTCACGGGCGAAGTCCGGCGACAGCGCCAGGCCGAGCAGGCCGCCCTCGCCGCTGTGCTGCGATTCGGGGACCTTGCCGACCTCGGTCAGGCCCGGTGTGCCGGGGCGGAACCGGGAGACGGTCCCGTTGTCGCGCGACGCCACGAGGACGTCGCCGTCGGGCAACGGAGCGATCCCCCACGGCGAGTCGAGTCCGGTGGCCACGTCCCCGGTCACCGCGGCCTTCGGTACGCCCGTCGCGGTCGGCCCGGGCGGCACCGCGGCGGACGACACCGGCGTCTGCGCCGCCGCGTTGCCGGGATCGCCGTCGTCGCCACCGTCGTCGGAGCACGCCGACGCCGTGAGCACCACCGCCACGGTCGCCGCGGCCAGTCTCGCCGCGGACACTCTGCGCGTGCGCTTGCCTGGGACCACCGTCTTACCGCCTCACTGTGCGATCGTGCGCTCTCCCGGCCGGACCACCCGACTCGACGACGCGCGCCGCGACCGTAGAGTTCCCCGCATGGCCGATTCGACAACCCCCGCCGGTCCGCACGCCTCCCCGACCGCGACCGGGCGCATCCGGATGCCGTACGAGCCGGCGGAGGTCGGCGGCCTGCCGGACGGACTGGACATCGAGGTCTACGACGGCGTGGCGCCGCCCCCGACCGAGCACGACGGGGTGGAGTTCTACGTGCTGCCGTACACGTTCGACCTGACGCCGCTGCGGGTGCTCGCGGACATGCCGGACGTGCGTTTCGTGCAGACGCTGACCGCCGGGTACGAGCACGTGCTGCCGTACCTGCCGCCCGGCGCCCGGCTGGCGAACGGCCGGGGCATCCACGAGGCCAGCACCGCCGAACTCGCGGTGGCGCTCACGCTCGCGTCGCTGCGCGGCATCCCGTCGTTCGTCCGCGGCCAGGACGCGGGGGAGTGGCGGGCCGGCTTCTACCCCGCGCTTGCCGACAAGACCGTCCTGATCCTCGGCTACGGCGCGATCGGCGAGGCGGTGGACCGCCGCCTCGGCGGGTTCGAGGCCGACGTCGTGCGGGTCGCGCGCCGGCCCCGGACCACCGCCGACGGAGCCCCCGTGCGGGCGATCTCCGAACTGCCGGCCCTGCTGCCGACCGCCGACGTCGTCATCGTCACCACCCCGCTCACGGACGAGACCCGCGGCCTCGTCGACGCCGACTTCCTGGCGCGCATGCGGGACGGGTCGCTGCTGGTGAACGTCGCGCGCGGTCCGGTCGTCGACACCAAGGCGCTGCTCACCGAGCTGACCGCCGGGCGGCTCACCGCCGCGCTCGACGTCACCGACCCCGAGCCGCTGCCCGCCGACCACCCGCTGCGGTTCGCGCCGGGGGTGCTCATCAGCCCGCATGTCGGCGGCAGTTCGTCCGCGTTCCTGCCGCGGGCGCAGCGGCTGATCCGCACGCAGGTCACCGCGTGGGCGGAGGGGCGCGAGCCGGCCAACATCGTGGCGGGCCCGGGCCACGGGCGTGCCGCCTGACCAGGGCGACGGCCACGGACGGGTGACACCGCGACGAAAGCACGTTCCGCTGACAACCGCGTGATCAGGATGACCCGTATGTGATTGGTAGGGTCTGGGGCCGTTGCCCACGGGACCGGGGGCAACGGCCGCCTCAGGGCGGTCGGTGTACGAGGCGGAGAAACATGAACATTCCGGCGAGCCGGGTCGACGGCGGCGCGGTCGCAGGCGGATCCGCCGTGCCCGAAGCCCCGCAGGCCCTCGACGTGCCGGGAGCCATCGCTTCCGAGACACGCGACGTGGAGCCCGGGGCCGCCAAGGCCCCGACCCGCCGCGCGCGCCTGGACCGCTTCCGCCTGGGGCCGGGAGCCGTCCCGTACCTCATCGCGCTCGCGTTCTTCCTCGTCTACACCACCTATGCGCTGCTCAAGCACCGGCGCATGGAGACGCACGCGTACGACGTCGGCCTGTTCGAGCAGGTCGTACGCAACTACGCGCACTTCCGCGCCCCGGTCTCCGACATACGCGAGCCGGGCTTCAACGTGCTCGGCGAGCACTTCCACCCGATCCTCGCCCTTCTCGGGCCGTTCTACCGGGTGTTCCCCGGGCCGGGGACGCTGCTCGTCGCGCAGTCGCTGCTGATCGCGCTGTCGATCGTGCCGATGACGCGGATAGGCGTGCGCGCGTTCGGGAACCTGGGCGGTGCCGCGTTCGGCGTCGCGTACGGCCTCGGCTGGGGACTGCAGAGCGCGGTCGCGTTCGAGTTCCACGAGATCTGCTTCGCCGTGCCGATGCTGGCGTTCGCGCTGGAGCGCTTCCTGCGCCGGGAGTACCGCGCGGGCGTCCTGTGGATGCTGCCGCTGGTCCTGGTCAAGGAGGACCTGTCGCTCACACTCGTGGCGGCCGGCATGTACCTCGCGGTGCGGCGGCAGTGGCGCTGGGCCGCGGTCTCGGCCGGGGTCGGCATCGTCGCCTTCGTGCTCGTGGTCTTCGTGATCCTGCCGTCCCTCAACCCGACCGGCGAATACCCGTTCTGGGGCAACCTCGACGGCGGCGAGGCACGTGCGGGCAACGCCGTCCCGGGGTCGTCCGCCGACGATGTGCCGGTCAGCGAGCTGGTCGTCGGCCTGCCGTACGACATGCTCTTCCCCAGCGTGAAGTGGATGACCCTGTTCACGCTGCTGCTGCCGACCGGCTTCCTCGCGCTGCGCTCGCCGATCCTGGTGATGGTGCTGCCGACGCTGCTGTGGCGGTTCACGTCGAGCAACGAGTTCTACTGGGGCGTCTTCTTCCACTACAGCGCGGTGCTGATGCCGATCGTGTTCGCGGCCTTCGTGGACGCCGTGGTCACGCTCCGCCGCTCGCGCCACGACTGGCTGCGCCGGTACGCCGCCAAGGCGGTGATCGTGCCGCTCGCCGTATCGGTGTCCCTGTCGCGCGACTTCCCGCTGATGGAGCTGCTGCACAAGAAGGCGTGGGTCGTCGACGAGCGCGTGAAGCGCGCCGAGGAACTGGTCGCCGAGATCCCCGACGGCGTACAGGTGAGCAGCACCGAACGCCTCGCGACGCGGCTCACCTCGCGGGCGCGCGTCACGAACTTCCCGACCGTGCTCCCCGGGCCGGGCTGGGTGGCGGTCGACGCCTGGGACGGCAAGGAGCAGTGGGCGCGCAGTTGGATCACTTACCTGGAGCAACAGGGCTTCGAGCGCGTGACGTCCGGCAAGGGCGTCGTGATCATGCGCCGGGACTGAGCGGACCGGCCGAAAAGCGTCCGGGCCGTGTCCGGGGCGGAATCGGGACCGGGGGCAGGGCCAAAATGCGCGGACGGGCGTCGCGTCCGGTTTCTTCCGCGCCACCCTTGTCACCAGGAACGGTTCCGTTTGTTCGCCACCCCCGTGCGGCCAACCGTAGGCATTTCCCGCACACTTCGTCACAACTTCACTGGAACAGGGCGTGCGCGTGATGAAAGTTCGTTACTCTGTGTTCTGGGAAGCGAGCACACAGTGACGGAAGTGGTGTATCGTCCGAATCGTGGAACGCCGAGGGGGCTGAACGGGTCCGACAGGTCCGCAAGGTCTGCGGGACCCGCCCGAGGTCGGCCGCTTCCGGACTCGGCGAGGAGGGGAGTCGTCAATGCCGGGGGACTACCGCGTCGATGCCCGCCGCATTCACCGGAGAGCGACCCGCGACGGGCGCTCCGAGCGGGCGTGACCGCTGATCTTGTCCGGAACCCGTGCCAGGCGGCGTGCCCTGTCCGTCGCCGTCCCGCTGTGCGTCGCCTATGCCATCGGCGCGCTCCTGGGGTGGGGCAGTCCCACGGTGTCGCTCACCATGGGCGACTTCGGGCTGGCCGCCGCCGCGGGCGGCGCCGCCGTCTCGTGCCTCGTCCGGGCCGCGCAACTGCGCGGCAGGGCAGGGCTGTCCTGGGCGCTCCTCGGCATCTCCGCATGCATGGTCGCGGTCGGGAACGGCATCTGGGGCTGGTACGAAGTCGTGCTCGGCACCGAGGTGCCGACCCCCGGCCCGGCCGACTGGTTCTTCCTGTTCTTCGCGCCACCCGCGATCACCGGACTCCTGCTGGTGGCCCAGCGCCCCAAGGGACTTGCCGCGTGGGCCTGCCTGGTGCTGGACGGCTGGCTCATCGCCGGCTCGCTGTTCACCCTCGGCTGGAGCATGGCGCTGGCACGGACCGCCAACGGCGACCGCACCGACGCCCTGAAGATCGCGCTTACCCTGGCGTACCCGGTCATGGACATCCTGCTCGTCAGCATGGTCCTTGGCCTGCGCTTCCGGGCCGGCAGCGCGGACCGGGCGGCCCTCAACGTCGCCCTGGTCGCGCTCGCCGTCACCGTGGTGAGCGACGCCCTGTGGACCACGCCCGGGCTGCACGGCGGCTACCGCTCGGGTGAACTGCTGGACGCGGGCTGGTTCGCGGGCAGCATCCTGCTCGCGGTGGCCCCGTGGATGGGCGACGCCACCCCGCCCGCCGCCACCCCCTCGGGCGGGCACCGCACGTTCTCCATGCTGTCCGCGCTCACCCCGTACATCGCGGCGGCGGTGTGCACCGCGGGAGTGCTGGGCGACGCGGTCGCGGGGCGGCAGCCCGACCCGGTGGTGCTGGTCGCGGGCGGCTCCGTGCTGGTCGTCCTGGTGCTGCGCCAGGGCATCACACTGGTCGACAACGTCTTCATGGCGCAGGAACTGGCGGTCCAGGAGAGCCACTTCCGCTCCCTGGTCCAGGGGTCCAGCGACGTCATCATGATCGCGGCCAAGGACGGCGTGCTGCAGTACGTCAGCCACGCCGTCCGCCGCGTCTACGGCTTCGAGCCGGAGGAACTGGTCGGCACCCGCCTCGAACTGCTCATCCACCCCGAGGACGGCACGCGCGTGCAGTGCGACCTGCGCCGCTTCCTGGACGAGGCGGGCCAGCCGGCCATGACGCGCATCGAGTGCCGCATCCGCTCCGCGGCCGGCAGTTGGCTGCACACCGAGTCCGCGGTCAACCGCTACGGCGACGGCATCATCCTCAACAGCCGCGACGTCACCGACCGGGTCAAGCTCCAGACCCAGCTCGAACACGACGCGTTCCACGACCGGTTGACCGACCTGCCCAACCGCGCGCTGTTCGAGGACCGCATCCAGCACGCGCTCGCGCAGCGCCGCGGGGTGACCCCGACGGTCGCCGTGGTGTTCCTCGACCTCGACGGCTTCAAGGCGGTCAACGACGCGGGCGGCCACGCGGTCGGCGACGAACTGCTGGTGCAGGCCGCGCGCCGGCTGGAGCACGCGGTACGCGTCGGCGACACCGTCGCACGGTTCGGCGGCGACGAGTTCGCGGCGCTGCTGGTCGGGGACGCGTCGCCGCGCGCGATCCGGGAGATCGCCGAGCGGCTGCTGGGCACGCTGTCGGCCCCGTACCGCATCAACGACCAGGAGGTCCGCGTCGCGGCGTCGATCGGCATCGCCTTCTCGACCCCCGACATCGACCCGGCCGACCTGATGCGCAACGCCGACCTCGCCATGTACCGCGCGAAGTCCGGCGGCAAGGGCCGCGTCGAGGTGTACGCCCCGCAGATGCACGTCGACGCGGTACGCCGGGTCGAGCGCGCCGCCCGCCAGCGCCGCGCGCTGCACGAGAAGCGCCTCACCGTCCTCTACCAGCCGGTCGTCGACCTCGCGACGGGCCGCGTGCGGGACGTCGAGGCCATGCTGCGCCGCCGCGAGGACCGCGGCGCACTGGTCGGCGCCGCCGAGTTCATCCGCCTGTCGGGCGGCGGCGACGCCCCCATGCCGCCCCTCGGCCGCTGGCTGCTCGAAGAGGTGGTCGACCAGACCATGCGCTGGCGTGGTGCGGGCCACGACGTCGGCGCAAGCCTCAGCCTCCCCGCCCGCCAGGTGACCGGACCCGGCTTCGTGGACGTCGTCGACGCGGTGCTGCGCCGGTCGGCGCTGCCGCCGCAGGCCCTGACGCTGGAGATCACCGAGAACGTCCGGGGCGAGAGCGCCGACGAGCTGATCGACCGGATCGTGGCGCTCAAGCGGCTCGGCATCAAGCTGTCGGTGGACGACTTCGGGACCGGGCAGTCGTCGCTGGCGTACCTGCGGCGCATGCCCATCGACACCCTCAAGATCGACCGCTCGTTCGTCGCGGAGGTCGGCTCGTGCCCGCATCTGACCGCGATGACCTCGACGATCGTGCGGCTGGGGCTGGAACTCGGGCTCACCCTGGTGGCCTCGGGCGTGGAGACGCCGGACCAGGCGGTGATCCTGCGCGAGATGGGCTGCCAGCGGGGCCAGGGCTTCCTGTACTCCGGGCCGCTGGAGGAGGAGGGCGTCCTCCAGGTGCTGGGACGCGACGACCTCGGGTCGGGCCTGGGCAAGGCCGTCGGCAACGGCTCGGCCCACAGCTCGGGCAACGGGTCGGGCAACGGTTCCGGCAACAAGTTGGGCGAGGGGCTGGAACGTCCCCCGGCGGTGCCCGTGCAGCGTCCGCAGGTCTGAGCGGTGTGACGCGTACGACGCCCGAACAGGCCCCTCGTGGACATATTGTCCGTATGGTGAGACCCGATTGGCCGCTGCTTGACACATACCCTTACTCGGAGGAAAGGTCAGGGCATGCAGACCCGCATCCTCGTAGTAATGGCGCGCGTGAGCTGAGCACCCGACAGCCCACGCGCCTCCCCTCGCATGCCTCACGGCTCGAGGGGTTTTTTGTTGCGGTGACGACCGGGCCGCGCCCCGCGCGCCGCGGCCAGACCCTACGAGATGCCGACCGCGATCGAGAAGAGACGAAAACCCATGACTGAGCAGGTGACAGGAGCACAGGCGCTGATCCGCTCCCTGGAAGCCGCCGGTGTAGACACCGTCTTCGGCATTCCGGGAGGTGCGATCCTCCCCGCGTACGACCCGCTCCTCGACTCGACCAAGGTCCGGCACATCCTCGTCCGCCACGAGCAGGGCGCCGGCCACGCCGCCACCGGCTACGCCCAGGCGACCGGACGCGTCGGGGTCTGCATGGCCACCTCGGGCCCGGGCGCGACCAACCTCGTGACGCCGATCGCCGACGCGCACATGGACTCGGTCCCGATGGTCGCGATCACCGGCCAGGTGCCCAGCGGCGCGATCGGCACGGACGCCTTCCAGGAGGCGGACATCTGCGGCATCACGATGCCGATCACCAAGCACAACTTCCTGGTGACCGACCCGGCCGAGATCGCCCCGACGATCGCCGCGGCGTTCCACATCGCCTCGACCGGCCGACCCGGCCCGGTCCTGGTCGACATCTCGAAGGACGCGCTCCAGGCGCAGACCGAGTTCGTCTGGTCCGGCACCCCCGAGCTGCCCGGCTACCGCCCGGTCACGCGCCCGCACGCCAAGCAGATCCGCGAGGCCGCGCGCCTGCTGTCCGGCGCCAAGCAGCCGGTGCTGTACGTCGGCGGCGGCGTCCTCAAGGCGCACGCGTCCGCCGAACTGCGCGTGCTGGCCGAGCTGACCGGCGCCCCGGTCGTCACCACCCTGATGGCGCGCGGCGCGTTCCCCGACAGCCACCAGCAGCACCTGGGCATGCCCGGCATGCACGGCACGGTCGCCGCGGTCACCGCGCTCCAGCGCGCCGACCTGATCGTGTCGCTGGGCGCGCGCTTCGACGACCGCGTCACCGGCAGGCTCGACACCTTCGCGCCGCACGCGACCATCGTGCACGCGGACATCGACCCGGCCGAGATCTCCAAGAACCGCACCGCGGACGTGCCGATCGTCGGCGACGCCCGCGAGGTCATCGCCGACCTGGTGGTCGCCGTCCAGGCGGAGCACGAGGCCGGCCGCCGCGGCGACTACGCGGGCTGGTGGACGCAGCTGAACGACTGGCGCGACCGCTACCCGCTCGGCTACGACCTGCCGGACGACGGCACGCTGTCGCCGCAGCTGGTCATCGAGCGGCTCAGCGCGATCAGCGGTCCGGACACGATCTTCGCGGCGGGCGTCGGACAGCACCAGATGTGGGCGGCGCACTTCGTCAAGCACGAGAAGCCGTACACCTGGCTCAACTCGGGCGGCGCGGGCACCATGGGCTACGCGGTCCCGGCCGCGATGGGCGCCAAGACCGGCATGCCGGAGGCCACGGTGTGGGCCATCGACGGCGACGGCTGCTTCCAGATGACCAACCAGGAGCTGGTCACCTGCGCGCTGAACAACATCCCGATCAAGGTCGCCATCATCAACAACGGCAGCCTGGGCATGGTCCGGCAGTGGCAGACGCTGTTCTACAACCAGCGCTACTCCAACACCGACCTGCACAGCAAGCACATCCCGGACTTCGTGAAGCTGGCCGACGCGATGGGCTGCGTCGGGCTGCGCTGCGAGAGCCCGGAGGACCTGGACGCCACCATCAAGCAGGCGATGGAGATCAACGACCGCCCGGTCGTCGTCGACTTCGTCGTGCACCAGGACGCCATGGTCTGGCCGATGGTCGCGGCCGGCACGTCCAACGACGAAATCCTCGCCGCCCGGGACCAGCGCCCGGACTTCGGCGACGGCGAAGAGTGACGAGGACTCAGGAAGGCCATCAGACCATGTCGAAGCACACCCTCTCGGTCCTCGTCGAGAACAAGCCGGGCGTCCTGGCGCGCATCACGGCGCTGTTCTCGCGGCGCGGGTTCAACATCGACTCGCTCGCCGTCGGGACCACCGAGCACCCGGACATCTCGCGCATCACGATCGTCGTGGCAGTCGAGGACCTGCCGCTCGAGCAGGTGACCAAGCAGCTCAACAAGCTGGTCAACGTCCTCAAGATCGTCGAGCTCGACGCGTCGCAGTCGGTGCAGCGCGAACTGCTGCTGGTCAAGGTCCGCGCGGACCACGAGACCCGCTCGCAGATCGTCGAGATCGTGCAGTTGTTCCGCGCGAAGACGGTCGACGTGTCGCCGGACGCCGTGACGATCGAGGCGACGGGCGGTTCCGACAAGCTCGACGCGATGCTGCGCATGCTGGAACCGTTCGGCATCAAGGAGCTGGTGCAGTCCGGCGTCGTCGCGATCGGACGCGGCGCCAGGTCGATCACGGACCGTTCGCTGCGGCCCGTCGAGCGCAGCGCCTGATCACTGTGTGAGCACGTCAGTCTCACACTGCAAACCACTGGCACCGACCCGCCGCATCGTTTGCAAGGATGTGCACACGGGTTGAGGCCCGCAATTCGTGTCTTAAGGAGAACCCCGAAGTGGCCGAGCTGTTCTACGACGACGACGCCGACCTGTCCATCATTCAGAACCGCAAGGTCGCGGTGATCGGCTACGGCAGCCAGGGCCACGCCCACGCGCTGTCGCTGCGCGACTCCGGCGTCGACGTGCGCGTCGGTCTGCTGGAGGGCTCCAAGAGCCGTGCCAAGGCGGAGGAGGCCGGCCTGCGGGTCGTCACCCCGGCCGAGGCCGCGGCCGAGGCCGACGTCATCATGATCCTCACGCCGGACCCGGTGCAGGCCGACGTGTACGCCCAGGCGATCGAGCCGAACCTGAAGGACGGCGACGCGCTGTTCTTCGGCCACGGCTTCAACATCCGCTTCGGCTTCATCAAGCCGCCGGCGAACGTCGACGTCGCGCTGGTCGCCCCGAAGGGCCCGGGCCACCTGGTCCGCCGCCAGTACGAAGAGGGCCGCGGCGTCCCCTGCATCGTCGCGGTCGAGCAGGACGCGTCGGGCAAGGCGTTCGAGCTGGCGCTGTCGTACTCGAAGGGCATCGGCGGCACGCGCGCCGGCGTCATCAAGACGACCTTCACCGAGGAGACCGAGACCGACCTGTTCGGCGAGCAGGCCGTGCTGTGCGGCGGCACCGCCGCGCTGGTCAAGGCCGGCTTCGAGACGCTGGTCGAGGCGGGCTACCAGCCCGAGATCGCGTACTTCGAGTGCCTGCACGAGCTGAAGCTCATCGTCGACCTCATGTACGAGGGCGGCCTGGAGAAGATGCGCTGGTCGATCTCCGAGACCGCCGAGTGGGGCGACTACGTCACCGGCCCCCGCATCATCACCGCCGACACCAAGGCGGAGATGAAGCGCGTGCTCGCCGAGATCCAGGACGGTTCGTTCGCGAACGCCTGGATGGCCGAGTACAAGGCCGGGCTGCCGAAGTACAAGCAGTACGTCAAGGCCGACGCCGAGCACAAGCTCGAGACGACCGGCAAGGAGCTCCGCAAGATGATGAGCTGGGTCAACGAGAACGCCTGACCCGCAGCCACACTCGAAAGCGCCCCGAACTCCCTTGGGTTCGGGGCGCTTTCGCACGGGTGCGGAGCCGCGTCGACGGCAGCGGCCGGAGGTGTGGAAGCGCACCCGTGCGCCGGGGAGGACCGGTCCCGACCGGAGCCCGACCGCGCTACCGGCCGCGGGTTCCGGGCGATCCCCGTGGCCGCCGGGACGCGTGGGGCGGGCGGTCCGGGGACGGAACGGTCGAGCAACGACATTCGTGATATTCCCGGTTGACGTTTCGGCCGGGAAGCGGAACCTTGTCCCGCGGGTTGTCCACAGGTAGTGCTTGATCGCCTCACCGGCCGCCCCCGGAGTAGGGAACAATCAAACTCGCAGGGGGCGGACCCGTGTCACGGGGCGCCCGCAGGCGCGATGCTGATGACACCGTTTCTACCGGCGCACCGGAGAACCGTCCGGACCGACCTCGTGGAGCGTGAGGCAGATGAGGGGTAGTGGGGACTCCATCCGCCGGGAGGGGGCCGTGTCGGCCCGCGGTGGATTGCCGCCCGGGGGCGGGGCGTTGAGCCGTGGCTCGGCGGCGCCCGGCGGGAGACGCGACGCGGGTGCTTCCGCCGCGTTCGAACGCACGTTGCGACAGGACGAGTTGCGCGCCTCCGCCCGCGACAGCGAGCGCACGGCCCGCGCGACCGCCGCCGAAGGAGGCGACACGGACCGCCCGGGCGCACCGCATGCCGACGCCGACCGCGGCAACGGCAACGGCCGCGGCGAGACCGCGGGCGCGGCCCAGGCCGCACACAGAACGCCGGACGAACACGCGGCGCGCGCCGCACCATTCGGCGACCGCCACGCCGGCGACGCCGACCCCGCGCCGGCGGCGCCCAGGGCGGCGGCCGCCGCCGATCCGGGCGCCGGTGCGGGCGACGACATGTTTGCCGACCTCTACCTGGACTTCGACGACATGGCGGACCTGCCTCCGAGCCCTTCCCGTCCCGTACCTCCGCCGCCGGCGCAGGCCGCGCCGCCGCGCCACCGGCCCTCCGGCGGCGGTACGCCGGAGCCGCCGCGCGTCGACAGGGCGCCCGCCCCGGCTCCGGCACCCGGCCCGCGAGGGTCCTCCGCGGCCGGGCCGCCGAACCCCGGGCGGCCGCAAACTCCGTCGCCGAACCCCGCGTCGCCGCAACCCGCGCCGCGGCAAGGTGCGCTGGGCGGCCAGGCCGGTCCGGCGGAAGGCCCCCGGCCGACCGCGCACGCGGCGGTGCCCGCGTACGACCCGACGCCCCGGCCCGGGGCCCGCGCGAGTGCGGTGGGCGGCTCGCAGGCCGACCCCTACGGCGCCGCCGGGCACGACGCGACGGTGCCCTCGATCCGCGCGCTCCCCACGGACACCGCCGTTCCGCCGCCCCCCGTGCCGCCGCCGCCCGGGCCGATCCCGCCGATCCCGCCGGTCGAGGCGGAGGAGGCGACGTCCCGGACCGACAGCGTCGCGCGCCGCCGCGACCAGGACGCCCGGCCGACCGCGGGTGACGTCGAGGTCCAGGCGTCCGCCTGGTCCGCCGCGTCGCACCCCGGCCGCCGCCGCGCGGTCCGCCGCGAACGCCTGGGCCTGGGGCCGGAGTTGACGGCCCGCGACAACGACGACCGCTACGCCGCGACCGGCAGCGTGTTCGTCGTCGCCGACGGACTCGGCGGCCACCCCTCCGGGTGGTACGCCGCCGACGTCGCGTGCCGCACCCTCGTCGCCGACCTCGCGGCCGCCGACCTGTCCGCGGGGTGGAGTGACCGGCTCCGCGCCTCGATCGCCGTCGCCGACCTGGCGGTGCGGCGGCACGGACACGGCCAGACGTACGAGGGAATGCGCACCACGGTGGTCGCCGCCGTCATCCAGGACGGCCGGCTGCATCTCGCCGGATGCGGCGACAGCGTGTGCTGGCTGGTGCGCGGCGGCGCGGCGTTCCGGCTCACCGAGCAGGGCAACGCGGCCGATCTGGGCCGCCCGTGGCTGCTGACCTCGACCCCGCTCGGCGGTTCGCAGCAGCCCGACCCCGAACTCCAGCGGATCGAACTGCACCCGGGCGACCGGGTGGTGCTCGCGACGGACGGCGTCGGCCACCTGCCGGACGAGACCGTCGCCGACCTGATCCACGGCGACCCCTTCCACGCCGCGACCACGCTGACGGTCACCGCCGTGCAGAGCGGGGACGACGACGCGACCGCCGTGGTCATCGAGTGCGAGGCCCTGCCCACGGCGTCCTCGGCCGCCGCGCCGCCGCGTGCGAGGCCCGCCGAGAGCGGTGCCGAAGGCCCTGGTCAGGGACCCGAGGATTCCCCCGGAAGCGGGTAGGTCGTACGGTCGGACCGCGACCATGGTGCACGAGGAGCCCCCACAAGGGGCCGAGACCGGACGGATGGCGATGCTCGAACTAGTCCTCCAAGCGGCGACGTCGGACGACGCCGACCTGCGCGACCAGGAACTGCCCAGGTCGCGTACGGTCAAGATGCCCAGCGAGCCGGGCCAGCGGCTCGGTGTGGGCCGCGACCCGTCGCGCTGCGCGCTGGCCACGCCCAAGGACTGGCGCTTCGTCTCGCGCGTGCACCTCGAGTTCGTGTTCACCGACGAGAAGCGCTGGACCGTGGAGTGGATCCAGGGGTCGCACACCCGCCCGGTCGCCCTGGTGCAGATCGACCGCGAGGGAGTCTCCGAGCCCGTGCCGTACGGTGCGACGCTGCCGCTCGGCGGCCAGCGCGCCGGCCGCATCGTCGTCAGCGACCTCGCGCGCAGACGCCGGGTGATCGTCGAGTGGCGCTTGTCGCTTCCGCAACTGGCCGGCGACGAGCCGACCGAGCCGGACGTGGGCGTGCCCGAGACGCAGGACGTCGCGCCGTTCGTCCTGCAGAACCGCCTGTCCGACACCGAGATCGAGGTCCTGACCGCGATGTCGTGCGACTGGATCCACGGCCGGCAGGTCAAGCGCGCCAAGTCGACGCGCGAACTGTGTGAGCTTCTGCACCTGTCGGCGGCCACTGTCGAACGGTGCAAGACGAAACTGCGCCGTGAGTTCTACAGTTCGGGTCTGTGCCCCGAGCTCAACGAACTGCTCGGGCCGAACTACCTGGACACCGTGCGACACGTGCACGGTGGCTGGGACCTCATCGCGCAGACCGCCGTCACCCACGGCATAGCGGGACGCGGCCCCTGCCCGTGCGGCGGCCAGCCCCCGCGGCGCACCACCGGGACCTGACCGGGGGATCACCAGAGGTTTTCGGGAGGGGAAGAACCGGTGCTCGATCTGAATATGGCCTCGACGTCGGGCGCCGACGACGCGGCGACTGTCGCCATGCTCATGGCGAGTGCGCCGACAAGGGCCGGTGCGACGCTCGCGGTAGGCCGCGACGCGTCCCGCTGCCACCTTGTGACGCCCGCCGACTGGCTGTTCGTGTCACGCGTGCACCTGGAGTTCCACTGCGACGACACGAACGCGTGGTTCGTCACGTGGATCCGGGGGTCGCAGGACGCCCCGGTCGCGGAGGTGCACGTCGACGACGGAGTGCGCCGCGTACTCCCGTACGGGGGCAGCCTGCCGCTCACCAGGCCCGGTTCGGGCGAGGTGGTCATAGGCGACCGCGGCGGGCAGCGGCGCGTGACGATCGGATGGTTTCTGGCCGCGGAGTGACGCAGTCCAGCCATCGGACGACTGTGAAGGCATTCACAAAGCGGCATTAGACTCGTGCCCGCGTCAGACCCACCCGCCCCCACGCTTCCGATGCGTTCGGGGTGCGCTGTCATCGCTGCCGACGAAGAAAGCAAAGGATCGCAGTGAGCAAGCCCGTCGTCCTCATCGCTGAAGAACTGTCGCCGGCCACGGTCGACGCGCTCGGTCCCGACTTCGAGATCCGGCACTGCGACGGCGCCAACCGCGCCGAGCTGCTGCCCGCGATCGCCGACGTCGACGCCATCCTGATCCGCAGCGCGACCAAGGTCGACGCCGAGGCGATCGCCGCCGCCGGCCGCCTCAAGGTCGTCGCCCGCGCCGGTGTCGGCCTCGACAACGTCGACGTCCCGGCCGCCACCAAGGCCGGTGTGATGGTCGTCAACGCGCCGACGTCCAACATCGTGACCGCCGCCGAACTCGCGTGCGGCCTGCTGATCTCGGTCGCGCGCAACATCCCGCCGGCCAACGCCGCGCTCAAGAACGGCGAGTGGAAGCGCAGCAAGTACACCGGTGTCGAGCTCGCCGAGAAGACGCTCGGCGTCGTCGGCCTGGGCCGCATCGGCGTGCTGGTCGCGCAGCGCATGTCGGCGTTCGGGATGAACATCGTCGCGTACGACCCCTACGTGCAGCCCGCCCGCGCCGCCCAGATGGGTGTGCGGCTGCTGACTCTGGACGAGGTCCTGGAGCAGTCCGACTTCATCACGGTGCACCTGCCCAAGACCCCCGAGACGCTGGGTCTGATCGGCGACGAGGCGCTCCACAAGGTCAAGCCCACCGTCCGCATCGTCAACGCCGCGCGCGGCGGCATCGTCGACGAGCAGGCGCTCGCGGCGGCGCTGAAGGAGGGCCGCGTCGCGGGTGCGGGCCTGGACGTGTTCAGCAAGGAGCCGTGCACGGACAGCCCGCTGTTCGAGTTCGACAACGTCGTGGCGACCCCGCACCTGGGCGCGAGCACCGACGAGGCGCAGGAGAAGGCCGGTATCTCGGTCGCCAAGTCGGTGCGCCTCGCGCTCGCCGGCGAACTGGTGCCGGACGCGGTCAACGTGCAGGGCGGCGAGATCGCCCCCGACGTACGCCCGGGCCTGCCGCTCGCCGAGAAGCTCGGCCGCATCTTCACCGCCCTCGCCGGCGGGGTCGCGCAGCGCCTCGACGTCGAGGTGCGCGGCGAGATCACCCAGTACGACGTCAAGGTGCTCGAACTGGCCGCCCTCAAGGGCGTGTTCTCCGACGTCGTCGAGGAGTCGGTGTCGTACGTCAACGCGCCGCTGCTCGCCCAGGAGCGCGGTGTCGAGGTACGCCTGACCACCAGCTCGGAGAGCCCCGACCACCGCAACGTGGTCAGCGTGCGCGGCACCCTGACGGACGGCACCGAGGTCTCGGTGTCCGGCACGCTCGCCGGCCCCAAGCGCGTCGAGAAGGTCGTCGAGGTCGGCGGCTTCGACGTCGACCTCCAGCTGACCGAGCACATGGTCTTCCTGCGGTACGCCGACCGCCCGGGCGTCGTGGGCGTCATCGGCCGCCTGCTGGGCGACGCCGGCGTCAACATCGCCGGCATGCAGGTCAGCCGGGCCGCCAAGGGCGGCGTCGCACTGGTCGCGCTGACCGTCGACTCGACCATCCCGGCCGCCGTGCTCGCCGAGATCGGCACCGAGATCGGCGCAGACGTCGTGCGCCCGGTGAACCTGACCGACTGACCCGGAATACCACGCGAGCACCACGCGAGCGCCACGCAAGCACCACGCGAACGGCCCCGGAGGCAACCGCCTCCGGGGCCGTTCGCGTGTTCGCGCGACTCCGATGGAGTACCTCCGCATCTCAGATAGTAGGAACTCCGAGTAAATTGCGGACAGCGGCCCACCGTGTCGCTTACCGTGAAAGAGCCACCTTCCTATCGACCCACTTACTCCCGGTTCGACAGGAATTGCGGGACGCGAGCGCCCACGAGGTCCGCCGCATTTGTCCAGCAGCCCCGACGTGGTCTCCGTCGCCGACTCCCTCGCGAGTCCGCCGTGATGCGCTCATCTGCGCCGCGGAACACGTCGCCGTCATCACCGCTTCCGCGGATTTCCGCTGAGCGCCCCCGCTCGACCTCGTGGAGTGCACCATGGACGAGACCACTCGTAAGAACGCCGCCCAAGCGCTGCAGCGCGCCCTCGACCGCCGCGACAACGGCGGCGATGTCGGCGGCGAACGCCGTTAGGGCGTGTCTGTCGGGTCTTGGTGCCGTTCACGGTGTTTGGTGCCGTGCATCGCAAGGCGCAGGCCCGTAGCTCGTACTCGGTCGTACTCGCAAGGGTCTGCAACGCAGCGAGGCGCGGTGCCAGGCGCCGTGAGCGGTGCCAAGACCCGGCAGACACGACCTGGTTTCGGAGCCCGGCGGGCCTGCCCCCCGCCGCGGCGTGCACCGTCCCAGCATCCGGAACGCGAATGTCAACAGCTGGGACGAGGAGTAGGGTCCGGCACATGTCTCGCAACGCCAACAGCATCCGTCTCGCAGTGGTTCCCGGCGACGGCATCGGCCAGGAGGTCGTCGCGGAGGGACTCAAGGTCCTCGCCGCGGCGCTGCCCGCCGACGTCGCCCTGGACACCACCGAGTACGACCTCGGGGCCCGGCTGTACCACCGTACCGGCGAGACGCTGCCGGACAGCGTCCTCGACGAGCTGCGCGGCCAGGACGCGATCCTGCTCGGCGCGATCGGCGACCCGTCGGTGCCGTCCGGCGTCCTGGAACGCGGTCTGCTGCTGAAGCTGCGCTTCGCCTTCGACCACCACGTCAACCTGCGCCCCGCCAAGCTGGGCCCGGGCGTGACGTCGCCGCTCGGCGCCGACGCGCAGATCGACTTCGTCGTGGTCCGCGAGGGCACCGAGGGCCCGTACGTCGGCAACGGCGGCACCCTCCGCGCCGGCACCGAGCACGAGGTCGCCACCGAGGTCAGCGTCAACACCGCGTTCGGCATCGAGCGCGTCGTGCGCGACGCCTTCGCCCGCGCGCAGGCCCGCCCGCGCAAGAAGCTCACCCTCGTGCACAAGAACAACGTGCTGGTGTACGCCGGCCACCTGTGGACGCGCGTGTTCAACCAGGTCGCGGCCGACTTCCCCGAGGTCACCACCGACTACCTGCACGTGGACGCGGCCACCATCTTCATGGTGACCCAGCCCGAGCGCTTCGACGTGATCGTCACCGACAACCTGTTCGGCGACATCGTCACCGACCTGGCGGCGGCCATCGCGGGCGGCATCGGCCTCGCCGCGAGCGGCAACATCAACCCGTCGGGCGAGTTCCCCTCGATGTTCGAGCCGGTGCACGGCTCCGCCCCGGACATCGCCGGCCAGGGCAAGGCCGACCCGACCGCCACCGTGCTGTCGGTCGCGATGCTCCTGGAGCACCTGGGCCACACCGACGCGGCCCGCCGCGTCCAGGCGGCGGTCGACGCCGACCTCGCCGAGCGCGCGTCGCTGGGCACCCGTTCCACCAGCGAGATCGGCGACGCGATCACCAAGCGAGTAGCCGGCTGAATCGCCGGCACCGCGTTTTCGCCGACCCGCCCGCCCGGGCACCGTCGGCGCGAGACCACCTGAAGCCGACCGGCGGTTCAGCTGCGGCACCCCGGCTTCCCGCTGCCGTCCGGCACCGCCCCCACCTGTTCCGGGGGCGGCGCCGGACGCGGCCCGTGGCCGTGCCTGTCGGTGTCCCGGTGGACTGCGTTAACGTCTGGAACCGATAGGCGGCACCACGATGCCCCGTCAATCCCTCGGTGAAGGACACTGGAACCCATGACGACCTCCGTGACGATCGATCTCAAGCCGACCGCGCATCCGCTGTCGGATGCCGAGCGCGCCGCTCGTATGACGAACCCCGGCTTCGGCCGCGTGTTCTCCGAGCACATGGTGACGATCCGGTGGAGCGCGGGTCGTGGCTGGTACGACGCTCAGCTGACGCCGTACGCGTCGCTGGAGATCGACCCGGCGAACATGACGCTGCACTACGCGCAGTCGATCTTCGAGGGCCTCAAGGCGTACCGGCACGCGGACGGTTCGGTGGTCACCTTCCGCCCGTACGAGAACGCGCGGCGCTTCCAGGCATCCGCGCGCCGCCTGGCGATGCCGGAACTCCCCGAGGACCTGTTCGTCGGGGCCGTCGACGCGCTCGTCAAGCAGGACCACGCCTGGGTGCCGGGGGAGGAGGAGCAGAGCCTCTACCTCCGCCCGTTCATGTTCGCCACCGAGGTCGGCCTCGGCGTGCGTCCCTCGAACGAGTTCATTTTCATGGTCATCGCGTCACCCGCGGGAGCGTACTTCGCCGGCGGCATCAAGCCCGTCTCCGTCTGGCTGTCCAAGGAGTACGTGCGCGCCGCCCCCGGCGGCACCGGCGCCGCGAAGTGCGCCGGCAACTACGCCGCCTCGCTGGTCGCCCAGGCGCAGGCCGCCGAGCAGGGCTGCGACCAGGTGGTGTGGCTCGACGCCAACGAACGCCGCTGGATCGAGGAAATGGGCGGCATGAACCTGTACTTCGTGCAGGGCAGCGGCCCGGACGCGCGGATCCTCACGCCGTCCCTCACCGGCTCGCTGCTGCCGGGCATCACGCGCGACTCGCTCCTGCGCCTGGCCGCGGACCGCGGCTACGCCACCGAGGAGCGCAAGATCTCCGTCGAGGACTGGCAGGCCGGCAACGCGGACGGCTCGATCACCGAGGTCTTCGCGTGCGGCACCGCCGCGGTCATCACGCCGGTCGGCTCGGTGAAGTCCACGGACGCCTCGTGGCAGGTCGGCGACGGCGGCGCGGGCCCCGTCACCCTCGAACTGCGCAAGGCGCTGCTGGACATCCAGACCGGCGGCGCCGCCGACACGCACGGATGGCTGCACAAGATCGTCTGAGCGGGTCCGACTGCTGTCACCGGACGGGGGCGCCCGTCCCCGTCCGGTGGTCGATTAGCCCAAATGGCGAGACTCGCGTACCGGCCGTCGGATCGTGTGGCAGACTTCCGACCATGCAGCAGTGGCTCATTATTAGCCGCAGCGTGCCGGCACCGGGCTGATCCCCCACAAGGGGCAAGCGTCACTCAGCCCACCGCCCGCACGCAGACCTCTCGCGACCGCGAGGGGTCTTTTGTTTTGGCCGGACACCCCTCGGCCTGGCAGCGCGCGCGGGCCCGCCATCGAGCACCGCACACCCGGTACCTGGACAATCCCGGACCAGAACGCGTCAGGAGACCCACGGACATGACCGACGACAGTTTCCATGTCTTCGACACCACGCTGCGCGACGGCTCCCAGCGTGAGGGCATCAACCTCACGGTCGGGGACAAGCTCGCCATCGCCCGGTACCTGGACGAGTTCGGCGTCGGCTTCATCGAGGGCGGCTGGCCCGGCGCGGTGCCGCGCGACACGGAGTTCTTCCGCCGGGCACGCACCGAACTCGACCTCGTGCACGCGAAGCTGGTCGCGTTCGGCGCCACCCGCAAGGCCGGGCGGACCGCCGCCGAGGACCCCCAGGTCCAGGCCCTCCTTGACTCCGAGGCCCCGGTGGTCTGCCTGGTCGCCAAGTCGCACGACAAGCACGTCGACCTCGCGCTGCGCACCACGCTGGACGAGAACCTGGCGATGGTCCGCGACACGGTGACGCACCTGCGCGAGCAGGGCCGCCGCGTGTTCGTCGACTGCGAGCACTTCTTCGACGGCTTCAAGGCCAACCCGGCGTACGCGACGAGCGTCGTACGCACCGCGCACGACGCCGGGGCCGAGGTGGTCGTGCTGTGCGACACCAACGGCGGCATGCTGCCCAGCCAGGTCCAGTGGACCGTGGCGCGCGTCAGGGCCGAGACCGGCGCGCGGCTCGGCATCCACGCCCAGGACGACACCGGGTGTGCGGTGGCCAACTCCATCGCGGCCGTCGAGGGCGGCGCGACGCATGTGCAGTGCACCGCGAACGGGTACGGCGAACGCGTCGGCAACGCCAACCTGTTCCCCGTGGTCGCCGCCTTGGAGCTCAAGAAGGGCATGCAGGTCCTGCCCGAGGGCCGGCTGCGCGAGATGACCCGCATCTCGCACGCCATCGCCGAGGTGGTCAACCTCGCGCCGTCCACGCACCTCCCGTACGTCGGCGTCTCGGCGTTCGCGCACAAGGCCGGGCTGCACGCGTCGGCCATCAAGGTGGACCCGGACCTGTACCAGCACATCGACCCGGCGCTGGTCGGCAACGACATGCGCATGCTCGTGTCGGACATGGCCGGGCGCGCGTCGATCGAGCTCAAGGGCAAGGAGCTCGGGTACGACCTGTCCGGCGACCGCGACCTCGTCGGCCGCGTCGTGGACCAGGTGAAGTCCCGTGAGGCCAACGGATATACGTACGAAGCCGCGGACGCGTCGTTCGAACTCCTGCTGCGCGACGAGGTGGTGGGCGGCCGCGAGCGCTTCTTCACGCTGGAGTCGTTCCGTGCCATAAGCGAACAGCGCGACGGCCAGCAGTCGAACGAGGCGACGGTCAAGCTGTACGCCAAGGGCGAGCGCATCGTCGCCACGGGGGAGGGCAACGGCCCCGTCAACGCGCTGGACCGCGCGCTGCGCCTCGCGCTCGAGCGCATCTACCCCGAACTGGCGTCCTTCGAGCTGGTCGACTACAAGGTCCGCCTGCTGGAAGGCCGGCACGGGACCGACGCCATCACCCGCGTGCTCGTGGAGACGAGCGACGGGAAGAAGGAGTGGAGCACCGTCGGCGTCGCGGAGAACGTCATCGGAGCCTCGTGGCAGGCCCTGGAGGACGCGTACACGTACGGACTCCTCAAGGCCGGTCTCACGCCCACCCGGGACGCCTGACAGCGCCGGAGAACGCCCTACGGGGCCGTCCCGCCGCGAGCGGGGCGGCCCCGGGCTCTCCAGGCCCCGGGCTCCGGACCCAAGCCCCGAACCCAGGTCCCAAGCCCGGCCCAAGTCCCAAGCCCGGCCCAAGTCCCGGGAAACGAAAAAATCCCCCACCGCAGTGAGGGATTTCGTACGTGGTAGCCCCGACGGGATTCGAACCCGCGCTACCGCCTTGAGAGGGCGGCGTGCTAGGCCGCTACACAACGGGGCCCTAGCCCATCCCCGAGAGGATGGTCCCGCTCGCATCGTCTCCGACCGAACGGTGAGGTGCTCTGGCGAACACCTCGAGTGAATTCGAGTAGCCCCGACGGGATTCGAACCCGCGCTACCGCCTTGAGAGGGCGGCGTGCTAGGCCGCTACACAACGGGGCCAAACTCAAACTGCCGACCACCTTGCGGTGATCGCCAGCCATGTCTCCTTGCGGTGACACAGCTGGGGTACCAGGACTCGAACCTAGACTAACTGGGCCAGAACCAGTCGGGCTGCCAATTACCCCATACCCCAATGCTCGACCCCTTGAAAGGGATCTTGCTGGCTTGTCCCGGCCCCCTGCGGGGCGGAACGAGTAGAACTTTACCCGATCAGGCGGGCCCGACCAAAACGGGTTACCCGCGGGCCTGCGCACCGCCCTCGCGGGGCGGTGCGCACACCAGGACAGACCGGACGGACCGGGCGTCCCAGCGGCCCCGGCTCAGCCGCGCGCGACGTCCAGCGCGGTGCGCAGCCGGGCCAAAGTCGTCTCGCGGCCCAGGAGTTCCATCGACTCGAAGAGCGGCGGCGACACGCGGCGGCCGGTGACCGCGACGCGCAGCGGGGTGAAGGCGTTCTTGGGCTTGATGCCCAGCCCGTCGACGAGCGCCTCGCGCAGCGCCGCCTGGATCGGGTCGGTGGCCCACTCCACGGACTCCAGGGCCGTGACGGAGGCCTCCAGGACCGGGGCCGCGTCCGCGGTCAGCACCTTGGCGCTGTCCGCCTCGTCGCGCGTGAAGTCCTCCGGCGCCACGAACAGGAACCCGAGCATGCCGACGACCTCGCCGAGCACGACCATGCGCTCCTGCGTGAGCGGCGCGGCCTTGCCGAGCAGGTCCAGCTGCCCGGCGGTGGGCTGCGCGGGCAGCAGGCCGGCGTTCTGCAGGAACGGCACCAGGCGGTCGCGGAAGTCCTCGGGGGCCAGCGCGCGCACGTGGTCGGCGTTCACGGCCTCGCACTTCTTGAGGTCGAAGCGCGCCGGGTTGGCGTTGACGTCCGCGATGTCGAACGCCGCGACCATCTCCTCGATCGAGAAGTAGTCGCGGTCCGGAGCGAGCGACCAGCCCAGCAGCGAAAGGTAGTTCAGCAGGCCCTCGGGGATGAACCCGCGCTCGCGGTACAGGTTGAGCGACGACTGCGGGTCGCGCTTGGAGAGCTTCTTGTTGCCCTCGCCCATGACGTACGGCAGGTGCCCGAAGCGCGGCGTCGTGCCGTTGCCCACGCCGATGTCGGCGAGTGCCGCGTACAGCGCGATCTGACGCGGCGTCGAGGACAGCAGGTCCTCGCCGCGCAGCACGTGGGTGATCTCCATGAGCGCGTCGTCGACCGGGTTGACCAGCGTGTAGAGCGGCCGGCCGTTGGCGCGCACGATGCCGTAGTCGGGCACGTGCTCGGGCTCGAAGCTCAGTTCGCCGCGCACCAGGTCGGTGAAGGTGATCGTGCGGTCGGGCATGCGGAAGCGCAGGATCGCGTCGCGGCCCTCCGCGCGGTACGCGGCGACCTGCTCGGCGCCCAGGTCGCGGCAGTGGCCGTCGTACCCGGACGGCTTGCCCGCGGCGCGCGCGGCGTCGCGGCGCCGCTCCAGCTCCTCGGTGGTGCAGAAGCACTCGTACGCGTGCCCGGCCTCGTGCAGGCGCTTGGCGACGTCCGCGTAGATGTCCATCCGCTGCGACTGGCGGTAGGGCGCGTGGGGGCCGCCGACCTCGGGGCCCTCGTCCCACGTGAACCCGAGCCACCTGAGGGCGTCGAGCAGCTGCTCGTACGACTCCTCCGAGTCGCGGGCGGCGTCGGTGTCCTCGATGCGGAAGACGAAGGTGCCGCCGTGGTGTCGGGCGAACGCCCAGTTGAACAGACACGTGCGGACCAGCCCGACATGCGGGTTGCCGGTCGGGGAGGGACAGAAACGGACGCGCACATCGGCGCCCTGGGGCTCGCTAGCCACGCTTGATCACCCTGTTGGTGAGAGTTCCGATGCCTTCGACGGTGACGGCGACCTCGTCGCCCACCTGGAGCGGGCCGACGCCCGCGGGGGTCCCGGTGAGGATCACGTCACCGGGGAGCAGCGTCATCGCGGCCGTCACATGGACGACCAGCTCGGTGATGCTGCGGACCATCTGCGAGGTGCGCCCGGCCTGGCGCAGGTCCCCGTTGACCGTGCAGGTGACGGCGAGGTCGGACGGGTCGAGCTCGGTCTCGACCCACGGCCCGAGCGGGCACGAGGTGTCGAAGCCCTTGGCCCGGGCCCACTGGCCCTCGCTGCGCTGGAGGTCGCGTGCCGTGACGTCGTTCGCGCAGGTGTAGCCGAAGACGACCTCGGCCACGCGCTCAGCCGGCACGTCGCGGCACAGGCGCCCGATCACCACGGCCAGTTCGGCCTCGTGGTGCACCTCGGTGGAGATCTCCGGGTAGACCACCGGCGCGTCCGGGCCGACCACCGCGGTGGACGGCTTGAGGAACACGATCGGCACCTCGGGGACCTCGCCGCCCATCTCGGCGGCGTGGTCCGCGTAGTTCTTGCCGATCCCGACGACCTTGCTGGGGAGCACGGGCGACAGCAGCTGCACGTCGGCGAGCCGGTGGCTCTGCCCGGTGAGCGAGATGCCGGCGTACGGATGCCCGTCGAGTTCGGCGACGACCAGTTCGTCGGGTTGGTCGCGGGGGCTCCCCACCGCGCCGAACGAATAGGAGTCGCCGGTGGAGAACCTGACGATGCGCACGGGCCGGGACCTCGGGATCAGTCGGGGGACGTTGTGGTCGCCCCCAGGCTATCCCGCGTGCCCGGCCCGCAGCGCCGTGGTTTGCGGGGGCGTCAGCTCAGCTGCTCCATCACGTTCGTGCGGCGCGGGTTCGCGGTCGGGCCGGTCTCCAGCGGCGCGGGCGTGGCGTCCTCATCGAGGCCCTCGGGGCGGACCGGCACGGTGTCGAGCTGCGTACGGCGCGGGTTGGCGGTGTTCGTACGGTGGATGCTCAGGCTCATGACGGACTTGTCCCGTTCCTTCGAATCGTCTGGTCAACGCGCGCCCGGTCGGCCCGGTCGGCACGGTCGGCTGGAACGCCGGGCACGCCGACGCGCGTGGGCATTCCCACGCGGTCGAATGCGTGCGCCCCCTTGAATATCAAGGTTACTGATGGTTACGTCAGTCGGGCCCCGTTCTCCGGGGCCGGGCAAAGGCGACGCTTGCCGAAGTTTTACGCACGGTACTGTGAAAATTGCAGTGAGTAACCGAGTTCCCCACGGAACCTGTGATGTTCACCTCTGTGGATTCCAGCCAAACCTGAGTCCTTATGTCCGATTGCGACCGGTAATAACGGGTCAAGCATGGGCGAAGGGATTGTCTCGGCCAGTTCTCTGGAATCCGGATTTTTCCGGACCCCGCTATCTTGTTGCGGCCTCTGGGCTGTGCTGAAATGCGTGCGACCACGGGGGTGGTTCCCAAGCGCGGTCCCGTCCGGGATCTCCGCACACAAGCCTCGCCGATCCGGCGGGTCAACGACTGGTCACAAGAGGTTGCGAAGCTAGTGCAGGGACGTCGGAAGAGGCAGCAGGAATCCGCGGAAGCCCCGGCCGCTGTCGGGCCCGCAGACATGCGCCCACCCCAAGAGCTCACCGCCAGTCGAGCCCCGCAGGCTCCTTCGCGGTTGAAGCTGCTGTTCTCGATCAAGAACTGGCGCATCCGTACGCGCATCACCGCGCTGCTGCTGCTGCCCGTCATCGTCGCGGCGTTGCTCGGTGGACTGCGCATCCAGTCCTCCGTCGACACGACCCGCGAGATGGACGTCGTGCAGAAGGCCGGCGCGGTCATCGACGAGTCGACCACGCTGGTCGGCTTCCTCGAGGAGGAGCGCGACTTCAGCGCGGCCCCGCTGTCGCGCAACCCGGGAGGCGCACCCAACCGCGAGATCCAGGAGCGCATCAACCGCACGAACGAGCAGTACGAGCGCTTCAAGGCCGCCGTCGCCAAGATGGACCTCGAGAAGCTGCCCCTGATCGAGGCCACGGTCGAGGTCATCAGGGACCGCATGAACGGTCTGGCGAACGTCCGCAAGAACGCGTTCTCGCTGTACCCGTTCTCCACCGTCAAGGCGTACCAGGACATCATCGAGGGCCTGCTGGCGATCAACCAGCAGGCGCCCGAGATCACGCGCGACCCCACCCTCGTGCAAGGTGCCCGTGCGCTCGGCCTGTTCGGCGAGATGAAGGCGCAGATCTCCGCGGGCCGCGCGATCGGCGCCGCGTACGGTGCCCGCCCCGACATCGCCTTCGCGGACGCGGCCGAGGGCTTCAAGAGCCTGCTGCAGGGCCAGGACGAGGCGATCCTCGCCTTCAAGGCGGTTGCGACGCCGGAAGAGGCCCGGCGGTATGACGACGTCTTCAACGCCGGCAAGGGCTCCGAGGTCGCGAACATGCTGAACGCGGTCTCCACGAACATGGTGGAGACCAGGGACGACGGCACCCAGGTCGTCAAGGGCGGCGTCAACGGCACTCCTGGCTGGACCACGCCCGAGAACTGGTACAAGCTCGCGAGCGACTACCTGTCGCACCTGATGCAGCTCGAGACCCAGATGGGCGACGCGCTGCTCGACAAGGCCGACAGCCTGCGCGACGAGGCCCGCAAGGACGCCCTCGTCAACACCGTCCTCGTCGTCGCGGCCCTGCTCTTCACGATCATCCTCGGTGTGATTGTGGCGCGTTCGCTGGTCCGCTCGCTCAACACCCTGCGCCGCAGCGCCCTGGAGATCGCCGAGCAGCGGCTGCCGGAGACGGTCCGCCGCCTCGCGGAATCCGAACCGGGTGACGTCGACCTGACCGTCGAACCGATCGGCGTCGCGACCCGCGACGAGGTCGGCCAGGTGGCCCGCGCGTTCGACGCCGTCCACACGGAGGCCGTGCGCCTCGCGGCCGAACAGGCCCTCCTGCGTGGCAACGTCAACTCGATGTTCGTCAACCTGTCGCGCCGCAGCCAGAGCCTGATCCAGCGTCAGCTCGCGCTCATCTCCGACCTGGAGAACCGCGAGGCGGACCCCGACCAGCTCGCGAACCTGTTCAAGCTCGACCACCTCGCGACCCGCATGCGCCGCAACGGCGAGAACCTCCTGGTCCTCGCGGGTGAAGAGCCGGGCCGCCGCTGGACGCGTCCCGTCCCGCTGGTCGACGTCCTGCGCGCCGCGGCGTCCGAGGTGGAGCAGTACGAGCGCGTCGAACTGGGCGCCCTGCCCACGACCGACATCGCCGGCCGCGCCGTCAACGACCTCGTGCACCTCCTCGCGGAGCTGCTGGAGAACTCGACCACGTTCTCCAGCCCGCACACCAAGGTCCGCGTGACCGGCCACATCCTCCCGGACGGCCGCGCGCTCATCGAGATCCACGACAACGGCATCGGGCTGACCGGTGACGACCTGGCGGACGCGAACCAGCGCCTCGCCCGGCCGCCCGTCGTGGACGTCTCCATATCCCGGCGCATGGGCCTCTTCGTGGTCGGCCGTCTGTCGACCCGCCACGGCATCCGCGTCCAGCTGCGGCCGGGCGACGGCGGCGGCACGACCGCGCTGGTCATGCTGCCGATCGAGCTCATCCAGGGCGACCGCCCCGGCGGCAACTGGGACAAGTCCAACGGCCGCGCGGCCGTCGCGCAGGGCTGGGAGCCCGACGCGCTGAACGCGTCGCAGGAGATGCAGGCGCTGCCCGCCGCCGCGGCCGGACCGCAGCGTCCCGGCCCGGACGCCGGGCGCAGCGAGGCGCCGCGTCCGCTGCCGCAGCGGGCCGGCCAGGTGCCGCAGAACGGCGCGTACGAGTCGGCGTCGGCGTTCGCCGAGGGCCCGGCCACGCACGACACCCCGTTCCCGGGCACGCCGTTCCCGCAGCAGAACGACGCGGACAACCCGTTCGCGCCGGTCACGCCGCAGGCACCGCGTGTCGAGGACGCCCGCCCGGTCGACAGCGGCACCGCGCAGTTCGCGTCGCCGTTCGCGCCGGAGCAGCCGCAGCACCAGACGGGGCAGCACCAGAGCCCGTACCAGACCGGCCAGCACCAGATCGGCCACCAGACCGGGCAGCACCAGACGGGTCAGCACCAGACCGGTCAGCAACCGGCCTACGAGCGCCCGCAGTACGACCAGCAGCAGCCGGTGCAGCAGCCGCTCGGCGACTACGCGCAGCCCAGCGCGTACGCCCGACCGGACTACGAACAGCCGTACCAGCAGCCGCGGTTCGACCCGGAGCCCACCGAGCACGGCGGTACCGACCGCGGTCAGGGCGGCGGTCTTCCGCGTCGCGACCAGGACACCGGCGCGATGCCGATGGCCGAACCGACGCAGCCGCAGCGCGCGTCCGCGTGGTCCGGGCCGGAGTACGACAGCCTGTCGCCGGTCGCGCCGCCGCCGCAGATGCCCGCGTACGAGGCGCCGCAGCGCCGCGGCGAGGCACCGCGCGTCGACCCCAGGATCGGTGCGGACGGCCAGGGCCTGCGCGACCCCGGCCCCCGTCCGCAGCAGCAGCCGCAGCCCGGTTCGGGCGACGCGCTGCCCGCGCTGCGTACCCCGAACTCCCCGGTCCGCCATCAGCAGCCGGCACCGCAGCAGGCCGACGCCCGTACCGCGCAGCAGGACCCGCGTGCGCTGTACCAGGACGGACGCCAGCAGCAGGGCCGCCCTGCCCAGCCGGAGCCGCAGCAGGCCCGCGGCCTGCCCGCGGCACCGCAGCACCAGGTGCCCCAGCACCTGCCCCAGCAGATGCCGCAACAGGCCCCGCAGCACCGGCAGTTGCCGGCGCAGCCGGAGCCCGTCAACGCACTCGACGCGGCGGTCGCGCTGCCGCAGACGGTCGAGGACGAGCGGTCGCCGATCTTCGAGACCCTCGAGTCGGACTGGTTCCACCGTCGGACCGGTCGCGGCGGGCGCATGCGCGCCGCACAGGTGCGCACCTCGCGCGCCGAGGCCGAGGCCGAGGAGGCCGCGGGCTCGCTCGCGGCACCCGAAGCGCAGGACCTGGACCGGCGGACCCCGGGAAGCACCAACCCGCCGCTGCCCCAACGCGCTTCGGAGCAGGGGCCGCTGCCCCGGCGGTCCCACGCGGGACCGGCCGCACCGGCCGAGACGCAGGGGATTCCGCAGCAGCCGCTGCGCCAGGCGGCGCACGCCGCTCCGGTGGAGCAGCCGCAGCAGCAGCCCGCCGCACCGCAGCCGGGTCGGCCGGCCGCGGAGCAGGCGCCGTCCGGGTGGTACTCGGCCGGCGACGAGGGTTGGCGGGCGGCCGAGGCCGCGCGCGAACCCGCTTCGGGCGGAACGACGACGGCCGGCCTGCCGCGCCGCGTACCGCGCGCCAACCTGGTTCCGGGCGGTGTCGGGGGCACCGCGCCCCAGGCACCCGGTCCGGTCCCGGGAACCCGTACCGGCGGTCCCGCCGCGCCGCTGACCCCGGGAACACCCCGTGGCGCGGCGCAGGTTCCGCAGGACGGTGCGTCCGGACTTTCGCGCAACCCGGACGACGTCCGCGGTCGACTGACAAACTTCCGCCGAGGCATTCAGCAAGGTCGCACTGCCGGGGCCGGGGGAATGGCCCCGCAGCCTCGTGACGAGAACAACCAGGAGCAGGCATGACTGAGTTGAGCCAGGCCGCGCAGAACCTGAACTGGCTGATCACGAACTTTGTGGACAACACCCCCGGTGTCTCCCACACGGTCGTGGTCTCCGCGGACGGCCTGCTGCTCGCCCTGTCCGAGGGCTTTCCGCGGGACCGCGCCGACCAGCTCGCGGCCGTGGCATCCGGCCTGACCAGCCTGACGCAGGGTGCGTCCCGCATCTTCGAGGGCGGGCACGTCACGCAGACGGTGGTCGAGATGGAACGGGGCTTCCTGTTCATCATGTCGATCTCCGACGGGTCTTCGCTGGCCGTGCTGGCGTCGCCGGAGTGCGACATCGGCCTCATCGGCTACGAGATGGCCCTGTTGGTGGACCGCGCCGGCACGGTCCTCACTCCGGCCTTGCGCGCGGAACTCCAAGGTGCCCTGCCGCGATGACGCATCCGGAGATGTCCGAACACGGCGACCAGGAGTTCCACGAGACCCTGGTACGCCCATATGCCATGACGGGTGGCCGCACCAGGCCGCGGTACCAGCTCGCGCTGGAGGCCCTGGTGACCACCACGCCCCAGGTGGCGAATCCACCTGGCCTGCTGCCTGAGCACCAGCGCATCTGCGACTTGTGCCGGCAGGTCAAGTCGGTCGCCGAGATTTCGGCCCTGATCTCCATCCCCCTCGGCGTCGCCCGCGTGCTTGTCGCGGACCTCGCGGAGGCTGGACTCGTGGTCATCCATCAGCCGGGGAACGACCAGGGGCAGCCGGACGTGACGCTGCTCGAAAGGGTGCTCAGTGGACTTCGCAAGCTCTAGCCCGGGACCGGTCCCGGCGCCGCGGTCCTCCACGACCTCAGCCAAGATCGTCGTGGCCGGCGGCTTCGGCGTGGGCAAGACGACGCTCGTGGGGGCGGTCTCGGAGATCGCGCCGCTGCGTACGGAGGCCGTGATGACCTCCGCCAGCGCGGGGATCGACGACATCGCGGCCACCCCCGACAAGGGGACCACGACGGTCGCGATGGACTTCGGCCGCATCACGTTGGACGAGGACCTGATCCTGTACCTCTTCGGTACGCCGGGTCAGCACCGGTTCTGGTTCATGTGGGACGACCTGGTCCGCGGCGCCATCGGTGCCGTCGTCATAGTGGACACCCGCCGCCTGGCGGACTGCTTCCCTGCCATCGATTACTTCGAGAACAGCGGACTGCCGTTCATCATCGCGCTCAACTGCTGGGACGGTGTGCAGACGCATCACGCGGACGATGTGCGCGAGGCGCTGCAGATCGGCCCCGAGACGCCGATCGTCAGCTGTGACGCGCGGCGCCGCGAATCGGCGAAGTCGACGCTCATCACGCTCGTCGAGCACGCGCTGATGGCGCGACTGCGCTGATCGCGGTCCGGGGGATTCCCCGGACCACCGTGTCGGACATCGGAATCGGGCGGGTCCTGTGTGGACCCGTCCGATTCTGCTTTCCGCCGCGTTCCCCGCGTTCCCCGGCTTCCCCACGTTCCGCCGGGTCGCGGACGCCCTGCCGGACATCCCGCGGGCGGTTCCTGAACGGGCCTTTGGTCATGCGGTTTTGCCACGTGGCTGCTGTTGGGTTCCATACAGACGGGGATTTCCACGGCGTGTCGGCTGCCTTCCCGACGATTCCCCATGTTTTCCCCAAACCCGGCATGACCTGCGACTCTGCCCACGGGAAAAGTTTCACAGCTTGGTGACAACGTCATGCATCGCGGACCCCGGAACCCCCATGCGATGCCGTGCGTTGCTACTGTCATGGCGACAGATTCCGTTGCCCAATCGATATGCGGCTGATCGCGGGTGCGGAGCGGGCACGGCGGACTGAGATGGGGGTTCGGTGGACGACAACAGCTGGCGCGCTGCACAGGCCGCGCGTGAGCCTGTGGTGGAGGGTTTGACGCACTCGGGGCTGCCCCGGCGCATGCCTCAGGCGAACCTGGTTCCGGGGGCCGCCGTGGACGCCGTTCCCGGCCTCGCCCCGGGCATTCCGCTGGGCTTGTCGCGGGATCCCCAGGACGTGCGCACTCGGCTCGACAACTTCGTCCAGGGACGCGAACAGGCCCGTGCGGGAGCGGAACCGCCGCTTCCGGCCGTACCCCCGAACCCGATGACGGCGCCCAGCCCGCTGGCCACCGCGCCGGTCCAGACGCCGCTCACCAACAAGCCCGCGCAGCCGGCCGAACCGGCGCCGCGCAAGGCCGCGCCCCCGGCGCAGCCCAAGCGCGTCCCGGCCGCCCGCAAGCCGCAGCAGGCCAGGCCGGCGAAGCCGAGCCGGCCCGCGCCGAACACCGGTGCCGCGACGCCCGACGAGCCGTGGGGCGACGGCTGGAAGACCTTCCGGCCGGGGCACTGACGCGGAGCACTTGACCACTCCGTGACCATTCCGTAACCCGCCGCATGCCCCTTCCGGGGGCGTGCGGCCGGCCGGTGGTCGACCCCGCTCGACGCCGACCCTCTCGCCAGGCAGACGCCCCGCATCGCGGCCGACGTTGCATGCCGAGACAAGTTGCCTGCAAGGAAACCCGGCGCGATCCCCACGCGGGTCGGAACCGGTAGATCGACCCACAAGTCGCCGACCCCGGACCACGAGCCGGAGCATGACAGCCCCCGAGCGACCCGTCCCGGCGGCGGGACCGGCGGACGGGACGGGGGCACCACGCGACAAGGCCCACGCCACGCGGCCGTTGGCGACACGGGTCCGCGAACTCCGGGATACCGGTAGGGCGCGCTAGGTCTCCGGGTGGCGACGCGCACATGTGGCCGCGACACCAACGGCAGTTGCCGTTCGGACGCGCGAACTCCCGATACCGGAACGGCGCGGACAGCCCGCGCGGTGAAGCCGCGTCTGGGCCGGGGCCTGTCGACTGGCGGGCGAGTCGCCGACTTCCGACGACGAGCCTGACCGTGTGCTCTCCCGGACTTCGTTCGCGCGTTGCCGGCACATCGCCGGGGGCGGGGCAGGTCACCAGGTGACAACCTGCGCGGGGCGCGGGCGTCGGCCATGCGGGTCCGCGCACGCCCGGACCCGAGAGCGGTGGCGTGGCGCATTGGCGGGTGGGAACGGGCCGGTTTCTGTGGCCCGTTCCGTCTCATCTGCAACCGCCGCCCCGGCAGCCGCATCGTGCTCGGTGGACGCAGGCGGTGCGACACCCTTCGGCGCGGCGACCTTCCTCCGCGCGTGCCGTTGCCGTGCCTCGGGGTGACGAGTTCGGCCCCGGCGCGGGGCGTTGCCTGCCGGGTCGGCCAAGTGGGTTGCGTGGTGCGGTCGGTCGCGGCGGCCTGCGGTCAGACGTCCACTTGGGCCTTGCGGAGGGCGTCGGACAGCTTCGCGGCGGCCTCCATGACGGCCTGCGCGTGCAGGCGCCCGGGGTGGCGGGTCAGGCGCTCGATCGGACCGGACACCGAAACAGCGGCCACGACGCGGTTGCTGGGACCGCGTACGGCGGCGGAGACCGAGGCGACGCCGGGCTCGCGCTCGCCGATGCTCTGCGCCCATCCGCGGCGGCGTACGCCGGACAGCGTGGTGGCGGTGAACCGCGCGCCCTGGAGGCCGCGGTGCAGGCGCTCCGGCTCCTCCCACGCCAGGAGGCACTGCGCGGCCGAGCCGGCCTTCATCGGCAGCGTGCTGCCCACCGGCACGGTGTCCCGCAGGCCGGAGAGCCGCTCGGCGGCGGCGACGCAGACGCGCATGTCGCCCTGGCGGCGGTAGAGCTGCGCGCTCTCGCCGGTCACGTCGCGCAGGTGCGCGAGCACCGGGTGGGCCGCGGCCAGCAGGCGGTCCTCGCCCGCCGCCGCGGCGAGCTCCGCGAGGCGCGGTCCGAGGACGAAGCGCCCCTGCATGTCCCGGGCGACGAGACGGTGGTGTTCCAGCGCCACCGCGAGGCGGTGGGCGGTGGGTCGGGCCAGTCCGGTCGTGGCGACAAGCCCCGCCAGCGTCGCGGGACCGGCTTCGAGCGCGGCCAGCACGACAGCGGCCTTGTCGAGCACGCCGACTCCGCTAGAGTTGTCCATGCTCTGATATTGCCGTCTCGAATGACGAGACGCAAGTCCGTTTTGGACGGCTCAGGTGGCAGAGTTCTGACCGTGGGCGCACACGCTGCGGGTGGGCAGCCGGGATGCGGCCGCGGAACACGACACAGGAAGTCGGCAATGACGCCGACCGGAGGGACAGCGATGGGACGGACACTCGCGGAGAAGGTCTGGGACGCACACGTCGTGCGTCGCGCTGAAGGAGAGCCCGACCTGCTCTACATCGACCTGCACCTGCTGCACGAGGTGACCAGCCCGCAGGCCTTCGACGGCCTGCGCGCGGCCGGGCGCCCGGTCCGCCGGACCGATCTCACGATCGCGACCGAGGACCACAACACCCCCACCCTTGACATCGACAAGCCCATCGCGGATCCGGTGTCCCGCGTCCAGTTGGAGACGCTGCGGCGCAACGCCGCCGAGTTCGGCGTGCGCATCCACTCGCTCGGCGACGTCGAACAGGGCGTCGTGCACGTGGTCGGCCCGCAGTTGGGTCTGACGCAGCCCGGGATGACCGTGGTGTGCGGCGACAGCCACACGTCCACGCACGGCGCTTTCGGCGCGCTGGCGTTCGGCATCGGCACCAGTCAGGTCGAGCACGTCCTGGCCACGCAGACGCTGCCCATGGCGCCGTTCAAGACCATGGCCATCACCGTCAACGGCGAACTGCCCTCCGGAGTCACGGCCAAGGACCTGATCCTCGCGGTGATCGCGAAGATCGGCACGGGCGGCGGACAGGGCTACGTCATCGAGTACCGCGGCGAAGCCGTCCGGAACCTCTCGATGGAGGGCCGGATGACCGTCTGCAACATGTCGATCGAAGCAGGCGCCCGGGCCGGCATGATCGCGCCGGACGACACGACGCTCGCGTACCTGAAGGGCCGCGACCACGCGCCGCAGAACGCCGACTGGGACACCGCGGTCGAGTACTGGGCGTCGCTGAAGACCGACGACGACGCGACGTTCGACCACGAGGTGGTCATCGAGGCGTCCGAACTCACGCCGTTCGTCACGTGGGGCACGAACCCCGGCCAGGGCGCGCCGCTGGCCGCGAACGTCCCCGATCCGGCGTCGTTCGACGACCCGTCCGAGCGCAGCGCCGCCGAGAAGGCCCTGGAGTACATGGGCCTGACCGCCGGGCAGCCGCTGCGCGACATCAAGGTCGACACGGTCTTCATCGGCTCGTGCACGAACGGCCGTATGGAGGACCTGCGCGCGGTCGCCGACATCCTGCGCGGCCGCCGGATCGCGGACGGCGTGCGCATGCTCGTCGTGCCCGGCTCGGTACGCGTCTCGCTGGAGGCCGTGAGCGAGGGCCTGGACAAGGTGTTCACCGAGGCCGGTGCCGAATGGCGTTACGCCGGTTGCTCGATGTGCCTGGGCATGAACCCGGACCAGCTGGCCCCGGGCGAGCGCAGCGCGTCGACCTCGAACCGCAACTTCGAGGGACGGCAGGGCAAGGGCGGTCGTACGCACCTCGTCTCGCCGCAGGTCGCCGCCGCCACCGCGGTCCTGGGCCACCTCGCCGCCCCCGCCGACCTCGACGCAGCCGTGCCCGCAGGAGTCTGATCGCCATGGAACCGTTCACCACGCACACCGGTACGGCCGTCCCGCTGCGCCGCAGCAACGTCGACACCGACCAGATCATCCCGGCCCACTGGCTCAAGAAGGTCACCAAGACCGGCTTCGAGGACGGGCTTTTCGAGGCCTGGCGCAAGGACCCGGCCTTCGTGTTCAACCAGCCCGAGCGCGCCGGGGCCACGGTCCTGGTCGCCGGACCGGACTTCGGGACCGGCTCGTCGCGCGAGCACGCGGTCTGGGCCCTGCAGAACTACGGCTTCAAGACCGTGATCTCGTCCCGCTTCGCCGACATCTTCCGCGGCAACTCGCTGAAGGGCGGCCTGCTGACGGTCGTCCTGCCGCAGGAGACGGTCGACCGCCTGTGGGCGCTGACCGAGGCCGACCCGACCGTCGAGATCACCGTCGACCTCGTCGCGCGGCAGGTCCGTGCGGGCGACGGAGACGCGGCTGTGGTCGCCGATTTCGAGATCGACGACTACACGCGCTGGCGGCTGCTGGAGGGTCTCGACGACATCGGACTGACCCTTCGCCACGAGGCCGACGTCACCGAGTTCGAGGCCGGCCGCCCGTCCTGGCTGCCGCGTACCCAGAACGCCTGACGGTTCGCGGACGGCCGTCTGACCAGCGTCGGGACGGCCGAACGAGGTCCAGCCGACTGGCTGATTCCGGCCACCGGGAGGGCAACCCCGGGACGAGTCAACTGCCTTGCGGAAGCGGCGGAGTGCACCTGCGCTCCGCCGCTTCCGGCTTTTCCCGGACGGGGCAAGAGCGTTCCCCCGATCCGGCCCAACAGGCCCATTGTCGGATGAGCTGTCACAATCACGGTGTGGACCAAGCAGCGCATCCCGACAGCCCCGACGAAGTCCGGCTATACGCCGAACTCGCCACCCGGTTGAAGGAGGCGCATGCGCGGGTGCGTAAGCTCGACATACCGGACGGCGCGAAAGTGGCGCTGGTTCGCCGCCTCCTGGTCGTCACCGATGCCGCAAAACACGATCTGGCGGACGCTGCACGGCGTCTGACCAAGCTCATGGATGAGCTCGACGAGGACCCCGCGCTCGCCGCGGACACCGCCGAGGTCTGTAATCCGTTGCGACACAAGGGTGATTCGTCCGTTCGGTAATTGCTTCAGCACAATTGGGCACTTAGCGTGCCCAATGCCGGACCATCTGATACGGCATCGGTTTTCGAAGGGGAAGACGTGAACAAGGCTCAGCTTGTCGAGGCGGTCCAGGACCGACTGGGTGGCCGTACGGCCGCCGCAGAAGCGGTGGACGCCGTCCTCGACGCCATCATCCGCGCGGTCGCGGGCGGAGATCGCGTGTCCATCACGGGGTTCGGCTCGTTCGAGAAGGTCGAGCGTGCCGCCCGTTACGCGCGCAACCCGCAGACCGGTGAGCGCGTCCGGGTCAAGAAGACCGCGATCCCGCGCTTCCGTCCGGGTCAGGGCTTCAAGGACCTCACCTCGGGCACCAAGAAGATGCCGAAGTCGGGGAGCGCGGCGGCCAAGGCCAGCCCGACCCCCCGTCCCGGCAGCGCCAAGCCGGCCCGCAAGACGGCCGCCAAGACGACGGCCCGTACGGCGGCCCGCAAGACCACGGCTGCCGCGAAGCCCGCCGCGACCCGGAAGACGGCTGCCGCCGCCAAGCCGGCCGCGACGCGCAAGACGGCCGCCGCCAAGAAGGCCACCACCGCGAAGAAGGCCACCACGGCCAAGAAGGTCGCGGCGAAGCCGGCTGCCAAGAAGACCGTGGCGAAGAAGACCACGGCCAAGAAGACGGCGACGAAGCGCGCCGCGAAGTAGCGAAGTAGCAACCGCGCCAACCCCGGCGCGAGATCCCGACCCGAGGTCCTGAATCCGGGATCCACACCGGGGGCCCGGCAACGGTCCCGAGCACGGCCGGACCCGAACCGGAACACGCAACGCGCGACGGGCCGGACCCTCATCGAGGGTCCGGCCCGTCGCGCGTCCGGAACCCCGGGTTCCGGACGCGCGACGGCCGGGCGCCGCCCGGGAGGCCTGACGGGACAGGGCCGTTCGGGTGCGATCCGCCCACGCGGTGCGCGAACGGCCCGTGGAGCCGGGGGCGGACTTCGTACGGGCCCAGAACCGCCTCGACCCTTGCGGGCCCGTGCACAGGGCCACTTCACGGTCCTGACGGCCATGGCAGAGCCCGCGGGGTCCCCGTCGAACCGGCCCGCCCTCGCGATACGCCCGGCCCCGCACGGGCCCGTACCGGGCGCGACAGCCCACCCCCAGGGCCACTTCGCCTTCAGGGCGCGGTACGCCCGAGTCGGCGCCGTGCGTGGCAAGCCCTGCCGCAGCGCCACTTCGCCCTTCCGGGGGCGCCGATGCGGATGCGAGGACGGTTCGGGCGCGTACTGGACCACGGTCTGCGGATGGTCCGACCCTCGCCCCGGCCGCGATCCGAGCGCCGCGTGGCGGGCCTTGCGGGCTACGTGCACCTGCTGCGCTGCGGACTCGGCGAACGGCGGCCGGCCGCCCGAGGTTCCGGACCCGTGGCGGGACGTCCCTGCCAGGACCTGGCGGGACCGGCCGGGCGAACACCCGGTCCCGGACTTCGGCGCCCAGACCGCGGCTCGGAGTTCTCCGGCCACGGCTGCGAGTTGGCGCGGTTCGCGGCGTGAGTTGCCCGGGAGGCGCGGCGGAGGGCCGACTTCCGGGGTTCCGAGGCGGGGCGACGGGACGCCGTGCGGTTCGCAGTTGCCGGGCGACAGCGCCGAGTTGGGCCTGGCAGCCACGGCACGGGCTGCGCTACACGCCCTCGGTTCGCTCCCAGAACCTTTATTCGCACGCTTGTTCGTGGAACTGCGGACGGGGCCGCCATGCGCGGGTGTGTTCGGGGGTGTTGGCGATTCGCGGTCGCCGACGTCTTGCCGAACTCACGTGTGGCCCTGCGCCGTAGGGCCGTTCGGGTACGGCGCCAGTCCGGGCAGGCACGCGGGCCGCCTCAGCCTCACGCGCACCGCCTTGCGCACCGGGCCTGTTGGGCATCGGTCCTTGGCGCGGTGCGGCGTCGCCGCGGCCCTTGTGGGGAGGGCCTGTTGGCAGGCTCGGCCGGGCGCGCCCGCGAGCCGCGCAGGTGTTCGGGGCCTGCGGGGCGGGTGAGTTGGGGGATGAGCCGTTGGGCCATTGGGGTGGCAGTGGCTGCCCGGGAGGTGGAAAACCGGGGGAACCGGCGGTACTTGGCGCCGCTCGTGCGGCGCCGGGGGCGGGTTCGCTTAGGCCGTACGGGTGTTCACACGTGCGGATCGGACAGCGTTGCGATCGTCAGGAAAACCGCTGTGCGCTCGGGGCCTTCGCCCTCGACCTTGAGCCGCACCCGCTGTCCGGGCCGCAGGAGCCGCAGGCCCGACGCGTCGAACGCCGATGCGGGGTAGGGGAGCGCGCTGCCGTCGTCGAGCAGCACGGTGCCCGATCGGGTGGCGGCGTCGAATGTGTGCACTGTTCCCTGCATGGCTTGAGGGTAGGGCCCCGCGGGGTCGAGGCCGGCGTCGCTGTGCGCCCCGCTGGGGCCGCGAAGTCCCCCGCGGGCTACTGCGACGTGCCGGAGGCGGTGATCGGGCGTCTCGCGGGCCGCTACACGCCTTCTCGGCCCCACCGGCTTGATCGCGGACCGTCGGCGTCTCCGGTCGGCAGTCCCCGGCCGGAAATCCCCGGTCACCGGACCGCGGTCAGCGGACCCGGTGAGCAGCCCGCAGTCAGCAGCCCGCGGTCAGCAGCGGCAGGACCGCCCACGTGCGCGGGCCGACGCCGAGTTCGACCGCGCGGGCGAGGTCCTCGGCGGTGTCGACGTCCCGGCGTACCGAATCCACGCCCGGCGGCGTGAGTTCGTGGGCACCCGAGGCGCGGTGCCGGGCCCGGGAGGCGCCGCCGAAGGCGGGGGCGAGCGGAATCCCGGGTGCGGCGGCCAGCAGAGTGGTGCCGATCCCGGCCGCGTCCGGCAGGAACGAGCGGTGGTGCGCGCTTGCTTGACCGAGCACCCGGTCCAACTCCGCGGAGCGCAGCGCGGGCAGGTCGGCCGACAGCGCCGCGATCCCGACGCCCGGCCAACGCCGCGCGGCGAGCGCGGCACCGTGGGCGAGCGCGGCGTTGAGGCCGCCGCCCGCGTCGGCCGCGGTCTCCGCGCCCTGGGCCCGCACCGCTTCGGCGACCAGCGGATCGTCCGTCACGACCAGGACCCCGTCGACGCGCCCGCACGCGAGTGCCGCACGTACCGTGTCCACGGCGAACGCGAGGGCGAGTTCGCCGCGGTGCTCGCCGGTCGCCGGCGCGAGGCGGCTCTTGGCGATCGGCAGGGGCTTCACCGGCACCACGAGCCGCCAGCGGCGCGGTGCGGGCGGGACGACCGGAAGACCGGGGCGTACCGCGAGACCAGGGGTCACCCGGGGTTCGCGCATCAGTCCTCCCTGCGTCTTGCCTGCGTCGTGCCGTTCCTGTGCGTACCCGCCCGATCGTCCGCGACCGTCGTCGGTCCGGAGCCTGTCGGTGCAGTGGACGTGCGCCTTTCTCGACATCGCGACGATTCTCACGGGAAACTACGGGCATCGGCCGGGGCGCGGGGGGTTGTGCCCGGGGGCGATCACACCATGGTGTTCCCTTGTACATAATCGGCATCCGCTCAGCCGGGTCGCCCATTGTGTGAGCAGGGACACGGCGCAACACGACTCAGGAGGCTCGCTACTGATGGCCCGCAGAAGGATCGGCTTCTGGTACCGCGTCGTGGTCGTGGTGGTCAAACCCCTGCTCCTGGTGTTCACCAAGCGCGACTGGCGCGGGATGGAGCACATCCCGGCGGAGGGCGGCTTCGTCACGGCGGTCAACCACATCAGTTATGTCGACCCGCTGACTTATGCGCATTTCCAGTACGAGTCCGGCCGTGAGGCGCACTTCCTCGCGAAGTCCTCGCTGTTCAAGATCCCGGTGGTCGGCCGCATCATCAAGGGCGCCGGCCAGATCCCCGTCTACCGCGATTCCGCGGACGCCGCGCTGGCCTTCCGCGCCGCCGTGGAGGCCGTCGAACGCGGCGACTGCGTGGCCGTCTACCCCGAGGGCACGATCACGCGCGACAAGGCGCTGTGGCCGATGCAGGGCAAGACCGGTGCCGCGCGCATCGCGCTGAGCACCGGGGCTCCGGTGATCCCGGTCGCGCAGTGGGGCGCGCAGGACATACTGGCGCCGTACGCCAAGCGCCCCCGCCTCCTCCCGCGCAAGACCATGAAGGTGCTCGCCGGGCCGGCCGTCGACCTCGACGAGTTCCGCGGCCGCGAACTGACCGCCGATGTCCTGCGCGGTGCCACGGACCGCATCATGGACGCCGTGACCGAACTGCTCGCCAAGTTGCGCGAGGAGCCCGTCCCGCCGCGCGACAGCCGCCGCAAGGCCAGGAACACGCCGGGAGCGGACGCGGATCCGGCGGCGTCCGGCGGCCCCGCCGAGGGCGGCAACTCCGCGACCGAGCGCCCCGCCGAGGACGGCGCCGCATGACGCGCTGCGCGGTGTTCGGCGCCGGCTCCTGGGGGACGGCCTTCGCGATGATCCTCGCCGACGCCGGCTGCGACGTGACGCTGTGGGCGCGCCGCGCCGAGGTCGTCGACGCGATCAACAACGACCACCACAACCACGGCTACTTCCCCGGGGTCCGCCTGCCGGAGACGGTCACCGCGACCGTCGACCCCGGGAAGGCCGCGGCGGACGCCGACTTCGTGGTGCTCTCCGTACCGTCGCAGTCGTTGCGCGGGAACCTCACCGCGTGGGCGCCGCTGCTGCCCTCGGACGCCGTCCTCGTGAGCCTCATGAAGGGCATCGAACTCGGCACCGCCAAGCGCATGAGCGAGGTCATCGGCGAGGTCGCCGGCGTCGCCGAGGACCGGGTCGCGGTCGTCAGCGGGCCCAACCTGGCGGCCGAGATCGCACGGCGGCTGCCGGCCGCGAGCGTGGTCGCGTGTGCGGACGAGGACGTCGCCCGCAGGCTCCAGGCCGCGTGCATGACGCCGTACTTCCGGCCGTACACCAACTCCGACGTGGTCGGCTGCGAACTCGGCGGCACCGTCAAGAACGTCATCGGCCTCGCGGCCGGCGCCGCCGACGGCCTGGACCTGGGCGACAACGCCAAGGCCTCGCTGATCACCCGCGGCCTTGCCGAGACGATGCGCCTCGGTGCCGCGATGGGCGCCGACCAGCACACGTTCGCCGGTCTCGCGGGGCTGGGCGACCTGGTGGCGACCTGTTCGTCGACGCTGTCGCGCAACCACACCTTTGGCATGAACCTCGGCCGCGGCATGACGCTCGAAGAGGCCACCGCCGCGACGAGCCAGACCACCGAGGGCGTCAAGTCGTGTGTCGCGGTGCAGGAACTCGCGCGCCGGCACGGCGTCGAGATGCCGATCGTGGACACCGTGGTCGCGATGGTCAAGGACGGCAAGTCGCCGCGCCTGGCGGTCAAGGAGCTCATGTCGCGCAGCGCCAAGCCGGAGAGGTACGACGTCGACGGCTGACGTCCGGCCGATGTCCGGGCCGACGTCCGACCTGACGTCCGACCGACGTCCGGCGGCCGTCCGCGAGGTGCCTCCCAGCGCTCGCACACATGTGGCAGTAGGGTTCTGCCCACCATGAACGACGTCACCTCCGCTCCCGGCACCCCTGGCACCACCGGCACCCCCGCCGCCGGCGGCACGCGTCCGCGCGTCGCCGTCGTGTTCGGCGGGCGCAGCTCAGAGCACGCGATCTCGTGTGTCACGGCGGGCAGTGTGCTCGCCGCGATCGACCGCGAGAAGTACGACGTACTCCCGCTCGGCATCACGCAGGACGGTCGCTGGGCCCTGGTCGCCGACGCCGCCGAGCGCCTGGCGATCGGCAACTCCGGGCGCCTGCCGGACGTCACCGATGTCGCGGAGCCCGGCGGGTCGGTGGTGCTGGCCGCCGACCCGACGCAGCGCGAGCTCGCGCTCATCGAGACCGGGCAGGTCACCGACCTGCTCGGCGGCGTGGACGTGGTGTTCCCGCTGCTGCACGGGGCGTACGGCGAGGACGGCACCATCCAGGGCCTGCTGGAGCTCGCGGGCGTGCCGTACGTCGGCTCGGGCGTGCTGGCCAGCGCGGTCAGCATGGACAAGGAGTACATGAAGCGGGTCTTCGAGGGCTTCGGCCTGCCCATCGGCCCGTACACGACGATCCGCCCGCGCGACTGGGAGCGCGACCCCGCCGCGGTGCGCGAGGCCGTCGCGGCCCTCGGCTTCCCGGTGTTCGTCAAGCCCGCGCGCGCCGGTTCGAGCATGGGCATCAGCAAGGTCCACGACATCGACGCGCTCGACGAGGCGATCGAGACCGCGCGCAAGCACGACCCCAAGGTCATCGTCGAAGGCATGCTGACCGGCCGCGAGATCGAGTGCGGCGTCCTGGAGACCCGGGACGGCGCGATCGCGAGCGTGCCGGCGGAGATCCGGGTGCGCGGCGACCACGAGTTCTACGACTTCGAGGCCAAGTACCTCGACGACGTGACCGAGACCGACGTGCCCGCCGACCTCACGGACGAGGAGACGCGCGAGGTGCAGCGCATGGCGGTGGCCGCGTTCGACGCCCTCAGTTGCGAAGGGCTCGCGCGCGTCGACTTCTTCCTGCTGGACGGCGGCGGCGTGGTCATCAACGAGGTCAACACGATGCCCGGGTTCACGCCGGTGTCGATGTACCCGCAGATGTGGAAGGCGAGCGGGGTCGAGTACCCGGAGCTGGTCGACCGGCTCATCGGCGCCGCGCTGGAACGCCCGAACTCGCTGCTGCGCTGAGCGGGTTCCGGGGCTCCGGCGCAGCGTCAGCCGTCGCCCATGGTGGCCGGGACGGTCCGCTTGACCGGCTCGGCGAACGCGGTGAGCAGGCCGGTCGGCTGGCCGTACTTCGCGGGCACGGTCACCTCGACGTTCACCTCGCGGTGCAGCGTCGTGAACTGCACGCCCTTGCCCTTGCCGAGGAACGTGAACGTCCAGTCGACCCCGTTGACGCCCGCGACGTTCTGGGCGGGGTCGTAGCGCGGGTCGTCCGGGCGCAGCGACACCGGCTTCGGCACGCCGCAGCGCAGCACGATGGCCGGATCGCCCCACGCCGCCGTCAGGTCGGAGTCCGGGACGGTCTTGCGCGTCTCGGCGTCCAGCACCTTGTCCGGGAGTTGGGCCCCCAGGTCGCGGCAGACGCGGTCGATCTGCGCGCGGACCTCCGACGGGGGCTGCGGCAGCCGGACCTTCGCCGGGTCCGGGTCGCCGTCGAGCAGCGTGACGGCGGTCAGCAGCAGACCGCCCGCGACCACGGCGCCGGGCAGGACGTACTTGAACAGCCGGGCGCGCGGGTCACGCCGCACGGGCGCCGGCTCGGCCGCGGACTCGACGGGCGATGCCGCGGGGGATTCGGGCGCGTCGGACACGGGCGCGTCGGAGTCGGTCACGTGCCGATCCTAGGCACCGCGCCCGCGCCCGGGAGATGCGGGGCAGGCGTACCCGAGGGGATGCGGCCGCGCCGCGGGCCGGGCGAGTGCGCGCGGGTCAGCCGAGATCCACCACCGGGCACGTCAGGGTGCGCGTGATGCCGTCGACGCGCTGGACCTGCGCGACGACCAGGCGTCCGAGTTCGTCGACGTTGGAGGCCTCGGCGCGCACGATCACGTCGTACGGGCCTGTCACGTCCTCGGCCGCGGTGATGCCCGGCAGCCCGGCGATCTGCCGGGCCACCGCCGCCGCCCGACCGACCTCGGTCTGGATCAGGATGTATGCGTGTACCACCACGGCCTCCCGGCACGCCAGGATTGAGGGGATCCGCGCGGCCCCCGGAAGGGGACCCGCCACCGCGCCGCGCGGTTCGGCGCGGTCGGATGCAACCATTGTCGACCGCGCGGACGCGGGCGACCATGTCGCGGCCGGACTTCGGGGGAAGTTTGTGCAAACTTTCGATGAGTCGCGAGCGCCGCCCGCCCGCGCATTTGAGCACTTCAGCGACCAGATCACGACATCACCGGACCGGCGACCGGACACTCGACAGGACGGGACACCACCCATGAGCGGGACGTTGGGCGACCTCGGCGAGTTCGGCCTCATCAGCGCGCTCACCGAGCGGGTTCCCACCGGCAGACACGTGCCTCTGGGGCCCGGCGACGACGCCGCCGTGGTCGCCGCGCCGGACGGGCGCGTCGTGGCCACCACGGACCTGCTGGTCGAGGGGCGGCACTTCCGGCGCGACTGGTCGACGGCGTACGACGTGGGCCGCAAGGCCGCCGCGCAGAACCTCGCCGACATCGCCGCGATGGGGGCGGTCCCCACCGCGCTGCTCGTCGGCCTCGTGGGCCCCGCCGAACTCCCGGTGGCGTGGGCGCTCGAACTGTACGACGGGCTCCGCGACGAATGCGCCGTCGTGGACACCGGCGTCGCGGGCGGCGACGTCGTACGCGGCTCCTCCGTCATGATCTCGATCACCGCCCTCGGCGACCTCCAGGGCCGCCCGCCCGTCACCCGCGCCGGTGCCCGGGCCGGGGACATGGTGGCGGTCGCCGGATGGCTCGGCTGGTCCGCCGCCGGGCTCGCGATCCTCAGCCACGGGCACCGCAATCCGCGCGCGTTCGTCGAGGCGCACCGGCGGCCGGAACCGCCGTACGAGGCGGGCCCCGCCGCCGCCCGCATGGGCGCCACCGCGATGCTCGACGTCAGCGACGGCCTGATCGCCGACCTCGGCCACCTCGCCCGGGCCTCGGGCGTACGCGTGGACGTGCGCAGCGACCTGCTCGACGTCCCGGCGCAGATGCGCGACGTGGCGCGGGCGCTGGGCGCGGACCCGCTGCACTGGGTGCTGACCGGGGGAGAGGACCACGCGCTCGTCGCGACGTTCCCGCCCGGAACCGCGCTGACCGCGCGGTGGCGCGTCGTGGGGCAGGTGGCCGCGGGCAGACCCGGTGTCACGGTGGACGGCGAGGAATGGTCGGGCGGGGGCGGTTGGGACCACTTCGGCGGATGACCACCGGGCCGCGGCGTCGAAGCCGGTCGACGACGAGGCGTCCAGGCAGGTCGATAAGCTGACAAGCATGGTGCAGACACCCGCCCGCGTGCTCACGATCGCGGGGTCCGACTCCGGCGGCGGCGCCGGGATCCAGGCCGACCTCAAGACCATGCTCGCCCTCGGTGTGCACGGCATGAGCGTCATCGCCGCCGTCACGGCGCAGAACTCGCTCGGAGTGCAGGGCTATTGGGAGTTGCCGCCGGAGGCGGTACGGGCGCAGTACCGCAGCGTCGTCGACGACATCGGCGTGCAGGCGGTCAAGACCGGCATGCTCGCGTCGCCCGTACTCGTCGAGACCGTCGCCGAACTCCTGGCCGGGCAGAAGGCCGCAGTTGTGGTCGACCCAGTGTCGGTGTCCAAGCACGGCGACGCGCTGCTGGCCGAGGAGGCCTTGGACGCGGTACGCGGCAAACTGCTGCCGACCGCCACGGTCGTCACGCCCAACCTGTTCGAGGTCCAGCAGCTCACCGGGCTCGAAGTGCGCGCGGAGGCCGACATGCGCAAGGCCGCGGAAGCGGTCCTGGCGTACGGCCCGGAGTGGGTGCTGGTCAAGGGCGGGCACCTGAAGGGCGAGGCCGCCGACCTGTTGTTCGACGGCTCGCGCGAATACTGGTTCCGCAGCGACCGCTACGACAACCGGCACACGCACGGCACGGGGTGCACCTTGGCGAGTGCGATCGCGTCGTACCTCGCGCTCGGCCGCGACGTGCCGCGTGCGGTGGGGGCGGCCAAGGAGTACGTGACAGGCGCGATCCGCGAGGGCTTCCCGCTGGGGGCCGGTATCGGGCCGGTCGACCACGGCTGGCGGTTCCGGGCCTGACCCGCGCGACCGACGCGGCACGGGGCGGGCCGGTCTTCCGGGCCGCCCCCGCCTGCGTCGGCCTTTGCCCGCATCGGCCCCCGCCTACGTCGGCCCGCCAACGCCGAAGGAACGACGAACAGCCGGACCACCTTGCGGTGTCCGGCTGTTCGGTACAGCTCAGGTCAGCGGGTAACCTTGCCCGCCTTGATGCACGAGGTGCAAGCGTTCAGGCGCTTCGGCGTGCCGCCCTGTACCGTGCGGACCGTCTGGATGTTCGGGTTCCAGCGACGGCGGGTGCGGCGGTGCGAGTGCGAGATGTTGTTGCCGAAACCCGGCCCCTTGCCGCAGACGTCGCAGTTGGCAGCCACGGGAGACACTCCAAAGACGAATAAGGATTGCGCGTACGTTCACGTGCCGGCAGGTGCCAGGCAACCGAGGAAGAGTAACCGACGAGCGGGTGGGGATGCCAATCCGCGCTTGCGGGCATCGCCCGCACTACGAGCAATACACAAGTGGGCGACAACGGACATCCGACAGAACTCGTCACGCTTCGCCGCCAGCTTATCGCATGGTTCGACACTCTCCCGGGCCCCTGGGCGGATACGCTGCATCAGCAACGACGGGCCGGGTGCATCCGAGGAGAACGGCGAGGTGGGCGTGCTGGGAGAGCTGGACGCTCCGGCGGTACGCCGCTGGTGCCGGGCCGGGCTACAGCAGCTGGGGCGCGCGCGCGAGGAGATCGACGCGCTCAACGTCTACCCGGTGCCCGACGGCGACACCGGGACCAACCTCTTCCTCACCCTCGAAGCGGGCATGGCCGAGGTGGAGGCCCTGTTCAATCGCGAAGCACGCGACAACCGCGACGCGCGTGACGGCCGCGACAGCGACGACCCCGGCCTGCCCGGCACCATCCGCGCGCTGGCCCACGGCGCGCTCATGGGGGCGCGCGGCAACTCCGGCGTCATCCTCAGTCAGCTCCTGCGCGGCATGGCCGACCAGATTGAGGCCGAGTACCGCGACGCCCTCGCCGAAGGCGCCGAGCGCGCGAGCGGCCCCGTCCTGCGCCGGGCACTGCGGCGGGCCGCCGAGGAGGCGTACGTCGCTGTGGCCCGCCCCGTCGAGGGCACCATGCTGACGGTGGCACGCGCCGCGGCCACCGGGTGCGAGGAAGCCGAGGACGACCTGACCGCGGTCGTACGCGGAGCCGCCTCCGCCGCCCGCGACGCCCTCGCGCGCACCCCCGAGCAATTGGACGTCCTGCGCCGCGCCGGAGTCGTCGACGCGGGCGGACGCGGCCTGTGCGTGCTGTTCGACGCGCTGGTCGCGGTGGTGACCGGCGAACGGCCGACCGCTCCGCGCACGCATGTGCCCGTCCCGAAGGTCTTCGAGCCGGAGGCGCGCTGCGCCGAGGACCCGCTGGCGCCGTCCTTCGAGGTCATCTACCTCCTCGACGCCCCCGACGACGCCATCCCCGCGCTGCGCACCCGTCTCGACGGGCTCGGGGACTCGCTCGTCGTGGTCGGCGGCGAGGGCCTGTGGAACGTCCACGTCCACGTCGACGACGCGGGCGCGGCCGTCGAGGCCGGCGTCGAGGCGGGCCGCCCGCACCGCATCCGGATCACGCACCTCGCGGTCTCGGACGCGGTGCCGCACGACGGCGCGCGGGTCGCCACCGGGCGCGCGATCGTCGCCGTCGTCCACGGCGACGGCCTGGCCGCACTGTTCACCGAGGCCGGCGCCCATGTCGTCGAGGCCGGGCCGGGCCGCGCGCCGTCGACCGGCGTCCTCGTCGACGCCGTGCGCACGACCGGCGCGCGCGAGGTGGTGCTGCTGCCGAACGACCCGGACGGCCATGCGGTCGCGGGCGTCGCGGCCGAGCAGGCGCACGCGTACGGCATCCGCGTGCAGGTGGTCCCCACGAAGGCCGCCGTGCAGGGCATCGCCGCCCTCGCGGTGCACGAGCCCGGGCGCCGCTTCGACCAGGACGTCGTCGGCATGACGTCGGCGGCCGGCGCGACGCGGTACGGCGCCCTCACCACCGCGACGCGCGAGGCGTGGACGATGGCCGGCGTGTGCCAGGCGGGCGACGTCCTCGGCATCATCGACGGCGACATCGCGGTCATCGGGCAGGACCTCGCCGAGACCGGCAGGACCGTGCTCGACCGCATGCTCGCCGGCGGCGGCGAGCTGGTCACGCTGGTCACCGGCGCGCAGATCGACACCGGGCTCGCCGACCACCTCGTCACCGCGATGCGCGCGGGCCGCCCCGAGGTCGACGCCGTCGTCTACAGCGGCGGCCAGTCCGTCTACCCGCTGCTGATCGGCGTCGAGTAGCGCCGCACGGTCGAATAGCGCCGCACGGTCCAGTAGCGCCGCACACGGGAATGCCCATGCTTGTCCGTCCCGCCGGGTAACGTCGCGAACACCCCCGTCGTCGGTCAGCCAGGGAGAACGTACGCCGCATGTCCCGTCTCGATGAACCGCTGGCCAAACTGGTCGGGGACCGGACCGCGAAGGTGCTGGCGAAGTCCCTCGGTCTCGGCACCCTGGGCGACCTGCTGCGCCACTACCCGCGCCGGTACGCCGAACGCGGCCGCCTCACCGACCTCTCCCGCCTCGAGGTCGACGAGCACATCACGGTCATGGCCGAGATCGCCAAGGTGACCGCCCGGCAGTTCCGCAACCGCCGCGGCAACCTCCTCGAAGTCGTGGTCACCGACGGCCGCGGCAACCTCAAGCTGACGTTCTTCAACCAGGCCTGGCGCGAACGCGAACTCCGCCCGGGCATGCGCGGCCTCTTCTCCGGCAAGGTCGCCCGCTTCCGCGACGAACTGCAACTCAACCAGCCCGACTACCAGTTGATGGACCAGGAGGACGAGGACGACTCCGGCGCCGCACAGATGTTCGCGGGCGCCCTGATCCCCGTCTACCCGGCCGCCGCCGCCATGCCGTCCTGGAAGCTGGCCCAGTGTGTACGCGTTGCCCTCGACACCCTCGGCGAGGTCGGCGACCCGCTCCCCGCCGACCTCCTCACCCGCCGCGGCATGCCGGGCCTGCGCCAAGCCCTCCAGTGGATCCACCTGCCGTCCTCGTGGCCCGAGGTCAACGCCGCCCGCGACCGCCTCAAGTGGGACGAGGCCTTCGTCCTCCAAGTGGCCCTGGCGCAACGCCGCCTCGCCGCCCAGTCCCAGACCGCCGTCCCCCGCGAGGCCCGCCCCGACGGCCTCCTGACCGCCTTCGACGCCCAACTCCCCTTCACCCTCACCGAAGGCCAGGTGAACGTAGGCGCCGAAATCGCCACCGACCTCGCCGCCGAACACCCCATGCACCGCCTCCTCCAAGGCGAAGTCGGCAGCGGCAAAACGATGATCGCGTTGCGGGCGATGTTGACGGTGGTTGATGCGGGTGGGCAGGCGGCGATGTTGGCGCCTACGGAGGTGTTGGCGCAGCAGCATCACCGGTCGATTGTGGAGATGCTGGGGGCGCTGGCCGAGGGGCCGGGGATGTTGGGCGGGTCGGAGGTGGGGACGAAGGTGTCGCTGCTGACGGGGTCGATGGGGGTGCCCGCGCGGCGCGTGGCGCTGCTGGATCTGGTGACGGGCGAGGCCGGGATCGTCATCGGGACGCACGCGCTGATCGAGGACAAGGTGAAGTTCCACGACCTGGGGCTTGTGGTCGTGGACGAGCAGCACCGGTTCGGGGTGGAGCAGCGGGACGCGCTGCGCGGCAAGTCGGAGCGGCCGCCGCACCTGCTGGTCATGACGGCGACGCCGATTCCGCGGACAGTCGCGATGACGGTGTTCGGCGATCTGGAGACGTCGGTCCTGGACCAACTTCCGTCGGGGCGCTCGCCGATTGCGACGCATGTCGTGCCGGCGCGGGAGAAGCCGAAGTTCCTGGACCGGGCGTGGGAGCGCGTACGCGAGGAGGTGGCCAAGGGCCACCAGGCGTATGTGGTGTGCCCGCGGATCGGCGATGAGGATGACGCTCCCAAGCCGAAGAAGAAGGCGAAGGGGAAGAAGGCGGTCGAGGAGGATCTGCCGCCCGAGGCCTATCTCGACGATCCGGACGACATGGGGGCGGACGCGGACGACGGGGGCGAGAAGCGGCCGCCGCTGGCGGTGCTGGATGTCGCGGCCGGGCTGGAGGGCGGGGCGCTCAAGGGGCTTCGGGTCGGCGTGCTGCACGGCCGCATGGCGCCGGACGCGAAGGACGACGTGATGCGCCGCTTCACGGCCGGCGAGTTGGACGTGCTGGTCGCGACGACGGTGATCGAGGTCGGCGTCAACGTCCCGAACGCCACGGTCATGGTGATCATGGACTCCGAGCGGTTCGGTGTCTCGCAGCTGCACCAGCTTCGCGGGCGCGTCGGGCGCGGCAGCGCGCCCGGGCTGTGCCTGCTGGTCAGCGACATGCCCGCGGGGACCGCCGCGCGCGAGCGCCTGGACGCCGTGGCCGCGACCCTCGACGGGTTCGAGCTGTCCCGCATCGACCTCGAACAGCGCCGCGAGGGCGACGTGCTGGGCGAGGCGCAGTCCGGCAGCCGGTCGTCGCTGCGCATGCTGGCGGTGGTCCGCGACGAGGACGTGATCGTGGCCGCGCGCGACGAGGCGTCCGAAATCGTGGCGCGGGACCCGGAGTTGGCCGAGCATCCGGAGCTGGCCAGCGCGCTGGCCAGCCTGCTGGACGAGGACCGGGCGGAGTATCTGGACAAGGGTTGAGCGGCCGGGACGCAGTGGGCGGTGCACTAGCGGTGCAGTAGCGGTGCAGTACGCGAGGCGGATTGTGCGGCGTGGGGCGGGACGGTGGGCGCGGCGGTGCGGACAGCAGCACAGCGGCACACACAGCGGCGGGCGCGTGATCGGAGTGGTCCGGGGCCGCTAGCGTGGTGCGCATGAACGACCTGACGACGGCAGCGCCGGGGGCGCGTCCATGACGCGGGTGATCGGCGGCTCCGCGGGCGGTCGGCGCCTGGCGGTGCCGCCCGGCGAGGGGACCCGGCCGACCTCGGACCGGGCCCGCGAGGGGCTCTTCTCGACGCTGGTGTCGCTGCGCCGCAGCCTGTACGGCGCGCGGGTGCTGGACCTGTTCGCGGGTTCCGGTGCGGTCGGCCTCGAAGCGCTGTCGCGCGGGGCCGCGCACGCGCTGCTCGTGGAGGCCGACGCGGGGGCCGCCAAGGCCGTACGCGCCAACATCGCCGACCTCAAGCTGCCGGGCGCCGAACTGCGGATCGCGCGGGCGGAGCGGGTGGCCGCCGAGGAGGCGCCGGCGGAGGCGTACGACATCGTCTTCCTCGATCCGCCGTACCAACTCCCGGACGCCGATGTGGCCGCGCTGCTGACCGCCCTCGCGGAGGGCCGCTGGCTGGCCGCGGAGGCACTGGTGGCCGTCGAGCGGGCCACCCGCGGCGGGGCGTTCGCCTGGCCTGCCGGATTCGAGGAGATCAGGTCCCGTCGATATGGCGAGGCCACCCTCTGGTACGGTCGCGCCGCGCGCTCGTAACCGGGGTCGGCCAGAGCCCGGAACGAGCCCGAACAGGGCCTCAGGACCTGCGATCGAGGGGAAGAAACCCGTGCGTCGAGTCGTCTGCCCCGGGTCGTTCGACCCGGTGACCAACGGGCACTTGGACATCATCGGCCGGGCGTCCAGCCTGTACGACGAGGTCTACGTCGCGATCGGCTTCAACCGCTCCAAGCGGTCCGGTCTGTTCGATGTCGAAGAGCGCGTCGAGATGATCGAGGAAGTCACCGCGCACTACGGCAACGTCAAGGTCGAGGCGTTCGAGGGACTGCTCGTCGACTTCTGCCGCCGCCGTGGCATCCCGGCCATCATCAAGGGCCTGCGCGCGGTCACCGACTTCGACTACGAGCTTCAGATGGCTCAGATGAACTACGGTCTGACAGAGGTCGAGACACTCTTCGTCGCGACCAATCCGCTCTACAGCTTCCTGTCGTCCAGCCTCATCAAAGAGGTCGCGACCTACGGAGGCGATGTGTCCGGATACCTGCCGCCGAGCGTGCTGCAGCGCTTGACCGAACGGTTGGACGCCAAGTAAGGCGGCTCCTGCTCGTACGCTGTGGTGTCTGACCGGCACCGGGAGAGAGAGCAACGCCAGTGGACGTATCCCCGAAGCTCGACGAGTTGATCACTCTGGTCGAGAGCGCCCGTTCGATGCCGATGTCGGCCTCGTGTGTGGTGAACCGGGCCGAGGTCGTCGCCCGCCTGGAAGAGGTCAAGAACCTCCTGCCGGAGGAGATGGCGGAAGCGCGCCGCATCATCACCGACCGCGACGCGGTCCTCGACGAGAGCCGCCGCGAGGCCGAGCGCGTCGTCTCCGGGGCCCGCGAGGAGCGCGGTGCGCTGATCGCCGACACCGACGTGGCGCGCGAGGCGTACGCCGAGGCCGAGCGCATCCTGACCGCGGCCCGCCTGGAGGCCGAGCGCATCCGCGGCGAGGCCGACGACTACGTCGACCAGAAGCTCGCCAACTTCGAGGTCGTGCTCACCAAGACGCTGTCCGCCGTCGGGCGAGGCCGCGACAAGATGCGCGGCCGCAAGGCGGTCGACGACCTCGGCGCCTACCTCAAGGCGCAGGACGAGGCCGAGGGCACCGGCCAGCACCAGGTCGGCAGCCTCCAGGCACGCCTCGACGCCGACGAGAACGCCCCGTTCCTGGGCCAGTCCGCGCCGGTGCCCGCGCAGCAGCAGGGCGGCTACCCCGAGCAGCCGCAACACCCCCAGCAGCCGCACCAACCGCAGCAGCCGCAACAGCCGCAGTACGTGCCCGCGGCCGCGGCCCCGCAGCAGGGCGGCTACTACGACCCGGCGGCCTACCAGCAGCAGCAGCCGGTCTACGACCAGGGCGGCTACGAGTCCGGCGGCTACGAGATCCCCCAGTACCAGCAGCAGGGCCAGTACGGGCAGGGCGGCGTACCGCAGCAGGGCGGGCACGTCGAGCAGCGCTACGACGCGGCGCTCGACGAGACGAGCTTCTTCGACACCAGCCTGATCGACGTGCGCCAGTTCAACCCGGACGGGCGCCAGGGCGGCTGACCGCCGCCCCGCACCACCGTCACATCACCCGCGGGCCGGGGCCCGCGGCCCCCGTTTGGGGGACGGGCCCCGACTTGCGATAGTCTTGTGGACCGGCCCTGCTCGGGATGCCTGCCAAGGCGACCCCGGGGCCGACAATTATGACCGCCACACCTCCCTCCGGAACCGGGGGCGAGGTGTTCACCGCATGAGGCAGGACACCCTGGAACGCCTGGACCACCGCAACCCGCTCGTCGTGGACACACGAGAGCTGGGTCGTCGGCCTGGGTCCATGCGCAAGGTGTCCCGTGAGGTGCCGGCTCCGGCGGACATGAAGATCGAGGTGATCGGCGTCCCCGAAGGTGTGCCGCTCGAGCTGGACCTCCGGCTCGAGGCGGTCATGGAGGGGGTGCTGGTCTCCGGCGTTGCCGAGGTGCCGCTGGCCGGTGAGTGCGTACGGTGCCTGGAGCCGCTTGAGCGTCAGCTCAAGGTGGAGTTCCAGGAGCTGTACATCTACCCGGACAGCGAGACCGAGGAAGACGACGCCCCCCGGCTCGTGGGCGACTTGTTCGACCTGGAGCCGGTGCTGCGCGACGCGGTGGTGCTCGCACTTCCGCTCGCGCCGGTGTGCCGCGAGGACTGCGGCGGGCTGTGCCTCGAATGCGGGGTCCCGCTCGACGAGAACCCAGGGCATTCCCACGACAGCGCCGACCCCAGGTGGGCGGCCTTGCAGGGCATCTTCGACGGATCGACCGCCGAAGCCGACGACAACGGCGCGTCCCGCGCCGATGAGAACCAGGAGAAGTAGCCGTGGCTGTTCCGAAGCGGAAGATGTCGCGCAGCAACACCCGCCACCGCCGCAGCAACTGGAAGGCTGTCACGCCGAACCTGGTGACCTGCGACAGCTGCCGTCAGCCCAAGCTGGCCCACATCGCCTGCCCCGCCTGCGGCACCTACAACCGCCGTCAGGTCCTCGAGGTCTGATTCCCGGGTAGGTCGTCCCGGTGACGGACTCGCTTGCGAAGTACGCGGATCTGGAAGGGCGGCTCGGCTGGACAGTCGACGCCGCCCTTCTGGAGCGCGCGCTCACACATCGTTCGTACGCGTACGAACACGGTGGCCTTCCCACCAACGAGCGCCTGGAGTTCCTGGGCGACTCGGTGCTGGGTCTTGTGGTCACCGACACCCTCTATCGTGCACACCCCGAGCTGCCCGAGGGCCAGCTCGCGAAACTGCGTGCCGCGGTGGTCAATTCGCGCGCCCTGGCGGGCGTCGGCCGCAAGCTCGAACTGGGCCGGTTCATCCGGCTGGGTCGAGGCGAGCAGGGCACCGGCGGGCGCGACAAGTCGTCGATCCTCGCCGACACCCTTGAGGCGATCATCGGCGCGGTCTACCTCGACCAGGGCCTGGACGCCGCCTCGGAGTTGGTGCACCGGCTCTTCGACCCTCTGATCGAGGCGTCCGCGGGTCTCGGCGCGGGCCTGGACTGGAAGACCAGCCTCCAGGAACTGACCGCCGCGACCGGCATCGGCGTACCCGAATATGTGGTGTCCGAGACCGGGCCCGACCACGAGAAGACCTTCACGGCTCTCGCACGCGTCGGCGGCGTCGACTACGGCACCGGCGTCGGACGCAGCAAGAAGGAAGCGGAGCAGCAGGCGGCGGAGAGCGCGTGGCGCGCGATCCGTGCGCAGTACGGCGACGGTACGACGACGCCACCGCCGGTCAACGGTGCGGCGCCGGATTCGGTGCCGGCTTCGGGGTCGGAGGCGGAGTCGGCGTCAGAGTCGGCGCCGGCGCCGGCGCCGGAATCGACCAAGGCCAACTGAGCTTCCCCCCGGAGGTCGAACGTGCCCGAGTTGCCTGAGGTCGAGGTCGTACGCCGGGGTCTGGAGCGCTGGGTCGTCGGCCGCACCATTGCCTCGGTCGAGGTGACCCACCCGCGTGCGGTACGTCGGCACGCGGCCGGCCCGGACGACTTCGCCGCGTCCCTGAAGGGGGCCCGGGTCGAGGCGGCCATGCGCCGGGGCAAGTACCTCTGGCTGCCGCTCACCGCGGCGGATGCGGGGGAGAGTGAGAGCGGGGGAGCGGGTAGCGGCGGCTCGGCTGCGGGCAGCAGTTCGGATTCGGGTGCCGGTGCGGCCGCGCCTGAGGATGCTTTGCTCGCGCACCTCGGGATGAGCGGCCAACTGCTGGTCAACGATCCGGCCACGCCGCGCGAGAAGCACCTGCATGTGCGCTTCTCCTTCACTGATGGTGGCCGCGAGCTGTGGTTCGTCGACCAGCGCACTTTTGGCGGTGTCTCCGTCGAACGCGGCGGCGCGGTCCTGCCGCCGTCCATTGCGCACATCGCCCGCGACGTCCTCGACCCGCTGTTCGACGACGCTGCGTTCCACGCGGCACTGCGGCGCCGGGACTCCGAGCTGAAGCGCGCGCTCCTGGACCAGTCGCTGGTGAGCGGCATCGGCAACATCTATGCGGATGAGGCTTTGTGGCGCTCCCGCCTGCACGGCGCGCGTTCCACGGCCACGATCACCAAGCCGCAGACCGCGTTGTTGTTGGCTTCGGTCCGGGACGTCATGAACGACGCGCTCGCGGCGGGGGGTACGTCCTTCGACAGCTTGTACGTCAACGTCAACGGCGAGAGCGGGTACTTCTCGCGGTCGCTGGACGCGTACGGCCGCGAAGGCGAGCCTTGCAACCGCTGCGGGACGCCGATGCGGCGGATCATGTTCATGAACCGGAGCAGTTACTTTTGTGGGCGGTGCCAGCCTACGCCGCGGCCTCGGGGGGTTCGGGGGGCTGGGGGGCTTCGGGGGGTTCGGGCGGTTCGGGGCTGAGGGGCGGGCCGGGGGTGGTCCGGGGGTGGTCCGCTCTTGTTTCAGGTGTGGCGCTTTTTTGTTGGTGCGGCCGAAGCACACATTTCGGGGGCTGCGCTCGTTCCTCGCTCCGCCCCCGAAATGTGCACTCCGGCCTTGGACTTTCCTGCACCTGCGGTCGCTGGCGCTCCCTCCGGCGCAGGAAAGTCTGACTGGCGGCCTCCGGCCGCTCTCCTCGCTGCGCTCGTCGATCTCCAGCAGGTTCAGAGGACTGCCCGGTGGCGTGCGGTGGGTATGGGGACCACCCGGCGGTGTGCGGCCGCTCTCCTCGAACACAAGCAACACGGGCGGAACTGCACCGTTGGGGTTCTCCCTCGTGATCTCGGCTCGACGCCGAGGGTCAGCGGCCGAACTCTTGGGTCCACCAGGGGCCGCCGGGGCCGGGGCGGACGCCTGCGCCCAGTTTGACGAAGGTGCAGTTGAGGATGTTCGCGCGGTGGCCCTCGCTGTTCATCCAGGCTTCCATGACCGCTTTGGGGGTGGCTTGGCCGCGGGCGATGTTTTCGGCGGCCAGGTAGTCGATTCCTGCGGCCTTGGCGCGGTCCCAGGGGGACTTGCCGTCCGGGGTGTCGTGGGCGAAGTAGCCGCGGTCGGCCATGTCGTTGCTGTGGGCGCGGGCCAGGTCGCGTAGGGCGGTGTCTGCCTGCACCGGGCCGCAACCGGCTGCCGCGCGTTCGGTGTTGACGAGTCTGAGGACCTCGTCCTCGTACGCCGGGCCGGTGTTGGCGGGGGTGCTTGTTGCGGGTGCCGGGGACGGGCTCTTCGTGGTGGGGGAGGGCACCGGGGTGGTGGTGGGCTGCGGGGGCGGCGGGCTCGTGGTGGTGGGTGCGGGGGGTGGCGTGCTGGGCGGGGGTGCGGGTGTCGGCGGGGGCGGGGCGGCGGGGGTCGGCTGCGGGCCGGCGCTGACGGCCGCGTCGGGGCCGCCGGCCACGGCTTCGGGGGTGGTCGGTGCTCCGGAGGCCGAGTGGTCGGGCCCGCCTGTCGAGGATGTGGTGGCCGTCGCCGGGGAAGAGGCTGTGTGTTTGGCGGCGGATCCGTTGTCGTCGAGGAGGTTCAGGGACAACTGGGTGCCGGCGGCCGCGAAGGCGATGGCCAGCAGGACGGCTGCGATGCGCAGGGGGCCGACACGGCGGCGGCGCCGGTGCCCGCGCTGTGCGCGGGGCCGGGTCGTCGAGCGTCGGCTGTGCCGGGCCACGGCTTCCCCCTCGGTATGCCGTACGTTCGTCCACTCCGCCGCGTCCGCGTCCGTGACACGCCGGGACCGGCGTCGGCTCTCACCCGATCGGGTGAGCTTGCGCAGGCGACTCTAGAGCACCGCGCAGCCCCCGCGAGGCGGGATACGGGTCGGTTGCGGGGCATCGTCCGGTACCTGCCGGATCTCCTGGGAAGCCCGTGACGAACGGGATCCGGGATGATTTGCGAGGTGGGAGCGACGTCCGGGACGCCGGGGGCGAAAGCGGCCGCTCGGTGCGGTCCCGAATCAAGATCATCCGCGCGCTCCGGAAAACCGTCGGGCGGGCTTCTCGGGTCTCTAATATGTTCTTGACTGCCAAGAGAATTGATGATCTCGTACAGCCAGACGAGAGCCGTCCCGTCCGCGTGATCATGCCGCCGACCGGGTGACGGTTGAGTTATCGCGCCGTGATCATATTGACCTGATGGGGTTTTGGTGCGACGCTGGAAGCCCGCGCACCCTATCAGGAGCCACGTGGCCGGGTGCGCAATTCGACCCGCAGATGCTGGTTGGTCACTCAGCGTGGAGGACCCTCTAATGGCGAAGGCGCTTCTCGGCTACGTCGGCGGCCCCGACCCCCGACTGCTCTCCGAGATGCGACGGCTTCAGCAGCGCGTACGTGACCTGGAGACGGAGCTTGTCCGTGTCCAGGCGGAGAACGACGCGCTCTACGCCGCCGCGGACGATCGGTTCGACGTAGCCCAGGTCGAGCCAGCGCTCTCCCGGGCGTGAGTTCGATCCGATAAACCAGGGACGCCTTCGGCGTCCCTTTGTCGTTCCCGAGCCTGTGCTTTCCCCCGCTGCCCCCTGTGTGGCCTGGTGTGCCGATCCGGCGGGCCGTGGCAGGTCGCCGTGATGACGTGATACCCCGGCATATCCCATGTCACACACCAACCGACACGCCGTCAGGTCGCCGTTCTGCGACTTCCCCGACGATGTGTCCCGGTACGCTGCGGCGGGTGCACCTCAAGAGCCTCACCCTCCGCGGATTCAAGTCCTTCGCATCCGCGACGACGCTGCGGTTCGAGCCGGGCATCACCTGCGTCGTCGGTCCCAACGGATCCGGCAAGTCGAACGTCGTCGACGCGCTGAGCTGGGTCATGGGCGAGCAGGGCGCCAAGTCGCTGCGCGGCGGCAAGATGGAGGACGTCATCTTCGCCGGCACCGCGGGCCGACCGCCGCTGGGCCGTGCCGAGGTCAGCCTCACGATCGACAACACCGACGGCGCCCTGCCCATCGACTACACCGAAGTCACCATCACGCGGACGATGTTCCGCAACGGCGGCTCGGAGTACGCGATCAACGGCAACACGTGCCGCCTGCTCGACATCCAGGAGCTCCTGTCCGACTCCGGCATCGGTCGCGAGATGCACGTCATCGTCGGACAGGGCCAGCTCGACTCGGTGTTGCAGGCCGACCCGATGGGCCGGCGCGCGTTCATCGAGGAGGCGGCCGGCGTCCTCAAGCACCGCAAGCGCAAGGAGAAGGCGCTCCGCAAGCTCGACGCGATGCAGGCGAACCTCACACGCGTCTCCGACCTCACCAACGAACTCCGCCGCCAGCTCAAGCCCCTCGGCCGCCAGGCCCAGGTGGCCCGGCGTGCCGCGGCGATCCAGGCGGACCTGCGCGACGCGAGACTGCGGCTGCTCGCCGACGACCTCGTGCTGCTGCGCCGGGACCTGGACGAGGAGATCGCCGACGAGGCCGCGCTGCGCGAGCGGCGTACCGTCGTGGAGCGCGAACTCGGCGAGGTGCAGACGCGCGAGGCCGCGCTGGAGGCCGAGGTGAAGGCGCTCTCGCCGCGCCTGGCCCGGGCCCAGGAGACCTGGTACGAACTGTCCTCGCTCGCCGAGCGCGTACGCGGCACCGCGGGCCTCGCACGGCAGCGCGTCCGGCACGCCACGTCGCAGCCCGCCGAGGAGCGCCGGGGCCGCGATCCGGAGGAGATGGAGCAGGAGGCCGCGCGCATCCGCGAGAACGAGGCGGAGCTCAAGGAAGCGCTCGAGGAGGCGATGGTCCAGCTCGCCGAGACGACCGAGCGGCGCGGCGAGCTGGAACGCGCGGTCGCCGACGAGGAGAAGCGGCTCCGGGACGCCGCCCGGGCGATCGCCGACCGGCGCGAGGGGCTGGCCCGGCTGAGCGGCCAGGTGAACGCGGCCCGCAGCCGCGTCGCCGGAGCCGATGCCGAGATCGGACGCCTCACCGAGTCCCTCACCGCCGCGCGCACCCGGGCCGAGGCCGCGCAGCGGGAGTTCGAACAGTTGCAGGAGCAGACCGGCGGTGCCGAGGACGGCGACGACGGTGCGGGCGGCGGTCGCGGCGGCTCCGACATCGAGGCCCGCCTCACGGAGGCCCGGGAACTGCTCGCCGAGGCCGAGGAAGCACTCACCGAAGCCCGTGACGTGGAGAAGGAGTCCGAGCGCGAGCGCGCCGCCGTCACGGCCCGTAAGGAGGCCCTGGAACTGGGCCTGACGCGCAAGGACGGAGCGGGCGCGCTGCTGGCCGCGGGCGACCGGCTCTCCGGCGTCCTGGGCACGGTGGCCGCGCTGGTGACGGTCGAGCACGGCGCCGAGACGGCGGTCGCCGCCGCGCTCGGTGCCGCTTCCGACGCGATCGCGGTGGCCGATGTCGGGTCCGCCGTCGACGCGTTGCGGCTGCTGCGCAAGGACGACGCGGGCCGCGCCGGGATACTGGTCGGCGACACTGCCGGGGTGCCGGTGTCCGGTCCGGCCGACTGGCCTGCTCTGCCGCCGTCCGCCGTCTACGCGGTACGCCTGCTCACCGCCCCCGAGGACCTCACCGGCGCCGTGTACCGCCTGCTCGACAAGGTGGCGGTCGTCGACGACCTGGCGGCCGCCGCGGACCTGCTCGCCTCGGTCCCGGGCGTACGCGCCGTCACGCGCGAAGGCGACCTGGTCGGGCCGGACTTCGTCCACGGCGGTTCGGCGTCGGGGGCCAGCCTCCTCGAAGTCCAGGCGGCCGTCGACGAGGCCGCGGAGCGCCTTGCCGCGCTGACCGAGCGCTGCGCCCGGGCCAAGGACGAACTCGTCCGGGCCACCGCGGCCCGCAAGGACGCCTCCGCCGCCGTCGAGCAACTGATCGCCGAGCGGCGCGAAGTGGAGAAGGCGCGTTCCGCGGCGGCCAAGGAACTGGGCCGGCTGGGCGGCCAGGCGCGTGCCGCGGCGGGCGAGGCCGAGCGGCTGGCCGCGGCCGTCGCGAAGGCGGAGGGCGCCAAGGAGAAGGACACCCTCGCCTACGAGGAACTGTCGGCGCGGCTCGAAGTCGCCGAGGAAATGCCGGACGACGAGGAGCCGGACTCTTCCGAGCGCGACCGCCTCGCCGCCGGGGCGACCGCCGCTCGGCAGGCCGAGATGGAGGCGCGCCTGTCGGTGCGCACCCACGAGGAGCAGGTGAAGGCGCTGTCGGGGCGGGCGGATTCGCTCGACCGCGGGGCGCGCATGGAGCGCGAGGCGCGCTCGCGCGCGGCCGAGCGGCGCGAGCGCATGGCCGTCGAGGCCCGGGTGGCCGGGGCGGTCCTTGCGGGCACCGAGTCGCTGCTCCGGTATGTCGAGGCGTCCCTCGCCCGCGCCGAGGCCGAGCGTTCCGCCGCCGAGTCGGCCCGCGCCTCGCGTGAGCAGGAGCTGGCGCGCGAACGCAGCCGGGTGCGCGAACTCGCGGGCGAGCTGGAGAAGTTGACCGACTCGGTGCACCGCGACGAGATGCTGCGTACGGAGAAGCGGCTGCGGATCGAGCAGTTGGAGGCCAAGGCCCTCGAAGAGCACGGCATGGACGCGGTGGGCCTGGTCGCGGAGTACGGCCCGGACCAGATGGTCCCGCCGACGCCGCCCGCCGAAGGGGAGGAGCGCGACCCGGACTCCAAGGAGGCGCAGCCGCGTCCGTTCGTCCGGGCGGAGCAGGAGAAGCGGCTCGCGGCGGCGGAGAAGGCGTACGTCCAGCTCGGCAAGATCAACCCGCTGGCGCTGGAGGAGTTCGCGGCGCTGGAGGAGCGCCACAAGTTCCTGACGGAGCAGCTGGAGGACCTCAAGAACACCCGCCGCGACCTCCTGCTGGTGGTCAAGGAGGTCGACGAGCGCGTCGAGCAGGTGTTCACCGCGGCGTACCACGACACCGCACGCGAGTTCGAGGGCGTGTTCTCGCGCCTGTTCCCGGGCGGCGAGGGCCGGCTGGTGCTCACGAACCCCGACGACATGCTGACCACCGGGATCGAGGTCGAGGCCCGTCCGCCCGGCAAGAAGGTCAAGCGGCTGTCGCTGCTGTCCGGCGGCGAGCGTTCGCTGACCGCCGTCGCGCTCCTGGTGGCGATCTTCAAGGCGCGGCCGAGCCCGTTCTACGTCATGGACGAGGTCGAGGCGGCCCTCGACGACACCAACCTCCAGCGCCTGATCCGCATTTTCGCCGAACTCCGGGAGAGTTCGCAGCTGATCGTGATCACCCACCAGAAGCGCACGATGGAGGTCGCGGACGCGCTGTACGGCGTCTCGATGCGCGGCGACGGCGTCACGACGGTGATCAGCCAGCGGCTCGCCCGCGAGGACGAGAAGGTGACGATCGTGGGGTCGGAGACGGTCACGGCCTGACCTGCGGACGACCGGACGGCGTGACGGCGTGACGGCATGGGGAAGGGCCCCGGAGTACTCCGGGGCCCTTCCCCATGCCGTGGCCGCGCGCCCCTGCTACTCGGGCTTGTTGTGCGGCATGACCTTGTCGCTGAAGAGCTGGAGGCTGGCCCAGCCGGCGTCGATCGGGAGGCCGCCGCACAGCGGGTGCAGGATGATCGCGTCCGTGAGACCGGCGCTCTTGGCGGTCGCGATCAGCTCGTCCGGCGTGACACACGCATAGATGCCCTCTTCGCGCAGCGCCTCGACGCTGTGGGCGGAGGACTCCATGACCGACTCGATGTCGGGGGTCTGCCAGGCGGCGTACGTCTCGGCCTCGTGCAGGAAGTACTTGCCGTACTCCGCCCACGCCTTGTCCGGGTCCTCGGTGCAGTAGACCATCTTGGTCGCGGCCGAGGGCAGCATGGCGAAGCCGCCTTCGAAGCCCTCCTGGGCCGCGAGCTCGTAGTAGTACGCCTCCAGCTCGGGCAGCGGCGCCGCGGCGAAGAACGGGAGGCGGAAGCGGACCGCGCGGCGGACCGAGGCCTTGGCGGTGCCGCCGATCATGACCATGGGGTGCGGGTCGGTGAACGGCCGCGGCGTGACGCGGACGGTCTGGCCGTTGTACTCGAAGGGCTCGCCGGTCCAGGCCTTGAGGAGGGTGTCGAGGACCTCGTCCTGGATCTTGCCGCGGCGCTTCCAGTCCTTGCCGATGGCCGCGTACTCCTCGGGCCGGTAGCCCAGGCCCGCGACGATCGAGAGGCGGCCGCCGCTGATGTTGTCGAGGACGGCGATGTCCTCTGCCAGGCGGATCGGGTCGTAGAGCGGTGCGAGCAGCGCGGAGATGATCACGCCGAGGCGCTCGGTGGCGCCGAGGACGGCACCGGCGGTGCTCAGCGGAGACGGGCTCCAGCCGTTCTCCGCGCCGTGGTGCTCCTCCAGCGTGACCATGTCGAAGCCGTTTTTGTCCGCGAACTTGGCCATCTCGATCGTGGCCTGGTAGCGCGATGCCACGTCGGCACGGTCCAGACCGGGCGTCACCTGGTTGAACCGCAGATTCGTCACTGCCATGGGGGCTGCACACCTTCCGATCAACCCGTCGCCCCGGCGTTTCCGGCTCGGGGGACCAGGGCGCATGCTTGGCCCCGGCAAGCTATCTGACACTCAGTCAGGATTCAACGGTTGACAGAACGTGATTCCTTCGGCGGTGCGGCGCGTCCGAACGGGCACGGATGAGGTTGGCGTCCCGACCGTCTGGGAGACTGGAGCTCCTATGGAGATTCTGATCCTTTCCGTCGTCATCGCGGTTGTGGTGCTCGGCGCCGCCGGCTGGTTCGTCGTCGGCTCGCGCCGCCGCGGCTCCGTCGCACCGCCCCCGCCCCGCACCCCTGTCGAGCCGAGCGTCGGCGAGGATGCGCAGCCCCTGCCCGAGCCCCCGCGCCGCGGCGTCGACACGGTCGACCTGCCGGAGGCCGAGGCCCCGCCGGAGGCGCCCGCAGTACCGGAAACCGTCGAGGAGGCGCCGCCCGCCCTCGATGTCCCCGAGCCGACCGCGGGCCGCCTGGTACGCCTCCGCGCCCGTCTCGCGCGCTCCCAGACCAGCCTCGGCAAGGGCCTGCTCGCGCTGCTCTCGCGCGACAACCTCGACGAGGACACCTGGGAGGAGATCGAGGACACGCTGATCACCGCGGACGTCGGCGTCGCGCCCACGCAGGAGCTGGTGGAGCGGCTGCGCACGCGCGTCAAGGTCCTGGGCACGCGTACCCCGGCGGACCTCCGCGCGCTGCTCCAGGAGGAGCTGCTGGCCCTCATCGGCACCGAGTACGACCGGTCGCTCAACACCGCCCGGCGGGCGGACGGCCGCCCGGCGGTCGCGATGGTCGTGGGTGTCAACGGCACGGGCAAGACGACCACGACGGGCAAGCTGGCCCGCGTCCTGGTGGCCGACGGACGCTCGGTCGTGCTCGGCGCGGCCGACACCTTCCGCGCCGCGGCGGCCGACCAGCTCCAGACATGGGGCGAGCGCGTCGGCGCGCGCACCGTCCGCGGCCCCGAGGGCGGCGACCCGGCGAGTGTCGCGTTCGACGCGGTCAAGGAGGGCATCGCCGAGGGCGTCGACACCGTGCTCATCGACACGGCCGGCCGCCTGCACACGAAGACCGGCCTCATGGACGAGCTGGGCAAGGTCAAGCGGGTCGTCGAGAAGCACGGCCCCGTCGACGAGGTCCTGCTGGTGCTGGACGCGACGACCGGTCAGAACGGCCTCGTGCAGGCCCGGGTGTTCGCCGAGGTCGTCAGCATCACCGGCATCGTGCTGACCAAGCTGGACGGCACCGCGAAGGGCGGCATCGTGGTCGCCGTGCAGCGCGAACTGGGAGTGCCCGTCAAGCTCGTCGGCCTCGGCGAGGGACCGGACGACCTGGCGCCGTTCGAGCCCGCGGCCTTCGTGGACGCCCTCATCGGCGACTGACAGTGAGGATTGGTGATGGCGCCGCTCGGAGGTCTGACTCTCCGACTGACTGACGCTTCGGCTGTCCTTCTGGGGAATCGTCGGCCGTCTGGGCGGTGCCACTCGGCGCGTGGCCGGTCGGGCGTCTGTGACTTCATAGGAGCCCGGCCAAAGGTCCCATCACTGTCTCGTCCGTCAGCCCGACCGGCCCGTGCCCTCCCACAGGTGACCGTTGGAAGGGCAGCACACACCAGCATGGCAGACGCGACAGCGGTGGTCGGCGGCATCGACACCCACACCGACATCCATCAGGCCGCGGTCGTCGACACGGTCGGCAGGCATCTGGCCACCGAGGCGTTCGAGACCACCCCGGCCGGCTACCGCCGGCTGCTGGACTGGCTGTCCTCGCACGGCGAGGTCCGCGCGGTCGGGGTCGAGGGGACCGGCGCCTACGGCGCCGAGGTCGCCCGGTTCCTCACCGCGCACGGCGTCACCGTCGTCGAGGTCGACCGTCCCGACCGCAAAGCCCGCCGCAGGAGCGGCAAGTCCGATCCCGTGGACGCCTACGCCGCAGCGACCGCGGTCCTGTCCGGCCGGGCCGGCGGAACTCCCAAGGCCCGCACCGGGATCGTCGAGGCGATCCGGGCCCTGCGGGTGGTCCGCAAGAGCGCGGTCAAGGCCCGCACCCAGACGATCAACCAGATCCGCACCCTGATCGTCACCGCGCCTTCCGCCGTCCGCGACAAGCTGCGCGGCCTTGCCACCCGCGAACTCGTCGACTCCCTCGCCCGCTCCCGCCCGGCCGGCGACTCCGCCGACCCGGCCTGCGCGGTCAGGACCGCCCTGCGGCGGCTCGCCCGCCGCTACCAGGCACTCGACACGGAGATCAAGGACGCCGACCGGGAGATCGGCCCGCTGGTCGCCCAGGCCGCCCCGACCCTGCTCGCGCTGCCAGGAGTCGGCCCCGAGACCGCCGGCCAACTCCTGACCAGCGCAGGCGACAACCCCGAACGGCTTCGCTCCGAAGCGGCGTTCGCGCACCTGTGCGGCACCGCACCCGTCCCCGCATCGTCCGGCCGCACCCACCGCCACCGCCTCAACCGCGGCGGCGACCGAGCCGCCAACAACGCCCTGCACACCATCGTCCTGGTCCGCATGAAATACGACCCGCGCACCCGCGACTACGTCACCCGACGAACCGCCCAAGGCATGACCAAGAAGGACATCATCCGCTGCCTCAAACGGTTCGTCGCCCGCGAGATCTACAAACACCTGCCCCACACGACCGGCATCACTCAACCGCTCCCACAGATCCCTTGACGATCTATAGGAGCTTCCCCGGGACTGTTCGACCCCGCCCCGATCGACGGATCGCGGCGGATTCCCGACCGAGCGGCGCACGTACCGGACGCACACGGAACGAAGGTTCCGGTCCGGGGCGTGCGCCGTTCGCGTGCGCCGATCCCGTCGGCGGGAGAAGTCAGGGGATGGGGGTCAGGACGCGAGCCACATGCCGCTGCCGGTCCGCGCGCTGTTGCGGTGGCAGGCGTACGCCAGCGTCCCGAGCAGCAGCCGGGCCTCCGGCAGCACCAGCTCGTCCGCGTCCGGCGGCCGCACCCACTCCGCGGCGCCGAGCATCCCGAGCGGGGACGGCGGCGCGAAGATGTAGTCGCCCTCGCCGTGGCAGCGCAGGTCGAGTTCGGCGTCGTCCCAGCCCATCTGGTAGAGCAGGTGCGGCAGTTCGGTCGCCGCGCCGGGGGCCACCAGGAAGAACATCCGGCCCGTGGGGGTGCCGAGCACCGGGCCGAGCGGCGTGCCCATGCGCTCCAGGCGCACCAGGGCCCGCCGGCCGGCGTGACGCGGGACGCTGATGGCGTCGAAGGCGTGGCCGGTGGGCAGGACGACGGTGCTGTCCGGCCATTGCGACCACAGGTAGCGTGCCGCGGCGGGCGTGCTGGTCGCGTGTGCGGACCACTGCGGGTCCGACGGATGCATGCCGGGGGCGGCGCAGGCCGACCGGCCGCAGGAACAGCGGGTGCTGCGCCCGTCCCGCACGAGGTACGTGCCCTGCGTGACGGGCCAGCGCCGCTGCTCGACATACTCCGACACCGCCTGCCACAGGGCAGTCCGGGTGCGTCGGCGCGATCCGAGCATGATGTCCATGACCTCCCAACGGCTCCCGTCACGTTTGGTTACGGTCCCGGTGTGCTCCCGCGACGGGCCCGTGAACCCGCCGTGCAGGTACCGTGGCGGGCGTCCGCCGAGCCCTTCCGGCGGCGCCGGCACACCCCGGTCCGACCGGCCGCGAACGCCCCGAAACAGTCCGCGGACTCTCAAGTCAACCGCGCGTGACCGGGGGCGGGCCCCTGGCGCGTGGGGTGGCGAACGGTGGCGTTTTGCGATTCCCACCCCGTGACCCGGGCGAGCCGCCTACTTTCGGCATACGGGACATTGCGCACGGTCTTCTCGGGCTGTGTGGGGTGCACAGGGGGAGAAGCCGGTGACAGTCGCCCAAACCGAAGCCGACGCACAAGCCGAACGCCCGTCCGGCACACCAGCCGACGGGCGCTTCGGCGATCCGCTCCCACCGGCGTTCGGCGCCACCCGCATCTCCGGCGGCAAGCAGCCCAACGACCGGCTCGCCTCGTGGTTCGAGCGTACGGGGTGGTCCAAAGGCGAGTTCGCCCGCCAGGTCAACCGGCGCGCGCGCCGCCTCGGTGCGCTGCACGTCTCCACCGACACCTCGCGTGTGCGTCGGTGGCTCGACGGCGAGCAGCCCCGTGACCCGATACCGCGCATCATCTCGGAGTTGTTCAGCGAGCACTTCGGTTGCGTGGTCGCGGTCGAGGACCTCGGATTCAAGGAGCCCGGCGCGCTGTTCACCGGGTCGGGGGTGGACCTGCCGTGGGCCCCCGAGTCGGTCGTCGACCTGCTCGGCGAGTTCTCCCGCAGCGACCTCATGCTGGGCCGCCGCGGCTTCCTCGGCGCGTCGCTCGCGCTCTCCGCGGGGCCCGCCCTCGTCGAGCCGATGCAGCGGTGGCTGGCGCCGGCGCCCGTACCGCCGTTACCCCCGAGGACACCCCAGGCGCAGGGCCGTCTCGGAGTCGGCGAACTGGAGCAACTGGAGGCGACCGTACGCCTGTTCCGCAGCTGGGACATGCAGTGCGGCGGCGGCCTGCGGCGCAAGGCGGTCGTCGGCCAGCTCCAGGAGGTCACCGACCTCCTCCAGGACGTCTACCCCGCGCCGGTGCGGGAGCGCATGTTCCGCCTCACCGCCGAACTCGCGCTGCTGGCCGGGTGGATGTCGTACGACGTCGGCATGCAGCCCGGTGCGCAGAAGTACTTCGTGCTCGCCCTCCACGCCGCCAAGGAGGCCGGCGACCGGCCGCTCGGCGCCAACGTGCTCGGCGTGATGAGCCGTCAGATGATCCATCTCGACCGGCCGTCGGACGCCTTGGAACTGATCCACCTGGCGCAGTACGGCTCGCGCGACTCGGCGGGCCCGCGCACCCAGTCCATGCTGTACGCCGTCGAGGGACGCGCCCACGCCGCGCTCGGCCAGGTCGACAAGTGCCGCCGCGCGCTCTCCGTCGCGGAGCAGCTCCACGCGGACGCCCCGGAGGCCGACGAGCCCGACTGGATCCGCTATTTCGGCGCCGCCGAACTGTCCTGCGAGACCGGGCTCGCGTTCCGCGATCTCGCCTACCGGGGGGCGGCCCCGGCCGAGCGGGCCAGGGAGCCGCTGGAGGAGGCCGTACGCCTCTTCGGAGGCACTCCGGAGTACCAGCGGTCACACGCCCTCGGCCGGGTCGGCCTGGCGGCCGTGTACGTCCTCGTGCGCGAGGCCGAGCGGGCCTGCGAGGCCGCCGGGGGAGCGCTGTCCCTGACCGCCCGGGTGCGGTCCGAGCGCCTCACCACCCGGCTGCGGCGCACCGTCAAGAGCGCCGTCGACCTGTTCGGCGACCAGCCGTGCGTGCGCCGCCTCGCCGACCGCCTCCAGGGCGAACTGCCCGAGGCGGCCTTCCCCCTGGTGTGAGGCCGCGGAGCACGGGTCCGGAAAAGAGGCGGCGCCCCTCCGCGAGTCGCGGAGGGGCGCCGCCGGGGCTGCGCGGTGCGTCAGCTCTTGAAGCCGATGCGGTCCATGAAGACGACGCCGGTGTTGTACTGCTGGACGCCGGTGACCTTCTTGGAGTAGATCGGGCCGATCAGCGACTCGGCGTACACCCAGACCGGCAGGTCCTTGAGGATCTGCTTCTGGAGCTCGGCGTACGCGGCCTTGCGCTCGTCCGGGTTGGTGCTCGCGCGGCCCTTCTGGAGCGCCGCGTCCGCCTCCGGGTTCTTCCAGCCGATGAAGTTCAGCGGGCTGGCCGAGTGGAAGGAGTTGAACAGCTGCGGCTCCGGGTCCACGATCCACTGCTGGAACAGCATCGCGGTGAAGTCACGGGTGATCGCGTACTTCTGGATGTACGCGCCGATCTCGAGCGACTCGATCTCCATCTTGACGTTCTGCATCTGCGCGAGGCGGCTCTGCATGTACTCCGCGACGGCCTGCGACGACGGGTTCTTCGGGATGAGGAACGTGAAGTCGAGCTTCTTGCCCTCGGCCGCGAGGTCGTTGATGAGCTTCTGCGCTTCTTCCTTGTTCTGCGCGGCCTGCACCTGCGTCGGGTCGAAGAACGGCGACGACGCGTTGAAGTAGCTCTTCGCCGGGACGTACCCGTTCTGGAGCGTCTTCGGGATGTCGTTCGGGTCGAAGGCGAGCGCGAGCGCGCGGCGGGCGCGCGGGTCGTCGAACGGCGCCTTCGTCATGTTGAACTGGATCATCTGGCCGCCCAGGTCGGCCATCTTCTGGACCTGGAGCTCCTTCTCGGCCTCGGCCAGACGCGCGCCGTCCGAGCTGTGGAAGATGTCGGCGCCGCCGGACTTGATGGTGGCGTACTGCTGCTTGATGTCCGGCACGTTCTTGATCGACAGCTCGTCGAGCTTCGGCAGACCCTTGTCCTTCTGCCAGTAGTTCGGGTTCTTCACGAACTGCTGCTCGCTGCCGCGGACCCAGTTCTTGAGCATGAACGGACCGGCGCCGATCGGCTCGGCACCGGCGACGTCGATGCCCTTGTTGATGGCCGAGGGAGCCTCGATGTACGTCAGCTCGGTGGCCACCGTGCGGTCGAAGTTCGGGTTCGGCCCCATGAGGTTCGTGATCTTGACGGTGGTCGGGTCGACCACCTCGGTCTTGATCATCGCGGCGGCGGCGCGGTGCTGCGACTGCGTCTCCGGCTTGGCGTGGGTCTCGTAGTTGAGCTTCACGGCCTCGGCGTCGAGCGGGGTGCCGTCGCTGAACTTGACACCCGCGCGGAGCTTCAGCGTCCACGTCGCGCCGCCGTCGGCGCTGGACAGGGCCTCGGCCATGTGCGGCTCGACCTTGCCGGTCTTGGTGTCGATGTAGAACAGCGGGTCGTACAGGGCCGCGAGCCGGGGCTCGTCGGCGACCGCGACGTACGCGGTGCGGAACACGTCCAGGGTCTTGGAGTCCTGGACCGCCAGCATGGTCATCTTGCCGCCGGCCTTGGCCTCGCCGCCGGGGCTGCTGGACGCGCCGGTGGAGGCGCTGTCCTTGTCGTCGCTGCCGCCGCAGGCGGAGACGGTCAGGGCGAGGGCCGCGAGGCCCGCCACGACTGTGCCGTGCTTGCGTATGCGGTTCATACCCGAGCCGCTGGGTATTGCAGGTACCACCGAGCTGTTCGTGGTGCGTCGTGCTGCCGTGCGTCGTGCTGACACCGTCTTGCCACCTCCGCCGAGAACATGACGACCGGACAGGGGCCGGTCGGATGGTGCTGTCGTGCTGTGTGGAGCCTGGGCCGTGCATCGGGGAGTTGGCGACAAGGCCACCCCCACCGGTGTGCGTAGATCACGGATCTGTCGCGTTGGGGGCCACCGTAGGAGTAGTTGGGCCAAAGTGCACGTCTCCGAGGCCGATCTGTTACACAGTCAAGTTTCTTCGGCGTTCCCCGGACATGTGACGGCGCCCCTCCGTTTCGGAGGGGCGCCGGATGATCACCTGAGGTCAAGGCCGCCGACGGGTCGTCAGAAGCCGTCCGGGAGAGGTGCCGTGGCGTGGCCGGGCACCCCCGCAACAGCTATTTCAAGCCGATCCGGTCCATGAAGAACACCCCGGAGTTGTAGTGCTCGATTCCGGTGAGCTTGCTGTTGAAGATGGCGCCGTTGGACGACTCGGCGTACACCCAGAACGGCAGCTCGGCGACGATCGCCTTCTGCAGGTCCGAGTACGCCTGCTTGCGCACCGCCGGGTCGCTGCTGCCCCGGCCCTTGGCGAGCGCCGCGTCGGCGGCCGGGCTGTCCCAGCCGATGACGTTGAACGGGCTCTTCGAGAACAGCGCGCTGAACATGGTCGGCTCGGGGTCGACCACCCACTGCTGGAACAGCATCGCGTCGAAGTCGCGGGAGATCGCGTACTTCTGGATGTACGCGCCGATCTCGACGGAGTCGATGGTCATGTCGACGTTCTGGAACTGCTTGAGCTGGCCCTGCATCCACTCGGCGACGCGGACCGACGACGGGTTCTGCGGCACCAGGTAGCGGAAGTTCAGCTTCTTGCCCTCGGCGGCGAGGTCGTTGAACAGCTTCTGCGCCTCGGCCTTGTCCTGGGCGGCCTGCGCGACCGTCGGGTCGACGTACGGCCCGGACTGGTTGAAGAAGCCCTTCGCCGGGACGTACCCGTTGTCGAGCGTCTTCGGGATGTCCGCGGGGTTGAGCGCCAGCGTGACGGCCCGGCGGGCGCGCGGGTCGGTGAACGGCCCCTTGCGCAGGTTGAACTGGACCATCTGGCCGCCGTCGGTCTTGAACTCCGAGACGTTCAGCTCCTTGGCCGCGTCACCGAGCAGCTTCTGGTCGGAGCTGACGAACAGGTCCGCCTGGCCGGACTTCACGCTCGCGTACTGCTGCTTGATGTCCGGGACGTTCTTGACCGTGAACCCGTCGAGCTTGGGCAGGCCCTTGTCCTTCTGCCAGTAGTTCGGGTTGCGCTCGAAGACCTGCTCGGAGCCGCGCGTCCAGCTCTTGAGGATGAAGGGGCCGGCGCCGATCGGCTGCCCGCCGTAGGCCTCCGGGCCCTTGTTGATCGCGGACGGTGCCTCGATGTACGGCAGTTCGACCGCGATGAGCCGGTCGAGGTTCGGGTTGGGCGCGCCGACCGGGGTCAGCTTGACGGTGAGCGGGTCGACGACCTCGGACTTGAACGTCGACGCCGCGCCGATGTGCACGGAGCGGGTCGCCATGTCCGCCTGCTTGTCGTAGTTCAGCTTGATCGCCGCCGCGTCGAACGGCGTCCCGTCGCTGAACTGCACGCCCTGGCGCAGCTTCAGAGTCCACGTCGCGCCGTTGTCCGCGGTGCTCAGGGACTCCGCCAGGTGCGCGCTGACCTTCTGGTCCTTGGAGTTGATGTAGACCAGCGGGTCGTACAGGGCGGCGAGCCGCGGCTCGTCGGCGACCGCGACGTTCGACGTACGGAAGACGTCGAGGGCGGCCGAGTCCTGCACCGCCAGCATCGTGATCTTGCCGCCGCTCTTGGCGGCCGCGGTGGCGGGCGGGTTGCTCTGGCCGGGGGACTTCTTGTCGTCGTCGCCCCCGCATGCGCTGGCCACGAGGCCCAGGGCGATCACGCCGGCGATCGCCGCGCCGCGACGCGCGGGGCCTCTGCGGCCGAGCGTCGCGAACCGGCCGAGTCCGGGTCGTACCGTACGTCGTGCTGACACCGTCTTGCCTCCTCCTGGCGAGTACGTGGCGGCCGGACCGGGCCGGCCTGATCGTGCTGCCGTGCGGTTCCCGGACGCCGGGGCGGGCCGGGAGTGTGGAGCCTGTGCAAGGTCGTGCGAGGTGTGCAGAGCGTTTCGTGCCTGGTACGTGCAGTGGTGCGCGCACCGGCGCGGGACCGTGATCCCGCGCCGGTGCGTGGTGGTGTTGGGCCACCGTAGGCGGATGCCGCGGGGAAGACACCTTGTCGACGCGAATCTGTTACATCGTCAGATTCGGATGTGCCATTGATCAACGGCACGCGGAGTAGCGCCCGGACCGGGCGGCGGTTCTGTCAACGAACGATGACAGCGCCGCGGGTCCGCGCGCGGCCGCCCGCACCCGGCGACGCGCACGCGGCCGGGCCGGGCGCCCGGTTCAGCCGCTCACCCCGACCCGGTCCATGAGCATGCCGCCGTCCTGCACGCCGACAATGCCGGAGACCTTCGGGCCGGACACGATCACGGTGACCGCCTCCTGGTAGGCGACCACCGGGAAGTCCGTGACGACGGCCTTCTGCAGTGCCGCGTACGCCGCCTTGCGCTGCGCCTCGTCGGCGGTCGCGCGGCCCGTGTCCAGGGCCTTGTCGACGTCCGCGTTCGCGTAGTGCAGGAAGTTCTCCGGGCTCTTCGAGTGCAGGAACTTGTAGAGGATCGGTTCGACGTCACTCGCCCAGACCTGGTACAGCGCCGCCTGGTAGTTGCGGCCGATCTGGAGCTTGTTCGTGTACTGCTTGACGTCGACCTTCTCCAGCTTGACGCTCACGTTCTCGTAGCCGTTGAGCGCCGTCATGGTGTACTCGGCGGTCCGGTTCGAGGCCGGGTTCTCCGGGACCATGTAGGTGAAGTCCACCTTCTTGCCCTCGGCCGCGAGCTGGTTGAACAGCTCCTGGGCCGCGGCCCGGTTGGTGGACGGCTGCACCGCGGACGGGTCGAAGAACCGGTCCTTGGAGTTGAAGATGCTCTTCGCCGGCACCGCGGTCCCCGAGAAGACCCGCTCGTTCAGGTCGGCCGGGTCGAGGGCCAGGGCAACCGCCTTGCGCGCCCTGGGGTCGTCGAACGGCGGGACCTTGCTGTTGAACGCGACCATCTGCCCGCCGTCGAGGGTGAAGGGCGTGATGCCCAGGCCCTCCTTCTTGGCGTTGGCCGTCTTCTCCGGGTCGATCGTGAAGAAGACGTCCGCGCCGTTGGACTTGACGGTGCTGAGCTGCTGCGCGACGTCCGGCACGACCTTGATCACCAGCCGGTCGAGGGCCGGCTTGTCGGGCCCCTGCCAGTAGTTGGGGTTCTTCTCGAACACCATCTGGTTCCCGCGCGTCCACTCCTTGAGGACGAACGGCCCCGCACCGACCGGCTTTTCGCCCGTCGTGTCGGCCAGCGAGGCCGGGGCGGCTATGTAGCTCAGCTCGAGCGCGATCAGGCGGTCGAGGTTGGCGTTGGGCGCCACCGGCGTGATCTTGAGGGTGAGCGGGTCGACGACCTCGCTCTTCAGGCTCGCCGCGGCGGACACGTGGTAGCTGCGCGTCTCCGGGTTGGCGTGCATGTCCCAGTTCTTCTTGACGGCCTCGGCGTCCAGGCCGGTGCCGTCGCTGAACTTCACGTTCGGCTTGAGCTTCATCGTCCAGGTGGTGCCGCCGTCGGCGGTGGCCAGGCTCTCGCCGATGTTCGGGACGATCTTGTTGTTCGCGTTGTCCGTGTAGAACAGCGTGTCGTACAGCGCCAGCATGCGGTTGAGGTCGGTGACCGCCGCGTAGGTGGTGTGGAACGGGTTGAACCGCTGGGCGTCCGACACCGAGAGCAGCGTGAGCGAGCCGCCCTTCTTGACGCCCGCGGTCGACGACGGGTTGGCCGACGCACCCGAGCCCGGGCCGTCGTCACCTCCGCCGCAACCGCTGAGCACCAGGGCCAAAGCCCCGGACACGGCCAGCAAGGCCGCCTTCCTGCCATGGTAATTCCGCATGCGACTCCTCCAGGTCACATAGGGACACGCGTCGGCCGGAACGGCCGACGCCCTGGGCCGGCCCCGCCCACACGGCATGCGCGTGGGTACGGGGCCGCCCGTACATGGGGCGCGCTCTCGGGCGCGCGAACCGGGGCTACGTCACGGTCACTTCCGTACGCCGATCCGGTCGAAGAGCAGCAGCCCGTCGTTGAAGAGCTGCGTGCCGGTGATCTTGGGGTCGCACACGTACGCGGCGACGGCCTCCTGGTAGACGAAGAACGGCAGGTCCTTGTTGAGCTCCACCTGCACGCGCTTGTACGCGTCGCTGCGCCGGTCGGAGTCGGCGTTCAACCGGGCCAGCCGCAGCGCCTCGTCGACGGCCGGGTTGTTGTAGCCCGTGACGTTCGAGAAGCCGCCCTGCGAGTGCAGGAACTGGTACAGCGCGGGCTCGGGGTCGTCGGCCCAGAGCTGGAACACCGTTGCGTCGAAGTTCCCTTCGAGCGACGTGCGGTTGATGAAGGTGGGGATGTCCTCGATGACGAGGTTCAACTTCACCGATCCCTTGGAGAGTTCGGCGATACGCGTGCGGAAGAACTCCGCGATGGTCCGCGCCTTCGGGCTGTCCGGGACGGCGTACGTCAGCTCCAGCGGCTTGCTGCCGTTCTGCGTCACCTGCATGAACAGCCGTGTGGCCTCGGCGGGTTGGTTCTCCGGTGAGGCCAGCTGGATGCTGGCGAGGGGCGACGTCGAGTCGAAGACGCCTCGGGCCGGGGAGCCGATCCCGTCGTAGAAGAGCTTGTCGATCTCACTGGCGCTGAGCGACAGCACGACCGCCCGGCGCAGGTTGGGGTCCGCGAACGGGCGTGCCGGGATCTTCCCGTCGGCCCCCTTGCGGCCCATGTTGAAGGCGATCATCAGGCCGCCGTTGAGCGGGACGTCGCCCACCGACAGTCCGCGGTCGCGCGCGTCCCCGATCAGCAGCGCATCGGTGCTCACCGTGAGGTCGGCCTTGCCCTCGTCGATCATCCGGGCCGCTCCCGGCGTGTCCGGATTGACGCGGAAGGTCACGCTGTCGAGGTACGGACGGCCCTTCTGCCAGTAGTTGGGGTTGCGGTCGAAGGTCATGTGCGACTTCTCGACCCACTCGCGGATCTTGAACGGCCCGGCCCCGACCGGCGCACGCTTCGACGCTTTGATGGCGTCCGGGGTCGCCAACGTCTTGGGCGACGGGATGAAGTTGAGCAGGCGCGAGACCATGCGGTCGAAGTTCGCGTTGGGGCTCGGCAGTTCGATCCGCAGCCGCAGCTTGTCCATGACCGTCAGCTTGACGCCCCCCAGGGCGGTCATGCCGAGGGAGCGCAACTCCGGCCGCTGGTGGGTCGCCCAGGCCAGCCTGACGGCCTCGGCATCCAGTTCCGCGCCGTCGCTGAAGGTGATCCCGGGCCGCAGCGTCAGGGTCCACAGCGCGGTGTTCTGGTCGGAGACCAGGGACTCGGCCATCTGCGGCCGCACCGTCCCGGTGGCCGGGTCGCTCCAGACCAGTACGTCGTACAGGGCCGCCAAGCGGCTGCCGTCCGCGACGTTGCTCGCGCTTGCGCTGTAGGGGTCCAACCCGCGGGCGTCCCCGGGCAGCAGTATGTCGAGCGTCCCGCCCGCGCGGGGCGTCCCGTGGGGATCCGGGTTGGTCCCGGACGACGACTGCGCACATGCGGCGAGCAGCACGAGTGCGGCTGCGACGCAGCCGATCCGTGCCTTCCGCAGATACTGTCTGCGGCTCCTCCGTCTACGGACGTACTGAATCACGGACGCCTGACCTCCACCTTGTGTCGTGGCCTTGCTGCGGATGTGCGCTCTGCGGCCCCGCGCGGCCGGTGAAGGCCGCGCGGGGTCCAGTTGTGCTCGTGCAGGCAGTGCTCGCGGTGCGGTGGTGCGGCTGTGCGGCGGTCCGCTACTTCCTGACGCCGACCAGGTCCCACTGGATGAGGCCGTCGTTGTAGAGGCTCAGTCCGGTGACCTTGGAGGTGTACAGGGCGGCGGTGACGGCCTCCTGGTACACCCAGAACGGGATGTCCTGGTTGAGGCGGACCTGGACCTTCGTGTACGCGGTCCGACGTGCCTCGGTGTCGGTCGAACGGCGCGCCTCTTCGAGGGCGCGGTCGACGTCCTTGTTGTTGTAACCGGACGAGTTCCCGAGGCTCTGGCTGTGCAGCATGTCGTAGATCCCGGGTTCCGGGTCCTCGATCCACTGCTGGCCCACGGCGGCGCTCCAGTCGGGAGAGCCCTTGCGTACGGTCCTGATGTAGGTGGGGATGTCCACCTGCTGGATCTTCATCGTCACGCCCCGGTAGGCGCTCAGCTTCTGCTGGATGAACCGCGCCACTTCCACGGTGGTGGGAGCGGACGGTGCGATGTAGTTGAACGCGAGCGGCTTGGTCCCGTTCGCGGTCACCTCGTCGAACAGTTTCTGGGCTTCCGCCTGGTTGTTCTCGGGGGCCGCCAGCTGGATGCTGGCAAGCGGGGACGTCGAGCTGAAGATGCCCTTTGCCGGTATGCCCGCACCGCTGTAGAACGTCTCGTTGATCTCCCTGCCGCTCAGGGCGAGCGCCATGGCCTTGCGCGCCCTGGGGTCGGCGAACGGTCCCTGCAGGTTGTTGAACAGGACCATTGCGCCGCCGTTCAGGCGCAGTTCCTCCACACCCAGCCCGCGGTCACGGCCCAGGTTGATGTTCTCCGGGTCGACGGTGACCATGAGGTCGGATTCCTTGCCGAGGCTGTCGACGCCCCGCTTGACGTCCATGTCGACACGGATGACCAGCTGGTCCAGGTAGGGCAGCCCCTTGTCCTTCTGCCAGTAGTTCTCGTTGCGGACGTAGACCTGCCGCTGATCCGGGATCCACTCCTTGAGGACGAACGGGCCTGCACCCACCGGCTTCTCGCGGAGTGATGCCACAGTGTCCGGCTTGAGCGAGGCCGGTGACGCGTTGAAGGACAGATTGCGCGCCACGATGCGGTCGAAGTTCGCGTTCGGTGTATTCAAGGTGATGTGCAGGACGAGCGGATCGTCCTTGGCGACTTCCAACTGCTTGATGTTCATCACGGCCATGATCTGGAACGACCGCAGTGCCATGTCCTGGTGCCGGGCCCAGTTGGCCTTCACCGCGGCGGCGTCGTAGGGCAGGCCGTCGCTGAACTTCACGCCGGGGCGGATGCGGAGCGTCCAGAAGGCCGGGTCGCGGTCGAACTGGAGGCTCTCGGCGATCTTCGGCCGGACCGAGCCGGTGGACGGGTCGGTCCACACGAGGGAGTCGTAGACGGCGGCCATCCGGCTGCCGTCGGCGACGTTGACGAACGAGGTCTGGGTCGGGTCGAAGCTGGCGGCCTCGCCCGGGAGGGTCATGGTGAGCGAGCCGCCCTTTTTCGGCGTGCCCGCGGGACTGGGCGGTGCGTCGTCGGAGCTTCCGCAGCCTGCCACCAGGATGCCCAGGGCGACAGCGGCGGCGACGAGACGGCCCCTGCGGAATGAGGCATTCCGCCGGGGCGACGGGGGTATTCGGATTTCGCGGGAAGTACGAGTCACTACGGGCCAACCTTCACCTGACGGGCCGTCCGTTGTGTAGGGCGGCGGTGGTGCGCGGGGCCGGTCTCGTTCGGCTGCCGTCGGGGGATGGTCGGCCGAAACGGGTTCCGGGTTGTGCGTGGTTCGGCTGTGCTGGTTCGTGCTCCGTGCTGCCGGGTACTCCGGTGGGAGGACCCGGGTGGTGCGGACGGCACCGGTGGTGGCGGCGCCGTTGCCCGCGGGCGCGGGGAAGCCGGGCGGGCCGCGCGGCACGCGGCGCGTCCGGCCTCCCCGAGGTCCATCGGGCTGCCCCTTTCTACTGCCTTGGGCCGATCGGGTCCATCCGGGGTCGGGCGCGCGGCCCGGGAGTCACCGCTTCATGCCGATACGGTCGAACATGAAGACACCGTCGTTGAACAACTGGACACCGGTGACCTTCGACGAGAACACGCCCACGGCGACGGCCTCCTGGTACACCCACATCGGCATGTCGCGGTTCAGGGCGACCTGCACCCTGGTGTACGCGTCGCGCCGCGCCCCGCTGTCGGCGGACTGCCGGCCGTCCACCAGCGCCTCGTTCACCTCGGGGTTGTTGTAGAAGCAGCAGTTGCCGGCGTTTCCGCCGGACAGCAGACCGAACAACCCGGGCTCGGGGTCGTCGAGCCAGACCTGGTCGACCTTGAAGTCGAAGCGCTGCTCGACGTTGGAGCGGTAGATGAACGCCGGCAGGTCGAGGGCCTCGACGCTGATGTTCACGCCGGGGTACTTGCCGAGTGCCGTACGCACGTACTCGGCGATCCGCACGGTGGCCGGGGTGTTGGGGATGATGAGCGTCGCGGTCAGCGGCCGGGTGCCGCCCGCGGTGACCCTGTCGAACAGCCGCGCCGCCTCCGCGGGGTTGTTGCCCGGTGCCACCAACTGGAGGCTCGCCAGCGGGGTGTTGGCCCCGAAGATCCCGCGGGCGACCGTCCCGGTGCCTCGGAAGATCTCGTTGTTGATGGTCTCGCCGCTCAGGGCGTAGGCCACCGCACGGCGCGCGTCGGCCTGCGCGAAGGCGCCCTTCGCGGTGTTGAAGGAGAGCATCTGCCCGCCGGACAGCTGCATCGGGGCGGTCCCCAGCCCGCCGCGCTTCGCCGCGTCCGCGGCGAGCGGGTCGACGGTGATGGTCGCGTCGCCCGCTCCGTCCTTGACCGCGGTGACGCCGTGCATCGGGTCGGGGTCGACCTTGAACACGACGCGGTCGAGGTAGGGCGCCCCGGTCTTCCAGTAGCCGGGGTTGCGGTCCAGCGTCAGCGTCTGGTTCTTGACCCAGTTGCCCGGGCGGAGCATGAACGGGCCGGCGCCGACCGGGTTTTCCGCGAGCTTGCCGCCGGCGACGGCCTTGGGCGAGGCGATGAACGACAGGTGGCGGGCCACCATGCGGTCGAAGTTGGCGTTCGCCTGGGGGAGCGTGACCTCCAGGTTCAACGGGTCCACGACCCGCGTCACCAGCCCGGCCGCGGCGGCGCGCTGCACGGACTGCACGGCGGGGTCGGCGTGCAGGTCCCAGTTCGTCTTGACCGCGGCGGCGTCGTACGGCTCGCCGTCGGTGAACTTGATCCCCGGGCGCAGGGTCAGCATCCAGGTCTTGGACGTGGAGTCCGTGGGCGCCAGGCGGTCGGCCACTTGCGGTTCGACCGACCCCGTGGAGGGGTTCGTCCACACGAGCATGTCGTACAGCGCCGCCATCCGGTTGCCGTCGGTCACGTTGATGTAGCTCGCCGAGAAGGGGTCGAGGCCGCGGGCCTCGCCGGGCAGCAGGACGGTCAGTGCGCCGCCTTGCTTGGGGGTGCCGGCCGCGAGGGGCCGGTCCGGGGAGTCCGAGCCGCAGCCGGAGACCAGGACGAGGCCCGCGGCGGCGAGCAGGAGGAGCGGTTTGCGGAACCCGCCCGGGAAGCGGCGGGAAGTGCCGTGCGAGGGGCGGTGCGAAGGTCGTGCGTGTACCACTGCTGACAGGTTCCTAACGCGTTGCCCGGACGGGCGGGCCCGGCCGGTGGTGCCGAAGAGGTGCTGACGTACAAGAGGTACGGACTGCCGAGTGGCCGGGCGGGGCGTGGGTGACGCAGCCCATATAACGCCGTTACAGTCCGCGTATGGGCTTCCGGAGGGTTGGAGGCGATTCGTCCCCCACCCCGGAAAAGCCGTCCGCCGGGCGGCCGGGCCCGAAGGCTCCGGCGGCCCGGCGGCGCGCTGGTGGTGTCGCGGAACAGCTGTGGTGGTGCGGTGTCGCGGCGGTGCGGTGTCCTGACGTGGTGTCAGGAGGCGGTCTTGGGCGGGTCGGAGCCTTCCTCCGCTGCTTCCGAGGTGTCCTCGTCGGCGGCCTCGGGTGCCTTCCCGTCCTTCTTCGCCTCGGTCTTCGCCTCGGCCTCGGCCTCGTCGTCGGAGGCTTCGTCGTCGGCCTTTGCGGCCGACTCCTCGTCCGCCTTCGGGGCGTCGTCGGCGGCCTCGTCAGTCGCGGCGGCCTCGTCGGACTTGGCGGCCTCCGACTTCGTCTCGGCCTCCGTCGTCCCGGTGGCCGGCTCGGTCACCGTCTCGGTCGTCGCGACCGACGCCTCGGGAGTCTCCTCGACGGGCTCCGGCGCGGCCGTCTCCGCCGCGACCTCGGCAGAGATCGTGACCGGCTCCGGTGCCACGTCCCCGACCAGCGGGAAGTGGCAGGCCACCCGGTGACCCGGGGCCACCTCGCGAAGCTGCGGGACCTCGGTGCCGCAACGCGGCGACGCGAGGGGGCAGCGGGTGCGGAACCGGCAGCCGCTCGGCGGGTTCATCGGCGACGGGATCTCGCCCTTGAGCGCCGGACCCGAGTGCTGGGCACCGGGGTTCGGCGCCGGGACGGCGTCCAGCAGCGCCCGCGTGTACGGGTGCGCGGGCGTGTCGTAGATCGCGTCCGTGTCGCCGGTCTCGCAGATCGTCCCCAGGTACATCACCGCGACCTCGTCGCTGATGTTGCGGACCACCGCGAGGTCGTGCGCCACGAAGATCATCGACACCCCGGTCGACGCCTTCATGTCGTCCAGCAGGTCCAGGACCTGGGCCTGCACCGACACGTCGAGCGAGGCCACCGGCTCGTCGCAGATCAGCAGGTCGGGGTTGACCACCATGGCCCGCGCAATGGCGATGCGCTGGCACTGGCCGCCCGAGAACTGGTGCGGACGGCGGTCGGAGACCAGGTCCGGGTCGAGGCCCACCTTGCGCAGCATCGCCGCGACGCGGGGCTCGATCTCCTCCTTGGACACACCGGCGATGACCAGGCCCTCGCCGACGATGTCCTTGATCTTGCGGCGCGGGTTGAGTGCCGAGATCGGGTCCTGGAACACCATCTGGATGCGACGGCGCATGACGCGCAGCGCTTCCTTGTTGAGCTTGGTCAGCTCCTGCCCGTCGAACAGCACGGAGCCGGCGGTGGGCTTGGTGAGCTGGAGGATCGCCCGGGCCAGCGTGGACTTGCCGCAGCCGGACTCGCCGACCAGGCCCAGCGTCTTGCCGCGCTTGAGCTCGAAGCCGACCCCCGCCACCGCGTTCATGACGCCGCCCGGCACCCGGAAGCGCTGGACCAGGTCCGTGACGGTGAGCAGGACTTCGTCCTCGTTGGGGGCGGGCGCGGGCGCCACGCCGTCCAGGGTTCCGGCGGTCATGCCGAGACCTCCTTGGTCAGACTCGTGTCGGCCTCCGCCGCGGCGTCGTCCGACCCCTCGGCCTCGGCCGCCCCGCCCCCGACAGGGTGGTGGCATGCGAACAGGTGCCGCGAGTTGCCGTTCGAGACCATCGGCGGCTGCTCGGTCGCGCACTTGTCGTCCGACGCCCCGCAGCGTGCCGCGAACGCGCATCCGCCCTTGAACGTCACCAGGTCCGGCGGCGTGCCCGGGATGGGCCTGGGCCGCTGGTCCTTGGGGACGTCGAGGCGCGGCACCGCGGCCAGCAGGGCCTCGGTGTACTGGTGCTTGCGGTGCTGGAACAGCTCCTCGGTGGGCGAGTGCTCCACCATGCGGCCGGCGTACATGACCGCGATCTCGTCGGTACGCCCGGCCACGACGCCGAGGTCGTGGCTCACCAGGATCATGCCCATGCCGCGGTCCGCCTGGATCTCCTGCAACAGGTCCAGGATCTGCCGCTGCACGGTCACGTCGAGTGCCGTGGTGGCCTCGTCCGCGATGAGCAGCTCCGGGTCGCACGCGAGGGCCATCGCGATGGTCACGCGCTGGCGCATGCCGCCGGACAGCTGGTGCGGGTACTGCTTGGCGCGCTTCTGCGGCTCGGGAATGCCGACGAGCTTGAGGAGGTCCACCGCACGGGTCTTGGCGTCCGCACGGGAGATGTCCATGTGCTCGCGCATCGACTCGGTCAGCTGACGCTCGATCAGCACCACCGGGTTGAGCGACGTCATGGGGTCCTGGAACACCATGGCGATGTCGTTGCCCCAGGTCTTCCGCGCCTGCTTGCGCGGAATGCCCACCAGTTCGGTGCCGTCCAGCTTCACGCTGCCGCTGATCTGCGCGATCGCCGGGCTGATGCCCATGAGCGCGCGTACGAGCATCGACTTGCCGGAGCCGGACTCGCCGACCAGGCCCAGGGTTTCACCCTTCCCGATGCGGAACGACGCGCCGTCGACCGCCTTGAGAATGCCGCGCGGGGTGTTGAGATGAACCTTTAGGTCCTGCACCTCCAGCAGCGGGACATCCGACGCGGGTGCGTCCTTGTTCCGTTCCATGAATCGCTCCATGAATACAGTCCCGTTGTCGAGACTTGGGTCTGTGTCTGACTAGAGGCGCGGACTACAAATTGGAGTCGCGCACATCGAACCTGGCCCGGAGGCGGTCGCCGATGACATTGAGGGAGAACACCGTCAGGAAGAGCACGCCACACGGGACGAACACCTGCGCGGGGTAGTCCTCGAGGGAGTCCTTCGCCTTGTAGACCATGCCGCCCCAGCTGGGCTCGGGGTCGGGGACACCGACACCGAGGAAGGACAGCGAGCCTTCCGCGACGATCATGATCGCCATGACGATCACCGCGTACGACATGATTGTCGCGACGGTGTTCGGCATGAGCTCCTTGAACATGATCCGTGCGGGCCGCGCCCCCATCGCCTTGGCCACCACGACGTATTCGCGTTTGGACTGCGCGATCGCGTTGGCCTTGGTGAGCCGGTAGAAGCCCGGGATGGTCAGGACCGAGAGGCCCAGGGTGATGGTCCAGACGCTCGGCGGGGTGAGGACCGACGAGAGCATGAGCAGGAGCAGCAGCGGCGGGAAGGCCAGCAGCGCGTCCGCGAAGATGTCGATCACGGTCTCGGCCATGCCGCGGAAGTACGCCGCGGTGAGGCCGAGCAGACCGCCGATGACGACACCGCTGATGATCGGGACCGTGGACACGATCAGCGAGGTCCGGGCGCCCGCCGCGATGCGCGACAAGGTGCTGCGGCCCAGGTAGTCGGTGCCCAGGAACTCCGGCCACGCCTGGAAGGGCGACAGGTTCGAGTCGCCGATCGGCCGGTCGTACTCGGCCGGCAGGATGTCCGCGATGATCACCATCAGGACGACCAGCGACAGCCACGTGATGGCGAACCACCACAGGAGTCCGGTCTTCTTCTTCTTGCCCTTGCGCTCGGCCGCGGCCTCTTCCGGCGTCTCGACGCCCGATTCGGTCAGGCCGAGGCTGTTCTCGGTTTCGACGAGGCTCATCGCGCCCTCACTCTCGGGTCGATCAGCATGTACGCCACGTCGACCAGGGTGTTCAGAAGGACGTAGCCGACGGCGATGATGACGACGGTGCCCTGTACGACCTCGACCTCGTTGCTGGTGATCGCGTTGACGATGTTCTGTCCGAGGCCCGGGATGCTGAAGTAGACCTCGACGATCACGGTGCCGCCGATGAGGCGGCCAAGGGTGAGACCGGAAATGGTGATCAGCGAGAAGGACGACGGCCTGAGCGCGTGTCTGAACAGGACGTACGGTGACGACATGCCCTTGGACTTGGCCGTCAGGATGTAGTCCTCTTGCAGAGTCCCCAGCATGTCACTGCGCAACAATCGCTGGAACTGTGGAATCTCCGCGAGTGCCAGGACGATCGCCGGAAGCATCAGGTGCTCGATGTTTCCTGACAGGGAATCAGAGGCGTAGATCCACCCCTGGTTCGGAAATACCTGGCCCAGTGTGCCCGGGGCGGCAAACAGGTAGACGAGCAGGATCGAACTGATGAACGGCGGTACCGCCAGCAGGCCGGAGGACACGCCGCCCAGGACCTTGTCCGGTAGTCGGCCCGCCTTCGCTGCGGCCCAGATTCCCAGGGGCACAGAGATGGCCAGTGCCATGAACAGCGACACCAGCGCGAGCTCGAGCGTGACCGGGTAGCGCTCCTTGACGCTCTCCATCACGGGTTGCTGGCTGACCATCGCGGTACCGAGGTCGCCCTGGAGGGCGTCCCCGACCCAGCGTCCGTAACGTTCGAACAGCGGCTGGTCGTAGCCGTACTCATGCTCAAGCTTCTTGACATCCGCAGGTGTCATGTCGGCGGTGAGCAAGGGCGCCACCGGAGTCGCGGACGAATCGCCGAGCTTCATGATGTCCGGCATCGCTGTGGTGGCGAGCGTGACCAGGAACAACACCGGTATCAGATGAAGGACCTTGCGACCGAGCAGGCGCAACACGACGGCGTCACCCCCTCTCGCAGGTCTGGTCGGCTGACGGTGTGGAAGGATTTCGGGGCTGTGTGGAACTGTGCCGGCGCGGGACCCCTCGGGGGTGCGTCGCAACGGCCGCGCGCGGGGTGACGGGGCGATTCCGGTTGGTGACACGTGCCATGACGACCCGTCAGTTAAGCGCGGTGATTAATTACGGCAGTGAGTGCGATCAATGTCAATGCATTCGAGTGATCCGTCTCACCGGCCCGTCCAGGCTTTACCAACCGTCCGGTGGGAGTTTTCGCATCCCGTCTGACCAGTAACGATTAGGCTTCGGTGGCCGGATCTGACGCGATGTCATTCCATACGCACGCGTACGCGTGAGGCCCTCCCCGCGCCCCGCCGCGCCGTCGACCCCGCCGCCGAGGGCCCTCCGGAGCCGAACGGGGCCTCCGCGCCGGGGCGTGCGTAGGCGTTCACCTCCCCGAAACACTCGTGCGGGAACCGTCACGCGTGCGAAACACGCGGCGACACGCCGTGAAACCTCACGGCTCGAAGCTCCTTCCCATGAGCCCCGGGGGTCGGCCGGGGCACGGAGAAGAGAGGCAGAGTATGGACACGGGTAACACCGCTTTCGTACTCCTGAGCGCCGCACTGGTCATGCTCATGACGCCCGGGCTGGCGTTCTTCTACGGCGGCATGGTCCGCGTGAAGAGCGTCCTCAACATGCTGATGATGTCCTTCATCTGCCTGGCTGTCGTGACCGTGCTGTGGGTGCTTTACGGGTTCTCGATGGCCTTCAGCACGGACGCCTTCGGCGGGTTGGTCGGCAACCTCGACTGGTACGGGTTCCGCGACATCGGTCTCAGCCAGCTGTGGGACGTCTACAACGTGCCCATCGTCGCGTTCGCCATGTTCCAGCTGATGTTCGCGATCATCACCCCCGCGCTGATCAGCGGCGCGGTCGCGGACCGCGTCAAGTTCGTGTCGTGGACGGTCTTCGTGGCCCTGTGGGTCACCATCGTCTACTTCCCGATCGCGCACTGGGTCTGGGCCCCGGACGGATGGCTCTTCAAGAAGGGCGTCATCGACTTCGCCGGCGGTACCGCGGTCCACATCAACGCCGGTATCGCGGCGCTGGCCCTGGTCCTCGTGGTCGGCAAGCGCGTCGGCTTCAAGCGTGACCCGATGCGCCCGCACAACCTGCCGTTCGTCATGCTCGGCTGCGGTCTCCTGTGGTTCGGCTGGTTCGGCTTCAACGCCGGATCGTGGCTCGGCGCCGACGGCGTCACCGCCCGTGCCGCCCTCAACACGCAGGTCGCCACCGCCGCCGCGGTCCTCGGCTGGCTCGCCCTGGAGAAGATCCGCGACGGCCACTTCACCACCCTGGGCGCCGCGTCCGGTGCGGTCGCCGGTCTGGTCGCCATCACCCCCGCGTGTGGCGCGCTGAGCCCGCTCGGCTCCATCGCGCTGGGCATCGTCGCCGGTGCGGTCTGCGCCTGGGCGGTCGGCCTCAAGTACAAGCTCGGGTACGACGACTCACTCGACGTCGTCGGTGTGCACCTCGTCGGCGGCATCGTGGGCTCGATCGCACCGGGTCTGCTCGCCACCGGCCACGTGCAGAACGACGTCGAGGGCCTGTTCTACGGCGGCGGCACCGAGCAGCTCGTGAAGCAGCTCACCGCGGTCGGCGCGGTGCTCGCGTACTCGTTCGTCGCCACGTTCGTCATCGGCATGCTGATCCAGAAGACCATCGGCTTCCGGGTCAGCGAGGACGACGAGGTCAACGGCATCGACCAGGTCGAGCACGCCGAGACCGGCTACGACTTCGCGAGCCTGGGCGGCTCGGTCGGGCGCCCGAGCGCGACCGTCGGCGCCCCGGCCGGTATCGCGACCGAGACGACCGAGACGAAGGTGGACGCGTGAAGCTCATCACCGCCGTCGTCAAGCCCCACCGGCTCGATGACGTGAAGAACGCCCTCCAGGCGTACGGGGTGCACGGCCTCACCGTGACCGAGGCCAGCGGCTACGGCCGGCAGCGCGGCCACACCGAGGTCTACCGGGGCGCCGAGTACCAGGTCGACCTCGTCCCCAAGGTCCGTATCGAGGTCGTCACCGAGGACGAGGACGCCGAGGAACTGCTCGAGGTCATCGTCAAGGCCGCCCGTACCGGAAAGATCGGCGACGGCAAGGCCTGGGTGGTCCCGGTCGACAGCGTCGTCCGGGTCCGTACCGGGGAACGCGGGCCGGAAGCCCTCTAGGCGGCCCGGTCCACCCCGTTCAGCCCATGCAGAGCACCGCACGAAACGCGACGCGAGCCCGCACCGCCCACCAGGCGGGCGGGCTTGCGTCGTCGGAGACCGAGTCGGCCGAGGCACACCGCCTGCCTCGGCCCGGCACCGATGGCGATCACCGAACATGACCTACGGTGATCAGGGCCGTCACCGACAAGGAGGGCCGCCCGTCGTGGAACCCCGCCCGTCGACCGTCCGCTACACCCGCGACCGCGAGGAACTGCTCGGCGCCGACGCACAGACCGGCCGGGACCGGCGCCGCGCGCTCGCCGTGCTGGCCGACCGCTGGCTCGCCGACCTCCTGGACGAGGCCGGAGGAGCCCCGCCGGGCGTGGCACTCGTCGCGGTCGGCGGCTACGGCCGGCGCGAACTGTCGCCCGGCAGCGACCTCGACGTCGTGCTGCTGCACGACGGCCGCCGCGACATCGCCGCCCTCGCCGACTCCGTCTGGTACCCGGTGTGGGACGCGGGCGTGTCCCTCGACCACTCCGTACGCACCCCCGACGAGGCCCGCCGCGCGGCCGAGGACGACCTGCGCGCGCACCTCGGCCTGCTGGACGCCCGGCACATCGCCGGCGACGCCGAACTGACCGGCCAGGTCCGTACCGCGGCCCTCACCGCGTGGCGCACCAACGCGCCCAAGCGCCTCCCCGAGCTCCTGGAGTCGTGCGACGAGCGCGCCGCGAAGTTCGGCGAGCTGGCCTTCCTCCTCGAACCGGACCTCAAGGAGGCCCGCGGCGGCCTGCGCGACGCGGCCGCGCTGCGCGCCGTCGCCGCCTCGTGGATCGCGGACGCACCGCACGAGGAGGTGGACAGCGCCCGCGCGACGCTGCTCGACGTACGCGACGCGCTGCATCTGGCCACCGGCCGGGCCGCGGACCGCCTGCTGCTCCAGGAGCAGGACGCCGTCGCCCGCGGCCTGGGCCTGCTGGACGCGGACACCCTGTTGCGCCGGGTCTCCGAGTCGGCCCGCGCGCTGTCCTACGCCTTCGACGTCACCTGGCGCGAGGTCAACCGCGTGCTGGCGGCGCGCGTCGGACCCGTGCGCCGGGTCCTGCGCGGGCGCGGGGCCGGCCCCGAGCGCCGCCCGCTCGCCGAGGGCGTCGTCGAGCACGGCGGCGAGGCGGTCCTCGCCCACAGCGCCAACCCCGCGCGCGACGCCGGACTGCTGCTGCGCGCCGCCGCGGCCGCGGCGCAGGCCGGGCTCCCGCTGTCCCGGCACGCGGTGGAGCGGCTGTCCGTGGAGAGCCCGCCGCTGCCCGACCCGTGGCCGCCCGCGGTGCGCGAGTCCTTCGTGGCCCTGCTCGGCGCCGGCCGCAGCGCGCTCCCGGTGTGGGAGGCCATGGAGTCGAAGCGCCTGGTCACCCGGCTCCTGCCCGACTGGGAGCGGGTGCGCTGCCGTCCGCAGCGCAACGCCGTGCACCGCTTCACCGTCGACCGCCACCTCGTCGAGGCGGCCATCCAGGCCGCCGCGCACACCCGCCGCGTCTCCCGGCCCGACCTGCTGCTCGTGGCGGCGCTGCTGCACGACGTCGGCAAGGGCTGGCCGGGCGACCACAGCGTGAGCGGCGAGGTCATCGCCCGCGAGGCGGCCACCCGCATGGGCTTCCCCAAGGACGACGTCGACGTCATCGCCACCCTGGTCCGGCACCACCTGCTGCTCGTCGACACCGCGACCCGCCGCGACCTGGACGACCCGGTCACGGTCTCGGCGTTCGCCGAGACGATCGGCGGCGTCGAGACGCTGGAACTGCTGCACGCCCTCACCGAGGCCGACGCCGCCGCGACCGGCCCGGCCGCCTGGAGCGACTGGCGCGACGCGCTGTGCCGGGACCTGGTCGCGCGGGCGCGGGCGGTGCTGGTCGGCCGCCCGGCCACCGTCGCGCAGCCGATCGACACCGCGCGGGTACGCTTGGCCGAGCAGTTCGAGCGGGCCGGCGCGGGCGGCTTCGCGGTCACGCTGGAGCCGCTGTCGTACGGCGCCGAGGTCACCGTCGCGGCACCCGACCGGGTCGGGCTGCTGTCGCTCGCCGCGGGCGTGCTGGCCCTGCACCGGCTCACCGTGCGCTCGGCGGTCGCCGACGTCGTGGACGGCACCGCCATCACGGTGTGGACCGTCGAGACCGAGTTCGGGTCCCTGCCCGACCCCGCCGCGGTGCGCGAGGACGTGCGGCGCGCGCTCGACGGCGGGCTCGACGTGGCGGGCAAGCTCGCGCGGCGCGAGGCGGCGTACGCGCCCCGGCGCGGCACCACCCCCGCACCCCCGCGCGTGGAGGTCGTACACGGCGCGTCCGAGACGGCCACCGTCCTGGAGGTGCGCGCGCACGACGGGCCGGGCCTGCTGCACCGCATCGGCAAGGCGCTCGCCGACGCCCACATGAGCGTGCGGCAGGCACGCGTGAGCACGCACGGCGCGGACGCGGTCGACGCGTTCTACGTCGTGGGCGGCGACGGGGAGCCGCTGGCCGCCGACGCGGCCCGGCAGTTGGCGAAGTCCCTGGAGAAAGCCCTGGCCTGACCGCGCCTGACCGCGGAGCCGAGGGCCGGGCCGGAATCGGCCGGACCGCTCGGGACGTTCCCGAGCGGTCCCCGGGTAGGCTGGAGCGGACCGCAACCCCAACTCTCGCGACGAAGGACCTCTGCCGACGTGTTCGACACTCTTTCCGACCGCCTCGCAGCGACCTTCAAGAACCTCCGTGGCAAGGGTCGCCTCTCCGAGGCCGACATCGACGCCACCGCCCGGGAGATCCGGGTCGCGCTGCTCGAGGCCGACGTGGCGCTGCCCGTCGTCCGCGAGTTCGTGGCGCACGTCAAGGAGCGGGCGCGCGGTACCGAGGTGTCGCAGGCGCTGAACCCCGCGCAGCAGATCGTCAAGATCGTCAACGAGGAACTGGTCCGCATCCTCGGCGGCGAGACGAGGCGCCTGCGCTTCGCGAAGACCGCGCCGACCGTGATCATGCTCGCCGGCCTCCAGGGCGCGGGCAAGACCACCCTCGCCGGCAAGCTCGGCAAGTGGCTCAAGACGCAGAAGCACTCGCCGCTGCTCGTCGCGTGCGACCTCCAGCGGCCGAACGCGGTGAACCAGCTCAGCGTGGTGGCCGAGCGGGCGGGTGTCGCGGTCTACGCGCCCGAGCCCGGCAACGGCGTCGGCGACCCGGTCAAGGTCGCCCGCGACTCGATCGAGTACGCCCGCGAGAAGCAGTACGACGTGGTCGTCGTCGACACCGCCGGCCGCCTCGGCATCGACGCCGAGATGATGCAGCAGGCCGCGGACATCCGCGACGCGGTGAGCCCCGACGAGATCCTGTTCGTCGTCGACGCGATGATCGGCCAGGACGCGGTCACCACCGCGCAGGCGTTCCTCGACGGCGTCGGGTTCGACGGCGTGGTGCTCTCCAAGCTCGACGGCGACGCGCGCGGCGGTGCCGCGCTGTCCGTCGCGCAGGTGACCGGCCGCCAGGTCATGTTCGCCTCCAACGGCGAGAAGCTCGACGACTTCGACGCGTTCCACCCGGACCGCATGGCGTCGCGCATCCTCGGCATGGGCGACATGCTCAGCCTCATCGAGATGGCCGAGCAGAAGTACGACGCCGAACTCGCCCTCAAGGCCGCCGAGAAGATCCAGAAGGGCGGCAAGGACTTCACCCTCGACGACTTCCTCCAGCAGATGGAGCAGGTCAAGAAGATGGGGTCCATCTCCAAACTGCTCGGCATGCTGCCCGGCATGGGGCAGATGAAGGAGCAGATCGACAGCATCGACGACCGCGACCTGGACCGGGTCGCGGCCATCATCAAGTCGATGACCCCCGGCGAGCGCGACGACCCGAAGATCGTCAACGGGTCGCGCCGCGCGCGTATCGCCAAGGGCTCCGGCTGCACGGTCACCGAGGTCAACAACCTCATCGAGCGGTTCTTCGAGGCCCGCAAGATGATGACGTCGATGGCGCGCGGCGGCGGCTTCCCGGGGATGCCGGGCATGCCCGGCGCCGGCGGCGCCCGGAAGAAGGGCAAGGCGCCCAAGCAGGCCAAGGGCAAGCGCCAGTCGGGCAACCCGATGAAGCGCAAGCAGGAGGAGCTGGCCGCGGCGCAGCGCCGCGAGGAGCGGGCCGCGAGTGCCTTCCAGCTGCCGGGCGACGGTGCCGCCGACCCGTCGGACTTCGAGCTCCCGAAGGGCTTCGAGGACTACCTGAAGTAGTCCGGGCAACAGCGATGGCACTTCCCGTACTTCCCGTCCCGGTGCGTCCCGTTCCGGTACGTCGTGTCGTGGTGCGTCCCGTCCCGGGCGGAGGCGTTTCGTGACGGCGGCGTACACGCGTCCCGGGTACCGGGTCGGGATCCGGCCGGTGCGGGACGAGGACGCCGTCGCGTACCGCGCCGCGGTGCTGCGGTCGATGGAGCACATCACCGCCTGGAACCCGGCGCGGCCCGACGGGTTCGCGGAGATCCTGGCCGCACAGGGCGCGATGATGCGCACGTTCCTCGTGGTGGACCTCGCGGACGGCGGCATCGCGGGCAAGATCAACATCTCCAACATCGTGCGCGGCGGGTTCCGCAACGCGACGATCGGCTACGACGCGTACCTGCCGTACGCCGGGACGGGCCGCATGAGCGAGGGCCTCGCCCTCGTCGTGGACCGCTGCTTCGCCCCCGCCTCGCGCGGCGGGCTGGAACTGCACCGGCTGGAGGTCAACGTGCAGCCGGGCAACGAGCGTTCGATCGCGCTGGCCAAGCGGCTCGGCTTCCGGCACGAGGGCTTCTCGCCGCGCATGATCCACATCAACGGCGCGTGGCGCGACCACGAGCGGTTCGCGATGACCGCGGAGGAGTGGCCGGGGCTCGGCTGAGCCCCGTACGCGAACGGGTTCGGACGGCGGCCGGTATGCCCGTACCATGTGGCCTCATGGCAAAGGCTCCCATCCTCACCCCCCAGGCGGACGACTTTCCGCGCTGGTACCAGGACCTGATCGGCAAGGCCGAACTGGCGGACAACGGGCCGGTGCGCGGCACCATGGTCATCCGACCGTACGGCTACTCGCTGTGGGAGCGGATGCAGTCCGAGGTCGACGCGCGCATCAAGGACGCCGGGGCGCAGAACGCGTACTTCCCGATGTTCATCCCGGAGAACTACCTCACGCGCGAGGCCGAGCACGTCGAGGGCTTCAGCCCCGAGCTGGCGGTCGTCACGCACGGCGGCGGCAAGCAGCTGGAGGAGCCGGTCGTCGTCCGGCCGACCTCCGAGACGATCATCAACGAGTACTTCTCCAAGTGGGTGCAGTCGTACCGCGACCTGCCGCTGCTCATCAACCAGTGGGCGAACGTGGTGCGTTGGGAGCTGCGGCCGCGCATCTTCCTGCGCACGACCGAGTTCCTGTGGCAGGAAGGCCACACGGCGCACGCCACGTACGAGGACGCGCGTGCGTACGCCGCGCGCATCCACCGCCACGTGTACGACGACTTCATGCGCAACGTGCTCGCCATCGACGTCGTGCTCGGCCGCAAGACCGCGCGCGAGCGCTTCGCGGGCGCCATCAACACGCTGACGCTCGAAGGCATGATGGGCGACGGCAAGGCCCTGCAGATGGGCACGTCCCACGAGCTCGGGCAGAACTTCGCCAAGGCCTTCAACACGCAGTACCTGGCGGACACCGGCGAGCGCGAGTACGTCTGGCAGACCTCGTGGGGTGCCTCCACCCGCATGGTCGGCGGCCTCATCATGAGCCACGGTGACGACAACGGCCTGCGCGTCCCGCCGCGCCTCGCGCCGGTCCAGGTCGTGGTCATGGCGATCAAGGGCGACGACGCGGTGGTCGAGGCGGTGCGCGCGCTCGGCGACCGCCTCAAGGCCGCGGGTGTGCGCGTCGTCGTGGACGACAAGACCGACACCCCCTTCGGCCGCCGCGCGGTCGACTGGGAGCTCAAGGGCGTGCCGGTCCGGCTCGAGATCGGGCCGCGCGACCTGGAGGGCGGCACCGCGATGCTGGCCCGCCGGATCGCGGGCGGCAAGAGCCCGGTGGCGCTCGACTCGGTCGTCGAGACGGTGGCGACGGTGCTGGACGAGGACCAGGCGCTGCTGCTCGCGCAGTCGGGGGAGCGCCGCATCGCGCGTACCGTCGACGTCACCTCGATCGACGAGGCCGTCGAGGCCGCGGCGACCGGATGGGCGCGCATGCCGTGGGCCGACCTCGGGGCGGCGGGCGAGGCGAAGCTGGCCGAGCAGGGTGTCTCGGTGCGCTGCCTGGTGACCGCCGACGGCGGGGTGCCGGACGCCGAGGACCAGGCCGGCAACGTGGCGATCCTGGCCCGCGCCTACTGACGCGGACGGGCGTGGACGCCCCGGGCCGAGGCAGTGTGTCTGCCTTTGTCCGGGGCGTCCGGCGTATGCGGGCAGGATCAGCGGTGCCTGGGACGGGTGTGCGCGGGGCATCGGCGCGGTTTGGGATCCCGGCGGCATGTCTGGCAGAATGGCCCGCTGAGTACCCGGAGCATCGTCGGACCCTCTCTCCGCATGACTTCGTGTCCACTGACCGGCCGGTCGCATGTCCCCACGTGACGACGCGGTCGCTCACCCACGTCAAGATGCAGGAGACACCACTCTCGTGGCAGTCAAGATCAAGCTGAAGCGCCTGGGCAAGATCCGCAGCCCGCACTACCGCATCGTCGTCGCCGACGCCCGCACCAAGCGTGACGGTCGTGCGATCGAGGAGATCGGTATCTACCACCCGATGGAGAACCCCTCGCGCATCGAGGTCGACTCCGACCGGGCGCAGTACTGGCTGGGTGTCGGCGCCCAGCCGACCGACGCGGTCGCCGTGCTCCTCAAGCTCACCGGCGACTGGCAGAAGTACAAGGGCCTGCCGGGTGCCGAGGGCTCGCTGAAGGTCGCCGAGCCGAAGGCCGACAAGAAGTCGCTGTTCGAGGCTGCCGCCAAGGAAGCCGCGGACGAGCCGAAGGACGGCGCCACCACGCCGAAGGCGAAGAAGGAGAAGAAGGCCGAGGCCCCCGCGGCCGACGCCGCTCCCGCCGCCGAGGCTGCCGCCGAGTCGGCGCCGAGCGAGGGCTGACCATGCTCGAGGAGGCCCTCGAGCATTTGGTCAAGGGCATCGTCGAGAACCCGGACGACGTGAAGGTCCGCGCGCGCAATCTGCGCCGCGGCCGCATCCTCGAGGTCCGCGTCCACCCCGACGACCTGGGCAAGGTCATCGGGCGCGGTGGGCGTACGGCTCGGGCGCTGCGTACCGTCGTGACCGCCCTGGGCGGCCGGGGAGTCCGCGTCGACCTCGTCGACGTCGACCAGGTGCGCTGAAAAGCACACGTGCGCTTCAAGCGCTTCGGGCGGCCTTCCACATCTGCGTAGCGCGATGTGGAAGGCCGCCCTTTTTGCCTTTCCCGTGAATTGCCGGAGGAGAGAACAGTGCAGCTGGTGGTCGCCCGGATCGGCCGGGCCCACGGCATCAGGGGGCAGGTCAGCGTCGAGGTACGCACGGACGAGCCGGAACTGAGGCTCGCACCGGGCGCGGTGCTGATGACCGACCCGCCGTCCGCCGGGCCGCTGACCATCGCCTCGGGCAAGGTGCACAGCGGGCGGCTCCTGCTGATGTTCGAGGGCGTCGCGGACCGGAACGGCGCCGAGGCGCTGCGCAACGTGCTCCTCATCGCCGAGGTGGACCCGGACGAACTCCCGGAGGATCCCGAGGAGTTCTACGACCACCAGCTCGTCGGGCTGGACGTCGTGCTGGCCGACGGGACCGAGGTCGGCGAGGTGCACGAGGTCGCCCACCTCCCGTCGCAGGACCTGCTCATCGTGCGGCGGCGGGCGGACGGGCGCGAGGTGATGGTGCCGTTCGTCGAGGAGTTCGTGCCGGAGATCGACCTGGAGGAGCAGCGCATCGTCATCACGCCGCCGCCGGGGCTGATCGACCCGGACGAGGCGGAGGTGGCGTCCTCGCGCGACGACGACGAGGTTGTGGACCACGACGCCGACGGTGATGCCGCGGACGGCGGCGCCGGCGGGTCGGATGGGGAGCCGCGGTCGTGAGGATCGACGTCGTCTCGATCTTCCCGGAGTACCTGGCGCCGCTCGACGTCTCGCTGGTGGGCAAGGCACGGGCGAAGGGGCTGCTGGACGTACGCCTGCACCAGTTGCGCGACCAGGCCCACGACGTGCACCGCACGGTCGACGACACGCCGTACGGCGGCGGCCCGGGCATGGTCATGAAGCCCGAGCCGTGGGCGGCCGCGCTCGAAGCGGTCGCGCCGCCGGGCGACGACGCGGTGCCGCGCCTGATCGTGCCGACGCCGTCCGGGCGGCCGTTCACCCAGGAGCTTGCCGTCGAACTCGCGTCCGAGCCCTGGCTGGTCTTCGCCCCCGCGCGCTACGAGGGCATCGACCGCCGGGTCATCGAGGACGCCGCCACGCGCATGCGCGTGGACGAGGTCTCCATCGGCGACTACGTGCTCGCGGGCGGCGAGGTCGCGGTCCTGGTGATGGTCGAGGCCGTCGCCCGGCTGCTGCCGGGGGTGCTCGGCAACGCCGAGTCGGTACGCGACGACTCCTTCGCGCCGGGGGCCATGGCGAACCTGCTCGAAGGGCCGGTCTACACGAAGCCGGCCGAGTGGCGGGGGCGGGAGGTGCCGCCCGTCCTCCTGTCCGGGAACCACGGCGCGATCGCCCGGTGGCGCCGCGACCAGGCCCTGCGCCGGACTGCGGAAAACCGTCCTGACCTGCTGGAACGCCTTCCGGTCGGGGACGCGGACAAGCACGACCGGGCCGCGTTGGCGACCCTGGGGTGGACGGAGCGGGACGGCCGGTTTTCTCCGGACGGCACCCCTGTGGCAGACTGAACAGCTGTTGCCGTAGGACCTGATCCGGCGCCGCGCTCCAACCGCGGGGGCGCCGGGGGTGCCCCTGCCACAGGGGGAGCACCACCGCGAAGGTCGACGGCCCTCTTTTCGTAGACACCACGACATGCCGTGGGTGACCTGTGGCACCCCCGAGAAAGCGACGCCACCATGGCCAACATCATCGACGGCCTCGACGCAGCCTCCCTGCGCGACGACATCCCGGCCTTCCGCGCCGGTGACACCCTCAAGGTGCACGTCCGCGTCATCGAGGGCAACAAGTCCCGCGTCCAGGTCTTCCAGGGCTTCGTGCTCCGTCGCCAGGGCGCCGGCGTCCGCGAGACCTTCACGGTCCGCAAGGTCAGCTACAACGTCGGCGTCGAGCGCACCTTCCCGGTGCACACGCCGGTGATCGAGAAGATCGAGGTCGTGACCCGCGGCGACGTGCGCCGCGCGAAGCTGTACTACATGCGTGACCTGCGCGGCAAGGCCGCGAAGATCAAGGAGAAGCGCGACGCTTCCGGCCGTACCACGGTCTAGTCCCGAGTAGGCGGGCCGACCTGCCCGTTAGGCTCCTTCGCAATGGACGAAGCAGCGCGCACGGTCGACACGGGGAAGACCCCGCGACCCGCCACACCGGACACCGGCCGCGGCTCCACGGTGGACACTTCCACCGGCGCTCCCTCCGAGGAGCGCGCGGAGCCGCGGCCGACCCATGCCCAGGAACCCTCCGCCCCGCGGACGGACGAGCCGTCGGCCGCAACGGGGGGTTCCGACTCCGGCCCCGACGGCACCGCACAACTGCGCGCCGCGCCCCCCGAAGCCGCCGCCCCGCCCCCGGGGGGCGACGACGCGGCGCCGAAGCCGGAGCGCGGACCGCGAGCCGCCGAAGAGGCAGATGCCGCGGCCAAGCCGCCGCCGCGCCGCTCGCCGGGCGAAGCGAAACGCTCCGCCGTTGCGCCGACCTCGCGCAACGGCGGTGTCGGGGCTTCCTCTTCGGCCTCTTCGACACCTGCGACGCCTCCCAGGTCGGCCGATTCCGGTTCCGACTCCGATTCTCGCGACGCGCCGCGGGCCGGTGAACGCACGGCACAGCTGCGTGCCCCTCGGCCGGCTCCGCCTGCTGCCAGTGGCGACGTGGGGTCGACTGATCGCGCGGTCGCCCCGGTCAAGAAGACGGCTGACCGCAAACCTGACGCCGCCGCCGACGACGAAGACGCCGCCGCCGACGCGCGTGCCGGCGACCGTACCGTGCAGTTGCGTGCGCCGGGCCCGGGTCGGCCCCAGGCCGGTTCCCGGCGACCGGCGGACTCACGTACGTCCCCGGCGGGTTCGGGTAAAGCCGAGGACAACGCCGGGGCCTCGGGTGACGCGGGTGCCGAGGACAAGGCGCCGCCGCCGCGCAGTTCTTCGGGCGATGCCCGGCGCCCTGCGGCAGCCCCGAAATCGCGCGACGGTGGCGCCGGATCCTCCGCGGCCTCTGGCCCGTCGGACCCTGCGACGCCTTCGCGTTCGGCCGATTCCAGCGCCGGTGATGCCGCGCGGGCCGGTGAACGCACGGCACAACTGCGTGCCCCTCGACCGGCTCCGCCTGCTGCCGGTGGCGGCGGGGAGTCGACGGACACGGCGGTCGCCCCCGCCAAGAAGACGGCCGACCGCAACCCCGACTCCGACGGCGCGGCGCCGGGCCGCTCGTCCGGTGGTGCCAAGCGCTCTGCGGTCGCGCCGACTCGTGACGGTGGTGCCGAACACTCTGCTGCTTCGGGTCGTTCCGGCCCGTCTGATACGCCCGACACCGGCAACGAGACGCGCGCTGTCGACCGTACGGCACAACTGCGTGCCGCGCTGCCTGCCGGTGGTGCCGCTGCCGGGGCGCCGACGGCCGGAAGCCGTCCGGCGGAGAAGACTAAGCGTCCGGCCGGCGACGGGGAACGGCCCGTGGCCGCCGCGGCCAAGACGGCCGCGCCTGGTGCCTCCGCCAAGACGGCTGCCCCGAAGGTCGGTCTCTCCAAGGCGGCTTCGGCGGCTTCGCCCGAGGCACCGGCGCTCGCGCCGGAGACCGCCCCGCCCGGTGCCAAGCGCCGGACCGCGGACGAGGCGGAGCCCGTCGCCCCGGAGCACGAGGCCGACGACGACGCCGACGAGGGCGAGGAAGAGGAGAGCCGGCGCAGACGGTTGCCCGCCTGGGTGGAACTGCCGCTCATGCTCGCGTTCGGCCTGCTGGTCGTCGTGGTGCTGCACTCCTATGTCGCGCAGCCGTTCGTGATCCCCAGCGGGTCGATGGAGCACACGCTCGAGGTCGGCGACCGCGTCCTCGTCAACAAGCTCGCGTACACCTTCGGCGACCGACCGCAGCGTGGTGACGTCGTGGTGTTCGACGGAACCGGCATCTTCACCGACGAGGGGAAGGGCCGGTCGTCGAACCCGTTCGGCAAGGCGTTCGAGGGCGTCGGATCGATGTTCGGGTTCGGCGACTCCGACGAGACCGACTTCGTCAAACGCGTCATCGGTGTCGGCGGCGACCACGTCATCTGCTGTGACGCACAAGGGCGTGTCACCGTGAACGGCGTCCCGCTCGACGAGACCGGCTACCTCTATCCCGGTGACGTGCCCTCGGCCATGCCCTTCAACGTGATCGTGCCCAAGGGCGAGTTGTGGGTCATGGGCGACCACCGTGCCAACTCCGCCGACTCGCGCGAGCACATTGCCGCCCCCGGCGGGGGCTTCGTACCGGTGGACCGCGTCGTCGGCCGGGTGGACTGGATCATCTGGCCGTTCGGTCGGATGGGCGGGGTCGACCGGCCTTCGACGTTCTCGCAGCCGGGGATCGGCCGGCAGGAGCCTGAGGTGGTCCCGGGTCGTGGGTAAGCGGGGAAAGCCCCGCGAGTCACGGTTTTCGGGTGGGCGCGAGCGGACGGGGGCGACGGGCGCGGAAGAGGCGTCGGCGGGTCCGTCCTCGGAATCGCGCAACGGCGTGGCGCGCGGCGGAGTGCCGGGCGGCGTACCTCTTTCGGGTGATCCTTCCGGCGGTACGACTCCCGAGGGAGCTGTCCCGCAGGCCGCGTATCCCGCGCCCGCGGATCCCGACGTCCCCCGCGGAGCGCCCGCGCCTTCCGACCCCGAGGCGACGGCCCAACTGCGCGCGGTGACGCCCGGGCAGGAGCCGACGCAGGAGCAGGGGCCCTACCGCGGCCGGGCCGCCGCGCGCGGCCGGACTCCCCGGCGGCGCTGGCGGCGCAAGGACCGCCCGGTGTCCCTGGTCCGCGAACTGCCGCTGCTGGTCGTGGTGGCGGTGATCCTCGCCCTGGTCATCAAGACGTTCTTCGTACAGGCGTTCTTCATCCCTTCGGGTTCGATGCAGACGACGATCGGCATCGGTGACCGCGTCCTCGTCGACAAGTTCACGCCGTGGTTCGGAGCGAAGCCGAAGCGCGGCGAGGTCGTCGTGTTCAGGGACCCGGGCGGCTGGCTGAGCAAGAAGCAGAAGTCCGACCCGCCGCCGGGTGTGAAGCAGCTCAAGCAGGCCATGGTCTTCGTGGGGCTGCTGCCGTCGGACGACGAGCAGGACCTCATCAAGCGGGTGATCGGGGTCGGCGGCGACACGGTGGAGTGCTGCGACGCGACGGGCCGTGTGACGGTGAACGGCGTGCCGCTGGACGAGCCGTACGTCTATCCCGGCGACGCGCCGTCCAACCTGCCGTTCTCGGTCAAGGTGCCCCCGGGACGGCTGTGGGTGATGGGCGACCACCGCGGCGACTCCTCGGACTCGCGGGCCCATCAGGACCGTCCCTACCAGGGCACGATCTCCGAGGACGACGTGGTCGGACGGGCCTTCACGGTGGCGTGGCCGGTGAGCAGATGGCGCGGCCTGCCGGTCCCGGGGACGTTCGAGGGTGCCGGAAAATTTGCCAATCCTGGCAACACGGCTGCGGTCCTCCCGACGGTTCCGGTCGTTATGGGGGTGGCGGGTGCCGTTCCGGTGATCCTGGTCCGTCGGCGTGTACGCTCGCGCCCGCGGGACCGGGACTTCCAGGCGCGCCTCCCCGGCACGTGATGTGCCGACACGAGAAGCTTGACGATGGACGGATGGCAGCGCGCCGGCACGCCGGACGCCGCCGTCACAGGTACGAGGAGGCGCCGTGGGGGAAGTCGTGGTCGGAGCACGGTCCGCAGGTGGGGACGACGAGTCGGGCCGCCGGCCCGGGGAGCCGCGCCCGCCCGAGCCGCAGGGGGACGACGGGGCGCAGGGCGTCCCGTCGGACGGTGCTCAGGTGCCTGATTCCGACTCCGCGGGGCCGTCCGTACCGCACCCCGGAACCGCGCCGGACGGGGGTGCCCCGGGGCGTCCGTCCGGTTCGGAGGGGCCCGTACCGCCAGTCCCGCCCGTACCGCCGGGGGCTCCGGGTACGCCCGGCTCGGACGCGGGGGAGGGCGGCGACACGGCCGCCCGCGAGGCCGACACACAGGACGCGCCGGCCAAGCCGAAGAAGGCCAGGAAGCCCGCGAAGAAGGGCTCCTTCTGGCGCGAACTGCCTTTGCTGCTGGGTATCGCGCTGGTCCTCGCGCTGATCATCAAGACCTTCCTGGTCCAGGCGTTCTCGATTCCGTCGGAGTCGATGGAGGACACCATCAAGGTCGGCGACCGGGTGCTCGTCGACAAGCTCACGCCGTGGTTCGGCGCCGAGCCCGAGCGCGGCGAGGTCGTCGTGTTCAAGGACCCGGGCGGCTGGCTGGAGGGCGAGCCCGAGCAGTCGAGCAACGGGCTGGTGCGCGGGCTGCAGAAGGGCCTGTCGTTCGTCGGCCTGATGCCGTCGACGAACGAGAAGGACCTGATCAAGCGCGTGATCGGGGTGGGCGGCGACACGGTGGAGTGCTGCGACGCGGAGAACCGCATCCTGGTCAACGGTGTGCCGCTGAACGAGACGTACCTGAAGCCGGGTGTGCTGCCGTCGGACAAGCCGTTCAAGGTGACGGTGCCCAAGGGGCGCATCTGGGTGATGGGCGACAACCGCAGCAACTCGCGCGACTCGCGGGCGCACTTCGAGCTGAGCGGCGGCGACCCGGTCGCGGCCACGGTCGACAAGGACCAGGTCATCGGGCGGGCGTTCACGGTCATCTGGCCGCTGGGGCGCATCCACTGGCTGGGCGTCCCCGACACCTTCGACCAGAAGGGCCTCGCGTCGTCGGCGGCGCCGATGGCGCTGGGTGCCGCGGGGGCCGTGCCGCTGCTGCTGTGGCGGCGGCGGTGGACCGAGTCGCGGCGGTCGGACACGGCGGCGGGTGCGCCGCCTGCCTGACAGCAGTTGCGGGTCGTTGTGGAAGAGGCCGGAATTCGCACGCCAGTGCGAATTCCGGCCTCTTCCCCGTCCCGTGGGGGCACAATCGGCAGATGACATCGAACGCCGCCGTCCCGCATCCGGCGGGACACCTCAACCCGTGGCCGGAGGCTTTGCCGCATCCGGTCCCCGACTACCCGCCCGACCTGCGGGTCGACCTGGTCCGCAAGGCCGTGCGGGTGGTCCTGCTGGACGCCTCGGACCGCATCCTGCTGTTCCACAACCAGGTGTCGGCCAGCACGCCGGACGAGTGGTGGGACCTGCCGGGTGGCGGGCTGGACCCGGGCGAGACGTACGTCGACGCGGCGGTGCGGGAGATCGCGGAGGAGACCGGCCTGCGGCTGGCTCCGGAGGCGATCGGGGCGCCGTCGTGGCGGCGTAGCTCGACCTGGACGCGTGGGACGTACCGCCGGGTGCAGCATGAGTACGTCGTGGCCGCCAGGGTGGACGCCGAGGCCCCCGAGATCGACGCGCACGGGTGGACCGAGGAGGAGGTCGACGAGTACGTGGGTGCGCGGTGGTGGACCCTGGAGGAGATCGTCGCCAGTCCGATGCACTTCTACCCCGGACGGCTCCCTGCGTTGCTGCCCGGGTTTTTGGCCGGAGAACTGGTGGACGAGCCGTTCGAGTGGTGGAACTGAGCGGTACCGCGCGAGTGTGGACCGGACCCCGGTACACAATGGGAACGACAGCGAAGCGCAGGAGCGAGGGGCGCGCATGAGTGCGGAGGATCTCGAAAAGTACGAGACCGAGATGGAGCTTCAGCTCTACCGCGAGTACCGCGATGTCGTCGGCCTCTTCAAGTACGTCATCGAGACGGAGCGGCGCTTCTATCTCACGAACCAATACGAGCTGCATGTGCGCTCGGCCGACGGCGAGGTGTTCTTCGAACTCGCCATGGCGGACGCGTGGGTCTGGGACATGTATCGGCCCGCCCGTTTTGTGAAGAACGTCAGGGTGCTGACCTTCAAGGACGTCAATGTCGAGGAGCTGACGAAGAGCGACCTGGAGATGCCTTCGGGCAACGAAGGCTTCGGCACGTAGCCGCACGGTCGTGTGAGGGCACTAGCTGCGCGGGTGGCCGACCGCAAGCGGCCGAATGGGGGAAGCCCCGTCCACAGGGCGGGGTTTTCCACAGGCTGGTGATCTTGAAGAGGCGCCTCCGCCCCCGGACCCGGCAGGGTCGGGGGCGGAGGTGGTCGCATGACCGGCAAGGCGAAGGTCCCGGGTGGCGGGGCGTCGGGGAGGACTCCCCGGAACACCGCCGTGGGCGGGTACGGCGAGCGGGTGGCCGAGCGCCGCCTGGTCGAGGCGGGCATGGTGGTCCTGGACCGCAATTGGCGCTGCGTGGCGGGCGAACTCGACCTGGTCGCGCGGGACGGACCGGTCCTGGCGGTCTGCGAGGTCAAGACCCGCAGCTCACCCGGTTTCGAACATCCGTGCGCCGCCGTCGGGCCCGACAAGGCCGCCCGGCTGAGAGTCCTGGCCGAGCACTGGATCGCGGCCCATCCGCACCTCGTGCGGGCGGACTGCGAGGTGCGGATCGACCTGGTCTCGGTGATTCCGGCGGCGCGCGGCGCGGCCCTGGTCGAGCACGTGAAGGGTGCGTGCTGACATGGCCTTCGCCCGCACCCGGTCGGTCACCCTGCTCGGCGTCGACGGCGTCCTGGTCGAGGTGCAGGCCGACATCGAGCCGGGTCTCGCCGTCTTCAACCTCGTCGGGCTGCCCGACAAGAGCGTCAGCGAGTCGCGCGACCGCGTGCGCGCCGCGCTCGTCAACAGCGACGAGGAGTGGCCGCCGCGGCGCATCACGGTGGGCCTGTCACCCGCGACCGTGCCCAAGAGCGGCAGCGGCTTCGACCTCGCGGTGGCCTGCGCGATCGTCGCGGCCAACGGCAAGCTCGACCCGGACCGGCTCGCCGACCTCGTGATGGTCGGCGAGGTCGGGCTGGACGGCCGCGTACGGCCGGTGCGGGGCATCCTCCCGGCGGTCATGGCGGCCGCGGCGGCCGACTGCCGCCGCGTCGTCGTACCGGAAGCGGTGGCGGTCGAGGCCCGGCTCGTGCCGGACGTCACCGTGCTCGGCGTGCGCTCGCTGCGCCACCTGCTCGCGGTGCTGCGCGGGCAGCCGGTGCCCGACGAGCCGGTGCTCGCCACCCGCCCCGGCCCCGACCCGGACACGGTCGGGCCGATGCTGGTCAGCGGGCCGAGCGTGCCCGGCGTACCGGCACCGGACCTCGCCGAGGTCGCCGGTCAGGCCAGGGCACGCCGTGCCCTGGAGGTGTGCGCCGCGGGCGGGCACCACCTGTACCTGCTGGGGCCGCCGGGGGCGGGCAAGACGATGCTGGCCGAGCGCCTGCCCGGCCTGCTGCCTCCGCTCGGCACCGCCGCCGCCCTGGAGGTCAGCGCCGTGCACTCGGTCGCGGGCACGCTCCCGCCCGACCGCCCGCTCGTCAAGGAGCCGCCGTTCTGCGCCCCGCACCACTCGGCGACCATGCCGAGCCTCGTCGGCGGCGGCAACGGCCTCCCGCGCCCCGGCGCGGTTTCCTTGGCCCATCACGGGGTCTTGTTCCTGGACGAGGCGCCCGAGTTCAGCGGCCGTGCGCTGGACGCGTTGCGGCAGCCGCTGGAGGGCGGCACGGTCACCGTCGCGCGCAGTGCCGGCACGCTGCGGTTCCCGGCCCGCTTCCTGCTCGTGCTGGCCGCGAATCCGTGCCCGTGCGGCCGCTTCGCGGGCAAGGGCCTGGACTGCACGTGCTCGGCGGCGATGCGGGCGAAATACCTCGCGCGGTTGTCCGGCCCCCTACTGGACCGCATCGACGTGCGCGTCACCGTCGACCCCGTCTCGCGCGCCGAACTGCTGGAGCCCGGTGGGACGGGCGAGACCACCAAGGTCGTCGCGGCCCGGGTGCAGGAGGCGCGTGCCCGCGCGGCACACCGGTTCGAGGGCACCCCGTGGACCACCAACGCCGAGGTGCCGGGCCGCGAGCTGCGTACGCGCTGGTCCACCGAGCCGGATGCCCTGACCACCGCCGCGCGCGACCTGGAGCGCGGCATGCTGACCGCGCGCGGCCTCGACCGGGTGCTGCGCGTCGCCTGGACCGTCGCCGACCTGCGCGGGCGGGACCGGCCGGCGATGGCCGACGTCGACACGGCCTTGGAGTTCCGCACCGGGGTACGCCGCGGCGCGGCAACGGCTGTCGTCCCGGCCGATCGTGTCGACGGTGCCGGGAACACCGGGCACATCAGTCACACCGGGCACACCGGGCACGGCACGTACGCCGGGGACACCGCGCGCATCACGACGGACATGGCCCAGGCGACGCTGGCCCAGCTCGCCACCATGGACGTCGGCCGCGAGCTGCACGATCCGGACTACGACCCCGACGGGGAGGTGTAGTGGACCAGGAGCACGTGGCCAGGGCGGCGCTGTGCCGCCTTGCCGAACCGGGTGACACCGCACTGGGAGCGGCACTGCGGGTGCACGGCCCGCACGAGGTGCTGCGCGTCCTCCAGGCCGACGGGCCGCTGCCCACCGAGTTCCGCAGACGCGACCCGGACGGCTACCGGGTCCGGCTGGGCGGCCCCTCGGCGGCCGACGACCTGGCGACCCTCGCACGCTTCGGCGGCAGATTCGTGATCCCGGGCGACCGGTACTGGCCGACCCAGCTGGACGACCTGGGGGATGCGCGGCCGGTCGGCCTGTGGGAGCGCGGTCCGGTCCGGCTGCGACATGCCGTGCTGCGCTCGGTCGCGGTGGTGGGCTCGCGGGCGTGCACCGACTACGGCACCTATGTCACCCACGACCTGACGGGCGGGCTCGCCGACGGCAAGTGGACGGTGGTGTCGGGCGGGGCGTACGGCATCGACGGGGCCGCCCACCGCGGCAGTCTGGCCTGCGGCGGCGCGACCGTCGCGGTGCTGGCCTGCGGGGTGGACGTCGCGTACCCGCGAGGCCACGAGCGGCTCCTGGCCCGGATCGGGGAGACCGGGACCCTCGTGAGCGAACTGCCGCCCGGGTGTACACCCAGCCGGGTGAGATTCGTCGAGCGCAACAGGGTGATCGCCGCACTGTCGCGCGGCACGGTTGTGGTGGAGGCGGCGGTACGCAGCGGCGCGCTCGTCACCGCCCGCCGCGCGCGGCAGCTCGGGCGCGTGGTCATAGGCGTGCCCGGGCCCGTCACCGCCCCGCAGTCGGCGGGCGTGCACCAGCTCTTGCGCGAGGAGGAGACCGCGTTGGTCACCTGCGCCGCCGAAGTGATCGAGAACGTCGGCGTGATCGGCGACGACCTCGCGCCGCGGGTGGAGGGCCCGCCGCAGATCTGGGACAACCTGGGCCCCGAGCCGACGCGCGTCCTGGAGGCGGTGCCGCCGCACCGGCCGGCCCCGGAGAGCGCCATCGCCCGTGACGCGGGCGTGGGCCGTACCGCGGTGCGGATGCACCTCCGGGCCCTCGGCGAACGGGGGTTGGTCGCCGCCCAGCCCCCGCCCGGCAGCGACTCCGCGGACGGCGTGCGGGAGGGGGAGGAGGTCTGGATCCGCACCGTGCAGCGCTGACTCGGCAGCGGCCGGGCCCGTCCGACCGTGCGGGCACAGATGACGGCTCTGAGCGCCCGACACGGGCCGGCACGGGCCGACACGCCCGTGGAGCCACGGGATCGCGCCGTGCTCGACGTCCGCCGTGCTCGACGTCCGCCGTGCGACGGGTGTCCGGTCGGCGAGCGGGTGGGCCTCGACGTCGCCGACCTCGACCTCGACAGCCGCGCCAGCCGCGTTTTCGGCACGCGCGGAAAGGACGGCAGGGAGCGCTCGGTTCCGCTCGGTGTCCCGGCCGTCGAGGCAGTGTCCGCCTGGCAGGAGCGGGGGCGACCGGCGCTGCGGGGGGAGCGCGGCGGCGCGGTGTCGCGGCTCGGCGTACGCGGGCGCAGGCTCGATCGGCGGGCCGAGCGCTCCCTGGCGTACGCGCGCCTGGCGGACCTCCGGGGCGTGCACGACCTCGGGCCGCTCGGGTTGCGGTACACCGCCGTGACCCACCTGATCGAAGGAGGCACGGGCTTTCGTAGCGTTCAGGAACTGCTCGGTCACGCTACGCTCGCGACCACGTAGATCTGTGTCTCGGTGGAACGACTCAAGGCCATGTATGCCCAAGCACATCCCAGGGCGTGACGGCGGCACCACGACCGTGTCCGAGCCGGAAACGGCCGGGCCGCGCGGTGGTGATGACCCGAACCGCGCGCTGGACGCCCTCTGGCGTGAGTTCAAGCTGTCCGGGGACCCGCGGCTGAGGGAACGCCTGATCCTGCACTACTCGCCGCTGGTCAAGTACGTCGCGGGCCGCGTCGGCGTCGGCCTGCCCGCGAACGTCGACCAGGCCGACTTCGTCTCGTACGGCATCTTCGGACTCATCGACGCGATCGAGAAGTTCGATCTCGACCGGGCGATCAAGTTCGAGACGTACGCGATCAGCCGCATTCGCGGCGCGATCATCGACGAACTCCGGGCGCTGGACTGGATCCCGCGCTCGGTACGGCAGAAGGCGCGGAACGTCGAGCAGGCGTACGCCACCCTCGAAGGCCGCCTCACCCGCACGCCCACCGACGCCGAGGTGGCGACGGAGATGGGCATCGCGCTCGACGACCTGCACACCATCTTCAGCCAGTTGTCGCTGGTCAACGTCATGGCGCTCGATGAACTCCTGCACGCCGGCTCGGAGACCGGCGACCGGCTCAGCCTGGTCGACACGCTGGAGGACACGACCGCGGACAACCCCGTCGAGGTCGCCGAGGCACGCGAGATGCGGCACCTCCTCGCGCGCGCCGTGAACGCGCTGCCCGAGCGCGAGAAGACGGTGGTCACCTTGTACTACTTCGAGGGGCTGACGCTCGCCGAGATCGGCCACGTGCTCGGGGTGACGGAGAGCCGCACCTGTCAGATCCACACGAAGGCGGTGCTGCAACTGCGCGGCAAGCTCTCGGACGTGCGCTGATCGGCACCTCGCCGACCTGCGGATCATCACAGTGTGTTGCATTGCGGTCACTCTGAGGGCATAGGGTGTGGGGCGATGCAGCGCACGGATCTCCGCCTCCCGGCCCCCCGTCCCTCCGGCACGTCGCCCGATGCCCCGCAAGGGGACGACGGCCCCGTCCCGGGCCAAGGCCCCGGCGGCAGCCCCGACTCCGAGGACCGCGCGGAGGCCCGTGCGGAGGCCCGCTCTCAGGAGCGCTCCGCGGACCGCACCGGGGACCGCGCCGCACGCCGGTCCGGGGACGGCACCGAGAGCGAGGCACGGGACTCCGGCACCGCCGGTGATCCCGCGCGCGGCGGACGCAGGGCAGGGCGCGCGAAGCGCTCACGCGGGCGCGTACTCCTTCGTCGTGCGCGCCAGGTCGTCGCCTGGACCCTGTGCGCGGTGCTCGCCGTCATCGTCGGCACCGCCGCGCGCGTGTGGTGGGTCGCCCGGCAGGACGCCCGCCCGACGGTCGACGCGATCCTCGTCCTCGGCGCGAGCCAGTACGACGGCCGGCCCTCCCCGGTACTGCTGGCGCGTCTCGAACACGCCCTGGCGCTCTACCGCGAAGGCGTCGCGCCGCGCATCGTCACCGTCGGCGGCAACATGCCCGGCGACCGCTTCACCGAGGCGGGGACGGGCCGCCGCTGGCTGATCGCCCACGAGGTCGCCGAGACGAGCGTGTTCGCGGTCCCCGAAGGGCGCGACACGTTGCAGAGCGTGCGCGCGGTCGCCGAGATGATGCGCGCGTACCGCTGGCAGAGCGTCGTGATCGTCACCGACCCCTGGCACGCGCTGCGTTCGCGGGCGATGGCACGGGCCGAGGGACTGGACGCCTCGGCGTCCCCGGCGCGGCAGGGCCCGGCGGTCCGCAGCCGGTCGACACAGGGGAAGTACGTGGGGCGCGAGACGGCCGCGTACCTGCATTGGTGGATCCTGCGCCGCAGTTCCGGCTTCGGCCACGGCGTCGTCTGACCTGCCGCCTGCCGCCTGCCGCCTGCCGCCTGCCGCCTGCCGCCTGCCGCCTGCCGCCTGCCGCCTGCCCATTGCCCAGCGCCCACTGCCCGCCACCCCCGCCCACGGCCGATCCGGCACGGCCCGTCGGCGTGGTCCGACCACCCTTGTCCGAGTCCGTACCTACTGTTGAGCCATGGCCGACCGGATAAGCCGGATAAGAATGCCCGCCCAACCCCAGACCGAGTACAACGACGCCGACCGCGAGCGCTGGGTCCCCGAATCCGGCAAGCGCGTCGGACGCACCGCGTTCGAGCGCGACCGCGCGCGCGTCCTGCACTCCGCCGCGCTGCGCCGGCTCGCCGGCAAGACGCAGGTGGTGGTGCCCGGCGAGACCCCGCCCGACGGCCGCCAGGTCCCGCGCACGCGCCTGACGCACTCCCTCGAATGCGGCCAGATCGGCCGTGAACTCGGCCAGGCCATCGGCTGCGACCCCGACCTCGTCGAGACCGCGTGCCTCGCCCACGACCTCGGCCATCCGCCGTTCGGCCACAACGGCGAGGAGGCGCTCGACCGGGCCGCCGCCTCGTGCGGAGGCTTCGAAGGCAACGCCCAGAGCCTGCGGCTGCTGGCCCGCCTGGAGCCCAAGACCTTCGACGCGACCCGGAGCGTCGGCCTCAACCTCACCCGCGCCGGACTCGACGCCGTGCTCAAGTACCCGTGGCCGCGCCGCGAGGGCGTGCGCACGTACGGCGTCTACGAGGACGACATCGAGGTGTTCGACTGGGTACGCCGCGACGCGCCCGAAGGCCGCCGCAGCCTGGAGGCCCAGGTGATGGACTGGTCCGACGACGTCGCCTACAGCGTCCACGACTTCGAGGACGCCGTGTACTCCGGCCGCATCGACCTCGACCGCCTCAACGCCCCCGGCGAACGCGCCGACGTCCTCGCCCTGGCCGCCCGCCGCTACGCCCTCGCCCCCGAGGACGAAGTCGCCGACGCACTCGACCGCCTGCTCGCCACCGAGTTCTGGCCCACCGGCTTCGACGCCTCGCGCCGCGCCCAGGCCCGCCTCAAGAACACCACGAGCGAACTGATCGGCCGACTGTGCCTGGCCGCCGAGAGCGAGACGCGCGACTTCTTCGGCCCGGTGCCGGGCGTGCGGTACGCCGCGGACCTCCTCGTCCCGCGCGAAGCCCGCCTCGAATGCGCCGTCCTGAAGGCGCTCACCGCGCACTACGTGATGGCGCGCGCCGACCTCGAACAACTGCGCGCCCGCCAGCGCGCCGTGGTGACCGACCTCGTCGAGATGCTGGCCGCGGGCGCCCCCGACGCGCTCGACCCCGCGCTGCGCCCCGACCACGAGGCCGCCGCCGACGACCCCGCACGCCTGCGGGTCATCGTCGACCAGGTCGCGTCGCTGACCGACGACGCGGCCCTCGCCCTGCACCGCGCCCTCGACGTCTGACCGCCGGAACCGTCGGGACCGTCTGACGGCACAGCCGGGCGGCGTGGAAAACTGGACGCCGAGAACCGGCCGGGGACCGGAGAACCACCCACGAGAGTGAAGGCGAGAAGCACGTGCGGATCGAACGAGTCCCGGTCGAGGAGATCTTCGACCTCCGCTGGTCCGTCCTGCGCGAAGGGCTCCCGAGGGAGACCGCGGTCTACCCCGAGGACGCGCTCCCCGGCACCTTCCACCTCGCCGCCTACGACCTCGACGGCCGCGTCGCGGGCTGTGTCACCTTCTTCCCGGACCCGCTCGACGGCGTCCCCGCGTACCGCTTCCGCGGCATGGCCAGCGCACCCGAAGTGCGTGGCAGGGGCTACGGAGCCGCCGTCCTGCGGGCCGGCATAGCCGAAGCCGCCGCCCAGGGCACCGACCTGATCTGGTGCAACGGCCGCACGTCCGCCCAGGACTTCTACGAGCACCTCGGCTTCGCCCCGACCGGGGACCTGTTCCACCCGGCCCCCACCCACACGCCGCACTACGTCTTCACGTACAAGGTCCTGGCCTGACACCGGCCCACTCACTCGGCCGCGGCAGCAGTACGCCGTCCCACGCCTCCCCTCCCGACTCCGCCCCGGGCGCCGGTACGAGGCCGCGCAGGCGCCGGATCAGCTCGGGCGGCGCACCGTACGCGGCCATCCGCTCCGCCGCGTACCCCGCGAGCCAGGCACGCAGTTCGGCGATGACGTCATCCGGCGACAGCAGCCAGTCGATCGTGGGCGGGGCGATGTCGCCGGCCCACCACCACGCCGCCTGCGCGAGGTGCGCGTCCGCGACCGGCGTCTTCTCCCGCTCCCACATCGCCAGCCACCGGCCCGCGCCGTTGTCGGCCGCGGCACACGCTTCCAGGACCACGTGGGCGCCGTCCCCAGGACCTCGCAGCGTGGTGAGGAACCACGTGTCGAGCAGGTCGAGCACCGGAGCGACCATGCTCGGCGGCCACTCCCGGAACCGCGCCCACGCGAGCCCGCGCAGTGCCCGGCCCATGTCGTACTCGCCGTCCACGATCGCCGTCGCCAACGCCGGCAGCACGCGCCGCATCAGGCCGTCCATGTCGTCGAAGTGAGGCACCTTCCAGGCGGCGCGCATCGCGAGGCCCCGCTCCAGCGGCGCGTCGGGCGTGGCCAGCAGCAGGCGCTCGTCCGCGGTGAAGCAGTGGCCGCATCCGTCCCGCAGCGACCGCACGGCCGTCCCGGCGAACCGCTCCGCCACCCGCGCGGCGGCCTCCGCCAGGTCCAGCGGCCGTCCGCGACCCGCTCCGTTCCCACGTGCGGCGGACGATCGGCGGCGATGCGAGCGGGCCATGGCGGCTCCCCGAGGACTCCGGCGACTCCCGTCGGCCGAAGAGCGCGACGTTACCAGCCGGGCCGCCGGAGGTGTCCTTCCGGCGACGTACACTTCAGCCCATGGCGGGCCGGATTCGGGACGAGGACGTTAAGCGGGTCCGCGAGGCGGCTCGTATCGAGGACGTGGTCGGCGAGCACCTCCAACTCCGCAACGCCGGCGGCGGCAACCTCAAGGGCCTGTGCCCCTTCCACGACGAGAAGTCCCCCTCCTTCAACGTCTCGCCCGCAAAAGGTCTGTACCACTGCTTCGGGTGTCAGGAGGGCGGGGACGTCCTCGAGTTCGTGATGAAGGTGGACCACCTCACGTTCTCGGAGACGGTCGAGCGGCTGGCGGGGCAGTACAACATCGAGCTGCGCTACGAGGAGGGCGGGTACAACCCCGGCCGCCAGCAGGGGCAGCGGACCCGGCTGGTCGAGGCGCACAAGGTGGCCGCGGCGTTCTTCGCCGAGCAGTTGGGCTCCACCGAGGCGATGATCGCCCGGCAGTTCCTCGCCGACCGGGGGTTCACGCAGGCGGACGCGGAGCACTTCGGCGTCGGGTACGCCCCGGCCGGGTGGGAGCACCTCGTGCGCTTCCTGCGCGGCCGCGGGTTCACCCCGCAGGAGATGCTCACCAGCGGCCTGGCCAGCGAGGGCCGCAAAGGGCCCATGGACCGCTTCCGCGGCCGTCTGGTGTGGCCGATCCGCGACATCAGCGGCGACGTGATCGGCTTCGGCGCCCGCCGCCTGCGCGAGGACGACACCGGGCCCAAGTACCTCAACACCCCCGAGACCCCGATCTACAAGAAGTCCCAGGTGCTGTACGGCCTGGACCTCGCCAAGAAGGACATCGCCCGCACCGGGCGCGCCGTCGTCGTCGAGGGCTACACCGACGTCATGTCGTGCCACCTCGCGGGCGTGACCGGTGCGATCGCCACCTGCGGCACGGCGTTCGGCGAGGAGCACGTCAAGATCCTGCGGCGCCTGCTGATGGACAGCGGCGAGTTCCGGGGCGAGGTCATCTACACGTTCGACGGCGACGCGGCGGGCCAGAAGGCGGCGCTGCGCGCGTTCGAGGAGGACCAGCGGTTCGTGACCCGCACGTTCGTCTCGGTCGAGCCGAACGGCATGGACCCCTGCGACCTCCGCCAGGCCCGCGGCGACCAGGCGGTGCGCGACCTGGTCGACGCGCGCGTGCCGCTCTTCGAGTTCGCGATCCGCAGCCGGATCGAGGGGTACGACCTCACGACCGCCGAAGGCCGCGTCGCGGCGCTCGACGCCGCCGCGCCGATCATCGCGGACATCAAGGACCAGGCGCTGCGGCACACGTACGCGGTACGCCTCGACTCGTGGCTCGGCTTCCTCGACGAGCGCTTCGTCGTGGGCCGGGTCGGCCAGTTGGCCCGCTGGAAGCGCGAGCGCGCCCGCGGCGGGCAGCAGCAGGGCGGCCGCGACGGCCGTGACGGCCGCGCGGCGCCCCAGGAGCAGTCGGCCCCGCAGCAGCGCGGGTTCCGGCCGGACGCCCGCGACCCCCGGCAGATGGTGCAGCGCGAGGTCCTGAAGCTCGCGTTGCAGTACCCGCCGCTCGTCGCCCGGGTGTTCGACAGCTACGGCGCCGACGAGTTCACGCTGGCGCCGTACGCCGCGGTCCGCGAGGCCATGACGGCGGCCGGCGGCCTCAACGGCCCGTCCGCGCGTACCGGCTGGATCCCGGCGGTCCGCGAAGCCGCCGCCGACGACGCGGTGCGGGCGCTGGTCACCGAGTTGGCCGTGGAGTCGGTGCGCACCCCGGCCGCCCCCGACGAGTTGTACGCGGGGGAGTGCCTCGTCCGTCTGCGCACCTTCTCCGCCGACCGCCGCATCGCCGACGTCAAGTCGCGCCTCCAGCGCCTCGACCCGGTGTCCGGCGCCGAGGAGTACGCCGCGACGTTCCAGGAGCTGTTCGACCTGGAGAAGTACCGGCGTTCGCTCATCGACGGGGGCGCCTCCGCACTGTGACGTGCGGGGCGCCCCGTACCGGCGGCCGAATCCCGAGCCCTGAGCCCGAAGCCCGAAGCCCGAAGCCCTGAGCCCCGGTCGACGGCCTCGGCTTCGGCCGTCGACGTCAGCCTTCGTGCACGACCGGTGCCTGCGGACCGGTGGCCATCGCGCGGGCCACCCGTGACGCGGGGACGAGTGCCAGCACCAGCAGGGCGATCCCGACCGCGTAGCCGGCCTGGAAGGCACCCGGTGCGTCGGCGGCCTCGCGTCCCGCCAGCGCGTTCGCGAGCACCAGCGAGATCAGCGCCGTTCCGGCCGACGCCCCCACCTGCTGGACGATGTTCAGCAGGGTGCTCGCCGTCGGCACGGCTTCGGGCCGGAGGGTCTGCATCGCGGATGCCATCGTGGGCATCATCGTCATCCCCATGCCCCCGCCGGTGACGAACAGCGCCGCGCCCAGGGCCCAGTACGACGCGCCGGTCCCCACGAGCACCGCGAACGCGCTCAGCCCGACGACCGCGAGCGACAGCCCGGTCAGCAGGATCCGCCGCGGCCCGACCCGGCCGATGAGGCGCGCGCCCAGCGGCATCGTGACAACGGTGCCGAGCCCCGACGGCACCAGCAACAGGCCGGTGGCGGTGGCGCTTTCGCCGCGCACCATCTGGTAATACATCGGTGCGAGCAGCATCATCCCGAAGAACCCGCACATGAAGAGCGCCAGCGTGGTCGCCGAGGTGGCCACTGCCCGCTCGCGCAGCAGCCGCAGGTCGATGAGCGGGTGCTCGGCGCGCAGCGCATGCGCCACGAACGCCACCACCAGCAGCGCTCCCGCGGCGGTCGGCAGCGAGGCCGAGACGTCGGCGAAGTCGCCGTGGTGCGCACCGGTCGTCAGACCGAAGATGAGCGCGGACAGCCCGGGGGACAGGAGCAGCAGCCCCTTGACGTCCAACGGCCGGGTGGGCGACGGCTCGTCGGGTCCGAGTACGCGTGCCGCGAGCGCCAGTGCGACGAACGCGAGCGGCACGTTGAGGTAGAAGATCCAGCGCCAGGAGACCGCGTCGACCAGCCAGCCGCCGACGAGCGGGCCGGCCATCGGCGCGAGCTGCATGGGGATGCCGACGATGGCCATGACCTGCGGCATCCGCTCGCCCGCGTGGCGCGTCATGATCGTCATGCCGACCGGCATGATCATGCCGCCGCCGAGGCCCTGGAGCACGCGGAACGCGATCAGCGACTCGATCGACCACGCCATCCCGCACAGCACCGAGCCGCCGAGGAACAGCACCACCGAGGCCATGAACACGCGTTGGGTGCCGAAGCGGCCGATCGCCCACGCGCTCACCGGGATCACCGCGGCCAGCGCGAGCGTGTACGCGGTGGCCACCCACTGCACGGTCGCGAGCGACGTCGAGAAGTCCGACGAGAGCCTGTTGAGCGAGACGTTGACGGCGGTCATGTCGAGCCCGGTCATGGCCATGCCGAGGACGACCACGAGCGCGACCGCCAGCAGATGCCGGTCGAGCTTCCCCGGTGGCGCGGTTCCGGCGGCTGTCCCGGGGCCCGGCGCGGTCCCGGGCCCCGGGAGTTCCCCCGGGCTTTCGTGCTTCTCCAGTGCGGTCGTGGCCATCACGGGCTCCGATTCCTCGTCGGCAGGCGGCAGGCGGCAGGCGGCAGGTCGGCAGGCGCCGGCGGGACGGACGGTTGCTCAGGAGCCGTACGGGCGGGCGGACTTGGCGTCGCGCAGCGCCCGCGCCCACCACACGACCTGGTCGAGCATCGTCTTGGCGGCGGTGCCGCAGCCCTCGGGATCCCGGGGCTCCGACCCCTCGAACGCGCCTGCGGCGCCGTGGAAGCTGACCGTGTCGCGCACCGTGACGGCGTGCAGTTCGGCGAAGACCTGCCGCAGCTGTTCGACGGCGCGCAGGCCGCCCGCGAGGCCGCCGTACGCCACGAACCCGATCGGCTTGGCCTGCCACTCGACGTAGTGCTGGTCGATGAGGTTCTTCAGCGGCGCGGGGAAGCTGTGGTTGTACTCCGGCGTCACCACGACGAACGCGTCGGCGGCGGCCAGCCGGGGCGTGACCGCGGCGAACAGCGCGGCGTCGGCCGGTGCCGGGTCGCCCCAGCCCATCGCGTACGGGACCGGCGTCTCGACCAGGTCGACGACGTCGACGAGCAGGTCGTCGCGCTGCTCGGCGAGCCCGGTGAACCAGGTGCCCACGGTCGGTCCGAAGCGGCCGTCGCGGGTGCTCGCCAGGACGACGGCGAGCCGGACCGGCGCGGTGTCGGTCGCGGAAGTGCCGGTCGTGGCGGTGGCGGTGGTGTTCATGGGGATCCTCCCGAGAAAGGGTGTGTGTACGGTGTATCGAGCTGCGTACATCGTACACATCAATGTGTACGGTGTACAGCTATTGATACGGTGTACGCAACCAGCGAGAGGAGCCGGCGATGGCCCAGGTGGACGAGAAGCCGAACGACTCGGCAGACAAGCAGTCCGAGGCGTCCCAGACGTCCCAGGCATCCCAGGCGTCCCAGGTGACGATCTGGGAGCGGATGGAGAAGCCCGCCAAAGCTCCGCGCACGACCCTGACCCACGCCGCGATCGCCGCCGCGGCCGTCGAGATTGCCGACGCCGACAGCCTCGACGCCGTCTCGATGCGCAAGCTGTCCGGGCACCTGGGCGTCACGACGATGGCGCTGTACCGCTACGTCGCCAACAAGGAGGAGTTGTTCGAGCTGATGCTCGACGAGGCGTACGTCAAGTACCGCAACCCCGCCGTGCCCGGCGAGACCTGGCGCGACGTCATGCGGGTCCATGCCCACCAGATGCGCGCCATCGCGCTGCGCCACCCCTGGACGGTCGAACTCGCGCTGCGCAGCGTCGTCAGCATCACCCCGCGCGTCATGGCGAGCGTGGAGCGCGCACTGGCCGCATTCGACGGACTGGGCCTGGACATCGACGCAATGGCCGATGCGCAGTACGCCGTCATGTCGTACGTGCGCGGCGCCATCACCGACGAAGTCGGGCACGTCGAGCTGCTGAAGAACCGCCAGTGGCGGTCCCGCGACGACCTCCGCGAGGCGTACGCACCGCACATGAGGTGGCTGATGCAGAGCGGGCGTTATCCCGTCTATCACCGCTACGGGCTCGGCGCGGTCCGCAAGGACGACACCGAGGGACGCTTCGAGTTCGGGCTCGAATGCGTGCTCGACGGCATCGCGGCGAGACTGGGCGTCTGAGGGGGACACGCCGAGCCGGAATCCACGGATTCTCCCTGGTTCCGGCTGATCTGCCATAGCCCGCCGACAATTTCGTCATTCTCGGCGGGTTCACACTCTCGGCTTCCGGGTGGTGCGTGCTCCAAACTGGGGAACGTGCAGCAGCACACGACGAGGCGCTCGGAGGCGCCCGGCCGGCCGCCTCCGCAGGACACGAGGACGGACGCCCTCGAAGACCCGGCCGAGACCGCGGACCCCGGCACGCCCGCACGTGCGGCGGGGCCCGACCCCCCGGAGCGGAACGGCGGCGAGCCCGCGCCCGCCGCGGACAGCGGCCCCGACGCCGAGGCCGACACCGAGGCGGACGCCGATTCCGCACCCGAACCCCCGGCCCCCGACGACTCGCACGGGCCCTCCGCCGACCTCCTGCGCCAATACCTGCGCGAGATCGGCCGGATCCCGCTCCTCACGGCCGCCGACGAGGTCGAACTCGCCCGCAGCGTCGAGGCCGGGCTCTTCGCCGAGGAGAAGCTCGCCCGCGAGCCCGCCCTCGACGACCCCGCCCTGCGCGCCGCGCTCGAACACCTCGTCGCGCAAGGCTGCGCGGCCAAGCGCCGCCTGATCGAGTCCAACCTGCGGCTCGTGGTCTCCGTCGCCAAGCGGTACGTCGGACGCGGCCTGAGCCTCCTCGACCTGGTCCAGGAGGGCAACCTCGGACTCATCAGAGCCGTCGAGAAGTTCGACTACACGCGCGGCTACAAGTTCTCGACGTACGCGACATGGTGGATCCGCCAGGCGATGAGCCGCGCGCTCGCCGACCAGGCCCGCACGATCCGCGTGCCGGTGCACGTCGTCGAACTCATCAACCGCGTCGTCCGCGTGCAACGCCGCCTCGTGCAGGAGCGCGGCGAGGAGCCGACCCCCGAGGACCTGGCCGCCGTGCTCGACCTCGACCCCGCGCGGGTGGTCGACGTCCTGCGGCTCGCCCAGGAACCGGTGTCGCTGCACACGCCGGTCGGCGAGGACGAGGTGCTGCTCGGTGACATCGTCGAGGACGCCGACGCGGCCTCGCCCGCCGAGTCCGCCGCGTACCTGATGCTCCGCGAGCATCTGGAGGCGCTCCTCTCGACACTCGGCGACCGCGAGAAGAGCGTGGTGCAGATGCGCTACGGGCTGGCCGACGGGCAGCCGCACACCCTGGAGGAGATCGGACGCAAGTTCGGCGTGACGCGGGAGCGCATAAGGCAGATCGAATCGCGCACGCTGTCCAAGCTCCGCGACCGGTCGTACGCGGACCAACTGCGCGGCTACCTCGACACGTGACACCGGCCCCGGCCCGGGGAACAGGGCCGGGACCGGGCCGGACCGTCCTGCCTCGCGCGGTCCCCGTCGCCTCCTAAACTGCGGCCATGGTCAGCATGCGCGGTCGTCTCGTCGCCGGGGTCCACTGCTCGCACCGGGCTGCCCGGATCGTCGTATGCGACGGCGACACCGGCGACATCCGCCGCCAGGCCGTCGTGCGCTTCGCGGACGGCGCGCACGGCGACCCGGTGTCGTGGCTGCGGGCGTTCGGCGAGGCGGCCGGCGGCGGCACCCTCGACGACGTCGAGGCCATCGGCGTCACCGCCCAGGGCCACGGCCTCATAGCACTCGACGCCACGGGCGTCGTGGTCGCGCCGCCGCTCCCGCACGACGACATCAGCGCGTCGGGCGCCGCTGCCGAACTCGTCGAGGAACTGGGCGGGGCGCAGGAGTGGTTGACCGCCACCGGCCTCGTCCCGAACGCCACCACCGCCGTGTCGCACCTGCGCCGTCTCTTGCGCTTCGAACCCGAGGAGGCCGCCCGCGTCGTGGCCGCCGCCCTCCCGCACGACTGGCTTACCTGGCAACTCCTCGGTTGCCCGGCCGAGTTGACCACCGACCGCTCGGACGCCTCGACCACCGGCTACTGGTCGCCGCACACCGGCGGCTGGCGCGAGGACCTGGCCGAACAGGCCTTCGGGCGTCCGGTACGCCTGCCGCGCCTCGTCGGCCCGGGCGAGTCCGCCGGGCGTACCCCCGAGGGCCTGGTCATCTCGGCCGGCGCGGGAGCCGAGGCGGCCCTCGCCTTCGGCCTCGGCCTCGAACACGGCGACGTCGTGATCGCGGCCGGTGCGGCGGGCGCGGCGTTCGCGGTGCACGACGGGCCCACCGCGGATCCCGTGGTCGCGGGTCTGGCGGACGCCTCGGGGCGGCGGCTGCCGATCGTCCGCACCCTCAACGCGGTCCGCGTGCTGCGCGGCGCCGCCGCGATGCTCGGCGTCGACACTGCCGGCTTCGACGAACTCGCGCTCCGGGCCACTCCGGGCGCGTGCGGGCTGGTGATGCTGCCCTACCTGGACGGGGAGCGCGTTCCCAACCTCCCGCACGCGGCGGGCACGTTGACGGGGCTGCACCGCGAGAGCATGACGCCCGAGGCCTTCGCCCGCGCCGCGGTCGAGGGCATGGTGTGCGGCCTCGCCGACGCCCTCGACGTGCTGCGGGCCTGCGGGGTGGCCGTCGAACGGGTCATCCTCGTCGGCGTCGGGGCCCGCTCCGCGGCGGTGCGCTCGGTCGCCCCCATGGTCTTCGGCGTCCCGGTCGCGGTCCCGGAGCCGACCGAGGCGGCCCGCGCGGCGGCGCTGGGCGTCGCCCGGCAGGCGGCCTGGGCGTTGTCCGGCAAGCCGGACGTCCCGGCCTGGCCGCGGCCCGCCACGGTGTTCGCGGCGGCCGGCGAGGAGGACCTCGCGGTGGGCAGCGCGGTACGCGAGCAGTACGCGGAGGTGCGGGACGGGCTGCACCCGGAGGCCGCGTCGCGCGACACGGGCGGCGTGACCGGTCGGCACCGCCGCGGCTGACGGCCGCGCGTGGATGCCGCCGCCCACCGCCGCCACCGCGCGCGGGACTTGCGCGGCTGCGGTCGCGGCCTGACCGCGGGCCGACCACGGCTCGGGGCGACCCGAGGCACGCCCCGACGTACGCCTGCCGGGCCGACCGGCGGGCTCGACAGGCCGTCCTACCGGCCGTGCCAAGGGCTGGCTCTACAGGCCGGCCCTACAGGCCGTCGTCGTACCGCCGGTTCGCGGCGCTGTGCCCGTTGTGGTGCACACCGTCCGACGAGGCGAACTTGTCCGGCAGGTGGCGCCCGACGCGCTCCGGCAGGTGCTCGCCGAGCTTCTGCACGGCCTTGCCCCCGGCGTCGCGGCTGAAGCCCGCCGCCGCGTGGCCGGCGCTCTGCACGGGCGCGCTGTCGACGATGCTGCGCGTCGCCTTGCGGATCTGCTCGTACCGGTCCCGTCCGGCCTTGGCGCCCAAGACGTACCCGACGGCGAGGCCGGCGACGAAGGTGATGCGGGTGCCCATGGGGATTCCCTCCATAAGGTGCGGTCCCGTCCGTTGCTGCGAGTCCACGACTACCCGCGACGACGGCAGGACAACCGCCGCGGGGGCAGGCCGGGGCACGGCACGGGAGGCCGGGGTGGATCGTGAGTCTGCCAGGTGGGGCCCGCGGGCGGCGTGTGCCCCGCCGTCCGCGGGCGTATCGCCCCGGAAAACCCGTGTACGAGGCACCCCTCGGAGTGCGCTAATGTATTCCACGCAGCGATCGCCCAGGCGGTCAGCGCAATCCCCTGTAGCTCAATTGGCAGAGCAGCCGGCTGTTAACCGGCAGGTTACTGGTTCGAGTCCAGTCGGGGGAGCAACCCCCACGAAGATCGCGACGAGTAGAGCCCCATGGTCATGACCATGGGGCTTTGTGCTGTCCGCACGAGGGTTGCCGCCACCCTTGCTGCCACCCATGTCACTGCCCTTGTCGGCGCCCTCCGTCCGCAGCCTCCCCGCGACCGACGGCAGTACCCCGGGCGTCACCCGAAAGCAGTATGAGGCGGGAGCGGAATGCGAAAGCGGTTCCCTGGAACGGCTTTTCGCCCGCTCGCAGGGGGTGCGCGACGGCGGGACCGGTGCGCGGACGGCGTACCGGGAGAGCGTGCGGGGAGCGCGGAGGGCGGCCGACGGGAAACCCGGCGAGCAGGGTCGCATCGCGAACGGCTATGCTGCCGGGGCCGATACCGGTGAGGTTCGGCACGGGGCGGTAGCTCAGCCGGTTAGAGCAAGGGACTCATAATCCCTCGGTCGTGGGTTCGAGTCCCACCCGCCCCACTCACGTCGGCGCGCGTGATCAGCCGACCGGTCGCGTGGTTTCCTCCGGAGGTCCGGAGGGAACCGTACGCACCAGGTGCGAATGCCGATCACGGATTGTGTTTGCCCGGCTACTGTCGCGCTTCGCCCGCGAGCTTAGCAACACTGTCCGCAACGAACCGCGACGTTTCACCCGTTCGGGTGGGTGGCGTTGGGGTGGCGCCCGAGCGGCACGTCCCCGGGTCCGCTAGCGCCGGCAAATCCCCGCCCAGGACCCGGCCAGGACCCGGCTAGCCCTGCCAGCGGAAGCCGTTGCGGCTCGTCAGGTCGGCGATGACCCCCTGGCCCTGGCCGCTCGGGTGGAACCAGTCCCAGTGGCTCAGGTCGTTCTTCGTGAACCGGTGCGCGTTGACCGCGCCGCCGTCGTACCGGCACTGCTCCGCCCACTCGTTGCACGTCTTGCGCAGCACTTCGTTGAACGCGACGACCCGGTCCCGCACCCGCTGGCGCCGTTCGATGTCGTCCGGCTTCGTCGACTCCGGATCGCCCAGCATGGTCTGGCAGATGCCCGTCGACCACACCGCCCGGGCCATGCGCTCGCCGCGCGCCACCTCCCACAGGCGGGCGAGGTCCGGAATGCTGACCACGAGCACGCGCACACCGGGCAGCCCCTGGCGCAGCACGGTGAGGCCCTCGCGCAACTGCTGCTCGAACTCGGAGACCGACGTCATCTGCGACTCCTTGTCGCGGCAGGCGTCGTTCGCGCCGAGGAGGACCGTGACGTACTCCACGCCCTGGCCGACCGCGACACGCGCCTGGTCGTCGAGCTCGTTCATGCGGGCGCCCGTTCGCGCGTCGTTGTGCACCGCCTCGCGCGGCACCCCGAGGCGCTTCGCGTGGCTGTCGACGTCGTCGCCCGTCGCCCACGACTTGGACGGGCAGTCCTTCAGCGGTACGGAGCACGCGTCGTACCCGCGCGTTATGGAGTCGCCGAGCGCGGCCATCGACCGCGGCTTGGGGAAGGGACCGGACGGCCGGGTCGGCGCCTTGCTCGTGGACGCGGACGGTCCCGTCGACGGGGTCTGCGCGGAAGCGGTCGGCGAGGACGTGGCCAGGGGAGCCGCCGACGTCCCCGGCGGTTGCGCCGGGCCCACGCCCAACTCGTCGCCCGCGCGCTGCACGCCGTCCGGGCCGCCGCCCGAGGAGCACGCGGCGACGGCGGCGAGGGCGAGGGCGGCCAGGACGGCGCCGGCTCTGCGGCGGAGCGACGCTCCGCGTCCACCCGTGCCACGCCCCGGCGTTCGCCCGACGGCGCCCGCGGTCCGAGCGCCTGCCGGCGCCGCGGACGCCGCCACCGCCCGTACGCGCGGCAGCCCCGCCCCGCTCCCGATGCCCACAGTTGCCCCCTCCGTCCCCACCCACGCGGATTGCCCGGTCGAATCCTCCTGCGCATCCGCGTCCCGCCGCCTACCCTCGAACACATCGGGTGTCGCGGGCGGTTGCCGTTTGCGGCTCCTCCTGACGGTATGTCATCCCTTCGAGTGAATGCTGGGGTGCGGAGGGATGGGTTCAGGATGCGGGGGGCAGGGTGAGTGCAGTGGCTCACAGAATCCGAGACCGAATCCGATGCTGAATCCGAGACTGTGAGTGACGTTTGGAACCCCGGTTTCCGGTGTAATCCTCATCGTGCATACGGAGAGTGATTGTTTCGCGTGGTGCTTCCGATGTGCGTGAGGCACAATGAGGCACACAAACCACACGTAGGAACACATGCGGCCGGTACCGACCGGCAGCCGAGGAGTGGAGCAGCAGGACAGAAGAAGACGGACGCACGGTAGGGCACGTGGGTCGGAGCAGGTGACCGAGGCAGGACCCGAGGCCGCTGGGGAAGGCGAACCTCGTCCTTAGCCTGGAGGTCCCAGTGACGACACGTGGAGTCTTGTACGTGCACTCCGCGCCGCGCGCGCTGTGTCCCCACGTCGAGTGGGCCGCACAGGGCGTTCTTGGCGTGCGCCTGAGCCTGGACTGGGTCCGTCAGCCGGCCGCGCCCGGGATGCTGCGCGCCGAGATGTCGTGGCACGGCCGCCCCGGCACCGCGGCCAAGCTGGCGTCGGCACTGCGCGGATGGCACCTGTTGCGCTTCGAGGTGACCGAGGAGCCGTCGCCCGGCGCCGAGGGCGAGCGCTACAGCAACACCCCGGACCTCGGCATCTTCCATGCCGTCACGGGCGCGCACGGGGACATCCTGATTCCCGAGGACCGCCTGCGCGCGGTGCTCGGCCGGGCCGCCCGCGGCGAGTGCGACCTCCAGAGCGAGATCGAGAAGCTGCTCGGCAAGCCGTGGGACGACGAGTTGGAGCCCTTCCGCTACGCGGGTGAAGGCGCACCGGTGCGCTGGCTGCACCAGGTCGTCTGACCGCGCCGACCCGTACCGCGAAGGGGCCGCCCCCGGCAGGAGGGCGGCCCCTTCGCGTACGGCCCCGCTCAGCTGCCGGAGCCGCCGAAGGACGTGACGCCCGAGCCGCCGAACGAGTTCGTGCCGGAGCCGCCGAAGGAACCCCCGGCGTACCAGAGGTCGTCGGCGCCGAACCAGTTCGACGTGGGGGTCAGTTGCTCGACGGGCACCGGGAGCGCCGTCGTGTCGGCGGCCTGGGCGGCGGGGGCGACGGCCGCCCCGACTCCGAGGGCGACGGCGGTGGCCACGGCGGCACGGCTTACGCGCATGATGGGGACCTTCCTGGCTGAACGGGTGGACACCCCGCCCAACGACCGGACGCCGCGCTACGGCACACCGCGTCACCCCAACGGCCCAGCGAACGCCGGAGGGCGGACCAGGGAACAAGCCCTGGCCCGCCCTCCGGCGTGTGCGTCCCTACAGCGGGATGTTGCCGTGCGCGCCGCGCAGTTGCGGGGCCTCGGCGATGGCCTTCGCCAGCGCCACGCGGCTCTCGTCCGGGTCGATGACCTCGTGCACGACGCCGATCTCGATGGCGCGCTCCAGGCCGCCCGCGACCTTCTCGTGCTCGGCCGCGAGCTCCAGCTCGACCTGCGCCTTCAACTCGTCCGGCACCTCGGCCAGCCGGCGGCGGTGCAGGATGCGGATCGCGGCGACGGCGCCCATGACGGCGACCTCGGCGGTCGGCCAGGCCAGCACCTTCGTCGCGCCGAGCGACGCCGCGTTCATGGCGATGTACGCGCCGCCGTACGACTTGCGGGTCACCAGGGTGACGCGCGGCACCGTGCACTCGGCGAACGCGTGCAGCAGCTTCGCGCCGCGGCGTACGACGCCGTCCCACTCCTGTCCGACGCCCGGCAGGTAGCCCGGCACGTCCACGACGACGACCAGCGGCACGCCGAACGCGTCGCACATGCGCACGAAGCGCGCGGCCTTCTCCGCCGAGGCCGAGTCGAGGCAACCGCCCAGCCGCAGCGGATTGTTCGCCACGACACCGACCGTGCGCCCGCCAAGGCGCCCGAGTGTGGTGGTGATGTTCGGCGCCCACTTCGGGTGCAGTTCGAGGCCCGGCTCGTCGAGGAGCTTGTCGACGACCGGGTGTACGTCGTACGCGCGCTTCGCCGACTCCGGCAGCAGTGCCGCCAGTTCGCGGCGGTCCAGGAGCGCGGGGTCGATCTCGCCCTGGTTCGCCAGCAGGTGGGCGAGCTGCCGGGCGCGGTCGAGGGCGTCCTGCTCCGACTCGGCGACGACGTGCACGACGCCGCTGCGGCGGCCGTGCGGCTCCGGGCCGCCCAGGCGCAGGGCGTCGACGTCCTCGCCGGTGACCGAGCGCACGACGTCCGGACCGGTCACGAACACGCGGCCTTCCGGCGCGAGGATGACCAGGTCGGTCAGCGCGGGGCCGTAGGCGGCGCCGCCCGCGGCGGCACCGAGCACGACCGAGATCTGCGGGATCTTGCCGGAGGCCAACGTCATCGCGTGGAAGATGCGGCCGACCGCGTTCAGCGAGGCCACGCCCTCCTGGAGGCGCGCGCCGCCGGAGTGGAACAGGGCGATGATCGGGCAGCCCTCGGCCAGCGCCCGCTCGTAGGCCTCGACGACGACCTGGCAGCCCTCGACGCCCATGGCGCCGCCCTGCACGGTCGGGTCGGAGGCGTACGCGACGACGCGCGCGCCGTCGACCGTGCCGACGCACGCGAGCATGCCGGAGCGGTCGTACGGCGAGATCTCCTGGTAGGTGCCTTCGTCGACGAGACGCTGCAAGCGCAGCCGCGGGTTGCGCGGGTCGCTGTCCCGGTCGGGCTTGCCGGGTACGGCGGCCGCCGGTCGGTTCTCCATGACAGTCATGTTGAGGGGAAAGCTCCGTCCTGAACGGGCGTCAGCCCGTGCTGCGGAAGGCGACGACCACGTCGTGCCCGCCGAATCCGAACGAGTCGTTGAGCGCGACGATCTCCCCGTCCGGGAGCGGACGCGGGTCGTTCCGGACGATGTCGAGGCAGACCTCGTCGTCCGGGTCGTCGACGTTGATGGTGGGCGGAGCGATGCGGTGGTAGACCGCGAGGACGGTGGCGACCGACTCCACGGCACCGGTGCCGCCGAGGAGGTGGCCGGTCATCGACTTGGTGGAGGTGACGGCCACCTTGTCGGCGGCCGCGTCGCCGAGCACCGAGCGGATGGCCTTCAGCTCGGTGATGTCGCCGGCCGGGGTCGAGGTGCCGTGCGCGTTGACGTGCACGACCTGGTCGACGGAGGCTCCGGCGTCGGCGAGGGCGGCGGCCATCGCGCGGGCGATGTCGCGGCCTTCGGGCTCGGGCTGCGCGATGTGGTGGCCGTCCGAGGTCATGCCGGCGCCGGCGACCTCGGCGTACACGCGGGCGCCGCGCGCGGCGGCGTACTCGGCGCTCTCCAGCACCAGGCAGCCGGCGCCCTCGCCCATGACGAAGCCGTCGCGGCCCTTGTCGTACGGGCGCGACGCGCGCTGCGGCTCGTCGTTCCGCTTCGACATCGCCATCATGTTGGCGAACGCGGCCATCGGCAGCGGGTGGATCGCGGCCTCGGTGCCGCCGCAGACCACGACGTCGGCACGGCCCGAGCGGATCATCTCCAGGGCGTACGCGACGGCCTCGGCGCCGGACGCGCAGGCGCTCACGGGGGTGTGCACCCCGGCCCGGGCGCTCAGTTCGATGCCGACGTTGGCGGCGGGGCTGTTGGGCATCAGCATCGGGACCACGAGCGGTCCGACGCGGCGCGGGCCCTTCTCCTTGAAGACGTCCCACGCGTCGAGCAGCGTGGTCACGCCGCCGATGCCCGACGCGATCACCACACCGAGCCGGGTGGGCTCCACGGTGGCGCCGGTGCCGTCCTCGGCTGCGGTGTTCTTGGCCGAGTAGCCCGCGTCCAGCCACGCCTCGCGGGCGGCGATCATGGCGAACTGCGCGGACCGGTCGAGCTTGCGGGCCTCGACCTTCGGCATCACGTCCAGCGGCTCGACGGCGATGCGGCCGGCGAACTGCACGGGGAGCTGCTCTGCCCACTCCTCGGTCAGCGTGCGGATGCCGGACTTGCCGGCCAGCAGCGCGGACCAGGTCGATGCGACGTCGCCGCCGACCGGAGTGGTCGCGCCCAGACCGGTGACGACCACGGTGCGCGGGGTCTCGGTGCGCTTGGTCGGGCTCACTGGAAGATCACTCCCACGAAGGTTGGAACGGAAGGTGGTTCTGATGCCGGTCGGCGGCCGGCGGCCGGCGGGTCCGGGTCCCGGTTGTCCTGGTTCTCCCGGCTGGGCGGCCCGGACGCTTGCGCCCGGGGCCCGGACCCGCTGTCGGCTGTGGTGCTCAGTGCTCAGGGACGCCCTGGGGTTCAGGCGGCCTTGAGGATGTAGTTGACGGCGTCGCCGACGGTGCGCAGGCCCTTGACGTCGTCGTCCGGGATCTTGACGTCGAACTTCTCCTCGGCGGCGACGACGACCTCGACCATCGACAGCGAGTCGATGTCCAGGTCCTCGGTGAACGACTTGTCGAGCTGGACGTCCTCGACGTCCGTGCCCGCGATCTCGTTCACGATCTCGGCGAGACCCGCGAGGATCTCCTCCTGCGTTGCCATGGTGCTCCTTGAATGCGTCGGTGTTGCCTGTGTGGATGTCCTCGGCCGTGCGGTGTGCCGGCCGATGTGCGGAAGTCCGGTGCGGAGACCCCGGGAGGTCCCGGGAAATCCCGGTGGGTCCTGGGGAAGACCGCGGGTCTGCGCGGGACTAGGGAAGCGTAATGACCTGGCCCGCGTAGACGAGACCGGCCCCGAAGCCCATGACGAGCGCGGTGCCGCCGCTGGGCGCCTCACCGGTTTCGAGCATCCGCTCCATGGCCAGCGGGATGGACGCCGCGGAGGTGTTGCCGGTCTCCGCGATGTCGCGCGCGACGGGCACCTCGGGGGGCAGCTTGAGGGCCTTGATCATCGCGTCGGTGATGCGCATGTTGGCCTGGTGCGGGATGAACGCGTCGAGCTCGGCGGCCTCGACGCCGGCGGCGTCCAGGGCCTCCTTGCAGACCTTCGCCATCTCCCACACGGCCCAGCGGAAGACCGCCTGGCCCTCCATGCGCAGCGTCGGGAAGGAGGCCTCGGGGTTGTTCCGCAGCTCCTCCCACGACTCGGTCTGCGTGATGGTGTCCTTGTTGGCGCCGTCCGAGCCCCACACCACCGGGCCGATGCCCGGCACGTCGGACGGGCCCACCACGACAGCGCCCGCGCCGTCGCCGAAGATGAACGCCGTCGAGCGGTCGTCGGGGTTGGTCAGGTCGGACAGCCGCTCGACGCCGATGACCAGCACGTACTCCGCACTGCCGCCGCGCACCATGTCGTTCGCGAGGGTGAGTCCGTAGCAGAAGCCCGCGCACGCGGCCGACACGTCGAAGGCCGCCGCGCGCCCGCCGCCCGCACCGAGCCGGTAGGCGATCTCGGTCGCGATCGCGGGGGTCTGCTTGAGGTGGGTGACCGTCGAGACGATGACGCACCCGACCTGCTCCGCGGAGACACCGGCGTGCGCGAGGGCCTTGCCCGCCGCCGCGATCGACATCTCGGCGACGGTTTCCTCGTCGTTGGCCCAGCGGCGGGTCTTGATGCCGGAGCGCGACTGGATCCACTCGTCGGACGAGTCGATGCGTTCGATCAGTTCGGAGTTGGGCACGACCCGCACCGGACGGTAGCCGCCGACACCCAGGATGCGGGCGTGCGGTGCTCCGACGGCGGGACGGATGGATGCGGTCACGCTGCGGCCTCCCGGTCGACGATTCTGGTCCCTGCGCGAACTGCCGCGCGAGCTGTCACGCGGGTCACACCGATCCCTGCGGGTGGATGCGCAGCAGCGGCATCCCCGGGGAGACCGGGTCCCCGTCCTCGACGAGCCATTCCACCACCGTGCCGCCGTGCGGGACGGTGACGGCCTGCTCGTCGCGGTGCGAGCGCACGACGCCGACCTCGGCGCCCGGCGCCAGGTCGTCGCCGGGCCGGACACCGGCGCGGTGCACGGTGCCCTTGAACGGCGCCACGACCAGGCGCCACGTGGGCGACGCGTCGATCTGGCTCGGCGTCCCGTGCTTCTCCACGAGGACGCGGGCCGCCTCGAGGTCGTCCGGGGTCTTGAGGGCCAGCGTCTCGACGCCGGGCAGCGCGCGCTTGGCGAGCCCGGTGAGCGTGCCGGCCGGGGGCACCTCGATGATCGCGGTGACGCCGAGGTCGCGCATGGTCTCCATGCACAGGTCCCAGCGCACCGGGTTCGACACCTGGCTGACCAGGCGCTTCACGATCTCGCGGCCGTCGTGCAGCACGGCGCCGTCGGTGTTCGAGATGTACGGCGTGCGCGGGTCCCGCACGGTGACGCCGGGGACCAGCTCGGCGAGCCGGTCGACGGCCGGGGCCATGTGGTGCGTGTGGAACGCGCCGGCGACCGCGAGCGGGCGCACCCGCGCCTTCTCGGGCGGGTCCGCCGCGAACGCCGCGAGCTGCGGCAGGGTGCCCGCCGCGACGACCTGGCCGGCGCCGTTCATGTTGGCCGGGGTCAGTCCGTGCTCGGAGATCTTGGCGACCACCTGCTCGGCGTCGCCGCCGAGGACCGCCGACATGCCCGTCTCGGTCACCGTCGCCGCGGCCGCCATCGCCTTGCCGCGCTCGCGGACCAGGACCATCGCCGACTCGGCGGTGATGACGCCGGTGCCGGCCGCGGCCGTCAGCTCGCCGACGCTGTGCCCGGCCGCGCCGCCGACCACGCGGTACGCGTCGGAGGGGTGCGGGAACAGCGCGAGGGCGGCGACCAGGCCGGAGGCGACCAGCAGCGGCTGGGCCACCGCGGTGTCGCGGATCGTCTCGGCGTCGGCCTTGGTTCCGTAGTGGACCAGGTCGAGGCCGGTGACCGCGGACCACCATGCGAGGCGGTCGGCGACCCCGGGCAGGTCGAGCCAGGGCGTGAGGAAACCGGGAGTCTGGGCACCCTGTCCGGGCGCGACGAGAACGAGCACGTATCAACCCTCTCGCTATCAGGGGGTCGAGACCCCGTATTGTCGCCGACGAAGATCAGAAGACGGTTTTGTGAGGTTCCTACAAAACGCCGTCCGCGGTGGCCAGGCGCCCGAGAATCAGCGACACCTGGAGCGTGAAAGCGGAACGGGCTTCCGTCGGTACCAGGCCGGTCACGTCCATGACGCGTCGCAGCCGGTAACGAACGGTATTGGGGTGCACGAAAAGCATCCGCGCGGCCCCTTCGAGCGACGACGCCTGCTCCAGGTACACCGACAGTGTCTCCAGCAACGCGGACCCCGCCGCGTGCAGCGGTATGTAGATCTCCTCCACCAGCTGCCGCCGCGCCTCCTCGTCCCCGGCGAGCGCGCGCTCGGGCAGCAGGTCATCGGCAAGGACCGGGCGGGGCGCGTCGGGCCACGCGGCGGAGGCCCGGTGCCCGGCGGTCGCGGACTGTGCCGACCGTACAGCGGCCAGGAGGTCCGGGACGCTGGGGCCGACCACGACGGGACCGGGGCCGAACTGCCCGATCAGCGTACGCGTCGCCCGCAGCGGGTCCTCGGCACCCCCGAGGATGACCACGAGCCGGTCGCCCTGCACGCCGGTGAGGACGTTCAGCCGGGCGTGTCGCGAGGCACGGTGGATGCTGTCCACCACCGCCTGGGTGTCGGCGTCGGGCGCGTTGCCGACCACCACCATCACGGATTCCGGCGAACCCCAGCCGAGGGCCGCGGCCCGCGACAGGATGCCCTCGTCGGCCTCCCCGCGCAGCAGCGAGTGCACGACCAGGGCTTCGAGACGGGCGTCCCACGCGCCGCGGGCCTCGGCGGCGTGCGCGTAGACCTGCGCGGTGGCGAACGCGATCTCGCGGGAGTAGAGGAGCAGCGCCTCGCGCAGCACCTGCGCGTATCCGGGGGCGGCCAGTTCGTCGATCTGCGCCTCGACGACCTCGATGGTGACGCGCACGAGTTCGACGGTCTGGGGCAGCGTGATCGCCCGGGTCAGCTCGCGCGGGGCGGTGCCGAAGACGTCGGCGCTGACCGCGTACGGCGCCTCCGGATGCCGGAACCACTCGGTGAACGCGGCGATTCCGGCCTGCGCGACCAGGCCGATCCACGACCGGTTGTCGGCCGGCATGTTCCGGTACCACGGCAGCGTCTCGTCCATCCGCGCCGCGGCCGCGCCGGCGAGGGTGCCGGCGGACTTCTCCAGGCGGCGTACGGTCGCGGCGCGCCTGGTGGCGTCGGAACCGGGAGATCGGGAGGTCACGGGGACCATGATGAACCCTCCGGGAGGCGGGGGCGCACATCGCCGCCCCGGGCCGCCCTGCGGAGGCGGTCGTCGCGGGCGCCCCGGGCGACCGCCGCGTGGACGGCCCGGGCGAGCCGGGAGCCCCAGACCGAGCGGGGGCCGCCGAACAGTTCGGGCGAGTCGCCGGGACGGGGGGTGAGCGCGGCGACGCAAACGGCGTCGGAGGGCGTGCCGGTGCAGGCGTACCCGGTCTCCACGAGCGCCTGGACCTTGGCCTCGGTGGCCGTCGCGACGGCGTTGACCAGGGCCGCGTCGGTGAGCGGCGCCGGGATCGCCACGATCGTGTTGATGGTGCCCGGGGGAGGGTACGCGGGGCTCCGGGAACCGTCCTCGTCCTGCGCCAACTGGACGGGCAGGGACGCGTGTTCGGGGGCGGCGGCCCAGGAGGGGATGCCGATGCCGGTCGTCACCCACGCGCGTACGCCGTGGTCCTCGCCGGTCGTGAACGCGGCCACGTCCGCGGCGGTCATGAGCCCGACGCCGTCGTGCCCGGCGAGGCCTTCCGCCGCCGCGATCTCGGTGAGGTGCGCGACCGGGTCCATGCGCGAATACCCGGGCCGCACCTGCATGTTCAGCACCCACGTGCGCGGGCCGACACCGCCGCCGAGGATCGCGCTGGACACCATCCGCCAGCCCGGTCCGGCGCGCCAGAGGAGCGCCGGCCACCCGTCGTGGCGGACGAGTCCGGGCTCGGTGGGGCGCGCCGCCGCTGCGTCCTCCTCGCGTGTGCCGGTCATCCCGTCTTCCCTCCCGCGTCGCCCGACGGCCGCCCCGGGCCGCTCCGGGCATTGTCGCGGGGGCGCACCAGGTGCACCTGCGGCCGCCCGTCCCGCCCGGCCACCACCTCGACGTGCGCCTGGTAGTGCTCGGCGATGCTGTCCGGCGTCAGGACGGCGGCCGCCGTGCCCGCGGCGGCCGCGCGGCCCTCGACGAGCAGGAGCATGCGTTCGGCGTACTGCGCGGCGAGCCCGAGGTCGTGCAGTGTCGTGATGACCGTCAGGCCGTCGTCGCGGCGCAGCAGGTCGACCAGTTCGAGCACCTGCTGCTGGTGGCCGAGGTCGAGTGCGGTGGTCGGCTCGTCGAGCAGGAGCACCGGCGCCTGCTGGGTCAACGCCCTTGCCAGCACCACGCGTTGGCGTTCGCCGCCGGACAGGCGGCCCACCTCGCGGTGTGCGAAGCCGGTCAGGTCGAGGCGTTCGATGACGCCGTCGGCGACGGCCCGGTCGCGGCGGCCGGGGACGGCGAGGTAGCCGAGGTGCGGGGTGCGGCCGAGGAGCACGTACTCGCGTACCGACATCTGCGGCGGCACCACGGGATTCTGCGGCGTGTAGGCGATGGTGCGGGCGAGCTTGCGCGGCGGCAGGTCGCGCAGCCGCACACCGTCCACGCGCACGTCGCCGGAGTACGGCAGCAGGCCGGCGACCGCCTTGAGCAGCGTCGACTTGCCCGCGCCGTTCGGCCCGATCACCGCGAGCCAGCCACCTGTTGCCACGTGCGCGTCGATGCCGTGCAGGATGCGCCGCCGGTCGCGCGTCACGTCGAGCGCCGTGACGTCGACCCCGGTCACAGGTCCACCCGCCGCGTCGCCCGCAGCACGACCACGAAGAACGGGGCGCCGATGAACGCCGTCACGACGCCGATCGGCAGCTCGCCGGGTGCGGTCGCGGTGCGCGCGATGATGTCGGCGACCACCAGGAACGCGCCGCCGACCAGCACGGACAGCGGCAGGATGCGCCGGTAGCTGCCGCCCACCAGACGGCGCACCACATGCGGGATCACGATGCCGAGGAACCCGATCAGGCCGCTGATCGCCACCGCGGTCGCGGTCGCGAGGGATGCCGCGAAGAGCACGACGAAGCGCACCCGGGCGGCGTTGACGCCCAGCACCGCGGCCTCTTCGTCGCCGACCGTCATCACGTCGAGCAGGCGGCCGTGCAGCAGCAGGACGAACGTGCTGACCGCCGCGTACGGCAGCACGAGTCCGAGCTCCTTCCAGCCGATCGAGGCCAGGCTGCCGAGGATCCACGAGTAGATGCGGCGCAGTTCGTCGACCTTGGCCTGCATGACGAAGGTCTGCACCGACGACAGGAACGCCGACACGGCCACGCCCGCGAGCACCAGGGTGACGGTGCCGTCGGCGCGCCCGGCGGTCGAGCCCAGGGCGTACGCCATCAGCACGCCGCCGATCGCGCCGACGAACGCCGCGAGCGGGATCACCCCGACCCCGGCGACCGACTCGACGTCCGAGTAGCCGATCACGAGCGTCGCACCGACGCCCGCCCCGGCCGCCGCGCCGAGCAGGTACGGGTCGGCCATCGGGTTGCGGAAGACCCCCTGGTAGCCCGCGCCCGCCACGGCGAGCAGCGACCCGACCACGACCGCGCCGAGCACGCGCGGCATGCGGATCTCCATCAGCACCGAGTGCTGCACCGGGCTGAGCCCGTGGTCGACGTCGACGAACGGCAACTCGTCGACCAGGGCCAGCAGCACGCCGCGCACCGGAAGGTCCGCGGCGCCGACGAGCAGGCCCGCGACGACGGCGCCGACCAGCGCGAGGGAGCCGACCGCGTACGCGATGTACGAGTGGCCCTCGTCCGCCGGTCGGCGCCGGATCGCGAGACCGCGGATCACGCGTTCGCGCCGGCCTTCTCGACCGCCGCACCGACGGACTTGACCAGGTCGAGGACCCGCGGACCCCAGCGCGACGCGATGTCGTCGTCGAGCGGCACGACGTTGCCGGTCTGCACCGCCTTGATCTTGTCCCAGCCCGGACGCTTCGAGACCGACGCCAGGTCCTGCTGGCAGCACTTCGTGTCGGCCAGGAAGATCAGGTCCGGGTTGGACTGCACGATGTGCTCGCTGGAGACCTGCGGGTAGCCCGAGCCGTCCTTGTCGGCGGCGTCCGCGATGTTCTGGAGGCCGAACAGCGCGTAGACCTCGCCGATGAACGTCTTCGAGGTCGAGCTGTAGCCGGTGTTGTCGAGCTCGTGGAAGTAGGTCAGCGCCTTGGCCGGCTTCTTGGTCTTCGCGACGACGTCGCCGATGTCCTTCTTCATCTTGTCGGCGACCGCGGTCGCCTCGGCGGTGTGGCCGGTGGCCGTGCCGAGCGTGTTGAACTGCGCGTACATCTCCGCGAACGTCTTGGCGGCCGGGACCTCGACGACCTTGATCTTGACGGCTTCCAGCTTCTGCTTGATGCCGTCGATGTCGTCGGAGATGACCACCAGGTCGGGGGTGTACTTGGTGACCGCCTCGGCGTTCGGCTTGAAGCCCGAGAGCTCGGTCTTCGGGGCGTCGGCCGGGAAGTTCGACAGCGCGTCCACGGCGACGACCTGCTTGCCGGCGCCTATCGCGTACAGCATCTCGGTCGCGGTCGGGGCCAGCGAGACGATCTTCTTGGGGGCGTCGGCCGGCACCTGCCCGCCGGTCGCGGGAGCCGACTGCGAACCGGACGGCGCGGCGCCCTGGTCGTCCTTCTTGTCCTTGTCGTCGTCGCCGCAGCCGGTCAGGACCAGCGCGCCCAGGACGACCGCCGCGGCAGGCCGCAGCAGCGTGGTGAGCTTCATGGATTTCTCCCGCGTCGCACCACGGGGAGGGGGACGCAGGACCCGTGGACGGCTCGCCCTTCCTACGAGGGCAGATGTCGTCGACGCAGGCGAGGCGACCTGGCTCGTCCCCCGGACCGCACGGGAGCGCGCGGGAGAGGGGGCATTTCAGTTGCGGGACAGCGCCGGGATCACACCGGACTTCGCTACACACAGCGTCTCGGCGGAACGGTTCCGCCGGATTCAGGACGATACCAACCGACCGTGCGCCGTACCGTTGCGGGGAGGAGTACCCCGCCCCGCGCCGATCCGAGGAACGCCCGATGACCACGTACGACGTACGCCGCGCCGCCGACCGCTTCCACACGGAGGCCGGCTGGCTGGACTCGCACCACAGCTTCTCGTTCAGCCGCCACTACGACCCCGCCAACACGCACTTCGGCCTGCTCCTCGTCAGCAACGACGACATCGTCGCCCCGGGCACCGGCTTCGACACCCACCCGCACCGCGACATGGAGATCGTCACCTGGGTGCTCTCCGGCTCCCTCGTGCACCAGGACTCCGAGGGCCACAACGGCGTCATCCACCCGGGCCTCGCCCAGCGCATGAGCGCGGGCCGCGGCATCCTCCACTCCGAGAAGAACGACGTACGCGGATCCGCCGCCCCGGAGCCGGTGCGCTTCGTCCAGATGTGGGTCCTCCCCGACGAGGCCGGCATCACCCCGGGCTACGAGCAGCGCGACGTCTCCGCCCTCCTCACCCCCGGCGCCCTCGTCCCCGTCGCGTCCGGCAACCCCGCCCACGACTCCGCGATCCGCATCCACCAGAAGGACGCCACCCTCCACGCCGCCCGCCTCGCCCCCGGCGACTCCCTCACCCTCCCGACCGCCCCCTACCTCCACCTCTTCCTCGCCCAGGGCTCCGCCACCCTCGAAGGCGCCGGCCCCCTCACCGAAGGCGACGCCGTCCGCCTCACCGCCCCCGCCGCCCCCCGCCTCACCGCCACCACCCCCACCGAACTCCTCCTCTGGGAAATGCACACCACCCTCCGCTGACGAGCCTGACGGCATGCGGCGAACGCAGATGACGCGCAGCCCCGGCCCGGCGCGACTGCCCGGGGAGGGCCCACCGCGCTGCGGGCGGCGGGTGGTTGGGCAGTACGCATCGGCGGTTCGGAGTGGAGGGGGCGTGGACCGGGCAGGTGGGGGCGCGGGAACGTTGGGGGTGGGGTGTTGCGTTGAGGGGGCGCTGAGGGAAGGAGTGGCATGGGGTCTGGGAGTGCGGGCGTGGCGGGGATGCCGTCGTTGGACCGGCCGTTCGACGTGGTGCTGCTGGGGGCGACGGGGTTCACCGGAGGGCTGACGGCGGACTATCTGGCGCGGCATGTGCCGGCGGCGTGCCGGTGGGCGATCGCGGGGCGGAGTCCGGAGAAGTTGCGGGCGGTGCGCGATCGGTTGGCGGCGGTCAATCCGGCGTGTGCGGAGTTGGAGCTGGTGACGGCGGACATCGGCGATGCGGCGTCGCTGCGGGCGTTGGCCGGGAGCACGCGGGTGCTGGCGACGACGGTCGGGCCGTACATCGAGTACGGCGAGCCGGTGGTCGCGGCGTGTGCGGAGGCCGGGACCGACTACCTGGACCTCACGGGGGAGCCGGAGTTCGTCGACCGGATGTTCGTCGCGCACCACGAGACGGCGGTGCGTACCGGGGCCCGGCTCGTGCATGCGTGCGGGTTCGACTCGGTGCCGCACGACCTGGGCGTGCTGTTCACGATGGGGCTGCTGCCGGCCGGCGTGCCGGTGCGGGTGGAGGGGCGCGTACGGGCGGGGGGCTCGATCTCCGGCGGGACGTTCGCCTCCGCGCTCACCGCGTTCTCGCGGCTGCGCTCGGCGCGGGCCGCGGCGCATGCCCGCCGCCGGGTGGACAAGGGCCCGCACGGGCGCCGGGCGCGTGCGGTGGAGGGCAAGCCGCGGCGCGACCGGGAGACGGGTGGCTGGCTGGTGCCGCTGCCGACGATCGACCCGCAGATTGTGGCCCGGTCCGCGCGGGCGCTGGAGTCGTACGGGCCGGACTTCTCGTACACGCACTACGCGTCCGTACGCCGCCTGCCGACGGCCGTCGCCGGGGCCGCAGGCGTGGGGTCTCTGGTGCTGCTCGCCCAGGTGCCCCCGGTACGCCGCGCCCTGCAGACCCGCCTCGCGCCCGGCCACGGCCCTGCCCCCGCGCGGCGCGCGAAGGCCTGGTTCAGCGTGCGCTTCGTCGCGGACGGCGGCGGCAAGCGGGTGGTCACCGAGGTGCGCGGCGGCGACCCGGGCTACGACGAGACCGCCAAGATGCTCGCGGAGGCGGCGCTGTGCCTGGCCTTCGACCAGGTCCCCAAGACGTCCGGGCAGGTGACGACGGCGGTCGCGATGGGCGACGCGCTGATCGGGCGGCTGCGCCGGGCGGGGATCGAGTTCCGGCAGCTGGAGCCGGCGGTGTGAGACGTGGGCGGGTGAGGTGCGTGGGTGACGGGCGCCGGGGACTTGCTTAGAGTGCGCTCGAAGTCCGTAGCGTCGTCGTCGCGGCCACCGCGCGAGGACGGCCGTACCCCAGATCCAGGAGGCGTGCCATGTCGCCGGCCCAGTCGACCGCCGTACACGAGGTGACCGACCACCGCGTCCTCGACGAGACCGAGGTCGGCCGGTACACGATCAGCGAGGTCGCGGCCCGCACCGGCCTGAGCGCGCACACGCTGCGCTGGTACGAGCGCATCGGCCTCATGCCGCACGTCGGCCGCGAGACGTCCCGGAGCGGGGGAGCGCAGGCCGGGAAGCGCCGGTACAGCGAACGCGACCTCGGCTTCCTGGACTTCGTCGGCAAACTCCGCGCGACCGGCATGCCCGTCGCCGACATGATCCGGTACGCCGAACTCGCCCGCGAGGGCGACCACACCCTCGCCGAGCGCCACCAGATCCTGGTGGACCACCGCGAGGAGGTCCGCGCCCGCATCACCGACCTCACCTCCTGCCTGCTGGTCCTCGACTACAAGATCGAGTACTACGGCTCCGTCGTCGCGGAGGAACCCGCCGGGACGGCGCGGAAGGCCGAAACCCCGTGACCCGCACCACCGAACTCGGCGCCGACGGTCCGCGCGGCTCGCTCCAGGGCGTGGACACCATCGGTCCGGGCCGCGAATCGCGTCACCCGGGCCGCGAACAGCGGCACGAACGGCGACGCGAACAGCGGCGTCCGCATATCGGACCGGAATTCGCAACCGGGTCAGCCAAATCGCGCAAAACGCCTACACAGCGCGACGCGCGTAGCAAAAGTGATCACACACCGTACTCCTAAGATTACGAATGGGCGTCGGTCACCACCCGGGGGGTTGTGGCCGTCGCACCACGAGGCGTAGCAACGGAGCTCGGCAGGCGATCGTGCCACCCCTGGGGGTGCTGTGGCTGACGTGGTTTTGAACGGGGTAGGAAAGATCTATCCGGACGGCACCAGAGCCGTCGATTCGCTCGATCTGGCAGTTGCACACGGCGAGTTCCTGGTATTAGTCGGTCCGTCCGGCTGCGGCAAGACCACCGCCCTGCGCATGGTCGCGGGGCTGGAGGACATCAGCGAGGGCACCATCCGGATCGGCGAACGCGTCGTCAACCGGGTGCCCTCCCGAGACCGCGACGTCGCGATGGTGTTCCAGAGCTACGCGCTCTACCCGCACCTGAACGTCCGCGACAACATCGGATTCGGGCTCCGGCTCCGCAAGTTGCCGAAGCCGGAGATCCGCAAGCGCGTCGAACAGGCGGCCCGTACGCTCGGCCTCGAAGAGCACCTGGGCCGCAAACCCCGCCAACTCTCCGGCGGACAGCGCCAACGCGTCGCGATGGGCCGGGCCATCGTCCGTGAACCGCAGGCGTTCCTGATGGACGAGCCGCTGTCGAACCTCGACGCCAAGCTCCGCGTGCAGATGCGCGCGCAGATCGCCCGCCTGACCCGCGAACTCGGCGTCACGACCCTGTACGTGACGCACGACCAGGTCGAGGCGATGACGCTCGGCGACCGCGTCGCCGTCATGCGCAAGGGCATCCTGCAACAGGTCGCCCCGCCGCAGGAGCTGTACGACCGGCCGGTGAACCTCTTCGTCGCCGGCTTCATCGGCTCGCCCGCGATGAACCTCTTCAGCGGGGAGCTGGACCGCGCGCCCGAGGGCAAGGGCGACGGCATGACCGTGCGACTCGGCGACCAGACGCTCGCCGTGCCACCCGAACTCCTGGCCGAGCGACCGGCGTTGCGTTCCTTCGCGGGACGCGTCGTCGTCGTCGGCATCCGCCCCGAGGACCTGTTCGACGCGGCCGAGGACGGCGCGCCCGCACCCGACGGGATGCTCCTGCGCGCCGAGACCGACCTGGTGGAGTCGATGGGCTCCGAGGTGCACGTGCACGTGCGCCTCGCCGCCCCGCCCGCCGTGACCGCCGACGTCCAGGAACTCGCCGAGGACGTCGGCGCCGCGGACCAGGTGCCCGATCCCGAGACCGCGCACTCGGAACTCGTCGCCCGCTTCGGGCCGCGGAGCCGGGTCCGTGAAGGCGACACCGCGATGCTGCGGGTGGCCACCGATCGCATGCACTTCTTCGACCCGGAGACGGGTCTTTCCGTGAGGGAGGAATCGTGAGGCGAATCGTGGGGGCGCTGGCGGCGGCGTCGCTGCTGACGCTCGGACTTGCCGCGTGCGGTGACGACGACAAGGGCGACGACAACAAGCCCCCGGCCGGCCAGTCACTGGCCGGCACGACGGTCGGCGTCGCGGCGGTATGGACCGGCGACGAGGAGGCCGCCTTCAAGAAGGTCCTGGCCGAGTTCGAGCGGCGCACCGGCGCCAAGACCGAGTTCATCCCGACCGGCGACAGCGCCGCGACCTTTCTGGGCCAGCGAGTCGAGGGCAACGCGCCACCCGACGTCGCGTTCCTCGCGCAGCCCGGCGTACTGAAGCAGTTCGCGCAGAAGGGCTGGATCAAACCGGTCTCCGCCGAGGTGCAGCAGTCGGTGCAGGCGAACTTCACACCGCAGTGGCAGAAGCTCGCGTCGTACGAGGACAAGCTCTACGGCGTCTACTTCAAGGGCGCCAACAAGTCCCTGGTCTGGTACAACACCACCGTCTTCGGCAACGCCGGGGCCACCGAGCCCGCGACGTGGGACGACCTGGTCAAGGCCGCGGGGCTGATCTCCGACTCCGGTACGCCGCCCTTCGCGACCGGCGGCGCCGACGGCTGGGTGCTCACCGACTGGTTCGAGAACGTGTACCTCAGCCAGGCCGGCCCCGAGATGTACGACAAGCTCGCCCAGCACCAGATCCCGTGGACCGACCCGTCCGTCAAGGCGGCGCTCGAAACCCTCGCGAAGGTGTGGGGCCAGAACTCCTGGTTCCCGGGCGGCACCGGCGGCGCGCTCCAGACCGAGTTCCCCGCCTCCGTCCCGCAGGTGTTCGGCGACCCGCCGAAGGCCGGCATGCTGCCCGGCGCCGACTTCGTCGGCACCAACATCATCAAGGACACCAGCTCCAAGATCGGCACCGACGCGAAGTTCTTCGGCTTCCCGGCGGTGCAGCCCGGCAAGGCGCCCGTGGTCAGCGGCGGCGACGTAGCGGTGGCGATGAAGGACAGCCCCGGGGCGATGGCCCTGCTCAACTTCCTGGCCTCGCCCGACGCCGCGAAGGTGTGGGCGGAGCAGGGCGGCTACCTGTCGCCGAACAAGAACCTCGACTTCTCGGCGTACCGCGACGAGGCGTACCGCGAGATCGCCCAGAACCTGATCGGGGCCGGCGACGAGTTCCGCTTCGACCTGTCCGACCAGGCGCCCGCGGCGTTCGGCGGTACGAAGGGCGAAGGCATGTGGCGCGACCTCCAGGACTTCCTGCGCAACCCGTCCGATGTCGCGGGCGCGCAGGCCAAGTTGGAGGCCAGCGCGGCCAAGGCGTACACCGGCACCTGACCGACGGGGGTCATGGCGGACATGGCGGACACGACTGACCCGACCCGCACCGACCAGCCGCCGCCACGCAAGCCGGCCGAGGCCGCGGGGGACACCACCCCCCGCGGCCTCGGTACCGGCCGGCTGCTGGGCTGGCTGTTCCTGCTCCCCGCGCTGCTGGTGCTCGGGGTGCTGGTCGCCTATCCGATCGTCTGGACGTTCCTGCGCAGCCTCTTCGGCGCCGCGGGCTGGTCGGACTTCGCGGGGCTGGACAACTACCAGGACCTGTTCACCGACGACGACACGTTCACCGCGCTGCAGAACAACCTCATCTGGGTGCTCGTCGTGCCCGCGGTGGTCACGGCCTTCGGCCTGGTCTTCGCGGTGCTCACCGAGCGCGTGAAGTTCGCGACGGCGTTCAAGCTGATCGTCTTCATGCCGATGGCCGTGTCGATGCTCGCGGCCGGCATCATCTTCCGGCTCGTGTACGACCGCGACTCCGACAAGGGCGTGGCCAACGCGGCCCTGGTGACCGTGCACGACGCGTTCTCCGAGGGCGCGCCGTACCCGGGCGCCCGCCCGCGTCCCAACGGCGGCATCGACGCCGAGGGAGGCGGCTTCATCACCGCCGCGCCGAGCGGTCCGGGGGCCCCGGTGCTGCTGCCGCTGGTCGCGCTGCCCGACAACAAGATCCCGTCGGACGCGCGCCCCGCACCGGCCGCGCCGCCGTCCACCGGTGCGGCCCTGTCCGGCGTCGTGTGGCTCGACTTCAGCCGCGGCAACGTCGGAAAGCCGGGCCAGGTCGACCCGGGCGAACGGGGCCTGCCCGGGGTGCGCGTGGAGGCGGTGCGGGACGGCCGTACGGTCGCCTCCACGACGACCGGCGACGACGGCGCCTTCACGCTGCCCGAGAGCGCCACCGCGGACGGACCCGTGCAACTGCGGCTCGCCGAGTCCAACTTCGCACAGTCCTTCGCCGGCTACGACTGGCTCGGCCCGAACCTGATCACCCCGGCCATCATCGGCGCGTACGTGTGGATGTGGGCGGGCTTCGCGATGGTCCTCATCGCCGCGGGACTGGCCGCCATCCCGCGCGACGCCCTGGAGGCCGCCCGGGTCGACGGCGCCACCGAATGGCAGGTCTTCCGCCGCGTCACCGTGCCGCTGCTGGCACCCGTGCTCGTGGTGGTGATGGTGACGCTCGTCATCAACGTCCTGAAGGTCTTCGACCTCGTCTACATCATCTCGCTCGGCTCGTCGCAGAAAGAGGCCAACGTCCTCGCCCTCCAGATGTACCTGGCCTCCTTCGGAGGCGGGAACAACCAGGGGCTGGGCAGCGCCATCGGCATCGTCCTGTTCCTCCTGGTCCTGCCGGCGATGCTCTTCAACATCCGCCGCTTCCGAAGGGAGAACAAATGACCACGGGGGCCGAAGGGGTACCGGCCGGTCCCGGCACGGGCGCGGGTACGGGTACGGGCGCGGGCACGGTCACGAAGGCCGGCCCCGGGCGGACGCCGAAGGCGGCGGCCCCCGGGCAGAGCGGGGGCATCAAGCGGGGGATCGCGTCCCGGATCGTGGCGCGCACCGGGGGCGGGGCCGTCGCGGTCGGGCTGGTGCTGGTGGCGCTGTTCTGGCTGATGCCGACGTTCGGCCTGCTGGTGTCGTCGCTGCGGTCGCCGGAGGACACCGGCACCACGGGGTGGTGGAAGGTCTTCTCCGAGCCCGGTCAGATCACCTGGACGAACTATGACAAGCTGCTGTCGAACGACGACATGATGCGGGCGTTCTTCAACACGATCTGGATCACCGTGCCGAGCACGCTGCTGGTGATCATCATCGGCGCGCTCGCGGCGTACGCCTTCGCCTGGCTGGAATTCCCGGGCCGCGACTGGCTGTTCCTGATCGTCGTCGGGCTGCTCGTGGTGCCGGTGCAGGTCGCGCTCATCCCGATCTCCAAGCTGTACGGCGAGACGAACCTGTTCGGCACCATCTTCGGCGTCGTGCTGTTCCACGTCGCCTTCGGCCTGCCGTTCGCGGTGTTCCTGCTGCGCAACTACTTCGCCGGCATCCCGAAGGACCTGCTGGAGGCCGCCCGTATGGACGGCGGCACGGACCTGACGATCTTCTTCCGCGTCATCCTGCCGCTCGGCCTGCCGGCGATCGCCTCGCTGGGCATCTTCCAGTTCCTGTGGGTGTGGAACGACATGCTCATCGCGCTCATCTACGCCGACACGGACTCCGCGCCGCTGACCGTCGCACTCCAGTCGCAGTCACGCGCGTTCGGGGCGAACATCGAAGTGCTCGCGCCGGGGGCGTTCCTGTCCCTCATCGTGCCGCTGATGGTCTTCTTCGCCTTCCAGCGCTACTTCGTGCAGGGGGTGATGGCGGGCGCGGTGAAGTAGGACCGTGAACCAGGAACCCGTGAAAACAGGACGCGTGAAACAGGAACCCATATAGGAGCGTTCCGTTCCTGATTGACTCGTAGAGTCGGTGGCATGACGAACGCAGCCGCGCGCACCCTCACCCTCCGCGAGCTCAACCGCGCCACCCTGGCGCGGCAGCACCTGCTGGAGCGCGTACGCATGCCCGCGCTCGACATGGTCCGCCACCTCGCGGGGCTCCAGGCCCAGCACCCGACCTCGTCCTACTTCACGCTGTGGACACGCATCGCCGACTTCGACCCCGAGGAACTGGTCGGCCTCATGACCAGCCGCCAGGTCGTCCGTATCGCGCTCATGCGCTCGACCATCCACACCGTCACGGCGGACGACGCGCTCGCCTGGCGCCCACTGCTGCTCCCCGTCATGGAGCGGATGTACAAGTCGTCCCACTCGCGGCAGACCGCGGGCGCGGACCGCGACGAACTCACGGCGACGGGGCGCGCGTTCATCGAGGAGAAGCCGCGCACCTTCGCCGAGGTCGGGGCGCACCTCGGCGAGCGCCGGCCCGACGCGCAGCCGTCCGCGCTGTCCGCCGCCCTGCGCACCTGGGCGCCGCTCGTCCAGGTGCCGCCGCGCGGCCTCTGGGGGCGCAGCGGCCCCGTCGCGCACACCACCCTGGAGCACTGGCTGGGCCGCCCGCTGGAGGCCGAGCCGTCGGTCGACGACATAGTGCTGCGCTGCATCGCCGCCCTCGGCCCGATGTCGGTCAAGGACGTGCAGGTGTGGTGCGGGCTCACGCGCCTCAAGGAGGTCCTTGAACGCCTGCGGCCGCAACTGGCGGTCTTCCGGGACGAGAACGGCCGCGAGCTCTTCGACCTGCCCGACGCGCCGCGCCCCGACGCGGACATCCCGGCGCCGGTACGGTTCCTCGCCGACTTCGACAACATCTACCTGTCCCACGACGACCGCTCCCGTGTGGTGACGAAGGAGTGGCAGCAGTGGGGCATGGACCAGGGCAACATGCTCTGGGGCGGGCTGCTGGTCGACGGGTTCGGCCGGGCCGCGTGGCGGATCGAGCGTACGAAGGACACCGCCACGCTGCTCATCTCGTCCGGTCCCGAGCCGAAAAACGCCCTCAAGGCCCAGCGCGGCGCGATCGAGGACGAGGCCCGCGGACTGCTGGCCTTCGCCGCCCGGGACCGCGACAAGCACGACATCGTGTACGGGTGACGCAGCTGCCCGAACGCGCGGGTGGGGCGCCCCGAACGGGACGCCCCACCCACCAACTCGCTTACGCCTACAGCACCTTCGACAGGAACGCCTTCGTCCGGTCGTGCTGCGGATTCGTCAGGACCTCGCGCGGATGGCCGGACTCCACCACCACGCCGTCGTCCATGAACACCAGGGCGTCGCCGACCTCGCGCGCGAAGCCCATCTCGTGCGTCACGACGATCATCGTCATGCCGTCCGCCGCGAGCCCGCGCATGACGTCGAGCACCTCGCCGACCAACTCCGGGTCGAGCGCCGAGGTCGGCTCGTCGAACAGCATCAGCTTCGGCTCCATCGCGAGCGCCCGCGCGATCGCGACACGCTGCTGCTGCCCGCCGGACAGCTGCGACGGGTACGCGTCCACCTTGTTCGCCAGGCCGACCCGGTCCAGCAGGCGCAGCGCCCGCTCCCGGGCCACCGTCCGCGTCTCGCGGCGTACCTGGACCGGCGCCTCCATGACATTGCCGAGCGCCGTCATGTGCGGGAACAGGTTGAACCGCTGGAACACCATGCCGATGTCCCGGCGCTGCAACGCGACTTCGGAGTCCTTCAGCTCGTAGAGCTTGTCGCCCTTCTGCCGGTAGCCCACCAGGTTGCCGTCCACCCACAGGCGGCCGGCGTTGATCTTCTCCAGGTGGTTGATGCAGCGCAGGAACGTCGACTTGCCCGACCCCGAGGGGCCGACGACGCAGAAGACCTCCTGCGGCATCACCTGCAGGTCGATGCCCTTGAGGACCTCGGTCAGGCCGAACGACTTGTGCACCTGCTCGGCCAGCACCATCGGCCGGCCCTTGTCGACGACGGTCATGAGCGCGGCACCTCCGGACGGCGCAGCGAGAACGCCATGCGCTTGATCTTCTGGATCGGCGTGTCCGGCAGGCTGCGCAGCGACCCCTTCGCATAGTGCCGTTCGAGGTAGAACTGGCCGATGCTGAACACCGACGTCAGGATCAGGTACCAGACCGACGCCACCAGCATCATCTCGATGACCGCCAGCGAGCTGGAGGAGATGTCGGTGCTGCGCTTGTAGAGCTCGTTGTACTGCGCGACGAAGGCGAGCGAGGACGTCTTGAGCATGTTGATGTACTCGTTGCCGGTCGGCGGGATGATCACGCGCATGGCCTGCGGCAGGACCACGCGCCGCATGGTCTTGGCCTTGCTCATGCCGAGCGCGTGCGACGCCTCGCTCTGGCCCTCGTCCACCGACTGGATGCCGGCCCGCACGATCTCCGCCATGTAGGCGGCCTCGTTGAGGCCGAGGCCGAGCAGCGCCGCGAGGAACGGGGTCATGAACGTGTTCATCGACTCGCTGTAGAACCCGAGGTTGAAGTTCGGGAAGACCAGCGACAGGTTCCACCAGATGGTGAGCTGCACGATGACCGGCGTGCCGCGGAAGATCCAGATGTATCCCCAGGCGACGGAGCGTAGCAGCGGGTTGTCGGAGAGCCGCATGACCGCGAGGACCACGCCGAGCACGACGCCGAGGACCATCGACAGCACGCTGATGTACAGCGTGTTGAGGGTGCCTTCGAGGATGGTGTCGAAGGTCAGGTACTCGCCGACCGTGTCCCAGTTGATGTTGGCGGTCGCGAAGGCGTTGACCAGCAGGCCCAGGAGGCCGAGGACGACGACCGCGCCGGCCCAGCGGCCGTAGTGCCGTACGGGGATCGCCTTGATCGGGACCGGGCCGGCGACCATGGCCGGGGCGGAGCCGGCCGGCGTCTTGCCGGCCGGCTCCTTGTCACTGGAGGGGGGCACCGGGGACGACCTTTCGGAGCCGGCGGATCAGGAGCCGCCGTTGATCTTGACCTCGGTGACCGCGCCTTGCTTGACGTTCCACTTCTCGAGGATCTTGCCGTAGGTGCCGTCCGCGATCAGCTGCTCGACGGCCTCCTTGACGACGTCGCGCAGCTGGCTGTTGTTCTTCGCGACGCCGATGCCGTACGGGCCGGGCTCGATCTGCTCGCCGACGACCTCGAAGTCGTTGCCGTCGCCGCCGGTCTGGGCGGCGTAGGCGGCGACCGGGAAGTCGCTGATGTCGGCGGCCGCGGCACCCTGCTTGATGCGCAGCAGGGCCTCGTTGTCGTGCTCGTACGCCTGGATCGTGATGGCGCCCTTGCCGTCCGCCTTGCACTTGTCGCTCTGCGCGTTGGCGGTCTCCTCGTGCGTGGTCGCCTTCTGCAGGGCGACGGTCTTGCCGCAGAGGTCGTCGAGGGTCTTGATGTTCTGCGGGTTGCCCTTCTTGACCAGGATCGAGCCGCCGGCGTTGAAGTAGTCGACGAAGTCGATGCCGTCGCCGACCTTCTTGCCCTCGTCCATGCCGGTCTGGCGGTCCTTGGTGTCGCTCATCGCCGACATGATCAGGTCGATGCGCTTGGAGTCGAGCCCCGTGATGAGCGAGCCGAAGGTCATGTCCTCGATCTCGACCTTGACGCCGAGCTTGTCGCCGATGGCCTTGGCGATGTCGATGTCGAAGCCGATGAAGGTCTTGCCGTCCTTGTCCTTGAACTCGACGGGCGGGTACGCGACCTCGGAGCCGATCTTGATGACCTTGGAGTCCTGGTACTGCTTGGGCAGCTTGGCGAACAGCCCGCCGCCGGCCGGCGAGGACGCACCCGCCGACGTGGGGGCGACGCTGCCGGGCGGCGTGGCGGAGGTGTCGTCCTTCTTGTCGTCGTCACCGCAACCGGTGAGCAGGAGCGCTCCGGCCACAAGCACGGCGCCGGCCGCGAGCGTACGGCGACGCGCCGAGAGTGCAGTCATCGAGGGTCCTCCATGGGGAAGCGGATCAGCCGACCGGGACAGGTCGTGCTCAGAAAGATCGCCAAAAAGATCGATACGGACACTTGTTGCCCGCGTCGAGATCACGACGCAGTTTCCCATCATGTGGACCTCCGATGGGATGCCCGCCATGTCAAATTCACATAACAGATGACGCGCGTAGCTGCGTGATCAAAGGACGGTGGGAGCGGAATCCTACTCTCCAGTAGTGCCAGGACCCGTCATTGACCCGCTGTCAGAACTCCGCGTCCCGCTCCGGCGGACCGGCGCCGGGACGCCCGATTCGGGTCCGGACACGCCGGAGGGCCCGGAACGCGGGTGCGTTCCGGGCCCTCCGGCGCTGCTCTGCCGTGCTGTTCTCGGTGCTGTTGCGTCGGTGCTGCCGCGTCGGTTCTGTTGTCCCGGCGCCGCGGGCTACGCGTCGTTCGCTACGCGTCTCCGCCGACCGTGCCCACGCCCGCGGCCTTCACGTCGAGGATCTGGTAGCGGTCGATGGCCTTCTTGACCGTCGCCGCGTCCACCTCGCCGCGGCGGGCGAGCTCGGAGAGCACACCCACGACGACCGACTCGGCGTCCACGTGGAAGTAGCGCCGCGCCGCACCGCGCGTGTCGGCGAAACCGAAGCCGTCGGTCCCGAGCGACGCGTAGTCGGACGGCACCCAGCGGGCGATCTGGTCCGGTACCGAGCGCATCCAGTCGGAGACCGCGATGACCGGACCCGGCTTGCCGTCCAGCACCTGCTGGACGTACGGGATCCGCGGCTCCTCCTCCGGGTGCAGCAGGTTGTGCTCCTCGCACTCCACCGCCTCGCGGCGCAGCTCGTTCCACGAGGTCGCGGACCACACGTCGGCGACGACGTTCCACTCCTCGGCGAGCATGCGCTGCGCGTCGAGCGCCCACGGCAGGCCGACGCCGGACGCCAGGATCTGGGCGCGCAGCGCACTGTCCTTCGGCTCGCCCTCCTTGAGCCGGTAGAGGCCCTTGAGGATGCCCTCGACGTCCACGCCCTCCGGCTCGGCCGGCTGGTCGATCGGCTCGTTGTAGACGGTGATGTAGTAGAAGACGTCCTCGCCGTGCGGGTGCTTGTCGGACGAGCCGTACATGCGCCGCAGGCCGTCCTTGACGATGTGCGCGATCTCGAACGCGTAGGCCGGGTCGTACGCGACGACCGCCGGGTTCGTCGACGCCAGCAGGTGCGAGTGCCCGTCGGCGTGCTGGAGGCCCTCGCCGGTCAGCGTCGTGCGTCCGGCCGTGGCGCCGAGCACGAAGCCGCGCGCGAGCTGGTCGGCCATCTGCCAGAACTGGTCGCCGGTGCGCTGGAACCCGAACATCGAGTAGAAGACGTACACCGGGATCATCGGCTCGCCGTGCGTCGAGTACGACGAACCGGCGGCGATCAGCGACGCGGTGCAGCCCGCCTCCGAGATGCCCTCGTGCAGCATCTGGCCGGTCGGCGACTCCTTGTAGGAGAGCAGCAGTTCGCGGTCGACCGCCTCGTAGTTCTGCCCGTGCGGGTTGTAGATCTTGGCGGTCGGGAACATCGCGTCCATGCCGAACGTGCGGTACTCGTCCGGCGCGATCGGCACGAAGCGCTTGCCGATCTCGGAGTCGCGCATGAGGTCCTTGAGCAGCCGTACGAAGGCCATCGTGGTGGCCATCGGCTGCCGCGCGCCCTTCTTGATCGGCGCGTAGACCTCGTCGCCGGGCAGCTTGACCGGCTTGGCGCGCACGACGCGCTGCGGCATGGTCCCGCCGAGCGCCGCGCGGCGCTCCATCATGTACTCCATCTCCTCGGACTTGGCGCCCGGGTGGAAGTACGGCGGGACGTCGGCCTCCAGGTCCTTGTCCGAGATCGGCAGGTAGAGCCGGTCGCGGAACATCTTGAGGTCGGCCTTGGTGAGCTTCTTCATCTGGTGCGTCGCGTTGCGGCTCTCGAAGTTCGGACCGAGGGTCCAGCCCTTCACCGTCTGCGCGAGGATCACCGTCGGCTGGCCGGTGTGCTCGCGGGCGGCCTTGAACGCCGCGTACACCTTGCGGTAGTCGTGCCCGCCGCGGCCGAGCTTGACCAGCTCGTCGTCGGTCAGGTGCGCGACCATCTTGCGCAGGCGCGCGTCGTCGCCGAAGAAGTGCTCGCGGGCGTACGCGCCGGACTCGACGGCGTACGTCTGGAACTGGCCGTCCGGGGTCGTGTTCATCTTGTTGACGAGCACGCCGTCGGTGTCCTGCGCGAGCAGGGAGTCCCAGGAGCGGTCCCACACGACCTTGACCACGTTCCAGCCGGCGCCGCGGAAGTACGACTCCAGCTCCTGGATGATCTTGCCGTTGCCGCGCACCGGGCCGTCGAGGCGCTGGAGGTTGCAGTTGATGACGAACGTGAGGTTGTCCAGCTCCTCACGGGCCGCCAGGCCGATGTTGCCCAGCGACTCCGGCTCGTCCATCTCGCCGTCGCCGAGGAACGCCCACACGTGGCTGCGCGAGGTGTCCTTGATGTTGCGGTTGTGCAGGTAGCGGTTGAACCGCGCCTGGTAGATCGCGCCGAGGGGGCCGAGGCCCATCGAGACGGTCGGGAACTCCCAGAAGTCCGGCATGAGCCGCGGGTGCGGGTACGACGACAGGCCGTACGGCGCCTGCGAGTGCTCCTGGCGGAAGCCGTCGAGGTGCTGCTCGGTGAGCCGGCCCTCGAGGAACGCGCGGGCGTAGATGCCGGGCGCGGCGTGGCCCTGGAAGAAGATCTGGTCGCCGCTCTCGCCGTGCTCCTTGCCGCGGAAGAAGTGGTTGAACCCGACCTCGTAGAGGCTCGCCGAGGAGGCGTACGTCGCGATGTGGCCGCCCACGCCCAGCCCGGGGCGGTTGGCGCGGGACACCATGATCGCGGCGTTCCAGCGCACGAAGGCGCGGATGCGGCGCTCGATGTCCTCGTCGCCGGGGAACCACGGCTCGCTCTCCGGCGGGATGGTGTTGATGTAGTCGGTGCTTCGCAGGGCAGGCACGCCGACCTGCCGCTCGCGGGCGCGTTCGAGCAGCTTGAGCATGATGTAGCGGGCGCGCTGCCGCCCCTGCTCGTTGATGACGGAATCCAGCGACTCCAGCCACTCGCCGGTTTCGCTCGGGTCGATGTCCGGCAGCTGGCTCGGCAGGCCGTCACTGATGATCGAGAAGCGCTCTCGTCCGGATGCCACGCTGTTCCTTCGCATATCGGTAGATGTTGCGATCATCGGCCGCATGCGAAATGTCCGAATTTCTTCGGCCGCTTCGCACATCGGCCGCCACTGAGCGGTGTCGCGCCGCCTCCATCGTGGTACCCGGACGTCGTATCCGTCATCTCTACCGATCGGTAATGAACCCGGCGGGTGCTGGTCTTAGCGCCCAGACGTGCTCATCCCTGCCGTATCGATCTCGTGGATCCGTGTCACTCTTTCTCCGGCTACCGCGACAAGGGGCGGCGATGCCCTGACTCCGGCTGTCGCCGGACGCCACACGCGGCGGCACGCGGGTACGGGGTATCCGCATCCGCGAACCATCAAGAAGATTACGCCCGGAGTCTTTCGCGGACCGCACCGGCGTAGTTGTCTGGGAGGTGTATGGATGCCGTGAGGGGGGACACAGCGGGGCATCCTCGGCGGAAGGAGATCCGATGCACGCGACGATCGGCGACCGGCTCCACGTCCATGGCAACGCGGTCGGCCGGGCCGACCGGATCGGCGAGATTCTCGAGGTACGCGGTCCCGACGGGACGCCGCCGTACGTCGTGCGGTTCGACGACGGGCACACCGGGTTGATCTTCCCGGGGCCCGACGCGGAGATCGAGACGGCCGCGGCGGCCCTTCCCGGGCACGCCGGGGCGCCGGTGCCGGGCGGGAGGCGGCAGGGCTGGTAGGCCCCAGGGCGCTGGCCGGCGGCGGCCCGGGACGGGTGCCGGGGCGCGCGCGGGCGCGGTCTCGGCCGTCGGCGCGCCGGGCGTACGCCGGAGCGTTCGCCACATACCTCCTCGCGGTGGTGTTTGGGTGGCGGCGTGACCTGGGTACTTGCGCGAACAGCCCGGCGCGTGTGGACTACGGCCACAGCTCCGGAACACAGCGGGGCCGAACATGGGAGGTCACTTCGTGAGCGCGACCGCGGACCACGCGGAGGAACGGTCCAACCCGCTGACGCGGCTTGGGTTCCAGCCCGGACAGGTGGTCCAGGAGCTCGGTTATGACGACGACTGCGACGAGGATTTCCGCGAGGCGATCGCGGAGGTCACCGGCAACGACCTCGTCGACGAGGACTACGACGAGGACGTCGCCGACGTCGTCATCCTTTGGTTCCGAGACGGGGACGGCGACCTCGCCGACTCCCTGGTGGATGCGTTGACCACGCTCACGGACGGCGGCACCGTGTGGCTGCTGACCCCGAAGACGGGTCGGGACGGGTACGTCGAGCCGAGCGACATCGGCGAGTCGGCCCAGACGGCCGGCCTGTCGGGGACCACCACCACGGCCATCGCCAAGGACTGGTCCGGAGCCCGGTTGGTCGCCCCGAAGACGGCCCGCAGCAGCGGCCGGAAGTAGGCGGTTCCGTCCCGGGCACTCGGGCCCGAGAGGGACGGACACACCAGCGCACCCGGCGGGGGCGCGGGAACGCACGAGGCGCAACAGCGCCGCGGACGTGACCGCGCCCCCGCCGGCTTTTCCGCGATCACCTCGGCCGCGCGGGCCCGCCGCTCGCGGGGTGTCCCACCCTGCGGGCACCCGCTCGGCGCGTGTCCCACTCCGCGGGCACCCCGGCCCGCGGGCACCCCGGCCCGCGGGCACCCCGGCCCGCGGGCACAGCACCCCAGCTCAGCGCTGGAGGCGGGTCATGGCCCGCCCCAGGCCGCCTAGCCAGCCCGCGGCGACGCGCAGGGCCGGGCCGCCCGGCAGGCCCGGGACGTGGTCCAGCAGCGGGGCCAGCGCCAGCAGCCCCGGCACGTTGTCGAGGCGCAGGTCGCGCTTCACGAGCAGTGGCGGCACCGAGCGGCGTCCGGCGGAGGCGTCCAGCAGCAGGGCCGCGGAACTCGCGCGGACCGCGGGGCCGGTGCTCTTCCCGGCCGGGACCGCCCGTACCGACCACCCGCCGCCGTCGGCCGCGAAGGCCCAGCCTCCGCCGGGGCCGACGAGGGCGCTCTCCGCGGTCAGGCCGTACCGGGCGGCCAGCGCGCCGGTGATGTCGGCGAGTGCCAGCAGGCCCGCGTCGACCAGGGCCGGGTCCGCCTCCGGGGCACCGCAGGGGGCCAGGTCGGCGGCGTGCACGGCCAGTTCGTACGCGATGGCGCCCAACTGCGTCAGCAGCGGCACCGGGCCCACCTGCGAACCGGTGCGGGCGAGCCCGATGCCCTCCCGCCCCACCGCGTCGAACGCCGCCGCCAGGCGCGCCCGGCCGTCGTCGAGCGCGGCGAGGAGCTCCGCGGCGGTCGCGTCGCGGTGCGCGTCGACGAGTGCGGCGTTCGCGGCGTCCTGGTCGAGCGGCTCCGCCTCGGGGTCGCGGGTGCCGCGCGCCTCGGCCAGCAGGCGGGCGAGCAGCGGCTCGTCCGGCCACGACGCCAGGTGCGCGACGACGGCCCGGCCCGTCCAGCCGGGCAGGCGCGACGGTGCGTCGGGGTCGGCCCCGGCGGCGACGCCGCGGAACGCGTCCCAGGCCAGCAGGGCACGGGCGCGCTGCTCGGCGAGCGGGGTCGACGCGACGCCGAGTGCGGCACCCTCGGACGCGGGGCCGGGCGGGCCCGCCGGTTCGTACGGCCGTGCGGTCGTGGACATGACGTCCATCTTTCCCGGGACATATCGCTGCCAAGCGGCCGGGCCGAACCGGTGCCCGGGCCGGGTGCCAGACTGTGGGTCGTGAAGCCCCGCCCGGGGCGCGACACCGTCACACCGCAGTTGGTCGAAAGGACGCACCAATGGCCGTCGAGATCGGCAGCAAGGCCCCCGACTTCGAGCTGAAGGACCAGCACGGGAGCGTCGTCAAGCTCTCGGACTTCCAGGGCAGCAAGAACGTCGTCCTGCTCTTCTACCCGTTCTCTTTCACCGGTGTGTGCACGGGCGAGCTGTGCGCGCTGCGCGACGAGCTGCCGACGTTCGTCAACGACGACGTGCAGCTGCTCGCGGTGTCGTGCGACTCGATGTTCACGCAGAAGGTCTTCGCCGAGAAGGAGGGCCTGGAGTACCCGGTGCTGTCCGACTTCTGGCCGCACGGCGCGGTCGCGCAGGCGTACGGCGTGTTCAACGAGGAGAAGGGCTGCGCGGTCCGCGGCACCTTCATCATCGGCAAGGACGGCGTCGTGCGCTGGAGCGTCGTCAACGCCCTGCCCGACGCGCGCGACCTGAACGAGTACGTCAAGGCGCTCGGCACCCTCTGAGACACCCTCTGAGACACCGCTGCGGCGCACTCACAGGTGCTCCGGAATTCCGGAGATCCCTCGGCTTTGGGAACGACACCGGCCAGATCATGCCGTGGTCAGGAACTCGTGACTAGGATCGGATCGTTGTCCAGCCGTACACGGCAAATTCCGGAGCACCGCCACCGCGGCGAGCTCCACGATCTTATGGAGGACTCGTGGGAGTCAGCCTGAGCAAGGGCGGCAACGTCTCCCTGACCAAGGAGGCCCCGGGCCTTACGGCCGTCCTGGTCGGCCTGGGCTGGGACGTCCGTACGACCACCGGTCAGGACTTCGACCTCGACGCCAGCGCGATTCTGCTCAACGCCGGCGGGAAGACCCTGTCCGACGGGCACTTCGTGTTCTTCAACAACCTCAAGAGCCCGGACGGCTCCGTCGAGCACACCGGCGACAACCTCACCGGTGAGGGCGAGGGCGACGACGAGGCCATCAAGGTCAGCCTCGCGACCGTCCCCGCCGACGTCGAGCGCATCGTGTTCCCGGTGTCGATCTACGACGCCGAGACGCGCCAGCAGTCGTTCGGCCAGGTCCGCAACGCGTTCATCCGCATCGTGAACCAGGCGGACAACAACGAGCTGGCCCGGTACGACCTCACCGAGGACGCCTCGACCGAGACCGCCATGGTCTTCGGCGAGCTGTACCGCAGCGGTGCCGAGTGGAAGTTCCGCGCGGTCGGCCAGGGCTACGCGTCGGGCCTGCGCGGTATCGCGCAGGACTTCGGCGTGAACGTCTGACGAACAAACGCCTTGAAGACGCCCGCCGGCCCCGAGCCGGCGGGCGTCACGCGTTGTGGCGCGCATTGCCGAGGGATATCCCTTGAAGCTCATCAGGGGTCGAGACGCGGCATACCACTGCTGACTACGCTTCGACCGGGGACTATGCGAAGCAGGAGGAATACATGGGGGTCACCCTCGCCAAGGGCGGCAATGTCTCGCTCACCAAGGCCGCTCCGAATCTGACCACCGTGCTGGTGGGTCTGGGCTGGGACGCACGGGCCACCACGGGCGCGTCGTTCGACCTGGACGCCAGCGCCCTGCTGTGCGGCGCGGCGGGCAAGGTGCTGGGCGACGACTACTTCGTCTTCTACAACAACCTGAAGAGCCCCGAGGGTTCGGTGGAGCACACCGGCGACAACCTGACCGGTGAGGGCGAGGGCGACGACGAGGTCCTCATGGTCGACCTCACGCTCGTTCCGCAGACGGTCGAAAAGGTCGTCTTCCCGGTTTCGATCTACGACGCCGAGACGCGGGGCCAGACTTTCGGACAGGTCCGCAACGCGTACATCCGCATCGTGAATCAGGCGGACGGAAACGAGCTTGCGCGCTACGACTTGACGGAGGATGCGTCAAGCGAGACTGCCATGATCTTTGGAGAACTTTACCGTTACCAGGGGGAGTGGAAGTTCCGCGCAGTAGGCCAGGGGTACGCTTCGGGGCTGCGGGGCATCGCCCTGGACTTCGGGGTCAGCGTGCAGTGATCGGTCCGGTCGAGGGCCGGTCGCCGCGGTGACCGGCCCTCCGCTGTTTTCGGGCCCGGAGCCCGCACCCGCGCAATCGCCCGACAGTCTGGACTAGGAAAGGGACTCCTGCCCCGTGTTGCTCCGTACCTTCGGCTGGTCGTTCGGCGTCACCATCGCCGGCCTGGCCTTGGCTTTCATTCTTTGGGGGTGGGAGGGCTTCGCGGTCGTTGCGATCCTGTCCATCCTGGAGATCTCCCTGTCCTTCGACAACGCGGTGGTCAACGCCAGCGTGCTGGCGAAGATGAACGCGTTCTGGCAGAAGATCTTCCTCACCATCGGCATTCTCATCGCCGTATTCGGCATGCGCCTGGTCTTCCCGCTCCTCATCGTCGGCATCACGGCGAAGCTGGGGCCGATCGAGACGATCGACCTGGCCATCAACGACAAGGACGAATACGAGCGCCTGGTCACCGCCGCGCACCCGTCCATCGCGGCGTTCGGCGGCATCTTCCTGCTCATGATCTTCCTCGACTTCATCTTCGAGGACCGGGAGCACAAGTGGCTCTCGTGGCTGGAGAAGCCGCTCGCCCGCCTCGGCAAGCTCGACGTCCTCTCGGTCCTCGTGGCCCTGGGCACGCTGCTGGTCGTCGCGACCACCTACGGCGGCGAGGCGCTGGTCGGCGACCACGAAACGGCCGACAAAACAGCCACGGTCCTCATCTCCGGTCTCCTGGGCCTGATCACCTATCTGATCGTCGGCGGTCTATCCGAACACTTCGAGAACAAACTCGAAGAGGGTGACGAGGAGGACGCCGAGGAGGCCGCTGGAGCCGAGGGGGCCGAGGAGGCCGAGGGGGCCGGGAAGTCGGGCGAAGGCGCGACGCAGAACGGCAACCGCCAGCTCGTCGGGCTCGCCGGCAAGGCCGCGTTCTTCCTGTTCCTCTACCTCGAAGTCCTCGACGCGTCGTTCTCGTTCGACGGCGTCATCGGGGCCTTCGCCATCACCAACGACATCTTCGAGATGGCGCTCGGCCTCGGCATCGGCGCGATGTACGTCCGGTCGCTGACCGTGTACCTCGTCCGCAAGGGCACGCTCGACGACTACGTCTACCTGGAGCACGGCGCGCACTACGCGATCGGCGCGCTCGCGATCATCCTGCTGGTCACCATCGGCCAGCACATCAACGAGGTGGTCACCGGCGTCATCGGCGTCGCGCTGATCGGCCTGGCCTTCTGGTCCTCGGTGGTGCGCAACCGCAGGATCGGCCATGAACCAGGAAAAAATAACGGGCAGGGCGCGGAACCGGAAGTCGAGGCGAAGGTCTGATCCGCAGTCGGACCCGCCGTCGGACCCTTCGGGTCCGACGAGGCCCGGCCTACCGAAACGTTCGGTCGGCCGGCCCGGCGAAGGGCCCTGCCCGGCCCCTGACGCACTGATGCGAGAGCCCTGACGGGTCCCGGGAAGGCGTACGGGAACCCGTACGGAAAGCCCTACGCGAAAGCCGTACCGCACGCGCAGCCACACGGCGCGTGCGGTACGGCTATTTTTGTGGCTACACCGTCACTGCACGCGGTGGGTCGCACGGGCGGGGAGGGCGCAATGCCGTTGTTCGGTCGGCAACAGGGGCTGGTCGGTGAGACGGACTCGGGCAGCCACAAGGTCACGCTGACCCGGAGTTCGCCGGAGGTGTCGCTGACGCGGCAGGGGTCCGCGACCGGGACGCTGCGGGTCAACCTGCACTGGAACCAGTTCTACGAGGAGCCGCCCGCGAAGCCGCGCGGCGGGCTCTTCCGCCCGCTCCAGGTCGACTCGCCGCCGCTGCCGCAGAAGATCGACCTGGACCTCGGGTGCATGTGGGAGCTGTCGGACGGCTCCAAGGGTGTCGTCCAGGCGCTGGGCAACCTCTACGGGGACTTCAACCAGGCTCCGTACGTGCGCCTCGACCACGACGACCGGACCGGCTCGGCGTCGGGCGAGACGATGTTCATCAACCTCGACCAGACCAGGCTGTTCAAGCGGCTGCTGATCTTCGTCTACATCTACGACGGCACCCCGGCGTTCGACCAGGCGAACGGCGTCGTCAGCCTGTTCCCGAACGCGGGCCGCCCGATCGAGGTGCGCCTCGACGACCGCTCGGCGGGCGCGCGTACGTGTGCGGTAGCGCTGCTGGAGAACCACGGCGACGACATGACCGTACGGCGAGTTGTGCGGTACATCGACGGCTTCCAGGCCGAACTGGACCGCGCGTTCGGCTGGGGCCTGGTCTGGGCGCGCGGTTACAAGTAGCGCGCGGCGGGATCGGTCGGCGGATGCTTGGGCCGGGGCCGTCGCATCCGCGTGCTCGTTGGTGTCGGTCTACTGGAACTGCGGGCCCTGGGGCGGGGAGTTGAGCCACTGGGTCTGCGGGGGGTGTCCGGTCGGGCCGGGCGGCGGCTGGATGTGGCCTTGTGGCGCGTGCCCTTGACCCGGGTGCGACTGGCCGGGGTGAGCCTGACCCGGATGCGGCTGACCCTGCTGGGGCGACATCTGGTGGGGCTGGCCCTGATACGGGTGGTGCCCGGGACCCGAACCCGGACCGGACCCCGGGGCCGACCCGGGGCCGGAGCCCGGCTGGGAACCGCCGGGGTGCTGGGCCGCGGCGCCCACGGCGTACTGCGGGCCGCCCTGCGGCATGCGCATGACTCCGGGCGGCGTCGGCAGCGCGGAACCCGGCGTGCTGCCGCCGGGCCCGCTCGCACCGGGAGGTGTGCCCAGCGTGGGCGGCGGCGGTACGTGCGCCCCTTGCGACGGCGTCTGCGGGAAGCCTGAGCCGCCCAGGGGCGTGTGCGGCCCCGGCGGCGGAGGGATCGGCGCGCCGCCGTACGGCGTCTGGGGGCCCGTGGCGCCGGCGGACGCGCCTCCGGGGGCGGCCGGAGCGCCCGCGCCCGGCCTCCCGGGCGACGCGGGCAGCGGCGGTGGATCTTCGGGCAGCGACGCGGGCAACAGCGCGGTCGGGGCCAGGTCGCCCGGCGGCGTCGGGGTACTCGGCCTGCCGGACCCGGGACCGGAGAGCCCCGGCCTGCCGGACCCCGGCCGGGCGGCACCCGGCCCGGCGGCACCCGGACCTGACGACGCGGGCTGCGGCGTCGGCGGGTTCGGACCGGCCGTGGTCGGCGCCGGAGTGGGCCACGGCGACGCGGCGGCCGCCGCCTGACCGCCCGGGGACCCGGCGCCCGGCCGCGCCGAGGCCGGAGAGCCGTGTGCGGAGCCTTGCGCAGGCGAAGCCGCCGCCGGGCGCGCGCCAGCAGGAGAGGACGCGGGAGCCGCGTTCTGCGGCGTCCGCGACGGCCTCGCCGCAGGCCCAGGCCCAGGAGCCGGCGCCGCCACAGGCGGCTCCGGCTCGTCGTCGACGTTGATGCCGTAGTCCGTCGCAAGGGCCGCGAGCCCGGCGTCGTACCCCTGGCCGATCGCGCGGAACTTCCACTGGTCGTTGCGCAGGTAGATCTCGCCGAACACGAACGCCGTCTCGGTCGTGGCCCCCGCGATCGGGAAATTGAGGAGTTCGCGCCCGCCCACCGCGTCGAAGACGCGCAGGATCAGGCCCGGCACCGCGCTCACCCGTCCGCCGTCCGCGGAACCGGCCACCACGACACGCGTGATGCCCGCCTCCAGGCCCTTCACGTCCACCCGGAAGGCATCCGAACAGCCGGACGGCGCCACGACCTTGTCGCCGTGCACAACCGCCCCCGAAGGGTGGCTGGGCTGGTTGTAGAACACGAAGTCGGCGTCGCTGCGCACGCGCCCGTCGTCGCCGAGCAGCAGCGCCGAGCAGTCGATGTCCGGAACCCCCGGACCGGTGCGCCATTCCAGGACGACCCGGACCGAGTCCGCGCCCAGGACCGTGTTCGCGCCCTTGGTCATCACCTGCGTCATGCGCCCATCCTGCCCGCTTCCGCACCCGGCACTCAACGCGGACGACCCGGCGCGGCGGGGGAACCGGCAGGGCCCTGCCGTTCGTTATCCGGAAAGCGCGGCCCGTTCTGTGCCAGTGTTACAGGCGTTTCCGGGCCGCTACGTTGTGTGACCACGGGCAAGGGCACGCATTCCCGCCAGGCATTTCGCCCTCGGGGTGGACGAAGACCCTCCGGATTGGACCGCGTGTGTCACGTCTGTGACAAGCCCGTGAACGTCTGACGCATGCAACCTGAGGGATCTTCTGTCATTTTGCTTTTCGGTTACCGTATGTGTGCCTGCCGGGATTCCCGGTTGGGCGCGACCGCGCCAAGGGGCGCGAAACATGTCCCGCAACCGCAGCCGCGCGCGGGGGACGCGCCCGTACCGGATACCCGACAGCAAGGGGGAACACGATGCGCCACTTCGCCTTCCTGGATGACCAGGAGCTGAAGCACTTGTTCCACCGACCGCCGCAGGAGTTCGGCCGCGATTCGGAACCGGCCGTACTGGCTGCGGCGCTCGGCGCGACGCTCTACAGCCCCGCCACCCGTACGACTCTCGCCGCCGACATCGCCAAGCAGGCGGCGCGCGGCGTCACGTCCATGGTGCTGTGCCTAGAGGACGCCATCGACGACCGCGACGTCGAGATGGGCGAGCACAATCTCGTCGCGCAACTGACCGAGCACGCGGAGTCCGGGGCCAAGGGGCCGCTGCTCTTCGTCCGGGTGCGCGCACCCGAGCAGATCACCGACCTCACCGAGCGCCTGGGGTCGTCCCTGTCCGCCCTCACGGGCTTTGTCATGCCCAAGTTCGAGCCGGACAGCGGTGCCCGCTACCTCAAGGCCCTGGTCGAGGCGAGCCTGGACAGCGGACGGCGCCTCCTGGGCATGCCGGTGCTGGAGTCGCCGTGCATCGCGTACCTCGAGTACCGCCAGCGCATGCTGACCGAGCTGTCGACGCTGATCCAGGCGCACCGCGAGCACATCCTCGCGGTGCGGATAGGGGCCACGGACTTCGCGTCGGCGTACGCGCTGCGCCGCTCGCGCGACCTGACGGCGTACGACGTGCACCTGGTCGCCGGCCTGATCGCGGACATCGTCAACGTCTTCGGACGCTCCGACGGCACCGGCTATGTGATCTCCGGGCCGGTGTGGGAGTACTTCCCGCAGGGCGAGCGACTCTTCAAGCCGCAGCTGCGCCGGTCTCCGTTCGCGGAGGCCGAGGACCCGGACGAGGCGGTCGCGCTGCGCTCGCGCCTGATCTCGGCGGACCTCGACGGCCTGATCCGCGAGCTGGAGCTCGACAAGGCCAACGGCCTGCTCGGCAAGACCGCGATCCACCCGAGCCACGTGGCGGTCATCCACGCGATGTCGGTGGTGACGCACGAGGAGTTCAGCGACGCGTCGGACATCCTCGCGGAGAGCGCCTCGGGCGGCGGTGTGCTGCGTTCGGCGTACACGAACAAGATGAACGAGGTGAAGCCGCACCGCGCGTGGGCCGAGGCCGTCATGCGGCGTGCCGGGGCGTTCGGGGTGGCCGCGGAAGAGGTCAGCTTCGTGGACCTGCTCGCGGCGACGGCGAACGCCCAGGCGGGCTGGACGCAGGCGACCTTCGGGGAAGCGATGGCGCAGGGGCCGGTACGGGCGGTCGTGGCACCGCGGTACCGCGACGACCCGGATCACGGCGAGCTGCACCGCGGCGGCGCCGCCGGTGACGGCCTGGGGCGTGACGACCTCGGCCGTGGTGGCCTGGGCCGCGACGATCTGGGCCGCGACCTGGGCCGTGGTGACGTGAACGGGGGCGGGCCGGCGTGAACGGGCTGGGGACGGCGACCGCGGCGGCGGCCACCGCCGAGTGGAGCGGCACTTGGGTCTCGCGGCGTCTGGGCGTACGCCTGGGCTCCGCCGCGGCGTCCATAGGCCCGCGCATCTCGACGGACATGCTCGCCGCCGACGACGGGACCGGCGACCTGCGCGCTCTCGTCGGCCTCGCGCTGCGCCGCAACCCGCGCCGCGCGCACCTGCTCGTGTCGACGGTGCTGGGCAAGCACGTTCCGCAGCTGCCGCACGTGGTGCACGATGCGGGCCTGGCCTTGGGGGCGCAGGTACGCGACGTTCTGGACAGCGACAGCGCGACGCCTGTGGTGCTCGGGTACGCGGAGACCGCCACCGGCCTCGGCCACTGCGTGGCGGAGGCGCTGCCGGGCGCGACGTACCTGCACTCGACCCGCCGCCCGGTCGAAGGCGTCGCCCCGCTGGGCGGGTTCGAGGAGGAGCACTCGCACGCCACCTCGCACCTGCTGCTGCCGCGTGATCCCGAACTGCTGTCCGGCAGCGGGCCGCTGGTGCTGGTGGACGACGAACTCTCCACAGGGCGCACGGTGTTGAACACGATCGAGACGCTGCACGAGGTCGCGCCGCGCGAGCGGTACGTCATCGCCGCGCTCATCGACGTCCGCACGCCCGCCGACCGCCGCACGATGGCCGCCTTCGCGGAACGCCTGGGCGCGCGCATCGACGTGGTCTCGCTCGCGACGGGCGTCGTCGAACTCCCGCACGACGCCCTGACGCGCGGCGCCGGCCTGGTCGCCGCCGAGGAAGTGCGGCAGGACGAGAAGGTGCGGCAGGACGGCGAGGCCCAGCAGGTCGGGGAAGCGCGGCAGGACGAGGAGCGGACACAGCCATCGGCGACCCGAGCCACCCGCGGCTCGGTCGTACGCCTCGCGCTGGACTGGCCGGAGGGCCTGCCCGACGGCGGACGGCACGGCTTCACCGCGAACCACCAGGCGGCGCTGGAGAAAGCGCTGCCGGAGCTCGGCGCCCAGCTCGCGGGCGGGCTCGCCGGCGCCCGCCGCGTGCTGGTCCTGGGCTGCGAGGAGCTGATGTACGTCCCGCTCCGCCTCGCCCGCGCGCTCGCCGACGCGACGGCCCACGCGACCTCCGCGGCGGACGGATCCGCGGCTGCCGCAGCTGTCGAACCGGCCACACCGGCCGCACCCGAGGTCCGCTACTCGACGACGACGCGTTCCCCGGTCCTCGCGGTCGACGACCCCGGCTACGCGATCCGCACGCGCCTGACCTTCCCCGCACACGACGATCCGGCGGACGGCCCGGGCGACCGGTTCACGTACAACGTGGACCCGGGGGCCGACCCGGCGCGGCGGTTCGACACGATTGTCCTGGTCGTCGACTCGACTGCCGACACTCCCGCGCTGCATGCCGAGGGCGGGCTCCTCGACGTGCTCGCCGGCGTCGCGGACCGTGTCGCCCTCGTGGTCGTGCCCAGCCATGTGCCGGGTGACGCCCCGGGCGATGCCTCCGGTGATGCGTCCGGTGATGCCAAGGGCGATGTCCCGGGCAGAGTCCCAAGTACCCCAGGAAACGCCCCCGACAGCGAGGTAGCCGTATGACCGTTCGCGACACCGGAAAACTGCCCGAGCCGCTCTACGGCCCCGGGTTCTCCTCCTATGCCGCGGACGAGGTCGCCTGGCTGCTCAAGGATCTTTCGGACGTCGAGCTCGAAGCCCCGCTGGAGGAGCGCGAAGAGGCTATCCAGCACGGCGGCGCGCACTACGCCGAGTCGCTGCCGATCGAGTACCAGCCTTCGCCGGAGTACCAGGCGCTCTTCCACAGCGCGCTGGAGCTGTCCGCCGACCGGCTCGCACACGCGGTCGGCGTCGTCACCGAGATCGTGCTCGCCGAGCGCGGGCGCGACGCGGTGCTGGTGTCGCTGGCCCGGGCCGGCACCCCGATCGGCATCCTGATGCGGCGGTGGGCGGCGTACGCGCACGGCCTGGACCTGCCGCACTACGCCGTCTCGATCGTCCGGGCGCGCGGCATCGACGCGGTCGCGCTGCGCTGGCTGGGCCGGGCGTACGACCCGTCGCGCATCATGTTCGTGGACGGCTGGACCGGCAAGGGCGCCATCACGCGCGAGCTGACCGCCGCGCTCGACGAACTGCACGAGGCGACCGGCCTGCGGTTCTCGGACGAGTTGGCGGTGCTCGCGGACCCGGGGGCGTGCGTCACGACGTACGGCACCCGCGACGACTTCCTGATCCCGTCCGCCTGCCTGAACTCGACCGTCTCGGGCCTCGTCTCGCGCACCGTCCTGCGCGAGGGCCTGATCGGACCGGACGACTTCCACGGCGCGAAGTTCTACCGCGACCTTCTCGACGCCGACGTGTCGAACCAGTTCCTCGACAACGTCAGCGCCCGCTTCCCGGCGGTGGCCGAGGCCGTCGCCCGGGAATGGCCGGTGCTGGCCGCGTCCGACCGCTCGCCGACCTGGGACGGCTGGCGCGCGGTCGAGCGCATCGGAACCGAGTACAAGATCGACAACGTCAACCTGATCAAACCCGGCGTGGGCGAAACCACGCGGGTTCTGCTGCGCCGTGTCCCGTGGAAGATCCTCGCGCGACGCGGTGTCGGCACCGAGCTCGACCATGTCCGCATGCTCGCGGACCAGCGGGGGGTGCAGGTCGTCGAGGTGGACGATCTCCCGTACTCCTGCGTGGGCCTGGTCAAGCCCGGATTCCGCCGCGACATTGGAGCCACGTGACGAAGGCCAGGCACGACAACCCGCAAGCGACCGCCCACACCGTGGTGGCCGCGTGCGACCTGGACCGCACCCTCATCTACTCGAAGGCCGCCGCCCGCCTGGGCCTGGGCCCCGGCGAGCAGCCGCCCGACCTCGAATGCGTCGAGATCCACGAGGGCAAGCCGATCTCGTTCCTGTCCCGGGCGTCCGCCCGCATACTCGTCGAGCTCGGTGCGCGGGCCATGCTGGTGCCGACCACCACGCGCACGCGCAAGCAGTACGACCGCATCGAACTGCCGGGCCGCACCGCCGAGTACGCGATCTGCGCCAACGGCGGCCACCTGCTGGTGGACGGCGTCACGGACGAGGACTGGAACGCGGGAGTGCGCAAGCGCCTGGCCGAGGAGTCCGCACCGCTGGCTGAGGTCGTGGCCCATCTGGAAGCGGTCGTCGCCCCCGAGTGGGTGCGCAAACTGCGGGTCGCCGAGGAGTTGTTCACGTACCTGGTGCTGGAGCGCGAGCTGGTGCCGGCCGGGATCGTCGAGGAGCTGACCGGCTGGGCGGGGGAGCGCGGCTGGGGTGCCTCGCTCCAGGGCCGCAAGCTGTACTTCGTGCCGCAGTCGCTGACCAAGGGGGCGGCGGTGGACGAGGTGCGCCGGCGTACCGGGGCGCACACGGTCCTCGCGGCGGGTGACTCGCTGCTCGACATCGAGCTGCTGCGCGCCGCCGACCAGGGGATCCGGCCCGCACACGGCGAACTGGCCGAGACCGGCTGGACCGCGCCGCACGTCACCGTGACGCGCCACGCCGGGGTGCGCGCGGGCGAGGAGATCCTGACGTGGCTCCTCGAACGCGTGGAGGCCGCTGCCTAGTCCGGGTTCCGGCGCGCTTGCCGCAAGCGCGCCGCTGCCGCTGCCCGTCTGTCAGACGTCGGCGCCGCGCACCGTGAGGAGTTCGGCGCTGGCGTGCAGCGGGCTGCCCTCGATGTCGAAGGTGAGTTCGAAGCCGTCGCGGGCGGCCCGTACGCGCGTCAGCGCCACCTCGGTGAACCGGTCGAGTGCGTGCACGAGTTCGTGGATCACGCTGCCGGTCGCGGACAGGCACAGGACGGTGCCGTCGCTCAGCACGACGGTGTCGCCGCCGAGGCCGCGCGGGGCGGGGTTCGCGTCGGTGACGCGGAGGGGGCCGCGGCCGAGGGAGTTGAGCCACCGGACGGCCTGCTCGTGCAGCAGGTCGCGCTCTTCCTCGTACGCGGTGTGCATCATCCGGCGCACGTCGTGCAGGTCCGAGGTGTGCAGCGGCATCTGCTGCGCGCCGGAGGCCTTCGGCGTACGGCGCAGCGCGGCGACGCAGGGCGCGGCGGCGAGCGCGACGAAGGCGAGCATCGGAATGAGCATCACGGGCATGGCACGTCCCCGAGGTGACTGTTGCGGCTTCCGCGGCACAGGGGACTCGGTCCTGAGCGGGCGGGACCAAGGTCCCGGCCGTACCGCGGTTCAGAGCACCTTAAACGTCGAAACGCCGGAAAAGGCAGGGGGTCGCCGCAGGATTGTGGCGATCGTCGCCCGGGGTTGCCGCGGACTGACCGGCTGTCGAGAACTCTGAGGCTTTTGTCTGATTTGTCGGTCATCCTGTGGTGGAGATCACGCCTGGCCGCCGGCCCGGTCGTCGCGGATCTGCTGCACGACGCGGCCGACCTCGGCCCGGATCGTGCGGGTCTCCGTCAGGAACCGCCACCAGTCGGGATGCGGAGCGTCCAACTGCCCGCCGACCGCCTCCAGGCGGAAGACGAGAGCGTCGAGGCTGCGGGCGTACTTCTCCTCGGCCGCCGCCCGGCCGCCCACCGCCAGGCGCTGCGCGTCGCGCAGCGCGAACCGGGTGCGCTCGATCTCGGCATCGGGGTCGCGGGCCACGTCGTCGAGGTCGCGCAGCCGGTCGTGCACCGCGGCCATCGCCTCGTCGGCGTTGTTGAGCGCGGCGCGGGCGGTCGCCAGCCGGCTCACCGCGTCCGCCCACTCCCGGCCGTTCGCCGCGGCCCCCGCCTCGTCGATGCGTGCCTCGGCCACCTCGACGGCACGCGCGACAACGGCCCCGGTGCCCTCCAGATCGGTCCAGCACGCCGCGCTGTACCCCTGGCGCAGCCGGCTCAGCGCCGGCTCCAGATTGTCGGCGCGGGACGCCACGGCCTGCGCGCGCGTGCGCAGCGACGACAGCCGCTTGGTCACGTCGTCGCGCAGGCGGGGGAGCCGGTCGGCCTCCTCGTACAGCGCCTGCGCGGTCGCGGTCACCTGTGCGGCCAGCGCAAGCGTCTTCACGACGCCGTGCACACCCGCGCCCTTGTCCAACTCGGCCAGTTCGCCGTGCAGAGCGGCCAGCCGCCGCTCGTACGCGTCCGACGCCAGCCCCTCGCGCACCGCGACCCGCACCGCCGCCTCGGCGGCACGCACCGTCTGCCGCGCGTGCTCGGTCTTCGGCGGCAACTGCGAGAGCGCGGCATCCGCGCGGGCGATCATCGGCCCGACCGAACCCCCGAACCGCTCCAACTCCTTGCCCACGTCGTCGAGCCGCCGCGCCACCGCCTCCAGATCACGCCGCGCGGCGTCGTAGTCCGTCGTCTCCAAATCCTCGGATTCGAGCGGATGCCGGTCCATGACCCCGATGTAGGCCGCGCTCGCCTCGTCGACCAGGTCGTTCAGCGCCTCGAACCGCCGCAGCGCGTCGTCAATCGCACCGGTCGGCTCGACCGCGCGTACCGTCTCCAACGCAATCCGCAGGTCGCGCTGCGCGGTGTCGAGCCGCAGGAACGCCTCGCCGGCCGCCTCCCGCGCGGTCGCCGCCGCGGCCCGCGCCGCCTCGCGCCGCCGCCGCCACGGCCGCGTCTCACCCCCGGCGAACGCCCCGGGCACCGCAAGCGCCGCCACCACGGCCACCGCGGGCAGCAGTACAGCCCCAGGCAACAGCACAGCAACCCCCGAACCGATCCGGTGCCGTACTGCCCCGAGTGCCACTCCCGCTCCCGTCGCCGTCCGCGGACTGCCGTCCCCATCCTCCCAGGTCCGCCCCCACCACCGCCGACAGGCGCCCCACCCGCCCCCGACGAAACACGTGCGCGTGCACCAGCACCGATTCGGTACTCTGTCCCCCGCGGGCGCATAGCTCAGTTGGTTAGAGCACTGCTCTTACAAAGCAGGGGTCGACAGTTCGAGTCTGTCTGTGCCCACCCGCAAAGAAGCCCCGAAGCGACCACGCTTCGGGGCTTCTGCACGTCGTGAGGACGAGACCGGAAGCCGTCCGGCAGACCAAGGCCGACAGTCAACACGAACGCGGCATACAGCGGGTCGCGCCGGGCGGTCAGGATGAAGGTCAGTGTCTGTTCGGGTGTCCACACCTGTGCTTCGTACGTGCGCGGTGGCCGGCTCTCGCGGCGCGTCGCTCCGCGGCGTTGGCCAGTACTGAGGCCGTGGCCTCCCCGGCGTCGAATGGCGCGGGGGAGAAGCGGCCGCAGGCTGTGACGTGCCGTTCCCAGTTGTCCTGCCAGAACTCCACTGTCCAGCCCGGCCACAACTCCGGTACCTGGTACGCCTGCGGGGAGGAGTAGAGGGACCACCAGACCATGCGGCGGCGCTCCGGGTCGAGGTGGATCCCGGAGCTGACGTGCAGGGAGCAGACTCCGTGCCTGGGGGCGTCTGCGAGGCGGTCGAGCAGGGAGACGCCTTCGCGGACGGGGTGGTCGAAGCAGGGGGAGGCGACGTGGCAGCGGTCGGTGCCGACCGTGACAACCACACCGCCCGGGTCGGGCCCGGTCAGATCCTCGTCCTCGGGGGCGAGGAACGGGGCCAAGGACAGGTCCGAGTTGCGGCAGCGGACGTACTCCGGATCCAGCCCGACGTATCGCCGCAGTTCGGCCGCGCCGTCGTACAGCCGGCGGACCTCCCAGCCGGGCCAGGCTGCTCGGATCAGCTCGAACACGGCTGCACAGTGGCGTAGTTCGGGGAGCATGGCGAGAGCCGCCGCCGGGCCGTCCAGCAGGTCGAGGTCGACCCCGACCGCCCATCCGGTCCGGTAGAGCTCATGCGTGCCGTTCTCGCGCACCACGATGACGTTGGCTCTGTCTCCCATGGGGTCAGAGTGGCCAGGCTGGGGGGCTGTCGGCCATCCGATTTCGACAGCTCGCGGGCACCGGTGAAGTCGGTGATGTGCCCGAAGGCTTGGTAGCGCAGGCGCAGGACTCCGCCGCGTGGGGTGGCTGTCCTGAGCGACTTTTGTGAAAGGCCGGGCGGGTCTGTTGTGTTGCTCTAGGCTCGCCCGGAGGCAGCTCTGGGTAACTGAGTTGCCACTGAGGGCGGGGTGCCGGGGGCTTCGCTGTGGGTGCAGGTGCCGTGGGGGCACTCGGTCGGGGCCGCGGGGGGATGTCAGATGGATGATCCGAGCCTCATTGCCTGGATCTGCGCGAACCTTCCGCAACTGCGGTCCGCCGCTGCTGAGTTCGACGGGGCGATGGTGGACCGGCTCGAAGCGGCGGTGACGGGTATCCGGCAGGGCACCGCCGAGGCGTCCCGGCTCGTCGACCTCCTCGACGAACTCGGGTACGGCCTGGGGGACACGCGTGGGGGCGACTACACGCCGCTGCCCGGCCTTCGCGGAGGTGGGGGCGCCGTCTTCCGGTACCGCTGTCCGACGAAGGTCTGCGATCGCAATGAGGACCCGAGCGCGGTCGACGAGGCCCCGTTGTGCCCCATCGCGGGTGGCTCTCTGAGTCTCGCCCGGTATTGAGCGCCGGCGGTGACCGGGGTGCTGGAGGAGATCGGCGGCAAGCTCGCCGAGCGCTGGGTCTCCTTGCTGGCGCTGCCCGGTCTGCTCTTCCTCGGCGTCGTATGGGCGGGCCACACACTGGGGCCGGGCTCCTTCTTCTCGACGGAGCTGTTGACGGACGACGTGGAGCGCGCCGCCGCCTGGGTGGACCGCCACGGCTCCGCGGGACTGTTCCTGGCGCTGGTGGGTGTGCTCGGCGCCGCCGTCGTACCGGGGCTTGCGGTCCGGGTCGGGGCGGAGGTCTTGGCGACCGTGTGGCTGGGCGACTGGCCGGCCGGGCCGCTGGTACGCAGGCGGCAGAAGCGCCGGGCGCTGGCCGACGCCGAGGTCCAGGCGCAGGTGGTCGCGCTCGGAGTGGCCGAGGACCGTCAGCGGCAGGACGAAATCAAGGCGGCCAGGGACGCCATGCGCGAGGCAGAGGTACGCCGCGACAACATCGCCTTGGTGGTGCCGGCCCGGGCGACCCGCATGGGCGACCGCGTGCACGCGATGGAAGAGCGCGTGCAGCGCTACTACCGGGTGCCGCTCGGGTTGTTGTGGCCGCGTGTGTGGCTGACGGCGAGTGAACCCCAGCGCGTGGAAGTGCGGGAGACGGCAGGGGCGTTCGACGCTTCCACACGACTCGGGGCCTGGGGCCTTCTCTACGTGGTGGGAGGTGCCGCCACGCTCTGGTGGCCCGCGTCGGCGGCGGGTGCCGTGGCGGTCGCGGCGTCGTGGTGGACGGGACGGCAACGCCTCTTCGCGCTCGCCGACTTGGTCGAGAGCCTGGTCGACCTGCGCATCGGACCTGTTGCGCGCATGGTGGGGGTCGCCTCGAAGGACGGCCCGCTGCCCGAGGTGGTGGGCGACGAACTCAACTTGCTGATGAAGCGGTTGCGGCTGCCCCGAGAACCGGAAGCACCGTGAGGACCGGAAGCATCGTGAGCACCCGAAGCACCCGGACCACCGGACGCACCGGGGCCGCCATAAGCACCGCGCAAGTACCCGGCCCGCGGCGCCCCTCATCGGCCCAGGTGCACGTACGGCGCCCAGTTGGCCGGCGACCGCGGGTACCGTCGGCGCAGTCCGCGGACGACCTGGTTGAGGTGGCGGGCCGCGTCGGCGGTGTCCACTCCGCCGCCGAACCGCCGGAGTGAGCGGTAGAAGGCGCCCGTCAGTCGGGCCGAGGTGGGGTCGTCGGCCTGCCACAGGGACGCGACGACCTGCGGGTATCCGGCGACCAGGAAGCCCGCGGCGAGATGGAGCGCCTCGTCCGGCAGGCGGTCCGCGCGGGCGGTGTGGCACACGGCCAGGACCGCGAGGTCGGCATTCGACAGCTTCTGCCGGGACACGTCGAGCACGCTCAGCCGCCGGCCTTCGGCCAGGATGAGGTGGCTTGCGGAGGGGTCGGCGGAATCGCTGACCCCATGGCAGGCGAAGTGCGCCCACCGCGCGTCCCGGAGGCGTTCGAGGACATGCGCGGGATCGGCCCGGTCGCCGTCGATGACCTCCGCCCCCGTCATGGTGCGTCCGACGGCCGCGACATCGTCTCTGGCGGCGCCCGCGCGCCCGCTGCCGCCGGTGGGCTGCGTGACGATCACGGCGCCGCCGCCCGCGGTCGGCGCGGCCGACTCCCGGGCGTACCGCAGGACTCGGACGGTCGGCGTGTACGAGCTTGCCACGTGGTCGAGCACCGTTCTGCGCCGGGCGAGGTCACCAGGCCGCTGATATCCGGCGGCGTGCAAGGGCAGGTACGCGAGCGGCCCCGACGCGGACCACCACAGGCGTGGGATCGCCCGAACGGGTGTGTCCTCGGCGAACGGCTTGTCTAACCCCAGGGAGTCCAGGACCGGTTCCGCGATGGCGTCCCACATCCATTCCAGCGTTGTGAAGATCGTCTCGCGGGCCCGGTCGTGCTCCTCGACGGTCGGGGCCGGCCGGTCCGGCGCCGCCCGGCGCCGCAGGTTGACGGCCGCCAGGAAGGCGCGGGCGCGCAGCGCGATCCTGGTCTCGTCGAGGTCGGGCAGTCGCCGGGTCCGGATCCCGGTCGGCGTGACCAACAGCGCGTCGCAGCGCAGGCGGTCGATGTTGATCAGGACGATCGGCCCGTCCGCGGCCTCGGCGCACATCTCGGTCTCGGCGGGCGGACGCAGGAATCCGGCGAACCGGTCACCACATCCGCGGATCCGGTCCAGCAAGCCCTCCCAGTTGCGGCCCGCCGCGTGCCGGCGTCGCAGGCCGTCCAGGGAACTGTCCGCGGCGGCCTCCAACTCGTCGCTGAGCCGCCGCAGTTCCGCCAACTCGCGGGCCAGCGCGGGGTGCGCGGCGGCCAAGTCCCGTTCGTCGGTGCGGGAGTCGAGCTGATGCGAGAGCAGGACCGCGCGCCCTTGCTCCAGGATGCCCACGGCCACGCCGGGGCGTTCCGCCTCCAAGGCCACCGCGCACCCGGTCCGGCTGATGCTGGCGCCCGTGAGGCTGTCGGGCCGTCCGGCCTCGGAGTCCGTGGCGGCCACGGCCCCGGCGGCGACGTCCGCGTCAGCCGGGGTGTCGAGATGCGCCCAGGGGTATCGGGCCCCGTGCAGCGCGTCCTTCAGGATGCGCTGCCGATGGCCGTGGCCGTGCGCGCCGGCGGCCAGCCGCGGAAGTGTCTCCACCGCGCGGGCGGCCGCGTCCGTCGCGGCATTCCAGTCACCGCGCTTGAGGGCCGCCCGCATCGCCGTCCGGGCGGCGGCGAACCGGCCCGGCGGAAGCGGGTCGTCGGCCATTTCCGCGTGCAGATCCGCCTCGGCGCGCCGGGCCCCGTCCAGGTCGCCGCGCGCAACGGCGTCGCCGACCTCCGCCCACGACGTGAGTTGTCCGACGATGCGCTCGCGCAGCGGCCCCTCGCCGATCAGGTCCGGAGCCTGCGCGAGGCGGGCGGAGGCGCGCGCGACGCTCTCACTCGCCTCGGCCGCGAGCCCCGGGTCCTGGACCAGGCCGGCGTACGTGCTCAGCACCTGCCCGAAAGCCAGTTCGGCGTACGCCCGTTCCGTGGATCCCGCCGGCGTCCTGGCGATACCCGCGCGCATGTCCGGAAGCGACCGGGCGACGAGGGCGTGGTTGCCGGACATCAGCCCCTGCTTCGCCCGCGTGACGGCGACCTCGCTGTTCAGCCACACGTACCGGTCGCTGCCGGGCGTCAGAAGCGCCAGGGATCCGTCGCCGACGCCCACGGCCTCCTCCAGCGAGTGCGACACGGAATCCGCATCGGCCAGTGCCAGGGCACAGAGGGTGGACATCAGCACCGTGGTGACGTGCACCGCGAGGTCGCTGTCCGGGCGCGCGGCCGCAAGGCACTCCCTGAAGCGTTCTTCGGCACGACGCAGCAGGAGCGGGTCGAGTGCGTGCAGACTCTCGATGTGGATGGCGGCCAGGTCCGCGAGAGTGGCGTGTTCGGCGGGCGTGAGTGCCCCGCCGTCCTCGACCCGCGGGGGCGGGTCCGGGTAGTCCGGGACGCGTGGCGGCGGGACCGTCCGCCCGGTCCGCGCACCTGCGCGCGATCCGGGCGGCGGAAGATCCTTGTCGATGTGCACGGGCGGCAGGCTCGGCAGGAACCAGCGCGCTTCGCGCATGAGCTGCACGAGCCCGTCCCCGAACCACCGGGGCATGCAGCGCACCATCTGAGCGGCCTGGCGCGCCCCTTCGCGCTTCTGGGCGAGGTGGGGCCGCATCGGGTGCTGCGCCGGCAGTTCGCGCTCCAGATCCGCCCAGCACCGGTCGGCGCGGACGAGGTCGTCCGCGTTCCAGTCGAGCAGCGCGCGCATGCCCAGCGCGCCGCCGAGGTTCATCGCGTACATGCCGTGGTCGTCGGGCATGCCGTGGTCTCGGTACGCCTCCAGGTGGACGATCGCCTCGTCGACGGTGGCGTGCTCGGGAGACGCGGTGAACGAGGACATCAGGGCCACGGCCAGTGCCAGATGCACACTGCGCACCTCGTGCCGGTCCGAGAGGCCGAACCGGTCGGCGGCGGCCAGGGCCAAGCGCCCGCCGCGCACGGACAGTTCCGTCGCCGTGCGGTCGCCCGGACTGCTCCGCAGCCACGTCGCCCCGGCGAGCGCCACGACGCGCCCAACGCCCACGGCGTCTACATGGCGGCCGTCGCCCAAGCACTCCAACGCCTCCCGCGCGACACGCCACACGGCCGCCGCGTCTCCCGCGTCGGTGCCCGTCTCGCGGCGGATCAGCGACGCATGCACGAGTCTGCCCAGCAGCGCCGACCGCGTCGGATCGTCCCGCGGCAGCGCGTTCGCCAGGGCGAGGACGTGGTCCTCGATGGGGTCGGCCGGCCGGAAGGGCTGCTGCGCGGGCATGTCGGGGTACGCGGCCGCGACGGCGACCTGGTCGTACGTCGGCCGCTGCGCCGTCTCGGCGGCGAGCTGATGGTCGACCTCGGCGCTCAGTCGCAGGTCTCCGAAGACGTTCTCGACGGTGCGTTCGGCCAATTGCAAGTGCAGTACCAGGCGGGGGCGTTCGGGGGCGTTCCGGTCGACGCTGTGCAGCGCGTGGTCCATGACGGCCACCGCGGCCACCGCGGGGGCCTTGCCGCCCCCGTTCCACGACCTGCGGACCAGCTCCTCCGCGGCGGCGAGCCACCCCGAGGGGATCGGACCCGCCGCGTCCAGCGTCCGCGTGATCTCCGCGACGGCCGTCAGCCCGAACCGCGCCAGCATGCGCTCTGCCGCGGCGTGCAATTCGGCCATCCGGGGCCCCTGTCCGTGGACTCGGTGATGCGGAGACGGGACGAGCCGGCGGCTTCGCTACCGATGGCGTCACGGTAGCCGGGCACATGTCACGCCGTCGGGGATGCCGGAGATTGACCGCTGTCGTGAGGTTCAAGGCGCAACTGTGTGTCGGAACCGCTTGGTTCCTCGACGCTTTGCGGCTCCTACTGACCGGGCTGCCGGAAGCCCCGAAGCAACCGGTGCTTGGGGACCGGTGCTTCGGGGCTCTCGACGTCAGCTCTCGGGGATGTACGCGGCGCAGGTGGTGAAGGCGTTGTCCTTCACGCACTCGAACACCTCGTTCCAGCGGCTGGAGTTGTCGGCCGCGGCATCGGCCAGGGTGTCGGCGCAGGACGCGTCGGCCAGGCCCCAGAAGGATCCGTCGGGCCAGCCGGCCTGTTCGGTCCTGGTCGCGATGGCGTCGAGGCACTCCGTGGAGGGGTCGTACTGCTTGACCTCTTCGAGGAACTCCAGGTACTCGGGGTTCTGGAGCGCGCCGGCGGCGTCGTCCAGGGTCTGCTGGGCCGCTTCCTTCTCCTGCGGCGACGCGTTCGGGTCCTGCACGGTGGCCAAGGCCTGGGTCCTGCGCTCCAGAGTGTCCTGGATCTTCTTCTTGTCCTCTTCCTTCGGCGGCGCCGTCTTCGGGTCCGCGAAGGCGACGAGGCCCGCGCTGATTATCTTGACGTTCCGTACGAGGGCCGCCTTCGCCTCCACCGTCAACGTCTTGTCCTGGAGCTGCGACGCGACCTTCGCGAGAGCTTCGCCGAGTTGCAGGTAGAAGGTCTTGTCCGTGGCCGACGTCTTCGGGTCATGGGCCAGCTTCATTGCCGCGTTGGCCCCGTCCACCGCCGTCAGGAGGGTGGCCCGGTCCTCGGGTGTCGTCGCCGGGTCGTTGATGGCCTTCACGGTTTTGTCGAGCTCGGCCACGTACGACTCGTACGTGGCCTTGTCCGCCGGCGTGGTGGCCGGATCCGCGATCGCCGCCGCCGCCTTGTCGAGGTTCTCCTTCAGCTGCTTCTTGACGTCGTCCGGAACGTCGAGCTTCGCTATCTGCTCCTCCAGAGCCTTCTTCTGCTCGGGCGGCACCAGGTTCTGGATGGCGGGACTGGACGACGACTCGTCCGACGGGGTGCTCGGGCCGTCCTCCTCGGGGGCGCCCGGATCGGCCGACGAAGGCCCGTCGGGCTCGGCCGGGGTGTTCGGCCCGTCGGGCTCGGGTGCGCCGGGGTCAGGCGCGTCCGGTTGGTCCGGCGGGTCGGGCGGGTCCGGCGGGTCCGGGGGCGGGGTGTCGGCCGGGAGCGCGGCCGGGGACGCGGCCGGCGCGGCGCCCGCGGTCATCGCGGTGACCGGTAGGGCGAGGGCGACGGCAAGGCATGACGTGCCGATGACGCGGGAGAGCTGGTGACGGGCGGTTTTGGGCATGGCGATTCCAGGTGCGTGGCGGCGTGGCTGCTCTGCCGTTGCGTCGGCTCGGCCCTGGGGCGGCTCACGAGTCACCGGAGAACGCGCAGTCAACGGTGGGCAGGTAGGACAACTCCCATGCTTCGCCCCCCGCCAACCCCTCGCAACCCAGGCGTTGGGTCCGGCGGGCGCGATCGGGGACCGCGTTTGCCGGGGTGCCGGGCGAGGACGGGGCCGTACAACTCCCGAAACCGCTCGGCGGCGGCACTGCGGCCTCGGGCGGCCTGCGGCTGCCGCTGCGACGTCGTCTGCATCGCGGTTGCCGGCGCAGACGCGGTTCCGCCCCCCTACTTCTGCTTCAAACCGGGCTCCGGTCGTTCGGCGGCATCGGCGGCATCGGGGCCGGGGCTGCGCGCCTCGTGCTGTCGGTTCGCCAGGCCGTCGCGGGCAAGCCGCGTGTGCGAGTGATCGGGGCCCAACACACGTTCGAGATCGGGGAGCAGCTGCCCGTACGCCTCCACGGCCGCCGGCGCATCGCCCGCCTCACCGGCCCAGTGCGCGAGGTTGTTGCGCAGCACCAGCGTGTGGTGGTCGTCCGGGCCGAGCAGTTCGTCGGCCTCGACCACGAGCCTGGCGGCGGCGTACGCGGCCGCGGCACTGTCGCCCGCCTGCCCCTGCTCGTAGGCGAGCCGACTGCGCGCGACGAGATCGAGCGCGCGGTCGAACGCCCGCCGCAACGCCAGTTCGGCAGCCTGGGCCTTGACCTGGTCCCTCCAGCGGGTGACGTACCCGCGGCAGGCGACGGTTTCGGGGTGGTCGGGGCCGAGGGTGCGCTCGTGGTCCGCGAGAACGTCCGCGTACGTGGCTGCCGCTCCCGCGGCGTCGCCGGTCTCGCCGAGCCAGTACGCGAGGTTGCCCCGGGTGGTGAGGGTGCTGGGGTGGTCGGCTCCGAGGACGCGTTCGCGGTCCGGGAGGAGTTCGGTGTAGGCGGCGATGGCGGCCGAGGGGTCGCCGGCCTGGCCGAGCCAAAAGGCGTGGCTGTGGCGCGCGGCCAGGGTTTCGGGGTGGTCGGGGCCGAACGTGCGCTCGTGGTCCGCGACAACGTCGGCGTACGTGGCCGCCGCTTTGGCGGCCTCCCCGGCCTGGCCGAGCCAGTACGCGAGGTTGCCGCGGACGGTGCGGGTGTCGGGGTCGTCCCGTCCCAGGACGCGTTCGCGGTCCGGGAGGAGTTCGGTGTAGGCGGCGACGGCGCCCGGGATGTCGCCGGCTTCGCCGAGCCAGTGGGCACGGCGGTGGCGGGCGTTGAGGGTTTCGGGGTGGTCGGGGCCGAGCGTGCGCTGGTGGTCCGCGAGGACGCCCCCGTACATGGCGGCCGCTCCCGCGGCGTCGCCGGCCTCGCCGTGCCAGTGGGCGAGGTTGTGGCGGGCAGCGCGCGTGTCGGGGTGGCCGGATCCGTGGACGTGTTCCTCCGCTGCGAGGAGTTCGGTGTAGGCGGCGACGGCGCCCGGGATGTCGCCGGCTTCGCCGAGCCAGTGGGCGTGGTTGTGGCGGGCGGTGAGTGTCTCGGGGTGGTCGGGGCCCCGCGAACGCTCGCGGTCGGCGACAACGTCCGTGTACCTGGCTGCCGCTCCGGCGGCGTCCCCGGCCTCGCCGAGCCAATACGCGAGGTTGCCGCGGGCGGTGCGGGTGTCGGGGTGGTGGGGGCCGAGGACGCGTTCGCGGTCCGCGAGGAGTTCGGTGAACGCGGTGACGGCGGCCGGGACGTCGCCGGCTTCGCCGAGCCAGTAGGCGAGGCTGTGGCGGATGGCGAGGGTGCCCGGGTGGTCGGCTTCCTGGACGCGTGTGTAGTCGGTGAGTAGTTCGCGGAGTTCGGCGGCGGCTGTGCCGGGGTCGCCGGCTCTGCCGCGGAGGTCGGCCAGGTGGTGGCGGGTGTCGAGGGTGTCGGGGTGCTCGGCGCCGAGCATGCGTTCGCGGTCCGGGAGGAGTTCGGTGTAGGCGGCGATGGCGGCTGCGTGGTCGCCGGCCTCGCCGAGCCAGTGCGCGAGGTTGCTGCGGGTGGTGTGGGTGTCCGGGTGGTCGGCTCCCAGGATGTGCGTGTAGTCGGTGAGTAGTTCGCGGAGTTCGGCGGCGGCTGTGCCGGGGTCGCCGGCTCTGCCGCGGAGGCCGGCCAGCTGGTGGCGGCCGTCGAGGGTGTCGGGGTGGTCGGGTCCGAGGGTGCGTTCCTGTGCCGAGGCGAGTGCTGCGTACGTGGCTGCCGCCTCCGCGGCGTCTCCGGCTGCGCCGAGCCGGTGGGCGAGGCTGCGGCGGGTCGCGAGGGTGTCGGGGTGGTCGGGCCCAAGGACGCGTTCGCGCTCCGCGAGGAGTTCGGTGTAGGCGGTGACGGTGGCTGCGTGGTCGCCGGCCTTGCCGAGCCAGTACGCGAGGTTGCCCCGGGTGATGAGGGTGTCGGGGTGGTCGGGTCCCAGGACGCGTTCGCGGTCCGGGAGGAGTTCGGTGTAGGCGGTGACGGCGGCCGGGACGTCGCCGGCTTCGCCGAGCCAGTGCGCGAGGTTGCTGCGGGTGATGAGGGTGTCGGGGTGGTAGGGCCCGAGCACGCGTGTTTGGTCGGTGAGCAGTTCGCCGAGTCCGGTGGCGGCTGCGTCGGCGTCGCCGGCTTCTCCGCGCACGGCAGCGAGGCTGTGGCGGCTGCTGAGGGTGTCGGGGTGGTCGGGTCCCAGGACGCGTTCGCGGTCCGCGAGGAGTTCGGCATGTTCGACGGCGCCGGCCGAGAGGTCGCCGGCCTCGCCGAGCCAGCGGGCGAGGTTGTGCCGGGTGATGAAGGTGTCGGGGTGGTCGGGGCCCAGGACGCGCACGTAGTCGACGAGCACTTCGCGGAGTTCGGTGGCGGCGGTGCCGGGGTCGCCGGCCTTGCCGCGGAGGTCGGCCAGATTGTGGCGGCAGGTGAGGGTGTTGGGATGGTCGGGTCCCAGGACGCGTTCGCGGTCCGGGAGGAGTTCGGCGTAGGCGGTGACGGCGCCCGGGAGATCTCCGGCCTCTGCGCGCCAGCGGGCGAGGCCGCCGCGCGCGGCGAGGGCGCCGGCGTGGTCGGCGCCCAGGACGCGCATGTAGTCGGCGAGTAGTTCCGTATATGCGGCGAGCACTCCCTGGAGGTCGCCTCGTCTGCCCGTGAGGTCGGCGAGTTGCTCACGCGTGTCGAGTGTGGAGGGGTGGTCGGGGCCGAAGATGCGGAGCCGGTCGGCGAGGAGTTCCTCGAAGGCCGCGGTCGCCCCGGCCAGATCCCCCGTCTGGCCCTGCCAGCCGGCGAGTCCCTGCCGGGTGTCGAGTGTGGCGGGGTGGTCGGGGCCGAAGATGCGCAGTTGGTCGGCGAGGAGTTCCTCGAACAGGGTCCCCTTCTCCAGGTTTCCGGCACGGCTGCGCCACACTGCCAGCTGAGTTCTGGAGACGAGCATGATCGGGTGGTCGGGCCCCAGAACGTCGGTCTGGTCGGCGAGCAGGTCCTCGAACCCGGCCACCGCGCCCGCGAAGTCACCGGACACGCCGCGCCAGAGGGCCAGTTGCTGCCGCACGAGGACGAAGTCGGAGTCGTCGAAGCCGGGCCTGTCCGAGTAGTCGGCGATCAGTCGCTCGAACGCGGCCACCGTTTCGCTGGGGTTCCTGGTCCGCCCCTGGAAGTTGATGAGGTTGTACCAGGACAGGAGGATGGCGGGGTGGTCCGAGCCGAGGATCCGCTCCTGGTCGGCGATCAGTTCCGCCATTGCCGCCGCGGCTCCCGCCAGGTCCCCCGATGCGCCCCGCAACTGCCCCAGGTAGAAGCGGGTCTCCAGGGTGTCGGGGTGGTCGGGGCCGTAGAGCCGCAGCAGGTCGGTGAGGAGCGCGTCACAGGCCCGCACGGCTCCCGAGGCGTCCCCGGTCGCGCCGCGCCAGATCGCGCACTGGAGGCGGCCGGCGAGGGTGTCGGCATGGTCGGGTCCGAGGCGGCGGAGGGCTTCCGCGCAGAACTCGTCGAAGTGGTCGACCGCGGCGGCGGTTTGTCCGGAGCCGCCGAGGCTGGCACCGGCCTGGAACAGCAGGACATGCGCGTCGGGGATCCAGAGGTGGTCGGCGGCGGTCTGCTGCAGGGTCGTCGCGTTGGCGCGGAGCGTCTGCGCCAGGACGGTGTCGCGTTCGACCTCCGGCCAGACGTCCAGAAGAGCGTTGGCTGCCGCATGCGCGACGGTCGTCTGCTGTTCGGGATGCACCGTTTCGCGGGTGGTGCGCTGGACGAGCTGGTGGATGCGGACGGACTCGGTGTCGGGGTCGTAGTCGACCAGGCCGAGTTCGTTCAGCGTGCACAGCGCCGTATGGATGCTCTCCGCGTCGATGCCCGCGGCGGGCTCGTCGTCCGACGGATCGCCGCCGGGCCGATGGGCGGTGAGGTAGTCCCGTGCCGGCGCACTGCTGAGCACGGCCTCGGGGATGCCGTGCGGGTCGAGGCCACTCGCCAAGTGGAGCAGGGACCTTGCGATGCCCACGGGTTCGGTGTTGTCCGCCTGTTCCACGGACATGGCCCACAGAGCGGTGAGCAGCGTGCGCTGTCCGTCCGGGAGTTGGTTGCCGGGCAGCAGTTCCGCCAACCGCCGGCTCTGGTCCTTGAGCTGGGACCGGTAGGCGGCGACGCGCTTGCCGCGCCGGATGATGTACGCACTCGCTTGCGCAAGCGCGATCGGAAGGTTGCCGAGGTCTTCGGCGAGTGCCGCGAGCTCGTGGTCGTCGGCGGTACGGCCCGCCGTGGCCAGCCGTTCGCGGAGGTACGTGGTGGCCTGGTCGGCGGTGTAGGTGTCGAGTGTGATGCAGGGGGCCCGGCCGGTCAGGCTGTCGTGGCGGGACCGAGTGGTGATCAGCGTGCGGCCGTTCGGAGGCTCGGGGGGCCACAGGCCCTCCAGGTCCTCGGGGGTGGTGACGTCGTCCAGCACGATGAGCCACGTGTGGTCGGTGGCGTCCGCCAGCCACCGCAACAGGTGGTCGGCCGCCTGTTCGGCGTCGTCGAGGTCGGGGAGTTGCAGGGCGCGGGCGGTGTCGATGAAGGCGGACAGGATGGCCGGCCGGTCGGTGGCGTGCACCCACATCACCAGGTCGTGGGTGCGGTGGTGGACCGCCTGATGGGCCAGGTGGGCGGCGAGTTGGGTCTTGCCCACCCCGCCGATGCCGGACAGGACCTGCGTGAGGACCGCGGTCCCGGACGTGTCCAATGCCCGGGCGAGCGTGTCGAGTTCGGGTCGGTGCTGGAAGCATCCCGCCTGCCGGGGCGGTTGGCCGTACCGGACCGGCCACCGGACGGGTGGCGCGCCGGGCTCGGCACCCGGAGCCGGGAGGTGGACGGTGTTGCCGTCGCCGATGATGGCCAGGTCGAGGTCCCCGCCGGCGTGGATCTGCGGGGCCAGGCCCGATTCTCCGGCGCGGGCCTTGCGCTTGGGGGCCGGATGTTCGTCGCGGCCGCGGGGGAAGGCGCTCATGAGCCGACGGAGTTGTCGTCGCCGATGATCCCGGTGCCGATGTCACGGCCCGCCGAGATTCCGGGACCGCCCGTCGGTGGGGCGGGTGCGGGCGGCGGACTCGGAGCCGGACTCGGACTCGGAGCCGGAGCCGGGGTGGACGGCGGTGAAGTCGGAGGCGGTGCCGGGCTGTTGCCGACACGGTTGCGGCTGCCGATGATCCCCGTGCCCAGGTCCCGGCCGGCGGTGATGGCGGGACCGGTGGCCGCGTCCGGCGGGCGGGGGCGCAACGCCCGCAGCGCGACGGCGAGTCCGGCCAGCGCGAGGACGGCGCCGGCAATCCCCGCGATCTGTCCTGCGGTGTCCAAATCCGCCACTACGGCCACCGCCCCCAGCACGATGGCTGCCGCCAGGCAGACCGCGGTCGCCACCCATGCCCAAAGTCTTCCCGAACTCCCCGTCATGCCATATATCTTCGCCCGCTCTTGGCGGGTGACGCTGTTGATTGCCGCGATTGTCGGCCGGGTTCCGCACGCGCGGCCGCGTGGCGGCGATGCGGCCCATGCCAGAGGCCAGGCACCCCGGAGGGTGCCTGGCCTCGTGTGACGTGGTGCCGCGGGGCGGGCCGAAGTGGGCCCGGCGACGGCTTCGTTCGTGCTCCCGCTCAGTGGGCTCCGGCCGTGTTCAGGACGACCACGCCGCCGACGATCATCGCGATCCCGAGCAGGGTCGGGAGGTTGACGGCCTGGTGCAGGAACAGGACGCCTATCACCACGATGAGCGCCGTCCCCACGCCGGACCAGATCGCGTACCCGACGCCCACGTGCAGTCCGTGCTGGAGCGCCTTGGACAGCAGGTAGAAGGACGCGCCGTAGCAGGCCAGGCAGACCACGGACGGGAGGGGCCGCGAGAAGCCCTCGGTGGATTTGAGGAGGCTCGTCGCGACGACCTCGACGACGATGGCGAAGGACAGGAACACGTACGGCATGGGGAGGTTCGCTTTCGGCGGCTTCAGCGGCGGCTGACCTGGCGGTCCTGGTGGTCCTGCTGGTCCCGCCGGTCCTGGACCTTGGTGCGGAACAGCCAGAGTGCGACGGCCGACGCCAGGACCGCCAGGGCGATGCCGAGTTCCTTGTAGCCGCCGTACCCGGTGATCTTGAAGCCGGTGGCGCCGACCACCAGGATCACCGTGAGCAGCGCCGCGAGCAGCCAGGCGAACGGGACGAAGAAGCCAGGCAGCCGGATCGGCCGCGCCAGGTCGGGCCGGTCCCGGCGCAGCATCGCGAAGCCGGAGATGGCCAGGATGTGCGTCAGGATGTAGCCGAGGTTGCCGGTGACCACGATCGCGAGCGGCGTCTTGAGGAACACCAGGGCCAGCACGTTGATCACCAGGGCGACGGTCAGCGCGCGCGCCGGGACGCCGCGCTTGTTGAGCACGCCGACCTGCTTGATCGTGGTGCCCTCCTTGCCCATGTTGAAGAGCACGCGGGAGCCGTCCGCGAGGCCGGTGATCATGATGAGCAACAGCGACGCGATGAGGAACACGACCATGAGGTCCGCGGCGCCGCCGACCAGGTCGTTGAACGCGCCGACGTAGAACGTGGTCGGGTCCTCGCCGATGCGCTCCTCGCCGAGGTAGCCGGACAGCGACAGCGGCAGCAGGATGAAGACGCCGAGCGAGAACAGCACGCCGGCGCGCAGCGCACGCGAGGTGTCGCGGACGGTGTCCTTGTACTCGGGGGCGAAGGTCGCGCAGACCTCGACGCCGAAGGACGTCCACGCCATCACGTACAGCCAGACCAGCGACTCGCGCAGGCCGTCGACGCCGTGCAGGTTCCAGTGCAGGCCGCTCGCGCTCCAGTCGCCGCTGAAGAACGGCACGACCAGGAACACCGCGAGCGGGACCAGCAACATGCCGCCGGTGACGTACACCACCCACATGGCCACGTGCAGGCCGAACATCGCCGCCGCGAACAGCAGCAGGACTATGCCGATGCCGACCGCGACCGGGAAGGAGACGGTCGCCGGTCCGAGCTCCCACGTCCAGTCCTGGCCGGAGAACCACTGGGCCTGGACGAGCGAGCCGATGATGCCCGCGTACACCGACAGGGCGGTGGTCCACGCGAACCAGTAGCCGATGCTGGCCAGCGGGCCGACCCACGGCGCGCGGGACTTCCAGCCCTCGGTGGCGTAGTGCGCGATGCCGCCCGAGGACTCGGGGAACATCGCGGCCATCTCGGAGTAGATCCAGTTGGCTCCGGTGGCCAGGACCATGGATATCGCCCACAGGGCGATGGCCCCCCACGCGCCCAGACCCCCGATGGACGCGCCGAGCGACGCGATGAGTGCGGCCGGCATGGCCAGGGACATGGCGAAGCCGTCGTACCAGCGCATCTTCTTGGCCAGCGCGGGCGCCTGTTCGGGTGCCGGTGGCGGCGATTGGGTGGAGATCTGGGCGGACATGTGCGTGCCCTTCGGACGAAGTGGGGTGATGGGGATCGAGGGGTCCCGTTATAAGTCCGTCAAATTGACCCTGTCAACGGTTGCGTCTGCGGAATCGGCAAATGAGACCGATCTGAGTTGCGGATTCTGAAGTATTGACAGGTTCAACTTGTTGGGTGAACTCTGAGGGGGTCTCCGCAGCCGCCCGACGCGGCCCGACCCCGTTGGAGAGGGATCCCATGAGCACCACGAGCCCCGCCCAGTACCAGCTCTTCGTCAACGGCGCCTACGTGGACGGCACCGGGCCGGACTCGTACGAGGTGCACAGCCCGGCCACCGGCGAGCACGTCGGCACCATCCCGGTCCCCTCGGCCGCCGACCTCGACGCCGCGGTCAAGGCCGCCAACGACGCCCAGGCCAAGTGGGCCCGCGTCAACGTGTGGGACCGCGCCAAGGTCTGTCACCGCATCGGCGACGAGCTGGCCAAGCGCGTCGACGAGCTGGCCCGCCTCCAGACCCTGGAGCAGGGCAAGCCCCTCGCCGAGTCGGTCGCCGACATCGAGGAGGCCGCGCAGCTCTTCCACCTGCACGCGGAGGACGCGGTACGCCTGCACGGCGAGACCATGCCGTCGACCGTCGGCAACAAGCGCATGTTCACCTTCCACGCGCCGGTCGGCACGTGGGGCATCATCACGCCCTGGAACTTCCCGCTGCTGATGCTGGCCGAGTTCGTCGCCCCCGGCCTGGCCACCGGCAACGCGCACGTCGTCAAGCCCCCGGCGAACACGCCGCTGACCGTGCTCAAGGCCATGGAGGCGTTCGTCGCCGCCGGGCTGCCCGAGGGCCTCGTCAACATCGTCGCGGGCGAGGGCGCCACCGGCGACGCGCTGGTCCGGCACGCGGGCATCGACGCGATCGGCTTCATCGGGTCCTCCGCGACCGGTGCGAAGATCCAGGCCGCCGCGGGCCTCAAGCGCTCCATCATGGAGTGCTCCGGCAACGGCCCCCTGGTCGTGCTCGCGGACGCCGACCTCGACGCCGCCGCGAAGGCCGCGGTGTACGGCGCGTACCTGTGCTCCGGCCAGGTCTGCTGCGCCACCGAGCGCGTCGTCGTCCACCAGGACGCGCACGACGGGTTCGTGGAGGCCGTGCTGCGCGCCGCCGCCGACGTCGTGCTCGGCGACCCGTTCGCCGCCGCCACCAACCTGGGCCCGCTCAACAACGAGGGTGTCGCCGCCAAGATGGACCGCCACATGGCGGACGCCCGCGAGCGCGGCGCGAAGATCCTCACCGGCGGCGGCCGCCGCTCCGGCCAGCCCACCGACCTCTACTACGAGTTCACCGTCGTCGACGACGTCCCGGTCGACGCGCTGCTGTCGCGCGAGGAGTCGTTCGGCCCGGTCGTGCCGATCATCACCGGCGCCAACGACGACGAGCTGCTGCGCATCGCCAACGACGACAAGCTCGGCCTCCAGGGCGCGGTGTTCACCCAGAACATGAGCGCGGCCTTCCGGTTCATCGAGGAGATGGCGGTCGGCCAGGTCATCGTCAACGACAGCACCTGCTTCTGGGACATCAACATGCCGTTCGGCGGCGCGGGCAACCGCGGCACCGGCTGGGGCCGCATCGGCGGCAAGCACACCCTGCTCGACATGTCCGACCTGCGTACCGGCGTCATCAGTCTCTGAGCCGAACCCGGGTGCGGCGTACGCCGGTACGCCGCGGTACGCCGCACCCGGGCCGCCCGGACCCGCCCGACCGGCTTCCCCTGTCCGGTCGGGCGCCCTCCGAACCGGCAGGCACCGCCGAACCGATCACCACCGCACGACGAACGCGCCGCACCCGACGGCGACTTCGTTCGGCGTGCCGCCCACGCAGCAAGGACCACTCATGAGCGTCGACACCACAAAGGGCACTGCGCGCGACGCCCACCGGGCGGCACTTCGCGCCACCTCCACCGAGCCCTACTGGCTCGACCGCCCCGAACGCCCCGAGACACTCCCGCGGTTGACCGCCGACACCGCCACCGACCTGGTCGTGGTCGGCGGCGGCTACACCGGCCTGTGGACCGCGCTGATCGCCAAGCAGCGCGAACCCGCCCGCGACGTCCTGGTGGTGGAGGCCGCGACCTGCGGCCACGCCGCCAGCGGACGCAACGGCGGCTTCTGCTCGCCGAGCCTCACCCACGGCCTCGCCAACGGTGCCACCCGCTGGCCCGACGAGATCGACACCCTCCAGCGGCTCGGCAACGCCAACCTCGACGCCTTCGAACGCGACCTCGAAACGCACGGCGTGGACTGCGGGTTCGCCCGCACCGGCAAGGTCTCGGTCGCCGCGACGCCCTGGCAGGCCGACGCGCTGCGCGAGGCCGCCGCACTCGGCGAGCGGCACGGCGAGAAGTCCCGCCTCCTGGACCGCGACGAACTCCGCGAGTGGGTCGACTCCCCGATGTGGTCGGCCGGCCTGTGGCAGCCCGACTACGCGCTGCTCGACCCCGCCCGGCTGGTGTGGGGGCTGCGCGCCGCGTGCCTGGAGCTCGGCGTACGCATCGCCGAGAACACCGAGGTCACCGCCCTCGACACGAAGCGCGCCGACCGCGTCCGGCTCACCACGCCGTACGCCCGCGTCACCGCCCGCCGCGTCGCGCTCGCCACCAACATCTTCCCGCCGCTGCTCAAGCGCCTCGGCCTCAGCATGGTCCCGGTCTACGACTACGCCCTGACCACCGCGCCCCTGACGCACGATCAGCTCACCGCGATCGGCTGGACCGGCGACCACGGGATCACCGACGCCGGCAACCAGTTCCACTACCTGCGCAAGACCGCGGACAACCGCATCCTGTGGGGCGGCTACGACGCGATCTACCCGTTCGGCGGGCGCGTCGACGAGGCGCTCACGCAGCGGCCGGCGACGTTCGACACGCTCGCGGCACAGTTCGCCGAGACCTTCCCCGCCCTCGCCGACGTGCCCTTCTCGCACGCGTGGGGCGGCGTCATCGACTCCACGACGCGGTTCTGCATGTTCGCCGGCACCGCGGCGCAGGGACGCGTCGGGTACGCCCTCGGCTTCACCGGCCTCGGCGTCGGCGCCACGCGCTTCGGCGCGGACGTGATGCTCGACCTGCTGGAGGGCCGCCGCACCGAGCGGACCGAACTGGAGATGATCCGCCGCAAGCCGCTGCCCTTCCCGCCCGAGCCGGTGCGCTACCTGGGCATCCAGGCCACACGCTGGTCGATGGCGCGCGAGGACCTGAACGGCCGGCGGAACGGGTGGCTCCGTACGCTGGACCGGCTCGGCCTCGGCTTCGATTCCTGAGCCGCACGGCAGCGGCAGTAGACCGACAAACGGGGAGGCACAGGCGATCATGGGTGACCAGGACCAGACACCGCGAGAGCCCCGGAGCACCCGCATGACCGCAGGACCGCTCGACGACATCGACCGGCGCATCATCGCCATCCTCCAGGCGGACGGACGGCGCGCGTACAGCCAGATCGCCGAAGACCTCGGCATCCCGGCCTCGTCCGTGCGCTACCGCGTGCAACGCCTGGAGGACACCGGGGTGTTGCAGATCGTGGGCATCGCCAACCCGCTGACGATCGGCTTCGACCGGCTCGCCATGATCGGCATGCGCGTGCGGCCCGGCAGCGCCCACGAGGTGTGCCGCGCGCTGCGCGAACTGCCGGAGACGTCGTACGTCGTCATGACCGCCGGGCAGTACGACGTCATGGTCGAGGTCATCTGCCGGGACACCGACCACTTCACCGACCTGCTCAACCGGCGGATGCACCTGATCGACGGGGTGGTCTCCACCGACTCGTTCTTCGTGCTCGAAGTGCACAAGCTCGCGTACGGCTGGGGCGTCGGCGGCGTCGAGACCGGCCTGCTCGACGTCCCCGACGTCGGCCCGAACGGCGGCATGGACCAGCGCGCACCGCGCTAGCGCGGTGACCAGCCGAACACGCGGAACGCGGCGAGGTCCGCCCCCTTCTCCAAGGGGGCGGACCTCGCCGCGTTCCGCGCGTTCCGGCGTCAGTTGCTGCGTCGGTTCCCGCGTCAGTTCCCGCGTCAGTTCCGGACCGGTGCCGCCGGCTCCTGCGGCGAGCCCTCCAGCGCCACCCGGGGCAGGGCCTTCGCCAGCGCCTTCGGCAGCCACCACGCACGGTCGCCCAGCAGCTGCATCACGGCCGGGACGATCAGGCAGCGGATCACCAGCGCGTCCAGCAGGATCGCCACCGCGAGGCCCAGGCCGAACTGCTGGAGCATGCGGTCCGGGCTCAGCAGGAACGCGCCGAACACCACGATCATGATCGCCGCCGCCGCGGTGATGACGCGGCCGGTCGTCGCCAGGCCCTCGCGGACCGCGAGCGAGGAGTCCTTCGTCCGCTCCCACTCCTCGTGGATGCGCGACAGCAGGAACACCTCGTAGTCCATGGACAGTCCGAACACGATCGCGAAGATCATGACCGGCAGGAACGCCTCGATCGGACCGGGCTGCACGCCGAACCAGCCGTGCTGGAAGACCAACGTCATGACGCCCATGGAGGCGCCGATGCTCAGCAGGTTCAGCACCGCGGCCTTGAGCGGGATCAGCACCGAGCGGAACACCAGGAGCAGCAGCAGCGAGGACAGGCCCACCACGACCGCCACGAACAGCGGCAGGCGCGCGGCCACCGTCTCGGAGAAGTCCACCTCGCCGGCCGTTGCGCCGCCGACGTACACCGCGGCGCCGGTCCTGGCCTCGAACGGGTCGAGCCCGCCGTCCCGCAGCGCCCGGACCAGGTCCTCGGTCGCCTCGTCCTGCGGGGCGCTCTCGGGGAACGCCAGTACGGTGCTCAGCACGCCGTCGCGCGACGGCATCGGCGGGGTCGCGGCCGCGATGCCGGGGAACTCGTCCAGCGTGCGCCGCAGTTCCTCGCCGGTGTCGGTGCCGCCTTCGGCGACCACCACGAGCGGGCCGTTGAAGCCCGGGCCGAAGCCCTCCGCCATCAGGTCGTACGCCTGCCGGCTCGTGGTGCTCTCCGCGTCGTTCCCCGCGTCCGCGAACCCGAGCCGCATGTCGAGCGCCGGAGCGCACAGCGCCAGCAGCGCGACGACGGCGACCAGCAGCGCGGCGAACGGACGGCGCTGCACCCCGGCGGCCATCCGGCGCCAACCCGCGCCCTCCTCCTTGCCCTTGCGCTCGGCCTTGGCGACCTTCTTCATGACGTTGCGGCGCAGGCGCTTGCCGAACACCGCGAGCAGCGCGGGCAGCAGGGTCAACGACGCGGCCATCGTGATCAGCACGGTCAGCGCGACCGAGAGGGCGACGCCCTGGAGCGAGCCCAGGCCGAGGGTCACCAGGCCGAGCAGCGCGATGATTACCGTGCAGCCCGCGAAGAAGACCGTGCGTCCGGCGGCGTCCAGGGCGGTGCGCGTCGCGTCGGCCGGCTCGGCCCCGCGCAGCAGCTCGTGGCGGAAGCGGTAGAAGATCAGCAGCGCGTAGTCCACCCCGACGCCCAGGCCGACCAGCATCATGATCGGCGGCGTGAAGTCGGCGACGGTGGCGGCGTGGGACGCCATGGTGATGAGGCCGATGGCGGCGCCCACCGCGAACAGCGCGGTGATCAGCGGGAGTGCGGCGGCCAGCACCGAACCGAACAGCAGGACCAGGATCACCAGCGCGGCGAGCATGCCCGCGCCCTCGGCGGCGCCGCCGGACTCCTCCTGGGCCTCGCGCACCGCACCGCCGCCGACCTCGACCTGGAGGGTGTCGGTCTCGGCGTCCCGGGCGATGTCGATGATCGTGCGGATGTCCTCCTTGGGGACGTCCGTCGAGAGCCCCGACAGGGTGACGGTCGCGAACCCGATGCGGCCGTCCGCGGAGACCGCGGACGGGTCGTCGAACGGGGTGCGGACGTCGGCGACTCCGGGGGAGACGCGCACCGCGTCGGCGACCTTTGTCACCGCCTCGCGGTCCGCGGCGACTCCGCGGTCGGTCTTGAAGACGATCTCGACCGTGTCGCCCGCCTGCACCGCGCCGTGCCGCGCCAGGAGGTCGCTCGCCTCCTGCGACTCGGTGCCCGGCAGCGAGAAGTCGTTCTTCCACGCGCTTCCGGCGGCCTGCGCGCCCGCCGTGGCGGCCACCACGACGAGCAGCCAGACGGCGAGCGCGGCCCAGCGGTGCCGCTGCGACCAGCCCGCGAGCCGGGCGAACACACTGCTTCGGCGGGGCGGATCCGCCGGGGGACGAATGCCTGTGCCCTGTGTCTGCGTCATGTCCCACAGCCTGGGGTGGCGGCTCGGGGCCGGGCGTCGGCCTGGGGCGGACACCCTGCGTACCCCACAGGTTGCGGGTCGGCGCGGGCGCGTACCCCCACGGTTGCGGCCCGGCGCGGGCGGACCGGACCCGATGGGACAGGACCCGACCGAGCCGGGCCCGACCGGACCTGCGTACCGCGCGAGTCGGCGTCAGCCCAGCCAGCCGGGGCTGACCATGCCCGACTCGTACGCCAGCACCACCAACTGCGAGCGGTCCCGCACCGACAGCTTCGTCATGATGCGGCTGACATGCGTCTTGGCGGTCGCCGGGGACAGCACCAGGCGCGCCGCGATCTCGTCGTTCGTCAGGCCGCCGGCCACCAGCTCCATGACCTCGCGCTCGCGCTCGGTCAGGCCGTTGAGGCGCGGGTTCGGCTCCGGCTGCTTGACGCGCCCCGCGAACTCGGCGATCAGGCGCCGGGTGATCGACGGGCTGATCAGTGCGTCGCCGCGGGCCGCGACGCGCACCGCCTGGATCAGCTCCTCGGGCTCGGTGTCCTTCACCAGGAAACCGGTCGCGCCCGCGCGCAGCGCACCGTAGATGTAGTCGTCGAGGTCGAACGTCGTGAGGATGACCACCCGCACGCCGGCCAGCGCCGGGTCGGCGGCGATGCGCCGGGCGGCCTCCAGCCCGTCGACGCGGGGCATCCGGATGTCCATCAGCAGGACGTCCGGCCGGTGTTCGCGCGCCAGGGCGACGGCCTCCTCGCCGTCGGAGGCCTCGCCGACGATCGTGAGGTCGTCCTCGTCCTCCAGGATCGAGCGGAACCCGGCCCGCACCAGACGCTGGTCGTCGGCCAGCAGCACCCGGATCATCCGGAGATCTCCTCTGCCTTGTAGGGAAGGTACGCGCGCACCCGGAACCCGCCCTCCGGGCGCGGTCCCGCGGTCAGTTCGCCGCCGAGCGCGCGGGCGCGCTCGCGCATGCCCCGGATGCCGTTGCCGGTTCCCTCGCCGCCCGCGTCCTTGCGCTTGCGCGGGGCGCCCGCGCCGTCGTCGTCGACCTCCACGCGCACCCCGGTCACGCCGTACACGATCCGCAGCACGACCGACGCGGCCGCCGCGTGGCGAGTCACGTTGGTCAGCGACTCCTGCATGACGCGGTACGCCGCGAGGTCGACCTCGACCCGGAGTTCGCGCGGCTCGCCGGCGGTCTCGGAGTGCACGTCGAGTCCGGCGAGTTCGGCGTACGCGACCAGGTCGGCCAGTCGCGCGAGCCCGGCCGCGGGCGCGGTCGGCGCGTCCTCGTCCACCTGCCGCAGCACCCCGAGGGTCGTGCGCAGTTCGCGCAGCGTCTCGCGGCTGGCGGTCTTGATGGCGCCGAGCGCCTCCTCGGCCTGGACGGGGTCCTTCTTGAGCCGGTGCAGCGCGGCCCCGGCCTGCACGTTGATGAGCGAGATGTTGTGCCCGATGACGTCGTGCAACTCCCGTGCGATGCGCAGGCGTTCCTCGGTCGCACGGCGCAGGGCCTCCTCCTCGCGCCCGTGTTGCGCGGCGGCCACCCGGCCCTCGGCCTCGCGCAGGTACGCCCGGCGCGTGTTGCTGGACGTGCCGAGCGCGATCACCGCGACGACCCAGCCGGCGAGCATGAACAGCGCCGCGACGGTGATCTCTTCGTTGCCGCCGACGGTGCCCATGCCGACCCCCGCGACGGTGAGGGCGCCCAGGACCGAAGCCGCGACGAGGCGGCCCCGGGCCGCGACGGCGTACAGCCCGACCATGAGCAGGACCATCATCAGCGCCACGTCGACCGCGCCGAGGGTGAAGTGCATCCCGGTGGCGACCAGCACGTACGCGCAGGCCGCGACCGGGAAGCGCTGCCCGAACCAGAGCACGGCGCACGCGCTGAGGATGAGCACCCACTCGGCGAGGACCTGCCACCAGGGCGGCGACTGGTTCGAGTACTGCGCCGCGTACTGGACCGCGGTGATGACGAGCGACGCCGCGAGCGCCGCGAGAAGGAAGCGTTTCAGCTTCCCCGTCGGCGCCCGCAGCGGCCCGGAACGATCACCAGCACCCATGGGCGCCAGCCTAGAGGGGCGTCCAAGGGCTCAGTGCGCGCCCGCGGCCTCCGGTTCGCGGCCGGTGCCCGGGTCGGCGCCCTTCTCCGCGGACTTCCCGGTCGGCCCGTCGGATGCCGGTCCGTCGGACCCCGGCCCGTCGGACTTCTCCGACTCCGTCTGCGACTCGCCGTCCTGCCGCTTCAGCAGCGCCGCGACGAGGACGGCGGTGAGGGCCATCAGGCCCCCGCCCACCAGCGCGATGACGCGCATCTCGTGGGCGAACGCCTCGAACGCGGCGTCCAGCAGCTCCTTGGCGGACGCCGGAGGCAGCGTCGCGGCGACCTCCACCGCACCGCCCAACGTGTCCCGCGCGGACTCCAGTTGCCGCTCGTCGACCCCGGCCGGCGCGTGGTCCTGGAGGTCGCCCCGGTAGATCGCGGTGCCGATGCTGCCCAGCACGGCGATGCCCAGCGCCCCGCCGAACTCCGCCGCGGTCTCCGACATCGCGGAGGCCGAACCGGCGCGCTCGGGCGGCGCGGCGGCCAGGATCAGGTCGGTGACCAGCGCGAAGACGGCGCCGACGCCGAGCGCGATGATCATGTTCGGGACCAGCAGGCCCCAGACGCCGGAGTCGGCCTGGACGCGTCCCAGCGCCGCCCAGCCCACCGCGGACACCACCAGGCCGAGCACGATGACGTTGGGCTTGCCGATGCGCGGCGCCAGTGCCGTACCGATGGCGATGCCGACCGGCATCACGACGAAGGTCGGCAGCGACCACAGCGCCGACTCCAGCGGACCCATACCGAGCACCAACTGCAGGAACTGCGAGGAGAACAGGCCGAACCCGACCAGGCCGAGCATCAACAGCCAGTTCGTGGCCAGCGAGACGCTGAACGCGCGGGAGCGGAACAGCGCGATGTCGATCATCGGATGGTCGATCACCCGCTGGCGGTGCAGGAACGCGGCGCCGACGACGAGGCCTGCCAGGCTCACCCCGAGGTATGTCCAGGCGAACCCGTCCTCGGCGATCTTCTTGATCCCGTAGACGACGGCCACCACCGACACGAGGGAGAGCACCGCGCCGGGGAAGTCGAAGCGGCCCGGCCGCGGGTCGCGGAACTCCGGGAGCAGCAGCGGGCCGAGCACCAGGAGCAGCAGCATCACCGGCACGTTGACCAGGAACACCGAGCCCCACCAGAAGTGTTCGAGGAGCACGCCGCCCATCACCGGGCCGAGGACGCCGCCGCCCGCGAACCCGGCCGTCCAGATGCCGATGGCGGTCGTGCGCTGGGCGGGGTCGTGGAACATGTTGCGGATCAGCGAGAGCGTCGAGGGTGCCAGCGTGGCACCGGCGACGCCGAGCAGCGCGCGGGCGGCGATGAGGCCCTCGGGAGTGGTGGCGTACGCGGCGAGGACCGACGCCACGCCGAAGCCGACGCCGCCCATCATCAGCAGCTTGCGGCGGCCTATGCGGTCGCCGAGCGTGCCCATGGTGATGAGGAGGCCCGCGAGCAGGAAGCCGTAGGCGTCCATGATCCACAGGAGTTCGGAACTGCTGGGGTCGAGGTCGGCGCTCAGCGACGGCAGCGCCATGAACAGCACCGACATGTCCATCGACACGAGCATGCAGGGGAGGACGAGAACGGCGAGGCCGATCCACTCCCTGGTGCCCGCTGTCCTGTGCACCGACTCGGGGGGATCCGGCGTCGCCATCAAAAAGCTCCTCGGGTACGTCGTACGCAGTTCCGCGTACACGATACGCACGGCTTTGACGAAGACTCAATGCATTATTTTCCATGGATTTATGGAAAATTTCGTCACGTCTGGGTGACCTGCCGGGTAGAATTTCGACACGAAGTCGAGTGTGACGAAAACGGAGGGTCGGCGATGGGTGTCTGTGCGTGGTGCGGGGAGGCGGTCGCCGACGACGGCGGCCGGGGCCGTCCGCGCGACTACTGCTCGCGCTCGTGCCGGGCGAAGGCGTACCGGGCGCGCAAGGCCACGGCCGGCCGGGCGCCGTCGGCGCGGGCCGACGCACCGGGCGGCGGGCCTCCGGTGCCGCGCGCCGCGGCGGGCCACGCCGAGGGCGGCGGCCCGCACTTGTCGACCGAGCGCATCGTGGCCGCCGCGATCGCCCTCGCCGACGAGGAGGGGCTGGACAACCTCCACATGCGGCGCCTCGCCGCGTACCTCGGAGCGGGCACGATGTCCCTGTACCGGCACGTCGGCGGGCGGGACGAACTCATCGACCTGATGGTCGAGGCGGCGATGGGCGAGGAGCCGCAGCCCGATCCGATCCCGGAGGGCTGGCGGGCGGGGCTCGAGTACACCGCGCGCCGGGACTGGGGGCTGTACCGCCGGCACCCGTGGATCCTGCGGCACGCGATGGTGGGTTCACGCATGCGCTGGACGCGCAACGCGGCACTGGACGGCGAGCGCGCGCTGGCCGCGTTCGACGGCCTGGGCGTGTCCTCGGAGGAGCAGGTGCGGCTGCTGCTGATCGTGGTGGCGTACACCCAGGGGATCGCACTGATCCACGTCAACGACGTCGAGCTGACGCGGAAGACCGGGGTCACCGCACAACAGTGGTGGGATCAGGAGGGCAGCCACGTGCACCCGGACCTGCTCGCCGACCTGCCGCGCCTCGCCTGGGCGTTCCGCGAGCCGAAGCCTTTCCAGTTGCAGCTGGAGCGGCAGTTCGAGGAGGGACTGAAGGGCGTCCTCGACGGCATCGGCGCACTGCTCGCCCGACTTGCCGCCGCACCGGCGGCGGGCGCCGGCCGCTGAACCGTCGCCGCGCGGCACGCGGTCGTACCCAAGTCTTGATCGTCTGGTTCGTCTACGGTCTTGGGACCGGATGCGCCGCGGTCGTCGGCGCGCGGGACCGGCGACACGGCAGACCTCGGGAGAGACGCCATGCCCCTCTGGGACAAGCTCAAGCAGTCCGTGCAACAGATGCAGGCGCAGTTGACGGCACGGAAGGACAGCCTGACCGGCGATGCCTTCCGCGACGCGAGCATGGCCATGTGCGCTCTGGTGGCCGCCGCGGACGGGACCATCGACCCGTCCGAGACCCGCAGGGTGGCGCAGCTGATCGTCGACAACGAGGCGCTGCGCGATTTCGACAAGAACGACCTCCAGCGCCGGTTCCACGACTACATCGACGTGTTGCGGCAGGACACCCGCTCCGGCAAGGCGCGGGTCATGAAGGACATCGCCGCCGTCAAGGGCAACCCGGACGAGGCGCACGCGGTCGTCCAGATCGGCATCGTCATCGGCGGCGCGGACGGCCGCTTCGACCCGACCGAGCGCGGGGTCGTCCGCGAGGCGTGCGTCGCGCTCGGCATCGCCCGCGCCGACTTCGGTCTCTAGTGCGGTAACCACACCAGGCGTCGGCGGGGCGCCACGGCGGGCGCCCCGCGGTCGAACCCCGCGACGCGAAGGCGGGCTCAGGCGGCCTTCACGGCGGAGATGTCGAAGCTGAGCTTGACCTTCTCGCCGATCAGCACGCCGCCGGTCTCCAGCGCGGCGTTGTACGACAGGCCCCACTCGGTGCGGTCGATCGTGGTGCCGCCCTCGAACCCGACGCGGTCGATGCCGTACGCGTCGGTCGCGGTGCCGGTGTACTCCAGGTCCAGGACGACCGGGCGCGTCGTGCCCTTGATCGTGAGGTCGCCGGTCATGCGGTAGCTCTCCTCGCCGAGGCGCTGCGCCGACGTGCTGCGGAAGGTGATCTCCGGGTGGGCCTCGACGGCGAAGAAGTCGCCGGTACGCAGGTGTTCGTCGCGCTGGGCCTGGTTGGTGTCGACGCTCGCGACCTTGATGGTGATGGCGGCGGTCGACGCGGCCGGGTCGGCGCCGTCGAGGTGCAGAAGGCCCTCGTACTCGGTGAAGGAGCCGCGCACGTTGGTGACCATCGCGTGCCGCACCGAGAAGCCGATCGCGCTGTGCGTCGTGTCGATGACGTAGTTGCCGGTCAGGTGCGCCAGGTCGGGACCGGCGACGACGGCGACGGGCGAGCCGGTGGCGACGGCGGGGGACGACTTGGGGGTGCGGGAGAAGAGGCCCATGACTGAATCCTTGTCCGTGATTGTTGAACGTTCAACCTGACCCCTGGACAGTACCTCGCTTTCGTTGAACTTTCAACTAGGGCATTGTGGGGTGTGTGCGCCCCGGGCCCGGCGGGACACAGGGGGGCCATGTGGACCTTGTGACGCTTCGTGGGCGTGAGTACCCTGACCCGCCTGTCAGTGGTAGGTGATGGGGGGAACTCGCATGGGAGCAGCCGATCTTGCGCAATACCGGCAGTTCGCGGAGCTGATCCGGCAGCGCATTCTCTCGGGGGAGTGGAAGCCCGGCTCCGCTCTCCCGCCGCCCGAGGAGCTGGCTCGGGACAGCGGGTGCGACGTCGGGATCGTCGAGGTCGCCCTGCGCGAACTCGCGGTGGAGGGGATCGTCGAGGGCCGCCTGGGGGCGGGCGTGTACGTCACCGGGCTCACGCAGCGCGCGGTCACGCGCGTCATGCAGCCGGGCGGCGGCTCGGTCGCACCGGCGTTCGAGGACGGGCGGGAGACGGAGTACACCCACGAGACGACGACCGAGACCGCCGACCGCCACGTCGCCCAGCGCCTGGCGATCGACATCGGCGCGGACGTCAGGAAGACCACGTACGAGTGCACGGCGGGCGGCCGCCCGTACGCGCTGATCACCAGTTGGGAGCCGCTGCGCCTCACGGCGGGCACCCCGATCGCGTTTCCGGAGCAGGGGCCGTTGGCGGGCCGGGGGGTGCTCGCCCGGTTCGCCGCGATCGGGCTCCCGGCGATCCGCGTCAACGAGGACCTGGTGCCGCGCGGCGTCACGACGGACGAGGCCCGCCTGCTCAACATCGCCCGGAGCGCGTTGGTGACCGTCGTCGAGCGGACCGTCTTCGGCGCGGAGCGCCCGCTGGAGGCGGCCGACACGGTGCTGCCGGCGCGCGTCGTCCAGCCGCACTACATCACGCGCCCGGACATCTGAGACCGGGCCGCGGCCCGTCGCGGGGGCCGGACGCACGGCAAGTGGCCCCGCCCCGGGGAGGGGGCGGGGCCACTGCGGTCCTGGTGGTCTTGGCGTTCGTCGCGCCAGGGTCTGCCGACGGCGACCGCAGGTCGGCGCCGCGTCGCGCGCGGCTACTCAGGCGCGCGCTACTGCGCGCGCTACGACGGGCCCATCTGGCTGCTGTCCCCGCCGCCGCGCGGCGACTGCTGCGGCGAGCCGGCCGCGTGCCGGTCGGCCGTGCCGCTGGCCCGCCACTCGGCCTCCTCCGTCATCGACATGGGCTCCCCGAGGCCCTGGGCGTCGTCCCAGCGCGCGGTCAGGGCGTACAGGACCACCAGGTCCAGCGCGATGACGATGGTGGACCAGACCGGGTGCGCGTCGAGGAAGCCGACCTGGCCGATGATGTTCAGGATCGCCAGGCCGATGGCGACGTACCGGGCCCAGCTCGCACCGGTCAGCAGGCCCATGCCGACCGCCAGCTGGACGGCCGCGAAGCACAGCATGATGACGCCCCAGGTGGTGTAGCTCCACACCAGGAGGTCGCCGGAAGTGGTCACGAAGTACCCGTCGCGGAACAGCGCGGTCAGGCCCATCATCAGGTTGAGGATGCCGAGCGTCAGCAGCGTGAACGCCGCGAAGGCCACCCATCCGGACCAGGCGTTGAACCCGCTTTTTGTGCGTGCCATGGCGTGCTCCCAAGCAGCGGCCGGGAATGCCCGGCCTCGGTCGGCAGGCCGTGTGGCCTCCATTCATTCTCAAAGTAGTCCCGATTCACAACATATGCCCGTTTAGTCGGAATGTGCCGTGGTGCGGCCTCCGAGGTCCGGACATGGCGACGGCCCGGCACCACGTGGGTGCCGGGCCATCGCTCCGATGACGCCTGGTCGCTCCGGGAGGGGTGGGCCAGGGGGTCCCGGTCGAGTAAGCGGGAGAAGCCCCGTCCACTTCTCGCGGACCCTGATTGCGCGGTGCACGGCCAACAAGGACCGCTACTCCGCGTCGTTCCTTTGCGGACTTCTCCCGTTGTCTCCAGTAGACCTCTGCCGGGCCCCGAGTGCAAAGGGATCAATCGCCGCTTTTCGTGCGCGACGCCCGCGGGAGCGCGGCGGCGGACCGCCGCCGGCGGGTCGCGCGCCTCAGCCCTCGTCCGGGTGGTCCCCGTTGGCCGACTGGCCGGTGGCCTTGGCCTGCTCGGTCTGCGACTCGGCGACCTTGCGCTTGACCTCGTCCATGTCGAGGCCCTTGGCCTGCGAGATGAGGTCGACCAGCGCCGACTCGGGCAGCGCGCCCGGCTGCGAGTAGACCATCACGTTGTCGCGGACCAGCATGATCGTGGGGATCGAGCTGATCGAGAACGCGGCCGCGAGCTCGGGCTGCGCCTCGGTGTCCACCTTCGCGAAGACGACCTCGGGCTCGTTCTCCGAGACCTTCTCGAACGTCGGGGCGAACTGCCGGCACGGTCCGCACCATGCCGCCCAGAAGTCGATGACGGTCAGTCCGTCGCCCGCGACGACCTCGTCGAAGTTCTCCTTGGTCAGTTCGACCGTGGCCATGTGCCTCTCCGTCCTGCGTGTCCGTCCTGCGTTGGATCATCCTTGGGGGATTGCCGACGAGCAGTGGAACCACGTGGCGGCGCCGCGCATTCCGGGTGCTCCCGGGCGCACCTGCCCACCATCGTGCCCCGATCGTGCGCGACGATGCGTCGGCGCGACGATCACATCGCACCGGGCCGCACGCCTGTCACTTGCGCACCATAGGCTGTGCCGACACCCGACACAGCGTCACCGCTCGTGCGCCCCCGCAGCCCGAGGAGCCTCCGCCATGCGCTATACCCGCCGCAGCGTCGTCAACCTCACCCCCGCCGAGCCGGGCTGGGACCTCGAGTTGACCCGGCCCGGTGCCGAATCGGCGCTCTGCCCGGTCATCGGATGGGCCGTCGTCGTGGTCGACACCACACCCGGCGGCGACGTCGAGACCGCGATAGAACCCGCCTTCGTCTACGAGGGCGCGGTCTTCACACCGGGCGAATTCGCGCACGCGATCGGTGAGTTGGAGTACGCGCTCATCGAGCCTGAGGACTGAGCACCCCGGCCGGGCGCCGTGCGGTGACAGGGCCGTCGCGAAAACGGTCCAAGAAACGGTCAAGTGCTCTCCCCGCCGCCAACTCCCTTGCAACGCCCGCCGATCTCTGCCAACTTGCGCGTTACCAAGATCGGCGGGACGCGACGGGGGACACGTGCGCGATCGGTGCTATCTGCTTACTCTTCTGCGGCCGCTGGGCCCGCGTGTGATCGCGGGCCTGGCGGCCTTGATGCTTGTGGTGAGCGTGCTGCCCGCGGTCACCGCCGGGGCGATCGGCTGGCTGGTCGCCCGCGCCACCGTCGTCGTGCGCGACGACGCGGGTCTCACCGGCCTCACCGCGCCGCTCGTCCTGGTGGCCGTCGCCCTGGTCCTGGACCTCGTCGCGCCCGACCTGCTCCAGGCGTTCCGCGACTGGGCCGCGCTGCGCGTCAACGGCGCGGTGCGGGCACGCGTACGCCGTGCGCTCTCCTCGCCCGCGGGCATCGCCCACGTCGAGGACCAGACGATGCGGGACGCCGCCGGAATGCCGGCCGTCGACACCGGGTCGATCAACCTGGGCACCGGCGTCGAGGGGCAACTGTGGCTGCTCGCCCGCTTCGTCGGCGCGGCCGCGGCCACCGCGCTGGTCGCGCTGTACTCGCCCTGGCTCGCGCTCTTCGTCCTCGCCTGCATGCTGGTGCAACGCGCCATCCTGGTCCGGCAGTACACCAAGGTCGTCCGCGAACTCCCCAAGATGAACACCGCCAAGCGCGGCGCCGACTACTGGGAGCAGGTGGCGGGCGGCGCCCCCGGGGCGCAGGAGTCCCGCGTGTTCGGCTTCGGACCCTGGGCGACCGGGGAGTTCGGCCGGCACGCGGACGCCCACGCCGACGTCATGCGCCGCCTGACGCAGTCGGCAATGCCCAGCCACTGGGCCGTCTTCGTCCTGTCCACGGTCGGCGCGGGGCTGCCCTTCGTCCTGATGACCATGTCGGCGCTCGACGGCGATCTCACGCCCGCACGGCTCGCGACGACGCTGGGCGGGGTGCTGGGGCTGGCGTCCATGGGGGTCATGGGGTTCGAGGCGGTCTACATCGCCGCCGCGCTGCGCCAACTCGCCGCGCTGCGCGTCGTCGACGGGTTGCTGCGGACCCCGGCGCCGGCCGCGCGGCATCCCGGGGGCGAGGGGCAGGACGGCACTTCGGCAGCCGCCGCCAAGGCCGCGCGCTCCCCGGGAGCGGGGGCGTCGGTGGTCTTCGAGGACGTGTGGTTCCGCTACCCCGGTACCGAACGCGACGTCCTGCGCGGCCTCGACCTGACGATCCCGGCGGGCGACTCGGTCGCGATCGTCGGTGAGAACGGCGTCGGCAAGACGACGCTGCTCAAGCTGCTGTGCGGGTTCTTCACCCCGACGCGGGGCCGCATCCTCGTCGACGGCGTCGACGTCAACGCCGTCCCGCCGGAACTGTGGCGGGATCAGATTGCGGTCGTCTTCCAGGACTTCGTACGCCTGGAGTTGACCGCGCGGGAGAACGTCGGGCTCGCGGCGCTGGGGCGGGGCGCGGCGGACGGTGCGGCACCGGACGCTGCCGCAGTGGAAGACATGGCACTGGAAGACGCAGCCCGGGCGGTCGGGATCCTCGAACGCATCGAAGCCCTGCCGGGCGGATGGGACACCGTGCTGTCGCCCGCCTACAAGGGCGGCGGCGACCTGTCGGGCGGGCAGTGGCAGCGCATCGCCCTCGCCCGCGCGCTCTACGCGGCGCGCGAGGGCGCCCGCATCCTCATCCTCGACGAGCCCACCGCCGCACTCGACGTGACCGCCGAGACGGAGTTGTTCGACCGCCTCATGGACACCGCCCAGGACCTCACCAACATCGTGGTGTCGCACCGCTTTTCCACGGTCCGCCGGGCGGACCGCATCGTCGTCCTGGACGAAGGCCGGGTGGCCGAGGACGGCAGCCACCCGGAACTCATGGCGCTCGGCGGGACGTACCGGACACTCCACGAACTCCAGGCCGCACGCTTCCGCGACGAAGCCGCGCACGAGGAGGAGGACCGCACATGAACATCACCTGGCGCGGCATAGCCGAGGGCGCCACCGTGCGACCGGTCCCGCTGCGCAGGCGCCTGGGCATCCTCCGCGACGCCGTCACCCACGGCCGTCCCGGCCTCCTCCGCTCGGCCGCCGTGATGATCGTGCTGGTGAGCCTGGCCGGGGCCGCGACCAGCCTCACCCTCAAGGGCATGGTCGACGGGGCCGCCGAGGGCGCCTGGGGATACGCCCTCACCTCGGCCGGCATCGCGGCCCTCGCGGCCGGCGTCAACGGCGCCTGCCTGCGCGTCTACGGCAACACCCACGACTCGCTCGCCGCCACCGTCGGCGCGCGCATCAACACCGAGACCGTCCGCATCGCGGGCGGCATGCCCGGCACCGACCATCTCGAACGCCCCGAGTACGCCGACCAGATCGCGCTGCTGCGCAAGGGCGGCGCCCCGCTGGTCCGGGCGGCATTCTCGATCGCCGACCTCGTCTCCCTGGCGGTACGCGTCCTCATCGCCGTCGCGCTGCTCGCCTGGGTCCACCCGCTGCTGGCGGTCGCGCCGCTGCTCGCGGTCCCGTCGGTGCTGCTCGCCGGCCGGGCGCAGGCACACGTCGAACGGGCGGCGGTCGACGCGGCCGAGCACGTGCGTACCGCCGACCACCTGCACGGCCTGTTCACCCAGCCGACCGCCGCGATGGAGATGCGCGTCTTCGACTGCGCGGACGCCCTCGACCGCCGGGCCGACGAGGCATGGGCCCGGGCGGCGCGCATCCGCCTCAAGGGCGCGGTCCGCGCGTCCGCCACCGCCGTCGCCGGATGGCTCGTCGTCGCGGCCGGGTACGTGGCCGCCCTGCTCCTGGTCGTCGCCGAGGCCCGGGCGGGCCGCGCCACGCCCGGCGACGTCCTCCTCGTCGCCCAGGTCCTCGTGCAACTGCGCGGCAACGTCTCGGCCCTGGCGACCACGACGCGCCAGGTGAGCGCGGGGCTGCGCATGGCCGACCGGTACGCGTGGCTCGTCGACCGCGCGGCCGAGGAGCACGCCCGGTACGCCGGGACCGCCGCCGTCCCCGAAGGCCTGACCGCCGGCATCCGCCTGGAAGGCGTGCGCTTCGGCTACCCCGGGTCCACCCGTCCCGCGCTGGACGGCGTCGACCTCGTGCTCCCGGCCGGGCGTACCGTCGCCGTGGTCGGCGTCAACGGCGCCGGCAAGACGACCCTGGTCAAGCTGCTGTGCGGATTCCACCGCCCGGACGCGGGACGCGTCACCGTGGACGGCACCGACCTCGCCGACCTGGACATCGCGGCGTGGCGCGCCCGGATATCCGGGACCTTCCAGAACTTCCTCCGGCTGGAGACGACCTTCCAGCACAGCGTGGGGGCAGGGCTGCCCGAGCGCATGGACGACCCCGCCGCGGTGACGGCAGCACTGCGGCGCGCCGACGCCGAGAGCCTGCTCGTGCGCCGGCCGGAGGGGTTGGCGACGCCGCTCGGCCGGTCGTACCGCGAAGGGGCCGAACTGTCCGGCGGGCAGTGGCAGAAGCTGGCCGTGGCCCGCGCGATGATGCGGCCGGCGCCGCTGCTGCTGGTGCTCGACGAGCCGACCGCCGCACTCGACCCGGTCGCCGAGCACGCGTTGTACGAGCGGTACGTCGGCGCCGCCGCGCGCGTCCGCGAAAACGGCGGCACCGTGCTGCTCGTCTCCCACCGCTTCTCGTCGGTCCGGATGGCCGACCTGATCATCGTGCTGAACGACGGCGGCGTCGAGGACACCGGCACGCACGACGAACTCGTGGGACGGGACGGCAGCTACGCGCTGATGTTCCGTCAGCAGGCGGCCGCGTTCGCCTGACCGCCGTCGCCGTCAGGGCCGCTGCCGCTGCCGTCCCGGCCGTGTTTGCCGCTGCCGTCGTCCGCGCCGGTATCGGGGTCGCCGCCCTCGCCGAACTTCGCGAGCGCCATCGCCCCGGCCACCGCGAGTACGAACCCGGCCACCGCGGCCACGGCGAACCCCGGCCGGCTGTGGTCGCCGAGGAAGAGGATGCCCACCGTGGCGGGCAGCACGGTCTCGCCCACGACCAGGGCCGCCGCGACGGCGGTGACCGCGCCGCCCTGGAGCGCCGTCGCGTAGATCAGCATCGTGACGGCGGCGGCCAGCGCCAGCGCCCAGGTCGCGGGGTTCTTCCACAGGTCGCGGACCGCCACGTCGGTGAGCACGCGCCCGGCGAGCGCGATCAGGCCGAAGCCGAACCCGGCGGTGAGCCCGAGCAGTCGCGAACGCCAGGGCTCCGGCCGCCGGGCCGCCCACACGCCGAGCAGGACGATCACCGCGACCGAGCCGAGCAGCGCGTACCGGAACGCGTCGCCCGTCTTCGCCGGCCCTTCGCGGCCCGCCGACAGGCCGAGCAGCGCAAGCCCGACGCACACCGCGAAGATGGCCCACCACTCGCGCCGTCCCAGGACGACGCCGAGCAGCGGGACCGCGACCACCGCCGTCACCGCGAGGTTCGCGGCCTGCGCCGCCTCCACGGCGAAGACCGGGAGCTCCGCGAGGGCCACCAGCTGCGCGGCGAACCCCGCGAGGTCGAGCAGCGTGCCCGCCACGAACGGCCACTGCCGGAACACCCGGACCAGCAGCCGTGGGTCGAGCCCGCCGCCCTCCACCTGCCGCACGCGGCGGCTGCCGAGCGCCTGGAGGACGGTCGCGACCCCGTAGAAGAAGGCCGCCGCGACCGCGGCGAGCAACGAGACGATCATCCCGTCACGCTAGGCGTCGCACGCCCCCCGGCCCCGGCATGACACGTCCCCCAACCGGGGGCCCGACGCCGCCCGCTCAGTGGTGCGGCAGCGAGTACACCGCCCGGTGCGCCTGGTCGATGGCCGCGTCGGTGTAGGCGAAGGCCGCCGAGTCGGCGTTGGCGATCGCGATGCGGCCGTACGTCCGGCGGCCGATGCCGAAGGGCATCTCCTCGTCCGGTCCGATCGGGTCCCACAGCGACGAGTACTCGTACGCGTACCCGTGCGGCCACCGGTTGACGGTGATCGCGGCGATGTCCCGCGCCGGGTCGAAGCCGCCGCCGGACAGCGAGCGGCCCAGCATCTCGCGCAGTTCGCGCTCGTACGTCTCGAACGTGGTGCGGTAGAGCTCCGCCCGCCCCGCCTTGTGCTGGGTCCGCGCCGGCAGCCCCTGACCCGGCTTGGTCGGCGCCTTCGACACGTGCACGACGATCGGCTCGGACGGGTCCTTCGAGAAGCGGTAGCCGCCCATCGAGACCGGGAAGTCCAGGCCGAAGCCCTCCCAGTACATGCCCGGCGTACGCGCACCGTCGATGCCGAGTTTGGTGAAGGCCTGCCAGTTGTTCAGCACGACGTTGGTGTAGACGAGCGGAACCTTGACGCAGTAGGCGAGGGCCGCCTTCTGCTCGGGCGGGAGTTCGGGCACCAGGTACGGCACCATCGTGTTCCAGCAGGCCATCACCACCGCGTCGGCGTTCACCGAGTAGGTGCGCCCGCCCCGCGCGTACGTCACCGTCACACCGCGCGGCCGGCGCACCGGACCGTCGTGCGCCACGTGCACCGCGGTCGACCCCAGCCGGATCCGCACGCGGTTCGAGGACCGGTCGAGCTTCGTGTAGTCCGCGCGGGCGGTGACGATGTCCTCCATCGTGCGCCCCCGCATGACGTCCGGCACCAGGCTGCGCACCAGCAGCCGGGCCACCGACGCGTTGCCGTCCGGGAAGTGGAAGATGTACGGCTCCTCCGACTCCATCGCGTGCCGCGGCGTCTTGCCCAGCCCCGGGTAGGGCGTCGGCGCGAGCTCCAGGCCCTGGAAGCCCGGCTGCCACGTCGCCCAGCAGTCGAGCGCCGACACCGCGTCGATGCCCACGCCCCACAGGCCGTGCGTGCCGCGCTGGAGCATCAGCCGCACCTCGGGGCCGATGCGCAGCACGTCGCGGAGGTACGCCTCGTAGCTGATACGAATCAGCTTGGCCTTCTTCTCGTCGTCGGTCAGCCCCGGCATGGGGTCGGCGGTGTCCGAGAACAGCCGCACCAGGTCGGCGCGTCCGGCCTCGGAGAAGGGCGTACGGGCGGCGAAGGCAGCCGGGTCGCCGTAGGCGCTGCCCTTGACGAGCGCGTCGCCGCCGAAGGCCTCGCGGTTGAAGAACGTGGCGTCGCCCAGGCCCCAGCGCTCGCCGAAGCCGTCGTCGTACGCCTTGTAGAACTTCTGCGTGTCGATCCCGAGCGCCTTGACCAGGCCGATCGCCTCGGGGCTGTAGGTGGCGGGGCCGTCGAGCGACTGGGTGCCGCCGTAGCCGATCAGCTTGCGGCCGCGCACGGTGAACTCGTTGCGCCGCGCGTGGCCGCCGAAGTCGTCGTGGTTGTCGAGGACGAGGATCCGCGCGTGCCGGCCGTGGCGCTCGCGGTGGAACCACGCCGCGGCGAGGCCGCTGATGCCGCCGCCGACCACGACCAGGTCGTACTTCTCGCCGGTGGGGACCGTGCGGCCGGGCTTGAAGGTGCCGTCCCGCACCTCGTGGGCGGTCTCGAACGAGCCGGGCTGGCTGCCGCGCAGCCCGGTGAGCCCGGGCGGGTACGGGCCGTCGTGCCCGCCCGGTGCGCTGCCGTGGCGGGGCGCGTCGGCCGCGGCCTGGCCGGTCATGCCCGGCAGTTGCATCGCGGCCAGCGTTCCGGCGGTGACCGCCATGCCGTTGAGGAAGTCGCGGCGCTGGATGCGCCGGTGCATGCCGAGTTCGCGGTCGCGGGCCGGATCGGGGGAGGACGGCGAAGCCGAGGAAGGCGAGGAAGGAGAGGAAGTCGAAGAAGACGGGGTGTCGGGGGAGTCGGACGGCTCGGAGGTGCGGCTGTTTTCGGGCACGGCAAAGCCCTTCGGGTCGTTCGGGATACCGATGAGGTGTGTGCGCCGGGACGCGGCGAGCGCGCGTGTCCCGGCGCGGCCGGTCAGGCCTTCGCGCGGTTGCGTCGCCCGACGATCTGGCCGGCCACCACGATGGCCACCGCCGCGAGGAGCATGGCGGAGCCGATCACGTTGATCTGCGGGGGAGTTCCGCGCTGCGCGGCACCCCAGACGTACATCGGGAAGGTGACGGTGTCCGGGCCCGCGTTGAAGTTGGTGATGATGAAGTCGTCGAAGGACAGGGCGAAGGCGAGCATCGCGCCCGCGGCGATGCCGGGGGCGGCGAGCGGCAGCGTGACGCGCAGGAAGACCTGGAGCGGCGACGCGTACAGGTCCCGGGCGGCCTCTTCGAGCGCCGGGTCCATGCCGATCACCCGGGCCTTGACGGCGGTCACCACGAAGCTGACGCAGAAGGTGATGTGGGCGATGAGGATGGTGGTGAAGCCGGCGTCCATGCCCATGCTCAGGAAGAGCATGGCGATCGACGCGGCCATCACGATCTCCGGCATCGCCATCGGCAGGAAGATCAGCGAGTTGACGACGCCGCGCGCCCGGAACCGGTAGCGGGCGAGGGCGAACGCCACGAGTGTGCCGAGCACGGTGGCGAACAGCGTGGCCAGAATGGCGATCTTGAAGCTGAGCGTCAGCGAGTCGCACATGCCCGACACGCCGCACGGGTCGCTCCACGCCTCGGTGGAGAACTGCGCCCACTCGTAGTTGTAGCGGCCCTCGGGATTGTTGAACGAGAAGACCATCACGACGACGTTCGGCGCCAGCATGTAGACCAGCGTGCCGATGCCGCACAGGACGACCAGGTTGCGCCGGATCCACCCCACCACAGTGGTCATACGAGATCCTCCGTTCCGGCGCGGCGGATGTAGACGGTGACGATCGCCAGGATGACCGCCATGAGCACGAACGACAGGGCGGCCGCGGTCGGGTAGTCGCGGACCCGCAGGTACTCGGACTGGATGACGTTGCCGACCATCGTCTCCCGTGTGGTGCCCAGCAGTTGGGCGTTGATGTAGTCGCCGGACGCCGGGATGAAGGTGAGCAGCGTGCCGCCCACCACGCCGGGCATGGACAGCGGGAGGGTGACGCGGCGGAACGTCGCGGCGGGGCTCGCGTACAGGTCGCGGGCGGCCTCGTGCAGGCGCGGGTCGATGCGGTCGAGGGACGCGTACAGCGGCAGGATCATGAACGGCAGGAAGTTGTACGTGAGTCCGGTGACCACCGCGAGCGGCGTGGCGAGCACGCGGTCGCCCTCGGTCAGCCCCAGCGTCGCGGTGGCGTCGGTGATGTGCGCCCAGTTGAGGAAGCCGACGACGGTGCCGTTGTCGGACAGGATCGTCTTCCAGGCCAGCGTGCGGACCAGGAAGCTGGTGAAGAACGGCGCGATCACCAGGACCAGGAGGAGGTTGCGCCACCGTCCGGCCCGGAAGGCGATGGTGTACGCGAGGGGATAGGCCAGCACGAGGCAGAGCACGGTCGCCACGCCCGCGTAGTAGACGGAGCGCAGGAAGTGCTCGTCGTACGCCTTGAACGCCTCGCTGAACGTGTCCCACGCCCACGTCACGCTGAAGCCGCGCTCCAGCGATCCCGACGACACCGACATCTTCGCCTGGAAGTACAGCGGGACGAGGAAGAAGAACACCAGCCACGCGATGCCGGGCAGCAGCAGGAGGTAGGGCGTACGCCGCAGTTCGCGCCCCGCCCTGGTCAGCAGGGAAGGCGGGGGCGGGGCCTCCGGCGGTGCCGGGGGCTCCTTGGTCAGGGCCGTCACAGCGCGGCCTCCCCGGTCCCGGCTTCCAGGTCCTGGGCCGCGTCGAGGCCGAAGCCGTGCCGGGGAGTCCAGTGCAGGACGACCTCGTCGCCGACGCGCGGGCGTTCGTCATCGCGGTTCTGCGCGAACACCACGAGTTCGTGGTCGCCGGTGGTGCGCACCCGGTACTCGGTCGAGACCCCGATGAAGGCCGCCTCGGTGACCGTCGCGCGCAGGTGGTTGAGGCCGTCGACGCCCTCGGGGAGGGACTTGGCCATGCTGATCTTTTCCGGGCGTATGCCCATGACCAGCTTGCCGCCCGCGGCGGTGCTGCGGTCGGCGGGCAGCGTCATGCGGGTGCCGTGCACGTCCAGCAGCAGGTCGGCGCCGCTGCGGCCGGTGACCTCGGCGGGCAGCAGGTTGGACTGGCCGAGGAAGTTCGCGACGAAGGTGGTGCGCGGGGACTCGTACAGTTCGGCGGGGCTGCCGAGTTGCTCGATGACGCCGCCGTTCATGACGGCGATGGTGTCGGCCATGGTCATGGCCTCTTCCTGGTCGTGCGTGACGTGCACGAAGGTGATGCCGACCTCGGTCTGGATGCGCTTGAGCTCCAGCTGCATCTGGCGGCGCAGCTTCAGGTCCAGCGCACCCAGCGGCTCGTCCAGGAGCAGCACCTGCGGGTGGTTGATCAGTGCCCGCGCCACCGCCACCCGCTGCTGCTGCCCACCGGACAACTGCGCCGGCTTGCGGGCGCCCAGGTCGCCGAGTTGCACCAGTTCGAGCATGTCCTTGACCGGCCCGGCGACGTTCTTGCGGCCCTTGCGGCGCAGGCCGAACGCCACGTTCTCGGACACCGTGAGGTGCGGGAACAGCGCGTAGCTCTGGAACACCGTGTTGACCGGCCGCTTGTGCGGGGGCAGCCGGGTGACGTCCTGGCCGCCGATGACCACCCGGCCCGAGGTGGGCTCCTCGAGGCCCGCGATCATCCGCAGCGTCGTCGTCTTGCCGCACCCGGACGCGCCGAGCAGGGCGAAGAACGACCCCTCCGGGACGGTCAGGTCGATGGGCCGTACGGCGGTGAAGCTGCCGAACCGCTTGCTCAGGCCGGTCAGTTCGACCCGGCCGGCGTCGCGCCCCTGATCCTTCATGCTGGTCCTTACCTGGTTGCCGGGGGCATGCCGAGGGGCGAAGCCCCCGGCGCGACCCCTCCGCGCGGTCGCGTCCGCGGGGAGTCCGGTGGCTCCGCCCTCGGTCGGGCGATGGACGGATGCGTCGGATGCGTCAGTTACGTCAGACGCGGTCGGTCACGCCTGACATGCCCGACACGCCTGACACGCCTGACACGCCTGACACGTCAGATGCGTCAGACGCCGATGACCTTGGCGAAGGCCTCCTCGTACCGCGTCTCCTCCTCCTCGGTGAGAGCGCGGAACGTGTGCGCCTTGGCCGCCATCTCCGCGGACGGGAGCACCAGCTCGTTCTTGCCGATCTGCGGATCCAGCTTCAGGAGTTCGTCGCGGACGCCGGCGACCGGCGAGATGTAGTTGATGGACACGGTCAGCTTCGCGGCGACGTCCACGCGGTAGTAGTAGTCGATCAGCTTCTCGGCGTTGGCCTTGTGCGCGGCCTTGGTCGGGATCAGCAACTCGTCGGTGCCGATGGGGTATCCGTGGTCGGGCACGGAGAACCGCACGGCGGGGGTGTCCGCCTGGAGCTGGATCAGGTCGCCGGACCACGCGAGGCAGGCCGCGATGTCCCCGGACTGGAGCTCCTGCGCGTAGTCGTTGCCGGTGAAGCGGCGGATCTGGCCGCTGTCCACCGCCTTCTGGATCTTGTCGACGGCGGCCTTGTAGTCGTCGTCGGTGAACGACTCGGTCTGCTTGCCCATCCCCAGGAGCACCATGCCCACCGTGTCGCGCATCTCCGTGAGCAGCGCGACCTTGCCCTTGAGCTGCGGGTTGGTGAGCAGATCGTCGACCGACTTGGGGACGAAGCCGCTGGTGGCCTGCTCGTTGTACGCGATCAGGGTGGACAGCTGGGTCCACGGGTACGCGAACTCCCGGTTCGGGTCCCATGAGTTGCCCTTGTAGCGCGGGTCGAGGTTCTTGACCGCGGTGGGCATGTTGGCCGGGTCCATCTTCTGCACGTACCCGCGGCGCACCAGCGTGGAGGCCAGCCAGTCGGTCAGCACGATCAGGTCGCGCTTGGTGTCCGAGCCCTTCGCGAGCTGCGGCTCGATCTTCGCGTAGAACTCGTTGTTGTCGTTGATGTCCTCGGTGTACTTGACCTTGAGGCCGGTCTCCGCGGTGAACGCGTCGAGCGTGGGGTGCTTGTTCTCGTCCTCCGGGTCGACGTCGATGTAGAGCGGCCAGTTGGAGAAGACGATGTCGGAACCGCCGCCGCTCCCACTGTCGTCCCCACAGGCGGTGAGCAGGCCGCCGGCGGCAACGGCGAGGCCGGCCGCGGCACTTCCGCGCAGCATCGTGCGCCGGGATATCGCGGCGCGGACCGCGGCCCCGCGGCCGGAGACGATGTTGCGGACGGCCGCCGCGCGTACCGGGGCGGACATCCGGTCGAGTGCGTCGGCGAACTCGGGGCCGAGGTCGGAAGGGGAACCGGATCTGATGTCCCGGGAGTTCATGCGGCGGACCTCCTGGAGGGTGTGGTCGCCCTGCGGCGCGGGGAGAAGCGTGTGACGTGCCGGGTGCGTGCGGTGCGTGGGACCGAGGGGATGAACCGGGCTGTGCGTCCGAGCGGGCCGAGAGGGTCGGTTGCGGACCCTGTTCCGCTTGGGCATGAACGATTCCGGTGTGCGATCCACTCGGGCAATGGACACAGTGTCAATTCCGGCCACGGAAATTGACGCCCTGTCAGTTTCTCTGGCGTGTCGCGTTCCAGATGTTGCGACACTTCCGGTATATCCACCGGCGGCCCGACGGCATGGGCGGACGCGCGGTTGGCGCGTCCGTCCCGGTCAGCGTGTCAGTTCGGCGAGCACTCCGTCGTTGAACGGCGGCCAGGCCTCGATCGCCCAGGTGCCGAAATCGCGGTCGGCGAGGCACACGGTGGCGGCGCCGGCCTGCGGGTCGACCCACAGGAACGTGCCGCGCTGCCCGAAGTGGCCGAAAGTCGCCGGTGAATTGCGGGCACCGGTCCAGTGCGGGGACTTGTGGCCGCGGATCTCGAAGCCGAGGCCCCAGTCGTTGGGCCGCTGGAGGCCGTACCCGGGGACCACGCCGTCGAGGCCGGGGAACGCCACCGACATCGCCTCGGCGACGGTCTCGGGCGCGAGCAGTTTGGGGGCCATCAGCTCGGCGGCGAACCTGGCGAGGTCGTCGACCGTCGACACCCCGCCGGACGCGGGGGAGCCCTCCAGGCTGCTGGCGGTCATGCCCAGCGGCCGGAACACCGCCTCGTTCAGGTACACGCGGAACGGGATGCCGCAGGCCTCCTGGACGTGCCGGACAAGGACCTCGAAGCCCGCGTTGGAGTAGATGCGGCGGTCGCCCGGGCGGGCCATGACGCGCTCGTGGTCGAACGCGTACCCGGCCGTGTGCGCGAGCAGGTGCCGCACGGTGGCGCCCTCGGGCCCGGCGGGTTCGTCGAGCTCGACGCCGCCCTCCTCGACCGCGACCAGCACGGCGTACGCGGTCAGCGGCTTGGTCACCGAGGCGAGCTGGAACGGCATGTCGGTCGGGCCGTGGGTGCCGACGACGGCACCGTCGGCGCGGACCACGGCCGCCGCGGCGTTCGGCACCGGCCAGGACTCGATGACGCGCAGGCTCTCCACGCGACGAGCCTACGGTGACGCGGCCGGTGCGCACCGGGCACCCCCGCGCGCCCGAGGGTGAAGTCCGGTCAGGGGACGAACATGACGCCGTCGGGGTCGGACTCGATCATGCAGAGCACGAACGGCTCGGGGCCGGGGCGCGTGTACGTCGAGACCGCGCCGGAAGGGCAGCCTTCTGCGCTGGAGGTGCCGTCGAGGCGTACGAGAAGCATGTAGTCCGCCTCCGGGTCGTCGCAGTCGACCAGCGACACCTGCGGCACGGACTCGGTTCCGGTGTTGCGCAGGCAGTCCCCGACGACCGCGGCGGAAAGGCCGCGCTCGTCTCCGCTGCTGCCGGAGGAGTCCAGGACGACCGCCCCCAGCACGCCGACGAGCAGCAGCGGGATCAGGACGAGAGTGGCCGCCCACGGGCGCCGGTGCAGCGGGCGTCCGGCCGCGAGCGGCGGGCGCGGTGCGCCGGGGCGTGGTGCGTCGAGCTTCAGGGCGCTGCTGCGGGCAGGCAGGTTGGTGAGCAGGACGAGCGGGCCCACCAGCAGCGACCACGCACTCCACCAGCCCTTCTTGAGAGTCCGCTCCTGGGCGTCGCGGAAGGCGGCCAGGCCGCAGTCGCGGCAGCGTACGGCCTTCTCCTTGTGCGTCGACATCAGGATGACGAGGCCGACGTGGGCGCGCAGCGTCGTCTCGACCGCGGGGTACGCGCCGCAGATGGCGCAGACCGGCCCGCCGCCGAGGTCGGCGTAGTACGCGGGCAGGGCGGCGTCGGCTGCGGCGGCGGGCGCTTCGGACACACCCGCGGCGTCGGCGAAGGGATTGCGTCCGTGGAGAGAGGGCGTCAAGGGGGACCTCGTCGGGCGTGGGCGGAGAAAGGCCCGAAAGTAGCGTCCCCAACCGGCATTTGACACCTGGCGGCGGCGGTCGCGGCGGGTTCTGGCCGGGTATGCCCGCAAGATCCGCGCGCCGTGCGCCACCGCGCGCCGCGGTTGCGCCGCGAGTGCCGTGCCTCAGTCGCTGTGCTTCAGTCGGCGTGCCTCAGTTGCCGTGCTTCAGTCGCCGAGGAGCGGGAGCGCGGTGCGCATCAGCGCGTCGATCTCGACCGCGCACGCCAGGTAGTCCTCCACCTCGCCGCCGCCGGGATCCTCGACGTCCTCCCAGACCGGGTCGAGCTCCGCCTCGGCGAGGCCGAGGCCGGCGACGCGTCCGGGCAACGGCTCCGGCCCCTTCGGCAGCGTCGCGACGAGCCGGTGCAGTGTCGTGGTCCGCGCCGCCGCCTCGGGGTGGTTGCGGCGGATGTACGCGACGTGCTCGCAGGCCAGCGCCACCACCACGTCGGCCGCCGCCAGGTCGTCCGCGGTGAGTTGCGAACCGCGGTGCGCGTCGGCCTGGAGGCCCAGCGACTCGAGAGCCCGCCGGGTGCGCCAGCTGACCGGCTGACCTTCGATCACGAACGTCCCGGCGGTGCGCACCCGCCACGCGGGCCGCTCCCGCTCCGCCAGCACCCCGGCCAGCACCGAGCGCGTGGCGTTGCCGGTGCAGATGAAGAGGAGCGAAGGCACGTCATCCATGCCCGAAGGCTAGGAGATGGCCGCCACGCACCAGCAAGGGGCCCGTCCCGCGCGGCCTGGGCGGCGCTTGGGACGGGCCGGGAAGAGGGGCCGGGAAGAGGCGCGCTCGGGCGCGGCTCACGTCCAGGTCTTGCCCTGGAGGAGGCAGTCGTTGCTGCCGTCGCAGTAGGGCTGGTTGCCGGAGTGTCCGCAGCGGCACAGTGCGGCGCGCGTCTCGTGCGTGTGCTTGCCGTCGGCGGTGCGCAGCACCAAGTGCCCGCGCAGTACGAACGGACCGCCTGCCACCGCCGTGACGGTGGTCGGGTGCTCCGGCGTCTCGGGGGCGCCGCCCTTGAGGGTGTAGTGGAGTGCGCCGCTGGGGCAGCGCGAGATGACCTCGGCGATCTCCTCCGGCGTGGCTGCGGCCGCGTCGACCCAGGGCTTGCGGCCGGTGTCGAACACGGTGGGCAGCCCGCGTACGCACTCGCCCGAGTGCAGGCAGCGATGGGCGTCGAAGGTCACGGTGACGTCTTCGGCCTCGTAGGCCTTGGCATTCGATTCGCTCATGGTCGTCTCCGTCCCTCGCCCTCCGCGGACCGGAGCCCGCACCCGTTCAGCCGGCCGCCTCGTCGCGCGGGTCCTCGACGAGGAGGTCCTGGTACTCGGGGTGGCGCTCGATCCAGCCCTTGATGAACGGGCACAGGGCGAGCACGCCGCGCCCGGAGGCACGGACGTCGTCCAGCGCGCCCTTCACGAGCTTGCCGCCGAGGCCCATGCCCTCGAACTTGTCGGACACCTCCGTGTGGGTGAATACGGTCACCTGTTCGGTGGCCATGTACTCGGAGTACCCGGCGGTCTGGCCGTCTACCCGGACCTCGTATCGGTCGTTCTCGGGCAAGTGAACGACAGTGACGTCCATCGGGACCTCATTTTCGGTCGGCTCGAAAGGAATTCGAGCGCACGCCAAAACTTCTCGGACCATTCGACCCTACGACCACAGTGCGCGCGACCCGGCGCTTGACCTGGGCGGGCAGTCCGGTAAACATGCCTGTATCTGACGGGGCGTCATATTTGGAGGAGATGGGCGTGCTGGATTCCGAACCCCTGGCCGGTCGTGTCGCTGTTGTCACCGGAGGCGGGGCCGGGATCGGCGGCGGGGTCTCGCGCCTGCTGGCCCGCGCGGGCGCGCTCGTCGTGCTCAACGACATCGACGCCGGGTACGCCGAGGCCGCCGCGAAGGACATCGCCGACGCGGGCGGCCGGGCCGTCACCGTGGTCGGCGACATCCGCGAGCCCGCCACCGTCGCGCGTCTGCGCGAGGCCGCGCTCGCGGCCACCCCCGAAGGCCGCGTCGACGTCCTGGTGAACAACGTCGGGGACTACCGGCCGTCCTCGGTGTTCCTGCGCAGCACCGAGGAGGACTGGGCGGCGTCGCACGCGATCAACTTCGAGCACGTCCTGCGCGTCACCCGGGCGCTGCTGCCGCCGATGATCGAGAGCGGCGGGGGCAGCATCGTCAACGTCTCCACGGTCGAGGCGCTGCGCGGCATCCCGGGCTGCCCGGTCTACTCGGCGTACAACGCGGCGGTCATCGCGTTCACCAAGAGCCTCGCGGTCGACGTCGGCCGCAAGGGGGTCCGCGTCAACTGCATCGCCCCCGACATGGCCCAGACACTGCAGACCCCGCGCGAGCAGATGCTGCGCGGCCGCGACGAGAAGCTGATCCAGTCGTGGATCCCGGTCGGCCGCTTCGGCGAGCCGGACGAGTACGCCCAGGTGGTGCTGTTCCTCGCGTCCGACGCGTCGTCGTACGTCACCGGCCATGTGCTCCCGGTCGACGGCGGCACCACGGCCGCCAGCGGCTGGTACGGCAGGGCGGACGGCCGCGGCTGGACCAACCTGCCCGACCAGGCTTAGGTCGGTCTCCGGCGCGGATCCGATGCGCCATTTCGCGCGGTCGTCCTGCGATCCCGGCCCGGCCCCGTAATTCCGGGAACCGTCATGCGACTTCCGTCGTCAGGGCGGGTATCAGGCGACGGAGTGCACCATCGGGACTGACTGGGGGCAGGCGGAGATGGCAGTACGCGCGGGCCGTGCAGGGGCGCGGCGTTCACCGGGATGGCTGGCGGCTCTGCTGGTCGGTGCGGAGGCCCTCGCGGTCGGCGCGTGGGCGCTGATCGAGGCGGCGGGGGTCGACCAGGAGCCCTATCTGCTGGGCGCCTACGGCGGCGGGGCCGGCATCGCGGTCATCGTGCTGTGGTGGTTGTTCGCGCGCGACACCCGGACCGTCGAGGTCGTCCGCCGGCGCGAGCACCAGGACCGCGAGGCGCGGGCCGCGCTGCTGCGGCTGGACCGCATGGACCCCATACGCCTCGGCGACCACATCGCCGACCTGTGCCGCCGCGACGGCCTCGCCGACGTCGAGGCGGTGCGCGTCCACGACGACGGGCACTCGGTCGACGTCACCGGCGCGCTGGCCGACGGAACGGGCGTCGTGGTGCGGTGCCGCGCGGTGGCCGGCGCGGCGACGGTGTCCGGCTCGGTCGTGGAGCGGCTGGCGGAGGCGGAGCAGCACGACGGGCGTACCCGGGTCCTGGCCACCACGGCCGGGGGCTTCTCGCGCAAGGCCCACGACCTCGCGGCCGAGGACGGCGCCCCGCACCTGCTCGACCGTCGTGCGCTGGCCCGCTGGGACCTGGAAGCCGAGATCCCGGCGGCCTTGCGTGCGCCCTCCGAGGCCGACGCCGAGGCGCCGGGGGAGGGGGCCGGCACCCGCTCCCGGCGGCTGCCGCGTGCGCGGCGGTCAGCCGCAGCAGCCCCCGCCGCAGCACGCCCCGCCGCCTCCGGACGGACGCGGCGCGGGAGCGGGGCCTGAGCCGAGGCTCCCGGAGATCCCGACCGCGGACAGGAGCTTGACCGTGTCGTCGTGACCGGCCGGGCAGGACGCGGGCGCGCCCGACTCCGACATCGGGCGGTTCACGGTGAAGGTGTCGCCGCACGCGCGGCAGCGGAAGTCGTAGTTGGGCATGGCCCGAAGCGTACCCAGCCCGGCTCCGAACGGGGACCCGTGCCCGGAGAACACCGCAACGCTCCGGGCGCGGTCACGACTGCTTGTCGGCGGACTTGGCGTCGCCGTCGTGCTGGTTCCCGGGGTGGCGGAGGCGGGCGGCCGAGGCCAGTTGGTACGGCACGCTGGTGACCATCACACCGGGCATGAACAGCAGGCGGGTCTTGAGCCGGAGCGCGCTCTGGTTGTGCAGGATCTGCTCCCACCACCGGCCCGGCACGTACTCGGGGATCACCACCGTCATCACGTCGCGCGGGTTGTCCTCGCGGTGCTCCTTGATGTACTTCAGCAGCGGGCGTGTGAACTCGCGGTACGGGGAGTCGAGCACGGTCAGCGGCACCCCCATGTCGTGCTCCTCCCACTGCGCGCGCAGTTCGTCGGTCTCGTCCGGGTCGATCGACACCGTCAGGGCCTCCAGGCGGCTGGCCCGGATCGACCTCGCGTACCCCACCGCCCGCATGGTCGGGGCGTGGACGCGCGACACGAGCACGATGGCGTGGTGGTGGGCGGGCAGTTCGGGCCGCGCGTCGGCGGTGACCGCGAGTTCCTCGGAGACCGCGCGGTAGTGCCGCCGCACGCCCTTCATGCCCAGGAACAGCAGCGGAATCGCGATCGTGACGATCCACGCCCCGTGCGTGAACTTGGTGACGGTGACGATGACGAGGACCACGCCGGTGAGCGTCGCCCCGAGCGCGTTGACGGCTCGCGAGCGCCGCATGTGGCGGCGTTGGGCGAGGGTGAGGCGGTCCTCCCCCTCGGCCAGCGCACGCGTCCAGTGCCGGACCATGCCGGACTGCGACAGCGTGAACGACACGAACACGCCGACGATGTAGAGCTGGATGATCGCGGTGACCTTCGCGTCGAACACCACGATCAGGGCCGCCGCGGCGAGCGCGAGCAGGATGATCCCGTTGGAGTAGACGAGCCGGTCTCCGCGGTTGTGCAGCTGCCGGGGCAGGTAGCGGTCGCGGGCCAGGATCGACGCCAGCATCGGGAAGCCGTTGTACGCGGTGTTCGCGGCCAGCACGAGGATCCCGGCCGTGAACGCCTGCACGTAGTAGAAGAGGAACCCGGCGTCGCCGAACGTCGCCTTGGCGATCTGCGCGAGCGCGGTCGGCTGCGGGGTGCCGGCCGCGAGGCCCAGGTCGGTCGGGTCCGCCGCGACGTGCACGTGGTAGACCATCGCGAGCGCGGTGATGCCGCTGAACATGGTGACCGACAGCAGGCCCATGACGGCCAGCGTGGTGGCCGCGTTGCGGCTCTTGGGCTCGGTGAACGCCGGGACGCCGTTGCTGACCGCCTCCACGCCGGTCAGCGCCGTGCAGCCGGACGCGAACGCGCGCAGGGCCAGGAAGAACAGCGCGAGCCCCGCGTAGCCGCCGGCCTCGTCGATCGGCAGGTCCGCGGACTCGGCGCGCACCGTGTGGCCGCTGCCCAGGCGTACCGCGGCGACGCCGAACATGACGTAGATGCCCAGCACGAAGCCGTACGTCGGGATCGCGAAGATGCGGCCCGACTCGCGCAGGCCGCGCAGGTTCAGCACCGTGAGCAGCGCCACGAAGCCGAGCGACATCGGCACCGCCGCACCGTCGAGCGAGGGCGCGGCCGAGGTGATCGCCGCGACGCCGGCGACCACCGACACCGCGACGGTGAGCACGTAGTCGACGAGCAGCGCGCTCGCGGCGGTGAGTGCGGCGGTCTCGCCCAGGTTCTCCCGGCTCACGGTGTACGCGCCGCCGCCGGTCGGATACGCGTGGCACGTCTGCCGGTACGACGCGATCACCACCGCCATCAGCACCACGATCGCGCTCGACGCCCACCACGCCAGGTGCAGCACGGCCGTCCCGCCGAGCGACAGCACGAGCAGGATCTCGCCGGTGGCGTACGCGACCGAGGACAGCGGGTCGGAGCAGAACACCGGGAGGGCGAGACGCTTCGGCAGCAGCGTCTGGCTCATCTGCGCGGTGCGCAGCGGTCGGCCGAGCACGAGGTTCCTGGGGAGCCGGGTCACGCGTCAGCCAGTGCCCGGAGAGCGGCCTTTCACCCGTGACGTTCACCCGGACGGGTGGTGTGACGGCGTGACTACTACTAGCTTCGTCGGTACGTCAGCGTCCCCGGAACCGCACTCCCGAGAGCCCGTCCGCAAGCCCGTCCGCAAGTCCGTTCGTGGCGAGGACCTTCGCCGTGCCGAGGAGGACACGTGGTGTACCAGCGGCCAGGACAGCCCGACAGCATCCTCAACTTCCAGGAGAGGTACGACAATTTCATCGGCGGCAAGCAGGTGCCGCCGGTCCGCGGGGAGTACTTCCCCAACATCTCGCCGGTCACCGGGCAGCAGTACTGCGAGGTCGCCCGCTCGACCGCGGAGGACATCGAACTCGCCCTCGACGCCGCGCACGCCGCCGCCGAATCGTGGGGGCGCACCAGCACCACCGAGCGCTCGCGCGTCCTGCTGCGGATCGCGGACCGCATGGAGGAGAACCTGGAGCGGCTGGCCGTCATCGAGACCTGGGACAACGGCAAGCCGGTCCGCGAGACGCTGGCCGCCGACCTGCCGCTCGCGGTCGACCACTTCCGCTACTTCGCGGGCGTGATCCGGGCGCAGGAGGGCTCGATCGCCCAGATCGACGACGACACGGTGGCCTACCACTTCCACGAACCGCTCGGCGTGGTCGGGCAGATCATCCCGTGGAACTTCCCGCTGCTGATGGCGACCTGGAAGCTCGCCCCGGCCCTCGCGGCCGGCAACTGCGTGGTGCTCAAGCCGGCCGAGCAGACCCCGGTGTCGATCCTCGTGTTCATGGAGATGATCGCCGACCTGCTGCCGCCCGGCGTCGTCAACGTCGTGAACGGCTTCGGGTTCGAGGCCGGCAAGCCGCTGGCGAGCAGCAAGCGCGTCGCGAAGGTCGCGTTCACCGGCGAGACCACGACCGGCCGCCTGATCATGCAGTACGCCAGCGAGAACATCATCCCGGTGACGCTCGAACTCGGCGGCAAGAGCCCGAACATCTTCTGCGCCGACGTGATGGCCGCCGACGACGACTACCTCGACAAGGCGGTCGAGGGCTTCGTCATGTTCGCCCTCAACCAGGGCGAGGTCTGCACGTGTCCGTCGCGCGCGCTGATCCAGGAGTCGATCTACGACGCGTTCATGGAACGGGCGTTGGAGCGTACCCGGGCCATCGTGCAGGGTGACCCGCTCGACCCGGCGACGATGGTCGGCGCGCAGGCGTCCAACGACCAGCTGGAGAAGATCCTCTCCTACCTCGACATCGGGCGGCAGGAAGGCGCCGAGGTGCTGATCGGCGGCAGCCGCAAGGTCGTCGAGGGGCTGGAAGAGGGCTACTACGTCGAGCCGACGATCTTCCGCGGCACCAACGACATGCGCATCTTCCAGGAGGAGATCTTCGGACCGGTGGTGTCGGTCACGACGTTCGGGGACGAGGCGGAGGCGCTGCGCCTCGCGAACGACACGCTGTACGGGCTGGGCGCGGGCGTCTGGACGCGCGACGCGACGCGGGCGTACCGCCTGGGCCGCGAGATCAAGGCCGGGCGCGTGTGGACGAACTGCTACCACGCGTACCCCGCGCACGCGGCGTTCGGCGGGTACAAGGCGTCGGGCATCGGGCGCGAGAACCACCGGATGATGCTCGACCACTACCAGCAGACCAAAAACCTGCTGGTGAGCTACAGCCCCAAGAAGCTCGGGTTCTTCTAGGAGCCCGGGTTCTTCCAGGGCTTGTCCAGGTCGGAGGCGCGCATGGTGGAAAAGGTGGCGATCACCCCGGCGGCGTCCGTACTGCTCGGCGAACTGGCCGAACGGCACGGGCCCCTGATGTTCCATCAGAGCGGCGGTTGCTGCGACGGCTCGTCGCCGATGTGCTACCCGCGCGGCGAGTTCCGGGTGGGCGACGCGGACGTGTACCTCGGCGAGGTCGCGGACACGCCGTTCTACATCAGCGCCGCGCAGTACGCGTACTGGCGGCACACGCACCTGACCGTCGACGTCGTCCCGGGTCGCGGCGGCGGGTTCTCGGTCGAGGCGCCGACCGGCTTCCGCTTCCTGATCCGCTCGCGGGTCTTCTCCGACGAGGAGGCGGCGGAGCTGGACACCGAGCCGGTCGTCACGGGGCCGGCGCGCTGACACCCACGGCCGACCGCGCCGCGCGGTGAACGAGGCCGCAGACCGCCTGACGGCGCGTCGGGGCGGGCACCCAAGGGTGCCCGCCCCGACGCCTCACTCGTCCCAATCCCGCCAATCCGCGGACTCGATCTCCACGTCGTAAGGCGCCGGAAGCTGCACGGTCTCGCCGAACTTCCAGGTGACGTGGGACAGGTACTTCCGAGTCGCGGCATCCGGCTCCGAGTACAGGGTGATTCGGCGTGCTGACGGCGCGCGGTCGATCAGCAGGTAGTGCCCCACGAGGGTTCGCGCGTATCCGTTCCACTTGGTGTCCCTGCGGTGATGCAGGCCGGGCTCCCGGTCCTTCACCGCGTTGGACGGTGAGGTGACCTCGACAGCCAGGGCAACCTCGTCGGGTGTGACGTGCTTGGCCTGTGCCGCCAGTGCGGCCTGGAGCGCGTCCGGGTGCATGACGATCAGGTCGGGGATGTAGCCGTCACGGATTTCGCGGAGATTCAGGTCCGTTGTCTGGACGACTCGCCACGGGAAGTCCGCCCGAATGCTGCGAGCAACCGCCATCGTGTCCTGAATCGTGGCCACGATGTAGTTGTGATTCAGGCTGGGGCCTGGCGACACGACGATCTCCCCTCCGACGATCTCTACGCGCGTGCCGTCGTTCGGCAGTTGCAAGAAGTCGGCGAGTTCGTCGCGCACCCACATCTCGTGGGCCTTGTCAGGGAGGGGCATCTGCCAGATATCAGCATGTTCCACGCTCATGCGCCCGAGCTCCTCTCGCGGTTGCTGACTCCAGTGTGGCCCAGCAGGCGACGCGCCAACACGAGGACACTATTCGTGTTCGAGTGAATGCGTAGGGTGAAAACCGAGATTGCCTGGAGCGGGTTCGGCTTGTGCTGCGTCGGATGGTTGTCGGGTGCGGGTCGCCACTCGGGTTGCCAGTTCTGTTGTTGCTCCGGCCGTTCCGTCGGCCGCCGTTCCGTAGGGGCTACGCCGCGGTGTAGCGGATGGGGTCGTCGAGGGTGGCCGGGCCCGCCTGGCCGCGCTTGACGAGGTGGCGCAGGTGCGCGGCGGCCTCGCTGAGGGCGATCTGGCGGTTCTGGGCGTTGAGTTGCTCCCAGGGGCGGTTCCAGTCCATGCCGACCGCGATCTCCCACAGGGTCAGCGGCGCGGCCACCAGGCGGGCGTGCAGGGTCGCGAGGCGCTTCTCGTGGAAGGCGGTGATCTCGTCGACGCGGGCGGCGGCGTCGGTGAACAGGTACTTGTGGGCGGGCAGGACGCCGGTCACCGGCATCGACGCGACCTTGGCGAGCGAGGCGAGGAAGTCGCCCAGGGGGTCGGCCTCCTCGGTCTCCTCGTACAGGCCGATGTGCGGCGTGATGTCGGGGAGCAGGTGGTCGCCGGACAGCAGGCGGCCGGCGCGCTCGCCGGCCGCGCCGATGGCCTCTTCGAGGTGCAGGCAGACGTGCCCGGGGGTGTGGCCGGGCGTCCACACGATGCGTACGTCGCGCCCGGCCACGTCGGCGAGTTCGCCGTGCACGAGGGTGCGGTCCGGGGTCGCGAGGCGCATGCGCGGCTTGCTCGCGATGGAGGAGGTGCGCAGGCCGGTGAGGTCGTCGAGCGCCGACTGCGGTGCCCCGGCGGTGCGCAGGATCTCCAGGTGGTGGTGCAGCCACTGCGAGCGCGGGGCGGTGTTGAAGAGGTGCACGTGGGCGGCGTCCGCCTCGTGCATCGCGACCCACGCCCCCGACGCGTCGACGATCGCCTGCGAGAGGCCGTGGTGGTCGGGGTGGTTGTGGGTGACCAGCACGCCGTGCACGTCCGCGATGGAGGTGCCCATCGACGCCAGGCCGGAGGTCAGCGCCGCGAGCGAGGCCGGGTCGTCCCAGCCGGCGTCGACGAGTACGGGCCCGCGCTCGCTCTCCAGGACGTACACGTGGGTGTTGCCGAGCGGATTGTCCGGGATCGGGACGGGGACGGTCCACACGCCGCCTCCCAGGTCCGTGGCGGACACGGTGGTTGACGCCTCGTCAGGTGCCTTGTCGGGCTCTGTTGCCGCCATGGCGTCCTCCCCGGGTCGGTGCACTATGCACGATTCTAGTGCGCAATATAGTTGACGAGGTCTAGTAATTCCGCGGGGGGTGGCCCGGGAGGCATTATGGGACGCCGGGTGAGACTCCAGTCTCATTGTTGCCGGGAATCCGTTGTTACCACCGCGTCCAACTGATATCTGTTCTACTCAGCTCTGCTTTTCTCGCGGACGCGTGAAGCGCGCCGACCGGCATCCAGGCGGCCGGCCCGCAGTCGGCCCGCGGGCCCGGCCCGCAACACCCCGCAGCAGCCCAGGAGGACCAGGTGACGGACGTGTTGGACCACGGTCAACTGTTCATCGGTGGAAGCCTTGTCGACCCGCACGGGTCGGAGGTCATCGAGGTGGTGTCCCCGCACACCGAGCAGGTCATCGGACGCGTGCCGCACGCGTCGAAGGCCGATGTCGACGCCGCCGTCGCCGCCGCGCGCAAGGCGTTCGACCACGGCCCGTGGCCGCGCATGACCCTTGAGGAGCGCCTGGAGGTCGTCGGGCGCATCAAGGACGCGTTCATGACGCGGTACGAGGAGATCGCGAAGCTGGTCAGCTCGCAGAACGGGTCGCCCTACTCGTGGAGCATCTTCGCCCAGTCGATGGGCGCCGGGATGCTGTACGACACGGCCATCAACACGGCCCGCGCGTACCAGTGGGAGGAGCGCCGCGCCGGCGTGCTCAACCCGCTCGTCGTACGCCGCGAGGCGGTCGGCGTCGTGGCGGCCGTCGTGCCGTGGAACGTCCCGCAGTTCGTCACCGCCGCCAAGCTCGGCCCGGCCTTCGCCGCGGGCTGCACGGTGGTGCTGAAGCCGTCCCCCGAGACGCCGCTCGACGCGTACGTCCTCGCCGAGATATGCAAGGACGCCGGCCTGCCCGAGGGCGTGCTCAACATCGTCCCGGCCGACCGCGAGGTCAGCGAATACCTGGTCGGGCACCCGGACATCGACAAGGTCGCGTTCACCGGCTCGGTCAACGCCGGGAAGCGCATCATGGAGGTCGCGGCCCGCAACCTCACGCGCGTGACGCTCGAACTGGGCGGCAAGTCCGCGGCGGTCATCCTGCCGGACGCCGACCTGGAGCACACGGTCACCGGCCTGATGCCGAACGCGTACATGAACAACGGCCAGGCGTGCGTGTCGCAGACCCGCATCCTGGTGCCGCGCAGCCGCTACGACGAGGTGAGCGAGCGCATCGCGGCGTGGGTGTCCGAACTCGTCGTCGGCGACCCGCTGGACGCCGCGACGCAGGTCGGCCCGCTGGTCGCGGACCGGCAGCGGCAGCGTTCGCTCGACTACATCGCGATCGCCCAGGACGAGGGCGCCAAGCTCCTGGTCGGCGGCGGCCGCCCGGCGTCGCAGCCGACCGGCTGGTACGTCGAGCCGACGCTGTTCGGCGACGTGGACAACGCGATGCGCGTCGCGCGCGAGGAGATCTTCGGCCCGGTCGTGTGCCTTCTGCCGTACGGTGACGAGGCGGAGGCCGTGAAGATCGCCAACGATTCGGAGTTCGGCCTGTCGGGCAGCGTGTGGACCGAGGACATCGAGCGCGGCCTCGACGTCGCGCGGCAGGTGCGCACCGGGACCTACTCGGTCAACACCTACGGCGTGGACTTCAACGGCCCGTTCGGCGGCTTCAAGAACTCCGGGATCGGGCGCGAGTTCGGACCCGAGGGCCTTGCGGCGTACGTCGAGAGCAAGTCGATCGTGATGCCCAAGGGCTACGAGGGCTGAGGGCGCAAGCACGGCACGAGTACGGCGTCGGCACGGCACGAGCACGGCGCAAGTACGGCACGGCACGAGTACGGCAGGGCACCAGCACGGCCGGGGCACTGTACGGCCGGCACGACACGAGAACCGCGAACGAAGAGGTGACTTACCCGATGGGCGACAAGTGGCGCGTCGAGGTCGACAGGTCCGTGTGCATCGGTTCGGGCATGTGCATCGGCAGTGCGCCCGACGACTTCAAGCTCGACGCGGGCCGGCAGTCGCACCCGCGCCTGAAGATCCTGGACTCCTCCGAAGGGATCATGGAGGCGGCCGAGAGCTGTCCCGTCGAGGCGATCAGCATCGTGGACGCGGAGTCCGGCGAGACGCTGTTCCCGCCGGAGTGACGGCACGGGAGGGTGACGGGGCCTGACGTACGCGCGTCGGGCGGTTCCGGGAGCCGGCCTCTGCGGCGGTCGGCCCGGAAACCGCCCCCGTGCGGTCCGCCGCCCGGGCGACACGTGTCACCGGGTGTGCGGGGCCGCGGAACCCTCCTCGGCCTCCCGGCCGCCGGCCGTCCGCGCGGGACGTTCCCCGGAACGCGCTTCGGCCCCCTCGTCGGACGCCTCCTCGGGGATCAGCCGGGCGACGGTCTCGATGTCCAGGCGTACCTGGGAGATCGACGCGCGGCCGTTCAGCCACGAGATCAGCGACGAGTGCCAGGTGTGCGTGATCACCCGGATCACGGCCAGTTCCTCGGTGCTCGGCTCGACGGTGTCGTCCTCGTGGATCGCCTCGAAGATCATCTGCGTGGTGATCCGGCTCACACCGTCCACCTCCGCGGACACCGAGCGGTCGGCGAACTGGAGCGCCCGCATCATCGCCTCGGTCAGGTGCGGTTCGCGCTGCATGCCCCGGAAGGCGCGCAGCAGCGTGTCCACCACGCGGTCGCGCGGCGGCAGGCCCTTGTTGGGCTTGCGGCGCAACTGTCCGCCCAGCTGTTCGAGCTGGTCGTACATCGTGGCGACGAGCAGGTGCACCTTCGAGGGGAAGTAGCGGTACAGCGTGCCGAGCGCGACCTCCGACAGTTCGGCGACCTCGCGCATCTGGACGGAGTCGTACCCGCCCTGTGCCGCGAGGCGGGTCGTGGCCCTCAGGATCCTGCGTCTGCGGGCCTCCTGGCGCTCGGTCAGGGGCGCTCCCGGAGCCTTGGTGTACGTCGTCATCATCCGCCCGTCTGTCGTCGTCCTGGGCATGCCGGACACTGGTGTTCACCTGACTGCACTTCAGATACGGCCGTTGCGTGTGTTACGGGTCACGCCGTGGCCGTAGTGACCGGTGCCCGGCGGTATCTTGCAGTCTCCGACGGGCCAATCTGCGCTCAATACTGAAACTCGTTCTAGATTACGCGACTACTATGCTCCGCCAAGAGCGTCGAAGGGGGCCATTCGTGATACGGAAGACCGTGGGGGCCGCGGAATCCCCGGCCCCCGTCGTGCCTTCCCCCGCGGATCGGCCGCTCAGAATCGCCCTTCTGGCGTACCGCGGCGACCCCTTCTGCGGCGGTCAGGGAGTGTACGTCCGGCACCTGTCGCGCGAGCTGGCCCGCCTCGGCCACCATGTCGAGGTCATCACCGGACCCCCGTACGCCGTCGTCGACGACGTCCCCGGCAACCCGGTCAAGCTCACCAAGCTGCCCAGCCTCGACCTCTACCGCGACCCGGACCCCTTCCGGCTGCCGCGGCCGCGCGAGTACCGCGACTGGATCGACGTCCTGGAGGTCGGCGGCATGCTCACCGCCGGGTTCCCCGAGCCGCTGACGTTCTCGCTGCGCGCCGCCCGGCACCTCAAGCCCCGCCGCGCCGAGTTCGACGTCGTGCACGACAACCAGACCCTCGGCTACGGCCAGCTCGCGCTGCCGCGCATGGGGTTCCCGCTGGTCACCACGATCCACCACCCGATCACGGTGGACCGCGCGCTGGAGATCGCCGAGGCCGCGACGCTCCGCCGCAAGCTCACCCTGCGCCGCTGGTACGGCTTCACCGCCATGCAGAAGCGCGTGTCCGCCCGCCTCCCCGAGGTCGTCACCGTCTCCGGCTCCTCGAAGGCCGAGATCGTCGAGCACCTGGGCGTCTCCCCGGACCGCGTCTCGGTCGTCCCCGTCGGCGCCGACACCGAGCTGTTCGCGCCGAGCGACACGATCGCCAAGGTGCCCGGGCGCATCGTCACCACCGCGAGCGCCGACGTACCGCTCAAGGGCCTGATCTTCCTCGTCGAGGCACTGGCCAAGCTGCGCACCGAGCGCGAGGCCGAACTCGTCGTCGTGGGCCGGCCCAAGGCCGACGGACCGGTCATGCGGGCGATCCGGCAGCTCGGCCTGGGCGGCGCCGTGCGCTTCGTCAGCGACCTGACCGACGCCGAGCTGGTCGACCTGATCCGCAGCGCCGAGGTGGCCTGCGTACCCTCGCTGTACGAGGGCTTCTCGCTGCCCGCCGCCGAGGCGATGGCCTGCGGGACCGCACTCGTGGCGAGCACCGGAGGGGCCATACCCGAGGTCGCCGGCCCCGACGGCGAGAGCTGCCTCGCGGTGCCGCCCGGCGACTCCGAGGCGCTGCGCAAGGCCATCGGCCGGCTCCTCGACGAGCCGGAGCTGAGAGCCCGGCTGGCCCGGAACGGCCGGGCCCGCGTCCTGGCACGCTTCACGTGGCGCAACGCGGCGGCGCTGACCGCCGAGCGCTACCGCGTCGCGATCGACGCCCACGCCGACGCCCGCGCGGTCCACGCGTAACCGCCGCCCCGCTGGAAACACCTCGCGAAGCCTTAGCAGTTCTGCACAGGAGACGGAGCCGCCGACTTGCTCACCGTGGATTTCTCACGCTTCCCGCTCGCGCCGGGGGACCGGGTCCTCGACCTGGGCGCCGGCGGCGGCCGTCACTCGTTCGAAGTGCTGCGGCGCGGCGCGCACGTCGTCGCGCTGGACCGCAACGAGAAGGACGTCCGCGAGGTCAACGCGATGTTCACGGCGATGTCCGAGGGCGGTGAGGCCCCCGACGGTGCCACCGCGGTCGCGGTGACCGGCGACGCGCTCGCCCTGCCGTTCCCGGACGACAGCTTCGACCGCGTGATCATCTCCGAGGTGCTGGAGCACATCCCCGACGACAAGGGCGTGCTGGCGGAGATCTTCCGGGTGCTCAAGCCCGGCGGGCTCGCCGCGATGACGGTGCCGCGGTACGGGCCGGAGAAGGTCTGCTGGACGCTGTCGGACGCGTACCACGAGGTCGAGGGCGGGCACATCCGCATCTACCGCGGGCACGAGCTCGTCGAGCGCATCGAGGCCGCCGGGTTCGAGCCGTACGCCGACCACTTCACGCATGCGCTGCACTCTCCGTACTGGTGGATCAAGTGCGCGGTCGGCGTCGACAACGACAAGGCGCTGCCCGTGCGGATGTACCACAAGCTGCTGGTCTGGGACATCATGAAGGCCCCGCGCGCGACCCGCTGGGCGGAGAAGGCGCTCAACCCGCTGATCGGCAAGAGCTTCGTCGTGTACTCGGTCAAGCCGCGCAACACCTCCTCCGAGGACGCCGCGTGACGCGCCTCGGGGCCCACGGGGGGCACGCCGGCAACGGGAGCAACGGCAGTAACGGGAGCAAGGGCAGCAACGGCAGTAACGGGAACAGCGGGAGCAACGGGGGAACGGGCAGCCGGGACGCCCTGGAAATCCTGGCCCTGGACGGGATCCTGACGGTTGATCAGATCGGGCTGACGATCGACGGCATCGCGTCGGTGCAGCGCCCCGACGGGTCGATCCCGTGGTTCGTCGGCGGGCACCTGGACCCGTGGGACCACACCGAGGCCGCGATGGCCCTCGACCTGGCGGGACGGCACGACCTGGCGAAGCGGGCGTACCGCTGGCTAGCGTCGCGGCAGAACCCGGACGGCTCGTGGTACGCCGCGTACACCGACGGCGTGGTGACCGACCACAACAAGGAGGCCAACTTCACCGCGTACCTCGCGGTCGGCCTCTGGCACCACCATCTCCTCACCGGGGACGAGGAGTTCCTGGTGCGCATGTGGCCGCACCTGAAGTCGGCCACGCAGTTCATCCTCGACCTCCAGGCGCCCGGCGGCGAGATCCGCTGGAAGCGCGAGGCCGACGGGACCGCCGTCCCGGACGCGCTGCTCACCGGGTCGTCCAGCATGTACCAGGCGCTGCGCTGCGCCCTCGCGGTCGCCGACCACCTCGGAGAGCCGCAGCCCGACTGGGAGTTGGCCACCGGCCGCCTCGGCCACGCGGTCGTGTCGCACCCCGAGCGGTTCCTCGACAAGAACCGCTACTCGATGGACTGGTACTACCCGATCCTCGGAACCGCGCTGCGCGGCGACGCCGCCCAGGCGCGCATCGCCGACCGATGGGACACCTTCGTCGTGCCCGGCCTCGGCGCGCGCTGCGTCTCCGACCGGCCGTGGGTCACCGGCGCGGAGAGCTGCGAACTGGCCATCGCCCTCTGGGCGTTGGGGCAGAGCGACCGCGCGCTGGAGATCGTCTCGTGGGTCCAGCGCCTGCGCCACGAGGACGGCCTCTACTGGACCGGCTACGTCTTCGAGGACGACGCCATATGGCCCGAGGAGCGCACGGCGTGGACCGCGGGGGCGATGATCCTCGCCACCGCCGTCCTGGGCGGCGAGCCGGCCACCACAACGGTCTTCGGCGGTGCGGAAGGGTACGCCGAGACCGGCCTGCCCGTCGGCCTTGCCCCGGCCGATATCCGCTGCGACAGCGAACTCTGCTTCGACCCGCACTGATTCGACGCGCGGCAAGGCCGGGCCCACTCACGACGCGGGCGAGTGGGGCGGCCCCGGTCCTTGCCCGGGCCACCCCCGCGAGGGGCACTCAACAGCCATCGTTGCGCCAGGTGTTGCCCCCTGTACGAAGTAGCTGGGCCGTGCGGGGGAAGTACATGGGCGGTGCCTTACCAAGGGGCCGAACAATGGGGTCGAATGCTACTGACGGGACTTCTCCGAGACGGGGGCAGCGCATGGCAGCGCCGGACTACGCGTGGGAGCACGACCAGTACTGCGACTTGTTCGTCGCCCAGGCGGACGTGTTGGCCGAGGCCCTGTCGGGCGCCGACCTCGCGACCGAGGTCCCGACGTGTCCGGGCTGGACGCTCGCGAAGCTGGTGAAGCACGTCGGGATCGCCCACGCCTGGTCGGCGGCGAACGTACGCGCGGGCGCCGCACCCGCCCCCGTCGTGGCGCGCTCCCTGGACCTGGGCCTGCCGGACGACCCCTCCGGCCTCCCGGAGTGGCTGGCCGCGGGCGCGCGCCGCTCCGCGGCGTACCTCAAGGAAGCGGGCCCGGACGCCCCGGCCTGGACGTTCGGCCCGGAGCCGCACGCCCGGTTCTGGGGCAGGCGCATGCTGCACGAGACCCTGATCCACCGCATCGACGCCGAACTCGCCCTGGGGATCACCCCGAAGGTCGAACCGGAGATCGCCGTCGACGGCCTGGACGAACTGCTGACCGTCATCCCCCGCGCGGGCTTCGGCACCCGCGAACTCCCGCACGGCGACGGCGAGACCCTCCACATCCACACCTCAGGCGGCACCCGCGCCGGCGAGTGGACGGTGACCCTGACCCCGAACGGCTACACCTGGGCCCGAGGCCACGCCAAGGGCGACGCCGCCCTACGCGGCGAGGCCACGCCGGTCCTCCTCGTGATGTACCGCCGCGCGCCGGTCTCCGACGCGGTACAGGTCTTCGGCGACACCACAATCCTCGACCGCTGGCTGGCGGCTACGGCGATGTAGGGGTCCGCGCGGCGGGGGCGGGGCGCGGCGATTGCGCGTGACGGTGGGTGTGGGCCTGTCGGCGGTGCAGTTCCGCGCGTGACGGCGCGTCTGCGGGTGGTGGGGTGTTGGGCGTGTTGGTGGTGTCCGGGCGCGTTGTGGTGCCACGGGTGTTGGAGGGTGCGCGCGCGTTGTGGTGTTAGGGGTCTTGGCGGGTGCGCCCCGCGTGTGGTGGTGCCACGGGTGTTGGTGGTGCGCGCCCGCGGTGCGGTTCGCAAGTGTCGGCGCGTCCGGGCGTGTTGTGGCACTCCACGTGTTGGTGGTGTCTGCTGGTGTTGTGGTGCCACGGGTGTTGGAGGGTGCGCGCGTTGTGGTGTTACGGGTCTTGGCGGGTGCGCCCCGCGTGTGGTGGTGCCACGGGTGTTGGTGGTGCCGCGCCCGCGGTGCGGTTCGCAAGTGTCGGCGCGTCCGGGCGTGTTGTGGCACTCCACGTGTCGGTGGTGTCTGCTGGCGTTGTGGTGCCACACGTGTTGGTGGTGTCCGGGCGGGTTGCGGTGCAACGGGTGTTGGCGGGCCCGCTCGCGGTGCGGTTCCGCGTGTGACGGTGGGTCCCACCCCGCGTTGCGGTTTCGCACGTGTTGGTGGTGTTCCGCCTGCGGCGCGGATCCGCCCGTGTCGGTGCAATGCACAGTTCGCGCCGGAGGCGCCGGGAGGTTGCGGAATCTGCTGGAGATCGACGAGCGCAGCGAGGAGAGCGGCCGGAGGCCGCCAGTCAGACTTTCTTGCGCCGGAGGGAGCGCCAGCGACCGGAGGTGCAAGAAAGTCCAAGGCCGGAGTGCACATTTTCGTGACGGAGCGAGGAACGAGCGCAGTCACGAAAATGTGTGCTTCGGCCGCACTCAATAAAAAGCGCCACACCTGGAACAAGAGCGGAATCCGCCGTACCAAGAGCGGAACACGCCCGTACCGCCCACGCGCCTGCACCACCACGCCCCCGCACCGCCCACGCCTGTTCCGCTGCCTGCGCCCCGCCCCCGCTCACCTACCGCCCCCATCTCACCAGGGGCACGCCGGGGCTGGTCCGCTCTTGTTTCAGGTGTGGCGCTATTTATTAGTGCGGCCGAAGCACAAAATTGCGTGGCTCCGGTCGTTCCTCCCTCCACCACGCAATTTCGCACTCCGGCCTTGGACTTTCTTGCACCTCCACTCGCTACGCTCCCTCCGGCGCAAGAAAGTCTGACTAGCGGCCTCCGGCCGCTCTCCTCGCTGCGCTCGTCGATCTCCAGCAGGTTCTGAGACCTCCCGGCGCCTCCGGCGCGACCTGTGCTTTGCACCGACCCGCAGGGTGGAGGAACCCGCCTGGTGCTACTGCCCATTGGAGGCACCGGGTGTGTACCCGCCTCGTGGTGATTGTGCTTGCGGGGGCGGGGGGAACCGCCGGCTTGCGGGCGTGATGGTGGTCTGTGGTGCGTTACCCGTTCGCCAAATCCGCGAGGAGTTTGAGGGCAGTGGGGTCCTTGGTGGTGACGATCATGTCGGTTACGTGCTTGTCGTCGCGCCAGGCGGTGTAGCGGTCGCGGATGCGGTCGGCGGAGCCGACGAGGGCGATCTCGTCGACGAATTCGCTCGGGACGGCGGCGATGGCCTCGTCGCGGCGGCCTTCGAAGAAGAGGTCCTGGATGCGGTCCGCGGCGTCCGCGTAGCCGAAGCGGCGCATCAGGTCGGCGTGGAAGTTCTTGGACTTGGCGCCCATGCCGCCGACGTAGAAGCCCATGGCGGCCTTGATGGGGAACATGGCCTTTTCCAGGTCGTCTTCGAGGACGACCTGGACCATCGGGGCGATGCGGAAGCCCTCGGGCTTGTCGCGGAGAGACTCGCCGTAGACCGCGGGGTTGTACGGCGACCAGTGCAGCGGCAGCCATCCGTCGGCGATCTGCGTGGTCAGGTGGACGTTCTTGGGACCTTCCGCGCCGAGGAACAGGGGGATGTCGGCGCGCAGCGGGTGCGTGATCGGCTTGAGCGGCTTGCCGAGCCCGGTGCCGTCCTCGCCCCGGTAGGGGTGCTGCACGTAGCGGCCTTCGAGGGCTACGGGGCCCTCGCGGCGCAGGACCTGTCGGATGACGTCGATGTACTCGCGGGTGAAGGTGAGCGGACTCTTCGGGAACGGCCGGCCGTACCAGCCCTCGACGACCTGCGGCCCGGACAGTCCGAGGCCCAGCATCATGCGTCCGCCCGACAGGTGGTCGAGCGTGAGCGCGTGCATCGCGGTGGCGGTGGGGGTGCGCGCGGTCATTTGGGTGACGGCGGTGCCCAGGCCGATGCGCGAGGTGTTCGCGGCGATCCAGGTGAGCGGGGTGAAGGCGTCGGAGCCCCATGATTCGGCCGTCCACACCGAGTCGAAGCCGAGGCGCTCCGCCTCCTGCGCGGTTTCGACGAAGCCGGCCGAGGGGCCGCGCCCCCAGTACCCGAATGTCAGACCGAGCCGCATCGTGTTTCTCCTCATGGCCGCGGGGACGGCCCCTGAAGGGGCGTCAGGTTCCGCCTGGCACTGTAGAACACGTTTTACTTTGATGACCATGGGGGGCCGGGAACGCCGAGGGGGCGCCCGCCGCGTTTCGCGGCGGGCGCCCCCTCGGGAGTCATACCGGTGCTACTGCGAGTGGTGAACCCGCACTACGACTTCTGGATCCCCGAGACGTTCCACAGGACGCCGCGGACGCCGTCGACCTCGACCAGGAGGCCCTGGCCGTGCTGCTGGACCGCGAGGTACCACACGCCCGGGTTGAGCGACCCGGCCGGGGCGTTGGTCTGGGCGTCGACCAGCTGGCGCTGGTCCGGCACCGAGAACCAGTACGGCTGGAAGGACGGGTCCGCCGCGGACGGCGCGGGGGCGGGCGCCGGGGCGCCGCCGTACTGCGCCTGCTGCGGGGCGCCGCCGTAGGGGGCACCCTGCTGCTGCGGAGCGCCGTACGGGGCCTGCTGGCCGCCGTACGCACCCGCGGGAGCCGCCGAGCCGCCGCCACCGAGGCCGAGCGGAGCCTTGAGGGCCGGAACCATCTCAGTGGCGATGACACCGGCGGCGAGGGCGAGCGTGCCGAGGAGGATGAAGATGCCTCCGATGCCCGCCTCCGTGCCGTCCGGGCCGCCGATTACTCCCCAGAGGGCGTAGATCGGCGAGACGGCCGCGAGCGGGGTGCCCCACTGGCGCAGCGTCAGGCCCGCGAACTGCGGCGGGCGGGGCATCAGGCCGCCGACGATGTACAGCACCGCGCCCACGATCGGGATCAGGACAAGTGCCGGGACTCCGGGGACAAAGTCGCCGGACCAGGCGTTCCAGCTGACCTCGTCGCTGACCTCGGCCTGGCGGAACGACATGAACGAGAAGATGAAGACGACGAGCGCGCCGACGGCAACGATTGCGTCACCGCGAGTCAGTTTCTTGATATCCACTAGTTGGGGTCTCCTCCCGAGGGGGTGGGCGCCGCCAGGGTACGGGGGCGACCCGAATTGCCGCACCGACCGCGCCCCCGCGCGCTGCCGGTGCATGGGGTTGATGTCTTCCGGTCGGACACTGTGCCAGATCCGGTCGGGGGCGGGTGTCCCACCGGTCGGGGGGCGACGCGGTGAGGCCCGGATTCATGGGGAAAGTTCGTCTTGTGTTGGGGTGTCGTTACTCTCCGCGCTGGATACCCGAGGTGTCCCACAGCACACCTCGGACCCCGTCCACCTCCACGATCAGGCCGTCGCCCGCGGGCTCGACGGCGAGGTACCAGCTGCCCGGCACCAGGGTGGCGACCGGCGTCTTGTCCAGGCCGCCCACCGGGAGCAGCGGGCGCTCCTCCGGTACCGCGAGCCAGAACTGGGCGAAGTCGGCGCCGGCGGACGGAGCCGGGGCCGAGCCGGGCGCGGAGCCCGGGGCGGAGCCGGGGCCCGAGCCGGAGGACGGTACGGGGGCCGGAGCGGGCATCGGAGCAGGCGCCGCGGCGGGCATGCCGGCTCCGTGGGTCATCGGCGGGGGCATGTGCGCGACCGGCGTTCCCGGCGGCATGACGGCCTGGCCGTACATGCCCGTGCCGTAGCCGGGCTGACCCGGCTGACCCGGCTGCTGCGGGATGTACCCCGCCGGGTACGCCGGCGCGGCGATGAAGAGCGGGTACGCGAGCCCCGGCACCCGGTCGATGACCATCAGCAGCAGCGCCATGATCAGCGTGAACGGCAGGATCACGAACGCCCCGAAGCCGTGCTCCAGATCGATGCTGGAACCCTCGAACGCTTCGTCCGCGTTGCCGAAGACGTTGCCGCCGAGCGACCACAACGCCGCCCACGCGGCGACGACGGCGAAGGAGGTGGCCCACTGACGCAGCGTCAGCCCGCCGACGGGGCGCTGGTCGGCGTTCACCATGTACCGGTGCGCCACCAGGAGCACGAAAGAGATCAGCGGAAGCAGGATCACCACGGCCATGAGCGGCCAGTGGTCCTGCGCCCACGCGTTCACGTTGAGCGTGTCGCTGCCGCTCGAGCTGTCTTCGTCGTCGAAGCCGCTGGACCGGCCGCCTGCGGACGCCTTGAAATACGGTGCGAACGACATGCCGAAGATCAGGGCGACACAGACGAAGACGAGACCGTCTCCCCGTGTCAGGCCTCTCTGGTTCACGGTTCTCCTCAATGTCGCGATGGGGGACGTAGGCGCGAGGTTCCCGGATGTCCGGCGTGCCGCGGCGTTCGGAGTGCGGCCGAGCGCCACGGCTGACGGATCCGGGGGAGCTTACGGAAGTTCGCTGGTGCGTGCAGGTCGGGGCGTCCGGTTCACGTCCCCTTCATCAGGTAGTCGCGGATGCCGAAGGCGATTCCCTGGGCGGCCTTTTGGCGCCAGACCGGGTCGGTCATCCGGCCTGCGTCACCCGAGTTGCGCATGTTCCCGCACTCGATGAAGACCTTCGGCACCGTCGACAGGTTCAGGCCGCCCAAGTCGTCGCGCACGTCGATGCCGTTCTGCCCGACGTAGTTCGACGGCTTCGCGCCGGTGCTCTGTGCGAACGCCTGGGCCAGCGCGTCGCCGAGGGCGCGTGACGGCACCATGATCGGGCCGGTGTCGGCCCCGTCGCCCTGCACCTTCGCGGGCACGATCACGTGGAACCCGGTGCCGCTCGACGTCGCGCCGTCGCCGTGGATGGACACCACGGCGTCCGCGTGCGCGTCGTTGCCGATGCGGGCCCGCTCGTCCACGCAGGGGCCCCAAGGGCGGTCGCCGTCCCAGGTGAACACCACGTTGGCGCCCAGGGCGACGAGGACTTGGCGTGTGCGGTTGGCGACGTCGAGGGTGAACTCCGCCTCGGTGTAACCGGCGTTGGTCTCGGTGCCGGTCTCGTCGCAGTTCTTGCGGAAACCGCCGGCCTCGACCTGGCGGCCGATCTCGGTGGTGTGCCGCGAGTTGCCGGGGTTGTGACCCGGGTCGATCACCACGGTCTTGCCCGCGAGCGGTCTGGCGTCCGGCGCGCTCGTCCCGGGCCGCGGTGCGGTGCTCGGCGGCGTCGCGGGCGGCGGCGGGCCGGGGATGGACGGAAGCGGGCCCTGGGCACTCGGCGGAAGGCCGTCGGCCCGCGGCGGTACGGATTCGGGGGGCATGCCAACTCCCGTGCTGAGGGGGGAGGTTGCATCCGGCGGGGGAATTCGTGACGAGGACGCGGCGGATGCCGCGTCGGAACCGCCGTCGTCCGGCCAGCCGACCGCGAGCGCCGTGCCGCCGATGAGGGCCAGCGCGGCGACCGCGACGCCGACGGTGACGCGGGTACGCCTCCGGTCGGCCACGCGGCGGTCGCGGGCCTGGCGCCTGGGTGCGGGCGGGCTGTCCCAGGGCTCCCACGGATCGGACGGATCAGATGGCAAGTTCGGTCCTTGTCGGCAGTCCGAAGCGGGTCGCGATGCTGTTCCACGCCTGGACGAACGCCTGCTTGGCGGCGGTCGCCCGGCCGCTCGCGGCGTCTCCGGCGTCCTTGCTCGCCTGCCCGGCGCCGCATCCGCTGTCGGCCTGGGCCTGCGCCCAAGCAGCGTAGTGGGCGTCGGCACTCGCCGACTCCCGCCACGCGGTACGCAGGTCCGTGAGCGCGGGAGCGGCCTCCGGCAACGCGTCGAACTTCAGGGTGTCCAACTCGGTGAGCAGCGCGTTGCGCGAATCCGCGGCGCGCGACAGGTCGGTCGCCGCCGCGGTGAGCGCCGTGCACCCGCTCGCGTTGTTGACCGCGTTGATCACCGACTGGCGCGAGGCGCCGCTGTTGTCGAGCAGGCCGCTGAGTGCGGCGGCCTGGGTGCCGGGGTCGCCCGCGGGGGACGCGGACGGCGACGCCGAGGCGGACGGCGATGCCGACGCCGAACTCCCGGAGGAAGCCGAGGCGTTGCCGGACGGGTTCCCGCTGTCGCCGGGCCGTGCGGGTTGTGTCGTACGCCCGGTCGGCCCGGCGCCGGTGGGGTTGCCGGACGAGTCGGCGACGGTGGCGCTGTCGTCGTCCTGCCACGGCTGCATCACGACCACGGTGATCGCGGCGGCGAGCAGGACCACGATCGCGGTGACGACGGCGAGCAGCCGGACGCTCGAACCACCTGAGCCACCCGAACCACCGGCGGGCGGCGCCGGCGGAATCGGCGCCCACACGTTGCCGGATGCGGTGGGCATCCCGGCGGCCGTGACAGGACCCGGTGTTCCGTGCGGGGGAGTGTAGGGGCCGGGCCCGAAGGGGCTCGGCGTGCCGCGCGGCGGCGTCCCCGGCACGGGGGTGCCGCGGGGCGGGGTGCGCGGGCCGGCCGCGGCGTCCGCGAAGGTCGCGCCGCGCGGCATGCGCGGCGGTTCCTGGCTACGGGCGAACCAGCCCGGGGACATCTCGTCGCCGTCTCCCGAGGCGACGTCGCCCGATATGAGAGGAGCGGCCGGGCCGGGGGCACCGGGAGCGGGAGCACCGGGAGGCGGCGGCCCGTACACCGTCGGCTCCGCGTCGGTACCGGGCTTGCCGGCGACGCCGCCGGTCAGGGCCGCGCCGGGCCGCGGCGGACCGGGGAGCGCGGGGGGTCCCGCCGCTCCCGGCGGCAGCGCGGCCGGGCCGCGTGCGGTGGGCTGCGACCACGGGCCGGACGGCGGCGGACCGCCTGGTGCGCCCGGCGCTCCGGCCTGCGGGTTCGGGCCCGCGGCGGGCCTCGCGGGACCGAGGTGCACGTTCGGCGCCTGCGTTGGCCTTGGCGGCGGTCCTCCGGCCGACGAAGCCGGCAGGGCAGGCAAGGCGGGCGAGGCGTCCGATGGACGAGAGGACGCGGGCCCGGCGCCGGGCCGACCCTCCGCCGGCCGGTTCTGCACCGGTCCGTCCTGGGTCGGCCGATCCTCCACAGGCTGATCCTGCGCTGGCGGCCGCTCCGGTGCCGACGGGTCCTCGGCGGGTGCCCCCGGGGTCTGCCGACCCTCCGGTTGGCGTGTCCAGCGACGCGTCGCCGGATCCCAAACCCGCTCGTAGTGTTCGCCCTCGGCCATTTCGGATCCCGTCACGTACGGACCTCGTCGGGGCACTTAGTGTCCCGCCTCGGACACGGCCGTGTCACTGACTTAGTTGATGTTTGCCGGACTTCCCTCACCGTCGTCGACAAGCCGCCAAACCGCTTGTCGACGAGACGACACAGATGACGACACGCATGACCACACACATGACGACACAGGTGACGGCAGATCAGATCCCGTCGCCGGTACGCCGCAGCACGCGCAGCGACCCGTGCCCCGCGGCCTCCGTGAAGGCTCCCGAGGCGAGCGCCCGCAGGTACACCCGGTACGGCGCCTGCCCGCCCTCCTCCGGGTCCGGGAACACGTCGTGGATCACCAGCAGGCCGCCCTTGGCGACGTGCGGCGCCCAGCCCTCGTAGTCGCCGTTCGCGTGCTCGTCGGTGTGGCCGCCGTCGATGAAGACCATGCCGACCGGCGTGCTCCACAGCGGGGCGACCGTGCGGGAGTGGCCGACGAGCGCGACCACGTACTCCTCCAGGCCCGCCCGGAACAGCGTGCGGCGGAAGGTGGGCAGCGTGTCCATGACGCCCAGGTCGGGGTCCACCAGCGTCGGGTCGTGGTACTCCCAGCCCGGCTGCTGTTCCTCCGACCCCCGGTGGTGGTCGAGCGTGACGACGACCGTGCCGGCGTCGCGCGCGACCGCCGCGAGCAGGATCGTGGACCGGCCGCAGTAGGTGCCCAGTTCCAGCAGCGGGCCGACCTTCGCCGCCTCCACGGCCGCCGCGTAGAGCGCGGCTCCTTCGTCCGCGGGCATGAACCCGACGGCCGAGTCGAAGGCGTCCAGCACGCGCGGGTCGATGGCGCCGCCGTCGGCGGCGGGGCGGTCCGTGGTGCGGTCCGTCATGCGGTCCCCTGCTCTTGAACCTCGGCGCCCCTGTCTTCTTCGGGGCGTGTCGGCGATCATCCTGCCGCAGCGGTCCGCGGGCTGCCGTGTCGAGGGCCACATCCGGAGCCGTACGGGGCCTCGGCACTCCCCATCAAGTGAAACGCGTTCTACTATCGCGGCGACGGGCGGCGGTTTTCGCACGCATCGCACGCATCGCAGGTACGGGCGTACAGCGAGAGCACTGGAGAGGGCACATGGCGATCGGGATCACGGAGGAGCACCGGGCTCTTGAGGAGTCGGTGCGCGGGTGGGTGCAACGTGTTGCACCCATCGGCGAGGTACGCCGCGCCCTGGAGGCCGAGGCCGAGGAGCGCCCCCAGTACTGGGCGGGGCTCGCCGAGCAGGGCCTGCTCGGCATGCACGTCGCCGAGGAGTTCGGCGGTGCGGGCTACGGGACGGTCGAGGCGGCCGTCGCCCTGGAGCAGGCCGGGTACGGCATGCTCCCCGGCGCGTTCCTGCCGACCGTGCTCGCCTCCGCCGTCATCGGCGCGTCCGCGTCGGCCGAGCTCGCCAAGGAACTGCTGCCCGGCATAGCCGAGGGCGGCACGATCGCGGCCATCGCGCTGGAGCCGTCCGGGCTGACCGCCGCACGCACCGACGGCGGCCTGACCGTGACCGGCACCGCGAAGCCCGTCCTGGGCGCCGCGACCGCCGACCTGCTGGTGCTGACGGCCCGCCAGGTGGACGGCGCCGACGTGTGGTTCGTCGTCGACGCGGCCTCGGCGGCGGTCCGCGAGCTGAAGAGCGTCGACCCGACGCGCCGCAGCGCCGAGGTCGTCCTCGACGGGGTGGCCGTCCCCGCGTCCCGGGTGCTGTCCGGCGTCGACGCCGCGCTGGTCCGCGACCACGCCGCGGTGCTGCTGTCCGCCGAGGCGTGCGGCGTCGCCGCGTGGGCGCTCGACTGCGCGACCGAGTACGCCAAGGTGCGCGAGCAGTTCGGCCGGCCCATCGGGCAGTTCCAGGCCGTCAAGCACATGTGCGCCGACATGCTGGTCCGCGTCGAGCAGTCGCGCGCGGTCACCTGGGACGCCGCCCGTGCGCTCGGCGCGGACGCCGCCACGCGCGGGCTCACGGCGGCGATCGCCGCGACGTACGCGATCGAGGCCGCCTTCACGACCACCAAGGACTGCGTGCAGATCCTCGGCGGCATCGGCTTCACGTGGGAGCACGACGCGCACATCTACCTGCGCCGTGCGCTGACGCTGCGTCAGTACGCGGGTCCGGGTGCCGCCCACAAGCTGCGCGTCACCGAACTGGCTGCCGCGGGGGCCCGCCGCGAGCTGGTGCTCGACCTGCCGGAAGGCGCGGACGAGTTGCGCGAGCGCGTGCGCGCGGCCGTCGCCCCGGCGGTGGGCAAGAACGCCGACGAGGCACGTGTCGCCCTCGCCCCGACCGGTTACGCGGCGCCGTACCTGCCCGCGCCGTACGGGCTCGGTGCCGGACCCATCGAACAGCTGGTGATCCAGCAGGAGATGAAGGCCGCGGGCATCCGGCTCAAGGACATCACGATGGGCAACTGGGTGCTGCCGTCGGTCCTCGCGTACGGTACGCCCGAGCAGCAGGAGAAGTTCGCGCTCACCACGCTGCGCGGCGACTTCCAGTGGTGCCAGATGTTCTCCGAGCCCGGCGCCGGCTCCGACCTCGCGTCGCTCAGCACGCGCGCGACCAAGGTGGACGGCGGCTGGCTGGTCAACGGCCAGAAGGTGTGGACGTCGCGGGCCAAGGAGTCCGAGTGGGGCATCCTGCTCGCCCGCACGTCGCCGGAGAAGCCGAAGCACGACGGCATGACGTACTTCATCGTCGACATGTCCTCGCCGGGCCTCGACATCCGGCCGCTCAAGGAGATCAGCGGCCTGGCGATGTTCAACGAGATCTTCATCGAGGACCTGTTCGTCCCGGACGAGATGGTGGTCGGCGAGGTCGACGGCGGCTGGCAGGTCGCGCGCAACACGCTGGGCAACGAGCGCGTGCACATGGGCGCGGACTCGTCGTTCGGGGCGGGCATCGAGAACCTGGTCGCCGCGGTCGCGGGCCCCGCGGGCGAGTTCGTCGACGGCGGCTACCGCGAGCGCCTGGGCGCGCTGATCGCGGAGGCGTCGTCCCTCGCGCTCATCGGCCTGCGCACCACCATGGCGCAGATCTCCGGCCTGGAGGCCGGGCCCGGTGCGTCGGTGCGCAAGCTGGTCGGTACGCCGCACCAGCAGCGCGAGTCGGAACTGAGCCTGGAGATCCTCGGCGCGCTGGGCGCGGTCGACGAGGACGCGGGCGCCCGGGCCTCGTTCGGGTTCCTGATGAGCCGCTGCCTGACCATCGCGGGCGGTACGACGCAGGTGCAGCTGAACGTGGTCGGCGAACGAATTCTCGGGCTGCCCCGTGACCCGGCGCCCTCCGAGAAGTAACTTGATCGTGTCTAGTATTTATCTGGGAGGGCGGTTCCGTGTCTGAGAAGGTCTTCATCGTCGGCGTCGGCATGACGAAGTTCGAGAAGCCGGAGTCCAAGGACTGGCAGTACTACGACATGGCCAAGGAGGCCGGCGAGAAGGCGCTGGCCGACGCGGGCATCTCGTACGACCTGGTCGAGCAGGCCCCGGTCGGCTACTGCTTCGGCGCGTCGACGCAGGGCCAGCGGGCCGTCTACGAGCTCGGCCTGACCGGCATCCCGGTCTACAACGTCAACAACAACTGCGCGACCGGCTCGTCGGCGCTCATGATGGCCCGCCAGTTCGTCCAGGGCGGCCTCAACGACTGCGTGCTGGCCATCGGCTTCGAGAAGATGACCAAGGGCGCGATGGGCGGCGGCACCGGCGAGGGCGGCTTCGCGACCAGCCCGGTCGGGCGGCACTACGGCATCATGGCCAAGGCGTACCCGTTCGAGATGACGCCGCCCACCGCGCAGATCTTCGGCAACGCGGCGCGCGAGCACATGGACCGCTACGGCACCACCGAGGAGCAGATCGCCCTCGTCGCGGTCAAGAACCACAAGCACTCGGTCAACAACCCGTACGCGCAGTTCCAGGACGAGTACTCGCTCGCGGACATCCTGGCCGCGCGGGAGATCCACAAGCCGCTGACCAAGCTCCAGTGCTCGCCGACCTCGGACGGCGCGGCGGCGGCGGTCGTGGTCAGCGAGCGCTTCGTGATCGAGCACGGGCTCCAGGACAAGGCGGTCGAGATCGTCGCGCAGGCGATGACCACCGACACCGGCGAGGCGTTCGACGGCTCGGTCATCAACGTGGTCGGCAAGCCGATGTCGCGGGCCGCGGGCGAGCAGGTGTTCGCGGCGTCCGGGCTGACCATCGACGACGTCGACGTCATCGAGCTGCACGACTGCTTCTCGATCAACGAGATCCTGACGTACGAGGCGCTCGGCATGGCGGCGGAAGGCGAGGGCGGCAAGCTCATCGCCGACGGCGCCACCACCTACGGCGGCAAGTGGGTCGTCAACCCGTCCGGCGGCCTGATCTCCAAGGGCCACCCGCTCGGCGCCACCGGCCTCGCGCAGGCCACCGAGATCACGTGGCAGCTGCGCGGCCAGGCCGACGCCCGCCAGGTGGCGGAGGCCAAGGTCGGCCTCACCCACAACATCGGGCTGGGCGGTGCCGCGGTCGTGGGCCTCTACCGCCGCGGACAGTTCTGACGGCCGGTTCCGTCGGCCGGCTCGGAGAGACCGCACCTCAGATCGTGAGGGTCTGAGGTGCGCGGGAGGGGGTGTACGGTTTTTCCCGTACGCCCCCTCTCTGTACGACGTCACTCTCTCTGTACGACCTCAGCCTCTGTACGACCTCAGCGCCGCCCCCCACGTCTGGACAGTTCCGCCGCCGTGTCCACCGCTCCGCCGCCCGCGAACGCCCCCGCCGACCTGCGCGGGGACTGTGCGAACTGCTTCGCGCTCTGCTGCGTCGCACTGCCCTTCGCGAAGTCGGCGGACTTCGCCGCCGACAAGCCGGGCGGCACACCGTGCGGCAACCTGCGCGCGGACCACACCTGCGGCATTCACCGCGACCTGCGCCGCGAGGGGTTCTCCGGCTGCACGGTCTTCGACTGCTTCGGGGCGGGCCAGAAGGTCTCCCAGGTCACCTTCGCCGGCCGGTCGTGGCGCGGGTCGCCTGATGTCGCCCGGCCGATGTTCGACGTGTTCCCGGTCATGCGGCAGCTGCACGAACTCCTCTGGTACCTCACGGAAGCGGTCGCGCGGCCCGCCGCCCGCCCGCTGCTCCCGGACCTGCGCCGCGCGCTGGCGGAGATCGAGCGCCTGACCTTGCTCGGCCCCGACGAGCTCGCGCGCCTCGACGTCGCGGCGCACCGCGCCCCGGTCGGCGAACTGCTGGCACGGACCAGCGAACTCGTGCGCGCGGAGGTCGGCGGAAAGCGCAAGAACCGCAGGGGAGCTGACCTGATGGGGGCGAAGCTGCGCGGCGCGGACCTGCGCGGGGCGAGCCTGCGCGGGGCGTACCTCATCGGCGCCGATCTGCGCGGCGCCGACCTGCGGCTGGCGGACGTGCTGGGCGCCGACTTCCGCGACGCCGACGTGTCGGGGGCCGACCTGACCGGTGCGGTCTTCCTGACACAGCCGCAGGTTGCCGCGGCGCGCGGGGACGCCCGCACCAGGCTGCCGGTCCGCGTCGACAGGCCGGCGCATTGGGCGCGCTGACAGGGTCTACCGCGCGGGGCCGCCCGGCGGCCACAATGCCGCGATGGTGCCTGCCCTCGTGATGGCGGCGATCGGCCTCGTGCTCGCGGTCCTTGGCGTCGGTGTCGTACGCGACGGCCTGCTGCCGATCCGCGACGCGCTCATCCTGCGGCGGCGCGGCGTGCGGGTCACGGGCGACCTGATGCGGTACGAGCACCTCCCGGTACTCCGCTGCGGCCGCTACCGCGGCTCCGAAGTGCCGGTCTACCGCTTCCCGTTGGCGGACGGCGGCGTCTGGGAGGCGCGGTCGATCACCGCGGTCCGGGCCACCGTGCGCGGCTCGGGTACGCGCGTGGAGCTCGTGTACGACCCCGAGAACCCGGACCGCGTCACCGGGCCCGTCCGGCGCCGCGGACACGTCGGCACCGCATTCGTCCTGCTCCTGGGAGCGGCGGCACTGGGCTTGTTCGTGCTGCTGTGGACGAGGGCGCTGACCCACGCCGCGTAGCGTCCCGCCCCGTGCCGCCCGGCCGCCGCGCCGAATCGGGCCGACAGCGGTCGGTCAGTCCTCCAGGAACTCGAAGTCCAGGCGGGCCAGCCGCTCCGGGTCGGCGAGGATGTCCAGCTCGATGATGCGGCCGTCCGCGATGGTGAGGCCCGCCACCGAAAGCGGCCTGCCCTCGGGGGCGTTGACGACACCGATGCCGCCGTTGACCGAGATGAGCCGTCCCGCGTGCGCGAAGTCGCGGAACCTGAGCGCCTGTTCGGCGACGGCCCGAGCACCGCGCACCACCTGCGAGACGCCGAGCTCGCCTGCCCCGACGTCGGCGCGCAGGACGACGTCCGGGTCGAGGACCCGCAGCAGGGCCTCGAAGTCGCCTTCGCGTGAGGCGGACAGGAACGCCTCGACCACGGCCCGCTGCTTGGCCCGGTCGGTCTCCGGCTCGGGCGTCTGGCCGCGTACGCGCCGCCGCGCGCGGCTCGCCAACTGCCTGGCGGCGGCGGGCGTACGGCCGACGATGGGAGCGATGTCGTCGAACGGCACCGCGAACATGTCGTGCAGCACGAAGGCCAGCCGCTCGGCGGGCGGCAGCGTTTCCAGCACCACCAGCAGTGCGAGTCCGACGGAGTCCGCCTGCACCGACTCGTGTTCGGGGTCGCCGTCCGCGCTGCCCACGATGGGGTCGGGGACACGCGTGGTCTCCAGCGGAGTTTCGCGCCGGTGCGTGCGCGAACGCAGCATGTCGAGGCAGACGCGTCCGACGACCGTGGTCAGCCAGCCCGCGAGGTTCTCCACCTCGTCGGCGTTCGACCGCGACAGCTTGATCCAGGCTTCCTGCACCGCGTCCTCGGCCTCGCTGAGCGAGCCGAGCATGCGGTACGCCACGGCCCGCAGATGGGCGCGGTTCTCCTCGAAGCGCTCGGCAAGGAAGTCCTTGTCGTCCATGCGTCCCATCTCCTCCGCCGTGTCCCGCACGGTCCGCGGCGTGCGGTCCGTCGGAACACTGACGCGCCGGGTGGTCAGGATGTGACAGCGCTGCCGGTTCCCCGGGGCGGACGACTCAGGTCGCGGGCGGGCCTTGTCCGGCGAGCGTGTGCCCGATGTCGACGAGGGCCGCGAGTTGCGCGGGGCTCAGCAGGCCGGTGAAGTGCCGGTGCACCGACGCCAGATGCCCGGGCGCGGCCCGGTCGTGCGCCTCGCGCCCCTGGGCGGTGAGCACCACGTCGTCGCCCCGCCCGTCCCGCTCGCAAGGCTCGCGGGCGATCAGGCCGCGCGTCTCCATACGGCCGAGCTGGCGTGAAAGGCGGCTGTGCGCCCAGTGCAGGCGGGCGGCCAGGCCCCGGACGCGGATGCAGGAATCGGGGTTCGTCAGGGCGGCCAGGGCGGCCAGCACCTCATAGTCGGGCATGGACAGGCCCGACTGCTGCTCGAGTTCGCGCGCGACCTCGGCGTCGACGAACTGCTGCAGGCGCCGGTACGCGTCCCAGGCGGCCACGGCGTCCGTGTCCGGCGTGCCGGCCGGGGGCACACCGGGCGCGGGGGTGCCGCTGGATCGGGGGGAGGACATGGGGCCAGCCTACAAAGAAGTTCGTGACATGTAACCGGTCTCCGTGTAGATTCTTGGTTACATGTAACGAATCTTTCGAGGGAGTGTGCATCATGATCGGCAACGGACGATTCGTCGAGGTCGGTGCGGGCGGCGCAATCGGTGCCGGCGGTGGGGTCGGCGGCGTCAGGCTGCACACCGAGGCGTTCGGCGACGCGGCGGACCCGGCGGTCCTCCTCATCCACGGCGCGGGGCACTCGGCGGCCGCCTGGGACGACGCCTTCGTCGCCCGCCTGGTCGACGGCGGCCGATACGTCGTGCGGTACGACAGCCGCGACGCGGGCCGCTCGACCGCGAGCCCCGTCGGCCGGCCGGACTACGACCTGCGCACGCTCGTCGCCGACGCGGCCGCGGTGATCGCCGCACTCGGCATCGGCCCCGCGCACATCGTGGCCATGTCGCAGGGCGCGGCCGTCGGCCAACTGCTGGCGCTGGACCACCCGGAATCCGTCGCCACGCTGACCCTGGCGTCCTCGACCCCCGGCGGGCCCGGCCACGAGGCCGACGACCTGCCGCCCATGACCGAGGCCATCCGCGCACTCTTCGCCGGGGAGTCCGCGGAGGCGCAGCCGGGGCCGGACTGGTCGGACCGGGACGCCGTGATCGCGTACCTGGTCGAGGCGGAGCGCCCGTTCGCCGCCCACTCGCGTCCGTTCGACGAAGAGGGCGTGCGCGCGATGGCGGTGCGCATCGTCGACCGGGCGGGCGACATCGCGGCGCAGGTCACCAACCCGTTCATGATCGGCGCGGGTGAGCCGTGGCGGGCCCGCCTCGCGGACGTCGCGGTGCCGACGCTGGTCCTGCACGGCACCGACGACCCGCTCTTCCCGCTCGACCACGGCCGGGCGCTGGCCGCGGAGATCCCGGGGGCACGCTTCATGGAGATGCCGGCGACAGGGCACGAGGTGTTCCCGCGAACCGTGTGGGACACGGTGGTTCCGGCGATCCTCGCGCACACCGCCTGAAGCGCGCGCCGAACTGCCCCGCGCCGAAGCGTTCTCGGCGCCCTGGAGGGGCCGCCCGCGGGTCAGAGCCAGCTGACGCGGGCGTTCGTGACCGGCTCGGGGCCCGGCGGCTGGGCGAGTTCGCCGGCGTGGATGCGGTCGAGCAGGGTGCGGACGGCGTCCATGATCTGCGGGACGGCCGCCCGCAGTTCGGCCGCGTCGGCCGGGGTGGTCGCGTCCGGTGCCACACCCGCCTCGGCGAGGAGCCCGGCGACGTCCGCGAGGCGTTTGGCCACCCAGCCCAGCGGGTCGGCGGACAGTTCCTCGACGAACACCCGGACGCCCGGCTCCCATCCGTCGAAGCGCGGGTGGTGGTGCGTCCGGTCGAAGCTGCCCGTCGGACCCGCGGCGGACTCCAGGAGGTCGGCGCGCCACAGCGGGCGTTCGACGGAGATCGGCCGGGCGGAGTAGATGGATCCGTGCAACTCACCCCGCTCCAGCAGGCGCAGCTCCAGGCGTACGCCCCGCTCCGCGCCCTCCTGCCCCTCCTCGGGCTCGGGGTCGACGAAGTACAGGTCGCTCACCACCATGCCGAGCCGCTCGAAACCGAACGCGTAGAACATGGACACCGTCCCCTCAGCGCACTTGCGGATCCCAGCGGTGCCGCGTCACCGCGCCACCGCCCGTCCGCACGCGGACGTCGTACCGACCGGGTCATCGTCGCACGCGCGGGATGCGTGTCCCAGGACCGCCGCCGCAGCCGTCCGCACGGGATAGCGTTGCGCCGGGGTGGCCGGAAACAACCGAACAGGGGGGCCCGTGAGGCGAGCACGGCGACTGGCGACGTGGCTGCTGGCGGCCGCGATCGTGCAGACGGCAGTGGTGGGTTGCGGAGGCGGCGGCGACCGCGGCGACACCGCGGGCGGCACCCCGGTTCCGGCCGCGGCACCGGTCGCCACGGTGCAGACACCGACCGGAGCGCCGTCCCTCGGGACCGACCCCGCGACGACGGCGGCCACTCCGGCCAACGAGACCCCCACGGACACCGGGACGACGCCCGCGGGAACCCCGTCGGCCCCGGAGAAGACGACCGTCGCGAGCCCGAGTCCGCCGCCCGCGGCGACCACGCGGCCCCCGGCGCCCGCGACCACGGCGGCCAAGCCCGCACCGCCGGCGTTCCCGGTGCCCGTGCAGCTGGGCGACGCCCGGCAGTTGATCACCGTGAAGGCGCGCGGCTCGTACGCCACGGTCGCCACCTGGCAGCGGCAGGCGGACGGGAGCTGGACCCGGCTCACCGTCACCGAGAACGCGCGGATCGGCGCGAACGGCGTGGTGCCGGGGGCGTCGCGGACCCAGAACACGAGTACGACGCCGGGCGGGACGTACACCCTCACCCAGGCCTTCGGCATCAACTCCGACCCGGGCACGGCGATGCCCTACACGCGGGTCGGCGCGGACCACTGGTGGGTGCAGGACAACAACTCCCCCTACTACAACCAGATGCGGCTCGGGTCGCAGGGCGGCTTCGACACGACCCTGCCGGAGAGCCACGTCAACGGCTCGGAGCGCCTCGCCACGTACAACCCGGAGTACCGCTACTCGGTGGTGATCGACTTCAACCGCTCCCCGGCGGTGCGCTACCGCGGGGCCGGGATCTTCCTGCACGTGAACGGCTCCGGCGCGACCGCCGGCTGCGTCTCCGTGCCGCAGGACTTCCTCGCCGCCACCCTGCGCTGGCTGGACCCCGCGCAGCACCCGCGCATCGCCATCGGCTGACACCCCGGTCGACCGCACCGGCGGCGGAAAAGCGATGTCCGTGTTCGCGGGCGACGTGGTACGCATGGCCGCATGGTGTCCACAGACCGGCTCCTCGCCTTCGCAGCCATGTCGTTCCTGCTGATAATCATCCCAGGACCGAGCGTCCTGTTCGTGGTCGGCCGGGCCCTGGCGCAGGGGCGCCGCGCCGCGCTGACGACCGTCGTCGGCAATACGCTCGGCGCGTACGTGCTGGTCGTCGCCGTGGCGCTGGGCGTCGGCTCCGTCGTCGAACGCTCGGTGCTGGTGTTCACGATGCTGAAGCTGGTGGGCGCCGCGTACCTCGTCTACCTGGGCGTCAAGGCGTTCCGCCAACGCGGCTCCCTGCATGCCGCGCTCACCGGCGACGCGCCGCAACAGGGGACGTGGCGCACGCTGGGGGAGGGCTTCGCGGTCGGTGTCGCCAACCCGAAGACGATTGTGTTCTTCGCCGCTGTGCTGCCGCAGTTCGTCGACCGGGGACAGGGGCACGTGGCGCTGCAAATGCTGGTGCTCGGCCTGGTCTTCAACGCCATCGCGGTGGTCTTGGACAGCATCTGGGGTCTGACCGCCGCCACCGCGCGGGGCTGGTTCGCCAACTCGCCGCGCCGTCTGTCGGCGGTCGGGGGCGCGGGCGGGCTGACCATGATCGGGCTGGGCGTGACGGTGGCCGCGACCGGCCACAAGGACTGACGCCGACTGTCCGAACGGCGACTGTCCGGCACGGTCTAGGACCGCGGGTCGCCGGGCTTGTAGGTGAGCCGCTCGACCTTGCCCATCCTGCCCGGGCCCATGTCGACGCCGTTGACGTCGAGCCGCACCCCGCCGGCGTTGCCGATGACCAGGTCGATCACCGCGGGGTCGGTGAACTGCTCGGTGGCGCCCTCTTCCACGAGCCCGTCGAAGAGCACCGTTTTGTCCGAACCCTTCGCGCTGATCCAGGTGTTCCCGCTCAGCCCCGTCACCTTGACGACGACACCGGCGGGAAAGCCGGTCGGTTCGACCTGTCCCGCCGAGTTCGCGGGTGGTGAGGAGGACGAACGCTGCGCACCAGGGGAGTTCGGGGTGCCTGACGAGCTCGGTGTGGCTGTGGACGGGAGGGGGCTCGATTTCGCACCGGTGTTCCCGATGCTCGAATTCCCCTTGTGCTTTTTGCCGTTGGAGTCGTCGGCCAACACGAGAGGAACGGTGACCGCCGCGGCGACCGCGACGACAGCGGACAGCACGATGGCCAGGGGCCGCCGTCGGGCGAAGCGGGCTGCCGGGGCCCCGGGCGGCCCGGCTGGTGGTGGGGTCGGCCGCTGCGGTACGACCGGACGCGCCGGAGCCGTCTCCGTGGCGGCCTCCGCGTTCGAGGATGCGGGCGATGCGGGGGATGCAGGGGGCGCGGGCGGTTGCCATTGCGCCGCGGCCCGGCCGGCCACCAGGCCTTGCAGAGTCGGCGGCAGCCAGTCCGGGCCGAAGAGCGGCGGCGCGATGGCCGCCAGCCTCTCCAAAAGGGCGTGCGCGGTGAGGCGTTCCTCAGGTTCCTTGGCCAGGCAGCGCGCCGCCAGGCCGCGCAGGGGCTCCGGCAGGTCGCCCAGGTACGGCTCGTCCTGCACGACCTGCCGCAGCAACTCCGCGAGCGAGGTCGAAGCGAACGGCGGCCTCCCGGCCCCCGCGAACACCAGGACGCACCCGAGCGCGAAGACATCGGACGCGGCACCCGCCCGCATGCCGTGCGCCTGCTCGGGTGACAGGTATCCGGGCGTGCCGATGATCACGCCGGTCGTGGTGAGCCGCGCCGCGAGAGGGTCGTCGGGGGAGGCGGGGGCCTCGGCACCCACGGCGATCCCGAAGTCGATGATCCTGGGCCCGTCGGCGGCCAGCAGGATGTTGGCGGGCTTGATGTCGCGGTGCGCCGTACCGCCGGAGTGGATGGCGTGCAGCGCCTCCGCGAGCCCGCAGCCCAGGCTGTGCAGTGTGGAAGCGGGCAGCGGCCCGAAGGTGCGTACCGCTTCGTCGAGGGTCGGGGCCGGGATGAACTCGGTGGCCAGCCAAGGTGGTTCGCCGTCCGGATCGGCATCGACAACAGCCGCCGTGAACAGCGAGGCGACACCGCGCAGTGCCTGGACCTCGTGCCGGAAGCGCGCCCGGTATCGGGGGTCGGAGTCGACGCCCGAGCGGATCACCTTGACCGCGACGAGGCGTCCGCCGCGCGAGCGCCCGACGTACACGCTCCCCATGCCGCCCGCACCCAACCGGCCGAGGATCTCGAAGCCGCCGATCTGCCGCGGGTCAGTTGGCACCAACTCGTCCACACGCACCCCGTTCTCGGTGTCGCCGCCGAACATACGGTGTCACACACAGTCGTGTTGCAGATCACAGCACGCTTGCAACCGCCGGGGACGGCTACCGCCGCCGGTTGCGGCACTGCGATGATCGCGCGGTGTCGAAGACCCCCACCGTTGACGCCCGTCTGGCGCGCAACCGACTTCTGCTGACCGCCGCAGTCTTGCCTGTCTTCATCGGGCTGATGGCGCTCAGCACGACGGCGTCCGAGTCGCTGGGATTCTTCGAGATGGTGACGGGAGTCGTGGTGGGCAGCGGGGTCGTGGCCCTCGTGACCCGGCCTGTGTGGTGGCTCGTCATCCCGGGGTTCTTCGGGGTCCGCCCCCGAGCTGTCGTGCTCGGCACGGGCCGATTCACCTCGGGGCGCGCCACCGGTGGTCGGATCCCGCGTCTGCGTCGGACCCGCTCCACGGGTTGGGCCGTTGTCCCGGTCGCCGGGGCGGGCGTCGCGCGGTGGCGCATCTGGGCGGCGTACGCTCTCCCGGCGCTGGTCGAAGTCGCGCTCGCGGTGGCCGCGTGGCGGGTATCCCCCGTGCCGTGGGGCTCGGCCGTGGCGCTCGGGATGCTGGCGGGTTGCGGCATCCTGCACATCGTCACCCCGGGTGTGTCGGCGACGCCGGCGTGGATGCTGCTCAGATTGCCGACGGCCGACGCCCGCGCGGTCGAACAGGTGACCCAGGACGCCGCCGAGGAGCGGGCGCAACGCGCGATCCTGGTCGGCGATCTGGCCGAATGCCGCGCGGTGCTCGCGGAGGCTTCGGCGACGCGTCCGTACACCGCGGCCCTGAAATGCCAGCTGGCGCTCGCCGAGGGACGGTACGGCGACGCAGCCGCCCTCGCCGCGGAGCACGGCCCCTCGCAACCCGAATACTCCGTCGCCCGCGCGCTGTTCGCCCAGTACCTCGTCAGGGCGCGGTGCTACGCGCGGGAGGAACGGGGGCCCCGTTCCTTCCCGGCGGTCGAGGAGATCGAGGCGGCCATGGCCGAAGGACTCTCGTCGGTCGCCGCGACCCGGAGCACGGACGCGCAGGCGCTCTACTGGCTCGCCCGGGGCAACACCAAGCGGGCCGCAGGCTCCGCGGCCCAGGCGCGCGGGGTGGTCGTCGGCCCTTACGCGGCGGCGCACCTCGAGTGCACGATCGCCCTCGTCGAGACGGTCCGGAACCGCCCCGAACGCGCCGCCAAGGCCCTCGCCGACGCCCGTACGCTCGCCCCCGATCTGCCGCGCATAGCCGCCGTCGAACGCTGGTGCGCCCCCGGGGCCCGGCCCCTGGGCCCGCACGCCGTGTCGGAGCCCACACTGGAATAGTCCCGCCTCCGCCTGCGCAAACCCCTTACCGCAGGCGCCTTTCGGCCCGTGGTTAGTCTCGAATCGGTACTCGCACGATCTCCATCCGGGGATCGCCGCGCCGACCTGTCCGCATCCTGCGCGGGTCGGGACGGCGGTCGGCGGCGGCCTTCCGCCGCGAACTGAGAGACGGGTTCCGAGCATGACCACCCAGACGATCGACCTGTCCGCCGGAACCGTCGCCTACGAGGACACCGGCGGCCCGGGGCCCGTGGTCGTCCTGCTGAACGGCCTCCTCATGGACGCCACCCTCTGGGACGCGGTGGTCGAGGACCTCCGCGCCGACCACCGCTGCGTGGTGCCCGTGCTCCCGCTGGGCGCCCACACCCACCCGGTCCGGGACGACGCCGACGTCACGCCGCACGGCATGGCCCGCCTGGTCGGGGAGTTCCTCGAACGCCTCGACCTGCACGACGCCACGCTGGTCGGCGGCGACACGGGCGGGGCGTACGTGCAACTCCTCGTCGCGGACGACCCGGCCCCGAGGGTCGGCGGCATCGTGCTGGTGTCCTGCGACGCGTTCGACAACTTCCCGCCCGGTCTGACCGGTAGGACGCTGGTGATGACCGGCAAGCTCGCGCCGACGCTGTTCGGCCTGTTCATGCAGCAGATGCGCGTCAAGCCGGTCCGCCGCCTGCCGATCTCGTTCGGTTGGCTCACCAAGCGCGGCGACGCGGTCAGCGCCAAGTGGATCAAGCCGGTCCTCACCCGGGCCGACATCCGCCGCGACACCGTACGCGTGCTCCGGGCGGCCGCCAAGAACCGCAAGGTCCTCGTGGACGCCGCCGAGCGCCTGGCATCCTTCGACCGCCCGGCCCTCGTCGTCTGGGCCGAGAACGACAAGGTCATGCCGCCGGAGCACGGGCGCCGCCTCGCCGAACTCCTGCCGCAGGGACGGCTCGTCGAGATCGCCGACAGCTACACGCTCATCGCGCTCGACCAGCCGGCCCGACTCGCGGCGGCTATCCGGGAGCAGCTGAAACCCTGAGCCACGGCGTGGCCTCCGGCCGTCCCGGACGGTCGCAACATGCTTGACTTCATCCACTATCGGGATCACGATGTGCCCCTGCACCGGCCCTGCCAGGGCCGCTAGTGCGGTGACCAATCGGCGCATCCCCCTGGAGCCAACCTTGACGGTGTCCGACGACTCGGTCCTTGCCGACGCCCTGGCCGACTGGTTCGCCGCCGCGCGGCCGGCCGCCGGCGACGTCGTGGTCTCCGACGTGCGGCGGCCCAGCGGGAGCGGGTTCTCCGCCGACACGGTCTTCTGCACCGCGACCTGGACCGAGGCCGACGTACGCGCCGCACACCCCCTCGTGCTGCGCCGGGAGAGCGCCGGCCCGGCGATGTACCCGCAGCAGGTCCCCGGGTTCGACGTCGAGATCGACTTCCAGTACCGGGTGATGTCGGCCCTGCACGGCAGCGGCGCCGACATCCCCCTCGCGGGACTGCTGGGCTACGACGCCGACCCCCGGCCGCTGGGCGCGCCGTTCTTCCTCATGGAGTTCGTCGCCGGACAGGTGCCGGTCGAGAACCCGCCGTACCCGGTCGCGGGATTCTTCCGGGACGCCGCCCCGGAGCAGCGCGCCGCGATGATCGACGACGGACTGCGCGTGCTCGCCGCGCTCCACGCGCTGGACTGGCGCGCGGCGGGCCTCGAATGGCTGGTGCCGAAGGCCGAAACGCCGTCCCCGGTCACGCAGTTCCGGATCTGGGAGGACTGCGCGGACAAGGAACTGCGCGGGCGCGAGCACCCGGTCCTCGACCGGGCGCGAGCCTGGCTGCGCGAGCGGCTCCCGGCCGCGTCCGCCGACTGCGCACCGGACGCGTTCTCGTGGGGCGACTCGCGTCCCGGCAACATGATCTGGCGCGACTTCCGGTGCGTCTGCGTCACCGACTTCGAGGCCGCCGCGATCGCCGCGCCCGAGCTGGACCTCGGGTGGTGGCTCATGTTCGACCGCGCGTCGCACGAGGCGATCGGCGTCCCCCGGCTGCCGGGAGAGCCCACGCGTGCCGAGCAACGGGCCGCGTACGCCGCCCACTCCGGACGCGACGTCGCCGAGACGCACGTCTGGGAGGTCCTGGCCGCGATGCGCTACACGGTCATCGTCGTCCGCGCGATGAACCGCGCCGAGGACCGCGGCCTCATGCCGCCCGGGCGCACCGTCTGGCGGGACAACCCGGCATCCGGCTGCCTGGCCCAACTCCTCGACATACAGGCGTAGTCGGGAACGCCGGTTCCGCCCGGACCGGGCAACCGGACGCAAGCACACGGAGGATGGACGACATGGAGCATTCCGAGGCAGCCGATTCCGCGGCAACTGGTCCCGGGTCGCAGGGCACGGCGCCGCTGCACGGCCGACGGGTGCTGGTCGTCGGCGCGTCGTCCGGCATCGGACGGGCCCTCGCCCGGCACGCCGCCCAGGCCGGTGCCCGGGTCGTCCTGGCGGCCCGCCGCGCCGAGTTGCTGGCCGAGGCCGCCGCCGAGGCCGGCCCGGACGCGCTCCCGGTCGCCTGCGACGTCCTCGACCAGGCGTCGATCGACGCACTCGCCGACCGCGTCGGCACGGAGCTCGGCGGACTCGACGCGCTGGTCTACGCGACCGGCGTCGACCCGCTGGTGCGGATGGCCGACGCCGACGCGGACCTGTGGGGACGCGTCCTCGCCACGAACGTCGTCGGCGCCTCGCTGGTGTGCCGGGCCGTGCTGCCCCACCTGGAGGCGTCGAGGGGCCGCGCGGTGTTCCTCTCGGCGTCCGCGGTCGGGCGCCCGCTGCCGGGGATGGGCCCGTACGACGCCAGCAAGGCCGCGCTGGAGGAGATGGTGCGCGCCTGGCGTGCCGAGCACGCCGGCGTGTGCTTCGCCTCCGCGGGGGTGGGGCCGGTGCTGGGCACGGGCGTACACGCCGAATGGGACCGGGACCTGATGGGCGAACTGGCCGGAGTCTGGGAGAACCGCGGCTACCTCTACGACAACGGGCCCGGCTGGATGAGTGTGGACGAGGCCGCCGCCGGCATCCTGAACGCGTTGACCGCACCCGTCTGCATGCACGACTTCGACGTCCTGCCGCTTCCCGGAGCGGCCGCCGCCGGCTGACCGCAACTGCCGCCCGGCATCAGCGCCTCACGGGGGTACGCCGCGCCGCGTCGCCCTCGGACGCCTCGTGGAGCGGGCGCGGGGCGGGCACCGCCGCCAGGGCGTCGGCCACGACGTCGGCCGCCCCGGCGCCGGCGAGTTCGGCGTCCGGGGTGAGCAGGAGCCGGTGGGTGAGCACCGCGGCGGCCAGGGCCTTGACGTCGTCGGGAACCGCATAGGCGCGCCCCGCGGCCGCGGCGCGCACCCGCGCGGCCCGGACCAGCGCCACGCTGCCCCGGGGCCCGGCGCCGAGCCGGACGTGCGGGGAACCGCGGGTGGCGGCGGCGAGGCGTACCGCGTAGTCGGCCACCGGCCGGGCGACCGCCACCGCGGTGCGGACGAAATCGGTGAACTCGGCGACGTGGTGCGCGGTGGCGATCACCGGCAGGCGGTCGACCGCCACCGAACCTGGGTCCCCGCACGCCACGTCCACCTCCGAGGAGTGGTCGGGGTACCCGAGCGACAGGCGCATGAGGAAGCGGTCGAGCTGCGCCTCGGGGAGCGGGTAGGTGCCGGCCATGTCGACCGGATTCTGCGTCGCCACCACGATGAACGGCCGCGGTACGTCGTGCGCCGTCCCGTCGACCGTGACCCGGCCCTCCTCCATCACCTCCAGCAGCGCGGACTGCGTCTTCGGGGACGCGCGGTTGATCTCGTCCGCGATGACGATGTTGGTCAGCACCGGTCCGGGCATGAACACGAAGTCGCCGGACTGCGGCCGGAACACCGACACCCCGGTGATGTCCGAGGGCAGCAGGTCCGGCGTGAACTGGATACGCCGGCAGTCCGCACCGAGCGACGCGGCCAACGCCCTGGCCAGCGTCGTCTTCCCGGTGCCGGGCACGTCTTCGAGCAGCAGGTGCCCCTCGGCGAACAACGCGGTGAGCGCCAGGTCGACGACCTCGCGCTTGCCCTTCACGACGCGCTCGATGTTGTCGCCCAGGGCTTGGAAGCACTCGCGGAACAGCGGGAGTGCGGACGAGCCCGGAGGTGCGTCGGGTGAAGGCGCGGGCGCGGCACCGACACGCGGTGCCGGGGCCGGAACGGGTGCGGACGACGGGAAGCTCACCCTGTGATCGTCGCTCCGGCTCCCCGGGAAGTCCCGGAAAAACACGGCGGCTTGCCCGCCGATTCTGCACCCTTGGGACGCGTCCCCATACAGAGCCCCAAGTACCCGTGTCAGGTTGCCGAAGTGTCCCTGAACTGCGGGAAGTCCCTCGACATCCGCGGTGCCCCGAACCACCCGGGGGGTGCCGTCGTCCTCCAAGGCCGACCGGTGTCGCACGCCGCCGCAAGCCCTGGACCGGGCCGGCAGGTGTGCGGTTCGAGCACGGGTACAAGGCTGCGCCGGAGTGTCGGCCGCCGCCGTGCCCTTGGGTGGTGGGACGAACCTATGGCGGACAACATGACGGTGCTCGGCGTCACCCGGCTCCCGGAGCCGACCACCGCGTTCATCGGACGCGAAGCCGAGCTCTCCGCGCTCGGCGCGGCCCTGCGCGGGCCCCGCCGCCTGGTGACGCTGGTCGGCCCGGGCGGGATCGGCAAGACGCGGCTCGCGGTGCGCGCGGCCTCCCGCTGGCAGACGCCGGAGACGCCCTGGGCACGCCCTGTGCCCACCGCCGCACCGGTGTTCGGCCCGGTGTTCGCGCCGCTCGCCAACGTCACCGAGCCGCACCTGGTCCCCGCCGCCGTCCTCGACGCCGCGGCGATCGGCGCGCACGCCGGGCGTCCGCCGATCAACGCCGTCATCGACCATGTCGGGGACCAGCCGGGCCTGCTGATCCTGGACAACTGCGAGCACCTGACCGAGGCGGCCGGGCACGTCGTCGAGTCGCTGCTGGAGGGCTGCCCCGAACTGCGGGTGCTGGCCACCAGCCGCGAACCCCTGGGCGTGCCGGGGGAGGCGGTGTGGCAGGTCCCGCCGCTGCCGACCCGCCTGGACGCACCGAACGGGACCGCGCCGGACGACGTACCCCCGTCCGACGCCGCACGCCTGTTCCTCGACCGGGCGGGCGACGGCGACCGGCCCGACTGCGCCGACACGGCACGCGAGGCCGTCGAGCACATCGTCCACGAACTCGACGGCATCCCCCTGGCGATCGAACTCGCCGCCGCCCGCGGCCGCGTCACCTCGCCGTGCCGCCTAGCCGCCGACCTGCACCGCAGCGTGCTCGCACTCATCTCCGGCGCACCCGGAGCCGTCACCGCCCCGGCCCCCGTCGCGGGCGACGCCCGGCACAGCACCATGCGGCGCTCGCTGGACTGGAGCCACGCGCTGCTGACCACCGAGGAAGCCGCGCTCTTCCGGCGGCTCTCGGTGTTCGAGGGCGGCTGGACCCTGCCCGCGGCCGAGTACGTGTGCGTCGACGGGACGATGCCGCCCGACGCCCTGCGCGAACACCTCATGGCGTTGATCGACAAGTCCCTCGTCGACGTCGCCCAGCACGCCCGTGAGACGCGCTACCGCATGCTGACCCCCATCCGCCAGTACGCCGCCGAGCACCAGGCGGCCCGCGAGCACATGCACGGCCCGGACGGTGCGGCCGCCCGGCACCGCGCGTGGTTCCTCGACGTCGCCGAACGAGCCGACGACGAGATGTGGGCCTTCGACCCGGACGGCCGGGCGCGCCTGGACCAGGAGGCCCCGAACCTGCGGGCCGCGCTGGAGCACGCCGCGCGCGCGGGCGACCGGGACGCGCTGCGGATCGGGGCCGCGCTCGGCTCGTACTGGCGGGTCAAGGGGCGCTACGCGGAAGGCGTGCGGGTCCTCGGCCGGGTGCTGGACGCCACCTCGGAGGCCGACCACTGGTCCCGCGCCCGGGTCCTCGCCATGCGCGCCATGCTGGTCTTCTGGATCGGTGACCTGGAACTCTCCATGGACGACGCGTCGTCGGCGATCGCCATGGCCGAGCGCGTCGGCGACGAACGGGCGCACGCCCACGCACTCAACCGGGTCGGTACGGCGACCATGATGATGCGGCCCTCCGCCGGGCAGCCGCTGCTCGAACGCGCGGTCGCCGTCGCCCGGGAGGCCGGTGACCTGGTCGCGCTGGCCGACGCGTACAGCTCGTTGTCGACCAGCTACGTCTGGCAGGACGACTACCCGCGCATGGCCGAGATCGCCGACCGGGCGGAACCGGTGTTCCGCCGCAGCGGATTCGACGCGGGGCACTTCTGGGCGATCTGGGGACGCTCGCACCAGGCCCGGCTTGCCGGCGACCTGCCCACGGCCCGCGAACTCGCGGATCAGGCATTGGCGTTGGCCAGCGGCTCCGACGTCCTGCTCGGCAACGCCGCCGTCGAGGCCCGGGCCCTGGTCGACATCATGGCAGGGAATCCGCAGGAGGCCAGGCGCGCGGTGCTCGCCGAACTCGCCCGCTCACAGGGCAACGTCGTGCGGTGGGGCAACGGCGTCCTGCAACTCGCCCTTGCCGCCGCCGAACTGGCGCTGGGCAACCCCGCCACCACGCACGACGTCGCTGCTCCCGTGTTCCGGCGGGAGTGCGAGGGGGCCGGGTACCTGGCGTGGCACGCCCAGGAACTGCGCATGCTGGCCGCCTTGGCGGAGGGGGACGCCGCGGCCGCGGTCGAGCAGGCCGGCCACCTGTCGCGCGTCGCGGAACGCCTCGGGAACCGCCGCGCGCGGGCCGTCGCCGATCGGGGGCTCGCCCGGGCCGCACTACTGCGCGGGGACCTGGCCGACGCGGAGGCGTACGCCCATGCCGCGCTGGCCGCATGCGTGGACAACGACTGGTGGGTCGACACCGTCGACGTCCTCGAAACGCTCGCCGTCCTTGCCGCCCGCCGCGGGCGGCACGACCGCGCGGTACGGCTCTTCTCCGGAGCACGCGCCGCCCGAACCGAGTGGGAGCTGATCCGCTTCCCCGAGGAAAAAGCTTGGTGGGAAACGGAGTTCGCGGAGGCGTGGAGCAGCGTGCCGGATCCGCGGACGCATGCGGTCGAGCCGGGGTCGGTCACGCTCCGGCAACTCGCCGAGTTCGCCGCCCGCGGCCGGGGCAGCAGAGGGAGGCCCGTGATCGGGCCGGAAAGCCTCACCCCCATGCAGCTCAACGTCGCCCGGCTGGCCGCGCGCGGCTTCACGAACGCGGACATCGCCACCGAACTGTTCATCGCACGCGGCACCGTCAAGAGCCACCTCGCGCACGTCTTCGCCAAGCTCGGGGTCGGGAACCGCACGGAGCTGGCCGCACTCGGCCTCTCCGAGTCCCGGCCGTAGGAATACGCCACCTGGGTCAGGTTTCCACGCCGCTTACGACGCAGAGTGGATAGCGCACCCCCCAACGGAGAGGACGCACCGCGGGCCCCGGTGCGCGTCCCCCTCGACCGAATCTCCGGCAATTGTCCAGCAATTGGGAGACTCCCATGCGCCGCTCATTCCCGTCCGACACGCACTGGTGGACGGTCCCCGCCCTCGGAGTCCTCGGCGCGTCGGGCGTCGACGTCACCGCCGAGTCCCTTCGCCCGAGCCCGCAGTTCGCCCACGTCGTGGACAGATTCTGGGTGACCCGCTGGGCCGTGCGCCCGGGGGCGCGGGAAGCCACCGTGGTGTCCCTGCGCTTTCCGGAGCCGAACGTCGTCCTGCACGGCAACCGCCTGATCTTCCACGGCATCCTGCGCAACCGCCACACGACGCCGGTCGCGGGGAGCGGCGCCTTCTACGGTGCCGCGCTGCGACCGGGCGCCGCCGTCGAGCTCATCGGCGGCGGCGCGGCCGACCATACCGACGGCGTCAGCCTGCTCGCGCAGACCGATTGGGGTCTGCGTGCGCACCGGCTCGACACCGACCTGCGGGCGGCCGTACGCGACGGCCTCCCGGCGTTCAGGGCCGCGTTCGAGCGGCACCTGCGCGGCCACCAGGTGTGCGCCGAGAGCCGCGACCGGGAACGCATCGGCGCGATGATCGACCGGATCCGCAGCGACGGCACGATCAACCGCGTCACCGACCTGACCGACGAGTTCCACCTCTCGATCCGCACGGTGCAGCGCCTTTTCCTGGGCCAACTCGGTGTCAACCCCAAGTGGTTGCTGCGGCGCTCCCGCATCCACCACGCCGCGGCCCGGCTGGAGCGCAACGCGCCCGACAAGTGGAGTGAACTGGCCGCCGAGTTCGGATATTTCGACGACTCGCATTTCGCCCGTGACTTCGCCGACACGCTGGGGGTGACCCCGTACACGTTCGCCCGGGCGGCGACACCCCTGCCCGAGTGCGGACCGAGCGCGGGGCACGGCCCGAAACGCGCCGCCTGACGCGGGGCCTGCCGGGCGCGGCAGGGGAGTCAGGCGTGCCGCGATACGGCCGGAAGCCGCTTCCGAGACAGCGGCGGCTCCCGGCCGTATTCGTATGTGCGCCACGGGGGCCACCCGTGGCAGGGGTGCCCCGTGGCCGGGACCCGCCACCGGCCTCACCCGGCACCGCCGGACAACTCGACCCTCAGCAGGCCCAGTTCGTCCTCCAGCGTGCGCAGGCCCTTCGGCATGGTCCCCGGAAGGGGCCGCCCGAGGCGCAGGGCGTCGATCCACGGGACCACCCACAGCCGCGGTACGCCGCCGCCGACCAGGTGCAGGAGCGCCGCGAGCGGCCGGGGGAGACGTCCCGGCATGTCCGCCACGGCCACGAGCCCCAGCACCGTGACGCCCGGCACCCGCCCGGCCGCCCACTGCCGGGCCGCGTCCTGCGCGGCGTGCAGACCGTCGGCGTTGGTGCGTGCCACGAGCACGACCCTGCTGGTACGCCGGGGCGGCGGCAACGGCCAGGCGCGCTCGGCGTCCCGCCCGCCCGGCACCGCCGCGGCCAGCGTCGACACCCCCGCGCCACCGTGGCAACCCACCCACCACCAGGGCGGATTGGGTGCGTCGGGCGGCACGGGCCGGAAGGCGGGGCCGTCCGAGGCCGGCTCAGCGGCAAGTCCCGCCTGCGGCCGTACCGGTGCGAACCGCGCCGGCGCGGCGGTGTCCGCGGGCGGGACCGGTTCGCCGACCGGGTCCGGGTGCGGCAGCCACGGGTTCGGCAGCCTGCCGGAGTTCATCGCGTTCCTTCCTGGCCGGATGCGCGTATTCGCGGCAACGGCATTGACGCGCATTCAGGTTAGGCCCGCGGACCCGCCCGCAGAACGCCGCGCGTGCACTTCCCCGGAATATGACGCGTATTTCCATCGGCCGCCCGAACCCGGCTCCCGCGGGCGCATTCGACGCGTTTTTGCATGCCTTGCCGGAGGTCTGATGCGCACAGTAAGACGCGGCGAACGTCTCCGCGGGCGCCGGAGATCCGGAGTACACCGATGATGCCCCAGTCCGTGCAGTCCACCGCCGGTCGTTTCGTCCCCCGTCTGCCGCGCCGCCTGGCGGGCTGGGGGGCGCTTGCCGTCGTCCTCGCGCTGGTGACGACGTCCGTGGTGCTGGGCAGCGGTGCGGCGGGGGCGAAGGTCTCGCTGGCCGACCTCGGCAACTGGCTGCCCAGTTCGCGGGCGCACACCGTCGTCCACGTGAACGGGACCACCGGGCAGGTCGACGGGCGCGTCGAACTGCCCGGCTCCGGCGAGGGGCCCATCGAGGTCGGGACGGACGGCTCCGTGGTCCTCGTCCTGGACCAGGCGACGGGTACCGTCAGCCGCATCGACCCGGCACAGCTCGCGGTGCCGCAGACGCGCTCGTACGGAACGGACGGTCTGGTCCTGGCAGTCGGCGGCGGCCGCGCCTGGCTCATCGACCCGCCCGCGGGCACCGTGCAGCCGATCGACCCGGTGTCGCTCGCACCCCTGTCGGGCGCGATCGACCTGGGATCCCGCCCGCTCGGCCCGTCCGGGGCGGACGCGTCGGGCAACCTGTGGGTCGCACTCCCCGCGACCGGCCAACTCGTCCGGATCCAGGGGACCGTGCCGACCGCGCCGCTGCCGATCGCCGAACCCGGGCACACGCTGCGGCTCACCATCTCCGACAACCGGCCGGTCGTGACCGACGCAACTGCGGGCGTGGTCAAGGTGATGGGCCCGCAGGGGCCGGTGCGCACCATCAACCTGCCCGACGCGGTGGCCAAGGCCGCCCCCGAGTCCGTGCGGATCCCGGAGCGCACCGAAGGGCCGCTGCTCCCCATCCTGGCCACCTCGTCAGGGCAGTTGGTGCTGCTGAACATCGACGACGGCGCGGTCCAGGCGGCGCCGCTGACGACCGCCGGGCAGAGCGACTACGGGGCGCCCGAGGTCCTGGGCAACCGCGTGTACGTACCGGACCGCGCGTCCGGTCAGCTCATCGTCTACGACACGGCCGCGGCCGCCTTCGCTCCCGCCGTGCGCGTCACCGGGAGCCCCGGCCCGCTGGAGATCGACGTACGCGACGGCCTGCTCTGGGCCAACGACCAGACGCAGGCCACCGCGGTCGTCGTGGACGCGCGAGGCACCGTGCACCCCGTCGACAAGTACAAGCCGGGCGCGCCCTCCGACGCGGAGAAGACCCCGTCGCCGACCACGAATCCGACCGCGCCGCGGCCCTCGGCCACGACCTCGGAACGTCCCGACCCGGGACCGTCGGACGGACCCTCCGGCCCGCCCGGCCCCACCACCGAGAGCACCCCGCCGCCGCCCGGGCCGCCGAACCGCCCCGAGCCGCCCGGCGATCCCGAACCGCCGCCGGTTCGCCCGACTCCGCCGGCTCCCGCGGTGACCGTCACCAAGTGGGTCACCGAGACCCCCGTCGTCCCCGCACCGACGAACACCCCTGCGCCGCCTCCTGTCCAGCCGCCGCCGGTCCGGCCCCCGGCACCGCCGCCGCCCGCTCCGACGACGCGGCCCGCGGTGCCCCCGACGACACGCGCACCGGCTCCGCCGCGGACTTCGGCGCCGCCGCGCACGTCAACGCCGCCGCCCGCGCCCGGCACCACGCCGCCGCCCGCGACGACGACGCCGCCCTCGACACCTCCGCCGTCCACGCCTCCGGCGCCCCGTCCGCAGGCGCCCGGCACGCCCAAGGCGGAGTCCGGGCCCGGCCGCATCACCCTTGTGTTCGCCGCCTCCCCGGGCGCCCGTCCCGACCGGTACTCGGTGGCCGACCTGCCGGCGGGCGCCAAGGCGACGCCCGCGTCCGTCGGTCCGTCCGGTCCCTTCCAGTTCGTGATCACCGGCCTCGGCTGCGCACGCGAGTACGGCTTCAAGGTCGTCGCCGAATTCGGCGCCACCAAGCTCGCGTCGGCCGCCTCGACGCCGGTCCGGCCGTGCGTCCTCGTCTCCGCGCCCACCTCGGTCAAGGCCGAAGTCCCCCGCAACGGCCACGGGTTCACGGTCAGCTGGAAGGCACCGGCCAACGCGGGCGGATCGCAGGTCACCTACAAGGTCGCGTGGTCGGCCGCGTCCGGCGGCGCCACCGGCGGCACCACGGCCACCGGAACGTCCGCCACGGCCACCGGGCTTGCGAACGGCACGGCGTACAACATCACCGTGACCGCGGCGAACGAGGTCGGCACCGGCCCGGCCGCGACCGCGGTGGCCGACCTGACCCCGCCGAGCCGCGTCTACAACGTCGGACCCAACGCCGACGACGGGGTCACCGTCGGCATCCGCAGCGGCCCCGGCGTCGCCGGGACCCGGTCGGTCGCCCAGATTCCGTCGGGCTACACGGGGCCCATCACCGTCCACTGCCAGACCACCGGGGAGTCCGTAGCGCGCGACGGGACCAACCTGCGCAGCAGCGTCTGGGACAAGGTGACCTGGAACGGCCACCAAGGCTGGACCACGGACCTCTACATCCGCACGCCGAACTCCGACCAGGGCACGTTCTCGCCCGAACTGTGGCAGTGCGAGTGACCCGCGCCGCCGCGCCGCGCCCGACCCCCGCAGGCTGGTCCGTCCTCGCCGTCTCCGTGCTCCTGTTCGGCGGCGGCTGGGCGGCCGGCCACGCGGAACCGGCGGCACTCGGGCTGATCGGCCTCGCGCTGGTCGGCGTCGCGCTGGCGGACGCGTCGTCCGCACCCCGGCTCGCCGCCGAGCGCAGGCTCAACCCCGCACGGGTCGCCCGCGGCGACCCCGCCGGGGGTGTGGTCGGCGTGACCAACGAGGGACGCCGACCCTGCCGCGGCCTGGTCGTCGAGGACCACTGCGACGGCGCCGCCGTCTCGGTACGCCTCCCGGTGCTGGCCCCCGGCGCGACCGTCACCGCCCGGTACGTCCTGCCCACCGCCCGCCGCGGCCGCATCCCGGTCGGTCCGCTGCACCTGGTCCGCCGCGACCTGTTCGGCCTGGCGCACCGCACCATCCCCATCGGCGCCGCCGCGACGCTTCTCGTGCAGCCCCGCGTCACGCGGATCCAACTCCCGCCCTCCGGGCGCGAACACCACCTCGAAGGACCGACTTCCGACACGGCGGACACCGGCACCACGACGTTCCACGCGCTGCGCGACTACACGCAGGGCGACGATCTGCGGCGCGTGCACTGGCGGGCGACCGCCCGGACCGGCCGACTGATGGTGCGTCAAATGGCTGACGTGAGCCTGCCGGTCACCACCGTGCTGCTCGACTGCCGGGCCGGCGCCTACCTCGGGCGGAGTCCGGACGCCGACTTCGAACTGGCCGTCGACGTCGCGGCCTCGCTGGGCAGCGCCGCAGCCGTCCACAACTTCCCGCTCCGGGTGCGGACGGGAACGGGCGGCGCGGGGTTGGGCGGTGCCTCGGGCCGGGGCGTCGACGCCGCCGCGCTGCTGGCGTTCCTCACGGACGTACGCCTGTCCGACGGGGACGCGGCCGATCCGATCGGCGAACTGCGCCGGGAACCCGGCCAGGGCGTGCTGGCCTTGGTGACCGGGCAGGCGGATCCCGCGGCCGGGAGGCGCCTGGCCGCCGCCGCGCGCGACTACGAACACGTCGTGGTGGTCCGGGTCGGGACCCGGCAGGACGGCACCGCCGAGCCGGCCAAGGCACCAACCGGCGCAACGGCGAGGGCGTCTGACGCGTCGTCCAAGGCCGCCCGCGACACCACCCGCGGAGCCGCTTCCGGCGCCGCGCGCGGGGCGGCCCGCGAGCCGGTACGCCACATCACCGTCGAGGCGTCGGCCGACGTGGCGGGCATATGGCGGCCCCCGCGCTGACCCGCCAGGAAAGGAACCCCATGTCGGCCGACACCCATGCCCGCCGGAGCGCGGCGGCGTTGCCGCCGATCGGCCTGCTCGCGTTCGCCGTCGGCCTTGCGTTCCACCGCGTCTACGGGCTGTCCGAGGTCATCGTGCCCGCCCTGGTGGCGTCAACCGTTCCCGTGCTCCTCGCGGCGGCACTGCACCGCGGAGTGCGGGCACCGGCTCCGGTCGCGGCGGCCGTCAGCGTGCTCGTCGCGGTCGCCGCCGGATGCGCGGGGTACGCCCGCGACCACCTCGCCGCCGGGGTCTGGCCCACACCGCGGGCGGCGGCCGAATTGTTCCACCGGATTGCGGACGCGCCGTCGGAGGTCCTCACCACCGTCCCTCCGGTGTCCGAGGGGAGTCCGGGACTGGCCCTGGTCCCCGCGGCCGGCTGGGTCGCCGCCGCGCTGGGCGCGGAACTCGCGCTGCGCACGGACTACTCCGTGCTTCCGGTGCTGCCCGCGACGGTGCTGTTCGTCGGCGCGGTCCTGCTGGCAACCGGAGCCCCCGGCGCGTCGCTGCCGCTGGTCGCCGCGTTCGGCGCGGTCGCCGTCCTCGTACCGGCGTCGCGCGGGCCGGTCCGGCGCCGCGGCCAGACCGCCGCGGCGGCGCTGCTCGCGGTACTCCTCGCGGTCCCCGCCACCGTCCTGGCGCCGCTGCTGCCCGGTGCGAGCCGCCACGCGTTCGACCCCCGCAGCCACGTCGACGCCCCGAAGCCGCTGACGCTGCGCGGCACGAACCCGCTCGCCTACATCTCCTCGTGGCTGCAACAGCCGGAAACGCTGCTCTTCACCGTCACCGGGCCGCCGCCCGCTCCCGGAGGCACGCTCTACCGGCTCGCCGCGATGCAGGACTTCGACGGCGTCTCGTGGCTGCCGAGCGACACCTTCCAACCGACCGGGGGCCGCATCCCCCCGGCCGCGCCGGGGACTCCGACCGCCGCGACGCTCGGACCGACGCTGCGTCAGGACGTGGTCGTCGGCGACCTCGCGGGAGTGTTCCTCCCGGCCGCGGACCGGCCGCTGCGCGTGGACACGGCGGACGGAGCGGTCGCGGTCGACCCGGACACCGGCGTCCTGGCGGGCGCGGCGCCCCTGCACCCCGGTATGCGCTACCAGGTGACCAGCCGACCGGTCGCCCACGATCCGCGGGCCGTGGAGTACGCCGCCGCGGGTGACTCCGCGACCGCGCTGCGCCTCCCGGACCGGGACGCCTCCGGGGCCCCGATCCCGGTCGTCGACGAACTGCGCGGCTACGCGCAGGAAGCCACGAAGGGCGCCGGATTCCCCTACCAGCAGGCGGTCCTGCTCGCCGCGTGGCTGCGCGGGCATGCGGTGCTCGACCCGCAGGCGATCCCCGGGCACTCGTACCGGCACATCCAGTACTTCCTCGGGACGAGCAAGCAGGGCACGCCCGAGCAATTCGCCACCGCCTTCGTGCTCTTGGCCCGCACCCTCGCACTGCCCAGCCGTGTGGTGGTCGGCTTCCGGGTGCCCGAGGCCGACGCGCGGGCGACCACACCCGTGCGCGGCGGGCACGTACTGATGTGGGCCGAGGTGCAGTTCGAGGGGGTCGGCTGGGTGCCGTTCTTCCCGACCCCCGGAGTCGGCACGACGACCTCGGCGGTGGCCCCGCCCACGGAGGAGGTGCCGGTGCCCGCCCCCGTCCCGGCCGCGCCGCCCCCGGCCGCCGACCGCACTCCCGGCCGCGACGAGGTCGACCAGGCCATCGCGGACGAACAGCACCCGCCCGCGGCGGCGGCTCCGCACGGCGGCGACGAAGGAGTCGGCGAGACCGCGGTGTTGGCGGCCGCGGCGGCCGCTGCCCTGCTCGTGGGCGGCTATGTCGTGGTCGGTCTCTCCGGTCCGGCACTGGTGCGCCGACGGCGGGCGCGCGGCTCGCCGCGATGGCGGATCCGCGGAGCCTGGGACCAAGTGCTGGACGATTTGGGCCGCGTCGGCCCCGCGGTGCCGCGCAGCGCGACGTCGACCGAGGTGGCCGGCCTCGCCGCCCGGCGCCTCGGGGAGTCCGCCGGGTCCGCGGCGTCGTCCCTCGCGGGCATCGTGGACGCGGTCTCCTTCGGCGGACAGGACGCGTCCCCGCGCCTCGTCGACGAGTCCACCCGCCATGCGGAGACCGTCCGGGGTGGCCTGGGCCCGGCACTGGCGGGGAGCCGCCGGGCGCGGACCGCCGACGTAATGGGACGGCTGCGCTTGGGCGCGCTGAGGCGGACGTACGCCGTGCACCGCGCCGCCGCGTCGGACCGGAAGCGGGCAGGGCCCTGAGGTCGGGGTCGCCGAGGCGAGGGCTCCTGGGGCCGAGTTCCCGAATTGGGACCCTTCACCCGGCTTCGAGGCGCGGTGCGGGCGGGCGTCCGCGCGGGCGGGCCCGGGGCACGTCGGTGTCACCCGAAGCGCGTGCCCGGCGGCATTCGGCGGCGAAGGCGGCGGGCGTGATCCCCAGGCCGCGGCTGAAGTCGTTGATGAAGTGCGGCTGGTCGAAGTAGCCGAACTGGGCGGCCACCCGGGTCCACGGGTCCGGCGCGCGCACCAGCGCCGCGGCGGCGCCCAGGATGCGGCACCTGCGCATCGCCGACTTCGGCCCGGTGCCGAGGTGGGTGTGGAACAGCCGTTGCAGCGACCGGATCGACAGTCCGTGCCGGTCCGCCGCCTCGCGTACCTGCCGGTACCGGCCGGGGACGAGCACCGCCTCCAGGACGTCGCGGGCCCAAACCGGTTCGCGCTCGTGGCCGCGGAATCGCGCGAGTCGTCCGGAGAGTACGGCGACCCGGTCCGCGGGGGTCACCGACTTGGCCAGCGCGCCCCGGAGTTCGGCGGTCTCGCCGGTGCCCGTCCAGTGCCCCAGGGGTAAGGCGCGGTCGACGAGTGCCGAGGCGTCCCGGTCGCCGAACAGCGCGGTGAGCGCGCCCGGCCGCAGTTCGACCGCCAGGACGCCGCCGGTTCCCCGGAGTTCGTGCGTTGAGCGGCGGGTCGAGACACCGGTGACGACGATGCGGTCCCCGAACACGACGAGGTGCGGGACCGGGTAGCCGAGGAGGACGGCCTGCCTGCGGTCGGCCGGGGCGAAGTCCCATGCGGCGTACGTCCACGGGCCGAGCCACGGATCGTCCGCCGGGGGTTGCCCCCGCTCCCAACGCGGCCCCGCGCCCTGGACGCCGATCACCGCCCGCTCGCTGGTCGCGGTCCAATCACGGTCGTACGGACGGGGGGAGGGCATCGCGGCGGTCCTTCGCAGAGGGCGGGCCCGCACAGGCGGCGGAGACCGTCCGCCCGGATGTGCCGGCCCCGCCGCGAGCCAGTCTTGGCGCGCCGCGGCGGCCGCCGGGAGGCCGAGGCCGTTACCCAGGACTTGCCCGACTCCGGCACACCCGCGGGCAAGTTGGCGCCGGCTACGCGTCGGCCGGCGTACCGACCGGCAACCCGTCGGACGCGTGTGCCGACCCGTCCGCCACCGGATGCCCCGCGGTCGCCACGTCCCAGCGGAGGGTCAGCGCGCGGGGGGCGTGCAGGTCCGCGCGGCAGCAGGTGATCAGCACGGTGCCGTCCTCGCGGTGCGTCCAGGCGACACCTGAGGACGACGGCGCCTCCCGGCCGTCGGCCTGCTCCTCCAGCAGGTCGCAACCGTGCAGTGTGGCCACCCCGAGTTGACGCACGGTCAACTGGAGTTGCTTGGTCGGCCGGACAATGTCCTGGCGCCAGTAGTGGTCGTTCACGAACAACCCGCCGGTGCACAGGTATTGCACGACCAGCGACTCCCGTGGCGCGAGCGGCGGCGTGATCAGGCAGGCGAACTTCAGGAAGGTCTCGGTCTCGTGGACCCGCCGGATGGCCACCGCGTGCGAAGGCGCCGCCCCGGCGGTCGGAGGACGCACCGGGACCAGGGAGATGCGTCCCGACGTCTGCTCGAACCACACCTGCCGCGCGAACCTGGCCATGGGCCGCTCGCCGAGGTTGAGCAGCACGTGCCGGTACAGGACCCGGGCATGGCCGCCGACCGCGATGTCCAGGGCGATCTCGGTGCTGAGTTCGACGACCTTCTCGGCGCTCTCCGCGAAGCCGACGTCGAACGCGTCCGCCAGAGCGGTGTCGTGGCCCGAGAAGCCCCCGTCGTGATCGCCGGACCCGGGCCACCGCGGACCGGCCGGCTCCCCGCCGATCCGGGGCGCGCCGGGACCGGGCACCCTGCGCATCTCCTCCCACTCCCAAGGACGCGGCGCAAGGCCGAGCATGTGCCCGGGGATCCCGAGACCGTCCGCGACACGCTCGATCACCTGCTGCTGTTGCGCGTGCGACCGCCCGGAGATGTACTCGCCCACGCGGCTCGGTGTCAGCCCGCACAGCCGCGCCAGCCGGCTGTTGTAGCACCCGGTGTGCCGTCGGGCGAGCCGGAAGACCGCACCGATGTCCCGTGCCGCGCAGGCCTCGATCATCTCGTCGCGGCCCAGCAGCCATTCCGGTACGCGGTACTCGGACTCGCGCCCCTGCATTCCCCACCCCAACCCGCCGGCCGTTCGGCCGCATCGCGAACACGCTTGGTACAGCGTGGAATCCATGATGTGCGCCGGACACCTGCCGGACGTGTAAATACGCGCCGATATTCGCCTCGGGCAAACCACCCGGTAAACCGCCGGAATGATGGCGCCTTTTTCCAGAAATCCCGGGGGAAGATTGGCGTTACGATTCCGAAGGGGGGAATCGACGCAACGGGGATGCGGGGACTCTTGTGGCCACTTCGACACGGACAGCGGTACAGCGGCGCACAGTCGACCGGGCGCGGGCGGAGCCGACGTGAACGGCGACCGGGTACTGCGGCACCGGGACTCCGCCACCAGCTTCGTCGGACGACGGCGGGAACTGGCGGACATCGCCCAGGTGTTCGGGTGGGGTGGACGGCTGGTCACGCTCGTCGGCCCCGGCGGCATCGGCAAGACGCGGCTGGCCATGCGCGTCGCCCGGCTGCGCGCCGACCGCGGCCAGGAGGTCGTCCTGGTCGACCTCGCGCCTATCTGCTCGCAGGGCCGCCTCGACGACGCGGTCCTGCGGGCGGTGACGAACGGCGCCGAGGCACGCGGCCTGCCGCCCAGGTCGGTCACCCAACTCCTGGGCGACCGCGACGTCCTCGTGGTGCTCGACAACTGCGAGCACCTGACCACCGAGGCGCGCCGGGTCGCCGAGGCGCTGCTCGACGGCTGCCCCGGCGTCCGGATCATCGCGACCGCCCGCGAGCCGCTGCGGGCCGACGGCGAGACCGTGCGGCACGTCGAGCCGCTGGCCGTGGGCCCCGAGGCGGAGGAGGCGGACGGCCACGACAACCAAGCGGTACGTCTGTTCATCGACCGGGCGCGCCTGGTCCGCCGCACGCTCGACGTCTCGCCCTCCGCGGTCCGGGACGTACGCCGCATCGTGCGCGCGGTGGACGGCATCCCGCTCGCGATCGAACTGGCCGCGGCCCGCGTCCGCATGCTCACCGTCCACGAGATCGCCGACGGCCTCAACCTGCACATGCTCTCCGCCACCCGCCGCGGCGGCGACGCCCGGCACCGCACCATGAGCACGTCGCTCGACTGGAGCTACTCCCTTCTGTCGATTCCCGAACGGGTGCTGTTCCGGCGGCTGTCGCAGTTCCGGGGCCAGTGGTCCGAGGAGGCCGCGATCGCGGTCTGCGCGGACGACGACCTGCCCGCCGACGCGGTGCCAGGCCATCTGCGCGCGCTCGTCGCCAAGTCGCTGGTGGTACGCCGCGAGACGCCGCTCGGCGAGCGCTTCCGCATGCTGCTGCCCATCCGGGACTACGCACGCGAGCAGGTGTACTCCGCGCACGACCCGGCCGTGCACCCCGTGGCGGGTGAACCGTCGGCCGACCGCCATCTGCGCTACTACGTCGAACTCGCGGAGCGCGCGGACGCCGCGCAGTGGGTCCTGGACTTCCAGGGGCGCGAGGAACTGGAGGACGCGGCGGCCAATTTCCATGCCGCCCTCGAACACGCCTGCGCGCACCACCCGGAAGACGCGCTGCGGCTTGCCGCGGCGCTCGGGTTCTACTGGCGCGTCACCGGCCGCCTCACGATCGCGGCGGAGGCGTCGGCCCGCGCACTCGAGGCCGCGCCCGACACACCGCATCCGGCCCGTGCCGTCGTCCTCGCGAACCAGTCCGCGCTGCTCTTCTGGCTCGGCAACATCGCGGACGCGCACGCCTACGCGGTCGCCGCGGTGGAGTCCGCCGGCCTGACCGGCGACACCCGGGCGCGGGCGCACGCATTGGTCCGGCTCGGCAGCAGCCTCGCCGCGACGTGCGCCCGCGACGCGCAGTCGGTCATGCGCGAGGCGGTGGACCTGGCACGCCGCTCGTACGACCCGGTCGTCCTCGGCGACGCGCTCGTCAACCTCACGATGAGCCTGATGTGGCAGGAGGACTACGCGGCCATGCGGGAGGCCGCCGAGGAAAGCGCCAGCCTCGCCTACATCTTCGGCTTCGACTACATCGAGGCGCTGACCCTGTGGTGCCAGGCCCATGAGGCCCGCGCCCGGCACGACCCTGCCAGGGCAAAGGCGTCGGCCGAGCGGGTACTCGAACTGACCGGCGGGGACGCCCCGGGCCAAGGCGGCTGCGACGTACGGACCTTCTGCCACAACGGCGCGGTCCAGGTGCTCGCGCTCACCGCGGTCGACGAAGGCGACCCGGAACGGGCGGCGGCACTCGTCGCCGGGGAACTGGCGCGCTGCGAGAGCGAACCGGTGCCGTGGGGCGTCGGTGTGCTGCTGCACGCCCGCGGGTGCGCCGAACTCGCCGCGGGAGACCACGCCGCCGCGCGCGCCACGGGCACCCAGCTGTACGAGCGCGAGCGCGGCGGCAGCGCGGCCCTGGCCTGGCGGGGCCTGGAGATCCTGATGCGCGCCGCCCTCGCCGACGGGGACACCGCCGCCGCCCGGCGGCACGCCGAGGGCATCCGGACGCTGGCCCGCGACCTCGGAAACCGGGTGGCCGAGGCCACCGCAACCCTGGGCACGGCACACGCGGACCTCGCCGCGGGCGACGCGGGAAGTGCGGAGATGCGTGCCCGCGAGGCGTTCGGTATCGGCCTGGCCGCGCGGCTGCCGGCCCACGCCGTCGCCGCGCTGGACCTCCTCGGCGAGATCGCCGTGGTCCGCGGACGGCCGGCGCAGGCCGCCTGCCTCGTCGCGGCCGCGGACGCCGCGGGTGCCGCCGCGCGGGACCCGTACCGCCAGGCCGCCTACGCCGCGGTGCGCAGAGCGGTCGACGGGGCCCTCGACGTGTCCGAGCGCGACGCCGCGTACGCGCAAGGAGCCGGCATGACACTCGACGACGTCGCGGGATACCTCCGCCGCACGCGCGGCAAGCGGGTGCGGGCGGACCGGGGGTGGGCGAGCCTCACCGCGACCGAGACCGCCGTCGCGCGGCTGGCCGCGGACGGGCTGCTCAACCCCGCGATCGCCGAGCGGCTGGTCATCGCGCGGGCGACGGTCAAGGTGCATCTGTCCCGGGTGTACGCCAAGGTCGGTGTCGCCAACCGCACCGAACTGGCCGCGCAGTTGCGGGCGGTACCGCCGACGTGACGCCTTGGGACGAGCCGGAGGGACACGTGCGGGTCGACGTGTCCCTGGAGAAGCGCGGGCCCGCGGGAGGCCGGTCCGCCGGGCGGCTGGTGCCGCCGCCTGATCCGGAGCCAGGTCCCGTACCCGACCCCGTGTCTGCCCCCGAACCGGAGCAGGAAGGGCAGGCCGCCGGTGTGCCGGAGCCCGGTCCGGTCCGCGGGGCGGCGACCGGACCCGAGGCCGAACCGCCGGGCGGGCCCGGGCCGTCGGCGGATCCGGCCGGGCCGGGAGATCCGCCTCCGCCGCCGGATCCCGGCGCAGTGCCGGCCGAAGTGTTCCTCCGAATCCCCCTGTGGTGGTCCGACGGCGGACGGGCGAACGCCGCACCGCCGACACCGCCGCGGGAGACGGGGACCCGGCGAGACGACGACGGCGAACAAGGCGAACAAGGCGAACAAGGCGATCCGGGCGAATACGGTGCCTATGACGACGACGGCGGCCCGGCCCACGCCGAGCAGGGGCAGCCGTTCGCGTGGGCCTTCGACGGTACCGCCGATCCGCCGATGTACTCCTCGCGCGGCCGCCGGATCCTGTGGATCCTCGGTGGCGCCGCGGCGGCGGCCGCCGTGGTGGCCGTCGCCCTCGTGCTCGGCAGCGAGGAGAAGGCGGCGAAGCCCCCGAACGGCCCGCGGTCGACCGCACCCCCGGCACCCGCGGCGGCCCCGCCCGGGCCCGCGTCCGCCTACGTGCCCCGGGCCTTGGCGCTCGGCGGCTTCGAGAACAAGGTCCAGGTCACGTGGCAGCCGCCCGAGCGCGTCGGCGAGGTGGTGGGCTTCATCGTCGTCGCCCAGAGCCGCGAAGGCGCGGTGCTGGAACACCGCTTGGTGCCCGCGGGGGAGACCTCGGCCGTCTTCGCGGCCCCGCCGATGACGCGCGACGGGTGCGTGGTCGTGGCGACCCTCGTGCGCGGTCCGACGGGCGTCACCCCGGTAGGCGCCGACCCCGTCTGCCGGTAGCGAGCCCGGACCGGCCACACCACTTCTTGCCAGCCGCGACGCCGACGGGAGCACTTCGATGATCGACGAAACCGCGGTTCCCGACTGGCCGGTGGTGGTGATCCGTATGTCGCCCGACGGGCGCGCCGAGGTGGACGGCCAACCCGTCGTCCCGGGCCCCGCCGAGGACGCGAGGGACGCGGCGATGAGCCGGGCCATGTACGCCGCGCAAGGTCTCGGTCGCCCGGTCCGCGTCGATGCCCACGAGGCCGACGGGACACTCTTCCCGCTCATCGTCGACCCATCGGGCGCGGTCACCGAGGCGGGACCGCCCGTGCCGCCCGCCTCCGAGCGGCGCGGACTGCTGCGGCGGCGCAGGACCACGGCCGCCGCCGAGCCCCCGAGGCCGCCCGCGGCGTACACCGAACCCAACCGGCCGGAACCGGAGTTCGCTTCCTCCGGAGTCGGGATGGCGTCCCCGGTCCGGGCCGTTCCCCACACTTCCGCAACCACCGCGGACCTGTCCCTGCCGCGACCGTCGGCGCACCACGTACGGGTCCTCGACCAGGTGCGCGGCCTCGCGGAATCCGGTGACCACCCCGCCGCGCTCCGCCTGCTGGCGGAGCTCCAGCCGGACGCCGAAGCCGAGGAGGCCGTCGCCCTCGGCGAGGTCCGCGCCTACCTGGCCTTCCTCGAAGGCGATCCCGTCCGTGCCGCCCGCCTGTACACGGACGCGGCCCTGGCCTGGTTCCGGCTGCGCGGTGCGGCGGATTCGTGGGCGCTGGGTCTCACCGAAAGCGCGCACTACAGCTGGGGTCACGTCGACGACCCGGACGAGGCCTTCGGCATCGGACGCGAACTCCTCGCCGCCTACCTCGCACTGGGCCTGGCCGACTCCCCGCGCGCCGATGTCGCCCGCGCCCGTTTGGAGCGGACCCGCGAACGGCTGCTGTAGTGCCCGGCGGTCACTCGGCCGCGGCAAGACCCTCGGCACGAGCGGCCGGGGCGGGCAGGGCGTTGAGCATCGGGTGCTCCGCGACCTCCGGCGGCGCGGGCAGCAACGGCAGAGGCCCGGGAGGGAATTCCGCGTGCCCGTCCTCCGCGTCGCAGGCCGCGAAGGGCCCGTACGTCGGGTCCATCAGCTGGCGCATGTGCGGGTCCGCGTGGTCGAGCCACCAACGCGACAGCCCCAACGCGGGATCCCCGCGCATGTATTCGAACGAACGCCACAACACCGACAGCCGCGCGATCGCCTCCGGGTGCTTCCACCAGGCGGGGCACCAGATTGCGGTGGCGCGGTTGAGCCTCCTGCGCAGGACCTCCGCGAGGTAGTCGCGTACGAACGCCTCCAACGAGTCGAAAGTCGGTTCTCCGTCGGCCGGTTCTGCGGCGACGATCATGCGGCACTCGCCTTCCCGGGCACCGCCTCGGCGCGAGGTGCGGGCCCGTGTTCCCTGAGCGATTCGCGGATCTCCGAGGCGTGGTCGCCGTCCCACCACGGCACCGTCCGCACGAGAGCGGGCGGACTGCCGCTGACCTGCACGAACGCACGTCCGCGCGGTAGCGACGCGAGATCGGGGACGTCCAGCACGGGTTCGGAGCGGGAGCCGGTGCTGATGTTGCGCTTCCACAGGTCGCTGGTGGAGTAGCTGACCCCGACGGTGTGCGGCTCGAACACCCCGGAGGCGGAGGACAGATCGGCCAGGAACTTGGTGTCGAGCACGCCACCGCCGTACACGCGCACGTTGGCGGCGCCCCACAGCTTCGCCATGCCGGTCTCGCCCCAGGCGGACACCCCTTGGGCCCACGACTGGAGGATGGTCATCATCACGATGCCGCGCGAACCGAAGTGCGAGTACTTGTCCGGGAGGGCCTTCCACGGGCACACGTTCGCGGCCTCGTCGAGCACGAACAGCATGGGTGTCGGCAGCCGGCCGCCGGGCCCGGCGGTGCCCTGGTTCTCCGCCTCCTCGGCCAGCGCCGCGGTGAAGACGGTGATCAGCGGTGCCGCCATCTTGTTCGTCTCCTCCGACAGCAGGTACAGGCTGTCGGTCGCCTCGCGAACGAACTCCTTGTAGCGGAACCGGGGTCGGCTGGGGTCGCTGCCGGGTGTCACCCACTCGGTCATGCTCGGCGCGGTCAGGAAGGACGCCATCTGGGCGGCGGTGCCGTACACGCCCGCGCGCTGGCGCTCGGGCGAACTCACGATCGCCAGGACCGAGTCCGCCGAGAGCGTGTGGCCGTGCGAGCGCAGGATGCGCACCGGGGAGTCGTCGGCCGGGCGGGTGAGCCAGGTGTAGACCGCGGTGATCACCCGGCCGTCCAGGGACGCGGCGAGCAGCAGGTTCGCCAGCAGTTCCTCCGCGGCGGGCTCGAAGTACGCGTCGCTGCGCACGTGTTCGGCGCGGTTGATGGACGCGATGCGGCTCGCGGTCTTCACCGCGAGGGTGATCTTGCCGTTCACGTACTCGAGGGGGTCCCAGTACCAGGACGGCGGTTCGTTGGCCTGGTTCTGCGGGTCGAACACCCACACGCGTCCGCGGCGGGCCCGGGAGTTCCGGGTGGCGTCGACGACGTCGCGCTTGTTGGACGTCACGACGACGGCCCCCGGGGCCGACACGATGTTGGGGATGGCCCGTGCCGACGTCTTGCCGGTGCGCGGCCCCCAGATGTCGACGTGCATGTCCTCCCAGGAGCCCCACAGCATTTGGCCGCCGCGCACCAGGCGGCCCACCGCGACCCCGGGGGTGTCCACGTGCCCGTAGCCGATCTTCTCGGCGGTGGCGCGCGCGCCGCGCGTGGTGGTCGCCGCCAGGTCCCGCGGCCTGGCCAGGTACGGGATCGCGCGGTCGATCTTGACCCGGCGGCGCCTGCGGACCAGGACGGACAGCGCCACCAGCAGCGCGGCGGTGAGGAACGCGGCGCCGAGCAGGGCGGCGTACCAGGTGGCCTGGGCTCCCGGCCAGGTGTAGCGGCCGTTGCGCAGGTGCCAGATCATCGTGACCGGTGACGCGGGCGGCTTCGCCGCGCCCTCCGGCGTGGCCAGGTAGGCGCCCAGCCAGACCACCGCGCAGCCGAGGAACGCGACGACCACGAGGCCCAGGATCACGTGGAGTTCGCTGAACGGGTACGGCCCGCGGCGCCGGGTCGTGGCACTCATCGCAGGATCCTTCCGAAGCCGTGGCTCGTGGTGCGGTCGGGCGGCACGGCGGCGAGCCTCACGGGATCTGCCGCGGGGTCTGCGGGGGCCGCAGCCCGGTGGGGACCGGGACGCCGAGCGGCAGCGCCGCCGCGAACGCGGCCGCCTGGCAGCCGTAGGCGCGGCGCAGGCGGACCTGCGTGCCGAGGGACAAGTGCTCCAGCGCCGCGTCCCGGGCCTGCCGCACCGTCGGGTAGGTCGCGCTCAGGAGGGTCGTCGGGCGGGTGGGCCGCGCACCGCCGCGCGCGGGTGCGTTGCCCGCGGCGGAACGGCGGTGCAGCAGTGCGAGGCGGGTGGTCGCGGCGCCCGGCAGGCCGGCGCCGAGCAGGTCGGTGAGCGGCTCGCGCTCGGGGGCGCCCGACATGACCCAGGTGACGGAGGCGCATCCGTCGTGCACCAGGTGGTCCCACGCATCCACCGGCGAACGCGGCGCCGCCTGGGCCCACTTGGGGCCTTCCGCGGCGGTGGCGGGCATCGCGTCCACCATGCGGGCGACGCTCGGGTCGTACGCGCTGCGCACGAGGCCGCTCAGCGCCTGCGTGGTCAGCGGCACGACGGCCGTTTCCAGGGCGGACTCCAGCGCGGAGCAGACCCTCGGCAGTGCCCCGCCGACAAGTACCGCCGCTTCGACGGCCGTTCCGCCGCCGCGCCATCGGGACCGGCGTCCCTCGGGCGCGGTACGCCAGGTCAGCCCGATGTGGCCGCGTACGCCGACCGGGTCGGCCCGGAGCGCGACCGTGGCCGCGACGAGCTGGGGGTGGTCGCCGAGTGAAGCGATCACCTCCGACCAGTTCTCCGCCCACGCGGACACCGCCGACTCGGACGTCGCGGCGCCGGGTGCGAGTGCGTCGCCGCTCTCCGCGGTGAGCACCGCCGTGTGGAGGCCGGGCGTGGCGGCGAGCAGCGCGTACGGCCGCCCGTAGGCGTCCCGTGCGGCCACGAGCCGGTGCGCGAAGGCGAGTCCCGGCAGCCGGACCGCGCCCATCGGCGCGGCCTCGACGGTCCGCGTGCGGCGGGGGGCGTCGCGCGCGGACCCGGTGTGCCTGGCATCCGGGGACTTGACACGGTTCGTCATCGCAGGAGGTCTCCGCCGATCGTTCTCGCGTGCGGCCCGGGTGCCCCGGACCCGAATGCACGCGGCGGCGCACTCGGGGCGGGTGGGGCGCCGGGCCGGCGCATTGGGAATCTCCGGCCCCGACGGGGGAGTTGCGGGCGCCGTGCCGCCCACCATCCGGCCCCCCGGACGAGTTCGTCAAGACACCCGTGGCAAATCCCTTGGGGTATCCCGGAATTGTGGCGCGTTTGTCCAATCAAGCCTGCTCGGGGGGTGCCTACGCTGGACGGGTCAGCGACCGGACCGCATTTGACGCACGGGCAAGACCGATACTTCGCGCAGGGTGGGTCATATGGACGCGCTATTGAAACTCTGGATCACGTGGGACGCGTCGTTCGGTGCACCCATGGCGCCCGCCCCGCCCCCGGCGCCACCGCCGCCGGACAACTCGAAAACCATTCTGGAACCCGGCGGGGCGCATATTCCGGACAGCCTCACGGGCGGATTCTCGAAACTCCTCGCATTCGGGTCGTGGATCGTCCTCGGGCTGTGCGTGGCCGGGCTCCTGGCCACCGCGGGGCGTATGGCGTATGCCCACAAGACCGGTGGCGAGGTGCACATCCCGGGCCTGCTGATGCCCATGGTCGCGTGCGTCATCGTCGGCTCCGCCTCGGCGATCGTCGGCATCGTCGCCGGACCTTGACGGGAGAATCCCCTTGTTCGCTCGCAGGCGAGGCGCGCGGTCCGCGGACGGCGCGTCGGGCGCCGAGCGCGGCGCGCTCGCCCAGCCGGGCTTTCTCGGCGCCGCGCTGGTGCTGGTCATCGTGCTGGTCTTCGCGGTGCTCCTGATCGTGGACGTCACCACCGCCGCTCCCCGGGCGGCCGCGGCCGATCCGGCCGGGAGCGGCGGGCCCGTGCCCGGCGCCGGGGACGGTGGGACACCTGCCGCGGCGCCGCCAGCAGTACCGCCGAATCCGACCGCCCAGGGGGCGACCGTGCCGCCGCCGCGGCCCGCGCCCTCGTCGGACGGCTCGTGCGCGGCGTTCCAGGACAGCCCGACCGTGCAGCCCACGAAGGTGCCGTCGCATATCGAATGGGTGGACTACCGCGGGCTGATGCTGCCGCTGTCGCCGATGGCCGGACCGGCCGAGCGGGTCGGCAGCGTCGCGCGGTGCTTCGCCCCGACGCCCACGGGCGCGCTGCTGGCCGCCGCGAACATCGTGATGCGCCATCCCGTCGCGCCGGACTGGCGCAGCGTCGTCGAGCGGCAGATGGCCCCCGGGCCGGGGCGGGACGCGTACCTCAGGCTGCGCGAGCAGCAGCAGGGCCCGGCCGGCGGCGCGGTCGTGCCGCCCGCCGCGGACCGGCTGGCCCGGCTCGCCGGCTTCAGATTCGTCAGCTACTCGCCGCAGTCCGCCGCCGTGGCCCTGCTCTTCCGGATGTCGAACGGCGAACTGCGGGCGAGCGTCCACACCGTGCTGTGGTCCGAAGGGGATTGGAAGCTCCAGATGCGCGACGACGGCTCGGACGCCTTCATGGAGCAGACCGCCACCGGCCCTGAGGGCTACGTCGAATGGGGAGACGCATGAGCGGGGCGCGTCGCCCGGCGGTGCTCGTCCTGGTACTGCTGGGACTCCTGGCGGGGCTGCTGTCGGTTTCCGTCCCGACCGCCGGCGCGGAGGAGACCGGCCCGTCCGACCTCAAATACGAGGACTCGTGCATCTACATCCCGATGAACGTCAGCGGGTCGCAATGGTATTACGTCTGCCCGCAGCAGAACTGGTCGACGTCCGTGGTGCTGCGGAACGAGAAGAACGAGCGCATCAACGGATGGTGGCAGCCCGACAACATCTCCGGCGGGCCGCCCTGGTTCAATTTCACCTCGGGCACCGACGAGTACAAGGACCTCGTCGCCGAGCAGGAATCCTGGGCGGGACTCTGCACCGACCAGTGCGCGGGCACGACGGACAAACGCGCGGTGGCACCGAAAAGCGACGGCTACGGCCCGGATTCGTTCTGGGGAAACAACAACGAGAACGCGGACGCCAGCAGTCCCTGTGAATTCCTGGAGCCGCGGACGCAGCGCAAGATCAACTGCGTCGACCCGCGCATCGACCCGAACAAGCCCGAGGACCGCAACAAGTCGCTGTGCCCCGAGGACCGCCTGCCCGGCGGCGGCCCGACCAGCCTGCTGGAGAAGTGCCGCGCCGCCACGAAGGCGTTCCACGACCACTTCAAGTACGGCGAGCGGACCCCGGAACAGCCGAGCGCCTGCGGCACGGTGGCCGCCGCCGCGTGCGACCGCGGCGACTCGCGCCCGGTCACCACCGCCGGGTACGACCCGTCGATCAAGTTCCTCGACGACCCCATCGCGTGGACGAAGGTGAACCTCGGGGCCGCGTCCGCCACGGTCTCCGCCTGGTGGGTCAACTCGCCGGACCCCGTGATCAACAACGACACCGGCTACAAGCTCGAACAGAACGTCGACTTCCTGGTCCGGCACACCAACGTCATCACGTACTTCCTGGTGATCGTCTCGATCCTGATCGCCGCGGTCCGCATGGCGCTGACCCGCGACGCGACCCCCGCCCGCGACGTCCTGAAGAGCATCGCGACCCTGATCGTCGTCTCCGGCCTGTCCGTGATGGTGGTCAACGCCCTGGTCCGGGCGTCGAGTTACTTCTCGTCGTGGGTGCTGATCCGGGGGCTGGACCCGAGCAACCCGCAGGAGATCACCCCGGAGAACACCAGCAAGGCCACCAAGGAGGCGCTGGCCACCCTCACCGGCGCAATCTCCGACTCCAACCTGAACTTCTTCGTCTTCCTGATCGTCGCCGTGTGCCTGATCGCCAGCAGCCTGATGAATTACTTCTACATGACCGTGGCGTTCTTCATGGTCATCGTGCTGACCGGCACGCTCCCGCTCGCCACCGCCGCCACCAACACGGAGGCGGGCCGCAGTTGGATGCGCGGACACCTGTCGTACCTCGCGGCGTTCATCATGCTCAAACCGGCGACCGTGCTGGTCTTCGTCGCGGGCGCGCGCATGTGGGCGCCGCAGTCGAACGACCCGCTCACCACGGAGATGCAGTTCCGCGGGGTGTTCGTCCTGATGCTCATCACGATCCTGCTCCCGGCGCTGCTCCGGATCGTCACGCCCATCGTGAGCCCGGCGGCCGGATCGGACGGCGCCAACGCGGCACTCGCCGGCGGAATGCTCGTCACCGGGGCCAAGGCCGTGGGCGGCGCCACCAAGGTCGTCGGCAAGATCATCCGCCGTTAGCGCGGCCACCGCAGTGGCCCGGCGCGGCGCAACGGAACCTACCCGGCAAGGCGAGGCACCCGTCATGGACACCACCCCCACCACGGAACCCCTGGGACCGCGCACGTACGGCAACTGGCGCAAACCGCTGTCGCCCGGCATCGGCGGCATCGGCGCGGCGGGCACGCTGCTGCTGTTCACCGGGATGCTGTTGTTCATCATCGTCATGTTCGTGTCGATGGTCCTGGCCGTCGGCGTCGCCGTGGTGTTCGGAATCGCCCTGCTGCCGCTGATGTTCCGCGACAAGCACGGCAGGAACGGCCTCCAGCGCATCACCGCGCGGGTCGCCTGGATCCGCGGGAAGACCTACGGCAAGCACCTGTACCGGTCCGGGCCGCTGAGCGAAATCCCCGCGGGAACCTGTGAGTTGCCCGGGGTCGCGGCGGCGTCGACGGTGTACGCGTCGACCGACGCGCACGGCCGCCCGTTCGCCCTCGTGACGTTCCCCGCGGTCGGGCACCACACCGTCGTGCTGTCCTGCGAGGCCGACGGGGCCTCGCTCGTGGACGGCGACCAGATCGACACCTGGGTCGGCTACTGGGGGCAGTGGCTCAGTCAACTCGGCCACGAGCCGAGCCTGGTCGGCGCGTCCGTCACGATCGAGGCCGCGCCGGACTCCGGGGAGCGGCTGCGCCGCGAGGTGGCCGACAACCTCGCCCCCGACGCCCCCACCGTGGCCACCGACGTGCTGCGCGAGGTGGTGCGCTCGTACCCGAAGGGCTCGGCCCGGTTGTCCACGTGGGTGGCGCTGACCTACTCCGGTGTCTCCCGCGTCACCGGCGCCCGCATGTCCGTCGACGAGGTCGCGGCGGGGATCGCGTCCCGGCTGCCGGGGCTGTGCGATTCCCTCCAGATGACGGGGGCGGGCCCCGCCCAGCCGATGACGGCGCGCGAACTCGCGGAAGCCGTACGGGTCGCGTACGACCCGCGCGCCGCGCCCACCCTGGAGCGCTGCCAGGGCGAGGGCGAGGAGATCCCGTGGTCGGAGATCGGCCCGATGAGCGCGGTCGAGGCATGGGACCACTACCGGCACGACAGCGGCTGGTCGGTGACCTGGTCGATGTCGGAGGCTCCGCGCGGCGGCGTGTTCTCCTCGATCCTCCTGCGCCTGGTGCTGCCGCACGCCGACATCCTGCGCAAGCGCGTCACGCTGGTCTACCGGCCGCACGATCCGGGCACCGCCGCCCGGCTGGTGGAACGCGACCGCAAGGACGCGATGTTCAAGGCCAAGCAGGCCAAGATCCCCAACGCGCGCGACTCGGTGGCGGTACGCGCCGCCGAGCAGGCGGCCCACGAGGAGGCCACCGGGGCGGGCGTGGTGCGCTTCGGGATGTTCGTCACCGCGACCGTCGACTCCGCCGAATCCCTGAAGCTCGCCGCGTCCACCGTGGACAGCCTCGCGGCCTCGTCGCGCATCCTGCTCCGCCGCGTCTTCGGCGCGCAGGCCACGGCCTTCGCGGCCACCCTGCCGCTCGGCCTGGTGGTGCCCGCGCACCTGCACGTACCGCAGAAGCTCAGGGAGGCGATATGACGGCCTTCGAGGCGGCCCCGGGGCGGCGTTGGGGCAGGAAACGGTGGGGGAGCGGCAACCGGAAGGACGGCGGGCCGGCGGCTGCCGCCGGAGGAGGGCCCGGTGCGGAAAGCGGCCTCGTTGCTTCGGCCCGTGGGCGCGACGGGTGGGGCCGCGGCTCGGCGGCCTACGTGGAGGCCGCGCCCGAATGGCGTGCGACGACCGTGCAGGCCTGCGGGCTCTGGCCCTTCGGCGCGGGCTCGGGGACCCCCACCGCCGGGGTGCCGATCGGCCACACGCTCACCAGCGCCGCGACGCTGTGCTGCGATCCGATCAGCTGGTTCCAACGCGCCAACCTGATCCTCAACCCCAGCGAATTCGTGCTCGGCAAACCGGGGTTGGGCAAGTCGACGTTCGTCCGGCGGCAGGCTCTCGGGCTGTCCGGGTACGGCGTCCAGCCGCTGGTGTTCGGCGACCTCAAGCCCGACTACGTCGACCTGATCCACGCGCTCGGCGGCCAGGTCATCACGCTGGGGCACGGGCGCGGCTACCTCAACATCCTCGATCCCGGCGAAGTCACGGACGCGGCACCGCGGTTGCCCGCCTCCGCACGCCAGGTCCTGCTGGCCGAGGCGCACGGGCGGCGGCTCAACGCGGTCGCGTCGCTCATCACCGTGCTGCGCGGCCACGCCCCGACCGACCGCGAGGAGACGGTGCTCAACACGGCGCTCCGGATCCTGGACGAACGGCACGACGGCGTACCGGTGCTGGCCGACCTGCTGGCGGTCATCCGGTCCGCGCCGCCGGAGGTACGGGCCGCGGCGCTGGACCGCGACGACCTGACCCGGTACCAGGCGATCACCGAGGAGTTGGAGGCCTCGCTCGTGGGCCTGGTAGGCGGCGGCCGCATGGGCACGATGTTCTCGCGGCCCACCACCGAGCCGATGCGCCGCGACCGGCCGGTCTGCTTCGACATCAGCAGCATCGACGACAACGAGATGCAGTTGCAGGCCGCCGCGCTGCTGGCCTGCTGGACGTACGGCTTCGGGGCCGTCTCGGTGGCCCAGGCGCTGGCCGACGCCGGACTCGAACCGCAGCGGAACTACTTCGTGATCCTGGACGAGCTGTGGCGTGTGCTGCGCGCGGGCCGCGGCCTGGTCGACCGCGTCGACGCGCTGACCCGCCTCAACCGGCAGCGCGGCGTGGGCATGGCCATGATCACGCACACGATGTCCGACCTCGTCGCGCTGAGCGCCGAGGAGGACCGCATGAAGGCGAAGGGCTTCGTGGAGCGGGCCGGGATGGTCATCTGCGGCGGACTGCCCAAAGCCGAAATGCCGCAGCTGACCGACGTCGTGGGCATGACGGACGCCGAGCAGCGCATGATCGTCGACTGGGCGACCCCGCCCTCGTGGGACGCCGGAACCGGACGCAAGGCCGCACCTCCCGGCCTCGGAAAGTTCATGGTCAAGGTCGGCGGACGGCCCGGCATCCCGGTCGCGGTCACGCTCACGCAGGCCGAACTCGCCATCAACGACACGAACCGGCGGTGGGCCAAGTGAGCCGTGGGCGCGCGGCCGCGGTGGTCGCCGCGGTGGCGGCGGTGCTGGTCGTCGGGCCTGTCGTCGGGCCAGTCGCCGGGCCTGTTGCCGCGGCCCGCGCGGGCCCGCCCAACCTGCTGCCCGCCGACGACGACATGCACGAGTGCGCGGGGCGCGACGACTCGTTCTACGTGCCCGAGGACACCGCGGGCAGCCGGTTCCTCTGGTACTGCCGCAACGGCAAGCAGGGCAGCGGCTTCCGGCCGACCACCCGGGAAAGCGACTGGGTCAACGACAAGGACGACGACATGAGCCTGGGGCGCTGGGCGGCCCGCAACGGCTCGCCGGACGGCAGCGTCGACTTCGCGAAGCTCCGCGACGAACCCTGCGACACCTTCCGCGGCGGCAACGGCCTCGAACGGCGGCAGTGCCTCAACCTGCACGGACTTCGGACCGAGCGGGCGCAGGGCGTGTGCACCCAGTGGCGGAAGCTGATCGACGACCTGTCCCGCACGGACCCGCAGAACGTCCCGTCCTACAACGCGGCCCAGGACGGCGCGGTCATCTCGCAGTGCGACACCGACAACCCGGTGCTGACCGCGGCGTACCGAGTCAAGCCGCGCGTCGACAGCAACCAGTACAGCCGCACCGACTTCAGCGCGCCCCCGGGAGTCACCAAGCCGCTCGGCGAACTGCTGTCCGTCGGAACGTGGATCGCCCTCTGCGCCAGCGTCGTCGGCATCGTCATCTCCGCCGGACGCCTCGCGCTCGCCCGGTCCCGGGGCGTCGGCGAGACCGCCCAGGGGGCCCTCGTCGTCCTGGCCGCGTCCGTGCTCGCCGGGTCGTCGACGGCGTTGGCCCAGTTCTTCCTGTTCGCCTGAACGCCCGAACCCCCGAACGCCCGAACCCCCGAACGCCTGAACGCCTGAACGCCTGAACGATCCGAGAGAGGCACGCTCATGGCCGGCATCCACGAAGGAACGGCGCCCATGGTCACCGTGGCGGTGGCCGGGTTGACCCAACTGGTCACCACCGCTGGGGACGTCGGCGCCAAGGCCGCCTCGGAAGTGCGCCGCGGCTTCGTCGCGCTGGCCAGCACGCCGGCACGGGCACCCGCCCAGGGCGCCGCGTTGGCCAAGGACAAGTCGCTCGGCAACGGCTGACACCATGCGTGTGATGCTCCTGGCGGGGCCTTTCATCGGAGTCCTGACCGTCGTCGCGTTCTTCCTCGCGTCGTGCTCCTGGATCCCCGAGGCGGCCGAGGCCTACCGGGAAGCCGAGGAGGAACGCCGCAGCAGCACCGGGCGTTCGGGGGCCCTGGCGGTCGACGTCGTCCCGGTGGTCCACCGGTCCTGGGTGGAGAAGGCGGGCGCCATGTGCGCCGAGGTCCCGCCCGCGGTGATCGCCGCCCAGATCGAGGCCGAGTCGTCGTGGAACCCGAACGCGGTGAGCAGCGCGGGAGCGCAGGGGATAAGCCAGTTCATGCCCGGCACGTGGGCCACGTTCGGCCGGGACGAGAACGGCAACGGGGTGAGCCCGTTCGACCCGGCGGACGCGATCATGGCCCAGGGCCGGTACGACTGCCAACTCGCCGCCGAGATCAAGCAGATGCAGAGCGGGACCTGGCGGATGCGCTGCTTCAACGAGGCGCAGGGGCGCCTCATGGTGCCGCCCGTGGCCGGTGAAGTACGCGGGGAGATCCTGGACCTGGTGCTCGCGGCGTACAACGCGGGGCCCTGCGGCGTCCGCGTCCACCGGGGCATACCGCCCTACGCCGAGACCGTGCGGTACGTCGCCAAGATCCTCAAGCTGATGGAGAAGTACGCCGCCCCGCTCCCGGCTCCGGTCGACGACCCGGTGGCCGCGGGCGACTTCGTCTCCAACGTGCTGCGCATCGCGAACGCGCAGATCGGTCTGCCGTACGTGTGGGGCGGCGGCAGCATCAACGGCCCGGACAACGGCTCGCGGGACCGTCCCAATGCGGCGGGGGAGATCGGCTTCGACTGCTCCGGGCTCGTGCAGTTCGTCTTCTACCAGGCGACCAAGCATCTGCCCGCGGAGAAGCGCCTGATCATGAGCGCGCCCGCCAACGCGCAGGCACAGTACGGAACTCCGGTGGCCCGTGGGGACATGCAGGCCGGAGACGTGATCGCGTACCGGAACAGGGGGACGAGCGTGTACAGCCATGTCGCCATCTACATAGGGGGCAACCGGATCATCGAGGCGCCTTCCGATCCGCTGTACGTCCGGATCTCGCCGACCTCCATCTACGACAACATGGAGTGGATGATCCGGCGCTACTCCGCCCCTGGCTACACGGGGCCGGTATGAGCACGGCCGGGCACGGTACGCGCGGCTCGCGCGGCTCGCAGGGCCTGCAGAGCACGCAGGTCGGGCGGGGGCGGCGCGGTCGAGCCGCGATCGGGCAGGCCGCCGCCGCGGTGGCCGCCGCGGTCGCCTCGGCGCTCGTCCTCACCGCCTGCTCGTTCGGTTCGGCGCCGTCGTCCTCGGCGTCCCCCGCGGCCCAATCCCCGGGCACGATCGGCGTCTTCCCGACGCACGGAGCGGCGACCGGCAGCATGCCGCCCCTCCCGCCGGGTGCCGGGACGGACGGGATGGGCGCCACCGCCACGGCCTCGCCGCCGGGGCGTCCGGCGGTGTCCGCCCCGCCGGCCGTGGCGTTGCCCGAGCTGTCGGCGTCGGCGCAGCCGCTGCCGGTGCACACCGATGCCCCCGCGCCCCCGGGCGTACCGGCCGTCGGGGACGTCGACCGCACCGATGCGGTGGCGACCGCGCGGGCGGCGGTGGCCACGATGTGGGCGTCGGACACCGCCACGGACGCGAGTGAGCGGGAGGCGTCCTTGCGTGCCGCCCCCTACCTGGTACCGGAGTTGGCGGCACAGATGCGCCGTGATGCGCCGGTGGCCGGACCCGGGACGGAGTGGCAGGAGTGGGCGCGGCACCGGGCGTACCTGGCGGTGACCGCCGAACTCGCCGACGAGATGGGCAAGCCTCCCGACACCACCGCAACATCCGTGCACACGCTGCAAGTCACCGTCACCCCGATCGGTCGCGACGGGTGGCGGGGCGCTCCGCGCACGCACACGGTGATGATCTCGCTGGTCCGCGCGGACGCGGGCCCGTGGCAGGTGGACTTCCTCCAGGTGCGGATGTAGCCCCGTCGGGGCCGCCGCGGTCTGCTCGGCACGTTCCGCGGGTCGGGACGGGCACGAACAACGGTTACGACGGGGGTGCCTGACGGAGCAGCAGCTCCCGGAGGCCTTGCCGCTCGTGGGGCAGGCCCGCGGCGCGGAGCCGATTCACCTTGTTGGTGATCGGCCCCCAGTACGCGTCGTTGTCGGCGATGGCGCCCAGGAAGGCGTACTGTGCGGCGGTCAGTTCCGCCCCGTCCGTGTGCGGTTCCGGGAACGCCTTGGCGAGGAGCGGAACCCAGTCGCTGTCAACGCTGTAGTCGCCGGTGAAGGCCGCGGACGCCAAGGCGACGGCGAGCAGGTCCTCGAACACCGCGACACGGGCGATTGCCGCACCCATCAGCCGGTAGCGGAAGCGTCCGTCCTGGTGCGGGAGCGGATCGGGGAACCAGGTGTCGACGGCCGCGGGGTCGGTGAGGGCGTCCAGGATCACCGCGTCGGCGCGGGGGTCTCCGGCGCGGGCCGGCGCCAGCGCGGCGCACGCTCGAATGGCCGGGTCGGGGTCGGAGAGCGCGCCGGTAGTGTCGGCGCCCCAGGCGCCGAGGGTGAGCACCGCGATCGCCCGTCGGCGGCGATCGGTGTCCTCGGCCGCGAGGCGGCTCAGGACGTCGACGAACGCGGCGCGCCGGTCGGCCAGTTCGGGTGCCCGGACGAGTTGTACGACGGCCCCGAGGGCGGCCTCGCGGGTCGCGGTGTCGGCGTCTTCGAGGTACGGGGTGACGGCCGCGAACAGGTCGGCGCGTATCGCCCGGCACGCCGCGACGGCCTCGCGGTCGTCGTACTCGTCCTCGTCGTCCTGGGCATCCTCGTTGTTCTCGTCGTTCTCATCGGGGACGTCACCTGCTTCGCCCGAGTCCTCGTCCCAGGCCGCCGCTTCCGCGACCTGGCCGAGCCATTCCACCAGTGCGGCCCGCAGCGTCCGGATCCGGTCGTCCCACGGGAAGTACGCGGAGTGCGCCGCCAACGTCTCCGGACGGTCCAGGATCCCGGCGACGACGAGCGCGGCCGGCGCCGTCGCGGTGTAGAGCGTGCCCTGGTGGAGGACGCTCATTTCGAGCATGCCGAGGGCTTCGGCCTGCGTATCGGGATCGTCGTCCAGCAGGTTGACGAGGTACGCGGGTGTGTCCTCGGCCGAGCCGTAGGCATGGGACAAGGCGGCCCAGTCGGTGTGTTCGATCAGCGCGGGCGGGTTCGGCGGCGTCATGTGCGGAGTATCGGGGCGTGCCCCGACGCGCACCAGGTTGTGATCGAGTCCGGTGGTGTTCGTTCCGGGTTGTGATCGGATCGGATCCCGCCCAGGGGATTTCGCTGGGGGCGTACAACCTGCACTGTCAGGCGGCGGGCTGCTTACGATGGGGCATGGCCGAGACTGCTCCACTGCTCCCGTCCACTGCCGACCCGTCCGCCGTCGCTCCGGTGACCGCGGATCGTTTGCCTGCGGATCCGGTGCCTGCTCATCCGGTGACCGCCGATCCGTCGACCGCGGACCGTGTGACCGCGGGCCGCGCGCCTTCTCGCCGCCTGAGAAGCGTCGACCCGACCGCCGACCGGCCGAACGCCGACCGTTCGGGTGCGGCCGGCAGCGGGCCGGGCAAGCCCGCGCCGCGGCCGGCAGCCGCTCCCGCGCGGGAGCCGTTGTGGCGCCACGTACTCGGCGACCAGTTCCGTTCGCTCCGCCACGAGCGCCGCGAAACCCTCGTGGAGACGGCCGGGCGTGCCGGGGTGTCCCCGCAGTACCTCTCCGAGGTGGAACGCGGCATCAAGGAGCCGTCGAGCGAGATGATCGCGGCGCTCGCGGGTGCGCTCGGGGTGACGCTCGTCGACCTGACGATCGCGGTGAGCGAGCACCTGCGGAGTGCGGCGCCGGTCGGTGTCACCGCCGCTGTCCACCGGTCCCCGGTCTGCCGGGCCGCGTACGCCCTGGCCGTGTGACGTACCGCGTGGCGCTGCGCACGTACCGCGCGGGGCGTCGGCGGGCGCGTCCGCCGGCCCCGCGCGGGTAGCCGCTCCACGGGCCCGGCCGGATCACCGCTCCGCGATGACCTGGTCGATGAGGCCGTACTCCTTCGCCCCGGCGGCGGTGAAGACCCTGTCGTGGTCGGTGTCCGCGCGCAGGGCGGCGGTGGTCTGCCCCGTGTGCCGGGACAGGATGCGCTCGATGTCGGCGCGGACGCGCACCACCTCGTCGGCCTGGAGGATCAGGTCCGGGATCGCACCGCGCCCCTGGGCCGCGGGCTGGTGGAGCACGACGCGGGCGTGCGGCAGGGCGGCCCGCTTGCCGGTGGCTCCGGCGGCGAGGAGGACCGCGCCGATCCCGACGGCCTGGCCGACGCACGTGGTGGCGATGTCCGAACGGACGTACCGCATGGTGTCGTACACCGCGAGCATGGCGCTGGGGTCGCCGCCCTCGCAGTTGATGTAGAGCTGGATGTCCTGCTCGTGGTTGTCGGCCTCCAGGAACAGCATCTGGGCCACGAGTGCGTTGGCGACGCCCGCGTCGACGCCGGTGCCCAGGTAGATGACCCGCTCGGCGAGAAGGTGCGAGTAGACGTCCATGACGCGTTCGCCGCGCGAGTTCTTGGCGATGACGTTCGGGATCGTGTAGGTGCTCATCGCGGGCCTCCCTGGAATCCGGTGTTCGCGCCGGCCTTGAGGGAACCGCTCGGTGCGATGGCGTCGAAGTCGTCGACGATGGCGTCGATGAAGCCGTAGTCGAGTGCTTCCTGTGCGGTGTACCAGCGGTCGTGCAGCGAGTCCTCGAAGATCCGTTCGACGGGCTGCCCGGTGTCCTGGGCGATCAGGCCCAGGACCGTGTCGCGGGTGTGGCGCAGGTCGTTCGCCTGCAACTCGATGTCGACGGCGGTCCCGGCGATTCCGGCGGAACCCTGGTGCATGAGGACGCGGGCGTGCGGCATCGCGCGGCGCTTGCCCCGCGTGCCCGCGGAGAGCAGGAACTGCCCGGCGCTGTACGCGATGCCGAGCGCCAGCGTCGAGACGTCGCACGGGATGACGCGCATGACGTCGCGGATCGCCAGCATGGACGGCACCGACCCGCCGGGGGAGTGGATCCACAGGGCGATGTCGGCCGACGGGTCGGTGGCCGCCAGGCTGATCAGCTGGGTGGTGAGCAGCGTGCCGTTGTCGTCGTCCAGCGGGCCGTCCAGGACCAGGACGCGCTGGTCGTAGAGGTCCCGCCGCATACGGTCGTGGAACATCGGAGGCTTGCCGTTTTCGCTCATGCCTCCACCTTGGGCGACGCCGCGGCCCCGTGGCCCCGGTATCTGCCCACGGCAGATCTGCTCACAGCAGATGCGGCGCGGGCCGGAACTATCGGGCTCCGCGCAGCGCCTGGGCGGTACGGGACGCCTGTACCGCGATGCCGGGGATGCTCGACGTGATGAACGACCCGCCGCCGACCAGGTCCCCGACCACGTGCACGCGCGGGTCGGCGGGCGTCAGGCCGCCGGCGGGATGCACCGCGGCCAGGCCGTTGCCGACCAGGGACCGCACCAGATCCCCGGCCGCGCCCGGGACCGCCTGAGGGGACGGGTTCACCGCGTTGACGACGGCGGCGGCGCCGAGTTCGCCGTCCCCGGTACGTACCCGGAACCGCCCGTTCCGTGGCTCGATCGCGTCGAGCCCGGCGGACAGGGCGAGTTGGCCGGAGTCGAGCAGGCGCATCAGGACGGACGCGTTCACCGGGACCATCGGCGAGGCGACGCTGGTGGCGGTGCGCAGGTGGCCGCGTACCCGGGCGCGGTCGGCTTCGGGCAGGAGGCGCCACGCGTACGGGCCGACGGTGTGCGCCGTCTCCTGGAGTACGCGGCGGCCGATGCGCGGATCGCCGACGGCGGCGATCTGCCGTCGGAGCCGGTCGGCCGGGTCGTCGGACTCCGTGTTCCGCAGCTCGGCCGCCAGATCGTCGAAGTCCTCGCCTGCTTGCGTGAGTTCGGTGCGCAGTAGCTCCACGAGGTCGGCGAGTGTGACGCTGCCCCGCGTCCGGTGGAGTTCGGCGACGCGTTCGACCGTCGCGTGCTGCGGGCGTCCTTCGACCGGGCGCTGCCAGACGTGCGGCAGTACGCCGCTGCGCGACAGGAGCGTGATGCGTCCCGTGTGCCCGCGCGCCGCGAGTGACACGACGACGTCCACGGCGGTGAGTCCGCTGCCGATGACCGCCACGTCGTGGTCGGCCTCGATCCGGCCCAGGGTCTCGGCCAGCGGGTACGGATCGACCGTGAACCCCGGGTGGCCGGCGAGACCGTAGAGGTCCGGGGGCGTTCCGCCGCCCACGCACAAGGCCACGCGGTCGACTTCGTACTCCCGCGTGCCGTTGTCGGTGCGCAATGCCAAGTGCGTGCCTGTGCGGGTGACTTCGGTGACGCGGGCGGCCACGATCTCGACCGACCAGCCGTGTTCGCCCAGTGCGGCGACGGCCTTCTCGGCGGTGTGCGCCAGGTATTCGCCGTAGAGGGCACGCGGGACCAGCGGCTGCCCGAAGAGGTGGTCGAGGTGGTCCGCTGCGCGCCCGCCCAGCCAGGCAGCGTAGTGGCCGAAGTCGCCGGCGCGGATGGACATGATGGCGGGCGGCACGTTCACCAGCACCGAATCCAGGTCCGGTCCGTACGCCCGCCCACGCCACAGCAGCGGCGACGGTTCGAAGACGGTGATCGTGCCGGGGGCGTCCGGTGGCCCCGGCGGCTCCGTGGCCAGTGCGTCCAGCAGCCCGACCGCGGCTGCGCCGCCTCCGACGATTGCGATGTCCATGTCTGCCCTCTCGGTCGGTCGTGTGCCATCGACCTTTGCCGCAGCGGCCGGAGAGCCCCATCCCCCGAGCGCGGGTGGACGGTGGAGGGCCGACCCCCTCAATCGGGGGGTGGACTGCACTCGCCCGCACAGGCAGGCTGACCTGCGGAGGGATACCCATGAACCATCCGCGCCCCTCGGTGCTGCCGTCCGGCGAACGGGCCACCGACGCCTTCGAACTCTTCAGCCTGGCCTCCGCGGGACTGCGGCGGCGGGTGCCGTTCGACTGCGCCGTGTGGACCGCCGCGGACCCGGAGACCGGGCTGATCACGGCCCCGATGCAGGTGGAGAACCTTGGTTCCGGCGAGGGCTGCGCGGCGTACTGGGAGAGCGAACTCCTGGAGGAGAACGTCCTGCCGTTCCGCGAACTCGCCCGCGCGCCCGTACCGGCCGCGGCACTGCGCGCGGCCACCGGGGGCCTGCCCGGCCGCAGCACCCGCTTCCGGCGCCTGCTCGGCCGCCAGGGCGTGTACGACGAACTGCGCGCCGTCCTGCGCATCGCCGACCGGCCCTGGGGCCTCGTCAGCCTGTTCCGCACGGCCGACGCCTTCCGGTCGGACGAGACCGCGCTGCTCGCCGACTTGTCGCGTCCCCTCGCCGAGCGGCTGCGCCGCTTCGCCCGCCCGCCGGCGGCGACGTTCGGCACCACGGGGCCGGGACATGTGGGACCCGGAATCGTGGGCCCCGGAACCGGGCTCGTCCTCTTCGACGAATCCGGCGCGGCGACCTCGATCAACGACGAGGCCCGGCACCACCTCGCGCTCCTGCCCGAGGGACCGTCCTTCCCGTCACCTCTGGGGCTCGACCTGCCGATCTGGGTGATCGGCACGGCACTTCAGGCACGCGCGATCGCCCACGGCCGCGACCACGGCGACGCACGGATCCGCATCCGCACCACCGAAGGCCGCTGGCTGACGTGCCACGCCTCGTGCCTCACCGGCGCCGCCGGAGCCCCGGGACCGGTGGCCCTGGTCATCGAACCGGCGGCAGCGGGCGACCTCGCGGTGCTGGTCGCGGAGGCGTACGGCATGACCTCGCGCGAACTCCAGATCACGCAGCTGATCGCCCGAGGCCTGAGCACCACTGAGATCGCCGGCGCGCTGTTCATCTCCCCGCATACGGTCCGCGACCACCTCAAGGCCGTCTTCGCCAAGACCGGCGTCTCCACCCGAGGCGCCCTGGTGGCCCGCCTGTTCACCGAGCACTACTGGCCCGCGTTGCCTGAGCCCACCGAAGTCCCTGGCCTGGACGGCTCCTTGGCTCTCGCACGTCGACTCGAACCCCGCTCGACGTAGCCTGTGCCAAGCTGCCCGCCGTGATCCTCAACACCAAGTTCCCGCTGTTGAACGGCCTTGGGGCCAACCCGGCCCTGCCGCACGAGATGGCTCGACGTCTGCTCCGTCATCCGGTCGGGTGCCGGTCGGTGGCGCGTTCGTACGCCGGGATCGACGCTGAACTGCGCTCTCTGATCCTGGAGTCGGGGGAGCTGTCCGCGCTGGGTGAACTGGCCTCCAGCCCACGCACCCCGACTGCCGTGCGCTGGAGGCTCGCCGCGCACGAGGACCACGGGGTGCGCTCCGCTTGCATGCTCGCGCGCCGCAAGTGAACGGCCCTGCCCGGGTGCGAGGTCCCGGACGAACTCGTCGCCCGACTCGCCGCTCGATTGGCGTGGCACCACGATCGGCCATGTCCGCCTGGTCCTTCAGCTGACCCTCAACCGCCTCTCGGTGATCCGCGAAACGCTGCCTACGCCTTTGCGTCCGAGGGGCCTTGCGGGGCGATCGGGCCGGGGCCGACGGCGGGGTCCGGCGTGCTCCGGGGCGGGACGGGGACGGCAGTTGGGGCGGGAGTGCTGGTCGTAAGTGCAGCGGTGGCGGGCGTCGGGGTGGGGAAGCGGAGCAGGGTCAGGAACGGACCGGTCGCGACGGTGGTGATCAGGGCGACGATGACCAGCACCGTGTAGAGGGACTGGTCGATGATGCCGCTCTGGAGGCCGATGTTGAGCGCGATCAGCTCCGTGAGGCCCCGGGTGTTGAGCATGACGCCGATGACCGCCGCATCGCGGGACGGGAGGCCGCCCAGTCGCGCGCCGAGGTAGCCGCCGCCCACTTTGCCGACGACGGCAACGGCCGTGAAGATCGCGAGCAGGGCGAGGTCGCGTCCGGTCAACGCGCCGATGTCCACGGACAGCCCGCTGACCATGAAGAAGACCGGCAGCAGGATCGTGCCGCTGTCCTGGAGGGGGCGTACGAGATTCACGTCCGGCGCACCGTCGGCGCCACGCGGCATGATCAGCCCGGCGACGAACGCGCCGAAAATGACGTGGAGTCCGAGCGCGGACGTGGCCCAGGCCGACGCCATCGCGAGTGCGGCGACCACGGGGAGGTCGCCGCCGGGGACGGCGTCGGGGCGGGCCAGCCAGCGGTGCAGCGCGGGGCGTACGACGAACAGCATCGCGGCCATGTAGACGACGAAGAGGGCGACAGTCGCGGGAAGGGAAAGGTGTTCCTGCCCCGAAGTGCCGCCTGCGATAACGGCCGCGGCGAGGACGAGCCAGCCGACCGCGTCGATGACACCCGCGGACGTCATGGAGACCACGCCCGCCACGGTCGACGCGGCACCGCGCTCGCGGATGATGCTGGCCAGCACGGGGACTGCGGTGACGGCCATCGCGACGGCCATGAAGAGCACGAAGCCGGTGTTGCCGGACACCTCGCCGCCGGGCGGGGTGTAGAGCGGCGCCACGACGAACGCCGCTCCGCCGCCCAGCAGCATCGGGATGAGGAAGCCGCACGCGGCCACCGCGGGGACCGCCCGGCGCCGTTCCCGGAGCACCCGCAGGTCAAGCTCGCACGCAACGGCGAACAGGAAGGGTACGAGGGCGATTTGGGCGACCACGGAGAGGTACGGCAGTACCTGCTTCGGGAACAGTGAGTCCATGAACCCGCCCGGCAGCCGGCCGAGGAGGCTGGGCCCCAGGGCAAGGCCGGCGAGAACTTGGCCGATCACGGCGGGTTGGCGGATCTTCCGCGCGGCGGCGCGGAGGAGATGGCTCAAGGCGACGATGACGGCGGTGCCGGCGACCACGTGGGTCACCAGTTCGTCGGTGCTCACGCAGGGTTCCCCTGATGTTCGAACTGAGGCTCGGTGCGGTTTGCGCGCTCAGGGTGACGCAGCGCGCGACCGCGCTCCAATCGGCCCACCGCTCCGGCGGTTTCGGGACGTTCGCCCGCGCCAACTGGATGCACGCCGTGACGGAGACATGCGTCCGTGTACCCGCTCGGATGCGGAAGCGAGAAGGTCCGGCGAGATCCGCTGACTCATATGGGACAGACCGTCAGTCGCGCAGCGGGGCCAGGAGTTTGCGGAGTTCGCGGGGCTTGGTGATCCCCGGGACGTCGTCGCGGGCGAGCCAGGAGGGCGACGGCGGAGCGTCGTGCCGGGCCCAGGACGGGGATTCCGGCCAGTGTCGGCGGGTCATGCGCTGGAGCGGTTCGGTCAGACCCGCGCGTTCGCATGCCGCGGCGTACTCGATGCTGGTGTCGCGCGCACCGGTACGGTCCCAGAAGTCCTCTTCCTTGGACCAAAGCCCGTCGCCCGCGTACCAGAGTACGGACAGCCCCGCGAAGTCCCAGTACGGCGGGCCTTCGTCGGACGGGTTGTCACGGCGGTTCTGGTAGTGGAACGTGACGATCTCGTTGTCGATGGTGTACCAGTCGAGTACGCCGTAGATCTCGGGGACGCCCTTCATGACGGCCTGGATCCACAGGTCGATCTCGTCCCGGCCGTGGAGTGGGCCCCAGAAGTGGTCGATGTAGTAGGCGTCGGGTGTGTAGAGCTGTGCCCAGGACGCCCAGTCCTCACCGGCGTTGCCGACCGCCCACCAACGGGCGAACTCCGTCTCCACCTCGTGCCGGTCGAACTTCACGGCCCAACCTCCCGGAACTTGATCAGTCGACCCGTTCTACACCAGATCGCCCTCGTATCCGAGGGACACGAGGGCGATTTCGGTGGGGACGGCTCGGGGGTCAGAGGAGCTTGAGGGCGCCTACGCCCTTCCGTTGGCCCGACTGCCGCTGCCCCTTGTGCCGGCCGGTCGCGGGGTGGTCAGGATCGCCCCCTCGCGCTTGAGCAGCCGGAAGACCGTCGTGGTCTCGACCGACGTGACCTGCGTCAGGGCGGCGATCCGGGTGGTCAGATAGCCGTACAGCTCGGCCTCGTCGCGGAAGCAGGCGACCGCGATGACGTTGGTCGCGCCCGTGGTCGCCGCCGCGAACACGACCTCGGGGTGCAGGCTGAGCTGCCGGAGCACGTCGGCGAGGTGCGTCGGCGGGACGGACATCCTCAGCGCGGCGGTCGTACGGTGGCCGAGTGCCGTCGGGTCGGCGTCCAGTTCGAAGAACAGCAGGCGCTCGCGGCGGAGTTCGTCCATGCGCCTGCGCACCCACGAGTCGGACTGCCCGGTGGCCGAGGCCAACTCCGCGTAGCCGGAGCGGCCGTCGCGGGCGAGTTGCTCGAACAGCCGGGTGTCCGCCTCGGTGGGCGTCACGCCGCTCGGTCCCGTGTCCAGATCGTGGTTCCAAGGACCGTAGCCGGGGTCCAGTTCGGCAACCTGACTTGGCGTCAGCCCCGCCGCCTTCTCCCGCCAACTCATCGGACCACCATGGGCGATGTGCAGCACGCACTGAGCGGTGATGTCGACGACCTTGGGCGTACGCGGCAGCGTGTGCCGCAGCAGATTGTCCGCATCGGCGTTGGTGCCCAGGCGTGCGACACAGCTGATCTCCGTGCCGCCCGAAGTCAGTTCGACCCACGACGTGTCCCGCCGCCGGGCCAGCGCCTCGGCGATGGCGAATGCCGCGTCCGGTGTGCTGCGGATCCGCACCACCCACGTGGTCAGTCCGAGCCGCTGCGGGTTGGCCAGGCCGACCACGCGCGCGACGCCCGTTCCCCGTAGGCGGCGGTAGCGGCGTGCGACCGTCTGCTCCGAGACCCCGATGACCCCGGCGATGCGCGCGAAGGGCGCGCGGCCGTCGATCTCCAGGGCGTGGATGAGCGCGCGGTCGATCGCGTCGAGCGTCACGGGCGAACCGGGCGAACCGGGTGCGGCAGGGATGGAGGATTCCATCCACATGAGGGTAGTCGTGGCGGATTTCCGTCGAGTACCGCCACCAGCTGGTTGATCTTGGGGTGGATCGCGAACGTGGCGGCGTACCACTCCACAGCGAGAAGAGAAGACGCCATGCGCAAATGGGGACCGCTCGTCGCGGTATGCCTCGGAGCGTTCATGCTCCTGGTCGACACCACGGTGGTGCTCGTCGCACTGCCGGACATCGCCGACGCCACCGACTCCACCTACGCGGACCTGCAATGGGTCGTCGACGCCTATGCGTTGGCCCTCGCCGCCCTCCTGCTCGGCGTCGGGGCGCTGGCCGACATCGTGGGCCGCAAACGCGTGTACGCCGCCGGCCTCGTCGTCTTCACCGTCGCCTCGCTGCTGTGCGGACTCGCACCCGGCACCGGGACCCTGGTGGCCGCGCGCATCGTCCAGGGCATCGGCGGAGCCGCGATGCTGGCGACCGCCATCGCGCTGATCGGCGCGGCGTACCAGGGCCGCGACCGCGGCGTCGCCTTCGGGATCTGGGGCGCGGTGGCCGGCGCCTCCGCCGCACTCGGCCCGGTGGTCGGCGGCCTGCTCACCGAACACGTGGGCTGGCGCGCGATCTTCCTCGTCAACCTGCCGGTCGGCGCGGTCGCCCTCGTTCTGGCGCTGCGGTGGCTGCGCGAGTCGCACGGCGACCGGACGACGCGGGTCGACGTCCCCGGCGCCGCGGTGTTCACGCTCGCCGCCGCGGCGCTCACGTACGCCTTCATCCGAGCGGGTGAAAACGGCTGGGACGACGGCACGGTCCGCGCCGCCTTTGCCGTGGCCGCCGTCGCCGTGGCGCTGTTCGCCGTCGTGGAGAGCCGCGCCGCCGCCCCGATGCTCGACCTGCGCCTGCTCCGCGACCGGTCGTTCACCGGCATCCTGATCGCCGGACTCGCGCTCCAGATCGCCGCGTTCGCCTGGATGCCGCAGGTCTCGCTGTGGCTCCAGACGCATCTCGGCAACAGCCCGGTACGCGCGGGACTCATGCTCGCGCCCCTCGCGGCCGTCGCCTTCGTGGTCGCGGGCGCCGCCGGGCGCCTGCTGCACGACGCACCGGCCCGCTGGACGATCGGCGGCGGCCTGCTGTTCATCGGCACCGGCGCGCTGCTGCTGACGCGGATCGACGCCGGATCGGACTGGACCGTCCTCCTCCCCGGCCTGATCACCGCGGGCATCGGCGTCGGCCTCGGTACGCCCGCCCTCGCCTCCGCGATCCTGGCCACCGTGCCGCCGGAGCGGGCCGGCATGGCGGGCGGCGCGCTCAACACGTTCCGCCAGCTCGGCTTCGCCCTCGGCATCGCGGTCACGGGCGTGGTGTTCCAGGGCGAGGCCGAGAGCGTGCTGAACGACGCCGGGGTGGCCGGTGCGCACGAGGCTGCGGCCCGGCTCACCGAAGGCGGAGGGGAGCGCGGCCTGCCGCCCGGCGCGGCGGACTCGGCGTACACCTCGGGCCTGGACGCCGTCGTCCTCATGTCGGGCGTGGTCGGCCTGGCCGCGGGCCTCCTCGTGGTGCTGCTGGTACGCGGGGAACGTCCAGGGACTCCTGCCCCGCCGCCCGGTCCCACCCGCCCCAAGCAGGCCAAGAGCAGCGCGGTCGGCTGAGAGTAAGGTTTCGGCCACGCAACGTTGACAGGACAGTCACTCAGGGTTGCGTTACCGTTGTTGGCATCTCTGTTCTATTTGTGGTGATGCGGTACCTGCGGGGAAGGGTGGCCGACCATGCTCAGCGCACGCGGCATTCTTCAGGAGATCCACCAGGACGACGACGCGTTCCGTCTGTTCTGCAGCATCGCCGCCAAGGGCGAGAGCCAGGGCGGCTGGGAGAACGGACGGATCGCGGCACTCGTCCCCGACCCGGAACTCGCGCCCAAGGTCGCGCGGCACGGCGCCGACGAGGACAAGCACGGGCGCATCTTCAACGCCATGCTCCACCGGCGCGGCCTCGACCCGGTCGAGGTGCCGCCGGAGACCGATTACTGCATGCTGCTCGAACGGCAGGGCATCGGCCTCGCCCACGAGCGCCTGCAACGCGACGAGCCGATGACCGACGCCGACGTGGTCGAGTACCTCGTGCACTCGCGCGTCACCGAGCAGCGCGCGGCCGAGGACATGCGGCTGCTGCGCCGCTTCCTGGGCGACGACCCGGACATCGGCCGCAGCATCCGGATGATCTGCGACGACGAGGAGAACCACCTCGCGTACTGCCACGAGGAATTGCTGCGGCGCACCGCGGCGGGCGGCGGTACGGAGATCAAGCAGGCGCTGCGCAAGACCGCGCGTGCCGAGATCAAGGTCAACCGCGACGTCAGTCTCGCGGTCATGGCGCGGATGGGCCGCATCCTCAAGTGGTCCCGCGCGCAACGCACGATCCTGACCGCCGGCATCCACGCGACGTACGCCTACGACCGCGTGTGGGGCACCCGCCGCATGGTGAAGCTCCGCCCGCCCGCGCGCGTCAACGCCATGGGCCCCAGGCCGAGCGTCCACCCCCACCCGACCGCCTGACCGCCCGGTCCAAGCGCCGAGAACGCCGAGATCTGCGAATCAACCCGACAAGCGGCTGATTTGCAGATCTCGACGGACGGTACCCGTCAATCACCGACGAGGCAGAACTCGTTGCCCTCGGGATCCCGGAAGACCTGGAAGGCGCCCTGCTCGTCCTTGACGAGGTCGCCCAGGCGTACCGCGCCCAGGAGTTCGACCGCGCGGGTGGCGGCCGGGATGTCGTTCACGAAGACGTCCAGGTGCAGGCGGTTCTTGCCGGACTTCCCCTCCGGCACCCGCTGGAAGGCGACGCGCGGCTTGCCGGGCGGATCCACGTAGGCCCAGGACGCGTCGCGCTCGACGGGGTCGCCGCCCAGCACCCGTGCCCAGAACACCGCGAGGCGGTACGGCTCCGCGCAGTCGACCACGACCTCCTCGAGGCCGTTCCCGAACCGCGCCAGGGTCGCCGCGTGCCCCATCACGACCAGCGGCGTCGCGGTCCCGTCCGCCTCCACGAACGGCGCGGCACCGGCGTCGGGCTCGTCGACGAACCCCTCCGCCAGATAGAGGTCGTGCGCGCGGTCGTTGCCCTCCTTGACGTCGAGCCACACGCGCCGCGCGCCGTGGACCGCGTACGCGCGCGTCAGCAACTCCCGCAGCAGCGCCCGCCCGTGTCCGCGCCCGGCATGCGCCGTACCGACCACAATGCGGCGTACCTCGACGACCTTGTCCTCGCGTGCGAGCCCGGCGAGCACGCCGAACCCGACGACCCGGTCGTCCTCGAGGACGACCACGTGTTCCTGCGCCGGGTCGACCAGCACCAGGGCATGCCAGTTGCGGCCGATGTCGCACAACCAGCGTGCGGCGTCCGGCTCGGCCTCCAGTGTGATGATCGTGTCGAGGTCGGCATCCTTGCCCAGGCGGAAAGAGCGCACGTCAGGCAGGGTACCGGTGGTCCGTGCCGGTGACGACCGGTTGGTCCGGACGCCGCGGCGGATGTGGCATGCCCCGTCCGTCGGATAGCGTCTTCGCCATGCGTGACCTGGAACCGGGGGATCCGCACCGCCTGGGCGACCACGAGTTGGTCGCCGTGCTGGGCACGGGAGGATTCGGCCGGGTTTTCATGGCCAGGACGCCGCAGGGCAGACGGTTGGCCGTCAAACTGACCCACCCTCACCTGCTGCGCGCCGACCCGGACTTCGCGACGCGGTTCGCCGGGGTCATGGGCGACCTCTCGCGGGTGCGCAACCTCGGCGCGGGCCGCATCGTGGAGTGGAGCGCGGACGGGGTCCGGCCCTGGTACGCCCGCCGCTACGTCCCCGGCGCCTCGCTCATCGAGATCCTCGCGGCGGGCGGCCCGCTCCCGCACGCGGCGCTGCGCATCGTGGCCGGTGTCGCGCGCGGCCTTGCCGCCATGCACGACGCCGAGTTGCCGCACGGCGGCGTGACACCGGGCAACGTGCTCGTGACCGCGACCACGGCGCAACTCGTGGACGGCGGCCTGGCCCGGGTGTTCGGCGGACCCGGGCAGCGCGGGGCGTCCGGTGCCGCCGTGCCGCTCACCGGCCCGGCGTTCGCCCCGCCGGAAGGCGCGGACGCCACCCTGGCGGCCGACGTGTACGCGCTCGGGGTGCTGCTCCTCCTGTGCGCCCGGGGGCGCCTGCCGGACGTGCCGGTCCTGCGGGCCGGAAAGGTCGACGTGGCGGCGGCGGGGCTCCCGGACGGCGTCGCTCCGCTGGCCGCGAAACTGCTCCACCCGGTTCCCGAGGAGCGCCCGACCGTCGCCGAGATCGTCGCGCAACTGGGCCGCCCCGTCGGCGAACTCGCGACCCATCTGCCGCGGGCCGCGCGGCGGGCGATCAGCGCCCACGCCGAGTCGGCGGGCCCGGAGGAGCCGCCTATCGGTGCGGCGGTCGCGCTTCCGCACCCCGCGCGCGCTCCCGCGGCGACCGGCGCGGCAGCGGTGCCGGTGCTGGGTGCCGGTGCCGCGGCGGCCGGGGCCGAGGGTGCGATTCCGCGAGCACGTCAGGGCGGCGTACCCGCGCAGGCGGCCGCCGCGGTCGCGGCGCCGCCGCCCTCGGTCGGCGCGCCTCCGAAGCAGAAGGTGCGGCCGAAGGAGCCGAAGCCGGCGCGCAAGCGTGCGGCGGGCGCTGGAAGTGCCGGCAGCGCCGGGAGCGTTGTCGCGCGCGAGCGCGGGAAGCGTTCCGCAAAGGCGGTACCCGACGGCGTCGGGGAGGGCATCCAGTACGACACCGAGCACGACACCGAGCACCGCATTGAGCACGGCGCCGCGCAGGGCATCGAGCACGACCCGGTCCGCGACACCGCGCAGGATAGCCCGGCCGGCCCCGCGCACCCCGCCGCACCCTCGCCCGCCTCCGCCTCCGCCTCCGCCTCCGGGTCCGCTTCCGGCTCCGCGGAGCAAGCCGCCGCCTTAGGTGCACAATGCCTCTGGACCCGGGAAATCCCCGGAGTGCAGAGCCTCTTCATGTCCGATGGCCTGGTCTTCGCCGGCGGCGAGAGCCTCGTCGCGCTCGCCCCGGCGTCCGGGAAGCCGGTGTGGAGCAAGCCCGGCTGGCGCATCGTCGGCGAACCCCGCGGCGGGCGCGTGTACGTCACCCAGGGGACCCGCATCGCCCTGCTGGACGCCGTCACCGGGGCCGAGCGCTGGCGTACGGACGTCGCCGCCGCGCGCGGACTCTGGGCCCGCGGCACCTCGCGACTCGCCCGCGCCGAGCGGGCGTTCCGGCTGCACGCGGTGTTCGAGCCGGCCGCGGGGGTGCTCGCGGCGATCGGCGGCCACACCGAGATTTTCGGACTCGACCCGGACACCGGCGAGTTGCTGTGGAACCGCCGGGAGGCCCGCCGCACGGCGTTCACCCGCGACGACGCGGGCGCGGTCTACCTGAGCGGCGACGGCCGCGAGCCGATGCGCGCGCTCGACCCGCGGACCGGCGAACTGCTGTGGCGCGACGACGCGGAGGACTCGATCGTCACCGCGGTGGACCGCGGCTGGGTGCTCTGCGCCCGCTTCCGCCCCGGGACCGCCGAGGTCGGCTCGTACGTCGTGCGCGCCGCCGAGGACGGCAGGCTCGTGCACCGCGACATCAGCCCCGGCGACACCGCGCTGCTCGAGAACGGCGTCCTCTACGTCCTCGGCGGCGGCGAGTTCCGGGCGCTGCGTCCCGCGCAGGCGGCGCAGTTGTGGAGCATCCCGTGCTCGGGCGGCACCGCCGGGCTCTCGCTCGCGGTCGACTCCGCGGAGGCGTACCTGCGCGGCGAGGACCGCCGCGTGCACGCCGTCGACCTCACCGACGGCTCGGTGCGCTGGACGAGCGGCCCCATCCCGGCCCGCCGCCCCCTCGACGCGGTCGGCGGCCAACTGGACCGTACGCTCCCGGTGCTGGCCGACGGCCCGGTGGTGTGCGTGCGCTCGCACAGCGACTCGGTGCTCATCGTCCTGGACCGCACCGACGGCCGCGAGCTGTGGTGGTGGCGGGCCTGGTACGGGACGCTCACGATGGTCGCCCCCGTGGTGTCCGGTGCCTTCGTCTACGTTGTGGACGGAGACAGGGTCCGTGCGCTGACCGGCCGGGACATCGACGAGACGGGAACCGAGTGACATTCCTCGCCGCCATCCGGCCGGATCGCAGTGGGAGCACGGCGACGACTCCCGGCTCCGCGCGCACGCGCCGCCGCGCCGACCTCCTGGCGATGGCCGTGCCGACACTGTTCCTGGCGGTGATGGGCTGGAACCAGCGCTGGATGACCGACGACGGCCTGATCTTCACGCGCGTCGTGCGGCAGATCGCCGCGGGCAACGGCCCGGTCTACAACGTCGGTGAACGCGTCGAGACGTCCACGAGCACAGCGTGGCAGTGGCTGCTGGTGGCGGTCCACTACCCGAGCCCGCTGTCCGACGCCGAGAACGCCGTCTACCTCGGCCTCGCGCTGTCCGTGGCGGGCTTCTGGGCGGCCGTGTCCGCCACCTGCCGCCTGCACCGGCGCCTGGCCCCGACCCGCCTGCTCCTGCCCGCCGGAGCGCTCGTCTTCGTGGTCGTCGAACCGGTGTGGGACTTCCTGACCGCCGGGATGGAGATCGGGCTGATCCTGTTCTGGATCGGCACGTCGTGGGCGCTGCTGGTGTCGGTGTGGTCCGCCTGGCCGGGCAGCGTCCCCACCCGGCGCGTCCTGGGGACCGCCTGCTACCTCGGCCTCGGCCCGCTCATCAGGCCCGACCTGGGCATCACGGCGGTGGCGTTCCTCGCGGTCGTCGCCGTCCTCGTGCGCGCGTCGGCGTGGAAGTGCGTCGGGATGGCGGTGTGCGCGGGAGCGCTCCCGGCGGCGTACGAGGTCTTCCGCATGGGCTACTACGGCCAACTCGTGCCCATGCCCGCGGTCACCAAGGAGGCCGGCGACTCGCAGTGGGGACGCGGCTGGGACTACGTCACCGACTTCAACCGCCCGTACCAACTGTGGGTCCCGCTGCTGTTCCTGGCGGCCGCCGCGGTGCTCTACGCCCGGCTCCGCATGCCGCGCCGGCGCACCGTCCTCGTGCTGGCCGCCCCGCCGGCCGCCGCTCTCGCCCAGTCCCTCTACCTGGTCAAGGTCGGCGGGGACTTCATGCACGCGCGCATGTGGGTGCCCCTCCTGCTGATGCTCCTCCTCCCGATGCTCCTGCTGCCGTTCCACCGGCCGGTCGTGCCGCTGATCGCGGCCGTGGCCGTGTGGGCGGTCGTGTGCGGTGCGGCGCTGCGGCCCGCCGGCAGCGGCACCACCAAGCCGCCCGTGCCCGCCGCGAACGGGCAGAACCAGGTGTGGAACGAGCGCGGCGTGACGACCCGGGCGACCGGGGAGCGGAACCCGGTGAGCGCCGGGTCGCACGTCGCGTACAACGCGCAGATGCACGGCCTGCTGGTCGCGGCCCGGGACGACGGGCGGCACGTGCTCATGCTCGACCCGCGCTACGGCAAGGTGTTCGGGCTGCCCCCGGACTTCGCGCTGCCGCTGCGGCCGGACCTGGAGAACACCGTCGCGCTGGTGATCGGCAAGCTCGGCGCGGGCGGCGCGATGATGCCCCTCGACGGCCTGCTCGCCGACGTGTGGGGGCTGTCCAGCACCGTCGGCGCGCACCTCGAGCAGACCAACTTCACCGCGGCGGGGCACCAGAAGCTGCTGGCCCCGGTGTGGAACATCGCGCTGTACGTTGACCCGGCGGCCTTCCCGTCCGTACCGCCCGCCCTGGCCGGCCAGGAGGAACTGCGGGCCGCGCACCGGGTGCTCGGCTGCGGCGACGTGCGCGAGCTGCTGGAGTCGGTCTCCGAGCCGATGAGCTTCGACCGGTTCTGGAAGAACCTGACCGGTGCGTACGAACGGACGAACATCCGCATACCGGCAGATCCGGTTCAGGCAGCACAGAAGTTCTGCGACTGACGCAGTCGAATTCCGTAACTGACGCAGCGTTTCGGACGGTCGACAGCGTCTTTGGTGAATAGACGCCCGCATCGGCCGGAGGTCGGTGCGGGGGTGTCCCCGTCCCGCGGCACATGCCGGGGCGGGATCGAGCCGCACTCCGTGGCCTGCACCGGGATCCGAGCGGGGATCCGGCACGGGCCGGAGCCGAAATCCCCCTGGGAGCCGCATGCCCCCGACGTCCGTCCCGGCCACCGCACCGGCGGATTCCGCCGACGCCGAGCCGACCCGTCCGAGACCGACCGCGCCGGACCGCGAGGGCGGCGGGACCCGGCCGTTCGTCCGCGCGCTGCGGCGCCGCATGCCGCGTCCCGTCGACCTGGTTGTCATGTTGGTGCCGACGGTCATCCTCGCGGTCATGGGGTGGCACCGGCGGTGGATGACCGACGACGGCCTGATCTTCACGCGCGTGGTCCGGCAGATCGCCGCGGGCAACGGCCCCGTCTACAGCATCGGCGAGCGCGCGGAGACGTCGACGAGCACCGCATGGCAGTGGGTGCTGGTGGCCTTCCACGGGGTCAGCCCGCTCCCGCCCGCCGAGACCGCGGTCTACCTCGGACTCGCCCTGTCCGTCACGGGGTTCTGGATCGCCCTCGACACCACCCGGCGCCTGCACCGGGCGCTGAGCGCGAAGCGCTTCCTGCTGCCCGCCGGCGCGCTGGTGTTCGTCGCGGTGCCGGTGAACTGGGACTTCCTCACCGCGGGCATGGAGATGGGCCTGGTCGTCTTCTGGACGGCCGTCTCGTGGTCGCTGCTGGTCACCGCGTGGGCCGCGCCGGTCGGCGGGGTCGGTACGCGGCGCGTCCTCGCCACGTCGTTCTGGTTCGGGCTCGGCCCCCTGATGCGGCCCGACCTGGTGCTGACCTCGGTGGCGCTGCTCGGCGCGCTGGCCGTGCTCACCGCCGCACGGTGGCCCCGGCTGGTGGCGATGGCCGCCGTCGCGGGGGCGCTGCCCGCCGCGTACGAGGTGTTCCGCATGGGCTACTACGGCCTGGTCTTCCCGATGCCGGCCCTCACCAAAGAGGCGGGGGACTCGCTGTGGGAGCGCGGCCGGGACTACGTCCTGGACTACGAGCGGCCCTACCGGCTGTGGATCCCCGCCATGCTGCTCCTCGTCGTCGCGGTACGCGGCGCGGTGCTGCTGGGCCGCCGCCGGGACGCGAACCGGACCTGGCTGCTGTTCGCCGCCCCGCTGGTCGCCGCGCTGGCGCAGACCCTGTACCTCGCCAAGGTGGGCGGCGACTTCATGCACGGCCGGCTCATGCTGCCCATCATGTTCCTGGTGCTTCTGCCGCTGCTGCTCGTGCCGTTCGACAAGCTGTCCGCGCCGCTCGTCGCGAGTGTCGCGGTATGGGCGCTGCTGTGCGGCATGGACATGCGCAGCGGCGTGGTGACGACGCTGACGTCGGCCCACTACGGCGAAGTCCCGCAGAACCAGACGTGGAACGAGCGCCGTGTCTATGTCGGCGACACCGGCAAGCAGAACCCGGTCAGCTCGCAGTCGCACATCGCCTACCTGCGCAAGTCGTACTCCCTGGTGGTCCGCGCGGACGCGGCCGGCAAGCACGTGATGTACCTGGACCACGGCTACGCCAAGGCGTACGGGCTGCCCGCGGACTTCTCCCTGCCGCTGCGGCCCGACCTGCGCAACGACGTCGCCCTGGTGATCGGACGCCTCGGCCTGGGCGGCGCGATCGTGCCGCTGGACGGGATGGTCGCGGACCTGTGGGGGCTGTCGAGCACCATCGGCGCGCACATCGAGCAGACGCACTTCGCGGCGGCGGGCCACCAGAAGCTGCTGCCGCCCGCGTGGAACGTCGCGCTGTACGTGGACCCGGCCGCCTTCAAGGACGTGCCGCCGCAGTTCGCCTCGCAGGAGGCGATCCGCGCCGCGTACCGCACGCTCGGGTGCGGGAAGGTCGCCGAGCTGATCGACTCGGTGACCGAGCCGATGAGCATGAAGCGGTTCTGGGACAACCTGACCGGAGCGTACGACCGCACGAAGCTGCGCATCCCGTCGGATCCGATCGAGGCCGAGCGCAAGTTTTGCTGAGGTCCGTGGGCACCGCGAAGTCGCGGCGGCGGCTCAGGACTTGAGGGCGTCGTCGAGGCTCCCGGCGAGATCGCCGAGAGCCTCGTCGGACGCCGCGAGCAGGCCCGCGCTGACCTGGAAGACGTGCCACAGGTCCGGGTAGTCGGTGTGGTCGACGACGACGCCGTGGGCGGCCGCGCGGTCGGAGAACGCGGTGCCTTCGGGGGCGAGGATGTCGTCGGTGCCGCACTGCACGATCGTCGGCGGCAGGCCGGACAGGTCGGCGTTGCGGGCCGGGGCGAGCGTTTCGCGGTCGACGCCGTTCGCGTACCACTCGGCGCAGCGGGTCAGCCACGCCGGCTGGAGGACGGGGTCGCGCTGGTAGTGCGGTTCGTACGGCCAGGGCCGCAGCGGGTCGAGCCAGGGCGAGACCAGGACCATGGCGTCGGGGACCCGGTCGCCGGGGTGCCTGCGGTTGCCGGGGCCGGAGTCGGCGGTCAGGGCGAGGGCCGTGGTGAGGGCGATTCCGCCGCCGGCCGAGTCGCCCGCGATGACGAGCGGGGTGGCGGCGGGCGTCGTCGCGGCGAGGGCGCGCCACGCCGCGAGGGTGTCGTCGAGAGCGGCGGGGTACGGGTGTTCGGGCGCGCGGCGGTAGTCGAGCAGGTAGACGGTGCTCCGCGTCGCCCGTGCGAGGTACGCGCCCCACGACAGGTGCGACCGCGACGAGCCGGTGGCGTACCCGCCGCCGTGCAGGTACAGGATCGTGCGCTCGGGGGGCTGCGGCCCGACCGAGACGCGGCGTGCGGGGACGCCGCCGGGCGTACGGCGCAGGACGTGCGTTCCGGGCGGCAGGGGCCCGGAGTTGGCGTCGAGGCGGGCCCGCTGCACGGCGACCGGGACGGCGGGGTGCAGGAACGGCCGTACGGTGCGGCGGGCGAGACTGCGGGCCAGGGGAACGGTGAGCTGGGGCACGGCGGTCCTCCTCGGGGCCAAGTCCGGGGCCGGGGGCGTCCATAGGCTGCGTCGCTCGGGCGACCGGGCCCGCCCCACCTACGTTGGCACCCGCCCGGGCCCCTGACCAGAGCCCACACACCCCAACCCGAACCGCACCCCCACAACCCGGCCCCCCGACGCCCGACCCCCGACGCCCGGACCCCGCAGTCGGCGTCCGCGGCACCGCACCGGGGGCGATTGATCTTCCACGTTGTCCGGCTTGCGGCTACCTTGCGTGCGTCAGCGGGAGCACGGCGGTGCGCACTTTCGGGCGCGACCACGCGGCACCCGAGCGCGTACACGAGCACAGCGGGGAGAACGCATGGCCAGCCGGTGGTCCGTCACCATGAACGACCTGGTCCGGCAGCGGGTGGGCGACACGTCCACGGGCGTGCGGTACGGCGACACCTCGTGGACCTGGGACGAGCACGTCCGCCTGTCCGCGCAGCGCGCCGCGTTCCTGGAGGCCCGCCGCGACCCGGACAAGCCGTTCCACATCGGCGTGATGCTGGAGAACGTGCCGGAGTTCTCGTTCCTCCTGGCCGCCGCGGCGGTGTCGGGCGCGGTCGTCGTCGGCCTCAACCCGACCCGGCAGGGCACCGAGCTCGCGCGCGACGTCGAGCACACCGGCTGCGCGCTGCTGATCACCGGCGACGCGCACGCCGCGCAGCTCGCGGCGGCGATGCCGGACTTCCCGGCCGAGAACGTGTGGAACGTCGACTCCGCGGCGTGGACCGAGGCCATCGCCCCGTTCGCGGGCGCCGAGCTGCCGGGCAGCGCACCCGCGCCGGACGACCCGTTCATGTTGATCCTGACCTCGGGGACGACCGGCCACCCCAAGGCGGTCATCTGCTCGCAGGGCAAGATCGCGTCGCAGGGCGGCTCGGTGGTGGCGATGCAGCAGCTCGGCGGCGAGGACGTGGCGTACTGCGCGATGCCGCTCTTCCACTCCAACGCGATGATCACCTGCTGGACCCCGGCGGTGGCGTCGGGTGCGGCGCTGGTGCTGCGGCGCCGCTTCTCGGCGTCGGGCTTCCTGCCCGATGTGCGCAAATACGGTGTGACGTACGCGAATTACGTCGGCAAGCCGCTGTCCTACATCCTCGCGACCCCCGAACTGCCGGACGACGCCGACAGCACGCTGACGCGGGTCTTCGGCAACGAGGGCGGGCCGCAGGACGTCGAGCGGTTCGCCCGGCGGTTCGGGTGCAGCGTGCGCGACGGCTTCGGGTCGACCGAGGGCGGCCTGTCGTTCGTACCGGTGCCGGGCATGCCCGCCGGGGCGCTGGGGACCGCGAGCGGCGACATCCGGGTGCTGAACCCGGACACGCGCGAGGAGTGCGCGACGGCCCGGTTCGACGCGGACGGGCGGCTGCTGAACGCCGACGAGGCGGTCGGCGAGCTGGTGAACCTCGACGGCGCGGGCGCGTTCGAGGGCTACTGGAACAACGACGCGGCGACCGCGGACCGGCTGCGCGACGGCTGGTACTGGAGCGGCGACCTGGCCTACCGGGACGACGGGGGGATGTTCTTCTTCGCGGGCCGCAGCGGCGAGTGGGTCCGCGTCGGCGGCGAGAACTTCGGGTCGGCGCCGGTCGCGCGGATCCTGGCCCGGCACCCGGACGTGGTCCTGGTGTCGCTGTACGGCGTCCCCGACGAAGCGGCCGGCGACCAGGCGATGGCGGCGCTGGTGCTGCGCGAGGGCGCCGTGTTCGACCCGGCCGGGTTCGCCGCGTGGCAGGCCGAGCAGCCGGACCTGTCGCCGACCTGGCGCCCGCGCTACGTGCGCGTCGCGCGCGAGCTGCCGCACACGCAGACCAACAAGGTGCTGGTGCGGGTGCTCACCCGGCAGGCGTGGTACCCGGACAACGACGACGCGGTGTGGTTCCGGCCGGGCAAGGACGGCCCGTACCAGCCCTTCACCGAGGCCGACGTCAAGGCGCTGGAGACCCGCTTTGCGGAGCACGGCCGGGCGCACGTCCTGGACCTGCTGGACCGTCCGTAGCGGGGCCCGCCGGTACGGCGACGGGGGCGACGGCAGGCGTGCCGGCGGGGGCGTCCGCGGGGGCCTTGGGGGTCCCCGCGGCGGCGGTCGCGCGCAGGGTCCTGGCCCGGGCCCGGGTCCTGCGCGCCTGGTGCAGCGCGTCGACCGTGAGCACCGCGAGCGCCGCCCAGATCAGCCCGAAGCCCGCCCAGCGGGACGCGGGCATCGCCTCGTGGTACACCCACACGCCGACGCCGAACTGCAGGATCGGGCCCAGGTATTGCAGCATGCCGATCGTCGACAGCGGGATGCGCACGGTCGCCGCGCCGAAGCACAGCAGCGGGATCGCGGTCACCACGCCGGTGCCGAGCAGGAGCAGCGTGTGCCCGAAGGACACGGTCCCGAGCGAGCCCTCACCGGTCCATGCCAGGTACGCGAGGTAGCCGGCGGTCGGCAGGAACATCACCGCGGTCTCGGCGGTCAGCGACTCGGTGGGCGCCAGGCCGACGGTCTTCTTGACGTACCCGTAGATCGTGAAGCTGGTGGCGAGGACCAGGGCGAGCCACGGGAGCCGCCCGTACGCCACGGTCAGCACCAGCACGGCCGCGACGCCGAGTGCCACCGCGGCCCACTGCGCGGCGCGCAGGCGCTCGCCCAGCACCAGCACCCCGATGGCGATGAACGCGAGGGGGTTGATGAAGTAGCCGAGCGAGGTCTCGACGACCTGGTCGGAGTTGACGCCCCAGATGTACAGGCCCCAGTTGGTGGTGATGACCACGCCCGCGACGGTGATCTTGGCCAGCCGGGCGGGATTGCGCAGCAGCGCGCGGATCCAGGACCAGCGCCGCAGCACGGCCAGCACGAGGAGCATGAAGACCAGCGACCAGACCATGCGGTGGGCGAGGATCTCGACCGCTCCGGCGGGCTTGAGGTGCGGCCAGTAGAGCGGGAAGAGCCCCCACATGACGTACGCCGCCACGCCCAGCCACAGGCCCCGCCGCTGCTCCGCAGTCTCGCTCAAATCACCCACGGGCGGACCCTAGCCACGGATCCCGCCAAGTGTCGCGGTCCAATTGCCCTCGGGTGGATCGTGTCGCCGCCCAACCGGCTGCCCTGAGCCCGACAGTGAAGGCCCTGTCGCCGCCCGTGACCAACGCATGCGTATGTCGCGAAATCGTTATATGACGACCCGTCAGATTGCTGGCCGATCGAGTTAGGTTGACCGAATCCACCACTCCGGTTGCCTTGCAAAGCCGGGTCCCCTGAACTGCCCGGCGGTCGGTCTTCACCTCGCCCGACCCGGGCCGCCGACACAGCGCCAGGAGCAGTTTTGCGTCTCGAACGACTCCGTACACCCCGCAAGATGGCCGCGGTCGCAGGTGCAGCCGCGATCGCCCTCACCATGTCCGCATGTGGCGGCGGTGACGACGACAAGGACTCGAGCGGCTCGGGTGGCGGCAGCGCGGCCCCCGGGGGCGCCGGCAGCAGCGGCGACCTGACCGTCCTGATCACCCAGGAGACCCGCGGCATCGACCCCGCCGTGGCCACGATCTCGTCGGTCAACGGCGGGACCCAGGCCGCGGCCGTCTTCGACGTGCTCTTCTGGATCAACCCGAAGACCGGCAAGGTCGAGCCGCAGCTCGCCGAGTCCGCCGCGGCGTCCGAGGACGGCAAGGTCTGGACCGTCAAGCTGCGCCCGAACGTGAAATTCACGGACGGCACGCCGCTCGACGCCGAGGCCGTGAAGTTCAACTGGGAGCGCCACCAGGACCCCGAGGCCAAGTCGGTCGCCGCACTGGCCGCCAAGGACCTGAAGTTCGAGGTGGTCGACCCGCTGTCCCTCAAGGTCACGCTGCCCGCGCCGAACATCCAGTTCGACCAGATGATCGCGCACAACCTCGCGTTCATCGGCTCGCCGACCGCGATCAAGGCCGACCCGAAGGGCTTCGCGCTGAAGCCGGTCGGTGCGGGTCCGTTCAAGCTCAAGACCTGGGTGCGCGACAGCGCCATGACCCTTGAGCGCAACACGGACTACTGGAACAAGGACCGCCCGCTCCTCAAGTCGGTCACCTTCAAGCCGGTGCCGGACCAGAACCAGCGCCTCAACTCGCTCGCGAGCGGGCAGGCGGACCTGGTCACCACGATCAACTTCAAGATCGTGAACGACGCCAAGGAGAAGGGGCTGACGGTCGCCTACGCGGAGAAGAACGGCGGCTTCATGACCATGTTCAAGACGGACAGGGCGCCGTTCAACGACCCGCGGGCGCGCCGCGCGTACGCGCTGATCATGGACGCCGAGAACCGCAACAAGCTGATCCAGGGCCCGGCGGGCGCGGGCCAGACGCTGAGCACCTTCTTCCAGCCCAGCTCGCCGTACGTCAACCCGGACGCCAAGATGCCGTCGCAGAACAAGGCGGAGGCGCAGAGCCTGCTGGACCAGCTGGCCGCCGAGGGCAAGCCGCTGTCGTTCACGTACACCACGAACGACAGCCCGGCCGCGCGCAAGTCGGCCGAGTACTGGCAGACGCAGCTCCAGGGCATGCGCAACATCGAGATGAAGACCGAGTTCCTGAACGGAGCGCTGTACGGCTCCAAGGTCATGATCCAGCGCGAGTTCCAGGCCGCCGAGTTCAACGTCTTCTTCGACGACCCGGAGCCGCTGCTCTACAACGTCCTGCACTCGAAGGGCGCCGAGAACCGCACGGGCTACAGCAGCCCCGTCGTGGACGCCGCGCTGGACAAGGCGCGTAACTCGACGGACCAGAGCGTGCGCAAGGAGCAGTACGCGATCGTGCAGGCCGAGCTCGTGAAGGACCTGCCGTTCTGGTCCTACGAGAAGGGCTTCATGGCCGCGATCCAGGGCAAGAAGGGCAAGGTCGAGGGGCTGGAGCTGTTCGAGGACGGCTTGATCCTGTTCGACCGCGTCAGCGTCAGCTAGTCACTGACAGGTACTGACAGTCCCTGACACAGCGTCAGCCCGGCCCCTCGGGTCGGGCTGACGTGGCGTCAAAAACGGGCGTCGGCCGGGATCCTGCTCCCCGGCCGACGCCCGTGGGCGCGGAACCCCCCGCTCGGACCGCTCAGACCGAGCGGGCCCGGATGAACAGCCCCTCGGCGTCGGCCACCAGCACGCCGTCGGCGTAGGAGCGGGCCTCCACCCAGGCCTTGCGGCCCTCCACGCGGGTGACCTCCGCCTCGTAGTCGATGCGCTCGAACAGCGGCGTACCGCGCTTCAGACGCACCGTCAGGTACGCGGTCATGCCGAGCGCCCCGGCGCCCGACTGCGCGACCCCCATGACCTCGTCGAACGCGGCGGCGACGTAGCCGCCGTGCACGCGCCCGCTGGGGCCCTCGTACGCCGCCCCGAAGACCGCGTGCGCGCGGATCACCGGCCCGTCCGCCACCAGCTCCATCGGCGGCGCCAGCGGGTTCGCCGCGCCCACGAACGGGCTGCGTTCGTGCAGCTGGAGGTCGGCGAGGGTAGGTTCCCGGTCGTTCAGCGAGGCCATCGCGGAGATCCGGGCTGCCAAATCTGATACATCGTCAGCTACGCTCTTGAGCGCGTCCGCGTCGCCGTGCGGGTCGACCAGCTTGACCGCCTCGACCAGGCGGCGGGTGGCCTCGGCCAGCTCGTGGCGCGCGGCGCGGCCCGCGCTGTCCGGTGCGGGACGTGGCGTCCAGGTGCTGCGCAGCTCCGCCAGGATGTCGGCGGGCACCTCGGGTACCCCCGAGGCGGCCGCGGGCGTCTCGTCGGGCAGCGGTTGGATCGTGGACATGGCGACCCCCAGGTCGTTCTCGGTCTGGCACCCGCGCGGGCAGCCTCCGGGGGCGGCGGCGCGCTGCGGTGTCGGTCACAGAGGCGGCCGATCATTGCACGGAAACGAAAACAAGTTCTAGTTTGTGAGCGCTGCCGGTCACCCGGAGCGCATCACGGACTTGATCACCACACCAGGGAGGAGACGTCATGCCCATCGACGTCGCACAGGCCACCGGCGCCGAGCCCCGCAAGGGCGAGATCAGCTGGACGCACAAGGATGTGATCCTCTACCACCTGGGCGTGGGCGCGGGCACCCCGGCGACCGGCGCGGACGAACTGCGCTACACGTACGAGAAGAGCCTCCAGGTCCTGCCGACCTTCGCGACGGTCGCGGGCACCAAGGTCGGCGGCAGCCTCTCGGCGCTGCCGGGCATCGACATCAACCTCGCGGCCGTGCTGCACGGCGGCCAGGAGGTCGTGATCCACAACCCGCTGCCGGCCAAGGCGAAGAACATCCAGGCCACCAGCCGCATCGCGGACGTGTGGGACAAGGGCAAGGCCGCCGTCATCGTGCTGGAGTCGTCCGCGACCCTCGAGGACGGCACGCCGCTGTACGACTCGCGCGCCGAGATCTTCGTGCGCGGCGAGGGCGGCTTCGGCGGCGAGCGCGGCCCGGTCACCAAGATCGACGTCCCGGAGCGTGCCGCGGACCACGTGGTCGACGTCGCGACGCGCGAGGACCAGGCGCTGCTGTACCGCCTGTCCGGCGACTGGAACCCGCTGCACGCCGACCCGGAGTTCGCCAAGCGCGCCGGGTTCGACACGCCGATCCTGCACGGCCTGTGCTCGTACGGCCTGACCCTCAAGGCGGTCGTCGACACCGTCCTCGGCGGCGACGTCACCCGGGTCAAGCGCTACCGCACCAAGTTCGCGGGGATCTTCTTCCCGGGCGAGACGATGCGCATCCGCGTCTGGGACGAGGGCGGCAAGCTCGTCATCCAGACCTCGTCGGTCGAGCGCGACGACGCCGTCGTCCTCTCGGACACGGTCGTCGAGTACTCGGACTGACACAGGTGGTGTGGTGACCGGCTCCTGACGCACCGTCACCGCCGGTTCGCCGTCGGCCCGCAGCCGACCACCCGCAACGCAGAAAGTGGGCCCTTCCCCGTGCCGGGGAAGGGCCCACTGTTGTGTGCTCGGGTGCGGGACGCGTACTGGCATGGGTACAGGACCGCGTACCGGCGGACCGCGCTATCTGCCCGTCGACTGCCACACGGCCAGGCCCAGGCCCGTCAGGCCGCTCAACGCGGCCAGCGACGGCAGCGGCCAGCGTGCCCGCTCCAGTGCGCTGATCCGCGCGTCGTGCTCGGCCGGTTCCTTGTCCGTCTGGTCGGCACGCTGGAGCAGCAGTGCCAGATCACCCCGCGTCGTCGCGAAGCCGACGTCGACGCTGCGCCGCAGCTCGGCGAGTTCCAGCGCCACGCTGGACTGCCTGGACCGCGGGCTCACGTCCACAGGCGCCGCCAGGTCTCGGGACCGGGGTAGCCGTCGGCATCCGCGCCGGACCAGCCCTGGGCGAGCTGGAAGTCGCGTACGTTGCGGCGGGTGTACTCGGTGAAGACCGGCCCGGGCTGGTAGCCGTTCCCGTCGTGGTGGCGCGCCCGGCCCTTGGCGATCAGCCGGCGGTCGAGGTCGACCACGGCGGGATGCGACGCGTTGAGGCGGAACGCGCCGGCGCCCGGGAACGGCGGCGGCGCCGGGACCGCGCCGGGAGCGGCGGAGACGATGCCGCCGGGGTAGGCGGGATGGCCGTAGCCGTACACATAGGCGTCCCGGCGCAGGCGCTTCTTCAGGTGGACGCCGTCGCCTTCCGCGCTGCCGGTGGCGTTGGTGTTGCCCTCGACGGTGTACGCGTAGGCGGCGTCGTACGCGTACACCAGCCCCACGTGCGAGCCGCCGCCCGGCCCGAAGAACACCTGCGCCCCGACGGCCGGATACTCCGAGAACCGCCCCCGGCTCCGGAACCACGCGACACCTGCCGCACAGGACACCGTCACCGGCGCCGGCCCGGCGGCCCCGGCCTGCCGGAACACCCACGACTGGACACCTGGCACCACGGCTGGCCTTGCGACCACTCCAGACCGGGGACGGCGGGGCTGTACCGCTGGACGTTGTTCCACCGCCCGTTCTTGCCGCGGCCCTCGTGGTATCCGACCTCCGCACGCGCCACGTCGATGACCCGAGAGGCGGCCGCGCTCATACGGCGGCCCCCGGGTCAGGGCCCGGATCCGACTCGGGAGCCGACCCGGAAACGGCTCGGGGTCCGGCTCGATGACGGTGTCCGGAATCCCCTCGGCCGCGGACCGCCCGGTGCTGGCGGGCAGTTCGGCCGCCGGCCCGGGATCCCCGGCCGCCAGATCCGTACCGAACGCCACGGCGTACTCGACGGCGCCGGGCGCCGGGGGAGGCGCCGGGACCTCCCACACGGGCACCACCGGGGGGTCCCGGTAGATCAGATATGAGGGCAGCAATTCCACCAACTTCGCGGCCAGCTGGTCGAGCTGATCGGGCGTCAGGGTGAGGACACCCGCTTCGGCCGCCTCCGCCGCCTCGGACGTTGCTCCGCCGCTCGTGGCGGGCGTGTCCGTGCTCTCGGTCATGCGGTACTCCCAGCGCTGGGGTCGACTGGCGGATCGGGGACGAGGCCGACATCTGTCGGTGGTCCGGGGAACGCCGCGCCGCGCAGCGTCAGCGTCTGGGTGATCCCCTGTTGGGACGCGGCAGTGCGGATGCCGACCACCCAGGCCGGGGTGTCGAGCGCAGCGCCGGTGCGGTCGATGACGCGTACGACGTCGCCCAGTTGGAGGCGCGGATCGGGCAGGATCTCGACGTCTCCGAGCAGCGGGGCCGGGAAGGCGCCCGCGTCGCGGAGCAGTCCGCCGATCCAGGCGGCCTCGGTCCAGCCTTGGATCCAAGGCGAGGACGGGAGTTCGTACAGCTGCGAGCCGTACCCCGCCCGGCATCGGTGTGTTGATCGGGTCGAAGTCCGATTCCGGGGCCTCCACGCGCACGGGGTACGTTCGCGCCGGCCGCGAGTGTGCGCACTGTCGTATCGATGTACGAACCGGCCTCGCCGTCCATTTCCATGCCCTGCCAGGACTCCCACGGAGCCTTGACCTGGTTGCGGCATGCGTCGATCTCGTCGGTGATGGTCAGTGCGGCGATGTCGCGCGCCGACGTGACCGTGAGGTCCGTCGTGGCGGGCACCGAGGCGAACCTCGTCGGATTGCGCCACCGGACCGTGCCGTCCTCGCGCAGCTCCAAGGTCGACAGGGTGGCGCTCGCGATCTCGGTCAGCACCTCCCAGGTAGTACCGGTGACCCGGGGGATCGTTTGCAGCGGGCAGATCGGCTTGTCCAGGTAGGCCGATCGGACCCAGCGTCCGCGTTGCGTGATCGCGTCGCCGGTGGGACGTGCCGGCATCTTGGCCGGCTGGAGTGCCTCCAGACGCAGCCCGGCCGCCCGCAGACCCACCGACGCCAGACTCCCGGACACCAACGCCTGCGACGCGAACGTGCTCGGTGTGGCGGTCAACAGCGTTCCGTCGGGAGCGGTGAGGTAGGGGGTCACCGTCGGACGGCCGTGGGTGCTGTCGAACGCGACATGCCCGGCGAGGTGCCATCGGCCCGATTGGGATTGCAGCTGAGGGAAGGACCAGGAGGCGCTGCCGGTGCCGACGCCGAACCGTGCGGTCCCGGCGACGAAGTCGACGGTGAACGTGACGCGGTCCGCGCCGCTTTCGTTGTACCCGACCCAGAAGGGCTCGATCGTGACCGCGCGCCCGCCGGCGGTACTTCCCTGGTTGTCGGCCCAGACCTCCATCCACAGCCCGCCGGAGAGCCACGAGCTGATCCGGGTCCGCGGGGCCCAACTGCCGGCCGTCTCCACTCCCGAGCTGGTGCTCGTCTGGAGGCCGCTCGACCACGGCACGCGCGAATCCGTCCAACCTTCGTGGTTGTTGAGGAAAAAGAGGCTGCCGATGTTCGGGAGCTCGCCGCCGTGAAGGGATGCGTAGAGCAGGCAGTCGGATCGAGGCGGCGGGCAGGAATGGAACCCCGCGTTGCGCAGCAGGTGGTCCGCGCACCATGTGGTCGACGCGATGAACCGCTGGGTGGTCCCGCCGATGCTCGGGCTCGGCAACTGGGCGGGTGTGCACAGGCGTTCGGCCCCGTCCAGGGCGGTGACGGTCACCGTGTCGCTGCCGGACGCGGCGGTACGTGACCGGACGGTGCCCCGGAACGCCGGCAGGTTGGTGCCGTTGACCCCCCACGCGTGCACGACCGACTGTCCGGGACGCATCGCGTCGGCGCTGCCGTGCGGTGTCCACGGCCCGTACAGCGCGGGTGCGTTCTTGTCGGCGGTGCCGGACAGTTCCAGGGTGAGCTGCGCCGAGGCGCTGCCGGAGAACGCGCGCGGCGCTGACGGACTGCCAGGTGTCGACCTGGTCGATCTTGTCCTTCTTGGTGAACTTGATGCCGTCGGTGGAGGTGCAGCCGAGGTCCTTCCAGCCCGCCCCCCACGTAGCGGTGGTGTCGGCCGGGGCGGTGCTGCCGAGCGGCGCGACGAGGACGCGGCGCGCTCGCGGCATGACAAAGCGGCGGTAGCCGGTGCCTTCGTAGGGGCACAGCTCCGCCGCTGCAATGAGTGTGACACCGGTGCCCAGGGGGCGCAACTGGCTTGATCGGTCGGGGTGTCGCGGGCTCGGAGCTGGTGCGGAAGGCGGCGAGCCCTGACCGGAGGGGTCCGACCAGGGCTCGCCGCGCCGCCGGCGGTCAGTCGGCCAGGGGTGTCCGGGGGCGGTCGGCCGTGGGCGTACGCCGCGTGGCCCGCTCTGCCGCGAAGACGTCGGCGAGGCGGAACAGCCTGCTGCGGCACCGGCGTTCGGCGATCGTGAGGTGGCCGCCGGACCGTCGCGGGCAGGACCCCGGCCTCGTCCGCGGCCATCTCCGTGGTGAGGCCGAATATCTGGCGGGATTCCGCGACGGCTGGTCCGAGTGCCTGGACGACGCCGGAATGGCCCCGTCCCGTCGCCGGTGAGCTGGTCGGCCGAGGTCGTTCCCCTGCCCCTGCACGACGCCATCCCCTCCGCCCGCGACATGGCGGCGCGCGCTTTACGCGCCGACGCGGGCCCGCAGGTCGTGCCGGGGAGCCGATGGCGGCGTACGGCGGTGCGCAGGGCCTCGGAAGGGACCACGTCCAACTGAGGCGCCGCGGGGCCCTGGCGACCGAGGCGGGGGTCCTCGGCGACCGCGGCAGGGGTCCCGGCGGCCGGGGCGGAGGCCTCTGACGGCCCCCGGAAGCCCGCTCGGACAGTCCGATGGCGCCCAAAGCACCCCGAGGGCTTCAGCAGACTTGCCCGGGCGTATAGCTTGACCTTGTCATCGACCTTGTCGAAAACGAGAACGCGTTATATTTTCGCGACGTCGGCGACCGCACCCCGACCGGGCCCGACCGGGGCCACGGCGACCTCATGGGCACGGCTAGGACGAGGAGCAGCATCATGCGCGCAGCCATCCTGCACGAGACCGGACAGGACAAGCTCGAGGTCCGCGACGACGTCGAGGCCGTCGGCATGGGACCGGGCCGGGTCAAGGTCAAGCTGCATGTGACCGGCGTGTGCCATTCCGACCTCTCCGCGATGACCGGCGTACTGCCGCAGCCCGCGCCCTTCGTGCCGGGCCACGAGGGCGCCGGCGAGGTCGTCGAGGTCGGCGAGGACGTCACCACGGTCGCGGTCGGCGACAAGGTCATCGTGTGCTGGGCGCCGCCGTGCGGCACCTGCAACTTCTGCACCGGCGGCCAGTCGAACCTGTGCCTGTCCGGCTTCATGAACGCCGGCACCCAGAACTTCACCTTCGGCGGCACCCCGTCCTTCGGCATGACCGGCACCGGCACCTTCGCCGAGGAGGTCGTGGTCGCCGCGCCGTGCGCCGTCAAGGTGCCGGACGACGTCCCCTACGAGATCGCCTCGCTCATCGGCTGCGGCGTGACCACCGGCATGGGCGCGGTCTTCAACAGCGCGAAGATCGAGCCGGGCATGAGCACCGCCGTCATCGGCGCGGGCGGCGTCGGCATCGCCGTCATCCAGGCGCTGCGCGCCAGCGGCGCCTCGGAGATCGTCGCCATCGACCCGGCGACCAGCAAGCACTCCTGGGCCAAGCAGTTCGGTGCCACGCACACCGCCACCCCGGACGAGGCCGCCGCGCTCAAGCAGGAGCTGACCGCGGGCCAGGGCTTCGACGCGGTGTTCGAGGTGGTCGGCAAGTCGTTCACCGTGCGCAGCGCGTACGACCTCACCCGTCGCGGCGGCCAGGTCGTCGTGGTCGGCGCCGGCGCCATGGACGACAACGTGCAGTTCAACATGTTCGAGCTGTTCTTCGACCAGAAGCAGATCATCGGCAGCATCTACGGCGGCGGCGACATCGTGCGCGAGTACAACCGCATCATCCGCCTGTGGCGGGCCGGCCGCATCGACCTCGAGAGCATGATCACCCACCGCGTCGGCATCGCCGACATCAACCAGGCCTTCGAGCTGATGCGCAGCGGCGAGTCCATCCGCACCATCGTCACCCTCGCCTGACCACGGTCCGATCCTCAGCCGGCGGGCCGGGTCGGACACGCGGAGCACCGCGGCCCGGTCCGGCCCCGCCGGCGACCACACCGCACACCCCTGGAGAGCAGCACATGACCACGTCCCTCGCAGGCAAGGTTGCCGTCATCACCGGCGCCGGCGGCGGTCTCGGCCGCGCCGAGGCCCTCGAACTGGCCAAGCAGGGAGCGAAGGTCGTCGTGAACGACTTCGCCCCCGAGGGCGCCCCGAACCCGGCCCAGGCCGTGGTCGACGAGATCGTCGCGGGCGGCGGCGAGGCCGTCGCGCACCGCGGCGACATCTCGGTGTTCGAGGTCGGCGGCGAGCTGATCCGGCTCGCGATCGACACGTACGGCTCGATCGACATCCTCGTCAACAACGCGGGTGTGCTGCGCGACCGCATGCTGTTCTCCATGACCGAGGCCGAGTGGGACCTCGTCCTCGCGGTGCACGCCAAGGGCACCTTCAACACGTCGCACCACGCCGCCAAGTACTGGCGCGACAAGTCCAAGGCCGAGGGCGGCCCGGTGTACGCGCGCATCGTCAACACCGCCTCCGAGGCCTTCCTCGCCGGCTCGCCCGGCCAGCCGAACTACGCCGCCGCCAAGTCGGCCATCGTCGGCCTCACCATGAGCACCGCGAACGGCTGCCACCGCTACGGCATCCGCGCCAACGCGATCGCCCCGCGCGCGCTCACCAACATGACCAGCAACGTCTTCAACCCGAAGGACGGCCTCGTCGACGGCGAACTCGACCCGCTGGCGCCCGAGCACGTCTCGCCGCTCGTCGCGTTCCTCGCCAGCCCGGCCGCCGAGAACATCTCCGGCCAGGTCTTCGTCGTCCACGGCGGCTTCGTCGCGGTCGTCGAACGCCCCACGCTCCAGGCGAAGTTCGACTCCAAGCAGGAGACCTTCACGCCGGAGGAGCTGGAGTCGGTCCTCGTCCCGCACTACGCGGACAAGAAGCTCAACCAGGGCTACTCGGCGACAGACCTGCTGTTCCTCAAGCGCGAGCGCTGACCGCCGGTCCACCGCGACCGACCCGCGACCGACAACCCGACTCGTACGGTACGGCGCGCCCGACCTCGTCCGGGCGCGCCGAACGCCGCAGCAATGCCGACACGTGTCACCTGACCAGCCGTCACCGCGGCCTGCCCTGCCGGACCCGGGCCGCCTCACCCCATCGGGCCCGACCCGCGAACCAGAAAGGGGCGCCGCGTGCTCACTCCCGCGGACGACTTCCCGATCCACCAGACCCCCGAGCCCGTGGCCCACCCGGCCACTTCGGACCGCAACGCGTACGACCGCTACTGGTTCAACGGTTACGACCGCGACGGCGCGTTCTACTTCGCGTTCGCGCACGGCCTGTACCCGAACCGCTTCGTCGCCGACGCGCACTTCACGGTCAGCGTCGACGGCGTGCAGCACAGCCTGCACGCGTCGCGCCGTGCCCCTCAGGACCGCTTCGACCTGACGGTCGGCCCGCTGGGCATCGAGGTCGTCGAACCCCTCAAGGTCCTGCGCATCTACGCGTCCGACAACGAGACCGGCCTGACCTGCGACCTGACCTTCACGGCACGGGCCGCGGTGATCGAGGAGCCGCGCGTCACGACGCGCAACGGCCACCACGTCATCATGGACGCCACCCGCCTCACGCAGCTGGGCGTCTGGTCCGGCACCATCACGCTGCCGGGCGGCCGCGAGATCGCCGTCGACCCGACCACCACGCTTGCCACGCGCGACCGTTCGTGGGGCATCCGCCCGGTCGGCGAGCGCGACGCCGGCGCGCCCAAGCCGTTCAACCCGATGATGTGGCTGTGGGCGCCCATCCACTGGGAGAACGAGGTCACGCTCTGGGGGTCGTTCGAGCGCGCCGACGGCGAGATGTACCAGAAGGACGGCCACCGCATGGTGGCGCAGCCGCTCGGCACCGTGCCGGACACCGCCGCGCTCGCGCTCCCGACGGACGGCGCGGACGCCATCGGCTACACCGAACTCCACCCGGTACGCCACGAGTTGACGTTCGTCCCCGGGACGCGGCGGGTGGCGGGCGGAACGATGCACCTGGTCGACGCGGAGGGCAAGGAGTTCGCGTACCGCATCGAACCCTTGGGCACCCGCGGCCTCCTGGCCGGGCTCGGCTACCTGCACGGCAAGTGGGCCCACGGCATCTGGCAGGGCGAACTCGCCGTCGAGGGCGAGAGCTGGGTCGTGGACGAGGTCGACCCGCTGGCCTTCGACCGGCAGCACCAGCAGCAGGTCATCCGGGTCACCGAGATCGGCGGGGAAGGCCGCGTGGGCGTGGGCGTGCTGGAGCAGATCGTCTTCGGCCCGCACGAGCGGTACGGCTTCCAGGAGATCCTCGACGGCGCGACCGAGACGGGGCTCGGCGCGGGCGCCGTGGAGTAGCCGAGCGGTGGGAGTAGCGGAGTAGTGCGTCGGGCCTGACACGGACGCACAGATGCACGCACGGCATGCGCGGGGCGCGGTACGGAGGACTCCGTACCGCGCCCCGATGCCGTTCGGCGCGTGCGTCAGTAGTCCGAGTAGAGGACCACCGTCGAACCGTCGTCGACCAGCGTGCCCTTGGCCGGGTCCGTCGACACGACCGTGCGGCCCGCGGTGAGCGACTGGGCGGACTCGCCGACCAGGTTGGCCTCTTCCAGCTTTTCCCGGGCCTGGTTCGGAGTCATGCCGATCACGTCGGGGACCTTCACCTTGCCGTCGCGCAGGCTCAGGACCACGGTGCTGCCCTGCGGGACCATCGTGGCCGAGGCGGGCTTCTGCGCCTGCACCAGTCCGCGTGGTCCGCCGGTGCCGGGCAGGTACTGGAACTGCACCTTGAACCCGGCTGCTTCCAGCGACTCGGCGGCCTTGCGGTCGGGAATGGTCGTGACACTGGGGACCTTGACGAGCGTCCTGGCCGGCGGCGAGGTGGTGATCTCGCCGGAACCGCCGTTCCCGTTGCCGCCGTTGCCACCGTTTCCGGTTCCGTTTCCGCCGGAGCCGTTCCCGCCCGAAGCGCTCTTGGAGTCCTCGTCGTCGCCATCGCCGGTGTCGTCGGTCGCAGTCGCGGTCGACGTGATCGCAGCGGTCCCCTCGGCGGTCACGGGCGCGGACGGCGTCGCCGCCGCGTTGCTCGCACCGCCGCCGTCCTCGTTGTTCGCCGCGACCGCGACCACGGCGGCGATCACCACGATCAGCGCGAGCACCGCACCGCCGACCAGCATGGGCGTCGAACGGGCGCGCAGCCCGGACGAACGGCCGTCCTGGCGCTCCTGCCGGAACCGGGCCGGGACGTCCACCGCGAACGCCGCACAGGCCGCGCCCTGGTTCGCCGTCGTCGACACCACGCGCAGCGCCACCCCGAAGCGGTCGGCGCGCCCGTCGTTGACCCGCCCGGCGGCGTCCGCACCCGGTATGCCGAAGCGCGACGCGACGTCGATCCCGAGCGCCGTGCGGTTCCGCGGAAGCGTGTAGCGGATCTCCACGATCCGCGTCTGGTCGGGCCCCAGCGGCACGTTGAGGACCGCGGCGTCGAAGTCGAGCCGCCCGTCCACCTGTTCGACGGGCTCGACCCGGAACGTGTCGGGGCGCGACCCGGAATTGCGCACCACGAGCCGCACGGTCGCGGTACGCCCCGGCTCGCCGCGCAGCCGCTCGGGCTCGCACCACGCCTGGACCCCCGTTTCGTTGCCCGCCCGCAGATCCGTACCGCACTGGTTCCCGGGGCAGTACGTGCCCAGCCGTTCCTGCCCGTCCGTGCGCGCGCCGCACAGGCGACAGAAGAGCCTCATCCCGAATTCCCCTCCGAGTCCGGCCCGTTGGCCCCATCCGCCGGGATGTCCGCCGGGATGTATGGGGGACGTCAGCCCCTCGGCTCCCGGTTCCTCGGGAATCTCGGACACGCCGAAGCGTGAGGGATCACCCTCAGATGCGGTGGGCTGCGGTCTCGGCAGCCCCAACTCGCCCGCCCGATTCGCCTGCCTTTCGCGCGCCCTCTTTGCCCCCCGCGCGGCACCCGCCGAGTCCCGGGGCCGGGACTCGGCGGGGCTTCAATCGCTCTGTTCGGACCGACCGGTCAGCACTGGGCGGAGATCCAGGCGGATTCGACCGTGTGCCGATCACCCAGCCGGTAGGCCCGGCCGCTCGCGGTACACATCCAACTGACGTGCCCGTCCTTCCGCTTGATCGTGATCTGGGCGTCGGCCCAGGTGCAGTTGTAGTACCAGTCGCCGTACTGCGGGGGGCCGGAGTGGATCGAGAAGCCGCACTTCATGTAGTCCCGGGCGGCGGGCTCGGCGGGAGCCGCCGGCGAGGCCGAGGCGGCGTGGCCCGGCGCGGCGAACGCGCCGACGGCCAGCAGGGCGGCCGTGCCGAGCAGGGCAAGTCGGTTGCTGCGCTTGCGCATGAGTTGCTCCTTCGAACGTGCGGACGGTGCGGCGGCGCGGGTCAGGGGCCGGGGCACTCGTACGCGTAGTTCGCCTCGACGTTCTCCTGGAGCGTCGAGATCCAGTGGTACCGGGCGGACTGGCCGGGCGCGAGCGCCTGGCATGTGGGGTCGAAGTGGTAGTCGAGCTGGACGGTGACCCGGTCGATGTGGCGTCCGCAGTCGTTGCGGACGTCGGCCCACCTGTCGAAGATCGTCGGGTGGCCGCCACCCTGCTTGGTGATCACGAGGCAGGCGGCGCGCGGGCTGTCCTCGGCGGGTACGGCCGCCGCGGCGCCGGCCGGGGCGACGGCCACGGTGCCGAGGAGCAGCGTCGAGGCGACGAGGGTGAGCGCGGCCGGGAGGAAACGGCGTCGGTGCACAGCGGACTCCTTCGAGTCTTGATGACTAAATGGTTGGGCCCGCAGTCAGCATTGATTACACTCGGAACCCGATCAACTGCATGGCGTGAACATGCCAGCTGTTCAGGATTGAACAATCGGCGCGGCGCTGTGCGAGGCGGCGGTGGGGGAGCGGGCCATGGACCGGAATGCCGCACCAGGGGCGCGGGCAGCGCGCACGGCCACCGCGACGCGCACGGCCACCGCGACGCGCACAGCTACCGCGACGCGCACGGCCACCGCGCAGCGCACTGACGTCCGCGAGGCCGTGGCGCAGGCTCTCGACGAGTCCGCGTTCTACGCGAGGCAGGGCGCCCGGCCGCCGGCCCTGGTGGTCGCGCCCCCGAAAGTGGGCCACGCGGCGGCGCGGTTCTCGCAGACCGCACGCCACGAGATGCTCATGTTCGACGACCCGTCCGGCTGCATCGACCAAGGGGTTCCGGAGCGCAAGCTCGTCCATGTCGCCAACTGCATGCGCGGCGCCGCGGCCCAGGTCCCGGCCGTACGGCAGATCACGTCCCGGCAGGGGCTGCTCCGCGACGCGCCCATCGGCACGATCCCGTGGCAGCAGGGCGCCCACGCCAGGCTGATCCCGCAGATCCCGTTCCGCCTCTCGGTCATCGACCGCGCCGTCGCGCTCCTGCCGCTCGACCTGGACGTCTTCTACAACGGCATGCTGGTCGTCCGCGACCCCGTGGTGGTCGCCGCGCTGGTCCGCGTGCACCAGGGATGGTGGAGCAACGGCGACGACCCCGGCGCCGACCGGCCGGCGCACGAACTGCCCGCCTACCTGGCCCCGGTCCTCGCCTGCCTCACCGAAGGCCTGACCGACGCCGCGGCGGCGGCGCGTACCGGGCTCTCCCCGCGTACGTACGCCCGACGCGTCAGCGAACTGCTGGCCCTGCTGGGTGCCGCCAGCCGCTTCCAGGCCGGGGCACTCGCCGTGCGGCGCGGCTGGATGTGAACTCGGGCGCGATGTGAACTCAGATGCGGGGTGAACTCAGATGCGGGGTGAACTCAGGCGCGGGGTCTGGTCGTGGTGGACCAGTGGCCGATGAGGTCGTTGTAGAGGGTCGAGCGCGCCATCAGTTCGTCGTGGGTCCCGACCGTGGGCAGGTGGCCGTCCATCAGGAGAATCTGGTCCGCGCGGCGCGCCGAGTCCATGCGGTGGGCGATCACGATGAGGGCTCCGGGGCGGGCCGCGAAGGCGGATTCGGCCAGTGCCTCGGTGCCGGGGTCGAGGTGGCAGGTCGCCTCGTCGAGGATCACCAGGCGCGCCGGGGAGACGAACGTCCGGGCCAGCGCGAGCATTTGGCGTTCGCCCGCGGAGAGGGCCGTCGGGTCGGGGAGCTCCGCGTCGTAGCCGCCGATGCGCTCCGTGAGGTCGCGGGCGCCGACCAGGCGTACGGCGCGGTCGAGTTCGGCGTCGGTCGCGGCGGGTTGCAGATAGGCGAGGTTCTCCCGGAGGGTCCCGGCGAAGACGTACGCCTCCTGCGGCACGACGGCGATCTCGCGGCGCAGGCGCTCCTCGCCGAGATCGGTCGTCGGTACGCCGCGCAGCAGCACCGTGCCGTGCTGCGGTGTGAGCAGGCCGGCGAGCAGGGCCGCGAGCGTGGACTTGCCGATCCCGCTCGGTCCGACGATCGCCAGGTGCCCGCGCTCGGGGACGGTCAGGTGCAGGCCCTGGACCACCGGGGCCGCGTACGGCCCGTAGGAGAAGGTGACATCGCGGGCGCTCAACGCCGGTGGCCGGATGGGGCGTTCGACGCCGGACGGCGGGACGAGGACCGGCGCCTCCGGCTCGGTCGCCGGACGCGCTCCCGACTCGGCCAAGCGGCCCGCCACGACGCCGAGTTCAAGGATCCAGTCGCCCACCGTCGCGGTCAGCGCCCGGAGCGCCGGACTCAGCTCCTTCACCAGGTAGAGGACGGCACCGGCGACCTCGCCGGGCGAGAGCGTGCCCTCGCGCAGCAGTCGAGGAGCGACCAACAACAGGATGATCAGCGGCAGTTGTCCGCCGATGCCGACGATGAGCAGGCGCAGCGCGGACGCGCGGGCCAGCGCTCGTGCGGCCTTCGCCTGGGCCTCGATCACGACCCGCAGTTCCGCGACGACGCGGTCCTGCGCGCCGAGCGCGACGACGTCCCGCAGGCCGCCCACGACCCGCCCGGCGTCGGAGGCGATGCGCTCGTCGGCGAGGACCAGCGCGCGGCGCCGCCGGGCCAGCGGCCCGAGGAGTCGGACGAACAGCCAGGCCGCCGGAATCAGGGGGATCAGGACGAGAGGCAGGACGATCGGGGCCAGGACCGCGAGGCCGACGAGCGCCGCGACGACGGTCACGGCCAGTTGGCGCAGGGTCCGCAGCAGCGACGCGGTCAGGTTGCGGCAGGTCTCCACCTGCTCGGTCAGCCGCGCGACGGCCGCCGACGGGTCCGTCCCGCCCGGGCGCCGGCCCGCGACCGCGGCGTCGAGCGCCCCACCGACCACGCGTCGTACCAGCGCGTCGCGCAGCGGTTCGACGACCGCGGCGAGGTGCGGGAACATCGCGTACGTCGCGGCCACGCGCAGCAGCATCGCCAGGCCCAGCACGCCCAGCAGCACGAACCCCACGGAGTTCCGCCCCGCCAGGAACCCCTGGTCCAGTGCCGCGGCCACCAGCGCGCCGGAGAGCAGGGCCGGGGTGCCCTCCAGGACCGACCAGCCCAGCAACCGCAGGAACGCCGCTTTGCGCGGCCGGAGTTCGCTGACCAGGAGATCGCGGCCCGCGCGTATGCCGCCCGGGTCGACCGGCGCGTGCCGGGCATTCTCGCGCTGTCGGCGGCGGATCACCGCATGTCCTCGGCGGCCGGGCCGGGCACGGGACGCGGCGCGGCGGAGCGCGTCACAGAGCTCGATACCGAGCCCGTCGCAGAGCCCGTCGCAGAGCCGGGCGCAGGGCGCGACACCGAGCCCGTCGCGGCGCGCGATGCGGAGCCCGGCGCCGGACCCGCGAACACGGCGCGGTAGTCCGGGTCGTCCCACAGTTCCTCGTGCGTGCCCAGCGCGCGGATGCGCCCCGCGTCCAGCCACGCGACCCGATCGGCCTGCGCGGCCGCCGCCGCACGGTGCGCCACCACGATGCGCGTGCGCCCCGCGAGCCGCCGTCGGAACGCGTCCATCACCTGATGCTCCGTCACCATGTCGAGGCCCGAGGTCGCGTCGTCCAGCACCATCACGCGCGCGTCCTGGGCGACCGCGCGGGCCAGGCCGAGCCGCTGCACCTCGCCGCCGGACAGGCCGAGGCCCACGACCGGGGTGGAGTAGCCGTCCGGAAGCCGCAGGACGAACGTGTCGGCCTGGGCGATGGCCGCCGCGCGGCCGATCTCGCCCGCCCCGGCGCCCGGGCGCCCGTACCCGAGCGCGTCGCGCAGGTCGGAGCCGAGCAGGGCCGGGTCGGGGAAGGCGTACGCCACCGCCCGTCGCAACTCGCCGCGGGCCAGCGCCGCCACCGGCAGCCCGTCCACGAGCACTTCGCCTTCGTCCGGGTCGTGCAGGCGTCCCGGCAGGGCGGCCAGCAGCGACTTGCCCGAGCCGGTGGTGCCGACCAGCGCCAGGCAGGTTCCGGCGGGCACGGTCAGGTCCACGCCGCTCAGCAGCGGGCGGTTGTCGGACGCGCGCACCGACACGTTGCGGAAGGCCAGTTCGCCCCGCCCGGCGGGCAGGACCCTTTTGGTCCCGTGCGGGGCGACGGGTACGGACAGCAGTTCGTCCGTACGCCGCCGCCCCGCACGGGCGTGCGCCACTCCGACCAGGCTTTCCAGTTGTTCCAGGAACCCCAGTCCGAGCGCCGCGTACCCCGCGGCTGCCACCAGGTCGCCGGGAGGGATCCGCCCCTCCGACAGAGCCCATCCGGCGACCGACAGCACCGCGAGTTCCACCACCGGTGCGAGCAGCAGGATCTGGGCGACGGCACGCCGTTGTGCGCGCCACAGTCCGTGTCCGACGGCGGAGAGTTCGGGGACGGGCTGCAGTACGCGCGACTCCTCGCGGTCGCGCGTCCCGCAGGCCCGGATGGTGCGGATGCCGCCGAGGGCGTCCGCGAGTCGTGCGGTGATCCGTGCCTGGACCTTCTGGTAGCGCTCGTTCAGGTCCGTCGCGTGGACCATGAAGGTGCGCACGATGACGAGGGCCGGCACCAGCCCCGCGACGAACGCGACGGCCAGCCACGGGTCGAGCAGTCCGAGGGCGACGATGCCGCCGAGGGATGTGGCGAGTGCCCCGAGGGTGCCGATCAACGCCGGTACGAGCCGCGCCGCGTCGGGCGCACCGCCCACCAGGCGGCCCGTCACATCGCCTTCGGGGTACGGGTTCCGGCCCCCGGTGCCGAGGGCCACCACGTGCTCGGCGAGCCGGCCGCGCAGCCGCGCGGTGAGCGCGGCCGTCAGTGTCGGACCGGCCAGCTCGCCGAGCAGTGCCGCGACCAGGCCGAGGGCCAGTACCGCGGCGAGGGGCGGCAGCGCGGTCCCCGCGCCGCCCCCGTCGAGCACCGTGTCGACCGCTTCCGCCGCCGCCGCCGGAAGGAGCAGCGCGGCGGCGGACGCGGCCGGCACGGAGACCGTCAGCGCGGCCATCGGCCCGGGGGCGTGCCGCCAGGCGGCACGGAACCCGGTTCCGGAGTCGGCCACGTCGAGGGCCCTTCCTGTGTGGTGGTGCCTGATGTGGTGCTGCGTTTCTGCGGTGGTGCGTTTCTGCGGTGGTGCCTGGTGCGTTGATGCAGTCGTGCAGTGCAGTGCCGTGCCGCGGCCCGTTGCGGCGGTGGTGCCGCCGCGTACGTGTCGCGTTCACGGCTCGGTTCTGGTGCCGTCACCCCCGTGCTGGCAGAGTTGTGGGAGAACCGGGAGCTCCTGATTCCGGCAGGAACTCCCGGTTCTCCTACGGCTGTCCGGGGGTGGGTCCGGACGCCTTCACCGACCGCCGGCCTCCCGGCGGGGCGTCAGCAGCCGATCGTGAAGATCAGGCAGGTGACGATCAGGCAGGTGAACTGGCACCCGCCGCCGCCCCCGCCGTGGCCGCCGCCGAGCTCGACCGACTCGGTCTCCGGCAGGCGCTGCAGGGCCGCGAGGTCCGTCTCAAGGTTCTGCATGGTGGTGTCCTTTCGTGACACGGACCGCCCCCCAATGGGTGTCCGTGGATCGTGGGCCGCGGCGCGGTGCGCGCGCGGGTCGTGCCGGGGCCGCAGGGCCGAAGCCCGTCGGTGAGCCGGAGCCCGTCCGGCGGTTCGCGGGGGACTCGTCACGAGTCCCGCAGGAACGCCGTGAGGCGGGTGTACAGCTCCGGGGCCCCGTCCCCGGCGAAGACCTCGTGGCCTTGGCCGGGAAGCTCCAGATAGCGGAAGTCCGATCCCTCGCCGCGCCCGAGTTGCAGGAGCCGGTGGCGGAGGGTGCGGGACTGGCCGACCGGGATGATGTCGTCGCGGTCGCCGTGCACGAACAGCAGGGGTGCGCGGATGCCTTCGCAGAGGCGTACGACATCGCGCGGCCCGAGGGCGTCGTCCAGTTCCACGTCGCCGCCGAGGCGCGTCATCAACGCCCGTACCGGCAGCGACGCTTCGGCGATCAGCCGCGGTCCGGACAGGAACGGTGCGATGGCGAGCACACGTGACCAAGAGTCCGGCGACGTGCATGCGGCCAGCAGGGCGAGGTACGCGCCGTAGCTCGTGCCGAACAGCGCGGGCAACGACAGCCCGGCGGCGGTGCGTTCGCTCACCAGCGTGCGGGCGATCGCGGTGATGTCGTCGAGGTCCGGCCCGCCCCAGGCGCCGTGCAGGCAGGAGGCGTAGGACTCGCCATAGCCGATGCTGCCCCGCTGGTTCGGGGCGACGACGGCGATGCCGTTGGCCGCGAGGTGCTGGAGCACCGGCGAGAACTCGAAGCGCCAGGCCGCCGCCGGGCCGCCGTGCAGCGCGAGGACCACGTGTTCGGAGGTACGCCAGTCGAGTCCGCCGTACACGACCGACTCGACCGGGCCCACCTCGCCGACCAGGAACTCCAAGTGCGCGGATTTCCAGATGGGTTCGGCCTCGGTGGCATCGGCGGAGGTGGAGGCGGACGCGGACTCGCCGACGGCGGCCGCTCCGCCGCCCTGAGGCGCGGTCGCAGTGGATGCACCGGCCGTCGAAGCACTGGTCGTTGACGCACCGACCGCCGTGCCGAGCGCCGCCGTGCCGACCGCCGAGACGCCCGCGGCCGGGGCGCCGGCGGCGCCCGTGAGGTGCCAACTGCCGGGCCGGTCGGGCAGCACCGTGGCCAGCCCGCTGGGCCGGTCCGGTGCGGAGAACGGGATGTGCAGGCCCGACCCCGTCCAGCGGCCCAGGCCGCCGAGGCAGCCCTCCGGCATCCTGACGTCGAGAAGCGTGCCCTCCTCCGGTCCCCACACCGCCAGGCGCGAGGTCGCGCCCCGGTCGAGTTGCAGGGCGACGCGGTCGCCGTCGGGGGCGATCGCCACCGGGCGCACCGTCGTGTTGGGCAGGTGCACCATCTCGGGGAACCGTACGCGGCCGGGTGCCTCGCTCCGGTCCTCGGCCAACCGGATCCACCCGAGCCGGTCGTGCCCCGGGGCGTCGCTGGAGATCACCAGCAGGCCGCTGACCGGATCGCACATCTGGAGCCGGTCGTTGCTGGTCTCGGACATCTCCAGGAGCGGGTTGAGCGAGCCGTCGCCGAGGTCGAGGACGGCGCTCTTGACGCGTCCGTCGCGCACCGCGTCGAGCGCCAGCCGACGCCCGGCCGGGTCGAGCCACACGCCGCCGCCGAACAGTCCCTGGAGTTCGGCCAGGACCTCCAGCGGACCGCCGTCGACCGGTACGCGCCACACGGTCGTGACCGGCGTCGTGTCGGTGCCGAGCACGAGGGCGAGGCCGTCCGGGCCGGGGTAGGGCAGCAGGCGCAGGCCCGGGCTGCGGGCGGTCGCGATCCGCCGTTCGGCGTCCTCGGCACCGCCCAGGAGCACGAGGTCGTGGTGGCCGGGCTCGTGGCGGCAGACCAGGACGGTGCCGTCGTCGAGGGCGAGCAACTGCGTGTGCAACTGCTCCGGCTTGTCGGAGTACGGGCGTTCGGGGCTGCTCAGCGTTCCGGAGCCGTCGTCGGCGCGCAGTGACCAGGACTCGACGTGCCAGACGCCGTCGCCGGCAGTGGCAAGGCACGCGGCGTGGTTGCCGTCGGCGGAGAAGGAGTAGCTGACGCGGCGCAGCGGCGGCGCGGTGAGGGTCGTGGTCATGCGGCGTGTCCTCCTTCGGTCTTGGCGTCGTCTCGGACGACCGCGGACGCGGCGTCGGACCGTGCCTCGGCACGGGGTTCCGCAGGAGCGGCCTCTGCGGGAGGGGCCTCCGCGGGTGCCTCCGCGGCCGGAGATTCCGTGGCGCAGTGCTGCGCACCGGGCAGCTCGGCCGCCGGCGGTTCGGTGGCCATCGTGTCCATGCCGCCCAGGCGCGAGGCCGCGTCCACCGGGTCCACCCACAGGCGAGGGCCGCCGTGCCGCAGGCGGAGCAGGAAGCCGACCACGCCCGCGAGGCCGGTGCCGTACGAGGCGGAGATCCCCACCGCCGTCTCGTCGCACGGTACGAGCCGTCCGCCCACCGACGCGCTGCGTGCCGCGACGAGTTCGGCGCACTCCTCGGCATAGCCGCGGTACACCTCGGCACCGCCCGGGTCGGACAGTTCGGCGACGTCGAGCAGGAACTCGCCGTTGCCCGCGAGTCCGTGGCAGGCCGTCGTGCCGCTGTGCCAGCGGGCCCGGCGTACCGCCGTCGCGGCCTGTTCGGACAGGTCGCGCAGGACCGGGTCGCCGGTGGCGTCCCAGAGCCGGATCAGGAACGTCCCCACGCCGGACGAGCCGCTGCACCAGTGGGCGAGGCGTACGCCGGGCGGATCGGCGGGACCCTGGGCCCACCACGCGGCGCCGTCCTCGGCGCGCACGGTACGCGAGAGCGTGCGTCCCGCCGCCAGGGCCGCGTCGAGGTACGCGCCGCGGCCGGTGGCCCGGCCGGCGGCCAGCAGGAACGCGCCGATCCCGGCGACGCCGTGCGCGTACCCGAGGTGGGCGGCACCCGCGAGTTGCGAGTCGAAGTCTTTCGGGACCTGCCACAACATCAGGTCGCCGTGCTCGCGGGCCGCGGCCAAGAGGCCGTCCGCGCACGCCACGATGCGCTGGCGGAACCGGTCGTCGCCGGTCGCGTCCCACATCCGCAGCTGGGTGAATCCGGCGCCCGCGGCGCCGTGGCACACGTCGGGGTTGGGCCAGCGGACCGGGACGCGCAGCGCCATCTCGGCGGCGTGCGCGGCGAGTTCGCCGTCGTCCAGCAGCTCGGCGGCCTCCATGAGGGCCCACGCGGTGCCCGAGCGGCCGAAGTGCAGGCCGGGCAGCGCGACCGGCTCCCGCGCCGCGCGCTCGCGCAGCCATGAGGACGCGGTGCGCACGCGCTCGACGAGCATGTCGCGCAGTGCCGGGGCCAGCGTCGGCGTCCGGGCGGCGCGGGCGAGGACGCCGAGGACCCCGGCACCGCCGTACTGCACGCTGCACGGATCCATCGCGGCTCCGCCCGGCGTCACCGGCCACAACCGGTCGCGGCGGTCCGGGGACATGCTCTCGGCGAGGTGGACCAGGCTGTCGGCCAGCACGCGGCCGATCCGCGCGGAGCCGCCGTCCTGGTCGGAGTTGTGGGTGGAGTCGAGGTCGGACCCGTGGCCGGGACGGGACGCGGGGGCGTGGTACGGATGCGGCCGGGCGGCGTCGCGTACCCGGCCGGGGGCCGGAACGGGGGTGCCGCCGCGGCGCTCGACGGCGTCGAGGTGTGCGCGTACCCGGACCAAGTCCCAGCGCTGCTGCGGATCGTCGCGCAGCAGACCGCGGACGGCCGGCGCGAGGAGGCGTGCGGTGCGGCCGTACCGTGTCGCCAAGTCCAGCCAGGGGCCGATGCGTTCGACGGTCGACCGGGATCCGGTCGCGGCCTCCTCGGCGTCGTCCGGGAGCCCCGGGTCGGCGCCGGTGGCCAGGAGGAAGAGGAGGCCGCCGAGGCTGTAGAGGTCCGCCTCGGGTGATACGGGGTGCACGCCCCGCCCCCGGCCCCGCGCATGGCGCGGCACGGCGCGCTGCTCGGGTGCGCGGTAGCCGGGGGTTCCCGCGGCTCCCGCGAAACTGCCCGCGTCGGCGGCGAGTTCGAGGTCGATCAGACGTAGCCGCCCGTCGGGGGCGACCATGACGTTGGTCGGTGCCAGGTCGCGGATCACCAGGCCCGCGCGGTGCATGCCCTCGACGACGCCCACGAGTTCGGCGACGACGGTGCGGGCGAGGTCCCAAGGGACGTCGGGCGAGCCGCCCGGATCGCGGGGTCCGGTGCCGGCGTGGCGCATGACCCAGGCGCGGAGCGAGGTCCCGGATATGCGCTCCTGGGCGAGGAACAGCGTGCCCTCCTGCTCGACCAGGGCCACGTGCGCGGGGGTGAGCCCGGTGTCGGCGAGGCGTTCCAGCAGGGCGGATTCGTGGCGCAGGGCGGCGCGGGCGTCGCGTCCCGAGTGGTCGACCTCGACGTGCGCGCGGGCCTGCTTGACCACGACGTCGGCGCCGGTGACGGTGTCCGTGCCGACGAAGACCCCGCCCTTGGCCGAGTGCCGGATCGCCGCGGTGACCGCGAAGCGGCCCGCTACCAGCACGCCGCCGTCGCCGTCCGCGCCTTGGCGGGCGTGCCGCGGCGCCAGCGGGTCGGGTGCCCACGGGGGAGGCGAGAACCACGCCGCACGCGAGTCCTCGACGAGCGAGCCGTCGGGGGCGGTGAGGGTCGGCCGGTACGCGCCGTCGTTGCCGAGGCGCGAGCGGTGCGTGAAGCCGCCGTAGCGGTAGTGCACGATGCTGCCGGGGCGGCACGCGCGGTCGGACATCACACCGGGGCCGACCATGCCGCGCGTGGCCAGGTCGAGCGCGTCGACGAGTTCGACGAACTCGATGTCGTCGCGCGGGTACACCGTGATGAACTTTCCCGACGAACTGCGGTCTGCCTCACGTGAGTTGAGCATGCGCAGCAGGTCGGTTCCGGCAGCCAGCTTGAACGGTACTCCGCGCGGTACGACGACATCGCACACCCGGTCCAGTACCGCAGCCGCACTGCCGGTGGCGGCACTGACGTGGATCTTCCAGCCCTGGGCCGGCAGCACGTGGTCGCGAGGGGTGACGGTGCACCACAGGTCGTCGGTGCGGATGTCCCAGGCCCGCCGGCCGTCGGTCGGTTCTCCGGCGGCTTGGCCGGGAGTCTCGTCGAGGCCCGGATTCTCGGCGTGGTTGTCGGCGTGGTCCTGGGCGTGGTGCTCGGCCCCGCCGTTCGGCGTGCTGTTCGCCGAGCCCGCAGATGAGCCTGAGCCTGAGTCGTTCTGTGAGCCGTTCTGCGTCTGGTGCTCCGGCTCCCGGGCGCCGGCCTGCCGGTGCCGGTCGAGCGCCGCTCGGACGCGCTCGACCAGAGTCCCCCCCGGCAGGTCGCGGGCAGCGCCGTGCGCGGCACGGTGCCCACGAACTCGTGTTGCGGCCAACCCTGATACCCCCCTCGCGCCCGGTCCGGCGGACCCTTCTCGGTCCGTGGGCCGGCGCCCGGAATCCATCCGCCGACCACCGTCCGTTTGGCGGGGTCGGCTTGAACTGCCCGTCGTCCGACCGCTGTTGCTTCGGTCCGTTCGGGACGAGAAAGACCGTACGGTTCGTATTCGCGGCGACTCAACGAGTTACGGAGGGGTTCACCCGCATGGGTGAAGTAACCACCGAATGGCGGCGGGAGTGAAGGGGGAGCTGTAGAGAGCGTGGTGTGACGATATGACGAACGCGCGGTTGGGACGCCCCTCGGGCGGCATGCGCACGGGGTGCCGGACCGTGGTCCGACACCCCGCGAACTGGCTTTGGGAGAAGGTTACTTGGGCTGGAAGCGGATGCCGCCGTCGAGGCGGACGACCTCGGCGTTGAGGTAGCTGTTGGTGAGCAGTTCGTACGCCAGGCTCGCGAACTCCTCCGGCACGCCCATGCGCTTTGGGAAGAGTACGGCTGCCCCGAGCGTGTCCTTGACCTGCTGCGGTGCGAGGTCGAACAGGGCGGTGTCCATGGTTCCGGGCGCGATCGTGTTGACGCGTACTCCGATCGCGGAGAGGTCGCGGGCGATCGGCAGGGTCATGCCCGCGACCGCGGCCTTGGAGGCGCCGTACGCGGCCTGGCCGATCTGGCCGTCGAACGCCGCCACCGACGCGGTGCACACGATGGCGCCGCGCTCGTTGTCGGCCTGCGGGTCGTTCTTCGCCATGGCCGCGGCGGCGAGGCGGACGGCGTTGAACGTGCCGATCAGGTTGAGCTTCACGATGAACTCGAACGGCGCGAGCGGGTGCGGCGACCCGTCCCGGCCGACCGTGCGGGCGGCGTACCCGGTGCCCGCGCACGCGACGAGCGCGCGCAGCGGCCCGGCCGCCACCGCGGCGTCGACGGCGGCCTGCACCTGGGCCTCGTCGGTCACGTCCGTCGCCGCGAAGACGCCCTTGATGTCGGCGGCGACCCGCGCCCCGCGCTCCTCGTTCTTGTCCGCGACGACGACGGTGGCGCCGGCCTCCGCGAGCCGTCGCGCGGTGGCCTCCCCGAGGCCGGAAGCGCCGCCCGTGACGACGGCCGAGGCTCCTGCGAGATCGAGCATGGGTCGGGTCCTCCCTGACACTGCCCCGGCGACTGCTTGACCGAAGCAAGCTGATACGACGTGACGGAGCATGGCACGGACGGCGCGGCGAAGGGCGGGCCCGGACATGTGGCGCTGATCGCACCCGGCGCCCGTCCGGAGGTGCCGTCAGCGTGGGATTGACCTTGACGCGACGTCAAGGTCTTGACTTGCGGCATGCGAATCGGAGAGCTCGCCGCATTGCTGGGTGTGACAACCCGGACCGTGCGCCACTACCACCACCAGGGCGTCCTGCCCGAACCCGTGCGGCTGTCCAACGGGTACCGCGAATACGGCATGCGCGACGCCATCGCGCTGGCGCGCGTACGGCGCCTCGTGGAACTCGGCCTGAGCCTCGACGAGGTCCGCGACGTCATCGCCGACGACCGCGCCCGCGAGTTGCCCGAGATCCTGCACGACATCGACGCGGACCTCGCGCGGCAGGAAACGGAGATCCGCGTACGCCGTGCGCGCCTCGCCGACCTGCTGGCGCGCGCGGACGCGGGGACGCTCGACGCCGACGACACGGCGTCGCCGGAGCTGGTGGCGTTCCTGCGCGGCATCGAGGCCCCCGCGTCGCCGATCGCCGCGTGGGACCGCGACTTCCTGGTGCTGATCGACACGATGGCGTCGCAACCGGACCGGGACCGCACCGGTGCGATGTTCGCACCGCTCAGTTCCGATCCGGAGCTGATCGAGATCGGCCACGACTTCTACCGCCGGCTCGACGAACTTGCCGAGGCGGAACCGGACGACCCGCGCATCGGGCCCCTGGCCGCGGCACTCGCCGAGTTCACCACCGCGCACCTGCTGCCCGATTCGGCGGTGGGGGGCGGCTCGGCGTCGGGCTCGGGTGCGGGGTCGGCCTGGGAGTCGGCGTCGCTCGAACCGTTCCTCACCGAACTCGCCCCGGCGCAGGCCGAGGTCGTACGCCGGACCGTACGCCTGCTGGAGCCGTCGCGGCCCGCGGCGCCCGCCCCCGAGGAGGACCCGTGACCCCCGAACGCTTTCCGGTTCGCCGGCTGCTGCGCTTCCTGATCCGCTACGAAGGCCGCGCGATGCTCAGCCTGTGGTTCTGGGTGACGCGCCGCCGCCACGGGGTGGGCCCGGGGGACGTGGCGGTCGGCTATGCGCGCGAACAGCGGGGGATCATCCTGGTGTTCCTGTTCGTGTCGATCGTCGAGGCAGTGGCCTTCTTCTTCCTGGTCCCGTGGCCCACCGCGCACCTGGTCCTGCTGATCGTGGACGTGCAGACGACCGAGATGATCCTCGCGATCCTGGCCGCGCAGGCGACGCGCCCGCACGTCGTGTCGGAGTCGGAACTGCGGATCCGCAACGGCGCCGTGTTCGACTTGCGCGTGCCGCGAGCGTCGATCGTGTCCGCGCGGGTGGCCCGGCGGTGGGACCACCAGGGCACGCTGAAGGTTGCGAACGGCGAGATGGCCCTCGCGCTTTCGCACCACACGAACGTGGTGGTGCAGTTGTCGGAGCCGGTGACCGTGCACGGTTGGCGCGGCCCACGCGGCGAGGCCCGGACGCTGCGCATATGCGCGGACGACCCGCAGGCAATGGTCGACGCGCTGACCGCTGCCGCGGAGGAACCGGTACCACAGTCGAAGCCCGCGGCGCCCGTCACGCACCCGAGCGGGGCGGCGGGGGCCACCATCTGAGGATGGACGGTGAGGCCGCCGAGGACTGCGCTCTCCCCAAAGTGCCCTGCGGGCCCCGGGGTTGGGGGATCTCGCCGGCGAGGGCGATTGCGGCCCGGCTGACCGCGGCCGCTATCCGGGCACCGGCTCGCTCGGCGTCTCGGACGCCTGCGGGGCTCGCAAGGTCAGAGTGACCGTCATTCCGGGTTCGATCGGTCCCTTGCTTGGCGATTGCGCAACGACTGTGCACGTCCTCGCCGAACCTTCCAGGCACGCGGCGTCCGAGGAGTCCGACCTCGCTACTCGCAGGTCCGCCCCGCTCAGAATGCTCCGGGCAGAGGGGTAGGTCTCGCCGATGACGTTCGGAACCTCTTGAGGTGTCGGATCGGGTGAGTTCGAGGCCGAACCGGTCACCGTGGGCTGCGTCGCCGTCGGCGGGCGCACTGTGGGAACGCCCGGGCCCGGGGCCGTCGACGGGGGGCGGGTTGTCGGCGGCTTCGTGGTCCGCGTTGCGCTCGGGGTCCGTGTCGCCGTGGGCGTCGTACTGGTCGGTGCCTCGGACGACGGTATGTCCGTGGGGACCGTCTCCATCGGTGCCGGCGAGTCGCCGCCGCTTCCGGTGGCGGACGGGGCTGTCGAGGTGGCCCCCGCCTTCCGGGTCGGGTCCTTCTTACCGCCACCGCCGCCGGAGCCCGCCGCCGCCATGCCCACGATGAGCGCGACCACCACGGCGACCGCGGCCACCGCGCCCGCCGCGGCCATCTGCGTACGCCGTGCCTGGTTGCGCCGTGCGCGGGCGGCCCGCGGCGACGGGAACTCGTCGGGCTCCGGCACGCCGCTGAACGGCCGTACGGTGAGCGTGGCCCCCGCCGCGACCCTGCGGTCGAGTGTGGACACCACGCGCAGCGGCACGACGATCGCGTCGTCGACCGGCGCGCCGTACGCCGTCGGGTCCGGGCCGGTGCCGTCGAACAGCCCGCCCGAGCCCACGAGATGCGCGGCCGGGGACCAGTCCGGCGGCACGGTGTACCGCACGGTCCACACGCACAGCTCGCCCGCGAGTACGTCGCCCGGCTTGCCGTGGCGCTCGACCGTGATGCGGTCGCCGATGTCGCGGCGGAGCTCCAGGACGTACTTGTCGGCGATGCTGCCCGCGTTCCGGAGGGTCAGCGTCGTCGCCACGGTGTCGCCGGGGCGCGCCTCGACCTCCGCCGGTTCGCAGTCGACCTGGACCGCCAGGGACGTGTCCCCGTCCCGCTGCGCGGCCAGGTCCGCACCGCAGCCCAGCCCCGCGCAGTACTGGGCAGCCAAGTCGTTGCCGGTGCCGCAAAGTATGCAGTGCACCATGTTTCCCCGCCCCCTGACGGATACCCCACCCCGGGCCGGTCGGCCGGGCGTGCCCCCGCGGTTCTTCGGGTCGGACGCCGTTGTCGCGACTGCGGCGGGCCCTGGGCGAGCCGGTGCCGCGTGGCCGGTCCTACCGGTTCTGCCGGTCGGTTGGGGGCGTTTCGCGGAATCGTGACCGGCAGCCGCCGCCGATTCCCGACGTTTCTCCGGATGTGGGGGAAAGCTTCCCGCGCATTGTCGACACAGTGACGAAGATCAGCTACGGGTGGACGCGCGCCCGCCAAGGCCCGCCAAAGCCCCGCCGCGATCGGCCGAAACAGGTCGAGATCCGCCGCGGCCCGCCGAGATCCCCCGACGTCCGCCGAGGCCGGCGGACGGTCCCGACGACCTGGCCCCACAGCCGGCGCCCCCGGATCCGGCCGCGACCGGGAGGCGGCGTGGATCACGGTAACCTCGGACCGTGCCCAAGCTCTCCGACGTCCTGACCGCCCTGCACGGCCTCTACGACCCCAGCTGGGCCGAGTCGTGGGACGCCGTCGGCCTGGTCTGCGGGGACCCCGACGCCGAAGTCCGCAAGGTGATGTTCGCCGTGGACCCGGTCCAGGCGGTCGCGGACGAAGCCCTCGCGTGGGGCGCCGACCTGCTGGTCACCCACCACCCCCTCTTCCTGCGCGGCGTGCACTCCGTCGCGGCGACCGGCTTCAAGGGCCGCCTCGTGCACAGCCTCATCAAGGGAGACTGCGCGCTCGCCGTCGCCCACACCAACGCCGACTCCGCCGATCCCGGCGTCTCCGACGCCCTCGCCCGGGCCCTCGGGCTCGTGGTGGCCGGGCCGCTCGACCCGAGTGCCGCCGACCCGGAGGGCTGCCGCGGGATCGGCCGCATCGGCGCGCTCCCCGAGCCCGAGTCCCTCGCCGCGTTCGCCGCACGCGCGGCCAAGGCACTGCCGTCCACCGCGGCGGGGCTGCGGGTGGCGGGCGATCCGGAGCGTACGGTGCAGACCGTCGCGGTCTGCGGCGGCGCGGGCGACAGCCTGTTCGGGGCCGCGCGCCGGGCCGGGGTCGACGTGTACCTGACCGCGGACCTGCGGCACCACCCCGCGTCCGAGGCCATCGAGGCCGGCAGTCCCGCGCTCGTCGACGCCGCCCACTGGGCGACGGAGTGGCCGTGGCTGGACCAAGCCGCGGCGGAACTGACGGCCGCGTTGGCCGTGTCCGGGGCTACGGTGGAGGCGTACGTCTCACGACTGCCCACCGACCCCTGGGCCTTCCACGTTCCCAGCACCACCTGAGTTCCCAGCACCACCCGACCGACCCCGTTCACGTCGACCGACCAGGCCGCCGACCGGGTCGGCCGACCGGGTGCCGCCGAACCGGCGCCATCCGCACCGGCCGGCAGCAGACGACGACCACACGCGCTAGGAGACCCCGCTGAACGCCGCCCCTGCTGACCAGCTCCGCCTGCTCGACCTGCAGGCCCTCGACTCGCGCCTCGACCGTCTCGCCCACCGGCGCCGGACGCTCCCCGAACACGAGGAGATCGACCGCCTCGGCACCCGCCTCGCCACGCTGCGCGACCTGGTCGTCGCGGCCCAGACCGAGGACAGCGACGCCGCGCGGGAGCAGACCAAGGCCGAGCAGGACGTCGACCAGGTCCGCACGCGCGCCGAGCGGGACCAGCAGCGGCTCGACTCGGGGCACGTCGGCAACCCCAAGGAACTGGAGAACCTCCAGCGCGAGATCACCTCGCTCGCCAAGCGCCAGGGGGACCTCGAAGAGGTCGTGCTGGAGATCATGGAGCGCCGCGAGGAGATCCAGGGCCGCCTGGCCGGCCTCGTCGAGGAGCGCGACGCCGCCCAGGCCGAGCGCGAAGCCGCCGAGACCCGCCGCGACGCCTCCGTCACCGAGATCGACGCGGAGAGCGCGGGCGACACCAAGCAGCGCGGGGTCGTGGCCGCGGCGCTGCCGGCCGACCTGATGAAGCTGTACGAGAAGATCCGCGAGCAGCAGCACGGCGTCGGTGCCGCCGCGCTCTACCAGCGCCGCTGCGAGGGGTGCCGCCTGGAGTTGGGCATCACCGACCTGAACGCGATCCGCTCCGCGGCGCCGGACCTGATCGTGCGGTGCGACAACTGCCGCCGCATCCTCGTGCGTACCGCAGAGTCGGGCCTTTGAGCGCGCGCGGGTTCGTCGTCGAGGCGGACGGAGGGTCGCGCGGGAACCCGGGGCCCGCCGCGTACGGCGCCCTCGTGCGCGACGCCGCGACCGGCGCGGTGCTGTGGGAGATGGGCGAGGCCATCGGCAAGGCCACCAACAACGTCGCGGAGTACCGCGGAGTGCTGGCCGGGCTGCGGGCCGCGCACGACCTCGACCCCGAGGCGCCCGTCGAGGTACGTGCCGACTCCAAGCTCGTCGTCGAGCAGATGTCGGGGCGCTGGAAGATCAAGCACGCCGACATGCAGGACCTCGCGGCCCAGGTCCGCGAGGTGTACCCGGCCGGGCACGTGAAGTACACCTGGGTGCCGCGCGAGAAGAACAAGCACGCCGACCGGCTCGCGAACGAGGCGATGGACCTCGCCGCCAAGGGCGAGGTGTGGCGGCCGAAGGCTCCGGCGGCGCTCGACCCCGAACTGGTCGACTCGGCGACGGATTCGGCGCCGAGGCCTCGTACGACTGCGCCCGGCTCCGCCTCCGGTTCCGGCGCCGTTACCGTCACCGTTGCCGGCGGATCGTCCGACCACGCCGCCAAGTCGGTGACGCCGCCCGCCGGTTGGGGTCCCGACCTGGGCACGCCGACCACCGTCGTCCTGCTGCGGCACGGCGAGACGGCGCTGACCCCCCAGAAGCGCTTCTCCGGCGTGGGCGGCGACCCCGAGTTGTCCGAGCGCGGGCTGTGGCAGGCCGAGCGCGCCGCCGAACTCCTCGCCGCGCGCGGCACGATCCAGGCGATCGTGACCTCGCCGCTGGCCCGCTGCCGCCAGACGGCCGACGCGGCCGCCCGCCGCCTGGGGCTCCAGGTACGGGTCGAAGAGGGCTTCCGCGAGACGGACTTCGGCGCCTGGGAGGGCCTGACGTTCGGCGAGGCCCGGGAGCGCTGGCCGGACGAACTCGCGGCGTGGCTGGAGTCCCCCGACGCACCGCCGCCGGGCGGCGAGAGCTTCACCGAGGTCGCCCGACGCGTCCTCGTGGCACGGGACAAGGTGCTCGCCCGCTACCCCGCCAAGACGGTGCTCGTCGTCACCCACGTGACGCCCATCAAGACGCTGGTACGCCTCGCGCTCGACGCGCCTCCGCAGTCAATGTTCCGCATGGAGCTCTCGGCGGCGGCGCTCACGGCGATCAACTGGTGGGCGGACGGGAACGCGTCGCTGCGCGTCTACAACGACACCTCGCACCTGCGCGAGGTGTAGGCGCGGAGGCATTGCGCGCACGGTGCTGCGCGCAAGTTGCCGCGGGGCCCGGTTGCCGCGGGCCCGGGTTGCCGCGGGCCCGGTGCGCCGACCCCGCCGCGTCGTGCCCGGTGGGCCGTACCCCGCGCGTCAGATCTCGGAGACGACGACGTCGAGGGCCCACGGCGCACCGCGCTTCGCCGGCGCCGCGGCCTCGACCGTCCAGCCCAGGTCGCGCCACGTGTCGGCCAGCTGCGCCGGAGTCCTCGGCTGCGCCCCGGCCTCCAGAAGCTGCCGGGTGAGCCGGCCCTTCGTCGCCTTGTTGAAGTGGCTGACGACGGTGCGGCGGACAACGCCGTCCACCTCGCGCTCGTGCAGCACGCGTACCGTCGCGGTGCGGCCCGCCACCGCACCCGTCGGGCGCCACGCGGGCGTGTAGGCCGACGACCGCAGGTCCAGCACCAGCCCGCCGCCCGCAAGTTCGGGCAGCGCGGCGTCCAGCGCGGTACGCCACAGCGCGGGCAGCGCGCTCAGCCCCGGCAGCCGCACACCCATCGACAGGCGGTACGGCGGCACCCGGTCCGTCGGCCGCAGCGCGCCCCACAGGCCCGAGAACACCAGCATGCTCCGCGACGCCCGCTTGGCCGCGGCCTTGTCGAGCGTGCCGAGCGCGAGCGCGTCGTACAGCACCCCCGTGTACAGCTCCGCGACCGGCAGCGTCGGCGCCTCGCGCAGCTCCAGGTTGCGCAGCACCTCCCCGCGCAGCTTCGGGCCCAGGCCCAGCACTTCGAGAGCCTTCATCTCATCGCCCTCGCACAGCGTCACCAGCGAGTCGATCACGCGCTCCCGGGCCTGGGTCAGCCCGGGAAGCGAGAGCCCGGCCAGGTCGAGGGCGGGGCCGGAGCCCCCGGCGGCCTTGCCTTCCGAGGGCGGCAGCAGGACGAGCACGGACGGAACTCCCAGCGACGCGCGGATGATGCGCCCCTACCCTATGACGCGCCCGGGGCGCCGAATCATGACGCGCCCAGGCGTACGGCACGGCGGCCCGCACGGCGGCCGAAACCGCAGGCGGGGCACGCGGCCGGCGGACTCCGGCGACAGCGTGCCCTCCAGCAAAACCGGGGCGAATCCCACTGAATCTCCCCCCGAAGCTCCCGATGAAGGGCCTAAGCTCGGCCCTGTGCCCCGACGGAAGATGCACCTCCACACCGCCGACGGCGCGCGCCTCCGCGCCGGATTCGCCGCCCTGCGCGCCGACCTCGGCCTCCCGGACGCGTTCCCGCGCGAGGTCCTGGCCGAGGCCGAGCGCGCGACCCCGCGCCTGACCGGCCACGACGCGACCGACATCCCCTTCCTGACCGTCGACCCGGCCGACTCGATGGACCTCGACCAGGCGATGCACCTCGAACGCCGGGGCGACGGCTACCGCGTCAACTACGCCATCGCCGACGTCGCGTCGTGGGTGGTGCCGGGCGGTGCCGTCGACGCCGAGACCATGAAGCGCGTCGAGACGCTCTACCTGCCCGACGGGCGCGTACCGCTGCACCCGCCCGCGCTCTCCGAGAACGCCGCGAGCCTGCTGCCCGGCCAGGACCGCCCGGCCGTGCTGTGGACGCTCGACCTGGACGCGGGCGGCGACCTGACCGGCACCGACGTACGCCGCGCCACCGTGCGCAGCCGCCGCCGTCTCGACTACGTCGAGGCGCAGCGCCTCATCGACGCGGGGACTCCGGGACGGCCGTCCGACGAACCGCTCGCGCTGCTGCGCGAGATCGGCCTCCTGCGCGAACGCGTGGAACGCGAGCGCGGCGGCGTCAGCCTGCCGATCCCGGAGCAGGAGATCGTGCAGCGCGGCGACACCTGGGAGCTGGAGTTCCGCGCCCCGCTGGCCGCCGAGGGCTGGAACGCGCAGATCTCGCTCCTGACCGGGATGGCCGCCGCGGACCTGATGGCGTACGCCGGGGTCGGCATCCTCCGCACCCTGCCGGACGCCCCGGCCGGCGCCCTCGAACAACTCCGGCGCGTGGCGCGGGCGCTGGAGGTGGACTGGCCGGCCGGCGCGACGTACGGCGACGTGATCCACGGCATCGACCCCGCCCTGCCCAGCCACGCCGCGTTCCTCCAGGAGGCCACCGGCCTGCTGCGCGGCGCGGGCTACACGGCGTTCGACGCGGGCGTCCCGGAACTGACCACCCACGCCGCGGTCGCCGACGAGTACGCCCACGTGACCGCGCCGCTGCGCCGGCTCGTGGACCGGTTCGCGGCGGAGGTCTGCCTGAGCGTCGCCGCGGGCGACGACGTGCCGGACTGGGTGCTGACCCGCCTGCCCGACCTGCCCAAGGCCATGGAGACGGGCGACCGCAAGGCCCACGAGGCGGAGCGCGAGGCCGTCGACCTCGTCGAGGCGGCGGTCCTCGGCCCGCACGTCGGCGAGGAGTTCGACGCGGTCGTCGTGGACCTCAACGAAAAGGGCGACGCCGGCACCGTGCAGCTCCGCGAGCCCGCGGTACGCGCCAAGTTCTCGGGCACCGGCCTCAAGCTCGGCTCGGCGGTGCGCGTACGCCTGACCGAAGCCGACCCGGCGAAGCGCCGCGTACGGTTCGCCCCGGCCTGACCGCTAGGCTGGGGGTGCGGCGGAAGAGCCGGCCGGGCGGCCGCGTCGGGGCCCTCCGGGGTCCCGCCGAGGAACGTCCGGGCTCCACAGGGCAGGGTGGTGGGTAACGCCCACCTGGGGCAACCCACGGGACAGTGCCACAGAAAGCAGACCGCCAGGCGTCCTCGGACACCTGGTAAGGGTGAAACGGTGGTGTAAGAGACCACCAGCGCCCGAGGTGACTCGGGCGGCTAGGTAAACCCCACCTGGAGCAAGGTCAAGAGGGAGCCGACAGGCTCCTGCGCAGGCGTTCGAGGGCTGCCCGCCCGAGCCTGCGGGTAGACCGCTAGAGGCCGGCGGCAACGTCGGCCGTAGATGGATGGCCGCCACCGCCCGGACCGCGAGGTCCGAGCGGCCACAGAACCCGGCGTACAGGCCGACTCTTCCGCCGCCTGTGCGTTCGACCGGGGCGGGAGCCGTTTCCCGGCCGCTCCCCGGGGCCGCCAGGGGCTCGCCAGGGACAAAGACGCTTCGCTGGAAGCCGGTTCCCGACCTGGGCCGGCCACGCGTCGACCGCAGCGCCCCCCGATCCGCGGACCGCGGCATGAAGTGCGCGCATATCCGCAGCGCCTCGGACACCACCGGAATGCCGCCGTCCACCGCGTAGCCCCTCCCGGGTGGACGACGCACCCCCGTCCCCGTCCGTCCCCTTGCCTCCGCGACGACATTTGTACAAGACCGACAGCCGGCACCCCGTGCAGCATCTCCCGCATGAGTGAGTACGGCGTCGAGCACAACGCGCACGGGATGCATGTGGTCCACGACGGCCCGCGGGAGGCGGCGCCGTTGCTGCTCATCCACGGATCGGGGGCCGCGGGAGCCTCATGGAGCCCGCTGGTTCCGGCCCTCGCCCGCCTCCGTCACGTCGTCCGGGTCGACCTGCCCGGCTGCGGCCAGTCCCCGCCCGCGGCGTCCTACGACGTGCCCGCGCAGGCGGGCCGCGTGGCGGCGCTGCTCGACGACCTCGGGCTGAGCGGCGTCACCGTGGCCGGGCACTCCAGCGGCGGCTACGTCGCCACCGCACTCGCGGAGCAGCGCCCCGACCTGGTGGGGTCGCTCGCCCTCATCAGCACCGGCCCGAGTCTCGATGCGCTCCTCCCGCAACCGGCCATCCTCCGGGTCCTGCTGGCCCCGCCCTTCGGCCCGCTTCTGTGGTCGCGCCGCTCGGACGCGATGATCCGCAAGGGCATCAACGCGACGGCCGCCCGCCCCGTGGACATCCCGGACGCCATGGTCGCCGAGCTACGCGGCACCACGTACCGCGCCTTCAGGACGGTGTTGCGCCGGAACACCGAGTACATCGCCGAGCGGAGCGTGCCCGACCGCCTCGCCGCCCTCGCGGTTCCCCTGCTGGTGGTCTTCGGCACCGCCGACCCCCGCTGGGAGCCGTCGTCGGCGCACCAGTACGACGCAGTGCCGAACGCGCGCGTCGAACTGCTGCCGGGCATCGGGCACCTCCCCCCGTGCGAGGCCCCCGAGGCAACCGCCGACCTACTCCTGAAATTCGCCGCAACCACCACCAACACCCCGCCGGGCGACGCCGGTGCGGCCTGCCGTTGTTCCGGCAGGGGGGTGCGCTGAGGAACACCGCGAGGCGTACCGCCGTCGTCCCGGTCCGAACGACGTTGTGTGCCTGCTCAGTTGGCTTCGGCTGGCAGGGGGACCAGTGGCGTCAGGGGGACGGGGGATACGAGGGTGGTCGAGGGCTTCGGGGGGCGTTGCCTGCGTATCCCGACGGCTACGCCCGCGCCGACCAGTAGGGTGCCCGCGAACTGGCTTGCCGTCAGGGAGCCTTGCGCCAGGACCAGGCCGGAGAACGCGGCCGAGACCGGGACGAGGCCGACGAACAACCCCGCGGTCTCGGCCGATATCCGGGTCAGAGCGGTGAACCACAGCAGGAATGCGCCGGCGGTCAGCGCCAAGGCTAGGTAGAGCAGGGCACTGGTCTCGGCGGCCGACAATGCGGGTATCGCGGTGGCCTTGCCGGTGACCAGACCGAGCAGGAACATCTGCACGACCGCCATGACCGTCGAGTACGCCGCGACGCGCAGCGGGCCCAGTCGGGGCAGCAGCGGCGCCGCGATCAGGGGGACGCCCACTTCGCAGAGCGCGACGCCGCCGGCGAGGGCGAGGCCGAGCCCGGTGGCGTGGCCGAAGCCCTGGACGACCATTGCCCCGGCGGTCACCAGGGCGGCCGCGCACACCACCGGCGCGGTGGGCGATCGCCGCGCGAGGAGAGGGGCGGCGACCGCGAGCAGCAGCGGCCCGGCGCCGATGACGCTGCCGACGGTCGCCGGGTCGGCGTGCTGGACGGCGGACAGCAGGAACAGCGTGTACAGGCTCTGCCCGGCCAGGGCGAGCAGTGCCAGCAGGGCGAGTTCGCGCAGCGTCGGCATGAGGAACCGGACACGTCTTATCCGCAGTACCGCGAACAACACCGCGGCGGCCAACGAATAGCGGAGCATCTGGCCCGCGGCCGGCGGATAGCCGGAAAGTACCGAGGAAACTCCGGTCGATGCACCGACAAGGCACTGCGCGGCCGCTGCGCAGAGCAGCCCCACCGTGCGCGGCGAAAGAGAAATGCGCGTCATGGCTAGAAGCTAGAGATCAAGTGGTCTAGTGATCTAGGAGTGAAAGCGCGAGTGATCATGGACCACTTGCGCATTCTGGATGACGAAAAGCAGGCCCGCGCGGGAAAGTTTTCGAGGGCATTCTTTCCGGGATCGGTGAACGACTCGTTGCCGACGTGTAACCGGCGGCGCCGATTCGGATGCACGTTTTCGGGCAGGCCGGAATGCGGTGGCCTTGGTGGCCCTGGTGGCCGGTGGGGGAAACGGGCGACGTTCGCCGCGTGCGGCCTCTATTCCGGTCGTGGCGGAAGGGCGTGCCCTGCTGGAGCGTCGTCCGGCCGGGGCACCGGATCCGCGCAAGGGGCGTGCGGTGCCCGGCGCGTGGTCCCGGTCGTCCCGGTTGTCCCGGCCGGGACCACGCGTCAGCCGGCCCGGTGTTCCGCGGCGGGGGTGAACCGGTCGATCGCGGCGAGCAGCGCGTCGTTCTCGGCGGGGGTGCCGACGGTGGCGCGTACGCAGCCGGCGAGACCCGGCAGGTCGCTGCGGTCGCGGACCTTGATGCCGGCGGCGTGGAGGTGCTTGACCAGGAGCGCGGCGTCCTCGGTCTCGAACAGCACGAAGTTGGTCACGCTGGGGTGGACGCGCAGCACCGCGGGCAGGGCGGCCAACGCGGGCTCCATGCGGGCGCGTTCGGTACGGACGCGGAGGATGTTCGTGCGGGCGTGCGCCAAGCCCTGGGGAGACAGGGCGTGGGAGAGCACGTGCAGGGAGGCCTGCGTCAGGGGATACGGCGCGAGGACCTTCCGCAGGATCCGGATCACCTGCGGGTGGGCGATGGTGATCCCGCAGCGCTCGCCCGCCAGTCCGTACGCCTTCGACAGCGTCCGCAGTACCACCAGGTTGGGGTGGGTTCCGACGAGCCCGGCCAACGTCGCGTCGTCGAAGAAGTCCTGGTAGGTCTCGTCGGCGACCACCAGGGCCTTGCCGCGCAGGGCCTCGCACAGCCCCAGGATGTCGTGGCGCGCCACCGGGGTGCCGGTGGGGTTGTTCGGGGTGCAGATGAAGACCAGCTTGGCGTCCGAGGAGGCGGCGCGCATGATGCCGTCGACGTCGAGCCCGAACCCGTTGTCGGCCGCCAACGGCACCGCGCGAACGCCCGCGCCGTGGATCCGCGCGGCGACCTCGTACATCCCGAACGTCGGCGGGTTGACCACCACATGGTCGGTCCGCGCCTCGCAGAACGCGCGGACCAGCAAGGCGATGGCCTCCTCCGCGCCGCGGCTGACCAGCAGCTGGTCCGTCGTCGTCTCGTAGAGCCACGCGAACCGGTCCAGCAGCCAAGCCGGTTGCGGCTCGGGATAGCGGTTGGACGACAGCCAGGCCTCGCCCGCCCCGCCCGCGTCGCGTGCGGGGTCGCCGGAGAACGGCGGATAGGGGCTTTCGTTCGCGTCCAGGTACACCGACACCCCCGCCGTGTCCGCGTCGTCGCGACCGGTGACGTACGCGGAGAGCGCGAGGATGTCGGGGCGCGCCAGCCGCAGGATCTCATCCATCTCTGCCCCTTCGGGGGGTCGTCGCCGCACGGGCGGAAAACGGACGATCAAGTTCCGATCGCGACAGGGAACGGTAGCCCCGCGCACGGCGCCCGGGACAGGGACCCCGTGCACAATTTCCGACGCACCGACGGGTGTGCGTGCACCATTTCCGCGCGGAAAGGTGGCCGGTGCACCATCGTCAGCCGACGAGCGGTATGCGATGCACTACTGGCAATCTTCGTCGTGCCGCCGAATCCCGGAAATCCGCAGAACCATCCGCACGGTTATCCATATTGCGCAGCGAAAGGGCTCGCTAGATGGTTAGCGCTTTCCCCGTGCCCGTCCGGAACTTTCCCGGGAAGTCCCGCAGTACCGCAGGCTCGCAGTCTCCGACCCCCGACCTCAGGTGGCATGCCGATCGGCCGACTGGGCGGCGCTTGCCGGGAGTTCATCCGGGGAGCGGGGTGGCGGTGGGGAGTTCGGTGAGTCTGCGTATGGGGGAGAGGGCTATGGGGACGAAGGCCGTCGCCAGGATGATGCCGCCGGTCCAGAGCGCGGTGCGGATGCCGGCGAAGTGGGCGATGAGGCCCGCCGCGGCGGAGCCGAGGGCCATGGCGCCGGTGAAGACGACGTGGACGGTGGCGTTCATGCGCCCCTGCATTGCCGCCGGGGTGCGGGCCTGGCGCAGGCTGATGCCGAGGACGTTGTCGAAGCCCATCTTGGTCGTGGCGAGGAGCCAGCCGAGTGCGGCGGCGAAGATCCACGGGCCGCTGTCGATCAGCGGGATCAGGAGCGCCCAGGGGGCGAGCCACGGGCCGGTGAGTCCAAGGGTGCGGCCGTAGCCGAAGGCCGCGGCGAAGGGCCGGGCGAGGTACGCGCCGAGGAGGTTGCCGACGCCGCCGAGCGCCCAGTACAGGCCGAGGGCGGCCGCGGGGAGGCCGAGGCCCCGGGTGAAGAGCACCGGCAGCACCGTGTTGATCATCTGGGCGCCGAGGTTCGTCAGGGTGACGGTGGTTGCGAGCGGGCGCAGTTCGGGGTGGCCGAAGACGTGCCGGAAGCCGACGGCGAGTTCGTTGCGGCGGGAGTGCGCGGTGGCGTCCGGCGCGCGCCGGACGGGCTTGACACGCCGGGCGCGCCGGAGGGGCTTGAGGGGCCGGGCCCGCCGCACCGGCGGCTCGGCTTCGGGGGCGGCCTTGGCGGCGGCCCTGGGGATCAGGGCGAGTTGCTGGGCGGACGCCAGGTACGCGGCCGCGGCGCACCCGACCGCGGTGGCCGGGCCCAGCAGTTGGACCAGCCCGCCGCCTGCCGCGCGGCCCGCGATGAGGCTCGCGGCCATCAGGCCGTAGATCACGGTGTTGGCCGCGACCAGGTTGTCGGCGCGGGCGATGCCGGGGAGCATCGCCTGCGCGCCGATGGTGAAGAACACCGTGGCCGTGCCGTTGAGGACCACCACCACGCACAGTTGGGTGAAGGTCAGGACGTCCGCCCACCACGCCACCGGGACCGACATCAGCACGAGCGTGCGGGACACGTCCGCGGCGATGAGGACACGGTGGTGCGGGAGGCGGTCGACCCAGACTCCGGCGGGCAGCCCCAGCGCGACGAACGCGACGGTCCCGAGCGCGCCCAGCAGGCCGACTTGCGCGGTGCCCGCGTCGAGCGAGGTGACGGCGACGAGCGGGACCGCCACGTACGCGATGTCCGTCCCCAGGTGGCTCATCGCATTGGCGGTGAACAGCGGGCGGAACCCCGGTAAGTGCCACGGAGAGCCAGATTGCATCCGGGCAACCTAACGGTCCGGTCACCACAGGCCGGGTGGTTGCGCCGTGGCACCGGCCACGGCGCTCAATCGGCTGCGTGAATCGGATGTTGGACGACGGATGCGCCCCTCGACAGGTCAGTTGTCGATATAGCCGTTGCGCCCGTCGTGGCCGTCCGCGTCCGCCTCGTCGAACCAGTGGCCGCCCTCGGCCAAGTAGCGGAAGTACACGCGCTGTTCGGCCGGGACCTGGACGGATACGGCGCGGGTGCCGTCCTTGCGCTTGGCGAGCGTGTGCGCGCCGGGCTCCCACGCGTTGAAGTCGCCCACCACGCTGACCGGGCCCGCGGGCAGGTCGCCGGGCAGGATGAACGTGACGTCGACCTTGTCCTTCAAACGGGTGCGCTGCAACATGGCCGGCGGACTCCTTCCGGGAGGGGAAACACGGGCGGACAATCGGTCGGTCCGACCCGTGCCGACTGGCCGACATGCTGCCGTGCCTCGGCCGGACGACCGCGCATTGCGGGCGCGGCGCGCTGTGATTCCGCCAAACGGCGGGCGTGCTCAGCCCGACGCGACGCGGAGCAGCGCGTCCGACATCGCCGCCAGCGCCGGGTGGCCGGGCGACGTGCTGCGGACCGCCGCGTACACGCCGCGGACCGCCTCGGCGTCGCGCAGGTCGCGTACGACCACGCCCTCCCGCACGCGGTCGCCGAGGCCGATGCCCGGGACCACGCTGATGCCCAGCCCGGCGGCGACGAAAGCCTGCGCGGTGACGTAGTCCTCGGACCGCACGGCGAACTCGGGGCGGAACCCGGCCGCGGCGCAGACCGCGAGGACGGCGTCCATGCACGGCCCCTGCCAGGCGCTCCCGACCCAGGGCTCGCCCACGAGGTCGGCGAGCGCGAGCGTTTCGCGGGCCGCCAGGGGGTGTTCGGCGGGGAGGAGCACGCGGTAGCTGTCCGAGAGCAGGTACGTGAACCGCAGCCCGTCCTCGGACGGCGGCCCGCCCGCGCGCATCACGAGGCCGAGGTCGGCGCGCCCCTCGCGTACCTCGGGCAGCGGATCCGCCGGGTCGGTGAGCCGCAGGTCGACGTGGATGCCGGGGCGGTCGCGGCGCAGCGCGGCGACGGCCGGGGCGACCAGCGTGGCCCCGGCGCTCGCGAAGTAGCAGACGGACACCCGGCCGGAGCGGCCCGAGCGCAGGTCGGCCAGCATGGCTTCGGCCTCGCCGACGCGCGCGCCCACCGCCGCCGCGCACTCGCCGAGCAACTGCCCCGCCTCGGTGGGCCGTACGCCGCGCGCGGTGCGTTCCAGCAGCGGCAGCCCGGCCTCGCGCTCCAATGCGGCGATCTGCTGGCTGACCGCGGACGGCGTGTACCCGAGGCGCCGCGCGGCCGCGGTGATGGACCGCTCGGCCAGGACGGCTTCCAGCACCTGCATGCGTCGCACATCAAGCATGCAGGTGAGCTTAATGCTCCATGAAGATCTTTTCGCTTGTCTTAAGAGTCGAAGGGCGAGACGGTAGCTGTCGAAGGCCCGCGGGCCGTTCCTCCGGGGCGGTCACAGGCGGATTCCCTCGCCGCGCAGTCAGCGCAGGCCGCCGTCGCACGATGTCGCACGAGAGTTCGGCGAAGTCGAATGCGGTCCAATAAGCCACTCCCCAGGAGGAACCATGTCCGGATTGATCATCGTCGGAGCCGGACCGCTGATCGGCCGTTCCGTGGCCCGGCGGTTCGCCCGCGAGGGCCTGCCGGTTGCGGTCGTCGCCCGGCGCCTGGCCACGGCCGACGAGACCGTCGCCGCGGTCCGCGAGGACGGCGGTCGGGCGGCCGCCTGGGCCGCCGACGCCACGGACGAGAAGGGCCTGCGTGCCGCACTGGACGCCGCGGTCGAGGCGCACGGCGTACCTGATGCGGTCGTCTACAACGCCGGGCTGATCCGCGCGGACCGGCTCGGCGAACTGTCGGCCGAGGAGTTCCTCGCGACCTTGGCGGTCAACGTCGTCGGCGTGCTGACCACCGCCGCGCACGTCGGGCCGGGGATGGCCGCGGCGGGGCGCGGCACGTTCCTGGTCACCGGAGGCATGCCGCAGCCGCTCGCCAGCCACGTCAGCCTGTCCCTCGGCAAGGCCGGCGTACGCGCGGCCGCGGACATGCTGGCGCAGGAACTCGGCCCCTCGGGCGTCCACGTGGCGACGGTGACGGTCGCCGACGAGGTGAAGCACGGCACGCCGTACGACCCCGACGACATCGCGGACCAGTACTGGGAGTTGCACGGGCAGGCGCCCGAGGACTGGGAGCGGGAAGTCCTGTTCGCCCGCTGAGTCGGGGCAATTGTCGCCATGTGTACCAGCATCCGAGACACCCTTGCCGCGCCGGAAAACCGGCCGTCAGGATGACCGCATGGCCCTTGCCCTCGTCTCGCGCCGCCACGTGGATCTGATGCGTGTCGCGACCATGGCGTGTCGGGCCGGCTCTCCGCGCGCCGCTCGCGTCTGACGAAGCAGCACCTCCTTCTGTCGCAGCCGAGTTCTGCCCGCATCCGCATCTGCACCCGCATCCGCAGCTCCGCCCATGACTTCCGGGAACGCCGTATGCCCCCCACCCCCTTGTTCCACTGGTTCCTGCCCACCGGCGGCGACGGCCGCGACCCCGGCGGCGTCACCGCCGTCCAGGGCCGTACCGGCGCCGCCACCCGCCGTCCCGCCGACATCGGCTACCTGTCCCAAGTAGCGCGGGCCGCGGAGCAGTCCGGCTTCACCTCGCTGCTCACGCCGGTCGGCCTGGGCTGCGTCGACCCGTGGATCCTGACGGCGGCACTCGCGCAGCACACCGACCGGATCGGCTTCCTGGTGGCCTTCCGCGCCGGGTTCGCCAGCCCCACGCTGATCGCCCAGCAGGCCGACGCCTTCCGCCGGTTCGCGGGCGGGCGCGTACGCCTGAACGTGGTGACCGGCGGCGATCCGGCCGAGCAGCGGGCGTACGGCGACGACCTCGACCACGACGCGCGCTACGAGCGCACCGACGAGGTCATGGCAGTACTGCGCGACCTTCTCGACGGCAAGCGCGTCGACTTCGCCGGCCGGCATGTGCGGATCGACGGGGCGCAACTGGTGGATCCGAGCGTGCCACACCCCGTCCCACTGTACTTCGGCGGCGCGTCGCCCGCGGCCGAGGACGTGGCCGCGCGCCGGGCCGACGTGCAACTCCTCTGGGGCGAACCGCCGTCCGCGATCGCCGACCGCATTGCGCGGCTGCGCGAGCGGGCCCGTAGCGCGGGCCGCACACTCCGGTACGGGCTGCGCGTGCACGTCATTTCGCGCGACACCTCCGCCGAGGCGTGGGCCGAAGCCGAGCGCATCCAGTCCCGTTTCGACCCCGCGGCCGTCCGTGCGAGCCAGGCGCGCTTCGCCTCGATGGACTCCACCGGGCAGGCGCGCATGGCCGCCCTGCACGGCGGCGCGCACGACGCCTCGGTCCGCGACCTCGTGGTGGCGCCCAACCTCTGGGCCGGGATCGGCCTCGTACGCGAAGGCGTGGGCACCGCCGTCGTCGGCTCGCACGACGAGGTCGCGACCCGGCTGGCGGAGTACCACGGGCTCGGGATCGACGAGTTCGTGCTGTCCGGCTATCCGCATCTGGAGGAGGCGTACCGCGTGGGCGAGGAGGTCGTCCCGCGCCTGCACGCGCTGCTCGACGCGCGCGACGCGGCATGACCCGCGCAGCCGCACGCACAGCCGCACAGCAAGCCGCACACACAGCTGTACACACAGGCCCAAGCGCTCAGAGCGCCGGCTCCTCCGGAGGCTCCAGCGGCGAGTAGAGCGCGCGGCGGTTGTTGAGGTGTGCCAGGTGCCAGATGCGGCCCTTGGCATCGAGGTCCAGCGGCGGGGGGTTGGGGACCCACGCCAGTGTGACGCCCTCGGGGGTGACCGCCTGCACCTTCTCGATGTTGCGGGCCGCGGCGAAGTGTTCGGCCGCGTCGCGGTCGCGCCACAGCGGCTGCCCCGGATAGTCGCGGTCGCCCCGTCCCGGCCGCGTCATGGCGTGCAGGAGGGTGGGGCTGTAGATGCCCCTGACCCGGAAGTTCTTCAGTGCGGTGGCCACAAACGTTTGCCGGTTCTCGTCGTTCGGTGCCGTGCATCGCAAGGCGCAGGGCCGAAGCTCGTACTCGGTCGTACTCGCGAGGTCCTGCAACGCCGCGAGGTGCGGTGTCCGGGCGGCGAGAACCGGTGAAGGTTTGTGGTCACCGCACTGGGCGGCGGCTCTCGATGACGATGCGGATGTACGCGGTGCGGCTGCCGCGGTGGCGTCCGACGACGAACAACTTCTCGCCGCCGTCGCCCCATTGCGGGGGCAGGACCCACACCTTGGCCCCGCCGGAGAAGTGCCGGAGGCCCCGGCGGATGTCGAGGCCGCCCTCGCCCTGGGCCGTTTCGGAGCGCACGTTGGCCACCACTCCGAACGCCGACATTTCCGCCGGTGTCTGTGCCCCGTCCGCCGTGGTGCCGTCCATGCGGCCATGCTCGCGGCGTAACGGTGCGTCGGGCAATGCCTTTGTCGGCTTGCGGTGGGCGTCGCGAAAAAGTCGCAAGGAGGTCGCGAGAAGTCGCGACAGGGGTGGGGCGAGGCGCCGGCGAGGGTCGCAGCGCGAGGTCAGACCGGGCTCTGGCCGGTACCGCGACAGGTCGAGCAGTCGACCCATTCGCGGCGTTCGACGACCTTGCCGTCTCTGACCTCGGTGACGATCCGGAAGTAGCCCTTCCGGCCTCCGCACACGCCGCACTCCATGGGAAGGTCCTCCGTCCGCGTCCACGGCCGTTACGGTGAGTCTAGGACCCCTCACGGCGCTGGAGTACCCGTGGACGATGACAACGGATGGCGTAACGCGTGGCCGTTCCGCTGCCACGACGATGTCCCGCACGCGTGGAAGTACAACGGGGAGTACGTGCCGGGAAAGCCCTGGTCGAAGTACTGCCTGGGCTGCTTCATGGTGAAGGCGGGCAACACCACCGACAACGACCCGACGCCGGAGGCGGTGGCACTGCCTCGGATGAATGGGTGAATTAGGACAACTCTCGCGTTTCCTTTCATGGGCCTCTTCGTTGGACAAGTTGCCGAACCCCGTCGGCAGCTTTTCGTGGAGGAATCGTGAACAACATCAAGAAGGCGGCCGTTCTCGTCGCCGTCGCCGGCGGCGTCGTGGCCGCGGGCACCGGTGCCGCGCACGCCAGCTCCGAGGCGGACGGCGCGGCCGTCGGTTCGCCCGGCGTCCTGTCCGGCAACGCCATCCAGGTCCCCGTGCACGTTCCCGTGAACGTCTGCGGCAACAGCGTGAACGTCATCGCCGCGCTGAACCCGACCTTCGGGAACACGTGCATCAACCACGGCTGAACCCGCCTTCCGAACGCGGCCTGCCCTCCTGGGCCGCGTTCGGCTGCGACGAGCGCCCCGCTTCCCGGTACGCCGGGGGCGGGGTCGTTCGCGTTTCGGGCCGCGACCCCGGACACTGGGACCTTCGAACACCGGGCCCCCGGGACACGCGTCGACCCCGCGGGGGGCAGGCCGCGCACATGTGCGACCCCCGGGCGCGGGAAAGCGCGCACGTATCGGACACTTGAACGAAGACCTGATCCGGACACAGTCGAAACCGAAATCGGTATCGAAGCGCCCAAGTGTGGTGACCGGATGTAGCTCTTCGATCGCAATCCGGTCACCTCGGCACCCGACCCGGCCCGGCGGCCCCGAGAACCGCGATGATGGGGATTGCCTTCGTCGTTCTTCCACGTTGTTCACGGTGTCGCCGCGTTCACGGTGACACCGCGCGTCGGGAGACCAAGGTCAGCAGGCGGAAGAAGGGGTGCCATGGACCGTACGGATCGCATCGGCAAGCGGGCCCGCGTGGCCGGATGGCTGCGTCGCGTGCAGCGCGAGGACCCGGGAGCGGGGCGCGACCGGCGGGCCGACCTCATCCTCGACGTGGTAGGCCTCGGCTGGCCCGTCTGCCCCGCCGCCCACCCCCTCGAATACGGCTGTTCGTGCGACCGCATCGGCTGTCCGTCGCCCGGCATGCACCCCGTCTCGTTCGCCTGGCAGACCCAGGCCACCACCGACGTCGTCCAGGTCGCCCGCTGGCTGGAGCTGCACCCCGACGCCAACTTCGTGACTGCCACCGGCGTCGCGCACGACGTCCTCGACGTTCCCGCCGAGGCCGGCGAACTGGCCCTCCAGGCCCTCGGATCCGAGGTCGGCCCGGTGGCCGCCTGCGGCCCCGACCGCCAGTTGTTCTTCACCGCGACGCGCGGCACCCCCGTCGACGAGGACGAGTGGTGGCCCTGCGAGCTCGACTGCCATCCCGAGACCCTCGACGAACACCCGGGCCTGCGCTGGCACTGCCGAGGCAGCTACGTCCTGCTGCCGCCGTCCCGGCACCCGTCGGGCGAGGAGATGCACTGGATCCGCGGCCCCGAGACCCCGCTGCCCGACCCGCTGCGCGTCCTCGACGTACTGACCGACGCGTGTGACACGGTCGGTGCGTCGGCCGTCGACTCCCGCTGGCTCATGGGCATGTGACGCCCAGGGCCGCGACCCGCGGCCGACTCACTCGCCTTCGGCGCCCACGACTCCGGACATGGTCGCGACCACCTGCACTTTGCCGGCGCCCGTACGCGGCACCACGGCCGCGTACGCCGCCAACTTGTGCTCGGTGACCGACCGCTTCGGCTTCGCCGCCAGGAACGCCTGCTGCGCGGGTTCCACCTCGCCCAGGGTGTTCGGCGGCTGCACGGTCAGCTTCATGCTGTGCGTGACCGCGAAGAGCACCAGCGCCCCGCCGTCGGCGGTGCGGATCGCCAGAGGGGCGTACTGCGCCGCCGGGCTGTCCACGAACTGCCGTACGTAGCCGTTCTGTACAGGCTCCTCGCGCAGCTTGCGCGCCTCGCTCGTATGCGGCCCGGGCGCGAACAGCTCGGCTGACGAACGCCCGTCCGTCAGGAAACCGGTCAGCGCCGCCGCGGTGTCGCGGGGGAGGGCGGCCAGGCCCGGCGCGTCCAGGGGCAACTGCTCGACGTACCCGTCCTCGTCGCGGTACGGCTCCGGGAAGGACGCGCCCGCCCGCAGCGTCGGCCCCCACGTGGCCCGCCACGGCGCGTCCGGCCCGTCCTTGGCGAAGACCAGCAGCATCGGGCGCGCGTTCGCGTACGACGGCGTGTTGTGCACCGCGAACCACTTCGGCCAGCCGATCGTGCGCGGGATCCAGTACGTCGGCTTGTCGTGCGTGAACGCCGGGATCTCCCGCTTGCGCTCCGGGTCGCTGAACTCCATGACGCGCAGCGACGCCTGGTCGATCGCACCGACCGAGCCGGTCTCGATCGCGGAGTTCAGGGCGGTGTCGCGCTTCGCGTACACCTCGTTGTTGCGGGCGTCGAAGTCGGCGAGCACGCGCGCCGCCTCGCGCCGGTCCAGCGGCGCCACGCGGGCGTTCTCGCCGTCGACGGTCACACAGCCGACCGCGCCGGCGCCCAGCACGAGCGACAGCGTGAGCGCGGGGGCCGCTCTGGATATTCGGCGTACTCGGAGTATTCGGCGCATTCGTGATGCCGGCGAACGATTCTGCCTGGGGGAAGTGTGTGCGGTACGGGCCACGACCGGGAGACTACGGCAGCGTCAGAATCTCCGCGCCGCCATCCGTGATGACGATGGTGTGCTCGAACTGCGCGGTGCGCTTGCGGTCCTTGGTCAGGACCGTCCAGCCGTCGTCCCACATGTCGTATTCGTGCGTGCCGAGCGTGAGCATCGGCTCGATCGTGAACGTCATGCCGGGCTCCATCACCGTCACGGCGCGCGGGTCGTCGTAGTGCGGGATGATCAGGCCGGAGTGGAACGACGAGTTGATGCCGTGGCCGGTGAAGTCGCGTACGACGCCGTAGCCGAACCGCTTCGCGTACGACTCGATCACGCGGCCGATCACGTTGATCTGGCGGCCCGCGCGCGCCGCCTTGATGCCGCGGTTCAGCGCCTCCTGGGTCCGCTCGACCAGCAGGCGCGACTCCTCGTCGACGTCGCCGACCAGGTACGTCGCGTCCGTGTCGCCGTGCACTCCGTTGATGAACACGGTCACGTCGATGTTGACGATGTCGCCGTCGTTCAGCCGGGTCGAGTCCGGGATGCCGTGGCAGATGACCTCGTTGATCGAGGTGCACACGGTCTTCGGGAAGCCCCGGTAGCCCAGGCAGGACGGGTAGGCGCCGTGGTCGAGGATGTACTCGTGCGCGACCCGGTCCAGCTCGTCGGTCGTGACGCCGGGCGCGACGTGCTTCGCGGCCTCGGCCATCGACCCGGCGGCGATGCGCCCGGCGATCCGCATCTTCTCGACGGTCTCGTCGGTCTGGATGTCGGGGCCCTCGTACGGCGCCGGCGCCGCCTTCCCCACATACTCCGGTCGGGGGATTTCGGCAGGGACAGTGCGGATCGGGGTCGGCCTGCCGGGAACGAGAGTCGCCATAACCTGCGAGTGTAGCCAGCGCCGCACGGGCATCATCACCCGCGAACGCGCACCGCGACGTCGACCGGCAGGAGAGCCCGCATGTTCAGGCTGTGGCGGCGGCCGAAGGGCCGCGAGGGCGAATGGTTCTACTGCGTCCGGCACAACAAGGTCGAGGAAGGCCCGGAATGCCGCGCGCTCGACCGCCTCGGGCCCTACGAGACGCGGGCGGAGGCCGAGCACGCCCTGGAGATCGCGCGCGAGCGCAACGCGTCGTGGGAGAACGACCCGCACTGGAACGACCCGGGGCCGGACGCTCCAGACAGTCCGGACGCTCCAGACAGTCCGGACGCTCCGGACCGGTGATCCGGCGGTCATTCACTCGGTTCGGTGACGAACCCTCCGCCGACCGCCAGCACGCCGTCCACCTCCGCGAGCTCGGCGACGAGTGACTGGGGTTCGGCGGGGCCGTCGAGTTGCAGGACGACGTACGTCACGCGCCCGCGCACCCGGTCCACCGCATCGGGTGCGTCGGCCGCGGCCGGGTCGTGGTCCTGGTGGTGCACGGAGACGTCGTTGACGCGGTACCCGTGCGCGACCGCCGCGACGAGCGCGGCCGGGAGCACCGCGTGTGCGGGCAGGTACGTCAGGCGCAGCTCGACGTTGTTGTTCTTCTGCCCGTTGAACAGCCCGATGAGCGGCGTGTAGCCGAAGACCACCACGAAGTGGAGCGCCGTCACGCCTATCGCGAGCAGGGGCAGCCCGGCCGCGCAGGCCATGCCGACCGCGCACGTGAGCCAGACGACGGCGGCGGTGGTCAGGCCGCGCACGCTGTCGCGGCGGACGAATATGAGGCCGCCGCCGATGAAGCCGATGCCGGAGACTATTTGCGCGGCGATCCGGGACGGGTCGTAGTTGGGGGAGCCGGCCGGGAGGACGTCCCAGAACCCGTACTTGGACACCTCGACGAACAACGCGGTGCCGACGCCGACAAGGGCGTGAGTCCGCAGGCCGGCGCTCTTCTGCCGGATCTCGCGTTCGATTCCGATGGCGCTCGACAGCGCGAACGCCAGGAGTACTTCCCAGAATTGCCGCCACTGATCGCCCTGCGTCAGTTCCGCGGCCAGCCCCAGTCCGCCGGATATGCCGTTGTCCACCCCAACACCGCCTCACGCCCGGAACCCGACCGGACCAAGATCACGTTACGACCTCGGAGAACGGCCCAGGTTACGGGCGTGAGACGGCGCTTCCGCGGAACGCCGGTGCGGCGTGGGTGACTTCTTGCCTACTTCTTGGCGGCGACGCGGCGCGTCGCGGTCTTGCGCGCGGTGCGCTTGGTCGCGGGGGCGCGCTTGGCGGCCGACTTGCGGGCCGGCGCCTTCGTCGACGCCTTCTTCGCCATCGGCTTCTTGGCGACCGACTTCTTGGCCACCGGCTTCCTGGCGACCGGCTTCCTGGCCACAGTCTTCTTCGCGACGGTGCTCCGCGCGGTGGTCTTCCGCGCGGCCACGGTCTTCTTGGGCGCGGACTTCGTCGCCGCCGACTTCTTGGCCGCGCTCTTCTTGGCGGTGCCCTTCTTCGCAGTGCTCTTCTTGGCGGCCGCCTTCGTGGCCGCGACCTTCTTGGTGACCGCCTTCTTCGCCGCGGAGGTGCGCTTTGCCACCGCCTTCTTGGTGGCGGCCTTCTTGGCGGTGGCCTTCTTCGCGACGCTCTTGGCGGTCGCCTTCGCGGCGGCCTTCTTCGCGGTGGCCTTCTTGGCAACGGTCTTCTTCGCCGCCGTCTTCTTGGCCGAAGCCTTCTTCGCGGCCTTCTTGACCGTCGCCTTCTTGGCAGTGACCTTCTTGGTCGTCGCCTTCTTGGCGGTGGTCTTCTTCGTCGCGGACTTCTTGGCGGCGGACTTCTTCGCGGCCGCCTTGGCCGCCGCGGTCTGGTCGTCGACCTCGCCCGTCGAGCCGCTGCGCTGTACGGAGCGGAGCGCGGCCATCGCCTGCGCCTTGGTCGCGTACGACATCGACTTCGCGAGCGTGCTGCCGTTGGCCGCTTCCAGAACAAAGCCGTACTTGCCTGTACGCCCCTTGCTGAGAACGAACTTCGCCGGCATCGGTGCCTCCAGTGGTCGGGCCGTGTCCGGCCCGGTGCCGAACGATTTCCGTATCAAATAAGCACGAATTGTGGCTGTTGTCACATATTTCGGTGCTTTTGGGTGAAGTGTCAAAGGTCAGAAATAACTCGAATGGCGGCTTAGATCCGAATTGAGCTGTGACGTCGGCTGCATCTGGGCGCAGCCCTGGTGCCTCTTGAACACCCCACTGGCAGGATCACGCCATGACTACCCCCTCCAACGCTCAGCGCGACCCGCGCGACCTGCCGGACGTCGGCAGCCTCGTCGTCGGCGTCCTCGGCGGCACCGGTGAGCAGGGCCGCGGCCTCGCGTACCGGCTCGCCGTCGCGGGCCAGAAAGTGATCATCGGTTCGCGCAGCGCGGACCGTGCCGAGTCCGCCGCCGCGGAGCTGGGCGCGGGAGTTCGCGGCACCGACAACGCCACGTGCGCCGCCGAGAGCGACGTCGTCATCGTCGCGGTGCCGTGGGAAGGCCACAAGGAACTCCTCGTGTCCCTCGCGGCGCAGCTCGCCGGGAAGATCGTGGTCGACTGCGTCAACCCGATGGGCTTCGACAAGCAGGGCGCGTACTCGCTGCCCGTCGAGGAGGGCAGCGCCGCGCAGCAGGCCGCCGCCGTCCTGCCCGAGGCGCGCGTGACCGCGGCGTTCCACCACGTCTCCGCGGTGCTCCTGCTCGACCCGAACGTCGAGTCGCTGGACACCGACATCATGGTCCTCGGCGACGAGCGCGCCGCGACCGACGTCGTGCAGGCGCTGGCGAGCCGGATCCCGGGCATGCGCGGCGTGTACGCCGGGCGCCTGCGCAACGCGGGCCAGGTCGAGGCGCTGACCGCCAACCTGATCTCGGTGAACCGCCGGTACAAGGCACACGCGGGCGTGCGCATCACCGACGTCTGACGAGGGTTCCGCGTCTGCGGAACTACGCGCGGGGACGCCGTCGTCGTGAACACTGCATCGCCGCGCGCGAAGGCCCGGCACCTTTCGGTGCCGGGCCTTCGGCGTCCGCGCGCTCGACCGGGCGCACGTGACAAGTCTTTTCCGCGTGTTCTCCGCGTTCTGCGCTCCGCGCTCTGCGTGCCGCCGCAGGGTGCCCCGCCGCGGGCGGGGCGTGGTCCGCGAATCAGCCCGCCAGGGAGGCGGCCCAGGCGTTGAGCGACTTGGTGTGCGACTCGCCGGTCTTGGCGGCGACGGCGTGGTCAAGGCCCTCGAGGAGGAACTTCACCATGCCGGCGGTGGCCGGGTCGGTCAGCGTGGCGCGGGCCTGCTCGTCGACGCCGAGGCGGGTGTGCACCTCGGGGATGGCGACCTCGGGGCCCTGCACGACGTACGCGGCGAGGTTGCGGAGCTGGCCCTTCAGCTCCTCCTGGGCGCGGATGCCGCCCTGGACGCCCGGCGAGGAGGACAGCACGGCGACGGGCTTTCCGGCCCACGAGGACTGGCCGTACGGACGCGAGGCCCAGTCCAGCGCGTTCTTGAGCACGCCGGGGATGGCGCGGTTGTACTCCGGGGTGGAGATGATCACGCCGTCGGCGGCCTGGACGGCCTCGCGCAGGCGCACGACCGAGGCCGGTACGTCGGCCTCCAGGTCCTGGTTGAAGTGCGGCAGCTCGTCGATGCCCTTGAAGACCTCGATCGTCATGCCTTCCGGGGCGAGCGGACCGAACGCGTTCAGCAGGGCGGTGTTGAACGACTCGGTGCGGATCGAACCCGAGATGGCGAGGATGCGGGTCATGGCGGAACCTCCAGCGGCGTTGTGGTTGAACGTTGAACAACATACCTCCGGGTCGTTGAGATTTCAACTTCCCTGGTGGAGGGTGCCGGCCGAGGGCTTTGCCCTGTTCTGGTGAACCTCCGCGGTCACCGCACCAGGCGCCGCCGGGTGCGCCTCGGTTGCGCCGTCCCCGGATGTGCAGGTCCGGGCGCCGGACTTTTATTCCGTTCGGCCACAATGGCGGATACGACACCGCCGCTTCGGGAGCCGACCACATGTCCTCCGCGTCCCCCGCACCTTCCTCGTCCGCCGCCTCGTCGGCGTCCGCCGCCGCGCCCGCCGCTGCCGGGGGCGCGCCCGCCAGGGCCGCATCCGCCGGGGGGACGGGTTCCGTGCGTACGCCGCGCGTGGCCGTGCTCGCCCTCGTCGTCTGCGTGCTCGCGCTCGCCGCGGCCGTGATCGCCTTCGCGGACGGCAGTTGGCTCGGCGTCCCGTTCCTGCTGCTGGCCGCCGTGGACGGCAACATCGCGTGGTTCTACATGCGCCGCGCCCGCAAGGCGCAGGCGGCGGCGGGCGCGTCCGGCTGACGCGCGCCCCTCGTGCGCCCCCGGCGGCACGCCGTGGCCGCCCCCTTGCGAAGACCCTCTTTCGCCTGATTTTCGGGCCGAGGTCGTGTGTCGGAGTCGTACTCGAACAAACTTTCGCTTACGCTGGTCCGGCGGAGTTATCCACAGGTGTGCGAGGCGCGTCCCGCGATGTCGGTGGGACGGGTTAGCGTCAGGACAATGAAGCGCACACCACGACCCGACAGGGCGGCATCACCGATGGCAGGAGCAGGACAGGACCGCGAGAAGGCGCTCGACGCCGCGCTCGCCCAGATTGAACGGCAGTTCGGCAAGGGCTCCGTCATGCGTCTCGGCGACGACGCGCGGGCCCCTGTCGAGGTCATCCCCACCGGGGCGATCGCCCTCGACATCGCGCTGGGCATCGGCGGTCTGCCGCGCGGTCGCATCGTCGAGGTGTACGGCCCGGAGTCCTCCGGCAAGACGACGATCGCCCTGCACGCCATCGCCAGCGCGCAGCGCGCGGGCGGCGTCGCCGCGATCGTCGACGCCGAGCACGCCCTCGACCCGGAGTACGCGAAGAAGCTCGGCGTCGACACCGACGCGCTGCTGGTCTCGCAGCCCGACACCGGTGAGCAGGCGCTCGAGATCGCGGACATGCTGATCCGCTCGGGTGCCATCGACATCATCGTCATCGACTCCGTCGCGGCCCTGGTGCCCCGCGCGGAGATCGAAGGCGAGATGGGCGACTCGCACGTCGGCCTCCAGGCCCGCCTCATGAGCCAGGCACTGCGCAAGGTCGCCGGTGCGCTCAACCAGACCAAGACCACCGCGGTGTTCATCAACCAGCTGCGCGAGAAGATCGGCGTGATGTTCGGTTCGCCGGAGACCACGACCGGTGGCCGCGCGCTGAAGTTCTACTCCTCCGTGCGGCTCGACATCCGCCGCATCGAGACGCTGAAGGACGGCACCGAGGCGGTCGGCAACCGCACGCGCGTCAAGGTCGTCAAGAACAAGATGGCCGCGCCGTTCAAGCAGGCCGAGTTCGACATCCTCTACGGCGAGGGCATCAGCCGCGAGGGCGGCCTCATCGACATGGGCGTGGAGCACGGCTTCATCCGCAAGTCGGGTGCCTGGTACACGTACGAGGGCGACCAGCTCGGTCAGGGCAAGGAGAACGCCCGCAACTTCCTCAAGGACAACCCCGACCTCGGCAACGAGATCGAGAAGAAGATCAAGGAAAAGCTGGGCGTGGGCCCGCGTGTCGACGCCGAGGCCGCCCCGGCCGAGGCAACCCCGCCGCCGGCGGCGACAGAGGGCCCCTGACCGACCCGCGGTAGCGGGCCGGATGGGGCGGGGGGCCGACGAGGGAACGGGAACGGGGCCGGGCGCGACAGACCCGGCCCCCCACGTGTGGACGGCTCGGGGGCCGTCGGCGTGGCGACGTTGCCGTGGCAGGAAGTGGGCGGAGGCAGTGCGAGCGGTGGGCGGCGAGGACCGCCATGACGAGAGCCGCCGTGACGAGGACCGCAGCCATCAGGGACTCGCGCGCGGCGGCGCCGGACGGCCCGCCGACCGGCGGGCCACGCGGCACGGTTCGGACGCGGTACAGGCGGACGACAGCGCGCCCGGCGGTGGGCCCGGCGGGGCGGAACCCGCGGACGCCGCAGCCGGGTGGAACGACACCTGGGCGGGCCGGGTCAGCCCGGAGGAGCAGGCGCGCGCCCGCGCCTTGCTCGGACTCGCCCTGGAAGGCGGCTCGGCGGCCGCCGACGCGGCGAAGGAATGGGCCGAGTCCAACCGCCGTACGCGACCGCAAACGGCAGCCCGCCGTGGTGCGGGCGGTGCCGGTCCGGAAGGTGCCGGTCCGGAAGGTGCGGAGCCCGGGGATGCGGGGGCGGATACGGGGGCGGACGGCGCTGGGCCGCGTACCCGACGGTCCCGCGGCACGTCGACGCGGCGGCCCGGGAAGCGGTCCGGCGGTTTCGCGGGGAGCGGCCGGGGCGACGCGTACTCGGACGCCGGGAACGACGACGGCGCCTTCGGCGAGCCGGCCGTCGACGGCGCGGTGCGACCCGGCGGCAGACGCCGTGGTCGGCGCGGCAGAGACGAGACCGGCAGAGACGACGCCGGGGAACCGGGAGGCCGCCGCCGGGAGCGGCGGATCGGGCCCGCGCAGATCGACCCCGACGAGGACCCCGAGGCCCAGGCCCGCGCGATCTGCCTGCGCCAGCTGACCGGTCAACCGCGCACACGCGCGCAGTTGGCCGACGCGATGAAGCGCCGGGGCGTCCCCGACGACGTCGCGGAGCACGTGCTCGGGCGGTTCACCGAGGTCAAGCTGATCGACGACGCGGCCTTCGCGGCGGCATGGGTCGACACCCGGCACATCGGCCGCGGACTCGCCCGCCGCGCCCTCGCCCAGGAGCTGCGGCAGCGCGGCGTCGACTCGGCACTCGTCAGCGAGGCCGTCGAAAGGCTGGATCCGGAACAGGAGTTGGCCACCGCACGGGCCCTGGTCGAACGCCGCATCCCGTCGACGCGGCGCCTCGACCGCAAGGTCCGCATGCGCCGCCTCGCGGGCATGCTGGCCCGCAAGGGCTACGGCGAAGGGCTCGCGCTGCGCGTGGTGCGCGACGCACTCGACGCCGACGAGGCGTGGCAGCGCGAGGCCGAGGACGACGACGGCTGGGCGTACGAACCCTTCGGTGCCGACGACACACCCCCGGAACCGGAAGACTGACCGGCCGGGCAACCGGCCGAGCGCCGGCCGCGCCGGCGCCGGGCACTCCGCGACCGCAACGCCCGGCCGTACGGGCCCGGTTCACCTGCGCCCGCCCAACTGCCGCCGCCCAACGTTTCGTTCGGGTGGTGGGGAGTGCAACTCACGTGTGGATATGGGGGAGTTCCGGTCCGGTTGCTTGACCCTCCTGTGACCTCCGGCCTAGCCTGTCACAGACAGTGAGGGATCATCGCGGACCACGTGACCGCGCCGCGCCGAACGCCACTCGGGGTCGCCTCGAGGGCATCCCGCGGTACGGGCCGAGGCCGACAGACGCCGAGCGCACCACTCGATAGTCACGGACATCCACTCGACAACTCCGGCCGACCGCATCCGGCGGCCGTCTCCGCCAAACCGCATCCGGCAAACACCCGGCAGTCACTTCCGACCAGCGCCGTCCGCCGTGCGGCGGCCCCGTGGGGGACGCCGTCGCCCGTGCCTTCGCCGCCGTCGGCGTACGCGGATCCCGTCCGGCTCCGGCCGCCCCCGGAGCGGCGGCGGTCGTTGATCCGCGATCCCGCCCTCCTGGCGCTTCCGCACGCCCCGACGAGCCTCGCCGGGCGCGCGGAGCCGGTGACGAGAGGGAGTGGGCCCGTGGTGACGTTTGGCCTGGAATCCGGTGCGGTCGCCCCGATGGCCGGGGCCGTGCTCTTCATGGTGGGAGCGGTCGCCTGCTTCGTCGCGGTGCTGCGCATCCGGGCCCGGGTCCCCGCGATGGTGGAGGCGGAGCTGTCCGCGGCGGCGCGTACCGCCCAGGAGGTCAGGGCGCGGGCCGACCGCGAGACCGCCGAACTGCGCGCCCGTGCGGACGTCGAGGCGGCCGACATCCGCGCCGCCGCGGCCGGGGTGCAGCGCGAGAACCACCGGGCCACCGAGGAACTCGGGGACCGCCGCAAGGATTTGGAACGCCGTGAGCAGCGGCTCGCGGAACGCGAGGAGCGGCTGGACGCGGATCGCGCGCGGTTCCGCGAGCGCATCGCCGACCTCGCGGTGGCCGAGGAGCGGTTGGAGGCCAAGCGGGCGCAGCTTGCCGACGTCGCGGAGGAACGGCGGCTGGTGCTGGAGCGTACCGCCGCGCTGACCGCCGAGGCCGCCAAGACCGAACTGGTGCGCGGCATCACGAACCAGGCCAAGCGCGAGGCCGCCGTCGCGGTACGCGACATCGAGGCCGACGCCCGGCGCGAGGGGGAGCAGCGCGCCCGCAACATCGTCACGCTCGCCATCCAGCGGGTCGCGAGCGAGCAGACCGCCGAGTCCGTGGTCTCCGTGCTGCACCTGCCGTACGACGAGATGAAGGGGCGCATCATCGGGCGGGAAGGGCGCAACATCCGGGCCTTCGAAGCGGTGACCGGCGTCAACCTGATCATCGACGACACCCCCCAAGCGGTGCTGTTGTCCTGCTTCGACCCGGTGCGCCGCGAGACCGGCCGGCTCACGCTGGAGACGCTGGTCGCGGACGGCCGCATCCACCCGCACCGCATCGAAGAGGTGTATGAGCGCAGCCGCCACGAGGTCGAACGCAGTTGCGTACGGGCCGGCGAGAACGCGGTGGTCGACCTCGGCATCACCGATCTGCACCCGGAACTGATCGCCCTGCTGGGCAAGTTGCGCTACCGCACGTCGTACGGGCAGAACGTGCTCAAGCACCTCGTCGAGGCCGCGCACATCGCCGGCATGATGGCCTCCGAACTCCGGCTCCCCGCACCGCTGCTCAAGCGCTGCACGGTCCTGCACGACATCGGCAAGGCGCTCACCCACGACGTGGAGGGCAGCCACGCACTGATCGGTGCGGAGATCGCCCGGCGCTACGGCGAGCCGGAGGACGTCGTGCACGCGATCGAGGCCCACCACAACGAGGTCGAGGTCCGCTCGGTCGAAGCGGTGCTCACCCAGGCGGCGGACGCGATCTCCGGAGGGCGGCCGGGCGCACGGCGCGAGTCGCTGGAGGCGTACGTCAAGCGCCTCGAACGCCTGGAAGAGATCGCCCTCGCGCACACCGGCGTGGGGAAGGTCTTCGCGATGCAGGCGGGTCGCGAAGTACGCGTCATGGTGCTGCCCGAGCTGGTGGACGACCTCCAAGCCCAGGTCATCGCCCGGGACGTGGCCAAGCAGGTCGAGGAGGAGCTGACGTATCCGGGGCAGATCAGGGTCACGGTCGTCCGCGAGAGCCGGGCCACCGAGTTCGCCCGCTGACCGGCCGCGGCGTGACCGCGATCACGCCGCGAAACCGCTGCGCTTACCCTGGGATGACGTACCACCAGCGCCACCCCAGCGCCACCGTTCGCGCGCCCGCCACAAACGGGCCCGTCCGGGGCCCGTCCGCCGTCGTGCGGGCCGGGCGCTCACACCGACCGTGACCTCACGAAAGGCCACCTCCGTTGGCGATCAGCGTCTTCGACATGTTCTCGATCGGCATAGGCCCGTCGAGTTCGCACACGGTCGGCCCGATGCGCGCGGCCCGGATGTTCGCCCTGCGGCTCAAGGCGCAGGGGGTGCTCGCCCAGACCGCTTCGGTGCGCGCCGAGCTGTTCGGCTCGCTGGGCGCCACCGGCCACGGACACGGCACGCCGAAGGCGGTTCTGCTCGGCTTGGAGGGGTTCTCGCCGCGCACGGTCGACCCTGCGGCCGTCGAGCCGGTCCTCGACCGCGTGCGCTCGACCCGCCGCCTCCGCCTGCTCGGCGCCGACGTGGGCGACGCCCACGAGATCGCCTTCGACGAGGCGTCGCAGCTGGTGATGCACCGGCGCCGGTCCCTGCCGTACCACGCCAACGGCATGACGCTGTGCGCGTACGACGCCACGGGCGCGCCCGTGCTGGAGAAGACGTACTACTCGGTCGGCGGCGGCTTCGTGGTCGACGAGGACGCCGTCGGCGCGGACCGGGTCAAGCCCGACGACACCGTGCTGCGCTACCCGTTCCGCACCGGCGACGAACTGCTGCGCCTCACGCGCGAGACCGGCCTTTCGGTCTCGGCGCTGATGCTGGAGAACGAGAAGGCGTGGCGTACCGAGGACGAGGTACGCGCGGGCCTGCTGGAGATCTGGGACGTCATGCGCGCCTGCGTCACGCGCGGCCTCAAGACCGAGGGCATCCTCCCCGGCGGTCTCAAGGTCCGCCGCCGCGCCGCGCACACCGCCAAGATGCTGCGCGCCGAAGGCGACCGGGCGAGCCACGCCATGGAGTGGACCACCCTGTGGGCGATGGCCGTCAACGAGGAGAACGCCGCGGGCGGCCGGGTCGTCACCGCCCCGACCAACGGGGCGGCCGGCATCATCCCCGCCGTCCTGCACCACTACACCGCCGCCGTTCCCGGCGCCGACGACGACGGCGTGGTCCGCTTCCTGCTGGCGGCGGGCGCGGTCGGCATGCTGTTCAAGGAGAACGCCTCGATCTCCGGCGCCGAGGTGGGCTGCCAGGGCGAGGTCGGCTCGGCCTGCGCCATGGCCGCCGGCGGTCTGGCCGAGGTGCTCGGCGGCACTCCCGAGCAGGTCGAGAACGCCGCGGAGATCGGCATCGAGCACAACCTCGGCCTCACCTGCGACCCGGTCGGCGGCCTCGTACAGATCCCGTGCATCGAACGGAACGGCATGGCCGCCGTCAAGGCCGTCACCGCCGCCCGCATGGCACTCCGCGGCGACGGCCGCCACCACGTCTCGCTCGACAAGGCGATCAAGACGATGAAGGAAACCGGCGCCGACATGAAGACCAAATACAAGGAAACCGCCCGCGGCGGCCTCGCGGTGAACATCATTGAGTGTTAGCAGGCGGTTGCCGTCCGTGAGGGGACGGGTCGCTCGATGATCTTGGCGATGGTCGGGTTGGTTCGCCCTGCAATATCGGCACCCAAGTAACAGGCCCATAGAGTGGGCTCCTTGTGGGCTCAAGAGGACAGCGCCAAGCGCACGCGGGAGGCTCGCGGGCTCGGTGGGCGGCTGGGTGGATCTCTCCCGCGCGGAATGGGGCGGGGGCGGGTGGGTGTTGGGTTCGGCGTGAGTGATTCGGTGGGGAATCTCGACGACTCCTCGGTGCGGGCGCTGTTGGCGGCCGACCGGGAAGCGACGCTTTTGCAGATCGGCGCCCTGACTCGCGACTTCGACGAGATCGTGGCGGCGAACGCGCTCGTGGCGGTCGACGACGAGCACGACCCGGAGGGTTCGAGCACGGCCTTCGAGCGGGCGCACGTCGCCTCGCTGCTGGCCCAGGCCCGGGCGCGGCTCGCGGACCTGGAGGTGGCGTCCGAGCGGCTGGATCGCGGCGAGTACGGGCGGTGCACCGAGTGCGGCGACCCCATTCCGGCCGAGCGCCTGGAGGTACGTCCGGCCGCGACCACGTGTGTGAGCTGCGCCGACGCGCGTCCGCGCTGACTCTGCCGCCGCCGGTCATGTTCGACCGCATGCCGAGGGCCCCGCTGCCGGGTGGCGGCGGGGCCCTCGGGTTTGTCGGTGGGGCGGGTGCCCGGTCAGACGCCGGCCATCATCTTTTCGGGCTGGTGTTCGACGACCGGGGCTGTCGGGGCGTTCTTGCGCACCGATTCGATGCCGTCCATGCACGCCTGCTTCGACTTGTACGCCTGGCTCGTGGCGATGATCTGACCGTTGCCCGCGAGCAGGTGCCAGCGCCACTTGCCGGCCTTGTCGTTGAACCACTCGAACTTACCCGTCACAGAAATCACCTCAAATGCTGTGGAGGGTGACGTATTGGCAGCGTAGATCGGCGGGTCCGCCGGGGCATCTCGAACGGGTGAAGGCCGGCGCACGCTGAGGGAACGCTGCGGGCATGCTGGAGGGTATGTATGGCGAGCGGCGGGCCGGAATCCCCGGGGCGGTGGTGTGGTGGAGGCGCGCCGACGATTCGCCCGACGCGGCAACGCGCGTGCTGCCCGACGGGTGCATGGATCTCATCTGGATGGGCGGAGATCTGGTGGTCGCCGGGCCCGACACGGTCGCGCACGTCATGGGAGAGGATGCGGGGCGGCCGTACACCGGAATCCGCTTTCCGCCTGGGCTCGGGCCCGCGGTGTTCGGCGTTCCCGCGGTCGAGCTGCGTGACAGCAGGGTGCCGCTGGCGGAGCTGTGGGGCGGCTCGGCGCGCGACTTGGTCGAACGCATGGGCGAATCGGAAGATCCCGGGAGCCTGCTGGAGCGCGTCGCGGCGCGGCGCCTGCGGGATGCCGAGCCGGACCCGGTCGCCGCGATGGTGGCGGACGGTCTCGGCCGCGGCAGAGGTGTGGCGGACCTCGCGGAACGGGCCGGGCTCAGCGACCGGCAGTTGCACCGGCGCAGCGTCGCCGCGTTCGGGTACGGCGCCAAGACGCTCGGCCGTGTGCTCCGCCTCGGCCGCGCCCTCGAACTGGCGCGTGGGGGAGGTGGGTTCGCCGACGTCGCGGCGATGACCGGGTACGCCGACCAGGCGCACCTCGCCCGCGAGGTGCGGTCCCTGGCCGGCGTACCGCTGGGCACGCTGCTCGGCCGCTGACCGAGGCGGCCGTCCGAGCGGGTGGTCCAAGGCGGGTCGGTCGGAAGCCGCCTCAGTCCGCGGTCGGCAGTGCGGCGAGCAGGTCGACGGCGTTCCCGTCGGGGTCCAGGACGGTCGCGTAGCGCTGGCCCCAGAACGCGTCCCAGGGTGCTTTGTGCCCGGGGTGGCCCTCGGCCACGAGCTCGGCGTACAGGCTGTCGACGTCTGCCGGGCTCGCGCACGTGAAGGCCACGGCCATGCGGTGGCCGCCCTTCGGGGGCTCCCAGTCCGGGTCGAACGAGCGGACCGTCTCGACTGTGTCGAACACCAGGAGCAGCCCACCCGGCAGCGGCACGTCGACGTGCGGCTGACCGTCGGCGTCGGCGGGGATGTCCAGGCCGAGCCGCCGGTAGAAGGCGAGTGAGGCCGCCATGTCGGCGACGACCAGCCCGAAGAACGTGATCTGTGGTTGCGGAGTGCTCATAGGCCCAAGCTAGGCGCGCGGCGGTCCAAGGGTCTTGAACGAATCGGACATGTTGTCGTGCGCCGCGCGAAGAACCGCCCACACGTCGAGCGGCTCCGCTACGGACGTCTCCCCGGCGCAACCGGACCCGTAAGCGTGCCCGCGGCTGGTCCCGTTTGCGCCCGCCCGTTCGCGCGTCACGGCTAGGCGACGCCCCGCCCCCGCCCCCCGGCCGTACGCTCGGGCGCCGGGCGGGGCCACGGAGGCCGCCGCCTCGGGACCCGATCAGGGAGGGGACCCCCGTCAGTGGGTGTCAGACACGCACGTCCGTCGCTCCGGCCGCGCCGCGCGGCCTTCGTCGCGGCGATCGGCGCGATAGCGATCTTCTCGGGAATCCAATGGGCCGACGCGTCCCAGGACGGCGGTTCCGCCGCGCCCGCGTCCGCCGCGGTCGACCCGACGCCGTACGCCGAGCCCGCGGCGGCGGACCCGGCCGGCCAGCCCGTCGAGCCGGACTACGAGCACTCGATCCCCGAAGGGCCGACGCCGTTCGCGGCGGCGGCCGCGGAGCCGCCGCTGTCGGGCACCGGCTGGAAGGCCGGCACCGCCCGCGCGCTGCTGGCCACCGGCTACACCTTCAAGTTCCGCGACCAGCGGGCCGCCGACTGGCTGGGGCCGCACGTGCGGCCGATCGCGGCGCAGATGTCGCAGATCACCGGCATCCGCTACACCGTCGACACGACGCCGGTGGGCACCGCGTACAAGCGCGTGCCGGGCGACGTGATCGTGCACCTGTACAAGCGGCCCTGCAAGGCGGTCGGCGGCAGCGGCATCAGCACGCAGTACCAGGGCGTCAGCGACGGCTCCGGTGCGCAGGGCTTCAGCTGCGCGTTCAACTGGCACGCGAACTCGACCGTGCAGAGCGGCGAGGCGTGGATCAACACCGAGCACTTCACCGCGACCGGCGGCCCCTCGACCACGATGGGTGCGGCGAGTGTGACGAACCTGGTCGCCCACGAACTCGGCCACACGATGGGCCTGAGGCACGCCAACGACAGTGCGAAGGAAGGCGATTGCGCCCAGGGTGCGGCCGGTGAGATGCCGGTGATGTGCCGGCCGCACAGCGGCGCGTACAAGGACCGCGCGGCCGGGCGGTTCGTGCAGCAGTTCGACTTGCAGGGCCTGCGGGTGCTCGCCGCCAACGGCGGTGCCAAGCCGCCGCCCCAGGGGCCGATCGTCGGCGTCGGCGGCAAGTGCCTCGACGTGCGCAGTGCCGCGCTCGCGGACCGCACGCAGATCCAGTTGTACCGCTGCAACGGCAGCGACGCGCAGAAGTGGATCCTCAACAGCGACGGTTCGATCAACGCGCTCGGCAAGTGCATCGACAACAGCCAGGGCGCGAACGTCATCCGCAACAAGATCCAGCTGTACGTCTGCAACGGCTCGGCTGCGCAAAAGTGGCAGCTCAACGCCAAGGGGCAGCTCGTCAACCCCGCGACCGGCAAGGTGCTGGACGTGAAGGGCGGCTCGACCGCGGACAGCACGATCGTGCAGCTCTACACGGCGAACTCCGGCAAGGGGCAGCTGTGGCGGGTGCCCACCGGCTGAGGACGCCGCGGACGAATACCTGAATCAACGCCGGGAGCGGCGGGCCCGCAACGGGCCCGCCGCTCCCGGCGTGTCGAAGTCTTTTGTCAGGCGGTGTGGTTCGAGCCGCCGCGGCGACGGGCCGCGAACGTCGCGCCCGTGCCGACCAGGACGAGTGCGGCACCGCCCGCGACGAGCGGCAGCGTGGAGTCGGAGCCGCCGGTCTTGGGGAGCTGGGGCTTCTCGGTCGGGGCCGCGGTGCCGCTCGGCGCGGCGCCGCCCGCGTACGTCAGCTTGAGGCGGGCCGGGAGCGAGTGGGTGGCCATGTCGTACACCACGACGCCGCACTCGACCTTGGCGCAGTCGGTCGTCGCGAAGGAGCCCTTGACCGCGAAGTCGGCGGTGAACGCGCCCTGCGCGTCCGTCTGCACGGCCGCCGTGGCGGTCATGTCGCAGCCTTCCCCGCGCTGGGTCGCGAGGTTGCAGTTGATCAGGGTGAGCGGCTTGCCCGGCTCGAAGCCGGAGCCGGTGACCTTGATCGTTTCACCGGACGCGGCAAGTCCCGTGGTCTTGCTCGCGGACAGCGTGCCCGCGGCGTTCGCCGGCGCGGCGAAGCCCACGGTCAGGGCCGCGGCCGCGGCGGTCAGGGTGAGACCGGTGATGAGGCGCGAGGACGTCATGGTCTGCGGACTCCAGAGATGAAGGGTCGTGCGTGGTTCTGGGCCGGGGCAGCCCGGACACTCGGCGCGAGCGCCACCGGGTCCTGCGGACTGCGCGTCGCCCTGCCAAGTCCGGATCACATTAACTTAGGCAAGACTTACCTGGACAGGGGGTCCTGTGCGTGGGCTCCGGCACACGCAAACGCACACAGAAACGCACACAGAAACGCACATGCCGCACGCAAAAGCGCGCACAGGAGCGCTCACGCTATCCGTTGTGCGGGAACAGCAGTTCGCAAACCGGCGACTTTTCCGCCTAACGCTAGGTAGGGTGCCCCCACCACACGTCAGTCGGGGGGCTCGCCGTGCAACGCCGCGTACTCGCCGCAACCATCGGCCTGATCCTGACCCTCTCCCTCACCTCACTCGTCACCGGATGCCAGAACGCGGACGCCAACGGCCGCGACGACTCCGTGCCGGGGCCCTCCGGCCCGTCGAGCGCGCCGGTTCCGTCGGACGCGTCCGCGTCGCCCGGGCCGGGAACCGGCACGTCGACCGGAGCCGGAACCGGCACCGGAACGCGGACCACCACCGCCCCGCCCGGGCTGCCGCCGCAGCCGGACGCCGAGTCGCGCGCACGGTACGCCGCGGCCCTGGACGTCATCGACCCGCGCATCGTCGGAGGCGACGTGGCCGGCGCGGTCGACCGCGGGCGCGTCACCTGCCAGGCGATCGCCGCGCACATGAACCATTCGAAGCTCATCACGCAGACGAAGCAGAAGTTCGCCCGCGGCGGGTACACCGTGACCACCGCGCACGCGGAGGCGATCGTACGCGCCGCCAACACGCACCTGTGTCCGTCGTCAGGAGCCTGAGCCGCCACCGCATTTCGTGCACGCTGTGCGCTCTGGGAAAGCGCGGCGGCCTGGTCTAGGCTCCCGGCGCGCGTACATACGTCGACGTACGGGGGCACGCACGGACCGGCTCCGAGCCGGCGAGGAACCGAAGTACTGGAGTACGAAGTACCGAAGCACCGACGAGTCTCTGGGGGATGGGGAACGTGCGCGATTTCGCGGGTCGTACCGCGGTGGTCACCGGAGCCGGCAGCGGCATCGGCCGCGCCCTGGCACTGCGCTTCGCGGCCGAGGGCATGCGCGTCGTCGCGGCGGATGTCGAGGAGGACGCGCTCGACGAGACGCTGGAACTGCTCGACAAGCGCGGCGCCGAGGCGGCCGCGAAGGTGACCGATGTCGGCGACGAGGCACAGGTGTTCGCGCTCGCGGACTTCGCCTACGCGCAGTACGACGCGGTCCATGTGCTCTGCAACAACGCGGGTGTGTTCTCCGGCGGCGTGATCTGGGGGCGCCCGCCCGCGGACCTGGAGTGGACGCTGCGCGTCAACCTGTGGGGCGTGATGCACGGCATCCGCGCCTTCGTGCCGCGCATGATCGCGCAGGACAGCGAGGGCCACATCGTCACCACGTCGTCTGCCGCCGGGCTGTTCGTCCCGGCGTACTCCGCGGCGTACACCATCTCGAAGTTCGCCTCGTACGCCGCCACCGAGACCCTCGCCCACGACCTCGCGGCGTCGGGTTCCAAGCTCAAGGCCACGGTCCTGTGCCCGGGGAACGTCAACACCGCGCTGCCCGGCTCGGCGCGCAACCGGCCCGCCGAACTCGCCGCCGAGTCCAGCCCCGACGCCGAGTTCCTGGAGCTCGCGCTCGGCGAGACCGCGGGGCGCGGCATCGACCCGGCGCTCGCCGCCGAGACCGTCGTCGAGGCGATCCGCGACGAGCGGTTCCTCGCGCTGACCCACCCCGAGTACGCCGAGTACCTGCTCGCCCGCCCGGCCGAGCAGTTGTCCGGCGCGGTTCCGCGGACGCCGCCCCTGGGCTGAGCCCGTCGCCCGGGGGCCGGCGCGGCATGTCCGCACCGGCCCTGTGGGCGAAGCGGCTTCGCGGGCGAACCGGCGTCCCTGCGTCCCGGTGAACCCGCGTAGCGTCAGATCTTGTGCGCGGCGCGGAGGTAGTCGACGAGCGCCTGCCGGTACTCGCGTGCCTCGGCCAGCAGCGCGGTGTACATGCCGGCGCCGTGCGTCAGGCCGTCCCAGCGGCGGATCTCGGTCGGCACGCCGGACTCCTGGAGGCGCTTGCCGTACGCCTCGCCCTCGTCGCGCAGCGGGTCGTACTCGCACGTCATGATCAGCGCCGGGGGCAGCCCGAGCAGCGTCTCGGCGTGCAGCGGCGAGGAGTACGGGTCCTTCGGGTCGCCGAGCTTGCCGATGTAGTGCTCGATGCCCTCGCGCATCGCCTTCTCGGTGAGGAGGTAGCCGGTGCCGTTCTCCTTGACCGACGGGTGGGACATCGTCAGGTCGGTCGCGGGGACCTCCAGCACCTGGCACACCGGCAGCGGGATGCGCCGGTCGCGCAGCGCGATCGTCACGCCCGCGGCGATGTTGCCGCCCGCGCTGTCGCCGCCGATCGACACCTTGTCCGGGTTCACCCCGAGGCTGAACGCCCGCTCCTGCACCCACACCCATGCCGCGACGCCGTCCTCGAACGGCACCGGGTACGCGAACTCCGGCGCGAGCCGGTAGTCCACCGAGATCACCACGCAGTCGCTCAGCTTCGCCAGGTTCGCGCACTCGGCGTCGAACTGGTCGAGCGTGCCGAGCCACCACGCGCCGCCGTGGAAGTAGACGTGCGCCGGGCGTCCGCCGCGCGGTGCCGGCGTCGGCGGCGTGTAGACGCGCGCCGGGATGGTGCCGTGGTCGGGGACCTTGACGGTGATGTTCACGTCGCGGCGCGCCACGTCCTCGGGCGCGGGCTCGCCGAACGCGAGGATCGCGGATTCCAGTCCCTTGTGCGCGGCGGCGCGGCGCTCCTCCAGGGACAACCCCTCGGGCTGCGGCGGGGAGCCGGCCAGGGCGTCGAGTATCGACTGGATCTGAGGTACGACGGGCATGCGGGTCCTCCGGTGGTGCGGACGGGTGGCGCCGGAAGTGCGGTGTGCGGGTCGTTCTTCGGGATCTGCCCAGGTGCGCCGAGGTCCGGCCGGCCTCCCGGCGTACAGCCTCTGACCTGCGACGATCCGACGCACGGTAGCACTTTCAGATGAAGAAAAAAGCCCCTCCCGGGCGTCGTTCGAGGCATTCGAGGCAACGGCCCGGTACCCCTGGACTTTGTCGGTGCACAGTTATACAAGAGTTGTGCAGTTGAGTAGTCGCGAGTGGTTGTGCGTGGTTGTGCGTGGTCGGTCGGATCGAGGGAGCCCCCGTGGAGAGCACATCCCGGCCCGCTCCGGGCGCAGCCCGGGGGGCGGAGACGCGCGACCGCATCGTGGACGCCGCGACCGACTGCATCCGCCGCTGGGGGCTGCGCAGGGTCTCCATGAACGACGTCGCGCAGCAGGCGGGCGTCTCGCGCCGCACCGTCTACCTGCACTTCGCCGACCGCGAGGCGCTGGTGCTGGCGGTGCTCATCGGCGTGTCCGAGCGCATGGTCGCGGCCGTCGAGCCGCTGGTGCGCGCCCGCACCACGCTCGCCGACCAGATCGCCGAGGCGGCCGTCCACGTGCACGCCATGGGACCCGGCGAACTCCACCTCGGACTCGGCCTGCGGCCGGGGGAGTCGGAGGACGCCACCATGCTCCTCGCGCACAGCGAGCGGGTCCTGTCGGCGTGGCACGCGTTCTGGGTGCCGTTCGTCGAGGAGGCACGCGGGCGCGGCGAGGTGCGCGACGACGTCGCCGTCGAGCGCGCCACCGACTGGATCATGCGCATGCTCATCTCGCTGGTGACCGTCCCCGCCCGCTCGTTCGACGCCGACGACCCCGACGAAGTCCGGAGGTTCGTCGCCGAGTTCATCACCCGGGGATTCGCACCCTGACTCCCCGCCGCACGGCGCGCCAGACCCACACCGTCCAGTGCAGGAGGAGCACGATGAAGTTCGCCCTGTTCTACGAGATACCGGTCGCCCGTCCCTGGGACGAGGAGAGCGAGCACCGCGCCTACAAGAACACCATCGAGCAGGCCGTCCTCGGCGACAAGATGGGCTTCCACTCCTTCTGGACCGTGGAGCACCACTTCCTGGAGGAGTACTCGCACTGCTCCAACCCCGAGACGCTGTACGGCGCGATCGCCGCCAAGACCGAGAACATCCGCCTCGGTTACGGCGTGCGGCTGCTGCCCAAGCCGTACAACCACCCCATCCGCAGCGCCGAGTCCGCCGCCGTGCTCGACCTCATCTCGGACGGCCGCGTCGAGTTCGGCACCGGCCGCAGCTCCACCCGCGCCGAACTCGAGGGCTTCGACATCGACCCGTCCGAGACGCGGGCGATGTGGAACGAGGCCCTCGACCACATCGTCGGGGCGTGGACCGAGGACGAGTACCAGGCGCAGGGGGAGTACTGGAAGATGGGCGCGCCCCGCCGCGTCCTGCCGCGCACGCTGCAGAAGCCGCACCCGCCGATGTGGGGCGCCACCTCCAGCCCCGACGGCCACAAGGAGATCGGCCGCCGCGGTCTCGGACTGTGCTCGTTCACCGTCGGCGTGCCGCCCGAGGAACTGTCCGCCCGCATCGCCATGTACCGCGAGGGCCTGGCCGAATGCGTCAACCCCGCGGGCAAGTTCGTCAACGACCGCGCCGCGACCTTCACCATGGTGCACTGCGCGCCGACCACGGAGGAGGCGGTCGACCAGGCCGCCGAGTCGTGCGTCTGGTACGTCGGCCACGGCGGCGCCCTCATCGCCTCGGTCGCCGAGTGGATGGAGGAGAAGGAGCAGGAGCTCGGCACGTACGGCTACACCGCCGGCCCCCTGGAGCACCGCCGCAGCGGCGCCCTCAGCCACCTCACGTTCGACTACCTGCAGAACTCCGGGTCGGCCATCGTCGGCGACCCCGAGCACTGCGTCGAGGTGGCCAAGCGCTACGAGGCCGCCGGGTGCGACCTGCTGCTGTGCCTGGTCAACCCGTACAAGATCGAGCACGAGGCGGTCATGCGCTCGATCGAACTGATGGGCAAGCACGTGCTCCCCGCGTTCAAGGACTGACCCCCGGCAGCCGACCGCGGCGGGGCACCGCAGGCAGGGCGGCGGGGTGGCGGCGTCCGGGGCTCAGGGGCCTCCGGACGCCGCCGCCGACATCTCCTCGGACGCCGGCCGCCCGACGGCCCGCAGCGCCGCGGCGTTCAGGTCGTCCTCGCCGCCGGGCGGCAGCCACGCCGCCAGGTAGCCGTCCGGGCGCACCAGCAGCAGCGTGTGCGCCGCCGCCCCCGGGTACTCGTGCGTCACCACCAGCTCGGCCGCCACCGGCAGTTCGCCGAGCCGCGCGCGCAGCAGCGGCATCAGGCCCGCGTCCCGCCAGCGCGGACCGTCCCACACCTCTATACCGGGCGCGACCAGCACCACCACGAGCCCCTGGTCCAGACACTCCGACAGCCGCGCCCGGCGGCCGTCGGCGCGCACCACCGCCACGTCCTCCACCGGACCGCCGACCCCGAGGCCGCCCGGCGTGAGCAGCGGCGAACCCGTGTACTCCGGAAGGGAGTCCGCGACCAGCGCCCGCGGGTCCAGGCGCCGAAGCGTGGTCCCCTTGCTGCGCGCGCCCATCAGCGTCAGCCGCCGCCCCATCTTCTGCGCCGGGCCGCGCGGGCTCAGGAAGTGCAGCGCGTCCTCGCCGAACGCCAGCCGCCGCCGCGCCGCGCTGCGCCGCTCGCCGTGGTACGTCTCGATCAGCCGGTCCGGCGCGCGCCGCCCCAGCACCAGCGCGAGCTTCCAGGCCAGATTGCGGGCGTCCTGGAGGGCGAGGTCCGCACCGTCCGCCACGGTGGGGTGCACCAGGTGCGCCGCGTCGCCGGCCAGCAGGACGCGTCCCGCCCGGAACCGCCGCGCGAGCCGCTGGTGCACCTCGAACTCGCCCGTCCACACCATGTCGTAGACGGGGTCCGCGGCGGCGTCGGCGTCCGGGCTCATCGCGTCGAGCGTGCGCAGCACGGCGCGCACCCGCTGCGTCGTGCGCTTGGGGTCGGCGGGGTCGCCGTGCACCGGGATCAGCGCCGTCGCGTCGGCGGCCTTCGCGACGCCGTGCGCCAGCGGCAGCTGCCAGGTCAGCCGCCACATGTCGTGCGGCAGCGGCTGCGCGAGGACCGTGCCGTCCCGCTGGAACGGCGGGTCGACGAACAGCCAGGGCTCCAGCGGGGATTCCTCCCACGGCGGACGCGGCAGGGCGACCTTCACGTCGGCGCACAGCAGGCGGTCCACGCGCGGGCGCCCCGGGAACCGTACGCCCAGCGCGCGGCGCACGAACGAGTGGTGGCCGTCGGCGGCCACCAGCCACGGGGCGCGCCACCGCACCCGGCCGGCCGGGCCGCGGGTGGTGACGGTGACCATGTCCGTGTCCTGCTCGACCGCCTCGACCCGGTGCCGCCACGCGGTGGTCACCAGCGGCGCGGCGGACACCGTATCCAACAGCGCCTGTTCGAGGCGCTGTTGCGGAAGGCCGTAGCGCTCGGGTGCGGGAGCCGGGCCGCCCTCGGGTTCGCGCGGCACCGGCACGGTGGTCGAGCGGCGCCGGATGCGCAGCGGACCCCAGGGCTGCGCGGCACCGTCCAGGCGGCCGCCGACCAGGCCCGCGGCGAACGCGAACGTCGCCGCGTCCAGACCGCACGAGCGCGAGCCCTCGCGCGCCGTGCCGTCGCCCGCGTCGACCAGCACCGAGCGCACGCCCTGCCGGGCGAGCGCCAGCGCGCAGGCCAGCCCCGCCGGTCCGGCGCCGACGACGATCACCGAGTCCCGGTGGGTAGGGGAATCGGCCGTGCCTGGCATGCGAAGCCTCCCGAACGATCAGATGTCCAAGAGGCAATCATCCGGCACCGGAGGCGGGTCGTGTGACAACGCGCCCGGTCCGCGGGTGGCGTCGTCGGGTGGCGCACTCCGGCGCACCGGTCGCCCGGGCGCCGTGTCCCCGGCGCGCGAGGGTGGTGCGCCCGGGCCCGCACCGGGTCCCCGTCCGGCCCGCGCCCGGTCGGCACCCGGGCCCGGCACCGGGGCCGACCCGAATGCCGCCCGCGCCCGGCCGCCGGGCCCGCCGGGTGACGGCCGTGCGACCGTCGCCCGGACGGTACTCGATCGGGCGAACGGCGAAGGGGCGTACGCCGGATCCGGGTCCGATTCCCGCCGGGCGCGGCGCGCTCACGGTTCGAGCTGCGGAACGGGCGGGGCGGGCACGCCGGACAGGCCCAGCGTCGCGTCGTACGCCGCCTTCCAGTTGCCGTTCGCGGCACTCACGCGCAGTGCCTCGTTGACCGCCGTGCGGAAGACCGTGTCGTCGCGGGGCACGCCGATGCCGTAGTTCTCGGTGGTGAACGGCTGCCCGACGACCTTGAGGCGGTCGGGGTTGCGCGCCGCGTAGCCCTTGAGGATCGCCTCGTCCGTCGACACCGCGTCCACCAGCCCCGTCAGCAGGTTCTCGACGCACTGGCTGTAGTCGTCGTAGAACACCGCCAGACTCTCCGGGAATTCGCGCTGGAGGTGCCGGAACGCCGTCGAACCCTTGGCCGAGCAGACCTTCTTGCCCGCGATCGTGTCCTTGCCGGTGATGGCCAGTTCGTCGCCGCGCACCAGGAGGCTCTGCCCCGACACGTAGTAGGGGCCGGCGAAGGCGACCGACTTCTTGCGGTCGTCGGTGATGCTGTACGTCCCGACGTACAGGTCCACGTCGCCGTTCACGATCGCCGTCTCGCGGTTCACGGACGCGATGGTCTTGAACTCGATCCGTGCCGGATCCAGCCCCAGATACGCGGAGACCATGCGGGCGATCTCGATGTCGAAGCCCGACCGGCGCAGCGTCGCGGGGTCGAGGTAGCCCAGTCCCGGCTGGTCGTCCTTGGCGCCCACCACCAGGTGGCCGCGGTCCCGGGCGGCCTTCCAGGTCGGCGCCGCCGCCAGGTCCACGCCGCCGCGTACCGCGTAGACGGGTGCCGACGGCGTCGGTCGCGCTGCGGACGTCTGCGGCGCGGCCTCCGGCCCGCCGCCGTCGTTGCATCCGGTGCCCAGTAGGGCCAGGGCGGCGATACCCGCGGCGGCTATCACCTGACGCAGTGTCATGTCCGGAACTCCCCCTTGGATGGCTCCCCGAGGGCATGCCGCGGCACGGGCGCGCACCGCCGGTCTCCCCCGGGGACCGAACTTTCCCGGGGCCATCATGGGCCACGCGCGGGTCCCGGCGCAGAGCGACGCCCCGCGACGGGGTGGCGTCGCGGGGCGTCGGGTGTGCGTTCGGACCGGGTGTCCGGGTACGGACCGGGAGTCCGGGTACGGACCGGGAGTCCGGGTTCGGCCGGGGAGTCGGATCCGACTACACGGCCGCTCCCGCGTGCAGGTCGGGCTTCGGGGTGATGGTCCCGCCGACCGGCGTCTCGATCTGCGGCGGGCGGCCCTTGCGCCCCTGGCTCAGCCGGCGCTCGACCCAGACGGCGAGCACGGACAGCAGGCTGCAGATCAGGATGTAGATGGCGCCGACCACGATCGCGACCGGGATGAACGGGAACCCGTAGTCCTGCTGCGAGCCGAGCAGCTTGGCGACGTACAGGAGTTCGGGGTAGGTGATCATGAAGCCGAGGGAGGTGTCCTTCAGCGTCACCACCATCTGGCTGATGATCGACGGGAGCATGGCGCGGATGCCCTGCGGCACCAGGATCGACACCATCACCTGCGACTTGCGCAGACCGATCGCGTACGCCGCCTCGCTCTGCCCCTTCGGCAGCGCCAGGATGCCCGCGCGCATGGTCTCCGCCTGCACGGTCCCGTTGTAGAGCGTCAGGCCGATGACCAGCGGCCAGATCGGGTCGTCGTTGATGAACTCCAGGAACCCGGGCCAGTGGTCGAGGTACGCCGGCGCGAGGTACAGGAAGAAGATCAGGATCAGCAGCGGCATCGCGCGGAAGAACGTCACGAACGCCGTGGCCGCCCAGCGCACCGCGCGGTGCTCGGACAGCCGGCCGGCGGCCAGCAGCGCGCCGAGGAGCAGCGACAGGACCACCGCGAGGGCGAACGCCTTGAGGGTCGCCCACAGGCCGTCGAGGATCTGGTTCTGCACGCGGGTGTACTCGAACAGCTCCCACCGGCGGCGGTCGAACTGCCCGGTCTGGTCGAACCGGTACGCGATCCAGCCGAGGCCGAGCAGCAGGAGGCCCACGCCGGCCACGCCGATGAGGAAGTTGCGCCGCTTGGCCTTCGGGCCGGGGGCGTCGAAGAGGACCGTGGCCTGCTGGGTCATCGGGCCACCGCCATCTTCTTCTCCAGCGCCGCGAACGCCGCGCTCATGCTGAGGGTGATGATCAGGTAGCCGACCGCGATCCAGAAGAACACCAGGATCACGTTCTCGCCGTTCTCGAGCATCTGGTTGTACGTGCCGAACAGGTCGGCCACGTTGAACGCGCTCGCGATGGCCGAGTTACGCACCATCGCGATCAGCAGCGAGCCGATCGGCGGCACCACGGCCCGCAGCGCCTGCGGCAGGACCACCAGGGTCAGCGTCTGGTTGGACGACATGCCCAGGCTGCGGGCGGCCTCGGCCTGCCCGAGCGGCACGGTGTTGATACCCGAGCGGACGGCCTCGCAGATGAACGCCGCGGTGTAGCCGCCGACCGCGATCACCGCGAAGGTGATGAAGTCGAGCGTGATGTTCAGCTTCGGGAAGCCGAGCGCGACCACGAACATCAGCAGCGTCAGCGGCGTGTTGCGGATGATGGTGACGTACGCGGCGCCGAACCAGCGCAGCGGCGGTACGGGCGAGACACGGCAGGCGGCCAGCAGAGTGCCCACCACGACGGCGACGATGCCGCAGTACAGCGTGAGCTTGAGCGTCGTGAGAAAGCCGTCGCTGAGCAAGTCCCAGTTGTCCGTGAGAACGTTCATCGCGCGCCCGCCTTCCGGCCCTCTTCCGGGCGCGCCGAACGGGCGGCGTCAGGGCATATGTTCACGGTGATCCCCGCAAGTCTGGATCGGACGTGGTTTCGAGGTGCCGGGGGCCGCGCCGGCCCGGGGTGTCGCCACCGGGCCGGCGCGGGCGTCGGCCGCGCTTCAGGAGCGTGCGGTCGGATTCATCGGCGCGTGCGGCGGTCGCCCGCCGCGCGGATCAGCGGATCAGTAGCGCTCGATCATCGGCGCGGGCGGGGCCGGCGAGCCCGACTTGCCCAGCGTCGCGTCGTAGATGCTCTTCCACGTGCCGTCCTGCATCTTGGCGGCGAGGATGTCGTTGATCTTGTTGCGGTACTCGACGTCGCCCTTCGGCAGGCCGATGCCGTACTTCTCGGTGGAGAAGTTCTCGCCCACGACCTTGAGGTTGGTCGGGTCCTTGGCGGCGTAGCCCTTGAGGATCGCCTCGTCGGTGGTCACCGCGTCGACCTGGCCGCTGAGCAGGTTGTCCACGCAGACCGAGTAGGTGTCGTACTCGATCGCCTGGGTCTCGGGGAACTCGGTCTTGATCTTCTGGATCGGCGTCGAGCCCTTGGCCGAGCAGACCTTCTTGCCCTTGATCGTTTCCTTGCCGAGGATGTCGGTGTTGTTCTTCTTCACCAACAGGCTCTGGCCCGAGACGTAGTACGGGCCGGCGAAGTCGACGAGCTCCTTGCGCTTGTCGGTGATGCTGTACGTGCCGACGTACATGTCGACGTCGCCCTTGGCCAGCGCGGTCTCGCGGTTCGCCGACACGATCGGCTTGAACTCGATCTTCTTCGGGTCCAGGCCCAGCTCGGCGGAGACCAGGCGCGCGATCTCGATGTCGAAGCCCGAGCGCTCACCCGTCGTCGGGTCGAGGAAGCCGAGGCCGGGCTGGTCCTCCTTGACGCCGATGACCATGTGGCCGCGGGCCTTCGCGGCCTGGAAGGTCTTGGAGTTGATGTCCACGGACTGCGTGTTCACGGACTGCTGCGGCGCCGCGGGGGTCTCCGTCTTGGGATCGTCCTTGCCGCAGGCCGTAGCGAGGAGGGCCAGAGCGGAGAAGCCGGCGACGGCTATGGTCTTGCGGAGATTCATGACCCTTGCTCCTTGATGGTGGTTACGGGTACGGACGGGTGCCGGCGTACGCGTACGCGTGCCGGCGGGGTGGTGCACGGCGCCGATCAGTGGTGCAGGATCTTCGACAGGAAGTCGCGCGCACGGTCGCTGCGCGGGTTGCCGAAGAACTCGTCGGGGGTGTTCTCCTCGATGATCCGGCCGTCGGCCATGAAGATGACCCGGTTCGCGGCGGAGCGCGCGAAGCCCATCTCGTGCGTGACGACGACCATGGTCATGCCGTCCGCGGCGAGGCTCTTCATGGTTTCCAGGACCTCGTTGACCATCTCGGGGTCGAGTGCCGAGGTCGGTTCGTCGAACAGCATCACCTTGGGCTGCATGGCCAGCGCGCGGGCGATCGCCACACGCTGCTGCTGGCCGCCGGACAGCTGGGCCGGGTACTTGTCGGCCTGGTTGCCGACGCCGACGCGGTCCAACAGGGCGCGGGCACGCTTGTCCACGGCGTCGCGCGACTCACGGCGTACCTTGGTGGGGCCGATCGTCACGTTCTGCAGCACGGTCTTGTGCGCGAAGAGGTTGAACGACTGGAACACCATCCCCACCTCCGACCGCAGCCGGGCGAGGGCCTTGCCCTCTTGCGGCAGCGACTGGCCGTCGATGGTGATGGAGCCGGAGTCGATGGGCTCCAGGCGGTTGATGGTCCGGCACAATGTCGACTTACCGGATCCCGACGGGCCGATCACGACGACGACCTCGCCCTCGTGGATCGTCAGGTCGATGTCCTGGAGGACGTGCAGCGCGCCGAAGTGCTTGTTGACGTTCGACAGGACCACGAGCGGTGCGGCCGTCTTCATCGCCGGTGACGGCGTCTTGTCCAGGGCTTCGGTCACGGTGGCTTCGCTCCTCCGGATCGTGTGGTGGGCTCATGAAAGCGGGCAAGACCCAAGCAGCAAGCCGGATTTGAGCTTCACCTGAGGTCAAGAGCGGATAACGGAGCGTCGTGGGTCCTGAACCCTCGGCAGAAACCGGGGAGTCTGATTGGATGACCCGGTCGCGACGCGGGGGTGAACCCCGCGGGAACCGGGCCCGTATCGGGGGCAGGGCAGGAACGCGCGGGGAACACGCCGGGAACAGCGCTTCAGGACGGACAGAGCAGCGAGGAGGCCACGCCATGCGGTTGCTGATGGTCGAGGACGACCTGCGCATCGCGACGCCGCTGCGTGCCGTCCTGGGGCGGCACGGGATCGACGTACGGCACGCCTGCACGGGCGAGGAGGCCCTGGACGCGCTCGGCGTCGACGTCGACGTGGTGCTGCTGGACCTCAACCTGCCGGATCACGACGGCTTCGAGGTCTGCGCCCGAATACGCCGGATCAGCGACGTGCCGGTGATCATGGTGACCGCACGCGCCGACGTACGCTCGCGCGTGCACGGCCTCAACATCGGCGCCGACGACTACGTCACCAAGCCCTACGACATCGGCGAGCTGCTGGCGCGCATCCACGCGGTCAGCCGCCGCGCCCGCCCCGAACCCCGCCCGGAGACCGCCTCCGCCGCGCCCGCCGCCCCCGCGTCCGACGACGCCCCCGCGGCCCCCGCTGCCCCCGCACTGGTCGTGGACGCCGCCGCCCGCCGCGTGACCGTGTGCGGCACCGAGGTGGTCCTCACCCGCAAGGAGTTCGACCTGCTCGCCCTGCTCGCCCAGCGCCCCGGCGTGGTGTTCCGCCGCGAACAGATCATGAGCGAGGTGTGGCGCACCAGCTGGGCCGGCAGCGGCCGCACGCTCGAAGTACACGTCGCATCGCTGCGCGCGAAGCTCGGCAACCCCCGCATGGTCGAAACCATTCGCGGTGTCGGCTACCGCGTGGTTCCGGACGCCTGAGCCCGGCACGCCCGAAGACCGACGCCTGTGCGCACCCGACTCCTCGCCCTGCTGCTGACGCTCATGACGGCTGTGCTGCTCGCGCTCGGCATACCCCTGGCCGTGTCGCGCGCCGACGCCCACCAACAGGAGATGGTCCGCGACCGCGCCGACGACACCGCGTTCTTCGCCGCCCAGTACCAGACCGCGATCCGCGAAGGGGAGGACGTGGAGCGCTCCCTGGAGAAGCAGAAGTCGCTGAGCCTGTCCCTGGAGCAGTCCCTGAAGCAGTTCTACCTCGTGTACGGCATACGCGCGGCGGTGCTCGACCGCAACGGCGTCCCGCTCATCGCGTCCGACCTCGAGTACCGCCTCCCCGAGACCGGCCAGGCACGCGAGGCCTTCGCGGAAGCGCGCGCCGGCCGCCGCAGCGAGGCGCCGCAGGTGTGGCCGTGGCAGGACCGCACGATCACCGTCGCGGTGCCCGTCGTCTACAGCGGCGACGTCGTCGCGGTCGCCGTCACGGAGTCGGGCACCGGCACGATGCGCGGCCGGACCTGGGACAACTGGCTCTTCCTCGGCGCCGGCGAGGCCATCGCCGTGCTTGCCGCGCTCCTGGCCGCGGGCCGGCTGACCGGCACGATCCTGCGGCCGGTCCAGGTCCTCGACAAGGCCACACACGAGATCGCCACCGGCAAGCTGGGCGCGCGCGTCGCGGCCGCGCAGGGGCCGCCCGAGCTGCGGCGCCTCGCGAAGGCGTTCAACGAGATGGCGGACAACGTCGAGACCGTCGTCGAGCAGCAGCGGGCGTTCGCCGCGGACGCCTCGCACCAACTGCGCAACCCCTTGTCGGCGCTGCTTCTGCGCATCGAGGAGCTGGGCCTGTCGCTGCCGCCCGAGCACATCGAGACGCTCGACGGGGTGCGCGACGAGGGACGGCGCCTCACACACGTCCTGGACGAGCTGCTGGCGCTCGCGCTGGCCGAGAACGCCGCCAACACCGGGACGCACCGCGTACCGCTCGACGTCGCCGCCCTGGTGCGCGAGCGCATCGACGCGTGGGAACCGCTGGCGCGCGCCCGGGGCCAGCGCTTCGACCAGCAGGGGTCGCGCGCGCTGACCGGCAACGTCGACCCCATCGCGCTGGGCAGCGCGCTCGACGCGATCCTCGACAACGCCCTCAAGTTCAGCCCCGACGAGGCCGAGATAGCGGTCGCCCTCGCGGCGGTCGGGGGCCGCCTGGAGCTCCGCGTCGCGGACCGGGGACCCGGACTGGACCCCACGGAGCTGCGGCGCGTCGGCGACCGGTTCTGGCGCAGCTCGCACCACCAGAACGTGGACGGCTCGGGCCTGGGGCTGTCGATCGCGCGCACGTTGCTGCGGGCGACCGGCGGCGACATCGATTTCGCGGCGCGCGACGGAGGCGGGCTGGTCGTGACGGTGACGGTCGACCGGGCGCTGTGAACCGGTGCGCTCTGAACTGGTCTCCTGTGAGCCAGGTGCTGTGAACCGGGTGCTGTGACGGGGCGGGGATCAGTCGCCGGTGAGATCGGCGCTCGTCATGTGCGGCGTGCACTTCGGGGGACGCGGGGCCAGCAGGCCCAGCGGGCCGAGTGTGGCGTCGTACGCCCGCTGCCAGTCGCCGTTGGCCACATGCCGGTTCAGCGCGTCGCAGACGGCCTTCGCGAGGACCCTGTCGCCGCGGCTGAGGCCCACGCCGTACGGCTCCGCCGAGAAGGGGCTGCCGAGCACCCGCAGCTCCGCGGGGTGCTTGGCGACGAAGCCGGCCAGGATCGTGTCGTCGGTGCTGACCCCGCGCACGTTCTTCTTCAGCAGCTCGTCGACGCACTCGGAGTACTTGCCGCGCTCCTCGACCTGCATGGCCGGGAACTTCTGCCCGATCCGCGCCGCCGACGTCGACCCGCGGACCACGCAGATGCGGTCGTCCGCAAGGTCCTCCGGCCGCTCCGCCTCCGGGTCGTCCTTGCGGACCAGGAAGTCCTGCCCCGCCACGTAGTACGGGCCCGCGAACGACACCCGCTCCAGCCGCTCGGGGTTGATGGTGTAGCTGGCGACGATCAGGTCGACCTGACCGCTCGATATCCGGTACTCGCGCCCCTGCGTCTCGACGTCGACGAACCGGAGCTTGCCGGAGAAGCCGAGATCGGCGGCGATCATGCGGGCGATCTCGTCGTCGAACCCGGTGTACTCGCCGTCCGGGCCCTTCTGGCTCAGCCCCGGCTGGTCCGGCTTGACCCCGACGAGCATGTAGCCGCGGTTGAGCATGGCCTGGTACGTCGGCGACTGCGTGCGCAGCTCGGCCAGCATGTCCTTGCGCTTGTCCTCGCCGCCGACCACCGCGGCCACGACCACCGACACGGCTATCAGCACCAGGGCCACCGCGACCGGCAGCCCGATCCGCGCGGTCCTGCTCCTCCAGAACGACCGCTTACCCCCGGGCCCGCCGCCTGATGCGGTGCCGTCGGCCCCGTTGCCGGGACCGCCGGGACCGGGGGCCTGCACCGGTCCGGGGGCGTCGCCGGCCCACGTCGCCTCGACGGCGTCGCCGGGGCCGTGCGGGGCTAGGGTGTGCGCGGCGGTTGCCTCCCCGGGGCCGTGCGTACCGGCTCCGTGTGCGCTGCCGCCGTGGGCACCGGCTCCACGCGTGCCCGGGCCGGGCGTCCCGGCGCCGGGACCCCCGACGCCGACCGCGCCGCTCCGCACCTCGGGAAGGCCGCGCGGAGTCGAGCGGTGCGTCACGGTGTGGCCGCTCCCGACGCCGCTGCGGTACGCGCCCGTGCCCGGTGCGTTTTCGGGGCCGCCGGGCTGCCGCGGCGCGGCAGGCGCCTCGCCGCCCCAGGTCGGCGCCAGCGCCTCCTGGATGACGCCGATGAGCAGCTCCTCGGTCTCCTTGGCGTCCATCCGCTCGACCGGGTCCTTGCGGAGCAGCCCAATGACCACCGGCTCCAGCGCGCCCGCGTGGCGCATCGGGAGGGGAGCCTGGTTGACCACGGCGTCGACGACCTCGACCGGCGACGAGCGGCTGAACGGCGGCCGCCCCTCGACCATCTCGTAGAGGGTCGCGCCCAGCGACCACAGGTCGGACGCGGGATCGAGCAGCGTCCCGCCGCTCATGCCGAGGGCGTCCTCCGAGCCGCGCACGGCGGCCGGGTCGGTGCCTTGCCGCGCGGCCGTCGGCGCCGCGCCGCCGCCCGCGAAGCGCTCGGCGCGCTCGGGGGCGAGATAGCCGGGCGTACCGAGCAGCTCGCCGATCTGGGTCACCTGCGGGGCGTCCACGAATGTCGCGATGCCGAAGTCTGTCAGCACGACGCGTCCGTCGAGGCCGAGCAGCACGTTCGCGGGCTTCACGTCGCGGTGCAGCACACCCTTGGCGTGCGCGGCGCGCAGGGCGCGCAGGACGTCCAGGCCGATGCGCGCGGCCTCGGCGAAGTCGAGCCGGCCCTCACTGCGCACCGCCTCGGCCAGCGATCGCGAGATGACCAGCTCCATGACGATCCACGGGCGCCCGTCCTCCTCGAACACGTCGTGGACGGTCACCACGTTCTCGTGCCGGATGCGGGCCGCCGCGGTCGCCTCGCGCTTGCTGCGCTCCAGCCAGGACCGCTGCGCGGTCTCGTCGAGCGACGCGGGCAGCAGCAGTTCCTTGACGGCGACCTCGCGCCCCAGGGCGGTGTCCACGGCCAGCCAGACCTCGCCCATGCCGCCGCGGCCCAGGCTCCTGCTCAGGCGGTACCGCTGGCCGAGCACACGGCCGACATCGCCCTCCGACACTGCGGTACGCCCTCCTCCCAGGTGCTCCAGGTTCTACTGACAGGGCGTCAGAGTTTAGGAGGTGCACCCAAATATGTGGGGACAGGCCCCAGCATGTTGCATTCAGCGGTCTACGCGCGACGTCCCGCGTATCACGGTTTCGCCGATCTGTACCAGAGTCGGGCACCTTCGTGCAGCTTCAGCGGCGGAAATGTGAAAATCGCCGTACCCGGGTCCACCAGCTGCGCCGCGTGCACGACGGCCCCGATCGCCTCGCGACTTCCCAGGACCGTACCTGTCACGCGTCTGATCAGTTCGGTGTCCGCATCCGCCCGGGTCACCATCAGATTCGGTACGGCGACCGTCGGGCCGCCCTTGACGTTCCGGTACGCGTCGTCCGGGATCACCGCCTCGCGGTAGACCTGCGTGTCCCCGACCGCCTCCAGCCGCTGCAAGTTCTGCGCGACGCCGGGCAGCGGCACGAAGCTGATCGGGAATTGCCCGACGAGGTCGGTCACCGCTTTCGTCGGCAGGCCGCCGGACCAGAAGAAGGCGTCCAATTCCCCGCGCATCAGTTTCGCGGCGGCCCCTCCGATCCCGTCGTCCGTGGCGTCCAGATCGGCCTCCGGGGTCATGTCCACGGTCTCGAGGATGCGCCGGGTCAGCAGCTGTACGCCGGACCGGTCCGGACCGATGCCCACACGCAGGCGCGGCGCGCCGTCACCCGAGGGACGCAGGTCGGTCAGCTCATCGATTTTGCTGCCGGCCGGGACCACGAGCTGCACGAAGTCGTCGTACAGGCGGGCGACCGCGCGGAGTTGCTCGCGTTGCTCCGGCGGCAGCGCGGCGACCGCGTCGGCGGTGGCGATGCCGAGTGTCGCCTGCCCCTTCAGCACCTTGTCGAGGTTGTCCGGCGATCCGGCGCTGCTGATCAGTGACACGTCCGTGCTGAGATCGGACTCGAGGCGCGGGGCGAGGAGGTCGCCGTACTGGGCGTAGACGCCCTCCGGCACGCCCGTCGTGATGGTCAGCGGGCCGCCGCGGTAGGGCACGTTGTCGTCCGAACTGATCCACAGGCCGCCCGCGAAGAGGGTGAGCGCGACACCGAGCACCGCCGCGACGAGCGTGCGGGTGCGGCGTACCGGCGCCGCGGCTGTGCGGGCGCGGGCCAGACGGCCTTGCCTCATGAGGGGTTCCTGTCCGAGTCCGGGTGCGTGGTCCTGTGCGTGGTCGCGTGTGTGCCTTCGTGCCTGTGCAGCCGTGCGTGCTGTCGTGCGTGCTGTCGTGTGTGCGGTCGTTTGTGCTCGAGTGTGTACGTACCTGTCTCCGTCACCGGGGTCCGGGGCGGCCCGGCGACCGCGTAACCTTGATTCTCGATATGAGCGCGCGATCCTACGAGGTGCGCACCTACGGGTGCCAGATGAACGTCCACGACTCCGAGCGGCTGTCCGGCCTGCTGGAGGACGCGGGCTACGTCCGCGCGGTCGCGGGCGAGGAGGCCGACGTCGTCGTCTTCAACACCTGCGCGGTGCGGGAGAACGCCGACAACAGGCTCTACGGCAATCTCGGCCACCTGGCGCCGAAGAAGGCCAAGCGTCCCGGCATGCAGATCGCCGTCGGCGGCTGCCTCGCCCAGAAGGACCGCGACACCATTGTGGCCAAGGCCCCATGGGTGGACGTCGTGTTCGGCACTCACAACATCGGCTCCCTACCGGTGCTCCTGGAGCGCGCCCGCGTCCAGGAGGAGGCCCAGGTCGAGATCCTGGAGTCGCTGGACGTCTTCCCGTCGACGCTGCCCACGCGGCGCGAATCGGCGTACGCCGCCTGGGTCTCCATCTCGGTCGGCTGCAACAACACCTGCACGTTCTGCATCGTGCCCGCCCTCCGCGGCAAGGAGAAGGACCGCCGGCCGGGCGATGTGCTCGCCGAGATCGAGGCGCTGGTCGCCGAGGGCGTGATCGAAGTCACGCTGCTCGGGCAGAACGTCAATGCGTACGGCTCCGACATGGGCGACCGCGAGGCCTTCTCGAAACTCCTGCGCGCCTGCGGCCAGATCGACGGCCTGGAGCGCGTGCGCTTCACCTCGCCGCACCCGCGCGACTTCACCGACGACGTCATCGCGGCGATGGCCGAGACGCCCAACGTCATGCACCAGCTGCACATGCCGCTCCAGTCCGGCTCGGACGACGTGCTGCGCGTGATGCGCCGCTCGTACCGCCAGGACCGCTACCTCGGGATCATCGACCGCGTGCGCGCCGCGATGCCCGACGCGGCGATCTCGACCGACATCATCGTCGGCTTCCCCGGCGAGACCGACGCCGACTTCGAGCAGACCCTGCACGTCGTGCGCGAGGCGCGCTTCGCCAACGCCTTCACGTTCCAGTACTCCAAGCGCCCCGGGACCCCGGCCGCCACGATGGACGGCCAGATCCCCAAGGCGGTCGTGCAGGAGCGCTACGGGCGCCTGGTCGCGCTCCAGGACGACATCTCCTGGGACGAGAACAAGAAGCAGGTCGGCCGCACTCTCGACGTCCTCGTCGCCGAGGGGGAGGGCCGCAAGGACGGGTCCACGGCCCGGCTGTCCGGCCGCGCGCCCGACAACCGCCTCGTGCACTTCCAGCGGCCTGACGAGGATGTGCGCCCCGGCGACGTCGTCACCGTCGAGATCACGTACGCGGCCCCGCACCACCTGCTCGCCGAGGGCCCCACACGAGCCGTCCGCCGCACCCGCGCCGGGGACGCGTGGGCCAAGCGCACCGGCGCGCCCGCGGCCACCCCGGGTGTCCTGCTGGGCCTGCCGACGGTCGGCCCGCCCCCGGCCGCCCCGGCGTCCGAGACCGCCGCCTGCCGCGTCGACTCCTGACGTCGCGGCGTGATGTCGCTGTGGTCGAACGGCGCGTCGAACGTGGCGGGGCTTCGCTGCTTGGAGTGGTTGGGGGGTGTGGCCGGCACCTTCCGGTGGCGGCTGGCGTTCCCGAGGTAAGGAAGGGTCAGGCGGGAGGCGGGGGAGGCGGGGCGGTTAGGGGGGCGTCCGCCCGTCGCGTGTGCGCTCACGTCCGGCGGTTCGAGGACGTCTGCGCCCTCAGGTGCGGCGGTTCCAGGCGGTCATCACCGGCTCGCCGTGCTCGAAGCCGAGGTCGGACACGCCCGCCGTGGCGAGGGCGAACAGCCGCCCGTCCGCCGGGGGCAGGCCGAGCCAGCGGGCGGTGAGGACGCGCAGGACGTGTCCGTGCGCCACGAGGGCCACGTTGTCGCCCGCGTCGAGGGCCGGGCGTACGCGCTCCAGCACGCGGTCGACACGCGCGCCGACGTCGGACACCTGTTCGCCCGGATGGTCCGCGTCGCCCGGGACGACGCCATCGCGCCAGAGGTACCAGCCCGGGACCGTCTCGCGGATCCGCGCCGTGGTCAGGCCCTCGTAGCCGCCGTAGTCCCACTCCATGAGGTCCGGTTCGAGGTCGGTGTCCGGCAGTCCCTCGAGCACGGCCGTCGCCCTGGCCCGCCGCAGCGGGCTGACGAGCACGAGTGCGAAGTCCCGGTCGGCGACGAGCTTTCCCGCCGCGCGGGCCTGCTCCTCGCCGGTCGGGGTGAGCGGGATGTCGGTGCGTCCGGTGTGCCGGCTGTCCCGGCTCCACTCCGTCTCGCCGTGCCTGATGATGGTGAGCTGCGCCATGAGCCCATGAGAACACGCCCGGTACTCTCGTGCCGTGCTCGTTGCCGCTGCCGTGTGTCCTCATCCGCCGTTGCTCGTGCCCGACCTCGCCGCCGGTGCCGCGGGCGAGTTGGACGCGTTGCGCGAGGCCTGTGACGCCGCCGTCGCGGCGCTGGCCGCCGCGCGCCCCGACCGCATCGTCGTGGTCGGCACCGGCCGCGAGTCGGTCGACTTCCCCGAGGGCGGCGTCGGGACGTTCGCGCCGCACGGCGTCAACCTCTCGGTGCGCCTCGGCGCCGGGGGCTCCGGCGACGCCGAGGAGCGGCTGCCGCTGTCCCTGGCCATTGCCGCATGGCTGCTGGGCCGCACGTGCGTGTACGTACCCGTGTCCGGGCTCGCGGTCGCGTCGGACGCCGACGCCGCGGACTGCCTGGCCTCCGGGGCGGCCCTGGTCGCGGGCGGCGAGCGCATCGCCCTGCTCGTGATGGGCGACGGCAGCGCGTGCCGCACCGAGAAGGCGCCGGGCTACCTGGACGAACGGGCCGAGCCCTACGACGCGGCCCTCGCGCTGGCGCTGGCCGACGCCGACGTCCTGGCGCTCGCGGCGCTCGACCCCGAGCTGTCCGACGAACTGTGGGTCGCGGGCCGCGCCGCGTGGCAGGTGCTCGCGGGAGCGGCGGACGGCGCCGGGCTCGCCGGGCGCCTGACGTACGACGACGCGCCTTACGGCGTCGGGTACTTCGTGGCCGTGTGGGGCGCCTGACCGATCGGCGCGCGCGGCCGCTCACCCGTTTGGCGCACAACGCCGACGGCCACGGGAGGCGATCCCGTGGCCGTCTGCGCTGCGAACCTGTGCCTGGTGGTCTCTGCGGTTGTCTCACCTTCCGGCCAGTGCGGCCGGGACCGTCCTAGGGGGCCGTCCTGCCGGTTGTCAGGCGGGCGGGTTCTGCTCCGGCGGCGCCTCGGCCGCCGGCGGGGCTTCTTCGGGGGCCGCCTCCGGCGTCGCCGGGGGTTCCGCCTCGTCCTTCGCGCCCAGCGCGCCCTTGGCCTGCTCGGCAGCGCCGTCGATCTTGTCGCTGTACTTGCCGCCGGTCTTGTCGTCGACCATGTCGGCCGCCTTGTCGACGCCCTGGTCGACCTTGTCTCCGTGCGGGGCGAGCTTTTCCTTGATGGTGTCCAAGAGACCCATGTCCTGCTCTCCTTCGGACTCCAGGCCCGAGCCGGCAGGCTGCGGGACCGTGGGGAGTGTTGCGGTGGAGGCATCACCCGCGGCCTCCGGGCCGGTGTCCGCGGCGTCCTTGCCGCCGCAGCACGGGCCGGAATCCTGGGCGGGGACGCAACACGCGGTCGCGGGCCGCTCATCGACGAGGGTTCCGACGCTCCCCGCCTGCTCCGGCTCGGGTGAACCGGGCTCCTGCGCGGTCTCTTCCGTGGAATTGCGCCTGAACCAGTCGAAAACGCCCATTTCTTGCTCCTTGACCCTACGACGGACGTGGCGGATGTGCATGTCGTGCCGCAGGACAACGAGGCCGGGGCGCATGCGGTTATGTGACCGCGCCGGGGCGTACCGCATCGGGTGACGGAACGTAGCGACTGTTCCGGCAGACTTGCCCCGTGAGTTCGCGATCTCTCCCCGATGCGGCCCCTGCCCCGGGCCGCCCGCGCGTCGTGGCCGTTGTCGGCCCGACCGCCGCAGGCAAGTCCGACCTCGGCGTCGCCCTGGCACAGGCGCTGGGCGGCGACGTCGTCAACACCGACTCGATGCAGCTGTACCGGGGCATGGACATCGGCACCGCCAAGCTGACGGTCGCCGAGCGCCGCGGCGTGCCGCACCACCTGCTGGACGTGTGGGACGTGACGCGGACCGCCAGCGTCGCCGAGTACCAGCAGGACGCGCGGGCGGTGGTGGACCAATTGCTTGCCGCCGGGCGTACCCCGGTGCTGGTGGGCGGGTCCGGACTGTACGTCCGTGCGGTCGTCGACGACCTGGAGTTCCCCGGCACCGACCCGGAGGTGCGCGCCCGGCTGGAACGCGAGCTGGAGGCCGACGGGACGGGTCCGCTGCACGCCCGCCTCGCGGGCCTCGACCCGGCCGCGGCCGCCGCGATCCTGCCGAGCAACGGCCGGCGCATCGTGCGCGCGCTGGAGGTCATCGAGATCACCGGGCGGCCGTTCACCGCGACGCTGCCCGGCCCGGTCCCGGTGTACGACTGCGTGCAGATCGGCGTCGACGTACCGCGGCCGGTGCTGGACGAGCGCATCGACGCCCGGGTCCAGCGCATGTGGCGCGACGGCCTGGTGGACGAGGTGCGGGTGCTGGAGCAACTGGGGCTGCGGGACGGGCTGACGGCCTCGCGGGCGCTCGGCTACGCCCAGGTGCTGCGGCAGCTGACCGGCGACATCAGCGAGGCGGAGGCCAAAGAGGACACGGCGCGGGCGACGCGGCGGTTCGCGCGGCGGCAGGACACGTGGTTCCGGCGGGACCGGCGCGTGCGGTGGCTCGCGTACGACCGGCCCGACCTGGTGGCGGAGTCGCTGCGGCAGATCGCGTTCGGTACGGCCGAGGACGAGGACGGCGGCGGCCACGAGGACGGGCGCGGCGACGGGCAGGGCGGCGGGCGCGGCGGCGGACGCGGGGCCGACCGCGGCACTCTCGGCGGCGGCGTGAACGGCGGGGTCATCGGCGGCGGGACGTAGGCCCGACTCGCCTGTCCGATCGGGTGTTCGAAGCCGCGGAGTCTTCGTCGGTCCGAGTGAACTTCCGCCCTGTGGCCCGATTTCGGCTGTGCGGGGTGGGGCGGGAGTGTCACCGTGGATGCGTCGTTGTCGCGTCCGGGGGAGGTCGTCATGGCCGTATCACCGCCACAGCCAGGGCAGTTCGCGCCGTCCGGGCGCGCCCGCGGGTCGAGGGTCGGGCGGCGCGTGCGCCGTGGCTGGGCCGCCGGGATCGCCGCCGCCGCGCTGCTGGTCGGCGCCTCCCCGGTGGCCTCCGCGCATCCGGGGTCCGGCGGCGGGGAGTTCCCCAAGGTCCCGGTGATGACCGGGTACGGCGGCGCGGTGTCGAGCGTCGATCCGGACGCCACCCGCATCGGCCTGGAGGTGCTGCGGCGCGGCGGCAACGCGGTCGACGCCGCGGTGGCGACGGCCGCCGCCCTCGGCGTGACGGAGCCGTACTCCGCGGGGATCGGCGGGGGCGGCTACTTCGTCTACTACGACGCCAAGTCGCGTACGGTGCGCACGATCGACGGCCGCGAGACCGCACCCTTCCGGATGACCGCGACGTCGTTCATCGACCCCGCGACCGGCCTGCCGCTGCCGTTCGACCAGGGCGTCAACTCCGGCCTGTCGGTGGGTGTTCCGGGTACCCCCGCGACCTGGGAGGCCGCGCTGCGCCGCTGGGGCACGCTGTCGCTCAGGCAGGCCCTCGACCCCGCGGCCTCGCTGGCCGCGCGCGGCTTCGTCGTCGACGCGACCTTCCAGGCGCAGACCGCGACCAACCAGTCGCGGTTCGACGACATCGTGCCCACCCGCGACCTGTTCCTGCCGGGCGGCCGACCGCCCGTCGTGGGAAGCACGTTCCGCAACCCGGACCTGGCCCGCACGTACCGCGACATGGGCAGGTACGGCGTCGACTGGCTCTACCGCGGGGCGCTCGGCCGCGAGGTCGTCCAGACCGTCAAGGCCCCGCCGGTCGCGCCCGACGCGGACCGCGTCTTCCGCCCCGGCCTGATGGAGACCCGCGATCTGGCCAAGTACTCCGTCATCGACCGCAAGCCCACCCAGGCCGACTACCGCGGCGTCACCGTGTACGGCATGGCGCCGTCGTCCTCCGGCGGCACCACCGTCGGCGAGGCCCTGAACATCCTGGAGACCGTCGACCTCGCGGGCATGGACGCGGCCACCGCCGCGCACTACTACCTCGAAGCCTCGCGCCTGGCGTTCGCCGACCGGAACCGCTACGTCGGCGACCCGGCCTTCGTGGACGTGCCGCAACGCCCGCTGCTGAGCCAGGGGTTCGCGAACGAGCGGGCGTGCCTGATCGACCCCGCGAGGGCGGGCGTGAGCCCGGTGCCGCCCGGTGACCCGAGCCCGCCGTACCAGGGCTGCCCGGCGGCGGCCGGCATCGGCGACGCCGAGCCGTACGAGGGGCTGTCGACGACCCACCTGGTGGCGGCGGACCGCTGGGGCAACGTCGTCGCGTACAACCTGACGATCGAGCAGACCGGCGGCAGCGCCATCACCGTTCCGGGGCGGGGCTTCCTGCTCAACAACGAGCTCACCGACTTCAGCTTCGCCCCGGCCAACCCGGCCGTCCCCGACCCCAACCTGCCCGCCCCCGGCAAGCGCCCGCGCAGCAGCATGGCGCCGACCATCGTGCTCCAGGACGGGAAGCCGCTGCTGGCGGTCGGCTCACCGGGCGGCGCCACCATCATCACCACGGTGCTCCAGACCCTGGTGGGTCGGCTCGACCAGGGCATGACCCTGCTCGACGCCGTGGCCGCACCGCGGCTGTCGCAGCGCAACGGCGCGGCGACCGAGGTGGAGCCGTCCGTCCCGGCCGCGCTGCGCGCCGCACTGATGGCCCGCGGCCACGTCCTGCGGGACAACCCGGAGATCGGTGCTGCGACCGCCCTGGAATTCCTGCCACGAGGACGCATCCAGGCCGTGGCCGAACCGACCCGCCGAGGCGGCGGCTCCGCAGGGGTGGTGTGGCCGACCTAGCCCCGGCCATCGGGACCGTTGCGGCTTCGAGTGCTTGTCAGGTGGCCAGGTAGTCGAGTGGGGCCGCGGGGCAGTGGATGCAGGCGAAGGCGAGGAGGTCGCTCTTGATCACGAGGTCGTGGCCGTCGTCTTCGCGCCATCGGGGTTCGTCGTGTCGACTCCAGCGTGACTGGCCGGCGCCGGTCTCGTCGGAGTTGACGGTCAACAAATAGGTCATGCGGCGGCCGCACACACAGTCGGGCCAGTAGGGGTCGACCAGGGCGCCCCACTGCGGGTGGCCGCCGGTCTTGGTGCCGGGCACGGTGGACAGCGAGGACTGGTACGACCCTTCGTGGCCCGGCAGGCCCACCGTCGGTTCCCACGCACGAATACGTTCCCGGAGTTCCTGCGGCAGGTCGGTGAGGTACGGGTACTCGGTGACGGGTTCGGGGCTGACGACGCAGGGATTGCGGGGGAACCACTCGTCGAAGACCACCTCGGGCTCCGGAGCCGAACCCTGGACGTCCGTGACGTCGCTACTGGCCCGCCAGCGCGCGAGCGGCCGTGGGCATCCCGCGAGAGCATCGCCGGTCGGTGAACAGGCCTCGTTGGGGCACCACAGCAGTTGCAGCAGGTCGCAGCCGTCGGGGAAGAACATGGTAGGCGCGTCCCGCGCGAAGACCTGTAGCAACGGCTGGTAGGCATTCGGCCCGTCGTGCTCGGACGACGCCATGCACCACGGCCATGGTTCGTCCGCGGGCCACAACAACGGCCCGCTCACGGACGAGTCGCGCACACCGGGGTTGCCGCGTCGTGGGTGCAAGCGCACTGTCGTCCTGGCCAGCGGCTCAAGTTCTGGGAAGAGCCGGGCTATGTCCAACATCGGTGGCGGGCTGACGAAGCTCACGACGGCATCCTCCTGACAGATGTCGGGCGAGCCTAGAACTGGAGGCCGACACAGCCTCGTGCCGGCGTCGCCCGTGACCGGCAGACGGCCGTGCTCAGCCGAAGTTCGGTGGGCGACCGCGTTCGCGCAACAGACGTCGTAGAAGCCGAAGACAGCGGTGAGGGCCTGCTGGGTGCTTGCCGGGGAACGGTCGCTTCGACAGACCGCAGCAGCACGAGCCCGGTGTCGGGCTTGGCACGGCTGGTGCCTCGAAGATGCGACGCGAAGGCCGCGCCCTGAGCCATCTGCACCACCCGCCAGTCGATGGCCTTGCGGTCGAGGAACTCGAAGTAGAGCGCGCAGTCGCTCGGTTGCCGTAGTTGCCGTCGTCCCGCGGTTTCGTCGCCTTCCGGGGAAGGCACAAGGCCACGATGACGACCGCCGAGGGGCAGTTCCCCGCGCCGCCCGCGACCGCTGTGACCCCCGAGGCCGCCGCGCGCGACGATGCGATCGGTGTGGCCCGCGAGTGGGACCCGCTCGATGAGGTGGTCGTGGGGGTCCCTCTCGACTTCCGCGTCCCCGACGACGCGGAGGGCCTGGGGCGGTCGCTCGCGTTCCTGCCGAGCGGGTTCGCGGCCGGGTGGGCGGAAGGCGGCGGTCGCTGGTCCGACGTCGACCCCGACGGGTACGCCCGCTGCCGGGAGCAGCTCGACGGTCTCGCGCACTTCCTGGCCGCCCGCGGCGTCGTCGTCCACCGCCCTGTGCCGCTGACCGACGACGAGCAGTCGGTGCTCGCCGAGTTCTCGCCGTTCTCGCTGCAGATCTTCGTGCGTGATCCGGTCATCGTCATCGGCGACACCGTGGTCGAGGCGTCGCTGCGCCTGCCGCACCGCTTCAAGGAGCGCTTCGGGCTGCGGCCCCTGATCGCCGAGGCGGTCCGCCGCGGGGCCCGCCACGTCGTCGTCCCGCCCGGGCGACCCGTCCCGCTGGACCGCGTCGCGGACGCCCGCGGGCCGTTCCTGGAGGGCGGCGACGTCATGCTGTTCGGCCGGGACATTCTGGTCGGCGTGGGCGCCGGCCGCTACGCCACCGACGACGCCGGCCTCGCCTGGCTCCGCGCGCTGTTGGGGGACGCCCACCGCGTGCACCGGGTCCCGCTGCATCCGCGCGTACTGCACTTGGACGACGGACTGGCCGCCGTACGCGAGGGCCTGGCGATCGTCGCGCGCGAGCAGTTCACCGACGGCCTGCCGCCGCTGATCGCCGACTGGGACCTGGTCGAGGTCTCCCTCGACGAGGCGCTGGACCTCCTGGCCGCGAACGTTCTCGTGCTCGCCCCCGGGGAGGTCGTGGTGGACAGCCGCGTGCCCCGGCTCGCCGAAGCCCTGACGCGCCGCGACGTCACCGTGCACACCCTCGACTTCGACGCGGTGACCCGGTTCGCCGGGGGCTTCCGGTGCTCGCACCACCCGCTGCGCCGCACGCCGGTGCCGGGCTGACCGGCGCGCCCGGGCCGTAGGATCGGGAGGGTGAGCACTCTGCGATTCCTCAAGGGGCACGGCACGGAGAACGACTTCGTCATCGTTCCCGATGCCGACGGCGCCCTCGACCTCGACGCGCGCCAGGTGGCCGCGCTGTGCGACCGGCGTGCCGGCATCGGGGCCGACGGAGTGCTGCGCGTCGTACGTTCGGCCAAGGAACCCGCCGCGGCGCACATGGCCGACGAGGCCGAGTGGTTCATGGACTACCGCAACTCGGACGGCAGCGTCGCCGAGATGTGCGGCAACGGCGTCCGCGTGTTCGCGCGCTACCTCGTGGAGTCCGGCGAGGCCGCGCCCGGCGACCTGCGCATCGCCACCCGGGGCGGCGTCAAGACGGTGCACGTGCCGGCCGACGGCGGCGACGTCACCGCGGAGATGGGCTCCGCGCGCTTCCCCGGCCCCGACGGCATCGAGGTCACGCTGCCCGACGGCAGCGTGCGACCCGCCGTCAACGTCAACGTGGGCAACCCGCACGCGGTGGTGTTCGTCGACCACCTCGACGACGCCGGGAACCTGTTCACGGCGCCGCCGGTGACGCCGATGTCGGCGTATCCCGAGGGCATGAACATCGAGTTCGTGGTCGACCGCGCGCCGGGGCACGTCGCGATGCGCGTGCACGAGCGCGGATCGGGCGAGACCCGGTCCTGCGGTACGGGCGCCTGCGCGGTCATGGTCGCCACCGCACGGCGGGACGGCGCCGAGCTCCCCGCGACGTACACCGTCGACCTGCCGGGCGGCCGCCTGGTGATCACCGAGTTCGCGGACGGCCGCATCGAGATGACCGGCCCCGCGGTGATCATCGCCGAGGGCGAGGTCGATCTCGACCGCCTCACGCGGCGCGGCTGAGCCCGAGCCGTCCGAACTCGAGCCGTCCGAACTCGAGCCGCTCAAGCCCGGCCCGTCTGAGCCCCGACCCGTCTGGGCCCTTCGCGCCCGCTCTGCTAGAAACGCTTGACGCAGACAAGCGAGTAGCAGTCGGAGGGGCTTCAATGAGTTCACGCATGGATGTCGCGCGCGCCACCGCCCAGGCGGTCAAGCCCGCGATCCAGCAGATCGGGTCGAAGTTCTTCTTCGACCCCGCGACCACCGCGCGCGGCGCCGAACTGGGGTACGACGGCCTCCAGTTCTACATCGCGGGCCGCGGCGGCGTGATCGGGGACGCGTCCGACGACGTGGTGGTGGACGCCTTCCACTACTTCGAGCCCGCGGGCATCGCGGCGATGTGGGCCGCCGCCGCGAAGATCGGGCCGGTCGCCGACGCCGCCGCGGCGTACGCCGAGTGCTGCCACGCGTGGGGCCGCGCCAAGCTCGCGGACCTGCCCGACGTCGAGCGCCTCGCCGACCTCGCGGGCCGGATCACCGCGGCGAACGACCTCGGGACGGCCGGACGCCTGTCCAGCGGATGGCGTGCCCTGCCGGCCGCCGACGACGCGCCCGCCCGCGCGATGCACCACTTCCAGACGCTGCGCGAACTGCGCAGCGACCTGCACGCCCTGGCGCTGCGCGTGCACCGCATCGGCGCCCTCGAGGCGCAGATAGGGGAGCGCAAGAACGAGGGGATGATCAAGTTCTTCGGCTGGACCGAGCCGTTCCCGGTGCTCGACGAGGCGCTGCAGGAGCGCCGAGCGGACGCCGAGGTGCTCACCGACGAGATGGTCGCGGGCACGTACGCGGTGCTGGACGAGGCGGAGTCCGCGGAGTTCGCGGCCCTGGTGCAGGCGGCGCTCGCGCACGTGAGCTGACGTCCGCGCGATGCGGCCGTGACGCGGTCCCCGGACGGAGCCGGGACGCAGCCGGGATGAGGCGCCGTCAACCCTACGAACGATGTATCCCTGACGGGGCGACCCCGGAGAAAGTAGGGGAGGGCGGGGGCGTTCTCCGCCGTGGGGATGAGCGCCCTTCCCGGTCGTGCGGGCGAGGTGCCGCAGACGGGCCGGACCTAGCGTGGAACGTACCGCAGCGTTCCCTGCCAGGAGGCCTCGATGTCCGCGTCCCATGCCCGAAACCGCCGCCGCCGACTTGCCGTGCTGATACCGGCGGTGGCGGTCGTCCCCCTGGTCCTGGCCGCGTGCGACATGGACGTCGACGTCGACGCCGAGCACAAGAAGACGAACACGTACGAGGTCACCGAGAAGGTCGGCAAGATCTCGGTCGTCACCACGGCCGGCAAGGTCACCGTCACCGAGAAGGACATTTCGCAGGTCAAGGTCACCGAGAAGTGGAACTGGGAGGGCGGCACCGAGCCGACCACCAGCCACAAGGTCGACAACGGCACGGTGGACCTGGCGTACAAGTGCGGCAACAACGACTGCTGGGTGTCGTACGACGTCGAGGTGCCGCGCGGCACCGGCACCCACGTCGAGACCGACGCGGGCGAGGTACGCCTCACCGGGCTGTCCGGCGACCTCGACGTCAGCACCGGCGCCGGCAAGATCGACGGTGACGGGCTCACCGCGAAGCAGGCCACCGCCCGGACCACCGCGGGGTCGCTCGACCTGACGTTCAGCGCCGCCCCCGCGAACGTGGACGCCAAGACGACCGCGGGCCGCGCCACCGTCCGTGTGCCGGCCGGCCAGGCCTACGACGTGGACGTCGAGGCGACCGTCGGCGACACCGACGTGAACGTCACGAAGGACGCCGGCGCCGCCAGCAAGATCAAGGTGCGGACGACGGCGGGCCAGGCGCGCGTACTGACGTCCTGAGTTCCGCGGCGGCGCCCCGAAAACGCGGCGGCACCCGCGACACACAAGGGAAACCCGCGTGCCATTCCGCGAGTCCGCGTGGCACGATCGAGGGGACGGACTCCCCAGGCGACGGGACGGAACATCTCCGCACCGCGCCGTGTTGAACAGGACAATATGACCTCCGCATACGACCGCTCCCCGCACGACGACGACTCCGCTGTCGAACTCTTCGACGACCTCGACCTCGACGGATTCGACGACGCTGACGGCGACGGTTCGGGCGACACCGCCGGGTCGGGTCCTGCTGCAAACGGCGCGGGCTACGACGGCGACCAGTTCGACCTCGCCGACCGCCAGGCGCTCCGCCGCGTGGCGGGACTGTCCACCGAGCTCGCCGACGTCACCGAGGTCGAGTACCGCCAGCTCCGCCTGGAGCGCGTGGTGCTCGTCGGCGTCTGGACCGACGGCACGGCGGCGGAAGCCGAGAACTCCCTGACGGAGCTCGCGGCCCTCGCCGAGACCGCCGGATCCGAGATCCTCGAAGGCGTCATCCAGCGCCGCGACAAGCCGGACCCGGCCACGTACATCGGTTCCGGCAAGGCACGGGAACTGCGTGACATCGTCGTCGCGACCGGCGCCGACACCGTCGTCTGCGACGGTGAACTGACGCCCGGTCAGCTCATTCATCTGGAAGACGTGGTCAAGGTCAAGGTCGTCGACCGGACCGCGCTCATCCTCGACATCTTCGCCCAGCACGCCAAGTCCCGTGAGGGCAAGGCGCAGGTCTCGCTCGCGCAGATGCAGTACATGCTTCCGCGCCTGCGCGGCTGGGGCCAGTCGCTGTCCCGCCAGATGGGCGGTGGCGGCAGCGGCAGCAGCGGTGGCGGCATGGCCACCCGCGGTCCCGGTGAGACCAAGATCGAGACCGACCGGCGGCGCATCCGCGAGAAGATGGCCAAGATGCGCCGCGAGATCGCCGACATGAAGAAGGCGCGCGACACCAAGCGCGCCGAGCGGCGCCGCAACAAGGTGCCGTCGGTGGCGATCGCCGGATACACCAACGCGGGCAAGTCCTCGCTGCTCAACCGGCTGACCGGGGCGGGCGTGCTGGTGGAGAACGCGCTGTTCGCCACCCTCGACCCGACCGTACGCCGGTCCGAGACGCCGTCCGGCCGCGTCTACACGCTGGCCGACACGGTGGGCTTCGTGCGGCACCTGCCGCACCAGCTCGTCGAGGCGTTCCGCTCCACGCTGGAGGAGGTCGCCGAAGCCGACCTGATCCTGCACATCGTGGACGGCTCGCACCCCGAGCCCGAGGCGCAACTCGCGGCGGTACGCGAGGTGTTCGTCGAGGTCGAGGCGCAGAACGTGCCGGAGATCGTGGTGGTCAACAAGGCCGACGCCGCGGACCCCCTGGTCCTGGCCCGGCTGCTGCGCCGCGAGCCGCACGCGGTCGTCGTCTCGGCGAAGACCGGGCAGGGCATCGAGGAGCTGCTCGCCCTCATCGACGAGGAACTGCCGCGTCCCGAGGTCGAGGTCGAGGCGCTGGTGCCGTACCACCGCGGCGACCTGGTCGCGAAGGTGCACGAAAGCGGCGAGATCCTGGAGAGCGAGCACCGTGCCGAAGGCACGTGGCTGCGCGCCCGGGTCGGCGCCGTCCTGGCCGCCGAGCTGCAGGGCTTCGCGGTGGCGAACCGGTAGGAACCGCAGGCGAACACGCCACGGGCACGGCACGGGCAGGGCACAAGCACAGTACGAGCACAGCACGACGAAGCGGCGGGTCCCCACGGGGGCCCGCCGCTTCGTCGTGTCCCGCGGGGCGGTCGTGCGGGTACCTCGAAAAGGGCGGCACCCTACCCGTGTTCGCGGTCGGTCCTGATCGTTGGACAGGAGGTGCGGACGTCGAGCGGAAACCGCCCCGGAAGCACGGAAAGTCCGTACGGTCACTCGAAACGGTGGTGCTGGTTGCGATACGTAACGTAACTAAGGTAAGCCTTACCTGATTTCCGTCTCGGGGCAGTTTGCCCGGACCCATCCTGCCGAGTCACGCTCGGCCCAACCCGGGAGGCATGCCCGTGAGCGCCGCACCCTCGACGACCGACGCCACCGCAGTCGGTGCGGGAGCAGGCACGGGAGCAGGCACGGGAGCAGGCGCGGACGCCGACACGGTTGCCGACACGGGACCTGGCAGCGGCGCCGGACCCGAGGGCATCCTCCTGCGCCAGGCCCGCCGCGAGTCGTCCGCCCGGACGTACGCACGGTCGCTGCCCATCGTCCCGGTCCGCGCCAAGGGCATGACCGTCGAAGGCGCCGACGGCCGCCGCTACCTCGACTGCCTCTCCGGCGCCGGCACGCTCGCGCTCGGACACAACCACCCCGTGGTGCTGGAGGCGATCCGCGGCGTCCTCGACTCCGGCGCCCCGCTGCACGTCCTCGACCTCGCGACCCCGGTCAAGGACCGCTTCGTCGAGGCGCTGTTCGAAACGCTGCCACCGGAGTTCGCGCGCGACGCCCGCATCCAGTTCTGCGGACCCGCGGGCACCGACGGCGTGGAGGCGGCACTCAAGCTGGTGCGCACCGCCACCGGGCGGCGCGGCATGCTGGCGTTCGCCGGGGCGTACCACGGCATGACGGCCGGGGCGCTCGCGGTCAGCGGCGACACCGCGATCCGCGAGGCGATCGGGCCGGGGGCGGACGAGGTGGCGCGGCTGCCGTACCCGCACGCGTACCGCTGCCCGTTCGGCGCCGGCGGCGGCGAGAGCGCACGGCTCGCCGCCCGCTACACCGAGACCCTGCTCGACGACCCGTCCGGCGGCGTCGCGGCACCCGCCGCGATGATCCTCGAGGTCGTGCAGGGCGAAGGCGGGGTCATCCCCGCCCCCGACGCATGGCTGCGCGAGATGCGCCGGATCACCGACGAACGCGGCATCCCGCTGATCGTCGACGAGGTGCAGACCGGCCTCGGACGCACCGGCGCCTTCTGGGCCGTCGAGCACAGCGGGATCGTGCCCGACGTCATGGTCATCTCCAAGGCGGTCGGCGGCTCCCTGCCGCTCGCCGTCGTCGTCTACCGCGGCGACCTCGACCGCTGGTGGCCGGGCGCGCACGCCGGCACCTTCCGCGGCAACCAGCTCGCCATGGCGGCCGGCACCGCGACCATCGGCTTCATCCGCGAGAACCGCCTCGACGAGGAGGCCGCGCGACTCGGCGCACGGCTCACCGCGGGGCTGCGCCGACTCATGGACGCCGAGCCCGCGGTCGGCGACGTCCGCGGCCGCGGCCTCATGATCGGCATCGAGATCGTCGACCCCGACGCCGGCCCCGGGCCCGACGGCTCCCGCCCGCCCGCGCCCGAACTCGCCGCCGCGGTACGCGCCGAGGCCCTGGAACGCGGTCTTATCATCGAACTCGGCGGCCGGCACGGCACGGTGGTGCGCCTGCTGCCGCCGCTCACGATGACCGAGGCCCAGGCCGACGCCGTGCTGGACCGGCTCTGCGAGGCGGTGGCCGCCGCCGTGGCACACCGGAGGAGCGCATGATCGTGTCCGATCCGACGCCCGACCCGGCGCCGGAGCCGCCGCTGGAGTCGGCCGTGCGGGCGACCGTGGAGTCACCCCTGGAGACGGCCGTGCAGTCCGCGCCGGGGCCCGCACCGGAGCCCGCGGTTCTCCCGCCGGTTCTCCCGGCGCAGCAGGCCTTCGCCGCGCCGCTCGCCGGGGGCGTCTCCGGCCCCGACGCGCTCGGCGAACTCCTCGACGTCGTCCTCACCGCGCTCGCCGCCGGGGCGCGGGACCGCGGCGGGCCGCTGCCGCCCGGCGGGCCCCCCGCCGTCGACGCCGCCGTACGCCGCGCCCTCGCCGCCGACCCGCTGCCCGCCCGCGGCGTCGGCGCGGGCGAGGCACTTGCCGTACTGACGCGCGCCCTGGCGTACGGCACGACCGACCCCGCCGACCCCGCCTGCGCCGGACACCTGCACTGCCCGCCGCTCGCCGTCGCGGTCGCCGCCGACCTCGCCGCCTCCGCCCTCAACCCGTCGCTCGACTCGTGGGACCAGGCCCCCGCGGCCACCGCGCTGGAGACCGAGGTCGTCGCCGCACTCGCCGCGTTGGCCGGCTTCACCCCGGGCCTCGCCGCGGGCACCGTCACCACCGGCGGCACCGAGTCCAACCTGCTCGGCCTGCTCCTCGCGCGCGATCGCGGCGGGCCCAGCGCGGGCCGCCACCGCATCCTGTGCTCGGACGCCGCGCACTTCTCCGTCCGCCGGTCCGCCGCCCTCCTCGGCATGGGCGACGACGCCGTGGTGCCCGTCGCGACCGGCACCGACCACCGCATCGACCCCGGCGCGCTCGACGCCGTGTGCCGCCGCGTCCTCGCCGCGAACGACCGCCCCACCGCGATCGTCGCCACTGCCGGCACCACCGACCTCGGGGCCGTCGACCCGCTCGCGGCCTGCGCGGACGTCGCCCGCGAGCACGGCGTCTGGCTGCACGTCGACGCGGCGTACGGCGGCGGCGCGCTGTTCTCCGACCGCCTCGCACGCCTCCTGCACGGCATCGACCGCGCCGACTCGATCGGCCTCGACCTGCACAAGCTCGGCTGGCAGCCGATCGCCGCGGGCGTCTTCCTGGTGCGCGACCGCGCGCTGTTCGCCCCGCTGACCCAGCGCGCGAAGTACCTCAACCCGGCGGACGACGAGCACGCGGGCCTGCCCAGCCTGCTCGGACACTCGCCGCGCACCACCCGCCGCGCCGACGTCTTCAAGATCGCGGTCACCCTGCGGGCCCTCGGCCGCGACGGACTCGGCGCACTCGTCGACCGCTGCCACGCGCTCGCGCGCTACGCGGGGGAGCGCATCGACCGCGACCCCGGCCCCGGCGCCCTCGAACTGACCGCCGAACCGGTACTGACCTCCGTGGTGTTCCGGTACGTCCCGCACCCGCACCCGGGCGAGCCCGTCGGCCGCCACGCCGACCTGGTCAACGCCGAACTGCGCCGCCGCCTGCTCACCTCGGGCCGGGCCGTGGTCGGCCGCACCGAGATCGGCACCGGCCCAGGGTCGGTGCGCCTGAAGCTCACCCTGCTCAACCCGTACGCCTCCGAGCGCGACGTGGACGCGCTGCTGCGCGCGGTCGTGGAGGCAGGGCGGGCAGTGGAGCGCGACCTGTGACCCACCGGCAGAACCAAGCGCCGCGGCAGCACCGGACACCGCGGCAGAACCAGGCACTGCGGCCGAACCAGGCACCGCGGCAAGACCAAGCACCGCGGCAGCACCCGGCACCGCCGCAGAACCTCCCGGCGCCCCCGCCGCACCGCCGGCTCGGCATAGCCCGCTGACGCGCCGTGGAATCTTGCTGTTTGCCCAACTCTCCCCAGATTTCCCCTAATTTCCGCGAAACACGGGCCAAATGGTCGACATCGCCGGAAATCCCCAGATCATCGATGGATGTCGGTCCACCCGGGCCGATCGAACCCCCGGAGCCATGATGACGACCGCAGGTCCCGCCGTGCCTGTCGGAGTCCCCGTGCCCGCCCCCGCACACCCCGCCGCCCCCGCGGGCGACGAGACGCGCACCTGGACAGGCGACCCGCTCGACCACCCCGACCCCGACCGCGTCGGCGACGCCGCCGCGACCGAGGCCCTGCTGCGCTGCTGGGTCCGCGAACGCGGCGTACCGCGACCGCCCGCCGACCAGCCCCTGCGCCTGCCCATGCCCGCCACCGGCGTGACCCTCGAAGTGCCCGTCCGCTACTGGTCGCAGGCCGGCTGGCACCGCCTCGGCCCGCCCCGCCTCGCGGACGCCCCCGGCCCCGACCTCGACGCCGTCACCGTCGCCTCGCTGCTCGGCCGCGAAGCCGCCGGCGCCACCGCGGCCGCCCGCACGGACACCGCCGCCCGCGTCGCCGACTCCGCCCGCCGCACCGCCGACCACGTACGCCACCGCCGCGCGCACCCCGACGACCCGCCCGGCACCACGCCGTTCCTCGCCGCCGAACAGGCCCTGCTCCTCGGCCACCCCACCCACCCCACCCCGAAGAGCCGCGACGGCCTGACCACCGCGGAAGCCGCCGCCTACGCCCCCGAACTGCGCGGCTCCTTCCCCCTCCACTGGTTCGCCGTCCACCAGGACCTGGTGACCCAGGACAGCACCACCGGGACGTCCGCGGCCGCCCTGGCCGCCGCACTCTCCGACGGACTCGTCGGCCCCGAGGACCACGTCCTCGTCCCCGTGCACCCCTGGCAGGCCCGCGACCTCGCACACCGCCCCGGCATCCGCGCCCTCCTCGACGTCGCCCTCATCCGCGACCTCGGCCCCTTCGGACCGCCGTGGCACCCCACTTCGTCGGTCCGCACCGTCTACCGGCCCGGCGCACCCGTCATGCTCAAGCTCTCCCTCGGCCTGCGCATCACCAATTCGCGCCGCGAGAACCTCCGCAAGGAACTCCTGCGCGGCGTCGAGGTCGACCGCATCCTGCGCGGCGGCCTCGCCGCCGAACTCCGGGCCGCCCACCCCGGCTTCGACATCGTCCGCGACGTCGCCTGGCTCGCCGTCGACGCCCCGCGCACCAGCGGCCCGGAACGCGCCGAGAGCGGCCTCGAACTCGTCTTCCGCGACAACCCGTTCGGCGCCGACGACGTCGCCTGCGTCGCGGGCCTGGTCGCCGAACGCCCCGGCATGGGCCCGTCCCGCCTCGCCGCCCTCGTCCACACCCTCGCCGAACGCACCGGCCGCGGCACCGCCTCCGTCGCCGAGGAGTGGTTCGCGCGCTACCTCGCCGTCGTCGCCGACCCCATCCTGTGGCTCGACGCACACGCCGGGATCGCCCTGGAAGCCCACCAGCAGAACACCCTCGTCGTCCTCGACCCCGACGGCTGGCCCGCCGGCGGCCGCTTCCGCGACAACCAGGGCTACTACTTCCGCAACTCCCGCACCGCCGACCTGCACCAGCGGCTCCTCGGCGCGGGCGGCGGCAGCGACACCTTCGTCCCCGACGACGTCGCCGACGAACGCCTCGCCTACTACCTCGGCGTCAACAACCTCCTCGGCCTCGTCGGCGCGTTCGGCGCCCAGCGCCTCGCCGACGAGGACACCCTCCTGCGCCGCCTGCACGCCACCCTCGCCGCCCACGCCCCCGGCGTACGCGCCGCGCGCCTGCTCACCGGCGACCCGACCCTGCGCTGCAAGGGCAACCTCATGACCCGGCTGCACGGACTCGACGAGCTGGTCGGCCCCGTGGCCACCCAGTCCGTGTACGTCGACATCCCCAACCCGCTCCACGCACATCGCACGTCCGGAGGTGCCGTCCCCGCATGACCGTGTCCCCGTTGTCCCCCGCCAACAGCCCCGCCGACGCCACAGTGGAGGCCGCCGTCCAGGCGGCCGCCGCGCACCACGCCCAGACCACCGCCGACGCCGCCCCGGCCGTCGTCCCCGACGACACCCTCCGCGACGACGACACCCTCCGCCTCACCCACCGCCGCCTGCGCGAAGGGCTCTCCGGCCCGCTCACCGAGGCCAACCGCTGGGGCACCGTCTCGCTGCCCCCCGGCCGGTTCTCGTTCCACGAACTCCACCTCAAGCGCGACCTCCCGATCATCCACGAATGGATGAACGACCCCGAGGTCGCCCGCTGGTGGGAACTCGCCGGCGGAATCGAGGTCACCGGCAGCCACCTCGCCGCACACAGCCGCCTCACGCACGCCACCGCGTACGTCGGCTGCCTCGACGACCAGCCCGTCAGCTACTGGGAGCTCTACCGCGCCGACCTGGACCCGCTGGCCCGGCACTACGCGGCACACCCCCACGACGTCGGCCTCCACGTCCTCATCGGACCCGCCGCGCACCGCGGCCAGGGCCTCGGCTCGCTGCTCCTCCTGGTGGTCAGCGAACTCATCCTGCGCGCCGCCCCGGACACCCACCGCGTCATCGCCGAACCCGACGTACGCAACGCCGCCTCCATCGCCGCGTTCCGCCGCGCCGGCTTCCGCCGCTCCGTCGACCTGTCGCTGCCCGGCAAGACCGCCGCGCTCATGATCCGCGAGCGCCACCGCGACGGCGTCCCCACCGCGGACGGAACCCCGGCGGCGAGCGAGTGACCGCACGCGAACTGCCCCACCCGCGCAGCGGCACCACCCGCCCCGACCCCGGAACCCCCGTCCACGACCTGGTCGGCATCGGCGTCGGCCCGTTCAACCTGGCCCTCGCCGCACTCGCCGACCGGGTCGGCGGCCTGCGCACCCTCTTCCTCGACCGGTCCACCGAGTTCCGCTGGCACCCCGGCCTCCTCATCGACGGCACCACCCTGCAAGTGCCGTTCCTCGCCGACCTCGTCACCCTCGTCGACCCGACGAGCCCCTGGTCGTTCCTCGCCTACCTGCGGGCACACGACCGGCTGTTCCCGTTCTACTTCGCCGAGCGCTTCCACGTACCGCGCCGCGAGTACGACCACTACTGCCGCTGGGCCGCCGCCGCCCTCCCGTCCTGCCGCTTCGGCGCCGACGTCACCCGCGCCGCCTGGGACGCCCAGAGCGGCCTGTACCGCGTCGAGTTCCGCGACACCAAGACCGGCGAGACGCACCACGCCGCGGCCCGCAACCTCGTCCTCGGCATCGGCACCGAACCCGTCGTCCCCGCCCCGTTCGCCGACCTCCTCGACAACCACGGCCCCCGCGACGTCCTGCACAGCGCCGACTACCTCGACCACCGCGACAGCCTCACCGCCGCCCCCGACGTCACCGTCGTCGGCTCCGGCCAGTCCGGCGCCGAGGTCTTCCTCGACCTGCTGCGCCGCCGCACCTCGCCGCGCCACCGCATCGCCTGGCTCACCCGCTCCCCGGCGTTCGCACCCATGGAGTACTCCAAACTCGGCCTGGAGCACTTCACCCCCGACTACACCCGCTACTTCCACACCCTCGCCGAACCGGTGCGCGACCGCGTCCTGCCCGCCCAGGCCCAGCTCTACAAGGCCGTCAGCGCCGACACCCTCGCCGCCATCCACGACGAGCTCTACGAACGCGGTGTGGCCGGCGGCCGCGTCCGCGCCACCCTCATGCCGGGCGTCAGCGTCACCACCGTGGTCCGCACCCCGGCCGGCCTCGAACTCGGCTGCCACCACACGCAGCAGGACCGGGCGTTCGCCACCCTCACCGACAAGGTCGTCCTCGCCACCGGGTACGCCCCCCGGCGACCCGACCTCCTCGACCCCCTCGACGCGCACCTCCTGCGCGACGCCCGCGGACGCCCCCGCATCGGCCTCGACCACCGCATCGCACTCGACGAGTCGGTGACCGGCGGCCTCTACGTGCAGAACGCCGAACTCCACACCCACGGCGTCGGCACCCCGGACCTCGGCCTCGGCGCCCACCGCGCCGCCGTCATCCTCAACGCCGTCTGCGGACGCGCCGTCTACCGGCTGCCCGCCCGCACCGCATACACCACCTTCGGACTCGCCGCCGGAGACACCGCGGCCCCTGTCCCACTCCCGGCACCGCCCGACGAACTGGAGACGCCCCGTGTCCCTGCCCACTGAGCCCGCCCTCACCGAGCACGCCCTCACCACGACCCGACCCGGCACGGCCCCCTTACCGGACGGCGGCCCCGGCACCGAAGCCGCGCCACCCGGCACCGCGGCCGCCTCCGTCCCCGCGGCCCGCAGCGCCGACCCGCCCCGCCAGGACGACGCGTGGGCCCGCGCCGGACGCGCGATGCTCGCCAAGGCCGTCGCCGAGTTCGCGTACGAGGAACTCCTCACCCCCGTCCACGAACACGGCGACACCTACCGCGTCGACCTCCCCGGCGAGGTGCGCTACGGATTCCGCGCCCGGCGCGGCGCGTACGACTGCTGGCACGTCGAACCCGCCTCGCTGCGCCGCACCGGCCCCCTCGGCGACGAACCCGGCGACGACATGCTGCGGTTCCTCCTCGACGCGCACTCCACCCTCGGCCTCACCGGCGACACCGCGGGCCACCTCGTCCGCGAACTCACCGCGACGCTGGCCGCCGACGTCGCCATCGGCACCACCGCCCAGCCCGCGTCCGTACTCGCCGAACTCGACTACGCGGACCTCGAAGGCCACCAGACCGGCCACCCCTGGATCGTCGCCAACAAGGGCCGCCTCGGCTTCTCCGCCACCGACGCGGCCGGCTACGCACCCGAGTCGCGGCGCACCCTGCGCCTGCCCTGGATCGCCGTCCACCGCAGCCTCGCGCACTACCGCGCCGTCCCCGGACTCGACGAACACCGCCTCTACTCCGAGGAATTGGACCCCGCCACCGCCCAGCGCTTCGGCGAGCGCATGGTCTCCCGGCTCGGCGAGGACGCCGACTTCGGCGCCTACCTGTGGATGCCGGTCCACCCCTGGCAGTGGGACGAGACCGTCGCCACGCTGTTCGCCCCCGACATCGCCGCCGGACGCATCATCCGCCTCGGCGAGGCCCCGGACCGCTACCTCGCCCAGCAGTCCGTCCGCACCTTCCTCGACACCGACCAGCCGGCCCGACGCACCGTCAAACTCCCGCTGTCCGTGCTCAACACGCTCGTCTGGCGCGGCCTCCCCACCGAACGCACCCTCGCCGCGCCCGCGGTCACCGCCTGGGTCCACGCACTCCGCGACAACGACGAATTCCTGCGCGACGAATGCCGCGTCATCCTGCTCGGCGAAACCGCGTCCGTCACCGTGCGGCACCCCGTCCTCGAAGACCTCCCCGGCGTGCCCTACCAGTACCGCGAACTGCTCGGCACCATCTGGCGCGAACCCCTCACCCCGTACCTCGACCACGGCGAACGCGCCCGCACCCTCGCGTCGCTGCTGCACATCGACCCGTACGGCCGCCCCTTCGTCGCCGAACTCGTCGACCGCTCCGGCATCGCCCCGCGCGCGTGGCTGCGCGCCCTCTTCCACACCATGCTGCCGCCGCTGCTGCACTGCCTCTACCGCTACGGCCTCGTCTTCTCACCGCACGGCGAGAACGCCATCGTCGTGTTCGACGAGGACGACGTCCCGGTGCGCCTCGCCGTCAAGGACTTCGTCGACGACGTCAACATCAGCGACCGGCCGCTGCCCGAACTCGACGGACTGCCCGACGAGGTGGACGCCGTACTGCTGCGCGAAGCGCCCGCGTACCTCTGCCAGTTCATCCACGCGGCCCTCCTCGTCGGGCACTACCGCTACCTCGCCGACATCGCGGAGATGCACCTCGGCGTGCCCCAGGCCGACTTCTGGGCCATGGTCCGCGACGAGATCCGCGACCACCAGGCGCGCTTCCCCGAACTCGCGGACCGGCACCAGATGTTCGACCTCCTCACCCCGCGCATCGACCGGCTGTGCCTCAACCGGAACCGCCTGCTGCTCGACGGATACCGCGACCGGCCCGGCCGCCCGCACGTCGCCGCGCACGGCACCGTCCCCAACCCCCTGTACGGCGGACCGAGCTGACGAAGACCGGGGAATCCCGACGAAGCCCGGCGAACCGGGCCCCGCGGACGGGTCCGCCGCGCGCACCCGGGGCGCGGCAGCTCGAAGATGACCATGGTGTGATTCCTGTCACGATGCCACAATGCGCCGGTGACGTTGGATCGAGCGCCTTTGCGCGTGGCCGCTGCCCAGGCACACGCCCTGGCCGGGAACGTGGCCGAGAACGTGGCCACCGCCGCCCAGCTCGTCCGGTTCGCCGCGTCCGCGGGCGCCGATCTCGTCGTGCTGCCCGAGCTGTTCCTGTCGGGCCACGACCTCGACGTACTGCGCGGCGACCCGGCGAGCTGCGAGATCGTGCCCGGCGACCCACGCCTCGACGACCTGGTGGCGGCCTGCTACGCCAGCCGCACCGTGGCCGTCGTCGGCGCCTGCGTGCGCAGACCCGGCGGCACCCGCTCCTCCTCGGTCCTCGTCGTCGGACGCGACGGCGAGGCCCACGTCGCCTACGACGCCCAGCACCTGGCCCCCGGCGCCCGCGACCTGTTCACGCCCGGCGACCACGGCTGCTCCGTCGAGGTCCGCGGCTGGCGGCTCGGCATCGGCACCCGGCACGACATCGGCTTCCCGGAACACGTGCGCGCCGCCACCCTCGACGGCTGCGACGCGTACCTGTGCTGCGGCCTGTTCACCCGCGGCGACGAGGAGTACCGGCGCGGCCTCTATCTCGCCACCCGGGCCCTGGAGAACACCTGCTACACCGTCGTCGCCAACCACGTCGGCGCCACCGGGGACGGCCCGTCCTGCGGACGCAGCGCCGTCTTCGGCCCTGACGGCCGCGTCGTGGCCGAGGCGGACGGCGAACGCGTCGACGTGGTCGTGGCCACCCTCCAGGACTTCGAGATCGAGGCGGCCCGCCAAAGCCTCACCATGCTCAGCGAGACCCCCTGCCCGGCCAGCCGCCGCGAACGCCTCAAGCTCGACTGACCGTGCCCGACCGACAGCGCCCGACAGGCCGTGGCGGTGCGCGCCGCGCCGGTCGTACGACGCTCTGGCATACCGACGGCCGTACGCCTAAGCTCGCCCGCACGCCTACCCGCCGGTAACCGCCGTCGTGGGCCCGATCAAGGCCGGACCAGGGGAGAGATGTACGTGGGCCACACCCGACACCGCACCGCCGCAGCCGCCCTCGCCGCGGCGCTGGCCCTCACCCTTGCCGCCTGCTCCTCCGACGACGGCGGCGACTCCTCCGGGGGCGACGGCGCGAAGCCCACCGCGTCCGGCGCCCCCGGCGGAGCCGCCGCGCCGCAGCAGACGGCCGCCGCACCCGCACCCGCCCCCGGAGCCGTACCGCCGGCTGCCGCACCCGGAACCGGCTCCTACTACGTCGCCCTCGGCGACTCCTACGCCGCCGGCGTGCGGATCCCGGAGACCGTGCCCGGCAGCCCGCCCGGATGCAGCCGCAGCGCCAGCAACTACGCCCACCTGATGGCCAAGCAACTTGCCGTCCCCACCTTCGCCGATGCCACCTGCGGCGGAGCCACCACCGCCGACCTCGGCGCACCCCAGACCACCCTCATGGGCGGCACGGCCCCGGCACCCGCGCAGTTCGACGTCCTCGGCCCCGAGACCAGGCTCGTCACGCTCGGCATCGGCGGCAACGACATCGGCTTCGGCGAGATCATGACGACGTGCGTCCTGCGCAGCGCCGACAAGACCTCGCCGACCCCGTGCAAGAACGCCTTCACCAAGGACGGACAGGACGTCCTCAAGCAGCGCATCGACGCCACCGGCCCCAAGATCGACGCCGCCCTCAAGACCATCCGCGACAAGGCGCCGCAGGCCCGCGTCCTCGTCGTCGGCTACCCGGCGATCCTCCCGGAGAGCGGCGACGGCTGCCCCGCGCAGCTGCCCGTCGCCGTCGGAGACCTCGACTACCTGCGCGGCGTCGTCCGCGACCTCAACGGCGTGATCTCCGCCCGCGCGGCCGCCGCGAACGCCACCTACGTCGACACCTACACGCCCGGCATCGGCCACGACGTCTGCAAGCCCGTCGGCGTGAAGTGGGTCGAGGGCATCATCCCCGAGTCGCCCGGCGCCCAGGCCCACCCCAACGCGCTCGGCCACGAGGGCATGGCCGCCGCGGTGATCGCCAAGGCCAGGCAGGCCTGAGCGGTACGAGTGCCTGAGCGGCTGAGCGGCTTGAGAGTCCGAGCGGCCTGAGAGTCTGAGCGGCTTGAGCAGCACGCCTGTCGAGATCTGCAAAACCACCCGTTAGCGGGGGGATTTGCAGATCTCGACGCGTCCGCAGGAAGGCCCGGCGCACCCCTTAGGCTGGACCCGATGAGCGACACCGCGGCACCCGAGGCCCCCGAAACCAGCAGCGGCGACACCGACCCCACGGTGCCCGCGGACCAGCCCGGCGCCACCGCCGAGGGAAGCACCGACGGACACGCGGAGGGGCGCACGGACGGACGCGCCGACCTCGGCGAGCTCCTCGCCGCCGCCGTCCACGCCGTCGGCGGCACCGAACGCCCCGGCCAGATCCGCATGGCCGAAGCCGTCGCGGGCGCCGTCGCCCGCCGCGAGCACCTGCTGGTCCAGGCGGGCACCGGGACCGGCAAGTCCCTCGCGTACCTCGTGCCCGCACTCTCCGGGTACCGCCGCGTCGTCATCGCCACCGCCACGCTCGCGCTGCAGCGCCAACTCGTCGAACGCGACCTGCCGCGCACCGTCGAAGCCCTGCACCCCCTGCTGCGCCGCCGCCCCAGCTTCGCCACCCTCAAGGGCCGCAGCAACTACGTCTGCCTCCACCGCCTCCACGACGGACCGCCCGACGAAGGCGAGGTCCTGTTCGACCCCTCGCCCACGTCCCCGACCGGACGCGACATCCTGCGGGTACGCGAGTGGGCCGACGACACCGAGACCGGCGACCGCGACGACCTCAGCCCCGGCGTCAACGACCGCGCCTGGGCCCAGGTCTCCGTCTCCTCCAGCGAATGCCTCGGCGCCTCCAAATGCGCCTACGGACAGGACTGCTTCGCCGAACGCGCCCGCGAGATCGCCAAGCAGTCCGACATCATCGTCACCAACCACGCGCTCCTGGCCATCGACGCCCTCGAAGGCGCCCCCGTCCTCCCGGAACACGAAGTCCTCGTGGTCGACGAGGCCCACGAACTCGCCACGCGCGTCACCTCCGTCGCCACCGACGACCTCACCATCGGCACCGTGGAGCGCGCCGCCCGCCGCGCCGCCAAACTCGCCAACGAGAAGGCCGTCGACGCGCTCCAGTCCGCCGCCGAGGCGTACGCCAAGGCCATGAGCATGCGCGAACCCGCCCGCCTCGCCGAACCCGATGCGGACCTCGGCTGGGCCCTCGCCGCCCTGCGCGACGGCGCCCGCGCCGTCATCACCTCGCTCGGCGAGGTCCGCGACAAGTCCCTCTCCGACGAGGACGCCGCCCGCCGCCAGGCCATGGCCTCCGCCCAGGCCGTGCACGACACCTGCGAGCGCATCCTCGGCGGATCCCCGTACGACGTGCTCTGGATCGAACGCAGCGACCGCGTCGGCCCGTCCCTGCGCATCGCCCCGCTCGCCGTCGCCGGACTCCTGCGCGAAGCCCTGTTCGGCGACCGCACCGTCGTCCTCACCTCGGCGACCCTCAGGCTCGGCGGCGACTTCACCGGCGTCGCCCGCACCCTCGGCCTCAGCCCCGAAGGGCTGCTGCCCGAACCCGGCGCCACCGTCCCGGTCGCACCGCCCGCGCGCGGCAAGGCCGTTCGCGCCGCGGCCGGGGCGGCAGCCGAGGAGGGCGCGCAAGGGGACGCGGAAGGGGACGAGGACGGAGACCCCGACACCGACGCCGAACTCGCCCCCTGGCGCTGCATGGACGTCGGATCGCCCTATGAGTACCCCAAGCAGGGCATCCTGTACGTCGCCAAGCACCTGCCGCAGCCGGGCCGCGACGGCATGCACCCGTCCACCCTCGACGAACTCGCCGAACTCATCGAGTGCGCGGGCGGACGTACGCTCGGCCTCTTCTCCTCCCGCCGCGCCGCCGAGGCCGCGACCGAGGCCCTGCGCGAACGCCTCGACGTCCCCATCCTGTGCCAGGGCGACGACTCCCTGCCCGAACTCCTCAAGGCGTTCTCCGGCGACCCCGCGTCCTGCCTCTTCGGCACCCTCTCCCTCTGGCAGGGCGTCGACGTGCCCGGACCGGCGTGCCAGCTCGTCGTCATGGACCGCATCCCCTTCCCGCGCCCCGACGACCCGCTCATGAGCGCCCGCCAGCAGGCCGTGCACGAAGCGGGCGGCAACGGCTTCATGGCCGTCTCCGCCACCCACGCCGCACTGCTCATGGCCCAGGGAGCCGGCCGCCTCATCCGTGCCGCCGACGACCGCGGCGTGGTCGCGGTCCTCGACTCGCGGCTCGCCACCAAGCAGTACGGCGGCTTCTTCCGCGCCTCCATGCCCGACTTCTGGTACACCACCGACCGCAACCAGGTCCGGCGCTCGCTGGCCGCCATCAACGTCTGACGTCCCCGGCCGTCCGGCCTTCCCGCGTCCGGCAGTTGCCCGACGGCGACCGGGGGCGGCCAGGTGGTGGCCAGGCTGTCGTCAGGCCGCGGTCAGCGTGCGCCAGGGCCGCGTGTCCGCGTCCGCCGGGGTGCCGTCGAGGACGCTCGCGGTACGCGTCGCCGGATCGAGCGCGACGGTCGCCAGGCTCGCCCACCGCTGCCCGAGCGGGAGCCCCAGGTCCGGGACGCACGTCACCGGCGGCTCGCCGGGACCGGTCACCAGCAGCCGCGCCAGGTCCGCCGCCGTCTCCGGCGCCTTCGCGTCCGCCAGCCGGGCGCGTACGAACTCGCGGCGCTCACCCGAATCCGGCTGGTACAGCCACGACTTCTCCTCCTCGGCCGGCGCCGGCGTCAGGAAGTGGTTCGTGCGCAGCAGGTACCCGTGCTCCGCCCCGGCCTCGAACACCCCGACGGGGCTGAGGTCGAGCATCGCCCCACCGGATTCGTCGAACAGCGCGAACGAACCCGACGAGGCCACCGGCGCGGCGCGCACGATGTCCACGGCCTCGGCGACATCCCCGGCTTCGGCCAGCACCACGGCGGCGAGCACGTGCACGGGAACCCCGCCGACGCCGTCGCGTTCGTGGCCGAGGATGTTGAAGTGCAGGGCGAGCCCGGCGCCGTTGACGCCGATCTTGGCGAGGATGCCGTTCTCGGTCAGCCCCACGAAGCCGTGCGGCCCGCCGCGCGACTCCACGGTGTGCCACACGTCGGTGAGTTCGACGTGCCAGTCCCAGGTCTGCACCCCGAACACCCTTGCTGTATCAGGGTTTTCGGGGGTGCCGACGTCCTTGGTCCGCACGATGGTGGTGCATTCGCCGGGCGGTACGGTCGCGCTGCGCGCCAGGATCTCCGTGCGCGCGTTGAGCGCCGCGACGCGCCATACGTCGACGCCCGCGCCGTAGGCGATGCCTTCGATCTCGGCGCGCGCTCCGCTGCGGAACCGGTCGATCGCGTCGAGGGCCCGGTGGGCGTCGTCGCGTACCTGGGTCGGGGACACGCCGCCGAGGGCGAAGAGGCGGTCGTACGCCTCGATCGCGGCCGGGATTCCGTCGCGCAACTGCCCGCCGCGTTCCGCGCCGCGCGTGTGCGGGTCGGCCGCGTCGACGCGCACGTGGCGCCGGTGTGCCGGGCGCGGGATGGCGGCGGCATCGGGGGAGGGGGCGGGTACGGCGTTCACGGGCGTCCTTTCCGAGTGCCGGTGTGCGGGGTTTCGGTGTACGAGCGGACCTGACCGCCGACGACGGTTGCGAGGACCGCATTGCCGGGCTGGACCTCGGGCGCGAGGTCGAGCGGATTGGCGGCGAACACGGTCAGGTCCGCCAAGTAGCCCGGGGCCACACGCCCCAGCTCGTGCGAGGCCCCGGCGGCGTACGCGGCGGCCACGGTCATCGCCGCGTACGCCTCGCGCGCCGCGACCGCCTGGCCGGGCTGCACCGGCAGCGTCTCCGGCTCCTCGACCGGGCGGCGCAACTGGCAGTCGGCGAGCCCCACGCGCGGGTCGCCCGGCCCGATCGGCCAGTCGGAGCCGAGCGCCACCACCGCGCCGTGGTCGAGCAGGTCGCGCGTACGCCAGCCGTGCGCGACCCGGTCGGGGCCGATGCGGCGCGACCAGTTGTCGGTGCCGTCGGCGCGCGTGTGCCGGGTGCCGTGCACGGGCTGGAGGCTTGCCACGACGCCGAGTTCGGCGAACCGGCCGAGCAGGTCGTCGGGGATGGACTCGATGTGCTCGATGCGGTGCGGTGCCCGGTCGACCGGACCCACCTCCTCGATGACGTCCAGCGCGAAGCGCACCGCCTGGTCGCCGATCGCGTGGGTCGCGGTCGGGATGCCGCGTTCGGCGAAGTACCGCATGGCGGCACGGTATCCCTCGACGTCGCGCCACAGGGGCTCGCGGTTCTCGCCGTGGATGTCGGGCCGTTCGAACCACGCGGTGCCGTTGTCCGCGGTCCCGTCCAGCATGAACTTGGCGCCCTCGACGTGCCAGCGGCGTCCGCGGCGGCCCTGGAGCCCGGCCACCTCCGCCCACGCCTCGGGGCCGGAGTCGGCCGGGACGAGCGGCGAGCAGCGGATGCGCAGCGGCAGTTCGCCGTGCGCCTCGATGTGCCGGTAGACGTCCTCGGAGGGGTCGCCGAAGTCGAGCGCGTGCAGTCCGGTCAGGCCGCTTGCCGCGAGTTGTTCGAGCCGGTCGCGGACGTACGCCGCCGCCGTCTCCACCGCGATCTCCGGGTAGTACGGGAACACCAGGTCCATGGCCTGGAGTTCGACGACGTAGCCGGTGGGACGGCCGTCCGGGCCGGTCTCGACCGACGAGGCGTCGGTGAACGTCTCGCGGCCGGTCAGCCCGACGAGTTCCACGACGCGGGGGCTGACCACCAGGGCGTGCGCGTCCCGGGTCATGAGCGAGATCGCCGTGCCGGGGAAGCGCTCCGCGAACACCGTGCCGGTCGGGTCACCGTCGAACACGTTGACGTCGAGGTCGTATCCGGTGATCCACGCGTCGGCGGGCCGGGCCGCGGCGGCCTCGGCGAGACGGTCGAAGACCTGGTCGAGGGTGGCGGCGCCGAGCATGTCGACGCCGCTCCCGGTGGTGATGGAGCCCCATACGGGGTGGGCGTGGACGTCCACGATGCCGGGCAGGATCGCCGCGCCGGGGAACTCGTGGACGACCGTGTCCGGTCCGCGCAGCGCGGCGAGGTCGGCCGCGTCCCCGACGGCGGCGATGCGTCCGTCGGCCATGGCGACGGCGTCTGCGGGCGGGGCGGGGGTGTCGGTCAGATGCTCGACGTGGCGGGTGAGCAGTATGACGTCGGCGTACACGGCTTTCCTCTTCGGGCTTGGTACTTGGGTGCTTGGGCGGTCGGGTGCTTGGGCGGTCGGGTGCTTGGGCGGTCGGGGTTCGGGGGCCGGGGCGGCCGTCAGGAGGCCGCGCGCGGCCGGGGGATCGTGCCGAGCACCCTGGTGGCCGCCCAGTAGACGAGGGCCGCCGCGGCCATGCCGGACGGGATGGCCAGGTCGACGTCGCCGGTCGCCGCGGCGACCGGCCCGGTCCAGAAGCTGGTGTTCACCCACATCGCGGCGACCAGGCCCCCGACGAGCAGCGCCGCGACGCCGGCCCAGTGCACGCCCCGGTGGTACCAGAACGGCCCGCCGCGCTCCTGCTCCAGCAGGTCGGCGCCGTTGTAGCGGTTGCGGCGCAGCAGCAGGTCGGTCACCGCGACCGCCATCGCCGGGCCGGTCACCGCGACGACGAGCTGGAGCATCGTGTTGACGCTGGTGAGGAAGTCGAAGACGAGGATCGCGTACAGCGTCATGGCGGTGCCGAGCACGCCGATGACCAGGACCGCGGGGATGCGGGCGAGGCGGACGCCGACCGATTGGATCGACAGGCTCGCGCTGTAGGCGGTCATGCCGTTGTTCGCCATCGTGTTGGTGACGACCGCGACGACGAAGACGGGGACGAACCACCCCGGCATGACGCTCTCCAGCGCGGCCTGCGGGTCGCTCATGTCGAGGCCGGTGGCGGCGAGGGCGCCGACGGAGGTGAAGACCACGCTGGGCAGGTACGCGCCGAGCGCGGTCCACCCGGCGATGGCGTACGGGCTGCTCCCGCGCGGCAGGTAGCGGGCCAGGTCGGGGCTGTTGCTGTAGGACAGCGGCGTGGAGGCGATGATGGTGAAGCCCGCGCCGAGGGTGGCGGCCAGGGCGGCGCCGTGCAGCGGTTCGGCGGGGGCGTACGACCAGTCGGCCTCGGCCAGGACGTAGCCGGTCACGACGACGAACACGGCGGTCAGCATGATGCTGAGCGCGGTGTAGAGGCGGACGATCAGGGCGTACCCGTAGATCGCGATGAGCAGCGTCCCGGCGGCGATCGAGCAGATGACGGCCGCCTCGACGGGGGCGCTGCCGGGCAGGCCGTACCGGTCGGCGAGGCCCAGGCCGGCCACCGAGGCCGCCGACCAGTTGAGGGCCAGGTAGGCGGCGGCGATCAGCCATCCGGTCAGCACCAGGACGACCTTGTTGCCGATCACGCCGTACATCGCGCGGGAGATCACCGACCCGCTGGTGCCCGCGACGGGGCCGGACGCGGCGACGATGCCCGTGCAGACCCACAGCAGGTTGCCGGCCAGGATGACCCCGATCGCCTGCGGGAGCGTGAGGCCCATGAGGATCAGGCCGCCGCCGACCACGAAGCTCAGGTAGCTCACGTTGGGGGCCGCCCAGACCGCGAACAGCCTGCGCGGGTGCCCGGTGCGCTCGTCCGCGGGGACCTGGTCGATGCCGCGGGTCTCCGGGTGCCCGGCGAGGTCGAAGGTTTGCGCGTCCCGGGGGCTCGCGGCCGGCGGGGCCGGGGAGGCGGGGGAGTCGGGGTTCAGGGTGGTCATCGGGGCCTCTCGGGTCGGGCCTCTGGGGTGTCGGCGGGGGCCGCCCGGGTGTCGGCCGGGCGTCTCCACAGTATTGGTCGCATGGCCAATTAGTTAATGGGCACACATCCAATAAGCTGTCCGCCATGACGTCAAGGCCCGGACCGACGCGGATTCGCAAGCTCCCGGACGAACGCCGCGCGGAGATCCTGCGGACCGCGGCACGCATCGCACTCGAAGAGGGCCTCGAACGCATCACGCTCCGACGCGTCGCCGACGAGCTGGGCGTACGCCCCGGGCTGATCGGCCACTACTTCCCGGCCGCCGACAACCTGGTGAGCGAAGCCTTCGCGGACGCCGCGGCCAAGGAACGCGACGCCCTCCTGCCCGCCGCCGAGGAGGACCTGCCGCCTGCCGACCGCCTCGCCCGGTTCCTGGCCCGCCTCGACGACGCGTCCTCCCGCGACCTCAGCCGCCTGTGGCTCAACGCCCGGCACCTCAGCCGCTTCAAGGAGGGCCTCCGCGAGGTCGTCGAGGGGCAGGAGGCGGTGACCCGCGGCGCACTTACCGCGCTCGTCGAAGACGGGGTCAAGGCCGGGGAGTTCACCACCGACGACCCGCTCGGCGCGGCCCTGCACATCCTCGTCGTCGTCGACGGACTCGGCGCGTACGCCAACGGCTCCACCGACGTCGGCCACCCCGCGATCGACGGCATGGCGATGGCAACCGCCGACCGGGTCCTCGGACTTGCCCCGGGCACGCTGCGCGGCCGGCCGCCGCCTGAGCACGCGGCCGCCTGCCGCCTGCCGTCACCCTGGCAACAAGCCTGCCAGGGCCAGGAACTGACGGACTCTCACGCGGCGGCACCGGGACGGAGATACGTATCCTCTTCTCGCGGCCGGGCCGAACCGCGGCTCAGCCGGGAACGCGAGGGGGAACCATGACGCAGCCTCCAGGCCCGTACGGGCCTCCCGGCATGCCAGGGGGACCGGGAGGCCCGCCCGCCTACGGCGGCCCTCCGCCGCCCGGCGGATCCGGCCCGGGGGCTCCTGCGGGCGGCCCGGGCGGCACGGGAGCCGGACCCTGGCAGCCGTCGCCGCCGAGCCCCAGCCTGCCGGGCGTACCGCCGCCGCCGTCCGCCCCCGGAGCCCCGTCGGGACCTCCCTCGGGACCTCCCGTCGGGCCACCTGGGGGCAGCCCGGGAGGGCCGCCGTCCCCGGGACCGCCGCCCGGGAGCGCGTACCCCGGCACGCCGCCGCCCGGCGGCCACTCCCAGGGCTCCACGCCGCCCTACAACCCCTACGGCTCCGGCCCCGGCGGCACACCCCCGCCGACCGCCCCCCGCGACCCCGCGCAACGCCGCCTGACCGCCATCCTGGCCACGGTCGTGGCGCTCGCGCTCATCGCCGCCGGGACGCTCGTCTGGCTGTTCGTCCTCAAGGACGACGGCGGCGACGGAACGTCGAACACGGCCACCGACGGGAAGACCATGGCACGCGCCTGGGCGACGCCCGACGTCGGCATGAGCGTCGACATGATCGGCGCGTGGACGTCCGGCACGCGTACCTTCGCCGGCGACCAGAAGGCGATCGTCGCGTACGACATCGCCGACGGCCGCGAAGTCGGCAAGTTCACGCCGCCGACCGGTCAACTGTGCGGCATGGTCCCCAAGACCTCGCAAGGCATCGGCATCGCGATGTACGGCGCCGACGACGACTGCGACACGACGGTCGCCGTCGACCTGGCCACCATGCGCTCGCTGTGGGACAAGAAGACCAAGGACGTGGCCAGCACGGACGACCGGTTCCGCACCGTGCAGACCGATGTCGACGGCGAACAGGTCGTGGTGACGACCCTGCGGGGTATTGCCGCCTACGACCTGAAAACCGGAGACCAGCGCTGGAAGTGGGACGCGTCGGAAACGGATCCCGAGGAGATCGACGGCCTGCGCGTGGACGGCAAAACCGTGCTGGTGACGCAGACGCCGTACGAGGAGGGCGAGCCCGCGGTACTCACCGCATTCGACTCCGGCGACGGCACCCGCAAATGGAGCAAGAACATCTCCCCGTCCGCCGACAGCTACGCCACGGTGAGCCTGATCCACGCCGATCCGGCGCTCGTCGAAATCAAGCGGAATGGCGAGGACTTCTTCCAGGCATATGACGCCAACGGCAATCTCCGCTCCGAGATACCGGAGCGCGGGCCCGAGGGTGTTCTCGACCTCGAGTACGGACACAACCTCTATGACCTGGACTTCGGGGCACCCACGCGTTACGCGGTCGTGGTCGCGAAGGACACGCTCTCCATCATGAGCACGCGGCGCGACCTGGGACCGGGCGAAGCGGTGCGGCTGGTGGCCTTCGACCTCAACACCGGCAAGGCGCGCTGGAGCAAGCCGCTCGGCAAAGACGTCGGGGACGGGGACATCGTGGGCTCCGACCCGACCGGCGTCCTGGTCCTGGGCAAGGGGCTTCCTGGCACGCCGGGCAGGCTGATGGCCTTCAAGCACGAGGACGGCTCGTCGCTGGGCGCGCGGGCGGTCGGCGGCAAGGACCTGTTGGGCGCGGAGGACACCGACGAGTGGCTGCTGACCGAAGGCCGCCTCGTCGGGTTCACGTGGTTCGTGCAGCCGGGCGTCCCGGGTCTGGTGACGCTGGCCTGACGGCTTCCCGGCCCTGGTGACGCCGGCCTGGTGCCGTCGGCCCGGCGGCACCCACGGGCGGTCCCGGCGGCCGGTCGGCGACGGCGGACATGCCGACGGCGGACATGCCGACGGCGGACATGCCGACGGCGGACATGCCGACGGCGGACATGCCGACGGCGGACATGCCGCGGGGCCGCGGGGATCGCTCCCCGCGGCCCCGCGGCAGGTGTCAGACGCGTCGCATGACCGCGACGACCTTGCCGAGGATCGTGGCGTCGTCGCCCGGGATCGGGTCGTACGCCGGGTTGTGCGGCATCAGCCAGCGGTGCCCGTCGCGGTTGCGCAGGCGCTTCACGGTGGCCTCGCCGTCGAGCATGGCGGCGACGATGTCGCCGTTCTCCGCGACCGGCTGGCGGCGTACCGCCACGTAGTCGCCGTCCATGATCGCGGCCTCGATCATCGAGTCGCCGCTGACCTTGAGCAGGAAGACCTCGCCGTCACCGATCAGTTGGCGCGGCAGCGGGAAGACGTCCTCGATCGACTGCTCGGCGAGGATCGGGCCGCCGGCGGCGATGCGGCCGATGACGGGCACGTACGAGGCGGCCGGACGGTCGGCGCCGTTTCCGTTGCCCGTGCCGTTCGGCGCGACGGGGGCGAGGGGGCGTCCGCCGTCGGGGGAACGTACTTCGTACGCGCGCGGGCGATGCGGATCACGGCGCAAATAACCCTTGCGTTCAAGGGCCATCAGCTGGTGTGCGACCGAGGACGTGCTCGACAGGCCGACCGCTTCGCCGATCTCGCGCATACTCGGCGGATAGCCGCGCGATTCGACGGAGGCGCGGATCACCTCCAGTACGCGGTTCTGACGCGGCGTCAGGCCACCGGCTCCGCGGCGCGGAAGAGACCGCACCTGAGCCGACTCCGACCGTTCCCCCCCGGGTGCGTCCGTTGCTGTTGCGGTGTTCCGGGCTGCACTGGCAAAGGCCGGAGGCTGAGGGCCTCCGACTGCTTCTCCGGACACGGGTTTCCCCTCTCGACGGATTACTCGCACACGGAGAACGGTAGCCGGGATCGAAAGGTTGCGCCAAACACACGTTCGAGTGAATTTAGCCCAATCCGCCTCCGAGATCTCCTCGGCGTAGTATTAATCGTACAGGTATTCGATCGAATGTATGTACTGGAGTCCGGTCGGGACAGGGGCTCGGGGCGGGTGCCGAGTGCGACTCCGGTGGCGTTCGGGCCGCACGGGGTGCCGAGTGAGACAAGGTCGGATCTGTCCGACATCTCCCGTAACACGCGTCCACCCGGCTGAATTTTTGCCCCACCGGCCTCCCGTGCCACCGCGATGACCTGCGCCGATGACGAGAGGTCGCAACACACTCTCCGACGGTCAGTGTGTCGGCTTGCAGCGCCCGGGGCGGCGCTCTACGGTAGCCACTACATCTTGTGGTTCGGATCCAGATCTAACCCATAAGTTGTGGTCGCCGTATATATCACATCCCGAAGCGCACCAAGAGACACCTCGCCGCGAACCGTCCGACGAGGCGCTGGGGCGCGGGGGCGACACCGCCGGACGGACACCTCGCGTACCCACCCGTACGCCCGGATCCGCCCCCGGCAGCCCAGGCAGGCACTCAGGGGAGGACAACACCAGTCATGCACTGCCCCTTTTGCAGGCGGCCCGACAGCCGCGTCGTCGACAGCCGTACCACCGACGACGGCGCCGCGATCCGCCGCCGCCGCTCCTGCCCGGACTGCGGCCGCCGCTTCACGACCATCGAGTCGGCCTCCCTGACCGTGGTCAAGCGCAGCGGCGTCACCGAACCCTTCAGCCGCGACAAGGTCGTCACCGGCGTGCGCAAGGCATGCCAGGGCCGGCCCGTCACCGAGGACGCCCTCGCCCAACTCGGCCAACGCGTCGAGGAGGCGGTGCGCGCCACCGGCTGCGCTGAACTGAGCACCCACGACGTCGGCCTCGCCATCCTCGGCCCCCTGCGCGAACTCGACGAAGTCGCGTACATGCGCTTCGCCTCCGTATACCGCGCCTTCGACTCGCTCGAGGACTTCGAGTCCGAGATCTCCCTGCTGCGCACCGAAGCGGCAGGCACCCTCGGACAGGCCGACGACCCTTCCGGAACCGCCCCCGGAGCCCCCGCCGAAGACGATGTCCCCCGATCCGGGGGATTGGTTTCGGCCACGGATGGAGAACCACAACATCCGCGTGAGCCCGCGCCCGGTGCCGGACCCACCCGCTGACGCCGAGAACCGACAGCGTCACCACACCCCATAAACCGCACGACACCAGGTGGAACGAACGACGGACCACCCGATCGGGCACGCCGGAATCGCCGGCCCGCCCGCGGCGTTGTTCAGGAGGAGATACGTATGACAGAGACGACGAGCGGCTCAGCACGCGGCACCGGCCGGGCGAAGCCCGGCAAGGGCCTCCGGATCGAGCGCGTGTACACGACCCCCGGAACCCACCCGTACGACGAGGTGGTCTGGGAGCGCCGTGACGTCGTCATGACCAACTGGCGCGACGGCTCGATCAACTTCGAGCAGCGTGGCGTCGAGTTCCCCGACTCCTGGTCGGTGAACGCGGTCAACATCGTGACGAGCAAGTACTTCCGCGGCGCGGTCGGCACCGACGTGCGCGAGTGGAGCCTCAAGCAGCTCATCGACCGGGTGGTGAAGACCTACCGCAAGGCCGGTGAGGACAACGGCTACTTCGGCTCGCCCGCCGACGCCGAGATCTTCGAGCACGAGCTGACGTACGCCCTCCTCCACCAGATCTTCAGCTTCAACTCCCCGGTGTGGTTCAACGTCGGCACGCTGCAGCCGCAGCAGGTCAGCGCCTGCTTCATCCTGTCGGTCGACGACACGATGGAGTCGATCCTCGACTGGTACAAGGAAGAGGGCCTGATCTTCAAGGGCGGCTCGGGCGCGGGCCTCAACCTCTCGCGCATCCGCTCCAGCAAGGAACTCCTGTCCTCCGGCGGCAACGCCTCCGGCCCGGTCTCCTTCATGCGCGGTGCGGACGCCTCCGCCGGCACCATCAAGTCGGGCGGCGCCACGCGCCGCGCGGCCAAGATGGTCGTCCTCGACGTGGACCACCCCGACATCGAGGACTTCATCGACACCAAGGTGAAGGAAGAGGAGAAGATCCGCGCGCTGCGCGACGCGGGCTTCGACATGGACCTGGGCGGCGACGACATCACGTCCGTCCAGTACCAGAACGCCAACAACTCGGTGCGCGTCTCCGACGAGTTCATGAAGGCCGTCGAGTCGGGCTCGGAGTTCGGCCTGCGCGCCCGCATGACCGGCGACGTGCTCGAAACCGTCGACGCCCGCAAGCTCTTCCGCAAGATGGCCGAGGCGGCCTGGGCGTGCGCGGACCCGGGGATCCAGTACGACGACACGATCAACCACTGGCACACAAACCCTGAATCCGGGCGAATCACCGCATCTAACCCGTGCAGTGAGTATCACAGCTTGGACAATTCGTCATGTAACCTCGCGTCACTCAATCTGATGAAGTTTCTGCGTGACGACGACACCTTTGACGTGGCGAAGTTCGCGAAGGTCGTCGAGCTGGTCATCACGGCGATGGACATCTCCATCTGCTTCGCGGAGTTCCCGACGGAGAAGATCGGCGAGACGACGCGGGCGTTCCGCCAGCTCGGCATCGGGTACGCGAACCTGGGCGCGCTGCTGATGGCGACCGGCCACGCGTACGACAGCGACGGCGGGCGTGCGCTTGCGGGCGCGATCACCTCGCTGATGACCGGCACCGCCTACAAGCGCTCGGCGGAGATTGCCGGCGTGGTGGGCCCGTACGACGGATTCGCTCGGAACGAGAGCGCGCACAAGCGCGTCATGAAGCAGCATGCGGACGCGAACGACGCGGCCGGGCGGATCGACGAGCTCGACATTCCGGTGTGGGAAGCCGCGACCAAGGCGTGGAAGGAAGTCCTCAAGCTCGGCGAGAAGAACGGCTTCCGCAACGCTCAGGCCTCGGTACTCGCACCTACCGGCACCATTGGCTTGATGATGGATTGCGACACCACCGGCGTCGAACCTGACTTGGCCCTGGTCAAGTTCAAGAAGCTGGTCGGCGGCGGCTCGATGCAGATCGTCAACGGTACGGTCACCCGCGCGCTCAAGCGTCTCGGCTACCAGGACGAGCAGAGCGAGGCGGTCGTCGAGTACATCTCCGAGCACGGGCATGTCGTCGACGCGCCGAGCCTGAAGCCCGAGCACTACGAGGTCTTCGACTGCGCGATGGGCGAGCGCTCCATCGCTCCCATGGGTCACGTGCGCATGGTCGCGGCTGTGCAGCCGTGGCTGAGCGGATCGGTGTCCAAGACGGTCAACCTGCCTGGCAGCGCGACGGTCGAGGACATCGAGCGCGTCTACATGGAGGGCTGGAAGCTCGGCACAAAGGCCCTCGCGGTCTATAGGGAATCGTCCAAGGTCGGCCAGCCCCTCTCCGCGAAGAAGAAGGAAGAGGCCACCGAGGAGAAGCCCGTCGCGGTTGAGAAGGTCGTCGAGTACCGCCCGGTCCGCAAGCGTCTCCCGAAGAGCCGCCCGGGCATCAGCACCTCGTTCTCGGTCGGTGGCGCAGAGGGCTACATGACGGCCAACTCGTACCCGGACGACGGTCTGGGCGAGGTGTTCCTCAAGATGTCCAAGCAGGGTTCGACCCTCGCGGGCATGATGGACGCCTTCTCGATCGCCGTGTCGGTCGGCCTGCAGTACGGAGTGCCGCTGGAGACGTACGTCTCCAAGTTCACGAACATGCGGTTCGAGCCGGCCGGTCTGACGGACGACCCGGACGTGCGGATGGCGCAGTCGATCGTCGACTACATCTTCCGCCGCCTGGCGCTCGACCACCTGCCGTTCGAGACGCGTTCGGCGCTCGGCATTCACTCGGCCGAGGAGCGTCAGCGCCACCTCGACACCGGCTCGTACGAGTCGGCTGCGACCGAAGGCGATGACGACGACGTCACCACGGAGACCCTCGCCCAGTCGGCCCCGCGCGAGCACAAGAGCTCTCCGCCGGAGCTGAAGGTCCTTCCGGCGGCGGTGCATTCGTCGACGGAGCTCCTGGAGGCCCAGCAGGGCCGTAGCGCGGACGCCCCGCTCTGCTTCTCCTGCGGCATCAAGATGCGCCCCGCGGGAAGCTGCTACCTCTGCGAAGGCTGCGGCTCCACCAGCGGCTGCAGCTGAGCGAAGCTGCCCGACGGAGCGGTGAGAAAGCGCGCTTGAGGCTGTGAAGCCTGCGAGAGGGAGTCGACCTTGGGTTGACTCCCTCTCGCCGCGATTGGGCCAATCGGGTGAACCTTTCTATCCCATAAGGGATTTAGTGCGCATCGTATGATGATCGTGTCGGTGCGCTCGCGTGCCCTTGTTCGCATGAACATCACGCGCGGTGCGCCGGCACCTGAAAATCCTTGTGAAGCCTTCGGCGGGCTCTTGGGACCTCACAAGATCCCGACGGATCATGGCCTCATCTCAGCCGAATCCGTATTCCTCCGCGTTCGGCGGGGGTTGCGGATCCGGGTGGCATGCAACGAGCAGCCGCAACCTGATGAGGGCTCGCCGGGCGCGCAGTTGACCGGGCTTGCTGTCAGGCCTCTCGGTGTCCGCGAATCACTTGCGGTGCGCTTCTCGGACGGATCGGTTGTAGCGGGTGCTTCACGGCAGTGCGTTCTCACGCGCAACCGAGGCTGGCTTCATCTGGACGAACTCATCGGTGACGATGTCGTGGAGCGCTCGCATCGGATCGTGCACAGGGGCGCCAGCGTCGGCCTGATTCCCAGGCAAGCGCACACGGCCGCCGGAGAGTTCGCGTCTCGGCGACCGCTTCATCTTCCTCGCGTGTGGAGCCCGACGCTGTGCCACTACATCGGGTGGCTTATCGGCGACGGGTGTCTGACCGCCAAGGGTGCGGTTACCGTGTACGGCTCGCAGGACGACCAACGCTTCGTCATGCCGGTACACCGAGTGCTGCTCGGTCGCATTCGGGGTGCCCCTGTGGGGGCGGTGCTGCAGTCGAACGGAACTCGGCAGCTGCGGCTCACACGCGGGGCGTTCAGGGTGTTCCTCGAGGTGCTGGGAGTGTCTCGCTCCCGGGCGGCGTCGAAGGTCGTGCCATCCGCGTTGTGCGAGGCGCCGTTGCCAGCAGTTGCCGCCTTTCTGCGAGGCCTCTTCGATGCGGACGGTTGCGTGGTCAACCAGGCCGCCAATCAGACACGCTATGTCGGCCTGAGCAGCGCCTCGCAGGAACTCCTGTGCGACGTGCAGCAGTTGTTGAACAGTGGCTTCGGTATCAAAACGCGCATCTATTCCAGCAACAGTGAAAACCGCAGATTCGAGTACACACGGAAGCGAGACGGCGCGTCAGTGACCTACGCCGCTCACGGGCCGTCGTACGACCTCCGCATCACAGGCATAGGAATCCGCGACTTCCGCGATGCGATCGGCTTCATGCTTCCCGCGAAGCAGCAGCGGCTCGACGAGATTCTCGACGGCAGCCGCTTCTACCGCAAGGACTCGGCCGTGCGCATGGTGGGGCGCGAGCGCTTGGGGCCTCGCCCGGTGTTCGCGCTGGAGACGGAGTCGGGTGCCGACTGCCTGATCGGCGGCTTCGTCATCCCGGGACAGAGGGGCGTGGCGCGGTTGTACGCGTGATGTCGGGCGCGGGCGGCCCGGGGTGTCGGCTCCCCGGGACCGCCGCGTGCCATGACAGAACTGGGGGGTCAGATGCCGAGGGCTTCGCGGGTTCGGAGTAGTTCGTCGGGGTCGGTGGTGGTGGGGACGAGGAAGAGTTCGTGGAAGCCGGCGGCTTTGACGGTTTCGACGGCGGTGCGCAGGGCTTTGGGCGAGTGCACGGTGGCGGTGTCGGCGATGGCTTCGGCGATTTCCGGGCCGAAGATCTTGAGGTAGTCGAACGCGTAGGAGCGGAGCCGGGTTTCGGCGTCGTCGCCGAGGGCGTACCAGATGCTGGTGGAGAGGTGGGGTTCGTCGGTGCGGCCGGCTTCGCGCCAGGCGGCGCGGACGCGGGTGGCGACCTCGGCGAGTGCTTCCGCGTCGGGGTTGGCGATGGCGGTGCCGTCGTCGATTCCGGCGGCCCAGCGCGCGGCGCGGGCGGTGGCTTTGGGGCCGATCGCTCCGGCGACGAGGGGAGGGCCGCCGGCCTGGACCGGGGGCGGGCCGACGGGGTCGAGGTCGGGCTCGGGCGGGGTGCCGGCCCAGGTGGCGCGCATGGTGGCGACCTGGTCGTCGAGGCGTTGCCAGCGGCGGGTGAAGGGGGCGGAGACGGCGCGGTAGTCCTGTTCGCGGCCGCCGACTCCGACGCCGACGGTGAGGCGGCCGTTGGAGAGCCGGTCGACGGAGGCGAGGTCCTTGGCCATGCGTACCGCGTCGTGCGAGGGGAGGACGACGATGGTGGTCCACAGGCGTACGCGTTCGGTGAGTGCGGCAGCGGCGGCGAGTTGCACGGTCATGGAGTGGCTGGTGTAGGCGACGCGTTCGGGGACGGCGAGGCCGGACCACGGGCCTTCGTCGATGCCGCGGCACCAGCGCAGCACCTCGTCGCGGCCGTGGGGGAGCATGGTCGGGAGTGTCATGGCGATGTCCACAGCGCCGGATGCTGCCCCATCGGCCTTGCGAGGACAATGGCGTTCGTGATCGCGGATGCGGTGTGATCACGCGGTTCGAAGAAGGTCGCGAAAGCTCGCGGCAGGTCGCGGAGGGTTGCGGGCTTGCATGCGCGCGGCCGCGCGGCCGGGTCAGCCGGTGAGTTTGGCGGCTTTTTCGGCGCGGCGGGCGAAGACCTCGTCCTTCATCGACTCCATCTTCTTGAGCGCGTCCTTGCGGTCGCGCTTGGAGAGGCGGTCGATGTAGAGGTAGCCGTTGAGGTGGTCGGCCTCGTGCTGGAGGCAGCGCGCGAAGTAGCCGGAGCCCTCGATGACGACGGGGTTGCCGTCCTTGTCGACGCCGCGTGCGATGGCGTAGTCGGGCCGGGCGAGGTCCTTGTGCGGGCCGGGCACCGAGAGGCAGCCTTCGCCGGCCTCGTCGAGGTGCCGGTCGGCGGCCGGGAGTTCGTCGAGGACGGGGTTGAGGATGTGGCCGACGTGGCGGTTGCCGTCCTCGTCGGTGCAGTCGAAGACGAAGAGGCGGATGCCGACGTCGACCTGGTTGGCGGCGAGTCCGACGCCGTCGGCGACGTACATGGTGTGGAACATGTCGTCGACGAGCTTGGTGAGTTCGGGGGTGCCGAACTCGGTGATCTCCGCGCACGGGCGGTGCAGCACCTCTTCGCCGACGACGGTGATGCGCAGGGTCTCGCCGCGCGCGGCCTCGGGGGCGAAGTCGGGGTAGCTGTCGACGGGCTGGCCTTGTACGAAGATCCGGGCCTCGGTGTCGCTGGCGTGGCTGTGCGGCTCGGACATCGTGGTGGTGCCTTTCCGTGGCGGGTGCGGGGTCGGGGCGCGGTCGGACCGGTGTACGCGGGAGGGACTGACGGTGTACGGGGCGGACCGGTGTACCGACGGATCGGTGCGCCTGGAAAAACTAACATCCCCTGTCGGGGGCGCGGGTCACGGAGTGTGCGCTCTGCGGGCACCATGCGTGCCACCGCGCGTGCCACCGCGCGGGGCGGGCCGTGCCGGGGTCAGGGGAGCAGGGCGCTGGCCTTCGCGGTGACGGTGACCGGGCCGGGGTGGGTGACGGTGACGCGCGTCCAGCCGTCCGGGCCCTCGGAGAGGTGCGTGCCGGGGCGGTCGGCGGTGAACCACGCGGTGTAGTGGATGCGCACGGTGTACGTGCCGGGCCGGTCCGCGGTGAACGTGAAGCTGGTCGGGGCCAGTTCGGTGAGGCGGCCGGGGCCGTCCAGGAGCGGGACGGCGTCGGCGACCTCCCAGATCCGCCAGTGCTTGTCGGACCAGACCGGGCGGAGCCAGCCGGTGCCGGCGCGCAGGATCTCGGCTTCGCGGTAGGCGGAGGGGTCGAGGGGGACGTCGGGGAGGGCGACGTACCGTACGCCGGTTTCGAGCAGCCACGCGTGGTATTGCTCGGGGGTCATGTCGGGGTCGTACAGCGCCTCGTTGCGGCCGCGGTCGAGTTGGCGCTCCCAGCCGCGGGCGAGGGGCTGGTGTTCGGCGACGTAGGCGCTTTCCCAGTGGCCGCGGGTGAAGGGGATCTCGACGCGTCCGACGGGCTGGTTGTGGGTCGCGAGGTAACCGAGCATGCCGGTGTAGTAGGCGCGGTTGTCGGCGGCGCTGTCCTTGAAGTCGTGGGCGACGGCGATGCTCGCGGAGGAGAGTTGCCACGCGAGGAGGGGTACGGCGAGCAGCGCGACGAGGCGTCGCCGTCCGAGGGACAGCAGGACGACGGCGGCGAGCGGTCCGGCCATGACCTCGCCGAGGCGCGCGACGTTGCCGCCGACGGCGCTGGGGACGAGGTAGAGGACGGTTCCGGAGACGGCGTAGAGCCACAGGAAGCGGCGGGCGGTCCGGTGGGTGGCCGGGAGCAGGACGAGGCCGACGGCGGCGAAGCCGAGTATGGCGCCGAGCCGCCAGAGCGGGAATCCGAAGTCGCCGGTGCTGGGGAAGATGACGGCGGGGACGAGTCCGGCGGCGGCGGGGGCGAAGGAGAGCCGGGTGGCCCAGACGCGTTCGGCGGGGACCCAGGCGAGGGCGGCCATGAGCAGGAAGGCGCCGGCGAGCGGGCTCGCGAGGCCGCTGAGGAGTGCCGCGGAGGCGGTGAGCAGGGGGCGGTGGTTGCGGGCGGCCAGGAAGGCCAGGAGTGCGGCGGCGACGCCGAGCGCGAACGGGGTGCGTCCGATGAGGTATTCGACGCTGATGATGGCGGCGAACCAGATGGAGGCGATGCGGCGCGGCAGGCCGGGCTTGCCGACGCGGAGGAGGCCCCAGGCCCAGGCGGCGAGGACGCAGGAGAACGCGGTGAGGGTGCGGGTGCCGACGGCTCCGGCGAGGGCGGGGGTGATGACGCTGTAGCCGGGGAGGAGGTGGCCGCCGTACCACTGGTTGTTCCACAGGACGGCGCCGTGTTCGCGGGCGAGCCATGCGCGGAACATCTGGGCGGGCCAGTCGGGGCCGGAGAGTCCGGTGACGGTGAGCAGCCCGACGAGGGCGAGGGTGATGAGGTACGGGCGGTCGCCGAGGAATATGGCGGTGGCCCGCAGGCGTGCGTGGCCGACGGTACGCGAAGGGGCTCCGGGTGCCGTTGGGGCCGCCGAGGTGCTGCTCATGCGAGGCGAGTCTTCCAGAAACCGGGTGCTGCCACGCGTGGTGGGGCGTGCGGTGGCGTGGCGGCTCGGCCTCGCGGCTTTGCCGTCAAGGCAGTTGGCGGCGGCGGCCGGCCGGTTCCCGACGGCTTCGTCGGGGACGCTGACGTGCCGTCAGGGGGTGTGGTGGCTGGGCGCCATGCCGCCGTCGACCGGTGAGCCGTCGTCGGGGTCGGGTACGGGCTCGGGCGGGTTCGGCAGCCCGGCGCGGGTGCGCAGGTCGCGTGGGTCGCGGGGGCCCTCGATGCGGCGGATCACGGACAGCGCGGCGGCGTTGAAGGCCTCGACGAGGGCCTGTCCGCCGTCGGCGGTCCATTCGGCGCGCTGGACGGCGTGCATGTTGTGGTCGAGTTCGCACCAGCAGGCGACTTCGACGGTGGCGGTGACGCTGACGCGCGGCCCTTCCTGGTGCCAGACGTCGAGGCCCAGTTCGAGCCAGTCGCCGTCCGATTCGTACAGCAGCAGGGCGGTGCCGAGGACGTGGGGCTGCGACTCGGGCTCGGGCTGCGGGTCGGCGGGGTCGGGCTCGTTCCAGAACCAGCGTGCCGGGTCGTCGAGTGACCGGCGCAGGTCGAGGGCTCTCGCGGCGGCGGTGAGGCGTTCGCGGCCGGAGTCGTCGAGCTGCGGGAACAGCCGCTCGAACGGGATGTCCGAGGCAGGGCGTTCGGTGGGGGGCACGCGGGCATTCTGCCGTGGGTTGGGGTCGTCGCGTCAATGTCGGATGGGTGACGGGCCGGTGCTTTGTGGTGTTCCGGGCGGGGGTGTCGTGCCGCGGGTACGGGTGTGGCCTGGGGCAACGCCCTGGTCGGCGTGTGGCGGGCACCGGTTGCGACAATAAGGATTGATCTTGTCGCGGGGGGAGTCGAGGAGGCTCAGGTGCGGATAGCGGTGTTCGCGGGTTCGGCGTCGGGCGAGGGTACGCGCTACCGGGAGGCGGCGGCGGAGCTCGGGAGGTCGCTGGCCCGGGCGGGTGTCGGCGTCGTGTTCGGGGGCGGCCATGTCGGCCTCATGGGTGCGGTGGCGGATGCGGCGCTGGCCGAGGGCGGCGAGGTGATCGGCGTGATGCCCCGTTCGCTGGTGGAGCGTGAGGTCGCCCATCTGGCGCTGACGCGGCTCGAGGTCACCGAGACGATGCACGAGCGCAAGGCGAGGATGGCCGAGCTCTCGGACGCGTTCGTGGCGCTGCCGGGTGGTGCGGGCACGCTGGAGGAGCTGTTCGAGGTGTGGACGTGGCAGCACCTGGCGATCCACGCGAAGCCGGTGGCGCTGCTGGATGCGGACGGGTTCTGGACGCCGCTGACGGCCGCGCTGGACGCGATGGTGGAGGCCGGCTTCATCAAGCCGCGCTACCGCGAGACGCTGCTGGTCGCGCGGGACGCGGCGGGGCTGCTGGCGGCGTGTGAGGCGTGGGCGCCGCCCGCGCCGAAGTGGGAGGGCGGCATCGACCCGCAGGCGGTGCCGGTCGAGCCCTGAGCCGTCGAGCCCCAAGCCGTCGAACCCTGAGCCGTCGAGGCCTGCGTCAGGGCGTACGCCCGGCTCCGGGGCGTCCTCGCGGCGTCAGGGCAGCAGCTTGGACTCGTCGGCCTTGATGGTGACGGACCCTGGCGTGGCTACGTGGATCGTCGTCCACTCGTCGTTCTCGTCCGGTTTGATCGTGACGCCCTTGCGGTCGGCGACGAAGAGCGACGTCGGGTGGATGCGTATCGTGAACGTGCCCGGGGCGTCGGCGTGGAAGCTGAACTCCGACGGTGTGAGGCTGGTGAGCGCGCCCGGGCCTTCCAGCAGGGGTTTGGGGTTCTCGACCTCCCACACCTGCCAGTGCTTGTCGGACCAGACGGGCTTGAGCCAGGGCACGCCGGACTTGATGAGGTCGACCTCGGGCTTCGCGGACTTGTCGATCGGGACGTCGGGCAGCGCGACGAAGCGCACGCCGGTCTCCTCGATCCATTCGCGGTACTCGGGGGCGGTCAGGATCTCCTGGTAGAGCACGGCGTTGCGGCCGCGGTCGAGTTGGCGCTCCCAGCCGCGGGCCAGGGGCATCTTGTCGGCGACGTACACGCTCTCCCAGTGGCCGCGGGTGAAGGGGATCTCGATGCGGCCGAGGGGCTGGTTGGCGGTTTCCAGGTAGGTGAGCAGGCCGTCGTAGTACTCGGCCTTCTCACCGCGGCTGTCCCCGCGGTCGTTGGTGATGGCGATGGCCGCGGACTGGAAGCCCCAGACGAGCAGGGGTACGGCGAGCAGCATGACCAGGCGGCGCCGCCCGAGCGAGAGCAGGACGACGGCCATCATCGGTCCGGCGACCATCTCGCCGAGCCGGGCGAGGTTGCCGCCGAGCGCGGTCGGGATGAAGAAGAAGACGATCGCGGACGCCGCGTACAGGACGAGGAAGCGCCGGGCGCTGCGCTGTGACGCGGGGATGAGCCACAGGCCGACGGCGGCGAGCGCGATGATCGGCCAGAACCGCCACCACGGGAACGGGAACATGCCCTCGCTGGGGAACGCCAGCGAGACCAGCAGTCCGACGCCGGCCGGGCCGAAGCTGAAGCGGGTCGGCCACACGTTCTGGCGCGGGACCCAGGCGAGTCCGATGAGCAGGAGGAAGGCGCCGGACAGGGGGCTGGCGAGCCCGCACAGGAGGGCTGCCGCGCCGGCCCAGTAGAGGCGCTGGTTGCGGGCGGCGAGGATGGCCAGGAGTCCGGCGGCGACGCCGAGGGCGAAGGGTGTGCGGCCGATGAGGTAGTCGACGGACGCCATGACCGCGAACCAGCAGCTGCCGACGCGGCGGGCGAGTTCGTTGTGGCCGACGTCGAGGCGGGACCACGCCCACGCGGAGATGATGCAGGACAGTGCGGTGAGGGTGTGCGTACCGATGCCCTGGGACAGCAGCGGGGTCAGGACGCTGTAACCGGGGAGCAGGTGGCCGCCGTACCACTGGTTGTTCCACAGGAGCGCGTTGTGCTCCTCGACGAGCTTGGCGCGGAAGATCGCGGCGGGCCAGTCGGGTCCGGACAGGTCGAGCACCATGATGAGGCCGATGAGCGCCGCGGTGATCGCGTAGGGCCGGTCGGCTATCGCGATGGCGGCGGCGCGCAGTCGGCCGCGGGGCGCCGGGCCTGGCAAGCCTGCGGCCGGCGTCGCGGGTGCTTCGGTCGTCACGTGGGTGAAGTCTTCCAGACGGCGGCGTCCGCCACGTGTGGCGGGCGCGTCGGGTTACGACGATTGTCGGTTTGTGGGCTTTCCTCACCGTTTCCGGGGGACTTTTCGTTTGTTCAGTATCGCTGTGCGGCGGGATGGTCAGAACCCCTTCGCGCCGCCGTGCGCGGGGCACGGCGGCGCGAAGGGCGGCGGAGCGGGTCGGGGCACGGGGTCAAGGGCGGCGGATGCGAGCAGCGTCACGTCCTCGGGTGGCCGGCCGCGGTGCGGTCGCGGACGAGGAGGGCCGCGACGGCGCCGAGCACGGCGAGGACGACGCCGAGCACGATGGCCCGGTCGCCGCCCGTGGCGAGGGCGTCGGCCGGGGTGGCGCCGTCCGCGGACTGGACGACCGCGACGACCAGCGCGCCGCCGATGGACGCGCCGGTGTAGCGGGCGGTGTTGGCCGCGCCCGCGCCCATGGCGGCGCGGTCGACCGGGACGCTCTCGACGGACAGCCGGGCCGAGGCCGCGTTGAGGACGCCCAGCCCGAGGCCGGCCACGACGAGGCCCGGGACGAGGCGGGGCCAGGGGGTGCCGGTGTCCATGCCGGCGAGTGCCAGGAATCCGGCGGCGATGACGGCGAGGCCGACGGCGACGAGGCGGCGTGCGGGCATGTGCGCGGTGAGGCGGCCGGTGGCCACCGATGCGAGGACGGAGCTTGCCGACCAGAAGGCGAGTACGCCTGCCGACGCCAGCGGGGTGAGGCCGATGACGCCTTGGAAGAGGGTGGGCAGGTAGGAGCCGACCGCGATGACCGCGAGTCCGGTGATGAAGGACCCGAGCAGGGACAGTGCGAAGACCGGGCGGCGCAGCAGGCGTAGGTCGAGCATGGGCTCGCGGCCGCGCAGCGCGGTGGCGACGTACCCGGCCAGCAGGACGGCGGCCGCCGCGAGCAGCACGAGGACGACGGGTCGGCCCCAGCCCTGGCGTCCCTCGACGAGGGCGGCGGTGAGCGCGCCGATGCCGCCGCCGAGGGTGAGTGCGCCGACGGGGTCGAGGCGTCGGCGCACGGGGGACCGCGACTCGGTGAGCAGCAGCGCGGCGAGGCCGGCCAGGGCGACGGCGGCCGCGGTCTGGGTCCAGTAGGGGGTGGCGTAGCCGCCCGCGCGGGTGAGGCCGGCGGCCGCGAGGGGGCCGACGGCGATGCCCGCGCCGAGGGCGGCTCCGACGGATGCGGTGGCGCGTACGCGGGCGTGGCCGGTGGGGAAGGCGTGTCCGACGAGGCCGAGTCCGGCGGCGAGCAGGGCGGCGCCGGCGACGCCTTGGAGGACGCGGCCGACGACGAAGAGGGCCAGGGACCCGGCGAGCGCGGTGAGTGCGGAGGCTGCGGCGAGGCCGAGTGCGCCAGCGACGAAGACGCGGCGTCGGCCGAGGATGTCGGCGAGGCTTCCGGCGGTGAGCTGGAACGCGGAGAGGCCGAGGCTGATGCCGCTGAGGATCCAGGCCGGGCCGGTCGGGCCGGAGTGGAGGTGGCGGACGGTGTCGGGGAGCACGGCGATGGGGGCCGTGTAGGTCATCAGGACCAGCAGGGTCGCGGCCACGACGGCGGCGAGGGTGACGGCCGGGGAGGCGGTGCGGGTGTGCGTGTCCCGGCCGCCGTGGGCGGTGGTGGATGCCGGGGTGGCTGTCGGTGCGGTTGTCGGCGTTGCTTTCGGCGTTGCTGTCGGCAGTGCTGCCGACGGTGCTGTCGGTTCTGCTGCGGACGCGGCGGTCGGCGGCATGGGGTCCCCTCGGAGCGATGGCGCGGTCGGGTGCGGCGGTGGTGCGTACCGCGGTGCGGGCGCGGGCGGGCACCGCCTCGGACGTGTCGGTTCATTCAATGAACTGACTGCGGGCTCGACTGTAGCAGCGAGAGTTCAATGAATGAACCAAGAAGAGTTCAATGAATGAACCGAGGGGGGGTACGCTGGTCGGCATGGCACTCGGCAAGGACTACGCGGGCCAGCAGTGCGCCCTCGCCCGCGCTCTCGAACTGGTCGGCGAGCGGTGGACCCTGCTCGTGGTCCGCGACGTCTTCTACGGCGTCCGCCGCTTCAGCGACTTCCAGGTGCACCTGGACATCCCGCGCGCCGTGCTCACCGCGCGCCTCGCGGCCCTGGTCGACGGCGGCGTCCTGGAGCGCCGCCGCTACCAGGAGTCCCCGCCGCGCGACGAGTACGTCCTGACCGACACCGGCCGCGCGCTGTGGCCCGCGGTGTTCGCACTCGCCCAGTGGGCGCTCGAGTTCGTGCCGTCCGCCGCCGGCGCCCTGCGCGAGTTCGCGCACGTCCCCTGCGAGCGCATCGTCGACAGCAGCGGCCTGTGCCCCGGGTGCCGCCGGGTCGCACCCGCCGACGAACTGGAGATGCGGCCGGGGCCGGGCATCCTCACGCACACGAGGACCGATCCCGTCAGCCTCGCGCTCCGTGCGCCGCACCGGCTGCTGGAGCCGCTCGACCTGTCCGGCGTCGCCAAGCCCGCCTGAGCCGCTGCCTTTCCGAGCCGCTGCCTTCTCGCGTCCCCGTCCTCCCGCGCCCCCGCTCGCGCAGCCGCCTTCCGCAGGTTGACTGATCGTCAGCACCCGGGCGCGTCCCGGAGCCAATAGGGTGTGCACCGGCTGCCCGCGCGACCGCGCGTACGGGTGGAGAGGGTACGGAGGGGACGTGGGTGTGAGGGCTGCGGGACTGCGGGCGTTCACCGCGGTCGGAGTGCTGGTCGCGCTGTACGTGGCGGTCGCCCTGCCGTTCGTGGTCGTCGCCCTCGCCATCGGGCTGATGGTGCGCGGCTTCGACCTGTTCGCCTCCGGCGAGGCGGTCATCGTCGCCGAACTGGTGATCGCCCTCGTCGCCCTGGTCCTCGAACTCGCCGGACCGCGCCGGCTGCCCGCGGGGATCGCGGTCACCCCGCGCGACCAGCCGCGCCTGTGGGCGCTCGTACGCGCGACCGCCCGCGAGCTCCAGGTCCCCGAACCGGACGGCATCGTGCTGACCGGCGGCACCGTCGTCGGCCTGCGCGCGGTCCGCCGCCCCGGCATCACGCTGCACAAGCACCTCGTGCTCGGCTCCGCCGTGCCGACCTGCCTGACCGAGCCGCAACTGCGCGCCGTCGTCGCCTCCGCGCTCGGCGGCCTGCGCCGCCGCCGTCCGCCGCTGCCCGACCAACTGGCGCTGCACGGACTCGACATGGTGGCCGGTCTCGCCGAGTCGGCGCGCGTGCGCGGCGCCGGCGGCCTCGCAGAGTCGGCGCAGCGCTTCGCCACCAGGTACGCGGAGATCTGCGCCCCGGTCCTGGAGCTCCAGGAGCGCACCGCCGACCGGTACGCGGCCGGCGTCTACGGCACCGACGCGATCGCAGACGGCCTCGACGCGCTGCGCCGCGTGCAGGTCGCCTGGGGCTGGTACCGGCGCGGCTACCTGAACGCCGGGCTGGCGACGGGTGTTCTGCCGCTCGATCCGCTCGGCGACTTCAAGGCCCTGCTCGCGGACCCGGTGCGCGCCGCGGCCCTCGACAACCTCGCCGACGACGAGCCGCCGCGCACCCTCGTCGAGCGTGCGGCGCGGCTGCGGGCCCGTCCGCTGCCCGAGACCGTTGCGCTTCGCGGCGGACAGCAGGGCCTGGCGCTCGGCCTCGACGACCCGCGCCGGGTCGTGTCGCACCTGCACGCGTACCTGCTCGCCACCGACGACGAGGGCATCGCCGCGAGCGGTGCGTTCGAGATGCTCGACGGCATGACGTCGCTCGACCGCGAGGCGTTCCTGCGGCAGGTGAGCGGCTATCGGGCGGCGTACCGGGCCTCCCGGCTGGCGCCCGCGGCGCGGCGCGCGGGTGCCGAACTGCCGGTCACCCTCGGCGGCGTGGTGGCCCTGCTCGTGGAGGGGCAGGGCGCGAAGCTGGCCCGCGAATACGCGGACGGGGGCACCGCGGAGACCGGGCCGGACAGCCCGGTCGTGTCCGCACTCACCGCGCTGCTGGGCTGCGCGTGGGTCGACGCGGGCCGCGCGCGATGGGAATTGACGTGGTCCGGGCACGACCGGGTGACCGGGTACGACGGGGTGCCGCTGGACCTGACCGACCTGGCCGCGCGGGCGGTCGCGGGGGCGCAGGGGGCGCGGGAGCTGCGTACCGCACTCGCGGACGCGGGGGTGTCGCTCTACCACGAGGCACGCACGCCGGCGTCGTTCCACGCCGCGTCCGAGCGCGAGACCGCGGTCGGGCACCGGTGACCGGTGCGGGTCGCCGGCAGTGGTCGGTGCGGGCGCGCGAGAGGGATAGCCTGATCTCGTGAGCATCCCGCAACAGCCCCGCATGACGGTCGACGCACCCGCCGACAGTGCTGCGGAGGACGCGGTTGCCGAGGATGCGGCTGCCGCCGTGCCCGGCGCGCGGACGGCGGCGAAGGAGCCGGCACCGGACCTGAGGACGGCGAAGACGGCCGCCGCTTCGGCTGCAACCGAGGTTGCCGCTGCGGCTGTGGCCCCTGCCGCCCCAACTGTCCCCGCCGCCCCCACGGTCGCCAAGAAGGCCTCGGCCAGGAAGACCGCCGCGAAGAAGGCGGGCGCCAAGAAGGCCTCGGCGAAGAAGGCCGGCGCCAAGGCCGGGGCGAGGAAGTCGCCCGACGGGCCGACCGACGCCGTGGAGCGCGAACTGCGCGAGGCCGGCGCGCTGGTGGTGGCCGGGGTCGACGAGGTGGGCCGCGGTGCGTGGGCGGGGCCGGTCGTCGTCGGCGCGGCGGTGTCGTCGCTCGGCGTACCGCCGACGGGGCTCACCGACTCGAAGCTGCTGACCGCGCAGCGCCGCGAGGAGTTGGCGCCGCTGGTCGCGGAGTGGACCGTCGCCCACGCGTTCGGCGCGGCCTCGCACGAGGAGATCGACGCGCTCGGCATGACCGCCGCGCTGCGGCTGGCCGCGGTGCGTGCGTTGGAGGCGCTGCCGGTACGCCCCGACGCGGTCGTGCTCGACGGCAGCCACGACTTCCTCGGCGACCCGTGGCGCGTGCGGACCGTCGTCAAGGGCGACCGCGTGTGCGTCGGTGTCGCGGCGGCGTCGGTGCTGGCGAAGGTGCACCGCGACCGGCTGATGGCGGAACTGGGCCTGGACTACCCCGAATTCGCGTTCGGAGACAACGCCGGGTATCCGTCGCCGGTGCACCAGGCGGCGCTCCAGGAGCGAGGGCCGACGCCCTACCACCGCATGTCGTGGGCGTACCTCGACAACCTGCCGCGCTGGCGGCACCTCAAGCGGGTGCGTTCGGTGCTGGAGGACGCGGGGCAGACCGCGCTGGACTTCTGAGCTTCTGCCCGTGTGCCCGTGTGACCGCGTGACGTTCTGGCCGTGTGATGTTCTGACCGGCTGACCGTCCGACGCGGGATCCCGCGGGACATTCACGACAGTTCGGTTGATGTCCGAGTTCGGTTCGGCGCACCCCGCACGGCGCGCGGGAGCGGACGGTAAGTTGCCCGCGTGACTGCCTCGATACCTCCCGGCTGGTACGACGACCCTTCAGCATCCGGCATGGAGCGCTGGTGGGACGGCACCCAATGGACCGAATCCTCGCGCCCGCGGACCGACAGCTCGCCCGGTGTCCCGCCCGCGCCCGGCCACCCGTCGGACCAACATCCCGGCGGATACCCCTCGGACCAGTTCCAACCCCCCGGGCCGATGCAAAGCTCGGGCCCGGGGCAGATGCACAGTTCGGGTCCCGGGCAGATGCACACTCCCGGACCCGGCCAGATGTACGGCCCGGGGCAGTTGTCCGCGCAGGGGCAGACGCCGTACCCGCCGTACGGTGCCCACCCGGGCCAGGGGGGACCCAACCGGCGGAACCGGAACACGATCATCGCGATTGTGTCGGTGCTCGTGGTGGGCGGTCTCGTCGCGGCGCTCATCGTGCTGCTCGGCGGCGGTGACGACGACAAGACGGCGACGGCGGGCACGCTCCTCGACCCCGGCACCGGAGTGTCGGTTCCGCGGATCAAGGACTGGGACGTCCCGAAGCCGCAAGGCGAGCCGACCCACCAGCGCAAGGACCGCGTGGCGTGCAACCCCGCGTCCGGCAGCCCCTCGGGCGCGCCGTCGGACGGGCCCTCGGACGGGCCGGGCGACTGCTTCCTCGGCGAGTCGTACGTCGACACCACCGGGGCCAGTTCGTTCCAGAAGGCCGTCACCGAGACGCGGGAGAGGTACGAAGGCCTCGACGGCGAGGGCTACGAGCTCCAGAACACCGAGAAGAACGACCCCACCACGGTCGACGGCAAGGAAGCGCACATCCTCGAGTACAAGGTGCGCGACCCGGCCGGCCGCATCCTGTTCGCGCAGTTCGTCATCGTCAACGCCGAGGTCGACGGCGAGTACCCGGTGCTCACCACGGTGATCTTCGACCTGCCCAACGCACCGAGCCGCGCGGTCTTCGACACCATCAGGAACGGCGCGAAGGTCGGCCAGCCGGTGCCTTCGGACAGCGCTTCCTGACCCCCCGCCCGACCTACCGCCCGCGCAAACGGCAGTCCGCGGACGCGCACTTCGGCGGCGTGTGGGTGAACCGGCGTATGGTTCGGTTTCACCCGCGCGCCGCTCCGTCCCCGCGTGCGGGCCGCCGCGAACGGGTAATTTCCTGGGCTGAGGGGTCCGTGGGAATCCCACACGCCGCCGGGGGGTGCCCCGCACCGCCCACCGGTCGGCAGACCATCATTGGGGGGTGACCGTGCGACTTGGGGACCGCCTGCAATGTCCGGGCTATGCCGTGGTGGGAGTGGAGACCACCGGGCTGTCGCCGCACCGCCACCGCATCGTGGAGATCGCGGTCGCGCTGAGCGACCCGGACGGCCAGGTGACCGACTTCTTCACCACGCTGCTCAACCCGGACGGTCCGGTCGGGGACTTCCAGACCCACGGACTCTTCGACGACGACATCGTGGACGCGCCCGGCTTCGGCGACATCGCCCCGTGGCTCGTCGGCCTGCTGCGGCAGCGCGTCGTCGTCGCCCACAACGCGCGCTTCGAGCTCGGCTTCCTGGAACGCGAGTTCCAGCGCCGCCGGCACCCCTCGGTGCCCCCGCTGACCATGCTGTGCACGATGCGCGAGGCGCCCGAGTACGTGCCGGAGGCACCGCGCTTCTCGCTGCTCGCGTGCTGCGAGGCGGCGAGCGTGCCGGTCGACTCGGGGTACGGCGCGGCGGCGAAGGCCATGGGCGCGGCCCGGCTCCTGTCGTACTACCTGGACCAGGGCGCCGGCGAGGCGCGGCACTGGCAGCAGGCGCGCACGGTCGCGGCGTCCCTCAACTGGCCGCGCCGCAAGGCCGGTGAGCCGCGCCCCTACACGCGCGACGACGCGCACGCGGCGCGGCGCATGCGGGAGGAGGCGGAGCAGGCGCGGCGCAGGGTCGCCGTCTCCTATCTGGAGAAGGCCCGCGCGTTCGGCCCGCCGACCGGTGTCGGCGAGGGCCCCGACAGCTACCTGGCGGTGCTCGACGCGGCGCTCGAAGACCGCGTCATCACTCCCGAGGAGGCCGCCGACCTGGCCGAACTGGCCGTGTCGCTGGGCATCTCCGAGGCGCAGCGCAAGGACCTCGACCGGCTGTACGTCACCACGCTCGCGGCGTCGATGGTCGCCGCCGGACCGGTCATCGACCGCGAGGAGCGCGCGGATCTGACGCGCGTCGCGGCGCAGTTGGGCATTCCGCGGATCGCGCTCGACGACATCATCGGCATGGCCCGCGTCACGGCCGCCGACCAGACCGCCTCCGCACACGGCGCGTCGCAGATACTGGCGCGCGGCCGGCCGCTGCTGCCCGGGCAGCACGTGCTGTTCCACGGGTACCTCGCGGTGTCGCGCTCCGAATTGGAGCAGCGCCTGGCGCGGGCCCGGCTCGAACTCGCGTCGGGCATCCACGACCGCGTGGACGTCCTCGTCGTGGCGGACCCGGACGAGTCGTCCGACCGGACGTACTGGGCACGGCAGCGCGGCATCCGCGTGCTCATCGAGCCGGTGTTCCTGGCGCTGCTCGCGGACCTGGAGAGGGAACGCGGTTCGGCGGCCGACGCGGCGTCGCGCGTCGCGGCGGCCGGGGCGCTCGCGTACGCCGGGGCTTCCGGGGCCCAGGGCGCCGTCACAGGGCCGCCGCGCACCACCAGCGGGTTCCTGCTGCCCCGGCCGGGGAGTTCGGGCCACACGCCGCCGCACACGGCCGGGCCGCTGGTGACCGGCGACGGTCCGCCGACGGGTGACCCGGCGGTCGACGCGACCGAGCCGGGGACCGTACCGATCCCGCCGATTCCGCCGCCCCCGTCGCCGGCCGTCACGGCGGCGCTCAGCACCACGGGGGCGGGTGAGGGTACGGCGCAGGATGCGGCGGCGAGTGGGGCGCAGGGTGTGGCGCAGGACGTCGTGCACCTGGACCCGGGGCCGGCCGCGGGCTCGGGAGGCCTGGGCCCGGGCAAGCCGCGGACGGGTGCGGAGCCCGTCGGCGGTCGCGCGCCCCGGCGGCGCGGACTGACGCCTTCGTCGCCGATGCCCGCGCTGTCCCCGGAGACGGCGGACCCGGGGCCCGGCCCGATGGGCGGCTCGGTGGGCGGTTCCGCGGTGGATGCCGACCTTGAGGTCGTGCCCGACACCGAGGCCGACGTTGCGCCTGGGGCGGTACCCGGTGCGGCGCCCGACGCGTCGCCCGGAGTTGTGCCGGGAGTTGTGCCGGAGACGGTGGGGGAGTCGGTCGTACCGCCTCGGCCGAGCGCTCCGCCGCCGAGCACGCCGCCGCCTCCGTCGCGGCCCCCGATGCCTGTTGCGGCCCCGCTCGTGCCGTTGTCCCCGTCGTCGGCGTCCTCGGCGTCCTCGGCGTCGCAGTCTTCGCTGTCGGTGCCGCCGGTGCCCTCGGTGCCCTCGGTGCCCTCGGTGCCCTCGGTGCCCTCGGTGCCGCCCGTGCCGACCACGCGGCCGCCGACGGGCCCGATCGTGGCGCCGGACGTATCGTCCGAGCCGCGGACCTCGCTGCCCGCGCCGCCCGTCGAGGAGCCGCGCGCGCTCAAGCGCGGCCAGGCCGTCACCATCGACAAGCTCGGCACGTTCACCGGCGCGCTGCGCGTCGAGGCGGCGTGGTGGGGTCCGGAGGCGGTCGACGCGGACGTGGTCGTGCTCGTCCTCGACGACGACCGGCGCGTCGGCGCCGACGAGGACCTGGTCTTCTACAACCAGCCCGTGCACCCGAGCGGCGCAGTGCGGCTGGCCGGCAAGTTGCAGGACGGCAAGCCCGGTTCGGACTCGGTGGACATCGACGTCACCAAGCTCCCCGAGGGCCGGGTGCGCGTCCTGGTGGCGCTGGCACTCGACGCCACGGCCGGTGCCGCGTTCGCCCAAGTCCCCGTCGCCGTCGGTATCGTCGACCCCGTCACACGACGCAGGCTCGCCGACTTCCGGCTCACCGGCGGGGAGGAGACGGTGATGATCCTCACCGAGGTGTACCGTCGCGATGACGCGTGGCGGCTGCGCGCGGTGGGGCAGGGCTACGCCGAAGGGCTTGCCGCCCTGGTGACCGAGTACGGAGTGGTGGTGGACGAATGACGCGGTAGCGCCCGTTGACCCAACGCGCCCGTCCCCGCCCGAGCGCCGCGCGAGTGCCGCCGCTCCGCACCACGGTTCCGAAGCCGTTCCGACACCGTTCGGACGCCCGGTTCCGATGGCGGCCGGACCCACCGTACGCGCGCCTGACGCGCTCTCGGACCCGGCCGAATTACAACCGTTGCACCACCCGACACCGACCCGGTCTGTGCATGCCCGGGGAGGCTTTGATAAGACTGGCGACCATGCCGCGTGTGTTTTCCGGGGAACCGGACGCCGATCTGTCCGGGGCGTCCCCGCAGATCCCCGCCTCCGGTCATTCCGGAGCCACCGACGAAGAATCCAGTGTTTCCCGACTCACGACTGCGAATCTGGTGACGACAGCAAAGTCCGCGGCACCCAAGCCGTCAGTACCCCGTAACCCCGCCCACGCGTCCGGCGCGCCCAAGCCGGGCCCGCCCCGGCCGTCCGCGCCGAAGCCGGGACCGCCGCGTCCCGCCGCACCGGTTCCCGCGCCGGCCGCGCCGCCGGCTCCGGCCGCTCCGGCCGAACCGACAGCTTCGGCCGAACCGACTCCCCCGCCCGCCGCGTCCGCGCCCGTCACCCCGACGGTCCCCGCGGCGCGTCAGGGCGAACGTCCCTCCGGACCCGACATCCGCCTCGTGTCCGCGACCCCGGACACCGCCCTCGGCGTCGCCGACGACTCCGTCGACCGGCTCCTGGACCAGGGGGTGGCACCGGACTCGATCCTGGTGCTCACCACCGGTGACCCGCACCCGTGGCAGCAGCACGAGGAGTCGTTCGGCGCCGAGCAGTACTGGCGCCAGTACACCGAGGGCCGCGACGTCTTCTACGCCCCCGCTCTCAACGACCGCCAGCTGCGCCGCGAGACCGTCGTGCTGGTGGTCAACGGCTTCGCCGACCCGGCCCGTTCGACGGACGCGCTCGTGTCCGCGATCGGTGCGGGCACCAGCGCGGTCATCGTGTGCGGGGACCTGGACCAGGTGCGGGCGCTGACCGGCCTCTGAGCCGGCCGGCACCTGCGGCGCGTACCGCCGCCCGCGCGGTCGGCGGACTGGCCTTCGGCGCTGCCTGACCGGACCCCTTCGGTTCGGTTTGGTTCGCTCCGGCGGACGACCGGCTGCTCACCGGTCCGATCCCCGGCGCGTTCCCCCGGCGTTCGCGGGCGCGTTCGCCGGGTGCGTGCTGCGCGCGTTGGCCAGGTGTGCGCGTGGGTCCGTTCCTTGGTTCGGATGTCCGGGGTTCGGGTGTCCGGGGCTTGCGTGTACGGGCTTGCGTGTACGGGCTTGCGCGTCCGGGTTGGGGTGTCCAGTGCGCGCAATTCCGTGCCGGTCCTCGGCACGGTTCCGCGGGCGCCTTCGGCGTGCTCCACCGCGCTCCGGGGCTGTCGCCCGGTTCGCTCACGCGGCCGGGCGGTCAGTGCTGCCGTACCACAGGACCACTCGTGGGGACGTACTCCTGCCCCGAGCCGCACGCGCGGGGCCGAAGTCGGCTACGGTTCGTTCCCATGTCGGAATCGCCTTCGGTAGCCCGGCAACCGGGCCCGTTCTCGGCCGAAGCCAGTGGGCTACGGTTCCCTTCCATGTCCGAATCCCCCTCTATAGCCCAGCTTCTCGACCGTTTCCTGAGTGATCAGGAAGACCGGCTGACCCTCCAGCAGTACCGCGCTTGCAGCACCGTGGTGGACATGCTTGCCGCGTACCTCAACCGGTACGCCTTCGCCACGCTGAACGTCGCGGACCGCAAGGAATGGGACGACGCCTACGAGGCCGGAGACGCCGAGGCGTTCTGCAACCTGTTCGGGGTGCGCAAGCTCGTCGTCGGCATCAAGCCGTTCCACGGCGAACACCTCACGAACCGCCTGCGCGCCCCGGAGATGGTGCAGGAGCACGCCCTGACCGTCACCACCGAACTCGCGGACTGGCTCTCGTCCCAGGGCCACCGCGGCGCCTAGCCGCCCCCTGGCGGGGCGCCACACCCCACCTGACGCCCCGTCAACTTGTCTTCCGCCCCTTGCCGTTCGCCGGGAGGCCGCGGTCCGCCGCGCGCCTGAGCCGGGGAGCGGGGAACTGCTCCCCAGTCGCGTGAAAGCCGCGCGAGGAGGCATACGGGTTCGGTGCTGCCGGGTCTATTCCGGCGCACCACGGTGATGTCCTCGGCGGGCAAGTTGCGCCTGCTCGTGGCTCCTTCGCGACCGGCGCCCGTAGGGCCGGGCGGTGGATATCCCTCAAGCTGCCTGAGTGCCGCCTGAGGTCCCGAACCGCCTGGTTCCCACACCAGGCCCTGGGTCCGACCCGCGCATCGCGGCACAAGGCCACTGAGGCCGCCGCGGCTCCTGCGATACTTCCTGACGCCCCGTCAGACCGCCCGGCTCGCCTGCGCTTCGCGCGGCTCACTAAGCGTCGACGAAACGCGCCGCCGTTTCCGACATTGGCGCAGTGACCGACGTTGCGAGTGCGATGTCGTACAGGAGAGCCGTGTCGTGTCGGCGAGCGCATGGGTGAACGAGCGCCCCGTGCAGCCTCCCCTCCCGCCCGACCCTTCCTTAACTCGGGAACGTCCACCGCCGTCCCGAAGTGCCGGCCAGCACCCTCGACCACCCGAAACAACGTAGAACCCACTGCTCTCGACACCGCGTTCGAACGCAACGACAGCACGCCCGCAATCTCAGTAGCCCCATGAGTTGTTCACCGCTGGGAGTCCGCCCTCGTCGCCGGGCCCCGCCCGTCGACGGACCCCCCGCCGCATCGCGGCACTTTGCGGCGCCTGCCCCGACCCCGAAGCGGCGCCGGGAACTCCTGCCGCGCAGGCGCAACCCCGGTCTGCCAGGGGAGTTGGCGGCGCTGAACGTCCTGGGCTACGGCCCGAACCACCGGCAGAACTGCCTCGCTTCGCCCCCGCGAGAGCCGCTGCCTGGAACCGAGGAGTCTCCGCGACCGCGCCCGGCCAGGTCCTCTCTATGGACGAGGCCCAGGCGAGCGGTCAGGTGTGGAGGGACGAGGTCCAAGCGCGTCCGACAGCCGAGCAGGATCGTGATGCCCTGGCTCGGCTTGTCGAAGTGGATGCAGACCCTTTCGAGGTGGAGCTGTACGAGAGCGCGGCAGATCCGCAGGTGCTTTCGATTGATCGCGCTCAGAGGTCGCATGCCGGGCAGTACGCCAGGCACGTGCGGCGACTTCGAGGGCTTCAGCAGCGCCAAGGCAGTTGAGCACTAGGCAGCGTTTTGGGGATCAAGGTCTGAGCCAGAGCCTGATGGCGTCGAAGGCGACCGCCCGAAACGCCTTGAGCCGGTTGATGGTGCCCTCGGCCTCGTTGCGCGCCAGCGATAGTCCTCGCGGTTCCGGGATCGTGTGGCGGATCCCGCGTCGGCGCAGGTGCGCGCGGATCGTCCGGGAGCTGTAAGCCCTGTCCGCGACCACCGTCTGCGGCCCGGTGTGCGGTCGTCCGCCGGCGGGACGTGGGACACGGCTAGCTGCGATGACGTGCGTGAACGCGGGTGCGTCGTCGGCCTGGCCGGGGCCGGCCAGGACCGCGAAGGGCCGAAGCCTCCCCTCGCAGGCGAGGTGGATTTTGCTGGTCAGTCCGCCGCGGGACCGCCCGAGCGCCGCGCCGAACTCGTGGTCGAGGACCCCCTTTTTTGCGTTCGCCGCGCGGCGTCGGGATGAGCGCGTACCGAGGCGGAGTCGATGCCGACGCACGACCAGTCCAGCGCACCTTCGGCGTCCGCGCGGACCTGCAACGCGGTCAGGATCCGATCCTTCCCGAACCGCTCCGGCAGATCACGCCACGGCACTCCGGTCGCACGCGGTACAGCACACCGTTGACCGTCGTGCGGTGGTCGGCCCAGCGGCCACCGCGACCGCCGACCAGCGCAACAACGGCGCCAGTACGTCCCATTCGACCTGCGTCAGATCACCACGACCCACGACCAGAACACGACCCAACCGCCAGACAGTCACAAGATCCTCAAAACGCTGCCCAGCCTTCGGATCATCTGATCGTTGGCCTGGCGTGTCGTTGACTGACGCCCGGTGGGCGAGGATCGAGCCGCTGCCGCCGGACAGAACTCCGAAGCGGGGCGGGCGGTGGAGTGATCACAGGCGGCTGATCGACGCGACCGCGTCCAAGTACCGCTCGGGAACACCCTGGCTGGACCTGCCCGAACACTTCGGCTCATGGAAGGGCGCTCACAACCGGCTTCGGCAGTGGGCGGCCGACGGCACCTGGGAGAAGGTCTTCACCGTCCTGCTTGCGCAGGCTGACGCGGAGGGGACCTCGACTCGGTCGTCGCGGTCGACTCCACCATCGTCCGCGCCCACCAGCACGCCGCCGGAGCCCGTCAAAGGGGCCCTGGCCGACGAGCCGGCCCATCATGCCCTCGGACGGTTCCGCGGCGGGCTGACTGCCAAGATCCACCTTGTCGCGGACAGCCGCTGTCGGCCGCTCGCTCTCCTCCAAGGCGTACTCGTCCCGTGCGATCCGGGCCCGTCTCCGTCGGCGCGGAACCCGGGCGGTGATCCCCCAGCCCTCCGATCAGGTCGCCAAGCGCAAGAAGTGAGGCCGATCCGGTGACCGCGCGCCTGCTTTCGATGGCGAGGCATACAAGCAGCCCAACACCGTCGAGCGATGCATCAACATGCTCAAGCAGGGGCGCGGTCTGGCACTCGATAGGACAACACCGCCGACGACAGCCTCGACAATGTCGCCGCCTACTGCCACCGAATCTCCGACTCAGGTCACCAGCTCGGGATCGGTTGCGCGACGCCCGAGTAGATCTCTGACGACGTCCTGGTCGGCATGCGCGAAGGCGGCCGGAACCTGGCCGGGTTCACCGGCCGACAATGCGGAGGCGTGCCCGCTTCCCTCATGCGGCCCTGACCGAACTCGCCGACGGGAAAAGCACTGAAGGGCCCAACGGTGCCTGGCTGCGAAGCCCGCCCGCGCCGACGTGCGCTGTCCGGCCGCAGGGCCTACGCGGTGGCCACGTCCGGGACCAGGCGGACCAGCGGGGGTCTCGGGGGTGGCGCAGGGCCCTCCGGGTAGTCGGCGAACGCCGCCACCGCGATGCCCGCGTGGTCGGTGCGGTGCGGCGGGTGGGGGCGTGCCGCGGGGTGGGGCGGAGTGCCGGCGGCAGCGGGCGGTGCGGCCGGCGGGAGGGGGGCTGCCGGGAGCGGAGCTGTGGGGGCCGGGGCCGCCGGGACCGGGGGCGGAGGGGCGGGAACCGGACGTGCCGCGGAGGCCGGCGTACGCCCGTTTCGTCCGTCGCCGACGACCTGCCAGCCGTCTTCCGCCATGATCACCGCGGCGCCGCAGCGCAGGCCGTGGAGGCCGCAGGCGTCGCGCAGGCCCCACATCCAGCGGCCGTCGTCGGGCTCCCAGCCGCGCTGTCCGTCGCGGCAGAGGAGCAGGACCGTGGTGCGGGTGGGGCTGGCGCGGCGCAGGTCGTCCGGGACGATCATGCGCAGGTGCGCCAGGATCGTGTTGCGGCACTCCCACCCGTCGGTCGGGCCCGACCCGTTGTCGAGCGCGAACGACGCGCTGGCGACGGGACGCCCTTCCGCATCGAGGACGGCGACGACCGCCGTCCCGGGCTCGGGGCGGTGGAGGTCGTGGAGGCGTTTGACCAGTGCTCGCGGGTCGCGCAGCAGCGGCACGTCGTACGCCTGCCACTGCTCGGGATCGATCATGCGCACAGGTTCCTGGGACGGAACGCGGCGGCGGCTGAGTCTGGACCGGAAGGAGGCTGAGGCGGCGGCGGTGGCAGGCACGGCCCTCCTTCGGTCCGGGAGCGGTCCGGGGAAGCGGACCGTCGTCAGCCGGTGTCTTCGCGCAGGCGAAGCCGTGCGGATTCTGCCGCATCACAAAATGATGCGACCCGCAAAGATCACCAGGACGCTAAGTCGATTCTTCCGCGCGCATGGGAGTGGCGGCAACAGGGAAACGTGATCAGCTCCACAGGAAACCCATGATTCACATGACCGACACATCCCGTCCGCGCGGCAGTTGTTGGCTGTGGCGTGTCGCTGTTTCGAGCGATTCCGTGGGTTTTTGTCCGTTCTTGAAGCTGATGTTGCTCGCAAGCTCGTGGCCCGTTCCGGCGCCCCGGATGCCTCCGGAAGCCCTGGGATGGGGTGCTCGGAGGCGGCCGAGGGGCGCCTTTGGGTGCCCGCCCCGGCTCGCGGGAGCTGCAGGGGCGTGGGATCAGGCAGGCGACACCTGGAGCCGACACCGCGATTGTCGACATATCTGTGCCATGGAGTTCGCCTCGGATGGCGACCGCCGCCGGGTCACGCTTCGACCGCCAGCACCAAGGGCAGCACTTCCCCGGCGCCCGCCCGCCGCAGCAGCCGGGCCGCGACAGTGATCGTCCAGCCGCTGTCGACCCGGTCGTCGACCAGCAGAACCGGCCCGTCGACGGACGCGAGCGCCGCCGCGAGATCCGGGGGCACGGTGAACGCCCCGGCCAGTGCCCGCAGCCGCTGGGCGCTGTTGCTGCGGGCCGGGGCCGGCTCGGCGTCCGGGGCGTACTCGATCCGACCGAGGAACGGCAGGCGTCCGACCTCGGACAGCCGGGCTCCGAGGCTGTCGATCAACAGTCCGTGCGTGCGGGAGGCCATCGTGACCACACCGGCGGGCCGCTGCTCCCATCCCCACGACGCCAGGACCTGGACGACCGCGTTGAACACGTCGTCCGACACCGGGGCGTCCCCGGCATCGGCCGCGAGGACGGGGCGCAGCCGGTTCCCCCAGCCGATGTCGGACAGCCGCCCGAGTGCCCGTCCCGTCGAGGCCTGCTCGTCGGCCGGAATGCGCCCCTTGAGCGCTACGCCCGCATCGGTCATCCCCGTCGGCCACATCCGCCGCGGTTCCACCTCGACCCCGGGGCGGCCGAGCGCCGCGCGCGCCGCGTCGAGCGCGCCCGGATCGACGGCGGCGTCGTAGCGGGGGCCCGCACATCCGTCACAGCGTCCGCAGGGCACCGCCTGCTCGTCGTCGAGTTGCCTGCGCAGGAACTCCAGTCGGCAGCCGGTGGTTGCCACGTAGTCGCGCATGGCCTGCTGCTCCTGGGCGCGGGCCTGCGCCACGCGTACGTAGCGCTCGGTGTCGTACCGCCACGGCTGGCCGGTGGCGGTCCAGCCGCCGCGCACGCGCCGCGCCGCGCCGTCGACGTCGAGCACCTTGAGCATCAGCTCCAGCCGGTTGCGGCGCAGGTCGACGCGTGGCTCCAGGGCCGCGGTCGAGAGCGGTCGGTCGGCGGACGCGAGGACGTCGAGAGTGCGCCGCACCTGGTCCTCGGGCGGGAAGCCCAGGGAGGCGAAGTAGCGCCAGATCGCCTCGTCTTCGCGGCCGGGGAGCAGCAGGACGTCGGCGCGTTCGACGGCGCGGCCCGCGCGTCCGATCTGCTGGTAGTAGGCGATGGGCGACTGCGGCGCCCCCAGGTGCACGACGAACCCGAGGTCGCCCTTGTCGAAGCCCATGCCGAGAGCCGACGTCGCGACCAGGGCCTTGACGCGGTTGGCCAGCAGGTCGGCCTCGGCGGCCTGCCGTTCGGCGTCGTCGGTCCGCCCCGAGTAGGACGCCACGGTGTGGCCGCGCGAGCGCAGGTAGGCGGTCACCTCCTCGGCTGCCGCCACGGTGAGGGTGTAGATGATCCCGGACCCGGGGAGTTCGCCGAGGTGCGCATCGAGCCACGCCAACCGGTGGGCCGCGTCCGGCAGTTGCAGGACGCCCAGGGTGAGGCTCTCGCGGTCCAGCGAGCCGCGCAGGACCAGTGCGTCCGTGTTCTCCGCGCCGGTGCCCAGTTGTTCGGCGACGTCGGCGGTCACGCGCGCGTTGGCCGTCGCCGTGGTGGCCAGAACCGGGACCCCGCGCGGCAGATCGCCGAGCAGGGTGCGCAGCCTGCGGTAGTCGGGGCGGAAGTCGTGGCCCCAGTCGGACACGCAGTGCGCCTCGTCGACGACCAGGAGCCCGCAGGTCGCCGCCAGCTTCGGCAGGACGGTGTCGCGGAAGTCCGGGTTGTTGAGGCGCTCCGGGCTGACCAGGAGCACGTCGACGACGCCGTCGGCAACCTCGGCCTGGATCGAGTCCCAGTCGTCGATGTTGGCCGAGTTGATCGTGCGGGCGCGGATGCCGGCGCGGGCGGCGGAGTCGATCTGGTTGCGCATGAGCGCGAGGAGGGGCGAGACGATCACGGTCGGACCCGCGCCGCGGGCGCGCAGCAGCGCCGTGGCGACGAAGTACACCGCCGACTTGCCCCACCCGGTGCGCTGGACGACCAGCACCCGGCGGTGCTCCGCGACCAGGGCCTCGACGGCACGCCACTGGTCCTCGCGCAGCCGTGCGGATTCGCCCGCGAGGCCGCGCAGCACGGCGTCCGCCTCGTCGCGCAGTGCGGTCGAGGCGGCGGGGTCGTGGGGTGCGGAGGCGGCTGGGGTGGCGTCGGCGGAGTCCATACGCACCTTTCTATCCGTTCCGCCGGACATCGCGACAACGCGCCGCCGAATCTGTGGAGAAACGATTTTTCGATGATTGATGCCCGCTTTGTCTGGTTCTTGTGTCCGTCATCGACGCATTTTTCGTGCGCGAAGTGCGCTCACCGCCCCCTGTCGCTGCTCCGTCTCCGGCCGTGCGGAGTCCTGCGGAGGCCTGTTGGAGGCCTGTTGGAGGCCCGTCGGCGGCCTGTACGACCTGCCTCGGCCGAGTTGCCGGCGCCACTCGGCGGAGCCGTCGTCCCCTCCGAAAGTTGTGAAGAACCGCCGCCTGCCCTTGGCTCCCGCGCCGCGGAGGGTGAAGTGTGGGACAGGACTCGTGGACACGGATGCCCCGGGAGGACACGATGCGCCACCTCGACGTCGACGGATTCCCCAGGCTCGGCCGCATCGGGCTCGGAACGTGGCAGTTCGGCTCACGCGAATGGGGGTACGGCGACGCGTACTCCTCGGTGACCGCCCGCGCACTCGTCGGGCGCGCCCTCGAACTGGGCGTCACCTTGTTCGACACCGCCGAGATGTACGGCTGGGGCCGAAGCGAGCGCATCCTCGGCGAAGCGCTCGGCTCCGACGCCGCCCGAGTCGTCGTGGCGACGAAGTTCCTCCCGGTGCTGCCCGTCGCGCGCGTCGTCAAGGCACGCGGGTACGCCAGCCTCGACCGCCTCGGCATCGACCGCATCGGCATCTACCAGGCGCACTTCCCGAACCGGCTCTTCCGCATGGACACCACCATGCAGGGGCTCGCCGAACTCCAGGACGAAAAGGTCGTCGACGAGATCGGGGTGAGCAACTACGACCTGGCCCGCTGGCGGCGGGCGGAGCACGCACTCGGCAGTCGCGTCCTGTCCAACCAGGTGGAGTTCAGCCTCGCCAAGCCCGACGCGCTGGACGGCCTCGTGCCGTGGGCGGAGACGCACGGGCGCCTGATCATCGCGTACAGCCCCCTTGCCAAAGGTCTGCTCGGATGCCGCTACGACGCCTACAACCCGCCTCCCGGGTTCCGGGCGCGCGGCAAGCTCTTCCAGCCGGAGAACCTGCGCCGCGCCCAGCCGTTGCTCGAACTGCTCCAGGAGGTCGCCGCGGCGCACGGCGCGACGCCCTCCCAGATCGCCCTGGCCTGGACGCTGCACCGGGGCCCGGTCGTCGCGATCCCGGGTGCGTCCAGCGTCGAGCAGTTGGAGCAGAACGTCGCGGCGGCGGAACTGGAACTCGCCGAAGACGAGTACGCGGCACTGACCGCACAGGCGCGGGCGTTCGAGCCGGAGGCCCGGCGGCGCGGGCCGATATCACTTCGGGCAAGCCGCCACAGTCCCTCGCGAGGGTGAATTCGCTTTCCACAAGCGCGAGTTATCCACACTTGGCCCGGTCCGGACTTGACGGCCGCCGGGGTGCCGCAGGCTCGATGCATGAGCGAAACCGCCCTCACCCCGATGCCCACCACGACCGTCATCCAGGTCGCCACGCCGACTGAACTGGCCGAGGCAATCCCCTACTTGCTCGGCGCCCAGCCCACGGACAGTCTCGTGCTGCTCGGCATCCGGCCGGAGGACGGCCGCGTGGGACCCGTCCTGCGCCTCGACCTGCCCCCTCCCGAACGATTCGCGGCCGCCGCGCACCACCACACCGCGCAACTCGTCCAGCACGGCGCCCGGTTCCTGTCGTCGATCGTGTACGTCGACACCCCGCCCCGCGACGGCACCCGCGGCGTGGACTTCTACCGGCCATTGGCCGAGGCGGTGGCCGGTGCCTGCCGCCGCAGGGGCCTCGGCCTCCAGGAATCGGTCTGCGTGCAGAACGGCAGGGTGTGGTCGTACATCTGCCGGATCCACACCTGCTGCCCGCCGGACGGCACGCCGCTCCCGGCGGAACGGCACACGGCCGTCGCCGCGGCAGCCGTCACGGCCGGCATCCCGCCGCCCATCCCGCTGTCCGAACTCGCGGCCCGGGTACGCCCGCCGGAGTTCATCGCCCGCGAGGCCGTCCGGCAGGCGTTCGCCCGCCGCCGCGCTGAACTGGCCCAGCGCACCGGCGACGGCGAGGGCGGCGTCCGGTACGAGACCATCGCCCTCCTCCAGGCCGCCCGAACCCGGTTCGCCGACGGCGACCGCTCGATGACCTACGACGAGGCAGCCCGGCTGGTCCTCGGCCTCGACGACCGCAAGGCTCGCGACCACGCGATGTCCTGGCAGGACGACGACGTGCTGCTGGCCCTGTGGACCGCGCTCGCACGCAGGTCGCTGCCGCCGGACTCCGCCGCGCCGCTGTCCCTGGTCGCGTGGGCGGCCTGGACCGGGGACCAGCCGGCGTTCGCCCGGGTTGCCGTCAACCGCGCGCTCGACGCCGATCCCACCTACCGGCTCGGGCAGTTGCTGCACACCGCCATCAACAGCCGCCTGGACCCGGCCGAGGCCCGCCACCTGCTGTTCCCCGCCCGCCGTCCGCTACGACCCGCCCCGCCGGACAGCGCACCCGCCACCGGCGCGAAGCCGGCCCCGGCCGACGACCCCGCCCCCGACACCACAGCCCACGAGCACCCGGCGGCCCGTGACCGGCCTACCCAGGGGAACCCCGCCCAGGACAGCCCACCGCCGGACGTGGCTCCGGGAAGACAGCCCCAGCCCCCACATGACCCGCCGTGAGTGACCTCACCTCAGCTCCCACGTCCCCCAGCCCGGCTCGAACGTCGCCGTGTAGTCGACGTGCTCCGGCCACTTGTGGTCGAGCCGCCAGCGCTCCGGCAAAACCGACAGGTGGATGCGCGCACTGCCGTCTTCCGAGACCCCGGAGTCGGCACGAACTCCGAACCAGCGAGGACTTTCATGCAGCAACCGACCCAGCACCACGGCGTCCGGTTCCGGAATCGCCACCGACGAACCGGCAGGATCGCCACCGGTCGGCGCAGCACGTGCGAACAGCGCCAGCAGACGGCCGAAGACCGCTACGGGGACGGTCGGATCCGTGGACTCGATCCTGAGAGCGCAGTCGTCGTGCCCGGAGTACCAGATCCGCGAGTCGGCCAGTTGGGGCAGCAGCGGCTCGTCGAAGCCGACCGTGCCGACGGCGAGCGCGATCTCGTCGAGCTGAGCGGCGCTCGGTCGGGCCGGCAGATCGACGGCGGACAACTCGTACGGCGACCAACTGCCGTTCAGAAGACGGGGAAGGTCGTTCCGCCGCATCACCAGAAGCTCGTCCGACAGGCTCAGCGTGGCCGACGCCCACGCCCCGATCCGGTGAACGACACACTCGACCCCCAACTCGGCGGCAACGCCGGACGGCCCCGGCAACTCACCCTCAGCGCTCCAGAAACTGGTCGTCGCCAGGTCCATCACGACGACTGTGTCGTTCGCCGAGCGCACGAGCAGATCCACCACATCGCTCGCCTGGGCCACGGTCCCGCCGACAATCCACGACCCTTCGGTCTCACGGACGCTGAACGTCAGCGGGAACGGTGGCAACGAAGCGCCTTCCGGTGCGGTTCGGCGCCCGCCGAGTGAGCCCTGGAGTTGCCGATTTCGATCACTTGCCGCATCTCCCCAACCCGAACGCCGTCCTGGCCGGCGGCCACCATGGTCCAGCGTTCATGGTCCACCGTTGGTGCGCCGCGCGGTTCCGAGGCTGCCTGCCGCAGAGCCCTGAGGCACTGAGGCCCTGAGGTTCCGAGGCTTCTCAGGCTGAGGGCAGCCCCGCACAGGCACGCGAGGCCAGCTAGTCAGGCGACAGCTCGGCAGATCGGCGGTGGACGGCTCGCAGGCCGATGGGGCGATGGCGAGCGGTCGCCCGGGTACGGGCCGCCCACGAACGGGTGGCGTGCGGCCTGCGGCGTGCCGCGGTGCGGATGGGGCGTGGTCGACGGCGGCACTGGCCGGCGGCCGCCCAGGTGCGGGGCCGCTCGGGGGCGCGGTGGTGTGTGGCGTGCCGGGGTGGCGTGTGCCTTGCGGACGTGGCGAATCGGCTTCATGTCGCGGATCCGCGTGACTCCAGGCCCGTCGGCGCGTTGCCCATGGGAACGGGCACGCGAAGCAGCTGCGTGCCGCGTGACCGGCACGGGGGCGGTCCTCTGGCCTCCGCGGGCGGATCCACGAGCGCAGCAGGCCGACGAGGAGCATTCACGTGACCGGGACCAGGACGCCGCACCCCCTCGCGCACGACGCGCTGATCTGCGTCGACGCCCCGGGGATGGCGATCTGTCCGCTGGACGGCCAACTGCGCGGCCGGGGCGTCCAAGGGCTGTTCCACGACGGTCGACGACTGCTCGCACGCTCGCTGGTGACCATCGGGGGTAGCGAGCCCGAGCCGTTGTCGTCCCACGTGGTGGGCTCGGGGGCCGCGCGGTTCCTGGCCATGCACCGGTTCGTCGCGGATCCCACTCCGGACCCGGTCTTGGTGGTGGACCGCACGAGACAGGCGGACGGGCGCGAGCGGGTCGTCGTGCGCAACACGGCGACCCGCCCGGTCCGAGTGCCGGTGGAACTGACGCTCGGCACCGACCTGGCGCCGTTGTCCGAGCTGCGCAACGGCCGGCGCGGGCCGGACCTGCCCGCGCGGGTGTGTCCGGGAGGGCTCAGCTGGACGTCGTCCGACGGCTGGGGCGTACGCGCGGTCGCGGCTCCCGCACCGGAGACGGCGCTGGCCGCATCGGGCCTGCTGCGCTGGGACATCACCCTGGAGCCGGCCACGTCCTGGACGGTCGAGCTGCGGGTCACGGGGGAGCCCGCGGGAGTACGCGCCGTACCGAGTGCCGGCCTGCCGGGTATTCCCGCACCGCGTGCGCCGCTGGGGCCGCCCCCGTGGTCGGAGGCGCGTGTGCGGTGCGACGACTTCCGGGTGGCGGCCTGGGTACGGCAGAGCCTGATGGACCTGCGCGGGCTCCTGATCGCCGATCCGGAGCACCGTACGGTGCCGATGCCGGCGGCAGGCGCCCCCTGGCAGCTGACACCGACCGGGCGCGACAGCCTCTGGACGGCACGCATGCTGCTCCCACTCGGCACCCGCCTGGCAGCCGGGACACTCCGCATGCTCGCCGACCGCCAAGGCTCCCGTGCGGATCCGGCGACCGGTGAGGAGCCCGGCAAGATCCCGCACTCCTTGGGTTCCGGAAGCCGCGCGCCGCGCTACGACTGCGTGGGCTCCACGGCGCTGTACGTGACACTCCTCGGCGAGGCCCGGCGCTGGGGCCTGTCCGACTCCGAGACGGAGCCGCTGCTCCCGCACCTCGACCGGGCGCTGGGCCACGTCGCCACGACGATGGACGCCGCCCCGGACGGCATCGTCCGGCTGGGCCCCCGCGGTCCGGCGCCCTGCGAGTTGCAGGGCCAGATGTACGAGGCGGCCTCCCATGCCGCGGTGCTGCTGCGCGAGCGCGACCCCGAGTCCGCGGAGGCGTGGGAGGCGCGTGCGGCCAAGCTCGCGAGCGCGTTCCGGGAGAGGTTCCGCACCGAGGACGGTGCGGGAGTGTTCTACGCCGCGGCGCTCAATGCCGAAGGCCGCGCGGTCTCCGTGCCGAACTCCGCGATGGGCCAGCTGCCCGGCACGGGGATTCTGGACGAGGACGGCTGTGCGGATGTGGCCCGCCGACTGCTCAGTCCGGATCTGAACTGCGGGTGGGGGCTGCGCGGCGTGGGGTCGCGAACCCACGGGTACCACCCGCTGGCGGTGCGGGGCGGGGTGGTGCGCGCCCACGAGACATGTGTCGCGGTGGCGGGGCTCGCGGTCTCGGGCCAGGCGGAGGCGGCGTACGAGCTGCTCTCCGGACTCCTGGAAGCAGCCCCGTACTTCGGATACCGCATGCCCGAGATGCACGCGGGCGAGCAGCGGGTGCCGGGGCACGCCCCGGTCGCCCACCCCCTCGCCTGCCGCCCGCTGGCCCGGTCCGCGGCCGCGGTCCTGCCGGCCTTGGTGGCGCTGGCCGGCGTGCGTCCCGACGCGCCCGAGCAACGCGTGGTCGTACGCCCGCCCGTGGCCCCCGCGTTCGGAGAACTGGAACTCGCCGATCTCCGCATCGCGGGCGAGGTGTTCACGGTGCGCGTCAACCGGCAGGGGCAGGCGGTCGTGGAGGAGGCGCCGGAGGGCTTCCAACTCGCCGAATGAGTCGATGTCCGCGTGGTGCCCGCCTCCTGCCCACGCGGTGCCCCGAGCGATGTTCGAGTGCCGCCCAAGAGATGCCCGGGTGGTGAACGAGCCAATGAACACGGCGACCAACGAGTCGATTCGCGAGGACGGCTGTTTATCGTCAGGCAGACGACTAAGATCGACTCATGTCGCCCTCCGACGCCTCGCAATTCCCGCCCTTCGGAGTCACCGTCGATCTCGTGGTGCTCACCGTTCGGGACCACACGCTCAACGCGCTCACCATCCGCCGCGGCGAGCCGCCCTTTCAGGGCCAGTGGGCGCTGCCCGGCGGGTTCGTCAGGCCGGACGAGGGCTTGGAGGCGGCCGCCGCACGCGAGCTCGCCGAGGAGACCGGCCTGGACCAACTCCCGGTTCACCTGGAGCAGTTGGCGACCTTCGGGGACCCCGGGCGCGATCCGCGCATGCGGGTCGTGAGTGTGGCCTACCTAGTGCTCGCGCCCGACCTGCCCGCGCCGCGGCCCGGCGGTGACGCGGCGGGCGCCCGGTGGACCTCCGCGGCCGAACTCGGCGACGGTTCGCGGCTGGCGTTCGACCACACCCGGATCCTGGAGGACGGGGTGGAGCGGGCGCGCGCGAAGATCGAGTACTCGTCGCTCGCGGCGGCCTTCTGCCCCGAGGAGTTCACGGTCGGCGAGCTGCGCCGGGTGTACGAGGCGGTCTGGGGCGTCGCGCTGGACCCGCGCAACTTCCACCGCAAAGTGACGGGCACACCCGACTTCCTGGTGCCGACAGGCGGCACGACGACGCGTCAGGGCGGCCGTCCGGCGCAGTTGTTCCGGCGCGGTTCCGCGGAGAAGCTCAACCCGCCGATGCTCCGCCCCGAGGCCTAGCACCGCGGCAGGCAACAGAAACGCACTCGGCGTCGGACCGAGGGCTGTCGGCGGCGCGGCGCGACGTAGCGCGGCCAACGCACCGGCCCCAAGACACAGACGCCGCATCCCGACCCGGGGTCGGAATGCGTGCGTGAGAGGAACGGGGACGCGCCGCAGGCTCAGTCCTGTCCGCCGATGTCCAGCGACATCGCCTCGTAGACGAGCTGGTTGTCGCGTCTGCGGTGGTGGCCCCACTGCTTGAGCAGCTCGCGTACGCGCGGTCGCACGCTGCTGAGACCCGCGGGATCGTCCGGACCGCGCGACGCCCACGCGTTGAGGTCGTCCAGCATCGCGCTCAGCCGTCCGTGCTCGCGCCGCAGGCGGCTGACCGCGCACGCGAGCCGCGGATCACTGCGGCGGACCTCGTCGTAGAGCCCGTCGGGTCCCTCCGTCGCCGCGATGTGCTCGTGCAGGTCGGCACGCAGCTGACGGAGGCCGGAGCGGAGCTGCTCGGCCCAGTCGGCGTTCTTGGCGGTCAGGCCGCGGCGCAACAGGGACATCGCATCGGCGGCGGGTGGGGCGTGCGGGACGCCCGGGACGCCGGAGTACGTGGGGGCTGGATACATGGGCGACATGCCGGCCTCCGAACGTTCATGGTCGGTCTTTCGATGGTCCCTCCCGGCCGAGATCCGTGTCCAGAGTTGAGCTTCTCCTTTGCTATTCAGATTCTTCTTCGCTTATGCGGCATGGGTACAACTAAATCCGTATTCGTCCATGTACTGTCCGAAATGTTCATGCAGACGCTTCCGGCGACGGGCGATCCGGCGACGAGGGACGACGAGGGACAACGCGATGATCGAGGCCCAAGGGCTGACACGGAAGTACGGCGGCGCGCTCGCCGTCGACGGGCTCTCGTTCTCGGTGCGGCCCGGCCAGGTCACGGCGTTTGTCGGGCCGAACGGGGCCGGCAAGTCCACCGCGCTGCGCATGATGCTGCAAATCGAGCGCGGCCGCGGGCGGACCCTGTTCGACGGCCGCCGCTACCGCGAACTCCGGCACCCCGCACGCGAGGTGGGCGCCTGGCTCGGGACCGAGCCCGCGTACGCGCGCCGCCGCGCCCGCACCGAGCTGCGCGTCCTCGCGGCCGCGCACGGCATCAGGCGGGCCCGCGTCGAGGAGGTCCTTGACCTCGTCGGCCTCACGCCCGTCGCGGGCGTACGCGTCGGCTCGCTCTCGGCGGGCGCGCTGGGCCGCCTCGGCCTCGCCGGGGCACTCCTCGGCGATCCGGGCACCCTCGTCCTCGACGAGCCGTCGGCCGGACAGGACCCCGAAGGCGTGCGCTGGCTCCGCGAGTTTCTGCGCGCGTACGCCACCCAGGGACGCACCGTCCTCGTCGCGGGACACGGCCTCAGCGAGCTCACCGACTACGCCGACCGCGTCCTGGCGGTCGCGCGCGGCCGGCTGCTGGCCGACGAGTCGGCGGCCGAGTACCGCAGCCGGGCCGCGGGCCACGAGGTGTACGTACGCACCCCGCAGGTCGACCGCCTCTCCGAACTGCTGCGCCACGAAGGCCTCGGCGTACACGCGCACGGCGGCGCGGCACTCAGCGTGACCGGCGCGGACCGCGCCCGGGTCGGCGAGATCGCCTTCCGCGGCAGCGTCCTGATCCACGAGCTCGCGCAGCGCGAGATCTCCGTCGCCGACGCCTTCTGCGCCGTGACAGCGCGCTCGCGGGCGGCCGCCGCGGAACACGCCGCGGCGGCGCTGCTCGCGGACGCCGCCCGCCGCCCCGCCGGACGTGCGGGCCGCAAGGCGCTGCGCAGGCGCGCCGAGGCCGCGGGACCGGAGACTGTGGCGATGCGCCTCGGCCCCGACGGCGGCGAAAACGCCTCGGAGGGTGCGTACGGCGTGCAGGCGGACACGTCGATTCCCGCTCCCGCCGCGGAAGCCGGCGCCTCGGCGGACACCGGCCTGCCCGCCGCCGGTCCGGCGTACGGCGGCCCCGAGGACGCGGAACACCAGGTCTTCCGCCGTTCCGCCGACGGCGCGTCCGCGGATCCGGCCGCCGACCGTTCCGACCACCGCCGTCCCAAGCGCCGCCGCTGGCTGTCGCGCGGCCACGACGCCCGCGTGGACGACACGCTGTCCGACGAGGTGAACGCGTGACCCGGCCGCCGACGCCACCGCCGCACCGCCCCACCGAGACGCCACCGCCACACCGCCCCACCGACGACGGCCCCGCAACCGCAGACGAGGTGAACGCGTGACCGCGATCCGCTACGAACTGGCCCGGCTGCGCACGGTCCGGGCGACCTGGGGTGCCGCGTTCGGCGTCCTCGCCGTCGGCGGCGCCGCCACCTGGGTCGAGGCGCGCGACCTGGGCGAGGTGCCCGTGCACGCGGGCGATGCCGCGCAGGTCGTGACCGCGGGAGCGGCCGGTCCCGCGACACCGCTGGCGGTTCTCGTGGTGTTGCTCGCGGCCGTCCTGTCGTGCGCACGCGAGCAACGGCCCACGGCATTGCCGACGTTGCTCCTGACCCTCCCGCGGCGCAGCCGACTGCTGGCGGCGAAGGTCGTCGTGTCGGCGGCCCTCGGCGCGGCGGTCGCGGTGCTGGGGCTCGCGGTGAACGGTGTCGTCGCGGCCTCGGTGTTCGGCCCGGAGTTCCGGGCACTGGTGTGGGACCAGGCGCCCGCGCCGCGCGTACTGCTCGGGTACGTCGTCTTCCTCGCCGTCGCGGCCGCGCTCGGTGTCGCCGTCGGGGTGCTGGCCCGGGGAGCGGCGATCGCCGCCGGACTGCTCGCCGCGCTGCCGCTGGTGATCGAGCCGATGATCGGCCGGGCCGTCGGACTCGCCCTCCCGGAGCGCTTCCAGGACTGGCCGGCGTACCTGCCGTTCAACGCCGCCGCCCGCATGCTGTCCACCGGTGGCACGGGGCTGTCCGCGCGCGAGGGCGCACTCGTGTTCGGCGGATGGACTGCCGTCGCGCTGCTGCTCGCCGCGATCGTCTTCGCCCGGCGCGACGCCCGCTGATGCCCGACGGCGCCCGTTGACGCCTGTTGACGCCCGTCGACGCAAGCTGACGCGCCGCCGCCGCCGAGCCCCGCCGAACCGCTCTCGGCGAACCGCAACAAACCAACTCAGAGGCATATTTTCCTAAGAAACACCCCGAAGAACCACGTCCGGCGCAGCACCGTCGCACGGACGAGCGACGGTGACGCAAGGCCGATCACCCTTTCGTGTTTTTTTCAGCCGGGATCGTCGGAACGGCTCAAGCCCGGCCCGCGCCGCGCCGAGATGAAGGAGCGTGAGTATCGCTCCCCACCAACCCATGCCCACCGCGGGCGCGACCACCGTCGCGCCGTCGTCCGACCCCTACCGGGTGGCCGTCGCGGACCTGTCGATGACCGGCACCGAGAGCCTGCCCCCGCAGCACTATGCGTGGGACGGCTCCGACCTCGAGCCTCTGCGTCCGCCCCGCAAACCCGGTGGCGGCCGGGGCCGCGGCCTGCACGGCCAACTGGTGCAGCAGCTCGGCCAGATGATCGTCGCCGGCGAGGTCGGCGCCGAACGCCCGCTGGTTCCCGAGGAGATCGGCCAGCGCTTCGAGGTCTCGCGCACGGTCGTCCGCGAGTCGCTCCGCGTCCTCGAGGCGAAGGGCCTCGTCAGCGCCCGCCCCAACGTCGGCACGCGCGTGCGTCCCGTCGCCGACTGGAACCTCCTCGACCCCGACATCATCGAGTGGCGCGCATGCGGTCCGCAGCGCGACGCCCAGCGTCGCGAGCTGTTCGAACTGCGCTGGGGCATCGAGCCGTTGGCCGCGCACATGGCCGCGTGTCGCAACCACCCCGACGTCGTACGCCGGCTCAGTGAGGTCGTCGTCATCATGCAGCGCTCGGTGGCGCAGCCGGACCCGATGACCTATTCGCGGGCCGACGCCGAGTTCCACGGGCTGCTGCTCCAGGTCGCCGGCAACCGCATGCTCGAGCACCTGGCCGGCATCGTGGCGTCCGCGCTCCAGGTCTCCGGCGGCCACACCGCCGGTTGCGAACACCTGTCCGACGCCTCGGTCGCGCTGCACTCGCGCCTGGTCGACGCCGTCGCAGCGGGTGACGGCGAAGGCGCCGAGGCCGCGATGCGGTCGCTGCTCGCGGTGCACCCCGAGGTCGAACGGCTGTTCCCCGCACCGCGCGAGGGCTGACCCGCACCCGCACCGCGCGACCGAGGGAAGGCTTGCCAAAGCCTGACAGATCGTCAGCATCAAGGCGTCGGCGGCCCGTTCCGCGGGTACCGGACCGGTACCCGTACGTCGGGCCGCCGACGCCACCCTGTTCCCGGCGGCGTTCGGCGCCGGCCCGTCCGAGCCACGCAGAGAGTCACGCCAATCACTCCCGGTAAGGCGGGGGACGTGATTACCCTCGTTGTCTGACGCGTTTTCGGACCGGTCCAGCACGGGCGTTCGGGCGGACCGAGACGACAGGTGGGGAATGACGCAGTGACCGACGACATGGTGCGCGACGGCCCGTCCGCGGCGGCCGAGGCGCTTGCCGGCGCGGTGCTCGACGCGCTCTGCGGCGAGTCCTCGGTGGCGTTCGCCCTCTACGACCGCGACCTGCGCTACCTGCGGGTGAGCGAGGCGCTCGCCCGCATCAACCGCCATCCGGCCGCCGACCATCTCGGGCGCCGGCCAAGCGAGTTCCTTCCCGAGGGACTGGCTTCGAAGGTCGAGAAGACCATCGCGATGGTGTTCGACCACGCCGAGGGGTACGCCGAGTCCGACGTCGTCCTCGCGCCTCCCGAGTGGCACGAAACGCGCCACCTGGAGTCCCGCTGGGTGCCGGTCCGCGACCCCGACGGCTCGGTGCGCGCGGTGCTGGCGATCGTCTCGGACGTCACCGAGAACCGCCACCGCGAGGAACTGCTGCGGTCGAGCCAGTGGCGTACCTCGCGCCTCCAGCTGATGACCGCGCGCCTGGCCGGGGCGCTGACCGTCGCCGAGGTCGAAGCCGCCGTCGCCGAACTCGCCCGCAGCATCGACGCGTTGGACTCCGGCCTGTACCTGGTCGACGACGTGGCGCCGGTGTTCCCGTGGCCCAATGTGCCGCCCGCCCGCTCGTCGCGCCGCACGTGGGTCATCCCCTCGGAGTGGCCCGACCCGCTCATGCGTGCGGTACGCGAGGGCGTCCCGGTGTACGCGGGCCCCGCACCGGAACCCGGCAGCCCCGCCGACCCCCGCAACCTCGGCACCACCCCCGCCCCCGGCCCGGCAGCCGTGCCCGGCATGCGCGCCCGCCCCGACGCGCCGCCCGGCGAACCCGCGTGGGTCGTCCTGCCGCTGCTCGGCTCCGGCACACCGCTCGGCGCCATCCGCTTCACCTTCCGCGACGCGCGCGTCTTCGGCCCGGACGACCGGGTGTTCCTGGAGGCGTTCGCGGGCCAGTGCGCGCTGGCGGTCGAGCGGTCGCGGCTCTACGAGCGCGAGCACCGGACCGCCGTGGAACTCCAGCGCAGCCTGCTGCCCGACCGCCTCCCGGCCGTCGACGGCGTCGAGTTCGACTACCGCTACCTGCCCGGCGCCCCGGACTTCGAGGTGGGCGGCGACTGGTACGACGTGTTCCGCATCCCCGGAGGCCGCGTCGCGATCGTCGTCGGCGATGTGATCGGCAAGGGCCTGACCGCCGCGGCCGGCATGGGCCGGGTACGCGCCGCCCTGCGCGCCCTCGCCTTCACCGATCCCGATCCGGTGGCCGTGCTGACCGGCCTGGACCGGCTCTTCACCGCCACCGAGGACGACGAATCGCTCACCACGCTCATCTACGGTGTCATCGACCCGGAAACGGGCACTCTCGAATTGGCCGACGCCGGGCACCTTCCGGTGCTGATCATCACGGCGGACGGCAAGGCGAGGCTGGTGGACGAAGGAAAGGCGTCGACCCCGCTGGGTGTCGCGGAGCTGCGTACCAAGCAGCGGATGCGGCTCGGACCCGGTGATGTCCTGGTCGGCTTCTCGGACGGACTGATCGAGAACCGGGCGCGCGGCATCAGCCAGGGGTTGGACCTGATTCTCGACGTCGCCAGATCCGACGCGACGAGAGCCGCCATGGGAGGCGCGGGAGGTTTGGAGGCATTGCTGTCGAGCATCCTGGAACGTCTGCTGGACGGTCAGGACCGGGACGACGACGTGACGATCCTCGGGGTCCGGATCGTCGGGTCCCAGGGTTCGTGAGGGCTGATGTGACGCCCGCCACCGAGGGGACGCGTAACACTTCGCCGTCCAGCCCGATGAGTACGAAGGTGGCAGCCGTTCAGGAATACCGGCAAGTGTCAGAATGCTGTGTTGAAAAGCACAGTCGCTGAGCACGGTCGGGCGTCCTGCACCACTGCCCCCGCCTGAGTGTCGTTCGCCAGGCGGCGAGCGACTGACTCATGTCGAACGCCGTCCAGATCCGTCGAGAGGTTGTTTGTGTCGGCCAGCACATCCCGTTCGCTCCCCCCCGAGATCGCCGATTTCGTCAACGTGAAGGCGTTGATCGAGCGGGGTGAGGCTCAGGGGTCCATCGCCAGCGACGAGATTCGCCAGGCGTTCGAGGCCGACCAGATCCCGGCCACCCAGTGGAAGAACGTCCTACGCAGCCTCAACCAGGTCCTTGACCAGGAGGGTGTGGACATCGTGGTTAATGCCGCCGATTCTGCGGCTCCCAAGCGCACCCGTAAGAGCGTGGCGGCGAAGAGCACCGCCAAGCGCACGTCCACCAAGACCGTCGTCTCCGGCAACGCGGCACGTCCCGCCGCGCCGGCCGCCGCCGCTCCCGCGGCTGCGGAGGACGAGGTCGCCGAGGCGGCGAAGGCCGCCGCCAAGGCACCCGCAAAGAAGGTCGCGGCGAAGAAGACCGCCGAGGCCCCCGCGAAGAAGACGGCGGCCAAGAAGACGGCCGCCAAGAAGACCGCGTCCAAGGACGGCGAGCCCGAGCTCGAATCCGAGGAGCTCACCGACGAGCTCGAAGGCCCGCCCGGCGACCCCGCGGCCGCCGACACGCCCGAGGACGAGAACACCCAGGGCTTCGTCCTGTCGGACGACGACGAGGACGACGCGCCCGCGCAGCAGGTGGCGGTCGCGGGTGCCACCGCGGACCCGGTCAAGGACTACCTCAAGCAGATCGGCAAGGTGCCGCTCCTCAACGCGGAGCAGGAGGTCGAGCTCGCCAAGCGCATCGAGGCCGGCCTGTTCGCCGAGGACAAGCTCAACTCGGGCGAGAAGCTGGCTCCGAAGCTCAAGATCGAGCTGGAGATCATCGCCGAGGACGGCCGCCGCGCCAAGAACCACCTGCTCGAGGCGAACCTCCGCCTGGTGGTGTCGCTCGCCAAGCGCTACACCGGCCGCGGCATGCTGTTCCTGGACCTGATCCAGGAGGGCAACCTCGGTCTGATCCGCGCCGTCGAGAAGTTCGACTACACCAAGGGCTACAAGTTCTCGACGTACGCGACGTGGTGGATCCGCCAGGCCATCACCCGCGCCATGGCCGACCAGGCGCGGACCATCCGCATCCCGGTCCACATGGTCGAGGTCATCAACAAGCTGGCCCGTGTGCAGCGCCAGATGCTCCAGGACCTGGGCCGCGAGCCCACCCCGGAGGAGCTGGCCAAGGAACTCGACATGACCCCGGAGAAGGTCATCGAGGTCCAGAAGTACGGCCGCGAGCCGATCTCGCTGCACACCCCGCTCGGCGAGGACGGCGACAGCGAGTTCGGCGACCTGATCGAGGACTCCGAGGCGGTCGTCCCGGCCGACGCGGTCAGCTTCACGCTCCTCCAGGAGCAGCTGCACTCGGTCCTCGACACGCTCTCCGAGCGTGAGGCGGGCGTCGTGTCGATGCGGTTCGGCCTCACCGACGGCCAGCCGAAGACACTGGACGAGATCGGCAAGGTGTACGGGGTCACCCGTGAGCGCATCCGCCAGATCGAGTCCAAGACGATGTCGAAGCTGCGCCACCCGTCGCGGTCCCAGGTCCTGCGCGACTACCTGGACTGACGGCCGGCCGACAGCCCGACCGGACACCGGGCCGTCGGCCTGATGGCAAGCCCGGCCGCGAGCCGGACTGACAACTGGTTGCGGAGGCTGTCCGCGACATAAACGCGAAGGGCCCGGAGGCATCCGCCTCCGGGCCCTTCGCGTACCCGGATGTACCCGCACTCCGGCCCGCCACGAGACGCCGCCGGCCGGCACCGAGGATCCCGGCGCGCCTGCCGCCGAGCGCTCCGGCAGGTCCGCGAAGGGGCCCCGGGGGCTTCGTTGTTCACCCGTTCGGGCGACGGGGGCAGGCACCGGTTGCAGCGCCGCCATGATCGACGTTCCCTGAAAGTAATGGATCGAGGACACAGCGTGTTCGGCCAGGTGGGGACGGAGGCTGCGGTGACCAGTGCGGGGACGGCGGGTACGGGCGGGTTTGGAGCGACGAGCGAACTCCGGCGGGTGGCCGGGCGGCGCGGCAGGTTGCGGCGTACGGCGGCAAAGGCCCTCGCGGCCGGCACCGCCGCGATGCTCGCGGCCTTCGCGGCGGTGGTGGTGCAGAGCGGCCCGGTGGCCGCGGCCGAGAGCGTGCCCCAGGGGCCGCCGAGGGTCGTCGTGGGCGGGTCGCCCGCCGACGCGGCGGCACATCCGTGGATGGTGGCCCTGTCGAGCCGGAAGATGTACGGCACGGCCCGCTCGGGCCAGTTCTGCGGGGGTGCGCTGATCGCCCCCGACCGGGTGCTGACCGCCGCGCACTGCCTGTTCGAGCCGGACGGGAGTCCGGCGCAGCGGCCCGACTTCTCGGTGATCCAGGCCCGGACCGACCTGCGGACGACCGCGGGTCGCGAGGCGCGCGTGGCGTCGTGGTACGCGAACCCGGGCTTCGATCCGGCCCTCATCGACGCGGACTGGGCGGTCCTGACGCTTGCCGAGCCGCTGCCCGGCCCGGTGCTCACGCTCGTCGGCGCGGGGGAGACCGTGTACGCCGCGGACACGCCCGCCACGGTGCTCGGCTGGGGCGACACCACCGGCAACGGCGACTACTCGCCGGTGCTGCGGCAGGTGACGGTTCCGGTGACCACGGACGCGACGTGCAAGAGTGCCTATCCTGGCGGCGTCTGGGGCACGTACAACGCGGCCACGATGGTGTGCGCGGGCCTGCGGCAGGGCGGCAAGGACGCGTGCAGCGCCGACAGCGGCGGGCCGCTGCTGATCGGCGGGCGGCTCGCCGGGATCGTCTCGTGGGGCGACGGCTGCGCCCTGCCGCGCAAGCCGGGCGTCTACACGCGGGTCGCCGCGTTCGTGGACGACATCCTCGAGGCAGCCGGCATGCGTCCCTGATCCGCGTCAGGCGGACAGGCGCCGGATACCGGCGCCGCTCGCCCGAAGGCCGGGTGTCCGCCGGGCAGCCGCTCGGCGGGGCCCCGGCAGCGACCTGGTGGCGTCGCGGTGCCGATCCGATGGCGGTGACGTGCCATGTGAGCGAACTCACGTGGCCCGGGCCGCCGGACGTGTTGCGTGTGTGACTTCAGAGACCACGGTGGCGGCCACCTTGGGTGGCCGCCACCGCTGCGATCCTCAGGGAGCGCACGTATCGGGTCTCGTCGGGTTGTCGAAGGGGTGTTGTCTCAGGGTCAGCGCTCGTCTTCGGCCACGGTGGCCCGAGTCGCCGTCAAGCGGTCGGTCTCATCCTGTATTTCGACGGCGACCTTGCGCAGCTCGGGCTCGAACTTGCGTGCGTGGTGAGCACAGAACAGCAGCTCTCCACCGCTGGCCAGAACCACCCGGAGGTATGCCTGTGCGCCGCACCGGTCACAACGGTCGGCGGCCGTCAACGGACTGGCGGGAGTCAGAACCGAATTCACGTCGCCTCTTCTCTACTCGACGAGGACTGCATCGATGTTCACAACATCAAACCAGCCTCGAACGTTCCCGGGGGTGATCGTGTCATGTTCGACCCCGGTTGGGCACACCCCATTTTCCCTTAGTTCGTACGAGCGTCCTTCCCTGATGTCTGTGTCGTCTGTCTCTGTGCATAAGGACGTGCCCCGGCGGGCGGTGGTTCATGCCATCACTCGATCGCGCTATCGAATGAGTGTTCGAGCATCGGGTAGGCTCTAGCGGCGAGCCGCCGCCGAGCGGTCACCGCGCCCCGGTAGCCTGTGCTCCGGCGCCGCGCAGGTGATCACCCGGGGGGCAGGCCCGATGGCCGCAGTCGTACCCCCGGTCGCACCCCCGTGCCACCGACAACTGCACCGGAACACCCGACGCACCCAACGACTCAGGGGAGTTGCACCGCGTGACCGCCCAGACGACTGCGCAGTCGACCGCGCTGCTGGCGGGCGAGCCCGACCACTCCAACTACACGGCACGCCACCTGCTGGTCCTCGAGGGACTGGACGCGGTGCGCAAGCGGCCCGGCATGTACATCGGTTCGACCGACAGCCGCGGCCTCATGCATTGCCTGTGGGAGATCATCGACAACTCGGTCGACGAGGCGCTCGCCGGCTACGGGACCCGCATTGACGTGGTCCTTCACGACGACGGATCGGTTGAGGTGCGCGACGGCGGGCGGGGTATCCCGGTCGACGTCGAGCCCAAGACAGGCATGTCCGGCGTCGAGGTCGTGATGACCAAACTGCACGCCGGCGGCAAGTTCGGCGGCGGTTCGTACGCCGCTTCCGGCGGCCTCCACGGCGTCGGCGCCTCGGTCGTCAACGCCCTGTCCGCCCGCCTCGACGTCGAGGTCGACCGCAGCGGGGCAACACACAGCGTGAGCTTCCGGCGCGGTACGCCGGGCCAGTTCACCGGCGACGGCGCCGACGCCAAGTTCACCGCGGGCGCCGGTCTGCGCAAGATCGGCAGGGTGCCGCGTACGCGCAGCGGCACCCGCGTCCGCTACTGGGCCGACCGGCAGATCTTCCTCAAGGAAGCCCGGCTGGACCTCGAACTGCTGCACAATCGCGCGCGGCAGACCGCATTTCTGGTCCCCGGACTGACCCTCGTTGTTCGCGATGAGCGAAATTCCGATGCGGTCGACGAGCAGACGTTCCACTACTCCGGCGGCATCAGCGAGTTCTGCGAATTTCTCGCGCCGGACCGGCCGATTTGCGACGTTATCCGCATCAGCGGCGAGGGCACCTTCAAGGAGACCGTGCCGGTCCTGGACGACCAGGGCCACATGGTGCCCACCGAGGTCCAGCGGGAGCTGGGCGTCGACGTCGCGCTGCGCTGGGGCACCGGCTACGACACCGTGGCGCGCTCGTTCGTCAACATCATCGCGACGCCCAAGGGCGGCACCCACGTCGCCGGGTTCGAGCAGGCCCTGCGCAAGACCGTCAACGACGCGCTGCGCGGCGCCAAGCTGCTGCGGGTGTCGGAGGACGACATCACCAAGGACGACGCGCTGGAGGGGCTCACAGCGGTCGTCACGGTGCGGCTCGCGGAGCCGCAGTTCGAGGGCCAGACCAAGGAGGTCCTGGGCACCTCGGCGGCGACGCGCATCGTCACCAACGTGGTCTCGCGGGAGCTCAAGGCGTTCCTGACCACGAGCAACCGCACGCACAAGGCCCAGGCCCGCGCGGTGCTGGAGAAGGCCGTCTCCGCGGCGCGCACCCGCATCGCCGCGCGCCAGCACAAGGACGCGCAGCGCCGCAAGACCGCGCTGGAGACGTCCGCCCTGCCGGCCAAGCTGGCCGACTGCCGCAGCGACGACGTGGACCGCAGCGAGCTGTTCATCGTCGAGGGCGACTCGGCGCTGGGCACCGCGAAGCTCGCGCGTGACTCCGAGTACCAGGCGCTCCTGCCGATCCGCGGCAAGATCCTGAACGTCCAGAAGGCGTCCGTCTCGGACATGCTCAAGAACACCGAGTGCGCGGCGATCATCCAGGTCATAGGGGCGGGTTCGGGCCGTACGTTCGACATCGACCAGGCCCGCTACGGCAAGATCATCTTCATGGCGGACGCCGACGTCGACGGCTCGCACATCCGCACGCTCCTGCTCACGCTGTTCCAGCGGTACATGCGTCCGATGATCGAGGCGGGCCGCGTGTTCGCCGCGGTGCCGCCGCTGCACCGCATCGAGCTCTCCAACCCCAAGAAGGGCCAGGAGAAGTACCACTACACGTACTCCGACAACGAGATGAAGCAGACCCTGCTGGAGTTCCAGCGCAAGGGGACCCGCTTCAAGGAGCCCGTGCAGCGGTACAAGGGCCTCGGCGAGATGGACGCGGACCAGCTCGCGGAGACCACGATGGACCCGCGCCGCCGTACGCTGCGGCGCATCAACCTCGCCGACCTCGAAGCCGCGGAGCGGGTCTTCGACCTGCTGATGGGCAACGAGGTGGCGCCGCGCAAGGAGTTCATCACCAACTCGGCGGCGCTGCTCGACCGTTCGCGCATCGACACCTGAGCGTCCCGGACCGGTCGCCGGCAGGCGGCCCGGCCGCGCAAGGCACCGGCAGACGGTCGGCGAACCGGTCGTCGAACCGGTTGGCGAAACGATCGGAATCGGACGTCCGAAAAAGGGCCCGGAACCACATGGTTCCGGGCCCTTTGGCACGCTCTGGCCAGGAACCGGCAAATCTCGCCACGCATTTCATCCGATCGTGTGAATCGGTTGCGGGGCGGGCTCCGCCCGGGCGCCGACTGTCCATGCTGAAGTCCGGCCCACCCCGACGACTCCCGAGTGTGCGACGCGCACGACCCGGCGGGGGAGGCCACCGGACGAGGAGAGTTTTCGTGACCACCAGTTCGTACCGCGACTCCGAGTACGGGCGGGCACAGGACCGGGGCCCCGTCCCGGTCGCACGCACGGGGCGCCACGCACGAACCCCCGACACGCGGGAGGACGTCTACCTCCAAGTGCAGGCGAGCCCCGAGTTCCAGGAGATCCGCCGCCGCTACCGCGACTTCGTCTTCCCCATGTCGGCGTTGTTCCTGGCCTGGTACCTGGCGTACGTCCTCGCCTCCACCATGGCCCGCGACCTCATGGCGCACCGCCTGGTCGGCGAGTTCAACGTCGCTCTCGCGTTCGGGCTCGCCCAGTTCGCGTCCACGTTCCTGTTCACCTGGCTGTACGCCCGCAACGCCGTGCGCAAGCGCGACCGCGCCGCGCTGAACCTGCGCTGGGACACCCAGGAGCGCTTCCGGTGATCGCCGCGAGCGACCTGGCCTCGGCGGCCGGGGACGGCCACCGCATGCTCACCGTCAGCCTGTTCCTCGGGTTCGTCGCCATCACCCTCGGCATCACGATCTGGGCGAGCCGGCACAGCCGCACGGCCAACGACTTCTACGCCGGCGGGCGCGAGTTCTCCGGCGCGCAGAACGGCCTCGCCATCGCGGGCGACTACATGTCGGCGGCGTCGTTCCTGGGCATCGCCGGCCTGATCTCGCTGGTCGGCTACGACGGGTTCCTGTACTCGATCGGCTTCCTGGTCGCCTGGCTGGTCGTCCTGATGCTGGTGGCCGAACTCGTACGCAACTGCGGCCGCTACACGATGGCCGACGTCCTCGCGTTCCGCATGAGCCAGCGCCCGGTCCGCACCGCCGCGGGCGCCTCCTCGATCGTCGTCTCGATCTTCTACCTGCTCGCCCAGATGGTCGGTGCGGGCTCGCTGGTCGCGCTGCTCCTCGGCGACGCGAACGGCTCGGCGCAGACGCTCACGATCATCGCCGTCGGCGGCCTGATGATCGTGTACGTGACGTTCGGCGGCATGAAGGGCACGACCTGGATCCAGATAGTCAAGGCCGCGCTGCTCATGGCGGGCGCCGTGACCCTGACGGTGCTCGTGCTGCTCCGCTTCGACGGAAACGTCAACGCGATGCTGCACACCGCGGCCCAGACCAGCGGCCACGGCGAGGCGTTCCTGCAACCGGGACTCCAGTACGGCAGCTCGCTGACCAGCCGCATCGACTTCATCAGCCTCGCGCTCGCACTCGTGCTGGGGACCGCGGGGCTGCCGCACATCCTGGTGCGGTTCTACACGGTGCCCACCGCGCGCGCCGCGCGCCGGTCGGTCATGTGGGCGATCGGCCTGATCGGCGCGTTCTACCTCATGACGATCGTGCTCGGCTTCGGCGCCGCCGCGATCCTCGGCTCCGACGCCATCAAGTCCTCCAACTCCGCGGGCAACACCGCGCTGCCGCTGCTGGCCGAGGAACTGGGCGGGGGCGGCGACTCGATCGGCGGCGTGGTGCTGCTGGCGGTGATCGCGGCGGTGGCGTTCGCCACGATCCTCGCGGTCGTCGCGGGGCTCACGCTGGCCTCCTCGGCCTCCGCCGCGCACGACCTGTACGCCGCGGTCATCCACAAGGGCCGGGCGAGCGAGAAGGAAGAGCTGGCGGCGGCACGCCTGTCCGCGATCGTGATCGGCGCGGTCGCCATCGCGCTGAGCCTGACCGCGCAGAAGCTCAACGTCGCCTTCCTGGTCGCCCTCGCGTTCGCGGTCGCGGCCTCGGCCAACCTGCCGACGATCCTGTTCACGCTGTTCTGGCGCCGCTTCAACACCCGCGGCACGGTGTGGGCGATCTACGGCGGACTCATCTCGTCGGTGGTCCTGGTGATCTTCTCGCCGGTCGTGTCCGGCGGCCCCAACCCGCTCGTGACGGGGGTCGACTTCCACTGGTTCCCGCTGGCCAACCCGGGCATCGTCTCGATCCCGATCGGCTTCCTGGCGGGCTGGATCGGCACGCTGCGGTCCAAGGAGGACCCCGACGACTCGAAGTACGCGGAGATGGAGGTCCGTTCCCTGACCGGCGCCGGTGCCTACTGACGGCGCCGCCGACAGCGCTTCCGCCGGCGCCGCGCCCCCGTTCGTGCCTAGTGTGCGGGCATGACCAGCCGGGGGCGCATGCTGAGCGGGTTGAGGAGGCCCTTGCCACAGCTCTCCGGCCGCTCCGGCTCCTCGGCGTGGGCCGTCACCTCGACGGTCCACGTCCGGCCGTCCACGTGGTCCACGCGTACGGTCCACACGCCCTCGGCGTGCTCCAGCGGCTCGGCGACGGCCAGGACGTCGGCGGCGTGCTCGACCGCCTCCTCGCGGACCGCGAGTTCCGCCGCCTGGGCGGGCCGCGACCACGTCGACCGGCCCCGGCAGCCGTCCACGAGCATCATGCCGGTACGCGCGGCGTCGAGGGCCGCGACGGCCCCGTCCGCGTCCAGGCGGCCGTACACGTACCCGTCCGGCAGCACGACGGCGGTCGGGGCGAAGCGGTGGCCGCCCAGATGCGTGGCCTCCCACACCGCACCCGGCACACGTACGGCCAGCGCGTCGGCGAGCGGGCGCCCGGCCGTCGCACAGCACCGGTCGCGCTTGCCGTTGGTGCACACCAGGACCAGGTGTTCGTCGAACGCGCTGCCGATCGCCGGCTCCGCGGCACCCGCGAGCGCGGCGAAGTCCAGTGCGAGAAGGTCCTCGACGGAGTCGACGGTGAGCCTGCGCATCCAGGTGGCGCCGGGCTCGGTCCAGGCCAGGAACACCGTGCGGGACGCGCCCGGCACGTCGACCGTGCGGCCCGGCGGGCGGATCAGCGTGGCCCGGAAGCCCGCCGCCGCGGCGCGCCGCTCGACGAGGCCGCCGACCTCGGGGTCGATCCCCCGGCTGCCGGTCATGGCCTTGGCCGCCCAGGGCCCGGGGTGTTCGATCAGCAGCCAGCCGCGCGCGGTCGGCGCGGTCCCGGCCATCGGCTCGGCGTACATGCTGGACAGAACAGAGCAGGTCTCCACGGATGTGTACCGTACATGGTCAACTTTTCGGACGGAGTGGCCACAGGGCGGGCATCTTGCCGGTTGCCGGGCGCCTTTCGGGATCTTTGCGGATCAACCGCTCCGCCCGGGCCGGAATGATCGCGGCGGGCTACGGTGGGGATGACGAACCGAGACCGGGGGAGCGCACCGGCATGGAGAACCAGACGTCCGGGAGACCGGCCTTCGCCCTCGACGACGCGGTGGCGATCGCCCGCCGGGCGCACGAGGGCCAGCTCGACAAGGGCGGCAAGCCGTACATCGCCCACCCGCTGCGCGTCATGCGCGCCGTCGAGGCCGAGGGCGAGTGGCACCAGATGGCCGCCGTCCTGCACGACGTCATCGAGGACACCGACGTCACCGCCGCGGACCTCCGCCTGGCCGGCTGCCCCGACCCCGTCGTCGCGGCCGTCGTCGCGCTGTCCAAGCTCCCGCGCGAACCACTCGAGGCGAGCATGGCCCGGGCCGCGGCCGACCCGATCGCCCTCGTCGTCAAACGCGCCGACATCGCCGACAACCGCTCCGAAGCGCGCCTCGGCCAACTCGACGAAGCCACCCAGACCCGTCTCCGCGCCAAGTACGCCCGCTCGGTGACCCTCCTGGAGCGGTACGCCGAGGAGTACGCCCCGCACTGACCCCACGCGCAACGCCGCCGGGAGGAGCCTGTCGGGCCGGTATGGCCCAGGCTCGTCCCGGCGGCGCGGGTGTCGGTGTCAGCCGCTCGCGGGGCCCGCGATCACGGCTACCGCCTTGGCCAGCGGGGTGCCGGAACCGTCCCGGCGGCTGTCGACTTCGGGGAGGTCGACCGGGGTGCCGGTGGCGTTCGCCGCGCGGAGCGGGGTGGGGCCCGCCCAGGCCAGGGCAAGTGCCGTCTCCCCCTTGAGGAAGCGCTGGCAGCGGACGCCGCCGGTGGCGCGTCCCTTGCGCGGGTACTCCGTGAACGGGGTGACCTTGGCGGTGCCGTGCTCGGCGCCGAACAGGGCGTCGCCGCTGTAGGCCGCGACGGTGACCACGAGGGCGTCTGCCGCGGGGTCGACCGCGGTGAAGGAGATGACCGCGTGGCCCTCGGCCAGCTTGATGCCGGCCATGCCGCCCGCAGGGCGGCCCTGGGGGCGTACCAGCGAGGCGGGGAAGCGCAGCAGTTGTGCGTCGTCGGTGATGAAGACGAGGTCCTCGTCGCCGGTGCGCAGTTCGACGGCACCCACGATGCGGTCGCCGTCCTTGAGCGCGATGACCTCCAACTCGTCCTTGTTCGAGGGGTAGTCGGGGGTGACGCGCTTGACGACGCCCTGGACCGTGCCCAGCGCGAGGCCGGGGGAGTCGGTGGACAGCGAGGTCAGGCAGACCACCTTCTCGTCGCCCTCGAGGGTGACGAACTCGCTTATCGGCGCGCCGCCCGAGAGGTTCGGGGCGACGCTGCTCGGCGGCAGCGCGGGCAGGTCGACGACGTTGACGCGCAGCAGGCGGCCGGTGTCGGTGACGACGCCGATCTCGGCGCGCACCGTCGTGCCGACGCCCGAGACCACCACGTCGTGCTTGTGCCGCGCGCCCTCGGAGGGCAGCGGGTCGGACCCGGGGGTACGCGCGAGAAGCCCGGTGGACGACAGCAGCACGTGGCACGGGTCGTCCGTCACCTCGAGCGGCACCGCCGCGGCCGGGGAGCCGGCCGACTCGAGGAGCACGGTGCGGCGCGGCGTCCCGTACTTCTTGGCCACCGCGGCAAGTTCGTCCGACACGATCTTGCGGAGCCGCTGGTCCGAGTTGAGGATCTCGGTCAGCTCGTCGATCTCGGCCCGGAGCTTGTCGCGTTCGGCCTCGAGCTCGATGCGGTCGAAGCGGGTCAGGCGGCGCAGCGGCGTGTCGAGGATGTACGTCGCCTGGATGTCGGAGAGCGAGAACGTCTCCATCAGGCGTTCCTTGGCCTGCGCGGCGTTGTCGCTGGCCCGGATCAGCTCGATGACGCGGTCGATGTCGATGAGCGCGACGAGCAGGCCCTCGACGAGGTGCAGGCGTTCCTGGCGCTTGCGGCGGCGGAACTCGCTGCGGCGGCGCACCACCTCGAAGCGGTGGTCGAGGTAGACCTCCAGGAGCTCCTTGAGGCCGAGGGTGAGCGGCTGTCCGTCGACGAGTGCGACGTTGTTGATGCCGAAGGTCTCCTCCATCGGCGTCAGCTTGTAGAGCTGCTCGAGGATCGCCTCGGGGTTGAAGCCGTTCTTGACCTCGATGACCAGGCGCAGCCCGTGCATGCGGTCGGTGAGGTCCTTGAGGTCCGCGATGCCCTGGAGCTTCTTGGACTGCACGAGCTCCTTGACCTTGGCGATCACCTTCTCCGGGCCGACGTTGTACGGCAGTTCCGTGACGACGATGCCCTTGCGGCGCGGCGTGACGTTCTCGACCGTCGCGGTCGCGCGGATCTTGAACGTGCCGCGGCCCGACTCGTACGCGTCGCGCACGCCGCCGAGCCCCACGATGCGGCCGCCGGTGGGCAGGTCGGGGCCCGGGATGTGGCGCATGAGGTCGTCGAGCGTGGCGTGCGGCCGGCGGATCAGCTCGCGCGCGGCGGCGATGACCTCGGTGAGGTTGTGCGGCGGCATGTTGGTCGCCATGCCGACCGCGATGCCGGAGGTGCCGTTCACCAGGAGGTTCGGGAACGACGCGGGCAGGACCTGCGGTTCGCGCTCCTGGCCGTCGTAGTTGGGGCCGAAGTCGACGGTGTCCTCGTCGATCGACTCCACCATGAGCATGGCGGCGTGGGACAGGCGGCACTCGGTGTACCGCATGGCGGCGGGCGGGTCGTCGTTGCCGAGGGAGCCGAAGTTCCCGTGCCCGTCGACCATCGGGAGCCGCATCGAGAACGGCTGGGCCATGCGGACCAGCGCGTCGTAGATGGCGCTGTCGCCGTGCGGGTGCAGGCGTCCCATGACTTCGCCGACGACACGGGCGCACTTCACGAAGCCGCGGTCGGGGCGCAGGCCCATCTCGTTGGCCTGGTAGAGGATGCGCCGGTGGACCGGCTTGAGTCCGTCGCGTGCGTCGGGCAGAGCGCGCGAGTAGATGACCGAGTACGCGTACTCCAGGAACGAGCCCTGCATCTCGTCGACGACGTCGATGTCGAGGATGCGTTCCTCGAAGTCCTCGGGCTGGTCCTGGCCAGGCGTCTTCGTGCTGCGGCGGGCCATACTGCGGCGGGCTCCTTAGGCTCGGGGCGGACGCGCCCCATTGTGTCCCCCCGGTAGGACATGCGAGTGCAGCGACCCGACGCCGGGCGGGGGATCGTCCGGGTTTGCGGGCGTTCTTCGTGGCCGGAGAGGTATGAGGGCCACGCTAACGGGGAATGGGCCGGTGTTCGCCGGTCATTCGGCACCGGAGTCACGCGAGGCACGGAGGGCTGCCATGGACGACCCGCAGATCCTGGACCGCATCCGCTCGATGGTCGACACCGAGCACGCGCTGCGCGACCAGTTGGCGCAGGGGAAGATCACGGCCGAGGAGGAGCAGCAACTGCTGCACGCCATCGAGGTCGAACTCGACCAGTGCTGGGACCTGCTGCGGCAGCGCCGGGCGCGCCGCGACGCGCGCGACGATCCCGCGGCGGCCGCGGTGCGGCCCGCGCGCGAGGTGGAGGGGTACCAGCAGTAGGCCGGCCGCAGGGCAGCCGCGCCGTTTGTTCCCGGCTTCGCCCGCCGCGAACGCCGGCTTCGCCGCGCCGGGTCGGGCGCTTTCCGTCAGTAAGGTTGCGTGCAGGCCGCCGATGCGGCCGCTCGTGGTGTGGGGCCGCGAGGCGCCGGCGGAGAGGACTGATGGGGCATGGCTGGTCTGGCCGAGACGTTCACGGCGACCGAGCACCGGCTCGCCAACGGGTTGCGGGTCGTGCTGTCCGAGGACCACATCGACCCGGTCGCCGCCGTGTGCCTGTGGTACGACGTGGGTTCGCGGCACGAGCAACCCGGGCGCACCGGGCTGGCGCACCTGTTCGAGCACCTGATGTTCCAGGGCTCGGCCAATGTGCACGGCAACCAGCACTTCGAGTTCGTGCAGTCGGCGGGCGGTTCGCTCAACGGCACGACGAGCTTCGAGCGCACCAACTACTTCGAGACCATGCCGGCCCACCAGGTCGAGCTCGCGCTGTGGCTGGAGGCCGACCGCATGGGCGGCCTGCTGGACGCGCTGACGCAGGAGAGCCTTGACAACCAGCGCGACGTGGTGAAGAACGAGCGCCGCCAGCGCTACGACAACGTGCCGTACGGCACCGCGTGGGAGCGCCTGGTGGCGATGGCGTTCCCGGCCGGGCACCCGTACCACCACATGCCGATCGGCTCGATGGCCGACCTCGACGCGACGACGCTCGAGGACTGCCGGGAGTTCTTCCGCACCTACTACGCGCCGAACAACGCGGTGCTCGCGGTGGTCGGCGACATCGACCCCGAGCAGACCCTCGCGTGGATCGAGCGGTACTTCGGCACGATCCCGGCGCACGACGGCAAGCCGACCCCGGCCGACGGCTCGCTGCCGCCGGTGATCGGCGCCGAGGTCCGCGAGACGGTGTACGAGGACGTGCCGTCGCGTTCGCTGATGGCCGCGTACCGGCTGCCCGTCGACGGCGCCCGGGAGGCCGACGCCGCCGACCTGGCGCTGACCGTGCTGGGCGAGGGCGAGAGCTCGCGGCTCAACACCCGCCTGGTGCGCCGCGACGAACTGGCGGTGTACGCCGGCTTCGGCATCATGCGCCTCGTCGGCGCGCCGTCGGTCGCGCTCCTGGACGTGAAGGCGTCCGGCGACGCGGAGGTCGAGGGCGTGGACGCCGCGGTCAACGAGGAGCTGGCGCGCTTCGCCGCCGAGGGCCCGACCCCGGCCGAACTGGAGCGCGCGCAGGCGCAGATCGAGCGCGGCTGGCTGGACCGCATGGCGACGGTCGGCGGCCGCGCCGACGAACTGTGCCGGTACGCCACGCTGTTCGGCGACGCGTCGCTCGCCTTCACCGCGTTGGACCGGGTCCTGGAGATCACCGCGGAGGAGGTCCGCGTGGTCGCCGCCGAGCGCCTGCTGCCCGAGAACCGCGCGGTGCTGGTCTACGAGCTGCCTGCCGAGGACTCCGACGACGACGGCAGCGACGGCAGCGACAACACCGACACCGACGACGCCGAGGGGCAGGCCGCCTGATGACCCAGACCACGATGGTGTTCCACCCGCGGCCCGGTGCCGGTCCGGAGAAGCCCTGGACCTTCCCGGCGCCGGAGCGCACGCGCCTCGCCAACGGCCTGTCGGTGCTGCGCGTGCACCGCCCCGGGCAGCGTGTCGTGGCCGTCGAGCTGCTGCTCGACGCCCCGCTCGACGCGGAGCCGGAGGGCATCGACGGCGTCGCCACGATCATGGCCCGCGCGCTGAGCGAGGGCACCGACACGATGGACGCCGAGACGTTCGCCGCCGAGCTGGAGCGCTGCGGCGCCACCATGGACGCCGGTGCGGACCATGCGGGCGTGCAGGTCGCGCTGGACGTCCCGGCGTCCCGCCTGGAGCGCGCGCTCGGCCTGATGGCCGACGCGGTGCGCGCTCCCGCGTTCCCCCCGGACGAGGTCGACCGGCTGGTGCGGCAGCGCCTCGACGAGATCGTGCACGAACTGGCCAGCCCCGCCCGGCGGGCCGCCATCGCGCTGTACGGCGAGCTGTTCGACGCGGCCACGCGCATCTCGCGCCCGCGCGCCGGCACCTCCGAGAGCGTCGCGCGGGTCGACCGCGCGGCGGTCGCGGACTTCTTCGCCGCGCACGTGCGCCCCGCCACGGCGACCGTCGTCGTGGTCGGCGACCTGGACGGCGTGGACCTCGACGGCATCCTCGACCGCACGCTCGGCCGGTGGACGGGCAGCGACGCGCCGCCGACCGAGGTCACGCCCGCGCGCGCCGACGACGCGGCGCGCGTGGTGATCGTGCACCGCGCCGGGAGCGTGCAGACCCAGGTGCTCGCGGGGCGGCTCGGCCCGGACCGGCACGACGCGGTCTGGCCGTCGCTCAGCATCGGGACGTACTGCCTGGGCGGCACGCTGACGTCCCGGCTGGACCGGGTGCTGCGCGAGGAGAAGGGCTACACGTACGGCATCCGCGCGCTCAACCAGTCGCTGCGCTCCGGCGCGCTGCTGGCGATCACCGGCTCGGTCGAGACCGACGTGACCGGGCCCGCCCTCGCCGACATGGTCGCCGTGCTCACGACGCTGGCCGCTGAGGGGCTGACCGACGACGAGCGCGACGCGGCGGTGCAGAACCTCGTCGGTGTCGCACCGCTCAAGTACCAGACGTCCCGCTCGGTCGCCGACTCGCTCGCCGACGTCGTCGCGCAGCGGCTCCCGGACGACTACCTGCCGGGGCTGTACGCGCGTCTCGGCGCGGTCGCGACGGCGGAGGCCTCCGACGCCGCGGTGGCCGGCTTCGACCCCGGGCACCTGGTGATCGTGCTGGTCGGCGACGCCTCGCAGATCCGCGAGCCGGTCGAGGCACTCGGCCTCGGGCCGGTCACGGTGATCGAGTAGCCGATCGCGCAACTGATCGAGCAGACCCGGCCCGCTCGAACGTTCCGGACAAACTCCTGGCAAAGTAGTCCCCAAGGATGACTTGGGTGCGCCTCCGCCGTCGCCCGTACGGCGGAGGCGCTCTGCTACCCGGGCATGAACGTCAACCCCGGCTTGTACGCCGCCCTTTCCAGCCGCATACGGTGAGGTCCATGACGCAGGAGACGACAACCGACGACGTGGCCGGCCGCGTGCTCGACGACAGGCGCGGACTGTCCGCCGCCGATGTCGCCGAACGCGTCGCGCGCGGAGCGGTGAACGACGTACCCGTACGCTCCAGCCGGTCGACCGGCGAGATCGTCCGGTCCAACGTCTTCACGCGGTTCAACGCGATCATCGGCGTGCTGTTCGTCATCATCCTGGTCGTCGGACCGATCCAGGACGGCCTGTTCGGCTTCGTCATCATCGCCAACACGGGCATCGGCATCATCCAGGAGATGCGCGCCAAGCGGACCCTGGACCGGCTCGCGGTGATCGGCGAGGCCAAGCCGAGGGTGCGCCGCGACGGCGTGGCGGTCGGCGTCTCGTCGCACGAGATCGTCCTCGACGACATCATCGAGCTGGGCTCCGGCGACAAGGCGGTCGTCGACGGCATCGTCACCGAGGCGGCCGGCCTGGAGATCGACGAGTCGCTGCTCACCGGCGAGGCCGACCCGGTGCTCAAGCAGCCCGGCGACCCGGTCATGTCCGGCTCGTTCGTGGTGGCCGGGTCCGGCGCGTTCCGGGCCACCCGGGTCGGCAAGGACGCGTACGCCGCCCAGCTCATGGAGGAGGCGTCGCGCTTCACGCTCGTCGCGTCCGAACTGCGCGGCGGCATCAGCACGATCCTCAAGTACGTCACCTGGGTCCTGATCCCGGCCGCGATCGCGCTGGTCATCAGCCAGTACCGGATCAACGACGACGACATCCCCGAGGCGATCCGCCGCATGGTCGCGGGCGTCGTGCCGATGGTCCCCGAGGGCCTGGTACTGCTGACCTCGCTCGCGTTCGCGGTCGGCGTCGTCCGCCTCGGGCGCCGCCAGTGCCTCGTGCAGGAGCTGCCCGCGATCGAGGGCCTGGCCCGCGTCGACGTCGTGTGCCTGGACAAGACCGGCACGCTGACCGAGGGCGGCATGACCGTCACCGAGGTCCGCACGCTGGACCCGGCGCTGCCGGTACGCGAGGCGCTCGGCGCGCTGGGCACCACCGACCCGCGTCCCAACGCGAGCCTCCAGGCGATCATCGAGGAGTGCGACGCGCCCTCGTCGTGGACCGAGGACGCGACGATCCCGTTCTCCTCCGCCCGCAAGTACTCCGGTGCGACGTTCGTCGTCGACGGGGAGCGCCAGTCGTGGCTGCTGGGTGCGCCCGAGGTGCTGGCCCGGCCCGACGCGCCGATCCTCGCCGAGGCGGAGGACCTGGGCTCGCACGGACTGCGCGTGCTGCTGCTGGTCAGGACCGACGAGCCCGTCGAGGACCTGACCGCGCCCTACAACCCGCTGCACGGGCACCCCGCGGCGCTGGTCGTGCTGGAGCAGCGGCTGCGCCACGACGCGGCCGAGACCCTCGCGTACTTCGCCGACCAGGGCGTGGCCACCAAGGTCATCTCCGGCGACAACGCCGTCTCGGTGGGCGCGGTCGCGGCCAAGCTCGGCATCCCCGGGGCGGAGCACCCGGTGGACGCGCGCACGCTGCCCGAGGACCGCGACGCGATGGCCGACATCCTCGAGAAGAACACCGTCTTCGGCCGCGTGACCCCGCAGCAGAAGCGCGACATGGTCGGCGCACTCCAGTCGCGCGGGCACACCGTCGCGATGACGGGCGACGGCGTCAACGACGTGCTGGCCCTCAAGGACGCCGACATCGGCGTCGCGATGGGCTCCGGCAGCGAGGCCGCCCGCGGTGTCGCGCAGATCGTGCTGCTCAACAACAGCTTCTCGTCGCTGCCCTCGGTGGTGGGCGAGGGCCGCCGCGTCATCGGCAACATCGAGCGCGTCTCGAACCTGTTCCTGACCAAGACGTCGTACGCGGTGCTGCTCGCCATCCTCGTCGTCATCGTCAACGTGCCGTACCCGTTCCTGCCCCGCCACCTCACGCTGCTGGCCTGGTTCACGATCGGCACGCCCGCGTTCTTCCTGGCCCTCGCCCCCAACAAGGAGCGCGCGAGGCCGGGCTTCGTGAACCGCGTGCTACGCACGGCGGGGCCGGCCGGGTTCATCGCCGGTACGGCGTGCTTCACGTCGTACCTCCTCGCCCGCGACTACTACGGCGGCACCGACGCCACCCGCAGCGCCGAGACGTCGATCGCGACCCTGACCCTGTTCCTGGTCGCGCTGTGGGTGCTCGCGATCATCGCCCGCCCCTACACCCTGTGGCGCATCGCGCTGGTGGTGACGATGGCCCTGGGCTTCGCCCTGGTGATCAGCGTCCCGGCCTTCCAGAAGTTCTTCGACCTCAAGCTCGTCGGCACCGAGATGCCCTGGACCGCCGTCGGCATCGCCGCCGTCGCGGCCCTGCTCATCGAGATCGTCTGGCGCTGGATCGGCAAGCGCTGGCCCGCCGTCGAGTCCTGACGCGCGGACTGCGCGTCGTCTCACACGACCGCGCCGGTCATCTGGAGGACCACCGCGACGAGACCGACGAACGCGGTGGCGAGCACGGTCGCGGCGGTGGTGACGCGCCGTCGCCGACGCGACCACGGCCGCGTGACACGGCGCGCGGTCTGCCGTTCCCGCAGGAACTGCACGATGTCGTCGTAGAGGCAACGTCCGGTGGCGCCGTTCACGGTGCGCACTTCCACGGTGGCGCCGGCGGTGCGGCCCACGACCACCCGGACCGAGCTGCGCTGCCCGGCGGTCCGGACCGTCAGGTTGTCGAGCACGTCCACGTCGCCCGGGTAGCGCAGCAGTTCGGTGCGCAGCGCGGCGAGGTCGCCGGCGGTGACCACGGTGCCGTCGCCTCGCTTGGTGCTCAGGTGGACGGCCGTGCCGGGCAGGCCTCCGTCGATGATGGTGACGAGGCGCTCCACGGAGGTGGCGTCGAGGCGCACGCCGAACAGCGGTTGCGGGGTGACGCCGTCGAACGCGAATTGTGCGGATGAGCTGCGCATGGCTCTTTTCCTGGGGTTCGCTGAGGAGAGGCGCGTCAGGGGAGGAATGCGCGGTTGGCGGGTGATGCCCGTAATTGGGTGGCGAATGACCGCTCCCCTGGGGTGGCGCGCCCGTGCGCGCCCGTACAGCCGCCGCCGGGCGCTGGTTCCTTCGGGTGGGTCTCCATGGTCAGCTCGTGGCGCGAGGGCGCGCCGCACGGCCTGTGGTGGACCGCTCTCTCTAGTCCGGCCCGGCGGGGTGGGAGCAGACCACGCAACGCAAAACCCCCGCCCGCGAAAGCGGACGGGGGTGAGCTGCCTCGGCCGGTCGGGCCGGGAGGCGTCAGGCGCGCGGAGCGGGCTGGTAGAGGACGGCGGCCCAGCCGTCGGGGCCGACGACCTGGGCGCGGACCTCGTGCGGGCCCTGGACGGGCTCGGCGACCTTGAAGCCCGCCGCGCGCAGCGGGGCCAGCGCCGCCTCCAGGTCCGCGACCTTGACCATGACCGACGCACCCTCGCCCTCGCGGTCGGTGCCGGACAGCGCGATCCGGTTGCCGTTCACGTCGAACTGCGCCCAGCGGTCGCCGTCGACGAAGGTCGGTTCGGTGCCGAGCACCGCGCTCATGAACGCGACGGCGGCGGTCATGTCGGCGACGGGGAACGCGGCGGACAGGCCCTGGGCGGACATGGCGACCTCCAGCGGGAAGCGTGGTCGGGGGCGGTGTGCCACCGGATGCGACAGGCGCACATCGGGGCATACGGCTGATCGGAATACGTCTGATGGTCTATCAGATTCCGTGGTGTGGCGGGCCGGTCGCGCGCGGTGACACCGGTCACGGCCCTGGCGCCGGCCAGCTGTGACAGGAACGCGCAAATCCCCGCCGCGGCAAAGACGCCGTGCCTCGCTGCGTCCGCGTCCGGTGGCTTAGTGTCGGCAGCGTGGACGCCACACAGCCGACCCCGCCGCCCGCGCCTCCGGCGTTCCCGCAGCACTGGGAGGCCGACGTCGTGCTGCGCGACGGGGCGACCGCGCACCTGCGCCCGGTCGGGCCGCACGACGCAGACCGCCTCGTGGAGTTCTACGCCCGGGTCTCCGACGAGTCGAAGTACCTGCGGTTCTTCACGCCGTACCCCCGCCTCTCGGCGCGCGATGTGCGGCACTTCACGCATCACGACTGGATCGACCGCGTCGGCCTCGGCCTGTTCGTCGGCGACGCCCTGGTGGCGATCGTCCGGTACGACCGCATCGGCCCCGACGGCCGGGCCGTCCGCACCGGCCCGCACGGCCGGTCCTCGACCGCGGAGGTCGCCTTCCTCGTCCAGGACGACCAGCAGGGCCGCGGCGTCGCGTCCGTCCTCCTGGAGCACATCGCGGCCGTCGCCCGCGAGCGCGGCATCCGCCGGTTCGTCGCCGACGTGCTGCCGTCCAACCGCCGCATGATGAAGGTCTTCACCGAGGCGGGGTACACCCAGCAGTCCGCGTTCGAGGACGGCGTCGTACGCCTCAACCTCGACCTGGAGCCGACCGACACCTCCACCGCCGTCATGCTCGCCCGCGAGCACCGCGCCGAGGCCCGGTCCACCGCCCGGCTGCTCAACCCCCGCTCGGTGGCCGTCGTCGGGGCGGGCCGCCACGAGGGCACGGTCGGCAACACGCTGCTGCGCAACCTGGCCGCGAGCGGCTTCGCCGGCCCCGTGTACGCGGTCAACCCGGCCGCCGGCGGCGACCCGATCGAAGGCGTACCGGTCTACCCGACCGTCGTCGATATCCCCGGGGAGGTGGACCTCGCCATCGTCGCGGTCCCCGCCCGGGCCGTGCAGCAGGTAGTGCAGGACTGCGGCCGGCACGGCGTACGCGGCCTCGTCGTCGTGTCGTCCGGCTTCGCCGAGACCGGACCCGAGGGCCGCGACCGGCAGCGCCGCCTGGTCCGCACCGCACGCAGCCACGGCATGCGCGTCATCGGCCCGAACTGCCTCGGCATCCTCAACACGGACCCCGAGGTGAGCGTCAACGCGAGCCTGTCGCCCCGCATGCCGCGCCGCGGCCGGGTCGGCATGTTCGCGCAGTCCGGCGCGCTCGGCATCGCGATTCTGGAGTCGACCGTCAGCCGGGGCATCGGCATGTCGACGTTCGTCTCCGCGGGCAACCGCGCCGACGTCTCCGGCAACGACCTGCTCCAGTACTGGGAGGACGACCCGGCCACCGAGGTCGTCCTGTTGCACCTCGAATCACTCGGCAACCCGCGCAAGTTCACGCGCCTGGCCCGCCGCGTCGCGCGCCGCAAGCCGGTGGTCGTCGTCAAGAGCAACCGGCACGCCGAAGGGGTGCCGCTGGGCCACGCGACGCGCGCGCTGAGCCTGCCCGACAAGGACGTCGACGCGCTGTTCCGGCAGGCGGGCGTGATCCGGGTGCCCACCGTCGCGGAGATGTTCGACGTCGCGCAGCTCCTCGCGTACCAGCCGCTGCCCGCGGGCGACCGCATCGCGATCGTCGGCAACTCCGACTCGCTGGGGATGCTGACCCAGGACGCCTGCACCAGCGCCGGGCTCGACCCGCTGCGGCCGATCGACCTCACCACGTCGGCGACCGCGGAGGACTTCCGCAAGGCCCTCGGCGACGTCCTCGCGTCACCCGACTCGGACGCCGTCGTCGTGGTCTTCATCCCGCCGCTCACCACGTCCGGGCAGGAAGTCGCGTCCGTCATCGCGGAGATGGCCGAGCGGGCGGTGGCGGCGGGGAAGCCGCTGGTGGCGACCTACCTCGCCCACGAGGGGCTGCCGGACCAGCTGCGGCGGCTCGACCCCGACGGGGTCCCGGCGCCGGGCTCGGTGCCGTCGTACCCCGCCCCGGAGAACGCCGTGCGCGCCCTCGCCGAGGTCGTGCGCCACGCCGCGTGGCGCCGCCGCCCCGCGGGCGAGGTCGTCGAGTTCGAGGACGTCGACGCCGACACCGCGCGCGGCCTGGTCCGGGCCCGCCTCGGTGCCGCGGACGCCGCCGGGCTCTCGCCCGCGGAAGCCGCCGAACTGCTCGGCTGCTACGGCATCCACCCGAGTCCCGCGGTGCGCGTCGACAGCGAGGACGCGGCCGTCGCCGCCGCCGAGAGCATGGGCTACCCGGTCGTGCTCAAGACGATCGCCGAACACCTGCGGCACCGCGTCGACCTCGACGGCGTACGCCTCGACCTGGGCACCGAAGCCGGTCTGCGCCGCGCCTTCCGCCGCATGGCCACGCGCCTCGGCGGACCCGACCAGGCCCGGCTCGTGATCCAGCGCATGGCCCCGCGCGGCGTCGCGACGACGGTGGGGCTCACTTACGACGAGTCCTTCGGCGCGCTGCTGCGCTTCGGTCTCGCGGGCCCGGCCTCCGAGTTGCTGGGCGATGTCGCGCACCGCGTGGTGCCCGCGACCGACCAGGACGTCGCCGACCTGGTCCGGGACATCCGGGCCGCGCCGGTGCTGTTCGGCTACCGCGGCGCGCCGCCCGTCGACGTCGGGGCGCTGGAGGAGCTGCTGCTGCGGCTCTCGCAACTGGCCGAGGACCTGCCGCAGGTCACCTCGGTCGTGCTCGACCCGGTCGTGGCGACGGGGGAGGGGCTGACGGTGCTCGACGCGCGCGTACGCCTGTCCCGGCCGCCGCTGCGCACCGACCTGGGGCCGCGCGCGATGCGCAATCCCCGCTGACCGTGCGCCGCATCCGCCAGAGACGAATCCGCCTGCGCCGAAATGCGCCCTGCGCGAAACGCGAGCCGCGGCGGTACGCCCGTCTCCAGGCCATACCGCCGCCGGCCCGGCCGCCGCGGCGCCGATGCCACCCCGAGCCGTGGCACCCGCGCCGCCGCTGCGGCCTCCGGTCAAGCCCGTCGCCATGCCCCTCCGCGCACGCCCTCCACGTGGCGGCGCGTCATGCCGACCGGCCCTTCCGGACCGACCGCTCCCACGCCGGGTTTCCCCGATCCCACCGGCGCGGTTGCGGTGCCGCCCGAACTCCCGGCGCGGGAGCGCGGACGCTGTGCCGGACGGCCGGGGGCCACCGCGAACGGTGCGTCCCTGTCGCCCCGTCCGTCCTGCACAACGCACAGTCAACCGGGTCGTGCCGGGCGAGGGGAGGGCGCGCGTGGGGCGCGCGGTTGCGCGGCACCCCGGGGTCCCCCGTGCGTGTGCCTCACCGTCACCCGTACGGGGGCTGTCGTGAGGTCGACAAAGAGCCATAAGGCGGCCGCGGAGGGTTGCCGCCCGGGGGCGGGCCGACTCCGCCGCGGCCACGAAGCGGCCTGGTCGGAGCCCGTGAAGAGCCCGTGGCGAGCCCGTCCGAACCGCCCCGGAGCGCGCGCCGACCGCCAGGATGGCGCGCGGGGGCGCCCGAAGGTGCCAGGATGGGGGGTATGGCGAAGACCACCACCTCGACCCAGGGCCTGCGTACGGCCATCGAGCGCAGCGGCTACTACCCGAGCCTCGTCGCCGACGCGGTCGAGTCCACGATCGGGACCGAGCAGGTCGACGCGTTCCTGGTGCACCAGGAGACCACGTTCGACTCCAACGAGGTCCGGCGGCACGCGACCGTCCTCGTCCTCACACCCGGCCGCTTCCTGGTCAGCCACACCGACGAGCACGCTCCCGACGACACGTCCCCGACGCCGTACGCGACGACGTCCACCGAGACGGTGCGCATCGACCGCATCGAGTCGGTGGTGGTCAGCCGCGTCGTCGGCAACCCCGCCGAGTACGTCCCCGGCGCACCGCCGCGCGAGGTCGTGCTCACCATCGGCTGGGGCGCCGTCGGCCGCATCGACCTGGAGCCGGCCGGCTGCGCGGACCCGAACTGCGACGTCGACCACGGCTACACCGGCGCGATGACCGCCGACGACCTGTCGCTGCGCGTCAGCGAGGCGGCCGACGGCCCGGACGCGGTCGAGCACACGCTCGCATTCGCACGCAGACTGTCCGAGGCCATCGCCGGCTCCGGCCGGTGAGCGCCGCAGCCTGGGCTCCGGAACCACCTCCAGTCCCCGTCCCGCGCTACGGCGCCGGGGCACTCTCCGACCTGCTCCCGTCCGTCGCGGCCTCCCTCGGGATGCCCGGCGAGCGCAATGTCCTGGGCCTTCGTGAGACCGAGCGCGCCGTCGTCTTCCTCGTCGACGGCCTCGGCTGGGAGCTCCTGAAGGCCCATCCGGACTGGGCGCCGTTCCTCACGTCCCTGGTGCCCGGTGCCTGGGGCGGGCGCGGCGAGCCGCTGACGGCCGGGTTCCCGGCGACGACGGCGACGAGCCTCGCGTCGTTCGGCACCGGCCTCCCGCCGGGCGCGCACGGCCTGCTCGGCTACACCGTCGCGATCCCCGGCGACGCGCGGCTGATGAACCAGCTGCGCTGGGACCCCTACGTGCCGCCGCGCGAATGGCAGCCGCATCCTCCGCTGATGGAGCGGGCCGCCGCCGCGGGCATCACGGTCGCCCAGGTCTCCGACCCCATGTTCGAGCGCACGCCGCTGACCCAGGTGGCGCTCCAGGGTGGCACGTTCGTCGGCGTGCAGGGCGGACTCCCGCGCGTGCACGGCGTCGTGGAGCAGCTCTCGCAGCCCGGACCGGTGCTGGTCTACACGTACGTCAGCGACCTCGACAAGGCCGGGCACGTCAACGGCGTCGACTCCGACGCGTGGCGGGTCGAACTGGCGCGCGTCGACGGCCTGGTCCGGGCGCTCGCCGAACAGCTCCCGCCGGGCACCGCGCTGTACGTCACCGCCGACCACGGCATGATCGACGTGCCGACGGCCGACCGCATCGACGTCGACACCGATCCGGAGCTCTCGGCCGGAGTCGCGCTGCTCGGCGGCGAGGGCCGGGCCCGGCACGTGTACGCCGTCCCGGGCGCGGCGTCCGACGTCCTGGCGATCTGGCAGGACGTGCTCGCCGACAGCTGCTGGGTGCTCTCCCGCGACCAGGCCGTCGACGCCGGCTGGTTCGGCGAGGTCGAGGACCGCGTGTACCACCGCATCGGCGATGTCGTCGCGGCGCCGTGGGCGGACGTCGCGATCATCGCGACGCGCCGGGAGCCGAACGAGTCGCGCATGGTCGGCCTGCACGGGTCCATGACCGCGGTCGAGCAACTGGTGCCGCTGCTCGAAGTGCACGCCTGACACACGTCGTCCGCGTCGGCGCCGGCCGCTCCTCGGCCCGCGGCGGACAAGCGAAAGGGCGCCCTCCCGGCGACAACCGGCAGGGCGCCCCGCGCGCTTCCCGAGGCCGCGGCCTCCGAAGACGTCAGCTCAGGCCTGCTTGCGCTTCTTCAGCAGGACCGTGGCGAGGCCCGCGATGACGGCGATCGGCAGGACTATCTTGAAGAGCTTGCCCATGGTGGTGAACCCCCTCGAGTGGTCGGTGCCGGGCCGAGGGCAGTGGGTGCCCGCGGCCGACCCCGCGCCTTTCCGGTGACGCGGGATCAACTCCCGGGCGGGCCCGACGGTTCCGACTCTATGCGATGAGGTCCGTCACGGCGCCGATGCCTCGTCCATGTCCCCGGTCGAGGCGATCACGGAGAACGTCGCGCCGTACGGGTCGCCGCAGGTGGCGTGGCGTCCGTACGGCGAGTCCTGCGGCTCGCTCAGCACGGCGCCGCCCGACCGCCGCACCTTGGCCACCGCGTCGTCGGCGTCCTCGACGCAGAACGTCACGGCCCAGTGCGCGTGCACCTCGTCCGGCCAGTTCTCGTCCATGCCCATGAAGCCGCCGGTGGGCCGTCCGTCGACGAGGAAGGCGTGGTAGTCGAAGCCGTCCGCGCTCATGTCCTCGTAGTCGTAGCCGAAGGCCGTGGCGTAGAACTGCCGTGCCGCCTTGCTGTCGCGCGTCATCAGCTCGTTCCACACGATGCCGCCCGGCTCGTTCACGAGTTCGGCGCCGATGTGGGTGCCCGCCTGCCACAGCCCGACCACCGCGCCGGTCGGGTCCGCGAGCAGCGCCATGCGGCCCAGGTCGAGCACGTCCATCACCGGGAACACCTCGGTGGCGCCCGCCGCCTTCATCGCCAGGACCGCCGCGTCCGCGTCGCCGACGGCGAGGTAGGTCGTCCAGGCGATCGGCATGTCGGGATCGGGGAGCTTCATCATCCCGGCGACGCGCTTGCCGCGGACGGTGCAGTTTGTGTAGAAGCCGAGCTCCTCGGGGCCGATCTCGCCCTCCCAGCCCAGCACCGCGCCGTAGAAGTCCAGCGAGGCCCGGAGGTCCGGCGAGCCCATGTCGACCCAGCACGGGACGCCCTGCTTGTACGGGCTCGTCACTTCGCTCATCACTGCCTCCACAGCACAGCTGTCCGGTCATATCTGGGGATAACGGAAAGTCGGGAGAAATAGCGAGCTATCGGTTCGATGCTGGCACGGCGGTGAGGCGGTGTCGCGGGGAACACGCAAAGCGCCAGGGGAACGCCGACACAACGCCGGGAGGCACCCGCCGGGACCTCCGGCACGGCAGGATGCGGTGGGTGAACCCAGTCATCGACACCACAGAACTCGCCGCCGCGCTGCGCTCCGCCGAGCCGCCGGTCCTGCTCGACGTCCGCTACCGCCTCGGCGGCCCGCACGGCCTGCCGGCGTACCGCGCCGGGCACCTGCCGGGCGCGCACTTCGCCGACATGGACGCCGAACTGTCCGCGAAGCCGGGCGGCGACGAGCGGGGGCGGCACCCGCTACCCGACCCGGAGGACTTCGCGGCGGCGATGCGCCGTGCGGGCGTCTCGGCGGACCGGGACGTCGTGGCGTACGACGCCGCGGACGGCATCGCCGCCTCGCGGGCGTGGTGGCTGCTGCGCTACTTCGGCCACGCGCGCGTACGCGTGCTGGACGGCGGCTACGGCGCGTGGGTCGCGGCCGGCCTGCCGGTCGACGCGACCGACCCCGAGCCGGGTGCGGGCGACTTCACCGCGGTGCCGGGCGGCATGCCGGTGCTGGACGCCGACGAGGCCGCGCAACTCGCGCACGACGGCGTCCTGCTCGACGTCCGCGCGACCGAGCGGTTCCGCGGCGAGACCGAGCCCGTCGACCCGGTCGCCGGCCACATCCCCGGTGCGGTCAACATGCCCGAGACCTCGGTGGCGGGGCCGGGCGGCTTCCTGCTCGGCGCCGATGTGCTGCGCGAGAGGTACGCGGCGCTCGGCGCGGTCCCGGGGGGCCGCGTCGGCGCGTACTGCGGCTCGGGTGTCACCGCCGCACACGCGGTGCTGGTGCTGGAGCGCTCGGGCATCACGGCGGCGTTGTACGCGCCTTCGTGGAGCGGCTGGATCGCGGACCCGCGGCGCCCGGTCGCGGTGGACCCGGCGGGGTGAGGCGGCGGCGTACCGGCCGGTGACCCGGCGGCCGACACGGGAGTCGGTGCGGCGGGGGCCGACGGTGCGTCAGATTGCCGTCCAGTGCGTCGCGTCGCGCCGTCCCGACGCCGTGTAGGCGACGAAGCCGATCAGCCCGGAGGGCAGGTCCGTCATCGTGAAGCGGCCGAGGCCGTCGGTCAGCACGGTGCGGACGCCCTCCGCGTGCCGGACCTCCAGGCAGACGCGGCGCGGCACGGTGAGCTGGCCGAGGATACGGCGGCGCGGGCCGAGCGGGTACACCTCGACCACCACGGTGAGGGTCGGCGCGTCGAAGGTCAGGACGTGCGGCGCGTCGCCGACCGCCCAGCGGCTCACGGCGAGCGGCGGTGCGGCGGCGTGGTGGTGAGCGGACGGGAGGTCGAGGCGCGCAGGAGCTCGGCGAGCCAGGGGTCGACGGCGCCGAACAGCAGCCGGACCTCGGCGAGCAGTGCCCGCTCGTCCTGATGCGTGACCCGGTCCTCCGTGCCAACGCTCATTTCCCACCGCCCCCCGTAGACAGGTACTGCGGAGCAACACTGAGCATCCTTGCGGACACACTAGGGCTCTGGGGCACAAATGAGGAAGTGATCAGCAAAGTCCGCCCGTTGGACGACCCGGTGGGCCCGGGTCACTCGCGCTTCTTGCGGCGGCTGCCGAAAACGATCTCGTCCCAGCTCGGCACGGTCGCACGGCGGCCGGGGCGGACCCCGTCGGCCTCGGCCTGGCGGTCGGTCGCCCCGATGAGGCGGTCGCGGTGCGGGCCGACGACGCGCGGCACGAGGACGTTCTCGTACGCCGAGCCGGCCGACGGCGCGGCACCGCCCGCCGCGGCGGCTGCCGCGGGAGCCTCGGGCTCCTCCTCGTCCGGCACGGGTGCGGGCACTGGGCGCGTGCGCTCGGCACCGATCGCCGGCACGTCGATGCGCATCGGCTCGCGCATGGCATCGCGCATCGCCTCGCGCTGCGGGCCGGACGACTCGCGGCCGAGGCCGGGGACCGCGTCGAGAAGGCTGGTGATGGCGTCGTCGCCGGTGTTGCGCGGCAGCGACGCGAGGCGCGGGCGGAACGGGAACGGCGTCTCGGCGCCCGCGGTCTGCTCGCCGACGAGCGAACGCGCCTCGTCGTCGTTGGTGGTGACGAGGCGACGGGGCGGGTCGAAGCTCCAACTCGCCGAGTGCATCTCGCCGTCGGCGCGGTAGAGGAGGAGGATCTCCCAGCTGCCGTCGTCGCGCCGCCACGAGTCCCACTGGATGGACTCCGTCTCGGCGCCGCGCAGGTGCAGGCGCTCGGTGACGATCTCGCCGAGCAGCGGGCCGGCGGACTCGCCCTGCCGGCGGATCGGCGTCTTGCGGGCGCGCTCGGCCATGAACGCGCGCTCGGCGAGGACGGGGCCCTCGAACCGGCGTACGCGGTCGACGGGGATGCCGGCGAGCTGCGCGACCTCTTCGGCCGTCGCTCCCGCCCTTATGCGGGCCTGGATGTCGCGGGGGCGGAGCTGGCTCTCGACCTCGATCTCGATCTGTCCGAGACGTGCGCGGTCGCCGCGGACGGCGGCGCGCAGCCGCTCGTCGATGGCAAGGCTGAACTCGGTACCGTCGGCAGCCTTCAGCACCAGCCGTGTGCCGTCGTTGCTGACGGCCACGACACGCAGTTCGGGCATGGGGACCTCCCGGGTGGTGCCTGCCGACGTCACCTGCGTCGTTGCTCCCGTTACGAGTGTGACTTGCCCAGTGGCGGCGTGCCACAACCTGACCGATTTGTCCTGGCGTGTCGGATTTTCGTATCCGTCACACCGGTATGTCGTGGTGGCTCCTTGGGTGGAGATTCCGGAGAAATCAGCCGCAGGAGTTGCGATGTCTGATTTGCGGGCCTCCGATCACATTGCGATCGGTCGCTTCCCCCCTCCACGCAGGTCGTTCCGGAACCTGGCGTGAACAGTACTCCATTCGGGGGCGGGGCCGGGCCGCAGCGCGCCGTAACGGCGCGTCCACATCCGGGCGAAATATTTCGGCCGCCTCCGGTGAGGTTCCTCACAACATCCCCGGCGGCGGAACGGCCATGGGGTTCCCGGAGGTCCGAGAGGGAGGAAGTGTCCGCACTAGTCCATTGGAGTCCCTCTCGTTACGTCTGATCATCTCTCCTCCCTACTCGTCCGATCTGATGACCCCTCAGTTCGCCCGTCCGCGCCGGAACCGCACGGTCCGGCAGCGGCTCCGACCGATCGTGAGCAAGGAACTTGATGCAGGAAAGGCCCGACAACGAACGCCGTCGGATCGAACTCAGCGTCGTCCAGGTGGTGGCGAGTGCGCTTGCCGCCGTCTCCTCCGCGTTCCTGCTCTCCAAACTCGGGGCCGCGGGGACGGTGATCGGCGCGGCGATCGCGAGCGTGGTCGCGACCGTCGGCAGTGCGGTGTACGTCCATGTGTTCCGCCGTACGAGCGAACAACTGCGCGACGTACGCGCGAACATCGGCCCCGCGGTGCCCGGCGCGCCGGTCGCGTATCGCAGCCCCGGCGTACCCGGCGCGGACCCGGCACCGCCCGAAGCGGTCGCGGGCGCGGACGACGCGACGCGCGTACTCCCGGTGTTCGAGCCGGTGTTCGACCAGGCGTTCGACCCAGGCCCGCGGGCCACCGGACCCCTCACCGAAACGGGTGAACCCGCCGCCGTTCGCGAACAGTCGCGGACCCGAACGTGGTTGGTGCGCTCCGGGATCGCCGCCGTCGCCGTGTTCGCCATCGCGATGGCGTCCATCACCGTGGTCGAGCTCGGCATGGGCCGCTCGTTCGCCAATTTGTTCGGCAACGGCAGCAGCAGCTCGACCATCGGCGACTTCACCGGCGGAGGCGGCCACAAGTCCACGCCGGAGAAGAAGGACCCCCAGGACACGCCCGGCACCGAGCAGGGCACGTCACAGGGCGGCAGCGGTGACAACGGGGAGGATGGGGAGAACCCGTCGGGGACCCCGACGTCGCCCACCCCCGGTGCGTCCCAGGTCACCCCTTCCGGCGGCTCGACCGGCAGCCCGGACCCGACGGGCAGCTCCAAGCCGCCCACGGGCTCGCCCGACCCGACCGGCGCGCCCTCGTCCGGGACGCCCCCGACCACCCCGTCCGCGCCCCCGTCGGGCGGCGCGGCGAGCCCGCCCGCGGGCGACCGGCAGTCGGGTTCGGGGCAGCAGGGCGACACACAGGGCCAGGACGCCGGCTCCGGGGCCGCGTCCTGAGTGCGGTGCGCCGACAGCCCCGCCCGGCGTCCCTCGGGCGGGGCTACTCGCCCAGCACCCGGCGCAAGTAGTCGTTGCCGAAGCGGCGGTCGGGGTCGACCCGGTCGCGCAGCGCGGCGAAGTCCTTGAAGTGCGGGTACGCGTCCGCGAAGTACGCCGCGTCGCGCGTGTGCAGCTTGCCCCAGTGCGGACGCCCCTGATGGGCCGTCATGATCTTCTCGACGGCCGAGAAGTAGCGCTCGTGCGGAGTGCCGCGGAACATGTGCACGGCGACATAGGCGGTGTCGCGGCCGTAGGCGGTCGACAGCCACATGTCGTCGCTCGGCGCGATGCGTACCTCGACGGGGAAGGACACGTACTCGTCGCCCTTGTTGACCAGCTCGTGCACCTCGCGGAGGGCGGCGGTCAGCGCCTCGCGCGGCAGCGCGTACTCCATTTCCACGAAGCGCACCCTGCGCGGGCTGGTGAAGACCTTGTAGGACGCGTCCGTGTACGTGCGCGCCGACAGGGCCCGGCTCGATACGCGCGCGATCGTGGGGATTGCCTTGGGGGCAGCCTTGCCCAGGCGGCACGCGAGCCCGAACACGCCGTTCGACAGGAGTTCGTCGTCGAGCAGGAACTTCGCGCGCGAGAGCGGCTTCGCGGGTCCCGGGCTGCGGTTGTTGCGCTTCACGTTGCAGCTGTCGGTGTGCGGGAACCAGTAGAACTCGAAGTGGTCGTTGTCCTCGCACAGCTCGTCGAACCGTGCGAGCACCTCGTCGAGCGGCATCGGCTCCTCGCGCGCCTCCAGGAGGAACGCGGGCTCGACCCCGACGGTGAGCGCGGTCACGACGCCGAGCGCGCCGAGGCCGACGCGGGCGCCCGCGAACAGCTCGGCGTTTTCGTCGGGCGAGCAGTTCACGATCTCGCCGTCCGCGAGAACCATCTCCAGGCCCTGGATCTGACCGGCCAGCGCGCCCGACGCGCGCCCCGTCCCGTGCGTCCCGGTGGCGGTCGCACCCGCAAGGCTCTGCACCGCGATGTCGCCCATGTTGGTGAGGGCGAGGCCGTGCTCGGCGAGAAGGTCGTTGAGGCGTTCGAGCCGGAGCCCCGAGCCCACCGTCACCGTGCCGCCCGCCGCGTCGACTTCACGGACCTCGGTGAGCCCGTCGGGGCGTACCAGGACACCGTCGGTGACCGCGACGGAGGTGAAGGAGTGGCCGGCCCCGACCGCCTTGACCCGCAGGCCGTCGGACGCCGCCCGCCGGACCAGCGCGGACACCTCCTCGGGGGACCGCGGCGTGGCCACGCGCCTGGGCTGGGCGGTCTGGTTCCCGGCCCAGTTCTTCCAGGGCATCGGGGTCAAGCTGCTCAACGGCTCCTCCAAAGGTGCGGAGGCGGGCCGTCGGCCCCGGCGGGCCTCCTGCGCGCGGGCCTCCTGCGTGGGATGTCCGGACATTACCCGCCGGTCACCAGCCTCGGGAAGACCCGCCGACCGCAGCCGGACCGCTCGCGGGCGAGGGTACGGGCACAGCGGGACGCGCGTCACACGCATGCGCCGCGACCGCACCGCGCGAGGTCCTGCGGGTGGGAGGATCGGCACATGCACGACGCCGCGCCCGGCACCGACGCCGGACCCTTCGACGCTTTGCTCCTGCTGTCGTTCGGCGGCCCCGAGGGCCCGGACGAGGTCGTCCCGTTCCTGGAGAACGTCACGCGGGGGCGCGGCGTGCCGCCCGAACGCCTGGCCGAGGCCGGCGCGCACTACGCCCGGTTCGGCGGGGTGAGCCCGATCAACGCGCAGAACCGCGAGCTGATCGCGGCCGTCGAGAAGGAGTTCGCCGCGCGCGGGCCCGCGCTGCCGGTCTATTGGGGGAACCGCAATTGGCGCCCCTATCTGACCGACACCCTGCGACGGATGGCCGACGACGGGGTGCGGCACGCGGCGGTGCTGGTGACCAGCGCGTACGCCTCCTACTCGGGTTGCGGGCAGTACCACGAGAACCTGCTGGCCGCCCAGGCCGAACTGGGGGACGCGGCACTGCGCCTCGACAAGCTGCGGCACTACTTCAACCACCCCGGCTTCGTGGAGCCCTTGGTGGACCATGTGGTGGCCGCGCGCGCGAGCCTGCCCGAGCCGCTGCGGCCGGGTGCGCGCCTCGTGATGACCACGCACTCCATTCCGACCGCGACCGCCGAGACCTCCGGCCCCGACGGCAACGCGTACGTGCGTCAGCACCAGGAGACGGCGCGCCTGGTCGCCGCCGGGGTGAAGAAGGCGATCAAGTTCCCGCACGTTCCGTGGGACCTCGTGTTCCAGAGCCGCAGCGGGCCGCCGCAGGTGCCCTGGCTGGAGCCGGACGTCAACGACCACCTCGAACGCCTGCACGGCGACGGGGTGCGCGCCGCCGTACTCGTGCCGATCGGCTTCGTGTCCGACCACATGGAGGTCGCCTACGACCTCGACGTGGAGGCGGCCGCGACCGCCGAACGCCTCGGCATGCATGTGGTCCGGGCCGCGACGACCGGCAGCGACCCGAGGTTCGCGGCGGCGGTACGCGACCTCGTGCTCGAACGCGCCGCCGTCCTGCGCGGCGAACACCCCGAGCGGTGCGCGCTGGGCACGATGGGCCCGGCACACGACGTGTGCCCGCTCGGGTGCTGCCCGGACCCGCGGGGCCGGGGCGAGGGCCTGCGCGGCGCGGCTTTGCACGGCACTCCGGCGTGACCTCCGGCGCCGCGCCCGCGCGGACGGCAAGAGCGGCTGCCAGGATGGCCGGGTGACCACCGCAATCCACGGCGACACCGCCGACCTGCTGGAACTGGCCCTCGGCGCCGCGCGGCTCGCGGGCGGCATGCTGCTCGCCGACCGGCCCGCCGACCTCGGCGTGGCGGCGACGAAGAGCAGCCCGACCGACGTCGTCACCGAGATGGACACGGCGGCCGAGAAGCTGATCGTCGAGTACCTGCGCGCCCGGCGCCCGCACGACGGGTTCCTTGGTGAGGAGGGCGGCGGCGCGCAGGGCGAGAGCGGCACCCGGTGGGTGATCGACCCCATCGACGGCACCGTCAACTACCTCTACGGCCTGCCGGCGTGGTGCGTGTCGATCGCGGCCGAGGACGCGGACGGCGCGGTCGTGGGCGTGGTCGAGGTGCCGACCCAGCGCGAGACCTTCCACGCCGTGCGCGGCGCGGGGGCGTTCCGCGACGGGGTCGCGATCCGCGCGAACGACGCGGTGCCGATGTCCCGTGCGCTGGTCGCGACGGGATTCGGCTACACGGTCGAGCGCCGCACGAGGCAGGCGGACGTCGTGCGCGACCTGCTGCCCCGGGTGCGCGACATCCGCAGGTACGGTTCGGCGGCGATCGACCTGTGCGCCGTCGCATGCGGCCGCGTCGACGCGTACTACGAGCGCGGGCTCAACCCCTGGGACGTCGCGGCGGGCGCGCTGATCGCCGCCGAGGCGGGCGCACGAGTGGGGCTGCTGAGGCACGAGGACGACGGGTCGAACCTCGTGGTGACGGCGGCACCCGCGTTGTACACGGAACTGGTGGAGGCGCTGGACGGCCTCGGCGCCTGACGCGCGCGGCCCGGGCACCCGAAGCCCAAGACCGCGAAGCCCGGGGACGCGTAGCCGGGGAAAACAACAACCCCCGGCCGACGCGCGATTCGCGTCCGGCCGGGGGAGTGGTCACCCCGTTGGATCCTTCGCTGGTTTTCGGGTCGGTCCGTCAAGCGGAGACGGGTCCTTCAGGCTGACTCGGGCAACACCTGCACGCCGTGGTCCGAGGCCATCCGTACCAGGTCCTGCAACTCTTCCTGCTGAACTTCGACCAGGAAGTCGTCGCCGGAATCGGAGGCCAGCTTGAGGGCCTGTTCTGTCTCGCGTATCCGACGAAGGACGTCGGCAGTGAACTCGTCCATCATGTGGGGGCCCCAAGAGATCCGAATGGTCGCCGGTTTCGGTTGTCCTACCCCTGGTTTCGCGCGCCGAAAACCGAGATGCCAGGTGGCAGTGTGACCCTCGTCGCACCAGTGAACGCGCGTGATGCGGGCGCTTCACCCGAGAGGGAACAATCAGGGCGGCCCGTGCCCTTACCGACGCTTTACCGAGGCCCGAGGCAAGATGGAGTCACCGTCGGCGCCGTCCCTCGAGGCAGGGCGCTCAGTCAAGCCGCGGACGGCGGCCGACGGTCCAAACTCTCGGCGACCACATGTCGCCGAGCGGCAGATGTGAGTCGGAAGGACATCCAGGGTGCGGGTTCTCGTCGTCGAGGACGAGCAGTTGCTGGCCGACGCGGTGGCGACAGGCCTGCGCCGCGAGGCGATGGCCGTCGACGTCGTGTACGACGGCGAGGCTGCTCTCGAACGTGTGGCGGTCAACGACTACGACGTGGTCGTGCTGGACCGCGACCTCCCGCTGGTGCACGGCGACGACGTGTGCCGGGCGGTGATCGACACCGGTCTGCCCACGCGCATCCTGATGCTCACCGCGTCCGGCGACGTCAGCGACCGCGTCGAGGGCCTGGAACTGGGTGCGGACGACTACCTCCCCAAGCCCTTCGCGTTCAGCGAACTGACGGCCCGGGTAAGGGCGTTGGGGCGGCGTGCGGTGACCGCGCTGCCGCCGGTGCTGGAACGCGCCGGGATCCGCCTCGACCCGAACCGCCGCGAGGTCGCGCGCGACGGCAACCCGATCCACCTGTCGCCGAAGGAGTTCGCCGTCCTCGAGGTGCTCATGCGTGCCGACGGCTCCGTCGTGTCCGCCGAGCAGATGCTCGAGAAGGCCTGGGACGAGAACACCGACCCGTTCACCAACGTCGTCCGCGTCACGGTCATGACGCTGCGCCGCAAGCTCGGCGAACCCCCCGTGATCATGACTGTGCCCGGCGCCGGGTACCGCATCGGCGATCCGGCGTGACCGGGCAGCCGCCGCAGGGTTCCCCGGATCCCGGGGCCGCGCCGCGGCGCCCCCGGCACCCGCCCCGTCCGGTACGCCCCCCGCAGGGGCAGCCCCCCGAGCAGTCCCCGGAACATCCCCCGGCGCAAGACCGCGCCAAGTCCCCCGCGCAGCCGCCGCGGCCCCCGGCCCGGCCGCCGCAGGGGCCGCAGCAGCCCAGAGGGCAGCAGCCCCAGGCCGTGCAGCGGGCCGGTCCGTTCGCGCAGCCCCAGGCCGTCCAGCGGTCGGGTCCGTTCGCGCAGCCCCAGCCCGGACAGCCCGGACAGGCCAAACAGAGCGGGCAAGCCGCGCAAGGCGTGCCGCCGGGCACGGGGGGCGTGACCCCGCCTTCCGGCGGAACCTCGGACGCGTCCGCCGGGTCGCCGCCCGGCGCGCCGCCCAGGCCCAGCCGGGCGCCCTCCGCACGGCGCCTGATCCTCGGAGCCGACCCGGCGACCGGGTACTCCTCGCGCCTCAGCTACGCCCCCGACTGGCTGCGCCCCTCGATCCGGATGCGCCTGACGGCGTTGTACGGCGGCATGTTCCTGATCGCCGGCGTCCTCCTCCTGGGCAGCGTGTACCTGCTCGTCGGCCGCCGCCTCGCGGACCAGAAGCCGCCGTCCATCGAGTTCACCACGGACGTGCGGATCTACGACCAGCTCGGCCGCGAGATCTCGCCGGACGCCTTCAACCAGCTGCTGGAGGACCGCCAGGGCAACCAGCGCGAGCTCGTGCTGCACGCCCTGCTCCAGCAGTCGCTGCTCGCGCTGGTGCTGCTGTCCGTCATCGCCTTCGGGTTCGGCTACCTGATGGCCGGGCGCGTCCTGAGCCCGCTCGGCCGCATCACCGCCGCCGCGCGGTCGGTGGCCGGCACCGGCGGATCGGGCCTGCACCGGCGTATCGACATGGACGGTCCCGACGACGAACTCAAGGAACTGGCCGACACGTTCGACGAGATGCTGGAGCGCCTCGACCGGGCGTTCGACTCGCAGCGAAAATTCGTGGCGAACGCCTCCCACGAGTTGCGCACGCCTCTGGCGATCAACCGCACCTTGCTGGAGGTCGCCCTCGGCGATCCCGAGGTGCCACCGGAACTGCGGGATCTGGGCGACAAGTTGCTGTCCACGAACGAGCGCAGCGAACGCCTGATCGAGGGCCTGCTGCTGCTCGCCCGCAGTGAGAACGAACTCACCGACCGCAAGCCCGTCGACCTCGCCGAGGTCGCCGGGCGCACCCTCGAACAACTGGGCCAGGAGGCCGCGGAGCGCGACGTCGAGCTGCGCGGCGACTTCCAGGACGGCGAGGTGTCCGGCAACCTCGTGCTGCTGGAGCGCGTCGCCCTCAACCTGGCGCAGAACGCCGTGCGCTACAACGAGCCGGACGGCTGGGTGGAGATGTCCACGTCGACTGTCGACGGGACGACCCTGCTGACCGTCGCCAACAGCGGTCCCGCCATCCCGCCCGACAATCTCGAGACACTTTTCGAGCCGTTCCGGCGCATGCGCGGCGACAGAACGGAAAGCGAGAAGGGCGTCGGACTCGGGCTCTCGATCGTACGTTCGGTCGTGCGCGCCCACGGCGGCTGGATCGAGGCGGAGCCGCGCGTCGAGGGCGGCCTCATCGTCCGCATCGGGTTCCCCGGCCCGGCGGTATGACCCGAACGATGTGACAACGACGTACTACGACGTACCTGAGCAGGCCGGTTGCCCGCAGGCCACCCGACAACCTACGGTGTCGTAAGTTACGACATCGTAGGAACGCGTTGTGCGCCGAAGCGACGGCGGCCGACGCAGCCCTGTGCCCGTGTTGTCGAAAGCCGCTGCGTCCACATGCTGCGTATGCCCGCTGCACCCACGCTTTGGAGTTGCCGTGACCCTGATCGCCCCCGCACCGACCGGTATCGACCTGCTGCACGAACTCGAGCAGGTCGTGGCAGTGGAGATCGACCGCCACCTCGCGATCGCCAAGGAGTGGTTCCCCCACGAGTACGTCCCGTGGTCGCAGGGCCGTGACTTCGACGGGCTGCTCGGCGGCGAGGCCTGGCGTCCCGAGGAGTCCAAGCTGACCGACGTGGGGCGCATCTCGCTGACGCTCAACCTCCTCACCGAGGACAACCTGCCGAGCTACCACTTCGAGATCGCCAACATGTTCGGCCGCGACGGCGCGTGGGGCACGTGGGTGCACCGCTGGACCGCCGAGGAGGGCCGCCACGGCATCGCGATCCGCGACTACCTGATGGCCGCCCGCGCGGTCGACCCCGTCGCCCTTGAGCGCTCCCGCATGGAGCACATGGAAGCCGGCTACATGGGCGACCACATGGACAACCCGCTGCACGTCGTGGCGTACGTGACGTTCCAGGAGCTGGCCACGCGCGTCTCGCACCGTAACTCGGGCCGCGAGTGCGGCGACCCGCTGGCCGAGCAGCTTCTCGCGCGCATCGCGACCGACGAGAACCTGCACATGGTCTTCTACCGCAACCTGCTCAAGGCGGCGTTCGAACTCGCCCCGGACACCGCGATGCGCGCGGTGACCGACATGGTCACCGACTTCCGGATGCCGGGCCACGGCATCTCCGGCTTCGAGCGCGCGTCGGTGAAGATCGCCCTCGGCGGCGTGTACAACCTGCGCATCCACCACGACGACGTGCTCCAGCCGGTGCTGCGCAACCTGAAGGTCATGGAGCGCACGGACCTGGGCCCGGAGGGCGAGCAGGCGCGCGAGGAGTTGGCCGCGTTCCTGGCGATCCTGGAGACGAAGGCGGCGCAGTTCGACGAGCGCCTCGCGGCGCGCAAGGCGCGGCAGGCCGCGCGCGCCTGACACCGGGCAGTGCGCCCGGCGCACCCCGGAAGGGCACACGCGCCCGCCTGAGCACGTGGAAGAGCCCCGGCTACCGCCACCGAGAAGGTGGCGGTAGCCGGGGCTCTCGCGTACGCCTGCCGGCCCGCACGGCCCCGCCGCGCGGGCGGGCTCACCCCGTCCGGGTCATGCGGATCCTCCGGATCAGGAGCGGGTTCCCCACGCGTCCTTCACCGAGACCTTGCCGCCGGTACGCAGCACCGCGCCCTCGTACATGCGCGCCGCCACCGACATCAGCCACACCAGCGCGAGCACCGCGATGCCCGCCGCCACGAGGTTCTGCCACACCGCGATTTCGCCGCTCGCGGTGAGCACCGGTTGCAGCATCGCGGAGAACGGCGGTACGTACGCCAGGAATTGCGCGAAGGCGCCGCCCGACTGGCTGAGGAAGACGGCCAGGAAGAACGAGGCGATCAGCAGCGACGTCATCGGCGTGATGACGTTCTGCAGGTCCTCCATGCGCGAAACGCGCGCCGCCGCGGCGGCGAACATGCACGAGTAGATGGCGTACCCGAGCACGAACCAGGCCACCACCAGCACCGCCGGGTAGATCATCGAGCCGCTGAGGTCGATCGTGTCCAGCGCCGACGCCGCGCCGAGGCCCACGACGGCCGTGAGGGCCATCTGTGCGAGTCCGAGCAGGCCGATGCCGATGACCTTGCCGGTCAGCAGCGCGCGGGCCGGCACGGCGGCAAGCAGGATCTCGACGATGCGGCTCGACTTCTCCTCCACGACGCCGTTGGCGACCCACATGCAGAAGAGCATGAGCATGCCGTACAGCATGATCACGCCGATGAAGGCGATGCCCTTGCGTGCCTGGCGCTCGTCGGCGTCCGGGTCGAGCGTCTGCTTCGTCAGCGGCTGCACCTGCATCGCCTGGTCGACGGCCGACGCGTCGATGCCCTGGGTGGTGAGGCGGCTGTCGCGCTCGACGGTCGCGTACGCGCTCTGCAGCACGGCCGCGAGCCGGTCCGGGAGCTCGCTGTCGACGACGACCCGGCCGCCGGCCACGTACGCGTCCAGGTCGCCGTCCTTGACCGCCTGCTCGGCCACGGCGTCGTCCGGGTACGCCTTGACCGCCACGTCGGTGTCCAGCAGCTGCGCCTGCGCGGTCGCGACCTGGCCCAGCCGGGCCGCCTGCGGTCCGCCGAACGCGACGTCGTACTTGTCGCTGCCGCCGCCCACCGCCGCCGGGATGGCGACCGCGGCCAGCAGGACCACGAGCATGACCGCGACCGACACCAGGAACCCGCGGTCGCGGATGCGCTCGACGAACTCGCGGCGCGCCACCAGCCGCACAGACGTCCAGAAGCGCTCGGTGGGGTCCACCCTCGGGGACGTCACGCGCGGGCCTCCTCGTGGCTTGTGGCGGCCTCTGACGGGGTCTGGGCGTCCCCGTTGACCACCTCGCGGAACAGTTCGGTCAGCGACGGGTTCACCGGCGCGAAGGCGCGCACCCGCCCGGCCGCCCGGGCGGCGTCCAGGAGGCCCTGCTCGTCGGTGCCCTGGGCCAGCTCGACGAGGGTGCCGTCGGAGTCGTCGGCCAGCACCGTCACACCGGGCACGGTCTCGGCCCACGCCTTGGGCGCGTCCCCGCCGACACCGTCGGTACCGTCGACCGCGACCCGGTAGCGGACCGCGCGGTTGTCCCCGCGCAGCTCCTGGACCGTGCCCACCGCGTGCATGCGGCCGTCCTTGATGATCCCGACGGCGTCGCACAGCCGCTCGACCAGGTCGAGCTGGTGGCTGGAGAACACCACGGACACGCCCCGCTCCACGCGGCTGCGCAGAGCGGCGGCCATGACGTCGACGCCGACCGGGTCGAGGCCGGAGAAGGGTTCGTCCAGGATCAGCAGCTCCGGCTCGTGCACGAGGGCCGCGGCCAGCTGCACGCGCTGCTGGTTGCCCAGCGAGAGAGTCTCCAGGCGGTCCGACGGGGTGCCGGACACCCCGAGGGTGCGCAGCCAGTCCGTCGCCGACGTGCGGGCGTCCGTACGCGACATGCCGTGCAGCTCGGCGAAGTACACGAGCTGGTCAAGGATCCGCATCTTCGCGTAAAGCCCACGCTCTTCCGGCATGTAGCCCCAGCGTCTGCGTATACCCGCGTTCGCCGGCACGCCCTGCCAGCGGACCTCGCCCTCGTCGGTGGCGAGCACCCCCATCGCGATGCGCATCGTCGTGGTCTTGCCTGCGCCGTTGGTTCCGACGAACCCGAACATCTGTCCGGGCGCGACGGAGAACGACAGGTCGCGCAAAACGACCTTTTCTCCGAAACGTTTTCCGAGTCCTGCGAGGTCGAGCACGGTTCTCCCTGGTCGGAGGTTGCCCCCGTTTCGCGGTCGAGGGGGTGTCGGTCAGTCGATGCGGCGCAGCTGTTCCTTGAACCGCTGCCCGTTCTCCACGTAGTGCCGCACGGCCGTTTCGAACGCTCCCGGCTTGACCGCGTCAGGGCGGATCTTCGCAGGTACGCCCAGGGCCATGGCGTGGGAAGGCACCTCGACGCGGTTTCCGACGAACGCTCCCGCACCCACCAGGGCCCCGCTGCGCACGACCGCCTCGTGCAGCACGATCGCGCCGTTGCCGACGAGGCAGTCGTCCTCGATGGTGCACCCTTCGAGGTGGACAAGATGCCCCACGACGCAGCGGTCGCCGACACGTGTGACCAGACCCGCACTGACATGGAGGACGGATCCGTCCTGGATCGATGTACGCTCCCCGACGACAATCCGGCCGTAGTCGGCCCGGAGCACCGCGGACGGCCAAACCGTCGACCCGGCGCCGATTTCCACGCTTCCGATGACCACGGCATCGGGGTGGACGTAGGCATCCGGGTGTACGAGGGGTACTTGTTCACCAAGCGCGTAGACCGTCACGATTCCTCCTGGTTACCGGCCATCATGGAGAGTTACAGTGGGCCACCCATCCAACCAAGTCACCTCTTCGGGGGTTCGGTTGGGTGTCGATTGAGTAACAAGCCTTGCTATGAGGCAGAATCTGCGCCTCAGGTCGGGCACAACTCCGGCCCCTGATGCGTTACGTGCGCTGAAGGCTGTGTCAACGAACGCATCGGCAAGCAGATCCACCCGGAGGGGGAGAGGTATATGGCGACTGATTACGACACTCCACGCAAGACCGACGACGACGTCAACGAAGACAGCATCGAGGAGCTCAAGGCCCGGCGCGTCGACAAGTCCGCCAGCGCGGTCGACGTCGACGAGTTCGACCAGGCCGAGGGCCTGGAGCTGCCCGGCGCGGACCTCTCGAACGAAGAGCTGTCCGTGCGCGTGCTGCCCCGGCAGGCGGACGAGTTCACATGCGCCCGCTGCTTCCTCGTGCACCACCGCAGCCAGCTGGGCAAGGAGAAGGACGGCCAGCAGATCTGCGTCGACTGCGCCTGAAGTCCGATCCTCGGGCCTCGGGCCTGCTCAGGATCGATCATCGGCAAGCGGAACCCTGCGCACGCGACCGGGTCCTGGCAGGAGCGGACCGCCCCTGCCGATGATCGATACGAGCACAGCGAGCAACACCCGGCACGTGGGCACACGTGCCCCCGCAGCAACTCCGAACGCCTCCGCCGCAGGGGGCACGAAGGCCCCAGGGCCGTAGACAAGGGACGTCCGCCGCACCACCCCGGCGGGCGTTCTTCCGCGTCCGCACCCCGCGCGCCCTGTACGCGCCGTTCAGGCGCCGTGCGCGCCGGGCACGGAGGGCGTCCCTCGGTGTGGAAGCGCACGCCGACGGCCGTACGCGCGGCGGATCAGCCCTGCGCGGCGTTGTGGCGGCGCACCGCGTCCAGCACCTCGACGAGCCGGTCCGGATTGCGCGACGACACGTACAGATACGGCGTCGGGTCGTCCGGGTCGCTGACCTCGACGCGCACCGCTGTCGGCACATAGCTGCGCAGCAGCATGAACGCGCGCGGATCGGCACTCTCCATGCGCAGCGACCGGGCCTGCTCCGCATCCAGCGCGGACGCGGTTCCCAGCGCCGCCAGCGGCAGCCGCGCCCGCCCGGCCTCCAGGAAGCCGTCGGTGACCCGCACCCGCACCGAGCCGTAGGAGTTGACCGCCCATACGGCCAGCGCCGCGCCCACCACCACGGCGACGGCCGCGGCGACCGCGCCGACGGGCAGCAGCATGAGCCCGCTCACCAGGCCGGCACCGGCCACGAGGCCCCACCAGGAAGTCGGCACCACGAGCCGCTCGTTGTACGCCTGCATGGCACAAGCCTGTCATCCCCGGCCGGCCGGGCACACCACCGGGCCTCGGCCGAGCGCATGGGTGCGGGTCAGCGGCGGCGGGTCACCTTCCCCAGCAGGCGGACCACCCGCTCCGGGGGAGTGCGGACACCTGTCGCCACGCCCTTCGCGTAGTCGGACAGGACGCGCGGGGCCAGGGCGTCCAGGACCGCCCCGGTCTTGGCGTCCGAGCCGACCAGGTAGCGCGGCCGGGGGCGCGGCGTGAGCAGCGCGTGGCGTACCGCCTGCGCGACCGGCGCGGGGGCGGGCAGCGACGACGAGCGGCGCAGGATGTCGTCGGCCATCTCGTACGAGTCGGTGTACGCGGAGTTCTTGCGCGGCGGGAGCCGGTTCATGCTGCGCTCCCAGATGTCCGTCCCGAAGCTGCCCGGCTCGATGAGGACGACCTTGACCCCGAACTGCGCGACCTCGATCCGCAGCGCGTCCGACACGGCCGCCAGCCCCTGCTTGCTGGCGCAGTACCAGCCCAGGAACGGCGCCGAGACGCGCCCGGAGATGGACGAGATGTTGACGATGCGCCCGCTGCGCCGCTGCCGCATCTGCGGCAGGACGAGACGGGCGATGCGTGCGGGGGCGATGAGGTTGGTCTCCAGTTGCAGGCGGGCCTGCTCGTCGTCGACGTCCTCGACCGCGCCCGGCTGGGCGAAGCCGGCGTTGTTGACGACCGCCCACGGGCCGCCGCCGGTCATCGTGGCGATCTCGGTGAACGCCCGCACCGTCGAGGTGGCGTCGCAGACGTCCAGCAACACGGTCCGCACGCCGAGTCCGTCGCGCTCGGCCGCCTCCCGCAGCCGCTGCGCCTTGTCCTCGGTGCGCGCGGTCCCGATGACGTCGAGCCCCGCGCGGGCCAGTTCCAGAGCGGTCGCGAGACCGATGCCGCCGGTCGCGCCCGTCACGACCACGCTCTTGGTCATTTGCGTCCTTCCGTCCTGCCGCCTGCCCACCCGCTGGACGCCCGCCCGCCTGGGCGGCCCGTGCCGCCCCGAGCCCCGGCCCACGACCGTAGTGCTCCGGGGCCCGCGCCGCCCACCACCCGCGACTCCGCCGCGGGGCGGGCTGGACACCGTCCGACCGGCGAAAGGCAGTAATGTCCCCCGGGTGAGTCGACCTTCATCCCTGACCCCGGCGCCGGACGCCACGGCGCCCGGGCCGCATCCGAGCGCACCTCCGCCGGGCACCGAATTGGGCGAGCACTACGACGGCTGCTTCGGCTGCGGCGAGGACCTCGAGAACGGCCTGCGGCTGCGCACCCGGGTCGGCGAGGGCGTCAGTGTGGACACCGAGTTCGTGGTGGGCACCGGCCACCAAGGCGCCCCGGGCCTGGCCCACGGCGGACTGCTGACCTGCGCGTTCGACGAGGCGCTGGGTGCGCTGGGCTACCTGCTGCACCAGCCGGCGGTCACCGCCCGCCTGGAGACGGACTTCCGCCGCCCCGTGCCGGTCGGCTCGACGCTGTACATCCACGCGTGGTGCACGGGCGTCGAGGGCCGCAAGATCTTCGCCCGGGCGACCGGGCGCCTGGACGCGCCGGACGGCCCGGTCGCGGTCGAGGCCGCGTCGCTGTTCCTCGCCGTCGGGTTCGAGCACTTCGTCTCGCACGGGCGGGCCGAGGACGTCGAACGGGCGATGGCGAACCCCGATGTCGTGAAGGCCGCGCGGGCTTTCGAGGTGAACCCGTGACCGCCCCGGTGGACATCCTGGTGCGGCGGCTCGACCCCGGTCTGCCGCTGCCGACGTACGCCCATCCGGGCGACGCGGGCGCCGACCTGGTGACCGCCGTCGACGCCGAGCTCGGCCCGGGGGAGCGCGCGGTGCTGCCCACCGGCGTCGCCGTCGCGCTGCCGGACGGCTTCGCGGCGTTCGTCCACCCGCGTTCCGGACTCGCGGCACGTTGCGGGGTGTCGCTGGTGAATGCCCCGGGCACGATCGATGCGGGATACCGTGGCGAGATCAGGGTCATCGTGGTCAACCACGATCCGCGCGAAAGCGTCTCGTTCCGCCGCGGTGACCGGATCGCCCAGCTTGTCGTGCAGAAAGTCGAGCGGGCGAGATTCCACGAGGTCGGCGTCCTGCCGGGTTCGGACCGGGCCGAGGGCGGCTTCGGATCGACCGGCGGCCACGCCGCCGTCGTGGGCAGCGGCACCGACGCCGGTGCCGTCACAGTGCAGGACTCGGCTTCCGACAGGGAAGGGATCTGACGTGTTCCGACGTCGCCGACGCAACGAAGAGGCCGACCAGCCCGTCGACGAGCTCGACGACGACCTCGCCGCCGACGAGGACGAGGCCGAGGCGGAGGACGAGCCGGCCGACGCGCTGGGCGACGACGAGGCGCTGAACCGCCCGCTGCCGCCCGCGCCGCGCCCGGACGGGCCGTGGGACGAGGACGAACTCGACGAGCCGCAGGAGGGCCGCATCGACCTGGGCGGCCTGCTGGTGCCCGCGGTCGAGGGCATGGAGTTGCGCGTCGAGGTCGCCAACGACCTGATCATCGCGGCCACCGTGATCCTCGGGGACAGCGCGGTGCAGTTGCAGGGCTTCGCGGCGCCGCGCAGCGAGGGCATCTGGCACGAGATCCGCAAGGAGATCGCGAGCGGCATCACGCAGCAGGGCGGCCTGGTCGACGAGCTCGACGGCGGGCTCGGCTGGGAGCTGCGCGCGCAGGTGCCCGTACAGCTTCCGGACGGCACGCAGGGCGCGCAGCTGGTGCGCTTCGTGGGCTGCGACGGCCCGCGCTGGTTCCTGCGCGGGGTCATCTCCGGCCGCGCCGCGGTGGACGCCGACACCGGTGCGGACCTGGAGCGGATCTTCCGGGAGACGGTGGTCGTGCGCGGTGCCGACCCGATGGCGCCCCGCGACCCGATCCTGCTGCGCCTGCCGGACAACGCCCAGATCGACCCGGCGAGCGGTGTGGCGCCGCCCACCGCCGAGTCGGTCGACGACGCGGCGAAGAACCCGTACAGCGGCGACCTGAACCCGTTCTCGCGCGGCCCGGAGATCACCGAGGTGCGCTAGTACCCCCGCGGACTCCGAAAGGGGCCCGGACACACCCGAACGAGGGTGTGTCCGGGCCCCTTTCGCATGTCCGCCGCCGCTCACGCGGAAGCCGCGCGTCAGGGTCCCGTATGGACGGCGTCAAGATGCCGCGGGGCCGCGTAAAGGCGACGCTAGCGCTCGGCAGGATGTCCGATTTATTGCGTTTTCGTGGGGGCTGGGGCTGCTACCAATGACCCCGCAACACCCAACCTCTCACCAACTCTCACGAGGAGACCCGCGATGGCTGACCTGGCCTTCGTACTCCTGACGATCGCGTTCTTCGCGCTCGTCGTCGCCATCGCCAAGGGGGTGGCCAAGCTGTGAACGCGGACAGCGTTGTCGGCCTCGTCGTCGCCGTCGCCCTGCTGGGCTACCTGGTGCTCGCCCTCATCTTCCCCGAGAGGTTCTAGTGAGTTCCACCGTCGCGGGGATACTCCAGATCTCCCTGCTGATCGCCCTCCTCGCCGCGGTCCACCGACCGTTCGGCGACTACATGGCCAAGGTCTACTCCTCGGACAAGCACACGCGTCCCGAGCGCTGGATCTACAAGGCCATCGGTGCCAACCCCGACTCCGGTCAGCGGTGGGGCATCTACCTGCGCAGCGTGCTGGCCTTCTCGATGTTCTCGATGCTCGCCCTGTACGCGCTGCTGCGCTTCCAGGACAAGCTGCCGTGGAACCTCGGCTTCCAGCCCATGAAGGCGGACCAGGCGTTCAACACCGCCGCGTCCTTCACCTCGAACACCAACTGGCAGTCCTACTCCGGTGAGGCCGCGGTCGGCCACACCGTGCAGATGGCCGGCCTCACGGTCCAGAACTTCGTCTCGGCGGCGGTCGGCATGGCCGTCGCGGTCGCCCTGGTACGCGGCTTCATCCGGATCCGCACCGGCGAGATCGGCAACTTCTGGGTCGACCTGGTGCGCGGCTCGATCCGCATCCTGCTGCCCATCGCGATCATCGGCACCATCGTGCTGGTCGCGTCGGGCACCCTCCAGAACCTCGCCGACCCGCACACCGTCACCACGCTCAACGGCGGCACGCAGACCATCACCGGCGGACCGGTGGCCTCGCAGGAGGTCATCAAGGAGCTCGGCACCAACGGCGGCGGCTTCTACAACGCCAACTCGGCGCACCCCTTCGAGAACCCGAACGCGTTCTCGAACCTGTTCGAGATCTTCCTGATCCTGGTGATCCCGTTCTCGATGCCGCGCACCTTCGGCACGCTGGTCGGCTCGGCCAAGCAGGGCTACGCGATCCTCGGCGCGATGTTCGCCATCTGGTTCGTCGCGGTCGTCCTGATGACCTGGACCGAGATGCACCACAACGGCACCGCCCTGGAGATCGCGGGCGGCGCCATGGAGGGCAAGGAGCAGCGCTTCGGCGTCCCGGGCTCATCGCTGTTCGCGACGTCGACGACCATGACCTCGACCGGCGCGGTGAACTCGTTCCACTCGTCCTTCACCGGGTTCGGCGGCGGCCTCACGATGCTCGGCATGATGCTCGGCGAGATCTCGCCGGGCGGTGTCGGCTCCGGCCTCTACGGCATGCTGATCATGGCGATCCTGGCGGTCTTCGTGGCGGGCCTGATGGTCGGCCGCACCCCCGAGTACCTCGGCAAGAAGATCGGCGCCGGGGAGATGAAGATCGTCGCGATGTACATCCTGGTCGTCCCGGCCACGATCCTCACGATGACCGGCATCGCGCTCGCGCTCCCGGGTGAACGCGCCTCGATCCTCAACTCCGACTCACCGCACGGCCTGTCGGAAGTGCTGTACGCGTACACGTCCGGAGCCAACAACAACGGCTCCGCCTTCGCGGGCCTCGGCGCCAACACCGAGTACTACAACGTCACCATCGGCTTCGCGATGCTGATCGGCCGCTTCCTGACCATCGCACTCGTCCTCGCGCTGGCGGGACGACTGGTCGAGCAGCGCCAGGTACCGGAGACGGTAGGCACGCTCAAGACCCACCGGCCGCTGTTCGTCGGCACGCTCGTCGGCGTGATCGTCATCGTCACCGGCCTCACCTTCTTCCCGTCGCTCGCCCTCGGCCCGATCGCGGAGGGGCTCGTATAACCATGACCACCACACTGAACGCTCCGCAGAGCGCCCCCGCCCCCGAACAACCGTCCGGCCCCGGCCGCGTCGCGGCAGGCCTGTTCGACCCCGCGCAGCTCCTCAGGTCGATGCCCGAGGCCCTCCGCAAGCTCGACCCGCGCGTGATGGTGCGTACGCCCGTCATGTTCGTCGTCGAGATCGGCTCGGTCCTCACCACCTACATGGCGGTCAAGGACCCCAGCGTCTTCGCCTGGGTCACCGCCGTCTGGCTGTGGCTGACCGTGCTGTTCGCCAACCTGGCCGAGGCGGTCGCCGAAGGCCGCGGCAAGGCGCAGGCGGACACCCTGCGCAAGGCCAAGACCGACACCGTCGCGCGACGCCTCGTCGGCGACCGCGAGGAACACGTGCCGGGTACCGACCTCAAGATCGGCGACCTGGTCGTCTGCGAGGCCGGAGACATCATCCCCGGCGACGGCGACGTCGTCGAGGGGGTCGCGAGCGTCGACGAGTCGGCCATCACCGGCGAGTCCGCGCCCGTCATCCGCGAGTCCGGCGGCGACCGCTCGGCGGTCACCGGCGGCACCAAGGTGCTGTCCGACCGCATCGTCGTCAAGATCACGACGAAGCCCGGCGAGACCTTCATCGACCGCATGATCGCGCTCGTCGAGGGTGCCGCCCGGCAGAAGACGCCGAACGAGATCGCGCTCAACATCCTGCTCGCGTCGCTCACGATCATCTTCCTGTTCGCGGTCGTGACGCTGCAGCCGCTGGCCGTCTACTCGGGCGCCGAGCAGTCGATCGTCGTCCTGGTGGCCCTGCTGATCTGTCTGATCCCGACCACCATCGGGGCCCTGCTCTCGGCGATCGGCATCGCGGGCATGGACCGGCTGGTCCAGCGCAACGTGCTGGCCATGTCCGGGCGCGCGGTCGAGGCCGCGGGCGACGTCAGCACGCTGCTGCTCGACAAGACCGGCACCATCACCCTCGGCAACCGCCAGGCGAGCGAGTTCGTCACCCTGGACGGGGTCACCGAGGAGGAGCTGGCGGACGCCGCGCAGCTCTCGTCGCTGGCCGACGAGACGCCCGAGGGCCGCTCGATCGTGGTGCTCGCGAAGTCCGCGTACGGGCTCCGCGAGCGGCACGAGGGCGAGCTCGGCCACGCCGAGTGGATCACCTTCACCGCGCAGACCCGCATGTCGGGCGTCGACCTCACCGAGGGCGACGGCAAGGTGCGCCGCATCCGCAAGGGCGCCGCCTCCGCGGTCAACACCTGGGTCTCCGAGCGCGGCGGCTCCGTGCCGCGGCAGTCCGGCGAGACCGTGGACGCCATCTCGGCGGCCGGCGGCACCCCCCTCCTGGTCGCGGTCGAGGACGCCGAGGGCGCGCGCGTGCTCGGCGTCATCCACCTCAAGGACGTCGTCAAGGAAGGCATGCGCGAGCGGTTCGACGAACTGCGCCGCATGGGCATCAAGACGATCATGATCACCGGCGACAACCCGCTGACCGCCAAGGCGATCGCGGACGAGGCCGGCGTCGACGACTTCCTCGCGGAGGCCACTCCCGAGGACAAGATGGCGCTGATCAAGCGCGAGCAGGCCGACGGCAAGCTCGTCGCGATGACCGGCGACGGTACGAACGACGCGCCCGCGCTCGCGCAGGCCGACGTGGGTGTGGCCATGAACACCGGCACTTCCGCCGCCAAGGAAGCCGGCAACATGGTCGACCTCGACTCGAACCCGACCAAGCTCATCGAGATCGTCGAGATCGGCAAGCAGCTCCTGATCACGCGCGGTGCGCTCACCACGTTCTCCATCGCGAACGACGTGGCGAAGTACTTCGCGATCATCCCCGCGATGTTCGCGGTGGCGGGCGGCCCGGCGGGCCTCGCGCCGCTGGACAAGCTGAACATCATGGACCTGTCGACGCCCGAGTCGGCGATCATCTCGGCGGTCATCTTCAACGCCCTGGTCATCGTCGCGCTGATCCCGCTCGCGCTGCGCGGCGTGCGCTACCGGCCCATGTCGGCCGACAAGATGCTGTCGCGCAACCTCAGCGTCTACGGCCTGGGCGGGCTGATCGCCCCGTTCGTCGGGATCAAGCTCATCGACCTCATCGTCTCGCTCATCCCCGGAATCGGTTGATAACCATGGCCACCCAGACAAGCACCCGAATCCGCGTGTTCCTCGCGGGACTGCGCGCCGTGCTGGTCCTCACGGTCCTGCTCGGCATCGCGTACCCGCTGGCCATGACCGGCATCGCCCAGGCGGCCTTCGGCGACCAGGCCAACGGCTCCAAGGTCGAGGTCGACGGCAGGGAGGTCGGCTCCAGCCTCATCGGCCAGAACTTCGACCTGGTCGACCGGGACGGCAACGCGCGCCTGTTCGACGCGGAGGGCCGGGAGGTCGCGGAGCACGAGGCCGAGGACGGCACCGTGACGTACACCTACCTCGCGGGCGGCGCGCAGTTGTCCGACGAGCAGGCGGAAGGCGTCGGCACGCAGCCGGACCCGAAGTGGTTCCAGCCGCGTCCGTCGGCGGGCGGGTACGACCCGCTGGCCTCCGGCGCCTCGAACTACGGCCCGGAGAACCCGGAGTTCATCCAGCTGGTCAAGGACCGCAAGGCCGCGGTGGCGGCGTTCAACGGCGTCACCGCGGACCAGGTACCGGTCGACGCGGTCACCGCGTCCGGCTCGGGCCTCGACCCGCACATCACGAAGTCGAACGCGCTGATGCAGGTGAACCGCGTCGCCGCCGAGCGCGGGCTGGACCCGGCCACCGTGAAGGAGCTGGTCGAGGACCACGTCGACGGCCGCATCATCGGCATCCTCGGAGAACCGCGCGTCAACGTGCTGGAGCTGAACATCGCCCTGCACAAGGCGGCGGCGAAGTAATCCCGGCATCCGGGCCCACCTCCCAAGGGTGGGCCCGGACCGGTCGGAAAACCCCGACGAGGACGACAATGGACGCCATGGGACGCGGAAAGCTGCGCATCTATCTCGGAGCCGCCCCTGGCGTCGGCAAGACGTACGCGATGCTGGGCGAGGGCCAGCGCCGCCGTGCGCGCGGCGCGGACGTGGTCGTCGGGCTCATCGAGTGCCACGGGCGCCCGCGCACCGAGGAGATGCTGGAGGGCCTGGAGGTCGTCCCGCGTCGCGACATGGAGCACCGGGGCTCGGCGTTCACCGAGATGGACGTCGACGCCGTCATCGCCCGCCACCCGAAGGTCGCGCTCATCGACGAGCTCGCGCACACCAACGTGCCCGGCTCGCGCAACGCCAAGCGCTGGCAGGACATCGACGAGATCCTCGACGCCGGCATCGACGTCATCTCGACGGTCAACATCCAGCACCTCGAATCCCTCAACGACGTCGTCGAGTCGATCACCGGCGTGCCGCAGCGCGAGACCGTGCCGGACGCCGTCGTGCGCCGCGCGAACCAGATAGAGCTGGTCGACATGTCGCCGGAGGCCCTGCGCCGCCGCATGGCGCACGGCAACGTCTACGCCCCGGAGAAGGTGGACGCGGCGCTGTCCAACTACTTCCGCGTCGGCAACCTCACCGCGCTGCGCGAACTCGCGCTGCTGTGGGTCGCGGACCGGGTGGACGAATACCTCCAGCAGTACCGCGCCGAACACGACATCAGCGCGACCTGGCCCGCCCGCGAGCGCATCGTCGTCGGCCTCACCGGCGGCCCCGAGGGCGACACCCTCATCCGCCGCGCCGCCCGCATCGCCACGCGCGGCTCCGGCGGCGAACTGCTGGCCGTGTACGTCTCCAAGAGCGACGGCCTCACCGGTGCGTCCCCGGAGGCCCTGGCCCAGCAGCGCGCCCTGGTCGAGTCCCTGGGCGGCACGTTCCACTCCGTCATCGGCGAGGACGTGCCCAGCGCGCTGCTCGACTTCGCACGCGGCGTCAACGCGACGCAGATCGTGCTCGGCTCCAGCCGCCGCAAGCCGTGGCAGTACATCCTCGGGCCGGGCGTGGGCGCCACCGTCGCGGCCTCGTCGGGTGACATAGACGTGCACATCGTCACGCACGAGCACGCGGGGGTCGGGCGGACGGTACGCGTACCGCGGTCCAGCGTCAGCCGCCGGCGCCTGCTCATCTCCTGGCTGTTCGCCCTGATCGGCCCGCTGCTCCTGACCGTCGTCATGGCGCAGAACCGCGACCACCTGGGCCTGTCCACCGAGATGCTGCTGTACCTGCTGCTGACGGTCGGCGTCGCGCTGCTCGGCGGGCTGTGGGCGTCCACCCTGACGGCGGTCATGTCGTCGATCCTGCTGAACTACTACTTCACGCCGCCCCTGCACACGCTGACCATCCGCGACCCGGAGAACATGTTCGCGCTGGGCGTGTTCGTCGTCGTGGCGCTCTCCGTGGCCTCCGTGGTCGACCTCGCCGCACGCCGCACCCACCAGGCCGCGCGCAGCCAGTCCGAGTCCGAGACGCTGAGCTTCCTGGCCGGCAGCGTGCTGCGCGGCGAGCAGGCGCTCCCGGCGCTGCTGGAGCGGGTGCGCGAGGCGTTCGGCATGGAGTCGGTCGCCATGCTGGAGCGGACCGAGCCGCACGGGCCGTGGGCGTGTGTCGGCAGCGTCGGCCCGCACCCGGTGCGCAAGCCCGAGGAGGCCGACGTCGACGTGCCGGTCTCCGACACGATGGCCCTCGCCCTGTCGGGCCGCATGCTGCCCGCCGAGGACCGCCGGGTGCTCGGCGCGTTCGCGGCCCAGGCGGCGGTGGTCCTGGAGCGGCGGCGCCTGGTCGCCGAGGCCGCGGAGGCGCGGCGGCTGGCCGAGGGGAACCGGATCCGCACGGCGCTGCTCGCGGCGGTGTCGCACGACCTGCGTACGCCGCTCGCCGCCATCAAGGCCAGCGTGTCGTCGCTGCGTTCCGAGGACGTGAGCTGGTCGCCCGAGGACGAGGCGGAGCTGCTGGAGGCCGTCGAGGACGGCGCCGACCGCCTCGACGCGCTGATCGGCAACCTGCTCGACATGAGCCGCCTCCAGACCGGGACCGTGACCCCGCTGTTCGGCGACGTCGCGCTCGACGAGGTGGTCCCGGGCGCGGTGCTCGGGGTGCCGGAGACGTCCGTCGTCCTGGACGTCTCCGAGACGCTGCCGACCGTGTGGGCCGACGCCGGGCTGCTGGACCGGGTGCTGGCCAACGTCATCGAGAACGCCGTCAAGCACAACCCGCCGGACCGCCGCGTGCACGTGCGCGCGGAAGCGGTGCGCGACCGGGTGGAGCTGCGGGTCGTGGACCGCGGCCCCGGGGTGCCCGACGAGGCCAAGGAACGCATCTTCGAGCCCTTCCAGCGCTACGGCGACGCCCCGGCGGGCAACGGCGTCGGCCTCGGGCTGGCCGTCGCCCGCGGCTTCGCGGAGGCGCTGGGCGGCTCCCTGGTCGCCGAGGACACCCCCGGCGGCGGACTCACGATGGTGCTGACGCTCCGGATGTCCGACGGTCGCCCGCAGGCCGACCGGGACGCCGCGAGCGAAGCGCCCGTCCCGGCGGCGACATGATGCGTCGCACCCGGCGGGCCGGGTACCGCAGCAGGACGGGCCATGAGGCCGGGGTGACGGAGGGGGTACGAGTGGCTGCCACGTCTGCGCTGCCCTTCGGACGGGATGTCGAGGGTTTCCTGAGCACGCGTCATAGACGAACATCCATTCGACGAAGTCGCCGATGCCACGCCGCTGGAATCCCACAAACGAGTGAACACTTCGGTGGCCGCGCGGTCGCGGACGCCGGGCGAACGGGTTCGGAACGTACGGAGGCAATTCGATGACACGGGTGCTCGTCGTGGACGACGAGCCGCAGATCGTCCGCGCGCTGGCCATCAACCTCAAGGCCCGCGGCTACGAGGTCGACACCGCCGCGAACGGCACGCAGGCGCTCGCCGCCGCCGCGGACCACCACCCCGACGTGGTCCTCCTCGACCTCGGCCTGCCCGACCTGGACGGCGTCGAAGTGATCCGCGGGCTGCGCGGCTGGACCAAGGTGCCGATCATCGTGCTCAGCGCGCGGCAGGCGTCCAACGAGAAGGTCGCGGCCCTGGACGCGGGCGCCGACGACTACGTCACCAAGCCCTTCGGCATGGACGAACTGCTGGCCAGGCTGCGTGCCGCGGTCCGCCGCGCCACCCCCGAGGACGAGGCGCCGGTGGTGGTCACCGAGGCGTTCACCATCGACCTCGCCGCCAAGAAGGCGCACCGCGACGGGGCCGACGTACGCCTGACCCCGACCGAGTGGCACCTGCTGGAGGTCCTGGTCCGGCACGCGGGCCGCCTGGTCAGCCAGAAGGCGCTGCTCCAGGAGGTCTGGGGGCCGCAGTACGGCACCGAGACCAACTATCTGCGGGTCTACATGGCCCAGCTCCGCCGCAAGCTGGAGGCGGATCCGTCGCATCCCAAGCACCTGCTGACCGAGCCCGGCATGGGGTACCGCTTCGAGCCGTGACGGGCCGCCGCCGGATCCCGGGTCACGTGTCGACCAGGTACCTTTGCGTTCATGAGTGGTGCCACCGGAGTCGAACGCGAGCCGGGCCGTTTCCGCCGGATGTTCAACCGGCTGACCTCGACCCACGAGGAGCTCGAGGCCGAGGAGCTGCAGCAGGACTGCAGCCGGCTGGGCTGCACGGCCATCGGGTCGGTGGTCGAGCGCGACCTCGTCACCGTCGGCGGGACCCTGCGCACGGTCACCTTCCGGCCGCGGGCCGGCGTGCCCGCGCTGGAGGCGGAGCTGTACGACGGGTCGGGCGCCCTCTCGGTCGTCTGGCTGGGCCGGCGCAGGATCGCCGGGATAGAGCCCGGCCGCCAACTGGTCGCCCGGGGCCGTCTCACCACGGCCCAGGGGCGCTACGTCCTGTTCAATCCGAAATACGAGCTGCGTCCGGTGGGCAATGGGTGACCAAGATCTGCGAACCGGTGACGGCTGGGGTGGGACGGGGGAACACCGACCGGTGACCGCGGAGGCCGAGCTCCCGCATCCGGCGGGCGAGGCCGCGGCCCCGGGGGCGGGCGACCGGACGGCGACCGGGCAGGGCGCCGTCGACCGGGCCGCCGTCGAGGAGAAGGCGTCGGACCGGGCGGACGACGCGACCGAGGTCGCGGAGGGCGCGGCGGACGGCACCCCGGACAGCGCGATGTCGCTCGTGGCGGCCTTCGGCGGCGTGCGCGGCATGATCGACATGACCGTCCCCGGACTGGTCTTCGTCGTCGTCTTCACGATCACGCGGGCGACCACGACGTCGGCGTACGCCGCGGTCGCCGTCGCCGCGGTCCTGGCCGGCATCCGCCTGCTGCGCCGCGAGACGCTGATGCACGCGCTCGGCGGCTTCCTCGGCGTGGCGATCGCCGCCTTCGTGGCCGTCAAGTCGGGCAAGGCGGAGAACTTCTACCTGCTGGGCGTGCTGCTGTCCGGCGGCTACGCGCTCGCGTACACGGTCTCGATCCTGGTGCGCTGGCCGCTGATCGGTGTCGTGCTCGGGCCGATCCTGGGCGAGAACTTCACGTGGCGGAAGAACCCGGCGCGGGCCGCCGCGTACACGAAGGCGACCTGGGTGTGGGTCGCGTTGTTCGTGCTGCGCATCGTCGTGCAGGTGCCGCTGTACCTGGCCGACAAGGTGACTTGGCTCGGTGCCGCCAAGGTGGCGCTCGGCGTACCCCCGTGGCTGGTGGCGATCTACCTGACGTGGCTCATCATGTCGAAGGCGCCGCCGCCGGTGAAGGTGACCTACGACGACGACCGGCCATCGGCCAAAGGTTCGGAGTCGACCTCCCGCTGATCAACGGACAGCACTGAACGGCCGCTTGCGAAAGCGGCCGTTCATGTTGTGTACCGGCAGGTCAATTTCCTGACTATTTCCCCGTTCGGCCGTATCCCGGCAACTAGCGTCCTTGTTATGCCTCGTGTGAAAGGAGGCGGGGACGGTGGCCGGAAACGGTGACCTTCGCGCACTGGTCGAAGAGGCCGGTCTGACGAGGCGTGAAATCGCCCGTTGGGTGAACGTGGTGGCCGAGCGCCGGGGGCAACACCTGGGGTGCACCCATACCTCGGTGGCCCGTTGGCTCGACGGTGCCCAACCGCGTTGGCCCATTCCCGAACTGCTGGCCGAGATCCTCGGCCGCAGGCTGGGATACGAACTTACGGTCAGCGACCTGGGCTTGCGGGACCGGCGCCCACCTGCCGCCGACCCTTTCGACGGGTTGAGTGTCGCTCGCACGGTGTCCGATATCCGCCGGGCCGTGGTCGAGCTGACGGGGAGAGACATGAACCGCCGCAATTTCCTGCTCGGCTCGACGTTCGGGGCCGCGGCCTTCTCGAGCCCGGCCCTGTTCTGGTCGACGGCGACCGGGGCGGAACCCGAACCGATGGAGCACGGCGGCAGCAGCCGGGTGCGCGAGGCGGACGTCGAGCGCATCCGCCAGACCGTCGTCATGTTCCGCAAGCTCGACCGCGCCCAGGGCGGCGGCGACCTGCGCGACACCGTGGTCAACCACCTCAACGGCGTCGCCCGGACCAAACTGCCCGGCTCGTACGGCGACGACGTCGGCCGCGGCCTCTTCCGCGCGGTGGCGGAACTGACCGAGCTGGTCGGCTGGTTGTCGTTCGACTCGGGGCGGCACGCGCTCGCGCAGCGGTACCACATCCAGGCGCTGCGGCTCGCGCAGGCGGCCGACGACCGGGCGTACGGCGCCTACGTCATGGCCAACATGGCCTGCCAGGCGGTGTACCTCGGGCACGGCTGGGAGGCCGTGCAACTCGCGCGGGCCGCCCAGCAGGGCGCGCGCGGCTCGCTGACGCACCGGGGCCACGCGCTGGTGCTGGCGATGGAGGCGCGCGGCCACGCGGCGCTCAGCGACGAGCGCGCGTGCGTCGAGGCGCTGACCGCCGCCGAGCGCAGCCTCGACGCCGCGGACGGCGACGACGACCCCGCGTGGTGCCAGTACTTCGACAAGGCCGAGCTGATCCACGAGTTCGCGCACTGCCACCGCGACCTGCGACTGCCGCGCGCGACCCAGGAGTTCGCGAACGAAGCCATAGGGCTGCGGACGGACGGCTACACGCGGCGCTGCGCGCAGGACACCACGTTCATGGCGGCGGCGCACCTGGAGGAGGGCGAACTCGACCAGGCGTGTGCCAAGGCGTCCGAGGCGCTGGACATCGCGAGCCGGCTCAACTCGTCGCAGTGCAACGACTTCCTGCGCGAGTTCCGCACCCGGCTGAACCCGCACGAGCGCGAGCCGGTGGTCCGCGAGTTCAGCGAGCGCGCCGAGGAGTTGTACGCCGGGATGGCCGTGTGAGGCATGCCGGGCGCGTCAGCGCGACGACAGCAGGTCCTCCAACTCCTCCTCGCGGTCCGGCGCGGCCACGAACAGCAGTTCGTCGCCCGCCTCCAGCGAGTCGTCCTTGCTCGGCACCAGCACGCGGCCCTCGCGGATGATCGTCACCAGCGCGGTGTCCACCGGCCACGCGACGTCGCCGACGCGCGTGCCGACCAGCGGGGTGTCCTCCGGCAGGGTCAGCTCGACGAGGTTCGCGTCGCCCTGGCTGAAGCGCATGAGGCGCACCAGGTCGCCGACGCTGACCGCCTCCTCGACGAGGGCGGACATCAGGCGCGGCGTGGACACCGCGACGTCCACGCCCCAGGCCTCGTTGAACAGCCACTCGTTCTTCGGGTTGTTGACGCGCGCGACCACGCGCGGCACGCCGTACTCCGTCTTGGCGAGCAGCGACACGACGAGGTTGACCTTGTCGTCGCCGGTCGCCGCGATGACCACGTTGCAGCGCTGCAGCGCGGCCTCGTCCAGCGACGAGATCTCGCACGCGTCGGCCAGCAGCCACTCCGCCTGCGGGACCGACTCGACCTTGATGGCCTCGGGGGTCTTGTCGATGAGCAGGACCTCGTGGCCGTTCTCCAGGAGCTCGCCTGCGATGGAACGGCCGACCGCGCCCGCACCGGCGATCGCGACGCGCATCAGTTGGCCTCCGGGGCCTTCTCGAAGGCCGCCTCGACGGCGGCCACATCGGCCTGCTGCATGATCACGTGCACCAGGTCGCCCTCTTGGAGGACGGTGTCGGGGCCGGGCAGGATGCCTTCGCCCAACCGGGTGAGGAACGCGATGCGCGCACCGGACGTCTGTTCGAGACCGGACACCCGGTGCCCCACCCACTGCGGATTGACGTGCACCTCGGCGAGCTGCACACCGCCGCTCGGGTCCCGCCACAGCGGCTCGGCGCCGCTCGGCAGCAGGCGCCGCAGCATCTGGTCGGCGGTCCAGCGCACGGTGGCCACGGTCGGGATGCCGAGCCGCTGGTACACCTCCGCGCGCCGGGGGTCGTAGATGCGGGCGACGACGTTCTCGACGCCGAATGTCTCGCGGGCCACGCGCGCGGCGATGATGTTCGAGTTGTCGCCGCTGCTGACCGCGGCGAACGCACCCGCCTCTTCGATACCGGCGGCGCGCAGCGTGTCCTGGTCGAAGCCGACGCCGGTGACGCGGCGGCCGGAGAAGTGGGAGCCGAGCCGGCGGAACGACGTCGCGTCCCGGTCGATGACGGCGATCGAATGTCCCAGTTCCTCAAGGGTCTGCGCGAGCGTGGATCCCACGCGCCCGCAACCCATGATGACGATGTGCACGGCCGTCCTTCCGGCGTTTGTCGCTCGTGTCCGCGTTGGTGGCTGCTGAGGTGCAATGCACCTCTACGGCCTGTCACCAGGGTGACAGACGTTTTGGCGACGTTACACGCGGGAGGCGGGGAGAACCCGCCAGGCGTACGGAATGATCCTGATCACGGCGGGCCCCGGCACGCGGGCAACCCGCGCAGCGTACGATCGCCCGCGTGTCAAGACTCGGCGGACTCTCCAAACGCATTCTCGTCGGCAGAGCGATCCGCAGCGACAAGCTCCACGAGACCCTGCTGCCGAAGCGCATCGCTCTCCCTGTCTTCGCATCCGACGCCCTGTCGTCGGTGGCGTATGCGCCCGACGAGATCCTGCTCACGCTCTCCATGGCGGGCCTGGCGGCGTACCACTTCAGCTGGCAGGTAGGCCTCGCCGTCGTCGTGGTGATGCTGACGGTGGTCGCGTCGTACCGCCAGAACGTGCACGCGTACCCGAGCGGCGGCGGCGACTACGAGGTGGCGACCGTCAACCTCGGCCCGAACGCGGGCCTGACGGTCGGCAGCGCGCTCCTCGTCGACTACGTCCTGACCGTCGCCGTGTCGATCTCCTCCGGCGTCGCGAACATCTCGTCGGCCATCCCGGCCATAGGCGAGCACAAGGTGCTGTACGCCGTGCTGCTCGTGCTCCTGCTCATGGCCATGAACCTGCGGGGGGTGCGCGAGTCGGGGTCGGCGTTCGCGGTCCCGACGTACCTGTTCATGTTCGCGATCATCGGCATGACCCTCTTCGGATTCGTCCGGTACTTCTTCACCGACGCCGACATGCAGGCCGAGAGCGCGGGCTTCGGGATCACCGAGGAGGACTCCTTCACCGGGATCGCCCTGGTCTTCCTGCTGCTGCGCACGTTCTCGTCCGGCTGCGCGGCGCTGACCGGTGTCGAGGCCATCAGCAACGGCGTGCCCGCCTTCCGCAAGCCCAAGAGCAAGAACGCCGCCTCGACGCTGCTGCTGATGGGCACCATCGCGGTCACCATGCTCATGGGCATGCTGGCGCTCGCGAGCATCACCAAGGTGCACTTCGCCGAGGACCCGGAGCACCAGATCACCGGGGCGCCCGCGGACTACGAGCAGAAGACGGTCGTCGCGCAGGTCGCCGACGCGGTCTTCGGCGGGACGTTCGCCCACCCGATGTTCTACCTGGTGCTCGCCGTGACCGGGCTGATCCTGGTGCTCGCGGCGAACACCGCGTTCAACGGCTTCCCGGTGCTCGGCTCGATCCTCGCGCAGGACCGCTACCTGCCGCGCCAACTGCACACGCGTGGCGACCGCCTCGCCTTCAGCAACGGCATCATCATGCTGGCCGGTGCCGCGATCGTGCTGATCGTGGCCTTCAAGGCCGAGCCGACCAAGCTCATCCAGCTCTACGTGGTGGGCGTGTTCGTGTCGTTCACGATGAGCCAGGCCGGCATGCTCCGGCACTGGACGCGGCACCTGAAGACCGAGGAAGACCCGGCCGCGCGGCGGCACATGGTCCGCAGCCGCCTCATCAACGCGTTCGGCCTGTGCATGACGGGCGCGGTGCTGATCATCGTGCTGCTCACCAAGTTCCTGCAGGGCGCCTGGATCGCCATCCTCGCGATGGTCGTGCTGTTCGTGATGATGAGGGGCATCCGGCGCCACTACGACCGGGTGTCGGCGGAGCTGGTCGCGGACCCCGACGAGGACATGAAGCTGCCCTCGCGCGTGCACGGGATCGTGCTGGTGTCGAAGCTGCACAAGCCGACGCTCCGCGCGCTGGCGTACGCCCGTGCGGCCCGGCCGAGCGTGCTGGAGGCGGTCACGGTCGGCGTGGACTCCGCGGAGACGGACGCGCTGCGGGAGGAGTGGGACGAGCGCGGGATCGAGGTGCCGCTCAAGGTGCTCGACTCGCCGTACCGCGAGATCACCCGGCCGATTATCGAGTACGTCAAGAATGTGCGCCGGTCCAGCCCGCGCGACGTGGTGACGGTGTACATCCCGGAGTACGTCGTGGGCCACTGGTGGGAGCACATTCTGCACAACCAGAGCGCGCTGCGGCTGAAGGGGCGCCTTCTGTTCACTCCGGGCGTCGTCGTCGCGTCGGTGCCGTGGCAGCTGGTGTCGTCGGACCGGGTCAAGGACGCCAAGGGCTACAACGCGCCGGGCGCGGTGCGCCGCGGCGAGCCGGCCCCCAAGGCCAAGCGCGGGGCAGGGAGCGGAAGCGGGAGCGGGGCTGCGGGCGGGTCGGGGAGCGGGGGCGGCGGCGGAGCCGCGAGCGGGAGCGGAAGTGGAGCCGGGAGCGCGACCCCGGACACGCGGAAGCCCTGAGCCCGGGGCCGGACACCGTAGGCTGGGGGGTCGTGCGCGGTGATCGCGTGCGGCCCCCGCCGCGTTGCCGACGGCCACGCTGTTCGGCTTCCCGGCGCTCTCGACCGTCTGTTCACTCCGCTGTCATCCTTTCCGGTTTTTTCTGTTGCCTGTGCGGCCGTCGTGCCGCCGTTTGCGAGGAGTTCCGTGCCCACGTCGCGATCCCTGGGATCCGCAGGATCGAAGCCCGCCGCCACCGGCGACGACGCCGCCGAGGCGGCCGAGGCGGTCGAGTCCCTGGTCGGGGTCCGGTACGAGGTGGAGATCGGCTCGGTCGCCCACGGGGGCCACTGTGTGGCCCGCCACGAGGGGCGCGTGCTGTTCGTCCGCCACGGGCTGCCGGGGGAGCGCGCCGTGGTCGAGGTCACCGACGGCACGGCCACGTCGCGGTTCCTGCGGGCGGATGTCGTCGAGGTGCTGACCGCATCGCCCCATCGGGTGAAGCCCGCGTGTCCGTACGCCGGACCGGGCCGCTGCGGCGGCTGCGACTGGCAGCACGCGACCCCGTCGGCGCAGCGCGCTCTCAAGGCCGCCGTCGTCGAGGAGCAACTGCGCCGGCTCGCGGGCCTGGAGATGGACGTCGAGGTCGAGGCCGTCGAGGGTCCGCCTGGCCTGCCGGAGGGCCTGGGGTGGCGTACCCGCGTGCAGTTCGCGGTCGACCCGGCCACCGGCGCGGCGGGCCTGCGGCGGCACCGCTCGCACGAGGTGGAGCCGGTGGACGCCTGCGCGATCGCGGCGCCGGGCATCGAGGAGTTGGGCATCGAGCGCCGCGACTGGACCGGGGTCGCCTCGGTCGAGGCGGTCGCGGCGAGCGGTTCCCTGGACCGCGCCGTCGTGGTCACGCCCGCCGAGCACGACGGCCGCATGCCGATCGTCGAGCTGGAGCGGCCGGTGTCGGTGTTCCGCGCCGACGACAAGGGCCGGGTGAAGCGCGTGCACGGGCGCGCGGGTGTGCGCGAGGTCGCGGCGGGGCGGACCTGGCGCGTGTCGGGCAACGGCTTCTGGCAGGTGCACCCGGCCGCCGCGGACACTCTCGTCGGCGCCGTCCTGGACGGGCTGGAGCCGCGTCCGGGCGATGTGGCGCTCGACCTCTACTGCGGGGTCGGCCTGTTCGCGGGGGCCGTCGCGGAGCGGCTCGCTGACGGCGACACGGTCATCGGGATCGAGTCGTCCCGCGAGGCGATCGAGGACGCGCGGCACAACCTGCGCGAGACGCCGGGCGCGCGGTTCGAGGTGGGCAAGGTCGAACGCGTCCTCACCCGGCCGGGTTTCCTGCGGCGTGCGGACATCGTCGTACTCGACCCGCCGCGTGCCGGGGCGGGCCGCGCGGTCGTGGAGCGTATTGCGCGCCTGACGCCGCGGCGCATCGCGTACGTCGCGTGCGACCCGGCCGCGCTCGCGCGCGACCTCAAGTACTTCGCGGAGCGCGGCTACCGGCTGCGCGGGCTGCGCGCATTTGATCTCTTCCCGAACACGCATCACGTGGAGTGTGTGGCGGTTCTGGAGCCCGCACCGAAGCAGCGCTGACTTTGCGGGGCACTTCGCGGCCCCGCGGCCCCGCCGCTTGCCGGACGGGGCCGCGGGGCGGAGGCGTGTGCCGCGCCAATCCGATGCCCGGGTGTCGAGGACGCGTCGCCCGCGTGCGCTTTCGGGCTCAGAGTGCGAGGCCGCGCAGCAGGATGTCGAGGCCGCCGCGGAACTCCTCGTCGGGGCCGATGCCTTGGGCCTCGCGGGCGGTCGCGGCGAGGTGCGGGTGGTCGGTGGGGTCGAGGGCGGCCAGGGCCGCGGTGCCCGGGCCCGCGAGCGGGCTGAAGTGCTCCACCTGGAGCGCGCCGAAGACGTAGGCGACCAGGGCGCGGAACGCGACGACGCGCTGTGCCGGTCCGAGACCGGCTTCGGCGAGTACGCCGAGCACCGCGTCGCCCCAGCGCATCGACGCGGGCGACGTGTGCCGGTGGGCCAGGATGAGCGGCACCACTGCGGGATGCGCGCCGACCGCGGTGCGGACGCGGTCGGCCAGCACGGAGATCTGGCGGTGCCGCGGTTCGGTGTCGGGGGCGGTGGTGTCGACGCCGGTCAGGACGTGGTCGACGACCAGCGCCTCAAGTTGCGCGCGGTCGGCCACGTACCGGTAGACGGACATGGTGCCCATGCCCAGTTCCGTCGCGACGGCGCGCATGGTGAGGCCGTCGAGGCCGTCGCGGTCCAGGACGCGGAGTGCGGCGTCGGCGATCTGGGGGTTGGTGAGGGAGCGTGGTCGAGGCATCGGTTGACAGCGTACAAGGTACGCTCATAACTTCGTAAGCGTACGTTGCACGCTTACGAAGGAGGTCCGATGGGATCCGGCTTCAGCGGTAAGGGTATGGGCGTGGAAAGCATCGTCGCCGCACGGGAGTTGCCGATCGTCTGTGCCTTGGGCGGTGCCGGTGATGCCGGTGGTGCCAGCAGTGCCAGCGGTGCCGGTGATGCAGGTGGTGCCAGCGGTGTCGGCGATGGCGGGGGTGGCGGGGCGGTCGTGGCGGTGCCCGACGCGGAACGGCTCGTGCACCTCCAGTTCCGGCGGTTCGCGGGTTGCCCGGTCTGCAACCTCCATCTGCGGTCGATCGTGCGGCGGCACGACGAGATCACCGCGGCGGGGGTGACCGAGGTCGTCGTGTTCCACTCGCCGGAGGACGAACTACGCGAGCACGTGGCGGACTTGCCGTTCGCCGTGGTCGCCGATCCGGACAAGCTCCTCTACCGCGAATTCGGCGTCGAGTCGGCTCCGCGGTCGTTGCTGAGCCCGCGTGCGTGGCTCCCGGTCCTGCGGTCACTGGCCCGCTCCCTCCCGCGGATCGTCACCGGCAAGGACCGCGCTCCGGCCGCCACGCCGCACGGCGGACGCCTGGGCCTGCCCGCCGACTTCCTGATCGCGCCGGACGGCCGGATCGTCGCAGCGATGCACGGCACTCACGTGTACGACCAGTGGTCGGTCGACCGCATCCTCGAACTGGCGCGTGTGCACGCTGATGCTCACGGCCACAGGAACTCACGCTCCCAGGCCCCGTCCACGAGCTGATAGCGCAGCCGGGTGTGTTTGCGGTCGGTCCGGCCCTGCCAGAACTCGACGGCCAGCGGGCGTACGACATACAGCACGTAGGCCTCGGCAATCCGGTCCGGCTGCGCCGCCACGCGCTCACCCGCCTCGACGAAGGCCCGGTCCATCTCGGCGGTGTCGCGCAGACTGCGGCTCTGCCGGCCGACGTGCGAGGCCGCTCGCGCGCCGGGCGGGCGCATCAGGAAGTCCGCGGCGCAGGTCCGCCGTTCCGCCCGGCCGACGGTGCCGCGCACCCGGACCTGGCGGCCCTGCTGGGGCCAGGAGAACACCAGGGCCGCGCGGGGCACGGCCGAGATCTGCACGGCCTTCGGGCTGGTCGCGTCGGTCGCGAACCACCAGCCGGTGCGGTCCACCTCCCGGACCGTGAGGGTGCGCACGTCGGGGAAGCCGTCGGCGTCGACGGTCGCCAGGGCCATCAACTGCGGTCGTGCCACTCCGCTCTCGACGGCTTCGGCGAGCCAGGCCAGGAATTGGTCCGTCGGCTCCGCGGCGGCGGCCTCGGCCGCGAATCCGGGCAACGCGTCGCCGAACACGGTCAAGCTCCGCAACAACTCTCGTGCGCTCATTGCCGCATGATGCCCCTCCGGCACCGTGTCCCAAGCCCGCTCCGAGGGTTCTGTGGAAAACCCGTGGCTTCGCTCGAACACCCTTCACTCTTAAGGGTGTTCCGGTCCAGGTTTATCCACAGAATCGCTCCGGGTGGCTCAGCCGCGACCGTGGCCGGGTGAGTGTTGAGGCACGGCGTCGATCACCGCGGCGCCGGTCCTGAACGGAGCCCAGCCATGACCGAAGCCCTGACCCGGCCGCTCGCCCAACCACTCTCCCCGCTCGCCCCGCTTGCTCAACCGCTCGTCCAGCCAGTGGTCCCGGCGCAGCCGCAGCCGCAGGCACAGTCGCAAACCCGACCGCAGCATCCGACGCAGGTCCGCCCGCCGGCCCGGCCGGTCGGCCGGCCCGCGTCCCGGCGTACGACCCAGGCGGCCGTCCGCCCGGCAGGTGCCGCCCCGCCCAAGGGCGCCGCTCGATCCCGGGGCACCTCGGCCGCGGCCGAGCTCGACGACGAACTCGCCCTTGCGGCAACCACCGGGCAATGCCTCGTCGCCGTCTCCCGGGCGCTGCGCATGGCGCTCCGGGCCGTCGAGTCGTGGCGTGCGGACCCCGGCCGTGCCGGGTGCCTCTGCCGCGCGGCCGAGGAGATCCGGGTCGCCATCGCGCTGATCGAGGGCGTCACGCCACCCAGACTCCGCCGCGGTGCGGTGTGGACCGGCCCGGTGGAGGAGGTGCTGCTGTATCCGGTGAGCACCGTCGCCCGCCTGCTGGGCCGGACCGTGCGTGCCATGCGGGGGCTGGCCCAGGGCGGGGCCGTGGCATCCGGGCCGGGTCAGGGCACCGCGGCGGTGACGCTCGACGCCACGGCCCGCACACAGTGCCGGACCGCGTGGGAGCACGCCTTCCACGCCCTGATCCGCCTGCGCGCCGTGCAGGAGGCCGCCACCTGGTTCCCGGATTCGCCGGTCGACCCCTGGCTCCTGCTCGCGGCCGAGGCACCCGTCCGGCTCGACTGCCCTCAGTGCGACCGGCTGCGCCGTCGGCGTCGACGCACCACGTCCGGGCCCGGGACCGGCGACGGGACCTCGGGAGCCAAGATCATCCCCTTCCCCCAGCGACCGGGACCGGTGCCACCCGGGACGAACCATGTGTGCTGACCGTGGTGTTCACGGAAATCCCCGAGACCACGTCGCTCATCGGCCCGTCACCCACCGCCCCGTCACCCGTCGGCCTGTCCTCCGACACCGCATCGTCCATCGCCGAGGCGACGGCCGCCCCGTGCCGGTCGGCCCATGCTCCGAGCGCCAGGATGGGCACCAGCAAGTCCTGCCCGGCGGGGGTCAGTTCGTATTCGACCCGGGGCGGCGCCTCCGCATAACGGCGCCGGGTGACCAGCGTCAGGTGCTCCATACGGCGAAGTGTCTGCGTCAGGACCTTCTGGCTGACACCGCCGATGGCCGTACGCAGTTCGCCGGGTCGCATCGGACCGTCGCGGAGCACGTACACGACCACCGGAAGCCACGTGTTCGCGAAGAGTTCGGTGGCGAAGCGCGCGGGGCAGTCCGCCTCGAAGTCGCCGTAGGGGGCGTATTCCACCTGGTGCGTCGTGGGTTCGGCCATGCGTCCGATCATGCCTGAGCCGTTGCGCACCTGGAGGTGCCTTTCGACCCGCATACGTTCCTGTCAGGCGTCGGGATCGGCGCACCAGGACCGACAACAACCAGGACCGACAACAACACCAGGAGTGGGTTCATCATGCGCGTGGGAATTCTGGGTGCGGGTCAGATGGCCGGTGCCCTCGGGGCCGGATGGGCGGCGGCGGGGCACGACGTCCTGTTCGGCGCACGTGCCGTCGACAAGGCGGTCGCACTTGCCGAGGAGATGGCAGGCGAACGCTCCGGGGTGGCGGCCGGCCGGCCCGATGGCACGATCCGCGGCGGCACACTGCGCGAAGCGGCCGACTTCGGGGAGGCCCTGCTGCTTGCCGTGCCGGCGGCGGCCGTGGCGGAGGTCCTCGCCGCGGCCGGGGCAGCCGACAAGGTCCTCGACGACCGCGTGCTCGTCGACTGCACGAACGCCTTCGCGCCCGACCAAGCGGCGAAGGAAGGCACGATGGCGTTCGTCCTGAGCGAGGAGGCGCTCGCCGAGCGGGTGGCCGCGCTCGCTCCCGGGGCACACGTCGTGAAGGCGTTCAACCTGTGCGCCGCCGAGGTCTGGCAGTCCGAGGCGCGGATATTCGAGGGCCGACGCCTGGCCGTGCCGCTGTGCGGCGACGACCCCGCCGCGGTACTGCGGGTGGCCGCACTGGTGTCGGATCTCGGCCTCGCTCCCGTGCACGCGGGCGGCCTGCGCAGGGCGCGGTACCTCGAGGCCGTGTCGGCCTTCGTGGTGAGCCTGTGGTTCGCCGGCGAGGACGCCCGCGCCATGTTCCCGCCCCTGGAGGCGGCCTTCGCCGTCCCGGACGCAGACCAATGAGCCCCGCAGTCGTGCTCCCCGACATCTACGAGTGCCCAAAAGGAGAAAGGGACGTTCGTCAGCCGGAGGTGTTGGCGCGGATCAGGATCAGCTCCGCCTCGATGCTCTCCAAACGATGCATGAGGGACAGCAGGGCAAGCGTCTGCGCCGTCTGATTGTCCCCGCGGCTGAATGCCTTCTCCGCCTTGTCGGCGTACACCTTCGCGCTGTCGCCGGCCTTCATCGTGGCGTTCCCCGTTCTCTCGGCCCGCACCTGAAACGCACGGCCCCAGCCTGCCGAAGTTCGCTCCTCGCCGTCCCCAGTTCCACTCAACCCGTCGATATTGACCGAGACGAACTCCGCACGACGGCTCAACACCTTTGCTGATCGGTGAAGGACACGTGGATGGGGGTGGTAGAGCGCGGATAAGGGGAAACCCGGTGGTCGGAGTTCCGGGCGGTGTTCATACTCGACCGGGTGTTCCTGACTCTTGCGACGACGCGGCAACCGGCGACCGACCTCGGCTTTCTCCTGCACAAGCATCCCGAGAAGGCGCAGCGGTTCGGTGCCTCGCACGGCACTGCCCATGTGTTCTATCCCGAGGCGACCGAGGGGCGGTGCGAGGCGGCGCTGCTCCTCGACGTGGACCCCATCGGGTTGGTGCGTGGCAGTCGCAAGGCGGGGGCGTCCCCGGACTTCGCGCTGGCCCAGTATGTGAACGACCGGCCCTACGCTGCCTCGTCCCTCCTGGCGGTGGCGCTCGGGGCGGTGTTCCGGACCGCGATGCAGGGGCGGTGTGACGCGCGGCCCGAGTTGGTCGACGAGCGGTGGCCGCTCGAGGTGACGGTGCCCGCGCTGCCGTCCCGAGGCGGCGCCGCGATGGTGCGAGCGCTGTTCGAGCCGCTGGGCTGGACGGTGGAGACGGAGCCGGTCGTCCTGGACGCCCGATTCCCCGAGTGGGGGGAGTCGCGGTACGTCCGGCTCCGCCTCACCGGGACCCTCCGCGTGGGCGAGGCATTGCGGCACCTGTACGTCCTGCTGCCGGTGTTGGACGACGCGAAGCACTACTGGGTGTCGCCGGACGAGGTGGACAAACTGCTCCGTGCGGGCGACGGCTGGCTCGCGGGGCATCCGGAGCGTACCGAGATCACCCGCCGCTACCTGTCGCGCCGCCCCGGGTTGACCCGGAGCGCACTGGAACGCCTGGCCGAGGTCGACGACGCCATGGCCGAGGAACTGGACAACGCCGTCCCGGAGGAGGCGCCCGACGTACCGGAGGAGTCCGCGACGGCGCCGGTGGACGCGAGCGAACAAGACGTGGCGACCGAACAGGAAGCCCCGCGCGAGGAAGCGGAGCAGGAGGTACGCGTGCCCCTGGCCGTGCACCGGCGTACCGCGATCCTCGGCGCGCTGCGGGCGGCCGGTGCCGCGCGGGTGCTGGACCTCGGGTGCGGGGACGGCAAGCTGCTCGTCGAGCTGCTGAAGGAAAGGCAGTTCACCCAGGTCGTCGGAGTCGACGTCTCGGTGCGGGCGCTCGGCATCGCCGGCCGGCGCCTCCACCTGGACCGCATGGGGGAGCGGCAGCGCGCCCGGGTGCGGCTGATGCAGGGGGCCCTGACCTACACCGACGCCCGGCTGGGCGGCTTCGACGCGGCGGTGTTGTCCGAGGTCATCGAGCACGTGGACGAGCCGCGGCTGCCCGCGCTGGAGTACACGGTGTTCGGGTCGGCGCGACCCGGTGTGGTCGTGGTGACCACACCCAACGTCGAGTACAACGTGCGCTACGCGCCGGAGGAGGACGGCGGCCACGGGCTGGCCGCCGGGTCGATGCGGCACAGCGACCACCGGTTCGAGTGGGACCGCGCCAGGTTCCGCGAGTGGGCCCGCGGGGTCGGCGAACGTTTCGGCTACGGCGTCGAGTTCGCCCCCGTGGGGGACGACGACCCCGAGGTCGGACCGCCCACCCAGATGGCGGTGTTCACCGAGGCGGATCCGAACCGGAGCGCAGGCGTAGCCACGAACGACGTGAACAAGGACGAGTCCGAGGAAGTGCCCGCATGAGCCCCGTCGCCATCCCCGACCTGTGCCTCGTCGTCCTCGTCGGGACGACCGGTTCGGGCAAGTCCACGTTCGCCCGTGCGCACTTCCGGCACACCCAGGTGCTGTCCTCGGACTTCTTCCGCGGCATGGTCGCCGACGACGAGAACGACCAGGCCGCCTCGAAGGACGCCTTCGAGCTCCTGCACCACGTCGCGGGCAAGCGGCTTGCCGCCGGGCGCCTGACGGTGGTCGACGCGACCAACGTGCAGCAGGGCGCACGCGCCCAACTCGTGCAACTCGCCCGCGAGCACGACGTGCTGCCGGTGGCGATCGTCCTGGACGTGCCCGAGCAGATCTGCTTCGAGCGCAACGCCGAGCGTCCCGACCGGGCGCACCTCGCGCGCAACGTCATCACCCGCCAGCGCAAGGACATGACCCGGTCGCTGCGCCACCTCCAGCGCGAGGGGTTCCGCAAGGTGCACCACCTGCGCGGTGTCGAGGAGATCGACGGCGCGGTCGTCACGTACGAGAAGCGCTACAACGATCTGACCCACCTGGCCGGGCCGTTCGACGTCGTCGGCGACGTCCACGGCTGCCGCGCGGAGTTGGAGTCGCTGCTCGACCGGCTCGGGTACGGGATCGTCCGCGACGACGCGGGCCGGCCGGTCGACGCGGCGCACCCGGACGGCCGGACCGCCGTGTTCGTCGGCGACCTCGTGGACCGCGGGCCGGACACCCCCGGCGTGCTGCGCCTCGTCATGGGCATGGTGCGCGCGGGCCATGGCATCTGCGTGCCCGGGAACCACGAGAACAAGCTGATGCGCGCGCTCAAGGGCCGCAAGGTGAGCGTCACGCACGGGCTCAAGGAGTCGCTGGAGCAGCTGGAGCGCGAGTCCGACGCGTTCCGGTCCGAGGTGGCGGAGTTCTGCGACGGGCTGGTCAGCCACTACCTGCTCGACGAGGGGCGTCTCGTCGTCGCGCACGCGGGTCTGCCGGAGAAGTACCACGGCCGCACCTCCGGCCGGGTGCGCAGCTTCGCGCTGTACGGCGACACGACGGGCGAGACGGACGAGTACGGCCTCCCGGTCCGCTACCCGTGGGCCGAGGAGTACCGCGGCCGCGCGACGGTGGTCTACGGCCACACGCCGATGCCGCGCGCCGAGTGGGTCAACAACACGATCTGCCTCGACACCGGGTGTGTGTTCGGCGGCGAACTGACCGCGCTGCGCTACCCGGAGCGCGAGTTGGTCGCCGTACCTGCCGAGTGCGTCTGGTACGAGCCGGTGCGCCCGCTCAAGTCCGAGGCCCCCGGCGGCCGGGACGGCCGTCCGCTCGACCTCGCGGACGTGCTGGTGCCGGACGACCCGATGGGCCGGCGGATCGTGGAGACGGAGACCGCCGGGCGCGTCATGGTCCGCGGCGAGAACGCCGCGGCGGCCCTGGAGGTGATGAGCCGCTTCGCGATCGACCCGCGGTGGCTGGTCTACCTGCCGCCGACGATGGCGCCCTGTGCGACGTCGGACGTGCCGGGGCTGCTGGAGCACCCCGAGAAGGCGTTCGCGCAGTACCGCGCGGACGGGGTGGCCCAGGTCGTGTGCGAGGAGAAGCACATGGGCTCGCGCGCGGTCGCGCTGGTGTGCCGGGACGCGGACGCGGCCAAGGACGCCTTCGGGGTGAGCGAGGGCACGGGTGCGCTGTGGACGCGGACCGGTCGTTCCTTCCTCGCCACGCCGGAGCTGACCGAGGCCTTCCTCGCCAGGGTCCGTGCCGCGGTCGACGCGGCGGGCCTGTGGGAGGAGCTGGACACCGACTGGCTGCTGCTGGACGCGGAGTTGATGCCGTGGTCGGCGAAGGCCGTCGAGCTGCTGCGGCGGCAGTACGCGGCCGTGGGTGCCGCGGCGACCGCCGCGCTCCCCGAGGCCGCCCGGGCGCTGGCGCGCGCGGCGGAGCGGGGTGTGGACGTGGCCGACCTGGCCGTCGAGACAGGGCGGCGCGAGGGGAACGCAAGGGCGTTCACCGAGGCGTACGGCCGCTATTGCTGGCCCGTCGACGGTCTCGACGGCCTGCGCTTCGCGCCGTTCCAGGTGCTGGCCGGGCGCGGCAGGGAGTTCACCGGCCAAGGCCACGACTGGCACCTGGCGACGGCCGACCGGCTGGTGGCCGCCGACGCGTCCGGGTTGCTGGCGCCCACCGCACGACTGGTCGTCGACGTGGGCGACGACGAGCAGGTGGCGGCGGGCGTGGCGTGGTGGGAGGAGCTCACCGCGTCGGGCGGCGAGGGCATGGTCGTGAAGCCGCTGGCCGGGGAGGGCGTGCGGGGCGCCGGTTCGCGCGTGCAGCCGGGGGTGAAGGTCCGCGGCGCGGAGTACCTGCGCATCATCTACGGACCGGACTACCGCGAGCCGCGCCACCTGGACAGGCTGCGCAGCCGGCACCTCGGACACAAGCGTTCGCTTGCGCTGCGCGAGCACGCGCTGGGGCTCGAATCCCTCGGACGGCTGAGCCGCGGCGAGCCTTTGTGGCGCGTGCACGAGCCGGTGTTCGCGGTCCTCGCGCTGGAGTCGGAGGCGGTCGACCCGCGCCTGTGACCGGGGGCCGCGCGCGGCCCGCCCGTACCACCGCCTTCTGTCAGGGCATGCCAAGGGCCCCGGCCCGCACGACGTGTGCGGGCCGGGGCCCTTGGCATGCCCTGACGACCCGCCACCCGGGTGGCGTAGAAACGGCGCACTTGGAGGAGTGACGGACCACCAGATAGGGGTAACAGGTGTGCTGTTGTCACCATCTATCCATATTTGGGGCCAACGTCCTGCGGGTGCCGGGTCAAGGGTCTTGGTGATTCGTGACTTCCGCGTCGGAGCGGTGCCCGCACGGAGGAGCAGGCTCGCAGGTGACGGGTGAGCCGTTAATGTTGCATAACCCAATAAAAGGGACTTAAGGGTCTCTTGATAAACGGGCGGCCTGAGGAGGAACGCGATGAGCCAGGCACCGGCTCCGTCAAGCGCGCCGAAACCCGCGACCGCACCGGAAGGTGCCGGGCCGGATCCCACCGGGACACTCGGGCTGGCCCAGGCCACCGCCCTCGTCATCGGCGGCGTGATCGGCACCGGGATCTTCCTGCTCCCGGCCACCCTGGCGCAGTACGGCACGGTCTCCATCCTCGCCTTCGGGCTGGTGTCCGTCGGCGCGATCCTCATCGCGATGATCTTCGGCAAGCTGGGCGCCCGCATCCCGGCGTCCGGCGGGCCGTACGCGTACGCCCGCGACGCCTTCGGCGAGTTCGCCGGCTTCCTCACCGCGTGGTCCTTCTGGCTCACCGCGTGGATCGGCAACGCCGGCATCGCCGTCGCGTGGGTGGGCTACGTCAACTACTTCCTGCACTGGGACAGCACCGCAGGCAAGATCCTCATCGCGCTCGTCGGCCTCGCGGTCCCCGCGCTGATCAACCTGTCCGGCGTCAAGAACATGGGCGCCTTCCAGTTGCTCACCACCGTCCTCAAGTTCGTCCCCCTCCTCTTCGTGGCCATCGTCGGCCTCTTCTTCATCAAGGGCGCCAACTTCGGCCCCTTCAACGCGAGCGGCGGCGACCTCCTGGACGCGCTGCAGACGTCGGCCGCCCTCGTGGTCTTCGCCTACTCCGGCATCGAGGCCGTCGCGATCGCCGCCGAGAAGATCCGCGACCCCGAGCGCAACGTGGCCCGCGCCTCCGTGTACGGCTGCCTCGCGTGCGCGGCCGTTTACATGCTCTCCACGATCGCCATCATGGGAACCGTGCCGCACGCCGAACTGGTCGGCTCCACCGCGCCGTTCTCCGACGCGCTCAACAACATGTTCGGCGGCAGCATCTGGGGCGACGTGATGGCCACCATGGCGATCATCTCCGGCATCGGCGCGCTCAACGGCTGGACCATGCTGGTGGCCGAGATGCCGTTCGCGGCGGCGCGCGACGGCATGTTCCCCAAGGCCTTCACCCGGATGCGCAACGGGGTGCCGTACGTCGGCATCCTCATCGGCACCACGCTCACCATCATCGTGATGGCGATGAACTACCTGTGGTCCGAGGACGCGTTCGAGGACATCCTGCTGCTGGCCACCGTGACGACCGTCATCCCGTACCTGTTCTCCGCCGCGGCCCAGCTCTTCTGGCTGGTCACCCGCGAGCGGGCGGTCAGCCGGGGCAAGCTGGCCAGGGACCTCACCGTGGCGATCGTCGGCCTGGCGTTCACCATCTGGATGGTCTACGGCTCCGGCGCCGACGCCGTCCTGAAGAGTCTGATCATGCTCCTGGTCGGCATCCCGGTCTACATCTGGGTCAAGGCGTCGCGCGGCGAGTACGGGCCCAACGAGGTCATGCACGACGCGTCCGGCAACGCGGTCGGCACGTTCCCCACCGACGGCCCCGAGCGCGGGTCCACCAAGTGACACCCGCCGCGCCACCAGCGCGGCGGCCCCGGAAAAACGCGGGAAACCCCCGCACTGCCAAGGAGGTTCCATGGGTTTCAATGTCCAGTCGGAGACCGGGCGGCTCAAGCAGGTCATCCTGCACCGACCGGACCTGGAGCTCAAGCGGCTGACCCCGACCAACAAGGACGAACTGCTCTTCGACGACGTCCTGTGGGTCAAGCGGGCCCGCGAGGAGCACGACGCGTTCGCCGACGCGCTGCGGGACCGGGGCATCACCGTCCACCTGTTCGCGGACCTCCTCAAGGAGACCCTGGGCGGCGAGCCGGCCGCCAAGAAGCTGATCCTCGACCGGGTGTTCGACGAGCGCGCGTACGGCCTGCTCGCGGTCGACGAACTCCGCGGCCTGTTCGAGAACTTCGACACGGACACCCTGGTCACCCACCTCATCGGCGGCATCACCAAGCGCGAGGTGCTGGACCACATCGAGGAGCCGCTCAGCGTCGCGTTCCACACCATGGACCTCGACGACTTCGTCGTCACGCCGGTGACGAACCACCTGTTCACGCGCGACACCTCGGCGTGGGTGTACGACGGCGTCACGATCAACGCGATGCAGATGCCCGCGCGCCGCCGCGAGACGGTGCACTTCGAGGCGATCTACAACTACCACCCGATGTTCGCCAAGGGCGACTTCAACGTGTGGAACCCGGGCCAGTCCGCCTACCCCGCCACCATGGAGGGCGGCGACGTCCTGGTCATCGGCAACGGCGCGGTCCTGGTCGGCATGAGCGAGCGCACCACGCCGATGGGCGTCGAGGCGCTGGCCCGCTCGCTCTTCGCCAAGGGTTCGGCGAAGAAGGTCGTGGCGCTGCGCATGCCGAAGGCACGCGCGTTCATGCACCTCGACACGGTCATGACGATGCTGAACGGCGAGACGTTCACGAAGTACGCCGGCATGGGCATGCTCCCCTCGTACACCATCGAGCCGGGGGACGGCGACGACGAGCTCAAAGTGAGCGACCACCCCGCCGAGGACATGAACAACGCCATCGCCCGCGCGCTCGGCCTGGACAGCATCAACGTGCTGACCGCCACCCAGGACGTGCGCTCGGCGGAGCGCGAGCAGTGGGACGACGGCTGCAACGTGCTCGCGGTCGAACCCGGCGTGGTCTTCGCCTACGAGCGCAACGTCACCACCAACACGTTCCTGCGCAAGAACGGCATCGAGGTCGTCACCATCCGCGGCAGCGAACTGGGCCGGGGACGCGGCGGACCGCGCTGCATGAGCTGCCCCGTGGAGCGCGACCCGGTCGCCTGACCCCCCGAACCGCCCGACCGCACGAAGAGAAACACTGGAGACATGGCTTTCAACCTGCGTCACCGCAACTTTCTCAAGGAACTGGACTTCACTCCGCAGGAGTTCAAGTTCCTGATCGACCTCGCCGCCGACCTCAAGGCCGCCAAGTACGCCGGCATCGAGCAGAAGCGCCTCAAGGGCAAGAACATCGCGCTGATCTTCGAGAAGACCTCCACCCGCACCCGCTGTGCGTTCGAGGTGGCCGCGCACGACCAGGGCGCCAACGTGACGTACCTCGACCCGACCGGTTCGCAGATCGGCCACAAGGAGTCGATGAAGGACACCGCGCGCGTTCTGGGCCGCATGTACGACGGCATCGAATACCGCGGCTCCAAGCAGGAGTACGTCGAGGAACTCGGCAAGTACGCGGGCGTCCCCGTCTGGAACGGCCTCACCGACGAGTGGCACCCCACCCAGATGCTCGCCGACATGCTCACCATGAAGGAGCACTCGGACAAACCGCTGCACCACGTCTCGTTCGCGTACCTCGGCGACGCCCGCAACAACATGGGCAACTCGCTCATGGTCACCGCGGCGATGCTGGGCATGGACGTGCGCATGGTCGCCCCGAAGTCCCTCTGGAACGACGACGCGATCATCGCCAAGGCCAAGGAGATCGCGGTCAAGACCGGTGCGACGATCACGCACACCGAGGACGTCAAGGCGGGCGTCAAGGGCGTCGACTACCTGTACACCGACGTGTGGGTGTCCATGGGCGAGCCCAAGGAGGTCTGGGACGAGCGCATCGCGATGCTCAAGCCGTACCAGATCAACATGGACGTCGTGAAGGCGACCGAGAACCCCAAGGTCAAGTTCATGCACTGCCTCCCGGCGTTCCACGACCGGCACACCAAGGTCGGCCAGGACATCTACGAGAAGACCGGCATGGAAGCCCTCGAGGTCACCGACGAGGTGTTCGAGGCCGACTTCTCGATCGTGTTCGACGAGGCCGAGAACCGGCTGCACACCATCAAGGCGATCATGGTCGCGACGCTCGGCGACTGACGCCCCGACACCGCGTACGCCCGGGGTCCGTCCGGGTCCCGGGCGTACGCGTTCCACCCGTTGTCCCCGGAAGGGAAGCGAACATCATGCGCGTTGTCGTCGCCCTCGGCGGAAATGCGATGCTCCAGCGCGGGGACAAGCCCGACGCGGACATCCAGCTCGCCAACATCCGCAAGGCGGTCAAGTCGCTGGCCCCGCTCGCCGAGGAGCACGAGCTCGTCGTGACGCACGGCAACGGTCCGCAGGTCGGCATCCTGGCCCTGCAGTCCGCCGCCGACAAGTCGCTGACCATCCCGTACCCGTTCGACGTCCTCGGTGCCGAGACGCAGGGCATGATCGGCTACTGGCTGCTCCAGTCCCTGCAGAACGCCCTGCCGGGCCGCCAGGTCTGCGCGCTCATCAACCAGACCCTCGTCTCCGCCGCGGACCCCGCGTTCGAGAACCCGACCAAGTTCGTCGGCCCCGTCTACGACGAGGCCGAGGCCAAGTCGCTGGCCTCGGAGCGCGGATGGACCGTCAAGCAGGACGGGCAGTACTGGCGCCGCGTCGTCCCGTCGCCCCGGCCGCGCCGCGTGGTCGAGACGCGCCTGATCCGCCAACTGCTCAACTCCGGCGCCATCGCGGTGTGCGCGGGCGGCGGCGGCGTACCGGTCATGCGCAACGAACTCGGGCAGCTGGTCGGCGTCGAGGCCGTCGTCGACAAGGACCTCACCGCGTCCCTGCTCGCCGAGGCGCTGGACGCCGACGCGCTCCTGTTGCTCACCGACGTACCCCGCGTCATGCGCGGCTTCGGTACGCCGCAGGCCGAGGAGATCCCCAACGCCACCCCGGCGATCCTGCGCGGCGAGGACTTCCCGGCCGGCTCGATGGGCCCCAAGGTCGACGCCGTCTGCCACTTCGTCGAGATGACCGGCGACATGGCCGCGATCGGATCGCTGGAACAGGCCGGTGACATCCTGGCGGGCAAGGCCGGCACCATCGTCACCCCGAGCGGCCAGTACCCCGAACGCAGCGTGCTCTGACCCGGCGGGACCGGTAGGTCGCCGGCGGGACCGTGGGACCGCGGGACCGTGGGACCGCGGAACCTGCGGACCGGCGCAACCGCGTGCGGAGGCAGGCAACGTCGCGCGCGGCGGCCTTGCCGTGCTGCCGCTGCCGTCGATTCGCTGGAGACATGGCGAACCGGGACGGCGTATCGCCGGAGGTACACGAAGCCATCACCGAGGCGGCGAGGGGTCTCATGGCGGCCAACCAGGCCCAGAGCCGCGGGGACTTCGAGACGGAGATGGACCATCGCGTCGAGGTGGCGCACATCCAGGCGGAGCTCAACGCGCCGGAAGTGAGCCTCGTCCGGGAACCTGAGGTCTAGGTCGTGTCCGAAGGACACGGCTGAGCGCCGCCGCCTCCGGCCGGTGATCTACGTCGCATGACGCGCGCCGACGCGAGGTCCCTCGCACGCGCGACTGCCGAAAAGGCTGTTGTGGTGTCACCATCACCCGTATGGCCGCTTCAGTGATGCCTGCCGCCGACACTCTCACCCGGACACTACTGGCCGCCCGCGAGGCCGATTGGGGCACGTGGACGCGCGACGACTTGGAGCGCGTCGTCGCCACGCTGTCATGGCGAACGGCGGCGCACGACCCCTCCGAACTGGATCCCGGCGTGCCCGGACTGCTCTGCCGCTGGGAGCCCGCCGACGACGCGGATCCGTGCCCGGCACTGCACTTCGAGGTGCCCATCCCCGTCCCCACACCAGGTCCCGACCTGCCGGCCCCGTCCGGACCGGGGCGCAACCTCGGCTTCGGCGCCGGGCTGTCCGGCGAGTCCTGGGGGCTGCCCGGCGCGGCGTTCCCCCGCGACCGGGAGCGTGAGCTGGACGCCGCGCACACCCGGCTCGTCGCCGCCGTCACCGCCGCGATGGGACCGGCGCCCTGGCGCGGCGGCCCCGGCGCGTGGCTGCGCTGGCGCAGCCGCACCATCACGCTGCGGCTGGCCCGGGACCACGCGCGCGGTGCGCTGACCATGGAGCTGTTCCCGACGATGGCGTGGGAGGCGCGCGAGCAGCGGCGGTTCGCGGGCGCGCCCGGGCTGAGCGTGCTGCCGTACGCCTGGTGTGTCAGCCGCCCCGACATGGCGCTCGCCGAACTGTTCCTGCCGTTCGGCCCCGACCCACGCGACTGGGACGACTTCGCCGTCGCGCTGCCGGAACTGCTCGCGTCCGCCGTCACCGACCTGCCGCTGGTGGGGTGGATCGAGCCGATCCTGCTGGTCGTCGGGGACGTCGCGCGTCCGAGCCGCACCGTCGAACTGCGCATCGGCCAGGACCGCCTGGAGCTCGGCGGGATACCGGGTCTTTCGCGCCAGGTGTGGCTGCGCCCCGGAGCCGAGCACGGCCGCCGCGCGGGCGGCCTGCTGCTGGACGCCTTCGCCGAGTGGGGCATCACCGCGGCGGCCGGCATGCGGGTGCGCGCGTGGACCAGCGGCGGCTACGTCGACTTCCCGGGTCTCGGGGTACGCCCCGAGGGCACCCACCCCGACGACCTCACCTGACCCGCCCCCCGACCCACATCCACGCGCGGCCCGTCCGCGACGCCCACCCTCGCGGGTGAATTCGCCGGGTCGTGTGCGGTTGCGTCCGGTAGTGTGTGCGGCCTTGCCCGGGGTGCCGCGGCCGGCTTCGACGGCGATTCGCCGTATCAGGACCGCCGCGGCGAAACCAAGAGCGACCGACCCAACTGACGCCGAGCGTCGGGCACTTCGGCGTGCCCGGCGCAAGAGGAGTTCGTCATGCCGTCTGCCGCCGCATGCCCGCGACCGCCCTCGTCCTGGAAACCCGGCCCCTCCGGAACGGACCGGGATCCCGACGCCGACTCCGGCCCGCCGTCGCGCGCGAGAGTCCTTTCCGACACCGTCCGCTGCTTCCTCGCCCTCGCCTCCGCCGGGTTCCGGCGGTATTCGACGTACCGCCAGGCCATGATCGCGGGCATCTTCACCAACGTCGTGTTCGGCGCGATGCTCGTCGCCGTCCTGACCGCCGTCGCCGAGGCCGGCGGCGGCCGCCCGGGCGGGTACACCACCGCCCAGCTCGTCACCTTCGTCTGGGTCGGCCAAGGCCTGCTCAACGTCGTGTGGATGTGGAACTGGAAGGAACTGGCCGACCGGGTGGCCGCCGGCGACGTGACCTCCGACCTGTTGCGGCCGGTCGACCCGCTGGCCGCGTACGCCGCCGCGGACCTCGGCCGCGCCGCGCAGGCCATGCTCGGCCGCCTCCTCGTGCCCGTGCTGTTCGGGCTCGTCTTCTACACCATGTACCTGCCGCAACATGCCGTCACATACCCGCTGTTCGTGGTGTCGGTGGCGGCGGCCACGCTCGTCAGCTTCGCCGGGCGCTACCTCGTCAACCTGTGCGCCTTCTGGCTGCTCGACGTGCGCGGCCCGGCGATGGTGTGGACGCTCGCGGTCGGGATCCTCAGCGGCTCCTACTTCCCGCTGCGCTTTCTGCCGGAATGGGCCCAGTGGCTGCTGTGGTGCGGCACCCCGTTCCCCAGCGTCTTCCAGATCCCGCTGGACGTCGCCGTCGAGCGCACCTCCGGCGCCACCGCCGCCGTCACGGTCCTGCTGCAACTCGCCTGGGCTGCCGTGATGTTCGCGCTGTGCGTGGCCGTCCAGCGCAGGGCGGTCCTCCGTCTGGTGGTGCAGGGTGGGTGACTCCGCGCGGGCGTACGAGTCCGCGCGTGCGTACCGCGACTCCGCGCGGGCGTACCGGCACCTTGTCCACGCCCAGATCCGCAGCCAGAGCCAGTACCGCCTGTCGTTCGCCCTGGACGCCGGGCTGACGTCGGTGATCACGATCCTGGAGATCCTGACCATCGTCGTCCTGTTCCGCATGACGCCCGAACTCGGCGGGTTCTCGCTGCGCGAGGCGCTCCTCATCGCCGCGCTGTGCGAGTTCGGCTTCCACATCGCCGACCTCGTGGTCGGCAACATCGAAGACGTCAACCGCTACGTCCGCCTGGGCCTGATGGACAGCGTCCTGGTCCGCCCGCTGAGCCCGCTCGGCCAACTGCTGGCCACCGACTTCCCGTTCCGCAAGGTCGGGCGGGTGCTGCAGAGCGGGGGCCTGTACGTCGGAGTGCTCGTGTACGCGGACCTCGACTGGACGTTTGCCCGCGCGGTCCTCGCGGTCGTCGCTCCGCTGTCCGCCGCCGCACTGTTCTCCGCCGTGTTCGTCGCGGGTGCCACGGTCGCGTTCTGGTGGATCGACTCCGGCGAGATCGCCAACGCCTTCACCTACGGGGGACGCCAGTTCGGGTCGTACCCCATCACCGTCTACCCGTCGTGGCTGCGCTCGGTGTTCGCGTACGGCCTCGGCCTGGCCTTCGCCGGCTACCAGCCCGCACTGGCCCTGCTCGGCCGCCCCGACCCGCTCGGCACCCCGGCATGGGTCGCGTGGTGCACCCCCGCCGTCGCCGCGGCCGCGTGGGCGGCCGCGCTGCTGCTGTGGCGTACCGGAATCCGTCAGTACAGGAGCACAGGATCATGAGCCGTACCCCGCGCGTCACCCCGCAGCCGACCGATCCCGCCGACGCGGCCGACCGGCGCACCCGCCGTACCGGGGAAGTCCCGGCCATCCACGCGGCCGGGCTGCGCAAGGAGTTCACCGTCAAGCGCAAGGCGGGCCGACTGCGGCGCACGACCCACACGGTCGCCGCGGTGGCCGGTGTCGACCTGACCGTCGGACAGGGTGAGACCGTCGGCTACATCGGCCCCAACGGCGCAGGCAAGTCGACCACGCTCAAGATGATGACCGGCGTGCTCACGCCGAGCGGCGGCGAGCTGAGCGTGACCGGTGTGGAGCCGGTGCCGCGGCGCAAACAGCTGGCCCGCCGCATCGGCGTGGTCTTCGGCCAGCGCTCGCAACTGTGGTGGGACCTGCCGCTGCGCGAGTCGTTCCGGATGCTGCGGTACGTCTACGCGGTCCCCGAGGCCGAGCACGCCGAACGCCTCGCGGCGTGCCGCGACCTGCTCGACCTCGACCGGTTCCTGGACACCCCCGTACGCCAGTTGTCGCTGGGCCAGCGCATGCGCGGCGAGATCACCGCGGCACTGCTGCACGGCCCCCGGGTGCTGTTCCTCGACGAGCCCACCATCGGACTCGACGTGGTGAGCAAGCAGGCGCTGCGCGCCTTCCTCGCCGACCTCGGCGCGGGCGGCGACGTGACGATCATGCTCACCACCCACGATCTCGCCGACATCGAACGCCTCTGCCCCCGCCTCGTCGTGGTCGACCACGGCCGCATCGTGCACGACGGCACCCTTGCCGAACTGCACGCGCGCCACGGGTCGCAGCGCCGCGTCGTGGTGGACCTGGACACGCCGTACGACGACCTGCCGCATGTACCCGGCGCCAAGGTCGACCGGGTCGAGGACGACGGCCACCGGGTGGTCTTCGCCCTCGACGGAGTCCCGGCGGGCGGCCTCATCGCGCGCCTGGCCCAACTCGGCGGACTACGCGATGTGGCGGTGCTGGAACCGGACATCGAGGAGGTCGTCGCCCGCCTGTACGCCCAGGGCGCCGGGCGCGGCGCATGACGCGGCGCACGACACTGCGCACGAAACCGCGCACGAAACTGCGCACGACACGAGTCGCCCACCCGCACCGGTAGGGCCGATCCGCCGACAAAGGCCCCGCACTCGGCGCGCCCCCCGTGGGACGGGATCGCGCACTGCCTACGATGACGGGCGGACTATTGCCATGAAAACTAACTATAACCGGCAATAGCTCCTACGTTCCCAAGCGGATGCAGAGGTCCTGTGGCCAGCACCAACGACGGCACGGAGCAGCGCGATCCCGGTGGGTCCCACGGCGCCGCGCCCCCATCGGGGCGCGCCGTCGTGGACCCGGTCGTCGCGGCGATCGGCTTCGGCCTCGTCCTCGCGGTGGTCCTGTGGGGCGTGTTCGCGCAGGACTCGCTGGACAGCACGGCCGGCACCGCCCTCACCTGGGTCATCGACACCTTCGGCTGGCTGTTCGTGGTGGCGGCCGACGTCTTCCTGCTGCTCGCGATCTACCTCGCGCTGAGCCGCTTCGGGCGCATCCGGCTCGGCCGCGACGACGAGGAGCCGGAGTTCAGCACACTCGCGTGGGTCGCGATGATGTTCAGCGCCGGCATGGGCATCGGCCTGATGTTCTACGCCGTCGCCGAACCCATCCAGCACTTCGCGACCCCGCCGCCGGGCTCGGGCGTCGAGGCGGGCACCGGCGGCGCCGCGGGTGCCGCGATGCAGTACACGCTGTTCCACTGGACGCTGCACCCGTGGGCGATCTACGCGGTGGCCGGGCTCGCGCTGGCGTACGCGACGTTCCGCATGGGACGCGGCAACCGCGTCAGCTCGGCCTTCGTCCCGCTCCTCGGCGAGCGGGCGAACGGCCGTCCGGGGCAGGCGATCGACCTGCTGGCCATCTTCGCGACCGTGTTCGGCTCCGCGACGTCGCTCGGCCTCGGCGCGCTCCAGGTCGCGAAGGGCCTCAACCTGACGATGGACGTCAAGGACACCGAGAGCCTTGAGGTCGTCATCATCTGCGCGCTGACCGCGGCCTTCGTCGTGTCGGCGTTCAGCGGCATCCACCGCGGCGTCAAATGGCTGAGCACGGCCAATGTCGTGCTCGCCGTGGTCCTGATGGTCTTCGTGTTCGTCGTCGGACCGACCGTCTACATCCTGGGCGTGCTGCCCGCGTCCGTCGGCAACTACTTCCAGAACCTCACCACCATGGCCACCCGGACCGGCGCCTTCGTCGGCACCGAGTGGCTGGCCACGTGGACGATCTTCTACTGGGCCTGGTGGCTGTCGTGGGCGCCCTTCGTCGGCACCTTCATCGCCCGTATCTCGCGCGGCCGCACGGTCCGTGAGTTCCTGGTCGGCGTGCTGCTCGTGCCGAGCGGCGCGAGCACCGTGTGGTTCGCGGTGATGGGCGGCAGCGCGCTGCGGCTCCAGCAGACCGGCGAGGCCGACCTCGTGGCCAAGACCGAGGAGGGCCCGGAGAGCGCGCTGTTCGCGATGCTCGACGCGATGCCGCTGTACAGCCTGACCGCCACCGTCGCGATGGTCCTGGTCGCGCTCTACTTCGTGACCGGGGCCGACTCCGCGTCCTTGGTGCTGGGTTCCCTCACCAGCCGCGGATCGCTCAAGCCGCCCTCGTGGATCGTGGTGATCTGGGGCGTGCTCATCGGCGCGGTCGCCTCGGTCCTGCTCCTCGCGGGCGGCCTCGACAGCCTCCAGCAGGCGACGATCCTCGTCGCGCTGCCGTTCGTGGTGGTGATGATGGCGCTGTGCGTCGCCCTCGTGATGGAGTTGCGCGACGACCCCGCGGCCAAGCACGAACGCCGCAGGTCACGGCCTCGCGGCCTGTTCGACGCGATGCGGGTGACCGTCGGCGAGGACGCCGAGCCCGAGACGTACGATCGTCGCCACGGCGGCATCTGACCGGGCGCACGAGCCCGCGGACCGCCCTGCGACACGAAGGACGGAGGGGCCGCCGTGCTCATGGAGGAGGCGCGCGCGGAACTGTGCGCATACGGTCGACGCGCGATCGAGGAACGGTACGTCGTCGGCAGTTCGGGCAACCTGAGCGTGCGCGACGGCGACCTCGTGGCGGTGACGCCGACCGGCGTGCCCCTGGACCGGATGGCTCCCGGTGACTGCCCGGTGGTCGACCTCGCGGGCAAGGTCGTGGAGGGCGCACACGCGCCGTCCTCCGAGACGCCGATGCACCTGGCGCTCTACGAGGCCGCGCCCGACGCCCGCGCGATCGTGCACACGCACTCCGTGTTCGGCGCGGTGGTGTCGACGACGCGGACCGCCCTGCCCGCGATCCACTACAACGTGCTGCTCTTCGGCGGCCATGACGTGCGCGTCGCGGACTACGCGACGTACGGCACACCGGAGTTGGCCCGCAACGTACGCGCCGCGCTGCACGGCGGCCGGCAGGCGGCGCTGCTGGCGAACCACGGCGGGGTGACCCTCGGCGCGGACCTCGACGAGGCGTTCGAGCGCACCCGCATCCTCGAATGGCTCTGCGAGGTGTACGTGCGTGCCTGCGGCATGGGCGGGCCGCGACTGCTCAGCGCCGACGAACTCGCCGATGTGGAACGGCGGATGACCACTTAGCCGGGAGATCGCCCAGAGGGGCGTGCCGCGCACCAATATGGGCGCATGACGAAGTGGGAACCGCCGCCCAGGCATTCCGCCGCATCCGTCTACCGTCCGTCGCGCCGGATCCAGCGGTTCTATGTGCCCGAGGAGGCATGGGTCGACCAGGCGGGCCGCCCCGAGTTCGGCGGCGGCTATGTCGAACTGGACGTCGACGAGTGGGGGTTCGTCCGCGAGCCGCCGCGCGAACGGGCGCGCATCGGAGTCGTCGCCACGGTCTTGGTGGTCATGTGGCTGGCCACACTCGTCAGCACAATTGCGCTGGGCGTCGTGTCGGCGGTCTCGGGCAACTGCGCCGGCGGCGCCGACGCGTGGTGGTGCACGGAAGTGGGCAGGCACGTCCGCCAAACCCTCCCGTGGGTGGCCGCCCCGGTGATCGGGGCGGCCGGAACCGTGGGAGTGGTCGTCGGCGGGCGGCTGACGCGGCGGCTCGCCGCGTGGGGGTGGCTGGCCGGGCTGGTCGCCTTGTGGGTGGTCGTCCACCTGCTGGTGCGTGCCGACCCGGCCGCCTGGTGAGGGACCTTCCTGCGTACGGTCGGTCCGCCGTCTCTTGTCGAGCCTTGCTGTGCCTTGTCGTGCGGCGGTCAGTGCAGGACGTCGATCACGATCCGGCTCGGGTTGGTGAGCGTGGTGGTGCGGATCTCGGTGACCCCTGCCTTGGTGGCGAACCCGACGTTGAGGTGGCCCTCGAAGTCGCAGGTGACCGCGAATCCGGTCACCTTCGTCAGGTGCGGCGTGTAGACGAGCCTGGCGCCGGGGTACGTCGAGTTGCCGTTCTCGTCGTGCGCGGCGGAGTTCGTGGTGATCTCGGTGTACTCGGTGCCGTTCAGCGGGACCGTCTGGCCGGAGCCGCAGTACTCGAGCTTGTCCGGTCCGCCGATCGAGCCGTACGCCGGGACGCGCCCGGAGAAGTCGAGCACGATCCGGTCGAACGTCGCGTGCCTGCCGGTGCGGATGTTGGTCAGGTACGTCGGGGCGGGGACGGGCTCGCCGCAGCCCGTCATCGGCGCGGCCGCGACGGTGCGCGACACGGCGGCGGGGGTGGCGGCATTGGCGGCGGTGACGGGGATGAGCGCCAGGGCGACGAACGTGCCCGCCGCCGCGGTCGCGACAGCGGAGCGGGTGGTACGCGAAACGCGTGCGCGCCGGCGGGGGAGCGACGGCGCGGTGCCGGTGGGGGACAGGTGCACGGGGGACCTCCCGCGGATAGTTCAGGTGCGGAGCGCGCCTGTGTGTTCGTAAGGACGCGGTGGGCGTCTCGCCCGGTTGCTCCGGTTCGTCAGGTTCGGTGATAGTAAGTCGATCTTGTCCGTTCGGGTGGTGATTGCGGCCCGGGTTTCACTCATGTGGATGAATAGGGGCGTTCTGGCTGGCGTGCGGTCGCGGCGCGCGTCAACGTACTCCGGGACGCGGCGCCGCCCGGCGCCGCGGGAACCACTGGAGGCTGTTGCATGGATCTCCGCCGCGTCGGATCCTGGTGTGCCGTCGTCGTCCTGGCCGCGGGTGCGGCCACGGCGTGCGGTGGAGGCGCCGACGAGAAGGTCGCCCCGGCGGGCAACGTCCCGGTGCCGGGCGCGGTCCCCGCGGAGGACCCCGCGGGCGGCGCGGCTCCGGGCAGGGCCCCCGCGGGAGACGACAACTCCCGCCCCGGCGCGCGCACTCCGGCACCCGCCCCCGCCCCGGGCGACCGGCACAGCGGCGTCCCCCTCCCGCCCGCCGAAGCGGCGTCGGTACGCCCGGAGGAGCCGTCCTTCGGCGGCGCCGACGACCTGCCCGACCCCCCGGCGCCCCCCTCGGCGAGCGAACCCCCCGCCGACCCGGCCGACCCGCCCTCCCCGCCCCCGACGCCGCCTCCGTCCGCTCCCCCCACCTCCGCCCCACCCGCCCCGACCCCCGAACCCACCCCCGCCAAGACCTGACACCCGCACCCCGCGGAGCGGCGGCCGGGCGCACGGCGGCGGGTTGGTTAGGGTCGACGCATCTGCCGGGCTGCGTCGAGGAGAGTGGCATGGCCGATTCCAGTGGCGACGTCATGTGGGACGTGCCGGGATCGTTTGCGTGGGGTGTGTTCCATGAGCGGCATCCCCGGCTGATTCATCAGCTCGGGACCGATCTGCCGCTGACTGCCGAACAGCGGCACGCGCTGGGGGAGTTGCTCGACGAGACGCTGACCGGGACGGTACGCCCGCTCGCGGCGGACGCCCCGGATGCCGCGCGGTGGGCCGCCTGGGGCGAGGGCCGCTACGGGTGTCCGTGGGGCGAGACGTCGTTCCTCTGGGCGGAGGGCTACTTCTACCGGCGCCTGCTCGGGGCGCTCGGCTACTTCGACGACGGAACCTGGCACGGTGTCGACCCGTTCGGACCCGCGAAGGCGGCCGAGCTGCACGGCGGTGCCGTCGACGGCGAGTTGGCGGGCCTCGACGACCTCCCCGCGTCCGCCGGCCGGCGCGCGGTCGGCGACGCGCTGCTGACCGCCTCGCTCTGGGGCAACCGCGCCGACCTCGGGTTCCGCATCACCGCGGGCCGGGGAAGCGGGTCGGGCGGGTTGCTGCTCGCCGACGAGCGCGAGGCGATCTGGAAGCTCCTCGCGGACCGTCCGGGACGCGTCTGCCTCGTCGCCGACAACGCCGGGCCCGAACTCCTGCCCGACCTCGTGCTGGTCGACCACCTGCTGCACACTGGCCTCGCCGAGGCGGTCGTGCTGCACGTCAAACCGCATCCGTACTACGTGTCGGACGCGACGCCCGCGGACGCCTTCGCCTGCCTGCGGCGCCTCCGCGCCGCGTCCGGCGCGGCCGCCGAGGTCGGCGAACGCCTGTGGCGCGAGGTCGAGTCCGGGTGCTTGGTGGTGCGCACGCACCCGTTCTCGTGCGCGCCCCTGCCGTATGCCGACATGCCCGACGACCTCCGCCGCGACTTCGCCGACGCCGCGCTCACGATCATGAAGGGCGACCTCAACTACCGCCGCCTGGTCGGCGACCGGCACTGGCCTGCGACCCTGCCCTTCGCGGACGCAGCCGCCCACTTCCCGGGTCCGGTGGCCGCGCTCCGCACGCTCAAGTCCGACGTCGCCGTCGGCGTCGACGCGGAGACGGAGGCGCGCCTCGACGCCGACGAGCCGGACTGGCGTACGAGCGGACGCCACGCGCTGATCCAGGTCCGCGTCTGAGCAGCGGGTTCGGGACGGCGCATGCTTTCGTCCGCCCGTCTGTTGCCGCCGGTCGCCGTCGGAGTGGCGCGGCATGGCGGGATGAGGGCGGAAACCAGATATTTGTGCGGCCTGTGCGGTGGTAGTACCTCGTTCGGGTGATTCGTCTCAAGGTTTCCGGTGTTGGCGGTCTGCCTCGGCTTGCATGGTGGCTATGGGAAATCTTGTGAAGATCCAGGCCAAACCCGGGACACCGCAGGGGGTTTCGTGCGATGACGCGGGCGTCGGCGCGCTCGCGGCGCCGCCGGTCGTCGGTGCCGACGAGTTCGACGACGCGCTGGTCGCGCTGCTCGCGGCCGAGGCCGCCGTGGTCGACCCGGGCGCCCGGCCGCGCGGTGTGGACCTGGTGCGGCTCGAACCGGCCCTCGCCCCGGGCTCCGGCCCCGACCTGCCCGGCATACGCGCGATGGCGGTCGCGCTCGCGGGCCCCGAGAGACCCGCGATCCGCCGCGTCGGCGAGATCGCCGTGCTGCTCGCGGGCCTCGCCGACCTGGGACGGCACGCGCTCGTCGCGGACCTGAGCGAGCTTGCGGTACGCAGCCTCGCCGCGAACCGCCTCCTCGTCGCCAACCCGCAGGACTGGGTGTGGGACGCCGCGATGGACCTCGTCGACCTGCACGCCGTCGCGTGCTTCCGCACCGGGCGGCCCGCGATGCGCCTGCCCGAACCGCTCAGCCCCGTCCGCGCTCCTCTGGCCGTGGCGTCTTCGGTGGTCGTCGTCCCGCCCGCGGACGCGCCGACGTGGCACCGGCCCTAGCCGAGTGCGGGGAATCCCGGCCCGGAGTCGGCGCCTCCGCCGGGACCGCGGCTTCCGGCCCCTTCCGCAAGGGCAGTTCGCGCAGCGCGAGCGCCAGCAGGAAGCCGCACAGCGCCACCGGCACCGCCGTGGCGAAGACCCAGGCCAGGGCACCGGCGAACGACTCCAGGACGGCCGCGTGGGCCTCCGGCGCCAACGCGTCGATCCGCTCACGGGTGATCGTGGTGTGGTCGCCGCCCAGCGCCTGCGCCTCGGACGCGGAGAGACCGGCCGCGAGCCGGTGGGTGAACACCGCACCCAGCAGCGCCACTCCGAACGACGAGCCGATCGACCGCGAGAACGAGTTGAGCGCGGTGGCCACGCCGAGGTCGCGGTGGTCCACCGAATTCTGCACCGCGAGGGTCGTGACCGGGCCGATCGTCCCGAGCCCGAAACCCAGCACGACGAGGGCGACCAGAAGTCGCCAGTACGGGCTCCCGGCGCCGAGCGTCGCGAGCAGCGCCAGGCCGAGCGCCGCCAGCAGCGTCCCGCCCACCGGGAACCGCTTGTACTTGCCGATCCGCGACACGACACGGCCGCACACCGTCGAACTGACCAGCATCGCCAGCATCATCGGGGCCAGCAGCAGCCCCGACTCCGTCGGGCCCTTCCCGTGCACGATCTGCTCGTACAGCGGCAGGAACGTGCCCACACCGATGAACAGGCAGCCGGCCACCAGCGTCAGCGGGCACGCGACCCGCACCACCGCGTTCCGGGACAGCAGCCGCAGCGGGATCAGCGGATCCGCCGCCCGCGTCTCGACGCGGACGAACAGCGAGAGCAGCACGACGGCCGCCGTGACCAGCAGCAGGATCTGCGGGGACGTCCACGCGTACGTCGTGCCGCCCCACGTCGTGAACAGGATCAGCGCCGCCGTCCCGCACGACAGCAGGACGCCCCCGAGCCAGTCGAGCGGTCTGCGCTCGCGGCGGTAGGCCGGGGGCCGCAGCACGAAGCTGGTCACCACGAGGGCGATCGCCCCGAGCGGCAGGTTCACGTAGAAGATCCACCGCCACGACAGCGCCTCGGTGAGCAGGCCGCCCAGCAGCGGGCCGCCGACGGTGGACAGCGCGATCATCGAGCCGATGAGGCCCTGGTAGCGGCCGCGTTCGGCGGGCGGGACGAGGTCGCCGACGATGGCCTGCGCGTTGCTCATCAGCCCGCCCGCGCCGAGACCCTGGATCGCCCGGAACGCGATGAGCGTGCCCATCGACTGCGCGAGCCCGCACAGCACCGATCCCGCGAGGAACACGCCGATGGCGGTCTGGAAGAGGTACTTCCTGCCGAACAGGTCGCCGAGCTTGCCGTACACCGGGGTCGACACGGCCATGGCCAGGGCGTACGCGGTGGTCACCCACGCCAGTTTGTCGAGTCCGCCGAGTTCGGAGACGATCGTCGGCAGCGCGGTGGCGACGATCGTCTGGTCGAGCGACGAGAGCAGGATGCCGAGCATCAACCCCGAGAACGCCAGCAGAATCTGGCGCCGGGTCAGGGAGGGCGACGCCGAGGACTCGGACGTCGGGGACCCGGGTGTCGGGTGGGACGGCGATGCGATGCCGGCGGAATCCCCTGGTGGCATGGCCGCAAACTAGATGCGGTCTGCAATGAAGTCAAACGCGTCCAGGGCCGCGTGTCCCGGTGCGGACGCGCGGCCGCTAGGCGGCTGCCGTGGGGGTGGCGGCGGGCTTCCAGCCGTTGCGGCGCAGGATGTCCACGACACCGTCGACGCCGTCGCCGCGCAGGCGCTCCACGACGCGTACGCCGTCGATGCGCGACTTCATGTCGGCGGGCGTCAGGCCCCGCTCGATGCACTCCTTGGCCAACTCGTGCTGCGCCGGGAGCAGGCCCGCGGTGAGCCACCCGTGCACCTGCGCGGCGGTCAGGTTCAGGCGCACCCATGCGGCGGCCATCTCGGAGCGCCACTCGGGCGTCGTGCGCGGGTCGATCTGCTTGATGACCCGGCCGATGTCCAGAAGGCGCGTCTGCCGCAGGTCGGAGACCTGGGGCGGGGCCGACGGGCCGGGGATCGAGGCGCGCGCCGCGGGAGCGTGCCTGGCCTGGTTACGGGACTGGTTGCGCTGCTGGGGCGCGGACTGCCGGGAGTCGGAGTTGCGTTGTGCCCGGGGCATCGTGGTGGCCCGACGGCGCGGCTGGCGGCCTTCGAGCAGGTTGGCCAGCATGAGCCGTTCGAGCGCGTCCAGGTTGTCGTCCACCCGCATCACCCTTCTGTGGGACTGAGCGGCGGTTGCCGGAAGCCATCTTGGACGGGGGCTCCGACACCGCAACGCGCGGATATGGGCACACCCCTCGGGTGCGCCGTCACATACGCAGACGCCACGGTCTTGCCCACGATCCGCGTACTTCACACACGCGATCGATCAACGTTTCGTGTTCATGTGACGATCCGTCAATCTGCTTGCATCGCGCGTGCGATGGTCCGCGCCGTGGCGCACGCCGTGGCGCGCCACCGGAAGCGGGCGGTTACGGTACGTGTCGTCTACGTAGCCCATGATCGGACCCCCGTCCGGGGCATTAGGCTGGACCACCGCGCGCGAGGAGGTGGGCCCCGTGACTCTGGGATATGACAGGTCCTGTTGGTTCACGCTGCCCGCGGAACCCGCGGCCGTCCCGCAGGCCCGGCGTGCCCTCGCCGACCATCTGACCTACTGGGGACTGCCGAGCGGGCACGACCTCGGGTACGGGCTCCGCCTCATCGCCTCCGAGCTGATCACCAACGCCGTCGAGCACGCGGCCGTCGTGTCGCCCGAGATCGTGGTGACCCTGACCGTGCACGACGGGTGGCTGTGGCTGGGGGTCCGCGACCGCCACCCGTACCGGCCCGTCGCGCTCCTGGAGACCGTCGACGACACTTCCGGGCGCGGCCTGTTGATCGTGCGGCGCATCGTCGACGAGACCGGCGGCCAGATCCACATCGAGGCGCACGCCGACGGCAAGACACTGTGGGTCATCCTGCCGTGGCCGGTGGCGTGAGCGTGCCGCGGGCGCGTGCCCGGCGTGCTCGGGCTGGGCTCAGGGGCACGACACCCCGAGCTTTTCGGCGAGGGGTTGGATCTCCTCGGTGTCCAGCGTGTCCAGCTCGGTGAGCTTCGCGTCCGACGAGTCCGCGGACTCCTGGGCGGCGGCCTCGTCGGCCCCCGGCTCCGCCGCGGCGAGCGCGTGCGCGGCGCTCTCCGACAGCAGTTCGGACCGCTGGATGTACTTGTCGCGCCACTCCTTCGCGTCGTCGTCCGCCGGCAGCGGGACGGCCTTGAGCTGCGTCACGATGCCGTCCATGCGGCGTGCGAGCTGCGCCATTTCCGCGGCGTAGCCCGGGAGGTCGCCGGCGTCGAGGGCGGCGTCCTTCGCCTGGAGCCGGTCGGTGAACTCGGTCGTCTCCTTGCCGCAGACCTCGTTGACCTTCGCGACCCAGCCCTCCAGGGTCTGCCTGCCCCCGCTGCCGTTCGCGACGGGCGCGACCGGCGCGGAGGACTTGTCGTCCTTGCCGCCCGAGAGGTCGAACGGGCCCACACCGATGGCGAGCAGCACGCTCACGACGGTGGCGACGGTGCCCACGAGGGTGAGCAGCACCATGAGCTTCCCGTTGCGGTCGCCGCGGGGCGGCGGTGCCGAAGGCCCCAGGTACCCGGGCGCGTTGCCGTGCCCGTACGGCGGGGGCATCTGCTGATGGGACGGCGACCGTCGTTGGTGACCCCAGTAGGCATTCATTTGTCGTCTCCGTGTCCAAGCCGATCCATGAAGGAACGCCCTGCCGGCACAGGCGTGCGTGGGCAGGGTGATGCGACGTCGGCCGTGACGGGTGACCGCGCGATCCGGAGGACCCCCCCTTCGGATGACACGCGGAGATGGAACTTTCCCCCCATTCCGGCCGCCTGACGGTGCCTCGGACCCAAGGGACCGCGGCGCTGACAAGCGCACTTCGTATCGTAGCGATCCGTCCGTCGCGGAACCCCGGCGACTCGGCGGATCGTTGGGTTGGACGGGTGGCCGTGCCCTTCGGTTCCCGCGGAATGGGTTACCGTTCTCCGAACAGCACACGGAGCAGGCACGCGGAGAAGCCTGCCGGGCGCGTCGCCCGGCTCGCCGACCGGAAGCAGGTGCGCCGCCGAACACCGCCCCACCGCACGGCCGTTGTCGACCACGGGGAGGTCCGTACAGCCTATGTCGCCATCCGGTCAGGTACCGGCGACGCCGGTCGCGCACCAGCGGCCCGGTTCGCCCACACTTCCGCCCGTGCCCGACCCCGGCGGACCACCGTCGGACGCCGACTTGACCGAGGCCGCCGACCACGCGGCCGTCGAAGCGCTGCTGCGCTGCCTGCTGCGCGAGGACGGTGTGGTGGTCCGCGACGGGCCCGTCGTCCGCGTCGCGCTCGCCGACAACGGCCCCGTCGTCGAGGTGGCGCTGGAGTACCGCTCGCCGACCGGCTGGCACCGCTTCGGCCCGGCGCGCATCGCCGAGACCGACGCGGGGCGCGTCCTCGACGCCACCGCGCTCGCCGCCCTGCTGTGCGCCGACCGCCGCACCGGCATCGCGGCCGAATTCGCCGCACGCGTAAGGGACTCGGTGCGCCGCACCGCGCGCCACCTGATCGTCCGGCACGCCGAGGAAGCCGGGGTGAAGGACGTCCGGGCGGACGACCCGGCGGTGCGCGACGCGCGCGTCCCGGACTCCCGGACACCGGAAGCGGAGCCGGAGGCGCCGCACGGGTCCGGCGAGGCCACCGCGCCGACCCCGTTCCTGGAGGCCGAGCAGGCCCTGCTGCTCGGACACCCGTTCCACCCCACCCCGCACAGTCGGCAAGGCGTCGACGATGCCGAGGCGGAACGGTTCTCCCCGGAGCTGCGCGGCCGCTTCCCGCTGCACTGGTTCGCCGCGGACCCCAGTGTCGTACAGCTCGACGAAGACCTGATCGGGCCACTCCCGGCCATTTTCGCGGCCCTCGCCGGACCGGACCTCGAACGCCCCGCGGGGACCGTGGTCTTCCCCGCCCACCCCTGGCAGGCCCGGGACGCGGCCACCCGGCCCGGCGTCCGCGCGCTGCTGGACGCGGGGCTCCTGCACGACCTCGGCCCGGCCGGGCCCGTGTGGTCCCCGACCTCGTCGGTGCGCACGCTCTACCGCGCCGACGCGCCGGTGATGCTCAAGACCTCCCTCGGCGCCGAGGTGGCGGACTCGCGCCGCGAGAACCTGCGCTCCGAGATGCGGCGCGGACTGGCCGTGCACCGCATGCTGGACGCCGGTCTCAAACGCGTGCTGCACGGCGCCCACGCCGGGTTCGACGTGGTCCGGGACCTGGGCTGGCTCACCTTGCGCGCGCCCGGCAGCACGTGCGAGAGCGGGCTGGAACTCGTGGTGCGCGACAACCCGTTCGGCCCGCGCGACCGTGTCGTATGCGTCGCGGGACTCACCGCGTCGCGGCCCGACCGCCCCGCCCGCCGCTCGCTCCTCGGGCGTACCGTCCACCACCTCGCCGTGCACACCGGACGCCCCCCCGCCGAGGTCGCCGACACCTGGCTCGGCCGCTACCTCGACGTCGTGGTGGCACCCGTGCTGTGGCTGTACGCGGAGTACGGGCTCGGCCTGGAGGCCCACCAGCAGAACACCCTCGTCGTCCTCGACGGCGACGGCTGGCCCGTCGGCGGGCGCTACCGCGGCAACCAGGGCTACCACTTCTCGGCCGCGCGCGGCGCACCGCTCGCGCGCTGGCTGCCCGCGGACGTCCGCGAGGACGCCGCGACCTGGTCCACGGACGCGGTCGTCGACGAACGGCTCGGCTACTGCGTCGGCGTCAACAACGTGCTGGGCCTCGTCGGCGCGCTGGGTGCCGAGGGACTCGCCGACGAGACAAGGCTGTTGGCGCGGGTACGCGAGTTCCTGCGGCGCGTGCGCACCGCGCACGAGCAGGCCGGCCAAGGGCTCCTCGCCGGTGACCTGATCACGACGCTGCTGGACGCGCCCCGACTACGCTGCAAAGCGAACCTGCGCACCCGCGTCGCGGGCCTCGCGGCACCGCCGGGCCCGCACGCGAACCGCACCGTCTACGTCGACATCGCGAACCCGATCGCCGCAACCTGACCCCGGATCGCACCCCGCATGCGACCTTCCCAGCCACCGTTCGCCCACGCCCCCGCCGACCGCGCGCCGATCCTCGGGCGCTCCGGTCGCCGAACTCCCCGGACCGCCCGGCGCGACCGGATGACCCGACCCGTATCCGGCTGACGTCCGGTGGATCCTGCATTACTTTCGGCGTGTGCCAACCGGCCCGCGCGCGGCCGGCGCCCGGCACCGCGCCGCCGCGTACCTCAGGAGGGCCCGTGCCGCTGCCCGACTTCCCCGAACTCAGCGGTCCCGCTTGGCAGCGGGCGTCCGCCGGGCTCCTGCTGGCACTGCTCGCCGAATACGCGTACGAAGGACTGCTGGCCCCGATCCGCGACGAGGCCGACCCCGACGGCCGGGTGCCCGGCATGCGGACAGAAGCCGACCTGGAGGGCGCCGCGACGGCGGGAGCGGACACCCTTGCCGGGGCGGGAGCGAGCGCATATGCGGCCGACGGAGAACGCGTCGCCGACGGCGCGCACCTCCGCGCGCGTGCCCGGGTGAACACGGATGCGGACCCCGAGGCGGACACCGACGCACAAGCCGTTGCGCGTCTCGGTGCCGGTGCCGGTGCCGGTGCCGGCTCTGGCACCGGCGCCGACGGGGAGCCGCATGCCGCACCCGTCCACCCGCACTCCGTCGCCCACCCCGCCCCGCGCTACCGGCTCGAACTCGCGGGCCACACCGTCTACTCCTTCCGCGCCCGGCGCGGCGCGTTCGGCACCTGGCGCATCCAGCCGGGATCCGTCCTGCGGGTCGCCGACGGCGCCGCCGCCCCAGCGACGGACGCCGCCCGCCTGATCGTCGACGCGCGCGCCGAACTCGGACTCGGCCCCGACACGACCGCGCGCCTGGTCCGCGACGTGAGCGCGGCGCTGCTCGGCGCGGTCCGCGAGGACGCCCGTGAGCGCCCGTCCGCCGCCGAACTCGCCGACATGGCCTACCTCGACCTGGAGGGCCGGGTGGGCGGCCGGCCCGGCCTGGTGCCCGACCGGGTGCGTCCCGGGTTCTCCGCCACCGACGCCACCCGGTGGGCGCCCGAGGCGCGCAACCCGATCCGCCTGCCGTGGGCCGCCGTGCACCGCGGGATCGCGGGGTGGCACACGAGTTCCCCCGACCTCACCGAACAACGACTCCTCGCCGAGGAGTTGGACCCCTCCACCCGGCGCCGCTTCACCGCCCGGCTCCGCGACCGGGGCCTCGACCCGGCCGACTACATCTGGCTGCCGGTGCACCCGTGGCAATGGGACGAGACGGTTCTGCCGGTGTTCGCGGAAGACCTCGCGCACAGCCGGATCGTCCCGCTCGGCGACGGCGGTCCCGACCGCTATCTGCCGCGTCAGGCCGCGGGCGGCTTCACCAACCTCGACCGGCCCGGGCGACGGGACGTGGCCCTTCCCTTCGCGGGACCGGACGCGCCCCTGTGCCGCCCGATACCGGAGCCCTCGCCGACGTCGCCGGAAACGACGCGGTGGCTCGTCGACCGCTACCACGCCGACCCGTTCCTGCACGGCGAGAGCCGCGTCGTCCTGTTGGCCGACCTCGCCTCGGTGACCGTGCGCCACCCGCACCTGGACGCGGTGCGGGACGACGCGGGCGGGCATCCGTACCGTGCGCTGTTCGGTGCGTCGTGGAGCGAACCGCTCGCGGCGAGCCTGGAGGCCGGCGAACGCGCCCGCCCGCTCCCGGCCTTGCTGCACCGCGACCACACCGGGCGCGCCCTGGTCGCGGAGTTGGTGGCGCGCTCGGGCCTGGCGCCCCGTGAATGGCTGCGCTGGTTGTGCAGCGCGCTGCTGCCGCCGCTGCTGCACCTGCTGTACCGGTACGGGCTGGCCGTCCCCGCGTACGGCGAAACGCTCGTCGTGGTGTCCGACGCGGGCGAGGTCCCGGTGCGGCTCGCCGTCCGCGACGTCGCGCGCGGGCTCTTGGCCTGCGTGGACGCGGACGGTACGCCGTTCCCCGAGACCGACGGCCTGCCGCTCGCGGCGGCCGCCGGGCCGGGCAGACCGGGTACGGCGTACCGCCCCGGCGATCTCGGCCGCTTGTTCGGCGGCGGGCTGTTCGGCGGGCCGCTGCGGCATCTCTCGGTGCTCGCGGAGGACGATCTCGGCGTACCCGAGGCGGTGTTCTGGGCCCTGGTCCGTGCCGAGACCGCGCGCTACCAGCAGCGGTTCCCCGACCTCAAGGAACGCTACGGGCAGTTCGACCTGCTCGGTCCCCGCCTGGCCCGGCACACCCCCAATCGCGACCGGCTGCCCGGTCGGCGCCCCGGCGCGCCAGAGGCGATCCCCAGCCCGCTGCACGGCCCCGAGGCGTGACGCCCCCGCCGCGGCGGCGCGCGGCACTTCCGGACAACCCCGAGGTGGAGGAAAGTCCCTTGGACTGCGGAGAGTCGGCGTACCTACGCTGGAGCGAGTCCGGAACGCCGGTACCGCGCCATGCCCACTGGGCCCTGGGGGACGCACCATGCCGTACACCGCAGAGATCAGCCGGGCACACCCCGGCTGCCTGATCTTCCTGATCGACCAGTCCAGTTCGATGGACGACCCGATCGGCACCGCACCGGGGGACGGCGGCACCGACGGGCCGGACGGGCCCGCGGCCCCGCCGCGCAAGGCCGACGTGGTGGCCGACGCGCTCAACCGGCTGCTGTTCGAACTGTCCGTACGGTGCGCGAAGGAGGAAGGGGTGCGCGACTACTTCCACATCGCGGTGATCGGCTACGGCCACACCGTGCTGCCCGCGCTCTCCGGCGGCCTCGCCGGACGCGAACTGGTGCCGCTCAGCGAGATCGTCGAGCACCCGGCCCGCTTCGACGCGCGGGTGCGGAAGGTCCCCGACGGTGCGGGTGGCCTGGTCGAGCGTACGGTCGAGGTGCCGGTCTGGGTCGAGCCGGTCGCGTCCGGCGGCACCCCCATGTGCCAGGCGGTCGGGGCCGCGTCGAAGCTCGTCCAGGGCTGGGTCGACGCGCACCCCGAGGGGTTCCCGCCCATCGTGCTCAACCTCACCGACGGTGAGTCCACCGACGGGAATCCGGCCGAGGCCGCGACCCGGCTGAGGTACCACGTCACCGCCGACGGCGAGGTGCTGATGTTCAACCTGCACATTTCGACCAACCGCACCACCCCCGTGGCGTTTCCCGGCCCGGGTGACGAACTTCCGGACAAATACGCCCAGTTGCTCTACTCCATGTCGAGCGAGCTCCCGCCCGGCATGCGTGCCTACGCCACCGAGCAGGGCACCGATGTCGACGACGGCGCTCACGGGTTCGTCTTCAACGCCGACCTGTCCGCCGTGGTCCAGTTCCTCGACATCGGCACCCGCGCGGCGGACATCCGGTAGCGGCCGCATGCGTGCCCACGTCACGGTGCTCGCGCTGCACAAGGGCGGAGCGGAACCGCACGAGTACGAGGACGCCGCATGGGTCGGGAGCCGCGGCGTCCCGGCCGTGCAGGGCGGCAGCGGCAGCGCCGTCATCGGCACCGGCCGCAGCATGCTGCCGCCGCCGGGGCCGACCTGCCGGCGGGGCGGGGTGGGGAGGGTCTCCAGCGTGCGCGCGGCGGTGTCGGACGGGGCCTCCGAAAGCCTGCTGGCCCGGCGTTGGGCCGAGGTGCTGGTCCGGCAGGCGGGCGGCGCACCGACCGGACTGCTGCGTACCGGAACCGGGTTCGCCGACGTACTCGGCCGCGCCGCGCACCGCTGGCCCGACCTCATGAAGCGGTACGAGTACGGGCGCGAACTCCGCGGCCGTCCCCTGACCTGGTACGAACGCCCCGGATTCGAGCGCGGCGCCCACGCCACACTGCTGGTCGCGCACTTCGCCGCGCACCGGTGGGCGCCCGCGCGCGGGACCTGGTCCGCGGCGGCGCTCGGCGACACCTGCCTCTTCCACGTGCGCGGCGACCAACTGCGGCTCGCCTTCCCGCTCGACCGCGCCGACGACTTCGACAACCACCCGGCCCTCGCGGCCAGCCTCGGCCACGACCGCGATGCGGTCGAGCCGCACGTGCGGGTGGTAGGCGGCTCGTGGGTCATGGGCGACCGCTTCTACCTGGCGACCGACGCGCTGGCGGCCTGGTTCCTGCGCAGCCGGGAGGAAGGCGAAAAACCTTGGCACGCACTGCGCGTCCTGGACTCCGCGTCGCCCCGCGAACTCGCCTCCTGGGTCGAACGACGCCGCGCCGCCGGGGAGTTGCGCAACGACGACGTCACACTCATCCGCATCGAGCCCCGGTGAGGCGGGCCACGTGACGGCGGACGGCGGGCGGGCGGCGGGAGCCGTCGCGGACGGGGCGGACGGGCCGTACCCGACCGGCGCGGACTACAGCGAGGCGATCCGCGACACCACGCTCTGCTTCGCCCATCCGACGGTGGCCGGCGGCCTCGTCGCGATGGGGCCGCTGCGTATGCCGCGAGCTGTCTCGGGGAACTTCGGGAGCGTGTTCCGGATCACCGCCACCGGTGCGAGCACGTCCGGAACGGGCGCCGCGGGCCGGGAGTTCGCCGTCAAGTGCTTCACCCGCGCGATCCCCGCGCGCCTGCGGCGCTACCGGGCCATCGGCGACGCGCTGCGCGCGGTGGACGCCGACTGGCGGGTCGGAGTCGAGTACGTCGGGCACGGCATCCTGGTGGGCGGCCGGTGGTTCCCGGTGATCCTCATGGAGTGGGTCGAGGGTACGGGGCTGATCCCGTGGATCGAGGACCACCTCGGCGACCGCGCGGCACTGGAGGCCCTCGCGGAGCGGTTCGCGCGTCTGGTGGCTGATCTGGAGGCCCACGGACTCGCGCACGGGGACCTCCAGCACGGCAATCTGATCGTCGCGCCCGACGGCGGCCTGCGGCTGATCGACTACGACGGGATGTACGTCCCGTCGCTGGCCGGGATGCCCGCCGCCGAGAACGGACACCGCAACTACCAGCATCCGCTGCGGGGATCGCGCGACTTCGGCCCCGGCCTCGACCGGTTCTCGGCCCACCTGATCGACCTGACGCTGCGTACGCTCGCCCGCGAGCCGTGGCTGTGGCGGACGTTCCACGAGGACGGCGGGGAGCATCTGTTGCTGAAGGCGGAGGACTTCAACGCGCCCACGCAGTCGGACCGCTTCTCCGCCACGGCGTGCGCGTCGCCCGGGCTCACGGACGAGTGGGCGCGACTCGCCCACTGGGCGACGCGACCGATGGCCGAGACCGGGCCTCTGGGCGGCCCTGTCCTGCCGGTGGCCAGGCCGCGCGGCGGCTTGCCGTCGTGGCTGGCCGAGGCCTTGACGCACGACGGGGCGGGCGGCGGGGCAGAGGATGGGAAGGGGGCGCCGTCACCGGCGGTCTCGGCGACCGCGACTTCCGAAGGCCCTGGGAGTTCCGGGAGTTCTGGGAGTCCAGGGGTCCCCGGACCTTCCGGGGTTTCCGGGAGTTCCGGAGGCCCCGGGACGCGCGGAACTGCCGCCCGGCCCGCGGCATCGACCGGGGCCACGGCGGCGACGGTCGCGGGTACTTCGGGAGGACCGCGAACCGCGGGGAGTCCGGGTTCCGCGGCAGCTTCAGCAGCTTCAGCAGCTTCGGGGGCGTCGCGGGCTTCGGCTCCGGCCGCTGCCGGCCCGGAGACCGCTGCCCGCGGCACGTCCACGTCCGCGTCCACGTCCACGTCCGCGTCCACGTCCGCGTCCACGTCCGCGGCAGCGGCCGCCGCGCCGTCAGGACCCGCGAGCGCGTCCGGGACCGCGTCCGCATCTCCCGCCGCCTCAAGCCACACCCCGACATCCACCGCGTCCGCGCCTGCCGCACCGACTCCGCCCGCGGCGGCTTCGCCCGCCGCCGCATCGCCCGTGCCCACTCCTCTCCTCGCCTTCCAAGCGGTACCGCGCCGTCTCACCTGGGGCGCGCGTACCGCCGTAGCCGTGCTGGTCGTGCTCGCCGCCGTCGCAGGGGCCGGCATCGCCCTCGCGGGCCCGGGGGTCTGGGCCGCCGTGGCCGCCGTCGCGGCAGGCGGGATGGTGGTCACGTCGGTGCTCGGCCGGGCGCGGCGGGCGTATCGCGATTCACCCGAACTCCGCCGCCGCGAAGCCGCCGTGGAGGCCGTCGAGGACGCCGGGGAACTGGTCGGGTTCAGTGCCCTCCGCGCCCAGCGGGCGCGCGCGGCGTCGGACGACGCCCACCAGGCGCACGCCGACGTCGCGGCACGGCAGATCGCCGACGGAAAGCTGTTGCACAGCCGCTACGAGTTCGAGCGTACGGCCGCGGAGAAGCGGCTCGCCGAGGCACTCGGGTCCGTCGAGCGGCGCCGCGTACTGCTGGAAGGCTCCGGCGGACGCGAGGAGTTGCTCGCGCTGCGGGCGCTCCAGGAACGCGCCCTCGACGAGGGGCTGCGGCGCCACCCCATACCCGCCGAGATGCTGGGGACCCGGATCGCGGCGGTGCTCCACGACGAGGGCGTCCGCACCGCGGCCGACTTCACCAGGGTCACGTCCGCGGTGCCGACCTCGGCCGAGCGGCGTGCGCAGGCGGTCGTGTCGCGTCCCGGGCGCACGGTCAGGATCGACGGCATGAGCCCGGCTCTCGCCCGCGGGCTCCAGGAGTGGCGCGACGAGGTGGTGGAGGAGCTGCGGATCCGGCTGCCGGCCGTGCTGCCGTACCAGGAGGCGCAGGAACTGCACCGCAGGCGGGCCGACCGACGCCTCGACCTCGCCCGGCAGGCCGCCCGCGTCCGAGCCGGCGCCCTCGACGAACTCGCGGACCTCGAAGCCGACTTGGCCGCCGAGGAGCGCCGCCTGCGTGGATCCGGGGCCGGTGACGTCGCGCGCGCGGCGGCGGCGGTACGCGACGCCGAGGCCGTGCTCGCCGCCGCGACCGACGCGCACCGGGACGCCGCCGCCGCCCTCGATTCCGCCCGGGGCGAGGTCGAGGCTTTCGCGGCACTGACGTATCAGCGATACCTGCGGGACGTGCTCCGGGGCCGGTGAGGGTTCGTCCCCGGCGACCGAATTCTTTCAATCGTTCGACTGAAATCCGGTCTTGTGCGACACGTGTCGTGTGGGCGAGGCTTCCTGCCGCAGTCCGCCGTTCCCCGGTCGGCCACCAAGGAGTTCCCCCGCATGCGTCCAGCCGCACAAGCACGACGGTCCGGGCCCCGCGCCGTACCGCGCCGCCGCTTCACAGGGTGGTTCCTCGTCCTCGCCCTGCTGCTCGGCCTCGGCCTCTCCGCCCCGGGCGCGCAGGCGACCCCGACCACGAATCCCGCGAGTGTGTGGTGGGAGGCGTACCCGAACCTCCCGCTCTACCCGGACAACAGCACGAACCCGAACAAGCGCGTGATCGACATCGGCATCCACTCGCCGTCGACCGACAACATGACGGTCAAGTGGGTGCGTGTGCTGCTGCCGAAGAACTGGTCCAAGACCGCGTCCCGGACGTGGCCCACGCTGTGGATGCTGCACGGCGGCGGCGACGACCACACCAGCTACACGAACCAGACGCACATCGAGGAGATGGTCGCCGACGAGGACGTCATGGTGGTCATCCCGGAGACCAGCAAGTGCAGTTCGTACCTGAACTGGTGGAACTACGGCGACGAGTCGCAGTCGCCGGACTGGGAGAACTACGTCGTCGACGAGGTCAGCCAGATCCTGGAGTCGCAGTACCGGGCGAACAGCGAGCGGTCGGTGCTGGGTATCTCGATGGGCGGCGGCGGCGCGATGATGCTCGCCGGGAAGAACCCCGGGCACTTCAAGGCGGTCGCCGCGATCAGCGGTGCGGTGAACATGCTGCACAACGACACCGAGGAGGCGATCCAGGGGCCCAGCGTGGTCAAGGCGGGCGCGCTGAGCTGCGGCGTCGACTGGAAGCGCATCAACGGCGAACCCGGCCACCCGTTCTACACGAACGTCGTGACCGACGTGCGGGAGCGGCAGCGGTGGATCGACAACAGCGCCCTCGGCGTCGCCGAAGGACTGCGCGGGACACCGCTGTTCGTGTCCTTCGGCAACGGCAGCACGGTGGACCCCGGATGGGTGTGGAACGGCGCGCTGACCGCCGCCCCGTCGCCCGGCCGCTGCCAGGCCACGCCACCCGGCAAGGGCTTCGACGGGATCGGCAGCTTCGTCGAACGCGCGATCCGCGGCCAGAACCTCGACTTCGTCGAGGAGTTGGCGAACCGCGGCATCGCGGCCGACGTGTGCATGACGTACGGGCAGCACGAATGGCAGTACTGGGAGCGCGAGGTCTACGCGGCGCTGCCGATGCTGCTGGACGCGATCGAGTGACGGCGCCATTCGGCGCGGACGCGACTGCCGTCGGACGACTGTGACGCGGCAGCCGTGAAAAGGGGCCGGTCGGTTCCGGGTGGAGCACCCGGAACCGACCGGCCCCTCTACGGTTGCTGCCTACAGCCCGGTGATCCGGCCGTTGCGGAAAAGGTCGACGAAGATCGCGTGGTCCTCGCGCGTGCGGGCGGCGTACGTGTGCGCGAACTCCACGAGGTGGGCCACGAAGCCCTCTTCGTCCGGCTCCACCACGTCGCGGATCGCGTGCTCGGTCGAGAAGGGCACGAGCGACTGGCCGTTGCTGTCCTCGTCCGCGACGGCGTGCATCGTGGCGGTGGCGCGGGCCAGGTACTCGACCACGTTGCGGATGTCGTCCGGCTCGTTGAGGGCGGACCAGTCGAGGTCGTTCGCGTACGGCGACACCTCCGCGACGAGCTGCCCCACTCCGTCGATGTCGGTGTAGCCCAGCCACGGGTCGGCGTGCGCCTGGAGGGCCCGCTGCGAGATGACCGTACGGTGCCCCTCGTGCCGGAAGTAGGCACGTACCTCGGGGTCCGCCACATGCCGGCTCACCGCGGGCGTCTGACCCTGCTTCATGTACAGGATGACGTCGTTCTCCAGGGCCTCGGTGTTGCCCTCGATGAGCAGGTTGAACGAGGGCAGCCCCGCACTCCCGATGCCCACGCCGCGCCGCCCGACGACGTCCTTGACCTCGTACGTGTCCGGCCGTGAGCGCGTGGTCTCCGGCGTCGTCGCGAGGTAGCGGCCGAACGCCTCCAGGACCGTCTTCCTCGTGTCGTCGTCGAGCGCGAACGCGCCGCCGTTCAGCGAGAAGCGCCGGTCGTAGCCGTCGATGACGGTCTGCTCGTCGAGCAGCCCGACCCGCGTCAGGAGGCGCGCGCGGTGCAGCACGTCGAGCAGGGGACCGGTCGCGGTGCTGAGGGTGAGCGCGGTCTCCGCACCGGCCGGGTCGTCGGTGAGCATCAGGATCTGAGCGCGGTACGCCCGCGCGTACGCGGCCACGAGGTCGCCGATCAGCTCGTCGCTGAGGGCCTTGGCGTACCCGATCAGCGCGAGGCTCGCGGCGAAGCGCTGCACGTCCCACATGAACGGACCGAGATAGGCCTCGTCGAAGTCGTTGACGTTGAAGACCAGGCGGCCGTCGGCGTTCAGGTAGGTGCCGAAGTTCTCGGCGTGCAGGTCGCCGTGGATCCAGACGCGGTCGGTGCGGTCGTCCACGAACGGGTTCGCGGCGCCGTCGACGTCCGCGTAGTAGAGGCATGCGGTGCCCCGGTAGAACGCGAACGCGGAGGCCGCCATCTTGCGGAACTTGACGCGGAATGCCGCCGGGTCGGCCTCGATCAGCTCCCCGAAGGCCGCGTCGAACACCTCCAGGATCGCCTGGGCCCGCTGCTCCTGGTCCACCTGTTCGAACAACACGCCACGGACTCCTTCGTCGCCTTGCCTATGCGCTGCCCCGCCCCTTCCGCAGCATGCCAGGAGGTCGGTAAAGGACGGATGTGGGGTGGGGGAAGGGCGGCCAAAGCGCACGTGACGTGGGGCATGCGACGTGGCGCACGCGATGTCGGGCATGCGACGTGGCGCACGTGAAGCGGCGCGGGCGGTCAGCCGGTGTCGTCGGTCCTCTCCCGGGCATCGGCGAACGCGGCGTCGCCCGACGAGCCCCAGGCCGACGTCCCGCCGCCCGACGCGCCCCCGCCCGACACGCCGGGGAGCGGGGAGACCGGGGGACTGGTGGTCGACGGCGTTCCCGGCAGCGGCGGCGTGAGCGTGGTCGTCGGGACCGCGTCGGGTGCCCCGGTCTGTGCGCCCGGCCCGGTCAGCGACCCCGGTCCGGTCAGCGCGCCCCACTCGGGGGAGGTCACGATCGCCTCCAGCTCGGTCGCCGTCAGAACCGGCTCCGCCTGCTCCGCGCCCGCCCAGGGGTTCGCGAGGGTGCGGGAGTTCGCCGCCGAGAGGTGGAACATCACACCGTCGGCGCGGACCAGCGTCACGCTGCGCAACTTGACCTCGTTGCCCTTCGGCTTGAAGTCCGGCGCTGTCGGACCCGCGTACTCCTCGGTGAGCCGCAAAGTGCCGCCGTCCGGCAGCGGTTTGACCGTGCAGGCGGCCTCTGCGGGAAAGCCGGTCCGGCAGGCCAGCGTCACGTCGGGGCCCTGGTTGACGGTCAGTTGCACCAGGCCGAGCCCGGCGGCGCCCTGCGGCCGGAACAAGGTCTGCACCATAACGATCGACGGAGCGTTGTTCGGCTGGTCGGTCGTGTCGTGTACCTCGTTGTCGCGGGTCGCCCCCAGCGGCAGCAGCCCGGTCAGTGTCCCGACCGCCGCTTTGCCGGTGAGCGGAGGCGACGAGGGCAGTGCCGACGGCAGCGGCGGGGACGGCGTCCTGCCCGGTGGGCCCGACACCTCGGCCGTGGGGCCCGGCTGGTGCGCGGTGCCCGTCGGGCCGGACGCGTGCGAGCCGGTGGTGGCGACGAACGCCCCGGCCCCGGTGGCGATCACCACGGCCAGCGTGGCCCCGGCGATCTGGACGCGGCGTACCGCACGCATGCGGCGCCCGCGTTCCAGGCCTCCGCGCACCAGGTCGGCGGTCGGGGGTTGCAGGTCGCGGGTCGCGGCGTGCATGGCGTACGTGAGGGCGCGCTCGTCGGGGGGCGACTCGTCGGCCGCCCCCGGTCGGCCATCGGGCCCGTACTGGTCCGGGTTCATCGGTTCACCGTCTCTCGGCCGCGCACGGGGTGGCGGCGGCCGGTGCCGTCCGCGGATTCGGAGGCCGCCCGGGAGGGGCGGCGGGAGCGCGTGCCCATCATGCCGCCGCGAACATGTGGAGCTCGCCGCCGAGGATGCCGCGCAGCTTCTCCAGCGCGCGCAGCGACCGGTTGCGGACCGCCCCCGCCGAGCAGCCCATCTGCTTGGCGGTCTGCTCGACGCTCATGTCCTCCCAGTAGCGCAGGACGAGCACCGCACGGTCCTTGGGCGGCAGCGCGGCCAGGCCCTTGAGGAGGGTCAGCCGCAGCGCGGGGTCGATGTCGGGGCCGGCGGTGTCGGGGAGTGTGCCGTACGGCTGCTCGGTGCTGCTGCGCAACCGCCGGTGCGACAGGTAGCTGCGCACCAGGACCGTACGGGCGTAGGCGTCGAGGTTGTCGGCCGTGCGGACGCGGCGCCACGAGCGGTACAACTTGCCCAGGGTGATCTGAACGAGGTCCTCGGCGAGATGCCAGTCGCCGCACAGCAGCCATGCGGTGCGGAACAACTGCCCGCTCCGAGCTGTGGCGAATTCGAGGAATTCGTCCGGATCCGATGTCATCTGGCCGTCCCTTGTCGTGCGCGTTGGCCGTGCTTCCATCCCTACGACGCGGCATGGGGCGGGGCGCGTCACACACCCGGCGGCATTTTCCGGCCGGTGGCGTCGCGGCACGCCCGCTCGGCGTCGTGCGCGACCACGATGAAAGTCTTGTCCGACCGCTCGGCCAGGGGTGAGCAGGGATGAACAGTACGCGACGTACCCTGGTGCCAGATTGATCACATTTGATCGAGGAGTGCGCGTGGGTACCGATGTCGACCGAGTCTGTACGCGGACCCGCAGCTGGGTCAGCGACGCCGTCCGCAAGGTCAACGCGGACGCGAACCGGTCCGCCGACACCCACCTGCTGGTCTACCCGCTGCCCCCCGAGTGGGGCATCGACCTGTACCTCAAGGACGAGTCGACCCATCCCACCGGCAGCCTCAAACACCGCCTCGCGCGCTCGCTGTTCCTCTACGGACTGTGCAACGGCTGGATCCGCGAGGGCACCACGGTCATCGAGGCGTCCTCCGGCTCGACGGCCGTCTCGGAGGCCTACTTCGCGCGCATGCTCGGACTGCCGTTCATCGCCGTCATGGGCAAGAAGACCAGCCCCGAGAAGATCGAACTGATCGAGTTCTACGGCGGCACCTGCCACCTCGTCGACGACCCGGCCACGGTGTACGACGTCTCACGCCGCCTCGCCGCCGAGACGGGCGGCCACTACATGGACCAGTTCACGTACGCCGAGCGGGCCACCGACTGGCGCGGCAACAACAACATCGCCGAGTCGATCTTCGGTCAGATGGCCCAGGAGCGGCACCCCGTCCCTACCTGGATCGTGGTCGGCGCCGGCACCGGCGGCACGAGCGCCACCATCGGCCGCTACGTGCACTACCAGTGCCACGACACCTGCCTCGCCGTCGTCGACCCGGAGAACTCGGCGTTCTTCGACGGCTGGACGCGCGAGGACCCCGCGTACACGGTCAACGCCGCCTCGCGTATCGAAGGGATCGGCCGGCCGCGCGTCGAGCCGAGCTTCATCCCCGAGGTGGTGGAACGCATGATCAAGGTGCCGGACGCCGCCTCCGTCGCCGCCATGCGCCACCTGCACCGGCTGACCGGCCACAAGGCGGGCGGCTCCACCGGCACGAGCCTGTGGGGTGCGCTCCAACTCGTCGCCGAAATGCGGGAGTCCGGGCGCACCGGGTCGATCGTCACCCTGCTGTGCGACGGCGGCGCCCGCTACGCGCACTCCTACTACTCCGACGCCTGGCTGGCCGAACAGGGCCTGGACATCGCGCCGTACACCGCCACCATCGACCGGCTGCGCGAGACCGGCCGCTGGCACGCGCCCGCCGCGGGCCGGGAGGCCTGAGCAACCGCGCGGCCCGCCCGGCGACCGCGCCGCCCGACGTCCGGCCGCGCGGCCGACGTCCGGACCGCGGCTCAGGCGGCCATGATGTAGTGCAGGATCAAGTCGTGGACGTGGCGACCCTTCTGGTCGTCGCGCATTTCTATCTGGTACGTCTGCGTGCCCACGTGGACCGCCACTTCGCTGGAGCTGAAGAACGACCCCGCGAAGGACTTGTTGGTGACCATGCTGACGCTGCTGACCTTGGAGTACGGGATCGAGGTCAGGGCGATCTTCTTCCCCACGAACGAGTTGTCCTGGAGGATGACCCGCCGGTCCGTGAGGCCGATGAACCCCGTTCCGGCCCCCTTGGCGTCGTAGACCGCGAGCACCTGCTCGCCGGGCAGCAGCCCGCTCTGGATCTTCTCCAACTGCTCGCGCCGGTCGAAAGCGATGTTCGAACTCATTGCCCCCTCTTTCCCCTTGCCGTACGCCCCGTACGGCAACGTCTGGCTGCTCAGCCTATGAGCCCCGGCCCGTGAACCCAATGGTCGGGTCCGCGGACGGCCCGCCCCGGAGCCTGCCCCGCATCCGGGCCCGCATGCGACGGAGTCACGGGCCCGCGGCCCGCGGGCGGCCCGCGATCATGCGGCTGAGCAGCGCGGTCAGTTGGGCACGGTCCTCGCGGCCCAGCGCCGCGAACCAGTCGGACTCGCGCTCCGCGTGCGCGGCGAAGGCCTCCGCGACGGCCGCCTCGCCGCGCGGGGTGAGTGCGACGATTACGGCGCGCTTGTCCTCGGGGGTGCGGCGGCGCTCGACCAGGCCGTCGCGTTCGAGGGTGTTGACGGCGTTGGTGAGCGCCGACCGCGACATCACCGACAACTCGGCCAGCCGCGCGGGCTGCGTGGGGCCGAGGATCCACAGCTTGAACATGATCCGGAAGCCCGGCACGGTCCAGCCGCGCGGGCGGTGCACGCGCGACTCCAGGTCGGTGAGCAGCAGGTACGCGAGGTGCAGCAGGCGGTACCCGAGCGCGAAGACGTCGGCGTCCGCGTCGGGGGCCAGATCGGCGAGCCGTTCGCGGGCGTACTCGGCATAGCCGACGTCAGGGAGCGTCTCGTCCGCCATGTCGCCGCCTCGCCGTCTCCTCGGTGCCGTGCGCGTCACATCCTGCCAATTGTCCTTGTGTATTCGGGGCGAGGGGCCGCAGTATGGCCGATGTTGTTATGGCCATAACAACATCGACCGAGGAGGACCACCGTGCGCGTTGTCGTGGCCGGGGGAGGGATCGGCGGGCTCACCGCCGCGCTGTCGCTGCACGCGGCGGGGATACCGGACGTCGTCGTGCTGGAGGCAGCCCCCGAGATCCGCCCGCTGGGCGTCGGGATCAACCTGCTGCCGCACGCGGTACGCGAACTGGCCGAACTCGGGCTCGGCGACCGGCTGGCCGACCTGGGTGTGGCGACCGCCGAACTGGCCTACCACAGCAGGCACGGCCAGGTGATCTGGGCCGAGCCGCGCGGCGTGGCCGCCGGGTACCGGTGGCCGCAGTACTCGCTGCACCGGGGCAAATTGCAGATGGCGCTCCTGGACGCGGTACGCGACCGCCTCGGCAGGACGTCGGTGCGGACCGGCGCGGCGGTGGCCTCGTACACGGACGTCGACCGCGGGGTCCGGGCGCACCTGGCCGACGGGACCTCCGTGGACGGCGATGTGCTGGTCGCCGCCGACGGCATCCGCTCGGCGGTCCGGCGGCAGCTGTTCCCCGCCGAGGGTCCGCCGCCGTGGAACGGACTGGTGCTGTGGCGCGGCACGACCCGCGTGCCGGCACCGGCGTTCCTCGGCGGGCGCACGATGATCATGGCGGGGGACGGCACCGAGAAGTTCGTCGCGTACCCGCTCACCGAGCGGCCCGACGCGACCGGGCACGTCCTCCTCAACTGGATCGCGGAACGGCCGCTCGACACGCCGCCGCCCGCGCCCGGCGACTGGAACCGTCCCGCCGATCCCGCGGACATCCTGCGGCACTTCGGCGACTGGCGCTTCGACTGGCTGGACATACCCGCGGTGATCGCCGGTGCCGACGCGGTCTTCGAGTACCCGATGGTCGACCGCGACCCGCTGCCGCGCTGGACGCACGGCCGCACGACCCTGCTGGGTGACGCGGCACACGCGATGTACCCGATCGGCTCGAACGGCGCCTCGCAGGCGGTCCTCGACGCCCGCGTGCTGGCGTACCACCTCGGGACGCGGGCCGGCACGCCCGACGGCATCGACGAGGCGCTCGCCGCGTACGAGGCCGACCGCCGCCCCGCGACGACCGCACTCCAGCAGGCGAACCGCGGCATGGGGCCCGAGGTCGTCATGCGGACCGTCCACGAGCGCGCCCCCGAAGGGTTCACGGACATCGAGGACGTCCTGTCGCTCGCCGAGCGCACGGAGGTCGCCGCGGCGTACAAGCGCACCGCGGGCTTCGACCCGGACGCCCTCAACTCGCGCGCGTCCTACAGCGTTCAGTCCTACAGCGGTCCGTCCCACAGCGTCCCGTCCGCGCCCGAACCCCCGGTGCCCGGCCTCGACTTCCTGGCACGCTTCCGCGTCGCGGTCGACCCGGTCCGGCACTTGGGCGAAACCCCGTGGGGCGACCGCAGGATCATCCCCATCACGGGAGGCGCGTTCGACGGGCCGCGCCTGGCCGGGGCGATCCTGCCCGGCGGCGGCGACTGGCAGGTCGTGCACGCCGACGGTGCCGCCGACATCGACACCCGGTACACGCTCCGGACCCACGACGGCGCGCTGATCCACCTCACCACCACCGGCCTGCGGCACGGCCCGCCCGACGTCATGGCCCGCCTGGCGGGTGGTGGGGCGGTCGACCCCCGTGCGTACTACTTCCGCCTCGTGCTCCGCTTCGAGACCGGCGACGAGCGGTACGCATGGCTGAACCGCACCATCGGCATAGCCGCCGGAATGCGTGCGCCGGACGCGGTCGTCTACGACGCCTACACCCTCACCTGAGCTGCCGCGGGCCCGTCCGGGGGCGGCTCAACTTACGGGCGGGATGCGTTCGATGGTGACGGGGGTGGGGGGCGCCGCGGGGGCGGCGGCCTCGTCCGGGGTCGCGTCCTCGTCGGGGTGGGGGCGCCAGCCGACCATGCACAGTGCGGCGATCGTGCACAGGGTGAGCCCGGCGGCCAGCGGTGCGAGGAGGTGCGACGTCTCGGCGCCGCTGAGCGCGGAGCCGTCGGTGTGCACGTCGACCGAGACCGCGGTCATGCCGGTGTAGTGCATGCCGCCGACGGCGACGCCCATCGCGAGGGCGGCGCCCAGGGTGGCGCCGGGGGTGCGGATGTGCAGGGCGGCGTACAGCGCGAGGGTGGCGGCGACGATTGCGACGCCGACCGAGATGACGACGGTGGCGGGGTCGTAGGACACGTGCCCGCGCATGCGCAGTGCGGCCATCCCCAGGTAGTGCATCGTGGCGACCCCGATGCCGGTCACCGTGCCGCCGACCGCGAGCAGGGCGATGCGGCCCGTGTCGTGCGCCGCGACGGCGAGGCCCGCGCCGACCACGACGACGGCGACGGCGAGGCTCGTGAGGGTCAGCGGCACGTCGTAGCGGATCGGCGTCCCCTCGACCGCGAAGCCGAGCATGGCGACGAAGTGGGTGGCCCAGATCCCGGTGCCGCCGATCGCGAACGCGCCCAGCGCGAACCAGCGTCGGCGGGCCCACCCGGCCGCCGCGTGCGCGCGCGTCGTGCAGGCAAGGCCGAGGACGGCACCGATGCAGGAGATCGCGTACGCGGCGACGGGCGTGAGCAGGCCCTCGTCGAACTGGTTGATGTGACCCATGGAAGGGCCTTTCCGGGGACGTGGCGGGAAGCGGCACGGGCGGGTCAGGCGACGTGCGAGACCTGGTCCGTCGCGGAGTCCGGCGCGGAGCCCGCACCGGGGTCGAGGGGCGAGTCGACGGGCGCGTCCACATGGGTCTTGCGGACGACCAGGACGGCCGCGTCGTCGTGCAGCCGGCCGCCGGTGTGGATCGTCACATCGGTGATCAGTTCGTGGGCGATGCGCTGCGAGCCGTGGTGGCTCCAGCGGATGAGGCGTTCGCCGAACGGGTAGAAGCGGCCGGCGGAGTCGCGGGCCTCGGTGACGCCGTCGGTCACGACGACCAGGACGTCGCCGGGGACGTAGCTGACGCGGTACTCGGCGTACTCGACGTCGTCGTACAGCGCCGAGGTGCCGAGCGGCGGCGCGTTGACCGGCAGTTCCAACTCGACGGCCCGGCCGCCGCGCAGGTGGATCGGCGGCGTGTGCCCGCACGACAGCATCCGCAGGTGGGTCGGGTCGTCGAAGGCGAACAGCACGGCGGTGGCGAAGCGTTCGTCCGCCGGCCCGGCGCTCTCCTCGTCGATCTGCGCGATGCGCTCCTCGAGGCGCGCGGCCAGTCCCGGCAGGCCGGGCTCGTAGTGCGCGGCCTCGCGGAAGCACGCCATGAGCGTCGCGGCGGTGGTGACGGCGCCGATTCCCTTGCCGCGCACATCTCCCATGAGCACGCGCATGCCGTGCCGCGAGCGCACGACGGCGAACATGTCGCCGCCGACCTTCGTCTCCAGGTCCGCGGGCAGGTACAGCGCGGAGACCTCGTAGCCGGGCAGGTCGGCGGGTATCGGTTCGAGGACCGTGCGCTGGAGGATCAGCGTGGCGGAACGCGCCTGGCCGAGTTGGAGGGTGTGGTGCACGCGCGTCGCCGATGCCCAGACGCCGACCGCGCCCAGGCCGACGACCACGCCGAGATGGATGGCCTTGGTGCCCGGTCCGGCGTCCTCGTACGCGGTGGTCAGGTACGTCGCCCCGAGCGCCGCGACCGCCGCGAGGCGCGCGACGGCCCAGGGCGGGCACAGCGCGGCGAAGGCGGGCGGCACGATGCCGAGTGCGACCGAGCCGGGCATCGAGCCGTCCACGAACAGGCCCGCGCAGAACAGGGCGAGGAGCACCCCGTACGCCGCGGCGCCGATCCGCACCGCCGAGCGGTTGCGCCGGAGCCACGTGCGCAGGGAGGCACTGCCGCCCGGTCCGGAGGCGCGCGGCACCGGCCGCCCGGCTTCGGTTCGCCGGTCGGCTGACGGTGCGTCATCCGTGCACAGATCGAGTTCTTGCCGCGTCACACGGTCACCCTATGTGGTGGGGTCACACGATTGACCAGCCCCCGGGCCGCAGCCAGTTCACCCTTCGGCGGCGGGCCTCCCGGCGGCCCGGGCCGGGCTCAGGCCGGGCCCGCGACGCGGCTCAGGAAGCGGCCCAGAAAGGGGTCAGGACGGGCCCAGGAAGGGGCCCAGGACTGGGCGCGGAAAGCGCCTACGCGCTGCGCGCCTCGGCGTCCTTCTCCACCGGGCTCGGCGGTGCGTCGACCCGGGTCATGGTCGAGGCGGCGTCGCTGTCCCGGATGAGCAGGGCGGCCACGACGCCGATCGCGGCCATCAGCGCGGCGGCGGCGAAGGCCCAGTGGTAGGCCGCGTATTCGGGGCGAGGTCCCTGCGGCGTCGCGGTGAAGATGCCCACGCCGCTGAGGACGCTGCCGAGCACCGCGACGCCCAGCGCCGCGCCGAGTTGGCGCTGCACGTTGAACAGGGTCGACGCGGCGCCCATGCGCGGCATGGGAATTGCCGCGAATGCGGCGGTCTGGGCGGGCATGAAGACGTGCGCGAGGAACAGTCCGGTGAGGAACAGGTCGAGGCGTACCCACCACAGGTCGGTGTCGGGGCCGATCCGGGTCAGCAGCGCGATCATCACGGCCGTCCCGGTGAGTCCGAATGCCGTGAGCCGGCGCGGCCCCACCTTCGCGTAGTACCGCGAGACCAGCTGGGTCGCGAGGATGATGCCGATCGCGGTGGGGAACGTGGTGAGGCCGCTGTCGGTCGCCTCCAACCCGCGCGCCCGCTGGATCAGGATGGGCAGGACGAACACCGTGCCCAGGAAGCCCGCGGACGAGGTGACCGTGACCATCGTGCAGGTCAGGAACAGCCGGTTCCGCAGCAGGCCGAGGTCGAGCATGGGGTGTTCGGTGCGGGACTCCACCACCACGAGCAGCGCGAGCATCATGAGGCCGCCGATCCCCGCGCCCAGGATCAGGGGCGACGTCCAGCCTTCCTGCGCGCCCTCGGTGAGGGCGTACAGCACGGAGGCCAGCCCGGTGCCGGCGAGCAGGAAGCCCGGGAGGTCGAACGGGCCGACGTCCGGCTGCTTCTCCTCGTGCAGGCAGAGCGCGCCGAAGAGCAGTGCGGCCGCGCCGAAGGGGACGTTCATGTAGAACACCCAGTGCCACGAGGAGTGGTCGACGATCAGCCCGCCGATGACGGGGCCGAGGGCGGGGGCCAGCGCGGTCGGGATGATCAGGACGCGCGACGCCCGCATGCGCTCGGCGGGCGGGAACGTCCGGAACATCATGGCCATGCCCACCGGGGTGAGCAGCCCGCCGCCGATGCCCTGGAGGACGCGGAACCCGACGAGTTGCGGCAGGTCCTGCGCCAGGCCGCACAGCGCGGACGCCCCGGTGAAGACCGCGAGGGCGAACAGGAACACCCGCTTCTGCCCGAACCGGTCGCCGAGCCAGCCCGCCGCCGAGATGGACACCGCGAGGCTGACCAGGAAGCCGACGTTGACGCCGCCGACCGCCTCGGGCGACGTCGAGAAGTCGTCGGCGATCGCCGGGATCGCGACGTTGACGATCGTCGAGTCCAAAACGGTCATGAACATCGCGGCCACGAAGACCACGCTGACGACGACCCTCTGGTTCAGCTCGCTCAGGTGCTTCACGGAAACACGTTCTACCTCAGCGGGCCGTCGTTGTCCGCCCCCTCGGATGTGTCAACTCGCGCTGTGACGTCGCGTGTTCACACCGTGCCGCGGACCGGAAGGCCGGATTTGCGGTAGATCGCGTCGATGATCCGCATTGTCTCGACCGAGTCGTCCGCGGGGGTGAGCGGCGGGCGGCCGCGCAGCACGGCGTCCGCGAACGCCTGCAACTGGTACTGGTACGTCGACGTCTTCGCCGCATGGCCCAGGTGCTCGCGCCGCTTCCGGCCGTCCACGGTCACGGAGAACCGGTGCCAGTAGTGCGGTGCGGCGAAATTGCCCACCACCATCTCGCCGCGCTCGCCGACGACCTTGGCGCTGATGGCGAAGACGCGCCGCGACAGCAGCGAGCTGTGCACGGAGGCGGTGGCGCCGCCGGGCAGGGTCAGGCTCGCGTCCATCGCGCGGTCGACGCGCGGGTCGCGGCCCATGGTGGTGGCGCGGGCCGCGGCGACCTCGATGCGCTCGGTCGCGGACGGCGCGGGGGAGAGGTGGCGTACCGCGCTGACCGCGTAGCAGCCGGCGTCCATGAGGGAGCCGCCGGCCAGCGCGAAGTTGTAGCGGATGTCCCCGAAGGCCGGCAGCGGGAAGCACATCGACGCGGACACGTGCCGGACCGCCCCCAGCTCTTCCTCGTCGAGGATCTCGCGCATGCGCCGCGCGACCGGGTGGTAGCGCCAGTGGAACGCCTCCATGCACACGCGCCCGGTGCGCTTCGCGGCGTCCGCGACCTCGCGCGCCTCGGCCTCGTTGGACGTCATCGGCTTCTCGCACAGCACGTGCTTGCCGGCCTCCATCGCGCGCACCGCCCACTCGGCGTGCAGCCCGTTGGGCAGCGGGATGTAGACGGCGTCGAGGTCGGGGTCGGCCAGCAGGTCCGCGTAGGTGCGGTGCACGGTACGGACGCCCTGGCGCCGCGCGAAGTGCTCGGCCCGCTCCGGGGCCCGGGCCGCGACGGCCGCGACCGTCACCTCCGGGATCAGCCGTGCGGGCTTCGTCAGCGCGGTCGGCGCGATGCGCGCCGCCCCCAGCACGCCGATGCGGATCCGTTCCATGGCAGCCCCCTGATGGTGTGGCCCGGTGCGCGCATCGTAGGGCGCGCCTCCCGCATTGACACGCCCCTCCGAGCCGCCGCGGGCCCGGCTCGGGAGCGGTTCTGCCCCGGTTCGGACCTGGTGACACACGGCAACGGGGGTAGGGGCACAGCAGGGGAGGCGTAGAGTAGAGTTGTCTCGACGTCAAGATAAACCGTAGGGCCCCCGCCGTCGGCCGCTCAGGGTGCCGGCCGTGGAACCGAGATAGGAGCAGTCGTGTCCGCGAACAGCTTCGACGCCCGCACCACGCTGAACGTGGGTGGCGAGTCGTACGAGATCTTCAAGCTGGACAAGGTGGAGGGCAGCGCCCGGCTCCCCTACAGCCTGAAGGTCCTGCTGGAGAACCTGCTCCGCACGGAGGACGGCGCGAACATCACCGCCGACCACATCCGCGCCCTCGGCGGCTGGGACCCCAACGCCGAGCCGAGCGAGGAGATCCAGTTCACGCCCGCCCGCGTGATCATGCAGGACTTCACCGGCGTACCGTGCGTGGTCGACCTCGCCACCATGCGCGAGGCCGTCCGGGAGCTGGGCGGCGACGCCGCCAGGATCAACCCGCTCGCGCCCGCCGAGATGGTCATCGACCACTCCGTCATCGCGGACGTCTTCGGCCGCCGGGACGCGTTCGAGATCAACACCGACATCGAGTACGAGCGCAACAAGGAGCGCTACCAGTTCCTGCGCTGGGGCCAGACCGCGTTCAACGAGTTCGCCGTCGTGCCGCCCGGCACCGGCATCGTGCACCAGGTCAACATCGAGCGCCTGGCCCGCACCGTCATGGTCCGCAACGGCCAGGCGTACCCGGACACCTGCGTCGGCACCGACTCGCACACCACGATGGTCAACGGCCTCGGTGTGCTCGGCTGGGGCGTCGGCGGCATCGAGGCCGAGGCCGCGATGCTCGGCCAGCCGGTCTCCATGCTCATCCCGCGCGTCGTCGGCTTCAAGCTGACCGGCAAGCTCCAGCCCGGCGTCACCGCGACCGACCTGGTGCTGACGATCACCGACATGCTGCGCAAGCACGGCGTGGTCGGCAAGTTCGTCGAGTTCTACGGCGAGGGCGTCGGCGCGGTGCCGCTGGCCAACCGCGCCACGCTCGGCAACATGTCGCCCGAGTTCGGCTCGACCTGCGCGATCTTCCCGATCGACGGCGAGACCATCAACTACCTGCGCCTGACCGGCCGTCCCGACCAGCAGCTCGCGCTCGTCGAGGCGTACGCCAAGGAGCAGGGCCTCTGGCACGACCCGGCCGTGGAGCCGGAGTACTCCGAGTACATCGAGCTGGACGTCGCCACCGTCGTGCCCTCGATCTCCGGCCCGAAGCGCCCGCAGGACCGCGTCGTGCTGACCGAGGCCAAGGCGAAGTTCCGCGCCGCGCTGCCGGACTACGTCAAGGACGTCGACGAGGCGGGCAAGGAGTCCTTCCCGGCCTCCGACGCGCCGGCCAACGGCGTGCGCCCGACGTCGCCGACGACCGTCACCGCGCCCGACGGCAAGACGTACGAGATCGACCACGGCGCCGTCGTGATCGCCTCGATCACCTCGTGCACCAACACCTCGAACCCGTCGGTCATGCTCGGCGCCGCGCTGCTCGCCAAGAAGGCCGTCGAGCGCGGGCTGACCGTCAAGCCGTGGGTCAAGACCACGCTGGCGCCCGGGTCCAAGGTCGTCATGGACTACTACGAGAAGGCCGGCCTCACTCCGTACATGGAGAAGCTGGGCTTCAACCTGGTCGGCTACGGCTGCGTGACCTGCATCGGCAACTCGGGCCCGCTGCCCGAGGAGGTCTCCGCCGCGATCAACGCGTCCGACCTCGCGGCCGTCTCGGTGCTGTCCGGCAACCGCAACTTCGAGGGCCGCATCAACCCCGACGTCAAGATGAACTACCTGGCGTCGCCGCCGCTGGTCGTGGCGTACGCGATCGCCGGCTCGATGGACCTCGACATCACCAAGGAGCCGCTCGGCGTCGACGCCGAGGGCAAGGCGGTCTACCTGGCCGACATCTGGCCGTCGGACCAGGAGGTCGCGGACACCGTCGCGTCCTCGATCGACCAGGACATGTTCACCACGTCCTACGCCGACGTGTTCGCGGGCGACCACCGCTGGCAGTCGCTGGAGGTGCCGACCGGCGACACCTTCGAGTGGGACCCGAACTCGACGTACGTGCGCAAGCCCACGTACTTCGAGGGCATGACGATGGACCTGACCCCGGTCGCCGACATCGCGGGCGCCCGGGTGCTCGCCAAGCTGGGCGACTCGGTCACCACCGACCACATCTCGCCGGCCGGCAACATCAAGGCCGACAGCCCCGCCGGCAAGTACCTCGCGGACCACGGCGTCGAGCGCAAGGACTTCAACTCGTACGGCTCGCGCCGCGGCAACCACGAGGTGATGATCCGCGGCACGTTCGCGAACATCCGCCTGCGCAACCAGATCGCGCCGGGCACCGAGGGCGGCTTCACCAGGGACTTCACCCAGGCGGACGCCCCGGTCTCGACGATCTACGACGCCTCCGTCAACTACCAGGCCGCGGGCACCCCGCTCGTCGTCCTGGCCGGCAAGGAGTACGGCTCCGGCTCGTCGCGCGACTGGGCGGCCAAGGGCACCTCGCTGCTCGGCGTCAAGGCCGTCATCGCGGAGTCCTACGAGCGCATCCACCGCTCCAACCTGATCGGCATGGGCGTCATCCCGCTCCAGTTCCCGGCCGGCCAGACCGCGGACTCGCTGGGCCTGACCGGCTCCGAGACGTTCTCGTTCACCGGCATCACCGCCCTCAACGAGGGCAGCACGCCGAAGACGGTCAAGGTCGCCACGGACACCGGCGTCGAGTTCGACGCCGTCGTCCGCATCGACACCCCGGGCGAGGCCGACTACTACCGCAACGGCGGCATCATGCAGTACGTGCTGCGCTCGCTCGTCGGCAAGTGACCTGACCCGCACGAACACCGAACGGGCCGGTTCCCCCGAACACCTCGGGGCGACCGGCCCGTTCGCGTCTCCGCCCACCCCCTACGCCGAGGCCCGCACCCAAGCCGCCCACTGCTTTTCGAAGGCCCCCCGGTCGAGCCCGGTGGCCGCCTTGAGCGCGGCGTCGACCACGCTGTCGTCGGGGCCGCGGACCACCGCGGCGACGAATTGGTGGGCCTTCTCGCTCCCGAACTCCAGGACGATGTAGTGCACGACAAGGGAGGCCGCGTACCGGTGGGCGTCGGACGCGGTCGCCGACCCGTTCCACATGACGTCCGTGTCGGGCAACTTGCCGTCGAATGCCGTGCTGTGGGTGACGGCGTACGCGGCGTTCCGGAACGAGGATTTCGCGCTGGTGTACCCCCAGTTCCGCGACGAGTTGTAGCCGCTCTGCGCCCAGGACCGGTTGTTGCACGTCTCCTGGCAGAGTGCGGCGAGCATCGCGGCGTTGAACGTCCCGCCGACATGCCACCGGTTCTCCTCGTCCCGCTGGGGGTCGAACGCGGGGCTGTCGGTCCGGATGACGATGCGCGCCGCTCCGGGACCGCTTCGCAGGGCGCAGACTTCGGACCAGCCGTCAGCGGCGGGGACGCTGCGGCAGGACATGGTCACTGTGGCCTTGGCCTCGCGCGGGTGGGGCTCGTAGGCCTGGATGAAGAGGTCCTGGCTCGGGGCCGCGTACACCAGGAGCCGGGTGACCGGCAGGGCAGGCCCTTTCCACGCAGCAAGCGTCGAAGCAGCCAGGCCTTCCGCGGTGTCCGCCCATCCGGCGGCCTTTGCCCGGTCGGCCTTGGCCGCGAGGAGCACGACGTGCGGCCGCTCCACAACGGCCATTTCACCGTGGTCCCACGGTGCGGCGGACCCGCTGCCCGCGACACCGGCGACCGCCGCCACCCGCAGCGGGGCTTCCGCCGAAGATCGTACGAAGCGGTAGAGATGGGCGGTCCGGGCCGGTACCGCGTCCACCCCCGCGACCTGGTGCCGGAAGTCCACCCGGACCTCGGCTTCCAGCGGCCCGGTGTCCTGCGCCGTCTGGTCCTCGAACGCCTCGTCGGCGATGAACTCCGCGGCCGAGAAAGGCACCAGCCGAAGATTGGCGAAGACCCGCAGCCGTTCGCCGACCGCTTCGGGGCCGCTCCCTTCGTACGGCGCCAGGAACGCCGTCTCGTCCCCGGCCTGCAGCGCCCGGGTCTGGCCGGCCAGCAAGTCGGCCACGTCCGCCCTGGAGATCCGCGTGGGTCCCGCGGGCGTGGGCTCCGCTGAGTCCGGGGCGGCAGGGGACGACGACGCGGCCGCCGCGGGCTTCGCGTCTCCGCCGCCGCCGTCGCATCCCGCCAGCACCGTCACCAGAGCCAACGCCGTGACACCGCCCGCCCACCTGAGCCGCCCGCGCCTGCTGCCGCGCCGACCTCCGCCGACCTGAAATCCGTGCACCTGCCCCCGACTTCCTCGCATGAACCTGGGGGGGCGGTTACCGCGGCCCCCTCCGGAGCGCGAAAGCGTATCGATCTGGTCCGGACGAGGTTCGCGCAGGTCGAAGCAACCGCAAGGGGCGAGTTCGACGCATCCGGCCGCGGGAACGCGGGGTCACAGGCGGGGGTTCCAGCGTCTGCCCTGCAAGGCCTCTTCCACGAGGCGGACTTCGCGGTCCAGGGCGGCGGTTTTCGAGCCCTCGTACTCGTACATCCGCATGACGGCCTCGACCGTGTGGGCGTCGACGTCGCGCAGGTCGGCCCGGGCCGTCCCGTAGCCGTGGCGGGCCGCCTGGAGGGCCGCCTCGACGTGCTGGCGGGCCATCCGGGCGAGCAGCGGCGGGTGGCGCCGGAGGACGTCGTGGCGGCGGTAGCCCGGCGGGCACAGGTCGTAGAGCCAGGCGACGGCGGTCTGCTCCCACTCGGGTGCTCCGGGAGGACGTACCCCGCGCGGCCACCCGGGCGGTACGACCCCGTCCTGCCCGGTCCGGCCCGCGGCGGCCCGCTCGAAGCGCCCGGGTTGCTCCCAGGCGGGTCGGGGGGCGGAGTCGGGCCTGGATTCGCTCACATGTTCGATCATGGCACAGAGCCTGCGTACTTGGATACGCAGGCTCTGTGTGGTCGGGCCGCGACCGTGCGCCGCCGAGCCCCAGGTTTGGGCGCCGCTAAATGGGTGGAATTGTTAATACTTGTGGCAATTGAGACTTTTGTGGGGCAAGGGCATTCCTGAGACCCCTGGTGTGAGATCCCTCGCCTGAGACCCCTCTTGTTCAGGAGGCCCACGTGAAAACGGTGCTTCGACCGATGGCGGCGCTCGGCGTCGCGGCGGCCCTCGTGTTCGGCGTGGGCGCGTGCGGCAAGGCCAAGCAGGCCGAGAAGGCCGAAAACGGCGGGTCGGGGGGCGGCACCGGACTCACCGTCGACAAGGGCTTCAAGATCGGGCTGCTGCTGCCGGAGAACAAGACGGCGCGCTACGAGCGGTTCGACAAGCCGTTCTTCGAGGCCAAGGTCAACGAGCTGTGCCCCAAGTGCGAGGTGCAGTACGCCAACGCCCAGCAGCAGACCAACACCCAGCAGCAGCAGGCCGAGGCGATGCTGACCAACGGCGTGAACGTGCTGGTGCTCGACGCCGTCGACACCAAGGCCGCGGCGGCGATCGTCAATTCGGCGAAGTCCAAGAACGTCCCGGTCATCGCGTACGACCGGCTCGCCGAAGGCCCGATCGCCGGATACGTCTCGTTCGACAACGAGACCGTCGGCAAGATGCAGGGAGAGGCGCTGCTGGCGGCGATCAAGCGCGGCGGCGACGCCAAGCGCGCGCCGATCATCATGATCAACGGCTCGCCCACCGACCCCAACGCCGGCGAGTACAAGCGCGGCGCGCACCTGGCCCTCGACGGCCAGGTGATCATCGGGCGCGAGTACGACACCCCCGACTGGTCCAACAACAAGGCCCAGGAGGAGACCGAGCAGGCCATCACGGCCCTCGGTGGCCCCGGCAAGGTGGTCGGCGTCTACGTGGCCAACGACGGCATGGCGGGCGGGTCGATCGCCGCGCTCAAGGCCGCGGGCTTCAACCCCGTGCCGCCGGTGACCGGGCAGGACGCCGAACTCGCCGCGATCCAGCGGATCATCTCGGGCGATCAGTACATGACGGTGTTCAAGCCGTACCAGCCGGAGGCCGAGACGGCGGCCGGCATGGCGATCGCGGCGGCGATCGGCGAGAAGTTCGCGGGCGCCGACCAGAAGAAGGACAACGGCACGGTCGAGGTGGACGCGACGATCCTCACCCCCGTCCCGGTGACGAGGGACAACGTCAAGGACACCGTCGCGAAGAAGCCCTACTACACGGTCTCGGAGATCTGCACGCCCGAGTACGCGGCCGCATGCAAATCCGCGGGCCTGAGCTAGGAGACGGACGTGACGGACACTCTCGGCACCCCCGACACCCCTGACACGCCTGAAACCTCCGGTGCCTCCGGCAACCCCGGTACCCCAGGCGGCGCTTCCGGCGGCAACGCCCGCGGCGCCGGCGCCCCCGTCCTGTCGCTGCGCGGCGTCTCGAAGCGGTACGGCGCGGTCCAGGCGCTCAGCGACGTCGACCTCGACGTGCACCCCGGCGAGGTGGTCGCGCTGGTCGGCGACAACGGCGCGGGCAAGTCGACGCTCGTCAAGGTGATCGCCGGCGTCGGCCCGCCGGACAGCGGCCGGATCACCTGGGAGGGCCGCCAGGTCGCCGTCCCCAGGCCGCACGAGGCGCAGGCACTCGGCATCGCGACCGTCTACCAGGACCTCGCGCTGTGCGACAACCTCGACGTCGTCGCCAACCTCTTCCTCGGCCGCGAACTGCGCCGCGGGCTGCTGCTCGACGAGGTCGGCATGGAGAAGCAGGCGACCGAGCTGCTGACGACCCTGTCGGTCAAGATCCCCAGCGTGCGCATCCCCGTCGCGTCGCTGTCCGGCGGGCAGCGGCAGACCGTCGCGATCTCCCGCTCGCTGCTCGGCGAACCCAAGGTCGTGATGCTGGACGAGCCGACCGCCGCCCTCGGCGTCGAGCAGACCGCGCAGGTCCTCGACCTGATCGAGCGGCTGCGCGAGCGCGGCCTCGGCGTGATCCTCGTCAGCCACAACATGGACGACGTGCTGGCCGTCGCGGACCGCATCGCGGTGCTGCGGCTGGGCCGCAACAACGGGGTGTTCGACGTACGCACGGTCACGCGCGAGGAGCTTCTCGCGGCGATCACCGGAGCCACGGACAACGCGGTGACGCGGCGCCAGGCCCGCAAGACCGGCGAGCAGGACAGGGGTGAGAACCAGTGAGCGGCAGCGGCAACGACAACGGCAGCGGCAACGACAAGGGCAAGGGCAACGACAAGGGCCCGGTCCAGGGCGGGCCCGGCCGGCCCGAACAGCCCGAGCCCGCAGGGGCCCTCGTCCCGCCGCCCGCGGCCGTCGCGCAGGTGGACCCGCGCCTGGTGATGCGCCAGCAGGGCTTCGGCGGCTACTTCTCGGAGTTCAAGCGCCGCGTCAAGGGCGGCGAACTCGGCTCCCTGCCGGTCGTCTTCGGCCTCATCGTGATCTGGATCGTCTTCCAGTCGCTCAACGACCGCTTCCTGTCCGCACAGAACCTCTCGAACCTCTCGATCCAGATCGCCTCGACCGGACTCATCGCGGTCGGCATCGTCTGGGTCCTGCTCCTCGGCGAGATCGACCTCTCGATCGGCTCGGTGAGCGGCGTCAGTTCGGCGGTCCTGGCGGTCCTCAACATCGAGCACGGCTGGGGCGACGTCGAGGCGATCATCGCGGCCGTCGTGGTCGGCGTGCTGATCGGCCTCGTGCACGGCTTCTTCTTCGCCAAAATCGGCGTGCCCGCATTCGTCGTGACCCTCGCCGGCCTGATCGGGTGGCAGGGCCTCCAGCTCTACATCCTGGGCGACCAGGGCACCATCAACCTGCGCTACAACAGCACCGTCCACAAGCTGACCAGCTACTACTTCGAGTACGTCGCGGTCGGCTACGCCATCGCCGGCGTCCTCGTGGCGATCTACGCCGTCACGCGCTACCTCGAACACGAGCGACGGGCCAAGGCCGGCCTGCCGGTCATCCCGATCCAGGACCTCGCGCTGCGCACCGCGATCCTCGCGGTCATCGCGTTCGCCGTCGCGTACGTCCTCAACCAGTGGTACGGCACGCCGCTCGCCCTGCTGATCTTCCTGGCCTTCGTGGTGGTCGGCGACATCATCCTGCGCCGCACCCGTTACGGCCGGCAGATCTACGCGGTCGGCGGCGGCATCGAGGCGGCCCGGCGCGCGGGCATCAACGTGACGTTCATCCGGATCTCGGTCTTCATGATCTGTTCCGGCATGGCGGCGCTCGGCGGCGTCTTCGCGGCCTCCCGCATCGTCTCGGCCGGGCAGAGCACCGGCACCGGCGACGTCCTGACCAACGCCATCGCGGCCGCGGTCATCGGCGGCACCAGCCTGTTCGGCGGCCGCGGGTCCACGTACTCCGCACTGCTGGGCATGCTGGTCATCGGCTCGATCTCGTCGGGCATGGACCTGCAGTCCGTCGACTCGTCGGTCAAGCTCATGATCACCGGTGCGGTGCTCCTCGCCGCGGTGGTCCTCGACTCGGTGTCGCGCCGCAGCCAGAAGGCCAGCGGACGCGCCTGAGCCGGCCCCCGTACGAGAGTCGCGTCACGAGGTGCCCCGCCGCACCTCGTGACGCGCCGGGGCGGATCACGCTCCGGGCCCCGAAACGTGGGATACGCCACGCGGCGCCACCCCCTCGGGGGACTCGCCTGTCGCCGGGGCGAACCGGGCGCGGCCTTTCTCGCGTCTAGACTCGATAAGTGCGTTTCCCGCCCGGGGGACGGGCGAGGACCGCGACAGACCGATTGAGGAGGTACGGGTGGGCCTGCTGGAGAGCATTCGAGGACCCCGTGATCTCAAGGCGCTCTCTCCCGAGCAGCTCACCGTGCTCGCAGGCGAGATCCGCGACTTCCTGGTGGACTCCGTGTCCAGGACGGGGGGCCACCTCGGCCCCAACCTGGGGGTGGTGGAGCTCACCCTTGCCCTGCACCGCGTTTTCGACTCGCCGCGCGACAAGATCCTGTGGGACACCGGCCATCAGAGCTATGTCCACAAGATCGTGACCGGTCGGCACGACTTCACCGCCCTGCGTCAGGAGGGCGGCATCTCCGGCTACCCGAGCCAGGCCGAGTCCGAGCACGACATCATCGAGAACTCGCATGCCTCGACGGTGCTGTCGTACGCGGACGGCTTCGCCAAGGCGTACCAGGTCCGCGGCCTCGACGACCGGCACGTGGTCGCGGTCATCGGGGACGGCGCGCTGACCGGCGGCATGGCCTGGGAGGCGCTCAACAACATCGCCGCGGCCAAGGACCGCCCGGTGATCATCGTCGTCAACGACAACGAGCGCTCGTACGCCCCGACCACCGGCGGCCTCGCGAACCACCTCGCGACCCTGCGCACCACGCGCGGGTACGAGCGGTTCCTCGACTGGGGCAAGGGCGTCCTCGGGCGCACCCCCGTCGTCGGCGGCCCGGTGTACGACATCCTGCACGGCGCCAAGAAGGGGCTGAAGGACTTCGTGGCCCCGCAGGGCCTCTTCGAGGACCTCGGCCTCAAGTACATCGGCCCGGTCGACGGACACGACACCGAGCAGGTCGAGCAGGCGCTGCGCAGGGCGCGCGGCTTCGGCGGCCCGGTCATCGTGCACGCCCTCACCCAGAAGGGCCGCGGCTACGACCCGGCCCGCAACGACGAGGCCGACCAGTTCCACGCGGTCGGCGTCATCAACCCGGAGACCGGCCTGCCGCTCGCGAAGGCGGCGGGTGCGTCCTGGACCTCGGTCTTCGCCGACGAGATGGTCAAGGTCGGGGCCGAGCGCCAGGACGTGGTGGGCATCACCGCGGCCATGATGATCCCGGTCGGCCTGCACAAGTTCGCCGCGGCGTACCCGGACCGCACGTTCGACGTCGGCATCGCCGAGCAGCACGCGGTCACCTCGGCCGCGGGTCTCGCGATGGGCGGCCTGCACCCGGTGGTCGCGGTGTACGCGACGTTCCTGAACCGGGCGTTCGACCAGGTCCTCATGGACTGCGCGCTGCACAAGTGCGGCGTGACGTTCGTCCTCGACCGCGCCGGTGTCACCGGCGACGACGGGGCCAGCCACAACGGCATGTGGGACATGTCGATCCTCCAGGTGGTGCCCGGGCTGCGGCTCGCGGCGCCGCGTGACGCCGCCCAGGTGCGCGCGCAGTTGCGCGAGGCGCTCGAGGTGGACGACGCGCCGACGGTGGTGCGGTTCGCCAAGGGCATCGTCGGTCCCGAGGTCGAGTCGGTCGGCCGCATCGGCGGCATGGACGTTCTGCTGCGCACCGGTCCGGAGCGCAACGGCGACGGCGAGACCGGCGACGTGCTGATCGTGACGATCGGGGCGATGGCCGAGGTCGGCGTCCAGGTCGCGGACCGGCTCGCGGACCAGGGCATCGTGTCGACGGTGGTGGACCCGCGCTGGGTCAAGCCGGTCGACGCGGAGCTCCCGGGTCTGGCGGCGCGCCACCGGCTCGTGGTCACGATCGAGAACAACGGGCGCGCGGGCGGCGTCGGCTCGGCGATCGCGCAGTCCTTGCGCGACGCGGGTGTGGACGTCCCGCTGCGCGACTTCGGCATCCCGCAGGAGTTCCTGGACCATGCCAAGCCGGGGGTGATCCTGGCCCGCATCGGGCTGAACGCGCAGGACATCTCGCGCAAGGTCGTCGAGGAGGTCGCGCGGCTCGGGGTCGCGCCGGTGCAGCCGGTCCCGCCGGTTCCGCCGGTCGCCCCGGATCCGGATGACGAGGCGGCGCGGCGCGCGTCGTAGCGGCGCTTCGCGGTTCCGGTTCGCGGATTCGGTTCGGGCTCTGGTTCAGGTATTCGTTCGGGCTTGGTTCGGGTTTTGGTTCGAGGCAGTCGGTGCGTACGGGCGATTCACCCGTACGCGCCGACTGCTATATAGGAATGTTCTAGTCCAAATCGGCTATTCATGACCTGACACCGAGCGAAGCGGGGGTCAGGCCATGCCTACGTCGAGTCCGTTCCGGACCAAGACGGTCGAACAGTCGATCCGTGACACGGAGGATCCGGAGCACGGGCTCAAACGCGCGCTCTCCGCCCTGGACCTGACGGTCTTCGGGGTCGGTGTCATCATCGGCACCGGCATCTTCGTGCTGACCGGCACCGTCGCGCGGGACACCGCGGGCCCCGCGGTCGCCCTCTCCTTCGTGGTGAGCGGCTTCGTGTGCGCGCTCGCGGCGCTGTGCTACGCGGAGTTCGCGTCGACGGTCCCGGTGGCCGGCTCGGCGTACACGTTCGCGTACACCTCGATCGGCGAGCTGCCCGCGTGGATCATCGGGTGGGACCTGATCCTCGAACTCGCCCTCGGCGCCGCGGTGGTGGCGGTCGGCTGGTCGGGCTACGTGCAGTCGATGCTGGAGTCCGCCGACATCACGCTGCCCAACGCGATCAACGGCGGCACCGACGACGACTGGGGCTTCAACCTCCCGGCGTCGCTGCTGGTGTTGCTGCTGACCGCGATCCTGGTCTTCGGCGTGAAGCTGTCGTCCCGCTTCACCGCGATCATCGTGGCCGTCAAGGTGACCGTGGTGCTCGTGGTGATCTTCGCGGGGCTGTTCTTCGTCAAGGCCGACAACTACTCGCCGTTCATCCCCGAGAAGCAGACGCAGACCGGTCCCGACGAAGGGCTCAAACAGCCGCTCATCGAGTGGATGAGCGGCTTCGAGCCGACGACGTTCGGCGTCATGGGCATCTTCTTCGGCGCCGCGACGGTCTTCTTCGCGTACATCGGCTTCGACATCGTCGCGAGCGCCGCCGAGGAGACCAAGCGGCCGCAGCGCGACCTGCCGATCGGCATCCTCGGCTCGCTGGCCATCTGCACGGTCCTGTACGTCGCCGTCTCGATCGTCGTCACCGGCATGCAGAACTACACCGAACTGTCCATCGACGCGCCGCTCTCGGACGCCTTCAAGGCGGTCGGGCACGGCGGGTGGGCCTGGGTGATCAACGTCGGCGCGGTCGCGGGCCTGATGTCGGTGACCATGATCATGCTGCTCGGCCAGAGCCGGGTGTTCTTCGCGATGAGCCGCGACGGGCTGATCCCGAAGTTCTTCAGCCAGACGCACCCGGTGTACCGCACGCCGTACCGCTCCACGATCGTGCTCGGCGTCGTCGTCGCGGTGGTCGCGGGCCTGATCCCGCTCAAGGAACTCGCCGAACTGGTCAACATCGGCACGCTGTTCGCCTTCGTGGTCGTCTCGATCGGCGTCATCGTGCTGCGGCGTACGCGCCCCGACCTGCCGCGCTCCTTCCGTACGCCGTGGGTGCCGGTGCTGCCGATCGCGTCCGTGCTGGCCTGCCTGTGGCTGATGATCAACCTGCCGGTCGAGACCTGGTGGCGCTTCCTGGTCTGGATGGCCGCCGGATTCGTCATCTACTTCGTCTACAGCCGCCGCAACAGCCGCCTGGGCAAGTCGGCGACGGCCGCCGGACCGGGCGCCCCCGGCGCATCGAGGGGAGCCGGCGAGGGGAGCTGACGGCTACTTGGCCTTCAGCATCTCCGCCTGCTTCCGGAAGAGGTCGGCGAGTGCGGCCTCGACCTCGGCGTAGAGGTCGAGGACCTCGTCGAGGCCCTTGATGGTCGCGTCGATGTCCTTCTCGATCTGGCCGAGGCCGTACTTCCACTTCTTCTGGAAGCCGTTGCAGGCGTCGTCGAGCTTCTCGGTCCCCACGTTCTCCGGGCTGATCACGCCCATGACGTGCATCGCATCCCGCATGGCCGCCTCGGCGGCCCACAGCTTCGTGATCATCGCGCGCATCTGCTCGATGTCCACCTTGAACATCTCGGCACCCATGGCCCGCACCCCCGTGATTCCGTTGTCCGGCACGCGCGTCGATTCAAACGAACGTCCGTTGCGGAGTTGACAGATGCTACAGCGCGGTACGGGCCGGGGGGAGTGTCGGGCGGCTTGCGGGCGGGGCCGCGGCGGGCGGCTTGCGGCGGGGGAGCGTTGCGTGGTGGCCGCTATGCGGAGGCCGCGGCGGCCTGGCGGCGGAACTCGCCCGGCCGGGTGCCGCGCAGGCGGGTGAAGGCCGCGCTCAGGGCGTAGCCGTCGCTGTAGCCGACACGTCGTGCGATGGCCGCGACGGTGTCGTCGGTACGGCGCAACAGGTCGGCGGCGAGCGAGACGCGCCAGCCGGTGACGTACGCCATCGGCGTCTCGCCGACCACGCGCGTGAATCGCTGGGCGAATCCGGCGCGCGACACGCCCGTACGCGAAGCCAGTTCGCCGACCGTCCAGGTGTGTGCCGGATCGTCGTGCACGAGCCGCAGCGCGTGGGCGATCACGGGGTCGCCGAGCGCGCGGTACCACGCGGGAGCGTCCGGCCCCAGGCCGTCGAACCAGGTGCGCAGCGTCGACACGAGCAGCAGGTCGAGCAGCCGGTCGAGGAAGACCTGCTGGCCCGCGCGGTCGACGGCCATCTCGGCCAGGAGCATGAGCATCAGGGGGCAGTCGGCGAGGTCCGCCGGGACGACGACCACGTGCGGCAGCGTGGCGAGCAGGTGCGCGCTGATGTCCTCGCGGAGCTGGTAGCCGGCGGTGAGGAGCACCGACTCCGCGTCCGGCCGGTCGCCCCAGGTGCGATGGCCGAGGCGGGTCGACTCGGAGAGGTCGCGGCCGAGTTCGTCGGTGCACCGGTCCTCGGCCAGGACGACGACGCGCGGGACGGAGTCGGGCGAGCAGGCGACGGTGAACGGCGCGGGACCCCGCACGATCGCCGCGGCACCCGTGTCGAGGCGTACCGGGGCGCCGTCGTCGGGCAGCACCCAGCCGGCCCCGCTCGGCATGGTGAGCAGCGTGAGCGGGGAGTCGTTGGCGAAGCGGACCGCCCAGGGCGAATCCATCAGCGACCGGCAGAACATCGCACCGTGTGCGCGCGAGTCGTAGAGGAGGGTGGCGAGCGCGTCCATGGCCCCAGGATAGACATGGCCGAGGACGAACGGCCGCGTCGCGGGTCTGGACGCTCGGACATCGCATGTGGATCCGCGAGCATTTGCGGTCCAGGCACGGCAGGGTTTGCTGGACGCATGAACACATCACCGATTCTCGTCCTGGGCGGCACCGGCAAGACCGGCCGCCACGTCGTCGACGCCCTGGTCCGCCGGGGACACCCCGTCCGAGCGGTCTCGCGTTCGACGTCGCCGCGCTTCGACTGGCGCGACCGCGACACCTGGAAGGAGGCGTTGGCCGGAGTCCGCGCGGTCTACCTGGTGGAACCGGACGACGAGCCGGTCGCCCTCGGCGACTTCAGCGCGCTCGCGGTCGAGATGGGCGCCGTACGCCAGGTCCTGCTCTCCGCCCGCAGCCGCGACGACGTGCACGTGGCGATGAAGGCTGCCAGTGAGGCGGCGGTCCGGGACTCGGGGGCGGAGTGGACGATCCTGCGGCCGGCCTGGTTCCACCAGAACTTCACCGAACTCCCCATGTTCAGCGAGGCGTTGGCGGCGGGCGAGCTGCGGCTGCCGACGGGTGACGGCCGCGAGCCGTTCATCGACGCCCGCGATATCGCCGAGGTGGCGGCGGAGGCGCTGACCGCGCCGGGCCACGCGGGGAAGGCGTACGAGCTCACCGGGCCGCAGAGCCTCACCTTCGGGGAGGCGGTCGCGCTCTTCGGCGAGGCGACCGGTGGCCGGCCGCGGTTCCGCGCGGTGAGCGAGGAGGCGTACGCGGGTGAACTGCGCGCCGCCGGACTGCCGGAGGAGTTCGCGGAGATGATGGCCAGCCTGTTCCGGGTGATCCGCGAAGGTGCGGCGGAAGGCGAAACGGACGACGTGCGCGAGGTGTTGGGGCGGGAGCCGCGCTCGTTCGCCGCATGGCTGGACGAGGTCGTTCGGAGCGGATGACGGGCGGCGGGCCCCGCCCTGGTGGGGGAGGGGCCCGAGCCGTCGTACCGGGCCTGCGATCGGGCTTCGCCCGGGTCCGGCACCCGGCTTCAGGCGGCGCCCGACGCCTTGCGGATCGCGGCCACGGCCGCGGTCGGCGTGTACCCGTCCGGGACACCCTCGATCATGATGAGGTCGCCCTCGATGTGCCGCGTGCGCAGCGGCGCGATCTCCCGGTAGGCGGGGGAGTCGTACCAGGCCCGCGCCTCGTCGATGCCGGGGAAGCCGAGCATCACGACGCTGCCCGCCCAGCTGCCTTCCTTCACCTCGTGCTGCGCGACGTGGACGAGGTAGCGGCCGCCGTACGGCTCCATCGTGCCGGGGAGCCGCTCGATGTACTCGGCGATGTCGACGTGCGGCTCGGCGTCCTGCAGATTGGCGATGACGTACGCGGGCATGGCTCGATCTCCTCGGTCTGTCGGTACCGGTGTCGGCGTCGGGCGGGTCACAGGTCGGCGGGGACCTTGTCGAGGAAGCCTTGCACGGCCTTGATCCGGCCGTCCGCGCCGACGACCACGACGTCGAAGCCGACGACCAGCGCCTCGCCGCCCTCGGGCCCGAGGTGCCACTGGAACCGGACGATGTCGTGGTGCCCGTCCACCGGCCCGCCGAGCGTGAACACCAGCCCGGGGAACTGGCCCTGGACCGCGCCGATGATCCCGTCGATCCCGTCGTGCCCGGCGACCGCGGCCAGCGGGTCGGTGTACGTGGCGTCCGCGGCGTACACGGCCTCCACCCATGCGCGGCGCTCGGCCGCGTCCGTCGCGTTCCAGGCGGCGAGGTAGTTCTCGGCGATCGCGGTGTGGTCGATGGCGGTGGTCATGGTGTCCGTCCCCTCAGAGGTGGCCTGTGCGGTTCCTGTGGTGCTTTCCGCAGGTCAAGAAGTTACGGACGGGCGAGAGACGCGGAATCAGTCACGCATCAGTACCAGGGATCAGTACTCGGGATCAGTACGCGGGTACGGGTGGGAAAGTACTACTTCCAGGTCTTTATGGCGGTACGTGAGCAAGCCGCTACCGTTTGCGCGTGCTCCGTCGTGCCCTCCGCGTACTGCTGCGCCCCGCCGTCACCGGCGCCCTGCTCCTGGCCGTCGGCGCGGCCACGCACCTCCCGTCGTTCCTCCGGGCGTTCTGGAACCCCGACGAAGGCTTCCTGGCCACCCAAGGCCGCATGCTGGCCACCGGGACGGACCTCTACACCGGCGTCGTCGACCGCAAGCCGCCGGTGCTCCCGTACCTGTACGCCGCGGTCTTCGAACTCTTCGGCCCCGACCGCCTCTGGCCGGTCAAGACCCTCGCCCTGCTCGCGCACCTGGCGACGGCCGCCCTTCTGCTCCTCCTCGCGCGCCGCCGCTACGGGCCCACCGCCGGCCTCGCCGCCGCACTGCTCTACCTCGTCGCCAGCATCGGCCTGTCGCCGCCCGACGCGCACGCGGCGAACTTCGAGGTGTTCATGCTGCCCGCGACCGCGGCCGCCATGGTCCTCGCGGACCGCAGGCGGTACGCCTGGGCCGGTATCGCGGTGGCGGTCGCCGCGCTGACCAAGCAGTCCGGGGGAGCGGTGCTGCTCCCGGTCCTGTGGCTCGCCTGGCGGCAGTCGGGACGCCAGGGCGCGGTCCGCGTGCTGGCCGGCACCGCCGCCCCCGTCGTCCTGGTGGCCCCGCTCTTCGGCGTCGGGCGCTTCCTTTTCTGGGTGGTGACCGGCTCCGGCGGCTACCTGTCCCTCGAAGGAGGCTGGCTGCGTGCGGTGGCGCGTGCCGGGGTCAACTTCGGCATCGTCGTCGCGGCGGGGCTTCCGGTGGTGTGGGCGGCGTGGCGGGGGCGGCGCCCGCGGGCGGACGCGGACCTGTGGCTCTGGCTCGCGGCCTCCGTCCTGGCGGTCGGTGCCGGGACCCGCTTCTTCGGCCACTACTTCCTGCAACTCCTGCCCCCGCTGACGATGCTCGGCGTGGCGGGGATCGCGCGGGGCGCGCTGCGCTGGCGTACCGCCGCCGTGTACGCGGCGCTGTCGGCCACCGTCTTCACCTGGATGGCGCTCATCTGGCCGCAGGCGAGGCTGGAGCACATCCAGTCGGTCGCCAAGACGGTCCGTGCGGAGACCCGGCCCGGCGAACACCTGCTGGTCTGGGGCATGAACCCCGCGATGTACTACTTCTCCGAACGCCCGCCCGCGACGCGCTTCCTGACCGCGGGCTTCCTCACCAACTTCTCGGGCGGCCGCCCGGAGCGGCAGGTCGGCGAGAGCCTCGCGGTGCCGGGGGCGTGGGACCAGTTCGCCGAGGACCTGATGCGCACCCGGCCGGAACTGGTGATCGACGACTCGGGCCCGGCGGCCGCGTACCGGCCGGACCGCATCCCGCGCTTCGAGGAGTTCCTGAGGGCGAACTACCGCGAGGTGGCGCGGGACCGCCACATGATCATCTATCGGCGGGTGGCGCCGTAGCCGGTACTGGCCCGCTGCCGCGCGTACAGGCGCCTGCGTACAGGCGTTCGCGTACAGGCGTCCGGGCGCGGACGCGGCGGCGGCGGCACGCGTAGCCGCGTACCGCCGCCTTCCGTCCGTGACCCCGGCGAGGGGGCCGCGGACGACCTACCAGAGCTGGTCCGTGTACGTGTCCCGCCCCGGAACGGTCGGGATCCACGGCGCCGCGAACGTCACCGTGCCGATGCCCGAAGCGTTGATCCGGTCCGCCCACGCGCGGAACGCGTCCCAGCTGTCGCGCGGGTCGCCGCCGAGGAAGTAGAGCTGGAGGCTGCGGGTGGCGGCGTTGGGGTCGCGGGGCACGAACGCCGGCGCGTCGTCGGCCAGCGGCACTGCGGTCCACGCCGCGACCGACTCGACCGCCGAACCGCTCAGGAACTCGGGCAGGTTCGCGTCGAACCAGGCCTCCAGGTCACCCGCCGAGACGCCCTCGGCGCGCTGCACGGCCAACGACACGAGGCCCTCGTACCCGTGGTCGAGCGCGAGCTCGACCGGCACCGGGTCCTCGTCGCGGTACCAGCGGCGGTTGTGCAGGTACATGCCGGTGTGCGCATGCGTGCGGTTCGGGAAGCCGCGGTCGTTCGAGTACAGCCAGTTGACCTGCTCGACGGCCCACGCGTTCCACTCGTCCCACTGGCCGTCGTTGACCCAGTAGACCGCGAGGTACGAGCCCGCGTCGATCGCCGGTACGAGGTCGCTCTCGGCCGGGAACCGCAGGTCCTTCAGCTCGCGCGTGGCGACCCAGCGCCGGCCCGCCAGCATGCCGGGGCCGATCATGCAGCCGGCGTAGAAGTGGTCGCGCTCGTACCAGCGGTGGTACTCGACCTCGTGGCCGCGCTCCGGGTCGACCGCGGTGAACAGCATCCCGGTCGCGCGGATCGGGTACTCCTTGAAGCCCATGGTGTTCCTTTTCGCCGAAAGTCCTGGCTGACAGTACGTCAGATCTGATGCCGTGTCAGTACCCGCTGACTTTGTCAGGCCGCGGCGTTCCGGCAGCGTCCCGGCGGAGTCCCGGCAGCGCCCCGGCATCGTCAGCCGGTTGCGTTGCGCAGCTTTGTGGTGCGGTGTTCGGGATCGGTGTCGATCTTGGGGATGATGTGCTCGCCGAACAGCCGGATGGTGCGCAGCGTGTTCTCGGGCGTGTCGGCCCCGAGGCCCAGGGTGAGCTGGTCGACGCCCGCCGCCTCGTACTGCTTGACCGCCTTGATCGCGGTGTCCGGGTCGCCGACGATCATCGCGCCCGCGTCGGCGGCGAACTCCACGGCCTCGTACGTCAGGTCCGGAATCGTCTCGGGCCAGTACGGGATCCCCTCGGGATGCGGGAACGTGTCGTGGTACCGGAAGACGTTGCTGGTCAGGTACATCAGCCGGGAGTCGACCGCCGCCTGGTACGCCGCCTCCTTCGTCTCCGCCACGAACCCGGTCGAGGTCACCATCACGTTGTCGTTGACGAACGCCCCGATCGGCTCGGCGCCGCCTATCTGCCGCTTGTAGTCGGCGACCGCCTTCTCGGCCTGTGAGACGTCGCCGATCGAGAAGCCGAGCACGCCGAGGCCGAGCTTCGCCGCCATCGCGTACGAGGACGGGGAACCGGCGGCGTACCACATGGCCGGGTGGGCGTTGCCGTACGGCTTGGGGAGGATGCGGCGGGGCGGGAGCGACCAGAACCGGCCGTCGTAGCCCTGGTATTCGTCCTGGAGCCACATTTTGGGGAATTCGCGGATGACGTCTTCCCAGATGTCCTTGGTCTGGTTCATGTCCTGGATGCCGGGGAGGAAGCCGAGGATCTCGTGGCTGCCGGCGCCGCGGCCGGTGCCGAACTCGAAGCGTCCGCCGGAGAGGTGGTCGAGCATGGCGACGCGTTCGGCGACCTTGGCGGGGTGGTTGACCTGGGGGAGCGGGTTGAAGATGCCGGAGCCGATGTGGATGCGCTCGGTGGCGTGGGCGAGGTAGCCGCACATCACGTCGTTCGCGGACAGGTGCGAGTACTCGTCCAGGAAGTGGTGCTCGCTCAGCCACACGTACTTGAACCCGGCCTTGTCGGCGGCGATCGCGTACGCCATGTCGTTCATCAAAGCCTCGTGCTCGGCGTCGGGATTGCCCTCCCGCCGGTGCTTGGGGTTGTACCCCTGCACGAAGATGCCGAATTCCATTGGGCTCCCTTACACGTGTGGTGGGTGGGGCCTGGCGTGGGTCCGGTGGGTGGGCATGTGTGCGCGACGACTGCGCACACATGCCCTCCGTAGGTCGTCGTCCGGGTTGTGGTGGCGGCGGGTTCCGCGGGTTCCCGGCGGGTCGCTACGGCGTCCAGGTGCCGTCGGCGCGGCGCGTCCACCCCGACGCGGCGTCGGTGCCGCCGTCGACGTGGAGTGTCGTGCCCGTCATGAACGACGACATCGCGCTCGCGAGGAACACGATCGGCGCCGCGCAGTCGTCGGGGGTGCCCAGGCCGAGCGGCACCTTGTCGCCGTAGTCGACGCCGCCGACGGCCTCCGCGAGTCCTTCGTCGCCGGGCGTCGGGATGGCGTCGGGGGCCACGCTGTTCACCCGGATGCGGCGCGGCGACAGCTCCAGCGCGAGCGACTTCGTCAGCTGCTCCACGGCGGCCTTCATGGCCGCGTAGATGGCGAAACCGGGAGCGGCGCGATGGGCCTCGACGCTGGTCACGTTGACGATGGAACCGCCGTCGTTCATGAGCGGCACGCCGGCGCGTACGACGTTGGTGACGGTCGTGAAGTTCTCGTCGACCAGGGCCTGCTGGCCCTTGGGGCGGACGTCCAGGAACGGCGACCAGAAGCCGCCGCCGGCGTTGTTGACCAGGATGTCCAGCGGACCGAGCGCGCTGTGTGCCTCGGCGAGGAAGCGTGTGACCGCATCGGTGTCGCGTACGTCGAGGGTTCCGACGACGGCCTTGCGGCCTGCCTCCTCGATCGCCTTGGCCGTTGCGCTCTGGTCTTCCTTGTCGCAAATCGCGACATCTGCACCAAAGCGCGCAAAGGCGATTGCGGTGGCCGCACCGATACCGCGCGCGGCCCCGGTGACAACGGCCGTCTTCCCGGCCAGCAGCGCGACGGAAGGATCAAGAACCACGGCAGAACCTCACACTCTCTGGCGACCTCGCCACCCCGGCACGGCGTGGCGGCGCCGACCGCCCCGAGGCGGCGGCGCACCCGCTCACCATGCCATCTGACGGCGCGTCACTAAAGAGCCATCCGACGCGATTTGGCTCGCCTTGGTGCGGGGCGGCGGTCTTGGGCACGGCGCACGGCCGTCGGCGTGGGGGCTCTTCCCGCGTGACCGACTACCTGCCGCGGGCTACGCCCGGCCTTGTGCGGTGCCCTGTCGGGTCTCTGTCGGCGTGCCCTGGGTGCCCTGGCGAATACCGCCGACCCACAGCCACACCCACCTGCCCACTGCCGCCCACCACCCCACCTCGCCCCGCCCCGTCCCGCGCGGCGCCAGTGCGGTCCGTCCCCGCCGAGCGCCTGGTCAGGCGAAGGGGAGCGACGCCACCAGCAGCAGCATGGTGACGCCGAACAACAGCAGGGGAGTGACGAAGACGACCACGATCGTCGCCTCCATGGCCCACACCCGCCCGGCGACCACGATTTCCCGGCCCTCGCCGTCCCGGATGCCCGACACGACGAGGTCGATCGGACCGCTGGTGGCAGCCGCCCTGCCCCCGCGACCGAGGATCAGCTCCTCCGTGCGCGTGACGCCGTTCCGTTCCCGCCACCGCACGCTCGTGCCCGCTCCTGCCCCCGCCTCCGCGGCCGCGGTGCCGTCCTGCCCCCGGCCGTCATCGACGAGGTACCCCGTCACGACGTCGCCGCGGCGCGCGGCCTTCACGCGCGCCGAGAACATCACGAGGATCGGCACGCTCATCATCGCCGACAGCAGGAACAGGACGCCCACGATGACGGCCAGCACGAGAGGCCGATCCGGCACGACCCCGAGGGCGACGAGGACCGCGCAGTAGACCGCGCCCAGTGCGAGCAGCAAATTGCGGAACCGGGGCGCGGACGCCTCCGGCTGCGGCCCGCGGCGTTCGGCGACCACCAGCGCCGCGCCGTCCTCCGCCCGGGGGAGAGGCTCCGCCGCCGTGGCCACGTACTGCGCGAACCGCCGGGCCCGGGCCCGGTTGCCCGTCGGCACCACGACGCGGCGGCGGCGTCTGCCCTTGCCCGTCAGCGCGACGACCAGGCGGCCGGGCCGGGACTCGGCCCCGTGGACCGCGCTGAGCGGCACCCGCCGGGCACGCCATCCTCGTTCGACGACCAGTGCGTCCGGCCCCAGCCGGACCGTGGTCCCCACCCCGCGCAGCACGGGCAGGAACGTCACGTGCGCCGCGACCCCGTCGGCCGCCGTCCCCCCATCGACCGTCACGGGCGCACACTAAATGCGAGGCGCCTGTTCCAGCCAGAAGAAGAACCGTCACATACGTCGACGGGTCGGTGAAGTTCGGGTGAACGACGTCCGGTTGAACGAACTCTGCCCGAGTCGCGATCAGTTGGGGCCGACGACCTTCCAGGGATGACCGTCCGAGTCCCTGAAGCAGCCGTCGTACCCGCCCCATTCGAAGGCGGAGGCATCCTCGACCACAGCGGCCCCGACGCCCGCCGCGGCGCCCCCGCACCGGCTTCCCGATTCGCGACCACCCTGTCGCCCCCCGGATGTGCCTGGATTCCGCACGGGCCGCCCCGTACGGTGACGGCGGCCGATCACGGCCGCCCGGCGGAGGAACCGACGGAGCAACCGACGGAGGAGAGCACGTGGCACCCGAGAAGCAGCCCGGTCACATTGCCGTCCCGAACCTCATCGCGCTGTACGCCGAAGCCATCGACGCCGGCGACTTCGACCGCGTCGCCGACCTGCTCGCCGACGCCACGATCACCACCGAGGGCACCGACCTCGAGGTCGTCGGCCGCGACGCGGTCTTCGCGATGTACGACACCTGGACCCGCCGCTACGAGGACGACGGCACGCCGCACACCAACCACGTCACCACGAACCTCGTCCTCGACATCGACGAGGACGCCGGCACCGCCTCCGCCCGCTCCTACTTCACGGTCCTCCAGGCGACGCCCGACCTCCCCCTCCAGCCGATCATCACCGGCCGCTACCGCGACACCTTCACCCGCGAAGCCGACGGCGCCTGGCGCTTCGCGTCCCGCCACATGGTCACCACCCACAACGGCGACCTCACCCACCACCTCCAAATCCCCCTGGCCTGACCCTCCTCCGGTACTCCCGTCCCTGCCCCGTTGTCTTCTGCCCCCCAACCGGAAGGACGAATTCCACCATGGGAAAGCTCGACGGCCGCGTCATCCTCATCTCCGGAGCCGCCCGCGGCCAGGGCGAGGCCGAAGCCCGCCTCTTCGTCGCCGAAGGCGCCCGCGTCATCCTCGGCGACGTCCTCGACACCGAAGGCAAAGCCGTAGCCGCCGACCTCGGCGACGCCGCCCGCTACCTCCACCTCGACGTCACCTCCGAAGCCGACTGGACCGCCGCCGTCTCCGAGGCCACCGCCGCCTTCGGCAAACTCGACGGCCTCATCAACAACGCCGGCATCCTGCGCTTCGGCCCCATCGTCGACACCAGCCTCGCCGACTACCTCCAGATCGTGCAGGTCAACCAGGTCGGCGTCTTCCTCGGCATGAAGGCCGTCATCCCCGCCCTGACCGCCGCCGGCGGCGGAACCATCGTCAACACCTCGTCCACCAACGGCCTCCAAGGCGTCGCCGGCACCATCGGCTACACCGCCACCAAGTTCGCCGTACGCGGCATGACCAAGGCCGCCGCCCTCGAACTCGGCCCCGCCGGCATCCGCGTCAACTCCATCCACCCCGGCGGCATCGACACCCCCATGGTCCGCCCCGAAAACGTCGAAGGCCTCGTCGCCGACGAGACCTCCTCCGCCGACATCTACGCCGCCCTCCCCCTCGGCCGCGTCGGCCAACCCGAAGAAGTCGCCAAACTCGCCCTCTTCCTCACCTCCGACGACTCCTCCTACTCCACCGGCTCCGAATTCCTCATAGACGGCGGCATGACCGCCGGCCCCAACTGGGCCTGACCCCGGAACCCCCAGCCCCGGACGGACCCATCTCGCCCGGACACCTTCCCGGACCAGCACCAGGGTCCGGGCTTCACCCGGCGGGTGCTGATCGCCTCGCCGAGACGCGCCACCAGCAACCACACCGCGGCAGCAAGCGGTTCAGCACCGGCCACGTGTCCCGCTGGACGCCACCTGCCGCGACGGGCTGTTTGCGGGAGGCGAAGGGCCGGGGGCGGGTTGGCACTTGGTCGCCCTCCAGGCGTCAGTCCTGTCGTATAAGGTGCGAGGCAATCTCGGCCACAAACGGGGAGTTGGGCATGGTTCGGGTTGTCATCGCACCGTCGTACGGCAGCGCCGAATCACGGAGGCACTGGCACGACACCCTCGACTCGCCGCTGCGCTTCCAAACCCCGGAACGGCTGCGTTGTCTGGCGGACAGCCAACTGGCCGACCTGCTGGCCCTGCACCCGGACGGTCAGGCGCGGTTCTGGGGTGCACGGCCCGCACACGACACGAAGATGGCCGAGGTGAAGCTCGGGGACATCGTCTTGTTCACCGGCGCCGGCTGCGTACGCGCGGTCGGCGAAGTCGGAGCCATCTTCCGCAACTCCGCCTTCGCCGACGTCCTGTGGCCTCCGTCGCCGGACGGCGAGAGCTGGCACACCGTGTACAGCTTGCGCGGGTTCGAGAAGGTCGAAATTCCGTACGCGTACCTCTGCCGCCTACTCGGGTACAACGAGCGGCACACGTTTCCCGGGCAGATCGTGCTGACCGGAACGAAGGCCCAAGAGGTCGTGGACTGGCTGCTCGTCGACACCGCCACGGACAGTGAGGCGGCGGCAGCGCAGGCTGTTGGGGAAGCCGCGGGTTTGGACGTGGAGCGCCAATTGACGCTCCTCATGCCGGAGTCGGTTCATGCGACAGCGACGCAGTACGAGCAGCCTGCGGCGTTCCGTGTTGCCAATCGGACCGAAGCGATCCTCCTGCAGGACTACCGCGAGCAGCTGAGCAACACCGAGCACCGCCGATACCGATGCGCCGCCGGGATCACCGACCTGTACCTGGAGACGGCCGAGAGCATCGAGGTGGTCGAGGCGAAGCGGGACTCGGCGTTCGTATTGGTGCGCCAAGCTGTGGGGCAGCTTCTGGCGTATGCCCCGTACTGCCCGAGCCCCGGGTGCCTTCGGCTGACCGGGCTTTTTCCGAAGCCTGTCGACGTGGTCGGGCTGGATCTGCTTCACCGGTACGGCATCGACTGCGTCTTCATGGAGGCCCCGGGCGTGTACACCCGCCTGCCCGCGCCGGAGGAACGCCTGGCCGTCATGCGGGAGATTTGGGCGGCAAGCTGACCGGACGACCGACTGGCGTGAACTTGGGCCAGGGGCCGAAGGCGATGCTTCGACCCCTGGCCCCAGTGTCATTCGGGGGCGAGGGCCGTGTCGCCTTCCCAGGTGCTGAGGCCGAGGTGGGAGCGGATTTCGGCGGGGGGCTCCCAGAAGGCGCGTACGGAGTCGACGAGGCCTTCGTCGTTGACGCGCCACAGTTCGATGCTGTCGACCCAGGCGGGCTTGCCCGCGACGGAGCCGTGGTTGCGCATGTGGACCTGGGCCTCGCGGCCGCAGGCGATGACGAGGACCGGTTCGAGGATCCAGGTCTTCTCGGGGGTGAAGGACTTGTCCCAGGCCTGGACCGACATGACGTCGCGGCCGATGCCCGCGACGGTGCCGGGCGGGTCCTCGTAGCGGACGTCGTCGGCGAGGATTTTCAGCCAGGAGTCTTTGTCCTGGTTGTTCCAGTGGCGGACGTGGGCGAGTACGGCTTCGCGGGCTGCCGCGGCAAGATCCTTGGTCACGCAGACCGGTCTAACCCGGGACGGCGCAAGTATCAATGGGGATCGGGGGTGGGGGTACGCCGGGAGGCGATGGCATCGGCAGCGGTGAGCACGACTCCCGCGGCTGCGGAGGCGCTCGCGAGGGCGGCGATCGCGACGCGCGTACGCGGCAGGTCGGCCCAGTGATGGCGGGTGACGAGCGTGTCGCCGACGTCCGCGGCCGCCGAGGCGAGCGCCCAGGCCGCGAAGCCCCGGCCGGTGAGGGCCGCGAGCGCGGTGCCGCCGCCGAGCGCGATGTCGCGTACCCCGAGCGCCTTCGCGAACACCGTGCCGCCAGGTGTCTCGACATCACGCCCGACCCACGGCCGCGACGCCACCGGAGGCGCCGCGATCGCGACGACGCCGAGTGCGATCCGCGCGGCGCCCCAGCTCGCGCCGAGCCGGCGAACGGTTGTCGTGAAGTCTCTCGGCATGGCTGTGATCCCCCCGTGTGGACGGTGCGTGGCCACCATCATCGCGGGTCGGGTCGCGGGAAGTGGGACGAAGGCCGCGAGTCGCCGGACGGTCGGCACGTGACGTACGCGGACGACCGCGGATCCCCGATCCGCACGGAGACAGGTCCGACCGGTCCGACTGGTTGGTCTTATAGACTCGGAGGCTTCCGGGTTCCGTCGGGGGAGGTCCTGCTGTGGTCGAACTGGCCGAAATGATCAAGCAGTTGCGTGACGAGCTGACGACTGCGATGACGCAGTCGGCCGGCGCCCGGCTCCGGTTCGAGCTCGGGCCCGTGGAGATCGAGGCCTCGTTCGTGGTGAGGCGTGGGACCGGCGGCGACGCCAGGCTTCGCTTCTTGGTGCTGGACGCGGGGGCGAACGGATCCGTGTCGCGTGAGGAAACGCAGCGGATCACCCTCACGCTGCAACCCCGGCTCGCGAGCAGCTCCGCGCCACCCATGATCAGCGGAACGCGGGCCGCCGGCGAACGCTGACCTGCCGATGACGGGGGAGGGGGCGGGGACGGGCGTCGACGCCCGACGCGTCGTCGAGATCATCGTGTCGCGTCGTGACGGCGGGGACGAGTGCGGCTCCGGCTACCTGGTGCGGAGCGGCCGTGTGCTCACGGCCGGGCATGTGGTCGCCGAGGCCCGGTCGGTCACCGTACGGTTCAACGCCGACCTGCCCGACGAGCGCTGCGTGGCGGCCGCCGTGCTGTGGGCCGACGCCGGCTGCGACGTGGCCGTTCTCGGCCTGCCCGACGAGCGCGGGATCGCACCGGCCCTCTTCGGTCGTCTGGACGCTGCCGACGGCCGCGCCGCATGCCGCTCGGTGGGCTACCCGCTGTTCAAGCTGCGCCGGTATCCCGACCGCGCGGCCCTGTACCGCGATTCGCACGACGCCCACGGGCACATCGCCCCGCTGTCCAACCGGCGCGAACGCACGCTCGAAGTCGTCGTGCCGCCACCCGCGGGCGTCGACGGAGGGTCGCCATGGGCGGGCATGTCCGGGGCAGCCGTATGGGTCGCCGATCGCATCGTCGGCGTGGTGAGCCTCCATCATCCGTCGGACGGCCTGGGCGTCCTGGCGGCGGGACGGGTCGACACCTGGGCGGAAGCACTCGCCCCCGAGCGGCTCGTCGAGCTCGAGCGGCTCTTGGACGTCAGACTCGGCCGCGCGTACCTCGCAGCGGCGCGGGCACGTCCGCGGCAGCCCGAGCCCCGGCTCGATCCCCGGCTCGATCCCCGGCTCGATTCCCGGCTCGACCATCGGCCCGTGCCTGCGTTCCGCGCCGCCGCGCCGACCTCCGGGGACGCGCGCCGGCCGCGTAGCGGCGACTGGCGGGGAGGCGACGAGGTCACGATCGGCGACCGCGTCTTCCTCCTCCTGGATGGGCTCGTCGACAACGCCGTGTCGGCCCACGCGCCCGTGCGTACACGCCAGGCGCAGGCGACGCGCATAGGCCCGACCGACAGGAACGGCTCCCCGTACGTGTGGCTGCGCCAGGTCGAGCGCCTCGGCCCGTCCGCGGCCGGACCCGCCGGAAACGCGTCGTCCGCCGCCTGTGCCGCGTTGTCGCGCGAGCACCGGATGCTGACCGCGGCGGGACGTGTGCCCGGTCTGCCCAGGCCCGCGGGCCACTTCACCGCCGAACGCTCGGAAACGCTCGCACTCGACTGGCCCGTGACGGCGGACGGCGGGCCGTGCCCGACGCTTCGGCAGCGTTTCGGGGCCGACCCGCAGCCGCTCGATCCATGGAGACTGGGCCGAATGCTCGCCGGGGTGACGGTGCTCTGCCGTGCCCTTGCCGGTCTCCACCTGCGCGGCTGCGCGCATCGGGCCGTCGGCCGGGACACGGTCCTCATGGTCGAGGGCCCCGGCCTCGTCGTCAGGGATCTGGGGCTGGCGGCATCGGAGCCGCGGCGCGGCGAGGCGCCGGTGGAGTACGCGGCACCTGAGCAGTGCCTCAACCACCGCCGGAGTGCCGCCGGTCGCCCCGGGCCAGCCACCGACATCTACCAACTTGCGGCGGTCGTCTATCACTTGACCACCGGTCGCCCGCCCGCCGCCGGTGCGCCGCTGCCGATGGCCGCAGCGAACCCGGGTGCGCATCCGCCGCTCGCCGAACTGGTCGACGGAGCGCTGCGCGCGGAGGCCGGGAGCAGGCCGACCGCCCCGGAGTTCGGCGCCGCGCTGGCCGAGATTTGCAAGCAACTCGCCTGAAGGGGGCCAGCGATGTCCGCGATCGAGGTGGCGCTGTCCGCACCGGTGGTCCTGTATCCCAGTCGCAATCTGGAGGAGAACCTCGGCAAGCAGATCGGCAGTCCTGGCGTCCCTCAGGACCCGAATCAGGTCGTCGCGGACCTCAACGCCCGGGGCGACGGCGTCCCGGTGCGACTGGTCCCGCCGCGCGGGCGGTTCGGGCCCGGGCTCCGCGTGTACGGGCCCGGCTATGTCGTCACGCTGAGCGTCAGCGGTCGTCGCGATGCCTACAAGGTCACGGGCATTTACCCCATGGGCGCCGACGACCACCGGAAGCTGTTCGCCGAGGGCTTCCTCCGCGTCAGACCGAGCAGCTGGCACTTCGTCCACAGTCTCGGCAGGGTCCCGCCGGGAACGGACATGGTCTGGTCCCAGCTTGAGCAGTCATGGGCGCAGATGGCAGCTGCCGGTCGGGAGGTCGGCGACGTACCGACGGCGACCGAGACGCGCAACACGGAGTTTCTGGACGCCCTCGACGAGTTGATCGACACCGCGCGGTCGATGGAGGTCGCGAGGCAGAGCGGCGGCGTCGAGTTCCCGTACGGGGATGTGGCGGCCACGGGTGGACGCCGTGACGGCGTCGGCGCGGTCTACGACTTCCGCGTTCACGGAGACGGGGTTCCCGAATCGGGAGACTTCGTCCAGATCAAGGGCGCGCCGCAGCTGCGCGGCCAGGTCACCCGCACAGACGGACGCATGGCGACCGTGCGTTTCGCGGACGCCGTGGACTGGCAGACACTGCCTCGCCAGGGGGCCTTGCAGCCGACGCCGAACACGACGGTGTACCGACGGCAACACGACGCGGTCGAACGCCTGCGGCTGCGGGACACGCCCGCCGACGGGCTCCTGGACGTGCTGGCCGGCCACCGGACCCGCCGGTTCAGGCCGTCGGCCGAGCTGCCCTCGGAGTCCTTGGACCCGGAGCAACTCGCGGCCTTCCAAAGAGCGTTGGCCGTTCCCGACATGCTCGCGGTGCTCGGCCCCCCGGGGACCGGCAAGACGCGGACCATCGTCGAGATCACCCGCAGCTGTACGGACGCGTCTCCGCCGCAGCGCGTCCTGGTCACGTCGCACACCAATCGCGCGGTCGACAACGTCCTGAAGCGTCTGCCGAAGGAACTGGTCAGGATCCGGCTCGGGGACGAGAGCCGGGCCACCATGGACGGGCAGCCCTACCTCCTCGACCGCCAGGCGTCCGACCTGCGGCAGGAGATCCTCGGGGCGACCGCGCAACGAGCCCGTGAGTACGAAGGGGTGCCCACGGCCGAGGAGTGGCAGGACGAACTCGCCCGCCGCGCGGCGGAATTGGGCGCGTCGGTCCGAGCCGAGCGGGTCTATCGGGCCGAACTCGACGCGCTTGTGCGCGCCCGCGACGAGGCCGCGCGTGTGCATCTGGCGCAGGCCGCCACGCGGGTCGCCCAGATCGAGCGGGAAGCCGCCGACACCGAGTCGAAGGCCGAACGCCTCACCGAGCGGGCCGAGCGCTCCCGGCTGGCGTTCCGCGCGCGACGGCACCGCGCCAAGGCGGGAGACCTCCGAGAGCGCGCGGGGCGCCTTCACGCCGAACGCACCGAGGTGGAGGCTCGGTCGCAGATCCTCCGGGGCACGCTGGCCACGGGTTGGCGCGACGATCCCGCGGTGGCCGCGGCCGCGGCCGAATGGTCCCGGAGGCACCACGCTTCTCGTGAACGCTCCGCGGAGGCGATCGACGCGGCGCGCACGGTGCACGAAGCCGTGGCGTACGTCGGGGCGGATCTCGGGTGCCCGCGCCTGCCGGACACGGACGCCGCCACGGACGCCGCCCCAACCGCGGTCGCGGACCTCAGCCGCCATGTCGACGAGTTCTGCGACTGGCTGCGGTCGGCGCTTCCCGTGCTGCGACAGCGTGCGGAACTGCTCGACCACTGGCACGAGGACGCCTCGAAGGACAGCAAGGGGCTGCATCCCGAACTCGTCCGGTACGCGGACGTCGTCGCGGCCACGTGCAGCGGCACCGCGAAGATCGACGACCTCGGCGACCTGGAGATCGATCTCGCGATCGTCGACGAGGCGGGTCAGATCGGACTGCCGGATGTGCTCGTCCCCCTGGTCCGCGCGAAGCGCGCCGTCCTCGTGGGCGATGCCCGGCAGCTTCCCCCGTTCCTGGAGCACGACATCAAGCAGTGGGGGGAGGAGAGGTCGGACCCGCGCATTCTCGACCTGCTGACCAAGAGCGCGCTGGAACTCGTCGTCGAAGGGGTTCCGGAGACGAACGTCGTGCAGCTGACCCGTCAGCGCCGCATGCCCCCTGAGGTCTGCTCTTTCATCTCCGACCAGTTCTACGGCGGTGTTCTCACGACCGAGGGTGAGCCGCGCTTCTACCGCGACCCCGTCTTCACCCGTCCGATGGCGTTCGTCTACACCACCTTTCTCGCCGACTCAGTGCGGCACGAGCAGTCCTCGGGCAGGCGGGAGGACTGGGGCGTGACCGGCACCCGCAACGAGGCCGAGGCGGATCTGCTCGCCGAGTTGGCGGTGCTCTACCACCGCAGCGGAGGTGATTGGGCGGTGATCGTGCCGTACCGGGCCCAGGTCGACCTGGTCACTCGGAAGATCGCCGCCCGCATCCACAACATCGACGCCGCCCGGCACGGGGTCGGTACCGTCGACGCCTTTCAGGGCGGCGAACGCGACGTGATCCTCTACGGGTTCACCCGCAGCAACAACCGCGGCGACGTCGGGTTCCTCAGGGAACTGCGGCGCATCAACGTCGCCCTGTCACGCGTGCGCAGGCAACTCGTGATGGTCGGGGACGCCGCCACGCTCGCGAGCGCGCGGGATCAGGGCTTCCGTGCTCTTGCCGGAGCACTTCGCGACCACCTCGCACACAGCGGCGAGTCGCGTCGATACGAGGAAGTTCTGAACCAGGCAAGGGACTTGAACAGGCAGGGGGAGGGCGCGTGAGGGCCGCCAACGAGGGCTTGATGCCCTATCGGGAAGTGCGGGCGGCCGAAGATGCGCTGAGCGCCGGAGGTTCGCCGGTCGGCGTCTCCCAGGTGTTCCTGCCGGTGTGGGCCGTGGAGATCCGCGCGACGGTCACCACCTCCGAGCCGTACGACCTCATCGACCGCTACCTGGAACTCGGCATCGACAGAGCGGGGCTGACCACCGTCACCGGACTGGCAGACTTCTTCACCCTGGACCCGGCGCTCGTCGACCGCGCCCTGCGCTTTCTCGCCGCGATCGGGCACGTCGTGCGCTCCGGCGACGACGTACAGCTGACCAAGCTCGGACGGCAGTCGGTGAGCGACGGGCGACGCCTGCGTACGACCCACGAGGACCGCCGCATCCTGTACTTCGACGCGTACACCTCGAGCCCGCTCACCCGGGCCTACTACGACAACCGGGACGTGACCCTGCTCTCGGGCGGCGCTGTGGCCGACGCCCTCGACACGCCGCAGAACCGCTGGTTTCTCCCTCTGATGATCGAGCGGGGCTTCCGCCGCGAGGTGCTGACGTCACTCGGCGGCAAGGCCGATCGCGAGCGTTACAACCTGCCGGAGCATCTGGAGAACCCCGAGAGCGTACGCGAGGCCCTGGTGTACCTGCCGCTGTACGTCGTCCGGTGCGCAGAGGAGATCCCAACGGTTGGACTCCGCCACCTTGCCTACAGTCAGGCCGCGCAGGTGTGGGACGAGGAGCTCTCGCAACTGGTCGACGCGCTACCGGGGATCGCCGGCACCCTGGGGGTCGACTTCCGGGAAGTCGAAGTCGCGGCATTCGGGACATGGGCCCGCGAAATCGATCCCGACGCGACCGGCCCGGTGCAACTGCCGGACGGCTCGTGGCGCCTGACGTTCACGCCCGAGGCATTCGCGACCGGGGCGCTCGCATACAGCAAGGCGGGTTCCTTCCAATTCCGCGGTCGGCATTGCGTTCGCATTTGGTGCGACGACGCCGAGACTCGTCGGCGTGCCCTGGTCGAGCGGATGAACACGCGTCTCGCCGCCCGGACGAACCTGGACCGCGAAGTCGTCGAATCGCTCGCCGGCAGGATCGCAGCGCAGTTGTCGCTGTCCGGTGCGACGGTCGAAGCCCTGCGCGGCCTGGCGGAACGCCACGGATACTCCGGTCTGGCGACTCAACTCGCCGCCATCGACGCGGATCGGCACGGCTGACGAGCTGGCGGCGGAAAAGCCCTGGTGTGGCGTCCCCGAGGGGACGCCACACCAGGGTGGGGTGGCTACGGGGGAGGAGCCACCCCGGTAGGGGGTGGGTCAGACCGAGGCGACGCCCGGGTCGAGGAAGCGCTTGCCTGCCACCTTTTCGGAAACGCCCGTGCGGTCCAGGTACGGGGTGATGCCGCCCAGGTGGAACGGCCAGCCCGCGCCGGTGATCATGCACAGGTCGATGTCCTGTGCGGCCTGCACGACGCCCTCGTCCAGCATGAGCCGGATCTCCTGCGCCAGCGCCGCGAGCGCGCGGTCGCGGACCTGGTCGGAGGTGAGGGGGGTGGAGCCGACCTCGAGGAGGGCGGCGACCTCGGGGTCGACCTCCTGGGTGCCGGAGGCGGTCCAGGTCATGAAGGAGCGCTTGCCGGCCTTCACGACGCGGCCCAGGTTCTCGGAGACGCCGAAGCGGTCCGGGAAGGACGTGTGGAGCGTCTCCGCCACGTGCAGGGCGATGGCCGGGCCGACGAGTTCCAGGAGCACCATCGGCGACATGGGGAGGCCGAGGGGTTCGAGGGCCTTGTCGGCGACCTCGATGGGGGTGCCCTCGTCGACCGACGCCAGCACCTCGCCGAGGAAGCGGGTCAGGATGCGGTTGACCACGAAGGCCGGGGCGTCCTTGACCAGTACGGCGGTCTTCTTCAGCTGCTTGGCGACGCCGAACGCGGTGGCGAGGGAGGCGTCGTCGGTCTGCTCGGCCCGCACGACCTCCAACAACGGGAGGACCGCGACCGGGTTGAAGAAGTGGAAGCCGACCACGCGCTCGGGGTGCGCGAGCTTCGACGCCATCTCGGTGATCGAGAGGGACGACGTGTTGGTCGCCAGGATGCACTCGGGCGAGACGACGGCCTCGACCTCGGCGAACACCTGCTGCTTGACCGACATCTCCTCGAAGACGGCCTCGATGACGAAGTCGGCGTCCGCGAAGGCGTCCTTGGAGAGCGAGCCGGAGATCAGGGCCTTGTAGCGGTTGGCCGAGTCCTGGCTGAGGCGCCCGCGCAGGAGCTGCTTGTCGAGCTCGTCGTGGACGTACGCCACGCCCTTGTCCACGCGCTCCTGGTCGATGTCGGTCAGCACGACCGGCACGCCGAGGCGGCGCGCGAACAGGAGGGCGAGCTGCGAGGCCATCAGGCCCGCGCCGACCACGCCGACCTTGGTGACCGGACGCGCAAGCGCCCGGTCGGGGGCCCCGGCGGGACGCTTGGCGCGCTTCTGGATCAGGTCGAACGAGTAGAGTCCGGCACGCAGTTCGTCGCCCATGATGAGGTCCGCGAGGGCCTCGTCCTCGAGCGCGAAGCCCGCGTCGACGTCGCCGGAACGGGCGGCGTCGATGATGTCGAGCGCGCGGTACGGCGCCGGGGAGGCGCCGTGCACCTTGGAGTCCGCGAGGGCGCGGCCCGCGGCGACCGCCGCGTCCCAGCCCGCGCCGCGGTCGAAGTCGGCGCGCTCCACCACGATTTCGCCCTTGACCACGCGGGCCGTCCAGCGCAGCGACTCGGCGAGGAAGTCCGCCGGGTCGAGCAGGACGTCCGCGATGCCGAGGTCGAACGCCTTCTTGCCGTTGAGCTGCTTGTTCTGGTTCAGCGCGTTCTCGATGACGACCGAGACCGCCTTCTCCGGGCCGATCAGGTTCGGCAGCAGCGTGCAGCCGCCCCAGCCCGGCACGAGGCCCAGGAAGCACTCGGGCAGCGAGAGGGCCGGCACCGCGGACGAGATCGTCCGGTACGTGCACGCGAGCCCGATCTCGACGCCGCCGCCCATCGCCGCGCCGTTGTAGAACGCGAACGTGGGAACGGACAGGTTGCGCAGACGCCGGAACGCGTCGTGCCCGGCCTGCCCGATGGCGAGGGCCTGGCCGCGCTCGCGGATGAGGCCGACGCCCTTGAGGTCCGCGCCCACCGCGAAGATGAACGGCTTGCCGGTCACGCCCGCGGCCACGACGGTGCCGGCCGCGGCCAGCTCCTCGACCTGGTCCAGGGCCGCGCCCAGCTCGGCGAGACCCGCCGGGCCGAACGTGGTCGGCTTGGTGTGGTCGAAGCCGTTGTCCATCGTGATCAGCGCGAACTTGCCCGCGCCGTACGGCAGGTCGAGGACCCGGACGGGGAAGTGGCTGACGAGTTCGTCCGGGAAGATCTCCTGGGCGAGCTGCTTGAGGTCCGTCACTTGTCGCCCTCCCAGTGGGGGTTCTCCCAGATGACCGTTCCGCCCATGCCGAGCCCGATGCACATCGAGGTCAGGCCGTAGCGGACCTCGGGGTGCTCCTCGAACTGGCGCGCGAGCTGCGTCATCAGACGCACGCCCGACGAGGCGAGGGGGTGGCCGAACGCGATCGCGCCGCCGTACTTGTTGACGCGCGCGTCGTCGTCGGCGATGCCGTAGTGGTCGAGGAACGACAGCACCTGCACGGCGAACGCCTCGTTCAGCTCGAACAGGCCGATGTCGTCGATCGTCAGACCGGCGCGCTCCAGGGCCTTCTCGGTGGCCGGGACCGGGCCGATGCCCATGACCTCCGGCTCGACGCCCGCGAACGCGTACTGCACCAGGCGCATCTTGACCGGGAGGCCGAGCTCGCGCGCGGTCTCCTCGGACGCGATGATCGCGGCGGTGGCGCCGTCGTTGAGGCCGGCGGCGTTGCCCGCGGTGACCCGGCCGCGCACGCGGAACGGGGTCTTGAGGGCCGCGAGGTCGTCCATGGTGGTGCCCGGGCGCGGCGGCTCGTCCTCGGTGGCGAGGCCGTAGCCCTTCTCCACCGAGCGGGTGGCCACGGGGACCAGGTCGGGCTGGATCCTGCCGTCGGCGTACGCCTTGGCGGCCTTCTCCTGGCTGCCGACCGCGAACGCGTCGGCGCGCTCCTTGGTCAGCTGCGGGTAGCGGTCGTGGATGTTCTCCGCCGTCGAGCCCATGACGAGCGCGGACGGGTCGACCAGCTTCTCGGCGATGATCCGCGGGTTCGGGTCGGCGCCCTCGCCCATCGGGTGGCGGCCCATGTGCTCGACGCCGCCCGCGATCGCGATGTCCAGCGCGCCGAGGGCGATGCCGCCCGCGACGTTGGTCACGGCGGTCATGGCACCCGCGCACATGCGGTCGACCGAGTAGCCGGGCACCGACTTCGGCAGCCCGGACAGGAGGGCCGTGGTGCGGCCGATGGTCAGGCCCTGGTCGCCGATCTGCGTCGTGGCCGCGATGGCGACCTCGTCGACCTTCTCGCCGGGCAGCTGCGGGTTGCGGCGCAGCAGCTCGCGGATGCAGGCGATGACCAGGTCGTCGGCCCGGGTCTCGTGGTACATGCCCTTGGGGCCGGCCTTGCCGAAGGGGGTTCGGACACCGTCGACGAAGACGACGTCCCGGGGGTGACGAGACACAGTGGCAGCACTCCTCGTGGAAGGGTTACGGACCCATGCTACTCACGAGTAACCAAATCGCCTAGGGGGGTGTTACCGACCGTACGCCGCGCCCCGCCCGCGCCGCCCGAGGCGCGCCGGGGCTCCCGCGTGCGGGGCCTTCCGCACGTCGGATGGCCGCGTGTGCCTGCGTGTGCCTGTGTGCGCCCCGTGTGCCTGAGCGTGCGGAGTCACCGCACCGGCCCGTGGGACCGGCCCGTCGTACCGGCGCGTCGGGCGTGGCTGGGTGCTCGGCGTCAGGGGGTGCCGTTGGGGGTGGGGCCGTGGGCGGCGATGCGGAGGAAGGCGCCGGACAGGGCGGGGGCGGTGAGGCGGATCTGCCACTCGCGGGCGCCCTGGGCGCGGAGCACCTCGGAGATCGCGTCGGAGGACGGGACGGACGGAGGGGTCCACGAGAGCCGGCGTACCGAGTCCGGGGCGAGGAGGTTCTCGGTCGGCAGGCCGTGCTCGTCGGCGATGGCCGCCACCGCGGTCTTGGCGGCGGTCAGGCGCTCCGCGGCGGCCGGGTCCTTGTCGCCCCATGCGCGGGCGGGCGGGGGGCCCTCGTGCGGCAGCGTGGAGGGCGGCAACTGGTCGTCGGGGACGGCGCGGCCGGCCTCGATCGCGGCGAGCCATGCCGTGGACTGCCGGCGGCTGTCCCGGCCGGTGAAGCCCGGCAGGGCCATCAGCGCGGACATGGAGGCGGGGCCGCCCAGTGCCGCTTCGACGATGGCGGTGTCCGGGATCACCCGGCCGGGCGACACGTCCTTGGTACGCGCGATCCGGTCGCGCGCCTCCCACAGCTCCCGCACGATCGCGAGCTGGCGCCGCCGCCGCACGCGGTGCAGGCCGGAGGTGCGGCGCCACGGGTCGACGCGGGGGGTGGCGGGCGGCGCCGCGGCGATGGCCGCGAACTCCTCCAGCGCCCACGAGAGCTTGCCCTGCTCCTCCAGCACCTGTTCGAGGCGGTCGCGCAGCTCGACCAGGACCTCGACGTCGAGGGCGGCGTACCGCAGCCACGGCTCGGGCAGTGGGCGCGTGGACCAGTCGACCGCCGAGTGGCCCTTCTCCAAGGAGAAACCGAGGACCGTCTCGACCATCGCGCCCAGGCCGACGCGCGGGTACGCCGCGAGGCGCCCGGCCAGCTCGGTGTCGAAGATCCGCGCGGGCGCCATGCCCACCTCGGCGAGGCAGGGGAGATCCTGCGAGGCGGCGTGCAGAACCCACTCGGTGTCGGCCAGTGCGGCCCCCAGCTCGGACAGGTCCGGACAGGCGATCGGGTCGATCAGCGCTGTGCCCGCTCCCGCGCGGCGCAGCTGGATCAGGTAGGCGCGCTGGCCGTACCGGTAGCCCGACGCCCGTTCGGCGTCCACGGCCACGGGACCGTCGCCCGAGGCGAAGGCTGCGACCGTCCCGGCGAGGGAGTCGGGGTCCGCCACGACCGGCGGGACGCCCTCGCGAGGTGCCAGCAAAGGGACCGGCGCCGGCTGTTCGGAAACTGTGCAGTCGAAAGCGTCGGTCACCTTTACAAAATACGCCGAAACCCCGGCAGGCGATGACGCTGCCTGCCGGGGAGCCGGGGTGAGTGCCCGGTTTGCACCGGTACGGAGGTACCCCCGCACCGGAAATTCCCGGATCGGTCCGGCCGTGTCGTGCGGCCGGTACCGGATTCGGCCGCGGAACACGGCCGAGTGAGCGGTGTGGAAGCCAGTGCTGCGCCAGACAACGTCTGCCCGTGGCGGTGTGAACGCTGCCTGTCGCGGCGCTAGCTGATGATGCCCGCGCGCAGCGCGAGGGCCACCATGCCGGCCCGGTCGCCCGTGCCCATCTTGCGCGCGATACGCGCCAGGTGGCTCTTCACAGTCAGCGCCGACAGGCCCATCGCCTGGCCGATCGCCTTGTTGGAGCGCCCCTCCGCGACGAGGCGCAGCACCTCGATCTCGCGGGCGGACAGCTCGCGGCAGCCCGAAGTGGGGTCGGTCCCGTTGTGGTCGGGGCGGAGTCGTTGGGCTGCGGACATACCCGCCATGCCCGTCATGCTCGCCTGTCGTGCATGTCCAGGAGTCAATCCCGCCCGCGCGCCGGTCACGACATAGCCCCGAACACCCGCGGCAAGCGCGGAGCGGACGGCACCGATGTCGTCGGCGGCGGAAAGCGCCAGACCGTTCGGCCAGCCGCAGGCCCGCATCTCAGTGAGCAGGGCCAGGCCGGAACCGTCGGGCAGGTGCACGTCGGCGATGCACAGATCGCGAGGCGTGCCGGCACGGGATCGAGCCTCGGCGATGGTGGACGTCCCGACGACGTCACGCACCCCGAGGGCCCACAGGTGGCGGATGACGGCGTCGCGGACCCGGGGGTCCGCAACGACGACCATCGCCGTGGGCTTGGACGAACGGTAGGCGAGCAGGTTTGCGGGGTGATCGAGAAGTACCGACACCGGGCCTCCTGCGCAGTGATCGCGATTCCCGACGAAGCCTCTCGGTGCTTGCTCCATCGGGGTGGTCACTGTGTCCTTCGGCAGATCGGCGCCCCGCCTTTAGCGGAAGATCCACATCCGTTATAGAACGCTTTGTACGCGGGTGCCCCGCGGCCCTCCGATGGCCGGATTCCGACGCGTGCACGCGCAAGGCCCGCGCAAGGCACGCACGGGCGACATCCGTCCCGTGACCTGGACCGCGAACCGTACGCCCTGCTCAACGGTCGCGCAGCGCGGACCGTGACGGCATCGGCACCACGCCCTCGCCGCCCGACCCCGCGGGTGGTAGCGGCGGCAGGCCCGCACACGTGCACAGCAGATCCAGCCACGCCTGCATGTGCGGCGCCATGTCGTCGCCGGACGGCGTCCACGACGCCCGGATCTCGATCTCGGTCCGGGCGATCTGCCCCTCAAGGCCGCCGAACCCCTGCGATGTCGCGCGGCTGACCGTGCCGCTCGGCGCGACGTATTGCGCGCCGTGCAAGTGCAGTGCCTCGGTGAGCCAGGTCCAGCCGACCTCCGGCAGCAGCGGGTCGGTCGCCATCTCCGGTTCCAACTCGGCGCGCGACAGCGTCACGAACCGGAACGTGCCCTCCCACGCCTCGTGGCCGTCAGGGTCGTGCAGCAACACGATGCGCCCGCCGCCCAACTCCTCGTCGTCGACCACGACCTCGGCCGAGAACGCCGCGGAGAAGGGCGCCAGGTTGCGCGGGCGCGGCATGCCCTCCAGCTCGATCTCGGGACGCAGCGCCGCCGCCCGCATCTGCTCCACCGCGCGGCGGAACTCCGCGGGCTCCTCGGTCTCGCCGACTGCTGGTGCCATGACCGGCAGCGTATGTGCGGGGCAGCAGCCAGCCGAGGAGGCGCGCGGGCCTTCGCCGCGGGCGAACGGCACACTCTTCCGGGTCTGCGAGGATGGGCCATGTGACTGACCCGCGTACCCCTGGCTCGCCGCCACCCGCCGCCCCGACCGCCGACGTCCGCGACTCGGCGTTCCTGCGCGCCTGCCGACGCGAATCCGTGCCGCACACGCCGGTGTGGTTCATGCGCCAGGCCGGGCGCTCCCTGCCCGAGTACCGCAAGGTGCGCGAGGGCATCGCCATGCTCGACTCGTGCATGATGCCGGACCTGATCACCGAGATCACGCTGCAGCCGGTCCGCCGCCACAAGGTCGACGCGGCCATCTTCTTCAGCGACATCGTGGTGCCGCTCAAGGCGATCGGCGTCGACCTGGACATCAAGCCGGGCGTGGGCCCTGTCGTCGCCCACCCGATCCGCTCCAGGGACGACCTCGCGCAGCTGCGCGACCTCACCCCGGAGGACGTCCCGTACGTCACCGAGGCGGTCGGCCAGTTGACCCGCGAGCTCGGCGGCACGCCGCTCATCGGCTTCGCCGGCGCGCCCTTCACCCTGGCGAGCTACCTCGTCGAGGGCGGGCCGTCGAAGAACCACGAGTTCACCAAGGCGATGATGTACGGCGAGCCCGACCTGTGGGCCGCGCTGCTCGACCGGCTGGCCGAGATCACCACGCAGTTCCTCACCGTGCAGATCGAGGCGGGCGCCTCCGCGGTCCAGCTGTTCGACTCGTGGGCCGGGGCGCTGTCCGCCGCCGACTACCGCGCGTCCGTCATGCCGGCGAGCACCAAGGTGCTCGCGGCGGTGGCGTCGTACGGCGTGCCGCGCATCCACTTCGGTGTCGGCACCGGCGAACTGCTCGGCCTTATGGGCGAGGCCGGAGCGGACGTCGTCGGCGTCGACTGGCGGATCCCGCTCGACGACGCGATGCGGCGCATCGGTCCCGGCAAGGCCGTGCAGGGCAACCTCGACCCGGCCGTGCTGTTCACGCCGCGCGAGACGATGCGCGCGAAGGCCGACGAGGTCCTCGCCGCCGGGCGCGCCGCAGAGGGGCACATCTTCAACCTGGGCCACGGGGTCCTGCCGAACACCGACCCCGAGACGCTCACCGCACTCGTGGAGCACGTGCACAGCGCTTCCGCGCGCTGAGTCGGGTACGTGTGCTGAGTCGGTACGTGTGCCGAGTCGGGTACGTGTGTGGGGCCGGGGCTGGTACGCCCCGGCCCCACACACGTTTCCGTCGGCGTCTGCGCGGTCGGCGTCCGCGCGACGGCGAACTGCGGTGCCGGCCTTGCGTCAGGGCGCGTCGGACCGGTCGCCGGGCGGGTCGCTCGGCGGGGTACTCGGCCTCTGCGGGGCCGACGTCGGCGCGGCGGCAGGCTCGTACGCCGGCTCATTGTCGTCGTCCCGCGCTGTGCCCTGCGCAGCACGGCGGGGGCTCCGCTCTCCCCACCGGACGAACGGCTCTTCCTGCGCCGTCCGCCGCGCGGCGATCGCCTGCTTGATCGGGGCGCGGTACTGGTGCAGCAGCCACAACAGCACCAGGAAGACGACCAGGAACGGCAGTACGGCGGCCAGCACGACCAGGATCCCCCGCACGGTGACGTAGAACGCGTGCCACCCGCCGCCCAACGCGTCGACGACCGCCCCGCCGAAGCTCTCGCCGCCCTTGTCCTCCTTCACCGGCTCAGGGGGCTTCGGCGCATTCACCTGCGGCGCCGGCTCCGGGCGCGCGTTCACCGCCAGTGCGATGGTGGCGAGGTCCGACTGCGCCGTAAGCGTCTGCTGACGCTTCATCAGCGACTCCAGATCCGCCTCGCGCCGGGTCACCTCGGCCTCCATCGAGACGATCTCGCTCAGCGACGTCGCCTTGGCCAGCAGTTCCCGGACCCGCTCGACGCTGCGCCGCTGCGTCTCGATGCGGCTCTCCACGTCCACGACCTGCTCGGTGATGTCGGTGGCAGTGCGATTGCGGCCGATCACGGTTCCGAGGGCGCTCAACTGGTCCAGGGCCTTGTCGAACTGCGCCGGCGGCACCTTGAGCGTCAGGGACGATGTGGTGATGTCGCGCGCGGAGCGCGTGGTCTGCTCGCCCGCGACGAACCCGCCCATGCCGATCGTGATCGACCGCGCGTTCGCGGCGACGGCCTCCGGATCGTCCGCTTCGAGGCGCACGTCGGCGGTCAGGACCAGCTTGCGGTCCTGCACAGGCGGGTTGTTGGCGGCCGGAGCCCCGCTCGGCGCACCCGCCGGAGCCTTGGTCGCCGAGGTGCCCGAGCCCGCGCCTGCCTGGCCCGTACCGGCCGGAGACGGCGCGACCTGTCCGAAGGTGGGTGCCGCGGCCGCCGCGGTCGGGGCCGCTGCGGCACCAGGCGCGCTCTCGTTCTTGCTGTCTTCGGAGGACGAGCACGCGCCGAGGAACAGCACCGCCCCCACGATTGTCCCGACTGCCGCGGTTCGTCGTCTCAACACGGTTCCCCCCAAAGGACGTTGTGGCATTGACGGCCCTGTGACGGCGACTGTCGGCCCCGGGTTCCGCCTTGGGGAGTGCCGCGACACAAACGTGTCCGTACCGACCGCACCCCGTGACCGGCGGGTATGCCCGGCCGCGCGTGAGAAAGTGGCCCCATGAGTTCGACAACTCCCGCGGCGGCCCACGGAGCGGAACCGCCCGCGGGCCGGCACATCGTCGTCGTCGGGGGAGGGATCGCCGGACTCGCCGCCGCACACGCGCTGTGCCGCGACGCCGGACCGGGGACGCACGTCACCGTGCTGGAGGGGTCGCCGCGCATCGGCGGCAAGTTGTCCGCCGTCGAGATCGCGGGCGTACCCGTCGACGAGGGCGCCGAGTCGATGCTCGCCCGCCGACCCGAGGGCACCGGCCTCGCCCGCGAGGTCGGACTCGCCGAGGACCTCCAACCGCCCGCCACCGCCAGCGCGACCCTGTGGACGCGCGGCGCGCTGCGGCCCATGCCTCGCGGGCACATCATGGGCGTGCCGGGCGACCTGTCCTCGCTGGCGGCCTCCGGAGTCCTGTCGCCCGCGGGCCTCGCGCGCCTCCCGGTGGACCACGCGCTGCCCCCGCACCCGTACGAAGACGACGTCACCGTCGGCAAGTTCGTCGCCGCACGCCTCGGCCACGAGGTCGTGGACCGGCTCGTCGAGCCGCTGCTCGGCGGGGTGTACGCGGGCGACGCGTACGCGATCTCGCTGGAGTCCGCGGTACCGCAACTGCTGCCCGTGGCGCGCGCCGGGGGCCCGCTGCTGACCGCGGTACGCGACCTCCTCGACCGCGCACCCGACCCCGCCACCGCCGGGCCGGTCTTCGCGGGCATCCGGGGCGGCATCGGCCGGCTCCCGCAGGCGGTGGCCGACGCCATCACCGCGAGCGGGCGCGGCACGGTACGCACAGGCGCGACAGTACGCGCGCTCAACCGCACGCCCACCGGCTGGCAACTCGTCGTCGGCGACACCCGCACCCCGGAAACCGTCGACGCCGACGCGGTCGTACTCGCGGTGCCCGCCGCCCCCGCGTCGCGCCTGCTCGCCCCGCACTCGCATGTCGCCGCCGTCGAACTCGGGTCGATCGAGTACGCGGGTATGGCCATCGTGACGCTCGCGTTCCGCCGCGCCGACCTGGGGACGGAACTGCCCGGCAGCGGCTTCCTCGTGCCTCCCGTCGACGGCCGCCGCATCAAGGCGAGCACCTTCGCGAGCAACAAGTGGGGCTGGATCGCCGAAGCGGACCCGGACATGTTCGTGCTGCGTACGTCACTGGGCCGAGCGGGCGAGCAGGCCGTGTTGCAGCGCGACGACGCCGATCTGGTCGCCGACTCGCTCGCCGATCTGCACGACGCGGTCGGGCTGGGGGCGGTGCCGGTCGAGTCGCGCGTGACGCGGTGGGGCGGCGGGCTCCCGCAGTACGCGGTCGGGCACCGCGGGCGCGTGGCGTGCGTCGAGGACGCCGTCGAGCGGCTGCCGGGGCTGGCGGTGTGCGGGGCGGCGTACGACGGCGTCGGGATCCCGGCCTGCATCGCGAGCGGGCGGCGGGCCGCGGCGTCGGTGCTGGCGTCGGCGGGCTCCCGGGGTTCCGCGGGGTCGCGACGCTAGCCGGGTTTGCCGGCTCCCGGGCTTCCGGGGTTCCGGGCTCCCCGGCTCCCGGAGTTCCGCGGGCTCGCCGGGGCGGCGGTGAATCGCGCCGGAGCCGGGTGTCGTACGCCCGTTCGGGCAGTGCGAGCCCTTCACCCCCACCAGGGTGCGGGGGACCGGCCGGGGCGAGGGACAATCGGCGTATGACTGACGCCACCACGCAGGACCCCGACATCCCCCAGACGGCCGTGGAGACGGTGCCGCCGCGCCGCAAGGCCCGCGACCTGAACGAGGTCATCCGCTACACGATGTGGTCGGTCTTCCGGCTGCGCGGACCGCTGCCCGAGGACCGGTCCCGGCTGGCCGGCGAGGTCGAGGTGCTGTTCGAGCAGCTGCTCGACAAGGACGTCGTGGTGCGCGGCACGTACGACGTGTCCGGGCTGCGCGCCGACGCGGACCTGATGATCTGGTGGCACGCGGAGTCGTCGGACGAACTGCAGGAGGCGTACAACCTCTTCCGCCGCACGGCCCTGGGCCGCCAGCTCGACCCGGTGTGGTCGAACATGGCGCTGCACCGCCCCGCCGAGTTCAACAAGAGCCACATCCCGGCGTTCCTCGCCGAGGAGACGCCGCGCGACTACGTGGCCGTGTACCCCTTCGTGCGGTCGTACGAGTGGTACCTCCTGGAGGACGGCGAGCGCCGCCGCCTGCTCGCCGAGCACGGCCAGATGGCGCGCGGCTACCCCGATGTGCGGGCCAACACGGTGCCGTCGTTCGCGCTGGGCGACTACGAGTGGATCCTCGCGTTCGAGGCCGACGAGCTGCACCGCATCGTCGACCTGATGCGGCACCTGCGCGGTTCGGAGACGCGCCGCCACGTGCGCGAGGAGGTCCCGTTCTACACGGGCCGCCGCCACCCGGTCGGCGAGCTGCTGGCGGGTCTGGCCTGAGCCGACGGGCCGACGGGCCGCCTGATCGTCGGCCCTGACGGCCACGGCCGAACGGCGCGGCGCGGGCCGTCCCGGCTCCGGGACGGCCCCACCGCGATGTCCGAAATCCGCCGGTCATCCGGTCGCGTCGGCGGCAGCATGGTCGGGTGGGAAACACCGTGAACCACCAGACGACCGCCGCGAGCACCACAGGAAGGTCCGCTGCCATGAGCACCGCCACCGCCGCCACTGTCGCCGCCGCCATCGCGACCGACACAGTGCCTGCCACCGTGACCGGCGCTGTGCCCGTCGCCGTGACCGGCGCCGCCCTCGTGCAGGACGCCCTGCCGATGACCGTGGACGGCGACGACCGGGCGTGGCACCCGATGGAGTTCGTACGCCCGCTCGACGGCCCGCCGCGCCACACCGTCATCGGCTCGCCGGTGGGCGACCTGCTCCTGGTCGGCGACGGCGAGGCGCTGAGCGGGCTGTTCATGCTGCCCGACGCCAAGTACGTCCCGGAGATCGGCGCCGACTGGGTGCGCGACGACGCCGCCTTCGACGTGGTCACGCGGCAGCTGGACGAGTACTTCGCCGGTGAGCGCCGGGAGTTCGACCTGCGGCTCGCGCCGCGCGGTACGGACTTCCAGCGGCGGGTGTGGCGCGAGCTGACCACCATTCCGTACGGGCGCACGACGTCGTACGGCGCGATGGCCAACGCGCTCGGCTCGCCGACCGCGTCCCGCGCCGTGGGGGCCGCGAACGGGCGCAACCCGATCTCGATCATCGTGCCGTGCCACCGCGTCATCGCGTCCACCGGCGCACTGACCGGGTACGCGGGCGGCCTCGACAAGAAGCAGCACCTGCTGGCACTGGAGCGCGGCTCGCGCGCGGCCTGACCGGTGCCGGTGCCGAGGCCAGGGCCGGGTCGGGTGGGAAATCCGCTCGCGTCCCGGCCGCGGCCGGTGCCAAGGTGCGGACATGTCCGCCCAGCGCACCCGGCTCGTCCGGCAGACCCGGCACAGTGAGCCGACCCGGCACACGTCGTACGAGATTCGCGCCGACTTCGACGACCGCTCGATCGTCGTCTACCAGGCGTACTCCGCGTCGATCGCCGGTCCCGCGCTGGACGCGCAACGGTTCGTACCGCCGTTCTCGTTCGGCCGCATGACGTGGATCAAGCCGTCGTTCCTTTGGCTTATGCACCGCAGCAATTGGGGCCGCAAGTCCGGCCAGGAGCGGATCCTCGCCGTGCGCATCACCCGCGAAGGATGGGAAAAGGCCCTGGCGCGCGCGGTGTTGACGACGTCGGAACCGGAGGCGGTGGCACGCGCCGAGGTGCACGTGCAGTGGGACCCCGAGCGGTCCCTGCGCGGGGCGGCGCTCAACCACTACAGCATCCAGGTCGGTGTCGGCCGGGCGCTGGTACGCGAGTTCGCCGAGGAGTGGGTCATCGGCATCACCGACCTGACACCGACCGCTCACCGCATCGCCGAGCAGGTCCGCTCCGGGCGCGCGGACCGCACCAAGGCGCTGCTGCCGGGGGAGAAGGCCTACCCGCTGCCGACCGACATCGCGCGGCGGATCGCCGTGGCGGCGTAGCACGTGCGGACGTACGTCACACGCCGCCGCATCCACCTCCGCCACCGCACCCTCCGCCCCCGCCGCCGTCGCTTCCGCCACCGGAGCTCTGGCCTCCGTCGGCGGAGCACCACGTCGCCGGGGCCGCCGAGGTGGCTGACGCATGCGCCTGCTGATGGCTCATGGCCTCGCGCAGCAGCTCCGACTCGATCGCCACGAGCCCGCCGAGCGCGACGGCGCCCACCAGCATGCTCTCCGGGGAGCCGGCCCACGGGTTGTCCCGGCGCACCCGCTTGAGCCGGGCGTGCCCGGCGGGGCTCAGGCGTTCGAGGACGGCGCCCACGAACGGTACGAGGAACGCAACGCCGCTGCCCACCGCGACCGCCCAGTCGGCCGGGCTCGGGAACGCCATGACGGCGACGATCGCCGTGGGAACGGCGAGGAGGAACATGATCCCGCTCGCGGTGCCCAGGATCTTGCGCGGCCGGTGGCCGCCGCGCAGCAGCAATCCGTCGTCGGCCAGCCGGTCGCCGATGCCCTGGACCGCCGGTGTCCGCTTGACGTGGTCCCGCAACTCACCGACATGCGTCGGGCCGACGCGGCCGCGGACGTACGCGTGAACGGCGGTCTGCACGGCGTCCGTGTCGGACTCGGCGCCGCCGAGCGTGACCTCGCCGGACGAGCTGATGTGCTGTACGCCCGACTCGTGCATGTGCAGGAGCGCGACGTTGACCACGCGGGCCGGACCCTCGCCGAGGAACGCGACGTCGTACAGGTCCAGTTCACGGTCCGGGTCGCCTCCCTTGACCGGTCCGGGGCCGCGCCGGGCGGCGGGCAGCGCCGCCACGGCGACCGCGAAGGCGGCGGCCACGGCGACGGTGAGGATCACGGCGGCGACGAACATGCCTCCCCCTGAGGTTCGTTCGAGGTCGAGGTCGCGGTCCGGGTCGCCGCCGCGGAAGCCGGGCGCGAAATCCACGCGATCGCGGCCCACAGGGCCGCGTTGGCGAGCAACGCGCCCAACACGATGGTGAGCGTCATCGCGGCAACGGACACGGTCACCCCCGAGGGCACGTCAGGTGGAGCAATACCGCGCTTCCGGGTCCCAATCCGCGGGCTTGCGGCGCAGACGTGAACGGACGCGCTCGGCGAACCCGGGCCTGCGCGGCGGCTCCGGAGGCGCAGGCGACAGCGCCGCCTCCACCGCCTCGGGGAGCTCGCCCCGAGCCTTCAAGTGCTCGGCGAACGCCGCCGCGTCGGCACGGCTGCCGCCGACCGCGGGCTTGGGATGCGTGCGCGCCCACTCCATGAAGGCGCGGGGCCAGCGGTCGCCGAGTGCCGTCGCGAGCACCGGCATGGTCCGCAGCACACCCTCGCGCCGTTTGGCGGCCAACGCCACCGATTGCACGCGGATGCGTTCCGCGTCGAACCCCTCCGGGACCGGCCCTCCCGCGACGAGCGCGGCGAGCAAATCCGCCTGCTTGCGGGCGAGTTCCGCACGGGCGGCGACAGGGTCCACCGCCTGCTCCGGGACCGGACTCATCGCCCGCCTCCCGCCGGAGCCCCGGCCGGGACCCCCAACTCCGATACCACGCCGTCCAGGCGCGACCGAATGGCCGTCAGTTCGTCCTGGAGTTCGTCAGCGGGCGGGAAGGCCGAATCGCGCTCCAGCAGCACGCCGGGCGGGCGGTGCCGCGCACACAACATGCCCAGGATGTCGAGGACTTCGTCGCTCACCGGGTGCGCGTGCGTGTCGTGCCAGATCCCGTCGGTGAGAACGCCACCGGCGACGTGGACGTACGCGACGGCCTCCAGCGGCAGGGCGTCCAGTGCCGCGGCGACGTCCACGCCGTGGTTGACCCGCTCGGTGTGCAGGTTGGCGACGTCGACCAGCAGGGACACGCCCGTCATCGCCACCAGTTCGGCGAGGAACTGCCCCTCGGTCATCTCGTTGTCGGGCCACGCGAACAGCGTCGCCGGGTTCTCCAGGGCGAGCGGCACCGGCAGCGAGTCCTGGGCCACGCGTACGTTCTCCGCGATCACCCGGAGCGCCGCGCGCGTGCGGGGGACCGGCAGCAGGTGGCCGGCCTCCATGCCGCCCGCGCGTACGAACGCCAGGTGCTCGCTGACCAGCGGGGCCTCGACCGCCGCGGCCACGTCGGCCAGCCGCGCCAGCCGCTCGGGATCGGGCCGGTCCGCACCCCCGAGGCCGAGCGAGACGCCGTGCGGCACGACCGCCGTGCCGCGGGCGCGCAGCACGCGCAGCGAGGCGGGCAGGTGGTCCGGGTGGTCGGCGCACACGTTCTCGGCGATCACCTCGACGAAGTCGACGCCGGCGAGGCGTTCCACGGTGAGGTCGATCTCGGGCCGCCAGCCGATGCCGACCGCCCCGGACTTCCCACCGAACAGCCCGTTCCCCGAGGTCATGAGCCGCCTCCCCCTCCGCCGCAGGACGATCCGCCGCCTCCACCGCCGCAGGACGATCCGCCCGAGCTTCCCCCGCAGGAGGAACCGCCGCCACCGCACGACGAGCCGCCTCCCCCTCCGCCTCCGCAGGACGAGCCGCCGCCGACCAGCGAGCACGACCACGAACCCGAACTCGACCCGGCGCACGAGGTTCCCCGGAACCCGCTGTCCGCGCACGACGCGGAGCCGCACCAGGACGGGGTCGCCGGGTTGTACGCCGCCGCGCACGACAGACTCCCGGTCGTCGGCGCCGTGTAGTGGGGGGAGTCGACGGCCGCGACCCGCTGCTGCCGGAACACGTCGAGCAGTGCGTAGTCCGTGAGCCGGGCCAGGCCCATGACCGCGATCTCGCCGAGCCCGAAGCCACCGGCCACCGTTCCGTCGAGCCGGCTCCGGAGTGCGGGGTCCCTGCGCAATTGGACGACGTAATACATGCCCTGCTGGGTGTGCCCTCTGCGGGCCGCCAACCTGCCGACCCGGGTCCCCAGGAAGACCACGAGGAAGATCACGAACCCCATGATGAGGAAGGGGAATGCCATAAAGAACAAGAAGTGCACCGTGGCGCCGAGCGCCAGCAAAAGCGCGAACAGGATGCCGAAGACGATGAGCGGCACCTTAATCCCGGGCGTCGTCCGAGTCGTGCCGGGCCAGCGCATCAGGCCCCAGAAGAACAACTGGTGGCCGATGCCCTGGATCTCGGGGCTGCGGGCGCCCTGGTGGCGCACCACGGCGAGGGGTGCGGTGCCGCCCGCGGCCTGGACGGCGCGCAGCACGCCCGCCGTCACGGGATCGGCCGGCTCCCGCCCGGTGGCGGTGACCGTGCCGTCCCGGCCGATGTGCAGGACGCCGGTGGCGCGCATCGCGAGAACGGCGACATCCGCGACGCGCGCGGGACCACCGGTGAGGAACGCGGCCGTGTAGAGGTCGAGCCGCGACACGTCGGGAGGGGCGTTCGGGTTCATGCTCGGGTTCATGTTCGGATTCATAATCCGTATGTACCTGCACCGGGCACACTCCCACCCACCCGGGGCCCAATTCGATGGGGTTCCCTCACGAAAGAGCCCCCGGGGCGGTCACGAACGATCAGGCGTCGTCCGCGGGTTCCAGCGTCATGCTGATCGAGTTGATGCAGTACCGCTGGTTGCGCGGCGTGTAGCCCTCGCCGTCGAAGACGTGGCCCAGGTGCGAGCCGCAGTTGCGGCAGCGGACCTCCGTGCGGATCATGCCGTACGCCCGGTCCTCGCGCAGCTCGACGCGCTCCTCGTCCGCGTAGTCGAACGAGGGCCAGCCGCAGTGCGAGTCGAACTTGTCCTGCGACCGGAACAGCTCGGCGTCGCAGGCACGGCACCGGTACACGCCGACCGTCTTGGTGTCGGTGTACTCGCCCGTGAAGGCGCGCTCGGTGCCGGCCTCGCGCAGGACGTGGTACTCCTCCGGCGTGAGCTTCGCCAGCCACTCGTCCACGGACCTGACCACGTTGTACTTCGGGGTGTCAGCCATACCGACATCCAACACGCACGACCCCGCGTCCGTTCCCGGGGCGGGGTCGTGCGGGGTTCGCGCGGGGCGTTCGCGGGTCTCAGCGGCGGTTGATGGCCTCGAGGATCTCCGGGCCGAGCAGCGTCACGTCGCCCGCGCCCATGGTGAGCACCAGGTCCAGCGGCCGGGCCAGCTCGGCGACCACCGCGGGCACCTCCGACCAGCTGTGCTCCATGCGCACGAGGCCGCCGTGGTCCAGCGCGCTGTGCGCGATGATGTGGCTCGTGATGCCGGGCTGCGGGTCCTCGCGGGCCGCGTAGATGTCCATCACCAGGGCGATGTCGGCGGCGGCCAGGGCCCGGCCCATCTCGGTGCCGAGCTGCTGGGTGCGGCTGAACAGGTGGGGCTGGAACACCGCGATCACGCGGCCCGCGCCGACCGCGCCGCGCGCGGTCTCCAGGTCGGCGGCGATCTCGGTGGGGTGGTGCGCGTACGAGTCGACGACGCGTACCCCGCCCGCCTCGCCCTTCAGCTGGAAGCGCCGCCGGACCCCCTGGTACTTGCCGAGCGCGCCGCCCATCTCGGTGGCGTCGATGCCGAGGGCGAGGCCGACGGCCAGGGCCATGACCGCGTTGGACGCGTTCACCCGGCCGGGGACCGCGACCGCGAACACGTGCTCGGCGCCCGCCTTGCCGCGTACCGTCACCTTGCTCGCGAGGCCCTGGGGCTCGACCTTGACGATCTGGAGGTCCGCGGCGTCGTGCTCGCCGACCGCGACGATCCGCAGCTCGGGGGCCGACTTGGCGAGGCGCGCGCGGAGCGCGCCCGCCCCGGAGTCGTCGGCGGAGAGCACGAGCGTGCCGCCCGCGACGATGCGGTGCGCGAACTGCTCGAACGAGTCGAGCACCTCGTCGAGCGAGCCGTAGTTGGCGTGGTGGTCCAGCTCGACGTTGAGGACGACCGCGACCTCGGGCGCGTATTTGTGGAAGCTGCGGTCGCTCTCGTCCGCCTCCGCCACGAAGACGTCGCCGTCGCCGTGGTGCGCGTTGCTGCCGGCCTCGTTGAGGTCCGCACCGATCGCGAACGACGGGTCCATGCCCAGCGAGGTCAGGCTCACGGCCAGCATGCTGGTCGTGGTCGTCTTGCCGTGCGTGCCCGCGACGGCCACCGACCGGCGGCCGTCCATGAGGCGGGCCAGCGCGTCGGCGCGGTGCACCACCGCGATGCCGCGCTCGCGCGCCGCGACCAGCTCGGGGTTGTCGGCGCGGATCGCGCTGGAGACCACGACGCAGGTCGCGTCGCCCAGGTTCTCCGCCGCGTGGCCCACGTGCACCTGGCAGCCCAGCTGCCGCAGGGCGAGCAGCGCGGTGGAGTCCTTCGCGTCGCTGCCCGCGACCTTCGCGCCGCGGATCGCGAGGATCTTCGCGAGCCCCGACATCCCGGCCCCGCCGATGCCGATGAAGTGCGGAGCGCCGAGGTCGACCGTCGGGGCGGTCGCGGACTGCTCCGCGGGCGAGGCGGGCGATGCCATGCAGGCTCCTTCAAGAACGCGTGAACCGGAAACAGGCGGCCCACGACCGGGTGGACCATGACCGAGCCGTCCGGGACCGGGGGGTCCGGAACGGGGTGGACCGGGGACGATTCTGCACCACGCGGGACCTACGCCGTGCTGTGCGCGAACAGCTTGAGCACCGGGACGCCCACCTTGTGCCGGGCGCGCGAGGCCCAGTCGCGGTGGAAGAACTCCTCGATCAGGTGCGGATCGGTGAGCACGATCACCTCGTCGGCGGAGTGCCGCTCGACGACGTCCTTGAGGATCTCCAACGGGTCGTCGCCGGGGGCCGTCTCGCCCACCGCCTGGACGCCGGCGGCCTCCAGCGCCGCCACGGAGGCGTTGAGCGTACGCCGGGTCGCGTCGGCGGCCTCGTCCGTCGGCTCGTCCTTCGGGCCCACCTCATCGGCGGCCTCCTCCAAGTGGCCCAGCGCGACGTCGTCCAGCGCACGCACAAGGCGGTGGTGGTCCGTCTTGCCGGGCAGCACCACGACGAACGAGGTCTCGACGTCCTCGTGCAGGCCGGTGACCAGGTGTACGTCCCCCTCGTCCATGACCTTCTCGATGAGCAGCACGATCGTGTACACGCGTTGTCTCCCTCGGGTCCTCGCTGCGCCGTCCGCAACACCATGCCACCCGGACGGGCAGTTGGGGTTGATTGCCGCTCAACCAGTGGGGTTGCGGACGTATCGGGCGAAGAGGAATCCGTCCTCTTCCAGAAGAGTGCGCAATTCCATCGATTGCGGCACGTCGGGGGCGGGTCCGTTGGTGATCCGTGTCGCCGAGCCGCCCAGCATGAGCGGGGCGAGCGCGAGGCACAGTTCGTCGAGGCGGCCCGCCGCGGCCAATTGGCCCAGCAGGTGCGGGCCGCCCTCGGTCAGCAGCCGCGTCCAGCCGCGCGCCGCCAGCGCGTCGACCGCGGCGCCCATGTCGACACCGGTCGAGCCGGGCTCGCCCGCGATGACCACGTCGGCCGACTTGCGGGCCTCGGCCAGGCGGTCGGGGTCGCACTCGGGGCCGGTCAGCACCACGGTGGGCACCTCGGCCTCGGTGAACAGCGGCGTCGTGAAGTCCAGCTCCAGGCTGCGCGTGACGATGGCGATGACCGGGACCGGTGGGCGGCCGGCTGCGGCGCGGGCGGCGGCGTACGCGGGCTGCGGCTTGGGCGGCCGGTACCCCTCCGCGCGGACCGTCGACGCACCGACCAGCACGACGTCGGCGAGCGCCCGCAGCACCCCGAAGATGCGCTTGTCGCCGGGGGAGGAAAGGCCCGCGGAGAGGCCGTCGTCGGCCTGCGCGGCGCCGTCGAGGCTGGAGACCATGTTGGCGCGCAGCCACGGGCGGCCGGTGTCCACCACCTCGGGCGGATAGGCGTACAGGAGGTCGAGGTCGACCTCAGCGGCGGTCTCGGGAGGCGTCCCGGAAGGCGCGGAGCCCGGGGCGTCGGTCGCGGGAAGCAGACGTCGCATGCGGTCGAGTCTCGCACGCACCGTAGGCTTGATGATCGTGCCCAACGTGTCCCCGGCGAGTCCGGCTGCCGAGCCGGTGTCCCTCGCATCGCGCCGCCCTGTGGTCCCCGCCGACCGCATGGTGGCCGAAATGGTCCCGCCGCCCCGCTTCGACGGGGTGCGCTTCAGCACCTACATACCGGACCCGACGCAGCCGAGCCAGGCCGCCGCGGTGACCCGGCTCGCGGAGTTCGCGGCGACGCTGAACGCCGCGGGCGGCGGCGACGGCGGGTCCCGCAGGCGCTGGTTCCGGCGCGACAAGGCGCCCGCGGCACCCGCGTACAGCGGCATCTACCTCGACGGCGGCTACGGCGTCGGCAAGACCCACCTGCTGGCCTCGCTGTGGCACGCGGCCCCCGGGCCGAAGTCGCTGTGCACGTTCGTCGAGCTCACCAACCTCGTCGGCGCGCTCGGCTTCCAGGAGACGGTACGTGCGCTTTCGGGCCACCGGCTCCTGTGCATCGACGAGTTCGAGCTGGACGACCCGGGCGACACCGTCCTCGTCTCGACGCTGCTCGGCAAGCTGGTCGACGCGGGCGTCAAGCTCGCCGCGACGTCCAACACGCTGCCCGACAAGCTCGGCGAGGGCCGCTTCGCGGCCGTCGACTTCATGCGCGAGATCCAGGGGCTGTCCGCGCACTTCCAGTCGCTGCGCATCGACGGCGACGACTACCGCCACCGCGGCCTGCCCGAGGCACCCGCGCCCGCCGCGGACGACGACGTGGTCACCAAGACCGCCTTCGCGCCGGGCGTGGCGGGGGCGGCGCTCGACGACTTCCCGGAACTGCTGCGGCACCTCGCGTCCGTGCACCCGAGCCGGTACGGGGCACTCCTCGAAGGCGTGCACGCGGTCTTCTGGCGCGGCGTCGTGCCGGTCCACGACCAGTCCACGGCCCTTCGCCTGGTGGTGCTCGCGGACCGCATGTACGACCGCGAGATCCCCGTCGTGGCCTCCGGCGTCCCCTTCGACGAGCTGTTCTCCGAGGAGATGCTCGCGGGCGGCTACAAGAAGAAGTACCTGCGTGCGGTGTCGCGCCTGGTCGCCATGGCCCGCGACGGTGCGGAGCGGGTGCCTTCCGTCCGCTGAGCGCCGCGCCGCCTGACGCGGTCTCCGGCGTCGGCTCCGACGCGGCCTACGACGCGGCCTCGGTCGGGCTCGTTCCCCGGCTGGGTGGGCGGCCTCAGCCGGGTCCGCCTGCCGCGTCGTCCGCCGCTGCGCCGGCCACTTCGCCCGCGGCTTCGTCCGGGTGCAGCGCGTCCAGGATCAGCGTGAGGCCGAACGCGAACTCGTCGGCGTAGTCGTACCCGGGCTTGAGGGCGTGCTCGGTGGCGAGTTCGGTCAGGTGCGGATAGGCGTCGGCCGGCATGTCGCTCAGGATGGCGCCCGCGACCTCCTCCAACTCCGCCGAGCCGCTGAACGGCAGGCTCAGCTCCTGGAGCACGAAGCCGTACAGGTAGCTGTCGATCAGCGAGAAGGCGTGCGCGGCCATCGGGACGGAGAACCCCGCGGCGCGCAGCGCGCCGAGGACCGCGTCGTGGTGGCGCAGCGTCATGGGGCCGGGCCGGGTGCGGGAGTCCATCAGGCCGACGGCCCACGGGTGGCGGCGCAGCGCGGTGCGCGCGGACACCGTGCGGTGCCACATCGCGCCCTTCCAGTCCGTGTCGCGCGGCGGCAGGTCGATCTCCGCGAACACCGCGTCCACCATGCCGTCGAGGATGTCCTCCCGGCCCGCGACGTGGTGGTAGAGCGACATCGCCTCGACGCCCAGCGGTTGGGCGATGGCCCGCATGGTGAGCGCGGCCGAGCCCTTCTCGTCGGCCACCTCCATCGCGGTACGGATCACCCGCTCGCGGCTGAGCGGAGTGCGCGCCGCCGCTTTGCGCGGGCCCTTTCCTCCCTCGCGCATCCGCTCCTCCTTCTGGCCGCCTCAGTGCTCTGGCCTGCTGTTCTTGACTGCCTTACGGCATAAGGTTAGCGTGCCTTACAACATAAGGTCGACCTACCGGCGGAGGGCAGCGCGATGGACGCGGATGCTGTGCACGATCGGGTGATGAAGGTCTGCATCGTGGGGGCCTCGGGGAAGCTCGGGCAGTACATGGTTCGCCACGCGCTGGACCGCGGCTACGAGGTGGTCGGCGTCTGCCGGGAGCGCAGCGTGCCGAAACTGGCCGCGTTCGCGGACCGGATGACCGTCGTCGGCGGGCCGACGAACGACCGGGAGCTGATCCGGCAGGCGGTCGACGGGTGCGACGGGGTGCTGACGGTCCTGGTCCCGTGGGGCGTACGCCAGTACTCGTCGGGCACGGCGCAGGCGGTCCTCGACTACGCGAAGCCCGGCGCGCGCCTGGTGTTCTCCTGCGGCTGGCACATCACGCGCGACGGCAAGGACAAGTACTCGCGTACCTTCCTGACGCTGGTGCGCATCGCCGGCTGGGCGGGCAAGCTCCTCCGCGCCGTCGAGATCGACGACCAGGTGGAGGCCTGCCGCCGGGTGTTCGCGAGCGACACCCGCTGGACCGTGGTGCGCGGCAGCGACCTGGAGGAGGGCGAGAGCCAGGGGCTGCCGGTGTGGAGCCGGCACGTGGGCGACCCGGTGCTGGCGAGCAACATGACACGGCGCGTGGACTTCGCGCTGTTCATGGTGGAGGCGCTCACCGACGACACGCTTGTCCAGGAGGCTCCGGCGATCGTCGGCTGCCGCACGCCCAGCGCGCTCGCCGCGTCGGCTTGAGCGGCCGTGCGGTTCGGGGTCGTTCCGTTTCGCGTCCCTCCTTCGGTGCGGTCGAACTGCGGCGGGCGCATTCCTCGGGGAGGATCACCTGAGGACTGCGGTTCGACGTACCCGATTCCCGTGGAGGGCCGACGCGTGGCGAAGAAGGCGGACAAGGCGGCGGACGACGCGCTCGTGAGGGCGAGCCTCCGGGCCGTGCCGGGCGGCAAGGCCGGCGACCGCGACGGCGGGCCGGACCGGGCGTCCGAGGCGGCCGCGCCGGGCGGGAAGCGGCGTGCCGAGTCCGCGGGGGAGCGGCCTGCCCGGCCCCTGGCGTCCGAGGTCGGCGCGGGGCGGACCGGCAAGAGCGGGAAGGCCGGCGAGGGCGGGAAGGCCGGCAAGGGCGGGAAGGCCGACCAGGCAGGCGACGCCGACAAGTCCGGGAAGAAGCACAAGAAGAAGGACCGCGACAAGCACGACAAGCACGACAAGAAGGATGGGAAGAACGGGAAGGGCGGCCGGACGTCGCCTCCCGCCTCGCCGCTGCTGCGTGTGGTCCACGGCTCGGTGCCGCCCGCACCCGCGAACGTCCCGTCGGTGCGCGACGTCCTGCGCCTGCACGGCGGCGCCGTCGACCTCGCCAGCGCCGACGCCCGTGCCACGCCGCACGCGCCCGGCGGCAAGGCGGAGGCGCTGGCCGACATCGCGGGCATGGAGCCGCGGCTCGCCGAACTCCAGGAACGGCTGTACGCGCAGGCCGTCGCGGGCGGCTCCCGCAAGCGGCTGCTGCTGGTGCTCCAGGGCATGGACACGTCCGGCAAGGGCGGCGTGGTCAAGCACGTCATCGGCCAGTTCAACCCGTCCGGCTGCCACATCCACGCGTTCAAGGCCCCCACGCGCGAGGAGTCGGCGCACCCGTTCCTGTGGCGCGTCCGGCAGCAGGTTCCCGCGCCGGGCCTGATCGGCATCTTCGACCGGTCGCACTACGAGGACGTGCTGATCGTGCGGGTGCGCGACCTGGTGGCGCGGAGCGTGTGGTCCCGGCGGTACGCGACCATCAACCGCTTCGAGGAGTCGCTGCACGACGAAGAGGTCACGGTCGTCAAGGTGTTCCTGCACATCTCGTACGACGAGCAGCGCGAACGCCTGCTGGAGCGACTCGACAACCCGGACAAGCACTGGAAGTTCAACCCGGGCGACATCGACGAGCGCGCGCTGTGGCCGGCGTACCAGGACGCGTACGAAGCCGTTCTGCAGAAGTGCACGACCGACACCGCGCCGTGGTACGTCGTGCCCGCCGACCGCAAGTGGTACCGCAACTGGGCGATCAGCCGGCTCCTCCTGGAGCATCTGGAGGAGATGGACCCGCACTATCCGCAGGGCCACTTCGACGTCGAGGCGGAGCGAAAGCGCCTGCTGGAGACCTGAACTGACGCTCCGTCAGATACGTAACTCGGGGCACACCGGGCACAGGGGCCACACGGGCCCCACTGCTGATGCGGATCGGTAAGGCAACCGGTCCGCATTTGCCTGTCCGGACGAAATCTCGACACGTGTCACCAAAGAATGCCCGCCCGCCCGGTTGACTTGCCCGGGGGGCCGTTCCACCCTGGCGATCCGGAGCACACGGTTCCGAGTTGATCTCCCGGCCGGGGCTACCGCGCTCTGATCGACACGTGCCCACCGGCGGCTTTACGCCGCCGTGCGCACGAAGCTCCGGTCCTTCGCAGCGAACGCACGCGGCACGACGCACCTTCGCACCCCGCAATGCCGCACGCCTGTACGGCCGTTCCGCCGTTCCGCGCACTCATCGTTCTGCGCACTTCCGTTCTGCGCACTTCCGTTCCGTGCATCTCGGTGCCGCGTACCAGTTCTGTGCACCTCCGTTCTGCGTTCCTGAGTACCGCCCGACCCCGCGCCGCGGGGCGGTCCGTCCTGCCGTACGAACCGGAACCGGATCTTGTCATTCCGCTTGATCGTTGCGCCGTCCCCGACGGTCCGGTCCGGTCACGAGCACGGGAAGGGAACCCCATGTCCGAACAGACCAGTGGGACCGCCGCATCGGAACCCGGCCGCAGGGCGGTCATCGGCGGTCTGGCCGGTGCCGCCGCGCTGACCGCGCTGCAGTGGACGCCCGCGTTCCGCGTCGAGTCCGCCGACGCCGCCGTCCCCGCCCCGCCGGGACTGCCGGCCGGCATCTCGGCGTACCTCCAGGCGTACCGCAACTGGTCCGGCGAGATCCGCGTCGACGAGGTGTGGACGTGCGCGCCCACGACGCCCGCCCAGGTCGTCGCACTCGCCAACTGGGCCCGCGCACAAGGCTGGAAGCTCCGCGCCAAGGGCTACAGCCACAACTGGTCGCCGCTGATGATCCAGCCCGGTACGCCGACGAGCATCCTCCTCGTCGACACCACCCAGCACCTGACCGCGGTGACCGTCACCTCCGGCTCGCCGGCCAGCGTCACCGCGCAGACCGGCGTGTCGATGCTGACGCTGCTCACCGCCCTGGAGAACGCCGGCTACGGCGTCACCGCCACGCCCGCACCCGGCGACCTCAGCCTCGGCGGCGTCCTCGCCATCGACGGACACGGCACCGCGGTCCCGAAGACCGGCGAAACCCTCACCTCCGGCCACACGTTCGGATCGCTCAGCAACCTGATCCTGTCCCTGACCGCGGTCGTGTGGGACCCCGCCACCAGCCAGTACAAGCTGCGCACGTTCCAGCGCAACGACCTGGCCATCGGGCCGCTGCTGGTCAACCTCGGACGCGCGTTCGTCACCGAGGTGACCCTGCGCGTCGGCGCCAACAAGCGCCTGCGCTGCCAGAGTTGGTTCAACATCAACGTCGACGAGATGTTCGCGCCGCCGGCCTCGGCGACGGGCAACTCGTTCGCGAGCTTCGTCAACCAGAGCGGCCGCGTCGAGGCCATCTGGTTCCCGTTCACCCTCGTCCCGTGGCTCAAGGTGTGGTCGGTCTCGCCCAACAAGCCGTTCTTCGCGAAGACCGCCAACCAGCCCTACAACTACCCCTTCAGCGACTTCCTCTCCGAGGAGGCCGCGGACCTCCTCGGGCAGATCACCGCGGGGGCCGCGAACCTGACCCCGACCTTCTGCAACACCCAGATGGGCGTGGTCGGTTCGGGCCTCATCCTGACCGGCTCGTGGGACCTGTGGGGCTGGTCGAAGAACACCATGCTCTACATCAAGCCCACCACGATGCGCGTCACCGCCAACGGCTACGCGATCCTCACCAACCGCGGCAACATCCAGAAGGTCGTCAGCGAGTTCTACACGTACTACAAGAACGCGCTGAACACGTACGCCGGGCAAGGCCGTTACCCGATGAACGGTCCGCTCGAGATCCGCGTCACCGGGCTCGACAACCCCGCCGACGCGCAGTTCGCCGGCGCCGTGCACCCGACGCTGTCCGCGATCCGCAACCGGGCGGACCACCCCGAGTGGGACGTCGCGGTGTGGCTCGACATCCTCACGGTGCCCGGCACGCCGTACAGCCAGCAGTTCTACCGCGAGACCGAGCAGTGGGTCTTCGCGAACTACTCGGGCGCATACGCGCAGGTGCGCCCCGAGTGGTCCAAGGGCTGGGGCTACAGCGGGGCGGCGGCCTGGGCCGACACCACGATGCTGACCACCACCGTGCCGAACCAGTACCGGACCGGTGTGCCGGCCGGCAACAACTGGGACAGCGCGGTCTCGCTGCTCAACCAGTACGACCCGCACAAGATCTTCTCGAACGGCTTCCTCAACGGCCTGCTGGTCTGACAGGTCTGACAGGTCCGGCAGGACGCACAGATCTGACAGGACGCACAGGCCTGACAGGACGGACAGGTCTGACAGGCGGTGGCCCGGTTCCCACGGCACCGGGCCACCGCACGGCCGTCGGTCAATCGGCCGGTCAGCCGGTCAGCCGCACCACGGCGGCGGAGCGCGGGGCGAGGATCAGCGTGGTGCCGGCCAGGCCGCGCTCGACCCGCGCTCCGTCCCACGCCGCGACCACTTCGGCGCCGCCGGTGCCCACCGGCAACGTCGCCTCCTCCTCCGCGAGGTTCACCGCGGTCCGGAAGGCGCCGCGGTGCAGCATCATCCAGCCCGCCGCCTCGTCGTACGTCAGATGCACCGACCGCAGATCGGGATCCGCAAGCTCCGCATGCGTGCGGCGCAGCCGGATCAGGTCGCGGTACCACGCCAGCAGCGCGGAGTGCGGCTCGCGGTACGGCTCGGACCAGTCGAGCCGCGAGTCGCGCACCGTGTCCGGCGACTGCGGGTCCGGCACCTGCCCGGCGTCCCACCCGTGCGCCGCGAACTCGGCGCGGCGGCCCCGGCGCACCGCCTCGGCGAGTACCGGGTCGGGGTGGTCGGTGAAGTACTGCCATGGAGTCGACGCACCCCACTCCTCGCCCATGAAGAGCATTGGGGTGAACGGCGACGTGAGCACCAGGGCCGACGCCGCGGCCAGGAGTCCGGGCGGCAACAGCGCTGAAATGCGGTCGCCCACCGCTCTGTTGCCCACCTGGTCGTGGTCCTGGAGGTACCCCATGAAGCGGTGCCCCGGCATGCGCGACGTGTCGACCGGGCGGCCGTGGTGCCGCTCCCGGAACGACGACCAGCCGCCGTCGTGCAGCCACACCCGGCGCAGCGTCTTGGCGAGTGTGCCCATCGAGCCGAAGTCCGCGTAGTAGCCCTGGCGTTCACCGGTCAGCAGGGCGTGCAGCGCGTGGTGGAAGTCGTCGCTCCACTGGGCGTGGACGCCGAGCCCGCCGTTCTCGCGGGGCGTGACCACGCGCGGATCGTTCAGGTCCGACTCGGCGACCAGGAACAGCGGCTTCCCCAGTGCGACCCCCAACCGGTCCACGGCGTCCGAGAGTTCCTCCAGGAACGGCACCGCGCGCCGGTCCTCCAGCTCGTGCACCGCGTCCAGCCGCAGGCCGTCGATGTGGAAGTCGCGCAGCCAGGCGAGCGCACTGGTCCGCAGGTACGCGCGTACCTCGTCCGACCCCGGGCCGTCGAGGTTGACCGCGCTGCCCCACGGCGTGTGGTAGCGGTCGGTGAAGTACGGGCCGAAGCGCGGCAGGTAGTTCCCGGACGGCCCGAGGTGGTTGTGCACGACGTCGAGGACCACCGCGAGCCCGTGCGCGTGGGCGGCGTCGACGAAGCGCTTGAGCCCGTCCGGGCCGCCGTACGGCTCGTGCGCCGCCCACAGGCACACGCCGTCGTAGCCCCACCCGTGCCGGCCCGGGAACGCCGCGACCGGCATGACCTCGACGTGCGTGACACCGAGGTCGGCAAGGTGGCCCAGGCGCTCCGCGGCGGCGTCGAAGGTCCCCGCGTCGGTGAACGTCCCGATGTGCAGCTCGTAGACCACGCCGCCCGGCAGCGCACGGCCGCGCCACGCCTCGTCCGTCCACACGAACCGGTCGTGCTCGTAGACCCGCGACGGCTCGTCGGGGCCGCCGGGCTGCCACGCCGAGCGCGGGTCCGGCAGCGCCTGGCCGCCGTCGACCGAGAAGGCGTAGTCGTCGCCGTGCTCGAGCGCGGGGACCTCGACGCGCCACCAGCCCGGCTCGCCGCCGTGCCGCATCGCGCGACGGGCGCCGCCGGCGACCAGGTCCACACTGGACGCGGCCGGTGCCCACACCGCGAACTGCGTCATCGCCCCTCACCCCCGCCCGTGTCCCGCGTGGCCCGCAAGCCGGTGCGGGTGCGCGCGTCGCTATTGATGCCGCTATCGATGCCGATGCCGATGACGAGCCGAAGCCCCGTGCCCTGAACGCGTGGTGCCGTGTTCCGATGAGTCAATGTGCCCCGTCCTCCAGTAGCGCCACCGGCAGGCGCGCGAACACCTCGGCCAGCGGCGCGTCGCGTGCGACCCGGCGCCCGGTCAGCAGGTCCGTCCACGTGCCCTTCCACAGGTCCAGACAGGTGTCACCCCAACCGCCGCGCGCCGCGAGGCCGACCGGGAGCCTCGTCGCGAGCGCGACCGTGAAGCCGCGGCGCATGCCCAGCACGTGCCCGGCCGCCTCGCCGCGTACGTGCACCGCCGCATACCTGCCCTCGCCGCCGAACGCCGCCGGGTCGCGCCGCCGCCACCGCAGTGCCGCCGAGGTCACGAGCGCCTTCTCGTCGTCTAGGTCGCGAGGCGCACCGCCGGTGTCCAGGTGGGCCAGCCGCGTCGCCGCCGCGCCGAAGTCCACCGGCGCCCGGTTGTCCGGATCCACGAGCGTCCGCAACACCGCCTCACCTCCCTGGTACACGTCCGGCACACCCGGCATCGTCAGCTGCACCAGTTTCGCCCCCAGCGCGACCGTGCGGGCGGGATCGGCCAGACGTTCGACGAACTCCTGTACCGAAGCCAGCAGTTCGCGATCGTTCAGGGCCGCGTCCAGGAAGGCGTCCGTGGCCTGCTCATACGGCGTGTCGGGGGTCGTCCACGACGTCGACCGGTCCGCCTCGCGCATCGCCTTGCGCAGGTACGCCTTCATCCGATCGGGGCCGATCGGCCAGGCGCCCACCAGCGTCTGCCAGAACAGATACGCGTCGTACCGGTCGGGCCCGGGCCCCGAGCGGTGCCGCTGCGCCGCCTTCTCCCACCCGCGTACGGCCGCCGCCCACTCGTCCGGGACCTCCGCCAGCACCGCGAGCCGGGCCCGCACGTCCTCGCTGCGCTTGGTGTCGTGCGTCGACAGCGCGGTCATCGCGTCCGGCCGCGAGGCGTGCATCGACCGCGCGTACGCGTGGAACCCCTCGGTCCCGAGGCCCACCTCGTCCGGCTCGCCGCCCACCTCGTTGAGCGAACTCAGCACGTACCAGCGGTAGAACGCGCGGTCCTCGACCCCCTTCGCGGCCACCGCCGAGGCCACCTGCGCGAAACGTACGGCGAACTCCGCGTCGTGCCCCAGCGCCGCGTCCGCGATCCGCCGCGCGGTTGCCGCGAGCCGCCCCGGGACGCCGGTGAGCGTCTCCCCGAGCAGGTTCGCGGCCTCCGCCGTCGCGGGTTCCCTGGCGACGACATACGGCCGGTAGGCCGGCACCGACGCCAGCAACTCGAGCAGCGCGTCGCCCCGGTCCGGATCACGCACCCCGATGTGCTCCAACACCCGCTCGAGCCGCGCCACTTCGGTGGCCAGCCCGGTGCGCAGCACCTCAAGCTTCCCGGTGCGCGCGACCGGTGCGAACCCCGGCTCCGAGGCTCCGGTCATGTCGTGGTGCAGCGCGCGCAGCGCCTCCGCGCCGCCGGGGTCGGTGAACACCCCGTCGACGCGGCGCAGTGCGTCGTACCCGGTCGTGCCCGCGCAGTCCCAGTCCTCCGGCAGCCGCTCCTCGCCGTTCAGGATCTTCTCGACCACGATCCACGTGTCGGGCGACGTCGCGGCGCGCAGCCGGCGCAGGTAGCCGCGCGGATCCGCGAGCCCGTCCGGGTGGTCGACGCGCAGCCCCTGCACCAGACCCTCGCGGACCAGGCGCAGGATCACCGCGTGCGTCGCGGCGAACACCGCCTCGTCCTCCTGCCGCAGCCCTATCAGCGACGTGATCGTGAAGAAGCGCCGGTAGTTGCCGCGCGGATCGCCCTCGTGCCAGTCGGCGAGCCGGTAGTGCTGCGCGTCCAGGGCCTCGCGCAGCGGCAGGTCCTCGGTGCCGTGCCGCAGCGGGAAGGCGTGCTCGTGGTAGCGGACCACGCCGTCCTCGACCCTTATGTCGCCGAGCGCGGCGTCGAGCGGGGCGCCCAGGACCGGAAGCAGTATCCGGCCGCCGCCCGCGTCCCAGTCGATGTCGAACCACTTCGCGTACGCCGACTCGCGCCCGCGCTCCAGCACCGACCAGAACTGCCGGTTCAGCGACTCCGGCGCGGGCACCGCCATGTGGTTCGGCACGATGTCGACCACGATCCCCAGCCCGTGCTCCTGCGCCTCGGCGGCCAGCACCCGGAACCCGCGCTCCCCGCCGAGCTCGGGGGACACCCGTCCGTGGTCGACCACGTCGTACCCGTGCCCCGAACCGGGGACCGCGGACAGGATCGGCGACAGGTACAGGTGGGACACGCCCAGCGAGGCCAGATACGGCACCGCGTCGGCGGCCTCGGCGAAGCCGAATCCGGGCTGGAGCTGGAGGCGATACGTCCCGGTGGGGACCACTGGAGGCGTCATGCAGACCGAGTGCCCCGACACCGGCAACGACACGCCGCATTAGCCCATCTGCCTGACTATGCCCCGCGTCACCCACATGGAGCATTCCTGCGAAAGGTAGCCTCGAAGCGGGACAGCGGCCGGTATGAAGGAGCCCATGATGATTGCGGAACCGAAGCCGGAGCGACTGTTCGACGTCATGGTGGACGTTGCGGAAGCCGTCCCGGTCGGATTCCGCGTGGAGTCCGTTGACGGGGAGATCTACGTGACACCGCCTGCCGCACCGGAGCACCGTTCCGACATGGAGCTTCTGGAGGATCGGCTTCGCGCCATGGGCGTCGGGCGTGTCGGCATGATGAAGGAGTTCGCCTCCGGAGCTGCCGACGACGACCTGCGGCCCCGGGTGATCCCCGACGTATTCGTGCAGACACGCGAGCAGACGGATCTGGACGTGGCGTGGGCCAAGGCCCATGACAACTACTTCCCGCTGTCCATGGTTCTGCTGGCGGCCGAGGTCACGTCGCCCAGTACCCGATGGCTCGACTTCGGCGGAAAGCTCGCGACGTACGCGGCGGCCGGTGTCGAGGTCTATCTGGTCGTGGACCGCAAGGACCGCAAGATCGTCGTGCACCACGGGCCGGATCCCGCGGAGCGGAAGTACAAGCACGTGCGGCGGTACTCCTACGGCGACGAGGTCGAGCTGCCCGCGCCGTTCGGCAAGCTCGACACCTCCGGGCTCGTGTGACCCCTGGCCTTCTTGGTTGTCCCGGTTAACAATCTCCGTGTTCCGCGCCGAGAACCGGAGGTCCGACCGTGCTCACCAGCTTCGACGACTACCCCGTCCACCAGACGCCGCTGCCCGTCGCGGTCCCGGCCACCAGTGACCGGAACGCGTACGGGCGCTACTGGTTCGGCGCGGCCGAGCGCAGTGGGCGCTTCATGGTCGAGGCCGCCTTCGGCCGCTACACCAACCTCGGCGTGGCCGACGCCCATCTCTCCATCTCGCGCGGCGGCGTCCAGGACGCCTTCCACGTGTCCGGCAGCGCCCCCGCGGACCCCGCGGTGACCTCGGTCGGACCCTTCCGCCTGCGCGTCGTCGAGCCGATGCGTCGGCTGGCGATCACGGTGGCCGACAACGAGACCGGCATCACCGCCGACCTGGAGTGGCGGGCCCGGGTCGGGGCGCTGGAGGAGGACCACACCGTCATGCACGACGGGGTGGGCCGCGTCATGGTCGACATGTGCCGCTTCCTCCAGTTCGGCACGTGGGCCGGGACCGTCACGGTCGACGGCGAGACGACCGAGCTGGCGCACGACGACGTGATCGGCGTACGCGACCGCTCGTGGGGGGTACGCCCCGTCGGGCAGCAGCCGCAGGGCAGGCCCGCCCCCAGCGCGCCCAACGCGTGGCTGTGGGCCCCGATCCACTTCGAGGACGCCTGCCGCACCCTCGGCTACTTCCAGCGCCCCGGCGGCGAGATGTGGCGCGGCGACGCGTTCGTGATCCCCGTCGTCGACCCGGTCCCGCAGATCGTCGGCCACGGCGACGTCGTCCGCGCCGAACCGCTGGGCGACCGCCTGACGTTCGTGTCGGGCACGCGCCGGATCGCGCGCGCCGAGTTCGACATGCGCATGCCCGACGGGAGCACCGAGACCCTGGAACTGGAGCCGCTGCGCCACATCATGATGAAGGGCCTCGGCTACACGTCACCCGAATGGGCGCACGGCACGTGGAAGGGCGAGGGCACGGTCGGCCGCGAGACCTGGAAGCTCGACGAGGCCGACCCCCGCGACCCGACCGCACAGCACGTGCACCACATCGTGAAGGCCCGCATCGGCGACCGCGAGGGCGTCGGCTTCCTGGAGCAGATCATCTTCGGCCCGCACACGCAGTACGGCTTCAAGGAACTCCTCGACGGCGCCGAGTAGCCACGGCACGTCGGGGCCTGCCCCTGCCGCTACCCCCGCGGTCGTCCTACGACTGCGGGCGCTGCAACACCGCCATGGTGCGTGCCGGGACGGGCCACTGCTCGCCCGCGCGCACCGTCGGCAGGTCCTTGGGGTCGCGCTGCGCGCAGCCCGCGTCCGCGGTGTCGATGAGCACCTTCCACTCCGTCCCGTGGTTGAGCGGGATGTGGAACGACAGGTCCTCGTGCGACGCGTTGAGCAGCAGCAGGAACGAGTCGTCGGAGATCGGCTGGCCGCGTGGGTCGGGCTCGCTGATCGCCTGGCCGTTGAGGAAGACCGCCAGCGACTTGGCGGTCGCCTCCCGCCAGTCGGCGTCCGTCATCTCATCACCCGAAGGGGTGAACCACGCGATGTCCGACAGGTCGTCGTGGGTGCCCTGCACCGGGCGTCCGTGGAAGAAGCGGCGGCGCCGGAACACCGGGTGCTCGTGCCGCAGCCGGGTGAGCATCCGGGTGAACGCGTGCAGATCGCCCGGCTGCTCGTCCCGCTCGCCCTTGTCCGGCCAGTGCACCCACGCCAGTTCGCTGTCCTGGCAGTACGCGTTGTTGTTGCCGCCCTGGGTGCGCCCGAACTCGTCGCCGTGCGAGATCATCGGCACGCCCTGCGACAGCAGCAGCGTCGCCATCATGTTGCGCTGCTGACGGGCCCGCAGCGTCAGCACCGCCGCGTCCTCGGTCTCGCCCTCGGTGCCGCAGTTCCACGACCGGTTGTAGCTCTCGCCGTCCCGGTTGTCCTCGGCGTTGGCCTCGTTGTGCTTGTCGTTGTACGACACCAGGTCGCGCATCGTGAAGCCGTCGTGGCACGTCACGAAGTTGATGGAGGCGATCGGCCGGCGGCCGTCGTCCTGGTACAGGTCGGACGAGCCGGTCAGCCGCGAGCCCAGCTCGGCGAGCGTACGCTCCTCGCCGCGCCAGAAGTCCCGCACCGTGTCGCGGTACTTGCCGTTCCACTCGGTCCACAGCGGCGGGAAGTTGCCGATCTGGTAGCCGCCCTCGCCCAGGTCCCACGGCTCGGCGATCAGCTTGACCTGCGACACGATCGGGTCCTGTTGCACGACGTCGAAGAACGACGACAGCCGGTCCACCTCGTGGAACTGCCGCGCGAGGGTGGCGGCCAGGTCGAAGCGGAAGCCGTCGACGTGCATGTCGGTGACCCAGTAGCGCAGCGAGTCCATGATCAGCTGCAACACGTGCGGGCTGCGCATCAGCAACGAGTTGCCGGTGCCCGTGGTGTCGAGGTAATAGCGCTTGTCGTCGGCGAGCCGGTAGTAGGACTGGTTGTCCAGGCCCCGGAAGGACAGCGTCGGGCCCAGGTGGTTGCCCTCGGCCGTGTGGTTGTAGACGACGTCGAGGATGACCTCGATCCCCGCCGCGTGCAGGGCTTTGACCATCGACCGGAACTCCTGCACCTGCTGCCCGCGCTCTCCCGTCGAGGAGTACGCGTTGTGCGGCGCGAAGAAGCCGATCGTGTTGTATCCCCAGTAGTTCCGCATGCCCAGCCGGGTGAGGCGGTGGTCGTGCACGAACTGGTGCACGGGCATCAGCTCGATGGCGGTGACGCCCAGGTCGAGCAGGTGGTCGATGATCACCGGATGGCCCAGCGCCGCGTACGTCCCGCGGATCTCCTCGGGCAGCCCCGGGTGGAGCTGCGTGAGGCCCTTGACGTGCGCCTCGTAGATCACCGTGTCGTGGTACTCGATGCGCGGCGGCCGGTCGTTGCCCCAGTCGAAGTAGGGGTTCACGACCACCGAGGTCATCATGTACGGGCCGGAGTCGCCCTCGTTGGGCAGGTCCGGATGGTCGAACGAGTAGCCGTACACCGCCTCGTGCCACCGCACCTCGCCCGACACCGCCTTGGCGTAGGGGTCGAGGAGGAACTTGTGCGGGTTGCAGCGGTTGCCGTCGACGGGCGAGAAGGGGCCCTCCACGCGGTAGCCGTACTGCTGCCCGGGCTGCACGCCGGGCAGGTACGCGTGTCGGACGAAGGCGTCGGCCTCCCGCAGTTCGACCCGGGTCTCGCCGCCGCTCTCGTCGATCAGGCACAACCACACGCGCTCGGCGGCCTCCGAGAAGACCGCGAAGTTCGTACCGGCGCCGTCGTAGGTGGCGCCCAGCGGATATGAGCGTCCAGGCCAGACCTGCATGGGGAACCTGTCGTGTCGAGTCGGAGGGCTCGAGCGGACGTCGGTGGACCGGGGGCGGGTGGACCACCGCCGCGCGAGCGTGGGCAAAGGTATCCTCGCTCACCTTGCCCGTTCGGCGCGCGCATGGCGGGCAGCCTTCCCCCGGATGGGTGGCTGCCGACGGCTCCCGGCCCCGGTCGGACGGCTCGTCAGATCCAGTCGAGCAGTTCGGCGGCCAGCATCTCCTGCGGGCACGGCCAAGCCGAGCCGCAGGTGCAGGTGTCCGGTCCGCCGGCCGGATCGGCGGTGCGGTGGTGGCAGTCGAAGATCTCGGCGACAACATGCCGATACCTGTCGAACTCTTCGTCGATGCCCGTCTTGTGGGCAGTCCCGCTGGGTGTGGCGATCATGGCGACCTCCTGGTGCCACGGTTTCCTGAACTTACATACGCACGCAGGCCGCCCTTGGTTCTGTCCGGGCATGCCAAAGACACGAGTTGAGGGAGCACCCTCACCGGCTCCCTACCGATCCGTGGACTGCTGGCAATCATTGCCGAGCGAGACCAACAATCATCGTTTTGTTACGCCCTGGCAAGGCCGTGTCGCGCGGATTAAGTCCACTGGGCGCAACCCGGACTGCCGTAACTGCGCGTACCGTTGACGCGCGTATACGGCGGGTCGGCCCGTGCGCCTGAAGTACGCTCGACCGGTTCCGGGTGATCGCCTTGCCGCGAGGTCCGCGCCGGCTCGGGCGCGACGCGGCGGGTGGGCTGGACCGACCATGCGATTGGGGACGCTGATGACCGACCTGGGCCCGAACCCGCCTGCCCCGGAGCCGGACGACCTGCCGGACTCCGGGCGGGAGGGAGCGGACCGGCCGCACGGCCCGGCGGACGACCTGCCGGACCCGACGGCGCCCGAGGACCCGGTGCCCGGCGGCGGGGCCGAAGGCGGCGCCAAGACCGGCGACACCGGTCTTGGGAGCCCCGGCAAACCGGCCGGCGGCACCGGCCGCACCGCCCGGACGGTCGGCCTGGGCCCGGGTGCCGCGATGAGCGGCGGCCTCGGCGACCCGGGCGGCAGCCGCCCCGGGCAGGGCAACGGCTCGCGCGTCCCCTTCCCGTCGCCGCGCAGTGCCGCGGACGACGGCGACCTCCCGCTGCTCGACGGCAGCGGCCCGCCGCCGCCCGAGGGCCCCGGGCCGGCCACCCCCGACCCCGCCGACCCGGGCGACCTGTCGTGGGCCGAGGACGACTGGAGCGACGCGCTGATGCGGGCCCGCCGGGCCGGCCGGGCGTACGTCTACCTCAACCTCGTCGAACAGCGCCTGCGCGCGGTGGTCCGCGAGGTCCTGCAACCGGTGTACGGCACCGTCGAATCCGCCGTGCACGACGACGGCGCGTGGGTCGTGGCCGCGGCCGGCCCCACCCAGAGCGAATGGGTCGAACGCGCCGAGGCGGTACGCGAGATGAGCCGCCGCCGCGGCTACATCGTGGACCCCGCCGACGACGACCTCGTGGCGTTCCTGACACTGCCGCAACTGCGCGAGCTGCTGGTACGCAACTGGTGGTGCTTCGCGCCGTACCTCAGCGACCGCCGCTCGCTCGAACGGGCCCTGGAGGAGGTCGAGATCGGCCGGCACATCGTGGCGCGCAACCGCGTCCTGTCGCCCGACGTGCTGCGCCAGGTCGAGCGCGCCTGCACCCGCGTCCTCGCCGAACTCGACGGCCGCCTCGGCCGCCACGCCGGCGAACGCCTCGCGCTCGACGCCGTCGAGGAGCTGTTCTCCGGCCGCTACGGCGACTTGGTCGCGGTCTTCCCCGACCGCTCCTCGCTGCAAAGGAAGTTGCCCTTCGCCGACCTGGTCGGGGAGGCGAACGCCATCGACGCCATGGGCGTCTCGCTCAACCTGCTGTGCCAGAACTACTCGGGGCGCGAACTGCACCGGCTGGCCGCGGCCGGATGCCGCATGCGGCTGCTGTTCCTCAACCCCGCGGGCGACGCGATGCGCCAGCGCGAGAAGGACGAAGGCGTCAAGCGCGGGATACTGTCGCGGCTGACCACGCTCAACATCCTGCACGCCCGCAAGATCCGGGCCAAGCTCGCCGAACCGGCCCGCATCGAGATCCGCCTCTACGAGGAGACGCCGCGCTTCAACGCGTACCTCGTCGACGGGGACGCCGCGGTCGTGCAGCCGTATCTGCGGCGCTCACGCGGCGTCGAGTCGCCGTCCTTCGTAATGCGCTCGGGGAACGACGCGGTCGACCCCCGGCGGGGCCTGTTCACCTTGTTCCAGGAGGAGTTCGACCAGCTGTGGGAGGCCGGCAAGCGCACCGCGTGACGCCGCGTCAGAACCAGTCCGCGACCAGGCCCGAGGCGTCCGCGGAGAGCAGCCCGCCGCTCGGGTCGGCCGCCAGAGCCACGATCCTCGCCGAGTGGTGCCCCAGAACCTGCAGGATCTTGCCGTTCGACGCGTCGAAGCGCCGGATCCGGCCGTTTGCGTACCCCGCGCTCACCACCTTGTCGGCCTGGTCGAACGCCAGCGGGGTGACGGTTCCCGGGACGCTCGCCACGGGGATGCCGATGCCGGTGATGGGCTGGTGGACGGTGACCCCGCGGCGGTCGACGATCGCGACGACGCCGGAGCCGTGCACCGCGAACAACTCCGCGGCCGGCCCGACCCGTCCCACCTCGTGGGCCTGGTCCTGGCCGGACAGCCGCACCCGTCGTACGAAGCCGTCCGCGCCACCACGGCGCCCGAAAAAGCGCCCGAACTGACTGCCGGTTCGGCGTAGTTCGGACGCCCCTTCCCACTCTCGGCGGCGAACGTCACACGGAGGGCAGGTACTTGTACCCCACCCGGTGCACGGTCGACAGGCGGCGCTTGTGCCGGCCGCCGACCTTGCGCCGCAGGCGCGCGACGTGCACGTCCACGGTGCGGCCTTCGCCGGAGTCCGGGTAGCCCCACACCGCGTCCATCAGCTGGCGCCGCGTGAACACGCGTCGCGGGTTGCCCAACAGGTGGGCCAGCAAACCGAATTCGAGGTACGTGAGCTGGAGCACGCGGTCGTCGACCGTGGCGGTGCGCCCCGCCATGTCGAGGCGGAGGCCGTCGTCCTCCAGGACGACGTCGGCGGCTTCGGTGAAGTCGGGTACGGCGTGCAGCGTGCGCGCCGGGAGCAGGAGCACCGGGGCCGGGGCGGACGGCTGCGTGGCGCCCGGGTAGGCGGCCGCCTGGTGGGCGGCGGTCGGGTAGGAGGCTGCCGAGTACGTGGCGGTCGGGTAGGTGGTCCGGGCGGCGGAGACGGCGTGCGTCATGGGTCGAAGTCCCTTCGGGTACGCCGTTCGAAGCACACGTCGCGGCGGCGCGCGGAGGGCGCGCGTACCGTCCGCAGTGCGGCGGCTCGGTCGGCGTGGGTCGGAAGCCCGGCCGCGGCAAATGGCGGCGCAAGGCGGAAGCTGGGAGAAGGAGGAGTCGGACGGCTCAGGGGTGACGGAACGTCAGCAAGCCGGACACACGCAGCTGCACACGCGGCAGAAGTCCACCGCGCGTCGCCGGGTCAAGGTCCTCCGATGCATGCGCACTATCCTAGGCGACCATGTGTCGTCCACGCATCAACCGGTCCGAGTGGTGAGACCGATGCGGTGCGCATCACATTCCGAACCGGGGGTGCGGTCATGACGGGGATCCCGTACGGCGTCGAGGTGTCGACGGAGCCGGCCATGCGCCATCCGGGGGTGCGGGAGAAGTACGAGTCCGAGCGCCGGTCGGATCGTTCGTGCGGTTTCGGCTGCACAGCGGTGGTCGCCGCCCTCGCCGCCGGGTGTTTCGTGGCCGCCGCGCTGTGGACGGGCGCGATGGCCGTACTCGGCGCCGTGCTCGCCTTCGTGGTGCTGATCGGCGTCGTGGTCGCCGCCCTGTTGGGGTCGGAGAACCGCCACATGGGCCGGGTCCTGAACGCGTACACCTGGCAGTCGTGGCCGGCGAGCTGGACCACTGCCACCGACGAGGACGGCGAGGACGCGCTGTTCGCCGACCTGCTGAGCACCGACGGCCGGACCGTGCGCATGACCGTGCCCGATCTCGGCGACGACTTCTACGGCGGACTCACCGACGGCGAGCCCGTGTGGTTCGCGGGGGACGCCCGGTTCGGGGGCGTGCTCGCAATGCCCGGTGTGCCCAGCCGGATGATGTCCGTCAGGCGGGAGCCCCTGGGCATCGAACAGGGCTCCGAACTGGCCGACGGCACCGCGCGGGAGGCGAAGCTGATGCCCAAGGGCTGGCAGCCCGGCGGGTGGCCGTCCGAGGCCTGAGTGCGGCCGGTCAGCTCTCCACGGCCATGCGCACACCCAGCAACAGCAGTACGCCGCCGGAGATCTGCTCCAGGCGCTTGCGCACGCCGGCGCGGGAGATGACCCCCTTCATGCGCACGACGAACCACACGTACAGGCCGTAGTAGCCGATCTCGAAGACCGCCCACAGCGCGGCGAGGGCGATCATCGTCGGCAACTGCGGAGCGCCGGACGGCACGAACTGCGGGAGGAACGACATCGCGAAGATCGCTGCCTTGGGGTTCGCGAGGTTGACCACCAGGCCCATGCGGTACGACGCCCAGCCCGACCGCGGTGCCGCGTCCTCATCGTCGAGCGCCGCCCCGCCCTTGCGCCGCCACGCGGCCCGCAGCGTCTGCACGCCGAACAGGATGAGCACGCCCGCGCCGACGATGCGCATGACGTCGTAGGCCACTTCGGACGCCGCGAGCAGCGCGGTCAGCCCGAACGCCGCCACCACGCCCCACACGAACACGCCCGTCTCGTTGCCGAGCACGGTGAGGAAGCCCGCGCGCCTGGAGCGCAGCGACTCCTTGATGATGAGCATGGTGCTCGGCCCCGGGGCCGCGGCGACGACGATGCAGGCGCCGAGGAAGGCGATCAGCGTGGTCAGCATCCGCTCATGTTCAGGCTGTCCGGAGCCGGTGTCCAGTGAGAATTCCCGCCCTGCCGCGGGCGTCCGCCCGCCGCGCGTGGGCCGGGCGGGCTCAGAACGCGTGCCAGCGGGACTCGGTGTCGCCGGTGCGGAGGCAGCGCACCCGGTGCTCGAACTCCTCCTCGGCCGCCGGGTTGCCCGGCACGTGCTGGGCGACCCAGGCGGTGGCGGCCAGTTCGCGTACCGCGCGCAGCACCGGGTATCCGTCCCACCCGGTCACGTCGAAGCCGTACTTCTTGGCGAAGCGCTCCGCGGCGCCGTCCGGCAGGCCGTAGCGCACGGCCGCCATCGGGATCAGGATGAGGTCGAGTTCGCGCAGGTCGAAAGAGACGTTCTCGAGGTCGAGCAGCACCGCCCGGCCGCCGTGCACGCCGACGTTGCGCAGCAGCGCGTCGCCGTGGATGACGCCGGGCGGCAGCGTCGGCACGACTTGGGCGTAGGCGTCGGCCAGTTCGTCCCGGCGGGCCAGCAGGAAGCGCCGGTCGTCCAGGTGCACCGCGGCGTCGGCCGAGTCGAGCCAGGTCTCGACGAGCGCGAGCGGCGTGCGCGGCGGCAGCGCGAACGGCGGCTCGGGCAGCGCGTGCAGGCGCTTGAGCAGCTTGGCGAGGTCGCGTACGTCCGGCTCCCGGTCGGCCGGCGGCAGCAGCTCCCAGAACGTCACCGGCCGGTCCGACACGACCAGCGGCTCCGCGGCCACCCCGACCGCGGGCCGCACCGTCGGGAAGTCCTCCTCGGCGAGCCAGCGGGCCACCGCCATCTCGCGCCGCGCGCGCTCGAGCAGGTGCGCGCCGCGCGCGATCCGCGCCACGACGCCGACGCACGGCAGCGCGAAGACCGCGTTCTCGCCGTAGGCCAGCAACTCGGCCGCGTCGGCCGCGCCGGGATCGATCCCGGCCGTGTTGCAGGCGCGCGCCAGAACCGTCCGCTCCACCGCCACTGTGTCGATCACCGGAAGATGGTACTGCCGTGTGTGGCCCGGTCCGCCGTTCTTACGGGTTCTTGCCGCCCCGGCGGCGGGACCGTGACTCGACCGCAATACCCGCGCCGACCAGTGCACTTGCCTTCGCGGAACGCACCGCATCGGGCAACTCGGGAGCCATGCCACCATTCCGTACGCCTGCGTATGTAGGTGACGGTCCCGCGGGTCCGGTGCCGCTGCCGCGCCGCCGCTACGCCGATCGACTGAGGGCGAACAGTGCGGTCTCGTCGTAGCGTTCCAGCGCCAGCGCGGCGGCCTCGGGTGTGTCGCCGACCGTGCCGGTGACCACGTCGGCCCCGGCCTCGCGGGCCTGGCGGACGATGCGGTCGGGCAGGTGCCCGGGGGCCAGCATGTAGGAGGCGACCGCGATGCGCGCGAAGCCGGTGCGGCGCAGGTCGCGCACGGCCTCGCCCACCTCCGGGCTCACCGCGGACGCGAACGCCGTCACCACCGAGCCCCACCCGCTCCGCCGCCAGCCGCGGGCGAGGTCGTTGAGCGCCGCGTTCGCCTGCGGGTCGGTCGACCCCGCCGACGCGAGCACCACGCCGCAGTCCTCGTCGCCGGGCCGGACGCCGTCCTCGCGCAGCCGCCGCTCCATCGCCGCCACCAGCAGCGTGTGCGGCCCCAGCGGTGCCGCCGCGCGCACCTCGAGACGCAGCTGCCGGCCCGCCGCGAGCATGGCCGGGACGTCGTGCTTCGCGTGGTACGCCGACGACAGCAGCAACGGCACCGCCACCGCCTCGCGCACGCCGTCCGCCGCCAGGTCCGCCAGCGCCTCCGGCACCCGCGGACCGCAGTGGTCCAGGTACGCGGCCTCCACCCGGACCCCGGGACGCGCCCGCCGCATGCGCGCCACCAGCGACTCGACGGTCGCGGCATGCCGCGCGTCCCGACTGCCGTGCGCGATCGCGAGCAGTGCCGGGGCGGCGGAGGCGGTGCGGTTCATGACGGTCCGGGTCTCGTTCTCGATCGGGGTGGTTCGGGGCGTTGGGTCGTACGGGGCGTTGGGTCGTACGGGTCGTTCGACGGGTTCGGGCCGGGGGACTCGCGGCTACTTGCCGACCAGCAGCCCCCGCTGGCGCAGCACGAGCTTCTCCAGCGGCGAGAAGAACAGCAACTCGATGCCGATGCCGACCAGCAGGATCAGGAAGACGGCCGTCAGCATCATCGGCATGTCGCCCAGGTCCCGGCCCTGGTTCATCAACTGCCCCAGACCGTAGCCGAGGTCGGGTGAGGCCGCGATCAGCTCGGCGGCCATGAGCGAGCGCCAGCTGAACGCCCAGCCCTGCTTGAGGCCCGCGAGGTAGCCGGGCAGCGACGCGGGCAGCAGCACGTGCCACACACCCAGCAGGCCGGTCGCACCGAGCACCCGGCCCGCCCGGATGAACAGCGGCGGCACCTGGTCGACGCCCGAGATGATGCCCTGCGCGATGGACGGCACCGCACCCAGCAGCACGACCGCGTAGATCGCGCTGTTGTTGAGGCCGAACCAGATGACCGCCGGGGGCACCCAGGCGACCGAGGGCAGCGACTGGAGGCCGGACAGCAGCGGGCCGATCGCCGCACGGATCCAGCGCACCCGGGCCACCAGCAGGCCGAGCGGCGTGCCGATCGCGATGGCCATCAGGAAGCCCAGGAAGGCGCGCTTGAGGCTGACCCAGAGGATCGCGTGCACCTCGCCGGCGTTCCACTGCACCATGAAGGCGTCCCAGACATCCTTGGGACTCGGCAGCGCGTACCGGGGCTTGACCTCGGCCCAGTAGGCGATCTGCCACACCAGGAGCAGGAACGCGATGGCCAGGATCGGCGGGCCGACCTTGCCGAGCGCGACGCGCCACAGCGGGGTGCGGTCCTTCTCGTACGTCTCCAGCGCGTCGAGGCCCGCCTCCAGGCCGGCGACGTCGTCCGAGGTCGTGGGGCCGGGGCGCGCTTCCTCCCCGACCGACTTCGTCAGGTCAGTGCTTGCCATGGCGGCGGATCTCCCCTCGGAGCTCTTCGGTGATCTCGATCGACAGCGCCGAGACGTCCGGCGACTCGATCCGCCGGGGCTGCGGGATGTCGATCGTCCACTCGCGGGCGATGCGCCCGGGGCGGGAGGACATCAGGACGACGCGCTGCGCCAGGCGTACCGCCTCGCGCACGTTGTGCGTCACGAACACGACGGAACGGCCCGTCTCGGCCCAGATGCGGGTGAGTTCGTCGTGCAGCACGTCGCGCGTGATGGCGTCGAGCGCCGCGAACGGCTCGTCCATCAGCATCACGTCGCCGGACTGCGCGAGCGCGCGGGCCAGGGCCACGCGCTGCCGCATGCCGCCGGACAGTTCGTGCACGCGCTTGTCGTACGCCGTCTCCAGGCGCACCAGCGCCAGCAGCTTCTGCGCCTCCTCGCGCCGCTGCTCGCGCGGCACGCCGCGCAGCTTGAGGGCGAGTTCGACGTTCTTGCCGGCCTTGAGCCAGGGGAACAGCGCGTGCTCCTGGAACATCAGCGCCGGCCGTCCGCCGTTGACCTCGATGGTGCCCGCACTGGGCTTGTCGAGGTCGGCGACGAGGTTGAGCAGGGTCGACTTGCCGCAGCCCGAGGCGCCCAGCAGGCACACGAACTCGCCCGGGGCGACGGTCAGGTCGATGTTGTCGAGGACCGGCGCGCCGTCGGCGCGGCCGAAGCTCTTGGACACCTTGGAGAGGCGGACCGCGTACGCGTCGTTGCCCCCGGTGCCGCTCGCGCCGGGCGCGGGGGAGTCGGCCGTGACCGGCTGCTCGTGCACTGTCTGGGACATCGCGTCCACCCTTCCCGGTGGGGTATCGCCGATTCTCGGAGCAAAGGCGCCGGAATGACGGCGTTCGATCGAGGGCGTCGGATCGAGGGCGGGGACGGGGCGGCGAACGCCCCGTCCCCGCGGCCCGCTACTTCTTGGCGCCGAGGCCCGCGTCCTCGACGGCGGGCTTGCCGCCCGCGGTCAGCAGCTTGTTGAGGATCGTCAGGTCGTAGATGCCGGTGATGTCGGCGTCCTTGGTGACGCCGACCTTCACGCCCTCGTCCTTGAGCTTGAGCAGCGACGAGGCGAGCGGGTCGTTGGTGACCTCGATGTTCGGCCACGCCGCGTCGATGACCGCCTGCGGCAGTTCCTTCTTGGTGTACTCGAGGAGCTGCGCGTTGACCGACGCCTTCGCCTTGTCCGCGTTCGCGTTGATCCACTCCGTGGTGGCCAGCTGGCCGCGCAGCAGCGCCTCGACGGTGTCGGGGTGCTTGTCCAGGAAGTCCTTGCGGACGATCAGGTTCGTGGTGACGAACTTGCCGTTCGGCCACAGGGTGCGCTCGTCCACCAGCGTCTTGCCGCCGGCCTCCTGGATCAGGCGGGTCGCCCACGGCTCGGGCAGCCAGCCGCCGTCCAGCTCGCCGCTCTTGAACAGCGCCAGGGTCTGGGCGTTGTCGGTCGGCACGATGCTGACGTCGCCGCCGCCCTTGGTGTCGGTCTTGAGGCCGTTGTTCGCGAGCCAGGCGCGGACCGCGACGTCCTGCGTACCGCCGAGCTGCGGGGTGGCGATCTTCTTGCCCTTGAGGTCGGCCGGGCCGTTGATGCCCGGCTTGACGACCAGCGAGGCGCCGCCCGACGTGGTGCCCGCGACGATGCGCAGCAGTTCGCCGTTGGTCGAGGTGAAGCCGGAGATCGACGGGTTCGGACCGATGTACGTCGCGTCCAGCGAGCCGCCCTTCAGCGCCTCGATGGCGGCGGGGCCGGCGTTGAAGACCGTCGGGGTGATCTTGGTGGTGCCGAGCTCCTTGGCGAAGAAGCCCTCCTTGAGCCCGACCAGCGGCGTGGCGTGCGTGACGTTCGCGAAGAAGCCGAGGCGCAGCTCGGACGCCGAGTTGGCCTTGGCCGCGCTCGACGCACCCGCGGACTGCGGGGCGGCGGCCGGGTCGGTCTTCTTGTCGTCGTCGGAGCCGTAGCCGCAGGCGGAGAGCAGGGCGAAGACCGGGACGACGGCGAGGGCTATCGCCGCCCGGACGGTTCTGCGGCGCTGGAGACGGACAGCAGGCATGAGGGACCTTCCCTGGGTGACCGTGCAGGGGCACGGAAGTCGGCTGGTGCGAAAGGGACGTGAGCTACGGATGTCCGCCGGATCCCGGAACGGGATCGGCTAGAGACATCGCTCCGTAGCGGGGTCCGTGTCGCCGCGCCGACCGGAGTCCACGAACGCCGGACCGGCCATGCCGGCCGTCAGGGTCGAGCCGTCCGCCTCGTCGATGAGAAGGAAGGAACCGGTGCGGCGACCTGCCGCGTACGGGTCGAGCGCGAGGGGCTGAGCCGTGCGGAGCACCACGTGGGCGATGTCGTTCGGGCGCAACTCGCTCGGGGAGGGCTGCTGTTCGAGCGTCCGGATGTCGACGCGGTACGGGATCTCCTTCACGATCGCCTTGACCGTGCGGGTCGTGTGCTTGAGCAGCACGCGGTCGCCCGCGCGCAGCGGCTTGTCCGCGACGTGGCACACCGTGGCCTCGATGTCCTGCGTCGCGACCGGCGCGTCCTCGGCCGGTGCGATCAGGTCGCCGCGCGAGACGTCGACGTCGTTCGACAGGCGGATGGTGACGGACTCGCCCGCCTGCGCGCGGTCGACGGTCGCACCGAGCCGGTCGATGCCCTCGATCGTGGAGCGGGAGCCGGACGGCAGCACCACGACCGGGTCGCCGGTGCGGAACACCCCGGAGGCGATCTGGCCGGCGTAGCCGCGGTAGTCGCGGAACTCGTCGTCGCTCTGCGGGCGCAGCACGAACTGCACGGGGAAGCGGGCCGGTTCGTGCTGGGCCTCGCCGCCGGTCTCGACGGTCTCCAGGAACTCCAGGAGCGTCGGGCCGCCGTACCAGTCCATGTGCGCCGACGGGTCCACGACATTGTCGCCGCGCAGCGCGGAGACCGGGATCGTGGCGACGTCGGGCACGCCCAACTCGCGGGCGAACGCCGTGAATTCGTTGGCGACCCCGGCGAAGACCGCCTCGTCGTAGCCGACCAGGTCCATTTTGTTCACCGCGAGCACCACGTGCGGTACGCGCAGCAGCGCCGCCACCGCGGCGTGCCGGCGCGTCTGCTCCACCACGCCGTTGCGGGCGTCCACGAGCACGACGGCGAGCTCCGCCGTCGACGCCCCGGTCACCATGTTGCGCGTGTACTGCACGTGCCCCGGGGTGTCGGCGAGGATGAACCGGCGCTTGGCGGTGGCGAAGTAGCGGTACGCCACGTCGATCGTGATGCCCTGCTCGCGCTCGGCGCGCAGCCCGTCGGTGAGGAGGGCCAGGTCGGCCTCCTCCATGCCGCGGTCGCGGCTGACCCGCTCGACGGCCTCAAGTTGGTCGGACAGGACCGACTTCGAGTCGTGCAGCAGGCGGCCGACGAGGGTCGACTTGCCGTCGTCGACCGAGCCGGCGGTGGCCAGGCGCAGCAGGCCGACAGGCGCGTCCACGGCGTCCTCCGCGGCGGCCGTACCGGAGTTCTGGCTGGTCATTTAGAAGTATCCCTCGCGCTTGCGGTCTTCCATCGCGGCCTCGGACATCTTGTCGTCCGCGCGCGTGGCACCCCGTTCGGTCAGTCGGCTCACCGCGATCTCGGCGATCACCTCGGCCACCGTGGCGGCCGGGGAGTCGACGGCTCCCGTACAGCTCATGTCGCCGACGGTGCGGTAGCGCACGACGCGGCGCTCGATCGTCTCGCCGTCCTTCGGGCCGCCCCACTCGCCCGGGGCGAGCCACATGCCGCTGCGCAGGAAGACGTCGCGCTCGTGGGAGAAGTAGATCTCCGGGAGCGGGATCTCCTCGCGCTCGATGTACTGCCACACGTCCAGCTCGGTCCAGTTGGACAGCGGGAAGACGCGGACGTGCTCGCCGACGCGGTGCCGCCCGTTGTAGAGGTTCCACAGCTCGGGGCGCTGGCGGCGCGGGTCCCACTGGCCGAACTCGTCGCGCAGCGAGAACACCCGCTCCTTGGCGCGCGCCTTCTCCTCGTCGCGGCGGCCGCCGCCGAAGACGGCGTCGAAGCGGTTCTTCTCGATCGCGTCGAGGAGCGGCACCGTCTGCAGCGGGTTGCGCGTCCCGTCGGGACGCTCGCTGAGGCGGCCGTTGTCGATGAACTCCTGGACGTGGCCCACGAACAGGCGCAGCCCGTGCTCGGCCACCGTGCGGTCGCGGTACTCGATGACCTCGGGGAAGTTGTGGCCCGTGTCGACGTGCAGCAGCGCGAACGGGATCTGCGCCGGCCAGAACGCCTTGCGGGCCAGGTGCAGCATGACGATCGAGTCCTTGCCGCCGGAGAAGAGGATCACCGGCCGCTCGAACTCGCCCGCGACCTCACGGAAGATGTGCACGGCCTCGGCCTCGAGGGCGTCGAGGTGGCTGAGCGCGCCAGGTGCGGAGAGTTCGACCGCGGTTGTCACTTCCGCCTCCAGGGGTTCGAGCAGGGGTTCGAGCAGATCGTCCGGACGTTCGTGGGCACGGACCCGGGCAGGTGCACGGACACGAGCAGGGGCGCGCGCATCAGTGGATCCCGCACTCGGTCTTGGCGCGGCCGGCCCAGCGGCCCGCACGCGGGTCCTCGCCGGGCGCGACGCGGCGCGTGCAGGGCTCGCAGCCGACCGAGGCGTACCCGTCCATCAGCAACGGGTTGGTGAGGACGCCGTGTTCGAGGATGTACGCGTCGACCTTGTCCTGGTTCCAGCGGGCGATCGGGGAGATCTTGACCTTGCGCTTCTTGGCGTCCCAGCCCACGACGGGCGTGTCCGCACGCTCCGGGGAGTCGTCGCGGCGCAGGCCGGTGGCCCACGCGTCGTAGCCGTCCAGGCTGCTCTGCAGCGGCGCGACCTTGCGCAGTGCGCAGCACAGGTCGGGGTCGCGGTCGTGCAGCTTGGGACCGTACTCGGCGTCCTGCTCCGCGACGGTCCGGCGCGGCGTCAGGGTGATGACGTTGACGGGGTAGACGGCGGCGACCGCGTCGCGGGTGCCGATCGTCTCGACGAAGTGGTAGCCGGTGTCCAGGAAGACGACGTCGATGCCGGGTTGTACGCGGGACGCCAGGTGTGCGAGGACCGCGTCCTCCATGGACGACGTCACACACCAGCGGGGGCCGAAGGTCTCGGACGCCCACGCGAGGATTTCCTCGGCGGTGGCGTCCTCCAATTCGCGTCCGGCGGTCAGGGCGAGGTGCTCCAACGCCTCATCCGTGTAGGTCGCGGTCACTGCCCCTCCTTCGCTGAGTTCGGTATGGCATCGGTGGTGTTGCCGGCAGGTGCGGCCGTGGTTCCGGGGGCCGGGGCCTCCTGGAAGACCAGGCCGAGGTACTTGAGGGTGAACGCGCGGCGGCACGCCCCGCAGAGCCAGGCTCCGTGGCCCTCCTCGTGGGGCCGCAGATCCTCGTCGCCGCAGTACGGGCAATAAAAAGGTGCCGCGCGCTCACTCACGAGAGATCGGCCTCCGTGGCACGCGCCGCCCACTGCGCGAAACGCTCGTCCTCGGTGCGCTGTTCCTCGAACTTGCGGACGACGCGCTCGACGTAGTCCGGCAGTCCGGCGGCGGTCACCTTGAGGCCGCGGACCTTGCGGCCGAAGCCGGGGTCGAAGCCGAGGCTGCCGCCCAGGTGGACCTGGTAGCCCTCGACCTGGTTGCCGTCGTCGTCCAGGACCAGCTGGCCCTTGAGGCCGATGTCGGCGACCTGGATGCGCGCGCAGGCGTTGGGGCAGCCGTTGATGTTGATGGTGAGCGGCTGGTCGAACTCCGGGAGGCGCTGCTCCAGTTCCTCGATGAGGGTCTGGCCGCGGCCCTTGGTCTCGACGATCGCGAGCTTGCAGAACTCGATGCCGGTGCAGGCCATCGTGCCGCGGCGGAACGGGCTGGGCTTGACGCGCAGGCCCAGCGCCTCCAGGCCGTCGACGAGCGAGGCGACCTGGTCCTCGGCGATGTCGAGGACGAGCATCTTCTGCTCGACGGTGGTGCGTACGCGGTCCGAGCCGTGCGCCTCGGCCAGGTCGGCGATCTTGCCGAGCGTGGCGCCGTCGACGCGGCCGACGCGCGGGGCGAAGCCGACGTAGAAGTTGCCGTCCTTCTGCCGGTGCACGCCGACGTGGTCGCGCCACACGCCGTTGGGCTGCGCGGGCGCCGGGCCGTCGAGCAGCTTGCGCTGGAGGTACTCGTCCTCCAGCACCTGGCGGAACTTCTCGGGTCCCCAGTCGGCGACCAGGAACTTCAGGCGGGCGCGGTTGCGCAGACGGCGGTAGCCGTAGTCGCGGAAGATGCTGATGACGCCTTCCCAGACGTCGGGCACCTCCTCCAGCGGCACCCAGGTGCCGAGGCGGACCGCGAGCTTCGGGTTGGTCGACAGGCCGCCGCCGACCCAGAGGTCGAAGCCCGGGCCGTGGTCGGGGTGGTCGACGCCGACGAAGGAGATGTCGTTGATCTCGTGCGCGACGTCGAGCAGCGGCGAGCCGGAGATCGCCGACTTGAACTTGCGCGGCAGGTTGGAGTACTCGGGCTTGCCGATGTAGCGCTGGTTGATCTCGTCGATGGCCCAGGTGCCGTCGATGATCTCGTCCTGGGCGATCCCGGCGGTGGGCGAGCCGAGCACGATGCGCGGGGTGTCGCCGCACGCCTCGGTGGTGGACAGGCCGACGCCTTCGAGGATGTTCCAGATCGCCGGGACGTCCTCGATGCGGATCCAGTGGTACTGGACGTTCTGCCGGTCGGTGATGTCGGCGGTGCCGCGGGCGTACCGCTCGGAGACCTCGGCGACCGCGCGCAGCTGGGCGAGGTTGAGGCGTCCGCCGTCGATGCGCACGCGCAGCATGAAGTACTCGTCGTCGAGCTCGTGCGGTTCGAGCACGCCGGTCTTGCCGCCGTCGATCCCGGGCTTGCGCTGCGTGTAGAGGCCCCACCAGCGCATGCGGCCGCGCAGGTCGCTGCCGTCGATGGAGTCGAAGCCGCGGTGGGCGTAGATGTTCTCGATACGCGCGCGGACGTTCAGGCCGTCGTCGTCCTTCTTGAACTGCTCATTTGCGTTGAGCGGCTCGCGGTGGCCGAGCGCCCACTGGCCCTCGCCGCGATGGCGGGAGGTCTTGCGGGGTCCGGCGGCCGAGGAGGAGGTGGCCATGAGCGTCCTTTGACGGGGTGTCAGGTGGACGCGCGCCGCACGCGGCGGTCCCGCTCCGCACCGTTTCGGCGCATGGACGCAGGCTGCCGGTACGACCGCGCCCGGCAGTGTGTGGAGCGGGCGGTGGTCGTCAGACCGGCATACAGAAGGCGCTGGACATGCGTCCGAGGTCGACATGCAGTCGACCAACAAGGGCGATTCCGGCGCGAGACATGCGGAAAGGTTGGCATGGAGTCGCCATGTCGTCCATCTTCGTCCGCGATTCGAGCGCTCATCCCACAATATGGACAGTGAGTCTCATGATGTGGGATGATGGGCGTTTTGTGCCTCTTGGTAGGTACCCGGAGTTGCCAATCCGGAGTGTTTGGTTACGGTACGGGAGGCGCTAAGGAGCTGATGGACGTGTCCGGAGACCTGCTCGACCGGCCTGAATGTCGACACGACGACCGCGAGGCGTCGGTCGAGACCCTGCGGTACGCGCTGAACGGCTTCCTGTCCGCGGTCCGCGCCGACCGCCTGGCGCGCACCGCCGGCTCCGACTCGCCGCAGGTGCAGCGGCACCGCATCCTCATCACGCTGGCCGACGAGCTGGACCTGGATCCCGCGACCCTGGCGAGTGTGGTCGGCATGCCGCTCGCCCACGTCAGCGGACTTCTGGAGGCACTCGGGCGCGAGGGCCTGGTCGAGGGCGTGCGCCCCGGGCGCGGGCGGGGCGGGACCGTGGCCCGCCTCACCCCGGCCGGACTGCGCGCCCTCGACGAACTCGACACCGGCTTCCGGAAGCACTGGGAAGCGACCGTGGCCGACCTGCCGGCCGCGGACCTGCTCACCGCGGCCCGCGTGATCAGCCGCCTGACCGGGGTCATCGTCCCTGCTCGTTGAGCTGTGGCTGCGGTGGGGCCGGCAAGGTTCAGCCCACGTGCGGCCGTGCTCGGTCCACGATCGGGCGTACGTCGACCCCGCGCGGCAGCGTCCCGAACATCAGGCCGCCCTCGCCGCCCAGCCGACCGGCGCAGAACGCGTCCGCCACCTCGGGCGGCGACCAGCGCAGCAGCAGTGATCCCGAGAACAGCAGCGCCATGCGTTCGATCAGCCGCCGGGCCCGCACCTCCACGGCGTCCAGGTCGGACAACTCGACCAGGAAGTCCTTCACCGCGGCGTCGAACCGGTGGTCCGCACCGCGCGCCTCGCCGATTTCGCGCAGGAACGCGTCGAGGCATTCCGGCGCGCGCCGCAGCGCCCGCAGCACGTCCAGGGCCTGGACGTTTCCGGAGCCCTCCCAGATCGCATTGACGGGTGCTTCCCTATATATGCGCGGCATGCCGCTGTCCTCGACATAGCCGTTGCCGCCCAGGCACTCCATGGCCTCGGCCGCCACCGCGATGCCGCGCTTGGTCGTCCAGTACTTGGACACGGCGACCGCGATGCGGAACAGCGCTTGTTGTTGCGGGTCCTCCGCGCGGTACGCCGCCGCGAGCCGCATGGCCATCAGCGTCGTCGCCTCGGACTCCACCGCCAGATCGGCCAGCACGTTCGTCATCAGCGGCTGGTCGATCAGCGCCCGACCGCCCACATGCCGGTACGCGGCGTGGTGCGTCGCCTCCGCCACCGCGCGCCGCATCAGCGCCGCCGAACCGATCGTGCAGTCGAGCCGCGTCGCCGCGACCATGTCGATGATCGTGCGGACGCCGCGGCCCTCGTCGCCGAGCCGCCGCGCCCACGTGCCGTCGAACTCGACCTCGGACGACGCGTTCGAGCGGTTGCCGAGCTTGTCCTTGAGCCGCTGGAGCATGAACACGTTGCGCGTGCCGTCGGGGAGGACGCGGGGCACCAGGAAGCACGTCAACCCGCCGGGAGCCTGCGCGAGGACGAGGAAAACGTCACACATGGGCGCCGAGCAGAACCACTTGTGCCCGGTCAGCCGGTACTCGCCCTCGGCGGCCAGCGGTACCGCCTCGGTGGTGTTGGCGCGGACGTCCGTCCCGCCCTGCTTCTCGGTCATGCCCATGCCGGCCAGGCAGCCGGGCTTGGCGCCGGGCGGCAGGAGGAGCTGGTCCCCGTACACGGTCGAGGTGAGGCGCGGCTCCCATTCGGCGGCGAGTGCGGGGTCGGCGCGCAGCGCCGGGACGGCCGCGTACGTCATCGACACCGGGCAGCCGTGGCCGCCCTCCGCCTGACTCCACGTCATGAAGCCGGCGGCCCGCCACACGTGGGCCTCCGGCGCGGGGTCGGACCACGCGGTGCCGGCCAGCCCGAAACCGACGGCGGTGCGGAGCAGGGAGTGCCAGGCAGGGTGGAACTCCACCTCGTCGACCCGGTTCCCGTAGCGGTCGTGGGTGTGCAGCACGGGAGTGACCGTGTTGGCCTGGCGGCCCCACTCCTGCGCGGTCTCTGATCCTGCGAGAACGCCCAAATCGTGCAGGCGTTCTACATCGGCGGACGGTGCATGCCTGCGTACGGCCTCGACCAGTGCGCGGTCCGATCCGAATACGTCATATCCGGTCAGCGGCGGCGGCTGGTTGGTGACCACGTGGGTAGGACGGCCCATTCCCGATACTTTAGAACCGTGGCAGCGGACAAGAAAGAACGGTCGCCGGTCCGCGGTCCCGGCCGCATCCGGTTGCGGAGCGCACTCTGGCGGATAGTCCGCGAGACGTTCATCTCGTGTTACGAGAACCGGGTCACCGGCCTGGCCGCGGAGGCCGGGTTCTTCATGCTGCTGTCGCTGCCCCCGCTGCTGCTCGGCCTCGCCGGGACCATCGGCTACCTCCAGGGCGCCATCGGCCAGGACACGATCGACGGCCTCAAGGAAGACATCATCGACGGCAGCGGCAGCGTGCTGTCGCAGAAGAGCGTGGACCAAGTCGTCGTTCCGTTGGTCAACGACGTGTTCTCGTCGGGCCGCGCGGACATCATCTCGGTCGGCTTCGTCATCGCCCTGTGGTCCGGCTCGCGTGCGCTCAACGTGTACGTCGACACCATCACGATCATGTACGGCCTGTCCGGCAAGCGCGGCATCGTCAAGACCCGGATGTTGTCGTTCAGCCTGTACGTGGTCGGCCTGCTGCTGGGGATGTTCCTGATCCCCCTGCTGCTGGCCGGGCCGGAGCTGGTGGTCAAGGCGTTCCCGCACTTCGCCGGCACGGTCCATATTTTGTACTGGCCGGTGCTGGTCATTTTGTCGGTTTGCTTCCTCACGACGCTCTACCACGTGTCCGTACCGGTCCGGACACCGTGGCGCGAGGACATCCCGGGCGCGCTCGTCGCCTTGCTGCTGTGCATCCTCGGCAGCTTCCTGCTGCGCGTGTACCTGGCGACGACGGTCGACGGACCGAGCGTCTACGGCTCGCTCGCCGCGCCGGTCGCGGTCCTCGTGTGGATGTACTTCGCCGCGATGGCGATTCTGATCGGCGCAGCTATGAACGCGGCGATCGACCAGGTCTGGCCGAGCCACGAGACCGCGCAGGCGCGCGCCGAGGCGGAGAAGGAGCGCGCGGCGGCGGAGATCGCGAGCGCGATGGCGACGGTACGCCGGGCCGGTCGGCACCGCGGCCTGCCGGAGGACTGGGACCCGAGCGCGAACGACGACACGGTTGATCTCATTGCGCCGGAATCGGGCGGGGAGGACGGGGAACCGCCCGCGGAGTTCCCGGAGCGCTGGGCCAACTACGCGCCACCGCGGGGGAACCGGCCGGAGGCGCGCAACGGGACGCACCGGCTGGACGCGGGGTCGCCGCCGGTGCAGATGCCGACGGGGCAGACCCCGCCGGGGCTTTCGCTGGACGAACAGCTGTGGCCGCCGGTACGGCCGTCGGGTGGGCCCCCCGAGGACCACTTGCGGAACGATTCCCGGTGATCCGCGCCGCGGTCGGAGGCTGTCGTATACTTGCCGAGGCCTACGGGCCCTGGACCTGTTGAGGACGAGACGACGAGGAGGTGGAGACCGTGATGGCACACGTCACCTGGATGACGGCTGTCGGTGTCGACGGCCCTCCCGCATCCGTCTCATTCCTCCGGGTCCCGGCCGTCGCCTAGGGCTGCCAGCAGCCGCGTCGGCTCGATCAGGGATCCGTACCGAAGGGTCCTCTTCTCTTGTCTTCCGAGTTTTCCCCGTTTTCCCCCTTCTCCGCGTCTTCCGGCGTCCTCGCGGCGCTCGGGCTGGACGCGGAGCGTGCGGCGGAGTTCGCGCCGTACACCGATCGTGGTCTGGTGGCCGGGCGCGTTTCGCGGGTCGACCGCTCGACCTGTGATGTCGTCACCGACGACGGCGTGTTGCGGGCCGCCCATGGGTCCGGGCCGCTGCCGTGCACCGGTGACTGGGTGGCCGTCGCCGTCGTCGGCACACCGAACGACGAGCCGGTCATCGAGGTGCTGCTCGACCGGCGTACCGCGTTGACCAGGTCGTCGGCGTCCGGGCGTTCCGAGGGGCAGGTGCTCGCGGTCAACGTGGACGCCGTGCTCATCGTCGTCGCGTTGGACGTCGAGCCCGATCTCGGCCGTATCGAACGCTTCCTGACGGTCGCGTGGGACTCCGGCGCCCAGCCGGTCGTGGTCCTCACGAAGGCCGACACGGTCGACGACGCGGACGACGTCCGTGCGGACGTCGAGGCGGCCGCACCCGGTGCGGACGTGATCGTGGTCAGTGCCGTCACGGGCGAGGGCGTCGAGGTTCTCGGCGCCGTCGCGACCGGGCAGACGCTCGCGCTCATCGGCACCTCGGGCGCGGGCAAGTCCACGCTCGCCAACGCTCTCACCGGCGCCGGGCTGGCGACCGGCGAGGTGCGCCAGGACGGCAAGGGCCGGCACACCACGACGTGGCGTGAGTTGATCCCGCTGCCGGGCGGGGGCGTCCTCGTCGACACCCCCGGTCTGCGCGGCATCGGCCTGTACGACGTCAACGACGGTCTCGACATGACGTTCTCCGACGTGGAGGCGTTCGCCGAGGACTGCCGCTTCGCTGATTGCGGCCACGTCGGCGAGCCCGGTTGCGCGGTGTTGGAGGCCGTGGATGCCGGGGCGCTCCCGCATCGGCGGCTGGAGAGCTACCAGAAGCTGCGGCGCGAGGCCGACTGGATCGCCTCGCGTACCGACTACCGCCTGCGGGCGGAGCGGGCGCGGCAATGGAAGGTCATCCACAAGGAGATGCGGCGCAATCCGTCGCCGAAGAAGTAGCCGAACGGAGTTACCCCGCCGAGGTGTGGCGGGGCTGCGGCGGCGGACGACTGCGTCCGCCGCCGCAGTGCTGCGTGGAACCGGAACGGCCACTTGCGGACTCTGGTGGGTTACCGGGTTGGATAGGACCTGCCCGGTCGCGATCTGCCCGGTCGCGATCTGCACGGAGAACCACACTCGGGGAGGCAAGGCGTGTCCCATCCGAACAACCCGTACGGCGGGGGACCTCACGGGGGCAATCCGTTCGGCGCAGGTGGTCAGCAGCCTGTGCAGCACCGGCGGGACTGCCGTGAGCCGTTCCGGAATCCGTGCGCCGACCCGTGCGGTCAGGACGATGACGATGCGGGCGACGCCCTCGATTCGTTCTCCGAGTTCTCGGGTGGCGGCGGCAGCGGCGGGGGCGGCGGCGGTCGTGGTGGGGGCCGGGACGGCGCCGGGGGCGAGCGGCCGTACGACAACGGGCCTTCGGGTGACCCGGTGCCCAACACCGGCAGCGGCGGTGGCCAGGGCGGGGGCGGCGGGGGCAAGGACGGTTGCGGCTGTATGCCGGGCGGGGGCGGCGGTCGTGGCGGGGGCGGCGGCGGGAGTGGCAGCGGCGGAGGCGGTCGCGGCGGCAGCGGTGGTGGCGGAGACGGCTGCGGTTGTGACGGCTGCCTGATCGTCATGGTTCTCACGCTGCCGTTTGTTGCCTTGTGGTCGGTTTTGCGGGCCTTGGTCGGGAAGCGGAGTGGTGTGCCCGCCAAGCCGCTCTCGACGGTGGACAGCGTGCTTCCGAACGGCCGGGCCGCGCGCACGTTGTTCCGTGCGGTGCGCTGGTACCGGCTGAACGTCAGCCCGCGCCGGGCCGCACCGGTGTGCCGGTACACGCCGAGCTGCTCGACGTACGCCGCGACTTCGTTGCAGCGCCACGGCGCCTGGCGCGGCGGCCGGATGACGCTGCGCCGGCTGTCCCGCTGCAATCGCAGCCACCCGGGCGGACACGACCCGGTTCCGGCGGACTCCCGTGTTTACTGAGCGGTAGTCCATCGACCGGGAGGCAGTCATGGCGCGTGCGCCGTTCGATCCGCGGGATCCACTGGGCATCGACGACTTGTTCGATGCGGAGGAGCTGGCGGTGCGCGACACCGTGCGGCGGTTCTGTGCCGAGCGCGTGACGCCGTCGGTCGCCGACTGGTTCGAGAGCGGCGAACTGCCGGTCGTCCGCGAGCTGGCGGTCGAGTTGGGCCGCATCGGGGCGTTCGGCATGCACCTGGACGGCTACGGCTGCGCGGGTGCGTCGGCCGTCCAGTACGGGCTGGCCTGCCTGGAATTCGAGGCCTGCGACTCGGGCCTGCGGTCGCTCGTGTCGGTGCAGGGCTCGCTGGCGATGTTCGCGATCCACCGGTTCGGCTCGGACGAGCAGAAGGACGAGTGGCTGCCGCGCATGGCCGCGGGCGAGGCGATCGGCTGCTTCGGGCTCACCGAGCCGGACATCGGGTCCGATCCGGCGTCGATGCGTACCCGGGCCAAGCGCGACGGCGGCGACTGGGTCCTGAACGGCCGCAAGATGTGGATCACCAACGGCTCGGTCGCCGCGGTCGCGGTGGTGTGGGCGCAGACGGACGAGGGCGTGCGCGGGTTCGTCGTGCCGACGGATTCCCCCGGGTTCTCGGCGCCGGAGATCCGCCACAAGATGTCGCTGCGTGCCTCGGTCACCAGCGAGCTGGTGCTCGACGACGTACGGCTGCCCGAATCGGCCGTGCTGCCGGGGGTCGTGGGCATGCGCGGGCCGCTGACCTGTCTGGGGGAGGCGCGCTACGGGATCGTGTGGGGCTCGATCGGGGCGGCCCGGACGTGCCTGGAGACCGCGCTGGCGTATGCGGGCGGCCGCGAGCAGTTCGGCCGGCCGATCGCCGGATTCCAGCTCACCCAGGCCAAGTTCGCCGACATGGCGCTCGAACTGCACAAGGGGCTGCTGCTCGCGCTGCACCTCGGTCGCCGCAAGGACGCCGGGACGCTGCGGCCGGAGCAGGTCAGCTTCGGCAAGCTCAACAATGTGCGCGAAGCGATCGAGATCTGCCGGACGGCGCGCACGATCCTTGGGGCCAACGGCATTTCGCTGGAGTACCCGATCATGCGGCACATGACGAACCTGGAGTCGGTGCTGACGTACGAGGGCACGTCCGAGATGCACGCTCTTGTGATCGGCAAGGCGCTGACCGGGCTGGACGCTTTCCGCTGACCGCGACGGACTCCCTTGGCCCAACCGGGCATTACGTCCGTTATGGGTCTTCTGGTGCCCGGCGAATGGCACTACCTTGCTCCCAGCGTTTCCGGCCCCGCCGTCCCGCGGGCCGGCCGGCGCGTCGACGGCCGGTGCAGGGCCGAGGAAGAAGGTACGTGTGAGTGCGCAGCCCGTCCCGGCGAGCGCGGGTCCCGCGCTCGACCCCGGGTTCGACCCCTTCGCGGACGAGGTGCTGGCGGACCCCTATCCGGCGTGGGCCCGCGTGCGCGACGCGGGTGCCGCGGTGCACGTACCGGTGCACGACGTGTGGGCGATCGGCCGGTACGCGGACGTCCGCGAGGCACTGCGTGACTCCGGCACCTTCTCGTCGCGCGGCGGCATCGGCCTGCGCGTGCTGGACGACCCGGTCGAGGCGGGGCTGCCCAGCAGCGTCGACCCGCCCGACCACGACCGCTACCGGCGGCTGATGGGCGCCCAGTTGGGCCCGCGCCACCTGCCGCGCCTCGGCGACATGATCCGGGTGCGCGCCGAGGACCTGGTCAAGGACCTGGTGGAGCGCGAGTCGTTCGACGCGGTCGCCGACTGGGGGCGTACCTTCCCGGTGGAGATCCTCGGGGATCTGGTCGGCCTGCCGGTGCAGGGCCGCGAGCGGCTGCCGCAGTGGTCCGCCGCGGTGTTCGACAACTTCGGCCCGGCGGGCGAGCGCGTCGACGCGGCGCTGCCGCTGCTCGACGAACTCGTGCGGTACGTCGGCGAGGTGGTGACCCGCGAGAACCTGGACCCGGACGGCATGGGCGCCAAGGTCTACGAGGCGGCGGACCGCGGCGAGGTCAACGACGTCGAGGCGTTGTCGGTGGTCATGACGTTCCTGGTGTCGGGGATGGGCACGACCTCGGACGCGCTCGCGCAGATGCTCCTACTGCTCGCCGAACACCCGGATCAATGGGCCGCGTTGCGCGCGAACCCCGCGCTGATCCCGGGAGCGTTCGAGGAGGTGCTCCGGTACGACGCGCCGGTCCAGGCGTTCTTCCGCACAGTGACCCGGGACACCGAGGTCGACGGGGCCAAGGTGCCGGAGGGCGCGCGGGCGATGCTGCTGTTCGGCTCGGCGAACCGCGACGGGCGCAAGTGGGCGGACCCGGACCGCTTCGACGTGGGGCGCAATCCCGTGGACCACCTGGCGTTCGGCTCAGGCACGCACAATTGCGCGGGGCAGGCGCTCGCTCGGTTGGAGGCGAAGGCACTGCTAGTGGCGTTGGTGGGGAAGGTCGAGCGCATCGAACTCGCCGGCGAACCGCGGCGGCGGCTCGGCCACGTCTCGCGGACGCTGGACAGCGTGCCGTTGCGCGTGGTGCCCGCCGCCTGACGGGCGGGGGGCGGGGTTCAGCGGGCCGCTCTGAGCAGGGGGACGCGTACCCGGATCGTCTTCCCCGCGGCGGACGGCAGCACGTCGATGACGCCGTGCGCTTCCGCGACGGTCAGTTTCACGATCAGCAGGCCGCGGCCGTCCTCGGACTGCTCGTCGGTGTCCATGAGCGCACGGGGCCGGAACGGGTGGTCGTCGGTGACGTCGAGTCTGATCCGGCCTTGGGTGAGGGCGAGGGTGACGCGTACCCGCTCGGTCAAAACCGCAGCGTGTCGGACGGCGTTGGACACCAGTTCGGTCGCGACGAGTAAGAGAGTGTCCTCAAGGTCGTGGTGAATTCGCCATCCCCGTAAGACATCGCGCAGGCGATGCCGTACCTCGGGTACCGCGGCGACCACCGGCGGCAGCGTCCAGCGGACCAGCACGGGGCCGGGGGCGTGCCCGAGGCCGTGGCCCGGCGGCGCGGGGCCGGCGTCCGGAGAGCCGCCGCCGACGGCGGTCTCCAGGGTCCGGCGGACGCGCGCCTCGGCGCTCTCGCGATGTGCGGCCCGGCGCGAGCCGGGACGTCCTGGCACAGTCATGTGCGGCCCCGTGGTCGGCAGTGGTCGTGGTCTCTGACGTGGTTCGGACCGGGTGGCCGAGGGCGCCGCGGGGTGGGGGCGAGGGTAGCGGCGGGGCTGCCGGGGCTGTGCGTGGCGTACGTGGCGTGAGGCCTGTGGCGGTTCCCCTGGGGTGCGGGCGGAAAGGGGCGGGGGATGGTGCGCGGCCGGGCGGCGGGCTGACGGGCAGTCAGTGCCGGGGAGTGGCACGCGTCCACTGAGGGATGGCGCATCCCTGGATCCTCAAGTGTGCGGAGCGGCTTGGATGGCCAGTGTGGAGCGCCCCAAGAAGAAGCATCCATGGTTTTCCGCCTGTGATCCGGAATGACATCGGACGTGATGTTTTGCCGGTCAGGTTTGCCCGTATCTGCATATTGATGGCCGACGCCATGCCGTGTCCAGGTGTGGACGCATTGTGACGGGCGGGCAGGCGGGTCGGCGGGGGTGCGGCCGGGCGTGCGGGCAGGCGCGGGCAGGCGTGCGGACGGGGTCGCGGGGGTCAGGGCGTGGGGCCGCTGGGCGTACGCGACTTGGTGTCCTCGGCCTCCCACGTGGTCGCGCCGTCGCCGCCGTCGGGGCCCTTGTCCTTGCGGGGGTGCGACGCGCTGTCCGCGGCCTCCGCTTCGGCGGCCGACGCGGCGGCGACGGTCTCCAGAACGGCCAGCACGAGGGCGACCAGCACCGCGACCAGCAGGACGGATGCGGGGGTGGCGTGGTTCCAGAGGAACAGCCACAGGCCGCCGAGGGCGATGACGCCGAGGTAGAGCGGGCCGCGGTGTGCGGCGATCCACGAACCGGCCTTGCCGGTGCGTACGCCCGCGTCGGAGGCGGCGCGCCCGGCGGCGCCGAGGCCGGTGGTGAGACCGCGGCGGATCGTCCGGGAGGGGCGGGACGGGCCGTACAGGAACGCGGTGAGGACGGTGACGGCGCCGATGACCGCGAGGGTCCAGGCCGATTCCCGGAGGAACTTGACCAGCGCGTCGAACACCGCCTTCGCGGCGTCCTGTTCGACGGTGCCCGGCAGCCGGTCCAGGTAGATGCGTCGGCCGATCAGGAGAGCGAGGAGGAGCAGCACCATCGCGGCGAGCACGCCGAACCCGAGGCCGATGAACGCGCGGCGGCGGTTCGGGGCGATCCACAGGCCGAGCGCGGCGAAGGCGAGGGCGATGAGGGGGAGCCACCAGCCGACGGCGTGCAGGATGCGAACGTACGTCCGGACGCTGTCGAGTTGGTCGGACTGCACGAGCACGATCGACCGGTCCACCTCGGGGATGGCCTCGGCGAGGGTGAACCCGCGGTCCACCAGGCGCTGTTGGACCTGGGCGATGATCGGCCCGAGTTGCAGCGTCACCGTGCCGCCGTCGACGTTGACCGTGTCGCCGCCCTCGCCGGTGAGGACCTTGACCATCGCGGCGTGTGCGTCGCGGTTGGCGGTGGTCCACAGGTCGGCGAAGGTGTCGCTCCGGACGACGGCCTCGACCTGGTCGCGTACGAAACCCTCCACGCCGCTCTCCAGCGGCCCGGACAGGCGGCGCAACTGGTCGGCGATGCCGGACGGCAGGCCGTTGTTCGACAACGTGTCCGCCAGCGCGTCGGTGACCGCGTCCATGTCGATGCGGCTGCTCAGCGCCGACGTGACCCGGTTGGTGACGGCACTCTGGACGGCCGGGTCGTGGGCGAGCGGGGCAACGGTCGCGACGTATGTGTCGGTGTCCTCGATGACGTCGTCGGCCCATACCGCGACCACCGAGAGCAGGGCCAGCAGGCACGCGAGCATCAGTACGACCGTCGACCCCGCGGTGCGGACGCTGCGCTTCACGCGTCCGGACGAACGCTTCCGCAGCCGGTCCAATTCGGCGCGCTCGTCGGCAGAGAGCTTGTCGGCGTCCTGCGCCGGTGGTGCCTTGGATGTGCCTGCTGCGGCGTCTTCCCGCTCGCCTGCCGGGTCCGGGGTGCCGGGCGCGTCGGCGGAGCGCGATGCCGCCGGCGTGTTCGATGCATCCGGAGTGTCAGGCGTGTCAGGCGTGTCCGAGGAACCCGAGGTGCTGGCCATGCCTGATTGTCGCCACAAAAAGTGACGAATGCGACATTTAACGCCCAGTCAGGTAGGCAGCCGCAACCCGTTCGGCGCAGTGTTGTTGCTGCGTTGCTGCGTTGCTGCGTTGCTGCGTTGCTGCGTTGCTGCGTTGCCGCGTTGCTGGCGTGCGCGGCTACTCGCCGCTCGGTGCCCGTCGCAACCGCTTGACCTCGCTGCGCTGTGCCTTGCCGGCCAGTCGGCGCTCCTTCGAGCCCCGGCTCGGACGCGTCGGCCGCCGCGGCGGCGGGGGCGGGGCGGTCGCCTCGACCAGCATCTCCGCAAGCCGACGCCGGGCCGCCTGCCGGTTCATCAGCTGCGACCGCTGCTCCGACGCGGCCACCGTGAGCACCCCGTCGACCAGCCGGTCCGCCAGATTTCGCAGTGCGCGCGCCTTCAGCGGCTCCGGCAACGCCGAAGTCGCGGCCAGATCGAACGACACCTCCGCACGGCTGTCCGTCGTGTTGACCGATTGCCCGCCGGGCCCGGACGACCGGGAGAAACGCCATGACAGCTCGGCCGCGGGCACAACCGAGCCGCGGATTTCGAGATCTGTCGGCATGCCTCCATTGTCCGCCACGCCGTCGGACCGAGTCCATGCAGTTTCGGCGGCTCGGTGACGTGCCGTTGGTCGACCCTTCGCCGACGATCCGCCTACGAGTCGACCGGCTCGCGCGGGGTCGTCCGGCGCGGCGCCGCCTCCGGGGTTTCGGCGGGCGGCTCGGCGAGGCGGGCGCGGCGCAGGGCCGGGAAGGCGGCGGCGACCGCGACGGTGCAGACCACGCAGACCAGTCCGCCGGAGATCACCGCGGTGCGGGCGCTGGTCAGTTCGGCGAGGAAGCCGAGCCCGGCGTTGCCGAGGGCGGGGGAGACCGATGCCTGGACCATCCAGAGGCTGCTGACCCGGCCGCGCAGTTCGTCGGGTGTGCCGTGCTGGAGGAGGGCGGAGCGCAGCGTCTCGGAGATCAGGTCGCCCAGCCCGGCGAGGGCGAGCAGGACGAGTGCGAGGGGCAGGAACGATGTCGCGCCGAAGCCGGTGAGCGACACGCCCCACAGCAGGACGGCGCCGATCAGCGCGTGACCGCCGGCGCGGCCCGTCCAGCCGCTGGTGGCCGCGCCGACGAGGGCGCCGAGCGCGGGTGCGGCGTACAGCAGGCCCACGACGCCGGGGCCGCCGTCGAACTGCTGGTCGGCCAGGACCGGGTAGAGCGCCTGCGGCATCGTGAAGACCATCGCGGCGGCGTCGATGAGCAGCAGGCCGAGGATGAGGCGGTGGCCTCGTACGTACCGCAGGCCGACCCCCACGGAGGCGAACGCCTGGCGGACGCCTTTGGCGGTGTCCGGGGCTGCGGGCGGGAGTGGGCGTACGAACAGCAGTGCCAGCGAGAACACCAGGAAGCCGGCCGCGTCGACGGCGAAGCAGGCGGCGAGCCCGGGCCCGGCGACCAGCACGCCGCCGATCGCGGGGCCCAGCAGTGCGGCGAGTTGGGCGGACGACGCGGTCAGCGCACCGGCGGCCGCGAGGCGCTCGGTGCCCACGAGCGCGGGTATCGCCGCGAGCATGGCCGGCCCGCCGAGCCCCGCGAGGAGTCCTGTCACGCCGGTGGCGACGTAGATGAGCCACAGGTGCGGATCCGGCAGCAGCGCGTTGGCCGTCAGGGCGACCGCGACGAGCGTCAGCGGCAGGCGGGTGGCCAGCATCAGGAGCCGCCGGTCGTAGCGGTCGGCGAGGACGCCGCCCGCGAGGACGCCGACCACGAGGGGCACCGCACGGGCCAGGCTGACCAGGCCGACCTGCGCGGAGGACCCGGTGAGGTCGTAGACCTGCCACGCCACCGCGACGCTGGTCATGAGGGTGCCGATCAGCGCGCCGAGGAATCCGGCGAACAGCAGCCGGAAGTCCCGGCTGCCGCGCAGCGGGCTGAGGTCCATGGCGAAACGGCCCCTAGGCATGGCGGCTCCAGACGAGGTGAGGCAAGCCTTACCCGCGCAACTGTGGCCATGCTCCGGATTAAAGTCAACATGTGTGAAGTTCAAGCGTGCTTGCTAGCCTCGTGCCCTCATGAGCAGCGACACCCCGGCCGCCCGGCGGCGGCCGACCCACCGCAAGGGCCGCACCACGCTCACCCGCGAGTCGGTCGGTCGCGCCGCGCTGGACTTCCTGAGCGCGCACGGCCCCGCCGAGCTGACGATGCGCTCACTGGCGGCAGACCTCGGCGTGTCACCCCGCGCGGTCTACAACTACGTCGAGGACCGGCGCGACCTGATCACCTTGGCCGTTGAACTCTTCGAGGCCGACTGGCGTCCGCCGGAGTTGGACTCGGGCGCGGAACGCTGGCGCGAGAGCCTGCGCGCCTACTGCCACGACCTCCGCGCCCACTACCGCCGCCACCCCGGCATGACCACCCTCGCTCTGCGCGAGAACGTCACCATGGCCCGGCATCCCACGATGCTGCGGAACGTGGACGCGCTGATCGGGTTCTTCGCGGGGATCGGGCTGCCGCTCGGGGACGCGTACCGCGCATGCATGGAAACGATCCGCCTGGTCGTGGGTTTCGTCGAACTCCAGGACGGCCCGCACGACCGCCCGCCGCCGGGTCTCGACCCCGCCGACCTGGAGCGGCTCCCGCCGCCCTGGTTGCAGCCGGAATCGGACCTCGAACTCCCCTACCTGGCCCGCCTCGGCGAACTCGACCCCACGCCGCCCGACGCCCAGTTCGCCTTCTCCCTGGACGTCCTCGCCGCCGGAATCGCCGCCCGTATCCACGCGCCCTAGATATCGCCGAGAAAATCTCACCGGGGCCGCCTTGGGCTCGTCGGCCCAGATCCTAATTCTCCCGACACCTGGCTGCGCACGTCCGCGATAACCCCGAAGTCCGCCACGACGCGCTCGTTCGGATCGCCCGTACGGAACACGTCGCCGGCAGGTCGTTTTGCGCGCGGTTCACCCAAAGGAATCCGAGGCGCGGAATGCTGGTGGAGCGTGGCCGCAAGAGCAGGGAGCCTGACAGTGAGCGACGAGAATCCGGGCGGGTCGGGGGCTGAACGGATCGCGGCGGAGGTCCCCTGGTTGTTCCGGTGGGCCGGGCACACCGTGGTTCCGACCGCTCTGGAACTACTGGACATGTCGGCGCTGGGTGGCGGGCTCATGTCGGCGTTGTCCCGGAGGTTCGTCGAGGCATCCAAGCAGCGCGGCGAGCGGGCGTGGCTCGGCCTGCGTTCCCGGACAGCCTTGGACGCGAAGTTCCAGGAAGGACTGGAGCGAGGGGTATTGCCGGCCCTCGACGCGGCCGTCAAGAAGAGGTTCGCGCGGCTGCCCGGCGCCGAATACTCCCCCAACATGTCCTCCGAGCAGCGGGCATCGTACGTCGCCCGTGAATACGCACAGGCGGCACAACGGGAATTCCTGGCCGCAGACGTGGCCCGGATCAGCCTCAACTTCCTCGAAGCCATGCACGAGCACTACAGCAAGAGCGAGAGGACTTTTCCGGGGATGGATCTGCTGGAAATGGCAATCGAGCAGCAGGTCGCCGCCACGACCGAACTCCGGACCAGTGCCTTGCGCGCGCAAAATGTGCATGAGATGTCCGCCCACGCCCACGTACATCATGAGTTGTCGGCACAGGACGGCGCGGCTCGCCTGGAGTTCAACTGGGATTCCTACCGGGACACGGAACGCAGATTGGCCGCGCATGAGGATATTGCGCTTCCCGGGGAAGATCCCGGTGCCACCGCGGTTCGAATCGCCAAGGAGCGCTGGTCCCAGCAGGCCGCCTCCCATGCCCAGAGCGCGGATCAGGCCCTGGCGGCACGCGATGCCTACTTGCAGGCGCATGATCCTGAAGAGCTGCGCCAACTCGCGTCCGACAGGCACGACATGACCAGGGGGTTGCTCGGCGAACTGGCGAAAGGCCGGACCCACGTCAGTTCGTGGGAAGCGACCTCGGCGTACAAGGAAGAGTTGGACACTCGCTCCGAAGCGCTGATGGGTTCACCGGGCGACACCTCCGAGGGTGCGGTGACGAGTGCGACGACGGCTCTCGATCCTCGGTTCACCGATGTGGAATCCGACATCTCCTACACGGAATCCGAGATCGCCTATCTGGACGCGGCACTGGCCGACACGGAGCAATCCCAAGGCGCAGAACCGGCACCGGCGGCAGAAGCCGCGCCGGCACCGCGGCAAGACGCCGCAGCCGCGAGCCAGGTCCCGAACCAGAACATCGCGATCGCGGGCCTCGGCCGCGTCACCAGCGGCCCGCGGGAGGCGGGCCACAACAACGGTCCGACGGGCGGCGGGTCGCAAGGGGTCGACGCGCGCACGCAACAGTCACTTCAGGCGGAATACTCCTCCCCACGGCCCACCCTCGAGCCCTGACCTCAGCTGAGGCCACCAACAGCACTCAGCTCCCGTCCGGCCACCTGCGGGGCGGCGCGGCCTTTGCGAGATACGCGGCGGCCTCGGCGCGGTCGAGGACCTTCTCCAGCACGAGGTCTCCGGTGATGTGGGGGTAGAAGCGGAACGACTTCCAACTCCGCTCGTACGTCGGCGGATCCAGGATGAGCAGGCGCTCGCCGTCCACGACCGGGATGTCGGCCGGGCAGCCTTCGTTCCAGATCCACGTGCCGTCGGCCGCGCAGAGATTGAACGAACCGACCGTCTGCGGCGGGGCGTCGGGCGATACGTCGGCGTCCCGGACGGCCGCGACCGCGTCCGCCGACGGCGCCGAGCCCGGAACGTGCCCGCCGCCGACGAGATGATGGGCAAGCAGGGTGTGAAGCTGGAAGTTGTCCCCGAGCCGGGACATCCGCATGCGGTAGGCGGTCCCGGTCGGCCGGTGCACGACGACCAACGGCTCGGCCTCGAACATCTTGAGCAGGTGGCGAAGGCACTTGAGGTCGGCAGCACCCATCGCGACCGCGTCGGCGAGCGCCACGAGCGAGCCTTCCTCCTGGACAAGCAGGCGTATCGGCTCGTGCGAGAGCATCGCGACGGCGGCCATCTCCCACAGCGGCAGCTCCATCCACGCGGAGACCGCGGCGAACGTCGCTTCGTCCACGCCGCCGGTGACTTCGGCGATGCTGCCGAGCGCTTCGCCGAGTTCGAGGTGGTTGCGGACCGGCAGTTCGCCGCCGACGGTCTTCGCCCACAGCGCGGGGAAGCCCGCGACGTTGGTCAAGGCGTCCTCAAGGCGGTCGAACACCGGGCCGGCGCATACCGAGGGATCGGCACCGCGTTCCACACAGGCGCCGATCATCACGGCGAGAATCGCCGCCGCACCCAGGGGCGTCCGCGGCAGCAGGGCCGCGAGCCGGGGCCCGGCTGCGACACAGGTCTTGTCCTGGGACTTGTCCATTGCGTCGCGCAGTTGGTGGAACGCGTCGTTGAGCAGCGCTTCGTTCTCTGTGTCCACCGCCTGTTCGAGCAGGTCGACGGCCCTGGGGAGCGCCCGGTCGCGAAAGATCATGCGGCGGACTCTAGCGAGGCGTTCCGCCATCGTCGGGTCAGGGCCGCCGCGGTTGTCCCGGTCGGCCCGGCAACCGTCCTGGGGCGGTGCTTGACGGGCGTGTCGGGAGTGGGTTGGTGGGTTGGGGGCACTGGGTGGGGGTGTGGGGCGTTGGGTTGGGGGCGGTATCGGGGTTGCGGGCGGCCTGGTGGCGGCGGCGCACGACAGAATTGAGCTCATGAGTACTCAGACCGAACTTCCGTACGGGTCCTGGCCGTCTCCGATCACCGCGGAGGCGCTGGTTGTCGGTGCCGCGTCGCCGGGCGAGGTGCGGGTCGACGGGCGTGATGTCTGGTGGTCGGAGTCGCGGCCGTCGGAGGGTGGGCGCGATCAGGTGGTGCGGCGCGCGCCGGACGGGACGCGGGTGGACGTCCTGCCGGACGGGGTGTCCGCGCGTACCCGGGTGCACGAGTACGGCGGCGGCTCGTGGGCCGTGCGCGGCGGGGTGCTCGTGTACGCGAACTGGGCGGACCAGCGGCTGTACCGGCTGGATCCCGGCGTGGCGGAGCCCGTGCCGGTGGCGCCGGAGCCGAGTGTCGCGCACGGGTGGCGGTACGCCGACGCCGAGATCGTCCCCGCGGGGGTCTGGGGCCCGCGGGCGTGGATCGTGGCGGTGCGCGAGAGCCACGAGCCGGAGGCGGTCGCGGCGCACGGCGAGGCGGTCAACGAGCTGGTCGCGCTGCCGCTCGACGGTGCCGCGGTCGGCGATCCCGCGCAGGTGCGCGTGCTGGTGACGGGGCCCGACTTCGTGTCCTCGCCGCGCGTCGCGCCCGGGGGGACCGCGCTCGCGTGGACGCAGTGGTACCACCCCGCGATGCCGTGGGACGCGACGGAGCTGGTGGTCGCGCGCGTGGACGTCGTCGACGGGGCGCCGGAGTTGACCGGTGCCGAGGTGATCGCGGGCGGGCCCGGCGAGTCGGTGCTCCAGCCGGCGTGGGCGCCGGACGGGTCGCTGTGGTTCTCGTCCGACCGCCGCGGCGGGTGGTGGAATCTGCACCGCGTCGGCGCGGGCGGGCAGGTCGAGGTGGTCGCGCCGGTGGACGGCGAGATCGGCGGGCCGCAGTGGGTGTTCGGCCAGCGGCACTTCGCGTTCCTCGCCGACGGGCGGGTGGCGTGCGCGCTGGAGAGCGACGGACTGTACGACCTGGCCCTGGTCGACCCCGCGCGCCCCGAGCAGCCGCCGCAGGCCATGGTGACCGGCCTGACCTGGGTGGACCAGGTCGCCGCGGGACCGGACGGCGGCGCGGACATCGTGCTCATCGGCGCCGGCCCGGCCGAGGAGGCGGAGCCGCTGGGCATCTCGCTCCCGGACGAGCACGAGCGTCCGGTCGCCGACGAGTCGGACCCGGTGTTCGACCGCGACCTCGACGACACCGAGACCGACCTCGGCGACCTGGGCGAGGAGCGCGAGGGCGGCGGCCACGCGCTGTTGGAGCGCCTGCGCCCGGCCCGTGCCGCGGTGGTCACGCCCGACTGGTTCTCGATCCCCGAGCCGATCTCGTTCCCGTCCGCCGACGGGCGTACCGCGCACGGCATCCTCTACCGCCCCCGTCACCCCGACGTACGCGCGCCCGAAGGCACCCTGCCCCCGCTGCTCGTCACGATCCACGGCGGCCCGACGTCCATGGCCCGCGCGATGCTGACCCTCGACGTGCAGTACTGGACGACGCGCGGATTCGCGCTCGTCTCGGTGAACTACGGCGGCAGCACCGGCTACGGCCGCCCGTACCGCGAACTCCTCAACGACGCCTGGGGAGTTGTCGACGTCGAGGACTGCGACGCGGCGGCCCGCCACCTCGCCGCGATCGGGGCCGTCGACCCCGGGAGGCTCGCGATCCGGGGCCATTCGGCGGGCGGGTTCACGACGCTTGCGGCGCTGGCCTTCGGCGACACGTTCGCGGCCGGGGCAAACCACTTCGGTGTCGCGGACCTGGCGGCGCTCGCGCGCGACACCCACAAGTTCGAATCGCGGTACCTGGACGGGCTGGTCGGCCCCTACCCGGAGGCCGCGGACCGCTACAAGGAGCTGTCGCCGGTCAACCACACCGACGATCTGACCTGCCCGCTCGCGGTGTTCCAGGGGCTGGAGGACAAGGTCGTCCCGCCCGCGCAGTCGGAGATGATCGTCGAGGCGGTCAAGGCCAAGGGACTGCCGTACGTCTACCTGGCCTTCGAAGGCGAGCAGCACGGCTTCCGCAAGGCCGAGAACATCATCCGCACCCGCGAGGCCGAACTGTGGTTCTTCGGCAAGGTGTTCGGCTTCGAGCCCGCCGACACCGTGGAGCCCCCGCCCGGCGGCGGCTTCTGACGGACCCTCATGTCGCAGGTACGCCCGTGCCCGGTCGGCCCGTTCGCGCGTGTGAGAGCGCGCACATCGGACAACGCGCGCCGACGCGTCACCCGTTCGGCCGGGCGTGCCTGCGATGTGGTCCGCGTCTCACCCGGGAAACCGCTGGTCAGCCACGGCAATTGCGGGGTATGAGAATTTGGATACCTCCCGGTAACAATGACCGCACCAGCGGGTAACACGAGCCGTGAATTCTCAAGGCAGCCAGGAGGACACCGGTCGATTCGAGGAACGGGGGACCGACGCGTGCTGCTGACCCCGCACGAGCAAGAGCGCCTCATGCTCTCGTACGCCGCCGATCTCGCCCAACGGCGCAGGGACCGCGGCCTGCGGCTCAACTACCCGGAGGCGGTCGCCGTGCTGTCCTCCTTCCTGCTCGAAGGGGCCAGAGACGGGCGGTCCGTCGCCGATCTCCAGGAGGCCGGGCGCCACGTCCTCGGCCGGGACGACGTCATGGACGGCGTCCCCGAGATGCTGGGGGAGGTGCAGGTGGAGGCGACGTTCCCGGACGGCACCAAGCTCGTGACGGTGCACCACCCGATCCCGTGACCGGCACCCCGCAGGCGACCGGCGGCGCCAACGGCGGCGCCCACGGAGGCGGTACGCCCAACGGCGGCAAGTCCCGGAGCGGCGCTTCGGGCGGCCGGGCGAAGGCCCCCCGCCCCGTCGTCCCCGGCGAACTCCTCCTCGGCACCGAGCCGGTCCCGCTCAACCCCGGCCGGCCGGTCACCGTCCTGCGGGTGCTCAACACCGGCGACCGGCCCGTCCAGGTCGGTTCGCACCTGCACTTCCCCGCCGCCAACGACGCACTCGACTTCGACCGCGCGGCGGCCTGGGGGCAGCGGCTGGACGTCCCGGCCGGTACGGCGGTCCGCTTCGAGCCCGGCGTCGCCCGCGAGGTCGCCCTCGTGCCGCTGGCCGGCTCGCGCGTCGTCCCCGGTCTGAAGGCGGGCCGCGGCGGTGTCCTGGACGGTGCCCGCGACACACCCGCCGACGGCTCGTCGTCCGGCGGCGCGTCCGCCCTGGAGCCGTCCGTGAACGGGCAGAGCCCGCAGGCGACTCCGACGTCGGAGGTGGAGACATGAGCTCGATCGACCGCCACCGCTACGCCCTGCTGTACGGCCCCACCACCGGCGACCGCATCCGCCTCGCCGACACCGACCTGGTCGTCGAGGTCACCGAGGACCTGTGCCGCCCGCACGGCGCCGGCGGCGACGAGGTGATCTTCGGCGGCGGCAAGGTGATCCGCGAATCCATGGGCCAGTCCGTGGCCACGCGTGCGGAAGGCGCACCCGACACCGTCATCACCGGCGCGGTCATCCTCGACCACTGGGGCGTCGTCAAGGCCGACATCGGCATCCGCGACGGCCGCATCGTCGGGATCGGCAAAGCCGGCAACCCGGACACGATGGACGGCGTCCACCCCGACCTGGTGATCGGCCCGTCCACCGAGATCATCTCCGGCAACGGCCGCATCCTCACCGCGGGCGCCGTCGACTGCCACGTGCACCTCATCTGCCCGCAGCAGTTCGGCGAGGCGCTGGGCGCGGGCGTCACCACGATGATCGCGGGCGGTACCGGGCCCGCCGAAGGCAGCAAGGCGACCACCGTCACCCCCGGCGCATGGCACCTCGCGCGCATGCTCGAATCGCTCGACGAGATCCCGATCAACTTCGTGCTCCTCGGCAAGGGCAACACCGTCTCCGAGGAGGCGATGTGGGAGCAACTGCGGGCCGGAGCCGCCGGGTTCAAGGTGCACGAGGACTGGGGCTCCACGCCGGCCGCGATCGACGCGAGCCTGCGCGTCGCCGAGGCCGCCGGGGTCCAGGTCGCCCTGCACAGCGACACGCTCAACGAGACCGGCTTCGTGGAGGGCACCCTCGCGGCGATCGGCGACCGGACGATCCACGCGTACCACACCGAAGGGGCGGGCGGCGGGCACGCACCCGACATCATCACCGTCGCCTCGATGCCCAACATCCTTCCGTCGTCCACGAATCCGACGCGGCCGCACACCGTCAACACCGTCGAGGAACACCTCGACATGCTCATGGTGTGCCACCACCTGAACCCGTCGATCCCGGAGGACCTCGCGTTCGCCGAGTCGCGGATCAGGCCGTCGACCATCGCCGCCGAGGACGTGCTGCACGACCTCGGCGCCATCTCGATGATCGGCTCGGACAGCCAGGCGATGGGACGCGTCGGCGAGACGATCATGCGGACCTGGCAAACGGCGCACGTCAACAAAGTTCGGCGCGGCGCTCTTCCCGGTGACGGCGCATCAGACAATTTGCGCGCGCGCCGCTATGTGGCGAAGTACACAATCTGCCCGGCCGTCGCGCACGGCCTCGACGACGAGATCGGGTCGGTCGCGGTCGGCAAGCTCGCCGACCTCGTCCTGTGGGAGCCGGCGTTCTTCGGGGTACGGCCGCACGCGGTCCTCAAGGGCGGCGCCATCGCGTACGCGGCGATGGGCGACGCCAACGCGTCCATCCCCACCCCGCAACCGGTGCTCCCGCGCCCGATGTTCGGCGCCGCCGCGCGCACCGCAGCCGCCACGAGCCTGCATTTCGTGGCACCGGCGGCGCTCGAGGCGGGGCTCGCCGACCGGCTCGACGTACGGCGTCGCCTCGTGTCCGTCGCCGACGTGCGGGGCCGCGGCAAGAGCGCGATGCCGCTCAACGACGCGATGCCGCACATCGAGGTGGACCCCGGCACATTCGCCGTGCGCATCGACGGCGAGAAAGTGGAGGCGCAACCGGCAGCAACCCTGCCGATGGCGCAGCGTTACTTCCTGTTCTGACGGCCCATTAACAATGGGCGGGTAGCTTGACAGGAGCGTCGACGGACGACGTGGACAGCAGCGGTGACCGGCCAGATCCCGGAATCGACGGCTAGAACGGTAAGAGGTGGTTGGCAATGGCGGCAGGACTTCTCCTCCTGGGCGACTCACGACTCCCGGCGGGCGGGCACGCCCACTCCGGCGGACTCGAGAACGCGGTGGCACGCGGCGAGGTGCACGACCTCGACACGCTCACCGACTTCCTGCTCGGCCGGCTGTACGGAAACGGCTCCGTCCAGGCGGCGTTCGCCGCGTGCGCGGCACTCGTCGCGGGCCCGTACGGGCTCAACACCGAGGGCCCGTGGGCGGAGCTCGACACCGAACTGGACGCGCGTACCCCGTCCGCCCCCTCCCGCGCCTCCTCGCGCGCCCAAGGCCGTTCGCTGCGCCGCGTCGCGCGCGCCGCCTGGCCCGAGGAGCCCTGGACCGCGCTCGGCGTCTCGCCGCACCACGCGATCGTGCTCGGCGCCGCGGCCACGCGCGCGCGGCTCGACGAGCGCGAGGCGGCCGTGCTGGCCGCCACCAACACCGTCAACGGCCCGGCCTCGGCCGCCGTGAAACTCCTGTCCTTCGACCCGATCGCGGTCACGGTCGTCCTCGCGGAGATGGCCGGGCACTGCGACCAGGTCGCCGAAGAGGCCGCGACCGCGGCCCGCACGGTGCTCGCCGACGGCGACTGGGACCGCCTGCCCGCGTGGTCCGCACCGGGCCTCGACGTCTGCGCCGAACTGCACGCCCGCGAGGAGGTCGTTCACTTTGCATCTTGATCACGACAACAACTCCGGCGGTGGCGGGCACACGCACCGGGTCCCGGCGGTGGTGCCCGGATCGCGTCCGCTGCGGGTGGGCATCGGGGGGCCGGTCGGCTCGGGGAAGACGGCGCTGGTCGCGGCACTGTGCCGGGCACTCGCCGGGCAGGTCTCGCTCGCGGTGGTGACCAACGACATCTACACCACCGAGGACGCCGACTTCCTGCGCGCCGCGGGCGTGCTGGCCGCCGACCGCATCGCGGCCGTGCAGACGGGCTGCTGCCCGCACACCGCGGTACGCGACGACATCAGCGGCAACCTCGACGCCGTCGAGGACCTCGAAGCGGCCCACGCGGACCTCGAGTTGGTGGTCATCGAGTCGGGCGGCGACAACCTGACGATGACGTTCAGCCGGGGCCTCGCCGACGTGCAGTTGTTCGTGATCGACGTGTCCGGCGGCGACAAGGTGCCGCGCAAGGGCGGACCCGGAGTCACCCGGTCCGACCTGCTGGTGATCAACAAGACCGACCTCGCCCCGCAGGTCGGTGCGGATCTGGGGGTCATGGACCGCGACGCGGCCCGTATGCGCCCGGGAACTCCGGTGGTGTTCCTGTCGCTTCGCGGCGAACCGGGAGCGGCACCGGTGACCGCGTGGGTGCTTGCGCAGCTCGCGGCGTGGCAGGCGGGCACCACGGTGCCGGTCGCCGCGGCGGGCGCGGGAATCCCGGCGGGCCCGGGCGTCCAGGCGGGCGCGGGCATCCCGGCGGGCACCGGCACGCCGGTGGAGCGGACGGCACCGACCGCGTCCGCGGCGGGGTGACCTGAGCATGGAGGCCGGCGCGGTCGTCCGGGCGGAGACGGCGCCGATGCGCCGGGGCGGGCGGGGCTCCGGGCCGGTGACCCGGATCGTCGAGGTGCGCGGCCAGGTGCCGCTGCTGCCCCGTATCGCCTCCGTGCCCGGTCCGGGCGCGGAGGTGGTCTTCGTCGCGGGCGCCGCGGGGCCGCTGGGCGGCGACCAACTGTCGGTACGGATCGAGGTCGGTCCGGGCGCGCGCCTGACGGTGCGTACCGCCGCGGCCGCCGTGGTGCTGCCGGGCACCGGCGAACCGGCCCGGCAGACCGTCGAGATCGTGGTCGACGACGGGGGCGAGTTGGAGTGGCTGCCCGAGCCGGTCGTGGTGGCGGCCGGCGCCCGCTACGAGTCGGCGGTGAAGGTCACGCTGGGCCGCGCGACGCGGCTCCTCATGTGCGAGACCCTCGTCCTGGGCCGGACCGCGGAGCCCTGCGGTGACGCGGTCTCGCGCTGGGACGTCGCCGCGGAGGGGCGTCCGCTGCTGCGGCAGCAGTCGGCGTACGGCCCGGCGGGCAAGCCCGGTTGGCGCGGTCCCGCCGGCACCGCGGGCGGCACGGTCGTCGCGACCCGGCTGCGCTTCCCGGACATCCCGGGCCGTACCCCGCGACTGCCCAGCGCCGTCGGCCGGGCCGTGTGCGAACTGGCCGGGGGAGGACTGCTCACGACGGTGACCGCGGCCGACACGCTCACCGCCGAGCGGCTGCTGAACGAGGCCGCCGCCGAGTCGCCCGCGGCCGTACCGGCGCACCGACCTCCGTCGGGCGCCGCGCCGCCCGCACCCCGACCGACCGCCGTGGCCCGCTGATTGGTGCGGCCGATCCGGCCCGCAGACCGGTGCGGCCGGTCCGGAGCGCTGCAGGGCGGCCGACGTCATGCCCGCGCCGCGGTCACGCCGACGCGCGCGTCACCAGGTGGGTCGGCAGGATCACCGGCGCGGCCCCGCCGCCCGCGATCACGTGGTCCAGGAGCAGGCGCGTCATGCGCCGTCCCTGCTCGTGGACCGGCTGGTGCACCGTGGTGAGCGGCGGGTCGGACCACAGCGCGGCCTCGACGTCGTCGAAGCCGACCACCGCGACGTCCTCCGGGACGCGGCGGCCCGATTCGCGCAGCACCGAGACCGCCGCCGCGGCCATCAGGTCCGAGGCCGCGAAGACGGCGTCCACATCGTCGGCGGTGTGCAGCAGTTCACGCATCGCGAGCGCACCCGAGTCGCGCGTGAAGTCGCCGTGCACGACGACCGGTTCGCCGTCCACCTCGTCCAGGTAGCCCTTGAGCCGGTCGATGCCCGCGCACATGTCCTGCGGCCCGGCGATCGTCGCCACCCGCCGCCGACCGTGCTCCTGGAGGTAGCGGGTGGCCATGCGGGCGCCGCCCACGTTGTCGGCGTCGACGTACGTGATGCCCTCGGAGCGGCCGAGCGGGCGCCCGCCGACCACCACCGGAATGCCCGCCTGGACAAGGCGGTTCGGCAGCGTCGCGTCGCCGTGCAGCGAGACCAGCAGCGCGCCGTCGACGTGGCCGCCGCGCAAGTAGCGTTCGAGGCGCTGCTGGTCGGCCGGCGTACGCACCATCATCAGCACCAACTGCGTGTCGGTGCCCGACAGTTCCTCGCTCACCGACCGCACGATGCCGGTCAGGTACGGGTCGCCGAACAGGTGGGTCTCCGGCTCCTGGATCACCAGCGCCACCGAGTCGGTGCGCCGCGTGACCAGGGTCCGTGCGGCACGGTTCGGCACGTACCCGGTCTTCGCGATCGCCGCCTCCACGACCTCGCGGACCTGCGGGCTGACCTTCGGCGAGTTGTTGATGACCCGCGAGACGGTGGCGCGCGAGACCCCGGCCACCGCGGCGACCGTCTCCAGGGTCGGGGCGTCCTGCGGAGGCGGCGGCGCCGTACCGGCAGCCCGCCCCGCACCACCCGGCGTCGTCTCGTCAGGCACCCTGCGGCTCCCCGTTTCCGTTGCGGCCGCGGTGTGCGGCGATGACCGACGCGTACCAGTGCGCGCTGTCCTTGAGGGTACGGCGACCTGAGGGGAAGTCCACGTGGATGATGCCGAACCGTTTGGCGTAGCCGTACGCCCACTCGAAATTGTCCAGCAGCGACCACACGAAGTAGCCGCGCACGTCGGCGCCGTCCGCGACGGCCCGGGCGACCGCCGCCAGGTGGGCGGCGATGTACTCCTGCCGGCCCGGGTCGACGATCGTCCCGTCCGGGCCGACGGTGTCGTCGTACGCCGCCCCGTTCTCGGTGACCAGCAGCGGCAGCCCGGGCGCTTCCCCGTGCACGCGCATGAGCACGTCGTACAGCCCGCTCGGGTCGACCGGCCAGTCCATCGCGGTCCGCGGCCCCGGCGCGTGCCGGAACCGCACGTCGTCGCACCCGGGCCAGGGCGAGTACGCGCTGACGCCGTGGCCGTCGTTGCGCGGCTCGCCCGGTGTCGCACCCCCGCCGACCAGCGACGGCGTGTAGTAGTTGACGCCCATCTCGTCGATCGGCCGGGAGATCGCGGCGAGGTCGCCGTCGCGGACGTGCGACCAGTCGGTGATCGCCGCGGTGTCGGCCAGCACGTCGGCCGGGTAGGCGCCGCGCAGCACCGGGTCGAGGAAGATCCGGTTGGCCAGCCCGTCGATGCGCCGCGCGGCGTCGACGTCGACCGGGTCGTCGGAGGCGGCGCGCACCGCCGCCGGGTTCAGGACCAGCGAGATCCGGCGGTCGGCGGGCAGCGCGGCGCGCAGCGCGGCCACGCCCTCGCCGTGCGCGAGGAGCAGGTGGTGGTGGGCGGTGAGGGCGGCGGCCGGGTCGGTGACGCCCGGCGCGTGCACTCCGGACGCGTAGCCGAGGAACGCCGCGCACCACGGTTCGTTCAGCGTGGTCCACATCGGCACGCGGTCGCCGAGCGCGCGGGCCACGGCCTCGGCGTACTCGGCGAACCTTGCGGCGGTGTCGCGGTTGGTCCAGCCGCCCGCGTCCTGGAGGTACTGCGGCAGATCCCAGTGGTAGAGCGTCAGGGCCGGCACGACACCGGCTTCCAGCATCGCGTCGACCAGCCGGTCGTAGAAGGCCAGTCCGCGTGCGTTCGGCCTGCCGCCCGGTTCGGGGACCACGCGCGACCACGCGACGGAGAAGCGGTAGGCGGACAGGCCGAGTTCGCGCATCAGGCCGACGTCGGTGCGGTACCGGCGGTAGTGGTCGGCGGCGACGTCGCCGGTGTCCCCGGCGTGCACGCGGCCGGGCGTACGCGAAAAGGTGTCCCAGATCGACGGTGCGCGCCCGTCCGCGTCGACGGCGCCCTCGATCTGGTACGACGCGGTCGCGGCCCCCCACAGGAACCCGGCGGGGAGGGCCGTGGCGAGTCCTTCGGCGGTCGAGTCGGCAGTTGCGGCGGCGGCCGAGTCGCCGGTCGACTTGCCGGTCGAGTCGGCGGGCAGCGGGCTGGAGGGGGTCTCTTCGTCGGCGGTCGTACGCACGCGTTGTCCTTCTCTGTGCGGGGAGTTGGCATGGGGGTGGGGAGTGCGGGGCGGGCCGGGGGCGGTTGGTCAGCCCTTCACGGCGCCCTGCATGATGCCGCCGACGATCTGGCGGCCGAGCAGGCCGAAGACCACCAGGACGGGCAAGGTGCCCAGGACCGTGCCGGCGAGGATGACCGACTGGTCCGGTACGTAGCCGCCGCCGAGCGAGTTGATGGCCACCTGTACGGTGGGGTTGTCCTGGCTGAGCGCGATGATCGGCCAGAAGAAGTCGTTCCAGGTGGTCATGAAGGTCAGCAGGCCCAGGACGGCCATGGCCGGGCGCGCGATCGGGATCACGATGCGCCAGAAGATCCGGAAGTACGAGGCGCCGTCGACGCGTCCCGCCTCGATCAGCTCGTCCGGCAGCGCCTCGGCGAGGTACTGGCGCATGAAGAAGACGCCGAACGCGGTGACGAGGGTCGGCAGGATCACCGACTGGAGCTCGTTCCCCCAGCCGAGCTTCGCCATCATCATGTAGAGCGGGATCAGGCCGAGTTGCGGCGGGATCATCATCGTCGCCACGGTGAACGAGAGCAGTGCGCCCCGGCCCCGGAACCGCAGCTTCGCGAAGGCGAACCCGGCGAGCGTGCAGGCGAGCACCGTGCCCAGAGCCACCGTTCCCGACACGATCGTCGAATTGACCAGCGCCTCGGTGATGTTCGCCTGCTCGTTCGCGCGCTCGAAGTTGTCGGTCAGGCCGCCGCCGGGGAGGAACGGCGGCGGGACCGAGTTGATCTCGGCGTTGGAGCGGGTCGCGGCGACGATGGACCAGTAGAAGGGGAACGCCGAGACGAGCGTGACGAGGATGAGGATCGCGTACGCCACGACGCCGGGCCGGTCGTGGGCGAGCGGCCGCCGCCGCTTGGCGCGTCGTTCGGTCGGGGGCGAACTCCTCTTGTCGGAACCGGATTCGGCGGCCATCGGGCTCGCGGTCGCGGCGGTCAGATCGGTCACGTCGGTCACCCCTTCCCGTTCCGCGGCCTGGCCGCGGTCAGCTTGGAGCGGTAGCGGGCGATCGCCGCGTTGACGCCGATCACGAGGACGATGACGAGGAACAGCAGCCACGCGATGGCGGCGGCCTTGCCGAGCGAGAAGTACTGCCAACCGGTCTGGTACATGTAGAGGCCGGTGGTCTGGTACTGGCGCGACGCCCCGCCGTTCATGCCGGTGGTGCCGCCTTGCAGCAGCAGGGGCTCGCCGAAGATCTGGAGCGCGCCGATCGTCGACACGATGATCGTGAAGATGACGGTCGGGCGCAGGCCGGGGAGCGTCACGTGTCGGAACTGCTGCCACCGGCTTGCCCCGTCGAGCATCGCCTGCTCGTAGCGGTCGCGTGGAATGGCCTGCATCGCGGCGAGGTAGATCAGCGCGTTGTACCCGGTCCAGCGCCACGTCACGATCGTCGAAACGGCGATCTGGGACGGCCACTTCTCGTTGAACCAGTCGACGGGGTCGATCCCGGCCAGGCCGAGCAGCCAGTTGAGCATCCCGTAGTCGCGGCCGAACAGGCCCGCGAAGACGAGAGTTGCGGCGGCGACGGAGGTCGCGTACGGCAGGAGCAGCGCGACCCGGAAGAAAGTCCGGCCGCGCAGACGGTAGTTCAGCAGGTGCGCGAGCCCGAGGGCGAGGCACAGCTGGGGGACCGTCGAGATGACCCCGATGGTGAACGTGTTCTTGAGCGAGTTCCAGAAGAACTCGTCCTTCAGGAGCGTCGTGTAGTTGTCGAGGCCGACCCAGGCCATCGCGTCGGGGTTCTGCAGCCGTACGCGGTGCAACGAGACGTAGCCCGTGTAGATCAGCGGGAACAGCCCGAACGCCGCGAAGAACACGAAGAAGGGGGCGACGAACGCGTACGGTGCGGCCTTGGTGCCGCGCCGCCGCCACAACTGGCGGCGGGTCGGCACCGTTGCCGGGGACGAGACGGCCATACGGGAAGTCCTCGGGTTGCGGGGGAGGGGGCGGTGCGGCGGGGGCGGCGCGACGGGCCCGGGGAGCGGGGCCGGCGCCGGGGCCGTGCGGGCGGTGACGGCCCCGGCGCGGTCGGCCCGGCCTGGGAGTGTCTTCAAATTCCCGTCGGATGGCCCGCGGGTCGTGGTGCGTGCGATCGCAAGGCGCGGGCCCGCGGCTCGGCCTGGGTTTGGCCGTGCAAGGGTCCGTAACGCAGCGAGCGTGCGTGCCACGACCCGCGGGCCCGGCGGGAATTTGGAGGCACGACCTAGCCGAGTGCGGCCTTGACCGACGCCTTGGCGTCCTTCCAGGCGTCGTCCGGCTTCACGCCCTGCGCCTCCACGGCGTTGAGGGCGTTCTGGATCGCCACCTTGATGTCGTTGTCACGTACCCCGAGCGTCTGCACCGGCATGTTCTGCGCGGCCTGGCTGAAGATCTGCCCGATGGGCGCACCGTTGAAGTACGGGTCGGTCGTCCCGGCGACCTGGCTGATGGCCGTGGTGCGGGACGGGAACGAGCCGCGCTGCTCGAACAGCTTCACCTGCTGCTCCTTGGCGGTCAGCCAGGTGAGCAGCTCGTACGCCTCCTTGGCGTGCTTCGCGCCCTTGGGGATCGCGAGGTAGGAGCCGCCCCAGTTGCCGGTTGCGCCGGGTGCGGCGGCGACGTCCCACTTGCCCTGCGTCGCGTCGCCGGCCTTCTCCTTGATGTAGCCGATCATCCACGACGGGCACGAGACGGTGGCGAAGCCGCCCTTGGCGAACGCCTGGTCCCAGTCGGTCTGGAACTGCACGAGCTTGGCGCTCAGTCCGTCCTGCGCCGCCTTGGCGGACAGGTCGAACGCGGTCTTGACCGCCGGGTTGGTGTCGTAGATCAGCTTGCCCGAGGCGTCGTAGTAGAAGGTCTGCTGCTGCCCGATCATGGCGTTGTACATGCCGGTGACGCTGTCCATGTACGACGAGCCCTTCGGCGCCTTCGCCGCGAACTGGCGGCCCACGTCGAGGTATCCCTCCCACGTCGACCAGCGCTGCGCCAACTCGTCGCGTCCGGTGGGCAGTCCGGCCTGCTGGAACAGGTCGGTGCGGTAGCAGATGGCCATCGGGCCGATGTCGGTGCCGAGCGCGAGCACCTTGCCGTCCGGGGTGGTCGCCGCCTTGGACTTCCAGCCGAGGTACTCGGCGGTCTGCGTCTGCGCGCCGAGGGTGTTCAGGTCGAGCCACTTGTCGGCCTGGTTGTTCGCCACGTCGACGATGCGGCCGACCTCGATGCCCTGGATGTCGTCGAGGTCGCCGCCGCCCCCGAGGCGCGTCTGGAGGGCGGGCCAGTAGAGCTCTTCCTTCTGGGTGGCGTTCTGCTTGATCTTGATGTTGGGGTGGAGGGCCTCGTACTCCTTGTAGAGCCCGGCCTCCTCGAACCCGAACGAGCCGAACAGGCCGACGCTGAGCGTGATCTGCCCGCCGGAGTCGCCGGGGCCGGACGGGTCCTTGTCGTCGTCGTCGGAGCCGCAGCCGGCGAGGGCGGAGCCGGCGAGGACGGCGGCGCACAGTACGGCCAGCGCTCTGGAGCGGCCGGAGGGCAAGCGCATGGGGGACCTCCTGGGACGGGGATCAGGCGGGAGTGGGCGTGCGGCGGTGCGAACGTGCAGAAGCGCAGCGGTGCAGACGTGCAGACGTGCAGACGTGCAGAAGTGCAGTTGTACGGACGTGCGGAAGCGCGGTGTTCCTGCGTGCGGGCGTGCGGGGGCCATGCCGTGGTGCTGTGTGATGTGCCGCGCGTCCGTGTGTCGTTCCGGTATGCGCGGAGGATCGCGAGCCGTGCGGGGACCGTGCAGGGCTTACGAGGTCGGTGCGGGGCCGTGCGGGTGCTTCAGCGCGTGGAAATCGGCGCGGCAAAGCCTGCTGCAAGAGCGCTCTATCCTGCTGTGAGAGCGCTCTCACAGCAGTGAGACTGACGCCTGCCGCGCACAGTGTCAAGGCTCGGAACCGACCGTGATGCGCCGGACCGGGCGGCCGACCGCGCCGAACCCCACCGGACCGCTCACCGGACGATCACCCGTTTCTCAGCGGGATCTCACGCCGGCGGCGCATCCTGGTCACTCGGCGCACAAGCGGAGGCGGATCACATGCGACTTCTCGTCACCGGCGGGGCGGGCTACATCGGCTCGGTGACCACGGCGGTTCTGCTGGAGGCCGGACACGACGTCACGGTCCTGGACGACCTGTCCACCGGGCACCGCGACGCGGTCCCGGCGGGCGCCGGGTTCGTCGAGGGCGACGTCGCCGACGCGGGGCTGGTCCTGGCCGCCGAACGCTACGACGGCGTCCTGCACTTCGCGGCGCGCTCGCTCGTCGGCGACTCGGTCGCGGACCCCGCGGAGTACTGGCACATCAACGTCGGCGGGACGCTCGCGCTGCTCGACGCGGTCCGCGAGCACGACGTGCCGCGCTTCGTGTTCTCCTCGACCGCGGCGGTCTACGGCGAACCGGCGACCACGCCGATCCCCGAGACGGCGGAGGCGCGCCCGACGAACCCGTACGGCGCCTCGAAACTGGCCGTCGACCACCTCCTGACCTCGTACGCCCACGCGTACGGCCTGGCCGCGGTGTCGCTGCGCTACTTCAACGTCGCCGGCGCGTACGCGGGCCTGGGCGAACGCCACGTCCGGGAGACCCACCTGATCCCGATCGTGCTCCAGGTCGCCGAGGGCGTACGCGAGCACATCCAGGTCAACGGCACCGACTGGCCGACCCACGACGGCACCTGCGTCCGCGACTACCTGCACATCGCCGACCTGGCCCGTGCGCACGTGCTCGCCCTCGACGCGGCCGCCGCGGGCCGCCACGAGATCTGCAACCTGGGCAACGGCGTCGGGTTCTCGGTCCTGGAGGTCGTCGAGACCGCGCGCCTGGTCACCGGCCGCCCGATCCCCGCCGTCGAGGCCTCCCGCCGCCCCGGCGACCCGGCCGTCCTGGTCGCCTCCGCGGACCGCGCCCGCGACCTCCTCGGCTGGAAGCCCGAGCACCCCGACCTGGCCCGCATCATCGCCGACGCCTGGGCCCTCACCGCCCCGTAGCCCGCGGATGGCCGAAAAGCACCGGAAAAAGCGGAAGGGCGCCCGGCCAAGGACGCCCTTCCATGCGAACTACACAGGTTCGCGAGCAGAGCCAGCCTACCCGACCCCAAGCGGCGTCCCGCCCCCGAGGGGTGACGCGCCGACGCTCGACGGAGTAGCCGACCTCACGAGGGGCACGCGATGAGCCGCATGGCCGTCGACTTTCGGTGAACGGGTCCCGGGAGCCCGCCGCATCCTTGCGCGGACTCCCGGGGCCGGTGGTCAGGCGCGGGTGGGGACCCTCACGACCTGGCCGGGGAGGCCGGCGGTGGGGTTGCGGGTGCCGTCTATTTGGATGGGGGTGCCGTTGACGACGACGTGGCGGATGCCGGTGGGCTGGTCGGCGGTGAGCCGCTCGCCGTCGGCGGGGAAGTCGCGGACCCGGCGGATCGGGCCGGGGGCGACGGTGGCCGGGTCGAAGACCACGACGTCGGCCCAGTAGCCGGGGCGGAGGTAGCCGCGGTCGGTGAGGCCGAGGATGTCGGCCTGGACGCCGGTGAGCTTGCGGACCGCCCGCTCGACCGGCATGAGGTTGCGCTCGCGGACCCACTTGCCCAGGAAGTCGGTCGCCTGCGGGGCGTCGCAGAGCTGGCCGACGTGGGCGCCCGCGTCGGAGAGGCCGAGGGTGCAGTTCTCCTCGGCGAGGATGCCGAGGAGCGCGTCGACGTTGTCGTTGGCGAGGACGCAGCGCATGCGCAGGTTGAGGTCGGGCTCGTCGAGCGCGAGGTCGAGCAGGGTGTGGAACGGGTCGGTGCCGCGTTCGGCGGCGATGTCGGTCAGCCGGCTGCCCAGGAGGTCGGGGTGTGCCGAGGACTCGTCGACGGTGTACGTGCCCCAGCGCGGCACCAGGAACGCGCCCTCGACCTGCCAGGCGGCGAGCGCCCGTTCGCGGAAGGCCGGGTCGGCGTACGCCGCGCGCCGCTCGTCCGCGCCGCCCGCCATCAGCTCGCCGAACACGGGGTTGGAGTTGAGCGTGAAGGGCTCGGCGAGGGTGAACGAGAAGGTGAGGGGCCGCGGGCTGACCTGGGGCCAGACCTGGGAGCCCTTGGCCCAGCCGTCGCGGTTGAGCTGGACCAGGCGCTCGTGCGCGCCGGTGGGCGTGGTCATGAGCGCGGTGTAGGTGAACGGCACGCCGATGTCCGGCTGGATCTCGTAGAGGTCGTCGATGGCGAGCTGCTCGCCCGGGGTGAACTCCACGACGCCGCGCCGCTCTTCGCGTACCACGGCGAGGAGCGCGTCGATCTCGGCGCGGTCGGCGAGCCGGGAGGGCACCGGCTTGCCGTCGATGCCGCGGTGCGTCTTCGCGAAGCTCGTCGCGAAACCGGCGGCGCCCGAGCGGAGCGATTCCCGCAGGACCTCGGCCATCGCGTCGATCTCGGCCGCGGTGGCGGCGCGTTCGTAGGCGTCCATGCCCATGACGTACAGGCGCAGCGCGGTGTGGCCGATGTACGCGGTGTAGTTGAGGCCCACGCCGCGCCGCTCGACCGAGTCCAGGTAGCCCGGGAAGTCGCTGAAGTCCCAGGGGATTCCGGCCTCCAGCGTGGCGACGTCCATGTCCTCGACGTTCTCCAGCGTGCGCGCGATCACGTCGTGGTGCTCGGGGCGCGTCGGAGCGATCGAGAAGCCGCAGTTGCCCGCGACGACGGTCGTGACGCCGTGGAAGCAGGACGGCGTCAGCGCCGGGTCCCAGAAGACCTGCGCGTCGTAGTGGGTGTGGATGTCGATGAAGCCGGGAGCCACGATGTGGCCGGTGGCGTCCAGGGTCTGACGGCCGGTCAGGCCCTGGCCGATGGCCGAGATCCGGCCGTCCGTGACCGCGACGTCGGCCGCGTAGGGGGCCGCTCCGGTGCCGTCGACCACCGTGCCGCCGGTGATCACCAGGTCAGCGGTCAGGTCGGCGGTGTTGCCAGCGGTCATGCCGGTACGTCCTTTCGTGCGGGGGACTCGCCGGTTTCGGGGGTCCGGCGGGGGAGGGAAAGCCCGTACAGCTCGGCGCAGTTGCGCCACAGGATGTCGTCGCGCACGTCGTCGGCGAGGTGCGCGGTGTGGTCCGCGAGCACCTGCTGCGAGTGCGGGAACGTCGAGTCGGAGTGCGGGTGGTCGTTGGCCCACATCAGGCGGCGGTGGTCCATCAGGTCGGTGACCCGGAACGCCACCGCGTCGTCCTGGAAGGTCAGGTAGACGTGGTCGCGGACGTACTCGCTGGGCAGCCGTCCGAGCGCCCGGTCGCCGAGCCAGTTGCCGTGGTAGCGGACGGCGTGGTCGGCGCGGTACATCCAGTGCGGCATCCACCCGGCGTCGGCCTCGACGCACACGACCTTCAGGCGCGGCTCGCGGTCGAAGACGCCGCCGAAGACCATCGTGCCGATGACGTCCTGGCAGCCGCGCATGATGCCCAGGAAGCTGTTCATCTTCGGCCCACGGTACTGCTGGGAGCCGAGCTGGTCGTTGCCGGACGTCAGGATGTGGAAGGCGAGCGGCAGTCCGAGGTCGGCGGCGGCCCGCCACAGCGGGTCCCAGCGCGGGTCGTCGTAGTCGCCGGCCTCGCCCTCGCAGGCGGCGTGGCCGGGCATCATGACGCCGCGCAGGCCGAGCTCCTTGATGCGGGCGAGGTCGTCGATGCCCTCCTCGACGCTGCGCAGCGCGGTCTGGCCCATGCCGATCAGGCGGTCGGGGGCGTGCCCCGCGAACTCCTCGGCCATCCACAGGTTGTACGCGTCGAAGCACGCCTTCTTGTAGTCGGCGTCGGGGTGGTTGCACAGCAGCATGCCGACCGACGGGTACACGACCTCGGCGGCCACGCCGTCCCGGTCCTGCTCGACCAGCCGGGCGACCGGGTCCCAACCGCCTTGGTGCAGCTGGTCCCAGTCGGTGTACTCGAACGGCCCGACGGTCTCCGGGGGCCGTCCGGCCGCCGCGACCATGCCGTACGGGATGCGGCTGCGCCCGTTGTCGATGTCCATCACCGCACCCATGCGCGGATCGGTCGCGGCCACGGGCGCGCGGTCGCGGAAGGCGGGGTCGATGCGGTCGAGGTAGCAGTTGCCGGGCTCGGTGACGTGCGAGTCGGCGGATATCGCGAACAGGGGCGTCCCCATGGGGGTCCTCTCACGTGCGGCACCGGGCCGCGGCGGGCGGTGCCGGTGCGTGTGGCGGCGGGCACGCAATTGATGAGTGCACATTAAGTACGGGGTCCGTTAGTTTCAACACTTGTGGGACGCAATCCAGAGGCCACGCGCCGAGAACTGCTCGACAGCGCCGCCCGGCTGTTCGCCGAGCGGGGCATCGCCGCGGTGTCTCTCAACGAGATCAACACCGCGGCCGGGCAGCGCAACGCCTCCGCGCTGCAGTACCACTTCCGGTCCCGCGAGGGCCTGCTGCGCGCGATGCTGGAGCGGCACATCCCGCGGGTGCGGGCGCGGCGCGACGAACTGCTCGCGCTGGCCGACGCGCATCCGGAGAAGGTCCGCAGGTCCGCCGAGGCGTTCGTGCTGCCGCTGGCCGAGCAGTTGGACGGCGACTGGCGGGGCCGCGCGTTCCTGCGCATCACCGCCGAGCTCATGGCGGACCCCTCGCGCAGCGCGCCCGAGGTGCGGGCGCTGCTCACGCAGACGCTGGCGGACGAGGCGTACGCGCGCATCTGGAAGCACGGCCACAACGTCCCGGCCCTGCTGCGGCCGGAGCGGATGCGCGTCGGCGGCACGATGGTGCTGCACGCGCTCGCCGACCGCGCGAGGCTGCTGGAGTTCGCGGGCAGGCCGACGCAGATCGCCCCCGAGTTGTTCGTGGGCAATCTGGTCGACATGTTCCTGGCGGCGACGCTGGCTCCGGTCGCACGCTGAGCGGCGGCGGGGGCACGCCCTACTTGGTGCGGCGGGCGGAGCGGGGTCTGTACGGGCCCGGCGACGCGGAGGACGCCGCCGGACCCGTACAGACGCTACAAGGTGGTCAGGACGCGTCGGCGAGCGCCTTGTCCCACACGTTGTGCCAGTGCGAGACGGCCGATTCGCCCATGCCGACCACCATCGTGTCCAGGCCCGACGCGAACCCGCGCTGGCACGCCTCGGCGCCCGGGAAGTCCTCGCTGACCAGCACGCGCTTGTTGGTCTCGTGGTTGCCGCGCGCGGTCGCGATGCTCCGCTCGTCGAGCGGGTCCCACGAGCCCTCGGTCATGGTGATGTACGACTCACCCGGCACCTGCCCCGGGTAGATCCGCAGCATCGTCGTGCTCAGCGGGCTCTCCAACAGCACCGTCGACGGCAGCACCGTCTGCACGTTGACCATCGGCAGCCGGGCGGGCCAGTTCTCCTCCGGCAGCGCCGCCAGCGATTCGAAGCCGGCGATCGGCACCGCGAAGCGGCTGTGCGGGCCGAACGTGTCGACGATGCCGTTGTTGAGCACGATGCCGTGGATCGTGGCCTTGTGCAGGAAGGGGATGTGGTACCCCTCCAAGTTGATGTCGACGGTCAGCTTCCAGTTGGCCTTGAGCCTGAACGTCTCGTTGACCACCGTGCGCGTGCGGTCGTACGGGAACCCCGCGAAGGCGTCCGCTACGTCGTCGAGCGCGCCCTCGACCTCGACGTCCGGCCGCAGGCCGACCACGATCAGCCCCGCGGAGATCGCCACCGGCAGCTTCTTGAGGCCGAACTGGTTCGGGTCGATCCCCGGGAACTGCGGCCGGGACGGCAGGCCGACCAGCGAGCCCGCCGAGTCGAACTGCCAGCCGTGGTAGCCGCAGATGAACCGCCGCGCGCTGCCGCAGCCCGTGCTCTCGGTGCCCTCGCGCGCGGAGTCCTCGGCCGCGACCGGCATCCCGCGGTGCGTGCAGGCGTTGAGGAACGCGTGCAGTTCGCCGTCCTGGTCGCGGGTCACCAGGACGGGCATTCCGTCCACGTCGCGCGCCAGGAAGTCCCCGGGCTCGGCGACGTCGCCCGCCCAGCCGATCACCTGCGGCGTACGGCGGAACAGCACCTCGCGCTCGCGGGCCAGGCGCTCCGGGTCGGTGAAGACCGAGGCGTCCACGCGCAGCGGCGCCTCGCCGAGGTCGAGAGTGCGTTCGGCCAGGTGGTCGATGATCCGGCGGCCGGTGCTGACGACGTCCTCGTGCTTCATGGCCCCTACTCCCGTGCCTTGTCGCGTGCCGTGTCGCCTGCCGTGTCGTGTGCCCGGCGGCGTGCCCGACGGCTTTCTAATGAGAGTTCATTATGTGAAGGGGGTCATGACACCGTCAATGACGTATGTGGTGTCATCGGAGGGAGAGATCACGCGGAGGACGGCGCACGTATGCAGCACCAGGTCGAGACGGTCCACTACGAGGTGGGCGACGTACGCGTGTCCGGGCTCCTCGCCCGACCCGCCGCGGGCCCCGGCCGGGGCACGGTCCTGGCCCTGCACGGCGGAGGCTCGCGCGCCGCGTACTGGCACCGCGACAACGCCCGCGACGGCTCGCTCCTGGAGCTCGGGGCGGCCCTCGGCTGGACCGTCCTCGCCATCGACCGGCCCGGATACGGCGCCTCGGCCGGCATGCCGCGCGACCGCCAGAACCTCGACCACCAGGTGGGCGTGGTCTTCGAGCTGATCGACGCGCTGCCCGGACACCTCGGCGACGACCACGGCGGCGGGGTGTTCCTCGCCGCCCACTCGATGGGGGCGCTGCTCGCGCTGCGCATGGGCGCGAGCGACGACGGCCGGGCCCTGCTGGGCATCGCGGCCGGCGGCGTCCCGCTGCGCTACAGCGCGGAGAAGTCGGCCGCCATGGCCGCGGTGCCGACCGACCGGTGGGACATGGTCCCGCCGATGCGCGGGCCCGGCACCGGCTCGGCGACGTTCTTCGGCCCGCCCGGTTCGTACGACCCCGCGCTGCTCACGCGCGAGGGCCGCATCGTCGCGCCGGTCCCGATGGCGGAGTTCATCGACGCCCGCGACAACCCGCTGACGATCCCCGGCGTGCTGGGCAAGGTACGGGTGCCCGTGCACTGGACGATCGCCGAGTTCGAGAACTCCAACCAGGCGGGCCCGGAGGCGCTGGCCGAGGCCGGGCGCCTGCTCGCCCAGGCGCCTCGCGTCGAGCTGCACACGCAGCCCGGCGTCGGGCACAACATGAGCCTCCACCACGCGGCGCGGGCCTATCACCTGCGGATCCTGGCCTTCGCCGAGGAGTGCCGAGAGGCCCGCGCCAACTTCACCTGATCGGGTGAACTTAGGCGTCGCCCCTGAGGGTGAACCAGACCACCTTGCCGTTCGGGAGCGCGTCCGCGCCCCATGTGTGCGCGAGGCACTGCACGAGAGCCAGCCCGCGGCCGAACTCGTCGTCGAGCCCCCCGCCGCGCGACGCCGGCAGTCTCGGGCAGGTGTCGCGCACCTCGACGCGCAGACACGAGCCGTCGTGGCGCACGGTCAGCGAGTGCCAGGACCCCGGGCCGACGTGGATCAGCACGTTGGTCAGCAGCTCGCTCAATAACAGCGTTGCGATGTCGGCGTGTTCGCCGATATCCCAGGTCCGCAGCAGGTGTTCCACCTCCTGGCGGGCCAGTCGGACACCGCGGTCCGAGGCCGAGAGTTGAACGCAGTAGTGACGGACGTCTTCCGTCAACACCGGCATAGTCATCCTCCGAACACACACGCATGGACTGCGTGAGATCGGGGCCGAGCGGTCGGGGAGTTGGCGACCGAGAGCGACCCTTAGGCGACGGTGAGTCAGATCGGACATTCAGCGTGCCGTGCGACCACCAAGCCTGCAACTCCCATTCTTGGATTGTCGGGCCTTTCTCCGTAGTGGTCACGAAGCGGGCCAACGTGGTGCACACTGTCCCCCCATCGCAGCCGCGAAATCCAACCGGCTCCACCTCTTGGAGGCGCTCCGTGGCCTTAGCCCCCAACCCCACCGTCCGCCAGCGCCGGCTCGGCACCGAACTGCGCAGGCTCCGCGACGCGCGCGGCCTGAGCCTGGAAGCCGTCGCCGCCCGCCTCGAATGCTCCGACTCCAAGGTCAGCCGCATCGAACTGGGCCGCAGCGGCGTACGCCCCGTCGACCTGCGCATCCTCCTCGACCTGTACACCGTCGAGGACGAAGGCGAGCGGGAGGCGCTGCTCACGCTGGCCCGCGAGGCCAAGAAGCGCGGCTGGTGGCGCAGTTACTCGTCCGTGCTGCCGCCGTCGTACACCGAGCTGCTCAGCCTGGAGGCCGACGCCTCGGGCATGCGCGGCTTCGAACTCTCCCTGGTCCCGGGGTTGTTGCAGACCCCCGACTACGCACGGGCGGTGATCTCGTCGGTGCGCGACGACCTGACGCAGGACGAGGTCGACACCCTCGTGCGGGTCCGCGCCGAACGCCAGGCGATCCTCGAACGCATCGGCGCCGACGGCGAACCCAGCTTCCAGCTCACGCTCGTCATCGGCGAAGCCGTGCTGCGGCAGGCGGTCGGCGGACGCGAGAGCATGCGCGCGCAGTTGATGCACCTCGCCGACGCGGCAAACCGCCCGAACATCCGCATTCAGGTGCTGCCGTTCGCCTCCGGCGCGCACCCCGCGATCGAAGGCGCCTTCGCCATCATCGATTTCCCCGCATTGTCCGATCTGGACGTAGTGGTAGTCGACACGCGCACGAGTAGCCTCTATCTCGAGGAACCCGACCACGTCCGCGTCTATCAGCGGATGTTCGAGGACATCCGCGCTTCCGCGCTCTCGTACGGGGACTCGTCGTCCATGATCGAGCACGCTGCAAAGGAATTGTCTTGAGCAACGCACAGCACGATCCAGCACTCCGGAGCCTCCCCGCGGTGGATGCCGTCGACGCAGCTCATGCGGGGTTGCCCTGGCACCGCAGCACCTTCAGCGGTGGCGCCAACAACTGTGTGGAAGCCGCCGGAACCAACGAGTTCATCGGTGTCCGCGATTCCAAGTCCGTACCCGGTCCGATCCTCTCCGTGGCATCTGCCGCGTGGTGTGAATTCCTGGGGCAGGTGCGCTGCGAAGGCTCGGCACGCTGAGCTTTTCGCCCTGGCGAATTCACTCGTAAGAGTGGTGGTTATTACCCGGACGAGTGAATTCTCACGATGATCGTTTTGGTCTCCGAATCGATCCCGCCTGAAGCGGGCCCGTGACGCCTCGGCCCCGAGTCCGAGGACGACGCGTACGTTCCCCCGCCGTGACACCGGACACCCCCTTCCCGGTCCCACCTGGAAGAGTGGGGGGTGTGTATGTCTCGGTGCTGGGCCCGCTTCAGGTGCGGGACGACAGAGGGGACCCCGTCGCGGTCTCCGGTGCGCGCCTGCGCGTGCTCCTGACCCGCCTGGCGCTCGACCCCGGGCGGCCGGTGCCGTCCGACAGCCTGGTCCGTGCGGTGTGGGACCAGGACGAGCCCTCCGGGGCCGCCAACGCCCTCCAGTCCCTCGTCTCCCGCCTGCGCCGCATGCTGGGCCCGGAGGCCATCACCTCGGGCCCGGCAGGGTACGTCCTGGCGCTGGCCCCCGATGCCGTCGACGCCCACCGCTTCGAGCAGGCCGCGTCCGAAGGCCGCCGCCTGCTCGCGGCTGGCGACCCCGCGGCCGCGGAGCGCGTGCTCACCGACGCACTCGACCTGTGGCGCGGCGCCGCACTTGCGGACGCCGCCGAGTCCGGCTTCGCCGCCGGCCCCGCCGCTCGCCTGGAGGAACAGCGGCTCACCGCGGTCGAGGACCGCGTCGACGCCCGGCTCCGCCTCGGACGTGCCGCGGAGGTGGTCCCCGAACTCGAACAACTCGCCACCGAACACCCCCTGCGCGAACGCCTGCACGGCCAACTCATCGCCGCGCTGGACGCGGTCGGCCGCCGCGCCGACGCCCTCGCCGTCTACCACAAGCTGCGCACCGAACTCGGCGACGCACTCGGCATCGACCCGTCGCCGGAACTGGACGCGGTGCACTTGGCGGTGTTGCGGGGGGAGCGGGTGGCGGCGTACACCGACCACGCGCGGGCGGACGGGAACGCGGGGGCGGGCGGCGACGCCCGGGCCGCACCGGAGGACGCCCGGCCCGGCGCGACGCCGCCTGCCGGGGCCGCTCCCGGCGTCTCCGGCACTCCTGGCGCGTCGGGCCGGTCCGGCGCCTCTGTTGCATCCGTCGCATCTTCGGACCACGCCGGGTCCACCGACACCAGGCAACTCCCCTCGGCCGCCCCGCCGTCCGCGGCGCCGCCGACCTCCCCGACCTCCCCGACCTCCCCGACCAACCTCACCACGCGCCTCACCAGTTTCGTCGGCCGCGACGACGAGCGGCTCCGGCTCGCCCAACTCCTCCGCGACTCCCGCCTCGTGTCCGTCGTCGGCCCCGGCGGCGCCGGGAAGACCCGGATCACCGTCGAGACCGGCGCCCAGCTGCTCGCCGAATTCCCGGCCGGCGTCTGGTTCGTCGAGCTCGCCCCGGTCCACGACCCGTCCGACATCCCGCAGGCCATCCTCGGCGCCCTCGGCCGCCGCGAGTTCGGCATCATCAGCTCCATGGCGGACACCTCCGGCAGCATCAACGCCGGGGACGCGCTCGCCCGGGTGGTCGAAGTACTGGCCCGCCGCCCGGCGTTGCTCATCCTGGACAACTGCGAGCACCTGGTCGCCGGCGCCGCCGAAGTCGCCGACACCCTGCTCACCGAAGCGCCCGCACTGCGCATCCTCACCTCGACCCGCGAACCGCTCGGCATCGTCGGCGAGGCGCTGTACCCGCTCGGCCCGCTCTCGCTCCCGGACGACCACGCGGACACCACGACCGCGCTCCGCTCCGCGGCCGTACGCCTGTTCGCGGACCGCGCCAACGCCGTGCGGCCCAACCTGGTCATCGACGACGCCAACGTCGCCGCCGTCGTCGAGATCTGCCGCCGCCTCGACGGCATGCCGCTCGCCATCGAACTCGCCGCCGCACGCACCCGATCCCTCCCGCCCACCCAGATCGCCCGGCGGCTGGACGACCGCTTCCGGCTGCTGACCGGCGGCAGCCGTACCGCGATGCCGCGCCACCAGACGCTGCGTGCGGTCGTCGAGTGGAGCTGGGACCTGCTGGACGACCGCGAGCGCGCACTGCTGCGCAGGCTCTCGGTGTTCGCGGGCGGCGCGTCGCTGGAGGCCGCCGAGACGGTGCTCGCCGACGGCGTCCTGGTGCACCGGGACGACGTCCTCGACCTGCTGGCCGGGCTCGTCGACAAGTCCCTCGTGGACATGTTCGGAGCCGGCGAGCCCCGCTACCGCATGCTGGAGACCATCGCCGCGTTCGCCGCCGAGCAGCGCGACGACGAAGGCGCCGACGCGGGCGTCACGCGGCGGCACGTGGCGTGGTGCCTGGCGATGCTGGAGCGCGCCGATCCGATGCTGCGTACCGCCGACCAGTTGGAGGCGATCGCCACCATCGTCGAGGAGCACGACAACGTCGCCGCCGCGCTGCGGTTCGCGGTCGACTCCGGCGACGCCGACTCCGCGGTCCGCCTCGTCGCGCTCATGGCCTGGTACTGGACCATCCGCGGCTACCACCGCGAGGGGACCGCCTGGCTCGGCGAGGCGCTGACCATGCCCGGGGCCGACGAGATCGAGGACCGCGAATCGCAGATCCTCGCCGGGTGGTTCTACGGCACCACCCTGGTCGTGACCACCAGCGAGATGCAGGGCCTGCGCTGGATGATGCGCAGCCGCTGGCACCTGCGGCACTTCACGCCGTCCCCCGACCACCCGGTGTTCGTGCTCATCGAGGCCATGAACGAGGCCTTCCAGGACTACACGTCGGGCACCGGACGCGCCTTCGACCACGTCGCGGAGCACCGGGACCCGTGGGTGCGCGGCGTCATCGACCTGATGCGGGGGCACATCTCGATCAACGCCGGACGCACCGAGGAAGGCCTCGACTGCCTGCGCCGCGCCCGGCTGCGGTTCGTGGAACTCGGCGACCGCTGGGGGCGTTCGTCGGCCGTCGCCGGACTCTCCGAGGTGTACCGCTACACCGGGCGCTTCGAGGAAGGCCTCGCCGCGATCGACGAATGCCTGGAGTTGGTGGGCGAGTTGCGGTCGGACGAGGACGTGCCGTTCCTGCTGCTGCGCCGCGGGATGATGCACCTGCAACTCGGCGACACCGACGCCGCGCGCGAGGACTTGGCGGCCTCGGTGGAGACCGCGCAGAGCGCCGAGACCATCGGCGGCCTCCTGATCGGCTACGCGGGCAGCGGCGACCTCGCCCGGCTGCTGGGCGACCGCGAGGAGGCGGACCGGCAATATTCCCTGGCGTTGGCCGAGTTGCCGCGTGCGCGGGTGGTTCCGGCGCAGCTGCTCGCCATGCTCCAGCTGAGCCTCGCCTACCACTACGGCAGCCAAGGCGAGCGCGGCAAGGCCCGCCTGGCGCTGGACGCTTCGCGGATCGCGGCGGTGGACAGCCACGACATGCCGGTGATGGCGTCGACGGCCGAGGGCATGGCGTGGTGGGCGTTGGACTCCGGGGACGCCGAACAAGCGGCTGTGCTGCTCGGTTCGGCGGTCGCGCTGCGCGGGCACGGGGACTTGGGCAGCCTCGACACGATCGCCACGACCGGGAGGGTGCGTGCGGCGCTCTCCCCGGAGGCGTACGAGGACGCGTACGCACGAGGTGCGGCGCTCTCCCAGGCGGACGCGGCCGCGCTGCTCGCGCGGAGCTGAGTCGGCGGGGGCACCCCGGGCGCGGGCGGTCAGCGGGGATCGCGGCCCAGGAACGCCACGAGCCGGTCGCTCGGGCAGGCCATGGCTCCGACCTCGGCCCGCGGCGCGAAGAACGGGTGGCGGTCGCTTTCCGGCACCAACACCACGCCCACCGAAAGGAGTTCGACCGCGACGGCCGCGGGGATCGGCAGGTTGCGGCGACAGCTGCGGGCGATGTCCCAGGCGTGCACCGCGATTTCCAGCGCTCCGGCGGCCGCCGTCAGGTCGGCGGGCATGGCGCGGTCCGCGACGGCGATCAGGCGCGGTGCGGTCGCCCAGAGGGAGGGCAGTTGCCGCGCGCGATGCCGGAAGGTCGTGACGGGATCGTCGGTGGCGCGGCGCGGGGGCGACTGCCGGCCGACTCGCACGCGGTGCGGGCCGGGCCGGTCGGCCGGTTCCGGTTCGTGCGACTGCGCTTCGTGCGACTGCGGTTCGTGGGCCTCCGGTTCGTGCGGCGGGGCCGGAGCCACACAGCCGCCGACCGCCCCCTCGGTCAGCGCGGCCAGCGACTCGTTGGCGTGCGCGAGCAGCATCGCCAAGTCCCAGGCCTCGCAGGGGGTCGGGCGGGACAGCAGGGCGGGCGGGATCTCGCGCGTGACGACCAGCGCGTACCTGACGGCCTGTTCGAGGAGCGGCGGCACGGTGTTCATGGGACCAGGGCCTTGCGGTGCACGAGCGGCAGCCCGAACGTCGGGAACAGCTCGGTGTCGTGGAACGCGACCACATGGGCGATGGCGCCCGCGTCCGGCGAACCGGTGGCGACGCAGCTGAGCACCTGGATGCTCTGCGCGCGGTAGGACCCGTCCTCGCCCGCCAGGTAAACCGCCAGCGCCGGCTGCCCGTTGGCGCGGATCGGCGCCACGCGGATGCCCACGAAGAACGCCGGGCAGTGCCGTTCCACCAGCCGCCCGACGGCTGCGGGCCCGCGGAACCACGACGGCTCCGGCGGCATCTCCCACACCGCGTCGTCGGTCAGCAGCGCCATGAGCGCGTCGATGTCGGACGCCTCGAAGGCCGCCGCGTACCGGTCGAGCAGCGCGCGCTCGGTGTCGTCGGACGGCCGGACGACCTCGTCGGCGACGGGCGCCGCCTCGGCCAGCCGGGTCCGGGCCCGCTGCAACGTGCTGTTGACCGCGGCCTCGCTCGCACCGAGCAGGTGGGCGACCTCGGCGGCGCGCCAGGCGAGCACGTCGCGCAGGATCAGCACCGCCCGCTGCCGCGGCGGCAGGTACTGGAAGGCGGCGGTGAGGGCGAGCCGCATCGATTCCCGCGAACCGACCACGGCCGCAGGATCGGCGGCGGCCGGGGCGACGAGGGCGTCCGGCAACGGTTGCAGCCAGGGGTGGCCGGGCCGCTCGGGGGCGAGCGGCTGGTCCGGGTCGGCGGCGGGGCCGCCGAGTCCGACGGGCAGGTCGCGGCGCTCCCGGCGTTCCAGCGCGCGCAGGCAGACGTTGGTGGCGATGCGGTAGAGCCAGGTGCGCATCGAGGCACGGCCCTCGAAGTCGCCGTACGCCTGCCAGGCCCGCAGCAGGGTCTCCTGCACCAGGTCCTCGGCGTCGTGCACCGAGCCGAGCATGCGGTAGCAGTACGCCAGCAACTCGGACTGCATCTTGCCGGTGTTCCGGAGGAAGTCCTCGTCGCTCCGCGGCGCTGCCATGGCCGGTCCCTTCGTCGCCCCCGTGTGCGTGCCGTGCGGGTCGCGGCGCCCGTGCGTCCTGTCCGGGTGCCGCCCCTCATGAGTACTGACCCGCGCGGCGGCGGAAACTCATCGCGGCCGGGCGCCGCGATACCGCCGCCTGCGGTCGCCGCACGCCGGTGGGACGCCTCTGACCTGCGCCTATTGCGCTCGGCGATGAGTTCCCGCAATCCCGCGGATCGGTATTGGTGAGAGGCCGAAACGATCACGGAGGCGGACATGAGCGGCGAGTTGCGGGCACAGCCCGGCGATCCGAACGGCCCCGGTCCGGGCGACAGCAGTGTGGGTGCCGCGACGGTCCGCCGCTGGGCACTCGCCCTGGGCGCCGTGGCGTCGATCATGGCGGCGCTGGACACGCTCGTGGTGTCGACCGCGCTGCACACGATCCGGCTCGACCTCGGTTCGTCGGTGGAAGACCTCGAATGGACCGTCAACGCGTACAACCTCAGCTTCGCGGTGCTGCTGCTGACCGCCGCCGCGCTCGGCGACCGATTCGGGCGGCGCCGGATGTTCGCGGCGGGACTGCTGCTGTTCACCGCCGGATCGGCGGCGTGCGCGCTGTCCGGCAGCGTGGCGGCGCTGATCGCGGCGCGGGCCGTGCAGGGCGTGGGGGCCGCACTGATCATGACGCTCGCTCTCGCAATCGTCAGCGCCGCCTTCCCGGCCGAACGGCGGGGCGCGGCCATCGGCATCCTGGAGGGGGTCACGGGGCTGGGCGTGGCCCTTGGCCCCCTGGTCGGCGGTGCGGTCGCCGAGGGCCTGGCCTGGCAGTGGATCTTCTGGATCAACGTGCCCATCGGACTGGCCGCGGTGCCGCTCGTCCTGCGCAAACTGCCGGAGAGCCATGGCCCGGACAGCGCCCTCGACCTGCCCGGCGTGGGCCTGGTGACCGCGGGATCCTTCGGCGTCGTCTGGGCGCTGGTACGCGGCAACCCGGCCGGCTGGGGGAGCGTCGAGGTCGTCGGCGCCCTGCTGGGCGGCGCGGCGCTGCTGGCCGCGTTCGTACGCTGGGAACTGCGTACTCCCGAACCGATGCTGCCCATGCGGTTCTTCCGGTCGCGCGGCTTCTCGGCGGGCAACGCCGCGGTGTTCTGCACGTTCGCGTCGTTGTTCGTCGCGGTCTTCTTCCTGGCCCAGTTCCTTCAGACGGTGCTCGGGCACGGCCCGCTCGGTGCGGGGCTGCGCCTGATGCCGTGGACCGCAACCCTGTTCTTCTGCGCCCCTGTTGCCGGTGCGCTGGTCGACCGGGTCGGCGAACGCCCGTTGCTTTCCGGCGGTTTGGCGTTGCAGGCCGTGGGACTGGGGTGGATCGCGCTGGTCGCCGAGCCCGGGGTGGCGTACGGGACGCTCGTCGCGCCGCTGGTGATCGCCGGCTGCGGCGTGTCGATGGCGATCCCGGCGGTGCAGACCTCGGTCGTCGGCTCGGTGGCGCACGCGGAGATCGGGAAGGCGGCGGGCGCCAACGGCATGATGCGCGAACTGGGCGGCGTGTTCGGTATCGCGGTCGCCGTCGCGGTCTTCTCCGGAGCGGGCGGCTACGCGAGCGCGGAGCAGTTCACCGACGGGTTCGTCGCCGCCCTCGGCGTCGGCGTGGGCCTTGCGGTGCTGGGCGCCGTCGCGGGCCTGTGCCTGCCGGGCCACCGGGGGGCACCGTCGTCGGCACCGGCACACGGCGACGCGGTGGTCCCGGCGGGAGAAGACCGCCGGGACCACCGCGTCGCACGGAGCGCAGATTGATCAGGTGTTGTTCTTGTAGCGGCGTACGGCCAGCGGGGCGAACACCGCGAAGATGGCGGCGGCCCACAGGAGCGTGGCGACCGCGTGGCCCGCGACCTCGCCGCCGATCAGGAGTCCGCGCACCGCGCTGGTGAGGTGGCTGATCGGGTTGACGTCGACCCAGGCCTGGAGCCAGCCGGGCATGGTCTCGGTGCGGGCGAAGATGTTGGCGCCGAAGGTGAGCGGGAAGCCGACCAGCATTGCGGTGCCCTGGACGCTGCGCGGGTTCTTCATGGTCACGCCGAGCAACGCGAAGATCCAGCACATCGCGAAGGCGAACACCAGGACCAGGCCGACCGCCGCGAGCGCGGCCAGGGCGTTGGTCTGCACGCGGAAGCCGATCGCCGAGCCGAAGCCGAACACCATGGCGATGGCGACCATGTACCGGCAGAGATCCCCGAGGACGGCGCCGGCCAAGGGCGCGAACCGGGAGATCGGCAGGGAACGGAAGCGGTCGAACACGCCCTTGGCGACGTCCTCGCACAGCCCGACGCCGGTCCCGAGCGAAGCGAACACGACGGTCTGCACGAGGATTCCGGGCAGCACGAACTGGAGGTAGTCGTGCGTGCTGCCCTCGATCGCGCCGCCGAACAGGTACACGAACATCACGATGAAGATGACGGGTTGCAGCGTGAGGTCGATGAACTGCTCGGGCTGGTGCTTGAGTTTGACGAGGTTGCGCCAGGTGAGCGTCAGCGTGTGCCGGACGACCGCGAACGGGTCGGAGCCGCGTGGCACTTGGCTCCGGGGACCGGGTTCGTGCGGCGCGGCTTTCCGCAGTGCGGGGCCGGGGGACTCGGGGGACGATGCGTCGGTGTGCGCGGTGGCGGTGGTCATACGAAGCTCCTGAACAGGACGAGGAAGGTGAACGCGGCCAGCAGGGCGACGCGTTCGTACCGGAGGACGAGCGTGCGGACGAGCGGGGGTACGGGGACGGCGGGACGTCGGCGGCACCACACGGTGTGCGGTGCGGCGCGCCTCACGCGGCGGCGGGCGCCTCGGCGTCCGCGCCGTGCCCGGTCAGCTCCAGGAAGACCTCGTCCAGGCTCGGCAGACGAAGGGCGAGTTCGGTGGCGCGGATGCCGGCCTCGTCGAGGCGGCGCACCACGTACGGCAGCAGGTCCGGGTCGTGCACCGCGACGGTCACCACACCGGGGCGGGTGGTCCGGTCCGGTACGAGGCCCGTCAACTCGGCGACGATGGCGGCCGTTTCGTCGAGACGCGCGGTGTCGGCCGGGCGGATCTCCAGGCTCTGCCCGCCGATCTGCGCCTTGAGCGAGTCGGCGGTGCCGTTGGCGATGACCCGGCCGTGGTCGATCACCGCGATGTCGCTCGCGAGTTGGTCGGCCTCGTCGAGGTACTGCGTGGTGAGCAGGACGGTGACGCCCTCGTCGACGACGAGGCCGCGTACCAGCCCCCACACGTCGCCGCGGCTGCGCGGGTCGAGCCCGGTCGTCGGCTCGTCCAGGTAGAGGAACCGGGGACGGCCGACCAGGCTCGCGGCCAGGTCGAGACGGCGGCGCATACCGCCGGAGTACGTGCCGGGCGCGCGGTGGCCCGCGTCGGCGAGCTCGAACCGCTCCAGGAGCTCGCGCGCCCGGGCCTTCGCGTCGGAGCGCGACAGATCGAGCAGGCGGCCCAGCAGCACCAGGTTCTCGAAGCCCGACATCTCCTCGTCCACCGAGGCGTACTGCCCGGTCAGGCCGATCAGGCGGCGGACCTCGGGGGCGTCGCGGACGATGTCGTACCCGCCGACGCTGGCGCGCCCGGCGTCCGGCGCGACGAGAGTCGCGAGCATGCGGGTGGCGGTGGTCTTGCCGGCCCCGTTGGGACCGAGCAGCCCCAGTACGGTCCCCTCGCGGGCGACGAGGTCGATCCCGGCCAGGGCGGTGGTCTTGCCGTAGCGCTTGACGAGGCCCTCGGCCTCAATTGCGTAGCGGGTCATCGTGGCTCCCGTGGTTCTTCATCAGGTGACGACGACTACGTTGCGCCGGTGTGCTGACAGGGCTCGCACACCCGGCTGATACGGGCCCCGACCCGCTGACAGGGCGCTGACACGGGCGCCGTCCACACCCTGGACGCCACCACAGATACATGTTGTATGCATCTAGGGTTCCGGAAGGCAGAGAGACCACCGGGAGGAACCGTGGACGCGCCCGAGCAGCCCCGTACCGTCGCCGCCCTGCGCGGGGTCGGCGTGCGCAAGTACACGACGGGCCAGGTGATCCTCGACGAGATCGACTGGACGGTACGCGCGGGCGAGCACTGGGCACTCCTCGGCGCCAACGGCGCCGGCAAGACCACGGTCCTGCGGCTCCTCGCCGCGACCATGCACCCCACGGTCGGCACGGTCGACGTGCTCGGGCACCGCCTCGGCCGCGTCGACGTACGGGAGTTGCGGGCGGTGATCGGGTTCGTCTCCAGCGCCCAGAAGGTGCCGCTCGACGAGACCGCGCACACGGTCGTGCTCACCGGCGCGACCGGAACCGTGCAGCCGCTGTGGCGCAGGTACGACGCGGCGACGCGCGCGAGGGCCGACGAACTGCTGGCCGAACTGGACCTCAAGGAACTCGCCGACCGGCCGTACGCAGTCTGCTCCGGCGGCCAACGCGCCCGCATCCTCATCGCCCGCGCCCTGCTCGCCGACCCGGCGCTCCTGCTCCTCGACGAACCGTTCAACGCCCTCGACCTGCCTTCACGCGAGGACCTCATCGACGCGATGCACCGCCTCGCGGCCGCCCGCCCGCACCTGGCCACCATCACGGTGACCCACCACCTGGAAGAACTGGCCCCGAACATCGGCCACGCCCTGCTCCTACGCGACGGCCGAGTCCAGGCCTCCGGCCCGGTCACCACAGTCCTGACAGGCCCCCACCTCACGGCCTGCTTCGCCCGCCCCATAGAGGTAACCCACCACCACAACCGCTGGGCGGCCCATTCGGCGCGGGGGGAGCGGTAGCGGGGCGGTGGTGCCCGGGCCGGTGCAGTTGCTCCGACGGGTCGGTGGTGTCCGGGGTGGTGCCGTCACCTGTGGTGCTGTCACGGCGCGGTGCGGCCCGCGCGGTACGTGGGCTCCCACCGAGCCGGGCCGTTCCTGCGGGCTGGCTGTGCCCCGGCCGGGCCCATTCCCGCGAGTCAGTAATGCCCGGGGTGGTGCCGTCACCACGTGGTGCTGTTACGGCGTGGTGCGGCCCGCGCGGTACGTGGGTTCCCACCGGGCCGGGCCGTTCCTGCGGGCTGGCTGTGCCCGGGGTGGTGCCGTCATGGTGTGGTGCGGTCTGCGCGGTACGTGGGTTCCCGCTGGGCCGGGCCGTTCCTGCGGGCTGGCTGTGCCCGGGGTGGTGCCGTCATGGTGTGGTGCGGTCTGCGCGGTACGTGGGTTCCCGCTGGGCCGGGCCGTTCCTGCGGGCTGGCTGTGCCCGGTCCGGGCCATTCCCGCGACTCAGTAGTGCCCGGGGTGGTTCTTTTTTCCTCCTGCGGTGCGGATCTGCCCCGGGTCGGCGCAAAGCACAGGTCGCGCCGGAGGCGCCGGGAGGTCTCAGAACCTGCTGGAGATCGACGAGCGCAGCGAGGAGAGCGGCCGGAGGCCGCCAGTCAGACTTTCTTGCGCCGGAGGGAGCGCCAGCGACCGGAGGTGCAAGAAAGTCCAAGGCCGGAGTGCGAAATTGCGTGGCGTAGGGAGGAACGACCGGAGCCACGCAATTTTGTGCTTCGGCCGCACTAATAAATAGCGCCACACCTGAAACAAGAGCGGACCAGCCCCGGCCTGCCCTTGGTGCGGTGGGTGCGGTAGGTGAGCAGGCAGCGGCGCAGAGGCGTGGCGGTGCAGGGGCGTGGGCGGTGGACGGGCGTGGGCAGCGCAGGGGCGTGGGCGGTACGGGCGCGTTCAGCCCTTGGTACGGCGGATTCCGCTCTTGTTCCAGGTGTGGCGCTTTTTATTGAGTGCGGCCGAAGCACACATTTTCGTGACTGCGCTCGTTCCTCGCTCCGTCACGAAAATGTGCACTCCGGCCTTGGACTTTCTTGCACCTCCGGTCGCTGGCGCTCCCTCCGGCGCAAGAAAGTCTAATTAGCGGCCTCCGGCCGCTCTCCTCGCTGCGCTCGTCGATCTCCAGCCAATTCCGCAACCTCCCGGCGCCTCCGGCGCGACCTGTGCTTTGCACCGAGACGTGCGGAACTGAGCCGCAGGAATGACGCAACCACCCCGGGCACTACTGACTCGCGGGAATGGCCAGGCCCGGGCACAGCCAGCCCGCAGGAACGGCCGGCCCGGCGGGACCCCACGTACCCCCGCGCACCGCACCACAGGGTGACGGGCACCGGCACCAGGCGCCACGGACCCGCAGGGGTGAACGAACCACCCCGGGTCCCACCGACCGGCAGGACGTCCCGGCCGGGAGGGACCCCACGTACCCCCGCGCACCGCACCACAGGGTGACGGGCACCGGCACCAGGCGCCACGGACCCGCAGGGGTGAACGAACGACCCCGGGTCCCACCGACCGGCAGGACGTCCCGGCCGGGAGGGACCCCACGTACCCCCGCGCACCGCACCACAGGGTGACGGCACCGGCACCAGGCCCCACCGACCCGCAGGACGTCCCGGCCCGGCGGGAACCCACGTACCCCGCCCACCGCACCGCAAGGTGACGGGCACCGGCACCACCCCAGGCCCCACCGACCCACAAAAGCGCACGAACCACCCGCAGCGCGGCAGTTGCGCTCGGGGTGAGCCCACACCTCCGGCCGCTCTCCCCGATCCCCGGCACACCGCGATCTCCCGGCCGCTTGTGGCAGGACTGTGTCGGCGAGGGAATGTCGTCCGGGTGGGTCGCGGACTGGGGAACTGGCTGTGGGGGCGGGATGGTCCCCGGCGATGCCCCGCCGAGTGCCCCCCCAGTGGTCCGCGGAGCGCGCTGCGGCGTGATGCCCGCCGAGTGGTCTGATGGGGGCAACAGCGGGGGCAATCACGCGGGCACCTGCGTCCCGGTAGGGCCGCAACTACGGCGTAAGGTCTGGTCCGGTTTCGACCGTTCTCTGGGGGTGTGATGGGCGGGCCGGGTGTGGTGTGGATTTTGGGCGGGGTTTGCCCAGGGGGTGGGGGAGTTCGTCAGAATGCCTGCTCACGGGTGGATTGAGGGAAGACCATCGGGCGCCGGAGGTGGCGCACGATAACTTCGGAGGTAGGGGCGGACCGACCCTCGTGGCTGCCGATCCGGTCGGGATCGGCGGGATGGGGGGCGTTCCCGGGGGAGGTGGCGGGTGGTCACAGCGGTAGCCCGACCCGATGCCGTGCCGGCGGGTCGCCGGGCGATCGGGCGCGTGGTGCGCGGAGCGCGGACCACGCCCGGGCGGCTTGCCGTCGTCGGCGCGCTGCTCGTCGTGTTGTCGCTGCTGGCGGGGCTGTTCGCGTTCCTGGCGGTGCGGGAGCGGTCGCAGGCGGCCGACCGGGTCGCGACGCGGAGCGAGCCGCTCGGCGTGCGGACGCAGGAGCTGTACCGCGCGATGGCCGAGGCCGACGCCGCCGCGGCGGCCGGGTTGTTGTCGGGCGGCGTGGAGAAGCAGGAACTCCGCGAGGACTACGAGCGGTCGTTGGAGACGGCGCAGCGGGCGCTGATGTCGGCGTCGTCCGCGGGTGCGTCCGGTCCGGTCGCGGAACTGCTCAGCCGCCTGTCCGTCGAAATACCCAAGTACCGCGAGGACGTCGCGCGGGCGAAGGCCGAGACGCGGCAGGGGCATCCGCTCGGCGGGGCGTACCTGCGCGCGGCGAGCCGTCAGATGGAGCGGGTGATCCTGCCCGCCGCCGCCGAGTTGCACGAGATCGCGGCGGGGCGGTTGCGCGCCGACCACCGGGAGGCGACCGGGGTGCCGTCGGCCGCGTACCTGTCCGGCGGGTTCGCGCTGGCCGCGCTGGTGGCCGCGCAGGTGCTGCTCGCCCGGCGGACGAAGCGCGTCTTCAACCCCGGGCTGCTGCTCGCGTCCCTCGCCGTGATGGCCTCGCTGGCCTGGCTCACCGTGGGACTGTCCACCGCGCGCTCGGAGTTGGCGGAGAGCCGCGACGAAGGCTGGCGCCCGGTCGACGCCCTGTCGGACGCGCGGTTCGCGGTGCTGAAGGCCCGCGCCGCGGAGGGGCAGATCCTCGTCCAGCAGGGGAGCGACGGCGGCGCGTACCAGGCGGCGCTGGAGGAGCAGTTCCGGCTGCTCCGGGCCGAGGGCCCCGAGGGCCTGCTGAACACGGCCTCGCGGCAGTCGCGGGACGACGCCGTCACCACCGCCCGGATCGCCGACGCCCGCGCGGCGGTCGCCGACTGGACGGTGGCGCACAAGAACGTCATGGACCTGTACGAGCAGACCGAGTTCAAGCAGGCGGTCGGTCAGGTGATCGACGACGACGGGCTCTCCCAGGTCGCCTTCGAACGCGCCGAGAAGGCGCTCTCCGAGGCGATCGCCAAGGACCAGACGGACTTCGAGAAGGCCGCGGCCCGCGGCCGCGACGCCATGGAGGGGCTGGCGGTGGGGCTCCTCGTCCTCGCGGTCGCCGCCTCCGCCGCGATCGTCGACGGGGTCCGCCGCAGGCTGGGGGAATACCGATGAAGCACACGGACTTGCCGGGACGGGATCGGGAACGGGAACGCGATCGGGAACGCGAACGGCCACGGCCCGGGCGCCGTACGCGGCGCACCGCGGCCGCCCTCGTCACCGGCATCGCCCTCGTGGTCGCGTCGCAGGGCGGCGCCGGCGCGGACGGCGCGCACCGGCAGCCCCGGGCCGCCCCCGCCCCACCGGCCGCGCCGGCCGCACCCGCGGCGACGGACTGCGGCGACCCGAAACTGAGTCTCCGGCCGCCCGCTTCCGTGCCGGCCCTCGGCTCGTGGCCGCAGGACAGCAAGATGGCGGCGATCGTCCGCCGCGGGTACCTCATCGCCGGAGTGGACCAGAGCACCTACCCGTTCGGCTACCTCGACCCCGTCGACGCCACCCTCAAGGGCTTCGACGTCGACATGCTGCGCGAGGTGGCGAAGGCGATCTTCGGCGACGCGAAGCCCAACCGCATCCGGTTCCGTGTGCTCCGCAACGCCGACCGTGTCCCCGCCGTCGAGGACGGCGTGGTCGACATCGTCGCGATGACGATGACCGTCAACTGCGAGCGCCGCGAGCGCGTCGACTTCTCCGACATCTACTTCACGGCCGGGCAGCGCGCCCTCGTCCAGAAGGACCCCGAACTGCCGCAGCGCGTCCGCGACCAGGGCCTCCCCGGCCTCGGCGGCTACCGCGTCTGCGCGGTGAACGGCTCGACATCGCTCACCCGTATCAAGGACCCGCAGTACCAGGCGATCCCCGTCGAGGGCGAGACCTGGGCCGACTGCCTGGTCAAACTCCAGAAAGGCGAGACGGACGCCATCTCCACCGACGACACCATCCTGGCCGGACTCCAGGCCCAGGACTCCAAGTTCACCGAAGTGGTGGGCAACAGGATCAGCGAAGAGCCGTACGGCATGGCGATCAACAAGGAGGACCCGGAGTTCGTGCGCTTCGTGAACGCCGTGCTCGCCGACGTGAAGCGCTCCGGCCGCTGGACCGAGCTGTACAGGGCGCACATCGGCACCTCGCTCAACGAGACCAACCCGCGCCCCCCGGCGGTCACCACCTGGCGGACCGAGTCGTGACCACCCCGGGCACCTGGACGCGCGAGGACGTCGACCGCGAGATCGCGCGGCTCGACACCGAGCGCGACGGCATATCCGCCGGACTCATGGCACTTGAGGAGCACCCCGGCCGCCGCCTCCTCGAAGGCGCGGTGCTCGAAGGGCGCACCGAGGAGCGCTGGGCGTCCTGCCGCACCGACATCGCCCGCCTGTGGGAGCTGTACTCCGCGTACGGCGCCGTGCTCGACGAGGCCCGGGTGCTGCGGGCCCGGCGGTCCCGGCCGTCGCGCACCGAACTGGACGAGATGGCGCGGCTGCTGACCGGCGCCAACGTACGCGTGCCCGGCGAGGAGGTGCCGATCGGGCGGCGCGGCCTGCTCGAACCGGCCGCCTCGGCCCGCCTGCTGACGTTCGACGCCGTGGTCGCCGAGATGAACACGGTGTGGCGCCGCGCCACCGACCTGGTCGCCTCCGTGGACGACGTGTGGTCGATCGTGCTGCCGCGCCTGGACCGCGTCGAGGCGTCGGCCACCGAAACCGCCGCCCTCGTGGACCGGCTCGGCGGCCAGGCCGCCCTCGCCGTGGAGGCCCGCGTCGTCGCCGAGGTGCGCAAGCGCCTCTCGGACGCCCGCGCGCGCGTCGCCGCCGACCCGCTGCGGTTCGTCGGCGTGACCGCCCGCTCCCGGATCGGCGACGTCGACCTCGACGGCCTCGAGCGCGACCTCAAGGGCGTCCAGGACGCCCTGCGCCAACTCCGGCTCCTCCAGGAGCGCTACGAGGAACGCGCCCAGCGGCTGACCGGCCTCGTCGACGTGCTGACCGCCGACGAGGCCGAGACCCAGCGCCGCCGCGCGCACGTCCTCACGCGCATCACCTACGGCGTCCCCGACGTCCCGGCGGCCGCCGCATCGCTGCGCGCCCGTGCCGCGCAGGTGGCCGACCTGCGCCGCCGCGACGCCTGGCCGCAGCTTTCGTCGCACCTCAGTTCGCTGGAACGCGACGCGTCGGCGGCCGGGGAGCGGCTGCGGGCGGCGCGCGGCGAACTGGAGGCGCTGCTGTCCCGCCGCGATGAACTCCGCGGACTGCTCGAGGCGTACCGTGCGATGGCGGGAGGACGCGGGCGCGGCGAGGACGAGGGGTTGGAGCGGCTGCACCACCGGGCTTACGACGTGCTCTGGCGCGCGCCGTGCGACCTGGACGACGCGGCACGGCTCGTCGGCGAGTACCAGCTCGCGGTCACCGCGCCAAGACCTGTGCACCATCGCGCGGTTCGCGTGGACGCGCGGGGCATACACAACGAGACCGGCACCAAGGCGGGTACCGGGACCGGCACCGAGACGGGATCGGGAGCGGGCGGCGCCGGACACACCGGCCGCCCGACGAGGGCCGAAGGGCCGAGGGGGGAAGGCGAGGACAATGACCATCTGTAACCGTTCCGACTGCGGCACCGGGGCCATCGAGGACGGTTTCTGCCTCGACTGCGGCCGGGCGCCGCTCAAGAGCGCCAAGACCGACCCGGCCAAGCCCGGTTCGGGTGGTTCCGCCAAGTCGGGCACAGGCACGGGCACAGGCACGGGCACGGGCACCGCCACCGGCTCGGGCCTGGCGAGCGGCCTCGGCGGCGGACTGGGCCCCGGCGGGCACTCCGCCGCGGGCAGCGCCCGGTCCGGTGTCACGTCGTCGGGCCGGACCGGGCGGACCTCCGGCCGTACGTCGCGCCGCAACACCACCGGCATCGGCCGCCGGCTCGGTGCGGGCCTGGTCGAGATCCCCGCCGTCCCGGTGCGCGACCCCGCCGCGATACTCATGAAGGAACCGGTAATAGCGGAGGACAAGCGCTTCTGCCGCAACGAGGACTGCGGCCGTCCCGTCGGCCGCGGCCGCGACGGCAAGCCCGGTATCGCCAACGGCTTCTGCCCGTACGACCGCACGCCCTACTCGTTCGCACCCAAGCTCGAAGCCGGCGACATGGTCGGGCAGTACCGCGTCGTCGGCTGCCTTGCCCGTGGCGGCTTCGGCTGGGTCTACCTCGCCATCGACACCGTGCTGCACGACAAGTGGGTGGTCCTCAAGGGCCTGCTCGGCAGCGGCGACCAGGACGCCCGCGACGCGGTCCTCGCCGAGCAGCGGGTCCTCGCGCACATCCAGCACGCCAACATCGTCACGATCCACAACGTCGTGACGCACCAGGACCGCTACACCGGCGACGCCGAGACGTACATCGTCATGGAGTACATCGGCGGCATGTCCCTCAAGGACCTCGTCGAACGCCGCCGCGTCGAACTGTCCGACCGCCGCGCGGTGTTGCCGCTCGAACAGGTGCTCGCGTACGCGATCGAGATCCTTCCGGCCTTCGGCCACCTGCACAGCCGCGGCCTGATCTACTGCGACTTCAAGCCCGACAACGTCATCCAGACCGACGACCAGCTCACGCTGATCGACATGGGCGCGGTCCGGCACGTCGACCAGGAAGACGGCGCGATCTACGGCACGATCGGCTACCAGGCGCCGGAGATCGGCGAGGTGGGGCCGAGCCCCGAGTCCGACCTCTACACCGTCGGGCGCACCATGGCGGTGCTGAGCTTCCCCTTCGCGAACTTCATGAAGGACTGGAAGGCCTCGCTGCCGCCCGCGAGTTCGGTCCCGCTCTTCGAGCAGTTCGAGTCCTACCACCGGCTGCTGCTGCGGGCCACGCACCCCGACCCCGGGCAGCGGTTCGCGACCGCGTCCGACATGGCCGAGCAGTGCCTCGGCGTGCTGCGCGAGGTCGTCGCCGAACGCACCCGCGAGCCCCGGCCCGCGCTGTCCGGCCTGTTCGGCCCCGAGACCCGCGTCGCGCACAGCGACGTCACCTCGTGGGACGCCCCGGGCGCGCCGGGCCCCGACGCGGTCGCGGCCGGCCTGCCGGTGCCGCGGGTCGACCCCGCCGACCCGGCCGCGGGACTCCTCGCGTCGCTGCCGACCAACGACCCGGACGAACTCCTCGCGGCCCTCACGACCGCGGGCGTCGACTCGGTCGAGGCCACGCTGCGCCTGGCGTACGTCTGCATCGAACGCGGACTCGTCACGCGCGCCGAGGCGTTCCTCGACGACGTGGACCCGGACGACTGGCGGCTGCTCTGGTACCGCGGTCTGGCCGCCCTCGCCGAGGCCCGCACCACCGACGCGTTGGCCGCCTTCGACGCGGTCCGCTCGCTGCTGCCCGGCGAGCGCGCCCCGCGCCTCGCGCTCGGCCTCTGCCTGGAGCAGACCGGCCGCCACGCGCAGGCCGCACGCGAGTACGAGGGGGTGTGGAACACCGACCGGTCGTACGTGAGCGCGGCGTTCGGCCTCGCCCGCTGCCGCCTCGCGTCCGGCGAGCGGGTGGGCGCCGTGGCGACGCTGGAGTCCGTGCCGGACACGTCCAGCAACTACGTCGCCGCGCAGACCGCCGCACTGCGCACCCGGGTGTGCGACCGCGACCCGGCGGAACCGCTCGAGGACGACCTGCTCCAGGCCTCGTCGCACCTGGAGCACCTGCCGGTCGCGGGCGAGGCGTACGACCGGCTCGCCGCCGAACTCCTCGGCTCCGCACTGGCCTGGGTCCGCGCGGGACGCTCCGGGGCATCGGGACGCGGCGGCACGGTGCTCGGCAGCGAAGTGCAGGAGCGGCCGCTGCGGTTCGCCCTCGAACGCACCTTCCGCTCGCTGGCGCGGCACGTCGACGCAACGGAGGATCGCGTGGCACTGGTGGACAAGGCCAACGAAGTACGGCCCCGGACATGGGTGTGATCGGCGTGGGCGCGGGCCAGACGTCGCACGAGACGGATCCGGCGGTGGGCGCATCCGCCGGATCCGGCGCGGGCGCGGTCACCGGGTGCCCGAGCTGCGGCGTGCAGCCGCAACCCGGCCACAACTTCTGCGAGGCGTGCGGGTACGAACTGCGCAACGCGCCCCCGCCGCTGGTGGCCGAACGCGCGCCGAGGAGAGGCGAGTTCGCCACCGCCACGTGCCGCTCGTGCCGGACGTCGTCGATCGGCGCGGACGGCTGGTGCGAGTCCTGCGGCCGGGCCTACAACCCGCGCGACTCGGTGGTCACCGACCTGCGCATCGCCGCCGGGATGAGCGACCGGGGCCTGCGCCACCGCCGCAACGAGGACGCGATGGCCGTCGAGGTCGTCGAATCCCCGCACGGCGGGCCGAGCGTCGTGGCGGTCGTGTGCGACGGCGTCTCGTCGTCCCCGCGGCCCGACGACGCGTCCGGCACCGGAGCGCGGGCCGCGGGTGCCGCGCTGGTCGCCGCGCTGCGCGGCGGCGCCGGGCCGGAGGCGGCCACGCGCGCGGCCGCGGCCGCGGCGGCAAGTGCCGTGGCACGTTTGGCCGGTCCGGGCGACGTGGACGGCAACGCACCCGCGTGCACCTACGTCTCGGCCGTCGTCACCCCGGAGACGGTCACCATCGGCTGGGTCGGCGACAGCCGCGCGTACTGGCTCTCCGTGGACGACCATCCGGTGGGCGACCAGGACAGCACGCTGCCGGCCCACGGCGGCCCGTCTCGCCCGTCGCCCGAACCGGACCACGAGCCGGTCCGCATCGCGCTGCCGGAGACCCCGCCGCCCGCGGCCTTCTTGGAGGCTGTGAGCACGGACAGCACGATGCGCATGCCGACGCCGTCGGCGCTGCTGACCGAGGACGACTCGTGGGCCGCCCGCATGGTCGCGTGCGGCCAACTGACCGAGGCCCAGGCGTACTCCGACAGCCGCGCGCACGCCATCGTCTCCTGGCTCGGCGCCGACGCGGGCGAGGTACGCGCACGCGTCATGACGCTCCGGCCCAACACCCCCGGCGCGGTGCTGCTGTGCAGCGACGGGTTGTGGAACTACGTGCAGGCGGCGCAGACGCTCTCCGCCTTCGCGCTGCCCTACGGCCTCGCGCAGCCGATGCGCGCCGCACGGGCACTTACCGACTACGCCCTCCAGTCCGGGGGCGCCGACAACATCACCGTGGTCCTCGTCCCCTTCCCGCCCGCCGCCCACGTCGGGCCGGAACCCAAGGAGTAGCCGCAATGGCCGCCAACGCAAGCCCTTCCGGGGCGCCGGACTTCGATGTCGAGGTCTACCAGAACCAGTACTTGCCGATGGGCGGGCGCGAGGTGCACGCGGTCGCCACGGTCACCGCGAAGGGCGAGGTGTCCGGCGGCGCGGCCGTCGGCGGCCTCGCCGCCGAGGTGATCCTCGTGGACACCTCCGGCTCGATGGACTTCCCCGGCACCAAGCTGAGTTCCGCGAAGCACGCCACCAAGGCCGCGATTGACGCGCTGCGCGAGGGCACGCTGTTCGCCGTCGTGTCGGGCACCGGCATGGCGACGATGGTCTACCCGCCCGAAGAGCGCCTGGTCGAGCTCGACGCGCACACCCGGCGCGAGGCCAAGCGCGCGGTCGACCGGCTGCGGGCGCGCGGCGGGACGGCGATAGGGCAGTGGCTGCTGGCCGCGAAGCGGCTCCTCGAGCCGTACCCGGAGGCGATCCGGCACGCGATCCTGCTGACCGACGGCAAGGACGAGAGCGAGACCGCCGCCGACCTGGCCGCCGCCATCGAGCAGTGCCAGGGCGTGTTCACCTGCGACTGCCGCGGCGTCGGCACGGACTGGGTGGTGGCCGAGCTCCGGCAGGTCGCGTCGGGGCTGCTCGGCAGCCTGGACATCGTGGCCGAACCCGCCAACCTGGTGGCCGACTTCACCGCGATGATCGAGAGCGCGATGGGCAAGGCGGTCGCCGACGTGGCGCTGCGGCTGCGCACCCCGGGCAGCGCGCGGGTCAAGTTCGTCAAGCAAGTACGCCCGTCCATCGAGGAACTGACGCACCGTCGCAACGACGCCGGCCCCAACATCGGCGACTACCCGACCGGTTCTTGGGGCTCGGAGAGCCGCGACTACCACATCTGCCTGGAGGTCGAGCCGGGCGACGTCGACGACCCGGTGCGCGTCGGACTGGTGAGCCTGGTCTCGCGCGCCGCGGACGGCACCGAGACCGAGCTGACCCGCATCGGGGTGTTCGCCGAGTGGACCGACAACGAGGAGCTGTCCACCAAGATCAGCAAGGAGGTCGCCTTCTACACCGGCCGCGCGGAGCTCGCGCAGGCGATCCAGGAGGGTCTGGAGGCGCGCCGCGACGGCCACGAGAGCGAGGCGACCGCGAAGCTCGGACGGGCGCTCGACCTGGCGAAGGAGTCCGGTGACGAGCACACCGCCAAGCTGATCAAGAATGTCGTCGACGAGGACCCGGTGACCGGGACCATCAAGCTGCGGCGCAAGGTGTCGGACGAGGACGAGATGACGCTGGACACGGCATCGGTGAAGACGTCCCGGCTGCGGACCTCGTAACCTGCCGACCGGGACCTGCCGACCGGCAAAACACCCGAAACTCGTCCGCATGCCGAACCGCCGGGCCCCGGCGCGCGTCGTCGTCACGGAAGACAGGAGGCGCTGACATGGCGATATGCCCGCGCGGCCACAACTCGATCGCCGAGGACTTCTGCGACGCGTGCGGCAGGCCGATCGGTCGGCAGACCATGCCCCAGCAGTCGCAGTACACGGCACCGCTGCCGGAGTACGCCCCGGTGCCCGGCGAACCCTGTCCGGTGTGCCACACGCCGCGCGACAACGCCACCCGGTTCTGCGAGGCGTGCGGACACGAGTTCGACGCGGATCCGGGCGCGCAGTACGGGTCCGCGCAGCCCCCGCAGTACGGGCAGCCCGACGGCCGACAGGGCTACACCGGGGGCGGCGGCGGATACGAGTACGCCTCGGGGCAGCCGTCGCAACCGTCGCAACCGTCGCAACCGTCCCAGCCGTCGCAGCCGGACTATCCGAGCCAGGGCGGCTACCCCGAGCAGGGCGGGTACGTAGACCAGGGCGGCTACTCCACCCAGAGCGGCCAGGGCGGTCAGAGCGGTCAGGGCGGCCACGGCACCCACAGCGCTCCGACGAGCCACGGCAGCCAGTCCGGGCAGTCCGGGCAGTCCGGGTACGCGGGGCAGGGCACACATGCCGGGGGCGGTGCACCCGGCCAGCCGGCCGCCCCGCCCGCCCAGCAGCCGTACGGGTATCCGCCGCAGACCAGCCCGCCGACGGGCTACCCGCCGACCGGCGAGTCGTACTCCGGCGGGGGCTATCAGGAGCAGGCGTACAAGGAGCAGCCCTACACGGACGAGTGGGGCGGCGGCACGGTCGTCGGTCCGGGGCCGGTCCCGGTGCCTCCGCCTCCCCCTCCGGCCATGCTGCCGGGCGACTTCCACCCCGGCATGGCACCGGCCCGCGCGTCCCAGACCTCGCAGACCGCCTATGTCTGGACCGTGCGGGTCACCGCGGACCCGGAGTATTTCGAGCGGGTCGTGTCCCAGGGCGGCCCGGACGCGCACGCGATGCGGTTCCCGCCGTACCACGAGATGTGGACCGTCGCGCTGGAGGGCGAGCGCATGCGCGTCGGCCGGCGCCGGGCGGGTGCCGCCGGGGCGGACGTCCCGGAGATCGACCTGTCCGGTCCGCCCTCGGACCCGGGCATATCGCACCTGCACGTCGTGCTCCTGAGCCGGCAGGACGGGTCGTGGCAGCTCGTCGACCCCGGGTCGACGAACGGCACGACGCTGAACGGCGGCAAGCGGGCCATCGAGTTCAACCTGCCCGTGGACCTGCACGACGGCGACCGCATCCACGTCGGCGCGTGGACGACGCTGGAGGTCAACCTGCGCACCAGGTGACGCGCGTCGGAGCCGCGTGCGGCGCGACCCCGCGACCACGGCACTAGAGTTCGCCCGAACCGACGTCCGGGAATCGGCCACGGGGGTGTCCATGCGCGGTCGCGCGATGCGGATCTGGGCAGTTGCCGTCGCGCTGCTGCTCGTCGGGCTCGCGGCGTGGGGGACCGTCGAGCTGGCGTCCGACGGCGACGGCTCCGAGGGCTCGAAGCCCTCCGACCGTGCCGGAGGGCAGGGGCCCGCGGAAGCGGTCGGCGGCCCGCAGGCGTACGCCGCGATCCTGCCCGCCCCCGTACGCGCCGCGCCGACCCCCGGCGTCACCTGGACCCTCGCCGCCGACACGGCCCTCTTCACCGAGCCCGGGTCGGCCGATGCCGCCCGGGTCGGCGCGCTGCTCGCCGGAATGCTCCGACCCGCGACCGGCTACCCGCTGCCGGTCCGGGAGTTCGACGAGAGCGCGCCGCCGTCCGGGATCGCCCTCGTCCTCGAACCCGACGGCCCGGACGGCGCCGAGGGCTACCGCCTCACCGTCACCGCGCAGGCCGTCGAGATCCGCGCGGCACGCCCGGCAGGACTCCTCCACGGCGTGGAGACGCTCCGCCAACTGCTCCCCGTCGGGATCGAGTCGAAGACGCGCGCGGCGGGCCCGTGGACCGTGCCGGGCGGCAGCGTCACCGACAGTCCGCGGTACGCCTACCGCGGCATGATGCTCGACATCGTGCGGCAGTACTTCACCCCCGGCGAGGTGCGCCGCCTCGTCGACGACATCTCCCGCTACAAGTTCAACTACCTGCACCTGCGCATGACCGACGACCAGGGCTGGCGCATCGCGGTCGACGGGCTGCCCAGGCTGACCGAGGTCGGCGGGGCCACCCAGGTCGGCGGCGGGCCGGGCGGCTTCTGGACGCAGCAGGACTACCGCGAGGTCGTGGCGTACGCGGCGGAGCGCGGCCTGACGCTGGTCCCGGAGATCGCGCTGCCCGGGCACACCAACGCGGCGCTCGTGTCCTACCCCGAACTGGGCTGCGACGGACGGGAGTACGCGCCGTACACCGGCATCGACGTCGGCTTCAGCACGCTGTGCGTGGAGAGCGAGAAGACCTACGAGTTCGTGGACAAGGTGGTCGGCCAGATCGCCGCGCTGACACCCGGTCCTTACGTGCACATCGGCGGCGACGAAGCGCACGTGCTCAAGCCCGAGCAGTTCGCGGCGTTCATGGAGCGGGCGCAGTCGATCGTGCGGAAGCACGGCAAGACGGTCATGGCCTGGCATCAGCTCGCGGACGTGCCGCCGGTGCCCGGGGCCGTGGTGCAGTACTGGAACCAGCAGGGGCGCGAGGCGGACATGATCGTCGACGCGGCCCGGGCCGGGGCCAAGGTCGTCCTGTCCCCGTCCGACCGCGTCTACCTCGACATGAAATACGACGGTGCCGAGAAGCTCGGCCTCACCTGGGCCGGGACCGTGGACGTCCGCCGGTCCTACGAGTGGGAGCCGTCCACGCTGCTCGAAGGCGTGCCCGCCGACGCGGTCATCGGCGTCGAGGCCCCGCTGTGGGGCGAGACGCTCGACAGCTTCGCGGACGCCGAGTACATGGCCTTCCCCCGCATCGCGGGAGTCGCCGAGATCGGCTGGTCGGCCCCCGAGGCCCGCGGCTGGGACGGCTACCGGGCACGCCTGGCGGCGCAGATGCCGCGCTGGGACGCGGCCGGGATCACGTACGCGAAACGCGACCTCGACTGACAGCCCGGAGGGGCGTCCGCGCCGCCACGACGCGTCACTCCGTCACGCGGACGGCTGCTTGCCCAGCTCCTCCGTCACCTGCTCCAGCACCTGGAGGAACGTCGCGGTCTCCTGCGCGCCCTGGACCGCCCACTTGCCCTGGAACACGAACGTCGGGACGGCCGTCACCCCGATCTCCCGGGCCTCGTCGATCGCCTGCCGTACCTGCGCAAGCCCCTCGTCGGACGCCAGGAACGCGGCGGTGCGGTCGCGGTCGAGCCCGGCCTCGACGGCGAGGTCCGTCAGCTTCGCGTGGTCGCCGACGTCGACGCCTTCGCCGAAGTAGCCCCGCAGCAGGCGCTCCTTGAGGGCGGCCTGGGTGTCCCGTCCGTACTCCTCCAGCGCGTGCCAGAGCAGCCGGTGCCCGGTGAGGGTGTTGGCCGACAGCGCGTTGTCGAAGTCGAAGGAGATGCCCTCGGCCACCCCGATCTCGTGCAGCCGGGCGTGCATCGCGGGCAACTGGTCGCGGCCGAACTTGAGGGCCAGCCGCTCCGACAGCGGCTCCGCCTTCTCGGGCGTGGAGGGGTCGAGCTGGTACGGGCGGTACACGACCTCGACGTCGGCGCCGCCCGGGAACGCGGCCAGCGCCTTCTCGAAGCGCCGCTTGCCCACGTAGCACCACGGGCACGCCACGTCGCTGTAAATCTCGACCTGCAACACAACAGTTCCTTCCGGTTCGCGTCCCCGACCTGGCGCGACCGGTGCCACCGGCCCGCATCGCCGTTCACCAACAGGCCCGCGCCGGGTTTTGTTCCGCCCGGCGACGGCCGCCCGGTTCCGGTGCCGCGCCACCGTCGGTTCGGACGGCCGGAGCAGCCGGAGCGGCCGGAGTCTCGGGGTATTCGCCGCCTCGGTGCCGTAGGTTCGGGGGTGAGCGGGTGCCGGGCCGGAGCGATCCCTGGGGTGCGTCATGGCGGAGCGGGGCCACTGGATCTTCGCGGCGTTCTACCGCCGCATCTGCGACGTGGGCGACCGCGCGGGGTTCGCGAAGGTGCGCGTGCGGCTGGTCGGCGACGCGACCGGCGACGTCCTGGAGATCGGCGCGGGAGTCGGCGGCAATCTGCCGCACTACACGAACGCCGACCGCGTCTGCCTGGTCGAGCCGGATCCCGCGATGCGCAAGACGCTGGCGGCGCGGCTCGGGCGCGCGCCGGTACCGGTCGAGATCGGGACGGGCAGCGCGGAGGAGACGCCGTACCCCGACGGGCGGTTCGACACCGTCGTGTCGTCGCTCGTGCTGTGCACGGTCGACGACATCGACCGGTCGGCGGCCGAGGCGCGGCGTGTGCTCAAGCCCGGCGGGACCTTCCTGTTCGTCGAGCACGTGGGCTCGCCCGACCCGAAGGCGCGCCGCCGCCAGGAGCGGGCGGAGCCGGTCTGGCGCCGGTTGTTCGGCGGCTGCCGGCTGACCCGGGACCCGGTCGCGGCGCTGGAGAAGGCCGGGTTCACCGACATCCGCACCGAGACCGTCGACCTGGGACGGCAGCCCGGACTCACCAAGCCGGTCATCCTCGGCAGCGCGCGGGCTTAGTGCCTTGGCGGGTACGCCCGCGGATATGCCCGCAGGTACGCCCGCCGCGCCGGGGCACGGTTCGATCCCGCCCCGGAGTGTGCTGCGCGTAACCTGACGCTGTGCCAGATCCTCCCGCGTCCTCCTCGGCTCCTTCGGCTCGCTCGGCCGCCCCGGCTCACTCGGCTCATTCGGCCGGCCCCGCGCCCGCCCCCGAGCCGGCCGCGCCGGGCGAGGCCGAAGGCGTCGACTTCCTGTCGTTCGTGGACTTCGCGGTACGGCGGGCCGCGCGCCGGCAGCCGGGGATCGACACCGAGGCCCTGCGGATGATCATGCTGGTCAACCGGGTCTCGAACGTGGTGACGTACGACCTGGAGTCGGCCGTCCACCGCCCCCAGGGCTGGACCTGGTCGGCGTTCCGCCTGCTCAATGTGCTGTGGCTGGCCGGGCCGACCGAGGGCAAGCGCATCGCCGAGATGTCCGGGATGAGCCGCGCGGCGATCTCCAGCCTCGCCAACACGCTGGAGAAGCAGGGCCTCGTGGCGCGCGAGCCCGCCCCGCACGACGGGCGGGCGGTGATCCTGCGGCTCACCGGAGCCGGGGAAGGCGCGCTCGCCGCCGCGTACCGCGCGCAGAACGCCCGCGAGAGGCAGTGGGCCGAGGCGCTGACCGACGCCGAGCGGGCGACGTTCGTCGAACTTCTGGGCAAGGTCGCCGCGCACGCGACGGGCGACTGGGTGCGGCGCAGGGACTGAACCGGGGCCGCCCGCGCCGCGAGGACGGCAGGGTCGCGCCCCCGGGGCCGGAAATAGTAAAATGTTTTACAGAGTGATCCGATTGGATCCCCCGCATGCCGGGAACGGGAGAACGCAGACCGGCAGCCGGCGACGAGGACGAAGGTGTGAGTCATGGCCTACTACCGGCGACTGGGGTCCGTGCCGCACAAGCGGCACACCCAGCACCGCACCCCGGAGGGGGGCCTGTACTACGAGGAGCTGATGGGGGAGGAGGGCTTCTTCTCCGATTCCTCGCTGCTCTACCACCGGGGCATCCCCTCGGCGATCGTCGACGCGCGCGTGTGGGAGCTGCCCGACCAGGCCACCACGCCGAACCACCCGCTCACGCCCCGGCACCTCAAGCTGCACGACCTGTTCCCGGGGCCGGAGTGGAAGGCCGCCGACGTCGTCACCGGGCGGCGCCTCGTGCTCGGCAACGCCGATGTGCGGATCTCGTACGTCGTGGCGGGCGCCCCGAGTGAGCTGTACCGCAACGGGCTCGGCGACGAGTGCGTCTACATCGAGTCCGGCACCGCCGTCGTCGAGACCGTCTTCGGCGCGCTGACGGTCGGCCAGGGCGACTACGTGCTGCTGCCGCGCTCGACCACGCACCGCTGGGTGCCGACCGGCGACGAGCCGCTGCGGGCGTACTGCATCGAGGCCAACAGCCACATTGCGCCGGCCAAGCGGTACCTCTCGAAGTACGGGCAGTTCCTGGAGCACGCCCCGTTCTGCGAGCGCGACCTGCGCGGCCCCGAGGAGACGCTGACGGCGGAGGGCGCCGACGTCGACGTGCTGGTCAAGCACCGCGGCGCGGGCGGCGGCCCGGTGGGCACCCGCTACACCTACCCGGAGCACCCCTTCGACGTGGTCGGCTGGGACGGCTGCCTGTACCCGTACGCCTTCAACGTCGCCGACTTCGAACCCCTGACCGGGCGCATCCACCAACCCCCGCCCGCGCACCAGGTGTTCGAGGGCAACAACTTCGTCATCTGCAACTTCGTGCCGCGCAAGGTGGACTACCACCCGCTGTCGATCCCGGTGCCCTACTACCACTCGAACGTGGACTCCGACGAGGTCATGTTCTACTGCGGCGGCAACTACGAGGCGCGCAAGGGGTCCGGGATCGGGCAGGGCTCGATCTCCCTGCACCCCGGAGGCCATGCGCACGGGCCGCAGCCGGGGGCGTACGAGCGCAGCATCGGCATCGAGTTCTTCGACGAACTCGCGGTCATGGTGGACACGTTCCGCCCCCTCGAACTCGGGGAGGGCGGCACCGCCGCCGAGGATCCCGGGTACGCGTGGACGTGGTCGGGACGGGGGCCCGCCCGATGAGCACCCCGACCGCACCCGAACCCGGGGTGATCCCACCGCTGTTCGCCGGCCTCGTCGACGACGCCGCGATCTTCCCGCCCGGCAACCTCCCGCTCGCGGAGGCGGTCGCGGCCCACCACGCACACCGCGCCGCCTGGTACGCCGACCTCGTCGGCCAGTTCCTCGTCGGGTCCGCCCGCGTCGCCGACCTCGCGGCCCTCGCCGACCCGGAACAACCGCTGCGGGTGGGCGTCGTCGTCGCGGGCGGCGCATCCGCCGTCGGCGACGCGGTACGCATGGTGCTGGAGACCCCCGGTCTCGTCCTCGCCGGTGTCGAGGCCGCCGGGGACCCGGCGCAGGTCGTCGGGGCGTACCACGAACACCTGCCCGAGGGCGTGCCGGGAGCCGTCGAGGTCGCCGCCGACGAGAGCATGCCGGACGCCCTCGACGCCATCGCCGAGACCCGGCACCGCGCCAAGTTCCGCACCGGCGGCACGGTCGCCGACGCGTTCCCGGACGACGGCCGCCTCGCCGCGTTCCTCGCCGGATGCGTGGCCCGCGAACTGCCGTTCAAGCTGACCGCCGGACTGCACAACGCGGTACGCCACACCGACCCCGTGACCGGCTTCCGGCACCACGGCTTCCTCAACGTCCTCACCGCGCTGCGCATCGCCCAGGCCGACCGGGCGGCCGGCCTGCCCCTGGTCGTGCACAGCATCGCGCGGGCGCTGGGCGACCCCGACCCGGCCGTCGTCGCGGCGCGGATCCGCCGCACCGCCGCCGCGCACGGTGCCGAATACCGGGCCGCGTTCACCGCCTTCGGCTCGTGCAGCATCGCCGAACCCCTCGGCGACCTCGTCACCCTGGGCCTGATCGCCCCGCCCGCGGACCCGAAGGAGCAGACTCCGTGACGTCCCCCTGGCTCGTGGTTCCCGCCGACCACCCGTTCGGCATCGGCAACTTGCCGTACGGGGTCTACACCACCACCGAGGACCCGGCGCCGCGCGTCGGCGTCGCGATCGGCGACCACGTGCTCGACGTCGGCGCGGTCGCCCAGGCCACCGGCTCCGACCACGCCACCGTCCTCTCCGCGGCCGACCTCAACCCGCTCATGGCCGCCGGGCGCGCCGTGTGGACCACCGTGCGCGCGGAGATCACCGCGTGGCTGACCGACACCGCGTACCGCCGCGACGTCGAGGCGAACCTGACGCCCCGCCAGGGCGTGGCGATGCGGCTGCCGTTCGCGGTCGGCGACTACGTGGACTTCTACGCGTCCGAGAACCACGCGCGGAACATCGGCCGCATCTTCCGGCCGGACGCCGAGCCGCTCACCCCGAACTGGAAGCACCTGCCCATCGGTTACCACGGCCGCTCGGGCACCGTCGTGGTGTCGGGCACCGACGTCGTCCGCCCGTCCGGCCAGCGCAAGGCGCCCGCCGACGCCGCCCCGTCCTACGGCCCGTGCCTGCGCCTGGACATCGAGGCCGAGGTCGGTTTCGTCGTGGGCACGCCCACGGAGATGGGCGCGCAGGTGCCCCTCGGCGCCTTCCGCGACCACGTGTTCGGCGTCGTCCTGGTCAACGACTGGTCCGCACGCGACATCCAGGCGTGGGAGTACGTGCCGCTCGGCCCGTTCCTCGGCAAGTCCTTCGCCACCTCCGTCTCGCCGTGGGTGGTGCCGCTGGACGCGCTCGCGCACGCGTGGGTGGCGCCGCCCGCCCGCGACGTCGAGCCGCTGCCGTACCTCGACGACCGGGCGGGCGAACCCGGCGGCCTGGACCTGGCGATCGAGGTGGCGCTCAACGGACACACCGTCTCCCGGCCGCCGTTCCGCACCATGTACTGGACCGCGGCCCAGCAGCTCGCCCACATGACCGTCAACGGCGCCTCGCTGCGCACCGGCGACTTCTACGCCTCGGGCACGGTCAGCGGGCCCGAAGTGGACGAGCGCGGCGCGCTCATCGAGATCACCTGGAACGGCCGCGAGCCGGTCAAGCTGCCGGACGGGTCCACCCGCGCCTTCCTGGAGGACGGCGACGAGGTCGTCATCACGGCGACCGCACCCGGACCGGACGGCACCCGCATCGGCTTCGGCGAGGTGGCCGGCCGCGTCTTCCCGACCCGCGGCTGACGTACGGCGCGGCCCGACCGCCGGTCAGGACCCTCGCGTAGCCTGCCGCCATGGCGATCGGCACCCCCGCGCACCTGGGCGTCCTCGGGCGCGCCGAGCAACTGCTCTGGGACGGCTACCCGCACGGCGCCCTCACCGACGTGCGGACCCTCCCCGAGGCCGAACGCACGGTACGCGGCGAGGTCGTCGCCGCCCTGCTGCTCGGCGCCGTCGAGGCCGAGCCGGGCCGGGTGCCCGCACTCCGGCTGCGCGGCGCCCGCATCGAAGGCGACATCGACGTGCGCGGCGGCGAAGTCGGCGCCGAACTGGCGCTGTCGCACTGCGAGCTGACGGGTGTTCCGATCATCGCGGACGCCGCCACCCGCACGGTGCGCTTCCTCCACTGCCGCCTGCCCGGCCTCCACGCCGACCTGGCCCGCGTCGACGGCACGCTGCGCATCGACCACAGCACCGTCACCGGGCCGGTGCGCGTGAAACGCGCCCTGATCACCGGCTCGTTCCACATGGACGCCACGACGGTGTCCCGGGGAGCCGAGGAATGGGCGGTTTCCGCGGGCGGGTTCGCGGTCGAGAGCGGCATGTTCGTCCGCGACGGATTCGTCGCCGAGGGCGGCTTCCGGATGCCCGGCGCCCGGGTCGAGGGCGGGATATCCATGAACCGCGCGACCCTGCGCAACCCCGGCGGCGTGGCCCTGATCGCCGACAACCTGACCGCGCACACCTTCGATTGCGAGGACCTGGTCACCGAAGGCGAAGTGCGGCTCATCGACGTCCGCGTCTCGGGCCGGCTCGGCTTCGCCGGTGCGCGGTTGTCGGCGCCCGGCGGCATCGCCCTGCACCTCGCGCGCGCCCAAGTCGGCCTCCTCGTCTTCAAGCCCGGTGCCCCGGTGATCGGCAAGGTGAACCTGACGTACGGCCAGTACGGGATCATCAGCGACGACCCCGACATGTGGCCCGAGGCGCTCAACCTCAACGGCACCGTGTACGCGGCCGTGCAGGCGGGCAGCCGCCCCCTCGACGTCGCGGCCCGCCTCGACTGGATCAGCCGCGAGACCGACGGCTACCGGCCGCAGCCGTACGAGCAACTGGCCGCCTACTACCGCAGCGTCGGCCACGACGAACTCGCGCGCCACGTGCTGCTGGTGAAGGAGCGCCGGCACCGACGCACGCTGCCGCCCGTGCGCCGCACGATGAGCCGCCTGCTGGACTGGACCGTCGGGTACGGCTACCGGCCCGCGCGGGCGCTGCTGTGGATGGTCGGGCTGGCGGTGGTCGGCGCCGTCGTCTTCTCGCTGGACCGCCCGAGTCCGACGGGCCCGTCGTCGGGCTCGTTCAACGTCGTCGTCTACACGCTCGACATGCTGCTGCCGGTCAGCGTGTTCGACGAACGCTCGTCGTGGTCGGCGTCCGGTGCGGCCGCGTGGGTCGGCTACGCCCTGCGCGCGGCGGGGTGGCTGCTGACGACGGCGGTCATCGCGGGTCTCACGCGCGTCCTCAACCGACGCTGAGCCGCCGGGCCCGCGCGGTTTGCCGTCACCGGGCCGGGCCGGGCTGGGCCGGGCGCTACGTGTCGCCGCGGACCTCGCGGCGCCATTCGCTCGGGGTCACGCCGTACGCGGCCCGGAAGCGGCGGCCGAAGTGGGTGGGGTCGCTGAAGCCCCATCGGCGGGCGATCGTCGCGACGGTGCGCCCGGAAGCAGCCGGGTCGGCGAGTTCGTCGCGGGCGCCGCGGAGGCGCTCGCCGATGACCCACTGCTCCAGGCTGAACCCCGCCTGGGAGCAGATCTTGTAGAGGTAGCGGACCGAGATGCTGTGCGCCGCGGCCACCGATTCGGGGGACAGGCCGGGGTCGGTGAGGCGGGCGCGCACGTACTCGCGCACCCGGGTGAGCAGGATCTCGGCCAGGACGGGGCGTCCCGTTCCGCCGGAACGGCCGGCGGAGACGAGTAACGCCCGGGCCAACTCGATGCTCGCGGCGCCCAGTTCGGGGGCCGCGGCGTCGTCGGCGAGCAGGGACGCCTCGGCGGTGATGCGCCGCACGTGCTCGATCACCAGGTTGTAGACCGGGCTTGCCGGCAGCCGGGTCATGGCGCGGCGGACGATGTCGGCCGAGACGCCGAGTTGGTCGATCGGCACCTGGAGGGTCGCGGCGCCGCCCGGCCCGGACCACGAGAAGTCGTAGGGCGCGCTGAGGTCGGCGATCATCAATCCGCCCGGGGGTACCAGCTGTTCGGCGGCGAACTGCACATGGCGGCCCGCCGCGCGGGTCTGGACCGATAATGCGATCATCGGCGACGCCGACGTGCGGGACTGCTTGGGGGTGCGCAGCAGCCGGAAGCCCGAGGACGTGGTGCGCAGCACGCGGGCGCCGCCCAACTGCCATTCCTCGACGCGGGTGTGCAGGGTGTGTGCGGGGGCCTCGTGGATGACGTAACAGGGCGCGACGGCCTCCACCATCGCGGTGTAGACCGCGTCGACCCTTTCCGCGACGGGCAGTTCCGTCGTGTCGATGAGGACCGTCATCGCACACCCTTCCGAACACAGACGCCCCCGCGACCCCGATGACTCCGGCGCCGGGCGGGTCCGACCGGCGGTTGCCGGGAGTACCGGGATTGGGGTGCGCGGCCTGATGCACGCGCAGCCGACAAGTGTGCGTGCACAGCCCAGTAGACCGCGAATCCGGCCCGTATGGTCGGAAACGCCGACGCTCGCCGGGTGGCGGATCGGGCGTGCCCGTCGGCAGGCCGTGCGGTCGTGGCGGCCATCGCGACGCGTCCGCCGCCGCCTCCAGGGCCCGTTCCGCGCGTGGAAGGGCTTGCCTGACCGGGGGAGGCGCCGTAGGACGCACGTGGGTCGCGGTCCGCCCCCGGACCGCGACCCACGCACGACGGCTCGCCCGCCGATTTCACCCCGAGGGGTGACGGCCCATCAGACCGCCGCCTTCGGCTGGGTGAGGTCGTACAGGGTGGTGCCGTCCACCGTCTGCGCGGTGAAGTTGTCCGCGACCCACTGCGCGATCTCCTCCGAGGCGCTGCTGCCGCCCATGCGGTTCATGGACATACCGCCGCCGCCTTGGCCGATGAAGTAGTGCACCTTGCCGTCCGCGACGATCTCCTTGAACTGCTCCAGGGTCGGCGCGGGGTCGCTGCCGTTGAAGCCGCCCAGGGCCATCACGGGCTTCCCGGTCTCCAGTTGGAAGCCCGAGGCGCTGTTGGAGCCGACCGCGGCCGCCACCCAGGTGTAGTCCGAGGCGTTCTTCTTCAGGAGGTCGGTGACCTCCTTGCTCGGCTTGCTGCCGTTGAGGAGGCCGCCCGCGCCGCCGTTGCCGAGGCGGTAGCCCTGCTGCGGCGCGGCGCCGGGCCGGGTGCCGCCTTGTGCGCCGTTCGGCGCCTGGCCGTCGGGGGCCTGGCCGCCGTCGGGTGTCCGGCCGCCGGGCGCTTGGCCGCCGTCGGGGGCCTGGCCGCCCGGCGCCTGCCCGTTGCTCCCCTGACCATCGGGTGCCTGGCCGCCGGGCACCTGGACGGACTGCCCGTTCGGCCCGACCAGGAACAGTCCGGGACCGGCCGCGCGTCCGCCGGGACCACCGGGACCGCCGCGTCCGCCCGGGCCGCCGAAGCCCGCCGGACCGGCCGTGGGGATCGACCCCTCGTGCGGCGTCTTGGCCGTCTCGACGGAGTACGCCACCGGCGCCGCCAGGATCGTGGCGAGCGTCAGACCGGCCGCGCCGACCGCGACGGCGCGGGCCGCGAACCGGGTCGTCGCCAGCAGGGCGACCGCCGCGAGCCCGCCCGCGACCAGGACCGCGTACCGCAGCCAGGGGTGGAAGTCGGGGGTGCGGTCCAGCAGGACGTACGCCCACCAGGCCGACCCCGCCACCGTCGCGGCCAGGAACGCCGCGGCCTTCCACGAGCGGCGCTTCTGCCACAGCAGCACGCCGCCCATGCCGACCAGCGCGCCCACCGCCGGGGCGAGGGCCACGTCGTAGTACGCGTGGAAGATGCCCTTCATGTAGCTGAACACCACGAGCGTCGTCAGCAGCCATCCGGCCCACAGCACGAACGCCGCGCGCTGCCCGTCGATCCGGGCCCGACGGCGCGTCACCCACACCCCGGCGAGGGTGAGCGCGAGGGCCGCCGGGATCAGCCAGGCGATCTGGCCGCCGTTCTCGGTGTTGAACATGCGGTCCCAGCCGGTCTCCCCCCAACCGCCGCGCATCGTCGGCATGTTCCCGCCGGCGGTCTCCGGCGCGGCGCCGTTCGGGAGCGTCACCATGCCGCCGCCGCCCACGCTGCCGGTCTCCTCGCCGTTGAGGCGTCCGAAACCGTTGTAGCCGAGGGTGAGTTCGAGGATCGAGTTGTCCTGCGAGCCGCCGATGTACGGGCGCGACGACGCCGGCCACAGCTCGACGGTGAGGATCCACCAGCCCGCCGCCGCGATCAGCGCGCCGCCTGCGGCCAGCAGTTGCCGTACGCGGCGCCACCACCCGGTGGGCGCGAACAGCAGGTAGGTGACGGCGAACGCGGGGACCACGACGAACGCCTGCATCATCTTGGTCAGGAAGCCGAAGCCCAGGAACACCCCGGCCCAGACCAGCCACTTGGTCGCCGCGGTCTCCTGGGCGCGCAGCACCGCGTACGCCGCGGCCACCATGAGCAGCACGAGCAGCGCGTCCGGGTTGTTGAACCGGAACATCAGCGCCGCGACCGGCGTGGTCGCCATCACCGCGCCCGCGATCAGCCCCGCGGCGGGGCCGAAGCGCCTGCGCACCGTGAGGTAGAGCAGGCCGACCGCGGCGACGCCCTCGAGCGCCTGCGGCACCAGCATGCTCCACGAGTTCATGCCGAAGATCCGGGCGGACAGCGACATCACCCACAGCGATGCCGGGGGCTTGTCCACGGTGATGAAGTTCGCCGCGTCCGACGAACCGAAGAACATCGCCTTCCAGCTCTCGCTGCCGGCCTGGACGGCGGCGGCGTAGAACGAGTTGGCCCAGCCCGATTCGCCGAGGCTGTAGATGTAGAGGACCCCGGTCAGCAGCAGCAGTCCCAGCAGCGACGGGCGGACCCAGCGCGGATCGGCCTCGTTGCCCCGGACGAACCGCACGGTGCGGTCGCGGGCGATCTGAGGTGCCGTCAGTCTGGGGACGGTCGCGGTGTGTTCGGGATGAGTCGTGGTCACTTGGAGACCTCGGTAGTGGTGTCGGGCCGCGCGGCGGTGCGGAACACCCATACGCGCAGCAGGAGGAAGCGGACCAGCGTCGCGAGTGCGTTCGCCAGGACGAGTACGGTCAGCTCGACGCCCCGCGACGCACCGGGGGCGAACAGGTGCAGGCCGCCGAGCGCGAGGCTGGTGGCGGCGAGGCCGAGGGCGAACGCGATGCCGCCCTGGGCCTGGTGGCGCAGCGCGTGGGAGCGCCCGCGCACACCGAAGGTGAAGCGGCGGTTGGCCGCGGTGTTCGCGACCGCGGTGACGAGCAGCGCGAGCGCGTTGGCGGCCAGCGCGGGCATACCGGTGCGGAGCGCCGCGTACAGGCCCATGAACGCCAGCGTGCTGAGCACGCCCACCGCCGCGAAGCGCGGCAGTTGGCGGCGCATGCCGGTGGGCAGCCGGGCGGCCTGCGTCCGGGCGGACATCGGGGCGCGGAACGTCCCGGCGAGGATCCGGCGGCCCACCCGGGCCATGCCGCGCAGGTCGTCCACCGCGGTGCGGACCACGTCGACGCGGCTGTCCGGGTCGTCCACCCAGTCCACCGGGACCTCGTGGATGCGCAGGCCGGACCGCTGGGCGAGGAGCAGGAGTTCGGTGTCGAAGAACCACGCCTCGTCCTCGACCAGCGGCAGCAGCGCCCGCGCGACGTCGCTGCGGGCGGCCTTGAACCCGCACTGGGCGTCCGAGAACCGCGCCGCCAGCGTCGTGCGCAGCAGCAGGTTGTACGTGCGCGACACGAACTCCCGCTTGGGGCCCCGTACGACGGCGGAGCCGCGCGACAGGCGGCTGCCGATCGCCACGTCGCTGTGCCCGCTCAGCAGCGGCGCCACCAGGGGGAGGAAGGCGTCCAGGTCGGTGGACAGGTCGACGTCCATGTACGCCACCACGTCCGCGTCGCTCGCGGCCCAGACGTGCCGCAGCGCCCGGCCCCGGCCCTTGAGGTCGAGGTGTACGGCGCGCACGTGCGGCAGTTCCCGGGCGAGCCGCGACGCGACCTTCCAGGTGTCGTCCACGCTGGCGTTGTCCGCGACGGTGATGCGGAAGGCGTACGGGAACTCGGCCAGGAGGTAGGAGTGCAGCCGGGTGACGCTCCGCTCCAGGACGTGCTGCTCGTTGTAGACCGGCACGACCACATCCACGAGCCGCTGGCGGCGTGGTGCGGAGTGCGCCGGCTCGCCGGGCGGTTCGTCCGTCCCGGCACCGGTGTCCAGTGCTGTCGAGTGTGCGGGCGAGTGGTTCATGGGCCCCACGCTCGGGGCGGGGACTGGGAGGTGCCTGAGCCGATCCTTAACGGCGGATGAGAATGCCGGGAGCGGGGCGCGCGGGGCAGGCGCGGGACGCGTGCGGGGCGAGTGCGGGCGCGCGTGCGGGGCGGGCCTGTGACGGGCGCGTGACGGGCCCAACGATCCGGGCGTACACGATCGGTAGTGCCGCGTCAACAGGGAGTGCCGTGTGGCTTCCCGGGCTGCGGCTTCCTAGGGTGGGGGCCCGGCCGAGGGGAGCACGCTCCATGATGCCTCGCACGACACCGCAACGACTGCGGCTGCTCGCGATGTTGCTCGTGACCGCCGTCCTCCTGGTGGCGGCGGCGTCCTGGATCCGGGTGGTGCGCGCCGGAGAGGACGCCGACACCCTGCGCGAGCGGCGCCTGCCCGCCGTCCTCGCCCTGGAGCAGGTCGCCGAGGCGCTGACCGAGGCCGACCGTGCCGCGGTCGGCCAACTCGTCTCGGGCGCCTTTCCGTTGACCGGTCCGGGCACCGACTACCAGGACGCGGTCAAAACCGCCGGACAGGCCCTCGCGGACGCCCGCGAACGCATCGGCGGATCCGAGCGCGCATTGTCCGGACTCCGCGCGGTGGACGGGCTCATCATCGAGTTCACCAGCCTCGTCGGCATGGCCCAGTCCGGACGCGAGGGGCCGCGCGCGGTCGCCGGGATCGCCTACGCCTCGGACCTGTTGCACGCACCCGGCACCGGAATCCTGGCCCGGGTAGGCGAGTTGCGCGACGACGAACTAGCCGCGATCCGGGACACGCGGGACGGGTACTGGACTTCGTCCGCCGCGGTCGCACCGCTCCTCGTGAGCGCGGCGGCCGCACTGGCGCTGCTCGTCGGAACCCTGGGGTACCTGCGCCGCAGGTTCCGCCGCCATGTGAACCCGCCGCTCCTGCTGGCCCTCGTGGCCCTGCTCGCGTTGTCGGCCTGGGATCTCTCCAACGCCGCACGGACGCGCGAGCGGATCGACACCGCGGCAGGCCCCGGGGTGACCCGCCTTGCCGAGCTGTGGCAGGCGCGTACTGCCGTGCAACGCGTCGTCGGAGCCGAGTCGCTGGCACTGGTCACCCGCGGCGTGGGCGTCGACCACCGGACGGCCGCGGACGCCGCGCTGCGCGAACTCGCCGATCCCGCCCTCCCGGAGGCCTCGGTACGCACCCGGGCGACGGAAATGGCGGGCATCGTCGCGCAGTTGCGCGGCCGGGGCTTCGGGGAGGAGCCGGACGGCACCGACCTGACCCCCAAGGACGCGGAGAGCGTGGGCCTGGTGATCGGCGGCGCCTCCGGCACGCTCACCGCGGTCGCCGAGGACGCGGACAACGGGATCGCCGACGCCATCGCCGCCACCCGCCGCGACACCGAGCGGCGCCTCGCGGAGGCCGCCGACGACGAAGGCCTCCGTCTGGGCGGCCCGTTGCTGTGCGCGGGCATCCTCGTCGCGGGGCTGTGGGGGTTGTGGCGCAGGCACGACGAATACCGGATGGGGGGCTGAGCCGTGGGATCCCGGATACGTGCCCGGTTGCGCCGCCGTACCGCGCTGCTGCTCGCGATCGCGGCGTGCGCGACGGGGGTGGTGGCGTGCGCCGGCGACGACGCCCGCCCGACCGTCACGGTGCTCGGCACCTGGACCGGTGCCGAGGCCGACGCGTTCGCGCGCGTCGTGGCGCCGTTCGAGCGGCGTACCGGCATCGACGTGCAGTACGAGGGCACCCGCGACGTCGACGCCGTGCTCGCCGCCCGCGTCGAGGACGGGACACCGCCGGACCTCGCCGCGCTCTCCTCGCCCGGGAACCTGATCCGGTACGCCCGCGCGGGCCGCCTCGCGTCCCTGGACGCCGTCCCCGGTCTCGCGGAGAGCGACCGGGACTACGCCGCCGACTGGGTGACCCTGGGACGGGTCGACGGCAAGCGCGTCGCGGTGGTGGTCAAGGCCGCGCTGAAGAGCCTGCTCTGGTACGACCCGAAGACGCTCTCCCAACACAACCTCCGCCCGCCCGCCACCTGGTCGGAAATGACCTCCGTGGCCCAGGAGTTGGCCGAGGATGGGATCCGTCCGTGGTGCATCGGGCTCGCGTCCAGCTCGGCCTCCGGATGGCCCGGTACCGACTGGATCGAGGACATCATGCTGGCCCGCTACGGCCCGGACGCCTACGACCGCTGGGTCGAGGGCGACCTGGAGTGGACGTCCGCGGAGGTGAGCGGAGCCTGGCGCACCTGGGGCGACCTGCTCGCCCTCGGTTCGGGCGGCCCGATGGGCGCGCTGCTCACGCCCTACGACCGGGCGGGCGCCGACCTCGTCGCCGCCGAGCCGGGCTGCGGCCTGGAGCACCAGGCGTCGTTCGCCGCGGGCTGGTACGCCGCCGCCCCCGGCGGACCGGCGCCGGGCGTGGACTACGACTTCGTGCCCTTCCCGGCGTTCACCCCGCCGGGGACCTCCGGCGCGGGGGCCGCCGCGCCGCCCCGCGAGGTGGCCGGCGACGTGATGGCGATGTTCGACGACACCCCGGCGGCACGGGAGTTGATCGCCTACCTGGCCGGCACCGAGGCGCAGACGCTGTGGGTGCGCGAGGGCTCGCTGAGCGCGAACCGCGGGGTCCCGCCGAACGCGTACCCGGCGCACCCGGTCGCGCAGCGGCTCGGCAAGGCGCTCGCCGACGCGGAGGCGATCCGGTTCGACGCGTCCGACCGCATGCCGGGGCCGATGCGCGGGGCGTTCCATCGTGCGGTGCTGGCGTACGTCGCCAACCCCGCGGACCTCGACGCGATCCTCCGGGACCTCGACCAGGCGAGGGTCGCGGCCTACCCCTGACCGGGCGCCCGGGCCGTGCCCGGGAGCCGGAGGCGGGCCAATGTACCGCCGCCCGCGGCCGGTTCGAGCCCGACCGTGCCGCCGCTCTCCGCGACGGTGCGGGCCACGATCGCCAGCCCCAGGCCGGAGCCGGGCAGCGCGCGGGCGCTCGTGGACCGCCAGAACCGCTCGAAGACGTAGGGCGCGTCCGCGGGGTCGACGCCGGGGCCGTGGTCGCGCACCGTCAACTCGCCGTCGTGCAGTTTCACTTCGATCACCCCGTCGGGCGGTCCGAACTTGACGGCGTTGTCGAGCAGGTTGAGTACGGCGCGCTCCAACTCCTGCTCCTCACCGCGCACGTGCCACGGCTCCAGGTCGAGGGCGAACTCCACCTCGGGTCCGCGGAGCCGGGCGCGTTCGACGGCGTGCTCCACGGCGGTGTGCAGGGGTGCGACGCCGCTCGCGGGCGCGTTGCGCGCCCGGTCGGGGCGGGCCAGTTCCAGCAGGTCGACGACCAGGCCGGAGAGCTCCCGGAGTTGCCCGCGGACGTTCCGCAGCAGGCGCTGCTTGTCGGAGGTCGGCAGCGGACGGCCCTGCTCCTCGCTGAGCAGCAGCAGATCGGTGTTGGTACGGAGGCTGGTCAGCGGCGTGCGGAGTTCGTGGCCGGCGTCGGCGATCAGCCGCTGCTGTCGCTCCCGGGAGGCTTTGAGCGCCCCGGTCATGGCGTTGAACGAGGTACTGAGCCGGGCGATTTCGTCGTTGCCCTCGACGGGGATGGTGGTGTCGAGGTCCTCGGTCCGCGCGATGTGCTCGACCACATCGGTGAACCGGTCGACGGGCTTGAGCGCGGCTCGTGCGACGAGGACACCGGTCGTGGCCGCACCGAGGATGCCGATGCCGGAGACGATGCCGAGCAGGATGCCGAGGTTCTTGAGGGACTCGTCGATCTCGGTGAGGGGACGGGCGACCATCGTGGCCGCGGGGAGGGCGCTTGCGGGGAGGCCCAGGTCCCTGCGGCCCGGGGGCGGGGGTGACGGGCTGGTGTAGACACGCATGCGCGTGCCGTCCTCCGCCTTGGCCGTGCGCAGGGATTCCCTGGACGTCCCTCGTGCGACGTCGAAGTCGGACTGGGTGACGGGCACCGCGTAAGCGAGAGGGTCGGTGCACACCCAGCCGTTGGCCAGGATGATCTGCGTGGTCAGAGTCAGCCCCGGCACCTTGCCGTTCTCGTCCTGTTCGTCTTCGTAGGTCTGGATTCCAGTGAGGCTGCACCCGGCGGGCGTGACTTCGATCCGTGGCTGCGGCGGGGCGTTCTTCAGTGACAGGTCCATCTGGTGCATCAACTGATCCCGTGTCAGGAACCAGCATGCGACGGACGCCCCGACGATCGCGATCGCGACCGCGGCGGCCGTCATCATGGCGAGCCGGGCGCGCAGCGGCAGACGGCGTCTCATGACGCGGCCTCCGGGGCTCTGAGTACGTAGCCCACCCCGCGCACGGTGTGCACGAGGCGCGGCATTCCACCCGCCTCGGTCTTGCGGCGCAGGTACATCACGTACACGTCCAGCGAGTTCGAGGACGGCTCGAAGTCGAAGCCCCAGACGTTGCGCAGGATCTGCTCGCGCGTCAGCACCTGGCGGGGGTGCGACAGCAGCAGTTCCATCAGCGTGTACTCGGTGCGCGTCAGCTCGATGGCCCGGCCCGCGCGGGTGACTTCGCGCGAGCGCGTGTCCATGCGCAGGTCGGCGAACTCCAGGACCGCTTCGTCGGAGCCGTCGCCGCCGGGGCCGGCCATCGCGCTGCGGCGCAGCAACGCGCGTACCCGGGCGAAGAGTTCGTCCAGCTCGAACGGCTTGACCAGGTAGTCGTCCGCGCCCGCGTCGAGGCCCGTCACCCGGTCGCCGACGGCGTCGCGGGCGGTGAGCATGAGGATCGGCACGGTCTCGCCGCGTCCGCGCAGCCGTCGGGCGGTCGTGAGGCCGTCCATGCGCGGCATGAGCACGTCCAGGATCACCAGGTCCGGGACGTCGCGCTCCAGCGCGTCGAGTGCCGCGAGTCCGTCGGAGGCGAGGGCGACTGTGTAGCCCTCGTACCGGAGGCTGCTCTCCAAGGCTTCGCGTACCGCGGGTTCGTCGTCGACGACCAGGATGCGGGCGCCGGGCGCCGGGCCGCTCATCGGGACCTCACGGGACTCATCGGGGACGGGTTCTCCTGTTCCGGGTGCGTGTCGGACGGGCGTGTCGTCCGGTGGTTCACGCTGCCATGCCCCGGCACCGGTGCGCCGGAGGGCGGACGGTGCCGGGGCGGTGTGTCGCGGCATGGCTCGCAGGTCCTCTCACGCCTTGGAGCCGGACTCCAGGTCGCCCAGCAGGCTCTTCACCTGGTTGATCGGGATCGCGAAGCCGAGGCCGACGCTGCCGGCGTCGCTGCCGAGCGCTCCCGAGGTCGGCGAGTAGATGGCCGAGTTGATGCCGACGACGCGGCCGTTCATGTCCAGCAGCGGACCGCCGGAGTTGCCGGGGTTGATCGAGGCGTCGGTCTGGATGGCGTGGTAGGTCGTGCCGGCAGACTGCGCGGCGCTGTCGTACGTTCCGCCGAACGGCAGCTGGCTGCCCTGGTCCGAGTCCGACGACGGCACGGTCACCTCGCGGTTCAGCGCGCTCACGATCCCGGACGTCACGGTGTTGGTCAGCCCCTCGGGGGAGCCGATCGCCACCACCGGGTCGCCGACGGCGACGGAGTCCGAGTCGCCGAGCGTGGCGGGCTGGAGGTCGTCGACGCCGTCGACCTTGATGACGGCCAGGTCGCTGGCCGTGTCGGTGCCGACCACGGTGGCCTCGGCGGTACGCCCGTCCTCGAACTTGACGGTGACGGTCCCGCCGTCGGAGCCCTCGACGACGTGGGCGTTGGTGAGGATCTTGCCGTCGGCGCTCAGGACGAGCCCGGAGCCGCTGGACGACCCGCGCCGGGTGGTGACCGAGATCTCGACCACGCTCGGGAGGACCGCCTTGGCGACCGCGGACACGCCGGTGAGGCTGGTGTCGGCGACCGACTGCACCGGTGCGCTGCCGGTGGCTGTGTAGGAGGAGGACGCCGAGTCGTCGCCGAACTCGCCGCCCACCCAGCCGCCCGCCACGCCGCCGAGGAGCCCGGCGGCGAGCGCGGCCGCGACGGCGATGGCCACGCCGCGGCTCTTGAGCGACGGGCGCCGGGTGCCACCGGGGGTTCCGGGGGCCGGGTGCGGGGGGAGCAGCGGCGGGAGCGTGCCGTCGGGGGCGGCGGGCGGCGGCGGAGGCGATGCGGGGGCGGCGCCGAAGGCGGCCTCCTGCGGCACAGCAGCTTCAGACGCCCCATCGGCGTACGGGTCCTGACCGGGGTTCCGTGGTGTCCTGTCCATGCATCCGAGCTTCGGCCCGGTTTCTGAGAATCGGCTGAGCGCGCCATGAAGTGTCGCCTCAATCTCCCGGCCGCCGGTGGCTCCGCCCTCGCCCTGCCGTCGCGCCGCCGCCGCCTCGCCGCCGCCCTGCCGTCCGCCCTGCCACGACCCGCGCCACGGCCCCGATGTCGGGTGACGGACGCCCTTGACCCTTGCAGGGGCCGGTGGCTAAATCGGAGCCGGTCGCCTGGGGTTCTCCGGGGGCCGATCGGCTAGGAGGAGAAGTACATGCGCGCGATCCTGCACACGGACAAGGGTGTCGAGACTCGGGACGACGTGGAGGTGCGCGACCCCGAAGCCGGCGAGGTCCTCGTACGGATCGCCGCGACCGGTGTGTGCCACAGCGACGTGAGCGTCCTCGAAGGCGTGATCGAGTGGCCCGCCCCCGCGGTGCTCGGCCACGAGGGCGCGGGCATAGTCGAGAAGGTCGGCGCGGGCGTCACCGCCGTCAAGCCGGGCGACCATGTGGTGATCACCACCATCGCCGCGTGCGGCATGTGCCGCTACTGCCAGACCGGCCACCCCAACCGCTGCCGCCAGACGCTGGGGAACCGCAGCACGCCGTTCTCGATCGGCGGCGAGCCGGTGTGGAACTTCGCCGGGGCCTCGACGTACGCCGAGATGACCCTGGTCAAGGAGATCCAGTGCGTCACGATCCCCAAGGACGTGCCGCTGACCTCCGCGTGCCTGGTGCCGTGCGGCGTCGTGACGGGTGCCGGCGCGGTGCTCAACCGTGCGAACGTGCTGCCCGGGCAGAGCGCCGCAGTCATCGGGCTCGGCGGCGTCGGGCTCGCGGCGGTGCAGGCGCTGCGCCTCAAGGGCGCCGGACGGGTCGTCGGGATCGACACCGTGCCCGGCAAGTTCGACCTGGCCCGGCAGTTCGGCGCCACCGACTTCGTGCAGGCGGGCAAGGGCGTGGACGTCGCGGACGAGATCCGCACGCTGTTCCCGTACAGCGAGGACCAGAAGGTCGGCACGTTCGGCGCGGGCGGCGTGGACTGGATCTTCGAATGCACGGGCGTCCCGGCGGTTCTGGAGAACGCCCTCGAAGCCCTCGACTGGGGCGGCACGCTGATCGCGGTCGGACAGCCTTCGCAGACCGCGACCGCGAACATCCGAATCGCCAACCTTCTCCAGTGCGACCGGGGAATCCTGGGTACGCGCGCCGGCGGCGTCCGGCCGCACGAGGACATCCGGGCGATCGTCGAGCTTTACCGGCAGGGGAAGTTCGACCTCGATGCGCTGGTCTCCAAGGTCTATCCGTCGGACGCATTCAACGACGTTCTCGACGACATGCACAACGGCCGCATCGCGCGCGGCGTACTCGCTTTCTGATCGGGTTCCGGTCGGCCGTGTCCGAGTAGTGAGAACGCGTTCCACCAAGGTTCGGGGAGGCTCAGATGGAACAGCAGTCCGGCACGGCCATCGGCAACTGGGGTCGCTGGGGCGACGAGGACGAGCGCGGCACGCTCAACCTGATCGAGCCCAAGGGCGTCGCCGCGGCGGCGCACGAGGTGCGGACCGGTCAGGCGTACGCGCTCGGCCTGCCCATCCAGCGCGAGGGCGCGCCCATCTTCGACTACCGGGGCGCGCCCCAGCGGCTGACGCTGACCAGCCAGACCGACAACATGTTCGACGGCTTCCCCGGCGGCCAGGAGGTCGGGGCGAACGAGGACGTCCTGGTCATCGCGTCGCACAGCATCACGCACATGGACGCGCTGTGCCACGTGCAGCACCGGGGCAAGTTCTACAACGGGTTCGACGCGTCGACGTTCCGCACCCACACGGGCGCGGAGCGCTGCGGCATCGAGAAGCTCGGGGCGTTCGCCACGCGCGCGGTGCTGCTCGACCTGCCCCGGCACCAGGGCGTCGGATTCCTGGAGCCCGGGGCCACCATCACCCGCGCCGACCTGGAAGGATGCGCCGAGTCGCAGGGGGTCGAGGTACGCCCGGGCGACGCGCTGCTGGTGCGCACCGGCCACCTGGACAACTGGCGCACCGAGACCTCCGCGGGGCGCGAGGTGTCGTTCGCGCAGGCGGGGCTCGGACTCGACGCGGTCTCCTACATCCGTGACCACGACATCAGCGCGGTCGGCTCGGACAACAGCGCGATCGAGGTCATCCCGTTCGACGCGGAGACGTTCCTCGCGGTGCACATCGCGCTCCTCGTGGAGTCCGGGGTGCCGCTCATGGAGCACCTGTGGCTGAGCGACCTCGCCGCGGGGATGGCCGAGGCCGGCACATGGTCGTGTCTGCTCACCGTGACACCGCTCCCGGTCACCGGGGCAACGGGGAGCCCCATCAACCCGGTTGCCATTGTCTGAACGGGCAGGCGCTGCCATAGTTCGGAGATGGTTCGGAAGGGCCCCGAATTTTCGGTGTGCCGGACGGAATGACCCGTGCGGCGTACCGTGACCGACAGGCCGTCTCGGTCTCGTTTCCTCCGTCGAGACCGAGACGGCCGCCGGGGATTGCGTCTCGGCATTACCCGGTCCGGTGTAACGTTCCGGAAATCGGTTTATTAAATTGACGAAGTCAAGTACTGGTACGATGGCATCGTGAACTCCACCGACAATGTCGACGCGATCCAGCGGGCACTGGAAGCCCTCTTCCGCCGCAACGCCAGCCGCCGAGTCTACGCGCGCCAGGCAGCGGTCGCCGGGGCCACCATTTCGCAGCCGGCGTACGTGCTGCTGCGCCGCGTCAAGAAGGCCGGTCCGCTGCCGATGGGCGAGCTCGCCCGGCTGACCAACATGGACCCGGGCGCCACCGCCCGGCAGGTCGGCCAACTCGAGCGTGAGGGCTACGTGAAGCGCTCGCCGAGCCCCGACGACGGCCGGGTCAGCCTCGTGTCGCTGACGCCCCGCGGCGACGCGGTGCGGCGTCGCCTCACCTCGGTGATGGACCAGCATCTGAACGAGATGCTGTCGAAGTGGAGCGAGGAGGACCGTGCGGCGTTCGCGGTGCTCCTGAACCGCTTCGTGGAGGACATGGCGGCGACCGAGCTGCACGCGACCGTGGAGGACGAGACGGCCTGAGGTCGGAGGTCTGAAGCCTGAGGTCTGAAGCCTGAGGTCGGGGCCCTGCCCGGGGCCTTTCTGCGGTTACGTCCCGGAGTGGCCCCGGCGGCCCGGCGGCGCTGCCCCGGCCGTCCGGGCACTTTGCCGAGAGAACAACCGAACGTTCATGCGGCGCCGGGCAGTTCCCCGTAGCATCGCGGGATGTGACCCTCGACCCCCGAGTCCTGCGCCACAGTTTCGCCATCGTCGAACGCCGCGCGGACCGGATGGCGAAGTACTTCTACGCTCACCTCTTCCGCGAACACCCGGGCGTACGAAGCCTGTTCCCGGACGACATGGCCGACCAGCGCGACCGTCTCTTCGGCGCGCTGACCGCCGCCGTGGCGCACGTGGACGAACCCGACGTGCTGGTGCCGTTCCTGCGCGGCCTCGGCGCGGACCACCGGCGGTTCGGTGCGGTGGCGGCGCACTACCCGGCGGTCGGGGACAGCCTCGTCGCGACGATCCGGTTCTTCTCCGGGGACGCGTGGAGCGCCGAGATCGAGGGCGCGTGGAAGGCCGCGTACCAGGTCATCGCGGGAGTGATGACCGAGGCGGCCCGGCAGGCGGAGGCGGCCGGCGAGCCCGCGGTGTGGGACGCCAAGGTGCTGCGGCGCGAACGGCCCGCGCCGACCGTCGCGACGTTCACGCTCCAGGTCGAGCCGGACTACCCCTTCCGCGCCGGACAGTACCTGAGCCTGGTGCTGCACGAGGCCGAAGTACGCAACGTCTGGCGGCAGTTCTCCGTCGCCAACGCGCCGAGGCCGGACAACACCGTCGACCTGCACGTGCGCAGGATCCCGGGCGGCGCGGTCTCGAACCTGCTCGTGGACCGCGTCGCGGTCGGCGACCGGCTGCGCCTGGGCATGCCCATGGGCAGCACGACGCTCGTCGAAGGCAGCGGCAGGCCATTGTTGTTCGTGGCGGGCGGCACCGGGTGGGGCGCCATCAAGGCGCTCGTCGAGGACTACGCGCACCGCTGCCCTGACCGGCACGCCACCCTGCTCCTCGCGGCGCGCGGCAGCGACGACGTCTACGACGCGTTGGCCGTCGAGCAGTTGCTGCACCGCTGCCCGCACCTGGAGGCGTGGGCGATCCTGCCCGCGCGGGACCGTCCCGGCGACGAACTGCCGGTCGCGCTGCGGCGGCACTTCCCGGGGGCGGAGACGGAGGCGTACCTCGCCGGGCCGACCGGGATGGTCGAGGTCGCACGTTCGTGGCTCGCCGGCCTCGGGGGACTCCCGGCCGAGCGGATCCGCTACGACTCGCAGCCCCAAGAGGTCGGCGCGTCCCGGCCGATGACGCCCGCGGACTGGTTCCTGCAACGGCCCCCGGTGCCCTGGATCAGGCGCCCGGAACCGGGTCTCTGATCACGAACGGGCGGCCGGGGGCCGTCAGTTGCTGTGTCTCTGTTGCGGGGCCCGGGGGCTCCTGCGCCTTGTTGCCTACGCCAGGCCCTCTTGCCTACGCCAGGCCGGAGAAGTCGACGTTGCCGACCGTGAGGCTCGCGTTGAAGCCGCCGTCCAGGTTGAGGTTGACGCCGTTGACGAAGACCGACGCGTCCGCGCCGAGGAACGCGAGGCCGAGCGCGACGTCCAGACCGGTGGCGAGGCGGCCGTTGCCCTGCGACACGTTCCAGTCGATCACCTTGTCGGACATCGTCTTGCGGAAGTCCGGCAGCAGCGGCGTGTCGATCGGCGACGGGCAGATGCTGTTGACGCGAAGTCCCTTGGCGGCAGCGGTCTTTGCGTAGTGCATCGTGTAGACCTGCACTATCTCCTTGGAGTAGGAGTACGCCTCGACCTCGCGCGTCGCCAGCTCCGTCTGGGCCTCGTCCCAGCCGTCGATCGCGATGAGGGCCTTGATGTCCTCCAGGTGCGGTGCCCAGCCGAAGCCCGCGATGGAGGCGGTGTTGACGATCGCGCCGCCCGCGCGGAGGGTGCCGTTGTCCACCAGCGCCTCGGTCAGGCGGCGCAGCCCCAGGTAGTTGACGCCGAAGACGACGGGGGCGGGGAGCGTACCGGCCACGCCCGCGTTGTTGAACAGGACGTCCAGCGGTCCGTCGGCGGTGATCGCGGCGACGGCGGCGTCCACGGAGGCGGGGTCGTTCAGGTCGGTCCGCACGAACTTGTGCGCGGAGCCCGTCGGCTCCTTGACGTCCAGCACCGTGATGTGGGCAGCACCCAGGTCGGTCAGCAGCTCGACCAGGGCGGCGCCGACGCCCGAGTAGCCGCCGGTGACGACGACGCGCTTGCCTGCGTAGCTGAACGGGCTGGTCATGTGGGCATCTCCTCCGAGGTGGTGCGGGAGCGTGGTCAACGTATAACCGTCGCTTGACACGGTCAAGAGTGCTGCCTAGCGTCGGCGGGTGGGTACAACGACAAGCAGTTCCGTGGAGGGGCCGCCCGTTCGGCTCGACATCGCCGACGGCGTCGCCGTCGTCACCCTCGACCGGCCGGACCGGTTGAACGTGTTCTCGGGCGGCATGGGCGTCGCACTCGGTGCAGCGTATGCCCGATGCGATGCCGACGACAGCGTGCGCGTGGTGGTGCTGACGGGGGCCGGCCGGGCATTCTGCGCGGGTGCGGACATCGCGCCGTCGTCCGGCAGCTTCGACGCGCCCAAGTCGCCGGGGGAGTTCACCGCGTCGCCGATCTCGCCGCCGGCCTTCCGGGTGCGCAAGCCGGTCATCGCAGCGATCAACGGGCACGCCATCGGCATCGGCCTCACGCTCGCGCTGGAGTGCGACATCCGGTACGTCGCGACGGACGCCAAGCTGGCCGTGCCGCAGGTGCGGCGCGGCATGGTGCCGGACGCCCGGTCGCACTGGACGCTGGTGCGGGCGACGTCGCAGGCGGTGGCCGCGGACATCCTGCTGACGGGGCGTACGTTCCTCGGGGCCGAGGCGGTGACCCTCGGTGTGGCGTCGCGCGCGCTTCCGGCGGAGGAGGTGCTGCCGGCGGCGCTGGAGACCGCGCGCGACATCGCGGAGAACGTTAACCCGCTGTCGTCCGCGCTGAGCAAGCGGCTGCTGTGGCTGGACGAGGCGGGGGCGGGGGACCGTGTCGAGGCGTTGGAGACGGCGTACCACCGCCTGCTGATGGGGACTCCGGACGCGAAGGAGGGCCCGCGCGCGTGGATGGAGCGCCGGACGCCGGACTGGACCGCGCGGGTCTCCGAGCAGTGGGATCGCGTCCGCGAGATGGAGGAGGCGGAGGGCCGACGAGAATGACCGCGCCGGCAGCCCCCGTGCCCCTTGACCCGACCGACAACCAGGAGTCGACCGTGCCGAACCTCCCCCCTCTCGACGTCATGTCCGCGGGCAAGGGCCTGCGTGAGACGAGCGCCACCGCCGCCGACGCGGAACGCGCCGGATTCGACGGCCTGTGGCTGACCGAGGGCGGGCGCACCGCTTTCGGCGCCGCGACCGCCGCGGCACTCGCGACCTCCTCGCTCACCGTCGGCACCGGCATCGCGGTCGCGTTCGCCCGCAGCCCGATGGTCGCCGCGGCCGCCGCCCGGGAACTCCAGGAGGCGACCGGCGGGCGCTTCGTCCTCGGCCTCGGCACGCAGGTCCGCGCGCACGTCGAACGCCGCTACTCCGCCGAGTTCGACCACCCCGGCCCCCGCCTGCGCGAGTACGTCGAGTCGGTACGCGCCATCTGGCGCGCCTTCCGCGGCGAGGAACGCCTTCGCTACCAGGGCGAGTTCTACCGCTTCAGCCTCATGACCCCGGAGTGGTCGCCGGGTCCGACGGACCTGCCCGACCCCGAGATCTACCTCGCCGGCGTCAACCCGTGGATGCTCCGCATGATCGGCGAACTCGGCGACGGCCTGCACGTGCACCCGCTGCACAGCACCCGCTACCTGGACGAGGTCGTACGTCCCGAACTCGCCGCGGGAGCGGCCCGCGTGGGGCGTACCGCCGCCGACGTCACCGTGGTCGTCCCCGTCATGACGGCGACCGGCGAGACCGACGAGGAGATCGCCGCGCAGCGCGACAAGCTGCGCATGCGCCTCGCGTTCTACGGCTCCACGCCCGGCTACGCGAAGGTCTTCGAGACGCACGGCTGGGACGAGCTCCAGCCGTCCCTCAACCGGCTGTTCGCCGCGAAGGACACGGCGGGCATGGCCGCGGCCATCACCGACGAGGTGCTCGACGCGCTCACCGTCTCGGCCCCCTGGGACGACCTCGCGGCGGCCCTCGCCGACCGCTACCGGGGCGCCGCCGACCGGCTCATCGCGTACTCGGCGGTCAGCACCTGGAACTCGCCTGCGGACGTGGAGCGTTGGGCCTCGGTGGCGGCCGCCTGGCGCAAGTTGTCCCAATAGCCCCGGGCGTGCGGGGCGGCCGCGCGACCACTACTCGCCCTGCGCGAGGTGCACCTTGGCCTCGTCGTAGCCGGCCTCCTCGGGTGCGGCCGCCAGGGCGTACACGAGGTGGAGCACGCCGGTGCGGTACGCGGCCGAGGACTTCAGCGCGAGCGGCAGCGTGGTGTCGGCCTCCTCGAACAGCCGCTTACCCTTGCGGACCGCGATCGGGTGCACGAACAGGTGCAGTTCGTCCAGCAGTCCGGCGGCGAGCAACTGGCGGATCACCGACACCGATCCGCTCAGCGAGATGTCGCCGCCGGGCTCCCGCTTCAGGGCGGTGACCGCCTCGATCAGGTCGCCCGTGAGCTGCTCGGAATTGCGCCATGTGAAGGTGAGTTCGCCGTGCGACGCGACGATCTTGCGCATGTCGCCGAGGGACTTCGCGAAGCCCGCGTCCTCGCCGCCGGCCGCCTCGCGCTCGGGCCAGGCCCCCGCGAAGCTGTCGTACGTCGTGCGGCCGAACAGCATCGTGTCGGCCGACCCGGCGAGCGCGCCGACCGCCTCGCCCATCTCGTCGTTGAAGTACGGGAAGTGCCACTGGTCCGGCGCCTCGACGACGCCGTCGAGCGAGATGAACAGGCCGGCGGTGATCTTCCTCATGGTGGTTCCTCCGAAGGGTCCGTACGCGTGGGGTCGCCGTGTCACCAGTTAGGACGGCAGAGCGCGCACGGACTCATCGGTGCTCGGCAGATTCTTTTCCGGCCGGGGCGGGCGCTGCGCGCTGCGGCGACCGGCGTCCGCCGTCATTCGTGACGTCCGCGGTCGTTCGTGACGTCCGCCGCCGTTCGTAAAGCGTCGCTTAACAGTCGTTGCGAGAACTGCTGTTGTTGAGCGCACCGCCGCTGAGCAGGATGAACGACGTGAAGAGCACCGAGAGCACGGCACTTGCCCAAGAGGGCGGCGGCAAGTACGCGAGCCCGTTCCGCAGCGACGGCACGGCATAGAACCCCTCCGCGTGATCGCACCGTGGACCGTACCCCACGGCCGACCGCGCGGAACGGGGCGCCCGCGCGGCCGACAGCCCTCGGCCGCGCACCGGCGCGTCGTCGCTCGGGGACGACGCGCCGGTGCCGCCGCGGGCGGCCGGCGTACCGGAGACCAGCGCGATCGGCGCGGTCAGAGCGGCAGCACCTGGTCCGGCCGCACGGTCACCGTCACCTGGCGGGTGCCCCCCATCACGCCCGGGACCGTGAATGCGACCGAGACCCCCCGGAACCCGACGCTGGTGACCACCCCCTCCGTGTTCTGCGCAACATAGGGTTTGCTCCAGCTCTCGATGTCGGAATTGGCGATGACCGGGTCGCCGATCTTCATGCCGCGTCCCCTCCTCGGGAATCGACCGGAAGGCAGTGAGCGAACCAGTCAACTCCCGAGCTCCGGAACCGGCATGCGCTTTTCCGGAAACCACCCCATCGGGTGACGCGGTGTGCTCGGCCGTGCCAGAGGACGCCCGGCCGTCGCCCTCGGCCATGATGGGGTGCCCTCGCGCATGACATCGCGGTCGCAACGTCAGTGGTTGCGGTTCACCGGTCCTTCGTCACTCGTCACCCGACGCCGTCGTGGTGGGTGGTGCCGGAGCCGAGGTAGGCCAGCACGGCGAGGACGCGGCGGTTGGTCTCGTCGTCCGGCGGCAGGTCGAGCTTGGTGAAGATGTTCCGGACGTGCTTGCCGACCGCCGGTTCGGAGATGTTCAAAGCGCGCATGATGGCGGCGTTGGACAGGCCCTCCGCGATCAGGGACAGGACCTCTCGCTCCCGCACCGACAGCGCGGCGACGGGTTCGGCGCGGCGGCGGAGGAGGCGGGCGACGACCTGCGGGTCGACGGCGGCGCCGCCCGCGGCGACGCGGCGGAGCGTGGCGGCGAAGTCCTCGACGTCGACGATGCGGTCCTTGAGCAGGTAGCCGACCGCGCGGCCGTTGCCGGTGGTGAGGAGTTCGGCGGCTCCGTCGGGCTCGATGTACTGGCTGAGCACGACGATCGGCAGCGTGGGGAACTCGGTGCGCAGGGCGAGCGCGGCGCGCAGGCCCTCGTCGGCGAAGGCCGGTGGCATGCGTACGTCGGTCAGGACCAGGTCCGGGACGCGCTCGCGTACCGCGGCGGTGAGCGCCGCGGCGTCCGGCACCGCGGCCACCTCGAACGCGAAACGCTCCAGCAGCCCGGCCAGGCCCTCACGGAGCAGTACGGAGTCCTCGGCGAGTACGACGCGTAGCGGGTTCACCGGTTCTCCTCGCGTCCGGGGGAAGGGCAGGGGACGGTCACCCGTACCAGGGTCGGCCCACCGGGCGGACTGGACACCCGGACAGTGCCGTCCACGACCGCGAGCCGGTCGGCGAGGCCGGTCAGCCCGGTCCCGCCAGATTCGCCCGTCTCGTCGGTGAAACGGGCGCCGCCGCGACCGTTGTCCTCGATGTCGACGGTCAGTCGGTCGTGCCGCATCCGCGCGGTGATGCGGAGGTTGTCGGCGCCGCTGTGCTTGAGGGCGTTGGCCAGTGCCTCGGCGGCGGCGAAGTACGCGGCGGTCTCCACGGCTTGCGGCGCGCGCCGGGGAAGGTCGATGTCGGTGCGGACGTCCAACGGGCAGAACTCGGCCAGTTCGTGCAGCGCGGCCCCGAGTCCGCGGTCGGTCAGCACCTGCGGGTGGATGCCGCGGATGAGTTCGCGGAGTTCGGCCATGAGGGCCTTGGCCTGGTCGTGGGCCTTGGCCACCGCCTGCCCGGCCGCCGAGTCGGGCGGCAGGTCGAGGCGGGCCAGGCCGAGTTGCAGTGTCAGGCCCAGAAGTTGCTGCTGCGCGCCGTCGTGCAGGTCGCGTTCGATGCGGCGGCGCTCCGCGGCGAAGGCCTCGGCCAGGCGCGAGCGGGACCGGGTGAGCTCGACGAGCCGGGCGGCGAGCGGGTCGGTGCGCGGCCCGACGAGATGGCGGAAGAGGCCGGCTTGTGCCTGGGTGAGGCCGGCCAGGGCGAGGACGCCGACCGCGGTGGTGGCAAGCCCGGCCGCGGAGTAGGGGAGTGCGTCGGGGACGCTCCCGGCCCGGCCGACGACCAGCGCCACCGGGCCGCTGCTCGTCGCGACGACGAGCGGCGCGGCGAGCCAGGCGAGGCACAGGACGGCCCAGACGGCGGCAAGTGCGGCCAGGCCGGGGCCGACGACGGCGACGAGGTACGCGGCCCCGACCTCGCGCCAGGCACGGGCCGTGGTGTACCGGGCGCGGAGGCGCAACAGGACCGGGGCGGACCGCCGTTCGTCGTTGTCAGGGTCGTCAGGGCCGTCAGGCCCGAACGCCGAGCGCCCCAGCACGAAGCGCAGTCGGCGGCGTTCCAGGGCGGCGATCGGGGCCGCCGCCACGGGGGCGGCGCCGAGGGTCAGGAACGTCCCGAGGAGGAGAAGGACCGCAGGGCGCACGGCGTCCGGCCACGAGTCGGCGCCGGCAAGCCCGACGGCACCCGTGATCAGCGGTGCCGCGAGCGCGCCGAGGACGACCAGCGCGAGAAGCCCGACCGGCAGCCCGAGGGCGACGTACCCGAGGCCGCGCCACCACCGCCGACCCGGCCGGACCGCCCGTCCCGTCCAGACAGCCCAAGCCGAGCGCTCCGAGCGACCTGGACGCTCCGGGCCCTCCGGGCGCCCCGCAAGTCCCGGATCGTCCGAGCCGGAAAGGCGGGACCGCTCGACCCCGGTACGGGCGGAGCCAGGCGGGGTGTACGACGGCATGGCGGTCCTCCCCTGGCGCGTTCCGGCGGTGGGCAAACTGTACATACGTGGCGTTGGACGTCCGGACGGGCGGGCATTCCGAGACTCGGCAGCGACCATGCCGCCCAGGCGTCCGACCTGCGGAACAGGCGCCGCCCGAGGCGAGTTGCCGCCGCGGCGTCGAGCGCCAAGCGCCGAGCCGCCAAGACCGCCCTGCGTCACTCGCGTGCCGCGGCCAGTTGCGCCGGGCGTTCCCGCGTCGCCGTCCGCGCGGTCAGCACGGCCGCCACCGCCGTCACGGCGAACGCTCCCGCGACGGTTGTCGCCAGCATCCCCCACGGCACCACCACGATCGGTGTCCCCGTGGAGGCCGCCGTGCTCTTGGCCATGCCCGCCATCCCGGCCGCCGCCACCAGCGCTCCGAGCAGCAGGCCGATCGCGGTCACGGCCCAGGCTTCGACGACGGCCATGCGCACCACCTGCGGGCGTTCGAGGCCGCTGAGCCGGGCGACCGCGAACTCGGTGCGGCGTTCCGCGGTCGCGATGACCAGGGCGTTGACGACGCCGATCAGCGCGTACACGCCGGCGAGCCCGAGGAGTACCGCGAAGATCTTGTCGTTGCCCGCCTGTTGGGCGTCCGCCTTGCCGTCCGCCCATTGCGCGACGGTGGCGGTCTCGCCGAGGTCCGCCGCGCGGATGCGCTCGGCGACCTCGGCGGCCGTCGCGCCCGCCGCCACCGCGACCACGGACTCCGTCGGCGCAGCCGCCAGGAGTTCGCGGGGCAACAGGTCGCGCGGGACGAGGAACTCGTCGCCGATGTCCAGGGTTTCCGGCAGTACCGCGACGACCCGCAGCACCCGCTTCTCGCCGCCGACAGTGAGGGTGACGCTGTCGCCGACGCGGGGCGCGGTGTAGCCCTCGGCGGCCACCGCGGGGCCCACGGCGACCGTGTCGCCCCGCAGGTCCGCGAGCGAGCCGGACACCGGGCGGAGCGTACGTGCGCGTCCGTAGGCTGCCGGGTCGACGGCGACGACACGTTCGTCGAACGTGTGCGGCCGGGCGGAGCGTGCGCCGTCCTGCCGGACCTTGGCGGTCACCGCGACCGGCACGGTCGTGTGGGAGGACACGTCCACGACGCCGGGGACGTCCGCCAGCCGTGCCGCCCGCGCGCCGTCCGCCGACGTGACGACGAGGTCTCCGCGCGTGAGCTGCTCCTGCTCGACGCCGATCGAACGCGCGAGGACGCCCAGGGCGCCGGACAGCCCGAGCACCAGCGAGACGAGAGTGATCAGCGGAGCCGCGATCGAGGAGTTCCGGCGCACCCCGTCGCGGATGTTCGCCTCGGCGAGCGCACCCAGCGGGGTACGCCGCAGCACCAGCCCGAACACCCGTGCCACCAACGGCACGACGAGCGGGCTCAGGGCCGACAGGGCGACCGCGCCCACGACCGCCAGCAGCATCGCGATCGTCACCGCGCCGACCATGTCGGCGGCCTGGGCGCCGACCACCAGCAGCACCGAGAGCGCCAGGCACACGACGCCGACGACCCAGCGGCCCGCCGTCATCACACGCGCCGCCGCCCCGGTCTCGTGGATGGCCTCCAAGGGACGGATGCGCCCCGCGCGCCGCGCCGCGTTCCACGACCCGAGGAGCGCGATGCCCGCGCCGGTCGCCGCGGCGACGAGCACGGCGCCCCAGTCCCAGTAGCGCGGCTGGAATCCGGCCGGCACGAACCCGACGTGCTCCAGCAGCCGTGCCTGGAGCCACGTGACGACCAGTCCGAGCGGCGCGCCGCACAGCGCACCGGCGACGCCCAGCAGCAGCGACTCGGCCGCGAGCAGCCGCCGGACCTGGCCGCGGCCCGCCCCGAGGACGCGCAGGAGGGCGAGGTCGCGGCGCCGCTGCGCGACGGCGAACGCGCACGTGGAGCCGACGACGAACATCGCGAGGAACACCACGAGCGGAACCTGAAGGCCCATCAGCACCGCGGCACCGACGAAGCCTTCGCGGATGTCGTCGCGTTCGGCACGCGGCAGGTCCGGCGCGATGATGGGATCGGACACCGACATCAGCACCAGCAGCGATGCCTGGACGAGTGCGACGCCCAGGGCGATGGCGAGCAGCGCGCCTGCGAACAACTGCCGGCGGGCGCGGAGCGTACTCACGGAGAGGGTGAGCATCGGTTCACACCTCCAGCGACGCGAGGCGGTCGGCGACGAGCCGTGCGGACGGCCGCGCCATCCGGTCGACCACCCGTCCGTCGGCGAGGAACACCACGGCGTCGGCGGACGCCGCGGCGACCGGGTCGTGGGTGACCATGACGATGGTCTGCCCGGCGTCGTCGACCATGGTCCGCAGCAGGCCCAGCACGGTGCGGGCGGACGCCGAGTCCAGCGCGCCGGTCGGCTCGTCCGCGAACAGCACCCGGGGCCGCGTGACCATCGCCCGTGCTATCGCGACGCGTTGCTGCTGTCCGCCGGACAGTTCCCGGGGCCGGTGCCGGGACCGGTCGGCGAGTCCGACGTCGGCGAGCGCGCTCCGGACGTCCTCGCGCCGCACCGTGCGGCCGGCCAGGCGCAGCGGCAGCGCCACGTTCTGGCCGGCGGTCAGCGAGGCGACCAGGTTGAAGTTCTGGAACACGAACCCGACGACACCGCGCCGCAACCGGGTCAGCCGCCGGTCGTCCGCCTCGCCCAGGTCCTCCCCGAGCAGGGTGACGCGGCCCGCGTCCACCGCGTCCAGCCCGGCGGCGCAGTGCAGCAGCGTCGACTTGCCGGAACCGGACGGTCCCATCACGGCCGTCCAGGTGCCCCCGGCGAGGGACAGGTCCACGCCGTCCAGGGCCCGGAGCTGCGCGCCGCCGACGCCGTACGCGCGTACCGCCTGCCGCATCTCCAGCACCGGACCACCGGTCTGCAACGGCTCCGAAACTACCTGCTGGTGCTGCCTGTTCCCGCCCACTTCGTCCTCCTGACACCTCGTCCGCCGACCCGGTTCGGGCGGTGTCCGAAGTCCATCAGCGGGCAGGCGTACGGGCACTCCGGCAGGCAGCCGGGTTCGAGGTATGCCCAGGCATACCCGGGGCGTGCCGGGTGCGTGGTGCGGTGGCGGACGCGCGATGCGCGATGCGCGACGCGGGACGGGCTACAGCGTCGGGTCGCGGAACCCGGTGGGAGGCTTGACGCCGCCTGCCGGGCCGGGCACGCCGCGGAACTTGTACGGCAGCGGCTCGCGGCCCGCCTGCACCACCCAGGCCTGACCGGTCTCGGTCGACGTGAGGCAGCCCAGCACCGCGGCGGCGATGTCCTCGGCCTGGAGCAGCGGCATCCCCTGGTCCTCCAGGTACGCCTTCGCGCCGCCGAGCAGCGGCGTGTCCGTCAGCCCGGGGCACACCGCGTGGATGGTGATGCCGCGGTCGGCCAGATCGGGTGCCAGGGAGCGCACCAGCCCGATCACCGCGTGCTTGGTCGCGGTGTAGACGGGATCGCGGGGGAACGCGACCAGGCCCGCGAGGGAGGACGTGGCGACGAGGCGTCCGCCGCCGCGTGCCTCCAGGGCCGGGAGCAGCGCGCGGGTGCCGAAGACCACACCGTCGACGTTGATCGCCATGATGCGGCGGTACTGGGCGTCCGAGAGCGAGCCGATGCCGGCACCGCCGGTGTCGACGCCCGCGTTGAGGAAGCCGATGTCGATGCCGCCGAAGACCTTGGTGACGTTCTCGACGAGGCGCGTCCAGTCGGCGGGGGAGGTGACGTCGAGTTCGGCGTACCAGGCCCCGAGGGAGTCCGCGGCGCGGTGCCCGGCCTCGTTGTCGATGTCGGCGACGACCGCGTGGGCGCCGGCGTCGACGAGCGCGCGGCAGGTCGCGTAGCCGATGCCGGAGGCGCCGCCGGTGACCACCGCGACCTTGCCGGTCAGGTCGTAGGGGGCGGGAGCCGGCGGGGTCGCCGTGTCTCCGTCGCCTGCACCGTCCACGCCGTCCACCACGCGTCCCCCTCCGACTGCGGGCCGCCGCAAGGACACGACCGCCCAGGATTGTGCCCCTATGGCGGGCGTCACGTCCAGGCCTTGACTTTTGCCCGGCAGGGGTGATGCTGTTCACCTGACGGTGTGTCAGTTATGACCGCGATCACAGAGATGCGACACAACAGCAATCTGTGCGGAGATGTGTCTTCACAGGACCGTGGCGACATGCTAAACACTGTCAATCAGTCGGATCGGATTCCCGAACAGGGATTCGGTTGGCAGCTCCGGAGGAGCGCTGAACCGCCGTCCGTCCACCCTTTGTCTTGTCAAAAGCGGACACGTGCGCCCTCGTGGTGACACGTGTCACGTGCACGCCCTGCTCGCACAAAAGCTTCATGCACAGCACAGAACGGACAGGCCCTCATGTCTGAGACCGCAACACCGAACGCAGGACCTCCCCCACAGGTCTCGGACGACACGGGACGCCTCGACGGCGCTTCCAAGGGGAAGATCTTCGGCATCCTGGCGATCATCGTGCTGTTCTCCGAGGTCGTGCCCCTCCAGTACGCGATGATCTCGGCGGCGGTCCCCAAGATCGCCCCCTCGTTCCCCGAACAGGGCGAGAACATCTCCTGGATGATCGTCATCCTCGGCCTCACCGGCGGTGCGGTCAGCCCGCTGATCGGCAAGCTCTCCGACCTCTACGGCAAGAAGCGCATGCTGCTCGCGTGCAGCGTCGCCTTCCTGGCCGGAACGCTGCTGTGTGCCACGACCGACAACTGGACGATGTTCCTGATCGGCCGTGCCCTCCAGGCCGTCGCGTTCGGCATGACCGCCATCGTGTACGGGCTCATCCGCGACCTGATGCCGCGCAAGTTCATCCCGGTCGCCATCGGCATCTCGGCCACCGGCCTCGGCCTCTCCGCCGCCCTCGCCCCGGTCCTCGGCGGCCTGCTGACCGACCACTACTCGTGGCGCTCGCTGTTCTGGTTCCTGGCCATCTTCATGCTCGTGGCGATCCCGCTGCTGATGGCCTTCGTGCCGGAGAGCAAGCTGCGCGTGCACCAGAAGCTCGACTGGGTCGGCGCGATCGTCCTCGGGCTCGGCCTCGCGATGATCCTGCTCTACATCAGCCAGGGCGAGAACTGGGGCTGGACCGAACCCACCGCCTGGGGCTACGCGGTCGGCGGCCTCGTCGTCATCGGCCTGTGGGTGCTGTGGGAGAAGCGCCAGGACCAGCCGCTGATCGACCTCAAGCTGCTCACCGCGCCCAAGGTCGCCGCCGTCATCGCGATCGCGTTCGTCGCGAACATGATCATCGGCATCCAGAACTACCTGACCAGCTACATGGCGCAGACGCCCGAGGCGGACGAGCTCAAGGGCCAGATCACGGCCGGCACGCTCGCCCAGACCGAGGCCGGGGCCCGGGCCGCCGGCACCCCGGACGGCATGGTCGCCGGACTCCTGGACAGCATGCGCCAGGGCATCAGCTTCAACGACGACCTGAACTACGCGCTCGGCTTCTCGATGCTCGCGATGGCCCTGCACCTGGCCATCTGGCAGTCCATCGGCAGCATGATCTCGGGCCCGGTCGCCGGTGCGTGGGGCCAGCGCCGCGGCCTGCGTCAGCCGATGATCGCGGGTATGTCGCTGCTGTCGGCCGGCATGCTGATGTACGTCTTCCTGCACAACAACTGGCAGGTCATGCTGATCTGCGGTGTGGTGTACGGCCTCGGCTTCGGCATGTACTACTCGGCCGCGCCGAACCTCATGATCGAGGCGGTCCCGCAGGAGCAGCAGGGCATCGCGTCCAGCATGCTCGTCGTCGCCCAGTCGTTCGGCGCCTCGGTCGGTGTCGCGCTGCTGTCGCCGATCTTCACCCGGAACGCGTTCGAGGTCTCGGTCCCGAACCCGGCCACCGGGCAGGTCACGACCAACGAGATCCCGCAGGTGTACACGACCGACGGGTACGTCCAGGGCTTCTGGCTCGCGCTCGTCGCCGGTCTCATCGGCCTCGCGATCGCCATCGTCATGAAGCACGGCCGCAACAAGGCCACCGGCGGACTCGGCCACGACGGAGCGGTCCCCGACGGCGACTCCGGCGCGGCGGCCAAGGAGCCCGCGAACGCCTGACGCCGGGCGGACCGGCAAAACTTTGTACAAGAGGAGCCCCCGGGACGAGGTCCCGGGGGCTCCTTTGCGTCGTCTTGCGTCGTCCTTGCGTCGTCCTTGCGCCGCTTCTTTGCATTGCTTTTGCGTAGGCATTACGCGCTGCGCACTGCCCACTGCGCAGGTCAGCCGCGCAGGCGCTCCAGCTCGGCGACCAGGCACGCCGCCTGCTCCTCCGGCGTGCCGTCCTCGGGGGTCAGCCGCAACTCGGGCTTCAGCGGGGCCTCGTACGGCGCGTTGATGCCGGTGAAGTCCTGGATCTCGCCGGCCCGCGCCTTCGCGTACAGGCCCTTCGGGTCGCGGCTCTCGCACACCGCGATCGGGGTGTCGACGAAGACCTCCAGGAACGGGACGCCGTCCCGCTCGTGCAGCTCCCGCGCCCGGTCGCGGTCCGCGCGGTACGGGCTGATGACCGGGACCAGCGCGACGGCGCCCGCGTCCGCGAAAAGCCGCGCCACCTCGCCGACCCGGCGGATGTTCTCGGTGCGGTCCGCCGCGCCGAAGCCGAGGTCGGAGTTCAGGCCGTGCCGCAGGTTGTCGCCGTCCAGCCGGTACGCCGCGATCCCGCGCTCCACGAGCAGCCGCTCGGCCACCACCGACACCGTCGACTTGCCGGAGCCCGACAGCCCCGTGAGCCACACCGTGGCCCCGTGCCAGGGGCGGTCCAGCCGTCCCACGCCGCTGTCGTGCCACACCACGTTCGTGCTCATTCGCGTCCGCTCCCGTTCCGCACCCCGCGCCCTACCGATGGCCAGGACGTTACCGGCCCCCGCTCGAACAGTCCCGCGCCACCCTCGTCGATGCCGTTCGACGGGCTCGATGCCGATCGCCGCGGCCCGACGCCGATCGGCCTACAACCCCAGCAGCGCGATCGAAAGCTCCCGCATCTCGACCTTCCGGATCTTCCCGGTGACCGTCATCGGGAAGTCCTCGACCGCGTGCACGTAGCGCGGGATCTTGTAGTGCGCGAGCTTCCCCGCGCAGAAGGCCCGCACCGACTCCGCGGTCGGCGCCTCCGCGCCGGGGCGCACCTTCACCCACGCCATCAGCTCCTCCCCGTACTTCTCGTCCGGTACGCCGACCACCTGCGCGTCCACGATGTCCGGGTGCGTGTACAGGAACTCCTCGATCTCACGCGGGTAGATGTTCTCGCCGCCCCGGATCACCATGTCCTTGATGCGCCCGACGATCCCGACGTACCCGGCCGCGTCCATCACCGCCAGGTCGCCGGTGTGCATCCACCCGTCGGCGTCCACCGCCTCGGCGGTCTTCTCCGGCTCGTCCCAGTACCCCTTCATCACCGAGTAGCCCCGCGTGCACAACTCGCCCGCCTCGCCGCGCGGCAGCACCTCGCCGGTGTCCGGCGCGACGACCTTGATCTCCACGTGCGGGTGCACCGCCCCGACCGTCGACACCCGCTGCTCCAGGCTGTCGTCCACGCGCGTCTGCGTCGACACGGGCGAAGTCTCCGTCATGCCGTAGCAGATGGTCACGTCCGCCATCCCCATGTCGCCGATGACCCGCTTCATCACCTCGACGGGGCAGGGCGCTCCGGCCATGACCCCGGTGCGCAGCGTCGACAGGTCGTACGACGCGAACCCCGGATCGGCCAGCATCCCGATGAACATCGTCGGCACGCCGTACAGGACCGTGCACCGCTCCTCCTCGACCGCCTTCAGCGTGGCCTCCGCGTCGAACGCCGGAGCCGGGACGACCATGCACGAACCGTGCGCCACCGCACCGAGGTTGCCCATCACCATGCCGAAGCAGTGGTAGAAGGGGACCGGCAGGCACACCCGGTCCTCGTGCGTCCAGCCCTGCAACTCGGCCACGAACCAGCCGTTGTTCAGGATGTTCCGGTGCGTGAGCGTCGCGCCCTTCGGGAAGCCGGTGGTGCCCGAGGTGTACTGGATGTTGATCGGGTCGTCCGGGTGCAACGTCGCGGCGACCTCGGCGAGTTGCGCCGGGTCGATCGTGCGGCCGTCCGCCACGGCCTCGTCCCAGTCCGGGCCGTCGAGGAACACCACCTGCTCCAACGCCGGGCACGCGTCCCGTACTTCGCCGACCATGGCCCGGTAGTCGCTGGTCTTGAAGGTCGGTGCGGAGACGAGCAGCCGGATGCCGGACTGCCGCAGCACATAGGCCAGTTCATGGGTTCGGTACGCCGGGTTGACGGTCACCAGCACCGCGCCGATCCGCGCCGTCGCGAACTGCGTGAGCACCCACTCGGCCCGGTTCGGCGACCAGATCCCCACCCGGTCGCCCGGCCGGATTCCGCGGGCCAGCAGCCCCAGCGCGAACGCGTCCACCGCCTCGGAAAGCTCGCGGTACGTGTACGCCGTGCCCGCCGCCCGGTCCACCAGCGCCGCCCGGTCCGGATGCGCCGCGACCGTGCGCCCGAAGTTCGCCCCGATGGTCTCGGTCAGCAGCGGCGAGTCCGTCGGCCCGGAGGCGTACGACAGCGCTTGCTCCATGGGTGCTCCTCCAACGTGTCGTCCCTAGGCCCCGTACCGCTGTGCAGTTGTGCTGCCGTGCCGCTGTGAGGTTGCCCGGCAGGCGGCGGAACCCGACGTTATCGGGCACGGCGTGTCAGGAGGGAGAGGCCGGCGGCGGATTCGGGATGCGCTTGACTGGCTTGATCAGTTCGAGGAGCGAACCGTGGCGAAGGATGACGGACCCTTGGAACTTGTGGCCACTGCCTACCTCGCGCCCGACCGGCACGGCGAGGACACGCCGCTGCTGGAACTCCTGCCCGCGACCGCGCCGGGCGGGGAGGCCGCCGGAGTGGCCGCGACGGCACGCGCGCTGCGCGCCGACCACGGGGAGGACGGCGGGAGCCTGACCGTCAGCCGCCGCGTACACGTCGTGGTGGCCGGGGGCCGTGCGACGCTGTTGGACCGCAAGACCGCCGTCGCGGAGGCCGCGGTCGACGAGCCCTGGACGCGGGCGGCCCTCCGCAGCCTCTACGTTGTCGTCGCCATCGGGAACGCGCGTGCGGTATCTCCGCCGGAGGGCGACCACGTCGCCGATCTGCTGGAGTCGCCGCGGGTTGCCCTGCTCGCGGTCAAGGCGTACGACTCGCCCAAGCACCGCCGCTGGTTCCAACTCGCCCCGGGGGCCTTCGACTAGGTCGCGTCCCCAAGGGCACGGCCAGGTACTCCGGTGGCACGCCGCAGGCGCGTCGGCGGCGTGCCACCGGGAGGGGCCTCAGAGGAGTGATTCGAGCCGGATGGGCAGGTCTCTCGTGCGCTTTCCGGTGGCGTTGAAGACCGCGTTGCCGATGGCGGCCGGGACGCCGACGATGGTGATCTCGCCCAGGCCCTTGACTCCGATGGGGTCCGCCCGGGGGTCCTCGGTGTTGATGAACGCGGCGTCCAGTTCGGGGACATCGGCGTTCACGGGCACCAGGTAGTCGGCCATGCTCGCGTTGACGATGCGTCCGTCCCGGTGGTCGGTGACGGTGCCTTCCAGCAGCGCCATTCCGATGCCGCCCACCATCCCGCCGATGGCCTGGCTGTGCGCGAGCTTGGGGCTGACGACGCGTCCCACGTCGAACGCGGCGAAGATGCGTCGGACCCGGACGAGACCGAGCAGGGAATCGACCGACACTTCGGCGAAGACGGCGCCGTAGCCGTATGTGGAGACTTTGGAGTCGGTGTCGCCGGGACCCCAGGTTGCGGTGGCCTCGAGGCCGGGGAGGCCCGCGCGCCGCAGGATGTCCTGGTAGCTGTCCCGTGTGCGGGCGTCGTCCGCGAGCCGTAGGTAGCCGTCGTGCACGACCACCCTCTCCGGGTCCGCTCCGTGAAGCGGTGAAGCGGCATCCGCGACCGCCATGCCGACGAACTTCGTCCGCAGGGCCTGGCAGGAGGTGAACGCCGCGGATCCGACGCTGGCCATCGTGGTGGCGCCCGCATGGGGCGGCGCGGTGGGATAGCTGGAGTCGCCCAGCTTGAAGGTGACCCGTGCGGTGGGAAGGCCGAGGGCATCCGCGGCCACCTGCATGACCGACGTGGTGGTGCCGGGGCCCATGTCACTGGTGGCTGTGGCGACCGTGGCCGTGCCGTCGGCGTCGATGCGGGCCAGGGATCCGACGTCGCGGCGGTTGTTGTGGTAGCACGCCGCGGCCATGCCCATGCCGATGAGGAGTTCCCCGTCGGTCCGGCCGCCCGGCTCGGCACCGCGCCGCGACCAGCCGAACTGGCGGGCGCCGACCGTGTAGCACTCACGCAGCTTGCGCGTGGAGAAGGGAAGGCCGGTCACCTCGTCGCGGTTGGGTTCGTTGCGCAGCCGCAGTTCGACGGGGTCGACGGCCAGCTCGTGGGCCAGTTGGTCCATGGCCGTCTCGAGGGCGAAGGCACTGGTCACGACGCCGGGACCGCGCATGGACGAGGGCGACTGGGCGTCGATGGCCGTGAGTTCGTACGTCGTGCCGGTGTTGGGGATTCCGTAGAGGAACTTCGGCAGGTCGGTCAGGCCTTCCTCGTACTGCTCGTAGCGCGAGGTTTCGGTGCGCACCTCGTAGACGAGGCCGTCGATCCGGCCGGCGGCGCTGCTGCCCAGGGCAAGGCGTTGGCGGCTGGCGGGCCGGTAGCCCGTCCCGTAGTAGAACTGGCGCCTGTTCAGGACGACTTTGACGGGCTTGCCGGTCTGACGGGCGGCGAAGGCGGCCAGGACGACGTGGTCGTAGGTGCGGATGGCGCATCCGAATCCTCCGCCGACGTACTCGCAATGGACGCGCACGTCACCGACCGGGATGCCCAGCGCCGCCGCGACCGTGCGTGCGACGCCCTGCACCCATTGGGTCTTGGCCCAGAGGGTGAGCTTTCCGCCGTCCCAACGGGCGATGGCGGACGGCAGTTCGATGGGGTTGTGGTTCTCGCGGCTGATGGTGAACTCCAGGTCCACCTTCGTGTGCGCGGAGCTCAGGGCGCCTTCCGGGTCTCCGCGGCGGTAGGCGGGATTGGACGGTGCCGTCTGCGAGGTGGCCTTCGGGCTGGTGAAGTCGGTGACGGCTTCCTGCCGTTCGTACGAGACTTCGACGAGGGAGGCGCCGTGTGCCGCGGCCTCGTGGGTGGTGGCGACGACGAGGGCGACGGGCTGGCCGTAGAAGGCGAGTCTGTCGACCGGGTGGGCGAGTCTCAGGCTGCCGAAGTCGGTGAGCACATCCTGGACGCCCGCGTGGGCGCGGGCCTTGTCCGCCACGACGCCGGACACGGTGCCCCGGGCCACGGTGCTGTTGACGACAACGCCGTGCAGCAGGCCGTCGATTCGGTGCTCGGCCGCGTAGGTGGCGGCGCCGGTGACCTTGAGGCGGGCGTCGACCCGTGACATGGCCTGTCCGACAGCGGGCGTTGCCATCACTGGCCTCCGATTGTCATCAGCTGACGGCGCACGGTCCGCTCGACGAGCTGGATCTTGAAGGCGTTGCCGGACAGGGCGGTGGCACCGTCCGCGGCATACGCGGCGGCGTCCGTCCACACCTTGCGGCCGGGCCGTTGCCCCACCAGGGCGCGTTCGACCCCTGGCAGCCGCCACGGCACGGTGGCCACCCCTCCGACGGCCACCCGCGCGTCGCGGATCACCCCGGCCCTGATGTCCAGGGCGACGGCCGCAGAGGCGAGGGCGAACTCGTAGGACTGGCGGTCGCGGACCTTGAGATAGCCCGAGCGGCGGGTGTGCGCTCCGGCGGGGACCTCCACGGAGGTGATGAGTTCGCCCGGCCGCAGGGCCTGCTCGTGCTGGGGGGTGTCCCTGGGCCGCAGGAAGAACTGGGCGACAGGGATGGCGCGCGTGGTGTCGGTGCTGCGCACGTGCACCACCGCGTCGAGGGCCACGAGCGCGACCGCGAAGTCGGACGGGTGGGTGGCCACACATTTGTCGCTGGTCCCCAGGACCGCCTGCATACGGTTGTCGCCGTGGAGCGCGTCGCAGCCTGAACCCGGTTCCCGCCGGTTGCAGGCTGAGTTGACGTCCCGGAAGTAGGGACAGCGCGGCCGCTGCATGAGGTTGCCGCCGAGGGACGCCATGTTCCGCAACTGCGCGGAGGCGCTCAGCTCCAGGGACTGGGAGATCACCGGATACAGCGAGCGCACGTCCGGGTGGGCGGCGAGCTCGCTCATCCGCACCAGGGAGCCGGCCCGCAGCCCTGACGACGTCACGCTGATGCCCTTGTACGGCAGGGCGTTGATGTCCACCAGGCGCGACGGACGCTCGACCGTCTCGCGCATCAGGTCGACGAGCGTGGTGCCGCCGGCGATGTAGCGGCCGCCGCCCGCCCCGGCTGCCAACGCGGCCTCCGCCGTGGCGGCCTTGCTGAAGGAAAAGGGATACACGGCGGTGTCACCCCTCCTTCGCGGTCTGCTCGATCGCGGCGACGATGTTGGTGTACGCGCCGCACCGGCACAGATTGCCGCTCATCCACTCACGGATCTCTTCCCGGGATTTCGTGTGCCCCTCGGCGATGCAGGCGACGCCGGAGACAATCTGCCCGGGAGTGCAGTAGCCGCACTGGAGACCGTCGTGGTCGATGAACGCCTGTTGCAGGGGGTGCAGTTCGTCGCCGTCGGCGAGGCCTTCGATCGTGGTGATCCGGGCCCCCTCGTGCATGACGGCGAGCGTGAGGCAGGCGTTGACTCTGCGGTCGTCGACCAAGACCGTGCAGGCTCCGCAGGCGCCCTGGTCGCAGCCCTTCTTGGTGCCGGGCAGGTCCAAGTGCTCGTGCAGCAGGTCGAGGAGGGACGTGCGGTTGTCGACCGTTGACGACCGTCGCTGACCGTTGACGTTGACGCGTACCGTCGAGTGCTCCGCGTACAGGTCCACGGCTTCCCGGCCCGGGGCGCTGCCGGGTAGGTCTCCCGCGATCAGCAGCGGCGCGCCGACCGCGGCCGTGGAGACCGCGACGAAGCTTCGCCGGTTCAACGTGGATTTCTGATCGAACGCTTCTGACATACGCGACACCTTCGGGTACGGGTGGTCGGTCCGTAGTCAGGGTGCCAGCCGGACCGTGCCGACCCGACGATCTTCGGCGTGGCTCACGGATAGTCATACGGATCAACGTCCCAGGGCGGCGCGAGGCGGGTCGTCGCCGGGCGCGGGCTCAGGGGTGGGGTGCGGACTCAGGGGCGCGGGCTCAGGGGTGGGGTTCGCGGGGCGGGCAGCCGTTCTTGTGGCTCGCGGCGTACTCGAAGTGCCAGGGCTCGTTGTCGTACGTCCGGCACCACCCGTACTGGGCGCCGTTCTTCTCCAGCCAGGTCTGCGCGGCCTTGGGGGCGATGTCGATCGCGGTGCCCTTCACATGCGAGGACTCGTCGGGCGGCAGTACGCGCTTGCGGGCCGCCGCCTCCGAGCCCTTGCAGGCCACTTCGGTCTCCCACAGGAGCTTCTGGTGCGCGTACGAGCGAGCGCCCGAGCGCAGCGTGAGATCGATCCCGGCGTTGGCCATCTTGCCGTCGACCGTGCGGTACGCGTCGCGGGCCCCGGACGCCAGTTTGTCGGGGTTGGTGGCATCGGGCTCCGGGATGTCGGCTCCGTCGCCGTTGTCGTCGCAGCGCACGGTCATCGTGGTCACGGGGCCGGGAGCGGCTGCGCCCGGAGGGCCGGACGGTTTGCCGGAGGGACCGGAGCCGGTCTTTGCGCCTCCCGACGGCCCGGCCGCCGTCACGGCGATCTCCACGAAACGGTCGCCCTCACCGAAGACCGTGGCTCCGACGGCGGTGCCGATGCCGCACGAGACGGTGATGCTCCCCGCCCACAGGAGCGCCACGGGTATCCGGCGGCGGCGCCGGTTTCCGTCGCGCCGCCCGCGGTCGGGGCCGGGCGCGGGAGTGAACATGCCGGTGCCGGTCGCGGAACCCGGCGTCTCGGGGTTGTACATGGTCACAACGGTCCTTTCGCCAATGCGGAATCGCGGGACTGCGGGATAGCGGAGTTGCGGGATCGCGGGATCGCGGGATCACGAAGCCGCGGAATCCCGGACTGTGAAGCGTCGAGGGGGCAGGGCAGCAGGGCAGCACGGCAGCAGGCCGGCACGGAGCCGCGCCGCGCGTGGGCAGGCGGGGCCAGGGCGGGCAACCCGGCTGCGCGGTGATCAGGTGCGAAGTGGTGGGACGGCGGCTGGAGTTGCCGCGGTGGCTACTCCGTGCGGAGGTTCTCCGGCCGGACCAGCCGCCACAGCGGCGGCAGTCCGGCGAGTGCGACCGCCAGGACGGCGCCGGCGCCCAGGCCGGCCACCCCGCCGACGTACGTCCAATCGATGTGCAGCGGACGCGCGGCCAGGCCCAGCAGCAGGTACCCCAGTCCGACACCGCCCGCGACCGCGAGGGTCAGGCCCACCGCCAAGGGCACCGCGGTCTGTGCCAGCACCGACAGGGCCAGCGTGCGGTGCCGCGTACCCAAAGCCGCCAACACCGCCAGCGGGCGCCGCTGTTCGCGCAACTGCTCCAGCGTGGACACGAGCATGCTCGCGGCGATCAGCAGCAGCGTGACCGTGGCACCGACGAACAGACCGCGCTTGATGTTGGTGTACTTGCGTACCTCGGTGGTCGCTTCCAGAGTCGAGACGAACGCGCCCGGATCGGCCCGCATCGCCGCGTTGCGCAGCAACTCGACGCCGTCCGGCACGGTCAGATCGACCTTCACATACGCACGGGCCTCCAGGATCCGGTACCCGGTACCGGCAAGCGCCTCGGGCGTTGCGTAGACACCGCCCCCGCTCGCGATCATCAGGCCCTTGGTCACGCTGATCTGCTTGGCGGTCGTCGGCACGGTCCACTCGACCGTCTGGTCCGAAGCGCCGGGAAGGTCGACTTTCAGGTGCGTGCCCGGAGCGATTCCGCCGGTGTACATCGGGACCGGATCCCGGACCGGGGCCCGGACCGGCACGGTGCCTTCGACCGGCGGCTCGCCGAGCACCGGGGGTCCCGGGCTCTCCGCGGTGGGGGCCATGGTGAACACGTCGCCGGGTGCGCAGTCGGTGATGCCGGCGAGCTCGCGCAGAGCCGGGCAGTCGGCGACCACGGCGGTCTCCCGTGACGCGGTCTCGGCCGACGTCGAGGTGCCGCTCTCGGCGTACGGCACGAACGAGGCGACCCCGGGAGTCTCGGCGAGTTCGCGTATGCGGGCAGCGCTGTCGTCACCCGTCGACATGCTCACGTACGAGTCCGCGCGGTCGAGGCTGTGACCGGTGGGCTTGGTGAACGACGACTCGAGTCCGGACAGCAGGGTCTGCACGGCGATCGCGCCGGCCACCGCGACCGCGATGCCGTTCACGACACGCACCGACGCGGAGGTCTCGGCGTGCAGCCTGCGCATGCCCAGCAGCCACGGGGTCGGCCCGGAACCGAGCCGAGCGGTGAGGGCGCGGACCGCCCACGGGAGCACCGCGGTCACGCCGATGAGCAACAGCATTATCCCGGCGGACAGTTGGTACACGTTCATGTCCGGTCCGGAATCCGCCTTCCGCAGGATCGGCAGCAGCAGTGCCAGTCCGAGCACGGCGGGGAGCAGGCGCAGCCACGCGTGCCTCGGCTCGGGTGCCGCGCGCCGCGCGACGCCGAGCGGTTCGACGGTGAGGCCGCGCAGGGCGAGGAGCCCGGCGGCCACCGAGACGGCCGGGACCGCCGCAACGACGAGCACGCCGAGTCCGACCGGCGGTGTGATGTCGCCCGGGAACACGCTGACGTCCCACAGTTCGATCCCGCGCACGAACTGGCGTCCGATCAGGAAGAACGCGACGCCCAGCGCGGTACCGCCCACCGCGGTGACAAGTGCCTCGCCCGCGACCAGGCGCCGCATCATGGCCCGGTCGGCGCCGACCAGGCGCAGCACGGCCATCCGGCGGTCCCGGGTGCTCGACCCGAAGCGGGAGGCGACGGCGACGAAGACTATGACGGGCGAGAGCAGTGCGACGAACACGGTCACCGCGAGCAGCGTGAGGAGCGGACCGAGCGGTGAGGGCACGTGCGGACTGCCGAACCCCTCGACGCGTTCCGCCCGGCCGTGCGTGAGCGAGTCGCTCCCGACGTAGTACGCCAGTTCGGCGGGGCCGACCAGACCGGCGTCGGCGATGTGTCCCGCGACCGGGTACGGCAGCCGCTCTCGGAGCAGTTCGCCGGACGGGGAGCGCAGCAGGTCGTGCAGGGCGGGCGAGATCAGCATCGTGCCCGGAGCCGGCAGTTCCGGCAGTCCCGGCGGCAGCGCGGGGCTGTCGCCTTCCGCGTCCAGGAACCGGCCGCGGATCTCCTGGCCGCGGAAGTCGGTGTCCGCCCTCAGGACCAGGAGCGTGTGCGGTCCGGCAGGGGTGCCCGGATCGACGACGCGGTCCCCGCGCGCGGAACTGCGGGCATCGCGGGCGTCCAGCATGTTCGGGACGGAGGCCGCGAGGAGCAACAGCCCGGTCCCCAGCGCGATGCCCAGCATGGTGAGCGCCGTGCGCAGCAGACCGGCGCGCCCGCCCGAGACCGCGAACCGGGTGCCCATGCCCACGTCGTGGAGCCACTGCCGGGAGCCGGCCGCCTCGGTACTCACGCCGCCCGCCCCAGAGTGCGGGTGCGGCCGTCGCGCACCACGACCTCACGGTCCGAGTACGCCGCCACGCGGGCGTCGTGCGTCACGAGCACCACCGCGGCCCCGGACTCGCGGGCCGCGTCGGTCAGCAGGTTCATGACCCGCTCGCCGTTGAACGAGTCGAGTGCGCCGGTCGGTTCGTCGGCGAAGACCACGCGCGGCCCGGCCGCGAGCGCCCGGGCGATCGCGACCCGCTGGCCCTGGCCGCCGGAGACCTCGCCGGGCAGCTTGCCCGACACGTCGTCGACCTCCAGCCGGGCCAGCCACTCGGCCGCGCGCCGGGCCGCCTCGCGGCGCCGGACGCCGTTGAGGCGCAGCGGCAGCGCGGCGTTCTCGGCACACGTGAGCTCGGGCACCAACTGGCCGAACTGGAAGACGAATCCGAAGTCGTGGCGGCGCAGCGCGCTGCGCGCGCGGTCGGACATGGCGGCCATGTCGCGCCCCTGATACCGCAGTTCGCCCGCATCCGGCGGCACGATCCCGGCGAGACAGTGCAGCAGGGTCGACTTGCCGGACCCGGAGGGGCCCATCACGGCCACGATCTCGCCCGCGGCTATCTCGAAGGAGGCGTCTTCGAGTGCGGGGGTCGGACCGTACATCTTGCGCAGGCCGCGAGCGGTGAGCATCGAGCCGGACCCGTCGGAGGAGGAGGCGGCCTGCGGGGCGGTGGCGAGGGCGGTCGACAGCCCGGCGCCGGACGCTTGGGCACCGGTGCGGCGGGTGTTCGCCGAGTTGCTTGCCGAGTTGCTTGCCGAGGTGCCTGCTGAGTTGTTCGCCGAGCTGTTTGCCGAGTTGTCCGACCAGTTGTCCGACGAGTTGTTCGGCCTCACACGACCACCTCCGCCTTCAGCCGGTCCAGGCGCGCCTCGGTCAGCTCCAACCAGCGCAGGTCCGCCTCCAAGTGGAACAGCGCGTGGTCGCAGATCAGCTGGTCGGCGAGGTCGCCGCCCTTCTTGCGCTCGGTCAGCTCGCGCATCAGCCGCAGGTGCTCGGTGCGCTGCGTGTCGAGCAGGTCGCCCGCGCTGCGCCCGGTCATCAGCGCGATGACGACCTTCGTGTAGAGCGTGCTCTGCAGATACGGCTCGGGCTTCTCCGGCCGGGCAAGCCACTGCTCGACATCGGTCAGCCCCTCGGCGGTGATCGCGTAGCGCTTCCGCTCCGGGCCCTCGCCGTGCTCTATGCCGTCGACCTCGACGAAGCCGTTCTTCAACAGCCGGGACAGGGTCGCGTAGACCTGCCCGTACGCGAGCGGCTTGCCCTGCCCGAAGCGGTCGTCGAACGCGCGCTTCAGGTCGTACCCGTGGCGCGGTCCGGACTCCAGCAGGCCCAGGAGCGTGTGGCTAATCATGCCGACGACTATACACACGGGATATACACCCGGTGTATAGACGGCGTGCATAGCCGGTTTCGGGGGTGGGGGTCGGGTTGGTCCGTGTCGCCGAACCGGCCGAGGGCAGGGCCTCTGACCTGGAGCTATGCGCTTTCGGAGAGGTAGCGGGAGACGTCCGCGATCTCTTCGGAAACCGCCGGATCGAGGGAGGGGGGCCAGGGTTCGAACGGGTCGGCCCTGACGGCGGCGCTCCGGCGTCCCCAGCTTCCGATCGCGGTGCCGTCGGCGAGGACGACCGGTCGGATGACGCCGCCGCCGGGCCGGACGATGTGTTCGTGGGCGGCCGGAACGACCGGTGCGCGGTCGCGGTAGGCGAGGAGGTAGTTGTCGTACGCCGGGAGGAGTCGGACGTCTGGTGGCTCGTCACCGGCGGCGGTGTCGGGCTCGTCGGCAGGCTTCGCGTCGGGCTTCGCGGCGGGCCGCGGCACCGCTGCCGCCCACGCGCGCCGCGAGAGTGGCAGCGGCAGGCCGGACCAGTGGGCGAAGTCCTCGGCATCGGCCGGACCGTGGGCCCGGGCGTACCGCCGCGCCAACTCCGCGACCGCCGCTTCCCCCGCGGGCCCCGCCGCGTCCTCCGGCACCCAGTCGTCCAGCAGGACGAACGTCGCCTCACCCGCGCGTCGCGGCCCGTGGCAGACGACCCCGTTCAGTGCCGCGTGCCGGATGAGGTGGAACGGCGCCTGCCCGGACGGGTCGACGCCGATTGCCGCCAGGTGCCGGGTCAGTTCGGGGCGCGACAGCGGCCCGTGCGTCGCGAGGGCCTTGCGGATGGTGCGCGTGGCGCGGTCGCGGGCCGCCTCGTCGAGGTCGAGTTCGCGGTAGCGGCGGGCGTTGGCCGCGTCGTTCCGCGGCCCGAACAGCGCGAGCAGCCAGCGCAGGTCCTCCGCGGGCACGGTGTGCAGCGTGCCGCGCATGAACCAGCCGGTGGCGATGCTGCGGTCGGCTTCGTAGGCGGCGCGTACGTGATCCGCGGCGATGCCCGGCGCGCGGACCCGGATGCCCAGCTCGGCGGCGGCCGCGTCCTGCGCCTGGATCGCGAATACCCGGCGTACGACGTCCGCGGCGGTACGCTCCCTGACACCGCCCGCGAGGGCCTGGGCCCGCGCGCGTGCCGCGACGAGTCTGCTGTGTGCGTGTACGGCCCCGAGCGGCCCTTGATCCCTGGTCACCCGCACAGTCTCGCGGCTCCGTCGCGAAGGCCGCGGGAGTGTCGCGGTGGTCGTCGAACGCGGCCTCGAACACCGTGGGGCCTACGTTGGTTCGGGTGGTTGCCGGGCGGGGGCGGCACCTGGGGGCGCCGGCTGACGTTCCCGAGGTAAGGAAGGGTCAGGCGGGCGGGACGCGGGCGGGTGGGGATGAGCCGGACGGGCAGGGCCCGGGCCGGTAAGGAATGGTCACGCGGGCGGGACGCGGGCGCGACGCGCGTGGGCAAGGAAGAGTCGGGCGGGCGCGATGGGGACGGGCCGGACGCGGGCGGGTGGGGATGGGGCACGCGGGCCGGTAAGGAAGGGTCGGGCGCGTGGTTGGCGAGCGCGGGCGGCACCTGGGGGCGACGGCCCACGTTCCCGAAGTAAGGAAGGGTCGGGCGGGGCGCGGGCAGGTGGGCAGGGTCGGCGGGCGGGACGCGGGCGGGCAAGGAAGGGCAGCCGCCCGGCCGCCCGGCCGGGCGGCCGGGCGGATAGGGACGGGTCAGGCTTTGACGGTGTCCGGTTCGCCGGCCGGGCGGGCTTCTTCGACCGGTTCGAGCTTGCCCATCGTCGAGGCCGCGTCCTCGTCGCGCACGGTCAGCGCCACGAGGGCACCGACGAGCGCGATGCCGGCCGCCGTCCAGAACGCGGCGCGGTACGCGTCCAGGTTCGGCGCCACCACGCCCGCGGACGTGGTGGTGAACGCACCCACCGCGGCGATCACCGTGCTCAGGAGGGCGACGCCGAGCGCCGAGCCGAGCTGGCGCTGCGTGCTGAACAGCGTCGACGCCGCGGCGCTGTCGGAGGGCTTCGTCTTGGCGAACGCGGCGGCCTGCATCGGGATCATGTTGAACGCCAGCGCGACACCGGTGAAGAAGAGGATGCCGACGAAGACCGCGGGCGCGGTGTTCTGGTCGGTCCGGCTGAGCATGACGGCCGCCGCGGCTATGCCCGCCAGGCCGACGGCCATCAGGCGGCGCGGTCCGACCTTCGGGTACACGCGCGACACGACCTGCGAGGTGATCATCACGCCGAACGCCTCGGGGAAGGTCAGCAGGCCGGTCTTGAGCGCGCTCCAGCCGAACGCCTGCTGGCACATCAGCGGGTACACGTACAGGAGGCCGAGGAAGCCGGCGGAGCCGAGCAGCGACACCGTGTTGGTGCTGGCGAACAGGCGGTCGCGGAACAGACGGAGCTTCAGGATCGGTTCGGCGGCGCGCAGTTCGTACCAGACCATGGAGACGAGCAGCACCGCCCCGGCTATGCCGGTACCGATGATGAGCGGCGAGCCCCACCCCTTGCCCGGACCCTCGCTGAGCGAGTACATCAGCAGCGCGAAGCCGACCCCGGCGAGGAGGAAGCCCGGCAGGTCGAAGCGCCCGACGCCCGGCTCGCGGTGCTCCTTGAGGAACAGCGCGCCGAAGACGAGGGCCACCACGCCGACCGGCAGGTTGATGTAGAAGACCCAGTGCCACGAGGCCTTGTCGACGAGCAGGCCGCCGAGCACCGGGCCGAGTGCGGGGGCGATGGCGGTAGGCACCATCAGGACACGGGACGCGCGCACGCGCTCCTCGGGCGGGAAGGCGCGGAACATCATCGCCATGCCGACCGGGGTCAGCAGGCCGCCGCCGACACCCTGGAGGATGCGGAAGAGCACCAGCTGGTCGAGCGTCTGGGCGAGCCCGCACAACGCCGAGGCGCCGGTGAACACCGCCAGCGCGAAGAGGAACACCCGCTTGCTGCCGAACCGGTCGCCCAGCCACCCGGACGCGGGGATGAACACCGCGAGGCTCACCAGATAGCCGACCGCGACCGTGCCGAGCTCGGACGGACCGACCCCGAAGTCCTTGCCGATGGCCGGCAGCGCGACGTTGATGATCGTGATGTCGAGGATGTTCACGAACATCGCGGCCACGAACACGGCGCCGACAACGAACTTCTGGTTGAGGTCGGGCAGGCGCGATCGGCCGGGTGATGCCATACGGGCGGACTCCTGGGAGCGGAATGGATAAAGCGGGAGCAGTCGGGCCCCCGAAGCATGTGTGGTACGAGGCGTGCGTCGTACGCGAATCGGCTTGCGCCAAGGAGACGCAACGGCCGCGGCCCGGGAGGAATTCCTCCCGGGCCGCAATTGTGGTCGAGACCACATCCGCACGATTGGCCGGCGCGATCTGACCGTCACGATCGCAAGCGCACGGTCTCATCGACGCAATCTCATCGACGCAATCTCACCGGCTCGACCTCACCGGCGGTCACGCCGACACGGCGCGTCGAAGTGCCGTCTCAGTGCTCGCCCTCCTGGCGCGGCTCGATGCCGAGGGCCGCGCAGGCCTCGTTGTAGAGGCGGACGACCTCGACCCGCACCTCGCGGCGCTCGGTCAGCTCGCGCTCCCACGGGACGCGGACGTCGGTCTCGGCGCCGTCGACCACCGCGACGAAGTCGGCGCCCAAGCCGTCGAGTCCGCTCATACGCGCCGTGGTGGCGGTGTCCTTGCCGCCGAGGCCTCGCACGATCAGCAGGTTGTCGGCGGGGTGGTCGTCGTTCATGTGCTTGGTGATCGCGGCGACGACGTCCGGGCCGAACGGGTTCGCGGCGCCCTGCGGGGCGGGGGTGGTGGTCAAGGTCGCCTCCGAAGGCGGTCAGGCGGTCAGGCGGACGGGTGGGTCAGTTCGCGGCGCGGCGGCGTACGAAGACGAACGTGCCCGCGCCGACGACGATGACGACGGCCGCCACCACGCCGACGACGATCCACACCGAGGAGTCGGAGTCGTCGTCCTTCTTGTCGGCGGCGGACGCGCCGTCCGGCGACGCCGTCTGCGGCACGTTCGGCATCGCACCGTCGATGCCGGTCGGCGCGGGGCCGGAGCTCGGCGCGCCCGCGGCGCCGGAGTCGGTGCCAGGGGCCGCGGGTGTCCCGGTGGCTCCGGGCGGGCCGGCGTTCTCCTGCGGGCGGGCCGGCAGCGTCGGGGCGACGCCGCCGGTGAAGCCGAGCGCCGTGGTGCCCTCCTGGCTGCGGTCCTTGCCGTTGCCGACCCAACTGGTCTGGAGCGCGCACGGGGTCACGAGGCAGTCGGTGACGCCGAACTTCGCGGTCGGCTTGTAGTCGGCGACGAAGCCGCCGCTCGCGTCGGTGTCGACCAGCTTGAAGTTGACCACGTCGCACGCGCGTCCGGCCGGCTGGGCCGGGTCGCACACGGTCAGGAACAGTTTGATGCCCGGCTTGAAGCCCGCACCGGTGACCGTGATCACCTCGCCGGCCGGGTCCAGGCCCGAGGTCTTGGTCGCCGTCAGGCTGACGTTCACCGCGTGCGCGGTACCCGCGCCGGCGAACAGCGCGACGGGTATGCCGAGGAGCAGCCCGAGCAGCAGCACGGGCAGGGTCGCCGCACGGCGGCGGCGGGTTCGATGTGTGCTCACGCTGCTTAACTCCCAGGTCAACGGCCTGTACTCCGGCGTACGTTCGTTGTGGAGGTTAGGCTACCCTCATCGCTATGGTGCACATCGCCGGGGCCGCCCCCGGAACCCCTTGGAGCCCAAGGATGCACCCTCCGACATCGTTCCGACAAGATGTCGGTAAGTTCTTGACGCCGGCATACGGGGCCGCACACACTGCGGTTCGGCAGCTTGTCGTACCGACGCCGCTCAAGGGCCGTTCCAAGGGGACTCAACGATGACCACGACCGAAACCGCCGAGACCGCCGAAGAGACGTTCTCCGCGACCATCCGCAAGCGTTCCTGGGGAAGCCACCAAAGTGCCGAGGGCGAGGGCTTCCTCGACGTTCTGATGCGCGGCGGCCTCACCCGGGACGCCTACACCGCGATGGTCGCCCAGCACTACTGGGCGTACGAGGTCCTGGAGCGGGCCTCGGTCGTGATGCGCGCCGACGAGGTCGCCGCGCCGTTCTGCCCCGAGAGCCTGGACCGCATGGCGGCCCTCGAAGCCGACATGCTCTTCCTCGCCGGCGAGGGCTGGCGCGAGAAGTACCCGGCCAACGCGGGTACCCAGCGGTACATCCAGCGCATACAGGACAAGTGCTTCGACTGGCCCGGCGGTTACGTCGCGCACCACTACACCCGGTACCTCGGCGACATGTCCGGCGGCCAGCACATCGCCAAGCTGATGCGCCGTCACTTCGGTCTCGAAGGCCACGAGGGCACCGAGTTCTACAACTTCGAGGCGGTCGGCGACCTCGACGCGTTCAAGACCGGCTACCGCGGCGCGCTCGACGTCGCCCCGTGGGACGACGCCGAGAAGGAGCGCATCATCGAGGAGGTGCTGTACGCGTACGAGGTCAACAGCGCGGTACTGCGCGACCTCGGCGCCGAGATGGACCAGTGGCGCAGGGACGGCTGACCCGGCTGCGCCCGCGCATTCGCCGTGGGGTGGGATAGCGGAGCAGGCGGAGTACTCCGGTGTCCCACCCCACGGCGGTCCCCGGCGGCCGACCCGGCCCGGGCGGGATGTACGTAGTGGAACGCAACGGGACGCACGTACCGCCGGCACGGCAGCTCGACGGCACGGCAACTCAACAGGAGCGGAAGATGGCCACCTACATCCTGCGGCGCGCGGTCGGCGTGCTCGTGGTGATGTTCGCCGTCGTCACCGGCATGTTCCTGCTGCTGCACGCGTCACCCGTCTCGCCGGTCAACCAGCTCGCCCCGCAGGTCGCCGCCGACCCCGCGGCCCGCGCCGCCGTCGAACACCGCATGGGCCTGGACCGCCCCTTGGTCGTGCAGTACTTCGACTACCTCGGCGGCCTGCTGACCGGCGACTTCGGCACCTCGCTGTACGACGGCTCCTCCGTCGCCGACCAGATCGGCCGCGCGCTGCCCGTCTCGCTCGAACTCGGCCTCCTCGCCGCCCTCCTCGCCGTCGTCCCGGCCGTCCTGCTCGGCACGTGGTCCGCGCTGCGCCAGGGCCGCGCGGTGGACCAGGCCACCCGCGTCGTCACCGTCGTCGCCATGTCCCTGCCGGGCTACTGGATCGCCGTCGTGATGCTCGTCATGGTCGACAACCCCGACTTCCTTCCCGGCGCGGGCGGCTTCGTCACCTTCTCCGAGGACCCCGCCCGCAACCTCCAGGTGCTGCTGCTGCCCGCGGTCGTGCTCGGCCTCGCGGCGTTCGCGATGATCACGCGCTCGCTGCGCGGCGGACTGGTCGAGGCGTACACCTCCGACCACGTCGCGTTCGCCCGCGCGATGGGCTCGTCGCGCGCCCAGGTGCTGCGCCGCGTCGCGCTGCGCGGGGCGGTGGTGCCGACGCTGACCGTCGCGGGCGTGCTGATCGGCGGACTGCTGTCCGGGACCGTGCTGGTGGAGAGCGTCTTCCAGATCCCCGGGCTCGGACAGCTGATGGTCACCGCGTTCCAGCGCCAGGACTACCAGCTCGCGCTGGGCGGATGCGTCGCCACCGCGGCGATATTCCTGGTGCTCAACCTGGTCGTCGACCTCCTCTACCTCGTCGTGGACCCCCGCACCCGACAGGGGCTCGCCCGTGCCTGACAGCAAGTCGGTGGAGCCCGGGCGGACCCGTGCGCGCGGCCTGCGCAAGCACCTCGGCAACCTCGGGGTGGTGGGCTGGACCGGGCTCGTGATGGTCGCCCTCTACCTGCTGGTCGCCACCGTCGGACGGCTGCACGGCAGCCCGACCGAACTGGTCGCGCTCGGCCCCGAGGCACCGTCCCTCGACCACCCCTTCGGCACCGACCACCTCGGCCGCGACCTGCTGGCGCGCACCGCCCAGGGCGCGTGGACGTCGCTGTGGATCTGCCTCATGTCGATCGGGTTCGCGCTCGTCGTCGGCACCGCGATCGGCGTGCTCGCCGGATACCGCTACGGCGGACGCCTCGACGGACTCCTCATGCGGACCGTCGAGACCGTGCAGGCCCTGCCGCAGTTCATCTTCGTGATGTTCGTCATCGGCCTCATGGGCACCGCCGACATGCACTTCGGCCCCGTCACGGTCTCCAACGGCGTGCGCGTCGCCCTCGCGATCGGCGTCGGGTTCGTCCCCTACTTCGCCCGCGTCGCCCGCGCCGCGACCGTGGTGGAGCTGAGCGAGGACTACGTGGTGAACCTGCGTGGCCTCGGCGTGCCCCCGCGCGAGATCCTGTTCCGCGAGGTGCTGGTCAACGTCATGCCCCCGGTGCTCGGCCAGGCGTTCCTCGCGATGGCCATCGCGGTCTTCGCCGAGGGCGGCCTGAGCTTCCTGGGGCTCGGCGTCCCGGCGCCGCACGCGACACTGGGCAACCTGGTCGCGGACGCCGGCGGACAGATCCTGGGCGACGCGTGGTGGTACGCCACGCTGCCCGGCGCGGTCCTGGTCCTCGGCATCCTCGGCTTCAATCTGCTCGGCGAGGCGTACGGGGAGCGGAACCGGAGCCCCCGCCTCGCACGTTCGAAGCGCGCGGGCACCGGCGCGGGTACGAGCGCCGGCGCCGGCACGAGCGCAGGCAACAGCAAGAGCGGCACCCCCGCCGCGTACGCGACAGAGGAGACGACGTGACGCCCGGAGCGTGGAGGGCCCGTACGGCAACCGGCGGCAGCGGCCGGACAGGCCGGCCCGGCCCGAGCCGGCGCGGGTTCCTCGGCATGACCGCGGGCCTCGCCCTCGGCGGCACCGGCCTGCTCACCGCGTGCAGCTCCTCCGACTCCGGATCGCGCGTCGCCGACCGGCACAAGGACGGCATCCTGCGCATCGGCGTCGCCGCCGCACCCAGCAGCCTCAACCCGCTCGACTCCGGGGCCGAGGTGACGCGCTGGATCGCCGAGCCGGTGATGGAGAGCCTGTACGCGTACGACGACCAGCTCAACTCCGTGCCGCTGCTCGCCGACGGCGAGCCCGAGGTGTCGCCCGACCAGCTCACCTGGACCGTGCGCATCAAGAGCGGCATCGTCTGGCACAACGGCGACCCCTTCACCGTGGACGACGTGGTGGCCACGCTCACGCACATGCTCGACATGTCGGCGGGCAGCGAGTGGATCACCTACATGCTCGGCTACGTCGGGTCGTTCGAGAAGGCCGACGAGCGGACCGTGCGCATCAGGCTCGCCAAGCCGTACGGCCTGCTCCGCTCGCACCTGACGAACCTGCCCGTCACGCACAAGGACTTCGTGTCGCGCAAGGACACGATGATGGGGACCGGCCCGTTCCGCCTGGACCGCTACGTCCCCGCGCAGAGCTTCACGATGTCCAAGTTCGACCGCTACCACGGGGGCCAGTACCGGGCGCCGTTCGCCGACATGCCGGCCGGCGCGGCGTTCAACGGCATCGAGTACACCGTCTTCACCGACGGCAACACGCGCGCGGTCAGCCTCAAGCAGGGCAAGGTCGACCTGATCACCGCGCCCGCGCAGACCACCGTGCCGATCCTGGAGAAGGAGAAGGGCGTCGCGGTGGTCACCGCTGTCGCGCCGCTGGACGTGCTGACGTACGTGATGATCGAGCGCGAGCCGTTCAACGACCCGGACTTCCGCAAGGCCATCGCCTACTCGATGGACCGCGACGGCGTGCTCCAGCGCGTGTACGGCGGCAAGGGCAAGCCCGGCCAGGGCCCGATCGGCCCCGGCGAACTCGGGTACGACGCCGGGCTCACCGTCTTCCCCGCGACCCCCGACCTGGCCAAGGCGCGCGAGCACCTGGACCGCGCCAAGACCACCAAGCGCTCCTTCACCCTCACCGTCGGCGCCAGCCAGACCGTCCGCGACATCGCGCAGGTGCTGGTCGCCGGATGGGACAAGATCGGCGTCAAGGTCACCATCGAGCAGCTCGCGGGCGGCCCGTGGTCCAACAAGTGGCTGTCGCGCGACTACGACATGCTCATGAACACCTTCATGTCGGGCTTCACCTCGGGCCCCGCGAACTACCTGACGCTCGCACCGGCCTCCTCGACCAACGTCCTCGCGTGCGGCTACAAGAACCCGGTCGTCGACCAGGCCATCGACACCGTGTGGCAGACCACCGACACAGCCGCCCGCACGGCAGCGCTCAAGACCGTCGACCGCGCGCTCGCCGAGGACGCGGTGATCTTCCCGCCCGTCTACCCCGAACTGATCGTGGCGCAGCGCCGCGAGCTGAGCCCGCTCAACGCGGCGCAGCTGAAGGTCTGCCGCCTGTCGCCGCAGACCCTCAGCTTCACCGGCTGACCCGCGCACCGGACCGGCCGTCCGGACCGGTGAGACCGGACCGGCGAATCCGGACCCGCACCCCCGGTCCTGAGCACAGGCACCGGCCCGCACACTGGGAAGGAACACCTCCGCCCACCCGCAGACGGACGGACACTCCATGGCCACGACTCTCGGACCGGGCGCCAAGCCCGACACGGCCGCCGCCCCCGACCCCGCCCCCGACCCCGACCCCGCCGCGGGCGGGGCGGACCCGGCGGCGCTGCTGCGCGTGCGCGGGCTGTCCGTGACGTACCCGTCCGCGCGCGGACCGGTCACTGCGGTACGCGAGGCGTCGTTCGACGTACGGCCGGGCGAGGTCTTCGGGTTGGTGGGGGAGTCCGGCAGCGGCAAGAGCAGCGTGTGCACGGCGGTCATGGGCCTCCTGCCGGACGGCACGCGCCTGGAGGCCGACGGCATCGACTTCGAGGGCCGGGACCTCGCGCGGCTGCGCGAGCGGGATTTGCGGCGCGTACGCGGCCACCGCATCGCGCTCGTCCCGCAGCAGCCGATGACCTCCCTGGCGCCGACCACGCCGGTCGGCCGCCAGCTCCGCTGGTACCTCGGCGACCGCATGGACGACCCCGGGGTGCGCGAGACGCTCGCGGCGATCGGCCTCGGCGCGGTCCTCGACCGCCCGCGCGACCTGCCCGGCGCGTTCTCCGGCGGCCAACTCCAGCGCCTCGTCATCGCCGTCGCGGCCCTGTCGCACGAACCGGCCCTGCTGCTCGCCGACGAGCCGACCACCACACTGGACGCCACGGTCCAGGCGCAGGTGCTCAAGCTCCTCCTGACGCTGCGTGAGAACCTGGGCCTGGCCGTGCTGTACGTCTCCCACGACCTCGCCGTCGTCGCCCAGATCTGCGACCGCGTCGGCGTCATGTACGGCGGCCGCCTCGTCGAGACCGCGCCGGTCCACGAGATCTTCGCCACGCCCCGGCACCCCTACACCCGCGCGCTGGTGGCGGCGATGCCGTCCACCACGCCGGCCGACGAGCCGCTGCGCCCGATCCCCGGCACCGCGGAGGACGCGAACCTGCTCGCCGGGTGCCCGTTCGCGCCCCGCTGCCCGAAGGCCACCGACATCTGCCGCACCGAGATGCCCGAGCCGGTCCGGCACGGCGACGCCTCGGCGTCCTGCCACTGGCCGTCCGACGGAGGTGCCAAGTGACCGACCGCGCACCACTCCTGACGGCTCGTCACCTGCGCCGGTACTTCACTCTCCCGCGTACGCTCGGCAAGCGCGGCCCCGGCGACCGGGTGCACGCGGTCGAGGACGTCTCGTTCGACGTCGCGGCGGGGGAGATCCTGGCGATCGTCGGGGAGTCGGGCTGCGGCAAGTCGACGGTGGCGCGCATGCTCGCCGGGCTCAGCGAACCGACCGCCGGGACCGTCGAGTTGGACGGCCGCGAACTGCCGCCGCACCGGGACGGCAAGGACCAGCGGCTCGTTCAGCTGGTGACGCAGAACCCGCGCGCCGCGTTCAACCGGCGCCGCGGCATCCGGCACGCGCTGCACCAGCCGCTGCGCGTGCACGGGCTGGCGGCGGACAAGGCGGAGCGCGAGCGCCTGGCGCTGGAGACGGTGCGCCGGGTGGGCCTGTCCGACGAGCACCTGGACCGCATGCCGCGCGACCTGAGCGGCGGCGAGCTGGCCCGCATGGTGCTGGCCCGCGCGCTGCTGGTCGCGCCGCGCGTACTGGTGCTGGACGAGCCGACCGCGAGCCTCGACGCGAGCGTCAAGGCGACCGTGGTGAACCTGCTGCTGCGGCTGCGCGACGAACTGGGCCTGGCGATCGTCGTCATCACGCACGAGATCGACATCGCACGCCGCCTCGCGGACCGTGCCGCGGTGATGTACCTGGGGCGGATCGCCGAGATCGGTGCGGCGTCGCACGTGCTGCACACGCCCGCGCACCCGTACGCGCGCATGCTGCTGGCCAGTGTCCCGGAGCCGGACCGGGGGCGGACCGGGCCGGCGCGGTCGCAGGACGCGGTGTCGGGAGCGGTGGGGGAGGTGCCGTCCGCGGTGGCGCCGCCGCCCGGGTGCCTGTACCACCCGCGCTGCCCGCTGGCGACGCAGGTGTGCCGGACCGAGGTGCCGTTGCCGCGGCTGCTGGCCGGGGCCGAGGTGGCCTGCCACCACGCCGAGGACGCCCGTGCCGGGGAGGCCCGTGCCGAGGAGGCCGGGCTCAGCGGTTGAGGCGGCGTCCCGTCACGAACTCCGGCTCGATGCGGAAGACGATGCCGTGGTCGGCCCACGGGGCGGGCAGCCGACGCGCGAGCCGGTCGGTCTCGGCGGCGTCGTCGATGCGTACGGCGCGCCCGGTCGCGGTGACCGACCAGCCGAGGTGCCGGTCCATGTCGCACTCGTCGGCCTGGAAGGCGACGACGGACTTGTGCAGCGCCGTGGAGAGGTTGTGGTCGCCGATCACGCGGAAGACGATCGCCGCGTCGGCGGGGTCGTCGCCCGGGCCGGCGGCGTCGAGGAAGAAGTGCACCGGGCGGATCGCGGGCAGCGCGCCCTGGGTGAAGACGACGCGGCCCACCGGCACGCCGGCCATCAGGCGCAGTGCCTCGGCGGCCGTGAGCTCTTCGAGCACGGGTGCGGGTGTGGTGGTCATGTGATCCAGGATGACCGTCGTCCGCGGCGGTATTCAGGGGCTAAGGTCCCGCTTTGCCCGGAAGATCGGACCGGCGTCCGCGGGACCCCGGTTAGCGCGCCGGCCGACTTGCCGCCGACTTGACCCGAGTAGCCGCCGACTTTGTGTCGAGAACCACACCTGCCCGGTACGTCAACAAAACGATTCCTATTTCGCCAATTGATCGCCCGGCGGAATTAGCGGAATCGCAACCTCCGGTTGGTCCGAACGCCGGACAACCCCCGGAAAATCGGGGCTCCCGGTGAAACCGCGCCCCTTGATCCGGCGTCCTGACAGCCAAGGGGGTGACAGGCGCCCGCGCCTGAGGATAGCGGGTTCCGTGGCCATGGATAACGGCGGGGTTTCGTCCGGGGAAAGTCGCGGATGTGGGCTGACACGCGTCAACCCGGTGCTTGATCGGCACATCGGTGATCAGGCAAGCTGAACCGTCAGACCGACCGGGACAAGCCGAGTTCCTGGCCAACTGTCGTGTTGGAACCAAAGCCGGGGCGCGATCCGACGCTCCCGGGACAACGGTTCCCAGCAGTCCAGGGAGAGAGATGGAGCGCAATTCCGGCGGTCAGGCAGGTCCCGATGACACCGGAGGCGACGCTGCGGGAGTCGGCGGCGGGGCACAACCGGACCGCGCGGTCGTGGATCCCGCGGTGGTCATGGCCCAGGCCAAGGACGAGAACTTCCCGGTCGCCTCGCGTGTGCTGCGCCCCGAGCACCGCCGCCACCTGCTCGCGGTCTACGGCTTCGCCCGGCTCGTCGACGACATCGGCGACGAGGCGGCCGGCGACCGGCTCGCCCAGCTCGACGAGGTCGAGAAGGACGTGCGCCGGATCTTCGACGGCGACACGCCGCACCTCGCGGTGCTGCGTCCGCTGCGTGCGACGGTCGCCGAGACCCGCATGCCGGTGGACCCGCTCGTCGCACTGATCGACGCGAACCGGCAGGACCAGCACGTACGGCGCTACGAGACGTACGCCGACCTGGTGGACTACTGCAAGCTGTCCGCCGATCCCGTCGGGCGCATAGTCCTGTACGTGTTCGGCCGGGCCGACGAACAGCGGTTCGTCTGGTCCGACCAGATCTGCACCGCGCTGCAGATCGTCGAGCACCTCCAGGACGTCGCCGAGGACCTGGGCAAGGACCGCATCTACCTGCCGGCCGAGGACATGGCCCGCTTCGGGGTCGCCGAAGCCGACCTGACGGCCGGGTCCGCGGGCCCCGACCTGCGAAAACTGGTTGCGTTCGAGGCGGGTCGCGCGGCTAACCTGCTCCGCGCCGGTGCGCCGTTGATCGGTTCGCTGCGCGGACGGGAGCGCCTGGCGGTCGCGGGATTCGCCGCCGGCGGCCGCGCCGCACTCGCGGCGATCGCCGCCGTGGACCACGACGTGCTGGGGCACCGTCCCCGGCCGGGAAAGGCCGGCCTGCTGCGGGAACTCGTCCGCGTGCTGGCCCGGAAACGGTGAGGAGCCACATGGACGTCGACGCGTCGTACGCGTACTGCGAGCGGCTGACCCGCAATCAGGCGCGGAACTTCTACTACGGCATCCGGTTGCTGCCCGAACCCAAGCGCCTCGCGCTCAGCGCGGTGTACGCCTTCGCCCGCGAGGTCGACGACATCGGCGACGGCGACCTGCCGCTGGAGACCAAGGTCGCCGAGCTCGGCCGGATGCGCGCGCAACTGGAGGACCTGGCGGCGTACCGCGACCCGGTCTGCACCGCGCTCGCGGACGCCGCGCACCGCTACCCCATCCCGCTGTCCGCGCTGGACGAGCTGATCGACGGCGTCGAGATGGACCTCAAGGAGACGCAGTACCAGACCTTCGAGCAGCTGGCCGTGTACTGCCGCTGCGTCGCGGGCGCGGTCGGGCGGCTCTCGCTCGGCATCTTCGGCTCGACGGACCCCGCCCGCGCCCCGGAGCTGGCCGACACGCTCGGCATCGCGCTCCAGGTGACCAACATCCTCCGGGACATCAAGGAGGACAAGGAGAACGGCCGCGTCTACCTGCCGCGCGAGGACCTCGCGAAGTTCGGCCTGGAGGACGCCTGGGAGCCGGAGGGTGCGTTCGTGCCGGGCGCGGCGTTCGACGACCTCGTGCGCTTCGAGGGCGAGCGGGCCCGCCGGCTGTTCGACGAGGGCCTGCGCCTGCTGCCGCTGCTCGACCGGCGCAGTGCCGCCTGCACCGGCGCGATGGCCGGAATCTACCGCCGGCTGCTGACCCGTATCGTGGCCGAACCGTCGATCGTGCTCACCGGCCGCCAGTCGCTCCCCGGCTGGGAGAAGGCCGAGATCGCGGTGCGCGGCCTGTCCGGACTGCCGGTCGGCGAGCGCTCGGCGTTCACCGCCGTACCGCAGAACGTGGCGCGTGTGACGCGGTCCACGGAGAAATTCCTCATGCGGGGAACACGTTCCGGCGAAAAACACTTCAAGGGGGAGTAGGCCAAGTGATCTTCTGGGTACGTGAGGGCTCATGACACGTCGTCTGATCGTGGTGGGGGGAGGACTCGCCGGCATCACCGCCGCACTCACCGCGGCTGATGCCGGTGCGTCCGTGACGCTGTTGGAGGGGCGCCCGCGCCTCGGCGGCGCCACGTTCTCCTTCCGCCGTGACGGACGGTGGCTCGACAACGGACAGCACGTGTTCCTCCGCTGCTGCACCGAGTACCGGTGGTTCCTCGACCGCATCGGGTCGACGGGCGACACCGTGCTGCAGGACCGGCTCGACGTACCCGTGCTCACCCCCTGGGGCACGGTCGGGCGGCTGCGCCGCAGCGCGCTGCCCTCGCCCCTGCACCTGTCCGCCGCGCTCTCCCGCTACCCGTTCCTGACCCTCGCGGGCCGCGCCCGGGTCGGGGTCGCGGCGCTCGCGCTCAAGCGCCTCGACCCCGAGGACCCGCGCCTCGACGAGGTCACCTTCGGCAGCTGGCTCGACCGGTTCGGCGTCACGGCCCGCGAACGCGCCGCGATGTGGGACCTGGTCGGCGTCGCCACCATCAACCTGACGGCCGAGCACGCCTCGCTCGCCGTCGCCGCCAAGGTCTTCCGCACCGGGCTGCTCGACACCAACGACGGCGCCGACATCGGCTGGAGCAAGGTCCCGCTCCAGAAGCTGCACGGCGACGCCGCACAGCGCGCGCTCGAGGACGCGAAGGTCGACGTACGCCTCCGCTCCCGGGTCGCGGCCATCGAGCCGCTGCCCGGCGGCGGGTTCTCCGTCGACGCCGACGGCGGCGCCCTGCACGCCGACGGCGTCGTGGTCGCCGTACCGCACGAGGACGCCGCGCGGCTGCTCCCCGCCGGCGCCCTGCTCCTCGACGACCGGCCGGCCGACCCCACCGTCCTTGCCGGACTGGGGAGTTCGCCGATCGTCAACCTGCATGTGATCTACGACCGACCGGTGTTCACCGAAGACCTCGCGGCCGGACTCGGCAGTCCCGTGCAGTGGGTCTTCGACCGCAGCGACAACCTCGGACTCGAACGCGGCCGATACCTCGCGGTGTCGCTGTCCGCCGCCGACGACGAGATCGATCTGACGCAGCATCAACTCCGGGACCGGTTCGTGCCCGCGCTCGAAAGGCTGCTTCCCGCCACGCGCTCGGCGCGGGTCGAGGAGTTCGTCGTGACCAAGGAGCGCACCGCGACCTTCCGAGCCGCACCCGGCTCGGCCCGACTGCGACCGTACGCGCGCACCGCACTACCCGGACTCGCACTCGCCGGCTCGTGGACCGCCACCGGGTGGCCCGCGACCATGGAGTCGGCTGTCCGCAGCGGCCTGGCCGCGGCCCACGTCACCCTGCCCAGCCTGGACTTGGATCCCGGGCGTGTACTGCCGACGACCCCATCTGGTGCCTTCCCGGAGAGGACGACGACACCGTGACCGTAGCCGACAGCTCACTCGCCCCTGTTGTACTTGACCGAGCCCGCGAGGCCACGCAGCCCGCACTCCGCACCGCCGTCGCCCGCCTCGAACCGCCGCTCGCCCGCGTCTCCGCCTACCACATGGGATGGGCCGACACCGAGGGCCGCCCGGTCCCCGGCAACGGCGGCAAGGCGCTGCGCCCGGCGCTCGCGCTGCTGTCCGCCGAGGCCGTCGGCGCGCCCACCCGGACCGGCGTCCCGGGCGCGGTCGCCGTCGAACTCGTGCACAACTTCTCGCTCCTGCACGACGACCTCATGGACGGCGACGAGGAGCGGCGGCACCGGCCCACCGCCTGGAAGGCCTTCGGCCCCGGCCTCGCGGTGCTGGCCGGGGACGGCCTGCTCGTGCTCGCCGAGCAGGTGCTGATGGAGTCGTCCGGCCAGGGCGACCGCGCCGCCAAGCTGCTCACCGACGCGACCGCCGCGCTGATCGACGGACAGTCCCAGGACCTCTCGTTCGAGACGCGCATGGACGTCACGGTCGAGGAGTGCCTGTCGATGGCCGGCAACAAGACCGGTGCGCTGCTCGCCTGCGCGAGCGCCATCGGGGCCGCACTCGCCGGCGCCGAGAAGGCGACCGTGGACCGGCTGTACGCGTTCGGCCACCACCTCGGCATCGCCTTCCAGGCCGTCGACGACCTGCTCGGCATCTGGGGCCGCCCCGAGGTGACCGGCAAACCCGCATGGAACGACCTGCGCCAGCGCAAGAAGTCCGTCCCGGTCGTCGCCGCGCTCACCTCCGGTGGTGCCGCGGCGGACCGGTTGGCCGACCTCTACACCACCCCCGGTGACCTGACGGAGGATCAGCTGGCCCTGGCCGCAAGGCTCGTGGAGGAGGCGGGAGGCCGCGTCCGAACCGAGGTGGAGGCGCAGCGACACCTGGAGCTCGCGCTCGTCAGCCTCGACGGACTCGGCATCCCGGAGGTGACGCGTACCGACCTGGCGGCCCTGGCGGCATTCACTACGACTCGGGAGTTGTGAAGATGACGGTGACCGTCCGGACCGATGCCACCGACGCGCCGGAGCGGGCCGAGGACACGCTCGACCGCGCCGTGGCCCACCTGCTGTCGCTCCAGGACGACACGGGCTGGTGGAAGGGCGAGCTGGAGACCAACGTCACGATGGACGCCGAGGACCTCCTGTTCCGGGAGTTCCTCGGCATCCGGACCGCCGAGCAGACCGAGCAGTCGGCCCGGTGGATCCGGGCGAACCAGCGGGAGGACGGCACCTGGGCCTCCTTCCGCGGCGGGCCCGCGGAGCTGTCCACGACGATCGAGGCGTACGTCGCCCTCAAGCTCGCCGGCGACTCCGTCGACGCCGACCACATGCGGCGCGCCGCCGCGTTCATCCGCGACCGCGGCGGCCTCGCGCACAGCCGCGTGTTCACGCGCTTCTGGCTGGCCTTCTTCGGCTGGTGGTCCTGGGACGAACTCCCGGTGATGCCACCGGAGTTGATCTACCTACCCAAGTGGTTCCCGCTCAACGTCTACGACTTCGCGTGCTGGGCGCGGCAGACGATAGTCCCGCTGACCATCGTGAGCTCGCTGCGCCCGGTCCGGCCCGCGCCCTTCGGCCTCGACGAACTGAAGCCGACCGGCCCGGTGGCCGACAAGCCGGTGGCCGACGACCCGTGGTCGCGGTTCTTCCGCGCCCTCGACCGGGTCCTGCACGTCTATTCGAAGCGCCCCGTGATGCCGGTGCGCCGCGCCGCGATCCGCCGCGCCAAGCAGTGGATCATCGAGCGCCAGGAGGCCGACGGCGGCTGGGGCGGCATCCAGCCGCCGTGGGTGTACTCGCTCATCGCACTGCACCTGACCGGCATGCCGCTCAACCACCCGGTCGTGGCGCAGGGCATCAAGGGCCTCGACGGGTTCACCATCTGGGAGGACACCGACGAGGGCACCGTACGGCGCTTCGAGGCCTGCCAGTCCCCGGTGTGGGACACCGGCCTCTCCCTCGTCGCGCTGCGCGACGCCGGGCTCGCCGCGGACCACCCGCAGGTGGTCAAGGCCGCGGGCTGGCTGCTCGACGAGGAGATCCGCGAGTACGGCGACTGGGCGGTCCGCCGCCCCGGCCTCGAACCCGGGGGCTGGGCCTTCGAGTTCGCCAACGACTACTACCCGGACACGGACGACACCGCCGAGGTCGTGATGGCCCTGCGGTACGTCGCCCACCCGGACACCGAGCGCATGCGCGAGGTGCTGGGCCGCGCCGAGGTGTGGACGGCCGGCATGCGCAGCAAGGACGGCGCGTGGGGCGCGTTCGACGCGGACAACACCGCCGGGCTGCCGCTCAAGCTGCCGTTCTGCGACTTCGGCGCGGTCACCGACCCGCCGTCGGCGGACGTCACCGCGCACATCGTCGAGATGTTCGCGGAGTCCGGCCCCGAGTACCGCGACGAGGTCGTCGAGGGGGTGCGCTGGCTCCTGCGCAACCAGGAGGCGGACGGCTCGTGGTTCGGCCGCTGGGGCGCGAACTACATCTACGGCACCGGCGCGGCCGTCCCCGCGCTCGTGCTCGCGGGCGTCGACCCGCGGCACAGCGCGATCCGCCGCGCGGTCCGCTGGCTGAACGGGATCCAGAACCCGGACGGCGGCTGGGGCGAGGACCTGCGCTCGTACGTCGACCCCTCGTGGTCCGGCAAGGGCGACTCCACGGCCTCACAGACTGCGTGGGCGCTGATGGCGCTGCTCGCGGCCGGCGAGCGCGGTGCCGCGGTCGAGCGCGGCGTCCGCTGGCTGACGGAGCATCAGAACGAGGAAGGCGGCTGGGACGAACCGCAGTTCACCGGCACCGGCTTCCCCGGTGACTTCTACATCAAGTACCACATGTACCGGATCGTGTTCCCGATCATGGCGCTCGGACGGTACGTCAAGGCGGCGGGCTGAGCCGTGACACGGAACGCCGACGGAGACCGCGGGGAAGCCGCGGACACCCCCGTCCGCCCCCTCCTCGTCGCTCCCTTGCGCATCGAGCGCCGCGCCCTGGTGCGCGGCGGCGCCGAGACCGTGGTGCGCTCCGGCATGGGCGAGGCGAAGTCCCTCGCCTGCGCCGAGACCCTGACCGGCGCCCCCGCGGTGGTCGTGGCGGGCATGGGCGCGGGCATGGAGGGGCTGCGGCCCGGCGACATCGTGGTGGCCACCGAGGTGCGCGGCCCCGACGGCGAGGTGCGTCCGTGCCCGTGGGCCGACTCCCTCGTCAGGGCCCTGCGCCCGCTGCCGATTCCGGTGTACGCCGGACCGGTCGCGACCGTGCGCAAGCTGGTCCGCCCGGCGGAGCGCGGCCCGCTCGCCGAGGCCGGGGTCGTGGCGGCCGACATGGAGTCCTTCTTCCTCCTCACCGAGTGGTGGACGCGGCCCGGCCCGGAGCGGCCGTGGGCGGTGGTGCGCGTGGTCAGCGACTCGCCGGGGCACGAACTGCTGCGGCCGGGCATCGTGCGCAACGGCCTGACCGCGTACCGGTCACTCAAGGCGGCCGCACGCACACTCTCCGAATGGCTCGACGCGGCCGCGGGCCCGGATTCCGGTCCGTTCCCGGCGGCCGGGGGGCGCGAGGGGGCAGACTTGGGCGTGGGACGCGGTACGGCGGACGAACAGGACGGTGGCGGATGACGTTCGATCTCGGTGAGACGCTGGCGGAGTACGAGGGGCGCGGCTTCGAGCTGACCGCCAAGCACCTCAATCCGCAGTTGCCGCGCGTGCTCCAGACCATCGGCTTCCACCGCAACTACGTGCGCGCCGAGGGCCCGTACCTCTACGACGAGACCGGCGCCGAGTACCTCGACTTCCTGTCCGGCTTCGGCACGTACGGCGTCGGGCGGCACCACCCGGTGGTCCGCAAGGCGGTGCAGGACGTCATCGCCCTCGACCTGCCGGACATCGTGCACTTCGCGACGCCGCCGCTGGCCGCCGCGCTCGCCGACCGGCTGCTGCGCACCACGCCGCACCTCGACCGCGTGTACTTCTGCAACAGCGGCACCGAGGCGGTCGAGGCGGCGCTCAAGTTCGCGCGCTTCGCGACCGGGCGCAAGCGCATCGTCTACGTCGACCACGCCTTCCACGGCCTGACCACCGGCTCGCTGTCGGTCAACGGCGCCAAGGAGTTCCGCAAGGGCTTCGAGCCGCTGCTGCCGGACGCCGCGGTGCCGCTCGGCGACCTCGACGCGCTGGAGCGCGAACTCAAGCGCGGCGACGTCGCGGCGTTCATCGTCGAGCCGATCCAGGGCAAGGGCGTGCTGATCCCGCCGCCCGGGTACCTGGCCGCCGCCCAGAAGCTGCTGCGCCAGCACGGCGCGCTGCTGATCGCCGACGAGGTGCAGGTCGGCATGGGCCGCACCGGCAAGTTCTGGGCGTACGAGTGGGAGCCCGGCGTCGAGCCGGACATCGTGACCGTGGCCAAGGCGCTGTCCGGCGGGTACGTCCCGATCGGCGCCACGCTGACCAAGGACTGGATCTTCAAGAAGGTCTACTCGACGATGGACCGCGTCCTGGTCCACGACTGCACCTTCGGCGGCAACAACCAGGCCATGGCGGCCGGCCTCGCCACCCTCGCGGTCATCGAGGACGAGGACCTGGCCGGGAACTGCCTGCGCACGGGCGACGCCTTCCAGGCCGCGCTGCGCCCGCTCCAGGACAAGTACGAGCTGTTCGCCGACGTCCGCGGACGCGGCCTCATCATCGGCCTGGAGTTCGGCAAGCCCAAGTCCCTGAAGCTGCGCGCCGGTTGGTCGACGCTCCAGGCGGCCCGCACCGGCCTGTTCGCGCAGATGGTCGTCGTCCCGCTGTTCCAGCGCCACCGCATGCTGACGCAGGTGGCGGGCGACCACATGGACGTCATCAAGCTGCTGCCGCCGTACGTGATCGGGCAGCACGACGTCGACAACTTCACCGCCGCCTTCGTGGACGTCATGGACGACGCCCACAAGGGCACCGGCCTCATGTGGGACTTCGGCCGCACCCTCATCAAGCAGGCCCTGACCAAGTAGCGCCGACGCGTACACGGCAACACGCCGCGTGCCCGGGGGAACTCCCCCGGGGGCGCGGCGTGTTGCCGTTACGCGGTGAGTGATCAGGGCCTGGTGCGCGAGTAACCGCCGGCCACGACCGCGACCGCCGCGGCTCCACCCACGGCCCGGGCCCACATCCGGCGCCGCAGGCGCCCGTCGCGTTTGCTCCTCCGCCGACCCATGCGCTCCCTCGTTCTTCGTCGTTCGAGTCGCTCCGTGCCGTTCCGGGTGGCGGCGCCCCCACGTGGTTGACGCGTTCGGAGAGCCGGGAGGTCGCGCGCGGGGGTTCGGGGGCGGGCCTCCGGACGGTTGCGTACGGGGAATAGGTTGACAGAGTCAATCAACTAAGTAGCATGAACCGGGTAGTCGTGATGGCCTGGAAACCCAGGCCCGACAAGGAGGTTCGCGCGTGCCTGGTTTCCCGTCCGATGTCGGTGCCGTGGACTTGATGATCGGATTCCCGAGCGCGCAGGCCCGCAGCCACTACGACTTCCTGAAGCCGCAGTTGCGCGACGCCGAGAGCGCCGGGATGGAGTTCCCCGCCGAGTACATGTTCAAGGGCGTGCCCAACCACCTGGACGAGGGCGTCGACCCCGTCGCGGTGACGCTCGGCCAGATGGACGCCTGCGGCGTGGCCGTCGGCCTGGTCGGCATGGGCGAGACCGCGCAGCGTGCGGTCAAGGAGCACCCCGACCGGTTCCGGCTCAGCCTGGAGGTCGACCCGAACGACATCACCGCCGCCGTGCGGCGGATCCGGGCGGCGCACGAGGAGCACCGCATCGCCGCCGTCACGACCTTCCCGGCGGGCTGCAACCCGCAGGTCCCGGTCAGCGACCGCCGGTACTACCCCGTCTACCAGACGTGCGTCGACCTGGACATCCCGATCATCTCCAACGCCGGGATCCCCGGGCCGCGCGTACCGGCCGCGTGCCAGGACGTCATGCACTTCGACCAGGTCTGCTACGACTTCCCCGAGCTGCGCATCGTGATGCGGCACGGTGCGGAACCGTGGGAGGACCTCGCCGTCAAGCTCATGCTCAAGTGGCCCGGCCTCTACTACATGACCTCGGCCTTCGCCCCCAAGTACTACCCGAAGGCCATCGTCGACTACGCCAACACCCGGGGCGCCGACAAGATCATGTACGCCGGCTACTACCCCATGGGCCTGTCCCTGGAGCGCATCTTCCGCGAGCTGCCCGACGTGCCGTTCAAGGCCGACGTGTGGCCCAAGTTCCTGCGCGACAACGCGACCCGCGTCTTCAAGCTCTAGAAGTTCGAGCCCCAGAAGACCGAGCCCCGGAACAACGCGACGCCCCGGAACAACGCGACGCCGCGAACAACGCACGCATCCCCACGAGACAAGAAAGGCCGCGCGATGAGTGACCGCTACACCATCATCTCCGCCGACGGCCATGCCGGCGCCAACATGGAGACCTACCGCGACTACCTCGACGCCGCGTGGCGCGAGGAGTTCGACGCCTGGCGCGAGAAGTACCGCAACCCGTTCCGCGACCTCCAGGCCGACGGACGCACCCGCAACTGGGACGACGAGCGCCGGGTGCGCGAGATGGAGGCGGACGGCGTCGTCGCCGAGGTCGTCTTCCCCAACACCGTGCCGCCGTTCTTCCCGACCGGCCAACTCGTCGCCCGGCCGCCCACGGAGCGCTCGTACGCCCGCCGCCTCGCCGGCATCCGCGCGCACAACCGCTGGCTCGCCGAGTGGTGCGGAGGCGCGCACAGCCACCGCAGGGCGGGCCTCGCGCAGGTCTTCCTCAACGACATCGACGACGCGGTCGCCGAGGCGAAGTGGGCCAAGGAACAGGGGCTTGCCGGGATCCTCATCCCGACCACCCCGCCCGACGCGGCCGGCATCACGCCGGTCTACGCCCCGGACTGGGACCGCCTGTGGGAGGTCTGCCAGGACCTCGACCTCGTCGTGGTCAACCACGGTGGATCCGGCTCGCCGGACTACGGGCCTTACCCAGCCTCGAAGTTCCTGTGGATCGCGGAGGCCGCGACCTTCTTCCGCAGGCCGCTCACCCACATGCTGGTGTCCGGAGCCTTCGAGCGGTTCCCGCGCCTGAAGTTCGTCATCACCGAGCAGGGCGCCTCGTGGATTCCGCCGCTGCTGCGCCAACTCGACGCGTACCACGAGCAGATGGGCTCCGGCCGCATCGGCGAGCTGAAGTACGACGAAGGCGACCGCCTGCCGCTCAAGCCGAGCGAGTACTTCGCCCGCAACGTGTGGGTCGGGGTCAGCTTCCCCAGCCCCGTCGAGGCCGACGCCCGCCACGAGCTCGGGATCGACCGCTTCCTGTGGGGCAGCGACTACCCGCACGACGAGGGCACCTACCCCTACACCCGCGAGTCGCTGCGGCGCTCCTTCCCCGGCGTGGACCCGGCCGACCTGCGCCGCATGCTCGCGGGCAACGCGGCCGAGGTCTACGGGTTCGACCTGGACGTGCTCGACGGCTACGCCGCGGCGTGCGGACCGACCTACGCCGAGATCGCGGAACCGCTCGGGACCGTACCTTCCGACAGCAACAGCCCGGCGTTCACCCGCCCCTGAGGAGGCATCACATGTCCGACAAGCGGTTCGCCGGGCGGCGCGCCCTGGTCACCGGCGCCAGCCGGGGCATCGGTGCCGCGGTCGCCCGGCGCCTCGCGGCCGAGGGCGCCGACGTCGCCATCACGGCCCGCAGCCTGGACACGGCGGCCAAACTCGCCGGCACGCTCGCCGAGGTCGGCGCGCTGCTGGAGGCGTACGGCGGCAAGGTCGCCCTCATCGGAGCGGACCTGTCCGACGAAGCCGACCGCGACCGGATCGTCCCCGAGGCCGAGCGGGCCCTCGGGGGACCGCTCGACATCCTGGTCAACAACGCCGCCATGGGCGTGTACGCGCCGCCGTCCGACTACCCGCTGCGCCGCGCCCGCCTGCACTTCGAGGTCAACGTCATCGCGCCGCTGCACCTCACGCAGGCCGTCGTCCCGGGCATGCGGGAACGCGGGGAGGGCTGGATCGTCAACCTCTCCAGCGCCACCGCGCGGCCGTGGGCGGGGCCGCCGTACACCCTCGGCGGGACGGGGACCGGGACCACCGTCTACGGCTCCTCCAAGGCCGCGCTGAACAGGCTCACCAACGGGCTCGCCGCCGACCTGTACGGCAGCGGGATCCGGGTCAACACGGTCGAGCCGCGCGCCGCGGTGATGAGCGAGGGGGCCCGTGAGCTGGTCGGGCACATCGTGCGCGAGGACCAGATCGAGTCGATGGACGAGATGGTGGAAGGCGTCGTCGCGCTGTGCGACTGCGCGGCGGAGCGGACCGGGCGCGTCGAGGTCAGCCTGGACGTCATCGCCGAGCTGGGGCTGACCGTGCGGCGGCTCGACGGCACCCCCTGAGCCGAGGGCGGAATGTGGTGATCCCGACGCCCCGACTCCATTGCAAAGTCAAGCAGTGATTGCATACGCTCCGAAACATGTCGACGGATCAGCGCAATGAAGAGTTCATCGAGCCCAGCCCCGAGGAGATCGTGGCCTTCACGAAGGAACACGTGAAGGGCATGGAGGGCTCGGACGACGCCGAGTGGTGGGACGTCGCGGGCATGCTGCACGTGCTCATCCAGACGGTCGGCCGCAAGACCGGCAACGTGCACAAGGTCGCGCTCCCCTACTGGGTGGACAAGAACGGCCACCGCGTCGTCGTCGCCTCGTTCGCCGGGGCCGACAAGAACCCGTCGTGGTTCGTCAACCTCGCGGACAAGAAGGCCAACCCGACCATCCTGGTCCGGGTCCAGGGGGCGACCTACTGGAGCGAGGCCGAGGTCCTGGACGGCGACGACTACGCCGACACCTGGGCCGGGCTCACCGCCGACCGCGCGTACTACAACAACTACCAGAGCCGCTGCGAGCGACGGATCCCGCTGGTCCGCCTGCCGGAGAGCAACCTCGTCGCGAAGCGCGGCTGACCTCCGCCGCACCGCGTCACCACGGCCCGCCCCCGGCTCCCGGGGGTCGGGCCGTACGCGTTCAGGCGGCCGCCGGCGGCTGCCGTTGCGGGCGGCAGCGATCATCGTGGGTTACGTTGACCGCGGGTCCTGGATGTTCGGGTGCCGGCACGTTCGCGGGCCGCGACGAAGGGGGAGAGCATGCCGCACTGGACCGTGTTCGACTACGGGGAAGTCATCTGCCACGCCTCGACGGCCCTTCCGGGCATGGCCGCCTCGGTCGGGGTCGGAACCGCCGAATTCGAGGCGGGGTACTGGGCGTTGCGGGACGCGTACGACCGGGGCATGCCCGACGACGTCTACTGGACCGAGGTCGGCCGGCGCGCGGGATTCGCGGTCGACGCCCGCCGTGTCGCGGAGTTGACCGAGGCCGACGTCGCGGGCTGGCTGGACACGAACCCGGAGTCGATCGCGCTCCTGGACGAACTGTCCGCGCAGGGCGCGCCGTTGGCGCTGCTCTCCAACGCCCCGGCGTCGTGCGGGATCGCCTTCGCCGCCCAGCCGTGGGCCAAGTACTTCCGGCACCTGGTGATCTCCGCCGACCACGCGATGGCGAAACCCGACGCGGAGATGTGGCGCGTGCTCGCCGAGCGGCTGGGAGCCCGGACGTCCGAGTGCAGGTTCCTCGACGACCGCGAGGACAACGTGGCCGGGGCGACGGCGGCCGGACTGGTCGCACACCGCTGGACCGGGGTCGTCCCGGCCCGGGCGTGGCTGATCGAGCAGGGCGTGCTGCGCGGCTGACGCCGGGGCGGCAGCGCCGTTCGCGCCGTTCGCGTCGTTTGCGTCAGCCGGGTCGATGGGGTCGGCCGCGTCAGGTGCCCGGCTTCGTGGCGACGAACGTGTTCGTCACGTGGCCCACGTCGCGCGGGTCCGGCTGGTCCGCGAGCAGTCCGCGCAACCGGTCGAGCACGTCCCGGCGCGCGTCGGGCGGCATCGCGTTGATGTAGCTGATGGTGGAGACCCTCGCCAACTGCTGTTCGTGGCTGAGCCGTTCGGCCCAGGGGAACTGCCGCGCCCGGGCGGCGCCGAAGTGCCCGGAGGCGTCGAGGTCGGCCGTGAAGTCGTGGCGCACGTCGTACGGCAGCGGCTTCGACCACGCGAGGGCCTTGCCGACCGCGACGTCGAACGCGGTCGCGCCGTCGCGCTCGTTCCACAGCAGCGCGAGGCCGCCGCCTGGGCGCAGCACGCGGGCGATCTCGCGCAGCGCCGCCGGGCCGTCGAACCAGTGGAACGCCTGCGCCACCACGACGGCGTCGAACGACTCGGCGGCGAACGGGATGTCCTCGGCGGTCCCGGCGACGACCGCGACACCGGGCACGGTCTCCGCGCACACGGCGCGCATCGCCTCGGAGGGTTCGACCGCCGAGACGTGGGCGCCCAGTTCCACCAGACGCACCGTCATGTGCCCGGTGCCCGCGGCGAGATCGAGCACCCGGACGCCCGGCCCGAGGCCCAGGGCGTCGCCCAGGTAGGCCATCACCTCGGGCCGGTACGACGGCCGGGCCCGGTGGTACCGGTCCGCGCCCGAGCCGAATCCGCGCCGCGCGAGGTCATCCACAGCCATGCCGGGCATTCTGCCGGTCCCGCGGGTACCACGCACCGCCTGGCGGCCTCCTTCGCCTGCTTGGTACGCCTGCCTCCGCCTGCCTCACAGGTAGAGGGGCGCGAGGGAGGTGGACACGAACTTGCGGGCGGCGCGCATCTCGCCGATCGGGTCGGGGACCATGTCGAGTTCCAGCAGGGTGGGTGCGGTGAACCCGATCTCGCGCATGAGGCGGGCCCAGGCGAACCAGTCGACGACCCCGCTGCCCAGCGGGCAGAAGTACGGCTGGTGCGCGGCGAAGATCTGCTCGTCGATGTGCACGTCCATGGGGGCGGGGCCGAGGGCGTCCTTCCAGTGCGCCAGCACGATGCGCTCGCGGTGCCGGGACACGACCTGGACCGGGTCGGCGCCGGAGAGCGTCAGGTGCGCGGTGTCGGGGCAGAGGCCGACGTACATCGGGTCGGTGAGGAGCATGAACAGGTCGACGTCGCGGCCCGTGCACAGCATCGAGTGCGCCTCGGTGTGCAGTGCGAGCCGGACGCCGTGGCGCAGCGTCGCGTCGCCGATCTCGTTGAGCAGCGCGGCCAGCGGTTCGGCGGCTGCCATGTCGACGAACACCGCAGGTTCGGCGCCGACCGTACGCCGCAGGGGGAGCCCCGCGACCAGGACGCCGCCGCCGGCGCGGCGCAGGAAGTCGGCGTAGTCGGAGGCCGCCCGGAGGATGTCGCGGCGGCCTTCCGGGGTGCGCCACTCGTGGCGGTCGATCTCCGCGAAGAAGCCGCTGACAAGCGTGAGTTCGCGCTGCGCCAGAGCCTCGGCGAAGCCTTCGGGGGAGCCGTACGCCGCGACCGCGGACCGCCAGTCGCCCGGCGGGAAGGTCAGTTCGAGGCCCGGGACGCCCGCTTCGCGGAGCGCGTCGAGGCAGCGCTCCCAGAACCAGCGCGGCTCGGCGGCGGTCTTGGCGACGAGCGCGTCGTAGGTGTCCAGGCCCCAGAACTCGGGGTGGTAGAAGGTGATGAGGTCGACGGCGTACAGGGGTTCGTTCCGGGGCTCGGGCGAGGTGGCGGGCACGGTCGGTTCCTCTCGGCAGAGTGCGGCGGGACGGTGCTTGCTCGATTCGGTGCTTGCTCGATTCAGCGCACGGCCGCCGGACGCGCGCATGTCGTCGTCATGGCCAGCGGCGCCTTCGCCGCACCCGAGGCCGTGATCGCGCCGAGCACCTCGAGGACGTGCAGGGCGAGGGGTGCCGAGGCGCGGTGCGGTCCGCCGCGCAGCGAGGCCGCGAGGTCGGCGACGCCGGGCCCGCGCAGCAGTTGGTGCTCGAACGAGTCGGCCGGCCCTTGCACGGGCAGCACGGGCGGGCAGACCGTCCAGGCGTCGTCGCCGTGCAGGCGCACCCTCACGTCGCCGTCGTACGTGTTGGGGTCCGGGATGTTGAGGGTGCCCCGGGTGCCGTAGATCTCGATGAAGGGCAGTTGGTGGTCCCAGATGTCGAAGCTGAGGGCCATCGTGGCCAGCACGCCCGACGCGAAGGTGAGCACGGCCGCCGCATGCGTGTCGACCTCGACGTCGATCGACTCCACCAGGCGCTCCGGCGCGGTCACGGTACGCACGGCGGCGCCGACGCGGGTCCTGCCGTACACCTCGGCGACCGGCCCGAGGCAGTTGACCAACTGCGTGACGTAGTAAGGCCCCAGGTCCAGGATCGGACCGCCGCCGGGCTTGAAGAGGAACGTCGGGTCCGGGTGCCAGGTCTCGGCGCGGCTGTGCGTCACGAACGCGGTGGCGCCGATGGGGTCGCCGATCACCCCGGCGTCGACCACCGAGCGGGCGGTCTGGCCCGCGCTGCCGAGGAACGTGTCGGGTGCGCCGCCGAGGGTCAGGCCCGATTCACCTGCCAGCACGAGCTGTTCGTGTGCCACGGCGACGTCGGTGGTGATCGGCTTCTCGACGTACACGTGCTTCCCGGCGCGCAGCGCGGCGTCGGTGACGGGCGCGTGCGCGGCCGGCGGCGTGATGTTGACGACGATCTCCACGGCGGGATCGGCGAGCAGGTCCCCGAGGGTGCCGTACGGCGTTCCGGCGCCCACGAGTTCGGCGCCGCGTCGGGCCCGCTCGGCGTCGACGTCGGCGACGCGGGCGACGCGCAGTTCCGGGAAGCGCCCCATGCCGCGCACGTAGCGCTCGAAGATGTTGCCGCAGCCGACGATGCCTATGCCGGTGGTGTGTGCGTTGTTCACTGGTCCCCTCCCGGACTCCGGTGGAAGGGAAGCTAATCGCGCGGGCAAGTTACGTACAAGCCCACGCATACTTGTTTCGGACTTAGTCATAAGTACAGATTGGGGCTGTAACGCCCGGGCGCCCGTGGGACGTCACGGCAGGCGACGGGGTGACCACCCCGAGTCTGGAGAACGACCGTATGACCGCAACTACCCCTGTACGCCCCCGCCGTCGCCTGCGCACGCTTGCCGCCGCGACGGCGGTGGCGTCCGCCGTCGCGGTCGGGGGCGCGCTTCCGGCCGCCGCGGACGAGGCGGCCGCATCGGCCGAATCGGTTGCCCGGCGGTGGACGCCCGCGAAGCTCCCCCCAGGCGCCGCCAGTCTGACCGGCGTCACCAAGCCCGACGCCGCCACGACGTGGGTCGCCGGCTTCCGCCTGGTGGAGGAGGGCGGCGGCCTCGACTTCCGGCCGACGGTGTACGCGAAGAACGGCGCCGGCCCGTGGACCGAGATCCCCACCGCGACCGGTGAGAGCGGCCGGATCAACGCCATCGCGTCCACCTCGAAGAAGGACGTGTGGGTGGTCGGCGACCAGAAGGCCTCCGAACTCGGCGAACCCATCATGACCCAGCACTGGAACGGGCGTTCGTGGACAGTTGTCGACGTTCCCACCCCGCCTGATTCGATGGGCGGCGGGCTGCTCAGCGTCTCCGCGGTCGGCCCGGACAACGTGTGGGCGGCAGGCTGGGCACAGATCCAGGACAGCGCGACACCGGACCCCGACGGCGGCCCCACGCACATCGAGTCGCACCACGAAGGCCTGATCGCCCATTGGGACGGCCGGAGTTGGCGGCGCATCCCGGTGCCGCAGCCGTACGCCGCATGGGGATTGAACTCCATCAGCGCGTCCGGGCCGAACAACGTGTGGGCGGTCGGCAACGGCTACGGCGACGACAACCAACCCGTCGCACTGCACTACGACGGATCGAAGTGGTCGGTGCTGCCGACACCCCCGCACGGCGGTGTCTACGGCGAGTTCAACTCGGTCGTGGCGAAGTCCCCGACCGACGTGTGGGCCGTGGGCCGCGTCCTCCTCGACGACAAGGACCGCGGACACGCCCTCGTCATGCACTGGAACGGCAAGTCGTGGACACGGGTGGCCGTACCGGAGACGGCCGGCCCCATGTACGGCGCGGCCCCGGCGCCGGGCGGCATCGTGGCCGCGGGGAAGACGTACGACCGCGCGAACGGCTATGCCCTGCGCGTGGTCGGGAACCGGGCCACCTCGCTCGGCCTCCCCACGGACCTCCCCGACGGCAGGAGCTACGCGCCGTGGTCGGTCGGCACGGACCCCAGGACCGGCACGGCAACGATCGTCGGCGTGACCGAGAACCCGCAGGGATACCCCGACCCGATGGTCCTGACCGGCCGGATCTGAACCGTACGCCGGCTCCGTGACAAGCTGGGGCCATGGGTCTGTTCACTGTCGACGAGGCGCGCGAGGCGCTCACCGAGCTGCTTCCCGTCCTCGACGAGATTGTCGCGCTGCGTGGCCGTGCGGCGGAGCTGTCCGCCGATCTCGCGACGGGGGGCGGCCCGACGCCGGACGGGGGCCTGCCCGAACTGAAGGGCATGCACGCGCGCCTGGACGAGCTGATGACCCGCGTGCAGGAGACCGGCGCCGAGCTCAAGGGGTTCGCGCCGCTGCTCGTCGACTTCCCCTCCGACCTCGCCGACGGGACCCCGGTCCACCTGTGCTGGCTGGAGGGCGACCGCGAACTGGCCTGGTACCACCGCCAGGACCTCGGCTTCCCCGGCCGCCGCCCGCTGCCCTGACGGGCGTACGGCGCCGCGCGTCGGGCCCGCCCGGACCCCGACCGTTATCGGTGGTCCGGGCGGGCCCGGAGACGAGCACCGGGCGCCGGGGCACCCGCGACGACGGCCGCGGCTACATTCGGCCGCGTCGCGGATGCCCTGCCCCCCGCGCACCGGCGCTCGTCCGGCACGAACCCCCGTTACCCCCCGGTTTCGTGCCCGGCAGGCAGACGCTAACCGGGTGCCCGGACGGGCAGTACCCCAGAGATGTGGGGTGTGCCGCCGTCGTGGTGGTCACGGCCGCTGCCGCCGTTGTCGCCGTTGTCGCTGTCGGCGTGGTCACTGTCGCTGTCGTCGTCGCGCGGCGAGGGGACGCGTCCGTCGAGGGTGAACGGCCCGACCCCCAGCCGCGGCCAGTAGTGCCGCGAGAAGACCGCCCCGGTCAGCTCGCGCTGGCTGCGTACCCCGACCTTGTCGAAGATCTTCTCCAGATGGTCGTTGAGCGTGTTGCGCGTGATGTGGAGCTCGGCGGTGACCTCCGCGCCGGAGTGCCCGAGGATCACGCGCTGGGCGATGCGCTGCTGCTGCTCGCTGAGGCCGTACGCCTCCAGCACCAGCGCCACCAGCATGCCCGGCTCGGGCGGTCCGATCGACACCATGGTCAGCGGCTGCGCCGGGGTGACCAGGCGCCAGGCGTACAGGGTCAGCCAGTGCCCGCCGTGGGTGCGCACCAGGGAGCGGGTGGTCGCGCCCTCGCGCGACGCCTTGGCCGCGGCGGCGACGGCGCGCACCGCGTGCGGGCAGGACTTCGGGCGCCCGGCGGCCGGGGTTTCCTCGATGCGGGCCATGAGCCGTTCGGCGCTCGTGCTGCACTCGACGATTTGCTGGTGGTCGTCGAGGACGACGAACCCGGTGCCGTCGGCGACCAGGCCCTCGTCCCGGCCGTTCGCCACCAGCGACCGGCGTACGGCACGGGTGGTCGGACGCGAGAACGACCGGGCGGACGCCAGGTCCCGGCCGCTGAACGGCCGCGAGCGGGCCTCCCGGCACAGGACGAACATGCCCCAGGTGCGCCCGCGTTCACGCAGCAGCACGCGCAACTCGTCGCCCAGCCCGAGGGGTTTGAGGATGTCGCGGTAGTACTTGCTCGTCTCGAGCCGGTCCTCGGTCGACACCCGGAGCGAACTCACCGGCGTCGGCCGCCGGGTCAGCGCCCGCAGGTTGTCGACGTCGTCGTGTTCGACGTGCTCGATCTCGAACAGCCGCGGCATGACGTGCTCCGGGAAGCCCTCCTCGTGCACGCCACCGGTGTCCAACAGGGTCGACGGGTCGAGCAGCACCGCGCACCACATGTCCGCGGGAACGACCTTGAGCAGGCGCCGCGCGGCCACTCCGACCACGTCGGCGGTGCCTGTTCCCGTCTCCACCACGTATTGCAGGGACCGGTCGAGTGCGGCGATGCCGCCCGCCGGCCGTGGGAGGCCGCCCATGCCAGGGACCTACCCCGGCGACGGGGCACCGACGCGCGGCGTTGGCCGGAAGCGTTGTGCGGTGGCGGGGAACTTGGTGTTCCCCCGTGCGGATCAACGACTTGATCCGGTCTCCGTGACGGGAACAGAGTGGACCCATGAGCATCATCCCTACCGTCGACCTGGCGGCATGGCGCACCGGGGGCCCGGACGTACGCTTCGGCATCGCGGAGGCCGTCGACGGCGCGCTGCGCACCGCGGGGTTCCTGCTGGTGACCGGGCACGGCGTCGATCCGGGCGAGCGCGCGGCGATCCGCGGCGCGGCACGCGGGTTCTTCCACCTGCCGGCGGAGGCCAAGCAGGCGTACGCCGTCAAGGTGGGCGGGCGCGGCTGGCTGGGTCCCGGTGCCGAGGCCAACGCCTATGCGGAGGGCGGCGAGAGCCCGCCCGACATGAAGGAGTCGTTCTCCTTCGTGTCCGACGAGCCCACCGGCGATCCGGCGGTGGACGCGGAGTGGTTCCGCCCCAACGTCTGGCCGACCGAAGTCCCGGAGCTGCGGGCCCCGGTCGAGTCGTACCTGCGCCGGATGCGGGCGCTGTCCGACGAACTCCTGGAACTCCTGGGCATGGTGCTGCGCGGCGACGAGGGGTTCTTCACCCGGCACACCACGCACCCGACGTGGGGCTTCAACATCAACTGGTACCCGGGCACCGGACGTGTCGGACCGGCCGCGCCCGGGCAGTTCCGCATCGGCCCGCACACCGACTTCGGCACGGTCACGGTGCTCGACCGGGAGCCGGGGGCCGGGGGGCTCCAGGTCTACACGGACGAACACGGTTGGCAGGACGCGCCGTACGATCCGGCGGCGTTCACGGTCAACGTGGGCGACCTCATGGCCCGCTGGACCGACGGGCGCTGGCGCTCGGGCCGCCACCGCGTGCTGCCGCCGCCGGAACACGCTCCCGACGAGGAACTCATGTCGCTGGTCTACTTCTACGACTGCGACCCGGGGACCGATGTGCGGGGCATCGACTCGCACGTATACCTGCGGTCCCAACTGACGGCCATCACCGCGGACTGACCGCGCGGTCAGCGGCGCGCGTGGGCGTACCAGATGAGATGGTGGTCGGCGGCGAGGCGGTGCGGCATCGGGTCCAGCCAGGCGCACCGGCCGGCTTCGAGGTCGGGGGAGCGGTACGCCTCGGTCACCCAGCCCGTGTCCCGCAGCAACTCCGCGGGGTGCTCGGCGGCTCCGACGAACGGCGAGCCCCGGTCGCTCATGTAGCGCGCGAACTCGGCCTTCTCGGGATCGGTCACGAAGCCGGGGTGCGGGACGTCGAAGACGACGCGGCTGCCCGGGGCGCTCAGCCGGGTCAACGTGTCGGTGACGGCGAGCGCGTCGGGCCTTTCCAGGTAGTAGAACAGCCCCTCCGCGACCCACGCGGTCGGCTTCGACGCGTCGTGGCCGACCGCCCCGAGGGCCCGGTCCCAGGCCTGCCGCAGATCCGCCTCGACGCACTCCCTCCGGCACCCGGGCGCGAGGTCCGCCTCCTCGAACACCTTGGTCTTGCCGTCGAGTTGGCCGGGCAGGTCCACCTCGTACCAGGTCAGGTCGGCGGGCAGCGGCAGGCGCCACGGCCGCGTGTCGCTGCCCGCACCCAGGCTGACGACCTGACGTACCCCGGCGCTCACGGCCTGTTCGACGGCCGAGTCCCCGAAGCGGCCCCGGCCGATGATCACGCCGAAGGGCCCGCCGATGCCCAGGCAGTACTCCACCTGGCTGATCGCGGGCTCGCCGGTCAGCAGATGCGCGTGCGGGTCGCGCAGGTACGCGTCCGCCCGCTCGTGCTCCATGCGGCGCATGACGGCCATCCAGTCGCTGGTGGTCCGGACGGCGGCGTCGCCCATGCCCTCGGCTCCCGGGTGGTCGGAACGGATCATCGTGCCAACCAGCTTGTCGCGCCGAAGGCTGCCCGGTCACGCCCGCGGCCCGGGATTCACCCGAACGCCGGGCCGACGACGGCGGTGGTGGCCCAACCGGTGCGAAGCGTTGCGGGGTCCGGCGGTGACTCGTAACATTCCGACTCTCGGTATGTATCTGGAGGTCCGCGTGGTCCGCATGCGTGATGTGATCGTCGTGGGGACACGGGTGGCGGGCGCGGCGACGGCCATGCTGCTCGCCCGCCGGGGCCTGGACGTGCTGGCGGTCGACCGTGCGGGGTTCCCGAGCGACACCGTCTCGTCGCATCAAGTCCAGTTGCCGGGCGTCGCGTTGCTGCACCGGTGGGGCCTGCTCGACGCGGTCCGGGACGCCGGTACGCCGCCGACCCGGCACGTCCGCTTCGACTCCGGCGGCACCGTGCTGACCGGCGCGTTCCCCGAGTACGACGGCGTCGACGCCCTGTACAGCCCGCGTCGGACCGTTCTCGACCGGATCCTGGTCGACGCGGCCCGGGCGGCCGGCGCCGAGGTGCGCGAGCGTACGCGTGTCGACGAACTCCTCTGGGAGGACGGGCGCGTGGTCGGCGTCCGGCTGCGCGGGCGCGACGGTCGGCAGGTGGACGAGCGGGCCCGGTTCGTGGTCGGTGCCGACGGCAAGCACTCCTCCGTCGCCGAAGCGGTGCGCGCACCGGTCTACCGGGAGCGCCCGCCACGCGCGTTCGCCTGCTACGGCTACTGGTCGGGCCTGGCGACGGCGCACGGCGAGCTCTACCAGCGCCCGGGCCGCGCCGTCGCGGTGTTCCCCACCAACGACGACCTCACGATGGTCTACATGTCGGCCCCGCTCGATGAGTTCGACGCCTTTCGCACCGACATCGAGGGCAACTACCGGGCCACGATGTCCCGTTGCGGCGACCTCGGGGAACGCCTCGCGGGCGCGTCCCGGGTCGAGAGGCTGCGCACCACACCGGACCAGCCGAACCGCTTCCGCAAGCCCTACGGCCCCGGGTGGGTCCTCGTCGGCGACGCCGGCGTGGTCATGGACTCCGTGTCCGCGCAGGGCATCAGCAACGCCCTGCGCGACGCGGCCGCCCTGTCCGAGGCCCTGTCCGCCGAGCTCGACGGGCGCGCCGCGTTCCCCGCTTACCACGCCCGGCGCGACCGCTCGCTCACCGCGATGTACGACTTCACCGTGGGCCTGGCCGCCCACGCCCAGGGATGGCCGGAGCGGCTGTTCCTCCGGTTGGTCGCCCGTCGCCCGGCCGAAGTCCCCAGGCTCCTGGCGGCGTTCGCCGGGATCACGCCGCCGGACGAGTTCTTCGGCCCGCGGACGATGGCCGGGCTGCTCCTACGGCCGCGCCGCGGTGGGGCGGGCGGGGGTGCGGTGGCGGCGGATCTGGACGCCGGCGGTCACGGCCGCGGCGAGAGCGCCGCACACCGGGACGGCGAGGAAAACGATCGGGCCGGAACCCCGGAACAGGAGCACGAACGCGAGGATCATCCCGGCGATGGCACCGAAGGTGAACTGCGCCCAGGAGCGGGCCAGGATGTTGTGCCAGTGGCCCGGGCCGATGCGGCCGCGCAGGTGCTCGTCGAACACCCATGAGGGGCCGCGGTTCTGCCCCCAGGCCTCGCGCAGGTCCTGCTGCGTCAGGCGCACGTCGGAGACGTTCTTGTCGTCGGCCCAGGGCAGCACGTAGCGCCGGGCGCGGGCGTCGTACACGACGATCCGCGTCTCGGGGGTCACGCCGCGCTGCCCCATGCCCGCGAACACGTTGTCCTCCAGGGTGACGTCCTGGACGTGCACCCACGCGACACGCTTGGTGCGGAGCAGACCGCGGACTTCGAGGTGGGTGTCGGTGACGAACGTCGCCAGGCGCTTGATCCACAGCAGTGTCAACCCCGCGACGGCGAGGAACCCGGCGAAGATCAGGGCCTTGGCCCAGCCCGGGATGAGGCCTTCCGCGTCTGCCACGGCGGTGAGGAGCGGTGGCACGGCGGTCAGCGGCATCAGAAGAAGCGTCCGCCTCCATGTCCGGTCGGACACGCGGAACTCGCGGAGCACGGGCATGACTTCCCCCATTCGCGGCCGTCCCCGGCCGGTCTACCCAAACGATTGGGCAAACGTTCGCGCAATGGTATGCAGACCGCGCGGGCAGCGCACAAGACCCCTGGGGGTAAAGCGAGTTGTCGTGGGACGCGAAGGGGAAGCGAGGGGAACGGGCGGTCAGTGCCGATCGCCGCTCGGGGCGGCAGCCGCCGCCGACGGCGGGCCCACCGGCGACCCGCTGGAACCGCGTACGACGAGTTCGGGTGGCAGGCGGCGCGATCCGGCCCGGCCCCCGGCCAGCCGCAGCAGCAGCTGGCGGACCGCGATCCTGCCCAGCTCCGCCATCGGCGACCGCACGCTGCTGAGCGGGACGGGGAGTTCGGCGGCCACCGGGGTGTCGTTGAAGCCGACGAGCGCGAAGTCCACACCCGGGGTCAGCCCGAGATCGCGGGCCGCGCCCATCGCCCCGATCGCCGCGAGGTCGTTGACCGCGAAGACCGCGGTGGGCCGGTCCGACCGGTCCAGCAGCCGCAGCGCGGCCCGGCGCCCGCCGGCGATGTCGAACGCCTCGTGCTGCACCGCGTGTTCGGGGATCCGCACGCCTGCGCCGCATATGTGCTCGGTGAAGCCGCCCGCGCGGTCCGCCCCCGTACTGGCGAAGGGCTCGCCCGCGATGACCCCCACCCGCCGGTGCCCGAGCGCGAGGAAGTGCTCGGCGACCAGCCGCCCGCCCAGCCGGTCGTCGCAGGTGACCGCCGCATGGCGGCCCGCGGTACGCCGGTTCACCAGCATGAAGGGGGTGCCCCGCAGCCCCGGCGCGGCCAGCGCCGCACCGTCCAGATGGGCGTCCCCGATGATCAGCCCGTCCACCCGCCGCCCCAGCACCATCGCGATCCGCTCGCGCTGAACGGCGGGGTCGTCGTGCGTGTTGGTGACGAAGGTGGAGAACCCCTTGGCGGCGGCCTCCTCTTCGATGCCCTCGTAGATGGTCGCCACGACGATCTCCGAGAGCCGCGGGACCAGCACGCCGATGAGGTTGCTGCGCCGGGTCCGCAGGCTGGCCGCGTGCGGGTTGGGGCGGTAGCCGAGTTCGTCGGCCACCGCGCGGACCCGCTGCGCGGTGGCCTGGGATGCCGCGCGTCCGCGCTCGTCCGCCGTGCCGTTGAGGATGCGCGAGACGGTGGACACGTGGAGGCCCACCCGCTCGGCGATCTCCTGAAGGGTCGCCGGCCCGCCGCCGTCCCCCATACCCCTCACTCCACCCCCCGGACTCCCGCACCGTTGCCCCCGCGCCCATTCTGTCCCGTGGGGCGAGGTCGACACGTGCGTAGCCGACACGTGCGTGGCCGACACGGACAGGCAGGTCCGGCGGTTACTCCGTCAGCTGCCGCTTCTGGACCTTGCCCATCGCGTTGCGGGGGAGGTCCGCGCGCAGGAGCACGCGGCGGGGGCGCTTGTGGACGGACAGCGACTGAGCCACGAACTCGGTCAGTTCGGGGCCGGTGACGCCCTCCGCGACGACGAAGGCGACGATCTCCTGGCCCAGGTCCGGATGCGGCAGGCCGACGACGGCGGCCTCGCGGACCGCCGGGTGGGCGAGCAGGGCGCCTTCGACCTCGCCCGCGCCGACGCGGTAGCCGCCGCTCTTGATGAGGTCGGTCGACGCCCGGCCCACGATGCGGTGCCACCCGTCCGGGGCGACGACCGCCACGTCGCCGGTGCGGAACCAGCCGTCAGACGGGAGGGATTCGGCCGTCGCGTCCGGCCGGTTGAGATAGCCGTCGAACAACGTGGGGCCCTGCACTTGGAGTTCGCCGACCGTCTCGCCGTCGTGCGGGACGGGGTTCCCGTCGTCGCCGACGAGGCGCGTCGCGACGCCGCCGACCGGTGTGCCGACCCATCCGGCCCGCCGGTCGCCGTCCGCGCGGGCGCTGACGGTGATCAGCGTCTCGGTCATGCCGTACCGCTCGACGGCGCGGTGGCCGGTCAGCTCGGCGAGTCGCGCGAACACCGGGACAGGGAGGGGGGCGCTGCCCGAGACGAGCAGCCGAGCCGCGGCCAACTCCCGTGCCGCGGCCTGGTCTTCGGCGACCCGCGACCACACCGTGGGCACGCCGAAGTAGAGCGACCCGCGGGCCTTCGCGTACGCGGCGGGCGTCGGACGGCCGGTGTGCACCAGCCGCGAACCGGTCCGCAACGCGCCCAGCACGCCGAGCACGAGGCCGTGCACGTGGAAGAGCGGCAGCCCGTGCACCAGCACGTCGTCGGGCGTCCAGGCCCAGGCCGAGGCCAAGGCGTCGAGGTCCGCGGCGAGCGCCGCGTGCGAGAGCAGTACGCCCTTCGGCGCGCCGGTCGTGCCGCTGGTGTAGAGGACGAGTGCGACGGAGCCGGGGGCGGGCTCGGCGTACGTCGCCGCCGACCGCCGGGTGAGGTCGACGGGGACGACGGGAAGCCCGAGGCCGTCGGCCGCCCACGCCCCCTCCCCGCCGGGTTCGAGCAGCAGCGCCGCACCGGAGTCGCCCAGGATGTGGCGGCGTTCCAGCGGTCCCGAGTCCGGCGGCACCGGGACGACCGGCACCCCGGCCGCGAGCCCGGCGAGTGTCGCCGCGACGGTGCCGAGGGACGCGGTCGCGCGTACCGCCACCGCCGGCGCACCCGCGATCCGGTCCGCGATCGCCGTCGCGGCGCCGAACAGGTCCGCACGGCTCGTCGCGATCCCGTCGACGACCACCGCGTCCGGGCGGTCGGGCACGGCGGAGGAGACGGGGACGAGCGGCGGCACGGCGGACCTCCGGGAATCGGGCGGCCCGGCGCGGCCGGGCGGAGTCACCGGCCGATGCTAATCGACCCGGGCGGGAATCCCGTTCCGTACGGGGCCGGCGCCGTGGTTGGCTTGCTTCGGGACGATCAAGGGTCGATGCTGCGCTGACACATCGTCAGGACTGCGGCGACGCCGCGTATTCGGGGGACTTCATGGCGCAACGTGCCAGGCGGGCGACCGCTGCCGCAGTGACTGTCGTGACGGCGGCGACCGTGCTGGCGGGGTGCGGGCGCCTGGAGAACCGGCGGCACGCGTTCCCCGATTCGCTGTACGGGCCGGCGCCGTCGGCGAGCGCCCCCGCCGCTCCTTCCGGCACTCCGTCGGCCGCCCCGAGCGGTGCCGCCGAGAGCGGCAAGTCGCCCACCGCCACGCCCGGATCGGGGGCGGGCGCGTCCGGGGAGCCGTACGGCGACCTGACCGTGGCGCAGCTGCTGGACAAGGCGGAGGAGGCCGCGGCGGAGGTGCGGACGGTCCGGGTCGTCGCCGATCTCGACGACGAGGGCCAGCGGTCCGCCTTCGACATCCACTACGACCGGGAGACCGGGGACCTCGCGGGCTCGGTCGAGGTGGCGGGCTACACGGTCGAGATCCTCCGCCGCGGGGACGACGCCTGGTACAAGGGCGAGGCGGCGTACTGGCGCGCGTCGGGGGCACCGGCCGACGTCGCCCGGCAGATCGGCGACAAGTACTTGCACATTCCGTCGACCCACGCCGCCTTCGCCAACCTCGACCAGTTCGAGGAGGTCGCCGATCCCGCGGCGTTCCTGGCCACGCTCACGAAGCCCCGCCGGCAGACGGCCCTGGTGCACCAGGGGCAGAAGCAGATACCGGTGGAGGGCTACTCGAGCGGCGACCCGGCGACGGTCTACCTCTCGGTCGAGCGCGGGCTCGTCCCGGTACGCGTGGCGGACAGCGGGACCGGGAGCGCGATCGACTACCGCGACCTCGACAAGCCGGTCGTCGTGACGACCCCGCCGGCGAGCCGGGTCGTCGACATCGAGGATGTCTCCGCGGACGTACGGCTGCCGACCGCGTAGTCCGAAGCCGGCACTCCCTGGCGGAAATCGAGGGGTACACCCAATACACCGCGCGTGTGCCCGGCGTACCGTGAGGCGCACAGGCGGGATCGGCCGCGTCTCGTACGGCGGAACCGCCGCGCGGGCGCGCCCGTCCAAGGGGCCGCACGGGGGCAGGAACGATCGAGGGGACGGGACAACGTGCGTCGCATCGCCAGCATTGGAGTGGTGGGGGTACTTCTCTCGGCGGCATTGACAGCCTGCGGCCAGGTCGACGGTGCCGCACGGTCGATCAAGGACGCGGCTAGCCCGTCGCCGAGTTCGGGCGGACCGACGACGGCACCGCCGTCGAAGTCCTCCTCGCCGTCGCCGTCCGCCACCACCCGTAAGCCGACCACGAGCCGGCCGCCGACCTCGGCCTCGCCGACGCGCGGCCCGATCACGTCCGCGGACGTGCCGAACCTGTCGGTGGGGGAGCTGATATCCCTCGCCCGCACCGCCGCCCGTACGGTCAAGACCGTGCACGTGCGCGCGACGATCAAGCTCGACGGCACCAAGAAGATGCTGATCGACGTCTACGTCGACCGGGAGACCGAGAACTTCCGCGGCAGCGCGAGCACCGACAAGTACGTGCTCCAGATCGTGCGCAAGGGCGACGCCGTCTGGTTCAAGGGCGACGAGCAGTACTGGCTGGTCGAGGGCAAGGGCCAGTTCAGCGCCGCCGACGCCAGGACGCTGGCGGCGAAGTGGTTCCGCACCGTCGACACCGACCCGTCGGTGTCCGGCATCGTGACCGGTGTGCTCGGCGCGTCGAACCCCGAGTACGTGCTGGAGCACCTGAACTCCAGCTCCACGAAGCTGCCGCTCCAGCAGTTCGAGGGCTGGACGCTCATCCCGATCAGTGCCAGCACCGGCACCGGCTACCTGAACGCCGCGCTCCCCGTCTACCCGATCCGGCTCATCACCAACGGCCCCGAGCCGGAGGCGGACAACTACGACAAGTTCAACGAGCCGGTCAACATCACCGAGCCGCCCGCGTCCGAGGTCGTGGACCTGCCGAAGTCGTAGCGGGCGCCTCGGCCGACCTACCGGCCACGGCCCGGCCTACCGCCCGACGGCCGGCTTACTTCCCGAGGCCGCGCGCCAGGCGGGCGAGGTCCTCGGCGCGGTCCTCCGGGCGGCGCCCCGGGCAGCTGGTGCACATCGGCTGCCCGGGCGCGCGGTAGAGGAGGCAGCAGGACGCGCGGTGCACGAAGCGCGTGCGGCCGAAGTCCACGTAGCGCGGGCGCGGGAGCGGTACGTCCGCCGCCTCGGCGGCCGCCGCCACCAGCGGGGCCGCGAGTGCGGTGGCCGCCTCCGGCTCGCCGACCGTCGTCCCGGCCCGCAGCAGTACGCCCGCCACGGCGTCGACCGCGATCGCCCAGGCCGCGCGCGGGCGGACCGGGGCCGCTTCGGCCAGCGCGCCCACGTAGGCCGCGATGCCGAGGCCGAGTGCGGTGCCTGCCTCGTACGGCGTGCCCCCGGCCACCGCCGTCGAGCGGGCGCCGGACGGCAGCCCGTCGCGCCGTACGAAGAGCGCGGTCGCCTCGGGGCGCGGGTCCACCGCCCGGCGGGTCACCGCGTACGTCGCCAGGGCCGGGGTCAGCAGGACCGTGCTCGCCGAGTACCACCACAGGATCGCCGCCACGCGCGCGTCGCCGGTGCGGTAGCGGCGCCCCGATTCGGCGAGGCGGGCGCCGAGCCACACGGGGTCGAGGACGGCCGTCGCGGGGACGGCGGTGTCGCCGGGGCCGGGCGCCAACTGGGTGCGGTACTCGGGGCACCGGTCGGCCAGCGCGTTCTGGATGTGCTCGGCGCCGGGGGACGGCGGCCCGGGTTCGTTCGTGGACACAGCCCCGACCGTACCGTTCGCACCGCTTTCGAACCGGATCGAAAATCTCCCGTCAGGACACTCCTCGCGTGATCGGAAATATGATCAACTGACCGGATGTCACTGTGCGTTCGTAAACTCGGGTGACTTACTGACGGACCGTGATATTTGTGATCAGCTCTGACATATGCCTGTAACAGATGGGTCGTACCCTGCGGGAATGGGCAGCGGCAGCGCTGGTGCGACTCGCTCGGTCACCGTCGGCGTCGAGGAGGAATTCCACCTCGTCGGGCTCGACACCAGGCATCTTGTTCCCGGCGCGCGCGAAGTGCTGGAGCGGTTGCCCGGCAAGGGCTTCACCGCCGAACTGCAGCAGTCGGTGGTCGAGACCAACAGCAGCCCGCACTGCGGGCTCGCCGAACTGCGCGAGGAGCTGGTCCGCTCCCGACGCGAACTCGCGGACGCCGCCGAGCGGTCCGGGCTCGCGGTCGTCGCCGCCGGGACGGTGCCGCTGGCCCGGATGGAGGAGATCTCGGTAACGCCCGACGCGCGCTACCTGAACATGGTGGACGCGTACCAGCGGGTGGCGCACGAGCAGCTCATCTGCGGCGCGCAGGTCCATGTCGGCGTGGACGACCGCGACCTGGCGGTGGCCGCCCTGCCCTGGCTGTCCCCCTGGCTGCCGGTTCTCCTTGCGGTGTCCGCGAGTTCGCCGTTCTGGCTCGGCTCCGACACCGGCTACGCGTCCTGGCGCACCAGCGTGTGGCAGCGCTGGCCCACCACCGGGCCGGCGGGCTCCTTCGCATCGGCGGCCGAGTACGACGAGATGGTCGAGGGGCTGATGCGCTCCGGCGTCATCAGCGATCCCGGCATGGTCTATTACGACGTCCGCCCGTCCCGGCACGTCCCGACCCTCGAACTGCGGATCACCGACGCCTGCCCCAACGTCGACGACGTGGTGCTGATCGCGGGGCTGTTCCGGGCGCTGGTGCTGCGCGGCTGCGCGTACGCCACCGAGGGCCGTGAGCCGCCGCACATGCGCGACGAGTGGCTGCGCGCCGCGACCTGGCGTGCCGCGCGCTCCGGCCTGGAGGGCGAACTCGTCGACCCGGTGACCTTGTCCGCCGCCCCCGCACCCGACGTCGTACGCCGCCTCCTGCACACCGCCCGCCCGCAACTGGAGGAACTCGGGGACTGGGACGGCCTGGTCTCCGCCGTCGACGCCGTACTCGCGCACGGCAGTTCGGCGTCCCGGCAGCGCACCGCGGCCCGGCGCGGCGGATCGCTCGCCGACGCCGTGGACCTCGTCGTCGCGCAGACCCGCACCAGCCCCGTGTGGCCGCTCGGCGGCACGATCCCCGCACAGCGCACCCCCGGGCTCTTCGAGGGCTACGCCGCACCCGCGGACGAGGCGCTGGACGCGCAAGGCCGGGTGCGCCCCGAGTACGCGGCCCCCGTCGCGGCCCTGACCCGGCTCGGCGCCGCGCGCCTTCGCGTCCGCGCCCGGGCCCGCGACGAACGCCAGCGCGTCGAGGGCACCCTGTTCAAACCCGAGGGCGCCGACGAACCCCGGTTGTACCCCTACGACTTGCTGCCCCGCCTGATCCCCGGCGAGGACTGGGCGCTGCTGCGCGGCGGGCTCTCCCAGCGGGTCGCCGCGCTGGAGGCGTTCCTGCACGACGTGCACGGCGAACGCCTCGTCGTCCGCGACCGCGTCGTCCCCGCATGGGTCGTGGAGGATGCCCCCGGCCTGCGCGACACCGGGGCCCGGCTGCCCGCCGACACCGTGCGCATCACCCTGGCCGGCATCGACCTGGTCCGGGACGGCTCGGGGAAGTGGATGGTCCTGGAGGACAACCTCAACATGCCGTCGGGCATCGCCTACGCCCTGGCCGCCCGTCGGCTCTCCACCGACATACTCCCCGAACTCCAGCCAGGGGAACGCATACTGACGGTTGATCAGGTCCCGTCGCTGCTCAAGAGCGCCCTCGTCGCGGCGGCGCCGCGGCGCTCCGAGCGCGACCCGGTCGTCGCCCTGCTCAGCGAAGGCCCGGACAGCCCCGCCTGGTTCGAGCACCGGCTCCTCGCCGACGAGATGGGCGTGCCCGTCGTGACGCCCGCCGAGCTGCGCCTGGTCGACAACCGCGTGGCGGTGATGGGCGGGCGGTACGGCGCGTACCCCGTCGACGTCCTCTACCGCCGCGTCGACGAGGACCGCCTCGTGACCGCGCTCGGCGCCGACCGCAGGCCGCTCGGCCCCGGCCTGCTGGACGCCGTCCGCGCCGGGCGGGCCGCCGTCGCCAACGCGCTCGGCAACGGCGTCGCCGACGACAAGGTCCTCTACGCCTTTGTGCCGCGCCTGATCGAGTACTACCTCGGCGAGCGCCCCCTGCTGCCGTCCGTCCGCACGTACGCGTGCGGCGACCCCGACGAGTGCGCCCACGTCCTCGACCACCTCGCCGAACTGGTGGTCAAGCCGGTCGACGGCTTCGGCGGCGACGGCGTCGTCATCGGCCCGGACGCCACCGAGGAGGAACTGAAGCAGGCGCGCGCGGACATCGTGGCCGCCCCGCGCCGCTGGGTCGCCCAGGAGACCGTGCCGCTGTCCACCCACCCCACCTTCACCGGCGAGCGCTTCGAGCCCCGGGCCGTCGATCTGCGGGCGTTCGTCTGCCAGTCCGGCGGGCCCGCGGTCCTCCCCGTCGCGCTCACCCGGTCGGCGCCGCGCCGCAGTCTGCTCGTGCATTCGCTGCGCGGAGGAGGGGCCAAGGACACCTGGATCATGCGGTGACCAAGCTCACAGCCCCTCTGACGCCCCGTGAGGGAACGGCGTTCCCGCTGGTCAGCCCTGTTGTTCCGTAGTCACGCACGGTGCCCGGCATATGGGACCGACCTGCGGGGGACCAGTACACGTGTCCTATGGTTCGGGGCATTCCGACCGGAATCCCCGGGCGACCGGGCAAGGAGGGTAGGTAGCTCGTGATCCGCAAGTTGCTGGTGGCCAACCGCGGTGAGATCGCCGTGCGGGCGCTGCGTGCCGCAACCGAGCTGGACATCACCACGGTGGCCGTCTACGCGTACGAGGACCGTTACTCGCTGCACCGTCAGAAAGCCGACGAGAGCTACGAGATCGGGGAGCGCGGCCACCCGCTGCGCGCCTACCTGGACGTGGACACGGTCGTCGGCGCCGCGCTCGCGTGCGGCGCGGACGCGATCTACCCCGGCTACGGGTTCCTGTCCGAGAACCCCCTCCTTGCCGAGGCGTGCGAGGCCAACGGCATCCAGTTCGTCGGCCCCAACGCCGCCGTCCTGTCCCTCGCGGGCAACAAGGTCCGCGCGCTGGAGGCCGCCAAGAGCGCCGGACTGCCGACGCTGCGCACCGCCGACCCGCGGGAAGACATCGACGGGCTGCTCGCCGCCGCCGACGAGATCGGCTTCCCGATCTTCGTCAAGGCCGCGGCCGGCGGCGGCGGCCGCGGCCTGCGCCGGGTGGACCGGCGCGAGGACCTGCGCTCCGCGATCGAGACCGCGATGCGCGAGGCGCAGACCGCGTTCGGCGACCCGACGGTCTTCCTGGAGGAGGCCGTCGTACGCCCGCGCCACATCGAGGTGCAGGTGCTCGCCGACGCCGACGGCAGCGTCGTCCACCTCTTCGAGCGCGACTGCTCGGTGCAGCGCCGCCACCAGAAGGTCGTCGAGATCGCCCCGGCGCCGCACCTGGACCCCGACATCCGCGCGCGCATGTGCGCGGACGCCGTGCGCTTCGCCGAGACCATCGGCTACCGCAACGCGGGCACCGTGGAGTTCCTGCTCGACGAGCGCGGCCGGTACGTCTTCATCGAGATGAACCCCCGCATCCAGGTCGAGCACACCGTCACCGAAGAGGTGACCGGCGTCGACCTCGTGCAGGCCCAGCTCCGCATCGCCTCCGGCGCCACGCACGCCGACCTCGGGCTCTCCCAGGACACGATCCGGGTGCAGGGCGCGGCGCTGCAGTGCCGCATCACCACCGAGGACCCGGCGCACGAGTTCCGGCCGGACACCGGCACCGTGTCGGCGTACCGCTCACCGGGCGGCGCGGGCGTGCGCCTGGACGGCGGCACGTTCACCGGCGCCGAGGTGCTGCCGTACTTCGACTCGATGCTGGTCAAGCTGACCTGCCGCGGCCGGACGTTCGCCGACGCGGTGGCCCGGGCCCGCCGCGCGGTCGCCGAGTTCCGCATCCGCGGCGTCGCCACCAACATCCCCTTCCTCCAGGCGGTCCTGGACGACGCGGAGTTCCGCGACGGGCGCGTCACCACGTCGTTCATCGACGACCGCCCGGACATGGTCCGGGCGCGCGCGGGCGCCGACCGCGGTACGCGCCTGCTTGCGTACCTGGCCGACGTCACCGTGAACCGGCCGCACGGTGCCGCGCCCGCCCTGGCGGTGCCGCGCACCAAGCTGCCGCAGCTCCCGGAGGGGGACGCCCCCGCGGGCGGCCGCCAGAAGCTCCTGGAGCTGGGCGCCGCCGGGTTCGCGCAGGCGCTGCGCGCGCAGACGGCGCTCGCGGTGACCGACACGACCTTCCGCGACGCGCACCAGTCGCTGCTGGCGACCCGGGTGCGGACGTTCGACCTCGCGGCGGCGGCCCCGCACATCGCACGCCTGACGCCGGAGCTGCTGAGCGTCGAGGCGTGGGGCGGGGCGACGTACGACGTCGCGCTGCGCTTCCTGACCGAGGACCCGTGGGAGCGGCTGGCCACGCTGCGCGAGGCGATGCCCAACCTCAACCTCCAGATGCTGCTGCGCGGCCGCAACACCGTCGGGTACACGCCGTACCCGGACAAGGTGTGCGTGAAGTTCGTCGAGGAGGCCGCGGCCACCGGCATCGACGTCTTCCGCATCTTCGACGCGCTCAACGACATCGAGGCCATGCGGCCCGCGATCGAGGCCACGCTCGGCACGCACGCCGTCGCCGAGGGCACGCTCTGCTACACCGGCGACCTGGCGAACCCGGGCGAGACGCTCTACACCCTCGACTACTACCTGCGGCTCGCCGAGCAGCTGGTCGAGGCCGGCGTGCACGTGCTGTGCGTCAAGGACATGGCGGGCCTGCTTCGCGCCCCGGCCGCCCGCACGCTGGTGACGGCGCTGCGCGAGCGGTTCGAGCTGCCGGTCCACCTGCACACGCACGACACCGCGGGCGGGCAGCTGGCGACGTACCTCGCGGCGATCGAGGCGGGCGTCGACGCTATTGACGGCGCGTCGGCCGCACTGGCCGGCACCACCAGCCAGCCGCCGCTGTCCGCGATCGTCGCGGCGACCGACCACACCGACCGCGCCACCGGGCTGTCGCTGGACGCGCTGTGCGACCTGGAGCCGTACTGGGCCGCGGTACGCGAGGTGTACGCGCCGTTCGAGTCCGGGCTGCCCGCCCCGACCGGCCGCGTGTACCGCCACGAGATCCCGGGCGGCCAGCTGTCCAACCTGCGGCAGCAGGCGATCGCGCTCGGCCTCGGGCACAAGTTCGAGGAGATCGAGGACGCGTACGCCGCCTCGAACCGGATCCTCGGCAACATCGTCAAGGTCACCCCGTCGTCCAAGGTCGTCGGCGACCTCGCGCTGCACCTGAGCGCGGTCGGCGCGGACCCGGCGAAGTTCGAGGAGGACCCGGCGGCGTTCGACATCCCGGACAGCGTCATCGGGTTCCTCCAGGGCGAGCTGGGCACGCCGCCCGGCGGGTGGCCGGAGCCGTTCCGCACCCGGGCCCTCGCGGGCCGCAGCACGACCGTGTCGCGGACCGTCGCGCTCACCGAGGAGCAGGACGCGGCGCTCGGCGGGGACGACCTGCGCGGCACCCTCAACCGGCTGCTGTTCCCGGGCCCGGCGCGCGACTTCGAGGAGGCGCGCCGGCTGTACGGCGACGTCTCGGTGGTCCCGACCCCGGCCTTCCTGTACGGCCTGAAGCCGGGGGAGGAGCTGACCGTCGAGCTGTCGCCCGGCGTCGCGCTCTACCTCGCGGTGGAGGCGATCGGCGAGGCGGACGAGCGCGGCTTCCGCACGGTCTACTGCCGCATGAACGGCCAGCCGCGGGTGCTGTCGGTGCGCGACCGCTCGGTCAAGCCCGCCCGGCCGGAGAGCGAGCGGGCCAACCCGGAGAACCCGGCGCACGTCGCCGCGCCGTTCAGCGGCGTCGTCACGCTCCAGGTGGCGGTCGGGGACGCGGTCGAGGTCGGCCAGACGGTCGCGACGATCGAGGCCATGAAGATGGAGGCGTCGATCACGGCGTCGGCGTCCGGCACGGTCGAGCGGCTCGCGATCGACGCGGTGGCGTCGGTCGAGGCGGGCGACCTGCTGGTGGTCGTCGGCTGAGACCGGCTGAGACCGGGGCCGACCCGGGGCAAACCAACGGGTTGACCGATATGTGACATACATCGCCGCGCGGGGGTGTTTGTCCGGCAGGAGTCCTTGGCTCCACCGGGCGGACACCCCCGCGCGGCGTCGTTTCGGGTTCGGGTTGGGCCGAACGGACGGCGTCTCATCAGTTTTTCCGACGCTCTTTGCGCGCGTTTACGCCCGTAGAAGGGCGTTTTGTGGTGTTTTGGATGCTTCCGTAACCCGTCGGGCCTCTTGCCCTTACGTGTCCGGCGTCACAGACTCAGTGTCCGCTCGGGGTTTCGGTGTCTGTCCGTCCGGTTTTGGAGACCTGTATGGCTGTGCGCCTCGAGTACGACGCCGCCGTGGCCCGGGGCAAACGCCCTTCGGCCGTGGCGACCGAGCCCGCGAGCGTGCCCGCTGCCGACCGCCCCGCCGACCCCGGCGAGCACTCCGCCGAGCCTCCCGCAGAGCCTCCCGGAAACGGGAAGCAGCGTGGGACGCGCGCCGCCGCGCCCTCCGACGACGGGGAGCCGGCACCGGTCGCGTCGGCGGTCAACATCGACGAACTGCTCGCGTACCCGCAACTGCTCAACCACCTGCCCACACCGCTCGCCCGCGAGGCGGGGGACGCACTGCTCGCCCGGCTCGCCACCCTGGAGCCCGGGACCGCCCAGCACAGCTACGTGCGGGGCCTGCTGGTCGAGCTCAACCTTCCGATGGTCCGGCACGCCGCGGGCCGCTACCGGCGCCGCGGCGAACCGGTCGAGGACATCGTGCAGGTGGGCACGATCGGCCTCATCAAGGCGATCGACCGCTACGAGGCGGATCGCGGAAGCAGCTTCATGGCTTACGCGATGCCGACCATCATCGGCGAGATCAAACGTTTCTTCAGAGACACGTCGTGGTCCGTGCGGGTGCCTCGCCGCCTGCGCGAACTGCGGACCGAACTGCTGCGCGCGACCGACGAGCTCACCGCGACTCTCGGCCGCACCCCGACTCCCCGGGAACTCGCCGAGCGCATCGGCATCACCGAGGAGGAGGTGGTCGAGGGCCTCGACGCGTGCACGGTGTACACGGCCACGTCGCTCGACGAGACCGCGTACGGCGACGCCGAGGGGCAGGAGACCGTCGGCGACCGGCTCGGCGCCGAGGACCACGAGCTCGACCTCGTCGAGTACCGCGAGGCCCTGCGCCCGCTGCTCGCCGAACTGCCCGGCCGCGAGCGCGCGATCCTCGTCATGCGCTTCTACGGCAACCTCACCCAGGCCCAGATCGGCGAGCGCGTCGGCATCTCCCAGATGCACGTCTCCCGCCTGCTGGCCCGCACGCTCGCGTCACTGCGCGAGCGCCTGATGGTCCCGAGCTGATCGGACGGAGCCGATCCGACGGAGCCGACCGAACCGGGCCGATTGAACGGGGCTGACCGAACAGGGCTGACCGAACAGGAACGTGGAAGGGGCGGTGCGGCCACGCGGTGGCCGCACCGCCCCTTCGGCGTGATGTGGATAGTCCGTGCGCGCGGGGCGGATGGCGCGTGGACGCCGCGCGGCGGTCACCCTAGGTTCCTGGCGCCGGACCGCACCACCGGCGTGTTCCGCCCTTGCCACAGGTCCGGCCGAAATCGCTCTCATCCCCAAGCGTTCGGAAGGGACAGACAATGGGCCTTTCGGGAATCGGTCGCCGCAAAGCGGCGGCCTCCGGAGCCGCATTACTGCTCGCCTTGGGCGCCGCGGCGGCGCTGCCGTCCTTCGATGCCGCGGCGGACGAATCCGCCGCGGGCACCACCTACTACGTCGACGCGACCGCCGGCTCGGACAGCCGGGCGGGCACCTCCGCCGCCACCGCGTGGCGCACACTCGGCAAGGTCTCCGCGGCCGCGCTGCGCCCGGGCGACACCGTGCTGTTCAAGCGCGGCCAGGAGTGGAACGGCACGCTCGCGCTGTCCCACAGCGGGACGGCCGGCGAGCCGCTCACGGTCGGCGCGTACGGCACCGGCGACCGCCCGGTCATCGGCGGCGGCGCGAACTGCGTGTGGCTGACCGGCTCGTACTGGACCGTCCGGGACCTGCGGCTGACCGGCTGCGACTGGGCCGGCGTCGAGATCGAGAAGGGCCACCACAACACGCTGGAGGACATCCGCGCGGACGACAACGTGGTCGGCGTGTCCATCGCCGACACCGCGCACCACAACACCGTGCGGGACTCCGAGCTGATCGACAACAACAAGATGAGTGTCGACGACCCGGGCGGCGACGACGACTCCGGCGCGTTCGGCGTGCTGCTCAACGGCGACGACAACCTCATCACCGGCAACACCATCGCCGGGAGCTACGCGACCAGCCACGACTACGGGTACGACGGCGCCGCCGTCGAGATCTACGACGGCGACCGCAACCGCATCGAGTACAACCTCACGCACGACAACGAGACCTTCACCGAGCTCGGCCACGACGACGGCAAGACGGCCGACGACAACGTGTTCGCGTACAACGTCGTCACCTCGAAGTACGAGCGCGGCAGCTTCCTGGTCACCCGCGGCCCCGACACCGGCCTCGGCCCGGTGCGCGGCACGCTCGTGGTGAACAACTCGGTGTACCTGCCGGGTGCCGAGTCGCAGGGCTGGGTGTGCCACGGCGGCTGCGACGCGGACATCCTCAAGCTGCGCAACAACGTGATCGCGGTCGGCTGGAAGAGCGGGTACGAGGACGGCGCGGGCGCCGACGAGGACACCGGCGTGTACGAGGGCTCGCAGCACCAGTTCGACGCGGGCCCCGACTCGGTGTTCGCGGACCCGCGCTTCACCGGCCTCGACGACCTGCGGGTGCGGGCCGGCAGCCCGGCGATCGGGCGCGGCGAGCCGACCGGGTACACGGTCGACATCACCGGGGCGCCGGTCCCGGCCGGGGGTGCGACGGCCGGGGCGTACGAGTACCGGCCCTGAGCCGTACCGCCCCTGAGCCGTGTCGGCTGAGACGGTCTCAGCCGGCCGAGGCCGTGGCACCGGCCGCGTCGTGTTCGGGGCGCGGCGCGGCCGGTGCCATCGCCGCGGTCTCCGGCGCCGCCTTGCGCGCCGGGATCAGCAGCGTGACCAGGGTCGCGGCTACCGCGGCGGCGCAGCCGATCCACAGGCTCGTGCGGAAGCCGTCGAGCGACGGGATCGTGCGGCCGCCCAGCGTCGCGGTCATGTTGGCGAGGACCATGCTGATCACCGCCGCCGAACTGGAGGTGCCGATCGAGCGCATCAGGGTGTTGAGCCCGGTCGCCGCGCCCGTCTGCTGCGGCGGGATCGCCTGCATGATGAGCGCCGGCATCGCCGAGTACGCCAGCGCGCAGCCCGCCGCGGACACCGACGCCGCGACGACGATCTTCCACACCGCGTCCAGCATCACGAGCGACAGCAGGTAGCCGAGCGCGGTGACGGCGCTGCCGACCAGGAGCGACACCTTGGGGCCCTTGGCCGCCGACAGCTTCGCGGACAGCGGGGACACGAACATCATCACCAGGCCCGCCGGGGCCATGACGAGGCCGGTGACCACCATCGACTTGCCGAGGCCGAAGCCGGACTCCTCGGGCAACATGAGGATCTGCGGGAAGACGAGGGACTGCGCGTACATCGCGAAGCCGATGACTATGGACGCCAGGTTGGTGAACAGCACCTGCGGCTTGGTGTTGACGCGGAGGTCGACCAGGGGCGCGGCGGTGCGCAGTTCGCCGAAGCCCCACAGCGGCAGGATCACCAGCGCCGCGAGGAAGAGCCCGAGCGTACGGCCGCTGCCCCAGCCCCAGTCGGCGCCCTTGGAGATGGCCAGCAGCAGGGAGACCAGGCCGGCGGACAGGCCGAGCGTGCCGATGAAGTCGAAGGGCGCGGGGGTGCGTACCGGCGACTCGGGCACGAGCACCAGCACCAGCACCATGTCGATCACGCCGAGGGCCGCGGCGCCCCAGAACAACATGTGCCAGTCCGCGTTCTGCGCGACCAGTGCGGCGACCGGCAGGCCGACCGCGCCGCCGATGCCGAGCGTCGCGCTCATCAGCGCGACCGAGGGGCCGAGCCGGGCGGGCGGGAGCTCGTCGCGCATCAGGCTCATACCGAGCGCGATCACGCCGAACGAGGCGCCCTGGAGGATGCGGCCCGCGATCATCGGCAGGATCGAGTCGCTCAGCCCGCAGACCACCGAGCCGGCGGTGAGCATGCCGAGGCACAGGGCGAGGATGCGGCGCTTGCCGTACATGTCGCCCAGGCGTCCCATCACCGGGGTGCATACCGCGCCGGAGAGCAGGGTCGCGGTCACCACCCACGAGGCGTTGGAGGCCGAGGTGTCCAGGAGCCGGGGCAGTTCGGTGAGCAGCGGGACGACGAGCGTCTGCATCAGCGAGACGACGATGCCGCAGAAGGCGAGGACCGCGACGATGACCCCGGGGCTGCGGCGTGCGTCGCCCCCGGGGCCCAAGTGGACCGCGTCTACGGGTGGTGCGGTGTTCATGTGCCCTCCGAGGCTCCCCGCCCCGGATCGGCGGGTGGTTCCGTATGCACGATACACATATTGTGTATCGTGCATAATTCGGGGACGCCGACAAGCGGGAAAATGCCCGGAACCTCGTGGGACGGACGGGCGTTCCGCCAGTAAGCGAACCGAGGGAGGACGACGTGCTGGACCACCTGCTGGCTCGCATCGAGCGTGAGTGCATGCTCCTGGCCCGGCATCAGGTGATGGTCAACCGCAATGTCGAGGGGCAGCCGCTCGAACGGTCGGCGTACCTGCTCATCAGCCGGCTCGAAGCGGAAGGGCCGATGTCGATCGGCCAACTTGCGGACGCCTTCATGCTCGACACGTCCACCGTGAACCGCCAGGTGGCCGCGCTGCTGCGCGGCGGTCTCGCGGAGCGCATCGTGGACCCCGACGGCGGCCTCGCCCGGAAGCTGCGCGCGACCGAGGAGGGCAGGCGCCGCCTGGCGGCCGACCGGGAGCGCTACTGCCGGGGCATCGAGCGCGTCCTGGGCGGCTGGACCGAGGAGGGACGCCGCGAACTCCTGGACGTCCTCACGCGGTTCAACCAGTCGATCGAGGACGCCCAGGGCAACGCCTGGCCCCGTCCGGACCTGACGACAGGCGCAAGGGCGGCGGAGTAGGCCTCGACGCACCCGGTCGAAGAGCGGACAGCCCCGCCTGCCGCGGGAGGCTGACCGCCCGTCAACTGCACCATGGACACCGGCGCAGTTCGCGACCGTGCCCGGTGGCCGTACGCCTCCGCGCACGGCACCGAACCAAGTGCCGCCCCGGTGGCCGCCCATGTTCGCGGCTGTGGACACCCCGGCGCACGACGGCCACCGCCTGTGTCAAAACCCCTCGGAGTGGGGGCATGTTTCGGGCCTGTGGACAACTCGGCCGCCGAACGGCGGGCGGAGACTGAACCGCCGCGGCCGGCTCGCCGCTCGTGGTGGTACGAGCTCCGGGCCCGCGCCTCGCGATCGCACGCCAGGCGTAGAAGGCCCTCCGTCACACCGTGAGCGGCACCAAGATCCCCCAAGACACGCCCTAGTCGTCCTGGTCGCTCTTTGCGTCCTTCGCGTCCTTGTCGTTCTTGCTGTCCTCGGCGCTGTTGTCGTCCTTCGTGACCTGCTCGGGGTCTGCGGGCTTCTCGGGTTCCGGTTGTGCGGCTTCCTCGGTTCTCGGCCGGGCCGCCGTCGCCTCGGCTTCCGCTTCGGCAGGGGCGTGGGCGGACGTGGGGGTCGGCCGGGGCGGAACCGCGGGGGACGCGGGAGCGGTTGCCTCCGCGGCGGGGTCGCCGGCGGTGGGGTCGTCGTCCTCCCACTCCTCGTCGTCCCAGAGTTCGTCCTCTTCCGCCGCGGCGGCGGCGCGGGCCGCCCGGACGCGGGCGGCGCCGACCACGACCGCGCCGCCGAGGAGCATCGCCACCCCCGCGGTCAAAATGGCCTGTTCGTTGCCCGACGCGCCGGTGTCCGCAAGAACCGGCGGCGGGTCCTCCTGGAGGCCCGGCACCGCGCGTACGGTCACGGGCGCCGCGATGGCGATCGCGCCGGCCGCTATGGCGACGGCCGCGGCGCGGCGGAGCGTCTTCGATGACGTGTTCTGCTGCATGCAGTCGCTCTTCTGTCCGATCGCCGACCAACTGTCAGCGACCTTCCTAGCAGTCACGGGGGCCGAACGGGGAGTCAGGTGGCCGCGGGCGGCTGCCGCGCAGGTCCGCGCGCGGTGGATTGCGGCGAGTGGGATGACTTGCCCGGCGCGCGCTCGGTACGAGAAAGTGTCGGCCCCCACACCGGAGGCCACCGATGACCGACGACCGTGCCGCCGACGCCGGGAGTCCGTACGGCCAAGGCCCGGACCCTCGCAGGTACCCCGGCCGGGCGCCCGGGCAGGGGCCTGGGCCTGGTCCCGGACCGGGTCCCGGGCAGATGCCGGGCCGGGCGCCGGGGCGGATGCCCGGCCAGGTGCCGGGGCAGGGGCAGGTCCCCGGACAGGGACCGGGGCAGGTTCCGGGCCAGGGGCCGGGCCGTCATCCGGGGCAGGTTCCGGGGCGTCATCCGGGTCAGGTTCCCGGCCAGGTTCCCGGTGGGGCTCCGGGTCAGGTCCCCGGTCGGGGGCCCGGGCAGGTTCCGGGGCGGAATCCCGCGCAGCCTCCGGGACAGGGGTACGCGCGCGGGGTCGGCTACGGCCCCGACGGCATGTCGGGGGGACGCGTCCCCGGCCCGTCCGCGGGGCGCCCGCGGTCCGCCCCGCCGCCGCAATCGGCCGACCACGGCCACGGGTCACTCCACGCGTCGCAGCACGAGGGCGTCCGCGAGGGGGAGCGCGACGCTACGCCGAGCGGGGGAATCGACACCGCGGCCGGCCGCCGCGGCGGTGGCGGCAGCGGACACGGAGGCCACGGCGGTCACTCGCACGCCCACGGCCCCGCCATCCCCGCGTCCAAGAAGGTACGCCGACTCCTGGCGCTGATCCTGGTCCCCTTCGCGGCCGCGGTCGCGTTCGGCATGTTCGTGCTGTGGCCCGACCACGACGCCAAGGCTCATCGCGCGGACCAGGGGCAGGTGGCGACGGCGTACGGCGAAGTGACGTCGACCGCGGCCGTCTCGTGCGACCCGGCGGTGTCCGGCGCCGACGGCTCCGGCCCTCCGGCCGGGGTCGCTCCGCCGGGGGCTCCTCCGGCGGACAACTCGGTGCCCCCCGACGGCTCCGCGCCCGCCCCCGCGGATGGCTCCGTGCCCGCCCCCGCACCGGACGCCGACCGCGGCTGCACCTCCGTGGCCGTCGACGTCACCAAAGGCCCTGGGCGCGGCACGACGGTCCGTCAACTCATCAGCCCCGGCGCCGGGTTGGCGGGTCTCGAGGTCGGCGACGAGGTCGTGCTCGACTACGCGGCCGACGCCCCGCCCGAAGCCCAGTGGACCATCGTCGACTTCCAGCGCGACAAGCCGATGCTGTGGCTCGCCGCCATCTTCGCCGTCGCCGTCGTCGCCATAGGCCGACTGCGCGGCCTGATGGCGCTCGTCGGCCTCGCCGGCAGCTTCGCCGTTCTCGTCTGGTTCGTGCTTCCCGCGATACTGCAAGGGAGTTCGCCGCTCCCGGTGGCCGTCGTCGGGGCGTCCGCGATCATGCTCGTGACGCTGTACCTGTGCCACGGCTTCAGTGCGCGCACGTCCATCGCCGTCCTCGGAACTCTCGCCAGCCTGGCCCTGATCGGCGTACTCGGCGAGCTGTTCATCGGACTGACGCGGCTCACCGGGATGGCGTCCGAAGAGGCTTCGATGGTGCGGGCGTTGCACGCGGAGGTCGACGTACGCGGCCTGCTGCTCGCCGGCGTGGTCATCGGATCACTGGGCGTACTCGACGATGTGACGGTCACTCAGACATCCGCGGTGTGGGAGCTGAAGCACGCCAACCCGGCCCTGCGGGCCCGCGACCTCTACCGCGCGGGGGTGCGCATCGGGCGCGACCACATCGCCTCGACCGTCAACACGCTCGTCCTCGCGTACGCGGGTGCCTCACTGCCGCTGCTCCTGCTCTTCTCCGGATCCGACCTGGGCGCCCAGAACGTGGTGACGAGCGAGATCGTCGCGGAGGAAGTGGTGCGCACGCTCGTCGGCAGCATCGGCCTCGTCGCCTCCGTGCCGGTGACCACGGCACTTGCCGCCTTCGTCGCGTCCCGCGAGCCGGCGCCCGCGGCGTCCGCCCACCACGGGCACGCCGCGCCGAAGCGCCGCCGCCACAAACAGGGGGCCGCCGGCTGACCGGCTGTCACAAGATCGAACTCGGGCCCGCATGTCAACCGGAAACCGAACCGAGCGATGAAGTTTTCACAGCCGTAACACGGCGTCGAAAGGCTGTCCGCGCGGGGGCGATTCGTGGGCGCGGATCCCGGAGTCGCGTCACCGGACGAGAGGACCGCGATGGGTGCGATGGCGACGCAGGCCGCTCCGGAATGGGAACGCCAAATCGACGATGTGCCCGTCGCGTTGGCGGTGTCGGGCACCCTCTGCGTGGTCGCGTGCCAAGGCGGGCCCGCACACCTTCTCGACGCCGCCACAGGGCAGTTGCTGGCCCGGCTCGTCCTGCCCGGCGGCGCGCGGCGCGTGCGCTTCTCGCCCGACGGCAGTGTGGTGGCGCTCGCGGGCCCGCGCGGGTACGCGCTGTGGCGCGTCGCCGACGGCGCGGTCATGACGCGCACGACCGACACTCCGGCGGAGTTCGCGTGGTCGGACGACAACCTGTGCGCGGTCGCCTGCGGCGGCGCCGTACGCATCTTCGAGGCGGACCGCGGGCTGGAGCAGTGGCGGCCCGTCGACGGCGCGGTCACCGTCGACGACGTGACGTGGTTCGACCGGGGCAACACGGTCGCGGTGGCGGTGGGCGGCGAGGTGCACGCGTTCTCACCGCGAGGCCGCGTCGCGGCGTGGTCGTACCCCTCGCCCGTCCGGGTGCTGGCGGGCGGCACCGACGGCGCGTGGCTCTGCGCGGCGGGCGACGGCCCCGGCGTCTACATCCGCGGCATCGGCGGCACCCACGAAGACCTCCCGACGCAGGGGCCGGGCCTCATCGACGGGCTGTGCGTGGACGGTACGGGGCAGTGGCTCGCGGCGGAGGTGGACGCGGGGCTGACGGTGTGGGACCTCGCGGCGCGCGGGGGACGCGTACGCCCGCGCCCGCGACGTCTGGAGGCGCGCATCGCCATGGGCGTGTCCGCGTGGCGACCTTCCCGGGGCGCGGTCATCGCGACCGGCGGGCTCGACGGCACGCTCTCGCTGTGGGACGTCAGGGCCGGGTCGGCGCGGCGTACCGCAACCCCGGTGGCCCGCCGGTTCGCGGGCGCCCCGGTGACAGCGCTGGCGTGGCTGGGGGCGGACGTGCTCGTCAACGCGGACCGCTCCGGCCGCGTCACCGCCCAGCACCTCACCGAACTCGCCGGCCGGTGACCCGGCACCCTTGACCTCGGTTCTTGCCCTCGGCGCCGAGGCTGCATGCCCATGGGGGTGGGGGCGCCGGCGCGCGTCCCGTGGGCGAGTCCGTCCCGCCGGGATGACCTGCGCCACGGCGCACCGGGCGGTGTGTCCGGTAGGTTGCCTAGGCAATGTGACGGTGGGTCAGATCTGGTCGGCCCCCCGCGGTCCGCGTGGCGTGCCGTACCGCCCGAAACGGCGGCGGACGCGGTGGCGAAAAGATGAGGTGGGCGATGTTCGGCAGGAAGAAGGCGGCCTCGGTGGGCAAGGCGGCCGACGGCACGGGCAAGGACGTCGCGGCTCTGGTGCTGCGTGCCACCCTCGGCCCGATGCTCTTCGCGCACGGCTACAACAAGGTGGCCGGTCCCGGCGGCCTCAAGGGCACCACGGGCTGGTTCGAGGCGCTCGGCCTGAAGCCCGCCGAGGTGCACGCCAAGATGGCCGCCGGCACGGAGATGGCCGCCGGCGTCGGCCTCACCCTCGGCATAGCGAACCCGCTGCCCGCCGCCGCGACGGTGGGCCTCATGTCGGTGGCGGCGCGTACCGACCACCGCGGCAAGGGCTACTTCGTCTTCAAGGGCGGCTGGGAGTACTGCGCGGTCGTCGGCGGCGCCGCGGTCGCGCTGGCGGGACTCGGCAACGGCAAGTACTCGGTCGACCGGCTGTTCGGCCGCGAGTCGTCGGGCGCCAAGCCCGCGCTCGTCGCCGCGGGCCTCGGCATCGCCAACGCCGCACTGCTCCTGAAGCTCTGCTACAAGCCGGAGCCGAAGGACGAGAAGCCGGACGAGACGGTCTGACGCGTCCTCAACCTGACGCGTCCTCAACCTGACGCGTCCTCAACTCCGCGTGCGGGGGCGGCTCCCGCCGGTCGATGTACTCGAACCGGCGGGCGCCGCCCCCGTTGTCCGCCCGGACGACTACGTTTGGCAGCACACGAAGTCGCCCGGCGGGACCGCCGTCCGTGGACCGGGCCGACGGCCGTACCAAATGCGTGGAGGTTGTGCTGTGCAGACGTTGCCCGAGTCGTGGCGCCCGGTGCTCGCGGAGGAACTGACCGCGGACTACTACGCCGCACTCACCGCGTTCGTCGACGCCGAGCGCGCGGCACACCAGGTCTTCCCGCCCGAGGACGAGGTGTTCTCCGCCCTCGACGCGACCGCCTACGACGATGTGAAGGTCCTCATCGTCGGGCAGGACCCGTACCACGACGACAACCAGGCGCACGGCATGTGCTTCTCGGTGCGCCCCGGGATCAAGATCCCGCCGTCGCTGCGCAACATCTACAAGGAGCTGGGCACCGACCTGGGGCTGACCGTTCCGGACAACGGCTACCTGATGCCGTGGGCCGAGCAGGGCGTCCTGCTGCTCAACACGGTGTTGACCGTACGCGCGCACGAGGCCGCGTCGCACAAGGGCCAGGGCTGGGAGCGCTTCACCGACGCCGTCATCAAGTCGGTCAACGACCGTGAGAAGCCTGTGGTGTTCGTGCTCTGGGGTGCGCACGCCCGCAAGAAGGCCGCGCTGATCGACACGGGCCGCCACGTCATCGTCGAGGGCGCGCACCCGTCGCCGCTGTCCGCGAAGAAGTTCTTCGGCAGCAAGCCGTTCTCGCAGATCGACGCGGCCCTGGAGAAGATGGGCCACGACAAGATCAACTGGCAGATCCCGAACCTCGCCTAGCGGCAAGTCCGTTCGCCCCTCCGCGGCGCCTGTGCGCCGACCCGGCGCCAATCGGTCGCATCCGGTCGCGGAGGGGCTTTTCCCGACCCCGAGCCCCCGCCACCGGGGGAGAACGCCGCCGGGAACGATCGACTTCGGACCAGTTTCGGAGAACGACGGAAAACTGTCTTGTAGTGCCGAATCCCGATGCCCCCATGTGCCAAGCTGTGAGGCTCAGCCGGCCGAGTTCGAGCACATTACTGGCGGTCTCCGTGGCATCACCCGTCGTTCAGCCGTCCGCACCCCTCGACCTGACCACGGGCTACGTCGCGCACCGCGCCCTGCGCGAGGAGTTGGCGCGCCTCACCGTCGCCACCCGCGAGGTCAATCCCGCCGACATCCGCCAGTCCCGCGCCGTCGAGGACCACCTCGCCCTGGTGCTGCGCTTCCTCGCCGCACACCACCGCGAAGAGGACGCGTTCGTCTACCCGCGCGTGCGCGCCCGACTGCGTGTTGCCGGGGCAGGGCGGGTGTTCGTCGCGCTGGAGGGCGACCACGACTCCCTGGACGCGCTCATGCGCCGGGCCGGGGACGTCCGGGTCCCGCTGCGCGAACGGTCCGCGGTCGTCGGCCGACTGCACGACCTGGTGGCCCGCCACACCTACCAGGAGGAACGCGAGATGTTCCCCCTGATGCGCCGTCACGTCGGCAACCACGAGCAACGCCGTCTGCTGCGGCGTACATTGCGCGCATGGGGCCGCGACATGCCGGCATTCGTCGCCCTGTACCTCCACCACGCCGACCCGGTCGAGCGCATCCGCATCCTGCGGGTGGCCCCGGCCGGGGCGGGCGTGATGTGGCACCTGTCGTGGCGCCGCAGGTACGCCCGCCGCCGCACCGAGGCGTACGGCATGGTGTAGTGCGGTGAGCGCCACCGCAGTTGGCCTGCGCAACCCCGCCGGGGCGGGCGAAGTCCGGTGCGGCCGGGCGGGATTGCGCGACGGCGAAGCGCGCCCGGGGGTGCTCGGGCGGCCGGGAGTGCTCAGGCCGGAATGATGCGTACCGGCATGTCCTTCACGCCGTTGAGGAAGTTCGACCGCATCCGCCGTGCCGGGCCGGTGAGTTCGACGCGCTCGATCTTCCGGGCCAGGGTCTTGAACATGATCTCGAGTTCCAGCTTGGCCAGGTGGCGGCCGAGGCAGAAGTGCGGGCCGCCGCCGCCGAAGCCGAGCATCGGGTTGGGGTCGCGGCCGATGTCGAACGTGTACGGGTCGGCGAAGACGTCCTCGTCGTGGTTGGCCGAGCTGTAGTACACGATCACCTTGTCGCCGACCGAGATCTTTCGGCCGCCGAGTTCCGTGTCCTGCACGGCGGTTCGCCGGAACGCGTTGACGGGGGAGACCCAGCGGACGATCTCGTCCGCGGCGGTCGCCGCCATGCCGGCCGGGTCCTCGCGCAACCGGGCCCACTGCTCCGGGTGTTCGATCAGCGCCAGCATGCCGCCGGATATCGCGTTGCGGGTGGTCTCGTTCCCGGCGACCGCGAGCAGCATGAAGAAGAGGTCGAACTCCAGCGCGGTGAGCTCGTTTCCGTCGCGGTCGGGCTGCACCAGCTTGGAGACGATGTCGTCGACCGGGCACGCGCGCTTCTCGGCGCCGAGCTGGTCGGCGTACTGGAACATCTCCATCTGCACCGCCTGGCCGGCGTCCAGGCCCTCGCCGAGGTCGGGGTCCTCGGCGCCGACGAGCTTGTTCGACCAGTGGAAGAGCTGGTGCCGGTGCTCCTGCGGGACGCCCATCAGGTCGGCGATCACCACGAGCGGCAGCTCGGCGGAGGCCATCGTGACGAAGTCGCCCTCGCCCTGCGCGACCGCCTCGTCGACGATGCGCTCGCACGCCTCCTCGACCTTGCCCTCCAGGGTCAGGGTGGTGCGCGGCGTGAAGCCCCGGTTGACGATGTTGCGCAGCCGCGAGTGCTCGGGCGGGTCCATGTTGAGCATCATCAGGCGCTGCGTGTCGAGCGCGTCGCCCACCGGTTCCGGCAGCAGGGACAGCCGTTCGTGGGACGAGAAGATCTCGGGGTTGCGGGACACCGTCACGACGTCGGCGTGCCGCGTCACCGCCCAGAAGCCGTCGGGGACTTCGGGGTCGGGATGGCGGTGGACCGGCGACTCGCGGCGCAGCGTCGCGAACGCCGCGTGCGGGATGCCGTCCTCGTAGGCGTCGGCGGAGTAGACGTCGAGGTCGGCGACGTCGGGCGTGGCGGGTGCGGGGTGGGGCACGGCGGACCTCTCAGGACGGAAAAGGTACGGGCGGTGCGCGGGCAGGTGGGGCGGGTGGAACGCAGGGTGCGGCGCAGGGTGGAGCGGTGCCCCGGAGCATGCCACGGGGCCTGCGCACGGGGAAGACAGATTCCCTGACGGTCCGGGCGTACGGGTGATCTGTCCGGGACACGCCGACGACGGGTGCGCCGGATCCCGGGGCAGAGATGACGCTTTGCTACTTTATAGACACTTTCGGTAGTGATTCCGATGCTGTGCCGCAAGCGCCACAAGCGCCCCAGGCATGGGTCAAGCCACAAAATCCCCCGGTCGCGGCAAAGCGTGCCGTCCCCAGCGCTTCCCCTGCGCCTTTCGAGGAGTCCCCATGGCTTTGAACATCTCCACCGTCGTCCTACTGGGCGTGATCGTGTTCCTCTTCATCCGCAAGGGCGGCATGAAGATCTGGCACGCGATCGTGTGCGCGCTGCTCGGCTTCTACCTGGCCAGCACCGCCATCGCGCCGAGCATCCGGACGAGCGGCAACAGCGTCGCGAACCTCTTGGGCAACCTCAACTTCTGAGGCCGCCGCCCGCAAGTACGGGCAGGTCAGGTACGGGCGCGTCAAGTACGGGCACTCAAGTACCGCAAGCTTCATGCGTACGTCTCACACGACCAGGCGCAGCCGCTTCCCGGCCGTGCCGACGTCCACCCGCTCCCCCCACGACAGGACGAGGCGGTCCGCCTCGATCCCGTCGCCGAACGCCACCAAGCCCTCGGACTCGACGGTCAGCGACAGCGTCGCCGACCCGTCCAGCGTGCCGTGGGTCAGATCGGTTCCGGTGGTGGGGGAGGCCCACGCCTCGCGTACGAACCACGCCAGTTGCTCCTGCGTGGGCGTGGGCAGCGCGGGTGCGCCCGGGCGTTCGCGCCGCACCGAGCCGCACCACCCGGTCGACCCTGTCCCGGTGCCGACCAACACCCCCGAGGACGCCTGCCGTTCGGTGCGTCCGTCGGGGGTGGTGATGCGGTACCGGGCGGTCTGGTGCGTCGGGTGGCCGAGGAACACCTCGTTGAGTGCGGTGAGGGTGCGTCCGTCGTCGGTGCGCGCCTGCGCCATCGTGCGCAGCTCGCACCGTGCCCGACCCCCCTCGACCTCGGCGAACAGCCGGGCGCAGTCGCCGGCTTGATGCCGGGTCAGCAGTCCCTCGCTGCCCGGATCGGCCTTGACGCCGACGACCGGCTGCCCGTCGAGGTACTTCGCGACGTTGGCGACCAGGCCGTCCTGGCCGACGACCACGACGACGTCGTGCTCGTCGAACAGGAAGCGGTCCAGGTCGCCGCGCTCCACGGTGCCGCGCCGCCAGTGCGCGGGCACCGAGGCTCCCGCGCGGGCCAGCGCGTCCTGGACGACGTCGGCCCCCTTCTCCAGACTCGACGAGCTGAGGCCCTTGTTCTTGAGGAAGAACCGGCCCTGGTTGACCGTGCCATGCCGGTTGATCAGGTCCTGGAGTGCGGACTGGCGGTGCACGAAGACCGCCCGGGGCACCTGGGCCATCAGGCGCGGCCCTGGGTGACCGGGCCCTGTGGGCCGCGCGGGCCCAGGGCGTTCGGAGCCGCCGGGCCGTCGGGACCGCCGGGGCCGTCGAACCCGGCCGCCCGCGAACCGCCGAGCCGGGCGAGCGCCCCGCTGATGAGGTCGGGCGTGATGTTGAGCGTGCCGATGCTCGGGAACTGCTCGGCGAGTTCCTGGGCCGCGAGGGCCAGCAGCACCGCCGGATCGGCGTTCGCGTACGCGGCGACGTGCGCGGCATGCGCCTCCGCCTCCGCGGCGCCGAGGACGCGCCGGTTCTCCGCCGCCGTCGCGGCGGACAGCCGGTCGCGCTCGGCCCGCGCCTCGGACTCGATGCGCGCCGCGGCGGCGGTCTCCTCCGCGCGCCGCCGTTCGTTGAGGCCCTTGCGCTCGACCAACTGCTCCTCGCGCCGGGCCAGTTCGATCTGGTTCTGGAGTTCGTTCTCGGCGATCGCCCGCTCGCGTTCGACGGCGAGGGCGCGCCGCTCGAACCCGGCGGCGTCGGCGGCCTGTTGCACGCGCTCGCGGGCCGGCGCCTGGAGCGCGCGCTCCAGGTCGGCGTCGGGGCGGATCGAGGTGATGCGTACGCCCAGGACGGACACCCCCGAGTCGCTGAGCCGCGCGTCCTCGGACAGGCCGGTGGCCACGCGCGTGCGCACCTCGGTCAGTCCGCGCGTGACCGCCTCCGTCAGGTCGAGTGCGGCGAGCGTGTCGACCGCGTGCTGCTGCGCGCTCTCGGTGAGCAGGGACGCGAGCTGGTCGAGCGGCGTGGAGCGCCATTGTCCCGAGGCGGGGTCGACGCCGAAGTCCAGCCGGGTGGCGGCGACTCCGGGATCGGTGATGCGGTAGGTCACGGTGCCCTGCACGGTCGCGTCCTGGAAGTCGCGCGTGCGGACGTGGAACAGCACCGGCAGTTCGCGGTCGTCGATCGGCACCTCGCTGAGTGCCGCGGTCAGCGGCCGGAACCAGAACGCGAGGCCGAGGCCCTCGTGGACGACCTCGCCGCGGCGCTGGTGGCGTACCCACTGGACCGGATCGGCGCGCAGGTGGCTGACGAACGGGCGGCGCTGGATGTGGACCATCGGAACTCCCCCGGGGCGGGTGGACGGATCGTGGCTGATCTAATGTCGTCATGATGACGATAACCAGTGCGCATGTTTCTCGTCAACGAGACGAATATCGGTCGCGGTCGGTTCCGGACACCGGGCCCAAAGTCCCGCCCGGCCGGGACCAACGGCCGGGACGGGAAGCCCCAATGTGGTGATACCCATCGGAACGGGTACGCGTTCCGCTGTCCGCCAAGACGCGCGCACTCTGCGCCGACCCGTGCGCCCGAGCCGTGGAGGAACACGTGAACACCGCAGTCGAGACCGCCAAGCCGTCGGTCCCCGGTCCCGCAGGCGCCTCCCCGGGGCTCGTCGTCGTCGGTACCGACGGATCCGACCCCGGAATGCGCGCGGTCATGCGCGCCGCCGCCGAAGCCGTGCGGCGCGGCGCCATGCTCCGCATCGTGCACGCGGTACGCGTGGCCACGGCCGCGCCCCCGCACCCGAAGGGCGGCGCCGAGGGCCGCGGAGTCCCCGACGCACCCGCGCAGCAGGCCGCCGCCCGCCTGGTGGAAGCAGCCGCCGCCCGCGTCCTGCACCGGCACCCCGACCTCTCCGTCGAGGGGGACGTCGGGGTCGGGCTGCCGGGCGACGTGCTGCTCGAAGCGGCCGCGGAAGCCGAGCTGATGGTCGTCTCCTCCCGGGGCCGCGGCGGCTTCGCGGACCTGCTGCTGGGCTCGGTCGCCCGCTTCCTGGCCGCCCGCACCCCCTGCCCGCTGCTCGTCGTCCGCGGCGAGCACGGCGATCCGAGCGAGGACGGCGACCTCGTCCTCGACGGCGCGAAGGTCGTCGTCGGCATCCAGGGCGAGGGCGACGCGCCCACCGCCCGCACGGCGTTCGCGGAGGCGCGGCGGTGGGGGCTGCCGGTCTTCGCGGTGCACGCGTACGCCTGGCCCGGCTACGTCGGCCTCTCCGGCCCCAGCCCCGAGGACCTCAAGGCGGTCACCGAGGCCCACGCCGTCTGCCTCGACAGCGCACTCGGCCAGCTCCGCGGGGTCTACCCGGACGTCCTGAGCACCGAGCAGGCCGTCCTCGGCGACGCGGCCGGCACGGTCGTCGAGGTCACGTCGGACGCCGCGGTCGCGGTCGTCGGCGTACGCCACCGCAACGGCCTCCTCCGGCACTGGGTAGGCCACGTCGCCCACGCCGTAATCGAACACGCCCACTGCCCGGTCCTGATCGTCCCCCTCCCCTGACCCCTCCCTTGACCCCCTCCGGGGAGCCGCTGCGCTGCGGGCCTTCGCGCGAGTTTTCAATCAGTGATTGAAAACTCGTGCGAACCGTGCTGTCATGGCCGCCCATGAGCACCCGCGGCACGACCACCGGAACCGCCGGCCGAGAGCGCGTACCGAACGGCGCGACGGCCGCGACCCGGGCGCGCCTGCTGGCCGAGGCCGAGCGCCTGTTCCTCGCGCAGGGCTACGAGAAGGTCTCGGTACGCGCCGTCAACGCCGCCGCCGGCATGAACCCGGCCGCCGTGCACTACCACTTCGGCTCCAAGGAGGCCCTGGTCGTCGCGCTGCTCCAGCAGCGCCTCGGCCCGCTGTGGGCCGGCGGCCTCGACGCGCTCGCCGCTCGCCGCGCCGCCGACTGGGTGCCCGAGGCCGCCGAGCTCGCGGACATCATCGTGCGCCCGTTCGACCGGCTCGTGCGGACACCCGACGGCCCGATGCTGCTGCACCTGCTGGCGCGCGTGGTCCTCAACAACGACAAACTGCCCTGGAACGAGCCGTGGTTCGGCCACCGGCCGTGGCGCGAACTGCTCCACCTCATGCGCCCGGACCTCGGCGCCGACGCGGTGCGCGACCGCTGGCGGCTCACGTTCACGCTGCTGCTCCAGACGTACGGCGAACCCCTCGCGTCCGCCGACCGGCTCGGCGCCCTGCCGCCGCCCGACGCGCGCCAAGTGGTCGCCTTCATCGCCGCGGGACTCGACGCCCCCGATCCGGCGGCCGACGCCGGCCACGACCCGTCCACCGACCCCGACCCTGCCCCCGAAGGGTGAACGCCTTGACCACGCCCATCGACACCCCCGCCGTGCGTACCGCCGCCGACGCCGCGCCGGACGTCCTCGCGCCCGCCAGGCTCGGCCCGCTGACCCTGCGCAACCGCATCATCAAGGCCGCCACGTTCGAGGGCGTCACCCCGGACGCGCTCGTCACCGACGCGCTGATCGACTACCACGTCAAGCCCGCCGCGGGCGGCATCGGCATGACCACCGTCGCGTACTGCGCCGTCGCGCCCGAGGGCCGCACCGACCGGCACCAGATATGGATGCGCCCCGAGGCGGTGCCCGGCCTGCGCCGCCTCACGGACGCCGTGCACGCCCAAGGCGCCGCGGTCTCCGCCCAGATCGGCCACGCCGGCCCGGTCGCCAACGCCAAGTCGAACCGGCTGCCCGCGCTCGCGCCCGGCCGGCTCTTCAGCCCGATCAGCATGAAGACCAGCAAGGCCGCGACGGAGGAGGACATCCGCCGCGTCACCGAGGCACACGCCAATGCCGCCCGCACCGCGGTCGAGGCCGGCTTCGACGCCGTCGAAATCCACCTGGGCCACAACTACTTCGCGAGCGCGTTCCTCAGCCCGAAGCTCAACCGCCGCAAGGACGCGTACGGCGGCTCGCTGGAGAACCGCGCCAAGGTCGCCCGCGGCGTCGTGCGCGCGGTGCGCGACGCGGTCGGCGACCGGATCGCGGTGACCGCCAAGCTCAACATGGCGGACGGCGTACCGGGCGGGATCTGGCTCACCGAGAGCCTTCAGACCGCCAAGTGGCTGGAGCAGGACGGCGGCCTCGACGCCCTCGAACTGACCGCCGGAAGCTCGCTGTTGAACCCGATGTACCTCTTCCGCGGCGACGCGCCCATCCCGGAGTTCGCAGCGACCTTCCCGCAGCCGACGCAGCTCGGCATCAAGCTGATGGGCAAGAAGTTCCTGATCGCGTACCCGTACCAGGAAGCCTTCCTGCTGGAGTACGCCCGGCAGTTCCGGGCCGAGATGAAGCTCCCGCTGATCCTGCTCGGCGGCATCACCAACCGCACGACGATGGACCTCGCGATGGCGGAGGGCTTCGAGTTCGTGGCCATGGGCCGGGCCATTCTGCGCGAGCCCGACCTGATCAACCGGATCGCCGCCGACGAGTCCCGACAGGCCGTCAAGTCCCTTTGCATCCACTGCAACAAGTGCATGCCGACCATCTACAGCGGTACGCGCTGCGTCGTCGTGGACCCGGAACCGCCCCGCACGTGAGGCGCGTTACTCTCGGCTACTCGGGGACCAACGGGTCCGCCAGGTGCCGGGAGCGGCTTCAGCGGGAGGGGCAGCCATGTCGAGGACGCCACGGGGGAGTTCACGCCGACGGGTGCGGGTGGCCGAAGCCACCGCGGCCGTCGCGCTGTTCGCGGTGTTCGGGCTGACCGGCTGCGGCGGCGGCACCACCGAGGACCTGATGAGGGACAACGCCGAGGAGGCGGCCGCGCCGTCCGGCGGCGGCAAGGACGGCGACGGAGGCAAGGGCGGGACCTCGGGCGGCACGCAGCCCAAAGGCTCCGGCGGCCCGGACCCCGAATACACGGGCGGCGGATCGGACCCGGATTCCGACTCGGACTCGGACTCGGACTCGGACTCGGACTCGGATTCCGACTCCGGCTCCGACCCGTCGGGTGGGCCGGTCACCGACCACGCGGTGCCCGCCCCCAACGTCTCCTCGCCGATCGAGGGCGTCGTCGCCTACACGGTGGAGCGCACCCACGAGAACGGGCGCATCGACTACGACATCACGCCTCCCGCGGGCGGAGTCCACAACCCGCGTTGGCTCAATTGCGGGATATACCGGACCGAGCAGGACGCCAGCATGGCCGTGCACTCGATGGAGCACGGCGCGGTGTGGGTGACCTACGATCCGGACCTGCCGAAGGACCAGGTGGCCGACCTGGAGTCGAAACTGGGCGGCACCTTCGTGCTGCTGACGCCGTACGACGGGCTCCCCGCCCCCGTGGTGGCCAGCGCGTGGGGCATGCAGCTGAAGTTGGACTCGGTGTCGGATCCGCGCCTGGGGGAGTTCGTGTCGCTCTACCGCCAGGGGCCGCAGACACCGGAGCCCGGCGCGCCCTGCACGGGCGGGCTCGGCAAGCCGGAGTAACCCCTGGTCACGAAGGCGCGCGGCGGCGGGTGTTGCCGTTTCGGCGCGACCCCGCCGCGCCGCGCGTCGACCGTACGCCGGTGCGCGGCGCCCCGGACCACGCGGCGCCGCGGGGTCGGCCGGCGCCTCAGGCCAGGTAGCGCGTCAGCGACTCGATGATGCAGGCCGGCTTGGTCTCGCCCTCGATCTCCACGGTGATCTTGATGGTCACCTGGATGCCGCCGGCCACGTCGCTCACCGCGGCGATCTCGGCGCCGCCCCGGACGCGCTGGTTCACCCGCACCGGGTTGGGGAAGCGGATCTTGTCGACGCCGTAGTTGACGCCCATCGAGATGTTCTGCACCTCGACGATCTGCGGCAGGAAGAGGTTCGACAGCGACAGCGTCAGGTAGCCGTGCGCGATCGGCGCGCCGAACGGGCCCTCCTTGGCCTTCTCGACGTCCACGTGGATCCACTGGTGGTCCCCGGTCGCGTCCGCGAACAGGTTGATGCGGTCCTGGGTCACCTCCAGCCATTCGCTGTAGCCGAGGTGCTTGCCCAGCGCATCCTTGATCTGCTGCAGATCCGTGAACGTCGTGACGGCCATGAATTCTCCCTGGTGAACGGTCTCCGGCACCCCTTGTATAGCAAGCACGGCGCATCTGACGGTCCGCCAGGTGGCGCTTGTCATACGGGAATCCGGCCCGGCGTCGGGTCGGCGGCGGCCCAGTGGCGGCCCCGCCCGCGGGCCGTCGAGGGCCCCGCCCCCGGCACCGGTCACCCTGTCCTGCGCGCAACCGATCACGTTCGGTCGTCGGCGACCGATGAGTTTCGGCGGTACGGGCGGTCTCCATTGGTGGGCCGGGATTCACGAGGCCCGTGACTTGCCGTGTCCCGGCCGGACCGCACACCCACGTGTGCCGGTCTCGGTCGGCCGCGGCCTCGGCGGGAAGTCGGCGGAAGGGGTACGACGGTGAAAGTGCGTGTCGTCGCGGGGGCGGTCGTGGTGGAGATCGGCGCCTTGGTGCGTGCCGATGTCCCGGGCCTGTGCGCGCGGGTGGACGAAATGCTGGCCCGGGTGCCGGGCGCCCGTCTGGTGTGCGACGTAGGAGCCGACTGCCGGGCCGATCTCGCGCTGGTCGACGCGCTGGCGCGGCTGCGGCTGCTGGCCCGGCGCCGCGACCGGGCGTACCAGATCAGGGACGCCCCGCCCGCGCTGACCGACCTGCTCGGGCTGGTCGGCCTGCGCGGCGCCGTACCGGTCGCGGGGCCACCGGGTCCGCCGGGTCTGTCAGGGCTGCCGACGCCGCCGACGAACTGCGCTCCCACGGCCGTCGCGGCCCACGACCGCGCGCTACGCCTCCAGGCGGTCCGGGAGCCCGAAGAGGGGGAACAGGTGATCGGTGTCGAGGAACGAGTTGAGGTGGACGATCCGACCGTCTGAGATCTCGATGACCTGAAGGGCCCACGGCTCGAACAGGCCCGGCCCGGCCGGGCGGTACTGGCCGAACGCGGGGGTGCCGTTCGCGGCGACCACCGGGATCATGCGCGATCCGCGGCAGCCGTTGCCGACCCCGAGCATCCAGGCGCGGATCTCTTCGGCGCCGCGCAGCCACAGCTCGAACGGCGGCATGGAGAGCGTGACGTCCTCGTGCAGCAGGGTGGCGAGGCCGTCCAGGTCGTAGTTCTCGAACGCCTTGACGTACTTGGCCAGCAGCTCGCGCTGCGCCTCGTCGTCGGGCTCCTCGAGGTCGGTCGACGCGACGTCGACCGAGGCGAGGGTCGCACGGGCGCGCTGGAGGGCGCTGTTCACGGAGGCGACCGAGGTGTCGAGCAGTTCGGCGACCTCGGTCGCCTGCCACGCCAGCACCTCGCGCAGGATCAGGACGGCGCGCTGGCGGGCCGGCAGGTGGTGGAGCGCGGCGACGAACGCCAGGCGCACCGAGTCACGCGACACCACCACGTCGGCCGGGTCGCCGCCGACCAGCACCTTGTGGTCGGGGGTCGGCGCGAGCCAGGTGTTCTCCGGGTGCGTCGTCAGCGTGGGGTTCTGGGCGGAGCCGACCGTCGTGAAGTCGGTCGGGCGCGCCTTGCGCTCCTTGCCGTTCAGCATGTCGAGGCACACGTTGGTGGCGATGCGGTACAGCCACGACCGCAGGGCCGAGCGGCCCTCGAACCGGTCGTAGGCGCGCCACGCACGCACCATCGTGTCCTGGACCGCGTCCTCGGCCTCGAAAGGCGAGCCGAGCATGCGGTAGCAGTAACCGGTCAACTCCACCCGGTGCTTCTCGAGTGCGAGTTCCAGTGTCGCGGTTCCGTCGGCATCGATCACGATTCCGAGCTTAGGACGGCCCACCGACAAACGGCCCCCGGATGTGCGATTGGCAACCCGGGGGCCGCCCGTCGGCGACACAGCGCCACGGCGCGCGGACGCTTCGCTACGCGGTGCGCTCCTCCTCCGGGACGGGTGCCCAGGCGACGCCGTTGATGTGGCTGCCTCCGCCCACGAACAGCGTGTTCCCGGTGACGTACCGAGCGTCGTCGGACGCCAGGAAGAGCGCGACTCCGCCGATGTCGTCCTCCGGGTCGCCCATGCGCCCCATCGGATTGCGGGACTCGGCCTCGGCGGCGCCGGTCGGGTTGATCTTCGCGTACGCCGCGAACGCCTCCGTCTTCGCGCCCGGGCAGATGACGTTGGCGCGGATCTGGTGCGGCGCCCACTCGCGGGCGGCGGTGCGGGTCAGCGCGCGCAGCGCCTCCTTCGCGATGTTGTACTCGGCGGTGAACTGGTGGGCGTTCACGCCGTTGAGCGAGCAGATGTTGACGATGCTGCCGCCGCCCGCGTCGCGCATGTGCGGGAACGCCTCGCGCATCGTCCACCACCCGGACCACAGGCCCATGTGCAGCCCGTGGTCCAGGAGTTCGTCCGTCTTGTTCTCCAGGCGGTTGATGCGGCCGCCGCCCCAGGCGTTGTTGACCAGGACGTCGATGCGCCCCCACCGGTCGACCGCCGCGGTGACCAGGCCCGTCGCCTGCTCCTTGACCGTGACGTCGGCGGGGACGACGAGGACGTCCGCACCGAAGTCCTTCCGGATCTCCGCCGCCGCGGCCTCGGCGGCCTCGGGCCGGATGTCGTTCACGAGGATCCGCGCGCCCTCCGCGGCCATCTTGCGCGCGATGCCGCGCCCGATCCCGGCCCCCGAACCGGTGATGACCGCGACCCTTTCCCGCAGCCGTCCCATAGACCCGCCTCCCGGTGCCGCAATTGTTTGACTTGGTTAAGTTCCTATGACGCTGCGTCAAGATCCGCAAGTACCTTGGGGGCGCGGTCGTGCGACAAAGCGGGCTTTGCCCCGGCACGGGCAAGGTGGGGCGGCGGCGGGGTGCCATACCTTACTATCTTTAGCAAGATAGAACCGCTCGTCAGAGCCCGTCAGACGGGAACCGGGACCCACATGCGTCAGCGGCAGATGCGCCAGCCCAGGCTGGCCGAGATGGTCTCCGACGACCTGCGCGAGGAGATCCTCGCCGGACGCCTGCGCCAGGGCGAGAGCCTGCCCCGGCAGGAGGACCTGATGGCGCGGTTCAACGTCAGCGGCCCCTCGGTCCGCGAGGCCCTGCGGATCCTGGAGACGGAGGGCCTGGTCACGGTACGCCGCGGCAACGTCGGCGGCGGGACCGTGCACCTGCCGACCTCGGCGCGCGTCGCGTACACGCTCGCCCTCGTCCTGGAGGCGGAGCAGGCGCCGCTCGCGGACCTCGGATCCGCCGTCATCGAGCTCGAACCGATCTGTGCCGCGCTGTGCGCGCAGCGCGCGGACCGTGCCGACTCGGTCGTCCCCGCGCTGCGCGAAGTGCTCGCCGAGCAGCGGGAGATGACCGGCGACGCGCCCGCCTTCAACGAGGCCGCCCGGCGCTTCCACGAGGTGCTGGTGGCCGGCTGCGGCAACGCCACGCTGTCGCTCGTCGTCGGCGGCCTGGAGCAGGTGTGGTCGCGGCACGAGGAGGAGTGGGTGCGCGAGGCGTCGGCGGCCGGGTCGCAACCCGCGCGCGAGGCGTTCGACGCGGGCCTGCGCGACCACGAGAAGCTCGTCGACGCCATCGAGGCGGGCGACGCGGCCCGCGCGTCCCGGATCGCCGGCCGGCACCTGGACGCGACGCAGCGCTACACGGGCCGCGAGGACGCGGCCCGCAGAGTGCGGTCCCGACTCGTGCGCTGAGGCGCCGGTCCGTCGGGCCGCCCGATCTGGAGGCGGATATGCGCGAGGCGGTCATCTGCGAGCCACTGCGGACACCGGTGGGACGGTACGGAGGGGCGTTCCGCGACGTCTCCGCCGCCGAGCTGGGCGCGACCGTGGCGCGCGAACTGGTGCGCCGCACGGGCCTCCTCCCCGAGCAGGTCGACGACGTCCTCCTCGGCCAGTGCTACCCCAACGGCGAGGCGCCCGCCATCGGCCGGGTCGTGGCACTCGACGCGGGGCTGCCAGTGGAGGTGACGGGCCTTCAGATAGACCGGCGCTGCGGATCGGGCCTCCAGGCCGTGCTGTACGCGGCGATGCAGGTGGCCGCCGGGGTGAGCGACCGCGTGCTCGCGGGCGGCGTGGAGAGCATGAGCCAGACCGCCTTCTACTCGACGCAGATGCGCTGGGGCGCGCGCGGCGACGGGATCGCGCTGCACGACGGGCTCGCCCGGGGCCGCGTCACCGCCGGAGGCCGCAACTTCCCGGTGCCGGGCGGGATGGTGGAGACGGCGGAGAACCTGCGGCGCGAGTACGGCATCGGCCGTGCGGAGCAGGACGAACTCGCGTACAACTCGCACATGCGCGCCGTCGCGGCGCAGAAGTCCGGGGCGTTCGCGCACGAGATCGTGCCGGTCACGGTCCCCGGGGGCCGCAAAGGCGACGTGCTCGTCGACAGCGACGAGCACCCGCGTGCCGACACGACGCCCGAAACCCTGGCCCGTCTGCGGCCCGTGATGGGGCGTCAGGACCCGGAGGCCACGGTCACCGCGGGCAACGCCAGCGGGCAGAACGACGGCGCCGCGCTGTGCCTGGTGACCCACCGCGACGAGGCCGAGCGGCTCGGGGTGCGCCCGTACGCCCGGCTGGTGGCCTGGGCGGTGGCCGGCGTCCCGCCCGCGACCATGGGCATCGGCCCGGTGCCCGCCACCGCCAAGGCCCTGGAGCGCGCCGGGCTGACGCTCGCGGACATCGATCTGATCGAGCTGAACGAGGCGTTCGCCCCGCAGGTTCTCGCGTGCACACGCGAATGGGGCTTCGGCGAGGCCGACTTCGACCGGCTCAACGTGAACGGATCGGGCATCTCGCTCGGCCACCCGGTCGGTGCCACCGGCGGCCGCATCCTGGCGACCCTGCTGCACGAGATGCGGCGGCGCGACGCGCGGTACGGCCTGGAGACCATGTGCATCGGCGGCGGCCAGGGACTGACCGCCGTCTTCGAGCTGCTGTAGGCCGTGTCCTCGGACTCCCGCCGGGCCCGCGGGCCGTCGGACGGGACTTCGCGGACACTCCCCGGCGCCCGGCCCGCATCCGGGCCGCCACGCGCGCATCTGGATCATTCGCGCCGCACGCGGCAGGATGCGCCCGCACGGCTCGGCATGTGCACAGTACATATGCCCCGCACGACCGGCACGCCGCGACCGGCACACCGCAAGGAGACACCCATGGACCCGACGCCTCGTCAGGTACGGTTCTCGGCCCTCGAGTACGGGACCCGCAACCAGCAGGGCGGCCCGCTCGACGTGGTCGCCGACCGCTGGGACCCGGACGGACCGCCGCGGGGAACCGTCCTGCTCCTGCACGGCGGCGGGCAGGCCCGGGGCTCGTGGACCCGCTCCGCGTCCGCGCTGGCCGCCCACGGCTGGACCGCGCTGGCCCTCGACCAGCGCGGCCACGGGGACAGCGACTGGGCCGCGGACGGCGACTACACGATCGACGCCTTCGTCGCCGACGCCCGCGCGGTGGCCGACGCCGTCGCCGCGGAGCAGGGCCGTCCGCCGGTCCTGGTCGGAGCCTCGCTCGGCGGCTGGGTGTCGCTGCTCGCCGAGGGCGAGGGGCCGGGGCACGCCCGCGGGCTGGTGCTGGTCGACATCACGCACCGGACGGAACGTCAGGGCGTGGACCGCATCCGCGACTTCATGCTCGCGCACCGGTCGGGGTTCGCGTCGCTCGACGACGTGGCCGACGCGCTGCACGGCTATCAGCCGGACCGGCCCCGCCCCACCGACCCGGCCAAGCTCGCCCGCAACGTACGCCGGCACGCCGACGGCCGCTGGTACTGGCACTGGGACCCGGCCTTCATGGGGAGCCTCGGCGCCGACGGCGGCCGCGGGCCCGAGGTCACCCCCGAGCGCCTCGCGGACGCCGCCCGGAAGGTCGCGGTGCCCACGCTGATCGTCCGCGGCCGCCAGTCGGACGTGGTGAGCGTCGAGGCGGTGCGCGAGATGCTCGCGCTGATACCCGGGTCCACGTTCGCCGACGTCGCGGACGCGGGCCACATGGTCGTCGGCGACGACAACGACGTGTTCACCGGTGCACTGGCCGGACTCCTCGACTCCGTGGCCGCCCTGGGTTAGCATCGGCCGCGCTCGCCTATTCTTATAAAGATAGAGATCTAAGGCCCCTGGAGGCAGTCGTGCGCAAGGACGACCTGATCCTCATCAGCGTGGACGACCACATCTGTGAGCCGGCCACGATGTTCGACGCCCATGTCCCCGCCCGCTACCGCGACCTGGCGCCGCGCGTCGTCGTCCGCGACGACGGCGCCCAGCAGTGGATGTACGGAAACGCGCGCGGCCGGGACCTCGGACTCAACGCGGTCGCCGGCAAGCCGCCGGAAATGTTCAACATCGACGCCAGCCGCTACGACGAGATGCGCCCCGGCTGCTACGACGTGCACGAGCGCGTGCGCGACATGAGCGCGGGCGGGCAGCTCGCCGGGCTGAACTTCCCGAACTTCACCGGGTTCTCCGGCCAGGTGCTGTGGCAGGGGCCGGACCGCGCGGTGAACGAGGTGATGGTCCGGGCGTACAACGACTGGCACGCCGACGAGTGGTGCGGGGCGTACCCCGACCGCTTCATCCCGTGCGGAATCCTGCCGTTGTACGACGTCGAGCACGCCGTCGCGGAGCTGCGCAGGCTCGCGGCCAAGGGCGTGCACGCCGTGACGTTCTCGGAGAATCCCGAGGCGCTGCAACTGCCCAGCATCCACACGCGCTACTGGGACCCGCTGTTCGCGGCGGCCTGCGACGAGGGCACCGTGCTGTGCCTGCACGTGGGTTCGTCGTCGCGGCGCGCCCCGTCGTCGTCCGACGCGCCCGCGAGCGTCAACATGACGCTGTCGTCCACGATGTCGACGTTCTCGCTCGTCGAACTCATCTGGGCGGACCTCTGGGGGCGTTTCCCGGACCTGCGGTTCTCGCTCACCGAGGGCGACATCGGGTGGATCCCGTACTTCCTGTGGCGTGCCGAGCACGTGCAGCGGCGGCACTCCGGCTGGACGAAGGCGACCTTCCCCGAAGGGATGTCCGGTCCCTCCGACGTCTTCCGCAAGCACATGCTGTGCTGCTTCATCAGCGACGCGGTCGGTATCGACCTCCTGCACCACTTCAACACGGACAACGTGTGCTGGGAGTCGGACTACCCGCACTCCGACAGCAGTTGGCCGAAGGCCCCGGAGGAGCTGGAGACGCTCTTCGCGGACCTGCCGGACGAACTCGTCGACCGCATCACGCACGGCAACGCGATGCGGCACTACCGCTTCGACCCCTTCGCCACCCGCCCGCGGGAGCGCTGCACGGTCGCCGCGCTGCGCGCCGAGGCGCAGGACGTGGACACGGTCACGCACGTCGGACGCCGCGCCGACGAGCGCGACCTGGAGAGCTGGAGCCGGCTCACCTCGGGACGCGCCCCGCAGCCGACCGCGGCTCCGGCCGACGCCTCCTAGACGCACCACCAGCACCACCAGCACAACAGGCACAGCAGGTACGACAGGCACAGCAGGTACGACAGTTCGACGTTTCGACAAGGAGCGGCACGTGAGCAACACCGACAACGCGGCGACCCCCGCGACCCCCGCCGTCCGCACGGGCGCACGGCTGCGCAGCCAGGTCTGCACGACCGAGGTCATCGTGGTCCGCCCGCCCGCGGGCGGCATCGACCTCACGTGCGGCGGACGCCCGATGCTGGCCATGGACGCCGAGGTCCCCGAAGGACTGGCCCCGGAGCCGGAGTTGGCCGGCGGCGCGCTGCTCGGCAAGCGCTACACCCTCGCGGCGGACGACACGTTCGAGGTGTTGGTCACCAAGGCCGGGGCGGGCACCCTCGCGGACGGCGGCGAGCCGCTCGTGGTCAAGGAGGCCAAGGCGCTTCCCGCGAGCGACTGACCGGACCGTGCGCGCCGCCGGGGGGTGCGCACGCGAGGGGCGGGCTCGGCGGCGGGGGGACCGCCGCCGAGCCCGCCGATTTCACGCAGACCCGGCCGACTGGTGAGCCTTGGGGGAGCCCTACGCGAAGGGCACCCAGGCCCGTCGGCCGAGGTCGTCCAGGTCGTTGACCATCACGCCGCCGGAGGACACCGTCCACAGCGCGTCGCCGATCACCAGCGAACGCCGCAGGGAGTCGGCCGACGGGTGGCTGATCCGGCCCACCTCGACGAAGGAGCCGCCTTGCAGCCGAAGGACCAGCGCCTCGGTGCGGGCGGGCACGTAGTCGGGTGCCACGGCGCCGCTGCTGGTGCCGCCGTCGACGGTGCCCGTGGACGGCGGTGCGCCGGGCCGCGTGGTGCCGTACCCGGTCTGCAGCGGGATCACCAGGGTCCCGGTGGCCGGCCAGTACAGGAACGCGTGCGGATCCATCTCCGCCTCGGAATTGCCCTGCGAGACGGTGAAGTTCGCGATCCGCGTCGGGGTGGACAGGTTCGCGACGTCGAACAGCGAGACCTGGGTGCCGAGTCGGGCCCCGGAGTCGGTGGCGTCCTGGCCGACGCCGATGAGCTTGCCGCCGTCCACCGGGTGCAGGTACGCCGAGTAGCCGTTGATCTTCAGCTCGCCGAGCACCTTGGGTGCCGCCGGGTTGGACAGGTCGAGGGTGTAGAGCGGATCGGTCTGGCGGAACGTGACGACGTAGCCGACGGCGCCGGTGAACCGGACGGCGTAGATGCGTTCCCCGCGCCCGAGTCCGTCGACCCGTCCGACCTGCACGAGTTCGGTGCCGTTGCGCTTGAGCACGGCGACGGCGCTCTCGGTCGTCACGACCGGCGCGATCTCCGGTGCGGCGACGTCGGAACTGGAGCTGCCCGAACCGGAGTTGCCGGAGTCGGAGGTGCCGGACTTCGGAGCGTTCCCGCTCTGCGGCTGCGCCGTGGCTCCCGGCTGGCGTTGCAGGGTGGTGGCGACGCGCAGGTGGTTGTCGAACTCCGACAGCGAGTACTGGTTGAGCAGTTGGCCCTCGACGTCGCCGGACGCGACGTGCCGCGGCGGTGCGGTGCCCGTGATGTCGAACTGGTAGACCGCGGTGCGGCTCGACATCGGGCCGACGCCGGGCTTGGACTTGGTGGTGTAGTACGGGTAGTAGTTCGCCGCCACGTAGAGGTTGCCGGACGACGCGTAGACGGTGTTCGCGTCCGCGGCGATCGTCACCGGGCTGCCGGTGCCCAGGTCGCGCGCGAGGTCGAAGGACAGGACGCTGACCGTGGACGCGCCGGAGTGGCCCGGAGCCCCCGCCTCGGTGTCCGGACGGCTGACGTTGCCGCACTCCACGAGCCGCCCCGAGTTGGTGCGGTCGCCGGTCTTGAGGGTGTAGCCGGGCAGCCAGTCGTCGACGGTGGTCTTGCCGACCGCCTTGGTGTACTTGGACTTGTAGTCGTCGCCGCCGGGCAAGTCGATTGCCGGGCCGCGCGGGTACGAGCGGATGACCACGCGGGCCGTGCCGCCGATCTGACGGGCATCCACATAGGAGCCGTCCACGGCGAGTTCGCCCAGGATCTTGGGCTGGCTCCCGGACAGGTCGACCAGCACCAGCTTCGACTGCATGGGCGGCGCGATCCGGCTCGACGAGCTCGATTCGCTGCCGGTGGGCATGTCGTACGCCACCTTGTCGTTGGGCATGATCACCAGCGCGCGGTCGCCGGACAGCAGCATCTCGGTCGCGTACCCGCCGGGCAGCGCGAGCTTGCCGGTCTGCGTGCGGCTCGTGACGTCCACGACGCGGAGCGTCCCGTCGGCGACCGTGACCACGCGGCGTCCGTCGGTCTTGACGAGGTCGGGCTCGTCCACGCCCTGCTCGTGCACGTTGGTGCCGGAGTGGCCGGGCGCGGTGCTCCCGTCGCCCGGGGCCTTGGCCCCGTTCTCGGCATCCTGCGGCGCGGCGGCGGCGGGCGGTGCGGCGGGTGCCGCGGCGGACCCCTTGGCGGAGTCCTCGGCCGCCCGGTCGCCGGTGAAGCCGGTGCCCGGCTCGCCGGCGACCTCGTAGACAGAGGGCTGCGCGGCCCGGGCGAGCGCGGCCTTGCGGAAGTCGTCCAGCAGCGCGTCGCAGGAACTGTACGCGGAGAGCTTCAGCATCTTGGCCCGGAAGTCCGCGGCCTCGCCGGTCAGTCCGACCGCCGATCCCGGGGGCGGGGCGGACAGCGAGGGCTGGACCTCGGGCTCGTCCGAACCGGAGGTGCAGGCCGTGGCGACCAGGCCGACGCTGATCGCGAGCCCGGCTATCGCGCGCCGCCGGGGGCGGCGTCCGGGCGTTGCGGAGGACCGGCTCGGGGACGCGCCCGCCGGTCCGAGGGTGCCGTCGTCGTTTCGCATGGCGGTGTGACGGAGCGGCCCGGGGATCGGTTCCCGGGCCCGGTTCCGGTGGCGGAATCCGCACGAGATCCGCGGATCGGCCCGATTGCAGAGGCAAGTGCGGATCCCGGCGGGCAGAGGCGGAGGAGAGTGCCGTGGGCATGAGCACGGGCGTGAGCGGAGTCGACGAGCGCGAGGAGTTGCGCCGGACGGTACGCGCGTTTCTGGCGGACCATGCGGACGAGGCGGCGCTGCGGCGCGCCATGGAGTCGACGGTCGGCCACGACCCCGACGTGTGGCGGCGGTTCGCGGGGGAGTTGGGCGTCACCGGGCTCGCGGTGCCCGAGGAGTACGGCGGTGCGGGCGGGATCGCGGAACTCGGCGTCGTGTGCGCCGAGGCGGGCCGGGTGCTGATGGCGGGCCCGTTCCTGTCGACCGCGCTGGCCGGGCAGGTGCTGGTGGCGTCGGGGGACGCCGAGGCCTGCGCCGCGTACCTCCCGGGCATCGCCGCGGGGGAGACCACCGCGACGGTGGCGGTCGCCGAGGCCGACGGGCGGTGGCGTACGGCGGCCCCCACGGCCACCGCCCAGCGGCGGGACGGCGGTTGGACGCTGTCCGGCGGCAAATGGTTCGTCACCGACGGGATGACCGCCGACCTGGTGCTGGTCGCGGCGTCGACCGACGAGGGGCAGCAGTTCTTCGCGGTGCGCACCGACGCTCCCGGGCTGACCCGGCGTCCGCTCGCCACCCTCGACCTGACCCGCCGTCAAGCGCGGGTGGACCTCGACGCGGTGCCCGCGCGCCGGATCGAGTCCCCGGACGGCGCCGCGCTCGTCTCGCATGCGCTGGACGCGGCGGCCACCCTGCTCGCGGTCGAACAGGCTTCAGGCGCACGGTGGTTGCTGGATGCCACGACCGCGTACGCGCGCGACCGCGTGCAGTTCGGCAGGCCGATCGGCTCGTTCCAGGCCGTGAAGCACAAGCTCGCCGACGTCCTGGTGGCGGTGGAGTCCGCGCACTCGGCCGCCTACCGCGCGCTCGACACGTGGGCCACCGGCGACGCCGAGTTCCCGTTGGTCGCGTCGCTGGCCAAGGCGTACTGCTCGGAGGCGTACCTGCACGCCGCCCACGAGGCGGTGCAGCTGCACGGCGGCATCGGCTTCACCTGGGAGCACCCCGCGCACCTCTACCTCAAGCGCGCCCGGTCGACACACGAGCTGTTCGATCCGCCGTCGGTGCACCGCGCCCGGATGGCCGAGCTGCTGAGTGGGGAGGGCGGACTTCCCCATTGAACCTGCAATCATTATAAAGATAGCCTTGCACCGGTGCGTCACGCAGGAGGTAGAGCATGCCCATCACGGATGCCGCGATCGATCGACTCCGTGCGCGTATCGGTGTCCCCGAGCCGCACACGGTGCCGCCGCACTACCGGTTGCCGGGCATCGACGCGTTCCGGCATGTGGCGGAGGCGTACGGCGACGACAATCCGCTGTGGTGCGACCCGGACTACGGCGCCCAGACCCGGTGGAAGGGCCCGATAGCCCCGCCCGCGCTGGTCGGCGGCGACACCCTGGTCGGCGAGGACGAGGTCGCCGAAGTCGCGGAGGACAAGCGCGACTTGATGAAGGGCGATCCGCTGCGCGGCGTGCATGCCTTCTACTCCGCGAGCATGCGCGAGTGGTGGGCGCCGCTGGTGCCGAACCGCCGGGTGTTCCGCCGCAATGCGCTGGTCGGTGTGCACGACAAGGCGAGCGCGTTCGCGGACCGTGCGGTGCACGAGTGGACCGGGCAGGTGTTCGGCGACGAGACCGGGGCGCTGCTGAGCGGGCAGTACCGGCTGATGATCCGCACCGAGCGGTCCAAGGCGCGCGGCAAGGGCCGCGAGAAGGCCGTCGAGCCGGCGACGTACAGCGAGGAGGAGATCGCCGCGATCGAGGCGCAGTACGCGGCGGAGCGCCCGCGCGGCGCCGCGCCCCGCTGGTGGGAGGACGTGGAAGTCGGCGACGCGGTCGGGCCGTTGGTCAAGGGGCCGTTCACCGTCACGGACACGGTGTGCTGGCACGTCGGCATGGGCATGGGCATGTACGGCGTCAAGGCGTTGCGCCTGGCGGCCGCGAACCGGCGCCGCATCCCGCGCTTCTACCACCGTGACCCGCAGGGCATCCCGGACGTGATGCAACGCATCCACTGGGACCCGGAGTTCGCGAAGCGCTCGGGCAACGCGACGACGTTCGACTACGGGCGGATGCGGGAGAACTGGCTCATCCACCTGTGCACCGACTGGATGGGCGACGACGCGTGGCTGTGGAGGCTCGACTGCGAGTTCCGCGCGTTCAACTACACCGGCGACACCCAGTGGCTCCGCGGGACCGTGACGCGCAAGTACCTGGCCGAGGGCGGGCGTCCGGCGGTCGACCTGGACGTCGCGGCGGTCAACCAGCGCGGCGAGACCACCACCCCCGGGCATGCCACCGTGCTGCTGCCCAGCCGCGAACACGGGGCGGTACGTCTGCCCGACCCGCCCGGCGGCGCCACCGACCTCACCGGCGCCCTGCACGCCGCCGTCGAACAGTTCGCCGCCCGCGACCGTGACGAGGAGACCCCGTGAACGACGCCTACCGGCCGGTCCCCGGGCTCGACACCGCCCTCGACCCGGCCACCGGCATCCTGCGCCTGACCCTCGACCGGGTCGAGAAGCGCAACGCGCTCGACGACGTCATGGTCGCCGGCCTCATCGCCGCGCTCGACGCCGCGGGCCACGACGAAGGCGTCCGTGCGGTGCTCCTGTCCGCCCAGGGCCCGCACTTCTGCACGGGCGCGGACATCGTGCAGCGCAACGCGGCCGAGGAGACGCAGGGCGCGGGTCCCAAGCCGCGCGTCGGCAGCATCCAGCGCCGGCTGCCCGCCCAGGCGCACCGGCTCATCCCCCTCGTGCTGACCGTGCAGGTCCCGGTCGTGTGCGCGGTACGCGGCTGGGCGGCCGGCATCGGCCTCGCCCTCGCCCTCGCCTCCGATGTGACCGTCGCCGCCGACGACGCGCGCTTCTGGGCCCCGTTCTCGGCGCGCGGCTTCACCCCGGACAGCGGGGTGACCTGGCTGCTGCCGCGCCGGATCGGCGAGGTCCGGGCGCGCAAGATGCTGCTGCTCGGCGAACGCGTCCCCGCCGACGTCGCCGACGCCTGGGGGCTTGTGGACCGCGTCGTGCCCGCCGACGACCTCGACAAGACCGCCGCCGACCTCACCGCACAACTCGCCGCCGGACCGACCGTAGCCCTCGGACTGACCAAGTGGCTGATGCACAACGGCGCTTCGGCAACCCTGGACCAGCAACTGCGGGACGAGGGCTTCGCCATGGAACTCTCCTCGCGCAGCCGGGACTTCCGCGAGGGCATGGCCGCCTTCATCGGCAAACGGCCCGCGAACTTCGAGGGGCGGTGACCGCGGTGGCCGATCTCGTCGACGACGACGGCAGGTTGCTCGTCCCCGACCGCACCCGGATCGCGGAGACGGTCGCCGCGTGGGTGGAGCGGTACGTCCCCGCGGCATGGATCGCCGCCGCGCCCCGCGGACGGGCCGCGATCCGCGAGGTCCGCACCCGCGCCGAATACGAGGCCTGGTACCCGGTCTTCGGCCGCTCCGGCCTCGTCGCCGCCACCTGGGAGCCGGAGTACGGCGGCCTGGGCCTGACCCGCGACCAGGCGCGCGCCGCCGACGAGGTGCTGCGGCCGTACAACCTCGGCCGGCTCAACCCCCTCGGCCTCGGCAACGCGGCACCCGCGATCTTCGCGCACGGCACGGACGGGCAGAAACTCCGGTTCCTGCCGCCGATCGTGCGCAACGAGGAGTTCTGGTGCCAGTTGTTCAGCGAGCCGGGAGCCGGATCCGACCTCGCCTCGCTGGCCACCCGCGCCGAACAGGACCCGGCGTCCGGGGACTGGCTGGTGACCGGCCAGAAGGTCTGGACGACCTGGGGCTTCCGGGCCGACTTCGGGGTGCTGCTGGCCCGCACCGACCCGGACCGCACCAAGCGCAAGGGCCTGACGTACTTCCTGCTGGACATGCGGCAACCGGGCGTCCAGGTACGCCCGTTGCGCACGATGACCGGCGAGTCGGAGTTCAGCGAGGTCTTCCTCGACGGCGCCCGGGTCCCCGACGCCCACCGCATCGGCGCGATCGGCGACGGCTGGAAGGTCGCCGGCGCCACGCTGTCCGGGGAGCGGCAGATGGTCTCCGGCGCCGGATCCGGCGGGGTGGACCGCATCGGCGGGTCCGGCGTCGCGCACCTGCTCGCCCTCGCCCGGCGCATCAGCGCCGAAGGCCGCCCCGGCGGCTGGGACGACCCGGTCGTACGCCAGGAGCTGATGAAGCTCTACAGCGAGGAACGCATCCGCGCCTGGACCAACGACCGCGTCCGCGACGGCGTCAAGGCCGGCCGCGCACCCGGGCCGGAGAGCTCCATCGGGAAGGTCCACCAGGGCGAGCTGAACCAGCGCACCCAGGCCATGGCCGCCGAACTCCTGGGCGCGTACGGGCAGGCGTGGGAAGCCGACGAAACGCGCTCGGCATACGAGGACACCCTCCCGCACGAGGTCAAAGGCATGCTCCGCAGCCGCGCCAACACCGTCGAAGGCGGCACCTCCGAGGTCAACCGCACCATCCTGGCCGAACGCGTCCTGGGCCTGCCCCGCGAACCCGACCCCTGGCTCCACACTCCCTGGCGCGAGATCCCCCGGAGCTGACGACCCATGACCGCGGCAACCACGGGCACCACTTCGGGCAGGCGCTACACGCGGCTGGTCGTCGAACGCGAAGGCCCCATCGGCTGGCTGGTGTTCGACCGGCCGGACCGGCGCAACGCCATGGACGCCGCGATGCTGGCGGAACTGGAGTACGCGTGGCGGGAGTTGGACGACGACCCGGACGTACGCGTCATCGTCAACACCGGCAACGGACCCGCGTTCCAGACCGGCCTGGACGTCGGGCAGCTCGCCCGCGACCCGGCCGCGCTGCGCGAGCAGTCCCGGCGTACCAAGCGCTCCGAACTGCGTCTGACCGGCCATCACAACAAGGTCGCCAAGCCCGTCGTCGCCGCCGTCAACGGCGTGTGCGCGGGCGGCGGCCTACACTTCGTCGCGGACGCCGACCTCGTGCTTGCGGCGTCCGATGCGGAGTTCCTGGACCCGCACGTCACCGTGGGCCAGGTGTCCGCATCCGAGGCCATCGGCCTCGTCCGGCGCAACGCCTTCGAACCGGTCATGCGCATGGTGCTGACCGGTCGTCACGAGCGGCTGTCGGCCCGGCGGGCGTACCAACTGGGCATGGTCGGCGAGGTGGTGGACCCGCCGGAGCGGCTGCGGGACGCCGCCCGGGAGTTGGCGCTGGCGATCGCCCGCAATCCGCCCGACCGGCTGGCGGCGGCCAAGGCCGCGCTGTGGCGGGCCCTGGAACGACCCGGTGTGCCCCGGCCTCCGACCGGGCCCCCGACCGGGGCCATGGCAGTGCCCCCGACAGGGTCCACGACAGAGCCTGTGACACAGCCTGTGACACAGCCCCTGACAGCGCCTCAGGCCGAGCCTCGGGCAGATGATTCGCGAGACACCCGCAAGGGCGACGAAGGGACGACGCGGTGACGTACCCCGATCTGGAGTACCTGAGGCTGGAGCGGCGCGGCCCCGTGGGCTGGCTGGTCAACAACCGGCCGGACCGGCTCAACGCGATGAACAGCGCGATGCGCGACGAGTTCGCGGTGGCCTGGAAGGCGCTGGACGCCGACCCCGAGGTGCGGGTGATCGTGCACACCGGGGAGGGGCGGGCGTTCCAGACCGGGGTGGACGTCGCCGAGATCGCCGGGGACGGGGTCGGCATGGAGCGCTACCGGCAGTCCATGGAGGACTTCGACGTGCATTTCACCGCCTGGCACCAGGGGGTGGAGAAACCCGTCATCACGGCGGTGAACGGGCTGTGCGCGGGGGGCGGGTTCCACTGGGTCGCGGACGCGGACATCGTGATCGCGGCGTCCGACGCGCAGTTCTTCGACCCGCACGTCTCGGTCGGGCAGGTGGTGGCGATCGAGGCGATCGGGCTGCTGCGCAAGATGCCGTTCGAGGCGGTGATGCGGATGGCGCTGACGGGCCGTCACGAGCGCATGTCCGCGCAACGCGCCTTCGAACTCGGCATGGTCGGCGAGGTGATCGACCCGCCCGAGCGGCTGCGGGACGCGGCGCAGGAACTCGCCGAGAAGATCGCGCGCAACTCGCCCGCCGCGATGGCCGCGACCAAACGGGCCCTGTGGGGCGCCCTCGAACTCGGCCTCACCGACGCCTGCAAGGCCGGGGCCAAGGAACTCGTCTCCATGTGGGGCCACCCCGACCAGGAGGAAGGCCCCCGCGCCTTCGCCGAGAAGCGCGAGCCGCAGTGGGCACCGCCCCGGGCCGGGAACGACGCGGAGACATGAGCGGGCGCCAAGAGGTCGCCGACTGCCCCGAGTTGCCGTCCGGAGGTGCCGCGTGCGGCTGACCGATCTGCTGGAGCCGCGCGAGGACGACGCGCGTACGACGGCCGTCTACACCGACACCCGTGAGGTGACCCGGGCCGCACTCCGCGACGCCGCGTGGGCGCTCGCGGGAGTGCTGCGTGCTGCGGGCGTACGCGAGGGGCAGGCCGTCGCGGTCATGCCGGGCGACGGCGCCGAGGCGATCGCGGCGCTGTTCGGCGTGTGGCGCGCGGGGGCGGTGTACGTCCCGCTCAATCCGCGCCTGACGGACACCGAGGTGGCGCGCGTGCTGGCCGAGGTGCGGCCCGCGCTGATCGTCACGGACCGGGCCGGCGCCGGACGCTTTGCGGGCCACCCGGTCGTCGTGGCCGAAGCGGCCGGCGCGGCGCAGGCGGCGTTCACCTGGTCCCCGCCCGTCCCGGCCCGGAGCCCGCAGCCCGGCGCGGAAACGGCACCCGCACACGACCCGGACACCGCCCTCATCCAGTTCACCTCCGGAACCACCGGCCGTCCCAAGCCCGTTCTCCTCCGGCACAGCGGAATCGCGGCACTCCTGGAGCCCGTCCTCGCGCGCCTGGTGGGATCCGGCCGCCCCCGCCCGGCCGAGCCGATGCCCAACCTCATCCCCACCTCCATGTCCCTGTGGGCGGGCATCTACAACGTGCTGTTCGCCTTCCGCGTCGGCGCGCCGGTGGTGCTCATGGAGCGGTTCGACACCACGCGGTTCGCCGCGTACGTGCGCCGCTTCGGGCTCCGCTCGGTCGTGCTGCCGCCCGCCGCCATGGTGATGCTGACCGACGACGCCGCCGTCGGCGACCTCGCGCCGCTCCGCTACGTGCGGAGCATCACCGCGCCCCTGTCGCCCTTCCAGGCCCGCCGGTTCCGCGACCGCTTCGGCGTCAGCGTGCTCAACTGCTACGGACAGACCGAGATCGGCGGCGAGATCGTCGGCTGGAACGCCGCCGACGCCCGGCAGTTCGGCGAGTCCAAGCTCGGCGCGGTCGGCCGCCCGCACGACGGGGTCGCGCTGCGCATCGTGGACACCGAGGGCGTCGAGGCCACGGCGGGCGAGTCGGGCGAGCTGTGGGTGCGGACACCCGCGATGGCGTCGGGGTACGCCGACGGCGCGGGCCTCGGCGAACGCCTGACCGCCGACGGGTGGTTCCGTACCGGCGACGTCGGCCGGGTGGACCCGGAGGGCTTCCTGTGGATCGACGGACGGGTCTCCGACATGATCAACCGGGGCGGCCTCAAGGTGTTCCCCGCGGAGGTCGCCGAGGTGCTGCGGCTGGCCCCGGGGGTCGCCGACGCGGCCGTGGTGGGCGTCCCCGACGACCGCCTCGGCGAGGTGCCCTGCGCGTTCGTGGTGCCCCGGGGACCGCGTCCGCCGGACCCCGCCGAGCTCGACGCCTGGTGCCGGGCGCACCTTGCCCCCTACAAGGCTCCGGTGCGGTATGTCACGGTGGACGCCTTGCCCCGCAACGAGGTGGGAAAGGTCCTCGCCGACCGGCTTGCGGCACTCGGAAGGACACAGACATGAAGCAGACCGTCGCCCATCTCGTACGGGCGGCCGCCGACCGCTACGAGGACGCCGAGGCGGTGGTGGACGGCGATGTCACGCTGACCTTCCGTCAGCTCGGGGACCAGGTCCTCGACTTCGCCCGGGCGGCCATCGCGCGCGGCATCCGCCCCGGCGACCGGGTGGCGGTCTGGGCGCCCAACTCGGCGCGGTGGCTGGTCGCCGCGCTCGGCACGGTGACCGCGGGCGCGACCGTGGTGACCGTCAACACGCGCTACCGGGGCGAGGAGGCCGCCGACCTGCTGCGCCGGTCCTCCGCGGTGGCCCTTTTCGTGCACCAGGACTTCCTGGGGTACGACTACTTCGGCGCACTGCGCGACGCCGCGGCCGGGTCGTCGGCAAGCGACTCGTCCGCAGCCGACTCGCCAGCGGCCGACTCGCCCGCACCGGACTCACGCGCACCCGAGTCGCCCGCGGCGGGTCCGGGCGCCGAGGGCCTGCCGGTGCCGGGCCTCCCGCTCCTGCGGCACGTCGTCGACGTCTCCGACGCCGGTCCGCGGGAGAGCGGCGGCGGCCCGTCGCCGTGGGACGAGTTCATGGCGGCGTACGAGCAGGTGCACGAGGAGCAGGCGCTCGGCGTCCTCGACGGCATCCGGCCCTCCGACACGTCGCACATCATCTTCACCTCGGGAACCACCGGACGGCCCAAGGGCGTTCTGCTTCACCACCGGGCGCTGGTCCGGGTCTACGCGGCGTACAGCGGCATCTGGGGCATCCAGGAGGGCGACCGCTACCTCGTCCCGCTGCCGTTCTTCCACACCGGCGGCCAGTCCGCGATCCTCTCGTGCCTGATCCGCGGGGCCACGATCCTGCCGCTGCCGGTCTTCGACCCGGCGACCGTGCTGGAGCTGGTCGACCGGCTGCGGGTGAGCGTCCTGATCGGCGCTCCCACGGTGTTCTCGGCGCTGCTGGACCACCCGGACCGGGCGCGCCACGACCTGTCGTCGCTGCGCCTGGCCGCGACCGGCGCGGCCGTCGTCCCGGTCCGCCTGGTGGAACGGTGCCTCGCCGAACTGCCGTTCACGAACTTCATCACCGCGTACGGCATGACCGAGTGCCACGGCACCGCCACCATGTGCCGCGACGACGACAGCCCCGCGACGGTGGCGGCGACGAGCGGCAGCGCGCTGCCGTCCGTCGAGGTGCGCGTGGTCGACCCCGAAGGCCGCGACGTCGCGGCCGGGGAGCCGGGGGAGATCTGGGTGCGCGGCTACAACGTCACGCACGGGTACCTCGACGACCCGGAGGCGACCGCCGAGGCGATCGACCTCGACGGCTGGCTGCACACCGGCGACATCGGGCACCTCGACGCGCGCGGCAACCTCGCGATCACCGACCGGCTCAAGGACATCTACATCGTGGGCGGGTTCAACGTGTCGCCCGCCGAGGTCGAGCAGGTGATGGCCCGTCACCCGGCGGTGTCGGAGGCCGCGGTCATCGGGGTGCCGGACGAACGGATGGGCGAGGTGGGGCGCGCGTACGTCATCGCACGGCCGGGGACCGAGCCCGACCCGGACGAGATCGGCGGGTGGCTGCGGGAGCGGCTGGCGAACTTCAAGGTGCCGCGCAGCATCGCGGTGGTGGACGTGCTGCCGCGCAACGCGACCGGGAAGGTGCAGAAGACCGAGCTGCGGGCCGCGTACCGCGAGTCCGCGGGCACTCCGGTCGCCGACCGAAACTGATCACAACTGAGCTATTGGTGAGCGATACGCCACCGCAAGCCGGGCGGAAACGGACGCAAACGTTCCGCCGCGATGGCACAGAACACACCCAACACCCCCGGTTGAGGGCTTTCCGTGCGGTCGCCGGATCGCTAGCATCCCGAGCGTTCCCGCAACCCCGTGACGTCCCCGTCTTGGCACGGTCGTACGCCCCGGCACCAGGGGGCGGGTGACGGATCGGCTCGCTCGGATCCCGCCGGAGGCCGGCCATGCCGTACCGCTCTCTCGTGTCGCCCGTGCACGAGGTCGTCCAGGTCCCGCCGCACCCCCGGTTACGCCCCGGCGTGCAGTTCTACCGCGGGTTCCGCATCCACGCCGGGCGGCCGCGCGAACGCCTCGAACTCCCGGTCGGCTTCGCCACCCTGCTGCTCGGCTTCGACCACCGCATCACCATCGGGACCGTCGGCGCCGACCTCGCCGCCGGCCCGGACGGCGGGCCGCGGCAGACCTTCACGTCCCTGCTGGCCGGCATGCGGACGAGTTCGGTGATCGGGGTGCACTCGGGGACCGTGCACGGCATCGAGGTGGTCATGCGGCCGTGGGCGGCGTACGCGATGTTCGGCGTGCCCATGCACGAACTCACCGAACGCCTCGTCGACCCCACCGACGTCGCCGGCACCACGGTGCGGCGCCTCACCGACCGGCTCGCCGAAATCCCCGACTGGCCCTCGCGCTTCACCGAGCTCGACCGCTCGTTGCTGCGCCGCCTGGACAACGGTCCGGGGCCCGCACCGCGCGTCCTGCGGGCCTGGGACCTGCTGCTCGGCTCCGCGGGCACGATGCCGATCGCCGACCTCTCGCGCGAACTGGACTGGAGCGAGCGGCAGTTGGAGCGCCGGTTCCGGGAGCAGCTCGGCCTCGCCCCCAAGGCCGCCGCCCGCGTGCTGCGCCTGCAACACGCGATGCGGCTGCTGGTCGCGGGGCGCCCGCTCGCCGAAATAGCCTCGCGCGCGGGCTTCTACGACCAGTCGCACCTGAACCGCGAGATCCGCTCGGCGACCGGTATGACGCCGGGAGTGTTCCTCAGCCGCACCCTGTGCGCCCCGGCGGCCGCGGCGCGGGTCGACGGCACGGTGACCACCCTCGTACTCCAGGCGTGATCCGGCAGACCGCCGCCGGGCGGCTCATCGCGCCCGGCCCCCGGCGCCGACAGGCGGTCAGCCGCCGAGCAGGGGACGCAGCAGGTCGCCCGGGTCGACGCCGGCCGGCAGGTCGCTCACCTGGCCGTCGCCCACCTCGACGATCCGCCGGGCGCCGTCGGCGCGTCGGGCCAGGTCGGTCGTCACGAACGGGGCCCCGAGCGCGCGTACGGCCGCCGATACGGCAGGTGTGTCCGGCAGGTCGGGCAGGGCATCGACAGGCGTGTCCGGGGTGTCCGGGTGCGGCGTCACCAGCACCGGTTCCCCGTCGAGCCACCACACGCGCGCCTCGGGCCCGGTGAACTCCTCGAAGGCGCGCAGTACCACGCCACCCACCAGGAACTCGCCCTGACCCTCCAGGAACGCGCCCACCACGGAAGCCAGATGCGCGGTGTCCGCGAGGTCGGGCACGAAGCACGCGGTGTCCCACTCGTGTTTGCGGGACTTGACCCAGTCCTTCACGACAGCCGCCCCGGGCGGCAGGGCCGTCGCCTCCGCGGCGAGCCGGGCGGCGGTGGCGAGTTCGCCGTGCTCCAGGCCGATCATGCGGCTTGCCGGGGTGAGTTCCCGGAAGTGCGCGTACCACCCCGGGAGTTCATGGGCGGAGCGGTACGCGGCAGGCGACGTGACCAGTCGGGCGCCGCGTGACCGCAGCCCGTCGTCGAGCGCGGCGTACACCGCCGACGTGACCATCCAGCCCCGGTACCGGACATCGCCGAGGTCACGCGGCACGCGCGCGACCGCCTCGGCGACGTCGCCGCGCACCGCCGCGTCGTGGTCGAGGTACGCGACCGCGCACCCGAGTCCGCGCGCCGCCGCCGCCTCGCGGGCGAAGTGCGGGTCGGCGCGCCGCGGGTTCAGCGGGTCGCAGGGGAGCAGCAGGGCAGTGGGCATCCCGCCACGATAGAGCGCTGTCTCCAGAGCGCTGTCTACACGGGTCAGGGGGTGCCTCGCGTCAACGACAGCAACTCCCGTGCCGGGCCCGTCGGGTGGGTGCCGTGCGGCCACACCGCGCGCAGCGAACGCGACAGCGCCAGATCCGCGACCTCCACCGCGACGAGGCGGCCCGAGGCGATGTCGTCGGCTACCGCGAGCGAACTGAGCACGGCAGGCCCGGCACCCGACACGGCCGCGGCCTTCAGGGCGGTGGTGGAGGCCAGTTCGAGCAGCGGCTCGGTGGACGGCGTGCCGTGCCGGGCCAGCGCCGCGGCCAGCACCTCGCGCGTCCCCGACCCGGGTTCGCGCTGCACCAGCGGCGTCGCGGCGAGTTCGGCCGCCGGGAGCGGTGAGCGGCGGCGCGCCCACGGGTGGCCGGTCGCGACCACGACCGTCAGCCGGTCGTGCGCCACGACTGCCGAGTCCAGGCCGCTCGGCGCCCGGGCGCCCTCGGTGAACCCGAGGTCCGCCTCGCCGGCCAGCACGCGCGCGGCCACGTCCGTCGAGTTGCCGACCCGCAGCGACACCGCGACACCGGGCAGCGCCTCGCGGAGCGCGACCAGCCAGCGGGGCAGCAGGTACTCCGCGACGGTCAGGCTCGCCTCGACGCGCAGGCGGGTGTTGTGGTCCTCGCGCAGTGCGGCCAGTCCCGTGTCGAGTTCGTCGGCGGCGTCCAGCAGCGGCCGCGCCCACTCGGTGACCAGGACGCCGGCCGGGGTCAGCACCGAACCGCGCGGCGTGCGCTCCAGGAGCGGCACCCCGGCCAGGCGTTCGAGCGTACGCATGCGGGCGCTCGCGGCGGGCTGCGAGATACCCGCCTCCGCCGCGGCGCGGCCGAGCGAGCCGAGCCGTGCGACCGCGAGCAGCAGTTCGAGAGCGGGCAGGTCGGGCATGCGGGAGGACAGGGGCACGGCACCAGCGTACGAGACCGGCCATAAGGCCGCCTTATGACCTCATCGACGCGAGACCGCTACCGGGGGCCGCCGTACCGGACCAGGCTGGTGGCCATGAGCACGACCGCCCTGACCCGTCGCCGCCTCCTCCACGAGCTCGACCGTCCCGCCGACGCGTTCCGCGGCATCGGCCCCAACTGGTTCGCGGCCGTCATGGGCACCGGGATCGTGGCCAACGCCGCCGCGACGCTGCCCGTGCACGTCACCGGGCTGCACACCCTCGCGTCCGCGGTCTGGCTGCTCGCCGCCGCGATGCTCGTCGCCCTCGTCGCCGCGACCGCCGTGCACTGGGCGCGCCACCGCGACACGGCCCGCGGACACGCGCTCAACCCGGCGATGGCCCCCTTCTACGGCGCGCCCCCGATGGCCCTGCTCACCGTCGCCGCCGGCACCGTCACCTTCGGCCCCGACATGCTCGGCACCCCGACGGCCCTCGGCATCGGCACCGTGCTGTGGACGCTCGGCACGCTCGCCGGACTCGCCTCGACCGTGCTGGTCCCGTACCTCATGATCACGCGGCACACCCTGACCCTCGAAAGCGTCTTCGCCACCTGGCTCATGCCGGTCGTGCCGCCCATGGTCTCCGCCGCCACCGGCCCGCTCCTGATCCCGCACATCGCCGACGGGCAGGCCCGCCTCGGCCTGATGCTGGCCTGCTACGCGATGTTCGGCATCAGCCTGCTCGCGACCCTCGCCCTGTTGCCCCTGATCTGGACCCGGCTCCTCCTGCACCGCACCGGGCCCGCGGTCATGGTGCCGACGCTGTGGATCGTGCTGGGACCGCTCGGCCAGTCCGTGACCGCGGCGAACACCCTCGGGTCGGTCGCCCACCTGGCCGTCCCCGCCGAACAGGCACGGGCGTTCGAGGCCTTCGCCGTGCTGTACGGCGTACCCGTGCTCGGCTTCGCCCTCGTCTGGCTCGCCCTCGCCGCCGCGATCACCGTGCGCACGGCCCGCGCCGGACTCCCGTTCGCCATGACGTGGTGGGGCTTCACCTTCCCGCTCGGCACCTGCGTCACCGGCGCCGCCGGACTCGCCGCGCACACCGGCTCGACGGCCTTCGAGGCACTGGCCGTGGCGCTGTACGCGGGGCTCGTCACCGCATGGGCCGTCGTCGGCACGCACACCGTGCGCGGCTGCCTGACCGGACGCCTGTTCCGCGTCGCCCCGGTGCCCGCCCCGGCCGTCGCCCCGGCCGCCTCTCCCGCCTTCACTCCGCCCGCCTCTCCCGCCCCGGCCGCCCCGGCCAAGGCCGCCGGAGCCGCGCCGCACGCCGCCGCGGCCCGGGCCTGAGGCACCCGGCACGGCACCCCGCACGCGTTCCGGGTGGCTCACCGCTCCACATGCCGGTCAGGACGTGCCGGTCAGGCCATAGGCTGACGGCCATGAGGTCCCTGGTGCCGACGCCGCCCGAGGGGTCGGCGCTGGCCGAACCGGGTACGCGCCGTGCGCTGCGCGGATACCGGCTCCGGGCCTGGTCGCTGATCCTGCTCGGCGGGGCGCTCTACGCCGCGGCGTGGATCCTGGAGCGGCAGACCGACCTGCCGCCCGTGTGGACCCTCGCGACCATCCTCGCGGCGGGCTGCGCCGGGGTCTTCGGGCTCGTGACGCAGGTACAGGCGGCGCGCATGCACCGGGCGCTGGCGCGCCACCCGTGGGTCGCCTGCGCCTGCCGCTTCCACGCACCCGCCACCTACCCGACCGCGGGGAACCAGTCGGTCGTGGTCCTCATCGACCCCGCACGGGACGGCGCGCAGCACGTGCTCGCGGTGGTCGCCACGGCACGCCGCGCGCGGCGGCTCGCGCCGTGCGACGGCTCGAAGGTGTGGTTCGCCGGGGACCCCGCGCGCGGCGGCGTCGTCTCGCCGCCCGGCGGCGGCCACCTGCTCTGGACCCGGCCGGTGCTGCTGCGCCCGTGGAGCCGCTACGTCAAGCAGCAGGCGACGGGCACCAACCCCGCCGGGGCCTGACGGGTGCGCGTCACGACTTGACCAGGCGGGCGATGGCGGCCGAGGCCTCGCGTACCTTCTCCTGGGCGTCCTCGCCGCCGCCCGCGATCGCCTCCGCCACGCAGCACGCCATGTGCTCGTCCAGCAGTGCGAGGGCGAACGACTGCAACGCCCGTGTCGTCGCCGAAACTTGGGTGAGGACGTCGATGCAGTAGGTGTCGTTCTCCACCATGCGCTGGAGACCGCGCACCTGGCCTTCGATGCGACGCAGCCGCTTGAGCACGTCGTCCTTCTGGTGGCTGTATCCGGTCATCGCCGCCCCCTCCGCCGTGCCGCCGCTGTGCCGACGGCGGGCCCGTGCCGCCCCGTCGTGCCCCAAGTGTGCCCGGCGGCCCGGGAACACGACGACCCCGCGGCGGAACGCTCCGCCGCGGGGTCGTGCGGTTTCCGGGACGGCCCGGCCGCCGCGGTCGTCAGTACGAGAGGCCGTGGCCGAACTCGTAGACCGCGTCCTTGCCGTCGCTCGGCACGTCCGAGCGCTGCGCCTCGACGTCGGCCATCGAGCGGGGCAGCTGGAACGGCAGCTTGCCCTCGGGCGTACGCCGCCCGAACAGCACGTCCAGCAGCGGGCCGTCGGCCGCGCCGTAGTTCGCCACCAGCGCCGCGGACGCCTCGGCGATCTCCGGGATCACCGCCGGACGCTCCAGGTAGATGTCGACGACGGTCGGCACCTTGCCGCACAGGTCGACGATCCGGGCCAGCTCCGCCTCGCCGAAGGCCAGCGAACCGGAGTGGAAGAACGCCTCGAACGGGCCGTTCGCCGGGTCCCAGGGGGTGCGGGTGCGCAGGATCGCCACGTCGGCGTCCTCCGGCGACGCGACGACGGTGCCGTACGCGGCGGCCACCTCGGCGTCGACGCCCTCGACGTACACCTTGGTGCCCTGCGCGAGCGGCAGGACCGGGGCGTCCGTGCCGTTCTTGAGCAGCGTGACGGAGCGGGCCTGCGCGGCGAGGCCGACCTCGACCGACTCGGGGGTGCCGACGATCGCGTCCGCGGCCTCGACGTCCACGAACGGGTTCTCGAACAGGCCGAGCACGAACTTCTCGCGCAGCAGGCGGCGGACCGAGGCGTCGATGCGCTCCTCGCCCACCTTGCCGTCGCGCACCAGGGCGATGACGAGTTGGGGGCAGGCCTCGCCGCCGAACTGGTCGCAGCCGGCCTCGATGACCTTCTGCACGCGCTCGGGCTCGGTCAGGTGCTCGACGCCCCAGGCGCGGGCCGGGTACGGCGTACCGAAGATCTCGGCGTCGCTGATCAGGCCCCAGTCGGTGCACACGATGCCGTCGAAGCCCAGCTCCTCGCGCAGCAGGCCGGTGATGACGCCCTTGTTGAAGCCGAAGGCGACCTCTTCCAGGTCGGTCCCGACCGGCATGCCGTAGTACGGCATCATCTGCGAAGTACCCGCTGCCAGAGCCTTCTTGAACGGCTCCAGGTGGTAGGCGAAGTTGTCGCCCGGGTAGACCTGCTCGCGCCCGTCCGCGAAGTGCGGGTCGCTGCCGTCCTTCTGCGGGCCGCCGCCGGGGAAGTGCTTGGTCATCGTGGCGACCGAGTCCGGGCCCAGCTTTCCGCCCTGCGCGCCCTCGATGTACGCCGCAACCATGCGCCCGGTCAGCTCGGCGTTCTCGCCGAACGTGGCGTTGATGCGCGCCCACCGCGGCTCGGTGGCCAGGTCGATCTGCGGGTGCAGCGCGACGCGGATGCCGACCGCGAGGTACTCGCGGCGCATGATGTCGGCGAAGTCGCGGACCAGCTTCTCGTCGCCGATCGCCGCGAGCCCGCACGTCTCCGGGAACTGCGAGAAGCCGCCGGCCAGCATCGCGGTGCCCGGGTTGTCGGTGAAGTGGTGGCGCGGGTCGGTCGAGATCGTGACCGGGATGCCCAGGCGCGTGCCCAGCGCGATCTCCTGGACCTTGTTGTGCCACGCGGCGATCTGCGTGGGGTCGGCGCCGCCCATGAGGTTGAAGTGGTTCATCAGCCGCGTCTCGACCATGTCGCGCACGGTCGGCGTGCCCATGGGAGATTCGGCGGCGTCCTCGATGAGCTTCCCGTCCTCGCCCATCATGGCGATGGTCTGGAAGAGCAGGCCCGCCTTCTCCTCCAGCGTCATGCGGCCGAGCAGGTCCTCGACGCGCTCGGCGACCGGGAGCGTGGGGTCCTCGTACGGCGCGGTGGCGCCGCCGCGGAAGGTGTTGCGGGCCGAGTCCGCGCTGGTCTGGGTCATCGTCACTGCCTCCTGGGCGGGGGTCGAGCACGTGGGCGGGACGGGGACGGCCCACCCACACATTGTCCCATGAAAACCTACTGAGTACTAGGTTTTAGCACGGGACGACGCGAGGCGGCACGGGGCCACCCGGGCCACCCGTACAATCGGCGGGTTGGGTGGCGCACGACGACCGGGTGGAGGGGGCGCACACATGGTCGACGCCGTGCGCGACCTTTTCGGCTGGGCGGCCGACACCGTCACGGGCACCCTCGACGCGCTGCGCGACTGGCTGACGCACGGAGCCTGGACCGAGTACCCGACCCCCGTGGTCATCACCCTGTTCATCGTCATCTGCGCGCTCTGCGTGGCCTTCTTCGTCCCCAAGACGCTGCTGGCACCCGCCGCGGGCGCGCTGTTCGGCGCGGTCACCGGGACGGCCGTCGCGATGACCGGCACCGTCCTCGGCAGCGTCATCGCCCTGGGCGTCGGCCGGCGCATGGGCCGCGACCGGGTGCGCGGCTGGATGCACCGCAAGCAGGCCCTCGCCGACCTGGACGCCCGCCTGACCCGGCACGGCGTACTGCCGGTCGTCGTGCTGCGCCTCGTCCCGGTCATGCCGGGCTTCGTGGTCAACTACGGCTCCGCCGCCACCGGGATCCGGGTGCGCCACTTCGTCATCGGCTCGGTCATAGGCCTTCTGCCGGCCACGATGGTCCAGGTCGCGGCGGGTGCGTCGGTGCGCAACGGCCTCTCCGTCCCGGTCGTCGTCATGGCCACGGTCGGCGTCCTGCTCATCGCGGTGGCGACGCTGTTCTTCCGCGGCCGGGGCAAGGCGCTGGCGGAAGGGCTCCCGGACGAGCAGGCGGACCGCCCGGGGGACCGCAAGGCGGACGCGTCCGCCGAGTCCGGCGCGCACGCCGACGCCGGGTCCGCGGGCCGGGACGACGCGCACGTGGACGACGTGGCCCCGGTGCCGGCCGACCGGCGCACCTGAGCCGACCGGTCAGGCCGGCGGTTCGGCCTCGTCCGAGTCCGGATCCGAGCCCGAATTTGAGGTCGAGGTCGCGGCCGAATCCGCGGTCGCAGCCGGTGCCGCACTCCTGCGGCGCTGCTTGATGCGGTCGAGCGCGACCGACACCCCCGCGCCCAGGAAGACCAGGTTGAAGACGATGTTCACCATGACCGCGATGCGGGCCGCCTGGCCCACCGCGGTGATGTCGCCGTAGCCCACGGTCGCCGTCGTGACCAAGGTGAAGTAGAGCCCGTCCGTCCGGGTGACGAGCCCGCTGAACTGCCCGTCGTCGTGCGCCATCCGGTAGTACACCGTCGCGAAGAAGACCAGGCTCACCACGACCGTCAGCAGCAGCCCCTCGGCGCGCGCCGGCAGCGAGCTCCGGCTGTCGCGGGTGATGAGGAACAGGATCAGCCCGGCAAGCCCCAGCACGCACAGCCCGAAGACGACGGCCCGGATCAGGAACGACGAGTCGTTGGTGTCGTCCGGCAGCACGTAGTACGCCACGACCACCAGGACCAGTGTGCCGAGCGCCCGGAGCGCCACCCACCAGCCCGATTCGGTCGCCTTCGCCTCCGCGCCCATGCTCCCTCCAAAGCCGCCTTCCATGCTGTGCCCGGTAGGACGATCCCGCCACACCAGCACCACGCGGCTCTGCTGTTGCGAGCCCCGGGACCCCGGGTTTGACTGATCATCAGGACGTTGTCGGGGGATGTCGCGATGCCCGCGGCATCCGGGACGTTCGTGATCCCCGCGAACCCGATGCCCGTCACCCGATACCCGTCACCCGACACCTGATACCCGTGATGTCCCGTGAACCCGGAAGGCGGCGGAGGCACGATGGATCTGGGACCCGTCGACTACATCGTGGTCGAATTCCCCGGCAGCAAGTTCCGAGGCGAGATCGGCCCGGCGCTCGCGGCCCTGGTCAACAGCGGCACGATCCGCATCCTCGACCTCACCTTCGTCCGCAAGACGGCCGACGGCGAGACGACGCACCTGGAACTGGACGCCCTCGACCCCGGCGACGTCGCCGCGTTCGACGAGGTCGACGGCACCATCGCGGGCCTCCTGAACCAGGAGGACATCGACCTCATCGCGGCCGAGCTGCCCGCCGACTCGTCGGCGGCGGTCATCGTCTTCGAGAACACCTGGGCCGCGCGCATCGCGGCCGCGATCGGCCGCGCCGACGGCCGGGTCGCGGCGTTCGAGCGGATCCCCGCCGACGCCGCGGAAGCCGCCCTGATGGCCGTGGCCGCCCAAGGCGCCTGACCCGTACGACACGCGTCGCGCGCGATACGTGCACGAACGCACCACAGGCACGACAGGAGTGAAGCCATGCTGAGGCGAGGACCCATGATGGCGCGCCGCGGACCCGGGCTGCTGGGTGCCGCGGTGCGCACCGCCGTGGTCGCCGGTACGGCCTCCGCGGTCAGCGGACGCGTGCGCCAACACCAGGCGAACCGGACGGCGGAGCAGGACGCCGCCGCGCAGTACCAGGCGGAGCAGCAGCAGGCCCAGGCGTACGCCCCGCAAGGCGCCTCCGCCCCGCAGCCCGCCCCGCAGCCCGCGCCGGCCGCCGGCGACGCCGTCGTGGACCAGCTCGAACGCCTCGCCCGGCTCCGCGACCAAGGCGTGCTCAGCGACGCCGAGTTCGCGGCGCAGAAGACCCGGATCCTCGGCGGCTGAGGTGGACGCGCTCGTCTCCGGCGGCGTGTTCCTCGCTCTCCTCGCCGCATGCCACGCGGCCCTGGGCGGCGTCGGGCGCGCGGTGCGCCGCCGACGCCGCCCCGTCGAAGAGCGGGTGGCCCGACGGCCCGGTCAGCCGTCGTAGCCGAGGTTGAACGTGTCCGGGTCGGGGCCCGTGCGGCGGCCCCGGTCCAGGTTGGCGATCGCCTCGTTGTCGGCCTCGTCGAGGTCGAAGTCGAACACCGCGATGTTCTCCGCGATCCGCGACGGCGTGACGGACTTCGGGATCACGATCGTGCCCTGCTGCACGTGCCAGCGCAGCACCACCTGGGCCGGCGTCCGGCCGTGCTTCTCCGCGATCCCCGTGACCACCGTGTCGGTCAGCAGCGCGCCGCCCTTGGCCAGCGGGCTCCATGCCTCGGTCTCCACCCCGAACTCGTCGTGGAAGGCCCGCAGTTCGCGCTGCTGGAGGTAGGGGTGCAGCTCGATCTGGTTGACCGCGGGGACCACGCCGGAGTCGTCGAAGAGGCGTTCGAGGTGCGGGATCTGGAAGTTCGACACCCCGATCGCGCGGATCCGCTGGTCGGCGTACAGCTTCTCGAACGCCTGCCAGGTGTCGAGGTACCGGTCGGCGGCCGGCATCGGCCAGTGGATGAGGTACATGTCGACGTACTCCAACCCGAGCTTCTCCAGGCTGTCGTCGAACGAGGCGAGCGTCGTGTCATAGCCCTGCTGGCGGTTCCACAGCTTGGTGGTCACGAACAACTCGTCGCGCGGGATGCCGGACGCGGCGATCGCGGCACCCACGCCGCTCTCGTTCTCGTACGCCGACGCCGTGTCGATGCTGCGGTACCCGGCGTCCAGCGCCGCGCGTACCGCCTCCTCGGTCTCGGCCTGCGGCACCTGCCATACCCCGAAGCCGAGTTGCGGGATCGACACGCCATTGTTCAGGGTGATGCTCGGAACGCTGCTCACGGGTGGTTCCTCCGGACGTTCGGACACGTGGTCTTCCGATCATGGCCAATCGACCGCGCGAACCCCCGCATCCCGCGCCGGAGATCCCCCGGCGGAAGCAACGTACGCTCGCCCGGCAAGACGTCAGCTCCGCTGCCCGGCAGCGCAAATGCGTTGCCGGGCAGCGGAGCTGACGGTGAATCAGGCCGGAGTCCCGGGAATTCCGGGACGGGGGCGGGCAATCAGCCGGTCAGCAGGCCCATGCTGCGCGCCCGGTTCAGCCAGTCGGGGTATTCCTCCATCATGAGCTCGAACAGCGCCTCGTCCGTGAGGTTCGCGGGGTCGGTCACCGCGAAGAACGCGGCATTGTCGGTGTAGCGGCCCTGGAGGTTGTCGAGTTCCTCCAGGAACGCGAATCCGCCGGTGAGCTTTTCGATGAGCTTGTTCTGGAGGCGCTCGGCCAGCTTCGGCTTCTTCTTGGGCTGCCCGGTCTGCACGGTGGCCGACGGGTCCACCTTGTCGACCGCCTTCGGCGACGGACCGATGCCCATGAACTGCCAGAAGATCGGCTCGTAGCTGGAGTACGTCACCTGCTCGCGCGTCAGCTGCTCGGTGCTGGTCATGCCGTCCGTGATGAACATGACGTAGACCGGCGTCCGGTCGGAGACCGGGGCGTGGCGCGGGCCCGAGTTCTTGAAGTAGTTGTCGCGCACCAGCCGCATCGCGGCGGCGTAGTCGGTGCCGCCCTCCAGCGGGTAGCGCTGGAGCATCTGGCCGGTCCAGCCCTGGTACTGCTTGAGGTTGATGGTGCCGGCCTCGTGGCCGTTCTGGCCGAACAGGAAGACGTCGACCTCGCCGTTGTCGTCGAAGCGCAGGCCGAGCGACAGCACGCGCTCGACGAGCGCCTGCACCTTGCCGGACTGGAAGAGGTTCGTCATCGACGCGGAGATGTCCAGGCACAGCGCGACCCGCGCGGTGTGCTCGCCCAGACCGCGCTTCTCCAGGCTGACCGCGGCCTTCTTCGTCAGGTCGAGGAGCCGCCCGTGGCCTTCCTCGCCGAGACGTTTCTCCATGTTGACGAGCTTCTGCTTCTTCAGGCTGACCGCGCCCGTGGACGCCTGCTGCGGCGGCGCCTGCTGCGGGGCGGGCGAGGCCGCGGCGGGGGCGGGCGGGGCCGTCGTGAGCGTGCGCACGGCCGGATTGGGGGCCGTCTGCACCGCGGACGGCGGCATCGGCGGCGGCGTGTACCCGGCCGCGGGGGCGGCCGGCGCCTGCGGGGCCGCGGGGGGCTCCGGCTCGGCGTCGACCGCGATGCCGAAGTCGGTGGCGAGGCCGCCCAGGCCGGACGCGTACCCCTGCCCGACGGCGCGGAACTTCCACGCGCCGTTGCGCAGGTACAGCTCGCCGAACAGGTACGCGGTCTCGCTGGTGGCGTCCGAGATGTCGAACACCGCGTGCTCGCGACCGGCCTCGTCGAGCAGCTTCAGGGCCAGGCCCGGCACCTGGCCGAACGTACCGCCGTCCGCCGACGCGCCCACGACGATGCGCACGACGTCGGCCGGCACGCGGCTCAGGTCGACCCGTATGGCGTCGGTCGCGGTGCCGTCGGCGCCGGTCTGCTTCCCGGCGTGGGCGACCGCCCCCGACGGGTGCGTGGGCTGGTTGTAGAAGATGAAGTCTTCCTCGCCGCGCACCTTGCCCGTGTCGGCCAGGAGCAGAGCGGAAACGTCGACGTCCGGCGCACCGCCGGTCCGCCAGGAGACCACCGCACGCAGCGAGGTGGTCGGGACTGGGATGTTCGCGCCTTTGGACATCGTGGTCATGCTGCACATCATGCCCGTTCGGCGGGCCTGTCGGGCGACCGGTCCCGCCATCTCGGCGAGCCTCGTCCGCATGGTCGACACCGGTCTCCTACGTGAGGCCGACGTGTGGCGGACGTGCGGCCGGGTCAGGGCCGACGGGCCGGTGCCGACGGGCCTCCGGCCGGCTGTTCGACGGGCTGCCGACGGGCTACTGCCACCCGTCGAAGTGCTTCCACCGGTCGAAGGGCCGGTCGAGCACGTACCGGCCGTCCTCGTCGCGCAGCAGCACGCGGGTCTCGCCGTTGCCCGGGTTCGACAGGCACTCGAACTCCTCCACCGACCAGTGGAACCAGCGCATGCAGAACAGCCGCATGGTCAGGCCGTGGGTGACCAGCAGGACGTTGCGGTCCGGGCCGTACCGCACCGCGTGCCGGGCGAAGTCGCGGTGCGCGGTCTCCAGGAACGAGCTGACCCGGTCGTACACGTCCGCGCCGCTCTCACCGTGCGCGAAGCGGTAGTAGAAGTGCCCGTACGCGTCCCGGGCGGCCCGCTGGCGCTCCATGTCGGCGAGGTCCTGCATGTTGCCCCAGTCCTGCTCGCGCAGCCGGGGCTCCTCCTTGGCGCGGGTGCGCTCGGCGTCGAGGCCCAGCAGCCGGAAGGTCTCGCGGGTGCGGCGGTACGGCGACACGAACGCCGTCACGTGCTCGGTCCCGAACAGCGCGCGAAGCTCGCGTCCGGCCTCCTCGCACTGCTTGCGCCCGCGCTCGGTCAGCTCCAGCGCGTGGTCCGGCACCCGCTCGTAGATCGTCGGGTCGACGTTGCCCTGCGACTCGCCGTGCCGGATCAGGACGATGCGCTTGGGGCGCGCGGCGGTGTCGATCATGCCCGGACTCTACGGCCCCGGGGCCGCTGCGACACGCCCCGCGCAGGCTCGCGACCTGCGGTGATTCCCATATTTCGCGGTTCGGGAGGAGGGTGTGCTAACGTCGTACTCGTTGCAGTTGTGGTTCCCAGCGAAATCTGTGTGCACCTGTCGAGTTGTAACGACAGGTGCATTTTTTGGTTTCGGTGGATGTTTTCGGTATCGGTGCTTGCGCCGTTTCCCGAATTCAGGGTGATCATCACAGCGACACCGGATTCGCGAGGTGCGGATTCGTGGACCTTCCCCTGAAGGAGAGAAATATGGCTACCGGTACCGTCAAGTGGTTCAACTCGGAAAAGGGCTTCGGCTTCATCGCGCAGGACGGTGGCGGCGACGACGTCTTCGCCCACTTCTCCGCCATCCAGGCGAACGGCTTCCGTGAGCTCGTCGAGGGCCAGCAGGTCGAGTTCGACGTGGTCCAGGGCCAGAAGGGCCTGCAGGCGGAGAACATCCGCACGATCTGAGCCTGAGCCTTCCCGCTCACTCACCCACAGGGGCTCGTACCGGCGTTTCGCCGGTACGAGCCCCTGCGGCGTTGTGCACGTGATCTCTGCGTGTGATCCCTGTGCGTGCGGCGTTGTGCGCGCGACGTGGTGTCTGCCGCGCTATCGCTCGCTCTCCGCCGTCTCGCGCACCAGCTCGGCGAGCTCGGCGTCCACCTTGCGGGCGTGTTCCTCGGCGTCCGCACGCGCCTTCCGCGGATCCCAGCGCCCGGCCATCAGGAACACCGTCGGCAGGAACAGGGCCTGGCAGGCGATGGTGAACCACCACCACCGCTCCCACTCGTCCGGGGCCCGTTCCTGGGCCGCGAGGACGTCGGGGGCGTACTTGTCGAGCACCCGCAGCGCGTCCGCCTTCGCCTGGACCTCCAGGAGCTTGGCCGGCCCCACGGTCTGGATGGCCCGCTGCATGAGCTCGTCGGGTATCGGCTCCTGCCGCTGCTGGTAGCCGTCCAACTCGGCGAACAGCTTCTCGTTGGCCTGCACGGTCTCGGCGGCGGGACCCGCCTCCGCGGCGGCGGCCTGGACCTTCGCGCTGTCGTTCACCAGCGGGGTGACCGCCGTGACGATGAGCGGCGTGAAGATCGCCGACACCGACACGACGACGCGCAGCGTCCAGCCCCACACCGCCAGGCCGACCGCGGTCGCCGCCGGGTTGTGCCGCTCGACCGTCTCGGTGAACGCCGCCATCCACGGTGCGAACGTGAAGCCGCTGAACACGCCGATGCCGACCAGCAGCCACGCGAAGTGGTAGTAGCCCGTGCCGGGTTCGTCGGTACGCATCAGGAACAGCAGCGTGAAGAACACCGTGCCGACGCCGCCCAGGATCATGAACGGTTTTCGCACCTTGAGCAGGTCGGACACGATGCCGACGAACACCAGCGACAGCGCGTTGGCCACCCAGTACCAGTTGGCGAGGGCGTTCGTCCGCTGTTCGGAGTAGCCGAAGGCGGTCGCGTAGTACACGACCAGGTTGCCGACGGCCGAGTAGTAGAACATCAGATGGAGGCTGATGCCCAGGGCCGGCACGACGATGTCCGGCCGCGCCATCTGCTTCCACTGGCCCTTGAGCATCTGCTCGGTGTCCAGGCCGCGCGCCTTGGCCTCGACGAGCGCCTGGTCGCGCAGGCTCACCATCAGCTGGTCGCGTAGCGGGGGCGACAACTCGCGCAGGCCGAAGAAGGCGATCACGAACACCGCGAGGCCCGCGTACCCGGCGAACCGGAACTGGTCCTCCCAGCCGTAGCTGTCCAGGGTGTTGCTGGTGACGATCGTCGTGGTCAGCGAGCCGATGACCGGGCCCAGTGTCCAGAAGCCCATCGCCGCGGCCCGGCCGATCTGCGGCGAGAAGTCGCGGATCAGGGCGGGGGAGGCGACCAGGACGATGCCTTCGACGAAGCTCACGATGGCCATGTAGACCATGAGCTGCGTCTTGGACTCGGCGTTGGGCACCGCGAAGACGATGAGCAGGCCCACGAGGAGCAGGCCGTACACCACGAGGTTCGCCCGGCCCCAGCGGTCCGCGAGCCCGGCCAGCAGCGAGGCGAAGGCACCGGCCAGGTTGCCCACCACGGAGATCATCGTGGCGAACATGTACGTCATGCCGAACTCGGAGATCAGGGAGGTCGACACCGAGTACTGGACGTACAACTCGTAGTACAGGACGATGCCGGCCAGCGTCGAGATGAACAGGTAGAACACCCGCGGACCGGTCTCCGGATAGCGGTCCAACTGCCGATTCCACAGCGGCCCCAGGGGATTTCGGGGCGGAGCCGCCGCAGCGGCTGGCTCGGGTTCTCTTGCGCCTTCGTCACCCCTCGGCGACGTGGTTTCGGACATGCGGCCTCCTCGGAGCGCCCGGGACATGAGCGGTGCGGATTGCCGAACTGGTCGGTGCCAAAAGCGTGATGCGCCATGCACGGTGCGAAGAGCGGAGGCGAGCGTAGTGCCGGGCGGTTACACGTACCAGAGGCATAGCTAACGTTCGATCGGTAATTTGCTCGGCCGGTACCTTGCGGGCGGCCCGGCAGCCCCTGTGCGGCTGCTATGCGGCTGTTCGGCCCGTCCTCGCGCGGCTATTCGGGCAGCACCAGCGCGGGGCGGCGCGGGTCGTCCCAGCGCACGACGAAGTCGGCCGACTCCTCGGGGAAGCACTCGGCGCGGTAGCGGTCGTACGCCGGGAGGGTCCACCGCGCGTCGGCCGCGGTACGGCGTTCGAGAGCGCCCGCGGACAGACTCAGATGCACCGTCAGATCGATCGGCAGACCCCGCCCGATCAGCAGCGACCCGTCGAGCAAAAGCACGCCGCCGGGCGCGAGTTCGACGTACCCGGCGCGGGTGGCCCGGTCGCGCCCGGCGTCCCACAGGCTCGGCAGCACCCGCCCGTCGCCGCCCGGGCCGAGGGGATCCAGCACCTCGCGCTGGAGGCCCTTCTCGTCGAGCCACGACCAGTAGAACGAGTCCGCGTCATGGCGCCCGTGTTCGAGCCGGATCGACGCGGGGCGCAGGAAGTCGTCGGCGGAGACGCGCCGCACGGGGTGCCCGGCGGTGCGCAGCGGCGCCACCATCGCATCCGCGAGTACGCCCGGCTCCGCAGCCGCGGCGCCGTCGACGGCGACGCGCAGCCGCCCGCCCGACGGCACGCGGTCGGAGACGACCTCGGCGAGATGGTCGGCCAGGGCCTCGGGAGTCAGCGGACGTACACGCACGCCCCTATCCTGCCCGGTCGCCGATCCGGGACCTCGATTCAGGGCCTCGATCCAGGACCTCGATCCAGGGCCCCAGATGTCACCAAGGACCTCAGATGTCACCTTGGATCTCGTCGACCGCTTGCGCGTCGCCCGTGCCGAGCCGCGTGATCACGTCTTCGGGGTCCGGCTCGATGCCCGCCGCGATCAGGAGGTCCGCGGCCGCCCTGTCCACCGTGCCGGGGTGCGACCACGCCTCGGCGGCGAGCATCTGCTGGCCGAAGCAGACGGCCGTACGGTCGGCGGCGTCGGAGTCCTCGGCCGGGGACTCCACCAACTGGTAGGCGGCGTCCTGGCAGGCGTCCCAGAGCGCGGGACGGCCTTCCGTGCCCGCGGTCCGGTCCGCTTCGCGTGCCTTGGCCCACACGCCGTCGAAGTCGCCGGACCCGGCGAGTTCGGCGACCGGCCACCGGCACAGGCACGGCCCGGGCTGCTCGCCCCAGATCCGGGCGCACGCCTGGAACGGTCCGAAGCCGCCGCCCTGGAGCGCGAGCAGCTTCGCTCGCAGGGCCGCCACCGGCTCGTCCGTCGGAAGGCCTTCGACATGGGCGCCGATCGCGCGGTCGACGAGGTCCGCGACGCTCGCGGTGTCGCTGTAGGCCCAACCCGCCCGTGCCCCGCGGGCGTCGGCCAGGCGCCGGGAGGCGTGCCGGACGAACCGGCCCAGCGTCGCGGGCAGATCGGCGCCGTACTGCATCCGGGGTGCCAGCACGGCGAGCACTTCCGGCCAGGTGCGCGCGAGCCCGCCCGGATTCATCACGGCCGACAGCACGGTGCGCGCGAACGTCCGCAGCACCGCCGGGTCGTCGGTCATGCGGCGGGCCGCTTCGCACGCCTCGGGGGCCGCCGCGCAGCCGCCGTCGCAGTCCCCGGACGCGGGCAGCAGGTCCGCACCCCGGGCACGGGCGCGCTCACGTACCTCGGTGTCCTTGGGCCAACTGCCGGAACCGCCCTTGGCCTGGGGCGCCTGCACCAGCAGCGGCGCGTCCTCCCCGTCCGCGAAGACGGCGGCGCGCCCGACCGGGAGGCTGGCCATCGCCACATCCTGGTACGACGTCATCACCATGGTGTCGCCCAGGACTTGGCGGTCGTCGCCGGCCACGATGCGGTGCGCGACCTTGAGGTTGGTGTTCTTCAGGACGTCCCTGGCGACCTTGCCAGGGATCTGGTCCACCACCACGACACCCTGGCCGTACGCCCGGATCTCGGACAGCAGGCCGGTGAACGTCTCCACCGCCTTGCCCTTGGCGTCGGCCTCCCCTTCGCTGCCGCCGCCGCGCGGGCCCGGTTCGCTCAGCAGCCGGTGGGCCTCCTCGACGACGAGGACGTGGCGCAGACCCTCGGTGTCGCCCTCGATGCGCCGCTGCTCCACGAGACGGATCATCAACAGGCCCATCATGAAAGCCTTGTCGTCGTCATCGCCCATGCCTTCGAGCTCCAGCACGGTCGGCTGCCCGAACAGCTCGGCCGCCGGGAGCGAGCGGCGCGTGTCGAGCATGCGGCCTTTGCCGCCGGTGCGCAGGCTGCCCAGCCGGGTGCCGAGGGCGGCGCGCAGGTCGCCGGTGACCTTCTCCTCGTAGCCGAGCTTCGGCACGATCTCCTCGACCTTGCGGACGAGTTCGCCGAGCGTGGGGAACGCGTCGGCGCGGTCGGCGGCGGTGGCGCCGTTGTGGGCGGGGTCGGGGTCGCGGTTGGGGTCGGTGGCGAGACGGCGGTTGGTGCCGGTGGTGAGGTCCCATCCGCGGTCTGTGTAGACGGCGTGCAGGCTCTTCTCCAGGATCTGCGGCAGCGGCGTCCACATGCCGAACCCGGCGTTGAACACGGAGCGCAGCAGGTCGAGGTGTACGGCGACCGGGATGCCCTCAGGTACTTCGAAGGGGTTGAGGCGGAACGGCGCCACGGTCTCGTTGCCCGGCGTCAGGATCCGCAGGTTCGGGCCCAGGCGTGGTTCGCGCAGGAGGGCGCGGTACTCGGTCTTCGCCGGTTCCAGGACGAGGAACGGCACGCCCTGGTCCGCAAGTTGCCGTAGGAGGTGGAAGACGGTGTTTGTCTTGCCCGAGCCGGTGACGCCGGTGACGAAGGCGTGCCGGGTGAGTTTCGCCGGGCGTATCCCGTAGAACGTCGAGGTGGTGTGGGAGCGTTCGACGAGCGCACCCAACACGAGGGCATCGGCGTCCAGTTGGGGGCCGACGGTGTCGAAGTCGGGGACCTCGCTGATGGCGAACCCGTGCGTCTCCGTTTCGGGGAAGCGTACGTAGGCGGCCAGTTGCGAGGACGTCAGCAGCGTCTGGTGCCCGAAGGGCTGGTGGTAGAGGCCGGGCGCCGGGGCGTCGTAGTCCAGGTCGGGAAGAGCCCAGGCGGAGGCCAGCGCGGGCACTTCGTCGCGCTCCCACACCCGGACCGGCTCGGGCAGCGACTCCCGTCCGGAGAACACCCCGCGCCAGAGACTTCCGGTGTGCGCGAACCCGTCTCCGTCGGAGAGCAGGTACACGGCCGTACGCCACGCGCCGCTGCCCTGGCCCTCGGTGAGGCAGCGCAGTTGGCCGACGAGGAGTTCGAGGTAGTGGTCCGCCAGCGGGCTCGGCGCGCCGTCGAGCTTGACGCCGGTCTGCACCGAGCGCATCTCGTTGATGAGGCTCATCCGCAGCTCGCGCACCGGCTCCTCGTCGACCGGCTGCGCGAGGACCAGCGCCATCCACCGGGTACCGCCCAGCCCCTGCACCAAGCGGTCCAGCTGTCCCAGGCCGTCCAGCTCCGCCGGCGACTTGAGCGTCGGTATGCCCAGGGCGAGCCCGCCGGTCTGCCACGTACCGGTGTCCGGATCCTCGGCCGCCAGGTCGACGGCCGGGTACAGCGCCCGCAGCGCGGACTCCAGCAGCCGTCCGTTGTCGCGCGCCGAGTCCGCCTCGGCGCCCGAGGGCAGCCAGGTGCCGAGCCGCAGGCTCACGCGGCCGGGCTCGCCGCCGACGGTGAAGGCGATCGGCACCTTGTACTGGTGCATCCCGACCAGGAGATCGCGGGTCACCGGGTCCACGGCGTCGCGGCCCCCGGCCTTACGGCGCTTGTCGAAGCGGCCGATCCCGGTGATCCGGGTGAGCGTACGCAGCTCGGGCGGCGACTCGGTGAACGTCGTCGACGCGTCGAGCGCCGGCGGCTCGAAGCCGACGCGTTGCAGGTAGTCGAGGCTTCCGCCGGTCAGGCCCTCGATCGACATGGCGCACGCCCGCCCTCAGGAGTCTTCCGGGAAGCCCGGCGGGGGACCCGTGTCGGCGGTGAAAATCGTGTACGCACCCCAGGCGATCCAGGCGGCGATCGCCACGAACAGCACGATCGCGATGACCATGACCCACTTCGGCACCCGCTTGGAGCGGACCGAGGCTCCCGTGGTGAGGTTCTCCAGCTGGTCGACGCACAGCGTGCCCGAGCGCATCTTGCCGCGCGTACGCACCCAGTCGCCGTCGCTGATGGAGCCCTCGAAGGTCAGACCGCGCATCTCGACCGGGACCAGCAGGACCCGGTTGCCCCGGTTGTCGTACCGCTCGACGCGGAACGTCCAGATCACCTCGGACTGGGACTCCCCGCGGTACTCGGAGCGCAGTTGGATCCCGCGCACCTGGCCCTCGACGACGGTGTTGTTGCCGGTGCCGGACGCGGGGACGCCGACCGCGGGTGGGCCGGCCGCGGGCGCGCGGGGCGGTCCGTCGTCATGCGTCGGCGGCCGGTTCTCGGGGGGCGGGTGTTCGTGGGCGGCCGGGCGTTCCGGCGGGGCGGGTCGGGAGTCGGCGAAGTTGCGGGCGTCCGGTTGCGGAGGCGGCGGTGCGGGCGGCGGGCCGCCTGGTGTGCCGCCCGGCCCGCGTTCCCGGGGCCGCCAGCCGCCCCCGCCGGGGCGGGAGCGCTGCCACGGGCGGGGCTCGTACCCCGGCGGTGGCGCGGAGGTCACGGCTTCGCTGCCGGCCGGGTCCGCGGACCACTCGCCCTGCGGTCGCTCCGGCTGCCGCGTCGCGGTGGGCGGGGGTGCAGCCGGGGGTGTCACCGGCGGTGTCATCGGTGACGTCATCGGCGGGGGAGGGGCCGTGGAGAGCTGTTGGCCGCAGCGGGCACAGAACATGTCGCCTGCCGCCGGCGCTGCTCCACAGCGGGAACATGCCAATTGGCTGGCCATATTTCGAGGTTAGACCTGTGGTGATCCACTCGCAGGTCGGGCGGAGTCGGCCCGTCCGGTGTGTGATTGAAAGTACGGCCTGCCACGCACGGCACCACGTACGCCACCGCGTACGGCATCACGCAGGGCGGAGGAAATCATGGGCGAGAAGACCCAGGGCGATCGCCGTCAGGAAACCACGGACCGGCAGTCCGACTCGCCGCGCAGCGGATCCCAGGACCGGGGCGACGGCGGCAGCCGGAACATGTCCAGCCAGGAGCGCAAGGAGTACTCCTCCGGTCAGCGCGAGATCCGATCGCACAGCGAGGTCCACTCGGACAAGGGTTCGGGGACCGTCGATTCGAGCGTGCACAAGGACGGCAACAGCACGCACACGTCGACGGAAGTCAAGGACAGCGCGGGCAACACCACCAGCAAGACCGACTCCAGGACCGACCACAAGGGCGGCGGCAAAGACGTCAACCACACCGACAAGTACGGCCCGGACGGCAAGACCAAGACCGGGAGTTCCGACACGACCAGCACGACCACGAAGAACAAGGACGGGTCCACCACGCAGAAGGACCACACGGTGAACCGTGACGGGAACGGCACGAAGACGGGCAGCTCGGACTCCACCACGCACACCACGAAGAACAAGGACGGGTCCACGACTTCGACGACCCACACGACGAACTACGACGCCAACGGCAAGAAGACCGGCAGCTCCGACTCGACCACCAAGACGGACAAGAACGGCAACTCGTCGAACGTCACCAAGAACTACGACGCCAAAGGCAATTCGACCGGAGGCAGCGACTCGGGCACCCGCAAGGACAAGGACGGCTCGACCAACACCCACACCCACAAAACCGATAAGAACGGCAACGTGACCGGCAATTCGACCAGCAACACCACCACCAGCTCGAACAAACGCTGAACGCCCCCACGAGTTCGCCCCCGCGACCTCGACCCCCGGTGCCCCTGCCCGGCTGCGACGGGCGCCGCTTTCCGCGCGTACGGTTTTGCCGAAGTCCGTCGGCGCCGGAATTCCACTCAGGTTCTGGTCGCCGGAGGCGACTCGTACATCCTCGGCTGAGTTGGGTGGTATCCGATGACCGACCACTCCGCGCTTCCGTTGGCCGAGTTCGGGTTTCCGGGGGAGCTGCGGGACAAGTTGGTGGCGGCGATCCTGGCGGGCGAGAAGACGTCGACGACGGGGCTGCTCGTGGACTACGAGGTCGGCGGGGAGTCGCTGCCGGTCGTCGGTGCGCGGCAGACCGTCGTCGACTCGGACACGCGCCCGGTGGCGGTCATCGAGGTGACCGAGGTACGCACGCTGCCGCTGCGCGACGTCGACTGGCCCCACGTACGCGACGAGGGCGAAGGGGACGAGTCGATCGCGTCGTGGCGGGCGTGCCACGAGGAGTTCTGGCACAGCCCGGAGATGCGCGAGGCGCTCGGCGACCCGGACTTCGAGGTGGACGACGAGACGATCGTGGTGGCCGAGCGGTTTCGTGTTGTGCAGCGCCTCTAGAGTCCACTTCTGGAGCCCACATCTGGAGCCCGACTTGGGATTCCAGCTCTGGAGTCCGACTCTGGAGCCGGACTCTAGAAGTTCTGTTGGTAGACGATGAAGCCCCGGTTCTGCGCCACCTTGTCGTACAACTTGCGGGCGGTGTCGTTGTGGGCCTGCGTGTGCCAGTACAGGCGTGCGCAATCGCGCGCCTGCGCCCAATCGGAGACTGCCGCGATCAGCGCGCGGGCGACGCCCTTCCCGCGTACGTCCTCCGCCGTGAACAGGTCTTGGAGGTAGCACACGTCCGCGGACGTGGTGCTCGCGTGCACGAGGAAGTGCGTGATGCCGACGAGGCGGCCGTCGAGTGTCGCGCCGAGCGCGTGCATGCGGGCGCCGGTCTGGAACTCCGCCCACGCGCGGTCGAACATTTCCGGTGGCAACACCCGTTCGTAGAAAGTGTTGTAGCCGGTGAACAGCTCTTCCCAGGCGGGCCGGTCCTCGGGTGTCAGCTTTGTGATATCGATCATGCGCCGATCATCCGGCCTTCCGTGGTCGGCGGTCCAGATCACTCCACCCAGCGCGGCGGGCGGTGTTCCTTGCGGGCGCGCATGCCCTCTGCGGCTTCCTCGGAGGCGAACAGCTTGGCGGACAGGCGTACCGTCGCGGGGCCGTCGGCGGCGACGCGTTCGGCGAGCGCGGCGTTCAGCAGCCTCTTGGTCTCGACCAGCCCCTGACGGGACGCCAGCCGCAGGCCCGCGAGCAGGTGTTCCGCCGCCGCGTCGGTGCCCTCGACGCCGTCCCCGGCCAGCGTCAGCAGGCCGATGCGTGCCGCCTCGGCACCGTCGAACTCCTCGCCGGTGAGGAAGTACCGCCCGGCGGCGCGCGGGTCCAGGCGCGGCAGCGTGCTCAGCGAAATGATCGCGGGTGCGAGGCCGAGCCGTACCTCGGAGAACGCGAACGACGTCGAGGCGGGTGCCACCGCGAGGTCGCACGCGCCGACCAGTCCGAGGCCGCCGGCCCTGGCGTTGCCGCGCAGGTGCGCGAGCACCGGGACGGGCAGGTCGACGATTGCCCTGATCAGGTCGAGCAGGCGCTGCGTACCGCGCTCCATGCCGCCCGCGGCGGCTTCCTTGAGGTCGGCACCCGCGCAGAAGGTCGGGCCGGTGTGGGTGAGCACGACCGCGCGTACGGACGCGTCCGAGGCGACGGTGGCCAGGTGCGCGTCGAGTTCGTCCATGAGCGCGGCCGACAGGGCGTTGCGGTTGGCGGGGGAGTCGAGCGTGATCGTGGCGATTGCGGCCGTTGCGGTGGTCGCGGCGGTCGAGGCTGCCGCGGAGTCGCGCGTGAGGGTCACCAGGGGCATCGGCATGCGTCCTCAGGGAGTCGAGTCAGGTCTGCTCAGGTCAGGTCAGGTCAGCTCAGGTTGCGAGAGGTCGGGCCAGGTCGGTTCGGGGCGAGTCGGTGGGAGCAGTCCGGGACGGGGCGCGGCACGGCACGGCGCGGGGCTCAGCGGCCCGCCGCGGCGAAGGCGCCGAGGGCGAGGGTGCGAAGCAGGGCCGCCATCGTGTCCGGCGCGGGCGGACGCGGCCCGCGGTGGCCGGCCGCGGCGCTGTGCGGGGTCGAGTTGAGCAGTCCGAAGACGGCGTGCACGGACGCGCGGGCCTGCGCCTCGGTGGCGGGCGCGGGCTGCGCGTCGCGCGCGAACCCGGGGTAGGCGTCGACGACCACGCCCACCCATATCTCCACGTACGCGCGCTGGAGCCGCCGCACCTTGCGCTGGTCGGCCTCCGGCAGGCTCGCGAGGTCGCGGTCGTGCACCACGATCAGCGCGGGCTCCCCGAGGGCGAAGTCGACGTGCCGGGCGATCAGCGCGTCCAGCCGGTCGGCCGGGGCGTCGTGCGCGTCCAGGCACTCGCGGCCGCCGGAGAGCAGCCGCTCGCTGATGCCGATCAGCAGTTCGGCGAGCATCGCGTCCTTGCCCCGGAAGTGCCGGTACAGGCCGGGTCCGGTGATGCCGGACGCCGCGCCGATCTCGTCGACGCTGACGCCGTGGAAGCCGCGTGCCGCGAAGAGGCGCGCGGCCTCGCGCAGGATTTGCGCGCGGCGCGGACTGGTGACCTGTTCGACCGACATGGCCCCCATGCTAGACACGGATGTGAACGATCGCTAACGTCGGGTCCATCGAGTTCGGTTAACGATCGCTAACAGGCGGCCGGAGGCGGGACGAGGCGACACGGCAACACGGCGACACACGGAGGCGGCGGCATGCGGGCAACCCCCACGACCACCGGCGTCCGCGCGAACGGAACCGCCGCGCGCACCGGTGCGGCGCCCACGGCGGGGCTGGGGCCACGGCTGGGCACACGCGCGGACGTCCACGGCGAGGCGTACCGGGTGAACACGCTCGTCCACATGGGTGAAGTCGCGGAGCTGCGCAGACGGCTCGCGACCGCGGCGCTGGGCGGCGGCGAGACCGCCCGCGCCCGGCACACCGCGCGCGGCAAGTTGCTGCCGCGCGAGCGCGTGGACGCCCTGCTCGACGCCGGCTCGCCGTTCCTGGAGGTGGCCCCGCTCGCCGCCGACGGCCTCTACGACGGGGCGGCGCCCGCGGCCGGGGTCGTCGCGGGGATCGGGCGGGTGTCCGGGCGCGAGGTCATGATCGTCGCGAACGACGCGACCGTGAAGGGCGGCACGTACTACCCGCTGACCGTGAAGAAGCACCTGCGGGCCCAGGAGATCGCGTACGAGAACCGCCTGCCGTGCGTCTACCTCGTCGACTCCGGCGGCGCCTTCCTGCCGATGCAGGACGAGGTCTTCCCCGACCGCGACCACTTCGGCCGCATCTTCTTCAACCAGGCGCGCATGTCGGCCGCGGGGATCGCGCAGATCAGCGCGGTGCTCGGGTCGTGCACGGCGGGCGGCGCGTACGTCCCGGCCATGAGCGACCAGACGGTCATCGTGCGCAACCAGGGCACCATCTTCCTGGGCGGCCCGCCGCTGGTGAAGGCCGCGACGGGCGAGGTCGTCACGGCGGAGGAACTGGGCGGCGGCGAGGTGCACGCGCGCACGTCGGGCGTCGTCGACCACCTCGCCGAGGACGACGCGCACGCGCTGCGCATCGTGCGCGACATCGTGGCCGGGCTCGGCCCGCGCACCCCGCGGCCGTGGGACGTCGCCCCGGTCGAGGAGCCCGCTGTCGATCCCGTCGGGCTGTACGGCGTCGTGCCCGCCGACAACCGCACGCCCTACGACGTACGCGAGGTCATCGCCCGCATCGTCGACGGCTCGCGCTTCTCGGAGTTCAAGGCCGAGTACGGCACGACACTCGTCACCGGGTTCGCCCGTGTGCACGGACACCCGGTCGGCATCGTCGCCAACAACGGCATCCTGTTCTCCGAATCGGCCCTGAAGGGTGCGCACTTCATCGAACTGTGCGACCAACGCGCCATCCCGCTGCTGTTCCTGCAGAACATCACGGGCTTCATGGTCGGCCGGGCGTACGAGCACGGCGGCATCGCCAAGCACGGCGCCAAGATGGTGACCGCCGTCGCCACCACGCGCGTGCCCAAGTTGACCGTGGTCGTGGGCGGTTCGCACGGCGCGGGCAACTACTCGATGTGCGGCCGGGCCTACTCGCCGCGCTTCCTGTGGATGTGGCCCGGCGCCAAGATCTCCGTGATGGGCGGCGAACAGGCCGCCACCGTCCTCGCGACCGTCAAGCGCGACCAACTCGCCGCGCGCGGCGAGGATTGGCCGGCCGAGGACGAGGCGGCCTTCCGGCAGCCGGTGCTCGACCAGTACGAGCGGCAGGGCAGCGCGTACTACGCCACCGCCCGGCTGTGGGACGACGGCGTCATCGATCCGCTCGACACCCGCACCGTCGTCGGACTCGCGCTGTCCGCGTGCGCCAACGCCCCCCTCGCCGACCCGGGCTTCGGCCTCTTCCGGATGTGAGCCGCCGCATGTTCGACACGGTCCTGATCGCCAATCGGGGCGAGATCGCCCGCCGCGTGGGCCGGACGCTCGGCGAGCGGGGCATTCGTTCGGCAGTCGTGTACACCGACGCCGACGAGGGTTCGCCGCATGTGCTCGACGCGGACGTCGCCGTACGCGTGCCCGACTACCTCGACATCCCCGCAGTGGTGGCGGCGGCCGTCCGGGTCGGGGCCGACGCGGTCCACCCCGGTTACGGGTTCCTCGCCGAGAACGCCGCGTTCGCGCGCGCCGTGGAGGCGGCCGGAATTGTGTTCGTCGGACCGCCCGCCGCCGCAATCGAGTTGATGGGCGACAAGATCCGCGCCAAGCAGACCGTGTCCGCGCGCGGCGTGCCCGTCGTGCCCGGCAGCAGCGGGGCCGGTCTGACGGACGCTCAACTCGCCGACGAGGCACGCAAGGTGGGCTTCCCGGTGCTGCTCAAGCCGTCCGCGGGCGGGGGCGGCAAGGGCATGCATCTCGTACGCGACGAGCGGTTGTTGGCGGACGAGATCGCCGCGGCACGCCGCGAGGCGGCCGGTGCGTTCGGCGACGACACGCTGCTCGTCGAACGCTGGATCGACCGGCCGCGGCACATCGAGGTCCAGGTCCTCGCCGACACGCACGGCAACGTCATCCACTTGGGCGAGCGCGAGTGCAGCCTCCAGCGCCGGCACCAGAAGATCGTCGAGGAGGCGCCTTCGCCGCTGCTGGACGCCCGGCAGCGCGCCGCGATGGGCGCCGCCGCGGTCGAGGCGGCCCGCTCGTGCGGGTACGTCGGGGCGGGCACGGTCGAGTTCATCGTGTCCGCGGACCGTCCCGACGACTACTTCTTCATGGAGATGAACACGCGGCTCCAGGTCGAACACCCGGTGACGGAGGAAGTCACCGGCCTCGACCTGGTCGAGTGCCAGATCGACATCGCGGAGGGCGCCGAACTCCCGCTCACACAGGACGAGATGGAGATGCGCGGTCACTCGGTGGAGGCCCGCATCTACGCCGAGGACCCCGACCGGGGCTTTCTGCCGGGCGGCGGGCGCGTTCTGTTGCTGGGCGAGCCGAGGCATCTTGTACGGGTCGACTCCGGGCTCGCGGAAGGGTCCGAGGTCGGCACCGGCTACGACCCCATGCTCGCCAAGGTGATCGCGCTCGGCGACGACCGCGACGAGGCGCTGCGGAACCTGCGTGCGGCACTCGCCGAGACTGCGGTGCTCGGGGTGCACACCAACATCGGCTTCCTCGCTCGCTTGCTTGCGGATGAGGACGTGGTGGCGGGACGCCTCGACACCGGCCTCGTGGAGGCGGCGATGCCGGGGCTGCTGCGCGGGGACACGCCGCCGACTGTGGCGGTGGCGGCTGCGCTGCTCGCGCATGCGGCGTTGGAACCGGGGGCGGAGCCGGCGTCGGGGTCGGGTTCCGTGGGGGGTTGGACGGATCCGTTCTCGATCCCCTCGGGCTGGCGCCTCGGCGAACACGCGGCCACCGTCCACCGGTTCCGCGTCGAGGGGGCGGCCGAGCCGACCGCGGTGCGGGTGCACGGGCGCGGGAGGCACACGGAAGTTGCGTACGGCGACGCGGACGAGCGTGCGGCGGTGCCCGCGCACATCGTGGTCGAGGGCCCCGGCGAGGTGCGGCTGACGTACGACGGCCTCAGCGAGATGTACCGGTACGCCCTTGCCGATGACGGCAGTTGGTGGCTCTCGCGTGGTGCGGACACGTGGCGCGCGGCACCCCACGACCCCGTCGAGTCGGCTGCGGGGGCGGGCGGCGTGGCAGGTGACGGGACGTTGGTGGCACCCATGCCCGGGACGGTCACGGTCGTCAAGGCGGCGGTGGGGGACCGGGTGACGGCGGGTCAGGCGGTCGTGGTCGTCGAGGCGATGAAGATGGAGCACGCGGTGACCGCGCCCTTCGACGGCACGCTCACCGAAGTGCGGGTGGACGTGGGGACTCGAGTGGCTCTGGACGAAGTCCTGGCACTGGTCCACCCGGAGGATGCGGGCGAGGACGAGGACGAGGCCGGTCGGGATGCGGTGCCCGCGGGTATGTCCGGTGAAGGCGAGGACAAGTCATGAACGCACTGCCCATGGTCGTCCCCGAACCCGGGCTTCCGAACCGGGTCACGATCCATGAAGTCGGGCCGCGCGACGGACTTCAGAACGAGTCGACCGTGGTCCCCGCGCACGTGAAGGCGGAGTTCATTCGGCGACTCGCCGAGACCGGGCTCACCACGATCGAGGCGACGAGCTTCGTGCCGCCCTCGTGGGTTCCGCAACTGGCGGATGCAGCGGAGGTGTTCACTGAAGTCGAGGGCATGCTCGCCAAGGTCGACCTCCCCGTGCTGGTGCCGAACCAACGCGGCCTCGACCGCGCACTGGAGTTGGGTGCGCGCCATGTCGCGGTGTTCGCGAGCGCCACCGAGACGTTCGCGCGGCGGAACCTCAACCGCGGACTCGAAGAGGCACTCGACATGTTCGCGCCCGTGGTGGCGCGGGCGACCGCCTCCGGGGCGGGGGTCCGTACCCGCGGCTACCTGTCGATGTGCTTCGGCGATCCGTGGGAGGGGGCTGTCGACCCCGCGCAGGTGGTCGACGTCGGCGTACGCCTCATCCAGATGGGCTGCTGGCAGCTCAGCCTCGGCGACACGATCGGCGTCGCGACACCGGGCCAAGTGACGGACATGATCGACCGGTTCGCGCGCGCGGGCATCGGTACGGACCGGCTCGCCGTGCACTTTCACGACACGTACGGCCAGGCGCTGTCCAACACGCTTGCGGCGCTGCGGGCGGGCGTCGCGACGGTGGACGCGTCGGCCGGCGGACTCGGCGGATGCCCGTACGCCAAGAGTGCCACCGGGAACCTCGCCACCGAGGACCTGGTGTGGATGTTGACCGGACTCGGCGTCGACACCGGCGTCGACCTCGGCCGCCTCGTCGCCACAAGCACGTGGATGGCCGAACACCTGGGCCGACCCAGCCCGTCCCGTACCGTCCGCGCACTCGCGGGCGAGAAGTAGAGGTAGGCGACCATCATGCTCGACCACCGACTCGACGACGAGCTGGAGCTTCTGCGGGCGACCGTCCGGGAGTTCGCCCGCGACGTGATCGCGCCCGTGATCGGGGACTACTACGAGCGGCACGAGTTCCCGTACCCGATCGTGCGCGAGATGGGGAAGATGGGGCTGTTCGGCCTGCCGTTCCTCGAGGAGTACGGCGGCATGGGCGGCGACTACCTGGCGCTCGGCGTCGCGTTGGAGGAACTGGCGCGCGTCGACTCATCGGTGGCTATCACCTTGGAGGCGGCGGTCTCGCTGGGGGCCATGCCGATCCACAAGTACGGGACCGAGGAGCAGAAGCAGCAGTGGCTGCCGAAGCTTTGCTCGGGGGAGATGCTGGGCGCCTTCGGCCTCACCGAGCCGGACGGCGGGTCGGACGCGGGTGCGACGCGTACGACCGCCCGCCGTGACGAGGCGACCGGCGAGTGGGTGATCAACGGGAGCAAGAGCTTCATCACCAACTCCGGGACGGATATCACGGGGTTGGTGACGGTCACGGCGGTCACCGGTACGAAGCCCGACGGCGGAAAGGCGATCTCCACGATCATCGTCCCGTCGGGAACGCCCGGGATGACGGTCGCCCCCGGCTACTCGAAGGTCGGGTGGAACGCCTCGGACACGCACGAACTGTCGTTCAGCGACTGCCGCGTGCCGGGCGAGAACTTGCTGGGTGAACTGGGGCGCGGGTACGCCCAGTTCCTGGGGATCCTGGACGAGGGCCGAATCGCCATCGCTGCGCTTGCCACCGGCCTGGCACAGGGGTGCGTCGACGAGTCCGTGCGCTATGCGGGCGAACGCAAGGCGTTCGGACGGCCGATCGGTGCGAACCAGGCGATCGCCTTCAAGCTCGCGGACATGGAACTCCGGGCGCACACGTCGCGGTTGACGTGGCGCCACGCCGCGTCCCGGATGGTGCACGGCGAGTCGTTCAAGCACGAGGCCGCGCTCGCGAAGCTGTACACGTCGGAGGCGGCGGTCGACAACGCACGCGAGGCCACGCAGATCCACGGCGGGTACGGGTACATGAACGAGTACCCGGTGGCCCGCTTCTGGCGCGACTGCAAGATCCTGGAGATCGGTGAGGGGACGTCGGAGGTGCAGCGAATGCTCATCGCCAGAACGCTGGGCGTGGGGGAGGCCCTGACCCCGCGCTGACGCCGATCGGTTTTTCGCAGCCCTCGCCGCTTTCGCCTACGCCCAGTAGTCCGCCCAGGCGATCGCGGCATCAACAACGGTGTCGGCACCGGGTGTTCCGCTGTCGGCAAGATCCGCCCAGCGGTTGGCCTCCGCTCGGGCGAACGCCCGGATGGCGGCGATCTCGACGCGCTCCCACCCGGGGACCTTCGTCACCCATGCCGCTGCCGAGGCCGGGGTATGGCCGCCCCCGGCCACGAGCCGCATGCCCCACAACGCGGTATCGATGTACGGGGCGCCGACAGCGGGCCATGCCCAGTCGACGAAGTGCGCCTCACCGTCAGTGCCGTCCTCGCAGATGAGGACGTTTACCGAGGCCGGATCGGTGTGCAGGAGCGTCCCGCCGACGAGGGAAGGTCGGTGGACGCGCTCGCAGTAGTAGCCCCACCGGTCGACGGCGGTAGGCAGCGGGATTGGCGGGGTGGGGCAGGCGGCGATGCCGGCGAGTGCCCGGGTGACGGCGTCGAGGTCGGGGGAGTCGGGTCCGTAGTCGGCGTGCCTGCCGCCGACGTAGTCGAAGCCGACGAGGTGCCAGTCCGCAACGTCGACGCGCCACAACACTGTTGGACTCGAGGCGGGCAGGTACGGGTTGATGCGGACCTCCTCGCCGAGTTGGTCGACCGGACCCCAGCCCGCGCCCCACCAGTCGCTGCCGTCGTCGGGGTGCTCCGCAGGTTGGAGAAGTTCGCGCGGCGCGCGCCCGTTTTGGCCCTTCACGAAGACGCGGGCGCCGCGCGCGGTGGTGAGTACAGCGGCGGTGCCACTGTTCGCGCCGACGTCGACAGGGTGTGCGTCGTACGATCCGCGGAGACGAACACGGATCGCGGTATGTACGGCGGCCGGGAGCTCGGACCACGGAGTGCGGTCGACGGACACCCCAGATCGTGGTGGCCGTCTGCAAGGGCCGCATCGACGGCGGTGTGCTGTACGAGAAGACCGAGAACAGCACCGGGCGTCCCAGTACCGGCTGGCGGCACCAGGGAGCAATCAAGGACTTCGCCTCATGGCCGCTGGCCGGCAACGCCGAGTGGCCTCTCAGCAGACCGCTCCCGCTGTTGCCGGGCCGGACCTACCGCGTCTACGGGTCGACACACGACAACGAATGGTCCGGCCTGAGCGTCGAGTTCACCGTCGACGACTTGGCCGCCCTGCGTGTTGACCAGGTCAGGTACACCCCCTGGGCGACACCCGGCACCACCGTCATCACGTCCACGGCCGAATTCCGCGCCCACGCCTGCGACAAGCGGGAGAAGTCCTAGCGGATGTTGGTGTCAGCTCCCGGAATCGGTTGACTCCTCGCGGACACGGAAGCGGAGCATCGTCACCGCGCCCGAGCTGACGGTGCTGAAAGGTTCCAGGTCGATCCTGCCGAGGCCCGGGGGTGAGAAGCGGCACCGTCGCCGAGCGGGACCGGCAGGACGTGCACCAGCCGCGCAGCGGCCGTCTCGCGCCTCAGCTTGACCGGTACTCGGTCGGTTTCGGGGCGCCGACTGTTGCGGCGAGTTCGCGTACGGACGCGCGCAGCCGCTCGGTGCCGCCTGCGCGCACGGTCTCGCGTACCAACTCGCCGTCGAAGGCGCCGAGTAGGACGTGGGCGAGGAATTGCGCGTCGTCGTTCGGGCGGAGTTCGGCGACGAGGTCCGTGACGTGCTCGTGCCAGCGGCGGTACGTCGGGTCCATGTGCTTGTCCGCGGCGCACGCCGCCTCGTGTGCGGCGATGAGGGCGATGTTGCGGGCGGCGAGGAGGGCGAGTTCGTCGAGGAACGCGGCAAGGCGTTCGGCGGCCGGTGCGCCCGGGCCGAGTGGCGGGGCGCCGTTCTCGATTGCCTCGCGGATCCGGAGGGCCCGGTCCGCGAGGAGTTCCCGGAACAGCCCCGAACGACTTCCGAAGCGGCGAAAGACGGTGCCCTTGCCGACCCCTGCCGCCGCGGCGACGCGGTCCAGGGAGAGGTGCTCGGGGCCGTCCGCGTCGAGCAGTTCCTCGGTCGCGCGCAGGATCGCTTGTCGGTTGCGCGCGGCGTCGGCGCGTTCGGAGGCGGCAGGCATGTGTCTCCTGGGACTCGGTGGGCCCGGTTGCGGGTGGAGGCACTGGTAAGCGGACCGGGAGTCCGAATAGTATCGCGGCTCAAGCGGACCGGTGGTCCGTTTGGTCGCTCGATGCTGCCTGGAGGTATGCCGTGTACGCACTTGTCGCCGCGCCCGAAGTCGCCGGAGGACATCGTCTTGCGGATGACGTTCCCGAGCCGGTGCCCGGGCCCGGGCAGGCTGTTGTCGAAGTCCGGTACGCCTCGGTGAACTTCGGTGAGGTCAAGTACCTCGGCTTTCAGCCGCCCGGGTCCGTCCTGGGGTACGACGCCGCCGGCTACGTCGTCCGTGCCGCCGATGACGGCACCGGGCCTGCCGTGGGTACGCCTGTGGTTGCCTTCGGGCCCGGGGCCTGGGCCTCGCGGGCTGCCTTTGACACTGATGCTCTCGCGGTCCTCCCGGACGCGTTCGACCATGCGACCGCGGCCGCGCTTCCGCTGGTCGGGATCACCGCTCTGCGGACGATCCGAGACGCGGGCGTCTCGGCCGGGCAGCGGGTACTCGTCACCGGCGCGTCCGGTGGCGTCGGGCGTGTTGCGGTGCAACTCGCGCACCGGGCCGGGGCGTACGTCATTGCCGCCGTCGGTACGCCGGAGCGGGGGCGGGGGCTCGACGCGTTGGGTGCGGACGAGATCGTGACATCGCTCGATGCGGTCGACGGTTTCGTCGACGCGGTCATCGAACTCGTGGGCGGGGCACATCTCGTCGCCGCGTGGTCCCTGCTTGCGGCTGGCGGAGTTCTGGAAAGCGTGGGTTGGGCGTCGGACGAGCCCGCGACCTTCCCGCCGAACTCGATCTTCGCGCACGGCCCGGCCAAGACCCTCCGGTCGTTCGGCGACGCTTCCCGGCCGGGGCCGGACCTCGCCGAGTTGGTGGACCTGGCGGAGCGCGGCGAACTCGACGTACCGATCGGCTGGCAGGGATCGTGGCGGCGGGTCGACGATGCGATAGATGCTCTCTTGGGCCGCCGCGTCGCGGGCAAGGCCGTCATGCGGATCGAGACCGACTGCGGTTAGCCTCCATCGGTGTCGCGGGCGGCGCTGGGTCTTGCGCCACGGCGCCGGGCGCCGCCGACCGACTCGCGGTGATCTCGCGGTGATCGCGGACCTTGCGTCGAACCTGCTCACGGCCACCAGCCGGCGCGGCCGACCCTGCCAACGCGCGGTTCTACCTGATCGTGCCGCTCCGCAGAAGCCGTTGAGCATGGGTGCGCCCTTTTGCAGCCATACTCCTCGACGCGGGCCGGGACGCGTTCCTGGCCCAAGCCGTGGGCCGCGACCGCACCGATGTGAAGCCGATCGGGGACGGAGGCTCGCACCGAGGCGACAAAGCCGGGCTGTACGGCGGCTCGTCGAGCGAGACCGTATGCGACAAGAAGCAACTCGTCGCCTTCCTGACCGACCCCGCCAACACCGCCAAGGCCGCCGAGTGGGCGCGGGTCATGGGCATCAAGAGTGCGGAAATCCTCGGCTTCGTCACCCGACTGACCGCCGTAACGCTGCGGTTCGACACGCTGGTGAAGAACCACCGCTTCAGCGGCGGCAAGGCCGTTGCCTATGATGCGCTGCTCCCGGCGGGCATGGCGGTCCTGGTCACCGAGGACGGCATGCCCGCGGTGAAGTGCAACTGCGGCAACCCGCTGGGCACCACCGCGACGGACATCGACCGGATCGACGTCGACATCAAGGATCCGAACTGGAAGGACCGCTACCGCAAGGACAAGGTCCGCAAGATCACCCCGGGCAAGAAGGCGGCGCCCGCCTTGCTGCTCACCGCGATCGACGAGGCCCCTGGCACCACCATCGACCGCCCGAAAGGCACCGGCGGCGAGGGAGACCGGGCGGGCACGAGGATCACCCCGGAAGCGGACCTGCTCCTCTCGGTCACCCTGACCGCACCAGGCGGGACGTACACGGCGACCGCGTCGAACTTCCGGGCGGGTGAGACGGTCCGCTTCGGCCCCAAGGACGCCGACGCGGAGCCGTACGCGGTGGCCGAGGCCGACGCCGACGGCACCGCCCGCACGCAGGTCACGACCGATCCCGCGCCGTTTTTGGCGTCTACTGATCGTTTGATGTCGATCGCATGGTACCCATTCTCCGATTCGGCGCCCGCCCGGAGCGGCTGCGTGAGGCGCGACAGGGGCTTTGGCCGCGACGGGGACAGGGAGTGGGCAGACGGCATGCAGCCTCTTACCGGTGAGGATCCGGCGCAGATAGCGGAGTTCCGGCTGATGTTCCGGCTTGGTGCCGGGGGGATGGGGCGGGTGTATCTCGCTCGTTCGGGTGGTGGCCGGTTTGTGGCGTTGAAGACGGTTCATGCGTGGTTGGCGGAGGCGCCGGGTTTCCGTGAGCGGTTCGCGTTGGAGATCGAGGCGTCGAGGCGGGTGTCGGGGGCGGGTACGGTCGCGGTGGTGGCGGCGGATGCGGCGGCGGCGGTGCCGTGGTTGGCGTCGGTGTACGTTCCCGGGCCGTCGTTGGCCGAGGCGGTGCACGGGCACGGTCCGTTGCCCGGGGCGGCGGTGTGGCGGCTGTTGTCCGGGTTGGCGGAGGCGCTGGGGCGGGTGCACGGTTGCCGGCTCGTCCATCGGGACCTCAAGCCGTCGAACGTGCTGTTGTCGCAGGACGGTCCGCGGCTGATCGACTTCGGGATCGTCCGTGCTGTGGACCGGACCGCGCTCACCGGTACGGGTCTCGCGGTGGGGTCGCCGGGGTACATGGCGCCGGAGCGCCGGAGGACTTCAGCTGCGACGGCGTCAGTACGCTGACCGGCTCGTCCCAGCCGAGTTGCACTGCTGGGGTGCTGCCGACCGGAGAGAAGGCCGCGGTGTTCCATACCAGTGGCGTCGACGGCGATATCCCCGTCCCCGACATTCCGTCCGTGCATCTGTGGCACGACGACCGTGACATCGAACTGACGATCTGGCCGGACGCCCGAACCCCGAATGTGGTGCCCGTCCCGCTGACCGACCAGCAGCTCCTGACCCTGGTCGGGGACACCACGTTCCTGTCCCTCGCCAAGAAGATTCCCAACAAGACGGCGGAACCCGATTGACCTCGATGCTGCGTGACGGGTCGTCAGCTTGCTGACGGCCGCCCGTAGGCGTTGTTGCGGAGCGTTCTTGTTCTGAGTCAGCGCCCTTTCGTTCGACAGCGGCTAGTTCGGCGCCTGGAAGCCGCCGATCTGCTGTTCGAGCAGATCGGCCAGCCGCAATGTGGTGCGGTCCTCGAACATCGGGCCGATGAGCTGCACCCCTACCGGCAGGCCCTCGGGGGACCGACCCGCGGGTATTGCGGTGGCGGGCAGGCCGGGCATGGTGGCCAGACCGGCCCAGACGAGCTGGTCGAAGTACGGGACCTCGACCCCGTCGATGTCGAGCCGACGCCCCAACAGATCAGGGTTGTGGTCGTGCGGGAACGCGGGAGTCGGCGTGATCGGACACACCACGGCATCGAACTCGCCGAACAGCTCCCGCCAGCCGTGGCGGTGCAGCTCGCGGCGGTTGTTCACCTCGATCCAGTCGCGGTGGCTGAACACCATGGCGCGCAGCCGCGCCGCGTCGAGGCTCCGGTCGTCCGCGCTCAGTTCGGAGGCGCGGGTCCGCAGTTGCTCGTACGCGTCGACGGGAAAGCGCGCGACGGAGCCCGAGAACAGGAACTGCGTGTAGAGCGCCCCGGCTTCGGCCAGGTCGGGCAGCAGCGGAGTGTGCCTCTCGATGCGGGCGCCGCCGTCGGCAAGGGCGTCGGCCACCCGGTTCACGCCCGCGCGCACCGCGGACCCGGTCGGAAGGAGCGGATGCTCGTCGAGGACCAGGACCCGGAAGTCGCGCAGCCGTTCGTGGCGCGCGGGCGGCAGGGTTGCGGCGTACGCCTTGCCGAGCGTCAGCGGGTCCGGCCCGGCCATGACGTCGAGGAGGAGTTCGAGGTCGCGGGCGGTGCGCGCCATCGGGCCGACGACGGCGAGGTCGAGGTCGACCGGCAATGGCGACGCGGGCGGTGCGACCATGCCGCGGGTTGCCGCAAGTCCGAGTGTCGGCTTGTGCGCGTAGACGCCGCAGAAATGCGCGGGGGTACGCAGCGAACCGGCGAGGTCCGAGCCGATGGACAGCGCCCCGAACCCGGACGCCAGGGCGGCAGCCGATCCGCCGGAGGATCCGCCCGAGGTGCGAGCGGGATCCCACGGGTTGTTGGTGGTGCCGTAGATGTCGTTGAAGCTCTGGATGTCTTGCAGTCCCAACGGGACATTGGTCTTGCCGAGCACCACCGCGCCGGCGGCTTTGAGCCGCGACACCTGTACGGCGTCCTCGGCCGGTACGAAGTCCCGGTACTGCGGCATGCCCCAGGTCGTGGGCATCCCGGCGATGTTGTAGGACTCCTTGACTGTCACCGGAATACCCAGAAGCGGCCGATCCTCGTCCCGGCCGAATGCGCGGTCGAATGCGCGGTCGAATGGCCGGCCGAATTCCTGGTCGGCATGACGCGCAGCCGCCCGGGCACGATCGAAGTCGGACACACAGATCGCGTTGACCGCTCCCTCGTCCCGTTCAATCCGAGCGATCGCCGCCTCGGTCAATTCCACCGAGGACACCTCACCAGCGCGCAACGCGGTCGCCAACTCTCCGGCCGACTGAAAGTTCCAATCCATGATTCGGACGCTAACGGACGGCCACAGAAGCCATAAAACTCCGCTTTCCGCAACGGAAAAGTCCGCGGCAAACGTCCGGGCCCCGCAGGGCGTGGTAATCCGTTCAGTCGTTACGGCAACGGCCTTGTGAGCCATGCAACTTCGCCGTTCTCCTCGGTGGAGATGTGGTCTTGCGCGAAGCCGAGCTTCTCGAGGACGCGAAGTGACGGTGTGTTCCATGTGCCGACGGTCGACCAGAGCCGTTTCCGCCCGGTTGAGATCGCGGCGTCGAGCACCGCGCCGGCCGCCTCGGTGGCGTAGCCGCGCCCGTGCGCGCGCTGGAACAACTCGTACGCGATTTCAGGCTCTTCCAGGGTGGAGCGGCCGATGATCAGCCGCAATAGCCGATGAAGTCGCCTTCGTCGCGGCGCTGGATGGGCAGCAGGGCGATTCCCGTTGCCGCCGTTGCGGCGAGCAGCTTCGCGATGAGCGTCCGGGTGTGCTCGACCGTGGGCGTCCCCTTGCCGCGTTCGGACTGGAGGGCGCGGAGTTCAGCGGCGTCCGACTCGGCCCACGGCCGCAGTATGAGCCGCTGGGTCTCAAGGTGGAACGACATCGTCTCGTACGCGGACATGCCCCTACTCTGCCCGCGGATCATCCCGAACTACCGCTGGAGTAACGAGCTCTAGGCGATCGAGAGCTTCAAGACGCCCAAGGCCGTCGCTATTTGGTCGGTTCCCTGGTCAACTCCAAGGAGGTGCCTGGTTGTTGTGTGATTTCGGGTACCGGCGGGGGGACGGCCAAGGATTGGTACAAGTCCGGGAGAACATGGCGTCGGCGCGGCCGAACGCGGCCGCCGGCGTCCGGCTCGCCGGACTTCGACGCGATTGCCTCGGTGATGTTCTGAACGAGCGCGCCGTCCTCGCGGAAGCTGTGGTCGTAGGCCGCCCGGGTCTTCATCGGTTCCTGCCGCTGTACGGGGTTGGTGAGCCCTTGCGTGGCTGCGACGCCGATGGCCGCAATCTGGGGTATCGAGATCGCCGGTGCGGAGCGCTCCGCATCGGGGCGGGTGGCCGCGGACACCCTTTCGCCGCGCCACTTTTCGGGCCACTGGAGGGTGGCGAGCGCGCTGTCGACGTCGGATTCCTTCGCGATCTCGCGCATCTCGACCGGTACAGGGGCCACCCAGTTGAGGGGCATGGTTGCCGCGGTGAGGTCGGGGATCCTCGCGAGCGCGTGAAGTGCCGCGGTCTGGAGCTTGTGTTTGGCGGCGCTGGTCATCCGGCGGAGCGGAGCGGAACCGGTGCCGGTTCCACCGGGTGCGGGTTTCGCCGACCGCTCGGCGAGCGCGGCTCGGGCCTCGGTACGCGCGAACTTCAGCGCCTCCGTCACCAGGACGACCCGGACCCGCCGGATCACCCGGGCATCGTGCTTGAGCGTCGCGTACTTCGCGCGGTACGCGCTGGCGGCCACGCGAATGGCCTGCATGGCGGGGTTGTCCTCGCCGCCGGGTATGCCGCGGCCGTGTTCGGCGAACGCCTCGCCGAAGAAGCCGCCGGGATTGCCGAGTTGGGTGCGAATGTATGCCTGGTACATGCTCGGGGGCAGGTGTCCGCGGACCCATGTCCGGTTCATCATCCAGTACGAGGTCCGGTCCAGGGGACGGTCCGCGATCTCGTTGTACCGGGCGTACCCGTAGAGCTTGAGCCGTCCGTCGGCGAACCGCCGCTCCCCTTCGGGCAGCCGGTTGCCCGTCGGCTCGATGCCGCGACGCACCTGTTTGAGGATCGCTTTGCGGTGCTCGTATTCGTCGAGCATCTGGGGGAGTTCGTCCATCGAGGTGGCGCGGGCCAGGCGCGCGGCGAACGAGGCGAGCCGCCTCAGCTCGGTCCCTGACGTCGACGTCCGCACCTGCTCGGGCAGTTCCGGCGCTTGGGCAGGGGAGGGCGGTTGCAGGCGGACATCCTCGGGGACCACGGGGTGCAGCGGTGCCCCGTCCTCCTGGATGCCGAGAAGCTTCCCCATGGCGTACGAGCCCTCGGGGACCATGCCCACTCGGGGGAAGTAGGCCGTCCGCATGTGCGCTTCGGCCTGCCGGGGGTCGGCGGTGCGTGCGTGCAGGGCCTGTAGCCCCCGGATGGCGAGTCGGTAGAAGGGGGCCCGGAACGCCATCCGGCGGTACTCGATCCGGAAGCGCTCGTTGCTTTCGATCCAATCGCGCCCCACCAGTTTTCGCCCGCGGACGTAGTCCGAGATGAAGTTCGGCATCGATCGCGTCGTCCGTCCCGGATGGTGCTCGAGGTGGCCGGAAACAGGTTCTCAGTCGCGTGATTGATCACCTGCGGCGGGGGGTGGTGGGGGACCGGGGACGATGGGTCGGGGACGCCTGCGTCAGTGGCCGTGTGTAGGTTCTCGCGGCGACGAAGACCGGTTGAGGACTGGGGTGGCTTGGTGTCGGACAGTTTCATGCTGGCCACGCGCATACCGATGACGCGAGAGGGCTTCGAGGCGTGGTTGGACGCGCCTGTGTCCGGTGTCGAGGTGATCGAGAACCCCGGGGAGATGTTCACCGGTTGGTTCTGGGACGGCACCGACTCGGCGGACCGTTGGGACCGGGTCGAAGAGGACACGACCGCCCGGGAGTTCTTCGCCGAGTGTGTGGAGGAGGCGTGTGCGGGCCGGCCGACGACGGTTGTGCTCGGGTATCGCGAAGGTGCGCTGGAGGCTTACCTGTTCGACGCCGGATACGACGAAAGCAGCGTGCATACCGCGCTGTTGCTGTTCGCCGCGGCGGGACGGTTCCGGTCGGAGCCGGGGGAGGACCGTGTGTTGTTCTGGGCGGAGACCAATGGGGCGTTGCTGAAGCCTTCGTCGGACGGGTGGTTGGCGGTGTTGTCGGTGGGTCGGGACGGTGCGCGGTTTGTGGGGCGGGTGGATCTCGCCGAGACGGTGGCTGGTTTGCGGGCGGTTGAGGATCGGTTCTATGCGTTGATCGAGCGGATGGCCGAGGCGGAGGAGGGGTGGGACGGGGAGGGGGTGTTTCGGACGGAGGTGCCGCGGGAGTTGGTTTTTGTTGATGGGGGGTTGGTGGGGTAGGTGGGGGTGTGGGTGTGGGTGTGGGGCTCTGGGGGGTGGGCGTGAGGCGGGCCTGAGGCGGGCCGGGGGTGGTCCGCTCTTGTTTCAGGTGTGGCGCTTTTTATTAGTGCGGCCGGCGCACACATTTTCGTGACTGCGCTCGTTCCTCGCTCCGTCACGAAAATGTGCACTCCGGCCTTGGACTTTCTTGCACCTGCGTTCGCTGGCGCTCACTCCGGCGCAGGAAAGTCTGACTGGCGGCCTCCGGCCGCTCTCCTCGCTGCGCTCGTCGATCTCCAGCAGATACAGAGGGCTACTCGGGGGCGCGCGGCGGGTACTGAGACCACCCCGGGGCGGGCTCCGGTCGATCTCCAGCTGGTACAGAGAACTATCCGGTGGGCCGGCCGCGAGGTGGATATGCGGGGGCTAGGTGCTTTTGGTGACTGTGTGGAGGCGGAAGCACAGGGTTGCCGTGGCGAGGGCCAAGGCGCCGAGTACTGCGGCTACGGCGTATGTCGCGTTCTGCCAGGCGTCGGGGTCGGGGTGGTCGCCGATTACTGCGAACAGGGTGGAGCCGAGGATTGATGCGCCGCTTGCCAGGCCGATTTGGAGGGCGGTGGAGAGGACGCCGCCGGCCAGGCCTGCTCGGTCGACGGGGAGTGCGCCCAGGGTGAGGCCGAGCAGGGGGACCAGGACCATGCCCCATCCGATGCCTGCCACGAAGAGGGGGAGCAGGGTTTCGGGGAGCGTGAGGTCGTCCTCGGCGATGCCGGCTGTGAGTGCGAACGCGGCGGTGCCCAGGGCGAATACGAAGGCGCCTACGACCAGGACCATGGCGCCGTAGCGGGCCACGAAGCGCTGGGCGAGCAGGGCGAATCCCAGGAAGCCGGTGGCGGCGGCGGCCATGGCGATGCCGGAGCGGATCGGCGTGAAGCCGTGGCCGAGTTGGAGGATCATCGCGAGGCTGAACATGAAGCCGCCGACGCAGGTGCCGAAGACCAGGAGTGCGGAGAGGCCCAATCGGGCGGCGGGGAGCCGGAGCAGGGACGGTGGGACGAGGGGGGTGCCGCCGGAGCGTTCGGTGCGGGACTGGGTCGCGACGAAGACGGCGGCGAACGGGAGTGCGGCCGCCAGGGCGATCCACGTCCAGACCGGCCAGTCCTCGGCGCGGCCCAGGGTGAGCGGGATCAGGAGCAGCGCGATCGTGGCGGCCAGGAGTACGGCGCCGCGTATGTCGATCGGTGCGGCGTCGGTCGCGGGTGTGGCGTGATTCGCCGCCGGTGCGGCGGCGGGGGACAAGGTGCTTTGTGGCATGGGCACCACCCTGCGGGTGGTGCCACACGGGTACCGAGTGCCTGCTGATGCTGGTACTGACCGAACCTGGATAGCCCTGGTGATCCGGGTGAGGATGGTGGTGATCGCAACGGAGGAGGTACGGCCATGGTGGATGTCGACGGGGTGGGCGCGCTCGTCGGAGCACGGGGGTCGTCGTCGCCCGTCCCGGCGGGCCGGGTACGCCTGTCGCGCGAGCAGAACGAGAAGCGCCGCCGCGAACTGGGCGAGTTCATCCGCTCCCGGCGCGAACGTACGACGCCCGAGGCGGTCGGCCTGCCCCCCGGTCCGCGCCGCCGTACGCCCGGGCTGCGCCGCGAGGAGATCGCGCTGCTCGCCGGGATCGGGGTGACCTGGTACACGTGGCTGGAGCAGGGCCGGCAGATCAACGTGTCGTCGCAGGTCCTGCTGTCGGTCGTGCGGGTGCTCGGTCTGGACGACGTCGAACGCGCGCACGTATTCCACCTCGCCGACGTGCCGGACCCGGAGCACATGGTGGCCGAGGCGCAGGTGTCGCAGGCGGTGCAGCTGGTGCTCGACCAGCTCAACCCGTACCCGGCATCGGTGATCGGTTCGCGCTGGACCATCCTGGCCGGCAACCAGGCCTACCGGGCGCTCATCGGCGACTTCCGCGACCTGCCGACCTGCGCGCGCAACACGCTGTGGATGTACTTCACCGACCCCGAGTGGCGGACCCTGGCCGCCGATTGGGCCGGGACGAGCAGGCACCTGGTCGCCAAGCTGCGCGCCGCGGTGGCCGCGGACCCGGGCGACCCGGGGTGGGGGCCGATGCTCGACGCGTTGAACGGCGCGTCCCCGGAGTTCCGCGAGCTGTGGCGGCGGCAGGAGGTCGCGGGCATGGACAGCGCGGTCAAGTGCTACTACCACAGCGTCGTCGGAGCACTGGACTTCGCGGTCGTGCACATGATGACCGGTGACAGCAGGGGTACGCGGGTGTCCGTCTACACGCCGCGCGGCGACGAGACCCGCGAGCGGTTGGAGCGGCTGATGGCGGTTCCTCCGCGGCGGCTGACGTACGACAAGGACCACTTCGTTTTCGAGGTCGGGACGACGCCGATCGGCGTGCCGGCCTGAGGCGTCGCGGTAACCCTTGACCATGTGAACGAAAACCGGTTTCCTCTCGGGGAGGGTACGCGGCGACGGGGCGGCGCGCCCCGCGACGTGTGGGAGGCGACCGTGACGCAGATCCGCTTCGACGGCCAGGCGGTCCTGGTGACCGGCGCGGGACGCGGTCTCGGCCGCGAACACGCGCTCGCGTTCGCCGCGCGCGGTGCGAAGGTCGTGGTCAACGACGTCGCGGACGCCGAGGGCGCGAGCCCGGCGGACGCCGTCGTCGCGGAGATCACCGCGGCGGGCGGGGAGGCGGTGGCCGACACGCACAGCGTCGCCGACGAGCCGGACGGCGTGGTCGGCGCGGCGCTCGACGCGTACGGGCGCCTCGACGTGCTCGTCAACAACGCGGGCATCTCGCACGGCGGCATGTTCGACCAGATCCCGGTCGAGATGTTCGACAAGATGCTCGCGGTCCACCTCGTGGGCACCGTCAACGTGACACGTGCCGCGTGGTCGCACCTGAAGGCGACGCGCGGGCGGGTCGTCAACACGACCTCGAACTCGATCTTCGGCATCACCGGGACGAGCCACTACATCACGGCCAAGGGCGGCGTCCTCGGCCTGACGAAGTCGCTGGCGATGGACGGCCGCGGCGACGGGATCCGGGTCAACGCGATCATGCCGGTCGCCTACACGCGGATGACCGCCGGCATCCCCGACGCTGTCTTCCGCGGCTTCCTGGAGAAGAACTTCACGCCGGACAAGGTGGCGCCGTTCGTGGTGTGGCTCGGCAGCGAGGACGTGCCGGTCAGCGGCGAGATCTTCAGCGTGGGCGGCGGCCGCGCGGCGCGCATCGTGCTGGGTGTCGCGCCGGGAGCGCTCGCGGACACGCCCGAGGCCTACGCCGCGCAGGCCGGACGACTCCTCGACCTCGACGGCGTGGTCTTCCCCGCGGACGCCACCCGCGAGGTGCTCCACGCCGCCGCGGCGCTCGGCCTCGCGGAGGAGGAACTGGAAGGGGCCTGGAAGCAGTAGCGGCAGGTCGTTCTACGCTTGGCCGCATGTCCGCATTGTTCCCCCGGCAGCGCCGCGAGGTCGCGCCGGGGGCTGTGCACGTGCCCGGCTGGCTCGACGCGGAGGCGCAGGGCGGGCTGCTCGCCGCCTGCCGCGAGTGGGCCCGGCCGCCCGCCGGACTGGAGACCGTCGTGCTGCCGTCCGGCGGCGTCATGTCGGTGCGGTCGGTGTCGCTGGGCTGGGCCTGGCAGCCGTACCGGTACGTGCGCGTGACGCGCGACGGAACGCCGGTCAAGCCGTTCCCGGACTGGCTGGGTGCGATCGGACGCCGTGCGGTCGCGGAGGCGTACGGCGCCGCCGAGGACTTCGCGCCGGACCTGGCACTCGTCAACTTCTACGACGACCACGCCCGCATGGGGCTGCACCAGGACCGGTACGAGTCGGGCGACGAGCCCGTCGTGTCCCTCAGCCTCGGCGACACCTGCGTCTTCAGGCTCGGCAACACCGAGACGCGGACCCGGCCGTGGACCGACGTCGAACTGGAGTCCGGCGACCTGTTCGTGTTCGGCGGCCCGTCGCGCTTCGCCTTCCACGGCGTGCCGAAGACGTACCCCGGGACCGCGCCGCCCGAACTCGGCCTGCGGGGAAGGCTCAACGTCACCATCCGAGTATCCGGCCTTGGCGCATAGGGGAGTTGCACCGCGCACAGGCGGGCGAATCTGAGTAGGCGTACTCAGGAATTCCGCTTCGCGCGGCGCCACCATGCCCTTATGACAACGCCCTTGCAGCCCCGCAACACCGCGATGTTCTACTTCCAGGCGTGGATCTCCTTCGCGGTGGCCATGACCGCCATGGGGATCGGCATCGCCTACCTGCCCGTCTCCGCGTGGGTGCGCGGATTCATCGGACTCGGCGCGCTCTTCCTGGTGACGTCCTCCTTCACCCTCGCCAAGGTCATCCGCGACCGGCAGGAGACGGAGACGATGGTCAACCGCGTCGACCAGGCCCGCCTGGAGAAGCTCCTGTCCGACCACGACGTGTTCCGGCCCGAGACGGTGTGACCCCGTGGGCCGCGCGGCTCGGTGGCGGCACCAAATGCGGGAGCGCTCTCTCGGAGCACCCAGTAGGGTCCTCGGCATGACCAACGCGCTCGACCGCGTCGTCGCGGACCTCGCCCGGCACGGCGTCACCGGCGCCGTGCGCGAACTGCCCGACGACGTGCCCACCGCCGCCGCGGCCGCCGCACACCTCGGGTGCGACGTCGGCGCGATCGCCAACAGCCTGATCTTCGACGCGGACGGCGCACCGCTCCTCGTCCTGACCAGCGGGGCCCACCGCGTCGACACCAAGCGCGTGGCGGCCCTCGTCGGAGCGGCCAAAGTCCGGCGCGCCGACGCCGACTTCGTGTACGCCGCCACCGGTCAGCGCGTCGGCGGCGTCGCCCCGGTCGGCCACCCGGAGCCGGTGCGCACCGTCGTCGACACCTGGCTCGGCAAGCACGAGCAGGTCTGGGCGGCCGGCGGCCTCGCGCACACGGTCTTCCCCACGACGATGGACGAACTGGCCCGCATCACGGGCGGGACGGTCGCCGACGTCGGCGACTGAGCGGCGGTCCTCCGCCGGGCGACCGTCCTTGGTATGTCCGGGCCGGGTCAGCCCGCCGTCTCGTACCGGGCCTTGACGACCCGCTTGAGCAGCTTGCCGGTCGGCGTGCGCGGCAGCTCGTCCACGAAGTCGACGCTGCGCGGCGCCTTGTAGTGCGCGATGCGCTCGCGTACGAAGTCGATGAGCTCGCGCTCCAGTTCGGGGCCCGTCTCGACCCCGGGGGCGGCCTGCACGACCGCCTTGACCTGCTCGCCCAGGTCCTCGTCCGGCAGACCGATCACCGCGACGTCGTCGACCTTGGGATGCAGCGCGAGCGCGTCCTCGACCTCCTGCGGGTAGATGTTCACCCCGCCGGAGATGATCATGTACGCCTTGCGGTCGGTGAGGAACAGGAAGCCGTCCTCGTCGACGTACCCGACGTCCCCGGTCGTCGACCACGTCTCGTGCACGGGGTGCTGCGCCTCGCGCGTCTTGTCCTCGTCGCCGTGGTACCGGAACGGCACTTCCTCGCGCTCGAAGTACACCGTGCCCACGGAGCGCGGCGGCAGTTCGGCGCCCGCGTCGTCGCAGACCCGGATGACGCCGAGCGCCGCGCGGCCGACCGACCCCGGCTTTTCGAGCCACTGCGCCGAGTCGATGAGGGTCACGCCGTTGGCCTCGGTCGCCGCGTAGTACTCGTACAGGATGGGCCCCCACCACTCGATCATCGCGCGCTTGACCTCCACGGGGCACGGCGCCGCGGCGTGGATGGCCACCCGGAGGGAGGTCAGGTCGTAGCGCCCGCGGACCTCCTCCGGGAGCTTGAGGGCGCGGACGAACATCGTCGGGACCCACTGGCTGTGCGTGATGCCGTACTGCTCGACCAGCCCGAGCGAGGCCTCCGGGTCGAAGCGCTCCATGATGACCGCGGTGCCGCCGGTGCGGTGCACCAGGCTGATGAACCGCAGCGGCGCGGCGTGGTAGACGGGGGCGGGCGACAGGTAGACCGTGTCCTCGTCGAAGCCGTAGATCGCGGCGAAGACCGCGACGAGCGTGTCGCCCTTCTCGTGGATGCGCCGGTCCGGCAGCGGGGCACGAACTCCCTTGGGACGTCCGGTTGTTCCGGAGGAGTACAGCATGTCGGCACCGGCCGGCTCGTCGTCGAGCGGGTCCGCCGGGACCCGCTTCAGGGCCTCCTCGTAGTCGCCGTGCCCGACCACCGGACCGTCGAACGCGAGCCTGACCTCGATGCCCGGCGTCGGCTCGACGACCGCCTCCGCGAGCCGGCCGACGGCGGCGGACGCGATCAGGGCGCGGGCGCCGCAGTCGTTGACGATGTACGCGACCTCGTCGGCCGACAGGTGGTGGTTGACCGCCGTGACGTACAGCCCGGAGCGCATCGCCGCCCAGTAGACCTCCAGGGCGTGCAGGTTGTTGTCGGACAGCAGGGCGATGCCGTCGCCCCTGCGCAGCCCGGCCTCGTGCAGCAGGCGCGCCAAACGCGTCGAGCTCTCGTCGAGTTCGCGGTACGTGAGCGTGCGGCCCGACCCGCTCATGATCACGGCGGGCTTGTCGGGCGTCGTGCGGGCGTACGTTCCGGGATACATCGGACTCCTCGCCGTCGCAGGGGCAGACGAGGAGACCGTACTAGCGCTCGCTCATGACAAACAGGGGTCGAACGGGGATCGTTTGCGGTCGTACGACCGGGCGCCGTCGGCCCCTGTGCCCGGTGCCGTCAGCGTTCCACGAACACCAGGCCGAGCGGGTCGGCCGTCATCGTCACCGTGGTGCCGCTCTGCTGGACCAGCGTGTGCAGGGCCTGCGTGCGGGGGTTCCCGGCGACGTGCACGCGGTCGTTGCGGCCCGGATTCGCCCGCAGCCACGCCGGGAACGTCTGGGGCGGCATGACCGGGGCGTCGGCGGCGGCCTCGCTCGCCGCCGCGGCGCGGGTCTCGCGCAGCCACTCGGTGACCCGCCGGAACAGCTTCGGCAGCACCAAGTCGCCGCCCTGGCCCACGGATTTGTGGTCGACCACGCTGAACCGGGAGGTCGCGTCGGCGGCGTGCACGCCCAGGCGGGCCGCGCGTGACCGGACCGCGACGTCGGCAATGGCGGTGCGCAGTGCGGGACTTGTCGAGGTGTAGAGCAACGGGTAGACGTCGCCGGTCGCGAGCAGGCGCAGGTTCGCGCTGGCGGCGAGCAGGCCCTCGTCGACCTCCAGGTGCGTCCCGTGCCGGGCGCGCAGCGCGTCGGCGGTCGCGCCGGTGAACAGGAAGGCCACCGGGCGGCCGTGGACCTCGGCCATGCGCGCGACGATGACGGCCGGGACGGTCGACGGTGCGGCGGCGGTGACCGTCATGTGGTTGGCGGCGTGCGTGACCTCGCGGAAGCCCAGGAGCCGTAGGAAGGCGTCGCGCGACAGGTCGCCGAAGGGCTGGCGGTGTCCGGCGTAGTGCAGTTCGGGGGCGTCGATGCCGTCGAGGCGGAGCTGCACGCTGCCGTCGGCGCTCGGCTCGACGCGCTCCCCGTGCGCCAACTGCCGCAGGACGTCGGGGTCTTGCGGGCGGAAGCGGACCGAGTCGCCGTCCGGCTGCTTGCCGAGCACGAGCAGGTGCCCGGACGCGACCAGGTAGTTCGACGGCGCCGCGGCCGACGGGGGCGGCGCGGGCGCCGGGACGGGGCCGGGTGTGGCGGTGGGGGTGGAAGGGGCGGTCGTCGGCGTGGGCTCGGGGACAGGCGTGGGGGCTCCGGCCATCGTCATATCGACACAGTGGCAGGATGCGGCGGCTGCCGGGCGACGAACCGGGAGAATTTGCCAACCGTTCAATCGCCCCGCGACGCCCGGCCGTTCAGAACGGGGGCAGCAGGGGCGGCACGACGATGCGGTCGCACCGCTCCCGGGACGGCTTGACCCACTCGCCGTTCGCGCGGTCGCTGCGCTCCACCCAGTCCCGGGCGTCCGGTTCGCTCCGCCCGCCGGCGAGCTGGCGGTCGACGAGGCGGGTCTCGCGTACGTCGTCCGGTGCCTCGACGTACCAGAGCACGTCGATGTGTTCGCGTGCGGCACGCCACCCCGGGGCGTCCGCGGCAAGGTAGTTGCCCTCGGTGACGACGAGCCGGGCCGCGGGGGTGACGCGGTGGCGCGCGGCGACGGGCTCGTGGAGGGCGCGGTCGTAGTCGGGCACGTAGACGTCGTGGTCGCCGTCCGCGTTGTCGTGCTTGGTGGCGACGTGGGCGAGGCGGGCCAGCAGCGCCGCGTAGCCCCACGCGTCGAAGGTGTCCGGTGCGCCCTTGTGGTCGAGGCGGCCGATGCGTGCGAGCTGCGCGTTGGAGAGGTGGAAGCCGTCGAGCGGGACGTACGCCGCGACGCCCGCGCCGAGGTGCCGCCCGACCTCCCGCACCAGGTGCCGGGCCAGCGTCGACTTGCCGGCCCCGGGCGGCCCCGCGAGGCCGAGCACCGTCCGGCGGCCGCCCGCGGCATCCGGGACCAGCGCGAGCACGTCCGCCACGAGCGCGGCGAGCGTCGTCGCGGGCACGGCGGGCGGGACGGGGTCGGTGCTGCTCATGGTCGGCAGGATGCCATCCCCATGGGCGGCGACGGCACGCCGCCCCGGACACCCGCGCACGGGCGGGGGTCCGGGGCGACGCGGGGCGTACCCGGTGGTCCGGCGCCGTGGATCAGACCGGCGGGGCGATCTTGGTGACCGCCGCCGTCAGCACGCTCACGACGTCCGTCGCCAGCGCTGTCAGGGCCGTCTTCACCTTGTCGAGGTCCGGCGGGACCTTCGTCGCCGCGGCGACCAGGGCCTCGGCGTTCTTCTTGAGGCTCGCGAGCGCGTCCTCCAGGCTCAGGCCGGGCAGCGGGAGGGCCTTGCCGGTGTTCACCTGCGCGGTACCGGGCAGCACGCCGCCGGTGTTGGGGAGGACCGTGCCGGTGTCCGGGACGACGCTTCCGGTGTCCGGCACCACGGTGCCGGTGTCCGGCACGACCGGCGGCACGACGCCGCCGCCGAGCGACTTCAGGAGCTTTTCGATCTGGGCGATGAGCAGTTCGAGGCGGTCGCCCAGGATGTCGGCGTCCGGCTTCTCCACCGACGCCGCCGAGGTCAGCCCGGACACGGTCTTGAGCACCGCGCCCAGGTCGCCGACCTGGCCGATCAGCTGCGTGGGATCCGCCACCGCGGGGACCGCCGGGGCAACGCGGGTCTGGGGGCGTTCGTCGACGAATGCCGTTGCGGCACCCGCACCGACGCCGACCGCGGACACGCTGAGGGCGGTGGCCAGGGCGACGGAAGTCCACTTGCTGCGCATGACGAAGGGTTCCTTTCGGAGGGGGGTGGGGGTTTGGGGAATCGGGCCGATCGGCCTCAACCCACCCTTGACCGCATTTCTCGCGGGCTGCCACTGCGATTGGTCCGATCGAGTCTCCGACCGGCGCGGATGGCCCAATCGCACCCCGGTCGGCGAGCGATTCTGACCGAGCCGAGGGCGATGCCCTTCGCAACACGCGCCATCTGTTGAGTTTGTTGATCGAATGTGATCGATATCAGGCCCCAGCCGTCCCTCCGCACCGCGCCCGCCGGCGCGCGTCCCGCCCGGCGCGCAGCTGCCGCGCGGAGCTGCACGCCGGGCGGCTCAGTCCCGTCGTGTGCCGAGGATCAGCCCGCCCACCGCGTCGAGTTCGCACACCGCGAGGAACGGCGCGGACACCAACTGCTCGCGTACGCGGGCCTGGTGCTCTCGGTGCTCGGCCGACCACCAGTCCTGCGGGGCCATGTCGTCGACGAGGAGCACGCCCCGCGGTGCGAGGGCGGCGAGCGTACGGTCCAGGCCGTGCCACTTGCCGCCCGGCGCGTCCGCATAGATCAGGTCGAACGCGCCTAGTGTGGGCAGGAGTTCGACTGCATCGCCGACGTGGAACCGGACGTGGTCGGGCCAGTCGTTGTCGCGGGCGCGCTCGCCGGTGTCGGCGTCGAGTTCGATCGTGTCGACCGTGGCGTCGGTACGCGACCCCAGGCCGGACACCAGGGACGCGGTGCCCACGCCGGTCCCCGTGCCGATTTCGAGGATGCGTCCGCCGTGCGGAACCGCGGCCGCGAGGACGGCCAGGAGCCTGCCGACCTCGGGGTTGCTCGACATGGTGAAGCCGAGCGCTTCGGCGTGCGCCAGTGCGCGCTCGGCCCGGGGGCGGTCCTCGGGGCGGCTGTTCGTCGAAGTGTCGTCCATCGGCGCATCATGCCCGGCCGCAGAGGCGGTCCGACAACGACTTTGCGGGCTGCCGGACGGGCAACGTACCGCACGTCCGTGAGGGTCGTCCGATACGCGCAGGTGCGGACGAGTTCACCGCGTGGCGAGCAAGTCGTCACGGTGCCGATGCCGGCGTGACGTACCGTTAGCTGATGGCTTCCGAAGCGTTGCGCCGGGTCTTGGCCGACAGCGGTGATCCGGACCCTCGCCCCCTTCCCGACCGGGTGGTGGAACTGCTCTGCAAGGTCGGGGCTCCGCCGCGCCTCGCGGCACATCTGCGACTCGTGCACGACGTCGCCTGGCGGATCGTCAGATGGGTCGAACGGGAGTTCCCCGACCTCGAGTTCGATGCGGACGCGGTGCTCTTCGGAGCGGCCACCCACGACATCGGCAAGGCCGTGCACCGGGAGGAACTGTCCGGCCCCGGCCACGCGCACGAACTCGGCGGCTACGAACTCCTCTGCGACCACGGGGTGGACGCAGAGCTCGCGCGCTTCGCGTGTACGCACGGCACCTGGTCGGAGCCGGGTCTGCCGCTCGAGGATCTGGTGGTGTGCCTCGCCGACAAGATCTGGAAGGGCACGCGCATCCCGCTGCTGGAGGACCTGGTCGTCGACCGCCTCGCGGTGTCCGGCGGGGGCCGCGAGCGCTGGGCGGTGTTCGCCCTTCTCGACGACCTGCTCAACGACATCGCCGCGGATGCGGACCTGCGACTCGCGTTCCAGGCCCGGCACCCGGTGACCGCCCGCTGACCGCACGTCGACCGCGTGCCGAGGCCCCGTCGGCCGCCCCGACCGCCAGGGTGGGAGGGGGTGGCTGACGGGGGTGGCGGATCTGGCATAGGGTCTCCGCGCACGGCGCAAGGCGCACGGTCTGGTACGGGTCCGAGCACGTGGGCGACGGCGGGGAGTCGGAATGCGGCGGTTGCGTCGCGGAGCGGAGCAGGCTTCGCAGGAGGAGGTTCCCTCCGGGAGCGCAGCCGTGGTGCCCTATGACACGGGGTTCGGCGGCGACGCGTCCATCGCCAGGTCGCCGGCGACCGGCAGCGTGTTCGGTGTCGGGGCGGTGGTGGCCACGACAGCCGGCACGTCCGGGGAAGCATCCGGGGACGCACCGCACGACGCATCCGGCGACGCATCCGGCGACGCGTCCGGAGACGCCCCCGGCGGCAGGCCCGGGGGACGGCACGCGCGCCCCCGCGCCCAGCGCCCGCCGCGACCGCTCCGCACGAGGCTGCCCGGCCGCCGCTTCCGGGTGTTCGGCGTCGGCGGCCTCGTCGCCGTCCTGCTCGGCGGACTCCTGACCGCGAGCCTGGTGCTCGCCCCGGTGTTCGGGGCCGGGGACGACGGGCGCAAGCCCTTCGGCGCCGGGGAAGCCGCGCCCGCGGCGGTACCCCCGCCCGTCCAGGGGACGGGCTACTACCGCGTGGTGCAGGAGCCGGACGGCCGCTGGATGTTCCGTACGCCCGACGGCCGCCCCTTCTACTCGGTCGGCGTCAACGCGGTGCGCAACCAGGAAGACCTCGAACGCGACACCGGCCGCTGCCCGTACTGCGAGGCCGTGAGCAGCCGGTTTCCCAACCCGCGGCACTGGGTCGAGGCCACCACGCAGCGCCTGGACGAGTGGGGGTTCAACACGCTCGGCGCATGGTCGGACAGCGACCTGTTCCGCGGGCGGTTCGCGTACACGCCGGTGCTCAACCTGAGCGGCTCGGCACCCGGCGGCGCCCCCGCCTGGGACTGGTTCGACCCGGCGTTCGCGGCGCACGTGGCGGACGTCGTGCGGGTGACGGTCACGCCGCGTTCGACCGATCCGAACCTGCTCGGCTGGTTCCTCGACGACGAACTGCACTGGGGCCCCGACGGCGTGGCCCCCACGACCCTGCTCGACGAGTACCTCGCGCGGCCGGAGGGCACCGCGGGACGTACGGCAGCCGAGGCGCGTCGCGGTGACCCGCAGGGCTTCCTGCGGGACGCGGCGCAGCGGTACTTCGAGGTGACGGCGACCGCGGTGCGCGGGGCGGACCCGAACCACCTGATCCTCGGCGTGCGCGCGTCGTCGCACACCACGCCGCCCGAAGTGGTCCAGACGGCGGGGGTGTTCGTGGACGTCTTCTCGGTCAACGCGTACCGTCCGACCCCCGAGGCCGAGGCGGTGTTCGCGCAGGCGGGCGGCTCGGTGGTGCCGGCGGCGCCCGATCTGCGGGACTTCCACACCTTGAGCGGGCGCCCGGTGATGGTCACCGAGTTCTCCTCGCGCGCGGCGGGTTCGGGCTCGCCCAACACGGTGCCCGCCGGGCTGCCGGTGGAGGCGACGCAGGATGCCCGCGCCGACCGCTACAGCGAGTACGTGGGCCCGCTGTTCGCGGCGCCGTGGGTGGTGGGCCACCACTGGTACCGCTACGCCGACTCGCCGCCGGGCGGCCGGGCCGAGCCCGACGACGGGCAGAACAGCAACTTCGGACTGGTGTCGGTCGACGACGTCCCGTGGGAGCCGCTGGTGTCGCGCATCGCCGCGACGAACGCCGGGGCCCCGGGCCGCGGGTGAATCGCCGTTAGTATCCCGGTATGACTTCCTGGGTGCGCCACGTGACGTTCGATTGCCGTGACCCGTACGCCCTCGCGGGCTTCTGGGCCGACGTGGTCGGCGGCAAGCGCTCCGGCGAGGACGCTCCCGGCGACGACGAGGTCCTGGTCGAGAGCACGTCGATCGGCCTGCTGTTCATCCGGGTCCCGGAGGACAAGGAGATCAAGAACCGGCTGCACCTCGACCTCCAACCGCAGGACCGCACCCGCGACCAGGAGGTCGACCGCCTGGTCGCGCTCGGGGCGAAGGTGGCCGACGACCGCCGCCGCGTCGACGGGGCCGGGTGGGTGGTCATGTCCGACCCCGAGGGCAACGAGTTCTGCGTGGAGCGCGGCGTGGCGGAGCGGACCGCGACGGGCGGCTGAACGGGGGACTCCCGTCCCGCCACCGGTCGCGGCCCTGCGGCGGCATCGAGGCCCCACCACGGCACCGGGACCCCCGGGCCGGGTCGCGCGCTACCCGACGATCTCCTTCAACTTCCGTACGTCGCCCAGCGGATCGTCGCCGACCGGGGCGACGTTGAGCACCGTCACCCCTGCCTCGCGGTACGCCGCCACCCGGTCGCGTACCCAGCCCTCGGGCCCGATCAGGTTGGTCAGCTCGATGAGTTCGTCGGGCAGCGCCGCCATCGCCTCCTGCTTGTGCCCGGCGAGGTACAGCTCCTGCACCCGGTCGGCCTCCGCCTCGAAGCCGTACTTGCGCACCACGGTGTTGTAGAAGTTGCGGCCCTTCGCGCCCATGCCGCCCACGTAGAGGGCGGTGTTCGGGCGGGCGAGGTCGCGCAGTGCCGCGACGTCGTCCCCGATGGCCAGCAGACCGCCCGCGACCGTTTCCAGCGGTCCCATTTCGGGGTCGCGCAGGGCCGAGCCCTCCGCGAGCGCCTTGCCCCAGACCCGGTCCGCGCGGTCCGGCAGGAACAGGAACGGCAGCCAGCCCTCCGCGATCTCGGCCGTCAGCCGGACGTTCTTCTCGCCCAGCGCGGCCAGGTACACCGGGATCCGGTCGCGTACCGGGCGGGTCAGCATCTTCAGCGGCTTGCCGAGCCCGGTGCCCTGCCCGGCGGGCAGCGGCATCGGGTACAGGCCCTCGTTCGTGACGACCTCGCGCCGCCAGATGCGGCGGCACAGGTCGACGATCTCGCGGGTGCGCTCGAGCGGCCGGTCGTACCGCACACCGTGCCAGCCCTCGACGACCTGCGGGCCCGACGCGCCGAGGCCGAGGACCGCGCGGCCGCCGGACACCGCGTCGAGCCCGGCGGCGGTCTGCGCGATCAGCGCGGGCGTGCGCGAGTAGATCGGCAGGATCCCGGGCCCGATCGACACGTGTCGGGTGCGGGCCGCGAGGAAGCCGAGGACCGTGGGTGCGTCGAAGCCGTACGCCTCGGCCACGAACACCATGTCGATCCCCGCGTCCTCCAGAGCCACCGCCTGTTCGACGGTGGCCTGGACGTCGCCCGCGTATTGCAGAGAGGTTGCCAGCCGCACGGATCACTCCTTCTCGGGCCTGCGCCCGTTCGTTCGTGCCGACGGGCGGCCGTCCGCGGGGTCCGCGGCCGGCGCCGGTCGGCCTACCGGTCGGTGTGGTCGGCGTACCGTCAGCGCGCCCGGTGGATCACGCGCGTCTCGGTGAAGCCGTACAGGCCCCACGGCCCGTTCTCCACGCCGATGCCGCTCCACTTTGCCCCGCCGAACGGCTGGGCGGGAGACAGCGACAGGTGCGTGTTGACCCATGCGGTGCCGACGTCGAGGCGCGCCGCGACGTCGGCGGCGCGGTCGCCGTCGCCGGACCACACCGAGCCGCCCAGGCCGAACCGGCCGGCGTTGACGCGGTCGACCGTCGCCTCCAGGTCGCGGTACGCCACGACCGGCAGCGCCGGGCCGAACTGCTCCTCGTCGACTATGCGCGCGCCGTCCGACAGGCCCGCGAGGACCGTCGGCTCGAAGAAGTAGCCGCCGCCCTCGCCGACGGTGAGCGCGCTTCCGCCCGCAGCGGCCTTGGCGCCGCCCGCGAGCGCGTCGGCGACCAGGCCGCTGACCCGCTCGTACTGCGGCCGGTTGTTGACCGGGCCGAGCTGCACGCCCTCGGTCGTGCCCTCGCCGACCTTGACCGCGCGGGCCTGCGCGGCCAGCGCCTCGACGAGGTCGTCGTGCAGCGCCTCGGGCACGTACACGCGCTTGACGGCGGCGCAGACCTGGCCGTTGTTGGCGAACGCGCTCCAGAAGATCTTCCCGGCGATCGCCGACACGTCGGCGTCGTCCAGCACGATCGCGGCGTCGTTGCCGCCCAGTTCGAGGGTCACGCGCTTGAGGTCGGGGGCGGCCGACGCGGCGACGTGCTTGCCGGTCTCGACCGACCCGGTGAAGCTGATCTTGCGGGCCAGCGGGTGCGAGGTCATCCAGCGGCCCAGTTCGTCGCCGCCGCTCACCGCGTTGACGACGCCGGCGGGCAGGACGTCGCGCAGGATCTCGCCGATGAGGAGGGTCGACAGCGGCGTGTACGGGGACGGCTTGATCACCACGGTGTTCCCGGCCCGCAGCGCCGGGGCGATCTTCCAGAACGCCATCGTCAGCGGGAAGTTCCACGGGGTGATGGCGGCGACCGGGCCGAGCGGGCGGCGGACCACCTCGACCAGGCTGTTCGCGTCGTCCTTGATGATCTCGCGCGGCAGCTCCAGGTCGGCGTAGTAGTTCAGCCAGGCCGCGCCGGTGTGCACCTCGCGTACCGCGTCGGCGAGCGGCTTGCCCTGCTCGGCGGTCAGGGTCGGCGCGATGTCGTTCGCGCGCTCGACGATGGCCTTCGCGCAGGCGCGCAGGGCCTCGCGGCGGGCGTCCTCGTCGCGTCGCCAGGTGGTGAACGCGCCGGCGGCGGCGTCGAACGCGGCGTCGAGCTGCTCGCGCGTGCAGTCGGGGGCCTCGGCGAAGACCGCCCCGGTGGCGGGGTTGACGACACCGATCGTGGCGGATGCGGCGGCGGCTGCTCCGCCGATGGTCATGCCGGGGGCGGTGACGGCCTGCGTCATGGGTGTCTCCGTTCGCTGGGTGGTGGTGCGTTCGGCACCGCCTCCGGGGAGCCGGTGCCGGGTGAGGCAATCGCTGGAGCCGACGATTGCCGCACAGCCGTACGAAGTCCAGAGCGCACGGTGTGAAGTCCGCCGGGCACGGTGTGAGGTCCGCCGGGTCCGCCGGGTCCGCCGCTTCCGCGGCGGGGCGATCCGGCCCGTGAACGGCCTTCGCCCGTCCGGGAATTGATATCGACCGTCTGGTCGAATTTTCGTCCTATCAGTCGGTTCGTGTCTTGACAGCCCGTGCCCCGGGCGAGTTAGGGTGGCCTGAACGATCGTTCAATAACTCTGCGTCGAGGGAGACCCCGCCCCATGGCCACCGCAGTGATCGTCGATGCCGTGCGCAGCGCCTCCGGCAAAGGCAAGCCCGGGGGAGCGCTGTCCGGCACCCACCCCGTCGCCCTCCTCGCGGACGTGCTGCGGCAGCTGGTCGCACGCAACGACCTCGACCCCGCGCTGGTCGACGACGTCATCACCGGATGCGTCTCGCAGGGCGGCGACCAGTCGCTCAACATCGCCCGCAACGCCGTGCTCGCGGCCGGTTTCCCCGAGTCGGTGCCCGGCACCACCGTGGACCGGCAGTGCGGGTCCAGCCAGCAGGCCGCGCACTTCGCCGCCCAGGGCGTGATCGCCGGGGCGTACGACGTCGTCATCGCGGCCGGCGTCGAGTCGATGAGCCGCGTGCCCATGGGCTTCACCGCGCAGGGCCGCAACCCGTTCGAGCCGCTCGCGGCGCGCTACCCGGACGGGCTCGTCCCGCAGGGGTACTCCGCCGAACTCATCGCGGCCCGCTGGAAGTTCGACCGGGAGACGCTGGACGCGTTCTCCGCGCGGTCGCACCGGCTCGCCGCCGAGGCCGCCGCGTCCGGGGCCTTCGACCGCGAAATCGTGCCGATCCACGTGGTGGGGCCGGACGGCACCGACATCGCCTTCGCGCAGGACGAGACGGTCCGGGCGTCCACCACCGCCGAAGGCCTCGCGGGGCTGAAGCCCGCCTTCTACAACGAGGCGATGAGCGCACGGTTCCCCGAGATCAACTGGCACATCACGCCCGGCAACTCGTCGCCGCTCACGGACGGCGCCTCCGCGGTGCTCATCATGAGCGAGGAGATGGCGAACGGCCTCGGGCTGACGCCGCGCGCCCGCTTCCACTCCTTCGCGGTGACGGGCGACGACCCGCTGCTCATGCTGACCGGCGTCATCCCCGCCACGCGCAAGATCCTGGAGCGGTCCGGGCTCTCGATCGACGACATCGACGTCTTCGAGGTCAACGAGGCGTTCGCGCCGGTCCCGCTGGCCTGGGCCAAGGACACCGGGGCCGACCTGGAGAAGACCAACATCCGCGGCGGCGCGATCGCGATCGGCCACCCGCTCGGCGCGTCCGGCGGCCGGATCCTGGCGACGATGCTGGGGGTTCTGGAGTCGACCGGGGGACGCTACGGCCTCCAGACGATGTGCGAAGGCGGCGGCATGGCCAACGCCACCATCATCGAACGCCTCTGACCCGCTTGTCAGGCGGGCGTTGCGTACGGGGACAGGAACGCGGGGGTGCGTGAGGCCGGGGCTCGCGCACCCCCGCCCCATCCCGCACCTGCCCTGCTCCATCCCCGCTCCACCCCGCTCTCCCAATGCGTTGCTCTCCCGGTGCGTTGTTCCGTGAGGTCCGGCTCTGGCTTCGGTCGAGGAGGCGCTCGTGCGTACACCGGTCACCGAACTACTCGGCATCGAACTGCCGTTGCTCGCGTTCAGCCACTGCCGCGACGTCGTCGCCGCGGTCACGAACGCGGGCGGATTCGGCGTCCTCGGCGCCGCGTCGCACACACCCGAACAACTGGAGCACGAACTCGACTGGATCGACGCGCATGTTGCCGGACGGCCGTACGGCGTCGACCTCATCGCGCCCGCCAACTACGCCGGCAAAGGCGAGGGCGGCGATCCGGTGGGCCTGTGGGAGCGCATCCCGGCCGCGCACCGCGAGTTCGTCGACGGACTGCTCACCGCGCACGGCGTCACGCCGCCCGAACCGCCGGCGGCCGGACACCGGCGCCGCCCCGGTCTGACCGAGGAACACGCCCGCGACTGCCTCGACATCGCGTTCGCCCACCCGATCCGGCTGATCGCGAACGCGCTCGGCGTCCCGCCGGACTACATGGTCGCGCGCGGCAAGGCCGAGGGAGTGGCCGTCGCCGCCCTCGTCGGCACCCGCCTGCACGCGGTACGCCAGGTCGAGGCCGGTGTCGACCTCATCGTGGCGCAGGGGACCGAGGCGGGCGGGCACGTCGGCGAGGTGGCGACCATGGTGCTGGTGCCCGAGGTCGTCGACGCCGTGGCCGAGGCCGTCGCGGCGAACGGCGGTGAACCGGTGCCCGTCCTGGCGGCCGGAGGCATCGTCAACGGCGCCCAGATGGCGGCGGCGCTGGCCCTGGGCGCGGCGGGAGTGTGGACCGGATCGGTCTGGCTCACCTGCGAGGAGGCCGAGACCGCGCCCGCCACCAAGGCCAAGTTCGTGGCCGCGACATCCAGCGACACCGTGCGCTCGCGGTCGCGTACCGGCAAGCCGTCGCGACAGCTCCGCTCGGCGTGGACCGAGGCGTGGGACGGGCCGGACGCGCCGCCCGCGCTGCCGATGCCGATCCAGTCGCTGCTCAGCGAGCCCGCGCTGCGGCGCGTGGACCGGCTCGCGGAGGGCGGGCACGAGGGGGCACGGGAGTTGGCGACGTACTTCGTCGGGCAGGGCGTCGGCATGATGAACCGGGTGCGGCCCGCGCGCGAGGTCGTCTACTCCATGGCCGAGGAGTTCGCCGAGGCCGTCGAACGCGCGGGTGCCTTCCTGAAGGAGTGAGCGCCGCAGGGTACGCGGAAGTCAGCCCTTGGGACGGTGGCCGACGCTCGCGAGCGCGATCTCGACGTAGCGGTCCGCGATCTGCTGGGGCGTCAGAGGGCCGTCGAGCCGGTACCAGTTGGCCACCGCCTGCGCCATCGTGAGCACGGCGCGCCCCGCGTCCACCGGGTAGGGCGTCGTGAACTCGCCCATGTCGACGGCGTCGCGGACGCTGGACTGCACCAGCGCTTCCAACTCGTCGCGCAACCCGATGTAGTGCGCCCGGTTCTCCGGCTCCAGGCTGCGCGTCTCGGTGTCCAGGAACGCCATCGGCGCCCGGTTCGCCATGTAGAGCACGATGCACTCGACGAGCGAGGAGAAGCGGTCGACCGGGTGGTCGCCGGCCTCGGCCACGGCCGTACGGCAGCGCCCCAGCACGGCGTTCATCGAACCCAGCAGCAACTCGACCAGCAGCGCCTGCTTGTTCTGGTAGTGGTAGTAGAGCGCCGGGACGGTGACGCCGACGCGGCGGGCGATGTCGCGGACCGTCGTGCCGTGGTAGCCGTGTTCGTCGAAGGCGTCGAGCGACGCGGCCAGGATGGGCGGCAGCTTGATCGGCTCGTAGGCACGCCAGTCGGTGTGGCCGTCGGCCCGCAGATCCGTCACCAGATCGGCCATCGCACGTCCTCCGCTTCACTGCTGCACAGTGCTGCACTGCTGACCGCCCGCGACGCGGGTGGTTCGGTCGAGAGTCTAGCGAGCGTTCGCTACGGATAGCGGGGGAGGCGGTGTGATCCGGAAGATTTTTGACGCACCGTCAGACAAGCTACGCGCATGGGGGAGGGGATGCAGGGGAGGGGACGTGGAGGAAGTGCGCTGCTGGTGCGCGGCGATCGGCGTGCGGCGGCGGGGTTGGGTGGAGCGCGGCGTGGCGGGGTGCGGCGGCGGGGTGCGGCGTGCGGCCTCCTAGGTGGCCGCGGCCAGGTCCGGGATGCCCGCGAGTTCGGTGCGCGACAGGATCCCCAGCTTCGGATAGGCCTTGTAGAGGTGGTGGCCGACCGTGCGGGGGCTCAGGAAGAGTTGCGCGGCGATGTCCCGGTTCGACATGCCCTGCGCGGCCAGCCGCGTGATCTGCAGTTCCTGGGGCGTCAGAACGGCCGCCGCCCCGTTGGGCGACGCATTGGCGGCGGCGCTCCGGGCCGCGCCGCCCGCCCCGGTGGCGTCGAGTTCGGTACGCGCGCGGCCTGCCCACGGGCGTGCGCCGAGGCGTTCGAAGTCCTCCAGCGCGACGCGCAGGTGCTCGCGCGCGTCGGTCTTGCGGCGCATGCGGCGCAGCCACTCGCCGAACAGCAGTGCCGTGCGGGCGCGTTCCATCACCCGGTGCTCCGAGTCGTGCAGGGCGAGGGAGGCCGTCCACAGCTCCTCGGCGTCGGAGTCGTCGGCGAGCAGGGCCCGGCAGCGCAGGACGAGCGCGTCCGCCCACGGGCGCCGCACGCGTCCGGCCCAGTCTTCGAAGCGCGCGAACTGCTCGGCTGCCCGGTCCGGTTCGCCGATCCGGATGGCGGCCTCGACGAGGTCCGGCGTACTGCGGGTCGAGCAGATGTGGTGGCGCAGGGGTTCGCGCGTCAACTGCTCCAGGCGCGTGACGGCGGTGGCGGCCCGGCCGAGTCCGAGGTCCAGAAGCCCCAGCGCCCAGTACGCCCACGGGGTGCCCGGCGCCATCGCGCCGCCCGCGCCGGTGGCCAGCGACTCGTCCGCGGCGCGGCGGCAGGCGTCCTCGTCGCCCTCGAAGGCGCGTACGAGGGCCAGCACACTGTGGAACTGGCTGACCCACTGCTGCTGGCCGGTGTCGCGGGCGAAGCCGAGTGCCTCGCTGGCGGTGGCCAGGGCGTCGGCGTGGCGGCTGTCGAAGATCTCGGCCTCGACCTGGAAGAACAGCAGGGTGGGCAGGCGCCCGATGCCGCCCTGGCGGCGGCTCTCGGCGACGAGTTCGGCCGCGAGGGCGTACGCGTCGGTGTCGTGGCCTTGGGTGAGTGCGACGCCGCACAGCATCTGGAGGACGCGCGCGTCCACGGTGCCGGCGGCACGTGCGGCGGTGACGGCGTCGGCGAGTGGGGGAGCGGCGTTTGCGCCCGCATCGGCTCGGTCGCCGGCGGCCGAATCCGCTGCGCTCCGCTCCGGGTCGAGATAGAGGCAGGCGATGAGGTAGTGCGCCACCGGGGTGATCGGGTCGTCCTCGGGCAGCGTGAGGGCGTTCAAGCGGGCCATCGTGGACTGGAGTTCGTCCTCGTTGATGTACCACGCGGTGTGCAGGGCCTGGACCAACAGCCGGGCGGCGGCGCCGGGGTCGACGTCCGCCACGTCCTCGGCGGCGGTGATGAGTGTCTTGTGGGCGCTGGGGAATGCACCGTGCCAGAAGTCGGCGAGGCCGTGGACGAGGGCGAGGGTCGCGCGTACCTTCGGGTCCTTTGCCTGGGCCGCGCTGCGTGCCGCGAACTCCTTTGCCCGGTCCAGGTCTCCGGCCTCGGAGGCCCACTGCGCGGCGAGGGCGAGGCGGTGGGTGCGCCGGTCCTGATCGACCGTCAGGCGGGCCGCGAACTCGTACGCGCGTGCCGCCGCCGCGTACCCGCCGCGCTCGCGCGCCCGGTCGGCGGTCGCGTCCAGGGCGTCGGCGACCGCCTCGTCCGGTCCGGTCGACGCGGCGGCGAGCTGCCAGGCACGGCGGTCCGCCTGGTCCGGCGCCTCCAACGCGTCGGCGAGCGCCCGGTGCGCGGCCATCCTGCGGTCGAGCGGCGCGCGTTGGTGCACGGCCGCGCGGATCAGCGGGTGGCGGAAGCGCGGCGTACCGTCGACGACGCTCAACAGCCCTGCGGCGTCGGCTGGTTCGAGGTCGCTCGCGGCAACGCCAAGGGGTGCGGCGGCGCGCAGCACCACACCGACGTCGCCGGAGTCGTCGAGAGCGGCGAGCAGGAGAAGCGTCTGCGTCGCGGTCGGCAGCCTGCTCACCTGGCCGTGGAAGGCCAGTTGCAGGCGGGTCGTGAGCGGGAGCGCGCCCGGCCGGAACACCGCTGACGGGTTGTCACCGGCGAGCGCGACAGGCAGTTCGCGCAGGGCGAGCGGATTGCCGCCGGCTTCGGCGAGGACGCGGTAGCGCGCGGTCGGAGACAGGTCGGCGGCATGCGCGTCGAGCAGCGCGCCCGCGTCGGCGGGCGGCAGGCCCGTGAGTCGCAGCTCGGGCAACCCGGGCGCGGGGAACGAGCCTTCGCCGTCGCGGGCGCCGAACAGCATCACGATGCCCTCGGCGTGCAGGCGGCGGGCGGCGAAGACCAGGGCGTCGGACGACACGCGGTCGAGCCACTGGGCGTCGTCGACGAGGCAGAGGAGCGGGCCCTCGCCGGCGTACTCGGACAGGAGGGTGAGAACGGCGAGGCCGACGAACATCGGCTCGGGAGCCTCGCCCGCGGCAAGTCCGAGCGCGGCGTCGAGCGCGCGGCGCTGCGGTTCGGGGAGCGCGGAGATGTGGGCGAGGGCGGGGCGGAGGAGGAGTGTGAGTCCGGCGTACGGTAGCTCGGCCTCGAATTCGACGCCGCTGCCGCGTACCACCGGGATGCCGGCGGCCTCGGCCGCCTCGACGGCGCTCGTGAGGAGCGTCGTCTTGCCGATGCCGGGCTCGCCGCGCACGACGAGCACGCCGCTGGTGCCCTCGCGGGCGTCGGCGAGCAGTGCTTCGACGGCGGAGCGTTCCGTGGTCCTCCCGTGCATCATGCCCGGCACGTTACCTGCCGGATGAAGGGCGTACCTATTGGCTTGTCCGTCCTCCGCGGCAAGTACCTATACGCGACCGATTCCCGGCGCGGCGTCCGTCCGTAGCTTCTTGACCTGCCGAAAGCACCGCGGAAACGCGAAGTGCCGAGACAGCCGAAACAGCCGGGACAGCCAAGACAGCCGAACCAAGACAGCCGAAACAGCAGGGACAGACCGGACGAGGCCCCGGCGACCCGAGAACCGGACGACCGGAGAACCGGGCGAGGGGCCACCTGAGCGAAGGACGGACGCCATGACCACCGACAACGCCATCGACTACACCGCCATCGTCGAGCGCTACCTGGCCGCCTGGAACGAGACGGACGCGGTCAAGCGCCGCGAACTGCTGGAAGCGGCCTTCACGGACGACGTCGCGTACACCGACCCGCTGGCCGACGTCGCGAGCCGCGACGCGCTCGACATGGTGATCGGCGCGGTGCAGGGCCAGTTCGCGGGACTTGTCTTCACCCCGGCCGGTCCGGTGGACGGCCACCACGACATCGTGCGGTTCACCTGGAACCTCGGTCCCGAGGGCGGCGAGGCGCTGGTCGTCGGGTTCGACGTCGCGCAGATCGCGGGGGACGGGCGCGTACGCAAGGTCAGCGGGTTCCTCGACAAGGTGCCCGCGGGGCTGTGAGCTCGCCCGCGGGTTGCGCGCACTGCGGGGTTGAGCTCCCGCGGTACGGGCGGCCCGTGGGGCGGGGCCCTGCGGAGTGAGTGTCCGCAGGGTCGTTCGGGCGCGGGGCGGACCGCGAGGGACCGACGACGCGGTTCGTTGCGGAACCGCCCCGTGTTCGCGGGTGGGTGGACGTACGTCCGAAGCCCTGAGCGCCCGATGTTCCGAACACCCGATGTTCCGAACACCCGACGTTCCGAAAGCCCGACGTTCCGAAAGCCCGACGTTCCGAACACCCGACGTTCCGAAAGCCCGATGTTCCGAGAGGACTTCCACAGTGTCGACCACCACGACGCCCCGCGGCGCGGACGGCGCACCTGCCGCCGCGCCGTCCGCAGCCGAGCGCGGCCCCTCGTGGGGAACGCTTCTGGTCCTGCTCGCCGGCGTCTTCATCACCACTCTCGACTTCTTCATCGTCAACGTCGCGATACCCGCGACCCAGGCCGACCTCGGCGCGAGCGCGGCAGCCATCCAATGGGTCGTCGCGGGGTACGGCCTCGCCCTCGCCGCGCTGCTCATCACGGGCGGTCGCCTGGGTGACATGGTCGGACGCCGCCGGATGTACATGATCGGCATGGGGCTGTTCACGCTCGCCTCGGCGGCGTGCGGTCTGGCCGGGAGCCCCGACGTGCTCATCGCGGCCCGAGTCGCGCAGGGCGCGGCGGCGGCGCTGCTGATGCCGCAGGTGCTCGGCATCGTCAACATCGTGTACACCGGGCAGCACCGGGCGCGCGCGTTCATGGCGTACGGCCTGACCATCGGCTTCGCCGGCGTCTTCGGCCAGCTCATCGGCGGCGGTCTCATCGAGATCGACCTGTTCGGCCTCGGCTGGCGCAGCATCTACTGGATCAACGTGCCGGTCGGCATCGCGGCGCTGCTGATCACGCCGCGGCTGGTGCCCGAGTCGCGCGGTGCGCGCGGGACCCGGCTCGACTTCGGCGGCGTACTGCTCGTGACGCTGGCGATGGTCGCGATCGTGCTGCCGCTGGTGCAGGGCCGCGAGCAGGGCTGGCCGCTGTGGACGTGGCTGTCGCTGGCGGCGGCACCGCTGCTGGTCGCGGGGTTCGTCTGGTACCAGCGGCGGCGTGCGGTCAGGGGCGGGGCGCCGCTGATCGACATGGTGATGTTCCGCGAGCGGTCCTTCGCGGCGGGCCTGGGTGTGATGCTGGCGTACCAGCTGGCGATGGCGTCCTTCTTCCTGGTGCTCGCGCTGTACCTGCAGATGGGCCACGGCATGAGCGCGCTCGACTCCGGCCTGCTGTTCGCGGCCTTGGGGGCGGGCTACTTCCTCGGTGCCACGCAGGCCGAGAAGCTGGCGGCGCGGCTCGGGCGGCAGGTACTCACCCTCGGTGCGCTGCTGACCGCGCTGGGCTACGGGGTGCTGGCGGAGACCGTCGGCGCGACCGGCGCGACGGGGTCGGTCGGCTGGCTCATCCCCGGGCTGGTGGTCTCCGGATACGGCATGGGCGTCGCGCTCGCGCCGATGTCGGCCATCGTGCTGGCCGGGGTGTCCGCGCGGTACGCGGCGTCGGCTGCCGGGGTGCTGAACACCGCGCAGCAGGTCGGCAACGCGCTGGGTGTGGCGCTCGTGGGGATCGTGTTCTACGGGGAGCTGGGGGCGGGGCTGGTCCCGAACGAATACGCGCATGCGTTCACGTGGGCGCTCATTCCGCTGATCGCCTTCTGCGTGGGGACGGCGCTGCTGGTGCAGCTGCTGCCGCGGGTGTCGGGATCGGCGCCGGGGTCGGTGCCGGCTGCTCAGGCGGGGGAGCGGGAGGTCATGATTCCCGTCGGTTAGGCGGGGCGGGTAGTTCGTGTGGTCGTGCAGGTCGTGCAGGTCGTGCAGGTCGGGCAGGTCGGGCAGGTCGGGCCGGAGGTCCGGTAGGTCAAGTGATCAGGGACGACGCGCGTAGACCCGGTCGGATGGCCAGAGCCGCGGAGTGCCGGAGGGGTTCGCAGCCCCTCCGGCACTTTGCGTTGTCCTTCCAGCCCCGGCGTCCGTGTCAGGGCATCGGTCCCGATCTGTCTCTCGTCTCTCGTCTCTGGCCTCTCGTCCGGGTGTCGCGCGAGTGCGGCGCCTTGGCGCAATCAGTTACCGAGCCGCTACTGAAAAAGACCTATTCAGTGCCAAAAGGCCTCGGGTTAGGCTGGATTTGATCGATTGCTCCAGGGAGGCCGGCATGGCGCACACCGAAGTCCGTCCGCTCACCCCGGTCTCCGGGTTCCCGTTCCCTGTGCTTGCGAGTCCGGGCTGCGAGGCCCGGGCCGAGGAACTCGCCGCCCGTACCGAGCGCGTCATCGCCTGGATGACCGACGCGCTGCACATTGCACCGGAGTTGCGGCTCAACGTCGCGGATGCCGAGGACTGGTCCGGTGTCACCGACATGCCGCTGTACGGCATGCCGCGCACGATCGCGGGCGCGACCACGGTCGGGGTGGGCGAGGCTCCCTTCTACGCCGAGCAGCTCGCGTCGTACCAACCGCACCTCAGCCCGGCCACGCGTGCCAACCTGCGTGAGGAGTACGGGGAGCCGGCCTCGCTGATCCCGTACTACGAGGCCATCCACGTACACGAGTTGACCCACCTCTACCATCAGCAGGACTGGGCGTCGTACCCGGATCTGTGGCTGGTCGAACTGCACGCCAACATGGGCATGGTCGGCTACATAGCCGAGATGGAGCCGGACATGCTCCCGGCGATGCACGCACTGACCACGGTGGTCTACGAAATGCCCGTCGACTCCCTGCGCTTCCGGGCGCTGCCGGACATGGAACGTGCCCTGGACGACGGGCTGTTCAACTTCTCGTGGTACTTCTTCCACCTCACGCTCGCCGCGGAGGAACTGTGGGAGACCGGCGGCACGCCGCTCTTCCGGCGCCTGCACGAGTACGTGAGGGCTCGTCAGCACGCCGTGGCACCTGGGCCGGTGACGCGCGACGAGATGTGGGCGGTGCACCCGGCACTCGCGCAGATCATGGACGAATGGCCGGGTGACCTGATGGTTGCCGCTGCCGCTGCCGCTGCCGCTGCCGCTGCCGCTGCTGCACCTGCTTCCGCGGGTGCGGAGGTTGCGGAGGCGGTCGAGGTTCCCGCTCCGCTCGAATCCACGGACTGACCGGAACCGCGGTCGGCGGGCGTACTAACCGATCGGGGCTGCGGGGCCTGGCTCGTCCGGAGCCTGGTTCGGGTCCGCCGGGTCGGTCAGGTCCTGATCCTGATCCTGGTCCTGGAACGCTTCCAGCGCGAACACGCGCTCCTTTGCCGCGTCGTCCATGAGCTCGACCAGCGGGATCACCGCATCCCACAGATCCTGCTCCTGGACGGCCAGGGCCATGCGGTCGAGTTCGGCGTCCTCCAGCGCCCCCGCGGACTCGGCGACCAACTGCCGTGACTTCTCGGGCAGGACGTCGACCAGCGGCAGGAACTGCCCCCACAGACCGGTCGCGACGACGGCGCGGACGACGTCGGCCAGGATCTCCCGGGCTTGCAGCGACGGCAGGACGGCGACCGCGCGGCGGTCGGCGTCGTCGAGCAGGGCGACGAGCGGGAGAAGCGCCTCCCACAGGTGGTCGCGGTGGACCGCGCGTACGAGGGCGTCCAGTTGCTCCGCGTCCTGGCTTGCCGTCAAGCGGGCCATTTCCGCGCGGCGTTGCTCCCCCACGAGGTTGGCCACGGCGAGCGCCTCGGGCCACAGGGCTCCGTCGGAGGCGGCGCGGACCACGGCGGCGAGCTTGTCCGGGGCCATCAACCCCACGATGTGGTCCAGGCGTTCGGGCATGTCGACGAAGAAGCCGACGCGCAGGACCACGTCGTCGGAGACCTGCTCGAGGATGCGGCTCAGTGCGGAGTCCGTCAGATGGCCGACGAACCGGCCCATGGTGATGTAGTCGCCCTTCTTCGCCAGGACGACGCCGATGCGGACGACCGTGTCCTCGTGGAGGCGTTCCACGAGGTCGCGTACCCGGCGCGGGTCGAGGTGCGCGCACGACTCGGCGACGAAGCCGATCGGCAGCTTCTCGATGATGTCGGCGGCGCGCGCCGGTTCGAGGCGTCCGGCGACGCGGGCCGCGAGCTTCGAGCCGAGCGCCTTCTGCGAGATCGTCGCCGCGATGGACGTGGGAACGAGCTTGGTGGCCTTGGCAATTCGATCGAGCATGTCGGGCTGGTTGTCGAACAGCCCTGCGGTGACCTGCTCGCGGAACCGGCGTACCTCGGACGCGGGCAGCGCGGCGAGGAAGGCCAGGCGGTCGGTGTCGGCGTCCAGGAAGCGGCCGATCTTCTCGACCTCGGCGCGGGTGCGGAGCGTGTCCATGCCGGTCACCTACCTGAAGAGAATGCGGCGGACGGGTCCGCGCGCGATCGCCGGGACCATCTTCAACGATTCCTCGGCGGCGCGGTCGAGGCCTGCCGCCTGTTCCTCGCGGGCACGTCGCAGGGCGTCCGCCAGGAATTCCAGGTCCGTGTCGCCGAGTCCGGAGAAGCCCTCCGGGGGTGGTGCGCCGAGTTCCGCCGTGAGTTTGTCCGCGGCTGTTGCAGCCATGATTCCTCCGGGCTTTGGTGGAGGGGGACTTGGGAGCGGTGAATGCGCGACTACGAAGCTTGCAAACTCCTATTCCCGCTGTCAACGGCCTGACGGGAATTCGATGCGATGGCACACGGCACACGGCACACGGCACACGGCACACGGAACACCGGATCAGGCGTCGGCGGAGGGGGCGGGATGATCGGGCGCGAACCGTTCGATGGTGCGCAGCGTGTCGAGGAGCGCGGCCGCCAGCATCCGGAGGACGAAGTCGCGTTCCAGGTCCCGGTGGTGAATCCAGTCCAGGGTGAATCCTTCGACGTACGACAGCCAGCCGGTGAGTGCGGCGCGGGCGGGCGGCGCCAGTTCGGTCCGGCCGTACGCGCCCTCGGCGATCGTGGACAGCAGGCGTTCGCGTACGCGGTCGCGGATCGCCTGGACCTCGGTGTCGAAGCCGACGCCGCCACTGATGATCGTGCGGTACGCCGCCTCGTGGCCCCAGGCGAACCTCAGGTAGCCGTCGAGAGTGTGCAACAGGCGCTCGCGTGGCGGGAGTTCCTGGGCTTCCTCGGCATTGCTGACCAGCTTGGACACGGAGTCCTCGACCACGGCCAGGTAGTAGCCGCGCTTGCTGGCGAAGTAGTAGTAGATCAAGCCCTTGGCGACGTCGGCGTGGTACGCGATGTCGTCGATCGACAGGGCGTCGTAGGAGGTTCGGGCGAAGAGGCGGCGTCCGACGGCGATCAGTTCGGCGCGGCGCTCCTGCGAGCGCGGGGAGTCGCCGGCCCGGCCCGAAGCCTTCGGCGACCTGCCCGGCGGTTGTTGACTTTTGTTCAAAACCGGCCCTAGTCTGCGGTTACGAGACGACGCCTGCATTGTGCCAGAGGAGTCGCCCCGCGTACGGCGCCAGTTGCGGCCGCCCGGTGATTCCGGCCGACGTCGGACGGGCTGTCGAGCAAGGCCAGGAACGGTAATTCGGTACGGCCGCGTGCATGATTCCGCGGTCGAATGCGACGGCGGTTCCATCCTGCCCGGATTTGCGAATGCGGTGAATTTCGGGCGCCTGCGTACCGCCTCCGTGTACTTGAACCGAGGCTTGTTGCACGGTTATTCCGTCCTCATGAGGCTGGGAATTCGGTTCCTTCGGCACATGGGTGCCTGGGGTCCGGGTCCTGATCGCTTGAGCGGCACGGCAGTACCACAGCACCCCTGCGCGACCCGGGATACGGCCAGATCTACGGGAACAACGGGAGGTACCAGACGTGATCGGCGACAGCGGCTCGGTGTTCGGCCGGGTCACCGCGAAGTTGAGGATCGACGACGACGCGCTCGAAGGCGGCACCAGCTGGCGGCGTTCCGTGGCGGTCGGCGTGCCGGCGATCGTCGCGATCGGTGCCATGACGGCGGCGATGGCCCAGGGGGCTTTGGCCGCGTCGTTCGCGGTGTCGGGTACGAGTTTCCAAGTGAGTTCGGGGCGGCTCACGAGTACCGGGCTTGCCTCGTACGTCGGAACCGACAACGACATCAGCGGCAAGGGGCATCCGGTGTCCCTGCTCGCGCTCGGCGACGCGACCCTCAGTGACATCTGTCAGGCGGCGCGGGTCAAGACCCCGCTCGGCGACGTCGTCTTCAAGCTGACGGCCGGCGGACAGGCGGGCGAAGTCACCGCGAAGAACCTGGTGATCGACGCCGAAGACCTCGTCGGAGACGCCGAGTTCGGCGTCGTCGAGATCGGACGCGACGCCTCGACGCTCGACAAGGTGCAGGGCGCCCAGGGTGATCCGGGGGCGTTCGGCCTGCAGGCGGGCGAGGTCACGGTGACCGGTGTGCAGTCGAACGCGTGGGCGGCCACCGGAGGCGACTTCAAGCTCAAGGGCTTGCGGGTGACGGTGACGCTGGGCGGCAAGGGCTGCTTCTGACGTACGTGCGTTCTTCTTGAATGTCCGTGTCGGGCGTACGAGTTCGGGCGTACGAGTTCGGGCGCACGAGTTCGGACGTACGCGTTCGGCGGGCGGCCGACGCGGATCCGGCGTACCCCATCGAGAAGGAGCGGCTCGCCGTGCATCCGGGACTGTGGCTCGACCAACACCTGCCGTTTCCGAAGGAGCGCAGGGCGCTGCGCCGTTGGCGCCGTACCCGGCCGTTCTGGGGCGGCTTCTACCTGATCGCGGGCGGCCTGGAGATCATGCTGATCCCGATGTCGCCGTTGTCGATCCTCATCACGTTGGGTGTGGGCGGACTTGCGGCGCTTGCCATCGGGTCCGTGCTCGTCATCGCCGGCCTGTGCCTGTGGTTCCTGCCTGCGCAGCGGCACTTCGTGTCGCTGGTCGCGTTGGTCGCGTCCGTCGTGTCGTTCGCGGCGACCAATCTTGGCGGGTTCCTGGTGGGCATGGCGCTTGGGGTGCTGGGGAGTTCGATGGGGTTCGGGTGGCGGCCGAAGAAGCCTCATGGCGATTCGGCCGAGGCCGGGTCGGACGGTGATGCTGACGCTGACTCAGGTGGCTTGCGTGACACGGTGGGTGGGACTGCGGGCGCGGCGTCGGGGGATGGCGGTGACGGGGCGAGCGGCAAGGCGGCGGGCGAGGGCGCCTCCGAGCGGGGGACCGGGCCGGGGGAGGGACGCGCTGGTGCCGCCGGAGTCGCGTTGGCCGTACCGCTGCTGCTGGTTGCCGCGAGTCTGGGGCCGGGGGCGGGCAAGGCCGCGGCGGCCGCCACGGGTTGCGAGCGTGGTGCCGAGTGCGTACGACCGACCTTGGCCGCGGTATCGGAGTCGGTGGCTGTCGGGGCGAACCCGCCTACGGTGACGTCGAGTTTCTTCGCGCCGATCGGGTTCGCGTTCGCGGGAGTGACCGAGGTGCCGACGGTGAACGGGCCGCGGCGGGTGCTGGTGCTGCGGATGAATGCGGCGAGTTTGCGTGACTACCGGCTGCGGACGCATGACGGGGGGCCGGTGTATGCGATCGACGCGGACCAGCTTGATCTGAACGGCGATGTGACGATCTATGTCACGCGGTTGTACGGGTGTATCGAGGGGCTGATCTGCCTGACGTTCTCGCCGGACGGGTTGCCGCTGCCGCCGATCATTCCGCCGTTCGTGTTCATGACGCGGGTGGAGGCGGAGCAGGCGTTGGTGACGGCGGATCGGATCGGCACGGAGAATCTCGCGATTCGCGCGGGGTGAGGCGCGGGCCGCAGGGCGCCCGTAGGCATGGCGCGCGCCGCTGCGCGCCGGCACCCGCGCGGACCGTACCCACCGCACATTCGCCGTTCCGTCCCCCACCCCGCCCCACCCCCTCGTCACCACTGCACGCACGTAGGCCTGTGACCCCCGGTGATTCGGATTTCCGGCCTCACCCCGCGTGTGACTCGAGCCGCGACTCGCACTCTCGCGTACTCGGTCCGACCACCAGACAGCCCCGAGCACGGGAGCCACCGATGATCCCGATCCAGGCGGTCCTCTTCTTCTCCTACGCCCTCGGGGCGACGTTCGCGCTCGCCGCCGCGCGACAGTTGCAGGCGTGGGAACGCCGTCCACTGCCGGACTCCGAACAGGAGCCGGTCATCGCGGTGCGCGCCCGCGCGATGACCGCCAACCCGTACTTCGTCTCCACCGTGCTCTTCGCCGCGATTCTCGTCGCGCCGCCTGGTCTGTTCCTACTGTGGCGGAACCCGGCGTGGGGGACGATGCACGTCACCCGGGAGCATGACGGGCTCTGGGCGGGATTCGTACTGATGTTCTGTGGGGGCGTTCCCGTCGCCGCCATGCTCGGCTTTTGGGCCTCCCGCGCACTCGCTCTTATCGGCGCCGGCTACTGGGCGTTCCTCCAGGCTGTGGCCGCGTACTTCCTGCTCTTCGGCACCCTCGTCCACGGCTGGGACGGGCGCGGCTACCAGCGCGTCCTGAGCACCAACCGCGGCGAGTTCACCGGCTGGTCGGCCGACAAGGTGTTCAACAACGTCTCGCACTTCGCGACGTCCGGGACCTTCCTCGCCCTACTCTTCCTGGGCGGCCCGGTGATCATGCTCATGCTCATGACCGAGATCAGCTGGCTCTACGAAGGCTGGCGGCTGCCAGGCGCCGACGCCGACCGCAAGGTGCCGCGCATCATCGCCCTCGCCATCGCGGCTGCCGGCGTGCACGCCATGCCGTTCCTCGGAGCCGTGTACGCGAGCCTGCTCGTCCACGCGATCGGCTGGTGGATCGGCCTTGCCGTCTTCACCGCGACCGTGGGCCCGCTACTCCTCTGGAAACGCTCGCCCGCGCGGTGGCTGTACGGCCTGGTCGGCATCCCCACCCGCCACTGGCGCGACCCGGCCGCCGCGTCGTCAACCCCCGGAACTACCACGGTGGTTCGCTAGCACGTACCCGACGAGCCCGACCGTGCCGGCCGCCACATTCAGCGCAAGCCCCGCCGCGGCCACCACCGCCAGAGCCACGGCAGGCCCCGTCGGCGAACCGCCCCCGGGCAGGCCCGCCGCCGCGAAAACCCCGGCCCCCTCGACGGTCCCTTGGCGCGACACCGGAAAGATCACGCGCTCGACCCGGCCCACCACGTCCTCGCGCGCAACGGTGCCCCCGAACGCGTCGCCCACATGCGCGCGGGAATCGTACGACGTCGCCCGCGCGTCACCGAGCACGAACAGCCGCCCCTCCGGCACCGTCACCTCGAACGCGACCAGCGACGGACGTACCCCAGCGGCGAGGTAACTCTCGTACACCGAAAGACCGTTCACACGCACTCGCCCCCGCTCGTCGCAACACGCGACGACGTCCCCGCCGACGCCCACGACCCGCTTCACGAAGTCTTGACCGCCACCTTGCGACCACCCGTCCGCCGCGAACACCACGACATCTCCGCGCGTGACGTCGCCGCCGCCTCCCTCACGTACGAGGAGCCGGTCGCCTCCCCGCAATGTCGGCTCCATCGACCCGGACGGGACCGCGTACATCCGATACAGAAAGAACGCCAACACCAACGGGACCGCCAGCATCAGGGCCCCAAGCCCGTGCACGACGGCAAGCCATCGCCCGCGCGCGGCCCCCCGTACCGTCACGCCCGCCCCGCCCCCGTTCCCGTTACGGCCCGTCGCCACGACGCTACCGACACCGCCCCTTGCTGAACAGAGGTCAACAGCGTCGCGGCTCCGCACGAAGTCACCCGCGTGAACGTCCCGAGGCCTTCGCACGTTGTCCCCTTCGTGGCCGACCGCTCATCGGCTACAACACAGGTGTGACTTCTCGGAACGGAGTGGGCGGACGATGACCAACCTGGCCCCGGGCGCCAACCTCGCACTGCCGGACGGCGCGCTGACGCTCCGTGTGCCCGGCCCGTACGACCTGTCCCTCCTGATCACCGACGACTCCGGCCGCGTCCGGGGCGACGCCGACTTCGTCTTCTTCAACCAGACGACCGCGCCCGGCGTACGCCTCCAAGGCGACACCGCCTCCGTGACCCCCCGCTCCCTGCGCCCCGGGGCCACCCGCGTCACCCTCGTCGTGAGCCCGGCCGACCACTCCGCCCGCCTCGGCAGCCTCCCGACGCCGAACCTCACCGTCACCGACACGCGCGGCACCGCAGTCGTCCGCTTCACGCCACACCCTGTGAACCACGAGACGGTGCTGCTCCTGGTCGAGCTGTACGCCCGCAACAACGCCTGGAAGATCCGCGCCCTCGGGCAGGGCTACGCGGACGGCCTCGCCGGGGTCGCCCGCGACTTCGGCGTGGACGTCATCGACGAGCCGTCGCCGGCCGCCACGCCCTTGCGTACCCCGACTCCGCCTCGGCCTCACACCCCCGCCCCCTCCCCGGCACGTGCCGCTGCCCACCCCTCCGCCCCGCCCCTGGCCCCGATGCCGCCCGCCGACGGCAGCAACCCCTTCGGCCCCCGCCCCACCCCGACCTCGGCCCCACCGCCAGGCTTCCCGGCCACCTCCGCTCCCTTTCCCACCCAATCGACCTCCGCCACACCAGCCCCACCCTTCCCTCCCGCCTCAGCCGACGTCGCCCGCTTCCGGTCCGAGGTGATCGCCCTCACCAACGCGGAACGCGCCAACCACGGCATGGGCCCCCTCTCCGCCGAACCCCGCCTCACCCAGGCCGCCCAGGCCCACAGCGACGACATGGCCGCCCGGGACTACTTCGACCACGCCAGCCTCGACGGCCGCCAGCCGGCCGACCGCGTACGCGCCACCGGCTACGACTACAGCCGCGTCGCCGAGAACATCGCCGCAGGTCAGCCCACCCCCGCCGAGGTCGTCCAGGGCTGGATGAACAGCCCCGGCCACCGCGCCAACATCCTGACCCCGGAACTCACCCAGATCGGAATCGGCATCGCCCACGGCGGCTCGTACCGCATCTACTGGACCCAGGTCTTCGGCACTCCCCTCGTCCGCCTCCCCGGAGTCACCTACCGCTGACCCACCCCAGATACCGCGTCGCAGGCACACCCCGGATCTTGGTATCGTTACCCCAGACAACGCGGCCCCAGGCCGCAGCAGTCACGTCCGGGTGGCGGAAATGGCAGACGCGCTAGCTTGAGGTGCTAGTGCCCGAAAGGGCATGGGGGTTCAAGTCCCCCCTCGGACACGACGAGATCTCCATATCGTGGTCATCGGGCTCCAGCTCGACGGTCACGGTATGGAGATTTTTTGCATATGCGAGCTTCACGCCGAGCCGCTTGTAGAGCTCCTTCTTGCCCGCGCGGTCGGCATCGCGAATCGCTGCGGCGAGGTCGCCGAGACGCGTGAGCATGGCCTGGATCTCAGGCTCGGTCATGCCCTGGCGCGGCTGCCACGCGTCGACGGCCATCTGGGCGGTGGCGCGCTCGGCGGTGACCTGGCGGGTCCAGCCCGCGACGGTCGCCGCATCGCCCCCGGCATCGAGGACGGCCTGGTAGCCGGCGAGTTTGCGGTCGCATTCCGCGACCTTGGTACGGGCCGCGGTGAGCGCGGCGTCGACGCTCGGGTCGCCGCCCTGGGCGGCGAGCATCAGCGCGACGGTCTCGTCCCGGCGGTGCGGCGCGAAGGCACGGGCGAGCCACCCGTCGAGCGCGGGCAGGACGGCGGCTTCGCGGAGGTAGACCTGGAGCGGGTGGTTCACCTGGTTGGTGCGGGCGTACTCGGCCGGGTACCGGCAGCGGTAGTACGCCTCGCCGTTGGACCAGTTGCCCTCCATCTTGCGCGTGCACAGCGTGCACGTGAACCGGCCCTGCAGCACGTAGAGGTAAGTGGTGCGGCGGGCGCGCTTCCTGACCGGCCGCTTCGGGTTCGCCATCAGCGTCTGGGCCCGGTCGAAGTCAGCGCGGCTGACCAGCGCTTCGTGGGCCGGGCGTTCGGACCACACCCAGTCTGCGGGGGCGTTCCACACCAGCTTGGTGGTGTGGCCGAGAGTGACGTCGTGGACGTCGAGCAGCACCTCGACCTTGCGCTGTCGGTTCCAGACCTGGTGGCCGGTGTAGCGGGGGTTGTTCAGGATGGCCCGGACCGCGCCCTTGGCCCACGCCAGGCCGGAGCGGTGCGGGTTGCGGGCCCGGTCGTGCGCGGACGGGCACGGGATGCCCTCGGCGGTGAGGATTTCGGCGATGGCGTAGATCCCGGTGCCGGCCAGGAACATCGCGAAGATGCGCACGACGACCCAGAACGCCTCCGGGTCCGGCGCGAGCCCCTGCAGCCGCCGCCCTGCGGCGGCCTTGTCCGGGTGGGGGTGCGGCCCGAGGTCGACGAGCACGTACCCGTACGGCGGCCGGCCTCCGAGGTAGCGGCCTTCGATCTGCGCCTGGGCGGCCATCGAGGCTTGGACCCGCAGCCGGATGCGGTTGCGCTCACCCTTCGACATGCCGCCGAACACGGTCATGATCAGGTCGTGCGCCTCGTTGGTCGGATCGATCGGCCCGCCGACCTCCGGGACCCACAACGGAACGCGGTAGTGGGTGAAGAGCGGGAAGGTGTTCCCGAACTGGTTGCCGTAGAAGACGCGTTGCGGCTCCCCGATGACGACCGCGTCGAAGTCCCGGTTCGGGTTGGCGAGTTCCCTCAGGAGGTCGGCTGCGCGCGGTCGGCGCTGCCAGGGCAGGGCGCGGGTCTGGCTCACGTCGAAGTACTCGGCCACGATCGTCCCGCCGACGGGCGCGATGCACGCTTGGGCACGGGTGACCTGCCAGTTGCGGGACGCTTCGGGGTCCTGATGGTCCTCGGTGGACACCCGCCCCGCGAACGCGAAGCGCAGCGCGGCTGGGCTTGCCGGGGCGGGAGACTGTGTGTTCACGGGCGTACCTCCGGTCTTGTGTGGGTGCGCCCGTGGTACCTCGACTCGTATGTGAGTCTCCAGTCCGCTGTCGGGTGCCCCGGGCATCCGGTTCAGAACTTCTGCGGTCCTGGGCGTCCGCCCGTTCCGCAGAGTTCGGCGTGCTGAAACCGCACCGCTTCGACACACAGCGTCCGGGCGCGTGCCGGGGCGACTGTGGACCCCTGGAGTGTTCTTGTCAGGGGGTGTGCCGGGGTAGCAGCGGGCGCGGTGTGTGTGCCGCTTGTTCGGCCTCGATCTGTTGGCGCAGTTCGCGGACTGCTGCTGTGGGTCCGAGTACCGCGTCGGTCAGGTCGAGGAGTCCGGGGATGGACTGGTGGTCGTCGAGGGGTTCTCCGAGGGTGTCGACGACGCGGGAGCGCAGGCGGGGCCACACGGTGGCCCAGTGCTCCAGGTGCCAGCGGATGGACGTGTCGAGGAAGCGGACCGCTGGGCCGGTGCGGTTGACGCGTCGGCGCCGTACGAGGCTTTCGCGCCCGACATTGGCGTGCTCGAACGCCCAGAGCATGACGAAGTAGTCGTGGACCACCGCGCGTGTGGCGTCGGGCGTCGGGCGGGGGCCGAGCCGGTAGGCTTCGAGGCGATCGCGGGTGGCGGCGATGTCCGGCGAGATGAGCTTGTCTTGCAGTCCGCGAGCGAGTTCGAACGCTGTCTGTGCGTTGGCCGCGCGTACGGCCGTCCAAGCCATGGTCAATGCGCCGACCGCGACTGCGGCGGAGAAGGCGGCGATCCAAGCGTTCACGTCCATCACAACCCCCGTTGCGTCAACTCGCCTGACTGCTTGTGACGTTGCCGTACGAAAGTGGCCCGGCGGCAGCCGGGCCCGCACGCCGCCCGGCCGCGTCGGCGCCGCAGCGGCCCGCTAGCGGACCTGTCGGGCATCGGTGGCCGCCTCCGGGGCGTGGCGCTCTCGGACGTAGATGATGGCCGGGTTTCCGTCGGTCGGGTTGCGCTTCTGCACGTCGAAGACGTCGGTGGCGTCGACGAGTTCCATGAGTTTGGTGTAGCCGTGGCTGCGGGGGTCGAAGTCGGGCTGCCGCTTGCGGAGAATGGCACCGACGCCGCCGAGATGGGCCCATCCGTCCTCGGCGGACGCGGCCTCCACGGCGTAGCGCAACGCGGCCACCAGCGCGGTGTCCACAAGGCGTGGGGGCACGGCCTGCGCGGAGCGCGGGACCGCTCGCGAGGGCGGCGGGCCCTCGGCGGGGTAGGCGAGGTTCTCGGTGTAGGTGAAGTTGTCGCACGCGGCGACGAACGGCTTGGGGGTCTTGCGTTCGCCGAACCCGTAGACCGTCAGACCGGATTCGCGGATGCGGCCGGCCAGGCGTGTGAAGTCGCTGTCGCTGGAGACCAGGCAGAACCCGTCGAAGCGACCGGTGTACAGCAGGTCCATCGCGTCGATCAGCATCGCCGCGTCGGTGGCGTTCTTCCCGGTGGTGTACGCGAATTGCTGGACCGGCTGGATCGACAGCCGCAGCAACTGCTCCTTCCAGCCCTTGAGCGCGGTGCCGGTCCAGTCCCCGTACACCCGCTTGACGTGCGCGGTCCCGTACCTGGCGACTTCCGCGAGCAGGCTGTCGGCGATCGCCGGCCGGGCGTTGTCCGCGTCGATGAGCACAGCCAGCTTGGCGGCGATCCCCGCGTCCATGACCAACCTCCTTCGGAAAGAGCGATGGTGACGGCGATCCTATGCACCGGCCGGGCTCGGCTGAGTGGCCGACGCTGGAATGCCCACCGTCTACGGGTGCGCGGTTCCTGCGGTCTCCGGTCGCGCACGCACGACCGCGAATCACAGGCGAGGGGCATGAACAGGTCGGGCGTCTCGCCGACTTGGATCCCCGTGCCGTCCAGAGGCACCGGCCCTGGGGCAAGGTGTCGGCTGCCTTGGGGATGTGGCGCCGCTGCCCGTCGTACGTCGACTCATCCAGTCGGTTCCAGTCCGTCCGCCCCCATGCCGCTATCGGGCGGCGGGTCGCATGAACTGCGGCCCGCGGCGCGGCTGGCGCGGTGTGCCGCGACAGCGGTGAGCATGCGCAGAAGCAGGTGGGCGATCTCGCGGTTGAGTGGCGGGTCGCAGTCGGGTAGGTCGATGCGGGGCGGGGTGTCGGGCATCGCGGGCCTTCGCGGGGGCACGGCAGAGGGGGTGCCGCGCCCGGACGCGTGTCCGGGCGCGGCGGTGTGCGGTCGGCTGGAGTCAGCCGGTGGCGGGGCGGTGGTGCATGACGACGAGGTCGTCGAGGTCGGTGTCGGAGAACAGGATGGTGCGGCCCAGGACGGTGCAGGGGATCTCGCCGGCGGCGGCCTTGCGGCGCATCCAGCCGCCGCTGCGGCGTACCCGGGCTCCGGCCTCGTCCGGGGTCAGGAGCAGCGGCTGCCGGGCCGGCGCGGCGGCGGAGGTGGTCTCGGGGGCGTGGTCGGTCTCGGTCCAGGTGGTGGCGTCGTCGGTCTGGGTCACGGCCGTTGCCTTTCTCGGGTGAGGGTGTGGGTTGATGCGGTGGTGCGTCTGTGCGTGGCGGGCTGTTCGGGTGCGGCGGCGGCCGGGGCGGGTGGTCGCGGTGTCGGGCGCGGAGGGTGTGGCGGCGGGGTGTGCGGGCCAGGCAGGCTGTGAGCAGGTTGGCCGCTCCGGTGTCGACGGTGTCCGCGGCGAGTTCGCGTAGCGCGTGGAGTGCCTGTTGGGGGACGACGCCGTTGCCGAGGGCGCGTAGCTGGGCGCCGCGCGGCAGGCCCGGGACGCCGGTGACCCAGCCCGGCTCGGTGGGCAGGCCCATCATCCACTCCACGAAGGCGGGATCGAGCCGGGGCTTGCCGCGCGGTCCGGGGCGGACGGGATGCGGGGGTTGTCGGCCGAGGAGGGCGGCCCAGCGGGTGACGGCGGGTTCGTAGGGGCCCCACTCCCAGGCGGGTTCCGGTCCGAACTCGTTCCGCACCGGGCTGGCACTGTTCCACGCCGGGGTCACCGACCGTCCCCCGAGCCGGGAAGAGGTCGTCCCGCCGCCGCGGTTGAGCGGCAAGCCGCGCATCGACGCGGTCTTCGAGCGGTTCCTCGCCGAGCGCGCTCTGGTGCTGCGGCCGGAGAGCATGACCAGCGTCCGCGGCGGTCTGCGGCGGTTCGGGCTCTGGCTGGACACCGAACGCCCCCACGTCGATGCGCTCGACGAGCTCCACCGCGCCGACTTGGTGGCGTTCATGGAGTCGGTGAAACAACTGCGGAAGATCAAGCACCCGGACGAGCCGCTCAGTCCCGCCTACAAGGCCGGCATCATCTCGACCGTCGCGGTTCTGTTCCGCTACGCGGCGGTCGCCGAGTGGGGCGACGTTCCTGCCCGGCCGCTGATCACGCACGCGGACATGCCCCGCGTCGTCGAGCGTGTTCCCCGGTTCATTCCCGAGGACCAGCTCGGGCCGGTCATGGAACGCGTCCGCGAGTTGGAGTGCCCCCTGCAGCGATGCGCGCTGCTGGTCGCCCGCTGGAGCGGTGCCCGCCGCACCGAGATCCGCAAGCTGCACCTCGACTGCCTCGACGCCTACCCGGACGGCACCGCCAGGTTGCGGCTCGCGCCCGGCAAGGCGCTGAAGGAACGCACCGTTCCCCTGCACGAGGAAGCCGCCGACGCAATCCGAGCGCTGGTCGCGCTGCGCCAGGCCCAAGCCGACCGGGCCATCCACGATCCCGACCTCGGGCGGCCGGTGCGCTACCTGTTCCTGCGCAACGGCAGCGTCGCCCACCCCGACTACCTGTTCGCCGGGCCGCTCCGCGGGATCTGCAACGTGTTGGGCATCCTCAACGGCGTCAGCAAGCCCGCCATCCACCCGCACCGGTTCCGGCACACCCTGGGCACCCAACTCGCCCAGAAGGGCGCGCGGGTCCAGACCATCATGAAAGTCCTCGGCCACAAGAGCCCGGGCATGTCGATGACCTACACACACACCTCGGACCCCACCGTGCTGGCCGACTACCAGGCCGTCCTCCAGCCCGGCGCGGTCATCGCCGGCCCGCTCGCCGACACCCTGCGCTCCGGCGCGCTCGACCAGGACGCCCTCAACTGGCTCAAGACCAACTTCTACAAGACCGAACTCGAACTCGGCCGCTGCCTGCGCCTGCCCCAAGAGGGCCCCTGCGAGTGCGACCTCTACCTGACCTGCGCGAAGTTCGTCACCACACCCCGGTACGCGCCCCGCCTGCGCGACCGCCTCTGCACCGAGCGGCAACTGATCACCGACGCAAGAGATCGCGGATGGGAACGGGAGATCGAGCGCCACCAGCGCATCGCCGACCGCATCACCAACCTCCTCGACGACCTCGGCGAACCCCACGATCAGCCTGCCGACTGAATGGTGCGGCCGAGAAATGCCGTGGTCGGACGGCTCCACCCCGGTCAGAATGCCGCTATGCGCTTCCCCAACGAGGACCCCGAGTTGGCCGACCTGGTCCGCCGCTATGTCACCCCCGATCGGCGCTACCTCAAGCTGGGCGGCAGCATCGCGCGCATGACCGCAGGCGAACGCGCCGACTTCACGCGGGAACTTGGCGGGGCCGCCGGCGATATCACCCCCGACGAACTGGACATCCTGCTCGAAGGCGGGTGGCGAGAGCGCAAGACCGCCGCCTGGCTCATCGCTGTCGCCTACAGGACCGAGTTCCGCGAACGCCTCGGCGAACTCCTTCTTGCCAGCGGGGTCTGCTACGCCGGCTCGGCCTACTGCCTTGCCTTCGCCACATTCGGCACCCGTGCCGATGCCGACGTGCTGGCTGCCTACCTCGACCGCTACCTTCGACGCCCCGACCTCTACTACGACCAGACAGCCGCCATCGGCGCACTCCTGCACCTCGACACCAAGCTGGACGCCGATCAAGCAGCCCGGTTCGTCGCGCCGGACGGCCTCTGGCACCAATGGATCGACGGACCGCCCCGCAAGGAGCACCACAGCACACCGGACAGGTACCACGAGGGCATGAGCCAGTTCCGCATCGTCGTTGCTGAGAGCGCCGAGCACTGCCCGGCGAAGAAGCGATGACGTCGTCCTCGGAAGAGTGACACCTGATCGAAGGAACCCAGCGCCGCACAACTCGAAGTTGTCCAGATAAGTGAGGAAGCACCTGTCGCGGCGGTGCGGCGCTCCGACGTCGCCGGCGCGTACGCTTGTCCATTGCGTGTCATACCCCGCCTCGGCCAGTCCACCGAGGACGGTGTCGAGTCCGCGTCTGCGCAGGGCGGCGACGTTCTCCACGACCAGGAGGCCGGGTCGAAGCGCGCGAACGGCGTCCAGGACGGTGAACCACAGTCCGCTGCGGTTTCCACGGGCGATCCCCTCTCCGGTTCCGGCGAGCGATATGTCCTGGCAGGGGAAGCCTGCGGTGATGATGTCGACCGGGGTGGTGCGGGCGATCTGTCCCCAGTCGACGGTGCGGATGTCCTGGAGATTGACGACTCCGGGGAACCTGGCGGCGATCACGGCCCCGATGTGTCTGTCGTCGTCGGCGCACCAGGCCCAGGTCGCGGTGGGGAACAGGGCCGCGACGGCGAGGTCCAGCCCTCCGTAGCCTGTGCACAGCGAGCCCACGGCAAGCAGCGGGGGCCTGCGGCGCAGGGTGCGGCGCGGGGTGCGGGACGTCATCGCGGCACCGCCCAACCGTGCTGGGACGCGGGCGGGTTCCCGGAACTCGCCGGCTCCGGTCGCCTGAAGACCAGGACGTCCTCGTGCGCGATCACCGCCTGCGGCTGCCCGTCCGCGCGGGATTTGCGGGCGTTGTGCAGGGCGAAGAAGGAAGGGCGGGCGACGAGTTCGCTCCCGCGGATGCCGGCGAGGAGCGCTACGCACCGCTCCTCGAACTCCAGACCGGCCTCGGCTCCCCGCGCGGCGACAAGGCCGGGCAGGTCGACCAGTTCACCGCCGCGCCGCCACGGCCGGGTCGTCACCACCACCCTCCCGCCGGGGCGCAGCACGGCGGTGCATCCGGCCAGGATCCGGGCGAACCCGTCGAGTAGCCGGGCCAGGGGTTGGTGGGCGAGGTTGGCGCGGTCGGTGCCGTACGTCGAGTCGTACTTGCGGACCCCGGGCTCGCCGCTGTCGCGGGTGGAGGAGACGCGGCCGTGGACGGACGCCCCGTACGGGGGCGAGGTGACCACGAGCGCGAAGCGGCCGTGCAGTTCGTGCGGGACCACGGTGCTGAGCGTGCGGGCGTCGCCGACCAGGACGCGCCCCGAGCCCAGCGCGCCTTGGAGGCCAGCGAGGAGCACATTGGCGCGGGCGACCTCGGCCCACCGGGTCTCGTACTCGACGCCGAGCGCGTTGCGCCCTGCGTGGGCGGCTTCGACGAGGGTGGTCCCGGTCCCGCACATCGGGTCCAGGACCCAGTCGCCGGGGCGGGTGTAGGCGTCGATGGCGTGGGCGGCGATCGCGGGCAGCATCTTCGCCGGGTGTGCCATCGACCCGGGGGTGTACCGGCCTCGGCGCTGTGCGGCGGCGGAGTTCTGTGCGGTGGCCCACACCGACCCCGGCCTGCCGGCCGACCCCTTGGTCATCGCTGGGCTCCTGACGGGGCGTCGGGTACAGGGGTCCGGAAGACCAAGAGGTCGATGTGGACCGGTACGTGGACCGGTCGGCCCGTGTGCGTTGCCGTGTGTGCGGGGGTGGGGGTGGGGGTGTCGCCGGGGTGGGGGACGATGCGGTCGCCGTCGGCGTGGCCGTTGACCGCGATCAGGTGCTGCACGTAGGCCAGACCGAGGGCCTGCGCCGCGCGGACCAGCGGCCCGCACGTCTCCTCCGCGCTGTCCGGGTCGTAGGCGGTGACGGCGAACAGGTAGGCGCCGGGCGCGAGCTGCTCGGCGGCGGCGTCGAGCACGGCGGCGGCGCGGGCGTCGCCCAGAGCCGCGGCGGCGCTGAGGTCGACGACGATTCCCGCGCAGGTCCCCCTCCAACGGGGCGGGGCGAGGGGGCCGCCGATGGGCGGGCACCACAGCCGCAGCCGGGCGAGGGGGCCGCCGACAGGGGTGGTGTAGACGTCGGCGAGGCGGGCCAGGACCCAGCTCGGCAGCGCGAACACGCCGTGTGCGGTGGCGGGTTGCGCGGGTTCGGTGCGATGGTCGGGGCGGGGGGCGAGCCAGACGGTGACGGGCACGTCGAGCCGCGGGTCGGGCTCGGGGGGTTCGGGGGTGGCGGTGGCGTGGGGCATGGGCGGGTCGGCACCAGAGGGCCGTCCGGTTTCGCGCTGACACCTGGTACGGAGGATTTCCCGCCCGGAAACGACACCCGCTAACGCCCGACTGCGCTTCCTGACACTGAAACCAGCCGCCGTGTCATCGCGCCCGGGCGAGCCGTGGTGCATCCCAAGGCGGGCTGTCCTGGCAGGTCAGGGTCTTCCGATGGCCTTGTAAGGCGTTTCGGTGCTTGCCGACCTCGACCGGATTTCGCGGGCGGCCGTGCCACGTGACCCTGTCGTCGCGACATCCGTGCCGACGCGGCGGACCCGAATCGACGCCGAGGCAGCGCATCCTCCTCGCGAGGCGAGCTGCGGACTCCGGGCGGCCGTCCGAGGCACGGCCGCCCAGCACGGAGCCGGACCCGACCTGGCTGGCCGCCCGCAGGCCGTGGGATGACAGGGAGTTGATGCGGGGCAGGGGCGGGAGTCTGCCGCGGACGGGCCTTGAAGATACGCACGACCGGCCGGCGACCGGCGAGCCACGGGCGAGTGACCAACTGGGGACCGGCGCGCGACTGGCTGGGGACCGGCTCGGTGGTGGTGGGGGCGGGTGGCCGCCTGGGACTCCGATCCGCTGCTTGTGGGAGGAGCCCTGTCATGTCCCGTGTCCTTTCTGTTGGTTCACCGAAGCTGCCCGTGTGGGACGACGTCTCGCTCCGGTCGCCGTTCGCGCACCTGGAGGCCGCGTTCGCCCGGCTGGCCGCCGATCCCGTGCCGCTGGTCCTGGCCGTGGACGGCACGGCGACCACGCTGGAGGTGCTGGCCGTACGGGGGTTGCTGCCCGGCCGATCGCATGCCCCGGCCGGGTGGGCGGACCGCGCCTGGGCGGAGATCATGTGGCAGTCACGGGCCGGCCAGGCGGCATGGGCGGTCGCCGCGGTCGGGCTGGCGCTGCCGGGGCTGCGGCGTACCGAGCGCCGGTTCGGGCGCCTGTCGCCGGACGACCGCGACGACGTCCAGCAGGAGTTGCTCACCGCGTTCCTGACCGCGCTCCACACCGTCGACACCGACACACCGCACGCGGCGCGGCGCTTGCTGCGGGTCGCGGACCGGGCCGGGCAGGCGTGGGCGTACCGGCACCGCGCCCACACCGCCGCCGAACACCCGCCGCCCGCCGACGCGTTCGCCCGCGACAGTGCGGAGCCCGGCGTGATCGCGGGCGCGGCGCCTGCCGGACATCCGGACCTGGTGCTTCGCCGCGCGGTCCGGGCGGGGGTGCTGGATGCGGCCGAGGCCGAGCTGATCGGCGCGACCCGCTTCGGGCCGGCCTCGTGCGCGCAGCTGGCCTCCGCGTCCGGTACCACCCCGCGGATGCTGCAACGCCGCCGCCGAAGTGCCGAGGAACGTTTGACCGGCGCGCTGCGCGAGCACCGCGTCTGACCGGAGCAGTTCCGGACCGCGTCGACGAATTTCCGGCGTCGGTGTCGTTTTCGTGCTGCGGATCCTCCGTAACAGGTGACCGGCCGCATTCAGAGCCCGCCCCCGGGCCCGCACCAGGACGGCCGGTCGCCCGTCGGTGCCGGGCCCAGGGGTCCGGCCGGGTGCGGGTGTCCGGCTCGCGCTGACACCCGAGCCCCCAGGCCGCCGCACCCCCTTCCGGGAAGGAGGTCCGGCGCCCGAGGCCCCCGCCCCCGGCCGCCCCGACACACGCCCCGGCACCGACCCGCCCTGCTCCGCCAGCCCGTTCGGCGTCAGCCGCCGTCCCGTGCGGCCCATTCCCGCCGCGCCGAGGAGGCCGATCCACATGACCCGGAAGCAACCACCGCACCGCCGCCCGCCCGCGGCTGTGCCCCGGCGGGCCCGTGCCGTCCGCACACTGTGGCCGGCCCTGCCCGCCGGACTGCTGCTCGCGCTCGCCGACCCGAGGTACGCGTACGCCGTCAACACGATCCCGGTGGTAATCGCGAACACCCGCAACTGGATTGTGGGGATCCTCGCCGCGACCGCCACCTTGTTCCTGACGATCGGCGGTCTTCGCTACCTGCTGGCCGGCGGTGACCCGGGTGAGGTGGAGAAGGCCAAGTCGGCGCTGAAGGCGGCGGCGGTCGGCTACATGCTCGCGGTCCTCGCACCGATCCTCCTGGAGATCCTCCAGGGCCTCGTCGGCGACTCGACCCCCACCACGCCCCAGGCCCCGGCCAGTCCGGTGCCGGTCGTCTAGCTGCGGCTGCGCGATGCGCCGGAACCCGCCTCCCGCCCCCGCCTGGCCGGCCCGTGTCGGCGTGATGCTCGCGGTGCTCGCCGCCGCGGTCGCGTTCGCGCTCTTCGGCGCCTCGCGCGCACACGCTGCGCCGCCCACCGGCAGCGACCGGACCGCGGCAGCCCCGGCGCTGCTGCCCGCCGCCCCCGAACCACCTCCCGACCCCACCGCGACACCGACACCGAGCCCCGAGGCCTCGAACCCCGTTGCCCGGCCAGCCGGGAGCGGGGCTCCGACGGCACCGGTGCCGCGCGCGACCCCGGGGACCGCGCCGTGGGACCCGAACACCAACACCCCGTTGACGCCGGTGTTCAATCCGTTCGACCCGGGCGACTGGATCGACACGATCGGCGGGTGGCTGTCCGGCTCCGGCGGCTTCGGCATCCCGGACATCTCCGGGCTGGTGGTCGGCGCGATCACCGCGCTGCTCGGCAGGATCGTCGAAGAAGCCGCCCAGCCGCTGCTGGACCTGCTCGGCAAAACCCTCCTGGTCACCCCGGATCCGGCGGCGAACCCGTCGATCCGCGAGGTGTGGACGACCTCGCTGGGGATCACGGCGAGCGTGTACGGGCTGTTCATCGTCGCCGGCGGGGTGACCGTGATGGCGTACGAGTCGGTGCAGACCCGCCACGCTGCCAAGCAGATCGCCCCGCGCCTGGTCGTCTCCTTTGTCGCGGCTGCGGTGTCGCTGGAGGTGATGCACTACGCCGTCGAGCTGTCCAACGCGGTCGCGCAGACCATTCTCGGCGAAGGCGTCGACGGCGCCGGCATCGTCGCGCGCCTGTTCAACCCGGTCACCGGCGGCCTGTTCTTCCTCATCCTCGTCGTCGTCCAGTTCGCGGTACTGATCGCGGTGCTGCTCGGGTTCATGGTCCGCGTCGCCCTGGTGATGCTGCTCGCCGCGTGCGCCCCGCTCGCGATCGCCTGCCACGCCTCACCCGCCACCGACGGCCTCGCCCGGCTGTGGTGGCGCGCGTTCGGCGGCTGCCTGGCGATCCAACTCGCCCAGGCCACCACCCTCATCGTCGGCATCCGCACGCTCTACGGGCAGAGCGGCGCGAGTCCGTTCGGGTTCCCTACCGCAGGCGGCATCGGCGCCGTGCTGGCGGGACTCGCGCTGTTCTACATCCTTTTGAAGATCCCCTCGTGGGCGACGCGGGTCATCTTCCAGGCCGTGCCCCGCCGTTCCGGCGGCGGCATGGTGCGTACCGTGCTGCGCGGCCTGATGTACTGGCGGCTCGGCACCGCCGCCGCCGACTGGTGGAAGCAGCGCCAGCAGCCCTCAGGCGGACGACCCGGCCCCGGGCGCGGCGGACGCGGTCCCCACGGTCGCGGCCCGGGTGGGGGCGGCCGTGGCGGAGGCGGCCGGGGACCTCGTCGCGGCATCGCCGCGGGCGCTGGGCGCCCTGGCGGGCGACCGAACGCGGCCCGGCCCAGCACCGCAGGCGGCAGCACCGGGCCCCGCGCCGGCAGACCCGCCCCTGGCTCGGCCCCGCCCGCAACCACCGGTCAAGGGCGGGCTGTTCGGGCCCGGCGCGTGCCCGCGGCGGCAGCGCCGCCCGGCGGCACGGGGCAACCGCCGCCCTCCGCCACACCGCCCGCGACACAGACCGCACGACCCACAGCCGCACACCCAAGCCCCCGGGGCGCCACCGCAGGCGGCCCGGTGTCGACTGCCCCGCCCCCTGCGGCGCCCGCCGCTCCGCAGGGCACGTCTCCGCCACGGCACGCCGTCGCACCGCCCACCCCGGTCACGCCTCCCGCCGTCGGCATCCGCCACCGACCGCCCACGCCTGGCGGCGCAGGGACCAGCGCCGGCCCTCCGACACCACCCGACCCAGGCACGCCCCGCATATCGCCGCCGCCAGGCCCCATCCCGGGCGTGGTGTACGGCAGGCGCCCACCGTCCGCTGCAACGGAGCCGCCAGCACCGCGCACCGGGCAGGCGTCCCACGGCCCCGGCGCGGTGCAGCCCACGGGGGAGCCCACCGTCCTCATGCCGCCGCGCACCATCCCCCCACCTCCTATAGGTAGAGAAAGCCCCTTTGCCACACGTCCAGTTCCGGGCACGCGCAGCGGCCGACAGCCGCGCCTGGCACCCCCGGGGCCTGCCCCTCCTCCGACAGCGGGGACCCCGGTGTTGCACACGGCCCCAAGCCCGATCTCGGCGGTACCCACCGTGCCGCCTACGACGTCCGCGCCCCCGACCGCGGCGCCCAGGCCCGTGCCCCGGGCGATCAGGCGGGCACCGCGCGCGACCGGCCGCCCGATGCGGCTCCGCCTGCCCCTGGATCCGCCCGACAATCCGCCGCCGGCGGCGAGGAGTTGACGCCACGATGGCCCTGCCCCCGTACCGCGACGACGGCGCGCCTGCGTCGGTCCGCATCCCGAAGATTGAGCAGGACGACCGGGTCCTCGGCCCGTTCACTGCCCGCCAAGCCGCAGGGCTCACTGCGGTGTTCGTGCTGGTGTGGGCCGGATGGCTTCTCGCCCGCCCGTGGACCCCCGGCGTGATGTATCTCGTCTTCGCCGCACCTGTGGCTGGCCTCGGCGTTGCTGTCTCGCTGATGACCCGCGACGGGATGCACCTGGGTCAGATGATCGCGGCTGCGCTGCGCCATGCCCGCGCACCCAAACGCCTGGCACCTCCTCCCGAGGTCCCGACCGACTACCCCGACTGGCTCGACCCCGCCTGGACCCGCGCCGCAGGCCCGGAACCGGCGCCGCTGGTCCTGCCCGCCGAGGAACTCGACGGCACCGGGGTGCTGCGGCTGGGCAAGGACGGGATGTGCGCGCTCGCGGTCTGCGGCACCGTCAACTTCGCGCTGCGCACGGGCCCGGAACAAGCCGCCCTGACAGCGGCGTTCGCGCGGTTCCTCAACTCGGCTACCGGCCCGGTCCAGATCCTCACCAGCGCCCGGCCGGTCGACCTCGGGCGGCACACGGCCGCGCTGCGCGAACGGGCGGGCGGGCTGCCCCATCCCGCGCTGGAGGACGCGGCGCTCGCGCACGCCGACTTCCTCGACCGCCTCGCCGAAGGCCGCGACCTCCTGGAACGACGGGTCGTGCTGGCCGTCCGGGAGATGGGGCGTGCCGATGCGGCGGCCGACCGTGCCGCTGCGCGCGCCGCCGAGGCGGCCCGCGCATTGGCCGCCGCCGACCTGGCGGTGCGGCCCCTCGACGCGCGGCAGGCCGCTGTCGTCCTGGCCGCCGCCCTCGACCCCGACTCGGGCCCGGTGGGTGAACGGCGTGACGCGCATCCGGGGAGGCCGGTGTGACCGGGCAACGGCTCCGTCCTCGGTGGCTGTTCCGCCGAGATTCCGCCCAGCGGACCGAGGCTGTCGGCCGACTCCCCGGGCTCGCGGGGTGGTTGGGTCCGGACGCGGTCGAAGTCCGCCCACGCTTCGTCGCGGTCGGCGACCAACTCGCCGCCGCCCTCGTGGTTACCGGCTACCCCGCCGAGGTCGGGCCCGGCTGGCTGGAACCCCTGCTGTCCTATCCGGGCCGAGTGGACGTCGCCCTGCACATCGACCCGGTGCCGGTGCCGGTCGCGGTTCAGCGGCTGCGCCGCCAGCGGGCCCGGCTGGAGTCGACCCGGCGGGCGGAGTACGGGCGCGGGAAACTCGACGACCCGGAGACCGAGGCGGCCGCGGCCGACGCCGCGGACCTGGCGTACCGCGTCGCGCGCGGTGAGGGGAAGCTGTTCTCGGTCGGCCTGTACATCACCGTCCACGCCGACGACGAACACGCGCTCGCCGAGGAACTGGCGTCCGTACGCGCGGTCGCGGAGTCCCTGTTGCTGCGCGTCGCCCCGGCGACGTTCCGGGCGTTGCGCGGGTGGCTGACGACGATGCCGTTCGGCCTGGACCTGCTCGGTGTGCGCCGCACGTTCGACACCCAGGCGCTGGCGGCGTGCTTCCCGTTCGCCAGCCCCGACCTGCCCCCGGCCGACCCGGTCGCGGGCGGTGTGACGGGAGCGGCGGTGCTGTACGGCGCGAACACCGCGTCCACGTCGCTGGTCCTGTGGGACCGGTTCGCCGCCGACAACCACAACTCCGTCACCCTCGCCCGCTCGGGCGCGGGCAAGTCCTACCTGACCAAACTCGACCTGCTGCGCTCCCTCTACCAGGGCACGGGCGCCCTCGTGGTCGATCCGGAAGGCGAGTACACGCGCCTCGCGGACGCCGTCGGCGGCACCGTCGTCCGCGTCGGCGCGCCCGGTGTGCGTCTGAACCCGTTCGACGTGCCCGACGCGGCGACCGCGGGTGCGGACGCGCTCACCCGCCGCGCGCTGTTCGCCCACACCCTGCTGTCCGTCCTGCTCGGCGGCGCGGTGACCGCGGTCGAGCGCGCGGTCCTGGACACCGCGATCCTGGCCGCTTACCGGGCGTCGGGGATCACCGCGGATCCGCGCACCTGGTCCCGCCCCGCGCCGCTCCTCGGTGACCTCCAAGGCGTGCTGGACGGGCACGGTACCGTCCTCGCCGGGGACTTGGCCGCGCGCTTGGCGCCGTTCACCACGGGGTCGTGGGCCGGGCTTTTCGGCGGGCCGACCACCACGCGGCCGTCGGGGCATCTGGTGGTGTTCGACCTGCGGGACCTGGCCGACGAGCTGAAGACCGCCGGCATGCTGGTGACGTTGGACGCGGTGTGGGGGCAGGTCGACAACCCGCGCGACCGTCGGCGGCGCCTGGTCGTCGTGGACGAGGCGTGGCGGCTGATGCGCGACGGCGAAGGCGCGAAGTTCCTGTTCCGCATGTCCAAGGCCGCCCGCAAGCGCCAGGCCGGACTTGCGGTGGTCACCCAGGACGCCGCCGACGTGCTCGGCACCGAACTCGGCCAGGCGGTCGTCGCGAACGCCGCCACCCAGATCCTCATGCGCCAAGCCCCCCAGGCCATCGGCGCCGTCGCCGACGCGTTCGGACTCTCCGCCGGCGAGGCGGACTTCCTCCTCGCCGCACCGCAGGGCGAGGGCCTGCTGATCGCCGGATCCCACCGCGTCTCCTTCGCCGCCTTGGCCTCCGACACCGAACACACCCTGTGCCAAGGGCTGGAGACCACCCTGTCGGAGCGCGGAGCCGACACGGCGGCCCTCGGATTCCACGACGGCGAGCCGTCGGTGGGCCTGTCGCTGTTTTGACCATCGGGAGGTGCTGTTCCATGCCGCATCGCACTGATGCACCAGTCTTGTGGGTGGTCGCCGCCGATCCGTCCGGCGGGCCGCTCGGGCGGATCCTCGCCGACCCGAACGCCCTGTGGAGCGCGGTCGGGCGGACACTCGCCGGGCTGCTCGCCACGTGGCCGTGGTGGACGCCGCCGCTCACGGCCACAGTTCTCGGCATCGCCGCGGCGCGCGCCCGCATCCGTGAGCGCCGGATCCGCCGGTTCGCGGCCGACGCCCAGTGCGTCACCGTCCTCGCGCCGCCAAAGGTCGACCCGGCCGGCGGCACCATGCTGTGGGCGCAACTTGCCGGACTCGCCCGCCCCCGCTGGCGGCGCCTGCGCGAAGGACAGCCCCACCTCGCCTTCGAATACGCTTTCACCGCACGCGGGTTGACCGTGCGGCTGTGGATCCCCACGGGGGTTCCGGCAACGCTGGTGCGGCGCGCGGTGGACGCTGCCTGGCCCGGCGCCCACACCCGCCTGGAGGCCGCCGGACCTGTATGCCCGCCCCGCCACGCGGTCGAAGCCGGAACGTTGCGCCTGGCCCGGCCGGACGTGCTGCCGCTGCGTACCGAACACCCCGCCGACCCGCTGCGTCCCCTGCTCCAAGCCGCCACCGGCATGGCCGAGGACGAGACCGCGCTGGTGCAGGTCCTCGCTCGCCCCGCCGTCGGCAGCCGGCTGCGCCGCGCGCGGCGCGCCGCCCGCCGCGTCAAAGCCGGCCGGTCACCGCACCGGCTGCGCGCCCTGACGCAATGGCTGCTGCACGCCGCCTCGCACACCGCATCGACCAAGCTCGACGCCGCCTACGCCGCCGAACTCCGCCAACTGGTAACGAAATCCGCCGGCCCCCAGTGGGAGGTTGCGCTCCGCTACGCCGCCACCCGCCCCGCACCCTCCGCCCACAGCACTGCACCGGACGCCCCGCCCGAGGACGACGGCGGGGACGTCCACGCCACGCCCACCCCGACTTCCGGCACCGGACCGGAGCAGGACGGCGTTCCGGTGCGGGCACTGCTGCGCACCCGTGTGCACGCCCTGGCCACCGCGATGACCGTGTACGCGGACCGCAACTGGCTCGCCCGCACCCGCCTGCGTCACCTCGCGACCGTCCTGGACGAACGCCGCTTCCCTGTCCGCGGGTTCCTGCTGTCGGTCCCGGAACTCGCCGCACTCGCGCACCTGCCGCTCGACGCGGACGCCCCCGGCATCGCCCGCGCCGGAGCCCGCTCGGTCATCCCCCCGTCACGCATCCCCACCCCCGCGCCCGCCGACCAGGTCAAACCGCTCGGCCGCTCCGACGCCGGGCACCCCCGCCCCGTCGGCGTGCACACCGCCGACGCCCGCCACCACCTCCACGTCGTCGGCGCCACCGGCTGCGGCAAGTCCACCCTCCTCGCGCACCTCATCCTCGACGACGCCGCAGCGGGACGCGGCGCCGTGGTGATCGACCCCAAAGGCGACCTCGTCACCGAACTCCTGGCCCGCCTGCCCGAAACAGCCGCCGACCGGCTGGTGGTCCTGGACCCGGACGACCGCCACGCGCCGCCGCGCATGAACGTCCTGGACACCCAAGGCAGTTCGGTGGACATGGTGGTCGACAACATCACCGGGATCTTCCGCCGGATCTTCCCCGCCTTCTGGGGCCCCAGGACCGACGACGTCATGCGCGCCGCCTGCCTCACCCTCCTGCGCACCCCACCCGCCGGACCGCCGGCCACCCTCGCCGACGTCCCCCGCCTCCTCGACGACCCGGTGTACCGCCGCCGCGTCGTCGCCCGCCTCGACCCTGCCGAGAAGGTCCTGCGCGGCTTCTGGGCCTGGTACGAACAACTCTCCGACCCCGCCCGCGCGCAGGTCACCGGACCCCTGATGAACAAGCTCCGCGCCTTCCTGCTGCGGTCGTTCGTGCACCAGACCGTCGCCGCCGGGTCCTCCACCTTCGACCTCGCGACCGCACTCGACGGCGGGATTGTCCTCGCGCGGCTGCCCAAGGGAGTGCTCGGCGAGGAGACCGTGCGCCTGCTCGGATCGTTCGTCGTCGCCAAGACCTGGCAGGCCGCCGCCGCCCGTGCCCACACCCGCGAATCAGCCCGCCGTGACGCCGCGCTGTACATCGACGAGTGCCACAACTTCCTCACCCTGCCCTACCCCTTGGAGGACATGCTCGCCGAAGCCCGCGGCTACCGCCTCTCATTGGTCCTGGCCCACCAGCACTTGGCCCAGCTCACCGGCGACCTGCGTGAAGGCATCTCCGCGAACGCCCGCAACAAGGTCTACTTCACCGCTTCACCCGAAGACGCCCGCGCCCTCCAACAACACACCCGCCCCACGTTGACCGAACACGACCTCGCCCACCTCGGCGGCTACCAGGCCGCCGCCCGCCTCCTCGTCGCAGGCGCCGAGACCACCGCGTTCACCCTCACCACCCGGCCCCTGCCACCCGCCGCCCCCGGCCGCACCCGCCTGCTCCGCGACGCCGCCCACCACCACGCCGGCCCCGGCGCCCCGCCACGGGCGCAACCCCCACGGCAACCGCCGCCAGCCGTCTGATCCCGACCCGCCGATACCCGACCCCGGCAGGAGGACACCGTGCCCGCCCACCAACCCAACCCGCCGCGTACGCCGCGCGCCGCCGCGGCGCCCGCCCGGATGGCCGCACGGCTCACCGCCCGGGACTGGTGGCTCATCGACATGCTCCACACCCACCGCGTCCTCACCTCCACCCAGGTCCTCCGGCTCGCCTACACCGCACGGCGCACCGCCAACGCCCGCCTCGCCCGCCTCCTCCACTACGGCGTCATCCAGACCTTCCGCCCCCTGCAAGAGGCCGGGTCCGCGCCCGCGCACCTGGTGCTCGGCCCCCAAGGCGCGACCGTGCTCGCCGCCCGCCGCGGGACCACCGTGCGCGAACTGCCCTGGCGCGCCGACGAACCCGCCCGCATCGCGCACTCCACCCACCTCGCACACACCGTCGGCGCGAACGAGGTCATGGTCCGCCTCGCCGCCGAACACCGCACCGACCCCCGCCTCGCACTCTTCCTGTGGCTCCCCGCCCGGGTCTGCGCGCACCTGTGGGGCGACTGGATCCACCCCGACGCCTACGGCCTCCACCACGACACCACCCCCGAACCGGAACCGTTCCGGGCACACGCCCCGCGCGCACCCGGCCCGCGCACCCGCGCACCCCGACCCGCACCCGACAGACCCGAGGCGCACCCGGGAGCGCGGACCACGGGGTTCTTCCTGGAGTACGACCGCGGCACCGAACCCGCCTGGCGCGTCGCCGCCAAACTCGACGGCTACGCCGCCCACGCCGCCGGAACCCGCACCCGCACCCCGCTCCTCATCCACACCCCCACCCCGGCCCGCGAACGCCTCCTGCGCACCCGCCTCGCCGACCACGCGGCCGACCTCGACCTGCCCGTCGCCACCACCCACGCCCACCTCGCCCCCGCCGAACAACCCCTCCACCTAAACCGGTTCGACCACGACACCGGCCCCACCGCTGCCGACCCGGTCTGGCTGCCCCTCACCGCCGGACCCGACGGAGCGGACCCGCACCTGGGCATTCGGCTCCGACTCGCCGACCTCGCCAGCTACTTCGGACTTCTGGTCCCGGCGCTCGACCCCGCCGTGCCGGGCCCCGATGCGGACCACAGCCGCCTGGACGTCGAGCCGGTCCCGCCGCTGCCGCCCCGACCCGCCGGGCGGAGCCGACGATGAGGGCGCTGCGCGCCGCGGCGGGCGGCTGCCTGGCCGCCGCACTCGCCTTCACAGCGGTCCTCGCGGCGCTGATCGCGCTCATCGTCAAACTCGCGTTCCTGCCTCTGGGGTTCCTGACCGGCGGCACCGGAAGCGTCGGCGACGCCGTTGCGCCGAGCGCCTCCGCGCTCGCCGACATCCCGCCCGCGTACCTGACGCTGTACCAGAACGCCGCCGCGTCGTGCCCCGGACTGCCGTGGACCGTCCTCGCCGCCATCGGCAAAACCGAATCCGACCACGGCCGCAACCCCGACCTCGTCTCCAACGCAGGGGCCCTCGGGCCGATGCAGTTCATGCCCGCCACCTGGACCCAGTACGGCGCAGGCGGCGACATCTGGAACCCCGCGGACGCGATACCCGCCGCCGCCCGCTACCTGTGCGCCGGCGGCGCCCGCGACGGCAAGGACCTGCGCGGCGCGGTCTTCGCGTACAACCACGACTGGACCTACGTCGACACCGTCCTCGCCCGAGCCGCCGCCTACACCGCCTCCACGTCGAACACCCCCGCCGGGACGCCCGGTTCATCCCCGCAGGTCGCGATCACGTTTGCCCGCGCGCAGCTCGGCACCCCCTACGTGTGGGGCGGCGACGGACCCGCCGAAGGCGGATTCGACTGCTCCGGACTCACCAGAGCCGCGTACGCAGCCGCCGGGATCACCATCCCGCGCGTCGCCCACGACCAGTACGCCGCAGGCCCCAAGGTGCCCTACGGGGCACCGCTCCTCCCCGGCGACCTGGTCTTCTACGGCACCGCCGCGAACATCCACCACGTGGGGCTCTACATCGGCGACGGACTCATGATCGACGCCCCGCGCCCCGGCGCGCTCGTCCGCCAGACGCGATTCCGGTGGGTCGGCGACGACTACTACGGCGCGACCCGGCCGAGTAACACCGCGGGCACCCGGTGAACGCGTACGCCTCGTCCCGACGCCACCACCCGCCCGACCCCAGACCTGACCGCGTGTCCGAGGAACGGGTAGAGGCGGCACGGGCATTGCTGGACACCCTGACCCGCGCACTCGCCGCCGTGGCGGTCCTGGCGCTCACCTTCACGGCGGTGAACGTGACGCTGCTGGCGGTGCGGCACGGCGTCCCGTGGCCCACGGCGCTCCTCCTCGACCCGATGCTCGCGCTCGCGCTGGCCACCTGCCTGACCGTCGACGCACGGCTCGCCGAACTCGGCGCCGCCCCACCGGGGTGGGCCGTCGCGCTCCGCTGGTTCGCCGGGCTGGCCGCGTGGACGCTGAACGTGTGGGAGTCGGTCTGGCCGGCGTCCACGAGCCAGGTGGGCGTACCCGACGACGCGGACCCGACCGGGATCGTCCTGCACTCCATCCCGTGCGCGCTGCTGGTCCTGGTATCCGAGGCCGTGGCCGCGTACCGGCGCCGCATCCGCCGCCTGCTCAGTGCACCCCTCGCTCGGGCGCCCCTGGACACGTGGGCGCCTGATGTACCCGCCGCGCGGGGTGCGTACCCCGCCCACCCGGGCGCCGCAGGTACGGCGGGTACACCCGGGTGCACCGCACCCGGCGGCCCGGACCCGCCCGCATCCGACGCATCCGAACCGCGCGGGAACGCGCCCGCCCCGAACCCGGAGTCGGAGAGGGAACCGCTGTACCAGGCGGCGCTCGACCTGGACCGCGCAGCCCGCGCCGCGACCGGCCGGCCGATCACGATCCGGGCGATGCGCACCGAGCTGCGCATCGGGCAAGCACGCGCCCGCGCGCTGCGCAACCGCCTCGACCACGCCCCCGCCGCCGACCGCGAACCGCTTGGTCCGGAGCCCAACATGCATGGAACTAACCAGACTTGACGACGAGCGCACTCCAGAGCGTCGATGGAGACGACCGCAACGGGCCCGACACGGGCCACAGCGGTCACCCCCGGCCGGGGACCACCGAAACCGCCGCCCCCTTTGTGGGGCCGTCAGGGAGGAAATCCCCCATGTCCAAGCGCACTTCCCAGCGCGCCCCGGCCGTACCCGAACCCGCGACCGGCCCCGCCGCGCCCGCGGACAACGCCACCCTGCCCGGCCTCGCACCGGACACCTCTGCCGCGTTCCCGCCCGGGGCCGGCGCCGGCGACCGTATCCGCGCCGTCCTGGCCGCCGCCCCTCCCGAGGGGCTGACCGCCGACCGGATCGCCGAAACGGCGCAGGTCGCCCGGTCCACGGTCAGCAAGGTCCTCATCGCCCTCACCCGGACCGACGGCGCCCGCCGCGAGGTTGGCGGCTTCATCGGCCGGTCCCGCCAGCCCGACCACTGGCACCCCGCCGACGCCGACCCCCGCGACCAGACCGCACCCGACACGGCCACCGAGGACCCCGGACCGGGCGACAGCGCGCCCGCCCCCGCGAACACCTCCGCGCCGAGCCCGGCCGTCACGACGAACTCGTTGGCCGGCAACATGGCTCCGGCAACCGACACGGACGGCACCCCGGGGTCCGGTCCGGGAACCGGTGCGGGCGCGGAGGCCGACAGCGCCCCCGACGCGGGCCCGGACGGCCCCGCCGCACCCGATACCCCCACCCCGCCCGACGGCGCCGCCAGCGGCCCCGACACGGCCGCCGTCGCGCCCGCCGTCCCCGCGCCCGCCACCGTACCGAACCCCGCGCCGGAACCGGGTACGCCCGTCCGGCTGGGCGCCGGCGCGTTGCGCCAGCTGGTGTTCGAGCACCTGAACACCCACCCCGCGCAGGCGTTCACCCCCGGTGAGATCGGCCGTGCGATCGGCGGACGGTCCTCCGGCGCGGTCGCCAACGCCTGCGACAAGCTCACCGCCGACGGCCTCGTCGAACTGGCCTGCGAGAAGCCCCGCCGGTTCCGCGCGCCCGGCCCCACGTCCGGGACCGGCGCGGACGCCGAACAGCCCCGCGAGCACTGACCGTTCACCCCCTACGGGGCCGCGCCCGCCGCACACGCTGTGCGGCGGGCGCGGCCCGTGTGCCGTGGCGTCGTCGGTGTGCGGCGCGAGCGCGGCCGACCGCGTGTCATGTGGGTGCGGCCGAGGCACCCCGTCCCGGGCAGTGGGCGCCGGCTGCGGCCGGGCCGCCAACGTGGCGCGCCGTGGTGGACGTGCGTGTGGGCGAACCGCGCTCCCAAGCGCCGCGGCTCGCCCGGATGCCGCCGGGGCCGCACCGTGCGGGGCGCCGGCCTTCCCGTTCCAACGGGCCGTGCGGTGGCCGCACGGGCGGCGCGCATGGCGACCGTGCCCAGGTCGATCCCGCGACCTCCCGGGTGTACGCCGCCGACGTCACAGTCGCAGGAACCCGCCAAACCGACTGCGCCCGAGCGTCACGTAGCCGCCGGCGCCAAGGAGTGGCCTCCTGAACGCCCGTCGATCAGCTGGGGAAGGGGTAGGGGATGTCCAGCCGTTCGGTGACCTGGCCACCGGAACGGATTTCCACGCGACCGGGGTATCGGCTGGACAGGTCGTCCCGCGCCTTGTCCTTGTCGCCGGCGACCGCGACGACGAGGGTCTGCCCGTCGGGCTCCGCCGAAACGCTGGTCACCTGGTAGTCCGGGTGCTTGGTGGCTGCCACGGCGAACTGGAGTTCCTCGTTCTCCCGCAGGGTGTAGCGCGACTTCTTGAAGTCGACGCGGACGTCGCCGGCCAGGTCCCGGACGTGTCCGTCGAACCCGGCGTCAGGCTTGCGGTACACCGTGATGGACTGCGCGCTCGGTTTCAGGCCCGAGTAGTACGCGGCCCCCGACTCCTCGCCGTAGCTTCGGATGCGCTCCATGGCGTCCCAGACCTCCGGGGACGGCACGTCACCGGCCGCGTTGCTCTCGGAGTCGGACCCGCAGGCGGTCAGCAGCGTCACGACCAACGCCGCGAGCACGAGCCTCCAAGCCCGCCTGCGTCGGATGCGCGGCATCATCAACTCCCCGTCGATCGGATGATGGCGGCATCAGGATAACGGTGGCGGCGGTCCGGCCGAGCGCGGGCCGCCACCACCGAACAGCCTCTACACTCCCTGAAGTTCCAGGTTGAAGTCGGCGAGGATCCTGCGGATCGCGATGTACGCGACGCTCTCGTAGCAGTTGGTCGGGCCGGCGGTGCCCGTCCCGGGCGTTCCGGATCCCGGGCAGGCGACCTGCCCGCCCAGGCCGCCGTGGATGATCCCGCGTGCTTCCATGTTGACGCCGTACGTTCCGTCGGGGCTCGTCACGACCGGTCCGCCGCTGTCGCCCTTTGCGGAGGCCATGTCACTGAGATTGGTCCGCTTGGCGAGAATCGCCGGACCGCGGGTGACACCGAGGTCGTCGACGACAACGGTGTTGTCGTTGTAGATCTTGTTGTTGCAGTGGACGCCGGACATGGCGCCCGACGTGCACACGTATTCGCCGGTCCAGTTGTAGTTCGAACTGACGATGTTCTTGCCGATACTGGTGTCCCAGGGCCCGTCGTAATATCCGGCGCCCGACTGGTAGGCGAGTGGCAGTCCGATGACCGTAGTGTCTCGGGCGGCGCTGGCCGCGACCACGTCGCCCATGTAGGTGTTGTTTATCGTGGAATACGAACCGCTGGCGCCACAGTGCTCTGCTGTGATCATGACGTTGGCGCCCGTGTTCGCGATTCGCGCACCGAAGCCCGTCGAGCAGAATGTCCCCAAAGGAGTCAGCAGGGCCGCCCCGCCCCAGAACGGCGACGTGTCGTCCTGACGGCTGTAGACCGGCTCCGTGCGGTTCTGCACCTTTACCTTCACGGCAACACCCGCGATTTCCTCAGTCCTGGACTTCACGGCCGAGGAGTCAGGCGCGGTGAAACCGGTGCGGGTTTCTGCCGACTGGACGCTTTGTTCTGTCAATGTGGGCGACGTGTACCCCAGCTCCAGTCCGGAACCGTCCGAGGCCAGCGAGACCGCAGAGATGACGTTGTCGGCCTGCAGAGGGGCCTGGCCGTTGTTCGTGGCGGCGAGCACGCGCTTCCGGGCGTCCTCCAACTCGGCGGCCGAGTACGGCGCCTGGTGGACCTTGGCGCTGAAACCGGGGGGCACGGTACGCACGACGCTGTCGACACTCTTCGGCGGTACCCCCTTCCAGTACACATTGAGCGTGCCGCTGTCCGGGTCCAGAATCATTCCCGCGTACCCCGGTATGCGATATCGCTCGTCCTCGGGGACGTCTGCTATCTGCTTCGCCAAATTGGTAAGGACGTGCTGACGCTGCATCACCTCCTTGTTCGCCCCCGTACTCCCGCCGCCCGTCGAGGGCGGCGCCGTGCCGTCCCCGGGCTTCGCGGCACCAGTCAAGCTGAGTATTAGAGCACCAGCGGCCAGAGCCGCGCCGATCGCGGATTTGCGAGCCAAAGCTTTCCACCCCGTTTTTCGAAAACGAGCCCTTTTGAGCCCGAATGAGCAATAAAGGCTGGGTAAACCTATCCATCTAGTTCGTCGGCGACAAGGCCGTGCCCCATAGCCAAATACGCACGATGCCCATAGAGAAATCTCTGCATGATCGGCGCCGCGCCTGAAAGCACACCAAATCGGTGCGCCGCGCGCTGCGCGGCTGCTGCACTGCGCGGTCCGCCCGGTGGGGAGCGACGTCCTCGTCCGTGAGGTGGAGCGCCGCGATCGGCCCCGGTGTCCTGCTCGGTGTGGCGGTGGGCGAGATGCGGCCGAGCGCCGCGTCGATCATCGCGCGGCTGGTGAACGTCGGCGCCGGGCACTCGGGCGGGGAGGGGCGGTCCAGGTACGCGACGGCGCGGCGGCAGCCCGCCGGTGTGCCCAGGTCCGCGAACACGCGGGACTGGGCGGTGTCCAGAGCGCGCGGCGCGAGCGCCGAATCGCCGCACAGGTCGGCCAGGTCCGCGAGCGCGTCGGCGGTGTAGGCGCGTCGGACGTCCAGCGGAGCACGGCTTATCGGATCGTTCAGGCACGGGCAGGCGGTGCGCGTGTCGGTGGGGGCACGGGACGACAGTTGAGTCCCGGACTTCGCGGACCGGGACGGCAGCGGCTGGGCGGTCGAGGCAATGACGCTCGGGTACTGCGGCGGGTCAGGGCGCCGGCGCGGTCGACGAGGCGACGCCGCCACCGGCGCCGGGGGCGGCGTGCACGGCGGTGTCGGTGTAGGCGTCGAGGAGGCGGGCCAGGTGAGTGCGGGTGGTCTCGTGGGCGACGGCGATCCGCAGCAGTTCCCCGCGGTCGCGGGCCTGGGGCGTGGAGAACGCGCGCTGGTGGGCGCTGATGTCGTCGGTGGCGTCGGCCAGGTCGCGGGCCTCGTCGGCGAGTTGGCGCAGCAGTTTGGCGTCGAGGCGGTCGAGTTCGCGGGCGGTGTCGCGGACCAGGTCGGCGATCGCCTGGACGGGGCCAGGGTCCGAGTGGCGGCGGGACAGTGCGAGGGGGCTGATGCCGAGCCGCGTGGTGACCTGGACCGTGCCCAGGCCCGGGCGCGCCCCGGGACGGGCGGGCGTCGGGGTGGTGTCGGAGTGGGGCACGGCCGGCCTCCTGGGTGGCGAACGCGGCTGTGTGGACAGGTGGTTCGCGGGTGTGCGGGGCGCGTGTCGGTGCTGCAGGCCGCCGGGGGGCGTGCGGTGGCGGGTCAGCGGTGGGACGGGGTGCGGCGTTCGAGGTGGTGGATCCGGTCGGGGATGAGGTAGCGGATGACGGTGTCGGGGTTCTCGACCGGGTATTCGTGGTGGAGTTGGCGCAGGCGGCCGGTGTCGGGGTCGGCGGTGCCCAGGACGACGCCGGTGGTGTCGAGGCCGAGGTCGCCCAGTCCGGTGCGGGTGATCAGGAGCAGGGCGTGGTCGGGGAGGTCGACGAGGGGGCCGGGCGGGTAGACCGGGCCGTCGAAGTCGACGCCGGTTTTGGTGACGTGGACGGCGGTCAGGCGGCGGACGGCGAGGGTCTGACCGCGTGGGTTGGCGGGCAGGCGGTAGCGCATTGGCGAGGGCTCCTGGCGGGTGTCGGAAATGCAGGCGGAGGGCGCGGCGGCGGGGTGCGGGGCCCGGGCCGGGGCGGCCAGGTATCGAGGGCTTCCGCCCCGGCCCGGGGGTTCGGCGGCGCTCGCGGACGCGCGGTGACGGGGAGTCAGGCGGGCGGGTGCGCTGCGGCGTTGCTCGTGTCCGCGGTGGCGTTGTGGTGGGCGGTGAGGGCGCGGGTGTAGGTGGCGAGGGCGGCGCCCAGGGTTTCGCGGAGTTCGCCGAGGCGGGCCAGGCCGGTCTCGATGCGCGGTGCCTGGGCCGCCACGTAGGACCAGGCACCGCTGAGGCCGAGGTGCGCGTCGGGGTCGGCGGCGGCTGAGGCCGCGTCGCGGGCGGTCCGGGCGACGTCGCGGGCGAGTTGCTCGTCGAAGTGGTCCAGCCGGCTCGCGATCGAGACGACCAGCGCGGCGAGCGCGGTGAACACCTCGTCGCCCTGGTGCCGTGCGAGGAGCGGGTACAGGTCGGCGCCGAGGCAGTCACGGACCATCCGGGTGCCCAGCGGCACCCGGGCCGGCTGCGCCTCGGTGGCGAACGCGGGGGTGGGGGGTGCGGGCGGGACGGCGGTCATGGCAAGCGGTCCTTTCCGGGGCGGTGGCGGCGGGCGGTCCCGGGGCGTCCGAAGTGCGGGCCCGAGGACGGGTGCGCGAGGCGTCAGCGGCCGACGAGGAGGCGGCCGTGCTCGTGCTCGGACAGGGCGGTGGACGGTCGAGCGGCGGTCAGGGCCGTCTCGTAGGCGTCGATGAGCCCGGTGAGGTGATCGCGGGTGAGGCGGTAGCGCTCGCGGAGCACGGCCAGCCCGCAGGGCTGCGCGATCAGGATGACGGCCGGCCGCTGCTCGGCCTCGGACGCGGCGGCGGCCTCGGCGAAGGCGCGTGCCCGGGCCGCGGTGCGGTGGGACAGGTCCTGCTCGCGCGCGTCGAGGGTGCGGGCGCAGTCGTACACCAGGCGGGCCAGCTCGGCCAGAGCGCTCGCGGGCCGGTGCCGGGACAGCAACCCCAGCGGCATGATGCCGAGCCGCTGCTTGACCTGGAGGGTGCCGCTGCGCAGGTGCTTGCTTAGGGCCGGGCTGTGCGGAATACCGGTGCGGGTCACAGGGGTTCGCCTCCTCGGCGGTGTGACGGGCTGGGCGGGCGACGCCTGGGACGGGCCGACCGGTGGGGCCGGGCGGCCGGGCGGGGGTTACGCGTAGCGGGCGCGTACGTGGACGTTGAGTTCGTCTGCGGGGACGGTGGCGGGGTCGGTGGCGGCGGCGAGGAAGGCGGCCACGGCGGTCATCGGGGGCATGCCGCCGAACACGGCCCGCCAGACCTCGGGGCCTCCCGGGCCGACGGTGCACAGCACCGCCCATCCGCCCCCCAGGAGCAGGGGGCGCGGGGCGGGGTGGCCGTGCAGGGTCCACCATGCGGGCGGTAGGTCCCCGTGGGCGGCGAGGAGGTCCCCGTCGCCGTGGCGGGCCTCGACGAGGTCGTTGCCGTGGCGGTCGATGTCCCACCGGGCGGCGGTGAGCAGCGCGGCGGCGGTGGCGGTGTCCGGGCAGGCGGGGCCGCCGGGCCCGGTGGCGGGGGTGAACGGGTCGTGTGCGGTGTCGTGTTCGCCGGTGAGGGCGGCGAGGTAGGCGGCGACGGCGGCGGTGGGCGTGTCGTCGCTGAGGTCGGCGGTCCAGTCCGCGGGCGCGTTGGCGGTGTCGGTGTAGCGGAGTTGCCAGGTGCGGTCGCCGGCGAACTCGGGCAGCCAGCCCGCGTACACGCGGCCGTCGGGATGGCGGGCGTGGATGTTTCCCGCCGGGTCGGTGACCTGGGTCCAGCCGGCCGCGCGGATCACCTCCAGCGCGGGGTCGGGGTCGACGCCGCCCGCGAACCGGGCGGGCACGGACACCGCGGGGATGCCGTCACGCATGACGTCCTCCTTCGTCGTCGTCGCGGGGCGGTGCGTGGGCGGGTGGTGCGGGCCCGGGCCGGGGCGGGGGGATGCCGGGTGACGACCCCGGCCCGGGTGTATGCGGGGCGCCGGGTGTTCCGGCGCGGGCTGTCGGGCGCTGGTGCGGGTTGCGTTGCGTGGGCGGACGGCGGACGGCGGGGGCGGGGGCGGGGGATGCCGGACGCCGGGCGTGGTCAGCGTGCGGGGTCGGCGTTGGCGACGACCCACATGAGGATGTGGCGGACGAGGGTCGGGAGGGGGTCCTGTCCGGGGCCGAGTCGGACGGTGTGGATCTCCCGCATCCGCGAACCGTGTTCGGCGGTCGGGTCGATCCGGAGTTGGACGGCCTCCCACAGCGTGTACGGCTCGCCGTCCCGGGTGCGGCCGTCTGTGCTGCGCAGGAACAGCATGCGGTCCTTGACAGGGATGTCGGCGCCGACGTCCAGCGGTTCCACATCGACGGTGACGACGCCGTTGTCGATGGTCATGTCGCGGATCAGGTGCAGGCGCGTGACCGGGGTGGTGGCGCCGACGGGAGGGATGTGCACGGGGCCTCCGTGGTGGGTGCCGGTTCGGTGGTGTGCGGAAGGGGCCGCGAACGCGGGCGGTATCCGCGCGGGCCCCGGGCCGGGGCGGTGACGGGGGGGGGCGCCCCGGCCCGGGGCGATCGGGGGCGGTGCCGTGGTCAGCGGCGGGTGCGGTGGGGCAGCTCGTCCGGGTGGCGCACCGCCCCGGCGGGGTCGGTGGCCGCCGCGATGAACGCGGCGACCGCCTCGGGCGGGGTGGCGGCGCCGAATACGGCCTTCCACAGGTGGCGTTCGTCGTCGGGGTCGGCGTACGCGGTGACCTCCCACACCGCGTCCGGCCGGTATCCGCCGGGGCGTTCGGGCAGGAACGCGACGCGCACGCCGCGGTCGGGGTGCTCCACGACGACGTGCCCGGGGGTGTCGTCCAGCACCTCCCACGCGTCCACGGCGTCGAACACGGGGCGGGTGTCGCACGCGCCGGCCAGCCACACGGGCACGGTGACCCGCGTGTGCGGGCCGACCACCGGCTGCGGCGCCTCGGCGGGAACGGTGTCCATGGCGGTTTCCTCCTTTTCCCGGGCAGGGCTCCGCCCGGCGTTGAATTGAAAGGCTTTCCGCATTGCGGCCCGGGGCGTATTTCCCCCGGCGGGTTCCCGGGTTTTCCCGGGTGTATTTAGACGGTAACTCCGCGGTCCGAATTCACCTAGGGCAAATCGGACTTGGCAATGCTGGAATTTCCGGTATTTCGCGACCGATGTCGAGGAATTCTCGGCGGTGGGCGACGTCTTCGGTCGTGGTGCCCGTTCCCGTGCCGCACGCGCGTGCGGAATGCCCCGGTGGGCAGGGGTCCGCGCCGGACGGAGGTGCCCCCGCCGGTCCGGCGCCGTCCCGGCGGCCGACGGAGCCGCGGTGCCCGGCGACGCGACGCGCGGGTGGCGGCCGGCCGACCGCCGCCGGGATCGAGGTGCGTGCCCTACCGGTTACGGAGGATTCGCGGGCCCGGAACGACACGGGACCCCGCCCGGCGGATCAGCGGGTGGCGGCGACCTGGGCGACGGCGGCCCGGGCGATCGCGTCGGCGGCGGTCGCGGGGTCGGTCAGTTCCAGGAGCGCGGCGCCGGGGATGGTGCGCGGGCCGAAGCCGCCGAAGTGCAGGTGCAGGACCGCGCACCCGGACGCGGCCAGGGCGAGGACGCGGCCCGCCGCGGCGGCGGTCTCCTCCCGGCTGTACAGGCCGTCGGAGGCGATGACGAGCAGCCGGCCGGCTCCGCGGCGGGTCAGCTCCAGGGCGGCGTCGAGGGCGTCGATCGTCTCGGCGAGGGCGTGGCCGCCCCCGGTGGCGTCGAACCGCGTGGGGCGCTGCGGGGTGCGGCCGGGGCGGGTGACGGCGGTCAGGTGCCGGTCGTAGGCGATGGTCGCGGTGCGGGAGTCGGGGTCGGTCATCGCGGTGGCCTTGGCGAGGATCCAGGCGGCGGAGGAGACCGGGTCGGTGGCCCGTTTCATGGACCCGGACACGTCGACGGCGATGCCGACGCGCAGCGGCGGGGTGGGGGTGGCGCGGCGTCGGGTGCCGGTCCAGGGCAGGGCGGTGGGGGTGGCGCCCGCGGCGCGTTGTGCGTCGTGGGCCAGGGCGGCGCGCATGTTGAGGCGTCCTGGCGGCGTCGCCGACGGTGTGCGGGTCTCCACGCGTTCGCGGTAGGCGGCGGCGCGCAGGCCGCGGGCGAGGCGCCCGGCGGCGGTCTTCTCCGCGGTGGTGGGGGTGCGGGTGCCCAGGACCGGGGAGGGCAGGAGGCGGCGGGTCCGGCCGGGGGACGCGGGGTCGACGGGTCCGGCGTCCGGCGCGAACACCGCCTTCGCCAGATCCGCAGCCCTGCGGGTGCGTGCGGCCTGGTCGTTGCGGGCCTTGACGCGGGACGTGGCGGCTCGGGCGTAGGCGGCGTCCTCGGCGGCTTCGGCGGCGCGGCGTGCCTTCTCCGCGGCGGCCACGCGTGCCGCCGTGGCGCCGATCGCGGCGGTGATCCCTCCGGTGGGGGCGCCGTCTTCGGCAGGGGGTTCGGGCTGGTCCGGGCGGGCGTCGAGGGCCTGGCACCAGGCGAGGCCCAGGTCCAGCATGGTGTCGCCGTCGTGGTCGGCGACCTGGTGGGCGGCGGCCCAGATGCCGGCCAACGTGGTCAGGAGGGGTTCACCGAGGATCGCGGTGGCGGTGTGCTCGACCGGTGCGGCCTCGCCCGGGTCGAGGACCCCGGCGTCGCGGCGGGCCAGGATCAGCCCGGCGGCGAACGCCGCAGACCAGGCGGTGTCGGGCGGGCGGGTGCCCATGTCGCCCATGACCAGGTCCCGGACGACCGCGCGCAGGTACGGGCGGTCGCCGGGGCGGCGGGTCAGGTGCGCGCGTTCGACGCGGGACTCCTCCAGCATGGCAGCGGCGTCCGCGGCGGCGGTGCCGTCGTGCCCGGGGGCGGGGGTCCACCGGCTGTGGGCGGCGTGCGCGGCCTCGTGCACGAACGCGCCCCACGCGGCCGGGTAGCGGTCCTCGTCCCCGAACACGGCCGGGCGCAGGGTGCCGGGCGCGTGCGGGGCGAACACCGCGCGGGCGACCTCGACCTGGGCCAGGGTCGGGAGGAACAGGGCGGGGGCGCCGGACCGGGTGGTGTCCTCGCAGGTGACGATGACGTCGTCGCGGCCGCCGATCGCGGGGAACCGTCCGGTCAACTCGGCCGAGACGCGCAGCCATGCGGCCTCGCGGGCCTCGTGCGACGGCGCAGGTACGCGGGCGGCGCCGCCGTCGTCCTCCCAGCGGGCGCAGGCGAGTTCGTCGGCGGTGGGCTCGGGCGGGCGGTGGTGTACGTGGCGGTGTGCGGGCATCGCGGTTCGGTGTCCCTTCGCTGCGGCCGGGCCGGGTGAGGCGGCATCGGCGGTACGGGATGGGCGGGCCGGCGCCGGGCCCGCGGTCGGGCGCGGGCACGGCGCGCGGCGGTGTCAGATCTGCTTGCCGAGGGCGAGCGCGGTGATCTTGCGTCCGCAGGTCTTGGCGACGAGGGCGGCGACCTGGTCGCGGTCCTCGGGCGGCGCGACGCCGACGAGGTTCGCGAACGCGGCGTCGGGGCCGAGGATGTCGGCGATCTTCTGGAACGCGATCAACTCGCGCAGCTGCGGCGCCCACCCGACCTCGCCGACGGCGACCAGGCGGGCGAGGTTCTTCGCGATGGTGACGGCGGTGCGGTCGATGCCGAGGCGGGCGCACAGCCCGTAGTCGGTGGCGACGTGGATCTGGGTGCTGAACCGGGAGGCGAGGGCCTCGGTCAGGACCGCGCCGTGCACGCCTGGGTTGTGTCCGGCGATCACGTAGAACCCCTCGGCGGCCGTGACCGTCTCGCCCTGGTGGGCCTTGACGGTGATCTGGCGGCGGCCGTCCATCGCCGGGTACATCGCCGCGAGGACCTTCGGGGAGATCAGCGTGGCGTCGTCGATCAGCAGGGCCCGGCCCTCGGTCATCGCGGTCACGACCGGACCGTAGGCGAACTGGTAACCGCCGTCGGCCCGTTGCGTCCAGTCGCCGATCAGGTCGCCGACGGTGGTGTCCCCGTCGCCCGCGACGGTGATCAGGTCGGGGAACGCGGCCTCCGCCATCGACGTCTTGCCCGTGCCGGGCGGCCCGTACAGCAGCGCGGGCACACCCGCGGCGCGGAGTTTGCGCAGCCCCTCGACGTCGCTGATCCCGCCGGCGAGGACACGTGGGTAGTACGCGGCGCCGTTCGGCCGGCGGATCGACCCGTCGGCGTTCTCCGGCTCCGGCGCAGGCGCGGGGTCGGGCGGGGACGCGGGTGCGGCGGCGGGCGGGGGCGCCTTCGGGGCAGGCGGTGCGACGGGTTCGGGCGCGCGGGGCGGGCGCCCGGCGCCGCGCGGGGAGACGACCGCGTTCTCGGCCGCGGCAGCGGTGGAGGTGTTCGCCTTGAACCGGCGCGGCGCGGTCCCGGCGAGGTCGGCCTCGCCGCGGACGACCAGCGTGTCGCAGGCGTTGCCGATCGCGCCGCCGGAGTTGCCGAGCACACCGACCAACTCCATGACCGAGTACGCCTGGCGGGGGTCGGCCGCGAGCACGCCGGCGACGGCGGCGCGCAGCTGACCGGGCTTGGCCTTGCCCGCCGGGGCGGGCGGCCCCGAGGAGGTCGGGGCGGGGGTCGGGGCGGTCATCACACACCTCCGGGAGCGGTCGCGGACACAGGGGCAGCGGGTCAACAGCAGCGGCAGGCGCGTTCAGGAAACGCGGCAGGCGGTCGTACACGGCGGTGCGCGTGGCCCGGGCCGGGCCGGTTGCCCGGCCCGGGCGCGGTGCAGGTCAGCCGGTCGGGCTGGGGGTGCCGCCGGCGCCCGTCGCGGCAAGGGCACGGGTGTAGGTGGCGAGGACGGCGTTCAGGCTCTGGGTCAGTTCGCCGATCCGGGCCTGGCCGACCTCGATGCGCGGGGCGCGCGAGGCAACGAAGGACCAGGCGTCGCCCAGCCCGAGGTGGGCGTCGGGGTCGGCGGCGGCACGGGCGGCGTCGGCGGCGGCCCGCGCGACGTCGCGGGCGGTGTCCTCGTCGAAGAAGTCCAGCCGGGTCGCGGTCGAGGTCACCAGGGCGGCGAGCGCGGCGAGGACCTCGTCGGCCTCGTGCCGGGCGAGCAGCGCGTGCGGGTCGGCGCCGAGCCGGTCGCGGACCATGCGGGTGCCCAGCCGTACACGCGGGGGCCGCGTCGGTTCGGTGACGGTGGGGGTGGGGCGCGGGACGCCGGTCATGGCCGGCCTCCTTCCGGAAGAGGGTGTGGTGCGGGTGAGAGCACGGATCACAGGCGGGGCCCGGGCCGGGGCGCGCCTCGGCCCGGGGCGGCGCAGTGGCGCGGCGGTCACGCCGCCGGGCGGGGGTCTAGAGCGCGGGCACCTCGTCGGGCGGGAGCGCCCGCACGGTCGTGGTGGTGGCGTGCACGCGGACGTCGGTCACGCCGGGGATCGCACGGATGTCGGCGATGGCCGCGTGCAGCCGGTCCGGGGCCTCGAAGTCGGGGCTGGTCCACGACCAGCCGTCCTCGGTGTCCGGGGTGCGGTAGCTGACGAACCAGGTGGTGGTCACGCAGTCGGCCAGGTAGACCGTCCGCAGCCGCGCGGTGAAGCTGATCACGGAAGCCTCCTTGAGTCGGGCAGGCACTGACGTACGGGCGGTGCCGGGCCCGGGTGTTCACGCGGACCGGCGCAGACGTGGCGGTCGGTCACGCGGCGTTGGGGCGGTACACGTCCCAGGGGCCCGGCAGGTCCGCGCCGCGGGAGAGCCACTCGTCCAGGGCGAGGAACGCCTCGGCGAGCGTGTCTCCCCACTCCTCGGCAGCCCCCGGCACCTCGCCGGCAATCAGGCGGGCGTACTCGCGCAGGTCCTCCAGCGCGTCGTTCGGGTCCATCACGGCCTCCATACCGCTACTCCCGCGCCGGCTCCGGCGCAGGCTCCGCCCGGGGCGGAAATCAGGGGAATTCAGTACGGGATATCCGAGAAATTCCCCGGGCCCGCTGCCCGGTTTTCCCGGGCACATTCACAAGATAGCTCGCCTGCCCGGAATTCACCTAGGGCAAATCGGACGAGAAAATGCTGGAATTCCTCGAATTCCACAACCGCATTAAAGGCGTCCTGGAAATTCCTCGACACATTTCGTCGCCGACCCGCCCGCGCACGACACTTCCGCTACCCGCCCCGGCCGCCCGCGCCGGCGGCGGGCACGGCACGGCGGGCACGGCACGGCGGGCACGGCACGGCGGGCACGGCACGGCGGGCACGGCACGGCGGGCACGGCACGGCGGGCACGGCACGGCGGGCACGGCACGGCGGGCACGGCACGGCGGGCACGGCACGGCGGGCACGGCACGGCGGGCACGGCACGGCGGGCACGGCACGGCGGGCACGGCACGGCGGGCACCTGGGCGTGCGCCCGGTGCCCGCCTTGCTGGCGTGTATCACCTTGAGGACACCCTGTGCGGGGTGGCGGGTGATCACCGCGTGGTGATCACCACGGGCTTGGGTGTCGGAGCCGGGAAAAGTAGGACATGGAGAGCAATGAGGAAGAGGAACGCAAACTTCAGAAGTCAACTGACGGGACAGGGGCGGAGGAGGCACCGATGCGGAATGACCATCGGGCAAGGCCACCGGAGGGCGGGGCGCCGGGTGTGAGATCGGGGGTCTCGGACTGGACTCCATATATACAGTCGCCTCCACCCGAACACCGGCAGGGTGGGCCCTGACCTGCGGGAACGGCCGACGAGGGGTCGGCGTTTCTCAGGGGGCGCGCCAACCGGAGGACCAGGTGGACGGTCTACCGGACGGCCAGTTCGCCAAAACCGCTTCTGGCGGGCCGTCAGATCCGATTGGGCCGTGGTGCCGCGCTGCGACGCAGGTGGTGACGGGGGCTGTCGGCCACGTCCGGCCCACCGGTTCGCGGGAAGCCCAGTCGAGGACGGGCAGGTGGTAAGTAGGGTTCCTCGCACGACGCGTGCGAGGCCCTCTTGCGAAAGGTCCTGCCGCTGCTGATGATCGACGGATGGCCACCGGGATGAAGCAAGGCAACTTCACGGATGCCCCGTTGGGACTGCTCTTCCCCAGCATCGAGTCCCCCGACGAGGCACGACTCCGGGCTGCCGCAGCGGCTGTTGACGCCGTCAGGGGGCCAGGCGGCCGGACGACGTGGCATTGGGCACCCGAGCCCTCCCAGGTCATGGTGTGCACAGCTGTCTCAGCCGATGACCGGCCCGGCGACTGGACGGAGCTTCAGCTCGACATCTGCTCGACGACGACTGGCTTCTACGAGGTGACGGCCCAACTGGGCATCGCCTGTCTGTGCCCCGCGGACCACGGCACGCACTACGTCGAAAGGTTCAGTCAGGAGGTCGGTTGCGGGCGCTCGCTGGCCGAGGCGTTCGAGCGGGCGGCGCATCAGGTCGTGCGGTGGACGTCAGCGCCGAGCGACCCGTCGTTCTGGCGGACAAGGGCTGGACTTCCCCGGTGACGGAGATCGGTTGCCGTTGCGAGATGCCGGCGTCCGTTGGTCGGGCGGCCTGTTCGCGTAACAGTGTTCAGGCGACGCCGTTGTCCCGTTCGATGGCCTTGAGGCGGTTCTTCAGCCGGTAGCTGGGGCCGTTGATGGAGATCACGTCGCAGTGGTGCAGGAGGCGGTCGAGGATGGCGGTGGCGAGGACTTCGTCGCCGAACACGTGTCCCGATTCATCTGGGGCTGGCACTTGTTCCCTCGTTGGGGTTGGCCGTGTGGGCTGGCCGTTTCCCTGTTCTGGGGTTCTCGTTGATCCTCGCGGTGGAGGGCGGTTTCTCAAGGTGCTGCCTTGATCCGCCAGGTGCGAGGAAGGTGTGCGGGTGGCGTCCGGTCTGCGGGTGATCGAGGGCGGCGGTGTGTTCGCCGGGTCGGTTACGGCCGATCCGTGGGAGTTTCAGGCGGAGTGCGTCGAGGCGTTCGTCGCTTCTTGGCGAGCCCGAGGATTCAGCCCGGTCACGGTGGAGAATGACCTCGGGCTGCTGGAGCGGACCCTGACCGCACTCGGGCGTCCGGCATGGGAGGTGACGCCGGAGGACATCGACCGGGTGGTCGGCGACCTCGCGACGGCCGGCCGGGCGGCGTCGACGCGGCGGGAGTATGTGCAAACCTTCAAGGGCTTCCACCGATTCTTGCAGGCCCGCAAGGCCGCCGAGATCGAGGCCGGGTTCGGGGTTCGTCTGGTTTGCCCGGTCGACGAGTTCAACGCCTCGCGGCATGTCGGCGACGACTCCCCAGCTCTGCTGCCACCGCCGCTTCCGGAACGCGTGGACGAGTTCTTCGAGTTCCTCAAGGCCCGGATCGCGACGGCTCGCAAGTACGCGCCGGCCGCGCGGGACTACGCGTTGTTCCGGACTCTCTACCACGCTGGCCTGCGCTCGGAGGAGGCGTCGCTGCTGGACCGACCGGACGTGCACTTCTCCCGAGGCCCGTTCGGCAAGCTGCACGTGCGATTCGGCAAAGGCGCCCGGACCTCGGGTCCACGCCCGCGCTGGGTGCCGATGCTCGACGGGCTCGACCTGGTCCTGCGGTGGTTCCTCGACGACGTGCGCGGCAAGTTCCCCGACTCCCCGGTGCTGTTCGCCGACGAGTCCGGCGGCCCGCTGCACCGCGGGACGATTCGCAACCGGCTCCGCTATCTCATGGAACTCGAAGGCCGACCCGCCCAGGACCGGTTCAGCCCGCACGCGCTGCGGCGGGCCTGCGCGACGCACAACTACGAGCGCGGCGTCGACCTGGTCGCCATCCAGCAACTCCTCGGACACTGGACCGTCGGATCGACGATGCGATACGTCCGCCCGTCCGCGACGTTCATCGAGGACGCCTACCGCCGCGCGGTCGCCACCACGCTCGGCGAGCTCACCAGCGGGGAGGCAGGCGCGTGAAGATCCGGTGGCGGCTGCGGATGGCCGCGGCGCAACGCGAGGTGTGGACCGGCACCCAGCTGCAGCGGCTGCTGGCCGAACGCGCCGGCCTGCGATTGTCGTCCGCATCGGTGTCCGCACTGTTCACCAAGGAACCCTCGCAGGTGAAGATGTCGACCCTCATCGCGTTGTGCACCGCGCTGGAGTGCACCCCCAACGACCTCTTCGAGGTCGACACCACCCCGGTGGAACAACCCGCCCAGACCGTGCGGCCAGCAGCCGAGCCGCTCAAGGCCGTCGCCGGTGCCCCGCGGGGCCGGTCCATGCCACCCCTGTGACCAGGACACAACGCCATGGGGAAGCGCCAACGCGACTGCACCGGATGCGGGGCGCCGGTCGGCCTCATCGGCCGCGAACTGTGCTGCCGCTGCACCGCCCGCCGCAATGATGCTGCGGCCCGATCCGCATGCCCGGGGTGCGGCAGCCAGCGGATCGTGCAGCCGGACACCGGCCGGTGCATCACCTGCTCACGGACTTGCATCGACTGCGGTCACCCAGTGCGCGGCAAGACCACCGAGCGGTGCCGGGACTGCCGCCGCAAGGCCGAACAACAAGCCGCGCAACGACCGTGCCCACGGTGCCGCCGACCGGGATATCTGCGCGAGGACACGGGATGGTGCGGCCACTGCTCACGGCCCCGGCAGGCCAAGCAGCCGCCCCGTCCGTGCGGCGAGTGCGGCCAGGTCCGCCGGCACGCCGGTCTCGGGCTGTGCTCCGCATGTTGGCAGCGCCACCCCGACCGGCCGTTCGTCCACGTCGACAACCTGATCGCCCGGCTCGGCGAACACCCGGACTGGCTCAGGGACTTCGCCGCTCATGCCGCCGCACGGCATTGCCCCAGTCGCGCCTGCACCATACTCAGCAGCCTGGGACGGCTCCTCATCGACGGCGGACCCACGCATCCCCAAGCCCTGCTGGAACGCGCCCGCCGCCCGGGGCGATCCATGGGCACCCTCGCCCGCACCCTGGAGGACTTCTTCACGGCACGGCGCCTTGCGCTGCCCACTGACCAGCGCGAACGCCTCGCGGACGGCCGCCGCCGACGGCGCACCGACGCCGTCCCGGAACCCCTGCGGCCGACTGCGGAGGCGTTCGCCGCGTTCATCCTCAACGCTCGCGAACGGTCTCGCCGTGCGGGAACCCGCCCCCGGGCCGACTCCACCGTTGAGACGGCGCTGGCCGTCGTGCGGGATCTTGCCCGGTTCCTGGTCGAACAATGCGGCAAGCGTTACTGGGCGGTGGCCGACGTCCATGATCTGGAGGCGTTCCTCGCGACGTTGCCCAAGTCCCGAGCGCGGCGACTCATTGTGCTCAGGCAGTTCTTCCGCTTCGCCCGCTCACGCAAGGTCGTCCTGGTCGACCCGACACGGGGGCTGGCTCTGCCGAGCAACTGCGGTTTCCGGGGCCGGACGCTGGCGCTCGACGAACAGCGGGCCCTGTTCCGACGCTGGACCCTCGGACCCGATGTCCACCCCCACGAGGCGGTGTTCGGTTTGCTCGCGCTCCTGCACGGCGCCTCCAGTAAGGAGGTCCGCACCCTCACCGTCGAGGACATCGACCGCCAGGCTCGGACCATCCGACTCGGCGACCGCCCGCATCCGGTGCCGTTGGACCCGGCGTCCTGGGCAGCGGTGCAGAGGTGCCTCGTCCACCGCGACGGCCAACGGACCGAGAACCCGCATGTCATGGTGACCAAGGGCACCAAGGCCGGACGCGGATCCGCGTCCACTGCCTATGTCAGCCACGTCCTCGACCCGGGCGGCGTGCCGCCCCGCATGATCCGCAGCACCCGGCTCGTCGACCTGGTCAACACCATGGACCCCAAGCTCGTCGCCGCAGCGTTCGGCATGGACCCCGAAGCCACCATGATCTACCTGGCCGACCGCGTCGACGCCGGCCGGCTGCCCGAACAACTACGGTGACGGCCGCCGTACGGCGGCCTATCCTTCGGCGATGAGGACGCCCGATGCCCAAGAAGTCGAACCTTCCGAGGTGACAATCCGTTGCCTGGACGACCCGGCGACCGTCCTTCGCTTGACGCATCGCTACCGCCCCGACGAGAGCGGCATCGGGTTCGCTGTCGAGGTACGCGCCGAGGGGCTTCAGGCCCGTGTCGACGGCGTTGAGGTCTGGGTCTGGGACGAGCCGGGCCTCGCGGATTTCTTCGTTCAGGTCGCGGCCGACTTCCGCGGATGGCACGGCGAACGTACCTGGCAGACCAACCACCTCAAGGTGAGCGCCGTCGCCCGGACCGGCGGCCATGTCGGACTGACGTGGACACTCCGCCCGCGACTCACCCGAGACGCCCCTTGGGAGAGCACCGTCACCACCTGGATCGAGGCCGGTGAACAGGCGAAGAACCTCGCCGCCGACATCCGCGACTTCCTGGCCCTGGAGCACCGAGACCATGCCTGACCCCAGTCCAGACCTCAGCACCTGGGGACGCGATGTCTTCCGGCGCCAACAACAACCCGTCGTCTGGGCTGCCGGCGTTCTCGCGGCCGCCGCGCACAGCCTGGGCGCCCCTGACGAGATCGGGGACGCACTCGCGCTCGCCGAGTCCGAGGACCGATGGGTGAACGCCCGTGACGTCTTCGACCGCTTGCGCCGCAGAACGCTCGAACAAGACCCTCCATTCGACGCGGCTCAGTCGGCGTTCTTCCGTCTCGCTGAACTCGTCGCCAAGGTGGCGCACAACGCCACCGGACCACAGGCGCCCTTCGACCATCACTCAGGCTGGAGCATTGGGCCTATGGCTTACCGGCTCGCCGAGACCGTGGGCGATCCCGGACTGCGCGATCGCCTTGCGGCCGCCCTGGGCGCGTGGCCGCAGACCGCCTGAACCTGTTGAACTACAGCGCCGCCTTGCACACGTTCGCCGGAACATGTGCGCTTTGCTGAAGGTCTTGTTCGACGTCAGGATGGTCGAACCGCGTTCGTAGCGCTTGGAGATGACCTGGAACACCAGGTTCGCCTCGGCGCGTTCGAAGGGGTGGTAGGCCACTTCGTCGACCACGAGGACGCTGGGCCGCAGGTAGGTGCCGAGCTTGTTGGTCGGCCTGCCGGCGGTCTCTGCGGCGGTGAGGTTGCGGACCATCTCGTCGAGGCTGGTGAGGTAGATCGAGCAGCCCGCGCGGCAGGCGGCAACCGCAAGCGATCGCGGAGTTGACTGCCCGGCTGGACGAGGCGCGCGGGAGCCTGGACCGGTTGCAAATCGCCCGGGAGACGGTGACCGAGGTACTCGCCGACACGGCCGTGGAACCGGTCCCGCCGAGGTGACTGCGGAACCCGAAAGGGCGTCCTCAGCCGGTGACCGGGGTGACGTCGGCGTACGTGGGGGCCGAGTGGCGGACGTGGGCGCCTGGGGGTTTCCCCAGGCGCCCACGTGGTGTCCGTTAGTTGCGGTAGGCGTTGATAGCTCCGGTGGCGGCGGTCCAGGTGATGTAGCCGTTCTGGAAGTTGCTGCGTCGGCCGCCGGGGATGTCGAATTCGTTGCTGGTCGGATAGCCGAGCCAGCTGGTTTCCCAGCCGATGGACGCCCAGTACGTGCGGATGGAGCCGAAGACGGCCCAGGCGTCGGTGCTGGGGTGCCAGTAGATGCTGGCGTAGTTGGTGAAGTGGTTGAAGTAGCCGACTCCGTCAGGGGTTTTGGTGTCGTCGAGGGTGGGGTAGCCCAGGACGGTCTCCCAGCCGAGTTCGGCCCAGCGGGTGCGGATGGCACCGCCGATGGAGTGGGCCCCGGTGTTCGGGCTCCAGTAGACGGACACGCCGCCCTTGCTGAAGTGGTTGAACCAGCCGATGCCGTCGGGTGCGCCGGTCTCGTCGTTGACCGGGTAGCCGAGGGTGGCGGTGTGGCCGCGTTCGATGTACTTCAGGTGGATGTCGTTGAGGACGTAGTAGGCGGCCTTGCCGCGTTCGGCGTAGATGCCGCCCTTTTGGAACAGGGAGTACCAGCCGGCGGTTCCGTCGGCGTATTCGTCGGCGGTGGGGTAGCCGAGCAGGCCCTTCTCCCAGTTCAGCGAGGCCCACTTCTTCAGGAGGGTGCCCTGGACGAGGGCGGCGCCGGTGTTGGTGTGCCAGTAGATGACGGCGTTGTCCTCGGTGGCGCCGGCGGTGCGGAAGTAGGTGTACTTGCCGGCGCCGTCGGGTGCGGTGAGGGTGTCGGTGACCGGCTTGTACGCCCCGGAGGGTCCGCCGAGGTCGAGGTACTTGGCCAGGACCGGGCCGCAGAGGGTTTTGGTGCCGCCGGTTGCGCCGGGGAAGGCCTGGCAGAAGTCCATGCCGTCGCCGCCCAGGTCGGTGCGGTTGTCGAAGGCGGTGCGGCCTCCGGACCACAGGTGCCGGACCCCGGTCGTGGTGGTGGCCCACAGGTCGGGGATGCCGTCGCCGGTGACGTCGGGGATCGCCTGCAGGAGCGGGTAGTAGGACTGCTGCCAGCCGCTGGCGCCGTAGACGGTCTTGGTGCCGCCGCCGAGGGAGGCGAGGTCGGTGCCGTTGCCCTGCTTGGTTCCCTTGCGCAGGAACAACTCGCCGTTGTCGCCCTTTTCGCGCATCAGCAGGTCGTAGGCGCCGTCGCCGCTGATGTCGCCGGCGGTGTGGATGGTGTAGTCGGCCCAGCCGCCGGTGCCGATCTTGGCTGCGGAGAGCACGGTGGCTCCGGTGTAGCCGTTGAACGCCCACAGTTCCTGGCCGACGACAGCGAGCATGTCGGGAAGGCCGTCGCCGGTGGCGTCGCCGAGGGCGAGGATCTGTGTGATCGCGGACGGGGCCGGTGAGCCTGCGGGGAGGAGGAGTTCGATGCGGGCGGCGGTGTCGACGGCGCCGCGGCCGTTGCCGGGGTAGACCCACAGTTTCCCGTCGGGCATCCGCGCGATGAGGTCCTGGAACCCGTCCGCGCCCCACCAGTCGCCGTGGTAGGTGGTCAGGGCGTCCTTGAAGTATCCGGCAGGGACCTGGTTCTGGCCGGTGTTGCCGGTGCCGTCGTCGGTGCGGGTGCCGTTGATCGCCTTGTTGAGCTTCCCGCCGGAGAACGACGGGAACACCTGCAGGTCGCCTCCCGCGGTGACCAGGGTGAGGTCCGGTTTCTGGTCGCCGGTGAAGTCCATCGGCCCGTCGACCTGGTCGCGCGGCTCGACGAAGAAGCTGTAGACGGTCTGCCAGGACCAGTTGCCGACCTTGTCGATCGCCTTCACGTACAGCTGCGCGGGTCCGGCGTGCGCAGGGGTGGCGTTGATCGTTGCGGCCTTGCCGGGGGCAGGCGCCTTGACGCGCTGCTGGAAGTTGTTCTTGTCGAAGCTGTACGCGTACTCCACGGTGTCCGCGGTGCCGTTCGCGCCGAACGTGAAGACGCCGGGCGTTCCGTACTCCCCGCCGGTGGGCCAGGCCGCGTCGGAGCCGGCCGGGTACTGCGCCGAGCTGACCGAGGGGGCGTTGGGGGCGGACTTGTCAACCTTGAACCGGCACGGGTTGTTGATCGCGCCGGGGTAGCCGGTCGCGCCGGCCCACGCGTCGGACCAGTCGTGCGGGTCCATGGTGTACGCGTACGTCGAGCCGTTCTTCAGCGAGGTGTGGGGGATGAGGTAGTGGAACCACCCGTCGCCCTGCAGCGGCGCCCAGCCGTCGTAGATGCGTGCGCCGGTGGTCTCGTCCCACACCCGCAGGAAGACATCGCGCAGGTCGCCGTCCGGGTCGGCGTTGTGGGCGTGGATGGTGACGTCGTTGTCGGCGATGACGTTGTTGGCGTCGGTGCGGCAGGGCCCGCCGGGGGTGGTGCTGATCGCGCCGGACTGCCAGGGCGGGCGGTTGTAGACGATCTCCATGCTGGGGTTGACCGCGAACTTCTTCCACGCGTAGGTGTCGTTCTCGTTGGCCGCCTTGAGCACGAACGTGACGTCGCCCCAGCGGTTGTCGCGGGCCATCGTGGCAGCGTTGAGGGTGTTGAACGCGAGGTAGTCGCCCGGGCAGGAAGCACTGTAGCCCTTGGCCGTGTTCACGGACTGCTGCAGCACTCCGGGGGCGGGCATGTTCGCCCAGGTGGTGCCCTCGCTGATCGCGCCGGTGTGGTGCAGGTCGACCGCGCGGGCCTGGCAGGACCAGGAGTGGGTCTCCAGGATCCTGAACGTGGACGACTTCAGCGCCGCGCCCGCGAGCAGGTTGGGGTCGAACGACATGCGGAAGAACGAGCGCGCGGTGCCGCCCGAGTCGCTCTCGTAGCCGATGCGTGCGGTCGTGGTGCCGCCGTTGAAGTTGGCGCCCATCCAGAACGAGCTGGTCGAGTACTTCTTGTAGGCCAGGGTCCACCCGGCCTGCTTGGACCAGAACGACGGGTCGACGAACACCGGGAACACCGTCTCCGGGGACGACAGCATCCCCCGGTCCGGGGTCAGGCGCAGCCGGTCGCCGTCCAGCCGCGCGGCGACGACCGCCTCGTGTGTCCCGGGTTCGGGGCCGCCGAGGCCGGGCAGCGCGAGCGTGCCGGTCTTCGCCGAGCTCGATGCCGTCGGGCTGGTCGGCGCGACGGACGCGGCAGCCGCCGGTGCCGCGTCGGGGGACGACGTCGAAGCCGCGGCGGTGCTCGGCGCGGGTGATCCGGGTGCGGCGGCGGCCTGCTGTTCGGCCCAGTGGCTGCCGGGCGCGTGCCCGGCGGAGTCCCACATGAAGGGCGTCGGCGACGCGGCCACCATCTGCCCGGACGCGTCGACCGCGCGGGTGACCCCGGACTCGGCGTCGTGTGTGAACGTCAGCTCTGCCGACGACAACCGGTAGGCCACGTCCGCGAGTTGCGGATTGGCTGCGGCTTCACGTGTTTTGACCACCAGGACCTGGGAGAACCCGCCGTCCCGCGCCGTGAGCAGCAGGTCGACGCCTGGGAAGACCTCCGGGTACAGGGCCTGGTCCCCGGCCACCTCGGCCTGGGGCAGGGTGCCGTTCGGCCACATCAGCGTGAACGACTGGCCTTCGGGCGACGTCATCCGCAGCAACGCGCCCGGCGGAAGCGCTGCTTCGGTGGCGAGCTCTGCGGTGGCCTGCCCGGACGAGGTGCCGGAGGGGGCGGGTGCGGACGGGCTCTGCGGCGCGGATGCGGTCGGCGCGGGGGTTGCCACGGGGACCTGGGCGCTCTCCTGGGTCTCCGGCAGCGACGGCATCGCGTCCGGGAGGGACGGCGGCTCCACCGACGCGGTCGGCGGCGGTGGCGGTGTCGGGTCCTCGACAGGCAGGTGGCGCGGCTTGCCGTGCGCGCCGGACGCAGCGGCAGTCCCGCCCGCACTGAAGACGATCTTCGTTGTGGTCGCCTTCGGCGCCCATCCTCCGGCGACGCGCCGCAGTTCGGTGTCGATGTCGCGCCAGGCGCCGTCGACCCTCGCACGGATCGGCAGCGCGTGCTGCGTCCAGGTGAAGGTGCCGTCCGGGTTCGCCGTCGTGGTGCTGGTCGCGGTCAGCGACGTCTCCACCCGCACGGGTTGACCGAACTGCCGCGCCTGCCGCTGCGCCTCGCTCTCGTCCACCGGCGCCGGCCCGGCCGACGCCGGGCGAGCCGGGCCGCCGCCATCCGTGTCGAGAAGGGTGACGGCACCGACCGCGAGGACCGCCGCGGTTGCGCCTGCGGTGAGCGCCGCCGCCTTTCCGCGTATCCACTGCCGCGGCCGCCGAGAATTCCTGGCCGTCACTGACACCGTTGTGCTCCTTTGTCTGCGGGCACGGCCGCGGTATTCACCGAGTCGGCCGCTTTCCGCGAACTGTCGAATAGCCGATCGCCGCGCGGCACGCACGCGCAAATGCACCCGGAGCGGTCTCATGACCGGGGTGCGCGATAGGCGGGAGACAGCATGGCTCAACGTTGGTGATCATGCCGTGTGATGTGAATCACCTTCGGCATGTCGACTTGCACATGACGTTGCTCCTTGGTCACCAGTCGGTGTCACACGCCTACCTTCTGTCTATTTCAGAGCCCGATGCACCCTGAGCACCACTCTTCAGCCAATCAAGCAACTAATAGCAATATGCGGCTTTTGAGAGGTATAAATTGCCATTCAATGCCCGATTTGATCCAACTGTTTGGGGGCTCTACTCGTCGTGTCGTTGGAAGGCCCGGTCGGGGTGAGTTGTGATTCGCGTCTCCTTGCGCTCGGCGTTTGAACCGGTTGCATTCGTGCGGCGCCGTGCAGCAAGATCTCGCCGCTCGTATTTCTGCGGGGCCATTGCCGTACCCGCTTTCGTTGGGGGCGTTTCTGTTGTTCGGAGTTGGTTCAGGTATGCGCCCACGCGGATTGCGCGGATGGGTTCGCGATTTCCCGCGCCCGATGCGGCTAGCCGCGCTGACCGCGGCGGGCGCGATGGTGGTGACGCTCACCCCGGCTGAGGCGATGGCGGCGCGGACGCCTGCCCGCACCACGGTGGAACTGCCGGACCTGCAGAAGGAAACGCCGGTCAGCGGCAAGGACACCGCGGCGAACTTTCAGCAGCCGGTGGCCCCGGGCACGCAGATCGAGTACGCCCCCACCCGCGTCACGCCCATCGACGGCGGCCAGGAACTGATCGTGCTCGGGAGCGGCGATCAGGCTGCCGCGCGGACCGCCATCCCGAACATCGCGCCCACCTCGGCGGGTTCCATGCAGCAGGTCGCAGGCCTGCCGCTGTGGGTCGGGCCGGCGCAGCAGCCCACGGCCCCGCTTGCCGCGCGGTCCGCCACGCCGGACGACGCCCTGGTGGCGGCAGGTGCCGACCAGGCCGCGGCCACCGCGGACCCCGCCCCCGCCGGAACGTGGACGGTCACCGTCCCGACGCGGGCCGAGACCGAAGCGGCCGGCATCGACGGCGTGCTGATGAAGCTCGAACCCTCCCCCGACGCCAGCCCGGTCGATCTGCGCTTGAAGTACGAGCAGTTCGAGCAGCTGTACGGCGCGGGGTGGGGGTCACGGCTGCGGTTCGTGCAGTTCCCCGCGTGCTTCCTGACCACTCCCGAACTCGCGGGCTGCTCCGAGGCCACCGAGGTCGAGTCGGTCAACAACGCCACCGCCAACGAGGTCTCCGCCACGGTGGCGCCGGCCGCGGAACCGGCCCCGCAAGGCGCACAGTCCTTCGCCGCAACAGCGTCGGCCACAGGCGGCGCGGTCGTGCTGGCCGCGACCGGCGGCAAGTCCGGCGAGGCCGGCGACTACCAGGCCACATCCCTGCAGCCGTCGGGCAAGTGGACCGCCGGAGGATCCTCCGGCGGATTCTCCTGGACCTACCCGGTAGAGACTCCGCCGGTCGCCGCCGGCCCGAAGCCGTCAGTGTCGCTGGGCTACTCCTCCCAGTCCGTCGACGGCCGCACGTCCACCACCAACAACCAGGCCTCCTGGGTCGGCGACGGCTGGGACTACCACCCCGGCTTCATCGAGCGCACCTACCGCGGCTGCGCCGACGACAAGACCAACGGCAACAACACCAAGAACACCGGCGACCTGTGCTGGCGCGGCTACAACGCGGTCCTGTCGCTGGAAGGCTCCTCCACCCAACTCGTCCCGACGTGGGCCTCGGCGGCGGACCGCGACGCGGGCAAGGCACCGATCAAGTGGACTCCCGCCAACGACAACGGCACCCGGGTCGAGCAGAAGTTCGGCGCCGCCAACGGCGACAACGACGGCGAGCACTGGGTCGTCACCACCGCCAACGGCACGCGCTACCACTTCGGGCTCAACCGCCTGCCCGGCTGGAGCGACGGCAAGGCCACCAGCAACTCGGCCTTCACCGTCCCGGTGTTCGGCAACCAGACCGGCGAACCGTGCCGCCAGACCACGTTCGAGGCCTCCGCCTGCGACCAGGCGTGGCGCTGGAACCTCGACTACGTCGAGGACACCCACGGCAACGCCATGGCGCTTTACTGGAACCAGGAGAAGAACTGGTACGCCCAGGCCGGCAAGTCCGACGCCCCCAAGCCCTACGTACGCGGCGGCTGGCTGGACCGCATCGAGTACGGGCTGCGCGCGGACTCCGTCTACACCAAGGCCGCCCCCGCGAAGATCAGCTTCGCCGTCGACGAACGCTGCCTGCGTACCTCTGAGTTCGACTGCTCCGACGCGAAGTTCACCAAGCACAGCACCGACGGGCTGCACTGGCCCGACGTCCCGGTCGACTCCATGTGCAAGGACACCGGCAAGTGCATGGTCGGCGGGCCCACGTTCTGGACCCGCAAGTGGCTGACCACCATCACCACCCAGGTCGCCACCGCCCCCGGCGCCGCCACGTACCGCCCCGTCGACTCCTACGAGCTCAAGCACAACTTCCTCGACGCCCGCTACGACACCAACCCGCCCGCCTGGCTCGACTCGATCCAGCGCACCGGACACGCCGCCGACGGCAAGATCCTGGCGCTGCCCCCGGTCACGTTCCACGCCAACGCCGTCGACATGCCCAACCGGCAGACCGGCCCCGGCGACAACCGCCCGCCGTTCGTCCGCCTCCGCGTCGAGAAGATCTTCACCGGGAGCGGCGGCGGCATCGTCGTCACCTACTCCCAGCCCGACCCGGTGTGCAGCCCCGGCGCCGCGAAGCCCAAGCCAGAGGAGAACACCTCCCGCTGCTACCCCGTCTACTGGGCTCCCGACGGTGCCGACGACCCCAAGGTCGAGTGGTTCAACAAGTACGTCGTCGAGAAGGTCTCCGAAGAGGACTACGTCAGTACCCCGGGCGAACCCGCGGTGGTCACCCAGTACCGGTACCTCGACGGCGCCGCCTGGGCCAAGGACGACAACGAGCTCGCCAAACCGGCCGAGCGCACCTGGAACCAATGGCGCGGCTACGCCCGCGTCCAGGTCGTCACCGGACGCACCGACACAAGCCAGGGCACTGTGGCCGGACTGCTCGAGCAGCGGTTCTTCCGCGGCATGCACGGCGACCCGATGCCCAGCGGCCCGCCGCGGACGGTCAAGGTCAAGGACTCCACGGGCGCGGACATCGCCGACGACCTGCCGGCCTTCCGCAGCCAGGTCGCGGAGACCATCACCTATCTCGGCGACGGCCAGCCGGTCGCCGCACGCCAGGTCACCACGCCATGGGCGCGCACCACCGCCACCCAGACCCGCCCCGAACTCCCCGACTTGCAGGCGTACCAGTCCGGCGTCGCCGCTACCGGCAAGACCGAGAAGATCAGCGGCAGCCGTGAGCGCAGCACCCGGTCCACCGTTGTCTCCGACCCGGTCTACGGCCTGCCCACCTCGACCGAGGACCTGGGCGACACCGCCGTGACCGGCGACGAGCAGTGCACGGTCATCACCTACGCTCACCACACCGCCGCCAACATCGTCGGCGCGAAGGTCCGCGTCCGCACGACCGCCGGGCTGTGCGCAGACGCCACCAGCGCGGGTCCCGACCGAATCATCGGTGATTCCCTCACCCTCTACGACAACCTGCCCTTCGAGCAGGCCCCCACCAAGGGCGACGTCACCTCCGTCCAGACCATCACCGGTTCCGGCGCCAGCCACACGGTCACCACCGCGACCAGCTACGACGTGTACGGACGCGTCACCAAGGTCACCGACGCCGACGGCCGCGACACCACCACCATCTACACCCCGGCGGACAACAGCACCCCGACCCAGGTCCAGGTCACCAACCCCCTCGGCCACAAGACAGCCACCGCACAGGAGACCGGACGCGGCAGCACCCTGACGGCTACCGACGCCAACGGGAAGATCACCCGCACCGACTACGACCCGCTGGGACGCCCGGTCGCGGTGTGGACGCCGTCACGCCAATTCGACGGCGCCACTCCGAACGTCCGCCACACCTACGACGTCTCCGGCAGCCGCGTCCCCGTCGTCACCACGGAGACCCTGCGCGACAACGGCACCTACGCAGTCGCCAAGAGCCTGTACGACGGCATGCTGCGGCCCCGCCAAACCCAGACCGAAGCCGTCGGCGCCGGCCGCCTCGTCTCCGACACCTTCTACAACCCCAGTGGCGGCACCCGCCGCACCAACACCACCTACCTGGCCACGGACGACCCGTCCGACGTGCTGTACGTCCCGACCAGCAACACCCAGATCCGCACCTGGACAGAGAACACTTACGACGGTCTGTCCCGGGTCACCAAGGCCGCACAGTGGTACGCCGGTGCGTCCGCCCCCGAACGCGCCACCACCACGACCTACGCCGGTGACTACACCGTCGTCACCCCGCCGCCCGGCGGCACCGCAGCCCGCACCTGGACCGACATCCTCGGCCGCACCGTCCGCCTGGAACAGTTCACCAACGCCACACAGACCTCTTTCGTCACCACCACCTACGCCTACGACCTGCGCGGCGACCGCACCCGTGTCACGGACGCCGCCGGCAACACCTGGACGTGGACCTACGACGCCCGCAAGCAACTCGTCGCCACCACGGACCCCGACAAGGGCGCCTCCACCTCCACCTACGACAACGCCGGGCGCCAGACCAGCACCACCGACGCGCGGGGCACCACACTCGCCACCACCTACGACGCGCTCGGCCGCAAGACCGCCCTGCGCAGCGGCGACGCGAACGGCCCCGTGCTCGCCGAGTGGACCTACGACGCGCTGCCCGGAGCCCTCGGCCAGCCCGTGGCGTCCAGCCGCTACGCCAACGGGAACGCCTACACCAGCGCGATCACCGGCTACGACTCCGACTACCGGCCGCTCGGCACCACCGTCACCATCCCCGCCGCCGAGGGCTCCCTCGCCGGCACCTACACCACCACCCAGACCTACAGCCCGACCGGCAAGCTGACGGCGACCAACCTGCCCGCGGCCGGCGGACTGCCCGCCGAGAAGGTCGTCACCCGCTACAACGCGGACGACTTGCCGATCTCCACCTCGGGCCAGTCCTGGTACGCCTCCGACACCGTCTACAGCCCCTACGGCGAGGTCCTGCGCACCCAGTCCGGCACCGCGCCGACCCGGGTGTGGACCACCAACACCTACGACGAGCACACCGGCCAGCTCCTCGTTGCAGCCACCCACCGCGAGGCCGGACCACACGCGGTCGCCGAGTCGCGCTACGGCTACGACAAGGCCGACAACGTCACCTACATCAACAACCGCACCCCTAACGCCGCCGGCGCCCTCACCGACGACGTCCAGTGCTTCAACTACGACCAGCTGCGCCGACTCGTCGACGCCTGGACCTCCGCCAACCACTGTGCCAGCGGCCCCAAGACCGGGGCCGGGGCCACCGTCGGCGGCCCGGACCCGTACTGGACCACCTACTCCCTCGACAACGTCGGCAACCGCACCGCCGAGACGATCCACGACCCGGCCGGTAACACGGCGAACGACGCCACCCGCACCTACACCTATCCCAAGACAGCCGGCGGCAACACGCACCAGGTCACCACCGTGACCGGCAGCGGCCCCGCCGCCCCGCCGACCAGCAGCTACACCTACGACGCCGACGGCAACACCCTCACCCGCACTATGGGCGGGACCACGCGCACCCACACCTGGAACGCCGAGGGCCAGCTCGAACGCGTCGCCGACCCCGGCACCACCAGCAGCTACGTCTACGACGCCAGCGGCAACCGCCTCATCGGCAAGACCACCACCGGCGGCACCACCAAGGCCACGCTGTACCTCGGCGCCACCGAGGTCACCGCCACGGGCACTTCCGTCGCCGCCGACCGCTACTACACCCACCCCGGCGCACCCACCGCCGTTCGCCGCACCGGCACCGCCGTCTCCTTCCTGGTCGCCGACCACCACGGGACCGCCACCACCGCGATCAGCACTGCGGCCAGCATGACCGTGCAACAGCGCAAGGCCACCGCCTACGGGCAGCCCCGCGGCACCGCGCCCGCGGCATGGCCCAGCACCCGAGGCTTCATCGGCGGCACCAACGACACCACTGGCCTGACCCACCTGGGCGCCCGCGAATACGACCCCGGCCTCGGGCGGTTCATCAGCGTTGACCCGATCATGGACCTGGCCGACCCCCAGCAGATGCACGGGTACGCCTACGCCAGCAACAACCCCACCACCAAGTCCGACCCGACCGGACTGCGCGAGTACGACGCGCACGCCAACGACACCGGCTCCTTCGGCCACCCGATGGGCAACGCGCTCGGTAGTGTGCCGACATCGCCCGGCGAGGAGGACAGCGACGACAACGACCAAGGCGGCGCCGCAGTCCAGTCCGGCGCTGCAGCCGCTGCGGCAGGAGCCGGGGCGAAGGGCGGGTTCGACTGGCGCCGCCTGTGGCGCCCACGCCACGACACCGCCGTCATCGCCGCCACGGCATGGCTGAAGGCGAGGAACCCGGGCTACGAGGTCACCAACGAGGTGGGCATCCCCGGCGGCTCCAGCAAGAAGAACGGCAAGTACGGCTACGCCGACATCATCGTCTGGGGCGAAACCAGAGTCTGGATCTACGAGGTGAAGAACGGCGGCGGCGCCGCGGAGGCCTCGGCCCCCGCACAGTTGGAGCACTACCAGCTGAAACTGGCCGAGTACCTCGCGGCCATCGGCGACCGCCGGACCGTGCACATCGGCAACCAGAAGATGCCCCCGGTGATCGTCCCGAACATGGACGTCTTCAGCGAGGCCCTCCAGGTCAGGTCCGGGAAGGCCAACGGCGTCATCATCTACGAAGCCCAGCAAGGGAAGATCCCGCACCTGCCCAAACCCGGACCGGTCCCGGTCACGGCCCCCGTACCCCTGACCGGCCTGCAACCCGCCGGGCTGAAGAACCGGCCCCTGTGGCAACCCCCGGGCGCACCGGCCCTCCCGCGCGGCGCCGCCATCCCCCAGATACCCCACGGTGGCCAGGGTCTGCCGTCGTTCAACCTCCCGAACCTTCCAATCCCGCAACTGGATCCGAACTACTGGAAGACGGCGGGAATGGGGGGAGCAGCAGGACTCTTCTTCCTGCTCAGTCCGCTGGCAAACTGACGTCCCGCCGGGGCGTGGAGGCCCAGCCAGGCATCCTCCACGCCCCGGTGATGCCGTCGCCTACGATGGCTACGGCCGAGGCGCAAGCCGATAACAACCGCCCGAAAACCCCATGGGCTGCACGGAACGGACCTTCATGGACCACATGCTCGTCTGCGAGATCGACGTCGAGCTCGCACGCCTCGACGACGCCGCCGCGCGGCTCGTCTGGTGGTTCCAGGAGTCGGTGGGACAGCTCGCGGCAGCCGCACGACAGGAAATCGAGAGCGGGCCCAAGCTGCCGCCCGAGGCGATCCGCCGCCCGATGCCGTGCGGCCCGCCAGGCGTGATGTGGGGCTTCGTCTCGGTCGGCCACGACGGCAAACCCGCCAAGCCCCGGGTCTACACCGCCAAGAACATGCAGTGGCTGCTCGGCGAACTGGCGAAGGTGCCCACCAGCGCGAAACTCCAGTTCTCGCCGCTGGACACCACCGGCTACCCGGACGACCCGACCATCAGCGTCGAGTTCCGGCGTGAGGACGCCTGTCCGGACTGGGGACGCCTCATCCTCCACACCATGCAGTCGCAGCTCGCCGACCCCGCCTACCAGGCCCGGCTGCTCGCCGTCCTCCGCGACCTCGCAGACGACATCGGCCCTTCCTTCGGGTACATCGACCACACCCTCGCCGGCATCCTGCAGACCGGCCACGAAGCAAACCTGATGCCCGGCCCCCTCCCGCGCACCTTCCTCCCGGAAAGCCGCACCTACCTGCGCGGCTACAGCTGGCTCACCATCTGCCCCCAGGACATCGCCGACCGCCTCGGCGGCCCCGAAGCCCTCCGCGCAACCGGCGCGTTCGCCAACGTGGTCCCCCTGCGTAACGGCGGCCTGTGGCTCCTGGCCACCCCAGACTTCGCCGACTACGACTACCCCGCAGCCGAACGCGTCTGGCGCGCCCTCGCCCCCGCCCTGCGCCCCGGCCCGGTAGCTCCCCCCGAGCCCGACGACCCCACTCTGCAGCACGTCGTCCGCCAGGACGCAGCCACTCTGGGAGCGACATGACCCCCGTACGACGTCTGTGCCGCTCGGCGTCCGCACCGACAGCCTTGGCCGCGGTCGGCCTCGGCATCGCGGTGCTCGCACTCGCCAGCTGCGCCTCCGACAGCGGCCGCGCCGGAGCCACCGCTCCCGGCAACGAGGCACCAGGGTCCTCCACGGTACCCACCAACCCCCTGCCCGCAGGCAGCAAGCCCGTAGCCACATCCTCGCTGGCCCCACACGGCCTGGTCCCGCCCGGGATGGAGGGCCGCCAGATGCCCAGCATCGCCCCCGAAACGATGCTGGTCTTCATCACCTTCGACGGCGGTCCCGCCGACGGCCGCACCCAGTGGCTGCCGATGTCCCGCATCCGCGACGTCATCGAACCAGACGGGTTCCCCGGCGCCCGCTACGTCACTACCTTCGAGGTCGTGCAGACCTCCAACAGCGAGGAAGCGCAACAGTTCGTTCCGGCAAGGGACTGAGCTGGCGACGCCACACCAGACTGTCCCGAACTCATCAATCTTGATCATGGGATCGCCTGCGGTGACCTGCATTGCGCTGTGCGACCACGCGCCGAGGCCGCTTGTCCAGCCGACGGTGTTGAAGGCGGGGAAGGCGCCGGTGGTGCTGGCGAGGGCGGTGAAGGTCTTGAGGGTGCCGTCGGTGTAGATGTAGGTGCCGATGACGTCGGCGCGTCCGTCGCCGTTGCTGTCGCCGAGGGCGAAGTGGGACTGATCGGTGTACCCACCAGCCGGCCTGCGGTACTTCGTAGCTCTTGATCGGCGCGTTGAACGTGCCGGTGGCCGTGGTCTTGAAGGTGTAGGCGGCGAACCGGCCGTCGGCGGTTCCTTGAACGGCGACGAGTTCGTCGGCGCCGGTCCCGTCCGAGTTGCCGGCCATCAAGGTGGTGCGGGCCCAGTCCCAGCCCGTGGCCCTCGATGTCCGGCACCGCCGAGGCGTGCGCCGACATCTCGGCCATCACCTCCGCGACGGTTTCCCGCGCGATCCGCAGCCGCTCCAACAGTCCGCGCGCCTCCTCGGCGCGTCGGGCCAACGCGGTGAGCTCGGCCCCGAGTTCGCCCACCCTTATCCGGGCGGCCGACTCCCGGGCCTCCAACTCCTCGAACGGCGATCCCATCCCACGCGCCTCCTCCATCCCCACGGCAGGGACGGACGACGCCGCCCACAGCCTGGATATGTAGGCTCGTTTTGAGCGAAAGCTCAAAAGGGCGATTCCCGGGACAGAGGGATGACGGGATGGCCGCTCTGGCCTCGGCGTTCGCGCGCCCGCTGAACCGGACTGCCGCGGTCTGCGCCGGTACCGCCTTCGGTATGGCGGCGCTGCCCGTCCTCCTCATTCTCGGCGCCCTCCGCATGGCCGGGCTGACCTGGCTTGAGGTCAGCGGTCCCGGAGTCATCGCATTCACACTGCTCGTATGGCCGCTCACCGCGCGCACCAACCAAGGGCTGATAGCCGCTGAACTGGTATCGGGGACCGTCCTCGGGTCCGCGACCGTAGCCGTCGGCGTGCTCCTGGTGCCCTGGCTCGGAATCGTCGCCCTGATCCCGTTCCTGCCCGCCATCTGCGCGTCCCTTGCGGCAATGACGGCCGCCTCCGGTGAACTGATCCGCGAAGAGGCCCCCACACCGCCCGGCTCCGGCACGATCAGATAGACACGCAGCCCGTTACGGAACTGCGCCTCTATCGATGGATCTTCACTCCAACGGAACTGCGCCCATTGTCAAAAACGGTTCGTCGACCCGGTATTGGCGATGCTGTTGCTGGCCCACGGATAGATAGCGGACGACCGCGCTGAGCCTACGCCTCGGTGGCGGGCCTGCCGCCGTCGCGCGAGGCAGCGTCAATCGCTGCGCCGTCGCTGGGGTTGCCGGTGGTGAGGTGGGAGGAGGGTCCGGGTGGCGGGATCGGGCCTGGTGTCGAGCTCAGCGAGACGGACGGTGAGCCGGTCGAAGGTGCGTTGGGCGGCGTCGTCGCGGCCGAGGGAGGTCTGCAGGCGGATGAGGCACTGGTAGAGGGGTTCGTTGTAGAGGTCGTGGTCGATGGCGCGGTCCAACCAGGCGATGGCGCGGTCGGGGTGGCCTGCGGTGGTGGCGAGTTCGGCGAGGCGGGCGGCGGCGTCCGCGGCGCGGCGGCGGTGGTGTTCACGGAGTGGCTCGGCCCAGGGGTAGTCGGCGCCGTCGAGCAGGTCGCCGGTATACGCGGCGAGGGCCTCCTCCAATGCGGCGGCGCGGACGAGGTTGTCGTCGGCGTGCGCCGCTCGGTCCAGGGCCGTGGTGAACCTGGCGAGGTCGGTGTGCACGGCGGTGGGGTCGAGGTGGTGGCGGTCGCCGTCGCTGATTACGAACGAGGTGGTGGTGTGGCCGGTGGCGTCGCGCAGCAGGCGGCGTACGGCGCGGCGCAGGTTGGTCAGCTGCCGGGTGACCTCGGTGGGGTCGGCGTGTTCCAGGTCGAGGTGGTCGGCGAGCTGTGCGGTGCGGATGCCGTCCGGGTGGGTGGCGAGGATTGCGAGGAACTCGCGGGTGCTGGGGTGCAGGTGGGTGCCGACGGGCGCCGGCTGGTCGGCCACGTCGATGCGAAACGGGCCGAGCAGGTGTATGAGGACCGGCGTGGCGCCGCTGTCTTCGGGTGGCGGGGGCCGCTGGTCGGGTGCGGGAGGGCCCGGCGGAGGCGGCGCGGGCGCCGGGACTACGGGCGGCACAACGGCCGGTGGCGGCCGCGGGGCGGTCGCGGGCGGCGCGGTTGCAGGGGACGGTGCGCGTGGGGGTGGAGGCGCGGGGAGTTCGACCATTTCGGGTTGGTAGGCAGCGGCGGTCAGCGGCCGGTCGTCGCTCTCGTCCCCCGGGTGGTCGTCCGCGTCGGGGGCGTCCTCACCGGTGTCAGCCGAGGCGGCTTGCGGCACGTGCGGCGGGGTCGGCCAGCTGGAGTTTCGGCCCGGGGCGCGAGACGGCATTGGAAGAGCAACCTGGGGCGGCGGACCGATCCCGCTCCGGTGATGCTCGTCTCGCGTGCGGTTGCGGGGCCGCGGGTGGCCGGCGGACCCGTCGGGGTCGGGTGTGGGGGCGTACGCGCCGTCAGACCGGGCGGCGTCCAGGCCGTCAGCCGCCGGGTCGACCGCTGCGCCGCGTGCGGGCGGGCGAGCGAAGAAGGTGGGCTCGTCCCGCCCCTCGGTGTCCCCGGCGGTCGTCGGCAGCAATGCCGGGTGAGTGGGGAACCAGCCGTGGGCGGAAAAGAGTTCGTCGGTCACGTCGCCGAACGCGTCCGTGGTCAGGTGCAGGGCCCGGGCGCCGTCGAGGAGTTGTGGGTTCGGGTGGGTGTGGGTGGTGATCGTGCCGTCGTCGTCGACGCGGCAGGAGACGGGCCAGGCGTCGAGTACGACGACGGTCACGGCCGGCTGCTCGGGTCGGTCGGCGGCGCCGGCGGCGGCGATCCCGGCGAGGCGGGCGCGGTGCTGCGGCGCGGTGCGGGTGAGCAGCACCAGGCGGGTCGGCTCCGGTGCCGGGGTCGCGTCGGATACCGGGACGGTGTCGGGGTCTGCGGCGTCGGCGTCGGCTTGATGGGCGGCGGTGAGGAGGTGGCGTTCCGCGTCGGTCAGGCAGGCTTCGGTGTCGGGGAGTTGGCGTACGTGCGGGAGGTCGGTGAGGGCGAGCGGGTCGCGGTCTTCGCCGAGGAGCGCGGCGGCGTCCGCGTCGGCGAGCAGGAGTGTGAGGGTGCCGGAGGCGGGGCGGGCGCGCTCGTGGTCGTGTAGTACCGCTGCTGCAATTGCGCGCGCGGCACCCAGGGCTCCGGGGCCGGTCAGGCCGATCCCGTGGCCGGCCGCGACCGCGTCCAGCGGGATCTCAGTGTCGCCGCGTATCGCGAACGCCGCCGTCCCGACGGGCAGTGGCGCGGCGAGCTGCGGGCGCCGCCGAAGCAGCGGTGCCGTCCTGAACAGCCCCGAAGTATCGGGTGTTTCGGTGGCAACCACTGCTGTGGGTTCGGTGTTTCGGCGGGCGCGGTGCGCGGCCGAGAGCACGGGCGGCAACGTCGGTCGCGCCGGGTCGGCGTCGGGGTGGGCACGGCGGCGGTGACGGCGCGCCCACAGCATCGCGGCGCCGATCCCGGCGGCGAGCGTCGCCCCGAGCAGCCCGACGGTGGGAACGTCGAGCGCGGGCCGCCCCGCCCCGTCGTCCCAGCCGGGTTCTGGTGCAGGCGGCATCGCGGTCGCGTCGTGGGTCGGCGCCGGAGGCGGCGCAGGGGCTCCTGGCGGGAAGGCCTGCGGCGGCGCCGTTGGGGCCTCGTCGGGCACGCTGGGCGCCGCTGGTGCCTGGGGGCCGGGAACGGGCGGCAGCGGCGGGGTCTTGGGGGGCTCTGCCCAGGGCAGCGGTACAGGCAACTGCGGTGGGGGTGGTGCGTCGGTGGGCAGGTGCAGGATCCAGCCGGGGTGGATGACATCGGGGTTGGTCAGTTGCGCGTCGCCGGGCTGGGCGAGGTGGCGGGACAGGGCGTAGATCTGCGGCCAGCGGATCGGGTCGCCGAGCTGTTCGGCGGCGATGTCCCACAAGGTGTCGCCGGGTCGGACGGTGTAGGAGGTGTATCCGGCCGAGCCTGTCCGCGCGGGAGGGCGCGATGCGTCGGCAAACGCGTGGACCAAGCCCGACGGCGCCGACAACGGCGGTGCCGTTGCCGGGTCGAGTGAGGCGACCGCTGCGGCCGGGCGCGCCGGTGGCGCCTGGTCGTGGTCGGCGGCGCCCGTGGTGGTGTGGGTGGCGCGCATCATCGCGACCAGGGCGACGATCAGCAGTCCGGCCAGCCACGTCGCCGGCGCTCGCCACACTCCCACCGCGCGCTGGTGCGCCCGGTGCGCGGAGGCGTCGCGCAGGAGTACGGGGAAGTTCCTCAGGTACCAGCCCAGTTCGGCGAGGATGCTGAGGGCGAATCCGGCCCAGGCGATCCAGCTGGCCGCGGCGAGGGTGTCGATGAGGACCTGGTCGGTGGTCGGGGCGAGCAGCGTGTCCCGGATGTCGTTCCAGGAGCGGCGGTGCTCCGGCCACGGGTCCGGTGCGAGGCCGTGCAGCAGGTACGGCACCCCGGCGAGCACCGCGCCGAGCAGTCCGGTGGCGACCAGGACGCGGACGAACGCGCCTGCCGCGCGGGCGAGTCGCACGAGCGCGCGGCGTCCGCGCTGGGTGGTGAGGGGTACCGGGGTACGGGCCGCGGTGGTGTCGGACCGGGTGCCTGAGGGGGTCATGGCCCGCTCCTCGGGTCGGGGGCGTTGATGCCGGGCTCGGCGCGGGCGGTCGCGGTCGCGGACACACGGATCTCGCCGACCCCGGCGAGGTGCAGCAGCTGCGTGCGGGTGGTGCGGATCACCGTCACGGTCACCTCGTCCCCGGCAACCGTGACCGTGCCGGTCGCCCCCGCGGCGGCGAGCCATGCCTGTGCGGCGGCGTGCGCGCGGGCCGGATCCAGCAGCGGCCCGGCGCCCTCGCGTACCCACATCAGGCTCAGCTCCTGGGCGCCAGCGCGGGCGGCTTCCTGGGCCTGGTCCAGTGCCCGGGTCTTCGCCGCGAGCGCCGTGCCGCCGTCGAACACCAGCCCCGCCACCAGCAGCAGCCCCGCGGTCAGCGCGGCGACGAACGCCGTCACCTGCCCCCGTTCGTCCCGCCCCAACCGCCGCGCACCTGCGCCCATCCGGGCTTGTGCCGCCCGGCGCCGGTGGGGGCCGCACCTGCTGTACCGGTGCCCGGCCGTCATGCGATGCCCCGGTGCTCGTCCAGGACGCTGGACGCCTCGCCTTTGAGGGTGCGATGTCCGGGCAGCCCGAGCGCGGTCATCTCCGCGAGGGACACCGTGCACGACACCGTCACCCGCACCCGCCCGCCGGGTGTGAACCCGCCCGTGTCGACCGTGACCGCAAGACCCGTGCACGTCACCCCGGCGCCGTCCAGTGCGGCGTGGGCCGCCTGGTACGCGGCCTGTTCGGCGGCTGCGGCGCTGCGCGTCAGCGACGCCGCGCGGGCGGCCTGGTGCGCCGCGTCGTCGACCAGTCCGCGGGCGGAGGCGAACCGGCCCAGCGCGACGACCAGCAGGAGGACGAGGATCAACAGGGGGACCAGCAGCACCAACTCCACCGCCGCCGAGCCGCGTTCGTCCCGCACCACAAGGCCGGGCCGAGTCCACCGGCGGAGGCGTTGTCGCTCGGTTCGCGGGCGGCGGCTGGTGGTGTGGGCGGTTCGCGTACGCTCCCCGCCATGCCCCCAGATGAATCGGAATGCGTGTGCGTGCTGTGCGGCCCTGACGAGGGCGTGCCGCAGGCGGGACCGGTGTGGACGGACCGGGCCGCTGCGATGGTGCGTGAGCACGGCTGGACGGTCGTGGCGGTGCCGGGAGACGACCGCGGGCCGGCGTTCGCCTACACGGTCGGGCTGTACCACACGTTGCGCGCGCCGGAGCTGGCGATGTTCGGTCTGCCGCCTGAGGTGATGCACACGCTGTTGAACCTGGGTGGGGGCCGGGTCCGCGACGGCGCTCCCGTCGCGGACGGCACCCGTTGGGAGGGGCTGCTCGCCAGCGGTCTGCCGCTCGCTCTGAGGCACGCCGATCTGGGGTGGTACCGGGCGTTCTTCGGGCAGGCGGTCCGGTTCCACCGCGCCGCGTTCCCCGTGCGCCAGGTGGTGTGGACCGACCGGGTCGGGACGTTCCCGTGGCAGGACGGTTTCGACGAGGCGTGGCGGGAGCGGCAGCCGGCGCTGTGGCTCCCGCCCGCGCGCCACCCGGCCGGCCCGTGGACCGCGCTGCTGGAGGACGTGTAGGCCCCTGCGCACCTGTGGGCCCGTGCGCCTCGGCGCTCGCCGGGTCACGGCGCGGTACCCGTCCATCGGTCGACGGGCCCCGCGGCCACGGCGCGGACGCGCAGCGTGGTGCCCGGGATCACCGCGATCACGGTGCCGGTGACCTCGACGCGGACCCGGTCGGCGGTGCGGGTGACGGTGATTGCGGGGGCGGTCAGGACGTCGCCGCCGACCGCGGCGAGGATCTGGCGGGCGCGGGCGTCGCCGTCCGCGGGGGTGCCGTTCTGCGCGCGTGCCGCGGCCAGGGCGCGGGCGGCGGCGGACTGGGCGATGTGGTGCGCGTGCTGCACGAGCGCGAACTGGACGATCGTCAGCAGGATCAGCAGCAGCACCGGGACCAGGACCACCAGCTGCACTGCCACCGCGCCGCGCTGGTCCGCCCACACCGCGCGGACCGCGGCACGCATCTTCGGCGGACGCACCGGCCGTCACCCCAGGTTGATCGAGTTGGCCTTGTTGCGTACCTTCAGCGCGATGATCGCGATCACCGCGATGGCGAGCGCCACCAGCAGCGCGGTCACCAGCACCGTCTCGGTGGAGTAGCCCCGTTCGTCGCGCGCCAGCTCGCGCAGCCGGGCACGCAGCCGGTGCATGTGCACGGTGAGGGGTCGGATCTCAGGGGGCATGGTCCACGCCTCCAATCTCGGTCGACGGTCAACGAACTCGCGCATGTTTCACAGGCTTTCGAGGACGTGGGCGAGCGCCGGGAACCCCAGGAAGACCAGGAACCCGGCGAACAGCACGACCAGCGGCAAGGACATCCGCTCGGTCGCCTGCCCGGCCTCGCCGTGCGCGTCGGCGAGCTGCCGGGTGCGCAGCGCGGACGCCTTCGCTGCGAGAGACGCGCGGACTTTGGCGCCTTCGCTGCCGGCGAGGGCGACGGTGGCGGCGAGTTCGCGCAGCTCGGCCACGTCCGCTTCCTCGCCCAGGCGCCGCAGCGGTCCCCACGGCGCGACGCGGGTCAGCTCGGCGGTGGCCAGGGCGCGGCGCAGTGCGTGCGCCGCGTGACCGTCCAGCACGGACGCTGCGTCGCCGAGGGCCTGGTCGACGCCGGCGCCGCCGGACAGGGAGATCACCGCCAGGTCGCAGAACGCGGACAAGGTGTGGCGCATCTCCTCCCGCTGCCGCTTCGCCTCCACGCGGACGTTCAAGTCCGGGACGAACGCGAATCCGGCTGCGCACACCAGCCCCGCGCCGACCGGCCACACCACGCCCGCAGTTGCCCCCGTGAGCACGGCGACCGCGGTCAGCAGCAGCGGCGGGAGGACCAGGCCGAACAGTGCGCACGCCGCCTGCTCCGCGCGGTGCACGGCCACCTCGCGTCCCAGCGCGCGCAGGTCGCGGCGGACGGCGGCGGTGGGCAGCCCGCACGCCGCCACCGCCGGGGCCAGGCGCCGCCCGAGCCGCGCCGCCCAGCCCGGTGCGTCCGGTACCGCGGTGAGCGGCGCCGGGTCGGGGCGCGGGGCGAGCGCGGCCAGCGCCTCGACCAGCGGGGTGCGCGGCGGGACCACGCCGAACACCGCGATCAGCACGCCCAGTCCGGCGCCGGCGCCGAGGACGGCGGCCAGGAGCGGGCTCACCACGTCACCCCCGGTGCACGGACCGGGCCGGTGTCGGCCGGGGTGTGCGGGGTGCGGCGCAGAATGCGGGGGGTGGGGCGGTCGGCGGCCAGACGGCTCAGCCACCAGAACGCGAGGGCGAACAGCGCGCCCACGCAGGCCAGGACGAGTTGTCCGCCGGCGGTGCCGTACGGGGCGAGGTAGGCGCGGTCGAACAGCAGCAGCCCGAACCCCATCGCCAGGGTGACCACGACGACGACGCGCACCGACGTCTTCACCCGGGCCCGTTCCGCGCCTGCCTTGAGCCGGACGGTGACCTGCTCGCGGGTGGTGTGCGCCAGTGATCCCAGCAGGTCGGCGAGTTGCCCGGCCTGCCGCTCGGCCGCCAGCAGCAGCGCGGCGACCACCAGGTCCGCGAGCGGGTCGTCGACGTCGTCGGCGAACGCCCGCAACGCCTCCGGCAACCGCTCCCCGCGCTCGACACGGGCCGCCAGCGCCCTGATCTCCACTTCCAGGGCGGGTGGGGCGATCGGCGCGGTCGCGCGGATCGCCTGCTGCAACCCCGCCGCCGCGGCCAGGGTGTCGCGGAGCATCTCCGCCCACACCGCCACCGCCTCGATCCGCTCCGTGCGCGCCCTGGCCGCACGATCCGGCCGCACCAACGCAGGGACGGCGAACGCCGCGAGGCCCGACAGCACCGCGGCGACCGGCCATCCCGTCAGCACCCCGACGACCGCGGCACTCACCGCCGTCCCCGCCCACCGCTGCGGCGAGACCGCGCCGACGCGGGCGCGCAGCCGCACGGCCCACACCGCGACACGGTCCTCACCGCCGGGATGCTCGCCTGCCGCGTCCATGGGGCGCGGCAGGAGGCCGGAGGCGGCCAGCACCAGCCCGGCCCCGCACCCGAGACCGAGCAGCCCCGCGAGCCACGGATCCACCGTCGCGCCCAGGACCGATGCGGCGTCGGCGTACGCGGTCATGACAGCGCGCCCCAGCGTGCGGCGTGCCACGCCTGCGGGTCGAGGCCGACGGCGACCAGGTCGTCCATGGTCTCCGCCCGCGGCGGCGTCGCCGGTACCGCGCGCCGGTCGGGACCGGGCCGGTACACCTCGTTGGAGACCACCTGCGGCCCGTCCGCGTCGACGACCTCGCGCACCGAGGACACCACCCGCCGCCCGTCGCGCGACCAGGCCAGGTGCACCACGAAGTGCACCGCGGAGGCGACCAGCAGGCTCGTCGCCTCCAACGACAACCGCTCCGGGGACTGCGCCGCGTACGCGGCGAGCTTGGTGAACACCCCGCGCGAGGTCGACGAGTGCAGGGTGGACATCGACCCGTCGTTGCCCTGCGACATGGCGTTGCACATCGGCACCACCTCCGCGCCGCGGATCTCCCCGACGATCACCCGGTCCGGGCCCATCCGCAGCCCCCAGCGCACCAGTTCGGCCTGGTCGACCGCGCCGACTCCCTCCAGGTTCGCCTCGCGCGCCTGCATCGCCACCACGTTCGGGTGCGCGGCCCGGTCGCGGTCCAGGCCCAGTTCGAAGGTGTCCTCGATCGTCACCAGCCGCTCGCCCGGCGGGATTTCCGACGCCAGTCCGCGCAGCACGGTGGTCTTCCCCACGTTCGTGCCGCCCGCGACGACCAGGTTCTTGCGGGCCCGCACCAGCGCGCCGAGGAACCCGGCCATCGGCTCGTCGCACACGCCCAGCCGGACCAGGTCCTTCACCGTCGCCACCGGGAACCGGTGGCGACGGACGGACACGCACACCCGCCCGGTCACCGCCATCACCGCGAACAACCGCGACCCGTCGTCGAGCTGGACGTTCAACCTCGGCACCGCGCGGTCGAACCGGCGCTCCTCGTCCCCGGCCCGCGCCGCCACCGTCCGCACCAGCTCCGCCAACTCGGCATCCGACCCGGCCACCGGCCCGGCCTGCTCCTCCCGGCCGTCGGCGTACCGCACGAACACCCGATCGCAGCCGTTCACATGGACGTTCTCCACCCGTGGATCGTCCAACAGCCCCTGCAACCCGCCCAGTCCGAACAACCCGTCCAGCACCGCCTGGGAGACCCGCTGCTCGGTGTCCGCGTCCCACACCGACTGCCCGGCCGACAGCCGGCGCCGACCCTCGGCCTGCCACGCCTGCGCCAGCAACCTGCGCGCCGTCTCCCGCCGCCCCGCACCGGTCATCGGCGGCAGCCCCGCCGCCTCCAACTCGCCCGCATACGCCGACAACCGCTCACCCACCTCGCTGCGCAGCCGGGCCGCCAGCAACCCGACGCCGTCCCGGCTCATGGCGCGCCACCCCCGTTCGCTGCTCCGAGATGCAGCCCGATGGCGTCGTCGGCCGCTCCCCCAGGCGGCGGCTCACCAGGAGCCAACCCGTCCCCAGGACCGGTGAGTTGCCCGGTGTCCGCGCGCCAGCGCAGGTCCTCCGCCAACGCCCGGGCCGCCTTCGGCAACCCCGCACGCCGGAACCCGTGCCGCCCCTCGACCACGCCGCGCACCCCGGCGGGATCCCACGGCCACGCGTGCACCCGGCCGATCCCGAACGCCGCCTCCACCTCCGTCGGCTCATACGGCGACGGACCCACGACCACGAGGTCCACCACCGGGACCTGCGCCTGGAACTCCTCGATCCGGCCCGCGACATGCCCCATCGCGTCCACCCCGCCCCGCGCCACCAGCACCAGCACATCCACCGCGGACAACACCGACGAACCCGCCGGACCGAGCCGCCCCACATCCACCACCACGCCCGCGCTGCCCGCATCGCGGCGCAGCACCGCGAACCGGGAACCCTCCAACACCTCCACCGCCGCGGCCGCCTGCGGACCCGCCGTCGGAGCACGCACCGCCAGCACACCGCACACCAACGCATCCGCGTACGCCGCCAACCCGGCCCCCGGGCCGCCCGCTGCGCCGTACCGCACCGCTGCAGCCAATCCGACCAGCCCCGAACCGCCCGCACCGGAACCCTCCGGGCCCGCGCCGCACCACGCCGACAGCGAACCGCCGGACCCGTCCGCCTCCACCAGCACCGACGGAGCGCCATCCCCGCGACCGGGCCATCCGGCGGCCAGCGCCAACGCCGCCGTCGTCGCGCCCGGCGCGCCCTTCACCGACGCGACCGCCACCATCAGACTCACTGCGCACCCCCTGCCTGCGGTGCCAGCACCACCAACCGGGGATCCGCCAGCACCGCGACCGCAGGCGCCTCCTGCACGTCCACGAGCACCGTCACCACCATGCCGCCCCCGGAACTCGGCCCGGCGTCACGCACCGACACCACCAGCCCCGGCGTCCCGGCCCCCGGTGTCGCCACGCCTGTCGGCGATCCCGACGGCGGGTCCGTCCGCCCGGCACCCGGCCCCGGCACCACCGCCACCCGCTGCCCGACCGCCACCGCCGGCGGCGCCGCACCGTCCTTCACCAGCACCGCCACCAACGACCGCCCCGCCGGCGGGAACCCCGCCGTGTCACCGACCTGGCCCGGCGCCAGCAACGCCCCCGGTATCAACGGCACCACCGCCACCCGCCCCACGACCCGATCCGCCTCCGACACAGGCACCACACCGGGCGGCCGATCACCACGCAGCTCCACCTCGGACAGATCAGCCGGGCTCACCACCTGCCCCGCCTGCACCGGGCGCGCCACCGACAGCACCGCCACCCGGTCCTCACCGCCCCGCGCCGCGACGACGAACACCGCCGCGCACACCACCGCCACCACCACACCCGCCCACACCCGCGCCGGACGCACCCGCCGCCGCTTCCCCGGCACCAGCCCAGGCCCCGGCACCGCCGAACCCGCCCACACCCCCGAGCCGTTCCCCGCTACCCGAACCCCCGTACGAGACACCGCACGACCCTTCCCATCCAGTTCCTGACAAGCGACCGACCACCGCCCCCGGCCGCGCCGACCCGCAACAGACGCCAGGCAGGAAGCCCGGTGTCAGGAAACGGGATTCACGACCACCGCCTGCACCTCGCGCACCCGCACATCCGCCCCGGCCCGCGTCGACAGGCCCTCGACCGTCCCGGACTGGCCGCTACCCGACCACGACACCCGCCACGACACCGTCACCGAGACGGAGAACCGCTCACCCGGCACACCCGCCGACGAACGCGCGTACGTGTAACCGCAGTCCGGCGACGCAGACGCAGGATCCGAACCCGGCCCGTACGCGGTCCCCGGGCCCGGGCAGGTGACCGACTCGCCGTTCCCCATCGACCACGTTGCCGACACCGGAACCGCCGTCGCCGTCACCGAAACACCGGGAACCGACGCCGTCGCCGACACCGGACCCCACGCCGACCGGTCCACCCACAGCCACGTCGGCACCCGCACCACCTGATCACCCGCAGGCGACGTCCCCACCACCGGCGACGGCAACCTCAGCCGCGACACCGCCACCTGAGCAAGCTCCGCAGGCGACGGTGGCACCACAGCCGCAGGACCCGGCGCAGGCGGCACCGGAACCGGGTCCGCCGGGAACGGAACCGGGAACATAGGCCCGTTCGGGGAGGCGACGTACACCGGCCACTCGCCGTAAGTCCAGTACCTCTCCGCGAAAGACAACTCGGAGATGGCCCCGCTTTCGTTGGGGACGGGGTTGCCAGTCCGTGGTCCCGAACCGGCCGGACGCGTCGCCCCGTTGGGCGGGTTGCTTCCATCCCTTCCGACGTGGCCCGGCGAGGTCGCGGTGACAGAGCACTCGGCCCCGGAGCAGGTAACCGGAGGAACACCTGGAGGGCTGGGCTCGCCTTGCGCAACCACGGTGCCGCCCGCGAGGACGAACAGCCCCGCCGCTGCGCTGAGCGCGGTTGTTGCGGTACGCGAAGACTGCATCATGAGCATGTCCCGACACCGTCCACGCGCAAGTCCGAAACCTTCCAGGTGGCGTCAACGGGCGTCAGGGTCGCCTCGGTGCGGCGCTTGCCGCCCGGCGCGTCGCCCTTGAGCGTTCCGTCCGGCTTGTATTTGAGCCAGCTTGAGTCGTCGGTGCAATCGAAGATCTTCACCGAGGACGAGCCCACCGACGTGACCTGGGGGGCGAAGTGCAGTGTGCCCTTGCTCGTAAAGCCGTTCTCCCGGTCGACCGCCAGCGAGTACTGCAGTTTCTGGAGAGCGGTTCCCGTAGCGAACTTCGCCAGCTCAGGATTCGCGGGATCCGGGTCGACGGCCGCTTGGACCATGGCCGCCCACATCTTCCGGTAGGCGTCCAAGGCGGCGGTCTCGGTCGCCGACGATGCCGTTGCGGACGGCGCGATCAGACTGGAAGGCCGTGTCGGCGAATCCGGTCCGGCCACCTGTGAGGAGTCGGTCAGGTTCGACTGCGGTGGAGACGGCCTCGCGCCTGACGGTTTGCCATCACTGGTGCACGCCACGATCGTTGCGGCCAGGGCCGCCAACAGGAGGATCAGGCGACTGCGTTGCCCGCCTGAGGGCTTCATGCACCATCACCTTCCTGAGCACGGCCGCACCCTGCGGGGGTGCGGCCCGAATCTGACCGAAGCCGATCCCGCCATGGTGACCCTGCTACCAACTATTAGTAACGCGACGTCTATTCATGTCACGACGTATCGTGCATCCTGAGTTCCTTACAACGGCCTCCTGAGTCTCCACGGCATCACCGGAGACACTCTGCGAGCAGGCCGGTCAAGAGCCCCGACACGCAGTGCGATCCCGAGACCGCCGCAGTCGGGACGATGTCGCAGGCGCCTATGGAACGGTGCCTGATTCCGGTCCTTAGCCGGGGCCGACGCGGTCGCCCGCGTCCCTGCGCCACACGACCGCGCCGCCCCACTCCACGGGGGTGACGATGAACGATTCGTCGGAGTTGCTGCGCAAACGCAGCCTCAAACTGCTGCTCAAGTCCTGTCGGGACGCCATGAATCCCAACGACGTCGGAGTTGCACACAGGCCCCGTCGACGCTGCCGCGGTGTCAGCCAAGACGAAGCAGCCCACCTTGCGGGCGTCACCACTCGCTGGTGGTCCGGCCTGGAGAACGGCTGGCACAGCCCTCATCCCGCCACGCTCGACACCGTGGCCGCCGTCCTGCGCATGACCGCACAGCAGCGCGCCGATCTGTACTTCCTCACCCTCGGCCACGCCCCACCATCACCCGGCACCGCCCTGGGCGTGCCCGAACGCGACGAGATCGAACTCGTCCACCGTGCCCAGGAGCCCGCGCTGCTCACGGACCACGTCGGCAACGTGCTGGCCAGCAACACCGCGGCGGCCGACTGGTTCCCCGCTCTCGTGGACGGCGTCGCATCCCCCGAGAACCTCGCTGTGTGGCTGTTCACACCCGCCGCCGAAGAACGGGTGGAGAACCTCAACGAGATCAGAGCCCTTCAGCTCAGCCAACTCAAGGGCGCGGCCCTGCGCTATCCGGAGAGCACAGCGGTCACCAACGTCGTCCGGCAAGTAGTCCGTCTGCCTGACGCTGTCGGCATCTGGAACACCGCATGCGCCACCGTCGACCTCGCTATGGTCAGAATCCGGGTGCGCCGCCGCCCTGGAGTCATCCAGGAACTCCTTGTCACGACACGCGAGTTCAGCACAGGAAACCTGCTCCATATCGGGTTCCCGCCGACCGCATCCAATTGACCCCCATGCCCGCTACGAAACGCCTCGGCGCCCCGCCACCAGGCCCGGGCGTCGTGCCCGTCGCGGCATGCGCCGCGGCGGGCACCGCCTTGGCTACTCTGGTTGTCCTCACCCGCGGGTGGGGCGCATGGTTGCCGCCCGCGCTCATGCTCGCGGCTATCGCGCCGTACCTCGCCTACATCGACTGGACACGCCAGCTACTGCCGAACCGTGTCCTCGGTCCCGCGTACGCGGTGGCCATGGCAGCTCTGATTGTGGCGGGGGCAGCCGAAGGCCCCCTGTTCGCGCTCGTCCGGGCCGTGACCACGAGCGTGATTGCGCTGATCGGCGCTCTCGTGGTCTCCGTGGCCACCTCCGGAATCGGAGGCGGCGACGTCAAGCTCATTGGTCTGATCACGTTGAGTCTGGGCCCGAACAGCTGGACGGCACCCGGCCTGGCAATCCTGTACGGCTTCCTATTCGCCGCCGCAACAACCGTCGTACACGCGCTCGCAGCTCGGCTCCGACAGCGCCCGCGCCCAGCCACGATTCCGCTCGGACCGTACCTGTTGACCGGGGCGCTCACCATCGCGCTGGGGTGCGGGGCAGGGTAGTCGATCGATGCGAGAGCCCCGCCCCGCTGGCGCCTGATCACGGCCAGCCCCACCGGTCGAGGAGGGCGGCTGCCCGCGGCCACTGACCGACCGGGTCGACAAGTGTGTGGACCTGCCCGACGCGGCCGGTCACCCGGGGCAGCACGTCGAGATACGCCATGGGCAGAAGCAGCAGCACCTCATCCACGGGGCACAGTGCCAGGTACGGATGCAAGCTCTTACGCACGGAGTTCCGCACCGCGTCGATTCCACACGGCCGTGGCCGGCCCGGCCGAAGCCGGGCGTTCGCACCCACCAGGCCGTAGCGCGTGGAAAGCACGAACGTACGCCACCGGTGCGGCGGGCTCGCCGCGATCCGCGATCGCAGCTGCGGGAAGCATGAACCGTCGCACAGCTCGAGTGCCGCGAGCTCCTTGACGCTCGAACGCTGACGCATCGTCCCAGCCGCGATGACCATCTGAGGCACGCGGCGCGCCCACCGCGTCGCCATGCGAACCTGCTCCGACAAGCGAACGTCCAAGACCTCCGGCGGCAGCGAACTCCGGATCATCGCGGCCGCTGCGGACTCGGCCGCAGATGCCCGACGCGGCGCAGCATGCCGCGAACCAGCTTGATCAGGGACTGCCATCACGATGCCACGCCCCCAACAGGACTTCACTCAACTGCGCGATGTCGACTTGCCATTCGCTCCCGCCGCGCTCAGGACGGAAGTGCACAGTCGGGCCACGGTGCGGGACTCCGCAGACGATGTCGATCACGCGCTGCCTGCCGTAGATCGTTTCCAGGATCTCGCCGGCGCTCGGCGGCTCGATGTCGAAGACGGGCGCGTCGTACTCAGCGCTCATCCATCCACGCTCCTCGAACGAGGCCCTGCGTCACGCGGGAATCGCCGATCATCCGCAGTCCCGTGCATCTGCCTGGAAATCAGTTCGACGGCACGATCCAAGTCCGCTTCGGGCAGGCCCAAGGCGAGGGCGACATCCGACAGGTCGGCTGCGATGCGCCCGCGGACCGCTGCCACGAAGTCGTTCATCGCGATCGCGATGACCATCTCGTGGACCTCACGGAACTGCTGGACCTGTTTGCGGACCGTGCCGTTCTCGTCCACATACCGCTGGGTCAGGACGACGCGGACGGGGTTGGAGTCGACGGTGATGCGGTACGGCTCCAAACCGGCCAGCCGCCGCCATTCCACCTGCGGCGCGTTGAGGACGGGAGCCTCTCGGTAGGTCCCGTCGGGAAGGAACAGCCCGGTCACGGTTGCCTCGTACTCCGCAGGACCGTGCCCAACGAGGCCACGGGGACGCACCACTCGCGGCCACCGCGCTCGGGCCTGAAGTACATGGTCGGCGCATCGTGCGGGTGGCCGAGGACGTCCATCACCTGTTGCCTGCCGTGGATCGTCTCGACGATCTCTCCGATGACGGGGACGCCAGTGTGCGGGACATCGGCAGTCTGTTCGGCAGTCATCTGCCCACGCTCCTTTCAGTTCTCAAGGTGCTCCCTGTGCGTGCTAAGACGACCTGTCTCGGCAATCGCTCTTCGGGGAGATGTTCATACGAACCTGTCCCGGCGCGTTGCCTGGCCGCCGTGCGCCGCATCGATCCGGCCGTCCTGTATGCCGGCGCAGCTGTTGGCCGCACGGCGGGGAACAGCGGCGGGGGACAGCGGCTGCGGCGCTCACCCCGACGCGTCACGTCATCCTTGTCGGCCACTGCAACCTCCTCGGCTGCCCGTGCGGGACACCAGGAATCCCACGTTCAGTGATCATCCAAGTGCCACCGGTAGTTGGCTGGTTCAGCTTGCTCCCTGCTCGGCATGACGTCAAGCACATGACTGGCACAATGCCAAACACGTGCCACGGAGGGTTTCGGGCGTACGATTGCCGCACTTTCGCGATGTTGAAGGGACCACGCTCTCCGTCAGAGGAAAGGGAAGAGGGGCCATGTCGGACGCCGCGTTGAGCAGCCCGAACCGGGCGCGCCGCGAGTTGGGCAAAGCGTTGCGCGCGTTGCGGGACCAATCCGGCGATACGGCGGAGGAAGTCGGTGCGCAGATCGGGCTGAGCAGTTCCCAGGTCACCCGCATCGAGACCGGCGAACGGACGTGTTCTGCCAAGGCGTTCGCCGCACTCATGGACCTCTACGAGGTCGATGACGATCGGCAAACCGAACTGGAGGACTTGGCCAAGCTGGCGCGCCGCCGTCAACAGCCCTGGTGGCAAGAGCAGTACGGTGACACGGTCTCGGCGAAGTACGCACGCCTCCTGGAGTACGAGCACGACGCTACGGCGCGCCTCGACTACCAGACTGTGCTCCTGCCGCCGCACTTCCAGACCGAGGGATACGCGCGGGCGGTGACCGCCGTGGGGTTCGCTGCGCTCGGACCCGACCAGGTGGACAGCCTGGTCGAGGTGCGCATGATCCGCCAGCACCGTCTCCGGGGCGAGAACCCGCTGACCGTCACGGCCGTTGTCACACAGGCCGCGCTGGATTTCCACGTCGGGGGCCTCGAAGTCCACAAGGCTCAGCTGCGTCATCTGCTGGAGGTCACCCGCCTCCCGAACGTCTCGCTGCGCGTCATCCCCTACGAACAGGGCGAGAACGGCACGCAGGCCGGGGCGTTCAACATCCTCCAACTCCCGGGTGACGCCCCCGACGTGGCCTTCGCGGAGTCGGTCGCGGGTAATGTCATCCTTGAGGCTCCCTTGGACGTACGGCGGCTCAACCGGCTGTTCCGCAACCTCGCCGACGTAGCCCTGGATGTGGAGGAGAGCCATGCCCTGATCCAGCGCGTCGAGAGAGACCTGACATGAACGTGAGCGGCATGTACGACATCGAGCTGGACGGGGTCGCCTGGCGCAAGAGCAGCTACACCGCCAACAACGACCAGTGTGTCGAGATAGCCGACGTACCCACGTGCCCGGTCGTAGCCGTACGCGACTCCAAGAACCCCCACATCCCCGCGGCGCGTGTCTCCGGCACGGCCTGGGGCACCTTCATCCAAGCCGCCAAATACGAAACTCTCCGGCCGGCATGAACCCCCGTGCGAAGACCGATCTTTACCTCCTCGACCTCTCCGACGCCACGTGGCTGGCCGCGCCAGGCGCCAGCCCCGAAGACCGCATCGAGATCGCACACCTCCCCGACGGAGCGATGGCACTACGCAACCCAGCCGACCCGAATGGAACCGTGCTGCGCTACACCGCCGCCGAATGGAGCGCCTTCATGAACGGCGTCCACGACGGCGAATTCGACGCTGTGGCACCTGGCGACATTTCCTGACCGGGGGCCGAGCGGTGGGCCAAGCTCTCGCGCCGGGGTCTGCGCTGGGCGCTGGAAGGGATCTGGTCCAGCACCTGACCGTCGCGAGCGTTGGGATCTCGATGCCATGGCCGAGGGATTTGAGGGCGAGAGCGGGCGTTGCTGTGCGTGCGATACCGGCTGGTGCAGCCCACTACTCTTGTCGGCATGTCCAACACAATCCGTGTCCGATTTGCTCCGTCCCCGACGGGGATGTTTCACGTAGGCGGAGCCCGTTCCGCGCTGTTCAACTGGGCTCTGGCCCGACAGCAGCGGGGCAGGTTCGTCCTGCGGATCGAGGACACGGACGCGGAGCGTAACCGCCCCGAATGGGTGGCGGGCATCATCAGCGCTCTGGCCGCGATCGGTATCAGCGACCAGGACCCGGCGTTTGAGGGCCCGTACTTCCAGTCGCACAACACGGAGGGCCAGCGCGAGGCCGCTCTGAAGCTGTACGCCGAGGGCAAGGCGTACTACTGCGACTGCACCCGCGAGGAGCTGGTCCAGCGGACGGGCTCGCAGCACCTGGGGTACGACGGGTTCTGCCGCGATCGCGGGCTGGCGTACGCGGAGGGCCGGGCGCTGCGGTTCCGCACGCCGGACGAGGGCGTCACCGTCGTCGAGGACGTGGTGCGGGGGCGGACGGAGTTCCCGAACAGCGCCCTTGAGGACTTCGTCATCGCCCGGGGCGACGGCTCGCCGGTGTTCGTCCTGGCCAACGCGGCTGACGATGTCCGCGAGCGCATCACGCACGTGGTCCGTGGTGAGGAGCACCTGTCGAACACGCCGAAGCAGCAACTGCTGTGGGAGGCGTTCGGTGCGGCACCGCCGGTGTGGGCGCACCTGCCGGTGATCGTGAACGAGAAGCGGCAGAAGCTCTCCAAGCGCCGGGACAAGGTGGCGCTGGAGGACTACCTCGCGGAGGGCTACCTGCCCGATGCCATGGTCAACTACCTGATGCTTCTCGGTTGGGGCCCCGGCGACGACACCGAGATCCGCCCGTACGAGGAGCTGGAGGCGCTGTTCCGGCTCGAGGATGTCAACAAGGCGGCGGCGTTCTTCGATGTGAGGAAGCTGTCGGCGTTCAACGGCGAGTACATCCGCAAGCTGTCGGCAGTGGAGTTCGTCCAGGTGTGCCAGAGGTGGCTCCAGGCCCCGTACGCGCCGTGGGCTCCGGAGGCGTTCGACGAGGCGGTGTTCCGAACCGTCGCGCCGCTGGCCCAGCCGCGGATCACGGTGCTCAGCGAGATCACCAAGTACGTCGACTGGCTGTTCCTGGACGAGCCGCCGTACGACGAGGCGTCGTGGGCGAAGGCCATGAAGCCGGGCGCGGAAGCCATGCTCGCCTCGGCACGTGAGGGCTGGGCCAAGGCCGACTGGACCGCGGACGTTCTCAAGGCCGGTCTGGAGGCCGCCGCGGCCGAGCATGGGCTCAAGCTCGGCAAGGCGCAGGCGCCCGTGCGGGTCGCGGTGACCGGCCGCACGGTCGGCCTGCCGCTGTTCGAGTCCGTGGAGGTCCTGGGCCGGGAGCGGACGCTCGCCCGCCTGGACGCCGCCGCGGCGAGGCTTGCCGCGACCGCTTCGTGAGCTGAGCCGGTGGTGCGCCCGCCGTGCCTCGGCGGCAAGGGGTGTCCTTGTTTGCGAGGCCGGCGTCAGCGCAGGTCCACCAGGCGCTGGGCGGTGGCGGCGGGTTCGACCGGCATGGACCACAGGGGGCAGATCGGGACGGTCTTCTGGTCGCACTCGGTACTGATGAGGGTGCGCTGGAGATGGTCGTACGCAGCACAGCCGCCACCGCATACCCGGGCATGCGGGCAGGCGCGGCAGCCGGGGGCGGTCGTGCTTACCAGGGTGAGCTCGCTCATGCCCTTGTGGAGGCGGGGCACGATGCCGCCGTTCTTCCAGGTGCCGTAGTGCAAGTCGGTGTCGAAGAACGCCGAGCAGATATACACCCGGTTGTCCGGGAAGATCGCGAGGCGTTCGAGGTTGCGGGCGGTGCAGCCGCCGTAGCCCTGGGCGCTGATCTCGACGAGCTGGTCGGGGCTGGCGAAGGCCGGCGGGTAGAAGACGCGGACGCGGCGATCGACGGCGTGGCGGCGGATGTCCTGGCACAGCTCCATCCACTGGGTCGGCGGGATCTGCAGGTGCGGCTTGTCCTTGCCGAGCCCGGTGGGAGTGAAGTAGTGGAAGGAGAGCATCTCCAGGCCGACCCGGTCTGCCAGGTCGATCGCGGCGAACACGTCCCTGCGGTTCTCGGTCGTGACCGTGAAGATCGCCCGGGTCTGGCGGCCGGCGGCCACAGCACGCTCGATGCTGCGCATCAGGGGTGCCCAGGTGTTCGGGCCGCGCATGTTCTCGTGGGTGGCCGGTTGGGCGCCGTCCAGGGAGAAGCTGAACGAGTCGAGGCGGTCGTTCAGGACGGGCCAGACTTTCGGCGGGATGAGGCCGTTGGAGGTGATGACAGTCTTGTAGCCCTGGGACACGCACACGTCCAGGATCGCGTCGAGCTCCGGGTGCGTCGTCGGTTCGCCGCCCAGCAAATAGACCTTGTACTGCCCGTAGAGGACTCGGAGGGCGGACAGGATCTCCTCGACCTTGCCGGGGCTCATGCGGATCTCGTTGTCGAGTCGCTCGCCCATGTAGCAGTGGGCGCAGCGCAGCGAGCACCGGTGGGTGATGTAGAGGAAGAGGAAGGGCTCCTTCGCGGCGGTGGCCGCGGCGGCGTGCAGGACGGCGTCGTGCAGGGTGTCGGTCATCGCGGTGCCTTCCGCTAGCGCAGGGCGTGCAGGGAGTCGGCGGGGCGGGCGCCCCAGGCGGAGACGGTCCACAGGATGCACAGGGGTGTGATCCGCCGGTCGCAGGAGTAGAAGCCGTCCTTGCTGTACGCGGGCAGCTGGGAGTAGGCCGGGCAGCCACCGCCGCACGTGCCGGTGTTCGGGCAGCCGGTGCACACGGGGTCGGAGCTGAGGTACGCGTTCAGCTCGTTGTCCGGGGACGGGTTGAGGATCAGGCGGCCGTTCTCGAAGCGCGCGTAGTGCCGTTCGTCGTCCATGAAGACGGGACAGGCGTACACCGTGCCGTCGGGGTAGACATGCGGTCGGTCCAGGGTGCGGGCCGGGCAGCCGGGGTAGCCGCGGTCCGCCCAGTGCGCCTGCTCGTCGGCGGGGACGAAGGTGGGCGGGTAGTAGACGGCCAGGCGGGGCTCGGGCGGGTGGGCCTCGATGGCGGCGCAGAAGTCCATCCACTCGGTGGGGCTGAGCGGCTGGAGGAACCTGGCACCGTTCCCGGTCTTGCCGAGATTGTGAAAGCTCAGGGTGTGCGCCCCGCGGTCGGCGAGGAACGGGATGAGGTCGAGCGCGCCCGGGGCGTTGGTCTTGGAGACCGTGCACATCACGCGGACCTGGTAACCGCGGCGGTGCGCCTCCGCGATGCGGTCGGTCACCTGGTCGAAGTTGTGGGGGTTGCCGCGGATCTTGCGGTGGACGACCGGGTCGGCGGACTCCAGGGAGAAGTTGAACGAGCCGAGCATGTCCGGCCCGATTCGGTCGAAGACATGGTCGTCGAAGTCGCCGTTGCTGGAGATCGTCACGGTGTAGCCGCGGTCGCGGGCTTCGCGGACGATCTCGGGGAGCTGCGGGTGCAAGGTGGGCTCGCCGCCGAGCAGGTACAGCTTGTCGTGTCCGCCGGTGATCTTGAAGTAGTCCATGATCTCGACGGCCCGTTCGACGGTCATGGTGTTGGCTTCGTTGAGACGGGTGTTGCCGACGTAGCAGGTCTTGCAGCGCAGGCCGCAGGCTGTGGTCGGGTACAGGAAGACGAAGCGCTCGCGGGGCTGGGTGTAGATCGGCTTGCGCAGGAGCGGCATGCCGAGCTCGACGGCGGTCATAGTCCCTCCGGGTGCGTGTGGGGGAAGGCGAGGCACTGGGCGGCGAACGCGGCCCGGGCCGGGCCTGCGGCGAACGGCAGCGGGCAGCACCGAAGGCTGCCACCGGGTGTCGCGGTGACCGAGTGCGGTGGTAAGCGCCGGGCTCGCTCCTGGAGCGTGCTTCCGAACCAGCGGTCGAGGCCGATGCCGACGGGGGTGTCAGTCCAGTCCTGACCTGCCTCCCGGCCACCCCACAGGCCGATGAGTCGGGACTGCTCGCTCTCCGTGGGCAGCGCGAGGCGATTCTTGTACTCCTGGACGCGGGGCATCGGCCAGTGGGTGAAGTAGGCGAGGGCCCGCTCTTCCAAGGCGGGGATCAGGTGTTGCGGGTCGTCGATGTAGATCTTCGGGTCGGCAAGGAACTTGAAGACGACGTCGCCCTTGCGGAAGACCGACAGCGGACAGTCCGCCTGGTAGCAGGCGGACCGCTGGAGAGCGGGGGCCGCCGCGAGTGCCTGCTCGGTGAAGACCAGCAGCGTGTCCAAGGTGACGACGTCGAAGATCTCGCCGCAATGGTCGAAGTGCAGCCCGGCATCGTGGTGCAGGGATCGCAGGTTTTCGGCGAAGGCTCGTTCGGCTACGTGGTCGCTGCGGTGGAGGAGGGCGAAGACGTCGATGTCGCTCGTGGCCTGGTGCGTGCCGCGGGCGTAGGAGCCGCCGACGAACGCGAAGGCGAGGTTCTCGGCGAAGTGGTCCGAGGCGAGGCGGACGGCCTGGGCGGCGGACATGGTCATGCCGTCCCACCGTTCATGAGGGCGGGGGCGCGGGAGGCCAGGACGTGGTCCGCCGCCGCGAGGCCAGCGACCGCGGCTTGCAGGATGCCCTGGGCCAGACCGGTGCAGTCGCCAGCGGCGTACAGGCCAGGCAGGGAGGTCTCCATCCCCTCGGTCAGCGCGAGTTCGTCCCAGAGGTTCTCCAGTTCCAGGCCGATAACGGCGACCTGCCGGGCCTCGCGATCGGTGAGCGGTCGGCCGATGAAGGCACCGATCAACTCCTCGAAGACGGTGCACAGCGCCGCGTGCACGTCGGTGGGGAGGATGCCGGCCAGGTCCGCCACCTGGTAATCGCGCAGCGAGGGGGTGTGACCGGCACGCTGGGTGAACTCGGCCAGGTCGGCACAGGTGAGTTGTTGGTTCCGGAAGTCCGGGTACCACTGGAGCACTGGCTTGCCGGGCCGGTCGGAACGTAGCGCCCTGTAGGGGGCGAGCAGGTGAGCGTCCACCCAGGAGGCGTCGCGCGCACGACCGGTCTTGTCGCGCAGCTGGGCCAGGAGGGCGAAGTTCCCGAGGTCTGAGGCTCCTGCTTCGGGGATGACGTGACCGTCCAGCAGGGTGTGGTCGCCATAGTCGGTGAACTTGATGCGCCCACCGCCGGGCCCAGCGCAGAAGCAGAAGGTCTTCACCTTGACGCCGTGGCGGACCAGCGTGGTCTTGAAGTCGTCGTGGATGGCGGCGCCGGCGGACAGCAGCGGCGCGGGCGCTTCGAACCGCACGCCGACGGACGGTGTGGGAGCGGTGAACTCGAGTCCGAGTGCACGGATCTGCTTTGCCCACCAGCGCTGTCCGCGGCGGCCGACCGCAGCCACGATGCGCCGCGCGTTGATGTGCTCGTCGCCATTGGAGGACTGGAGTCTGGCGGTGAACCCTCGGCGCTCGTGCAGCCAGAGGGAGAGCACCTCCGTGGCCATACACACTGTGACGCGGCTGCTCGTGGTGAGGCGCTCATACAGCTGCTCGATGACGCGGCGGACCTGGTGGGACGTAAGGGAGGCGACGGGGTAGTCCTTCAGCTCGAAGGGCGTCGCTCCGGGCGAAGCACCGCGGAAGTCCGGGAGAGCGGACCCGCACAGGCGGTCGAGGGCTTCGTCGCTGAGCGCGTGAGCGCGCTCAGGTCCCAGAAGGTCGGCCAGGCGTCGGCCGCTGGGGAACTTGGAGAGCTTGACGCCATCTCCGTAATGGATGGAACCGCCAAACCCGGAGATCACGTTGCAGACGCCTCGGCAGCCGTGACAGGAGCGCTGGCGGTCAACGGGGCATATTCGGGCGGCGTGTTGGCGGCCTGCGTCGACCAGGACGACGTCGACGCCGTGCTGGGCCAGACGGTCCGCGGCCATCAGCCCGGCCGGGCCCGCGCCGATCACGAGGACGTCGACGGTTCGGGATGTCACGCGGGCACCTCCGCGTTCTGTGCGATCCATTGCCGGGCGTGCGCCGCCCGTTCGGCCATGTCGCGGTTGGCCGCGGCCAATGTGCGCAGCACTTCGGGGTCGTACAGGTGGTGATAATGCTCGGGCCGCCGGTCGAGCGCCGGGGTGCTACAAAGGTCGACCACGCAGCCACAGAGCGGGGATGTCACGGCATCGGCCACCCGGCTCTGGTAGTCCGGGTGCAGATTCGTCGTGGCGATGACGGTGTCGTACGGGCGGCCGTCCAGGGCTGCCGCCAGGCTCGGTGCGCGAACCACCGTGACATTGCCGAGCCCTTCCACCAGGCGTCGGAGTTTGCGCGGGCCCCGCGTCAGCATCACAACGCGCTCGTATCCGGCGGGCGGTGCGGCGGCGACCGCGCGGGCGAGCATGCCGCCGCCGATCACCAACAGCTGCCGCGTGCCTCCACGCGGCTTCAGCAAGAGTGTCGGCAGATCGCTGTAGTCCACTTCTGCGTGTAGATCGAACTGCTCGCGGGCCTGCTGTGCCAAGTGCAAGGCGTCCGTGGTCAGGTGGAACAGCGGATGACCAGACGACAGCCGTCCGGCCGCGTCCAACACCTGTCGGTGAATGAACCGTTCGCCGAGGACAAGAGAGCGGGTACCGGCGGCTATCTGCGTGAGCCGGACCAGGGCCAGTCGACGCCCCCACACAGTGGGGCGGTCATGCAGTGCCGGGAGCCGCGTGGCGGGGCCGCCGACCGTGTACCACTCAAGGCGTTGACAGGTGTGCAACAGCATGCCGTGCATGGACGGGCTGGGAGGACGGGCGCACAACGCCTGGTGTGCTTGGCCCAAGGCCGTAAGCGAGTGCGTGGTGTCGTCAGCGAAAGCGTGGGCGATGGGTGGCTTCACGTTCTCGCGCGCCGGGAGAAGCGGTCCCAGCCTTCGGGTCGATCGCGCCGGGTCGGGGACGTGCTCTGACGCATGCAGGGCGTGGGGCATCAAACCTCCGTTCCCTGGGCCGCCTACAGTTGGAGCCGTCGGGCCGAGGGCGTGCCGCCCAAGGCGGGGCCCTGTCAGATGCGCCGAAGTCTCGGGCCCCAACTGCTGGAAGCCGCAGGTACGCACCCGCGGACAAACGGGTGCTCCAAAGATGTTTCGCGAACCGGCTACGCGGGGTGGCCGCGGTTGACCGGAAAATCACCGCTTGCGGGACGGAGATCCCATGCCGCGATATCAGCTCCGCGTGGACGGAATGACTGGTGGCTGGTCCTCAGTCCCGGTGCTCGCGCCCCCCGCCTCCTCCAAGATGCGCTACTTGAAGTGGCGGAGGTGGAAAGACAGTTCCAGCGCACCGCGGCACACCATCGTCTGTAGCAACCGATCGTCGGCTCCTTCCGGTGGTTGGTCCCGCAAGCGTGGCCAGCTCGCTGGGTGTCTCACGAGCCTGCTGGCTGATCGTGTGATGGCCTAGCCCAACCACCTGCCGTGTTGCTGGCCACCGGTCGAACTGGTGGACATATGCTGGACAACGTGGTGTCCAGTCCCGGGCTGTCTGTCGCCGAAGTGAAAGGCTGCCTGAGGCGGTTGCGCCAGGGGCATGCTCTGGCTCGTCCGACCGCTGTGCTGACCGCCCTGACCGACCCCGTGCGGGATCATCTCGCCAACGTGCACGCGGGCGGCCTGGACCCGGTGGAAGAAGTCACGCATCTCGTGTCCACTATCCGCCTGGCAATACAGGGCCTTGCCGATGCCGAGCGCGTGTTGATCCAAGTCGACTTGAATCTGGCCCCCGAGCACCGGTATCCGACGCTCACCGAACGCCAGGAGTCACTCGCGCGTTCGCAAAAGTGCGCGGCCAAAACCATCCGGCGACGCTCCGACAGAGCGCTCGACACCCTCGCGTACATGCTCTTGGCAGACAGGGAAGCGTATACGGCGACCAGCACCGCCCCGGCGAACGCGTCGGCCGCTGTTCGGGAACGGGCTACGGCCCAGGCTCCGTGGTGGGATGACCTACGTGCGTTCTGGCGACTGTCCGACGGGGCGGGAGTCGACATCATCTGCTCCGAGATCCCCGAACCGGAACGCCCCGAGTACGCCGCGCCGTCGGACCGCAACTACCTGCGCTACGCGAAGTTCGCTGACCTGGACACCCTCATCTACCTGCGCAGCCGATTCGCGCAGTTGGCCCTGACCGCGACCATTCGCGACTTCGCCCCATCGGAGTACTACGACACCCACGCCGACGTCCTCGTGGTCGTCGGAGGACCCCCGTGGAACGCCAAATACCGGGAGTTCCTCCAGCAGTTGCCGTTCTACTTCGACCCCCACCCGCTCGGCGAAGACGACCCCCTGGTCGTGCCGGCGCTCGACGGCCTGACCCTCGGACCGCACTGGACCGAACGTCACGAACTCCTGGAAGACCTGGCCGTCTTCACGCGTCTCACCCTCGCGGGCGGCACCACCGTCTTCCTGCTCGGCGGCTGCCTTACCCTCGGTGTCCTCGGCGCGGCTCGCTGCCTGCTCGAAGCCGAACGCGGCGCACGCAGCGCCCGCCGTATCACCGAACTTGTCGGCGACGCGGATTTCGTGCTTGTCATCGAAGCCAGGCGCGTGGGCGGCATCACCGACGTGGCCGACCTGACGACCGTCCCCCCGTTGCTACTGCTTGCCCGCCACAACAACGACCCCTTCGTGACCGTCGTCGACAACTGCGACCGCTACCCCAACAAGCGGACCGCGAAAGGCTCCTGACATCTTGATCACGCCCCTCGACCTCCGCACTTACGTGGTCAATCTGCCCAGACGGCCCGACCGGCGCGCATGGATCACCCTCAATCTCCCGCCCGAACTCCCGGTGACGTTCACCTCGGACTGGACCGGGTCCTTTGACGGACACGACCTCACCATCGACCAGCTTGAGGCTGCCGACTACAAGCTGTTCCCTTGGAAGATCGAATCCGACAACCCTTGGTGGAACCGTCCACTGAAGTACGGTGAGATCGGCTGCACGCTCGCCCACCTGGCTTGCTGGCGCCACGCCGCCCAGGCCGGCGACGAGCCCTACATCGTCATTCTCGAAGACGACGCGATACTTCCTGCCACCTTCCTCCACGACCTGCTCGCCGGGCTGGACCGACTGACCGAACGCCACCACTTCGACCTGCTGTACCTGGGACGCTTCCTCCTGGAGCCCGAGCACGACCAGCCCGTCTTGAACGGATTCGTCTCGCCCGCGTACAGCCACTGCACGTTCGGCTACTTGCTCACCAGACCCGCGCTGGAAGTCCTACTTGCCGCCCGCCTGGAGCACGCCATTGTGCCGATCGATGAGTTCCTGCCAGCGCTCTACGTCGACCATCCCCGCCCGGATCTGCGCGCCCGGTTCCCGCGACAGCTCACAGCGCTCGCCTTCGACCCGGCACTCGTCCGCCAGCGCCCAAAGGACGAGGCTGGCAGCGACACCGAGGACTCCCATTTCGTAGAGCCCTGACCGACCCGCTGCTGACAACAGCCGACTGCGCGGCACCGAACCCATGCGAACCGGTCGTTCAGGGAGCCGTTCCTCAGTGCGCATGCACCTTCACGAGTGACTCCCAGTGACGGATCAGGCTCTGCAACCTCTGCCCCGACCACTGCTCAGTCGGCGTGTGGACGTTCACCCCTGTCACGACGTGCCCCGGCGGAACGTCCTTCGTGACCACGGCGCCAGCGGCGACATAGCTTCGCGGACCGACTCGCACCCCACCGACGATCCGCGCTCCATAGCCCACCACCGAGTCCGCCTCGATCACTGGAGGCTCCTCATCGACCCCCCACCAGCCCTCGTGCGGGCGGGTGTACTCGTGCACCAACTCACCCATCACCGTGGACCGTTCCCCGATCACCGTGTCGTCGCAGACGAAGCCGGCCACGCACGCCTCCGCGCCGATGACGACGCGATCGCACACGTACGCCCCGTAAACGATCCGCGTGCCCGCACCGACACTCGTGTTGTACCCGATGCGCACGCGGTCCTCGATCACGCATTCGGAGGCGATCTGGACACCTTCATGGATCACGACATGGTTCGCCACCAGGCAGTTCGGGCCCACCACAACGCGATCGCCCGCCGTCGCCGAGCCCGGCTGTCGCTGCTCGGCCCGCAGCCGAGCTTCGCTTGGGTAACCCAAGACGCAGTACTCGCCGATCACGCTGCTCCCGTCGATTTGAACCGGCGCGTACAGCGCGGAGACGTTCACTCCCGCTCCCCGTCGTGGGCGAGCCAGGTCGTGGTCACCGCGATGGCCTCGTCTTCCCGCTCGCGGGAGTCGAACCCATGGTCCGAACCCACCACCGTGTGGAACCCGGCATTCCGCTTCGCGGCAGCAGCGTCGCGGGCGATCTCATACGACACCGCGCTGTCCTGATCGCCGTGCACCACCAGCGTCGGAACCTCGCTGTCGAGCAAGCAGTTCATCGGCTCGTAGCGGTTGAGCTCCTCAAACAGCACCCGGCCGACCTCGAACTCGGCGTCCAGCATCAGGAAACCCTGAGTCGACAGCAGCTTCTGCCGCTCGGCGTTGAAGTTCTCGGTGCCCCATGGCAGTTCTGGTTCGACGAACGTGCGCCGCAGGTCCAGCACCGGATTCCACAACACCAGCCGATCAAGACGTTCCCCCAGCCACGGCAGGGAAAGCGAGGTGGCCACCGCCCCGAAGCTCGATGCCACCACCGTCAACCGACCGGGGAACTGCTCGGCCACGTACTCGACCGCCGATTGGAAGTCGAGCATCTCCCCGGCGATCGTGGCCCCGCGCTGTGTCCCCCCGCTCCCGCCATGGCCGCGGAACGAGAACCGCAGGACATTGAAGTCCGCGTCAGCGAGACGGTCCGCGAGACGCACATACATCCCGCCCTCAGTCATGTCGGCATTGATGCCGTGCACCTGGACGACCGAGCCGCGCGCACCCTGCGCACGCGCCGGATGAACAGCAGCCTCAAGCCGCATACCGTCGATCGACGTCAACTGCATCCGAAAGGACTCCCATCGCGTGTCACGGTCCAGCTCCACGTGTACCAGATACAGAACTGGCAGCGCGGACTCTCGGCAGCCTCAACCCACTTCGCAGAAGCGGTCGGCTTGGCGCGGCAAGCACACGCCGAACACTGGCTCAGTGTGCGGGACGCGCGGGAGTATGCCGAGGCACTGCACGTCCGGCGCGCTTCCAGCCAGCCAGGCCCTCGCCCAAGCGGACTGACCAGTCAGGAGGCCCAGTGGCACACACCCCCACGCCCCCACGCCCCCACTGCCGCCGCATCTCGCGCTCCCGCGCTCGTTCACGGACGCGGATGCCATCGCCGCGAGCGACTGGGAAGCGTTCCGCTCCATCCCGACTATGGTCAACCACTGGGACCGTCCCGGTTGGACCCCCGGACGCCGCTCCTACTACTGGTTCCTCACCTTCCCTGACGCGCCCGACCTGGTGTCCGCCGCCGTGGAACTGCAAGACGAACTGGCCCACTTCCGATTGGACTCCATCCCCGCGGACGGCCTGCACGTCACCATGGCCAGACTCGGGTTCACCGACGAGGTGACCGACGCACACCTGAGCGCCGCCGTGCAGGCGACCGAACGCGTCTGCGGCGACCTCGACCCGTTCGACCTCATGGTCGGCCCCTTGGCCGGCTCACCAGGCGCGGTACGGTTCAGCGTCGCCCCCTGGGCGCCCTTGATCGCAATACGGGCCGCACTCCCCAGCACGTCGCCACGGGCTGCGTTCCGACCCCACCTCGGCATCGCCTACAGCAACCGACCGATGCCCGCGCAACCGGTCATCGACGCGATAGCGCCACTACGCTCCCGGGAACCGATTTATCTCCCGGTCCGCGAACTGCACCTCGTAGAACTGCGCCGGGAACACCGGGCGTACCGCTGGGATCTCGTCAGGAGCTTCCCACTGGGAAGGCACACCCGCTGACCCTCTGCTGGTGCGAACCCCGACCAACAAGTCCACTGGCTCGGACCACGAAACCCAACCCGCCCGGCGCACGACGACGGAACCAGCCCAGTGATCGAATGCACGACGCCGCAGCCACTCGACACACTCCCAGGGATCACAGAGGGACGCAGGCGGATCATCAGGCGGCACCGACCGCGTACGCGGCGCGCTACGGCAGCAGCATCTGGCTGCGCTCCCCGCCTTCAGCAAGGCAAGGTCGTCACGTGTCCGACTACGCCGAACCGATCCACCGGCACCTCGCCGCGTTGCTGGCCCCAGAGCCCGGCGAGCTCATGGTCGACCTGGGCTGCGGAACCGGCCCGACGATCGCCGCACTCGCGCATTCGATGCCGGAGGCTCGGTTCGTCGGTGTCGACCGCTCCGAAACGGCGCTGCGCACCGCCCGTCGCTTGCTGGACGAACAGGACGCGTCCGCCGCGTGGGTCATGGCTGATCTGCGCTGGCCGTTGCCCTTCCGCGATGGCTGCGTCGACAGCGTCGTCTCGTACAACACGCTGGAGTGCGTCCCCGAACCCGCCGCACTGCTCCACGACGTGGCCCGCATACTGCGTCCCGGCGGGCGCCTCCTGCTTGCCCACGTCGACTTCGATTCGCTGACGATCGCTGGCGCCGACACCGCGCTCGACCGCAGGATCTGCCACGCCTACGCCGATCTCGCACAGCCGTGGATGGACGTCGCCAACGGTCGGATCGGTCGGCAGCTTCCCGGTCTGGTGAGCGCCAGCCCCCTCGAACTGATCGCGACTGAACCGCACCTGAACTCGTCCACCGAACTGTCTGGACATGCCGAACGCCGCGTCAACGAGATCGCGCGAGCCGTTCGCCCGGAGCGGGAGCAGGACACCATCACGCCTGCCGACGTCGTCCTGTGGCGCAGCCAGACCACCGAATCGGCGGTGGCCGGACGCTTCTTCTTCGCTGAGACGACGCTCATCACGACTGCGGAACGCCGGTAGCGACCCGTAGGCACTCTGGACGTATTGCCTCCGGCAAGGGGGGAGAATGCGGTGCCGACCTTCCCTCACAATCGTTGCCGACCAGTCGTACACCGCGCTGCCAGCCGCCTATCTATTTGCCCTCGTGGATCACCGCGATCTGGGCGCCCGATGGCCGTTGGCACCGCCGGATCAACGGCGGGGCAGCTACAGGGCTTCCAGTGGTCCAATTACTCGCCAGCCTCGGCGGCCAGGACGTTGTTCTCGGCTGCCTCTTCGGGGTCGGCGACGGCCTCGTCGGCGTTGGCGGCCAGCACCCACTCGTCCGGGGTGATGATGCGGCCCGCCGCCTCGTTCTCGCTGAGGAACTCCGTTTCCCTGAACACCCGGAGGCGGCGGTCACGGGAGTGCTTCTTCGCGGGCGACCAGAGCATCTGCGCCCGGCGGCCGCGTAGTTCACTGAGCGCCTTGTCCCGCTCGGGGCCAGGGAGACGGAGCGAGATGTCGATGCCGTCGCGGATGCGGTCCTCCATCTCCGTGCGCGTGAAGCGTCGGTTACACAGGTTGCCAGCCATCCGAGGGCGGCCGGGGTGGACGGTGTCCCAGACCGACCGCGCGTTGGTGCGTGCGGTGCCCGAGGGATTGGCTCCGAATCCGGGCATGAGCGTGTTCCAAAGCACGGGGGCGTACGCGCGCAGGAGCGCTCGCTCGCCGAGGACGATCCACACGTCGTCGAGCAAGAGGTAGCGCACGTCGAAGTCGGAGACCCGCAGATTGCCCCCGTTAGCATCGGACGCTTCGGCGATGCTTACGCGGTGTTTGTCGACGATGCGCTGGAAGAGCTTGCGGTTGGTCTCGTCGACCGGGTCGCCGTAGCTGCTGTTGCCCGCTTCGGCCTTGCCGACGTAGACAGGGATGTCCTGGTTCTTGAGGCCCGCGTACAGGGGGAGGTCGCCGGTGTAGTACAAGGCGTACAGCCCCGCGCCCTGGAACGCCTGGACGGCGTCGAGGGGAATACGGTCGCGGCCGTCGAGTGCCTCGCGGAGGTTGCCGCTCAGCCGCTCAAGCCCCAAGGGGTCGAACTTGCCGGAGTTATCGAGGGGAACGTCCGGAGTCGGCGCGGGGTTCGTGGGAGGCATGGCCGGGAGGGTACTCCCCGTGGCCGACACGTCACTTCGTGGACGCGCCGAGCGGGTCGTCTCCGAGTGCGGCGCGGAGCGTGAGGATTGTGTCCTCCCATGCGCGGTACTGGTCGGTGGCGGACCACAGCTCGTTCAGTTCGGAGTCCGGAGCCAGGATCCGTTCCAGCGCGGCGACAGCGAGCGGGATGAGACTGTCGGGAATCGGGGGGACGCCGCTCGCGGCGAGGAACGCGAGCGGTTCCGGGATGTCACCTGGTTCCGCAGCCCGGAACTGGGCGACGATGGCGGCCGCCACGATGGCCGGCACGGCCTCGTGGCTGTCGAGGAAACCCTCGCTCGGGTCAGCCCCGGTCCGCAGCGCGGCCTCGATGAGGCCGAGCCGCTGGTGGTACTCGGCGCTGTAGAGGTCGCTGAGGTAGTCCGCCGCGGTGTCTGAGTCGAACGGGCCGACGCCCCGGAGATCCATGGGTGAGCCCTTCCTGTGGAGTTCCGGTATCGCGACCCGCGCGGTACAGCTTGCCAGCCGTCACGCGCGTCAGCGCGCGCGGGTCCGCGCGTTGACCGGGCCGACAGCCCTACGGACTATCTCGGCGATCCGTTCTGCGGCCGCTTCCGACTCCTCGTGTTCCCACACGCGGACCACGGTCCAGCCCGCCGCGGTGAGCGCCGTCGTCGTCTCGGCGTCGCGGGCCTGGTTCCCTGTGATCTTCTCCTCCCAGAAGTCGGCATTCTTGGCGGAAGGCCGGTGGTGCTCGGGGCAGCCGTGCCAGTAGCAGCCGTCGACGAAGACGGCCACGCGCGCCGCCACGAACACTACGTCGGCGGTGCGCCGCAGCGCGGGTTCCGGACGGACGGACACCCGGTACCGCAAACCCCTTCTGTGCAGCGCCGACCGCAAGCGCCGTTCGGGCTTGGTGTCCCGGCCCCGGTTCCCGGTCATGGACCGCCGTACCGCAGGCGAGGACGCCCAAGAACCCTCGGGGATCGGCTCCTCAGCGACCAGGTCGTCCGCGCGGGCCTTCCCCCACGCCTGCGCGAGGTTCGCCGCGCGGGTCGGCTGGTCGACCTCACCCACGTATCGCGTGCGGGTGTGCCCTTGGTCCGACCAGCGCAGGTAAGCGCGGATGCGACGCGTCTTCGGGTAGAGCTTCAACGCGATCGACGCTCGGGCGAACTTGCCGTCGCCCAGGTCGACGGCGCGCAGGTGGACGCCGCCGGCCGCGCGGTCCTGCTCGGCCGACCGCGCCTGGGCGTTCATTCGCGCGCGCGGCTTCCACGCCCGCTCCGGCGGCGGCTTGTCCTTCCAGCGGCCCGGCTGGTCAACCATCGTCGCGGGCACGGCGCTTCTCCGCCTTCTCCTTTGGTTCTTCCGGCGTGGTCTTCGCGTCCGTGAGTGCGCGGGCGACCGCGTTGGCGAACACCTCGCCGAGTTTGACCGGCACCGCGTTGCCGAGCTGGCGCATCTGCTCACCCCGCGGACCTTCGAGCTTCCATTTGTCGGGGAAGGTCATCACCCGGGCGGCCTCGCGGACGGTCATGTATCGGTAGCCGGTGCCGTCGTACTCGGCGTCGTCCAGCTCGATGACCGATTCACCGCCCGGCACGCCGTGGACGCCAGCCTTGACCGTCTTGGCGGGGCGGTCGAGCACGTTGGGCGTGTGCCCGGGGTATCGCCGCGCGCCTGGCCAGCCGAAGTGCAGCCGGTCGGCGTCGGGGTCGTCGTCGACGTGCCGCTTCGGCTTGAGGTACTCCACCGGGACGGGCGGCAACTTCCGCTCCTTCTTGCCGTTGGCGTCCAAGTAGATGCCCGCGAGCGCGTCGCGCAGGGTCCGCCACGGCTTCAGGTCATCGGCTGGCAAGTCCTTCGGGAGCGACGCGGTGACGCGCTTGCGTACCTTCGCGGGGACATCGGAGTGCCGCTTCCAGTAGTCGCCACCGATCATCGAACGGATGAGCGCCGTCTCCGAATACTCCGGCTCGGGCCTGCACTTGTCCCAGTCGATCCCCAGATCGGCGCGGAAGGCCACGATGATCACCCGGTGGCGGATCTGCGGTACGCCGTAGTCGGCCGCATTCACCAGCATGGGCTCTTTGACGACGTACAGCCGGTCCGAGTCGGCCGGTTCCTTCGCGATGGCCTCGCGCAATTCCTTGTCGTGCTGCTCCCAGGTCGTGTCGTCCTCGCGGGCGACCCATGGCGCCCGCATCGCGTTGAGGATGTACGCGAAGTATGGGGCGAACGATCCTCTTGTCAGCCCGCGCACGTTCTCGCAGATGACGGCTTTAGGGCGCATCTGTTCCATGGCGCGGAACATCTCCGGGAACATGTTCCGCGCGTCTTCGTGCCCCTTGTGGACACCACCGAGACTGAACGGTTGGCACGGTGGGCCGCCCGCCAGGACGTCGACCTCGTGCCCCTGCTCCCGGAGGTAGGTGAAATCCAGGTCCTTGACGTTGCCCTCGTACAGGGGCCACCACGGGTCGTCGGCGGTGGGCACCGACTTCGGGATATCGTCCAGGCCGACGCGTACCGCGTGGTTCTCGGCGAGGGTCTCGCAGGCGCGCTTGTGGAACTCGTTCACGAGCAGCGGCCGGAAGCCCGCGTTGTGGACAGCCTGCGCGAGCCCGCCGCCGCCAGCGAACAACTCGACACAGGTGCCGACCTTGCGGCGATGATTCGGCTGATCAGACATGGGTGAAGCGTACCGCGGAGCTCAGTGATTGCGCGCCGCGACACGACGACGTCGGCCTGATCGAGTAGCGTCGTGGTCGCTTACTCGCGCGCGACGGGGGAAGGAGCGGCTGGATGGCGCCGCACACGTACAGCGACAGGACCAACACCTGCCATGCCGGGTCCAAGGTCGGCGAGGCCGAGACCACGGAAATGAAAGGGCGCGCGAAGGTGGGGCATCGGCTTAAGTCGGTCCTCCCGTTGCGCCGCCGGGCCCAAGATGGGCGTCTGGCATGACGGCGGCGGAGCAGTACATCAACGTCATGCCACACCCGCGCATCCTTGGTGTGCTCGGGGACATCGAGTTCTCGCACTGGCAATGCCTGGCGGAGCTGACCGACAACGCCTTTGACGAGTTCCAGGCGGCGGGCGGGACCGCAGACAGGCCTTCGGTCTCCATTTCGCTCCCCGCCGCGAATTCGCAGCGCGCGACGGCCGAGATCACCGTCAGGGACAACGGGCGCGGCATGAGCTTGGAGGCCGTGACCAACGCCATCAGCGCGGGCTGGACGAGCAACGGCCGGCACGGCTCTCTGGGGCTGTTCGGCATGGGCTTCAACATCAGTACCGCCCGACTCGGTCGACGCACCACCGTGCGCACCAGCCGGGCCGGCGATCCCGACTGGATCGAGGTGACTCTGGACCTGGTGGAGATCGCCAACTCCTCCAAGTACCAGGCGCCGTACCGCACGCTGCCGAAGGGCAACCCCGGCGAGCACGGCACCACGATCACCATCAGTGAACTGAAGCAGGAGCAGTACGGGACCCTACGCCGCCCGCAGACCCAGAACGTGATCCGGGAAAAGCTCGGAGACATCTACAGCTTCCTACTGGCGGAGAAGGGCTTCCTGCTCACGCTTAACGGCAAGAAGGTCAAGCCGCGCTTGCCTTGCGTCTGGGACGAACGGCGTACGGTCACCCGCCAAGGGGTGGAGATCCACGCGGTGCAGAAGATCGAGCGCGTGCTGAGCGACAAGAAGGCCTGCATGGGCTGCGGCTACTGGAGCTCGGCCGACGCCGACACCTGCGAGGAGTGCGGACAGGACCGCCTCGAACTGCGTGAACGAAGGATCTGGGGTTGGATCGGTATCCAGCGCTACGTCCATCGGACCGATTACGGGCTGGACTTCCTCCGCAATGGACGCAAGATCCTTCTCAAGGACAAGCGGGTCTTCTTCTGGCAGGACGAGGACGGCCTCGCCGACCAAGAGCTCGAGTACCCCATCGACTCCAAGACCCCGATGGGCCGGATCGTTGGCGAGATCCACTGCGACCACGTCGCCCCCAACTACCAGAAGACCGCCTTCGAGTTCGAGACCGCCGAGTGGCGGCAGGTCCTGCGTGAAGTGCGTGGGACGAGCCCCTTGCGCCCCAAGATCGCGAAGAGCCTGGGGCTGCCGGAGAACCGTAGTCCGCTCGCTCTGCTCTATGCCGGATTCCGGCGCCAGGACCCGGGGCTCAATTACCTGATCCCCGGCGACGGGCGCAACGCCCTCCACGAGAAGGCCGCGCAGTGGGCCGCCCTGATGCGGATGGGCGGCCACGAGTACCAGAGCGACGAGGCGTGGTATCGCGCGGCGTATCAGCACGACAACCCGGTCTCGGCGGAACCGCGGCCGGACAACGATGAGATCCTCCCCGGGTTCGGAATGGCTCTGCTCGCCCCTGACAACGAGGGAGAGTCGGACGCGCCGATCGGCGCGACGACAGGAAGCGAACCGGCGACCGATGGCGACGTCGGCCCTGCGGAAACCCTGGACCAACGACTCCAGCGCTACCGAGACCATGCCGACCCCATCGCGGACTTGGCGGGCCCCTACTTGCTCGAAGACCTGGGCCGCGTCGACCTGACGGCGTGGGCGGTTCGGAACCAAAGTCTCGTTACCAGCGACGGGCGCGCCGCCCCTGTGATCGTCTCGATGGTGCGGGCCCCGAGCCTCGAAGTGTTCATCGACACCGGCCACTCACTCTTCCGTGAATTCGGAACCGACGTGCGCGACATGGCGCTTGTCGAGGTCGCGGAGTTCATGAGGGTGCGCGCCAACAGCGTTTCGACGCCGCTGACGGAGATCCTCGCCCGCCTCAAAACGCGAACCTCCAGCCCTCGGCTGACTCCGGCCGCCATGGCGGAGGAGTCCGAGCGGTTGTTGGAACGGGTCCGTGCGGCAATGGTGGTGCCGGTGTCGGCGAACCCGGCCGTCCCTTGGCTGCTGCTCACCCAGGACGAGCGCGCGGATTCGGAGCGCCGGTTCGCCGTCGAGTCCGACAGCGAGTCCTCCTGGAACGACGCGCTCACCACTGGGGAGTTCATCCGCTACGTCCCGGCGAGCGCGGTGATCCGCATCATCGAGGATTCGCCGAGCACTTTCCTCGACGGTCAGGTCTTCAAACGCGAGTACATCGCCCTAAGCGACCCCGTCGCCCGAGCTCTCGTCGTGGAGAGGCTTACCAGCCCGCTGAGCGACCTCGCGCTGCTGGAGCAGCACCGCCCGCGGCTCGATGTGGAAGAGCTGGCCCGGATCCGAAGCAGCTGCCGGTTGATCGCCCGCGATCTGGCCGACAACACGTAGGGAGGGCGGAAGATGTCGGGATTCCTTGACGCCGCCTCACTTCTGGACGCGGGCCCATTGCAGTTTCCGCGCCGTATCGAACGGCTTCTGTGGCACCTGGGTTTCTCGGACGTGTCCAACATCGACGGTTCCGGCGACGAGGGCGGCGACATCCTCGCCTACCGCAGAGGCGAGACCTGGGTGATCCAATGCAAGTGGAAGCGGCAGGGCGCCGTGGGGGCCGAGGCGGTGGAGGAGGTCGCTAAGGCACGGGAGCGCTATCGCGGCCACCAAGCGGTCGTCGTCACGAATACCCGTTTCAGCGCGGACGCCCGACAGCGTGTAGCCAACCTCGCCCGCCTCGGCCCCAGCATCCTCCTCTGGGGCGGAACAGATCTGACCACGAGTTTCGATCGGGTACCCCGCCGATTCGGGCAGATCACGCCGCGGCCCTATCAGGTCGAGGCGCTCGAGGCCCTTGTGTCGGATCTCGATAGCACCGGTCGTGCGCTGCTCGTCCTCGCCACCGGACTGGGTAAGACTGTCGTCGGTGGTGAAGTCATCGCCGAACACCTGCGCCACAATCCCCAGGACCGTGTCCTGGTCGTCGCCCACGCCAAAGACCTAGTCCAGCAGTTGGAACGAGCGCTGTGGCGGCACCTCGCCAAGGCAGTGCCGACGCGGCTCCTCACTGGGGACACCCGCCCCGATGATCTCTCCGGCGTTACCTGCGCGACTGTCGGATCAGCGCTGTCCGCAGCGCGTTTCGGCTACCGGCCGGACCTCGTCATGATCGACGAAGCCCACCACCTCGGCGAAGAAGGCCAGTACGACGAGCTGCTGGAACTCCTCGGTAAAGCACGCCACTTGGGCGTCACCGCGACCCCATGGCGGGGTGACAAGCACGACATCACGCAACAGCTCGGCGCCCCCAGTTTCAGTCTGGGCATCGAGGAGGGGATGCGGCGCGGCTACCTCGCTCAAGTCGACTACCGCCTGTTCGTCGACGACATCGACTGGGACGTCGTACGCGACGTGAGCGACCACGCCTACGGCCTGGCCGAACTCAACTCCAAGCTCTTCCTGCCGCAGCGGGACGAGGCCATCCGTGACGAGCTGGCCACCGCGTGGGCGAGCACAGTCCACCCCCGTGCCATCGTCTTCTGCCGCACGATCGAGCACGCCGAACGTCTCGCCGACATGCTGCGGCGTACCCCGCTGTGGTCCGGTGCCAGTGCCATCCACGCCAGCCTCGCCAAGCGGGAACGACAGAACCGACTTCTCGCCTTCCGAGCGGGTGAGATCCCGATCCTGACCTCGGTGGATATCCTCAATGAAGGCGTCGACGTACCGGACGTCAACATCCTATGTTTCGCTCGGGTCACTCACTCCCGCCGGATCTTCGTCCAGCAGCTCGGCCGAGGTCTGCGACTGCGTGAAGGAAAAGACCGGGTCACCGTCCTGGACTTCGTCAGCGACCTCCGGCGCGTTGCCGCCGCGCTCAGACTCAAACGGGCCTTGTCCGGCGACGGGGAGATCGAGACCCTGTCCGACGTCACCCCGTCGACGATCGACTTCAGCGATCAGCGGGTGGCCGGCCTCATGGACGAGTGGATCAAAGACGCGGCCAGCCTCGAGACCGCGTACGACGAGCACCGCCTCCAGTTCCCCGCAGCTCTCGCCCCACAGGAGTGACACCGCCGTGCCCCCGATGCAGTTGCCCGCGCCCATCCGCGAACGCCTCCTCATCGAGATCTACCGGCAAGCCAATGATCTGGATTGGGAGTTTCTGAGCAACGGCGAGAAGACCGACCAGTATCGCAGGTGGATCGAAGATCCCAAGGTTGGTGGCGTCCTTCTGTCTTTTGGACCGGAGAAGGACGCCAGAGTCTGGATCAAGGACGTTCCCATGAAGGAGTACGCCCGGGCCCAGGAAGGCATCGGGCACTACGTGCGATACGCGGTGAATCGCTTTCAGGGTGCCGACGAGATCGTCCAAGCGGCATTCGACACACAGTGGAAGGTGAAGCCCGACTCGATCGGTGAAAAGCCGAACCACTGCTACGCCACGGATGGCCAGGCGACCCGGTATGTCTGCTGGGGGCGTGCCGCCACCTTCCGTGACCTCGTCTGGGCTGCGGTCAACCAGGCCATCGGCGCGCAGGAGCGGCCCGCCATAGTCCTTACGACCCGCGACGGCGAGAACATCGCCACCGTCGATTATCAGCACCAGCTGCAGGTCGCCACGCACTGCGGCGTCGACCTGCAGCACCTCCACCGGACGATGATCCCGAACCCTGACTACGTCGGTTCCAGCAACTCCTTGTAACGCGCTGCATCGCTTCTGGCCCGAGCTCCAGGGCTGTGTCCTAAGGAGTCGTTGGCGTTGGCCGATGGTCGCGTCGAGGACCCCACGGGTCGGGGCACCGGGACCTCGGAACCGCTTCCGGAGGCAGTACCCGGACAAGGACCCGTCTCGGCGGGCGCCCGGTTGCGGCGCCAAACACCCGGGCATGTCGACGCCTTGGCCGGGGGCAGAGGAAGGTGCACGACACCAGACGTGACGGTGGGCCGACCGCCGTCCGGTCGGCCCACCGTCGCCGTGGTATCACGCGGCAACGTGCTCCGCATGGCGTGGGTCGGTGTCCGGTTGCGGCGTCGTTGCGCGCGTCGTGTTGTCGTCGGACTTGACCAGTTCGGCGATGTTGCCCGTGACGGGGAAGGCGCAGTCGTCCGGTCGGCGGCCGAAGCGTTGGGCGACGACGGCGCCGAGTAGGGCAACGCCCGGGCCGGTCACCGGGGAGCGTTGGACGCCGACGTACCAGATGCCGTCCTCGTCGGGCTCGATGTCTGTTTCGGTGCGGGCGGCGAGGGCCATGCAGAACCCCCACAGGTCGGCACGCAACGGCGACGGAAGGTCGGATCGCACCCAGACGAAGGGGCGTGAGGTGCCGGACGCGTCGACGCCGAAGGTCACCGCGGCGCCGACTGCGTCGGCAGGGCGTGCGTCAGGGGGCATGTCCTCGGCCACGCCGTTGAGGGCTTCGACGATGAGTTCTTTGAGGGCCTGGATGACCTCCTCGTCGCTTCGCCAACCGTGCATCGGGGCGAACTTGTTGTCGGGGAATCGCTTGAGGACGTCGAAGTCCTCGCGGCCGGCCTCGGGTGCGGGCTCGTGGCTGTCGCCGAAGAGGGCCTCGGCGAGCATGGCGCGGATGAGGTGCTCGCGCTGTTTCGGCTGTGCTTCGGGAGGGACGAGCATCTGGATGCCCTCGGGTGTCTGCATCAGTACGGACAGGACGTGGGTGCCGAGATCATGCTTTTCGACGCCGGCCTGGGTGACTTGGAGGAGTTCGGCTTCGGTGAGCGTCCACACGTCGTGGCTCCTGAGCCCGTACGTGCGGGTGCCGGTCGAAGGGTCGGTACCGTCGATGGTGAGGATCCGGACGTTGTTCTTGTTCTTGATGCTCGTTCGCATGGTGGCTCCATGGGCTGTGTCGGTTGAGGATGCTCGCGGTCTTGTCAACCGTGTCTGCGCTGCTGGGGGCTTTGGGATTGATGCCGCGAACCGGGATACGTCTGATGCGGCTGGCTACGCGGCTTTGACGCGTGCCGCGAGGGCCTTTCGCGCGTGGCAGTCGCCGACGAAGCGGATCGGGTCGGCGCCCTCGCAGAGCATGTCGGAGGGACCGTGTTCCAGCCCCGCGAGCAGGATCCGCACATACTCCTCGCGCAGCGCGGGCGAGAGTCCTTGGGGCACGCAGATCCATGCCCGGCGCGGTTCCTGGCGATCGCTGACCCCGTAGCCCCGGGATCGGAGGTCCAGGTTCGGGTCCTCCAGGACCTTCGCTCCGGCGTCGGCGAGCAGTTCGTCGAGTGGGGGAAGGAATCCGGGGCGTGCGTGTGCGGCGGCGTCGTTGATCATTCCCCCGAGCATGGCGTGCAGCTCACGGGCTTCGCCCAGGGAGAGCCGGCAGAACGCGCTGCGGTCGTTGTCGAGTTCGAGCTCGAACTCGGGGCTGTCCATGAACGCGCGCTGTTGGCACGACACCCGCACCGTCGCGGGCATCAGGTTGCGCCAGGAGTCGCGGCCGGGGTTCTCGAGGGACAGCTCAACTTCCGGAGTCGGTCCGTAGTGGTCGCGGTCCTCCAGCCACTGCTCGTCATGCGCCATGCCGTGGCTCGTACACCAGGGCGGACACGGCATGGTGGTCGCGCTGCGCGACGGAGGCGGTTCTTCAACGTACTTGCCATCCGGGGCGGGCATCCGCCTTGCGGTCCGCGCGATGGCCAACTCGCGTTTGACATCACGCAGTTCCAACGCGAACCGCTCGATGTTCGGGATGATGGACTCCAGTTCCTCCTCCGAGAAGTCCAGGTCGCCGACTGCGGACCAGCTGACCTGCGGGGCTTCGCCGGCGTCCTGCTGTTCGAAGAGCTGAAGGATTTCGGCCGCGAGCAAGGGATTCGTCGATTCGGCGTGCCGGTTTGGCATGGACAGCTCCACACGCTTGCCGATGTGGGCTTCCGCGTTGTGTGTCTGTTCGTCCCCGCTGCACCACAACGGACAGCGCCTCGGCGCTGGCTCCTCATGGCCAGGGACTGGGGCGACGGTATTTTCAGTCATGGAACACTCCTTCGATTGTTCGCGGGGACTTCCCCTGAAATCTGTCTTCTCGGCCCTGAACGCAGACAACCCGATAGTCTGGTTTTGCCTTTACCGGCGCGGAGCTGCGCATACGATCCCCGAACCCGGCCAAGCAGCACGTCAGGTCCGCTGGCGACCTGGCCGCCGGTCTGCAAGGCCCCCGTGGGCTGCTGCGTGCGGCACCGTCAGGACGCGGTCGTAGGCGCAACACCGAGCAAGCCGCGACAGTACGAATTCCTCGTAGGCACAGGGCTCCTGAACGCGCCATGCTTGTGACGGCCGGCCGCCCCAAGAAGCAGCGATGCGAACAACAGGCGCCCGGGCAACGGCGTGCCGACCACGCCCCGCTTGCTGGCGGTGTCCGTGCGACGGCAGCTGTCAGGTACGGCGCGCGAGCCATCGCCGGGTGCAGTGACCTGGAGGTTGCGCGACGGCGCGAACGCTCTTTGTGCGAAGCGCTGCCGCTGGGTCTGTCTTCGGTGTCAGCCTGGAATCATGCGCAAATGGGATCCGCTGAACTCCGCCCAACACGAACTACTCAAGCGCGTCGGTGCCGGGGCGGACCTCAGCACCGCCGATGACGTGCCGTACCGAACCTCGGCCTACGCGCTGAGCAACCGCGGGCTGGTCACGGCCAGCAAACGCGGCGGGGTGTTCCGCGCGCTGATCACCGACGCCGGACGCTTCTACCTTGAGCACGGCCACCACCCCGACCGCCCGGACCCGGTGCCCCGAAAGCGCCGCACCGCAGGTCAGCGGCCCGCGACCACCACCGCGGCAAACCAGGACGCGGCCGCTCCCACAGCACCCAAGCCGCCCCGAAATGCATCCGTCGACGGCACAACAGCCCAGCGCGTGAACGCCAAGCCCGCGGCAGCCACCACCGCGGCACGTGACCTGCTCGATCGGATCACCGCGTCCGGCGGTGTGCTGCGCCTCGAGAACGTGGACGCCGACACGAGGTCCGCACACATCAAAGCGGTCACCCGGGCCAACAGCGCCGGCCTGGTTCCATCAGGCCACCACCTGCGGCATTCCACCCGCAGCAGCGGCGAGTTCGTCATCGTGCTCGTCGACGCCGCCAAGCCGGACACACTGTCCTGGAACCCGCCACGCCGCAGTCGCGCGATCGGCGCGGTAGGCGCGGTCGTGGCTACCATGCGCGACCACCCGACCGTCTTCGACGTCTCCGAAGCGGCACGGCCCCGCGCACTGGAGATCCTCCAAACACTCGCGGATGAGGCGCAGGCGCGGGGACACCGGTTGTTCGTCCCGAGGAGACGCAAGCGCCCGGAGCCGGTACTCCACGTGAACAACTACGAATGCGAACTGCGTCTCGTCGAAGAGAAGGACCAGGTGCAGCACACGCCGACGGCTGACGAGCGTCGCCGGTCCCGCCGACACAGCTGGAACCCGGCACCGGAGTTCGACCTTGTGCCCTCAGGACGCCTGCGTCTGGAGGCCCGCGAGATGTACCACTACGAGGCGACCCATCAATGGGCTGACACCAATCGCACCACGTTGGAGAAGCAGATACGCAAAATCTTCGCCGACCTGGAAGCCAAAGCCGAAACCAGGCGCCAAGAGCATCTCGCGCGCTTGCGGGAGGAGGAAGAGCGGCGGGAACGGGAACGCCGCGAGCAGACCGTACGGCAGGCCCAATGGGAAGAGGACATGCGTACGGCCCGAAAGGCCGCCATCGCTACATTCCGTCGTCGTACGTTCGCCACGGCACTTGACGACTGGAACACCGCCCTGGAAATCCGAGCGCTCTGCGAGGCACTCGAAGAAGCCGCAACGCGAACCCCAGAGCATCACCACGCGGAACGGCTGCGGCAGTGGATCGCCTGGGGACGCAACCAGGCTGACCGACTGGATCCGACGACGCCCGTAGGGCTGGCGCACACGCCCTTCGATCATGAGCCCGGACCGGACGATCTGCGCCCCCACCTGGGTGAGTGGAGCCCGTTCAGGGCCGAGCGCGAGCATCGGTACGAGCCGAGAGGCCGGGAGTCGAACCAGCCGGCGCCCACGGAGAACTGGTTCACGCGTCGGGCTCGTCAGTGGTGGCGACGTTGACGCCATCACTCCTTCGAGTGACTTCATCCGGACCTGCCTTAGGAGTATTCTCATTCACAGAACAGGCATCACGAGCGGCTTGAGCCCTTTGGGCAAACGGAGTTCACTCCCGCCAGCCCGACCGGAGATGACGGTCTCGGACACATAATTGCCCCACGAACCTCGGTTCCAGGGCAGCGTCGATCGGCACCCGTGCTTGGCCTCGGCCGAGGCGGGTGTTCGTCGTTTCCGGGGTCTGCTTCTGTCGATCACCTTCCTTGTTGCTCGGTACTGGCTGTCGGTTGCGCGCTGACCGGTTGTCCGGTGCCGGTCGGCGCTGGGAGTCATCGATCGATAGCGATCCTCTCTTTCCGTTCGGTGTCCGCGGTCACGGTGCGGTTGTTCTGGTCGTAGATCAGGCCGATGGCGTCGGCGCGGAGGCGGGCGAGTGCGCCTGCCGGGTCCGGTGCCGTGTCCTCGCAGGTGCGCGTCAGATGGAGCGCGGGTAGATGGGCGAGGATCTGGTCTTCGCGGATGTACGCGTTCGGTGTCCGGTCCGGGTTCTGGGGTGTGGCGCTGGAGTGGCCGTGGCGGCAGCGGTACGCGGCGCGGCCGTTTGACCAGCAGGACTCCATGAGTCGGCTGCAGTGTCCGCAGCGCAGGAGTCCGGCGAGCTGGTACGTCCGTCCCGGAGCTGTCTTCTTGGCGCGGATGGCCTGGGCGGCGACGAAGTCGGCTTCGCTGACCAGGGCAGGGTGCGCCGGCTTCTCGGAGATCACCCATTCGTCGGGGGTGTTGCGGCGCATGACGTCGCGGTGGCCGAGGGTGGTGTTGTCCGGGTCGATCAGTTCGTGGTCGGTGCGTTGCCGGTTCCATACCTGGCGGCCGGTGTAGCGCGGGTTGCTGAGCACCCCCTGCACCGAGGTGAGCGTCCAGGCAATCGCGGTCCGGTGCGGGTTGCGTTCGCGGTCGGCGGCGGCCGGGCACGGGATCTTCATGTCGTTGAGTGCGCGGGCGATCCTGGCGACGCTGCGGCCGGCGAGGCGCTGCTGGAACATCCAGGTGACGATGGGGCCGGTGTCCGGGTCGATGTCCATCTGTCGTAGCTGAACGCCGCGGCGGGCGAGTGCGCGGTTCGGGTGCGGCCCGGCGTCCACGAGCCGGTAGCCGTAGGGCGGCCGGCCGCCGAGGTAGCGGCCTTGGTCGCGGGCCTGGACGAGCATCGCGGTGCGTGCCCGGATGCGGGCGCGGGTGACCTCGCGCTTGGCCAAAACACCGAGCAGGACCATCAGTTCGTCGTGGGCTGCGAGCTGCGGATCGACCTCGCCGCCGAGCTCGGGCAGCCACACGGGCACGCCGTAATGCTCGAAGATCGGCGCCATCGAGGCGAACTGTTGCCCAGAGAAGGCGCGTTCGCTCGATCCGATGATGATGGCGTCGAACCCGCGGTCCGGGTCGGCGAGGGCCGCGAGCAGCGCGGCGGCCTCGGGACGTCGGGGCCAGGGCAGCGAGCGGCTGTGTCCGACGTCGAAGAACTCCGCCACGATCCTCCCGTGGCCGGAGGCAACGGCATCGGCGCGCAACCGCTGCCACGCCCGTGACGTCACCGGGTCTTGGTGATCCTCGGTGGACACTCGGCCGTAGAACGCGAACCGCAGCCCGCCTGCCAGGGCGGCACCGTGCACACGTGCCTCAGGCTGGGAGGCCCACGCGGCCAACTGGCCCCGGACAGCACCGGATTCGATCCGGCCCGACACCGCGCTCGCCGTCATGGCCACCCTCCAGAACGTCAACCGTCTTGCCCAGCAGCATTTCCGCGGTGTGCGGGAATCCCACAGGCCACCACGTCACTTGGCCAGATCGAGCGATCCTGGTTTCGATTCGGGCGTGTTGGGTCAGCCGGACCTCTCGGCGATGTCGCGGGCAAGGGACTCGTCTCTGCCAAGCGCAGCACGACCGGCTGATCCGTTGCATCGGCCAGCTTCCGCAGGAGACCACCAAAGCCGGGACGGTTCACACCAGGCATTGCACCAGGTCCTGCCTGTCCTGGTCGAAAACGCAGTCACCCGGTTTGACCTGCGATTTCATGCGGCTGGCTGGTACTCGTTGAGGAGCCCTCCGAGGGCTGGGCGGCGGCGTATCCGGTCGGGTTGTGCCGGGAAGGCGAGCACGTTCGGGTCGTCGTCTGGGGCGCGGAGGTGGAGTCCGTCGCCTTGGTGGCTGCGACCGCTGTTGTAATGCTCGATGTAGGCGTCGAGGACGGTGCGCAGGTGGTGTTCGCCGGTGATGAGGAGCCGGTCGGTGCACTCGCGGCGGACGGAGGCGATCCAGCGTTCCGCGAACGCGTTCATCCGCGGTGCCTGCGGGGCGGTGAGGACCGTCTCGATGCCGATCGAGGCGAAGACCGCGTCGAACGCGGCGGTGAACTTCGCGTCCCTGTCTCGGATCAGGTACGCGAACCGGTGTCCGGCGTCGTCGAGGTCCGCGGCGAGCTCGCGGGCGTGTCCTGGTCGAAAACGCAGCCACCTGGTTTGACCTGCGGCTTTATGCGGCTGACTGGTACTCGTTGAGCAGCCCTCCGAGGACTCGGCGTCGGCGCATTCGGTCGGGTTGTGCCGGGAGGGCGAGCACGTTCGGGTCGTCGTCGGGGGCGCGTAGGTGCAGTCCGTCGCCTTGGTGGCTGCGTCCGGTGTTGTAGTGCTGGACGTACGTGTCGAGGACCGCGCGGAGGTGGTGTTCGCCGGTGATGAGGAGCCGGTCGGTGCATTCGCGGCGGACGGACGCGATCCAGCGTTCCGCGTACGCGTTCATCCGCGGCGCCTGCGGCGCGGTGGGGACCGTCTCGATGCCGATCGAGGCGAAGACCGCGTCGAACGCGGCGGTGAACTTCGCGTCCCTGTCTCGGATCAGGCAGGCGAACCTGTGTCCGGTCTCCTCGAGGTCGGCGGCGAGTTCGCGGGCGGCCTGGACGGCCCAGGCGCCGGTCGGATGCGCGGTGACGCCGAGCAGCCGCACCCGCCGGGTTCCCGGTGCGATGACGAACGCGGCGTACAGCCGCTTGAGCGTCACGGTGTCGACGTGGAAGAAGTCGACGGCGAGGAGCGATGCGGCCTGGGTGCGCAGGAACGTGCGCCAGGTGTCGTCGCGTCGGCCGGACGGCGGGACCCGGCGTGCCCGCAGGACCTTCCGGATCGTGGACGCGGCCACGCGGTGGCCCAGCCGCGCCGCAGTTCGCCCTGGATCCGCACGACGCCCCAGGTGCGGTTCTCGGTCGCGAACCGCACGATCAACGCGGCCACCTCGTCGGGGATCGGCGGTCGGCCTGGCGGGTGCGGCTGCCGCCACCGCGCGGCGAGCAGGCGGCGGTGCCAGCGCAGCAGCGTGCCCGGCGTGACGATCCGGTGCGCCCGCAGCGCCTTCGGCAGCACCCGGGCCAGCGCGGACAGAACCGCGCGGTCCGGCCACGACAGCCGCGGCTTCGGGTCTCCCCGGCGCAGCACCGCGACCTCGTGCCGCAGCGCGAGTATCTCCGCGTCCTTCGACGCGGCCGACCGAGCGAACAGGGCGAGCCAGGAGAACACCTGAACGACGAGCCGGTACACCAGACGAACAGCCACGACCGGTGATCATCCGATCAGACGAACGCGCAGGTCAAACCCGGTAGCCGAGTATTCGACCAGGACAGGGACTTCGCGCAAGTCGAACGAGCCGTCGTGCAGTGGGTCGGCTGGTACAACGACGAACGCCTGCACTCGGCCATCGACTACGTGCCACCGGTCGAGTACGAACAGGCGTACTGGCGGACACCGGAGCAACAACCGCAGACCGCCTGAACACAAGATCACCGACTCCACGAAACTCGGGTCAGTTCAGCGCGCTGGTTCCTCACCCGCCTGGCCCACAGAGCAGGACGACGGACCGGTGGTGTCTGAGGTGGTCGCACTTGCCGCCAGCAGGGGCTTCGACGGCCCTGCCACTGGCTCCGGCGCGCGCTAGGCGAGGAACCGTGAGTGCCGCCACCGTAATCGGCAAGGAACACTCACTGCGGGGGCAACTCGCCCACCATCACCCACCAATGTCCACCGACGGTCTACATTCGTGGCCAGGCGCGGAACACCCGCCGACCGACTGGGGCCTGGGGGAGTCCGGCACACGCTGCGGACAGAGTCGTGGGGGCTGAGCATGTGGGAGTTCGAAGACGACATCGATCACGTCCGGCTGGCCTACCACCCTTGGGACGCCCTGGTGACTGAGGGCATGGCAGACGCGTCTCCGGAGTTCGTCGTGTACGACGACCAGGCCGCAGGGGAACCGGCGTTGAGCCTGCTCGGGAAAGCCAGTCGGCGGGAGCAACGCCTGGACCACGCAGGGGATGTACCGTCGCTGCCGGCCGGGTTGTACGCGTTCGGGCCGAGTGCGTCGCCGTGGTGTGGGGTCATGGCAATTAGGGACGGCGCCCGGCCACGCGACGGTCTGATCCGGCGGGCCAAGGAGCTGCGCACTGAGCACTTCCTGATCCAGGCCCTTGAGCTCTGCCGGCGGGCCTATCGAGAGCGTCCCAAGCCAGCGGCTCCGCGCTACGCGAAGGGCGAGTGGGTACGTCAGAACGGCCGAGACGGCAATCTGCATGTCATGCGGGTGCTCGGGCACGAGCCTCCCTACCGCTACGAGGTCAAGGGCTCTGACGGGATCGCACGTCGGGTCGGGGAAGATTCGCTAACCGGGTGCCCTTTCGATCCCTACGACGCCTCGTTGTGGCTCGCGGGGCCGCCCGGAACCGCGTCTGACATCGCGCTGACCCTCACGCTTGCCAAGCTGGCCCACCCGCTGTCGGATGTCGTGTACTCGTACGGGTCCAGTCGTACCGTGTTCCGCCCCTACCAGTTCCGGCCGCTCCTGAAGTTGCTGTCCGGCGACACGCAGCGGCTGTTGATCGCGGATGAGGTCGGGCTCGGAAAGACCATTGAAGCCGGACTGATGTGGGACGAGTTGGAGCAGCGTACGCACCTGCGGGGCACCAAGGCCTCGGCCGATTCCAGCTTCCGTGCTCTCGTGGTGTGCCCCGCCGCGTTGGTCCCCAAATGGCGTGACGAGATGCGCTTGCGATTCGATCGTGAGCTCGTCGAACTGGACAACGACCGTCTGGATGCCCTGATCGAGGACTTGCGCAAGGGCCGCGATCGTCCCCTCTCGGGGGTGGTGTCGCTGGAACGCCTGCGCAGGGCACGCCAGCTCCCCGAGCTCGCGGAGTTGTCGCCGCGCTTCGATTTGGTCATCGTCGACGAGGCCCACTATCTCCGCAATCGAGGCACCAGAAGCCACGCGCTGGGCCAGCGTCTCTCTGACTGGGCGGACGCCCTCGTCCTGCTGTCTGCCACCCCGCTGAACCTCGGCAGCGAAGACTTGTACAACCTGGTGGCACTGCTCGACGACGGTGAATTCCCCGACCACGAGAGCTTCAGGGCACAACTGGAACCCAATCGTGTTCTCAACAAGTTGGCCCGTCGGCTCTCGGAGAGTCGCATCGAGAATCCTGCCGAGCTCGCCAGGCAGTTGATCGGCGTGCTCACGCTCAGCTCCGGCGCGGTCGTCGCCGTTCGGCCGCAGTTCATGGCACTCTTCTCGCTGCTGAACCGTGATCATGCGCTCGAGCCGACCGAGATCGTCCAGGCACGACGGCACATCGGTGCCTTGAACGTGCTCGCCAATGTGATCAACCGGACGCGCAAGGTCGATGTGCCCGACGCCAAGGCCAAGCGGGTTGCCAGCGATGTCCGAGTCGAGTGGAGCAACAGCGAGAGGGAGTTCTACGACGAGCTGCGTCGTCTGTGCATGCAGCGCGCCCAAGCAAGCGGCACAGCCTCCGGATTTGCCGCACAGATGTGGCTGCGGCAGGCGGCGAGTTGCATTCCGGCCATGCAGCGCCTGCTGCGTGAGCGCGGCATCCTCGGCGGCCAACCTGATGCCCTCCTCAGGGATTTCATCTCGGATGAGGCGGCCGAAGACATGTTCGGCCCCGACGGCGAGGGCGATTCCGGTCCGGAGGGGGCACGAGAAGGGCGCTCACGCGAGCTTCAGGAGCAGCACGCTCGGCTGGCCCAACACCCCGCTCTCTGCAAGGAATTGCCACATGACACGAAGCATGAGGCCTTCGTAGGCATGCTGCGCCAGGCCCGGGACCGTGGTCTGCGTCAGGCCATGGTCTTCTCGTACTTCAGCCGCACGCTCGAGTACCTGCGGGACAAGCTCGCCGACGAGTTTCGCGTACGCGTCATGTACGGCAAGATCCCGACGCGGGATCGACCGGAGATCATGCGGGCCTTCCGCGCCGGCGAGTTCGACATTCTCCTCGTCAGCGAAGTCGGCAGCGAAGGATTGGACTTCGAGTTCTGCAACGTGTTGGTGAATTACGACCTGCCGTGGAACCCGATGCGGGTGGAGCAACGTATCGGTCGCCTCGACCGGATAGGCCAGAAGCACGAGAAGATCTTCATTTACAACATGCATGTCCCGGGCACCATCGAGACGGACATCTTCCAGCGGCTGTACGACCGCATCAGGGTCTTCGAGGACTCCATCGGCGAGCTGGAGCCCATCCTGCGAGGCCAGCTGAGTGAGATCCAACGCATCGTCCTCAACCCCAAGCTGAGCGACCGGGAGCGCAACGCCCAGCTGGACCGGATTGCGCTGGCACAACTTGACCACTCGCGCGACCTTGAGGACCTCGTCGAACACCGAGCAGTGTTGACTGACCTGGACGGCCTGCTCATCGAGGGGTTCACCGACCGGTCGCCCGGCCGCGGCCGTTTCCTGGGGTCCTCGGAACTGGTCCGACTGGTCCGCGCGTTCCTCGTCGGTATCGGTGGCGGCCGATTGGAGCAGGTCCCCGGGGCCGCCGGTGAGTACGACCTCATTGGCAACGCCAAGCTGTCGGACCTCGTATATCGGGCACAGCAGATGCCCGGGACGTCGAGCTGGGGTGATCTCCAGGAACGTATCCGGTCCGGCACGCCCGTCCGGCTGCTGGCCGACCAGGGCGCCGCGACCGAGAGCAGGCACCCGCTGCTGAGTACCCGCCACCCCGTGGTCCGCGCCGCAAGCCTCTACTTCGGCGCTACCGACCAGCAGGCGGGGATACCCCGCTTCGGTGCCGTGAGGCTGCCCGGATTGGAAGCTGGCCGCCGATTCCTCGTCGAGGTCAGCCTCGCGGAGACGTTCGGGATCCGTCCTCGGTGCGAACTCTGGACTTCGGCCGTCGACTTGACCGACATGTTGGAGGCGCCGGACGTCGGCGCGAGACTTCTCAGCGCGTTGGCCGAGGACGCGCTCCATGAGGCTGACCCTGCGAGCGCAGCCCCGGGCCGGCTTCTGGCCGCAGCCCGCGACCGGCTCGAGGACATCAGTGCGAGTGCCCAGCAACGGGAGGAGCAGCTGCGAAAGACCGAGAACGACCAACTGATCGAGGCTATGCGGAACAGTCGAAAGCAGGGGTTCGAGGTCAAGATCTCCCGTACTGCGGAACTGTTGAAGACGGGTGATCTCAACCCTGGCCTGCGAACGATCTACGGCCGACGTGTCGCGGACCTCGAAGCCCGGCGCGACGCGGTGGACGCCGAACTCACCAGGCGGGGCCAGTTCTCGCTGAGCTCACAACCGGTCGCCTACGTGGTCGTCAGCGCATGACGGTCGCGGGTTAGTCCCAAGGATGGGAGTACACGTCGTTGTAGCGCTGTACGACGGGCTGATACCCCTGCCGCGCCCGCGGAGTGCGGATCACGATCGGTCGCCGGCCCCGAATCACCGGCCAGCGGTTGATCCGGAACTCAAGTAGCCGGCCGTCCGGCTCGTGGATCCTCAGCATCCCGTTGACTGCCAGCTTGAAGGTCAGGGGCGTGTTCCGTGCGATGCGCACCGGTACGCACGGTGCGAGATCCCCGTCGATGTCGAATTCGAGTTCGTCGCCGTCGGCTGAAACGGCGTGCAGGCCTGCCACGGTCATCCGGTCCAGACCGGGCACGAGTCCCCGGTACTCGTGTGCGAGATTTCCCTCCCTGCGCATGATCTGGTCATCGCTGTAGAGCGCGGTGAACGCCTCATAGAGCTTCTCCTCGTGCGGTGAACCGTCGCTGTTCCTCCAGCGCAGCACGAGATCGAAGCCTGGGCGGTGGAGGTTCAGCCGCTGGTACTCCCCTTCGGGGATCACCAGACCGGTGCCCACGGATTCCTCCGCCGAGAGCGACTCGTCGTACGCCACCTGGGCAGCCGGGAACAGATCGGTGATCCGTCGGCGCACCAGCGGTATCTGGGACATGCCGCCAGCCAGGAGTACATGGGAGACATCGTCGGCAAGTACTTCCAGTCGTGTGCTCGCGAGCTCCTTGATATCCGGTATCTGCTCGCGGCGCAGCCGTGCGGCGCACAGCACGGCGCGCACCTGTTCGAGAGCCCGGTTCAACTGCGGAGTGAACATCTCGTCCAGTGCGTCGCGCGACAGTTCGGCTGCGGGCCATCCCGAGAAGCGGTCCCCCAGAGGGACCCGCTGCGTGTCGTGACGGGTGTCGGACAAGAGCATCTTCAGCTGCCGGGCGGCTCTGAGTAGCAGGTTCCTGACCGACTCGTCCTTGTGCAGATCGCGTACGTCCGCCCCGAGCTGTTCGAGGTCCTCGGCCAGCGCATGCGCGACCGTCTCGTCCAGCGCGTCGCCGGCCTCCGGTACGCCGCGGGCGGCCATCACCGTCAGTTCCGGATCTGCAGAATGCGTCTGTTGGTCGACGTCCAGCACCGCGACGTCAAGCGTGCCCCCACCGTAATCGAATACGAGCAGCTTGCCCTGCGGCAGAGCTCTGCCGCGCTCGCGTAGACCGGTCAACCACGCCAGTCCCGCCGCTATGGGCTCATCGACGATGTCCGAGACGCGGACTTCCAGGCAGGCGTCGCGTGCGATGGCGACGAGGCGGTTGCGCTGCTCCGCGTCCCATATGGCCGGGCAACCAAGGCGCACGACAGCACCATCGATCACCGCCCCGGCCTTGCCAGCGCGATCAATGACTTCCTCGAGGTAGCGGGAAATCAGGAAGTCCGGGTTGAACTCCAGTGGCTTGCCGGCGGGGATGGCCACCCGTACCGGCGTCCGATCCCGCTCGGTGATCACGCGCTTGACCGAGCGCACCATCTCATCTGCGTTGACGAGCTCGGCGTCCTCGCCGTACAGCAACGAGCCGTCTCCAGCCAGGCCGATCAGGCTTGGCATCCACGGTGTGCTTCGCCCGACCGGAATGATCTGTGAGTAGCCACCGGCCAACCGTTGGGTCACCAATGTGGTTGTGGTACCGAAGTCGATACCCAGGAGCGGCCGAACTGTTCCTGACTTCCCATCCATGATCGGGCTCCCCCCAGAGGTCCGTCATCCGTGGCGTTGCTGTCTTGCCCGACCTAGCTCGTTCCCGACGTCGACTTCGGTGCGACCAAGGCTGGTTCGAGTACGGCATAGTCGTCCGAGGTGCGCCACACGATGCCGGGGCGTTCCACGAGGACCGGGTCCCCTGCCGCGGGAGAGCCCGAGGACGGGCGGCAGCTATCGCTGGTAAAGGCCACTGTCTCGCCGCGTACGGCGAGTAGTCGAATCCCCGAGGTGGCCGACGCTGCCTCGACGCGGCGATATACGTCGCTGACCTCGCTTCCCGGCCCACGCTGCGCAGCCTGGGCTTCCAGATCGAGCAGCACGCCGCCCAGTGCACGCAGTACGTCGATCCGGGCTTGTCGCAGCTGGGCGGTCGACGCCCCTCTGGCCGCGCGGCGAGACTCCTGCAGCTCCTGGTCGCGCTGCCGCATGCGGATCTCCAACTCCGCGTATTTTCCCGACCATTCGTCGGATCGCGTCTTGAGGCGCGTCTTGTCGGACTCCATGTCCGACAGCTCTTCGCGCACCGCCGCCAGTGTGTCCTCAACCTCGCCGAGCTGCCGACCAAGGGACCGCAGCCGATCCTGTAGGCGCGAGTTCTCCGCCGTGGCTGCCGCAAGGCGCTCATTCAGCCTGGCGAGTTGTCCAGTCTTCAGCGCGATCTCCGCGTCGGCCTTGTCCAGGCGTCGGCGTAGTTCCGATTCGGACTCGGCCGAGTAGACGGACATGGGGGTGGGGGCTGTTTCGGCAGTGTGCTGGCCTTCGGGCGCCCCGGAGGTGCGGATGGGGCCAAGGACGACTTCGATCCACCCGATGATCGCCTCGACACGAGGCTGGCCTTCCGCATGCAATGCCATCAACCGCGAGGCTGAAGCCGTCATGTCGTCGCGGAACGACGGGGGATCCCCTCCCGTCGCAGAGCGGTCCTTGCGCAAGACGTCGGCCGTAAACCGGGCGACCCGGAGGGCGCCGGCAGTGAGGTCGTCATCGGTCACGGCGGAGAGATCGGTTACCGAACCCGAGTCCGCAAGCAGAGACTCCCACAGTCCTGCGGCGACGTACGAGACGTCTTCGGCGTAGTCGAGATCGAGATGTTTGGCTGCTCTGTCGGCGGTCGCACTCTTTCGTGGAACTGCCACCAAACGGATGTGCAACTGACGGCGATCGTCGGCACTGATGCCCGCGCGCCCTGCGCTGGCCTTCGGCGCCAGGACGGTCCAAGCCTTGGCGAGGATACGCTCATCCAGTGCGATGGGGACCTGGTCGCGTGTCAACGTGCCCGGCAGCGCCTCGGATACGCCGATTGCGACCGCAGCGGCGCTTTCGAAGGAGCTGAGTTCCCCTACCCCTGATCCGATGACGCCACGCAGAATGTCCTGGGCGGCAGGCGGGAGTTTCGATTTCAGGTACTCCCGCAGCGCTTGTTTCGGGCGCAGCACGCGCAGTGGAGCGAAATGATCTGTGGGGACCTCCGTCCACTTCCAACCGAGGTTGGAGCGGCAGAGTACATGGGGGTGAAAGGCGAGGCTGGCACGAAGCGTCGCCCACTCGGCGTCGGTGAGTGCCATGTCAGCATCAGCCAGTCGAATGCGGGCGTCGGAGGTCCGAACCCAGTCGCCGGTGCGCCGCAAGGTCTCCAGGACCACCGTTGCGGGGCTCACCGAGCCTTCAGGGCCCACCGGCAAGTACCCGCTGGTGCTGTCGGGTTCGCCGACTCGTGGTTCTGGCTCACGACTCTCGACCATTCCCACGCGTCCCTGCTCCCCCTACCGCCCGTAGCCACTGCGCGGCCCTAAAACCTAGTTGCATCATGCTATCCGGATGGCCAAGGCCGCATTTCGTTGTTCGAAGACTGCTCCCACGGTCGAGCGGTGTGTGAGTAGCGGTGCGATCGCGGTGATCAACCCATCTCGGGGCTGCTCCTATGCGTTGGCTGGAAGTGTGGTGTCGCCGATGTAGGTGATGGAGCCGCCACCCGCGTTGCTCGGCGCGGGCTGACCGATTCAGCGGTCGTAGAAGCGGTGCCCGGCTCCCACAGGACGGCCCACGAGTGCCCGCTTGCCGTCACTGGTGTCTTCGATGCGGTCGATCTCGATGACGCAGCGCACAGTTCCGGCGTGGACGACGGCGGCGAACTTCTCGGTGTCGGCGTTGGGGCCCAGGGACCAGCAGCCGCGTGCCGCGTCGTAGACCTCCTGGGGTGTCAGGTCCTCGGACCAGCCGGCGTATTTGCGGCCGAGCGCGTCGTCGACATTCGCCTCGTGGCGCCTCTTGATATTGATCTGAATCATGTTCTGCTCCCGGGTTGTTGTGTTCGCGGTCGTGCCACCGTGCTTGCACCCGTGCGGCGCTGGCCGCGGAGGTCGCCTGGTGTGGCAACCCGTTGAAGCCGGCGCGTCCTGTGCGATGGGTTCACATGCCGTTCGGTACGAATCATGCGAACTGGTGCCCGTAGGGCCAGGTTTCGCCGTTGACCTAGTGTCCGCGAGGAGCCTGGCCGGTGCGCGTCATACTCGGTCACTATCGGTGCGATTGATAGGCACCTCATCATCGATGGCCGGAGCCGAGGGAAGTCGCCCCTCGGCCGAGCGGCTTTGTCTGTGTCCGTGGCTGTTCAGCATCCTCTGAACTCCGGGCCCCATGTGAGTGTGAACCCGTTGGCTTTGGCGAGTGAGGCCCACCTCGGGGATGCGGGCTGCTTCTCGAGGACCAGTACAGGGGTTATTTAGCGGAGGCGTCCGTTAGGTGCAACTGGTGTGCGTAGTCAAGGATCTGGCCTATTCCGAGTCGAATCTGTTGGTCCTCGTTCGCGTCTGTGAGGCTCTTCACCTCGGCGATGAACAGGGCCTTGTCCCGCGCCCAGCCGACGTCGAAGCGGGGAGCATGGCGGAAGTGACCGCACGCGTCGATGTTCTGGGCGGCCAGATGTGCGGTCAGCGCGGCAATCGTGGCCTCATGGGCTGCCGTCCCCCTGTCCAGTTGGTCGAGATCGACCTTGGCTACGACGCCGTCGTGCCGACCTGGCTTGCGGGGCAGCAGGAGTCCGCCCAGGATTCCGTCACCGGTCTGGGGTAGGACCAAGACCCGCTCGTTATCGCCCGTCGCCCTGCGAAGGTTGCGGCAGCGCGCCGGCACTAGATTGACCAGGTCGGCGAAACCGTTGGCGTCCACCACACAGACGTGGTGTTTCCGAGCTCGCTCCGCGGCGGTTCGAATCAGCGTCCTGCTGTACTCGCGGTTCGAGTCGGTCACGAACTTGCTCGCCAGGTCGCCGTGGACCACGACCGAAACACTGCGAGAGAAATCCGTCTTCGTCTCGGCGCCGCGCTTCTTGGCCAGGGCGACACAGTCCCGTCGGACCTTCCGGACGCCGTCGATGAGCGCGGCCCCGGTGAAGCACAGCGTCTGGCCCTTGAGCGTGCGGACCCAGCCGCCGCAGTGCATGCCGTTCACGGACCCCCCAGGGCAGAGCTTCAGGCACGAATTTCAGATGAACCTACTGATCCGCAGTCGCGTTGAACAGCGGGGTGGGCTGTTGATGTTGCCTGGCTCTGCAAACACCATGGTGGACAACCGGTCCAGGACGATGTCGGCGGTCAAGGCCCGTGAGGCACCTGGGATTTCCCCGATTCGTGAAGACGCTTGAGATGCGCCTCTGCGCGACGCGGCCGCCGAATTCGCCGTAGCACGCCACCCTTTCGAGGGATGGACCCGGGGCTCACAGCGGGCTACTTTGTAATTGCGAGCCGTCATACGGGGCTTCAGGCCCCGCGGGCGGGCCGAAGTGGAGTCGGTTGCCGCCGACCCCACCGGAGATGGCGGTCGCCATACCCCTCGGACACTTCCAATACGCACATAGGCGGTGCTGGTCGACTTTCGACCAGCACCGTTCGCGTTTGGTCGTCGTATGTCAGTCGGAGCCGAGGGACCGGTAGACCTCGTGCTTGTCGACAGGGGCTGCGTTGCGAATCACGGTCAGCATCCCTCCTAGCCTCGATCTTTCGTGACGGCCCGTCAGCTTGCTGACGGGCCGTCGGTGTCTTTGTGGTGTGTGGATTTCGGTGCGCGGACGTGCCGACGGCCCGGCTGTCGCGTCGGGTGGGCACCGGTTTCCACGGTCCGGGCGGCGTGGTGCGGCTGGTCGGGGCGGTCGGAGGCCGCTGGTCAGCCGGGGTTCGGGAGCGCGGCCAGGCGGTCGGCGGCGTCGGTGATGAGGTGGGTCCAGGGCCAGTGGCGGGTGAAGCGAAGGGTCTTTCGGCGGCCGGTGGTGACGATGTGGGCGGCGGCGGAGAAGAGCCGCAGGCGGAGCTTCTTGGGTTCCCAGCGGCGGACTTCGCCGGTCAGGGCGAGCATCGGCATCCAGGCGAGCAGGTCCAGGGCGATGGAGACGATCTCCAGCCAGACCTGGTTCTGTGCGGTGGCGTGCAGGGGGAGGTTGCGCAGGCCGGTGTCGCGGGCATTGCGGATGCGGTCTTCGGCGCGGGCCCGGAGCCGGTGCCGCAGTTCGAGCGCGGCGATCGGCCGGCCTTCGGTGTTGGTGGCGAACAGGGTGATGCGGTTGCCGTCGACGTCGGTGAATCGCAACTGCGCGCCGGGGTGCGGGCGTTCCTTCCGCACGATCAGCCGCATCCCGCGCGGCCAGCCGTCGAGCACGTCGCCGGCCAACTCGGCGACCCAGGCGCCGTCGCGGACGGCGCCGCCTGGTTCGACGGCCGGGGTCCACGCCGAGGCGGGGACCTTGAGTACGGCCTGGTGGATCTTGTCGGTGACGGTCATGCCCACCGAGTAGGACAGCCACCGGCCCCGCGTGGCCAGCCACGCGACGAACTCGTGGGTGCCGCCCGCGGAATCGGTGCGGATCAGCGTCCGGCGCCCGCGACGGAACCGCGCGGGGAGCTGGGCGAGCGCGAGCCGGGTGGCCGTGATGTGGTCTGCGGCGGTGTTCGAGCCGGCGTTGCCGGGCCGCAGCAGCGCGGCGACCGGCTCCCCGGACCCGGCCTGCCCGTGGTCGACGAACGCCACCAGCGGGTGGTGCCCGAAGGACTTCTTCCAGGTCGCGGCGGCGTCCTGCTTCTCGGAGTGCGCGAGCACCAGGACGCCGTCGATGTCCACGGTCACCCGCCCGTCGGCGGCCGGGCCGGACAGCCCGGCCAACACCCAGACCCGTTCCCGGACTTGCGCACGCGCGCTGCGGATCGCGGCCAGTGCCTTCGGGCCGGCGGCGGCGAGGGTGTCGACCAGTCGGGAGACCGTCGGGTCGGACGCCACCGGCCCGAACACCGCCGGTTCCGCGCGCAGCACGCCGACGTCCGCCAGACAGTCCCCGCCGAGTGCGACCGCGAGTGCGACATCGAGGAGCACCTTGCCCGGGTCGTGGACCGCGCGCCGCTTGCGCCATGGCGCGAGCGCCGCCGACAACGCGGCGTCCAGACCGGACTTGCGGACCGTCTCGACCAACAGCACCGCACCGGCCTGCGACACCACCGCACGGCCGCCGCCCTGAACCCGGACACGCGGGTACGACCCGCTACGCTTCTTCACCTGAGAAGTGCTTCTTTCCACGCACCGAAACGGACCCTAGAGAAGTCCTATCGTTGCAGGTAAGGAGCACTTTTCGCTTCCCCGATCACCCATCGGACAGCCCGCCCCGTGAAAGCGCGAGGCTAGGCTGTTGATGACAGCGCGGAGCTCCTCGCGTGTCATCCGGGTGGCGTGTGGATGTTGCGCCGTCATCTGTGCGAGTCGGTGCTCGGCGGCCGTACGCTCGGCCTCGACTTCGCCGGTCCACTTGGCGACGAGGTTGGGGCTGGCGCCGGCCTCCAGGGCGGCACGGTGACGGGCGATCTTGCGGTCGCACTCGGTGATCCTGCGTTTGGCGGCGTCGATGCGGAAGTCCCGCTCGGGCTGCGCGTGTTCGACTGCGGACAGGGCCGACTCGGCGCGCTCGGGGGCGAAGGCGCTCGCGAGCCAGCGGTCGAGGTGGGGGAGTACGGCGTCCTCGCGGACGTACACGCCGAGCGGGTGGTCGACGCCATTGGCGAGCGCGTACTCGCTGGGGAATCGGCAGCGGTAGTACGCGGCGCTGTTGTTCCAGTGGCCCTGCATGCGGCGCCCGCATGAGACGTGGGTGAACAAGCCCTTCAGGGCGTACGGATTCTTCGTGCGTACCACTCGCCCGACGGACTGCGGGCCGCGGGAGTGCAGACGTTGCTGGACCTGCGCGAAGGCGTCCTTGCCGACGATGGGCGCATGGGTGGGCTGCTCGGAGTACACCCAGGCGTACTTGGGGTTCCACTCCATGTGGGTGTCGTGGCCGAGCGCGACGTCTTCGACATCGATCGAACGTTCGACCTTGCGCTGCTTGTTCCAGACCTCGTGTCCTGTGTACCGCGGGTTGATCAGGATTGTGCGCACCGCTCCCTTGGGCCAGGCGACGCCGCTACGGTGCCGGTTGCGAGCCGGGTCGTGGGCGGACGGGCACAGGATCTGGTCGGCCGTGAGGCGTTGGGCAATGGCGTAAATGCCGATGCCGGACAGGTACTCGGCGTAGATGCGAGCGACCACGGGAGCCGCCGTCGGGTCGAGTGCGAGCCGTCGGAGGCGTTTGCCCTCGGCAGCTTTGGCGGGGTGCGGGTGCGGTCCGGCGTCCTCGAGCATGTAGCCGTACGGCGGTCGCCCTCCGAGGAAGCGGCCTTCGATCTTGGCTTGTGCGGCCATCGAGGAGCGGACACGGATCGTGATGCGCTGCCGTTCGCCTTTGCTCATGCCGCCGAACAGAGCCATCACCAGTTCGTGAGCGTCGGATTCCTCGTCGATCGGACCGCCTGCCTCAGGCACCCACAGTTGGATGCCGTAGTGGCAGAAGACGGGGAACGTCAGCCCGTACTGATTGCCGTAGAACGCGCGCTGGGGCTCGCCGACGACCACCGCGTCGAAGCCGCGGTCCGGGCGCTTGAAGCACTCCAGCAGCGCCGCCGCCTGGGGCCGGCGCTTCCAGGGCAGAGCCCGGGAGTCGCCCGCGTCGAAGAACTCGGCCACGATGACGCCGCCGTACGGCTTGATCAACCCACTGGCCCTCTCCCGCTGCCAGTTGCGTGACGCGACCGGGTCTTGGTGGTCCTCGGTGGACACACGTCCGTAGAAGCCGAACGAGCGCGTCATAGCGCCTAGAGCGTGTCTCTTTGATCGGTTGGTCAGTTGATCGGATGTGTCCGTCCGGTTAGTGATCACTGATGCGATGTGGGGCCGGATCGAGTCGCTGATGCCGGCCGATCCGGCCCGCGGTCGGCGATGGGCCGATCACCGCCGAACCCTGGAGGCCGTCGCGTGGAAGTACCGAACCTGCTCGCCCTGGCGGGACCTGCCGGACGAGCTCGGCTCGTTCCAGACCGCCCACAAACGGCTGATCCGGTGGGCCGTGGACGGCACCTGGGAACGCATCTTTGCCGCGGTCCTGGCAGCGGCCGAGGGTGCTGACGACATCGGCTGGACCGTGTCTGTGGACTCCACCGTCTGCCGGGCTCACCAGCATGCCGCCGGCGCCAGGAAAAAGGGGCTCCAGGCCGGGCCGAACCCGACGACCATGCGCTCGGACGCTCCCGAGGCGGTCTAAGCACGAAGGTTCACCTCGCCAGCGACAGCCATGCACGCCCCCTGGCTCTCCGGGTCACCGCAGGCCAGGCGGGCGACGCCCCGGCCTTCGAGACCGTCATGGCCGGCATCCGTGTTCCGCGAAGCGGACCTGGAAGGCCGAGGATCCGACCCGATGCCGTCCTCGCAGACCGCGCGTACTCATCCCGCGCGATCCGAAGCCACCTCCGCCGACGCGGAATCCGCGCTGTCATTCCCCAGCCGTCCGACCAGGTCGGCCACCGTCTGCGGCGAGGCCGCTCGGGTGGCCGACCACCCGCTTTCGACGCCGAGGCGTACAAGCAGCGCAACGCGGTCGAACGATGCATCAACCGGCTCAAACAGTGGCGTGGGCTGGCCATGCGAACGGACAAGCTCGCGATTGCCTACCAGGCCGCACTCCACCTCGCGGCCATCCTCATCTGGGCCCGCAGATGACCCACGAGAGAAGCTTTAGGACTGATGGCCGATGTCAAGAGCGTGTTCTTTGAGGAATGCGCCCGCGTGGGCCGCTGCTTCTTCTGCGGTCGTGCAAAGCGTCTCATCGGCGACCGTGCCGGATGTCCCATCAGCGCCCTTACCTGTCCAGCGCCAATCGCCGGAAGGCGACTGCACCAGCTCGGCGGTCCCTCCGAACAGCGCAAGTGTGCTTCTGCTCGCCGCCGCAGGTGTCGGGCGACTGACGGCGTCGGGCCATTTCTTACGGGCGCCCTGCCGGGTGATGCCCCAGACAGCTCCCAGTTGCTCATAACTCGCGCCGTAGGAGCCGGCGGTTGCTGCCGCCAGCTCCGCCAGCCGCTTGATCTCGACATCCACCACCTTCCAAGCGGCCAGGACGGACAGCGCCACTTCGACGGGATTCGCATCCCACATACGGTCCGCGGGCAGCCCGGTCTCTCGGGAGCGGATGGCCGAGGCCAGGGGATTCAAGGCGTCGTACAGGGCCTTGTCGAGCTCTGCCTGCTCTTCTGGGGTGACCTCAGAGGGCGTTATGTGACAACCGTAGTTACCGATACTGTCGATGTAAACGAAAGTTTCCGCACTGCATCGGTTGTACCTCCGCCGCATCAGAGAGACGGGCTCCAGCCCATGCTCTGGTCGGTGGAGTACTGGTGCAGCCGGATGCCGTCCCAGCCCCAGGCCCGGGCATTTCCGACCCAGGTAATCCGGGTTGTGCCGTCCCCGGGGCACGTTACTGCGGCCACGGCCACTGCGTCCGGCTCGGGTTCCTCCTCGGCCCCCGGGGCCGACTACCAGCTTGTCGGCACTGAGGAGCTCGGCCGGCGCGCCGCGGCGCGCGGCGACACGCGCGGCCACCGCGGCGAGCAACGCGGCCACGCAGGATACGCGTTCGCAGTGGCCGATAGCGTCCACGACCGCGGCCACCGTGGTCCGGGCGGCTAGCCTGTGCACCGCCGCCGCATCGCCGCAGGGCCCGCTGTACCCGGTCGAGTCGATAGGCCAACGGTGACGCTCGTGCGCGGGGTTGTCATGACCACAGGCCTACGGGGAGGGCCCGAAGGCCCCTAACGTCCGGCCAACGGTGGCGAGTTACAGCACAGCCCCTGCGGCACCCGGCGGTGCTGGCGGCAGCGTCGTGCGGTCCTGCGGGATTTCCGGGCACTGGAGCAGTGCCATGGCGAGCATCCCTCGCAGCCGTCCAGTGCGGCGCGCAGCTGCTCGACGCCGTCGTTGTGCACATGCCGCCGACCTTCGGCCCAGCAGCTGACCAGGCCCGGCATCTGTGGCATCACGTCGGTTTCGCCGGGCGGCACCAGCGCGTCGGCCTCCAGTTCGATCGACTTCTTTTTCTCGTGACGGTGTCGAAATCGGTGATCTCCGTTCGAAGACCGGGTGTCAGGGCTGATCGGCCCGATCACTCGACCAGACGGAGGACCGCGATGCGCAGGATCATCGCTTCGACTTTCACGACGCTCGACGGCTACATCGACGACCCGCACGAGTGGTCGCTGCGCTACAACGACGCGGGGGCGCAGAAGCGCGCCCTCGACCTCACCATGCGTGCCGACGCGCTGCTGCTCGGCCGCATCACGTACGAGGGCATGGCTCAGGCGTGGCCGAGCATGGGCGGCAACCCGTACGCGGACCATGTCAACGCGCTCGTCAAGTACGTCGTCGCCTCCGAGCCCGTCGACATCACCATGTGGGGGCAGACCTCCGTGATCGCCGGAGGCGACCTGGTCGAGGAAGCCGGCCGGCTCAGGCGGCAAGACGGCGCCGACATTCTCATCTGGGGCAGTGGCCGGCTCACGGACGGCTTGGCCGCGGCCAGCCTGCTCGACGAGTACCACATCTGGGTCTACCCGGTGCTCAAGGGCCGCGGACGGCCGCTCTTCCGGCCCGAGAGCACGGGCCCGGTCGAACTGATCGACACGGCGACCTTCGACTCCGGCGTCGTGCTGCTCACCTACCGTGCGACCGCACCCTGACCGGTGCGGCAGACCCGCCCAGGAGGACACGATGAACGACGACGTGACGGACTACATCAAGAACACGAAGCCCTGGCAGGCGGAGGTGTGCGTGCGGCTGCGCGAAATGGTGCACCGCACCATCCCCGGCGTCGAGGAGGCGATCCAGTACGGTAAGCCCCACTTCCTTCGCAACGGCCGCCACGCGGCGGTGATTCACGTCGCCAGGGATAAGGTCTCGTTCATGGTGTTCGACGCGGCCAGCGTCGCGGCGGTGCCGGGGCGGCTGCGGGCCCTCGGCAATGGCGACCGCAAGACCGCCGACATCCGCGAAGCCGACCAGGTCGACTACGAATTTCTTGCCGACGTTCTGTGCCGGGTCGTCGGCGCACACCGCCGAACCGGGGAGTGAGCCCGATCATGCGTTTCATGGTGATGACGAAAGGGCCCGGCGCCGACGAGGGCAAGGGCCAGCCGACCCAGGAGATGTTCGAGGCGATGCAGGCGTACAACGAGCAACTCGTCAAGGCCGGCATCCTGATCGGCGGAGAAGGACTGAAACCCAGCATCTCGGGCGCGCAGGTGGTCTTCACGGTGGGCGAGACCTCCGTGGTCGACGGGCCGTTCACGGAGTCGAAGGAGATCATCGCCGGCTACTGGATCTGGGAGGTCAGCTCGCTCGCTGAGGCTGTGGAGTGGGCCCGAAGGTGTCCCTTCGACCCCCGCTACGGCGCAACGCAGACGTTGGAGATCCGGCCGTTCTTCGACATGGCGGACTTCGCCGAGACCGTCGACTCCGAGACGCTCGCGAAGGGCCAGGAACTCCAGAATCGGGGCGGCGGGAACTGACTGTGGACATCCGCCAGTCGATCGAGGCCCTGTGGCGGATCGAATCGCCACGACTCATCGCCGCGCTCGCCCGGCGGATCGGGGATGTCGCGATCGCCGAGGACCTCGCGTCCGAGGCGTTCGTGGCCGCCCTCGAACAGTGGCCGCTGGACGGCATCCCGCCGCGGCCGGGCGCGTGGCTCATGTCCACCGCCTGGCACAAGGCCGTCGACCGTGCCCGGCGCGAAGAGGCCGTCCGCCGCAAGGCCGCGCTGATCGCCGCCGAACTGGACGACCGGGCACCGGACGCCGCCGAGCAAGCGCTCGACGCGATCCCCGACGACCTGCTGACGCTCATCTTCACCGCCTGCCACCCGGTTCTCCCGCCCGAGTCGCGGGTGGCACTCACCCTGCGCCTGGTCGGCGGTCTCACCACCACGGAGATCGCCCGTGCGTTCCTGGTCCCAGACGCCACCCTCGGCCAGCGCGTCTCCCGGGCGAAGCGCACACTGTCGGAGGCGCACGTCCCCTTCGAATCCCCGTCGGCGGAGGAACTGCCGGCACGCCTCGGCGCCGTCCTGGAAGTCCTCTACCTGGTCTTCAACGAGGGCTACTCGGCCACCTCCGGAGACCAATGGGTGCGACGCGACCTCGCCTGGGAAGCGATGCGACTCGGACGGGTACTCGCCGGGCTACTGCCGCGTGAACCCGAAGTCCTCGGCCTGGTCGCGCTCATGGAACTCCAGGCCTCGCGGTTCCCCACCCGGTCCGACGCCGCCGGCGCGCCGGTGTTGCTCGAGGACCAGGACCGGACCCGCTGGGACCGTACGCTCATCACCCACGCCCTCGGCATGCTGGACCGGGCGATCAGCCTGGGGCACCCGCTGGGCCCGTACACACTCCAGGCCGCGATTGCGGGGTACCACGCCCGGGCGGCCACCTTCGCCGACACGGACTGGGGCGCCATCATCGCGCTCTACGACGCCCTCTCCCAATTGACCGCCTCCCCCGTGGTCGCACTCAACCGGGCAGTGGCGCTGCTCTACAGCGACGGCCCGGAAGCCGCGCTCGCGGCGACCGACACCCTCACGCATGACCGGAGGCTGGCCCGCTACCACCTACTCGGCGCGGTCCGGGGCGACATCCTCCTGCGCCTCGGACGCAATACTGAGGCGGCGGAGGAACTCGAACACGCCGCCGAACTCGCGCCCACCCGCCAAGAGCGCCAACTGCTCCTCAAGCGAATGACACAGGCGCTCACCACCAAAGCCTCAGGAAGTGCGCGAAGCGATTGACCACGCCCGCACGTAGCCCCCACCCCCGCTGACCGGGCATCGCCTCACACCGCGGTTGCCCGGACAGGCCGCGCAGCGCGTGCGGGGGAGCGTGTGGCGGGCGTCGTCCCGCGGGAATCGGGACAGACCGGACGTAGTCGGGAAGTGGCGGGGCGGACCGCGGAACTCCCGTTCGCGCGCCTTGACTTGAAGTTGAGTTCAACTTTTGGAGTCACAGCCAAGGCAAGTGAACGAGGGACTCGACTATGCCGACACTGGTTACGGGCGCCACCGGAAACACGGGCCGACACCTCGTCGCGGAGCTGCTCCGCCGTGGAGAGCAGGTCCGAGCGCTCAGCCGGGATCCCGCCGCCGCAGCCCGGCTCCCCGCCGGGGTGGAGCTGGCGTCCGGCACCCACAACGAACCCCGGGGACTGGGCGCGGCCCTCGACGGAGTGGACCGCCTCCACATCACCGTGACTGCCGGACTCGCCGACGTCGGAGCCGAGTTGGTGCGCCGGGCGGTCGACGTCGGCGTGCGGCGCATCACCGTCGTCTGGGGTGGCGCGGTCGGCCCAGTCGAGGAAGCCGTGGCGGCATCCGGCGTGGAGTGGACCCGCCTCGAACCGCAGGAGTTCAACTTCGCCGAAACTGGGCCGGGTTCGCGCCTCCCACAGCCCGCATCCCCAGAGGACGCGGGCTGGGAGGCGCTTTCCCGCACCACATCCGCATGCGCGCGATGGCTCGCTCAGGGTTTGGGGGTGAGTTGTCGGATGCAGAGGCGTTCGCTGCGCGGGATGACCAGGTAGACGAACATGCCGCCGTCGACGGTCCTGGTGGCGCCTCGCGGGTTCGGGCCGGTGAAGGTCGTGCCACCTGCACCAACGTGCACGCCCGCGACCAGGGCCGCGACGCCGCCAAGAAGATCTTCGGCCGCAAGCGCAGCATCGTCATCGACACGATCCGCCTACTGCTGGGAGTCCTGGTCACCGCGGCGAACGTGCCCGACTCCAAGGCCGGCCGGGCCCTGATCGACGAGCTCGCCGCCGACCACCCCACCGTCCGCAAGACCTGGATCGACGGCGGCTACCGCCAGCACCTCGTCGAGCACGCCGCCGGCCTCGGGATCGACATGCACATCGTCCAACGCGACACCACAGCCAGGGGGTTCACCGTCCTACCCCGCCGCTGGACGGTCGAGAGAACCCTCGGCTGGCTCATGCAACACCACCGCCTCACCCGCGACTACGAGACCCGCCCGCAACGCTCTGAAGCCATGATCCACCTCGCCATGATCAACCTCATGACCCGCCGCCTCACCCACGAAAGCACCCTCACCTGGCGCGGCACCTAAAACCAGAAATGCAGACAGAGAGGGAGCAAACATATGAAGCAAGCGCGCTTTGAGCCTTCGCCGCCTGCCGGGCCGCATCTGCGGTGCCCTCGTCCAGCCGGACGTTCACGGCGGAGCTGCGGCGCCCCGGGCATGAGCCTCGGGGCGCCGCAGGACGGGGTCAGACGCCGAACGCGGCGGGGTAGTGGATGGTGCCGGTCGGGATGGGGCGGGTGTCGTCGAGGGCCATGGCCATCATGGCCTCGTCGGGGACCTCGAAGGGTGCTTGGATGCCGACGCGGGAGGCCGGGGTGAAGCCGAACCGCGGGTAGTAGTCGGCGTGTCCGAGGACGAGGACGAGGTTCTCGTCCATGGCGCGGGCGGCGTCCAGGGCGGCGCGGATGGCGGCGGAGCCGGCGCCGGTGCGCTGGGCGGAGGGCAGTACCGCGCACGGCGCCAGGGCGAGGGCGGGTGCGCCGTCGACGTGGCAGCGGGTGAGCAGGGCGTACCCGACCGGGGTTCCGTCGGGGGTCGTTGTGAGCATCGACAGGCCGTCGATCCACGCGTCGGGGTCGGCGCGCAGCGCGTCGACGATGCCGGCCTCCAGGGTGGTGGGGAAGGCTGCGGCGAGGATCTCGCGGATGGCGGGGATGTCGTCGGCGGTCTCGGAGCGAGCGATCCAGGTGGTCATGGTTCCGTTCTCGGGGGTAGCGGGGTTAGCGGGGGTGTGGGGGCGGAGGATGTAGGCGGCGTAGTGGTAGTCGCTGCCGTGTTCACGCCGCATGCGGATCTCTGTCCGGTGGGCGGCCAAGGCCTCGGGCATGCCGGGGTGTTCCGGGTCCGCTCGGTCGATCCGCTGGATGAGCGGGGTGTAGTACTCGTCCCACCAGTCGCTTTCCGGAAGCGGCCAGTGCGCGACCACCTGGTAGCCGGCGGCCTGTGCGGCGGCGGTGTTCGCGGCGTGGGTTCGCAGCGGGTACGCCGCGTCCCAGTAGGCGCGCACCGGTGCGGCCGGGTTGGGCACGGTCCATTCGATTTCGGTGACGACGAGGACGCCGCCGGGGGCGAGCAGCCGGTGCCAGGCGCGCAAGGCGGTGTCGAAGCCGATCGTGTACACGGATCCCTCGGCCCAGATGACGTCGAAACTGTGGTCGGGGACAGAGAGTTGGTCCATGGAGCAGTTGACGGCCTCGACCCGGTCGCCGAGGCCGCGGCGGCCTGCTTCGGCGGCGAGGTGGTCCAAGAAGGGCTGGTGCAGGTCGACCGCGGTTACGTGCGCGCCCGCTTCGTCGGCGAGCAGCAGGGCGGAGCGTCCGGGGCCGCAGCCCGCGTCCAGGACCCGGGGGTGTTCGGGCAGGGGACCCGCCGTCTCCACCATGCGGCGCGTGGTGGTGTCCGACCCCGGGCTCTGCCGGGGCAGGCCGTGGTGCAGGGTGAAGAAGGCCTGCGTCACCGGGTCGCCGGTGGACGCGCGGCCGGGGGTGTTGGTGTCGTTCACCGCCGGCCCTCCCGGAATCGGTAGGTGGCACGCAGATGACGCGTGATGTCCTTCCTGACGGCTTCGCGACCGGCGCGCATCCGCGCGTCGGTTCGGGAGGCGGCGTAGGCGTTCTCCCGCAGCAGTTGGCGGTAGCTGTCCAGGCGGCGGCGGGGAATCTCACCCGCCTCGACGGCGGCCAGCACCGCGCAGCCGGGTTCACTCACATGGGTGCAGTCCGTGAACCGGCAGTCCTGTGCGTGTCGTTCGATCTCGGCGAAGGTCTGCTCCAGCCCGTCCTGGGCGTCGTGCAGGCCGATCGCACGCAGACCGGGGGTGTCCAGCAGGACCCCGCCGGCGGGCAGCGGAAGCAGTTCCCGCCAGGACGTGGTGTGCCGGCCCTTGCCGTCCACCTCGCGCACGGCGCCGGTGGCCAGCCGGTCCTCGCCCAGCAGCCGGTTGCCCAGAGTGGACTTGCCGGCTCCGGAGGGGCCGAGCAACACGACGGTGCCGTTCAGGGCGGCGGTCAGGGCGTCCAAACCCTGTCCGGTCGCCGCGCTGGTGACCAGCACGTCCGCACCGGCGGCCACGCCGGACAACTGCTCCAGCGCCGAAGGCACGTCCGCGCACGCGTCGGCTTTGGTGAGCACCACGACCGGCTGGGCGCCGCTCTCCCAGGCCAGGGCGAGCATGCGTTCGGTCCGACCGTGCTTGAGCGGCGCGGCCAGCGACACCGCCACGACGACGGTGTCGACGTTGGCGGCCAGGACCTGGCCGTGCGAGGTGCGCGAGGACGACGAGCGCACCAGGGCGGTGCGGCGCTCCAGCACTGTGTGCAGCACTGGCGTACGGCCACCGGTTGCCGGGCGCAGCGCCACCCAGTCACCCGTGCACGGCGCCGACAGCGGATCGCTGTGACCGGCGGTGCCGGGAACCTCTGCGCGGATGAGCCCGGCGTCGGTGACCGCTTCGCACGAGCCGCGTTCGGCCCGCACGACGCGGGCCGGGATCAGCCCGGCGGCGCGGTGGGGTGCGAAGGCGTACTCGCACGCCTCGTCCCAGCCGTAGTCCGCCAGGGAATACGGCTGGGCATGATGCGAAAGGTGTTGAGACAACGTAGAGACCCTTGAACAGGGGCCCGATCAGCACAAGAGGAAGCGTTGCCACCCGCGAGCGTCACAGCTCTTGCAGCGGGAACGACGTCAGGTCAGACCGAGGCCCGGGACGTGAGGATGATCCGGCGGGCACTGCCCACGGCAGCGGCCTTTGCGACGGTCATCAACTCACCTCCCACTTCTGTCCCGCAGCCGACCTGGTTGTCTCTGCAGCCCAGACCCTAACATCTCCTGACCTTGTTCGCGGGGAGGTTCCGGCTCAAGCCCCTGGGGCGGTCGATGGTTTGTCTGGCCATCGTCGTGGGCGACGTGAGAAGACTGCTGAAGATGTTGGTGTGGGGCCGTCCGGCCGGAGGCCGGGCGGCCCCGTTGTCATGGGGTGGCCGGGGCCAGGGTTCAGGTGTCGCCTTGCGGGCGGAGTCCGAGGTTGATCAGGCGGCGGAGGTTGAGTGCGGCGGCGCGGTGGTGGAGCCAGAGGTTGTTGGCGATGACGCCGAGGTGGGGGACGCGTCGGTTGCCGCCGGCGGTGAGCCAGGCGATGCCGCGTTCCACCGGTGGTCTCCAGCGGCGGTATTCGTCCTGCCAGGCCGGATCGGAGGCGGCCTGGTCGCGGGCGGCGGCCAGGGTGTCGTGGCGGGGGTGGACGGTCAGGACACGTCCGTGCTTGGAAGTCGTGCAGCGGTTCCGCAGGGGGCAGCCGGTGCAGCAGGCCTTGAACTGCACGACCCGGTCGCCGCCTTCACGGACCGCACCGAGGGCGCAGGTGAAGCGGGGCGAGACGGCGCCGTGTACGCGGTGCGGCCAGCCAGTGATGATGAACGCCATGGCCAAGGTGCTGGAGCTGTGCGGGGTCTGCGACCGGCACGACCCGGCCGCCGCGCAGGTGATCGCCTGCCCTCGTCGACGCGGACAGCTCCGCCCCCGACCCCGCCCCCATCAGGGAGGGCGCGCGGCTGCTGGGCGCGTGGATGAGGTCCGAGATGGCCAAACGCGGCTGGACGTGGGTCGATCCCCACGCCGACCACGACACCTAGCCACCACGGCCCAGGCCGATGCCCCACCTTCACCGTGGTTGGCCGCGCTGCGCCGTCCTGCGCCGGACGCCGGTGCTCAGAGCTCAGCGCCTAGCCGCGGCGCCTGCCAGAAGTCGATCTACAGTCCCCGCTCGAGGCCCTTGGCGAGGTGTCGCCCCCGACTGGGGAGGGTGACGCGCAGGTCCGGGTAGGCGCCGGTTTTCACCAGGGGCGTGACTTTGGGCCCGGGGGTCGGATTGGCCGTGGAACCCTGCAGGGGTCCCAAGGACCGCCTCAGCACGTCCAGCACGGCCTCGTAGGCGGGATCGACGTGTACGGGGGGCGTGTCGCGACCTGGGGTGGGCGCCACGGGGCGCGGATGCGCTGGGCCGCTCCGTGTTCCGGACCGGGGGGCGAACGCCGGATCGGGGCTGGGCAGGCACCAGGCGCAGGTGTCTCCGGTCGCGGCTCCGATGCTGTCGTGGGCCTCGATACCCGGCAGTGGCGCTCGCGCGGGCGCACGGTCGGGGCCGGACGGCTGTCGCTCCGGAGGGATGACGCCCAGTGCCCTGGATTTGGCGAGTTTTCCGGCTTGGTGTCGGGTCTCGCTTCCGAATTGCCAGCGCCACGAGCCTGCCCAGGACAGGTCGGCGAGTGAGCGGTCCACCGTCGGGTCCCCGGCGGCCACGCGACGTACTTCCAGGGGGAACCGCTTCCGGGCCTCGTTCAGTTCGGCGAGCACTGTGTCGAGGCCTTGTCCGCGGTATCGGGCCGCATGGCGGTAGGTGAGCAGCAGCGAGGCCGTGCGCATGGCGCGTACGGCCCTCGGATTCTTCCAACGAGGCGGCGCGAGATGGAATTTCGGGTCCATCGTCTGAGGACGTTCGTCGACCGGCCCCCGAACGGACACACGCGCCACGCTCTGACGCGGTCCTTGTGTGATGGACTCCCAGAGGTTCACTGCCTGATTGCCCAAAAAGGTCAGCCCCGGGTCGCATGGAACGTAGGGGAGGATCCCTTTGCCCATCGGTTGTTCCGGGGGGACATGGACGAGATGTCCTTTGATCCGGTCGGGCCGGGGGTGCTCCGGTGTGACCAGCGCGAGGGCCAGATGCGACTGGACGTCCCAGCCGAAGGCCTTGTGCATCGCTTCGGACGTGCTCCCGAGCAGGCCGTTGTCGACCACGATCACCTGTGCGCCGGGGTCGTCCACGGGTAAGCCGAGGCGCCGCAAGTACGCGCGGGTGTTGCGCAGTTGCCCGCGTTCGCGGAACCTGCGGGCGACTTCGGATCGGACGAAACTCGTCCTGCTGGTCCCCTTCTCCCGCTTCGGCGCAGGCGTACGCGGCGAAGGGCGGCCGGCCGCGTGTGCCTCGCGCCGCTCGTGCTGTCGCAGCAGGGCTTTCATCACAGGACGCGACAGACGGGCCTCCACGGTGTGGCGTGCGACGAAGTCGGGATCCAACCCGCGGCATCCGGCGGCCAGGGCGTGGCCGTCGCGTCCGAGGAACACGATGTGCACGTCGGGGTCGCGTCGCACCGCTTCGCGCAGGTCGCGCAGGATGGAGGCGGCAAGCCACGTGTTGAAGGGGGCGTAGTCGGCCTCGAGCGTGCGGTAGGCATCGATCACGCTGAGCGTGTCGGCGAGATTCAACCCGTATTGCCGGCATATCCGCTGGACCGACTGCCCGGACACCTCGATCGGGGTGTCGGGGAAGTCGTCGTACTCGCGGGGCAGTCCTCGACGGCGCCCGATCAGCTTGAACATCCGTGTCCCGTCGTCGGGGTCAGCCGAGGATGCCCCGCTGGCACGCGGCCGCATCGCCGCAGCCCGATCCCTCACGTCCAACTCGCAGGAGAGGCGGGTCAGATGCTTCTTGACCGTGGCCTCGCCGATGAACAGCCCACGCGCGATCTCCCGGTTCGACGCGCCGCGCGCAACGTGCTCCAGGACCTGCACCTCCCGCCAGGAGAGCGTGTCGTCGACCGGCGGCGCGCGCCGCAGCCAGGGCGACTTTGCGGAAGGGCGGACGTCTGCTGCCGCGAAGGGGCGGAAGACGTAGGGCTGTTCGCCTGGTGGGTAGCGATTGCGTCATGCCCGCGCCTGCGGCGGGACAGCGGCAGCTCCGGTACCGGGGGCCGCCGCCCGCCTACAGATCCTCCACCGCCCAAGCGTCGGCCGTGCAACCGCCGTGCCGCACGGTGTCGGAGGGCAACCGGCCGTAGGTACGCGCGTACACGGTGGTGAAGTAGCGCCTCTCGGGAAAGCCCCATCTCGCGGCGACCTCCGCGACCGACCCGGAGGCCTGTCCTTGGGCGATCGCCCGCAGGTCCGCGTGGGCGTTGGCCAGCCGGAGGTCGCGGAGGTACTGCAGCGGCGTCAGGTCCAGCCGGCGGCGGAATTCGCCTTGGAGCACGCGGACGCTCACCCGTGCCGCGGCGGCCATGTCGGCGACCTGGATCGGTCGGTCGATGTTGTCCTCGCAGAAGGACATCGCCCTGTGGAGTGCGCTCCGGGTGACCGGCCGGGGGTCGTTCACGCGTTCCGGGGGACCGTTGTGCGGTTGCAGCGCGACCAGCGCGTGCACCAGCAGCTGCTCGTAGTGCCCCAGGGCCAGGGGCGAGGCCGCGAGGTATCCGGAGGCTCCGCGCGCGAAGCCGCGTGCAAGGCGCAGCCACGCCTGGGCCTCGCCGCTCCGCGTGTCGATCACGGGCTCGAACACCAAGGACGCGTCCATGTCGCCGTCCAGACGCAGCCGCGCCGCGCTGTCCACCGCCGCGCGTGGCAGGCACATGAGACGGGTCTTCGTGTCGGCATCCCACCGCGAGGACAACACCGGGCCCGGGCTGGAGAGGCTGGGGCTGAACTGCGTGGCGCCCCCGCCGTAGGTGAGGGCGGCGCGGCCCCGGTGTCCGATGCAGGCGATGTAGCCGTCCAGCCCCTCGTACCCGTCGAGCACGACGTCGGCGCCGTAGGAGAGGTCGTAGACCGCTATCCGGCCGGAATGCAGCTCCGCGAACGAGGCCTGCAAGGGACGCGAGTCGCGGAAGATCATGTCGTGGGGGGCGAGCAACGCGTTCGTCAATGTCTGCAGCGATGCCGCGTCGTCACCGTGGTAGAGCATCCGCGCCATCGGCGTGTCCGCCGTGTTGTGCTGGTCGTCAGGGCCGTCGGGCCATTCCCCGTGTCTCAGTCCGGATGTCTCAGGACCCGCACGCACGTGTTTCGTCTCTCCTTGGCTTCGCGTCCAGGACACCGATGCGGAGTCGCCGCGGTCGGCGTGGGGCCTTCAGACCTGCATCCCCCGGACCGTAGCAAGCACGATGTGCACCTGCGAGCGCGTCCCGTGGGGTTCCGCGTCCTACGATCCAGATCAGCGTGAACGCTGCCTTCGTGTTCGTTTTCGCGGCCCTGGGCTGCCTCCCGGCCCCACGGATGAGGCGCCCGGTGCCGCGGACCAAGACGAGGACGAGGCGGACCGGCCGGGCCGGCGAGCCAGAGGACCCGGCCGTGGTGGCCGTCCTCGGTGCCCACACGCCCGGCCCACCGCGCGAGACCCCACCGGGCCGCCCAGCAAGGAACGTGCCCACGCCTGCCCCCCGGTGCACCGACGACACGCACACGCGAGCACGCAGGACCCAGGTGCGGCTCGGCGCCGCCGTCGTCGGGTTGGCGGCAGCCGTCACCGGCGGCCTGCACCGGTTCGGCCGCGTGCACACCGGGATCTTCATGTCGTTCAGTGCGCGGGTGATCCGGGCCATGCTGCGGCTGGCGAGGCGCTGCTGGAACGTCCACGTTACGACCGGGCCGTTCGTCGGGGGTTCGTCGGGGCGACGTCCAGGCGTTGGACGCGGGCGCCGCGGCGCCCCCAGGCCCGGTCGGATGCGGCCCGGCATCGGCAAGACGACAGCCGAAGGGCGGTCACCCGCCGAAGTAGCGGCGCACCGGCCGGAAGACGTTCCGACTTAACCGTCGACACTCCCGCATCACCTGCCTGGACAGTGCGACGCCGACCGCACCGGCGTGCGCACTCCAGGCACGATCGAGTCCGACAAGCACCGTAGGCACTCACCGCAAAAGGTCAAGTCCTCACCCTGCAGGTACGCCAGGGCACCCGGGGTGGAATCGTGGTCCCGCAAACCCTGCGGGCCGTCTTCCGGCCACGGATGACGAGGACGTCGCTTGAGGCTCTGCTTCCTGATCGAGGATCAGTACCGGCATGACAGCATGCCGCTGGACGTCGTTCGCCGCCTAGTCTCCTGGGGGCACGACATCGATGTCGTCGAACCCGGGCGGTCGCTGGTCGCGCTGGACGAGCTGCTCGGGCGCGGACACGACGCGTGGGTGCTCAAGACCGTCTCCGGCGGCCCCGGGCTGAGTCTGTTCGAGGCGGCCGCCGCCGCAGGGATCACCACGATCAACGACGCGCGGGCGGTACGCGCCGTGCGGGACAAGACGATCGCCGCCGCGGTCGCACGCCGACATGCCCTGCCGTGCCCGGAGACCGGGTTCGCGGCGACCCCGGAGGTGCTGGCGCGGCTCGGGGCCGAGCGGTTCCCTTTAGTGGTCAAGCCGGTCGGCGGGAACTCCGGGCGGGCGGTCCGGTTGGTCCACTGCGCGCGAGAACTCGCCGTCGCACAGGAGGCATTGCGTGGCGAGGGCTTCCTGCTCGTGCAGCCCTATGTGGTCAACTCCGGGGTCGACTACAAGGTCTACAGCCTCGGCGGCGAGATCCATGCGACGGTGCGCGCGTCGCCACTGCACCCGGAACGGGCGGTCCGGCAACGCGAGGTGCCGCTGCCTGACGATCTGGCCCGGGTGGTGGCGCGGGTCGGCGAGGCGTACGGCCTCGACCTCTTCGGGGTCGACGTCGTCGAGGGTCCGGCCGGCTGGACGGTCGTCGACGTCAACGACTTCCCCAGTTTCCGCGCGGTGCCCGACGCGGTCACCCGGGTGGCCAAGACCGTGCTGCGGCTCGCCGCGGGCCCCGTCATCCCGGAACAAGGCGCGTCGCACGGCCTCGCGCGGGTTTCCGCGTGACAAACGTCGCGGTCGTCACCGACCGGCCGGACCACCCGACGTTGTCGGCGTACGCGGACCTGCTGTGGGCGCGCGGGCACCACGTGGGATTCGTGCACCCGGAATCCCCGCCTCGCGAGCTGCCCGCGACCGACCTGCTGCTGCTCAAGTCGCGGACGCCCCATGCCCTGTTGCTCGGCCGCCGGGCGGAGGCCGTCGGGATCCCCGTGCTCAACACGGTCGACGCCACCGCCGCGTGCCTGGACCGGGTCGAGATGGCGCAGCGCGCGGTGCGGGCCGGATTGCCGTTCCCCGCGACGTACGCCTTGGAGCGCGTCGCGGACCTGGTGGTCGGCGGTCGCGTCATCCTCAAGACCCGCCACAGCCACCGCGACGAGCCGACTCCTGTGGCCGGGACGGTGGACGAGCTGACATCGAACGCCGAGGGTTGGCCCGATGTCCCACTAGTGGCACAGGAGTTCGCCGACGGCGACGGCTGGGACCACAAGTTCTGGGTGATCGGTGAACGGCTCTTCGCCGGTCTGCGCCGACCGCCGCTGACGCCCGAGGGCCGGGGGACGAAGCGCACGGTCCCCGTCGCCGAGGCCGCCGTGCCGGAGACCTGGCGGTCGCTGGTCCGCGCCGTCGGCCCCGTGTTCGGGCTCCGGATCTACGGGGTCGACATCGTGGCCACGCGGCGCGGACCCCTGATCGTCGACGTCAACGCCTTCCCCGGCTTCCGCGGGCTCGCGGGTGCCCCCGAGGCGCTGGCCGAACTCACGCTCCCGGAAACGGGATTGCCGGAGCCGTCGGAGTCGAGGGGATATCGGGTGGAGCCATGGACGGCCTGAGCGGGAAGCGGGTTTCGGCGGAGCCGAGCGGCAGCGCGCGGCGATCGTCGTCCGCAGGCAGCTCGACCGCCGCCGCGCCCCGGTGGGCCCGTGGCCGACGCGGTAGGTACCCACCCGAAGCACCGCGCCCCGGCCCCGGTGGATCAGCAGACCGGCGATCGGGTCGGGCGCCGCGTCGAGCGCGGCCTTGACGCCAGGCAGGCTGCGCCAGGCCTCCCACCGCCGCTATTCGCGGAACGAGACCTCGAACACCAGCCCCCACGAATGGGTGTGCCACTCCTACATGAGGGCGCTGTGGGTGACGGCGGACTCCACGAGCGTGCACGCGTCGCGCCGGCGTAGCGCCGACGACTGCACGTCGAACACCGATGGATGACCATTCCGCCTGTCCTGGTCGAAAGCTCGGCCGCTGTGCTGCCCGCCCCAGCCCTGGCACGCGTACGGTCCGAGCCCGAGGCACAACATCGGACCGACGAGTCACACACTGCACCAACTCACTGCATCTGAAGGGGTGATGGCATGGATGCTGCCATCCGCAGTACGGTAGATACGTAGGGATTCGCCGAACTGCGGACCTGGTGTCACCAGCGGCGGCCGATACGGTCGAGGTGGATTTGGTCGCCGTCGGCCGCGCAGGAGATGGCGGTCGCCATACCCCTCGGACACATAATTGCCCTACGAACCACGGGTTCCAGGGCAGCGCCGATCGGCACCCGTGCTTGGTCTCGGCCGAGGCGGGTGTTTGTCGTTTCCGGGTCTGCTTTTGTCGATCACCTTCCCTATTTCTCGGTGCTGGCTGTCGGTTGCGCGCTGACCGGTGTCCGGTGCCGTTCTGCGCTGGGAGTCATCGACCGATAACGATCCTTTCCTTCCGTTCGGTGTCCGCGGTCACGGTGCGGCCGGTCTGGTCGTAGATCAAGCCGATCCCGTCGGCGCGCAGCCGGGCGAGTGCGCCCGGGGGGTCCGGCGCCGTGGGATCAATCCGCCGCAACCGGCAACGAGACCCCACTTCAACGCTGCGCCACCGCAGAAGTGCTGGCCTGACCAGATTGATTGCGACCGGAGTCGTCGTCGAGGTTCACGTGGAGCAAAGACCTGCCCTACGAAGCCAAGAGCGCGACGTCGCCACCGTCGGAAGGTCTGAGGTCGACGCCGGGGTCTCCTGCCTCCAAGGAGGGCCCCGGCAGCTGTCGTTCACATTCACGGACGGTTGAGAGAATTCAACACGTCGCTGGGCGGCGCGTGAATGGATGCCGAGCTTGGGGGGACACGGTGGGCCGGGCCCGGTCACCCGTCATCGCGCTCCGTGACTACGATGCCGGTTCCGGCGAGGGACTCGCCGACCGGTGTTCGCGCCCAGGCTGCCAGTTGATCCGGGTGTGCCTCGCCGCGGTGCGGCCGATCCGCGATTTCGGCAGCAGTGGGCGGAGTTGGGAGGGTACACACGAGGAGTCGATCGCTTGTGGCGCTGCTGCAGTCCTCGTCATCGGGGTCGTCGGGTACCCAATGGCTGACCTCGACCCGCCAGGCTCCATTACCGCTTTCGCGCTGCGGTGTTCCGACGGTGATGAAGTACCCATCCGAGTCGTACGGTTCGTTGAAGATGACGAGGATTTCCGTCTCCAGCATTCGAGGTCGTCGAACTCGACGACCGACAGGTCGTCCAGGCCGCAGCGCTGACACTGACCGCGCGTGGGATGCGGCACCCGGAAGGACAAGCGGCCCCCGGGCAGAGCGTGGGAGGCTGATGATTCACTGAAGCTCCTTTGTGTGTTGAGGACTTGAGAGGTCATCGATCACAACGGAGCTTCAGCCGTTCCGGTCACACCCACGCTGACCGGCACAAACGCACGATCAACGGACTTTGTAGTCACCCTGGACCGTCGGCGGCCGAATTCAACCCTGCCGTCGAATTCAGTCGACTAATGGTTCACATCCGGGCATTCCCTGAACCATCGGGCGCTCGACACTGGAGACCACAGGCGCAATCCGATACCCGTGTGCCCACGCCATTTCCGGCGTCCGTCTCACGGTAGGGGGAATCATGCGAACACTCGCGCGCCTACACGAAGGCTCTACGGCACATCCGCGACCGAAACGTATGAGTCGCAAGGCCCGTCTGCTCACGCGACTGTTGTCGCTTCTCGCCGTCATCATTCCGACCTCGGTCATTCTCACGCCGCAGCCGGCGTCCGCGGGCACCTGCTATCAGATGTCCAACGGATACTGGGTCTGCAACGCCATCATGAACAAGTACTTCGGCTTGGGCGGATGGAACTGGGCCTACCCGGTCACCAACGAGACCGGCACGTCGGACGGCATCGGCGCGTACAACCACTTCAACGAATGGGTGTCCGGCCGGCCGTCCACCGCGTCGATCTACTGGACCGAGGCGACCGGCACGTGGAAGGTCAACGGCGCGATCCGCGACAAGTGGGGGTGGATGGGGTGGGAACGCAGCCCGCTCGGCTACCCGACCGGCGACGAGAGCGATCCGGCGTACACCCCCATCACGCAGAGATTCCAGAACGGCATGATCGTCTTTACCCCCGAGCGGGGGGCCTTGGAAGTCCACGGGGCGATCGCCCACGTGTGGATCGACCTGGGCTACTTCTGGAGCGTCGGGCTGCCCCAGACCGACGAACGCGGAACACCGGACGGCGTGGGGCGCTACAACCACTTCGACAACGGGTCCATCTATTGGCATCCGAGCTGGGGCGCATTCCCGATCCCCAATCCGATCCGGGACAGATGGGCCAGCCTCGGCTGGGAGCAAGGATCGCTCGGATACCCGCAAGGATTTCCGTACCAAGATGGGGACTACCTCATCACACAGAACTTCGTGGGCGGCTACATCACCTGTGTGAACGAACCAGGCGGCTACTGCAGTTACTACGTCTATTGACGCCGATCAGTCGGCGGTGAGGGTGCGCCACGGGCGCGTTGCGGGCCGAGACCAGCGTCTGCGCACGCAACAACTGTCACGCCTTCGACGTCGCCGGGTCCTGATGACCCTCCATCGACACCCGGCCGTAGAACGCGAACCGGACGCCGCCCGCAGCGCCAGAACGCCTTGCCCGGACGCGGAGGCCGCGTGGAACGCGCCGATGGTCGCCACGATGCGCCTCTGCACTGATTCCGGCTTCGACGGACGTTCCTCGACGTCCCAACGGCCCCTGCCCAAGAACCAAAGGGCGCCATAGGAGTGCGGAAGCACACGCCAGGCACGCACGCAGCCCCAGAGCTCGCCAGAGCGAGCTCTGGGGCTGCGACACGGGCGCTCCCATGCGCCTGGAAAGACACCAATATTTATGGACGGCTGCGTACTTACTGGTGCATGGCCGCCGGAGATGTCCACTGCGAGCACTCCAACCACAGACAGGAAAGGCCTCCACAGGCCCGCCCCTCGCGTCGCGACGGAGGCTCATCGCCACTGTGACACTCGGTGTAGCGGTTCTGAGTTCGTGGATCACAGCGTGGTTTCTCTGCTTCAGTGCACCGACCTCAGGCGCGGTGCCGCACGGCACGTGTTCCACTCGACCGCACACGCACACTCCGCGAACAGCAAATGCGCATCCAGCATCAACATGGCGAAGCGGCAATGAACGCCCTGGTGAGAAAGCGCAGTTCTTCGTGCAAGCGAGGGTGATCCGCGAGGTCCACGTCGTATCCATGCCGTCCACGGGCTTGTCGAGGATCAGGGGCTCATTGTCGTGATGCGGTCTGTTGTGTCGGTGGGTCGTGTGCGGCGGAGCAGCCGCATCCCCGTCAGCTCGGAGGGGGTGTTCGGAGGCGTCTTCGGGGTCAGGTCGGTGAGGACGCAGACCGCTGCATGCGGGGAATGTCGCCGAGGCGATCGCCGCGCGCGGCACCGTCCCCGCGGAGGCCCGCCGATGACCCCCAAGCTCTACATCCAGGACGTCACTCTGCGGGACGGCATGCACGCCATCCGGCACCGCATCGCCCCCGCCCTCGACGCCGCAGGCGTCCACGCCATCGCGATCGCCCACGGCGACGGCCTGGCCGGCGGCTCCCTCAACTACGGCCCCGGCAGCCACACCGACTGGGAGTGGATCGAGGCGGCCGTCGAAGCGATCGACAACGCCGTCCTCGCCACCCTCCTCCTGCCCGGCATCGGCACGATCGCCGAACTCGACCGCGCACACGCCCTCGGGGTCCGATGCGATCCGCAGGGACGTCTCCGGCTTCCTCATGCTGAGCCACACGGCCCCGCCCGCCGAACTCGCCGCCCAAGCCAAGCTGATGGAGTCCTACGGCGCACACTGCGTCTACGTCACCGACTCCGGCGGCCGCCTCACCCTGGACGGCGTCCGCGAACGCGCCCGCGCCTACCGCGACCTCCTCGACGGCACCACCGAGATCGGCATCCACGCCCACGAGAACCTCTCGCTCTCCGTCGCCAACAGCGTCGTCGCCGTCGAAGAAGGCGTGACCCGCGTCGACGCCTCCCTCGCCGACCAGAGAGCTGGAGCGGGCAGCTGCCCCATCGAAGCGTTCATCGCCGTCGCGAACCTCCAGGACTGGAAGCACGGCTGCGACCTCTTCGCCCTCCAGGACGCCGCCGACGACCTCGTCCGCCCCTCCGCGAACGCCCCCTCCAGGTCGACCGCGAAATCCTCACCCTCGGCTACGCCAGCGTCTACTCCTCCTTCCTCCGCCACGCCGAACTCGCCGCCCATCGCTACAACATCGACGCCCGAGCCCTCCTCCTGGAAGCTGGCCGCCGAGGCCTGGCAGGTGACCAAGAGGACATGATCGTCGACGTCGCCTTGGACCTCCACGACACAGTCGGGCCCTGACGGGTTCCGGGCCCAGACGTCTGATGGCGAGCAGCAGCCCAAGGATCGACAGGTCGACGGCCGGCGCCACCAGCGTGGCCACCCAGGGAGACGCCGAGGCGTAGGGCCAGCGCCCACACGTTTCGGAAGCCGAACAGGAACGTGAGCCCCATGACGGCACCCATCAGGTCGGTGACCGCGCGGACGGCAGGGTCGTAGTTCGACGAGGTCCTGCCGGCGGCATCGTGCCTGGTCACGACAGGACCACCAGGTGCTGGAGCGGCTGGGACATGGTGCGGGCGTAGTGTTCAACTCCGACCTCGGACACTTTCTGTACGAACATGTTCGGTGCTGGTCGGTTATCGACCAGCACCTTTCGCGTTTTGTCGTCGTACGTCAGGTGAATGCCGAGCGCACGGAAGATCTCGTGTCTGTCGGCCGGGTCTGCGTTGCGGATCACGGTGAGCATTCCTCCGAGGATGTCGTTTACGGCGCGGATCTCGTCGCGGCTCATCCGGGCGGGCTTCTGCTCCTTCCCGGTGAGCTGTGCGAGCTGGAGTGCGGCTGTGGTGGGCTGGGCCTGGACCTCGCCCGTCCAGGCCGCGACGAGCTTGGGGTCGGTGCCGGCTTCCAGGGCGGCGCGGTGCAGGGCAAGTTGCGGTCGCAGTCGGCGATGGCGCGCCGGAGCACGTCGACGCGGTCCGGTGCGAATGACTGGGCGAGCCAGTGGTCCAGGGAGGCAGCACGGCGTCCTCGCGGACGTACGCGGTCAGCGCGTGGTCGATGTTGTTGGCTTGTGCGTACTCGTTGGGGAAGCGGCACCGGTAGTACGCGGCGTTGTTGTTCCAGTTGCCCTGCATGCGTCGTTGGCACGGGGCATGGGTGAACATGCCCTTCAGGGCGTACGGGTGCTTGGTGCGGACCGCCCGTCCGGTGGAGGTAGGCCCGCGGGAGCGCAGGCGCTGTTGGGCCAGGGCGAAGTCGTCCTTGCTGACGAGTGCGGGGTGCGTCGGGTTGTTGGAGAAGGTCCACGCCTCCTTGGGGTTCCAGGTCAGCTTGGTCTCGTGGCCCAGGGCGACGCCCTCGACGTCGATGAGCCGCTCGGTCTTGCGCTGCTTGTTCCACACCTCGTGGCCGGTGTAGCGGGGGTTGGTCAGGATCGTGCGGACCGCTCCCGTGGACCATCCACGTCACCACCGGGCCGTTTGCGGGGTCGACTTCCAAGCATTGGGCGCGGGCGCCGCGGCCGCATCCGGGCGCGGACGACCTCGCGTTTGCTGATGATGCCCAGGAGCACCATCAGTTCGTCGTGCGCCGCGGTCTCCGGGTCGACCTCGCCACCGAGTTCGGGCAGCCACACAGGGACGCGGTAGCGCGCGAACAACGGTGCCATGGTTGCGAACTGTTGGCCGTAGAAGGCGCGTTCGCTGGAACCGATGACGATCGCGTCGAACCCGCGGTCCGGATCGGCGAGCGCCGCGACCAACGCTGCGGCGTCGGCCGTCGTGCCCACGGCAGCACTCGGCTGTGGCCGACGTCGAAGAATTCCGCGATGATTCGACCGTGCCCCGACGTCAACGCCTGGGCGTTGAGCAGTTGCCATCCGCTCGACGTCTCTGGGTCTTGATGATCTTCGGTGGAGACCCTCCCGTAGAACGCAAACCGCAAACCGGTCGGGGGCGCTGTGGCCGCGCACGTGTCTGGACGTTCCGCGGCCCAGGCTGCCAGTGCGGTCCGCGTAGTCGGGTGATGTTCCGTGACAGCCATGACAGTTCCGATCCAGTGGTCCAATGCCGGTGGCGGCTTGTCCTCCGCCTGATCGTGAAGCAGTCGATGTAGGAGGGGTATGGCCCGCGGAGGCACCTGCCGTTCGTTGGCCGCTTCTCATCGTGCCGTTGGCCGCCAACACGCGCCGTCCGCAAGCTGCGGGCACCGCCCCTCGCGCCTCCACCGAACCCGGAGCGGTTCAGCCGGGTCGACATCCATACGTCGCAACTGGACGCCGTGGCGGGCGCGCGCACGGTTCGGGTGAGGTCCAGCGTCCACGAGCCCACACGGATGCGACATCGGGTACGGCGATACCGGGGTCTTTCGGTCACGGACACCCGCACGTCGGCCGTCTCCAACTATCCTTCTCCTGCCGCGATTCACTCCAGGGGTGGGGAATGAACGACGAGATTCAGCTGATCAGCGACGGTGACGGACTCGCCGTCATCGGGAGGGAAGCCGAGATCGAGGGCTTTCTCGCGTCCATGGCGTTGCCGGCCAGGCCGAAGGGCGTCGAGGGGCGGCGGCTCGACGCCCTCCTCCGCACCGGATCCGCCGTCGCGCAGGCCGCCGGGACGGTCGCCGCGGACTCGCACCGGTGGGTCAAACTGACCGCCGAATCGGCCCACAAGGTGAAGAAGTACGGGCTGACACCGACCAAGACCCCGGGCATCAGCCACGCCATGATCGGGAAAGTGGGCGCCAGCCGGTCCTGGCTCCAGATCGAGCAGGGGCTCGGCACGTTCGCGACCAACCCGGCGATCCTGGCCGGCGCGGGCGGGATCATGGCCCAACTGGCCATGCAGCAGACCATCGACGAGATCACCGACTACCTCGCCGTGATCGACGCCAAGGTCGACGACGTACTCCGCGCGCAGAAGGACGCGGTGCTCGCGCAGGCCATCGGCACGGGATACATCATTGAGGACGCCCTGACTGTTCGGGCGGAGGTGGGTGCGGTCTCCGACACCACCTGGTCGAAGGTGCAGGGCGCCCCGACCGCGATCGCCCAGACTCAGGCCTACGCACTGCGTCAACTCGACTGGATCGCCGAGAAGATCGAGCGGAACACCAAGATCGGTGACCTTGCCAAAGCATCCAAGGAAGCCGAAGCCGAGGTTCGGGACTGGCTGGCCGTGCTCGCGCGTAGCTTCCAGCTGATGAACGCGCTCGACGTACTCGAACTCGACCGCGTACTCGATGCGTCACCCCAGGAACTGGACCGGCATCGCCTCGGTCTGCGCGCTGCCCGCCAGAACCGCTTGGCGGCGATCTCCCACGGCACCGAGCGCCTCATCACCCTGGCCGACTCGGTCGGCGGCAGGGCGAACACGAAAGTGCTGTTGCATCCGTCCGCGTCGCCGGCGTTGGTGCAGTCCAGCAATCAGGTCGGGCTCGCCGTGGTCGACTTGCACGGACGTCTCGGCATCGCACGCGGCCGGGAATCCCTCGACGCACGACGCTGGAGCCGCGCCGCCGCGGAAGCCCGGGACAAGGCGCTTGAGACCGGAGCAGTGGGCGTCCGGGCCGCAAAACGACTCGGAACCGAGACCCTCGGCCGGGCCAAGTCCGCACGGGGCAGACTCGTCAGCGACGTCGCCGATCGCGTCCACCGCCGCCCCGGCCCGGACGACCCGGACGGCAACGCGGATGGCTCCGCCTGACAAGGAGGGGGCACCCGCAGTGAACCCGGCACACGGTCGCACCGCCGGGCGCGCCGCTCCCGCCCTGCTGCCTGAGCGTCCCCAGTCCGCCAACAGCGTCCGCCGTGCCGGCCAGAGCACGTCGGCCGCCGGGCACTTCGATGCCGCGATCCCGCACCGCGCCGACCCGCTTCACCTCGGCCGAGCCGCCCCCAACGCTTCCCGCATGGCTGAATCCGAGTGGGACGGCGTGACGCTGCTGTCGACGTACAACGACGGCCTCGTGGCGCTCCGGGATCGGTTGGCGGACGCGGCGCGTGACGGGGATTGGCCCGCGGTGTTCACGCTGCTCAGTACGGCGAAGATCTCGGTCAACAACTGGCGTGTGGGTGGCGCGAGTTGGTACTCGGTACTGCACCAGGCGGCGTGGCACGGCGCGGACACGGGCACTGTGGTCCGGCTCGTTGAGGCGGGCGGCTGGCGCAGTTGCGCACCCACGACGGACAGTGCCCGGAGGACATCGCCGCGCAACGGGGACACCGGCACCTCGCGGAACTCCTCGCGCCTGCGCCCCGGCACCCGGTCTCCAGGGAACTGCTGGAGGGTCTGGAGCGAGGACTGCATTCGGTGGTCATGACCCGGGCCGGGAATCTCGTCGCCAAGGAGCGCCTGCGGCTTCCCGAACTGGACCCGCTGACCGAACTGGCCAGTCCATCCTGCTGGTTCCCCGTTCCGGGCATGTACGGCGGCTTCAGCCGGTCTCACTGTGACGGGACACGGCACCGGGGTGAAGGGCGCGGTTCCGCTTTCGCCGACGCCGACGGCGGACGTACGGGCGGAAGCTCACCAGGTCTCGTCGGCGGTGCACTACTCCTTGATCGGCGCGTGTTCGTCTTCTGAGCCCAGTCGGGCGGCGATGTCGTACGCCTGAACGGTGCGTTCGACCGCGCTGGGAACGGCGTCGAGGCCGTGGATGAAGGCGAAGAGATAGGTCATGGCCGCGAAGATGTGACCGGGGCTGGTGGGTGCCGGTGTGGTGAGCAGCAGAAGTACGCCGATCGCGGTGGCAACCGAGAACAGCTCGGTGATGCCCCAGGTGCGGGCCTCGGCGTCGGACAGGCGCACCCTCAGCCGGGCGAGGTTCCGGAAGTGTTCGACGACTGCGGGGCGATGGCCGGAGGCGATGATGTCGATCTCCTCCTCGGCGGCGTTGTTGATCGCCTCGTTGAGGCCGACGGCCCGTCGGCCGTAGCGTCGGTTCAAGAGGGCGACCGGGACGAGCAGCAGCAGCGCGAGAGCCCCGGCACGTGCGTCGTAGACGGCCAGCAGCGCCAGGGACCCGGCGCAGCCCAGGACCGCCGTCAGCACCATGGGTACGTCTGTCTCGAAGAACTCGACGAGTTCGCGGGCCAGTGCGGAGCGACCGGCCAACACGGCCGTCGATGCGCCCGAGGACCCCTGACGGTCGATCATCTCGGTGACCGCTTCGGCGTAGAGGCGCGTGAACAGCCGCGTGTCGTACGCCTGGCGCGCCACACCGACTCCCGCGTGGAGCAGCCAGATCGCGACCAGCGGCGCCATGGCTGTCGGGCGGTCGGCAAGCAGTCCGTCGATGGCCAGGCCGACGGCCCAAGGATATGAGGTTTCGCAGCACAGCTCGGCCACGGCCAGCGCGTAGGTCGCCGCGATCCGTCGGCGGGATCGGCGGATCGCCGCAGGCCAGTTGCCAGACCCGGTCACGGGGCGTCCCCGGCGCCGCGGCACCGTGCAATCGTGTCCTCGATCGCGGCCAGAACGCTCTCGCGGGCCTGGCTCGCGTCGATCGTGCCGAGTACCCACCAGCTGTGGAAGCCCTCGACGGTTGCGACCAAACGCATGGCAGCAGGCCGGAGCGACTCGGCCGGCCGACCCGCACATTCGGCGAGGAGGTCCGTGATCTCGTCGATCCGAGCGACGTTCACCTCGTGGAGCCGTCGGCGGAGTCCGTCGTCGAACAACGACTCGGCGTACAGCTCGCTCCACACGCGCGCGATCCGCACCGCGTCGGGATCGTCTGCGATCTCGTCGGTGAGTGCGAACGTCAACGCCCTTTCCGGGGTGCCCGGTTCGCGATCCTCGGGCTCGGGCGTCGCGTCCGCCCGGTACGTCGCGTCACCTGAGGCGACGTGGGAGAGCACGGCGGCCAGCAACTCGGTCCGACCCGCGAAGTACCGGTAGGGCAGGCCAACCGAGACCCCGGCCTCGCGTGCCAGATCCTCCATCTTCAGGCGTCGGACTCCGCTGCGGGCGATCAACCGACATGCCGCGTCCAGCAGTTGTGCCTGTCGGTGCTGCTTCGCATGAATGAACATTCATTCACGGTAGGGAGCGCGCGCCACGAACGCCAGCGGTTTTCCTGTCGCCCGCACCGCACCAACGACGAACACGGCGGCGCCGCAACACTGTTCCGGCGCCGCCGCGCCCGCCCACCATCGCGGGATTCACGAGGTGGTGAGGTACTCCGCGAGGTCGGGGTTCTCCCGGGCCGCGAGTCCCAGCAGCTCGGCGACGTCCGGGTTCTGCGGGGAGCCCGTCAGAACACGCGCCACGGATGCCGCCATGGGAAGCATTTCCGGGGACTGGCTGGGCGGGGAGCCGGCACCGTCGAAATCGCGATCCGCCTGGAGATGCCGATGGACCACCACGGCCAGCGCAAGATCCCGGCTGGACAGTTCTCGAGCGTTGCGGCTCCGCGCCACCTGGCCGGCAACTACCAGCAGTTCACGAGCTTCCTCAGACATGTGCACCGGACTCACCCCGTTTACGTAAGCGCCTATGGCATACGGATTCTGCTCGTGCAGGGCCGTCACCTGTACGGACGTCCATTGCCTGGCGGCTCCTGGCAATGAGCACAAGTATGCGGCCGCCCAGGCAGCCGCCCAGCCGTGCGCCTCGGCGAGCCCCTGGATCAGCATGAGGAGGTAGCGGCCGGACGGGGCGGTGGGTTCGGCCTCCGCCGCGCGGTGTGGACCGGTGAACGTGAGGACGGGATGGCCGTCGACGTCCCCGGTGTGGACGAGTGTCTCATGTGGCCCCGGCCCCATCGCCCGGCGGCCGGTGGTGAGCGCGGGGGCGAAGTCGTGGACGTGGTCGGGGACCCCGTCCTGGAGGTAGCAACTGAACCGTACCGACCGTGAGTTGGAGCCGCACCAGACCAGCGGCGACCCACCGCCGGAGCGAACGCGTGTCTCGGGCGTACGCAACCCTCCGTGTGCGGCAGGCTCGGCCGCGGTCGGTGCAGCGGATGAGAAGGACGGGGCGCATGCGGAGATCGCGGGCGGTGACCATCTTGGGGTTGAGTAGATCTGTGAGCACGCCATGAAGGAAGGCCTGTCGTCCCGTCACGCGAACGTGGCGATCAGGAAAGCCATGTGCTGGTGCCGATCGATCGGCATACGGGGAGCGTCCACAGGCACCACAGGCACCCCATGCGAGGACAGAAGGCGCGGACTTCGCGCCGGGAAAAGGTGCCGCTCCGCCCTCAGTTCGCCCCGTCGAAGCGGGGTTCCCCGGTGCGGGTGCGCTTGAGTTCGAAACAGCCCGGAACCTGGGCCAGAAGCAGAAAACCGTCCCACAGCCGTCCGGCGGTCTCCCCGGTGGGGGCCGGGGAGACGACCGGACCGAAGAAGCCGACCCGTTTGCCGTCGGGCCCCGCGACCGCCACGATCGGGGTGCCGACGTCGTCGCCCGCCAGGGCGACGGCTTGCGCGTGCGAGGTGCGGATCGCCGCGTCGTACGCGGTCGATCCGGCGGCCTCGACGAGTTCGGGCGGCAATCCGGCATCGGAGAGCGCCGCCGCGAGGCCTCCCCAGTCGTTCCGCAGGTGGAACCGGGTGCCCAGGGTGGTGAAGAGGTCGCCGAGCGCCCGCTGGCCGTAGCGCTGCTCCACTGCGGCGCACACGCGCACCGGCGCCCACATGTAGTCGCCCCATTCACCCTCGGGGTTGTCGTCCCGGTGCTCGTTGAGCACCGAAAGGCTCATCACCCGCCAGCGGATGGCCACCGGCCGTACCTTGCTCACCTCCACCATCCACCGCGAAGTGATCCACGTGTACGGGCAGACGGGATCGAACCAGAAGTCGACGGTCTGCGGTTCGGTCATCTCGGCGGCTCCTCGTGCGATCGCGTCCGGAGCGGCCACGGTACCGGCGGCGCGAACGCGTCGGGATTGATCCCGAACGCGCCTGGTCTACGGCGCGGCGCGGCCGGAGCCATCGCCGCCCGATCGATGGACCCGCGTGAAGCCGATGGCCTCGACCGGGCACAGGGACACCGCGTCGTGCGCGTGCTCGTCGCCGGGCGGCGCGTCGTGCAGCGCGGGAGCGGCCGTCCCGGTCGCCGCGAAGTGCCGTGGGGCGGTGGCCACGCCTGCCCGTCCGGAATGAAGCGCCACTGCCGCACGGCCGCCCGCAGCTCCGCCTCCGTCAGCCAACCGTGCCAGGCAACCTCTCCGGGGGCAGGCGCCACCTCGCAGGTGATCACGGCCTCATGCACACCGAGCCAGTACGGGCTGATCGCCTCCTGGGACAGGAACGTGAACAAGAAGCGCACCGGTACATCAATGCCCAACTCCTCAGCCAACTCCCTGGCCGCCGCCTGCTCTTAGGACTCGCCTACGTCCACAGCCCCGCCGAACACCACCTCGTGATGGCACGGGAATCGGGACAGGTTTTCGGGCCTCCGATAGACCAAAACCCGCCCCTTCCGATCACGGCAGACCGTCGTCGCGATGTGGTGCAGCCAACTGGTGGCGCAACGCCAGAATCTCGGCGTCCTTGGCGTGGTCGCTCATCGCCAGCAGCCGCAGCGCGGCGAACGCGTTGGTCACGGCGAGGTAGGCGAGTCGGAGAAGCGCGAATGATGTCTTCGGCGCGCCCGCCAGCGCGTACCCAGCGGGTGACCTCGTCGGCTGTGGTGAGCGGGTTCGCGAGGAGGCTGTTGCCCGCGCACTTGAGGTAGCGGCGGCCGTCCGGGTAGCGCAGGGGCGGCATGATGATGCCGCCGTACGCAATATCGCCTTCGCGGGCCTTGAGGTACATGAGTGCCGGGAGTTCGTCGGCGCGCGGGTCGTCGGTCGCGACGAGGACGACGGTCGCACCGAAGGTGTCCATGGCGAGGCGTCGCGGGAGCAGGCCGTTCATGTTGGTGGACGCACCGGTCGCGACCACGACCTTGGATGCGGTCCACGCGGCGCCGGAGCGTGTGAGGACGCGGCGGCCGGCGGGGTGCGGCGCGAGTGCGGTCACCTCGTCGCGGTGCAGGACGGCTCCCGCTGCGACGGCGGCCGCCAGTTCCGCGCGCACCAGGTCGCGGGGATTGACGATGAACGCGTCGCGCTGCCTGACGCCCACGTGCCCGGGCTCGAAGCGCAAGTGCGGCTACGCGTCGGCGAGTTCCGCCGTGTCCAGCGGCTCGATGTGCCTGCCCAGGTCGCGGGCGTTGGCCTCGAATCGTCCGGGGTCGAACCACGCGCGCAGTTCCGGGTCGTCGATGGTCTCGGGCATGACCGCGACCGACTCGACCGGCCGCGCAAACGTGATCCCGGTGCGGTCGGCCAGGCCGTCGAACCGGGCGAGGGACCGCACGGCGAGGAGCGTGGTGGCGAGCGGCACTTCGAGGAGGTGGGCAAGACGGCCCTGGTCGTAGTGGCCGGCCCATACGCGTCGTGGTCGGCGAACCCGGCGGGCTCGTCCGGTCCGGTGATCAGGACAGCGGCGCCTTGTTCGGCGAGGTGGCGGGCGGTGGCGGCGCCGATGGGTCCTGCGCCGACGATGACGACGTCGTAGTGGGGGGCGTGGGTCGGTGAGGTGCTGGGCGGCATGCCGAAGGCTCCGATCAGGCGCGGCTCGTGCGGGGTCGGCGGCGTGTGCTACGTCATGGCCGGCGGGCACGACTTCCTCAAGGCGCTCGCGAGTGAGACGCGGCGGCAGGTGATGGAACTGTTTGCGGACGGCGTCGAGTTGAGCGTCGGCGAGGTGCCGAGCGTGCTGGGCTGCGGGCACCCACCGCCGCCGAGCACTTGTCGCTGCTGCGGCGCGGCGGACTGCTGGTGTCGACGCGCGAGGGCAAGGTCGTCCGCTATCGCGTGGACACAGCGTCGGTCGCGGCGCGGCTGGACAACCTGAAGGCGTACCTGATGCTGTGCTGCCCGCCGGCTGACTGCGCGGGCGATGGGTGCTCCTGAACCTGGCCGGTCAGCCGCAGTCGCCGTCGGCGGTGCGGCAGGCGTCGAGGCCTTCGGGGCTGGAGGAGGCGAGGGTGGCGAGCAGACGCATCGGGGTGACGAGCGCGTCGCAGCACAGGGCGTAGACGTTGGCCCGGCCGCGCGGGGTGACGGTGACCAGGCCCTGGTCGCGCAGCGGCGCGAGGTGGTGGCTGACCAGCGTCTGGCCCAGGCCGGTGGCGTCGGTGAGTTCGCGCACGGTGTGTGGGCGTTCGGCGAGCAGGAGGACGAGAGTGAGGCGGTGCTCGTCGCCCAGTGCTTTCAGCAGTGGGGCGAGGGTGGCCGCGCGGGTGGCTGCGGTCTCCGGCTCCAGGAGGTGGATGTCCAGCGTCTGCGTCATGCTCACCATTGTGCCACAGCACTTGTTGGCATCAACAGCATTTGCTGTTTATAGTTGCGGTCGTTGTCAGGACCCGTTTCCCGTGAACGACCGAGGAGTCATGCCATGAGCACTGCCCAGGACCAGGCCGCGGCCGAACTGCCCGTCGTCGTCATCGGAGCCGGCCCGATCGGGCTCGCCGCCGCGGCCCACCTCGTCGAGCGCGGCCTCGAGCCGCTCGTGATCGAGGCCGGGGCGAGCGTCGGGGCCGCGATCCAGGAGTGGGGCCACGTGCGGCTCTTCTCGCCGTGGGAGTTCGACACCGACGCGGCCGCGCGCCGGCTCCTTGAGCCGACCGGGTGGACCGCACCGCCGCCGGAGGTGTTGCCGACCGGCGCCGAACTGGTCCGCGACTACCTCGCACCGCTGGCCGCCACCGCGCAGCTCGCCCCCAGGATCCGCACCAACACCCGCGTGGTGGCGGTGTCGCGGCGTGGCGTCGACAAGACCCGCAACATCGGACGCGAGGACCACCCGCTGTTCGTACGGACCGTCGACGGCGAGGGCGTCGTCCGCGACATCGAGGCCCGCGCGATCATCGACGCGTCCGGGACCTGGGGCCGGGCGAACCCGCTCGGGGACTCCGGGCTCGCGGCGGTCGGCGAGGCGGAGGCCGCGCCGTACCTGTCCGGCGCGCTGCCGGACGTGCTGGGCCGCGACCGCGCCCGGTTCGCCGGCAAGCACGCGCTGGTCGTCGGCATGGGCCACTCGGCAGCCAACACCCTGCTGTCGCTGGCCGAGCTCGCCGAGTCCGAGCCGGGCACCCGCGTCACCTGGGCGGTGCGCGGCGCGTCGGTCGCGCGGCTGTACGGCGGCGGCGACGCGGACGGGCTGCCCGCACGGGGCGCGCTGGGCTCGCGGGTCAAGGCGGCCGTCCAGGCGGGCGTGATCACCCTGGTCCGCAGCTTCACCATCACCAAGTTCGAGGTCCCCGAGGGGGCTTCGGGCCCGGTCGAGGTCGTCGGCAGCACTCCCGAAGGCGTGCAGGGCATCGCCGCGGACGTCGTCGTCGCGGCCACCGGCTTCCGCCCCGACCTGGACATGCTGCGCGAGGTGCGCCTGGAGATCGACGCGAGCACCGAGGCGCCGGTCAAGCTCGCGCCGATGATCGACCCGAACTTCCACAGCTGCGGCACCGTGCCCCCGCACGGCGAGCGCGAACTCGCCCACCCCGAGCAGGACTTCTACATTGCGGGCATGAAGAGCTACGGCCGCGCACCGACGTTCCTGATGGCGACCGGCTACGAACAGGTCCGCTCGATCGTCGCCGCCATCGCCGGCGACCGCGCCGCCGCGGACAACGTCGAGCTGGAGCTGCCGGAGACCGGCGTCTGCTCGACCAACCTGCCGGGCGAGGACGAGGCCGGCAACTGCGGCAGCTCCTGCGGCACCACCGCCGAACCCGTCGCCGCGCAGCCGGTCGCGGTGTCCTCGTGCGGCGACGCTGCCGAGTCCGCGGCTTCGGCATCCTCGTGCGGATCGGCTGAGGTGCCCGCCGCCGACGCAGTCTCGTGCTGCGGCGCTTCGACTCCGGAACCGGTGAAGATCGGCGTCGGGTTCGCCACCGGTCTGCCCAACGGCCTTGCGGGTGCGCTCGAACGCGGCGATGCCTGACCGCGACCCGGCCGAGGCGGCAGAGTGGGCGGGCCTCGACGTCGACGTCGACGTCCCGCCCGCTCTGCCCGCCCAGGCCCCCGACGCCGCGGCCGACGACCTGCATCGGCCGCGGCTGCGCGCCGTCCTGATCGCCTTGTGCGTCACCGAGATCACCAGCTGGGGCATCCTCTACTACGCGTTCCCGGTGCTGGCCCCGGCCATCAAGGACGACACCGGCTGGTCCACCTCGGCATCGACTGCCGCGTTCTCCATGGCCTTGGTCGTCTCCGGGATCGTCGGCATCCCGGTCGGCCGCCTGCTGGACCGGCGCGGCCCGCACCTGCTGATGACCGCCGGATCCGCTGTCGCGGTCGGCGCCGTGCTCATGGTGGCGTGGGCACCGAACCTGCTGTGGTTCACCGCCGCGTGGGTGCTGGCCGGCGTCGCGATGTCCGCGGTCCTCTACCAACCCGCGTTCGCCGCACTCACCCGCTGGTACGGCCCCCGGCACCTCGCAGCCCTGACCACCGTCACCCTCGTCGCCGGGCTGGCCAGCACGGTCTTCGCGCCGGTCACCGTGGCGCTGTCGCACTGGCTGTCGTGGCGCGGGGTGTACGTCGTCCTGGCCGGTGTGCTCGCCGCCGTCACCATCCCGCTGCACGCCATCGTGCTGCGCCGCCCTTGGCCCGCCGCACCCGCGGCCACGCACCACGCCGAAGTGCCCGGCGACGTACGGTCGGTCGTCCGCAGCCGCCCCTTCGTCATTCTGGTAGTCGCCATGACGCTCGGCTCGTTCGGCATGTACGCGGGCCTGGTCAACCTCGTCCCGCTGTTCACCGACCGCGGCTCCAGCACCACCGTCGCCGCTTGGGCACTCGGGCTCGGCGGCGCCGGCCAGGTCCTCGGTCGCCTCGGCTACGCCGCACTCACCCGCCGCGCCGGAGTCCTGGCCCGGACCGTCGGAATCCTGGGTGCCACCGCGGCAACAACCGCGCTGCTCGCGTTCGTCCCCGGCCCGATCTGGCTCCTGGTGGTCATCTCCGTGATCGCGGGGACCGCGCGCGGGGTGGCGACCCTGCTCACCGCGACCGCAATCACCGAGCGATGGGGCGCGGCGTCGTACGGGACGCTCTCGGGCATCCTGTCCGCACCCGCGATGGCCGCATCCGCCCTCGCCCCGTGGGCAGGAGCAGCGCTGGCCGGGCCGCTCGGCGGCTACCCGCACATGTTCGCGCTGCTGGCCGCCGTCGGCTTCGCCGCCGCGCTGCTCGCGATCGGCACCATCCCGCACCGAGGAAAGACCGCATGAGCACTGCGCAACGCCACGACGTCGTCGTCATCGGTGCCGGCCAAGCCGGCCAAGCCGGCCTCGCCGCCGGGTACTTCCTCCGCCACGTCCGCCTCAATCGCGTCAGCGTTGAAGCAGGGCAGTCGGCTGAGCCTTGGCCTCGGTGAGGGGAGCCTCGGGTCTCGAACACGAGCATGCCCGGCAACACGGCAAGACTCACAGGAGGTGACGGAGCCAACCACCAGCCACCTCGGCGGTCCAGCCACCGACCCCGGTTCCAAGGCCGCCGATGAACCCGAAGAGCGTGATCATCGTGGCGCGGCGAAGTCGACGGCGGGTGGGCGACGCCGGAGCGGGTGGCAGGGGCTCCTCGCGGTCTGGGTCGGTCCCGTCAGGGAGCATTGGCGGTGGTTCTCCGTTCACTGCGGCACGGTCGAGGTTGCCGCTCAGCATGGAGCCGACGGAGGGCGGTGCGCGGTGGGGCAACGTTGCCATTGGCGCGCAACGCGTTGCCAATCTCTGTACAACAGCCTGCGGTCATTGGGTCAGGGCGTAAAACTGGCGGTGTGCCGAACAGGAAACGAACCGAGGTGGCCCTCACCCCACTGTCTCCCGACATCCCCGAGTCACGGGCCGAACTCGCCCAGGAATTGCGCCGTTTGTTCCTGACCTTGGACGTTTCACTGCGCCGATGGGCGGAGCAGCAGACGCGTGACCCGGGTGCGGTGAGCCGCTATCTGAGCGGCCGGCGTCCCGTGCAGAAGAGCTTCGTGGAGGACCTGATCGCGAGCGCGGGCACACCACCACGCGCGCCGCTCGACGAGGCCGCGGTCGCCCATGTGTGGGGTCTCTTCGACAAGGACGTGGTCACGCGACTGGCGTCGACGCACAGCACCCGTGAGTTGCAGCGCGCGCACGAACGCATCCTCGACCTGGAACGGCGCCTAGCCGTAGCCGAGGGTCGTCCGGTACCCGCCCCGCTGCCTCGGCAGGTAGCGGACGCGACAGGTACCACCAGCATCGTTGCCGTGCCCACGCGCAGCATCGCCGGGCTCTCGGAGCGGGATGCGGTTGACGGCCCGCCTCAGGGGCCTGGGTGCGCGCCGGGTACGCCCCCCATGCTCGGCCCGGATCCCGCTGCCACGGTGGACAGCCCGGTCGAGATTCCATCGGCAGCCTGGTACGCCGCATCGGATTCGCGATGCTGGTACAGCGCCGCGTATGTCCGCCGGATGGTTGAACGCGGCGGCATACGCGAGGACTTCGCATCAGAGATCGAGACCATGGCGACCCGCGTCGTGGAGCGCCTTGCCAATCCGAGCGCGCCGGTGGCCTACGCGGCACGAGGGCTGGTGGTAGCGCCGTTGCAGTCTGGGAGGACCGCGCGCGTCGCTGCCATCGCAGGCCGGGCGCTGGATGCCGGCTACCGCCTGATCATCGTCCTGGCAGGTCACGCGAACTGGGAGCGCCAGCAGCTCCAGGAGTACCTGGACAAGAACCTACTGGGGCGCGAGAACGTCGCTCCGGATGGTGTAGTGCCTGCTGACTATGCCGAAGACCCGGCATGGCACATGGCTGAGGGCTTTGCCGTGCATGGGGCGCGCCCCTCGCGGCTCGGCGCGTTTGACATCATCAGAGTCACCAGCCGCACCAGCGACTACGGCCGCCGGTCGTCGGACGCGCAGGCTTTCGCGTTCAGCAAGCAGGACCCCGCGCTCCCGTTTCATCACCCCCAGAACCTGCAGTCGGCGCCGGCGCGCCTTCTCGTCGTCAAGAAGAACAAGGCCGTCCTGACTCGGCTGATCGACGACCTGCGGGCGGCCGACGAATCCCTTCTCGAAGTGCCCGCCCTAGTGATCGACCTTGCCCCGGAGGCGCTTCCCTCCACCGCTATCCACACCCGCCGCGAAGCTGGCTCTGGGCACACCGGGCTCGCGACGCTGACCCGGTGCGTCGAAGGCCTGCTGGCGCTGTTGCCCCGGGCCCAGTACGTGGCTTGGACGACCGACCCCTCCGTCGACAGGCTCTTCCACCTCGCACGCATCCCGGCGACCTTCCCCAAGGACTTCGTTGTCTCCGTGCCCCGCCCGGCTGGTCATCTGGGCATCGACGACCTCTACGTCGCAGGCGGAATCCGGGCCGCGGAGCGCACATACGCCAACTCGCCACGCATGGCCCACGTCCGGGAGCTCGACGTCCACGACGCGGCCGACGACAGCGAAGAGCGGCGTGCGCTGGACATGTTCGTGCTGACGGGTGCTGTGAGGTTGTACCGGGCCGCCGCCGATGGCCGGGATGCTTTCGCCGTCGGCCAGGACCATCACGTCATGATGGTCCACACCGCGCCGCGCGTCGCCGACCTGCACGCTACATCCGACCGCCTTCGGCAGCTCTGGCACCAGGACGCCGAGAACGCCGACGAGAGCATCGCCAGGCTGTGGTCGCTGTACGAGACCGACGTCGCTCCGGTCTCGCGTGCCCGGGCCCACTCTCGGGCTGTGCCCAACACGTTCTCCGACCTGATCCCATTCATCCGAGCTGCCCGAGCCCGCCTAGACCGCGGCAGCGGACCGGTCCCACCCTGGGAGGGCCCGCACGGTCAGGACAGAACCAGCGGGGACGGAAAGCCGGTGTGGACGGTCGTAGTCGTCGGAGGACGACCTGTCGATGCAGAACTGGCCGAGGCAGCCACCGTTCGCTACTACAGCCCTCGGGTCCGGATTGCCTCACTTCTGTACACCGGTGCGGCGCTGATCACCCGGCACCACGATCTCGTCCGGCTCTACGTCTGCCGACCGCAGGACGCCGCAGGTCAGCGGCCTGACCTGCTGGCAGCCATGGCCACAGCACACCGGTCCAGCCGTGAAATCTTCGCGCTTCTGACGCAATCCGCGTTCACCCCTAAGGGCGGCCCCCCCATCACACCGGACCAGCTTCCCTCCCTGATTGCGGAACTGCGAGAAAGACAGTCTCTGGGAGCGGAGATCGGGCCCGTGCCCGAACACCGCCGGGGGCACAACTCGTTGCCTGGGCGTGGGTCGGCCAACTTCGACGGGTGACCCCGGAGCGACGCACGCGGCTCCAGCACGCTGCAAGAGCACAGATTCCGACCTGGGGCGGTCGTAAGTCCCACGCCTCGCAGCCGCGCAGGCAGGGTGACCCAGGCCCGCAGTGAAATCGGGGTGGCCTACGCAACTCGCGGAACGTCCGCCTTCGCTGATCCCTGGGACGCCTTCGCGGAGTTGCTCGACGTGATGACCCTGATTCCCGGGGTCGCCCGCGAGGATGTCGACGATGCCGTGATTGGAAGCGAACTGACCTGGCCGGTCGGAGGTTGGGACCTGACCTTCAACTCGAAGGTAAGGAACGGGGAGGCGCATTGGAGTGCCCCGCGCTGACGCTCTCGCGGGAGGCCGCCTCGGCTTCGTTGGGGTTGCGATGCGAGTGGGACGGCAGCCTCGCCCCCTACGAAGACCCCGACCTCCTGCCAGCCTATGCAATCGTGGCCGACCATCAAACGACACTTGGTGGCCCAGGTGAGTGGGCCGCCCCGGCCTGGGTCCTGGACACCGTCTGGCCCCGGACAACCGGCATCTAGATCGATCATGTCGACGGGTGCTGGTTCGCCTGCCGCACCGAGGACGAGCGAGGGCTGCCGAGGCCCGAGACGCGGGCCGCTTGGGCCTCGGCGTTGCTCGGCGCAGATCAGCAGCAGCCGCCGCCGCTTCCGGTGGGCTGGAGTTCGAGGGACTGGCGGCCCTCCGGTGCCTCGGCTGCGTCTGCCGGAAGGCAGCAGGCGCTTCCCTCGTCGCGCGGGAGCTGGTCGGCGTCGGCCTTGACGACGTAGACCTCCCACGGCTCGGCGCCAGGGCCGTGGACCCAGACCTTGTCCTGGACGGCGTAGCAACAGGTCGTGTCGTTCTCCTCGACGGTGGCCAGGCCGGCGTCGGCCAGGCGGGTGGTCGCGGCGGAGACCTGGTCGGTGGTCTCGACCTCCACGCCGAGGTGGTCCATGACAGTCGGTTCGCCGTCCTTGCCCTGGATCAGGACGAGCTTGAGCGGGGGCTCGGCGACGGCGAAGTTGGCGTAGCCGTCGCGGAGCTTGGCGGGCTCGGTGCCGAACAGCTTGCTGTAGAAGGCGATCGAGGCGTCGAGGTCGGCGACGCGGAGCGCGAGCTGGACACGGGACATGGTGCGACCTCCTGGAGGTGGGATGCGGTTCCGGATGGAAGCGGGGGGTCAGAACGCGCCGTGGATGCCGGCCACCTGGGTGCGGGTGCGCCGTGCCTCGGAGCGGCACGCGCTGAAGGTCACCGACGCGAGCCGACGGGCGCTGGGGCGGGCTGCGGCCGCGACGAGGGTGCTGCGTACACGCTGGATGCTGTCCATGATCTGCCCCTGACGTGCTTGTTTCGACGTCTGTCGATATCCAGAAGCTTGCCTCGGGAATCGACGGCTGTCAATATTGATGCGTGTCGAATCTGCGAGAGCTTCCGATAGTCGAGACCACCACCGCCGTCGTGCCGTGCTGCGCCCCGCTGGCCCGCGAGCCGCTGACCGCGCCGGACTCGGAACGGCTGGCGGTGATGTTCAAGGCGCTCGGCGACCCGGTGCGCCTGCGGCTGTTCTCGATGGTCGCCTCGCACGAGGGCGGCGAGGCGTGCGTGTGCGACATCGCGGACGTCGGCGTCTCCCAGCCGACCGTGTCCCACCACCTGAAGAAGCTGCGCGAGGCCGGCCTGGTCACCTCCGAGCGGCGCGGCACCTGGGTCTTCTACAAGGTCGTCCCCGAGGTCATGGCGACGCTGTCGGGACTGCTGGGGCAGAAGGTGTGACGCCATGGGCCCGTCACCTGATGTTCACCCGGCAGGGGCTGGCATCAGCCGTGACTGATCTGTGAGCATCAGTTCATGCTGACGTCAGTTGAAACTGATCTGATCCGGGTGCTGGCCGATCCGCTGCGCCTGCAGATCGTCCAGCTGCTGGCCAAGGAGACCTTGTGCACCACGCACCTGGTCGAGATGACCGGCGCCAAGCAGACGAACCTGTCCAACCACCTCAAGGTGCTGCGCGACGCGGGGGTCGTGGAGACCGAGCCGTGCGGACGCTTCAAGTACTACCGGCTGCGCCCGGACGTCCTGGAGTCGGTCGCCGCCTCGTTCGCCGACCTGGCCGCCACCGCGCGCGCCAACGCGGACGCCAAGCGCGCCTGCTGACCCGCCGCGCCCCCTTAGTGCCTGCCCAGATCGACCTGCCCGGTTTCCAGGAGTCCCGTTGACCGCCACGCACCCCGCCGACCGCGCGGAGTCCGCCATATCCGCCGAGCCGCAGCCCGCACCGGGTGCGACGCCGCCGCGCGTCCCGCTCGCCCGCCGCGCCGCTGCGGAATTCGTCGGTACGGCGGCGCTGGTCGCCGTCGTGGTCGGCTCGGGCATCCAGGCCACCGAACTCTCGGACGACGTCGGCGTGCAGCTGCTGGCGAACTCGCTCGCCACGGTCTTCGGGCTCGGTGTGCTGATCCTGCTGCTCGGCCCGGTCTCCGGGGCGCACTTCAACCCGGTAGTCACGCTCGCCGAGTGGTGGACCAAGCGCCACGGCGGCGGGGTCACCGCGCGCGAGGTCGCCGCGTACGTCCCAGCCCAGGTCGCGGGCGCGATCGGCGGCGCGATCCTCGCCGACGCGATGTTCGACCGCGCGCTGGTCGACTGGTCCACGAAGGACCGCTCCGCGGGCCACCTGCTGCTCGGCGAAGTCGTCGCCACTGCCGGGCTGATCCTGTTGATCTTCGGTCTCGCCCGCAGCGAACGGCTCCAGTACGCGCCGATCGCGGTCGCCTCCTACATCGGCGCCGCCTACTGGTTCACCTCGTCCACGTCGTTCGCGAACCCGGCCGTCACCGTCGGGCGCGCGTTCAGCGACACATTCGCCGGTATCGAACCGGCGTCCGTGCCGGGCTTCATCGCCATGCAGTTGATCGGCGGCGTGGTCGGCCTTGCACTCGTCGCCCTCATCTTCGGTCGTGTCAGACAGCGCGGGAAGGACTCGTGATGGCCGCCTCCGTCGCGGACCTGGTCCCCAAAGCCCTCACCGCAGGGGCGGTCAAACGCCTGAGCGCGGCCTTCGCGGGCGTCTTCCCCGAGCAGGCGGTGCGGACGATGGTCGAGGACTCGTATCTCAAGCTCGCTGCCTACGCCACGATCCCCACCCATCTGCCGCTGCTGGCCGAGCGGTTCGCGGCCCAGCGCCTCGACGCGCTGGCCCACGGCCGCGCACCGGCAGACGGACGCGCCGCGCGGGTGCTGTTCGTGTGCACTGCAAACTCCGGCCGATCCCAGCTAGCCGCCGCGCTGTTCAACCACCACGCGCACGGCACCGCGCACGCCTGGTCGGCGGGCACCGCCCCAGCGTCGGAGATCGAGCACGCGGTCGTCGACTCGCTGCGCGAGATCGGCCTGGACACCGGCGACGAGTTCCCCAAGCCGCTCAGCCCTGAAGCCGTCGAAGCCGCCGACATCGTCGTCACCCTCGGCTGCGCCGACGCACCCCCGCTGCTCGAAGGCCGCCGCTATGCGGACTGGCCCGTCGCCGACCCCGGCGGCGGGCTCGCGGAGACCGTACGCGGCATCCGCGACGACATCGACGCCCGCGTCACCGCACTGCTCGCCGAACTCGACACACCCGAAACCGCGTAGACCGCAGCACCGTTCCACCCCCTGCACCGCACCCCGGAAGGAATCCCGATCCCCATGTCCGACAAGCCCTCCGTGCTGTTCGTCTGCGTCCACAACGCAGGCCGCTCCCAGATGGCCGCCGGGTTCCTCCGCCACCTCGGCGGCGACAACGTCGAGGTCCGCTCCGCCGGATCCATCCCGGGCGACCAGGTCAACCCCGTCGCCGTCGAGGCCATGAAGGAGGTCGGCATCGACATCGCCGACCAGCAGCCCAAGGTGCTCACCACCGAGGCAGTCCAGGCGTCCGACGTCGTCATCACCATGGGCTGCGGCGACGCCTGCCCGATCTTCCCCGGCAAGCGCTACCTCGACTGGGCCCTCGACGACCCGGCGGGCCATGGCATCGACGCCGTGCGCCCGATCCGCGACGAGATCGAGAAGCGCATCAAGGGCCTGCTCGCCGAGATCCTCCCCGCGGACGCCTGAGCCATGTCCGACGTCCGCAATGTGATCGTCATCGGTTCCGGCCCGGCCGGATACACGGCCGCCGTCTACGCCGCACGCGCCGACCTGAAGCCTCTCGTCTTCGAGGGCGCGGTCACGGCGGGTGGCGCGCTGATGAACACGACCGAGGTGGAGAACTTCCCCGGGTGGCCCGAGGGCATCATGGGGCCGGACCTGATGGACAACCTGCGCAAGCAGGCCGAGCGCTTCGGCGCCGAGCTGGTCTCCGACGACATCGTCGAGGCGGAGCTCGAGGACGGCGTCAAGGTGGTCAAGGACGGCTCGGGCAACGTGCACCGCGCGAAGGCCGTGATCCTGGCGACCGGTTCGGCGTACCGCGAGCTGGGCCTGCCGAACGAGAAGGAGCTGTCCGGGCACGGCGTCTCGTGGTGTGCCACGTGCGACGGGTTCTTCTTCCGCAACCAGCACATCGCGGTGGTCGGCGGCGGCGACTCGGCGATCGAGGAGGCCACGTTCCTGTCCCGCTTCGCGGAGACGGTGACGGTCGTCCACCGCCGTGAGGAGCTGCGCGCCTCGAAGATCATGCAGGACCGCGCGTTCGCCAACGACAAGATCAGGTTCGCGTGGAACAGCGAGGTCGCCGAGGTCGTCGGCGACGGCAAGCTGACCGGGGTGAAGCTGCGCGACACGGTCACCGGCGAGCTGCGCGACCTGGACGTCACCGGCCTGTTCATCGCGATCGGCCACGAGCCGCGCACCGAGCTGCTCAAGGACCAGATCGACCTGGACGAGGAAGGGTACGTGAAGGTCACCCACCCGACCCAGCACACCAACCTCACCGGCGTCTTCGCGTGCGGCGACGTGGTCGACCACATCTACCGCCAGGCCATCACCGCGGCCGGCAGCGGCTGCGCCGCCGCCCTGGACGCCGAGCGGTACCTCGAGGACCTCAAGCACCACGAGGCGACCGCTTAGGCGCCCCCGGCCGCGGACCGGCCCGTCCGGCGCGGGCCGCCGCACGCGAGCGGGCCGCGCCGGAGCCACCACGAGGCCCGTGTTACTGCAGCCCGCCCCGGTACGCGCCGCGGGCGAGCCAGTCGGCGAGCGCGGGGGAGACCCACTCGAGCAGGACCGGCTCGTTGCACCGGAGCGAGTACGTCTCCGCGAACAGGTCTTCCGGGTCCGTCTCGTTAATGAGCTGGCCCTCCTCGGTCAGCGGCAACCGCACGCCGAGCTGCGCCACGCACATCGTGAAGGCCTGGAGCGCACCGGCCCCGTTCCGGTGCAGGACTGCGTACGCGACCAGCCGCAGCAGGTGGACGTGGCTGCGCGGCCGCGCGAGCGGGTGGTTCCCGACGAACCCGTGGGTGTCCGCGAACACGCTGTCGATCACGAACAGCGTGTGCGTGCCCGCGTGGTACGTGCCGCGCCGCTGCTCCTCCGCAAGGGTGTCCTCGACGGTCGCGCCCGACGAACCGGACTTGCGGACCAGTTTGCAGCCGCGCAGCACCGCCTGGTCCTCGGTCGGCAGCAGCGCGAACGCATCACACAGCTGCACGAGTTCGGAGACCGACCAGGACGTGCCCCCGGTGCCGGAGATCTGCGCGATGCCGAACCGGGTGCGCAGCTGCTCCTGGATCTGCGCCGCGGTCGGGAGGGCCGGCACCGGCGCCCCGACGTCCTTGGCCGCCACGAAGCGCAGCCGCAGCGTGCCCGAGTTGGCGAACGTGACGCGGATGAAGTACTGCTTGCGCTGCGCCGGAACCAAGACCGCGGTGTCGATCGCGATGCCGAACCGCGAGCCGCAGTCGGCGTAGGCGCGCCGGGCGGCATTGCACAGCCACGTGAGCTCCGTCGTCGACAACGTCTCGCAGTCCAGCAGTCTGATCCCGCGCACGCCGCGGTCCCGCAGGTTGACGAGGCAGCTGGTCAGCGACAGCAGCGGCAGTCCGTTGCCGGGCTGCTCGGTGCCGACCGTGACGGTGCCGCCGCCCGCGTTCAGGGTGATCGTGCAGGTGCGGGCCGCGATGCGCTTCGTGGCGGCGGGCACCGGCGCCTGCGGCGGCTTGGTCAGCGCGGTGAACGCCGCGCGCTCGCGCTCGCAGATGCTCCGCAGGACCGGAAGGTCGGCGAGCGTCAGCGGGGCGGTTGCGCCGATCCCCAGCGGGGCCGCGACCTCGTCGATCAGCGCCTGCATGGCCAGGTCGACGACGACGCGTTCCAACAACTGCGGCGGTTCGCCCGACATTTGGCTGCGCAGCGCGATGAACGCCGGAGTCAGCTTGGCCAGCCGGCCGCGCATCTTCTCGACGAAGTCGGGGGTGAGGACCTTGACCTTCTCGAACTCGTAGCAGAAGAAGTCGAGATGGGACTGGACGTCGCGCAGCGCCCCGGCCTGCCCGGTCGTCAGGCCTGCGACCCGGCGCGCGAGCGGCGGCACGGCCCTGCTGCCGACCCGGTATCCACCGTCCCGGAACCAGCGGAACAGCGGCGGCGACACGAACTCAAGTGCGGAGGGGTCGGTGAGGAACAGGCTGTAGCACTCGGCCCAGAACTCGAAGGGCTTGAGCGGCCATTCCTGCCACGCGTACACGGTGACGGGGTGCAGGCGCAGGTCTTCGACCTTCAGAGCGAAGGCGCTCAGACAGCACTCGCCGCCCATGCCCTTCGTCAGCGAGATGGCCAACTGGCCCTCGGTCGCGCGGCGTTCCTCTTTCAGGATCTCGAACTTGGCCTTGGCGGCGGCGAGGGCATCCGCGCCGAGCGGGGCCTCGTTGATCTGCTTCCCCAGCGCCTTCATGTCCGCGAGGATGCGCTCCAGGGTCTCGGTCAGCTTCCTGACCCGCTCGGGCTCGGGGGCCGGGGCCGTCTGGAACCACGGCTCCATCACGTGGCCCATCTCGTGCAGGATCGTCATGTGGCAGTAGGGCTGGGCGTCCAGACCGCCGCCGACGAACGTCTTGCGCTCCACGAAGGCGCGGTCCAGCACGGTGAAGGTGTGTGTGGACGGCGTGTAGCTGGCCGCGGTCTGCTTGATGTCCTGCGGGTCCGAGACCGGGACCTTGCGGCGCATCAGCACCAGGTTCTCCAGCGCCGGCCGGTCCTGCGCCGGGATCCGGGTGAAGGCCGCCTGGATCTCCAGGAGTTCCTCGATCGCCCAGACGCGCCCTTCGGCGGTCCTGAACTCGCCCAGCTTGAATTCCTGCCGCAGCTGCGCGATGACCTGCTGGGAGTTCACACCGCTCGCGACCGGGCGCCCGAGCGTGCGGGTCTCGAACGAGAGATAGACGTGGGTGCGCGCGTTGGTGACGACCAGCCGTGCGTAGATGGTCGGCGCGCCGCTCGACTGGACCGCCAAGTTGCAGACCATCTCGGACAGTTCCGGATAGTGCGCATACGACTTGCGGGCCGCGTTGCACATCAGGGTCAGCTCGGGCAGCGACAGCGCCGCGGCGCGGCTGATCTCGAGGTGCGTCACGCCCGCGTCGCGCAGCAGGACGAGCCCGCGGATGAACCCGACCTGCTTGAACGGCGCGTCCGGCACCTCCGCCTGCCACAGCTGGTCGCCCTGACAGATATAGGTGCCGGTGGTGATCACGAACGGCGACGACGGCCGCGCCTCGGGGTCCGGGGCGAACGGCGTGACCGGCTTCGGCGGTGTGGCCAGCATGCTCATGGCGCCGAACAGCTCGCGGCAGGTGGCCTTGAGCAGTCCGGCCGATGCGGTCGTCGCCGGCCCCGCGAGCATGCCGGCGATGTCCCGGGCCAGCACGGCGCGGATCATGCGCAGGATGGTGAGCTCGATTCCCGTGTACCGGGTGATCACCACATCGTCGATGAGGGCGTCGAGCTGCGTGAGAATCTTCTCCATTGCCGCGGCGGACGGTTCGTCGCCCAAGTCGTCGACGAGGTCCATGAGTGCGCGCAGCACGGCACGGTGCTTTTCGAGCATGCGGGTCTCCCCCCTCGGGCCGGTCCCCATCCGGCCCATGCCTCCCCAGGCTAAGCGGTCTCGGGGAAGTGTGGTGCTTATACGCGTTGTCCAGTGCCCTTTGGCAGTTCCGCTTGCGATGGCCGGGCACGGCGCCGCATCCCGGCGCCAGGCCCGGCCATTGGCTTGCATGAGGCAGCCTTGGCGTAGGGGCGGCGTGCTCAGCAGCAGCCGGCGACGCCGTTCGCCGACGACGCGGCGGACTGCTCGGACGGCCCGCACGGGAACAGCCCGAAGTGCGTCTCCTTGCGGCCGGCCACCTCGAAGTGCCGTGCGTAGCGGGAGCCGGCGAGCATGTCCGCGGTGTTCCCGCACACCGCGATCGGCTTACCGGTCGGGAACCGATGGTGGTCGTCGAGGTCGAAGGCGTGCGGGTGTTCGGCGAGGCTGCCCAGGTAGGTGGCGATCTGCCCGTAGTCCTCGCAGCGGTCCTCAAGCGGCAGCTTGAAGGCGCGCACCGTCCGGGACGTGAACCCCACGAACCCGATCTTCCGCTCGATCTCCGGCGTGCCGAGCGCCACCGGAGACGTGGACACCTGGCGCACGTCCGCGCACCCCACCTCCGCCATCAGGCGCCGAAAGTCCTCCCCGTACATCGCCCCGCTCAGGCACTCGCCGAGCAGCACCGGGTCGTCGCGCAGGGCGGCGGGGATGCGGCGGTCGGCGAAGATGTCGGAGAAGTACAGCTCGCCGCCCGGCTTGAGGACCCGCATGATCTCGCGGAACAGGCGCGGTTTGTCGGGAGACAGGTTCAGGACGCAGTTCGAGACGACCAGGTCCACCGACGCGTCCGCGATGCCGGCCGCGGCCAGGTCCTCGACGTACCCGTGCCGGAAGTCGACGTTGGCGTAGCCGAACCGCTCGGCATGCCAGTCCAGGTGCCGCTGCGCCACGGCCAGCTGCTCGTCGGTCATGTCGACCCCAATGACCCGCCCGGTGGGGCCGACGAGCTGCGCGAGGACGTAGCAGTCCCGGCCGGTGCCGCACCCCAGGTCGAGCACGGTTGCGCCGTCGATGGCGGGCGGGATCGGGGAACCGCAGCCGTAGAAGCGGTCCATCACCTCGTCGTTCACGTTCTTGAGTGCTTCCACAACGTGCGTCGGCGGGGCCTCCGCCGCGCAGCACGCCGACGTCTGCAGGTCGGCTGACGAGCTCAGCACCTTGCCGTAGTAGTCCCTCACCGCGTCCGCGACGGCGGAGCCGTCGGTTGCGGGGGTCGTCGAGTTCGCCATACCGCTCCTCGAAGTCGCGCGAGTCGGTCTGCCCAGGCGGGTGCGGCCGAACCTAGCCGCCGCATCGGGCGCGGAGGTGTCCGCAGGGCGAATGGGGCGCCAGCAGGCCGCTGCCTCGGCGAAACGGCCGTACGCGCGGAGCGCCATGACGCCGCCGTGCGACCGCCGGCCTGCGGAACGAGATTTCGCACGGCCTCGTCGCATCGTGGCAGGCACGCGTCCGAGAATATGGGCGGCGCGTACGAAGTCCCCCTGCCCCGCCGTGTCTACCACTCGGACGGCGTACCCGAGCCGGCCGATGGCGACCCGAGGCGCACGATGTCGTGCTCCCTTACGGGTGAGGGTCCGCCAGGATGCTGCACACCTGCGATGCGGCGCAGTCCGCCGGTTCGACAGCGGCTACCTTGTCCGGGAGGGTGCGCAGCGCCGTCCGCTTGCGGGTGAGTTCGGCGATGAGCACAAGCGCATCGGTCGGCGCTGGACGCACACCCGTACCTGCTCGTTCTGCCGGTGCAGCGACCGGTCCCGGTCGATGCTGGCCGGGGACGGCGTGTGGACCTGCGAGCCGTGCGCGGGGCGCGCCGTCGAGCTGCTGCGGTCAGGGGACCGGGCGCTGATCGCGCATCAGCGCGCCTGATCTGCGCGTCGGCAAGGTCACAGGTCAGGCGGCTTCAGCGCTGGCGGTGGTGACGCTGTCGAGGATGGTGCCGACCAGGTCAAGGCCGTCGTGCACGAGGGTGAACCAGGCCCAGGTGCCGCGCTTGTCGCGGGTGAGCAGCCCGGCGTCGACGAGGATCTTCAGGTGATGGCTGATCGTCGGCTGACGCAGGCCGAGACAGTCGGCCAGGTCGCAGACGCACGCTTCGCCGGCAGGTGCCGAGGCGACAAGGCTGAGGAGCTGGAGCCGGGTGGGATCGGCGACGACCCGGAGCGTGCGCGCCAGTTCCTCGGCGTCCGCACGGGTCAGTGGAGCGTTGGCGGGGGTGCTGCCGCAACTGGTCTGCTCGTTCGGTCCGACCGCCGGACAGGTGGTCGAGGGTCAAGGGCGTGCATTGCCGTCGCGGTGGGCGTCCGTGCTGCCATCTGGGTGATCGCGGTGCCCAGGGAAATGGGTGAGGTCCGCGCCGCGATCCATGTCAACGGCGTGAAGGCGTCCGAGCCCCAGGACTCGGCGGTCCACACCGAGTCGAAGCCGAGCCGCATCGGTTCTCCTCGTCCGCGCGTGTGCCGGCGACGACCCGAGGACTCGGTGGTGTCGCCGAATCGCCTGCGGCATCCCCTCCTGGCAGGCATGGACGGATGGGTCGTCAGGCGCCCGGAATGTCGGCGAGTTCGGCGAGAGCGGCGTAATGGCGGTCGGGGCTGCCGAACATCAGCGCGGTGCTCATCGCGCGCTTCACGTACAAGTGCGCGGGGTGCTCCCAGGTGAAGCCGATGCCGCCGTGCATGTGGAGGCTTTCCTCCGCTGTGCGCACCGAGATCTCGCCGACGTGGGCGGAGGCGAGGGCTGCGGCGAGGTGGAAGTCGCCGGAGTCCTCCGCGGCGCAGGCGGCCGCGTACCGGGCGGTGGCTCGGGCGGCGGCCAGGTCGGCCCACAGTTCGGCGGCGCGGTGCCGGAGCGCCTGGAACGAGCCGATCGGGCGGCCGAACTGATGGCGTGTGCGCAGGTATTCGACGGCGGTGTCCAACGCCTGCTCGGCGGTGCCGAACTGCTCGGAGGCCAGCAGGGCCGCACCGGTCTCCAGCGTGTACCGCAAGGCGCCGACCGCGACGACCGGGTCCGCGAGGATCCGGGCTTCGGTGTCGCGCAGTTCCAGGGTGCTCAGCGGTCGGGTGGCGTCCAGGCTTGTTGCGCGGGTGGCGCCGGCGCCTGCGGCGTCCCCGCGAACCAGGGCCAGGTGCGCGGCCCCGTCCACGAGCACCGGGACGACGAGCAGATCGGCCCGGTCCGCGGCGAGCACATGAGGGACGGTTCCGGTGAGCGCGAGGCCGCTGCCCGCCCGGACCCCCGTGACGGTGGCGGCGAAGCCCGCGTCCGGCGCCTGGTGCGCGGGAACTGCCAACGTGGCAGTGATGGTTCCCGCAGCGAGGGCGCTCAACTCGTCGGCGACGTCGGCTTCGGCCCAGGGGCCACAGCTGAGCAAGGCCGTGGTGGCGAGGACGGCACTCGCGAAGTAGGGGACAGGTGCCAGGTACCGCCCCAACTCCTCAAGGACCAACGCGGCTTCCCTGGCGGTGGCCCCCGCGCCGCCGAGGTTCTCGGGTATCAACAGGCCCGCGAGGCCCATGTCGTGGGCCAGGATGTTCCACAGCTCGTCGTCGTACGGCTGGTCGGGTGTGTCGAGTCGGGCCAACACCTTTTGCCACGAACTGCGTTCGCCGAGCAGATCGCGCAGGGTGGCGCGCAGGTCGTCCTCGACCTCGCTGTGGAGCAGCGAGGGGATCGGCGGGTTGGCCGGGCCTGTCGGACGCTTGGGGTCGGCGGGGTGCGGGCGGGCCGTGTCGCCAAGGCCGGTCGGGGTCACCGGGGGACGTCCTTCCAGGGGAGCTTCGTGTCGGTGCGCGGTTCGCGGGGCAGGTCGAGGACCCGGTCGGCGATGACGCCGCGCAGGACCTCGTTGGTGCCGCCTTCGATGGAGTTGGCGCGGGTGCGCAGGTAGTGGAAGCCGGTGCAGCGGACTTGTCCGCTGCCGGTCATCTCGCTGCGTCGGAACGTCCAGTCGTCGTAGGTGAGAGCGTCCGGGCCGCTGAGTTCGAGGTGCAGGCGGGTGGTCTCCTGGGCGATCGCCGCGTACGCGAGCTTCGCCGCGGAGCCCTCGGGGCCGGGCTTTCCGGCGGCGCCCGCCTGGCGGGTGCGCTCGTTGCCGATGCGGGCGGCCTCGGCGCGTACCCACAGGCGCAGCAGCCGGTGGTGCAGGCCGGGGGTGCGCAGGTCCGGGCGTTCACGCCACAGGCGCATGAGGTCGCCGACCGGGCCGCCTTCGCGCGGTGCGGCCGCGGCGCCGATGGCGACGCGTTCGTTCATCAGGGTGGTGGTGGCGACGGCCCAGCCCTGACCGAGTTCGCCGACCCGCATGGCGTCGGGTACGCGGACGCCGGTGAGGAAGACCTCGTTGAACTCGGCCTGCCCGGTGGCCTGCCGCAGCGGGCGGACCTCGACGCCCGGGGCGTGCATGTCCACGATGAAGTACGTCATGCCCCGGTGTTTGGGCAGGTCCGGGTCGGTGCGGGCGAGCAGCATGGCCCATCGGGAGTGGTGGGCCAGGGACGTCCACACCTTCTGCCCGTTCACCACCCAGGAGTCGCCGTCGCGCACCGCGCGAGTGGCCAGCCCCGCGAGGTCGGATCCGGCGCCGGGCTCGCTGAAGAGCTGGCACCAGACCTCCTCGCCGGTCCACAGCGGGCGCAGCAGGCGCCCGCGTTGCGCGTCGGTGCCGTGCGCGAGCACGGTAGGGGCGCCCATGCCGAGGCCGATGGGATTGCGTGCGGCGTTGAGCCGGGTCACGCCCGCGGCTTCGAGTTCGTCGTCGACGGCCTGCTGGAGCGCGCGGGAGGCCGCCAGGCCGCCGAGGCCGACCGGCGCGTGCACCCACGCGAGCCCCGCGTCGTAACGGTGCCCGAGGAACTCCTGCTGGGACATGCCGGCCGGGTCGTGCCGGATGACAAGCTCGCGCACCCGGGTGCGAATGCTGTCGTGGTCTTCCAACGAACCCTCCGAAGGACGTAGGAGCACTGGAGCGTCCGCTCGGGGCCGCCATGTGGGACTCAGTCATACATGCATTGATGCATGTCTTCAAGCTACCTGGTCGGTCTGCGGAATCCGGTCGGTGAATTCGCGGATGAAGAACGCAAAACAAGGGTCTCCCCTTGAAGTCATGCATCAATGCATGTATGAGTTGCGTGCGGGGTTCAGACACCCGTCCGCCGTCCGTCGCCGCTGTTGCCCGAACGAATGGATCCGAGGTGGAGGGCACTGCTCGCCGCATGGAAGATCCGGGCCGTGCCGATCAACATCAACTACCGTTATGTCGAAGCCGAGTTGGACTACCTCTTCGGAGACGCCGACCTGATCGCCATGGTCTACGAGCGAGGAAGCGTGAAGCCCGCGTACGACGAACTTGCCGCGCCTTGCCGCACATTGCTGGCCGGCTACAAGGTGCCGCGCGCGCTTGTCCTCACCGAGGGAATCGGCCGCACGAACGTCGGAAAGGCCGACTACACCTGGGCGATGGCAGTTGCCGCCCAGGGCACTTGAGCACAGAAGCGAGGCGGGTACCGGTAAGAGCCATCGTCGCGGAACCGACGGCCTCGGCAACCCGACGAATGTTCAGCGGCTGCGCGGGATCGTTGTGCACCAGCGCCACGGCGGCGTCGAGAATGCGGTCCCGGGACAGGCGAGGGGGTCGGCCGCGCCCCCGATGTGGGGAGGCGCGCGCTGACTTCGGAGTCATGTGCGCCTCCCGCCGCGCCGGAGACCGGTCATTCCGCCGTGGCGTCGCGGTGGCCCTGTTCGGAGATGTCCGGAGCGAGGCCTTCGCTCGCGGCACCCTTCGACCAGGCTTCGCCGAAGCGTTCCAGCAACTCACCCAGAGCGGCGCGGTCTTCGGATGTCCAGTCCTTGATGGCCCAGGCGATGTCCCGGCGGCCGACGGCCTGGGCGCGCTCGCAGGCGGCGAGGCCTTCCTCGCTCAGGTCGAGCAGGCCGATGCGACGGTGGGACGGGTGGGCGGTCCGGGTGATGAACCCGTCCTCTTCCAGCGGGGCGACCTGCCGACTGGCGGTGGACTGGTTGACTCCGAGGTTGCGGGCCAGGTCGGTGACCGACAGCGGACCGGTCCGCCGCAGCAACAGGAGGATCGCCAAGCCGGATTCGTGCGTGTCGATCTCGGCGAGGCGCCGCAGGCGCCGTCGCGACGCCGGGAGGCGGCTCATGGCCGTGATCTGGCCGATGAACGCCTCGATGCGCCGGACCGCCGGGTCGTTTTCCGATTTGCGTGCCACAGGCACTGTCTTACATGCATTGATGCATAACTGCAAGCCGAACGGCTGTCGTCGGCGGAGCGGGCCTCGTCAGGTAATTTGCGGATGACATACAAAAAAAATGCCCGTCGGCATTGATGTCATGCATCTATGCATGTATGTGTTGCGGTGTACGCCTGACACCGCCGCCGTCCGCCTCCGATGCCGCCGGCCCGGTCTCGGCAGCGCCAGGACCCGAGGAGACCTGATGACCATCGATGTGCAGCACCTCAACGAGATCCTCCGCCCCGCCGCCCCGCCCCAGGTGATCCAGGACCTCTACACCCGGGACCAGTACGAGCGGATGCTCGGAGTCGTCAAGAACCACGGCCCATGGCCCACGATCGGCGCGCACCACTTCAACACCGTCGAGGAGCTGGTGGCCACGTCGAACGGCGGCAGCGCCGAGCGGGTGGCGTTCACCCTCGACGACATCGCCTCCGCGCACTTCCGGGGCTTCTTCGCCGAGAACTCCGTCTCGTACTACCCGGAGCTGCACGACTGCTTCTACAACGAGCGGTTCCTCGACATGGCGAAGGACTACTGGGGCGGCGCGCAGTACGCGCGGCCGACCATGATGCTCTTCAACTTCTGCGGTCCGCACAACAGCGGGCTCAACTCCCACATCGACGCCGTCACCTTCCGCGGAATCCGGATCGAGAACTCCCCGGTGTGGCTGCAGAACGTGATGGGCCGCTCGGGGCTGTTCACCGACCACCTGGTGAAGATGGCGCAGGTCATCACGTGGTGGTACCTGGGTGAGAACGGCACCTTCACCTACTGGCCCGACGGTCCCCTCGGCGACCCGCGGCGCCTCGAACACCCGCTGTGGAACAAGGGCGTCGTCGTACAGAACGAGGCCATGTTCCACCGCGGCGACCCGGTCGGCCGCCCGGACGAGCGGGACATCTCCGGGCTGAAGCACCGCTCCCTGATCGGCTACGACGCGGACCGCGACGACTGGGCGGTCACCACCGACGACCAGGTGGTCCGCCGCTACCAGCCGAACGAGATGCGGTTGCTCGTGCACTGGAACGCCGAGGTCTACAACGACCTCGACGAGGTCAAGAAGAACATGGACCACTCCGACGACCTCACCCACGACATGGTCTTCGAGCGCCTCCTCGCCGACATGCGCGCCCGCGGCGTGACCGTCGCGGAACCCTCCGAGCCGCTGCACGACAAGGAGTTCATCCGCGCGCTCATCGCGACGTACTCCATCACCCCGGTCAAGGACTGGGCCCGCCCGGCCGCCTGACCGCGGACGCCGCCATCCACCACGACCCGAGGGAAAGCGCATGACCGCCCACGACCACCTTGCCGCCCATCAGTTGATCAACCGCTGGTGGATCAACTACGACGAAGGCCACCTCGACGCACTCGGCGACCTGATGACCGAGGACTGTCACACCAGTTCCCGCACCGACACCGGGGAGCACCCGCACGAAGACTTCATCCGCTCCGACGCGCGCGGGCGCGAGGCCGCGACGACGTGGAAGAAGGAGCACCGCCGCCACAGCCCCTACCCCCTGCGGCACCACGCGGCGAACATCTGCGTCACCGCGGAGCGCGGCGACGAACTCGACCTGGATTCCTATCTCTTCGTCACCCAGATCGTCGACCGCAAGCCCAGCGCCCTGTCCAGCGGGATCGTCCGCTGGACGCTGACGCGCACCGGCGACGGCTACCGGGTCCGGCGCCAAGAGGTGATCCTCGACGCGATCGAATCGGCGCCGTTCCACACCGTGGATCTCGTTGCGGACCGCCAGAAGACCTGGTGAACAGCGTGGCCGCCTGACGCTGCGGCGCGCCCCTGTCAGGGCCGCCGGCGCCCCACGCCGCGCACCTGCTCCACCGCCCGGGCTTCCGCCGTGCCCGGGCGCGGCACGACGGCACGACCGGCCCCTCCGGGGGCCGGTCGCCGTCGCGGAGTGGATGCAGAGTCGGTTGCTTCAGTACCGGAACGTCTCGATGACCATCGACTCGGTCGAGATCGGGTCGTACATCACCAAGTACGCCATCAACCGCGACTTCGGCGCGGTGCTCACCCAGTTGTGGGTCGCCGACCCCGAACCCGTGGTGTTCGCCCAGTGGTTCTCCGCCAGCCCGTTCAACATCCTTGGCTGGAACAACCCGCAGGCCGACGCCGCGCTGCTGGCCGGCCGCGGCAGCAGTGACCCCGCGGTACGCAAGCAGGCGTACTCCGATCTCCAGAAGGCCCTTGCCGCGGATCTGCCGCTGTGGGTGTACGCGGAGTCGGCGAACGGCCCGATCTTCAACGACAAGGTGACCGGCATCGAGCACTACAACGCCGGCGTCTTCTTCATGGACCGCATCGGCCGGAAGTAGACCGGCGACGCGCGAGATAGCCGCGGCACCGCCTCCTCCACACGCAGGCACGCATCTGACAGGCCCGAAATCGCTTTTGGGCGACGACACTTCCCCCCACGCAAGGAGTCCCGTATATGGGCAGCAAGCGACTGGACGGCAAGCGGGTGCTGGTCACCGGTGCCAGCCGGGGCATCGGCGCGGCCGTCGCGCACCGCGCCGCGGCCGAAGGCGCCGATGTCGCCATCGTGGCCCGCACGGTCAACGCCGAGGACGCGTACCTGCCCGGCACGCTGGGCGACACCGCGGACCGGCTGCGCACGTTCGGCGGCCGGGTGGTGGTCGTCCAGGCGGACCTGGCCGACGAACGGGACCGCGAGCGGGTGGTACGCGAGGCCGAGGACGGGCTCGGCGGTCAGATCGACGTACTCGTCAACAACGCGGCCGTGGCGCTGTACGGGACCGTCGCCGACTACGAGTTCAAGCGCATGAGGCTGATGTACGAACTCAACTGCGTCGCACCGCTGCACCTCGCCCAACACGTCATACCGGCCATGGCCGAGCGCGGTGAGGGCTGGATCGTCAACATCTCCAGCGGCACCGCCCGGCACTGGGACGGCCCCCCGTTCCGCCTGGGCGGGACCGGAACCAAGACCACCGCCTACGGCGCCTCCAAGGCCGCGCTCAACCGGGTCAGCAATGGCCTCGCCGCCGAGCTCCACGGAACCGGAATCCGCGTCAACACCGTCGAACCGCGCGCCGCGGTCATGAGCGAGGGGGCTCAGGACCTGGGCGGCGACATCGTGCGCCCCGACCAGATCGAGCCCATGGAGGCCATGGTCGAATCGATCATCGCGCTCTGCGACTGCCCGGCCGACCACACCGGCCGCACGCACATCAGCCTCGACCTCATCGACGAACTCGGCCTCACGGTCCACGCCCTCGACGGCACACCGGCCTGAAGACCTTCCCTGCGATCCGCTCGGCCCGACCGAACCCTCAAGGTACTGGAGAAGCAAATGTTCGACCTGCAAGGCAGGACCGCACTGGTCACCGGCGCCGGCCAAGGCGTCGGTGCCGGCATCGCCGAAGTCCTGGCTGCCCAAGGCGCGTTGGTGGCTGTGAACGACCTGGACGGCGCCCGTGCGGACGCAGTGGTGAAGAAGATCCGCGAAGCCGGGCACCTGGCTCGGCCGTTGCTGTTCGACGTGACCGATTTCGCCGGCGTCACCGACGCCGTGCGGTCCTTCGAACGCGATGCGGCACCGATCGACATCCTCGTGAACAATGTCGGCAACGCGGGCGGCGGGACCTTCCGCCCCAGGCCCTTTCGCGAGTCCGAGCCCGACGAGTGGCGGCAGTTCACCGATGTGAACCTGTTCGGCGTGATGAACTGCGCCAAGGCGGTCCTGGACGGGATGGCCACGCGTCGTCACGGACGTGTCATCACGATCGCCTCCGGATCGGGCGTGGTCGGCCAGGCCATCGGCGTCTCGCTGTACGCCGCCGCGAAGGGCGGCGCCATCGCCTTCATGCGGCACCTGGCCATGGAGACCGCCGCCGACGGCATCACCGCGAACACGATCGCCCTCGGCATGATCGACCCGTCCACCAGTGGCCGCGTCGCCGACCACACCCGCGAACTCGCCAAGCGCATCCCCGTCGGACGCGTCGGCCTCCCGGACGACGCAGGCGCGTTGTGCGCATACCTCGCCTCCGATCAGGCCGCGTGGATCACGGGCCAGACGCTTCACCTCAACGGAGGCTCCTACACGTCGTAGCGCGCAACGCAGCGCGGGACAGGACGGGAAGGCCAGGGCAGGGAGGGCGACAGGCGCCTTTGCTGCGGGCGAAACCGCCGAGCCGGGCAAGGCTGGGCGGGGGACCGGTGGCGGCAGTGCGCGTCGGGCGGGTCAATCCTCCGGGAGTGACTTCACGGCGTGCCCCGGGCGTGCCTCAAGGGGGTGGGACTGGGCGAACTCCACGTGGCGGCGCGCGAGTCCGTGTGCTCCGTCGACGTCGCCCTCAGCGATCAGGTCGATCAATGCGCGGTGGACGGCGAGCCCCGACTTGATGCGCTCGGTGAAGTCCGAGCCATCGGGGACCTCGTCCACCCAATGGTGCTCGTGCGCCGACCACAGCGTCTCCGCAGTGCCCAGCAGCAGCTGCATCGTGGTGTTGCCGCACAGTTCCACGATTCCCTCGTGGAAGTCTCGGCAGGCGCGTACGAAGGCGGGCAGGTCGTCGACCAGTTCGGCGCAGCGCTCGTGCAACGCCTGCAATCGCGGGACGACTTCGGCGGCGCGGTCCTCGCGCGCCGCACACATCGCCGCGCAGGTCGGCTCCAGGTTCCGCACCGCCGCCGCGAGGTCTTCGAGGGGGACGCGGCGGCTGCGCAGCACGAGCCCGAACGTACGGGCGGCATCGACTTCGCTCGGCAGTTGGACGGCCAGGCCGCCGGTGTTGCCGCGGCGTACCGTCACCAGCCCCTCGGTCTCCAGGATCCGGATCGCCTGCCGAAGCGTGGTCTGGCCGACCTGATACTCGGCGAGCAGCTCGCTCTGCTTCGGCAGCAAATCGCCATCACGCATGCCGCCGTCGAGTACGCGGTTCCGTAGCACGTTCGCGAGTTCCTCGGCCACGCTCAGGCCGCGAACCGGGCCTCCCACTGATCGGGCCCCCTCGGCAGTCACAGGCGGCTCCCCTTCCCACGGTCCTCGGGTGGCTTTGCCCCTGATCGTACGGCAGCCCGCCTCTGTGTTGTCTTTGTTAGCTAACTTAGCTAACTTAGCCCAATCAACGAAAGGAGAGTTCCGTGACCACCGATGACAGCCGCTACACGGTCGTCTCGTCCGACGGGCATGCGGGTGCGGACCTGCTCGACTACCGGCCCTACCTCGCGAGCGAGCACCACGACGGGTTCGACCGCTGGGCGGCGGACCTGGTCAACCCGTTCGAGTCGGAACACCTGCTCAGCAAGGCGCAGGACTGCAACTGGGACGACCGGGTGCGCAACGCCGACCTGGAGTCGCAGGGGATCGTCGGCGAGGTCATATTTCCGAACACCGTTCCGCCGTTCTTCCCGCAGACGCAGTTCTTCGTACCGCCGCCGCCGGCCGACCGGCGGCAGTACGAGCAACGCTGGGCCGGGCTCCAGGCGCACAACCGGTGGCTGGCCGACTTCTGCGCCCAGTCGCCGGGCCGGCGTGCCGGCGTCGCACAGATCATGCTCAACGACATCACCGATGCGGTGGCCGAGGTGCGCTGGGTGAAGGAATCCGGGCTGTTCGGCGGCATCCTGGTGCCCGGCATTCCGCCCGGGTCGGCTCTGCCCCCGTTGTTCGACCCGGTGTACGACCCCATCTGGGCCGCATGCGCCGAACTCGGCGTCCCGCTCAACCTGCACAGCGGCGGCGGCGTCCCGGAGTACCCGCACGACCCGCGCGGACTCGCGGTGCTGCTCTCGGAGATCACGTGGTTCTCCAACCGCGTCCTGGGACACCTGATCTTCGGCGGCGTGTTCGAGCGCTTCCCGACCCTGAAGGTCGCGTTCACCGAGCAGGGTTCCGCCTGGGTCGTCCGCGAACTCGCCAAGCTCGACCAGTTCGTGCACGTCATGCCGCTGGACGGCACGGCGCAGCATTTCTTCGGCGGCGAGATGATCCGCGGACTCAGCATGCTGCCCAGCGAGTACTTCGCCCGGAACTGCTTCCTCGGGTCGAGCCCGCTGCGCCCCTCCGAGTGCGCGATGCGCCACCAGATCGGCGTCGACCGGATCATGTGGGGCGCGGACTACCCGCACGCGGAAGGGACGTTCCCGTACACGCTCGAAGGCCTGCGCCTGACCTTCGCCGACGTACCGGAGGACGAGGTGCGCGCGATGCTCGCCGGAAACGCCGCCCGGTTCTACGGCTTCGACCTGGACGCGCTGGCACCGCACGCGGCCAAGTACGGGCCCCGGGTGGCGGACGTCGCCCGGCCGCTGGGCCGCGAAGAGGTCGCGACCGACGCGCTCGGGTCGGTGTTCATCGACCACTTCGGCGTCGAACACCCGGCTCTGGCAGGACGGGTCGGCCGGTAGCCGAGGCGGTCCGGACGCCTGTGCGCAAAGACGTCGGAGCCGCCCCGACCTACTGGTTCACGCCGCGACAGGCGTGCGTCACGCGGTCGTCGGCACGGGGGCGGGAAGCGGGTCACCCATGCGGGCGTACGCCTCGGCCATGCTTCCGCCGACGAACGAACGCCAGGTCGCGTCATCGATGTCCGCGAGCTCCTTGCGCCAGAAGTCGACCGGCGCGAGGCTGCCCTCGAAGTGCGGCATGTCGGAGGAGAAGACCGCCACCTCCGGGAGTTGTCCGAACATCCAGACCGGGGACTGTGCCGCCTGGGGCAGCGGGCTCACGCGGACGTTGCGCCGGATGTACTCGCTCGGCTTGAGCGGGAGCCGGTACGGACCGAGGAAGGCGGCGGACTCCGGGGTGGCGCGACCGTCCATGTTCGCGACCGCGAAACCGAGCCAGTCGATGCCCGTTTCGCACAGCAGCACGGTCAGCGCGGGATGCCGCTCGAAGACGCCGCCGAAGACCAGGGCGTTGAGGTAGACCTGCGCGGCCTGGAAGGACTGCGAGGTACCCAGGCGCGTGACGAGGGACGGGTCGTCGGTGTTGGCGTACGCCGGGTGGTAGCGCGGCGGCATCATGCCGACGTGCAGTACCGCGACCATCCCCAGGTCGGTCGCGGCGGCCCAGACCTTGTCGAAGTCGGGGTGGAACGGCGGTATGCCGTTGCTGAATTCGGTGGTGACGTGGAAGGCGCGGCTGCCCAGCGCGCGGGTGCGGGCGAGCTCGGACACGACCCAGTCCAGGTCGTCGAAGTGTGTCAGGGTCACCGGCATGAGGCGGTCGAGGTGACGGCCGATGGCTTCCGCGAGGTGCGTGTTCAGCGCGGACGCGGTGTCGCGAGCCAACTGCGGGTCGCGCAGGCACGACATGAGGGTGTAGCCCGAGCCGCTGATGACGTTCTGGTACGTGATGCCCTGCGCGTCAAGGGCGTTGATACGGGAGGCGGCGTCGACCTCGGGGTGCTGGCAGTGCCCGTTGATCGTCGCGGCATGACCGCCCGGCGGGTACATGGCCTGGAGGGCCGGCGTGACGAGCTGCTCGATCGGCAGCCGCTGCCCGCGCGGTGCGTGGGAGCGGACGCCGTCCGAGGTGAAGTAAGCGAAGTGCTCCGCCGTCCCGAGAGCGAACTCCGGGTCGTGTTCCGGGAGAAGGCGTGGCAACCGCTCCTTGAGCGACGGGGCCGCGTCCAGCCACTCCGGGGCAGGTTCCATGTGCGAGTCGACATCGTAAACGTGCATGAGGCCACCCTTCCGATCGGCGTCCATATTTAACGTCGTGGATACGCTAAAAGTCCAGACCGTCTCGCTCCGACGTCGGAAGCTGGCGGATCCGAGGGATCGGTGACGAGGGTGGACGTTGCCGGAGCCGCTGGGCATGATGGGTCGCCGATGGACACAGCGTCCATTAATGAGATGGCTCATCTGCCAGTAACAGGCAGTCGGGAGCGGAGGCGTCATGGTGGACACCGAGAGTCGCGAAGGTCCGGGGAAGTTCGCGTTGGTGCCTGAACTGGCCGAGATCATGGCGGCGGTCCCGCCGTTGCCCGCGGTCACCCCCGAGTCCGTCGTCGCGATCCGCGAACGCAGCAACGCGGCCGCCGCACTTCAGCCGCGCCCCGACGTGCACGCGATCGCCGACCGTGTGGTGCCGGGGCCCGCCGGCGACATTCCGGTCCGCCTCTACTACCCGTCGGACGACGAGGTCCACCCGGCACTCGTCTTCGCGCACGGCGGCGGCTGGTCGATATGCAGCATCGAGACCCATGACGGGCTCTGCCGGGAGATCGCGAACCGCAGTGGCTGCGTCGTGGTGTCGGTGGAGTACCGGCTCGCTCCCGAGCAGGTGTTCCCCGCCGCGGCGGAGGACTTCTACGCCGCCGCCTCCTGGGTCGTGGAGAACGCCGGCGACATCGGCGTCGACCCGGCGCGTGTGGCGGTCGGCGGGGACAGTGCCGGCGGCAACCTCGCCGCGGTGGTCGGCTACATCGCGCGCGACCGGGGCGGGCCCCGCTTCGCCTTCCAACTGCTGGCGTACCCCGGCCTGGACGCGGTCTCCGAGCGACCCGCGACGGTCGCGAACGCCGACGCCCCCATGGTCAACCGCGTCGCGTCGCAGTCGATGTGGCAGACCTATGCCGGCGGCACCGACCTGCGTCACCCCTACATTTCGCCGTTGCACGCGGACGATTTCACCGGGCTGCCACCCGCACTGATCGTCACCCCGCAATATGACCTCAACGTGGACGACGCCTACGCGTACGCCGGAGCGGTGAACGCGGTCGGCGGCAGCGTCGAGGTGCTGGAGGTCAAGGGCACCGCACACGGCTTCCTCTCCTACTACGCCCGGGTGCCCGCCGCGTCCGACGCCCTCGACCTCGCCTGCCGGACGCTGCGCGCGGCGGTCGACGATGCCGCGCCACGCTGAGCCGGCAGGGCGGGCTCGGCCCCGGTCGAGCCCACTAGGCTGGCGGAATGCCTGACTCAACGCGTCGCGGCGCCGCGGCGGAGGCCGCGCCCGCGGCCTCCGACCTGCGTGCGCAGCACAAGCTCTTGACCCGACGCCGCCTGCTCTCGGCGGCGCTCGACGTGTTCGAGGACAAGGGCTACGAAGCCGCCACGATCGACGATGTGGTGGCCCGAGCGGGCGCCGCGCGGGCGACGTTCTACCTGCACTTCTCGGGCAAGGCCGACATCGTCACCGAGCTGGCCGACCGCATCTGGCAGCACACCCAGGAGCGCTTCACCGAGTTCGGCGAGCTGCCGGACTGGTCGCACGCCACGATCCGGGCCTGGCTGGCGCGCTACGTGGAAAGCAGCGAGGAAAACAAGAAGTCGCTCCGCATCTTCGCCGAGCAGCTGCCGCACACCTTGCGCCGCCAGCACCAGACCCACCAGCAGGGCTTCATCCGCGCCCTGCTCAATCCGCCGGAGCGGTGGGCGCACTTCACCCGTCCCGAGGCCAAACGTCGGGCTTTCCTGCTCGTCAACCAGTTGGAGACGCTCATGCCGTCGTGGCAGGCGGGCCGCTGGGACCGCGAGCGCTCGGCCATGCTCGACACCCTGACCCAGGTGTGGCGGAGCACGCTGGAGGCGGATCGGCACTGATGCCGGCGATCACGACCGGGCAGGCGCACAACGCCTGCCCGGTCGTCCGTCGTCCGTCCCCGCCCCGATCATCGGACGAACTCGCCCCGAAATTCCTCCACTTGGGGCTTGGCGCGGTATCCCGTCTCATCACCGCAGAAGGCCGCCGCCCCCGGGCGGCGGCCTTCCCGCATCGCGGCCTTCGTAGGTCTCGGCTCCTACTTCAGCCCGAGGCGGTCCATGAAGATGTTCCCGGCGTTGTAGTGCTGGATGCCGGTCACCTTGTCGCCGTGGATGGCACCGGTCAGCGACTCGGCATAGGCCCACAGCGGCACGTCGGCGACCAGCGCCTTCTGCAACTCCGCGTACGCCTGCTTGCGCACCGCCGGGTCCGTGCTCGCCCGCCCGGCCGCAAGCGCCGCGTCTGCCTGGGCGTTGGACCAGCCGCTGAGGTTGAACGGGCTCTGCGAATGCCAGTAGCCGTACAGCATCGGCTCAGGGTCCACGGCCCAGATCTGCGTCAGCGTGGCCTGGTAGTCGCGCTGGATCGCGTACTTGGCGATGTACGCGCCGATCTCCAACGGCTCGATCCGCATCGAGACGTTCGAGAATTCCTTGAGCCGGCTCTGCATGTACTCCGCGACGGCTGCCGACGAAGGGTTCTGCGGGATCAGGTACCCGAAGTCCACCTTCTTGCCCTCTGCGGCCAGCTCGTCGAACAGACGTTGCGCCTCGACCTTGTCCTGCGCGGCCTGGGTCACCGTCGGGTCGACGAACTGGCTGTTTGCGTTGAAGACACTCTTGGCCGGGACGTACCCGTTGTTCAACGTCTTGGGGATGTCCGCGGGATCGAGCGCAAGGGTGACTGCTCGGCGCGCACGGACATCGTCGAACGGCGCCTTCTTGAGGTTGAACTGCACGATCTGGCCGCCGTCGGTGGGGAATTCGACGAGGTTCAGGTCCTTCTTCGCCTGCTCCAAGACCTTGCCGTCCGAGCTGAGGAAGAGATCTGCCTGTCCGGACTTGACCGTGTTGAACTGCTGCCTGATGTCCGGAACGCTCTTGATCGACAGCTGGTCGAGCTTGGGCAGCCCCTTGTCCTTCTGCCAGTAGTTCGGGTTGCGCTCGAACACCTGCTCAGAGCCGCGCACCCAGTTCTTGAGAACGAACGGCCCCGCGCCGACGGGCTCGGACTTGTACTTCTCCGGACCCTTCGCGATCGCCGACGGCGCCATGATGTACGTGAGTTCGGTCGCCACGCCCCGGTCCAGATTGGGGTTGGGCGGGCCCGCGACGGTGAGCTTGACGGTCAAATTGTCCACGACCTCGGTTTTGAAGCCGAGTGCCACCGCGATGTGCACCGACCGTGTCGCCGGGTTCGCATGAGTGTCGTAGTTGAGCTTGACCGCCGCCGCGTCCAACGGCGTCCCGTCGCTGAACGCCACACCCGGCCGCAACTTCATCGTCCACGTGGCTCCACCGTCCGCGGTGGTCAGCGACTCGCCCAAATGCGCCGTGACTTGGTGGCTCTTGGCGTCGATGTAGAACAGCGGGTCGTACAGCGCCGCCATACGCGGCTCGTCGGCAAGTGCCACGTTGGAGACCCCGAACGGGTCGAGCCCCGCCGAGTCCTGCACTGCCAACATGGTCAGCTTGCCGCCCGACTTCGCCGGCGCCTGCGACCCGGAGCCCGCCCGGTCCTTGGCGTCGTCACCGCCACCCCCGCACGCGCCGACCAACAGCCCCAGGGCGACCACGCCGCCGAGCATCTGGCCCGGGCGCCGCACACCCTGACTCCGCCGCCTTCGAACTCTCTTCATGGACACGGTTCCTGCCTCCTCGTTGCACGTGCATCGCGGCCTGACCGCGGCCGTTCCGGTCGTACTGAAGTGCGGATCCCAACGCCGACGCCGAGACCTTGAACCCGAGAGGGGCGCAGACGACCACGCGCGCGAGTTCCCCGCCGTCGCGCGCCGTCTTGCGAGATGAAGTGTGCACACAGTAGACGGAGCGTCCACAGAAGACAGCCCCGATGCGAATCTGTTACCTCATCGGATCCGGTGTCAACACGGCGCGACGGGCCCGGGAAGGGCCCTGAGCTGCGGGAACGGATCCGATGTCTCGTCGTGGGGTCCCCACAACGGCATCACCGAGCCGCGCTCGGCTGTGGTCTGTCCGGACCGTCAGCCAGGTGTCGGGGACGCGCCCCTTTTTGTATATGGACTACGCGCCAGCCAAGGCCGACGGGTCGGCGGGGCCCGCTTGGACGCCGGCACTCACTGGAACCGACGTGCCGTGTTCAGCTCGCGATCGGTGACCCTCCGGACAGGGATTGCTCGGCCCAGATTGTCTTGCCGGATTGTTGGTAGCGGCTGCCCCAGCGTTGGGTGAGCTGGGCGACGAGGAAGAGTCCGCGGCCGCCTTCGTCGGTGGTGCGGGCGCGGCGGAGGCGGGGTTGGGTGTTGGCGGGGTCGGAGACTTCGCAGACGAGGACATTGCCGCGGATCATGCGCAGCGTGACGGGGCCGTCGCCGCCGTAGCGGATGGCGTTGGTGACCAGTTCGCTGACGATCAGTTCGGTGGAGAAGGCGAGTTCGTCCAGTCCCCAGGTGGTGAGTTGCCGCAGTGCGAGGTCTCGGGCCTGTGCGGCGCAGGCGGGGTCGGCGGGGAACTCCCAAGCGGCGCTGTCCTGGCCGGGGAGCGGATGGACGCGTGCCAGCAGCAGCGTGGTGTCGTCGTCGCGGGGCGTATCGGCGACCGCGTCAAGCAGGTCGCGGCCGACTTTGTCCAGCCCCAGGTGCACGAAGTCGAGGCGCTCGACCTGGTCCAGGAGCCTGCGCATGCCGTTGTCGAGGTCGTGGTCGGGGCCGGTGACCAAGCCGTCGCTGTAGAGCAGGAGGATGCTTCCCGGGGCCAGGGCGGTCTCGGTGAGTTCGAAAGGCATGCCGCCGACACCGAGGGGCGGGCCTGGTTCCAGGTCGATGTAGCGCGCGTGGCCGTCGGGCTCGATGACCGCGGGTGGCGGGTGGCCAAATCGAGTGCAGGTCGCGGGCTGGGTGCCGTGTTCGGCGGAGTGGGCCCGACGGCGCCGAAACCGCGGAAGGTGCGACGCGATGACCGACCTCTGCCTGCCTGTGGACCGCCCGGAGGCGATCTCCATGGCCGCTTTGGTGGCCGAGTAGGCGGCGAGTTCGACCGCCTTGAGACGCGGTGCCTCGCTGCTGATCTGGACGATCGATCCGCCTCCGGCTCGGCGCAGGTGGGGGAGTGCCACCCGACTGACTTCCAGGACACCGAGGACGTTGATATCGAACGCGCGGGCCGCACGGTTCCGCGTGGTGGGGGCGTCGCGGCGGCGCCCCCACCCTTGCTCACAGCGTCTTGAGGAAGTCCGCGATGTGGCCGGTCACTCGGGCGATGTCGGCGTCGCCGAGGCCGTGGTTGGCGGAGACGAGGATGCCCTGGCGCATGACCTGGTCGGCGTTCGGCAGGCCGTCGCCCGCGATGCGGTAGGCGGCGTTCTTCAGCATCGGGTGGCGGGTGATGTTGCCGGTCCACACCGTGCGGGTGTCGACGCCGCGCGGTTCGAGGTACTGCTGGAGATCCGACCGCGTGAAGCCGGCGTCGATGCGGACCTGGAAGGTGTACGTGTGCCAGGCCGTCTCCAGCCCTTCCAACTGGCGGGGCAGGATGAAGTATTGCGGGTACTGCGCGAGGAAGTCGCTGTACATGGCGAAGTTGCGCTGGCGGCGGGCGAAGTTGACGGGGAGCTTCTTGAGCTGCTCGACGCCGAACGCGGCGCTGATCTCGTTGGGTTCGAAGTTCCATCCGAGCTCGTCGAAGATGAAGCCGCTGTCGTAGCTGACGCCGTCCAGGTCTTCCCAGAAGCTGCGTTCGCCCTTGCCGCCGAACACCTGGACCTCGGAGCGGCGGCCCCAGCGGCGCAGCAGCAGGCAGCGTTCGCGCAGTTCGTCGTCGTCGACCAGGATCATCCCGCCGGTGCCGCCCGCGGTGATGATGTGCGACAGCGCGAAGCTGGTCAGCGTGATGTCCGCGCGGGTGGCGGTGGGGGTGCCGCGCAGCTTGGGGGCGAGCGAGTCGCAGCCGTCCTCGATGACCTTGAGGCCGTGCCGGTCGGCGACTTCGCGGACCACGTCCCAGTCCGGGGCGTTGCCGACGAGGTTGGGCAGCAGGATCGCCTTGGTCCTGTCGGAGACGGCGGCTTCCAGCAGCGACGCGTCGACGTTGAAGGTGTCCGGCTCGACGTCCACGAACACCGGGACCAGGCCGGCCCGCACGATCGGGGCGACGTCGGTGGAGAACGTCAGCGGGGAGGTGATGACCTCGTCGCCGGGTTCGAGGCCCAGCAGTTCGACTGCGAGATACAGCGCCGAGGAACCGGAGTTGCACATGATGCCGTGGCGCTTCCCGGTGAGCTCCGCGACGCGGCGTTCCATCTCGGCGACGTTCGCCCCGATGCCGAGCTTGCCGCTGCGCAGCACGCGGTTGACCGCCTCGATTTCGGCTTCGTCGTAGACCGCGGAGATGTACAGAACGCGCTTGTCTATGTCGTCGGTCATGCGGAGGTCCCTTTGCGTGATGGAGGTGGTTCGGCGACGGTGCTGGAGGCGTCAGGGGACGCTCAGTGGAAGCGCATAGGAGTGGTGGGGCGAGGGGCTGCGGCCGGCCCGGCGAGCATGCCGCCGTCGACGGTGAAGTCGGCACCGGTGGCGTACGACGCCCCCGGCGAGGCCAGGAACGCCGCCATGTGGGCGATCTCGTCGGGTTCCCCGGCGCGCCCCAGCGGCAGGCGGTCGAAACGCGTGTCCTTCTCGGCGGCGGTGCGATCGCCCGGGAGCATCGCGGTGCGGATGGGGCCCGGCACGATGGCGTTGACGCGGATCCCCGCCTCGCCCAGCTCGATCGCGGCGGTTCGGGTCAGACCCCGCAGTCCCCACTTGGACGCGGTGTACGCGGACGCCCAGGCCTGCCCTTGTACGCCGCTCGCCGAGGCGACGTTGATGATGGCGCCGCCCTCGGCCGCGCGCATGGCGGGGGCGACCGCGCGGATGCCGAGGAACGCTCCGAGCAGGTTGATCTCGAGGATGCGGCGGAAATTGTCGGCTGTCTCGTCCTCGATGGCGACCAGCCGCATCGCGGCGGCGTTGTTGACCAGGACGTCGAGGCCGCCGAAGCGCCGGGTGGTGTGCTCGACCGCAGCGGCCCAGGCCTGCGGGTCCGACACGTCCAGTTCGACGAACTCGGCTTTGTCGCCCAGGTCGTCGGCAAGTGCGGTGCCCTGCGCGGCCTGCACGTCCGCGATCACGACGGACGCGCCGCACGCGACGAACAGGCGTGCCTCGGCGGCACCTTGGCCCTGCGCGGCCCCGGTGATGAGGGCGACTTTGCCCGTGAGGTCGTACATGAGTCGGTCCCTTTCAGGGAGTCAGGGGTTCCTCGGCAGGTGCCATTGGAGTTCGATGTGCTGGCCGAGGGTGACCAGGCCGCAGGCGATGACGTCGGTGCGGACGAACGCCTGGACCATCGTGTCCGTGGCGGCGTCGGGGTCGCCCGGCCGAAAGACTCCGGCGACTCCTACGCGGCCTTCGAGTTCGCCGCCGTCGTTGCCCGCCGCGTCGATGCGCGCGAGGGCCTCGTCGAGGGCTTCCTCGGTCGGCAGGCGCAGGCCGAAGTGGTACGTGTACTGCGGGCGCGCCCGCATATGTGCTTCCCAAGCCGTCCGGGCTTCGGCGAGCGACCCGTTCCCGGTGGTGGCGACGTCCAGTTGTGCTTCGAAGGCCCACTGCTCGGGGGTGACTTCCGAGGCGTACAGCACATTGGTCACGTAGTCGGTCACCTGGGGCTCGACGAAGGCGCTGAAGAAGTGCCCGCCCCGGTCGAGGACCCGGCAGCCCAGCAGTTCGAGGACACGCTTGGCGAGTTCCCGTTCGCCGGGCCGGTGCAGCAGTTCGGCATGGGTGATGCGCCGCAGCGCGGGGTTGTCGTGGGTACCAGTCATGACCGTCCTCGGGAACGGGGAACGAGGGATCGACGGTGGGCTCGGGCATACGACGGCTCTGACGTATCGTCCGGCCGAGCCTTAATATGGCTATCATGGCTATGATTTGACGGCAAGGGTTGGTCCTTGAGTGGCTTGCCGAATCCGTGTAAGCGTTACACATATTCTGGCCGCCGCGCCCGCGGTGTGCTGTCAATCGCTTGAGGAGCACGTGTGCGGATCTCCACGGTCGGTCGGTCCGGGCTGAAGGTCTCGGCCCTGGGACTCGGGTGCAACAACTTCGGGATGAAGATCGACCAGGACGCCGCGGCGGGTGTGGTCGATGCCGCCCTGGAAGCGGGCGTCACGCTGTTCGACACCGCCGACATCTACGCCAAGGGGCGATCGGAAGAGATCCTCGGCGCGGTTCTCGGCAGCCGTCGCGACGATGTGGTGATCGCCACCAAGTTCGGCGGGCCGACGGCACCAGGACCCTACGGATCCGGGTCGTCCCGCCGGTACATCGTGCGCGCGTGCGAGGAGAGCCTGCGGCGGCTCGGGACCGACCACATCGACCTCTACTACCAGCACTACCCCGACTCCGAGACCCCGGTCGAGGAGACGTTGCGCGCGCTGGACGACCTGGTCCGGGCCGGGAAGGTGCGCTACGCGGCGGCCTCGAACCTGGCCGGGTGGCAGGTGGCCGACGCCGCACACACCGCCCGTGCCGCAGGCACGCCGGGGTTCGCCGCCGTGCAGGTCGAGTGGAACCTGCTCGCCCGCGAAGCGGAACGCGAAATCGTGCCTGCTGCCGAGCACTTCGGCATCGGCGTGGTGCCGTACTTCCCGCTCGCCTCCGGGCTGCTGACCGGCAAGTACCGCCAGGACACCGACTTCCCCGAGGGTTCGCGGCTCGCTTCGCTGCCGTACTTCGCCTCGGTGGCGACCGACGCGAACTTCGCCGCGGTCGAACGTTTGCGCGCGCTCGCCGACGACACCGGCCGCACGATGGCAGGCTTGGCCCTGTCGTGGCTCGCGGCCCAGCCGTCGGTGCCCTCCGTCCTCGTCGGTGCCACTTCTGCCGAGCAGATCACCTCCAACGCCGCGGCACTGGAGGAACTCTCGGACGACCTCCTCGCCGGCATCACGGCGGCGGTGGAAGGGGCCTGACGCGCCGGGACCGCGCCGAGCTGTCGGTCGCCCGGACCGAGGGGGAGCGGGCGACCGACGTGCGGCAACGGTTGCCCCCGGCACTGTCCCCGCCGACCGCGACGCGCTAGCCGCCGCGATCGGCGATCTCGCGGCACAACCCGGTCGTGCGTCTCGACGGTGCGGCTGTCACTACGCCTCCTGCGAGTAGATGGTCCGTCCAGTGAGTAGCCAGGTCATGTAGAGATCGGGTGAGAAGGTCCAGGTCCAACGCGCACCGGGCAGGCTTGGGGACGGCGACTCTGGACAGATCCACAGGTTGCATGCATCATGCACTGACTAGACACTCTGTCTATCGACTGCTGAGTGATCGACGCACGCGATGAGCTCCTCGCTGCCGTCCCGCCTTCGCGCGATCCTGGAGAACCGATGAACGACTTCCCCCGGCGCACATCGCCCGTCTACCCCCGTCCGACGAAGGCCGACCTGCCTTTCGGCCGTCCGGGGTTCGATGCGGAATCCGTCCGCGCGCTCCTGGCCGACGCCGACCCGCGGACGCTGCTGATGTGCCTGGTCCAGCTGACCCGCGACCCGGCGTACCTGGACCGCTTCGCCGCGGTGTGCGATCCCGCGCACGCGGCGACCGGCGCCGAACCCGGGGCCGACGAGATCCGCGACCTGCTCACCGGCGTCCTCGCGAAAGGCGAAGGCCTGGCACGCGATGCGCCCCCGCTGTCGGCGGACCTGTTCGTCAAGATGGCGTCCTCGTACGTCCACGAGCCGGTCGACGAGGAGTTCGTTCCCCTCCTGGTCGAGCAGTGCGGCTTCGCCAATCTCGACGACGCGCCGCCCCTGCCGGTGGCCGCGGACCGCCAGGCGCCGCCCGGGGACTTCCATGTGGTGGTCATCGGCGCCGGGCTGTCCGGTATCTGCACCGGCGCAAAACTCTCCGAGGCCGGGTACAGCTACCGGATCTACGACCGCAACAAGGACGTGGGCGGCACCTGGCTGACCAACACCTATCCGGGTGTCGGGGTCGACACGCCCAGCCACTTCTACTCGTACTCGTTCGAAGTCATGCCTGACTGGCCCGAGTTCTACTCCAAGGGCGAGTACGTCCTGGACTACCTGCGTCGCGTCGCGGACGGCCGCGGCGTGCGCGAGCACACCACCTTCGAGACCGAGGTCACCAGCTGCGCGTACGACGAAGCCACCGCCCGCTGGCAGGTCACCACCCGCGGGCCCGACGGGCACGAGGACACCGAATGGGCCAACGCCGTCATCGTCGCGATCGGCTTCTTCCAAGGTTCGGTACGCCCTGACATCCCCGGGCTGGAGGACTTCGCCGGACCGGCGGTGCACACCGCCGACTGGGACCCCGCCACCGAACTGACCGGCAAACGCGTCGCGATGATCGGCACCGGGGCGAGCGCGATGCAGGTCGGCCCGGCGATCGTCGACGACGTGGCGAGCCTGGCGGTCTTCCAGCGCACCCCGTCGTGGGTGATGCCGCGCCGCAAGGACGACCTGACCGTGCCGGAAGGCGCGTTGTGGGCGATGCGGCATGTGCCGTACTACGCCGCCTGGTTCCGCTTCTTCACCTACTGGTTCGCGTCCGACGGCAACTTCGTCCGTGTCGTGGTCGACCCCGACTGGCACATGCCCGACGTGTCCGTCTCCGAAGCGAGCGAGGCGATGCGCCAATGGCTCCTCGCCTACGCCCGCGAGGAACTCGACGGACGCCCCGACCTGTTCGACAAGGCGATCCCGACCTACCCGCCCTTCGGCAAGCGCATCCTGCGCGACAGCAACTGGTTCCGCATGCTCCGCCGCGACCACGTCGACCTGGTCACCTCGCCGATCGAACGCATCGTCCCCGAAGGACTGGTGACCGCCGACGGTCGGGTGAACCCGGCGGACGTCCTGATCCTGGCCACCGGCTACAAGGTCCTGCCCATGGTCGACGGCATCCGCATCGCCGGACGCGGCAACCGTGAACTCGCCGACGTCTGGGGCGTCGACGATCCCCGCGCCCACCTCGGCGTCACCGTGCCCGGCTTCCCGAACCTTTTCCTCCTCGGCGGCCCCAACAGCGCTCCCAACCACGGTGCGGGCGTCAACATCCTCGCCGAGACGCAGGTCCACTACATCCTCGAATGCCTCGGCCTCCTGCACGAACACGGCTTCCGCGCGCTCGAACCCCGCCAGGAAGCCCACGACTCGTACAACAGGACCGTCGAGGAAGCCCTCGAACAACGCGTCTGGAGCCATCCCAGCGTCCGCAGCTACTACCAGAACAGCAAGGGCCGCGTCGTCGTCTCGAACCCGTGGCGCCTCGTCGACTACTGGACCATGCTCCGCGCCGCCGACCCGGACGACCACATCCTGACCTGACCGAACGCCGTTGCGCAGTACACCATTCGGTGCGGCGGCCCCGACTTCTTCCGGGGCCGCCGCACCATTCACTCGCGGAACCCGATCCGGTCGAAGAGCACCACGCCGTCGCCGAACGGCTGAACACCCGTCACGTCACGGTCGAAGACGACCGTGTTCACGGCCTCGCGGTAGACCCAGAACGGCAAATCCTGATTCAACTGCACCTGGACCCGCACGTAGGCGTCACGCCGTGCGCCGATGTCGGTGGCCTTTCGCGCCGCGTTCATCGCCTCGGTCACCGCGGGATTGCTGTAGCCGGTCGTGTTGGACGGGCTGCCGGGGAACAGGAAGTCGTACAGCGCCGGCTCGGGGTCGGCCATCCACAGCGCGGACAGCGCCATGTCGAAGTCACCCGACCTGATGCGGCCGATGAGCCCGGGGGTGTCGACGCTCTCGACCGCGACGCGCACGTTCGGATGACGCTCGAGGCGCTGTTGTATGTAGCGGGCCTCCCCGGCGATCGTCCCGGGTTCGGCGCCTATCGTCAGGTAGGTGAACCGGAACGGTCTCGTCCCGTCCGCGGTGAGCCTGCGGAACGCCGCCGCGGCTTGGTCGGGACGGTTCTCCGGGGCGGCCAACTGCACGTTGGCCAGGGCTGAGTTCGCGTCGAACGGGCCTTTGGCCGGGGTTCCTAGACCGCCGAACAACGTCCGGTTCATCTCGGCCGAGTCCAGACTGTCCACGACGGCGTGGCGCGCGGCGGGATCGTTGAAGGGCGGTTTGCGCGTGTTGAAGATGAGCATCAGTCCGCCGTTGAGGTTGAGGCGGATGAGCCCGAGGTCTTTGTCCTCGGCTTCCTTCTCGACGACCGGCTCGGCTATCTCGCCCAGGTCCGCATCGCCGTCGGCGACCGCGGCCGCCGTGCTCTTCCCCAGCGGCAGTACCCGCACGTCCACGCCGTCGAGGTACGGCCGACCCGGCAGCACCGATGCGGCGGCCACTGCGAACTCGGGTGTGGGAGCATTTTTGTGTATGTGGTACGCATATATATCCGACCGTGCGGGTCTGGCATACAGGCACGCCGCACGCCGTCCTTGTGCGCGGCGCCGGCCCGCCGTACAGAAACCTTGCCATGCCAGGTTTTTTGGCCTAGCGTCGACGAAATTATCGAAACGTTTCAATCGTGTGTCGGTAGGCCCTTGGTGTGACTCCACAAGATCACGCGCACCGGCCGCAGGGGCCGCACACGCCCGGACGCTTGAGGAGCACCATGACGGAAACCGCCGCCCGGACAGCCACGGTGGAACCCGTGACGTTCGAGCATCTGCGCGACGGGCTGGGGCTGGGTCTGCGCGAGCCGCGCCTGTCCTGGGCCGTCCGCACCGATACTCCCGGGTGGCGGCAATACGCGTACGAGCTGGAGATCCTCGGGTCGGACGGTACGCCCCACGGTTCGGTGGTGACGGACTCCGACGCCTCGGTGCTCGTCCGCTGGCCGTTCGCCCCACTGGGGTCGCGCGAGCGGGTGGGCGTACGGGTACGCGTCGCCGGTGCGCACGAGCCCGGTGCGTGGTCACCGTGGAGCGACGTCGCCTGGGCGGAGGCGGGCCTTCTCGCCGAAACCGACTGGTCCGCCCGGTTCGTCACGCCGGACAGGGACGAGGACTCGGGACAGGACAACCCCTGCCCCGTGCTGCGTCGGCGATTCGAGGTCGGCGACCAGGTCCGCTCCGCCCGCTTGTACGTGACCGCGCTCGGAGTGTACGCGGCCGAGCTGAACGGGGAGCGGGTCGCCGATGACGTGCTGGCGCCCGGCTGGACACCGTACGACAAGCGCCTGCGCTACCAGACCTACGATGTCACGGAGTTGCTGCGGACCGGGGCGAACGAACTGACCGCCACCCTGGCGGACGGCTGGTACCGCGGGCGCTTCGGGTTCGAGGGCAAGCGCGCGCTCTACGGGGAACGGCTGTCCCTGCTGGCCCAGTTGGAGGTCAGGTACCAGGACGGGAGCGTCCTGACGGTGGCCACCGCCGACGACGGCACCTGGCAGGCCGCGACCGGACCGATCCGGCGCGCGAGCCTCTACGACGGCGAGACCTACGACGCCCGGATCACCCCGGACGACTGGCAGGGCGTGCGCGCAGAGGCATACGACCTGGGAACCCTGGGTGCCCCCGCCGGGCCGCCGATTCGGCGCACCGAGGAGGTCGTGCCCGTGTCGGTCACCACCGCGCCGTCCGGCCGAACGATCGTCGACTTCGGCCAGAACCTCGTCGGCTGGTTGCGCGTCACCGTCCACGGCGACGCCGGACAGGAGATCGTCCTGCGCCACGCCGAGGTGCTCCAGGACGGCGAACTTGCCGTCGAACCGCTGCGTACCGCCGAGGCGACCGACCGCTACATCCTGCGCGGCGGCGGCCCGGAGACGTGGGAGCCGCGCTTCACCTTCCACGGGTTCCGCTATGCCGAGATCACCGGATGGCCCGCCGAGACTCTGGACGCGGACGATGTGCGCGCCGTGGTCGTCCACTCCGACATGGAGCGGACGGGGCACTTCTCGTGCTCCGACGACCTGGTCAACCGCCTGCACGAGAACGCGGTCTGGAGCATGCGCGGCAACTTCGTCGACGTGCCGACCGACTGCCCGCAGCGCGACGAACGCCTGGGCTGGACCGGCGACATCCAGGCCTTCGCGCCCACCGCGTGCCAGATCTACGACAGCGCCGGTTTCCTGTCGTCCTGGCTCACCGACCTCGCCCTGGAACAGACCGCCGAGGGCGCGGTGCCGTTCGTCGTGCCCAAGGCCGCGGCCACGGGCGCCGAGATGGCGACCGCCGCTTGGGGAGACGCGGCCACGATCGTGCCGTGGACGGTCTACCAGCGGTACGGCGACACCGGCGTCCTCGCCGCGCAGTTCGACAGCATGCGGTCCTGGGTCGACCACGTGGCCGGACTGGCCGGGCCAGGTCTGCTGTGGAACACCGGCTTCCAGTTCGGCGACTGGCTCGACCCGACCGCACCTCCCGAGCAGCCCCAGGCCGCCAAGACGCCGCCGGACGTGGTCGCCACCGCGTACTTCGCCCGCTCCGCGGACCTGGTCGCCCGGGCCGCAGAGGTCCTCGGCCGCGACGAAGAGGCCGTTCACTACGCCGAGTTGGCCGCGCGCGTGCGGGCCGCCTTCCAGGACGAGTACACCACGGCGAACGGACGCGTCCTGCCCGACGCGCAGACCGCCTACGCGCTGGCCTTGGAGTTCGAGTTGCTGCCGGGGGCCGAGCAACGCGCCCACGCCGCAGACCGCTTGGCCGCCCTCCTGCGTGAGAACGGCTACCGCATCGGCACCGGCTTCGTCGGAACACCGCTGATGTGCGACGCGCTGGCCGAGCACGGCCACCTCGACGCCGCGTACCGGCTGCTCCTGCAACAGGAATGCCCGTCGTGGCTCTACACGGTCACGCAGGGCGCCACCACCATCTGGGAACGCTGGGACAGCCTGCGCCCCGACGGCACCCTCAACACCGGGGGAATGACCTCGTTCAACCACTACGCCCTCGGTGCGGTGGTCGACTGGCTCTACCGCACGGTTGCGGGACTGGACGCCGCCGAACCCGGCTACCGGCGCCTGCGCATCGCACCGCGCCCCGGAGGGGGTCTGACGCACGCACGTGCCGAACTGCGCACCCCCTACGGTCCCGCAGCCGCAGCCTGGCGGCGTGACGGCGAGACCCTGACCGTCGAGGCGGTGGTACCGCCCAATACCACCGCCGACGTCGAACTCCCCGACGGGCAGCGGATCAGCGGCATCGGCTCCGGCCGACACAGCTGGACCGTCGACATGCCGGCCGAGGCCGCGCGGACCGCCCTCACCGTGGACACACCGATGTCCGCGATGCTGGACGACCCCGAGGCGATGAAGGTAGTCCGCGAGACGCTCGTACGCCACTGGCCAGAGGCCGCTGCCCACATGGACGCCGACACAAGCAGCGGCTACGCGGAGGTGACCCCGCGTCAGCTCGGCGGCTTCTTCGCCCAAGGCGACGCGTGGCTTGCCGAACTCGAAGAGCGCCTCGCCGACATCGGCAACTAGCGCCCTGGTGTCGGACGGTGACCAGCGTGCCACCGGAACTAGTGTGCCTGCTCCCGGACTCGGCATGACTCCAGTCCAGGATGCCGACGGGCTGGTCCACTTCACCGACGGTGCGCCGGTGCACGTCGGGCGGCACCACCACGATTCCGGCAGCTGAAGATCCCGACGGGGCACGTCACTTGTACGTGTGGCTGCCCGGGGTCGCGTGGAAGGTGCGCCCGTCGGGCAGGCGTACCTCGGCTTCGGTGTTGGGCGGGACGGTGACGTCCAGGATGAAGGTGCCGTCCTCGTCGATGCGCCAGGCCGAGGCGATGACGCCGTACGGGGACTGCAACTCGGCTTCGGCAAAGGAGAGTCCGGAGCCGGGCAGCGGCGCGATCTCGAAGCGGCGGTATCCGGCGGTGCGCGGGTCGGGATCGGCGGGCGGACGGATGCCCGCGACGCGGGTGTGGAGGAAGGAGACGACCGCGCCCTTGCTGTAGTGGTTGAGGGACGCGTGGGGGACACCGTTCTCGTCGATGCCGTTCCAGTGCTCCCAGATGGTGGTCGCGCCGCGGTCGACCATGGTGAGCCAGGAAGGCTCGGAGTCCTGGAAGAGGAGTTCGTAGGCGACGTCGAGGTGCCCGGTGTCGGCGAGCACCGGCAGCAGGTAGGGAGTGGCGAGGAATCCGGTGCCGACGTGGGTGCCCTCCGCCCGGATGAGGGCGACCAGCCGCTCTGCGGTGGCGGCTCGCAGGTCGTCCGGCACCAAGCCGAACGCGAGGGCACGGACGTAGGTCGCCTGCGTGCCGGGCGTGAGAGCACCGTCGTCGGCGATGAACTCGGCGCGCCAGGCTCGCAGGGCACTGTCGGCGAGTTGTGCGTAACGGTGCGCGTCGTCGCCGTGGCCGGTCAAGTCCGAGATGCGCGACAGCAGGGAGGCCGAGCGGTACAAGTACGCGGTGGCCACCGCGCCGTGGTCGGCGGTGCGGAAGGCGTTCTCGTCCGCGCCGGGCTCGGTCCACTCGCCCCAGTGGAAGCCGGCGTCCCACAGGAACCGCTCGTGGGGCGCGGGTTCGGGACGCCGGTCGGCGCGGTCGGCGTGGCGGCGGGTGCGGGCGCGTTCGGCGGCGAAGTCGACCCAGCGCACCATCATCGGCCGGAACTCGCGCAGAATCTCCAGATCGCCGTACGCCCGGTACAGCTCCCACGGCACGATGACCGAGGCGTCGCCCCAGGCCGAGGAACCCGCGAACATCTCGAGGACCTCGGCCGGAAGGTGCTGCACGGCACGGCCGCCCGGATCGGGCGCGAAGTTGGTCAGGCAGCCGTCGTCCCACTGGTCCACGGCCAGGTCGCGCAGCCACTTCACGGAGAACCCGGCGACGTCGTAGAGGTACGCGGCGGTCGGCACGTACAGCATCCAGTCGCCGGTCCAGCCCGCGCGCTCGCGCTGCGGGCAGTCGGTGGGGATGTCGCACGCGTTGTCGCGGAAGCTCCACACCGCGATCTCGTGGAGCTTGTCGACGCGTTCGTCGCTGCAACGGAACGTGCCGGTGCGGCGCAGGTCGGTGTGCACCACGACGCCGGTCACGTCGTCGGGGGTGAGTGCGCGGCCGGCGCCTTCGACGCGGACGTACTGGAAACCGTGCGTGGTGTGGCGCGGTTCGAACACCTCGCCCGGCGAACCGCCCGAGAAGACGCGGTCCACCTGCCCGGCCGGAAGCGGTTCGAAGGTCTGGAAGTCCTGGCCGCGCAGATGGTCGGTGGTCACGTCGCCGCGCTCGTCGAGGGCTTCGCCGTGGGTGAGCGTCAGCGCGTCCCCGGTCGGCACGGTGAGGCGGACCCAGCCGTTGATGTTCTGCCCCAGGTCGACGACCTTCCGGTCCCCGTCGAGTACTTCGACGGACCGCGGGTGGATCTCCTCGATGCGGCGCATCGGCGGGGCGGGCGAAGAGGTGAGTCGGGCGAAGTCGTCGTACAGCCCACCGGTGGCCACGGATGCTTTGGACCAACCGGTGTCGTCGAAGCCCGGCGCGGACCAGCCGGGCACGGCGCGCCGCAGGTCGTGGGTCTGCCCGTCCATGAGGTCCGCGGCGGTGATCTCGCCGGTCGCCGTGGTCCACGAGCCGTCGGTGCCCACGACCGTGACGGTGCCGTCCGCATGCTCCACGTGCAGTTGGCACAGCAGCGCGGTGCGCGTACCGAAGCTGTCGGCGATGCGCATCGCCCCGGCACGCCCGCGGAACCACCCGTCCGACAGCACCGCACCCACCGTGTTGGCACCCTCCGAAAGAAGGCTTGTGACGTCGTACGTCTGGACGTGCAACCGGTCGCGGTAGGCGGTGAACCCGGGCGCCAGTTCGACGTCGCCGACCCGGTGGCCGTTGAGGAACGCCTCATAAACGCCGTGCGCGGTCGCGTACAGGCGAGCACGCACGACCGGTGCCCCGACGAGGAATTCGCGGCGCAGCAGGTGTGCCGGCCGCTCGCCTGCGGGTGGCCGCGGGTCCGTCTCCATGGGCTCGACCCACTGGGCTGTCCAGTCCGTCGGTGCCAGGAGCCCGGCCTCCCAGAACGCGGTCTCGGACCAGTCGCTCTCACCGAGATCGGTCCACGCCTTCACCTGCCACTCAACCTGCCGACCGGACTCGGGCACGGGGCCCGCGTACGCCACCAGCACGCTGCGCCCGTCGTCGACGCGCCCGGAATCCCACTCCGCGGTGCGGATCCGGTACGCGTCCTGACGCACCGCCCCGGAGGGCAACCACCACGACAGCCTGGGCCGGGCGACGTCGATCCCGAGAGCCTCCCCGTTCAGATGCTCGACACGCAGACTGGTTGGTCGGCTCACTGTTGCTACTCCAGGTCAGGTATCGGGTGATGCGTCCCGAACCTAGGATACAAAACCGTGCATTGCAAGGTTTTGTGTTTCGGTGTCCTCAGCCGCCAGTCAAACGAAGTCCGTCGGTGACGGTGAAGGCCTTGTCGGTCGACGCGTCCGCCCCGGCGGCGGCACCGCGTAACTCGCGGGAGAGCAACCTGACCTGACCGGACAGGAACGGCTTGCCGCCAGACCGGTCAGCCGATTTCCGCCAGTGATGCCGGGCCGCCGAGGAGGGCGTCGCCGTCGACGATGCGGCCGTCGGCGACGCGGTTGATGAACGACGACGTCCGCGCCGCGGCCTCCGTGGCTTCAGGGAGGAAGCCGGCGGCGACCTGCCAGGCGTGCGGCATGTGAGGCCAGACCTCCATCTCGACATGCACCCCTGCGCGGGCCGCGCGGTCGACCAGGCGCAGGGAGTCGTCGAGCAGGCGTTCGGCGCTGGAGACCTGGATGAACAGCGGGGGCAGGCCCGCGAGGTCGGCGGCAACGGGGGAGACAAGCGGGTCGTCGGCCGGGTGGTCGGCCAGGTAGTCGTTCTTCATGACCTGGCCGAGCTCAAGATGCAGAGCCAGATCGGTGGCATCGTTGTCGATCCAGCTGCCCGAGCGGAACCGCTCCTCGCGCAGGTCGAAGACGCCCGAGTACAGAACGCCAGCCAGCGGTGCCGGAAGCCCTTCGGCGGCGCAGCGCAGCAATACGGCCATGGCGAGGTTCGCGCCCGCCGACTCGCCCGCCACGACGACCTGCGCGCCGGGGGCCAAGGACGCGAGGCGCCGGTAGGCGTCGATGCAGTCGTCGAGTGCGGCCGGGTACGGGTGTTCAGGGGCAAGGCGGTATTCCGGCAGGACCACGCGGGCGCGCGTGCCGTGGGCGAGGTGCGCCGCCGCCGGACGGACCATGGCCGCGCAGCCCGAGCGGAATCCGCCGCCGTGGATGTAGAGGATCACGAGGTCGTCGCGTACGTCCGGCGGAGTCATGACGTAGGAGCCGGGCCGCAGACCGGCAGCGGGGTGGTCCGCGACGCCGAGGATCGGGTGGTACGTCTCGGTGTAGGCGGCTGCTTCCGCGCGCTCGGCCACGAGGTCCACCGGACCGCGTTGACGCCCCGCGGCGAACCAACTCTGCATCAGGGCATGGGTCTTACTGGGCATGTTCGGATTCCCTCTGTTTCCGATGAGGCGGGCGTGCGGTCGGATACGGGCCGGAGCCGCACGCGCCTATTGGTGGGTTCCGCCGTCGATGCGGATCTCGGTGCCGGTGATGAAGGCACCGTCCTCCGACGCCAGCATCGCGATCACCCCGGCCACCGTCTCCGGCGGGGCGAAACCCTGCCCGAGCGCCGGCTGGAGCTTGGCGAACAGGTCGAAGTCCGTATCTGCGGGCAGGTACTGCAGCGTCGTTTCGGTGATGCCGCTCTGGATGCTGCCGGGAGCGACGGCGACTGCGCGCAGACCCTGCTTGGCGTACTCGAGGGCGATGCTGTGGGTGAAGGACTGGATGCCGCCCTTGCTCGCGGAGTAGGCCGCCATGTACGGGTGCGCGAACGACGCGGATGTCGAGCTGAAGTTGACGACGACGCCCGCGCCGGTCTCCAGCAGGGCGGGCAGGGCCGCGCGCGTCATCAGGAAGGTCCCGGTCAGGTTCACCGTGATGATCCGGTTCCACGTCTCGAGCGGGCACTCGTGGGTGTGCGCGCCGCGCAGCATGCCTGCGGCGTTGACCAGCACGTCGAGGCCGCCGAGTTCGTCGACGACGCCCGCGACGCCCGCGGTGACGGATGCTTCGTCGCCGATGTCGATCGTGCGGGTCAGGAGCCGGGCGCCCGTGCCCGCGGCCTCGGCGCGTTCGCGTGTTGTCTTGAGGCCGTCCTCGGCGATGTCCGCCGCGACGACCTGGGCGCCTTCATCAAGGAAGCGCAGAACGGTGGCCTGGCCGATGCCCGACGCGCCGCCGGTGATGAGTGCGCGCTTGCCGGTGAGTCGATTCATGCCGGTGCCTTTCCTGGCGTCGATTGTGTGGTGGGACTTGTCGGTTGTTGCTGAAGCGCCTGGCGCTGTGGCGTGTGCGGGGCCAGTGCGCGGTCGAGCGCGGTCGGCTCGGAGCGCGTGTCCTCTTCCGGGGCGCGGCATCCGGCAAGGAAGGTGTGTTCGCCGGAGCCGATCTCGAACGGGTCGTCCAGGTTGGGCAGTTCGTTGCCGGGCCCCCATGCACGGACGCGCACGGTGCGGCGCTCGTGGGGGAGGAGGGGAGGGGCTTCCCACGGCACGAGGACCGACTCGTTCGAGTCGACCCGGCCGCTGAGCCACGCCGGACCGCCGGCCGGCGGGGTGACGGAGATTTCGTACGCCTCCTGCACCCAGTCCGGCGCGGCAGCAGGTCGGCGGGGTTCCCGTTGCCGGGGTCCGCTACGTTTTCCGGGTGAGCAGCAGCAAGTCCGCGCCCGACGCGCCCAAGCAGCCCGGTCGGCGGTACCCCAAAGGCGTCGCCCGCCGTGAGCAGATCCTGCGCACCGCGCTGGAGGTGTTCGCACACGAGGGCGACCGCAAGGCATCGTTGCGGGAGATCGCCGATCGGGTGGGGCTGACGGCGACCGGGCTCACGCACTATTTCGGGTCGCGCGACGAACTCTTCCTGGCGATCATCGACGAGCGCGACCGCGAGGCGACCGAGGCCGCCGAGGGCGTGACCGACTCCCTGCAGGCGGTGGCGCGCACCGTTGCCCACAACATGGATGTTCCGGGGCTGGTCCGGCTGTACGTGGCGATGACAGCGGCCGCGGCCGATCCCGCCAGCCCGGCCGGGCCGTACTTCGCCCGTCGCTACGAGGGCCTGCACGCCGCCTTGAAACTCGGTATCGAGGCGATGCAGCAGCAGGGTCGTGCCCGCGCGGACGTGGGTGCCGATGAGCTTGCCCGGCTGGTCATCGCGACGATAGACGGCGTGCAGATGCAGTGGTTGGTGAACCCGGCCGTCGACATGGTGCGGGTCGTCGACGGCCTGGTCACCCTGATCACCGGCCCGGTCGCGCCGTAGCGGCCGCATCGGCCTCGACCGCCTCGACAGGGGTGCGCACCTTCGGGATCAGCAACGCGAGCACGAGCGCCACGGCGAGCATGCCGGCTCCGGCGAGGAACGCGGCGCGGTAGCCGTCGTCGGTGTAGAACTGGGTGCCCTGGAGCACGTTGCCGCTGTCGTTGAGGATCGTGAAGATCACCTGGGTGGAGATCGCCCCGAGTACGCCGGTGAGCAGCGAGCCGACACCGTTGGCGGTCGCCTGGTCCTCGGGCTTGACCGCGCCGATGATCAGGATCGGGCCGGACGCGAGGACCAGCCCCATGCCGATGGAGAAGAACGGTCCGAAGGCGATGAACTGCCACTTCTCGTAGTGGTTGCTGTGCATGAGCAGGACACCGACGATCGACAGGGCGAGCCCGGCGACGAGGGTGAGTTTGGCGCTGTGGCGGTTGGCGATCAGGCCGACCGCGGCGCCGCACAGCAGCAACAGGATGCTGGAGTGCACGCCGAGTGCGGCGTTCTCGGTCGCGCTGTAGCCCAGACCCTCCGAGATGCCGGGGATCGTCGGGTACAAGGCCAGGAGCTGGTTGATGGTGCCCGTGGAGAACAGCACGCCGGCGGCCATGCCGCTGGAGAGCAGGATCAGCAGCAGCCGGCGCTCACGCAGCAGGCGCACGTCGAGCAGCGGATGCGCGACGCGGTGTTCGACGACGAGGAAGGCGAGGAAGGCAGCGACTCCGCCGATCAGGTAGAACAGCGTCTTTCCGTCGGTCCAGCCCCACTTGCTGCCTTCGCCGATGCCGTACACCAGCGCGGTCGCGCTGCCGCCGAGCAGCAATCCGCCGAGCCAGTCGAAAGAGGTGCGTGGCGCCCGCAGGGGGCTCTCGGGAACGAAGAGCACCAGCAGGATCAGCGCGAAGACGCTGTTGACCGCCAGGAACCACAGCACCCCGCGGAACCCGTGGTTGTCCTGCAGCCAGCCGGAGAGCCAGGGGCCCGCGAGCGCCGTCAGCCCGGTGCTCGTCGCGACGATGCCGCTCGCGGTACCGACCCACTTGGCGGGGAAGACGTCGCGGATGATCGAGTACGTCAACGCGGTGACCACGGCGTAGATGCCGACCAGGAACCGCGCCGAGAGCATCAGCCCCCACGTGGGGGCGAGAGCGCACAGCGTCTCGCCGATCACGCCGATGACCGAGGCGACGACCATGACGCGCTTCTTGCCGAACATGTCGGCGGCCTTGATCAGGAACGGCACGCTCATGGTGGCGACGAGCGTGGTGATCAGTGTGAACCAGGCGATCTGCGTGGTGTGGAAGTGCTGGGCGATCAGCACCTGCGCATTGCCCAGCAGCAGACCGGACATCGACAGGACCACCGTCGGCCAGGCCAGCGCGACGATGAGGAGGACGTAGAACGCCTTGGGATGCTCCTCGGCGCCGCCGGGAGAGCCCTGGGGTGGTTCGGGTCTGTCCAAGATCGGTGTGGTGTTGCCCATGATCGTGTCCCTTTGACGGTACAGGCGCTTCCCCGCGGCGGCGGGATCCGGACCGAAGGCGAAAGAGTGCCATTGGGTCCTTGAAACGATTCATTGTGAAGGGGTTTGCATCCCGGCCGGTGCCGTGTCGCGACGGCTCGCGGGGGTATTGCGACGAGCGTAAAGTGAAAAACCTGTTATTGCCAGGTTTCTTGGGGATGTCTTTGGTTGCGGGCCGGCAACGCCCGGTGCGGCGGGGCCGGGCGGCCCCTGTGCGCCCCGGCCCGGCCGCGCGTTCAGCCGGTCCCTGAAGTGGTGACCAGCGAGATCAGCTCGTCGAGATGCGCGGCGGTGAGCGCGACCCCGGTGAAGGCCAGGAACTGGCGCATGGGCATGGAGTGGACCATGCGCAGGAGGCGGGCGTTCTCTTCGGCCTGCTCGGGGTCCTGGGGCGGCATGCCCGCACTCAGTCGCGTGATCAGTTCGGGGCCGACGACCGGGTGGGCGAACCAATCGCCGACCGGGCTCTCGTGGGAGAGCGGTTGTACGAGGACGTCGCCGACGAGGGTGAGCGTGGCCTCCGCGACGATGTCCGTGGCGTTCCGGCCGACCTGGACGGCGTATTCGCCGCCCGCCACGACCCAGTCACCGTGGACGGTGTCGTAGTACGCGAACGAGCGGCGGTCGAGCTCGAGCGCGACGGTGCGGGACTCGCCCGGCTCCAGCGAGACTTTCGCGAACGCGCGCAGCTCGCGCAGCGGCCTGCGGACGGGGCCCGCGGAGGTGGCGACGTACACCTGAACGACGTGCTTGCCCGCGCGTGCGCCGGTGTTCGTGACGGTGACCGAGACGGAGGCGGTGTCGTCGCCGGTCAGGATGGCGGTGAGGTCGCGGGTCTCGAACGCGGTGTAGCTGAGGCCGTGGCCGAAGGGGTAGCGAACCGGCAGTTCGACCGTGTTGTAGTAGCGGTAGCCGACCATCACGCCCTCGCCGTAACGGACATGGCCGTTCTCGCCGGGGAAGTTCAGGTAGCTCGGGTTGTCCTGGAGACGCATCGGGACGGACTCCGCCAAGTGCCCGGACGGGTTGGCGGCGCCGTACAGGATGTCGGCGATGGCGGCGCCCCCGGCCTGGCCGAGCAGCCATCCCTCCACAACCGCGTCCACGTTGTCGTGCCAGCCTTCGAGCGACACCACACCGCCGTTCGACAGGACCACGACGGTACGGGGGGCCGCACTCGCGACCGCGCGGATGACCTCGACCTGCGCGGGGGGCAGGTCGAGGGTCTCGCGGTCGTAGCCTTCGGACTCGTCCGTCTCGGCCAGGCCGGCGAATACCACCGCCACCTCTGCCTCGCGAGCCGCCGCGACGGCTTCCGCGCGCAGCGCGTCGGCGTCGCCGTCGCCGTCGAGTGCGAAGCCGCGGGCGAAGCCCACCCGGCTCCCATCGGCGGCAAGCGAGCGCATGGCGTCCAGCGCGGCGGTCGTGCGGGTCGCGTTGATGTGCGAGCTGCCCCCGCCCTGGAAACGAGGCACGGCGGCGAATTCGCCGATCACCGCGATGCGCGCATCCGCGGCCAGGGGCAGGGCGTCGCCGTCGTTCTTGAGCAACACCACGCATTCGGCTGCGAGTTCCCTGGCCAGGGCATGGTGCTCGTCCTCAGGGAGGTCGTCGGTCGCCTCGGCGACGTAAGCGGTCAACGCCTGAACCCGCCGCAAGCTGCGGTCGACCACGGCCTCGTCCAGGACGCCGCTGCGCACGGCCTCGACCACCTTGGCTTCACCGGCCCCGCCGTCTCCCGGCATCGCCAGGTCCAGCCCCGCGGCCAGGGCCGCCACGCGGTCGTTGACCGCACCCCAGTCCGACACCACCAGACCGTCGAAGCCCCACTGATCGCGCAGAACCTCGGTGAGCAGCCATTGGTTCTGGGACGCGTACACGCCGTTGATGCGGTTGTACGCGCACATCACCGTCGCCGGCCGCGCGTCGGTGACGACACGTTCGAAGGCCGGGAAGTAGATCTCACGCAGCGTGCGCTCGTCGACGTCCGCGCTGACCTGCATGCGGCCGGTCTCCTGGTTGTTGGCCGCGAAGTGCTTGACCGACGCGCCGACTCCCTCGCCTTGCATGGCTGCCACGTGAGCCGCGGCGAGCACCCCGGAGAGCAGCGGATCCTCCGAGTAGTACTCGAAGTTGCGCCCGCACAACGGCGAGCGCTTGACGTTCACGCCCGGCCCCAGGACGACGTGGATGCCGTAAGCACGTGCCTCGCGACCCACAGCCGCGCCGACACGCGCGGCGACCTCCGGGTCCCAGCTCGAACCGACGGCCACCGCAGGCGGGAAGCAGGTCGCCGGCAGGCTCGCATTGACCCCCAAATGGTCGGCGGCCGTGTCCGGTGGCCGCACGCCGTGGGGGCCGTCGACGAGAACGATCGAAGGAATGCCCGCCGCCTGCACGGGCTTCGTGGTGCTGAAGTCGCGCCCGGTGAGCAGCGACGCCTTCTGCTCAAGAGCAAGGGCAGTGGGCTCGATGGCAGGCATGGAGCGTCCTTCCGGTGGTGGTGGCAGCGTGCTCGAACGGGCGTCCGTCGGGCGGGCCCGCGGTGCTGGTGGGACGACGGCACGGCGCGGCATGACAGATAGCGCGCGCTAGTAGCTGGTAAATTATGCTTTCTTCCTAGCGCGCGCAAGCGGTCGCGAGCGTGCAATTCGATGGGGAAGCAAGGGGGAGACGATGCCCGGAACGCCCGCGCCTCGCCGTGTCACCGCCGCGGACGTCGCGCGAGCCGTCGGCGTCTCCCGCGCGACCGTGGGCTTCGTCCTGAACAACACGCCCGGGCAGACGATCTCCGAGGCGACACGTGCGCGGGTGCTCGGCGCGGCGGCACGCATGGGCTATCGCCCGCACCGGGCCGCCACCGCGCTCGCCGGCGGGCGCAGCCGGATCGTCTTGCTCGTCCTCCCGGACTGGCCCGCCGAGTTCAGCATGCGCATGTACCTCGAAGAGGCAGCGCGTGCGCTCGACGAGGCCAACTATTCGCTGGTGACACAGACCCAGACGGCCGAGCGCACGGCCAGACCGCTGTGGGAATCGCTCAATCCCGACGTGGTGATCGGGTGGAGTCCGTTCAGCGCCGAGGATGTCGCGTCCATGCACGCCGCCGGGATTGCGCGCATCCTGCCCAGTCCTGATGAGCCGGTCACGCTCGACCGTGCCCCCGGGGTGACCGAGGGGACGAGGCTTCAGATCGGCCACCTGTACGACCTGGGGCACCGGCGGATCGCGTACGCCGCCGCGGCGGACACCCGGATCGCTGATCTTGTACGCGCCCGCACGTCCGCAGCCGCGGCGGAGGCGGAAGCGCGCGGCATCCGGCTGCACGACGTCCGCAGCATCGACCCCGCAGCGCCGAGCCTCGCGGACTGCCCGGGTTCCGCAGGCCAATTCGTTCGTGCCTGGCGGGCGGACGGGGTCACGGCGATCGCCGCGTACAACGACGACGTCGCCGCGGCCGTGGCAGGTGCCGCGCTGCGCACCGGGCTCCGCGTACCCGAGGACCTGGCCGTGGTGGGACACGACGACAGCCCCCTGGCATCGCTGTTCGTGCCGTCACTGTCGAGCGTTCGGATGGACGCCGTGCGCGCGGGGCGGTACCTCGCGGCACTCGCCCTCCAGGAAGCCGAAGCGCGGCCCGTAGCCGCGGGAGTGGACGAGATGGTCACATGCCTGGTCGCCCGCGAGTCGACAGGTGCCGGGCTCGGTGACACCGGGGCGGTGCCGACGGGCGGTGGCGCCACGGTGCGCGCGCGAGACGCGCAAGGTTCCCGGCCCAAGGGTGCGTAGTCTGGAATCACATGTGGTCGGCGCCCATCACGGCGCGTGAAAGGACACAGATGACCCAGCCATCAGGAGGCGCTGCCGCGCGCGGTCGCGGTCGGCCGCCGCGGTTGTCGCGCGAACAGTTCGTCGACGCCGCCGCAGCGCTGGTGTACGCGGACCCGGGAGCGCCTCTGACGGTCAAGCGGGTGGCGGAAGCGGCAGGTGCGGCGCCGATGGCGTTGTACCGGTATTTCCCCGACCGCGACGACCTGCTCCACGCGGTGGCGGACCAAGTGGCATCCAACATGCGGTTCGACGCGCCGACGGGCGCGACGTGGCAGGAGCAGTTGCGCGGCTGGATGCTCCTGAGCATGGAACACCTGCGGCCCTACCCGCAGTTGCTGCCGTACATCGCCTCCACCCGCCAGCCGAGCTGGCTCCCGTCCTTCATACTGCTGACCGAGATGCTCCAGCCGTTGAAGCTGGGTGACGAGGACCTCGCCTTGGCCATCACCCTCGTCGGTACGACCATCGTGGGCCAGGCGACCCTGGCCGCCCAGCGCACTCCCGCGACTGAGATGTCGGCCGTCCTGCGGGACGCGCTCGACGCGACGGACGCGCCCGAGAAGGCCAGGGTGGCGCCAGTGCTCGAAGCGCTGCCCGGTGCGTTCGACCGCCTGTATGACGTCGTCATCGACACCACAATTGCCGCGATCGAGTCTCTTGCCGGCAAGGCCCCCAAGGCGGGCCGCACGGCGAAGCGCGGCCGCAAGTCACCGCCGAACCCGATATTCAGCAGCGCTTCGTCGGCGTAGGGCAAGGTCCGGTCGGCGCCTCGGCGGAGACACGCCGACCGGACGTCCAAGGCCCCACCCGCGGAATCAGACGAGATCCGGCGGCGTCGTCGGGCGATCCATCGTGAGTTCGCGGCGTTGTATCCGCCACCCGTCTCGGGTCCGCACCACGTGGTCCACCATGCGTCCGGTGGTGTTGACCTGACCGCTGTCCGCCGAGCCCGTACGCAGCATGCCGAGCAAGTAGTAGTGCACCGCGGCACCATTCGGCGTGGCTTCGATCCACAGGTTCGTCACCACGTGCCAGGCGTGCCCTGACGTCCAGGTGTCGGTATCGCGTGCGTGGCGGATCTGCGCGTCAAGGCCGACGTAGGTGCCGACGCCGACGAGCTCGGTGACCACGTCGTCGGCGAACAGATCCGCGAACTGCTCGTACTCCCCATAGTCGGAGTGGTGGCAGAACCGTGCGGGCAGTTCGGCGATCTCCAGACGGTCCGCAGTGGAGAGACCTGACTGACCCGCAGTTCGGGCAATCTCGTCCGTCGTCACTGTGCGGCCTCCGTGGCATCGCTGCTCCACCAATTTAGCGTGGAAGCTACGCTAAATGCGCAGGGCTCGCAATGGCCATTGGCCGGGTCCACGGCACGCACGTCAACCCGGTGGTCACCGTCGAGCCGGGGAGACTGGATTTGCAGCCGGACGACACCTACGGATCGCAAGTACTGCACGTCGGGATTCATCCGGAGAACGCGCGGCGGGCCTCGAAGCTGCCGCTCGGCATCGAATGGAACTCGAACTTCGGCCGGCAGCGAGGCACCACTGCGACGAACCTGACCCTCATGCAGGGCCCCGAGTCGATGACGTTCTCGCAGCCGATCGTCACCCCCGCAGTTCACCGGGACCGACACCGCCCCGATCCGGGCCAGCGCGAAGTACGCCGCTACGAACCCGTGCGAGTTCCGGGCCAGCAGCACCACCCGGTCGCCCTTGGCCACCCCGCGCTCGGCCAGCCCGGCCGCGGTCCGCGAGACCAGCGCGTCCAGGTCCGCGAAGCTCTGCCGCAACTGTCCGAACACGATCGCGGTCTTGTCCGGAGTACGCACCGCCGAACGCGCCAACAGATCGGCGAGCCCCTGGCGCCGGGCGCGGGAATGTGGCCTAGGGGAAGATTTCGTCACGTCGCCAGGGCTCCAGTGCCGTAGACACACGATCGCATTCGTCAGCGGTGTGCAGTATATGTGTATCACTTACACGAAAGTAAGGCCGGATCTCGGGTCCGCGACCAGTCGACCGAAGGGGCAACACGCGTATGAGCGGCAGTGGTCGGACATGGCCGGACGACCGGCAGAGCCAGGATCCGGGACTGCCGCTGGCCGGGGTGCGCGTGCTCGACCTGTCCCGCATCCTCGCCGGTCCGTTGGCGGCCACCGTCCTCGCCGACCTCGGCGCGGATGTGATCAAGGTCGAGTCGCCGCAGGGCGACGAGACGAGGCGCTGGGGCCCGCCGTTCCACGGTGACGACGCCGCCTACTATCTGGCGGTGAACCGCAACCGTCGCGCGATGGTGCTCGACCTGCGGTCCGACAAGGACCTCGGTGTCGTGCGCTCGCTGGCCGCCGCGGCCGACGTGGTGATCGAGAACTTCCTGCCGCGGCAACTCGTTTCGCTCGGACTCGACCGGGTGCGCGACGACAACCGGCATGCGGTCTGGGTGTCTGTGCGTGGGGCCGGAAGCGGCGGACCGCTCGCGGACCAACCCGGCTACGACGCCATGGCGCAGGCCCGTTCGGGGATCATGTCGGTGACCGGCCATCCCGACAGCGGGCCGACCAAGGTCGGCCTGCCGGTCGTCGACGTGATGACCGGACTGTACGCGGCCATCGGTGCGCTCGGTGCGCTGCTCGGGCAGCACCGGCGCCCGGACGGACGACCTGCGCGCGTCGAGGTCCCGCTCTTCGAATGCGGCGTCGCCTCCCTGATCAACCAGGCCGCGAATCACCTGATCGGCGATGTTGTGCCCGGGTTGCTGGGGAACCTGCACCCCAACGTCGCGCCCTACGGTCCGATGCCGACCGCCGACGGCGAACTCGTCATAGGCGCGACCAGCGACCGCCAGTTCGCCGCGCTCTGTGCGGCCCTCGGCCTGCCTGATCTGCCGGATGACCCCGACTACGCGTCCAACGCCGCGCGATTGGCACACCGCCAGGAACTGACCGATGCCTTGGCCGCGGTCTTCCGTACCTCGTCGTCGGAGACGTGGGAGACCCGGCTGGCGGAGGCAGGCGTCCCTTGTGCCCCGGTCAACCGGGTCGACGCCGTCTTCCGCGAGGAACAGGTCGCCGCCGCGGGGTTGGTGCAGGAAGTCGAGCACCCGTCCGGGCCGATCCGCCTCGTCGCCTCGCCGCTTACTCTCGACGGGCGGCGGCCGCCGATCCGCCGTGCGCCGCCGCTGTTCGGCGAGCACACGTCGGAGATCCGCGATGCACTCGATCCGGCGGTGCCCGTCGACGGCGACGAGTAGCAACCTTCTCGGCATGCGGGCGTACGGACCGACTGATGTCACGCCTGACACCCGATTCGAGCCGCCGTGGGCCTCGTGCAGGTACGGTATTCCTGTACAGGAAATGCGGATGTCAGGCTCGCGGGCCGGCCAGGGAACGGATGCGATGAGCGCAGGTGTGCACGACAAGCCGTGGCGCGGCCCGAAGTCCTCGCAGAGGCTCGCTCATGTGCTGGCGCAGCCGATCCTGTCCGGCGAGGTCCGACAGGGAGACCGGCTGCCGAACGAGCAGGAGATGATGGCCCTGTACGGCGCCGGCCGGCCGACGGTTCGCGAGGCGCTCAGGCTGTTGGAGACCCGGGGCCTGATTGTGCTCAAGACCGGGCCGGGCGGCGGACCGATCGTCCGCCGCCCGCCCAAGGGCAGCCTGAGCGAGGCACTCAGCCTGGTGCTCCAGATCGAGGGCGCGTCTTTCGCCGACGTCAGCGACGCCCGCGGTGCGCTGGAGCCGATGATCGCGCGCCGCGCGGCCGAGCGGATCACCGACGCGCAGCTGAAGGAACTCGACGAGACCATCCGCGAGATGCGCGCCAGTCCGGGCAGCCAGGACGTGTTCGCCGCGCAGAACCAGCGCTTCCACCTGCTGGTTGCCGAAGCCGCTCAGAGCGTGGTGCTGGACGTCTTCGTCAGCACCCTGAAGACGATCGCGGACGGAGTGCGCGTCGGTGTGCAGTACTCGCCGCGCAAGCAGGCGGCGATCGCCGATGCGCACGAGGCCATCACGGACGCTCTGCGCGCCCGTGACCCGGACCGGGCCGAGCAGGCGATGCGTGACCACCTCGCCGAGGCGGAGCGCTACTGGCGCCGCCGCTACCCGGAGCTGATGACGCGTCCGGTGCGCTGGACGTACTGAACTGCCCACCGACTTGAGTCTGTTGAGGCCTCGCCGGACCGGCGGCGGACCGGTGTCTGCCCGCCTGCGCCAGGGGCGCAGACGGACAGACGCGGCGAGTGCTCCGGGCCGGCGGGTCAGGACGTCGAGACGACGAACTTCTGCGCTGCCGGGTCGTACTTGAACAGCCGCGCCGGGATGGCGCCGTGCGGGCTCGCCTGCGCGTACGTGGCCTTGTCGGCGTAGCCCGGGTCCTGGAACGAGCCGAGCGAGAATCCGGCGTTCTGGAAGGACTCGTAGTTGAGGTCCTGGCCCGCCTTCTCCGCTATCGCCTTGAAGATCGCCAGGTTGCGGCATGCGGCGCTTGCCGAGACCTGCGGGGTGGGGGCCCCCGCCGGGAGGCTGGTCGGGTCAACGGTGAGCTTGCCCTTGAGCTCGGGGCCGGCGGCCTCGATCGTGGTCATGCAGTCCTGGTTCGCGGCGTCGCTCCACTGCGTGTTCAGTCCGAGGGCCGCGGCGTCGGCCAGGGTGGTGAAGTCGTGCTTGCCCTTGTCATTGGCGTACGCCTGGACCTGCAAGTAGTCGGTGAACAGCAGTCGGGGGCGGTACTTGGTCTGCTCCAGCACCTGCGGGAACGAGGCACCCATGCTGCCGACGACGACCAGGGCTTCGGCCCCGGCCGCCTGGAACTTCTGGATGAACACGCCGGTCTGCTGGCCGATCGCCGCCGCGTCGGTTGCGGGCGCGTCGAGGACGCCGGTCTCCACCGGAGTGATCCCCAGCTTCTGGAGGGCGGGGATGACGGTGTCCTTCATCACGCCCTGCTCGTTGACGTTGGACAGCACGGCGACCTTCTTGCCGGTGAGGCTGTTGTCGCCGTTGAACAGGGCGAGCCCGTCCCCGACTTCGTCGCCGCCGCGGGCGTCGCTGAACCACGGGGCCTGGGCCTGCGCGTAGCGCTTGGCGGTGAGCTGTCCGCCGATGGCCGCGGTCTTGTTGGTCTGCACGTAGCACAGCGGTTCGTCGCCGTTGAAGTTGCCGAGGACGGCGAAGACCTTCTCGTCCTGGGTGAGCTTGACGCAGGTCTCCTGGGCGGCGGCGGGGGAGATGAGGTTGATCTTGCCGAACACCGGGACGATCTTGCGGCCGTTGATGCCGCCCGCGTCGTTGATCTTCTTGATCAGCGCGTTGTACGCGGCCTCGTAGGGTCCGTGGTCGATGCTGACGAACTGCCTGACGGACTCGAGGTCCGGGTACGTGATGCCGACCTTGATGCTGTCCGCGGTGACGCCAGGGGCGACCTTGGGTGCGGGCGGCGCCACGGGGGCGCCGGAGGGACCGGTCTTCGCATCGTCCTTCTTCTCGGCCGTACAGCCGGAGACCACGAGGGCGGCGGCTGCCGCGAGGATCACCGCGGTGCGGCGTCCGGCACGGGGGGACAGCGACGAAGTCATGGTGGAGATCCGTTTCTGGTCGTGGGGCTGACTCAAGCGGTCGGTACGGGCTGGTGTGTTACGCGGGCGCGGCGGCGTCCGCGGGGGACGGCGTCGAGGCCGCCGCGTCGGGCGCACGTCCGCTGCGTTCGATCGCGCGTTCGTCGGTGCCGAGGTAACTGGCGATGACCTTGGGGTCGTTGCGGACCTCGGACGGTTGCCCGGCGGCGATGACGCGGCCGGTTTCCAGGCAGTAGACGCGGTCGCTGATGCCCATGATCAGCGGCATGTCGTGCTCGATGACCAGCATCGAGGCGCCGAGTTCGCGGCGGATCTCCTGGATGAGCGGACCGAACGCCTCGGTCTCGCGCTGCGCCACGCCGGCCGTCGGCTCGTCCAGGCACAACACCCGCGCATCCAGGGCCAGCAGTCCGGCCAGTTCGACGATGCGACGGGTCCCGGTGGACAAGTCGCCGACGAACGCGTCGGCATAGCGACCCAGACCGAGGAAGTCGATCAGGTCGCCGGCATCCGACCGCTTGGCGCGCTCGCGCTTGAAGGTGTGCGGCAAGTGGAGCGCAGTGGACAACAGTCCGGTACGCCCGCGCGCCTCCAGCGCGATCTGCACGGTCTCGCGCACGGTCAGCTCGGGGAACAGCGTCGCGGCCTGGAAGGTGCGGCCCAGACCGCGCCGTGCACGACCCGCGGGGGCACTCGACGAGACGTCCCTGCCCAGCAGTTCCACGGTTCCCCTGGCCGGGACGAATCCGCCGATGGCGTTCATCAGCGTGGACTTGCCCGCGCCGTTGGTGCCGATCAGCCCGACGATCTCGTTCGGCTCCACATCGATGGACACCCCGTCGACCGCAACACGGCCGCCGAACCGGACCTTGACTCCGGAGGTGGCAAGCACCGGCTTGTGTTCGGGCAGCGGCTTGTGGGTCTTGTGGGCGAGTGCCTTCGGCGGCGCCGATGCGGTCTTGACGGTCGGCGCGGGCCCGAGGCGCTTGTCCGCCGCGGCGAGGATCGTGTCCCGCAGCGCGTAGCCGATCTGGACCAGCCCGCCCGGGAAGTAGAGCAGCAGGATCAGCAGACCCAGGCTGGAGGTGAGCAGCGGCACCAGCTCGTTGTCGGGCATGAACGACGGCAGGCCGATGACCCACAGCGCGCCCAGGACCGAGCCGGACACCGACCCGAGGCCGCCGATCACCACGATCGACACCAGGGTCAGCGAGTCGGGGCTGAGGAAGTACTTGTCGGTGTACGGCACGCTCTGCACCGCACCGGCGAGCAATGCCCCGCCCAGCCCGGCGATGCCGCCGGCCAGTGCGAAGGCACGCAGCTTCACCCGGGCGGCCCCGATGGTGTACGCGGCGGCGGTCGCCGGGTTGTCGCGCACCCCGATGGTGGTGCGGCCGACGCCGGACTTGCGCAGCCTGGCCACGACCGCGAGTACCACGGCCAACACGATCAATACGAGGTAGTAGTAGGCGCGTTGCGAAGAGACGTCGATGCCGAAAACCGTGCTGCGAGGGAACGACGCGGTGCTTGTGCCCTCGTCGTGGAACAGCTCGCGGCGGTACAGGTACTGCTCGGCGGTAACTGCCAGAGCGAACGTGCTGACCGCGAGCAGCAGCCCGCGCACGCGCAGGGCTCCGGCTCCGACCAGTGCCGCCAGCGCCGCCGTCACCAGCGAGGCAGCCAACACCGCCGCCGGGAAGGTCAGCCCGCGGAACTCGTACACGGTGCCGCCCACACCGATTCGCAGGCCCCGATTGAGCGCCGCGGCCGTGAGGGCGCCGAGTCCCGCGAACGCCATCTGTCCCAGCGAGAGTTGTCCGGCCCACCCGGTGAGGATGGTGACAGATGCCGCGCATATCGCGTAGCCGAGGATGACGGTGTAGAGGAGGTGCCGCGACGGCTGCGTGACCATGAGGGGTAGGACGATGGCGATCGCGCCCAACAGCAGTAGGCCGGACTTCTCCAGGTGGCGCACCCACCACACCCGGCGCAGTCGCTCGGGCACCGGCTTGATCTTCGGTGCGAAGGAGAACGACGAGGCCTCGGTGTCCCGGCCGCGGCTCACGAAGAAGACCGCGGCCAGCACGATGATCAGGACCGTCAGGTCCGTCAAGCCGGGTTGGTCCAGCCAGTTGAACTGGATGAAGGCCTGGAGCAGACCAAGGCCGATCCCGGCGAGCAGAGCTGTGCGGAAGGAGGCCATGCGGGCGATGACGGCCGCGGCGAGTGCGCGGAGCAGCGTCGTGGGTCCCAGGGTGGTGATCTGCGTCAGCGACTTGTTCTGCGCCGAGATCATGATCAGGCACAGCGTGCCGAGCAGCCCGGCCAGCGCCCAGACCGCAGTGGACACGATCTTCGGGCTGATGCCGTTCAGCCGGGCCAGTTCCGGGTTGCCGGCGGACGCCTTGACGGTCTTTCCGAGCACTGTCCGACCGAGGAACCAGCTCAGCATCAGCGCGGCCACGGGGACCGCGACCAGGATGCTCAGCTGTGCCCCGGTGATCTGGAGGTCGTCGACCGGCGACCAGGTGCCCGACCACGGCACCGGGTACGACTCTGTCGTGTAGTCGTCGAGGTCCGGGTACGCGGTCACGATCGTCAGCGCGAGCTGGGCGACGCCGATGGTGGCGACCAGGACGATCACGCGCGGCGCGTTGAACAGGCGGCGCACGACCGCCAGATCGATGATCGCGCCGAATGCGGCGCCGACGGCGAGCGCGACCGGCAGGGCGATCCAGTAGGGAACGCCGTACCGCACCGCGAGCAGGGCGAACAGCACGGACCCGACGAGACCCATGTTGGCGACGGCGAAGTTGATGACGCGCGTGGAGCGGTGCACGAGCACGATGCACATCGCGAGCAGGCCGATCACGAGCCCGGTGACCGCGCCGTCGAACAGCAGTTGCAGGGTCGGCATTTCCATCGTCGTCAGCCGCCTTCCGTGCCGAGGAAGACCGCGCGGGCGAGATCCTCGCGTTCGGCGAGTTCGCGGGCCGGTCCGGTGAAGCGGACCTGGCCCTTCTCCAGGAACACCGCCCGGTCGGCGATCGCCAGGGCGATGTTCAGCGACTGCTCGACGATCACGACGGTCAGTCCGTCGGACTTGAGGCGCTCGATGATCGCCAGCAGGTCCTGGACCACCACCGGCGCCAAGCCGAGGGAGAGTTCGTCGATCAGCAGCACCTCGGGGTCCTTCAACAGGACCATCGCGAGCGCCAGCATCTGCTGCTGCCCGCCGGACAGCGAACCGGCGATTTGCGACTGCCGCCCCGCCAGGTCCGGGAACAGGTCGAGCACGTACGCGAACCTGCGGACGCGGTCGTCCGGGTCCTTGCGCACGCGGAACGCGGCCATCTCCAGGTTCTCCCGGACGGTCATGTCCGGGAACACGCCCTTGCCGCCCGGCAGCAGGTGAACGCCGTACTGCCCGCGCTGTTCGGGAGCGACGTACGTGATGGTGCGACCGTTCAAGCGGACGACGCCTCGCGACGGCGTACCCAGCCCGCAGATCACCTTCAGGATCGTCGACTTGCCCGCGCCGTTGGTGCCCAGTAGGGCAAGGGTCTCTCCGCGCTTGACGTCGAAGGCGACGTCGAAGAGCACCTGCACGTGGCCGTAGGAGAAGTCGATGTTGTTGACCTGGAGCACCGGGATGTTCTCCGGGTCCTGCAACTGCCGGTCCCGCTCTTCGAGTTCCTCGCGCAGTTCGTGCACGACCAACGACAGGTCGTTCTTGATGAAGCCGGAGCTGCGCACCACCATGAGCCCGCCGATCAAGGTGGAGGGGATGCCGACCACCAGGACCGCCACGCGCGGGTCGTAGGCGTTGCTGATCAGTCCGGAGACCAAGGCGCCGCCGGTCGCGCCGATGAAGAAGATGTAGATCGCCGACAGGGCGCTGCCGAGCCCGCGCAGCCGGTACGGCACCACGGACGACAGGACCGGGCCGACCATGGCGAAGGTCACCGACGACAGCACCGCCGCCGGGATGCCGGCCAGCATGAACGCGATCCCGTTCGGCATCGCCCACTGCATCGGCAGCAGCACGGCACCCGGCAGGACCAGGTACCCCAGCAGGGCCAGTGCGCGTGACGGGTCACGGCGGTAGAGCCGGTCGTACCAGGGGCCGACGAACGGCAGCGCCACCAACAGCGACACACCGCTGATCGAACCCATCACACCGCGCTGGAACGTGGACATTCCGAAGTGGTCCTCGGCCCACAGGTTTTGGAGCACCCCGCCGGTGAACAGACTGAAGCCCAGGGCGGAGAACGCCATGATCGAGCTCTTGATCGAGCGGATCCGCATCAACCGCGCGAACGCCGCCTCCACCGATATCGGCATCGGCTTCGCGTCCTCGACGACCTCGCCCAGCACCGACTTCATCTCGTGCTGGCCGCGCGGGGGTTCGGGGAGTCGGAACGCCCAGATCGCGATCAGCAGTGCGGGAAGTCCGAGGATGAGGAACGGCCAGCGCCAGCCGTCGTCCCCACCGGCGAGCGTCGCGATGCCGCCGACCGCGAGTGGGCTCAGTGCCCCTGCGGTGCGTGCGGCTCCCGCGTTGATGGTGGCGAGCCGGCCGCGGACGCCGATGGGGTAGGCGTCGGCGTTCAGCGACCCGTGTACCGGGAGCGTGCTGGACTTTGCCACGCCCACGCCGAAGCGGGCCAGGAAGAAGAGGAACGCGTTGGCGGCCAGGCCACACGCGAACACCATTGCGGAGAACGCGATGCCGGCCCAACCGATCACCCGGCTGCGGCGGCACCGGTCGGCAAGCCAGCCCATCGGCAGCGCGCCGAGCACGAGGAACGCGCCGGACGCGGCGGAGATGAAGACGATGGCGCCGTCGCTCATCCCGAACGCGTCCCGGATGTCCGGGGCGAGGATCCCCAGCGCGGCCGACTCCAGCTCGTCCATCGCGGCGAGCGTTGTCAGGGTGAGGAATGTGGCCGATCCACCCGCAGCCAGCCCTTGACGGACCGTCAAGCGCTCGTCCCCGACCCCGGGCAGCAGTTCGTCGGCGAACAGCACCTCGCGCGAAGCCTCGGCCTGCCGCTTCTGACGCTCGGCTTCGGCATCGATGAGCCCGGCGGCGAGACCGGCGGCGGACGGCGCCGAGGGAGCCGAGGGAGCCGAGGGGGCCGGCGAGCCTGTCGGCGCACTCACAGCCGTGTCCGATCGGGATGCGACGGACAAGCGGTGCACTTCAGCATGGGGAATCTCCGCGGTGGACGTGCTGACGGAACATCAGCGGGCGGCGGTTGGTCCGGCGAGCGCCGAACCTGCGAACGGCGTCGACGAGCGCGGGCAGGCGCGCCCCGCTGCTGGCTGGGGAATGAACCGATTCAATGAACCGGCCCACATGTCGGTCGCGTTAATTTCGGGGCTGTGCCGGGGAGCGTAGCCGCAGAGGCTTGCGCGCGCTAGTGGCGGAACTTGCGTTTTCCGCCGGGCTCTGATCTCGCCGCGGCCCCGACGGCGGTGCCGGCCTGCGCATTTTGCGTACTAACTACGTTTCGGTACGGTCGCCGACGTTGTCGGGCTGTCTCGGTCGACCCCGCGCAGCTCTTGCGATTTTTGTGTAACCCGTATTTCATTTTCTTTGGCCGGGGCTGCCGACGGCCGGACAACCGCGTACCAGAGACGCGGGCCCGGCGAGGAGTCGGCCGCGCGTCAGGGTGACCACGCGAACGTGCCCGGGCCTTTCCGGACGGCTTCCCTGCTGAGGAGCACGACCATGGCCGTCATCGGCGTCGACGCCCACTGCGAACCCAAACCGCGGGCGTGCGGCCGTGCTCGCGGGGCGGCGGGAGCACCGGCTCGGCAGCCCGTACCCGCTGCGTCACAACGGGACGAACCATGACACTTGCGGAACACCGGTCCGGTTGATCGGGGCCGCAGGCGGGCGTGGGGGCGAGCCGACCGTACGGTCGGCTCGCCCCCACGCCTGATGTCTTCGGGTGCCGGGCGGCTACAACTGGAGCGCCTGGAGCTCGTAGTACTCCTCAAGCCCGGCCCTGCCGAACTCGCGTCCCGTTCCCGAGAGTTTCATTCCGCCGAAGGGGGCCGCCGTGTTGAAGGCGCCGCCGTTGACGTCGACCTGGCCACTGCGGAGCCGGCGGGCAACGGCGATGGCGGCGTCTTGGTCCGGGCCCCAGACCGCGCCCGAGAGACCGTACGGCGTGCCGTTGGCGATGCGGACCGCTTCCTCGATGTCGTCGTACGGCAGCACGACGAGGACCGGGCCGAAGACCTCCTCCTGGGCGATTTCGGAGTCGGGGGTCGCGTCCGCGATGACGGTGGGGCGTACGAAGTAGCCGCGATCGAGCCCATCAGGCGCAGCGCTGCCGCCGGCGGCCACTCGCGCCCCGTCCTCCACGGCCCGGTCGATGAAGCCGCGTACCCGGTCGCGCTGGGCCGCAGACACGAGCGGGCCCTGCTTGGCCGCCGGGTCACGGGGGTCGCCCGGGGTGAAGCGGGAGGCGGTGGCGACCGCCAACTCAACGGCGTCCGCATAGTGTTGGCGCGGGACGACGAGGCGCGTGACGGCCAGACAGGTCTGGCCGGAGTTGAGCAGGCAACTGCTCACCGTGGCCTTCACCGCCCGCTCCAGTTCGGCCTCCGGCAGGACCACCGCGGCGGATTTGCCGCCGAGTTCCAGGGAGACGCGCTTGATCCCCTGGGCCGCGGCGCTTGCGACGGCGCGACCGCCCTGCGTCGAGCCGGTGAACGAGACCATGTCGACCTCGGGGTGCGCCACGAGCGCCGCCCCGATGCCCGGGCCGAGGCCGCTGATCAGATTGAACACGCCGGGAGGAAGCCCGACTTCATGGATCGCCTCAGCCAGCACATACGGCACCAAAGGCGCCACTTCGCTTGGCTTGAGGACGACCGTGCTGCCACTGAGCAGCGCAGGGACCACCTTGCCCACGGTCTGCAACAACGGGTAGTTCCACGGCGTGATGGCCGCGACCACGCCGACGGGGGAGCGGCCCACGAGCGAGTTGCGGACCCGGACCGGCTCCTCGATGCCGTCGGCCGCGGCGATGAAGTCGCGGACGGCGGCGAGCGGAAGGTGCGTCTGAAGCTTGTCGGCGATGCGGTGCGGGGTGCCGACGTCGTCGACCACGGCGTCGGTGAGCTGCGCAGCCCGGGACTCCAGAACCTTGCAGAGGGCTTCGACGGCGGCGATGCGCTCGGACTGCGGGGTCCGGCTCCAGCCGTCCTGGGCGGCCCGCGCGGCGGTCACCGCGTGGTCGGCGTCGGCGGCGGACCCGCGCGGGACGTGGGCGAGGACCTCCTCCGTGGCCGGGTTGCTCACCGCGATCGCGTCGCCGTCCGCCGCTTCGAGCCACCGGCCCGCGACATAGACGGGGCGGGGCGGGGAGTGCGACATCAGGACCTCCAGGTGCGCCGGGCGGGGGTTGGGCACCGCTGCCCGGTCTTGACGGTCGAATGTTGACCATGATGTATTTCATGTATAGGAATTACAAGGTCTCGAAGACGGGCTCCCGTAGCCGTCGGATCGCCGGGGCTCCACGGTCCTGGTGCCCTGGGCGCCGGGTCGTGGTCCCTTGTCCGCTGTCTGCCGCGAACCAGGAAGGCTTCCGTCAGTGTTCGAAGGACGCATCGCGCAATTCACCGCGCCGAACGAGCCGTTCGAGATCCGTGAGGTCTCGCTGGCCGGGCGTGGCGTGCTGCCCGGCGAGATCCTGGTCAAGGTCACCCGCGCCAACGTTTGCGGCAGCGACCTGCACGCCTGGCACGGCCGCTTCAACACCCGGGGCCTCGGCGGCCGGCTGCCAACTGTGCTCGGCCACGAGATGGTCGGCGTCGTCGCGGGCCTGGGCGACGGAGTCGCTGCCGACACCGACGGTGCGGAGCTGGCGGCGGGCACCCGGGTGGTCTTCCCGTACTTCTTCCCGTGTCATGTCTGCCGCTACTGCGTCGCCGGCAGGAGCGCGAGTTGCGGCCGGATGACGATGGCGATGCTCGCCAGCTCGGAGGAACCTCCTTACTACGTGGGCGGGTTCGCCGACTACTTCCTGCTCCCGGCGGGCGCGCTCGTCTACACCGTCCCCGACACACTGTCCGACGAGGTGGTCAGCGGCGCCAACTGCGCGCTCGCGCAGGTCATGCAGGCGTACGACAGGGCGCAGCTCACCTTCGGCGAGACCGTCGTCGTACAGGGGGCGGGAGGGCTCGGCCTGTACGCCACCGCCCTCGCCAAGGCGCGGGGGGCGGCCACCGTGGTCGTCGTCGACACCGTGGCGGAACGGTTGGAGCTGGCCCTGGAGTTGGGGGCCGACGCGGTCGTGGACATCAGCGCCGAGCCGGACGAGCGGGCCCGCGTCAAGCGCGTACACCGGCTCACCGACGGCGGCGCCGACGTCGTGATCGAACTCGTCGGCTCGCCGGGCGTGGTCGACGAGGGTGTGAAGATGCTCGGCCGGTTCGGCCGCTACCTGAGCGTCGGCAACATCGGGCACGGGCAGACGTACCAAGCCGACCCGTCCCGCCTGACGCTGACCAACAAGAGCATCATCGGCGTCTCGCTCTACGAGCCCGGCGCGCTCGGCAAGAGCCTGCGATTCCTGGACGCGGTCCGCGACCGGCTGCCCAAGCGATGGCTGGAGAGCACCGCCTTCCCCCTCGCGGACATCAACGAGGCCTTCCGCGCCGCCGACCGCCGCGAAGTCGTGCGGGCCAGCATCGTGCCGTGACGGACGGACCCTCGCCAGAGCCCAGGAGCCAGGAGCCAATGCAGTGACTGATGCCGAGAGCCGCGAGCTCGACTACCGCGTCGCCGACCACATCGCGACGATCACGCTCAACAGGCCGCACCGCAAGAACGCCTTCACGATGGAGGTCGTCGACGCGTGGGCCGGCGCCCTGCGCGACGCCCAGGCGGACCCGGACGTACGCGTGGTCCTGCTCACGGGCGCGGGGGACGCGTTCTGCTCGGGCGTGGACCTCGACGCCTTCGCCGACCGGGAGCGCACACCCCTGGCCGAGAAGCAGCTCCTCACCGACCGCATCCATCAAGTCGCCTTTGCCGCCGAGGCGTTGACCAAGCCGTACATCGCCGCGGTGAACGGCGTGGCGGTCGGGGCCGGGATGGACATGGCCCTGATGGCCGACATCCGCATCGCGGCGCGGTCCGCACGGTTCAGCGAGGGCTACATCCGCGTCGGTCTCGTTCCCGGTGACGGCGGCTGCTGGTACCTGCCGAAGATCGTGGGCACCGCGACCGCCCTGCGGCTGCTGTGGACCGGGGATTTCGTGGACGCCGACGAGGCACTGGGCATGGGCCTGGTCAGCGCCGTGCACCCGGACGAGGAGTTCCCGGCCGTCGCCCGGGCCTTCGCGGCCCGGCTTGCCGCCCAACCTCCCATCGCGATCCAGCTCATCAAGCGCGCGGTACGCGAGGGAGAGCGGCACGACCTGCGCACCGCGTTGGACCTCATCTCGTCCCACCAGGCCGTCGTCACCTCGACGCGCGACTCGGCGGAAGCCCTGGCGGCGTTCCGTGAGAAGCGTCCTGGTGTCTACACAGGTCGATGAGGAGCACCGGATGACGACTCCACCACCTGAACCGACGAACGTGTCGCTCCTCCGGCAGCAGGTCCGCGAGTTGACCGACCAATGGCTCGCGGACGGGAGGTACGAACCCCGCAGCGACAACTGGATGCGCGGGTTCGACCCCGACTTCAGCCGCGAGCTCGCCGCACGCGGTCTGATCGGCATCACATGGCCGCGTGAGTACGGCGGCGGCGGGCAAAGCCAGTTGGCCCGACTCGCGGTGAACGAGGAGTTGCTGCGCGCGGGCGCTCCGGTGGCCGCGCACTGGATCGGCGACCGCCAGATCGGTCCCGCGGTGCTCAGGCACGGAACTCCCGAACTCCGGAAGGAGATTCTCCCGGGCATCACCTCCGCGCAGTTCGTGTTCTGCCTGGGTATGAGCGAACCGGACGCCGGATCCGACCTCGCCGCGGTGCGGACCACGGCCGCCGAGACCGACGGCGGCTGGTTGGTCAACGGCCGCAAGATCTGGACCACCGGCGCGCACAAGGCCACCCACGCATACCTGTTGGCGCGCACCTCGCGAGGGGAACGCAAGCACGAGGGCCTCACCGAGTTCATCGTCGACATGGACACACCCGGCGTCGCGGTCTCGCCAATCGTCGACCTGGCCGGCGAGCACCACTTCAACGAGATGCTCTTCACCGACGTGTTCGTGCCCGTCCGCCGCGTCCTGGGGACAGTCGGTAACGCGTGGCGGCAGGTGACCGAGCAACTCTCGTTCGAACGCGGCGGCCCGGAAAGGTTCTTGTCGACGTACCCGCTCTTCGCGCTCGCGGTACAGGAGGCGGCCGGCGCCACTCGCCTCCAAGCCCCGCTCGGGCGGCTCGTCGCCCGTCTCGCCACACTGCGACGCCTCGCCTGGAACGTCGCGGCGAGCCTGGATTCCGGAGCCGCCCCGATCGTCGACGCCGCCACGCTCAAGTACCTCGGCAACGCCTTCGAGAACGACGTCGTGGACTTCGCCCGCGGGCTCCGCGGGCCCGGCCGGCCAGAGCTGAACGCCGCCTGGGGCGAGGCGCTGCTCGCGTCCCCCGGCTTCACCATCCGCGGCGGGGCCGCCGACGTCCTGCTGTCGATCATCGCCAAACAGGAGACCCGGGCGTGAGTGAGAACCTCCAGGAACTGCGGCGCCTGATCGGCGACATAGTCGACGACGCCGACATGGAAGCCAGGTCGTCCCACGACCTGTGGGAGACGCTCCGGGGGCTGGGCCTGCCCCTTGTCGGGGTGGACGAGACGCGCGGTGGCTCTGGCGGCACGTTCGAGGACCTGGTCGCCATCGTGCGCACTCTCGGCGAGCACGCGGTCAGCGCTCCGGTGGCCGAAATGGCCGTCGCCTCCTGGGCGCTCGCCCGGGACCGCGTCGTCGGCGAGCAGGTGACTGTCGCCTTCGGCGTGGATGCGGTCTTCGAGGACGAGTTGTCTGTTCTGCGGATCCCGAACGTGCCATGGCTGCGCGACGCGGGCGCAGTCGTCGTCTACGACCGGGCCGGCGCCGCCTCCTATGTCTCCGTCGGCGCACCCGGTGTCGAGGTGCACGAGGACGCCAACCTCGCCGGGGAGCCGCGCGACGACCTGGTCCTGCGCGGCATCGAGGGCGCACCGCTGCCTTCCGCACCGCCCATGCCGGAAGCCCGGGGGAGGGCCGCGCTGCTGCGCGCCGCCGCGATCGCCGGAGCCGCCGAAGGGGCGTACGCCCTGACCCGCGAATACGTGACGAGCCGCGAGCAGTTCGGCAAGCCCCTTGCCCGGATCCCGGCGGTCGCGACCTCGCTTGCCACCATGCGGGTGGCGGCTGTGCAACTGGATGCCGCTCTGGAACGCGCGGTCGACATCCTCGCCCGGCACGGCGGCACGTCGCGTCGGTTCCTCGCGGCCGTCGCCACCGCAGGCGTGGTCGCAGCCCACGCCGCGGCCACCTGCGCGCGCAACGCCCACCAACTACACGGCGCCATGGGTGTCACCCACGAATACCCGTTGCACTACTACACCAAGCGCCTGTGGTCCTGGCCCGGCGAGGTCGGCACCGAGGAGCACAGCGCCGAGTACCTGGGCAAGCTCGCCCTCACCGGCGGCGAGGCAGCCATCTGGGACGAACTGACCTGCTGACTAACGGGGTTCGGCGAGACCGGTGCGGCCGCCGAGCACTTCCGATGTGAAGGGATCACCATGGCCGGCCCGTCTCGCTACGGCATGACCCTGCCGTTCTCCTCGCCTCTCTCCGAACATCCCCGCATCGCACGCGACTTGGCGAAGGCGGGGTACACCGACATCTGGAGCTGCGAGGTCGACGGACTCGACGGCTTCACCCCGCTGACCCTGGCCGCCACTGCAGGCCCGGACCTCCACCTGGGCACGGCCATCGTCTCCCCGTACACGCGTGGACCCGCCGTGTTGGCGATGACCGCCGCCGCGCTGGCCGAACTCGCGCCGGGACGGTTCCACTTGGGCATCGGCTCGGCGTCCCGGCCGATCGTGCACGACTGGAACGGCGCCGAGTTCGAGCGTCCCTATTCACGCGTCCGCGACACGGTCCGGTTCCTGCGCGCCGCCTTGGCGGGGGAGAAGGTCACCGAGCGGTACGACACGTTCGAGATCAACGGCTTCCGCCTGGCCCGCCCGCCGCAGACCCCGCCGCCGATCTACCTCGCCGCCCTGCGCGAAGGCATGCTGCGCCTGGCCGGCCGCGAGGGCGACGGCGTGATCCTCAACTGGCTGTCGGCCGACGACGTCAAGAAGGTCGTCCCGTACGTCCACGAAGGCGGCCCCGGCAAGGAGATCGTCGGCCGCATCTTCGTCTGCCCGACCGAGGATGCGGACGTGGCACGGGCGGTGCTGCGTCGCATGGTGACCGCGTACCTCAACGTTCCCGGATACGCGAACTACCAGCGCTGGCTGGGCCGGGGTGAAGTCCTTCAACCGATGTGGAACGCCTGGGCGGCGGGCGACCGCCGCCGCGCGCTCGCGGCGGTCCCGGACGAAGTGGTCGACGACCTGCTCGTCCACGGCACCCCCGCACAGTGCCGGGATGCCGTCCAGCGGTACGTCGACAACGGCGTCACCGTACCCGTCATCATGATGGTCGACCCCGGCCTCGGCACCGACCCACTCGAAGACGCCTTGGCACTCGCACCATCCGACTGACGACGAGGTGCGACCGGGACAATTGCGGTCATGGGTAGGGGTGACCGCGTCGAACGCCGGTTGGCGGGCTGCGGTATTGCCTACCCGGGCGACCAGCGCCCCGGCCGGTGCACCACGGTGTGCACTCCGCATGGTTCTCGCACATCACGAGGGTGATGGGAATATCTCAATCTCCCCACCACCCCTAGGGGTCGGGCCAAAGGTGCTCGTCGGAGTTCCCCATCCTGGGCGGACCCCCGGGTAGTCCGGGGGTGTGTCAGGCGTCGATATGAAAGTCAGCCGAACCACCGCGGTGACGATCATCAGGGCCGGTACGGCGTACCACCAGGCCCGCAGCACCTTCTCGTGGACACAGCCCCAGGTCACCACGGCGGCCACGACCTCGACCACGACACAGGCCACGCCGAACAACCCCGGCCCGTTCGGTTCCTGCCGGGCCCCGGTGAACCCCTGCTCGTCAGTCAGGGCCACCCACAGCAACACGCCGGCCATGGTGTGCATCACCAGCAGCACGACCACCCAAAAGCCCACGAGCAGCCGCCGCCACCACGCAGCGGCGCCCCGAACAGGTTTCGGCGTCGACGGCCGCCCCGAGGGCTGCGGGCCGTTGCCGGACAGGTTCGTCATACCGACCCGGACCATCCCGCCCACACCCCGGTTGCACACCCGCCACCCCGCGCCGGGAACCCGCGCAAACCGGCGAGCACGCCATGCCCTTGTTGCCTGAGCCGCATGCGCTCGCCTCGTCCCGCTGAGCTGCGGCGTCACCCGGCTCGCCTTCGCGCCGGCGTCCCCGCACTCCGCTGAACCGAACGCATGGGGAATCGGGGAGTCCGCCCTGGTCGCAGACCAGGGCCACAGCCCCCCTCGGAACCCGACGCCCCGCGTGCGCAACTCGCACTGCGCATCCGGGACTACGTCAATACACGCCTGGCGGACCGCGACCTGTCACCCGAGCTGATCGCGCGGGCGCACCGCATCTCGGTGCGCCATCTCCACAAGGTCGTCGAGGGCGAAGGCATCACCGTGTGCCGCCTGGTCCAACGCCGCCGGCTCGAGGAGTGCGCGCGGGAACTGGCCACGCGCGGACCTGCGGGCCCCACCGTCGCATCCGTCGCACAGCGCTGGGGATTCGTGAGCACGGCCCACTTCAGCAGGGCATTTCGCGCCGCCTACGGGGTCTCCCCGACGCAGTGGCGGTACACGCGTACGCCCGCCTCTGCGACTACCTAGTGGTATGCGAGCCCTACGCGGACGCATGCACGACTACGAGCCGCGCGTGGTCCGACGGTCCGCGGCCTGGGAGAACCTGCGGACGGCAACAATCCCCCGCACCAGTTGGGAGCATGTCCATGCCTTTCGTCAGCGCGTCCGACGGAGCACAGATCCACTACAAGGACTGGGGTGCCGGTCGTCCGGTCGTCCTCAGCCACGGCTGGCCGCTGAACGCGGACAGTTGGGAGGCGCAGCAGTTGTTCCTCGCGTCGCACGGCTACCGCGCCATCGCGCATGACCGGCGCGGGCACGGCCGCTCGACCCAGTCGTGGCACGGCAACGAGATGAACACCTACGCCGACGACTTGGCCACCCTGATCAACGCCCTTGACCTGCGGGATGTCACGCTGGTCGGGTTCTCGACCGGCGGCGGCGAAGTCGCTCGGTACGTCGGCCGGCACGGCACCGCACGGATCGCCCAGGTCGTCCTGGTCTCCGCCGTCCCGCCGTTCATGCTCAAGACCGACGACAACACCGGCGGCGTGCCCGTCGAGATCTTCGACGGCATCCGCGCCGGGTCGCTCGCCGACCGCTCGCAGCTGTACCGCGACCTCGCCGACGGCCCGTTCTTCGGGAACAACCGGCCCGGAGCCGACGTCTCGCAGGGGATCCGGGACGCGTTCTGGCGCCAGAGCCTGCAGGCCGGGCACCGCAACGCGTACGAGTGCATCGCGGCGTTCTCGGCCACCGACTTCCGCGCCGACCTCGACGCGATCGACGTGCCGACGCTGGTGATCCACGGCGACGACGACCAGGTCGTGCCGTTCGAGGTGGGCGGGCAGGCGTCCGCCGCGCGGATCAAGAACGCGGCGCTGAAGGTCTACCCGGGTGCCCCGCACGGCATCACCGACACCCACAAGGACCAACTCGCCGCCGACCTGCTGGATTTCCTCGGCTCCTAGGCCGCGTCCGGCGGACACGACCCAGCGCGGCGCCGCGCCCCCGGGATCGGTACGCCCGCAGCCCCACCCCTTGCCCCGTTCCCAGGAGGTAGTCCCATGCCCCGAGTTTCGTCATCGGACCGGCGTCGCGGCCGACGCGCCGCCGGTGCGTTCGCCCTGACCGCCGCCCTCGTCCTCGGCGGTGCCCTCGCCCCGGTCACCGCCGACGCCGCCCGCGGCGGCGACGGCGACCGGCACCGGCCCAAGCCGACCGTCGTCCTGGTCCACGGCGTGTTCGCCGACGCGTCGGGCTGGTACGAGACCATCGGTCGCCTTCAGAAGGCCGGCTACGAGGTCATCGCCCCGGCCAACCCGCTGCGCGACCTGGACGGAGACTCCGCCTACGTCTCCAGCATCCTCGACACCATCCCCGGCCCCGTCATCCTGGTCGGCCACTCCTACGGCGGCGAGGTCATCACCAACGCCGCACGCGGCCACGCGAACGTCAAGGCACTCGTGTACGTCGCGGCGTTCGCCCCCGAGCAGGGCGAGAGCGCTCTGCAACTGGCGGGCCGGTTCCCGGGCAGCAAGCTGCCCGAGGCGCTCATCACCCGCGACTACCCCGTGCCGGTCGGCGGCCCCGGCAAGGACGGCCACATCGACCCGGCCAAGTTCCGGGAGGTGTTCGCCGGCGACCTGTCCGCCTCGGAGGCACGGCTGATGGGTGCGGCGCAGCGCCCCGGCAGCGTCGGCGGGCTGGCCGGCCCCAGCGGCGTCCCGGCGTGGAAGTCGCTACCGTCGTGGTACGTCATCCCCACCGCCGACAACGTCATCCCGGCCGCCGCGCAGCGGTTCATGGCCGACCGCGCCAAGAGCCGTGTCGTCGAGGTCAGGGGTGCGTCGCACGTCGTGATGATGTCCCGCCCCGACGTGGTCGTCCGCCAGATCCAGGCCGCCGACCGGTCCACGCGCTGAGGCCGTCCGACCGACGAAGGAGATAGCCGATGCAGCCCGACACCATCGTCCTGATCCACGGCTTCTGGGTCACCCCGCGGTCCTGGGAGCACTGGATCACCCACTACGAGGCCAAGGGGTTCCGCGTCCTCGCCCCTGCCTACCCGGGCTTCGAGAGCGAGGTCGAAGCCCTCAACGCCGACCCCGCCCCGATCGAGGCCCTCACCGTGCCCGCGATCGTCGAGAGCCTGGAGAAGACCGTCGCCGGCCTCGACCGGCCGCCGATCATCATCGGGCACTCGGCCGGCGGCGTGTTCACCCAGATCCTGCTCGACCGCGGGTACGGCGCCGCCGGGGTGGCCCTCAACTCGGCGCCCACCGAGGGCGTCGCGATCGTGCCGCTCAGCCAGATCCGTGCCTCGTTCCCGGTGCTGCGGAACCCCGCGAACCGGCACCGCGCGGTGGGCCTCGACTATGACCAGTGGCGCTACGCGTTCACCAACACGTTCCCCGAGGACCAGGCCCGGGCGACCTACGAGCGTTACCACATCCCCGCGTCCGGCCACATCTTCTGGGGAAGCGCTCTCGCCAACATCCACCCCGGCCACACCGACACCTGGGTCGACTACCGCAACCCCGACCGTGCCCCGCTGCTGTTCTGCTCGGGCGAGAACGACCACCTGATGCCGCCGAAGGTGCAGCGGTCGAACGCCAAGCACTACAAGGCGGAGACAACGACCACCGAGGTCGTGGTCTACGCCGGGCGCTCGCACCTGATGCCCGCGCAGGACGGCTGGACGGAGATCGCCGACCACGCGCTGGAGTGGGCACTCGCCCACGCCTGAGCTCCGGTGGGACGCCAGTCTCCATCCCCACGAACGCCGGGCCCGGCGCGCCGCGATCGTTCCGCGGCGCGCCGGGCCCGGACCAGAGGAACTCCCTGTGACCGACGTGCGCATCACCCACATCGGCGGCCCGACCACACTGATCGAGACGGGCGGCTGGACCATCCTCACCGACCCCACGTTCGACCCGCCCGGCCGCCGCTACGCGTTCGGCTGGGGAACCTCGTCCCGCAAGCGGACCGGCCCCGCTCTGGCCGCCACCAACCTGGCGCCGATCGACGCGGTGCTGCTCACCCACGACCACCACGGCGACAACCTCGACGACACCGGACGAACCCTCCTGGGCCGCGCGGACGCCGTACTGACCACCCCCGCGGGCGCCCGCCGCCTCGGTGGCAACGCGCGCGGCATGGCCGCCTGGTCGACCACTCGCCTGCACGCTCCCGGACGCCCGACCATCACCGTCACCGCGACGCCCGCACGGCACGGGCCCCTGCCGCTGCGCCCCCTGCTGGGACAGGTCACCGGATTCGCACTCACCTGGGAAGGACAGCGGCACGGCGCGCTGTGGATCAGTGGCGACAGCGTGCTGTACCGAGGTCTGCGCCAGGTCGCGGAACGGCTGACCGTGGGTACCGCGCTGCTGCACCTCGGTGGCGTGCGCTTCCCCGTGACGGGGCCGGTCCGCTACACGATGACGGCCGGTCAGGCCGTGCGGCTGTGCGCCGAGTTGCGGCCGCACACCGCCATCCCTGTGCACTACGAGGGTTGGCAGCACTTTGCCGAGGGCCGTACCGGCGTCGAGGGCGTGCTGGCCGCGGCCTCGGCCGACATCCGCGACCGCTTCCTGTGGCTGCCTCTCGGAGCCCCCCAACAGCTCGAGGTCTGAGCACACTTCGGCGGCGGAACGAGGCCGCCGACATCACGCGTCCTCATGCCCTGCCGAACCGTCGGCCGGGTATGAGGACGTTTGGCGTGGCCCCGTGATGTGGCCCCGTGATGTGGCCCCGTGATGTGGCCCCGCGCCTCGCCCTGCCCCGCCGCCGCGCGAGCGTCGAATCACGCGACACTTCCAGCGTGTTGGTCGTCGTCGGGCCGGGCGGGGGTTCGTGCTGGTTCAATGATCCACGGCGATCCGATAATTCGGGAGAACCTCACATATGACCTTTCGGAGGGTCCCTGCATGGTCCTCATAGGGCGCGCCCCTGAGCTGGAGCTGCTTCAGAAGTTCGTCGCGGAGGTACGAGGCGGTCTGAGCAGGGTGGTCCTGCTGCGTGGCGATGCGGGGATCGGCAAGACCGTGCTGCTCAGGCATGCCGCGGACGCGGCGGCCGACTTGCGGATTCTGCAGATCGCGGGTGTCGAGGCGGAGTCGGGGTTCCCCTTCGCGGCGCTGCACCGGCTGCTGATGCCCATCGCCGACAGCCTCAAGGAGCCGGGCGCGCTGCCCCCCTCGCAGCACGAAGCACTGCGGGTGGCCTGTGGGTTGGCCGACGGGCCGTCTCCGGACCGTTTTCTGGTCGGCCTTGCGACGCTCACCCTGCTGGCCGACACGGCGACGTCACGACCGCTGCTGGCATGTGTGGACGACGCCCAGTGGCTGGACGAGGAGTCGCTCGGCGTCATGGCCTTCGTGGCCCGCCGGCTTCAGGCCGAGGGGGTCGGGCTGCTGTTCGCGGCGCGTACCGGCTTCGACGCGCCGGTCGGTGTCCCGACCGTGGAAGTCGGCGGCCTGGAGGAGTCGTTCGCCCTGGAACTGCTGCGCGGGTCGACGGCGTGGCCGATGGATCCGCAGGTGGCGGCACATATCGTGGCCGCGACAATCGGGAACCCGCTGGCACTGGCGGACCTGGGGCACTCGCTGTCGGCGGAACACCTGTCGGGGGCCATGTCCTTGCCCGACCCGCTGCCGGTGGGAGACCGGCTGGAACGGCACTATCTGGAACAGGTACGCGCGCTGCCGGCGGACGCGCAGACGTGGCTGCTGCTCGCCGCGGCGGCACCGGGCGGCGATCTGGCGTACATCACCGCGGCGGCACGGCGGCTGGAGGTGCCGGCGGACGCGTCCGCGGCGTCCGAGACGGCCCGCCTGGTCGTGCTGCGCACCACCGCCGAGTTCCGGCACCCGCTGGTACGTTCGGCCGTGTACGGAGGTGCGACCGGGACCGCGCTCCGACGCGCACACGAGGCACTGGCCGCGGTCACCGACCGCCGGTCCGACTCCGACCGACGGGCGTGGCACCTGGCCGCGGCGGCCATTGCCCCGGATGCCGCGATCGCCGACGAGGTCGCACGCTGCGCGGACCGGGCCGGCGCGCGCGGCGGGTACGCCGCCCGCGCCAGGTTCCTGACCCGGGCCGTCGAACTGACCCCCGAAGGCCCGCTCCGCACCGGGAGGTTGCTGGCGGCCGCCGAGGCGGCGCTGACCTCGGGCGCCCCGATGCGGGCCGGGTCGCTGCTGGAGGCGGTCCAGGCCGCGGGTGGACCACCCGACGACGTGGCCCGGGGCAGGGCCCTTCTCGTCCAGGCACAAGCGGCTCTGGCCCTCGGCGGCGCCGGGTCGTTCGGGCACGCACCCGCTCTCTGCCTGGAAGCCGCGCGGCTGTTCGGCGAGGAGGCGCCGGATCTCGCCCGCGAGGCACTTCTCCGCGCGATCGAGCGCGTCATCACGGCGGAACACCTCATCCGGGACGTGACCGCGGACGAGATAGCGTCGACCGTACACGAAATTCTGCCGCGCGAAGAACCGGCGATCGGGGTCGAGTTGGTCCTGCGGGCCTTCGCCGTCCTGGTGACCGACGGGTACGGCGCCGCGGTGCCGCACATTCGCGCGGCATGCGCGATGCTGCTCGACCGCGACACCGCGGACGGCGAAATCCTGCGCGCCTTCCTGCCCCTCGTCACCCTCTCCATGATCCTGTGGGACGAGGAAGCGCACACCGCCGTGATGAACCGTGCCGCCGACGTCGCCCGTCGCGCGGGTGCGCTTCTGCAACTCGACACGGCCCTGTACTGCCTCGCGATGAGCGAGGCCAACCTGGGCCACCTCGACACCGCGGACGAACTGTCCGCACAGTGCGCCGAGATTCGCGCCGCGATCGGTGCCAACGACGACATGTGGGCCATGTACCGGCACCCCGAACTCCTCGCCTGGCACGCCGATTCCGAGCATCTCGACGAGCTGCTGCGCACGTCGATGCAAGCCGGGACCTGGCTGGGCAGCGGTGCGGTGGAGTCCATCGCGCGGATCGGCACGGCCATCCTCGCCCTGGGCCGCGCGGACTACGCCGCCGCCCGCGTCATCACCGAAGACCTGCTCGGACACGACGTCATGGCGGCCCACTCGCGCCTGCTCCCGCACCTGGTGGAGTCGGCGCTGCGCAGCGGGCAGCGGGGGACGGCCGCCGCGGCCCTGCGTACGCTCGAGTACCGCGCGACGGCCGCCGGAACACCGTGGGCCCGAGGGGTGCTGCTGCGCTGCCAGGCACTGCTGGCCTCGGCGGACGACGCCGAACACCTGTACCGGGAGGCGATATCCGTACTATCCGGAACCAGGTCCCACGCCGACCTCGCGATCGCGTACCTGCACTACGGAGAATGGCTGCGACGCCGCAAGCGACGCAAGGACGCGCGTGAGCCGCTACGGAGCGCACTGGAGATGTTCGAGGCGGTACGAGCCACCGCGTACGTGGCCCGTACCGCGAAGGAGCTGGCGGCGACCGGCGAACGACCGCGACTGCATCGCGGGGCCGGAGGCACGGCCAACGTCCTTACCTCGCAGGAGTTGTCGATTGCGCGCCTGGCCCGGTCCGGCGCCACGAACGCGGAGATAGCCGCGCAGTTGTTCATCAGCGCCAGCACCGTGGACTACCACCTGCGCAAGGTCTTCCGGAAGCTCGACGTGACCTCGCGCCGCCAGTTGCGGGGCATGGCAGCGCTATGACGGAGGTGCGGAGTCGGCGAATTCCCGAGGGGAAGCCGTACCGCCGTTCTTGCGCAAAACTTGAAGCGATACGGCGGCCAGGACGGCGAGCGGCATGGCCGCAGCACCGAGCGCCCAGGCCAGGTGGACGCGCAGCACAAGGAGCGCGCCGAGGAGCGCGCCGAGGAACATGCACACCGCCGAGGCCGACGAAGACGTGGCCGAGCCGGACTCGGCCCCCGGTCCGCGGCTGAACGCGCGGGCGGGCGCCGGTCGGCGAGGACGACACGGGCGAGCAGGCCGCCGCCCAGACAGAGGGCGATCGCGGCGGCAGCACTCCAACCCGGTCAGTCCAAGTCCGCGGCGCTGTCGGCTGCGTACCGCCCGGGCCCGGTCATGGCCAGCGCGGCGCAGGTGATGACCAGGACGAGCGGGTACTCGTACCCGTCGAACTGCGCCCACAGCCCGTGCCGCCATTTCACCGTGACAGCCACCGTCATGACGCCGATCGCACCAGCCGCGGCCGGCGGCAGCAGCGCCCCGGCGGCGAGCAGCAGACCGGCGCCGACCTGGCTGCCGCCCGCGATGATCGCGGTGGCGGTGCCGCCGCGGAACCCGTCGTCGCGGAACTCCTGCACTCCTCCCGACAGTTCCTTCCCCCCGATCCAGGGGGGTGACCTTCTGGATCCCGTGTCCGGCGATGAGCAGTCCGACGGCAAGACGCAGGACCAGCAGTCCGGCATCCATGGCAGTTCTCTCCTGTCTGGGAAGCAACTCCGGTCCACCGCGCGAGCGTTGCCGATCGGACAAGTGCCTTCCGTACCGCCGAACCACGTCGGCCACGACCTGTTCCCCGCACGGGCGTTGTGGTCGCGGTGGCGGGTCGGCACTCTTGGTCCACGTGCGCCGGCAGCGGTGTTCGCCGACCGAGAGGACTGCGTCTGTGTACGACTTCGATCTCCTGGTGCTCGGCTCCGGACCCGGCGGGCAGAAGGCCGCGATCGCGGCGGCCAAACTCGGCCGACGGGTGGCCGTCGTCGAGCGAAAGAACATGATCGGTGGGGTGTGCATCAACACCGGCACCATTCCGTCGAAGACGCTGCGCGAGGCGGTCCTCTACCTGACCGGGCTCAACCAGCGGGAGTTGTACGGCGCCAGCTACCGCGTCAAGGACGAGATCACCGTCGCCGACCTCGGCATGCGCACGCAGCACGTGATCGGCCGCGAGGTCCAGGTGATCAGGAGTCAGCTCGGCCGCAATCACGTCACGTCGTTGCAGGGCACCGGCCGTTTCCTGGACGCGCACACCGTCGAGATCGTCGGCGACCAGGAACGCCGGGTCACCGCAGAGAAGATCGTGATCGCCACCGGGACGTCGCCGGCCCGCCCGTCCACGGTCGAGTTCGACGACCGCACCGTGATCGACTCCGATGCGATCCTGCACCTGGACAAGGTCCCCGAGACGCTCGTGGTCGTCGGCGCCGGTGTCATCGGCATCGAGTACGCCTCGATGTTCGCCGCACTCGGCACCAAGGTGACGGTCGTCGAACGCCGCGAACGCATGCTTGAGTTCTGCGATCTGGAGATCGTCGAGGCGCTCAAGTACCACTTGCGCGACCTCGCCGTGACGTTCCGGTTCGGCGAGACCGTCGCGTCGGTCGAACGCCGCCCCCGCGGCGCGCTGGCCGTCCTGGAGAGCGGCAAGAAGATTCCCGCCGACTGCGTCATGTATTCGGCGGGGCGGCAGGGCCAGACCACCGAACTGTGCCTGGAGGCAGCCGGATTGGCGGCCGACGCACGCGGCCGGATCACCGTGGACGCGAACTACGCCACGCCCGTCCCGCACATCTACGCGGTCGGCGACGTGATCGGCTTCCCGGCCCTGGCGGCCACCTCGATGGAACAAGGGCGCCTTGCCGCGCAGCACGCCTGCGGCGAACCCGTCCCGGACATGCAGGAGTTGCAGCCGATCGGCATCTACACGATCCCCGAGATCAGCTTCGTCGGGAAGTCGGAGGACGACCTGACGCGCGACAAGATCCCCTTCGAGGTCGGCATCTCGCGCTACCGCGAGCTGGCCCGAGGGCAGATCATCGGGGATTCGTACGGCATGCTCAAGCTGTTGGTCTCCTCCGAGGACCGCCGACTGCTCGGCGTCCACGTCTTCGGCACCGGCGCCACCGAACTGGTGCACATCGGCCAGGCCGTAATGGGCTGTGGCGGCGGCGTCGACTACCTCGTCAACGCCGTCTTCAACTACCCGACGCTGGCCGAGTCGTACAAAGTCGCGGCTCTGGACGCGATGAACAAGATGCGCGCCGTCGCCCGGCTAACCGCCGAGGTCTGACGCGCCGGCCGCCTCTCGTGTGCGAGCCGGAGTGTCTGCCGTCCAAGGCGCGTTGCTCTGCGATCGCCGCATGTCTCCTTCCCCTACCACCACGTGCGCCGTACGAAGGCCGGTGCCGCGGCTCAGGGCACGAGCCCCGCTGTGGAACCGTCGTGCCGGGCGCTGGACCGCCAGTCGGCGACCCGGACCAATGACTCGAGGTACGCGAGCCGGAACGGTCCCAGATCGTCGCGATCCCGCAGCGCCAAGGCCCGCGGCGTCCACGAACCGCCCGGGCGGAACGCCCGGGTGTCGAGCGACTGCGCGGGGAAGTGGTCGCCCGTGGACATGGTGACGGGCGGCGTGCGATCACCGTCCCGGACGCCGAGCAGCGTCAGCGCGTCCTCGTCGGCCTCAGGGCGCACCGACACACGCACCTGACCGTGGTGCGCCGCGACCAGGTAGGTCACCAACCTCGGGTCGACCCGGGGGTGTGCCAATGCTCGCTGTTCAGCAGGACGAGCGCGCTGACCAGTTCGTGCCGGAAGTACGGACGCGTCGAAACCCCGTCGTTCCACGGCGCCTTGGACTTGGCCAGCAGGTGCTCCGGCGGCTCGCCGCCGCCCCCGCGCAGCATGGCCTGGAACACGTCGTGGCACTTGCCGAGATCGTGGAATCGGGCGGCGCAGGCCACGGCTTCCCGCTGTTCCTCGGTCAGCCCGGGAAGGACGGCGGTGATCGCACGTGCCTCTTCCTCGGTCTCCAGCAGGTGCTGGTCGAGACTCACCCACGCGACACAGCCGATCGCGGGAGGCCTGCGTCCCGTGAAGAGCGACGGCACCGGCGCGCCGCTCTCGGGCGCCCACCCCACCTCGGGAAGATAGCCGCCGCGCGCCGAGTCGACCAACACGATTGATCCAGAACGGAGTTCGCCGGACACGGCGTGCCGCCACCGGCCGTCGGCGAGGTCCCGCACCCACACTCCGCCCTCCAACAGCTCCCGGACGTCGGCGAGCGGCGCCTCACACTGCTCGGTGCGCGCGGGCTCCGGCTCGTCCTCGGCGGGTTCCCCCGACTCCCATACGCGCCACGCAACGAAGACCGTCCGATCGTCGTCGGCGCAGATCCACGGACTCGCGTCGGTCGGAACAGCGCTGCGAGCGTTGTCGAACATCGCCAACACGTCCTGCTCGCGCAGTACTTGGGACGATGGCGCGTTGTTCTCGACACGCGCGCGGAAGAGTTCGGCGGTCGTGACCGCTTCGCCTTCGTGCGCGTTCAGCCAGGCAGCGACATCCGCGTGGGCCTCCGGTGCGTCCGGCGGGACACACCACAACAGGTCGCCGCCGCCGGGGTGTTCGCCATGGCGATTGCAGCGACCGGCGCGTTGCACGAGCGAGCTCCACGGGGCGAGCTCGGTCAGAAGCGTACGGCTGGATACGTCGCATCCGACGTCCAGCGCCCGCGTTGCGACCAGGATCCGGTCCCGGCCGGCGTCCTCCAACTCGGCCGCGCGATCACGGCGGTCGACGGGACGCGCGTACGGATGCACCAGCACCATCTCCTGGCCCGGATGCGCCGCGCGCAGTGCACCGTAGACCTCGCGCGCCCGTTGTGCGGAGCCGAGCACGGCGATGGTCTGAGTGCCGGGCACGTGCGCCGAACCCAGCGCGTCGACGAGGTCACGTACGTACCGTGCCGGGTCCGGGTCCAACCGCCTTACGCGTCGAACCGCCCCGAAACAGGCGCCCACTGCGGCACTGCTGTCCGTCGCATGGTGGGACGCATCCCCGTGGCACGTCGACGACATCCACGTGCTGCCGGTGGGCGCCGTCGTGCCGAGCGACTCGCGGAGCGACTGCAGCCGCGCACTCGTCGGCAAACCAGGCCCCAGCAAGTGCATTTCATCGAACACCCAGTGAGTGTCGGTGTTGAGCAGTCCGAACGACACGGGCGCCATCGCCCGTGCATCGGCGAACCCGCGCATCACCGCCCGGCTCAGCAGCCCGTCGTGCGTACCCACCAGAATCGCAGTCCGCTCGGGATATCGCCGCCACATGCCGTTCTGCGACTCCGGACCGGCGAGCAAGTGCAGGTCCACCTCGTCCGCGCACCCGAGGCGGCGCAGCCACTGGGCGATCCGGGCGTGGGTCTGATCCGCGAGGCTGCCCTGCGGCAACACATAGATCAATCGCCGCGGCGTCACCTCGACCGCAGACACCAACCGCCGGTACAGCCACGCCAACATGATGGCCGCGGTCTTCCCGCCCCCCGACGGAACCCGAACGATGCGCGGCGGCCCGCTCGCCGCGAGCCCGGCCTGATAGGCATAGGGCCGTTGGCCGGTTGCTGTGTGGAAGAACTCCTCGAATCCGCACGTCATTTCACGACTCCCTCGTCCGCCGGACTCCCGACCTTAGATGTCCGACGATGAAGGCGAGAGCAGTGAATTCCGTCTTCGCTCGGCGGGCCAACCCTGTGGACGGCCCCTGCTAGTGGGTTCCGCGTCGCACTGGTCAGCCGTTCTCCCCGGTGAATGGAGCCCGTTCAGGGCGGAGCGCGAGCATCGACGTCAGCCGACGCCTCGACCCGATGTCGAGAGCGCGCCGACCGAGAACTGGTTTGCGCGGCGTCGCTCGCAGTGGCGGCGACGATGACGCCCAGCGCCAGCTTGGCGGTGTCCCCGCCTGTGACCACACATACAGACAGCCCAAACGGGTGCTGGTTCGAGTGCTGCCGTTCGCGATCGTGGAGCAGCAGGGATTTGCTGAGCCCAGTGATCACCAGCGGCGACCGATGCGTCCGAGCTGGAGTTGGTTGCCGCCGACACCACAGGAGATTCGGACACATCCCATGAACCGCGGTTCCAGGGCAGCATCGATCGGCACCCGCGTTTTCGACACCTCGATGTTCCAGGACCTGCAGACCAACATCATCGTGATCGGCCCGCTGCTGGCCGGCGGCGGCGCCGCCTTCCTGGCCAAGTAGTCCTCGGCTGCCAGAGGTCGTCGGTCGCAGCCGCCACCCCGCCTGCCTGGGATGTGAGGCGTCGACGTGTGCTGCTCGTTCTTCTCGCTGCTGCCGCACGAGTTCGGAGAATTCCCTTCCCCGCGCGTCGGGTCTACGGCGTTTCGTCCCGGAGGGCGCACGCTGCTCCCATCGTGCGACCTGGCTCCGCGTGCCCGCCCCCACCCGGCAGGCGGCCCTCCGGCACGGCGGTCCCGGCGCGGAAACCCCCTTGAGTTCCAGTGGTCGTCGCAACGCCGTCGGTGACGGCGCGACGAACCGCACCAAGCCGTCGAACGGAGGTGTTGACGGCACCCCTGCCCGGTACGACGACACCTCACCCGGTAGACGCGCGCGGCGGATTCGCCCGAGACCACGCTCCGCCGTCACTATGTGACCTGCACGCACACGACTGCCGCCCGAGCATCACGAGCACGACGTCGGCCGACGCCTCCTGGGACTCGGCGGCACCCACCACGACCGTTGACCTTCCGATCAGCCGCACACAGGCGTGCCGTGCCCGATCCCGGGAGACCGGTCCCGACCCTGACGCAGTCCGGGACTTCTCTCCCGCGCGTCGCAAGAACACGCGCCGGTCTCCCGGGACCTGGGCGGCCCCGCGGGTGGTGCGGAGCCGCCGCCATGAGCCGCCCCAGCCGCGCCCGTCCCAGCGGTATGGCGGGGCCGACACCGCACACCCGGTGGGCGAACCGGTCCAGGACAGCCGACTGCGGCGAGCTGGTAGTAGCGACGTCGCCGTGAGCGAGTGGGTGAAGTCCGAGATGGCCAAACGCGGCTGGGCGTAGTTCGACCCCCACCCGAGGATGCTCCCGACTCCGTCGGCTGCGGCTTCGACGAGCACCCAGTCGCCCGGCTTGATCCGCGCGCCCTCGACGAGACCTCGCCGTGCTGCCGTCCGTGTGCAGCGCGACGGCGTCCGGGAGTGCCAAGGCGTCCGGCACCGGAATCAGCTCGCTCGCATTGGCTACCGCCCGTTCGGCGAAGCCTCCGGTGCCGGCGAAGTCATGATCCACCCCGCCCTCTCAGGCTCAGGCCACCAAGCCGAAAAACGATTCGCAAACTACGCAACTTGCTCATAGCGGGCGCGATGTCAATTCTGGGATCGGGAGTCTCATGCGCCTGGAGGCAGTCGTGAAGTTGTCGGACGAGATGCCGGTCGACCACCGGCTCGGTCAGGTGTACCGCTTCGGTGCCGGCTTCGCCGGAGTGGTCCTGCTGGTGTTCGGCAGCCTCGGGTTCGCCGACCAGCTGGCGTTCTTCGATACCTCCGGGGAGGAGATCGCCGGGCTCGGGACCAACGGAGCGCTGAGCGCGATCTCGGTCGTCGTGGGCGTGGTCCTGATCGGAGGTGCGGTCGTCGGGGGCAACCTGGCCTCGACGCTCAACATCGCCGTCGGATCGGCGTTCATCGTCAGCGGCTTCGTCAACCTCGCGCTGCTCGACAAGGACGCCAACATCCTTGCCTTCCGCATGCCCAACGTGATCTTCAGCTTCCTCGTCGGCCTCATGGTCCTCACCTTCGGCCTGTACGGGCGCGTCAGCGGCAACCTCCCGCACGACAACCCCTACTGGCGCTCCCGGCACCCCCAGCAGGCGGCGCGCGAGGAGGCGCCGCGCGTCGCGCCGGTACCCGGACGCGTGGTCGGTAGCGGGGCGCGTGGCGTCCGCGCCTCGCTCCCACCGGAAGGGCAGGTTTCGTCGGCGGCTCCGGGCCCGACGGACTGAACCGCAGTCGCGGCCACCGGCACCCTACGCAGTGCCGGGCCACCGCCCACCACGATGGGAACGCCATGCCCGACCCGCACTGGTTGTTCGGAGACCAGCTCGGCCCGCACTTCGTCGCACCTGGGGACGGCGGCCCGGATGAGGATGCGCCGGTGGTGATGATCGAGGCCCGCTCGGTCTTCCGGCGCCGTACCTTCCACCGCGCGAAGGCCCACCTGATCCTGTCGGCGATGCGGCGCCGCGCGGCCGAGTTGGGGGACCGGGTGCGGTACGTCCAGGCCGAGACGTACCGCGAAGGACTGGCGAAGGCCGTCGGGAAAGCCAGGCTGACGGTGCACCACCCCACCTCGCATGCGGCCCTGCGGTTTGTGCGGTCGCTCGACCGGGTCACTGTTCTGCCCGCCCGCGGTTTTCTGGTCCCTCACGAGGCGTTCCGCGCCTGGGCAGGCGACCGCGGGGAGCGGTCCCTGCGCCAGGAGGACTTCTACCGCTGGGCCCGGCGCGAGCACGAGTTGCTGATGGACGGCGGCGAACCGGCGGGCGGACGCTGGAACTTCGACCACGACAACCGGGAGTCGCCACCGCGCGGTTCGGCCGAACTCGGCGTGCCGTCCCCGTATCGTCCTCGCGAGGACGCCGTCGATGACGAAGTGCGCCAGGATCTGGACGCCTGGGAACGGGCCGGCGATGTGGAGTTCGTGGGGCGCGACGGTCCCCGGCTGTTCCCCGCATCGCGCCGCGAAGCGCGTACGGCGCTGGAGCGGTTCGTCGCGCACCGGCTGGCAACCTTCGGCGCCTACGAGGACGCCGTGCTCACGGCCGACCCCGTCATGAGCCACAGCCTGCTGTCGGCGCCGCTCAATCTCGGGCTCCTCGACCCGGCGGAGTGCGTGGCCGCGGCCGAAGCGGCGTGGCGTGCCGGCACAGCGCCGCTGAACAGCGTCGAAGGCTTCATCCGCCAGATCGCCGGGTGGCGCGAGTATGTGTGGCAGCTGTACTGGCACTTCGGAGAGGACTACCGCGAGAGCAATGCGCTCGGGCACACCGCGCCCCTGCCGCAGTGGTTCCTGGAAGCGGACGCCGACGCCGTCGAGGCGAACTGCCTGGCGACGGTACTCGCCCAGGTCCGCGACACCGGTTGGACGCATCACATCCCGCGCCTGATGATCCTCGGCAGCCACGCGCTGCAGCAGGGCTGGCGCCCTGCGGCCGTGACCGACTGGTTCCACCGGCTCTTCGTGGACGGCTACGACTGGGTGATGGTGCCCAACGTGGTCGGCATGTCCCAGTACGCCGACGGCGGGCGCATGACGACCAAGCCCTACACCTCCGGCGGCGCGTACCTGAACCGCATGAGCGACCTGTGCGGGGCATGCGCATTTCGCCCCACCGAGCGTGTCGGTCCCCGCGCCTGCCCGTTCACCGGCGGATATTGGGCATTCCTGCACCGGCACCGCGACCGGCTGGTCGGCAACCCGCGCATGACCCGCGCGGTCCACGGGCTGGACCGGCTGTCGGACCTCGACGACGTCCTGGACCAGTGGCGGACCGCAGACCGATGACTCGCAACGGCAACACCCAGGCAGGGAACGGAGCACGGCACATGGCCGAAGGAACCTTCGACGTCATCGTGGTGGGAGCCGGTCTCGCCGGCCTCGCGTGCGCCGCGGACCTGGTCGCGGCCGGTCGGCGCGTGCGGGTGCTGGAGGCATCCGACGACGTCGGCGGACGGACGCGGTCGGACCACCGCGACGGTTTCGTGCTGGACCGCGGCTTCCAGGTCTTCAACACCTCGTACCCGCAGGTGAAAAGACGTCTCCACCTGCCGGCCCTGCGGCTGCGGCCTTTCTCCCCCGCGGTGCTCGTACACGGCGAGCGCCGCAGGTACCGCGTAGCGGACCCCACGCGCGCATGGCGCGACACGGTCGGGAGCCTGCGAAACGGCGACATCGGACCGCGCGACATCGCGGCGCTGGCGGCCCTGTCCGGCTGGTGCGCGCTGGCACCGCCCCGCGCACTCAAAGCGCCGGCGGCCCGGCTTCCCGACCACGACACCGGTGCGGCACTGAAGTCGTGGGGATTCACCGACGAGTTCGTCTCGCGGTTCTTCAGGCCGTTCCTGTCCGGCGTCTTCCTCGAAGACGAACTTGCCACATCGGCAACGGTCTTCCACCTTGTGTGGCGCAGCATGGTGCGCGGCTCGCTGTGCCTGCCGGCGGACGGGATCGGCGCGGTGCCCCGGCAGCTTGCCGCGTCGCTGCCTCCCGGAACGATCGTCACCGGCACTCCGGTCACGGAGCTCACGGACGACGGGGTGCTCCTGGCCGACGGGTCGGAACTGGGCGCCGCAGCAGTTGTTGTCGCGGTCGGTCCCGGCGCGGTGGGACGGCTGTTGCCGGACGAAGCCGTGCCGGCGTACCGAACCGTGACCACGTACCAGTACGCGGCCCCGACGTCACCGCTCTCCGAGCCCACCCTGCTGACCGACACCCGCATGCGCTTCCTCAACACCTGCGTGCTGACCGAAGTCGCACCCACCTATGCCCCGGCCGGCACTCACCTGGTCCAGGCATCCGTCCTCGGCGCCGACCGACCGGACCGCGAGAGGCAGATCCGGGCCGCGCTCGCCGACGCCTACCGCGCCGACACCACGGACTGGGACCTCGTCGCCACGACCACGGTCGACGACGCCCTGCCCGCCATGCCCCCGCCCCATCCGCTGACGAGAACCTGCCGCGTCGCACCCGGGCGCTATCTCACCGGCGACCACCGTACGACCGGATCCGTCCAAGGAGCCCTGGCATCCGGCGGCCGGGCCGCCCGCGAAGTACTGCGCGATCAGGCCTGATTCCCGAGTCCACGGCCCTGGGCACAGTGGTTCCTGCCAGTGCGGGTAGCAGCCGCGCATGGCTCCTACCGACGACAACCTTCCGACCGCACCATCGAGCGCCTCGCCGGCGGCCCGCGCACCGTGCACCACCGCCACGGCAAGACCGTCACCGCCACAGTGCCGTGTCCTACCTGACGCCGCCGACGATCAGTACGCTCCCGGCCGGGTGGGCCCGCGGTCAGCGCGAGCGCGTCGTCCGGGTCGCCGCCGATGTCGGTGTCGATGACGACCGGCGCGGCACGCAAGTCCTCCGGCCAGCCGCCGTGCTCACGCATCTGGCTGCTCAGCTCGGCCAGTCCGGTCCCCGGGAACGCCTCACCGACCCGACGGCCGACAGCGGCCGATGAGTTTGTGGCTCCCGACCGGTCCAAGTTCACGACCCCCTAGGAAAGGACGCCGCCATGTCGGAGCTTCTCGTCGACTTCATCACCTCCCTCGACGGCCACGCGTCGGGAGAGGGATGGCCCGGGTTCTGGGGCCTGGAGGGCCCGGAGTACCTCGCCTGGCTCGGCGAGCAGCCCGAGGCCGCCTATCTGATGGGTGCGAACACCTACCGCCTGATGTCGGGCTTCGCCGCAGGCGAGGTCCCGAACGGCCAAGACGAGTTCAGGCCCGAGGAAGAGGCATCCGTCGACGAGCTCACCCAAGCCGTCAAGGTGGTGTTCTCCTCCTCACTCGAGGAGCCGTTGACGTGGGCCAACTCCACGCTCGTCCGCGACGACGCCGTCGAGGCGGTCCGCGCCATGAAGTCGAGCGGCTCGGGGCTCCTCAGCACGATCGGCAGCCTCAGCCTGTGCCGGTCCCTGCTACGAGCAGGACTCGTCGACCGCTTCCGGGTCGTGATGTTCCCGGTGATCACCGGGGCCACGGGCGAAGAACGCATCTACGACGGCTATCCGGACATCGCCCTCGAGATGATCGACCACCGCACCTTCGACGGCCGCATCCAACTGGTCGAGTACGAGCTCCGCGTGCTCGAGCACCCGCCGCTCGGCGTCCCTGCGTGACATCGCCCCGTCCGCCGGTCCGGACGGCCGCCAAGCCGGCGCCGGCGGGCGCAGAGCTGGTGGGGTGCGCCTCTCCTTCATGGTTTCAGTGCCGTGCCGTGTTGTGGGACGGAACGGACGCCGTGGCTCTGTAAGCGCTTCCGCGAGCGCAGCGCTGAGGGCGTCGGTGCTGCGGGATCCGGGCTACCGGAATACTCATCCCGTCCCACTGTTTCGCCGGGCCATCCCCATGGTTCGGTGTTCGTGCGCTTCGAGGTGTCCCAATGGCTCCGCCGCTCAGATTCCGTCGCACCGTCGTCCCGGTTGCGGTCGTGACCTCCGTGCTCATGCTCGCCTCGGCGTGCGGTGGTGACGACGACAAGAAGGCCGACAGCAGCTCCTCCGCCACGAAGACCTCGGCGGCTGCACCTACCGGCGCCGACGCACCGGCGTCGCCCGACATCACGTCTACGGCAGGCGGAAGCACCAAGCCGTCGGCGACCGGTGGCGCCGACTCGGGAACGCCCCTCACCGACGCCCAGCTGAAGAAGATCATCCTTGGCCAGGCGGACGTGCCCCCGAACGTCAAGGTGACCCCCTTCGCCGGCAACGACCAAGAGGCGCAGGCGGACAAAGCCGCCTGCCAACCGGTCCTGGAGCTGTTGTCCGGCGGGGTCACGGGGGGCAAGGCCGCAGGCCACACCGGCAATCGGTACCTGATCAACGACGACGAGAACGACGTCTCGGTGATCCTGCTCGCGTCGTACGCGAACGGCGGCGCGAAGAAGCTGGTGGACGACGCGACTGCCGCGCTGGCGTCCTGCGCCTCGATCCCCGCGTCCGAGAGCGGCCGCAAGGTGACTTTCACGACCAAGAAGGTCGCCTTGACCAGCAAGGCCGACGCGACCCTCGGCATCGAGCTCGTCACCTCGGCGGGCGGCCAGTCGATCCCGACCGACTACGCCATCATCCGGGTGGGCGACATGCTGGCGATCTTCGTCAATCTGAACACGGAGACCGCCGAAGCGGAGATGCCCGAGAAGCAGCTGCTCGACACGCAGGCCGAGAAGATGCGCGCCGGGCAGTCCTGATCCGAACGGCTTACCATGCGCTCAGCTCAGCTCAGCTCGACCGCCGCCGACGACGCCGTGTTCCTCGCCTGGGCGGAACCCCTGCGTGCACGGTGATCCTTCAAATCAGTTGAAAACGGACGGTCTCCCGGGCGTCGACTGGCACGGTGAAGTGGTTCAACGCGGACAAGGGCTTCGGGTTCACCACCCAGGACGACGGAGGGCCCGACGTGTTCGTGCACTTCTCTGCCGTCAACGCCTCCGGCTACCGCGAACTGCAGGGGAACCAGCGGGTCTCCTACGACGTGACCCAGGGCCAGAAGGGCCCGCAGGCGGAGAACGTCACCCCCGAGTGGACACCACGTGGCGGGCTGGCCTGCGCCGCAGGCCGGACCCGCCCAGAGGTGCATCCGCCGAGCCACATCGCCGACCTTGAACTGAGGCAGCGCGACCAGGCCGACGAGCGCGACGCGCCGCGAACCGGGAACTCATGGCCCAGCTCAACCGCAACCACCCTGCTGAGCCATAGAACACTCAGGTCACGGGACCCTTGGGCGGAAAGAGCCGGTAGCCGTCCAGAGCCGCACCCCAGGCAACCGAACAGGCTTCGAACACGAGGACGCCGTGGCCAAGACCCGGGTGTCCGTGTTGCCGTGGTCCGGCGAGGTACGCGGTGCGAAGACCGCAGGCACGGTGCAGCGCATCAAGCTCACCCTGCAGCCCGTCGACGGCACGGGAGCGGACTCGGTGATCCACGGCACGGACGAACAGCGGCCTGTCTGACTGCCCGGTCCGAGAGCACAGGGGATGCCGGCATGGTGGCGTCGGGGATCGATACCGCGCGCGTGGTCGAGGCGCGGCTGCGTCGACGCGCTGCAGGGGATCAAGTCGGTCGGCCAGGCGGGTGATCGGCACGGTGCCCAGCACGCTCGCGTCGTCGGCGACATCGCGGTCGGTGGCCAGCACCGCGACCAGCAGCCCACCGCAGAACACCGCGGCGCCGGATGCACGCGCCCACCCCGAAGTGCGGCCTGTCACATGGTCCCGACGCCGCGGCACGACGCCGGTGTCGACATGCACGGTCAGCACCCGGGACCGACATCCAGGCCGGCCGCGTCAGCCGTAGAGTCCGTTCAGCAGGATTTCCGCGTTCTTGCGGACGTGGTCGACGGGGTCGCCGTCACGCAACTGCCTGACGAGATCGACGAGGCCGGGGTCGGGGAAGTACCCCGTGGCGACGATGACAGATTGGCGGACTGCGGCGTCGGGGTCGCATGCGATGTTCTGAAATGCCCGGGTTACCCGTTCTCCATCCTCTTCCCTGGCAGCAAGCGCCACAGCGTAGACAAGGGCCAGTTTCTCGCCCCGGGTACTCGCCTCGTTCAGCGCTTTCAATGCCTCAGGAGCCGACCAGAGCTCGCAGTCCTCACGAATGTGCCGAGCCACTTCTGCGCTGCCCGGGCCGCGCAGAGTGAAGTACCGTGTGGCGATCGGCCGGTCGTCGACCTGATGGATCTCCGTCTCGCGATCCAACGTGACCCAACTGTCGATGTAGGCTCCAGCCTCGCGTTTCTGAACCCGCTTCAAAATCCAACCCCGCTGCATCGAAACGAAGTCGACATCGTCCGATGAGAAGTTGGCCTTGACAACCAATCGTTCGACGAAACCAGTCATCACGGCATCCTCTCCTTGAGACGCAGTGCTGTGTGCGGACGGGCCGTCGGCTCCACCCGCGGCTGACGCGGCGGTGTGCGTGCGTGGGCCACGCCGACGAACTCCCCACGATCTCCGGCACGGTCATTCGCCTCCAGGTCGACCGGCTGCCCAACGGCGGCACCCCAAGCCGGTCTGGCTGTGGTGGTCCAAGACCGACGCGACGCCTGCGGATGTCGACCGCTGCTGGTCGTTCCTCGCCCGACCGCTCGTCAAGGGCTTGCGGCGGCCCTGGGAGCCCCGCAACCGCACCAAACCCACCGGCCCCGGCCCAGGTCGACCACCCGGCCCCAAGAACCGCAGACGCACCCCGCCACGACGTCGGACGCATCGTCAAAACCGGCGAGCCCCACACCAGACCCAGCCCCATAACGTCGGGACCAAGCCCGGACGAATGGGTCAAACGGCAAGTTCGGTACCTGTTCCGAACTCCTGTCGCCGCCGGTCTCGGTGCGGCTGCGATGCCGCGCTTACCGGCTGACGCGTGCCGCCGACGCCACATCCCCGACACGATCCGCCCATGACCTTCACCGTGACGGCAGTAGGCGCCGACGACATCAACGAACTGATCGACGTCCTGATCGAGATGGCCGCGTACTACGGCTCGGCCGGCGACCCACCACCCGTTCCTGTCCTCGCCGCCCGGACCCGCTCCGCCCTCTTCGGCGACGTCCCTGCCGCCCACGTCACGCTCGCCCGCGACGGCACCGGTGCCGTGGTCGGCATGGCCGCGTACACAGTCCTGTGGCCCGCCGCCTGGGCCGACACGGCCGCGTTCCTGAAGGACCTGTATGTCCGTGAAGGACACCGAGGCCGCGGCATCGGCCGTCTCCTGATCGATCATGTGCGCCAGGCTGCCGCCGCCCAAGGCTGCCAACGTCTGGACTGGACCACCGACCGGGACAACGACGGTGCCCGCGCCTTCTACAAGCGTCTCGGCGCAGTTGAAACCGAGAAGGTGTTCTACCGCGATGTCCTGCGATCTTGACCTGAACTCCGGCGCGAATCCATGGACCTGGCCTTCGCGCGCAACCGTGGCCGCGGCCTGACCGGCGTTTCCGTGAACGCGCGAGGTCTCCGGTCTCGGCCGAACGTGGAGATCGGGGACCTCGTTCACGGAGAGCCGCGCGGGAAACGCGCAGCTGGAGGCTCCGGGTCGACCGCGGGCCCACCGCCGTGCGGGCGCGTCGGACCCAAGCCCGGCGTCACGTGCATCAGGTGTCGTAAGTCCCGTCCCACGGTGCGCTGAAGCCCAACTGGTCGGGACAGAGCTCCGCCCAGTCATCCGGCCCGGTCTCGTCGTCAGAGTGGCATTCTGTGACAAGCCCGAACACGACGTCGTCCTGCACCACACGAAACGGCCGGATCGCGATGTCTCCGTACTGCAGATCCGGAAGAGCCGACAACAGACCGTCGAGCCGCTGTTGCGCCAAGCTGAGCGGCGACGGACCGGCACGCCCAGGGTCGCGCTGCTCCGCCCACGTGCCCGCACACCAGATGTCCGAACCGGTGTGGGCGCCTTCGTCATCGAAGGTGTGAAGGACGGTGTAGAGCCGCTTCTGAGCTTCCCAGCCCTTGGACAGGGCAAAGCCGTCCGGGAACCCGTACGTGACGCTCGCCAGGAACTGGCCTGCCGCGAACCGGCCGATCGTTCGGGTGCAATGCTCAGGCGCGTGGGCGATGGGGATGATCGCGGGGACGGACACGGCGTCACGCTAGCCGTAGCCCGAGACTGCCTCGAGACTGAGCCGTCGCCGACTGCGGCGCGAGGCGGAGCGGGGATCCCCACGCAGGATGACCGCCGGATCCGAAGTGGTGGACCTGGACGCCGTCGCCTGGGTGCAGCGACGTGGGCGTGAACGGCATTGGCGACAGGGCTTCGAGCGTGCTGGTCGGGTGCCAGACGACGGTCTCGAGTGTGGGGGCGCCTGCCGCCGCCCCGTGGTCGGCTCGGCCAGGGCTCTCCTGACGACCACGGGGCCCGACGGCTCTCCGGACAGCGCCGACGTGCCACTTCCGTCGTACGCGACCGCTTCGGCCACGGCAGCCGCGGCAGCAGCGACCGCGTCTGCCGCCTCATCCGGCCCCCCGCGCTATCGCCGGTGATTGCAGCGTCGGGGGCCGCACCCGGCCCCTCGGCCGCAGTGTCCGCCGGACGCAACCGCCGCCCACGACAAGCCTGTTGCACTGTTTGCCTACGCCCCCTGAACTGGGCATCAGAGTCGTCCCTTCCGGGGGGCACGCACGGCATGGGGGCGAGCGGTGTGGACCAGTACCGGCCGTGATCCGACGATCTGGACCAGGGCTCGACCCGCCGGCAGCGCGGCGATGTCGCCGGGCCGCAGGATCGGTTCCGCTCGCGAAGCCCGGGTCACAGAGCTCCACAGGGCCCACCCCGAATGCCCTGTGGTGACCGTCGGCGCCTCGAACACCCCAGCCAGTACGGAGTATTGGTCGAGGAGTTCGGGGTCCGCCATCCCGGATGCGCAGACACGGACACCTGCCGAACCCCAGAGTTCGGCCATGCCGTCCGCGCCCCAGGCGGCGGTGCCCTGCGCCCAGGACCGGAGCATGACGTGCACCACTACCCCGCGGGATCCGAAGTGCGAGAGCTTCTTGGGCCACAGGCGCCAGGAGGCGGATGCCGCGGCGTCGTCGAGCACGAGCGTCACCGGAACGGGCAGTCGGCCGCGCGGACACCTCGCGCCCCGCGACGCCGACGCCATCGCGAACATGGCCGTCAGAGCGGTGGCGGCGGGGGACGCCACGTTGTCCTTCTCGGCGCACAGCACGAATACGGTGTCGCGGCCACCGGAAACGGCCTGCGCCACGTCGAGTTCGGGACGTCCGGGTTGTGGGGTCAGCAACTCGATGATCCGCGGGTTGGTCAGAAACGTCGTCATCGGCACGGCGCTGCCGAAAACGCCCTCCCTCTGTTGCTCCGGGGTCTGCGTCAGCGCCTCCAGCATCCTCACCGCGGCGGGGAATCCCCACGCCGTGAGGATGCTGTGTGCGGTGGCGTCGTCCCGGCGCATCAGCCAGTTGCGCACATCGGTGACCGGTCGCCCGTCCAGGGAGGCGGCAAGCAGGAACAGCGCGATGAGCTGGGTCGCCGCAGGCTCGAAGTAGCCGTCCGAGCGCTGGTGCTCTCCCCGGTTGGAGGCGGCGAAGAGATCCGCGACCTGGACCGCGCTCGCGGGGTCGCGGCCGACCATGCTCAAGATGTTCCACCAGCAGCGCGGGGGTTCCTCGGACCGGCCGTGCACGTCGAAGACCCACACCCGGCCGACCCGTTCGCGGTCGGCGCGGGTGGCCTTGAGGGCGTCGTCTCCGGAGGACGTGACGAGGAGAGGGCCGGGGGCGGCGAGAATTGTGGGGACGACCCTGCTGGTCGTCTGGTCCGTCCGGCATCCCCAGACCTCCACCCGGGACAGGTCCCAAGGAGCCCACACGTCGGCCTTGCCCCGCACCGCGCGCCCGAGGTGGATCCCGGGGGGACGGATTCCCGGCGGATGCAGTGACCGGGCGGAACGCCGGGTCTCACGCGTTCCCAGGCGCCGCAGGTCGGCACGCGACGCCAGGAATCGGGCCGAACGATCCACATGCGGCTGCCCTGTTCGGCCGCCGAGCCGCGACACCAGGACGCTCAGGACGATGCCCCAGCAGACCGCTTGGCACGCGGCGGCCGCCCAGGCCCAGCCGCCCGGCCAGTCGTAGCTGCCGGACGACAGCTCGACCAGCACCATCCCGGGTGCGGCCGACGGCTGGGCTTGCCCGGTGATGCGCGCTCCGACGGCTGCGCCCGTCCACACGGTGGCCCATGCGATCCACGGGACCAGGCACGCGAGCAGCCGGCACGCGGTCCGGCCGACGACATCCGGACCATGTCGTCGCCTGAGCGTGGAGGTCACCGGGACCGCCTCGTTTCGCGTACTGCGGATTCCGGCCGCCCCCGGAGACCGCGCGGGTGCCGGTCACGTACGGGGACGGCACGGCCTGAGCCGCTTCCTGGCCCCGACGCGGTGGTTCTTCCGCCGCTCACGCCGGGCCCGGGGACACAGCGTCGTCCTGGTGGACGGCGCCGGCCCGCGAACGCGCGAGCCGCAACGCGCGGACGGCCTCGGGGACTTGCCGCAGCGGTGCGTCGGTGTCCGCCTCACACAGGGCGAGGCCCGCCCATGGATGGACGTCTGCCGGGCTGTGCGTCGTGGCCGCGAGGTAGAGCGGCCGTGCTGTGTCGGGGTCGCCGAGGACGAGCGCCAGGTCGGCCCGCCGCAACTGGTCGGCATCCGCGGTCGGCGCGCCGGTGCAGGCGACAGCGCCGCTTCCGTTTCCGCTGCCGTTTCCGTTTCCGTTTCCGGTATGAACGGTGCCGCGCAGGACCCGTCGGGCGCAACGCAGCAGTTCTTCCCCCGCGTCTTCGAGCGGCGCGGTGGCCGGCGTGTGCGAGACCCCGGTCAGCGACATCGGGGACAGCCCCGCGGCGGTCGGGTCCGCCGCGATCCGGGCCACCTCGTCGCGGTCGGGAACCAGGTTGCGCAACCGCCAGCGCACACGGTGGTCTTCGGCCCAGAGCGCGGCGAGCCGACCGACCCGGGCGGGGACAGGGGCCGCCGCCCAGCCCTCGCAGCGTTCGGCCATGATGCGCGTGAATCGGTCACCGGCATCGGTCAGTGCTCCGCTCTCTCGAAGCGTCGCCACGGCATCGGCGAGCGGCTTCCGCCAGCGGGCGAATTCGAAGTGCGCGAGGTCGTCGGCGCGGACCTGCCGCAACCGGTCGAGGAATTCGATGACACCGAGATAGGCGTACGCACCGTGCAGCACTCCCGCCGCGGGCCGCGGGTCGGGTCGCCACGGCGAGTACCGGCACAGGTCGTCGTCCGCGGTCAGCGGCACGAGGTCCATGACCACGTTGAGCTTCGCGTGCTGGAACTCGTGGACGAGGGTCTCGGCGAGCGTCGCGCCGTCCTCGGGCAGGGTCGACGCGACTGCGCCGAACGCGTCGTCGGGAGCGAAGCTGCGCGCACCGGCCACGCCGAGAGGGACCAGCGTGCGCAGCCCCGCGGCCAGGCTCTCGCTTCGCTCCGGGAGCAGCTCGACGAGCAAAGGCCATGCCTCACCCAGCAGTTCAGTCCATCGCTCGACGTCCTGCGGGGACAGGCGCCCGGCTGCGGGCATGCCCTGCCTGCGTGCCGAGGCCTCGCGGAACGGGTCCAGATCGTCCAGTTCCACGGTGAGCCGACGCGCGTCGTGGGTCACCGTGATCCGGCGCAGGCCCTGCCATCCGCGGGCGTCACCGGCAGGGTTCTCCGGCAGGGTGACGGCCTCCCGGCCCAGCCGCACCGTCGTACGCCCCGGCGCGGTACGCACCGTCGCCACGCCCCTGGTCGTGAACGCGGCCCGTCCCAGCCCCGGCAGGAACACCGAGCCGCCCCACGCGGGTACCGGAAGCTCGGCGGTGACTCCGGCCCGCACCGCGGCACTTGCGCACACCGCGTGCAGGTAGGGGGACGCCTCAGCGGACGCCTCGGCCGACGCCGCGGTCCCGTCAGTGGGCCCGTCCGCGGAACCTGCGCACGATTCGAGCATGCGCACCGTCCAGGCCCCGAAGTGCGGCGCGGCCAAACGCTCCTGGACGGCAGCCGGTGCCACGCGCTGCAGGCGCGCGAGGGCGGCGTACGCGTCGACCAGCCGCAGACCGCCGGTGTCCGGCCGTTCGGCTTGCGTGGTGCGCAGGATCGCCCCGAGACGCGCGAGGTTGCTCCCGAGCACCGCGCGGCGCAGCACCTCCACCTCGGAAGGGCCGCCGTCGCCGACGGCCAGCGCGGCGAACACCGAGGCCGAGAGAGGAGATTCGGTCATGTGCGGGCCTTGGGAAGACGCGCGATGTCGGCCGCCACCCGTGAGCGGATGTGCTCGATCAAGCGCATCAGGTCGCGGCAGTAGACCGAGGGGTTGCGGAAGCCGTGGTCCGCGCGGAACCGGTGGGGGTAGTAGCCGCCTCCGCAGGCGCGGGCGAAGCGGCAGTCCTGACACGGTTCGGCCAGCGCGGACAATCCCAACTGCCTTGCCACAAGCGATGGATGGCGAAGCACGTCGTCGAAGGGGTCGGTCAGCACCGAGAATCCGGTGCCCGCCGCTCCGTCGAATGCCGAACGCAGTGTGTCCACCTGCTCGATCGAACCGTCCGTGTCGACCACGACCACCACGGCGGGCGCGAGGCCCACCTGTTCGGAGCGGCTCTGGTGAGCGGGGTCGATGAGCAGGCCCATGAGGTCCTCGAAGATGCGGACCGAGGTTTCCCGCTGCGGGGCGTCGTACCAGCGGTCGAACACCGCCGCGAGCCAGTCGGCATAGGGCGCGGCGCCGGGCTCGTCGGTCCACCCGGGCGGGGGCTCGGTCCAGTTCCCGTGCGGGAGCAGGAAGTCCACCGTGGGCGGGGCGTGTTCGAGCAATCCCTCGTAGACCGCCACCGGGTCGTTGCGCACGTCGATGGTGCAGAGCAGGCCCGCGTACAGCCCGCGGTAGCGCTCACCCCGTAGGCGCACCAATGCCCGTGCGACCGCGTCGTGGCTGCCCCGGCCGTCCGTGAACCGCCGGTGCCGGTCGTTGGCGGGAGCGTCGCCGTCAAGGCTCACCCCCACCCGGATGCGGTGGGCCGCAAGGACATCGAGCATCGCCTCGTCGAGCAGGACGCCGTTGGTCTGGACAGACATGGCCAGTTCGGTTCCGGACGGCATCCGCTCGCGCAGCGCCTCCGCGGCGTGGGCGATGGTGCGTGTGCCCGCCAGGAGTGGTTCGCCGCCGTGCAGGACCACATGCACCCGGTCGAGTCCGTGGGTGGCCACGTGCTCCGCGACCCGTTGCGCGGTCGCCTCGACGATCTTGCTGTCCATGACCCCGGGGCGGCCGCGCCACGACGAGTCGGCCATTTCGTAGAGGTAGCAGTAGTCGCAGGCCAGGTTGCAGCGGCTGTGCAACTTGACGACGAACTGGCGGAACGGCAAGGGCGTCCAGGAGTCCAGGTCGTCGACGGACAGGAGGTCGTCGGGCCACAGCGGCGGCCGCCGGCCCGGCAAGGGAACAACACGCGTCACGGGAACTCCTTGTGCCGCGAGCCGGCGAGACGCGGAATCGAACGCCTCGCCGGCTCGGTAGGTCGGTCGGCGCCGGTCGGCCTGCGCCGGTCAGTTGTCGCGGGTCAGTTGTCGACGACGCTCTGGAAGGCGCCCAGGAGGACCCGCTGTTTGCCGCCGACGGCGTTGCGGACGGCGTTCCCGAGCGCGTTGTCGTCGAGGGTGGCGAGGTCGTCGAGGGTGAGATCGGCGAGATCGATGACGGGCTCAGGCCGCACGGCGTTTGCGCTCACGATGACTCCAGGTGGAGAGAGGGGGTGTTGCGGCGAAGCTATGGCGCGGGCATTTCGAAGATCCATGCCGAGCCACGCGTCCCGCGTCATCCGGCCCGCCGTGTGCGCGGCGCGGCCCAACAGGGCGGTCACCAACACCCCTGGGCGCACGTGCCGGCCCGTACGGTCTGCCTGGTACGTCCGACCAGGCCGTGGAGGTACGGCATCGCCGCCCGGAGCTCCGCCGGCGGCAGCGCCGAGCACCGCGACGACGCGTCCGGTCACGGTGTGGGCGCCCCCGAGGCCACATCACGTCGCACCAAGACGGTGAACCCGCCGCCCTCAGGCGCGCGAACAGGGCCACAGGCAGCAACGATAGCGATATACATATGAATGCGAGAACGATAAGAATCTTGGACATCATCGCGAGTTGTCTGTTTGGCTGAGCGCCGCCACCACCGTGCGGGCCCATCGCGCGGAACGAGACAGCGCGGGGATGTGCGGTCAGCGGCCATGAAAATCCTGGAATATCGGTGCGGAGCGAATGCCCGGTGGGGCGGCGGCCATAGCCACCCTGCTGACGACCGGATGCGGATCGGCACCGGACGGACCCGACGGCACTTCACCTCGGCACCGGCCCCTGGCCGCATCGCAGTGGTCGCCGGCCGCGGATCCGCGTCCACCGGCTATGTCAGCCGCATCCTCGACCCGATCGTCCTACCACCCGCGGACAGCCCCAACGAGAAGGCCGTCCAGATGATGGGCCCCGTTGGGGGGACAGCCGGGTGACCGAGGTCGAGGTGGGGGCCGACGACGGCGGCGCGGACCCGCTGGTGCTGCACCGCGGGGAATGTCCCGAGCGGCTGCACAGTCTGCTCAACGCGAGCTTGACACCGCACGAGATGGACATCGTGGGTCGAAGGCCCCTGGACGCGGTCTTCCGAGAGGTCCGCCAAGGGCCCGTCGCGGTCTACGACTTGATGTACGGGACGGAGGTGGTGGTCAGGCCCCGTGTGCTGCCGGACTACTACACCGTCCGTTTGGAGCACACCGGCCAGGCCGGGCTGAACGTGGACGGGCAGCGCGTCCCGTTCTCACCCAGCATCGTCAACCCCGGGCAGCCCGCGGTGGGTTACTGGAGCGCGGACGCCAAGAGCCGGCTCATGAAGATCCCGCGCCGTATGGTCGACGACGCCGTCGTCGGTGCGCTCGGCGCCGAAGTTCCCCGACCGATCCAATTCCACAGCACCTTCGAGCCCGCCGACCCCGCGAGCCGTCACTGGGTCGAGCTCGCACGCCGATTCGGACGCCTTCTCGACGAGGGCACCTTGTGCCGTTCGCCCCTGGCTGTCGGGCACTTCGAACAAGCGCTGGTCCACGCGTTGTTGGTGATGCAACCGCACAACCTCTCAGCGGAGTTCGCCAGGCCGGGCGGGCACGCCGGGCCGGCATCGCTGCGGCGTGCGCTGGTGTACTGCGACGAGAATGCGTGGCGGCCCATCTCGCTGGGAGATATCGCGGGCGCCGCCGGCGTCGCGGTCCGGACGCTGCAAGAACTCTTCCGCGCGCATGTGGGCACGACCCCGATGACCCACGTGAGGCGGGTCCGTCTGGCGGCCGCGCACGCGGATCTGGTCGCGGTCGGCGAGGGCCGTGCGGAGGCCACCGTGACCGAGATAGCGGTTCGTTGGGGCTTCCCCAACCGGGGCAGGTTCGGCAAGGCGTATCGGGACGCGTACGGCCGACTGCCCTCGGAGACCGCGCGGGTGCCGGCCACTTGCACAGACGCCGTGGTCTGACCCGCCGCCTCCCCGCTGCGACATGGTCGACGACAAAGCACCGACGCAAACCCCAACGCCGACGGGACCACTGGCAGGCCGGGCCCGAAGTCCAGGAAGCCGTGCAGGCGTTCGAGGCCGCGTTCCAGGATCCCGATGCGGACGTCCCGCGCGCTGCGGGATACCCAGGGTTCGGCACTTCCGCCACCCAGGCCGAAGCGCTCCCGCCCGTCACCCTCGCTCGTATCCCGCGCACCGCGATCGAGCGCACCGCGACCTGGACGTCCTGGCCGACGTCCTGGCGTCCGCCCGCTACAGCCGCGACGGGAGCTTCGCGGTGCTCCGCGCGCACCTCCGCTTTGCCGTCGTCATGGCCGCGGGCTCGACCGTCGGTGCGGTCGGCGGCGGACTGCTGCTCGGCGTCGCGATGTGCGCCGGTGCCGGCATCCGCACTTGTACGGCGCTGTCTGTGCCGGCGTCGGCGAGCCAGGTGCTGTCCGAGGACAGGGCCGCTTTGCGGGACAGCAACGGTGCTACTGGTTCCGCTCGGACTCACGCTGCTGGTAGTCGCGTGGAGACAGGCCGTGGAAGCGGGAGAAGGCGGCGCTGAACGTGGGTAGGTGGGCGTAGCCGGTCCGGCGCGCGACGGCGCTGGGCGGCGCGCCCCCGGCGAGCAGGTCGCGAGCGATGCGCATGCGGGCGGCGTAGCGCCAGCGACCCAGTGTCATACCTGTCTCGTCACGGAAGGCACGGTGGATCTCGCCACCGACATCAACACTGTGCGTCCCGCCAGGCTCGCCGATACGACGCAAGCACTCCATCGCGACAGCACGCGCGCGCGGATCCGTGGGCATCGGCACGGACAGCGCCCGCTGCGCGGCAACCTGTTCCGCGAACAGGTCGAGGATGTGGCGGGGGTTGTGGTCGTCAGGACGCAGTGCGGACCGGGCGCTGATCGAGCAGAACATCAAGTAGTCGTCCCACGCAGGCGAGAACCGCACCTGTAGCGGCACTGTCAGTTGGAGGTCGCCCGTACTCGCGTTGCCCAGCGGCAGGGAGACGGAGTTCTCGCGAAGGCCGGTGACATGCTCCATTTCCGCGGGGATCTAGGTCGCTACCCCCCGCTCCCGCTCGTAGCGTCGGTCGCCGATGTCCAGGTACCCGCTGCCTCGGTACATCCAGCTGAGGACGTGGATGTCGTTGGTGTGCGACGGCGTGCTGGCCGCAGGCAGCATCTCGGGCGCGGCGGGGGTGTCCGTCTTGCGCATCATCCGGGTCAGGTCGTCGGTCTGCCGTGCCGCCGCTGCCCGTTGCGTCAGCCCGTCGGCGCCGGGTCCGGCGGAGAGCTCCCGTCCGAACTCGTGGGGGGTCAGTCCGAACCGTTCCTTGAAGGCCCGCGTGAGGCCGTTGCGGCTGGCGAAGCCCACTCGGGCGGCCACCTGCTCCACGTCGTAACCGGCAGCGAGGAGCTCCACGGCAGCGCCGAGTCGGCAGAGCAGCCGCCACCGCTCGAACGTGAGCCCGGTGCCGGCGAGGAAGTCACGGCGGAGGGTGCGCGCGCTGGAGAGCACCCGCGCAGCCCATTGCTCGACCGTGAGGTCGAGCGCGGGGTCGCGCATCAGTTCCTTGGCGACTGCTCCGGCACCGACCGCTCGCGGCATCGCCAGCGCGGCGAACCTCTCTGAGCTCGGATTTGGCCCGACCTCGACGGGCGCCGGCGAGCGCGAGCCAGGACGCCGAAGAAGCTCCTCGATCGCCTTGGGGGAGTACCCGCGCCCGCTGAACGGAGTGACCTGCAGGTTGAAGAGCTGGATCAACCAGTCCTGCCAGCCACTGGGAACGTCGAACCGCGTCAGTTCCGACAGCCTCCAAGCGCCGACGCCGGCGTGGGGCCACAGCGGGAAGGCGACAGTGCCCGGCTCGGTGATGATCTCTCGCTCTGCCCAGCCATCTGCGGGAATCCAGGCGCCTTGGCCGGCCTGGAGGTGGAGCACCGGTCCGCGGTCGAGGCGCACCTGTGCCACGCCGGTGCGAACCCAGAGCAGCAGCGGTCGAACAGGCGCATCTGCCGAACCCAACCGTGCGGTCGGAATCGGCGGCGGGTCGCCCCCGCCTGCGGCGAACGAGGAGGCAGCCACCATGTCCTAACCCTACGGCAGTCTGCGCACACCATTTTAGGTAAGGCTGACCTAACTTTAGCAGCGCGCCCTTCCGATGCCGGTGCGCGTCTCCTGCCCTCGTAGCGACCGAAAGGTCGGTTCCCGCATGCCCAAGACCTCGCGCCGACTCACCGTGCGCCCGCCGACCCTGCGTGAGGTCGAGGTGGTCCGGACCGTCGACATCACCTCGGGAATGCGGCGGGTCACGCTGAGCGGCGAACAGTTGCGTGCGTTCACCACTGCGGACGGCTTCGTGCGGCCGGCCTTCGAGTCCCCGGGCTTCGACGACGACCTCGCGCTCTACTTCCCGTACCCAGGTCAGCGCGAGCCGGTGCTCCCGGTCCAGGGCGAGGCCAAGTTGATCGTGCCCAAGGGTCCTCGACCGCTGTCGAGGGCCTACACGGTCCGCCGGTGGGACCCCGAAGCAAGCGAGCTGGACGTGGACTTCGTCCGGCACGGGGTGGGCACGGGAACGACGTGGGCCTATCGCACCCGGCCGGGTGACCGGATCCATCTCAGCGGCCCGAGCACGTCCAAGGCGTTCCCGACCGGCGCCGACTGGTTGCTCGTGGCGGGCGACGACACCGCACTCCCCGCGATCGGCCGCCTGCTCGACGAACTCCCGCCCGACGCCCGGGCGCAGGTGTTCATCGAGATCTCCGAGGACGCGCACCGCCAGGAGCTGCGCGAGCTGCCCGGGGTCGAGGTGACGTGGCTGGTCCGCCCCGGCGTGACGGCCGGGACCGTGTCGCTGCTCACCGAGACCGTCAGCAGCGCGGAGTGGTGGCCGGGCCAGGCGTTCGCATGGCTGGCCGGCGAGCACACGGCCGTCCGGGACATCCGCCGGCACCTGGTCGAGGACCGTGGCGTGCCCAAGGAGGACGTCGACTTCGCCGGCTACTGGCGCCGTTCCGAGGTCGTCGCACTGGAGACCGACGGGGCGGTACCCGACCCGGAGAGGACGGTCACCCCGTTCCAGAAGCTCCACGACCTGACCGAGCTTGTCGCGCCGATCGCGATCCGCACCGCCGTCGAGCTGGGCGTTCCCGACCTGGTCTCCCGCGGCGTGACCGGCGTGACCGAGCTGGCCGCCAAGGTCGGCGCCGACGAGCGCGCTCTGGGCAAGCTGCTGCGTTACCTGCACACCCTGGGCGTGGTGACCGAGAAGGAGCCGCGTCACTACGCCCTGACGCCCGTCGGCGACGTCCTCACTCTCGAGTTCATCGCCGACCGGCTCCACTCCGCCGGGGTGGTCGGTCGCGAGATGCTCGGGATCCACGGCCTCACGGAGTCGGTCCGCACCGGCCGGGCCGCCTACGCCTCGGTCACCGGCCGGACGTTTGCCGATGTGCGAGCCGAACAGGACTACGAAAACCGGCACTTGGAGCGCCTGGCGAAGTTCCAGCCCGCACTGGCCGAACCGATCGCCACGTCCGACCTGCTCGCCGGAGTCCGGCACTTGGTGATCCACTCCGGTGGTGCCGGCGCCCACGCCCGTGAGTACGTCGCAGCCCACGAACACCTGCGCGTGACGATCTGCGCCCTGCCCGCCCAGGCCGACTGGCTGCGCCGCGACCTGCCCGCCACGATTCCCGACGAGCGGCAACGCACGCGGGTCGGCGTGCTGGAGCAGTCCGTCTTCGAGCCCAGTCCGGCAGCCGACGCCGTGCTCATCAGCCGCGCCTTGAAGACCCTGCCCGACGCCGACGCTGCCCACGCGCTGCGCCGGGCCGCCGAGAACCTCACCCCCGGCGGACGGGTGCTGCTGATCGAGGAGGTCTTCGACACCGACGAGCTCGACGAGCACGACGGCGAGGAAGACCTGATCGGCCTGGTCTGCCACGGCTCAGGCCTTCGCACCGCCGCGGAGCTGGACGCCGTCATCGCCCGCGCCGGCCTCACCCGCAGGTCGGCACAGACCGTCGGCCTGGGCGCCACCGTCCATGAACTCCTCCGCTGAACCCCTCCGCTCCACCGCCGGCTGAACCCCTCCACCCCGAGAAGAGACCGCCCATGACCAACACGCCCCTGAAGAGACGCGGCGCAGCCCTTGCCGCCGCGCTGATGAGCGTGTCGCTCGTCCTCACCGCCTGCGGCGGTGACGGCGACGACACCGGCAACGCCTCCGCCACCAGCAGCGACAAGGCCGCCGAGACCCGCAGCGTCACGGCCGAGAACGGAACCGTCGAGATTCCCGTCGCCCCCCGGCGCATCGTCACGATCGGCAACACGAACCTCCCCTTCATCGATCTGGGCGGCAAGCCGGTGGGGGTCACCGAGGCGTCCGACTCCGACCTCGACGTGCTGCCGGAGGAGCAGAGGGCCGCGTACGAGGCGGCCCAGGTCATCGGCACCAGCGGTGGCGAGGTGGACCTCGAGAAGCTCGCCGCCCTCAAGCCGGACCTCATCCTGGTCCAGTTCTCCTCGAAGGACTGGGACAAGGTCGGCAAGCGACTCGAAACAATCGCCCCGACCGTCTCCTGGTCGCTCGACACCGAGTGGAAGGCCTTCGCCGACGCGATCGCGGACGTCGGCAACGTCGCGGATGCGCTCAACCGGCAGAAGGCGGAGTACCGGGAAAAGGTCGCCAAAATCCAGGGGACCTACAGCAAGATCGTCAGCGACACCTCGTTCGTCGACGTCTCCCGCGGAGACTGGAGCGATCCCGGGACGTTCTACATCGCGGACATCGGTTGCTCCGAGATCGCCCGGGACGACATCGGTCTGAAACTCCCGAAGGCGGCCGAGGGCCAAGACCCCTTGGCCTACGAATCCCTGCCGTTCGAGCGGATCAGTGACCTGTCCAAGTACGACGTGATCACCTACCCCGTCGGCGCCGACGGCCGGCCGACGGAGTCCTTCAAGCCGGTGGTCGAGACCAACATCTGGAAGGCGCTGCCTGTCGTGGGCTCCGGTCGAGCGCTGGGCGTCTTCTGCCCCGGCAACAACTCCTACGGGCCCGTCAACCGGTACCTGGACTCGCTCGCCGGCGCACTGGCGACCCTCTCAGGCAAGCAGTGACAGCCCTCGCCCTGCGCGAGCGCGGTCCGGGCACCGAGACGGTGCCCGGACCGCGTCGCAGCCTGCTCGGCCTGGTCGTCGCGCTGGTGGTGCTGCTGGCCCTGCTGGTGCTGAGTCTCATGGTCGGGTCGACGGCGATCCCGCCGTCAGTGGTGTGGGACGCGCTGTTCCACCCCTCGGCCGCCACCGACCAGTTCGCGATCCGCGACTTCCGGCTGCCGCGCACGATCGTGGGCCTGGTCGTCGGCGCCGCCCTCGGTCTGTCGGGCGCGTTGATCCAGGCGCTCACCCGCAATCCCTTGGCCGATCCGGGAGTCCTCGGCGTCCATGCCGGTGCGTCCTTCGCGGTGACGGTCGCCGTGGGCCTGCTCGGCGTCCGCGACGTCCAGGGCTACATGTGGTTCGCGTTCGCGGGGGCACTGATCGTCACGCTCCTGGTGCTCGCGCTCGGGTCGACACGACAGGGCTCCTCGCCGGTGGTCCTGGTGCTCGCCGGGATATGCGTCGGCGCCGTGCTCGGCGGCGCCAGGGAGGCGCTCCAACTGACCGACCCGGACGCCTTCGACGCGATGCGGAACTGGAACGCCGGGTCGATCGCGGGTCGCCCGCTCGAAGTCGTGTGGCCGGTCCTGCCGTTCTTCGCGGTGGCACTCATCCTGGCCTTCGCGGTGTCGGGCCCGCTCAACGCCCTGGCCTTGGGCGACGAGCTGGCGGTCGCCCAAGGAGTCCGGTTGGTGCGCACCCGTGTGCTCGCGGTGATCGCACTCACCCTCCTTGCCGGTGGCGCCACCGCGATCGCCGGACCCATCGGATTCGTCGGACTCATGGTGCCGCACGTGGCCCGCTGGATCGTCGGCCCGCACCAACGCTGGATCTTCGCCTACAGCATCCTCCTCGCCCCGAGCCTGCTGCTGGCCTCCGACATCCTCGGCCGCATCGTGATGAGACCCGGCGAGATCCCCGTGGGTATCGTCACCGCCTTCGTCGGCGCTCCCGTTCTCGTCGCGCTGGTGTGGCGGAAGAAGTCGAGCGGGCTATGAACACGCACATTCCGAAGGTGGACTTCGGGCGGCGCGTGCTGGTGCTGCGGCGCCGGCGGATCGCGGTACGGCTCCAGTGGCGCTCGGTCGTCGTCTGCGCGGTGCTCGCCGTCGCGATCGCCGGTACAGCGGTGCTCGCGCTGATGACCGGCTCGTACTCGCTGAGCCCCGGGCAGGTGCTCTCCGCACTGACCGGCCGGGAGACCGGCATCGTCCACGACATCGTGGTCGAGTGGCGGCTGCCCCGGGTGACCGCGGCGCTGGTGTTCGGCGCGGCTCTGGGTGTGAGCGGGGCGGTCTTCCAGTCACTGCTGCGCAACCCTCTCGCCGACCCCGGCATCATCGGGTTCTCCCAAGGCTCCTACACCGGCGCACTGATCGTGATCCTGGTCGTCAACGGCACCCACGCGCAGCTGGTCGGCGGGGCGCTGCTGGGCGGGATGGCCACCGCCGTGGCCGTGTACGTGCTCGCCTACCGACGAGGGGTGCAGGGGTTCCGGCTGATCGTCGTCGGCATCGGCGTCGCGGCGATGCTCGAGTCGCTCAACACCTGGCTGATCCTCAAGGCCGACCTGGACCAGGCGATGTCCGCGGCCGCATGGGGTGCCGGGTCGCTCAACGGCGTGTCCTGGGACCAGGTCGTCATCGGCGGTTCCTGTGTCGCCGTACTCCTGCTGCCGGCGGCGATGTTGAGCCGGCCGATGCGGCAGATGGAGCTGGGTGACGACGCGGCCGCCTCGCAAGGGATACGGGTCTCGTCCGTACGCCTCGGCCTGATCCTGGTGGGAGTGGCGCTGACGGCGACGGTCACGGCCGTGTCGGGGCCGATCGCGTTCATCTCCCTGGTCGCCCCGCAGATCGGACGCCGGCTCGCCCGCACCGCCGGGATCACCCTCGCCCCCGCCGCCTTCGTCGGCGCGCTGCTGTGCCTGGTGTCGGACTACCTCGCCCAGCACGTCGCCCCCACCCCGCTGCCGGTCGGCATCATCACCGTCGTGCTGGGCGGCGGCTACCTCGGATACCTGCTGTTCACCGAAGCCAGGAGACGCCTGTGAGCGTGACCCCGCCCGACGCCGCGCGCCTCCGGGTGGAGTCGGCGACGATCGGCTACGACAGGCGGATCATCTCCGAGCACCTCTCGGTGGCGATCCCCGACGAGTCGTTCACGGTCATCGTCGGCCCGAACGCGTGCGGCAAGTCCACCCTGCTGCGCAGCCTCTCCCGACTGCTCAAGCCGTCGGCCGGGCAGGTCGTCCTCGACGGTGCCGACATCAACTCGTACAAGACCAAAGAGGTGGCGCGGCGGGTCGGGCTGCTGCCGCAGGCCTCGATCGCCCCGGACGGGATCACCGTCGGCGACCTAGTGGCTCGGGGACGGTACCCCCACCAGGCGTTCATCCGGCAGTGGACCGAGGACGACGAGCGGGTCGTGCTCAGGGCGATGCACCAGACCTCGGTCGCCGACCTGTCCGGTCGCCCGGTGGACGAGCTGTCGGGCGGGCAGCGCCAGCGCGTGTGGGTGGCGATGGCGCTCGCGCAGCACACCGGCATCATGCTGCTCGACGAACCGACCACCTTCCTCGACATCACCCACCAGATCGAGCTGATGGAGCTGTTCACCGACCTGCACCACGTCGGCCACACCCTGGTCGCCGTCCTGCACGACCTGAACCACGCCGCCCGCTACGGCACCCACCTGATCGCCATGAAGGACGGCGCCGTGGTCGCCGAGGGCACTCCGGACGACATCGTCACGGCCGAGCTGGTCGAGGAAGTGTTCGGTCTGCGCTGTCTGGTGGTGCCCGATCCGGTGGCCGGCAGCCCCCAGGTGGTGCCGCTCGGCCGTGAACGAATCGGCCGCGAAGGAATCGGCCGCGAACGAACCCGACTGAGGTCCGCCGGCAACACCGACGTGGAGAGTGCGAGAAATGGCTGATCCGTTCGTCGAGATGCTGTCGACCGGTGAGTGGAGTCCGGAAAGGTTCGGACGACACCTCGAGGAGAGGGGTGCACCGCTTGTCGAGCGGGTCTCTGCCGACGAGGTGGAGGTGACGTTCGTCGACGAGCCAGGAGACGGCAAGACGGTCACCCTCTCGGTGGTGATCGGCCCCAGAATCGGCTTCAACCCGATCGACCCGGAGTTCGCCCCGGTGACGGGGACGCCGTTCCACGTTCTCACCCTGCGGATGCGTTCCGACTTGCGCTTCTCGTACGTGTTCGCGCGACGTGGGCCGACGGGTGAGGGCGAACGCGTTCAGGACCCGTTCAACCCGCCGCCGAGGTTCTCGGAGTGCTCGGTGGAGCGGTTCTCCGGGGCCTCGGTGGCGGTGCTGCCCGACGCGGCGCTGTTGCCCTGGCTCGACCAGGCCGAAGCGCGGCCGGCCCCGGCAGTGGAAGCTGCCGTGCTGGCGAGTGAGTTCCTGGGAGACGAACGCCGCATCTGGGTCTCGATGCCGCCGGGAGAGTTCTCGGACACGAGCGCACTGCCCTTCGTGGTCCACCTGGACGGGACGCCGGACCACAGCGCACCGAGCGTTCGTGACGCCCTGGTCCGGGCGGGACTGATCCGCCCCTGCGTGGTGGTCCTCGTCGGTCAGCCCGCACCGCGGCGCGACGAAGAGCTGCTCTGCAACCCGGCGTTCTCCCGGATGCTGGTCCAGGAACTGCTGCCCTGGCTCCACCACCGGTACCCGCTCTCGCGGGACCCCGGCGACGTCGCGCTGGCCGGCGAGAGCTTCGGCGGTCTGTGCGCCGGCTGGACAGCGCTCCACCACCCGACGACGTTCGGCAACGCCATCCTCCAGTCCCCGTCGTGCGGGTACCACCCTGACCTCAGGTGGGGCACCGGGGCAGGAGAGCTGCTGCGCCGCACCCCCGTACCGACGCTGATCGCCGACTACTTGGCGGCGGAAACGGCACCGATCCGCATCTTCCACGACGTCGGTGAACTGGAGAGCTCGAACACCCACAGTCGCTGGTTGGACCAGGTGCTCACCGGGAGGGGCTACGACACCCTCTACAGAGAGTTCGCCGGCGGACACGACTACGCATGGTGGAGGGGAATCTTCGCCGATGCCCTGCTCTGGTGCTTCCCGCTCAGGAGTATGGATCGGAGCCAGGCATGAGGAACTCCTGGCGTTTCTCGGGTGTCGACACCGCAGGACTGGGGCGAGGTCCGCTGACCCGCCGGCTGCCGGTGTTCCTGCTCGCTCCCGCCGAGCCGGTCGGTGCTCGGCCGTTCGAGTCCGGGCCGGGGACCACCCCGGGCCGGTTCCTGCTGCGCGTCATCTTCTCGGTGCGGCGAGTCAGCGTTCCCGCGATGCTGCTGGCGATCGTGTGGCAGGTGGGCGAGTCCGCGGTCCCGGTGGTGATGGGACTCGCGATCGACCGGGCCGTCGCGACCGGGGACGAGGGACAACTGGTCCTGTGGCTCGGCGTGTTGGTGGCGTTGTACGTCGCGCTGACGTCGGCGGCGAGGTTCTCGCTGCGGCTGACCGCCCATGCGGTGCAGATACTGCAGCACCGACTCCGCGGCACCCTCTCCACGGGCGTGCTGCACCCGGTCGGCGGCGCCGCCCGCGCGCCGGACGGCAACGTGGTCTCGGTGATGACGAACGACGTCGCGCGCCTGGCCAACGCGGTGATCCTGACGATCATCCCGGTCTCGAGGATCGCGGCCATCGGCTTCATCGCGGTATCGCTGCTGGCGACGCACTGGCTGCTCGGACTCGTGGTGCTGTTCGGCGCGCCGGTCGCGGTCTGGTCGATGGGTGTGCTCAGTGAGCGGCTCTCCCGGGACACCCGCGAGTACCAGGAGCTGCTGGCCTCCACGGTCGGACAGGCCACGGACCTGGTCGTCGGCTACCGGGTGATCAAGGGGATGCGTGCCGAGGCCGAGGCGACCAGCCGGTACCGGCTGGCGAGCCAGGAAGCCCTTGTCGGCGCCAGGCGCAACGCAGGCCTGCTGGGGAGGTTCCTGGTGGGCTCGGGCGTGGTCAGCGGCGCGTTCGTCGCCGCGGTGGTGGGGCTGGCGGGCTGGTTCGCCGTGGACGGACAGCTCAGCATCGGCGGACTGATCAGCGCCGTCGGCCTCGCGCAGGCACTGCTGCCGCAGATCCAGGCGATCGCGAGCACGTCCATCCCCAACCTCGCCGGCGCCCGCGCCTCGTCCGTGCGCGTCCTCGACGCGCTGCAGGCCAACGCCACATCGACAGCCGGGCCCGATGTCGCGACCCGGCGGGAGGTCACCGCGCCGCCGGAACTGGACGTGGTCGTACCGAGTCACGCCGGGCCCGGCGTGACGATCCGGGTCGAACCCGGCGAACTCGTGGGTGTGCGCGCCGACGACCAGACCGCCGCCCGGATCGTCGAGGCGCTGCTGGACCCGCGGGCCGGAGGCGGGGTCGAGGCGCGGCTCGACGGGATCGCGGCGCGGAAGCTGTCCCCGGTCGAGTACCGCCTGCGGGTCACCGTCGCGCCGCACCGCGCAACGCTGTTCAGCGGCACCCTCCGCGACAACGTCGCCGTGGTCGCGGGCGCGGGCGAGCGGGTGGACGCCGCGGTGCGAGCCGCCGCTTGCGACGACTTCGCGGCCGACCTCGACGCCCCGGTCGGCGAGGGCGGCAACCGGCTCTCGGGCGGCCAGCGCCAGCGGGTCGCGCTCGCCCGCGCCCTGGCGAGCGACGCGCCGGTGCTCGTGCTGCACGACCCGACCACCGCGGTCGACTCGGTCACCGAGCACACGATCGCGGGCCGGCTGCGCCGGGTCCGGGCAGGCCGCTCGACGCTGCTGATCGCCTCGACCCCGGCGCTGCTCGCTGCCTGCGACCGCGTCGTCGAGCTGTCCGACGACGTACCCGCGACCTCAAGGACGGCGCAGTGACCGGCACCTCCTCCGTGCCCGAGACCGCAGCTTCCGATGCCGGGCCGCCCGGGCTGCCAATCGCGAGCGGGCGCGAGACGGTCAGGGAGGTGTGGCGGCTCAGCCGCGGGTACCGGCTCCGGCTCGCCGCAACCGGGGTGCTGGGGATCGTCAGCACCGCCGTCGACCTGATCGTCGTCGTGGCGATCGGACTCCTCGTCGACCGCGTGCAAGCCGGCACCGCGGACCTCGCCACAGTGCTGACGGTCACGGCCGTCATGGCGCTCTCCGCAGTCCTCGGTGCTGCCGGCACCGCGCTGACGATCGTGCTCGCCACCCGCGTCTGTCACTCCATCCTCGCCGCGCTGCGCGAGCAGCTCGTGAGCCGCGCGATGACGCTCCCACAACACCTCGTCGAGCGCGTCGGCACCGGAGACCTGATCTCGCGGTCCAGCGATGACGTCACCGCGGTCGCCGACGCCGCCCCCGCCGTGATCCCGGTACTCACCGTCACCGCATTCACCATCGTCGTGTCGCTGGGCGGGCTCGCGGCACTGGAATGGCCCTACGCGGCCGCCTTCGCCGTCGTACTGCCGGTCTACGCGCTGGCCGTGCGGTGGTACCTGCGCATCGGACTGGGGGTCTACCGCGCCGAGCGCACGGCGATGAGCGCACGTACCCAGCAGATCCTCGAGTCCCAGCGCGGCTACGCCACCGTGCTCGGCTTCGGGCTCGCCGAGCAACGACACCGGGCTGTGATGACGGACTCCTGGCGTGTCGCGGGGCAGTCGCTACGCGCACGCACCGTGCTGAGCATGCTCAATGCCCGGCTCAATCTCGGGGAGTGCCTGAGCCTGGCCGCCGTACTCGTCGTCGGCTTCGTCCTCATCGACCACAACGCATCGACCGTCGGCGGCGCCACCACCGCCATGCTGCTCGTGCTGCGCCTGCTCGGACCGGTCAACCAGCTGCTGCTGGTCATCGACACCCTCCAGTCCGCCCTCGCATCGCTGAGCCGCATGATCGGCGTCGTCACGATTCCGTTCAGCTCGTCGGATGTCCCGGCGCAGGCCGCGAGCACCGCCGTACGGCTCGACAAGGTTTCATTCCGTTACGGCGAGGGGCCACGGGTGCTCGACGGCATCACCCTCGACATCTCGTCCGGTCAGCGCGTAGCCGTCGTCGGCGTGTCCGGGGCAGGCAAGACCACGCTCGCCGGCGTGGTCGCCGGCACCCACCTGCCCGAGGCCGGGAGGGTGACTCGCCCCAGCCGTACCGCGATGATCACCCAGGAGGTCCACGTCTTCGCGGGCACCCTGCGCGACAACCTCACCCTCGCCGCACCCGGGGCCACCGACCGCGACCTCCGTACGGCTCTGGACGCCACCGGCGCCGCATCGATCCTCGATGTTCTCCCCGACCGATTGGACACCTTGCTAGGTGTCGGCGGACACCCGCTCACCGACGCACAGGCGCAGCAACTCGCCCTGGCCCGCCTGCTGCTCACCGACGCTGATCTGGTGATCCTCGACGAAGCGACCGCCGAGGCCGGTTCCACCTACGCCGGCCAGCTCGACCGCGCTGCTGATGCCGTCCTCGCCGGGCGCACCGCGGTCGTGGTCGCGCACCGTCTCTCCCAAGCGGCAACCTGCGACCGGATCATGGTGATGGAACGCGGGCGCGTCATCGAGACCGGCACCCACGAAGAGCTGGTTGATGCCGGCGGTGTCTACGCCGGGCTGTGGACGGCTTGGGAGGCTGCTCGGTGACAACAGGATTCGCAGCAGTCGCCGTGCGGATGACCTGTGCGGCGACGAAGTCGGCCTTGCCGACCAGCGCAGGGTGCGCCTGCTTCTCGTGAGTCGAAGCCGCCGCCGGTATGCACGTGGCGGTCGTCCCTCGGTGCGATAGAGGGTCGCAACCGTGGTCCGTACTTGCCGTCCGGGTTGCCGAGCTGGTGGCGGTCGCCCTATGGGACGACGGAAGCGGTTCTCGACCGGGTACGGCCGCCCAGCCCAGTCGCGAACCTGCCGGGTAGACGGACCCGCGCCGATCCCGGTGCCCGGCCCCGGAATACGCGTTGGCCGTGGAGCCGCCGTGGGCTTCGGCCACCTGTCGGCGTCGCGCGTCCGCGTCCCAACTGGGCCGGATCTGCTTGCCCGGAACCACCGACGTGAGCCACTTGCGGTTCTCGTGGAGGGTCTTGGAGGGGAGGCCGACCCCCCCGAGGCGGGGGTCGTCGATCGTCCGAAAATCCCGGATGATCTTTGGCATGCGGCACCTCCGAGAGGCTTCCCAATCAGCCTGCGACCTCGCAAGCCGGCCGGCGAGTCGGCTTGCCGTCGGAGGGTCAGCGGGCGGTGTGTGCGATGACCTTGTCGGTGAGGGCGTGGCACTGGTCGTCGGTGAGCAGGAACTCGACGTCGAGGCCGCGGTCGGGAAGTTGCGGGACGGCGGGGATGCCGAGGGCGATGAGCTGTCGGGCGGCCTCGGCGTTGCACCGCAGGGTGACTGTGCCGTCCGGGTGGTCGGCCCACAGGGCGCCGCAGGTGATGTTCGCGCGGTGCGACAGCGCGGCGATCAGCCGGTCGCCCGCGGCGGTGTGCGGGTTCTCGCCCTGGACCCTGCCCTCGATGAGGGCATCGGTGTAGGCGGCCGTCGCGTCCCGGTCCGGCGCGGCATCGGCTGGTTCGGTCGGGGGTTGGTGGCAGTGGATGTTGCGGGTCCACCGCCCACGCGAAGGGCACGGGTCGGCGACGGAGAGGGGGATGTCGGCCTCGGCGGAGAGCTGGGCCAGCAGGCGGGCGCCGGTGGCCGCGTGAAGCAGGTCGTGGATGCCGCGGCTGCTCACCCACAAGTCCAAGACCGTGGCTGTCTCGTGGATGTCCACGCCGCTCAGGTCGAGGTTCGCCGCCAGGCGGCGCAGCGCGCGGTCGGTTCCGTCGACGGCGCGGCCGACGACCGCGGTCCACGCCGGGCCGACCGCCGCGGCGACCCGCGCGCGCTCGGTGTTCGCCGCGTTGATGGCCTCGAAGTCGAGCGTGTCCGACCCGTGGTGCCGGACGCACTCGACACCGAACGGCGGGCGGGGCCAGGTCTCGTCCGTGTTCTCGGCAGCGTTCTCATCCGTGGTGACGACGGTCTCGGCCAACGGTGGTCCTCCTGAACGAACGTGCGTGGAGCGGAAGGTCGGCGGGGCTGGGTCGAGGAGGACCGAGCGAGGCTTTCTCGACGCACACTTGCTCGCCCGCGGGTGAAGTGCCGCCTTTCGGCGGACACCTGTCACGAACAGAGCTGCAGCCAGGTCTCCTTTGTACAGGGGCAGGAGGGTTCGTACCGCCTCGCCCCGCGAGCGCATCGGCGATCTGCGGAGGATGGACATGAGCGAATCCCTCGAAGGTAAGGTGGCCTTGGTCACCGGCGCCTCCTCGGGTATCGGCCAGGCCACGGCCCTGGCCCTGTCGCGGGCAGGGGCCCGGGTCGCAATCGGGGCCAGGCGGACCGACCGGTTGCAGTCGATCGCCCGCGAGGCTCCCACGGAGATGCTGGCGCTCGCGCTGGACGTGACCGACCGCCGTTCGGTCCAGGACGCGGTCGAGGTGACCATTGGGCATTTCGGTGCTCTGGACATCCTGGTCAACAACGCGGGCGTGATGTTGAGCGGCCCCATCCTGGGAGCCGACACCGAGGAGTGGCACCGAATGGTTGCCACGAACCTTCTGGGATCGATGTACGCGGTCCACGCCACGCTGCCCCATCTTCTACGGGGCAAGGGGACCGTGGTGCAGCTCTCTTCCACGTCCGGGCGTGTAGCAACGGGAGGGAACGGCGTATACGCCGCGACCAAGTTCGGCGTCACCGCATTCGCGGAGGCGTTGCGGCAGGAGGTCACGGCGCAGGGGGTTCGGGTCGTTGTGGTCGAACCGGGCTTCGTGGCGACGGAACTGGCCGGCCACATCGCCGACCCGTCGATGCGCGAGATGGCGAAGAGGCTGGCGGAGTCCATGCGGACCCTCCGACCCCAAGACATCGCCGACGCCATTCTGTACGCCGTTACCCGGCCCGACCACGTCGCCGTCAACGAGGTGTTGGTCCGGCCCACCGACCAGACCCGCTGACATCGGCGAGCCGTGAGGACGAGCCCGGGCCGGTTCCACCCGGGGCGCGACCAGGGATCCCACGGGCGCGTCGCCGGTCCGCTGCGGAGGACGGTGGGGACATCACCGGATCGAGGCATCGGCACCCGAGTCGTGGGCCCCGCGGTCCTGGCCATCGGCTGCGGGGAGATTGTCATGTGCGTGTTCTGCGTCGACGGAGATGCGGAGCCGGCCTCGTTCGGCGTTGACCTGCCCAGGGTTTCCGCAAGGGCTCGATCGGACATCGTGCACGCGCTGGGTGACGGCGAGCTCCGCGCCATCAACAAGGCCGTCGGCGGAGTCGGCGCCGCTCGGAACGAGACCATCCTGCGGGCGCTGCAAGCGTACGTCTACGGCCGAGGGTTCAGCCCCGACCCGTATCCCACGCTCGCGGACACCCTCGCGGCCCTGGTCCTGGGGTTCATGCAGCTACGGCCGTTCGACGACAGCACCAACGTCCGGATCGCCATCGCGGCGGTCGCGGTCCTGGCCCAGATCAACGGCTGCCGCATCGCATGGCTCTCGTCGTTGGAGGCGGCCGAATTCTGCACCGCCGTGGCGATCGGGCACCCGACACGTTCCTACGTCGCCCGCCGCATCGCCGACCGCCTGCACCCGCTGTAGAGCACGTGCTGTTGCCCGAGGTGCGCACGGGCAACCCTCGCATCCCCGGTATCCGGGTGCCGGGTTCCCCGACGCCCAGAAGGTCACGAGGGTATCTGCGGGCGCATCGGAGAGTGTCCGCGGAACGCGGAGCCAGAGGAGGTGTCTTCGGGCACCCCTAAAGCCGTACAAGAGCGCCTCCCGGGTCCGTCCCTGGCCGCGTCGTCGACGCACGGGAGCGTCGACCTCGACACCGGTTCGCCGAAACTCACCTGCGACCGCTCCTCCCCGCCGCTCGCCCTGCGCTCCGACAGGCCTGACCACCGCGCGCCCGCGCCGGGGCCCGGGCGCACCCGGGGGATCCACCCGGGTTTCCACGGGCGCGCCCGGGGGCCCCGGAGGACGACGCTGGCTGAAGATCAAGCCGGGGCCGTTTCAGGCGATGAGTTGTTCCCGGCGGTCCAGACCACCGGGAGCAAGGGAGATCGTCATGTGCCTGTTCGGCATCGATGTCGTATCGGAGTCACGCTCGTCGAGCGAAGGCGCAACTGCGGACGAGGCGGCGGGGAAAGCCGGACACCATGGTGGGGCCGATGCCGCGGCGGACGTCGACTTCGAGAGTGTCCGTTCGCGTCTGTTCGGGATTGCGTACCGCCAGCTCGGCCGTGTCGCCGACGCGGAGGACGTCGTCCAGGACGTGTGGCTCCGCTGGCAGAGCGTGGACCGGGCCCGGGTGCAGGACTGTCTGGCGTTCCTCGTCACCGTCACGACCCGTGTGGCGCTCAACGCGGCGACGTCGGCGCGTGCCCGGCACGAGATCAGTGTCGAGGACTGGAGCCCGAAGCCTGCGCCGGGGTCCGCGGATCCCGCACCGGGGGCCGAACGTCGGGAGGCGCTCGAGAGTGCCGTGCGGTTGCTGATGGAACGGCTGCCGCCGGTCGAACGCGCCGTGTACATACTCCGTGAGGCTTTCGAGTACCCGTTCCGCGAAATAGCCGACCTGCTCGGTGTCAGTGAAGGCAATGCCCGGCAACTGGCGTTCCGCGCGCGCAGGCATCTTGCCCGGCGCCGGCGCCACCCGGTCGATGCAGGGGAGCTGGACGGGCTGTTGGAGGCGTTCCTCGACGCGGCGCGCCGCGGCAACATGGCGCGCCTCATCGGTCTCTTCAAGGACCTCCGCACCCCGCCCAGCCGTGAGAACTCTTTGAGGACTGCGCGGCCGGGGGAAGCGGCGGAGCGCGTCCCGGTGGCTCTCCAGCTGAATGTCAGAGCCGCCTGCGCAGGTGCGCGATCACTGATGCATCATGAGGACGACCCCGGACCGATACGGGGCCGACCCTTCTGACCTGCGGTGGTTTCGATGGCGAACGGCACTCCTGTGCGCTGGCTGCGTGGCCGGCGCAGCGAATGCCGTGCGCTGGACCAACTGGTCGCCGACGCCAAAGCGGGGCAGAGCCGTGTGCTGGTGCTGCGCGGTGAGGCCGGGGTCGGCAAGTCCGCGTTGGTGGAGCACATGCTGGGCAACATCACCGGGTGCCGCATCTTGCGTGTGGTCGGCGTCGAGTCCGAGATGGAGTTGGCGTTCGCCGGGCTGCACCAGTTGTGCATGCCGATGATGGGGCAGATCGACCGCCTCCCCGATCCGCAACGGGATGCCCTGGCCGTCGCGTTCGGTCTCCGTGCGGGAAGCCCCCCGGACCGTTTCCTGGTCGGGCTGGCGGTGCTCAGCCTGCTGGCCGAATCGGCGGAGGAGCAGCCGGTCGTCTGCGTCGTGGACGACACCCAATGGCTGGACCAGGTCTCCGCGCAGACGCTTGCCTTCGTCGCACGCAGACTCCTCGCGGAGCGCGTGGCACTGGTGTTCGCGGCGCGCACGACGGCCGCCGCCGCGGGTGGCGATCCGTTGGCAGGGCTGCGGGAACTGACCGTCGGCGGGTTGCGTGACGAGGACGCGCGTGCGCTCCTCGACTCGGTGGTCCCCGGACGGCTGGACGAGCGCATCCGGGACCGCGTCGTCGCCGAGACCCGTGGCAATCCGCTGGCTCTGCTGGAGTTGACACGGGGGTTGACCCCGGCGGAACTGGCCGGGTTCGGGCGTCCGGACGCGCGGCCGCTGGCGAGTCAGATCGAGGAGAGTTTCCTGCGTCAGATCGGGGGCCTTTCCGACTCGGCACAGCGCCTGCTGCTGGCGGCGGCGGAGCCGGTCGGGGATGTGTCGTTGCTGCGGAGGGTGGCCGAGCATCTTGACATCACCGCGGACGCCGCACGGGCGGTGGAGGCGTCGGGACTGGTCGAGTTCGGTCCGCGGGTGCGGTTCCGTCATCCACTGGTGCGTTCCGCGGCCTACCGAGGGGCTGATCCCGGGGTGCGCCGCGACGTACATCGTGCGCTGGCCGAGGCGACCAACTCCGATTTCGACTCGGATCGTCAGGCGTGGCACCGGGCGCACGCCGCGGTTGAACCCGACGAGGCCCTCGCGGCGGAGCTGGAGCGCTCCGCGGAGCGAGCCAACGCCCGCGGCGGCCTCGCGGCGGCGGCTGCGTTCCTGAGACGTGCGACCGAACTGACGCCCGATCCGCTCCGCTACGGGACGAGGGCGGCCGGTGCGGCGCGTGTCACCTTCGAAGCCGGAGCTCCCGACGCGGCGCTCGAACTGGTCGCCGCCGCGGAGACGAGCCCCCTGGACGAGGTCGAACGCGCGCGCCTGGCCCGGCTGCGCGCGCAGATCGTCTTCGCCCGCAGGCGCGGCGGTGAGGCTCTCCCGCTGATGCTCGACGCGGCCAGGCGGCTGGAACCCAGTGACGGTGCGCAGTCGCGTGAGGCGTACCTCGAAGCGGTCGGAGCGGCGGTGTTCGGCGGTCGCCTCAATGGAAAGGTCGGCCTGCGGGAGGTCGCCGAGGCCGCTCGTGCGGCACCGCGCGGACCCCGGCCCGGCAGGCCGGCGGACGCCCTCCTCGACGGGCTGGCGACGTGGTTCACCGAAGGCTGCCAAGAGGGCGCGGCGCTGCTGAAGCCGGCGCTGGGCGCATTCCGGGCTGCGGCTGCGCGCAACGAGGACGATGTCATGCGCTGGCTCTGGCTGGCCTGGCCCGCAGCCGGTGACATGTGGGACGACGAGACGTGGCACGTTCTGACCACACACGCAGTACGCGCGGCCCGTGAGACCGGTGCACTCAACTTCCTTCCGCTGGCGCTCACGTACCGTGCCGCGGTGCACGTGTACGCGGGGGAGTTCGACCATGCCTCCACGCTGATCGACGAGGCCGACAGCATCACCGAGGCGACCGGCAACTCGCCCCTGGGGTTCGGCGCGCTGCTGCTCGTGGCCTGGCGGGGCAAGGACGTCCAGGCGGCGGAGGTGATCCGGGCCACCGTTCAGGACGCGACCGCCTGGGGCGAGGGGCGGGCGCTCGGGAACGGCAATTACCTGCTCGCGTTGCTGTACAACGGCCTCGGCCGGTACCGGGACGCCCTGGGCAGCGCGGAACGGGCCGGTGAGCACGAGGATGTGGGGGTCTCCGGGTTCGCCCTGGTCGAACACGTCGAAGCGGGCGTACGCAGCGATGCCCCCGAGTCCGCCGCGGCGGCCCTGCGCCGTCTCGAGGAACGTGTCGGGTCGGACAGTACGGACTGGGGCCTGGGCGTTCTGGCCCGGTCGCAAGCGCTGCTCAGCGAAGGCAAGGCAGCCGACCTGCTGTACCGCGAAGCCGTCGAGCGCCTCGAGCACAGCCGGATCGCCGTCCACCTGGCTCGTACCCATCTCGTCTACGGCGAGTGGCTCCGCCGCGAGAACCGGCGTGTCGACGCACGCCGGCACCTGCGTACTGCACACGAGATGCTGCACGACTTCGGTGCGCGCGCCTTCGCCGAGCGCGCCCGCCGAGAACTCCAGGCCACCGGCGAATCGGTGCGCCAGCGCACGCTCGACCTACGCGAGTCCCTCACCGCGCAGGAAGTCCAGATCGCCCGGCTCGCCGCCGACGGCAGCACGAACTCCGAGATAGGCGCCGAGTTGTTCATCAGCCCGCGCACGGTCGAATGGCACCTGCACAAGGTGTTCACCAAGCTCGGCATCAACTCGCGGAACAAGCTCCGCGAGGCGATGACCCGTGCCTGACCGTGACAGACGGGCACTTCGTCATTGGTACGGCGCCGACGGTTCGCCCGGGCTGCGACTCCACCGGTCAGGCTTGGCCGTCCCGCTGTTCCGGGGCGAGTGCGACGGCCGCGGGGACACCGCCGCCGGCCGTCTTCGCGTAGGGGCAGCGGGCGACGGCCCTGGCAAGCAGGCGGTCTGCTGTCACGCGGGGGATACCGGGCCAGGTCACCTCCACTTCGGCGCGGAGCAGGTATCCGTCGTCGGACGGATCCGGGCCGACCGTGACGGTCGCTTCGACCGTGATGGGCACCGGGTCGAGCATGTGCTGCCGGGCGACCAAGGCGAGTTCGGCGTGCAGGGAGGCGGCCAGGGCGGCGGCGGCGAGTTGTTCGGGATTCGGGCCGGAGGCGTCGCCGCCCAGTTCGGAGGGCAAGCGCAGTTCCAACGCGAGGCCGCCGTCGGAGGAGCGGGCACTGCCGGACGCGCGTCCGTGCGCGAGGGCGCCGCTCACCACCACGCGCGCGGCGTAGAACGGCGTGGACCGGCGCGCGCCGGGCAGGACGTCTCGGGGCGGTGCCGTGGCAGGGTCGTTCACGGATTTGTCCTTCGTTCCGGAGACGCGGGTGGCCCAGGAGGAGCGGGACGCGGCAGGCGACGCTGCCAGGCCCGCAGTTTGTCGGGGTTCAGCGTGATCCACACGGCGGCGACCTCGGCGGCGGCGACGCTCAGGCTGACCACCGCCGCCACCTGGCCCTCCGCGGCGACGAGCAGACCCGCCCGGCCGTTCACGGACGCGACACGGACCACAGGATGCGGCGGTTCGCCGAGCAGGTTCCGGACGTGGACCGCGACCGCGGCCGCGCCATGGGTCGGTTCGGCCTCGGCGCGGACCTTGCCGCCGCCGTCGCTCACCGCGATGGCGTCTGCCGCCAGCATCGCCCGCAGGCCGACGGTGTCACGGGCGGTGCACGCGGCGGCGAAACGGCGCACGATCTCGTCGTGCCCGGCAAGCAGGTCGGGGTCGCTGTGGTCCTGCTGGGGATTGCGCCGCAACCACTCCGCGACGGCCTCGCGGCCGGTGCGCGGCTGCGGCGGGCGCTGCCGGCCGCTACGCGGGCGGGGTCGCCGGGCATCAACTGCACGATGCAGAAGGTGAGTCCGACGAGTACGACGAGGACGAGCGCGACCCCGAAGAGCCAGCGTCCCGCGATGCTGGCAAGCGTGATCGGGAGGGTGGATTCCAGGCCGTCGAAGCCGCCGCGCGGCTGCTCTGGCGGGAGACGGGCCGCGACCCGGACGACGAGTCGACGTGGACGCAGCCCGTGCACTGGGTGGGCGGCATGGCGCAGGGACCGTTCGCCGCCGCGCCCGACTCCCCCTCGCCGCATCACGCGTACGACCCGCTCGTCGGCGAGGGGCGCTGGGAGCCGCGCTACTCGCTGGGTACGTTCCCGCAGCGCTTCCCGCTCCAGGAGGAGCCGGACGACGCGGGCCGCCCGCTGCACAGTCGGGACCGCTTCACGGCCCGCTGAAGACGCACGTGACATCCCCGGCTGCCAAGGAGGTCGGCGACCGGCGGCATACCCGGTGCGTACCTGAGGTACTGGTGGAGGAAAGCGGCATATGCGACGCGCCGCATCGCCGTTGGCCCGGTGCCGGGAAGGTCATCCATGCCGCAGGACGCCTCGCCCGCCCCTCGCACGGACACCGCCAGGCTGCATCTGCTGGAATCCGCGGCGGTACGCATCGGCACCTCACTGGACCTGTTCCGTACCGCGGAAGAGCTGGCGCAGGTCGCGGTGTCCGGTCTGGCCGACGTCGCCGTCGTGGAGTTGCTCGACTCGGTGCTGCACGGAGAAGCACCCGCCCCGGGACCGGTCTCCGGGCAAAGCACCGTACGGCGTGCCGCGGCCGCCGCCGCAGGCCGCTCGGCCGCGCCCTCGGTCCACGATGTCGGCGACGCATGGGTGCTGCGGTTCGGCTCGCCCTACGCACAAGCACTCGGCGACCTGCGTCCCAGGCTCGTACGCAAACTGGACCCGGACGACACGTGGCTGCGGCGTGACCCCGAACGCGCCCGAGTGGCCCAGGCGGAGGCCGCGCACTCGATGATCGCCGTGCCGCTGACCGTCCGCGGCGTCGCGCTGGGGATGGTCTCCCTGTACCGTCTGGGCACCTCGGCGGCCTTCGACGACCCGGACGTGGCGGAAGCCGCCGGCCTGGCCGCGCACGCGGCCGCGTGCCTCGACAACGCCCGCCGACACACCCGCGAAAAGGCGCTGGCGCGCCTCGTGCAGCGAACCTTGGTGCCGCGCAGACTCCCCGCCCACGTCGCCGCCGAAACGGCATGGACCTATCTGCCGGTGGCCGCGTCCGGCAGCTGGTTCGACGTGGTGACGCTGTCCGGAGCCCGGATCGCCTGCGTCGTCGGAGAAGTCGACGGGCAGGGCATGGCGGCCGTGAGCCTCATGGGCCAAATCAGCACCGCCATCGCAGCACTTGCCGCCGTCGACCTTGGCCCCGACGAGATCCTCAGCCGCGTCCACGACCTGACCGTGGAGACGGCGATGGAACGGCCCGCGCTGGCAACTGACCCCGCCCGACTGGAGAGTCTGACCGCCGGATGCGTCCTGGCCGTCTACGACCCGGTCTCGGGGACGTGCACAGTCGCCCGCGCCGGTCACCCCGCGCCGACCGTGGTCTCACCCGATGGTTCCACCACGGTGATCGACGCCCCTGCCGGGCCCGCGTTGGGCGGCGCGGGCGAACCCCGCTTCCCGCTCACCACCGTGCCCATCGCCGCGGGGAGCGTTCTGGCCCTGCACACCGCGGGCCTGCCCGACATCCTGGCGCCCGCACTCACGAGCGCACTCAACTCCGGGGAGGGACTTCAAGCGGCCTGCGACGGCGTCCTCGCCCAGGCATTCCCCGACGGCCCGAAGGACGACACCCTGCTCGTCTTGAACCGCACCCGGGTGCTGGGCGCGGACCGCACCAGGTCCTGGACACTGCACAACCGCCCGGAAAGCGCCGCCGAGGCCCGCCGGCTGGCCGCTCGGCAACTTGCCGACTGGGGCATGGAAGAGCTGGCCTTCACCGCCGAACTCCTGGTCAGTGAACTGGTCACCAACAGCGTGCGCTACTCCACCGGGCAGATCGATCTCCGTCTCATCGTCCGGGAGAACACGCTGGCCTGCGAAGTGACCGACGCCAACAGCGCGGCGCCTCGCATGCGGCGCTCCCAGGACGACGACGAGGGCGGCCGCGGCCTGTTCCTCATCGCCCAGTTCGCACTCGACTGGGGTGTGCGCTCGCAACCACGAGGAAAGACGATCTGGGCCGAACTCCCACTGTCCGGAGCCCCGGGAGACGATGTCGACCGATGACGCGGCGCAGTGTTCGGCTGGCCGACCCGCTGTGTGGGCGATGCGCACCACCGGACAGGGCCCGGTTCGCTGAGCGCGGGTGCCGCGCGGATGGCGTTCCCTTCGTCTTGGTCATGCCGCGGCGTCGGCGGTGCTCGTGCGGCTGCGGCGGAGGAGGAGCAGGGCCGCGTCGTCGTCCAGGCCGCTCGCGGTGTGGGCGATGAGGGTGCGGCGCAGGACGGCCAACGCCTCGTCGGGGTCGGCGCGGTCGAGGAGGTCGGCGTGCTCCAGGAGCGGGAAGAAGTCCCCGTCCGCGTTGCGGGCTTCCACCGTGCCGTCGGTGTAGAAGAGCAAGCCGTCGTCGGGTTCCAGGTGCACGGTGGATTTCCCCGGGCCGTCGTGGTTCAGGGCCGCCATGCCGAGCGGTAGTCCGGGGCGGTCGGGTTCGGCGAAGCGCGCGGTGCCGTCGGCGCGGCGGAGCAGCGGTGCGGGGTGGCCGAAGTTGTGCAGGACGACGTGTCCGTCGTGGGCGCACTCGGCGAGTACCGCCGTGACGAATTCGTCGCTTCTCGGGCGGCGAGCGAGGCTGCGCTCGATGCTTTCGCCGACGGCCTGGAGGCTGTCCGCTTCCGGGGCGGCCTCGCGGAACGCGCGCAGGACGACGACGGCGCTGTTGACCGCCTCCAGGCCCCTGCCCTCGACGTCGCCGACGATGAGGCGGAGGCCGCCGGGGATCGGCAGGGCGGCGTACAGGTCTCCGCCGATGCGCGCCTCGGCGAACGCGGAGGTGTACGAGGCGGCCAGGTGCAGCGGGCCCTCGTCCCGCGGAACGGGCCCGAGGATCGAGCGTTGCGCGACGTCGGCCACGGCCTGCACGTGTCCGAGGCGTTCCTCGGCTCGGGTCCGTACCGCGGAGGCGTACCACGCGGCCAGTGTGGAGCCCACGACGGAAGCGCAGGCGACGGCGCCGCGTCGCGTGTCGAGCAGGTTCTGTGCGGTGGCCGCGGCCACGCAGGCCACGAGCGCGACCCCGCCGATCAGCCGTACGGCGCGGGGTGGGCTGTTGGCCGCGGCGAGGGCCGGCGGCACCGCGAACAGCGGGAGCAGGATCGCCGTGCTTCCGATGGCGATGTCGGCGACCAGAATGACCGCGATCAAGCCGTACGGCACCGTCGCGGCCAGGCGGCGGCGGGAGCGCTCCCCGGAAGATCCCAGGCGGGCCACGTTCACTCCCTCGACCGGGTGCCGGCCGAACCGCGCCGCTGTGGGACCGCGTGGGATTGGGCAGTCGACCGGGTCAGTCAAACAACCAACAGGTCAATCATCAAGTAGTGGTCAGGTGCCGGCAAGCGCGGGCCATGGGGTGAAGAGGAGGGCCGGGAGGCGATCGCCGGTCCGCGCGCTCGCGGGAAAGCAGCGAAGCGGAGTCATCAAATATGTTGATTACTAACAAAACGGTGGAAATGTGACTTCATGACTTCGACGCCCAAACCCGCGCAGCCGTCCATCGTCCAGCAGCAGGCTGCCCTGCTCGGCCGCCTGCCCTTCTCCGACACCCAGGACTTCGAGGACGCGAAACGCGGCCTCATCGCCCGCCGTGAGCCCAGTGCCGTCACGGCCGAGGACGGCACGGTCCTGTGGGACAACGACACCTACGCGTTCGTGGAGGGAGACGCCCCGGCCACCGTGAACCCGAGTCTGTGGCGTCAGTCGCAGCTGGTCGCGGAGCAGGGCCTGTTCGAGGTGGTCGAGGGCATCTACCAGGTGCGCGGCTTCGACCTGTCCAACGTCACCTTCGTCGAAGGCGACACCGGTGTCGTCGTCATCGACCCGCTGCTGAGCAAGGAGACGGCCGAGGCCGCGCTCGCGCTGTACCGCGCGCACCGCGGCGAACGCCCGGTCACCGGCGTCATCTACACCCACTCGCACGTCGACCACTTCGGCGGCGTCAAAGGCGTCACCACGTTGGAGGACGTCGAGGCCGGACGGGTGCCGGTGCTCGCGCCGGTGGGCTTCACGGAGCACGCGGTGTCGGAGAACGTGTACGCGGGCACCGCGATGGGCCGGCGCGCCGCCTACATGTACGGCGCGGCGCTCGCCCGCGGCCCCCAGGGTCAGGTCGGCGCCGGCCTCGGCCAGACGACGTCGACGGGCACGATCACCCTGATCTCGCCCACCAAGGACATCACGACCACCGGGCAGGAAGAAGTCCTCGACGGCGTCCGCATGGTCTTCCAGATGGCGCCGGACACCGAGGCGCCGTCGGAGATGCTCATCTACTTCCCGGACTTCCGGGCGCTGTGCACAGCCGAGGACGCCACCCACAACTTGCACAACCTGCTCACCTTGCGCGGAGCCGTCGTCCGCGACCCGCACGGCTGGGCGAAGTACCTCACCGAGGCCGTCGACCTGTTCGGCGACAAGACCGACGTCGCGTTCGCGTCGCACCACTGGCCCACCTGGGGGCAGGAGCGCGTCGTGGAGTTCCTGGGCATCCAGCGGGACCTGTACGCGTACCTGCACGACCAGACCCTGCGCCTGATCAACAAGGGCTGGACCGGCACCGAGATCGCCGAACACCTCCCGCTGCCGCCCGCGCTGGAGAACGCGTGGAGCACGCACGGCTACTACGGGTCGGTGAGCCACAACCTCAAGGCGATCTACCAGCGGTACATGGGCTGGTTCGACGGCAACCCGGCGCACCTGTGGCAGCACACCCCGGTCGAGCAGGGCAAGCGCTACGTCGAGTTCATGGGCGGCGCCGACGAGGTCGTCACCAAGGCGCGCGGCTCCTTCGACGGCGGGGACTTCCGCTGGGCCGCCGAAGTCCTCAGCCACGTCGTCTTCGCCCAGCCCGACCACGCCGCCGCGCGGGAGCTGCTCGCCGACACGTTCGAACAACTCGGCTACGGCTCGGAGAACGGCACCTGGCGCAACTTCTACCTCTCCGGCGCGACCGAACTGCGCGACGGGCAGTTCGGCACCCCGACGGTCGCGGCTTCGGCGGACGTCATCGCGCACCTGACGCCGACGATGCTGTTCGACGCGATCGCCATCCAGATCGACGGCCCGAAGGCGTGGGACGAGAAGCTCACCATCGACGTCGTCCTCACCGACTCCGGCGACCGATACCGGCTGCGTCTGGCCAACGGCGCGCTGACGTACAGCGCGGCGAAGCAGAAGGGCGACGCCGACGCCACCTTGACGACCACCGCCACGGCCCTCCCGGCGCTGGCACTGGGGCAGCTGACCCCGGACGGGCTCGCCCAGGCCGGCATCCAGGTGGACGGCGACGCGTCCGTCCTCGCCACCCTCTCGGGCGTACTCGACCTGGGGGACCAGGACTTCGCGATCGTCACCCCGTAACCGGGCGCACCCGCCGCCGCGAAAGCGGCCGCCCTGACCGACACGCCGTACCGGTCAGGGCGGCAGACGCGACGGCGACCGGCGCACACGTCGAGTCGCGGACTTCCGGGAGCATGGGTGAACGTTGAGCGGACGCGTCCGCCTCGCCGGCAGGACCGGCGGACCACGCGCTTTGAGAAGGGCGGGCGCGCCGGCTCCTTGGCGATCATCGTCGGCGGCGCACTGCTGGGCTGGGCACTGCCGAACCTGGAACCCCATCTGCCCTCGGCCGGGCTGGGGTTCAGCGCGTCGACCGCGCAGGCCGCGCTCGGTGCGATCGCCGCGGCGATGATCACCCTGGCCGGTTTCGTGCTGACTGCCGTCACCCTGGTGATCCAGACGATCCAGGCCATGTCGCCGCGCCTGGTCGGCGCCCTGCACTACTTCGGGCGCTTCCTCACGGTCTTCGCGCTGCTGGTCGGCACGGCCCTGTACGCGCTGGTCGCGCTCAGCCAGGTCGACTCCGACCAGACCCCGCGCCTGGCCGTCACCTTCGCGGTCGCCGCGGTGCTCTTCGACACCGTGGTCGTCCTGCAGATGCTCGCCGCGTTGCGGTCGGTGGTCACCGGCGGCGGGCTGTCCAGGTCGGTCGGCGCCCGCCTGCACGACGTCGTCGAGGCGGTGTACCCGACGCCGCGCGAGGACGCCCGTCCCCGACGTGTCGGCCCGGACGCGGACGCGGACCGGCCGCGCATCGACGTCCGGTACGGGGGCTCGCCCGGCACGGTGCGGTCCTTGGACGAGGAGGAACTCGTCCGCCTGGCCGCCCGCTCCGACGCCTGGATCGAGATGACGGTCACGGTCGGGGATTTCGTCGGGACCCAGGCACGCGTCGCCCGGATCGTGGCACCGGAGGGCGCCACGATCCCGCGCGAGGTGGTCGAGCAGGTCTCCGGCACCGTCGCGTGCGGCCCGACGCGGACCTTCGAGCAGGACCCCGCCTACGGGATGCGCCTGCTCGCGGACATCGCGGTCCGTGCCCTGTCACCGGCGGTCAACGACCCGACCACCGCCGTCCAGGCGCTCGACCAGATCGAGGACGCGCTGGTGAAGCTGTCGGCACGCGCGCTCGGGAGCTTCGGCCTGGTCGACGACACCGAAGCGGTCCGGGTCCGCTGCCCGGCGCCGAGTTGGGCGGACCTGGTGGCCCTGGCGCTCGACGAGACCCTCCTCTACGGCGCCGGCAACCCCCAGGTGGCCCGGCGGATCAGGGCGCTGCTGGAACGCACGGCCGCCCACGCCCCACCGGACCGCCGCCCACCGCTGCGCGAACGCCTGGCGCTGCTGGACCGACTGGTCGTGCGGTCGGCTCCCGACCCGCACTTCCTGGTGATCTCCGAAGCTGCGGACCCCCAGGGCCTGGGCGGCCCCACGGGGCCTCACCCAACCCCTGGACGGCCGCCGTCATGACACGAACCCTGGCGAGCACACGCACCGCCGTCGGCCTCTTCATCGCTGCGGTGCTGCTGGGCGCAGTCCCCGTCCCGGGCACCTCCGCCACGTCGCCGGCGTGGGCGGCAGAGGCGCCCGCCGCGGCCCCTACGGCTGCGGCGCCTGCGGCCGCCTCGGCGTCGCCGGCGCCCGAACCCCCGCCGGGCAGCGGCAACGACCAGGGGGATGCGGCGTTCCCGTGGGGCTGGCTGACCGTCGCTCTGGTGGTCGCGGCCGGGGCGTTCGCGGCGCGGTCCGCTCGCTCGGGTCGCCCGGGTCGCCGATGACCGGCATCCGCGGCGTCATCGGCCGACTCCCGCTTGCCAGGCAACTGGACGGCTACGGCCCGCCCGTACTGCGCGCGGACGTGCTCGGCGCGCTCACCCTGTGGGCGCTCGTGGTCCCGCAGGCCCTCGCGTACGCCGAACTCGCCGGGCTCCCCGCCTCGGCGGGCCTGTACACGGCGTTGTTCGGCATGTGCGTGTACGCGCTGCTGGGCACCGCGCGGCTGCTCAACATCGGCCCCGAGTCGACCATCGCGGTGATCGTGGCCAGCGCGCTCGGTCCGTTGGCCGCGGACGATCCGGAGCACTACGCGGCCCTCGCCGGGATGTTGGCCGTCCTGACCGCCGGGTTCCTGTTCCTCGGTGCGATCGTGCGGGCCGGGTTCATCACCCGCTTCCTGTCGGCGCCCGTGCTGACCGGATACCTGTGCGGCGCCGGCATCGTGATCGCCACCTCGCAGCTCGCCAAGGCACTGGGCATCAAGACCAGCGGGAACTACCCCACGGTGGTCGCCGGGATGGTCCGTGACCTCGACCAGACGAATGCGACGTCCCTCGCGGTGGCTGCCGGGACCGTCGCGCTCGTCCTGTTGCTCGAACGCCTGGTGCCGGTGCTGCCGGGGCCGCTGGTCGCGCTCGCCGTCGCGACCGTGGTCACGGCGGTCGCGCATCTGGACGACCGCATCTCCACGTTGGGCGAGATCAGCACCGCGGCGCCGTTCACCCATCTGGGCGACGTCCGGCTGAACGAGATCAACGCGCTGATCCCCACCGCGCTGAGCATCGCGGTGTTCGTCTACGCCACCAGCATCCTGACCACCCGCGCCACCGACCCGAAGCATGCCGACGAGGTCGACCCGCAAAAGGAGTTCACCGCGCTGGGCACCGCCAACGTCGCCACCGGCCTGCTCGGCGGCTTCCCCGCCAACAGCAGCGACTCGCGCAGCGCGCTGCTCGCCCGGTCCGGCGCGCGTACCCAGGTCGCCAACCTCGTCGCCGGAGCAGCCGTCCTGGTCACTGCCTTGTTCCTCATGCCCGCCTTCAAGATGCTGCCGAACGCCGCGCTGGCCGGGGTGATTTTGCTGTCCGCGGTCCGCCTGGTCGACGCGGCCGGGCTGCGCCGCCTGCGGCGCCTGCGTACGGCCGACTTCGTCCTCGCCGCCGCCACCGCCGTGGGCGTGCTGGTCACCGGACCGATCGGCGGGATCGGCATCGGGGTGGTGGTGTCTCTCCTGGACGTCATCCGCCGCACCCTCACGCCCCGCACCGCGACCCTTGCCCGGGTGCCCGGAACCAAGAACGCGTGGCGCAACGCCGAAAACTACCCGGAAGCCCTGCCGGTGGCGGGCGTGGTGGTCTACCGCTTCGACGCGCCGCTGTTCTTCGGCAACGCTCAGGTCTTCCACGACGAGATCCTGCATTTGGTCGACCGGGGTGACGGGCGGATCCGCGCGGTCGTCGTCAACGCCGAAGGCATCACCGACCTCGACGTCACCGGCGCCGACACGGTCCGCAAACTCGTCGACAACCTGCACGCCCGCGGGGTCCACCTGATCTTCGCCCGGGCCCGCCGACACGTGCGCGAACTCGCCGACGCCACCGGGATCAGCGACGCCCTCGGCCCGGACGGCTACCACCTGCGGGTGGAGACCGCCGTCCGCGACGCCGACGCCAGAAGCGAACCACCCCGACCGCACGCCGGACGAAAGGCAGGACAGTAGATGGCCACTGTCGACGCGGCCGCAGTCGAGCGCATGGCAGCCACGCTGTTCATCGAGAAGTCCTGGCGCAGTCCCAGCTCCACGCGCTTCTGGGGGCTCCTGGTCCTGGCCGCGGTCATCGCGTCCGCCGGCGTCGTCGCGGACTCCACCGCCACGGTGATCGGGGCGATGATCGTCGCGCCGCTCATGACGCCGATCCTCGGCAGCGCGCTGGCCGTTGTGCTCGCCGACCGTCCGCGCCTGGTACGCAGCGTCCTGCTCGTGGTCGGCGGCGCCCTGCTGGTCGTCGCCGTCGGCTTCCTGGTCGGCTGGATGACCGCGCCGCCGGACGACTTCGCGAGCAACAGCCAGGTCGCCGCGCGCATCAGCCCGCGGCTGATCGACCTCGTCGCGGCGCTCGCCACCGGCACCGTCGGCGCGTTCGCACTGGTCCGCTCCGACATCTCCGACACGCTGCCCGGCGTGGCCATCGCGATCTCCCTGGTCCCGCCGCTGGCGGTGACCGGCCTGCTGCTCCGGGTCGGGCGCTACCACGACGCGGGGGAGGCCGCGCTGCTGTTCGGCACGAACGTCGCGGCGATCGTGGCCACCGGCACCACCGTGTTCCTGGTCTACGGCGTCCGGGTGGCCGCCCGCAGCACGGACCTCCGCGTCGGCGAACTGCGCGGCCGCACCCTCGTCGTGGTGTGCGCGATGCTGTTGCTGATCGCGGTCCCGCTCACGACGGGCACCCGCGCGGTCGCCCGCGACCGCCAACTCGCCGACGACGCCACCCCGGTCGCGAAGGGCTGGGCGGCGGGGAACGGCTGGGAGGTCATCTCCGTCGAGGCCCTCGGCGGCCGCATCGTCGTCAACGCCGTAGGCCTGCCCCCGGTCCCGGCGGCGGTCGACCTGCGGATCCGCCTCGACCGACACGGCATGGACGCCGCCGATCTGGAGATCCACTACATCGGCGGCGACACCCGCCGCTGCGACGCCGGCAACACCACCTGCACAGCCGACTGATCCGCGAACGGCCCGCCCTCGCCCGCACAGCGGCCACCGATGCCTCACCCCACAACCCGGCCGAGCAGGTACCAGCCTCCAGCGCCGGTGACGCGGCCTTCGTTCTGCTCTGCCTGAAACCGCAGGTCAAGGACCTGTCGGTTCAATCATGTCGAGAACATGGAGCCGGCACTTCGGCACCGTGCTGCCACGCGGGGGTGCCTCTGTCGGCGCTTGCGCCTCGGCCGTCGAGGTCGCTGAGTCCACGGCGACTTCAACCGGCTTGACGCGCCGGTACGCGCCGCCCTTCGAGGTCGTGCACCCGGTCACGATCAGGACCGCGCACACGACGGCGCTTCCCCACTTCGCGCGCTGCCACGCCACAGCACTCTCCCCCCGGTCACCCGGCCGACAGACCTCCCCAGGCTGTTCGACCGAAGTAGCGCGGGAATGCCCGACGCGAAGCCCGAGCCTCCGGTTCCACGGCAGTGGGAGCCGTGCCTGCCGACGGCTCGGACCAGCCGATTCGGCTGTCGAACCCGACGTCAGGGCAAGCGGATTGACGCAAGCCGGAACCGCCGGGCGCAGCCACTGCGGCCTTGGTGCGCGCATGGGTCCTCCACGTGACTGGGAGCGCGGGTGCGGCCTGTTCAGGGCACTGGCGTATGCGTGGGTCTGCCGGCCGTCGCGCCTGCGGGACGGGCCTTGACGGTCAGCTTCGCCTTGGCCGCCGCGCCGCTGGTGAGGCCGGTCGCTTCCAGGGCGTGGGTGCCGGTGCCGAAGTCGGCGGTGAGTTCGACCGTCGCGGTGCCGGCGGTGTCGGCTTCGGCCTCCACGAGCTGTCCGCCGTCCGCTCCGGTGGTGAGGATCTCGACCAGCTCGCCCGGTCGGAAGCCGGAGGCCTTCGCCGTGAACGTGCCGCCGTCGGCGACGGTCGCCGGGCTGAGGGTGAGTCGTGGTGCGCGGGTGCCCGGTGCAGCGGTCGGAGACTTGGTCGTGCTCGGGCTGCGGGTCGTCGTCGGAGACGTGGTCGTGCTCGGGGGCGTGGTGTCGGTTGGTTCGTTGCCGCCGTTCTTCTCCACGGTCACCTCGGCGGTTGCCTTCAGGCCGCTGTCTGTTCCGCGGGCGTGGACGGTCGTCGTGCCCGGCTCGGCGTCGGAATCGGTCGTGACCTGTGTGCGGGCGGTGCCGTCGGCGTCGGCCACCGCGTACGGCTCCGCGTCGGCGTCCTTGGGGCCGAAGCGGACCGTCTCACCCGGCCGGAAGTTCGACGCGGTCGCCGTGTACGTCCCGCCTGGTGCGGTCAGGGTGACCGAGAGGAGCAGGTCCGCTTCCGGGGTGATCCTCGTGCCCGCCCGGTCTCCCTCGCCGCCGGTGCCTTTCGGGCGGTCGATGGTGGTGCCAGGGGCCTCGTCGATCGCGGTGAGCAGCAAGGCGGGCGCCGTCTTCTTGCCCGGGGTGATCTTGCGGACCTTGTCCTTGCGGTAGCGGTCCTTCCAGTTCGGATCCTTGATGTCGACGTCGATCCGGTCGATGTCCGTCGCGGTGGTGCCCAGCGGGTTGCCGCAGTTGCACTTCACCGCGGGCACGCCGTCCTCGGTGACCAGGACCGCCATGCCCGCCGGGAGCAGCGCATCGTAGGCAACGGCCTTGCCGCCGCTGAAGCGGTGGTTCTTCACCAGCGTGTCGAACCGCAGCGTTACGGCGGTCAGTCGGGTGACGAAGCCGAGGATTTCCGCACTCTTGATGCCCATGACCCGCGCCCACTCGGCGGCCTTGGCGGTGTTGGCGGGGTCGGTCAGGAAGGCGACGAGTTGCTTCTTGTCGCATACGGTCTCGCTCGACGAGCCGCCGTACAGCCCGGCTTTGTCACCTCGGTGCGAGCCTCCGTCCCCGATCGGCTTCACATCGGTGCGGTCGCGGCCCACGGCTTGGGCCAGGAACGCGTCCCGGCCCGCGTCGAGGAGTATCTCGCCCACGACCGGAATCACCTTCTTGGCGCCCTGCTTCGCGACAGCCGCGCAGCCGACCAGGGCCAGTGCGAGGGCAAGCACGACGGCGAGCGCCGACGCGGTGCGGGACCCGGATATGCGTCGAGGCCGCCCGGCGGCAAGGCGACAGGCCGGCGGGCACAAGTCCGAATGAGGTGTCGCGGCGTGTGTACGCGCCGCGTGATGAAGGTGCATGAGTGTCCCCCGATGCTGTGCCTTGGCTGTGGTCATTGGTGGATGGGGCGGTATCCCCTCGGGCTGTTCGAGCCGAAGGGGAGTTCAGCGGTGGGTCTCGAGCCACACCCGAGCCTCGTCCGCCCACGCCCGCGCCGCGTCCACGTACTGCCCGACCTCGTCGGGGTGTTCCGCGAGCAGTCCGGCGACGGCCATGGCCAGGACGAACTTGACGAGCTTGCCGAACAGGCCACCGCCTCGGCCGCGCGGCCGACCCCGCTGGGCGGCCTGCTGCCGGCGGTGGTCGAGGAAACTCGACATCTCACGGAAGCGCCGGTTGTTCTCCTGATGCTGCTGTGCGGCGTGGCGACCAGGGTCAAATGCCATGGGTCTGCCTCCTTGTTGGCGTCAACGGGGTGTTCGGAGTTCGTCGGCCGGCAACGGCGCCTGCCGGGCGCCCGGAAGCCCCCTCCGCTTCCGGGTGTTCGGCACAAGGCGGTTCGGGCCGTCCTCGTCGAGGTTCGTGGTCCCGGCGACCTGGGCACCAGGGACGACTTGTCCCCACCGTTGGCCCGCAGGACCTTCACCGGGTGGGCCGGATCCCTGCCCCCCGGCCCACCCGGTGAAGGTCCTGCGGGAGTTGGGTGGAAGCCGTGCGTCACCGCGTCGCGGATTCCGCCGCGGCGGAATCCGGCGCGGGGCGTGACAGGATCAAGGCGGTGGCCACGGCGGTGACGATGACGAACACCGCGACCAGGAACACCACCACGGCCGGCATACCGCCGATGAAGAACGCCGGAAGCGACGTGATCGCCGACAGGATCCGGGACGCCGCGGCGATCCGCGATCCGGTGCGGTTCGCGGTGCGCCACGCGTACACGACGGCGACCAGCGTGATCACTCCGAGCACCCCTGTGGCGATCAGTACGCCCAGCGGCGGACCAGGATCGTCCGCCTCGCCCCCCGGCGGTCCGAAGACGCCCACGACGTCGAGGACGCCGAGGATCCCGGCGAGCACGAGCCCCACCTTGTTCTTGCCGGAAAGCGGCACCGGAACCCGCCGCTGCTCCTGGATCTCCGCCATATCCCCCACCTGGTCCGCCAGTTGCCGAGCATCCCTCGATCGACGGATGCCTCGGTCGTCACGTCGACCGCGTGCACCAAGCTTCACGGCACGGTGCTTCGGGACGCATCGGGAATCCGCCCGACCACCCGGGAATCTCTCCCGGATGGTCGGGAATCCCGTTCCCTCGCCGCCGGGATCCCGGTCGGCCATCATCAAGGCATGGCCTCCGCGACGTCCGCCGCCCGCCCCATCCGGGTCCTCATCGCCGACGACCATCCCGTGGTGCGACGCGGCATGGGCGCACTGCTCGCCTCGCTCGACGGCGTCGTCGTGGTGGGCGAGGCAGCGAGCGGCGAAGAAGCTTTGCGCGAGGCCCAGTTGAGCCGTCCCGACGTGGTGGTGATGGACATCCAGATGCCGACGATGGACGGGATCGAGGCCACCCGGAGGCTCGCCGCCACCGTCCCCGACGCCGCGGTCCTGGTCGTGACGATGTTCGAGGACGACGAGACGGTGCTCTCGGCGATGCGCGCCGGGGCGCGCGGCTACGTCCTCAAGGGCGCCGAGCAGGAGGAGATCCTGACCGCCATCCGAGCAGTGGCGGCCGGACAGGTCGTCATGGGGCCGCAGGCCGCCGCCCGACTGCTCGGCCATCTCGACCCGACGCCGCAACCCCCGCTCATTTTCCCGGAGTTGACCGGTCGCGAGCGCGCGGTCCTGGACCGGGTAGCGCGTGGCGACAGCAACGCCCGGGTCGCCGCCGAACTCGCCTTGGCGGCAAAGACCGTCGCCAATCATCTGTCCGCCGTCTTCGCCAAGCTGGGCGTGAGCACCCGGGCCGAAGCCGTGATCCTGGCTCGGGAGCACGGCCTCGGGGGGCCGCCCGGCCGCGTTCCGTGATGGGGCGTCCTTCAGCGGCGGCGTTGTGTGCGGTCCTCACGCTGTTGGCCGGTGCGGCGGCGGCATCGCTGTTGTTCGCGCCGCCGGTCACCGCCGACGAGTGGGTGATCTGGGCGCTCATCCTCGGTACGGGCATCGCGCTCTCGGCCGGCACCCTCGCGTTCCGCGGTCATGCGCCAGTGGTGAGGTGCCTCGTCGCCGCATCCGGCATGCTGCTGGCGGCCCCGCTCGCCCTCGCCGCGGGCAGCCCCCGCGCCGCCGTCGCGCTCGCCGTCCTGGCACCGACGGTCCCGCTGCCCTTGGCGCTCTTGCGCGTCGTCGGGATGCGGCCGGCCGTGGCGCTGCCGCGTCTGGCGGACGCGTGTGTCGTCGCCGCCGGCACCGGATGTGCGGCAGCTGCGCTGTGGGGCGGGCAGTCCGCGCGCATCGCGGCGGGGATCACGTCGGTGGTCGTCCTGGGGGCCGCCCTGTGGGCGCAGTTCGAGGCCGGCTCGCAAGATGACCGCCGCCGCCTGCTGTGGCTGGTGCTCGGATCGGCCGTCGCCGCACTCGGCGGGATCCTGTACTTCGCCGCAGACAGCTCGACGACGATCGGGCACCGTACGGACATCGCGAGCGCGGGAGCGCTGTCCTTGACCGTGCCGTTGGCCCTCACGGTCGCGCTGCTCGCGCCACCGGCGGTCGACGTGCGCGCGGTGATCCGCCGCATCGCCGTGCTGCTCGTCATGCTCTCGCTCTGCGCCGCCGTCTACGAAGGTGTCGCGGCGCTGTGGGAGATGGCCACAGGTGCCCGGCCGACCAAGGGCGTTCCCGCGCTGCTCGCCGCCGTGATAGCCGCCGGCTACCAGCCGGTGCGGCTCAGGGTCGAGGCCGCGATGGACGAAATGTTGTTCGGCCGGTCCGCAGACGCCGTGGAGACGCTGACCCGCCTCGGCACCGACCTCACCGCGGGCGCGCCGCCGCCGCTGTGGCTGCACACGCTGCGCACCACGCTCGGCGTCCCGGGCATCGCGCTGCGCCAGGACGGCGAGACGATCGCGACTGCGGGCACGGTCGACGCACGGCACATCGCGGTCACGCCGCTGCGCGTGGGCGACGACGATGTCGGCGACCTCGTGGTCGGGCTGCCGGGCGGACACCTCCGGCTGCCGCCCGGTGCCGCGGCGGTGGTCGCCCTGGTCGCCGCGCCGCTCACGCAGGCGCTGCACGCCGCCCGGCTCAGCGAGCAACTGCGGGTCTCGCGCGGCCTGGTGGTCACCGCGCTGGAGGAGGAGCGCCGCCGCATGCGCCGCGACCTGCACGACGGCCTCGGCCCGACGCTCACGGGCATTGCGTACAGTGCCGACGCCGCCGCCAACTTGATCACCACAGACCCGGAGCGAGCCGCCGAGACACTGCGCGGCCTGCGCGCCGACACCGGCGACGCCATCTCCGAGATCCGCCGCATCGTGTACGGGCTGCGCCCTCGGGCCCTCGACGAACTCGGCCTCGTCGACGCGATCCGACAGCGTGTCGCCTCGCTGCGCAGTGCAGATGGGCGTCCGCTCGCGGTGACCATCGACACGCCGCCGCAACTCCCGCCGCTGCCCGCCGCCGTCGAAGTCGCCGCCTACCGCGTGGCGGTCGAAGCGGTCACCAACATCGCCAGGCATGCTGCGGTCGACACCGCGATCCTCACGCTCGACCTCCCGGACGGCGACTCGCTGCGCGTGACCGTCGCCGACGGCGGCCGGACAACCGGCCCATGGACGCACGGAGTCGGCATCCAGTCCATGCACGAACGCGCCGAACGCATCGGCGGCACCCTCACCATCCACACGACCGCCGACGGGGCCACGGTGACCGCCGTCCTCCCGCTGACCATCCCGGCCTGACGGGTACGCCCGTGCGCGAACCGGTGGGTGACAATCCAGAGATCTTGCGCGGTGCGGATCCTGGCTCGGTACTTGACGCAGGGTTGTCGAGGTCAGCCCATGCCGTGGGTGCGGGCCAGGGAGATCGCGGCGGCACGGTCGGTGGCGCCGAGTTTGGTGATGATGGCGGAGACGTAGTTGCGCACGGTCTTCTGGCTGAGCGTGTAGCGCTGGGCGATCCCCGCATTGCCCATGCCTGACGCCATCAGGTCGAGGATCTCGTGCTCGCGGGCGGTGAGGGCGGGGAACACCGGCGAGACCGGGTCGGCTGGTCGGCGTGGTGCCGTCAGGTGTTCGGCCACGTGGCGGGCGGCGGCCGCGCTGAACACCGCGGTGCCGGCGGCCGCGCTGCGAATTGCGCGGAGGACTTCGTCGCGGTCGGCGCCCTTGACGAGGTAGCCGCACGCGCCGGCGCGGACGGCGGCGAGTACGGAGGAGCTGTCCTCGTACATGGTGACGACGAGCACGCGTGTTTCCGGGAGTTCGGCCAGGATCCGGCTGGTCGCCTCGATGCCGCCGACGCCCGGCATGGTGAGGTCCATCAGCACGACGTCGGGCCGGAGTTCGCGGGCCTGGGCGACCGCTTCCTCGCCGGTGGCCGCGGTCCCGGCGAGCTCGAGACCGGGATCGGAGGACAGGACCGCGGTGAGCCCGTACCGGAAGACGGGGTGGTCGTCGACCAGCAGCACCGTGATCATTCGTCCTCCGCAAGAGGCAGGGTGACGCGTACCCGCGTGCCGGGTCCGGCCGTTGTGACGGTGAACGTCCCGCCGAGTTCCTCGGCCCGTTCGCGCATCGAGTGCAGGCCGACGCCGGACGCCGCGGCGCCGATTCCGCGGCCGTCGTCGGAGATCTCCAGTCGGAGGTCGCCGTCGCCGTTGTGCAGGCGCAGCACGGCGTGGGCGGCCTGGGCATGGCGGATGACGTTGGTTGCTGCTTCCTGGGCGATTCGGTAGACGGCGACCTCGACCGCCGCCGGCAGGTCGGCGGCTGCCTCGACGTGCACGTCCATCTCCACCCCTGCCGCACGCGCTGTGTCGGCCAGCGCCGCCAAAGCCGATGCCAACCCGAGGTCGTCCAGCGCCGGAGGCCGCAACCCCCGTGCCAGGCGCCGGACTTCCTGCAACAGATCCGCGCTGTGCCCGTGCAGATCGCGCAGCAGCGCGGCAGCAGTATCGGGATCGTCGGCCATGATGGTGCGCACCGCGTCGACGGCCAACCCCAGGCCGCTCAGCCCGGGACCGAGGGAATCGTGCAACTCCCGGCGCAGCCTGCGGCGTTCCTCCTCCCGAGCCTGGACAAGGTCCTGGCGCGTACGTTGCAGATCCCCGGCCAGGCGCCGGATCCGCAGCGACTCCTGCGCCGCATACAGCGCGGCACCGCACTGATCGGCCAGGTCGCGCATGAGTGTGCGTTCGGCGTGGTTCAACGCGTCCCGGCGGTGCACGACCAGTTCGCCCAGCGACGCGCCGCGGTGCGTCAGCGTGAAGTGGTCCGCGCCCACGACGTCCGCGCCCACGACCTGTGCACCCCCGAGGTCCGCCGCGTCACGGCCGGCGGGACCACCGTCCGCGCGGGCCGGTCCGCCGACCGCGGCCACCTCGCCGTCCGGGCCGCGGAGCACGACCGCGTCGGCGACCAGGGCCCGCGCCGCCGCCTCCGCGATGGCGGGGGCCACCTCCTCCGGTGACAGCAGACCCCCGAGGTTGCGGCCCAACCGGATGAGGACCTCGTACGGATCGTCGGCTTCGCCGTACACCACGCGCCGGACCCGGCGCTGCACCCGCTCACGCGACGGGCCGAAGGCGAGGCCCGCGGCGACCGCGGCGACGACCGGCGGTCCCACGCCGCCCCACAGCAGCCCCAGTCCGCCGGCGAGCGCGGCGTACTCCGCGACGACCGCGACGCTCAGCACGCCGTAGACCAGGGCGCGGCTCAGCCAGACGTCCAAGTCCCACAGCCGGTACCGGACAATGGCGTGCACGACGGCCCCGGGTATCAGCACGAGCACCACGGTCGTCGCCACCGACACGGCGGCGAACACGACCAGCCCCGCAGAACTCGCCTCGAAGTACAGGTCTCCCAGCGGAGTCAGCACCTGCACGGCAGCGAACGCGGCCCACAACGCGAGCACCAGCACCAGCAGGCGGATCTGGCGCCGCCCGCGCTCGTCAGCCACCCGGAAATAGCGGAACGCCAGTGCACCGGCGCAACTTCCGGCGAGCAGCACGGCAAGTGCCGCGTCGAGGCCGGGCACCGGAGGCACGCCGCTCAACCCGAGACCGAGCCACAGCAACCACACGGCCGCGGCCCACCGGCTCCACCGTGGAACGAACCGGCCGTCGGGAAACAGGTAGGCCGTCGGTAGCAGGCCCAACCACCCCAACCCCTGGATGTTCCCGAGCACCGCATCGAGAGCGGGGTACAACGCCGCGACCTGGAGCGGGAGTTCGCTGCCGAGCACGGCGAACTGCACCAGCGCGTACGCCAGGTAGAGGCGAAACCACGTCGGATCGCCCCGCAGGATGAATCCCGCCGCGACCGCGGACGCCGCCACGACGGCGCCCCCCAACAAGCCCAGGAACGCGACCCACGACCTGACCGGCAGCCCCCACTCCGCCAGCACGGATCGCCCCGCGGGCGACGACCACGCCCCGAAGTCCACCTCCGGCAGGTCCGGCGCCCGCCACACGACCAACACCAAGCCCACCGCGTACGAGGCCAGCAGCACACTGGCGCCGACACACACGACGGCGCGGCCGACACGCATACCGCGCGTAAAGACCGGTGCCATCCCCGCCCCCTAGCCCGCCGCTAAGCCTCGCCCGCCCCCGCGAGACGCCACACATACCAGGAGAGCATCACCAGCGTCGACATGAAGCCCGCATGAACCACGTCGTACACGACTCCCGAACCGCTCAGCACCATCCCCACGAACACCCCGGGCAGCGCCACCGCCAGCCATCGTGGCACCGACCGGGCCCGCCACAGCCCGACAGCCGACATGACCAGCCCCAGGAACACCGCCACGAACCCTGTTGCCTGGACACCGAACGCGCGTACGGCGTGGTCCTGTCCGTACGTGAACAGCGTCTCCGCGCCGTCCGCAGTCAGGTACCACCCAGAGGCACCCACCGCGAAGAAGCCCGCCGCAAAGCACACGCCGCCCACCCCGAGCAGCACCGTACCGAGCGTCGCCCACGCCGCACCCCGCGACGCCACCAGCGCACACACCGCCAGCCCCAGGCACACGAACGCCACACCGGACGACACCCCGCCGACCAACGCGAACAACCACACGGCGTCGCGTGACGAACGCACCGCCGCGTACGAGTCGAAGTCCGCGGCCGCCAGCGGGCGCGCCAGCAGGTTGACCGCCGCCGCCACGGCCGCGACCGCCAGCACGCCTGCCACCACCCGCGCCCGGGCCGCCGTCCCCACCTGCACCCTGGTGTCCACCGCCATGACCGACCCCTCTCCTCGGCAACGGGTCCCACCGTCCCCTGCCCGAAGTCCCAGGTACCAGGGACGATTCGTCACCTGGCTGGCCATCGGCCGGGCCCGGTCTTGCGCGCGGCAGCCGCACTGCCGGGCGGGTGCCGGCGGATCCCGCCGCCGCGTACGGCACAGCGCCTGCACTCGGTGTCTACACCCATGCCACCCCGGGCTTACTGCTGCCGTCATCGGCTCATGAGGGGGACGTTGCCGGTAGCCGGAACAACCCTTGTCACGGCCGCAGTTGCTCTGCGCGTCTGGGGTGAGGGGTTCCGCTACGGCGCCAATGGCCCGGCACTCACAGTGTCGTGCTCAATCGCCGCGGTCGCGGCATCGAACGTAGCGTCGGTGCTTGGCTTCGGGCCGTCTCGGTGTCGTTGGCCGTGGTGGCCGAGGCGAGCGGATACCTCTTGCCGGTGGCGTTGCTCCAGGCGTCGTTCGTCGCCGCAGGGCACCGGCTGGGTGTGGTCCGGCGGCGCGGACGCCGGGCCGCCGCACTGTACTTGGGGTACACCGCAGGCTTCGTCGGGTTCGCTGCCCTTCCTCTCCCGGTGGGCAAGCCGTACGACGACATCCGACCGGCTCTCGACCTGGGACCCGCCGCGTCGTGACGGTGGACTCCCACCTGACCGCCATCTTCGTCAAGCTCGGGCTGCCGCAGGACCCCGACCACAACCGCCGGGTCCGCGCCGCGCTGCTGTGGTTGCGCGAGACTGGAGCCAGCACCGATGTGCCGCCACGCCACCTGAACCCACCATGCGGAGGCATGACCACCACGACACCGGCGGCTACTGCCGCCCCGGCACGCATGATCGCCTGGATCGCTCCCATCGGACCGTTGGCCATGGCGGGTTGGGCGTTCACCATCCCGAACCAGACCTCCGACGAACCCCGCGTCTGGATCCCCGAGTCCGCCGCGGCCACCGGCAGGCTGCAGCTCGCCATGGTGCTGCTGCTCCTTTCCGCGCTCACCGCCACTGCCGGCACCCTCGTCACCGGGCTCATGGCGCGGCGCGCGTCTCGCAGGCTCGGGACGACCGGCCTCGTCCTGACGTCCCTCGGCTTCACCACGGTCGCATTTGGGGGCGCGGGGTACGACGCGACGGCCGTCGCCACCTACAAGACCGTGAACGACACCGCCGTGACCGAGCGCACCCTCGACGAGTACGAGTCCTTCATCGCCCCCATGCTGGCCACCGCAATGGACCGCACCTTTCACGGGTGCCCCGGGCCGGCGGGCCCTCGCGGCCAACTGGCCCCGGGTGGCTCCGGATTCGATCCCGCCCCACACCGCGCTCGCCGTCATGGCTACCCTCCGGAACGTCTACCGTCTTGGCCAGCATCGTTTCCACGGCGTGCGGGAATCTCACCGGCCGCCACGCCAGTTGGCCGGATCGAGCGATCCTGGGCTTCGGTCCTCGCCCGTTGGGAGAGCCGGAATCTCTTGGCGGTGTCGCGGGCGAGGTAGGCGTCTCTGCCAAGCGCGGCAAGACCGGGCGAGACGTTGTGCCGGCCGGTTCCCGCGTGAGTCCACCAGCCGGAGCGGTTCGGTTTCACGGTGCGCCCTGGCCTGGTCGTCGATCAACACGACGTCGATCAACACGATGCCGTGCGACCGGTGGCGGGCGGTTGTGTCCGCAGGTCACGTAGGGCGCCATCGTCCACGCGTGGCCGCCTTGAGCCTCCGGGGCAACCTCCGCCGCCTGGCAGCCCGTTCGGGAGCGGCGGGTTGCGCGGGTCGAACCGGGGCAGGTCGCCCCGCATCCGGCGTTTCTCGGCGGCATCTGTGGCAGCGGCGGGTTCGAGGTGGCGGGGCAGTTCGCGGCGATGCAGGTCGAAGACCACGGCAATCTCCTGGCCGCAAGCCGTCGCCGCCTGGAGTGATGCACTGTGAGCGTGTGCTGGTCGAAGAACTCGGCCACAGGCCCTGAGCTGGGGCTTTCATGCGGCGGAGTGGTCCTCGTCGGGGAGTGCGCCGAGGCGTCGGTGTCGTCCCGCCGTCACACCGCACCGCCGGGCGATGCCGCTTGCGAACGTGGGCGCAGCGCAGGTGATGCTAGCGTGCGTGATCATCCTGATGCTTGAGCAGGCTCCGCATCCGTCGAGCGGTTGCGGAGCCCAGTCGTGCCTGTGAGGAACCTGTCATGAGCGAGCCGCGCGGGGGCGCCGGCCGGGAACATTGGACTCGACTGCGGCGGCTGCGGTGGCGGCCTTGCCGCGTCGGCCGGCGTTCGGACGCGAGGGTGGCCGCATCGTGACGGCGGTCGTCGGCACCGCCTCGGGCGAACGGCGCGGTGGTCGCCTGGGCCGGTTGTCCAGCGGGCGTCGCAGCGAGGACCCCGCCGTAGCGGAGCCGTCCGACGCCACCCCGCCTCGGTGGCGGATATGCCATGTGGCGGTTGCGCTCGTGCTGCCGCTGTACGTGGGATGGGGCCTCCTCCTGGCCACCGGCGGCGGTGATCTCGCGGCTCAGTACTCCTGGGCGGAGTTCGCGGTGCGTCATCCGGGGAAGCCGTACGGCCTGTTCTGGTACGGCGGGATCCACGTCGGCAGCTACAGCCTCCTCTCCCCTCCGCTGATGGCGCTGGTCGGGGTCCGCACCCTGGCCGCCCTCAGCGGGTTGACCGCGACCTGGCTGCTGGCCGCGCTGTTGGTGCGCACCACCCGGCAAGTGCCGACGTGGCCGGCGCTGATAGGCGCGCTGGCGGTGTGGGCCAACGTCGTCTCGGGCCGCGTCACGTTCGCTCTCGGTGTCGCCTGTGCGCTGGGCACCCTGCTGGTCCTCGTGGGGCGGCACACACCTGTGTGGCGGGTCGCCCTGGGGGCAGTGGGGGCGGCGCTGACCGTGCTGTTCAGCCCGGTGGCCGGTCTGTTCCTTCTCGTCGCGGGTGCGGGGTTCCTGCTCGAACGGCAGTGGGCGAGAGGACTGGCCCTGACCGTACCGACGGGTGCGGTCGGTGGGTTGGTGGGCGCGCTGTTCCCGTCCCACGGCCAACAGCCCATGCCCGCCGAACGCATCGTGCTGCCGGTCCTGGCCGCCCTCGTGGTGGCATACACGGCTCCGCGCGACTGGCGCGTGCTGCGGGCCGGCTCGGCCGTCTACGCCGTCGGCGTGGTGCTGACCTGGCTGATCCCTTCGCCTGTGGGTACCAACGTCGAGCGCTTGGCCGCGCTCGTCGGCGCGCCCGTGCTGCTGGTGATCTGGCTCGACCGGAAGAGGCAGGGCGCGCAGCCCGGGGCGGCTTCCGTTCCGGGCGGTGCTGACGCGGCACTCCGCTCGCGCTTCTGCGCGGCGGGGCTGGCGATGTGCGTGATCTGGACGGCGGTGCTGACGATCCGAGACGTGGATGCGCATACGGAGGTGCCGAGCTGGTCTCGGCACACCGCCGCGGTCATCGCGGAGTTGGACCAGTTGGGCGCGTATCGCGGCCGCGTCGAAGTGGTCCCCACCGGCTCACACCGCGAGGCGCGGGCCTTCGCCCCGTACTTCCAGGTGGTGCGCGGCTGGAACCGCCAACTCGACATGGAGCGCGGCCGGTTGTTCTACTCCGAGGAGCTCGACGCGGCGAGCTATCGGGCGTGGCTGAACGAATGGGCGGTCGGCTACGTCGTCCTGCCGCATGCCTCGCCGGACGGCCATGCCAGGACGGAAGCCGCGTTGATCCGGTCCGGCCGCCTCACCTCCTGGCTGCAGCCGGTCTGGAACGACGCCTACTGGACCGTCTTCCGCGTCCAGGACGCCGTGCCGCTGGCCACGGCCCCCGCTGAAGTGCTCCGTGCCGGCGACGCCGACATCGTGCTCAACATGCCCCGCCCCGGAACGGTCACCGTGCGTGCCGCCTACTCGCATTGGTTGTACGCCGACGGCGCCTGCCTGCGCGCGAGCGGCCCCTGGATACAACTGACCGCCTCGCGAGCCGGGGTCTACCGGATCACCTCCAGCTACCTACTCCCGGACGCCTGCCAGAGTTAGCGTTGTCGCCCTTCGGGAGGCGATGATCCCGCGGGGCGGCCGGAGTTGCCGAGGCTGGAAGGCCGTGTGGCCCGTCAGTTCCCGTCCCGCCGCGGTGAGTTGACGACACCGTCCGGCGGGCGTCCCGTGCGCAGAACGGTGATGGTCGCGGCGCGACCATCACCGTTCTGGGGTTCAGCGGTATTCGGCTACGCCGCCCCGGAGGTCAGGGGGTGATGCCGAAGGCCTGCTGGAGACGGGGGATGTAGTCGATGAAGTCCTGGTTCCAGCAGTCCCAGTTGTGGCCACCGCCGCATGCGGCCCACGGGGTGCCGGCGCCGTTGCCGTAGTTGACGTAGTAGTAGGGGACGCCGGCGGCGTCGAGAGCGTTCCGGAAGTGGTCGTTCGCGCCCGGGAGCCACCACTCGAGGAACATGTTGGGATCGGTGATCGGCGGCGGGAGGGCACCGCCGCCGCCGTTGCCGACGTAGAAGGAGACGCCGATGCCCTGCAGGTTGGCGGCCTTGGTGCCCGGGCTGTTCTCGTTCCAGAAGACGTCGGAGTAGGGGTACACCAACGAGAACGGGTACGGGGTGCCGTACAGGTCGTCACTGTTGACCTGAGGGGAGAAGGTGAGCAGCGAGCCGACGACGGCCGTGCGCAGTTGCGCCGACATGCGCGACAGGTCCAGGTCGCCGGAGAACGAGGCGACCTGGGAGAACAGGTCGGGGTGCCGCTCGGCGTAGCGGACGGCGCCGTAGCCGCCCATGGAGATCCCGGCGACGGCGCGGTTCGGCTTGTCGGCCTTGGTACGCAGGTTCGCGTCGATGAACGGGATGACCTGGTTGATGTGGAAGTTCTCCCAGCGCTGCGCGCCCGCCGCGCTGTTCTGGTTGAGCCAGTTGCTGTACCAGCCGCGGCTGCCGCCGTCCGGCATCACGAAGATCATCCCGGAGGAGCTGTCGACCTTCGAGTAGCCGTTGAAGTACGTGGCGGCGTCGGAGCTTTCGCTGGAGCCGTTGAGCAGGTACAGCACCGGGTAGCGCTTGCCGGGGTCGCTGTAGTAGTCGGACGGCAGCACGATCCGGATGTGGTGCCCGCCGTCGTTCAGCGCGGTGCCGGCCACCTCGGGGGTGGAGACGGTGATCGAGAAGTCGTACGGCGTCTGCGCGATCCGGGGGTTCGGCGCGGTGGGGATCTGCGTCAGGCCATGGCCGTTCGCCAGTGCAGGCGGTGAGGTCGGCGGGGTCTCGGCGCTGGCGGTGGGCATCGCGACGAGCGCGGTGGCGAGGGCGCCGATCGCCATGACGAGCGCCGTGGCGGACCTGGCGAGGGTGCGTTTCACTGGTGGCTCCTCGGAGTCGGCGGCTCGGACTGATCCGGGCACGCCAGGACGGGGCCCATGAGGGTGGGCCCGGACTCGGGGAGGGGTGTTGCCGCAGGGCACGGCTCGGCGCGGCACGGAGAAGCAGCCTCCCGGCACGGGGCCGAGCGGCTTCCGACCGTCGCAGAAGAATCCCCCTCTTCTGAATGACCGACCGGTCGGCCATAGACTCGGACGCTCGGCGCGAGAAGTCAAGTGAAGATCCCGTACCGGGCTCGCGGACCGCCGCGAAACGTCGTACGGGGCAGGAGAGGAGCCCGCATGGCCAGACCGGCCGGACCGGGACGCGAGGCGCTGCTGCGCGCGGGATTCCGCGTCGCCGGGGAGCGCGGTTTGACCGGGATGTCGGTCAACGCCGTGGTCGAGGCGGCGGGGATGGCCAAGGGCGCGTTCTACCAGCACTTCGCCGACCGGCGCGCGTTCGTGGTCGCGCTGCACCGGAACTACCACGACGAGTTGACTCGGCTGGTGATGGCCGCGGTGGACGGGATCGAGCCCGGCGCGGCGCGGTTGACCGCCGGCCTGCACGCCTACTTGGACGCGTGCGCGGCCACCGAGGGGACCCGGGGGATGCTGATCCAGGCCCGCACCGAGCTGGACCTGATCGACGAAACCCGTTCCCGCAACGCCCAGATCGTCCAATTGTGCATCCCGGACGTCGCCGCGGTCGGCTGGTCGGACCCCGAGCCGATTACCCGGATGATGGTGGCGATGATCGGCGACGTGGGCCTGCACGAATTGTTCGACGGGCGAAGGCACGACCGCCTGAGGGCCGCTGTGTTGGAGCTCGTCGTCAGGTCCCCGTAGCCTCCGGAACTTCCGGCTGTTCCGCCGATAATCCGTTGCCCTTGCGGTGGCGAGGCTACGCTGGAACCACGCGCCGCGCCGACGAGGGGGGTTGGTGGTCGGGGCCGGAGATCCGCGTCGACGGTCGAATTCCGCGTGCTCCGCGTAGCGCCGACCCAGGATGGCGCGTGCCAACGACACTGACCTTGGCGTGCGCGCCGGACGTCTCGCTGTTGCCGGAAACGGCATGGACAGGAGAACAGGTCATGGCATGGTTCTCCCGGAAGTCCCGGGAACCGGAAGTCCCGTTCATTGATGACGACTATTTGGTCGACCTGCTCGACACAGCGGATTTTCCCCGCACCGAAGAGAACCTCACCGCGGTGATCGAACGCGTGGGGTGCATGTTCCTCGTCAAGGCCTGCCAGTTCATCGACCAGTTCGGAACGCCCCAGGAGTTGGCGGACTTCCAGGAGACCTACGGTGCTCCCGGCGAAGACCTGCAGGCGTGGCCCCAGGAGGTCCTGGAGGGGCTGGTGGCCTGGAACCCGCAGGTGGCCGAGTACATCGTGGATCTCCCCACCAGGGTCTACGACATGCTCCTGGAGGGCGTCGACGACGACAGCAGTTTCCTCGGCGGCGACCGCAGGAAGCCGCTCCAACGCATGCACGACCACTGGACGATGCGCGACGGACAGGAATAGCGCCGCACGCCAAGGCGGACACGTGACTTCAAAGGGGACCCGCGCACCCTGGTGGAACGCTGTTGCGACGCACACCTCTTCTTCGCGAACTGGGGCACCCGTCACCTGATGCTCAAGCTCCCCGCGAAGCTGCTCGGCTCCGAGACCGCCGCGCGCTACGAGGCCGCGCCCCTGGTCGAGGCCTGGCAGCACGGGGGCGACACGATCCTGTCGCTGACCAGCGACGACGAGGAAGCCGAGTGGGACGACGACCTGGAGGGCACGCTGTCCGGACTCATCGGCGTGCGCACCGAACTGGCCGCCGGTGACCTGCGCCCGCTCTACCCCGCCACGCTCGCCGCCGATGTGGACGGTGCGTGGCTCCGCGCGGACGCGCTGATCGCCGCCAAAAAGCAACGCGAGTACGACCGGGCGATCGAGCTGCTGCAAGACCTGCACGAGCTTGCCCAGCGAAACGGAACCGCGAACGACTTCAGGACTGGGATCACCCGCATCCGGGACAAACACGCGCGCAAACCCAGCCCCATCGCCCGGCTTGACCACGCTCGTCTCGACGCGTCCGGGCCCACGGTCTGATCGCCATACCTCTCGGACACACACCAAATGGTCCCCAGATTGCCAACCTAGGGACCAATTGCTTCCTTGGTGGTCACCGCACTAGCCGGTGTAGTCCTTGCTGGACAGTGTTCCGTCCGGCCACCAGTACTTGCCGTCGTTGGCAGTCTGTTTGTCGTAACCGCCCGGGGCGACGCGCCACTTGTTGTTGCGCCAGGTGACGTTGGTGCCGCCCCAGCCGTACAGCGGGCCCCAGACGGGTTTGATGTCGGTGCCGAATGTGTTGCCGGTGAAGGTGATTCGCTGGTTGCCCTTGCCGTTGCCGCCTATGTTGACGGTGTAGCCGAAGCCCGAGAAGTAGTTGTTGGTGACGGTCACGTCGGTGTAGTAGGCGTCCGCGACTTGGAACGCGAGGCCGTTGGTGTTGCCGGCGGACGAAATGGTGTTGTGGTCGATCACCATGAACGTCGGGCCGCCGTCGCTGCTCAGGATGGCGTCGGTGTGGTCAATTCCGCCGTCGCTGCGGGCGTCGTGGAACCAGGTGTTGCGGACGACGAAAGGCTTGGCACGGCTGGAGAAGCCGATCTGGATGCCGTTGCCGAATCCCCAGATGTCGGAGTGGTCGACGGTCAGCTGTACGTCGCGTTTGACGTCGATCGCGTACTGGTAGCCGTCCGCGTAGGCGACGGGTGGGGCGGAGTCCTTGGACGGTGCGAAGGTGCCGTAGTCGAAGACGACGTTCTCGCTGTAGACGGCCACAGTGGCGTCGACGACGCTGTTCGACTCGAACAGGCAGCCGTAGAAGGTGATGTTGCGCAGGGCGAGGTCGGAGGTGCCGACGAAGAGCTTGCCGGTGAAGCGCATGAACCGATAGGTGCGGTTGCTCTCCAACTCCCCTGTGAACGTTGTCAGTGATCCCGGATAGCCCGGCGCGTTCTTGTAGCCGGTGTTCGAAGCGTTCGGCCAAGCACCGCTGTTCGAGGCGGGCTTGGTGGTGGGCGACGGGGCGGGCGTCGCCTTTGCCGAGGTGGCCGGAGGGGCTGGCTGTGCCGACGCCGACGCCGACGCCGACGCCGACGCCGACGCCGACGGCGGGGAAGCCGGGGCGAGGGAGGGCGACTGCACCGTGGACGGCACCGTGGACGGCGGCCCCGTGTCGTTCGGGGCGGGCGGTGCGGCCTGCGGCGCGGTCGCCGCGTCCGCGCTCGCACCGGGCCGCGCGGTATCGGCGGGCTGAGAGGCACTGCTGCACCCTGCCGATAAGACAACCGCGAGTGCCCCGACGAGCAGACGCGGGACCTTGGTTCTGACTCGGCTGTTCAGCTGGCGATACATGGCGCACACGATGCCCGGAGGTCAGGTCCCGGTCCGGGAAATGGCCGGGCCGCTCGTAATCCGGATACCCGGGGGCTGAGACCACCGACGCAACCCGGAACGGGACGCGTCGGGGTGATGAGGATGGCGCCGGTCCCTTCGCGGCGGGCGGAAGCCGTCCGGCCTTCCGTGGACGGCTTCCCGGGCGGTGTGGGCTCAGGTTCGGACGAAGCCATCCCCCTGCGGGATCAACCCGGTCGGGGAGCGAACCGCCCGGCCCGTCGCTACCGTTGCCGTGTCGGGATCTTCACGTGCGCGGCGGTGCGGTCCTCTGCGATGCGCCCGCCCTTGCCGGTGAGTTTGTGGCGCAGGGTGCCGGGCTCGTAGTGGCGCTTGTAACGGCCGCGGCGCAGGAGTTCCGGCACGAGCAGGTCCACGATTTGCTCGTTTGGGGGAGCCGACGAATACCGGGCCGTCACCGCCGACCCGGGCGAAGTCCGCGAGTTCGCGTACCGTCCAGCGACGGGTGGGATCGGCGGAGCTGAACGCCTTGACGGTGGTCTGGATCGCCTCGGACGGCTGGTCCAGCCGCACGGTGCGCGTCGGAACGGTCAACGCGGCGACGGTGCCGCTGCTCATCCCGGTGGTGCGGGACTTCCGGGCCGCGAATCCGGTCACCCCGGTGGAGGTGGTCGGTGCCCTGCAGACGGACATCGACCGCGGCCTGTCCGAGGGGTCGTTGGACCTGGGACTGGTCAACCGCCTTGACGGGGACGACAGTCCGGCCGGTGTGGAGGCGACCGAACTACTGCGCGGCCAGCCGGTGGTGTGCATGCGCCCCGACAGCCCGCTTGCCGCCCTGCCGGCGGTCACGGTGGCGGACCTGCTGACCGAGCCGCTGACAGCGATGCGGTCCGTCTACGTGATGCACCGCTGCGTACACCGTCTCCTGGAAGGCCGGGTGCCGGTCGTCTCGTACTCCACGGACGGCGCGGAGATGGGCAAGCTGATGGTGGCCGAGGGACTGGGGGTGACGATACTGCCGGACTTCAGCATCATCGGCGACCCTTTGGAGCGCGCCGGTGGCCTCACTTATTGACCGCTGGCGGCGAACTCCGCGACCGTTCGCCTCATGTTGCAGCGCAACCGTACGGATTCCGTACCGCAGGCCGCGGGGAACCTGCACGAAGCGTTCGTGCGGCGCGCGAAGAAGCCGGCCGGCACGCTGTCAGGTACACCGGCATCGCATGCCGTCGAATCCGAGGCCTGAAGCGTGTTGCAGGACGCCGTGAGCCGCGTGTTCTCTCCTTTGACCGCGCCGCGGCCATGCGCCAGTTGCGGATCATGTCCGGCCGGCGGTCTGACCGTCAGCTCGGCTTCTGCTGCATGATCCATGTGGGCAGTGGCTCGGACACCGTCTCGACGGTCTCCCAGCCCGCGCGGCGGTAGACCTCGACGTTGGCCGCGTTGCTGGTTTCGAGGACCGCCGGCAGCCCGTCCGCGGAGGCGCGTCGCAGTCCGGCCTGCATCACGGCGTGGCCCCAACGCCGCCCGGAGTGGTCGGGGTGGGTTCCCAGGACTCCGAGGTACCAGTAGGGCGCGGCCGGAAGGGCTTTGTGCACCGCCTCGTCGTACGCGTGGACGCGGTCGAGGACGTCGGCGGGAAGCAGGGTGGCCCACGGCGCGTCCGACGGGCCGGCGTCCGTGTGCGGCGGTTCCCAGATGGCCACTGAGGCGCCGTCCGCGATCGTCCAGACCGTCTCTTTGTCCACCCGCTTGTCGAAGAGGTGGCCGAAGAAGGCGGCTGCGTACGCCGGGTACGTGGCCTCGTCGGGGAACAGGTAGCGCAGCACCGGATCACCGGTGAACGCGGCGACCAGCGAGGCTACGACCCGTTCGCGGTTGGCCGGAGTGGCGATGGCTATCAGTGGTTCGGTCACGGCAATGGACGATAGGTCATTCGCCTGCTGGCAGGCGACATCGCCGAAGTGATCTCGGGGCAAACCCTGGTGCCGCGTCGGCGCGGCAACCTGCGGCGCGGGGCGGGCGTCCACCCCCAGACGAGCAATCATGTGGGGGAGGGGCAATGGGAATTCGCATCAGGACCGGCCGCGCGGGTTGGGTGGCCGCGGCGGTCGGTGCTGTGGCCGTGTTGGCGGTGGCGGCTGTTCCGGCGACGGCGACGGCGACGGCACAGGCGGCCGAGGCGCAGCGGGGTGTGCCGAGTTCGACGACCATTCAGCGCGGCCACGCGCTGGCCTGCGAGGGCACCGCCGACGGCGTGTCGGTCACGGTCGACCTGTACGAGAACTCGCTCCACGGCGCGCACGCCGGCATCTTCGTCGAGACGGCCGAGGGGGCGTACCGGGGTGGCTTCGGGCCGCAGGACACACGGATGTTCCGGTACGGCCGCGTGAGCGCGAAGATCGCCCTCGAACCGGCCGAGGAAGAGGACGCGGCGGCGCAAGCGCCGACCGCGGCGGGTGCCGTGGGTGCTGTGGCCGATGTCGGCGGCACCTACGCGCGCACCGGACGGCCGGAGCGGGTGCACGAGGAGATCGAGGACGCGGGCCGGATCATCGTCACCGACGGGCTCAACCAGCAGCTGCGCACGGACGTTTCGGTGTCTGTGCTCGGGCGCGACGTGCCGCTGTCGTGCGGGACGGCGTTCGCGTTCGACTTGCTGGTCCGGACGTACCCGGCGGCATCCGGGGGCAACTCGCCTTCGCAGTAGCTGCGTTGTCGCTGCCCGAGCCCGAGCAGGAGCTGCGGCTGGAGCCGGCGTCAGCGGGTGGCGGCGACGAGCTCTGCCAGATCGAGGTCATCTCCTCTGACGTCGGCGAGCCAGGCCTCGTCGATGTACTCGAACGCGCCGGTTCCGGTGTCCAGGAGGCCGACGCTTCCGGCTGTCACACGCTGTTCGGGGTTGACGGGCCCCGGCTCCCACTTGCTCGCCTTGGGCCGGACCAGCTGGGCGAGCCCGTGGGAGGTCGTACGGCCGTACTGCCGTGGGCCGTTGGGGTGGTGATAGTGGCCGCTGACGTGCAGGCGCGGCTGGAGGCGGGCAATGAGGCGGGCGAGTTTCGCCGAGCCCTGCACCTGGCCGCGCCTGTCGTGCGACAGGCCGTACGGGCCGTCGTGGGTGACCAGAATGTCCACGCTGCCCGGCTCCGCGACCATCAGGTGCGCGTAGGCGTCGACGTCCAGGTCCATTTTGTCCTTGACCTCGATCAGCCCGAGGAAGGCCACCCGCTGCCCTGCGACCTCGACTACGTTTCCGCAGGCCACATGGTGGTACGCGCCGAGCGGGTCCACCGGCACCACCCCGGCGTCGGCGGCGTCCGCGGCATCGTGCAGTGCGGCCAGCCATTCGTGGTCCTCATGGTTGCCGCTGACGAACAACACGGGCGGGATCTGCCCGAGGGCCGAGCGCACACCTTCGGCGAACGGCGCCGGCGGATCCAGCAGTTGCACGAAATCGCCCTGCGCGGGATGGTCCCGCCCGAAGCGGCGGGTCGGTTCGTCGTACCGTTCGGGCGACGGGTACGCCCCGAGATCCCCGACCTGGATCACCGCGTCGAGCCGGACCCGCCGGTGCGCCTGCAGCATCACCGCGGCTCCCAGCGCGTGCCGAACACACCCGTGGACATCCCCTAAGAACGCGATCCTCATCGCGCATCGACCTTTCTCGCGAGCCAATGTTCCTGGCGCGGCGGCGGCCGATCGGCGCAACGATGCGGTGTCAACCGCCGGTGTCCACCGGCGACTCACATCCCACCGCCGCACTGTCTCCACGACCGCGCTGGATCGAGCATCGCAGTCTCCCGGGCGAGCCGTAAACGGAGATGTTCCGCCGCGACGCGGATCAGTGACGCGGATCAGTGACGCGGCTTGGCGACGCGGCTCAGCGACGCGGCCGAGGCGCGTGTTCGGCATCGGTTATGGTGTCCGTTCAGCCCCGGCCCCGGCACCTGTTGCCGGGCCCGGCGAGGACCGCGCCCCCGTCCCGGGGCGCCCGCCCCGGGAGAGGGGGGCCATGGCACGGCAGCGCCTGCCGCGTTTCCCCGGCCTCCTGGCGACGTTGCTCGCGGTGGTACTGCTCCTCGTCCTCGGCGGCCCGGCGGCCCAGGCCTCACCGGCCCAACACGCGCCGGTGCCCCTGGCGGGGGCCACCGCACCCGCCTCCGGAGCCGACGCCCCGGACCGGTCCGCCGCCTGGGACCAGCCCGGCGCTCCGGACGGCCCCGGTGCCCCGGACCGCCCCGGCGTCCCGGACGGACCCGATGCTCCCGACGGACCGCCCGTCGACGCTCAGGCCGGCCCTTCCGGTACGGACACCGCGGACGAGGGTGTCCGCACGCTGCCCGTCCGGGCTCCGCTCCACACCCACGGCGGCGAGCCGTACCCCATCGCGTTGCCGTGGGCGACGCCGCCGGAACCGTGGCACGTGCTCGCCGCAGGCGGCCCGCCGGGTTTCCGTCCCCCGGACCGGGCCGTCGGACCGCTCGTACGCACGGCCCCTCGGGCCGAGCGCGCCCCTCCCGCCCCAGCAGGCATCTGACCTCATCGCGCCGCCCCGACCGGGGGGCCGCGCGGTCTTCCCCCTTTCCTCCCCGCCACGCGGCCGGGTCCGCGCGGCGTGCCTGCTGGAGGCTCCATGTCTCGCGCCGTCACCGTGCGCGCGGTGCTCGCGCTGTCCGTCGTCCTGGTCTCGCTCTACGTGGCGCTGACCCAATCGCCACGCCTGGGCCTCGACTTGCGCGGCGGCACCCATCTCGTACTGGAAACCCGCGACTCACCCACCGCCAAGGCCGATGCCGAGGCGACCGACCGGACCCTGGAGGTGCTGCGTCACCGGGTCGACGCGCTCGGGGTCGCCGAGCCCACGCTGGCGCGCTCGGGCGAGCGCCGCGTGATCGTCGAACTTCCCGACGTGCAGGATCCGAAGGAGGCGGTGGCGGTACTGGGCCGTACCGCGCAGCTGACGTTCCACCCGGTGCTGGGGGTGGCCGCCGGACCGGGCGAACAGCCACCGGCCGGGCCGTCCGCGGCCGGGGAACGCGTCCTGACCGACCCGGCCGGGGAGCATCTGCGCCTCGGTGCCCCGGCGTTGACCGGCGCCGAGGTCTCCGGCGCCAAGGCCGCCCCGGATCCGCAGGGCTTCGGCGGCTGGTACGTCTCGGTCGACCTGCGCGGCGAAGGCGGCAAGCAGTGGGCCCGGCTCACGGGGCAGGCCGCGTGCGCCGCCCCGGGCGATCCGGCCCGGCGGGTCGCCATCGTGCTCGACGATCGCATCGTCTCGTCCCCGCAGGTCGATCCCGCGGTGCGCTGCGGGACCGGGATCACCGGCGGCAGCACGCAGATCACCGGTGGTTTCGACCGCGGCGAGGCCCGCGAACTGGCACTGCTCGTCAACGGCGGTGCGCTGCCGGTTCCGGTCGAACTGGTCGAGCAGCGGACCGTCGGCCCCACACTGGGCCAGAAGGCGATCGAGGCGAGTGCCGCCGCGGCCGTCATCGGCATCATTCTGACGTCGTTGTTCATCATGTTCGTGTACCGCCTGCTGGGAGCTCTGGCCGCGGTCGCGCTCGCCTGCTACGGACTGATCTCGTACGCCGCACTGCTGGCGGTCGGTGCCACGCTCACCCTGCCGGGGCTCGCCGGGTTCGTCCTGGCGATCGGCATGGCGGTGGACGCGAACGTCCTCGTCTTCGAGCGCGCCCGTGAGGAGTACGCGGCGCGGCGCGGACGCAGCCTGCGCGCGGCGTACACGGCCGGCTCCCGCAACGCGTTCGGTGCCATCATCGATTCGAACATCACCACGCTCATCGCCGCGGGCCTGCTGTTCTTCCTCGCGTCCGGGCCGGTGCGCGGGTTCGGCGTGACGTTGTCGATCGGTGTCCTGGCGTCGATGGTGAGCGCCCTGGTGATCACGCGGGCGCTGGCAGACATCGCGGTTCGGCGCCGGGTGGTCATGGCCCGGCCGCATGTCACGGGCATCGCGGCGCCGGGCAGGTTCCGAACGTGGATCACCGGGCGCAACCCGGACTTGCTGCGGCACCGACGCCGGTGGCTCGCGGCGTCCGCCGTGGTGCTGGTCGTGGCGGCGTCCGGGATCGTCGTACGCGGGCTCAACCTGGGCATCGAGTTCACCGGCGGCCGCCTCGTCGAGTACGCGACGAGCACCCCGGTCGACGCGGACGCCGCCCGCGCGGTGCTGACGGACGCGGGGCATCCTCGCGCGGTGGTGCAGACGTCCGGCGACGGGAACCTGTCGGTGCGGGTCGGGGAACTGACCGATGCCGACGAGGCCGAGGTACGCGCCGCGCTCACCGAACTGGGCGGTCGGACCGAGAAGATCGCCGACAACATGGTCGGCCCCACGATCGGCGACGAACTCAAACGCAACGCGCTGATCGCGCTGGTCGTGGCCGTCGCGGCGCAACTGCTCTACCTGGCGGTGCGCTTCCGGTGGACCTTCGGGGCGGCGACGGTGGCGGCCATGGCCCACGACGTCCTGATCCTGTTCGGCGTGTTCGCGTGGCTGGGCAAACCGATCGACGGCATCTTCCTGGCGGCGCTGCTCACCGTGATCGGCTACTCCGTCAACGACTCCGTCGTGCTGTTCGACCGGGTCCGCGAGTTGTGGAGGAACCAGCCGCGGGCACCTTTCGCGACGATCACCAACCGGGCGGTCCTCCAGACCCTGCCGCGCACGGTGAACACCGGCATGGGCGCGCTGTTCATCCTGATCCCGCTCTGGACGGTCGGCGGAGACTCGCTGGCGGACTTCGCGTTGGCGCTGATCGTCGGGATCGTGGTGGGCACGTACTCCTCGATCCTGACGGCGGCGCCGCTCGCGATCTCGCTCCAGGCCCGCAGCACGAAGGGCGCACCGCCACGCCGGACCGCGCCACCCGGGGGCAGGGCCGCAGCCGGGTCCCGGAGCCGGGCGTCGGAAGAACGACCGGACAACGGCGCCCGGGTGTGACCGGTCGGGGCGGGGACGTTTGCCGTGCGGTCCCGCCCTCCCGCCTTGCCGCCCTCCCGCCCTGCCGTCCAGGTGGCTGCGCGTGGTCAGATGTGAGCTGCTCGGTTCGGCCTTTCAGCAGGTAGGAGTGGCGTGAGCACGATCAGCACTTGTTGGTACCGACCGGGAGCGATTCCCGCCGCCGAGTTGCGCGAGTTGGCGGAGATGTTCGCGGAAGTCGCCGATGACTTCGTCCCGCCACTCACCGCGCGTGAGGGCACCACACAGGCCGACCTCGGCAAGCACACCACCGAGGCCGCCGAACCGGGCGGAAACCATCAGGGCGGAAACCAGCCGACGGGAAACCATCAGGGGGGAAACCAGCCGGGCGGGTACCTGGAGTCCATGCTCCGACAGGACATGATCCTGTGCCGAACCGAGGACCAGGCCGTCGGCTTCCTCTCCTTCCGCAGTGGTCACTCCGATCCGCGCTACGCCGACCTGAGCCCCTGCCTGTACGTGAGCACCGTCGCCGTGCGACATCACCACCGGCGCCGCGGCGTGGCAGACGCCCTCTACCGCGAGCTGTTCGCCCTCCCGGCGTCGATGGCCGCGTCGGTCGTGCTGCGCACCTGGTCGACGAACGCCGGCCACCTCGAACTCCTCGGTCGCCTCGGATTCACCACCATCCTCCGCCTCGAGGACGATCGTGGTGCCGGAGTGGACACCCTCTACCTCGCGACCGACCGTACGAAGGCCGACGCTGTACCGAACCTGCTCCCAGGGGCCGTCAGGTCCTCGATTTGCCGGCGGCCGTAAGGGAGTTCCGCGTCATCGCCTGCCGGTCACGAGTCGGCGCCGGCGCGGGCGCGGGGGTGCCGCCGCAGCGGAGGGTGAGTTCGTCGGCGACGGCGCGCAATTCGTCGGCGAGTTCGCGTACGTCGCTCGCGCGCGCGTCGGGCCGCAGGAGATGGAGTTCGACCTCGAACTGCGGTCTGCCGTCGTGGCCGAACACCGGCGCGGCCATGTAGGAGACAGGAAGCGTCGTGGCCTCCGCCAACTCGCCCGCCAGGTAGCCGCGTCCGATCCGCTGGAGGAACGCTGACATCTGGGGCAGGTCGCTGCGCCCCGTCATCGTCGACATGGTGCGGATCGCTTCGGCGACCTGACCCATGGCGTCGTCGAGCCGCCAGATGCCCACACCCTCGGCGCGTACCGTCGACAGGAACCGCTCCAAGTGTTCCCGGGCCGCCGCGTCGGGGGTGTGGGCCAGCCACTCCCGGCGCTCGGCCGGGCCGCGGAACGCCATCACGACCGCGCCGAACGGCGGGAACATCGGCAGCCGGGTCCGGTCGGCCGGACCGGTGCGGTCGCGGCCGTACGACGCGATCACGCTGGTGTGGTCCGCCGCGACGCGGCTCAGCGACGCGGCGAGACCCGTGGCGTCGCCCAACTGCCGCAGCAGCTTCCGGGCGCCGTCGACGATCGGCACGCGCGTCAGGATCGCGCCCGCCACCGGAACCAGGGCCGTGCCCACGCGGTACGAGCGGTCCGGGCCGCGGTCGACCCAGCCGTGGTTCTCCAGCGCGCCGAGGACGGCGGCGCACGTCGCGCGGTTGAGGCCGAGGCGCTCGCTGATCTTTGAAACGGTCACCCCGTCCTCGACGTCGAGCAGCAACTCCACGATCGCGATGACCCGGTCGGTGGGTGGTGACGTCGACATCGACATGGCTCTTGTTCCTCCTCGGCGGCGCCGCTATCTTCGCCAAATAGCTGACCATAGTACGCCGAATATTCGTCGCCTGAACACGGGTCGATCCTGGAGGAGCTCGCCATGCCAACCACCACCGAGGGCCCCGAGCTGTCCGTCCACATCGGGACGGACGACCTGCCTTTCGTCGAGATCGGCGGCGGCAACAAGCTCAAGGTCATCTGCGTCAAGGCGCAGGAGGGCCTGTGGATCGTGGAGAACGTGTTCCAGCCGGGCTTCGCCGTGCAGACGCACCGGCACACCGGCCCGGTTTACGCGTACACCGTCTCCGGCGCCTGGAAGTACGCCGAGTACGACTACGTCAACCGCGCCGGGTCGTTCCTCTACGAGCCCGCCGGCTCCGTCCACACCCTCACCTGCACCGAACCGGACACCCGCGTCTGGTTCCAGATGTACGGCGCCAACCTCAACCTCGACGCCGACGGCAACATCGAGTCCGTCACCGACGGCCCGGCCTCGCTCCGGTCCTACTACCGGCTGTGCGAGATGCAGGGCTACGGCCGTCCGAACGTCCTGGTCGCCTGAGGAGCAGCAGCATGACCGTCACCCCCGACACCGTTTACGACACGGCGCCCGACATCTACAGCCCCGACAGCTACGCGTCCGGCGCCCCGCACGAACTCCTCGCCGAACTACGCCGCACCAGCCCGGTCTTCTGGCAGGACATGCCGGGCACTGCGACATCAAAGGCGGGGGGCTACTGGGCGGTCCTCAGGCACGAGGACGTCGAGTACGTCTCGCAGCACCCGGAGATCTTCTCCGCGGAGCGCGGCGGCATCGTCCTGGAGGACCTGGACGAGGACCGCCTCAACGTGCTCCGCGGCACGCTGCTGGCAATGGACCCGCCGCGGCACCGCGCGTACCGCAAGCCGCTGGTCAAGTCGTTCACCGCCAGGGTGGTAGGCGGCATGGAGGGGCGCATCCGGGAGATCTGCCGGGAGATATTCGCCCGCGTCCCGGACGGCGACGTCGAGTTCGTGCACGACGTCACGTCCAGCCTCCCCACCCAGGTCATCGGCGAGCTGATGGGCCTGCCGCCGGAGGACTGGGACCACCTCCACCGCCTTGCCGAGCGCACCAACAGCCAGCAGGACCCGGACGTCGCCGGCAACGACGGCTACGGTCCGGGCGACGCGTCCCGCGAAATGGCGATGTACGCGGTGCGCTTCGCCATGCGGCGCCGGCAGGAACTGGACAGCGTCGAGGAGCCCCCCGAGGACCTCACCACGCTCATCCTCGAATCCGAGTTCGGCGGCAAGCGCATGACCGACCTCGACTTCGGCTCCTTCTTCATGCAACTCGTCACCGCCGGCAACGACACCACCAAGACCATGCTGTCCGGCGGCCTGCACGCCTTGCTCACCCACCCCGACCAGCTCGCCGCGCTGCGCGCCGACCCGTCCCTCATCCCCGGCGCGGTCGAGGAGATCCTGCGCTGGGCCAACCCGCTGCACTACTTCCGGCGCACCGCCACGCGCGACGTCGAACTGCGCGGCGTGCAGATCAAGGCAGGCGACAAGGTCGCGGTGTACTACACGTCCGCCAACCGCGACGAGGACGTGTTCGCCGACCCGCAAGCCTTCGACATCACCCGCAAGCCCAACCCCCACCTCTCGTTCGGCTTCGCCGAACACTTCTGCCTCGGCGTGCACATAGCCCGCCTCGAAGGCCGCGTCTTCTTCGAGGAACTGCTAGCCACCTTCCCCCACATCGAACTGACCGCCGCCCCGAAGCGCCTCCGCTCCAACCTCAACAACTCCCTGACCCAACTACCAGTACGCCTAACCCGCAGCTGACCGCCGTCCGCCTGGTTCCCTCCCGGATATGAGTGCGTGTACGCGTGCTCCCGCGGTCAGGGTGCGGCGGTGGTGCGGTGGCTCTCGTACCAGTCGAGCCGTTCAAGGATCCGATCGTTGTGGCGCCGCGTCCGGGTCCCGCAGGTAGGCGAGCAGGGTCGCGACCGGATCGGCACTGACGGTGTGGCCGTGGCGCGGGCTGTCATCCGTCATCGTTGGGGTCCCAAGCGTGTTGGGCCAAGAGGGGTGGAACCGGTCCGAGTGGTGGGTCGGCGAGAAAAAGTTGGCGTGGCGATGAGTTTTGCGGGCGTAGGGGGTTAATACGGTCGATGTCGGCGCGCCAAGTGGAGGAGCTCACCATGGGCAAAGTGTTCAGTCATATGACGATGTCGCTGGACGGGTTCGTCGCGGATCCGGATGACCAGGTCGGGGAACTGTTCGAGTGGTACGAGGGCGGGGAGGTGACGGTACCGAACCCGAACGAGACCGTGTCGCTCCAGGTCGACGACGCGAGTGCGCGCATGCTCCAGGAGTTGACCGGGAACTGCGGTGCGCTCGTGGCGGGTCGACGTCTGTTCGACATCGCCGACGGCTGGGGTGACAAGCACCCGGCGGGCGCCCCTGTGGTCGTGGTTACTCATCGTGCGCCCGAGGACGCTGCGGCGAAGTGGCCCACGACATCGTTCGTCGACGGGATCGCTGCCGCGATCGCCCGGGCCCAGGAGATCGCCGGTGAGCGGGACGTGACGATCGCCAGTGCGGACATCACCCGGCAGGCGCTTGACCTCGGTCTGGTGGACGAGGTCTGTGTCAGCCTCGTGCCGGTGCTGTTCGGCGAGGGGATCCCCTACTTCGCGAAGCTGGACCGGGGGCACCAACTTCTTGACGACCCGATCGTCGTGCAGGGACGCCGTGCCCTGCACCTGCGGTACCCGGTCCGACGCTAGCCGCTCAGGCAGTGCCGGGTCAGGTGGCGTTTCGGCGCCTCCGTGGCCATCGGGGTGAACTGGCTTTGGGGGCAGGTGAGATGCGGGAAGAGTTCTTCGTCGGCAAGGGACTCAACGGCGTTGACAACGCTGATGGTTACACGCTTCACTCCCAGGGTCCGCGGTGGTTCAGGCGGCGCATTCCGTCGTCGCGTGGCCAGTTGCTGGACGTACGGCGCCCCGCCGTTGCCCGCCGTGTCGGGCGCGACGGGGCGGGCACGGCATCAGCTGACGCCATCCCGGGAGAGGGATTACATGCCCCTGAAGCCCGCAGCATCGTTCCGACTGCCCACCACCCGCCTCCGCGCCGCTACCCGACTCGGCATCCCCGACCCGCTGCGTGCCGCGATCTCGCTGCGCCATGAAGCCGACCGGCTGGGAATGCCGCCTGCGGAACTCGCCGGGATCCTTGCGGCGCAGGACGAGCGGAGGAGGCAACACGCCGCAGAGCAAAGGGAATTCGGTCCGTCACGACGTCGTTTCCTGGCCGGGTCGGGCGCGTTGGCCGCTGCCGCGGCCCTTCCCGCCGGAGTGCTCGCGCCGACGGCGGCGAGTGCCGCGACCGCGCCTCGGGTCGTGGTCGTCGGTGCCGGCCTCGCCGGGCTGCGTTGCGCGCACAAACTGTGGACCGGTCCGCGGCGCATTGCCTCGACGGTCTACGAAGCGGACACCACGCACATCGGTGGTCGTTGCTGGTCGCTTCGCGGGTTCTTCGCGGGCGGCCAAGTCAGTGAGCACGGCGGCTCGTTCATCAGCTCGGAAGACCGCGAGATGCTCAGTCTGGCCAGGCGCTATGGAATTGAGACCGAGGTTCACGCGGGCGGTGCCTTGGCCACTGGCGACTACATGTCGTGGATCAACAACGGGCTCTACAGCACGTTCGACAGCGACCTCCAGGAGTTCCTGCCGGCCATCAACGCGTCCGCGGAGGCGATGGGTTGGCCTCGTTACGACGACTACACCCCCGAGGCGCTGCGCCTGGACCGCATGTCCGCGCTCGACTACATGGCCGAGATCGGGCTCGATCCGCTTTCGTCGCTCGGCCAGTTCGTCCAGAGCCGACTCCTTCAGAACGGCGGTGAGCCAGCGGAGAGTTCGGCGGTCAACTTCGTGGGTTTCTTCGCGGGGCCGCCGGCCCAGGCCCGCGCGGGCGACGGTGCGCCCGGCGGATTCGACGAGTGGTACCACCTCAAGGGCGGCAACGACCAAGTGGTGACCGGCATGGCCGCCGAACTGCCCGCCGGCTCGGTCAAGCAGGGGTACGAGCTCGTGGCGCTGCGGCGCAACAGCGGTGGCAGTTACACCTGCACGTTCGACTGCTTCGGCCGACTCTTCGACGTGGCCGCCGATCACGTGGTGCTGTCCCTGCCGTTCCGCACACTGCGCAACGTCGACCTGACCCGGGCCGGACTGTCGAGCCTCAAGAAGTACGCGATCGCGACCCAGGGCATGGGCCACAACGCGAAGCTCGTCCTGCAGTTGAGCCGCAAGACGTGGCCCGCCGCGGGCAGCAATGGCGTCACCCTCACCGGCCCGAACGGCTACCAGACCGCGTGGGACGGATCGGTCGAACTCGGCGAGACCGGGGCTCCCGCCCTGTTGGTGAACTTCCCCGGCGGCAACACCGCCCGCTACCGCTACACGGGCGCCGCCCACGGCCCGGCCCCGTCGGCGGACGTCAGGTTCTTCCTCGACCAGATCGAGAAGCTCCTGCCCGGCACCCGGGCCGCGTTCAACGGGCGGGCGTACGAGGACCATTGGTCGGTCGACCCGTGGCATTACGGCGCCTACCACTTCTACAAGGTCGGCCAGCACACGTCGTTCAGCGGCTACGAGAGCGTTCAGGAAGGCCGCATCCATTTCGCCGGCGAGCACACCAGCGACGGCGGCGCGACCTTGAACGCGGCCGTGGCCACGGGCGAACGGGCGGCCGACGAGATCCTGCGTCAGGTCTGAACCGGTGGGGCTGCCCCCCGCGAGACTACGAAGTGCTCCTGACCACCACGTGTTTCCCGTGGTTCGAAGGGCGGTCGTCGCGGCGACTATCGAAGCGTCGAAGCCGGCCATCCGTCCACCGGCCCGATTCCGACCCCGGGAGCCTCCTCGATGAATCCCCGCCTGCCGCGGACGCGCCGTCGTACCGGTGCGTTCCTGGTGACCGCCGCCCTGTTGCTGGGCACCGGCGCCGCCGTCGCGCCCGTCTCCGCCGCCCCGACCCACCACCCCTCGGGCCCCAAGCCGACCATCGTCCTGGTGCACGGCGCCTTCGCCGACGCGTCCGGCTGGTACCCCACGATCACCCGGCTGCAGAAGGCCGGGTACACGGTCATCGCCCCGGCCAACCCGCTGCGCGACCTGAACGGAGACTCCGCGTACGTGTCCAGCGTCCTGGACACCATCGAAGGACCGGTCGTCCTGGTCGGCCACTCGTACGGCGGGGAGGTCATCACCAACGCGGCCCGCGGCCACGACAACGTCAAAGCCCTGGTCTACGTCGCCGCGTTCGCCCCCGACCAGGGCGAGACCGCGCTGCGCCTGGCCGGACAGTTCCCCGGCAGCAAGCTGCCCGAGTCGCTGATCGTGCGCGACTACCCGCTGCCCGAGGGCGGCCCCGGCAAGGACGGCTACATCGACCCGGCGAAGTTCCGCGAGGTGTTCGCCGGCGACCTGTCCGCCTCCGAGGCCCGGCAGATGGCCGCCGCGCAGCGGCCGGCAAGCGTCTTCGGGCTGGACACGCCCAGCGGCGTCCCGGCGTGGAAGTCGCTGCCGTCGTGGTATGTCATCCCCACCGCCGACAACGTCATCCCCGCGGCCGCACAGCGGTTCATGGCGGACCGCGCCGACAGCCGTACGGTCGAGGTGAAGGGCTCCTCCCACGTGGTGATGATGTCCCGCCCCGACGCCGTGGTGCGCCAGATCCTCGCCGCCGACCGCGCCACCCGCCGGTAAGGAGCCGACCGATGCAGCCCGACACCATCGTCCTGGTCCACGGGTTCTGGGTGACACCGCGCTCGTGGGAGCACTGGGTGGCCCGCTACAAGGAGAAGGGCTTCCGCGTCATCGCCCCCGCCTACCCCGGGTTCGAGGTGGAGGTCGAGGCCCTCAACGCCGACCCGACCCCGATCGTGACGCTGAAGGTTCCCGAGATCGTCGCCGGCCTCGAGAAGCTCATCTCGCCGCTGGAGCGGCCGCCGATCATCATGGGGCACTCCGCGGGTGGGGCACTCACCCAGATCCTCCTCGACCACGGCTACGGCGCCGCCGGAGTCGCCATCAACTCCGCGCCCACCGAAGGGGTGGCCGCCGTACCGCTGTCGCAGGTGCGGTCCACCTTCCCGGTGCTGCGGAACCCGGCGAACCGGCACCGTGCCGTCGGCCTCACCGCCGAGCAGTGGCGCTACGCGTTCACCAACACCTTCCCCGAGGACCAGGCGCAGGCCACGTACGAGCGCTATCACGTGCCCGCGTCCGGCAACGTTCTGTGGGGCACGGCGCTGGCGAACGTCCGGCCGGGGCGCACCGATACGTGGGTCGACTACCGCAATTCGCGGCGGGCGCCGCTGCTGTTCTGCGCTGGCGAGAAGGACCACTTGATGCCGCCGCGCGTCCAGCAGTCCAACGCCAAGCACTACAAGGCGGACGGCACCGTCACGGAGGTGAAGGTGTTCCCCGGACGTGCCCATCTGATGCCTGCTCAGGACGGCTGGGAGGAGGTCGCGGACTACGCTCTCGAGTGGGCGCTCGCGCACTCCTGAGTCCGTACTTCTTACCCGCGTACTCCCGACCGGGGCCGCCAGGTCGCCCAGTACCCGCAGCCGCGAGCACCGGGCCTGGGATGAGCACCGAAACCGTCCCAGGCCCGGACCACCCAAGCCCCGGCCACCACGAACCCCGGCTCCCACGAACCCCGGCTCCCACGAACCCCGGCTCCCACGAACCCCGGCTCCCACGAACCCCCGCCACCACCCTGCCCCTTCGCATCGGAGCCGTCGGATGACCGACCTGCGCATCACCCACATCGGCGGCCTGTGCCGGCTCATGCGTCCGCGCACCGCCATCCCCCTGCACTACGAGGGCTGGCAGCACTTCCGGGAAGGCCGCGACGCCGTCGAGCGCAGGCTCGCCGACGCACCCGCCGACATCCGCGGCAACTTCCGCTGGCTGACCCTCGGAACCCCCACACACGTCGACGTCCGACCGGCCGCGTGACACTCGATCGGAGGAGGCCCCGGCGTCGACTCACACCTGGACACGCTCCTGGACACGCTCCTGGGCTCGTCCGAGCACGGCGCCGAGCTGCCGCCGCGAAGTGACGCCGAGCTTCCGGAACACCTTGCGCAGGTGGTAGTCGACGGTGTTCGCGCTCACGAACAACTGCGCGGCGATCTCGGGATTGGTCGCCCCGTCCTTGGCGAGATTCGCGACCGCCAGCTCCTGCGGCGTCAACTCCCGGGTCGGCGCGGTGGTTCCGCGGGCGCGGGCACGCTCGCCGGTGGCGGCGAGTTCCTGCGCCGCGCGTGCGGCGTACGCGGTCGCGCCCATGCGCGCGAACATGTCCTCGGCAAGGCGCAGTTGCTCCCGGGCGTCGCGACGGCGGCGCTGCCGGCGGAGCCATTCGCCGTACAGCAGATGCGCGATCGCCAGGTCGGCGCGCGCCAGGCTGGTGCCCAGTACTTCGACGGCCTCCCGGTACAGAGGCTCGGCCCGGTCGGCGGCCGCGATCAGTGCGCGGGACCGGGCCAGTACGCCGAGTGCCCACGGGTTGTCGGCGGCCCGGGCCCGGGAGGACAGCAGCCGCACGGCCCAGGCGGCGGAGGCCCGGTCGCCGGAGCGTACCGAGGCCTCGACCACGAGCGGCAACACCCGGGAGCGCACACCCAACGCGTCGCCGTCCACAAGACCGAGCGCCAGGTCACGGGCGCGCGCGTACTCGCCGCGCGCGAGTGCAAGCACGGTCATACCGATCACGGCGATCGATTCGACGGCACCGTTGCCCAGATGCGTACCCGCCTGCCGGGCGCGTTCCAGGACCGCGTCCAGGTCGTCCCGGTCTGCGCGCCAGGCGAGCAACTCGGGGTGGCGGTACAGGTTCCACATGTCGTCGGTGGCCCCGATCGCCGCGCGGATCTCGCGGCTCTCCACCTGCAAGCCGGCCGCACCCGCGAGGTCACCCAGACCGGTCAGGTGCATCACGCCGCAGAACAGCGCCATGTCCAGGCCCCACAGCGCACCCGCCCGGCGGCCTGCGTCGACGCCTCGGCGCACGACGGCGTCCAGTGCCTCGGCGTCCCAGCGGATCATCGCCATGGTCACGCAGGGCAGGAAGGCCGCCTGTACGTCCGCGTCGGACGTCGAGGGGTGCACCATGACCGCACACGCCCGCCGCAGGTCGGGGACGGCCGCCTCGTAGCCGCGGGTCGTCAGGCTCGCGAAGGCACGCAGTACGGCGTCGGCGGCGGGGGCGTGGGCGTGCGCCGTCGGCGCGTCGCGGCCCGGATCGGGGCGGTCCGCCAGCACGTCCTCGATGACCTCGGCGATGTCGTCCGGCGTAACGCCGATCATCAGGTGCTCCGCGGCGATCGCGTGCCGCACGGTGCGCAGCAGGGCGCCCTTGGCGAGTCCGGGCTCTTCCTTGCGGAAGGCCTCCGCCGCTTGCAGGCAGAGCAGGGGAGCCAGGGCGTGCCCGTCCGGGGCGCCCAGTGCCAGGTTCGCCCCGGCCGTCACCAACAGCGCGCGGCCCCGGCCGACTTCATCCAGGTCGCCGTCGGATATCCCGCCGAGCAGGGCTTGCGCCTGCAAGAGCGCGCCGGCCGCGAGCGCGGCCTCGGCGGCGGCCAACAGGCGCCGCGCGCGCCGCGGCCCGGGGCCGGTGAGCTCGGCGGCACGTGCCAGGTAGATGGCGCGTGCCGCGTACCCGCCGCGCGCCGCGGCTCGGTCGGACGCCAGCTCCACCTCGTGTGCGACCTCGTCGTCGGGAGTCGTCGCAGCCGCGGCCAAGTGCCAGGCCCACCGGTCGGCGTCGGCCATACGGCTGGTCACCTCGGCCAACGCCCGGTGGACGTGTCGCCGCTGGACGCTCGTGGCTCCGCCGTACACGGCGGAGCGCACGAGTGGATGGCGGAACTCGGCAGTGCCGCGCAGGGTCAACGTCACCAGCCGTGCCTCCTCGGCCGGCCCCGAGGCGTCCTCCCCGAGCCCCAACTGCCGCGTGGCCGCGGCGATGCAGCCCAGGTCGCCGCCCGGCTCGGCGGCGGCCAGCAGGAGCCATCCCTGCGTCGCGGCGGGCAGGTCGCGGACCCGTTCGAGGTAGTGCTCCGCCAACCTCCGTCCCATCGGCAGCGGTTCGGGCAACGCGAGCGAGCCGGACAGGTGATCGGCCGTCAGCTCCTGCCCGAGGTCCACCAAGGCCAGGGGATTCCCCCGGGTCGCGGCCACGATCCGGGCGGCGATACCGGTGTCGAGGGGACCTGCGACCACCGATCGGAGCACCTCCAGCGCGGCCGCGTCGGCCAGCCCCGCGACATCGGTGACCGGCAGCCCGCACGGGCGCTCGAACTCGGAGCGCGCGGCGAACACGAAACCGATCCCCTCGGCGTGCAGACGGCGCGCGACGAACGCCAGCGCGTCACATGACTCCCGGTCGAGCCAGTGCAGATCGTCGACGCAGCACAGCACCGGGCGTGTCTTCGCGGCGTCCGCCAACAACGTGAGCACGGCCAGACCCACCAGGAATCCGTCGGCGGGTGGTCCGTCGGCGAGCCCGCACGCCACCCGCAGGGCCGCGTGCTGCGATGCGGGCAGCGCACCTGCGCTTTGCAGCTCATCCCGGAACGGCGCGAGCATGCGTTGCAGCCCCGAGAACGCGAACCCGGCCTCGGCCTCGACCCCGGCCACCCGCAAGACCCGCAGATCCGCCGCCACTTCGGCTGCGTGGCGCACCAGCACCGTCTTCCCGATGCCCGCGTCGCCGCGCAACAGCACGACACCGCTGAGCCCTTCCCGTAGCCGGGTGACCAACCGGGTCAGCTCCGCGCATTCGGCGGTACGGCCGACGAGTTCCATGTGACACGCCCCCCGTCCCTGTCGCCGCGCACATGTGCCAGTCGATGGAGGCTGACACGGATACCGCGCCCCGGCTTTACCGAAACTGCCGGGAGCTTTCCTGTACGTGCCACCGGTGCCACCAATGCCGCCGAAGCGCCAAGAGGGCGGCTCACCAATCGTGGTGGTCGTCCGGCCGAGTGCCTGGTGAGACGCCTTGTCACGACTGCCGGCGGCAACGGAAACTGCTGGCCGGTGGAATCAGCGGCGACAGGGCCGCCACCGCAGCCAGGGAGGCGCCGTGCTGGTCCTCGACACCGACGAACTTCCGGCCGCCGACCGGTTGGAGGCCCTGCACAACGCGGTCGCCCAGGAGGGCGGCATCTCCTCGGTCGAGGAGGACGAGCCCGCGACCCGGATGTGGAAGAGGCTTGAGGTCTGGCACTTCGGGCCCCTGACCCTGTTCGACACCCGGGGCACAGGCGCCCGCTTCGTGCGGTCCTACCGCAAGACGCGCCGCGAGCTCGCGGACGACGTTTCGGTCATGACACAGGCCGAAGGGGTCGGTACGGGCGCCTTCGGCTGCGACGGGTACCAGCGGCACCTGGCAGCGGACGGCATCGGGCTGACGCCCCACATGGTCGCGTCACACGAGTACGGATGGTCGGGAACCGGCCGCTCCGTGGCCTTCTCGGTCGGCTTCGCGCATCTTGCCCTGCCCGTCGACATGGTGCGGGCAGCGGTGCCTCTGTTGCAGCACAGCCCCATCGAGTCCCTGCTGCTGCATCACGTACGCGGCCTGCGCCGGGACGCGGACCGGCTCAGCGGCGGACCCGAGGCCGAAGCCCTTGCCGCGGCCACCGTGCACCTCACCCGCGCCCTGATCGTGTCGGTCGCCGGCAACGACCACATCCGCCGCGAAGTGGCCCACGAAACGCTCCTCACCCGGATCCTGGCCTACCTCCGAGCCCACCTGACCGAACCCGACCTCACGCCGGCGCGCATCGCCCGGGCGCACGGCATCTCCGTACGAACCCTCTACCGAGTGTGCGAGGACGGCGGGCTCAGCCTCGAACAGTGGATCATCCGCCGCCGCCTCGAAGGCGCCCGCGGCGACCTGGCCGCAACCCATCAGGCCCACCGCGCCATCGAAGCCATCGCCCGCTCCTGGGGCTTCGCCAACCCCGCCTACTTCTCCCGCCGCTTCCACCAGGCTTACGGGACCACGCCGAGCCAATGGCGGCGACACTCCCGTTCCGGCGCGGCCCCGTCCCGCGAGAGCGAGTCGTGAGCAAGTGCCGTACGCGCCCTACGGGTACAACCCGCGCCCTTCCGCGATGTCCGCATGGAATGCGGGATCGAGGAACTCCGCCCATTCGAAGTCCCATTTGGTGTAGCCCGGGACCGCCCTGTGCGCGAGCAACTCGCGGAGCCACGCGATCTCGTCCGCGAGGGGGTCGACGACCGGCGGAGCGTGCAGCGCGGCGTCGTCGAACTGCGCGTCGTCGAACGCCGAGTCGGTGAAGAAGGGGTCGTCGAACGCCGGGTCGGCTGTCCCGTCCTCGATCGGCGCCTCGTACAAGGCGATTTGCTCCCGGATCTCGGCGTCGGTCCGGTCGTCGCCCTTGAACTCCACCGGGCCCATGTCCATCGCGAAGCGGCCGTCGGCGTAGAGCATCGGACGGTTCTCGCCGCCGGCCGAGTACTTCTCGACGTGCCGGATCTCGACGCCGTCCGGCCCCGTGAAGTCGAGCAGCGCGATCGCCACCCAATAGGACGTCGTGTTCGCCTCCAGCAGCGGCACGGTGACCTGGGCCCCGCGGCCGTCCTCGATCACGGCCTTGGCCGCGTACGACTTGAAGTCCCCGATGCCGTTGGCGACCGCGCTGTACGCGCACACCAGCACGTACCCCTGCTGGTCCGGCCGGGCGATCACGAGCCGTTCGGTGCCCGGAACACGTACGTCGCCGCCGAGTTGGATGAACGGCGGTGCCCCGTACGTTCCGGCGTGCCGGTAGTAGACCGCGCCTCGGGTCGGTACGCGCTGCGGGGTGCGCGGGACGGCTTCGGAGCGGGGCACGTACAACGCGTACAGATCCAGGTCGGCGCCCTGGGCGATCCGCGTTGCGCTGCCGCCGTCCCACTGCAACGTCACCGTGATGACCGTCGCTGTGTCCGTCACCTTGACGGCCACCTTCGCGTCCTTGGCCAGGCTCACTACCGGAGCCGGAGCCGGAGCCGGAACCGGAGCGGTATCGGGTACCGCCGCCGGCGGCGGGGCTGCGGCCGGCGGAACTGCCGTCGGAGGAGCCGCCGTTGCCGAACCGGTGGACTGCTCGGCCTCGATCTCGATGCCGAAGTCCGTGGCCAGCCCGGCCATTCCGGTCGCATAGCCCTGCCCGACCGCGCGTACCTTCCACGCCTCGCCGCGGCGGTACACCTCGACGAGCACCGTGGCCGTCTCGCCGTTGCCGGACGCATCGGCGCGGCACGTGAAGTGCGCGCCGGGCGCGGTGACGTCGACGCCGAGCTGCGGGACGTCGGCAAGAGTCCGTACCGGCGACTCCGGGTCGACCGCGGCGATCAGCGCGACCACGGCGGTGTCCGGCGCGACTTTGGACGGATCGATGGCGACGCTGCCGTCACTTGCGACGACCACCGCCCCGTCGGCGCTCACCGGGTTGTTCCAGAAGACGAGGTCGGCGTCGCCGCGCACGCGGCGTTCCGCGGTGAGCAGAAGCACGGCGATGTCGAGCGGTGCCGCCCCCGTTCCGGTCACGGCCAGCCGTACCGGTCCGTCCGGCAGTTCCGCGTTGGCGCCTCTGGCAAGTTCCAACGTCCGCCCCTTCACCCGTGCAGCCGACCCCTCGGGCGCGTCCGACGGCCGGAACACGCCGTCAGCCAAGCCCCCTGAGCCGAAGCACCCACCCACTGCGGATCCCACACCCGCAGTCCCACCGCCGATGGTAGCGAGCCGACTTTGGCCGGTTGTCCGCACGGGCTCTGACATCACGTCAGCCATCTCCCGTGTCGCCTCTACGGCCGGGTTCCATCGTCGGGTTCGCGGGCCCTCAGTAGCTGATCGTGTTCTGTCGGACGCTGCCCAGAGCCCCCGGGGCCGCGGTGTTGAACCCGTCGGCCTTCCGGGCGTTCCAGAACTCCCGGAAGGTGTTGGGCTTGTGGGCGGCGACGGTGCTCCAGATGTATAGCGGGCCCTCTCCGTAGGTGTCGGTGCCGTCGTTGAAGTAGTCGGTGATGTCGATGAGGGCCCCGGCGACGCGGCCTTCGACGGCGTCGCCCTTGTCCCAGCCCGCGGTGGAGGCGTTCGGGGTCTCGAGGTTGAGTGCGGCCCCGCTGGGCCAGCGGAAGTAGGGGTCGTGGGACACCGAGGCGGGGACCCATTCGGCGAAGCCCTCGGTCCATGCGCATCCGGGGCCGGATATGCGTTGGATGTAGTGCGGGGACCCGCAGTCCTGGTTCGGCGGCGGGGAGTCCTCGTAGAGGTCGTCCATGAGGGCGTGCGCCATTTCGTGGAGCACCACGGTCCTCGCGTCGGGGTCGACACCGTTGAGGAAGGATTCGTTGAGGTCGCGGCGATAGTGGGTGCCACCGGTTCCGCCGGGTGTCCAGTTGACGACCATCACGCGGCATGCCGCATCGTCGGCGTCCCAGCAGGTGCCCGGCACCCAGAGCCAGAGGCTTTGCGCGGCGTCGAACGCGGCCAGGCCGCGCTGCATCGCGGGATCGGCGGGTTTGAGCGGGCCGAAGTCGACGGTGCCGGCCTTTACGACGTTCCCGACCGTGCGGCTGGTGAACACGTACGGGTCGGTGGTGCCGGTCTTCTGGACCCTCCAGCGGGAGTTGGCGGTGACGAACTTGACGTAGGCGTCCTGTCCGCCGGCGTCGGTGTTGGGGAAGCACAGCCGGAACTCGCCGCTCACGGACGTGGTTCCGGCGGCAATACGGTCGTGGGCGCTGTCCGTGTCGGCGTCCCAGACCTCGACCGTGGCGTTGGCGACGAAGCGGGTGGCGCCGTCCTTGTCGACGTACGCCCAGCGGCCGGTGACACAGGCGGTCCCCGCCGCGGCCTTGGCACCCGCGGACCAGGGAGCGTCGTCGTTCGGCCCGGTCACGGGAGCTGCGGACAGCTGCTTCGCGGCGGGGAGAGGCACCGCCCCCCACACCGGCGGCATCGTGGCCGCGGTGGTCGCGCCCTCGGCGGCCGGTGCCACGACTCCGAACGCGGAGGCCTCCGGGCCGCTGCCGACGCTGAGGAACAGCACGTCCTCGCCGACCGAGCCGTTGTCCGCGGTGGGCTTTCCGGCGCGGACCCGGATCTCGGCCGAGCCCGGCGCGACCGCGGTGACCCGGCCCTCGTAGGTACGGACCTGGCGGGCTTTGAACGTGCTGTCGGCGGCGGCCCGGTGCAGGGCGCCCCCGGTGATCGGTGCGGGCGAGGCCACCGTGGTCCCGGCCATTCCGGCAGGCAGCGCGGCCCAGGTCAGCCCGGCCGGGAGGTCCGCTTCGACGCGGACGCCCTTCGCGGCGTGCTCCGCGGTGACGGTGAACCGGATCGTCGCGGTCTCACCGACCCCGGGGGCGCGGTCGAGCGAGGCGTCGACGGAGAAGCACGAGCGCTGTTCGGCAAGGTCGGACTGCCGCGGGTTGGGCTTCAAGGAGCAGCCCGCGACCGCGGAACCACCGCTGTCGGAACCCTGCTTGGCGTACGTTGCGACGCTGGTTCCCGCGGTGAGTGCAAGCACGCCGACGGCCACGAGCGCGAAGCGGCCGCGCGGTTTCCGGGGGATGAATCGATGTTGTGCCACGCCCGCCGACGCTAGGGCCGCACCCCGCGCCAGTGGGCGCACTATCCGGTCGCAGCCGCGCCGTCGCGCGCTTTCCGGCTGGCAGCGAACCCTGTCGGCACGCGGTTTCCGGCTGCCGGAGACGATTGGCCCGCGAAAGCAGGACGGCCGACGCTTGCCCGCGCGCCTCTATCGCTCGTGTCGGAGCTCCTGGACGCGGTCCAGGTCGGCGACGCAGCCTGCGCTCCTGTACGCGTTTGCCGCCGCATCCAGGTGCGCGGCGCGGTCCAGCCCCATGGGAGAGCGTTGACCGGGCGCGAGGTGCCGACCGAATTCGTGGTGGGCGCGAGCGAGTTCGTACGGCATGCGAAGGCGCGCGGCGGCACGGATCGCTGCCGCCCAGGACCGTCCGGCGCTGCGGGGCCGGCCGCGCAGCCAGGCGTCCCAGCCGGTGCAGACAAGCGCCCTGGGCAGCGCGATGGGGTACGTGCGGGCGTAACGTCGCAGCCGGCTCAGGTCGGCGTCCGAGGCGGCCCGCAACTCATCCGCGTCAGGGACGCCCGGCTCGGCGGGGGAGCCGCATGCGCGGCCGGACCGTTCCCGTAGCGCCAGGCAGACCTCGGTGACACCGGCATGGGCCTCGAGGGCGTACGGCTCGAACGAAGGGCGTGGGCCCATCAGGCCGTCGGCGGTGCGTACCGCCTGCCAGGCATCCGCCGTGCGCCCGGCGGCGAGGTGCAGCCTGGCCGTTGCCGCGTGCAGCCGTGCCGCGTTCGTGCCGGTCGACCCCGGCAGCAGGTGCGCGGCCTCCGCCGCCCAGGTGCCCAGCTCCGGATTGCCGGGGTCGGCGCGCAGGGCGGTCTCCATCAGGAGGGCCAGGCCCCAGAGTTGGACAGCGGGATCGTGGCGCTCGTGACCGGCGGCCAGCCCCTCGGCCGCCGCTGCCGCCGCGGCCGGGTAGTCGGCCGTCAAGTAGCGGGCGACACCGGAGAGGAGCAGGACTTCGTCGGCCAGCCGGTGCATCCGGGTCCGGTGCCGGAGTTCCAGAGCCCTGGCCGTGTCGGACTCGAACGCCGCCCAGTTGCCCACGCCGAGCCAGTAGAGCCCGGCCAGGATGCCCACCCAGCAGACGGTCAGCGGATCCCCGGTCCGCGCCGCCGTCGTACCCGTGGCTCGGAGGTGCCTGCGGGCGAGCCGGTGCAGCCCGATGGTGCCCAGCGTCATTCCCAGGCCGGCCTGGACCTGGGCGACGACGTCGGGATCCCCGGACCGTTCGGCATCGTGCAGCGCCTGGACCGAGAGGGGGAGGATCGGGCGATGTTCGCCGAGCACCCAGTGGACCTCGTTGAGGGTGAAGCCGGCGACGGCGCGTTCCCGGGCCGCGTCGCGACGGTCCTGGGCTCCGGGGCGTCCGTACGACCGCCCGCGGTACGGGGCGACCCGGCGCGCCAGTTGCGGCAGTTGCGCCACTTGCGCCGCGAGTATCCCCCACCCTCCGGGTGCCGACGTGGGCACCCGGCCGCCCAAGCCCTCCAGCGTGCGCGCCAAATGATGCCGCGCGGGGTGCATTTCGCCGAGCTGCCGGTGCGCTTCGCCGAGCATGCGGCGCCAGCGGGCCCGTTGCAACTGCGTGGCGTCGTCCCGGAGTTCCAGCGCCGTACCGAGGATCGCCTGCGCGTCACGGAACCAGCCCATGTGCCGGTACAGCGCCCAGAGGCGGAGCAAGTGGGCGTCCAACGCGGCCGGGTCGGCATCGTGCGCGAACCAGGTGGTGGCCGCACGCAGGTTCTCGGCTTCGGCGACCAGGCCGGGACCGGTCCAGGGCGCGGTCTCGGACGGTGCGGGCAGCAGTGCCGCGTAGTGCGCGGCGTGCCGTTGCCGGGTCTGCGACTCCTCCGCGGGATCCTCGGCCAGGAGTCCCGCGGCGTACTGCCGCAGCAACTCGTGCATGGCGTAACGGCCGTCCTCGTCGACCGTGACCAGGGAATGGTCGACCAGGCCGGCCAGCAGCGGCAGGCCCGCGTCCGCCACCTCGGCGGCCGCCGCAAGGTCGAACCCGCCGCGCAGCACCGAGAGTCGGCGGAGGGCGCCGCGTTCGTCGTCGGCGAGGAGCCGGTACGACCAGTCGACGACCGCGTGGAGGCTCCGGTGTCGCGGAGCCACGTCGGCTGCGGTGGTCGTGAGCAGCGCGGGCCCGTCGGCGCCGCCGAGTTGCTCGGCGATCGCCGCTGAGTGGGCCGACCGGGCCCAACGCGCGGCCAGCTCTATGGCGAGCGGCACACCGGCCACGAGTCGGCAGATACGGCCGGTGTCCGGGTCGCCCACCGGGAAGTCGGGACGCACCAGCCGGGCCCGCGCCTCGAAGAGCCGGACTGCCTCGTAGTCGGCGGCGTTCGCGTCGGCCCCGAGCTGCGGGTACGGCAGTCCGGGCACGTCGAGCAGCCACTCGGCCCCGAGGCCCAGTTGCCGGCGCGAGGTCACCAGTACCTGCAAACCCTCTGTGCGGCTCAGCAGTTCGGCGATTGCCGATGCGGCGTCCCGAAGCTGTTCCATGTTGTCGAGAATCAGGAGCAGTTCCCGCCCGGCCAACTGCTCCGCGAGCAGGTCGATCGGTGCGCGCGGGGTCCCCACCGCGACGTCCAGCGCGCGGGCGAGGGCGGCGACCAGCAGGTCCGCGGCCTCGCCCGCGGACGCCGGTCCGGTTCCCACCAACGACACGAACACCACCCCGTCGCGGTACCGGTCTTGGCGGGCCGCGGCGACTTCGAGGGCCAGCCGCGTCTTGCCGATGCCGCCGGGGCCGACCAAGGTGACGAGTCGGCAGTCGCGGTCGTCGAGCATCGCATGCAGCTGAGCCAACTCCTCTTCGCGACCTACTAGTCCGAGGGAGTGGCGGGGCAACTCGGCGTGCGGAAGGGAATGGTCGGAAGTCTTGCCGGCGGCTTCCGGCGCCTGGCCGCCTCCTCCGGACGCCACGAGAGCCGGCGTACCACCCAGGTCGTCGAACCCGCCGACGGAGGCGATCTCGTCGCGGAGGGAGACCGTGGCCGCGGACGGCTCGATGCCGAGTTCCTCCCGGAGCAGGTAGCGGCACGTCTCGTACTGCGCCAGGGCGGCACTTCGCCGACCACCTGTCGCCAGAAACCACATCAGGGCGCGGTGCGCCTCCTCGTAGAGCGGCTCCAACCCCAGCAGGCGGCGGGCGGCCTCGATGCCGGTCGCGATATCCCGCTGCTCCCGGGCCTGTTGGACGGCCCGGTCGATCAACGTGAGCATGTCGGCCCGTACGGACGCGCGCCGGCCGGTCAGCCACTCGTCGAACAACTGGGCGCCGGGGACGCCGAAGCCCTCGAGCAGTTCGCCGCGGCACAGGCGTACGGCCGACATGAGGTCGGCGCCGTTCGGTTCCGCGGCGGCGCGAGCCACCTCCACGGCATCGACCCACACCGGCCGGTCGGCCTGCAACGCCACTGTCTGTCTGGTGACTTCCAGATGGTCCGGAAGGGTCCTGCGCAGCTTGCTCAACACCAGCCGCAGATTCGCCCGGGCGGTCGCCTCGGGCAGGTCGCTCCAGAGCAGCCCGGCCAGCGCCGAACGCGAGTGCCCGGTGCCGGTCACCGCCAGGAAGAAGAGCAGCGCCGTGGCTTTGGCGGAGGTCGGCTGTGCCAAGGGGTGTTCGCCCACGGAGATTTCGGCTCGGCCGAGTGCGTGGACACGGAGCCCTTGGTCCATCGTCGCCCCCGCCTTCACGCGTACGGCGACTTTAACGCGGACCCGCGGCACAAACGATCCACAAACGATGGGGAAACGGTCGGCACACGACTGCCGGTTACGTTCGCGCTCAGTACGACCCACCCATACCGAAGTCGCCCGACCCACCGAAGGACGAACGAACCATGACAAGCATGTTCCGTACCGCAGGCCCGTCGGCGTTGATCGCCGCTCTCCTGATCGGCCTCGGCCCGACGGCGGTCGCACCGGCCGGCGCCACCGAGGTGACGCCGATCCCTTGGGAGACGCAAACGCACCCGCCGAACTGGCCGCAGTGTTTCGGAGTTTCCGCCACCATCGTGATGACGGTGCCCGGGTCACTGGTCGGAACGCCCGGCGACGACGTCATCGTCGGCACCTTCGGCGAGGACTTCATCGACAGCCTGGGCGGGCACGACCGCATCTGCGCCGGGGACGGGATCGACCGCATCACCGCCGACTTCGATCCCGTGACCGGGAATTGGGATCCGGAGATCATCATCGTCGGGGAAGGCACAACCGACGACGACTTCATCGACGGGCAAGGCGACGGCGACGTCGTCAGCCCGGGGGCGGGCGACGACCACGTCTGGGGCAGCGACGGCAGCGACTTCCTGTACGGCCAGTTCGGTGACGACACCATCTTCGGCGGCGACAATCAGGACTGGATGCACTGCGCCGACGGCGACTTCGACTGGGCGGACGGGGGCCGCGGGGCCAACGACTGGGTGAACTCCGGTCACGGCTGCGAGACCCTGATCAGCGCGACAGCCCCATGAGAATCCCCACGGACGCGTACGCGCGGCGCAAGCTCCGACGATCGGCGGCCGTCGCCGGTGCCGCGCTGCTGGTCTCGGTCCTGGCGACCTCGGCGCCCCAGCCCGCCCGGGCGGTCCCGCCCGTACTCCCCATCACGGTCACCAACACCGCGGACAGCGGCGCCGGTTCGCTCCGTCAGGCCATCCTCACGGCCAACAGCTCGGCAGGGCGGGACACCATCGTGTTCGCCACCGGCGCCGCCGGACCGCAGGTGATCGCGCCGCTGACCGACCTGCCGACGATCACCGACACCGTGACCATCGACGGCTACACCCAGCCAGGGGCCGCACCCGCGACGGCGAACGCCAACGCCGTGATGGTGATGGTGATCGACGCGACGGGCCTCAGCCGCGGACTGGACATCGTCGCCGACGGCTGCACGGTCAAGGGCCTCGTGGTGCAGAACGCCGACACGGGGAACGGCACCGGGATACGGGTCACCGGAACGGACAACGTCATCTCCGGCAACTACCTCGGTACGACGGCGAACGGCCTCCAGGCGGCCGGGAATTTCGGCCTCGGCGTCGACGTCCTCGGGGACGGGAACGTGATCGGCGGATCGAGCCCGCGCGATCGCAACGTCATCTCGGCGAACGACGGCGGCGGGGTCATGGTGGTCGGCAACGACAACACCATTGCCGGAAACCGCATCGGGACGAACGCCTCCGGTATCACCGCCCTCGGCAACAGTTCCCGCGGCATCGAAGTGCGGGGCGACGCCAACATGGTCGGCGGCCTCAAGGCCGGCGACGGGAACCTCGTCTCGGCGAACACCAGCGTCGGAGTAGTGGTGTCGGCGGGCCGCGGGAACCGCGTGCTCGGCAATCGCATCGGCACCGACGTCAACGGAATCGCCGCCCGCGGCAACCGCGACGGCGTCACCGTCCAGGCCGACGGCACGGAAGTGAGCGGGAACCTGATCTCGGGCAACCAGGGGGACGGACTCTCGGTCGAGGCGAAGGCGACCGTACTTCGCAACCGCATCGGCACCACGGCAGCGGGCACCGCCGCCCTCCCCAACGGCCAGGACGGGATCATCGTCCGCGCGGCCGGAGCCGTGATCGGCATGCCCGGCAACGGCAACCTCGTCTCGGCGAACGCCGACGACGGTGTGTCGATCGATCTCGCCGCCGGTCCCGGCGTCACCGTACGCGCGAACATGATCGGCGTCTCGTCGGCCGGTGCGCCACTCGGCAACGACGGTGACGGCGTGTCCGTGCACGCGGACGGCGTGCTCGTCGGCGGGGCAACTCCGCCGGACGGGAACGTGATCTCCGCCAACGGCGACCGCGGCGTGGCGGTCTACGGTGACAACGCACGGCTGGAGGGAAACACCGTCGGCACCCGGACAGGCGGGGCCGCACTCGGCAACGGCATGGACGGCATCGAGATCTTCGGCGACGGCTCCCAGATAGTCCGCAACACGATCGGCAACAACAACGGCGTCGGCATCCAGGTCACCACCGGAAGCGGAAATGCCCTGCTGGACAACACGATCGACGCCAACCTCCAACTCGGCATCGATCTCGGCGCCGCCGGCGCGACCCCGAACGACCCGGCCGACACCGACGCGGGCGCCAACGACCTGCTGAACCACCCGACCGTCGTCGGCGTCTCCACCGTGAACGGCACCACGACCGTGGCCTGGAAGATCGACCAGGGACTGCCCTCGAGCATCCAACTGCTCGACTTCTACCACCAGGCGCAATGCGACCCGTCCGGCCACGGTGAGAGCGTGCACCACTTCGCCTCCACCACCGTCCTCACCGACCCCTCAGGCCAGGCGAGCGGCCAACTCACCGCCACCGCAACCGCCCCCGTCGGCAACGCCGTGAGCGCCACCGCAACCCTGCAGATCCAGGCGGCCCCGCCGACCTTCGGATCCACCTCGGAGTTCTCCGCCTGCACCACAGTCACCTGACCAACCGCAACGACGCCCAACACCCGATCCCGCTCCGCGAATCCACGTCCACCACGCTTCCGAGGGCCCGGCACCCACACCCGCCGGGCCCTCAGCCGCGCCCCCACGCGCCTGCTGACGCCGCCAATCCTGGGTGTCAGTGGACCGATTCGGCGATTCGGAGTCGGACCTGCCGCCGACGCATGTTGATGCTGCAGACGTTGACCGTCACGATGTCGCCCTCGGCACAGATGTGGCCATCCGCCGCCAACCGTGCCAAGCCCGGGTCGTCGACTGGCACCAGCCCGTGGACCGCGGCGTCCAGACGGACCACCACCCCGGGCGGGATGACCGCGGACACGATCCCCGAGACCTCCTCGCCGAGTCGGGACCGGGCGAAGGCGATCAGGGGATCCGGCTCCAGGTCCTTCAACGACAACGACACCCGTTCGCGATCCCGGTCGATGTCCAGCACGACGACGGTCACCGACTGCCCGACGTAAGCGACATCGGAGAAATGATCGACGTGCGCCCACGACAGATTCGCGGCGCTCACCATCCCGTCGAGCCCGCCGAGGTCCACGAAGATCCCGAAGTCCATCACCGCGGAGACGACTCCGAGCCGGACCTCACCGAGCTCCAACGCCTCCAGCACCGTTCGCCGTTGAACTTCGCGTTCCTCCGTCAAGGCGCACCCTCCCCGCATGCAGCGCGCCCCGCTCCTGCTCGCGGACGAACCTGCCCGGGAGATGATCTCATCTCCCACGGAACCCGGACGAATGCTCGCCGCCCGGCTCCGCCAGGTACACAGCTGACGGCTCCGATCGGCGGCCGCATGCGGGACGGTGGGGAATCCGCTGCTGCGCCTATCCTTCTCCGTAGTCGCGTCCACGGCGACGATCAATCGTGTTAAGGAGCCAGCTAGTTGAGCGGCATCAGCGTTCAGGCCGACGGCCGCCCGGCGCCACGTACGAGGGCTGCTCGTGTCGTCACCGAGGTGTTCGCTCCGGCGGTGCTGGTGCCAGTTGTCCTGCTGGCAGTTGGCTGGCACAGCACGCGGTCGCTTGCCGGAGTCGGGTGGGGGCTGCTCGGCACGCTGTTCTGTGGTGTCCTTCCCGTTGCGTTCGTCGTCTACGGCGTGCGTCGTGGCTACTGGACGGACCATCACATACGCATCCGTCGCCAGCGAGCAGTCCCAATTGTGGTTACGGCAGGCTCGGTTGGCGTCGGCCTTACGGCGCTGGTCTGGGCGGGTGCTCCGCGCGACGTCGTGGCGTTGGTCGTGGCCATGCTTGCCGGGCTGGCGGTGGCCCTTGCGGTGACGGCCCTTTGGAAGATCTCCGTGCACACCGCGGTGGCGGGCGGCACCGTGAGCGTCCTGGTCCTGACGTACGGCTCGGCGGTGGCCCTGGCCACGCCGCTGGTCGCACTCATCGGCTGGTCGCGCGTCGAACTCCGTGACCACACGCCGATGCAGGCTCTCGTCGGCGGCTTCGTCGGCGCCAGTGTCGCGGCGATGGTCTTCACCCTCGCGCGCTGAGGGCTGCCGCGGAGAGGATCGGCTGCCCCGTAACCCCGAACTGCTCTTCCCGGAGCTGATGACACGCGTCGCCCGGAGCTGGTCCCGGACGCCCTCACTTCCTGAGCAAGCGGCTCAGGGTTCGGGGGACTTCCAATCCGGAGTTGCTTTGTGGAGGACGTTGAGAGCGGTCCATCCGAAGGCGAAGGGTAGTCCCAGGCCCACGAGTTCGAGGGCTGCCCGGCCGTCCTCCACCTCGAACACGGCCCCTTCGCCGACCAGGAGCTGGGCGGCGGCCTGGAAGGCCATGTGGAACCCGATCCCGGCCCAGATGTCGCCTGTCGCCACCCGGAACGCGCCCAGCAGCAGGCCGAACGCCAGGAAGATCACCAAGCGCCCCGGGGAGCGCGCCGTCCCGAGGGCGAAGCCGGCCAGGACGAACAGCAGGGCCTGCCCCAGCACGGACAGCCACGGCGGCAGCGCGGTCACCAGGTTCCGCTGGAGGTAGCCGCGGAAGACCAGTTCCTCCGGCAGCGCCTCGTACAGGAACACCAGTACGAGCAGGAGTGCGGCGATCGCGAAGGCCTCCGCGACCGACGTACGCAGCGACACCCGCGCCCAGCCCAGGCCCAGGCACATTGCGAAGCCGACCGCCGCAGGCAGGGTCCAGCACGCGACGCCCAGCAGCAGATGCCGCCGTGCCGTGTCCGACCAGGGGAGCCCGAGCCCGGCCCACGGACGCCGGTCCATGAGCCGGCGGGCCAGGACGACCAAGGGCACGGTGATGGCCGTTGTCAGGACGGCTCGTGCGGCATGGGTCGGCCGGTCGTACTCGCGGCTCAGCGGCGCCCAATGGAAGACGTACGCCCAGGCCAGGACCGTTGCACCGAACACGATTGCGACGCGCCATGGCAGCGCCGGCCGCGAAACACCGAGCCCTGGATCGGCCACTACGACGCCTCCTTCCATCGCTGGAAATCCCCGTCCGTGAAGAGCTTTCCCGCGAACGCCGCCGTTCGGGCCCTTCCCCGGACAAGCGCGGAATTGGCTCGGCTGCCATGCAACCCCAGTGCGCCGAGTCGGGGTTTGTCCGGGCAGAGAGGCGTGAGGGAAGCGTCAAGACGCAGCCGCCTTGGACGAGTTCGTTCCGGCGTGACAGCCGGGCTCCACGACGGGAAGGAACAGCAGCATGCATGGGTCTGAGCACCGCACACACGGGGACGACGTTCCCTTCCTGGCGCCGCACGACGCGGGGAGCGACGCCCGTCGCCGCCGCAACCGCCGGACCGGGTGGGCGGCTTGCACGGTGTCCGCAGTTGCCGCCGCCGCGGTCGTCTCCACGGTCGCGTTGACGGGCGGCGGCGAGAAGAGGGAGACGGTGCTGCCGCCCCCGGGGCCTCTGGTCGCGGCGGCGCTTCCGGAGACCGTTTCCACGACGTTGCCCGGTCCCGCCCAGGGCGGCGCCACCGACCTGGGCAATCCCGGAACTCCCGCTGCCGGCCCGGCCGGTACCCCGAGCGCCGCGAGTGCCCCGAGGGCGCCCAGCACTCCGAGCGCCCCGAGCGCCCCAAGCGAGTCGAAGCCGAGCACCGTGAAGCCGGGAGCCACAAAGCCTGGAGTCACAAAGCCGGAAGCCGCGAGCGCCAAGGGAGGTGCCGCCGGCACCGACAGCACGAGCGGCAAGACGGCCATCGCGCCGTGTACTACGGAAGCGTTGGCGGTCTCCTCCCAGAAGGAGCCCCCGGACGCCACCGATACCAGGCACCTCCTGATCACCGTTCAGAACGCCGGCAGCACGACGTGCAACCTCTACCGCCACCCCTACATCCTGCTCGGCAACGGCCAGGGCCCGGCCCCCGTGATCGAGGACAGCGACCCGGACCCGGGCGTGCCCGTCACCCTCGCACCGGGGAAGGAGGCGTACGCCGCCATGGTCCTCAACGGGCCGATGGACGAGTACGAGGTGACCAGCATCAGCCTCACCCTCCAGGGCAGCGCTCCCGGCAGCAAGGCAGGCGGGCCGATCGACGTCCCGATGCCCGGTGCGACACCGCTGTACGCCAACGACTTCCAACGCGTCACGTACTGGACCACCGCCCCCGGCTACGCGCTGGACTTCGTCATGTCGAAGTGACTTACCTCAACGGGGACTTCCGGCCCGGTGGCCCCCGCTGCCCGGCCGGAAGCCCATGACCGACCCCGGAGCCCACCAGCCCCGCCCGGACGTCGACGCATCACTTTCCAGGTGAGGCGACCGCAGGTTCGTCGAGTTCGTCGAGGAAGCGGTCGACGATGCGGCGCTGAAGCGCTTCGTCCTCGAGCGATTCGCCGACGATGCGGCCGGCCAGCACGGTGGCCAACTTGCCGATGTCCTGCCGCAGCACCGAGGAGGCCTGCTTGCGGTCGGCCTCGATCTGCGCGTGGCCGGACGCGACGATCTCGTCCTTGATGCGTGCCCCTTCGGCCCGCATCTCCGAGAGTGCCGCGGCACCCTCCACACGGGCGTCCTCGAGGAGGCGCCCGGCTTCGCGGCGGGCATCGGCCAACTGGGCGCGGTAGTACTCGAGTTGGGCCTGAGCCTCCGCCTGGGCCTCTTCCGCACGGACAAGGCCGCCCTCGATGGCGTCCGTACGGTCCGCCAGCGTCTGCTGGATTCTCGGCAGGAGCACCTTGCGGAGGAAGAAGAAGACGATGAGGAACGCCACCACACCGATGACGATTTCGTCGAGCGGCGGGAGCAGTGGGTTCATCGGCTCGTGCTTTGGGGGACAGGGGTTCATCGGGTCGTTCGTCGGGACGCACGCGGTCGTCGCCTCATCGCCAGTGGCAAGGTGCATCACGCTGATTCCCTCCGTCGCGAAGTGCAAGATCACACACAGAAGACGCGTTGGACCCCACGAAATGCTGCGCCGACGGTGGCCGGGCCACGGCCGGACGACCCACTATTGGCACGTCGTTCCTTCGTTTTCGCCTGGGAACGGGCCGAGCGGCAGTCGACCAGGATCGGGTCGCAGGCTGATGATGTCGGGGCCGACGCCGACGAAGACCGTCCCGTCCTCGGCGACCGTGATGGCGAGCACGCTGTCAGGGAACCAGAAGACGTCGACCAGTTTCCCCGTCGCCAGGTCCCACAGGCGCATCGAGCGGTCGAGACCACCACTGAGCGCATGCGGGCGTCCGCCGACCAAGACCGGGGCGATGGCGCACACCGCACGCGTGTGTCCGACCAGTTCGAGCGGCGCGGAGTTTCCCGTGGCGGTCAGCACTCGGAGGCTTCCGTCGGCGTCACCGCTGATGACGTGCGTCTTCCCGTCGAGGTTGACGGTGGAAATTGCACCCACGGCCTCTTCGTGTCGGAATATGAACTCCGCCGGCCGATGAGGGCCGGACAAGGGCACCGCCCGGACCGAGCCTGTCTGATATCCCGCGAACACGTGAGTGTCCGACGCCGAAAGGCAGGTGACTCGGTCGTAGCCGTTGTTCGCGAGAAGAACCCGTCCTGTCTCGGGAACGACGGAGTCACCTGAAGCTACGCGGTCAGGAAAATGGGTCAGGTAGTCGATGCACTCGGTGCTGTAGAGCGTGACCTCCGCACCCCCGCAGACAATGTGTCGTGCACCGTCGATGGTGACCGGAACAATGGCGGTTGTTCCTGTGTAGGAATCGTCGACACGGTCGATGAGCGGTTGCTCGTTCAGATGTGTGTCCCACACCGCGAAACTGGAATTGGCGCATGCCGCGGCGATTCGCGGAGCGGCCCCGTCCGCGAGCAGAGCGACCCCGTTCGCGAAGTCCGCGTAGGGGTGGCCGTCGTACTCGAACAGCAGCGAGATCTCGCGTCTTTCGCCGGTTCCGGTGTGCCAAAGAGCCAGAGTCCCGTCGGCGCTGGAGGAGACCAAGCGCCCGTCGGACAATGCCAACAGGTCGGTGATCGCGTGAGTGTGCCCGCGGTGCCGTTGCTGCACAGCCTTGGCGGCCATGTCCCAGACGCGGACGGTTCCGCCTGTGCTCGCGGTGAGCAGACGCGCGCCGTCCTGCGCATGGACGACCGCCAGACGAGTGATCGTCGTCGTGTGACTGGCGACCTGGCGTGCACGCCACGGCGGCGAAGGTTCGATCAATCGTGCGCTTCCGTCTTCGCTGGCGCTGACGATGAACGTGCTGCCCTCCACAATCACCGGGACAAGGTCGGTGATTGAGTCGGCATGTTCTTCGTCCAGTACTTCCAATAGATCGCTGCCGATCCAGATCGTGCCCTCGGTGTCGCCGGCAATCGACGCGAGGCCGTGTTCGAGCTCGACATAGCATGCACGGGTGGGCCATTGCGGCCAGGTGAGCGGCAGGTCCTCGTCGTCAAGTTGCCTCCCTCGGACGGTGAAGACCGAGATCCAGTCGTCCCAGCAGGCGACGACACAGGTGCCGACACCATCGACGTTCACTCGGGAGAGTTGCCACACCCGCTCGCTGACCGGGTGCGCCTGGCTCAGTGAAGTACTCGACAGCGGCGCCCCCGTCGCCGCCTCCCAGTAGCGAACGACCATGTCGTGACCTGCGCTTGCGACCGCCGGCACTCCCTCGAACGGCACCGCGACCATCGATCGGACCGGGCCTGTGTGCGCCGCCTGCCGTGTCCAGAGCAGACGTCCTGTCGCCAGGTCCCAGCCGCGGAGGCTGCCCTGGTGGCACCCGGTGACGGCGAGGGAGACGCCGTTCGCCTCGACAGCGACGACGGAGTTCACGGCGGACCCGTGATGGTCCAGTTCGTGCGTGGTCTCGGCCGAGTTCAGGTCCCAGATCCGTGCCGTCCCGTCCTGTCCGGCCGTCACGGCGTGGTGCCTTCCCCGGAAGACGAACGTCGTGAGGTCCGTGATCCCGCCACGGTGGCCGGTGAGTGTGGTCAGGAGGCCGGGATGCAGGTCACGCCCGGCGGTCCAGCGAATGCTCCACAGAGTGTCGTCGGACAGGGCGGCGGCGAGCTGCCCCTGCTGGTGGCGTGCCGCGTCGACGGCGAGGATGTCGCGGCGCTGCTCGGGCGGCCCGTGGTGATGTGCGCCGTAGGACGTCAGGTACACGGCGCTGTGCGGGCCGTGCTTGCGGTGGTAGAGCTCGTCCGCCAACGGGGCCGGGTCGGCATGGACCAGGAACTCGCCGTCTTCGAGCAGTTCGTCGAGCGCGCCCGCCAGGGCACTGTGGCGGGCGGCATGCCGCAGAAGGTACGGCTCGGCTGTCGCCCAGCGTCTGGTGTTCCCGTGTGTCGGGACCATCGAGACGAGACGTTCCCAGACCGTCGCCGCATCCAGATCAGGCCGGCGGCGGAGTCGGTCGGCGAGACCCTGATGAAAGAGCCGGTACAGCGGCGTTCCGTCTCGGTCCACATTCCGACGCACGTAGAAACGGACCGTTTGCAGCAGCTCCGAGGGGTTCGGCACAGCCGCCGGCTCCTCGGGAGCGGAGGGGAGACCCGCGACCTGGGCGAGGAACGCTTCCGGCATACCGGAACCTTCGGCCCACGCCAGCGCGGCCATGATCTCCGTCAGACCGGGCTGACCGAGGAACTTCAGGTTCAGGTCGAGAATCGCGTCGAGGGTTCGTGGGATGTCCCTTCCCAGCGCTTCCGCTTCGGCGACGGTGGTCGGCGCTGCCTTCTGGTCCTGAAGGAAACGGAGGTAGAGCGCGGCGACCAGGAATTCGCCCCACTCCCGCGGCCCGCTCAACAAGGTGTCGGCCATCGCTCCCCCCAGGCCTTCCGCCGCGGGGAAGGAACACCAGGGCGGCGTGCGGCTGTCGAGCGGACGCAGCACACGGCTGACGAAGTACACCAGGTCCTTGCGAAGCCGCGCCGCCGGGACGTCGTCCAGGTCGACGAGGCCGCCGCGTGCTTCGGCCTCGTCGAGAAGATGGTGCAAGCCCTCGTCCCGACGCGTCGCCACGAGGATTCTGCACAGCGGTTCGGTGTCCGATCGCCGAGCGCTTGCCAGCGGCAGCAGCAGACCGGCGACGAGATCGCCGGGATGTTCTGCCTCGTCGAGCGCGTCCACGACCAGGTACGGCGGCCGCGGCATCGAACCCAGTGCGGCCACCAGCTGATCCGTGGTCCATGCCGTGCCGCGAGGCGGACTCCCCAGACCCCACTGAGCGGCCAGGGAAGTGAGGATCTCGGTGGTCATCCGCCGTCGTGCGTGGACAACGGCAAGCCCCTCGACGGCCGCGGGCACGTCGGCGCCGCTCGGTCGCCAGACCTGTTCGGTGGCCTCGCGAAGTTCGGGATGAGCAGCGCAAGTGAGGACACTGACCAGGGCGGATTTCCCGGCCCCCGGAACCCCGGTGACGACGCGCAGTGGCGAGCCGCGTCCCTCGACCCAGGCTGTGAGCTCGCGAAGTTCGGTGCTGCGTCCGGTGAACACCGGGACGCCGCTGTCGCCGAAGGCACTGTCCGCGCCGTGGGCACGAAGCACGAAATGGCGCGAGTCGGCCACCTCGTCCAAGACGTTGTACACCGTCGGATCCACGGACCCGCGGCTGCGCAGAGCCGCCGGGTCGTACCTCGGGTTGGGGAAGAAGCGAAGGTGTGACAGGTCGTCGCCCAGCGCCGTGAGCGGGCGCTCGACGGTCTGCCGATACGAACCCGCGCTCTGCTCCTCGACGCGGCGCGCCACTTCCCGGCAGAAGCGGTCGATCGGCACGTACTTCAGCGATTCGTCGAGTTTCAGTTCCCCGGACGCGAAGCCGCGAAGCACGTCGTCGACGGCGAGGCTGAGCCGACCGTCATAGGCAGGCTTGTCGGAAGGACAGGCGGCCAGCACCCAGACGCGGCGAAGCTCCGGCCGGATCAGCGAACGCAAGTGTTCCGCGCCCACCACGCCGGAATGGCACAGGTCGAGGATCAGCAGGACCGATGCACAGGGGCCGTCTGCTTCGCGATCCTCGGCGAGGTCGACCCAACGGGACAACGCCTCGGTCAACTGCCCGTCTCCGCCCACCACACGGAGGCCGCGCCGGTTCCGTGTCGGTTCGCCGTGCGAGAGCAGGTGGATGACAGTGAAGTCCGCGTCCCCCGAAAACGCCTCTGTCAGAGCGGCGTTCAGCGCCTCGGCCGAAACCCCCGGATCCGAGTCGGCGTGCAGGGAATCGTAGGTGTACTGCTTCTCCAACGTCTCACCGAGCCGTCGGGCATACGGAGCCGCGTACTCAAGTCTCCGCCAACGCGGCGGCGAGTCGTCAGCGAGGCTCCCGAGGGTGCCCTCGACTCCGACAACCAAAGCCTTGCGTTGCATCGTTGTTCCCCCGTGCGGGCGAGTCATGGCGGGCTCAGGCCTGTCGGGCACCCGTCAGGAACGGGCTCGGCCGACCGTGCCAGGAGATCAGCAGGGCGTCGCGGGCGCGGGTGGTGGCGACGAAGAGGAGGGATCGGGCCTTGCGGGTTTCGCGTTCGTGGCGATGCGGGTCGTCGACCCGGAAGCGCTCGATCGCGGCGCGGGGGACGATGCCGTCGGACACCGCCGGGACGGCGATGCGCTGGTACTCGAGTCCCTTGAACCGGTGCATCGTTCCGACGTGGACCTCGCCGTCGCCGCGCGGGCCGTCCTTGGTGATCTCGGCACTGGTGATCCCGGCCTCGACCTGGAGCGCGTACATGACCTGGTTGACCCGGTCGTGGTCCGGGACGCACACCGCGACGAGCCCCCGGAGGTCCCGAACCGTGTCCGGTCGCTCGGCGGCGAGTTCGTCGCGCCAGGCCGCGATCGTCCGGGTGAGCGCCGAGAGTTCGTCCTCCCACGAGTCGTACGCCAGCATCACCGGATCAGGCCCACGCAGCACGGAGCGATAGGCCTCCAGCGTGTCCGTGCCGTCGTCGAGGTCGTCGTACTGCTGGCCGGACATCACCGTGCTCGCCCGCTTCAGGATCTCCCGCGTGGTCCGGTAGCTCAGCGTGAGCCGCGACGAGCGCCCGCGGATGAAGACCCCGACCGCGCCCAGCGAGACCTGGTTGTCGTAGATGCGCTGGTACGTGTCGCCGGCGATGAACAGGTCGTTCCGCGCCGGGGCGACCATGGCGCGCAGCATCTTCCAGTGCGCGGGACGCAGGTCCTGGCCCTCGTCGACCACGATGTGCCGGTAGCGGTGGCTCAGGAAGCGCATGCCCGAGTCGTTGTCGCGATGGATGAGGTCGCGCCCTCCGACCTCGTCCTTGCGCCGCTGCCGGGCCTCGATGCGCTCGGCGCGCTCCATCTCGAAGCGGGCCGCGCGTTCGGACGCCTGGGCCCACGTTTCGACGCCGAGCTTGTCGAGGTGGGCCGTGTACTGCTCCACGATCTTCCACACCGCGTCCCGCGCCGGACGGGCCAGGTTCCGACCGCGTCCCGCGCGGCGGGCCCGGAAGTACTCGGAGCGGGTGGCGACGGACTGCCCGAGGATGACCTGCTCCCACTCCTCGAACAGGAAGTCCGCGTCCCAGCGGGTTTCCCCGAGCTCGACCAGCAGATCCCTGAGCTGGGCGCGCGCGACGTGGTCGTCGATGCGTCCGCGCGCGCGGCCCCCCGGGACGTTCTCTCCGGTCACCTTGTGCGCGAGCTGGTCGATGTGGGTGACCTCCACACGCTTGAGCAGGTCGGGCTCGACGAGCGAAGCGAGGCGCGCCCGCAGATCGGCCGCCAGATTCTTGGTGTACGTCGTCAGCAGGATCGGCTTGTTCTCGCCGGGCGGGAGCTGCTGCGCCAAGTGCTGCACGCGGTGCAGGGCGACGATGGTCTTGCCGGTGCCGGGGCCGCCGCTGACCCGGGCGGGGCCGTTGTAGTCGCGGTAGGCGACACGCCGCTGCGCCGGGTGGAGGTAGACCTTCCAGGCCCGGAAATCGCCCTCCGCGAGGGCGTCTTGCACGTCCTCGTCGTACGCGACCACCGCGGTACGCGCCAGCGCGGCCACGAAGTCCTGCGTGTCGACCGGTTCCGGGGTGGCCACCTGGTCGGTGATCTCGGCCTTGACGGCGTCGAAGTCGAGGCCGGAGGCCAGTCCGAGGAGAACGTCCTTGGACAGCAGCGGCTGCCCCTTGACGAGTTCGTCCAGTTCCTCGTCCGTGACGACCTTGAGGGCGAGTCCGATCAGGGACTCGGCGACGCCCAGGGACCGGAGCTCGTCGGCGGTGTGGTCGGCGAGCAGCGGCCGCGCGGGCTGTTCGTCAACGGGGGTGGCGTGTGCGGCCGGTGCCTCTTGGGCCGGGACTGTCTCGGCGTCCGGCTCGGCAGGCGTGAGCTGGATGCCCGCTCGCCGCAGTGCGCTCTCACCGACGACCGACAGGTCCACGAACTCGATCGCGCCGCTGATCCGGTTGATGGCGACGGACAGTTGCTCGTAGACGTCCTTGCGGTGCCGTACGGCGATGACCAGCCAGTGCTCCTCGCCGCTCGGGCTGACACCGGTCCGGGTGAGGAGCGCGCGGTAGCTCTGGTCGATGCGCGCCGAGTAGATGCGGGCGTCGCCCTTGAGCTGCTTGAGGTGGAGACCGTTGGCCCGGGGGTTGCGGCGGAAGTGGTAGCCGAAGTCGGAGAACTTCCGCTTCACGGTGCCGTCGAGCCGGTAGAGCTCTTCCTCGGCCTTCTGGTACAAGCTGAGCCGCGCGCGCATCCGCGGGGATCCCTCCTGGTCGTCGTTGATGGGCGGCTGCCCCTGGCGGTGCCGGTTCCGGTTCGCCCCGAACCCGGCCCGGTACGCGCTCAGTCCGGTGCGGGCGACCGGCCGTCCCGGTCCGCACCGGTGACGCGCGGTACCCCCAGAGCCGCCAGCAACCCGTCGAGGTCCGCCGCCCATTCGGAGGCGGTGCGAACCTGCCAGCCCTTCTCCCGGTACGCCTCGTCGCGCCGTCGCGCCTCGTCGTCCTCGTCGCCGTCAGGCGGCAGGACGACTGCGATCAGCCTGTCCGGCCAGGCCAGTTCCGCGAGCCATCCGGCGGTGCCCAGCTCGTGCCCGGGGATGGCGGCCGCGGCCCCGGCGTCGGCGAGAATGTGCGCCAGCACGTGTGTGTCGGCGTCATCCTCAGGGGTCAGGTACGGCAACACCGTGTCGTCCCACCCGGCGTCGCGCACGAGTTCGGCGAGTGCCTCCTCCGCATCGGACGCGGGCGGCGGGGATCCCGGCCCGCCGGGCTGCTGCTCCGCCCCCGCCGCGGCACCGAACAGCGACAGCGTTTCCACCGCGAAGTCCGCCGCGTCGCGGCTGGTCAGCTGTACGCCGTCGCCGCCCTGGTGCGCCAGGAACTGGGCCAGATTGGTCCAATAGAGCCACGCCCGCCACCGGCGCGGATGCGCTTCATCGGAGACATCGGTGTCGCCGTCGGGCAGCACTGGCAGGAGCGTCCAGCGCAGTGTGGGGTCGTCGCGCGCGTCGAGGACGGCCACGATGGGCAGCCCGTTGCCGTCCCGGGTGGCGAAGATGTGCCATGAGTTGCCCGGCGGCCCTGTCGGGACCGGCACCGGGTCACGACCTTGCGCGTACGCCGCGAGCGTGCCCCGCAGCGTCTCGGCGAGGTGCCGCGGATCGTCGGTGCCGGTGATCCGGACCGTGCCCGGGTTCGCCATCAGGCCGTGTGCCAGGGCCCCCGCGCGCCGAGCCCACGCAACCGGGTCGGGGTCGCGCAGGAACGCCACGAGCGACGCCAGCGGATTCGCGAACACCGTGTCGCCGAACTCCGCCCGACCACCACCCGCGTCCTCGTAGATCTGTCGGGCTTGGGCCTGCGCACCGCCCACATAGGGTGGCCAGACGGACTCCCCGCCGCCTGACACGTAGTTGTCCAAGTCGTCCCAGGTCAGCTGGAACACGGTGTGGCCGCGCCCGCGCAGCGCGGCCCGCCGCGCGGCGTCGTCCGCGGTCCTGTTGTGCTCGGGCGAGGCGTGGAACCGGCGGCCGTCGAGATACAGCTTCAGCGTCTGCGGCGGTCCGTCGGCGCGCGCGAACGCGAAGTCCGCGCGGGTGCCGTCCAGAAGCTCCTGCGCGGTCAGCCGCCAGTGCACGACGTCGTCGCTGCTGGTGATGCGCAAATGGCCGCTGTGCCGGCCCTCTTCGTCGAGTACCGCGTCGTCGGCGTCCAGCGCCCAGGTCCGGAGCAGGTCCAGGAAGCGTTCCTCCAGGGCGGATTCGACCTGGCGGTCCAGACCGATCGCGCCGGTGCTGAGCACGGGTTCGGTGGTCCATCCGTCGGCCGCGTGGCCGTCACCGTCTTCCCGCCCGTCGGCCCCCGACCCGGTCCCGTCCCCGGTGCCGTCTCCAGCGGTGTCGAACAGCAGCTGTTCGAGGAGTTCGATCGCCTCGCGTCGCGAGACGAGGTCGTGGTGCGCGTCCTCGGTGTAGCGGAGCAGGCAGCGGTGGCAGGCGGCGCGCCCCTCGTCGGCACACGGGCACGCGAGCAGTTCGTCCAGCGCGTCGGCCAGCGTCGCGCGGAACGCACCTGACTCGGAGAGCCGGTGCAGGTATCCGGTGCCGCCCGGCAGCCGGTCGTACAGAACCAGGAACGAGCGCCGGTCGCCGGTGGCCTGATCGTGCATCGACGCGAGCGTGGTGTCCAAGTGCGCGGGGTCGCCCCCGTAGTGCCGGTCCACGCCCAGCCGGAGCGCGGCACGGAACGAGTGCACCTTGGCGTCGTCGTGGAACGTCGAGGCGGGCAGCAGCACCCGCACGGCCTCGGTTTCCAGCTCGTGGGCCAGGAGCACCGGAACCTGGTCGGCGCCGTCGCGGCGGCCGCGGCGCAGCGGGCACCACGGGCGGTGGTGCTTGAGCGCCGGGTTGCGGGCCGCCGACGTGGTGAGCGCGTCGGTGTCGTGGTCGAAGACGGGACGCCCGTCCGCCGACGCCGCGCCGCAGCCCGTGCACACATGGAAGGGGTTCAACCGGACCGTGTGCCCCGCGAACTCGTCGCCGGCCGGGTTGTCGGCCCGGGACAGCCCCAGGTTGAACGTCCGGATCGTGGCGCGCCTGCTGAAGTCGACGCCGAAGACATGCCGCGTGTGCCGCCAGGCGCCTTCGATGCTCTCCTCGGGGATGTCCACCGCGGTCTTGACCGTGTACGCCTTGATCTCCCGCTGGTCGCGGTCGTCCCGGATGACCGCGTCCTCGCGGTTGTCCCGCGAGGTCACCCGGGTCGGGCGGATCACCCGGTGCAGGCAGCCGGAGTCGGCGATGCCGTGGCTGTGGCATCGCGGGCACGGCGAGCGGTCCGCCTCCGCGTTGGACACCCGCACGAATCCGCAGTCCGGGCAGACGCGCCACAGGCTCCAGGCCGGCCGGGCCCGGCTGCCGATGTCCAGGCCGGTGACCTCGTGGCGGTACCCGTTCACGTAGAAGACGTTGCCGGGCGCGAACTCCGCCAGCGCGAGGCGCTGCGCGCGTTCGTACGGCCGCACTTCGCTGCCGTACCGGACCGCGCCGGTGTCCTCGTCGCTCTCGCGCCAGTAGAGCGTGGCATCGAGCACGCAACGGTCGTCGGCGAGTGCGTAGTTCGGCAGCAGCCCCAGCTCGGTCAGCGCGCCGTGCGCGGTGGTGTTGCCGATGTCGCGCAGGACGCTACCCGTTGCCCTGGCCTCCGCCCCCAACTCCGCGTGCTGGCGGGCGTCCTCGGTGTCGGCGGTGTTGAGCTCGGCCTGCGTGGCCCGGACCGCGGCCAGGCGTTCGCGCAGGGCGGTGATCCGTTCCGTCCACGCGCGTTCGGCGTCCTCGACCGCGCCGCGCAGCCGCCCGACGGCGTACTGCCGCAGGTCCTCGGCGGCATGCGGTTCGACGCTGCCGGGGAAGAGCGCCAAGAAGCCCGCAACCAGGGACTCCCCGTCGCGGAGCACCACCGCCAGCAGGTCGCGCAGATATCCGGACTCGCCGAACAGCGCCACGGCCCGGGTCGGCAACGGCCGCAACACCCGTTCACCGTCAACGAGTCGGCCGCGCGCCGCCAGGTCCAGCAGATGCGCCAGGTACTGCCTGCGTAGGATGGCGACCGCGGACAGATGCGCGCCGGGCGGCACGATGCGGCCCGCGATCATCTGCTCCGGCTGTTCCAGGAAGTACAGGTCGCGCCTGCTCCGGTCCGGGATGGTGAGCAGGTACGCGTTGCCGGTCCGGCGTCCCGCGCGCCCCACCCGCTGCGCGTAACTCGCCGCCGACCGCGGCAGCGAACCGAGGACCACCGCCGACAAGTCGCCGATGTCGATGCCGAGTTCGAGCGTAGGCGTGCACGACAGCACGTTGGGGTCGTTGAACCCGCCGCCGTCGCGGAACGCCGCCTCGACCGACTCGCGTTCGGCGCGCGTGAGCATGCCGGTGTGCTCGGCCGTGACGACCTGGTACGTCCCGGCCTCGCGGTACAGCCTGCGGTAGTAGTCGTCGCGGTAGTCGTGGCGCCGCTCATGCGGCCGGTCCTCGGCCTGGAAGCGGCCCGATTCGAGCCTGCCGGTCGAGCACCGGTACGACGGGCACGGCTGCCCGTGCCACTGCGGCACCAGCTCCGGGTGCACCGTCTGCTCCCAGAAGCACGTGGGGCAGCGGACGTAGGCGTCGGCCACCTGGTCGTCGTCGAGCAACAGCGCGCGGACGGACGCGGGGTGCAGGCCGTGCACACGAGTGGCGTTGTCGCGGGCGACGCGCATGGCGAGGAGATCGGCGTCGACCAGGGCCGGCAGCAGACGGGCCCAGAAGTCCGGCACGTCCTCGCGCGGCAACTCCAGGCAGCGGCGCGCCCACAGCTCGTACCACGAGAGCCGTCCGGCGGCGTTGTCGAACTCGCTGCGGTTCTTGTGGCGGTCCAGCAGGAACCTGGGCGCGCTCACCCCGGGTGCGGGGAACGCGGGCATGCCGGCGGGCCGATTGCCCCAGATGGAGTACCGGGAGACACCGGCCTCGCTCACGAACGCGTCGAACCACCGGTGCCGGACCGCGCCGCGCGACCGCAGGCGCTCCAGCAGGATGCGCACGAACCCGAGGTAGCGGGCGTCGTCCTGCGGCATCGGCGCCAGCGTCGCGCGCCCGTCCAGGTGCACCCCGCGGACGATCTCGACGATCGCCGCGGGATCCGGCAGGTCGACGAAAGCCGCCGCGGTCCGGGTGAGTTCGAGGGTGCGGCCCTGGCGCGAACGCAGCCCGAACTCCATCAGCGTGGCGAGCGCCAGCCGTTCGCCGATCAGCCGCCACGTCTCCAGGTCGCCGCGGCGCGCCTGGTCGGACAGCAGCAGCGCCACCCTCTCGTGCCGGTGCAGGTCCGGGGGCACCACCGCGGCGAGGGTGTCCCGGTCGGTGGCGGCGGCCCCCACGACGTCGGCGATCAGGTCGTTGAGCGCCGTCGGGCGGTCGCGGTCCAACTGCCCGGCCAGCAGCGCGCGCAGGGAGAAGGTGTACGAACGGTTCGCGACGAAGCCCGCCCGGTGCGCCGCATCCTGCACCGAGTCGTTGAACATGAGCGTCTTGCGCTCGCCGAACTCCTTCTTGAGCTCGTTGCCGGTGAACAACTCGGTGATCGACGCCGCGGCGAGCGCCGCCGGGCCGGTACCGAGGTACACGATCGCGTTGCGCTCACCGCACGCCGGGCACCAGTCCTCCTTCGCCGCGGTGTCGGCGGTGTCGGACATGTTGACGAGGACGAACGCCGAATCCCGGCCCGCGGCGTGCGGGGCGCCGGTCTCGGGGTCGTAGTCCCTGGTCGGCGACACGTCGCGCAGCCGCTGCTCCACGCCGTCCAGCACCATCAGCGTCGCGCCGCCGCCCTGCGAGCGCCGCCGCCGAACGGCCGGTCCCGGTTCGGGGCTCCCGCTGCGGGCCTCGGCATGGGTGGCCGCGACGAGGTTGCGGACCCTGCGCTTGTCGCGGCTGACGGAGGCTCTGCGGATCTTCGCGGGCGTGAAGTCGACGTCGCGTTCGTTGCTCTCCGGGCTCAGCACCGCCCAGCCCGACCGCCCGCAGTCCCGGCAGTACACGGCCGGCAGGAACACGTTGGCGTGTTCCCCGGCGGTCGCGCTCGTCAGCGGCGCGGACCGCTGGGCCGGGGTGCGGACCGCGACGGGGGTGTTCTCGGTGTCCCAGCGGAACTCGGCCGCGGGCCACGGCATGATCCCGCGCAGCAGCCGGGACACCGCCCGCGCCCACTGGTGCACCTCGACATGCACGAAGGGCAGCGGGCGTTCCGGTGTCGAGTCGGGCGACCGCGCGGTGGACAGCAGGGCGATGAACCTGGCCAGCGCGTCGACCACTTGCTCCGGACGCCGGGTGATGGCCTCGCCCCACGAGTAGGCACCGGCCCGCCACAGCCGGTCGAGCACCTGCTGCTGGGTGCTGAGCCCGCCGGCCAGTGCCTTCATGACGGCCTGCGTGAGGATGTGCTTCTTCAGCACCCGGCCCAGCGCGTGCGGGTCGTCGGCGAGCGACGCGTCCCCGGTCACCGCCCTGACCAGTTCGGCGAACGCGGCATCGTCGCGGGAGGGATCCGGGAGCCCGGCGAGCAAGCTCGGGTCGGGCATCGGCAGGACGGGGTCGAGGTCGTCGGAGGGGACGAACTGCTCGACGTCCAAGCGGTCTTCGCCGATCACCGCGTCGGCGTCGAACACCGTTCCGAACACCTGGGCGGCCACGTCGAGGAGGTCGCGCGTGTCGTCGGCGTCCGTCCCGGCGGCGAGGGTCGCCGACGTTGCCACCGGGCAGATCGACCCGAGCGGGCGTCCGGGCTCCGCGACGTCGAGAGCGGAGGCCAAGCGCCGCAGCAGCATCGCCACATCGGTGCCTTGGGCACCGTCGTAGGTGTGGAACTCGTCGACCACGACGTACCGGACGTCCGCGCCCTCCCACAGCGGGATGTCGTCGGCACGCTGGATCAACAGGTCCAGCATCTTGTAGTTGGTGATGAGGATGTCCGGCGGCATCCGGCGCATGTCCTGCCGCAGTGTGGCGACACGGGGGTACGTCGTCGACGGCACGTCCCCGATGTACAGGCCCGCGGTGACCTGGGCGAGGTCGCCGTCCTTGAGCTCCTTGTCGAGCCGCAGTGCCTGGTCGGTGGCCAGCGCGTTCATCGGGTACAGCAGGATCGCCTTGACGCCGCGTACGCCGGCCGCCTTCTCGCGACGGCAGTGGTCGAGGATCGGGAGAAGGAACGATTCGGTCTTTCCGGACCCGGTCCCGGTCGTGACGATCGTCGGCTGCGGCGTCCGGCCGCCGGCCGAGCCGAGTCGCGCGAACGCCAACGCCTGGTGCGCGTAAGGCGCGAAGCCGGGCTTCACCCAGTCGAGGGAGTCCTGCCAGCCGTCGGCCGCGTGCGTGAACGGGGTCCGGATGCGCAGGTACGGCCCGCGGAACATGCCGGTGTCCTCGTTGCCGAGGAACGTCTCCAGGGCGGTGCGCACCCCCTCGTCCGCGAGGGCGTAGGTGGTGGACAGGTACTGCAACAGGCTCGCCTTGAGCTGCCGCGCCTCCAACGTGGGCCGCACCCTGACCAGACCTCCCCGTCGCCACACACCGCGTGTACCGCCGTACGGAGCGTACGGCTTGAAGCCGACCCCGCGTGGCCGACCGGGATCACTGACAGCCTAGTTGCCGAGTCCTGCCGCCCGGTGCCGGTTTCGCGCGGTAGCGTCGGGCGAATCCCGCGGCGGCGGCCCATCTCGGGGCCGGTCTCGCGGGCCGTTCCACGGTCGGTTTCACGGGCGAAGGGGGCCTCGGGGGCATGGCGCAGCCGCTTTACAAGGACACGAGGATGGATGTCAGCCGCGCGGTCGACGACATCCGGCGCGGTGAACTCGCCCTCCCCGAATTGCAACGCCCCTTTGTGTGGTCGGCCGCGAAGGTCCGCGACCTCCTCGACTCGATGTACCGGGGCTACCCGGTCGGTTCGCTGCTGATCTGGGCGACAGGCGCCGAGCCCGACGCGCGCCAGATCGGCGGCGATGCGCAGAATCCGGTGCCGCGTCTGCTGATCATCGACGGGCAGCAGCGGTTGACCGCCCTGTACGCCGTCCTCACCGGCTCGCCGGTGCTGCGGGCGGACTTCACCCGCGGGCCGATCCGCATCGCGTTCCGGCCGACGGACGGGACGTTCGCCGTCACCGACGCGGCGATCGAGAAGGACCCCGAGTACCTCGCGAACATCAGCGTCCTGTGGGAAACCAAGAAGCTGAAGTCGGAGACTCGGGCCTTCCTTCGCCGTCTGAAGGAGAAGCGCGGGGTGGCCGGCGGAGAAGTCGGCGAGGACGAGTTCGACCGCCTCGAAACGGCGATCGACGACCTCTACAACCTCCAAGCCTACAACTTCAACGTGGTGGAGTTGTCCGCGGCCATCGCGGAGGAGGAGGTCGCCGAGGTCTTCGTCCGCATCAACAGCGCGGGCGCCAAGCTCAGCCAGGCGGACTTCATCCTGACCCTGATGTCGGTGTACTGGGAGGAGGGCCGGCGCGACCTGGAACGCTTTTGCGACGACGCGCGGACCCCCAAGCCGGGCGTCGCGTCGCCGTTCAACTGGCACATCCACCCGACGCCGGACCAGTTGCTGCGGGTCACAACCGCGCTCGCGTTGCGGCGTGCGGTGCTCAAGCAGGTGTACGCGGTCCTCCGCGGGCGCGAGGCGGGCGGTGCCCTGTCGGCGGGGTCGCGCGACAAGCAGTTTGCCAAGCTGGCGGACGCCCAGGCCAAGGTCCTGGACCTGACGAACTGGCACGAGTTCATGAGTTGTCTGGAACGGGCCGGGTTCCGGGGCAGCGGCATGATCTCGTCCCAGAACGCGGTGCTGTACTCGTACGTGATGTGGCTGATTGGCCGGGTCGAGTACGGCGTCCCGCTGAATGCGCTCCGCGAGACGATCGCCCGGTGGTTCTTCATGGCGCACACGACCGGCCGGTACTCAGGTTCGTTCGAGAGCCGTGTCGAGCAGGACTTCGCACGGCTGCAGGACATCCCGGCGGGGGACGGCGCGGCGTACCTCGCGGCCCTTGACAGGATCGTCGACGACACGTTCACCGCCGACTTCTGGAAGATCACGCTGCCCAACAGCCTTGCGGCGTCGAGCGCGAAGTCACCCGCGCAGCTTGCCTACTTGGCGGCGTTGAACGTGCTCGACGCGGACGCGCTGCTGTCGCGGGTCAAGGTGCGGGCGCGCATGGACCCTGCGGTCGTCACCCGGAAGGGCATCGAACGGCACCATCTCTTCCCGAAGAACCACCTCAAGAAATCCGGGGTGCGGGAATCGTCACGCATCAACCAGATCGCGAACCTGGCTCTGGCGGAGTGGAACGACAACATCGGCATCTCCGACCGGGCACCCGAGGACTACTGGTCGGCGCTGGTTGCGGCGAACCACATGTCGGGGGAGGACCTTGTCCGGCAGCGGTATTGGCACGCGTTGCCCGAGAAGTGGGAGACGATGCCGTACGAGGAGTTCCTGCGCGAGCGGCGGGCTTTGATCGCGGAGGTCGTCCAGGATGCCTTCGGCAGACTGCGGGAGTTGGGCTACGTGGCCGACTACCCGCCGCCGGTGGTGGTGGAACTGCCGGTGCAGCGGACGCCGTCCGAGGCACGGGTGACCGTCGCACAGCTTGTGGACGCGGGGCTGCTGAAGGCCGGGACGCGGCTCACGTTGAAGCGGCGGGACGTCGACGGTGAGGCGGTCATCGACGTGCAGGGGAACGTCGTCGTCAACGGGACCGCATACGCGTCCCCTTCGCCTGCCGCGCAGGTCTTCACGGGACACAACGTCGGCGGATGGGGCGTCTGGATCGCGCACACCGACCAAGGGCCGGTGCTGCTCGACGAGTTGCGGTCGGAGTTCCGCGAATCCACGGACTGATCCACGGACTGATGGGCGCGGGCGCCCGGGTCAGTCGGCCTGGCCAGGGTACGGGCGAATGGTGCCTTCGGCGTCGATCCACCGGTAGTGGGCCCAACGGCCTTGCCCGAAGCGGAGATCGCTGACCCGCTGCCCGCGCAGTTCGCAGGCGTCGCCGTTGTCGCGGTCGAGCAGCGGGACCTTCCAGAGGCTGCCGTCCTTGAACTCGTCCGGGTTCGCGCCCCACTGCGCAGTGTCGATGGCGAACGCGCCCGCGACGAACCGGAGCTTGATCGGGCCGGAGATGGCCAGGAGGACCTGAGGGCCGGCCTTCGGATCGGCGCGCCACGACTCGACGTGGCGGTCTACCTGCCACCAGCCCTCGACATGCTCGGCCAGGACCTGGAGGTCAGGGTGCGCGGCATGGAACTTCAGTCGACCGTCGGTGGTTTCGCCACTGCCGGAAAGGTAGACGGCGAGCGCACCCCCTGCCTTACGTCCAAGTTCTTCCGTCGTGATCGGAGGACCTTGGATCCGCGCCGCGAGTTCGTTCGGTACGCCGATCGGACGGAACTTGGCACCGTTGCCTGGGTGCACGTTGAACAACGGGTGCAAGGCCGATATGAGCGCCGCTTCGACGTTCAGACCTTCGGCGGCGTCGCGGTAGGGGCCAGCAGCGCTGAGTTCGAAGCAGCCCTCTTGGAGCCACGCGCCGAGGGCGGCGTTGTGACTGCCTTGGGCGTGGGAGAGCGCCCGGTCGATGTGCATGCCGTACCCGACGTAGCAGACGGCACCGTTGTCGTTATCGCGGTACAGGTAGACGTAGTGCTGATCGGCCGCGTACGGCTCCATGAAGCTCCCCCGTTGTTGCCGATGCGTTCACCCTCAGCCGACCGTCGAGTCCTTGAGCGCAGTGACGAAGTCCACCCAGGGGGCAGCCGAGTACTCGTGGACCGGGCTGGCGACAAGCTTGCTGTCGCGGACTCCGATGGTATGGGGGAGGGGGGCTACCTCGACGCACGCGCTCTGCTCGGTTTGCGCGCTGTACGACGAGGTACGCCAACGAGCCTGCATGTTGGGGCTGATCACAGGTCCTCCAGAGCCTTGCGGAGCAGTCGGGCGGATCCCTCGGGTGGCAGCGCAGCCGCGCGAAGGAGGTCGTAGCTGCGATGCATCGTTGCCACGATCGTCGGATCGTAGACGATCTGTCCACCGGAAATCGGCTCGACGTAGCCGCAGTCGTCGCCGTCCTCGAACGACAGGATGGCCATGAACCCCTGCAAGCCGCAGTGGAGTCCGTGGGCGAAGGGAATTGCCAGCAGCGTGACGTTGGGAAGGTCGGCGATCTCCAGCATGTGCTGGATCTGCCGCTCCATGATCACGCGATCGCCGGGCCAGCGTCGGATGGCTGCCTCGTCGAGGATGATCCAGACGTTGGGCGGGTTGTCTCGCGTGAAGAGCGACTGGCGCGCGAGGCGGCGTGCGACCGCAGCGTCAATGCGGTCCTGGCCCATCGGGGGCTGGTTCAGGGCGAAGATCGCGCGTGCGTACTCCTCGGTCTGGAGGAGACCAGGGATCATCATCGGCTCGAAGTGGCAGAGCTTGCTGGCCTGTTCTTCAAGGAAGACGTACCACTCATAGGGAGTCACGGTCTCGCCGTCGGTCATGGCACGCCACAGTCGGTTCAGCGCCCCATCGGCGCCCAAGCCAGCATCCGCGAGATTGATGAACGCGGGTTGAGGAACACGTGTACCGGACTCGATGGCGCTGACGAGCTTCGGCGAGCAGAAGGTGCGCGCGCCCAGCTCTGTCTGAGTGAGTCCCGCGTTCTCGCGGCGGATCCGGATCTCGCGGCCCAGGTACGACAACAACCACGAAGTCGTCGGGATCTCTTGGACTTTGGTACGAGCCGCCACGGCGGGCCTCCCTCCACAACCCGCGTGTGGAGCCGCTTCCCGAGCCCACAACTGCGGTGCCCCGCCGACGAAGCAGACGGTTGGGGCGTACCCAACGGTACGCGTCGAGGTGTTCCCTCGGTAACGGAACGATCAGATTCGACTACCGAAGGTGCGCACGATGAGCTGTGGGCTGACTGCGGAACAAGACAAGCTCCGCGCCATGAAGGGCAGGACTGCACGGGACGGACTGACCGGCCACGTCGGCGAAGTCATGGACCTGATCGCCGGCCAGGTCTACCTGCGCCCCCTCGGCGGCGGAATCGAGTGGACGACACCTCTCGGCTGCGTGGCCGTCACAGACCCGCCCCCGCAGCCCTGATCCGGCGGACGACGAAACGGAGTTGGGGCGCCGACGCAAGGTCGGCGCCCCAACCTCACTTCCGCTTGCGGGGATCGGTATGCGTCTCCGGATCCCAGTGCCCCTTCGCAATGGCATCATCCAGCCGAGCCTGGAACACCGCATGAGCCTCCCGCATCTCCCGCTCCCGGTCCGCCTTGTAGAAGGGTGCTTCGTAGCCTTCGGGTACCGGTGCGGTCGCAGGCGACTTGAAGTGCTCCTGAAGCTGGACGTAGTGCTCCTTGGTCTGACCGTGCCCGAATGTGTAGCGGTTACCCGCGATCTTGCGCTGGTTCTTGTCAAACCACGTAACGTCGTCGAAGTCCTGAAGGATAGGGAAGCGCGAGCGATACATCGTGATGAGTGCGTCAGCATCAATACCCATCCACACGGCGACCAGTGCATCCATCTCGACAAGAGCCGCGCGCCGACTTTGATCCGACCGCAGTGGGGTGATTCGAGTCCATTCGCGGCCTGGTGCAGCAAGCGGTGCAAACCCCTGCCAGTTCAGAGCCCAGCCTTCATAGCCGCCCCAGGCTGGGTCGAACAGGCGCTCCCAGAGATCGGCAAATGCGTTGGTTAGGCAATTCAGTCGCAGGGTTCGCAGTAGCAAGCCTCCGGAAAGTGGATGGTCGAGACTTCCCGTCGGCATCCTGCGCACCAGTCCCGTCTGGAAATCCCCCGTACCACTGACTCTTACTAGGTAGTCAACGGGAAGCGAAGACCAAAAGCCCGTGGCAAGGGCTGTCGCGCGTTCACTGCGCGCGGCTAGCGAGTAAACCGTGTGAACGTGCATGGGGCCTGGCGGGATCAGGGCAGCATAAAGGCTGCGTTCAGTATCCGGGGCGATCTGTCGCCGCCACGCCATGCGGTAGAAAGCAGGTGCAGGACGGGTGGCACGAAGAATTGCCGTGTGTTCTTGCATGCCGGATTGCTTCAATAGGTCAAATTTCTCGTGGTCGACCCACTGGTCTTGCATCGACAAGGCTTCTTCTGCGGAGATGATTCGTCGGTAGAGCGTGGACGGCACAAAGTCGTCTGCAATGTTAAGAAGACTGGTGCCAAGCGAGGCTGCGTCGCCGGTAGCATCCGGTTGCTTGAAGATCGGATTGGCGACGCCCAGTTGGGGCCCTTTGAGGATTACCTCGCCCCAATTGTTAGGTGATGAAACGTTGTAATCCATGATGCCGGAGGTTTTGGCGGCCCCTTCGTCCATGCCGATTGAGATCTGCGGATCCACAGCGGAAATTCTGTATGGATAGTTGGCTACATGCTGAATTGCTTTGACTTCTGAGGTGCTGACCGGTGAGAGAAGTGGTGTGTGGTCAACCGGGAGCGCCGAGTCGCTCAGGAGGTTAGACCAATTGGCGAGGGTTTTTCGGTCAACTTGAACGACGCGCATGCGGTGAGGCCGTGCGTCCCATGTGCCATTGCGACGAACTTGCGGCGGATCGTCGCTGCCGTCGTGGCCTTCCGAATCTGATAGTGCTTCGACGGAGAACAGCCAAGATAGGTGATTGAAGTCAATTTCACGAGGGGCGCCGTAGATATGAACCCCGAAATGCGTTGAGCGGCCTACGGGTGGAGGGAAGAATCTATTCCCTGCGTTGACGAAATCACCATGGACTCGAAGCCTGTGATATGCCGCGGATCGCAGATTTCCTTCGCGGGAGCCGCTGAAGTGAGTGTCCGGATGTAGAAGTCCGATGTAGCCGTGAGTATTCGCGCGGGTCCAAGTTTGGCACATGAATGCTCTATACAAGTCTGGGCGCGTTCCATCCAAAAGAGGATAAGTTGATAGGGAAGCCAGGAATGAGGCCATTGCTGCCACATCCGTGCGTTCGCTCAACAAGAAATGCTGCGCCAAAGAGCTGGCGACGGCCCGTGCTCGGCGGGAATGCTTGATGGTTGCGCCTGGTTTTTCCGTAAGTCCGAACCAAGGGTCGAATTCCGCTAGGACGGCGGGTTCGTCCCAAGTCGGCCTCACCCACGGCGGGTTTCCGACCTGGAGGTCGAATCCGCCGTTGCGGGCAGAGATCAGGGCGAAGTCCAGATCCCAATGCAGGAAGCCCTGCTTGTCGGCGATTTCGCGGACAGCATCGAGCCACGGGTAGCGGGTTGGTAGTACCGCGCTCCGTTCCATGTCCATGGCCTCGACGAGCCAGCCTTCGTATGTGCCCAACTTCTCCAGGGTGTTGAGTTGGGTCAGAAGGTCTGGTCCGCCGCGTTCGGCGTCTTGGGTGCCCACCACAGATTCCGCGAAGTCCAGCCAGTCACCGAATTCCCTGAGCGGGATGATCGACCGGCGAAGCGTCCTCGCGGACTTGCGAGGGCGTGACCCGGCCGACTTCGCCTTGACCTCAATCTGGTCGATGATTACGTCGTCGCCATCCTCGGCGAGGATGTCCATTTGTTCGTTTGGCAAGGCGAACATGGCCGTCTGCTGGACAACCGTCGGCGCCGGGCGGTGCTCAGGAGCGGCCGACTCGTCTGACAATGTTAGGAGTTGCTGCGGTTTGGGGCCGCCGAACTCGGCGGGCAATGCGTCCAAGTGGGCTTCCGTGTACATGGGGTCGGTGCCGTCCAACAAGGAGGCTGCACCTACCGGGGCGAACCACAGAGCGCACCAGGTGTCCATCAGTGTCTTCAACCGCCAGTATGGGCTGTCCACCGCCTCGAACAGTTCTTGGTACACCTTCTCCTTCCGGACCGCCTCCTTCGGGCGCCGGAGGAATCCGTACTCTGGGTCCGAGGCATCTGCGCCCCAGACGTCGATCTTGCGGGCGATCTCGCGCTCCGAGATCTCCATCCGCTTGACGACCAATTCCCACAGAAACTCGACGCGGCGGGCCACCGACTGTAGGCGGGCGTACTCGCTCTTCTTCTCACCGCGACGCGCCTTCGCGGCCGGCGGCTTGAGGATGGCCTTCTTCCACGCCTTCAGCTGGTCCGACTGCTCCGGTGCGAACTCTTTCGCTTCCTTCTCACCCGCCACCGCTGCCCAGCCCACCGCAGGCAGGAGGAACTGGTGGATGGAGCCATCCGGCAGCTTCTGCCAGGTGTTGTCCTTCATGAACGGCAGTTCGGTCGGCGGCAGGGTGCCCTTCGCCTTCAGCCATGCCTTCTCTTTGGCGATCACGTCAGCTCCGGCATACACCGCCCGTCGGCCGCCGATGAGGGAGTTGCCGCGCCGCAGGTGCAGGCCGAACCACGGGGCCTGCATACCGGGGTGCATCGTGTTGAGCCATAGCGAGACCTCCGCCAGCTCGACGCCGGTCGCGTTCAGGTCCACGCCGTACGCATTGTGCAGCGCGATGTACGCCTTAGCCCTCTGAAGCTCCGCGAGCACCTTGTCCGTCGGGATGGACTGCTCCAACTCCTCCTGCCGCCGCTTCAGGTACTCGCTCGCGACCTGGTTGATGGCTTCGTTGAGGAACGCACCTGATCCGAGAGCGGGTTCGCAGATCTTCAGTTTGAGGAGTTCGGCGGCCCGGGTGCGGATCGTCTCGCCGTTTTCGTCCTTCTCCTGGTCGAGCCGGTACTTGAGCGCGAGTTCGACGGTGACCTTGGTCAGCGACTCAGGCGTGTAGTAAGAGGCTGAGGTCTGGCGGTCGCGGCCGGCCAGCCGATAGACGAACGACCCTGGTTCGTACCGCTTGTCGCCGCGTAGGCCCTTGCGGTTGTCGTCTTCGCCGTACTGGACGAACACCCCGTCCTCGTACTGGTCCCGACGCGACGCCGGGATGAGCCACGAACCGTCCGACGGGTCCCCCTTCTTCGCGACCTCGTACAGCGTCTCGGTCGCGATGAACCCGGTGTACGACATCAGTCCCTCGTACACCGACCCAAGCTGGTTGATCCCGAGGTTCCGGTACGAGATGAACCCACCCCGCTCGCCGGCCTTGCCGCGCTTCTTCGTCAGCAGCCGCAGCACCTCGTGCAGCGTGCTGTTGCGCAGCCGCAGGTCGAGAACCGCGTCGTCGGACACAGCCTCGCCCGTGTCGTACTCCCCGCGCGGATCCGGGACCGAACGTCCGATCAACCGGATCGCCCCGGGTTCGAACAGCGTGCTGCGCAGCGGTTCGAACCGAAGCCCTCGATCCTCGGTCCGTAGGCGGGCCTTCTCCTTGCGGGTCTCCTCGTCATCGCCCGGCAGGTCGTCACCGGGTTCGGTGCCCATCGGCCGGTGGCCGTCGTTGACCATGCGGAACAGCAGGTCGAGGGAGTCGTACAGGTGGAATCCACCTCCGGACGGCCCGTCCAGCGGCAACTGCTCCTCGCGGTCGACGAGTTCGCGCAGTCGTGCAACGGAGTACCCGGCCTCGTACGAGCCGTCGTCGGACGGCAGGATGCCCAGCTCAGGCCGGGCCTCCGCATACAGCAGGAACAGAATCCGGTAGAGGTACCGCAGCGATTCGCGGGTGATCTCGCGGCTGATCGGGCTGCCGGGTAGTTCGACCTCATCAGGCCGTACCCCGGCCTCGTCCAAGCGGGCCAGGATCTCCCCGGCGATCAGCTCTACCGACCGTTGGAGGCCGTGGCGAAGTTCGCCGGACACACCCACGGCGTTCTCCGCCGACGCTTTCAGCAGCGCATCGAGCGGTGTGCCTTCTGCGTTGTCCCGTGCGGTCAGCATGTACCGGCCGAACAGCCCCGCAATGACCGCCAGTTCTCCGGTCTGCCGTTCGTCCTTGCGTTCGAGGGCGATGTCCAGATTGGCGGCGAGGTAGCGGCCCTCACCCCACGAACCGCGGTCGGCCAGCACGATCACCCCGCCCACCAGCAGCAGGATGAACATGGGCGGACGTCCCGTTTCCGCGAGTTGGCTGTGGAAGAGCCACCCGGCCAGCGCGCTGCCGGTCTCGTACGACTCGGCCGCCGACACACGCAGCGGGTCGAGCAGCCGCCCGGCGCCCGAGGCGTCCACCGCCGCGTCGACGTCCGTTGCCCACCCGCAGTGCAGGGCGATGACGTCGCCGTCCGCGTACGCGACCCGCACCACGTGTTCGCGGCCCGATCGGTGCACGGTGATGTCTCGTCCCGCGCCCGCCTCGAATCCCAGCGTCTCCAGCACCCGGCCGTGCCACACCCGGAGTTGCTTGTCCCACCCAGGATCGCCGTACGTGAACGCCCGGTCCTGCCCCTCCTCGTCCGCGATCCGCTGCCGCCCCGCGAAGTAGCCGCGGATCTCCTCTCCCAGGTAGTCGCCCCGGAGCTTGGGCAGCAGCTTGCGCGGCGTCGGGCGCGGGTCGAACTCGTCGCCCTCGCGCAGCGCCCACGCCTCGAAGACCTGCTTCTTGAGGTCGACGTCCAGCCGTTCGGCGAAGTAGTGCGCGGCCATGTACTCGCCGCGGTTGGTGATCGAGTCGAAGGTCACCATCGGGTCAGTTCCCTTCCAGCACCGCGAGCAGGCGCAGCATCGGTTCGCCGGTCGTCTTGAGCGAGGAGATGAGCGACTTGCGCCGGTCGGCGGTCAAGCCGACCTCGTTCTTCCGGTTCCCCGTCGCGCGCAGCAGCGCCAGTTGCTCCCAACTGGCGACGCGCGTGCTCAGGCCCGCAAGTGTGGCGTCGATCTCCAAGTCGTACGCGTCACGCCGTGCCGTCAGATGGCGCTCCGCCGCGTCAATCGCCGCGGGTACGAGGCGTTGCAGGCCCTCGGGGTCCTGCGGTGTCGCACGCCCCGGCATGCGGTCGCCGACCCCCGCAGCGCGCAGGAAGGCTTCGTCCATGCGCTCCACCCGTGCTTGGCCAGGAAGCCCGCAGACGGCCATCCACTCCAGGACCGTCGGGCGCCCAAGCTCGTTCGAGTAGACGCCTTGGACCAGGAACACCGGCTCGTCGACCGTCGCCGCCAACACCGGGGCTTCGTGCAGGCCGATGCTCACCAGCACCTTGTCGGTGAGCCAGTCGAGCACGGGATGGACGTCCGTGAGGTACGAGATGTTCGGCCACTGGGTGTCCTCCCCCTCGCGGGCGGCCTTGAGGCTGCGCTCGGCGAGTTGCTTGGAGAAGGTGATGCGCAGCCGCTCAAGGACGTTCTGCTCGCGCAGGTAGTCGCTCGGCAGCGCCTTGAACCGGTACGCCAGGTCGCGCGGCGGAGTCAGGCCGATCAAGCCGTCGTCCTCGTAGCGCAGTTCGAGCGCGTCCGCTGCGTGGCCGGGGTAGACCTCGTCCACTGCCTCATGGAAGTAGCTCTCGGTCGAGGGGAAGAGGCGCGGCACGCGAGCGCGCGGTACGTCGGCGTGTTCGATCGCCGCGCCGACGGTGCTGAGCAGCGCCGAAAGGGCGGACGGGGCCGCCTGCTTGGTGTCGGCGAGCGACTGCTCGACCGTCTTGCCGGCGAGGAGGTCGCGGACGAGGCGCTTGTCTTCCTCTTCGGCCCGGTAGAGGCCGGAGGCGGCTTCGGCGCTGCCTTCGATCTTGTGGGCCTCGGCTTCGCGCTCCAACAGCTTCTCTCCCACGAGCCGGTCGTCGAGATGCGGACGGTTCTCGCGCCACGGCAGTTCGCTGGTGAGGATGAGCGCACGGAACAGTGGGCTGTGCGCCTGGCCGTAGCGGTCGATGCGGCCGTTGCGCTGCTCGATGCGGATCAGCGACCACGGTAGGTCGTAGTGCACGAGCAGGTGGCACTGCTGGTGGAGGTTGACGCCTTCGGACGCGAGGTCGCCGGTGAGGAGCACGCGCACCGGATCGCCGCGCAGCCCGAACTTCTCGACGATGTCCATCTGTTCCTGGTCGTTGGTGGCCTCGCCGTGCATCACCTGCACGGCGCCGCCGTACGCCAGCCAGGGTTTCTTGGCGTCCGGGCTCGTCGCGCCCTTGCGGAAGCCGAGTGCGGCCGGCACCGCCTCGGCCAGCCACTTGAGCGTGGGGATGCGTTCGGAGAAGACCACCACGCGTGTGTCGGAGCCGGGGCCGACACCCAGCGCCCGCAGTTCGGCGACCAGGGCGGCGAGTTTGGCGGAGTTGTCGTCGGTGATCTGCCCGGCCAGGCGTACCAGTTCCTTCAGCGCGGAACGTTCGGCCTCCGCCGGAGCATCGTCGCGGGCTTTGAGTGTGCCGATGCGGGTGGTGGCAGTCTCGGCGAGGGCGCGGTGCGACGACAGGAACGACTTGAGCAGGCTGTACGGGAAGAGCGCGTTGGAGGCACTCGCGACCGAGGGCGAGTCGTCGGCGGGCAGCCACCGCGCCATCAGCTCGGCGAATACCGCCTCTTCGGCGGCCGTGGCCGGCGCGTGCACGGGTACGGAGGGGCCGCGGTCGGCCCAAGCCCCCTTGAGGCCGTCGCGTACCTCGGGCGTGGTCTTGGTGCGCCGGATGTAGAGGTGGTCGAGGTCCTTGACCTGGTAGTCGTCCGGGTCCGCGATGGCGGCCGGGTCCAGAAGCCTTATGAGCTCGGCGAACGACTTCTTCTTGCCGTTGTGCGGAGTGGCCGAAGCGAGGATCAGAGCGTCGGTGCGGTCGGCGAGGGTGTGCGCGAGCATGTTGCGCTGCGAGCCGCTGCTGATCAGGTTGTGGGACTCGTCGATGACCACCGCGTCCCAGTCGGTGTTGTCGAGGTAGTGCCCGTAGGCGTTGGCGTTCTTGAGGGTGTCCACCGACACGATCACCCGCTTGAAGTACGCGAACGGATTGCGACCGGCCGGGATCTCGCGCTGCACGCGCTGGATCCCGGTGGAGTCGAGCCGGACCAGCGGGATGGCGAAACGGGTCCACAGCTCGCGCTGGAACTGCTCCAGTACGTGCTGCGGGGTGACGACCAGGATGCGTTCGCCGCGGCCCCGGCGGATCAGCTCGCCGAGGATGATGCCGATCTCCAGGGTCTTGCCCAGCCCGACGACGTCGGCGATCAGGAGACGCGGCTGCGCGTTCTTCATGGACAGCGCGAGCTCCGCGGGGCGGAGCTGGTGTGTCTGGCGGTCCATCAGGAAGTTGTCGACCAGCGCGAGCCCGTGATCGGTCTGCGGCAGGAACGATTTGCGGATCTGCGCCTCCAAGTAGAGGCGGGCGCGGCGGTGGTGCGGGGAGCCGTCACCGACCAGTTTGGTGCCGCGCGGGTCGAGGAGCCGGATGTCCTTGTCGAGCTCCGTGTAGAAGACGGCTTCGGTGCCGCGTACGAACGGCGTGACCCCGGTGACCTCCAGCATCCAGCCGTCGCGGGCGGTCTGGGTGATCCGGTTGACGAGCCACTGCTCGTCGCGGACCAGAACCTGCGCGCCGGGCGCATAGCCGCCCTGCTCGGCCTTGTCCGCGGGCGCCGTCGGGGCCGGGGCGTCCGCGGCGGCGGCATGGGCGTCGGCGCCGGCGACGGCGGAGTCCGGGATCACGTGAGGGGCTGCCTTTCTGAGTCTGCGAGCGGGTACGACCCGGCCCGGGTGCGCGGTCCAGGGCGGGGTGCCGGTCTCGGTGCCGGTCTCGGTGTGCCGACCGTCACAACCCGCGCCGTGCGGAGTAGGCGTCCCGTAGTTCGGCGGAGACGCGGGTGGCCGCCGGCACGCGGGCGGGGCGGTCTTCGGCGGACGCCCGTCGGCCGGGTGCCGGGGGAGGAGGGACCGCGTGCACGTCGTCGCCGCTCCGGTCCGGGGGGCCGCCAGCGCCGTCCTCGGCACCGGGCTCGTCCGTACCGGCCGGCGTGCCGTCGCCCGGAGTAATCGGGTCGGGGCCGCGGCTGGCCGGTGAGTCCAGGGCGTCCGGCAGCGCCGCCAGGTCGATCGCGAGCGGGGCAAGAGACTCGGGGGCGGCGCCCGCGCCGTCTTCCGTCGGTATGGGCGATCCTGTTTCCGGGGCAATCGCCAGGGTGTCGCGCAGCGCGGCGGCGGCCGTGCGTTCGACGAGTGCGTGCCGGGCGCGGACCGGCGTCCAGCCGGCCGCGGCCATGACATCGGCGCAACGGGCGACGACCTCGTCGAGCGTGGGGCGGTCGGCGGGAGCCGGGGCGAGCATGTCGGCCACCAGCGCGCGGAGGCCGTCTTCGACCCCGGCCAGGTCCGGCAGCGTGTCCGGGTTCACGACCTGAGTGACCACGGCGTGCCAGGTGGTTCCGTCATAGGGGTAGTGCCCGGCCGCGGCGTACAGCAGGACTGTCCCGAGTGCGTAGACGTCGGCGGCGGCGGTGATGTCACGTTCGCCGTTGGCCTGCTCGGGCGGCATGCAGCGCACTGTGCCGATGATGGTTCCCGCGTGGGTGAGCGAGGACCGCGCGTCGGTGAACGCCGCGAGCCCGAAGTCGATCACCACCGGGCCGTACTCGCCCAGGATGATGTTGGCCGGCTTGAGGTCGCGGTGAAGCAGATCGGCGGCGTGGACCGCGCCCAGGCCTTCGGCGAGCAGCGCGCCGAGGCTTGCGACCAGCGGCGTCGACAGCGGACCGCGTTCGTCGACGTACGTTTCGAGGGTCTTGCCTCCCACGAACTCCATTGCCAGCCAGGGGCGTTCCGCGAAGGGGTCGGCCTCCAGGAAGCGCGCGACGCGGTTGGTTGTGACCACGGTCCGGGCCGCCAGCGCTTCGCGTTCGAAACGTGCCCGGGTGTCCGAGTCGAGGCGGTCGGTGCGGATGACCTTGACGGCGACGGGGTCCCCGGCGGGGGAATGGGCGAGGAAGACCTCCCCCATGCCTCCGGAGCCGAGTCGCCGCGCGACCAAATAGCGACCGATCCGCGTGGGCGTCCCCGTCATCTGTGCTCTCCCGGCCCGGGCTGGGCCATCCGCGCTCGTCGTGTGGCCATGGCGGCACCAGCGTAGACCCCATGGCCCCAGCCGCGGGGTGCGCTCGGCGAAGCCGCCGTACGTATGGTTGGCCGAGGTGCCGCCGGAGTCTGCCCAGGCCACTCCTTCAGAGGGGACGGGCAGTCGCGGCGTTTGGCGCCCGGGTGGTTGGGGGGCGTGCCATCATGGCGGGGATGAACGCCGCGCCCTCTCCGCCCCCGAACGGCGACGCGCACGGTGACGGGGTTGGCGCGTATCAGGTGTTCACGAATCTGACCGTGCCGAACGCGGCGCTCTACCGGGCGCTGATCGGTGCGTTTCTCGATGCCAAGCGGCGGTTCCGGGTGCATCTGCGGCCCGAGGACGCGTGGGCGGCGCTTCCGGCGGAGGGTCGGCCGGATGTCGACGGTGTGGCCAAGGCGCTGGACAATCTGGCCGCGTGGGGCAACCTGCGTGCGGATTCGGACACCGGCCGGGTCGCCACTGTCGAGGACTTCTATCGGCGGCGCTTCATCTACCAGCTCACGCACGAGGGCGAGGCCGCCGAAGAGGCGCTGAGCGCGTACGACGCGGCGCTCGGGCGGCGTGGGGCGTTGCAGAGCGTGGCGTTGGACGACATCGCCACACAGCTGCGTGCGCTCGGGGCGCTGGCCGAGGAGGAGGCGCCGGATCCGGCGATGGTGCATTTGGCGCTGGTCGCGTTGGCGGAGCGGTTCGCGAGCCTTGCCGAGAACGCCCGGGCGTTCATGAGTTCGTTGCAGCGCACGATCGACCTGCACGACGCCGAGGTCGAGGTGTTCCTCGCGTACAAGGACCGCCTGGTCGACTACCTGGAGCGGTTCATCAAGGACCTGGTGACCAAGGGCGCGGAGATCGCCCGGCTGCTGGGGCGACTCGACGGTGAGATACCGGGGCTGCTGAGGCTGGCCGCTCTGCGTGAGGCCGCGGACGCTGCCCCCGGAGCCGATGCGGACGCGGTAGCGGAAGTGGAAGCGGGTGGCCCGGTGGACCGCGCGGCGGCGGAGGCCGGGGCCGCGGCCGCCGGGCTTCGGGCGGCGGACGAGGCGTACGCGTTGTGGGAGGACCGCTGGGCCGGGCTGTGCGGCTGGTTCCTGAGCGTTCCCGGTCAGCCCGCGCAGGCCCGACTGCTACGCAGCCGCGCCCTGACGGCGATTCCGCAACTACTGGCCGTGGTGCAGGTGTTGAACGAGCGGCGCTCGGGGCGCTCGGACCGTTCCGCGGATTTCCACGCCTTGGCGCGGTGGTTCGCGGAGGCCCCGGACGACGAGACCCGGCACCAGCTGTGGCGCACCGTCTTCGGGATGTACCCGGCGCGGCATCTGACGGTGGACTCCGACACGTTGGCGGCGCGGGAAGCCGACCCGGTGCCCGCGGCCACACCGTGGGCCGACGCCCCGCCGCTGCTGATCAGCCCGCGGCTGCGAGAGACCGGCAGCTATGAGCGCCGCGGCAAGCCCAACCGGGTCGCGGATCGTTCTGAACTGCGGCGGCATTTGGCCGAGTTGGCGGCCAAGCAGAGTGTCGAGCTGGCCGCCGCGCGGGCCCGGCTTGCGACCGGCGGACCCGTGCTCTTGTCGCGGGTCGGCGAACTCGACCCGCAGGCCTTCGGTTTGTTCCTGCATCTGCTCGGCGACGCGCTGGCCCGGCGCCGTGCGGGCGCCGCCGAAGTGACCGCGACCAGCAACGACGGCACGCTGGAGATACGGCTGCGCGTGCTCCCGGACGGGGGGATGGCCGAAGTCCGTACTCCGCACGGGGTGTTCCGCGGTCCCGACCACGAGATCGAGATCGTCGACCTCGCACCGCACGCCGTCGCGCGCACCCGGGCCGGACTGGAGTGGTCGGCGTGAGCTCGGCGCGCTTCTCGCTCGGGGAAGCCATGACGGCGCAGCGCGACGCCGAATTCCGCCGGGCCGGGCGCGCGCTACTGATGCGGCCCCTGCTGCGCGCGAACGGCCCGGACGCCGACGACTACCGCCTGGTGCGCAGGCACGCGGCCGAGCTGCGCGCCTGGTTCGACCGCAACACCGGCTGGCGGCTGCACGTCGACACCGATGTCGCCCGGCTCTTCAAGGTGCCAGGCCGCCTCGACGACGCGGGCCACCCCGCGCGCGACGCGCGCACCAAGCTGCCGTTCACCAGACGGCGCTACGTACTGTTCGCGCTGACCCTCGCGGTGCTGGAACGCTCGGAGGCGCAGACGACGCTGGGCCGGCTCGCCGAGCAGATCGTGCTCGCCGCGTCCGACCCCCGGCTGACGTCGGCCGGTGTCGCGTTCACCTTGGCCGACCGGGCCGAACGTGCGGACCTGATCGCGGTGGTGCGCCTGCTGATGGACTGGGGGGCGCTCAGCCGGGTGGCCGGGGACGAGGACGCGTACCTCGGCGGCGGCGGCGACGCCCTGTACGAGGTGGAGCGGCGCGTCCTGGCCACCGTCCTCGCCACCAGGCGCGGGCCGTCGACGGTTCCCGGGGACGCGTTCGCCGAGCGTCTGGCCGGACTCAACGCCGAAGCGGCGGCCGAAGGCGACGATGCCCGCAACCGACGCATCCGGCACCACCTCACGCGTCGTCTGGTCGATGAACCCGTCGTCTACTACGACGAGTTGACCGAGGTGGAGGAGGCCTACCTGACCCGCCAGCGAGCCGCGCTCACCGGGCGCGTCGCCGAACTGGCGGGTCTGGTCCCCGAGGTACGCGCCGAGGGGATCGCCCTGCTCGACCCGGACGACACGCTCACCGACCTGCGGATGCCCAAGGACGACACGGACGGCCACGTCACGCTGCTCCTCGCCGAGCGGCTGGCCGAGCGCCGCGACCCGGTGACCCGAGCCGAACTGATCGTCCTGGTCCGGGAACTCGCGGAACGGTACGGCCGCTTCTGGCGACGCGCGGCCCGCGAGCCGGGCAGCGAGCCCGAACTCGTGGACCAGGCGGTCGGCAAGCTGTGCGCGCTGGGGCTGGCGGTCCGGGGGGTGGACGCCGACGGTGGCGTGACGATCACCGCGCGGCCCGCGCTCGCGCGGTTCGCCGTCGGCACGGCGCAGGTTGCGGAGCCGCGCGCGGGCGGCACTTCGCGCGGCGGCAGGAAAGGCGGACGACCGTGACCATCCGGCAGCTTCCGGAGCCCGTCCGCGAGCGGTGGCAGCCGCTGCGTACCGGCCTTGTCGACCTCTTCTACTACGACGTGGAGGAGTTCTGGTTCCGCGACGGCCGCCTGCTGCTGCGCGGCAACAACGGCACCGGCAAGTCGAAAGTGCTGGCGCTGACCCTGCCGTTCCTGCTCGACGGCTCCCTCGCCGCGCGCCGGGTCGAACCCGACGGTGATCCGCACAAGCGCATGGAGTGGAACCTGCTGCTCGGCGGCGCGCACCCCAACCCGGAACGCCTCGGCTACACCTGGATCGAGTTCGGACGGCGCGCGGCCGACGGCAGCACCGAGTTCCGGACTCTGGGCTGCGGTCTCAAAGCGGTCAAGGGCAAGGGCATCGCCCGCCACTGGTTCTTCAGCACCGCGCAGCGTGTCGGCGCCGATCCCGCCGAGGGAGGCCTGCTGCTCCTCGATTCCACCGGTACCGCGCTGGGCCGTGACCGGCTGGGCGAGGCGCTGGAGGGCTATGGCCTCGTCTATGACCATGCGAGGGACTACCGCCGCGCCGTCGACGAGGCGCTGTTCGGCCTCGGCGAGGACCGCTACAAGGCGCTGGTCGACCTGCTGGTGAACCTGCGGCAGCCTCAACTGTCCAAGCGCCCGAGCGAGAAGGCTCTGTCGAGCGCGTTGTCGGAGGCCCTGGCCCCGGTCGACCAAGGTGTCATCGCGGACGTGGCCGAGGCGTTCAAGAGCCTCGACGAGGAGCGCGACGCGCTGGCCGCTATGGCCGAGGCCCGCGACGCCGCGGCCGGGTTCCTGCGGCACTACGAGCGGTACGCGGGCATGGCCGCCCGACGGCGGGCCCGGCCGCCGCGGACCCTGCACGCGCGGTACGAGGACCTGCGACGCGACCTGTCCGCGGCGGAGACCGCCCGGGACGCCGCGGGCGTTGCCATCGACGACGCCGACCGGCGGCTTGCCGAGGCGGAGGACGCCCGGCGGCGGCTTCGCACCCGGGACGAGACGCTGCGCTCCGGCCCCGAGATGCGCAGCGCGCGCGAACTCGAAATCGCGGCGGCGCGGCGCGACGAGACGGCGGCGCAGGCCCGAGCGGTCGGCGAAGACCGGGACCGGGCCGCCGGCGCGGCGGCGCGCGCGGACCGGCGGCTCGCGGCGGCCGATGGGCGTGCGGACGCGGCCCGGCGTGCCGTGGGCGAGGCGGTCGAGCTGGCCTCCGGGTGCGCCGACGCGGCCGGGTTCGGCGCCGACCACCGAGCCCGGGTCGTGGCCCCGCTGGCCGTTCCGACGACCGTCCCCGAGGTTTCGGCGGACTTCGTCGGCGCCGCCTCCGGGACGGAGGAACTGCGCCGCGTGGGCCAACAACTGGCGGACCGTCAGGGGCAGGCCGCGGACTACGTCGCGAAGCGCGTCGGCACCGCCGCCGAGACCGCCGCGGGCGCCGCCGCCGCAGGGCGCCTCGCGGACGACGCCGAGGACGACCTCCAGCGTGTCGGCGAACAGCGCGGCCTCGCGCGCACTCGTGTCGGGGATGCCGCCGACACGTTGGTCCGCGAATTCCGCACGTACGCCGACCGGTTGGCGGTACTCCCGCTGCACGCCGAAGTCGCGGTGGAAGGCCTGCTCGACGACCTCGCCGCCTGGGCCGAGTCCATGGACGGCCCGTCGCCGGCGCGCGGCGCCGTGGCGCGGGCCTCCCGTGCCGAGGAATCCGCGCTCGCCGTGCTCGACGCGGCGGTGGCCGCCGAGCGTGACGCCGCCGAACGGGAACGCGGGGAACTCGAAGGCGAGTTGGCCGCGCTTCAGGCAGGCGGGCAGCGTGGTCCCGACGCGCCGTACACGCGCTCGGCGCATGCCCGGGAGGGCGTGCCCGGTGCGCCGTTGTGGCGGGTCGTCGACTTCGTGCGGAGCGAGGCGCCCCGGGGTGACAGCGCCGGTCGAGGTGTCGGCGGCGCACCGTCCGCGGCAGGTCTCGAAGCCGCGCTCGAAGCGGCCGGGCTGCTCGACGCCTGGATCGCCCCCGATGGTCCCGTGCTCTCCGCGAACCGGCACGACGTCCTGCTGCGGCCGGGGCGTCCGGTCGCGGGCACGTCACTCGCGGACGTTCTGCGTCCCGCCGTCGACCACGCCGACCCGGCCGCCGCCGCGCTCGGCGACGACCGGATCCGCGCGGTACTCGCCGCCATCGGCGTCTACCCGCGCGGGGCGGACGCCGCCGCCGACGTCTCGGCCTGGGTGGCCTGGGACGGTTCCTTCCGCATCGGACCGCTGAGCGGGGCGTGGCAGAAGCCCGACGCCCAGTACTTGGGGGAGGGCGCCCGCGAGGCGGCGCGCCGCGCCCGGATCACCGCCGTACGCGCCCGGTTGGCCGAACTGGAAGCCGTCGCGGCGGGCATCGCGGAGCGGGTGTCCGCGCTCGGCGCCCGCCGGACCGCGCTGGCGGCCGAACTCGCCGCGTTCCCCGACCGGTCGGAGGAGGAACTGCGTACCGCACACGCCCGGTTGGGGGCGGTGGAAGCGGCGGCTGCCGAGGCAGCCAGGCGCGTGGAGGTCCGCCGCGGCGAGGCCCGGCTTGCCGCCGAGGCGGCGGACGCGGCACAAGAGGCGCTGCTCGAGGCCGCCGCGGACACCGGACTCCCGGCCGACCTCGACGGGCTCGCCGGTGTTCGAGCGGCGGTCGCCTCCTACCGTGAAGCTTTGGCCGCCCTGTGGCCGGCGGTCCGGGAACGCGCGGCCGCCGCGCGTGCCGCGGCCGAGGAGCGCGGCGAGGCCGAGGCCGCCGCCGAACAGGCCGCCGAACTCGCCGAACGCGCAGCCGACGCCGCCGGCGCGGCCGCGGACGCCGTGGAGCGTCACACCACACTCGCCGCCACCGTCGGCGCCGCGGTCGCCGAACTCCAGGACAGGCTGCGGCAGGTCGTCCGTGACCTGGCCCGGTGCGAGCAGGACGAGCGCGCGGCACGGTCGGACCACACCAAGGCCGTCAACGACCGCGGTGTGGCACAGGGCCGGTACGACCAACTGCGTTCCGAGATCGCGTCGGTTGCCGACAGCCGGGCCGAGGCCATCGAGGACCTGCGCCGGTTCACCGCGACTGGGCTGCTGGCAGTTGCCCTGCCCGAGTTGGACGTCGCCCCGCCGCAGGGCGACACCTGGGCGCCGGAGCCGGCCGTACGGCTCGCCCGCCGCATCGAGAACGAACTCGCCGCGGTGGACGACGGCGACCCGGCTTGGGAGCGCGTCCAGAACAAGACCTCCGAAGAGCTGAAGAACCTCCAGGACGCGCTGGCCCGGCACGGCCACTCCGCGGTGGGCCGCCCGCTGGACCTCGGCCTGGTCGTCGACATCGTCTTCCAGGGCCGCGAACACGCGGTACCCGAACTGATCAGGGCGCTCGGCACCGAGGTCGCCGAGCGGCAGCGGATGCTGTCGGCCCGCGAGCGCGAGGTGCTGGAGACCCACCTGATCACGGAAGTCGCCGGGACACTGCACGAGTTGGTGGCCGCGGCGGAAGGTTCCGTCGAGCACATGAACGACGAGCTCCGGCACCGCCCGACCAGCACCGGCATGCTGCTGCGCCTGCGCTGGCGGCCCGCGAAGGACGCCCCGCCCGAACTCGCCCGTGCCCGCGAACGGTTGCGCCAGACCGCCGATGCGTGGACCGAGGACGACCGGGCGGCGGTCGGCGCCTTCTTGCAGACCCAGATCGAGCGGGCGCGGGCCGCCGACCCCGCGGCGACGTGGACCGAGCATCTGACCACCGCGCTGGACTACCGGACCTGGCACGAGTTCGCCGTCGAACGCCACCAGCACGGGCAGTGGGTGAGCGCGACCGGCCCGGCGTCCGGAGGAGAGCGGGTGCTCGCCGCCAGCGTGCCGCTGTTCGCGGCGGCGTCGGCGCACTACGCCTCTGCGGGCAACCCGCACGCGCCCCGGATGGTCATGCTTGACGAGGCCTTCGCGGGTGTCGACGACGACTCGCGCGCCAAGTGCCTCGGACTGCTCGCCGCGTTCGACCTGGACGTCGTCATGACCAGCGAACGCGAATGGGGCTGCTACCCCGAGGTGCCGGGGCTGTCGATCGCCCAGCTTTCCCGCACCGACGAACTCGACGTGGTCCTGGTCACCCGCTGGGAATGGGACGGCCACGACAAGTCGTACGGCACGGAGCCGGACGCGTGGCGGCACGCGAAACCTGCCGCGCGGGTGACGGCGCCACGATCCGGCCTGACGGACCCGACGAACGCGGGGGAGCCGGCGGAACCGGAGGGCCTGTTCCCGTGACGGGCGACGCGGCAGAATCCGCGGCAGGACCCGCGGCCGGGCACGCGCCGTACAGCTCGTCGGATACTCCGCCGAGCAGTTCGGCGGGCAGTCCTCGGGGCACTCCGCCGGACAGCCCGCCGGACAGCCCGCCGGACCAGGCCGATCTCCCGCGCCTGCAACGGCTCTTGGGTGGCCCCGACCTGGCCTGGCTGCTCGCTCGCGTGCGACGCCGCATCGCCGAAGGACGGGATCCGGCGACCGGAAGCGTGACCCTGAACCGTCCGACGCCCGGCGAACGTACCGCGGTGGCAAGGCTGCTCGGACGCCCCGCCCGGCACACCGCCTCCGTCAGCGTCCCCTTGGAGGCGGTCGACCGGCTCCTGCGCGACACCGGAGCGCACCCCGGCGGGCTCGGACCCGCCGTCGCCGCGCTGACCGGGCCGGTCCGCGATCGGGCGGCCGATGCCGCCGAGACCGACGCCGCGTGGCAACGGGCCTGGCAGCCACTGGAGCACGCGGTGGCGGACGCCGCGTGCTCGGGCCTGGGCGCATGGCTGGAGCAAACACGGGCCACCGGCCTCCTGCGCCGGATCACCGGCACGGACGGCAGCGAGTGGCAGCGAGCCCGGGCTGCCGAGACCCTTTCGGCCGACGCGGCCGCGGTCCTCCGCGAGCTCACCGGAACGACTGCGGCGACGCACCGCGTGCCGTCGAGGCCCCCGACCGCAGATCGGCCCGTCTCGCTCGCCGCGTTCGCCGCGCGCGTGCTCGGCAACCCGCATGCGCTGGACGACGACCGGGCGCTGACCACACTGGTCCTGGGCGCGGTGCGCGCGCTCAGCGGCGCGCCGACCGGAACGGGCACGCAATGGCGGCGGGACACTTGGGCGGCGGTGGGCCTGGTCCTCGACGAACTGTCCAGCACAGTACTGACCTTGGGCCTCGCCGGTGATCCGGACAGCCCCGGAGGCCGGGCTGTGTCCGCGTGGTACAGGGCGCACGAACCCGTGGTGCTCACGCTGCGGCAGCTGAGCCGCGTACCACGCGTGCACGGCTGGGCGGCCGGGGTCGTGTACGTCTGCGAGAACCCGGCGGTGGTCGCCGCGGCCGCCGACCTGGCGGACGTCCGGTCCCATCCTCTGGTCTGTCTGCGGGGCCAGCCGTCCGCGGCCGCGGTACTGCTGCTCCGCCGACTGGCGGAGGCCGGCGCCGAGCTGCGCTACCACGGCGACTTCGACCACGGCGGCATCCGCATCGCCAACGCCCTTGCCCGGCACGTCGCATGGACACCGTGGCACTTCGACGCCGCCTCCTACCGGACGGCCGCCTCCGCGGGCCTCGGGAGGGAGCTCATCGGGGGCCTGGTGGTGCCGAGCTGGGATCCGGACCTCGGCGAAGCCATGGCCGAGTGGGGGCGTGCGATCGACGAAGAGTCCGTGCTCGACACCCTCCTGACCGACCTGTAACTCGCGGCGCACCGCCGTCCGCGCGATCCGGGTCCCTTCGGCGACACGTACCGTCACTCCGCCGCGGAGTTCAGTGTTTCGGCGGCGGCCTCCACCGCGGCCTCGACCTTGCTGACGCCGGCCGCCATCGACGTGTGGCCGTCGGACAGGACGGCGACGAGGAGTTCGCGTCCGTCGTGGGTGATCCGGCCGATGCTGTTGACCACCCACAGCCCCGTGGTGTTGCGCGGGAGCCAGCCGTTCTTGAGTGCGGTGCCCGCGCTGTCGGCGTCCTCGTCGGCGGCAGCCGAGACGCCCCACGCCTGATCCGCCTCGACCGTCGCCATGAGGCCGAGCGCGTACGCCCGCGAGGCGGCGCTCAGCGGGGACGACTCCGAGGTCAGCGCCGCCATCAGGCGCAGTTGGTCGCCGACGGTGGTGGTGTCCAGACCCCAGGTGTCGGCGTCGGCGGTTGTCTCGACCAGACCCAGCTCGGCGTTGGCCGCGTCGAGGGCCGACGCGCCGCCGACGGACCGCCACAGCGTGAAGGCCGCCTCGTTGTCGCTTCGCCGGATCATCGCGGCGGCCGACGCCTTCTCCGCCGCGGTCAGGGAGCGGTTCTCCTGCTCGGCCTGGAGGAGGAGGGTCGCGAGTATGTCGACCTTGGCGATGCTGGCCGAAACGTACGTGCGTTCGCCGTTCGCCTCGGCCGTCCGCCCGGTGGCGGTGTCGATCACCGCGACGGAGAGCTCACCGCTCCAGGTGTCGGGGAGCGCCGCGGCCAGTGCGGTGTCGAGGGCGGCGTCGAGCCCGGTGTCGTCCGTCGCCTGCGCGGCGGTGTCGGGGGGCGACGCTGCCGCCGCCGTCGTGGGTGCCGGATCACCGGTGGCGGTGGCGGTGGGGCTGTCGGATGCGGCATCGGATGAACCGGCGCTGCCCGCATCGGCCGCCGCGGACTCGTCGACGATCGCCACGGTGTCGGCGTCCCCTGAGCTGTCCTCGACCCGGCCGAGCGGGGTCATGAACAGCACCGCGATCACCGCGACGAGTCCCAGCAGGCAGGCAAGCGGGACCGTCGACAGTCGCGTGCGGGGCCGAGGCGGGCGTATCCGGATCATGCCCCGACAGTCGCGACGGCGCATGGGATTGCGGTGAGGGCGGCCTTAACGCCGTATGAGAACAAGCTGGAAGCACCGCCACGTCCGGACCGGCGGGCGGCACGATGTGGCCGGCGGAGTAACAGTGGAAGGAGGAACAAACCTGTTCTCCGGCCACGGGCATTCGGCCGAGGAGGGCGTCGTGCAGTTCAGTGATCGTGTCGAGGCGGGCCGCGAGCTCGCCGTCCGGCTGGAGCATCTGCGGGACGCGGGCCCGGTCGTCCTGGGCCTGATCCGCGGCGGCGTCCCGGTCGCGGCGGAGGTCGCCACGACGCTGGGCGCGCCGCTGGACGTCTGCCTCGTACGCAAGCTCGGGGCGCCGTACGAGCCGGAGGTTGCCGTTGGGGCGATCGGTGAAGGCGGGGTATGTGTGGTCAACCCCGAGGCTTCCATCGCGCTGCGCGTGACCGAAGCCGAGCTCGCCGCGCTCGCGGAGACGCAGCGCCTGGTGCTGGAGGAGCGTGCGCGGACGTACCGCCACGGGCGGCGGCCGGTGGACCTGCACGAGCGTACGGTCCTCGTCGTCGACGACGGCGTGGCGACCGGCGCCACCGCCCGTGCCGCGTGCCAGGTGGTGCGCGGCCGAGGGGCGTTCCGCGTCGTGTTCGCGGTACCGGTCGCGCCGCCTGACGTGGGCGACCTACTCGGCAAGGACGTCGACGAACTGGTCTGTCTCCACCTACCGGTCGGGTTCATGGCCGTCGGGCAGTTCTACGCGGACTTCTCACAGACGACGGACGCCGAGGTCATCGAGTGCCTGAACCGCGCCGCGGCACGCAACTCGGCGCACTGACCGTGATGTGCGCCCGGATGTGCGCCCCGCACGGAGGGTTGGGGCTGGACGGCGAGTGTTTTGGCCGGTTCGTATTCAGGATGAGTCGGACGGCTCGTGATCATCTAGTGTCTACGCTCGCCAAAAGGCCTCGTAGAGGCACGACTTGGGGAGACGGCCACATGATGAGGAAGAGGATCGCGACGGTTCTGTGTGCGCTTGCGCTGGCGACTGTGGCCGCCGTCGCTGTTCCCGCGGCAGCACAGGCCACGCCGTCCTGCACCGGCCCTTGCCTCTCGACCAACGGTGGCTACAACGGCTGGTGATCCGACGCACGACGTGCGCCCGGGACACCCGGGCGTCGTCGTGGCGGGGACGAAGGCCTCCGACCCGGGCCGGAGGGAGGGCTCACCCTGACTGTGCGTTTCCCCTGACCGGGGAGGGAGTACGCGCGGCGAGCGCGGAGGCTTCGGCCATCCAGGCACGGGTGCCTGGTGTTGTGCAGGAGTGGCCGGCAATGGTGGCGGCGAAGCGCAGCATTGCGGGGAAGTCAGCGTTCTTCCACGGGAGTTCTGGCGGGCAGGTGGCGAACGCGTAGGCCAGGGCGCCGTGGAGTACGTCGCCCGCGCCGACGGTGTCCACGATGGGCCCCGGAGAAGGGACTTCGACTTCGCCGCCGCGGGGTGGGCTCGGGGGAGGGGTCGAACCGGTCGCTGTAGCTGCTGACTTCGCTCGGGCGCGCCACAGGATCGGTCGCGGGCCGCGGCTGACTGCGGCCATGCGGACGCCGTGGTCGAGGAGGTACGAGAGCACCCCGTGGTCGGCCGCCACCCCCGGCGGGCGGAATGCCTCGGAGCAGACCGCGATGTCGACGTACGGGAGCAGGGCGTCGGTCCCGGCCTTCCAGCTGCCGCCGTCCAGCACCACCGGACGGCCGCGGTCGCGCGCCGCCTCGACGGCGGCCCGGGCGAGCTGCATGTGGTGCCCGTCGACCAGGAGGACATCGGCCGCCGCGACCTCATCGGCGAGTTCGGGCGGCGGGAGCAGGGTGCTCGCGGCGGCGTTCGTCGAGACCACGGCCCGCTCGCCCGTCGACGCGGTGATCAGCACGGATGACACCGACGGGGGAAGGAGCCGGTTCGCGTCGGCGTCCAGGAGGCGGACGCCGGCTGCTGCGAGGCCGGCCGCGAGATCTTCCGCGGGACCAGGATCGCTGCCGACGCCCAGGCGGTCGGCTCCGATCCCGGCGAGGTCCGCGCGGATCCCCTCGGCCAGGGGATGGCGCCCGACCCCGGTCAGCAGCACCGCCGAGCCGCCGAGCGCCGCGAAGGCCGCCGCGGCGTTGGTGGCCGGGCCGCCGGCCGCGACGGTCTGTCCCAGTGCGGTGGTCTTCTCGTCCGGCCCCGGCAGCCGGCCGACCGACTGGATGATGTCGAGTACGCACAGCCCCACGAACAGCCCGCGCGGCGCGCTCGGGGTGATTGGGGTGCTCGCGGTGCCCCGGCCCGCACTACCCGTAGGGCTCGCCATGGACATCAACTTCCTTACTCCGCCGCGGACTTCCGGTCGGCGCTGACGAGGGGCAGGAACAGCGTGTCCACGATCTCCTCGATCACGTCGTCGGAGACCGGACGGAAGGTCAGGAAGAACTCCTGCCGCAGGAGGTCGATCGGCAGCGTCTTCATCCGGTCGGTCACGCGCGCGGGATCGATTTCGCCGCGCTCGGCGGCCCGGTCGTAGATGTCGTCGAGGACGCCGCGCCGGGTCGGCAGGCGGTCGCGGAGGTCCGCCGGGCTGGTGCCGGTCTCCTGGAAGTAGCCGGCCATCTGGATGCTCACCACCGTGGCCATGTGCACGCGCGTGGCGTTGATCCGCCGGAGCAGTCCGATCATGTCGCCGCGCAGCGAACCGGTGTCCGGCGCCTCGACAGGGCTGCGTTGGGCGGAGTGGACGACCGCGGCGCGCACGAGGTGGTGGCGGTCGGGCCAGCGGCGGTAGAGGACGGGACGACTGGTCCCCGCGCGCTGGGCGACCGCGTCCATCGTGAACTCGGCGTAGCCGCGCTCCACCAGCTCGTCCCACGCGGCGTCGAGCAGCGCCTCCTCCAGCTCACGGCCGCGGCGACGCTCGCCCATGTGTCCGCACCTCCCAAATAAGAAACACTTGCGCATCTTAACGTGCCGTGCGTACGATCCCGGCGTTAAGAAACATTCGTGTATCTTAGGCATCGATCTCAGGTGGTCACCGTGCACGCTTCCCGCCAACCCGCGGGCGGGCCCCCGCTCGCGGCAGAGGACGCGGACCGGGTCGACCCCGCCGTCTGGCGTACCGCCTTCACCGTGATCGTGGGCGCCCTCGCCGTCGTGTTCGACACGACGATCGTCAGCGTCGCGCTCAACGACCTGCACACCGAACTGGACGCGCCGCTCGGCACCATCCAGTGGGTCAGCACCGGCTATCTGCTCGCCATGTTCGTCACCATCCCGATCGCCGGGTGGGCGCAGACGAGGTTCGGCGGCAGGCGGCTGTGGATCGCGTCCCTCGGCGTCTTCCTGCTCGGCTCGCTCCTGTGCGCGGTGGCGTGGAACGCCTACAGCCTGATCGCCTTCCGCGTCGTCCAGGGCATCGGCGGCGGCGTGATGATGCCGTTGATGATGACCCTGGTCATGCAGGCCGCCCAGGGCCGCAACATCGGCAAGGTCATCGCCACCATCTCGCTGCCTGCAGCGCTAGGCCCCATCCTCGGGCCGGTGTTGGGCGGAGTCATCCTCCAAGTCGCCGACTGGCGCTGGCTGTTCCTCGTCAACGTGCCGTTCTGCACGGTGGGCGCCTGGCTCGCTCTGCGCAACCTCCCCGCCGATCCGCCGCGCGGGCGCGCGCCCCTCGACGTCGTGGGCTTCCTCCTGGTGTCCCCGGGCGTCGCGGCGATCATCTACGGGCTCACCCAGACCGAGGGCGACGCCGGGTTCGTGAGCGCCCGCGTACTGGGCCCGCTGCTCGGCGGACTTGTCTTGGTCACCGCGTTCGTGGCCCGGGCGCTGCGCCGCCCGTCCGGTGCGGCCCTGATCGACCTGCGGTTGTTCCGGAACGGCCCGACGGCGTCGGCCTCCGCACTCGGGTTCCTGACCGGCGCCGCGCTGTACGGCGCGATGCTGCTCCTGCCCCTGTATTGGCAGCAGGTCCGCGGCGAGGATGCGCTCGGCGCCGGACTCCTCCTCATTCCTCAGGGCATCGGCGCACTGGTCTCCCGCGGCCTGGCAGGCCGTGCCATGGACCGGTACGGCCCGCGCGTGGTCGCCATGGTCGGATTCGCCGTCTGCTGCGTCGGCACTGTGCCGTTCGCGTTCGCGACCGACGACACCGCCACCGGCCTGCTCCTGGCCGCCCTCTTCGTACGCGGCCTCGGCCTCGGTGCGGCGATGATCCCGCTGGCCGGCGCCGCCTACTCGGGGCTGACGAGCAAGCAGATCCCGGACGCCAGCATCGTCACCCGGGTCGCGCAGCAGTTGGGCGGCTCGGTGGGCACGGCCGTCCTCGCCGTCGTCCTCCAGCGCACCGCCGCCGGAGCCCACACCCCCGCCGCGCTCGCCGACGGCTACGACCAGGCCTTCTGGTGGGCCGTCGCCTTCACCGCCCTGGCGGTTCCCCTCTGCCTGCTGCTGCCGGGGCGTCCGGCGGCGGCCGACGCGCGCAGGCCGGCGAAGGCGGTTGCCGACGCATGTACCGGAGTCGAACCGACCGCGCGGACCTGACCGGTCGCCAGGTCCCGCGACCGCTGCGGGTCAGCGGCTGAGGTGTTCGTGGAAGAACGAGCCCATGAGGGCCTGGGTGTTCGCGAACTCCTTGCCGTAGACCGTGAAATGGCCGCCCGGGAGGACGGCGAGGCGCTTGGGGTGCAGGGCGCGTTCGTACGCGGCGAACGCGAGGTCGCTGTGGGTGAGGATGTCGTGTTGCGCCACGACCATGAGCAGCGGGGTGGGCGAGATGCGGGCGATGTAGTCCGCCGGCTCGTACGCCGAGAGCAGTTCGACGGACCGGACGGTGACCTCGTTGCGCCAGGTGGCCAGGCGCTCGGGCTCGATGGTCTGGTACCAGGCGTACGTCTCCCGGTCGGCCAACGCGGCCATCTGGCCCGGGTCTTCGGTGATCAGCGGGATGAGGCCGGGTTCCGCGCCCTGGAACCGCGCCAGCCGGTCGGCCGCGAACATCTCGCGTACGCCTTGCATGGCTTCGGAGTTGATGAAGCGGGAGAGGCTGGTTCCGCCGCTGATCACCGGGACCTGCGCGTACACGGCCTTGACCCGCCGGTCGATCGCGCCGACGACCAGTACGTGTCCGCCGGAGTAGCTGGAGCCGAAGACGCCGATGCGGTCGTGGGCCACTTCGGGGCGTGTGTGCAGGTACGTGATCGCGTGCCGGTACGCGTTGATCTGCGCCCACGGGTCGATCTCCTGGCGCGGCAGGCCGTCGCTGGCGCCGAAGTTGGGGTGGTCGTACAGCAGGGCGGCGAAGCCGTCGGCGGCAAGGGACTCGGCGATGAGGTCGGTGTACTGCTCCTTGACCGCACCGAACCCGTGGGTGAGGACGACCGCGGGGGACGGGGTGGCGCCTTCGGGCAGGTACAGCCAGCCGCGCAACGTGGTGCCGTCGGCGTCGAACTCGATGTCTTCGCGCATGTGTTGACTCCTTCGGTTCATACGAGATCGGAGTGGTCCGGGTGGATGCGCGTGGAGAACCACACGCTCTTTCCGGAGGCGGTGGGGTGCCAGCCCCAGGCGTGGGCGAGTTCCGCCACGACGGCCAGTCCGCGGCCCGACTCCTGGGCGGTGGCGGGCAGGCGGCCCGGTGCCGGCGGCAGGTGGCTGGTGTCGTCGACGAACACGGTGCAGGTCCGGCGCCCGGGGTCGTACGTGAGGCGCAGGCCGACCGCCGCGCCGGGGGCGTGCCGGACGGCGTTCGAGAACAACTCGGTCGCCAGCAGCACGGCGTCGTCGATCGTGTGGTCGGCGGCCCCCAGGCTGAGCAGTTGCTCGCGGGTGAAGCCGCGGACGTCGCGTGCCAGGCGACCGTCGGAGGGCACCCTGAGTTCGGCGAGCAGCCGACCGGGTGGCGCGGTCGTCAGCGGTACTCGGCCTGCGGTCGCGACGCGGGGGTTCTCACCGGCCGCGGTCGCGCGTGGGCTGCGCAGTTTCACGGGGATCTCCGAGGAGCGTTGGACGAATGGCCCCGAGTGCTTCGGTCGTCCGGCCGCACCCGACACGACCTGATCGACCTGAATGACCTGAATGACCTGAATGACCTGAACGAGATCCTCAGTCTAACGCTAGAATTATTGCATTAACAGCCCTCAGGCGCGTTGATTGGCGGTCGGCGTCCTTCCTCCGCGCCTTGTGCGCCCTGTGCGCCCTGTGCGCGCCATGCACCCCGTGCACCCCGTGCGCCTCGGTCGTGGCGGCAGCAGGCGCTGCGGCCTCGGGCGCTAGCCTGGCCTTTCGGATCATCGTCGAGTCGGAGCCGTTGTGAGCGAGACTGCGCGGACACACGGTGCGCGGCGTCCCGGCGGACGCACCGCGCGTACCCGCGAGGCCGTCCTCGACGCCGTGTTCGCCGAGCTCGGGGAGACCGGCTACGCGGGGCTGACGATGGAGAACGTGGCCCGCCGCTCAGGCGTGCACGTGACCACCGTGTACCGGCGCTGGCGTACCGTCGAAGGCCTGGTCGTCGACCTGCTCACCAGGCTCGGGACGACCGAGCTCCCCTTCCCCGACACCGGGACACTGGCCGACGACCTCCGGGCGTTCTCCCGATCGATCGTCGCCCTGTACCTGGAAAACGCGACCATCCGCGCACTGATCGAGACCGTCGTCGCGGCGGCGACCAAGAACCCGCGTGCGGCCGAAGCACTCCACGAGTTCTTCGCCGACCGCAACAAGCGGGCCGCCGTCATCGTCGAACGCGCCGTCGGACGCGGCGAACTGCCGGGCGACACCGACGGCGTGGAACTCATCTCGGCGCTCGCCGCGCCCGTCTACTACCGCATGCTCGTCTCCCGCCGCACCATCGACACGGCACTCGCCGACCGCGCGGCAGACGCAACGTACGCCGCCGCCCTCAGCGGCGCCTTCTCGTCAGACACCCCGGGGTGATCGGAGCCGCGTCCGTCGTTCAGGAAGTCCAGTAGGACGGTGTTGAGTTCGTCGGGATGCGCCCACAGCAGGGAGTGGGGTGCGCCGGGGATCTCGACGTACGCGGCTCGCGGGAGCAGCGGTCGGCATCCCGCACGTGCCCGCCCCGGACGACCTGCGCGACCGCCTCGACCGGAGCGGCCTGGACGGCGTCGACGTGGAGATCCACTTCATCGCCGGCGGCACCCGCCGCTGCGACGCCGAAAAGCGCCTCCGCGCCGTCGCTGCCGGCGGGCCTGGGCGGATTCGACAAGGGAATCCGCCGGGCCGGCGTCGTCACCGCGCTCGGGCCGCGGCTTTCATCGGCGACTGGTCGTCCGGTGGGGATGTTCCCTCCCGGGGTGGCGGGAGGGGGTTTTCGGCGGGGGCTGCGTCGCGTGGAGTACACAAAAGCGTTGCCGGGATCAGCACGAAGAGCAGGCCGGCGGCGAAGACGGCGAACACGAGGTGCTTGGTGTTCTCCACCGCGTCTCCGTAGGCGGCGGTGACGAACTGAACGGCGGTGACGCCGGCCAGGCAGACGATCAGTGCCACGAGGGCCTGGCGGCGAGGGTTGTCCGCAGTACGGCGGAACCAGCGGATACCCGCGACGCCGATGGCCAGCACCACGACCAGGACGCCGCCGCCCAGGTCGCGCAGCGTCGCGCTGTACAGCGCGACGCGGTGTTCCCGCGCCCCGAGCGGCTGGTCGGCGTCGGGTGGGTAGGAGCCGAGGTAGGCGGGGTAGGCCTCGCCGAAGTCCTCCATCGCGTCCACCGCGATGCTCGCCGCGATGCGGGGGTGTGCGGCGAGGAACGCGGCGATGTTGCCGTAGGTCATGCGGTCCCTGACGGTCGACCAACGCGGGTCCGCCTGCGGAGGGTTCTGCGACCACCAGGTCTGCCCCGCGTACCGGGCGAAGTCCTGGGGAAGCCCGAGTTCACGTGCGGCCGCGGCCGGCTCCTGGCTCTTGCCGAGCAAGTGGACGAAGACGACCTGGGTCGGGTTGATCTCCTTGAAGATCGGCACTTGCGAGTTGAGGTTCACCGCACCGGCGCCCGCGATGGCGACTGCCGCGGCCAGCGGAAGACCGCGGTTCACCAGGACCTGCCGCGCGCCGCCGAGCCGGATTCCGGTCGGGATGCGGACGGGCACCTTGGTCACCAGGAGCAGCCCGAGGAAGGGCAGGGCGAGGCTGGTCGCCTGGGTCTTGGACGAGACCGCCAAGACCGCACCGACGAGGAAGACGGCCAGGCCCCAGCGTCGTTGCCCGGATGTTCCGCCCAGATGCGCCGCGCCGGCGACAGCGAAGAGGATGCCCGTCAGGCCGGACAGTTCGCTGTACGGGGCCGCGGCGTATCCCGCGAAGGCGCTGTCGGCCACCACGACGAAGACCAGCAGGCAGACGAGCACGCGGACATGCCGTCGGCCGCGCAGCGCGGCCGCGAGGATCGCGAACGCGAGGCCGACCGACAAGCAGGTCAGCACCGCAAGGGCCCGCAGGTCGAAGTACGCCGAGAAGCCCAGCAGCCGACTCAGGGGCCAGGCCAGCCACAGCAGCCAACGCCCGCTGCCCGGATAGACGCCGTCCGGATCGCAGGCACGCGGCTCAGCCCGCTGGTAGGCGAAGAACGCGGCGTGCTGCGTGGGCAACACCTCGCCGTCCGGCTCGACGGTGATGTCGAGGGCGCACATCCCGCGCCAGCCGTCGCCGTTGTCGCCCATGCCGATCGGGCCGGGTACGAACAACCGAAGAGCCATCAGGACGGCCGCGGCGCACCCGACGGGCAACGCGTTCCCCCGCCAGGTCGCGAGGAACCGCAGGGCCGCCCTGCCACGGTCCCGCCCCCGCGCTCCACCGCCCGGTCGGGGGGGACTCGCGCGGGGTGAGCGAACCGTGCCACCACCACTGGTCATGGACAGAGACTGTTCCTTTGAGCCGCCCGGCGGCACACCGCGACACGTCCCGAACGGGTGGCGCCGCGCAGTTACGCCCGGTCGGCGGCACGGTGCTGCGCCGCCAGGGTGATCGGCGCACGCCGAAGGGGTGCCCGGTGCTCGCGTCGCGCGATTTCGCGGCCCGCGGTGGTGATGATTCAGCGCGAATCGGACGTCGTACCACGCCGGAGGGCCTTCATCGACATGACCAACCCCGGCACCCGTCCGGCGGCCCCGATCGCTGTGGTTCTGGGCACGCGCCCGGAGATCGTCAAACTGGCGGGCGTCGCCCGAGGACTCCGTGACCGACTGCGCCTCGTCTACACCGGCCAGCACTACGACGAAGAGTTGTGCGGCAGCTTCTTCCGGGGGCTGCGCGTCCCACCGCCGCACGTCACCTTGGACGGTGTCGGCGGCACGGCCCGTGGACGGCAGATCGGCGCGATGATCTCCGCTCTCTCCGACGTGTTCGCCGCCGAGCGCCCGAGCGTCGTGATCGTCCAGGGCGACACCAACACCACCTCGGCCGGCGCCCAGGCCGCGCACTACCTCGGCGTACCGGTGCTGCACGTGGAGGCCGGGCTGCGTTCCCACGACCGGGCCATGCCGGAGGAGATCAACCGGCAGGTCGTCGGGGTCATCGCCGACCTGCACTGCGCCCCCACCGCGTCGGCGGCCGCCAACCTGCGGGCCGAGGGCGTGCCGGACGCGCGGATCGCGGTCACCGGGAACACCATCGTCGAAGCCGTCGCGGAGTCCCTGCCCGACGCGGCCCAAGCGGCAACCTCGCTGCGCCGGCACGGCCTTCACCGCGACCACTACATCCTGGCGACCATCCACCGCCCCGAGAACACCGACGACCCCGAGCGCCTGCGGTCGATCCTGGTCGAACTGGCCCGCCTGGGGCTCCCCGTCCTGTTCCCCATCCATCCGCGCACCGCCGCCGCCGTGGCCCGGCACGGTCTGACGGACCTGCTCGCCCGGCTGCGCGTGATCGCGCCCGTGGACCATGCCACCTTCCTGGGCCTGGCCGCACACGCCCGGCTGCTGGTGTCCGACTCGGGCGGCGTACAGGAGGAGTGCACGGTGCTGAAGAAGCCGCTGATCGTGGTCCGCAACAGCACCGAGCGGCCGGAAGCCGTCGACGCCGGATTCGCCGTGCTCCTGAAGCCCGGTCCCGACGTCAGCCGCGTCGGCCGCGCCCTGATCGCCGACCGCGCTCTGCCGCGCACGCTGGCCGCCCGCCCGTCCCCGTTCGGCGACGGCCTCGCAAGCCGACGCATCGTCGAAATGGCGCTGGCGTTCGCCGAACACGGCGGTACCGCCCTCAGGGCGCACACCAGGCCGGAGGCAACCGCCTCCGCGACAGCAACCGAGAACCCTTCAATGGAGGAGAACCCGTGTATCAACCCAAAGGTCCCCATGGTGCCGTTGCCGCCGGCGCCGGAGGGCTGGCCGCAACCGGTAGCGGCAACACCGTCGTTCTGACGATTCTCGCGGTGTTCCTCCTGGTCGCGGGCGCGCTCCTGGTGCGCGCCGTCCAGCAACGCGGCGGGAACGGCTGACGGCGAACCCGCCGGCCTACCCGTGAGGTGGGGCCGGACCGCAGGTAGCCGCGGTCCGGTCCCACCGCCATACCGACCTCGTGACCCCGCCGCCCCGGAAGGCACCCTTGCCGTGAACGACTCCCCGACGCTCGTCGCCGTGGCCATGGCGCTGTCGCTTCTGCTCGGCACCGTCTTCCTCGGATACCTGGTCTCCCTCGTCGTGTGCTTCGTCCGCAACCGCGCACAACCACCCGGAGACCACACGCAGTTCGAGTGGCACATCCTCGTGCCGTGCCTGAACGAAGCCGCCGTGGTCGGCGAAAGCCTGCGGCGGCTGCGGTCCGAGTTCCCCACCCTGCACATCTGGGCCATCGACGACGACTCGGACGACGCGACCGCGGACATCATCCGCGCGCACCAGAAGAACGACATCCGCATCCACCTCGTCGCCCGCCGCGCACCGCACGCCCGTACCGGCAAGGGCGACGCGCTCAACGCCGCCTACCAGGCCCTGTGCGACTGGCTGCCCGACGGCCTGTCCCCCGACCGCGTCATCGTGGGTGTCTTCGACGCCGACGGCGTGCCGGCCCCCGGACTTCTCGACACCATCGCCGCCGACCACCTGTTCGGCAGCCAGGACGTCGCAGCCGTGCAGATCGAAGTCCGCATGCTCAACCGCGACGAACAGCACCCGGTCCCCGGCGCCGGACGCCTGCGCAACCTCGCAGCCCGCACCCTGGTGCGCATGCAGGACATGGAGTTCCGCACCACCGGCGCGGCGGTCCAACTGGGACGACGCGCCACACGCACCGTCGCCCTGGGCGGCAACGGACAGTTCGCCCGGCTCAGCGCCCTGCACGCGGTCAGCGACGACCTCGGGCCGTGGGGCAGTTCCCTCCTGGAGGACTACGAACTGGGTCTGCGGCTGAAACTCGCCGGTCACAACAGCGCGTTCACCCGTGACACCTGGGTCGGGCAGGAGGCGCTGTGGAGCCTGCGGCAACTCCTCACCCAGCGAGTGCGCTGGGGGCAAGGCACCATGCAGTGTGTGCGGTACATGCCGCACGTGTGGCGGTCACGCACCATGACCACCGCCGGTGTACTGGAAATCGCCTACTCGGTCTTCCAGCCCTGGTTCCAACTGTTCGCCAGCATCCTGTACCCGCTGCTGCTCATGCTTCTCGTCCTGCGCTACGCAGCCCACCCCGAGGTCATCAACTCCTTTCTGGCCGACGGAGGTTGGGGGCTCCTCCCGGCCTACTTCGTCTTCGGCGTCGCCCAATTCGGCCTGTGGGGCCCGCTGTACTGGCGCAGGTGCGAACCACAGGCGGGGTTCTGGCGCAGCCTCGGCTGGGGCTTCGCCTACTCGGCGTACATCTGGCTCTACTGGATCGCCACATGGCGCGCCCTGGCCCGCTTCACCGACGGCCGCAACACCTGGGCCAAGACCCGCCGCAACGCCGAAATCGCCGCCATCCACGAAGCCCGTGCCGGCTCCTGACCACCCGGCGCGGGGCGGTGCCGCAGGTACGCGTGAGCTTCTTCGGCAGCCCAGCCTACATGCGCTCCTGCGACCGCAGCCGGGCCGGTGTTCGAGGGTCCCGAATCACCATTCCGCAACTCACCGCGAGTCTTCCGAGCGCCCGCTTCGGCCACATCTGTCAAGCAACTGCCCACGCCGCGGCTGAACGACGGTCGAATGACCGCTGACGCGCAGTTGCGTCTCGGTCGATCGGTGTCAAGGTTCCGGCCGGTCCTGACGTATTTTGTCGGCCCTTTGCTCTAATGTCCCCGACGACGCATCAGATCGGTGGGCGGAAGGTGGGCCGGGCCCATGTGGGCTGCTTCGGGGACAGAGGTTCTGCTCACGTACGACCAGGGGAAGTTCGGCTACGGCGACGGTTCACCGGCCGGGCAGGCCGTGCTCCAGAACCCCGGCGCCTTCGCGGCCGTGCGCCGCGCGACCAGCCGGCACCCGGGCGACGCCCGGATGGACCTGGTGGTCTACGACAGAGCCGGGCACCCCTTGGTCAACGTCGTCAAACACCGCGGCGGGGCGGGACCGCAACGCGTCGACGTCACCACGTCGAGCGGCGGGCCTCTGGGCGAACTGGTGAAGGCCCGCGGCCTGGTGCGCAAGACGTACCAGGCAACAGACGCCTGGCGCAGGCCTGTCGGTGAGATCCGGGAGCAGAAGCCGACCCGCGCGGAGCCGCACTTCTGGGCCGTCCTGCACGACCACGACGGGACGGCGGTGGGCCGCATCACCCACCGGACGCACATCCGCCCGGGTGCCCGCATGGTCGGCCTGGCGCGCAACCACCACACCGTCTGGGAACTCCAACTCGGCGCGACCGCCGCGGAATCGCTGCGCGGCCTGGTCGTCGCCTTCGTCACGGTGTACGGGGCCATCACGGGACTGGACGTACGGCCGCCTGGCGTCGGCGACATCGCCGGCACGGTCCTGCCCGACTGACGCGTGCGGCCGACGGGCACGCGATCCCCCGGCCCGGGATCGTCGGAGGCCGCGGCCTGCGCCGCTGCCCTCGTCGGGCAGGCGCGGGCCGCGGCCTCCGTTTCCCGTTCAGCGCTTGGCGCCGGGGCGTCCTCCGTGGTTGGCGGCCTTCTTGCGGCGGGCTCGCTTCTTGCGGGCGCGCTTGGACATGTGCGTACTCCTTGCCGGTACCTTCGGCGTGCCGCGCCGGGTGCCCGATTTGTTCAGACGAGGTCGGTGAGGGCGGTGCTGAGGTTCCAGAGGCGGCGCGGCGAGCGCTGGTCGAGAGCGCCGGGGCCCGGCTGGGCCTCGGTGAGGTGGTCGTAGTAGCCGCCGTCCGCGACCTCGTGGTCCGGGTGGCACAGGTTGAGCACCGCCGCGGCGCCTTCGCCGATGGGACGGCCGGAATTGCCGTACAAGGGAAGCAATTTCGTCTCGATGGTGCCGGGGTGCAGGCTCACCGCGGTCTGCCCCCGGTCGGCCAAGGCCTTGGCGAACACGGTCAGGGCGAGCTGCGACTGGGCGTAGACGGCGACGCGTGAGTAGCGGCGGGCGCGGGTCAGGTCGGCCCAGTCGATGTTGCCGGTGCGGCGCAGCGACGAAGAGACGTTGACGACACGGCTTTTCGGTGCGGACGCGAGTGCGGCGGCAAGCAATCGGGTGAGGAGGAAGTGCGCGAGGTAGTTCACCTGCCAGGTGATCTCGTTGCCCTCGGCGGTCAGTGTGCGGCGTTCGGGGCCGGCCATGCCCGCGTTGTTGACCAGCAGGTCGATGCGCGGATGTGCGGCGGCGATGTCGGCGGCCATCGTGCGGACTTCCTCGAGTTCACTGAAGTCCGCTACTGCCACGGTCAGTTGCCGTGCTTCGGCACCGTCCTTGGTCAGTCGCTCGATGGTGTCCTGGGCACGTTGCGCGGTGCGCGCGTGCACGACGACGTTCGCGCCGCCTTTCGCGAGGCGCAATGCGGTCTCATAACCGATGCCGTCGCTTGCTCCCGTGACGAGAGCGGTGCGGGACGAGTAGGCGGGCTCAGACATGTTGGTTCCCAAGGGATGACGCGGGCGAAGCCCGTCGCGCGGCTCCGACGAGACGACGAACGGGCGTGGAGATGCAGCCCGTTGGTGGGCTGCGGGTGGGGAGAAGACACGCAGGCAGGTGGACGCTGCGCACAAGGGTGTCGGCAGTCCGGCTCAGGCGGTGCGGCCGCCGGGATCAGGCGGCTGGTCCTCGTGCCGCACACCGATGCGCCCGGCCGCCGAACGGCGGTACCGGGAGGGCATGCCGACGGGGCCGGGGTCTCCCGGCTGTGTCGCCACGCCATGCGCGTATCGGTTGCTCACGGGGTCGATTCCACCCGGGGCCCACCCTCCGGTCGAGTCGGCGCACGGGGTCCGTACGCCTCCCTGACGCCGCCCGGCCGCGATCGCACGCTTCCTTGTCGCCCCGGTTACGTGGACGCGGCATCTCGCGGCGGCCGAGCGTTCGACCACATGGCGCCGCCCGGTGGCCACGACTATCCGGGAAACGCGGTCAACCACCAGTGGAAAGTCAAGCACCCGCGCTCTTGCGTCAAGAACACGCTTGGGCGGGCGGGATGTCGGCACAGTGGCCGTTGAATCACTTGTTGTGATCGAACTACCCCGCCGCTTCTGGCAAGCCGCCGCCGCTCGCTATCCCACCGGAGTTCCCGGACCCGCCATCGCGGTCGAACACGCCCGCAAGCCCGGCGTCGGACGATGGTGGGTCGATCGGCTCGCGGCTCCGGCGGCGATCGCCGTGGCGTGCGGGGACCGACTGCTGCTGCGCGGGAACGCCCGGGCGTTCCAACCGGACGAAATCGCGGCGTTCTCCGGCATGTTTGCGGTCGCCGACGCGGGGTTCCTGCCGCTGCTCGGGGGGACGTTCGCACGCATCGTGCCCTGGGAGCGCATGGTGTTCGTACGTGCCGAAATGCACCGCCCTGCCGTCCCCGCCCCGGCGGGCGTGCTGGTCCGCCGCCTCGACGCCGACGACCACGCGTCTTTGGCATTACCGGAGTTCGCCTGGCTCGGCCACACGTGGGGAGGCCCCACAGGCTTGGCTGCGTCGGGGCGCGCGTGGGGGGCCGTCAAGGACGGGTGCCTGCTCTCGGTCGCGTGCACCGCGTTCGAAGGGACGGCGTACGAGGACATCGCCGCCGTCACGCTCCCCGATCACCGGGGCCAGGGGTTGGCACTGGCGTGTGTCGCCGCACTCGACGCGGACGTGGCCGCGCGCGGACGGCTGGCGACGTGGACCTGTGCCCGCGACAACGAGGCCGCCCGGCGGCTGGCCCAGGCCGCGGGCTTCCGCCTCGAACGCGAGTACGTCGAGTACAAGGCAGGCGCGGCACGCACACCCGTGGGCCGAGCTCCGCAGGCCCCGGCCTGGCGTGCCGGTCCACCGGCGGGTGGGGCGGCGGCAGTTTGACGGACGCAAAGCAGCTGCCCGCCTAACGCATCAATGCGCCGTCAGGATTCGGACCGCGCGGATCAACGCCCCATAAAGACCGGCGCGCACGCCGCCCGATCGGGAATCCGCCTCCTACCGTGCTGACAAGCCTCGGAGCAGCCCGGGGCACACACCTTCGGGAGACGCCATGGACAGCACCCTTGACCCCCGGCGGGACGACCCTGACGATACGGGCCGCCCTCGTACGTTCGGGGCCCGGCGTACGGTCGGCGGACCGGGGTTCGTATGGCCGGCCATCCGGCGCGCCTCCTACCCGCCCCCGGGCCGCTCCGAGGATCTGGCCTCACCCGCACTGGTCCGAATCATGCGGCTGACCCTGGCAATCGGGCTCCTGGCGATGCTGCTGCTCGCGCTCTTCTGACCGCTCAGACCGCTCAGACCGCTCAGACCGCTCTGACCGCCTCAGCCGAAGTCGGGAATGGGGTGGCCCGGCGCGAGGGCCGCGGCGATGCGCTGGGCGATCGTGTGCGCGCTGTGGCCGCCCTGCGCGTCGGGGCCCTGGGTGGTCGAGACCGCGATGGCCAGGCGCTCGCAGGGGAGGTAGGCCTGCGAGGCGGAGTAGCCGAAGAACAACGGGTGTTGCGCGATCCAGTCGCCGAGGACGAGCACGCCCATTCCGTAGTGGGTGGCCTGGGTGTTCGGGAGGCAGATCGCCGCCGGGCACGTGGCGGTCTCGTGGCCCAGACCCACCGTCCCCGGGTTCAGCAACTCCTGGTACGAGGACGGGGAAAGCAGCTCGCCCGCACCGATCGCCGCGGCCGAGCGGGCCAGGTCGCAGATGTCGGTGGTCTGCACCGCGCCGGGAGCGGTGGTCCACGAGGGGTTCCAGAAGGTGGACTCCTCGTACGTCCCGCGGTCCGAGGTGAAGGCGTGCAGGACGGGCGTCGGGATGTCGGGGGTGAAGCTGTTGGCCGTCTCACGCAGGCCGAGCGGGCCCAGGACCTGCTGCTGGAGCAGGACGTCCAGACGTGTGCCGGTGATCTTCTCCAGCGCGGCGCCGAGCAGGACGAAGTTGGCGTGCGAGTAGTTCCAGTTGGAGCCCGGCTCGTACAGCAGGTCCTTGCCGGTCGCGATGCCGACCAGTTCCTCGGCCGTCCACTGGCGGAAGGGGTCCGCGAGGACGGCCTGGGGGAATTCGGGGGCCTTCACGTAGTCGATGAGGCCGGTGGTGGACGCGCCGAGCATGCGCAGGGTGACCGTCCGGGCCGCGGGCGGCAGGTCGGGCAGCCAGCGTGAGACGGGGTCGTCGAGGCGGACCTTGCCCTGGTCGACCAGGCGCAGGAGCGCCGTACCCATGTAGCTGATCGCAATGTTGCCGTTGCGGAAGTGCATCGCGGGTTCGGCGGGAACCCCCGTCATCGACTCGCCGAGCGCGGTGGTGACGACCTCGCGGCCGTCGACGGTCACCCGCAGGATGACGGACTTGAGGTCCATTTCCGCCCGGGCCTGTTCGGCGATCCGGACGATGTCGCGGGCCGGGCCGTCGCCCGGTACCCGGGAGCTGACACACGCCCCCTGCTTGCCGTGTTCGTTCACGGCGCGGGCGCCGACGGCGGCGTCGGCCGCGGTGGCGGCCGGTCCGAGGGCGAGGGGCGCGATGAGCGCGGTGGCCGCGGCGAGGCACGGCAGCAACGACCAGCGAGCGGTTCTCATGGCCGCAGTATCGAGCGCGCCCGTCCGGACCCTGGGGCAGCTGCCGCCGACCCGCACGAACATCACCCATCAGGCCCGCAGAAGCGGTCGGCCAGGGGCGGCGCTGACCTGCGAGCGTCCGCCGTGTCAGGGGCGGACGACCTCGTCCAGCCAGTCGAAGGCCAAGCGGTCGAAGCCGGAGCGGTTGGCGGTCTGGCAGTGCCCGTCGTAGCCCTGGCCGTGCGGCAGGCGCAGGAGCGTCTTGGGGCCCGGCAGCTCGGCGTACAGCTGCTGCGCCTGCGCCGCGACGGGGTCGCCGTCGTTGGCGACGACGAGGCTTGAGCAGGTGATGCCGTCGACGACGTCCGAGATCCGGTAGCGGGCCATGTCGATGACCAGTTCGCCCAGGCCCGCCACGCCGTGGACCCACTGTGCGCGCTGTACGAACTTCCAGCGTCCGACGGGGTTTTCCACCAGCGGAGCCAGGTACGCGGCCAATTCGGCGGCGTCGGCCTCGCCCACGCGGTCCGCGAGTTCCACCGGGAAGTGCGCGAGCATGTCCCACTGCCCCGGATCCGCGATCAGGGCCTGCACCCGCAGGTCGCCGGCGACCCCGCGCGGCGCGAGGTGCCCGCCGAGGCTCCAACCGTGCACCGCGATGCGCTCCGGGTCGACCTCCGGCCTCGCGCACGCGAAGTCGACCACGCGCGACAGCACCGCTTCCCAGTCGGGGCGCAGCGGCAGGCCTTGCTCGATCAACGGCTGCCCCTGGCCCGGCCCGTCGACCAGCAGCGCGACGTATCCGCGGCGCGTCGCCGGGATCGCGTGGGCCCAATACAGCTCGTGGACGTTGGAGTCGTACCCGTTGACCGAGATCACCGTCGCGCGCGACGTTGCGTTGCCGTCGTCGGGCACGCAGAGGTAGCCCGGAAGCGTGGTCCCCTCGTACGGCACCTCGACCGCCACCACCGCGGGCCGCGCCAACCGCGCCATGCGCGCGAAGCACTCGCGCTCGCGTGCGAACGCGGCCTTCAGGCGCGGGTCGACGGGGGCGCCGAACAGCGGCTGGTACGACGCACGGAAGTACGTCGTGGCCCGCCAGAACGCCTCCGCCGCACTCCGCGGGTGACCGCGTGACCGGCTCTCCTCGGCTTCCGCCGCCACGCGCGAGGCGGTGGCGACCCACGCGTTGTACCAGGAGTCGGAGTCGCCCGGCTTGACGTGCTCGGCGATCGCCGCGATCTCGCCGGTTTCGGCGCCACCGCGCGAAACGAGCCCGAGCGTACGCGCGGCGAACATCTGGAACAGCGGGTCGTCGAATCGGGTCACGGCCGCCTCCGGGGATACGTGAGCCGCAGCCGTACGCCGACCGGACGCGCGCCCGTCTCGACGACGGCGCGGCTCACGGCATGGAACAGCAGTCCTCCACCCCATTCTCCCGGCACCCCGACCTCCCCGCGCGCCGGGACGGAAGGCATGGGGGCTGCCCTGGCTCGGGGGCGTCGGCGTCTGCGGCTGGGCGGGCGGCCCGGGGGCGCCGGGTTTTCGTTGTGGCAACACGGGTGCCCCGAGTGATCAGGTGACTGTACGGTCGTTGTCCGATGCGGAATGCACCTGTGTCCGAGGTCCATGGCTGGAGATGGCGCGTGTTGTCGAGTCGGCGCTCGGTTCGGAACGTGGGGGATTGTGACCGACCTTGAGGGACTGCGGTCCGAACTGAACCGTACGCTGGAACTGGGCTGCCGCTGGCTCGCCGGGCTGGACGCGGTCCTGCCCGGTGACGGCGGTGCGCGGGAGCAGCGTGCCGCCGACGTCGAGAGGTTGGTGCGGCTGCACCAGCGGGCCGCCTCGTCGCTGATCAACATCGGCCTGCTGGGTGGGTTTTCGTCCGGCAAGAGCTTTCTGCTGAGCGGACTACAGGGGCATTTGACGCTGCGCCAGGTCATTCACGGGGGAGTGCTCGCCGATCAGTTCATCGGCATTCTGCCGTCCGCGCCCACGCCGACGACGTCCTGCCCGGCGACGGTCGTCCCGGTCAAGGACTCCGAGGGCGAACTGAGGGCCGGTGGCCGGGGGTTCCTGCGCGTGCGATTCACGGACAGCGATGTGTGGGAGGAGATCGGGCCCGACCTCAGTCCCATCGAGGTGGCGGCGTACGCGAGCACCGAGACGAACGTCACCGCGCGTCGTGAGCGCCACTGGGACCGCGTCGTCGCGGAGCTGGAACTCCTCATCGACGGATACCAGTTGCCCGCGAAGCTGTACGACCTGCCCGGGCACGGTTCGCCGAACGAGATCCACAACCAGATCGTCCGCGACCGCGTGCACAACGCCGACTGCTTCATCTACGTCGCCAACGCCACCCGCTCGCTGTCGGACGACGACCTCGACCTGATGCGCTTCCTGCATGCCGAACACGGCGGCAGGCGCGTCGTATGGGTGGTCACCGCGATCGACCGGGCCATGGAGATCGGGCTCGACAACAAGCCGGCGTGGCAGGCGACCGTCGACCTCAACAACCGCTACCTCCACGAGAACTTCACGCTTCCCGACGGCCGGCCCGACCTGGGCTTCATCGGCGGGGGGTTCCTGCCGGTCTCGCCGGCCATGGAGGCGCGCGGCGCGTTCGAGGCCGCGTCCGGCGAACCCGACCGGGTCGCGCGCGGCAACGAACTCCGGGCCGCGGGGCGCATGGACGACCTGCGCAGGGTGATCAACGACGTCGTCCGGTCCGGGGCCGGCCGCCACCACGTCGCGCTCGTCGCCGCGCAGACCCGCGCGGCCCTCGAACCGCACTGGAACGTCGCCGTCGACGAACTGCGCACGCTGCGCATCCCCGTCGACCAACTCACCGGCGAACACGATGCGCTGCGTTCCCGGGTGCGTACGTTCAGCACGGTCGCCCGCTCGACCATCGCCCGCCTGGAACGCCTCCTCGACGAGCGGCTGCGTACCGTCGACCGGGCGTTCTCGGGGCGCCGCGCGCTCGCCCACCACCTGCACGGCGAACTGGACGCCCAGGTAAGGGAGACCGACGTACGCCGGCCGCGCAACCTGCACCGCGTCGAAGTGCGCAAGACCCAGGCCATCGAGGAGTGGCTGAACCAGGACGGCGCCCCGACGCCCTTGTGGGACCAGCAGTTCGAGGCCTTCAAGTCCGACGTCGTCGCGATCCTCGCCGAGGTCGTCCGCGAGTCCATGACGGAGGACGAACTCCCGCGCGCCCGCCGCATCAACGTCGACGACCTCGTCCCGCCCGCGGAACGCAGCCCGGCCGAGGTCCAGGACATCGTGCAGCGCGCCGCGGGCATCGTCAGCCTCGTCGCGCCCCTGGCCACCGGCGTCGCCACCGCGCTGGGCGTCGTCACCGGCGGCCTGGCGCTGATCCCCATCGGCGTTGCCGCCGCCGCGGGTGCGCTGTACGGCGGCATCGGCTACCGCAAGAGCCGCCGCGACAGTAACGACGTCGCCCGCACCGACTACATCAACCACCTTGACCTCGCCGCCGCGCAGGTCCGCCAGAACTTCATCAGCGCCGCCGGGCAGTCCGGTTCGGAGGTCATCGAACGCGCGCAGCGCATTCTCGGTGACCGCCGCTCCCAGCTCGAGCAGCGCATCGCGTCCATCGCCACCCGCATGACCGACAGCGAGCACTACGACCTGGAAGAGCGCATCCGGGCGCTGGAGCCCGTGGTTGCGGAAGGCCGGGAAGCGCTCACCGCTCTCACGGACCTGTCCCGCAGCCCGAACCCGTAGGCGGGTTCCGGGGGTTGGGGGCGTGAGAGCGGTGAGCGCCGTGAGAGTGGCGAGCGCCGTGAGAGCAGCGAGCGCGGTGTGCGCGGTCAGCGCTGCCGGGTAGGCGGCGTCAGCCGACCGACTTGACCATCTCGTCGATGGCGTATGGCAGGGACAGCAGGGTGCTCTGGGACATGGCCGCGCCGATGGCCGGGCCCTCGCTGTCCAGCAGGTACGAGACCTTGCCGTTCTTGGCGGCGGGCAGGTTCGTGAACAGCTGGAAGTTCTTCAGCGCGGTCTGGTCGGCCTGGTCGGCGATGACGAAGATGCGGTCGACGTTGACCAGGTCGATGCGCTCCGGGGACAGCACGGTGTAGAACTTGCCGTCCGCGATCTTGTCGATCTCCGTCTGGCCCTTGAACCCGATGCCGGTCACCAGCCGTCCGCGCACGTCCGTGGTGGTGAACGGCGCGACCGAGTCCTTGTACCAGGACAGCGCGACGGCGGTCTGGTTCGCGAACTCCGGGTGCGCCTGGCGGGCCGCGGCGAGCTTGTCGTCGATGCCCTTCACCAGCGCGGCGCCCTCGTCGGCCTTGCCCAGCGCCTTGGCGATGTGCAGCGCGTTGTCCTGCCAGGGCGCGCTGAACGGCTCCTTCTCGGCCTTGGTGCGGCCGACGGTCGGGGCTATCTTCGAGAGCTTGTCGTACGCCGCCTGGTCGATCTCGGAGTAGACCGCGATGATCAGGTCCGGCCGCAGCGACGCGATCTTCTCGAAGTTCGGGCCCGAGTCGCCGTTGGTCATGACGACCTCGGGACGGCTGCCGCCCCACTTCTCCTTCACCCACGGCCACTGGGTGTTGACGTCGGGGCTGGTGCCCGGCGGGTTCGGGTACTGGTCGACCATGCCGACCGGCTTGATCCCGAACGCCAGGATGGCCTGGTCGTCCGTGTAGCCGACCGAGACGACCCGCTGCGGGGCCTTCTCGACGGTCGTGGACCCGAATGCGTGCTCCACCGTGACCGGGAAGACGCCCGCGGCCGCGGCCGGCGTGGTGCCGCCCGTCCCCCCGGCCGGAGTTGCCGCGCCTGCCTTGTCCGCCGAGTCCGACCCGCATCCGGCGAGAAGGCCGACGCCGAGGGCCGCCGCGGACACCATCGCCGCCAACCGCCGCCGGGATTTCGTACGCGTCGTTCTGTGGAGGAGCATCCGGGGGTCCCTTGCTGTCGCGCAGTTTCAGTGCCCATGGGAGTTAGGGCAGGCAAACCTTACTAGCGGAAGGAAGGTTAGGCTAGCCAAAGTTGACCTGGATCGCGGTATCGTCCGCGTGCAGGCCGCGTCGGACATGGGTGCGGCCGATCGGCACGATCAGCGGTCGGTCGCCGACCGGGTCGTCGATCACGTGGGCGCGCAGCCCGAAGGCTTCGTGCAGCAACTCCGCGGTGATCACGTCGCGCGGATGCCCTTGCGCCAGGATCGCGCCCGCCTTCATCACGACGAGGTTGTCGCTGTAGCGCGCGGCGAGGTTGAGGTCGTGCAGCACCATCACCACGGTGCGCCCGGACTCGTGCAGGTCGTCCACCAGGTCGAGTACGTCGACCGCGTGCGCCAGGTCCAGGTAGGTCGTCGGCTCGTCCAGGAGGAGCAGGTCGGTGCCCTGGGCCAGGGCCATGGATATCCACACGCGCTGGCGCTGCCCGCCGGACAGCGCGTCCACCGGACGGTCGGCCAGGTCGGACACCCCGGTCATGGCCAACGCGCGTGCCACGACGCCGGCGTCGTCCGACGACCACTGCCGCAGCCAACTCTGGTGCGGATGACGGCCCCTGGCGACCAGGTCGGCCACCGTCAGCCCCTCCGGCGCGACGGGTGCCTGCGGCAGCAGGCCGAGCTTCTTGGCGACGTCCCTGGTCTTGGCCTTGGCGATGTCCTCGCCGTCCAGGACGACGGTCCCCTCGGCCGGCTTCAGCAACCGCGAAAGGGTGCTCAACAGGGTCGACTTCCCGCAGCCGTTGGGGCCGATGATCGTGGTGATCACCCCCGGCGGGATCGCCACGTCGAGGTCGTCGATGACGACGTGGCTGCCGTACCCGACGGTGACGCCCCTGGCCGCGAGTCGCGAGCCGTCCGGTGCGGCACTGTCCTCGGCCCGGGGGGCGGTGCCGGTCCCGGACTCGGTCCCACGTTTCGCGACCACAGCTTCCCCTTGGATGTTCATGTCCGCCGCCTGAGGTTCGCCCGCACGAGCAGGTAGACCAGGAAGGGTCCGCCGATCGCCGCGGTGACCACGCCGACGGGGAGCGTGGTCGGCAGCGCGGTGCGCGCGACGAGGTCCGAGCCGATCAGCAGCAGCGCCCCGACCAGGCCGGACGCCGCCAGCGGCGGTGTCGGGCAGCGCGCCAGCCGCATCGCGACCTGCGGTGCGACCAGCGCGACGAACGGGACCGGGCCCGCGGCGCTCACCGCCGCGCCGGCCAGCAGAACCGCGCACAGCAGCAGGACCGCGCGTACCGCCGAATACCGGACGCCCAGCCCCGCCGCGACGTCGTCGCCGAGGTGCAGGGGCTTGAACTGGAACGCGACGGCCGTCACCACGGCAAGGAGGACGAGCGTGCACCAGAACGCCACCCGGACCTCGCCCCACGACCGGCCGTCCAGCGAACCGACCAACCAGGCCTGGGCCTTGGCCACGTCCCTGATGTCGGCCGTGGCCAGCAGCCAGGTCGTGACCGCCTGCATCACGGCGCTCACCGAGATGCCGATCAGGATGAGGCGGAAGCCGTCGATCCCGCGCCGCCACGCCAGGGCGTACACCAGCAGCCCCGTGCCGAGGCCGCCGACGAGCGCCGCCGTCGACAGGCCCACCGAGCCGGCGACCGCCGCGGACGTCCCTCCCGACACCGTGACGAGGAACACCGCGACCGCGCTCGCGCCGCCGGTGACCCCCAGGACGTCCGGGCTGGCCAGGGGATTTCGCGCGATGGACTGGGTGAGCGCGCCGGACACCCCGAGGGCGATCCCGACGACGAGGCCGGCCAGCGCGCGCGGCATCCGCAATTCCATGATCACGAATTCGTCGAACGAGTCGCCCCGGCCGAAGATCGTGGCGACCACGCGCGACAGTCCGATGTGGAAGTCCCCGATGGAGACCGAGACGCAGAAGACCAGAAAGGTCGCCGCCGCCAACAGCACGGTCACGAGGACGATCCGCGGCCGCCAGACGAACGAGACGCGGCCGAGCCGTACGCCCGGTGCCATCGACGGCTTGATGCCTGCCGTCGGCTGGATGTCTGCCGTGGGCTCGACGTCCGCCGTCGGCTTGTCGTGTGTCGACCGGTCGACGTCTGTCCCGCTCATGCGCTCTTGAGCTTTCCGCGCCACACCAGGGCCGCGAAGAACGGGGCGCCGAGGAGGGCGACGAGGACACCCGCGTCCAACTCCTCCGGGCGCACCACCACACGTCCGACGATGTCGCAGGCGAGGAGGACGACGGCGCCGAGGAGACCGGCGTACGGCACCAGCCAGCGGTAGTCCGGCCCGGTCAGGTACCGCGCCACGTGGGCCACCATGAGCCCGAGGAACGCGATCGGCCCGCAGGCCGCCGTCGCGGCACCGGCCAGGAGGGTGACCGCGGCAATGCCGATGACCCGGCTGCGCGCGATGTTGACCCCGAGCCCGCGCGCCACGTCGTCGCCGAGGTTGAGGAGGTTGAGGGAAGGCAGGGTGGGCAGCGCCAACACCAGTGCGAGTGCGACGAACGAGGCCACCGGCCAGATCACGTCCCAGCCGACGCCGGCCACCGAGCCCGCGTTCCAGAACCGCAGCGCGTTGAGCGACGCCTGGTCCGACAGGGCGACCGCGGTGGTCATCGCCGCGAGGAACACGGTGACTCCTTGACCGGCCAGGGCGAGCGTCAACGGGTTCCCCGCGCCGCGGCCGAGACTTGCCAGTCCGAACACGACCACGCCGGCGACCGCCGCCCCCACGAAGGCGAACCAGACGTACTGGGACGGGTCGGCGAATCCGAAGACCGAGATCACGAAGACCACCGCGAACGAGGCGCCGGCGTTCACCCCGAGCAGGCCCGTGTCGGCGATCGGGTTGCGCGTGTATCCCTGGATCAGCGCGCCGCCGACGCCCAGCGCGACGCCCGCCACGATCGCGAGCACGGTGCGGGGCAACCGTACGGTCTGCACGATGAGCCTGATCTCGTTGAGCCGTTGGTCGGACTCCGGCGACGCGAACAGGCCGTGCCACACCTGGGCCGGGCTCAACGCACGTGCGCCGACGGCCAACGAGGCCACCGCCGCGACCGCGAGGACCAGTACGAGAACGCCCAACCCCGCACCCCGACGACGAGCCGACGCGCTCTTGGGCGCGGCGTGCTCGACACCGGTCGTGGCCCTGCCGCTGTCGGCCGCGGGGCGGTGATGCGCCGTCAGGAAGCACCTCTCACATGCGATTCCCACCGTGCGGGCAGTCGCCTGCCAGGGGTCGGGCAATACGGAAAGCAGGCACGTCGACATAGCGGCACGCCGAGAATTTAGGTGAGCCTAAGCTAAACAGTGCGGCGCTGTCGAGAGCGGATCCTCGGCAGGCGAGCGCGGGCGCGGGCTCGGGCGCAGGCGGAGTGCCAGGCACGGAGGAGGCGGCAGCGGCAGCCGCAGTCGCCGTGGCACCCACACCCGGACCCCGGCGCATTAATGTCGGACGCCCCGCGCGCCCGGCGCCTAGACTCGGTCCGGCCGGCCGCGGGACTTCGGTTGCGACTTTCGACACCGCCTCTTAAGCGTTCCCTCGCTGTTCGCTCCTCCACTCCCCGGTCGGCCTTATGCCGTCCGGCCAGGGGAGGGGTGGGGAGTGGAGCGCCGCGAGTGGGTCGCTTGTGAGGACGTCCTGCTGTTCGTCAACGCGGCCGTCACCTCGACCGGGCAACGCGAATTCCGCGACAGCGAGCAGGCGCAGCACATGTCGCTGGCGTTCCTGCACGAATACATGCTCGGCAACTACCGTGAGCTGTACGCCGCGAGCCTCGCGCTGGAGATCAACGACCACAACGCCGCGCTCGTCGTACGCCACCTGCTCCTGACGAGCCGTGACCTGCCGCCGCCGGCCCGCCGCCGCGAGGGGGCGCTGATCGCCCGCCGCCTCGAACTGATGGCGCCGCAGCGGGTGTACCGGCTGTTCCGCGAACTGGCCCGGCTGGGCGTCAACAACCGCCGTACGCGCGCCATCATGCGCGACTGGATCGCGCAACGCCCGGACCCCGCCTTGGACGCGGTCAAGTACCGCGCCGGTGCGAAGGCCACCGCCCGGCACGCCCATCTGCGTGTGCCGGATGAGACGGGCAGGCTCCTGTTCGTCCCGCTGCGCAAGATCAAGCGCTTCGAGACGCCGCTGTTCGAGACGTGGCGCGAAGCCCACTACACACGGAGCGCACTGTACGACCTGCCCTACACCGTCGCCGAAGGCTTCGCCGCCCGGCACGGCGTGGCGCGAGCCGACTTCCTGCGCGGCATCGCCCCGCGGCTCACCCGCCTGGAGCGCCTGCGCCTCCAGGACTCCGGCGAACGGCTGGACGTGGACGAGGTGCGCGCCGACCTCACCGCAATGCCGCTGACCCGGCTGGCCTCGTACGTCCTTTCGCTGACCCGCGAGGTGCGGGCCCGCAGGCACGACGAACTGCACGCGGCACTGACCTCGGCGGCGGCGAGGGTGGTCGGCCGGGCCGCCGGCACCTGGGGGCAGGTGGCCGCGGTGCTCGACGACAGCTTCTCGTCGTTCGGGTCGACGGCGAAGCGGCAGCGCCCGCTCGCGGTCGCGCTCGCCTGCCACTACCTGCTGAAGGCGCTGGCCGAGACGTACACCGCGCTGTGGACCTCCGGCGCGCGCGACCCGCTGATGGTGCGTCCGGCGGGTGCGACACCGCTCGGCGACCGGCTGATCGACGCGCTCGAACTGCGGCCCGAGCGGCTCGTCGTGGTCTCCGACGGCTGGGACAACGCGCCTCCGGGACTCGCCGCCGAGGTACTGCGCGTGTGGCGCGCGCGGCTCGACCCGGCCGGTGCGACATCGGTGGTCCACCTCAACCCCGTATACGACGCCGACGACTTCGGGGTGAAGCGGCTGGCGGAGTCGGTGCCGACCGTCGGGGTCCGGGACGCGGAGGACGTACCGACGCTGGTCGAACTGGCCAGGTTCGCGGAGGGTCGCGCGGGCTTCCACGAGCTCGACCACTACCTGACAGCCAGGCGGCAGCGCTTCGTCGCGGGAGGGAAGTCGCAGTGACCACAGGTGGGTTCGCACTGACCGGGCTGTCCGTCCGTCCGGCGCAGGTGTGGGGCGCAGTCCGGCTCGTACCGCTGGTACGCGACGAGCCGATCGCCGGGCTGCGCCTGGACCGGCGTGTCTACGCGGTTGGCGACACGTCGATCGTGGACGTCGGCGACGGCACCACCTACAGCTCCTTCATCCCCCACGCGTTCGTCGCCTCGTGGGACCAAGGCACGGACCCCGCGGCGGCGTTCGGTACGCAGCTCCAGGAGCGGCCCGCGACCCCGCGCCGCGCGAAGCTGCACACCCCGGGCCGCGCGATCCGACGCATGGCCCGCCGTATCGCCCCGGGACGCCTGCGCTTCCTGCCCATGCACCTGGCCATGGAGGGCTACCTCGCCCTGCACTTCGGCGGTCCCGCAACGGCCTGGGAGGAATGGACGGACGCGGCGGTCCGGCACGGGTTGTCGCCGCGCGTGGAGGAGGCGTACAGCGGTGCCTGGGTGCGCGGACTGGCCGACGCACTCCGCGCGTTCGAGATCCACCCGGGCCAGTGCGGCGTCGCCCTCTACGTCGCGGACGCGCTGGCAAGCGTGTTCGTCGTCCCACACCCGGCCGACTACCGCGCGCTGCACGCCACCCTGTTGGAGGACATGTACGGCGAAGTCCTCTTCCACTACACGACCTACGTCACCGCCGTACCCGACTTCACCGCCGCGATCGACGCCGACCGGGTCTCCTCCTTCGCGGACCTGCGACGCCAGGCCGCACGGCAGACGGACGACTGGGCCCGCTTCCACGACGACTCGATGGCCGCGGGCCTGCTGGGCGAGGACGCGTACACGTACGAACGCATGTACCGACTCGGCGAGTTCACCCTCTCCCGCATGCTGCCGTCCTTCCGCCTCCACGAGGAGAACCACATCGGCGAGCTGATCACGACCGCCGACGGGCAACTCGCCTACTGCAAGACGTTCCGACTCTCCTCCACCCAGATCCGCCGCGGCCACCTGCTCTCCCGCCTGCACGCCCACAACTGGGACCTCCTCGCAACCGCGCAAGCCATGGGCACCGACCCCACCCAACTGGCCAACCGCATCGAAGCCGCCGGCTTCACCGGCCTCCTCCGCCACCACGTAGTAGCCCAACTAACCCGCACAGGCCGCCGCGGCCCCGACGACGCTCGGTCCCGCTGAAGGGCACCGTCCCAAGTCGCCGCCACGGTGGCGCGCAGTGCCGACGTGAACGCGGTCAGGTGCGACCGACCCTGCCGCCGATGCCGCTGACCGGAGCGTTTCGGGTATAGCCGGCTGTGCTGGGCCGGGCCGCCCCCCATTGCCTGCTGCCGGCCTGGGCCTGCGTCGCTATGTTTGATAACTTATCGGGGAATGAGGATGTGCTAGCGAGGGGTCCCCAGTGACGCTGTCTGCCGAGGCCGTGCTTCAAGAACTCGAAATGGATCTGGTCGTGCGTGCGGCGCGCGTCGAGTCGGACGGCGTACGTTCACTCGAGCTCGCCTCCGCCGGCGGTGATCGACTGCCGCCCTGGACGCCCGGTGCGCACATTGATGTGGTGCTGGGGGACGGGCCGGACGCGCTGGTCCGGCAGTACTCGCTGTGCGGGGACGCCGCGACCGGCGACAGGTGGCGGATCGCCGTGCTGAGGACCGACGACTCGCGCGGCGGCTCGCAGTACGTGCACGACAACGTGCAGGTCGGCGACGTCGTCAAGGTGCGCGGACCGCGCAACCACTTCTCGTTGACGGCCAGCCCCCGCTACCTGTTCATAGCCGGGGGCATCGGCATCACGCCGATACTCCCGATGATCGCCGAGGCCGAGGCGGCCGGCGCCGACTGGCGCCTCGTGTACGGCGGTCGCAGCCGCTCCGCGATGGCCTTCGTGGACCGCTTGGCGCCGTACGGGGACAAGGTCGGCCTGGTCCCGCAGGACGAAGCCGGGCAGATCGACCTGGACGCCCTGCTGGCCACGCCCGCGCCGGACACGCTGGTCTACTGCTGCGGGCCCGCGGGGCTTCTCGACGCCGTCGAAGGCAAGTCCGCGTCGTGGCCGTCGGGGACGCTCCGCGTGGAGCGCTTCACGCCCGTCGAGACGGACGACGCGGACAACCGCGAGTTCACGGTCGTCCTCAAGCGCTCCGGCCTGAGTCTGACGGTGCCCGCCGACAAGTCCATCCTCGCCGTGTGCCGGGAGAACGACGTCTCGGTCCTCGCCTCGTGCCAGGAAGGCATCTGCGGGACGTGCGAGACCGAGGTCCTGGACGGCGAGGTCGAGCACCGCGACTCGATTCTCGACGCGAACGAGCGGGCCGCCAACGACACCATGATGATCTGCGTCTCCCGCTGCCGGGGCGCCAAGCTCACGTTGGACCTGTGACCGAAGGGGACGCCGCCCGATGAGCGACTACCGAATCGTCAACCCCGCGACGGGCGAGAGCAGTTCGCCGCATGCGACGGCCGGTGCCGACGCCGTCGAGGCCGCCCTCGCGTCGGCGACGAACGCGTTCCACACGTGGCGGCGTACGCCGCTCGCCGAACGCCGGGCCCTGCTGCACCGCGTCGCGGACCGGCACGAGGAGCGGGCCCGGGAACTGGCGGTCACGATGGCGGGGGAGATGGGCAAACCCGTCCGCTCCGGCCGCGGCGAAATCGGCCTCTGCGCCGAGATCTACCGCTACTACGCCGATCACGCCGAGGAGTTCCTCGCCGATGAGGTGCTTCCGCGGCAGGACGGCTCCACGGCCCGCCTCCGCACGGCCCCGCTCGGGCCGCTGTTGGGCGTCATGCCGTGGAACTACCCCTATTACCAGGTGGCCCGCTTCGCGGCGCCGAACCTGCTGCTCGGCAACACGATCCTGCTCAAGCACGCCCCGCAGTGCCCCGAGTCCGCGCTCGCGCTGGCCGAGATGTTCGCCGACGCGGGCCTCGTACCCGGCGGCTACACGAACCTCTTCGTCGACAACGACCAGGTCGCCGCGATCATCGCCGACCCGCGCGTCCAAGGGGTGTCGCTGACCGGATCGGAGCGTGCGGGCGCCGCCGTCGCCGAGGTGGCGGGCCGCCACCTGAAGAAGGTGGTGCTCGAACTGGGCGGATCCGACCCCTTCGTGGTCCTGGACACCGACGACCTCGACCGTCTGGTGGCCGAGGCGATCGTCGGCCGCATGGGCAACTGCGGTCAGGCGTGCAACGCGGCCAAGCGGTTCGTCGTGTCCGCGGAGGTTCACGACGAGTTCGTGGACCGGTTCACGGCGGCTGTCGCGGCGATCCGGGTGGGGGATCCCTTGGACGAGGACACGGCGATGGGACCGCTGTCCTCGCACGCCGCCCGGGACCAGGTGGCCGCGCAGGTCGCCGACGCGCTGGAGAAGGGCGCGGTCGCGAGGACCGGAGGCAACGCCGTGCCCGGCCGCGGCGCGTACTTCGAGCCGACCGTGCTCACTGGTGTCGAACCGGGCATGCGGGCGTGGCACGAGGAGATCTTCGGCCCGGTCGCGGTGGTCCACAAGGCCGCCGACGTCGCGGAAGCGGTCCGGATCGCCAACGACACGCCCTACGGTCTGTCGGCGTCCGTGCACGCCGCCGATCCCGCGGACGCCCTCGCGCTGGTGGATCTCCTCGACGTGGGCATGGTGTACGTCAACGAGTCCCCGTCCACCGCCGCCGACCTCCCGTTCGGCGGCGTGAAGCGCAGCGGCTTCGGCCGCGAGCTGGGACGCCTGGGGATCCTGGAGTTCGCCAACCGCAAGCTGGTCAAGGTTCGGGCGTAGCAAGCCGCACCCCCCGGCCGAACCGAAGGCACCGGTTCAACTCCAAAGCAAGACGACGTTGAAGGGGCGGGTCCTCGGACCCGCCCCTTCAACGTCGTTACGTGCAAGGGGTGGTCAGCCCCGACTCCGCCTCAGCTCACGAAGCGCAGCAGTTCGTTCCCGGACCGGCGCTTCGCCGTGGCCACGCCGTAGACCAGCGCGCAGGCGAACACGACGAACGGGCACAGCGCCAGGATCCATCCGGTGGCCGACATGTGCCACGCGTCCATGCTGGCGCCGGCCGTACCGCTGACGAGCCCGAACCGGCTCAGCAGGAGGTAGAGGATGCCGACCATGGCGGCCAGGCTCAGCGCCGGGGCGATGAGCACGTTCCAGGGGCGGGAGTCCCCGCCGGAGCGCCGGAAGTAGACGATGACGGAGATGCTCACGAGCGCCTGGACGAAGGTGAGCGCCACGATCGCGGTGATCGAGAACCAGTAGAAGAGGTTCACCACCGGATCGAGGTCCCAGAGGGCGAACGCCGCCACCACGAGCCCGGCGATGGCGGTCTGCAGGAAGGACGCGTTGGCCGGCACCCCGCGGGAGTTGGTCCGGCTGACCGCCCGCGGCAGCAGGTCGGCGCGCCCCATCGCGAAGAAGTAGCGGGTCGCGGAGTTGTGGAAGGCCAGCACGCAGGCGAACGCGCTGCTGATCAGCAGCCACTTCATCAACTCCGCCAGCCACGACCCGACGTAGACGTCGGCGACGTGGAACAGCACCTGGGCCGGGTCGGCCAGCGGGACTTCGCCGACCGTGGTCAGGCGTACGGTCTCGTCGGCCACCTGGGTGTGCCCCACACCGCTCACCACGCCGAAGGAGACGACGGCGAAGACGGCGGTGATGACGCCGACCGAGAGGTACGTGGCGAGCGGGACGGTACGCCGCGGGTTCCGCGACTCCTCGCCGTAGATGGCCGTCGCCTCGAAGCCGATGAAGCCGGCGAACGCGAAGGCGAACGCGATGCCCGGTGCGCCGTCCATGATGGCCGACGGACTGAACGACGCGCCGAAGTCGACGCCGTCCGGGCCGCCTCCGTCGGCGAAGACCGCCAGCGCCGTCAGCACCATGGACCCGACCTCGAGGATCAGCAGCAGTCCGAGCAGCTTCGCTCCGAACTCCACGTGCATCAGGCCGAGTACCTGGACCAGCGCCACCGCGATGAGGGACCACACCCACCACGGGACGGAGAGGGAAGGCAGCGTGCCGGCGACGATCGCGCCCAAGTAGCCGTACACGGCGGCCTGCACGAGGCAGTACGCCATCACGGTCACGAAGGCGGACGCCACGCCCCACGAGACGCCCAGCCCCCGGCCTATGTAGGCGAAGAAGGCGCCAGTGTGCACCACGTGGTTGCTCATCGCGGCGTAGCCGACGGAGAACAGCAGGAAGACCAGCCCGGCGACGAGGAACGTCCCCGGCGCGGCGGCGCCGTTCCCGATGACGAGGATGCTGGGTACCAGGCCCGTCATGCCCGCGATCGGCGCTGCCGCGGCGATGACGAAGAAGCAGATTCCGAAGACCCCGATCGCGTTCTTGGTGAGCGAGGTGGAGCTGGTGGCGGTGGAGCCGGCGGTGGTCGGCTCTGCGGCCTCCGTTGTCACTGTTCCTCCCTGGGAGGTGGCGGGGAGGTGCGCTGCGTGGCGCACCCGGCTCGGCGCACAGAGGCCGTCGGGGGACGGCATGGGCGATGGCATGCGCGATGGCATGGGCGATCGCATGAGCGATCGAATGAGCGATGGAACGGGGACGGTGCGGGCGAACGGCGTACGGAAATGACAGGTGCGGCAGGGAAGTTCGGAGACCGTGTCAGGAGACGGTGAGCACGATGCGCCCCCGTGAACTGCCGGACCGCAGCAGTTCGTGCGCCCGGTTCGCCTCGCCGAGCGGGAGGTGTTCGACCACGTGCCGCAGCGGCTCGCGGCGCGCCAGGTCCAGCAGCGCCCGCAGGTCGGCGGGGCTGCCCCAGATGCTGGTGGTCAGCCAGGCCTCACTGGGCAGGCGCCCCAGGCCGAAGGGGACGGTGCCCCCGAACATGCCCACGAGGACGACGACTCCGCCGCGCCGCACGACCGCCGTGGCGGACCGCAGCGTGCCCTCCGAGCCGACGAAGTCGATGATCGCGTCGTACGGTTGCCCGTCGACCTCGTCCGGGGACAGCGTCACGTCCGCCCCGAGTTCGCGGGCCACGTCGAGCCTCGCGGGCAGGGTGTCGACGACCGTCACGTGCGCCCCGGGGGTCCGGGCGAGGAACTGCACGGCGTACTGGCCCAGTCCGCCGGCGCCGATCACGAGCACCCGTGTGGGGCAGCCGGGTTCGCCCAGGGACAGGGCTCGCCGTACCGCCCGGAACGCGGTCAGTCCGCCGCACGCCAGGGGGGCGACCTGGAGGGGGTCGAGTCCCTCCAGCGGGATCAGGTAGTCGCGGTGGGGCACCAGCATCTTGTCGGCGTATCCGCCGTCGTCCCAGATCCCCGCCTCGTGGCTGTCGGCGCAGATCATCTCGTCCCCTGACGCGCACTGAAGGCACTCCGGGCGGCGGCAGCCCCAGGGGGCGTACACCATCACCGGCCCGAGCCGGGCGTCCATGCCGACCACTTCGTGGCCCAGGACGATCGGCGTGCGGCCGATGTGTCCGTCGACCACATGCAGGTCCGAATGACACACGCCGCACCCGAGGACGTCGATCACCGCCTCGTGCGGGGCGGTGGCCACGGGGTCGGCGACCTCGCGCTCCACAAGCGGTTCTCCCGGAGCTTGAAGAGACATCGTCCGCATTGGTCAGCCTTCCTGAGGTGCCTTGCCGCTCATGCTGATGGCCGGTAAGCTAGCCGATAGCTGATAATTTATCTACGGGAGAGACCGTGGCCATCGAGTCAGGCAGAAACCTTGATGAATGCGCACGAATTGCCGAGGCGGCCGGTGTGCATTCCGTGGTCTGTCTCTTCACCGACACATGGGGAGTCCCGCGAGGGAAGCACGTCCCCATCCGTCAGTTCCTACGCGGCGGACGCTTCACCACCGCCGCCGTCGCGCTGTCCTGGAACCCGCGGTCCGACGTCCAGCCCACCCCGTGGGCGGAGATGGACAGCGAGTTCAAGGACATGGCGGTCGTCGCCGACCTCGACACGTTCCGCATAGCCGGATGGACCGAGGGCACGGCGGTGGTCATCTGCGACACCGTCGACGTCGACACCGGCGAGCCGACCGCGATGGACTCGCGGGCGATGCTCAAGCGGACCCTGCGCGAGTACGCCGACCTCGGTCTGACCGTCAACCAGGCGCCGGAGCTGGAGTTCCACCTCTTCGACGCCGACTGGCGGCAGGCCTCCGCCAAGACGCTCTGCTACTCGATCGACCGGGCCGACGAACTCGACCCGGTGCTCGGCGCCATCCGCGAAGCGCTGCTGCGGACCGGCATCGACTGCGAGGCGAGCAATGTGGAGTACGGCCCGTCCCAGGTCGAGATCAACCTCCGCTACGCGCCGGGGATGACCGCGATCGACGAGACGATCCTGTTCCGGCTGCTCACGCGCGCCGTCGCCCGCCGGCACGGGTACAACGCGACGTTCATGGTCAAGCCCATCAACGGCGGCGCCGGGTCCGGCATGCACATCCACCAGAGCCTGGTGGACACCGAGGGCCGCAACGTCTTCGCCGTCCGCGACAGCCCCGGCCACGCGCTGCCGTCCAAGGCGATGCAGGGGTACGTCGCCGGCCTGCTGCGCCGCCAACTGGACCTCCAGATGCTGGCCATGCCCACGGTGACGGCGTACCGGCGGGCCGAGGACTACTCGTTCTCACCGACCCAGGTCTGCTGGGGGATGGACAACCGGCTGGTCGGCGTACGGTGCCTGACGCCCGACGAGCCCGGCACCCGGGTCGAGGTCCGCTGGGGGGCCGCGGACGCGAACCCGTACCTGCTCGCCCACGGCTATCTCCAAGCCGGGCTGGAGGGGATGCGCGACAACGCGCCGCTGCGGCCGGTCTCGACCGGCGACCCGCACGCCGACGCGGATCTGCCGCGCCTCGCGCCGAATCTGGAGAAGGCCGTCGACGCGTTCCACGGCAGCGAGTTCGCACGCCGGGTCTACGGCGACATGTTCGTCGACACGTTCACGGTCATGCAGCGCAACGAGCTCGCCGCCTTCGGTGCGCACATCACCGACTGGGAGTTCACCCGCTATGCCGATATCTTCTGAGGCCGACGTGTCGGAGCCGACGCCACCGACCCGCCGGCCCAGGCGCGCGGTCCTCGTCACGCACGAGGCGTGCGGCGCCGACGACACCGGCGCCGTACGTACGCTGCTGGCGGAGCGCGGCTTCGACGTCACGCACCACTCCGTCTTCCCGCACGGCGAGGCCCGCGACGCGCACCACCCCCTGCCCGACGCCGAGTCCGCGGACCTGGTGGTGGTGTTCGGGTCCTTCGCCCACGCATGGGAGCCGCGGCACCGGGAGTGGGTGGGGACCGAGGTCGCCTGGGTCCGGCGCGTACTCGAACGGGACACCCCGTTCGTCGGCATCTGCTTCGGCGGCCAGCTCCTGGCCGAGGCCTGGGGCGGCTCCGTCGAAGCCGGCGACGGCGCCGAGATCGGGATGCTGACGTTCGCCACGGACCCCGGCTGCCCGATACCCGGCGGCCCCTGGTTCTCCTGGCACAGCGACCGCGTGGTGCTGCCGCCGGACGTCGACGTCTGGTCCCGCAGCGACTTCGGGCCGCAGATCTTCACGCGCGGCCGGGCGGTCGGCGTGCAGTTCCACCCGGAGGTCACCGTCGCGCTGGTCGACTCGTGGCTGCGGTCCGGCGAGGAGGACTCGCTCGAGCGGGCCCACGGGACACAGCGGTTGCGCGACTCGGTCGACGCCGACATCGACGCGTCGCAGGCCAACCTGCGCAAGTTCCTCGACTGGGTGATCGCGACATGGGTGTGACGGCAAGGCCCCGCATCGCGATCCCCGGCCGGTTCAGCGAGTCGGCCTCGGCGCTGCGGTTCCGGGCCCTCGTCAACCCGCGCGCACTGCTGGACGCGGTGTGGGCCGCGGGCGGTGACCCGGTGACCCTGCTGCCCGCCGACGCGACCGCGCCCGAGGAGATCGCGGCACGGCTCGCGTGCTACGACGGCGTGCTGATGCCGGGCGGCGCCGACATCAACCCGGCGCTGTACGGCGCCGCCGCCGCGCCCGGCACGGACCCGCCCGACGACCTCCAGGACGCCTTCGACCTCGCCGTCCTGCGCCACGCGGTGGAGCACGCGGTGCCGTTGCTCGCGGTCTGCCGGGGGACCCAGCTCCTCAACGTCTCCCTGGGCGGCACCCTGGAGCAGGCGATGGTCGACGGACACATCCACACGGTCCAGAAGGTCACCCCGGTCGATCCCGTCCTCTTCGGCGGGGACCCGATCCCGGTCAGCTGCTACCACCACCAGCGGATCGACGTCCTGGCCGAGGCGCTGGAGCCGTTCGCGTACGCGGACGACGGCACCGTCGAGGCGGTGCGGTTCCGCGCCGCGCCCGGCTGGGTGTTCGGGGTGCAGTGGCACCCGGAGGACACCGCGGCGACCGACACCCACCAGCAGCTCCTCTTCACCCGATTCGTGGAGGCGGCCAAGGAGCGCGTCCGAGAGACCCAGCAGACGAAGGAACGCCATGGAACCCGCTGACATCGACCGTGCCGACATCGACCGTGCCGACACCGACCGTGCCGACACCGACCGTGCCGACACCGACCGTGCCGACACCGACCGTGCCGACACCGACCGTGCCGACACCGACCGTGCCGACACCGACATCACCGGTCTCGACCTGACCGACCTCGACCTCTTCGGCACCGGGAACCCCCACGAGGCGTTCCGGAGCCTGCGCGACCGTGCGCCGCTGTTCTGGAACGACGAGGCCGACGGCAACAAGGGCTTCTGGTCGGTCACCCGGTACGACGACGTGGCGGCGGTGGACAAGGACGCCGCGACCTGGTCGTCGGAGCAGCAGGTCACGCTGGAGGAGCTGGACGAGGAGCAGCTGCTCGTCCGCAAGTCGATGATCGACACCGACGGTGCCCGGCACTGGGCGCTGCGCAAGCTGCTGGTACGGGAGTTCAGCCCCCGCGCGGTGGCGCTGTACGAGGACTTCCTGACGCAGCTGACCGGCGCCACCCTCGACCGCGCGCTGGCGCTGGGCGAGTTCGACTTCGTCGACGAGATCAGCGCGGACATCCCGATCCGCCTGCTGGCGCGCATGCTCGACGTACCCGTCGACGACACGGACAAGTTGATCGACTGGGGCAACCAGATGATCGCGAACTCCGACCCGGACTATACGGACGTGCTGGCCGGCAGCCCCGAGTCCGAGCAGTACCGCAACCTCCCGTTCCGGTCCCCGGCCGCCCTGGAGGTCTTCGAGTACGGCTTCCGCCTCGCCGCGCAGCGCAAGGGCGGGACCGGCACCGACCTGGTCTCCAAGCTGGTCAACACCACCCCGGAGGACGGCGTCCCGCTGTCCGACCTGGACTACCAGAACTACTTCTCGCTCCTGATCATCGCGGGCAACGAGACCACCCGGCACACGATCTCGCACACCGTGCGCGCGCTCGCCACCCACCCGCAGGCCTGGGCCGACCTCAAGGCGGACCCGTCCCTCGTGCAGAACGCGGTCGAGGAGTTCCTGCGCTGGGCGACGCCGATCCTGCACTTCCGCCGCACCGCGACCCGCGACGTCGAACTGCACGGGCAGACGATCCGCGAGGGCGACAAGCTGGTGATGTGGTTCGGTTCGGCGAACTTCGACGAGCGGAAGTTCGAGAACCCGTACGTCTTCGACGTGCACCGCAAGAACGTCGAGCACGTCTCGTTCGGCAAGGGCAGCCCGCACTTCTGCCTCGGCAACGCGCTGGCCCGCCTTGAGATCAAGATCGTCATCACCGCGCTGCTCGAACGCCTGGAGCGGATCGAGCTGCTGAGCGAGCCCACGATGGTGCGCTCGAACCTGGTGCACGGCATCAAGAAGATGCCCGTGCGCGTGCACCCGGACCCGGCATACCGGGGCGCCGACGCACGGTAGGAGGCGCACGGCAGGAGGCGCATCGTCGGCCCCGGAGCGGCACAGCCGTGCCCGGGGCCGGTCCTGCCGTTGAACGCTCGCAAAAAGCGCGGAACGTTCCGGAACCACCGGAACATTCCGCGCCGTCGTCAGCTCGCGGCGCCCTGCTGGTCGCCGACGGTGAAGAAGCCCGCCTCGGTCAGCGCGTCGACGGCCCGCTGGCCGTTCACGCAGAGGTGGTGCTCCATGGCCGCGCGGGCCGTCTCCGCGTCCCGCGCGCGCAGGGCGGCGATGATCGCGTCGTGCTCGTTGGCCGCGTTGCGCTGCCAGCCGGGGATGATCACGCCGAACCGTACGTCCATGCCGTGCGACAGCGGCAGCAGCACCGAGCGCAGCCGGCGCGACGCACCGACCCGGTTGATCCGCCCGTGGAGCTCGTTGTTCAGCGCTTCCTGCTCGTCCGGGTCCGCGGCGGCGCGCATGCGGTCGTTGAGCGACTGGAGTTCGTCGATGTCCTGGTCGGTCATCAGCTTCGAGGCCCGGGCCACGGCGATGCCGGAGATCTTCCCGTAGATCTCGTAGTGGTCGAGGACGTCGACGGGGTCGAGCTCCTCCACGTAGTAGCCGCGCCGGGGCACCGCGCGCACCAGGCCTTCCGCGGCCAGCGAGATCAGGGCCTCGCGGACGGGGAGCTGGCTGACGTCGAGGTCGGCGGCCAGGCCCGAGACGTCCAGGCGGCTGCCGCGGCGGAGCTCGCCCACCATGATGCTGTTGCGGATCACATCGGCGACGTCCTCGCGCAGCACCCGACGTGCCGGGCGTCGTGACGTGGGGGAGATATGTCCGCTCATGACTCCGCAATCTCGTTGGCCTCCGGCGGAGGACGTGACTCCCACCCCCGGACCGGATCTGCTCCGGTCGCCGTCATGTTACTCTCGCGATCACTCTGATAGTTTATCGTATATCAAGGTTGCAGGCTGTCAGCGTCGCAGGCTGTCAGTGATCCGCAAGCGTTCCGGCGGCAACCCGTCAGGGATCCACCGCCGCCGCCGTCTGTCTCTCACCTCCTGCCTGCCACCTTCTGTCTTTCACCACCTGTCTTTCACCACCTGTCTTTCACCATCTGTCCCGTCGTCTGTCGAGGAGCCGTCATGTCCTCCGCGCAAAGTCTCGCCGCGCCCGCCTCGCCGCTCTCCGGGGTCTGGGGCCGGATCACGCAGTTGAACGTCGTCTCCGGATCGGGGGCATGGGTGGAGACGGCGGAGGGGGAGCAGTACCTGGACTTCACCGCCGGCATCGCCGTCTGCTCGACCGGCCACTCGCACCCGCGCGTCGTGGAGGCCATCGCCCGGCAGGCGGGGCGGATCGTCCACGCACAGGTCAACTGCTACCAGCACGACCTGCTCGTACCGCTCGCGGACCGGCTGGTCGAGCTCACGCCGGACTCGATGGAGCAGTTCTTCTTCAGCAACTCCGGTGCCGAGGCGGTCGAGGCCGCGGTCAAGCTGGCGAAGCAGGCCACCGGCCGGACCGGAGTGGTGGTCTTCCAGGGGTCGTTCCACGGACGCACCCACCTCACCGCGGCGATGACCACGTCCAAGGCCGTCTACCGCGTGCACGCCCAGCCGTTGCCCGCGGGGATCTTCGTCGCGCCGTTCCCGGGCGCGGCGGGCGGCGGGGAGGTCGACGCCGATGTCGAGCGGTGCCTCGCCGGGCTGCGCGAGCTGCTGGAGTCGACGTGCCATCCCTCGGACATCGCGGCGTTCGTGATCGAACCAGTGCAGGGGGAGGGCGGCTACCGCCCGGTGCCGCCGGCCTTCCTGCGCGCGCTCCGGGAGATCTGCGACGAACACGGGATCCTGCTGGTCGCCGACGAGGTGCAGACGGGCTTCGGCCGGACCGGCACGATGTTCGCGATCGAGCAGTACGACGTCGAGCCCGACATCATGGTGCTGGCCAAGGGCATCGCCTCCGGAATGCCGCTGAGCGCGGTCGGGGCGCGAGAGTCGGTCATGCGGTCCTGGATCCCCGGTTCGCACGGCGGCACGTACGGCGGCAACGCGGTCGCCTGCGCCGCGGCCCTCGCCACGATCGAGGTGCTGACCGAGCCGGGTGCGCTCGACCACGTGCGATCGCTGGCCGGGGCGCTGCGGGACGCGCTGCTCACGCTGCGGGCGGCCCATCCCGACGCGGTCGTGGACGTCCGCGGCCTCGGCCTGATGCTGGCCGTCGAGTTCGCCGATCCCGCGGTCACGCAGCGCATCGTCGCGGGGTGCCTGGAACGCCACCTCATTCTGACGACGGCGGGCGCCCGGGGAGCCGCCGTCCGCTGGATGCCGCCGCTCGTCGTCACCCGGGACGAGCTCGACATGGCCATCGGCATCTTCCGAGCCGTGGTGGCGTCGGTCCTCGCGGACTGAGGTCCGGGCCCGTCCGGCGAAGACGCCCGCGGCCGCGCTTTGCGATTTTATCAATGATAAAGTATTGAACAGTTCTGCTGGTCAGGTAGCGAGGGGAGCGAAGCCCGTGCTTTCGCGAGAAGAGCGCGAGATCGTCAGTGTCGTCCGGCGGTTCGTCGACTCCGAGGTCAAGCCGGTGGCGCATGAACTCGAAGCCGGCGACATCTATCCCGAGAAGCTCATCGAGGCCATGAAGGAGCTCGGCGTCTACGGGCTGGCCGTCCCCGAGCCGTGGGGCTTCGGGCAGGTCAGCGCGGCCTGCTACGTCATGGTCACCGAGGAACTGGCGCGCGGCTGGATGAGCCTGGCCGGCGCGATGGGCGGCCACACCGTGGTCAGCAAGCTGATCCTGGCCTTCGGAACGCAGGAGCAGAAGGACAAGTACCTGCCGCGCATGGCCACCGGCGAACTGCGCGCCACGATGGCGCTGACCGAACCCGGCGGCGGGTCGGACCTCCAGGCCATGCGTACCGTCGCGCGCGCCGACGGTGACGCGTACGTCGTCAACGGCTCCAAGATGTGGATCTCGAACGCCCGCCGTTCCGGCCTCATCGCCCTCCTCTGCAAGACGGACCCGTCGGCCGATCCGCCGCACAAGGGCGTCTCGATCCTGCTCGTCGAGAAGGGCGAGGGCCTGACCGTCTCCCGGGACCTGCACAAGCTCGGCTACAAGGGCGTGGAGACCTCGGAGCTCGTCTTCGAGGACATGCGCGTTCCCGCGGACGCCTTGCTGGGGACCGTGGAGGGCGAGGGCTTCGCGCAGATGATGCGCGGCCTGGAGGTCGGCCGGCTCCAGGTGGCCGCCCGCGCGCTCGGCGTCGGGCGTGCCGCGCTGGAGGACTCGCTGCGCTACGCGCAGGAGCGGGAGTCGTTCGGGAAGCCGATCTGGAAGCACCAGTCCATCGGCAACTACCTCGCCGACATGGCCACGAAGCTCGAAGCCGCCCGGCAGCTCACGCTGTTCGCGGCCCAGCGGTACGACGAAGGCGCCCGGGTCGACATGGAGGCCGGGATGGCCAAGCTGTTCGCCTCGGAGACCGCCATGGAGATCGCCCTCAACGCGGTGCGGATCCACGGAGGCTACGGGTATTCCTCGGAGTTCGACGTCGAGCGCTACTTCCGTGACGCCCCGCTCATGATCGTGGGCGAGGGCACCAACGAGATCCAGCGCAACGTCATCGTCAAGCAGCTGATCGGACGCAACCGCGTCCCACGGTAGGCGGCGATGCGGCTGCGGGGGGCTTCCGAGGGGGAGTCCCCCGCAGGAGACGCGTGTACGGGGGGCGCGCGGCCCGGGGAGCGCCGCCTGGGTAGCTTCCGGCGGGCAAGTCCCCGGCGGATGAGTTCACGACGGGTGGTCCACGACGGGTTAGCGCTTGGGCGTCACCGTACGCCGGGCTCTTCCCCGTCCGCGGCGACGATGCGACGCGCACGCAGCAGTACGGGCTTGTCCACCATCTGCCCGTCGACCGTCGTGACCGAGTCCCCGGCGCCGAGGACCGTGTGCGCCCAGCGCACTTCCTCCGGCGAAGGCATGAACCCCCGTACGACGTCCGGGATTTGCTCCGGATGGATGCACAGCTTCCCGGTGAAGCCCAGCCGCCGGGCGTGGTCGATGTCGGCGGCGAGCACGTCGAGGTCCCGAACGGCGGTGGTGACGCCGTCGATCGGCGCGGCGACGCCGGCCGCCGCGGAGGCGACGACCAACCGGGAGCGCGCGTACGCCAAGGCCGTATGGTCGTCGGGCGCGGTGCCCAATTGCGCGGAGAGGTCGACGTTGCCGAAGGCGGCCCGGACGACCCCCTGGGCTGCGCACACCTGGAGGGCGTTCTCCACGCCGAGCGCGGTCTCGATCAGCGCGATCACCGTGCACCGGCCCGCCGTTCGGGTGGCGAGTTCCGCGAGCACCGCGGGATCCTCGGACTTGGGGACCATGACGGGGGAGCCGTATCGTGCCGCCATGTCCAAGTCGCCCGCCGACCAAGGTGTTTCCGGGGCGTTGATACGGACGATCGCCCGGTTGCCGCGGGCCAGCCAGGCCGCGGCGGCGTCGCGGGCGCGCTCCTTGTCCGGGGCGGCGACGGCGTCTTCGAGGTCGACGATGACCAGGTCGGCTCCGGAGGCGACCGCCTTGTCGAAGCGGTCGGGACGGTCGCCCGGAACGAACAGCAGGCTTGTGGCGGCGGCGATGCGGTCGTCGATGTCCACGCGGTCGGCGGTGCGGATGCGGTCGTCATCGGTCATGCGAACGTCACCTCTGCCGTGGCGTGTTCGTCCGCGCGATGGGTGGCGACGCGCAGCACCGCACCGTTGTCCGACGACGGCGTTCCGCAGGCGGCAAGGCGCTCGCCCGCGAACACCGGCATGCGGAGCCGGTACGAGAGGGCGCGTACCTGACGCTCCGGCGCGTGGCGGCGCGGCAGTTCGAACATGAGGAGCGCCAGCAGCGGACCGTGCACCACCAGCCCGGGGTAGCCCTCCTCGGCACGGCAGTACGGGGCGTCGTAGTGGATGCGGTGGGCGTTGGCGGTCAGGGCACTCACCCGGAACAGCAGCGCCGGGTCCGGGCGGAGCGGAAGCTGCCACGGCTCGTCAGGCTCGGGGAACGCGGCCTCGTCGACTTCGCGCGGGTGCTCGGCCGCGCCGCGTCCGGACCGGTAGACGATGTCCTGCTCCTCGACGAGGCAGGTGCGGCCGCGCTGCCGGAACTCCCGGCGCTCGGTCACGAACAGCAGGTCTCCGGTACGGCCGTGCTTGGCGGTCACCGAGGCCAGACTGCTGCGCCGCTCGGTGGGTTCCCCGAGGCGGAGCGGTTCGGCGATCTCGCAGCGCCCGCCCGCGAACATGCGCTGGCGGCGGGGAACGGGCGGCAGGAAGTGCCCGTTCAGCGGATGGCCGTCGGCACCGAGGTCGCCTTGGGAGGGCCAGCGCAGGAAGTGCAGCCAGTGCCACAGCGGCGGCAGCGGGTCCCCGGGCTTCGCGACCGGCCCGGGCAGGTTCAGGACGGCCGACAGCGCCGCCACCGGCTCGGCGTGCAGCGGGTCCTCGTCCGTGACCGGTCCGGGGTGCCACGACTCCACGTACGAGTCGAGCGGGGCCGTCTCCGCGGAGCGGTCACCGGGGGCGGGGTGCATCGGCGCCTCCTGCGGCGACGTACGGAACGGGGCGACAGGGCGGATTGCCGCCCGCCCTGGATTGATCATGGGTGCCGGAGTGCCGCGTTGGACAATAGAAAGGCGTGATGCCCGCATGTTCCCCGGGCATGACGGTGCGGCCGGAGCGGGTGGGCAGTCACGCGTAGGCAGGCAGTCAAGTAGACAGGCAGTCAAGTAGGCAGGAGGTCGCGGGCGGGCGTCAGCCGCCCGCGTCGGCACCGGCCGTCTGCGGCCGGGCGGACGGCCATCCGCCTTGCGCCACGGCCGAGTTGACCTGGCGGATCAGCTCCGCCGCGACGACCTCGACGGCCGGCGGCGTTCGCCCTGACCTCGGTGTCGCGAGGACGATCGAGCGCCACACCTCCGGCTCGCACAGCGGCGCGGCGCTCACCGTCCCCCGCGCCACGTCCTCCGCGATGCCCAAGCCGGGCAGGATCGTCCAGCCGTGTCCCGCGAGGACAAGCTGCTTCTGGACGCGCATGGAGTTCGTCTGCACCGCCACGTCCAGATCCGTGCGCGCCCGCCCCGCCGCCGCGTCGATCAGTCCGCGCAGCGCATGCCCGGACGCCGGCATCACGAGCGGATGCGTGGCGGCCTCCGCGAAGGGCACCGGGACCTCGGCGCGCAGCCCCGCCGACGGCGGCGCGACGGCCCACAGGCGCTCGCGTACCAGCGGGGTGGCGTTGAGCAGCGGCGTGCTGTCCAGGTTGTAGAGCAGGGTCAGGTCGAGGTCCCCGTCCCCGAGCCACTGCTGAAGGTGCCCCGAGTAGGCCGTCATCAGTTGCAGGACGACGCCGGGGTGGTCGCGGCCGATCGCCGACACCAGCGGCTCGGCCAGCAGGTCGCTCGTGCTCTCCAGCAGGCCGACGGTCACTATCCCGGTCACCTCGCCCGGGGGAGGCTGCACCTCGGCCCGGGCCCGCTCCAACTCGCCGAGCGCGCGTCGGGCGCGGTCGACCATGATCGTCCCGGCCTTGGTGGGCCGCATGCCCTGGCCGGTGCGTTCGAAGAGCGGGACGCCGAGCTCTTTCTCCAGCGTGCGGATCTGCCGGGTGACCGCGGGCTGCACCAGGTGCAGCAGCTCCGCCGCCCGCGTCACGCTGCCTGCTTCGGCAACGGTGACGACCGCCCTGAGTTGCTTGATGTCCAAGGTGCGCCTCCCTTCCGCGGCTATCCGACGCCCGCATGGGGGCATCACAAAATGCTATTTCAATGATCCGGTCATCATTCACCATGATGGTAGGGAGATCCAGGTTCCCGCCCCGATGGAGGCCCCCATGAACGACCGTCCCGAGGTACTCCCGCTGGCGGGTGTCACGGTCGTCAGCATCGAGCAGGCGGTGGCCGCCCCGTTCGCCACCCGCCAGCTGGCCGACCTGGGCGCCCGGGTGATCAAGGTGGAGCGCCCGGGCGGGGGCGACTTCGCCCGCCGCTACGACACCACCGTGCACGGCGAATCCAGTTACTTCGTCTGGCTCAACCGCTCCAAGGAGTCGGTGGCGCTCGACCTCAAGACGGACGCGGGCCGCGCGATCCTGGAGGAGCTGCTCGCGGGCGCGGACGTATTCGTGCAGAACCTGGCTCCCGGCGCCGCCGCCCGGATGGGGCTGGGCGCCGAGGCCTTGGCGGCGCGCTTCCCGTCGCTGATCGCCTGCTCGGTCTCCGGGTACGGCAGCAGCGGGCCGTGGTCCGAGCGGAAGGCGTACGACCTGCTGGTCCAGTGCCAGACCGGCCTGGTGTCGCTGACCGGCAACGAACACGGGGCCGCCCGGGTCGGGGTGTCGATCGCCGACATCGCGGCCGGGATGTACGCGTACTCGGGCATCCTCACCGCCCTGTTCACGCGCGCGACCACCGGTGTGGCGCGTGCCGTGGAGGTATCGCTGTTCGAGGCCCTGGCCGAGTGGATGAGCCAGCCCGCGCACTACACCCGGCACGGCGGCACCCAGCCCCCGCGCATCGGCACGCAGCACGCCACCATCGCCCCGTACGGCGCCTACGCGGCGGCGGACGGCAAGGACGTCCTGCTCTCCGTCCAGAACGAACGCGAATGGGCCGCCCTCTGCGCGGACTTCCTCCAGCGCCCCGACCTCGTCGCGGACGGGCGCTTCGCGAGCACGTCCGCGCGCGTGGCACACCGTGCGGAGCTGAACGCGATCCTGGCCGCCCGCTTCGCCGAGCTCGACAGCGCGGAGGCGACGAAGCTGCTGGACACGATCGGCATCGCCGCGGCCGGGGTCAACGACGTCGAGGACTTCCTGGCCCACCCCGTGCTCAAGGCCCGCGGCCGGTGGCGGGACGTCCGGATCCCCGGCGGGGCGGCGGTGCCCGCGCTGCTGCCGCCGGCGGACCTCGCCGGCACCGTCGCGCGCATGGGTGCCGTACCGGCCGTGGGCGAGCACACCGACAGCGTGCTGGCCGGGCTCGGGTACGGCGCGGCCGAGATCGCCGGCCTGCGGGCCGAGCAGGTCATCTGAACCGGCATCTGAAGCCGTACCTGAACGGGCGTCGACGACGTACGGCAGCGTCCGTGCCGATGCCGCGGGCGCATGCGCCCATCAGCACTTTCTATTGTTCAAATCCGTCCATCAGCGGTCATGATGTGCGGCATCCGGAGACGACCGGCCGACACCGCCTCCCGTGCCTGTGCCCGTGCCGCGCTCGGCCCGAAGACCTTCGACACCGGCGGGATACCTGATGCAGCGCTACGAGTTGTTCATTGACGGCGAGAGCCGGGAAGCCGCCGGCGGCGAGTGGTTCCCCACCGACAACCCCTACCTGGGCACCCCATGGGCGGAGATCGCCAAGGGCACCGGGCAGGACGTCGACGACGCCGTCCAGGCCGCGCACCGGGCCATGTACAGCGGCCCCTGGGCGGACCTCACCGCCAGCGCGCGCGGCGCCCTGGTGCGGCGGCTCGGCGACACCATCGCCGAGCACGCGCGCCACCTCGCCGAAGTCGAGGTCCGCGACAACGGCAAGCTGTTCACCGAGATGTACGGGCAACTCAGCTACATCCCCCAGTGGTTCCACTACTACGGCGGCCTCGCCGACAAGATCGAGGGCACCGTCCCCCCGCTGGACAAGAAGGGCTACTTCGCCTACACGAAGAAGGAGCCCGTCGGAGTCGTCGGGGTCATCACCCCGTGGAACTCCCCGCTGCTGCTGCTCGCCTGGAAGATCGCCCCGGCCCTGGCCGCGGGCTGCACGGTGGTGGTGAAGCCGTCGGAGTTCACCTCCGCCTCCACCCTGGAACTCGCCCGGCTCTTCCACGAGGCGGGGCTGCCGCCCGGTGTCTTCAACGTCGTCCCGGGGTTCGGCGGGGAGGTCGGCGCCGCGCTGGTCGAGCACCCGCTCGTCCGGAAGATCAGCTTCACCGGCTCGGACGCCACCGGCCGCCACATCAACCAGGCCGCCGCGCGCGACTTCAAGCACGTCAGCCTCGAACTCGGCGGCAAGTCGCCCAACATCGTCTTCGCCGACGCCGACCTGGAGTCCGCGGTCAACGGCGCGGTCTCCGGCATCTTCGCCGCCACCGGCCAGACCTGCATCGCGGGCTCCCGGCTGCTGGTGCAGGCAGACGTCCACGACGAGGTCCTCGCCCGCCTGGTCGACCTCGCCGGCACCGCCCGCATGGGCGACCCGATGGACGAGAACACCCAGGTCGGCCCGATCACCACACCCGGGCAGTACGCCAAGGTCCTCGATTACATCGACATCGCACAGAAGGAGGGCGCCCGGCTCGCCCTCGGCGGCAAGGCAGCGGAACGGGGAGGCTGGTTCGTCGAGCCGACCGTGTTCACGGACGTACGCAACAGCATGCGCATCGCCCAGGAGGAGGTCTTCGGGCCGGTCCTGGCGGTCATCCCCTTCGAGGACGAGGCCGAGGCCGTCGAGATCGCCAACGACAGCCGCTTCGGCCTCGGCGCGGGCGTGTGGACGGGCGACATCGGCCGCGCCTTCCGGATGGCCGACCGCATCCGCTCCGGCACGGTCTGGGTCAACACCTACCGGGCCGTCAGCTACCTGGCGCCGTTCGGCGGTTTCAAGGACTCGGGGGTCGGGCGGGAGAACGGCATCGCCGCCATCAACGCGTACCTCGACGACAAGTGCGTGTGGATCAACACCGGGGCGCCTACCGGCAATCCCTTCGTCCTGCGCTGACGGGAGCGGCCGCGGGGCACGGCGAGCGGCAGTCGGCCGGTCCGCCGGTCCGCCGGTACCGTCGTAGGCTGCGGTGGCATCGGGCCGGATCGGCGGCAGTGCCGTGCGCGGCCGGACGCGACGGAATCGGATGGAGGCGGCGGTGGGCGAGTCCCCGCGGGTTCAGGGCGGGTTGCAGGCCGAGATCATGACGGTGCTGTGGCGCATCGGCACGGGGACGGTCGAGCAGGTCCGCGCGGGGCTGCCCGAGGCGTCGCGCGGCGCGTACACCACCGTGCAGACCGTGCTCAACCGGCTCGCCGAGCGCGGGCTGCTGACCCGGACCCGGGAGAAGCAGGCCATCGTGTACCAGCCGGCGATGAGCGAGGCCGACTACGTGGCGGCTTCGCTGTCGACCGCACTGGACTCCGCGTCCGAGTCCGCCCGCCGCCTGGCCCTGGCGCAACTGGTCGGGGGGCTGGGGACCGACGAACTGGCGGACTTGCAGGCGCTCGCGCGGACGATCGAGGACAAGCGCCGCGGCCGGTCGACGTGATGGCCGATCAGATTGCGGTGTGGGCCGTGTGCCTGGCCCTGAGTGTGGCCGCGCCGCATCTCGCCGAACGGACGATCAGCCTGGACCGGCTGCGGCCGATGACCGCGGCGGCCGTGTGGGCGGCCGGGCTGGCCCTGCGCGCGACGGCCGCGGTCGCGGCGGTGCTGTTGGCGGTGATCTGCCTGCCGCACACGCGGGTCGTACGGGACTGGCTCCACGGGCTGCCGCTGCGCGCGGGTTCCGATCTCGGGATCGTGCTGCTCGTGTGCGGCGGGCTGGCGGCCGCTGCCGGGTACGCGGTGCTCCGCCGTTTCCGGGCCGCCGACCGGGAAGTGCTGTCCCGGGTGCGGCTGCTGGACATCGAGGGGCCGGGCGGCGCCGCGGTGGTGTCCGACCCGCAGGTGCTGCTGGCCGCGGTCGGCGTACGCCGTCCCCGGATCGTGGTGAGCGCGGGCGCACTGGCGGCGCTCGACGACGACGAGTTGGACGCGGCGCTCGCGCACGAGCACGGTCACATCCGGCGCGGACACCGGTGGATCGCCGCCGCGGCGGAGGTGTGCACGATCCTGGCCCGCTGGTTGCCGGGCACGCGCCGCGCCGCCGACGAACTGGCGTTCCACCTCGAACGCGACGCGGACTGGTGGGCGGTACGCCGTCTGCACGAGCCCGCGGTGCTCGCCGCCGCGGTCTGCAAGGCCGCTCTCGACGCGGCCGATCCAGGTGGCGCAGCAGGCGCGCACGCCCTCACCGGCGGGCGGGGCGGCCAGGTGGCCCGGCGCCTGCACCTGCTTCTGGACGGAGTGCCCACGGGCTCGCGGCCCGGCAACGCCGTCGTCCGGCTGGGCGCGGTGGGGCTTGCGGCCCTCGCGGCGTGCGCGTTCGCGGTCACTGCGACCCATGCCGGTGCCGACCTGCTCCGGTGCTTGGAACCTCACGTGTCCGCGACTTCCGGTACGGCGCCGGTGTTTGCTCCGGGGACGGGCGCTGCGGACGGTCCGGCGGCCTGACGCCTGACGGGTCCGGGCGATCCGGGTGGTCAAGGCGTCAGGGCGGCGGGGGGAGCGGGCCGATGCCCGGCCGGGTCGATCAGCACGCCGCACTCCATGCCCACACCCGCACCCCGTCCTCCCCGCTCGTGCCGGTTGCCGCGTGTCCGCCCGCCCACTCCTCCTACATGACGTAGGAGGTAAGGTGTCTTCCGTTCCGGTGTCACCGGCCGCGCGTGCGGCAGCGTGAGGCCACCGAGGCGGCGAGTTCAGGCGGGAGGACCCATGGCTTGGCAGGTGGGTCGTGGCGCCCGCACGCGAATGCGCGCTCTGGCGGCGCCACTTGCGGTGCTGTTCGCTCTCGTGTGCGCGCTGACACTCGGTGCGGCGAACGGGGCCGGGGCGTCTACGCAGACGGCGGCCGACGTGTCCGCTCAGTTCGTGGGCGACCTTTCGGACGGGCCCGGCAAGGCGCCGGCAGGCGACTCCTGCGGGGTTGCCGTCCATCACTGCCCGGCAGCGGCCGTGCCCGCGACACCGGTGGACTCCCCGGCGCCCGCGCTGCCCGCCGGACCCTGGTTCCACCCCTCGGCCGGCGCCGGCTTCTCCCCGCCGGCGCCACCCTCCCGGCCCACTCCCGGGCCTCTGGCGCTGGGGGTCTCGCTGACCTGACGGCTCGTGTCGGGGCGAACGTCCCGAAGCAAGCCGCCAGTTCGCCATCCGTCCCGCGTCGCAGCAGCGCCGTGGTTGCGCAGCGGTTGTGCTGTACCTGCGCCCCGCCCGCGTCACGGCCGCGCCGCGCGACGGGCCCGCCCCGGGGAGGCCCCCACCCATGTCCCGCCCGCCCAAGGCCAGGAACACGAGCAGGAAACCCATGACCAACCAGGAGAAGAAGGCCCGCAAGTCCGCGCAACTGGCGGACGCCCGCAGGCGTTTGGCCGCACAGCGCGAGCGCGAACGCCGGGCCCGCCGCCGTCGGACCGTGCTCACCGCGGCCGTCGTCGGGGCCGCTTCCGTCGCGCTTGTGGCCGGCCTCGTCTGGGTCGTCCGCAGCGACGACAAGGCCTCCGAGCCGGCGTCCGGGGGCGATCCGGCGGCGGCGTCCGGCGAACCGCTCGTCGCGGACGTCAAGCCCGTGGCGCCCGGCACCGCGGGGAGCAAGATCGCGGGCGTGGCGGCGTTCACCGCGTCGCAGGGCCATGAGGGCAAGCGGGAGATCCGGTACGAGCAGGCCCCGCCCGCCGGTGGAGAGCACGACCCGGCGTGGCTGAACTGCGGGACGTACGACCAGCCGGTGGCGGCGCGCAACGCGGTGCACTCGCTGGAGCACGGCGCGGTGTGGGTGGTCTACCGGCCGGATCTGCCCGCCGACCAGATCCGGAGGCTCAAGGACAAGGTCAGGGGCAAGACATACACCATCCTGTCCCCGATGGACGGCCTGGCCACACCGGTGGCCGTGAGCGCCTGGGGCCTGCAACTGCCGCTGCCCGACCCGGATGACGCGAGGTTGGACGAGTTCCTGGCCGCCTACCGCGAAGGCCCGCAGGCGCCGGAGCCCGGGGCGACGTGCAGCGGCGGTGTGGGGAAGCCGGCGTGACCCGCCTGAGGTTCCCGGGCCCGACGCGCCGCGGCCTTGCCTTCGCGCTCGGGACGGTCGCGGCCGTGGTCGTCCTGGCGGTCGTGGTGATCCTGCTCGCGGGCAACACCGCGGACAATTCCGGCCGCGGTGCGGGCGGTTCCGTTGAGGCGGGCAGGTCGTCGGCAGATGCGGCGGCCGACGCTGCGGACGACGCGCCCGGGCCGCCGGTTGCCCCGGTCTTCGCGCCCGCACCAGCCGCAGTCGGGCCACCGCCCGCGGACGACTCGGTCGACGTCGGCTTCGGCCGCGACATGCGTGTGCACCACGCGCAGGCCGTGGAGATGTCGATGGCGGTCCGCGACCTGACCGGCGACGAGGCCGTGCGGCGCCTCGCGTACGACATCGCGCTCACCCAGCAGGAGCAGATCGGCCGCATGTCCGGGTGGCTGCAACTGTGGGGCGTCCCCTTCGGCACGACGCGCCCGCCGATGCAGTGGATGAGCGCCGGGTCCATGCCCGGGCACGGCATGACGCCGGCCGGAACGGCCCCGGCCCCCGCCCCGGCATCCCCGGCCGACATGCCGGTGATGCCGGGCATGGCCACGCGGGCGCAACTGGACCAACTCGCCTCACTGCGCGGCAAGGACGCCGAAGTGCTGTTCCTGAAACTGATGATCGCCCATCACGAGGGCGGCGTCGCGATGGCCGAGGACGCGCGGGCCAACGCGCAGGTCCAGCAAGTCCGGGACCTGGCCCGCACCATGGCGGCCGGCCAGTCCTCGGAGATCGCGCTGATGCGCACGATGCTCGCCGAGCGGGGCGCTTGAGACGCCACCGGCACCGACCCACGCCAAGAACGATGGAGGCGAACCCGCATGGGACATGGACACAGCCACGGCCACGGCGGACCCAGTAAGGGCCGGGCGAACGCGCCCGGTTCGGTCTCCGGAGCCGGGAAGCACCTTTGGCGACTGGCTGTTTCGTTCGGGCTCATCGCCTCGTTCTTCGGCGTCGAACTCGCCTACGGCCTGATCTCCGGTTCCCTCGCTCTGCTTTCGGACGCCGGGCACATGGCCGCGGACGTGGTCACCCTCGCCGCGGCGCTGGCCGCGACCCGGATCGCCACCCGGCCCGACGGGACCGGTCGGCGTACGTACGGCTCCTACCGCGCCGAGGTGTTCGCGTCGGGGTTCGCGGTCCTGATGATGCTCGGCGTCGCGGCGTACATCGTCGTCCAGGCGATCTCGCGGATGGGTGACGACGCCGAGGTCGAGACGGGCCCGATGCTCGTGGTCGGGGCCCTGGGGCTGCTGGTCAACGTCGCGGCGCTGCTGTTGTTGCGCGCCGGTGCGTCCGACAGCCTCAACGTCAAGGGCGCCTATCTGGAGGTCGTCGCCGACACCGCCGGCTCGGTCGGCGTCATCGCGGCGGGATGGCTGGTGGCCGCGACGGGCGACGCGGTGTGGGACACCGTGATCGCGCTGGCCATCGGCGCGTTCGTGGTGGTCCGCGCGGTCATGCTCGGCCGCGAGGTCCTTGCGGTCCTGGGCCAGCACGCGCCCGAGGGCATGGATGTCGACGCCGTCACCGGCGACCTCGCCGAGATCGCCGGCGTCGCCGACGTCCACGACCTCCACTTGTGGACGCTGACTTCGGGCATGCCGGTCGCCACCGCCCACCTCGTCGCCGATGACGGTGCCGACACCCACGCCGTTCTGGACCGGGCGCGCGACATCCTGCGCGACAAGCACGGCGTTGCCCACGCCACGCTGCAAGTCGAACCGGCCGGACACCACGGTTGCGACGAACTCCACTGGTAGACCCCGCCGTTTACGTGTGGCTCGACCTACCCTGCCCTCGCTCGGCGGCTGACTCGGGATTCTCCTCGGGCGCCGGCGGGGCGGACGGGCGGCCCTGCAAGCGGGCCAAGTAAGCGTTGTATGACGCAAGTTCGGCCTCCGCCTTCGCCTCGGCCCGAACGCTGTGCCGGTTGCGTCGTTCCTCCGAGGCCCACCACTGCCGGAACAGCGCGATCAGAACCACGAGCGTCGGGATGTCGGCGACCGCCCAGCCGACCGCGCCGCCGGTGTTCTGGTCCGCGAGCAGGCTGCCCGCCCACGCGGGGCGCACCAGGCTGTACCAGCCCGCGCCGATCGGCTCGGACATGGCCATCACCGAGATCGAGAAGAACGCGTGGAACGGCAGCGTGATGAGCAGCAGCAACAGCCGCATGGGGTACGGAGGCCGCTTGGGCGCCGGGTCGGGGCCGATGACGATCCAGAAGAACAGGCACCCGGCGAGAAGGAAGTGCACGCTCATCGCCACATGCCCGAAGTGGTTGCGCATCAGTGTCTCGAACAGCGGGGTGAAGTACACCGCGTACGTTCCGGTCACGAACAGCGCCGCCGCTACCAGCGGATGGCCCAGCAGCCGGGTGGCGCGGCTGTGCAGCGCCCGCAACAGCCATTCACGCGGGCCCTGTTCGTAAGGCGCGCGGGCGACCGGAAGCGCGCGGAGCGCGAGCGTGACCGGCGCCCCGAGCACCAGGAAGATCGGAGCGAGCATGGCCAGGGTCATGTGGCTGAGCATGTGCACCCAGAAGATCAGCGGTCCGTACACACCGAGGCCGGACGCCGTCGCCGCGAACACCAGGGCCAGTCCGGTGAACCAGCACACCGTACGCCCCACCGGCCAGGCGTCGCCGCGACGTCGCAGCCGCAGCACGCCTGCCGCGTACAGTCCCGCCGCGACCAACACCCCGAGGGAGAAGAGCGCTTCCGGCCGCCACTGGGTGAACAGCCGTACCCAGGTGAGCTCGGGCGGCATGCGGTAGCCCAGCGCCACCTCCGCGGCACTGCCCGGCAGGGCCCGCGGTGCCGGCGCGGGCGACCTCGACAGTGCCACCGCGAGCGCGAAGACCAGGGCCATGGCCGCGAGTTCCGCGGCCAGGAGTCGACGGAACGCCGCTCGGCCGCCGTCGGCGAGACCGGCGAGCAGCCGACGCCGCAGCGCCCATCCGCACACGGTCAGGAGCAGCAGCACCAGCACCTTGGCGCCGAGCAGCGCGCCGTACCGGGTGGTGGCCAGGGCCGTCCAGTCCCCGGTGCGGGCGAGCACGCTCAGGAGGCCGCTCGCGCCCACTGCGGGCAGGCAGACGGCCGCGATCCCGCCGAACCGCCGTGCGGCTGCCGCGGCGTGGGGTCCACCGGATCGCATGTACCAGGCCAAGGCCACCAGGCCGCCCGCCCACAGCGCGGCCGCCGTCAGGTGCACGAGCATGCCGGTGACGGCGAGGTCGTGGTTCCCCGAGGCGGCTGCGTGACCGCCGGACGCGGGTGCCGCGACACCGACCAGCGCCGGCAGCAGGACGCAGAGGAGAGCCGTCCCGGTACGGCAGCAAAGCGCACCGGCCGCCGCCACGAGCGCCGCCACCGCGGCGACGACCAGCACGCGGCCCTGGGTGGTGGCGACCTGCGCACTCAGCAGCGATCCGTCCAACGCGTCCGCGGTGGGCACCGCGTAGGTGTCGGCGGTCCGCAGGACCAGCAGCGCCGACGAGGCAACCGCCCAGCAGACCGCCGCCACCGCGGCGAGCCGGGCCGCCCGACGGGCATGGGGCGCAAGCCGCTTGCCCTCCGTGGGGAGCAGAGCGGCCGCGAGCACCAGCAGGCCCGGGGTGAGCGCGGCGGCCGCCTGGTGCGCGTAGGTCGCCAGGGGCAGCCCGTAGCGGGTCAGGGCATCGGGACGCGGCAGTCCCGCCGGGACCGGCGTGTCCGAACGCCCCCACAGCAGAAGCACCGTGCCGCACATAGCAGTTGCGGCGAGCGCCCCTGCTGCCGCGCGTACGCCGAACCGCGCTCCGCCCCGGCCGACGGGCTCAGACACCGGCACGGCCGCGTACCCGCCGCTTCACCAGCACCGAACCGCCGACCGCGAACACCGCCCCGAGGACGGCTGCTCCGACCGCCACCCACACCCCTGCCCCGGGGCCGCCGTCCGGGTCCCCCGCCTCGCGGACGGGAGCCGCGACCGGCAGCCCGAGGGCGTTCGGTGCCGAACCCGTTTGGGGCGCCTGCGGGGTCGTGCCGTGCGCGGGCAGGGTCGGCGTGTCCGAACCCGGCGCGGGCGGTGTCACGGTGAAGGGCAGGAGTCGGGGAGTCGGGAGCCCGAAGAGCCGGGGCCGCCGCCCGCTCTTCGGTCAGGCGGGGACCGGGTGCGCCACAGGAGCGCCCAGGCGTCCCGTGCGGGCGAGGGCGCGTACCGCCGCCGCGCAGCCCAGCCCCGTCGCGGTGAGCACGAGCCACGGCAGCCAGTCGGCGCCGCGGTCGCGCGCGAGGTCCCAGACCGCGCCGGTGGCGAGGTTGCCGAGGGTGATGCCCAGCCCGGACACGGTGTTGTAGAGGCCGTAGTGGGTCGCGACCAGGCGTCCGCCCGACAGGGACACGACGGTGTCCATCTCGAACGGGTACACCACCGCACTGCCCACCGCCAGCAACACCACTGCGACGGCCAGGGTTGCCAGGATCACCGCGGCGGGCGACGGCACCGTCTGGGCCAGGGAGACGGGGGCGAACGCCAGGCCCAGGACGGTGAGTCCGACGACCAGGGCCCGGTCGGGGCGCCATCGCCGTTCGGCCCAGCCGGTCAGGCGCAGTTGCGCACCGACCGCGACGGCGGCGGACAGGACGAAGAGGCCGCTCGTGGCGGTGGTGCCGTCGGCGCCGAGGGCGGCGTCCGCGGCGAGGGGGAGGGCGAGGTAGACCTGGAAGGTCAGGACGTACGAGCCGATCATCGCGGCGGCGAACAGCATGAACGGCCGGTTCGCCAGGACCGAGCGCCATTGCGCGAGCACTCCGTCAGGGGCGGGGGCCTCGGCGGCGGTGCCGGTGGTCCCGGGGTGCCGGTCGGGCAGCGAACGCCATTGAAGTGCCGTGAGGGCGGCGAAGATTGCCGCGGCCGTGCCGCAGACCCACCGGAAGTCGGCGGCCAGCAGCGCCAATCCGACGAGCGGGCCCAGCAACATCCCGGCCTGGTAGTAGACGTTGAACACCGCGAACGCCTCGACGCGGCGTTCGCCCGCTTCGGCGGCGAGGTAGGCGCGGACCGCGGGGTTGAACAGGGCTCCGGCGAAGCCGGTCGCGGCCGAGGCGGCGATCAGGGCGGGCAAGGTGTCACCCCAGCCCAACAGCGCGAAACCGACGGTACGCAGCAGGCAGCCGGCCATGATCGGCGCCTTGTAGCCGTACCGGTCCGCGAGCGTGCCGCCGACGAGGAACAGCCCTTGCTGGGTGAGGTTCCGTACGCCGAGGACGAGCCCCACCGCCCAGGCGGCCAGCCCGATGTCGCCGGCCAGGTGCGCGGCGAGGAAGGGCATGAGCATGTAGAAGGCGAGGTTGATGGCGAACTGATTGGCCATCAGCAGCTGTGCCCCGGGCGGGAAGGACCGGGTCCGGCGGCACAGCGTCCTCATCGCGCCACCTCCGCCGCCACCGGGTCGGCCACCTTGGTGCACCGCGTCCAGGACGTCACGACCCGCCCGTGCGCGTCACCGATCCGCTCCGGCCCCGCCGGCGGCGTATCGCTCAGCAGCCCGTGCTTCCGGCAGTACGCGTCGTCGAACACGGTCTCCGCGTACCGCTGCGGCCCGTCGGGGAACACCGCGACGATGCGCGCCTCGGCGGGTAAGGACCGGGCCAGCCAGCGCGCGGTCAGCGCGACGGCGCCCACGCTCCAGCCGCCGGTGGCGTAGTGGCAGCTTGCCAGCGTGCGTGCCGCCCACACCGCCTCCGGTGCGGCGACCCAGTGCACTTCGTCGAACAGGTTGTACGCGACGTTGCGCGGATGGATGCTGCTGCCCAACCCGCGCATCAGCCGCGGTGCGGCGGGTTGGCCGAAGATGGTGGAGCCGACCGAGTCCACGCCGACGACGCGCAGATCGGGGAAGAAGTCGCGCAGCACCAAGCCGATCCCGGCCGAGTGCCCGCCGGTCCCGACGCTGACCACGAGCGCGTCGATCCGGCCGAGTTGGGCGATGAGTTCGTGGGCGAGGGGCCGGTACGCGGCCACGTTGTCCGGGTTGTGGTACTGGTCCGGGCACCATGCCCCCGGGTGGGCGGCCATCAGCTCGGCGACCTTGTCGCGGCGGGCCTGCTGCCAGCCGCCGTTCGGGTGCGGAGCGTCCACGATGTGCACGTCGGCGCCGTACGCGGCCAGCAGCCCGCGCATCATCGGCTCCATGCCGGGGTCGGTGACCACGGTGACCGGGTGGCCGTACGTGATCCCGGCCAGCGCCAGGCCCAGCCCGAGCGTTCCGGACGTCGACTCGACGATGCGTCCGCCGGGCGGGAGTTCGCCGCGGTCGCGGGCCGCGCGCACCATGTGCAGGGCGGTGCGGTCCTTGATTCCGCCGGGGTTTGCGCCTTCGAGTTTCGCCCAGAACCCGCGGCCCGCGGCCGCGAACGGCTCGCCGACCCACAGCAGCGGAGTGTTGCCGACCAGCCCGGCGGGAGTGCGGGCGGGTGGTGCGGAGCCGGGCACGAGACGGGCGGGAGGGGCAGGCGGGCAGGGGGAAGTCACAGCGGACGACAGGTCCATGGCACGGTTCTCCGGCGACCGCCCGACGCACGGGCGGCCGCGATGGTCGCAGGGGGAAGCGGTCTGAAGGCGCGAAGGCACCGCCGACGCAGCCACGTCGGGACGAACGGCGGTGCGAGACCTGCTAGATCCGCCAAACCCCGGTATGCGCCCGGGCGCGTCCCCGATCCCTGCCCGCGTCCCCGGCGTCCGGCCCGTCGACGTGGTCCGGTCCGCCGACGCCGGGCACGGCGACCCTCGCCGCCCCCGTGGCGGCGTCCGCGTCCGCCGCGCCGCCGACCCCGTCGTCCGGCACGCCTGTGCCGCATCGGTGCGGCATCACGCCAGGCTCATCGGCCCCGGCGCAGTCCGCACCGACCCCCAGAGCACCTTGGAGGGAACCGGGCTGCCCAGATACCGCCACCGCGGGCAGGGCGTCCACCGCCCGTCCGTCGGCCAACGGCCCGTGGCTGCAAGCGAGTCCGTGCACAAGCACCGCGAGCACCGCCGCCAACCCGACCGCGGCCCACATCCCGGCCCGGCTTCGGCGCAGCAACCCGACGGTTCCCATATGACCAAGCGTACGCGATCAGTAACCCAAAGTACCGACACCGTCGCGTACCTCGGCCGGGTCAGCCCGGACGGACGGCCGAATAGAACGGCATCTCACTGATGGGGGCGACCCGGACCAACGTGCCCGGACGCGGCGCGTCGATCATCTTGCCGCCGCCGATGTACAGGCCGACGTGGCTGATGTCGGCGTAGAAGAACACCAGATCCCCCGGCTGAAGCTGCGACTTCGGCACCTTCGTGCCGATCTTGACCTGGTCCCACGTCGTCCGCGGCAGCTTGACCCCGGCGGCCGCCCACGCGGACTGCGTCAGGCCCGAGCAGTCGAACGAGCCGGGCCCGGCCTTCCCCCAGCCGTACGGCTTGCCGATCTGCGCCCGCGCGAACTCGATGGCCTTGGCGGCACGTTCGGACGCGGGAACGTCGGGCACCCCGACATCCGTACGCGGCTGGTCACGCGAAGCCCGGTCGTCCGCCCCCGCCCCCGTCCCGGCTCCGGTCTCGGTGTCCGCATCACCCGCGCCCGCATGGTCGTTCGACTCCAGGACAGCGGCACGCTCCGCGGCCGACAACGAGTTCAGCAGCGCCTGCGCCTTGGTGAGCTTGGCCTGGATCTCGTCCTTCCTCCCGTTGAGGTCCTTGCGCAGCACATCGAGATCGGCGAGCTGCCGGGACGCCTCCGCCCGGTCCTGCTGGAGCATGCGCGCCTGCGCGGCGACCTGTTCGAGTCGCGCGGCCTGCTGTCCCTCCAACTGCGTCAGCAACTGCGCCTTCTCCAGGTACTGCACCGGATCGCTGCTGAGCGCGAGCTGCAACTCGGGCGGCAGGCCCCCTCCGCGATACTGCTCGGCCGCGATGACGCCGATCTGCTCGCGCAGCACGTTCATCGCCTCCTGCTCCTCGACCACCCGCGCCTGCGTCGCGTCGGACTCCTTCTGCAACGCCTCGACCTGCTCCTGCACGCCGTTGAACACATCGGTCGCCTTGGCGACCTCGCGGTGCAACTGGTTGACCTGCTCCTGAACCTGCGCCTTCGTCGGCGCCGGCTCGGCGTTCGAGGACCCGGCGAACGCGATCACGCCGGTCATGGTCGCGGCCGCGGTGGCCAGCGTCGCTCCACGGGACGCCGCCCCCGGCCTACCCCGCCGATTCCGCGCCGGCCGACGATGAGACGCCACGACAGCGCCCCCCTTTCCTCCGTCAAGACAGAGGGCCGGCCCACGCACGAGCCCGCCCCCGCACCAACCTCCTACACTCCGTAGGAGTCCCGTGCAGCTTAACCCTCCCCACAACCCCCGCAACGCCCACCACGAAACTTCCGCCCCGCACAGCGGGATCAGGCGGTGGCGTCGGACGGGGTCGGCGGGGGTGGGGTGGAGCGGAGGCGGACGGGGTGGCGGGGGAGGTGGTAGATGCGGCGGCCGTCGACCCAGAGCCATGCCTCGGCGTAGGCGGTGCGGGTGTCGTGGGTCCGGGTCACTTCGAGGATGTCGGCTTCGATGGTGACGAGGGTGTCGGTGGGGACGACCTGGCCGCGGTACTTCCAGCGGGCCGGTTCGTGAAGGGGGACCGGTTCGAAGGCGGGGTGTGACAGGCCGTCGTCGAGCCCGGTTTCGAGCATGTACCACTGGATGACCTGGTTGATCGCCTCGACGCCCAAGGAGCCGGGCATGACCGGGTCTTGGAAGAAGTGGGCCTTGAAGAACCACTCGTCCGGGTCGACGCGCTTCTCGGCGCGGAGACGGCCGAGTCCGGAGCTGCCGCCGGTCGGCCAGTAGCCGGTGATCTCGTCGGCCATCAGGAGCATCGGCCCGGGCATTCCGGGGCGGCGCGGCGACTGCCGGATCGTGCCCGGTTCGGTGAGGCGGGACGCCTCCTCGTCGGTGGGCGGGATGCCGACCTGGTCGGCGAGGGCGGCGGTGCTGAAGAACCCGAAGACCGTGGTGCCGGCGAGGAGCGGCGTACCGTCCACCTCGCAGCGGAGGGTGAACGTCTCGATGATCATGTCGTTGAACTGGGAGATCGAGACCAGTTCGGCGCGGGTGCGGATCGTACGGGCGGACGGGCCGACCTCGGCCGTCACGGTGACGTCGCCGTCCAGATTGCGGAAGAGCACTTCCACGTCGCTGCGGAGCATGCTGCCGGCGTAGGCACCGAGCCAGCCGCACGGCTGGAGCGCTATCTCCATCAGCACGGACAGCGGCATGGTGCCGGCCGGGTTCTCCGCGAAGTACCAGGCCTCGTCCGGCACGTCGTACTCGGCGACGACGCCGGTGCCGACCTGGAATCCGTCGTACGGGCCGGTGACTTCGCGGACCCTGGTCATGAAGTGGTACGGCGGGCCCGGCAGTCGCAGGCCGCGCAGGAGGCCGTCGTCGAAGCGCTGTCCGACCGGGCCCAGACCGTCGCTGATCCGGCCCCAGGCGCAGTCGAGGAGGGACGCGTACCCGGTGGGCAACCCGTTGATGTCGGCGACCGGTTCGAGGTCGGCGTGGCCGACGAGGCCGCCCAGCGAGGGCAGCGGTACGCGCTCCCCGTCGCGCTGCGTCAGCGCCGGGCCGAGCGTACGCCAGTGCTCCAACGGCCAGTCGGGGACGAGCCGCACCCCGAGTCGCTCGACATGCAGCGCCTTGATGCCGTCGACGGTGACCAGGACGTCGGCGTGAAGGATCGGGAACGGCCCTGCGGACAGCGCCGATACGAAGACCTCGTACACCATGCGGCGGCTGGACGGGGTGACTTGCCCCCGGCAGCGCATGCGATACGGCTCCTCCGGCACCGGTTCGAAGCGCCAGGCGTCACGGCCGACGGTGAAGCCGGCGGCGGCCAGGTAGAACGACAGGGCCTGCATGCAGCCGTCGAACATGAGTGTCCCCGGCATGCAGGGGTCGTTGTGGAAGTGCCCCTCGAAGTACCAGTCGTCGGCGCGCACGGCGGTCTCCGCCCGGAGGTAGCCGCGTCCCCAGGGGCCTCCCGCGCTGTCGAACTCGGGTATCTCGTCGAGCAGGAGCATGCGGCCGTCGGCTATGCGCGGCGTCCGGACATGGGCGCGCGCCGCCGTCCAACCGGGCCCGAAGCAGTCCGCCGGCCGGCCTTCGGCGAACGCCCTGACCTCCGGGGCGGTGAACTTGGCCTTGTCGATGGCGATCGCGACCGGATCGGCGGTCCCCTCGGGGGCCGGTCCGGTCGGCTCCCACAAGACGCCGCCGGTGGAAGCGAGTTCGGCGTCGGTGAAGAACCCGGCTTGGCCGTCGCGGACGGTCAACTGGGGCCGCCCGTCGGCGCGGCAGTCGTACTCGAAGAAGAACAGCCGTTGGGCTCCGTGCGCCGTGTGGTCGAGGATGCGTATCTCGTAGTCGAGAGTGCTCCCGGCGCCCGGGGACGGCGCGTGGAACGTCGCCTCGCAGCCGAGCAGCCGGTAGACGCGCCTGCTCCGGTTCTCCAGGTCGACGCCGAGCCAGCTGATCAGCAGGAGGTCGGCCTGGCCCGACTCCATCAGCAGCCCGGAGGGCATCCGCCCGGTGTGGTCCAGGTACCAGCCGTCGGCTTGTACGTCGGTCTCGGTCCAGATCCTGCCGGTCCCCATGGTTCCCGGTTCCGCGTCGATGCCGGTGACCCGGTCGGCGAGCAGCATCGGAGGGGTGGGCATCCGGGTCTGGCGTACGTCGTCGTCCTGGACGGCGAACATCGGGCCGAAGAGGTCGGAGATCCTGCCGCGGGCGAGGTGTTCGAGCTGCCGCCGGTCGAACTTCGGGCCGGGTTTGGGGGCGATCGGCGGCTGAGGTGTGAAGCCGTTCGCGTAGCCGTTCCGGTGCTCGTGCCTGTGCCCGTTTTCGTGCCTGTGCCCGTTTCCGTTCTGGACGCCGGTGCCCAGCGCCGTCGCCATCGGGGTCCTCGTGGTCGGCACGGCCTCGAGGGGCGGGGACACCGGGACGGGGACTGCGGGGGGCGCTGTGGCGGTGCCGGCTTGGAACAGGTGGGCGGTCATGCGGTCGTGGTGGGCGAGGAAACGCAGTTGGGCCTCGGACTGGAGCGCGAGATGCAACACATGGGCACTCGCCGCCAGTTGGTGCTGTGCCGCGGCGAGTGCCAGGATCCCGGCGTTGCCGCCCGGAGTGGGCAACGGGACCTGGGCAACCTGGTGTGCCGGGGGCTGCGGCTCGTCGAACCGCGGAGCGGGAACCATCGCCACTTCCTTCGGGAGAGCGGTCACCCGCACAGGAGCGGGATGCGCGGCGATCGACAGCCGGCGGCCCGGCTCGGCATCGGGGGGCGTGGGCCGCAGCAGCGCGGACAACGCCGCCAGGTCCAACGGCACACCCGCCGCGGCCAGTTCGGCGAGCGCGTGGAACAGACCGCGGAGCGAATCCCCCGACCGGCCGTCCAGCGCGACGGCGACGTGGTCCCGGTCCCCGAGGATGCTTTTGATCCAGCCGGTGCACAGCCCGGCCGGGCCGTGCTCGACGAACACCCGCGCCCCGTCCGCGTACGCCCGTTCGACCAGCGCGACGAAGTCGATCGTCCCGAGCGCCTGGTCCGTCATCGCCCGTGCGACCCGTTCCGGGGTCGGTACGTAGGGTTCGCCCGTGGCCCCGCTGTAGAAGCGGACGCCGGGGACGGCTCGGGCGGGTAGCAGGTGCAGGTCGTACCACTCGTCCTCGACCACCGCCACTTCCGGGGCGTGGGCGGCCAGGTCGTAGTCGATCGGGATCGCCACCGGGTCGCCCAGCCGTGCCAGGACGGCCGCGCAGGCCTCGGACTCGCCGCCGATCACGCAGGTGTCCGGCGAGTTGACGGTCATCAGGTGGACGGCGGCTTCCCCGTCGAGGACCGTACGCACACGGGCCGCATCGGCGTCCACGACGTACGTGGTCCAGCGTTCCCCGGTCACTCCCGCGGCCGCCCAGGCCGCCCGCACCGCGCGCAACTCGCCGCCCACGTCCCGGCTGTAGAGCTCGCTCGCGCGGAAACGCGCGTCCATGCCCAGCGGGTGGGTCCACGCGCCCATCACGAGCAGCGCGGTCGACTCCCCGGAGGAGTAGCCGACGGCCGCCGCGGGTGCGATCCCCAGCACGTCCCTGGTGATCGCCGCCTGCACCGCGGCGAGGACGGTGACGCCCTCGATCTGGTCGAGCGCGCCGCCCCGGAGCCCGTCGCCGCGGTACGCCCAGTCCGCCAGCGCGGCCAGGTCGCCGTACCGTGCGGCCACGGCGTCGACCAGGGAGGGTACGGCGAGGAGCAGGTCCCGTCCCATCCTCGGCGCGGCGGCGGAGCCGTTGGTGAAGACGAAGGCGACGTCGCCGGGGATCGGGTTCGCGCGGAACGCCATTCCGCCGGGCCGGAGTCCGCCGTCGAGCAACCAGCGCCGTGCGGCGTGTGCTTGGGCGTGTGCTTGGACAGCGGACGAGCCCGAATCGTCCGTGACAACCGCAAGACGGGCCGGTCCCGCATTCGATTCCCGTCCCGCCGCGAGCGCGGCGACCGCGTCGGCGGCGTCCGCTCCCGAATACACGCGCAGGGTCGGCACCGGTCCGGTGATTCCCGGGGCGCGGTCCGCGGCCCGCAGGCGGGTACGCACGGGCGCCCCGCCCAGCCTTTGCGTGACCACCTCGGCGGTGTCGGCTGCCATCGCGGGATCCGCCGGATGCCCGGCGCGGAAGCGCGCGCGATGCCGCAACGCCAGGACCGCCACCGCGACTTCGACCAGCCCACGGGCGGCGTGCGCACTGCCGAATACCCACGCGGGGTCGAACTCGCGGCCTTCGCCGATGCCGATGTCCGGAACGCCGAAGTCCGCGCCGGGGTCGGCGGATTCCCCTGACGATGTCGGACCCGCCGAGTGCGCATGGTCGTCCGGTGTGGCGAGGACGGCGAGCACCGCGTCACCGTCGCGCCGGGCGTCGGCGAGCCGTTTCAGCACCAGCGCCACGGCCGCGTCGCCGGGCACGCTCTCCGGGCCCAGCGCGGCAGTGTGCACCGCCTCCGCGGACAGGTCGACCGCACCGACGACGGCGGCTCCCACCTCGCCCGTACGCAGCGCACGCGCCGCGAGTGCCAATGCCTCAGGCCCCGACGCTTCCTCCGCCGACACCGCGAACGCCGGACCCGTCAGATCCAGTTGGACCCCGATCCGGTTCGCATAGATGTTGGCCATCGCCCCGATGCCCCGCTCGGCCGAGAACTCCGCGCCGAATTCCGCACGGTCCGCCACGCCGTGGTGCTCAGCCCAACCGGAGTACCGGGCGCCGGCCGGAGCCCGGGCCGCTTCCGGGTCGCAGCCCACGCCGACCAGGACCATGGTGTCCTGCGGGAGGCGTACGCCGGAGACGGCTTCGCGGGCCGCTTCGAGGACGAGCGCCTGTGCCGCGGCGACCGCCAGATCCTTGGGCGGGAACCGCAGGCCTTCGACCGCGAGGCCGACGGTGTGCCGCGCGGTGCCTTGCGGGGTTCCGGTCAGGAGGGCGTCGCGGAGGTCGGCAAAGGACTCCCCGGCACCGACCCTGGCCCCGATCGCGACTATCGCGATGTCGACCCCGTCCGGCCGGTCGACTCGGCTGTCTTGCTCGGCCGGGCGAGGTGTGTGCCGGTACCGCCGCGCCCCGCAGTCGTCCGGGGCGTCGACGATGACGTGCGCGTTGTTGCCGCCGAATCCGAACGAGCTGATCGCGGCCCTGCGCGGTCCGTTCCCCGGTTCCTCCCACGCCTCGTTCTCGCGCAGCAGGCGCAGGCGGCCGTCGACGGCGATCGGGGTGTCCGCCCCCACGCCTGCAGGGCGGACGCCCGCGCGCATCGCGCCGAGCACTTTCAGCAGCCCGGCGGCCCCGGAAGCCGTCAGCAGGTGGCCGAAGTTCCCCTTCGCCGAGCCGATGGGCAGATCGGCGCAGTCGCTGAACACCGCCGCAGCACTCCGGAGTTCGACGGTGTCCCCGACCGGCGTGCCGGTCGCGTGGCACTCCAGCAGGGTGACACTCGCCGGATCGGTCCCCGAACCGCGGTACGCGGCCCGCATCGCGCGTTCCTGGCCCGCCTGCGCGGGCGTCAGGAATCCCCCCGCGGCCCCGTCGTTGGCCAACCCGATTCCCCGGATCACGCCGAGGAGTTCCCGGCGTTCCCGCAGCGCGTCGTCGAGGCGCATCAGGGCCACCAGCGCGGCGCCCTCCGCCGGGACCAGGCCGTCGGCCTCCCGGTGGAACGGGCGGCTGCGCCCGCTGGGGCTGAGCGCCGCGAGAGCGCCGAACCCCAGGTGGATGAGCAGGCCGTCCGAGCCGCTGAGGCCGCCGGCGAGCATCAGGTCGGCCGTACGGTCGTGCAGCCGGTCGCACGCCGACTTGATCGCGTAGAGGGACGACGCGCACGCCGCGTCCAGCGCCAAGGCGCCGCCGCCGAGGCCCAGCGCGCGGGCGGCGACGGTCGCGGGCAGCCCGGAGCAGAACCGGTGCGCGGGGTCGGGCGGGCCGTACTCGGGGATCAGCCGGTCGCGTTCCGGCAGCCCGGACTGCCAGACCCGTTCGGCGAAGGCCGCCAGGCGCCGGGACGGGTAGCCGAGGCTGCCGAGCACCAGGCCGGCGTTCCGCAAACCGCCGGCGTCCCGATCCGCGCCGCGCAGGGCTGCCCGTCCCGCATGGACCAGCCACTTCAGCGCGGGGTCCCAGGCGCGGGCCTCATCGGCGGAGACCGCCAGCCCGGTGGCGTCGACGACCTCGTCGAACCCGCGCACCAACCCGCCGACCATCGGGACAGGCGCGGTCCACTCCGGCGGCAACCGCCAGTCGTCGGGCCTGACTTCGACGAGGTTCACGCGGCGGTGCAGGACACCGTCCCACAGCGCCGCCGGATCCAAGGCCCCAGGGAGCGCGCAGCCCTGGCCGACGATGGCGATCGGTTCGAAGGACACCGGGGTTTCTCCTTCAGCCCAGATCAGGGCGCTTCACGAGGGTGATCCCGCGCAACTCCGCGTAGCACGCACCCGTTTCGTCGACCAGGACCGCGTCGCACACGGCCTGCCCGTCCGCCGCCCGTACCTTGCGGATCCGGCAGCGCAGCGGAGCCTCGGCGGGGCCGCGGCCGTACAGCCGGAACTCGGCCACGCCCATCGGCAGGCTCGCCGCGCCGAGGACCCGCTCCGTCCACAGGACCGCGAGTTGCAGCACCCCGTCGACCGCCGCGGGGTCGGCGCACCAGTCGTGGCGGGCCGACCAGTTCAGCCCACGGAGGCCGACGACTTCCGCGGTCGCGCCCTCGTCGCCGAGTTCGACCGGTTCGCGCAGGGCGCGGAAGCGGGGCCCGTGGAAGAGCACGGCACCGTCGTAGAGTTCGCGGCGGTCGAAGAACTCCAGCGACCCGGCCGCGGGCCAGGTCGTTCCCGCCCTCGTTCCGGCTCCCGCTCCGGCATCCGGCGGCCCGGCGTCGACGGCGTACGCCCGATGGTGCGGCGCGGGGCCATCGCCCATGAGCCGCAGGGCCAGCCCTTCCGCCTGTTCCGCCCCGTCGATCGTCAGCCCCTGGCCCGGCGTGCTCAGATCGACCCGGCGCAGGACCTCCAAGTTCCGCAGGACCACTGTGCCGCCGCCCGGACGCCACGCCGTGGCCATCGCGGTGAACCACTCCAGGGCCATCGCCACCGGCAGTACGGGGGTGCCCGCGATCGCGTGGTCGGCGAGCGGTGCGTAGCGAGCGGAGGCCATGTCGGCGCGCGCTCGCAGCCGGGCGTCGGCGGACAGGGCGAACGTACCGCTCCCGGCACTGATCAGCAGTTGGGTGTCGGACGACCCGGCCGCCATCTCGGCGACGAACGACGCGGCTCCGTCCGCCGGTTGGATCAGCGGGACGGACTGCTCGGCGAAGTGCGCGGCCAGGTCCGGCGTGACCATGCCGCCGTCCCAGGGACCCCAGCCGATCGACCGGACCGTGCAGCCGGGGCGCAGGGCCTGTTGCGCCGAGGCGACGTGGTTGAGGACTTCGTTGGCGACCGCGTAGTCGCACTGGCCAGGGTTGCCGAACCGGGCGGCGACCGAGGAGAACAGGCACAGCACGCCGAGGGGATCGTGCACGGTGGCGTCGAGCAGGACGCGCAGGCCGTCGACCTTCGTCGCCAACACCCGGTCGAACTGCTCGTCGGTCTTGTCGGCGATCCTCTTGTCGGCGAGAACGGCGGCGGCGTGCACGACACCGGTCACCGGACCCCATCTACTCCGGACATCGCGCAGCGCCGCGTCGACCGCATCGGCGTCCGTGACGTCGACCGCGTAGTAGCGCACCGAGGCGCCTGCCGCCTCAAGGTCGGCCAGGGTCCGCCTGACCTCGCGGGTGGCGAGCACGGCCTTTGCGCGGGCGGTGAGTTCGGCGGGACTCGTGCGGCCGCCCTCGGCGGCGAACGCCCTGACGAGCGTCGGCACGGTCAAGGCGTCGGCGAGTCCCGGGAGTTCGTCGACCAACTCCGTGCGGCCGAGGATCGCCATTCTGGGACGTACGGCAGCCGCGAGTCCACGCAGCGCAACCGCGGTCACCCCGCGGGCGCCGCCGGTCGCCACGATCACGGAGTCGGGACCGATCGGCCGTACGAGCGCGGGTTCGGCCGGCTCCTCGGCCGGCACCACGGTACGCCTGACCCCGTCCGCGGCCAGCCCCACGTCCACCGTCGGTCCGCCCGTGAGCAGTTCGGCGGCGAGCACGTCGGCGAGAACGTCGGTGTCGCGGTCACCGCGCTCGCAGTCGATGGCCTTCACGGAAGCCGACGGCCACTCCCGGCCTGCCGTACGCGTCAGCGCGGCCATTCCGCCGAGCCAGGCGCGCGTCCCGTCGGCACGGCCGAGCCCGAACTCACCGCCGGTGTCCTGGACGGTGACGAAGATCCCGCCGTCGCGTTCCAGGGTCGGCGCGACGGCACGCGCCCACCGGAACGCCTCGCGGAGTACGCCAGTTGCCTCGTCGGCCGTACCGATGGCCCGAAGCCCTCCGAGGTAGACCACGCCGGCCGCCGGAATCGGCGGCCCGTCCGTGGGCTTCGCGGCGACTCCGCCCGCCTCCAGCTTTGCGGCGACGGCCTTGGCGAGACCGCTGCCGCCGTCCACGACGAGCACGGGACCGGCGGCCGTCCCCGCCATCGCCAGACCGCACGGCGGCGCCGGGAGGCTTCGGACGACCAGGCGCTTGAGTGTCTGCTGCGGCCGGACCGGCTCTGCGGTCACGGCCTCACGGGCTTTTGGGCGGGCGCCACCGGCCTCTCCCAGTTCGGCGACCTTGGCGACGATTGCGGAGAGGGTCCGGAGCTTGAACAGCTCGGCCATTTCCGGGGAGTCCGCCTCCACCAATCCCGGCACCCGCTGGCGCACCGCGGACAGGATCTGCACCTTCTTGATGGAGTCCACCCCGAGGTCGGACTCCAAGTCCATGTCCCCGCCGAGCAGTTCCACCGGATAACCGGTCATCTCCGCCACCACTTCCAACAGCCCTTCCAGGGTCAGACCCGAGGGCGCGAGGACGGCGGCGGACTGGGGAATCGGGGCGGGAGCAGGGGCGGGGGCGGGCGGTGCTTGCACGGCCACGTGAACCGGGGGAGGGGCAGGGGCCGCGTGGACCGCGACGGGCACCGGGGGCGGCGGCGGGGCCGCCACCGGAACAGGGGCCGGAGTCGGCACCGGGGGCGATGCGGGAGCCTGGACCGGCACGTGGAGCGGGGTGTGCGCCTGGGCATGCATCGGGGGCTGAACCGGGGGGTGGACCGGGGCAGTCATCGGGAACGCTGCCATCGCCGGGCCGGGATCCGCGGCGAACACCGGGGTGGGAAGTGCCAGTGGGGGAGGCGTCGGTGGCGGCGGCGCAAGTGCCTGGGCAGGCGCCGGTACCGGCGCGAACTGGGTCGGCGCGGCGGTGCCCGAACCGGCGATGCTCGCGAGCCGGCCCAGCGAATTCTCCGCCATCTGCAAGAAGGCCTGATGGCTGGTCAGCAGCGCCTGCTGGAACGCGGCATGGGCCTCCGCGGTCTGCCGCTGCGCCGCCGCGAAGACCTGGAGCCAGTGTCCGTCGACCGCGTGGCCCTGCTGGACGTGGTGCGCGTACGCGGCAGGATCGCCGTTGTACGCCTGTTGGGGAAGCTGGGCGTACTGGACGTGTTGGACCTGTTGGGCCGGTTGGGCTTGCTCAGCTTGGGGGACCTGGCCGGATGTGTTCGTCTCCATGGATGAGTTCGCTCTCTCGGACATCGGCTCAGGCGCCGGGGTCGGAAGAACTGCCGGTGCCGCGGCGCGGCTCGGTACAGGTGCGGTCCGGACGCTGTTCACGGACGGATTTCGGCGGCCGTACGCGGCCCCGTCGATGGGGATCGTCATCGCCGGCTTGGCCGGGGGTTGGGGGTCCTCATCGGCCGCATAGGGGGCCCACATTGCGCGGGTGTCCATCGGGACGCCGTGCACCGCGAGCCTGCCGAGTCCGGAGAACAGCGCGAACAGCCCGTCTTGTCCGCGGCGATCCAGGCTGACGGCGACGTGCGGGCGGTCGCCGAGGATGGCCTCGACCATCCCGGTGACCGCCGCACCGGCACCGACCTCGACGAAGACCCGGGTGCCCGCGGCGTACATCGCCTCGATCTGCTCGACGAAACGTACGGGGGAGGCGAGTTGCCCGGCCACGCGCTTGGCGATCTCCGAGGCTTCGTTCGGATAGGGGGAGGCGTCGGTGTTGCCGTACACCTCCAAAGCGGGGGCCCTGACGTCCAGTTCCTCGAAGAAGGCGCGCAGCGGCTCCGAGGCCTCCGCCACCAGCGGGCTGTGGAATGCAGTGGACACCGACAACCGTCGGCAGCCGATGCCGGCGTCGCGGAGCTTCGCCTCCAGCGCGCCCACCGATACCTCCGTGCCGGATACCACCGTCTGCTCGGGCTGGTTGTGGTTGGCCACCCACACCTCGGCCGGAGCACATTCCGCGATCGCCGCCTCGACCCGCCCCCTGGTCGCCGAGACCGCAACCATGGCTCCGGAAAGGGTGGTTGCGTCCGCCATGAGCTGGCCGCGGCGACGGGCCAGCCGCAGCAGATCGGCCTCGGTGAACACGCCCGCCGCGTGCAGGGCGACCAATTCGCCGAGACTGTGTCCGGCGACCCGGGCGGGGGTGATGCCGAACTCCCGGAGCACCGCGAGCAGCGAGAGGCTGTGCGCGGCCAGCGCGGGCTGCGCCCATCGCGTGTCGGTCAGCGCCGCGCGTTGTGCCTCCTCGGCACCCTCCTCGAAGGACGGCCGGGGGAAGACCACGTCGTGCAGGGCGAGACCGAGTCCGGCGGCGCGGTCCCAGACGGCCTGCGCGGCGGGGAAGGCCATGGCCACGTCCGCGCCCATACCCGGGTACTGGGACCCCTGGCCGGGGAAGAGGAACGCGACGGGGCCGGGTGCGGCGGCACCGCGGTCGTACGCGATCCCGCCTCCGCTGAAAGCGCGTTCGGGCCGGGCCGAGATCGCGGAGATCGCCTGTCCGAGCTTGTGGTCGAGGTCGGGCGCATCGGCGGCGACCAGTGCGAGCCGAGCCCGGGCCGTGGCGGTGAACTCCCGCTGGCTCACCTCGGCGATCTCGGACAGCGACCCCAGGCCGAGTAGTTCGCTGCCGCGTGCGGCCAAGCCCTTCGCGTCGTCGGCGCCGAGCAGGACGAGTTCGTGGGTGGCCGTCCTGCTGAGTGCGGCCCTGCGGCCGCCTCCCGAGGGGACGTACTCCTCCAGCGCCGCATGGAAGTTGCTGCCGCCGAACCCGAAGCTCGACAAGGACGCCCGCCGAGGCTGACCGGTCGCGCGTACCCACGGCCGGGTCGTGGTGCTGAGGTAGAAGGGGCTTTCGTCGATCCCCAGCGCCGGATTCGGGGCGTCGACCTTGATGGTCGGCGGGAGCGTCCGGTGCTGGAGGGCCAGGATCGCCTTGATGAGCCCGGCCGCACCGGCGGCCGCCTTGGTGTGCCCGATCTGCGACTTGACCGAACCCAGCGCGCACCAGCTGCGGCTCTCCTCGGAGGACTCGCCGAACACTTGGCGGAGCGCGGCGAATTCGGCCGCGTCGCCGGCCCTGGTCCCGGTGCCGTGCGCCTCCACCAGCTCGACGGACTCCGGGCCGTAGCCGGCGACTTCGTACGCCCTGCGCAGCGCACGAGCCTGCCCCTGCGCGACGGGCGCGTAGATGGCGTTCCCGCTCCCGTCCGAGGAGCTGCCGAGCCCGCGGATGACGGCGTGCACGCGGTCGCCGTCGCGTTCCGCGTCGGCCAGGCGCTTCAGCGCCACCATCCCGAGGCCCTCGCCCAGGATCGTGCCGTCGGCCCGGGCGCTGAACGGCCGGCAGTCACCGGTGGCCGACAGCGCCGGGGTCTTGCTGAAGCAGACGAACATGAGCGGGTTGTTCAGCGCGTCCACCCCGCCGGTGAACATCAAGTCGGCGTGGCCGAGCGACAGTTCGTTCACAGCGGAGGACAGCGCCGCGAGCGAGCCCGCGCAGGCCGCGTCCACGGTGCAGTTGGTCCCGTGCAGGTCCAGCCGATTGGCGATCCGGCCGGCGATCACGTTGGACAGCAGGCCCGGGAACGAGGCCTCCTGCCACGGCACGAACTGCGCGCTGATGCGCTCGCAGATCTCCAGCGCCTCGTCCTCCGGGACGCCCGACTCGCGCAGGCCTTTGAGCCACGCCGGGCGCGCCAGCCGCGCGTCCATCGTCCCGAGCAGGGCAAGCCCTCCGCTGCCGAGGATGACGCCGGCGCGCTCCTTGTCCACCGGCCCCTTCAGGTTGCGGCGGACGTCGGCGAGCAGCCGGTCCGCCACGGCCAGCCCGAGCAACTGCGAGGGGTCCGTGGCCTCCATGGTGTTCGGCGGGATGCCGTGGGCCATCGGATCGAAGCCGACCTCGGGGACGAAGGCCCCGCGGCGGCAGTACGTCTTGTCCATGACCGTCGGGTCCGGGTCGTAGTGGTCGTCGACCGACCAGTGCCCGGCGGGCACTTCGGTGACCAGATCCCGGCCGGTGACGATGTTCCGCCAGAACTCACGGACGTCCCGCGCGCCCGGCATCAGCGCCGCCATGCCGACGACCGCGATCGGCACCGGACCACAGTGACTCATGGGACTGCCTCTCAGGAGAGCTTCTGCGGCGAGTACAGGTCGGTGTGCGGCACCGCTACCCCGAACGTGCGCAACTGCTGGGCCCGGGTCACCACAGCCGCGCCTTCCAGGAGGTTCTTGGCGATCTGCACCACCGTGCAGCCGCCGGGTTCGGCCAGCGGGCTGCCCGCGATCCAGCGGTTGAAGGCGCCGATCGCGGGTCCGCACCAAATCTGGTAATCGGTACGCCTGTCCGTGTCCCCGTCGATGGCCCACCGGCTCGACCGGCCCAGATAGGACCGGAACACCAGCGCCATCCGGTGCTTCGGGTCGGCCTCGGCCTGGGCGATCTGGCGCGGATCGCGTTGCGCCCAAAAGGCCCGGGTTTCCGCCCAGGCCTCTTCGAACGTCGAGCGCAGGACGTCCCGTTCGAGCTTCGCCCGCAATTCCGCGGGGATCTCGTCGAGACCCGAATGGCCGGTGTACGCCTCGTACAGTGCGGTGGCCCGGTTCGCGAACATCGAGCCGCGCCGCAGCACTTGCAGCTTGATCCCGTACTCGAACATGTCCGCGGCCGGAGCCATGACGACATCGGCGAGGTCGGCCTCGGACAGCAGGCGCTTGGCCCATTCCGACAAACCGGCTTCCTCGGCGCGCTGGTTGACGGTGCCGGTCACCACGTAGTCCGCCCCGCAGGAGTACGCCGCGGCGACTCCGGCCGGGTCGCCCAAGCCCCCTGCCGCTCCCACCCGGATCCGCTCCGCGAATCCGAACCTCCTTGCCAGTTCCGTCCGGAGCCTCAGTACTCCCGGCAGGATCACCGTCATCGGGCGGTTGTCGGTGTGCCCGCCGCTGTCCGCCTCGACGGTGACGTCGGTGGCGAGCGGGACTCGCGACGCCAGCGCGGCTTCCGCCTCGGTGATCTGCCCGCGATCCAGCAACACCCGAAGCAGCTCGGCCGGAGCGGGCGACATGAACTTCTCGGCGACTTCGAGCCGCGAGACCTTCGCGAACAACAGGGTCCGCCGTACGACCGCCCCGTCGGTGGCGAGCGTCAACCCCGAGACCGCGCAACGGACCACCGCGGGCGTCAGATCCATGTACGCCGACGCCGACACTCGGGTCACGCCGTACCGTCGCAACAGGTCGACCAGCCGGTCCTCGTGCCCCGGTTCGGCCGGAGTGTGGATCAGATTCACACCCCAGTTCGGCAGGCCGCCCAGCCTGCCTGCCAGTTGCGCCAGCGCCTCCTCGATCGCCGGCAGCCCCAGCCCGCCGGCCCCGAAGAAGCCGAGCATCCCGGCCTCGGCCATCGCGGCGACCATCCGCGTGGTGGCGATCCCGTTCGCCATCTCGCCCGCGACGTACGGGAATCGCACGCCGTGCGCCCGCCCGAAGGAACGGTCCCCCAGCCACTCCGGATAGAGCGGCGGAAGCCACCCGAGCACGTCGAGACCCGCCGTGCCCTCCTCGCCGTCGAGCAGGACCCCCGGCGCCGCGTCCGGCCCGCGCGCGACCACCCGTACGGCCTTCCTGGGCTGCCGGACGGCCTCCAGCACTTTCCGCGCGCTGAACGCCGCCGCCGAGGAATCCCCGTGCCGGGCGATTCCCCGCGGCCTACCGCCCAACAGGCTGTCGTTCACAGGACCTCCTGTGCGGATGGGGGAAAAGGGCGCGGCATCGAACAGTCAGGTGTACGAAGCGCCGGCAGGCCGAGACGTCACAACGAATCGATTCACCAGCCGTTCGACGGGCGTGCGCATATGCGTCCCGAATGCCTCGGGACCGCCTCGTGGTTGCCTGGGATGTGCCTGGGGATTCGCGTGGGGATTTGTCTGGGGATTTGTCTGAGGAATTCGCCTGCGGGATGTTGCCTGGGATTGACGGCTGTCTCCATCTGTCGGTCAGGAGATGACCTCGGGGCGAGACGCGTCTCAAAGCTAGCGTTCGCTTGGTAACCGATCGGTCTCTCCGCCGCCGCACACCTCTCACTCCGGCTTCCAGGCTTCGGGAACGTGTCGGTCACGCCGACCGGAAGCGAGTAGTCGTCACACATGCGAGGACCGACCGAACGTCGTCGCGGGGCACCGGCCTGCGGCAACCGCCGAGACTACTGTGGGTGGCCCAGAGCCCGCCCTGGCGCGAGCGCGGAGCGGATGGTGACCTGGACGGAATCGCTCGGACGGATCTCGTACGTGATCCCCGTGTCGTGCCGCCAGAGCGCGGGCACGACGTAGTACGACCCGGAACGCTGGATGACGAGCCGCAGTCCGGTGTAGCGGTATTTGAAGTGCGCGTCGTCGCCGAACGGCCCTTCCACGACTATCCCTTGGCCGGCCGAGAAATGCATGGGCTCGACGCTGAGCACGTGCACTTCGGGACGGGAGTCCAGGGCGGCCTCGGTTGTCCTGGCGTCGTTGATGCCCGTCTGATGCGCCGACTCGGCGACGGCCCACAGGAGGCACAGCGCCACGACCAACAATCGCGCGCGACGACCCGCGGTAATCGGCGGCGGTGGCGATTCCGCACGGCGGGACGTGAACTCCCCGAGGAGGAGGCCCACGCCCAGGACGGCGGGGACGATCCACTGGTTCGGCCTGAACTTGTCCCAATACAGGAGGCCCACCAGTCCCGCGAGGGGGACGAGCGGATGCCAGTACTTCATGCTGTCGGTCAGCCGGGCCCACGTCCGGCGTGTCGTGGCAGGGAGCGGCACCCGCCGCAGCAGTTCTCCGCTGTGCGCGGCGACGGTCACCAGGACCAGGGTCGACACGACGGGCCAGTCGACGAGCCGCAGGCTGCGGATGACGAACTCGGACGGGTTGAAGCCGAAGGCAAGCAGGTCCACGCGGAAGTAGCTGTAGTACGCGTTCGAGTACACCAGCCCCGCGTACAACAGGTAGGCGGCCGCCAGGCTCGCCGGCACCGACATGTCGGCGAGTCAGCTCCTGCTCTCCGGTGGCGTCGGCGCCTGCCGCTCCTCGGTCGTATCGGCGGGTTCGGCCGCCGCCGGGTCCGCCGACTCCGGGGCCTCCTGGCTGTCGTCCGCGTCGTTGTCCGGCGGCAGTCGGGAACCGTCAGTCGGCTGAGCGGCCGTGACAGGGGCGTCCGCGGCCGGGTCACCGGCGTCCGGCGGATCGGTCGGCGCCGCTGCGGGAGCGTCGGGTGCGGGAGAACTCACGTCCGCACCGCGGTAGTTGTGGAGCCGGACGAGGTCGCGGGTTGCTGCGACGTGGTCTCGGTGTCGTCAGTCGTCGAGGGAGGCGGGTACTTCGTCGACGGCGGGCCGGTCCTGCTGGGAATGACAGCGGTCCCACTGGCGACCGGTGGCGGGGGCAGCAGTCCGCCCGCACCCGGCTTCGTGGCCCCGGTCGGACGCCGGGTGGCCGTCGCCTGGCCGGTTCCCTCGGTGGATGGCGCAAGTTCGGACGGCGTCACGAGAGGGTCGCCCACGTTCGGGTCTCCCGGAGCCTCGGGCTTCGATGTGCAGCCGACCATCACGGTCATCGCCAGGGCCACGACGACCAAGTAGACGCGCAGACGCGACATCGGTCCCATTGCGAGCCCCCCACGGATCCCCCACCGAGACATCCAAGTACAACAGAAGCGAACGCCGGTGAGGAAGCGGTTAGTTGATCCCGGTGGGTGCACGTCCCGAGGCCGGCGGCGGGACGGGGGCGGGCGGCCGGTCGTCTGCGGCGGTGCGCGGGGGTGCGCCCACGTTGTGGTCGGCGACGAGGGCCCGGCCCAGGCCGACGGCGGCGAACGTGGCGGCGAGGCCGAGCGCGCCCAAGGTGACCCCGGCGGAGGCGTCGGTGCCCGGGCCGTCGCCCCAACGCGGGGCGTACACCGCGAGGTTGGCGGTGAAGAGTGCGAACGCAAAGGTGTTCAGCACGGCGTGCGTGCGGGCGGCGCTCCTCGCGGGGCCGGCCTCGGGGACGTGCCTGCGGAGGTCGGACGCCCCGGCCAGCGCGGCCGCGATCGCCCCGGCGACGCCGACGATGTTCATGGTGATCGCGAAGTCCAGCCAGAACCGTTCCGGAGCCCCGGCGTGGACCACGTAGCCCAGCAGGGCTCCCGCGTATCCCGCAAGGGGGACGGCTATGAGCCTGGCATGCAGCGTACGCCTCGTTCCGATGGCCCTGCCGAACACGGCTCTCCTCCTCGGCGCCGCGGACCACCAGATCCGCTGTCGTCAACGGCTGCCCGGGAGTTGGTCCGCGTACACCGGGGCGGTTCCGCTCGTGCTGACTGCCGCGCGGCGCGTGTGCGTGTGCCCGCGCCTGCACTCGTGCGTACCCGAACTGCCGGTGCCTGTCGCCGTTATGGCCTGTCCGAGAGGCCGAGGGGAGGTGGCGGCCCTGCGGACACGTGGCAGGGACTTCCTCGTTCGCCGGGCGGATGCCGGATGCCCCACCCTCCTCGCCACCGCAACGGGCGTCAAGAAATGCCGGAGAAACAGTTAGCGTGTCTCCGGTTTCGGTCGGGCGGGTCGGCCGAGACAGCCGGGCGCGGGGACAGGGCCGAGAGACTGTGAACCCCCGTGGGAGCAGCGGCTCGTGGGCGGGTGACGGCGCCGCGGTCAGGCGTGGTTGCGGGGGACGATCGCGGTGAGCACCTTGCCGTCGGGCTCGATCTCCACGTCCAGCGTGCGGCTGAGGCGGCGTACCACCAGCAGTCCGAATCCTCCCGGGGGCCGCACCTCCGGAACCGCGGCTAGCCAGGCCCGCCCGCCGTCCCGTACCGCGACGGTCACGGCGTCCTGCCCGGCGGAGAGCGTGAGCCGGTACGGGCCAGGGGCGTGCCGGTAGGCGTTGGAGACGAGTTCGGCCACCACCATGACGACGTCCCGCAGCGTTTCGGGGGCCGGCGTCGGGCCGGGGCACTCCCGGAGGAAGTCCGCCGCGAGGTCCCGCGCTCGGCGTACCCCGCCCGGAGTCTCGTCGAGGTCGAGGGTGTGCGGGCCCCACTCCATCGGCGGTCCGTCCTCCACTGTGGCGAGGGGCAGCGGTGCATCCTGAGGCCCGGGTTCGGCTCCTTCGATGGTTACACGACCGGCTGAACGGCCACGCACCGGGCCGGAGGTGTTCGGGCCCGTCACGGGCCGCAGGGCGCGCCGACCGGGATGCGGACCTCGGCCGTACGGCCCCCCGACCGCACGGTGACCGTCACGCAGGCGAAGCCGTCGAGGTGGATGCCGCCCGCGTACACCCGCCACTTGCGGCCCTCGGTCTGGCGCGGGCAGGCGGGAGCGGTCATGGCGGGCGCCGGCGCGTCGATGCCCCAGCCGATCAGCGGCCGGCCGGGTGCCGCCGGGTCGACCGAGATCACCGAGTGCTTCTCGTTGCGGATGTAGAGGCCTTGTTTGAAGAACAGCTGCCTGGAAGCCCCGGCGTCGGCGGAGGACCCGGCCGCCGTCCAGCCCGCGTCGCCGAGCGGCAGCCCGACGGTGCCGAGCACGGCCTGCGCCCGCTCGTCGACCTCCGTCGTCTCGCCGACCGTGGCGTAGCAGCTCGGCGTCGTCGCGTCCGGTCGGGGCGAACCCGGCCGGGACGGGACAAGGTCGGACCGCGCCTCCCCGCCCGATGACGTACACGCCCCCAGAGTGACGGCGATCAGGAGTGCGCAGGCGGCCGAGGCGGCCCGACCCGGATCCCGCATCCGTCCATCCTGGCAGCGCCGTTGCGGCGCCGGAAGGCCCGGTCGGCCGATCCCGCGGCACTACCAGGGGGTGGGCACGGCGGGTACCGAACTGCCGCCGTTGTTATGGATGTTGCCGCTGTCGACGAGGCGACGGGCGTTGTCCAGGGTCGCCGCGGCGGAGTTCAGCAGCACCTCGGGGCCGGGGCCGATCGCGGCCAACAGGACCACCAGGTCCAACGCCGCGGCGTGCGCGGCGCGCCACGCCTCCACGTCCCACTGGGACTCGGCGAACGCCAGCCCGTCGACCGCGGCGCGCACCGCGTCGGCGGCGAAGCGCTGGGCCGCTACGTGCGGCGCGGCGGCATGCGGAACGGCGCCGTGCGGCGCGGCGACGTGCTGGGCGGTATGCGGCACGGCGGCGTGCGGGGCGGCGGCGCCGTCGTACGGTGCGCCGGGCGGCGCCGCGAAGCCGGGATCGGCGGCGGGCGCCTCGGCCCGCCGGTGCCGGCCCGGACGCGCGGGCATCTGCGCGGAGGTCATGCGTGGGCCCCTCAGAACTGTGCGGGTCGGTGTCGACGTCGGATGGGAGGGCACCGCCCGGCCGCGGCGTTCGACGCCGACGGCCCGGTGCTGCCCTCCCCAACAGTGGACAACGACGCGGCGCGAGCATCGGATTGCCCCCGTACGTCACCCGGTCGGGTGATCGATGCCGGGGCGATTCCCACCCGGTGCGCCCGCGGCGCACCGGCATGGCCGACGAACGGGGCCTTCCGTTGAGCGCGGCGCGCTGCGGTTCCGGCAGCAGCGCGCCGCGCCGTACAGGGGGCTCCGGCGTCACGATCCGGCCCGAGGGGCGGTCGTGGCGGAGCCGGACGGGGGCCGTTCGTGGAACAGCCGTCCAGCTCACGAGGGGGCGCCGGGCACGGCGCCGAGCTGGACGGCACAGGGCGGCGAACTTCGGCTGTGAGCGGGTCGCCCCGCGCACTTGCGGTCAGGTCACGTGCGGTCGAATCACCCGCGGTCGGATCACCTGCGGTCAGAGCATCTGCTGCGGACGCGAGGTGCGCAGGGCGTCGTGGCGCAGCCGGGCGAGCGTCAGCAGGCCGGCTCCGTCCTCGATGCGCGCGGTGGCCGGGCAGTCGGGCCGACCCCGCATGAACATGCCGGTGCGGTGGGTGCCGTAGTGCAGGAAGTTGCCCGCGTCGGCGTCGCGGTCCAGGGGTCGGGCGACCGCCTGGAAGGCCGGCGCGTGGAAGAACGTGAGCGTGTGCCGCTCGTGGTCGTCCGGCGCGGGCGAGCAGGGTGCGGCCGGCACCGCGCCGCCGGTGAGGAAGTCCATCACGTCGCCGGGAAGGACGTTGAACTCCCGTGGCGGGGAGACCCCGTCGTCGTCGTGCACCTCGACGACCAGCAGCGCGGAACCACCGAACGGCTCCCCGAGGACGTTCGAGGGCAGCGCGGCGGACGGGTGGCGCAGGCCCCTGCCGAAGGCGTCGGCGGGCAGCGACCGGACGGCGCGCATGTGGTGCCATCCCTTGTCGGTCAGCCGGCGGAAGTGGTTCATGTCACCCAAGTCGAGTCCCAGCGCGATGAGTTGCAGCACGCGGTGGCCGAGGTCCGAAGCCACCCGCGAGAAGCCCTTCAGGGCCGCCTCGAACGACGGCGACGACCACGGGACCGGGCCGTGGCACGGCCAGCCCTCCCGCACCCGGCGGTCCTCGACCGGTACGTCGGGACACACGGTGAACGCCTCCGTCGCCCTCGACCCGTCGGGGGTGACCGGACCCGCCGCGGAGTACCCGCTGTAGCTCAGGTCGGAGACGTACCCGGACTTCTCGTCCGCGGGCTCCCGGAAGAAGCCGCGGGCCGCGTTCAGGGCCCGCTCGGCGGCGGCCTCCTGGGGCAGGCGCGCCGGCACGCGGAAGCCGCCGTCGGTCTGCCACGCCTCGACGAGTGCGCGGCCCAGTGCGGTGTCGATCTCGTTGTACTCGACGAAGAACGGCAGCCGGAACAGCTGCGGGCCGGCGGAGCGCCGAGCGCGGGTCATGGTTGCGCCTCTGCGGTGATCGGTCGGCAGCGTCTTCATGGTCAGGTCGCCTCCTGACTTGCCACCTCGTGGGCCGCGAGGGCGCGGCTGCGGGTGCGGATCGGGGCCAGCAGCCACAGGCTGACGAACCAGCTCAGCGCGAAGCCGCCGCCGCCGATCGCCCACCTGGTGCCGAGCGCGAAGTCGAGGATCACCACCAGCGCCGAACTGAGCGCCAGGGCCAGGAACACCATGCCGGTGAGCAGGTAGCGGTGCATGGCGCCGATGAGTTCGCGCTTGAGTCCGCGCTGGCGCAGCAGCCGGTGCAGGACCGCGGGGGCGAGCAGGGTGCCCGCCGCGCCGACCGCGCACAGCAGCGCGACGCCGTACATGCCGCGCTGGAACGACGTGCCGCCCGCGAAGGCCGGCGTGATCCCCAGCGCGAGCAGGGAGGCGAACATGATCTGGATCCCGGTCTGCGCGATGCGGACCTCTTGCAGGATCTCCGCGTACTGGCGGTTGAGTTTGGCCTTGGGGGACTCACCGTCGGAGGCGGCGCCGTGCTTGTCCGGAACGACCGCGAGCTGTGCGGGGGTCCGGGACGCGGCTGCGCAGCACGCCTCCGGCTCCGCCGCCTGGTCCTGCGGAACGACGCGATAGGACTTCAAGGGTCGTGCGAGGCTCCCGTTCACCGTGCGACTCATCGAGTGTCTCCCTCGTCGGACACTGGGGTACGCGGCCGGCCGGCTGGGCTCGCAGGCCGTATCTACTGTCAGGTAACGTAATCGCACGGTGACGAGCGGGCACTGGTCACCAGCACAGCGTTTGGCGGCGGGCAGTTGTGCAAGTGCTGTTCGCCGGAAGTTTCCTATCTGTTCACCCAAGGTTTCCCGAGGGGCGGAGACCGCCCTCGCGGGTGCCGCGCGGTCCGCCCGGTCCACCGGGGTCTTCGGGGTGTTCACCTGCACGGATGCGTTCGCTACCCTCGCCGTGCATGGACCCCACATCGCGCAAGGTCTTGACGGCTTCGGCCACGCGCATGCTGGAACGGCTTCCCGAAATCACCGAACATGTGGTGGGGCAGATCATCGCCCAGGAGCAGACGTACCAGACACGCGGCCTGGTTCCGCGCAACGTACTGCACCGTTCGGTCAGTTCCAATCTCCGGCGCATACTCACCGTGCTCGCCGGAGCGGAGGTCACCGAGGACGCGGAGGTGGCGGTCGCCCGCACGACCGGGCGCCAACGGGCCCAGCAGGGCGTCCCGTTGGAGTCGGTGCTGCGTGCCTACCGGCTCGCCACCCAGGTGCTGATGCACCTGATGGTCGAGGACACGCGGGCCCACGACACCCTGGAAATGGACGTCTTCCTCGACGTCGCCACCGCGATCATGCGGGTGAGCGACCGGCTCTCCGAAGCGGTCGCGAGCGGCTACCGTGCCACCGAGGCCGAGGTGCTGCGCCGCGACGACGAACGCCAGCAGGCGATGTTCGACCTGCTCCTGGAGGGCCGGGCCGGCGACCCGGCGCTCGCCGAAGAGGCCCTGGGCGTCCTGGGGTTGCCGGACGCCGGACCGTACGCGGTGATCGTCTCCTGCTTCGAGGTCGCCCCCGACGCCACGATCAGCGCCACCCGCGACGTCTGCGCCGCCTACCTGTACCGCGCGGCCTGGCGTATCCGGGCCGGCCGCGAGATCGGCATCATCGCCCTCGGCCGCTCGACCATCGAACGCCTGGTGGCCGCGTTGCGCGGGGAAACCGCGGGCCGGATCGGCGTGTCCGACTCGTTCTCCGTCATCCGGGAGGTGCCCGACGCCTTCCGCATGGCCGAGACCGCCCTGCTCACCGTTCCGGTGGACGGCGCGGAGGTCGCGTGGATCGCCGAACGCCTGCCCGAGGCCCTGGTCGTCTCCAGCCCCGAGTTGGCTGCCGGACTGGCCCGGCGCGCCCTCGGTGCGGTGCTCGAACTCCCCACGCAGGAACGGGACCTGCTCCTGTCCACGCTGTCGGTCTGGTACCAGGAGGGGCGTTCGGCGTCACGGTCCGCCTCCCGGCTCTACTGCCACCGCAACACCATCATGAACCGCTTGCACCGCATCGAGAGCCTCGGCGGCGCGTCGCTCGACGACCACCAGTACCTGCTCGCGTGCTACCTCGGCCTGCTGACGCTGCGTCTGCTGCCGGGGACGGACATCGGCCCCGCGCCGGGCGGGGAGTCGGCGGCGCGGGAGGAGACCGACGTCTCGGAGTGGTGAGGCACCCGCGCGAAAAGGGCGCGACGGGACAGCCGTCGGCGGATGCGCGGCGTCTGTGCACGGGCACAGGACATTGCCCCCGGACGTAGTTTGCAGCCTATCGATTTCCGGGCGGAAGAGCAGAGAGCATCTACCCCACTCATTGGTGAGGAGAGGGCCATGCTCAACCTGTCCGCCGTGCTGGGCCACAGCGCCCTCACGGATCCCGACCGCACCGCGGTGGTCTGCGGCGGCATGCGCGTGTCGTACCGGCAGCTGGACGAACGGTCGCGGCGTATAGCCGGGTTGCTCGCCTCGTGCGGCATCGGCCGCGGCGACAACGTCGCCCTGATGTGCCCGAACGTGCCGGACTTCCCGGCCGTCTACTACGGCATCCTGCGTGCGGGCGCCGCGGTGGTGCCGCTCAACGTGCTGCTGCGCCCGGAAGAGGTCGCGTACCACCTCGCCGACTCGCAGGCGGTCGCGCTGTTCTGCCACGACGGTGTCGGCGGACCGAACTTCGGCGCGGTGGGCCGGTCGGGCTTCGAGCGGACGCCCGGCTGCGGGCAGTACTTCGCGCTCACCGCCGACCCCGAGGCGGTGAGGTCGCCGTACGGCGAGACGCTTGCCGCGGCGCTGGACGACGTACTCCCGCTCGACGAACCGGTGGCCACCGCACCCGGGGACACCGCGGTGATCCTGTACACGAGCGGAACGACCGGACGCCCCAAGGGAGCCGAGCTCTCGCACCAGAACATGGTGCTCAACACCCTGGTCGCGAACGACCTGTTCGAACGGACCGCGGACGAGACGATCCTGGTCTCGCTGCCGCTGTTCCACTCGTTCGGCCAGACGGTGCTGATGAACATGGGCCTGTGCCGCGGCGCGCGCCTGGTCCTCCAGCCGCGGTTCGCCGCCGACGACGCCCTCGACCTGATGCACCGCGAGCGTGTGACCCTCTTCGCCGGAGTGCCCACGATGTACTGGGCGCTGCTGGACGCCGTGACGCGCGACGACGCCCCGCCGCCGCCTCCCGGCCTCCACACCGCCATCTCCGGCGGCGCGGGGATGCCCGTCGAACTGCTCACCCGATTCGAGAAGCACTTCGGGGTCGGGATCATGGAGGGCTACGGCCTCTCCGAGACCTCGCCGCTGGCCACCATCAACCACCGCCACCGGCCGGCCCGTCCCGGTTCCGTGGGAACTCCCGTGTGGGGAGTAGACGTTCGGCTGATCGACGGAAACTGGCGCACCGTCGGGGGCGAAGGCCCCGGAGAAATCGCGGTACGCGGCCACAACGTCATGAGCGGCTACTTCGGCCGCCCCAGCGCCACCGCCGAGGTCCTGCGCGACGGCTGGTTCCGGACCGGCGACATCGCCCGGCGCGACGCCGACGGCTACTACTACATCGTCGGCCGGGCCAAGGACATGATCATCCGCGGCGGCTTCAACGTCTACGCGCGCGAACTCGAGGAAGTCCTGATGACCCACCCGGCGGTCAGCCTCGCGGCGGTCGTCGGGGTCCCCCACGACACCCACGGCGAAGAGGTCAAGGCCTTCGTCGTGCGCGCCCGCGGCGCGGCACTCACCGAGGACGAGCTGATCGCCTGGTGCCGTGCGCGGGTGGCCGCCTACAAGTACCCGCGACTGGTCGAGTTCCGGGACGAATTCCCCATGACCGCAACCGGAAAGGTGCTCAAACGCGCGCTTGCATGACCCGTCGCGGCTCGCCGCTCATTCGAGGAGTCCAGCCCCATGAAGCCCCCCGCCAGAAGACGCGCAGCCGCCCTCGCGGCGCTGCTCGTCGGTGCCGTGCTCGCGACCAGCGGATGCAACGCGGATCCCGCGTCGTCGACCGGCAGCGCCAAGGACCTGCCGGACGGTGTCCTCACCGGCCCGGGCGTCACCGACACGACCGTCACGATCGGCGAACTGACCGATCTCACCGGCGTGTACGCCACCCTCGGCAAGAGCCTCACGCAAGCCCAGCAGCTCTACTTCGACGAGGTCAACGCGTCCGGCGGGATCTGCGGCCGCGACGTGCGGCTCCTCGTCCGCGACCACGGGTACGACGTGGCGAAGGGGGTCGCGGCGTACGAGGAGATCGCCCCCCAGGTCATCGGCGTCTCCCAACTGCTGGGCTCCCCGGTGCTGACCGCCGTCCTGCCCAGCCTGGAGCGCGACGCCGTCCTGGCGATCCCGGCGGCGTGGCCGTCCACCATGCTCAAGCAGCGGTACGTCCAAGTCGTGGGCGCCACCTACGACATCGAGATGATCAACGGTGTCGGCTTCCTGCTGCGGGAGAGGCGGGTGGCCGCCGGCGACAAGGTCGGGCACGTCTACTTCGAGGGCGAGTACGGTGAAAACGCCCTGGTCGGCGCCAAGTTCGCCGCCGAGCAGGCCGGACTGACGCTCGTCGAGCACCGCATCAAGGCCACCGACACCGACATGACCGCCCAGGTCGCCGCGCTCAGGAGCCAGGGTGTCAAGGCCGTCCTGATGAGCGCCGGCCCCAAGCAGTCGGCATCGCTGGCCGGCGTCGCGGCCGCCGCGGGCTTCAACGTGCCGATCGTCTCCAGCAACCCGGGCTTCGCCCCGCAGTTGCTGGCCACCCCGGCCAAGCCGGCGCTGGAGAAGAACTTCTACCTCGTCAACTCCGTGCAGACGCCGAGTTCGCTGGTCACCGGGATACAGAGCGTGGTGCAGGCGTACGAGGGCAAGTTCCCCGGCTCGCCGATCGACAACGGAGTGATCTTCGGGTACGTCACCGCCCGGGTCTTCGGCGAAGCCCTGCGCAAGGCGTGCGACGCCAAGGACCTCACCCGTCAGGGCGTCGTCGCCGCGCTGCACGGCCTCGACGCGTTCGACTCGGACGGCGTGATGGCCACCCTGGACTTCAGCAACGTCGGCGACACCAACACGCGGCAGTCGTACATCCAGCGCCCCAACGCGCAGGCCAAGGGCGGCCTTGCGACCGTCGACGGCCCCTCGCCCGCCGAGGCCGCGCTCAAGTACCAGATCGCGCCCTAGGCCGTACCGACCTAGTCGTACCGACCGGCGGATGCCGCCGTTCGGGCGCCCGGCCGTCGCGGTCGGGCGCCCGGCGCCACCCGCAAGTCCCTTTGCCTATACCGGGGTTCCGGGGCCGACGAGGTCGTCGCCGAACGCCGCGGCCAGAGCTCGGGTGATCAGGTCGGGCAGGTCCGTGCGCCCGTCGTCCTCGGACCAGCGCACCAGCGCCGTGTGCATGGCGGCGAGGCAGGCGCCGGCCGCCGCCCGGGCGCGGAACACCGAGTCGGGGTCGGCGGCGTCGCCCGTCAGCGCCCCCACGATCGACTGCTGCAAGGCGTAGTCGTTGTCCAGATGCCTGGCCCGCAACGCCGGTGTGGTGATCATCAGTTGGAGGCGGGCGAGCAGGAACCGCCGGTTCGACGCCGGGTCGTGGGCCGCGCCGTCGGCAAGCTGCGCGGCGGAGCCGACGAGTGCCGCGCCGATACGGCGCACCAGCGGCTGGTCCGCGGGCGTCGCGGCGATCCGGTCGGCGACCAGTTGCGCGTTCCCGTCGGCGAGCACGAGGTCTTCCTTCGTGGGGAAGTGCCGGTACACGGTCATCGGCGACACGCCCGCGGCGTCGGCGACGTCGGCCACCGTCGTGGCGTCGAATCCGCGCTCGGTGAACAGCCGGACCGCGTGCGCCTGGATCGTGCGCTGCGTCTCGGCCCGCCTGCGCTCCCGCAGGGTTGAGTGCCCCTCGTTCATGTGATAGACCCTACCGTACTGGTAGTGACTACCAACTTGGTATCGGCTCACATGATTGGCGGGCTCGACATGGGTGACCTGACCGGCAGGACGGCTCTCGTGACCGGGGCGTCGCGCGGCATCGGGCGGGCGATCGCGGTCCGGTTGGCGTCGGACGGGGCCGCGGTGATCGTGCACTTCGGGGCGGACGAGGACGGCGCGGCCGGGACGGTCGCCGCGATCGAGCGCGCCGGCGGCACCGCGGTCGCCGTCCGGGCGCTGCTGGGTGCGGACGACGACGTCGAGACCCTCTTCGCCGGGGTCGAGGCGGGCCTCGCCGGGCGGCCGCTCGACATCGTCGTCAACAACGCGGCGGCCCCGCCCGCGGGTCCGATGGGCGTCACCACGCGGGAGGACTTCGACCGCTTGTTCGCGGTCAACGTACGGGCCCCGTACTTCGTCATCGAGCGGGCCCTGCCGCTGCTCCGGGACGGCGGCCGCATCATCACGATCTCGTCCGTCGCGACCCGGATGGCGAACCCGTCGCAGACCTCCTTCGCCATGACGAAGGGCGCCGTCGAGACGATGAGCCGGACCCTGGCCAACGAACTCGGGGTCCGGGGGATCACCGTGAACGCGGTCGCCCCCGGTGCCACGCGGACGCCGGCCAACGGACCGGTGTTCGACGTGCCGGGGCTCGCCGACCTCATCACCGGTACGACGGCACTCGACCGGCTGGGCGGCCCCGACGACGTCGCGGACGTGGTCGCCTTCCTCGCCTCCGACCAGGCGCGGTGGGTCACCGGTCAGGTCGTCGACGCGAGCGGCGGCCTGTTCCTCGGGCCACGGGTGTGAAGGCCGCCGCGCGCGTGGTGCCGGTCGGTTGTCGGGTCGGTTGCCCGGCCGGTCGGCCGGTCAGTTGGTCGGTCAGTTGGCGGGCCAGCGCCCGGGGCCGCCCGTCTCCGGGCCGCCGGAGAACTCGCCCGAGGCGTGCGGGTCCGGGTGCACGTAGCCCGGCGGGTAGTGGAGCGTCGGCGGCTGGTTGGCGGGCGGCGGCGACGCGTTGGGGAACGACGCGATGGTGGTCGTCGGCGCGTCCCGCGGCGACGGATAGGCGTACGGCGAAGGCGGCGGCGCGGTGTCCGGGCGCGGGGGCGGAGCCTGCTCCAACTGCGGTGCGGGTTCGGGGTCGTGGCGCATGTCGAGCCCCAGGATCATCCGTCGGCCGCCGACCGGGCAGCGGACCGCGTCGCGGCGTCCGGTGTCGGCGAAGCGCACCCGGACCAGCAGGTCGACCCGGCGCGCATGACGCCAGGACCGCCGTGCGCTCACCCTGATCCGGGCGCTGGTCCCGGGCAGTTGCAGCAGCCCGGGATTCTCGGTGTCGCCCTCGGCGAAGGCGCGGCCGAGGCGGTCCGGGGTGAGGACGGCCGCCACCTGGTAGCCGGGCGCGTTGTCGCGCCGTACGCGCATGGTGAGTTGGCCGGCCCAGCGGGGACGGCGGTACAGCAGCACGCACAGCGTGACGAGTGCCGCGAAGAGCGCGATGGGCGATGCCAGCGACGCCTGGAGCGGTTCCGGGTTCGTGGGCACCTCCGAAGCCGCGGCTGACGCCGCCGCTGACGGCGACGGCGCCGCGGGCTCGGGCGACGGTCCGGCGGCGCCGAACGCTCCGGTCGCGAACAGGATCACCAGCACAGCGGCCAGCACGAGGACGACCGCCGCGGACGCCAGGGCCCGCCGGTTGCGGTACCACGGTGCGTCGGACCACTCCGCCGACTGCCGCGGGTCACGCCCGCGGGCAGCGCGGGCACCGGAGTTCGCGGCCCCGCCCCGACGGTCGTCACGCGGCGCTTCGGAGGGATGCCGCGCACCGGCGGCGGCATCGGGCGGCGGCCCCGCCGGCGGGGCCGGGGCCGTCGGGCCGGGCGGGCCCGTCGTCGGCGGGGACTGCCGGGCCGACGGCCGCGTCGAGGCGTCGCCGAGCATGGCGGTCAGCAATTGCTCCTCCGCAAGGACGATTTCGCGCCGCTCGCGCAGCGTCTGCCGCAGGTTGTCGGCGGCGTTCCGGCCGAGCCAGTCCTTCGTGAGGATCGTGCGTACGGTCCGCACCAGCCACACGTCCCCCTGGCGGGCCGTCCAGCCGTGCTCGTGCAGAAGGGCCGACCTGACGTCGAGCAGCAGGTCGTACGCCGCCCCCTGCTTCCGCACCCCCGGCCACGACTGCAAAGCGTGCCGGACATGCGCGTCCGGGTCCGCGTCGGCGGGCGCCTGGGCCTGCAACCAGGCCCAGTGGCCCGCCAGTTCCGTCGCGGACCGGCCGCTTCGGGCGTCCTGCTCCAACTGTCCCAGGCGAACGGCCAGCGCGAGCTGCGGTATGCCGGCCACCAGGAGGCGCCAGGACTCGCCGTCGGTGTCCGCGGCCAGCGCCTCCTGGACGCCCGTCCGCAACCGGCCGACGGAGTCGAGGGCTTCGGCCGCGAGGAAGCCGCCCGCCTTCGGTCCCAGGTCGTCGGCCCGGTCGAGCGCGCCCAGCAGGGTCGCGACGGTCAGCGGCCCGCTGTCGACCTGGTCCTGCTGTGCCCGCAGTATTCCGCGCAGCATCCGCACCGGCAGGTCGTCGAGACGGCTTCCCGCGCCACGCGGCAACAGTTTTCCGGCGTCGGTCAGTTCGCCGACGTACTCGCGCGCGGTGTCGGAAGTCGGCGGTGCGAACTGCCGGCCGTACAGGCACAGGAGCAACCCCATCAGGGCCGAGACGCGCGTCGTCGCCTCCTCGTCGGCGAGCGGGTCGTAGTCGCCGACCCAGCCGCCCAGTTCGGTGTGCTCGGGCAGCCGGTCGTCGGCGGCTATCCGCAGCCACTCCTGCCACAGGGCGACGGGCAGGGTCTCGAACCTGGCGTACGCCACGGCGAACCGGAAGGTCTGGACCGCCACGGCCGGGCACTGCCGCACGGCCTGGGCCAGCGTCCCCGCCGAACCGGTGCCCGGGTCGGGCAGGTCGATCGCCCACCGCAGCACCGTCAGCCACGGCGCACTGCCGGACTGGGACAGCAGCGCGACCAGACGGCCCAGCGACTTCGGCCGCTTCTCCGCGCAGCGGCACACCGCGGCCAGACCCACCTGCGGCGTCCCCAGCAACGCGGCCATCACCAGCGGCCATTGGCGCTTCGGGGCCGCGCCGAACCGCGCCACCCACGCGTCGACCAACTCGTGCGGAACGCTCCACCCGTGCGGCACGGCGAGCAGACGCGCGACGAACGCGTCCGCCTCGGACTGCTCCCACTCCCAGACCGGCGACACGAACGTCTCGACGATTCCGGAGACTTCGGCACGCTCGGTCGGCGAGGCCGGGACGCCCGGCCCGGTGGACGCCACCGGCGCCAAGGCGCGGTGCAGCGCCACCACCGCGGCCTCGGTCAGCTCTTCGCACGGGTACTGGGCCATGACCGGGTAGAGCGCGGGGTCGCGCCGGTCGAACAGGAACGTGAACAGGCTCCGCCGCGACTCCTCGTCGAACGACTCGACGCCCTTCTGGCTCAGCGCCTTGAGCACGCGGTCGGGGTCGCCCTGACCGGAGCGCACCTCGGCGAGCACCGTCTCGGAGAGCGTCAGGGCTTCCAACACCTCCAGCGCACGGTGGGGTTCGCTGAACGGCCGGCTCCGGGCGTTGCGGCGCAGCCACAGCAGCACCCGGTCGGCCTCGCCGTTGTCGAGGTGGCCGGTCAGCAGGTCCAGGTAGCGGCGGGCCACCGGGCCGACCGGCTGCGGCACCCGGGCCCCCCAGGGCACCCGCACCAGGCCGTCGCCCGCGTAGTCCCCGAAGCACAGGCGCTGCCACGCCTGTTCGGGGACGGGTGCCCAGGTGGAGGCGCTGAGCCCGGAGCGGTAGCCGTACGGGAGCATCCGGCAGACCGCGTCGATCGCGCCGATGCGCTCGCCGACGTCGGCCCGGCCCGCACCGGTGATCACCACGCGGCCCTCGAGCAGCAGCGCCGCGACTCCCGCGGCCCAGTAGAGCAGGGGCGCGGAGAAGCCCTGCCCGGCCGAACCCCGACCCGCTCCACCGGCTGCCGAGGCCGGCAACTGCGCCGGTTCGTCGGGCAGATGCAGCGTGACCGGGCTGCCGTCGCGCATCGCCGCGGACAGCACCGCCGCGTAGAGGTCGCCGTACTCCGCGCCGCGCGAACTCAGCTCGGAGTACGGCACGGTGACCCAGGTGGTGGCGGTGATCCGGCGGTTGGTCCAGTCCGCGCGCTCGGTCCAGTCCATGACCGCGACGTTGCAGAACGCGCCTTCGGCCTCGTCGTGGCCGCCGAAGACGACCCAGGGCAGCGACTCCGGCCGCCCGCCGTCCTCGGTGCGCGGCGTCCCCGGGTTCTCGGCCTGCACCGCCGCGGTGAACTGCCCGGGATCCCCGGTGCTGCAACTGAGCACCCGGTAGTCCTGCTCGTCGCCCGATTCCTTGCTCCAGTACGCCCAGTGGGCGTCCAGCGTCGTCACGGCCGCCTCCCTGCGGTGCCGCCGGACCGCGACCGCAGCAGTCCGCCGTGGCGTTCACGGCGTACCAGGCGGTCGAGGTCCACCAGGGGTTCAAGGACATTGACCGGAACCGGGATCGAGCGCAGCCGCTCGCGGTACTGGGCCGACGTGTCGGCGCCGGGCCGCCTCGGGCCGCGCTGGGGCGCCGGCTCGTGGTCGAGGTTCCCGTAGTCGTCCGGGTCGAACTCGTCTTCGTGGTCGAGGTTGAAGCCGATCGACGACGTGACGTAGTAGCGGACGCGCTCCTTCATGAAGCTGTCCTGGATCAGCCGGCGCACCTCCTCGCCCGTGCCGCCGGTCGACTTGCACAACTCGGCGAAGAAGTCCTCGGCGTAGCGGTCCGCGATGCGCGGCAGGTACGGCTTCGTGTCACTCTGCGTGGCCCAATGGCCGCGGCACGCCCGGTCGAAGATCGCCGGGTCGTCGAACTTGGTGACGCACACGGCGAGATGCTGCGGCAGCCGCCCGTCGTCGCGCAACTGCCCGCTCCGCAGCAGGCGGTTGCTGACGGCGCGCAGCGTGCTGCTGAACGCCTGGAAGGTCTCGCTGCGTTCGCGGGAGTCGCTGACCGGGTCGTACAGGTAGATGATCGCGTCGGCGTCGGCGAGCTGGGCGACCGCGGCGTCCAGCGCGTCCTTGTAGTCGCCGCCCGGGCGGTCCTCGACGGTGAGCAGGATGCGGGACGCCGGGGCGGGGCGCAGTCCGGTGAGGCGGCGCCGCGAGGACCGGGCGAGGAGCCAGCGCACGCTCAGCGACGAGAGCGTGCCTTGCGGCAGGACGCGGTCCACGACGAGGGCCGTCTCGGCGTCCGCCAGGTAGGTCCGGGACGTGTCGTCGAGAGGCGTGATCGTCCAGCCGTCGGACCGGCCCGACTTGCCGTGCAGCGCGCGTGGCAGTGCCCACAGGTACGTGCTCTTGCCGCTGCCGCTGGCCCCCCACAGCGCCACCCGCACGTCGTTGCCGGGTGCGGTCGGGGAGGCGGCTGCGCCCGTGGACGGCGCCGCGCCGGTGTACGGGGGAGCGGCGGGCGCGGCGGCGCGGGAGAGCGGTACCGAGACACCGGGGGGCGGGGCCGGTGCGGGCGTGGGTCCCGGGGACGGGGCCGGGCGCGCGAAACGGTCCGGCGCCGGGCGGCTGTTGCCGGCGGTGTCGTCGAAGTCCGGGTCGGGCGGCGGCATGGAGCCGAGCCACTGCCGCACGGGGTCCGGCTGCCGTCGCCCGTCGGGCGGCTGTTCGGTGATGGCGTTCTCCCTGGGGGTGGGCCTGCCCGGGGCGCCGCGCAGGTCTGGAGCGAAGTCTGGAGGGAAGCCGGTCAAATCAGTTGCGTAAGTCAAGCCAGTCAAGTCAGTCGAGCCAGTCGAGCCAGTCGAGCCAGTCAAGTCAGTAGGCGGGCGGGTCCGCGCGGTCGTGTTGTCGGCCGGGCGCCCGTACCGGCAGGACCAGTTCGGCCGACGCGGCCGGTACGACCAGGTCGGCGAGCGAGCGCAGGTGTGCGGCCGAGCCGAGGGTGAACCGCCCGTCCGCCCCGAGTTGCTGCCACATGCGGCGGGTGTTGTCACGCGGTATCGCCGGGTCGGACTGCGTCATCCAGGCCGGTTCGTCGACCATCGCCACGGTGCGGATGCCGCGCGCACGCAACTCCGTCAGCGCCTCGGTCCAGTCCAGACGGCCCGGGCAGACCCGGGCGTGCACGACGCTGCCGACGCGCGTGGTCAAGCCGGCCGGACGGCTGCCCACCACGACCAGCACGCGCTGGGCGCCGGGCCGCCAGTCGAACTGCAGCGCCCGGTGCAGGGCGTCCTCGACCGGCGCGGCGAACTGGTCGACCACCGGCGTCGCGTGCCAGTCCTGGACGGTGGCCATCAGCGTGCCCGGGGAGGTGAACCCGGCCGTCTGGCACGGGTCGTCCGCCTGGCGGCGGTTGTCGGAGTGGTCGGCGTAGCCGACGGCGGCCAGGCGCGCCGCACCGGCGTGCCCGGGTGCGCCGCCCGCGTGGACACCGACGCCGACGCGCAACGCGTGGGCGAGCGTACGCACCACCTCCAGCCGCTGGGCGACCACCTCCGCGGCACCGCCGAGTTCGACCGCCACCATCACATCGGCACCGACGTCGGTGTTGTGGTGGGACGGCAGGGAAGCGGACAACTCGGCCCAGCTCTGCGGCCAGCTGCCGGCCTGCGCGGAGTCGGCACCCGCGCCGCGCACCCGCAGGCGTACGCGGCCCGGCCTCTCCAGCGAGGCCACCACCACCGCCTCACCCGGCACCGGGATGTCGGCGCTGGCGACGGTCAGTTCGGACCACTCGCGGTCCGGTCCGGCGCCGCGCACGACCACCGGGAGCGCGGCCGGTCCCGAACGGCCGTGCGGCCGGGCCACCGGCACCGAGGTCTCCACGGGCAGCCCGCGGCGCACCGCCGTTCCGACCGGGAACAGTTCGACGTACGTGACCGAGACCCGGCCGCCGGGCGCGGCCACCGAGGCCAGCGCCAGATGGTACGAGCGGCGCAGCGGAACTCCCGCCGACAGGGCGTCCGCACGGTCCGCCAGATCCGGCGAACCCGGCTCCGCGATGAACTCCGAGACGGGCGGCGCGATCCGGCGTACGGCCGCGGCGAACAGGTCGGGGAGCAGCCAGTTGGCACGGCGGTGGATCAGCACGTGCTCGGTGAACCGGCCCGAGGCCTCCCCCTCCGACGGGTGGACCAGTTCGCGGGCCCAGGCCAGCAGCGTGTCCGGGTCGGGCGGGGCACCTTTGAGGCCCACTCCGCCGGCGGCCAGGAAGAGCATCTCGGCCCGGCTGCGCACCCCGGTGCTCGGCACCGCGTCGCTCCACTCGCGCACGTTGCGGACCACCGGCCCGGCGGTGACGACACCGACGGGGGACGCCGTGAGGGTGCAGGTGGCGAAGCCTTCCGGGCCGGTCTCGACCAGGACCAGGCGGTCCGTCTCGCCGGCGGCGAGGCGGGCCGCGGCGGCCTCGGGGGCACCGTACGGGCGGCGTCGGGCGCGGGCGCCGCGCTCGGCCCGTGCCACCGCGTCCTGTTCGGACTCCACCAGGCGGGTGCGGGCGTCCTCGGAGAGCCGGTCGAGGCCGCGGCAGTGCTGCAACAGGGCCTTGAGCACCCGGTGGTCGCCCTGGCGCAGGCCGTCGGCGCCCACGCGTACGGCCGCACGCACGTCCTGGCGCATCGTCAGTTTGCGCGGGCCGTCGGAGTTTTCGGCGTGGTCGGCGCCCCCGGGTGCGGGGAGCCGGCCGCAGCCGGGGCAGCCCTCGGCCCCGTCGCCGCCGGGATGGGTGCAGACCGGGCAGGGCGACGGCGGCCGTCGGGAGGGCGCGCTGGTGTTCATCGGGCTCCGGGCTTCGTTCGTGAGCGGTTCGGCGGCCGGGTGCGGACGCGGGGTCCGGCGGCGCGGTGCGGCGTCGGGAGGCCGGGGGTGTGCCGCGTCGGCGCGGGTGACGGCCCGTGGCGACGCCGGGCCCGCCCGGCGGATCCCGGTCATGGCGGCGGCAGGGCGCACACGGTCCCGTCGAGCCGCCCGACCACCACCGGCCCGCCCGGCACCGCCGCGGCGGGTGCGTGCACGGGGCCCGCGCCCGCGTGCCGCCAGATCCGGTGGCCGCCCAGCGGGTCGACGGCCAGTGTGCTGCCGTCCGTCCCGCCGACCACCAGCGCGCCGCCGACGTGCGCCAGCGAACGCCGGATGCCGTCGGTCACCGGGAGTTCGCCGATCTGCTCGCCGGTGACCGCGTCATACGTCCGCACCGCGCCGTCGAGGGCCCCCGTCGAGACGGTCCCCGACGTCGGATCGGCGACGCAGGCCCAGGTCTGCGCGATGCTGCGCGCCGTCCAGTGCGGGCTGCCGTCGACGGCGTCGAAGGCGTACAGGCCGCCGTCCGCCCCTGCCGCGACGACCAGGTTCCCGGCCACGGTCAAGGCGATGGGCCGCTCGCCGAGTTCGGGGCTGCGCGGCCACCCGCTCCCGCCGTCGTGGAGGTCGAGGGCGTGCAGGCGTCCTCTGGCGTCGCCGACGTAGACCGTCCGTCCGGCGACCACCGGGCCCGCGGTGATCGGCGCCCCCACCGGCTCGCCCCACTCGGCCTGTCCGTGCGTGGCGGGGAAGGACCACACCACCCCCGGGCCCGACGCGACCACGACGCGGCCCGGGGCGACGGCGCAGCCGACCACGCGGCCGCCGACCGGGCGGCGGTCCGTGAGCCTTTGGGTGTTGGTGTCCAGGGTGTTGAGCCAGCCGTCCGCCGAACCGGCGTGCACCAGCACGCCGTCGGTCACCGGGGTGCCGCGCAGGCCGCCCGGGAGGGCGTACTCCCATTGGAAGTAGCCGGTGTGGCCGTTCATCGCGGTGACCATGCCGTCCGCGGTGGCCGCCAGTACGAGGCCTTCGGCGGTGGCGGCGACGTACTGCACCCAGTCGTCGAGGGGGCGCTCCCACTCCGTTCGCACGGTGCGCATCGGAGCCTGCGGCCGCGTGGGCGCCGGAGGCCGGTGGACGACCGTGCGCGCCTCGGGTTCGCGGGGCGCGGCGGGTGCGTGCGGCGGTGTCGTGGCGCGCGCGGAGGTGCGCGGCGGCACCGGCCGGCGCGGCGGTTCCGAGACGGGCGGCCGCACGGGTGTGCGGGGCGGAGGGCTGCGGAACTCCCCGGCGAACGCGCCGGGGCGTATGCCGGAGATGATCTCGGTGCGGACGTCGTCCGCGGGCGTCGGCTCGTACCCCCGCGGGGCGACCGTCCCGGGCGCGGTGGTCGAGGGCGCGGTGGTCGGGGCGCCGCCGAGGGCGATGACCTGGGACGTCGACGACGCGTCGGCGGGGCCGCGGAACGTGGCGGGCACCCGGTGCGGGTTGGCGGCGGGCCCCGGGCGCAGGGGGTGGCCCTCCAGCTTCAGGCGGTGCGCGGGCTGGAGCGCTTCGGTGAAGACCGGCACCGGCGCCCCCGGCTTGCGGCTGGTGCGCAGCAGGATCATGGCCTCGGCGGCGCTCGGGCGCTCCTCCGGCGTCGTCTCCAGCAGCCGGTGCAGCACGATGTCGAGGTCGTTGGGTATGCCGCCGAAGTCGACGTCTCCCGCGCGCAGATCACCGTAGTTCTTGTACGGGGGATGGCCGGTCGCCGCGAACAGGGCGATGGCGCCCAGGCCGAAGAGGTCGCCCGCCGCGTCGTAGTGCGTGCCCTTCTCGGTGCCGGGCCGCTCGGGCGGCATGTACAGCAGGGTTCCGACCGCTTCGCCCGTCCGCGTCATCGGCTGGGCGCCGACCGCGCGGGCCAGGCCGAAGTCGATGACGTGCGGACCGGCCGGCGTCACCAGGACGTTGCGCGGATTGAGGTCGCGGTGCGCGCGGCCCTTGGAGTGCAGCAGGTTCAGCACCTCGGCGACGCGTATCGCCAGCGCGCGGACCGCGCCCGCGGGCAGGGGGCCGTGCTCGTCCACCAGTTGCTGGAGCGTCGGCCCGGCGACGTACTCGGTGGCCAGCCACGGTCGCGACGCGTGCGGTTCGGCGACGAACAACCGGGGCACGGCCGGGTGCTGAAGGTGCCTCAGGAAGTCCGCCTCGCGGGCGAACCGGCTCCGGTACTCCGACTCCTTGTGGGAGGCCAGCAGTTCCCCGTGCATCAGCTTCACGGCGGCCGGGGTGCGCGAGGTGACGTGTTCGCCGTAGTACACCTCGCCGAATCCGCCACCGCCCAGCCGGTGCAGGAGGCGGAAGCCCCCGACCTGTGCCGTACGCCGTCCGAATACAGCGTCCATACGAGTCCCCACCCCCAGGCGCCGTACGACGGCTGCTTTCACGCCGCCGTTGGCCGCAATCGTTACACGTCGGGGTGGCTGACGTGAGAGGTTCTTCCCTCTGACCAGGCGAGGGACAGGAGGAGGGGAGCGATGGGGACGGCGGCCGAGGACATCGTCTGCCCGCTGTGCGGGGAGGACCATGTGGTGCGGTATCGGATCAAGGGGACCGCGGACGAGTTCTGGATGTGCCCCGAGTGCGAGTCGCTGTGGCGGCCCGGCGCCGACCCGCACCGGTCGACAGAGGCGTACCTGAGTGTTTACCTGGAGGCCCGGGGGCTCGATCCGGGCGGTGTCGAACTGGAGCGGGTCGAGCGGTAGCGGCGGTGCCGCCGTGGGCGGCCGCCGTAAAAGGGCGCCACATGTTCCTGTGCCGCCGTAAAGAAGCGCCACAAGTTCCTATTTAGGAACAGTCTGTTCCTGTATGGATCGTAGTGTTTGAGCCATGGAGAACACGCGGCACGACCACGCAGACCAGAGCCTCCCGGACGGCATCCGCTCCTTCCGGATCGAGGTGCCGCAGGCGGACGTGGACGACCTCCGCGACCGGCTGCGCCGCACCCGCCGCGGCGGCGAGGTGCCCGGCACCGGCTGGAGCCGGGGCGTCCCCGCCGACTACCTGGCGGGCCTCGCGGCCTACTGGGCCGACGGATACGACTGGCGCGCCGCCGAGGCGGCGCTCAACGAACTCCCGCAGTACGTCGCGGAGCTCGATGCCCAGGACGTCCACTTCGTGCACGTGCGCTCGGAGAACCCCGACGCGCTGCCCCTGCTGCTCGCGCACGACTGGCCCGCCTCGATCGTCGAGTACATCGAGGTCGTGCGGCCGCTGACCGAGCACTTCCACGTCGTGCTGCCGTCCACCCCGGGCGTCGGGTTCTCGGGGCCACTGGCCTCGGCCGGCTGGAACACCGGACGCATCGCCGCCGCGTACACCGAGCTGATGGCCCGCCTCGGCTACGAGCGCTACGGGGTCGGCGGCACCGGCGGCGGCGCGTGGATCGCCACCGAGATGGGCCGCCTGGAGCCGGACAAGGTGGTCGGCATCCACGTGAACGGCTTCATCGTCTTCCCGTCCGGCGACCCCGCCGAGTTCGAGGGCCTGACCGAGGCCGAGATGGAGCGCCTCGGCCGCCTCGAGCACTTCCGCGACGACATGATGGGCTTCAACGCCATCCAGTCGACGCGCCCGCACACCCTGGCGCACGGGCTGCACGACTCCCCGGCTGGACAACTCGCCTGGATCGTCGAGAAGTTCAAGGAGTGGACCGACGCGGAGGCGGAACTGCCCGAGGACGCGGTGGACCGCGACCACCTGCTGACCAACGTCAGCCTCTACTGGTTCACCGCGACGGCCGGCTCGTCCGCCAACCTCTACTACGAGTCCGCGCACGACGCGTCGGCATGGGGGCCGAGGGACCGCGGGACGGTGCCCACCGGCGTCGCCCTGGCGCTCAGCACCGACATCGCGGTGCGCCGGTTCGCGGACCGCGACCACAACGTCACGTACTGGTCGGAGATCGAACGCGGCGGCAACTTCCTGCCGTTGGAGCAGCCGCAGGCGTTCGTCGACGACATCCGCACCTTCTTCCGCTCCCTGAAGGCCATCGCGGACTGACGGTCCCGGACGCGGCCCCCGCGGACAGGCCGTCCGCGGGGGCCGCGCGGACGGCCTTGACGTACGATCGACGATCAAACGGTTGGAGCAAGGCCGAACCAGCCTTCCACCTGAGTCGGCCGGCACCTCCCCGCCGAGTCGTCCGCGGCCCTGGCGCAAGGGAGTTGCCCGGCCGCCGACAGACGAATATCGGGGGAACCACATGAACGGCAGCGGGCCCGGCAGTCCGAAACCGTCGACCGACCCTGCGCCTTGCGAATCCGAGGGCCGTCCGGACCTCCATGAAGCCGCGACACTATGGGAGTTGGTGGAGCGGCGGGCGAAGGCCTCACCGGACCGCCCGTTCCTCCTGGACGAGGAACGCCGCTTCTCCTTCGGCGAGATACACGACTGGGCCGAGCGCGTCGCCGCAGGCTGCCTGGCTCTGGGGATCGGTGCCGGTACGCGCGTCACCTGGCAGTTGACCACCCGCGTCGAGTCGGTCGTCGTGTCGCTCGCACTCGCCCGGCTCGGCGTCGCGCAGAACCCGATCATCCCGTTCTACCGGGAACGGGAGGTCGGCTTCTGCCTGGACCAGACCCGCGCGCAGTACTACATCTGTCCCGGGGCCTGGAAGGGCTTCGACTTCACGGAGATGGCCGCGACCGTCATCGGCCGGATGCCGCCGGAGCGGGCACCCCGGGTGCTGGAGGCGTACGACGAACTCCCCGAGGGAGACCCGGCGACGCTGCCGCCCCCGCCGTCCGACGGCGACGAAGTGCGCTGGCTCTACTACACGTCCGGCACGACCTCCGACCCGAAGGGCGTGCGCCACACCGACCGGACCCTGATCGCGGGGGCGCACGGCCTCGCGGTGGCGCTGGAGATGGCGGACCCCGATGTCGGTTCGCTGACCGTCCCGTTCTCGCACATCGCCGGACCGGACTACATCATCGCCCTGCTCCTGACCGGCCTCTCGGTCGTCGTCGTGGAGCACTTCGAACCGGCTTCCGCGATACCGCTGTTCGAGCGGCTGGGCGTGTCGCTGGTCGGCGGTTCCACGGCGTTCTACAACCTGTTCCTCGCCGAGCAGCGCAAGCAGCCCGGACGCCGGATCATCCCGACGCTGCGCGTGGTGGCGGGCGGCGGCGCGCCCAAGCCGCCCGAGCTGTTCGGCCTGGTCCGCGACGAGCTGGGTGCGGTGCTGTGCCACGGGTACGGCATGACCGAGGCACCCATGGTCGCGCAGGGCGGCCCCAGCCACTCGGCGGAGCAACTCGCGTACTCCGACGGCCGTCCGGTGGTGGGGATGGAGATCCGCATCGTCCGGTCCGACCGGACTCCCGCCGCGGCCGGCGAGGAAGGCGAGATCACGGTGCGGGGGCCGATGCTGTTCAAGGGCTACACCGACCCGGCGCTCAACGAAGTCTCCTTCGACGAGGACGGGTTCTACCGCACCGGCGACCTCGGGCGCATGCGCCCGGACGGCCATCTCACGGTCACCGGGAGGCTGAAGGACGTCATCATCCGCAAGGGCGAGAACGTCTCCGCCCAGGAGGTCGAGGAACTGCTGTTCGGCCACCCGAAGGTCGCCGACGTGGCCGTCATCGGCCTCCCGGACGACGAGCGCGGCGAACGCGTCTGCGCGGTCGTCGAACGCGCCCCGGGGCAACCGGCCCTGACGTCGGACGAGATGGGCGCGCACCTGCGGGGGCTCGGCCTGATGGTCCAGAAGATCCCCGAGCAACTGGAGGTCGTGGACGCCCTGCCGCGCAACGAGACCCTGCGCAAGGTCCTGAAGTACAAGCTCCGCGAGCAGTACGAGGCGGCGCCCTGGCCGGAGTCGGGGCGGTAGGCGTACGCGCACGGGCCGCCCCGGTGTGCCGCGAACCTCGTGTTAGCGTCGGCGGTGTGGACACCGGCGACGAGTTCTCACCCGCCATCACGTGGCGCCGCGTCGGCGAGGCCGACTTCCCGCTGCTCAAACTGTGGCTGGAGCGGCCGCACGTGGCCCGGTGGTGGAACCACGAGACCACACCGGAGGCGGTCGCCCGCGACTTCGGCCCGGCGGCGCGCGGCGAGGAGCCGTCCCAGGACCTCCTCGCGTTCCTCGGCGACGAGCCCTTCGCCCTGGTCCAGCGCTGCCGGTTCGCGGACTACGCGCACGACTTCGCCGAGTTGGCGGACCAGGTGGACGTACCGGAGCACGCCGCGACGATCGACTACCTGATCGGCGACACCGCACACACCGGGCGGGGCCTCGGCCCGCGGCTGATCGCCGCGGTCGTCGCCGCGACCTGGACCGACTACCCGGAGGTGGCGGCCATTGTCGTGCCGGTGCACGCGGGCAACCGGCCGTCGTGGCGGGCGCTGGAGAAGGCGGGGTTCCGGCGGGTCGGCGAAGCGTCCCTGGAACCCGACAACCCGGTCGACGACCGCGCCCACGTCGTCTACCGCATCGACCGGCCGGCCGATCGGGCGTAGCCACCGGCACATGCGCCCGGCGCGCGGCCTGCGGCTGCGTCGGGCGGACGGCTCGCCGATCCACCGGGTTAGCCTGACGCGCATGAACGATGAGCGCGGCGAGACCGGCGATGTCGGCGGGATCGACGAGATCGACGGCGTCGAGGTGCTCGCCTTCTCCGGCGCCGCGGCCTTCGAGGAGTGGCTGTCCGCCCACCACACCCGCCACGAGGGGCTGTGGATCAAGGTGGCGAAGAAGAAGTCCGGCATCCCGACCGTCACGGACGACGAGATGGTCGACATCGGCCTCTGCTACGGCTGGATCTCCGGTCAGCGCCGGTCCCTCGACGACCGGTACTACCTGCAGAAGTACGTGCCGCGCCGACCGCGGAGCCTCTGGTCGCAGGTGAACGTCGAGAAGGTCGCCGTCCTGACGGCCGAGGGCCGGATGCGGGAGCCCGGGTTGGCGGAGGTCCGCAAGGCACAGGAGGACGGGCGCTGGGCGGGGGCGTACGAGTCCCAGAAGACCTGGTCGGTGCCCGCCGACTTCACCGCCGCCCTCGACGCCGATCCCGAGGCGAAGCGCGTGTTCGACGCCCTCGACAAGACGGCCCGCTACCTGGTCGTGCTCCCCGTCCTCCAGGCCCGCACCCCTGCCACCCGGACCGCCCGCATCCGCCAAGCCCTGCGGTCACTCACCGACCGGTCCTGAACGCCGTGGCCGCTACGGCGGGGCGCTACGGCGCGGCGGCGGACAGGGCCCGGCGGGCGAATGCGCGGACGTCGGCGTCCGTGTCGGTGAGCGCGCCGCTCAGGGCCGCAGCGACCTCGGCGCGACCCACATGGGGTTCCAAGGCCAGGGTCGCCGCACGCCGGACGTTCGGGTGGCGGTCGGTCATCGCAGGGAGCAGGGCGGCGGTGTCGGGTACGGCGGCGGTCGCCCGTACGGCGCCTTCGCGGACCTGCCACGCGGGGTCGGCGAGTGCGGCGCGGGCGGCGGCGTCGAGGGGGGACGGGGTGCCGATCGCGGCCGCCGCGGTGAGGGCCGCGGCGCGGACGAACGGGTCGGCGTCCTCGGCGAGCAGGGCGACGGTCGCGGCGCCGGCCGGGTCGGCGAGCGCCGTCAGTCCTCTGGCGGCGGCCACCCTGATCTCGCGGGCGGAGTCGCGGGCGGGGAGCGCGAGTGACGCGGTCGCGTCGAGGGCGACCAGGCCCCGGACGGCTTCGAGGCGTACCGGCGTCTCCGGGTCGTCGAGCGCTTCGAGGTAGGGGCCGGGGGACGGGTGCCGTAGGACGCGCAGCAGGTCGAGCGCGGCGGCGCGGACTGTCGCGTCGGACGACGGCGGTTCGGGGGCTGTTTCGCTTGCCGCCGTCGCGCGGGTGACCACGGACAGCAGCACGGTGCGCAGGCCGTCGCCGTCTGCCGTGCCGGACTCCGGGAGGATCTCCGCCAGTTCGCGCAGCGAGGCGGCCGTGGCGGCGCGTACGGCGATGTCCGGGTCGCGGAGCCGGGAGGCCAGGGCCGTGGCGAAACCGGACGGGGTGGTCTCCGTGAGCGTCGCGACAGCCGTGCGGCGGACCGCCGGATCGGGGTCGTCGAGAAAGGGGGACACCGCCGAGAGTGAGGGGGACTCCTCGGCGAGAGCGAGGAGTTCGAGGATCCGCGGCGACAACTTGCCGCCGGACTCGTCCGAGCCGTCCCCGCCTTTGCTGTGGCCCCTGTCGCCCCCGGTGTCCCCGTCGTCCCCATCGTCCCCGTCGTCCAAGGGGACCGGAGCGACCGCCGGCGTGCTGCTCCCGTCGAACACGGCGGCGGACGCCCCGGTCAGTACCAGCGGCTCCTCGCCGAGCGCGCCGTGCGGTGCGAACTCCTCGACCGGGACCAGGTACGGCGCCACCTCGCGCCGCAGGAACTCCATCGTCCCGTCCGCGGCCTTGCGCAGGTTCAGGTGGAACAGCCAGGCGGCGTCGTCGCGTTCGGGTGCGTCCACACGCTGGTGGTAGAGGCCCCAGCGGCTCTCCTCGCGGGCCAGCGACGACCTGGCCGCCATCTCGGCGCAGTCGCGGATGAAGTCCACCTCCACGCAGCGCATGAGTTCGTGCGGGGTACGACCGCCCATCGCGGCGACCTCGTCCCGCATGCGCTCGAACGTCTCGACGGCGATGGCGAGCCGGGTGTCCGACTTCGGAGGCGCAACGTAGTCGTTCACGAACCGCCTTAGCTTGTACTCGACTTGGGTCTGCGGGGGACCGTCAGGGTGCCGCAGCGGCCGGTACACAAGATCGTGCGCGGCGGCGATCTGGTCCTCGGGCAGCGGGCCGGTGTACGGGTCCCGCCCCGGTCCGGAGGCGGCGTGCGCGCCCGCGAGGTCGCCGTACACGAACGCGCCGATCATGTAGTTGTGCGGGACGCACGCGAGGTCGCCCGCCGCGTACAGCCCCGGCACGGTGGTGGCGGCGTTCTCGTCGACCCACACGCCGGACGCCGAATGGCCGCCGCACAGCCCGATTTCGGAGATGTGCATTTCCACGTCGTGGGTGCGGTAGTCGTGGCCGCGTCCGGCGTGGAACGTGCCGCGCGTGGGGCGTTCGGTGGTGTGGAGGATGTTCTCCAGTGCGGAGACGGTCTCCTCCGGAAGGTGCGTCAGCTTGAGGTAGATCGGTCCGCGTGCGGAGTCGATCTCCCGCTTCACCTCGGCCATCATCTGCCCGGACCAGTAGTCGCAGTCGACGAACCGGTCGCCCTTGGCGTTGACTTGATAGCCGCCGAACGGATTCGCGACGTAGGCGCACGCGGGGCCGTTGTAGTCCTTGATGAGCGGGTTCACCTGGAAGCACTCGATACCGCTGAGTTCGGCCCCCGCGTGGTACGCCATGGCGTGCCCGTCGCCCGCGTTCGTGGGGTTCTCGTACGTCCCGTAGAGGTAGCCCGAGGCGGGCAGTCCGAGCCGTCCGGCGGCGCCCGTCGCGAGGATCACCGCGCCCGCGCGTACGACGGTGAAACGGCCGGTGCGCGTGTGCAGGGCGGCGGCGCCGACCGCGCGGCCGCCGGCGGTCAGGACCCGGACCGGCATCAGGCGGTTCTCGATGGTGATGCGCTCGCGGTTCTCGCGGCGCCGGAGTTCGCGGTACAGGACCTTCTTGATGTCGCGGCCCTCGGGCATCGGGAGGACGTACGACCCGGACCGGTGCACCTGCCGTACCGCGTACTCGCCGTGCTCGTCCTTCTCGAACTTGACGCCGTACTTCTCCAACCGGCGGACCATCGCCGCGCCGCGCGTCGCGGTCTGCATCACCGTGCGCTGGTTCACGATGCCGTCGTTGGCCCGGGTGATCTCGGCGACGTAGTCCTCGGGGGTGGCGAGTCCGGGCAGGACCGCGTTGTTGACGCCGTCCATGCCCATCGCGAGGGCACCGGAGTGGCGTACGTGCGCCTTCTCCAGGACGAGGACCCGCGCACCGTGCGCGGCCGCGGTGAGCGCCGCCATCGTCCCGGCCGTGCCGCCGCCGATCACCAGGACGTCACACGTCAGTTCGTCGCGGTCGTCGAGTGCGGGGATGTCCAGCACAGGGGTTTCCACCGGGGCCATCAGGCGCGGTCCTTTCCGGGGGCGGAGGCAGGGACAGGGGATGCGGGGGATGCGGGGGAGGAGGCGCGACCGGCCGCGGGGGTGGCCGCGACGCCGGCGAGGCCTTCGGACTCGCCGTTCAGGAGCGCGAGGACGCGGCTCCGGGCGTCCAGGACTTCGGGGGTGAGCCGCGCCCCACGTACGCGCGGGTGCGGTACGTCGAGTACCTCGCGCCGCCCTTCCGTGAGCGGTCCGTGCCCGCGCGGACCCAGGACCATCACGCGGTCGCCGAGGAACAGCGCCTCGTCCACGTCGTGGGTCACGAACACCAGCGTCGTGCGGTGCCGGCGCCAGACGTCGACGAGGAGGTCCTGCATGGCCGTTCGGGTCTGCGTGTCGAGCGCCCCGAACGGCTCGTCCATGAGCAGGACGCGGGGCCGCGCCACCAGCGCGCGGGCCAGTTGCACGCGTTGCCGCATGCCGCCGGAGAGTTCGCGCGGAAGGTGGTTCTCGAACCCGGTGAGGCCCACGCGCCCGATCCAGTCGGTGGCCAGGGAGGACCGCTCGGACCGCCGCACGCGGCGCACCGCCAGCGGGAGTTCGATGTTGCGCCGGACGCTGCGCCAGGGCAGCAGGCCGTCCTCCTGGAAGACCAGCGCCCGGTCGCCCGAGGGAGCGGACACCGGTTCGCCGCCCACCAGGACGCGGCCCGCCGACACCGGAAGCAGACCGGCCAGGGTCCGGAGCAGGGTCGACTTGCCGCAGCCGGATGTACCGACGACCACGAGGATGCCGCCTGCCGGGATCTCCAGGTCGAGTCCGGACAGGACTTCCTGCCCCGGGTAGCCGACCGCGACCGATTCGAGGGCGAGTGCGGCGGCCGGGGCGGTGTCTGTCGCCGTCGCGACGGCGCCACCCGCGGTCATCGCCCGCTCCCTTCGCGCGGGAGCCAGCGCGTCGCCCGGCGGCCCGCCAGTTCGACGAGGCCGGCCGTGGCCCAGCCGAGCACACCGATGCTGATCATGCCGACGATCACGCCGGGGTAGTCGACGACCGTGTACGCCTGCCATGTGCGGTAGCCCACGCCGTACTGGCCCGAGATCATCTCCGCCGAGATCACACAGATCCACGAGACGCCCATGCCGACCGACAGGCCGCTGAACACGCTCGGCAGCGTGCCGGGCAGGACGACGTGCCAGAGCGTCCGCCAACGGCCCCCGCCCATCGTGCGCAACGCGTCCTCCCAGAGCGTCGGGAGGGCGCGGACGCCGTGCCGCGTGCTCACCAGGATCGGGAAGAACGCCGCGAGGAACGTGATGAACGTGATGCCCTGCTCGTCCGTCGGGAAGACCAGGATGGCGATCGGCACCATCGCGATCGCCGGTATGGGGCGCAGGACTTCGAGGATCGGCTGGAGCAGGTCGCCCGCGACGGGCGAACGGGTGACGAGGATGCCAAGTGCGATCCCCGCGAACGCCGCGAGGACGAAGCCGGTCAGGATCCGGGTGAGGCTCGCCTCCAGATCCTGGTAGTAGGTCGCGGCGCCGAGCTGGTCGCCGAACTCCGAGGCCACCTCGGTGACGGTCGGCAGGCGGTCGAACCGCACCCACAGGGTGATGTCATTGCTCGTCAGGTACTGCCACAGGCCGAGGGCCACGCCGAGCGACAGCAGGCGCCGGGCGATCGAGGCGGGACGCGGGCGCCGGGATCGGGACCGGGACCGGGACCGGGGGTGGAGGCGGAGGCGGAAGAGGAGGAGGGAGCGTGCGGCGGCCGGAGGCTTCGCACGGCCGCCCTCGGTTCCCGCGGACTCGCCTTGTCGGTCGGGGAGTTCCGGTGCGTCGGTGTCCGGCGCGGCGGTTTGCGCGCTCATGCCGACCTCACCGCGTCCGCGTACGCGACCACCGACGAGCCGGGATGGGCGGCGATGTAGCTCTGGGCGGCGTCCGGTGCCGCGAACGGCACGAGCCGGGCGCCGGGGGCGGCCGCCGGGTCGCCGACCCATACCGCCTTGTCCGCGAACCACCTGGTGCCCGTCGTGGCGTCGGGAACGTACGCGGTGCGTATCTTCTTTCCCTGCTCCTGGAGTTGGCGCACCTGCCTGAGCAGGCAGACCGGATCGGCGGCCGGCCGGGTGTCGTTCTCACCGTCGACCCACACCTCGCCGGCCTTGGACTGGTCGGCGACCGGGACCCCGCACGCCGCGTCCGTCCCGGTGATGCGCGCCGGGTTGGCGGTGGATCCGAGGTCGGCGTCGTACCCGGGGCCGTACGCGGTGCGCAGGAAGCTGTCGTTCACGAACGCCGGCAGGTCCAGCGCGTCGAGGTCGGCGATGGACTTCAGCAGCGGGATGTCCTGGGCCATCGCGTCGACCAGGGCGGGCTTGAGCGTCGCGTCGAACGTCGAGATCCCGGAGGGCCCGTTGTAGAGGTAGACGACCTCCGGCGGGAGCCCGGTGTCCGCGGCGACGGACTTGGCGGCCTCCAGCGGCTGTTCGTGCAGGAAGCGGGTGGCGTCGAGCTGCGCCTTGAGGAACGCGTCGACGACCTCGGGGCGCCCCTTCGCGTACTTCTCGCGCACCACGACGCCGTGCAGCGTCGGGAAGTTCGTCGCGGCGCCGTCGTACAGCAGCCGTGCGCGGTCCTGGAACACCAGCAGGCCCGGCCACGCCACGAACTGCGACTGCGCGGCGACCCCGCCCGACTCCAGGGCGGACGCGCCGACCTGCGGCTGCTGGTTCTCGACCTTGACGGCGTCCGCACCGAGACCGGCCTGTTCCAGGGCCCGCACCAGCACCCCGTGCCCCGCCGAACCCACCGAGGTGGAGACGGACTTGCCCTTGAGGTCGGTGAGCTTCGCGGCCTTGGAGCCGGTCGGGACGACGATGCTGTTGAGCCCGCCGCGCAGGTTGTAGCCGGTCACCGACACCATCACCGTGCGGTCCGCGCCGAGCGGCTGAGTGCGGGATCCGTTGATGAGCAGCGGGTAGTCGCCCATCGAACCGATGTCGATCTTCCCGGCCACCATCTGCGTGGTGATCGGCGCCCCGGTGTCGTAGTCCTGCCAAGTGACTTTGTACTTGGTGCCGTTCGTGGCACCGGCCTCCGCCAGCCGCTTCTCGAACCACCCCTTGGCGCGCAGCAGGGTTCCGGCGGTGACGGTGTTGATGGTCTTGGACTGGTAGCCGACCACGACCTCGACGGTCCCGCCCGAGCCCGGGCCCGGGTCGGAGTCGGATCCGGACCCGCAGGCGGCCACGAGCAGCCCGGCGCAGAGCAGGGCGAATCCGCGTACGAGTGGGGGGCCGGGAGCGGCGGTGGGGGAGGTGCGGGACGCAGGCATGGGCGGGGTCCTCGGGTCGGGCGCCGGGCTGTTCAGCGCAGCAGATAGGGGATGTTGACGGTCACGGCACCGGTCGGGCAGCGGATCGCGCAGGGCCCGCAGTACCAGCACTCGTCGACGTGCATGTATGCCTTGCCGGACTCGGGGTTGATGGCGAGCGAGTCGAGCGGGCAGACGTCGACGCAGAGCGTGCAGCCGTCCAGGCAGCGGGCCTCGTCGATGGTCACGGGGACGTCGGAGCGGTTCTCGGCCAGGGGCATGGGAGTTCTCCTGTCAGGGGCGGTCGGGGTGCGGGTGGTGTGGGTCCCGGAGCTCCGCGGCGGCAGCGGTGCCGGCCGAGGGAGGAACCGCCGGGGCGGTACGCGGGATACGCGCCGTCATGCTGAGCCGGTCGCCCCGGAACCGGATGAACTCCAGGTCCACAGGACGCCCGTCGTCCAGGTGGCTGAGCCGCTCGACGACCATCAGTGCGGCGCCGCGCGGGACTTCGAGGACGGTGGCGGCGTGCGCGTCGGCGTTGACCGCTTCCAAGGCGATCTCCGCGATGCCCAGCCGGTGGCCGCTGGTCTCCTCGATGAGCCCGAAGACGTCGTGGTGTTCGAGGTCGAGGCCGAGGAGGGGAGTGCCGACGTCGAGCGTCAGGTACGTCAGATCGAGCGAGAGAGGCAGGCCGTTGAGCCGGCGGAGGCGTTCGATGTAGACGACCTGGGAGCCCTCGGGGACCAGCAGGCGGCGTGCCACGGTCGCCGGGACGCGGATGGGCCCGGCCGCGCGTACCTCGTTGGTCACGTCGCCGTGTTCGTGCAGGGTCTCGGCGAGTCCTGCGAGCCGGTTGAGGCCGTGCGGGTACTTGGCGGCGGTCACCACCGTCCCGGTGCCCGGGACGCGTTCCACGAGGCCTTCGCCGCGCAGCAGGTCCAGTGCTTCGCGCACCGTGTTGCGGGTGGTGGCGAACTCGGCGATGAGCGCCCGTTCGTCGGGCAGCACGCCGTCCGGGTAGGCGCCGCAGACGACTTGGCGCCGCAGTACCTCGGCGACCTGGTGGGCGCGATCGGCCCGGCGGCGTGCCGAACCGAGCGGGAGACCGGTCGGGAGCGGCGTGGGGCCGACGTTGACGCCGGAAGCGGTGGCAGCGGTGGCAGCGGCGGCAGCAGTGGTGGCCTGGGCAACGGCTGACGGCATGTCGGGCGACGGCTGCGGAGAGGCCACGCGGAACCCTTCTGAGTCGGTGGGGGTGATCGTCGACGGATCGGACGACTACGGCATGCGGGCATCCCGGCGCCGCGTGGCAACGACGGTGCTGGCGTGCGGTGACAGGTGTGTCAAGGACCGGAGTCCGCCGGGTTACGCCTGTTCCGGGCCGCGCCGGACCGGGAGTGAGCTGGGCCGGGAGCGGGCCGCGGGGTCGGTTCCGCCACCGGGATCGCCCCGGGATCGCCCCGGGATCGCACCGGATCCGCGCGGATCCGTCCGGTCAGCCGTGCTCGGGCAGGCGCATGTGCTCACGTGCGGTCAGTCGCATGTGAGCAGTGGCGCGAGCCCGAAGGCATGCGGAAGGGCTTGCCCGGTGGCGGTGTCCAGGCGGAATGTCCGGGTGGGCGTACGACGGATGCGGTCCCGGGACGCTCAGCGGGCGCGACAGAGCGCGCTGGCCTGCCGCCGCAGATCCACGTGCGGCCGTCCCACCAGGCGCGGCCGGGCCGGGATGCCGGAACGCGTCGTCGCGCTGCGGCGCGGGCGTACGCGGGTCATGGCGGTCTCCGGGGATCGGCGGCGGGTGAGCGGCGGCTGGGCGGCTGGGCGGGGTGCCGCGCCTGGGCGCGGCGGTGTACGGCGGTGCGTACGGGGATGAAACTCTCGGCCCGGTGTTTCTTGCACGTTCCGATCAGGTTTCCAACGCGTTACGCCACCTGGCGGGAGGTGTTCCGTCGCGTCCATCTGCGTGTTCATCGCCCGGCAATGACGTACCGCCACCCCATCCACGGCAGGACCGGATCCGAATCTCCCCAAACCGTACGGAAAGTTGGCCGTGAACCGCACCGCGTCACCATGCGTGTAGCAACAGATGACGGTGCGGGGGGAGCGCCGTCGAACTGAGCGTTCCGCGCTCTGGTCGATCGGGGGGATCGATGAAAGTACGTGTGCTGCTCGTGGACGACCATCCGCTGTACCTGCTGGGTATCCGGGCCGCATTGGACGAGGCCGGGTGCATCGAGGTCGTCTCCGAGTGTCCGACCGTCCAAGCGGTCGGCGTGGCCCGGGAGTTGGGCCCGGACGTGATGCTGATGGAGCTGCCCGCCCCGCCGGGCGACGGCCTCCGGGTCATCCGGGAAGTGGCCGAACTGTCCCCGGCGCCCAACGTCGTGGTGACCTCGGTCCTCGACGACGACGTCATCATCAGGGCGCTGCGTGCGGGGGTTCGCGGCTACCTGGTGCGCGGCGCCGAACCGGTCGAGGTGCGCCACGCCGTGTCCGTCGCGGGGCCCGGGCGGGGCGGTGTTCAGTCCCGCGGTCGCCGAACGGCTCGGCCGGCTGCTGGCCGGCCTCGCGGGCCTGCCCGGCCGCGAACCGCTGCCCGGCCTGAGCCCGCGCGAACGCGAGATCCTGGCACTCATGTGCCGCGGCCTGGACAACCGGCGCATTGCCCGGCACCTGGTGGTGACCGAGAAGACGGTGCGCAACCACGCTGGGGGTACGTCGGTTCGGGGCGTACCGGCTCGGGCTGCACGGAGCGAGCCGCAGGGGTACGAAGCGGAGGCGGGTGACGACGGGCACGAGCCGTGGCCGCTGTTGCGCGGCCGCATCGCGCACGGCATCTGCCGCACCGCCACCCCGAGCGGGACGACCGCCTCTACCCGGGCGACCCGCAGCAGTTCCGCGTCGGCGGCCACGGACTCGCCTACGGCGCCGCCGGTGTGGTGTACGCCCTCGCCGCGACGGGAGCGCTCATCCCCGACCCGCACGTCGAATGGCTCCTCGCCGCCGTGGAGCGCGCCCGGCCCGTGCGCGTGGGCCTCATGGACGGCCTGACCGGCGTCGCGTTCGCCCTGCACCGGGCGGGCCGCCCGGAAGCGCTGCCGAACCTTCTGGACCGGATCCTGGACGCCTCGGCGCCACAAGGCAATTCGCTCTTCTCCGGGCGCGCTGGCCTCGGCCTCGGGCTGCTGCACCTGGCCGGCGCACGCGGCTGCCGACCCGATCCCGTGCTCCTGGAACGGGCCCTGACGCTGGCTCGGGGCATCGTCGACGACCTCGGACGCACGGCGGACGCCGCGGGGAGCGACGCCGCAGCCGCCGGGTCAGCCAGTGTCGCCAACGCCACCAATGCCGCCGCCGGGCTGCTGCGGGGTTGGTCGGGCCCGGCGCTCCTGCTGACCCGGCTGTACGCCGCCACCCGCGACCCGGCCCTGCTGGACGCCGCGGAGCGTGCACTGGACCGCGACCTCGCCCGGTGCGAAGTGCGCCCGGGCGGGGCCGTGCACCTCTCCGACGGAGTGCGCGTGCAGCCCTTCCTGGGTGACGGCAGTGCGGGCGTCGGACTTGCGCTGCACGCGCTGGCGGCGTACCGCGACACCGAACGCCACGCAGAACTGCGTACCGGCATTGCCGCCGCCTGCCGAGCGGAACTCGTCTACGAGACGGGCCTGTTCCACGGGCGGGCCGGAATGCTCGCGTACCGCGCCGCGATCGGCGAGCCGGCCGATCAGCTGGCCGACGGCGCGCGTTCGTTGCTGCGGTACGCCGCCACGCGCGACGGAGCCGTGACGTTCCCCGGCCGCCTGCTGCTCAGGCGGTCCACCGATCTGGCGACCGGCGCCGCGGGGGTCCTCCTCGCGCTGCACGGTGCGCTGTCCGGAGAACCGGCCGTCCTTCCCTTTCCGGGGTGCGGGCCGTTCGTCCGGAAGGCGGTCGGCGACCTGGCCGACCGTCGGCACCACCACCTACGTGCGATCCCATCAGGAGGTGAACGGAATGTCGATCCTCGACCTTCAGGGCCTGGAGTACGCCGCGGCGGATGAGGCCATCGGGTGCAGCTGCTGCTGCTCCTGCTGCTGCTGACGCGGCGACACGCAGCCGCGGTGGAGCTGCGGTCGGTGTGCTGCCGACCGCCGCCGAGCCGGAACGGCGGTGTACGGACGGGTGCGGGAGCGGTCCCAGGACCGCTCCCGCACCGCCGTGCGCAACCTGATTCCGGGTCGATCCCGCCCCCGACCATCCGGCGAACCGTCAGAAAGGTGCGGACGTGCGCGACTTCAGACTCCTGTGGACCGGCCAGGTGCTGTCCGACACGGCAAGCTCCGCCGCGGCGCTGGCGCTTCCGCTGCTCGTGCTCGCGACAACCGGCTCACCGACCCGGGCCGGCCTGGTCGGCACCGTCGTCCTGGCGGCCACCATGCTCGGCATGCTGCCGTGCGGTGCGCTCGCCGACCGACTGCCGAAGCGATACGCCTTGGTGGGAGCAGACTTCGTGCGTGCGTGCGGCTCCGGAACCCTGGCGGTACTGGTCCTGAGCGGACGTACACACGTCGCCCTGTTGGCGGCGCTCGCCTGTGGCAACGCCCTTGCCACCGCCGTCTTCCGCTCGTGCGAGGCCCCCGCCCTCAAGGCTGTCGTCCCGGGCGACCGTCTCGCCACCGCACTTGCCCGCAACCAGGTGCGGTTCGCAACCGCGGGAGCGGTCGGACCGGTGGCGGGCGGGGCGCTGTTCGCGGTACATCCGGCGCTGCCGTTCGCGGTCGACGCCGTGTCGTACCTGCTGTCGGCGGCGACCGTCGTGGCGATCCGGACGCCGCTGCCACCCGGTGCCGCCAGGAAGCGGACCGGCCCCGGCGCGGGACGTCGCGGAGTGTTCCGCGAGCCTTTCGAAGGCGTCGTGTTCGTCTGGCACGACCGGCCGTTGCGTACCGCGCTGGGCCTCGCCGCCGGGGTGAACCTGGCGTTCGGCGCGGTCTACATGGTCGTGGTCGTCGGCGTCGCCGAACGCGGTGTTCCCGCACCCCAGGTCGGACTGGTCGTCGCGCTTGCGGCGGTGGGCGGGCTGCTCGGTGCCACGGCCGCGCCGAAGGCGTACGACCGCTGCACCGCGCGAGGGGCGTTCCTGGCGGTGTTGGTGCTGGGCGCGTTGCTGGTGCCGCTGATGGCGGTGGCGCCGAACGCCGCCGTGGTCGGGCTGCTGTTCGCGGCGTGCATGACGCTCCCGCCGGTGATCAGCGTCCTGGTCGGCGCGGCGCGCATCCGGCGTACGCCGGACGAACTCCAGGGCCGCGTCACCGCGGCCTCGTCCTTGCTGGCGACCAGTGCGGCTCCGGTGGCACCGCTGACGGCCGGGCTGCTCGTGGAACACGCGGGCGCGGGGCGGGGGTTCGTCGTGCTCGGTGGGTTGCTGGCGGTGCTTGCGGTGGTGTGCGCACTCGCCCGCGGGCTGCGCGAGGGGGAGTTGACCGGACAGCCGGTGTCGGCTCACGGCACCGGCGGCGACGTCCGCGCCACCGGCGAACGGCAGACGCGGACGTGATTCGGAACGCGTGGGCGGGGCCTACCCGGTGCGGCGCCGCCACCAGCGCGGCCGACGCGGCGGGGTGCTGGTCCCGGCCTCGGCCGCGGGGCCGGTCGTGGGCGTGGCGGTCGGCGCCGGGCGTACCCGGTCCGGGTGCCGGTCGCGCCACGCGGCGGCGACCTCTTCGACGTCGAAGGGCTTGACGTTCAGGATCGGGCCCGGGGGCGGCATCCGCAGATGCTTGACGATCTTGTCGTTGACCTCGGTGACGATGGCGCGGGCCTCGCGCTCCGACCGGGCGCGCAGTGCCGCCGGCAATGCGTCCTCGGCCTCTTTGCGGAGCCTCAGCGCGGGCGGCAGGACCGCGATGCCCTCGTCGCGCAGCTTGTCCTTGAGCCACCACGTCTCGTCGTACGGGGCGTCGGCGGAGGCCAGCGGGCGGCCGACGCCCGGCAGGTTGTCGAAATCACCGCGTTCGCGCGCTTCGCGGATCTGCCGGTCGACCCAGGAGTCGAACGAGACGTCGGGCGGTTTGCGTTCGGTCACGACGGGGCTCCCCAGGGGTCGGCGATCACTGTCGTCCTTCCAGGATGCCTCACCAGCGGGGCGAAACGACGAGCACCCCGGTTCCGGCGGCGCGGGTCGGTTCGGGGCCGGTGCGAGGGGTGGTGCGAGGGGGTGATGCAGGGAGCGGTGCAGGGGCGATGCGGGGGTTGGTGTGTTGCCACTCACTCTGAGGCCGCTTGTGCGGTGGCCAGCAGCTCGGGCAGCGTGCCGCCGAAGTCCGGGAGCAGCCGCAGGGCGATCGCCCACGCCTCCGTCTGTGCGCCGAGGTGCCGCTCGGTGAGGCGGTTCACGGCGGTCCGGGCCTCGTCGAGGCGCGGGCCGGTGGCCGCCATGAAGATGACCAGCGCGGCGTACGCGGACGGTGCCTTCGCCAGGATCTCCGCGGCCGGCACCAGTCCCTCGTCGTACGCCCGGCGCAGCTGGTCGTCGCGCATGCCGACGGTGAGCGCGGCGAGTTGCCGGTACGCGTCCTGCCGTACGCGGTCGCGCTCGTGGTGCGAGCGGGTGTGGCTGCGTCGGGGCGGCGGCTGCGGGTCGCGGCGCAGGCGGTCCAGGATCCAGTCCGGGCAGCCGGGCTCGTCGCCGAGGGCCATGGCGACGTCCGGGGCCAGCGTGGTGAGGTTGTCCTCGTGGCGGACGAGGTCCCAGCGGGGCGGCTCGTGGGGGGCGAGCAGAACCAGGCGGGTGAAGAGGGCCTCGGAGCCGTCGTACGCGGACGACGACGGATGCAGGGAACTCATCCGGCCGCCGACGCTGCGCAGGCGGTCGACGACGACCTGGGTGCGGCCCTCGTGCTCGATCAGGCGTCCGAGTGCGGCCCGCCCGTCATCGGCGGCGAACGCGTCGCCGAAACGGTCGGCGACGGTCTCCGGCAGTTGGGCGGCCGTTGCGTAGGCCGATTCGGCGGCCGGGCGGCCGTCGAGCCGCCAGAGGTTGAGGAGGGCGCGGGCGAGCACGACGGGACCGGCCGGGAACAAGTGTCTGAACAGCAGGGCGGGTACCGCCTGCGCGACGACCGCGGGATTGTCGGCCTCGACGAGTGCGTACACGTCGCGCTGCTGCAACTCGGCGGCGGGAGTGGTGATGTGGTCGATGTGGTGCGCGGCCATCGCGCGCAGCATCACGTCGCGCGGGGAGCGCGGGTTACGTACGAGGTGCGCGGCGACCTCCGGGGCCGGGTTCTCGGCGAGCCGCCGGAGGGTGGCGGGGGTGGCGGTGGCGTTCTGCGCGAGGGCGGCGCGGCAGGCGACGGATCCGTGGCCGAGGACGTACGAGACGATCGCGCCGCGCTCCGGCAGTTGGCTGCCGAGTACGGATTGCCGGGTCTTGGGATCGAGGCGGTCGAGTACCGGCCCGATCACCGCCCACGAGGCCTGGCTCAGCAGGAGTGCCCAGGGGTTCATCACCCGCCCCTTTCCGGTCCCCTGTTGATGAACGCCCGTTTGCGAACGCCTGTTTATGAACGGCAGTTTGCGAACCGCGGTTCGTTAACGATCATTCGTGAACCGCCGTTTGCGAACCGCCGTTTGCGAACGGCTGTTTATGAACGGCTGTTTATGAACGGCCATTTGCGAACCGGCATTCGCGAACCGTGGTTTGCGAACCGCCGTTTGCGAAGCTCTGTTTGCGAACGACTGTTCACGAATTCGCCCCTGTCCAAGCGGTCAGGCTAGCCAGCCCGGTTGTCTCGGGGCACGTGATTTGCGCCCGCACGCCCGCACGACGGCACGCCCACCCTCTCTCCGCACTCCCTCGCCCGCCCGCACTCCCGCACCCGCCCGCCCCTGCCACACCCCCGCAGGCGGCAAGTGCGGTCAGCGGTAGGGCGGGTTGCCGAAGTCGGTCATGGGCGGGAACGGGTCGTGCCACATGCGCTCCTCCAGCTCCTTGTCCTGGCGTTCGGCCCGCTCCCGGGAATCCCTGATGCGCGTCGGCGTCTCCGCGAGGGACAGCAGCGCGGCGGTGACCGCCAGTGCCCACCAGGTGTCGATGGACACAGGTGCGGTGAACGTCTCGGCCAGGATCGTGGTCAGCCACAGCACGCCGAACGCGCAGGCGGGGATGATCGGCGTCAGGAACAGGTGCGACCTCCCTGGCGACCAGAACGGAATCCGGAACACGGTCATGACGACCATCGCCACTGCCTGCGGGAGGTCCGCGGTCCGGGACAGGAGGACGTACAGGCCGACGAAGCTCAGCACCGCGCCGGTCTGCCGGAGCCCGGTGGCCGAGTCCACGGACACCGGTCCCAAGGCGAAGAGCGCAACGGCGAATGCGGCGAGAGGCGCCGCGTACCGCAACACCTCCCATGTCGCCGCACGGAACGTCCGGCGGCGCACGAGTCCGAGCAGCACCGGCTGGGCACCGACGGCCACGCAACTCGCGATGAGACCCGCCGCGACCGCGGGCCGCCACGTTGCCAGTTCCGCGTCCAGTCCGGCGGGATCGCACACCTGCACGGCGGTCCACAGTGACAGCGGTACGAGCGCCAGGGCGGTGACCGCCTGAACGACGGAGCCCATCACCGCGACGAGGGCGAAGCCGGGCGGGGGACCGTCGTCCCGGTCGCCCCATGTCTGCCTGTCCAACCCTGCATCCGCACGCCAGGACCACACGGCGATCACGAGTTTCGCGGCAGCCGTCAAGAGCAGCAGGAGGGGCAGGGTGAGCACAGCCTGCACCGCCGTGATGAGCGCGGCGGCCAAAGCGCGGTCGGTTCCCTGCTCGGGGAGTCGGAACCCATCGACCACCCATGCGGCACCCAGGACCGCGGCCGCGTGGATCGAGAGCGATACGGCTGAGCGCATCCATCGTTTGACGGCCCTTCGGAGTCGACCGACGGGCATCACGTCGTACGCCATTGCCGGCCCCCGATCACACAGCGGTCAGCGCACCAATCGCCAATGTAGCGCTGTCGGCGGTAGTCAGTGTGAACCATCGTTCACAAACCCATTCGTGAACCGCCGTTCGTGAATGGCTGTTCGTGAACGGCGGCAGGGGCTTGTGTCCGGCGCCGTTCGGCGCATAACGTTTGGGCTCAAACAAAGCGTGCATCGGTACGCCGACCCGGGCTGCCGCATGCCCTCCGGCACGCGCGTACACACTCTGCGGAAGGAGCCCGAATGCGTGCCCTGATCATCCGTCATGACCACCCCTCCGAAGCGGGGTTCGTCGGCGAGCGGCTGGTGCAGCGCGGCTTCGAACTCGTCGAGATGCTGATCGTGTCCGAGGCGGAGTACGACCGCCCCGGAGTCACCGTCGACTTCCCCGACCCGCGCGACTTCGACGTGATCGTGCCGCTCGGCGCACCCTGGTCGGTCTACGACAACCGCACGATAGGGACGTGGGTCGGCGACGAAATCGCGCTGCTGCGCGAGGCGTTGGCGGCGGACGTCCCGGTGCTGGGAATCTGCTTCGGCGCCCAGGCGATGGCCACCGCACTCGGCGGGTCGGTCGAGCGGGCGGACCGGCCGGAGATCGGGTGGACCGGCGTACGCTCCGACGATCCCGGGCTGGTCGCCGAAGGCCCCTGGTTCCAATGGCACTTCGACCGGATCGTCCTGCCGTCGCAGGCGAAGGAGATCGCCCGCAGCGACGTGGGGCCGCAGGCGTACGTCGTCGGACGCTCCCTGGGCTTGCAGTTCCACCCCGAGGTGACCCCGGAGATCGTGCAGGCTTGGCTGGACAACGGCGGTGTGCCGCAGGCGGTCGAGTACGGGCACGACCCGGAGGAACTGGCGCGCCCGAGGGACGGGGCGCGGGAGCAGTCCTATGCGCTCGTGGACAACTTCCTGGACCGGATCGCCGGCATCTGATCAGTCGTCAAGGACCTTGTCGCCAAGGACCTTGCCGTCGGGAACCTTGCCGTCGGGAGCCTTGTCACCAGGTGTCGTGCCGTCAGATGTCGTGTCGTCGGGAGCCGCATCGTCAGGAGCAGTGTCGTCAGGAACCGTGTCGCCCGGAGCCGCGTCGTCATGGGCCGCCTCGATGAGCGGGAGCATCGCCGCGGCCAGGTGCGCGCGCAGGCGCTCGGGCGGGGCGTCCGACAGCACGTCGACCCCCGCGACCGAGGCGAGCGCGCCGATGCCCACGTTGAGGGCCAGGATCACCGCGGCACGCAGCTCGGCCTCGGGGCCTTCGAGCCGGTCGGCGAGGGCGCCGACGGTGTCGCGTACCTGGGCGCGCATCAGGTCGGCCACACCCTCGCGACCCGCCGAGCGCAGCATGAGGGCGAGCGGGTGCTCCCCGGCGATGGCCGGGGGGCGGTTGCGGAACCACGTCACCGAGCGGTCCGGCAGTTCGTCGAGCGGCCCGGCGATGATGGCGGCGGGGTCGCGGTCGCGGGACACGACCTTGACGAACAGCTTCTCCTTCGAGCCGAAGTAGCGGTAGATCAGGGCCGGGTTGACGCCCGCGTCGGCGGCGATGTCGCGGACGGACGTGTTCTCGTAACCGTGCCGCACGAATCGTGCCGCCGCGGCGTCCAACAGTGCCGCCGCGGTGGTCTCGGCGCAGCGCGGACGCGGAGTCGCGGCCGCTGCGGTCTCCATGATCGTCGTCTCCCCGGGTCGTCCTGATCGCCCTTGTCGCGCGCACTTTGTCGTGCGCGTTTGTAGCACGCCCTGCGCATGCCGGCCGCATATGCCCTGCGTTTGCCCTGCGTACGCCGCCTGCGTATGCCCTGCGGAGGGCGGTCCGGACGGCGGTCGGGGGTCGTGGATAATGATTGTCGCCTACATGTAAACCAGGTTTACAAGAGGTGCCACGCACGCGAGGGGAACCACCTGCCTTGACCGCCATCGACGGGACGCGAGCCGGCGTCCCCGCAACCGCCACCGGCCAGATACCCGCCCCGTCCGCCGTCCCCGACCAGCCCGGCGGCGGTACACCCGGTACACCCGGTACGCCCGGCGCGCCCGGCAAGGACGACGCCGGGCACTCGCGCACCGGGATCGTCCTGCTGATCCTCGTCCTCGGCGCGCTGACGTACTCGCTGCTCCAGTCGATGCTGTCGCCCGCACTGCCGGTCATCACGCGCGAGGTCGGCACCACCACCGACACCGCGTCGTGGCTGCTGACCGCGTACCTGCTCGTCGCCTCGGTGACCACACCCGTGGTCAGCCGGCTCGGCGACATCCACGGCAAGAAGAAGCTCTTCGTCGTGGCGATCGGGGCCCTCGGCGTCGGCTCGCTGATCTGCGGCCTCGCCGACAACATCAGCCTCCTGATCGTCGGCCGCGCGATCCAGGGCGTCGGTGCCGCGGTGTTCCCGCTGTCGTTCGGCATCGTGCGCGACGAGTTCCCGCCCGAGCGCCGCGCCGCCGCGATCGGCCTGACGTCCGCGGTCATGGGCATCGGCGGCGGCATCGGGTCGGTGCTGGCCGGACCGATCGTCGACAACCTCTCGTACCACTGGCTGTTCTGGATCCCGATGGTGGTGTGCGTCTTCACCGTCGCCATGGCGTGGAAGTTCATCCCCGACTCGCCCGACCGCGCACAGTCCACGAAGATCAACTGGCTCGGCGCCGCACTGCTCGCGGGCGCGCTCGCCTGCCTGCTCCTCGGTGTCAGCAAGGGCCGTGCCTGGGGCTGGGGTTCCGGCACGATCCTGGGCCTGCTGACCACCGCGGCGGTGCTGCTCGTCCTCTGGGTCGTCGCGGAACAGCGCTCGGACGCCCCGCTCGTCGACATGCGCGTCATGCGCCTGCGCGGTGTGTGGACCACCAACGTCGCGGGCCTGCTCACCGGTTACGCGATGATGAGCGCGATGTTCCTGATGCCGCAGCTGCTCCAGCTCCCGAAGTCGACCGGCTTCGGGTTCGGTACGACCGTCACGATGGCCGGCGTCTACATGCTGCCGCTCGCGGTGGCCATGCTGATCGCCGGTCCCACGGCCGGCGCGCTGGAGGCCCGGATCGGCTCGAAGCCGTCTCTGCTGGGCGGTTGTGTGCTGCTCGGCGTCGGCTCGCTGCTGCTCATCGTCGCGCACGGCGAGCTGTGGCAGATCACGATCGGGCTGTTCGTGTTCGGGCTCGGCGTCGGTGCCGCGATGGCCGCCATGGCGAACGTCATCGTCGGCGCGGTGCCGCCGGAGCAGACCGGCATCGCGAGCGGCATCAACACGATCGCGCGTACCGTCGGCATGTCCTTCGGTTCGGCGCTGTCGATGGTGGCCGTCACGTCGCACACGACGAGCGCCGGGGTGCCGACCGAGAGCGGGTTCACGATGGCGTTCGCCATCGCCGCCGGGGCGGGCGTCCTCGCGGTCGTGGTCGGTGTGCTGGTGCCGTCCACCCGGCGCAAGGCACCGGCCAAGCAGGTCTCCTGACGCAGCATCACCCCCCGCCGGGATCCGGACGGTCGGCCGAAGCCGGCCGCGGTCGGCCGATCTCGGCGGGGTACACCGCGGCACGGCCCGACGGCCGACTGCCCTCAGAACGACACCGCGCGCAATCGGCCCGGCCGGGGCGCTCGCACCGCCGCGGCCGGGCCGTACCGGTCCCCGGGGACCCTGTGGCAGGCCCTGATCAGGCCAGGGTCACCGTGACCGGCAGTTCCTTGATGCCGTTGACGAAGTTGGACCGCACGCGGCGCACGTCGCCCGCGAGCCGGATGTCGGCGATGCGCGGCAGCAGTTCCTCGAACATGATGCGCATCTCCAGCCGGGCCAGCGCGTTGCCGAGGCAGAAGTGCGGGCCGCCCTTGCCGAACGTGATGTGGTCGACGTTCTTGCGCGTGACGTCGAAGCGGTACGGGTCCTCGAAGACCGCCTCGTCGCGGTTCCCGGACGCGAACCACAGCACGACCTTGTCGCCCTCGCGGATCCGCTTGCCGCCCACCTCGGCGTCCCGGGTGGCGGTGCGCCGGAAGTGGTAGACGGGTGAGGCCCAGCGCAGGAACTCCTCGACGGCGTCCGGCATGATCGACAGGTCGTCGCGCAACCGGGCCATCTGCTCCGGGTGTTCCATGAGCGCCAGCATCGTGTGCGAGATGGCGTGCCGCGTCGTCTCGTTGCCGGCCACGACCAGCAGCAGGAAGTAGTTGTCGAAGTCCGCCTGGGTGAGCGGCACTCCGTCCGCCGGCGTCTGGTTGACCAGGCGGCTGACCAGGTCGGTGCCGGTGCCGCCGCGCCGCTGCTCGGCGAGTTCGCGGCCGTACGCGAACACCTCCAGCGACGCGGGGCTGCGGAACGGCAGGTCGCGGTACTGCTCGCTCTCGGCGCTGTGCAGCAGCACGTCCGCGTAGTCCGGGTCGGTGTTGCCGATGATCCGGTTGCCCCAGTCGATCAGCTTCTCGGTGTCGCTGTCCGGCACGTCGAGCATGCGGGCGAGCACGTTGATCGGGAAGTCCGCGGAGATCTCGCTGACGAAGTCGAACGTGCCCTTGGGCAGCGCCGCGTCGAGCGTCTTGGCGGTCAGGCCGCGCAGGAACGTGCCGTACTCGGTGATCGCCCGCGGCGTGAACTGCTTCTGCAGCAGCCGCCGGAGCGCGACGTGCCGCATGCCGTCGGTCTCCAGCATCGAGCGGCGGATGGCGATCTGGTCGTCGTCCAGCTCCTCGAGGTTGGTGAACCGCGACGAGGTGAAGGTCTCCGGGTCGCGGTCCACGGCCACGATGTCCGCGTGCCGGGTCAGCGCCCAGAAGCCGCTGTTCGGCTCCGGCTCGGGCTGCCAGTGCACGGGGTCGTTCTCCCGCAGCGTGTGGAACATCCGCCACGGGGTCTCGCCGTCGACGAAGCGGTCGTTGTCGGCGAGGTCGACGTCGTCCAGGGGCATGGGCTCGGGCTGCGCGGACACGGCTGTGGTGCTCATTGCTGACTCCGTATCAGGTTCGGGGGCGGTCACAGGTGGTACGCGTACTCGGCGAACTCCCAGTCCGTGACGTGCTGGTTGAAGCGGGCGACCTCGTCGCGCTTGTAGGTCAGGAAGGCGTCCGCGAACTCTTTGCCGAGCAGGCCGATCAGGTCCGAATCGGCCGCGAACGCGTCGAGCGCCTCGGACAGCGAGGCGGGCAGCACGGGGGCCTTGGAGGTGTCGTAGCCGTAGCCCTCCAGCGGTGCGGGCGGGGCCAGGCGGTCGCGGATGCCGAGGTGGGCGGCGGCGACCAGGGCGGCGGTCGCGAGGTACGGGTTGGCGGACGCGTCGCCGAGGCGTACCTCCAGGCGCGCGCCCGGACCGCGCTCCGGCGGGATGCGCACCATGGCGCTGCGGTTGTCCAGGCCCCAGTCGATCAGCCAGGGCGCCAGGGTGTCCGGGCCGAACCGCTTGTACGAGTTCACCGTGGGGTTCAGCACCGCGGCGATCCCCGGCGCGTGCCGCAGGATCCCGGCGATGGCGTGCCCGGCCACGGCGGACAGCCCGTACGGTTCCCCCGGGCCGTCGAACGCGTTGGCTCCGTCGGCGTCCACGCAGCTCATGTGGAAGTGGAAGCCGGAACCGCCCTCGTCGTTGAAGGGCTTGGCCATGAACGTGGCCAACATGCCGTCCAGGCGCGCGAGTTCCTTGATGGAGGCCTTGAACAGGTACGCCCGGTCCGCGGCGTCGAGGGCGTCCGAGTGGTCGAGATTGATCTCGAACTGGCCCGAGCTGTACTCGTGGTTGCCGGTGGTGGCGCCTATGCCGAGCTTGTGCAGGTGGCGGAGCGTGCGGAGCAGGTGGGCGTCGGGGTCGCCGCGGCGGCCCGCGACGTACACGTTGCCGCTGGCCTCGCCGTACCGCTTCCAGCCGCCGTTCCCGTCGGACTCGCAGAGGAAGTACTCGAGTTCGGGCCCCACCACCGGGTGCAGCCCGGACTCCTGCGTCATCCGCGCCAGGACGTTGCGCAGCACGGACCGCGGCCCCTCGGGCGCGAGTTGGCCGGTCGCGGGGTCGGTCGTCTCGCCGAGGCACCAGGCGACGCCGGGCTCCCAGGGGATGGGGCGGAGCGTGTCGAGCTCGGGGTAGACGCAGACGTCGGGCAGTCCCGCGTCGAGGCCGCCGGCGACAGCGAGGGTCTCGCCGCGCGGTGTCGTGTGGTAGACGGCCCGGCAGAAGGCCAGGCCGTGCTCGCACACGGACGGCAGGTGGTCGACCAGGACGTCGCGCCCGCGGTCGGTGCCGATGAGGTCCGGATAGGTGACGCGGACGACGTCGACGCCCTTGTCCTTCAGTTCGGCGACGGTCTCATGGATCCGGTCCGGAACGGATGGGTGCTGCACCGGAATCGTCCTCCCGGTCTGGCAGGTGACGGCAACGAGCGTGCCGATTCGTTTGAACCCAAACCATATGGACGCGGGGGGCGTCGCACAAGGGGTTCGCGGTGGTGACAGTACGGCCCGGAAGGGCATATCGTACGGACCCAAACGATTGATCGGACGGCCGACCAAACGGTCGACCGAACGATCGACCAGGCGATTGACTCCCGACCCAAGGAGGCGCTGTGACCGGCGTGCGCGGTTTCTTCCACCCCAAGACCGGCAGCGGCCGGTCCTCGCTCGTCCCGTCGCCCCCGTGGCACTACTCCGGCGACCTGCTGACCATCGAGTACCGCACCGACCCCGCGCGCGTGGCCGAGCTGCTCCCGGCCCCGCTGGAACTCGCCGACGAGGACCCGGGCGCGGTCGCGCTCATCTGGGCCGACTGGCAGTCGTGCTCCGACAGCCGCGAGGAACTGCTCGACCCGGTGCGCAGCCAGTACAAGGAGTGCTTCGCCGTGGTGCGGTGCAAGTACGAGGGCCAGACGTACTCGCGCTGCGTCTACATCTGGGTCGACAAGGACTTCGCCATCGCGCGCGGCCTGCACCAGGGCTATCCCAAGAAGCTCGGCTCGATCCACCAGACCCGCCCGCACCCGTACGGCCCCGCGCCCCGCATCGAGGCCGGCGCCGTCTTCGGCGCCACCCTCGCGGCAGCCGACCGCCGCCTCGCCGAGGCCGTCGTGACCCTCCGCCAGGAGTCCGACTCCAACGGCTTCGTCAACGGCCACCCCATGGCCCACCATCGGTGGCTCCCTTCCATCGAACCGGGCAAGGGCCTCGCCCTCGACGAACTCGTCCTCTCCGGCGCCGCCTCCGCCGAGGTCGGCCCCGCCTGGTCCGGCGACGCGGACCTCTCCCTCTTCGAGGCGCCAACCGAAGAGCTGCACCTTTTGGAGGTACAGGAGACCATAGGCGCCTATTACCGCCAGGTCGGCGTCACCTGGAACGGCGGAACCCTCCTGGCGACGGGTCGGACCACCGTCGCGGGATAGGTGTCGGATCCACGCGAACTACACCGATGGCGCCGGAACTTGCCCCGGCGCCATCGCTCCGCGGAGCTGGTGGCGGTGTGTCCGGATGCCGACGTGGCCGCGTGGGCCTCCGAGGTCCTGGTCCTGGACGGCGGCGACAGGAGCACGCACTCCATGGGCCCAACCTCGCCGCGGCCGCCGGACCCGGACGGAGTATCCGAGCCTTGATAGGCAAGTGGGTGCTTGCCTATTGTGGGAGGCATGGCAGAGGATGTGTTCAAGGCGTTGGCCGATCCCACGCGTCGGCGCATCCTTGACGAGCTGGTGGAACGGGACGGCCAGACGCTGTTCGAGATATGCGGGCGGCTGACGGGAAAGCACGGCATGGGGTTGTCGCGGCAGGCGATCAGCCAGCATCTGGCCGTTCTGGAGGGTGCGGACCTGGTCCGCACCCGGCGCCAAGGCCGCTACAAGTTCCACGACCTGAACACCGGACCCCTTGAGCTCGTCGCGACCCGATGGCTCAGGCCCGAAGTACCTGAAGCGTCTGAAGCACCTGAACCGCCCGAATCACCGGAGAGCACCCCATGAGGATCCACCTGTCCAGCGTCTTCGTCGACGACCAGGACAAGGCCCTGCGCTTCTACACCGACGTGCTGGGCTTCGTGAAGAAGACCGAGGTTCCGATCGGCGCGGACCGGTGGCTGACCGTGGTCTCGCCCGAGGACCCCGACGGGACCGAGCTGCTGCTGGAGCCGGACGGCCATCCCGCGGTCAAGCCGTACAAGGACGCGCTGGTTGCGGACGGCATCCCGGCCACCGCGTTCGCGGTCGACGACGTGCGCGCCGAATTCGACCGCCTGCGCGGTCTCGGCGTGCGGTTCACCCAGGAGCCGCTGGAGATGGGCACGGTCACCACCGCGGTGTTGGACGACACCTGCGGCAATTTGATCCAGATTGTGCACAGTGCGTAGGGCCGCGTAGGGCGCTACTCGGGGGCAAGCTCCTCGAAGAGCGTGAGCTGTAGTCCGCCGGGCGCCTCCAAGCGGGCGTTGGAGGAGTTCCACGGCGTACGCGTCGGCTCGGCGACCACCTCCGCCCCCGCCGATTCGAGGCGCCGCGTGGCGGCCTCGGCGTCCGGGACCTGGAACGCGACGCGGATGTGGCCGGCGACGCCGCGTCGGCCGACCTCGACCTCGTCGATGTACGCGGCATGCGGAGGGTCGGCGATCTCCAGCGTCGCGCGTCCGGCCTCCAGGATCACCACGCGGCCGCCAGGCGAGGAGAACGCCCCCCGCTCGGGCAGTCCGAGCGCGTCACGGTAGAACGCCACCGCCGCGTCGTAGTCGTCCGCCGTGACGACGATGCGCAGCTCGGCAACTTCCGGGGCGTCCGTCATGGGACCTCCACGTGAGGGGGCGTCCGGACGCCGGGCGGGCACCCGCCGTCCACCGGACCAGTCTCGGCCCCCTTCGCCGCCGGGGAGCGGCTGCGACACGGTCGGTAGTGTCATGGAATGGGCAACGACCGCCGCGACCGCCGCCTCGTCGTGGGCGACACGACCTGGCGGTGGACGGTCCGCCACCGGCACCACGACGGCGCGGACGGCTCCTGCGCCGAGCTCCTGTCGCTGCGCCGCGAGGGTACGTCCGCCGTGCTGCGACTGGTGTTCCGCGCCGGGGAGGGCCGGTACGTCGCCGACGGCTGGTGGTACTCCGGGTCGGTCACGAACGGCCGCGAACTGGTGAACCTCCACGAGCCGGGCGTGGTCCGCCGCTTCGTCGACATGGCGGCCACCGACGGCCTGTTCCCGCCGGACGCCGCCCGCGGCCTCGAACTCGACGCCTGGCCGCTGTACGACCGCCTGATCGGCGCTCGGCCGCCCTCACCCTGAGGTACTCACATCGCACCGACCCTGCGCACGATCTCGCGGCACAGGGAAGGGATTTCGGCGCGGTCGTCGGTGTACTGGGACGGCTTGACGCAGATGGTGGTGAAGCCGCGGGCCATCTGCCCGGGGATCGATTCGAGGGCCGGGGCGATGGGGGCGGGGGAGTTGTCGTCCGGGAAGGTCGGCCTGATGCCGCCGACCATTTCGAGGGCGTCGGCGTCGCGGCCCGCATCGGCCATCGCGGAACGGAGCGCGGCCATCTCGTCGTCGGTCGGCTGACCGAGCGGGTGGAAGCCGTGGCCGTACCGGACCAGGCGGCGCAGGACCGCGCCGTGCACCGAACTGCCGCCGAACCAAAGGCGGGGACCTTCGGGGCGGTACGCCTTCGGGACGAGGTACGCGTCCTCGAACCGGTAGTGCTCACCCTCGAAGGACGCCGGGGTGTCGCGCCACAGGGCCTCCCACGCCGCCAGGTGCTCGTCGAGGAGCCTGCCGCGCCGCGCGAACGGCACGCCCAGTGCGTCGTATTCGGGACGGTGCCAGCTCACGATGGGCTGGGCGACGAGGCGTCCCTCGCCCAGCAGGTCGAGCGTCGCCAACTGCTGTGCCAGGGCCAGCGGGTGGCGGAGCGGGGCGATGACCCCCGCCGCGACCAGGCGAAGGCGCGTGGTCGCGGCGGCGATCGCGGACAGCAGGAGCAGGGAGTTGGGCCAGGGGGTCGCGGGGTCCTGGTTGCCCGGCAGGGCGTACTCGCGCGGGTTGGCCATCAGGCCGTCCGCGTCGGCGCCTTTCCCGAGCACGATGTGCTCGCTCACCATGACGGCGTCGAATCCGGCGTCCTCGGCCTCGCGTGCGATGTCGACCAGGCCGCGCAGGTCGCGCGGGTCGGTCAGGGTCCAGTTCTCGCTGAGGACGAGGACGAGCCTGGGGGAGGCCATCGTTCTCCCTTGCTGTGTAGTGGTGGTGATGGTTCGTCAGTTCTGCCAGTTCGGGCACTGCCAGATCTGCCGGCTCGGTCAGCCCTGTCAGCTCTCCGAGCCCTGCGAGCCCTGCGAGCCCTGCGAGCCCTGTGAGCCGCGGCCGATGCGGGCGTAGACGTCGGGGCGGGCGGTGCGCAGCCATGCGCCGTACGCGGTCCCCACGACCCCGGCGCCGATGACCAGCGCGGGCAGGATCCAGCGCAGCGACGAGCCCGAGTCGACGCCGAGCAGGACACCGAACTTCCGTACGGCGAGCACGAATACGACGCCCAGAGCGAGGGCGGCGACGACCGGCGCGACGAGCCGGTTCCAGGTGCTCTCGCCAGCCGCCCGGCCGTTGCGGCGGAAGTACGCGACCACGGCGAGGGAGGTGAGGACCAGCAGCAGGATGACGCCCAGGGCCCCGAGGTTGGTCAGCCAGTTGAACAGCGTCGCCATCGGGTCCTTGTCGAGCGACGCGAACACCGCGACGACGGCGAACGCGAGGGCGGTCTGCGTCAGCGAGCCGATGTACGGGGAGTCGTGGCGGCCGTGCGTACGCCCGAGCGCCCGCGGCAGCACACGCTCGCGGCCGAGCGAGAAGAAGTAGCGGGCGACCGCGTTGTGGAAGGAGAGCAGCGCGGCGAACAGGCTCGTGATGAGGAACACCTGCGCGGTGTCCGAGAATCCGGAGCCGATCTGGTCCTCACTGAGGACGAACACGAGGTTCGGCCCGTTCTCCTGCGCCGCGGCGACCGCCTTGTCGGTGCCCGCGCCGGTCATCATCGCCCACGCGGTGACCGCGTACAGGACGCCGATCACCAGGACGGCGATGTAGGTGGAGCGGGCGACGGTGCGCTTGGGGTCCTTGCACTCCTCGCCGTACAGCGCCGCCGACTCGAAGCCCATGAACGACGCCATCACGAAGCAGAACGCGGCGCCGGTCGAGCCCGCGGTCAGCGCCTCCCACGTGAACGGGTCGAACGAGATGCCGTCGGGCGCGGAGGTGAACGCGCTGAAGTCGAAGATGACGACGGTGACGGTCTCGACCACGAGGAGGACGGCGAGGACACGGGCGTTGAGGTCGATGCGGAGGTACCCGAGGACGCCGACGAGGCCGATGCCGACGAACACGATGACCCACCACGGGATGTCCCAGCCGAACTTCGCGTCCAGGAAGTCCGCGGTGGTGAAGCCGAAGAGCCCGTAGATGCCGACCTGCATGGCGTTGTACGCCACGAGCGCGATGAAGGCGGCCCCGACACCCGGGACGCGGCCGAGGCCTTGCGAGACGTACGCGTAGAAGGCGCCCGCGCCGGTGATGCGGCGGCTCATGGCGGCGTACCCGGCGCTGAAGACGACGAGCATCGCGGCGAGGAGCAGGTAGACGAGCGGGATGCCGGTGGTGCCGGTGACGGCGAGGCTCTGCGGGATGCCGCCGGCGGCGACGGTCAGGGGCGCGGAGGCGGCGACGACGAAGAAGACGATGTGCGCCACGCCGAGCGAGCCGCGGGGCGGCGGCGCGTCGTCGTCGGCGGTGTTGCGGGTCGCTCTGCGTACCGGGGGTTCCTCGACGGCCATGGCGGGTCTCCCGTGGGGGGTGGACGCCGGATCAGGGAGGACGAGACACTGTCCGGCGGATCGTTTGGGTCCGTACGGTCTGCGGTGCCGCCGATCGTACGGATGCAAACAGGCCGCCACAAGGGCTAGATTTCGGGCGGAGCGACGTGATGTGCGTCGTGACGCGGCAGCGACGGGAGAGCACGCACGTGGTCGGCAAGCGGACCATCACCGAGACCGAGAAGGTCGTCCAGGCGCGGTTGGGGGACATCCCGCTGCGCCGCGAGCAGATGGCCGCGGTGTCGAACATCTACCGCGCGGCGACGGCGGTGCGGCAGCACCTGGAGAACTCCGTGCTGCGCGAGGCGGAGCTGACGTGGACGGCGTTCACCGTGCTGTGGGAGGTGTGGATCTGGGGGGAGTCGGAGACCCGGCACGTCGCCGAGGAGGCCGGTATCTCCAAGGGCACGCTGACCGGGGTCGCGCGCACGCTGGAGACGCGCGGATTGCTGAAGCGCACTCAGCACGCGTCGGACGGACGGCTGGTGCTGCTGGCGCTGACGCCCGCGGGCGAGGAGCTGATGGCGCGCGTGTTCCCCGCGTTCAATGCCGAAGAGGCCTTCGTGACGGACGACTTGACGCCGGACGAGTGCCTGGATCTCGCCGCCGGGCTGCGGAAGATCGTGGCCAGGCTGGAGGCGAAGGGCGAGGAGCGCCGCGAGGAGTTGCTGGCGGGTCAGGCCCCGAGGCCGAGGCGCAGCGGCCGGCGGGCGAAGTCGTGACGCGGGTCCTGTTCGGCCTCGCATGACCCATATCGTGGCCCGGTGAGTTGGGGAGACTGGCAGCAGCCGGCGTACGACAGGGCAGCGGCTGAACTGTCGCGCACGGATCCTGACATCGAGGTGGTGCGCCTCAGCGACTGCGACCTGCCCGCACTACCGGACGAACTGTGGCGCTTGCGGCGGCTGCGCCACCTTGCCGTCCATGCCGACTACCTCCACGAGATTCCCGCCGAGATCGCGCGGCTGACGTGCCTGGAGAAGCTGGACATCTCCGCACCGATCACAGCCTTGCCGCCGGAGATCGGCCTGCTCGCGCAGCTGCGTGAACTGACCGTCAGCAGCGGCGAGATCGTGGAACTACCCGTTGCGATCGGCGAGCTCCGCCGACTGGAAGTCCTCCAGGCCCTGTCCGAGCCGCTGAAGGCCTTTCCGGCGGAGCTCGGCCGGCTCGTGTCCCTGCGCCGCCTGGTACTGAACGGCAGCTCCCTGGAGACCGACGGAATCCCGGCAGCGCTGTGGGAACTCGGCGAGCTGCGCGAACTGACCATGCCGTACTGCCAGATCGACGAACTGCCGCACGGAATCGGGAACCTCCGCGCGCTACGCCACCTCGACCTCGGCAACGGCATCCTCAGCGACAACGACGGACTGTGGTCCGCCCCACCCGCCGACCTGTGGGACCTGGCCGCCCTCGAAACGCTGATCCTGCCTCTGAGCGGCCTCACCGACGTTCCGCCTTCCATCGGACGCATGACCCGGCTCCGCCACCTGGACCTCAGCACATGCGATGTGCGCGAACTTCCGCCTGAGACGACCCGCCTCGCCGCCCTGGAGCACCTCGACCTCAGCTGGAGCCTGGTAAGGGCCGTGGACCCGGCCGTACGCAGGCTGCCGCGCCTGAAAGAACTCCACCTGAGTCGGCGCGACATCGACGATCCCGGCCTGCCCCTGCGGGACCCGGCGGCACCGAAAGACCCTCCGGCGCAAGAGTGATGCGGCCGCCGCGCGGCGGTTCGGCAAGCTTTGGCGAGGCCAAAGTCGCTCCTACGCCCGGCAGCGGTCCTTTGCGTCGTGCAGCGTCACGGGCCGCCACATGCCGTGGTCGACGCGACCGCTCAGACGGTCAGCTTCGCGGGCAGCCACCACCAGTTGGTCCGTCGTGAGCGGGATGGCCGCCACGTAGACCTGGCCTACGTGGCGGCAGAGGCCGGGGTGGTTGTTCACCGGCCCCTGCGGTGTGTTTGCCAGGGCGGCCAGGTCATCGAAGGTCCACCCGAGTGGCCCGGCCATGGACTCGACTTGCTCGCGCAGGTGGCTGTCCCGGGCCAGCATGACCCTGATCGTGGCGAGGGACAGCCCGGTGAACGGCAGTTGATAGATCCCGAAGCCGCGATTCCGCATCAGCCCGGCGAGAATAGCCGCGAAGCCCTTGGCGTCAGGTGGCGCGTCCTCGATCTCGACCGGTTGGGCGGCCGTGGGAGCCGGAGCCGCGGACGCCAACGCGGACACGAACTCTTCGAGCGGGGCCAGCGAGTCGTGTTCGCAGTACGTCACGCGGTACGTGAAGTCGCGCAGCACCTTGGGATCGCGGGCCGGAGGCAACAGGTGACGCGGTGGCGTCCGGCCCGCGACCACGAACACGTCGGAGACGAGCAAGTCGAGTTCGACGGCCAGCTCGTGCAGCCTCTCGGAGCTGTAGTCGCGTCCGTTGCTCGCAAGGTCTTGCAGTACGTCGGTTCGCGTCATGTACGGCATGCGCGTCACGGTACGCGGCACGTCTCCGGCCCGCCTGCGGCGGCCCGCCGTACGCGAAGCCGCCTGAAGTCCGGTGGAGCGTAGGCGTGTTCGCCGGACTGCGCCGAGTTGGGCCGGTCAGGCGTCAGGCGCGTTGAAGTAGTGGCCTTGGGCCAGGTCGTCGACGAAGCCGATCTGCGTCGGTTCCCAGCCCAGGAGTTCGCGCGTCAGTGCACTCGACGTCGGGATGTCGGACGCGAAGACCCCCGCGAGCCAGCCGAAGTGCCCAGCCGCTTCGTCACGCGGGACCGCGACCACCGGGACACCGAGTCCCCGACCGATCGCCTCCGCGATCGTACGTGCGGGCACGCCCTCGTCCGCGACCCCGTGCAGGGTCGAGCCGGCCGGGGCCGACTCCACCGCGAGGCGGAACAGCCGTGCGGCGTCGAGCCGGTGCACCGCGGGCCAGCGGTTGGCGCCGTCGCCCACGTACCCGGAGACGCCCTTGTCGCGGGCGATGCCGATCAGGGCCGGGACGAACCCGTAGTCCCCGGCGCCGTGGACGGTCGGGGACAGGCGTACGACGGACGAACGTACGCCGCGGGCTGCCAGCGACCGGGTCAGGTGCGCGTTGGCGAGGCGCGCGTTGGCTTCCTCGGCCACGGGCGCGCCGGCGGGGGCCTCGGCGGTCCCGTCGCGCTCGGTGAGCACGCGCCCGTCGCCGAGCCCGAGGATCCCGGAAGCGATGACGAGCGGCCGGTCGGAACCGGCGAGGCCGTCGCCGAGTGCTTCGATCGCGCGGTGGTCGGCCGCGACCGCCCCGGGGTAGTCGCCGCTGAAGGCGATGTCGTGCTTGAAGGCGAGGTGGACGACGCCGTCCGCCGACGCGGCGGCCTTGCGCAGGCCGTTGAGGTCGTCGAGGGAGCCGTGGTGGACGTCCGCCCCGGCCTCGGTGAGCCGCGCGGCCGCCTCGGCCGAGCGGGTGAGCCCGACAACGGTGTGACCTGCGCCGATGAGTTCAGGTACGAGGGCGGAGCCGATCCAGCCGGACGCGCCGGTGACGAAAATGCGCATGGAAAGGAGACCTCCAGGGGCGGCCGAGCCGCCGAGAGAAGACCCGACGAGTGATGTCAGGCACTGACATCACACTAACCCTGATGTCAGTCACTGTCATCCCTTCTAGAATCCGACCATGAACCGATGGGAGCCGAACGCGCGCGGCCGTCTCGAAGAAGCGGCTCTCGATCTCTACGTCGAGCGGGGGTACGCGCAGACCACGGTCGCGGAGATCGCCAAGCAGGCGGGGCTGACCGAGCGTACGTACTTCCGACACTTCACCGACAAGCGCGAAGTGCTCTTCGGAGGCTCGGACGAGCTGGCACAGCTCATCGCCGCGACCATCGCCGACCTGCCGGAGTCCGTAGCACCGATCGACGCCACCGCGGCGGCGGTCGAGGCACTCGGCGGCAGGTTGCAGCCGCGTCGCGAGCGCGCGGTACGGCGACAAGGGGTCATCGCCGCGAATCCCGAGTTGCAGGAACGCGAGCTGACCAAGCTCGCGTCATTGGCCGCAACGATCGCCGCCGCGCTCCGAGAGCGCGGTACGCCGTCCGCGTCCGCGGCCCTCGCAGCCGAGACAGCCGTAGGCGTATTCAAGGTGGCCTTCGAACACTGGATCGCCGCCGGCGCCTCATCAGACCTCCCCAAGCTCGTACGGGAGTCCTTCGACGAACTGAAGGCGCTGCTGGCGGTTGTCGGTCCTTGAGGGAGTGGGGGAACAACATCATCAGCGAGGTGATCGCGGCTCGCGATTCTTTGGAGGTGCCTAGTGGAGCTCGTCGCCGGCTGGGATCGACCATTCCGCGTATGGCACTACTCGGTCAGTTACCGTCAGCTGCTGATGCGCAGCCTGGCGGACGTGGCGCCGAAACGAGTAGATGTCCTCTTCTCGAACGTTCGCTTCTTCCACGGGCCGACGGACTTCGACCGGCTCGAAATCCACACGGGCGCCGACTTCACGCCCCCCGGTGCGCCGGAGATCGGCGGAGCTCCGGGTAGGTGGTTCGTGCTCAACGCGGAGAGCTGCTACCTGTATGGGACGCATTGTCAGTGGCATGAGGACGACGGAAATGCGATGACGCCGTCGAGGTTTGGGCCGCTCAAGCGAACTGATTGAGACCGGGGCGTCGGATCCGCGGTACGGGTTCGGCGTTCGGGTGGTCGGTGTTCCTGCCCACCAACATGCGCGAGAACGCGTCTACTTCGGCGCTGTCCCGGCCGAGCGCTCGAGTTCGAAGGTTGGCTATGAGGAGATTCTCGGTAGAAGGACGGGAGTACTTGGCTCTCATCATCCTGAGTGATGACCAAGACTTCGAGGCCATGGAAGTGGTGGATGCCGTCGACGGCGACCGTCTTTGCCTTGAGTTCCGAATGGATGCGTCGTCCTGCCGCGTGACATACGTGGGTGACGGCGTTGAAATCCCGCTACTCAGGGCATCGTTGGAGGTGTTTCGCGAGGAGTTCCTGGCACCACGTTGGGCAGCGGGGGTAGCGACTCCGCCTTGGTGACGGGTGGGTGCCACCCTCTCCGGCCGACCTGGGTCACCAGGGATTCGGGGGCACGTGCCCCCGTCACCTCCGGCCCTCTCCAACAGGCAGTCGGTGGCGGTCAGTCCTTGAGGGACTGGGTGAGTGCCGACCAGGAGGGCGCCGACAGGTTCAGGTGGCCATACGTGGTGTCCTTGCTGTCGCGTACGCCGACGACGGGACCCAACTGGGCCGCCTCGACACATTCGCCGCCTGACAGGCTGCTGTAACTGGACTTGCGCCATATGGGGATTGACGGGCCGTCATTCTTCATCACGAGATGCTCTCCAGAAGGTGGCGCAGGAGCTGGGCAGATTGGGAAGCCGAAAGAGTCTTTGCCCGCACGAGATCGATTCGACGCTCCATCTCCGCGACCCGGTCCTCCTCCGTGACCAGCACGCCGTCGCCAATCGTGTCCATGTAGCCGACGACGCCTCGATTCGGGATGTCGAGGAGCACGAACGGACCGTCCATGCCCGCGTGCAGACCGCAGGCCATCGGCAGTACCTCAACCACCACGTGGGGCAGTTCCAGCATATGCAGGATGTGTTCAACCTGTTCGGTGGCGATCTTTGGGGTGAGCATCAGTCGGGACACCGCAGCCTCGTCGATGACGGCCCAGAACCGCGGTGGGTTCGCGCGGGCAAGGATCTCCTGTCGCTGAAGGCGACTCGTCACAAGGTCGTCGATCCGCGACCGCGTCAACTTCAGTTGGCTGAACGCCGCCCGCGCATAGCCCTCGGTCTGAAGTAGTCCCGGGATCAGGTGAGTCTGGTACGTGCGGGTCACCTTCACGGGCGCCTGCAACCGAAACTGGGTGAACTACCGTTGGGGTGTCCGGGAGTTCGCGTCTTGCGATGCCCACTCCTGGGACGCCTGGTCGGGTTTCGACAGCCTGCTTGGCCACCACATGTGGCGGTCCAGGTCGACCGTCAAGGCGGTGACAAGCACGGAGCGGACGACCAGGGTGTCGAGCAACACGCCTAGTGCCACTGCGAATCCGATCTCGGTGAAGGCGACGACGGGCAGCGTCGCGAGCACGGCGAACGTACTGGCCAGAATCAGACCTGCTGACGTGATGACGCCGCCGGTCGCGGCGAGGCCGACCACCGCACCCTCACGCGTACCGCGATGCGCCGCTTCTTCGCGTACGCGAGTCATCAGGAAGATGTTGTAGTCGATGCCCAGTGCGACCAGGAACACGAACACGAAGAGCGGGAACGCGTTGTCCTGGCCCGCGAAGTCGAAGACGTGCTCGAAGACGAACACGCTGATGCCGAGCGCCGCCGCGTACGACAGCACGACCGTTGCGATCAGCACCAACGGCGCGACCAGCGCCCGCAGCAGCAAGCCGAGGATCACCAGCACCACGACCAGCACCAGCGGGATGATCACCTTGTTGTCCTGCGTGGCGGCGCTCTCGGCGTCCATGATCACCGCGGTGCCGCCGCCGACCTGCGCATCCGCGTCCGGGATGGCGTGCACGGCGTCGCGTACCCGCTCCACCGTGTCCTTCGCGGCCTGGCTGTCCGGACGGTCGTTGGTGGTCGCCTGGAAGAACGCCCGGCCTTCCTCAACTGCCGCCGGTGTCACGGCGGATACGCCCGGATCGGCGCGTACGGCCGCTTCGACCGCAGGCGTCGCAGGCGCGTTCGCGATCACCGAGAGCGGGTCGCCGGTGCCGGCCGGGAAGTGCTGGTCCAGCACTTCCTGTCCGACCACCGAGTCCGGCTTGTCGGTGAAGCCGTCGGCCGCGCTCAGCCCGGTCGCGTTCAGCGACACCAGCCCGACCGTGCAGGCGGCCAGCGCGAGCCCGGTGCCGATCCACACCCTGCGTGGCCGTCGCGCGATCGCGTTTCCGATGCGTGCCCAACGCCCGGTCCGCGTCGGCTCGTTGCTCCCGTACGTCGGCTTGACCGGCCAGAACACCCAGCGGCTCACGACCACCAGCAACGCGGGCAGGAGTGTGAGCATCGCCGCCAACGCGACGAGCACGCCGATTGCGCACACCGGACCGAGTCCGCGCGTCGAGTTCATCTCCGCGGCCAACAGGCACAGCATCGAGATGACTACCGTTGCCGAACTCGCCAGAATCGCGGGCCCCGCACGGTGCAATGCGAGGGCCATGGCCTCGTGCCGGTCTTCGTGCCGCCGCAGTTCCTCGCGGTAGCGGGCCGTCAGCAAGAGGGCATAGTCCGTCCCCGCACCCAGGACCAGCACGATCAGGATGCCCGCGCTCTGCGCGTTCACGGTCAGACCCGCGTGCTCGGCCAGCAGGTAGATGACCGCCTGCGACACCACCAGCGATACGCCGGCCGCCAGCAACGGGAACAGCCACAGCACCGGACTGCGGTACGTCAGCAACAGCAACAGCACGACAACCGCCACCGTCGCGGTCAGCAGCGTGCTGTCGATGCCCTCGAACGCCTCCGCCTGGTCGGCCCCGATACCGCCCGGACCGGTCACGTGCGTGGTCATGCCCTGGTCGTTCGCGCCTGCGACGTCTCGCAGCTGGTCGACGGCAGGAGTGAGGTTCTCCCAGCCCTCCTCGCCGACCTCGATCGGCACGATCGTCTGCATCGCCTGACCGTCCGGCGACAGGACCGGCCCGATCACCGGCGGGACGACATGCGGCGCGGTGACGAACGCCGCCGCGTCACTCGTCGCCTTCGCGGTGTCGGCAGGCGTGATCCCGCCCGGACGTTCGTAGACCACGACGGCCTGCAAGGTCGTCGTGGCCTCGAAGTTCTTCTGCTCGTCGATGACCTTCGTGGACTCCGCATTACCGGGCAGCCAACTGGACGCCTGGTTGTCCTCGGCGTCGGACAGCTTGCCGGCCAGCGGGCCGGCGACGACCAGCAGAAGGAGCCAGATCACCACGACCGCCCACTTCGTACGGCGGCCACACGGCAGGGAGGCAAGTCTTTGGGTCGGACTCATGGGACGTTCCGCGGAGACCTTCGATCACGGTAACCCCGAGCGTCACCTGCACTGGGCCATAGGCACCCCCGGCGCCGGACCTCATCCCCCCACCTTTCCACCACGCTCGCCATCCCGCAGCCCGAGCCGCCCGTCCGCAGGTGGAACGTCGGCTGCGTCGTTCCTCAGCCGATCAGCGAGCGAGCGACTTCATCGCCTGCTTCTGTGTTGCTGATCCATGCTCGACTGCCCAGCTTGGGCTGCCAGGAATGGCGCTCAAGGTCGTCGAGCACCGACTGGACGACTTCGCCGACGTTGCCGCTCCACGGCGAGAATCCGTCCGCGGCAAGCTCGCCGACCTGGATCAGGCCGGCGTCGAGCAGGAAGCGCAGCAGCTCGGCGAAGAAGTCTCTCCACGGTTTGCCGTGTGCCCCTTCCCGGGCCGCCCAGATGAGCTGATCGATCGGGACCCAGTCGTCCAGTCCTTCGATCAGTACGTCAGCGAAGACACGTTCGTCGATCATGGCGCGAGGTTCGGTGGCTTTCTGCTGTTGGTGAGATTGTGGGCGTGCTGCGTGCTGCGTGCTGCGTGCCGCCTGGTTTGTCGTTGCGGTCGAACGCGGCGTCGAACGCGGCGGGGTCTACGTTGTTTCGGGTGGTTAGGGGCGGTGTCCGGCACCTCGGGGCGGCGGCGGACGTTCCCGAGATAGGGAAGGGGCGGGCGGGAGGGACGGTCTGGATCGGGTGCTTGTGTGCGTACGCGCTGACCCACAGGCCATCACATCCGCACGCGCCGTCCACGTCCGCACGCGACGTCGCGTGCGGACTGCGCCGGTAGCGGGCTGATCGTCCGGCGTCTGCGCCCGGCCAGGACAGGGTACGTGCGGGTGCGTTCGGCGGGGGGGAGCCTACGGAGCATCCAGCTCGTCCGGCGGGTGGCGGCGACCCCGGAAAGATTGGGGTGCGGGCGACCGATGAGTTTTGTGGCGGGCCGGGGTCCAACACACGACACACTCCGGAACGACCATGCAGGAGCAGCCGTGATCACCACGCACAACGTCACCTCCGCCGACGGCACCCCGATCGCGTACGACCGCTACGCGCCGGCCGGTGAGAGCCGGGGGACGGTGGTTCTCGTGGGCGGCGCCTTCAGCTACCGCAAGTTCCCGAAGATGGTGGAGCTGGCCGAGCGGCTGACGGCGGCGTACGGGTTGACCGTCGTCAACTACGACCGCCGCGGGCGCGGTGACAGCGGTGACACGCCCGGCCGCTACGACGCCGCGCAGGAGATCGACGACGTGGCGGCTGTCCTTGCCGCGGAAGGCGGCGCCGCGGCGCTCTTCGGCTGGTCGTCCGGTGCGGTGCTCGCGTTGCGGGCGGCCGGGTCCGGGCGGGTCGCCGGGATCAGCAGGGTGGTCGCGTTCGAGCCGCCCTTTGTCGTCGACCGCACCCGGCACGTGCCGCCGGCCGACCTGGCGGACACCCTGCACAAGCTGGTCGCCGAAGGCCGCAGCGGCCCGGCGGTGCGGTACTTCATGACGAAGGCGATAGGCATCCCGGCGCCGTTCGTGGGCCTGATGCGGATCACCCCCATATGGTCGAAGCTCACCGCGACGGCGGCCTCCACGCCGCACGACTGGGCGGTCATGGCCGAGTACATGCGCGGAGAGCCCCTCGACCCGGCCGACTGGGCCGGGGTCACCGTGCCGGTGCTGGTGCTGTCCGGCGGCAAGAGCGACGCACTGCTGCGTACCGCCGCCCGCGCCGCGGTGGAAGCCCTGCCGAAGGCCCGGCACGTCGAGGTCCCGAAGCTCAGCCACAACCCGAGCATCCCCCTGCTGCTCACCCCGTCCGGCGACTTCCTCACCGAGGAACCGGCCACGACCACCTGACCCGACGCGAGGTCGTCGGCCGCGCGGCTCAGGCCGTCCGGGACCTCACCAATCGCATCTGAACCTGAACTCGTTCTCATCGTGCACAGCTGAATAACCCATGGCTTGGATGGACTGATCACTGCGCGGCCTTCTCAGAAAGTCCCACACGAACTGACCGAAGGAACCGGCGTCGCTTGCCGGTCGGGCGAACTCGCGGTCCACCGACAACCCGAGCGCGTTTGTGCTGTACCCCAGCAGCGCCAGCGCGATGACCGCGTCCCGCAAGTCCTCGCGAGCCGCGGAGAGCATCGTTGCCCGAAGGCCCGCGATGATGCGCTCTGCGGCGCCCTCACGCACGGCGAGCGTCGCCATCCGTTCCGCGAAAGCGCACAGGACGGTCTCTCGCGAGCCCGAAAGAGCGCCTGCAGCTGCCCGGTAGTCCGCTTCGGTACGCACCCGACCGACGAACTCGCCGATGCGCCTGTCACGCGCCGACGGCATTGGTGTCGGCAGGTAGTTCTCTCGGCGGTGAACGGCAACTGCGTGGGCAAAGCCTTTGAAAGGATCGGTCACGGTACGGGCCCTCCGGAAGGGACCAGGTGGAGCCCATCGGCGGAGAAGGTGTACCCGAGGCTCAAGAGCAAGTCGATCTCCAGTCGATAAACCCGGGGCCGGTCGTTTCGCCGATCCCAGAGATTGTCGAACAGCATCGGGGTGGCGAGGTAGAAGGTGCGGCCGGCCGCGGCGCCGGCGCGGATCCAGTCCATGTTCCCGCTCAGCGTCCAGGCGGGATCGCTGAGTACCAGATGGGTGGGCCACGCTTGAGCCTTCTCGGTGTCCGGTAGCGAACCCAGGACCAGCAAGTCCCCGGGCTTGCCGACGCCCGCCAGCGTGCAGGTGGCGTTGTGGACGAGAACCGGCGTGGTGCCGGCCACGACGTAGTACGTGTGCAGGTCGCCGACGGTCAGGTTGTGGACGCGTTGACCGGGTTGCGACCAGATCCGCGTCGCCGCGACGCGGACTTCGGTGCCTTCGGGGGTGCTTACGGTGTCGCCGGGCCGCAGGGTTCCGGCGTCCACCCAGCGCTGCTGCGACGGTGACCAGAAGGGGTGGTTTGTGGTCGCGGTGATACCGGGCTGTGGGCCGGCCCTGGGCTCGATGTCGAAGGTGATGCGGACCAGGCGCTTTTCGCCGTGGCCGACAATGAGGTGTGTGACCTTTCGGGGGCCGGCGACGCCGGTTTCGGGATCGGCGGCCATGACCCAGTCGCCGACCCGCACGTTCTCGATCGGTTTGGCCTTGCCGTCGGCCATGAGGACTTCGGTGCCGGGGACGAAGCTGTTGGGCCCGCAACTGTCGGAAACAGCCTTGGGTTTGGTTCCCGCGGCTTCGCCGCACAGCACCCCGGCTCCGGTGGGCCCGGTGCAGTCGCTGAGACGGCTGGCGGGGTCGAGCAGGGCCGACGGGTCGGGAGAGGTGCGGCAGTCGGCGAAGGCGTCGGGGCCGAAGGTGCCTTGGCAGTCTGCGACGAGTTGCTGTGCCGGGGTGGAGAGTCCGGCTCCGCAGGTCTCGATGCTGCCGCCGGCTCCGCAGATGCCGATCTCGGAGGCGAAGCTGTTGCCTCCCGGGTCACCGGGAGGGGTGCCGGCGGCGACGGTGCCGAGGGCTATGGGGTCGGCGAGGTTGATGAGCTGCTGTTTGGTGACGCGCCAGAAGTGGTCGGTCCAGTAGCGCCACTCGTGGTCCTTGCCGCCGTTGGACCAGTACGTCCACTTGTGGATCTCGTGGTACGTGTACGAGTCCGTGCGCGCGTAGGCGAACGTGTCGTCGTACCACTTGCCGACGGTGGACCAGCTGTTCGTGTACGTGGTGGTGCTGGTGCCCGTGATCACCGGCGGCGGGGGCGGCGGAGGCGGGGGCGGGGGCTTGACGGGCTCCACGGGCGGCGTCGGTTCGGAGGGCTTGACCGGCTCGGGCGCCCGCGGTTGGGCCGGCAGGTCCTGCGGGGTCGGTGTCTCGGTGGGGGAGACGGTGCCGTCCGCGTTGACGATGACGTAGATCAGGGCGCCGGTTGCGATCACCGCGACGACGACGATGGCGCCCACGACCAGGGCGGTGGGACAGCCCGCCGCGCAGGCGACCGCGCCGATGCCGCGGATCGCCGTCCAGACGCGGGCTCGGAACGTCGGGCTCTTGGCGGCCTCGACGACCTTGTTGCCGACTGCCTTTCCGGTCTTCTCCAGCAGGTTGACGCCGCTCTTGGCGGCCTTCTCAAGGCCCTTCGTGCCGATGTTGTAATTGGTGCCGGGCACCTTCCAGTGCCCCGTCGGGTCCAGGTAGCTGGTCGGGTTGGCCTCGCCGTAGCCGTAGAGGTTGGCGGACGCCGCCGAGCCGATCGGCGGCCGGATGGAGTCCCGCGAGGTGAACGCCCCGGTGGCCGGGTCGTACCAGCGGGACTGGGCCTGGGTCTTGCCGGTGGCCGTGTCGCTCCACGAGCCCTGGAAGCCGATCGGCGACTGCGCGCCGGTGGAATCCGTCGTCTTCCCGAAGGGGTCGTACGCACGTGAGCCGACGGCCGTACCGGTGACCGGGTCGGTCAGGGCGACGATGTCCTGGTGCCCGTTCGCCACCGGAGCGTACCTGGCGGCCGCGGGGTCGTCGGGCGAGCCGTCCCGCATGCCGAGCAGCCGGTCGCCGCTGCGGCTGAACCACCAACGCCCGTCGCTCGCCGGCTCCTTGTCCGTCCCCGAGTAGGCGAAGTTGCGTGATTCGCCGGTGGGTTGGTCGGTGACGCGGGCGAGCCGGTCGAGGCCGTCGTAGGTGTAGGTGCGCGACCCGTCGCCGGTCATCCGGCCCAGCGCGTCGAAGATCTGGGCCGTGGTGGTCGGCGCCTGGCCCACCTTGGTGTGCGTCGTGGAGGCGAGCGTTCCCGAGGGGCGCCACGTGTACGACGTCGTGCCGTCGACCGGATCGGACGAGCTCAGCACGCGGTTGCGCTCGTCGTACGCGTACGTCGTGCCGCCGGTCACCGTGTGGGCGGCCGGAGTTCCCTCCCACTTGGTGACGGCCGTGCGGTTGCCGACCTTGTCCCAGGTGTAGTCGACGCCCGTCGCCGACCCGGGGTTGTGCATCCCGACCAGCCGATTGGCGGCGTCGTAGCGGTAGTTCTCGGTGCGTGTCCCGGCCACTGCCCCTGCCGTCGTACGCGACGTCACGTTGCCGACGCCGTCGAACGTCTGGGCCTGCTGGACGACGACCCCGCCCTGCGCATCCCGCGTGGTGTCGGTCGACGGCCGCCCGGCCGCGTCGTAGGTGTAGGCCCGAGTGCCGACCAGCGGTCCGCCGTAGGGCCGTTCCTGCCTCTCGGCGGTCACCCGCCCCGAGGTGTCCCGGGTCAGCGTGCGCACCGTCCCCGACACCGAGTCGAAGACCTGCGAGACGTCGGCGCCCGAGTAGCCCCAGCCGACGGTGTCCGTCGCCGACGGTCCGGTGCGCAGGGCGATGCGGCCGTCCGCGTCGTACGTGAACTCGGTCGTTCCGGCCGTCCCGGCATCGCGCACCATCAGGCCGCGGTCGTCGTACGTGAAGGTCTGGCTCTCGGTGTTCGAGGCCACCGACGCGACGTTGCCCGCATCGTCATAGGTCAGCCGCCGGTACGTCTGGCCGACGGTGCCGCTGAGGAGACCCGCCTCGCGGGTGAGCCTCCCCAGCCGGTCGTACTGGTAATTTCGGTTCAAATACTGCCCGTTGCTGGACTGGAGCTGTCCGGCGATGTCGTACGTGTAGTTGGTTCGGCCGTCCGGGACTCCGGGGTGGGCGGCAGTGGGCGGCTCCACCCGGTACAGCGGCAGGTCCCAGGCGTTGTAGGCGGTTCTGGTGACCCGGCCTTCTGCGTCCGTCAGTTGCGTCGCGTTGCCGACCGCGTCGTATCCGAACCGGGTCGTGAACGGGGTGCCGCCGGGGCCCGCGGCTCCGTCGTGCAGCGCCGTGGTCCTGCCGAGCGCATCGAACTCGCGCCGCTGCTCGACCAGTTCGACCGGTGACACGCTGCGTGCCGCGGTCTGCCGTACCGGGTTGCCGGCGCGGTCGTACTCGTGGTCGGTATAGGTGGCGAGCGCTCCGCCCGCCGTCTTGGCCGCGACCCGCAGCGTGCGGCCCGCGCCGTCGTAGGTGTATTCCGTGCGGCGCCCGTCCGGGGCCGTGGTCGCCTTCGGACGGCCCGCCGCGTCGTACTCGTAGGTCGTCGCGCCGCGCCCGCCCATCTGTTCGCGGGTCGTCTCCCCGGCCCGGTTGTAGGCGGCCTGGGTCACGACCCCCGCGGGCGACGTCTGCGAGAGCAGTCGGCCCAGATCGTCGTACCGGTAAGTCGTCGTGTACCGCGCGGGCGCGCCGCCTTCCGGGCGCCGCACGAGTTGCACGTGCGTGCGCATCCGGTCCATCGCGTCGTAGGTCGCCAGCGTCTGGACGCCTGTCGAGTCGATGACCGACACGACGTTTCCGCTGTCGTCGTACGTCGAAGTGACCGAGTAGGCAGGCCTGTTGTCGCCGGGAGCCGGTTGTGTCGTCCGCCAGGGCCGGTTGCGCGCGTCGTACTCGACGGTGGACAGCTGCCCGTACCGGTCCTGATGACCGGTCAGGTTGTCCGCGTTGTCGTAGGTCCACGTCTCGACCGGGTACAGCGTCGTCCCGACCCAGTCGACCACCGTCGGATGGGCGACCCGGGTCTTGCGACCGCGCGTGTCGTAGTCGGTGGTGGTGACCCGTCCGAGTGCGTCGCGCTCGTGGGTGATCTCGCCGTAGGTGTTGTAGCCGATCGTCGTCGCGGGCCGCGTCGTCACCGGCGTGTCGCCGGTCCCGTTCACGGCCGTCACGGGAGGCGAGGTGGCGACGGACTGCCTGCCCAGCACGTCGTACGTGTAGTTCGTGGTGTACGCGGGATTCGGCGGGTCCGTCGACCCGATCGCGGCACTGCCGCGCGGATCGGTGATCCCGAGGACGCGACCGGCCGCGTCCCGCGAGTAGCGCGTGACGAGGTCGTCGCCCGGGCCGACGCGCTCCGCCGACGCGGTGACCGCCCCGTGCGGGTCGTAGACCTGTGTGACGCGGCTCAGTTCGGTGGTGCCGCCCGAGATCGTGCTCGCGGTGATCGACCCGGCCTTGGTGTAGGTGTTGGCGCTGACCCGGTTCAGGCCGCCGGGGTCGAGCGTGGTCGCCGCGACCCGGTCGACCTGGTCGTACGCAAAACCCGTCACCTGTGCGGCGGTTCCGCCGCCCCGGGTGTCGCGCAGCACGTTGCCCGCGGGGTCGTAGGTGTACGAACGCAGCGGAATGTCGCGGAGCAGCCCGGTGTCGGGGTCGGCGAAGTCCTCGAACGTCTCGGTCCTGGGCAGTCCGTCGCCCGTATACGTGTACGTCACCCAGCGGTTCATCGCGTCGGCGCGACTGGCCAACCGACCGGTGTCGTCGTAGTAGCGGGCCTCCAGTCGCACGTCGCGCGGCGCGCCGCCGACCGCCGGATTGACGTACTGGAGCAGCCAGGTCGCCAGCAGCAGGCCCCGGGAGTCGTACGTGAAAAGGTAGTTCGCGCCCTTGGCGTCGGTGCTCGTGCGCACCTCGCCCATCGGCCCGTAGCCCACCTTCGACACGAGCTGCCCGTTCAGCAGCGTCTCCGTCGCGCGGTCCCGGGAGTCGTAGCGGTACACCGTGGCCCGCGGCGCGTCCCCGCCCTGGGCCGCGGGCGTCAGGTCCGCGTCCGTGACCTGGATCCGATTGCCGTTCTGGTCGTACGTGTTGGTGGTGCGCTTCTGGTGGACGACCCCCGTGACCGGGTTGGTCACCGGCGGCTCGGTCGTGGTGAGCAGGTGGCCGGCCGGGTCGTACGTGAAGTCGGTGGTCAGCGGGGTGGTGATGCCCGCGCCCGACACGGTCTGCCTGAACGGCTGCCCGTACTGGTCGGGGAACACGTCGGTGACCAGGCCGGTGGCCGTGGTCGTACGCGTTCGGTCGCCGAAGCGGTTGTACTCGTAGGTGGTGGTGCGGCCATCCGCGTCGGTGACCGACCGCAGTTGGCCGCACGGTTGCAGCGTTCCGGCCGGTGCCGTCGGGTCGTTGACGACGTCCCCCCGCCACGCGTCGACGCAGGTGTACGAGAACCGCGTGACACCGCCGTCCGCGGCGGTGACGCCGGAGACCAGCCCCTGACTGCCGCCGCCGCTCGTGTGGTACGCGTACTCGGTGCGCCGCCCGTTGGCGTCGACCACCGCCGTCAGCCGACCGTTCATCACCTCGATCGGCATGCCCCGGTAGTAGTCCCAGTGCGTGTTGACCGAACCCTGGTCGTCCCGCCACACGTTGCGGTCGGACACCCGGCCCGAGGTCGAATTCCACAGGAACTCGGTGACGTTCTGATTTTCGTCCATCGTCGACGAGACCTGGCCGAACAGGTTGTACGACCAGATCCGGGTGTTCTCCGGCGACGAGATCTCCGACCCGCTCCAACTCGACAGGATCATGCCGCGCGCGTCGAACTCGGACCGCGTCGCCAGGCCGGTCGGGTCGGTCGTGCGGACGACGAACGCGGCGTTCGGCGAACGGGCCGGCTCGCGGTCGTGCGTCCACACCGCGCCGTCGGCGAAGGTGACCTTCCGTGCCAGTGCCCCCGCGTACTCGATCAGCGTGACGTTGCCGTTGGCCGGCCGGGTCACGCCGGTCAGGCGCATCACGCCGTCCAGCGCTTGGCCGTAGCCGTAGCGCGTCGCGTACAGGTCGGTGTGGCCGCGCGGGTCGTAGACGGCAGCGAGGGTGGTGCCGGCCCCGTACTCGTAGTACCAGGTGCGGCTGGAGGTCCACACCGCGACCACGGTCTCGACGTTCCAGATGAAGTTGAGCCTGCGGCCCCAGCTTTCGGTGCCGTCCTTGATCGCCTCGATCCGGCCGTCGGCACCGTAGACGAAGAACATCGTTGCGCCGGTGGCACTTTGGATCCATTCGGGACGCCCGTCCGCGGTGAACTGGTAGCTGGTCCCGTCGACCGTGCGGTAGGAGCGCTGCGAGGTGAGGACGACGTCCGAGGACTCGCCGAAAGCGGGCACGTATGTGCTGTCCCAGTTGGCTCCGTACCGCACCTGCCGACCGTCCGGGAACGTCACCTTGACGAAGCCGCCCGGCTCCTCGGCCATGCGCATGTCCAGCAGCGACGACCATCCGACACCGAACGCGCCCTTGGCGGGGTTCGTGCTGTTGTACGTCCGGACGACGGACAGTGCCGTGCCCGTGCCCGTGAGGTACGCGTCCTGCTCCTGCCGCGTGTAGTTGCCTCTGGCCAGCCCGACGCCGGAGGGGTCGTGCCGGTCGGCGGACATGCCGTACCGGGACGCTCCCTCGACCGACGGCACGACCGTGGTCAGGGGTGACATGGGGCTCCAGGCCGTGGTCGCGGAGGCGTCGCGGACCCGGATGTGCCAGAGGTAAGTGGTGTTCCAGCGCAGCGCGTTCGCCGGCGGGGTCCAGGAGTGGAACAGCGTGAACCCGCGGCCGGGGGTGCCCACGGTCAGCCAGCCCGAACCACGGCAGTTGGCCGGCGAGGGGTTGGCGGCGTCGCAGATCTCGTACTCGGCCTGGATCGGCATGGTGTCGTCGCCCTGGACCATGACGGCGATCTCGGGTTGGCGCGTCGCCGTGGTCTCGCCGTACGCAGGGAAGCGGATCTGCGCGGTCGGCGCGTAGTGCGGCACCGCGAAGGAGACGGCACGCGATGCCGGGACGCCGTAACTGGTGAAGTAGGTAGCGCTGTTGACCTCCAGAAGGTCCCAGACCAGGGTGAACGACCCTGCGGGCAGCGGCTCGAACTCCGCGAGCACGGTCACCGAGGCGCCGGGGGCTACCGCCTGGATCCCGTCGGGGAAGCCCGAGCCCCACCCGGCGTGGTTGTAGACCGCGCCGTTGGACCAGTACAGGTGGTACCCGAGGCGGATGGAGTCCCGCGTCCAGGTGAAGTCCGAGTCGTTGGTGACCGTCACCCACTGCGCGCCGCCTTGCGCGTAGGTGGGCGCCACGGCGAGTGACGCCGCCGGGTTGTAGCGCGCGCCGTACGATGCCGACGCGGCGATTCGGGTGACGCCCGGCGCGCCCTTGCCGTCGCCGTCGTGCGGAACCGCGTCCAGACGCGGTCCCGCCGTCACCCGTTCCACCGCGGCCGCGTCGGGCCGCTCCGGAGTCGGTTGCCTTGCGGGCAGGCCGAGTTGGGCACGTGCGTCGGAAGCCGCCTGCACACGGGCGTCGGCCGCCGGGCCGTCGGGTCGGCGCGGCGGGGTCTCGCGTGCGGCAACCGCGTCGCGTACGCGTTGCTGAGCGGCGGCCGACGGTGAGCCGGGCGCGGCCTTGCTCTGCGTCGGCTTGCGGGGCGGGTCGCCCGGGGCCGCGGACAGTATGCCGGGTGGTGCGGGTGGCGGGGAGCCGCCGTCGGCGGACCGCGCGACGGACGTACCGTCGAGGAACCCCACGACAAGGCACAGGCACACGACTCTTGCCACTGCGGTTCGCCAGCGCACCCCAAGCCCCCGTTGTCCGCCCAGTAACGCGATGACGACGATCATGCGGTCGGGCGGCGGCGATTTGGGTGGTGGAAGGGAGAGTTCGGGAGCTGCTTTCGCGCAGGACACTTGCCTGCCGCCGGTGGTCAACCGACCGTTCGGGTGACGGAGGTGGCGTGATGCCGCCGGTGCGCTGCGTGGTCGGAGGCCAGGCGGTCAGGTGGTTACGCGGTCAGCCGGTCAGCCGGTCAGGCGTTCACGCGGTCGGCCGGGCGGACTGGCGCTCACCCGGCGAGGGGGAGGCCCGGGGTGCGGAAGACCTGGCGGTCGGCGTCGACGGCGTAGACCTCGCAGCCCTCGCGGGCGGCGGCCCAGGCGATGCCGTCGTAGCCCATGGCGAATGCGGCGGTCGCGGTGGCGTCGGCTTCGGTCAGGGACGGGGCGAGAACGGTCAGGCTGAGGAGTTCGGTCGCGGGACGGCCGGTGCGGCCGTCGAGGATGTGGTCGCCGCGCTCGTAGCGGGCCGAGGTGGCGACCGCGGCGTCGTCGACCTCCAAGACCGCGCACAGCTCTTCGGTGGTCTCCGGGTGGCGGATGCCGATCCGCCAGGGGCCGCCGACGGTGACGACGTCGCCGCCGGCGTTCAGGCAGAGGGCTCGGGCGCCGTGGTCGGTGAGCAGGCGGGCCGCGCGTTGCACGGCCCAGCCCTTGACGATCGCGCACGGGTCGAGGGCACGCCCGGGGAGACGGGCGTCGAAGGCACCGCCGCTGGCTACGCGGAACTGCTCGCACAGGTCGAGGACCGTGGCGAGGTCCGGGCTCACCTCATGGAGGTCGAGTTCGCCGCGGTCGAGGCGGCAGACCTCGCTGTCGTCGCGGAACGGGCTGAAGCGGGCGTCCACTTCGCGCAGCCAGGCGAAGGCCGGGTCGGCGCCGGCCGCCGAACCCTCGGCGATGTGCAGGGAGATCGGCAGGCCCATGATGTGTTCCACGCGCCGCATGTCAGCCGCCCTTTTGGTCGATGGCGGCCTGGAGCGAGTTCTTGTACGCGCCGCTGGTCGTGGTGGCGCCCGAGACCGAGTCCACGTCGGCGCTCTGGGCTTTCAGGGTGCTGGCGATGAGCTTGGGGACGGCGTTCTTGGTCGGGCCGCTGTCGGGCTGCTTGAGCATGCGTACCGCGGATATGCGGTTGCCCTGGAACGTCACCTCGACCTGGACGCTGCCGTGCTTCGTGTTGACGGTCGGGCCGGCGACCACCCGGGTGGCGGGCGGGGCCGCCCCGCCGGGGACCGCGCCGGAGGTCGGCGGGGTGGTCCCTGACTCCGTGCCCCCGGAACCAGGAGGGGGCACGGAGCCGACTGCGGGGTCCTGCGGCCCCTGGACGGGGGCGGCAGGCTCGGCGAGCACGGTGTTGCTCGATGTGTCGGAGGATGCGTCGTACCGCCAGAGCGGGATGACGCCCGCGACGGTCAGGACGGCGACAGATACAGCGCGCTTCACTGGGTCCCCTGGGGAAGACGAGACGGGTTCGTGAGGAGGTCGGCCGGGCTCGGGCGTGTCCGGGGCGGCGGCAGGCCGGTCACGCGAGACTGAAACGCTCGGCGTGGATCTGCGACTTCGGGACGCCCAGTTCGCGCAGGCTGCCCAGCACGGCCGTGGTCATCCCGGGCGGCCCGCAGACGAACACGTCGCGCTCCACCACGTCGGGCACCATGCGCACGAGTTCGGCCGGAGCCAGCCTGTCGGGGACGGCCGGCCCGGCGACCAGGTGCAGCATCGCGCCCTTCTCGTACGCGAGTTCGCGCAGTTCGTCGATCAGGACCGCGTCCCGGTCCTGCGCCACGCGGTAGATGAGCGCGGCGTGGCCCGGCAGTTCCTCCAGCAGCGCGCGGATCGGCGTGATGCCGACACCGCCCGCGATGAGCAGGGTGTCCGGGCGGGTGCGGTGCATGGTGGTGAAGGCGCCGTACGGCCCCTCCGCGAACACCCGTGTCCCGACAGGCAAGTTGCGCAGGCCGGCCGACCCTGCTCCGGCCGCCTTCACGGTCAGGCGCAACCTGCGCCCGTCCGGAGCGGCCGACAGCGAGAACGGGTTGGCCTGCCACCAGCGGTCCCGCGTCAGGAACCGCCACAGGAAGAACTGCCCTGCCTGCGCCGGGAGTTTGTCCAGGTCGCGACCCTTGATGTGGATCGACACGACGTCGTGGGACTCCGGCACCACCGCGACGACCCGCAGCCGGTGCCGCAGATTGCGGCGCAACGGGAGCGCCACGCGGCCCAGGAACACCGCGCCGAGCGCCGCGCCCCACAGGCCCCACCAGTACGCCCGGGCCGCGGACGAGGCGGTGAACGTCGTCCCGGTCGCCACCTGGTGCGAGAACGCCAGGACCACGGCCAGGTAGGTGTAGAGGTGCATGAAGTGCCACGTCTCGTACGCCAGCCGCCGCCGCGCGAACCGCGCGGACAGCCCGCCGACCAGCAGGATCAGCACCAGCGCCACGATCGCCCGCAGCACGCCGTCCACCGTGGTGGCCAGCTCCACGAACTCGTCGACGGGGGAGAGCGACGACAGTTCCGCGTAGCCGAGGGTGATGAAGACCGCGTGCGAGACGAGCGTCCACAGCAGGCCGAAGCCGACCCAGCGGTGCCACACGGTGAGCCGGTCCATGCCGATGCGGCGGTCGAACCAGGGCAGACGGGCGACGAGCAGGAGTTGGAAGGCCATGAGCAGGGCGCCGTACAGCCCGGCGAGGCGGCCGAGCTGGATGAAGGTGTTCGAGGTCGTACCGGCCTTCGCGTAGAACACCGCGACGGCGACCGCGTTCACGGCGAGCAGCGCGTGCAGGCCGCCGCGGGCCGCCACTCGGGGGCGTACCGCGGGGGCTGGTGCGGGGGCGGGCCGGACGCGTTCGGCGATCGTCACGGAGGGCAACTCCTCTGCTCCGGGTTGTTGGCTCCTCCAGCCTTGCCGGGCAACCTGTCGATCTCCTGTCGATGAGCTTTCAACTGCTTATCAAGGTGGCCCGGGGGCGGTCATCGGTGTGGGCCTTTGCCGACCGGTGCCGCAGTATGGGCCCGTGGAAAAAGTTCGGCTGCTCGTCGTGGACGACGACCCCCCCATCGCGGACCTCGTGGCGACCGTCGCCCGCTACGAGGGGTGGGAGGCGGTGACCGCCTACTCCGGCGAGGAGGCGCTGCGCCGCGCCGCCGAGTCCCCGCCGGACATCGTGGTCCTCGACCTGATGCTCCCCGACCTCGACGGCTTCGGCGTCCTGGACCGCCTGCGCGGCTCCGGCACGATGGTGCCGGTCGTCTTCCTCACCGCGCGCGACAGCGTCGCCGACCGGGTGGCCGGCCTGACCCGGGGCGGCGACGATTACCTGGTCAAGCCGTTCGCGGTCGAGGAGCTGATGGCCCGGCTGCGGACCGTGCTGCGGCGCAGCAGCGGCCCCGGCTACCACCGCTCCGTGCTGAGCGCGGGCGACCTGGAGATGGACGAGGACACCCGCGAGGTACGCCGCGGCGACCGCCTGCTCACCCTCACCCCGACCGAGTACGAGGTGCTGCGCTTCCTGCTGCGCAAGTCGCCGACCGTGCTGACCAAGGCGCAGATCCTGGACCACGTGTGGGAGTACGGGTTCGGCGGGCGTTCCAACGTCGTGGAGCTGGTGATCAGCCGACTCCGCCGCAAACTGGACGAAACGGGCGACCCGCTGATCCACACGGTCCGGGGTGTGGGGTACGTCGTACGGCAGGCGCCGGAGTGACGGCACGCACGAAACGTGCGAGGCGCACGGAACGCACGCAAGACGCGTCAGGCACGGAGCGGACGTTGGGTACGTCGGGCAGGTCGGGCAGGTCGGGCAGGTCGGGTACGTCGGGTGCGTCGGGTGCGGCGCGCCCGGGGCGTACGTCGCGGACCAAGTGCACGTCCCGTACCGGCTTGCTCCTCGGCTACCTGCGCGGCTACCGCGGCCTGCGGCTCGGCACCCGGCTGGCGCTGGGCCTCGGCGTACTCGCGCTCATCGTGTTCGCGGTGATCGGCACCGCCATGACGACCTACATGCGCGGCTACCTCAAGGACCAGCTCGGCGACCAGATGCGCCTGGTGCAGAGCAGCCAGGTCAAGGACGCCCAAGAGCACTGGACCGTACAGGGCAAGCGCAACTACCGGTGGTTCACCGCGGTCTACGACGTGACCGACCAGGGCGCGGTGCTGCGCAATCCCAGCGGGCAGGTCGAGGAGGGGCCGGACGGCCACCCCGTGCTCGCCGTGACTCCGCCCGACGGCGCGGCATACAGCCAGGGTCCGGAAGACTCCGATGGCTACTACGGCTCCGACGGCTCTGGCGGCTCTGACGGTTCCTATGGCTCCGACGGCCCGGACATGCCGGACGTCAACGACGTCCCCGCCGACAGCAGCGAGCTGGCCGCGACGGCGACCTCGCTGCGCGATTCCGGCAAGCAGGACACGCTGCGTACGGCCGACATCAAGGGCGAGGGGACGTACCTGGTCCGCGCCTGCGAGGTCATGCCGAACGTGGTGCTGGTCAGCGCCGCCCCGATGGACGAGATCGACGAGACGATGGGGCAGCTCGTCACCGTGCTGGCCGTGACGTTCGCGATCGCCCTCCTGACCCTGGTCGTCGTCGGGCGCGCGGTGCTGCGGCGCGGGCTGCGGCCGTTCAGCGAGATGGCGAGTACGGCGCACGGCATCACGTCCCACGACCTGACCGACTCGGACCGCCTCGCGGTGCGGGTCGACAGCGGCGGTGGCGGGCCGGAGGTCGAGGAACTGCGGCACGCGTTCAACACGATGCTGGCGCACATCGACGGCTCGCTCGCGGTCCGTGCCGAGACCGAGCAGCGGCTGCGCCGCTTCATCGCCGACGCGTCGCACGAACTGCGCACGCCGCTGACCTCCGTGCGCGGGTACGCCGACCTGTTCCAGTACGCGGCGGCCAACGAGCCCGAGGAGCGCGACCAGCACCTCGCCCGGCTCCGCTCCGAAGCCGCGCGCATGAGCGTGCTGCTCGACGACCTGCTGCTCCTCGCCCGCCTCGACGCCGAGGAGGCCGACACGCCGCTGCGGCCGGAGGACGCCGACCTCGCGGAACTCGTACGCCAGGCCGCCGACGCCTTCCGCGCGGGCCACCCCGAGCACCCGCTGACCGTGACCGTCGAACCCGACCGGCTGCCGCTGCATGTCGACCCGCTGCGCGTCCGCCAGGTGCTGGACAACCTCCTCGCCAACGCCGCCGTGCACACGCCGTCCGGCACCGACGTCTCGGTGGCCGTCTCCGCGACCCCGGAGACCGCCGTCGTCCGCGTCACCGACACCGGCCCGGGGATCCCGCCCGAGGACCAGGCCCGCATCTTCGACCGCTTCTACCGCGTCGACCCCGCCCGCAACCGCGAGCGCGGCGGCAGCGGCCTCGGCCTGGCCGTCGCCTGGTCCCTGATCCGCGCCCACCGCGGCACCATCGCGGTCACCAGCCGCCCGGGCGACACCACCTTCACAGTCAAGATCCCGCGCCGCAGCCACCCCAAGTAGCCGGGCCGAATGGTTGCTTGACCCTGTTGGCGATCCCCCAAATCCTTGCCGAGCTGATCCGGGGCGTCGGGGGCAACATGTCGTTTTTCATCGGCTCCGACCGCTGGTGAGTGGGGTATACGGCGGGCGTGGCACGGTGCCCGCACTTGACCCAACTGGCATGTAAGTGCCAGTACTTCGGCAGGCGATTTGGCTACCGAGCCGGTGTCGAACGGGGGTTGGGGGCCGTATTCGGTTCCGGCGTACCGTCCGGCGGTTCTGCGGCCCGTTCCCGCCCTGTCGGCTGTGTCGGCTGTGTCGGCTGTGTTGGCGGTGTCGTGGACGAGCGTGTGCATTTCCGCGGCCGACTCCGCGGCCAATCGGTAGACGCTTGGAGGCTGACAAATCGCTTGAGGAGACCGTCCTCGACGTATTTCAGGATGCGTTCGCCGCGTCGTGACGATGTGTACGTGAGCCGCTCCAGCATCGTCGGCGGCACCACAGCGTCGAAGTCGAGGGGCGTCCCGGCCGTGCCGATGAGGATTTCGCGGGCGCAGCCCTCCAAGCCGTCCGGGTACCAACCGAGAAACCGCTCGTGTTCCTCGGGCGTGAGGATCTTCTCCGGCGTCCGGTAGCGGAGGAGCGAGACGATTCGTGCGACTTCAATTCGTCCGAGGACGTGGATCCGTCCCTTGTTGGTCGCCGGCGGCGCCTTTGGTGGTGTTCGTCCGGGCTCAGATGGCGTTGTCCGGGGCGGGGGTGGCGAGGGGTTTGGGGGTGCCGGCGGCGGGGCCTACCACTTGGTGGACCTTGTCGACGGCTATCGCGTAGATGGCCGAGGCAAGTTGCGAGGAGTCGTCGCCCGCCTGGACGAACATGTACACCAACTCGACGGCGCCCAGCGGTTCGAGCGCGAGGTAGCCGTTGACGGGGATGCCCTCGTACGTGCCGTCCAGGCGCACGGCGATCGAATCCGGGCCGCCGAAGGTGATGGGGGACAGGTCGACCGTCAGAGGTGCGCTGCCGTCGTTCGCCGGAAATGTGAGTGAGGTGCAAGTGCTCAGCGCCTCGCGGAGCGCGGCGTGGCTTGCCGCGATGGTCTCGGGCGGGCCGGCGATGAGCTTTTCCTGGATGACGACGGCGTCCGCGATCAGCTGCACTTCCGGCCAGGGGTCCGGCTCGTCGGCGGACGGCCCGTTGCGGAGGCTGTCGAGTGCCGGGCAGCCGGCCGGGTCGGCGCTCGCGTCGTCCGGGGTGGTCTCGGCGTCCTCGGATACGGCCGGTCCGATGTCGGCCGGCTCCAGCAGTGCCAGGCTCAGCGTCTCGGGCGTCGGGACGCCGTTCTCCGCCTCGGCGGGGAGGGGACCGGCGGCCAGGACCAGCGCACAGGCCGCACCGGCGACGACGGCTGCTCTGCCGCGACGCCCGAAACCGCCGCTGCGTCCGCGACGCCTACGCCGTGAGGCTGTGGTCTGTGGTTGCCGCGTGATCCGCATGTACGCCTCCCGGGGGGCCGGCGAAACCGGATGGACCCGTCCCTCCAGGCTCCCCACGCATGCCCCGATCCGCAAACGCGCGGGTCCCCCTTCCGCGTGAGGCGGACGCCTCTCCCTCCCGACGCGAACCCCTCCCGCCCGACCCTTCCTTACCTCGGGAACGTCCGCCGCCGTCCCGAGGTGCCGGACACTGCCCCGAACCACCCGAAACAACGTAGGCCCCACTGCTTTCGGCACCGCGTTCGACATCTCGGGAACGTTCGCCCTCGTGCCGGTCGGTACCCCGGGCCACCCGAAACAACGAAGTCCTCACCCGCAGGACATCACGCTCGCACACGACATCACCGTTGCAACGTCAGTAGCCGGCCTTACGCGTGGTGCCGCGAGGCCGCCTCGGCGAGGGTGGTGAACAGGCCGTGCTGCGCCTCGTCCGTCGCGGCGGTGTCCTCCGGGTGCCACTGCACCGCCAGCAACAGGCCCTTGGATTCGCGGAGTTCGACGGCCTCCACGGTCCCGTCCGCGGCCCGCGCGGTGACGGTCAGGCCGCGGCCCAGGCGGTCGAGGGACTGGTGGTGGTAGCAGGACGCCTCGACCTTCTCCGCGCTCAACCTGTACGCGCTCAACCTGTACGCGCCCGACCTGTACGCGCCCGACCTGTACGCGCCCGACCTGTACGCGCCCAGCCTGTCCGCACGTGTCCTGTCCGCACGTGTCCTGTCCGCACCTGGCCTGTCTGCGTCGGACATCTCCGCGCCCGTCGCCGCATCCCGCCAAGCTGCCTCCCGCCCGGCCGCCCCCTGTCCACCCGTCCCCATCGCCGCCGCCACGGCGGAGCCCTCGCGCAGCCGCACCGGGTGTACGACGTGCCGGTGGTGGGTCGGCATGTCCTGGGTCAGGGTGCCGCCCAGCGCCACGTTCAGCACCTGCATGCCGCGGCAGACCGCCAGCGTTGGCAGGCCGGACCGCAGCGCGTACCGGATCGCCGCGAGGTCGAAGGCGTCCTGGGCGTCGTCGACGTCGTACACCTGCTCGTGCACGTCCGCCTCGCCGTACGTGTGCGGCGCGAGGTCGCCGCCGCCCGGCAGCAGCAGGCCGTCGCAGCGCTCCAACCGCTCGGCGGCGTGCTCCGGTTCGGCGGGGTGCATCATGAACGGCTCGCCGCCCGCCCGGTACACGGCCTCGGCCAGCGCCCGCGCGGTGACCTCGGCCGCGTAGCGGAGTGCCGACGTACGCTCCGCGAACCGGCACGGCAGGGCGATCAACGGCCGCGTCACAGCTGGATCCACGTCGTCTTGAGGTCCGTGTACTTGTCGAGCGCGTGCAGCGACTTGTCGCGGCCGTGCCCGGACTGCTTGACGCCGCCGAAGGGCACGTTCAGGCCGCCCTCCTCGTAGCAGTTCACCCACACGGTCCCGGCCTTGACGGCCCGTGAGACCCGGTGCGCGGTCGAGAGGTTCGACGTCCAGACCGCCGCCGCGAGGCCGTACTCGGTCGCGTTGGCGAGCCGCACCGCCTCCTCCTCGGTCTCGAACGTCATGACGGACAGCACGGGCCCGAAGACCTCGTCGCGGGCGATGGCCATGCCGGGCGTCACCCGGTCGAAGACCGTCGGTTCCAGGTACGACCCGGCCCGGTCCACGCGCGCACCCCCGCACCGCAGCCGCGCGCCCTCCGCCGACGCGCGCTCGATGTGCCCGCGCACCCGCGCGAGGTGGGCCTCGGTGACGAGCGCGCCCATCTCGGTCCCCGGATCCAGCGGATCGCCGACGCGCAGCGTGCGCCCGCGCTCGACGATCGCGTCCACGACCTCGTCCGCGACCGAGGCGTGCACCAGCAGCCGCGACGGGGCGGTGCACATCTCGCCCTGGTTGAAGAAGATGCCCCACGCCGCGGTCGCGGCCGTCGCGGCGAGGTCGGGGGCGTCCGGGAAGACGATGTTCGGCGACTTGCCGCCCAGCTCCAGCCAGACGCGCTTGAGGTTCGAGTCGGCGGCGTACCGCAGGAAGTGCCGGCCGACGGCCGTCGACCCGGTGAAGGCGAGCACGTCGACGTCCGGGTGCAGGCCGAGCGCCCGCCCGGCCTCGGGGCCCTCGCCCGCGACGACGTTGAGCACGCCCGGCGGCAGGCCCGCCTCGTGCGCGAGGCGGCCGAGCAGCAGGCCGGACAGCGGGGACTGCTCGGCGGGCTTGAGGACGACCGTGCAGCCGGTCGCGAGCGCGGGGGCGACCTTCCACGCCGCCATGGTCAGCGGGAAGTTCCACGGCACCACCGCGGCCACCACGCCGGCCGGCTCGCGCGTCACCAGCGCCACGGCGTCGTGCGCGGTCTGCGGGGCCTCGTCGATCAGCTTGTCGGCGGCCTCGCCGTACCAGCGGAAGGTGTTCGCCACCGCGCGCAGCTCGATGCCGTACGCCTCCGTGACCGGCTTGCCCATCTCCAGTGAGACCGCCAGCGCCAGCTCCTCGCGGTGCGCCTCCACGAGGTCCGCGAGCCGTACGAGGGCCCGGCCGCGCTCGGTGGGGGACAGGCGCGGCCAGGGCCCGTCGTCGAACGCGCGGCGCGCCGCGGCCACCGCGAGGTCGACCTCGGCCGTGCCCGCCCGGGCGACCTCGGCGAGCACCTTGCCGTCGCGCGGCGAGACGACCGTGAAGGTCGCGCCGCCGCCCGCGTGCTCGGCGCCGGCTATCTGATGCTGCGTCACGGGCCGGAATGCGGCGGCCCGGGCCTGCCAGTCGGCGTGGGTGAGGTCGGTCATCGCGTCCGGCTCCCGCGGGTCGAGGCTATTGTTTGAGGTCAAACGATACCCGGCCCCGCGTCCGGGGCAAGGGGTTGACCAGCGTCCTCGGCCCTCACTAAATTGTTTGGGGTCAAACGATATGGAGGGTTCCCCATGACCGAGGCCACCGCCGCGAGCGACGCACCGTCCGCGGCCGCCGCTAGCGACGCTGCCGGGGCCGGCGCTGTCGCGACCGTCGCCGGCGTTGCCGTCGACACCCGGCACTGGATCGGCGGCGAGCGGGTCGGCTCGGCGGAGACCTTTGCCGACATCTCGCCGATCGACGGCACCGTCATCGCCCGCGTCGCCCGCGGTACGGCGGCCGATGCCCGCGCCGCCGTCGCCGCGGCCCGCGCGGCCTTCCCCGGATGGGCCGCGACACCGCCCGCCGAGCGCGCCCGCATCCTGCACGCCGTCGCCGACGGCGTCGAGAAGCGCCTCGCGGACCTCGCCGTCGTCGAGACCACCGACAACGGCGCGCTGCTGCGCTCCCACCTGCGCGGCGTGATGCCCCGCGTCGCGCACAACATGCGCTTCTTCGCCGACTGGCTCACCGACCGCCTCGACCACGGCGACTTCGACACGCGCGGCCACAACAACCACGTCTCCTGGGACCCCGCCGGACCGTGCGTGCTCATCACGCCGTGGAACGCGCCGCTCATGCTGGCCACCTGGAAGATCGGCCCGGCCCTCGCCGCCGGCAACACCGTCGTGCTCAAGCCCGCCGAGTGGACGCCGCTCACCGCCTCCCTGTTCGCCGACATCGCCGCCGAAGCCGGGCTGCCCGCAGGCGTGTTCAACGTGGTCCAGGGCTACGGCGCAGAGGTCGGCGCGGCACTCGTCGAGGACCCCGACGTACGCCGCATCAGCTTTACCGGCTCGGTCCCCACCGCCCGCGCCATCGGTGCCGCCGCGGGCGCCAACCTCACCCCAACCAGCTTCGAACTCGGCGGCAAGTCACCGCTGTTGGTCTTCGCCGACGCGGACCTCGACCTCGCCGCCGACCTCGCCGTCGAGCAGTACGACAACGCCGGACAGGTCTGCCTCGCCGCCACCCGCATCCTCGTCGAGGAGTCCGTGGCCGAGGAGTTCACCGCCCGCTTCGTCGCACGCGCCGCCGAGCTCGTCCAGGGCGACCCGCGCGACGAGGCCACCGGCATCGGCCCCAACATCCACGCCGACCACCTCGCCCGCGTCGACGGCTTCGTCACGCGCGCGGTCGACGCCGGCGCCCGCGTCGTCGTCGGCGGCGGCCCCAACACCGAACTCGGCGGCCTCTACTACCGCCCGACCCTCCTCACCGACGTCGCCCAGGACTCCGAGATCGTGCAGGAGGAGGTCTTCGGCCCCGTCCTCACCCTCCAGACCTTCGCCGACGAGGAGGAGGCCGTCACCCTCGTCAACGACACCCGCTTCGGCCTCGCCGCCACCGTCGCCACCGGCGACCGCGACCGCGCCGACCGCGTCACCGCGCGCCTGGTCGCGGGCACCGTCTGGGTCAACTGCTTCTTCGTCCGCGACCTCCAGGCGCCTTTCGGCGGCGCGCGCCAGTCCGGCGTCGGCCGCGAAGGCGGCACCTGGAGCTTCGACTTCTACTGCGACGTGAAGAACACCGTCACCTCGCCGAACGGATGGCACTGACATGGGGGAGATCGTCGGAGCGGGCCTCCTGGCCCACGCACCCACCATCATGCTGCCGCAGGACGTCCGGTACGAGCTGAACGAAGGCCGGGAGATCAGCCTCGTCACCGGACTCCGCGAGATGCGCGAGCAGGTCTTCGAGAACCCGGAACTCGACTACGACACCGTCGTCGTCTTCGACTCGCACTGGGCCACCACCGTCGAGTACGTCGTCGCCGCGCACCACCACCGCGCCGGGCTCTACACCTCCGAGGAACTCCCGCGCGGCATGTGCCGCGTCCGGTACGACTTCCCCGGCGACCCGGAACTCGCGCGCAACACCGCCAAGTTCGCGGACAAGCACGGAACGTGGATCACCGCGAACGACGACCCGTACCTGCCCATCCACTACGCGACCGTCAACCTGTGGCACTACCTCGGCGTCCCCGGGAAGCGCTGGATGTCCGTCGGCTGCTGCCAGACCGCCGACGTCGAGGACAACCTGCGCCTCGGCCGCGCGCTGGCCGACGCGATCGCCGAGACCGACCGCAAGGTCCTCCTCGTCGCTTCCGGCGCGCTCTCGCACACCTTCTGGAACCTGCGCGAACTGCGCGACCACGAGGCCTCGCACCCCCGGCACGTACGCACACCCGGGGCCCGCAAGGCCGACGAGGACCGCCTGGGCTGGATGGAGCAGGGCGACCACGCGCAAATCCTGCGCACCATGCCGGACTTCATGCAGTACAAGCCTGAAGCGCGCTTCGGCCACTACCTCATGATGCTCGGCGCCCTCGGCGAGGAGCGCTGCACCGCGCCCGGACGCATGTACGGCACGTACGAGAACGCCACCGGGACCGGCCAGGCCCACATGTGGTTCGACCGCCCCGCGGCGGGCTGGACCGCCTGAACTCCCGACGCGAACCGCATACTTCGGAAGGACCACCGTTGACCACGACCCCTGACTCCACCCCCCGGTCCACACCTCGGCCCACCACGGAGTACCGCCGGATCCTGCTCGACGGCGCGGTCGTCGAGGTGGTCCGCGAGGGCGACGAGCTGATCGCGGCGGACGGCCGCCGCGTCAAGACCGCCGACGCGCACCACCTGCCGCCCGTCGTGCCCGGCAAGGTCATCGCGGTGCACCTCAACCACCGCAGCCGCGTCCAGGAGTTCCAGACCTCGCTGCCGCCCGCGCCGACGTACTTCCACAAGCCGACCTCGGCGCTGAACTCGCACGGCGGCGCCGTCGTGCGCCCCGAGGGCTGCAAGTACCTCAACTACGAAGGCGAGATCGCCATCGTCATCGGCCGCACGTGCCGCAACGTGTCGCCGCAGGACGCGGGGGCGTACATCCGCGGCTACACCCTGGCCAACGACTACGGCCTGCACGACTTCCGGGACACCGACGCCGGCTCGATGCTCCGCGTCAAGGGCTCGGACACGCTGTGCCCGCTCGGCCCGGGACTCGTCGAAGGCTGGGACTTCCGCGGCAAGTCGCTGCGCACGTACGTAAACGGCGAGGTCGTGCAGGACGGTTCCACCGACGAGATGGAGTGGGACATGCACTACCTCGTCGCGGACATCGCCCGCACCATCACGCTCCACCCGGGCGACGTCCTGCTGTCCGGAACCCCCGCCGGGTCCCGCCCCGTGCAGCCGGGCGACGTCGTCGAGGTGGAGGCCGAAGGCCTCGGACGCCTCACCAACCGCATCGTGACCGGCCCCGTCCCGGTCCGCGACGACTGCGGCGCGCAGCCCACCGAGTCCGAGGAGGTCCTGTCCACGGCCCTCGGCGGCGACTGGGAGTTCCGCGGCATCCGGGCGCCCAAGCGCCCCTGAAACCCGAATCCGCACGTCCCTCCGGCGGGAGCGCCGGTGAGCTCAGTGACATCACTGGGATCAGTGACCTCAGAAGGAGCCGAACGGTGAAGATCGTCGTCGACATGGAGCGCTGCCAGGACCACGGGCAGTGCGTCTTCTCCGCACCCGAGGTGTTCCAGATCAACACCGCGGGGCGCCTCGAATACGTCGCAGAGCCCGACGACGCGCTGCGCGAGGCGGTCGAAGACGCCGCCGACGTATGCCCGTTGCAGGCCATCACCATCGAGGACTGACGGTGGCGGCACACGAGCCGGGCGCAGCCGGCACCCGCCGCGTCGTGGTGGTCGGCGCCTCGATGGGCGGCCTGCGCGCGGCCGAACAACTGCGCGCGGCAGGCTGGTCGGGACCGGTCACCGTGGTCGGCGACGAGAAGCACATGCCGTACAACAGGCCTCCGCTGTCCAAGGAGGTACTGGCGTCCGACGTGTCACACGAGGCGGTCGCCTTCCGCGCCCGCGCCGCCACCGCCGACGTCGAATGGCGGCTGGGCGTGGAAGCGGTCGCCGCCGACCTCGACGCCCGGCACGTCGTGCTCGCCGACGGCACGCAACTCCCGTACGCCGGACTGGTCGTGGCCACCGGTATCCGCCCCCGCCGGCTGCCCTGCCCCGGCCCAGCCGAGGGCCGCCACGTCGTCCGCACCCTGGAGGACGCCCAAGGACTCCGCGGCGCGCTGACCCCCGGCTGCCGCGTCGTCGTGATCGGCGCCGGGTTCATCGGCTGCGAAGTCGCCGCCACCGCACGCGGACTCGGCGCGGAGGTGGCGGTGGTCGCCCCCGAGGCCGAGCCCATGCTGCGGCCCCTGGGCACCGAACTCGGCGCCGCCCTCCGCCGCCGCCACGAAGCGCGCGGCGTGGCCTTCCACCTCGGCCGAACCATCGGACACTTCACGGGTGTTGACGCCGTGACAGGTGTCGTCCTCGACAACGGGACGCACCTGCCCGCCGACGCGGTCGTGGAGGCGGTCGGGTCGACCCCCAACACCGCGTGGCTCGAGGGCAACGGGCTCGACCTCTCGGACGGTGTGCTCTGCGACGCGCTCCTGCGCGTCGAAGGACGCCCCGAGGTGGTGGCCGTGGGCGACATCGCGCGGTTCCCGAACGCCCGCTACGACGGGGTGCCGAGGCGCGTCGAGCACTGGAGCATCCCGACCGACTCGGCCAAGCGCGCGGCCCGCACGCTCGTGGCGCACCTGGCCGGCAGCGAACCGGACGAGGCGCCGTTCGCGCCGCTGCCGACGTTCTGGTCCGACCAATACGCCGAACGACTCCAGTCGTTCGGCGCGCCGGGCCTGGGCGAGGCCGACATCCGGGTCCTGGAAGGGGAGTTGGACGCCGACTGCGTGGTGGGCTATCACGCCGAAGGCCGTCTGGTGGGCGTCGTGGCACTGGGAGGAGGCGCCGCGGCGACCGCCGCACGCTACCGGGGGGCGCTCCTGTAGCTGGTGCCGGCGGCAAGAACCGGCAAACCTTCCGGTCACAGCATTAGGGCTGAACCCGACCGGATCGCCGTCCTCGTGAGGGGGGACGGCGGTCCGGGCCTTCGGCATGCCCGCGCACCGGCCGCCCGCCGTGCGCGCGGCCAACTCGCGGGCGCCGTGCGCTGATTGCCAAGCCGCGTGCGCCGAGCGTCAAGACGTGGCGCGGCGATGGCCGGATGCTGGGTCACCGCACCCCTTGGTCCGTACGGGCCAGTACGCCCGCCCCGCCCGGCGGGACACCGCAACCCCGGCGCGGTCCACGGCCCTCGCACGGTCGTGGGAGCAGACGCCGCCGGCACTCCGGCGGCATCTCCCCCACCCCTCCCTCATCCCTTTGGACGGCTGAACGATGAGTACGACCCTGCCCGAACACGAGAGGTCGGGCGCGGGCGCGCCCCCGGCGACGCCGCACAACCCGGCGGGGTCGGCGCCCGACGAGCCGACCGGCTTCCGCCTCGGCCCGCTCCACCTGACGCTGCCGCTGGCCAACATCGCGCTCTTCATGGTCTGGATCGGCGTCGGCAGCTACCTGATCCCGATGCAGGTCGCCGAGATCACCGGCGGCAACGACACCGACGCGCTGTCCACCGCGAGCACCACCGGCGCGGTCCTCGCCACGATCGGCAACCCGCTCTTCGGCCTGCTGTCCGACCGCACCCGGTCGCGCTGGGGCCGCCGCGCGCCGTGGATCCTGCTGTGCGCCGGCATGGGCAGCCTTGCCCTCGTCGGGCAGGCGAACGCGTCCTCGATCGCGATGCTCGGCCTCAGCTGGGGCGCCGTGCAGTTCTTCCTGAACGGCTTCATGGCCGCGTCGACGGCCGCCCTGCCCGACCGCGTGCCCCGCCGCAAGTACGGCGTGTTCTCCGCACTCGTCGGCCTCGGCATCCCGGCCGCGACGATCATCGTGTCGCTGATCCTCGGCGGCGTGGAGGGCGAGAAGTTCGGCCTCTCGGGCACGATCGGCGGCTTCGACGGCGAGTTCATGGGGGAGAAGGGCTACTACCTGATCGCCGCGATCGTCGCCGTCTCGGCCGTGGTCTTCGTGGTCGTCTCGCCGGACAAGTCGTCGAAGGACATCCCCCGGACGAAGTTCGACCTCAAGGAGTTCCTGTCCGGCTTCTGGGTCGACCCGCGCAAGCACCCGGACTTCCTGTGGGCCTTCGGCTCCCGCTTCGGCGTCATGCTCGGCTACTGGATCGTCAGCGTCTACACGATGTTCATCCTCGCCGACTACATCAAGATCCCGGGCCCCGACCTCGGCACCGCGATGGGCTTCCAGCTGATCGTCAACGCGCTGGCGACGATCGCCGCGTCGATGGTGATCGGGCCGCTGGTCGACCGCGTCGGCCGCATCAAGCCGTTCGTGCTGGTGTGCGGCATCGGTTCGGCGGCGTCGCTGGCCATCCCGATCCTGTCGCCGACCGAGGCGGGCATGGAGTGGTTCCAGGTCGTCAACGGCGTCTTCTTCGGCACGTACATGGCCGTCGACTTGGCGCTCATGGCCAAGGTGCTGCCGAGCACCGGCGAGCCGGGCAAGGACCTCGGCCTCGTCAACATCGCGGCGGCCGGACCGCAGATCGCCGCGCCGACGATCGCCGGGTGGATCGTGGACGCGGGCGGCTACGACATGATCTTCCCGGTCGCGGCGACCGTGTCCCTCGCGGGGGCGTTCCTGGTGCTCAAGGTACGCAGCGTCCGCTGATCCGGGCAGTCGTCCGCGTGTGGCCCCGTCGTGCGCGCAACGACGGGGCCGCACAGGCGTGTTCGGACGGCCACAGCACTAGGTCGATCCGCCGCGCCGCGTCCACCCGGCGTGCGCGGCGGTGCGGTAGGCGCTCGGCGAGACCCCGTACCGGTCCCGGAACAGGCGGCTGAACCGGGCCGCGTCGCCGATGCCCCAGCGCGCCGCGACCGCGCTGATCGGGGTGCCGGCGCAGCCGGGGGCGGCGAGGTCCCGGCGGATCCGGTCGAGTCGGCGCTCGCGTACGTGCCGCGCCACCGAGACCGGGTGGTCCTCGAACAGCAGGTGCAGGTAGCGCGTCGAGATGAAGTGGGCGCCCGCGATGGCCGCCGGGTCGAGCGCGGGCTCGTGCAGGTGCTCCTCGATCCACGCGACGATCCGGGCGCGCAGTGCGCGGCGCTGCGCTTCGGTGGCCGGCGTGCCGTCCTCCTCCGCAGCTGTCGTCGACGGTGCCTCGGCCAGGAGTTCGGCCGTGACCGCGCGGCACAGCGACGCGACCGCGTCCGCGACGTGCGGTTCCCCGGCGGGGGAGCCGGGAGGGCTGTCGTCGGCCGGCTCGGTGACGCGTGTGAGCAGGTCGGCGAGGAGCGCGGCGGTGCCCCGGCTCGTGTCGACGGGCCGACCTGTCACGCGCGCGACGTGGTCCGGCTCGGCCCCGAGCATGCCGCGCGGCAGCACGAGTTGGGCGAGGTGGAACGGGCTGTCGAAGTCGATCTGGTAGGGCCGCGTGGTGTCCGAGATCACCAGGTGGCCCCGGCCGAGCGGACCGCCCGCGGAACCCTGCCGGGCCGAGCCGCGCCCGTCCAGGACCAGGACGAGGTCGTACACGTCGGTGCCGTGCCGGGCCACGTCGTCGGCGGTGCGCCGGAAGTTGTGCGGGGTCGCCTCGATCCGCGCCAGGTCCATGGCGCCGAGCGGCTTGTGGGTGAGCCGGGCCGCGAAGGAGCGGTCGTCGGGGCGCTCCAGTTCGGCCGCGAAGAACGTGTCGCGGACCAGCGAGCGCCACGTCTCGAAGTCGCGCACGGCACGGTCGGCCCACGCGGGTGCCCGGTCCACGCCCACCCACTCCCATCTGCCGGCCGGATCCCCGAAGAGCCGTGCGCTTGCACGATTCACCAGAGGGTACGCGCCGTCTGTCACGCCCCGGTAAAGGCCGTATGCCAACAGCAGCGCCGGTCCCCGGGGGCGCGTCGACCCGCGGAGGCGCCTCGACCCGCGGAGGCGCGTCTGTTCGCGAGGGCGCGGCTATCCGGCCACGAAGATGTGCAGCACAGGCGGTGTGGCCGGGACCTCGTCCGGGGCGAGCGAGAACAAGGCCAGCCGGTACGCCGTCGGCGCGCAGGACTCCGTCGCGGCCGGCATCGCCCCCGAACGCGGCTTCGGCGCCTCGGCCTTCACCACCTCGAGCCGCCCGTCCGACCCGTGCCGCAGCTGTGCGGCGTACGACGCGCACACCGGGTACAGGAAGGCGAAGGTGCGCTCGCGGGACAGGTCGAACGTCGCCGCCTCGGGGTTCCGGTACGCCGCCGCCAGGTCCTTCGGGGCCGAGACCCCCTGCGTGCCCGGCAGTCCGCCGAGCCCGGCCAGCCACGAGCGCGCCGCCAGCTCGTCCGGGACCTCGGCCGCGACCACGCCCAGGTCGGGCGGTGCGGTGACCAGGGCGGTGGTGCGGAGTATGCCGACGCCCGCGCTCCGCGGTGCGTTCCCGTCCAGGACCGGTGCGGCGGGCAGGAGGTCGCGCGGCACCTCGAAGTCGGCCGCCGCGAAGTTGTACCCGTCGCAGTTGTCGGTGTCGCCGCCGGGCATGTCGACGTCCACGCCCAGTTCGTTGCCGTCGGCGTAGAGCCGCATGGCGGTGGCCTGCACGCACTTCGTCGAGACGGACGCGGTGACCACCACGTTCCGGGTGAAGTCGGTCGGGGGCGCGGTCATCGCGGCGGCCCGGCTGTCGTCGTCAGTGCGGGTGGCCACGTACTCGCGCCACGACGCCGCGACCGTGAACCCCGAGCCGTGGTCCTGCGGGTCCCAGGTCAGGGTCCGCGTGTCGATCCGCGAGCCGCCGGGCCGCCCGGGGTCCTCCTCGTTCCACCAGTCCCCGGCGAGGACCACCGCGATCGCTATGAGGACGACCATGACACCGGCCATCACCGTGAGGAGGTGGCGCCCGTCGTCGCGCGGATCGTGAGGCTCCGGTGCGGTGGCCTGTGCGTGGTCCATGCGGGGTGAGACGGACGTCCCCGCGCGTCGGTTCCCGTGGCACCGGGGGCGCGGCGGGCCCCGCCGCACCGCGGACGCACCCCCGTCGCACCCGGTTGCACCCGGCGAAGACAGGCCGCGGCCAACCGGCGGCAACCTTGCGGTAGTTCGATGGGCGGACAGGCCGGGCAGCAAGATCTACGTTCATGTAGATTACGCGGTGCCCGGACGCCGCCCCCGGGGTCCACACGCATGCGCGCGGCGGTGGTCGGGCCGCCGACCGCCCCGGCGGAGGGGCGGCCGCGATCTGTCTCTACAGTTGGCTCGATTCCTTGCACGGGGCAGAGCTTCGATCCGGAGGAACCATGATGGACTGGGAAGTGGCGACACTGGGCGGCGGACCCGCGGACGGGCTCACCGTGCGCGTGGTGGACCGGCCTTCCGTGCTCCAGGTCGTCTACCCGTGTGCCGTCGACACCCCGGCCTCGGAGGCCCAGGTGCAGGCGCTGTACGTCTACCGGCGCAGGAGCGGCGAGCCGCTCTCGTACGGCTTCGACGCCGCGACTCCCTGAGACGTCACCCCCATAGACATCACCCCCTCAGACGCCACCCCGTGAGACGCCGCCAACTGCTCAGGCGGTGCATCCGGCGCCGGTTCCGGAGGCGGCTGCGGCCGGGACCGGATCGAGGGTGAGGCAGACCACGGCGATGTCGTCGGCGACGTGGTGGGTCCAGTCCCGGACGCCGGCATCGAGGTGAAGGACGGTGTCCTCGGGTGATTTGCCCATGGTGCGGGTCAGTTCCCGGGTGAGGGGATAGAACTCGCCGCTGGAGTTGCGGGCTTCGCTGAGGCCGTCGGTGTGCACGACGATCGTGGCGCCCTGTTCGAGCGGAATGGTGTGCGCGGGAAGCGGCGCCGCCGGCTCGATGTGGCCGAATCCCAGGGGCAGGCGGACCGGTACGTCGAACGGGCGCACATGCCGCCGACCCACCGAAACCGGTGCCAGGTGCCCGCAGTTGACGACGCGGAGCTCGCCCGAGGACTCGTCGTCCTGCAACACCAGAGCGGTGGCGAACAGTTCCGTGTCCCCGCAGGCCTCCGCGGCGCGCATGACCTGGCGGTCCAGCCGGGCGACGAGTTCGCCCAGCTCGGGGGTCTCGTACGCCTGGGTCCGGAAGCAGCCCAGCAGGTCCGTCACCGTCTGCACGGCCCGAAGCCCCTTGCCCCGGACGTCGCCGATCAGGATGCGTGTGCCGTACGGCGTGTGCAGCGCTTCCAGGAAGTCGCCGCCGACGTCGGTGCCGCCGGTGCTGGGCCGGTACAGGCTGGCCATCCGCAGTCGGCCGAGTCGATCGGGGATGGGCCGCAGCACGGCGTGCTGCATCGCGTCCGCGACTTCGCGGGTGTGCGCCAGCCGGTCCGACTGTTCGCGCCGTGCCCACGCCACGGCTCCGGCGGCGGCACCGGTGCCCAGTGCGATGAACACCGTGGCGCGCCCGGTCGGGAGCGTGTCGGTCAGCGCGTACTGCACCGCGGCGGCGGCGATGACCGCCACGGCGACCACCGCCCGGCCCAGGAACATCGCGGCCGCGGCGACCACCGCCGTCGTGGCCCACAGCAGGTCGCGGGCCCCGTCCGACAAGGGGACCTCGGGCGCCGAGGTCGTGTACGGGAAGGCGTTCGCCGCCGCGGTACCCAGCAGGATCGCGCCGGGCACGAGCGCCATGTGGGTGCCGAGCTGCCGCCGCGGGATGAGCGAGAGGAACCACGACAACTGGGGCGTGAGCGCCAGCATGATGCCCAGCCCGATGAGGAAGACCACGACGCAGCCGCTCGCCACCGGGTAGGCGCTCCGGGCCGGCACGGAGTGCAGCAGCACCAGCCCGAGCGCGGCCAGCGGCAGCCCCAGCGACCCGCCCGTGAGCGGGCGTACGCCGCACCGCCAGATGAGCAGGCAGCCCACCGCGCCGCCGATGCCGAAGCTGGACACGACGAGAGTGCCGTCCTGCGCCGTGGCGCCCGCGGCCACGGTGAGCGCGGGCACGACCGCGCTCAGGGCGACGTGGGTGAAGCCGAGGACGATCCCGGCGGCCAGCGCCGTCATGTACGCCGCGTTCGACACCTGGCTCCCCGCGTGCTCGAGGTGGGTCGCGCGGCGCTTCGCGCACAGCCGCTCGCACATCAGCAGGGCGCCGGTGGCCAGCAGCAGCGCGCCGACGCGGGCGTCCGCCCAGCCCAGCACCGGGCCGAGTTGCAGGCCCGCGGCGGCCAGCACGCCGATCAGGAGGCGCCGCGCGCTCCGCGCCCGGTCGGGCAAGGGCCCCGCCGGCTTCGCCCGCGTGACCGGCAGGTAGCGCCGTACCAGCAGCAGCGCCACCACGACCACCACGGTGGTCGCGGCCATCACGGCCCGCCACCCGGCGATGGACGAGACGCGCGGCGCGATGTTCACCGCGGCCACGAACACGAGCGACATCGCGGCGAGCCACGCGGAGGTGGCGCGGTCGATGCGCCCGGGCATCGACGCCGTCGCGACGTAGGACAGGCAGTTCACGAACACCCCGGCCAACGCCAGCGTCACCAGGACCCGCGAGAGCACGTAGAACCAGGCGCTGAAGGCGACGGTCAGCATCAGGCAGCCGACGGCCAGCAGCACCAGGAACACCGTCAGCGTCGACCGCCGCCCGCGTACGTCGGCGGCGCGTCCCGCCACGGCCAGCGTCACCATCGCGAGGGTCGTCCCGACGATGCGCGCGACGGTCTCCCCTCCGTCGGTCAGGCCGAGCTCGACCTGGACGAGAGGCACGGAGGCGCCGTGGATCGCCGGGGTGGCCACGTACATCCCCGCCACCGCCACGAGGAGCCAGCGGATCACGCGCGGCCGGACCGGCCTCGCCGCCGCGGCGTGGATGGCGATGGTTCCGGCGCCGGCACCCTGCATTGCTGTTCCTCCCAGACCCCCCTGCCCGTTGTCCCGTGACCACTCAAGGTCATCAGAGATGTAAAGACGGGATAAGGGTCGAAGGGCACCGGAGGGCGGTGACCTTCCGACAGGGGTCCGGCCCGGGCGGATGTTTCACCGGGGAGGTAGGGCGAAGGTCCCGGGCTTTCCCGGGCCCTGTGTCCGCCTTCCGCGAGCGCACCGGCCCGACCTGCGCCCCGGTGCCCCCTGAAAGGACCTTTCGCGGGGCACCGGGGACCATCGGCGGGCGAGCGCGGATGCGCGTGTGTCGGGGTCGTGACGGAAGGGCCGCCGCCCGGCCGCCGCCCGGCCGCCGGCTGCCCTCCGGCCGCCTGCCTGCCCGGCCGCCCGGCCGGTCCCGGCTCAGACCCGGGCGTGCGTCGTGATGTCCACCTGGAAGTCCGCGACCATGCCCGGCGTCACGGTCGGGCGGCACTGGGCCACCGCCTCCAGGTAGTCCCGCGTACCGGCCCCCGCGACGGTCGCGGCGGGCAGGTCCAGGTCGCGCTCGAACGACGCCTGCGCGGCGATGCGCGCGGCGTGCTCGATGTCCGCGGGCGTGAACAGCTCGCTGGCCCGCACCAGTGCCTCGAGGTCGACGTCGGTACGCCGCGCATGCGCGTACCGCCCCCACATCGCCCGCCGCGCCGCGTTGTCGGGGGTGCCGATCGGGATGACGTAGTCGAACCGCCCCGGCCGCAGGAACGCCGGGTCCAGCGACCGCACCGAGTTGGTCGCGCAGACCAGCAGCCGTTCGTTGCGCTCGCGGAACGCCGGGATCAGCTTGAGGAGTTCGTTGGTCACGGAGTGCGTGCCGCCGGGCGGGGTCGTGGACTCGAACTGGCGTACCGGCGCGATCTCCTCGACCTCGTCGATGAACACCACCACGCGGTCGAGTTCGGCCAGGCGCGCGAACGCCTCGCGCAGGGCCGCGGCGAGGTTGCCGCTGTCGGCCAGCCGAGAAGGCAGCAACTCGACGAACGGCCACCCGAGGCGCGACGCGATGCCGCGCGCGAACGTGGTCTTGCCGGTGCCCGGCGGCCCGAACAGGGCGATGGCGCGCGGCGGTTCGACACCGTGCCGGTCGGCTCGCTCGGGGTCGGCCAGCGGCAGCACCACCCGGCGCTCGATCAGCGTCTTCTCCTCGTCCATGCCCGCCAGGCGCGACCACAGGTCGCCGGGCAGCACCCGGCCGCCGAGCCGGTCCAGCACGTCCGCGGCACGGTCGTCGACCGGTTCGAGCTTCTCGAAGTACGCCACCGCGGGCCGCCGGTCGTACCCGGCGGTGACCAGGCCCTCCTGGAGCAGGTCCTCCTCCGGCAGCACGTACGCGATGCGCCGCACGCGCATCTCCACGAGGCGCCGCTCCAGCGCCAGCAGCAGCGCGCTGGCGAGACCCAGCCCGCGCAGCGACGGCGCCAGCGCGATGCGCATCACCCACGCCCGGCCCTCCGCGACGGTGGCCAGCGCGGCCCCGATCACCTCCCCGTCGCGGCGTGCGACGACGGCGGGCTGGCGGGCGGTGAGGGCGGTGATGCACTCCGACACGGAGAAGACCGAGTCCGGGCCGAGGCCCGACGTCGTGTCGATGAGGTGTACGACGGCCGCGAGGTCGTCCTCGCGGTATTCCTGAACGATCCAGCCCATCGGAAACCTCCAGCGGCGCGCGCGCCCGTCCCCGGGCAGGGGGCCGGACGCACTGGTCGAGTGCCGAACGCTAGGGGTGGTCGAGGGGCGCGCGACTCCTCCGGAGTGGACAAGTGGGGCATCCGGAATGTGCCGGTGTGCGGATTGACCGCGTCGTACACGCCCCGCAGCCGGATGGTTGCGGCAGGGTGGAGGGGTGGCGATTGCTCCCGATCACTCGGCCGATCACGCGGCCGGCCAGGCCGCCGACCAGGATCCACCGGACGCTCCGGGGGCTCCAGGCCCTCCGGCCGCCCAGGGCGTGCGGAGCGCTCCGGGCGTTCCGGGCGCTCAGGCGGCCCCGGCGGTCCCGGCCCAGGCCCCGGCCCGCGACCAGCCCGCGGCGCCCATGGTGGTGTGCGGGGACGACGCGCTCGCGTACCGGCTCACCGCCGAACTCGTGCGCCTGTACGACCAACCCGTGACCGCGCTCGTGCCCTCCGCACAGTCGGGCAACGGCCCCCTGATCGCCGAACTCGCCCGGGGCGAACGGCTCTCGGTGACGGTACGGGAGGCCGCCGAGCCGAGCGAGGCCGCCCTGCTGTCGGCCGGGGTGCAGCAGGCCGAGGCGGTCGCGCTGACGTACACGGACGACCAGACCAACATCCACGCCGCACTCCGGGCCCGCCGCATCAACCCGTCCGTGCGGCTCGTCATCCGGCTCTTCAACCGCAAACTCGGGCGCTACGTCGAGGACTTGTTGTCCCGCGCCACCGCACATGCACCGGCCGCCGAGGTGACCGTGCTCTCCGACGCGGACACCGCCGCCCCGGCGCTCGTCGCGGCGGCGCTCGCCGGGCAGCGGAGCCGGATCGTGGAGGCGGACGGCCTGCTCCTGCGCGCCGCGGACCGCGCCGCGGGGGACCCGGTCGTCACCATGGAGCTGGGCGAACTGTGCACGCTCGCACTGCTGTCCGACACCGCCTCGGAGCGCCGCGGCGAAGGCCCGGTGCCGCCGCGCGGCCCGATGCTGCTGCCGGACGACGACGAGGTGGAGACGGCGTCGCTGACGCGCAGCCGCGTGGTGCTGGAGGCGGTCACGCGCGAGTCGGCGCGTCCCGACAACGTCCGCCCGCGCCGTCCGCTGGGGAAGCTGCCGCGCGTGCCGTTCCGCGAACTGTTCTCCCGCAGGCTCATGTTGGCGGTCGCGATACTCGTCGCGCTCGAAGGGCTCTTCGCGGTGCTGACGTGGCGGGTCACGCGCGAGCCGCCGCTGCGCGCCGCGTACCTGTCGATCCTGGACCTGCTGAGCATGGGCGATCCGGCCATCGGCGAGCGCAAGGGCCGCCAGATCCTGCAACTGCTGTCCGGACTCACCGGGTTGGCGCTGCTGCCGGTCCTGTTCGCGGTGGTCCTCCAGGCGCTCGGCTCGTTCCGCACCGCGACCTCGCTGCGCCAGCCGCCGCGCGGCCTGACGGGTCACATCGTGCTGATGGGGCTCGGCAGGGTCGGGAGCCGCGTCCTCGACCGGCTGCACGCGCTGGGCGTCGCCGTGGTCTGTGTCGAACGCGACCCCACGGCACGGGGCGTGGCCCTGGCCCGCGCGCTGCACGTGCCGGTGGTCATCGGCGACGCGACGCAGGAAGGCGTCCTGGAGTCGGCCCTGATCGAACGCGCGCAGGCCGTGCTCGCGCTCACCAGCAGCGACGGCAGCAACCTCGAAACGGCGCTGTACGCCCGGGAGTTCAACCCGGACATCCGCGTGGTGATGCGGTTGTTCGAGGACGACTTCGCAGCGGTCGTCAACCAGGCGATGCGGGCGTCCTTCCCGCAGGCCACGACGCGCAGCCGCAGCGTCTCCACCCTCGCCGCCCCGTCGTTCGCGGCGGCGATGATGGGACGCCAGATCCTCGGCGCGCTGCCGGTGGAACGCAAGGTGCTGGTCTTCGTGGTCCTTGAGGTCGGCAACCACCCGGAGCTGCTGGGCCGCACCGTCGACGAGGCGTTCCGGCCCGGCGCGTGGCGCATCCTCGCCCTCGACCTCGCCGACCCGCGCGACCGGCGCGGCCTGACGCCGACCATAGGGGACGCCCACCGGCAGCCCGAGCTGGCCTGGGGGCTGCACCAGGGGTACGTCCTCCAGGCCCGCGACCGGGTCGTCCTCGCGACGACCCGGCGCGGCCTGGCGGACCTTCTGCAACGGCGCCCGAACGGAGTCGGCGGCGTGGGCGCAGGCGTACGCCAGACCCGGAGCGACGCGCCGGCGCAGGCCGCGGACGGCGCCGCGGAGGTGCGCTGACGTACGGCGGGCCCGTCCTAGGTGTCGCTTTTAGGTGTCGTTCGGGTCGTAGTCCGCCTTGACGTCCTGTGCGTAGGTCGTCGCCGGCACCCACGTCGCGGCGAGGGTTGTCCACTTCGTCTTCGCCGTCGCGGGGGTCGAGGCCGCGATTTCCTGCAGCAGGCGGTAGATGTCGCTCGGGGCGTCGGTGAAGCCGCGGCCGACCTCCGTGAAATGGGTGATGACCACGAACTCCTTGGCGGCCTGGCTCAGCGTCGTGATGTCGGCCTCAGCGGTCATCCACTTGAGGATCGCCTTGGCCTCGCCGACGCCGCCGTCCGCGCCCTTGGTCAAGTCGGCCACGAGGGCCACGTACTTCCTGGCGCGACCGGACGCCCTGACGATCGGCTCGTAGGGCTGGAATCCCGGCGTGACCGAGAGGCTGACCGCCTTCAGCTGCGCGTTGACCGCGTCGAGGATCAGCTTGCGGTCGCCGTTCCCGACGCCGCTACCGTCCGCCATCTTCACGTACCCGAGCCAGATCCTGCCGTAGGCGACCATCTGCTCGGGGCCGCGCGCCGGCTTCTTCTCCGCTTCCTGGATCAGTTCCTGGATCCCCATCCCTGCTCCCCCTCCACTCGGCGCCGGACGGCGCCCCCTCGCGCAGGGTCCTGCGAACTCGCTGGGGGGTCAATGGAGTTGGTGGTTCCACTTGCGGTGCGCACGAAACCCTCACAATCGCCGCCGCGACGCGGGTTAGAGTCGGTCCCATGGCAGGAACTGACGGGAACGCCCCGACCAGCGTGCGTGTGGACGCCTGGATCTGGGCCGTGCGGCTCACCAAGACCCGCTCGATCGCCGCCGCCGCGTGCAAGGCGGGCCACGTCCGCGTCAACGGCGACCGCGTCAAACCGGCGCAGTCGCTCAAGGCCGGCGACGAGGTGCGGATGCGCCTCGACGGCCGCGAGCGGATCGTCGTCGTCACGAGGCTGATCCTGAAGCGCGTGGGCGCGCCCGTCGCCGCCGAGTGCTACACCGACAACAGCCCGCCGCCCCCGCCGCGCGAGGTCGCCGCGGCCGTCGGCATCCGCGACCGGGGCACCGGCCGCCCCACGAAGCGCGACCGGCGCCTGATGGATCATCTGCGGAGCGGACCCGGCGCCCCTTGAAGCCGTCGGGGCCTGCCGTTAGCGTCCGGCGCATCGCACGACGATCAGAGGGGCGCGGCGGGATGAGCGAGAACGGCACGGGCAAGGGAGTGGTGGCGGCGTACGACGTCTCCTCGGACGCGGCGGGCGCCATCGTGGCCGACATCGTCGCCAAGTGCGCCGCGACCGGGCGGGCCGTGAGCGTCGCGGTCGTGGACTCCGCCGGGACGCTCGTCGCCTTCCACCGGATGGACGGCGCGCTGCGGTTCAGTGCGGACCTGGCCGTCGCGAAGGCGCGGACCTCCGCGTCGTTCGGGCGGACCACGGCGTTCATGGAAGGCCTCATGACCGACCGGGCCGCCTTCTCCCAGAGCTTCACGGAGATAGGCGGCTGGTACCTCGGACGCGGCGGCCACCCGCTGCTGCTCGACGGCCGGCCGGTCGGCGGCATCGGGGTGAGCGGCGACGCGGCCGACTACGAGGACGAGCTCGCCCGCGAGGCGTCCGAGGCCTTCTGACGGGTCGTCGGTCGGCGCGTCACCGACTAGGGCAAACGCTGCAAATCACCCGAACTCCGGTGCTCCCGATGCCCGTCCACAGGTCGAATCGCGCCGAATGAACCTCTCGCCCCCTGGATAGTGGCGTGATTTCGCCCGTCGATAGTGTCGGGCGACATGGCCGACTCGGGGAGCAACAACCACAAGAAGCCGCCGCGGCGGATCGCCCGAAAGCGCATCCTGCTCGTCACCGCGGGCGCCGTGCTCATCAGCGGAGCGACCGGCGTCGCCGCGTACGCGAAGCAGAGCCCGTCCGGCAAGACCGCCTCGCCCAGACCCTGCACCCTGCTCCCCAACCCGAACACGCCCGTGGAGAGCGAGGAGCGCACCTGCTTCTCGGTCGCCGCGAGCGTGGACCGCACGCCCGCGCTCGGCGAGACCGCGACGGTGCGCTTCACCGTCACCTCGCAGTACGCCGCCAAGGGCGTGCGCATCGAGGCCGACCTCCCCGCGGGCCTGACCTGGGCCGCGCCGCCCGCCGGGCTCGTCTCGCGGACCCAGGACGACGCCGCCCCGGTCAACGGCGGCCGGATCAACCGCGCCGACGCGACCGGCTCGTTCAAGAAGGGCGAGGCCAAGACCTACGAGGGCAAGGTCACCGCGTCCGCGCCCGGCCCCGCCGAGATACGCATACGTGCGCTCAAGGACGAGGCGCGCGGTGTCTCCGCCGCGGAGGACGCGGTGTTCCTCACGGTCGGATCCGGCGGCAGCCCCTCGGTGCTCGGCATCGTCCCGCCCGCCGAGGGCGAGGCCGTCGACACCCCCGCCGCCGTCGAGCCGCAGCCGGTGACGCCGTTCCGGCAGCCGCAGGAGGTGCCTGACGAGGCGAAGCCGGCGCCGACCAGCGACGACGCGCAGCCGCGTACCGGCACCGCGCCCCCGGACTCCCGGTCCGCCACCGCCGCCCCCGGCACCGGTGCGGCCGCCGCCGCACCGCAGGCCTGCGTGACCGGCAAGTGGGTGTACGTCGACAACAAGGGCAAGACCCGCCCGGTCGTCAACGCGAGCGTGCAGGCGTGGGACTCCGACGAGGGCAACGCACACGACCTGCTCGGCAGCGGCGTGACCGGTTCGACCGGGACGTACAAGATCTGCTTCGCCAACGTCGACGGCACGTCGGCCGGGCAGGACGTCTACGTCAAGATGTTCACCACGAACTCCCGCTGGAAGGTGCAGAAGACCGGCACCGCCGACAGCTTCGTCTTCAAGACCAAGACCGTCGTGAACGTCAAGACCGGCACCACGGCCGACCTCGGCACCACCAAGCCCACCGACGCGAGCCTCATGCGCGCGCTCCAGGCCTTCGACGTCGCCAACGACGTGTGGCTGTGGGTGCCGGGCAGCACCTGCTGGGACGGCCTCGACACCACCTGCCGCCAGCTCGTGCTGAACTGGGCGCCCGGATCTCAGGAGGGCAACTTCTACCGCGGGTCCACCGACCAGGTCTTCCTCAAGGGCACCGCGCCCGACTCCCGCATGACCGTCGCGCACGAGATCACCCACGCGCTCATGGACGACGTGTACGAGGACCAGTCGCCGCCCATCCCCAATTGCAGCCCCCACGGAGTGTCGGCCAAGTCGTCGACCGGCTGCGCGTGGGTCGAGGGCTTCGCCGAGTGGGTGCCCGCCAGCGTCTACAACGACCCGTACTACCGGTGGCCCAGCGGCGCGTCGATGAACCTGGAGACGCCCAACAAGAGCACGGAAGGCTGGGACGACGGCGACACGGTCGAGGGCCGCATCGCCGGAGCGCTCATCGACATCTCGGACGGCACGAACGAGGGCAACGACATCTACGGCGAGGGCGACCCGGGGAACATCTGGCAGACGTTCCTCAAGCACCGCTCCAACACCTTCCGCGAGTTCTGGGAGCACCGGAAGGCGGACGGCTACAACACGGCGTGGACGGGGGCGCTCAAGAGCGTGTACCAGAACACGATCGACTACCGCTGACCGCGACCGCCGCGGGTTGACCCGTACGTGCGAATGCGCCCCTCACTTCGAGTCACATCGAGCGAGGGGCGCATTCGCACGTACGGGGTAGGGGGGATCCGGGTGGCTCCGGATGGCTCCAGGGGGAGCCTGGCATGTGCCTTCGACGTGCCTCCGACGTGCTTTCGGATGCCGCGGAGGGTGCGTTGGCGGTACCTCTTGAACATCGATTGCGCCTGGAAGAGCGACGGGGGTTCCGGTGCGTCCGGTACAGGGACGAGGCTGGGATGGGTCTAGAACAGCGACGGGGTGCCGACGCGAAGGCGGTTTCCGTCCGGGTCCGTGAGGTGCACCTCGCGCGCCCAGGGCTGCTCCTCGATGCGCGCCCCGAACTCCTGGGCGACCGCGTCGACGTCCTTGACCCGCAGGTAGACGAGGGTGTCGGGCCGCGCGTCCCCGTCGTGCTCGGACAGGAACAGCCGTGCGCCGCCGCGCGCGACCTCCACGAAGGCCGGAGAGTGCGGCTCGAAGCGGTGCTCCCACTCCTTCACGAATCCGAGTCTGGCGTACCACGCGACCGCCGCCTCGGCGTCGGCGACCCGGAGGACCGGGATCGCCTCCTCCACGATCTCGTTGCTGATCTCGCTCATGGCGCCATCATGGCGGGTCTTCCCAGACGCCGCCGCTCCAGCTAGCCTGCGTTAAATTAGCACTGCTAACCAGAAACGGCGCGCGGCACCGTGGGGGGCCGCGCCGGTACCCGAAGGCAGCCATGGATTTCGCGCTCACCGACGAGCAAAAGGCCGTACGCGACACCGCCCGGGCGTTCATCGCCAAGGAGGTGATGCCCCTGGAGCAGGAGGCGCTGCGCCGCGAACGCGCACACCAACCGGGCCTGGAGCCGGGGGAGTTGCGCGAACTCCAGCAGAAGGCCAAGAAGTTCGGGTTCTGGGGCCTGTCGACGCCGCAGGAGTACGGCGGGATGGACCTCCCGGCCGTCACCCAGTCGCTCATCTGGACCGAGATCGGCCGCTGCTTCGTACCGTTCCGCTTCGGCGGCGAGGCCGACAACATCCTCTACTTCGCCGACGAGGACCAGAAGAAGGAGTACCTGCTCCCGACGATCGCCGGGGACCGCGTCTCGTGCTTCGCGATCACCGAGCCGGGCGCCGGCTCCGACGCCGCGAACATCAAGCTGTCGGCCCGTCAGGTCGGCGACGAGTGGGTGCTCAACGGCGAGAAGACGTTCATCACCAACGGCAACGAAGCCGACTTCGCGATCGTGGTCGCGGTCACCGACAAGGACAAGGGCGTACGCGGGGGCGGCACCACCGCGTTCCTGGTCGACCGCGAGATGGGCTGGAAGTCCGAGTTCATCCAGACCATGGGCGAAGGCGGCCCGGCCTCCCTGGTGTTCGAGGACGTCCGCGTCCCGGCCCGCAACATCCTCGGCGAGGTGGGGCAGGGCTTCACGCTGGGCATGAAGTGGATCGGCAAGGGCCGCTACGTCATCCCCTCCAACGGCATCGGCATCGCCGAGCGCGTACTCCAGATGGCGGTCGACTACGCCAACACGCGCGAGACCTTCGGCAAGCCGATCGGCGAGAACCAGGCGATCCAGTGGATGATCGCCGACTCCGAGGTCGAACTCGAGGCCGCCCGGCTGCTCGTGCTGCGCGCCGCCTGGGCCATCGACCAGGGGATCGAACCGCGGCACAGCTCCTCGATGGCCAAGCTGTACGGCGCCGGCATGGTCAACCGCGTCGTGGACCGCGCACTGCAGATCCACGGCGGCATGGGCTACACGCGCGAACTCCCGTTGGAGCGCGCGTACCGCCAGGTCCGCCTGTACCGGATCTTCGAGGGCACCGACGAGATGCTGCGCCTGATCATCTCCCGTGACCTGCTTCGTGGTTACACCAGGCTCGGCCAGGTCTGACAGGGACGACGGCGAGGGATGACGCTATGGCACCCGTGTCCTCGGTCGGGGTGGGCAATGCCCCGGTGAGTTCGGACGACCTGGTCGGGGCGCTGCTCGGCGGCGTCCCGGGAGACGGCCCGCACGACGGGGGCCGTGGCGCGGCGGCCGGCGCCGCGAACACCCGCGACCCCGGCCCGGTCGGGGCCGAGATGGCGGCGATGCTGCTCGGGCTGCCGGAGCACGGGCCGTACGCCGTGCTCGCGCTCACCAGCGTGGTCGACGACGGGGGCGCACAGGGGCACTTGGCGTCCCGGGACGCCGCCCGGTCGGCGGGCGGGCCGGGCGCTCCGGGTGGTGGTCCGGGTGGTGGTCCGGGCGCGCCCGGCGCCCCGGGAGGTCTGCTGGTCGGCTCCGGGATGCGCACTGTGTGGTGCGCGGCGCCCCCGCCGCCGCCCGGGTCCCGGTACGCGGGGCCGCACGTCCGGGCGCACGCGATCGTGCACCTGGGGGACGCCGAACTCGCGGACCTGGTCAAGGCGCTGGACCCCCCGCCGGGGCTGCGCGTGGGCGTCAGCCCGGCGGTGGACGGCCCCGGGAAGCTGGCGCGCGGACGCGTCCTGGCCGAACGGGCCCTGCGGGCGAACCCGGACGCGCCGGTCGCGGTGCTGGAGGAACGCCTGTCGGCGGCCGTCGTCGCCGACAGCCCCGATCTGGCCAGGCTGCTGATCTCTCGCGCGCTCGGTCCCGTCCTCGAACTGCCGTGCGCCGACCGCGACTCGCTGCTGAGCACGCTGCGGGCGTGGCTGGAGTCTGGCGGCTCGACCCGGCGCGCCGGGAACCGGCTGTTCTACCACCCCAATACGGTGCTCAACCGGCTGCGCCGCTACGAGCAGCTGACGGGCCGCCTGCTCGGCGACCCGGTGTCCGTGGTGGAGTTGTCCCTGGCGTTGGACGCTTACCGGATCGTGGAAACGCGCTGACGGAGAACACGGCAAGGGAACGCAGCAAGGGAATGCAGCAAGGGAACACGGCAAGAACACAGCACACGGCACACGGCACACGGCACACGGCAGGAGAACAGCGCAGGCATGACCGGCACCACCGGCCCGCACGACCGGGCCCCGCACGACCCCAGTTCGCTCGACTCCAGTTCACTCGACTCCAGTTCACTGGACCCCCGTTCACTGGACCCCCGTTCACTCGACCCCCGTGCGTTCTCGGCCTCGGGGCGCCCGCGGGCTCGCGGCGTCGGCGTCCCGTTCGCCGGAACACCCGGGCCCGGCAACGCCATCACCGATGTCCCCGGTGTCGAGGTCGGGTACGTCACCCTCGTCCACGGCGACGGCCCCCTGGCCGTCGGCGCGGGCCCGGTGCGCACCGGCGTCACCGCGATCCACCCGCGCGGGCGCGCCGACGGCCGCCCGGTCGCGGCAGGCGTACACGCGCTCAACGGCAACGGCGAGATGACCGGGCTGTCGTGGCTGGAGGAGACCGGTTCGCTGGGCACCCCGGTCACTGTCACCAACACCCACGCGGTCGGTGCGGCGCACCGGGGCACGATCGACTGGATCGTCCGCGAGCGGCCGGAACAGGCCCGGGCGTGGCTGCTACCGGTCGCCGCCGAGACGTGGGACGGGTACCTCAACGACATCAACGGCGACCACGTACGCCCCGCGCACGCCGTCGCCGCGCTGGACGCCGCCCGGCCCGGACCGGTCGCCGAGGGCTGCGTGGGCGGCGGCACCGGTATGAACTGCTATGGCTTCAAGGGCGGTTCGGGGACCGCTTCACGACAGGTCGGCTACGGTCGCGACACCTTCACGGTCGGCGCCTTCGTGCAGGCCAACTTCGGGTCGCGCAAGGAACTGGTCGTCGCAGGGGTCCCGGTGGGACGTGAACTGGCCGACGACAACCCGATGGAGACGACGGACTGGCTCGCGCCGCCAGGGGCCGGCTCGGTCATCGTGGTCGTCGCGACCGACGCGCCGCTGCTGCCCGGCCAGTGCAAGGCGCTGGCACGGCGGGTGCCGCTCGGGCTCGCGCGTACCGGCACCAGCGGCTCGCACTTCTCGGGCGACATCTTCCTGGCCTTCTCGACCGCGAACGCCGGTGCGCTGGCCAGTTCGTTCCCGCAAGGGGAGCCGGGGGACGACGAGTTCGACACCCTGCGGTTCGTCCCGTGGGGGCGCATGGACCCGTTCTACGAAGCCGTCGTCGAGGCCGTCGAGGAAGCGGTCGTCAACGTCCTGGTGGCCGCGGACACGACAATCGGCAGGGACGGGCATCGAAGCCCGGCCCTGCCGATCGACCGCTTGCGTGCGCTCCTCGCGGAGCACCTGGGGTAGTTGCCCGGGGCGCCGCGGCCGCGCTGCTCGCCGGGGCTCGCCGGCGCTTGCCGCGGTGCTTACCCGGGTTCCTGCCGGGGTTCTCGCTGGAGGTGCGAGAGGTGCGGGAGTCGCGGGAGGTCAGCCGAGCTGGCCGCGGACCGCGCCGCCCGGGAACTCGGCGGTGTGCACGTTGGTGTAGAAGCCCGCGGGGTTCGCCGACATCTCGGCGACGATCTCGGGCTTGATGCCCTCGACGGTGCCGGACAGGCCGGTGATGGACTGCGGCAGCCCCTTGTCGGCCGCCCACAGCGGGGCGACGACGTCGCCGTTCTGCCCGGCCGGAGCCTTGTGCACGTGGCCCAGGGTGGGCGGCGCGACACCCTTCCAACTGAAGGCGTAGTCAACGCAGTTGCCCCACGGACGGATCGCGGTCACGGCCGCGCCGTCCTGGTCGTTGATCGGCTTGTTGTCCTTGTTCGGGACTTCCTGCGAACCGGACGCGTTCACCGTGAACGTGCCCTCGGGCTTGCCGGTCTTCAGCACGGCGTTCAGGTCGACGGGCTTGTCCAGCTTGGTGAGTTGGCCGCGCACCGCGCCGCCGGGGAACTCGCCGGTGTGCAGGTTGAAGTACCAGTTGCCGGGGTTGTTCACGATGCGGTCGAGCAGGCCCTGGTCGGCCACCGCGACGCTGCCGGTCGTGGCGGTCGCGCCGTCGGGCAGCGGCGACGCGAAGAACGGGACGACGACGGCGCCGTTCGCACCCTTGGCGCCCTGGTGGATGTGCGCGGCCGAAGGCGCGGCGATCTTCTCCCACTTGATGGAGAACGCCATCTGGTTGCCCTTGATACGCACGTACGCGGTGGCCTTGCCGTCCTTGTCGCCGACCGCCTTGCCGTCGTTACCGGGGACTTCCTCGGCGCCGGTGAGGTTCGCGATGAAGAACGTCTCCTGGCCGTCGGCGGGTTCCGCCGCGCCGGTGTCCTTGGCCTGGTCGGCCGGGGCCGGGGGCTGCCCGGAGGCGCCCGGATCATGGCCCGAACCGTGTCCGGTGTCCGGCGTGGTGGTCGATGGCGCGTTCCCCTCGACGGGGACGTCGGCCGGCGGTTTGGCGCCCGCGTCCGCGGGGGCGTTCTGCGGCGCGTTCGCGGGCGGCGTCGTGGACTTCGTGTCGTCGTCCGACGACCCACAAGCCGTCAAACCGGTCATAAGGACCGCGGTGAGCATGGCTGCGGGCAGCGTGAACCTGCGAACGGACATGGTGGACCCCCATGGCGAAGTTGCCTGATTGACTCGATGTGTTGTCGCGCCTCTGTACGGGGCCGCCCCTTCGACGGGTTCAACGGGCCGGAAAGTTTTTCTCGGGCACCGGTCGGGTGTCCGGGCGCGGCACGGCCGTTCGGGTGGACGCACTGGGCCGTACGGGTGGACTCCATTGCGGCGCGCGGAAGCGAACCGATGGGGTCGTCGGTGAAGGCCCGTGCGGGATACCGGAGTTCCCTCGGCATGCCCGGAACGGCCTTCGGGAGACTGCTGGAGGCAGCCATGCGTACCCCCACCACCGCCGATGCGACCACCACCCGCACGAACACCGACCGCGCGCACACTGACCGTACGAACAGCGACCGTACGAACGCCGAAAGCACGGGCGCGAACTCCACGCGCACCGGCCGGGCGCGCGGCGCGGCACGCCGGATCAGCGGCGCCCTCGCGGCACTCGCCCTCGCCGCCGCCGCTCTCGTCGCCGGCCCCGGCAGCGCGGCGGCGACCGCGGGTGCGGCCTCCCCGTCGGAAGGCCGCGTGGCCAAGGCGGACCTGTGTCCGGACGGGTACGTCTGCCTCTTCCCGGGCGGCATCGGCGTACCCGAGCCCTACCTCATCCCGGAGTGCGGCAGCGAGTACTTCAGGTCCCCGTACATCGCCTCGTCCGTCGAGAACCGCACCAACGCCATCGTGTGGGTCACGACCGCCGACGGCGCCGCGACGTGGATCCCGCCGCACGGCAGCCTGACGCTGTGGCCGGTCGCACCCGTCGACTCGGTCGTCTCGCAGTGCTTCGTACCGCTGCCGTTCTAGCCGCCGCGGATCCCGCCCGATCGGTCGGACGCGGCGGCGGCGTTCGCGGCGCGGGTACGCCTTCGCCGTCTCCGCCGGCCGCCTGGCGTGCTCGGCCTGGCGCTGCCAGTGCCCGTACAGGTCGCCGCGCGCGGCCAGTTCGTCGAAGCGGCGGATGGTGGCCGGTGCCACCACCGCCGGTTCGGCATCCCGCCACGGCGTTCCCGGCAGCGGCATGAACGTGTGCGCGTGGATGCGCGGGCCCAGGCCCGTCAACTCGTCGGCGAGCGACAACGAAGACCGACCGCCCGTGCGGCAGCATCCCCTCGCGGCTGAGCGAGCTGCCGGGCTCAGGCGTTCGCGGGAGGAGTGGGGGTGCCGCGAGGTCGACGACGTCGGATGAGCAGGACCGCGGCGATCAGCAGTGCTCCGACCACGCCCACCACGATGGGCAGGATGGTACCGACGAGCATGATGCCGTCGTGGGCGTCGTTGGCGTCGTCCGCGGCGGCATCCACGGATTTGGGTGTCTGCTGGTACGAGACATCGGAAACCGGCAGCAGTGGGAGGAAGGCGCCGCTGCCGGGGGCGATGACCCCGGCCACGCGCTGCTGGGACCGCTGCGTGTCGACCACAATGCCGGTCTCGGCATGGATCCAGAACGTGTCGGCGCTCTCCAGCGTGTAGGCGAGCGGCACCGGGTCGCCCAACGTCGGTAGCAACGCGGCAAATTGCTGTCTGGCCGTCGGTGAAAGTGTCCCGAGTTGGCCGACGAGCGCCAGAGTTGCCTGCGGGACCGCTGGCGGCAGACTGGCGAGCACCTGGGAGTCGGTGATCCGGGTGGGCGGCAGGTGCGCTTCGTAAACGTACGTACTGACGCCCGACTTGGTCTCCGTTCGCGCGTACGTCAGCGGCGTTGTGGTCTGGGTCTCCGGCCGCCAGCCGGTGTACGTCTTCTTCTTCGCGTCGAGTGGCCAACTCACCGTCAGACCTTGGGCGTCGGTCACCGCCCAGTCCGCCGGATGGCCGGTGGTGGCCTCGAGCGTCTTGCGGTTGACGGCGTAATTCCAATCCGTCTTCTCGACCGTGTTGCCCGCGGCGGTCGTCGTCCGGCTGTCGCTGACCAGGGCCTTGTTGCCCGAGGTTTTCTCGGTCTTCACGGTCCGCTCGACGGCCATGGGGACGTCCCGCTTGATGGCCGCCGCAATGTTGCCCTTCGCCACCTCCTGGGCATCGACCAGGGTCCTGAAGGTACCGGTGTAGGAGCGCGTGACGTCTGTGTCGTCGGGCAGTCGCTTCACATAGTCCGGCGTGATGACGTACGCGAGTACGAAAGCACTAGCGATCAGCGCCAGCCCCACCACGACGCCGATACCGCGAAGTACGGTGTTCGTCCGCATGAGCCGATCTCCCGATGAACTAGGTCCGTAATCGCGCCCCTGTCTCAGCCCAGTGTTTCCGGAACGCCCGGATACCGCCCCCGCTGACCGCCATCTGTGTGACGCCGATCGCCGATCGGGTGATAAGCGACCGGTGCTGAGACGCGGCGATGACGTCGCCCGAGGATGACAAGGTGACGGCGCGCGTCGGTGGCCGCGTCCACGATCAGCGCGCGAGCCGCTTCTGCCGGCAGGGGTACGACGGTGCCTTCATTGCCGTCGGCAAGCTCCCATTCCGACGCGCGCGCGGACTGTTGCGCTAGCGCACCACCACGGCGACGTCGAGCGGACGCCGGGTCTGGGCGGGCAGGTCGAGCGGCGTGAGGTCGTACGCGGGCATGCGGTCACGGTACTGGCCCTACGGCCGCAGTCCCCGCGGATGCGGCGTCTTGACGAGAGGCGGTAGGCGGACCATTCAAGTCATGGGGGGAAGTTCACGGCGGTACCCGCAGCTGTGACCCACTGTCTGTGTGGGCCTCGGCTTCGTGGCCGATCAGTCCTCGGGATAGGTGCGAGTGCCGTCCGCGTACTGCACGTAGACGCGATCGTGTTCGTCGAAGCCGACGATCGGGAGCCCGGCGGCCTCGGTGCGCGCCGCGGCCTCGCGTACCGCCGCTTCCATCAGTGCCTCGGCGCGCTCCCGCCCGATGCGGTCGATGAGAGACATGGCGGGCGGGCGTTCGTCGGCATTGCCTGTGTCGTTCGGCTCGGTCGCCATGCATCGCACGATACTGCGCACCGGTTGCACGTCGAGCGGAGTGAGGTCGTACGCGGGCTTGCGGTCACGGTGCCGGCCCACGGGCGCTGTCCCCCGCGGATGCCAGGATGCGGGCATGACCGCACCGGCGGGGGACCACGGGGAAAAGCACAAGGTAAGGCACGGGGAAGAGCACGGGGAGGCGGAAGTGCGGGACGGCGTGCGCGACGAGGGACTGCCCGACCAGGGGCGTGAACTGCTGGCGGTGTCGGTGCGCAGCGAGGACGGGAACACGGTCGATTGGCCGAGCGTCCCGGGCCTGTACCGGCTGCTGGACCGGATCGGCGCGGAGGGCGACACGTTCCTGGTGGTCGAGCGTATTCCGGGCGACGAGCAGTACTACGTGCAGACGCGGCGCGACGAGGGGGACCCGTACCTCGTCGAGTACCGGGACGGCTCCGCGAAGCTGCACTTCCAGGCCGACATCGAGTCGACCGCGGACGTGCTCGCGGTCTTCGTGGGATGGGTCCGCGGCGAGGAAGGGTGGAAGGGCGCGCACAAGTGGCGCCGCCTTCGGCTGTGACGCGCGCGGGTACGGCGGCACGTCGTGGTTAGGGTGGCGGGACAACCGTCGCGTCAGGAGGTCAGTCCGTGATCGTCGCGTTTTCCGTCACGCCGCTCGGCATCGGTGAGGATGTCGGGGAGGCCGTCGCCGAGGCCGTACGAGTGGTCCGCGCGAGCGGGTTGCCCAATCGTACCGATGCGATGTTCACGAGCGTCGAGGGCGAGTGGGACGAGGTCATGGCGGTCGTGAAGGACGCCGTCGACGCGGTCCGCGCGCGCAGCGGGCGGGTCAGCATGACGCTCAAGGCGGACATCCGCGACGGGGTGACCGACGGCCTGACCAAGAAGGTCGAGACCGTCGAGCGCTATCTCGCGGCGCATCCGGAGAAGTAGGGCAGGGCGCAACGGGCGTGCGACGGGGCGGGGTCAGGCGCCTGGCCTGGACCCCGCCCCGTGCGCGGGCGGCCTCCGAGGAGGTCAGCCGCCGCTCTTGCGCTGGAAGGTGCGCTGCTGCGCGGCCGGGCCGTGGGCGCCGCCGTGCACCTTGGGGTGGTCGTCCGGGCCGACGTCGACCGAGTCGGTCTTCACTCCGCGCTTGCGGTCCAACGCCTCGCGGAACTTGCGCTTGACGTCGTCGTTCGTGCCGCCCGCCGCCTCGGCGGGGGCGTCTGCGCCCTGCTCTTCGGTCGTCGCTTCAGCCTTGTCGTCAGCCATGGAGCCCTCCTTGCCGGTACGGCGCCCGCCGGGCGCCGGTACTGCCGAACGCCCCCCAGCCAACCACGGACCGCGCGATCCGGCTCGCGACCCGCCGTTTCGCCGCGCTCGGCGGACGACCGGCTACCCGAAGTCGACGCCTTCCTTGGGGACCTCGTCGACCGTCCAGGCGTCGCAGACCGGCACGCCCAGCCGCTCGTGCGCGGTGCGTTGCGCCGCCAGCGCCTCCGCGAGCGACTCGTCCCCGCCGCCGAGCAGCGCGGCGATCATGCGCGGTGACGCGAGCAGGCGACGCCAGGTGACGCCGATCGCGGGGTCGACCGCGGCCGGGCCGAGCGACGCCAGGCGGGCGGCGATGCGCACGCGTGCGCTCGGCACGCCCCGGTACATCAGCCCCTGGTGGTCGTGCAGGTAGCCGACGTGCGCGGTGTCCGCGAGGACCGCGCCCGCTTCCTCGTACGCCTCCCGCCGCAGCGTCGCGAGCGCGTCGGCGTCCTCGGGCTCGACGGTGCCGCCGGGCATGTTGAGGCCGCCGTCGGGCGCGGCGAGCACGAGGGCGCGCCCGTCGGGGGCGAACAGCCAGCCCCAGGACTGGCCGACGGGGAGGTCGTCCGGCACCGCCTGGTCCGGGTGCCAGGTCCACGGACCGCCGATCCGCAGCCACTCCTGCACGCCGAACGCGCGGCGCAGCGGCACGTTGTGGTGGTCGGCGGCGGGCAGTGGCCGCAGGGCGGACGAGCCGGGGTCGTGCGCGACGGAGGTGCCCGGTTCCTGGAAGTGCAGGGCGTACGGGCGGCCTTCGGTGATCGCGTCCAGCCCCGCGCGCACGTACGCGACCATGCCGCCCGGTACCGAGTCGAGGTCGTCGAGGTCCGCCCACATCAGATCGCTGTGCTTGTGCGGCTCGGCGTTGTGCGGACGACCGGTGCCCGGGGGCAGTCCGACGGCGCGGAAGAACCAGCCGGTGCGGGCCTTGGCCGTGACCCGGGGGCCGCTGTGCTGCATCACCAGTTCGCAGCGCAGGAGTTCGCGGGTCAGCGCGACTCCGGTCTCCTCGCGCGTCTCGCGTACGGCCGCGGCGACGACGTCCTCGCCGTGCTCGACGTGGCCGGAGGGGAGCGTCCAGAGGCCGGGTGCGTACTCGGCGTCCGGGCCGCGGCGCAACAGCAGGACGCGGTTTCGGTGGACGATCAACACGTGGACGTCGGTCGCCCCCAGGAACCGCGAATCGCTGTCGGCCATCGGCCACTCCCGTCGTCAGGCCGCGCTCGGTCGCCGGGCCGTGTGCCACCAGTCTGCCGGGCCGCGAGTCCCAGCCGCCGAACCGGGCCGCGCCCTCAGCCGCCGAAGGTGGTCTTGGCGTTGATGTGCTGCGTGGCCACGAGCTTGAGGTCGCTGTGCATGGTCTTGGCCGTCGCGTCGATCGCCTTGCCGTCGGTCCGCGCCACCTCGATGACGACCATGTAGTGGCCGGAGGCGATCGGCGAGACCCAGGTGGGGTACTGCTCCGAGAAGCGGACGCCGGAGCCGGAGGGCGGGGTGATGAACAGCACCCACTGGCCGTTGCTGCCCCCCGACGACATCCGCTCCGCGAGCTTCGTGGCGGCCGCCTTGTCGTCCAGCGACACCACGGACAGCGAACCGACGTGGGTCTTCGCCTGGTTGGTCCAGAGCGAGCGGATGATGCCGATGCAGTTGCTGCCGAGCAGCGGGCGCATTCCGGCCTCGGCGACGGTGCAGTCGCGCTTGTCCTGCGAGAGCTGCGTGTACGGCCGGTTCTGGATCTGGTGCGAGCCGGTCTTGTCGAACCACTCCGCGGCGGTGAACGGGTTGGTGTCGTCCTTGGCGTTGTTCCAGTCGCTCTTGGTACCCGAAGGCGTGGGGGCGGTGGCGCTCGGCGTACGGGTCGAAGTGCCGCCCGGGGCAGGTGGCTTCGTAGGCCGCAGCGACGGCATGTCGGTGGGGAGCCCGGGGGGTCGGGCGGTCATGTCGGCGCCCACGCCGCCGCCGGGAGGAACCGTTTCTCCTTCTCCTGAGGACATCATGAGCGTGGCGACCAGGGCGACGGCGACGCCCGCCGTCAGTCCGGTGGTGAGCCACGGATTGCGCCCGGGGGGACGGTCGGGAGCGGGTTGCTGATCCATGCGCAAGACCGTATTGCGCGGGATCCTCGCGCAGTGAGGGAAGCCCGGATATTTTAATGCAGACGTTTTAGGCGACGAGATGCGGTGAAAGGGCCGGCGCCCGGCGCCCTCGCCCGCCCGCAGGTTCCGCCGTTTCCGCCCTTTCCGCCGGTTCCGCCGAGCGCAATCGTGGCATACGTCCGCCGGTGTCCGCGGTCAGATCGCGGGGGCGGGGAGCCGCACCGTGAACCGGGCGCCGCGGACGCCGTCCGGGCGGTCGCCGGCCTCGACCGTGCCGCCGTGCCGTTCCGCGATGGTCCGGACGATCGCCAGTCCCAGGCCCGTGCCCCCTGAACGCGCGGCCCGGGCGCTGTCGGCCCGCGTGAACCGTTCGAACAGGTACGGGCGGAACTCCTGGGGCACGCCCGGTCCGTCGTCCTCCACGACCAGGGTCACGGTCCGGGCGTCCGCGGTCAGCGACACCGTCACGGCGCCGTCCGCGTGCCGCGCCGCGTTGTCGAGCAGATTGCGGACGACGCGCGTCAGGTCGTCGCGCGCACCGCGTACGGGGGCCGCGGACACCCGCGACGTGTCGACGCGCACCGGTGTGACGGCCCGCAGCCGCGCGGCCTCCTCGAGGACCACGTCGTCCAGGTCGAACAGCGAGGTGCGCGGCGGCGGCCCGCCCTCGTCCTCGCGTGCCAGGAACAGCAGGTCCCTGACCAGGCGTTCCATCGCGAGGTCGGCATCCAGCAGACCGCGCGCGGTGGCGGGCCAGTCCGTCGCCTCCGGGTGCGCGAGCGCGACCTCCAGTTGCGTACGGAACGACGCGAGCGGGGTCTGGAGTTCGTGCGAGGCGTCCGCGACGAACGCCCGCTGGCGGTCGCCGGCGTGTTCCAGCCGGGCCAGCATCGCGTTCATCGTGCGGGCGAGGCGGCCGATCTCGTCGTCCGCCGGCGGCACGGGCACACGGCGGTCGAGGGCGTGCTCGGAGATGTCGGCGACCTCGGCGCGGATGGCCTCGACCGGGCGCAGCGAGCGGCCGACGACGAACCAGGTGGTGAGGGTCAGGACGACCAGCAGCGGCGGGAGGCCGGCCAGGAGGGTGAGGCGTACGGTGCCCACCGGTTCCGTGACGCGGTCCATGTTGCTCGCCACGTACACCGTGCGTCCGCCGTCCTCCGCGGCCTGTGCGGCGACGCGGAACGTCTCGGCCTCACCGTCGTCGTCGTGGCCGCGGACGGTGCGCAGGTCGGGGTCGTCCTCGTCCTCGGATTCCCCGGATCCGGTCAGGAAGAGCGTGAACGGCGGTGACGCGGCGCTGAATTCGTCCGACGACGCGGCGACGACGCGGCCGTCCGCCCCGACCACCAGCGCGATGTCCTCGTCCCCGGCGGTGTCCAGTTCGGTGCCGGGCGCGAGGCCGGGGGCGACGGTGGCGAGGTCCCGGGCGCGGTCGCCGAGCGTACGGTCGAGGCCGTCGCGCAGCGAGGCCTCCAGGACGGCCGGCAGGCCGAAGGCGCCGACCGCGAGCGCCAGCGCGACGACGAGCGACGCCGCGGCGGTGGCCCGGGCCCGGACGGTGCGCGGCAGCATGTCAGCTCCCGCCCCGGCGGACCGCCCCGGAGTCGTCGTCGGGAGCGCGGTGGTCGGGGGAGCCGGTCGCGGGGGAGTCGTCGTCGAGCCGGTAGCCGACGCCGCGCACGGTGCGCAGGGAGTTGCGGCCGAACGGGGCGTCGATGCGCAGCCGGAGCTGGCGTACGTAGACCTCCACGATGTTCGGGTCGCCGTCGTACGCGAAGTCCCACACATGGTCGAGGATCGCCGCCTTCGACAGCACCTCGCCCGAGCGCGTCATCAGCAGCTCCAGCAGGGAGAACTGGCGCGGCGTCAGATCGATCGCCCGCTCGCCGCGCGCGACCCGGTGGGCGGCGGGGTCGAGGGTCAGGTCGCCCACCTGGAGGACGAGCGGGCGCGTACGGCGGCCGCGGCGCAGCAGGGCACGGAGCCGGGCCACGAGCACGACGTACGAGAAGGGTTTGGACAGGTAGTCGTCGGCACCCGCGTCGAGTGCGCGCGCCTCGTCGAGCTCGCCGTCCTTCGCGGTGAGCATCAGGACGGGCACCCAGTTGTCGGCGGCGCGCAGGCGTGCGCAGAGGGTGCCGCCGTCGAGTCCGGGGAGCATGATGTCGAGGACCAGGGCGTCGTACGGGTTCTCGGTGGCCAGCCACAGCCCGTCCGTGCCGTCCGACGCGACGTCGACGGCGAAGCCCTCGTGTTCGAGGCCGCGTTTGAGGGCCAGGGCCAGGTCCGTCTCGTCTTCGACCACCAGGATGCGCACGCGTCAACCGTGTCACGCCGTACCTGAACGGGAGCTGAATGCGGGCTCACCGCGTGGCGGGTGTCGGCCGTACGCGTGCTCGGCGGGGACTCGGCAGGTCGGCTCGGGCGGCCGCGCATTCAGCGGGCCTTCAGGATCGCCGTCGCACGATGGCGGCAGCCGCGGCGCCGGAAGGGTGTCCGCGGAATCCGTGAGGAGGCAGGACCCATGCGCAGGAAGCTGGTGATCGGTGCCGCGGCACTCGCCTTGGCCGGCGGGGCGACCGCCGGGACGTTCGCGGTCGCGTCCGCGTCCGGGGACGACGACGCTCCGGTGGCGGCGACGGACACCGACGCCGCACGGGCGGCGGCCGTGCAGGCGGCCGGGCCGGGCAGTGTCGCGGGTGAGGTCGAGCGCGAGGACGACGACGGCGCGGCGTGGGAGGTCGACGTCACGCGGCCCGACGGCACCCGGGCCGAGGTACGCCTCGACGCGGGCTTCAAGGTCGTCCTGGTCGAACCGGACGACGGCCCTGACGACGACGGCCCTGACGACGACGGCCAGGCCGACCACGACGGTCCCGATGACGACGGACCCGGCGACGACGGCCCTGATGACGACGGTCCCGACGACGACTGAGCCGGCGCCCGACGGGGGCGGGCGCGGTGCGCGCCCTGCCCCCACCGCGCAAACCAACTGATCAGCCGCAAAAGGCCGTTCGTTGCGGCGTCCGGCTGCGGGATCTGCCATTCTGCGTGCGTGACCGTCATAGCAGGCAAGATCCTCGAAGACCGCATCGTCATCGCCGCGGACTCGCAGGTGACCTGGGGCCAGGCGAAGACCGAGGGCACGAAGCTCTACAAGATCGGCGAGAACCTCGTCTTCGGCGGCTCCGGCCACCTGCGGGACGTCAACCTCATGCGTCTCTTCCTCGACACCCACATGCCCGCTTCTGCCGACGAACGAGACGTTTTAGAGTTCTATGCCGAATACATAGAGTGGGCGAAGCGCAAGATGAGCGGCTTCGAAGCGCACTCGTCCTTCCTCTTCGGATTCGACGGCAAGTTGTTCGAGATCGACTCCGACTTCGACGTCACGTACGCCGACTTCGCCGCGATCGGCTCCGGGTGGGAGTACGCCCGCGCCGCGCTGCACCTGGGCCATTCGCCGCAGGAGGCGGTCCAGGTCGCCTGCGACCTCACCATCTTCTGCGCGCCGCCCGTCACCGAGTTCAGCGTCGTGCGGCAGACCACCGAAGGCTCCTGAGCAACGACGCCCGAGCCCGGGCACGCGTCGGCGCCGGCCCGTGAGCACCGGGCCGGGGTGCCGCGGTTCAACCCGGGGTGCCGGGCGCGCCCGTCGCCTCGGCGGTATGCGCGACGGTCCGCCGGGCCGTGTCGACGATCTCGTCCAGCCGCCCGCCGTGCGAACCGTGCCAGTAGACGCGGCGGCACGCCGTGCAGCGCGCGAACGTGTCGAACGACGCGAGCGTGCGCGGCTCCACGTCGTCGACGATCGACTCCTTCCCGACCGCGGCCAGCGGACCGTTGCAGGACGTGCAGCGCGTCCACGGCGCCAGCTCCGGCGCGAACCGGCGCAGGAGGTCGTCGAGTTGGGCGTCCGGCCGGGTGCCGCGCACGTACGCCCCGAACCACAGGTTGCGGCGGCGCAGCAGGCCGCGGTCCTGCGTGAGCAGTACGCGGCGCTCGGCGTTGGCCTGCTCGACGAGCACCGGGTCGTCGCAGTCGTTGTGGTACGCCGTGTCCAGCCCGACCAGCCGCATGCGGCGGGCCAGCGCGCCGAGGTGCACGTCCAGGAGGAAGCGCAGCCCGGGACCCGGGACTTGCTGCGGCCGGGCGACCGCGTACACCTCGACCGCCTCGCCCCCGCGCGGACGGTACGCCGCCTCCGCCCGCGCCCCGTCCACCACCAGCCGCCCGACCTCGGGCAGCGGCACACCCGCCGACTCGACGACGTGGCCGAGCGTCGAATCGTCGGCGACCGCCGCGGTGACGCGTCCCGCGCGGAGCCGGGGCGGGAGGAAGCGGTGGAGGTCGTCGGCGAGCGTGAGCGTGACGGTGGGCGCGGCAGACGCGACGGGGGGACCGTCGGGGGAGTCAGATCCGGACATGCCGTCAGCATGGCATCGCAGCCGCCCCGAGGGCCGGGGATTTTCACCCCGCCCCCGCCTGTCACCGTCTGCCCGGCGCCCCGCCGCCCGAGTGACTCCGCTCAGGCGATCTCCACGGTGCGGGCCCACTCGGGCGGGGAGTCGGGGACGTAGTCCCGGTCGTGCTCGGTCCATGAGCTCCGCACGCGGCGGAAGAGGCCGACGACCGTCCGGCACGGCGGCCGGCTCTCCGGCCACGGTGTCTGGCCGTCCGTGAGCACGACGACGACGTCCGGCCGGGGACGGCGGCGCAGCGCCTGCGCGAAGCCGGTGCGCAGGTCCGTGCCGCCCCCGCCGACCAGCGGGATGTCCTCGTCGCGGCAGAGCTGGCTCACCAACTGGGGTGCGGCGTCGCACGAGATCACGGTGACGAGGTCCCGCCGCCCGCCGACCGCGTGCGTGATGGCGGCCACCTCCCGCAGCGCGCTGCCCAGTTCGGCGTCGCTGACCGAGCCGGAGGTGTCGATGACCACGGACACCCGGGGCGGCATGCGCCGGAGGCTGGGCAGGATGGCGCCCGGCACCACCGGCGAGCGCCGCGAGGGGCGGCCGTACGTGTAGTCCTCGCCCGCACCGCCCGCCGACGCCGCCGCACGCACCGCCGCCCCGAGCAACTCCCGCCACGGCTGCGGCGGTTGGAACGCCTCCTCGGCCCACCGGCGCCACCCCGTCGGAGCGTCCCCCGGACGGCCCTTGATGCCCTCGGCGACTCGGAACCGTACGGCGTCGCGCTCCTGCTCGCTGAGGCCGTGCGCACCGTCCGGCCCCAGGTCCCAGGGGCGTTCGAGCCCGTCCGCGCCGCTGCCGCACTCCAGCCAGGCGAAGTCCTGGGTCAGCGGCCCGAGACTGAACTGCCGCAGGTAGTCCTCCATGAGTTGGCCCTCGGACAGCTCCAAGTGCCGTGGGAAGATGGCGCCTTTCGGCCGCACCAGCCCGTCGCCGTAGACGTCGTCGTTGATCTCGCAGTCCGCGGCGATGTTCATGCGCAGCCGGTCGCCGTATCCGGTCAGCCCTCGTTCGCGCGCGACCCGGTCGCTGCGCCCGTGGTGGTCGCGCAGCAGGTGCGAGACCTCGTGCACCCATACGGCGGCCAGGTCCTCGACCGGCATCCGGTCCACGAACGCCGGTGAGACGTAGCACCGCCAGTTCCGGTCGACGGCCATCGTCGGCACCTGCCGGGACTCCACCGGATTCAGGGCGTACAGCGCGGTCGCGAGGTAGGGGCGCACCTGGGCGGCGTGCAGCCGGGCGGCGAACAGCTTCTCGCGGTCCAGGGCCCGCGGTTCCTCCGCCGTGGCGGTCATCGGCCCACCTTCCGGGACGCCGAGCCGGAGGTACGCTCCGCCGCCCGGTCCGCGCGGCGGGACAGCGCGACGACGCCGGCGAGTCGTCCGATCGAGTCCGGGACGTCCCAGTCCTCGCGGCGCAGCGACGCGAGCGTGGTCGCCGGAACGACCACAAGGTCAGGCGCCCCGGTCTCCAGCGCCCGGGCCAGCAGCGACCACGCCGCGTCCCAGCGGGACTTGTCGGGCCGGTTGCGGACCGCCTGCACGACCCCGTCGAGCACCACCTGCCGCAGGTCCCCGCGTTCGGGCAGCAGGGCGGCGTCCGGGTCGGCGAGCAGCAGTTCCGGGTCCGGCAGGTCCATCCGGTCGATGTGGGCCAGCAGTTCCAGCCCCGGTCCGTCGCCCACGGTGCCCCTGACGAGCTGGGAGAGCACGTCGCGGGACGTGTCCGCCGCCGTGGCGAACGCGATCAGCGCCAGCGTCATCTCCCAGCTCCGAGGCGACGGCCACGCACCGCCGCGCCGGGTCTCGGTGGTGGGCAGCCGGTGGACGAGTGTGGGACGGGCGGTCAGCAGGCCGCAGACGGCGCGGCGGGCGAACTCCACCGACTCCGGGAGCCTCGCGGGGTCCAGCCGCGGCAGCGTCGCGAACGGCCAGGTGCCGCCGAGGCCGCGTACGACGACCTCGTGTTCGTGGGTCCATTGCAGGTGGACGAAGCGGTTCGCCAGGGGCGGGCTCAGCTCCCAGCCGTCGGCGGCCGACGACCGGGGGTTCGCGGCGGCCACAATCCGTACGCCGGGGGGCAGTTGCAGGGCGCCGATGCGCCGCTCCAGCACGAGGCGGAGCAGGGCCGCCTGGACGGCCGGCGGCGCGGTGGACAGTTCGTCGAGGAACAGCAGCCCGCGCCCGGCCTCGACGAGGCGTACGGCCCAGTCCGGCGGCGCCATCGGCACGCCCTGCCGCGCCGGGTCGTCGCCGACGATGGGCAGCCCCGAGAAGTCGGAGGGCTCGTGCACGCTGGCGATCACCGTGGTCAGGGGCAGGTCCAGAGCGGACGCGAGCTGCGTCAGCGCCGCGGTCTTGCCGATGCCCGGCTCGCCCCACAGCAGCACGGGCAGGTCGGCGGCGACGGCGAGGGTCAGGGCTTCGAGCTGGGTGTTGGGGCGCGGTTCGGTGGCGGTGTCGCGGAGCATGGCCAGCAACGCGCCGGCGATCTCCAGGTCGGAGCCGGGGACGGGAGCAGGCGCGGGGGCGGGGCCGGTCGGCGGCGCGGTGGTGTCGAGGGTGCCGGACTGCGTGAATGCGAGCATGTGGGATCACCTTTGGGGTCGTGGTGGGCGGAGCCGCCCAGGGCTGGGGATGCGGTGGCCGGTCTGACCGGAGGCAGAGCGCGGGTAGGTCGAAGGCAGGCCGACGACAAGTCGAAGGAGGTTCGGCGACAGGCCGGAGCCAGGCCGGAGGCAGGCCGAAATCAGGCAGAAGTCGGCCTGAGATCCGGCGAAGTCCCCGTCAGCGGACGGCTGTACGGCGTCCGCGCGAGCGGCGGTTGCGGACGGCTTCGTGTGGTGGCCAGATGCGCGGCGGGGTGCGGCCGGCCAGGCCGGCCCGGAACAGCCCGTACCTGATCCGCCCGCGCGTGGCCGCCTCCAGCTCGTCCAGCAGCGCACCCTCGCGCAGCACGGCCTCGGACCCCAGGAGGTCCTCGACGACTGCAAGGGCACCGGCGCTGTCGCCGTGGTCGAGGCGTTCGCGGACACCGGTGAGGCAGTCGGGACTTCGGTGCGCCGTGTCGATCGCCTGGAGGCAGGGCAGCGGAGTCCCCGTCAGCGCGGCGAGCAGCTCCTCGCGACGGATCTCGTCGGGATCGTGGTCCAGGGCGGTCAGCACGCCGTCGACCATGCCGATGCGGTGCCGAGCACCCCGGCAGTCCACGAAGCGGGGGTGCCCCGCGTCGCGGGCGGCCTGCGCGGCGTCCGACGAGTAGCCGGGGATCAGCGCCGCCGCCACGAGCGGGTGGAGCCGCTCGGCGTCGACCACACCGGCACGCAGGAGTTCCAGGTCGGGGAGCACCCAGGTGGCCGCGTCGGGGAGGACCGGCAGTGCGGGGGCCCGGCCGGAGGCGGACGCCCTCGTGATCCGAAGTCCCGGCAGCCGTACGCCGATACCGTCCCCGGTCCCGTCCCCGTCGCCGCGGCCGATGGCGCTGTCGCCCGCGTCGGCAACCGGTTCCACGATCAACCGGTGCCGCGCGCCGAGCCGCACGAGAACGGCGCCCGGAGGCCGCCCTTCCGCGTGCAGCAGGATCCGGGCCTCGGCCGCCCACCGGTCGACGGCGCACGGCTGGTCCTCCGGCACCAGGCCCAGGAGGTCCGGTGTTGCAGGATCCGCGGCATCGCCCGGACACCCGTCCGCGGAACGGAGCAGATCCGCACCCGACCGCACCCGCAGTTCGTGGGACCGCCGCGCATCCCACAGGTGCCTGTGCAGGTCGAGGCGGAACCGCCGGTGCGGATGGGGATGCGGATACCGGGACGCGCCGGACGCGTGTTCCGACCCGTCCCACAGCGCGAGGCTGATCCGCTGCCCGGCGGCGGCCCAGCCGGGCGGCGTGCGAACAACCAGCTGCACGCCGCGTGTTCGGTGACCGGCGGCAAGCCCGTAGTGGGCCAGTGCGATGGTCAGGCCGGGACGCAGCAGCCCGTCCGGAGCGATCCGCGGCATGTGCCAGCGCAGCAGATCAGGGGCGAGGTGGCGGAGGTCGGCGCGTACCCGGGCGGCGAGTTCGTGCCCGTGGGTGCGGGCCGCCGCCCGCAGATTCAGGTCGACGTCGATGCCCGCGGCGGCGCATGCCCCGCCCCAGTCGCCGGCAAGGCGGCGGGCGGTCGCGGACTCGATCATGGGGGGCGGCACGGCGAACTCGCGCACGCGCGGCCAGAAGGAAACCCGGGAATCCCCGTTCGCGATGTGAGTGTGCATCAGCACTCACCTTGCGCGGACGGGACCCCCATTCTCACAACGAATTGAGTGGTCATCACGAACGACCATAGCGCCCCGCACCCCCGTCCCGCCAAGAGGACGCGCCCACCGGCCGGCTGCGATGTCCTCGCGCGGCGCCGCCGAAGCGCGTGACAACTCCGCGAGCCCGCCGGGCACGTGGACGACGAGCGGAGTGCGATGCCCCTGCCGTGGCGCGCAGCGGCGGTGGGCGCCCGACGCCATGGCGGCGGCACAGCCGAGCCGCGCGAGGGCTCCGGGGTGGCGCGCGGGGCGAGATACCCGACGGCGTTGGGGTGGCGCGTGCGGATGACACCGAAGTGGCGGCCGTGACCAGCACGTCGGCGCCGTCGTTGCTTCCGGGTGCGGCCCCCAACTCGGCGGCGCCGCACCCTGGACCGATGAATCGGAGAGTTTCGTGGCGATCATGAAGAAGGCGACGGTTGTCTCGGTCGGCGCCGCAGCCCTGGTGCTGGCGGGCGGCGGCGCCGCGTTCGCGGGTTCCGACGCGGACGGCGCGGCCGTCGGCTCGCCCGGCGTGCTGTCCGGCAACCTGATCCAGGTTCCGGTGCACGTGCCGGTCAACGTGTGCGGCAACAACATCAGCGTCATCGGCATCCTGAACCCGGCGTTCGGCAACTTCTGCGCCAACGTCGACGGCGACCACGCCAAGCCCGGCGTGACGCCCCCCATGGCGCCCCACCACGGCGGTCACGGCGGCAACTGGTAGCCGACCCCGCGACAACGCGCCGCGCCGGTGCCTGGCCTCCACTCCCAGGCACCGGCGCGGGTGGGCGCCCGTGTACGACCGGCGGCGCGTCAGCCCGCCTGTGGCCCGCACAGGTCGGCGGGCTCCGACTTCAAGCAGGTATTGGCCGCGTAGGTGTTGCCGACGCCCCGCGGATCGCGCTGCGCGAGGTCGGCGGGGACGTTGCGCACGACGGTGTTGCCGGTGATCTCCTGGCGGGACGTCCCCTCGCCGGTGAAGCTGGGCACCATCACGATGCCGCCGGACATCGGGGAGTCGCCGTGGTGGTCCGTGATGCTGTTGCCGCGGATGCGTACGCCCTCGGTGCCGGTCAGGACGATGCCCGAGCCCTGGATGTGGGCGATCCGTTCGTTCCCGGGGCAGAAGCGGTTGTTGGCCGCCATCGCGTTGCCGACGATGTCGAGGTCGCCCGCGATGGGACGGGTCTCGTCGCCGACCACGAAGACCCCCGCGCAGTTGTCCGTGAGCCGGTTCCCGCTCACGGTGATGTGGCGGGCCCGGCGGAGATGGACGCCGATGCGGTTGTCCGCCGCGCGGTTGCCGACGACCACGGTGCCGGTTCCGTCCGGCTCGTCGCCCACGAACAGCCCGGACTGGCCGTTGGATTCCGTCACGTTGCCGACGAACCGGCCGCGGACCGAGAACTCCTGGCCGATGCCGTGTTCGCCGTTGCCGCGGGCGTGCACGGCGGTGACGGAAAGGCCGTCCGCGTGCAGGCCCTTCACACCGGTCTTGCGGAACCCGGTCACGGTCAGCGACTCGACGCCGACTCGGACGACGGGCTTCTGCGCGGTGCCGAACACGCAGACGCCGAAGCCGCCCGTCGCGCAGACGCCTTCCTCGGCCGACGCGGCGGGGCTGATGACGGCCTCGCCGTCGCGCGGACCGCGCAGGGTGATCCCGTCCTTCGCGATCAACACACTGCCGTGGTAGGTGCCCGCCGAGAGTTCGACGACGTCCCCCGGGGCCGCGGCGTCGACCGCGGCCTGGACGGATTCACCGGGTGCGACCGTACGCACCGCGGGAGTTCCCCCGGCGCGGGGGCCGGCGGCTTCCGCGGTCCCGGCCACCAGGACCAGGAGCAGTACGGCAACGGCGGCTACAACGCCGCGTGTTGCGCGTCCTGACCATTCGGTGACGCTTCGTTGCTGCTGACCCATGGTGCCAAGCCCACCTTTGCGTACTGTGCGGAATGCGAGAGCCATTGCGGTTGCGGGAGTTCGCGGGCCACGTCGACTTCTTCGTCGCCGCGGACGATCGCGTCCACAAGGGACGTGGTGTGCGTCGCCGTACCGAAGGCCGCGTGGCCGATGATGCGGCTCAGGAACGGGATCGTGGTGCGGACACCGCCCCCCGCCACCCGGAATTCGGAGAGCGCGCGGACGGCGCGTGCTCGGGCCGACTCGCGGTCCGGAGCCCAGACGATTGCCTTGGCCAGGAGCGAGTCGTAGTGGGGGCCGATCGTCCAGCCCGCGAAAGCGTGTGTGTCGACGCGTACGAACGGGCCGCCGGGCGGGACGAATTCGTCGAGTGTCCCCGGCGTGGGGACGAAGTCGTTCTCGGGGTCTTCGGCATTGACGCGGCACTCGATCGCCGCCCCCCTGATGACCACGTCGTCCTGGCACATCGTCAGCGGTTCCCCCGCGGCGATGCGGAGCTGCTCGTGGACCAGGTCGACTCCGGTGACCATCTCGGTGACCGGATGCTCCACCTGGAGGCGGCAGTTGACCTCCATGAGGTGGAACTCCTGCGTGGCTGCCGAGACGACGAATTCGAAGGTGCCCGCGCCCACATAGCCGACCGCCTTGGCACCCTGCAGGGCCGCGCCGCACATCGCTTCGCGTACGGCCGGATCCAGACCGGCCGCCGGAGCCTCCTCGATCAGCTTCTGGTGCCGCCGTTGCACCGAGCAGTCGCGCTCGCCCAGGTGGATGGCCCCGCCGTGCATGTCGCACAGCACCTGGACCTCGATATGTCGGGCGTTGTCGACGAACTTCTCCATGTAGACGCGCTCGTCACCGAAGACGGCCCGCGCCTGGGCCCGGGTTTCGCCGTACGCGCGCGCCAGCTCGCACGGCTCGCGCACCACGCGCATGCCCCGCCCGCCGCCGCCCGCCACGGCCTTGAGGATGACCGGGTAGCCGATCCGGTCGGCGATCTCGGCGGCCTGGCCCGGCGAAGTCAACGCGCCGCAGCTGCCGGGCAGCACCGGCAGGCCCGCGTCGGCCATCGCCGCGCGCGCCTCGGCCTTGTCGCCGAGGCGCTGCATGACCTCGGGAGGGGGGCCGATGAACGTGATGTTGTGCGCCGCGCAGACCTCGGCGAAGTCCGAGTCCTCGGAGAGGAATCCGTATCCGGGATGGATGGCGTCCGCCTGCACGGCGCGGGCGGCTTCGATGACGGCGGGGATGCTCAGATAGCTGGACCTCGCCGGCGGCGGCCCGATGTGCACCGCGGCGTCGGCGCAGCGTACGGCGGCGGAGTCCCGGTCCGCGGTCGAGTACACCGCGACGCTGCGGATGCCCGCCTCGCGGCAGGCGCGGATGACCCGCAGCGCGATCTCACCCCGGTTGGCGACCAGTACCGTGGAGAACACCCGCCTCACCCGCTGCCGACGGGTTCGAGCGCGATCAACGGCTGGTCGTACTCGACGGATTCGGCGTCGCCCACCACCATGTCGACGATGCGTCCGGTGACTTCGGCGGTGATGGGGTTCATCATCTTCATCACCTCCAGGATCCCGATCGTCTGGCCGGGGCGGACGATGTCCCCGACGCCGACGAACGGCCGGGCTCCCGCGTCCGGCGCGTGGTAGAAGGTGCCGACCATCGGAGCCCGGACGAACAACCCGGCGGGCTCCGGCGTCCCGTTCGCGGCCGACGTCGGTGCGGCCGGCGACACGGCGGCCGCGGCAGAAGAAGCAGAAGCAGCAGCAGAAGAAGCAACAGAGGACGCTGCCGGGGACGCGGTGGTGACAGGGGCGTCCCGCCGGACCACCGCGCCGCTCGCCGACACGGCGGGCGCGGCCTCCCCGGGAAGCCAGTCGATCTCGATCACGGTGTCCCCGGCCTGGAGGCGGAAGCGCCTCGGCACCGGGGATACGGCCTCGTTGCCGGCGCCGGTCGCGCCGCCCTCGCACTCGATGGTCATCAGTGCCCTCCTGGATACGTGTCCGTGGCGACAGCGCCCGGCACCGCGGGCGACTCGCCGAACTTCCGGTAGCGGTCGCGGCGTTCCCGGATCCGCCGGTCGTGGTCGCCGTGCCGCAGCTCGGCGAGGAGCGGCACCAGGGCGGCACGCATGAGGTCTGCGGCGGCCTCGGGGTCGGTGTGGGCGCCGCCCGGCGGTTCCGGCACGATCGCGTCCACCACGCCGAGCGGCAGCAGGTCGGACGCCCGCAGCCGCAGTGCCTCGGCCGCCACGGGCGCGGCCTCCTGGTCCTTCCACAGGATGGCGGCGCAGCCTTCGGGGCTGATGACGGAGTAGATGGCGTGCTCGCAGATGAGCACGCGGTCGGCGACGGCCAGCGCGAGCGCGCCGCCGCTGCCGCCCTCGCCGGTGACCACGGTCACGATGGGCACCGGGAGCCTCGACATCAGGCGCAGGTTCTCGGCGATCGCGACGGCCTGCCCGCCGCGTTCGGCGTCCAGGTCGGGGTTGGCTCCCGGCGTGTCGACCAGCGTCACGACGGGGATCCCCAGCTTCGCGGCCAGGTTCATCAGCCGCGCGGCCTTGCGGAAGCCCGCGGGAGTGGCCATCCCGAAGTGCCGGCGCCGGCGCTCCTGGAGGTCGGAACCGCCCTTGTGGTGGCCGATCAGCACGACCGGTTGCCCCGCGAGGACGCCGACGCCGCCGACCACCGCGGGGCAGTCGGCGCCGATGCGGTCACCGTGCAACTCCTGGAAGCCGTCCAGCAGACGGCCCGCGTAGTCGAGGGCCGAGGGCCGTTCGGGGTGCCGGGCCCGGCGCACCACGTCCCACGCGGCACCGCCCGACGGCGCGGCCCGGCCGGCGACCGGTTCCGGTCGCGCCGTGGCCCACGGGTCCGGTACGACGTCCTCGTGCCAGGTCCGCCCGTCGTCACCCGGACCGGGCCCGGCATCACTCGGGGCGCTCCCCACGTCCAGCAAGTGCCCGAGGGTGCGCCGCAGTTGGTCTCGCGGTACCACCGCGTCGACCAGTCCGTGAGCCAGCAGGAATTCGGCGCTCTGGAATCCCTCCGGCAGCCGCTCGCCGATGGTCTGCTCGATCACGCGCGGCCCGGCGAATCCCATGCGGGCCCCCGGCTCGATGAGGATCACGTCCGCGAGCGTCGCGAACGACGCGGCGACTCCGCCGTACGTCGGGTCCGTGGCGAGCGTCACCACCAGGATCCCGGCCTCGTCCAGCTCCGCGAGGGCCTGCGCGGTCTTGGCCATCTGCATGAGGGAGAGCGCGCCCTCCTGCATGCGCGCGCCGCCCGACGCGGTCACGATCAGCAGGGGCGCGCGTTCGCGCAGGCTCTCCTCGGCCGCCCGGGTGACGAGCGCCCCGACGGCGCAGCCGAGGCTGCCGCCGAGGAAGCGGAAGTCCATGACGGCGACGACCACCGGGTGCCCGGCGATGGTGGCGCGGACCGCGAGAGCGGCGTCGGGCATCCCGGTGGCCGCCTGGGCCTCGGCCAGCCGCTCGGGGTACGGCCGCGAGTCGACGAAGCGCAGCGGGTCGTGCGGGGCGGGCCCGGTGTCGAGCGGGATCCGCGGACCGGGGTCGAGAAGCTGGTCGAGCCGCTGCCGCGCGGTCAGCCGTGCGTGCGCACCGCAGCCGGGGCAGACCCGCAGACCGCGGGCGAAGCGCTTGCCGTACACGAGTTCGGAGCACTCGGTGCACCGCACCCAGTCGGCCGCGGCGTGCGCCGCGTCCGGCGCAAGGGGCCGGTTGTCGATGTCGACCACGGGTTCCTCCGAGAGTCGGTCGGTCGGGGCGTCGCGGAGTCAGCCGTTGCGCGGCCGCTCCCACCGGTAGAACTCCTGGGCCATGGCGTCCTTGGGACCCCGCCAGGTGGCCGGGTCGTACGCGCTGACGTGCGCCGAGAGCCGGTCGCTGACGGCCCTGAACTCGGGGTGGCCGGCGACCTCGGCGACACCCACCGCAGGGGGACGGTCCGCCTCGATCAGGTGCAGGTAGAGGTCGTCGCCGAACCGGAACAGGCTGCGTCCGGTGACACCGACGAGGCCGGGCAGCTCGCCCCGGTCGGAGGCGGCGAAGATGTCCGCGACGTCATCGGAGGCACCCGGGTGCATGCGGGCGACGATGAGGCTTCGGTACGTGGTCACGAGGGGTCCTTCGCTTCGGGTGGGGCGAACGGATCGGATCGGCGGCAGATCGGCGGCAGATCGCCGGTGGATCCCGTGGATCCCGGCGGATCGTCGGCAGGCGGGGACGGCGGAGAGCGACGCCGGGCCCGCGGGCCGGCCGACGCACGCCGCGGGGGCGGCGCGGGTCGGCCGGCCCGCAGGCCGTCGGCGACGGTCCGGGTCACCCGATGGGGCTGGGGGCGATCGTCAGGCCGAGCTCGTCCGCGCGCTGCTGGATCTTGTCGCGGATGACCTCCATCTGGACGCGGGAATTGCGGTTGATGTTGTCGGTCATCCACGCGTCGTCCACCGGCGCGGACTCCTTCATGGCGAAGTCCTGGACCCAGCGCATCCGCACCCCGTCGGGCTCGTCGTGGTACTCCCAGCGGATGTGCATGTGCGCGAACGGCCCGGTCTCGACGCGCTGCGCCCAGACGGTGCGCAGGGCGCGGTCCGGCTCACGCTCGGACACCCAGCTCCAGACGTTGCCGTCCGCGTCCGGGTGCATGGTGAGCCGGAAGGTGACCTTGTCGCCCTCGCGTTCGAGGACCTCGACCGAGGCGTACTCGGTGAACAGGTCGGTCCAGCGCTCGACGTCGTTGGTCATGTCCCAGACCAGGTCGAACGGCGCGTTGATGATGATGCTGTTGTCGGTGTGTCCGGACATCGGGTCATACTCCGGAGGTGATCTGGGAGTTCACCAGGTCGATGAACTCGCGGGGGGTCTTGGTGCGTTCGGCGTCGGGACCGAGCGGGGTGCCGTAGCTGTGCTCGATCTCGCCGACGACGGCCATGAGGCCCAGGGAGTCGAGCCCCAGGTCGGCGAAGGCCGACTCGGCGCCGTTCTCCAGTTCCTTCGGGTCCGCGGTGATGCCGGCGGACGACTTCATCAGGGCCGACAGGTCGTCGTAGGTGAAGGGCCCGTTCATGGGGGCGTCCTTTCGTGTCGCGTGGCTGTGCGGGCGGTCGGGTGGCGCAGTGGTGCGGCGCAGTGGTGCGGCGTGGTCGTGCGGCCCGGGCGGCCGGTCGCGCCGCTCGGGTGTGCCGCTAGTCGTGGCCGCGCAGCACGAGCGCGGCGTTGCAGCCCATCAGGCCGCGGCTCAGCACCAGCGCGGTGCGCACCCGCGCCGCGCGCGCCCGCCCGGTGACGAGGTCGATGTCGTACTCGGTGGCGAACACCCCGGGGGTGGGCGGGATGACCCCGTGCTCCATCGCGAGGACGGCGGCGGCGACGTCCAGGACCGGTCCGCCGCAATACGCGCGGCCGATGCCGGCCTTGGGGGCGGTGACCGGGACGTCGGCCGCGTGCGCGCCCAACGCGTCGCCCAGCGCCAGCACTTCGGCGCGGTCGGCGGCGGGCACCGCGAGGGCGTCGGCGAACACCACGTCGATTTCGTCCGGACCCACGCCGGCCTCGGCGAGGGCCTGCCCGATGGCGCGGGCGAGGCCCTGGCGGGAGGCGGCCCAGTCGTCGGTCCCGGTGAAGGTGGCACCGTGCCCGGCGACCGTGGCGCGGATCACCGCGCCGCGCCGCTCCGCCGCCCCGCGCTCCTCCAGGACCAGCACCGCGCCGCCTTCGGCGGGGGCGAAGCCGCAGGCGGCCGCGTCGAACGGCAGGTACGCGCGCCCCGGGTCGACGGCCCGGCTCAGTTCGTCGTAGCCGAGCTGGCACACCATCGAGTACGGGGCGATCGGGGCCTCGGCGGCACCGACGACCATGGCGTCCGCGCCGCGCCCGATCGAACGCGCGGCGTGCGCGATCGCGTCCAGGCCGCCGGCCTCGTCGTCGGCGAGAACCGCGCACGGCCCCTTGAAGCCGCCCCGGATGGAGATCTGTCCGGTGCTGGCGGCGTAGAACCACGCGATGGACTGGTACGGGCCGACGAAGTCGGGGCCGGTGCCCCACAGGTTCTGCAGTTCCCGCTGGCCGAACTCGCCGCCGCCGGAGCTGCTCGCGGTGGCCACGCCGATCGCGTACTCCGGCAGGTCCGGGATACCCGCGTCACGCAGCGCCTGGTCGGCGGCGTGCAGCGCGAAGTGCGTGAACCGGTCGGTCTGCACGAGGAATTTGTCCTCGACGGTGCCGACGGGGTCGAAGTCGTCGACGAGCCCCGCCACCGCCAGCGGAAGGTGGTCGCAGCCCTCGCGCGTGATGCGGGTCAGGTGTGCGGTGCCTTCACGGGTGGCCTTCCAGAACGAGTCGGTGCCGATGCCGTTCGGGGCGACCACGCCCAGCCCGGTGACGACCGCCTGTCGATTCGTGTCCATCACCGCGCACCCCCGGTGCGGATCGGGCCGTCCACCGAACGGCGGTCCAGGACCACGGCCGACTGGAAGCCCCCGAAGCCGCTGCCGACCGACAGGACGGTCTCCAGCGAGGCTTCGCGGGCGGTGCCGGGCACGTAGTCGAGGTCGCACTCGGGGTCGGGCGTCTCGTAGTTCGCGGTGGGCGGCACGACGCCGTGCGCCATGGCCAGGGCGCAGGCCGCGAGTTCGATCGCGCCGATCGCCCCGAGCGAGTGGCCGACCATCGACTTGATGGAGCTCATCGGGGTCCGCCGGGCGTGCTCGCCGAGGGCGAGCTTGACCGCGGCGGTCTCGTGGCGGTCGTTCTGCTGGGTCCCCGAACCGTGCGCGTTGACGTAGTCGACGTCGGTCGCGTCGACCCGGGCGTCGCCGAGGGCGTGGCTGATCGACTCCGCCATCTCCAGGCCCTCACGGGTCAGGCCCGTCATGTGGTACGCGTTGCCGCGGGTCGCGAACCCGCCGATCTCGGCGTAGATCGGCACGCCGCGCCGCAGGGCGTGGTCCAGCTCCTCCAGGACCAGGACCGCGCAGCCCTCGCCGAGCACGAACCCGTCCCGGTGCGCGTCGAACGGACGCGACGCGTGCGCCGGGTCGTCGTTGCGCGTCGAGGTGGCCTTGATGGCGTCGAAGCACGCCACGGTGATGGGCGAGATCGGGGAGTCGGACGCGCCGGCGAGGTAGATGTCGGCGCGGCCTTCCTCGATCGCGTGCGCGGCGTACCCGACCGCGTCGAGACCGGACGTGCACCCGGTCGACACGGTCTGCACCGGCCCGCGTGCGCCGAACTCCTCGGCGACCTCGGAGGACAGCGCCGCGGGCGTGAACGCGCGGTGCAGGAACGGGGCGGCCGCGCGGTGGTCGACGTCCCAGCGCACGCCGTCCGGGCGGACGGCGACGCCGACGTAGTCCTGCTCCAGGCGCGTCGTACCGCCGACGGCGGTGCCGAGGGACACGCCTATGCGCCACGGGTCCTCGACGTCCAGGTCGAGCCCGCTGTCGCGGACCGCCTCGGCGGCGGCGGCGAGGGCGAACTGGACGTAGCGGTCGGCACGTCGGGCGCGCTCCGCGCTCACGCCCGAGGCGGCGGCGTCGAAGTCGCACTCCGCCGCGATGCGCGAGCGGAACGGCGCCGGGTCGAAGAAGGTGATGCCCCGGGTCGCGGTGCGTCCGCTGGTCAGCAGGTCCCAGAAGGCCGGGACGCCGACGCCGCCGGGTGCGACGACGCCGACGCCGGTGACCACCACGCGGTGCTTCACGTCGCGCCCCCGATGCCGGGATGCGGCTCGGTCGGGGCGGCGGGGGACTCCGTGTCCACGTGGCCGAGTTCCGGCCGCGGGGCGAGGGGCGCGAGCTGGAAGACCATGCGCGCCTCGGTACGGCTCACGTTGCGGAACCGGTGCCGCATCTCGCGGGGGATCATCAGGCTCTGCTCGGCCCGCAGCTGGTGGGTGACGCCGTCGAGGTCCACCTCGAGCTCGCCCTGCACCAGGTGCACGAACTCCTCGGAGTACGGGTGGTAGTGCTCCGTGATGGCGTCGCCCGGGGCGAGCAGGGCCACCCCCATGAAGCCGCTGGTCGAGCCGACCGTCGTCGGGCTCAGGGTGACCCGGAGGTCGCCGCCGCGGCGCACGTTGGGCGGCACGTCGTCGAGGCCGACGACGCGGACGGACGACGACGCGCAGCACGCCTGGGCGTCGGATGCCGGGGAGTCGGGCTGGGGGGCTGTGTCCTTGATGGGTGCGGTCATGCGTGCCACCTCCGAGTGGCCGGCGACGCGTGCGTACGCGTCGCGCGAAGGTCGGACGGATGTGCCGGTCCGGGCCGTGTCGGACCGGACCGGCAGGGGAGCGGACGGCTCAGGAGGCGTCGGCCGCGCGGCGGTCGGTCACCGGGGTCATGGCGCAGGTCGCGAGCAGGCGGCGCAGGCCGGCTTCGTCCGCCAGGTCCGCCGGGTGGCCGTCCAGGAGCCGCCCGACGCGGGACGCCGCCTCGGACGGGATGCCGAGCAGGACCGCGGGGTCCGCGTCGGCGCCGGGACGCACGTCGATCACGCGGACCAGGAGGTCCTGGCGCAGGTAGACGGAGGACGCCGCGAGAGGGCCGTCCGGGTCGCCGAGGACCTCCTCGTCGTGCGCGGCGAGAATGCGCGCGACGGATTCCGCGGCGGCCGGCCGTACGGGGTACATGAACGCCCTGCGCTCGGCGCGGTCGTCGCCGGGGCGGGGGTGCGCGGCGGTGCGCTGGAACGCCTCGGCGAGCGCCGCCTTCATGAAGAACTCCCGGGCGCCTTCCGGGTCGTCCAGGTCGCGCGGCTCCACCAGGTACGGGTTGAGCGCCTCCTCGGCGGCACGCACCTGCGGCTGCCGCGCGACGTGCGCCAGGGCGGCGCGCATGTCGCCGCGGATCTCGATGGCGCGCACGACGACGTTGCCGTGCATGAACACCGAGGTGCGGCGCAGCGACGTGTTCTCGTCGACATGCGGGTTCGGCGGCTCGTAGCCGCTCAGGAGCTCGCCGACGTCGGCCGCGCTGCCGGGCTTGACCGGGAAGCTCAGCGCGCAGCGGATGATGCCGTCGGCCGCGGCGGCCGGCGGGCGGAGGGAGTCCGCGGCACCGGTGCCCGGCCTGCCCGCGGACGCGGATGCGGTCGCGGTCGGGTCGGCGGCCGGCGGGTGGAAGCCGGTTTCCCGGGCCACCGCGTACCGGAGCGAGCGGGTGCCCCGCACGCAGCCGTGCAGCGGGCGGACCATCAGCTGGTGCTCCGGGCTGTCGACCCAGGCCAGGAACCGGTCCGCGTCGGCCCATTCGCTGGTGATGAGCCATTGGGTGGGATCCTCGATGGACTGGCAGAGCTGGTCGCGCAGGTGGCCCGGTACCCGGGCGACCTGGTCGCGGATGCTCTCGTACGCGTCGAGGAAGCGCTCCTGCGAGCCTTCGTGGATCTCCAGCATCAGCAGGACGCGCAGCCGTGATGCACTCGGCCCGTCTGCTGTCCCGATGTGGTCGCCATGCTCGCGGACCGTCGTGTCCATTTTCGTCCTTCGCTCGTGGGCCCCGGAATCGAGCGTGGACGCCGGTGCCGAGGAAGGCACCTTTTAAGGGCATATGGGTGATATGGCGATCCGGGATGGGGATGGTGACCCGCCGCCGGGCACACGCCACTTCGGGGGTGGTACGGGGCCGAGCGCTGAGGCGGAGTGGCGATGAGTTTCGAGAAGAACAACCCCCGGAGAACCGCGGGCCGGGCGTCCACGAGGAGCCCCGGCCCGGACAGGGCCGGGAACGGGAACGGGAGCGAGGCGCGCGACCACGACGAGCACGTGCCCGTGCTCGTGGTCGGCGGCTCCCTGGTGGGCCTGTCCGCCTCGGTGTTCCTGAGCCGGCTCGGGGTCCGGCACATGGTGGTGGAACGGCACAGCGGCACCTCGCGGCACCCGCGGGGACGCGGCAACAACGTCCGCACGATGGAGTTGTTCCGCACGGCCGGCATCGAGGACGGCATCCGCGCCGCCTCCGCCGTGCTGGCGGACAACCACGGCATCCTCCAGGCCGAGACGATCGCCGGCGACGAGCAGGAATGGCTGTTCAAGGAGATCGACCCGGGCGGCGGCCTCGCCCGGTTCTCCCCGAGCTCGTGGTGCCTGTGCAGTCAGAACGACCTCGAACCGGTGCTGGTCCGCTACGCCGCCGAACTGGGCGCCCCGGTGCGCTTCGGCACCGAACTCGTCGGGTTCACGCAGGACGCCTCGGGAGTGACCGCGGAGCTGGTGGCGCGCGACACGGGCGAGCGCCGGACGGTGCGCGCCGACTACCTGGTCGCCGCCGACGGCCCGCGAAGCCCGGTGCGCGAAGGCCTGGGCATCCCCGTGTCGGGCCCGGGCGACCTGTTCCACAACGTCAGCATCACCTTCACCTCCAAGCGCCTCGCCGAGTTCGTGGGCGAACGCCGGTTCATCGTCTGCTACTTGACGCACCCTCAGGGCGAAGGCGCGCTGCTGCCCGTGGACAACACCGAGCGGTGGGTGTTCCACGCGCCGTGGCATCCCGAGCAGGGCGAGTCGCTCGACGCATTCACGGACGAGCGCTGCATCGCGCATATCCGCGCCGGGATGGGGGTGCCGGATCTGGACGTGCAAATCACCGGAAAGGCCCCATGGCATGCCGCCGAACGGGTGGCCGAGCACTACCGCGACGGACGCGTGTTCCTGGCCGGCGACTCCGCTCACGAGATGTCGCCGACCGGCGCGTTCGGCTCCAACACCGGCATTCAGGACGCGCACAACCTGGCGTGGAAGATCGCGGCCGTGGTGGCCGGGCACGCCGATCCCGCGCTCCTGGACACGTACGAGGCGGAGCGGCGTCCGGTGGCGTTGGCGACCGCGATGCGCGCTTCCACCCGTTCGGCCGAGCACAGCCACCCCGGCTACGCGGCCCCGCCCATCGCCGGACCGCCGGCCGGGGCGCCCGTCGGGCCGCCTGCGGGTGCCGGGCCCCGAAAGGCGGGCCCGCCCGAAACGGGCCCGCACGCGGGCGGGGGACCCCCCGCGGGACCCCCCTCGGGACCGCCCGCCGGTCGCGGCCCCGGCGGCGGCACCGGGGGCGGGCCTCCCGGTGGCGCGGGCCGGCAGCCCGGCGTGCTCGGCGTCGTGCTCGGCTACCGCTACGCGGCCGGCGCCGTGGTCGGCGCCGACCCCGAAGCGCCTGCGGTGCCCGAGGCGTTCCGCCCGCCCGACGGCGCGCCGGGCACGCGGGCACCGCATGCCTGGGTGCGGCGGGGAGGGGAGCGGGTGTCGCTCCTGGACCTGTACGAGACACAGTTCGTGCTGCTGACCGCGGCGGGCCCGGAAGGCGAGCCGTGGCGCCGCGCGGCCGCGGGACTGGGCGCGCATCTGGCGGTCTACCGCGTGGCATCGGACGAGGCGGCATCGGACGACGTTCTCGTCACCGACGACGGCCTGGACTGGGCTGCCCTGCACGGCGTGGGTGGCGAAGGCGCGGTCCTGGTGCGACCCGACGGATTCGTGGCGTGGCGCTCGCCCGGCGCTGCCGCCGACGCGGAGCGGGAACTGCGGGACGTGGCAGCGGCGTTGTCGCTGCGCGTCGGCGCCTGAGGGCAGCGTGGCGCGGGCGTCGCCCGCGCGTGAACGGCCGATGCCGCCGGACCGTGGAGGTCCGGCGGCATCGGCCGTTCGGTGCTCGGCGCTCGATGACTGCCGCCAGGTGCGGCGCGCGTCAGCGGCCGCTGACGAGGTGTGCGAAGACCACGACGTTGTCGGGGTAGTCGCGCTGCTTCTTGTCGTACACGCCGCCGCAGGTGATCACGCGCAGCTGTGCGTCGGGGGTCTGCCCGTACACCCGCGCGTCGGGGAAGGCGTTCTTGGCGAACGACTCGACCGAATCGACCTCGAACGTCGCGGTCTTGGCGTCCATGCGCTCCACGGTGATCTTGTCGCCCTTCTTGAGGCCGCCCAGGGCCCAGAAGACGGCCGGACCGGACTTGGTGTCCACGTGGCCCACCATCACCGCGTTGCCGCGCGCGCCCGGGGTCACGCCGCCTTCGTACCAGCCGGCCAGGTTGCGGTTGGTCGCCGGGGGCACGGTCAGGACGCCCTTGTCGTCCAGCCCCAGACCGATGACCGGAGCGTCGACGTCGATGGCGGGGATCCGGATCCGCAGCGGAGGGGACGCCTTCAGCGGCTGTGCCGCGGGAGGCGCCGGCGCGGGTGCGGGCGGCGCGGGCTGCGCTGCCGGCGCAGGCGCCGCTTGGGCCGCCGGGGCTGCCGGTGCGGGTGCCGCCGGGGGCGCTGCCGCGCCGACGGGGGCGGGAGCCGGGGCCGGCGCCGCCGGAGCCGTTACTCGCGCCGCGGCAGGTTGTGGTGGTTCGCTGTCGCTCTTCAGGTCGTTGCCCACCATGAGCACGCCGAGGACTACCGCGCCCGCGGCGATGGCTGTCAGCTTCGCGCGTCCCATTCGCCTGTCTTTCGGAGACACAGATGGATGTGGTGCGTGGGTCGTGTGGAGAGGTCCCGGTACGAGCCGTGGCCACCGCCGGAGAATCGGCGGTGGCCACGGCGGGCGGCGATGCTGCGGCCGGGACGCCCCGGCCGCCGCTATCGCGTCACGTTCGGCCGGGTCAGGCCCCGGCGAGGCCGGTGGAGGTACGGCGGCGCAGCGCGTACACGCCCAGACCCAGACCACCGGCGATCAGCACGCCGCCGGTGGCCAGGCCCGCACCCTCGTCGAGGATGCCGATGCCCGCGTGCGGGCCGCCGTGCGGGGCCTTCTTGTGGTCGGACTCCTTGCCGGACTCCTTGCCCGACTCCTTGCCGGACCACGAGCCGCCGTCGCTGCCGGACCACGACTTGTCGGAGCCCGAGGAGTTCGAGGAGCTGTCGGAGGTGTGCGAGTCGGCGTGGGCGGCCGGGACGGCGATGCCCAGCCCGGCGAACGCGATGGCGGTTGCGGCGACGAACGTGCGTGCACGACGCATGGTGCGGGTCCTTTCGGCGCCCGGCCAGATAGCTGACAGGTCGTCAGCGCTGGGGACCAGCAGGGCGTCTCATTCACCATCAGCTCGCCGCGCCGCGACCGCGACCGCTGCTGCTGCGTTTGCGCACCTCCACAGGGCCCTTGGAGGGATTTGGGGGGCAGAGTTCATTCGCGGGCATCATCGCGAGGTTTGGGCCGGCCGCCTCAGCGGGCACTCGACTGGGCCGCGACTGCCGGCACCACGCTGTCGAACATGTGCAGCGTGCTGTTGACCGCCCGCACGTCCCCGACCTCCAGTCCCGCGCGCCGCATCGCGGAGAGCATGCTCGCCTCGGTGTGCTTCGCGCCGCCGACGTTGAGCAGGAGCAGCAGGTCCATCGCGGTCGTGAACTTCAGCGAGCCCGTGTCGTCGACGAGGTTCTCGATCACCACGACGCGGGCGTCGGGCTCGGCCGCCTCGACGATGTTCGCGAGCGTGCGGCGGGTGCTGTCGTCGTCCCACTCCAGGATGTTCTTGACCACGTACACGTCCGCGCGGACGGGCACGGAGTCGCGGCAGTCGCCCGGGACCAGCGTGACCCGGTCCGCCAGGGCGCCGCCGGGCTGCAGCCTGGCGTCCGCCCGGGCGACCACCGCGGGCAGGTCCAGCAGCGCCCCGCGCAGGTGCGGGTGCCGCTCCAGCAGTGTCGCGACCAGGAGGCCCTGTCCGCCGCCCACGTCGACGACCGTCCGCGCCGCGGAGAGGTCCAGCACGGCCGCCACGTCCTCGGCGGACTGGCGGCTGGACTGCGTCATGGCGCGGTTGAACGTCTCGGCGGACTCCGGCGCGTCCTCGTGCAGGTAGTCGAAGAAGCCCTTGCCGTGCAGGTCCGGGAACACGCTGCCGCCGTGCCGCACCGCGTCCTCCAGCTTCGGCCACGCCTGCCAGGTCCACGGCTCGGTGGCCCACAGGGACACGTACCGCATGCTGCGCGGCGCGTCGGCGCGCAGCAGGCGCGAGGAGTCGTTGTGCGCGAAGCGGCCGTCGGGCTCCTCGGTGAAGATGCCGTTGGCCACGAGGGCGCGCAGCAGGCGCCGCAGGGCGCTCGGCTCCACCGCCAGACGCGACGCCAACTCCTCGGCGGTCTGCGGGTCGTCGTCCAGCGCGTCGGCGAGCTCCAGACGGAGCGCCGCGCGGACGGCGGCCGCGCTGACGGCGCCGAAGGCGACTTCGCGCAGCCGCATACCCGCGTCGTGCGGCTGGGTCGCTTTGGTGTCGGTCATACCGGCGCCTGCCCTTCTGATCCTGCTGGGGATGGGTACTGCTGACCGGCTCCCGGCGTCGGGGACGCGCGAGCCGTCGACTTCAGGGAATTCGGGCGTACGGGGTCACCGGCGGTACGCGCCGGGGTCAGCCCAAGTTGCCGAACTTGTACGTGTAGCCGCCGATCACTTCGAGGAGTTCGGCGGACCCGGAGGCGTGCGCGAAGGCGCCCGTGCCCCCCGTGACGATGTGCTTCATGGGGTCGGCCGTACCGGGCATGACCGTCTGGTCCTTGTAGTGGTGCATCCCGCGCAACAGCAGCGTGCCCTTGCCGTTGACGCGGAGGGCGTGCCCGCACTCCGCGAGGACGCGCTTCTCGCGGGCCTTCTCGACGGTGCACTCGATGCCCACGTCGCCGATGCGCTTGCCGGCGGCATCGCGGAGCATGGCGTAGGACTGCCAGCGCTGCCCTTCGATGACGCCGCCCGGCTTGCCGCCCGCCACCACGTACGCCCGCAGCTCGGTCGCTTGTTCGTCCGCCGTCGCCGTCGGTCCGGAACCCGCCAGGACAGCGGCCAGCGCCACCACGACAACACCGCACTTCCGCACCGGCATCTCCATATCGCTCGGCCCCGCTCGGAACGGGGCGACACCGCGATATTGCGCATGCCGAGGTCGGATTACCGGCCCGCCACGCTCCGCTGTCCCTCGTTCGGACCCGAGCCGCCCCGCGAAGGCGCCGTGCGGACGCCCGTACCCGGGGCGGAAACGGCCGAGTGCGGCGCCACTCGCGTGGCGCCGCACTCGGTTTCGTGCCGCGGACTGTCCGCGGTGAATTTTCTCGTAGCGGCTTGGCCATGGGCGCCGGCGCCGTTCTTGGCCTGGAGTTGCATGAACACGCCATAGCCGTCCGGGCGCAGGTCCCAGACCGACCCGGCGTTCGTGGACGCGTTGTAGTAGGACGAGGCCACCAGCGCGTGGTTGACGTACCTTTCGGCGACCGGGAATTGTGCACGGCTGCCCTTCCGGCGGGCAATTGGTGCACGCCGTCCCGGGCGGGTGCCGAAATCGGTGCACCGAGGCCCTGTTTCCGTGCCGCGCAACCGGTCTGAGGTTTCCGGCCGCGATCACGCGCGTCCGTCTGCCCCCTGGGACGCAGCGGTGCGGTCCATCACCGCGGCCTGCGGGCCACCCGGGGCGGACCCGGGCTCCGCCTCCTCCGGGACGCCCGCCGATTCGGCACGCGAACCCGGCACGGCGAGCGCGATGAACGCGCTCAGCACGCAGCCGACCGCCAGCAGCCCGAAGCAGATCTGGTACGCCGTCAGGCTCGGCGCCGAGCCGCGCGGTCCGTCGCCGCCCAGGGTGACGGCCGTCAGGATGGCGCCCAGGATCGCCGCGCCGACCGCTCCGCCGATGGTGCGCAGCACCGCGTTCATGCCGTTGGCGACGCCGGTCATGTCGGACGGCACGTTCGCGTTCACGGTCGCCGGCATCGCCGCGAAGGCGAGTCCGAGGCCGAAGCCGAAGAGCGTGAACACCGCCGAGAACGCCCAGACATGGCCGGTCAGCGGCACCAGCGCGAGGAAGCTGACGGCGCTGAGCGCGGGGCCCAGCACGAGGGCGGGCTTCGGGCCGTACCGGTTGATCATGCGCCCCGCGACGGGCGCGGCCGCGAGGTTGCCCAGCGCGCCGGGCAGCATGTAGAGCGACGCGGCCAGGACGGTGGTGCCGAAGCCGTAGCCGTTCGACGCGGGGGACTGGAGGAAGGGCGCGAACAGCAGGCCCGAGCCGTACATCGCCATGCCGGTGAGCATCCCGGACAGGCCCGCGAGCAGGACCGGACGCCGTGTCATGACCCGGAGGTCGACCAGGGGTTCGGGGCAGCGCAGGGCCCACCACGTCCACAGCGCGAAGAGCAGGACCGACAGCACGAACCCGCCGACGACCAGGGGCGCGGCCCAGCCGACCCGGCTGCCCTGGCTCACCGCCGCGAGGAGCGCGGCGAGCCAGCCGGACAGCAGGAAGGCGCCCAGGATGTCGACGCGGCCCGGAGCCGAGCGCGGGGCGGAGTCGGGGACGACCAGCCACACGAGCGCGATCGAGATCACCGACACCGCCGCGGACAGCCAGAACAGCAGGTGGTAGTCGGCGCGGTCGGCGATGAGGCCGGTCATCACCGAGCCGAACGTCGAGCCGACACTGATGGTGGCGCCGATGACCGCGATGCTCCCGGCCGTGCGGTGCCGCGGGAACTCGTCGCGGACGACGCTGAGGGCCAGCGGGACGACCCCGCCGCCGAGGCCCTGGAGCACCCGCCCGGCCACCAGCATCGGGAACGAGGTGGTGACCGCCGCGAGCACCGATCCGGCCGCGACGGCCGCGAGCGATATGAGCAGGTAGCGCTTCTTGCCGCGCAGGTCCCCGAGCCGGCCGATGAGCGGGGTGGCGACCGCGGCGGCGAGCAGGTTGCCGGTGAGGACCCACGCGATGGCCGAGCTGGAGACGTCGAGGCGGTCCTGGAGCTGGGGCAGGATCGGCGTCACGACGGTCTGCATGACCGCGATGGCGGTCGCCGCGAACGCGAGGGCGGCGAGGATGAGGGTCGGGCTGCGGCGACCGCGCGCCGCCGTGCTGTCGGAGGTCTTTCCGACGGCCGCCGCCGTTTCCGTCCCGGCGTCGGCCCCGGTACTGTCGCCGCTCACGACGCGATGGTCAGCGGCCGGTCCTCGACCCAGTCGCAGTGCAGCGTACGGGTCGCGATACGCCACCCCTCGTGCGTGCGTGCGTAGGTGTCGAGGTAGCGGATCGCCATGACGCGGTCGCGGCGTACGCCCGCCTCGTCGTCGTAGATGTGGTGCGCCGTGCAGTACGTCTCGGCCTCCGCGCGGTCCCCGTCGACCGTCGCGAGCTGATTGGCCACCAGATGCATGGTGGCGATGTACCGTTCGAGCCCCGTCAGGGCCTTGGCGATCTGCTCGCGGCCGGTCCGGGACGCCGGGTCGGCGCCGGGCTCCCGGTGCACGGTCAGGGTGCCGTCGGGGAGGAAGCAGGAGGCGACGAGGTCGGGCTTGCGCCGGTCCGCGCCGTGCGCGTACGTCTCCACCAGGTCGCGCAGCGCCTGCCGGTCCGCCAGGAGGCCGACCATGTCGCCGTCCCGCCCTGTGCCCGCACCCATATGTACCGTCCCCTCGCACACGACACCGTCATCGAATGCTGACATGAGGCAGTGGACTGACACAAGTTTTCGCTGACGGTCAGTCAGGCATGAATGCGGCGGTCCTGACCTGCGAAAACGACATGAAACATGATCGTCATCGGCAGGCAATGCGGTGGGGTGTCGTTGGACACCTTGCGGCCACCGTCCCGGCGCCCCAAGTGGTGTGACGGGGCGTCAGCGGGCCAGGAACACGACGTCCGGGGCGCCGCGCGGCACGCGGACCGGGACCTCCTCGACGCGGACGTCGCCGAACACCTCCGCCAACCGCGCCTCGAACTCCCGGCTCGCCGCCGCGCTCCACACCGCCAGCACGCCGCCCGGGGCGAGCCTGCCGCGCAGCGCCAGCAGCGCTTCGCGGCCGTACAGCGAGCGGTTCGACTCGGTCACCGTCCAGTCCGGCCCGTTGTCGATGTCCAGGCACAGCGCGTCATAGGTGTCGAGCGGGTCGTCGGCCGGCCCCGTGGTCGCGAACACCCAGTCCAGCAAGTCCTGGTGCCGCACCTCCACATGCGGGGCGTCCAGCGCGTGCCGGGAGAACCGGCCCAGCGGGCCGTGCTGCCACGCGATGACCGGGGCCTCGCGCTCGACCACGGTCACGTGGCCGACCGAGGGGTGCGCAGCCGCCTCGCCGAGCGAAAACCCCACGCCCAGACCGCCGATCAGCACCCGGAGGCCGGGGCGTCCCACGGCGTCCACGGCGGCTCGGACGAGCAGTCGCTCGGACGTCCCGTCGCGCGTGTCCATGAGAAAAGTGCCGTTGCTGATGATCTCGAACTCGTCGCCGTCGCGGCGCAGAACCAGCTCGCCGCGGGGCGTCCGGACACGGTCGACAACCACCACCGCAACATTGTCGCCTTCTCGCTTCACCGGCATGTCGTCGTCCTGTCCTCACCGTTATCTGACCGGCACTTTTTGCCGGTCCGGCGACTCTTGCACCCTCGTGAGGTCGCCGTTAGTGTCCCGGCCATCGCTCCATGGTCCATTGTCTGATGGCATCTCCGGACCCTAACGCCGATCCCGAACCGACCACCGCGGACACGCGACCCGTTCGCCGGGACGGTGCACAGCACTTGAGCACCTGAGCACGTCGAGTACTTGAGCACCTGAGCACTGAGCAGTAAGCACCTTGAGCACCTGAGCACCTGAGCACCTGAGCACTTCAGCACGTTGAGCACCAATGCACCGCTGCACGACGAAAGCCGACCAGGACACCTCGCGTCCGGTCAGCGGACACAAGTGTCGGGAGGGCTGATGGCGTCACTTTCCGCCAGGCGCGCGGGACGGCGATGGACGGTGGGCATGGTCGTGCCCCTGCTCCTCGTCGCGGCCTGCAGCCGTTCGGGGGACATGCGGGACGAGGAGTTGCCGCCGGGATATGCGGCCGGCGCCCCGGTACCCGGACAAACAGGTTCCGGGACCGGCGGCGGACTGTCCGCGGGCGACTTCGGCGACCTGAAGGGCCTGTGCGGAGCCAAGCCGGCCGACCAGAAGCCGGCCACCACCACCGCGCGCGGCGTCACGGACAACGAGATATCCGTCGCCACCATGGCCGACCCGTCCAACCAGATGCAGCCCGGACTCGGCCAGGAGTTCTGGGACATGGCCGACGCGTTCACCGAGTGGTGCAACCAGCAGGGCGGCATCAACGGGCGCAAGATCAAGGTCAACAAGCGCGACGGCAAGCTCATGGAGGCCGCCGCCGCGATGACCGCGGCGTGCCAGACCGACTTCATGGCGGTCGGCGGCGGCAACCCGCTGGACGACTCGACCGTCGAACCCCGCCTCAACTGCGGGCTCGGCGCGGTCCCCGGCTACGTCGTCGGCACCGCCGCCATCAACGCGCCGCTCCAGGTCCAGCCCGGCGGAATCCCCGCCCAGGAAGGCCCGATCGGCGCGTACAAGGCGCTCTTCGAGAAGTACCCCGGATCCCAGGCCAAGGTCGGCATCCTCGGCCAGGACCTGGAGTCGCTGAAGCCGGTCGGCGCGCGCTACGCGGACGCCATCGGCAAGGCCGGCGGCACCGTGGTCAGCGAGCAGTACGCGGCACCCATGACCACCTCGTTCCGCGCCTACGTCGAGAAGATGAAGGCCGACGGAGTCGAGATCCTGGTGAGCGCGGGCGTGTTCGCGGTCAACGCGACGCCGCTGCTCCAGGAGATGAACAACGCGGGCTGGGCGCCGAAGGTGATCCTCTCCGACCAGTCGGCGTACAACAACTTCAACATCCAGACGGCCAAGGACACCACGGTCCCGGACTTCTACGTCTACGGCACCTTCTGGCCGCAGGAGATCGCGAAGGACAAGGCGGTCGCGCAGTTCGCGGTCGACCTGTTCCACGCGAAGAAGAAGGACGCCCGCCTGGTGTACTTCCACTACTCCGGCCTCAACGCCTGGCTCCTGTGGGCCGCGGCGGTCAAGGACTGCGGGGCCGACGTGACCGTCGAGTGCGTGCTCGACAAGGCCAAGCGCGCGAAGTGGACGGGCGGCGGGCTCTACGCGCCCAACGACGTCGGCCCGTTGGACCAGATGCACGCGAACCCGTGCTTCACCATGATGAAGCTGTCGGACAAGGGCTTCGAGGTCGACAAGGCGCTCACCAAGGCCAACACCGACGAGATCTACAACTGCGACCCCGGCAACGTCGTCAAGCTCGACCAGACGTACACGTGATCCGCCGGAGGCGTGCGTGAACGAGTTCCTGACCTTCACCATCAGCGGCCTGGCCACCGGCGGCATCTACGCGATCACCGCCGGCGGCCTGACCCTGACGTACACCACCACGGGCATCTTCAACTTCGCGCACGGCGCGACGGGCATGTTCGCGGCGTTCACGTACTGGCAGCTGCACTACGGCTGGGGATGGCCCGTCGTCCTCTCCCTCGCCGTCGTGCTGCTGCTCCTGGCCCCGCTGTTCGGCGTGCTGCTGCACGTGCTGATCATGCGGCGCCTGGAAGGTACGTCGCAGACCACCAAGCTCATGGTCACCGTGGCGATCCTGCTGTCACTCGTGGCGGCGGTGCTGTGGATCTGGGATCCCAACAAGAACCGGTCCTTCCAACCGTTCTTCAAGGGGCACGTCGTCGAAGTGCTCGGCGTGCGCGTGCCGTACAGCGACATCACCACCCTCGTGGTGGCCCTGATCGTCGCGGTCGGCCTGTGGGTCCTGCTCACCCGCACCCGGGTGGGCGTCGCGATGCGCGCCACCGTCGACGACCGGTCGCTGGCGGTGCTCAACGGGTCGCGGCCCGAGGTGCCCGGCATGCTCGCGTGGGGCATCAGCACGATGCTCGCCGCGCTGGCCGGCATCCTGGTGGCGCCCAAGCTGTCGCTGAGCCCGCTGCCGCTGACGCTGCTGATCGTCAACGCGTACGCCGCCGCCGTCATCGGGCGGCTGCGCAGCCTGCCGATGACCTTCGTCGGTGCGCTGATCATCGGCCTGGCCAACGACTACTCGGTCTTCTACGTGCCGAAGTGGGAGGCAGGGGCGGACTACCTGACCGGGTTCATCGCCGTCGTCCCGGTGGTGGTGCTGTTCATCGCGCTGCTGCTCATGCCGCAGTCGCAACTGCGCGGCCACGCGGCCAGCCGTACCCGTGAACTCGCCCGGCGCCCGACCTGGGGCGGCAGCGCGTTCTTCGCGGTCGTGGTGATCTTCGGCGCGGTCATCGCGGCCCGCACGATGGACCCCATCGACCTGTTCAGCAGCACCAAGATGTGGGGCATCGCGATCATCGCGGTGTCGATGATCCCGCTCGTCGGCTACGCCGGCCAACTCTCGTTGTGCCAGCTCAGCTTCGCCGGAATCGGCGCCATCACGGTGTCGCACTTCGGCACCGACGGGAACCCGATGGCCCTGGTGTACGCGGCGCTCATCTGCGCCGCGGTCGGCGCGGTCATCGCGCTGCCGGCGCTGCGCCTGTCGGGCATCTACCTCGCCCTGGCCACCGCGGCGTTCGCGGTCGCCATGGACCGATGGATCTACCTGCTGCCCGAATGGACGTGGGGCGACACCTCGTTCCACCTCTTCAAGGGCGGCACGCTGCACTTCGAGCGGTTCGACCTGCCCGGGGTGGACATCGGGAGCGACCGCGCGTACTTCGTCTTCGGCGCGGTCATGTTCGCCCTGTTCAGCCTGGTCGTGGTCGGCATCCGGCGCGGCGAGTTCGGCAAGCGCCTGCTGGCGCTCAAGGACAGCCCGGCGGCGTGCGCCACGCTGGGCATGAACCACAAGCTCACGACGCTTGCGGTGTTCGCCAGTTCGGCGGCCATCGCGGGCGTGGGCGGCGGCATCTACGGCGCCGCCACCAAGTCGGTCAGCGCCACGAACTTCGAGTTCTTCACCGGGCTTTCCATCCTCATGTCGATGGTCATCGCCGGGCTGACCTCGCCGGGCGCCGCGCTGTTCGCCGGGGCGCTGCTCGGCACGCCGCTCATGACGAACCTGTTCCCCGACTACGTGCAGCTCACCACGATCCTCATCGGCCTCAACGGAATCGCGCTGGGCCGCAACCCGAACGGCATGATCGCCGCCCAGCTCCGGCCCAAGTGGGACCCGGCGCTGAAGTACCCGGCGGTGATGGCGCTCGGCAGCGCGGCCGTGGTGCTCGCGTACGTCGCCCGCGAGGCCGACCTGGTCGGCAACTACGCCATGGTCATTGCCATCGGCGCTGCGCTGATCGGCATCTCGGCGGTGGCGCGCGGCATCGACGCGAAGAAGGCGGGCACCGCCAACGGGCTGTCCGACCTGCCGGAGGGCATGACGGCACCGCCCGAAAAGCTGGGCCTCACCGAGCCGTTCACCCCGGCCGACATCGAGGCGCTGGACCGCGCGCTCGGGCTGCCGCCGCTCACCGCAGTATCCGGAGGCCGCCATGGGGCTTGAGGTCAAGGACGTCACCGTCCGGTTCGGCGGCCACGTCGCGCTGGACAACGTCAGCCTGCAGGCGGTCAACGGCGAGGTCACCGGCCTCATCGGGCCCAACGGTGCGGGCAAGACCACGATGTTCAACGTCATCACCGGGCTGCAGAACCCGACCCGGGGCACGGTGACGCTGGACGGGCGCGACATCAGCAAGCTGGCGCCGTACCGGAGGGCGCGGCGCGGGATGGCCCGTACCTTCCAACGCCTGGAACTCTTCGGGTCGTTGACGGTCCGCGAGAACATCCACGTGGCGGCCGCCCAGTTCCGCCGCAGGCACCGCAGCGCGGAACGCGCCGGGCCGACCACGGACACCCTGATCAAGCGCCTGAACCTGGGGGCGATCGCGGAGGTCCGGGCCGACTCGCTGCCCACCGGGCAGGGCCGCATGGTCGAGCTCGCCCGCGCGCTCGCGTGCCGGCCGCGCGTCCTGCTGCTGGACGAACCCGCTTCGGGGCAGGACGAGTCGGAGACCGCGGAGTTCTCGCGCGTGCTGCGGGACGTGGCCTCCGAGGGGGTCGCGGTGCTGCTCGTCGAGCACGACATGGATCTCGTCATGTCGGTGTGCGACAACCTGCATGTCCTGGACTTCGGCAAGAAACTCGCACAGGGTACGTGTGCGCAGATCCAGGCCGACCCGCTGGTGCGCGCGGCGTACCTGGGCGAGGCCGAGGAGTCCGACGAGACATTGGGGGCGACGCTGTGACGCAGACACTGGAACTGCCCGTCGCGGGCCTCGTCCCGGACGTGCCGGTGCTCGAACTGCGGGGCGTGAAGGCCGCGTACGAGCAGGTCGAGGTGCTGCACGGGGTCGACCTGGCGGTGCCGGCCGGAACCGTCGTCGCGGTCCTCGGGCCGAACGGCGCCGGCAAGACCACGATGCTCAAGGTCGCGTCCGGCATGCACCCGCCGACGGCCGGCGACGTGTGGCTGGCGGGCCGGTGCGTCACGGGGGCGGCGCCGGTCGACCTCGCCCGGCTGGGGCTGTGCAGCATTCCGGAGGGCCGCGGGGTCTTCCCGAACCTCACGGTGTCCGAGAACCTGTGGATGGCCAGCTACCGGGGGGTCTCGCGGTCCCAGATCGAGGAGCGCGTCTTCCCGATCTTCCCCCGGCTCAAGGAGAGGCGCCGCCAGGCGGCCGGCACGATGTCCGGCGGCGAGCAGCAGATGCTCGCCATGGCCCGGGCCATCGCGACCGACCCGGCGGTGCTGCTGATCGACGAACTGTCCATGGGGCTGGCCCCGCTGGTCGTCGAGCAGCTCTTCGAGATCGTCGCCCGCATTGCCGGGACCGGGGTGACGGTGCTCCTGGTCGAGCAGTTCGCGCAGACCGCACTGGGCGTCGCGGACCTCGCGGCCGTCATGACCGGTGGACGCATCACCGCGGTGGGGACACCGCAGGTGATCGCGGCCGGACTGCACAGCGCGTACCTGGGCGGCGACGGTTCGGGGGAGGCTTCGGGGCACGGGTCGGCAGCGGCGGGTGGCGCGGCGCCGAAGGGCACCGCTCCGACGCTGGTGACACCGGTCGACGGACCGGTGGATCCGAAGGCGCTGCCCCGGCCTGCGACCCCGGTCGCGGGATCCGAGGCGGCGCGGAACGGGGAAGCGGGCGACGCCACCGTCGCGCTGCCGGTCGGCGGCGACCGGTACTCCGCCTACCTGGGCGGCGAGCAGGAGGCGTCGGCGGTGGACCCGGACCCGGCCGGCGGCAACGCGGGCGCGGGTGCGGGGCAAGGCGCGTTGCAGGGCAAGTCGCACGGCGGGTCGCAGGGCGAGTCAGCAGGTGCGTCACATGGCGAATCAAAAGGCGAGTCAAAAGGCGAGACACGAGGTGAAGTCATGAGCACGAACACCGCCGGTGTTCCGCCCACCGTCCCGGCGGGCACCCCGGCTGCCCCCTCCGACGGGCCGCCGGCGCTGCCGCCCGGGCCGCCCGCGGAGCCGCGCACCCACGCGCTGGCGCAGGAGGTCTCGGGGCTGCGCATCAAGCCGCCGTCCACCACGTTGGACACGCAACTGATGTGGCTGGGCGTCGTGTTGCTGGTGGCGGGGATCGGCACGGGGCTCGGGGCGTACATCATGTCCCACACGACGACGCTGCAACTGACGCAGAACGACGCGATCGTGGCCGGGTTGGTCGGGGTGACGATCTCGATCGCGGGCATGGCGCTGTTCATCCGCTACTCGCTGTCGAACTTCCTGCGGTTCTGGATCGCGCGGCTGATCGCGACCCAGCAGCAGGGCGGGGGACCGCAGCCGCCGGTGTCCTGACCTCCTGACCGAGGGCCGTGCGGCCGTACCGGGGAGTGCCCCCGGTTTCCTCCGCAGGACCGATGCACGGCGGGCCCACCCGGTGACAGGCTGGGTGGGCAACGCCGTTATGGGACCGTACGTGGGAGGGGACCCCCGTGAGTGATCACCCCGTGGCCGACGGGCCGTCCGAACCGCCCGCGTCGTCCGGCGGCGCAGCCGGCGGGGCGACGGCCTCGCGCCGCAACCCCATGCCGTGGCTCCTGGTCATCGTGCTGGTAGCACTGGCCGCAGTCCTGGTCTACGCAGCCGTAATGGTAGTCCGCATGCTCGCCTAACCCCGCGCCCACCCGCCCCCCGCGCCTTGCTGTCGCGTGCGGCGCAAGGCCGGGTGCCGTGTGGTGTGGCTCCTTTTGTTCCGCAACGATCGGCGGGATCCGGAAGTCACGGCGTCACCCGCGCGGGGACGGCTTCGCGACGCACGGCCGAACATGCGTCCGACAACCGTTCGAGACCCGGAGTTCGCGCGTCCCGGAGCGTGCATCAAACGTGCGCCGCAGCGGCCTCGGCAGCCTACGTCAGCGTCGCCGCGTTTCGCGGGCGCGTGATCACCCCCGTGTCAGCGGGGGTGCGGGAAGCGCAGTGAGCGCAGGATTCGCTCGTGCATGCGGTGGCGGATGACGCCGAGGTCGATCGCCGCCACGATCGCCGTCGCCGCGGACATCGCCGCCGCGAAGATCCACACCCCTTGGTGCGAGTCCGCGTCAGCGGCCACCCACGCACACACCGCCGCGGCGACGACGCCCGCCACGAGCGCCATCCTCGACAACAGGCGCCGCAGCGGCAGATCCGACACGGCGTCGTCCGGTTCCGTCCCATGTCGCTGGGACCTGGGGATCTTTGCCATATCCGGCGTCTACCCGGGTCGGCGCCGGCAAACCGGCAGCGCAACGTGCTCGTTGTCGCACCACGACGCCACGACGCCACGACGCCACGACGCCACGACGCCACGACCCCGCGGGCGCCGCGACCCTGGGATGCCCGCGGGCACCACGGATGTCGCTACGCCTTCGGCGCCACCCGAGCGCGGCCGCCTCCGCCCACGCCTCCGGACCGGAATCGGCCGGGCGAACGGCGAGCCGTCATCAAGCCAGACAAGCCGCATATAACTACAGACTCCGCGCGGGCTCGGGGCGGATGTCACGGGGGCTCGGGCTGTCTCGTCTCGGGTGTCGAAGACGTTCTTCGCACTCGGGAAGGTGATGGTCATGCGGGTTTTCGTGGCAGGAGGCACCGGGGTCCTGGGGCGGCGACTGGTGCCGCAGCTTGTGGCCGCGGGGCATCAGGTGACCGCCACCACGACGAGCCCGGCCAAGTTGGGGCTGCTGGCGGACCTGGGCGCGCGAGGTGTCGTGATGGACGGCCTGGACGCGGCCTCCGTCGGCGAGGCCGTGGCCCTCGCGCGGCCGGACGCGATCGTGCACCAGATGACGGCGATATCCGTGGCGCACGCCGGGAAGCCCGACCTGAAGCATCCGGACCGCTGGTTCGCCCGCACGATCAGACTGCGTACCGAGGGCACCGACAACCTCCTCGCCGCCGCCCAGGCCACCGACGTGCCGCACTTCGTCGCGCAGAGCTACGCGAGCTGGAACGGCATCCGCCAGGGCGGCTGGGTGAAGACCGAGGAGGACCCGCTCGACCCCGAGACGGGCAGCAAGGCCCGCCCCGGCATGGAGGCGATCCGGTACGTCGAGGGCGCGGTCGTCAAGGCCGGCGGCGCCGCGCTGCGGTACGGCGCGCTCTACGGCCCCGGCGCCGTCGACGACCAGGTCGAACTCGTGCGGAAGCGGCAGTTTCCGCTGGTCGGCGGCGGCGCGGGCTACAGCTCCTGGGTGCATCTCGACGATGCCGCGAGCGCTACCGTCCTGGCAGTCGAGAAGCAGGCCAGGGGCGTGTTCAACATCGTCGACGACGAACCCGCCCCGGCCGGCCAGTGGCTGCCGTATCTCGCGGCCTGCGCGGGCGCCAAGCCGCCGATGCGGGTGCCCAAGTGGCTGGCCCGGCTGCTGGCCGGCGAGGTGGCGGTGACGATGATGACCGAAGGACGCGGGTTCTCGAACGCCAAGGCGAAGCGGGAACTCGGCTGGGAACTGCGCTACCCGTCGTGGCGGCAGGGATTCAAGCACGAATTGCGCGAACTTCGTGAAGTACGTGAAGTACGTGAAGCGCACGAATTGAAGGAGGGGCAGGCGTGACCCGCACCGAGGAGTTCGAGGACCTGCGGCCGCTGCTGTTCTCCATCGCGTACCGGATCCTCGGGAGCGTCACCGAGGCCGAGGACGCCGTCCAGGAGACCTGGCTGCGCTGGGAGGGGTCCGGGACCCGGCCCGCGTCGCCCAAGGCCTTCCTGTCGGCCGTGGTGACCCGTGTGTCGATCGACGTGCTGCGCTCGGCCCGGGTCCGCCGCGAGGAGTACGTCGGCACGTGGTTCCCCGAGCCGCTGCTCTCCGACCCGTACCAGGACCCCGAGCGCTCGGCCGAACTGGCCGACTCGGTGTCGATGGCGGCGCTGCTGTTGCTGGAGCGGCTGAGTCCGCTCGAACGCGCGGTCTTCGTGCTGCGCGAGGTGTTCGGGTTCGGCTTCCCGGAGGTCGCGTCCGCCGTCGGGCGGTCGGAGGCGGCGTGCCGCCAACTCGCGGTACGGGCACGGCGGCACATGGACGAGGGCCGGCCGCGCTTCGAGGCGGACCGGCAGGAGCGCCAGGAACTCGCCGACCGGTTCTTCGACGCGTTCCGCGAGGGCGATGTCGACGCGCTGCGCGAACTGCTCGCCGCCGATGTGCAGTTGGTCGGGGACAGCGGCGGAAAGGCACCGCTCGTCGGCCCGCACATGTTCGGCCACGACAAGGTGGCCCGGCTGCTCGCCGCGGCCTCCCCGCAGTTCTCCGCGGTCGGGGTCCTGCTGGAGACGCGGGAGATCAACGGCCAGCCGGGCGCGCTGCTGCGCGACCGGGAGGGCCGGATCGCCGCCACCTGGGTGCTCGAAATCCTCGACGGCCAAATCCAGGCGATCCGTTCCGTGGTCAACCCCGACAAGCTCGGGCACATGGGACCGGTCGCGGACGCCTGGGAACTCAAGCGCGAGGCAAGCGAGTTCCGCAAGCGGACGCAGTAGCCGCGCCCGGAGCGGTGGCCCGGCCGGACCAGTGGCCGGGCCGCCGCCGCGCCCGGACGGCGCCGGGGCCGCCGCCCGACAACGCGTCGGACGGCGGCCCCAGGCAGGCGGCCCCAGGCCGGCAGACCCAGGCAGACCCAGGCAGACCCAGGCAGACCCAGAAGCGGGCAGACCCCGATACGCCCCGACCAACCCCGCAGCGGCGCGCCCCTCAGGCCGGCGGCAGGCCCACCAAGGTGCCCAAGTGCGCCCGGTGCCGGTCGGCGGTGCCCATGAGCAGCGCCGTACTCATCGCCCGCTTCAGGTACAGGTGGGCCGGGTGCTCCCAGGTGAACCCGATTCCGCCGTGCATCTGGACGCACTCCTCGGCGGCGTGCACGGCGACGTCGCCGCAGTAGGACTGCGCCAGCGACGCGGCCACCTCGGCGTCCTCCGAGTCGTCGGCGACCGCGGCCGCCGCGTACCGGGCCGTCGCGCGCGCCGCGGCGATGTCGGCCCACAGGTCCGCGGCACGGTGCCGCAGCGCCTGGTACGAGCCGATCGGGCGGCCGAACTGGTGCCGCACCTTCAGGTAGCTGATCGCCTCCTCCAACGCTCTTTCCGCGACGCCGAGTTGCTCCGACGCGAGGAGCGCGGCCCCGACCACCAGGGCCTGTTGGAGGGCCTCCGCGGCCTCGCCCGGCACGGCGGCGACCGACGCGGAGACGCCGTCCAGCGTCAGCGTGCCGACCGGCCGCGTGGCGTCGAGCGTCGTGATGCGCGAGCGGGTGAACCCGGTCGCCGAGCCGTCGACGAGAGCGAGGTACGGCTCCCCGTCCACCACCACCGGCACCACGAACACGTCCGCACGGTCCACGGCCAGCACGCTGGTGACGGCACCCGTCAGCAGCAGCCGGCCGCCGTCCGGGGCGCCGGTCACGGACAGCGGGAAGTCCGTGCCGGGGGACATCGTCGCCGGAACGGCCAGCGTGCCGACCCGGGATCCGGCGGCCAGCGCGCGCAGCGCCTCGTCGCGTACCTCGCCCGCGGGCGACGCGACGAGCGCCGAGGTCGCCAGCACGGCACTCGCGAAGAACGGAACCGGCGCGACCGAGCGCGCCAACTCCTCCAGCGCCACCCCGACTTCGCGTGCGGTCGCGCCGGCGCCGCCGAGTTCGTCGGGCACCAGCAGCCCTGCCAGACCGAGTTCGGCCGCCACGGCCTTCCACAGCGCGTCGTCGTACGGCTCGTCCGAGTCGACACGTGCCAGCACGTCGTTCCACGAACACCGGTCCGCCAGAAGGCCCCTCAGCGTCGCGCGGAGGTCCTCCTCGACGTCCGAGTACAGGAGCGCGGGGGTCTCGGTCACCGGGGGATCTCCTTCCAGGGCAGCTTCGTGTCGGTGCGCGGCTCGCGCGGCAGCTCCAGGACCCGGTCGGCGATCACGCCGCGCAGGATCTCCGACGTGCCGCCCTCGATGGAATTGCCCTTGGCCCGCAGGTAGTAGTAGCCGGCCGAGCGGCCGCCGTCCGAACCGCCGAGGTCCACCCGGCGCATCGACCAGTCGTCGTACGTCAGGCCCTCCTCACCGGTCAGTTCCAGCCACAGCCGCGTCGTGTCCTGGTTGATCCGGGCGAACGACATCTTGGCCGCCGAGCCCTCCGGCCCCGGCTTGCCCGCCGCGAGCTGCTGCCGGATGCGCTCGTTGGCCAGGCGCGCCACCTCGGCCTCGACCCACGCCCGCATGACGCGGTCGTGCAGCCCGCCGGTGCGCACGTCGGGCCGCTCGCGCCACAGCGCTGCCACCGGGCCGATCGCGCCGCCCTCGCGCGGCGACTCGCCGCCGCCGATCGCCACGCGCTCGTTCATCAGCGTGGTGTTCGACACCGCCCAGCCCTTGCCCACCTCGTCGGCGCGCATGGAGTCGGGGATGCGTACGTCGGTCAGGAAGACCTCGTTGAACTCCGCCTGCCCGGTGGCCTGCCGCAGCGGCCGCACCTCGACGCCCGGCAGCGTCATGTCCAGGAAGAAGTACGTCAGGCCCTGGTGCTTGGGCAGGTCGGGATCGGTCCGCGCGAGCAGCATCGCCCAGCGCGACTTGTGCGCGAACGACGTCCACACCTTCTGGCCGTTGACGACCCAGTCCTCGCCGTCGCGGACCGCGCGCGTCGCGAGCCCGGCCAGGTCGGAGCCGGCACCCGGCTCGCTGAACAGCTGGCACCAGATCTCCTCGCCGGTCCACAGCGGACGCAGCAGGCGCGTGCGCTGCTCCTCCGTACCGTGTACGGCGACGGTCGGCGCACCCATGCCGAGGCCGATCGGATTGCGGAACGGGTTGGCCGGTTTCGCACCCGCGGCGGCGAGCTCCCGCTCGACCACCTGTTGCAGCGCGCGGGGTGCGGCGAGACCGCCGCTGCCGACCGCGAAGTGCACCCAGGCGAGACCGGCGTCGAACCGGTACCCGAGGAATTCGACGGGGTCGGTGGTGGCCGGATCGTGAGCCTTCGCCAGCTCCCGTACCCGGGCGCGGATCTCCTCCGCGGTGACGACGGTGGACCCAGTGTTGTCGGGCAAGGTGTCGCGCCTCCTTCGTCCACATTTACTGACTGTGCGTCAACAACAGTCCGCACGCCGATGCTAGGTACACGGATCAACGAGCGGAAGGGTGAGTTGGACCGCCACGTCCCGCCCGGCTCCGCGACGCGGTACGCTCCACCTCCACTGCGCATGGCACCGGTACGTCGATACATCGAGTTACATCGATCCCGCACGGTCCCGAAGACGATCCGGGCCGTGTTCCGTGAGGACAACCAGTGACGACTCCCAGCACGGGCGCCACCGGCGGAGCCGCCCTTCTCGACACGCTCGCCGCCGAACTCGCCGTCGACGGCGAACCGGTGACCGAGGCACTCGACGCGTGGTCGGTCCGCACCCCTTTGCGGGTCTTCATCCACTACGGCGAGCACGGACTCGACCTCAGCTACGCCGAGGCCCGCCGCGCCACCGACACCATCGCGGGCAATCTGGAGGCCATCGGGGTGCGCCGCGGCGACCGCGTCGCCGTGCACTGCCGCAGCCCGTACGCCGCGGCCCTGTGGATGTTCGGCATATGGAAGGCCGGCGGCATCTTCTGCCCCGTCGACCCCGACCTCAGCGGCGAACTGCTGCTCGCGCAGCTGACCACCATCGGAGCCGCGCTCATCGTCACCGAGCGCGCCGGACTCCCCGCACTCGAACTGGTGCGCAGGCACCTGCCGTACGCGCCGCGCATCACCGTGCACGACTCCGTGGGCATCCCGCCCGCGCACGAGTTCCCCGAGGTCCCGTACGCCCGCTTCCTGGCCCGCGCGCTGCCCCCGCAGGTCGGCTCCGGCCCCGACGACATCGCGGCGATCGTGCACACCCCCGGCAACACCGGCCGACCCAAGGCCGTCGTGCTGTGCCACCGCTGGATCGCGCAGTCGACGTTCCTGCTGCGCCGCCTCACGACACCCGACGACGTGGTCTACAACGACCTGCCGCTGCACACCACGCTCGGCGCGTTCGCCGGCGTCGCGCGCGCCGCGTGGACCGGGTCGACCGTGACGCTGTGGGACCGGTTCCACCCGGGGGAGTTCTGGGGGCGCGTCACCGCGACGGGGGCCAGCACGGCGGTGCTCACGGACGCCTCCGTACCGTGGCTCACCAGCGCGCCCGAGCGCCCCGGGGACGCCCAGAACCCGCTGGCCAAGGTCTGGCTGCACCCGCTGCCCGCGACCCACGCCGACTTCGCGCGGCGGTTCGGCATCGACTTCGTGGTCGCGGCGTACGGCCAGATCGAGTCGGGCATGCCGGTCGCCGCCGTCATCGAGGAGATGCGCGACGGCGAGGGCACGCCCGCCGCGTTGCAGCGCGGCCTGACCCACGAGCAGGTGACCCGCGTGTGCGCGCACTACCGGGTGCCGGTCGTGCCCGGGCACGCGGTGCCGCGCAAGGGGCTCCTGGGCGCCCCGCTGCCCTTTCTCGACGTCGCGATCCTCGACGAGTACGACCGGCGCGTGCCGGCCGGCACCGTCGGCCAGCTGGCGGTGCGCCCGCACCTGTCCGGCCTCGTCGTGCAGGAGTACCTCGGCGACCCGATCACGACCGCCGAGGCGATGCGAAATCTGTGGCTGCACACAGGGGACGCGGTCGTGCGCGACCCCGAGGACGGGCTGATCCACTTCGTGGACCGCGTGCAGGACCGGATCCGCATGCGGGGCGAGAACATTTCCGCGTACCACATCGAGGACTTGATCAACCAGCATCCGGACATCACCATCTGCGCGGTGTTCGGCGTGCCGCTCAACGGCCGCCAGGACGACGAGATCGTGCTGTACGTCGAGCCCGACCCCGGCCGCCTGCTGGAGACGGACGCGCTGCACGCGTGGTGCGCGCAATCGCTGCCGCCGTACATGCGGCCCGCGCACATCCGGGTCGTCATCCGCATGCCGCGTACCCCGAACCACCGCGTCGAGAAGCACCGCCTGCGGCGCCACTTCCTGGGCCTGGCGGACCCGGCCGGGCTGATCGTCGAGCAGACGCGCCCGCCGGCCGCGCCCGCGGCCCGGGCGGCGCTGCCGTCGGGACAGCGCGGCATCGGAGCGGGCTTCGGCCCGGCGGCGCTACCGCCGGGGGCGGGCAGCGGAGCCTGAGCGGCAACCCCGTCGCCGAGCACAGGCGCAATCCTTCGCCCCGGCTTTGCGGATCGCCCCGGCTTGCGGGTGAGGTCGGCTCTGCGAGTGAGGTCGGTTTGCCGGTGAGGGCCGGTTCGGACCGGCCCGCTTTCGCGTGCCCCGCCGCGGTCTCGATCGGGCGGCGTCGGGCGGCCGTACGGGTATCCCCGCGCTGAGCGGGTACGTGCCGATCCGCACGGACCTGCCGGGCGTACCCGCGTGTCGGCTCGGTCCCGCACCGGTCCCGCACCGACGCGAGGGAGCACTGCCATGGCCACGACAAGCGGCAGCGGCCCGCGCCACCGCCGGATGGCGGGCCCCGAAGCGGAGCGCGGCAAGGGCGGGTTCGGCTTCGGCTTCCTGGTGTTCCTGGGCCTGATCCTGGTGGTCGCGGGCATCATCGGCCTGCTGTACGTCGGCCTGGCGACAGTGACCACGATGATCCTGTTCGCGTGGCTGCTGCTCATCGGCGGTGTCGTGGGGCTGTTCCAGGCGATCCAGTCCCGCAAGGAGTCCAGTGCGTTCTGGCTGACCGTCGCGGTCGCGGCGCTCAACATCGCGGCGGGCGTCGTCCTGCTGCGGCGTCCGGACGTCGCCGCGGCGGCGCTCACGCTGTTCGTGGCCTTCCTGCTGCTCACCGCGGGGCTCTTCCGCGTCGTCGGCGGCATCGCGAGCATGTCCGCGCGGATGACCTGGACCATCGTCGTCGGCGTCATCGACCTCGGCCTCGGACTCCTCGTGCTCGCCGAGTGGCCGAGCAGCAGCCGGTACGTCATCGGCACCTTCATCTCCCTCGCGCTGCTGTTCGACGGCCTCAGCATGATGAGCCTCGGCATTGCCGGGCGCCGCATCGTGGGCATGGTCCGGGGGGCGGACGCCGCGCCGGTCGACCCCGCGGGCGGCCCGGTCGGGACCGTGCCGCGCGATGCGGACATAGAGGCCGAGTCGGAGGAACTCGCGGGCGGCGCCGCATGGCGCGACGGCCCCGGCGAGACGAACGGCGGCGACCCGTCGACGGCCGAGTGGACCGCCGACAAGGGGCCGGACACGCTGCGCAAGTCGTTCGAGAAGCGCGGCGAAGGCGACGGCGAGAGCGGGGGCGCGGGCGGTGGCGGTGCGGGCGGTGGCGCGTCGCGCTGACGTGCCGACCCGCCGGTTTTCCCGGCTCCGTGTCGGAAAACTCCAATACCGCGCGGGACCAGCGGTGGCAGCGTAAGAACGTGCCCGTGCAGACCGGCCGCGGAGATCTGACCCGCCCCGAAGAACGTACCGGGCTCCGCGCCGAGGACCCCCCACCCGTGAGAGCGCCCCGGGTGGGGGGTTCCTCACCTCCTCGCCCGGGGGCACCCAAGGCCGGCCGCACCGGCGGGCACAATGGGCGGATGTTGATCAGGGACGCGACCACGCAGGACTGGGCCGGGATCTGGCCGTTCTTCCGGGCCGTCGTGGCGGCGGGGGAGACGTTCCCGTACGCACTCGACCTCGACTCCGATGCGGGGCGCGGCATCTGGTACTCGGCACCGCCGAACCGCACCGTGGTCGCCCTCGACGACGAGGGCACAATCGTCGGCACCGCCAAGATGAACAACAACCGTGACGGCAACGGCTCCCACGTCGCGAGCGCCAGCTACATGGTCGACCCGGCACACGCCGGCCGGGGCATCGGGCGCGCGCTGTGCGAGCACTCGATCGACTGGGCCCGCGACGCGGGGTTCCGCGCGATGCAGTTCAACGCCGTCGTCGAGACCAACGTGCACGCGGTGAAGCTGTACCGGGCGCTCGGCTTCGAGGTCGTCGGCACCGTCCCCGAGGCGTTCCGGCATCCGCGCGAAGGGTACGTCGGGCTGCACGTCATGCACCGCTACCTGTGACCCGCCAGGGGCTGCTGGAGCTCGGTGACCCACTTGTCCAGGTCGTCGGGGCATTCGAGGTACAGCTCGCGCGTGTAGCCCACCGCCCGGCGGTTGTTGGCGTCGAGCCAGTGCGCCAGCACCTGCCCGGTCGACGTGACGGCGTCCATCGACCCGTGGTGCACGATCGTGGCGGCGTCCTCGACCGCAGGGAGGTCGACCACGGCGAACTCGGCGGTCGCGGCGACCTCGTGGCCGACCACCATGCCCGCGTGGACGACGACCGCCTCGCCACCGTCGGGTGCCGCCTCGTAGTAGGCCAGCCCCGGGCCGAAGCCGACGCCGGCGGCTTCGAGGCGGCGGCACAGCTCCGCGTACAGGGGCTGGATCACCGGACCGACGTGCTCCGGCTCGTATCCCTCGGCCACGGCGCTGAGTTCGGCGACCCGGGTGGCCGGGAGCGGTTTGACGACGACGTCCTGTGCGGGCATGCGGCCCTCGCTTTCGATCGACCGGAGCCGCGCCTCCACCTGCGCGAGCCGCGCGGCCTCGACCGCCATCGAGGCGGTGAGTTCGGCCCGGCGCAGGCGCAGCATGCCGCGCAACTCCGGTACGTCCACGCGCTCGTCGAGGATGGCGCCGACCTGCTGGAGGTTGAAGCCGAGGTCCTTGAGCGCGATGACGCGGTTGAGCCGGGCGAGTTGCCCGGCCGCGTAGAAGCGATATCCGGTGCGCGCGTCGACATGGGCGGGCCGCAGGAGCCCGATCGCGTCGTAGTGGCGCAGCATCCTGACCGACACGCGGCCGTGCCTGGCGAAATCTCCGATACTGAACATGACGCCTCCCAGTGCACTGCCTCACATCGTGTCAGGGTCAATACGCGAAAATCCGATGCCGCTGTCGGAGCGGCCGGATACGTTTCGATCATGGTCGACACGCCGGTACGCCTCACCGCCCCCGATCCCACGTGGCGCGAGTCCTTCCTCGGGCAACGGGAACAGGTCGCGCGCGTGCTGGCCCGGTGGCTGGCCGCGACCGTGGAGCACGTGGGGTCGACGGCCGTTCCGGGCATGCCGGCCAAGCCGATAGTCGACCTGATGGCGCCCGTGGTCGCACTGCCGCGCATCGGCTCGCCCGAACGCGCCGCGATGGTGGGCGCGTTGACCGCGGACGGCTGGACGTACTGGCCCGACGACCCCCATGCCGTCACGCGCCTGTGGTTCCTGCGGCCGAGTCCGGAGCAGCGCACGCACCACCTGCACGTCGTCGAGTTCGGCGGCGCCCGGGCACGCGGCATGGTCGCGTTCCGGGACGCGTTGACGCGCGATTCGGCTCTCGCCGCCGAGTACGCCGAGCTCAAGCGGCGGCTTGCGGCCGAGCACCCGGAGGACCGCGAGGCGTACACCGCGGGCAAGCGCGAATTCGTCGCGCGGGTGCTCGAAACCGCCCGCTGACCGGCTCGGCCACGCGTCCTGGCTCGGTCACCCGCCCGGCGGGCGGCTCGGCCACGCGCCCGCCGACCGGCTACGCGCCGCCGAACACCAGCCCGGTGAGCGGCGCGTGGGTCGTCCAGCCGAGGTGGTGGTAGAGGGCCTGCCCGTCGAGAGTCGCGCCGAGGACCGCACTGGAGGAGCCTGCGTCGGCGGCGGCGTTGCCGAGCGTACGCATGACCACGCTGCCCAGGCCCCGCCTCTGGTGGGCCGGCGACGTCTCGATCTGGTCGACGACCCCGGGAGCGCCGACCGCCGGCACGGCAATCTGGCCGCGTGCGGCGAAGTGGCCGTCCTCGGTGGTGAGGAGGACGCGCGTGAGACCGCCGCGCGTCCACTGGCGCAGGACGTAGCCCGCCGGTACGTCCGGGTCCGGCACGCGGCCGAGCCCGGTGCTCATGAGGAACCCCGGCGTGTCGAAGGACCACCCGGGCGCGAGCCACGGCTCGACGGTCTCGGGCGGCAGGAACAGCTTGATCCAGGTGCCGGGTGCGGTGACCGGGTCCATGAGCTTGCGGAACCGCGCCTCGTCGGCGTCGGGCATCAGCACGTAGCGGCGTACGTGCGGCACCAGGCCCACGTCGATCGTGAACCCCCACGACTCGTCGACCGGCGGGGCGGCGGACCGGGAGACGACCCAGCCCTCCACCCAGGCGCGCGCGAGCGGAGCGATGTCGGTTGCGGTGTCCACGCGGGCTCTCCGGGAGTGGGTCGGCGTCGTCCGGGGCGGCGCCTCGGACGACAGGACTGGCAAGGGGCAGGGCCGGTAAGGGGCTGAAACCTTCATCGGATGTTACCTGCCTGTCGCTCTCACTTGCAGATTTTAATTTGCAGAGAATTCTCTGCAACATACGATGGGGCGCATGACCCGGAACAGCGAGACCGCCCCCGGCACCCCTGGCGCCCCCGGCACCCCTGGCGCCCCCGGCACCCCTGGCGCCCCCGGCACCCCTGGCGCTGCCAGAGCCTCTGGTGCCCGCCGCCGTATCGACGCGCAGAGCTTGAAAGGGCTGGCGCACCCGCTGCGCATGCGGATCCTGGAGTTGCTGAGCCTCGACGGCCCCGCGACGTCGACCACGCTCGCGCGGAGCCTGGGCGAGAACACCGGCACGGTCAGCTGGCACCTGCGGCACCTCGCCCAGCACGGCTTCATCGAGGAGGAGGCCGGGCGCGGCACGAAGCGCGAGCGCTGGTGGCGCCGCGTGCCGCGGTCGAACCGACTCGACATCGCCGAGTTCCGCGACGACCCGGAGAGCAGCGGCGCGCTCTCCGTGTACCTGGACGCGCTGATCCGGCAGTACTTCGACCGGGTGACGGCGTACGTCGGCGAGGACTGGGACGACGAGTGGCGCGCCGCCGGAACCATCTCGGACTGGCGCGACCTGCGCCTCACGCGCGGCGAACTCGGGGCGATGAATGCTGAGTTGATGCGGGTCGTGGACGACTATCGGGCGCGGTCGGCGGCGTGCCCGGCGGGTGACGCCGATTCAGCCGCCGCTGTCTCGGGCGGCGACGACGACGCCGAACCGCGTCCCGTGGTCGTCCAGCTCCAGTCCTTCCCGCGGAAGGGCCCTGGGCCGTCATGAGCACGCGTACCGGTACGAGTACCCGTACGCGCGGCGGCCTGCTGCGGCGCCACCGCGACTTCCGGCTGCTCTGGCTCGGCGAGACGACGGGCCGCTTCGGAGCGGCGGTGACCAGCGTGGCGCTGCCGCTCATCGCCGTCGCGAGCCTGGACGCGACCACGTTCGAAGTCGGACTGCTGACCGCGGCCTCGTGGCTTCCATGGCTCGTGGTCGGGCTGCCGGTCGGCGTCTGGGTGGACCGCATGCGGCGGCGCCCGGTCATGCTCGGGTCGGCCGCGGTGTCGCTCGTGCTGTTCGCGAGCGTTCCCGTTGCCGACCGCGCGGGCGTGCTGAGCGTGGGCCTGCTGCTGGGCGTCGCGCTCGCGACGGGTACGGCGGCGGTGTTCTTCCAGACGGCGTACACCGCCTACCTGCCGAGCATCCTCGGTCCCGAGGACCAGGCCGAGGGCAACGCCAAGTTGCACGGCAGCGCGTCGGCCGCGCAGATCGCCGGACTCGGCTCCGGCGGCCTCCTCGCGCAGGCGGCCGGCGCGGTGAACGGCATGTTCGCGAACGCCGCGACGTCCCTCGTCTCCCTGCTCTGCCTGGGCCGGATCCGGCACCTCGAGGCACCGCCTCCGGCGCTGTCGCCGTCCTCGGCATCGCACGGACGTGGCGCGCTCGCCACGGGGATCGCCGAGGGACTGCGGCTGATCGCGCACGACCCGTGGTTGCGTACGCTCACGCTCTTCGCCGCGGCGTCGAACCTCGCGCTGATGGGCTACCAGTCGATCGGCGTCGTCTTCCTGGTCCGCGAAGTCGGCCTCACGGCAGGCACCGTCGGGATCCTGGTCGCCGCGGTGAGTGCGGGCGGCGTGGTCGGGGCGTTCGCGGCACGGCGGATCGCGGGCCGCCTCGGCACCGCCCGCGCCACACTGGTGTGCGAACTGGGGCTTGCCGTACCGGCGTTGCTGATGCCGGCGACCGTCGCGGGGCCGGGCGTACTCCTCTTCGTCGCGGGCGGCTTCAGCGTAACCGCCGGCGTCGTCGCCGGAAACGTCGTCAAGGCGGGCTTCCAGCAACGCTATTGCCCGCCCGAACTGCTCGGCCGCCTCACCGCGACGACAGCGTTCGTCAGCTACGGCACGATTCCCCTCGGCGCCCTGCTCGGCGGCGTGTTGGGGACGGCCTTGGGGGTACGTGAGGCCATGTTCGTCACCGCCGCGGGCATACCGCTGGCCGGTCTGATCCTGCTGTTCTCCCCGATCGCCCGCACCCGCGACCTGCCCACGACCCCGCCGCTGCGTCCCGGGAAAACCCGCCAACCGGACGCCGTCCCCGCCGCCAACTCCTGACCCGACGGGGCCGACGGCACTCCGCCATCGGCCCCGTCATGTTCAACGAACCGACAGGTCGCCGTTCGGCACGGCGCACACACGCGCCCGCCGGACCCTACCAACCCCGCAAACCGCGCTGGCAATTCAGCCTGGACCTTTGCCGCCGAGCCCGTCAGATTGGCCTCGTGCCGTGCGCGGGGCCTGGGGGGACTCATGACGGTGGTGCTGCTCAAGGACTGGGACCGGGCACTCGGCAGTTGGGTGCTGACGGTCGCGACCGGCGAAGTCGCGGCGTGGCCCGATCCCGAGGGAACCGGCAACGTCGGCTGGATCTCCCTCGACCGGCACAGCGGAGCGGGCAGCGGCCTCGGAGGCTTCTGCGCCGTGTACGCCGACGGCTCCGACGTGTGGTTCCAAGCCGGGGCCGACCGGTGGCTCGTCGACGAGCACGTGGTGTTCGTCCGCGAGTGCGACGACCGGCGCATCGCCTGCCGGTTCAGCCTCGTCACCGACGCGAAGACCCGCATCACCTGGCACTACACCGGCCCCCTCGGCGACCCGGGCAACCAGGCGGACCCGACGTTCGACGGCCTCGACGAGGAATTGCAGGACCTCAGGCTGTTCCTCGCCCGAGTCGGCAACAGCCAAGACTGGCGCCACCGCTTCGTCTCCCTCCGCCACCCCGACCCCGCGGATTGACCCCGACGCGCGGATCCCGTCAGCTTCCCTCGCGGCGGCGGAGGATTTCGGTGATCCAGGTGGGGGCGTACGGGGACGTGCAATTCGGGGGAGTGGGGTAGTCCTTCAGAACTTCGAGGCGTTCGCCGATGGCCAGGGCGCGGGGGCGGTGCCCCGGGTGGTCGATGCCGATCTGCGCGAGGCAGTGGTTCATCGCCCACTGGAGGCGGTCGGGGGCGTCCTTCATCTCCGCCTCGATGACGTCCAGCAGGGCGTCGAGGTCGAGGCCCTCCGGCTTCTTCGCCACCCGGTCGGTGGTCAGGGCCCAGCCGGCGCTCGCGACCACCGGGTCCGGATCGGCGAGCCAGGCGAGGCGCAGGTCCTCGGCGTGCGGGCTCTTCTTCACCACGTAGTTGACGAGCCAGTCGTGCACCTTGGGGGCACGCGCCTCGCGCAGCATGGTGTCCAGCTCGGCGCGGTCGAACGCCTTCGGGCGGCAGATCAGCAGGGCCAGGAGCCGCGCCGCGGTGTCGTCCGTCGCCCACAGCTCGCGCGCGAGGTCCTGCTGCGTCTTGAGGCGCTTCGCGATTGCCCGCAGCTTGCCGAGGTTCACCCCGTGGTCGTCGCCGTGCTTCTCGTTGACCGCGCGGGCCTTCGGGTCCTCGAGCGCCGCCAGTTCGGCCAGAACCTGCGTCAGCGTCGTGTCCGTCACCGCGGCCTCCGTCCGTCGCGCGTCGGAGCCAGCGTACGGCCGGAAGCCGCGTACAGACCCCGGCGGCGCCGGCCCGTCACCCCCGCACGGAGTTCCGTATTCCGCTTCGCAAGCTGGACATCGCAGTCTGTTTTCAGTCAGCGACGGCATGCGGATAGCCCGGGTCGTGGCCCGCGGACACGATGCACCCGAGCGCCGCGGCGAGACACGCCGGTGGCGAAATCGGGCTGTGGGGGCACCATGACCAAGGCCGACACGCGCGGGGCGCCGACCCCGTCCACCACCATCGAGTCCACGGCGGCCGAGAGCCGGGAGGCGGCGTCCGAACGACGCGCGGGCCTGGGGCTCACGATCAGCGCTCAGGTCGTGTGGGGCCTTCAGCCGCTCTTCCTGCCGCTGCTGGCCGCCATGTCGACCCTGGAGATCCTCGCCCACCGGGTGCTGTGGTCGTGGCTGGCGGTGAGCGCGCTGGTCGCCTCGCGGCGGACCACGCGGCACGGCGTCCGCCGACTTGTCCGCAACCTACGCGCGGTGCTCACCCTCGCGGCGTGCGGGATGACGATGGGACTCACCTGGGGCCTGTACATCTACGGCATCGTGACCGGCCGCGTCGTGGAGACGTCGCTGTCGCTGTTCATCCAACCGCTGGTCACCGCCGTACTGGGAGTGGTGGTCCTGCGTGAACGCCTGCGCCCTCCGCAATGGGCCGCCGCGGGCATCGCGACGGCCGGCGTGGTGGCGCTCGGCTGGGGGTACGGGCGGATCCCGTGGATGGCGCTGCTCATCGCGGTCACCCTCGCGCTGTACGGGCTGATCAAGAAGCGGCTCGCGGCCGCCGCGCTCGAAGGCATGGCCGTCGAGACGGTGTTCCTGGTTCCCGTGGCCGCCGCCGTCCTGGCGTGGTGCGCGTCCGCGGGCGAGCTGACCTCTGTCAGCTGGTCCCTCGCAGCGCTCATCCCCGTCGCGGGAGTCATGGCCGTACTGCCGCTGATCCTCGTCTCGGCCGCGGTGAACCGCGTGCCGCTGGCGACGTTCGGCTTGTTGAGCTACCTGAACCCGGTGATGCAGTTCGCCCTCGGCGCGTGGGTGCTCGGCGAAGCGGTCACGCCCATGCGGTGGTGCGGGTTCGGACTGCTGTGGGCCGCCCTGGCGGTGTTCGCGGTCGACGCGCTGCGCGCCACGGGGGCACAACTGCCGCGGCTCCGCAGCGGAGCCCTGTGGCTGTCGACCTCGAGCATGGCCCGAATATGCCACCTGGACGGACGACTGGCAGCCATGAGCGCCCCGGTGCAGGCAATGGCCGCAGGCCCGGAACCCCAACTGGCCGGCGCGCGTCCATCTCTCGGCCGGTGAGCCGTCAGCGGCAGGCACCACTGCAAGGCAGCGCATTTGTTCGCTCTGGGCGATCGGTGGAGGGGTCGGGAATGAATGGGGGCTCTTCATTCTTGAGTCAGGTCAGCGCAACGTACTGAACGGAACCGACTCCCAGGGGAGCCACCATGAGCGACACGACCTTCGGCATCCTGACCCTTCCGGTGCTGCCCCTCGACGACATCGTGGTGCTGCCGGGCATGGCGGTGCCGCTGGAGCTGGACGACACGGAGACTCGCGCCGCGGTGGACGCCGCGCGGGCGCTGCCGGGGATAAGGGCCGGCAAGGCCAAGGCGCGCGTGCTGCTGGTGCCGCGCGACGACGGGCACTACCCGGCGATCGGCACACTCGGCGTGGTCGAGCAGATCGGCCGGCTGCCGAGCGGTGAGTCCGCCGTCGTGGTGCGCGGCACCGCGCGCGTGCGGATCGGGACCGGGACGACCGGGCCCGGTGCGGCGCTGTGGGTCGAGGCCACCGTGGTCGACGAGGGGCCCGCGGACGAGCGGGCCGAGGAGCTGGCCCGCGAGTACCGCGCGCTGGTCACCACGATCCTCGGCAAGCGCGGCGCCTGGCAGGTCGTCGACTTCGTCCAGCAGATCGAGGACCCGAGCGAGCTGTCCGACAACGCCGGGTACGCGCCGTACCTGACGCAGGCCCAGAAGATCGAGCTGCTCCAGACCACCGACCTGACCGAGCGTCTGGAGAAGGTCGTGGGCTGGACCCGCGACCACCTGGCCGAGCTGGACGTCGCGGAGACCATCCGCAAGGACGTCCAGGAGGGCATGGAGAAGACGCAGCGCGAGTTCCTGCTCAAGCAGCAGCTCGCCGCGATCCGCAAGGAGCTCGGGGAGCTCAACGGCACCCCCGGCAGCGAGGAGGAGGACTACCGCGCCCGGGTCGAGGCCGCGGACCTCCCGGAAAAGGTGCTGGAGGCCGCCCTCAAGGAGGTCGACAAGCTGGAGCACGCCTCCGACGCGTCGCCGGAGAGCGGCTGGATCCGGACCTGGCTCGACACGGTCCTGGAGATCCCGTGGAACGAGCGGACCGAGGACGCGTACGACATCGCCGGCGCGCGTGACGTGCTGGACGCCGACCACGCCGGCCTGGACGACGTGAAGGAGCGCATCGTCGAGTACCTGGCGGTCCGCAAGCGCCGCGAGGAGCGCGGGCTGGGTGTCGTCGGCGGACGGCGCAGCGGCGCGGTCCTGGCACTGGTGGGCCCGCCCGGTGTGGGCAAGACCTCGCTGGGCGAGTCCGTCGCCCGGGCCATGGGACGCAGCTTCGTGCGCGTCGCGCTCGGCGGCGTGCGGGACGAGGCGGAGATCCGCGGGCACCGGCGCACATACGTCGGCGCGCTGCCCGGCCGCATCGTCCGTGCCATCAAGGAGGCCGGGAGCATGAACCCGGTCGTGCTGCTCGACGAGATCGACAAGGTGGGCTCGGACTACCGCGGCGACCCGACGGCGGCGCTGCTCGAGGTGCTGGACCCGGCGCAGAACCACACGTTCCGCGACCACTACCTGGAGGTCGAACTCGACTTGTCGGACGTGGTGTTCCTCGCCACGGCCAACGTCCTGGAGGCCATCCCGGAGCCGCTGCTCGACCGTATGGAGCTGGTCCGCCTCGACGGCTACACAGAGGACGAGAAGGTCACCATCGCGCGTGACCACCTGATCCCGCGTCAGCTGGACAAGGCCGGGCTGGACGCGTCCGAGGTGTCGTTCACCGAGGAGGCGCTGCGGCTGCTGGCCGGCGAGTACACCCGCGAGGCGGGCGTGCGTACGCTCGAACGGGCGATCGCCCGCGTGCTGCGCAAGATCGCCGCGAAGCAGGCGCTGGACGCCGGGCTCGCCCTCCCGGTCGAGGTGGGGCCCGCCGACCTGGTGGACTTCATCGGGCGGCCGCGGCACACGCCGGAGGCGTCGCTCGCGAAGGAGGAGCAGCGTACGGCGGTGCCCGGTGTCGCGACCGGGCTCGCGGTGACCGGTGCGGGCGGTGACGTGCTCTACATCGAGGCGTCGCTGGCCGATCCGGAGACCGGGGCGTCCGGCGTCACGCTCACCGGCCAACTGGGTGACGTGATGAAGGAGTCGGCGCAGATCGCGCTGTCGTACCTGCGGGCCCGCGGCGTCGAGCTGGAGCTGCCGGTCGGCGACCTGAAGGACCGCGGCGTGCACATCCACGTGCCCGCCGGGGCGGTGCCGAAGGACGGCCCGAGTGCGGGCGTCACGATGACCACGGCGCTGGTGTCGCTCCTGACGGGGCGTCCGGTGCGGTCGGACGTCGCGATGACCGGCGAGGTGTCGCTGACCGGGCGCGTGCTGCCCATCGGCGGTGTCAAGCAGAAGGCGCTCGCGGCGCACCGGGCCGGGATCACCACGATCCTGGTGCCGAAGCGCAACGAGCCCGACCTCGACGACATCCCCGAGGCGGTCCGCGAGCAGCTGACCATCCACGCGGTGTCGGACGTGCGCGAGGTGCTGGACCTGGCCCTCGAACCGGCCGAGACGCGGCAGCGGGTCGCCGCCGCGTGACCGAGCGCGCGTGACCGACCGAACAGGCCCCGCCGGGGCGGCCGATGCAACGGCCGCCCCGGCGGGGCCTCGACATGCACCCGGAGCGCTCGGCCGGTCAGTCGCTCAGTCCCGCAGGCCCCAGCGCTCGTCCAAACGGGTGTCGAGCCCTTCGAGGTACGTGCGCCCGAACTCGCCGTCCTCAAGCGTCCGCACCAACTCCTCCGGCAGGTCCTGCGCATACTCCGCGGACACGGACGCCGCCGCCAGCGCGATCGTCGCCACCGTGTCGACGTCCCCGGTGTACGCGACGCACGCGCGCAGCAGCCCGCTCGTCGTCGTGTGCGCGGCCAGCGCCGTCACCGCCGCCCGCGCGCTGTGCATGCCGGGCGACCGCACCTTCCCGCGCCACGGCTCGGTCCACCGGCCGTACCCCTCCGGCTCCGGCACGTTGTCCGCGAGCCAGCGCGGCAGCCGCGCCACCGGGCCGAGGCCGCGGCGGCAGTAGTGCACCGCGTACGCCGCCCCCAGGGCCGCCGCGATGCCGCCCGGCGAGTCGTGCGTGATCCTCGCCTGGAGCGTGGTCAGGCGTTCGATGTCGTCGAGCGACGGCAGCAGGCCGATGACCCCCGCCCGCATCGCGGCCCCGCTCTTGTCGCTGCCGGGACGCAGCGTCTCGAGCAACTCCCCGCCGCTCCACACGCGGTCGAGCACCGAGCGGAAGCCGGAGGCGTACCCGGCGCGCTCGTCGCGGTGGTACACGCGGACGAACCGCTCCGCCAAGTCCTCGCGCGTGGGCTCCCCGTCGAGGAGCCATTCGGCGACGGCGATGCTCATCTGCGCGTCGTCGGTGTACATACCCGGGCGTATGTCCGTGTGTGTCGGATGCCGCGCGTACGCCGTGAGAGTGTTCCCCAGGCGCACGAACTCCGGTGGTGCGTACTCGAACCCCGCACCGTACGCGTCTCCGATCGCCAGTTCGACCAACAAGGCCGCAACCCCCAAATCGTCGTGGACGACCGCCATCTGGTGTCCCTCGCAGGAGTGATGCTCCTCGCGCCGGAGCGGAGTGCGAGACGTTTCGAGGTCCCGGCGGATACCGTCGACGGTGATCACACGTCACTCATCGCGCGTGGGTCAACCGGATTAGCGGATCAGCGGGTGGCAAGTCCATGATCATCGCATCCGGCGGTGCGGGGCACGCGGCGCCGACGGATCGACCGTTCGACCGAAAGGCGGGGGAATCGTGGAGCGACCTTCATGGGCGCCTGAGGAAGACGACCAGACCGAGTACCGCCATAGGGACGCCCCCATGCACCTGCTGTGCGACCGCACCCCCGGCCCGAGCCCCCGCGTGTCCGCGGAAGCGGGGACACGTACATGAGTTCGCGCGCCGACGACGCCTCACCGGGCGCCGCCGGTATCGCGGCGGGCCTCGGCACCTCCGGCACCGTCCGCGACCAGGCCCCCGACGAGCCGGACGCGCCCGGCGAGTTCGCCCGGCAGTGGGCCAAGACCGTCGAGGCCACGGGGTGCGTGCCGTTGCCGGCCGACGCGGTGTACGGCCGACTGCGTGAACTGACCCAACGCCTGGGCGAGGCCCTCGACGCCGACCCCTTCCACGCCACCGAGGCGCGCGCGGTCGGCGAGGAACTGGTCGCCGCGCACTTCACCGGCAGCGGACTGCTCGAACGCACCTTCGCCCTGGTCGGCCACTGGTGGCCGCGGCTGCGCGAGCGCGCCTTCGCCGTGCACCGCGACCCCGACGACTACCTGCTGCGCGTCATCCAGCTCCAAGGCGCCCTCGCCGCGGGGTACGCGGAGGCCCTGCGCGCCCGGACGCTCGCCGAGCAACAGGCCGTGCACTCCGCCGTCCTGGACGCGCGCGAACTGACCGAGCAGGCCCTGCACAGCAGCGAGGCCCGCTTCCGCGCGGTGTTCGAGCAGTCGGGGCTGGGCATCGCCATCGGCGGCGTCGACGGCGTCGTGCTGGACGTCAACCCGGCCCTCGCGCAGATGTTCGGCGTCGCCCGCGCCGACCTCGCCGGACACCCGATGCGCGCCTTCATGTCCGGGGACGACCCGCCGCACGTCCGGCAGTGGTACGACGAACTGGTCCGCGGCGAGCGCGAGCATTTCTCCACCGAGAAGCAGTACCTGCGCGCCGACGGCGAGCCGCTGTGGACCCACCTGACCGTGTCGCTGGTGCGCGACGCGGCCGGCTCGCCGCAGTACCAGGTCGCGATGATGCAGGACGTCACCGACCGGCACCGCCTCTACACCCGGCTGCGCCACCAGGCGCAGCACGACCCGCTGACCGGCATGCCGAACCGGGCGCTGTTCTTCGAGCGGCTGGAGGCGCTGTTCGCCGGGCCGGGCACCGCCGACCGGGTCGGCCTGTGCTACCTGGACCTGGACGGGTTCAAGGTCGTCAACGACAGCCTGGGCCACGACGTCGGGGACCAGCTGCTGATCGCGGTGGCGCGGCGGCTCGACGCGTACGTCTCCCGCGCCGGGCACCTGATGGCCCGCATGGGCGGCGACGAATTCGTCGTCCTCGTCGAGCACTCGGCGGGCACCGGGCAGGTCGTCGCCCTGGCCGAGGGCATCCTCGCCGCGCTGCGCGAGCCGTTCCGCATCCGCGGCCACGACCTCTCCGTCAGCGCGTCGATCGGCATCGTCGAGCGCCCGGTCGCCGGCACCGGCCCGGCCGACACGATGCGCGCCGCGGACATCACGCTCTACTGGGCGAAGTCCGAGGGCCGCGGCCGCTGGACGGTGTTCGACACCGAGCGCAACGACCGCGAGGTGGCCCGCTACACGCTGTCCGCGGAGATGCCCGCGGCCTTGCAGAACGGCGAGTTCGACGTCGACTACCAGCCGCTCGTGTCGCTCTCCGACGGCTCGGTGCTCGGCGTCGAGGCGCTGGTGCGCTGGCGGCACCCCCGGCAGGGGCTCATCGGTCCGGACCGCTTCATCGGCCTCGCCGAGGAGACCGGCCTGATCGTGCCGCTGGGCATGTACGTCCTGGAGCGCGCGTGCCGCGAGGCGCGCCGCTGGCGCGACCTCGGCACCACCGGCCGCACGGGTCCGGTGGAGCTCGGCACCCGACTCCCGGGCCCGGCCCCGTTCATCAGCGTCAACCTGGCCGAACGCCAGTGCCACGAACCGGGCTTGGTACGCCAGGTCGAGCGCGTGCTCGCCGAGACCGGGCTCGAACCCCAGCGGCTCCAGTTCGAGCTGACCGAGTCGCAGATCATGGCGACCGACGGCGGCCCGCTGGAACGACTGCGCGAACTCGCCGCGATGGGCGTGCGCATCGCCATCGACGACTTCGGCACCGGGTACTCCAACCTCGCGTACCTGCGCAGGCTGCCGGTGTGCGAGCTGAAGATCGCCGGCTCGTTCGTCGAGGGGCTGCGTACGCCCGGCGACGCCGACCCCGTCGACGCGCGCATCGTGGCGTCGCTGGTCGAACTCGCGCACGCGCTGGGCCTGACCGTCACCGCGGAGGGCATCGAGACCGCCGCGCAGGCGGAGCGGCTGCGGGCCATCGGCTGCGACGCGGGGCAGGGCTGGTACTTCTCCCGCCCCGGCCCGCCGGACCGCATCGCGACCCTCCTGGACGGAGTGCCCCGGGTGGGCTGAGCCGGCGCGTCCGCCTCGGTGCGCGCGTGCGGGTGCCCCGTGCGCGTGCGGAAGCCCCTCGGTTCCGCGCGTCGCCGAGGCGCCCCGAGCTGTCCGCTCAAGATCCGTTCAACGGATTTTGATGTTCGGTGGGCGGGAATGCAACCCCTTCGGTGGGGCGAAAATCGGCCGTCGATAAGGCGGTTGATGATAGGTGATGTCCCTTTTGATGCCATGTGCTTCGGACGACTTTGCCGATTCGGGAGAAAACTTCGGCGTCATGTCGACACTGGAAAACTCCCTGCATTTCCATGGTCAACTTCCGATATGTCTTGCTGGCTTGCCGGTTGATCCGTCATGTCTACGCGCGAAGCGGGAGACCGTGTCCTTCCCGTGACCTTTATGAGACCAACCGTCGTCCTCTTTCCCGGGCCGCGGGCCACTATGGTTCCGGCCCAGGCAGCGCCGGATGTCCAGCATGCGGCGCCTGGGCAGAGGGACTTCATCCATGGCACGTACGAAGCGGGTAATAGCCGCGGTCGCAGTCAGCGTCATAGCGGCGAGCTCACTCGCGGCTTGCGGTGAGAAGAAGAAGGACAACAGCCAGCCGGGCGGTCCGAGCGGCGGATCCCCCAATGCCGGCGCGACGGTGATCCTCGGCACCACCGACAGCAAGGTGACCTCGCTCGACCCGGCGGGCGCGTACGACCTGCCGTCGTGGACGATCTACTGGAACACCTTCCAGACGCTGCTGAGCCTGCCCGCGGGGAGCACCACCCCGACACCGGACGCCGCGCAGAAGTGCGAGTGGACGAACCCCAAGGTCTACACCTGCACCCTCAAGGACGGGCTGACGTTCTCGAACGGCACCCCGCTCACCTCGGAGGACGTCAAGTTCTCCTTCGACCGCATGATGAAGATCGCGGACCCCGAAGGGCCTTCGAGTCTTCTGGAGTCGTTGGAGAAGACCGACGCACCTGATCCGAAGACGGTCGTCTTCACCCTCAAGACCGAGGACGCGACCCTCCCGCACAAGCTGACCACCGGCGTCGGCATGATCCTGCCCTCCGACGAGAAGTACCCGGCGGACAAGCTCCGCGAGGACAACGTGCTCGTCGGCTCCGGGCCGTACAAGCTCGACAGCTTCAAGCCCGACGAGGAGGCCGCCTTCTCGGTCAACGCCTCGTACAAGGGCGACGCGAAGCCCGCGAACGGCAAGTTCGTGATGCGCTACTACGCCGAGGCGTCGACGCTGAAGCAGGCCGTCCAGAAGGGCGACGTGGACGTCGCCTTCCGCGGACTGACCCCCACCGACGTGGCCGACCTGCGCGGCAAGGCGTCCGGCGGCGGCTACCAGGTGATCGACGGCGAGGGCACCGAGCTCCGCTACATGACGTTCAACGTCACGACCGCGCCCGCCGACCAGAAGGCGGTCCGGCAGGCCATCGCCCAGGTCATCGACCGCGAGGCGATCGCCAAGAACGTCTACAACGACACGGTCACCCCGACGTACTCGATGATCCCGAACGGCGTGCAGGCGCACACCGACGCGTTCAAGGACAAGTACGGCGCCCCCGACAAGGGCAAGGCCCAGGCGCTGCTCGCCGCGGCCGGGATCACCCAGCCCGTGAACATCACGCTCTGGTACACCCCGACCCGCTACGGCGCCGTCACCGCCGACGAATACGTCGAGATCAAGCGGCAGTTGGAGGCCAGCGGCCTGTTCAAGGTGGACCTCCAGTCCACCGAGTGGCAGCAGTACCAGACGGACTACAAGGCCGGTAAGTTCGCGGCCTTCGGCCTCGGCTGGTTCCCGGACTTCCCGGACCCGGACAACTACACCGCGCCGTTCCTCTACAAGGGCGGCTACTTCAAGAACAACTATGACAACCCCGCGGTGAACGACCTGATCACCCGGTCGCAGGGGCAGACCGACCGCAAGGCGGCGGAGCCGACGTTCGCGGACATCCAGAAGCAGACCGCCGAGGACGTCCCCGTGCTGCCGATGTGGCAGGGCAAGCAGATCGCGGCGGCGCGCACCGGCGTCACCGGCGTCAAGGAGACGCTCGACCCGTCGTACATCGTCAGGTTCTGGATGATCGGCAAGCAGTAGCAGGCAGCGCTGTAGCTCCGCACGAGGGGGCGTCGGCCGGACGGAACTCCCGCCGCCGGGAGACCGATCCGTACGACGCCCCCGCGTCGCGCCCACGAGGAAGTCCGACACATGAGTCAGAAATCCGGGTCGCTGAGCCGGTACATAGCGATGCGCGTGCTGCTCGCCATTCCGATGATCTTCGTCCTGCTCACCCTCGTCTTCGTGATGCTCAGGGTGGCCCCCGGCGACCCCATCAGCGCATCCGCGGGCGGTGCGAAGATGTCCGACGAGAAGATCGCGGAGCTCCGGCACGCGGCCGGCTACGACAAGCCGCTCGTCGAGCAGTACGGCACGTACCTCGCCGACGTCGTCAGGCTCGACTTCGGCAAGTCCATCTCGACGAACCAGGACGTCGGCGACGTCATCCTCGACAAGGGCGGCGCCACCGTCACGCTCGCGACCGGCGCCCTCCTGTTCGCACTGCTGATCGGCATCCCCGTCGGGCTGCTCGCGGGGCGCTTCCGGGACAGCGGATTCGACGTGTTCGCACGGCTGTTCGGCATCATCACGTACGCCGCGCCGGTGTTCGTCGTGGGCCTGCTCGCCCAGCAGCTCTTCGCGACCAAGCTGGGCTGGCTGCCCCTCGACGGCCAGACCGACCCGCTCATCGCGAACGACATCCCGGCCACCACCCACATCCTCATCCTCGACGCGATATGGGTGAACGACTGGGAAGTCGTCTTCAACGTGCTGTGGCACCTGATCCTGCCCGCCTGCACCCTGGGCCTGCTGATCGTCGGCGTGTTCATCCGCATGGTCCGCATCAACCTGATCCAGACGCTGCGCGGCGACTACGTCGAGGCCGCCCGCGCCCGGGGCATCCGGGAACGCGACGTCGTCACCAAGCACGGCTTCCGCAACGCGCTGGTACCGGTCATCACGGTCATCGGCCTCCAGGTCGCACTGCTGCTCGGCGGATCGGTGCTCACCGAGAAGACCTTCAACTGGCCCGGACTCGGCAAGCAGCTCATCGAGTTCCTCAACAGCCGCGACTACGTCGCGGTGCAGGGCATCGTCACCTTCATCGCCCTCGTGGTGGTGGTGATCAGCATGCTCATCGACATCATCAACGCGCTGATCGACCCGAGGGTGCGGTACTGATGGCCAATCTCCCCACCGAACTCGTCGCGCCCCCGGCCGAGTCGGTCGAACCGCCCAAGCGGTCGTCGCACGGCGTACGGCGGCTCCTCGCACCCATCCGCGAAGCCCAGGGCCTCGCCCGGTTCATGCTGTGGTCCGGACTCGCCATCACCGGCATGTTCGTGGTGATCGCGATCTTCGCCCCGTGGATCGCGCCGTACGGCTACGACAGCTACGAATCCGGCGGCGAGCGCTTCCCGAAGCAGCAGTCACCGGGCGGCGACCACCCGTTCGGCACCACCGTGCAGAACTTCGACGTGCTCTCGCGCGTCGTCTGGGGCGCCCGCACGGCCCTCGAAGTCATGGTGTACGCCGTCGCGTTCTCGCTCTTCATCGGCGTCCTGCTGGGCCTGCTCTCCGGATACTTCGGCGGCTGGCTCGACCGCATCCTCGTGCTGGTCATGGACACGCTGTTCGCGTTCCCGTACCTGCTGCTGGCGATCGTGGCCGCGTTCATGTTCTCGGACGTCCCCGGCGGCGGCATCGTCACCGCGGCGCTCGCCATCACGGTCGTGTACATACCGCAGTACTTCCGCGTCGTGCGCGCGTCGACGCTGTCGGCCCGCGAGGCGACGTACGTCGAGGCCGCCCGCGCGATGGGCGCCAAGCCGCGCACCATCATCAGCAAGTACGTGTTCTCCAACGTCATCCAGTCGGTGCCGGTCATCACGACGCTGAACGCCGCCGACGCCATCGCCACGCTCGCCGGACTCGGCTTCCTGGGCTTCGGCATCCAGCCGACCGAGGCGGCGGAGTGGGGGTACGACCTCCAGCGCGCGATCCCGGACCTCGGCGCCGACATGTGGTGGACCGCCACATTCCCGGGTATCGCCATCGTGTTGGCCATTCTCGGCTTCACGCTGGTCGGCGAGGGCCTGAACGACGTCATGAACCCGTCGATGCGCAAGCGCCGGATCCGCCCGGTCGTGATCCCGCCGATCACCCGGCCGCGCAAGACGGTCACGCTCGAGGCGGCGCCGGTACCGGGACAGGGCGACGCCCCCGAGGCCGAACGCACCGCGGGGCCGGCACCTGCCGCGGCTGAGAACGAGACCGCGGGTGAAACCGAGGTCGAGGCTGAGGCTGAGGCGGGAACCGAAACCGAGGCCGAACGCACCGCGCCCGACACAAAGGAGGAGGGCAAGTGACCTCCGCTGACACCGACAAGGCGGCCGTCCGCCGGGACACCACGTCGCCGGCCGCCCCCGGGGACTCCGCCGCGCCCGTGCTGTCCGCGCGCGATCTGCGCGTCTGGTACGGCAGCGAGCGCGGGCCCGTCACCGCTGTCGACGGCGTCTCGTTCGACGTGCACCCCGGCGAAACCCTGGGCCTGGTCGGCGAGTCCGGCTGCGGCAAGTCGACGCTCGGCCGCGGCGTCCTCGGACTGCTGCCGCCCGGCACCGCCGTCGACGGCGAAGTACGCTTCGGCGGCCGGAACCTGGTCGGCATGCCGTCGCGCGAACTCCAGCGCCTGCGCGGCCCCGAACTCGGGCTGATCTTCCAGGAGCCGATGACCCGGCTCAACCCGCTGATGCGCGTCTCCGAGCACTTCGAGGAGGCGCTGCGCACCCACAACCGCGAGCTCACCAAGGCGCAAGTGCGGGCCAGGGCCCTGGAGTCGCTGCGCGGCATGGGCATCCCGGCGAGCCGCTACGAGTCGTACCCGCACGAGTTCTCCGGCGGCATGCGGCAGCGCATCATGATCGCGCTCGCGCTCGTCCTGCGCCCCGCCTTCGTCGTGGCCGACGAACCGACCACCGCCCTCGACGTCCTCGTCGAGGCGCAGATCATCCAGATCCTCGCCGACCTGCGCCGCAACTTCGACACCGCGCTCGTGCTCATCACCCACAACCTCGGCATCGTCGCCGAGGCCTGCGACCGGGTCGCGGTGATGTACGCCGGGCACATCGTCGAACAGGGCGACGCACGCGAGGTGTTCGCCAACCCGCAGCACCCGTACACGCAAGAGCTGATGCGTTCCACGATCTCGCTCGGCACCACCGGGCTGCACTTCATCCCCGGTTCGCCCCCGGACCTCGCGAACCCGCCCACGGGCTGCCGGTTCCATCCGCGCTGCCCGAAGGCGCTGCGGGTCTGCCCGCAGGAGCCGCCGCCCGAGGTCACGCTGCCGTCCGGCACCCGCACGACCTGCTGGCTTCCGGTGCCCGACATGACCACCGCGGAGGGACGCCGTCCGCTCGAGGCCGAGGAGATCAGCCTTGCCGACGAAGCCTGACATGCGAAAGGCGGCCGCCACCGCCGGTTCCGCGGCCGGTTCCGCCGCCGGTTCCACTTCAAGTTCCACCGCCGACTCCCCGGTCGGCACGCCGGGCGGCGACATGGCCGAGAACCTGGTCGAAGTCACCGACCTGAAGGTGCACTTCCCCCTGCGCGGCAGCCTGTTCCAGCGCGGCACGGCGGCCGTCAAAGCGGTCGACGGCGTCTCGTTCACCCTCCGCAGAGGCGAAGTCCTGGGCTTGGTAGGCGAGTCCGGGTCGGGCAAGACGACGCTGGGGCGCACCCTGCTCGGCCTCAACCGGGCCACCGGCGGCAGCATCCGGTACCGGGGGCACGACCTCGCGGCCATGAAGGAGTCCCAACTCCGGCCGCTGCGCCGCCGGTTGCAGATGATCTTCCAGGACCCGCACGCGTCCCTCAACCCGACGATGGACATCGCCACCGCGGTCGGGCATCCGCTGCTCGTCCACCGGCTCGTCACCGACCGGGAGGAGCGGCGGCGCAAGGTCGCCGAGACGCTGGAACGCGTGGGGCTCAGCCCGGCCGAGCTGTTCATGGACAAGTACCCGTCCGACCTCTCGGGCGGTCAGAAGCAGCGCGCGGTCATGGCGCGGGCCATCATCGCCGGCCCCGAACTCCTCGTCGCCGACGAGCCGATCTCGATGCTGGACATGAGCGTGCGGGCCAAGATCCTGCAACTGTTCCTCGACCTCAAGCACGATCTCGACCTGACGTACGTCTACGTGACGCACGACTTGGCCAGCGCCAAGTTCTTCTGCGACCGCATCGCCATCATGTACTTGGGGCGCATCGTCGAGATCGGCACGACCGCGGAGATCTTCGCGAACCCGAGGCACCCGTACACCAAGGCGCTGCTGGGTGCGATCCCCGACCCGGAAAAGGCGGGTGTGCCGCGCAATCTGCCGCGCGGCGAGGTGCCGGACGCGGTCCTGCCGCCGCTGGGCTGCGCGTTCCACCCCCGCTGCCCGGTGGCCGTCGCCTCTTGCGGCTGGGAGGCACGCGACCTCGGGGCGCTCCTGGAGCGGCACTGGCTGGTCGCGGGCGAGGACGCACGGGTCGGCGAGTCGGCGATGTTCGGCCGCCCGGAGGAACTCGTCGTGGCCGGCCCGCGGCAGATTCTGCTCACCCCGGCCAAGCACACGACGGCCGCCGAAGTGGTGGACCTGCTCCGGCGCGTGCGCGAGAAGACCGCCGACGACCCGTTCTGGCGCGGCGTGACGGCATGCGAAGTCCGGGGCGGCCGGGCGTACATCGCCTTCGCCGAGGCGAGCGACCCCCGCCTGCGCGTCGTCGCCGCGACGGCGGACACGAAGGCACCGGTCGCGGTCGCCTGCCACCTCGTGGAGTAGCCAACCCGTCGAGCGGCCACCCGTGAAGTGGCCGCGTCAGCCGCCGAGGGCGCCGAGGGCGCCGAGCCGCGTCATGAGGCCGAGACCGTCCGAGACGACCCAGTACTCGGCGAACCGGTCGCCCTCGGCGCGCAGCATGTCGTGCCCGCGGAACGCCACCTTGGTGCCCGCGGGAGCCTGCGCGCCGGGGATGCCGCCCTGGTAGGAGCCGTGGAACGTCCAACGGGCGGCGAGCAGTTCGCCGTCCACGACCGGCCCGCCGTCGAGGGTGTTCTCGATGTCGGTGAACAGGGAGTGCGACTGGCGTACCTGGTCGGCGATCTCCTCCGGGCCGTGGAAGTCGTGGGTGGGCCAGTGCCCGACGACATCCGCGGTGAAGATCCGCCCGACCGCGTCGAAGTCCCCGGACCAGACGTCGAAGAGCCACTGGTGGTAGAGCGCCTTGAGATCAGTCATGGTCACCCGGCTACCCGGAAGCGACGGGACCGCAACATGCCTTGTCGGTACGGCCGCGTAGCGTTCGGCATATCGGGGCGGGGCGCCCCGAGCGAGGCGACTGTGTAGGGGGCTTCATGTACCGCCAGGGCGACATCCTGCTGCTTCCCGTCGACGACCGGACGGTCCCGACCGGGGTGACCGCGCTGCCCGCCAAGCCGAGGGACGGGCGCGGACGCCTGGTCCTGGCGCTCGGCGAGGTGACCGGCCACGCGCACGCCGTCGTCGGCGCGGGCACCCTGTTCCTCGACCCGGAGCCGACCGTCATCGGCCACCTCAAGCTGGACGCGCCGACCCGCCTGGTCCACGAGGAGCACGCCGCGATCCCGCTCCCCAAGGGCTGGTACCGCGTCATCCGCCAACGCGAGTACGTCCCCGGCGCAGTCCGCATCGTCGCCGACTGACCCGTCGGCCCCAAGGCAGGTACGACGCCGCCGTCGACGCGTTGCAGACGGCGAACCCCGACATGGTCACGTTGGGCCTTTCCCGGGGACGTATCTGAGCCGGGGTGTTCCTGGCGGAGCGGTTCCGAGGGGCGGCCCGTGACGGCGCCGATGGCGTGTCGTTGCCGCCTGCGATGATGGCCGTCGGCTGGTGGGGCGAGAGTCACCGCCGACCCGTGCAGTGTTCCGCGCGTTCGGCTGCGCGAAGGCCCGGTGTGCTGCGGCCGAACGCGTCAAGTGCCCCCGAGCGGGGCCGTGTTCGCGGTCCGATGACCATCACGGATACCCAGGAGACCACAATCGTGACCACCCCCGCCACGACCCGCGCCGCGTCCGCCGCCTCGCACCGCCAGGCCCCGCCCGAGCTGACCCTCGCGCACCGCGCCACGCTCGCCGAGGCCGCCGACGAGTGGGCCGCGGTCGCCGCGGCGACCGGCGCGGCCGACCGCGCCGCCGCGGAGGCCGGGATCCGGCAGGCGTACCGCACCGCGGGGTTGGCCGAGCCGTCGAAGATCCTCTGGTACGACTCCCCGCTCGCCGCCGCCGTCGCCGCGACCGTCGTCGCCGGGTCCTTCAAGCCGCAGGAACTCGCCGCCGCCGGACTCCGGGTGCGCGCCCCCGCGGGTTCGCGGGCCGGCCGGTGCGTACGCGACAAGTTGCGCGCCGCCGCGTGGGAGCGCGCGCGTACCGACGCCGCCGCGCTGCTGGGCCAGTCGACCTGGGCCCAGGCCTGGCACGAGGTGTCCGAGCGGCTCTGGGCGCCGACCACCGGCCTGGCGGCCCGGGTGCGCACGGGCGTCGAGGAGGCGGTCGAGGCCGCCGTGACCGGCCCGCGTACGCCGGCCGCACGGGGCACCGCGGCCGCACGCACCGGAGGCGCCGGCACGGTCGCGGGCCGGCCGGTCGCCGCGGAGGCCCGGGCCGCGACGCTCGACGCGCTCGGCGGCCAGCACGACGCCGCCTGGCTCGCCGCGTTCGACGGCCTGCGCCGCTGCTTCCCGGCACTCGACGACTCGCCCTCCGCACCGGTGCTCGACGCCTTCGGCCGGGTCGCGCGGTCGGCGGGCTGGTGGTGGCCGTACGAGAACTTCGTCCTCGTCGCCGAACGCCCCACCATGCTGCACCGCGACGAGAACGCCCGCCTGCACAGCGGCGACGGCCCGGCACTCGCGTTCCCCGACGGTTTCGCGCTGCATGCGTGGCGCGGCATGCCCATCCCCGCCGACTTCGTCAGCGGCCTCGGTCCGCAGGGCACCGGGCTGGACGCCGCCCGCATCCGCGGCGAGGACAACGCCGAACTACGCCGCGTGATGCTGGAGATCTACGGGTACGACCGTTACCTCGCCGAGGTCGGCGCCCGCCCGCTGCACCGCGACGCGACGGGCGTCCTGTGGCGCATCGACCTGCCCAACGACGAGCCGGTGGTCATGGTCGAGGTGCTGAACTCCACCCCCGAACCGGACGGCAGCGTCCGCACGTACTGGCTCCGCGTGCCCCCGACCACCCGCACCGCCCGCGAAGGCGTCGCCTGGACATTCGGCTTCACCGAGGCCGAGTACCAGCCCGCCCGCGAGACCTGAGAACAACGCGGGGGCGCAGCTCCGGAACCCCACCGGGTCCGCGGACCCGCCCCTCGGCTCAACGGCCGCTCAAGTGGCCTTTCACGGGCGGGTGTTGGCGGTGTCCTCCACGGCGATGCCTGGTGTTGCGGCGCAGTCCGTGAAGGCGTGGATGGTCGACGGCCCACGCCGAGACACGTGCAGCGGCCGACACCGTGTCCGTGCCACGCCCGCAGCGCCGTCGCGCCCTGGAATGTCGTCGGCGTCAGTGCCCTGGCCCGTCGGCCGGGCCCTTCGGTTCCAGACCGGGAGCGGCAGTCATGTCCAGGGCCGGGGGTTGGACCGCAGGTGTTGAGGCCACAGTCCAAGGCGTTTGGCCGTGCGGTGTGGGTGTGCCCAGGGGATTGAGCCCAGCGGCAGCGGCGGCGGTGGGCGCGGAGTGTCCGGGCGATACGTCAGGGGCGGCCTGGTGCGGGCGGTTGACCGAGGCCACCTGCGGGCCGGGAGCACCAGGGGACTTCGACGCCCCCTGTTCGACGACGTGCTGTTTCGTCGCCTGCCGATCGGTGGCGTGGGATCGTTCGTTCGCGTCTCGTTGCCTGTCTTGGGCGTTCGCCTCGGCCATGGCCTCCGCGTAGGTGACGAGATCGTTCAGCCTCCGGTCCGGGGGAAGGCCGTGGATGTGCATGATCCTGTTGTTGATCTCCCGGCTCACGGGGTCGGCATCGGCGCCGAATATGCCGACTTTGGTGATGGTCTCGCCCTCTTGTTCGGGCCCACTCGATGCCGCGTACGGGGAGACCGAATACCTGGCAACCGCGCGGGAGAGTTCGTTCATGTGGCCATTCCCGTAGAACCCTTTTTGGAGTCCGTTCAATCGTTCGTTGCGGATGACCTCGGGGTCGGTGCCGGTCTTGATGGCCTTCTCGGCCGCGTCGTATTTGTAGCCGGTTATCCACTTTGCGCTGGCCAGGACGTCGGGAGTCGCTGCGTTCACCGTGTCCGAGGCCATGGTGGCGCGGAACGACGGATCGATGCGTGCTGCCTCCTCGGCGAGCAGGTGCCCGAACTCGTGGAGGGTCACCGCGGTGAGGCCCATGGAGTGATATGGCGACGAGGAAGGTGTTACAGAGCGGGCGTTCTCCAGATAACGCCGCGCCGCGTCCGCGTTCTGATAGGTGAGGTTGAACGTGAGCATGTCGCCTGTCGGGGCCCGCCCGTTTGCGGCAACGCTGGCGGCGGCCGGAGCATCCGGCGCGCCGTTGAAATGGGCGGCGTCGAGGACCAGCACTTCGCCGAGGTCGGTGGCGCCGCGAAACTCGCGGACGAGAACCAGAGTCTCGATGGCACGAGCCCGGACCTCATAGACATCCGCGCTTTCGTCGATGACGAGATTGACGCGTCTGCCCGTAGCTTCGTCCAGGCCGGCCTGGAAAACCTCGCGAACCTGGTCGAGAGTCCTCGCCTTGCGTAAAAGCTGGAACGAAAGTCGGTTCAGCTCTGAATTGCTGAGCCGTGAAGTGCTGATTCTTTGCCCCACCTGTTGGCACCGTCGCTGATGTCAGCATCGTAATCCGGTACAACAGCCGGGTTTCGTCGGCCGGTGAAGCTTCGAAGGTGCTCGGCGGAACCACCCCGTACGAACAACGCGTCCGTGCCGAGGGGGAGGATGGTCTGCCCTTCGTGTGAGGAGGCCTTGCGGTGTCCAAGTTCATGACGTTCCTGGCGGTGTGCGTGGCGGTCGTGGGGACCGTCTTGTACTTCACGACAGATCTTTCGCTGTCGGAGCTGCTGGCGTTCGGCGCCGGCTCGCTGTTCCTGCTTTGGCAGGTCGTGTTGCTCACCGTTCCGTGGAACCTGTACTTCCAGACGAAAGCCGTCATCCGCGAGATCCATCTCGCGCGGGAGCAGGGTACGGAGGTGGCGCCCGCCCGCGAGGAGGAGGCGGTGCGGATCGCCGGGCGGCTCAAGTGGGCGGCGATCGGTGCCCACGTGCTGTCCGCCGGTGTCGTCGCCGTGATCACCTGGGTGTCGGGGGAGGACATCGGCTACTACTTCTCCGGGTTCTACCTGCTCAGCACCGGATTCCGGCCTGCCCAGGCCTACTTCGCGCATCTGCGGATGCGGCTGACGGGCATGATGAACGAGGTCAAGTATCCGCACGAGAACGTGGTCGAGCTGCGGTCGCGGGTGCTTGCGGCCGAAGGCCAGTTGGAGGCGTTGCAGCGCCGCGTCGAGGAACTCGCGGAGGCGGACGAGGCGATCCGCGAACTTGTGGGTGCCAACGAAACGTCGGGCCGCGCCCGTGACGAGAAGTTGGATCGCCAACTGGACGCCATCGGCCGCCGTTTCGAGGACACCGTGAACCGCCTCACCGACAACCAAGAGGTCATCGCGGGCATCAAGGCCTTCCTGCGGCTCCTCCGCACCGAACAGGCCTGACGCCCGCACGGCAGCCCCCGCGGGACTGTGGGGCGGCACATTCGGCAGCGGCGGACCGCGATGTACGGTCGGCGGAGCACCGGTACGAAACACCGCCCGGGCAGCCGGGGTTCCGCCGCCGTGAGGAGATGCCCACCGTGGGAGAGCTGGTCACGTACCGCCTTGAGGACGGCATTGCCACGGTCACCATGGACGACGGCAAGGTGAACGCGCTGTCGCCGCGCATGCTCGGCGAGCTGGGCGACGCGCTCGACCGGGCCGAGGCGGACGAGGCCGTCGTCGTACTCTCGGGCCGCCAAAGGGTGTTCTCGGCAGGCTTCGACCTGGCCGTGCTCAAGGGCGGTGGGCCGGAGGCCGACGCCATGCTCATGAGCGGCTTCGAACTGGCGTCCCGCATGCTGGCGTTCCCCCGCCCCCTGGTCATCGCCTGCAACGGTCACGCCTTCGCCATGGGTGTGTTCCTGCTGCTGTCCGGGGACTACCGGATCGGGGTCGACGGCCCGTACAAGATCACCGCGAACGAGGTCGCCATCGGCCTCACGATGCCGCACACCGCCGTGGAGATCTGCCGACAGCGGCTCACCCCCGCGCACTTCACTCGTGCCGTCGTCAACGCCGAGGTCTACGCGCCCGCCGACGCCGTGCTCCCAGGCTTCCTCGACCGAGTCGTGGCCGAAGAGGAGTTGCCCGAGGCGGCGCGGGCCAAGGCCGTCGAACTCGTCGGCCTGGACCCGCACGCGCACGCGGCGAGCAAACTCCGCGCCCGGGGCCCGGCGTTGGCCGCCATCCGCGCCGCGATCGAGGCCGACGCCGCCGAGTTGCGTACGTCAGGCTGACGTCGTCGCGGGGACGCGTTCCAGGATTCCGCCGGCGAAGATGTCGTAGAGCGGCAGGGACGGCATGTGGGTGTAGCCGATGTGGCAGTCGCAGGTGGAGTTGGGGCAGGGGCGTGGGCGGAGGGCTTCGCGGAAGGAGCCGTCGTAGAGGTTGCCGAGGACTTCGGGGACGAAGTGGCAGCGGCGTACGGTGCCTTCGCCGTCGACGCTGATGACGCTTTCGCCGGTGCGGCAGGGGAGGTCTTGGGAGGGGTGCGGGTCGCGGCTGTAGGCGAAGTGCGGGTCGAGCGCGGTCCAGATGGCGGCTTCGGCGTCGCTGTAGGTGTGGCCTTCGGCGGCGTTGATCCACAGGTAGACGTCGGGCGGAAGGTCGGCGCGCAGTTGGCGTGCGGGGGGCAGGTGTTCGGGGAGCCCTACGACGCCGACGCTGAACCGCACGCCGCGGGCGTGCAGTTCGCGGCAGCGGGCGAGGAAGCGGGCGTACGGGACCTGGTCCGGGTGGTACGTCGCCCACAGCGCCAGCCGTGTCAGGTCGGCCGCTTCCGTCCACCGCGGGTGCGCGCTCAGGTTGGTCTGGATCGCGACGCGCTCGACGTGGGGCAGGTGGCTCAGGTCGGTCAGGGCGCGCCGGTACCAGCTGCGTACGAGGCCTTCACCCCACGGCGTGAAGAGAACTGACACCCGCTCAGGCGCGTGGGCGACCCAATCGGTGAAGCGTTCGAGCGCCGCCCGGTCGGTACGCAGCTGCTCCGGCGTGTCCCTGCGCTTGGCGAACGGGCAGTAGCCGCAGTCGTAGTCGCAGGATGCGAGGGGGCCGCGGTAGAGGATCGACAGCGAGCGCGCGGACGTTCGCGCGGACGTTGCGTCGGGCCGGGACGCCAGAGCGGGGAACGGCAGCGCGACGGCGGTCATCTGGCGCGGTATCCATCCATCAGCGTCCCGGTGCGCGCGGAGAAGAGTCGCGGCCCGATGGCGTCCGACCAGGCGAGGCCGTCCGCGGTCAGGCGGAGCCGGGCGGCGGTGGCGGCCAGCAGTCCGGCGTCGGCGAGCGGGGCGAGTTCGTCGGCGAAGTCGGCGGCCGGGTCGGTGCCGAACCGGGTGCGGTAGTCGGCGGTGTCCAGGCCCTCGGCCTGGAGCAGCGAGGTCAGCAGGTGCCGCCGGCGCTGCTCCGCGGCGTCGAGCCGGTAGCCCACCCGGGCGTGGGAGAAGGCGTCCTGACCGAGCGTCACGTACTCGTCGATGATGGCCCGCACCTCGCCGATGCCCACCGCGTAGTCGAACGAGTAGTGCAGGTCGGAGGTGTACGAGCGGGCGCCGCAGCCGAGCCCCACCATGCCGTCGCGCTGGCAGCAGTAGTCGGTGTTGGCGTCAGAGCCCGTGCCCGTGTCGGTGTCGGTGTCGGTGTCGGTGTTGGCGTCCGCGTCGCGCGGGGCGTCCGCGCGGCGGAACATGCGCATGGAGACCTGCTCGTACCCGGCGGCGAGCAGGTGGTCGCGGCCGGTGCGGTACAGCACCAGACGGTCGGCGTCCCAGTCCGCGCGGCTGACGGCGCGTCGGCCGAGGCCGGTGAGGGGGCGCACATACAGCGGGTAGAGGTACAGCTCTTCGGGGCGCCAGGCGAGTGCGGCGTCGATCGAGGCGATCCAACTGGCACGGGTCTGGCCGTCGATGCCGTAGATCAGGTCGATGTTGAGGCTCGGGATCGCGGCGTCGCGGATCGCCGCGAGCGCGGTCTCGACCTCGGCGCGGCGCTGCGGGCGGCCCGCCGCTCGGGCCTCGGCGTCGTCGAACGACTGCACGCCGATGCTGACGCGCGTCGTGCCGTGCGCGGCCAGGACGGCGAGGCGATCGGGCGTCGCGGTGGCCGGGGACGTCTCGACGGAGAGCGGCATCGCGGCGAGGTCGGCGCCCATCACGTCGGTCGCGATAGTGAACAGCCGTTCAAGTTCCGCGGGATCGAGGTACGTGGGGGTCCCGCCGCCGATCGCCCCGACCGCGAACCGCGCATCGGGTAGGGCGTCGCGTACGGCGAGCGCCTGCCGTTCCAGCGCGTCGAGGTAGCGCGCCACCAACTCCTCGGGCGCCCCGGTCCGCGTGAACAAGTTGCAGAAGCCGCACCGCATTTCGCAGAACGGGATGTGCAGGTAGAGGAACAGTGCGGAGAGGTCCTGGCCGCGCCACACGTCACGCAGCGTGGGTGCGGGGGAGAGCGGCCGGTAGGCGGTCTTGTGCGGGTACGAGTAGACGTAGCCGGCGTACGGCGACCCGAGCCCCGCGGGCGCCTCCGGCGACGGCACGCGCGTGGGATCGGTGGTGCTGGGCGACCCCAAGGGCGGCATGGACGGGACCTCCGGCGGCGAGGGGTGACACGAGGGGTGACACGTACGGACGCGGACGGCCCCGACCCTACGCGGGAGGCCCGACAGCCCCCGCGCAGGGGCGGGGCACGCCCGCGCCCCCGACCCCCGTCGGCTCAGCGTTCCAGTGGTACCCAGGTGGAGGGGTCGGCGCAGTCCCGGAAGTCGACAGCGGTGATGAGGGCTTCGACGGCGGCCCTGGGGATCTGCTGTTTGTCCTTGACCCAGATGTTGCCTATGCAGGTGTCGGTGACGATCGTCGTGCCGGACTCCTTCGCCCCCAGGTTGTCGAGGAGGGTGGGCTCCGAGGCGTGCTCGGCGTACCAGGTGTCGGCCTCGCCGATGCGGACGGGCTGCCCGACAAGGGGTACCCCCCATTGCATGTCCGGGCGCGCCTGAAGGGTCAGAGTGAACCCTTCGTTCATGATGAACTGGGCGTCCGACAAATCCTGGTTGACCGGGATTGCAGGGGGCCCTCCGCCGAGGAAGCTCACGGCGATCTCCCTTCCGAAGCGGGCGAACTCCACCCGCATCCCGCCGGGTACGTCGGTGAGCGCAAACGGCACCGTCACGGCCCGAGGCGCACCGTCTCGACCACCCGCAACGCCAGGTCACGGCTGTCGTCGGACTGCGTGTAGACCAACCAGTACCCGGAAGGGTCCTGCCAGGCCACCCGCGTGTCGTACAGCGTCGCGATCTCTCCGTAGGGCGGCGTCGGGCTCTCGAAGGGGAAGCGGTCGACGAAGTGCGCGGGCTGCCCCTGGACGGTCACCTGTTCGCCCGTGGTGTAGGGCGCGGGGTCGAACGTCCCCGGCGCGAACACCGAGAAGCGTCCCGAATAGTCGGAGTCCAGCGGCTCGGGCCGGACGCTGAACTTCTGCGTGGTGCCGATGAACCCCTCGTCTTCCATGGCGAACCCGTGCCCCGGCTCGATGGACGCGGCAAGGACGACGGGGTTTTTGGCGGGTGATGTGGTCGGGGCCGCCGGTAGGTGCCGCGTCGGCCGGTCGCCGCCTGCCAGGACGAGCGGGACCGTGACCGCCGCCGCAATCACCGCCGCCGCCACGGCCCCAGCCTGGAAGGCTCTGCGCCTCCGGCGCGCCGGGGCCGCCGCCACGACCGACGGCACCATGCCGAGCATCTCCGGGGCGTTCTCCGCCGCCTCCGCGGTGAGGATCCGGCGGAGGTCGTCGGTGTCGAACGTGTTCATGAGCCGCCTCCGCCCTGTGCCGTGAGTGCCGGCCTCGGTGCCATCTCGATCCGGAGCGTGGCCAGCGCCCTGGTCGCATACGCGCGGACCGTCCCGGGCCGGCAGCCGAGGATGTCCGCTATCTGCGGGTCGGAAAGGTCCTCGTAGTAGCGGAGGATGATGACCGCCCGCTGGCGTGGCGGCAGCATGCCGAGTCGCTGCATCATCGCGACGCGCTCGGCGTACTCCCCTTCGGGAGAGGCGGACCTCGCACCCAGCTCCGCGATGCCGTCGTACGGGACGGTGACCGTCGTCACCGCCTTTCGGCGGCGTATCGCCAGGTACTCGTTGGTGAGCATCGCGCGCATGTACGCATCCGGATGCTGCGCACGCGACACACGACGCCACTTCACCAGCGTCCGGATGAGCACCTCTTGGGTCAGGTCCCGGGCGAGTTCGCGGTCTCCGCACAACATGTACGCGTATCGCAGCAACGCGGGAGTGCGCGCTGTCGCGAACTCCTCGAACTCCATGCCGCCGTCTCCCCCCTGTGGCCTGGCACTGCAACGTGCCTCGTAGAAGGGGATGCGTGGAGGGCTGCGTTTTGCTGCGCCGGAGCGCGAATTTGTTCGACAGTCGGAGCGAACGGGGCCTCGCGTCTCGAAGCGCGAGGCCCCGCCGGGCCGGGCTCAGCGTTGCAGGGCCACCCATGTCGAGGGGTCGGTGCAGTCCCCGAAGTCGATGCCGGCGACGAAGGCCTCGACGGCGGCCCGGGGAATCTCCTGCGTGTTCTTCACCCGGATGCTGCCCACGCACTTGTCCGTGGCGATCAGCGTGCCCGACTGATTCGGCCCGAACCAAACGATCGAGTTCTCCGGGTCCTCGGTGTACCACGTGTCGGCTTCACCGAGCCGGACAGGCGCAGCGCCTTGCGGGATCGCATGCTCCGTTCCGGCACGCGGCTGCATGATCAGAACGAATCCTGTCGGAGCGTCTTGCTCGATGGACAGGGTGCTGCTGTTCCGGTCCATCACCGGAGCCTCGCCGGTGACGTACGTGAGTGCCACAAGACCGCCCTGGCTTCGGGCCGCCTCCACGCGCGCCTCGCGGGGCGGGTCGGGAATGGCCATGGGTACGGGCACCGCCCGCGGCTCGTTCAGGCGTATGGCTTCGGCGCCCCGCAGCATCGCCTCGCGGGTCGCCATCGCGGCCCCTTCGTAGAGCAACCACCGGCCGTCGGGGCCCTGCCAGGCGAGCCTCGACACGACCGACGCCTCGGGCCCGGCGGGGGTGCCATTCGGCGCCAATCGCCCGTCCGAAAAGTACGTCTCTGTGAGCAGACGACCCGGCGCACCGTTCACGGTCACCGGCTCGCCGCTCTTGTATGGCTCGGGGTCGAACGTGCCCGGCGCGTGCACCATCACCAGGCCTCCCATGTCCGAGAGATCGTTTCCACGGATCTGTATGAACTGAGTGGTGCCGACGAATCCGTCTTCAAGGATCCCGTAGCGGGTCCCGGGGGCCAGCGCGGCGGGCAGCATCACCGGGCCCGCAGGCGTGGACGGTTGCGTCGTGGGGGTCGGGACGGACGGCCCCTGCTGTGTGGGCGTGTTCTCTCCGTCCAGCACCAGCGGGACGGTGACCGCCGCCGCTATCACCGCCACGGCCACGCCCGCCGCCTGGAAGGCCCTGCGCTTCCGGCGCGCCGGCGCCGCGGCCATCACCGAGGCCAGTACGCCCAGTTCCGCCGGTGCGTCCTCCGCCCGTTCGGCCAGCGTCTGCCGCAGTTGGTCGATGTCGTGCTTGGTCATCGGGCCTCTCCGTCTCCGGTTGCGAGCACGGGTGTCCTGGTCATCTCGATCCGGAGCGTGGCCAGCGCCCGGGTCGCATACGCGCGGACGGTCGAGGCGCGGCAGCCCAGTACGTCCGCTATCTCGGCATCCGCGAGGTCTTCGTAGTACCGCAGCACGATCACCGCGCGCTGCCGGCGCGGCAGCGTGCCGAGGCGCTGCCACAGGTCGGTCCGGTCGGCGAAGCCGTCGTCGGGCGGTACGGCGGGCGCCGCGGGCCCGTCGAGTGCTTCGTACGTGAGTGCCACCGTCGCCACCGCCTTTCGGCGGCGCAGTGACAGGAACTCGTTCGTGAGCATGGTGCGCACGTACGCGTCCGGGCGGTCCAGGTGTTCGATCCGCCGCCACTTGACCAGCGCCCGGATCAACACCTCCTGGGTCATGTCCCGAGCGAGCTCCCGGTCGCCGCACAACATGAAGGCGTAGCGCAGCAGCGACGACATGCGCGCCGCGGCGAACTCCTCGAATCGCATCCGGACCTCTCCCCACTTCGGCTCGGTGTCGAGCCTGCGCAAGGTGAAACGCGTCCGGATGCGTATCTGCTGCGCGCGACAGTCAATTTGTTCGCACGGGTGAACGCGGGGATGCGCAGCCGGTTCTACCGGTGCTGACGCTTCGTCACCATTCGCCTGGGTTGAGAACGAACTGGGAGTACGGCACCGTCCAGACGACCTCGTGCCCGAGGCGGTGCCCGGTGTAGCCGCCCTCGCCGTACGCCGTCCCGTGGTCGGACGTGACGACGGTGAAGCACGGCCGGCGGCTGCTCATCGCGCGGAACAGGCGGCCGATGTGGCGGTCGACGTATTCGAGGGCCGCGGCGTGCGTCGCCCGGGTGTCGCCGTCGGCGGCCGTGGCACCGGGCGTGTGGAACCAGTTCGGCTGGTGCAGCGCGGCGACGTTGACCAGCAGGAACAGCCGCTGGTCGGTGTCCAGCGCGCCGACCACCCGCTCCGCGCGGGCGACCTGGGCCTCGAAGGAGATCGGCGACGTGACGCCGAGCTCCGGGTCCCAGTGGCTCTCCGCGAACATGCCCGGCAGCACCGAGCCGAGTGCGCCCTGCTTGTTGAAGAAGCCGACGCCGCCGATGCACGCCGTGTGGTAGCCCGCGCGGGCCAGGCCCGCGGGCAGGTCGGCCTCCTCGAACACCCACGTGTTCGGCGCCGTCGACTCGCTGCCGCCGAAGCGGGCCGCGAACAGGCGCGGGTGCGGGCCCGGGCCGAGCGGCGTGGGCAGGAAGCCCGCGAGGAAGGCGGTGTGCGCCGCGTACGTGAAGCTGCCGGGCGTGTGCCGCGCCTCCCAGCGGCCGTCCGGCAGTACGCGCGCGAGGTTGGGCAGCCGGCCGGCCGCGGCCAGTTCGGCGGCGACGTCGTACCGGAGGGTGTCGAGCGTGACCATGAGCAGGTCGTGGTGGCCGACGACCTCGTTCATGTCGGGGTCCGCGGCGAGGCCGGGGCGCGGCGCGGCGCCGGCCGACGGGCCGGGACCGGAGGCCGGGCCGGAGCTTTGGCCGAGGCCTTGTCCGGGGCCTTGTCCCGGGCCTGGCCCGGGGCCTTCCCCGTCGTCGTTGCCGCGGTTCGGCGGGAAGGGCGTCGTCATGTCGGGCACGGAAGTCGGTCCTCGTCTGGTGCAGCCTGTCCCGCCGGACGTTGCGGTCCGTGCGGGCGCCATCCTTCCACCAGGGCGTGGACCTGTTCCCCCCACGTGTCCCGTCCCCGATGCAGCACACCCGGCAGCAGGTCGCCGAACGCGTTGACCTCGCCGACGGCGTGGCGGCGCCGGTCGACCGCAAAGAGGAGATCGACGCCGACGTGCAGCGTACGGGGAAAACACCCGGCCGCGCGGACACACGTCGTCATTGCCTCCCGCCAGGTGTTCTCGCCGACCGCCGCGCGCACCGCGTCGAGGTCGGCACGCGCGTTGCCGAGATGGAGATTCGTCATGGGGGTACGGCTGCCGCGCGCCACGACGTGTGTCGGACGGCCGGCCACCACCAGCACCCGCAGGTCGACCGCGAGGCCGTCGAGCGTGAGCTTCGGCAGCCACGCCTCCACGTGCACGCCGTCCGCGCACAAAGCGTCGATCAGGTCGGCCACCTCGGCCTCGTCGCGGTACTTGCGGACCCGCAGCGAGTTGTAGAGCTCGACGCCGGTCCCTGGAGCGGTGCCGGTGCCGGTGCCGGGGCCCGTTCCCGTGTCAGTTCCCGTGCCGGTGCCGGTGCCGGTGCCGGTGCCGGTGCCGGTGCCAGTTCCCGTGCCGCTGCGAGCCGCACCGCCGGTGCGCACCAACTCCGCCGATGTGGTGGCCTGGACGCGCGCGCCCGCGGTCTCCAGCGCGACGACGCCGGACGCCGACGAGCCGTGCAGGGGTTTGACGAAGACGCGAGGGCGGCGGGCGGCGCGCATCTGCTCGCGGAGTTCGGCGTACGAGCCCACCGGCACGCTCCCGCCGTCCGCACCGAGGCCGGGCGGCACGGCCACCCCGGCGTCCCGGAGCCTCGCGTGGGCGCGCGCCTTGTCGAACATCACCGCGATGTCGCCGGGATCGTTGGCGAGCCACGCGCCCGGCGACGCGGCGACGGCGGCTCGTAGGCGCTCCAACGCGCCCAGAAAGGCCGCGTGCCGCACCGCCCCGCCCTCGACGCGCTGCGGGTCGGCAGGGCCGCCCAGGAGCGCGTGCACGGCCAGGTCCTCGCCGGGGGAGTCGATGCGTACCGGTCCGGCGGTGAACGCGAGTTCGTCGCCGCGCAGGACGTCCGCCCAGGCCACGACACGCGGACGCGGCAGCCCGGCGGCCGAAGCGGCGGCCTCGAACCCGGTGATCCGCCGGTGCCCGGGGTTGCCGACCACGGTCACGGCACGCGGCCGCTGCACGTCTCCCACGCGCTCCTCGCCTCCTCGTCGGGTCTCGTCCGCCCCCTTGATCGTCCATCCTGCTGTACGCCACCGACGCACGTCCGCGCACGCGGCGCCGGGCGGGGCGCAAACCGCCCGAAAGCCATTCGTCGGAAGGCCCGTTGCGCGGGGTGCCGCGGGGCACTTACGCGCCTTTGACGTCCACCTTTCAGTAGCATGACCGGCGAGTTGTCCACCGCATCGCGCGTGCGTGGCGTCGGTCCGAGTGCGCCGCTCTGAAACGGGGGTAGACCGTGGCAAGTTCCGCATTCGACCGCACTCCGGAGCAGAACGCGCTCATCGAGGGCTGGACCCCGCCCGGAGTCGACGTCTCGCGGGCGCACTCGGCCCGCATGTACGACTTCTACCTCGGGGGCAAGACCAACTTCCCGCCCGACCGCGCCGCCGCCGAGCAGGCGCTCGCCGCGTTCCCGTACGTGCGCGTGACCGCCCAGGAGAACCGTGCGTTTCTGCTGCGGCTCGTACGCCACTTGGCGGGCCTGGGGATCACGCAGTTCCTCGACATAGGCACCGGCATCCCGATCGAGGGCCGCAACACCCACGACGCGGCGCAGGCCGTCGCCCCCGAGGCGCGGGTCGTGTACGTCGACAACGACCCGATCGTCCTCGCCCACGCGCGTGCCCTGCTGACCGGCAGCCCGTCCGGCGCCACCGCGTACATCGACGCGGACGGGCGCAACCCCGAGTCGATCCTCCGCCACCCCACCTTCGCCGCGACGCTCGACCTGGACCGGCCGATCGCCGTGCTGATGATGGCCGTTCTGCATTTCGTCCCGGACGAGGACAAGCCGATCGAGATCCTGCGACGGCTGACCGGCCCTTTGGCGTCCGGCAGTTACCTCGGGCTCTCGCACGCCACGCCCGACTACGACCCGGTCGGCTGGAAGGCCATCGAGGAGGCGTACCACAAGTCGGGCATCGCCGGGCAGACCCGGTCGCGGGCCGAGTTCACCGCGCTCGTCCCGGACGGGTGGGAGGTCACCGACCCGGGGGTCAAGGACGTGTCGGACTGGATGCCCGACCCCGGGGCGGCGCCGCAGGACCCGGTGCAGGTGTCCTGCTACGGGCTGTTGGCCCGCAAGCCCTGACCCCGGGTCCCGGGCACCGGGCCGCCTACTCGGGCACCGGGCCGCCTACGCCTACTCGGCCACCGCCACGTAGCGGCCGCCGCCCCAGCGCGTCCGGTCGAGGCCCTTGGGCATGTCGACCTCGACGCCGGGGAGGGCGGCGAGGAGGCGCTGCCGGACCGGCTCGCCGACGAAATGGTGCTGCGCGGTGAACCGCCGCAGGTGGGTCAGCGGCTGTCCGCTCAGCAGCGCCTCGGCGCCCTCGTCGCCCAACGTCCCCTTGGAAAGGTCGAGTTCCTCGATTCGGCCGAGGATCGGCGCACCCGCCAGGGCTTCGGCGATCTCGTCCTGGATCTCGCTGTTCAGCAGACCGAGGTGCCGGAGTGCGGGCAGCCCCGTGCCGTCCAGGATGGCAGCGAGATCGGCCACGATGGCGTCCCCGCCGTAGGCATCGACCCCGAGCCAGATGTCGAGGTGCGTCAGCCGGGGGAAGACGCTTGCCCCGACGGCGCGTACGACCTCGCGCGGCATCCCGCCGGCCTGCATGTGCAGCTTGCGCAGGTTCGGGTACGTGCGGGTGGGCAACGCCAAGCCTTCGCCGCCGCGCGTGGTCAGTTCCTCCAGGAGCGGGTACGCGTCCAGCAGCGTGGTCATGTCGTGCTGCCGGATGTAGGCCGCGTCCGACTCCTCGCGGACGATGTCGCCGACGAAGAGCGCACGCAGATTGGGCAGTCGGTCGGCGGCGTCGTGCAGGAGCGGTACGGGATGGCATTCGGAGTCGTCCGAGTAGTGGTCTCCCCAGTCGCCCATGACGAGGGCCGAGATTCGCGAACCGTCCACGACATCGAGGAAGTGCTCGAAGAGTCGGCGGAATTCGACTTCGGGATGATCCGACACCTCCAGCGCTTCGAGAACGCGGATCCGCCACGCCACCGCACCGGGGTCGGCGACGGAGGGCATCTCGATCACCTGCTGGTAGTCGACGGTCACGTCGACGACCGGAAGTCCGGCGAATTCGACGGCGTGTTCCTCGAAGCTCATTCCGCAACCTCCACGTAGCGGCCGTCCTCGTTCCAGTCCTGGCGCCCCTCCGGCGGTGACACGTTGGCGGTGACGCCGGAGTCCCGCAGTGCGGTGCGCAACCGGTCCGCCATCGCGTCCCCGATGAAGTGGTGACGGATCCTCAGTTCCTTGAGGTGTCCCAGCGGTTGACCGCTCAGCAGGGCCTCGGCCCCGCGGTCGCTCAACGTGCCCATCGACAGATCGAGCGTTTGCAGGCGCGCGGTCACCGCGGCTCCCGCGAGGGCTTCGGCGATCTCGTCCTGGATCTCGCTGTTCATCAGACCGAGGTGGCGCAGCGCCGGTACGCGCGTTCCGGTCAGCAGGTCGGCGAGGTCGTCCACGGTCGCGTCGCCGCCGTACTCGCTGACGCCGAGCCACAGTTCGAGTTCCTCAAGGGCCGGAAGCTCGCTCAGGCCGATCGCCCGCACGATGCGGCCGGCCAGGCCGCCGCTCTCGATGCGCAGGCGGCGCAGGTGCCGGTGGCGTACCGGTGACAGGGCGGGTGCGTCCTCCGGGGCGTTCTCGACGCCGCGTGCGCCCAGTTCCTCCAGGAGCGGGTACGCCTCCAGCAGCGGGGTGAGGGGGCCGAGGGTGATCCAGGAGATCTCGGACTCCTCTCCCACGATGTCGCCGACGTACAGGTGGCGCAGCGCGGGGAACCGGTGGGCGTCGCGGACCAGCCGCTCGACCAACGGGTTCTCCTCGGACATGTCGACATCCCATGCCCCGACGATCAGCGCGGTGACCTTCGACGTGTCGACCGAGTCGAGGAAGTACTCGTAGAGCTCGACGAGTTCGGGGTCGGACTCCCAGTGGCGCGTACGTAGCCGCCAGGCGACCGCGTCGGGGGCGTGCTCGCCCGGGGCGATGCCGTACGGCGGGTTTCGCCGCTCGTGGTTCGCCTCCCGGGGCTGCTCCCCGGGGACCGCGGAAGCCTCGGACGAGGAGGCGTGGCGCAGGTCGGCGACCGGGAGACCGCCGAAGTGCTCGAGATAGTTGTAGATGCCCATGCGTGGTCTTCCTGCCGGTGGATACGCGGGGTGGCTCTCGGTTGCTCGGCGACCTCGGTCTACTCGGCGACCTCGGTGTACCGCCACGTCTCCCCGTCGCCCCAGTCCTCGGCTTCCTCGGGGTCGCCGAGGTTGAGGTCGACGCCCGTGAGGGCGTCGCGGAGCCGCCGCTGCATGACCTGGCCGATGAAGTGGTGGCGCAGGTTGAGGCGGGTCAGGTGGGTGAGCGGCTGGCCGGTGATCAGCGCCTCGGCGCCCTCGTCGCCGAGTGTGCCCATCGACAGGTCGAGCGTGGTGAGCCGGGACACGACGGGGGCGGAGCCGACGGCCGCGGCGATCTCGTCCTGGATCTCGCTGTTCATCAGGCCGAGCCGGGTGAGGGCCGGCAGCCCGTCGCCGCGCAGGATCCCGGCGAGGTCGGCGACGGTCGCGTCGCCGCCGTACTCGCTGACGCCGAGCCACAGTTCGAGGCTCTCCAGGGCCGGGAACGCCCCGCCTCCGAACGCGCGGGGGATCGCGGCGGGCAGGCCGCCGGACTGGAACTCGGCGGTACGCAGGGCCGGGTGGCCGACCGCCGGATCGAGGGTGAGTCCGCTGCCGCCCTGCACGACCAGCGTCTCCAGTGCCGGGAACGCGGTCAGGATCGGGGTGATGTCGCTCTGCTGGATCCAGGAGATCTCGTTCTCCTCGGACGAGATGTCGCCGAGGTACAGGTGGCGCAGGGCCGGGAGCCGGGCGGCCTCCGCGCACAGGAGGCGGATCGCGGTGGCCGAGGTCTCGCCGTACTCGCCCCAGGTGCCGATGACGATTGCGGAGACGGCCTCGGTCTTCACGGTCGCGAGGAAGCGGGCGAAGTGCTCCTCGTAGGTCTCGGTCGGCTGGTAGCCCGGCACCCGCAGGGCCCAGGCGGCGTTGGCGGCGCCCGGGAGCGGGGCCTGGGGTCCGCGGGCCCGGGCGTTGTCGGCGCGGGTCGCCTTCGGATGCGGGACCTCGTGGAGATGGGCGACGGGCAACCCGGCGAAGTGCGACTCGTACCTGGCCATGGGTGGGGCGACTCCTTCGGGGGCGGGCGGGGCGCGGCTCCCGGGCGCGCCGGGGCGGGCGCCCGGACCGGTGCGCTTGCGGGTCCTGCCTACCAGAGCGCGGTGACGTCGGCACCGTGGGGGCGTGCGCCGTGGAAGGGGAGTGCTCCGGGGTGAGGGGAAACCCTGTCGCCGTTGTCGGTTCGTCCGTGTAAGTTCTTCTCGACAGCAGAAATTCTCAGATAGAGAACAACTGAACGGGCGGGAAACGGGACATGACCACGGTCGGACAGCCGAACAGCGACAGCGAGCGCGCATGGCTGGCCGCGTACGACCCCAGGGCCTTCGCACCGATCGCCGTGACCGTCGACGTCGTCGCCCTGACCATCCGTCAGCGGCCGGACGGCGGCGGCAAGTCGCTGCACGTTCTCACCATCCGGCGCGGCGCCATGCCGTTCGCCGGGTGCCGGGCACTGCCGGGCGGCTTCGTCCGGGCCGCCGAGGACGAGGACCTCGACGAGGCCGCGGTACGCGAACTCGCCGAGGAGACCGGCCTCGCCGCGCACGGGGGCGGCGAGGCCGGTCCCCTCGGTGCCCCGCCCGCCCCGCCTGCCCTGCCGCGCCTGCACCTGGAGCAACTGGGCACGTACGGGACCCCGGGACGCGACCCGCGCATGCGCGTCGTGTCCGTCGCGTACCTCGCCTTCGCCCCCGACCTGCCGGACGCGACCGCGGGCGGCGACGCCGCCGCGGCCGCCTGGCTGCCGGTCGACACGCTCGACCCGGCCGAACTGGCTTTCGACCACGCCCGCATCCTCGCCGACGGCCTGGAGCGCGCCCGGGCGAAGCTCGAATACACCTCCCTCGCAACGGCGTTCGCCGGACCCGAGTTCACGATCACCGAACTGCGCGAGGTGTACGAGGCGGTGTGGGGAGAACCCCTGCACGCCGGCAACTTCCACCGCAAGGTGCTGTCCGTTCCCGGACTCGTCGAGGACACGGACACCACCACCGCCCGCGGCGGCGCCCGCGGCGGCCGACGCGCCCGGCTCTACCGAGCCGGCGGCGCCCGCCTGCTGCACCCGGCGCTGCTGCGTCCGTCACGGGAGGAAAACCAGTGACAGGCACGCCCGGCACCACCACTCCCGCGATCCCGACGACTCTTGAGGAGGCGCTCGACCTGGTCGGCGGGGCGGACGCGCCCGAGGACCTGTTCGGGCCCTACGACGGCACCCCCGAGGCGTGCCTGCGCTCGGGCGGGCGCATGTACCGTGCCCTCGCCCGGCTGCTGCACCCTGACACGGTGCCGGAAGGCCGAAAGGCCGCCGCCCAGGCGGTGTTCACGCGGCTCTCCGAGCTGTGGCTGCGCTACCAGCAGACCATCACCGGGGTGACGGGTCGTCAGGTCGTGATCACGACAAGGAAGCGCGCGTACTCCGTCGGCGGCGAGCGCGCCCGCGGCGACATCGCCACGCTCTACAAGGTGGTGTACGCCGACGCCGACGGGGGCGAGGTCCGGGCGCTGCTGAAGATGCCGCGCGCGGTCTCGGACAACGACCTGATGGAGCGTGAGGCGACCGCGCTGGCAAGGATCGCGCGGGAGGGCGACCGCAAGTACGCCGCCTACGTACCGGCGTTGGTCGAGGCGTTCCGGCACCGCGACGCGGCGTCCGGAACCGAGCGCCGCGCCAACGTGGTCGAGCGCGTACGCGGGTTCGTGTCGCTGAGCGAGGTGCGGGACGCGTACCCCGACGGCCTCGACGCGCGCGACGTGGCGTGGATGTGGCGGCGGCTCCTGGTCGCCCTCGGCTACGCGCACCGTGCGGGCGTCGTGCACGGCGCGGTCGTGCCCGACCACGTCCTGATCCACCCGCAGAAGCACGGACTCGTGCTGGTCGACTGGTGCTACGCGACGCTCCTGGAGCGCGGTGCCGACGACCGCTTCAGGGCGGCCACCGAGCACGTGCCCGCGATGCTCGACCGGTACGCCGACATGTATCCGCCGGAGGTCCCCGGCAAGCAGCCGCCGGACCAGTCGACGGACGTGTTCATGGCGACGCACTGCATGACGTACCTGCTCAACGCGGAGGCGCCCAAGCCGCTGCTGCGCTTCGCGCGCGGCTGCACGCTGCCGGCGCCCGCGCGGCGGCCGCACGACGCGTGGCAGCTGCTGCGCGAACTCGACGAGCTGCTGGGCCGGTTGTACGGCCCGCGCCGGTTCCGGCCGTTCACGATGCCGGGGCGCCGCGGCAAGAGCACGTGACGGAGCGACGTCCGGGCTGACGGCTGGGGCTGACGTCCGGGCTGACATCGGGACTGAAGTCCGGGCAGTCGTCCGGGCAGTCGTCCGGTCTCCGCGCGGGCCGAGCATGCCCACGGCCTGCCTCGCGGCGGGCTCCTCAACTCTTTACTCCTCACCACCCATCCCCGGGAGGGACTCCATGGGAAGCGGAAGTTGGTCCACCAACGTCTACGACGCGGCACAGAGCTACAACGCGAGCGCAGGCCGCAGCGCGTTCGACTACAGCGACCGCGCGCACCGCAGCGTGCCGCGGTCCGAGTGGAAGGCGCACGACGACCTGAACCCGTACGACGCCGGTGTGCGCGAGAGCCGCGACAGCGACGAACACCCCACCTCGCTCGCGATTTCGGTGCTGTTCGACGTCACCGGCTCGATGCGCGGCGTGCCGGTCACGCTCCAGACCAAGCTGCCGGAACTGTTCGGCCTGCTGCTGCGGAAGGGGTACGTCGACCACCCGCAGATCCTGTTCGGCGCGATCGGCGACGCGACCTGCGACCGAGTGCCGTTGCAGGTGGGCCAGTTCGAGTCCGACAACCGCATGGACGACCAGCTCGGCAACATCCTGCTGGAAGGCGGCGGGGGCGGACAGAAGACCGAATCGTACGAGCTGGCCATGTACTTCATGGCCCGGCACACCGAGATGGACTGCCTCGACAAGCGCGGCAAGAAGGGCTACCTGTTCGTCATCGGCGACGAGATGCCGTACAACCGCGTCAAGCGGCGCGAGGTCGAGTCGGTCATCGGCGACAAGCTGCGCGAGGACATCTCCGTCGAGTCGATGGTGACCGAGCTCCAGCGCAAGTTCGAGGTGTACTACATCCTGCCGGCCGGCTCGTCGTACGTCGGCGACACCGAGGTCCTGGGCGCGTGGCGCGGCCTGCTGCGGCAGAACGTCATCGAACTCGACGACCTCGACGCGGTGTGCGAGACCATCGCGCTCACCATCGGCCTCGCCGAGGACGCCATCGACCTCGACGAGGGCCTCGGCCACCTGAAGGACGTGGGTGCCGACGACGGGCAGGTCGGGTCGGTGTCCAGGGCGCTCGCGTCGTACGCGGAGGGCCGCGGCGGAGCGCTCGCGGTCACCCAGACGCTCCCGGGCCTGGACGACGGCGACGCAGCCCCGGGCACCACGCGACTCTGACTCTGGCCCTGACCCTGGATCTGGCTAGGGCCCGACCATCGGCCTCGTACCTGCGGGAGCGTCCGAATGCAGCACAACCCCGGCGGCCACGTCATCGTCGTGGACCTCGGGTTCGGGGACGCCGGTAAGGGGACGGTTGTCGACCACCTCTGCGCCCGCGCGCACGGCTCGCGGTACGCCGTGCGCGCGGTGGTCCGCTTCAACGGCGGGGCGCAGGCCGCGCACAACGTCGTCACCGACGACGGACGCCACCACACCTTCGCCCAGTTCGGGGCCGGCTCGTTCACTCCCGGGGTGGAGACGCACCTCTCGCGCTTCGTGCTCGTCGACCCGCTGGCGCTCGCCGCCGAGGCGGACCACCTCGCGGCGGTCGGCGTGCCGGATCCGCTCGACCGGCTCACCGTCGACCGCGAGGCGCTGCTCATCACCCCGTTCCACGCCGCCGCGAACCGCGCCCGCGAGTCGGCGCGCGGGGCGCGGCGCCACGGGTCGTGCGGGATGGGGGTCGGCGAGACCGCCGCTTTCGCGCTCGCGTACCCGGATCTCGCCCCGCGCGCGGGCGACACGCGCGAGCCGGGCGGCCTGCGCCGCCGCCTGACCGCCGTGCGCGACGCCCTCGCCGCCGATCTCGGAGATCTGTGGCCCGCCACAGATGTTCCGCCGATCGAGGACTGTCTCGCCGCCTTCCTCGCCTTCGGCCGCGCGGTGCGCCTCGTCGACGGCTCCCATCTCGCGGGCCTGCTGCGCGCCGGCCCGGTGGTGTTCGAGGGCGCGCAGGGCGTGCTGCTCGACGAGTGGCACGGGTTCCACCCCTACACCACGTGGTCCACCACGACCTTCGCCAACGCCGAGACGCTGCTCGCGGAGGCGGGCGGCGACTTCGCCCGTTCGGCGGTACGGCTCGGCGTCGTCCGCACGTACACCCCGCGGCACGGCCCCGGGCCGCTCGTCACCGAGGACGTCGCGCTCACCGCCGCGCTCCCGGACGCCCACAACGGCACGGGCAGGTGGCAGGGGGCCTTCCGCGTCGGCCACTTCGACGCCGTCGCGCACCGCTACGCCGTGGAGGTATGCGGCGGGGTCGACGCGCTGGCCGTCACCCATGTCGACGCCGCCGCGCGGGTGCCGCTGGGGATGTGCCGGGCGTACCGCGTCGACGGCGAATGCGTGGCACACCTGCCGGTCGTGGCTGCGCGTGACCTCGACCGCCAAGCGGCCCTCACCGCACGCCTCCTGCGCGCCGTTCCCGATCTGCCGGATCCGGCATTTCACCCCATCGCGCCCGCCGACTGGGCCGACGCCGTGGAGGCCGCCCTCAAGGCACCGGTGACGTTGCTCTCCTCGGGTCCGAGAAGCGGTGACAAGGCCGATCGAACGGTGTTACTGTCCGGTAACAAGTAAGTCGGCGAACCGGCGGAGGCCCGTCAGGGTGCCGGGAGGAATCGCCACCAATCGCCCAGGGGGCGGGGCGGTGGTCAGGTTGCCTTCCGGGGGCGCGTACTCTCGACTAGAAGTTGACGGACCGTCACATGATGGAAGTGCCGGATCGTTTCACGCGCACGCGCGCGTGAAAGGCTCTTGGGACAGACATCGCAGGATCGAAGGGGCCGGAGCCGTCATGCCTCGCGAGGAGGGCGTACATGCGCACACCTGCGGTGATGCAATGATGCCGGAGTGATCGAACACCCCGGCGGCAAGTGTCACGAGCAGTCGCGGGTGGGGCCATAGCGCCGTCCTCGGACGGGCATGACACCCTCGGACCGGCACCTGGGTGACCGGACGACCACAGGAGAACTGTTGTGAAAATCGTTGTCTGCGTGAAGTACGTGCCCGACGCCACCGCGGACCGCGGGTTCAATGACGATGGCACCACCGACCGCGAGTCGGTGGACTCCCTCCTCTCCGAACTCGACGAGTACGCGATCGAACAGGCGCTGCAGATCGTCGAGTCGGGCGTCGAGGCGGAGATCACGTACCTCACCGTCGGACCGGACGACGCGAAGGAAGCCCTGCGCAAGTCCCTCGCGATGGGCGGCGACAAGGCGATCCACGTCAACGACGACGACATCCAGGGCAGCGACGCCCTCGGCACCTCGCTGATCCTCGCGAAGGCGATCGAGGAGGCCGGGTTCGACCTGGTCATCTGCGGAATGGCCTCCACCGACGCGACCATGGGCGTGGTCCCGGCGATGCTGGCGGAGCGCCTGGGCGTCCCGCAGGTCACCTTCCTGGACGAGGTCTCGGTCGAGAACGGCGTGGTCCGCGGCCGCCGCGAGGGCGACGCCGCGACCGAGCAGGTCGAGGCGAGCCTGCCGGCCGTCATCTCGGTGACCGACCGCACGGGCGAGGCCCGCTTCCCGTCCTTCAAGGGCATCATGGCGGCCAAGAAGAAGCCGCTGGACGCCAAGGACCTCGACGACCTCGGCATCGACTCCGACGCCGTGGGCCTGTCCGCCGCGTGGTCGACCGTCGACGCCACCACCGCGCGCCCGCCGCGCAGCAAGGGCGAGGTCGTGACGGACGAGGGTGAGGGCGGCGTGCAGCTGGCCGCGTTCCTCGCCGCGAAGAAGTTCATCTGAGTCGGGCAGCACCGGACCTATTTCTGATCATCCGGGCTACACCGGACAAGGAGAGATTCAGTGGGTGAGATCCTCGTTCTCGTCGACCACGTCGACGGAGCCGTACGCAAGCCGACCCTGGAGCTGCTGACCCTGGCCCGCCGCATCGGCGAGCCGTCGGCCGTGTTCCTGGGCAAGGGCGCCGACGCCGCGACCGAGACCCTGGGCCGCTTCGGCGCCCAGAAGGTGTACGTCGTGGACGCCGCCGAGATCGACGACTACCTCGTCGTCCCCAAGGCCGACGCCCTCGCGCAGATCGCGCAGAGCAGCGGTGCCGCCGCCATCCTCGTGCCGTCGTCGAACGACGGCCGCGAGATCGGCGCGCGCGTCGCGGTGCGCCTGGACTCCGGCATCATCACCGACGCGGTCGACGTCGTCGCGGGCGAGAACGGCCCGGAGACCGAGCAGTCGGTCTTCGCCGCGACGTACCAGGTCCGCGCGCACGTCACCAAGGGCACGCCGATCATCACGGTCAAGCCGAACGCCGCCACCCCGGAGGAGGCCCCGGCCACCCCGACGGTCGAGTCCGTCACGGTGACCTTCTCGGCCGCCGCCACCGGCACCAAGATCGTCTCGCGCGCCCCGCGCGAGAAGTCGGACCGCCCCGAGCTGACCGAGGCCGACATCGTCGTCTCCGGCGGCCGCGGCGTGAACGGCGCCGAGAACTTCGTCGTCATCGAGCGCGTCGCCGACGCGCTGGGTGCGGCCGTCGGCGCCTCGCGCGCCGCGGTCGACGCCGGCTGGTACCCGCACAGCCACCAGGTCGGCCAGACCGGTACCCAGGTCTCGCCGCAGCTCTACATCGCGGCCGGCATCTCCGGCGCGATCCAGCACCGCGCGGGCATGCAGACCTCGAAGACCATCGTCGCGATCAACAAGGACGAGGACGCCCCGATCTTCGACCTCGTCGACTACGGCGTCGTCGGCGACCTGTTCAAGGTTCTGCCCCAGCTCGAAGAAGAGATCAACAAGCGCAAGTAGCCGACCCCGGGAGCCGGGCGGCTCCGCCGCTCCCACGACTCCACGGCACGGCTTTCCGGCCTCCGGTCTTCCCCGCGGAAGACCGGAGGCCGAACGCGTTCCCGGGCCGGACCGCCCGCCGATCCGGGAGACCGCCGCGCCTGCGGTCACGCGAATATCGCGTGCACCTGGTCCACCGCTTCGGAACCGTAGCCGACGGCGCCGACCGGGACGGCGCCCGCGATCGCCTCGATCACGCGGGCCGTCCACACGGGTCCGAAGCCACCGCACAGTTCGATGAGCTGCACGCCGTCCGCGACCAGGCGCCGGGCGGCCTCCGGCGCCTGTTCGGGACGGTCCACGCCGACGAACACCGAGCGGCAGGCCGCGGTTTCGACGACGGTCCCGGCGGCCGGGTCGCTTCCGGTCGCGGTGTAGATGAAACCCCACGCAGTCAGTGCCATCGCGTACTCCTGGATGTCTCGGCCCCGGGCCGGCACGGCTCAGGGTTCGGTACGGCCGCCCGTCGCCCAGTACGGCAGTGCGGCGGCACGGCCCGGTCACCCGTCACTCCAGCGGGGCCGCGTCCGCCTGTCCACGAGGCGGCGCCGCACGCCCGTGCGGTGACGCCTCAGACAGCAGGTCCGCGGCGTGACCCGCGTACCGCGCGGCCGCGGGACTGGCCGGATCCCAGACCAGGCCGTGGCGGATGCGGGGCGGTTCGGCGCCGGTCAGCGGCAGCCACACCAGACCGTCGCCTTCCCGCACGTCCCAGGCCGGGCGCAATGCCACGACGTCGCAGGATGTCGCCAGTTCCGCACGGAACAGCGCTCGGCGCGGCGGACCGTGCCGTAGTTCGCGCGGCGACCACCCGCCGCGCGTCCAGGCCGTACGGATCGCGTCGTGGTAGCCGGGTGCGGCGCTGCGTGGGAACCACAGCAGCGCGTTCCCGTCGAGGTCCGGCCACGACACCGCCCCGCGCTCCGCGAGCGGGTGTGCCGCGCCGACCACGACGCCGAGGGCGGCGTCCGCGACGGTGACGCAGGCCAGCCCGCCCAGATCCGCCGGGAGGACCAGTACGCCCACGTCGAGGCTGCCGTCGCGGAGCGCGGCCGGCTGATCACCGGTGGGCAGGTCCAGGATGTGCGGCGAAATGCCGCCTGCCGCGCGCCACAGGCCGTCGGCGATCCAGGGCGGTGCGCCCGGGGTCACGGCGGCGCGTACGACCGCCGCGCGACCGCGTACCGACTTCGCCGCCCGCGCCGCCGCCTCGACGGCCTCCCGGGCGTCCGGTACGAGCCGCCGCGCCGCGTCGGTGGGCTGCATTCCGCCCGGAGTGCGGGTGAACAGCGGCGCACCCAGTTCGCGTTCGAGCGCGATGATCTGCTGGCTGAGAGATGTCGGCCGAATGCCCAGACCCTCAGCGGCCCGGGTCAGATGGCGTTCCTCGACCACCGCCAGGAAGTACCGCAATTGGCGCAACTCCACGCCCGGACGCTAGCACCTGTGGACAGACCGCTTCGAGGAGTGGCGCATTGCCGCGGGCGGTCGGAGGACCGGGCAGGGCGCCGCGGGCTACTCCCAGATGTCGACCTCGACGCGGTGACGGAACTCCCGGCCGCTGCCGGACAGAACGTGGCGCCGCGGGGGGTGGACGCCGGTCCGAGCAGGCGTGGCACCCCGGCGCCTGGACGCCGGGGCGCGTACCGCGGCTCCGAGCTGTGGATGGGGCGGCGACAGGACAACCGCCGTCGGCAGGTGGAGCAGCGCGCCTGTTTGCTCCGGCGACAGGCCGGCATCCAGCAGCGCACGCACCGCTGTGGATCGGACGGCTCGCTGCGCCGCTGACTCCTCGGGCTCGAAGGCGACCACAGGGGCGTCGCCGCGCAGTTCGATGAGGAAGTGGCCTCCGAGCGCCTGCCCGAGCTTGAGCAGCGTCGGGGCCGTCACCGGCCGGCCGCCGTCCTCCAGGCGCCGCACGACACGTTCGTTCATGCCGGCGCGTCGCGCCAGTTCGGCCTTGGACCAGGAGAGCTGTGTCCGCCGATCGTGGACGGCCTGCGCCATCGCGTCGCCGAGCGCCGCCTCCGCGTAGGCCTGGTCGAACTCGGCGACATCCTGAGGGGTCATCGCCGCGGCGCGGCTCGTGTCGGGCAACGGCTCAGGGACGACGGCAGGAGCGGCAAGTGCCTCGGCTCTCCTCCGCCGCATCGCCTCGCGGGCGTTCACCGGCGACCTCCTTCCAACTTCGTGTCGCGATCGAGTCCGGTCGCGTCGGCCACTACGGGCCACCGAGTTCCAGTGGATACCCGCCGAAGATGACGTCGACCGGGTGACTGGCGCCGTGGTGGCGCCGGCAAATACGCATCGCCTGCCGGGCCTGTGCCACGTGTAATCGCTCGTTCTGCCGCTGCTTGTGAAACACCGTCAGCAGCACGGCGGTTGCGTCCGGCCGCATCCAGTAGCTGATACGCGCAGCCTTGTCCGCGACGTCGAACCGGAGCTCGAACAGTCCGTTCTGAAGGCAGCGCGAACGCGGCATCCCCATGCGCTCACCTTCGTTGGCGAGCCGCTGCACGTACCTCTTGACGATGGCCAGGTCGCGCACATGTATGCCCTCCAGCCATTCGCGGACCTCGGGCTCAATCTCGATCGACAGCACGCTGCGAGGCTACCGGACAATATTGTCCGGTCCGGGGGTGTGGACGCCAGTCCTCGCGCCGGATCGGGCCTTTGGATGGTCGATTTCCGGAGGGGGTGGGGCGGGGGAGTGGGGGTTATGCGGGCTCGGGGGCGTAGCGCTTGATGAGGTGGAACGGGAGGCGGCCGATGCCGACGAGGAGGGTGCCGTACGCCGCCAGGACCGCCAGCGACGCGGTGGTGAGGTTCTGGCCCTCGATGCCGTCGGTGAGCATGCCGATGAGGGGGAAGAGCGGCGCGACGCTGAGCACCGCCGTGCCGGTGCACCAGAAGGCGACGCTCTGGTTCGCGCGCTCGGCGAGTTCCGGGTTGCGGGCGACATGGTCGGGTACGGGATACCCGCGCTCGCTGTCGCAGACCAGTCCGCGGTAGCCGGTGGCCGCGGCGATGAGGGTGAGGATCGCGAGCGCGGCGAAGCAGATCGTGGCGGGGAGTATCAAGGCGCTGCCCTTCCGGCTCGCGGGCGGAGGTCCGACGCCCGGCGGCGGGCGGGATTCGCGCGGTGCCCGGACGGGGTCCGTTGCAGCCTAAGTCACCCGCAAAGGTGTTTTAAACGTCCTTTGGGGCAGATGTAACCGGTCTCACGTTCGGCGTCCGCCGGATCGCGGGTTTGGCCGAAAATCGGCGATCCGCTGGCGATCATCATCCTGGACTCGAATAATTGTTCGAATAGATCGGACTGCCGTCTCCCTGGAGGATTCTGATGCTCACCACGCAATACACCCCTGGCTCGCCGATCTGGGTCGACCTCGCGTCCCCCGACGTCGACGCGTCCGCGGCCTTCTACTCCGAGGTGTTCGAGTGGGAGTTCGAGTCGCAGGGGGAGGCGGCCGGAAACTACGGCTTGTTCCGGCTCGACGGGCTCATAACCGCGGCCGCGGGCCCGTGCCTGGGCGCCGAAGACACGGCGGCGTGGACGCTGTACTTCCACACCACCGACGTGGAGGCGCTGACGAAGGCGGTCGAGCGGGCCGGCGGCGTCGTGGTCCAGCCGCCGTCGGACGTGTTCACCGCCGGGCGGATGGCCCACTTCGCCGACCGTGCGGGTGCGCGCTTCGCGGCGTGGCAGCCGGGCGACGTCAAGGGCCTGGAGGTCGTCGACTCCGCGGGTTCACTGGCCTGGACCGAGCTGCTGACGGGCGACACGCAGGGCGCGACGGAGTTCTACGGGGCGGTGTTCGCCTGGCAGTTCGGCACCGCGCCGGTGCCCGGCATCGACTACACGGTGATCACGCCTGCCGCGCAGGAGGGCGGTGACGGCGAGTCCGGAGGGATAGTCGCCTTGCCGCCGGGCGTGCCGGGCAGCGACGCCGCGCCGCAGTGGTACCCGTACTTCGAGGTCGCCGACTGCGATACGGCCGTCGAACGGGCGGTCGGCAACGGCGCGTCCGTGATCGTGGCCGCCGACGACCTGCCGGGGGTGGGACGCATGGCCATGCTCGCGGACCCCTTCGGCGCGCGCTTCGACGTCATCAAGAGTGCGGTTGACGCGGCGGCGTGATCCGGCGGTACGGCGGGCGCTCCCGGCCGGGGCCGGAGGGTGTCAGTCGTCCGCGCGCGTCTCGCGGTAGGTGTGCAGCGGGACGGCGACCGACGGATCGGTGCTGACCCGGCGCCGGTCGGGCTCGACCTCGGTGAGCGCCTCGGCCGGGCGGAGGCTCGCGAGGGAGCGGGCGGCCAGGTCCTGGTAGACGCGCGTGCCGTTGGCCTTCCAGGCCAGCTCCGTGTCGCTCAGCTCGCGGGTCACGACGCCCGGCGTGCCGGCCACGAGGTGCTTCTCGGGCACGACGGTTCCGGCCTTGACGAAGGTGTTGGCCGCGACGAACGCGTAGGCGCCCAGGCGTACTCCGTCCATCACCACGGCGTTCATCCCGACCAGGACCCCGCGGCCCACATGGCAGCCGTGCAGGATCGCGCCGTGGCCGACGTGCCCGTCCTCCTCGATGGTGGTGTCGGTGCCGGGGAAGCAGTGCACGACGCAGCCGTCCTGGACGTTGGCGCCGGCGCCGACGGTGATGCGGCCGAAGTCCCCGCGCAGGCTGGCCAGCGGGCCGATGTACGCGCGCGGGCCGATGATGACGTCGCCGACCAGGACGGCGTCGGGGTGGACGAACGCGGTCGGGTCGATGACGGGCACCACGGAGTCGATCTCGTACACGCGGGCCATGGCGGCCTCCGTTCCGTACGCGGGGTCGGGCCCGTCCAGTTTTCCTGATGGACCGTCAGGTCGCTTGGGCGGGGTGCCGCGGGGTGCCGCCGAGCGTCGGGAGCGCGGCAGGCGTCACTCGCCCGACAGCGCGCGCTCGTACGCCGTGAGCGTGTTGGTGAAGAGCGCCCGCTCGGCATCGGACAGCGGTGCGAGCGCGGTACGCCACGCCGCGGCGCTCCGGCCGAGCCACGCCTCGATCGCCGGCCGGCGGGCCTCGGTGATGCTGACGATCGTGCGTCGGCGGTCGGCCGCGTCGGGCGTGCGTTCGAGGATGCCCTTCTTGTCGAGGTCGCCGACCATCAGGCTCACCGTCGCGGGCGCCACCTCCAGGCGCCCGGCGAGCTCGTTGACGGTCATCGGGCCGTCGAAGAGCAGGTACGCGAGCAGGGAGAGGTGGCGCGGCGCAAGGGCGGACGACCGCAGTTCCTCGGGGACGGAGAGGCGCTTCGCGCGGCCGACCATGCGCGGCATGAGCAGCAGGAGCGTCCGGATCGCGTCGTCCACGCCCTGGTGCTCGGGCGCGGGACGCCCGGGGGCGGCGGCTCCGACGACTTCGGTGGGTTCGGTGGGTTCGTCCGGGCCGTCGGCGGCATGCGCGGCCGCGCGGTCGCTTGACACCGGGAAGCCTCCAAAATAGCTTTGCAGTCAAAGATACTTTGCTTGCAAAGCAAAGTCTGTTTCGTCATGCCGACGATACCCGGAGGGGATCCCCATGACCGGACCGCACACCCGAACCCAACGCGAGCCGGACAGCGATGCGGGCACGGAAACGGGCGCCGAGCCGGGCGCACGCGTCGACCCGGGCGCACGCGTCGACCCGAACCAGCCGGTCATCGACGAGTTCCGGGCCAACGGCGGGCGCGTGGGGGGGATGTTCGAAGGCGCCGACCTGCTCCTGCTGACCACGCGCGGGCGGCGCAGCGGCCGTTCGCACACCACGCCGCTCGGCTATCTGCGGGACGGCCACCGGCTGTTGGTGTTCGGCTCCAACGCCGGGCAGGACACGCACCCCGCCTGGTTCCACAACGTCCTGGCGTCCCCGCGCGTGACCGTCGAGGTGCCGCGTGCCGCCACCGCCGACGCCACCGCGCCCGACGTCACCGACCCCGCCGACCCGTCCGGCCCCGCCGACGCCGCTTCGGACATCGAGGAGTTCACCGGGACCGCGATACCGCTGGAAGGCGAGGAGCGCGACCGGCTCTACGCGGTGCAGGCGGAGCGGGTGCCGCCGTACGCCGCCTACCAGGCGGGAACCGCGCGCGTCATCCCCGTCGTGGCGCTGCTCCGCCTGGACTTCGCCGGCGACCCCGAACGCGCCCGTGCCGCGGGACGCCAACTCCTCGCCGCACACGCCGACTTGCGCGCCCAACTGGCCCGCCTGCGCGGAGACGCGCCGCCGCCGAACACCGGTGCGACCCCGCCCCAGGGGATCCCGGGTGATCTCGCCGCCCACTGCCTCGCCTTCTGCTCGGCGCTCGGTACGCACCACGACGGCGAGGGCACCGCATTCGCGGCGATCGAGGCGGCGTACCCCGAACTCAAGCCGACACTGGACCAGTTGCGTGACGACCACCGTCTCGTGATCGACGGCCTCCGCACCATCGAGGCCCTCGCCCGACGCATCGCCCTCGGCGAGGAAGTCCCCACCCTGCGCGCGGAACTCGACACCCTCGCAGAGGGGCTCGAACGCCACTTCGCCTTCGAGGAAGCCGAACTCCTCCCCGTGCTGGGCCTCTGACGTCCGGAGCCGGAGGTGTCCTGCCCGGCCAGGAGGCTCAGGAGGGTCAGGGGGGTCACGAGGCGTCGTGGACGACCTCGCCCCGGCAGAGCGTCAGGCGAACGAGGCTGTGGTGCGGGGCGGCGAGGGCTTCGTCGAGGCCGGTGTGCAGCAGGCACAGATCCGCGCGGTGGCCGACCTCGACGGGGTTGCCCGGGAGGGAGGACGGCCGGGAGCCGCGCGACCGGAAACCGTCGAAGGCGGTTCGGGTGCCGACGCGTTCGTCCGGGCCGAGGACGCGGCCCGCGGGGGTCCGGCGGTCGCGGGCGGCGCGCATGATGTGCCACGGGTCGGGGTCGCCGAACGGGGCGTCGCTCGACGGCGCGACGGCCACGCCGGCGCGCAGGAGCGAGGCGTACGGGTAGAGGTGCGGCAGGTCGGCGGGATCGACGTCGGAGGCGTACGCGTCGCCCCGTTCGGCGATGAAGCCCGGCTGCGTGACGACGTGGATGCGCCGGGCCGCCAGGAACGGCATCAGGTCGGGCGGGACGACGGCCCCGTGTTCGATGCGGTCGCGCCCGACCCGTGGCGGGCCGACCTCCGCAAGTGCGGCGAGCGTGAGGACGATCGACTCGCGGGTCACACAGTGCACGGCGACGGAGTACGCGTACTCGGCATCCCCGCGTGCACGCCGGATGCGGGCCACCAACTCGTCGTACGGCCAAGGGTCGTGGTCGGGCGGTAGCAGCTTGAACGCCCCGTAGTGGGTGCGTTCGGTGAACTCGCGCCAGACACCCGAATCACGCGGCCCGCCGAGCAGGGTGACGTCCTGCGGGAGCCGGCCGGCGCGGACGGAATCGGCGATGTGCCGGGTCGCCGCCTCACTCAGGTCGGGTGTCGCGTCGACGAGCGACGTGACACCGAACGACGCGTAACGGCGGCCGACTTCGGCCAGGTCGGGGAGGCCGGTCCCCGGCACGCGCGAGCGGAGCCAGTCGTCGAGCCGCCACAGACGGCCGTTCGGGAGGCCGGTGGCGGGGTCGGTCTCGACGCCGGGCGGGTAGTGTGCGGCACGCGCGTCCTCCGGGTCGAGCCCGAGGGCCCGGAGCCCGGCGGAGTTCACCACCCAGAGGGCGCCGCCGCGGTGCTGCACGCGTACCGGCTGGGTGCGTTCCATCGCGTCGAGTCGGTCGTGTGTCAGGTCGCCCGCGACGGACTCGTGGTAGTTGGTGCCGCGCACCCAGCCGTCGGCGGACGCGGGAGCGCCCGCGACGGCCGCGGCCAACGCCCCCGCGGTACGCACCGAGGGCGGCCCGCAGTCGACGGACCGCATCGCGGCGGCGAGCGCGTGCAGGTGCATGTGGTGGTCCGCCAGGCCGTGGACCAGCGCGCCGCCGCGCGCGTCCACCACCGTGTCGCGGACCGTGGGACGCAGTTCGCCCGATCCGGGGCGTCGGCTGACGGCCGAGACCCGGCCGTCGGCGACGGCGACGTCGGCGGGGCCGAGGCCGTCCAGTTCGACGTTTTGCAGGATCAGGCGCGCGGCGTCCATGACGGCAGGATATGCGTCGGCTCAGGACGGTTCGATGCGGTCGACGAGGCCCCAGGCGAGCGCGTGCCGGGCGGTGACCCGGGCACCGGTGAGCGCCATCCAGGCGGTACGCCAGCGGCCGATCCGCGCTGTCACGCTCGCCGTCCCCCCGGCTCCGGGGATGAGGCCGAGGGACAGCTCGGGCAGTTGGCACCACGCGTCCGGGGCCGCGACGACCGTCGCCGCGAAGGCGGGCACCTCGATGCCCGCGCCCACGCACGCGCCGTGCAGGTAGGGCGTGATGCGGTCGCGGTCGCGGTGCACGCGCAGACCCGCGCTTCGGGCCAGGCGTACGACGTGCGCCGTCGCCGGATCCGCCGCGGTGCCGAACTCGTCGAGGTCGCCGCCGCTGCTGAACGACGGCCCCGCGCCCCGGAGTTCCGCGCGCAGTGCGGGGTCGGCGGCCAGGACGTCGAGGCCGTCGATGAGGGCGTCCCGCAGGCCGTGCCCCAACGCGTTGCGGCGGTCGGGGCGGTTGAGCGTGATGCGCAGGACGTCACCCTCGCGGTCGAGCAGGACCGCGTCGGCCGGGACCGGGGGCTCGGGGCGCGCCGGATGCCCGGTACGCCAGGCGGCGAACTCGGGGCCCGCGAGCAGCGCCGAGTAGGCGAGGGATTCGGTCGCGACGGCGTCGGAGACCCCGCGCGGCGACGAGTCGGCGTTGGACGAGTCGGCGCCGAACGAGCCGGTGGCGAGCAGCCGCCCGTTGATGCGCAGGACGTTCCCCAGGGCGAGTGCCGCCCGCGGCGTGCGGTCCACGGCGGCGGCGATCTCGGCGGCGGCCGCGGCCGGGTCGGGCACCGGGACGTGCGCGCGGCCCGGTGCGGGGACCGAGGGGAGGCAGAGCGCCAGCGTCAGGGCGTCGACGACGGGTTGCAGGGCCTCGTCCCACGGCCCGCGGGCGATGCCGAGGGTGAGGCGCGTCGAGCCCGCGAGGGCCCGGGCGACGGCCGCCGGGTCGTCCGCGCCCGCGTCGAGGTCGACGACCGTGAGGACGTCCCGCGCGCTCGGCGGATCGGTCGGCGAGACGACCGGGTGCAGGAGGTCCGGGGTGGTGAGCAGGTCTCGGGGCGGGACGGGCGTCGGTGCGGGCATCTAGGGGATCCGCCACTCCTGTGACTTGTTGCCGGGTGTACACGTTGCCATCGTCACCCGCGCGCCGCCGCCGTTGTTGGTCAGACACGTTTTGCCCATGTAGTCCTGGAGCAGGTGCGCGCCGGGGGTCGAGGCCGGGGTGACCGTCCAGTTCGTGCCCAGGGCGAAGTCGCCGGCCAGGGTCACCTCGGTCGAGTCCGGGTAGTTCGCCACGATCGTGAGCGCGCGGCCGTCCAGATTGCAGGCGTCGAAGTTGGCCCACGAGTTCGGCCGGGAGTAGACCCAGCCGTACTGCGTGGTGCCGCCCATGATCACGGCACCGTCCGCCGCCGGCGCGCTTGCGGCGAGGCCGAGCGGGAGGCCGTCGCGCACGCTGGTGATCTGGCCCCAGTTCGTACCGCCGCAGCCGGGCGGCGTGGAGGGCTTGGCCGGGGGCTGGGAGGTCGCCGGCTTGGGGTTGTTCGGGGCGGGACCGCCGGAAGCGCCGCCGGAGGCGCCCTGCGTGGGACCGCCGGGCGTGTTGCCCGGACCGCCGTTCGGCGGTGGCGCGGAGGTGTTCGGGGCGATGCCGCCGGCCGGCGGGTTCGTCCCGCCCTGCGGGGCGCCGGACGCCCCCGGGGACGCGGTGCCGTTGCCGGGGCTCGGCGACGGCGAGCCCGGTCCCGGGGAGGCGGGGGTCTCGGCGGCGCCGGGTGCGGGGCTGTCGCCCGGCGGTACGTCCGCCGCGACCTTGCCCTCCCCGGATTGCCGGGCCGTCGGGTTGTCGGCGTCCGCCTCGCCGGGGCCCGAGGCGATGAACAGCACGGTGGCGACGGAGGCCACGACGAGCGCGAGGGCGAGCAGCGCCGCGGATATCCGGTGCCGCTTCCACCACGAGGAGGCGTCGGTCGGCGGCGACGGGGCGGACTCCGGCGGCGCGGACGGCGCGGGAGCCGCGGACGGGGACCGGGCCGGAACAGGCGACTGGGGTGATGCGGCAGGCGCTCCGGCGGGTTGGGCGCCCGGCGCCACCACCGCTGCCCGAGCCGACGCGGCCGACGCCGGCTCCGCGGCGACGGGCCCGGCCGCCCTCGGCTCGACGGCCTTCGCGGACTCCGGTGCGACGTCGGGTATTTGGTCCTGCCCGGAGGCGAACGCGGCGCCGGGAACGGTCGGCGCGGTCAGCCCCGCCTCGCCCGCCGTGACGGCGGCGTCCTCGAACCGGGTTGTGGCGGCGGGGGGAACGGCGGCCGGTGCGGCGGCCGCCGAGACGGCTCCCGCGGCGGCAGATCCCGCCGCGGCGGATCCCGCAGCCACGGCTCCCGCGGCGGCGACGGCCGCGGCCGCGGTACGCGCCGCCACCGCCATCTCCGCCGCGTCCGCGTACCGCTCGCCGGGGTCCTTGCGCAACGCCCGCGCCACGAAGGCGCGTACCGGCTCCGGCAGTTCGCCGGGCAGTTCGGGTGCGGGCTCCCTGATGTGCTTGAGGATGATCTCCAGCACCTTGTCACCGGTGAACGGCGCGCGGCCGGTGAGGAGTTCGTAGCCCACCGCACCCAGGGAGTAGAGGTCCGACGCCGCCACCGCGGGCCCGCCCTCGGCCTGTTCGGGGGCGATGTACCGGGCGGTTCCGAGCACCGCGTGCGAAGCGGTCAGCCGGGTCCCGTCCGTGGAGTGCGCGATGCCGAAGTCCGTGACGGTCACCTGGCCGTCGGCGCGCAGCATCAGGTTCGAGGGCTTGATGTCCCGGTGCACGATGCCGCGCCGGTGCGCGGCGTGCAGGGCGTCCAGCGCCAAGGCCGTGATGTCGAGCACGCGCTGCGGCGGCAGCGGCCCTTCGGCCGCGAGCACGGCGTCCAGCGGCCGCCCGTCCACCAGTTCCATGACGATGTACGCCAGGCGCGTGCCCGAACCGGTGCCCCCGCCTCCGGCTTCGCCCTCGCCGCCACCCTCGGTCTCGCCGTAGTCGTGCACCCGCACGATCCCGGGATGGCTCAGCGCGGCAAGGACCTTGGCCTCCCGCCGAAACCGCGCCGCGAAGCGCTCGTCGGCCATCAGCGCGGGCAGCAGGATCTTGACCGCGACGCGGCGTTCGAGCACGCGGTCGTCGGCCTGCCAGACCTCGCCCATGCCTCCGGCACCCAGCCGTTCGGTCAGGGTGTACCGGTTGCCCAGCACGGTCCCGCGACCCCACATGCCCGTTCCCCCGTTGCGGCCCGAGTTTGCACGTCAGAGACGCGTAGTCTGCCAGAGCCGGGGGAAGGCGGAACGAGCCGGGCATGCATCGGCCCCCGGGGCCGAAAGCGCTCCGGGGGCCGACGGCTGACGGTGTCTCAGTCCTGGACCGGACGCGCCCCGTCCATGCCCGCGTTCGGGGCGGCCTTGGCGACGAGGTCCGGGATCACGTCCGACAGCTCGGACGGCGTCCAGCGGCTGCCCTTGTCGACCGTCGGGCCGTTGGCCCAGCCCTCCGCGACGCTGATGGTGCCGCCGGCGACCGAGAAGACGCGGCCGGTGACGCCCGCCGAGGCCGTGGAGCCGAGCCACACGACGAGCGGCGAGATGTTCTCCGGGGCCAGCTTCTCCGCGGTCTCCGGGCTGTCGCCCACGACGTTCGCCAGGTCCTCGGTCATGCGGGTGAGGGCGGTGGGCGCGATGGCGTTCACGGTGACGCCGTACCGGCCCAGCTCCTGCGACGCGATGACGGTGAAGGCCGCGATGCCGGCCTTGGCCGCACCGTAGTTCGTCTGGCCGATGTTGCCGAAGATGCCCGACGGGGACGACGTGTTGATGATGCGCGCGTCGACCGCCTCGCCCGCCTTGGCGAGGTTGCGCCAGTGCGCGGCCGCGTGGTGCGCCGGGCCGAAGGTGCCCTTGAGGTGCACCTTGATGACCGCGTCCCACTCGGCCTCGGACATGTTGGTGAGCATGCGGTCGCGCAGGATGCCCGCGTTGTTGACCAGGACGTCGATGCGGCCGAACGTGTCGATCGCCAGCTTGACCAGCGACTCCGCGCCGTCCCACGTCGAGATGTCCTCGGCGTGCGCCACCGCCTCGCCGCCCGCCGCGACGATCTCGTCGACCACCGCCTGCGCGGGTCCGGCCGAGGCGCCCGTGCCGTCGCGCGATCCGCCGAGGTCGTTGACGACGACCTTGGCTCCCTCGGCGGCGAACGCCAGCGCGTGCGAGCGCCCGATGCCGTTGCCGGCTCCCGTGATCACCACAACGCGGCCGTCGCAGATGCCCATACAGTCCTCCTGGCATGAGGGGTCCGCCCCGGCCCCCGGGGCGTCCTTAGCTGACGCTCAATCAATAGCCGCCACGATAACGGGGCACACCGCGCGGTGGTCTAGATGGCGGCGTCATGTGGGGTGCCACAGTGATCGGAACCGGACAACTCCCGCCCCACTTCGCGCAGCGCGTGCAGGAGCGGAGTCGCCCCGCTGCCCCGGCGTACCGCCGCGAACAGGTGCCGCCGCGGCGCCGGGGCGCGCAGCGGCCGCAGCACCACGCCGGGGGGTGCCGAGGCGACCGACATCTGCGGCATCATCGCGACGCCGAGGCCGGCCGCGACCACGGCGTACACCGCGCCGAAGTCGGTGACGTAGTGCCCGACGCGCGGCTGGAAGCCCGCCTGGCCGCACGACTGCGTCGCCAGGGCGTGGCACGCGGTGCCCTCGGCGGTCAGCACCCACTCCTCGTCGACCAGGTGCTCCGCGAGGTCGAGCACTTCCTCGTCGGCGAGCGGATGGCCGACCGGGAGGGCCATGTGCACCGGTTCGCTCAGCAGCGGGTGCAGCATGACCGTGGGGTGGTCGGCGGTCGGGACCTGCGGCGAGTTCATGACCACCGCGAGGTCCAGCTCGCCGGAGACGACCTTGGGGATCGCGTCCTCGGTCTCGTACTCGGTGATCGCGAAGCGCCAGCCGGGGTGCGTCGTGCGGACCCGGGCGACCGCGGGGGCGAGCAGATAGGCCAGCGCCGTCGGGAACGCCGCGACCTGTGCCTGCCCGACCCCGCCGTGCGCGTGCGCCGCGAGGTCCGCGCGGGCCCGTTCGAGCTGCACGCCGATCGCGTCGGCGTGCGTCAGCAGCACCTGGGCGGCGCCGGTCAGGCGTACGCCGCGCCCGTTGCGCTCCACGAGCGGTACGCCCGCCTCCTTCGCCAGCACCGCCAGCTGCTGCGACACCGCGGACGGCGTCAGGTGCAGGCTCTCGGCGGCCGCGGCGACCGTGCCGTACCGCGCGAGCGTCTGGAGGATGCGCAGGCGCTTGATGTCCATGTAGGAAAACTACCGAATCAGGTCCGGAAAAAGTAGCTGGTCCTGGATGGTGAATCCGTCGAGACTGGCCCACATGCCCATGCAGCGGACCCACACCTTGCAGGCCACGCTCGTCGCCGTCATCTGGGGACTGAACTTCGTGGCCATCGACTACGGCCTCGACGCGTTCCCGCCGCTGCTCTTCGCCGCGCTGCGCTTCACGCTGGTCGCCATCCCCGCGGTGTTCTTCGTGCCCCGGCCGCAGGTCCCCGCCCGCATCATCGTGGGCGTCGGAATGCTCGTGTGCGTCGGCCAGTTCGGGTTCCTCTTCACCGCGATGCACCTGGGCATGCCGGCCGGACTGTCCTCGATCGTGCTCCAGTGCCAGGCGATGTTCACCGTGCTGTTCGCGATGGCCTTCCTCGGCGAACGCCCGGCCCGCGCCCGCCTCGTGGCACTCGGCATCGCGGCCGCCGGGCTCGCGGTCATCGCGGTCGGGCGCGGCCAGAGCGCCGGGGTCGGGTCGTTCCTGCTGATCCTGGCCGCCGGGGCGTCGTGGGCGCTGGGCAACATCGTCACCCGCAAGGCGGGCAGTCAGGCCGGGTTCGGCCTCGTCGTGTGGTCGGGGCTCGTCGCGCCGCTGCCGCTGTTCGCCCTGTCGCTCGGCTTCGAGGGCTGGGCCGCCGACCGCGACGCGATCACCGGCATGGGGCTGTCGGGCGTACTCGCACTCGCCTACATCGTGGTCGTCTCGACGTTCGTCGGGTACGGCGTGTGGAACAACCTGCTGGGCCGCTTCCCGGCCACCTCGGTCGCGCCGTACAGCCTGCTGGTGCCGGTCGTCGGCATCGCGGCCGCGGCGGCCGTGCTGGGGGAGCGCCCGACCGGGTGGGACTGGGCCGGGGGAGCCCTGGTGATGGCCGGCATCGCGGGCGTGAGCGGCATCCTGGGCCGCGTGGGCGGCAAGGGCCGCAAGCGCGCGGCGGCTGACCCGTCGGTCCGGCCCGGGTACGCCGACGGCCGGGACCCCGGGCATGTGCCCGAGGTCCCGGCCGCGACGACTGCTCCGACCACTACTGCGTGATGCCGACTACTTCGTGATGCCGAACCGCTCCAGGCCGAACGCCTTGATCGCGTTGCCGCGGAAGAGCTTGTAGCACTCCTCCTGGCTCAGGCCCGCCTGGGTCGCGATGTCGAGCGCGACCTTGTGGGTGTGCGGGAAGGTCGAGTCCGCGTGCGGGTAGTCGACCTCGAAGCAGATCTGGTCGATGCCGATGACATCGCGGTTCTTGAGGCCGATCTCGTCGTCGAAGATGCAGCCGTAGATGCGGTCCTTGATGTACGACGACGGCTTGTTCTTCAGCGACGAGCCGAAGTCGTTGTCGTCGCGCTCGTGCCACAGCTTGTCGGCGCGCTCCAGGACGTACGGCATCCAGCCGACCTGGCCCTCGGCGTACGCGATCTTCATCTTCGGGAAGCGGTCCAGCACGCCCGAGAAGATGTAGTCGACCAGCGAGCCCATGGCGTTCTGGAAGGTCAGCGTCGACGACACGATGAACGGCGCGTCGGGCGACGTCGACGGCATCTTCGAGGACGAGCCGATGTGCATGCAGACGATGGTGTTCGTCTCCTCGCACGCCCGGAAGAACGGGTCCCAGAAGTGGTTCTTGTCGTGCACCGACGGCAGGCCCAGCGGCACCGGGTTCTCCGAGAACGCCACCGCGAACGAGCCCTTGGCCGCGCAGCGGCGCACCTCCTTCGCCGCCAGCTCCGGGTCCCACAGCGGGATGAGCGTCATCGGCAGCAGGATGCCCTTGCCCTCACCGGCACACCACTCGTCGATGATCCAGTCGTTGTACGCCTGCACGCACAGCAGCGCGAGCTCCTTGTCCTGGCGCTCGAGGAACGCCTGGCCGCAGAAGCGCGGGAGGATGTTGGGGAAACATATGGACGCGTCGGTGTGGTTCGCGGCCATGTCCTTCAGGCGCTCGGACTGGATCCACGCGCCCGGGCGGATGTCGTCGAAGGTGACCGGCGTCACGTCGAGCGTGTCGAAGCCGACCGCCGCCGAGAGCTTGGGGAACGGGTAGACGAGGTCGTCGTACAGCCACCAGTCGCACCACTCGCCGTCCTCGACGCCCTTCTCGTACGAGAAGACGCCGCCGACGAAGTTGAACTTCGCCTTCTCGCGCACCACGCGCGGACCGCGGTCCTTGAACTTCGCCGGAAGCCGGTCCTGCCACAGGTTCGGGGGTTCGACGACGTGGTCGTCCACCGAGATGATGCGGGGAATCTCGAGCGTCATGGCTTCGGCTCCTGGTCGTCCGGGTGTAGCGGAATGTCGCACGTACTTTTCGACGCTTCCAGGAAACCCGCTCCCCGCGGCGCGGCCAAGCCCCCAGTCCCGGCTAACGTTATTCCGCAGGGGCATATCCTTGCGGTATGGAAATGCGCGATCTGAGGAGCTTCCTCGCGGTGGCGGAGGAGCGGCACTTCGGCCGGGCCGCCGCGCGGCTGTACCTGTCGCAGCCGATGGTGTCCAAGGCGGTACGCCGCCTTGAGCAGCAATTGGGTGCCCGCCTGGTGGACCGCAGCTCGCTCCCGGTGACCCTCACGCCCGTCGGCGAGGCCTTCCGCCGCCAGGTCGACGAGGCGCTGCGGCTGCTCGACGACGCGTGTGCGGACGTACGCCGCCGTGCCACGCGCGAGGCCGGGCAGGTGCGTGTGGGGTATACCTCGGGGCTCGGTCCGTCGCTGGTGTCCACGGCCATCTCGGCGCTGCACGTACGCCATCCCGAGCTGCGCGTGCAGTGGACCAGCGAGCCGACCGCCCGCCAGGTCGCCGACGTGCGCGAGGGCGTCCTGGACGCCGGCATCGGCTGGATGCCGGACCTCGGCACCGGCTTCGAGTCGGCCCGGGTCGGCACCTTCGCCTTCGTCGCGCTGCTGCCCGCCGACCACCCGATGGCCGCCGCGGAGTCCATCGACCTGGCCGAACTGGTCGGCGACGAACCCATCGTGGTGTGGCCGCGCGGTCCGCACCCGCGGCTGTACGCCCGCGTCACCGAGGCGCTGCGGCGCGCGGGCGCGGCGGAGATCGTGGAGGCGTTCGGCAGCGTCGACGACGTGATCGCGCGCGTCGTCGACCGCCAGGGCATCGGCATCTCGCCGCGCAGTTGGGCGCGTCAGCGGCCGGTGCGCGGCGTCGTCCAGGTGCCGCTGACCGGCACGCCGGACGTGCCGGTGACGGCCTTCTGGCGCGCCGACAGCGAGCGCGAGGGCGTGCAGCTCCTGGTGCGGTGCCTCAAGGAGGTCGCCGAGGACAGCGACCTCGCCGAGCAGCTGTAACGCGCGCCGGCTCGCAACCGCGCTGATCCGCGGAACTCGCGGTGCCTCAGGCGGCAGCGCGGTAGCGGCGGTGTGCGGCCACGGTCTCGACCGTGACGAGCAGCGCGGCCACCACCCCGGCCGCGGCGGTCGCCCCGGCGGGCGGCAGGAACAGGCCCGCCAGCACGATGGCCGCCGCCGCGATCGACCACTGCCGCAGGCGCTGCGGCCCGCAGTTGTCCTTCGCGCGCAGGGCGATCGCCGCCACCGCGAGCAGGAACAGCGCGAGCGGGATCGCCACGGCCAGGGACGCCGTACGCTCCGGGATCGGGTGGTCGCCGTGGTCCGCCACCGCCGCGGCGGCCGTCGCGAGCCCGCCCCCGACCGCGGCGAGCGCGCCGAAGACGACGTAGTGGCCGTACCCCCAGGTGAACGCGCGCACCTGGTCCTCCGGCCCGTCGCCGCCGAGCGTGTCGAAGTACAGCCACCAGCACGAGAAGGCGACGACCAGCCCGCCCGCGGCCACGGTGATGATCGAGACGCTGACGCCGCCGTCGGTCGCGTCCTTGACCGCGACGGTCGCGGCCAGGATGGACTCGCCGAGAATGATGAGCGCGAACAGGCCGTAGCGCTCGGCGATGTGCTCCGCGTGCCACAGCACCCCCGCGCCGGCGCGCTCCGCCCAGATCGGCACGAGCACCTCGCACAGCATCAGCGGGATGAACGCGATCTTGAACGCGGTGATCGAGTCCGGGATCACCAGCGCCAGCCACGCCACCTGCACGAGGCCGATGCCCAGCGCGTACCGGTGCGCGCGCAGCCTTATCGACGGCTGGTGCCGCGCCACCCGCAGCCACTGCGCGATGAGCCCGATGCGCATGACCATGTAGCCCACGACGACGATGCGGTACGTCTCCTCGTCGAACGCCGCCTCGACCCCCGACGCGAGGATCAGCACACCGGCCATCTGAAGCAGCGTCAGCAGCCGGTACGGCACGTCGTCGCTGTCGTGCGCGGTGGCGAACCACGTGAAGTTCATCCACGCCCACCAGATCGCGAACATCAGCATCAGGAAGCTGGGGATCCCGGTGCCGACGTGGTCGGTGGCGTACGCGTGCTCCAGACGGATCGTCAGCTGCGCGACCGCGACCACGAAACACAGGTCGAAGAACAGCTCCAACGGAGTAGCGGCGCGGTGCGCCTCCCCGGGGTCGCGCAGTGCCGCGCCACGACTCCAGGGCCTCCCGGCCTTCACCACCAGGCTCTCTTCCGCCATGCCCCGCAGCCCCTTGCCGCTCGCCGCACCGTGTTGACGGGACCCACCTTCCCGCATGGCGGGGTTTGCGTACGCCCGGCCCGGCTACGCCACGCGCGAACTGGACAGTGGCCGCGGGACCGACGGCTCAGAGCGCGTCCGAACCCCGCTCGCCGGTGCGCACCCGGATGATCGTGTCGACCGGCACGCTCCACACCTTGCCGTCGCCGATCTTCCCGGTGTGCGCGGCCTTCGTGATGATCTGCATGACGGGCGCCGCGTCGTCGTCCTCGACGACGACCTCGAGGCGGATCTTCGGCACCAGGTCGACGCGGTACTCGGCACCCCGGTAGACCTCGGTGTGCCCGCGCTGCCGCCCGAAGCCGCTGGCCTCGGTGACGGTCAACCCGTGCACACCGAACGTCTGGAGCGCGGACTTCACGTCGTCGAGCCGGTGCGGCTTGATGACCGCGGTGATCAGTCGCATGGGTGTTCGCCAGTCCTGTCAGCCGTCGTCCGGCGGCGCGTCGGTAGGTGGGTCGGCAGGTGGGTCGGCGGGCCGGCAGTTCCCGTCCGCTCCGCCGTCCTGCTGTCCGTCATTCCTCGTCGGCCTCGACCCGCACCTGAAGCGGCTTGGGCGACCCCGGCTTCGACAGGTGCGACGCGGCGCCGACCGAACCGAGATCGTAGGCCGTCTCCGCGTGCACGGCCAGGTCCAGACCGGCCTGCTCGTCGTCCGCCGACGCCCGGAAACCGACGGTGCGGTCCACGACCGTCGCGATCGCGTACGTCGCCACGAACGAGAACACCGCGGCGACCACCACCGCGACCACCTGCTTGCCCAGCAGTTCGAAGCCGCCGCCGTGCAGCAGGCCGCGCGGTCCGCCGGTCACGCCGTCCCACGCGAACACGCCGATCAGGACCGTGCCGACCACGCCGCCCACGAAGTGCACGCCGACCACGTCGAGGGAGTCGTCGTACCCGAACTTGTGCTTCCAGCCCACCGCGTAGGAGCACAGCACGCCCGCCGCCAGGCCGATCGCCAGCGCGCCCGGCATGTCCACGACACCGCACGACGGCGTGATCGCCACCAGGCCCGAGACCGCGCCGGACGCCGCGCCGAACGTCGTCGCGTGCCCGTCGCGCTTCTTCTCGACCAGCAGCCAGCCGAGGAGCGCCGAGCACGCCGCGGCCTGCGTGTTGACCAGCGCCTGCGCGGCGGTGCCGTTCGCGCCGAGCGCCGACCCCGCGTTGAAGCCGAACCAGCCGAACCACAGCAGCCCCGCCCCGAGCATCACGAGCGGCAGGTTGTGCGGGCGCATCGGGTCGCGCCGGAAGCCGAGGCGCGGGCCGACCACCAGGGCCACCGCGAGGCCGGCCGCACCGGAGTTGATCTCCACGACGAGGCCGCCGGCGAAGTCGAGGGCGCCGAGCTGCTCGCGGATCCAGCCGTTCGGACCCCACACCCAGTGCGCGAGCGGGACGTACACGAGCGCGACCCACGCGGCGCAGAAGACCAGCCAGCCGCGGAACTTCGCGCGGTCCGCGATCGCGCCGCTGATCAGCGCGACCGTGATGATCGCGAAGGTGAGCTGGAAGGCCATGAACGCCAGCGTGGGCACCGTCCCGGTGACCGAGTCCGGCTTCATGTCGTGCAGGAACACCTGCCCGAAGTCGCCCAGCAGTCCGCCGCCGAGGTCCTCGCCGAAGGCGAGCGAGTAGCCGAACGTGAACCACACGACCGTGACCACGGCGATGGCCGAGAAGCTCATCATGATCATGTTGAGCACGTTCTTCGCGCGGACCATGCCGCCGTAGAAGAGCGCGAGCCCGGGCGTCATGAGCAGCACGAGCGCGGTGGCGACCAGCAGGAAGGCCGTGTCCCCGGTGTCGATCTCGGCGGGTCCGGCCAATTGCGTCGGCAGTGCGGCGGCGTTCATCGGGCCCCTCGTCTTCCCGTCGGCAGGCGCCCCGCCGACCGCGAGGCTCACGCCAGGGTGGAGACGCCCCGTTTCCGCCCGCGCACACGGAAGTTACGCCCGCGTTACGCAATCTGATGCCGTGTTACTTCCGCATTGCCAGGCGGTGTCGGAGTCCTCACGTTGTGCGATTTCCCTCATCCGGCCGAAACCTGAACGGCCCTCCCGACACATCCGCGAAACTTCCCGGGCCCGAGTCCAGGTCCGCGCCCGGACCCGAGCCCGAGCCCAGGTCGAGCCCGGGCCGGGCGAACGGCACCACGCCCGCGCGCCGGGCGCGAAGCGCCGCGGCGGTCGGCTGACGGGGGATCAGGGGCGCTGGGGGAGCTGCGTTTTCGGGCCTTTGTGGGCATGTCGGTGCCGGGTGGCTGTCGGTGTGATGATCGCTCCATACGATGACCGCGTGACGAGCGACGTGGCGACCGACAACCCCACCCGCAAACGCACCCCTGAGGGGGGTGGCGGGGCCGCGCCCGCGCCGCGTGAGGCGGACGCGTGGTCGCGCACGCTGGCGCGTTTCTCGTTCCGCCCCCGACCCCGCGTCTCCCTGCGCGAACGCCTCGTCCCGAACTTCACCGACTCGACGCCGTACACCGGCGGCGGGTGGCTGCCGTGCCTGCTGGTGACGCTCATGGCGGGGTTCCTGCGCTTCTGGAAGCTCGGGTACCCGGACTCGGTGATTTTCGACGAGACGTACTACGCCAAGGACGGCTGGTCGCTCATCCACTACGGGTACGAGGGCACCTGGCGGGACCTGAGCGAGCAGGACAAGGCCAACGACGCGTTCGTCAACGGCAACTACGGCGACTACCTCAGCCCCGACGGGTCGTACATCGTCCACCCGCCGGTCGGGAAGTGGCTCATCGGGCTGGGCGAGTGGATGTTCGGCGTCAACTCGTTCGGCTGGCGGTTCATGGTCGCGCTGCTCGGCACCCTCTCGGTGCTGATGCTCTGCCGCATCGGGCGCCGCCTGTTCCGCTCCACCCTCCTGGGCTGCATCGCCGGCCTGCTGCTGGCCCTCGACGGCCTGCACTTCGTGATGAGCCGCACCGCGCTCCTCGACCTCGTCCTGATGTTCTGGGTGCTGGCCGGGTTCGGTGCCCTGCTGGTGGACCGCGACGACGCCCGCGCGGCGGTGGCGCGGCGCATGCCGGCCGGGGTGGACGGGACGCGGGCGCTGCGGATGGGCCTGGGACTCCGGCCGTGGCGGATCGTGGCGGGGATCTGTCTGGGGCTGGCCTGCGCGACGAAATGGTCGGGCGTGCCGGTCGTGCTGCTGTTCATCGCCCTGACGCTGTTCTGGGACGCGGGGACGCGGCGGGCCGCGGGCGCGGTCGGCTGGCGCGTCTACGCGGCCGTGCTGCGCCGGGACCTGCCCTTCGCGCTCCTGTCCATCGTCGCGGTCGCCGTCGTGGTCTACGTGTGCTCTTGGTCCGGCTGGCTGCTCACCGACGGCGGCTACAACCGCCAGTGGGCCGACGGCCGCGACGGACTCTCCCCCGACACCTTCAAGTTCGGCCCCCTCAAGGTCTCCGACATCCCCCAGTTCGACATGACCTGGGTCCCCGAAGCCTTCCGCAGCCTCTGGCACTACCACGGCGAAATGTGGAAATTCCACAACGGCCTCGACTCGCCGCACCCCTACGAGTCGAACCCGTGGAGCTGGATGGTCCTCGGCCGCCCGGTCCTGTACTTCCTGGAGTCCAAGGCCCCCGGGGAAGCGGGGTGCGAGGCCGACGCCTGCACCCAGGCGATCGTCGGTATCGGTACGCCGTTCCTGTGGTGGGCGGGCTGTTTCGCGGCGGTCTACCTGCTCTTCCGCTGGGCCGCCCGACGCGACTGGCGCGCCGGCGCCATCCTGTGCGGCCTCGCCGCCGGACTCGGCCCCTGGATGTTCAAGCAGGACCGCACCATCTTCCTCTTCTACGCCGTCGTGTTCGTCCCCTACATCGCCCTCGCCGTCGCCATGATGATCGGCGCCATCCTCGGACCACCCGGCTCCAGCGACCGCCGCAAAGCCTGGGGCGCGGCCGGAGCGGTCGCCGTCATCGCCCTGATCGCCTGGAACTTCCTGTACTTCTATCCGATCTACACCGGCACCACGATCCCGACCACAGGCTGGCACGACCGATTGTGGTGGCCGACATGGACGTGAGCGGCGCCTGCTGAGCCGACCTGAGCCGACCGGAGCCTGAGCTGACGGGGCGTCAATCAGGAATCAACCGTTCCTATTTGCCGCCTACTTTCGTTCTCGAACAGCAGCACCGATTACGTCAGGGAGGCTTCGCATGTCGGTCGCTTTCAAGCCCGAGGGCTACACCGCGGTCACGCCGTGGATCATTTCGCGGGACACCGCGGGACTGCTGGCATGGATGGCCAAGGCCTTCGGGGCCGAGGAGATCGACCGGTTCGTGAACCCCGACGGCAGCATCGGGCACGCCGAGGCGCGTATCGGCGACGCGATCGTCATGGCGTTCGACGCCCCGCCGGAGTGGGCGCCGACCCCCGCGTTCCTGCGCCTGTACGTCGAGGACGCGCACGCGGTGCACGCCGCGGCGGTCGAGGCGGGCGGCGTGTCGGTCACCGAGGTTACCCACTTGTTCTTCGGCGACCTGGTCGGCCGCGTACGCGACCCGTTCGGCAACCTCTGGTGGATCCAGACGCACATCGAGGACGTCACCGCGGAGGAGGCCGGCCGCCGATTGACCGATCCGGCGTTCACCGAGGCGATGGCGTACGTCCAGGGCGCGCGCCTGGTCGACGGCGAGGCGTGAGCGGCCGAGTCCTCGCAGGCCTACCGCGCTAGCGCTGGGTGCCGGCGAGCGCGGCGACCTCCGCGGCGGACAGGGCGCGGTCGAACGCCTGGACGTCGGCGACCGATCCGTTGAGGCGGTCGACGCCGCTCGTGGCACGTCCGATCGTGAGGGGGCCCGCGGCCTTCCACTGCTGCGCGGCGACGGCGGAGCCCTGCGCGACGCCGTCGACGTACAGCGTCATCTGGCGGGCGGGCGCGTCGTAGACGGCGGCCAGGCTGGTCCAGGCGCCGATCTTCGCGGGCTGCGACGCGGCGGCGGTGTACCACTGCGCGGGATTGGCGGCGTCCTCCGACGTGCGGACGAACGCCCATGTGCGGGCGTCCTTGTTGTAGTGCAGGTAGAAGCCGCTGACCTGGGTGCCGTCCTGGGCGACGATCGTCTGGTGCGCCTTGGTGTCGGTGACCTTCGCCCAGGCGGTGATCGTGAAGCTCCGGGTGGTGTCCACGACCGGCTCGCGCGTCTGGATCGAGCCGCCGCCCGAGAAGAACGCGCTGCCCGACTGCTCGGGCGACCAGGTGACATTCCCGGCGGTCGTGCCGTGGAAGCGTTCCCTGGTGTCCGCCCCGCCCTGGTTCAGCTCCCAGTGGGCTACCGCGTCGGCCGGTACGGCGACCGGGGGCGGCGGAGCGGGCGCTGTGGGCGCGGGAGTTGCCCCGGGGACGGGTGCCGCGTTCGAGGCGGGCGGGCCGGCGGACGCGGTGGCGGGAGCCGAGGCCGCGGGCGGGTTCGCGTCGGTGCCGGGCGACTTCTTGTCGTCGTCGCCCGAAGCGCCCAGCACGACGCCGAGGACGGTCGCGCCGATCGCGACGGCGCCGAACGCGACGGCCGCCACGATGCGCTTCTTGCGGCGGTCCGGTTCGACCACCTCGAACACCACCCGCTGCGGGGGCGGCGCCGGGGACGCGAAGGCCGCGGCGGCCGGCCACACCGAGCCGGGGCCGGATGCGTCGGACCCGCGCCCGGCGGGACCGGGATCGGCGGCCCCGGGCCCGGCCGGAACGGGCCCGGTCGCTACGGGAGTTGCGGGTGCGTCCGCGGAAGGCGCGGGCCCCTCGTCGGCGGACGCGGGCTCCTCGCCTTCGGCGCCGATGGCCCGCGTCTGATCGGTCCACGCCGAACCGTCCCACCACCGCGCGGTGCCCGTGTATCCGTGTGGATCCTCGTACCATCCCGCAGGCTTTGCCCCCGTCGTCATGCACATGGAGCCTACGTGCTGAACAAGGCCGCGCCTACGGTGCCTTGGCGCGATTCCGCGCCCCCGGCGCAACGCGTCGCGGCTACCAGAGGGACGGGACCTCGTACCAGCATCCGACCGACTTCCAGGCGCCCTCGCCGGACCCGAGGTCGATGACGGTGTGCATCACGCTGCCGACGATCGGGTCCACGACTCCGTCCTGCGGAAGGCCGAGCAGGCGCTCGAAGCGCTTGGTGTCGGCGGTGGTCTCGGGGCCGTAGACGGCGTCCGGGTAGAAGTCGCTGAATCCGAGGGAGTAGTAGAACGCCTGGACGCACTGCGCGCCGAAGCCGGTGGCGCCCGGGCCGATGTTCGGCAGGCCGGGTGCGGCGTGCGCGGGGGCGAAGGCGCCGGACGCGCCCACCGCGAGGAGCGCGGCCGCGGCGGCCCCCGCCAGCCGTACGCGCACGCGTCCGCCGCCACGGGGCGGGCGGCCGGGTGTCTCAGGTGACTCGGGTGACTCGGGTGCCTCGGGTGCGGAGTGCGGTGTTCGGGACGTGATCGAGGTGTCCACCGTGTGCTCCTCTCCGGGGCCGCGCGGCCCCGTCCGGGAGCAGCGTGCGGGCGCCGGGCGGCGTGCGGAAGGAGCTATGCCGGATCGGTCGGGTTTCGTTCAGTCGAAGTCCCGTTCAGTCGAAGTACGTGTCCGGAGTCCGTCCGCCGGTCTGCTTGGTGACCAGGCGCGCGGTGGCCGCCAACCGGTCGCCGTGGGCGGTGACCTGACGTCCCGTCACCTGGCGCAGCCCGTTCAAGGTCATCGCGAGGGCGACCTGCCCCTGCGCGTCGAAGACCGGTGCCACGATGGTGGTGATGTCGTACGTCGCGTCCGCGTCCACCCCCACCAGCTCGTAGTCCTCCTCGCCCAGCGCGGCCGCCAGTTCGGCCAGGCGGTCGCGGAGTCTCGGTGCCTCGCGCGGGCGGTCGGCGAGGCGTTCCAGCGTGGCCCCGATCTCGGTGCGCGTCGGGCTCTCGACGGTGATCGAGTACCCCCGCTCGCGCACCGCCGCGAGCGTGACGGGCAGGTGGACGCGGGCGGTGGCCTGCATGCGCCGGTCGAGGCGGCCCAGCCACGCGTCCACCTCGTGGGGCGGCGACCAGGCGAAGAACACCTGGCCGAGCGGCGGTACCAGCGGCATGCGCTGGCCCACGCGTACGTCGGCGGACGACAGTTGCGGGCGCCCCTCCACCGCGAGGATCACCAACTCGTCGCCGACCGACACGCTGATGATCGCCTCGGTGCTGAACTCCTCGGCCAGCGGCCGCATTTCGCCGCGCGCCAGATCGACGGCCCGGTTGCTGCGCAGCGCCGCGTCGCCGACCGCGACCAGCGCCGGCCCGAGCTCGTACGTCTTGCGCCGCGGATGCCGCACCAGGTACCCGGCGTCCTCCAGCGACTGGAGCACCGAGAGCGCCGACGCGAGGTTGATGCCCAGCGAGCTCGACAGCTCGGAGAGCGTGAACGTGCCCCCGGGATGCGCCGCGAAGAAGTTGAGGATCTCGACCGCCCGGCTGGCGGCGAGCGCGGGACGAACCATGGCGGCCCCCTTGTGACCTGGGCGACATCGCGCCAAACTCATTATCGGATTTCGAATCAGTTTTCAGAATATCAAAAAGTGGAGCGGCACATGAAGCTCGACGTGTTGTACGAAGTCGACGTCCCCCGGCCGTGGCACGGGGAGCACCCCTACGGCCAGCGGCGCCAGGAGCAGCGGGCCTACCGCGAGGCGATCGAGCAGATCCGGCTGGCCGACCGGGTCGGCTTCAACACGATCTGGGCGGTGGAGCACCACTTCCGCGAGGGCCGCTCGCACATGCCGTCGTCCGAGGTGTTCCTCGGCCACCTCGCGGGCCTGACCGAGCAGATCCGGATGGGCTTCGGCGTCACGCTTACGCCGTTCGGCTTCACGCCGCCGCAGCGCATCGCGGAGAAGGTCGCGACGGTCGACATCCTGTCGAACGGCCGCGTCGAGTGGGGGACCGGGCGCTCGACGCCGATGGAGCAGACCGCGTTCGGCGTGGACATCGCCAAGTCGCGCGACGACTGGCGCGAGGCGATCGAGATCGTGTGCGGCATGTGGCGCGAGGAGTACTTCGAGTACGAGTCGGAGCGCTTCAAGTTCCCGCGCCGCATGGTGACGCCCAAGCCGTTCCAGGACCCGCATCCGCCCGCGTGGATGGCCGCGACGTCGCAGGGTTCTGCGGAGGTGGCCGGGTCCAACGGGCTCGGCATGCTGTCGTTCTCGATCATGCAGCCGCTGGAGACGATGGCCGCGCAGGTGGCCGCGTACCGGAAGGCCGCGGAGACCGCGACGCCGCTGACGGACGTGACCACGAACAAGGTCGCGGCGTACACCCTCGTGCACACCACGGGCAGCAAGCAGGTGTCGCAGAAGGTCTGGGACTCGGTGGCGTGGTGGTACAAGAACCTCGCGATGTTCACGCTCGAATGGGAGCTACCGCACCTGAGCAAGGAGGAGCAGGACAAGACCTTCCCGCTCCTCAAGCCGCTGTTCGAGGGCGAGGTGCCGGTCGAGACGTTCGACGCCGCGGACATGATCGTCATCGGCGACGTGGACACCTGCGTCGAGAAGATGAAGCGGTACGCGGACCTCGGCGTCGACGAGCTGATCTGCTACGTGCAGTGGGGCTACCTCGACCACCAGGACATCCTCAAGACCATCGAGATCCTGGGCAAAGAGGTCATCCCGGAACTCGACCGCTACACCCCCAAGGTGCGGCCGCCGGCGAGCTGAACCGGACGGGATTCGGACCCGGGCGGACCGAGGTGGTTTGCTGTTCGCCACCAAGAGCCCGTGCCGCGCCGCGGCCGGGCTGTCGTCCGAGTTCGAGGAGTGGTCATGGGGCAGGTCAACGCGGATGCTTCGCGCGATGTCGCGGGTGAGCCGGAGGCGGTCTTCGCGGCGCTCGCCGACTACGCCGCGAACCGCCCGAAGCTGTTGACCGAGCACTTCTCCGACTACGAGGTGCGCGAGGGCGGCCAGGGCGCGGGCACGGTTGTGCACTGGAAGCTCCAGGCCACCAAGAAGCGCTCGCGCGAGTGCCTCTTCGACGTGACGCAGCCCGCGGACCTCACGCTGGTCGAGACCGACCGCAACTCCACGATGGTGACGACCTGGACCGTCGCCCCCGCGGGGGAGGGCCGCAGTCGGGTCAACGTCAACACCCGCTGGCAGGGCGCGGGCGGCGTCGGCGGCTTCTTCGAGAAGACGTTCGCGCCGGCCGGCCTGCGCAAGATCTACGACGGCGTGCTCGCCAAGTTCGACGACGCCGTCTGATCCGACTGATCCGGCGGCTTCGCCGCGCGTCGAGACCAGGGCCCGCCGCCCATCAGCACCGGGCGGCGGGCCCTTGTCTCGATCGCGGCCACTGCACTAGAACCAGACCAGCTTCACGGCCGTCGTGTCGAGCCAGTCCCAGAACTGCATGTGCTCGCCGGTGTTCCAGGACTTCCAGTGCCAGCACGCGACCGTGGGGCTGCCGGCCGAGTCGAGGACGTCGAGGTCCAGGACGTACATCTCGAAGTCGCCGTTCCCGACGGAGTGCACGAACCGGTCCGGCGGCGGTCCGCCGGTGCGCTCGACGCCGGTGTCCCAGTCGCCGTCGACGAAGTCGAGGGTGTTGCCGTTGAGTTTGCCGCCGATGCTGCCGCCCGTGGTGTTGTCGAGGCTGTGGTGCACGGCCCAGAAGTCGCGGACGGGGCCGGGCACCGGTCCGGCGAGGAGCGGGTGTTCGGCGGCCGGGTCGGCGGCCGAAGGCGCCGTTCCGACGATCACCTGGATGTACACGTCGCCGCGCGCCTCGGCGAAGTCGTCGAGGGGGACAGCCCGTCCGACGTTGTGCCAGGGCAGCACCGACCCGCCGCCGCGGTCCCCGTCGCGGCCCCAGGTGAGGTAGGCGAGCGACATGGCCCCGGTGTCGTCGTCGGCGAGCAGCGCGAGTCCGAGCGTCCGGGCGTGCATCGTCGCGACGAACAACGGGACGAGGTCCGCGAGCGGCCGCCAGACCTGGTCGAGCGCGGCGGTGAGCCCGGCGTCGGCGCGGACGTTCCACGGGTTCGCCGCGAACGGCACGTCGCAGCGGCCGTCTTGCAACAGCAGCCCGCGTACCGTCACCGGGGCGTCGACCTGGTGCCGTATCGCCTCCTCGACGGCCGCGCGGTCGCGTGTGGCGATGAGTCGCGGCAGCATCGCCCACTTGGCGGCGAAGTCGTCGGTGGCCCGGAACGCGGCGAGGACGTCCTCCGTGCGGTTCGGCGCAAGGCGCGGCCTGCGCGGCGGCGGCGCGGGGTCGGCGGGCGGCTCGCCGGAGACGAAGACGCCGCCGAGCGCGGACAGTTCCGCGAGCGGTGTGAGGTCGGTGACCAGCGTGTTGCGCAGCACCAGGTCCGACAGGCTGGTGAGTGCGGAGAGCGGCGCGATGTCGGCCACGGGTGCCTCGATGCGCAGGCTCCGCACCGGAGTGGACGCGAGGGCCGCGGCCAGCGCGCCGACGTCGACCGCCACAGGGGCCTGGACCACGAGCCACTTGAGTCCGCCCAGCCGGCCCAGCATCGAGAAGTCCGCCGGGCGGCTCAGGCGAAGCCAGAACCCATCCACCGCGTCGAGCGCGTCCTGCGGAATCGGTCCGCTCGCGACCCCGGTCTCCGAGCGGATGTGCAACTCGACGGCCCGCTCCGGCGGTCGGCCGGAGGCGCCGCGCTCCGCCCGGGCGTACTCGTACTGGCGTGGATCCGCGGTGGATCCCCCCGAGTTGTCGGTCATGGTTGCCGTCCTCCCGACCAAGTGCGCCCTACGCGAGCAGCCAGCCCGCGGCGGTGCCGAAGGCGGTTGCCGAGATCAGCGCGAACAGGCCCACCCACACCGCGCCCGGGATCCGGGTGAGGGTCGCGAGCTGGTCGGCGTCGGACCACTGCGCCTGGCGTCGGCGGCGCAGTTGCTGGAGTTCGATGACGGGCCGGATGCCGGCCGCGAGCAGGAACCACACCAGAAGGTACGCGAATCCGGCCTGCACGTCCGGCTTGGCGAGCCACGACACCGCGAAGACCACGCCGCCGACGACGACGAGCGCGAACGCGCCGTACAGGTTGCGGATCATCAGCAGCATGAGCGCGAGCCACAGCAGCGTGGCCCACAGCGTCATCGTGATGTGGCCGCCGACGAGCAGGGCCGCACCGCCGGCGCCGAGCAGGGACGGCGTGACGTACCCCGCGAACGCGGTCAGCACCATGCCGAAGCCGGTGGGCTTGCCCACCGAGACGGTGACGCCGGACGTGTCCGAGTGCAGGCGGATGCCGGTGAGGCGGCGGCCGGTCAGCAGCGCGGCGAGGGCGTGGCCGCCCTCGTGCGCGATGGTGACGACGGTGCGCAGCGGACGCCACACGGGGCGGTAGAGCACCGCGAGGATCGCGGCGAGGCCGGTCGCGGCGATCAGCCACCGCGGCGGGTCGGGCTGGGTGCCGACCACGCGGTCCCATACCTCTTGCAGCGACACCGTCTCCAACACTCGCTCCGCCCTGCACAGTGCTTTTGGTTGACCTTGACAAGTACTCGTAGTACTGAGTGCGCTATGACGACGACGCATCATGACGACGAGTTCCACCCGCCGACGAGCGACGACCCGTACTGGACCGAGACGTGCTGGTTCACGTTCACGGTTCCCGAGCGCAAATTGTCGGGCCAGCTCTACCCGTTCTTCCGGGCGAACCAGGGGGTTGCCGCCGGCGGCGCCTACTTCTGGGACGAAACAGGCCGGTACATCCACGACGCGCTGTACGCCAAGAACTTCTGGCACATGCCGATCCCGGACCAGCCGCTCACCGACATCACCCTGCCCAACGGCATCGCGTACCGGTGTGTGGAACCCCAGAAGGTCTACCAGGTCCGCTACGACGACCCCGACGGGGGCGACGAGATCTCCGTCGACCTCACGTTCACCGGCGTCCTGCCGCCGCACTACCTCGGTGACAAGCACGTGGACCAGCCCGGCCGCTACGAGGGCACGATCGTGCTGCGCGGCGAGGTGATCCCGGTCGACTCGTACGGCTTCCGCGACCGCTCGTGGGGCGTGCGCTCGCAGTTCGGCCAGGGCCTGATGACCTCGCCCGCGCGGCGCGGCGGCTACAGCTACGCGACCGCCTCCGACCGCGACGCCTTCCACGCGATCACGATGGACTTCGGCAGCGGCTGCGTGGCGATCCACGGCTACGTGCTGCGCGACGGCGTGTGGTCCAAGCTCGCCAAGGGCCGCCGCGAGGTCGTCGAGCGCGACGACGTGACCGGCTGGGCGACACGTGTCGTGTTGGAGGGGGTCGACGAGCTCGGGCGCGAACTGCACGCCGACGGACGGACCGAGAACCGCCTCGGCTTCTTCCTCAACCCCAACCTGTTCACCGTCAACTGCCTCACCTCGTGGACCTTCGACGGGGTCACCGCGTACGGCGAGGACCACGAGAATTTCAGCGCCGCCGAAATCCGAAGCTTCAGTAGGGAGTTCCGCGGTGACAAGGGGTGACGCGGTGATGAGTCGGATCTGACGGGTCAACAGAAAATGACTTGACGGATCCGTCCGATGTGAAGTTCTGCACCCTTCGAGGGCTTGAAGTTAGGCCATCCTTACTTCTATCGTCTGGCCAGCGGCAAGGAAAGGCTTGCCTAAGTCGGCGGCCGAACGTAGCGATGTCCTGCTTGCCGGCGCCATGTCCTCGAAGGGTCGACCCACTCATGCGCATGCGCAATTCCCTGCGCCTGGCGGCAGTCGTGCTGTCCGTCACCGCGTTCGCGACCGCCTGCGGCAGCGACTCCGATGACGACAAGGGCACCAAGCCCGACAACGCGGCTGCCGCCGGGGCGGGCGTCCCGGCCGCCTCCGGCGACCCGGCCAAGCCGCAACTGCCGGTCACCGTCGACTCGGTGGGCGGCGGCAAGGTGACGGTCAAGGACGCGAGCCGCATCGTGCCGCTCAACGGCGACGTCGCCGAGATCGTGTTCGCCCTGGGCCTCGCCGACAACGTCGTCGGCGTGGACACCTCGGGCTCGATCCTGCCGGAGGCCAAGGACAAGCCGAAGATCGGCTACCAGCGCTCCCTCAACGCCGAGGGCGTCATCGCGCTGAACCCGTCGGTGGTCATCGCGACGCCGGACGCCGGTCCGGCGGCCGTGATCGAGCAGCTCAAGTCGGCGGGCACGCCGGTGGTGATCATTCCGAAGGGCGAGAAGCTGTCGGACGCCGCGGTCCGCATCGAGGCGGTCGCGAAGGCGCTCGGCGTCCCGGCCAAGGGCAAGGCGGTCGCGGACAAGACGAACGCGGAGATCGCCGCCGCGCAGGCGAAGGCGGCCGCGTCCACCGGCAAGCCGCGCGTCGCGTTCCTCTACATGCGCGGCAGCGAGATGCCCCCGCAGCTCGGCGGCCGCGGCTCGCGCGGCGACATCATGATCGAGGCCGCGAACGCGGTGGACGCGGGTGTCGAGGCCGGCGTCACCGGCTTCAAGCCGCTCACCCCCGAGGCGATGGTCACCGCGAAGCCGGACTTCATCCTCGCGTTCGCCAAGGGCGTCGAGTCGGTCGGCGGACCCGAGGGCGTCTTCAAGCTCCCCGGCGTCGGCCAGACCCCGGCCGGCGCGAACAAGAAGCTGGTCGCGATGGACGACGCCGAACTCGGCAACCTCGGCCCGCGCACCGGCCAGGCACTCGACAAGCTCGTCACCGCCCTGCACGGCTGACCCGCCGCGAGGCAACGGAAAGAACGACCGGGGGAGGGACGGGCGGGCGATGAGCCTCCAAGAGCACACTGGCCGCGACGACGCGGCGCCGGTGTCGGCCGGGTCGGAGGGGGACGCCTCCGACGCGGCGCCGACGCAGGACGCCGTCGGCGAAAGCCCGGCACGGCACACCCCGCCCGTGCGGCGGCACGGGCGCTGGCTGATCCCCGGCCTCTTCCTTCTCCTCCTGGTCGTCTGCGTCTTCGCGGCCGGCACCGGCGCGGTGCGCATCCCCGCCTCCGAGGTCGTCGCCTCGCTGCTGCACAAGATGGGCTTCGACGTCGGCACCGTCTCCGACCGGAACTACTCCGTCCTCTGGGCGATCCGGTTCCCGCGCGTCGTGCTCGGCATCCTCGTCGGCGTCTGCCTCGGCTGTGCGGGCGCCGCGATGCAGGGGGTGTTCGGCAACCCGCTCGCCGAACCGGCCGTCATCGGCGTCTCCGCCGGAGCCGCGCTCGGCGCCGTCGGGGCGATCGTGCTCGGCATCTCGGCCTTCGGCACCTGGACCGTGACCGGGTTCGCGTTCCTCGGCGGACTCGTCACCACGCTGACCGTCTACCTGCTGTCCCGCTCCAACGGCCGCACCGAGGTCGTCACACTCATCCTCACCGGCGTCGCCGTCAACGCCCTCGCGGGCGCCGGCATCGGCCTGCTGACCTTCGTCGCCGACGACGCCGAGCTGCGCAGCATCAGCTTCTGGAACCTCGGCAGCCTGGGCGGCGCGAACTGGGACGTCATCTGGGCCCTCGTCCCGTTCGCCCTGCTGGGCCTGCTCGTGCTGCCCCGGTACGCCCGCGCGCTCGACCTCCTCTCGCTCGGCGAGCGCGGTGCCCGGCACCTCGGCGTCGACACCGAGCGCGTCCGCCTCGTCGTGGTCGTCCTGACCGCGATGCTGGTCGGCGCGGCGGTCGCCGCGGCCGGGGTGGTGGGCTTCATCGGCCTCGTCGTACCGCACCTGATCCGCCTCGTCGCCGGCCCGCGGCACGCGCTGCTGCTGCCGGCCAGCGCGCTGCTCGGCGCGATCGTCACGGTCGCCGCCGACCTCGCGGCGCGGACCGTCGCGCTGCCCGCCGAGGTGCCGCTCGGCGTCCTGACGGCGCTGCTGGGCGCCCCGTTCTTCCTGTGGTTGCTGCGTCGTACCCGTTCCAGGCAAGGGGGTTGGGCATGAGCCTGCTCGTCGGTGTGCGCACCAGGTTCACCGCGATGACGCGGCGGGACTGCCCCGCCGTCGAGATCGCGCCGGGCACGGCCGCGATCGCCGCGCGGGACGTGACGTACGCGATCGACAACGGCACCAAGCTGGTCGACGGCATCTCGCTGGAGGTGCACCCGGGCGAACTGGTCGCCGTGCTCGGCCCCAACGGCGCCGGCAAGTCGACGCTGCTCGGCCTGCTGACCGGCGACCTGCACCCGACCGGCGGCGAGGTGCTGGTGGGCGGCCACCCGATCGGCGGCCTGGGCGCCCGCGAGCTGGCCCGGCACCGCGCGGTCATGCCGCAGAGCACCGCGCTGGCGTTCCCGTTCACGGTCGACGAGGTGGTCCGCATGGGACGCGCCCCCTACCTCGGCATGCCGGGCGACGAGAGCGACGACGAGATCGTCGCGCGGTGCCTGGAGGAGACCGACACCGCGCACCTCGCCGAGCGTGTCTTCCCCTCGCTGTCCGGCGGCGAGCAGGCCCGGGTGACGTTGGCCCGCGTACTCGCGCAGCGCGCGCCGCTGCTGTTCCTGGACGAGCCGACCGCCGCCCTGGACCTGCGGCACACCGAGGACGTGCTGCGGCTGGCGCGCGCCCGGGCCCGGCGCGGCGACGCGGTCCTGGTCGTGCTGCACGACCTCAACCTGGCCGCCGCGTACGCCGACCGCATCGCCCTGCTCGCGGCCGGGCGGCTGGTCGGCTGCGCCGCGCCCGAACAGGTGTGCACCGCGGCGACCCTCTCCGAGCTGTACGGCCACCCCGTCGACGTGATGACCCGGCCCGGCACCGGCGAGCTGCTGGTCCTGCCGCGGCGCGACGTGCACTGATGCCGACGGCGCCGACGCGGGGGCGGCCGCCGGGGAGCCGGACACGCTCAGCGACGGCAAAGGGACAAATCCCTATATCGTGAGGTGAGTGAGCACCAAGCCGACCTCCGAGCCGCCCGTGGCCGGGCGGCTCGGCACCCCGGCGTCGCCGCCCACCGCGAGGTGGGTGTGGTGGGCTCCGTTCGCCGTCATCCTCGTCGACGTCGTGTTCGAGCTCACCCTCCCGACCAAGTTCGCGTCGGGGTTCCTGCTGATCGCGGTGCCGGTGCTGGCCGCCTTCACCCGTCCGGCGCGGACCGTCGCCGGGCTGGTCGTGCTCGCCCTGGGCCTCGAAGTCCTCTTCGCGTGGCGCTACGACCACTTCGACGAACTCCACCACGTGGGGCTCTACATCGCCACGGCCATCATCGGTGCGATCAGCGTCGAACTCGCCCGGCAGCGGCAGCGCGACGCCCGGAACCTGGTGATGGCCCACTCGGTCGCCGAGGCGCTGCAACTCATGCTGCTGCGCCCGGTCCCGGCGCGGCTGGGGCCGGTGCGGGCGGCCGGGTACTACGAGGCCGCCGACCGGCGCGCCCTGGTCGGCGGCGACCTCTACGAACTGCTGGAGACGCCCTTCGGCGTACGCGTCGTCATCGGGGACGTGCGGGGCAAGGGCCTGCCCGCGATCCAGCACGTCGGAACGCTCCTCGGCAGCTTCCGGGACGCCGCGCACGGCGTCCCCGACCTCGTGGGACTCGCCGACCACATGGAACGCCGCCTCGTCCGCGACACGGCCGGCGGCACCGGGCCGGACGCGGGACCGCACGCCGGACCGGACAGCGGGCAGGGCACAGCGCCCGGCGCGCAGGCCGACAACGAGCCCGACACCGAACTGTTCGTCACCGCGCTGCTGCTGGAATTCCCGCCCGACCGCCGCGAGGTGCGCATCGTCGACCGCGGGCACCCCGCACCGATCCTGCTCAGCCGGGGGCGCGTGAGCAGGCTCGCGCTGCGCCCCGGCGTACCGCTCGGGCTCGGCGCGCTCACGGACGCGGCCACCGCGGTCACCGGGGCGACCACGCACCCGCTGGGGCCGGGCGACGTCCTGGTCCTGCACACCGACGGGGTGAGCGAGGCGCGCGATCCGCAGGGCGCGTTCTACCCGATCGAGGAGCGGCTGGCGGTGCGGTTCGGGGGCCGCGACCGGGTGGACCCGGCCGTGCTGGCCGCGTTCGTGCGCGACGACCTCGCGGAGTACTCGGAGGGCACGTGCGACGACGTGGCGCTGATCGCCGTCACGCGTGCCGATCCGGTCTGACGACTCAGCCCTTGGCGAGCGCGTCGCGCAGCGCGGCGTACGAACTCGTCGCGGCCTCGGCGCACGGCGGGACGAAGTCGGCGAAGCTGACGAAGCCGTGGCTCAGGTCCTCGTGGTCGTCCAGCCCGGTGGGCACGCCCGCCTCCCGCAGGCGTTCGGCGTACGCGACACCCTCGGCGTGCAGCGGGTCCTCGCCCGCGACCACGACGTGCGCCGGGGCCAGGCCGGACAGGTCGGGGGCGAGGCCGACGGTCGCGTACTCCCGGCGCTGGTCGTCGGTGAGCTTGGCGAAGTAGTGCTCGGTGAACCACGCGAGCGCGACGGCGGGAAGCAGCGGGTCGTTCGGCTTGGACGCGTGTGCCCCGGCGTCGAGGCCGGTGCCCGGGTACCACAGGAGCTGGAACGTGGGCTGCGCGACGCCGCGGTCGCGCGCCATCAGGCAGACCGCCGCCGCCAGCGAGCCGCCCGCGCTGTCGCCGGCGACCGCGACGCGGTCCGGGTCGCCGCCGATTTCGGCGGCGTGCTCGCGCGCCCAGGCGTACGCGGCGTACGCGTCCTCGTGCGCCGCCGGGTACGCGTGCTCGGGCGCGAGCCGGTACTCGACCGACACCACGATGCACTCCGCCGCCGCGGCGATCTTGCGCGCGACCGGGTCGTGGCTCGCGATGCTGCCGATGCAGAAGCCGCCGCCGTGGTAGAAGACCGTGACCGGCAGGCCGGGTGCACTGCTCGGCGCGTAGACGCGCACCGCCAGTTCGGGGGCGTCCGCGGGGCCGGGGATCGTCCGGTCCTCGACGCGCGGCAGCTCGGTCATGACCGGCCGCATCGCCATCCCGGCGTCCATCTTCTCGCGGTACGCGGCCGGTTCGCCTTCGTAGCGCGGCAGCGGAATGGCGTCGAGGAACGCGGCGAGTTCGGCGTTGAGCGGCATTGGCGGACCCCCTGGACCGGATGAAAACTGGCACGCAGTGCCAGCCGTGGGGGCACTGTACGGCCTGCCGCACGCCAGGTGAAGCCCGCCCGCGGCCCCTCGCGGCCCACCGCCGTAGCCCGCCGTCCGTGACCCCGCCGCCGCCCCCCCGCGCCCGCCACGCCGCCACCCGGGTGACCCACCGCTTTCCCGACGGCGTGTCCGGGGAGTTCACTGGATGCACAAGGAACCCGGCCACCAGGGGGAACGCGTGGACAGTCCGACGACGGCAGTGCGCCCGACCACGACGGAGGCGCCCGGCGGTATCGGCGACACGCCGCAGCGGCCCGACGGCATCCTCAAGGTCAAGGGCGCGTTCGCGTACGCCTCCGACCTGTGGGCCGACCAGATGTTGTGGGGCGCCACCGTCCGCAGCCCCCATGCGCGCGCCCGCATCCGCTCGATCGACCTCGGCGAGGCCCTGGCGACCCCCGGGGTCGAGGCGGTCCTGACCCACGAGGACGTCCCCGGCCGCAACCTCTACGGCCTCGAAGTCGCCGACACGCCCGTGCTGGCCGCCGGCGAAGTGCGCTTCCACGGCGAGCCGGTCGTGGTCGTCGCGGCCGACCACCCGGAGACGGCGCGCCGGGCCGCGGCGCGGGTCAAGGTGGACTACGAGGTCCTGGAGCCGGTGGTCACCGAGGCGCGGGCACTGTCCCCGGGTGCGCCGACGGTGAACCCGCACTGGCCGGGCAACATCGTGTCGCGCCAGCCCGTGCGCCGCGGCGACCCGGACGCGGCGCGCGCCGACGTGGTGGTGCGCGGCACGTACACGATCGGCATGCAGGACCAGGCGCCGCTCGGCCCCGAGGCGGCGCTCGCCGTGCCCGCCGAGGACGGCGGCGTCGACCTGTACGTGGCGACGCAGTACCTGCACGTCGACCGCGCCCAGCTCGCCCCCGTGCTCGGGCTGCCCGAGGAACGCGTGCGCCTGACCCTCGGCGGCGTCGGCGGGGCGTTCGGCGCGCGCGAGGACATCACCCTCCAGGCGCACGTCTGCCTGCTCGCGCTGCACACCGGCAAGCCGGTCAAGATGGTCTACTCGCGCGAGGAGTCCTTCCTCGGCCACGTGCACCGGCACCCGGCGGCGCTGGAGTACGAGCACGGCGCGAACCGCGACGGCAAGCTCGTGTACGTGCGGGCCCGGGTGGTCCTGGACGGCGGCGCGTACGCCTCGACCACGGCCGCCGTGGTCGGCAACGCCGCGGGCCTGGGGATCGGCCCGTACCACGTGCCGCACGTCGCGCTGGAGGCGATCGGCCTGGTCACCAACAACCCGCCGTGCGGCGCGATGCGCGGCTTCGGCGCGGTGCAGGCGTGCTTCGCGTACGAGAGCCAGATGGACCGGATGGCCGCCGAACTCGGCCTGCACCCGGTCGAGTTCCGGCAGCGCAACGCGCTCTCGGAGGGCGGCGTCATGGCCATCGGCCAGGTCCTCGACTCCCCGGCGCCGGTCGCCGAACTGCTCGGCATCGTGCGCGGCATGCCGATGCCCGAGGACAACGCCGACCACCGCGAACTCCCCGGCGGGTACTCGTGGTCGACGCGCGGCGAGGGCGTCAGGCGCGGGGTGGGCTACTCGGTGGGCGTCAAGAACGTGGCGTTCTCGCAGGGCTTCGACGACTACTCCACCGCCCGCGTGCGACTGGAGGAGGTCGCGGGGGAGCCGGTCGTCACCGTGCACACGGCGGCCGCCGAGGTCGGGCAGGGCGGGGTGACGGTGTGGACCCAGATCGCCCGGTCCGAGCTGGGGGTCGAGCGCGTGGTGCTGCATCCCGCGGACACCGTGGTCGGCTCGGCGGGGTCGACGTCGGCGTCGCGGCAGACGTACGTCAGCGGCGGCGCGGTGCGGGACGCGTGCCGCCTGGTGCGCGACGAGGTGCTGCGCCTCGCGGGCCGCCCGTCCAACAGCCGGCTGGTCGGCGGCAAGGTGGTGGCCGCCGAGGGGCCGGTGCTCGACGACCTGGTCGACGTGCTGGCCGGACGTGTGGTCGAACACACCGCCGAGTACCACCACCGCGTCACCCACGCCCTCGACCCGGTGACCGGGCAGGGCGACGCCTTCGTGCAGTACACCTTCTGCGCCCACCGCGCGGTCGTGGACGTCGACGTCGAGCTGGGCATCGTGAAGGTGGTCGAGCTGGCCGCCGCGCAGGACGTGGGCCGCGCGATGAACCCGCAGGCGGTCGTCGGCCAGATCCAGGGCGGCGGCGCGCAGGGCATGGGACTGGCCCTGACCGAGGAGATCGTGGTGCGGGAAGGGCTGGTGGTGAACGGCTCGTTCACCGACTACCTGATCCCGACGATCGCGGACGCGCCGGCGATGCCGGTGGAGATTCTGGAGCTGGCCGACCCGCACGCGCCGTACGGGCTCCGCGGGGTCGGCGAGGCCCCGACCGTCTCGTCCACGCCCGCCGTGGTGGCGGCGATCCGGGCGGCCACCGGGCGGCCCGTGACGCGCATCCCGATCCGGCCCGAGGACCTGCTCGACCTCTGACACCGCCGCCGCGGGGCCTGCTGTGCGACTCCGACCCGCAAGCCGCTGTCCAGGTTTGTCCTTGGAACCGCAGGCGTGGCGGTCAATAGTCCGTCAATCCTGATTTAGTCTGTTCGCTTGTGACAGACCAGAACAGCCGTCGGCACGGCGACGGACCCCGCGGCCCGGGCGAGCTCCACTACCAGCGTGAAGCGGACATCAAGGACAAGGGCCTCAGCCACAACGCCATCGGCCTCGCCGGCAGCGTCGTCGTCGCGATCTCCACGGTGGCCCCGGTCTACACGCTCACGGGGGCCCTCGGGCCCACCGTGCGCGAGGTCGGCACGCACCTGCCGGCGATCTTCCTCATCGGGTTCGTCCCGATGCTGCTGGTCGCCTTCGCGTACCGCGAGCTCAACAAGGTGGTGCCGGACGCGGGGACGTCGTTCACCTGGACCGTCAAGGCGTTCGGCCCGCGCGTCGGCTGGATGTGCGGATGGGGCCTGGTGATGGCCACCATCATCGTGCTCTCCAACCTCGCGGGCATCGGCACGTCGTTCTTCTACCTGACCCTCGGCAAGCTGTTCGACAGCGACTGGGTCGCGGGCTGGGACGACAACAAGGCGATCCACATCCCGACCTGCATGCTCTTCATCGCCGTCGCCACCGCGATCAGCTACCGCGGCATGACGGTCACCAAGCGCGTGCAGTACATCCTGGTCGCGCTCCAGCTCGCGGTCCTCGCGCTGTTCATCGTGATGGCCATCACCAAGGCGCAGCGGGGCGACTTCGACACGTCGCTGTCGTTCTCGTTCGAGTGGCTCAACCCGTTCGGCATCGAGAACTTCGCGGCGCTGACCGCGGGCCTGTCGCTGTCCATCTTCATGTACTGGGGCTGGGACACCGCGCTGACCATGAACGAGGAGACCGCGGGCGGGCCCAAGGTGCCCGGCCGGGCGGCGATGGTGACGCTCGTCGTCATCGTGTGCGCGTACCTCATGACCGGCATCGCGACGCTGATGGTCGCGGGTGTCGGCGACACCGGGCTGGGCCTCAACACCGACGACGAGAACATCTTCGCGAAGCTCGCCGACCCGGTGCTGGGCTCGGAGCTCGGCATCCTGCTGTTCATCGCGGTGCTGGCCAGCTCGGTCGCGAGCCTCCAGACGACGTTCATCCCGGTGGCGCGCACGGCCCTGGCGATGGCGACGTACGAGGCCCTGCCGCCCGCCTTCGCCCGCGTGCACCCGCGCTTCAAGACCCCCGGCTTCGCCACCATCGCGGCGGGCATCGTCACCGGCGTCTTCTACACGGTCATGACGCTGGTCAGCACGTCGGTGCTGGAGGACACGATCGCCGCGCTCGGCCTCATGATCTGCTTCTACTACGCGCTGACCGCGTTCTCGTCGGTGCGCTACTTCCGCAAGGACCTGACCCGGTCGGCGCGCGAGCTGTTCATCAAGGGGATCATGCCGCTGGTCGGCGGCCTGATGCTGAGCGCCATCTTCGCCAAGACGCTCGTCGACGCGTGGAGCCCCGACTACGGCAGCGGAAGCTCGGTGGCCGGCATCGGCAGCGTGTTCGTCATCGGCGTCGGCGTGCTGCTGCTCGGCGTGGTCTTCATGGAGGTCACCGCCCGGCGGTCGCCGCGCTTCTTCCGCGGCGAGGTGCTGCGGGTGGACACGCCCGTGCTGGTGCCCGAGGACGACACCGTCTGACGGGTCCGGCCTGACGGCTCGGTCCGACGGTTCGGTCCGACGGATCCGGTTCCGGAACGCGGTACGGGCCCCGCCGCGCGGATGCGGCGGGGCCCGTACCGCGCGGCGCCCGGTGGAGGCGGCCCCGGGTCAGCGGTTCTGGATGGCGTCCATCGCGACCGCGACGCACAGCCCGAGGCGGCGGTCCAGCGTCGGGTCGGTGAAGGTCACGAAGTACTGGTCCCGCAGCTTCATCTGGCGCTCGATGTGCAGCATCGGGGTCTGCGTGTCGTCGCCCACGAAGTCGAAGTGGTACGTCGGGGCGGGCAGGAAGGCGCCCACGTACGGAATGAAGCCCCACACGCGCCGCAGGATCGCCCCGAAGAGGCTGCGCTCCTGGCCGGTCGAGCGCTCGGCGCCCGGCCGCTCCAGGTGCCAGGTCGAGCGGAGGAACGACTTCTTCATGTTCTTGGAGAACATGCCCAGCGGGGTACCGTCGACAGCGGTGACGTCGTGCTGCGCGCGGATGTCGAGCATCTGGCGGGCCTTGAAGCGGGCCAGCTCGTACTGCTTCGAGTCGTCCGTGTAGAGGACGACCTCTTCCTTCAGCTTGCCGCGCTTCTGCTGGGCGTAGGCGACGACCTGGCCGTGGGTCCCGTCCGGATTGACGAGGTGCACGACGTACTGGTTCACCATCAGGCGGAAGTTCTGTCTGATGATGAGCTGCGACTGCGCCTGAAGCAGGGCTATGTCCATCGGGTTTTGCCTCCTGGGCAAGAAAATTGCCAGCGTGGTAGACACGCGGTTAGCGTGATGGTATGCCCGGAACAACCTCCGTGTCGCAGCCCCCTGCCGAACCGGTCTCCGAGATCGCCGCGCCGGGCCTGGGCGAACGTCTGAAGCAGGCCCGACTGAGCCATGGGCTGACGCTTGAGGATGCCGCCGGGGTCAGCGGCCTGTCGATCGCTTATCTCTCCCGCCTCGAGAACGAGCGGCGCCAGCCGTCGCTCCCCGCACTGCTCACCCTCGCCCGGGTGTATGTCACCACCGTGTCGATCCTGCTCGGCGAGCGCGCCGGGGGCGAGGAGACGGTCATCCGCGCGAAGAACGCGGAACCGTTCCACGCACACGGCTGGACGTACTGGCGCGCCGGCAGTCCGCGGCGCGGCATGCAGGCGCTCCGGGTACGCGTACCCCCGGGCCGCGCCACCGGCCCGGCCCGCGTGCATCCGGGGGAGGAGTGGCTGCACGTGCTCAAGGGCCAGCTCCGGCTGACCCTCGACGGCACCACGCACCTGCTCGCGCCCGGCGACGTCGCGCACTTCGACTCCGCGCTGCCGCACGTCATGGAGTCCGCCGACGACCACGTGCCGGTGGAGTTCCTCATGGTCCACGCCGCTCCCGCGATGGTCGCCTTCACCGCGTGCGTGCCGTCGGCACCGCACCACTGACCCGCGGCCGACGACCGCACGAAAGGACGTCCTCCCCATGGCCGACACCGAGTCCGAGAAGAGCCGTGAGAACGGCATGTGGATCCGGCTCTCGATCTACGTGCTCGGCTTCGCCGTGATCTTCGGCACGCTCATGATCGTGGCCGCCGCCAACCGCTGAGCCGCCGCGCCCGCCCCTGCCCCCCGACCGCGGGGAGCGACCCCCGGGACCGTACCGCCGCCGACCGCGGAAATCCCGTACGCCGCCCCGCGCACCGTGCCCGATACTCGTGCGCATGACCGGGGAACTGCTGGTGGGCGTGGTGGGGTCGACGGCGTACGGCCTGGCGACCGACGGGTCCGACGAGGACCGGCTCGGCGTCTACATGGCCGCGCCCGCGGACCTGTTCGGGCTGAACGGCCCCGGCGTGCTGACCGGCTCCCGCGTCACCACGCACCCCGACGTCACCATGCACGAGCTCTTCAAGTTCGCCACGCTCGCCCTCCGGGGCAACCCGACGGTGAGCGAGCTGCTGTGGCTGGACTCCTACGTCGTCGAGTCGGACGCGGGGCGCGAGCTGATCGCGATCCGCGACGCGTTCCTCTCCACGCCGTGCGTGCGCGGCGCGTACGGCGGCTACGCGCTCCAGCAGTCCCGGAAGCTGCTCTCGCGCCACGAGGCCGGCAAGGAGGGCTTCTCGGCGGACACCGCCCGCCGCACCGCGAAGCACGGGCGGCACTGCATGCGGCTGCTGCGCCAGGCGCACGGGCTGCTGGCGACCGGGCACCTGACCATCGACATGTCGGCGCAACGCGACGAACTCTTCGCCGCCGGCGAGCTCGCGGCAGGCGACCCCGAGGGGTTCTCGGCGCTGTTCGACCGGGAGATCGCGGCCCTCGACGCGGTCGACTCCGTACTGCCCGAGCGGTCCGACAGCGCCCGGGTCGAGGCACTCCTGGTGGAGTTGCGGACGGCGGCCGTCGGACGGCCGGGGACCGCGCAGTATCATTTGACCTAGTCAAGTGCACTTGCCGGTTCACACCGCAGGCCGAGGGAGCCGCCGTGACATCCTTGTTCGCCTCTCCGGAGGATGTGCGGAGCCGCCTCGCCGAGGGCGAGTACCTGGCCGACGGGCACATCGCCACCACCGTCTTCCTCGCCGACGCCCTCGGCAAGCCGCTGCTGGTCGAGGGCCCGGCGGGGGTCGGCAAGACCGAGCTGGCCAAGGCCGTCGCGGCGGCGACCGGTGCCGACCTGGTGCGCCTCCAGTGCTACGAGGGGCTCGACGAGGGGCGCGCGCTCTACGAGTGGAACTACCGCAAGCAGCTCCTGCGCATCCAGGCCACGCCCGAGGGGCAGGACTGGTCCGACACGCACGACGACATCTTCTCGGACGAGTTCCTGCTCGCCCGGCCGCTGCTGACCGCGATCCGCCGCAGCGAGCCGACCGTGCTGCTGATCGACGAGACGGACAAGACCGACGTCGAGGTCGAGGGCCTGCTCCTGGAGGTCCTGTCGGACTACCAGGTGACCATCCCCGAGCTGGGCACGGTGAGCGCGGTACGCCGCCCCTTCGTCGTGCTGACCTCCAACGCCACGCGCGAGCTGTCCGAGGCGCTCAAGCGCCGCTGCCTGTACCTCTACCTCGACTACCCGACCCCGGAGCGCGAGCGCGAGATCGTGCTCGCCCAGGTGCCGGGGATCACCGAGGCGCTGGCCGAGCAACTGGTGCGCACCGTCGCGACGTTGCGCGCGCTCGACCTCAAGAAGTCGCCGTCCATCGCGGAGACCATCGACTGGGCCCGGACCCTGCTCGCGCTCCAGGCCGACGCCCTCGACGAGGACGCCATCGCGCGCACCCTCGGCGTGGTGCTCAAGCACGTGTCGGACCAGAACCGCGCGGCCAAGGAACTGGGCCTTCCCACCGCCGAGTTGGGGTAGCGGCATGGCGCTGCTCGAACGGCATGTGGGCTTCCTCGACGCGCTGCGCGGCGCCGGGCTCCCGGTCTCGCTCGCCGAAGGCCTGGACGCGGCACGGGCGCTGACGGTGCTGGACCTGGTCGACCGTGGGGCGATGCGGGCCGCGTACGCCGCGACCGTCGTCAAACGGCCCACCCACCGGGCCACTTTCGACACGCTCTTCGACCTGTGGTTCCCGGCCGCGATCGGGGACGGGGCGGCGGGGCCGCCGGCCGAACGCCCCGAACGCCCGCGCGGCGGGCCGCGGCCGCCCGACCCGGTGGCCGACGAGATGCGCGAGCGGTTGTTCGACCTGCTGCTGGACGGCGACGAGGCCGGCATGCGGCAGTTGGTACGGGAGGCGGTGGCGGCGTACGGGAGGTCGCCGTCGGGGGCGCCGCGGCAGACCTGGTCGGCGTACACCGTCGGCGCCGCCCTCGACCCGCGCACCCTCATGGCCGGGCTGCTGCGCGCGGTGCTCGCCGGCCAGGACCGCGGCGGCCTGGCCGAACGCACCGCGCGGCGCACCCTGGAGGACCGGATCGCGGCCCTCCAGGACATGATCACCGCGGAGGTCCGGCGGCGGCTGGCCGAGGACACCTCCGTCGAGCGCGTCGCCAAGGTCGCGGTACGCCCGCCCCTGGAGAACATCGACATCCTGCGTGCCACGCGCGCGGACCTGGCCGAACTGCGGCGCGCCGTCCACCCGTTGGCGCGGCGCCTGGCCACCCGGCTCGCGGTCAAGCACAAGGCGGGGCGGCGCGGGCGGCTGGACTTCCGGCGGACCGTGCGGGCGTCGCTGTCGACCGGCGGCGTGCCGGTGCGCACGTACCACCGCCCGCGGCGGCCGCACAAACCCGAGCTCGTGGTGCTGTGCGACGTGAGCGACTCCGTGTCCTCCTTCGCGCACTTCACGCTGCTGCTCGCCTACGCCCTGCGCGAGCAGTTCAGCAAGGTCCGGGTCTTCGCGTTCATCGACAACCTCGACGAGGTGACCGGCTATTTCGCGCCGGGCGTGGACGTGGCCGACGCGATGAAGCGCATGACCTCCGAGGCCGATCTCGTCTGGGTGAGCGGGCGCACCAACTACGGCCGCGCGTTCGAGCTGTTCGCCGAGCGCTACGCCGACGTGGTCGGCTCCAAGACCGCCCTGCTCATCCTCGGCGACGCCCGCTCCAACTACGGCCAACTCGCCCTTCCCGCGCTGGCCAAGCTGGCCGACACCGCCCGGCGCGCGCACTGGCTCAACCCGGAGCCGCGCCGCGACTGGGACACCGGCGACTCGGCGTCGTCGACGTACGACCGCATCGTGCCGATGGTCGAATGCCGCAACCTCGCCCAGCTGGCCGCCTTCATCGAGGACTTGGCCTAGACACCGGCCTGGACACCGGCCTGGACGGCACCCGGGACCGCGCTCGTGCGGGTCCGCGGGGCTTCCGACGTGCTCCGATCTGCTCAGACCCACCCCGACGTGCTCCGCGACGTGGTCCGACGTGCGCCGCGGCCTTCGGCCGGTGGCCGGAATTCGCTGCAAGAAAGTTGTGCTGACGGGGAATCAGGTGAGGCATTTGCCGGTTCCCGTCTACCAGGCCGTCCGCCGAAGTGGCCTGCCCGTACGAAACGGTTTCGTTTCGATAGGCTATGCTCCTCGCAGACAGGAAGGAGGGGGGATGCCGAGCGAGCAAGCGACGGCCCCTGAGCGGCGCAGCAGGCTCACACCGGAGCGTGAGGGCGAGCTGTACGACGCCGTCATCGCGCTGCTGCGCGACGTCGGCTACGAGGCGCTCACCATGGACGCCATCGCCGCCCGCGCGAAGACCAGCAAGGCCACGCTCTACCGCCAGTGGCAGGGCAAGCCCAAGCTGGTCATCCACGCGCTCGCCCACCTGCGCCCGGTCCATCTCGGCGGCGACGACACCGGCTCCCTCGAGGGGGACCTGCGCTCGGTCGCGCGCCACCTGGCCGGACTCGCCCGGGAAGACGGCGCGTTGCTCGCCTCCATGAGCCACGCCGTCATGACCAACCACGAACTGGGCGAGATGCTGCGCGAGGTCCTCATCCGACCCGAACGCGACGCCTTCGACGCCCTGGTACAGAGGGCCGTGGCCCGCGGAGAGCTCGCCCACAAACCCGCCGCCACCGACTTCTGCGGCGGAATCCTCGTCCAGGCCGTCCTCAACAGGCCGCTCTGCGACGGGGCGGAGGCCACCGAGGACTACCTGGTCGACATCATCGAAACGGTGGTCCTGCCCGCACTTCGTCACAGCCGGGCGGTCTCCTCCGTCATGTAGGCGAACCGCTCGCACCACGCCGAACCGCTCGGCGACCGTCGCCGATCCGGGCCCCAAAACGGTCCGGTCGGACAGAACCGCAATGAAACCCGCACCGGGGGTACCTCCATGTCCCAAGCCACTCTCGACCCGTCCCGACCCACTCCCGGCGGCGCGTCCGAGGACCATTCCTCGCGCCGCTGGTGGGTGCTGGTCGTCGTAGCCGTCGCCCAGCTCATGGTCGTGCTCGACGCGACCATCGTCACCGTCGCCCTGCCGGACGCGCAGGCCGACCTCAACATGTCGGACGCCAACAAGCAGTGGGTCGTCACGGCCTACGCCCTCTCCTTCGGCGCGCTGCTCCTGCTGGGCGGCCGCATCGCCGACTTCTGGGGCCGCAAGAAGGCGTTCATCACCGGCATGGCCGGCTTCGCCGCCGCCTCCGCACTCGGCGGCGTGGCCCAGAACGAGGCCATGCTGTTCGGCGCCCGCGCGCTCCAGGGCGTCTTCGGCGCGCTGCTCGCCCCCGCGGCGCTGGCCATCCTCACCGTCACCTTCACCGAAGGCCGTGAGCGCGCCAAGGCGTTCGCCGTCTACGGCGGCATCTCCGCGGGCGGCGCGGCCATCGGCCTGCTGCTCGGCGGCGTGCTCACCGAGTACGCGTCGTGGCGCTGGACCCTGCTCGTCAACGTCCCCATCGCCGCCGCCTCGATATTCGCCGCGCTGCCGATCCTCAAGGAGAGCCGGGCCCACGGCGACACCCGGTACGACATCCCCGGTGCCATCACCGTCACGCTCGGCCTCGCCGGCCTCGTGTACGGCTTCACCCGTGCCGCGGAGGAGAGCTGGACCGACGGCATCACCCTCGTCAGCCTGGTCGCCGGCGTGGTGCTGCTCGTGCTGTTCACCGTCATCGAAAGCCGCACGAAGCACGCCCTGCTGCCGCTCCGGGTGGTGGCCGACCGCAACCGCGGCGGCGCGCTCCTGGTGATGCTGCTGGTCGGCGCGGCCTTCATCGGCTCGACGCTGTTCATGATCTTCTACATGCGCGTGGTGCTGGAGTACGGCGCGGTGAAGGCGGGCGCGGGCGCGCTCGGCATCACCGTCGGCGTCTTCATCACGGCGGGCGCGTCGGCGTCGCTGCTGCCCAAGATCGGCCCGCGCATCCCGCTCATCGTCGGCTCGCTGCTGGCCGCGGGCGGCACGTTCTGGCTCACCTTCATCACCGAGGAGCGCCAGTACCTCACCCACGTCCTGCCCGGCATGATCCTGATCGGCCTCGGCCTCGGCCTGGTGTTCACCGCGGTCGCGAGCACCGCCCTGATCGGCATCACCGGCCACGACGCGGGCGCCGCCAGCGCCTCCATCAACGCCGTCCAGCAGGTCGGTGGAGCACTGGGCACCGCCCTGCTGAACAGCGTCGCGACGTCCACCTTCGACGACAAGGTCGGCTCGCAGGGCTTCGTCAAGGCGAGCCTCGACAGCTACACCCAGGCGTTCACCTGGGCCGCCGTGATCATGGTGGTCGGCGCCATTTTGGCCGCCCTCCTGGTCAACGCCGGCAAGGACGCCCTACCCACCGAAGGCGGCGCGGTCCACATGGGCTGACCCGCCCACCGCCCCCGCGGTGTGGGCCGGCCCCCGGAACCCCGGGGGTCGGCCCACACCGTTTTTGGACGCGCCACTGCATCAGATGGGCAGCAGGCGCCGCAGAATCTCCGCCGCCACGGCACCGGCCGCGGTGAGCACCGCGGTGCCGAAGCGCTCGACGATGCTGCGGGTGACGGGAGCCTGGCGCAGCTCCTCGTCCACGGCCTCTTCGTCCAGGATCGCGGACCCGTCGGGCTCCACCGCGCCGGCGTCGACCAATCGGCCTACCACGGCGTGCAGTTCGCGGAGTGCCTGGTTCAACTCCTCCGGCGTGGGGCCGTCCACGGGTGCGTTGCCGTGAACGACCGTCGCGGTCTCGATCTTGCCGCTACCGGTCTGGGTGATACCGGTGCTGGTTCCGATGTTGGTGGTGTGAGAGCTGGCGTTCTCGGACACGGGTCTCAGCCTCCGGTTCGCGCTCTGGTGATCCTGCCGCTGCCGGACTGCACGATGCCGGCGTTGTAGCCGATATTGGTGTTGTTCATGGTGATATCGCCGGTATGGATGACGTGCGCTTCCTGCGGGGGATTGGCGATTGACGCGACGATCTCGTTGCGGATCCTGTCCGTCTCGGCCGGGTGGTACGCGCTGAGAAGGACGTCCTGCGCGGCGGACCTGACGGAGAGCACAAAGGGCCGGTGCGCCATCTTGAGTCTGTTCAGCCGGTTGTTGGTGAACGCCCAGGCGGTGACCAGCAGGACCAGGACCACGAGCACGAAGGCTGCGGTTTCGGGTTGGAAGGACGCGGTGGCGGCGTGGAGGAAGTAGCCCAAGAGCGTGCACGCCATCAGCACGGTGAGCCAGAGGAGCCGGCTGCTCTCCCGCGGCGCCATGAGGCGCGCGTCCCACGGATACATGTCCCGGCTGAGGCTCACTATGTGGCGCAGCGGGTAGTCGACGTGACCGATGTGCAGGATCCGCGGGGTCACCATGATTGCGGGGCCGGCGACCCCGCTTGGCCGGTATGCGGGCGCGGGGGGCTGTGACGGGACGGGCGGCGTGCTCATTCCAAGCGTCTCCTCCCGTGCGGTGGTGGGCTGGAGTGTAACCAGGCGAACACGACTCCCGTAGGGTTTTCGGGGATGTCCGCGACGCAGCGGTTGGCCTCGCGATCACAGCCTGGGCCGCGCCCCGGAAAGCGCCGTCCGCACCGCAGTTCGAGGGCGGGGCGTGCGGCGATCTCGTCCGTCTGCGCCCGCTTACCGGCGGCTGCGCTCCCACTTGTGTCTTCGATCGCCCGGGGGTGCCGCGGCTCCTCCGCTCAGGCGGTCGGGGCCAGGGCGGTGCGGATGTGGGTGATGAGGCCGGGGGAGGCGGCTTCTATGAGGGTGAGGACGTGTTCGAAGGCTTCGGGGCCGTCGTAGTACGGGTCCGGGACGTCGAGGTCGCCGTCCGCGTCGGGGTCGAACTCGCGCAGCAGGCGCACCTTTGCGCGGGAGGCGTCGTCCGGGGCGCGGCGGCGCAGTTCGCGCAGGTGGTCGTTGTCGAGGGCGACGACCAGGTCGTACGACGGGAACCAGGTCGCGTCGAACGGCCGGGCCGCATGGCCGGTCTCGTAGCCGGCCGCGCGCAGGGCGGCGTCGGTGCGGTGGTCGGCGGGGCTGCCGCGGTGCCAGCCCTCCGTGCCGGAGCTGTCGACCTCGACGGTGCCGCCCAGGCCCTCGTCCTCGACGACCTTGCGGAAGACCCACTCGGCCATCGGCGACCGGCAGATGTTGCCGGTGCAGACGAATGTGACTCGGTAGGGGCGGGCGGACGGCCCGCCTGCGGACGGCCCGCCGGTCGGCAGCGACACGGGACTACCGCCGGCTGCCGCGCCCGGCCGGGCGCCTCGCGGGGGTCTTGGCGTTCTTCTTCGGGGCGGCGGGAGCGTCCGGCTTGGCCTGCTTCTCGTCCTGCTTGTCCTTGAGGCGCGCGGCCTCGCGCCGGACCGTGGCCTGGGTGGCGCGCTCCTCCTCCAGCCACTCGGGCGCCTCGTCCTTCAGCGCCTCGATCTCGTCGGTGGTCAGCGCCTCGGTGACGCCGCCGCGGGCCAGGCCCGCGATGGAGACGCCCAGCTTCGCGGCCACCACGGGACGCGGATGCGGGCCGTTGCGGCGCAGTTCGCGCAGCCACTCGGGCGGGTCGGTCTGGAGCGCGTTGAGCTCGTCGCGCGAGACGACACCCTCCTGGAACTCGGCGGGGGTGGCCTGGAGGTACACACCCAGCTTCTTTGCCGCGGTTGCGGGCTTCATCGTCTGGGCGGTCTTGTGCGACGTCATGGCGCCAAGGGTAGCGAGCGTGCGAGGTCCCGCGGATCACGCCCGGTAACCTGACGGGGTGACAGGCTCGGAGACACCCCTTTCGTTCCGGCTCGCGTACGTTCCCGGGGTGACCCCCGCCAAGTGGGTGCGGACCTGGAACGAGCGCCTGCCGGACGTCCCGCTCGACCTCGTCGCGGTGACCGCGCAGGACGCGGCCGGTCTGCTGCGCGGTGGCGGTGCCGACGCCGGGCTCGTACGCCTGCCGGTCGACCGCGCCGAACTGAGCGCGATTCCCCTCTATACCGAGACCACGGTCGTCGTCGTGCCCAAGGACCACGTCGTCACGGCGGCCGACGAGGTGACGACCGCGGACCTGGCCGACGAGATCGTGCTGCACCCGCTCGACGACACGCTCCCGTGGGAGCAACTGCCCGGGCAGCCCGCGATCGAGCGGCCGGCGACGACGGGCGACGCCGTCGAGCTGGTGGCCGCGGGGGTCGGCGTGCTGGTCGTCCCGCAGTCGCTGGCCCGGCTGCACCACCGCAAGGACCTGGCGTACCGGCCGCTGACCGACGCGCCCGAGTCGCGGGTCGCGTTGTCGTGGCGGGAGGGGGAGACCACGGACCTGGTGGAGGAGTTCATCGGGATCGTGCGCGGGCGTACGGTCAACAGCTCGCGCGGCCGACAGCAGGCAGCATCGGAGCAGCAGAAGACGCCGCCGAAGGCCCAGCCGAAGCCCCGGCAGAAGTCGGGGACGACGGCCGGGCACTCCCGGGGCAAGCCGGCCCGGGGCGCGGCGGCGAAGCCCGCCAAGCGTGGTGGGAAGCCTCGCCGCAAAGGCTGACGGTGCGTCGGCGGCTCACTCCTCGGCGCGGCGGTAGGTGTTGATCAGGACCCCGGAAGGCGTCCGCTCTGTCGCGGTGAGCGCCAGGCGGCGCGGGGTCCGGTCCTCCGCGAAGAGCCGCTTTCCGCCGCCGAGGACGAGCGGGAAGACCAGCAGCCGGAACTCGTCGACGAGGTCGTGCCGGATCAGGCGGCCCAGCAGGTCGCCGCTGCCCAGCACGAGCGTCTCGGACGCCGACGCGGCCTTGATGCGGCCGACCTCGTCGGCCAGGTCGGGCCCGAGCAGGACGGAGTTCTCCCACGGAAGCTCCTTGAGCGTGCGGGAGGCCACGTACTTGGGCATCGCGTTCATCGCCGCCACCGCGGGGTCGTCCGGGTCGGCGTACGGCCACGTGGCGGCGAAGATCTCGTACGTCCGGCGCCCCAGCAGCAGCGCCCCCGCACCGGCCGTCGCCCCGCTCATGAACCGCTCCACCACGTCGTCGACGTACGGCAGCACCCAGCCGCCCTGGTCGAACCCGCCGTCCCGGTCCTCGTCCGCCGACAGGACCGACTGCGTGACGCCGTCCAGGGATACGAAGTTCATGACTGCCAACTGCCCCATGCGCTGCTCCTGAGGTACGTGCGTGTCCGATGGTCTTTGGTCCTTCATGATGGTGACCGCATGGAGGACTCGAACTCATCGGTCGGCGACGAAACGGCGGCAGACTGCTCAGGTCGGATCAGGTCGGATCAGCTCGGATCAGCGCAGACCAGCTCAGATCAGCGTCAGGGTGAGCGTCGCCGTGTAGGTGCCGGCCAGCGGGTACGCCGGGATCCGCAGCGCGAGTTGCGCGTCCGCGGTGAACTCGCCCCCGGACACCTGGCCCCGCGGGTTCTCCGGCTGCGTGCACAGCGCGGCGTGGTCAGGGAGGGGGCCCGCGGACCCCGCCGTGGCGCGGCTCGGCGCCCCCGTGTCCATGACGACGCACGCGGGCGTCCAGGCGAAGGCCGACGCGGGGATCGTGCCCCCGGTCTCCGAGGTGAAGTCGGTGATCCGTCCGGTGAGCGACCACCCCAGCGTCGTCCCGCGGAAGTCCTGCACGACGACCGTGTTGAGGCGCCCGCGCACCGTCTGCGGCGTACCGTCGATCGTCGTCGGGGCGAGCGTGATGCCGGAGGCCTCCTGCGACATCGTCAGCGGGCCCGGCAGCACCGCGCCCTCGACGTTCTGGACCAGCGACCCGGAGGGCGGCGGCGGGACGGGCGCGGCGTCGGCCTCCTCGTGCAGGGCCGGGAGGTCGTCGGCGAGGATGCCGCCCGCGTCGGCGGCGCGGCGGGCCGCGGCGTCGAAGGCGGTGACGTACGCGGCATGGTCGGGGTACCGGGCGCGCAGCGTCGCGGCATCGAACGGGACGGTCGTACCGACGAGTTGGCAGAACTGGTTCGGGCCGCTGTTGCCGTCGCCGCGCAACGCCGCAATGGGCACGTCGAGTTGCGGTGTCCGGATGCCGCCGAGCGCGTTTCCGTGTGCGTCGCGGACGATCGACCCGGCGGCGTCGACCTCGATCCGCGGCATCGTCGGCGGCGGTGCCGCGCCGCCCGCCCAGGTCGTCAGACCGCGCAGCGCGGCCCGCATCATGTACGTCTGCGGCCCGGAGTTCACCGGCTTGTCGCAGCCGATCGCCGCCGCGCCGGTGAAGGCGTCGGCGTGCGACGTCCCCGGCATCTCCCACAGCCGGTAGGCGTCCGAGTCGTCCTGCCGGGCCGCGAGGTGCAGCGGTACGTCCGTCTCCGACTCCGTCACCAGCACCGGCACGCCCGCGTCCGGGCGGATGAACGCCACCGGGAGTGCGGGCTCCTGCAACCCGCCGCCGAGCGGGGCGGCGGACGAGAAGCGGCTGTGGATCAGGAAGCCGTCGTACGCCCCGGTCAGCGGCTGCACCGCGTTGACGTACGTGGTGAGCCGGAACGCCGACTGCGACTCGCCGTTCGCGAGGATCCGCCGCCCGACGCCCGGTCCGCCGCCCGTCCCGGTGCCCAGGCCGCCGAGCAGGTCGCCGGCCCCGGTCACCCGCAGCGCGGCGGCCACCTGCGTGAAGATGTCGTACGAGTAGGCGTCGCCCGGGTGGTTGAGCGACCCGTACCGCGCCGGCGAGAAGGACTTCAGGCCGCCCAGCCCGAACGGCCCCGGCGGAGCGTCGATTCCGGCGGCCTGCGCCGATACGCCGACCCACGCGTAGCCGCGCCGCAGCATCTCTTCGCGCATGAACTGGTAGTCGGGCGCGGACTCGAAGCCCGCGCTCACGTTGAACCACTCGACCACCACGGTGCCGTTGAAGCGCGCCGCGTCGTTCGGCGTACGGACCAGTACCCGCGTCTTGTACGCCGCCGCCGTGTCCGGCTCCGCCGCCCACCGGCCCGACGCGTCCCACGTCCCGACACGGCGGTACGAAGTCGCCTGGCCGGAAAGGAAGTACTCGCGCTCGCCGTAGCCGCGCGCGGCGGCCTCGCCCGAGTCGGTCACGGCCGTCCACGGTGTCCCGGGCCCGGTCACCGGGCCCTCCACGGCCGGGACCGGTCCCACCGGATCCGCGTGCGCGGGAGCCGGGAGGGAGACGAAGGCGGCGAGTGCCGCGAGGACCGTACCGAGCGTCGCGAACCTGCGGCGTGTGTGTCCCACGACGGCGGACGGTAGGGGAGTTCCCCGGCACTTACAAGGACTTTCCGCCCCGCAGCCCGCAGCCCGCAGCCCGCAGCCCGCAGCCGCCCGCGCCGACGACCCTTGCGGCTTGTGCGACTCCACCGACCGCGCCGGGCACGCCCACGACCCCGCAGCCGAACGCGCCTACGACTCCAGTGCTTTGAGGATCCGCTTGTCCGACACCGGATACGGCGTCCCCAACGACTGCGCGAAGTAGCTGACCCGCAACTCCTGGATCATCCACCGCACTTGCCGGACCTCGTCGCTCAACGGCCGACCCTTCGGCTGGTTCGCGAGGCGCCGCGCGTACGCCTCCTCCAGGTCCGTCACCTTCAGCATCCGGTGCCGGTCCCCGTGCGGGTCGTTCGGCAGCTTGGCCAGCCGCCGCTCCACCCCGCGCAGGTAGCGCAGCACGTCCGGCAGGCGCCGCCAGCCGGTCTCGGCGACGAAGCCGCGGTGGATCAGTCCCGCCAACTGGGCCCGGACATCGGTCATGGCGGGCACGAGCGCGAGGCTCGTGGTGCCCTTCAGCTTGACCTCCAGCGCGTGGTGCACGGTCAGGATCCGCTCGACCTTGACCACGGTGTCCTCGGTGGTCGCCGGCAGCTCGGCGCGCACCTTGGCCAGCAGCTTGCCGAAGCCCTCGGCGTCCCAGGCCGGTCCGCCCGCGGCGGCCATGATCTTGTCGACCGCGCACGCCACGCAGTCCTCGAACATGTCCGCGACGTCCTTGTGCGGGTTGTGGCTGAGCGCGAGCTTGGCGCGGTTGGGCAGACGTCCCGCGATGGCCTTCACCGGCGAGTTCACGCCCAGCATCAGCAGACGCCGGGTACCGAGCCACATCGCGGCCTGCTGCTCCGCCTCGGTCTCGAACACCCGTACCGCGACGCTGCCGCCCTCGTCGACCAGCGCCGGATAGCCCTTGACCGGGTGCCCGTCGCGCGTGGACTCGAACGTACGCCGCAGCGTGCCGAGACCGCCCCACTCCTTCAGCCCCGCGCGCTCCACGGTGTCGGCCGCCCGCGACAGCGTCGCCTGCGACTTCGGCTTGAGCCGCAGCTTCAGCTCGGCGAGATCCTTGCCCTCCGCCAGCAGCTTGCCCCGGTCGTCCTCGACGCGGAAGGTCATCCGCAGGTGTTCGGGTATGCGGTCGAAGTCCCAGCTCTCCGGCGGCACCGGGATCGCCTTGAGCCGCTGGAGTTCGCGTGCGAGGGCCTGGGCCAACGGCTCCTGACGCGGCGTCATCCGAGCCAGCGCCGCGCGGGCGACGTCCGGCGCCGGAATGAAGTTGCGGCGCAGCGACTTCGGCAGCGAGCGGATCAGCTCGGTCACCAACTCCTCGCGCAGGCCCGCGATCTGCCAGTCGAAGCCGTCCTGCACCACCTGGCCGAGCACGGCCAGCGGGATGTGCGCCGTGACGCCGTCGGCCGCGTTGCCCGGCTCGAACTGGTAGGTGAGCGGCAGCCGCAGCTCGCCCTGGACCCAGAAGTCCGGGTAGTCGGCCTCGTCGATGCCGCCCGCGCGCTCGTTGATGAGCATCGACTTCTCGAAGCTGAGCAGGTCCGGCTGCTCCTGCCGGGCCTTCTTCCACCACGTGTCGAAGTGCCGCCCGGAGACCACGTCCTTGCCGAGCCGCTGGTCGTAGAACTCGAACAACGTCTCGTCGTCGACGAGGATGTCCCGCCGCCGCGCCCGGTGTTCGAGCTCCTCGACCTCCTCCAGGAGCGCGCGGTTCTCCACCAGGAACTTGTGGTGGGTACGCCAGTCGCCCTCGACCAGCGCGTGCCTGATGAACAGTTCGCGGGACATCTCGGGGTCGACGCGCCCGTAGTTCACCTTGCGCTGCGCGACGATCGGCACGCCGTACAGCGTCACCTTCTCGTACGCCATCACCGCGCCCGCCTTCTGCTCCCAGTGCGGTTCGCTGTAGTTGCGCTTGACCAGGTGCTCGGCCAGCGGCTCGATCCACTCGGGCTCGATCCGCGCGTTGACGCGCGCCCACAGGCGGGTCGTCTCGACCAGTTCGGCGGACATCACCCAGCGCGGCGACTTCTTGAACAGCGACGAGCCGGGGAAGACCGCGAAGCGCGTGCCGCGCGCGCCGCCGTACTCGCGCTTGGCCGCGTCGTACAGGCCGATGTGGCTCAGCAGGCCGATCAGGATCGAGGTGTGGATGCGCTGCGCGTCCGCGGGCTGGTCGCTGAGCCGTACGCCCATCTGCCGTACGGTCTGCCGCAGTTGGCTGTAGACGTCCTGCCACTCCCGGATCCGCAGGTAGTTCAGGAACTCCTGCTTGCACATGCGCCGGAAGCCCGACGACGAGCGCTCCTTCTGCTGCTCCTGGAGGTAGTCCCACATCTTGAGGTACGTCAGGAAGTCCGAGCCGGCCTCCTTGTCGACGAACCGCGCGTGCTGCTGCTGCGCCTGCTCCTTCTTGTCGGCGGGCCGCTCGCGCGGGTCCTGGATCGACAGCGCGGCCGCGATCACCATGACCTCGCGCACGCAGTTGTTGCGCTCCGCCTCCAGCACCATGCGGGCCATGCGCGGGTCGACCGGCAGCTGCGCGAGCTTGCGGCCGATCGGCGTCAGGCGCTTGCGTACGTCCGTCTGCGCGGGGTCGATCGCGCCCAGCTCCTGGAGCAGGTCGACGCCGTCCTTGATGTTGCGGCGGTCCGGCGGGTCGATGAACGGGAACGCCGCGATGTCGCCCAGCCCGATGGCGGTCATCTGGAGGATGACGGACGCCAGGTTGGTGCGCAGGATCTCCGGGTCGGTGAACTCCGGCCGGGCGAGGAAGTCCTCCTCGGCGTACAGCCGGACGCAGATGCCGTCCGAGGTACGCCCGCAGCGGCCCTTGCGCTGGTTCGCCGACGCCTGCGACACCGCCTCGATCGGCAGGCGCTGCACCTTGGTCCGGTGGCTGTAGCGCGAGATGCGCGCGGTCCCGGGGTCCACGACGTACTTGATGCCGGGCACGGTCAGCGAGGTCTCCGCGACGTTCGTCGCCAGCACCACGCGTCGCCCGCTGTGCTGCTGGAAGACGCGGTGCTGCTCGGCGGAGGAGAGCCGCGCGTACAGCGGCAGGATCTCGGTGTTGCGCAGGTTCCGCTTGGTCAGCGCCTCCGCGGTGTCGCGGATCTCGCGCTCGCCGGACAGGAACACCAGGACGTCCCCGGGCCCTTCGGCCTGGAGCTCCTCGACCGCGTCGATGATCCCCTGCACCTGGTCCCGGTCGTCGCCGCCGTCCTCGTGCGCGTCGTCGGCCACCAGCGGGCGGTAGCGCACCTCGACCGGGTACGTCCGGCCCGACACCTCGACGATCGGCGCGTCCCCGAAGTGCCGCGAGAAGCGCTCCGGGTCGATCGTGGCCGACGTGATGACGACCTTGAGGTCCGGCCTGCGCGGCAGGAGCTGCTTCACGTAGCCGAGAATGAAATCGATGTTGAGGCTGCGCTCGTGCGCCTCGTCGATGATGAGCGTGTCGTACTGGAGCAGGTCGCGGTCCGTCTGGAGTTCGGCCAGCAGGATGCCGTCCGTCATCAGCTTCACCAGCGACTCGTCCGACACCTGGTCGTTGAACCGCACCTTGTACCCGACGGTGGACCCGAGCGGGGTCTTCAGCTCCTCCGCGATGCGGTCGGCCACCGTGCGCGCCGCCAGTCGCCGCGGCTGCGTGTGCCCCACGAGCCCGCGCACCCCGCGCCCCAGCTCCAGGCAGATCTTCGGCAGCTGCGTCGTCTTCCCCGACCCGGTCTCGCCCGCGACGATGACCACCTGGTGGTCCCGGATCGCCGCCGCGATGTCGTCCTTCTTCTGCGACACCGGCAGCTGCTCGGGGTACGCGATCTCCGGCACCGCCGCCCGGCGCAGCTCCGCGCGCAGCTCGGCGTCCTCGACCGCCCCGGCCAGCTCCGTGACCATCGCGGCCCGGGCCGCGGGGTCGCGAACGCGGCGTGCCCCGTCGATCCGCCGCGCCAGCCGACGCTCGTCACGCAGGGTCACACCGGACAATCGAGCCCGCAGATCGGCGAGCGGAGCGGAGGCAGACGGCGTATCCATACGCGCCCAAGGATAGGCATGCCAGGCCCCACAACCACCAGCGGATATTCCGCGCCGCGCACACGCTCCGTGCCGAGCCCGAACCGGTGCGACAAGATGACTACTCCCGTTCGCCCCCGGACCCCCGACTCAGGCGCCCAAACTGACCCCGTGACCGAGCGATACGCCATCGAGCCGAAAGCGGACACCCGCACCGGGACCGAGCGACGGCACGCCACCTGGCGGGTCACCGCCGCCGAGCCTCCGGGCCCCGAGTCGGACCCAGAGTCGGACCCCGAGCCGGACCCCGAGTCGCGACGTCGGCGAGCGGAGACGGCCGCCGCCGTCGCCCTGGCCCAGGCCGTCCACGACGCCCGCGTGTCCGCCGGGCTGTCGGAGGCCGACCTCGCCACCCGCGCCGGTCTGCACGAGGACGCCATCGTCCGCGTCGAGGAGAGCGGCACGGTTCCCACCCCGGCCCTCCTCAACCGCCTCGCCCGCGCCCTCGACGGCGACGTCGCCTTGACGTGGACCGGCAACGGCGTCACCGCAACGTTCACCCCGCACCCCACCTGACGCCCCGCCAATCGGCGGTGCCGGCGCATCGGCGGGAGTTCACTTGCTTGGCCTAAGGGTGGCGCGTCCGCGGAGCTTGTCCGGCTGGGTCAAGGCCGCAGCACCGCCGGGGTGAGGGCGTGTCTCAGGACCAGGACCGGGGTTCCGGTGCCGTCGGCCCTCACCGACCAGACGTCGGCGCGGAGGTCGCCGGGGAGGTTGTAGAGGACGGCGTCGTTGTCGAGCCACTCGGCCTGGTCGTCGAGGGTGCGGGTTTCGGTGGTCGGGGTCTCGCGGCCGGTGGCGAGGTCGAGGGTGAACAGCTTCCAGGGGCGGGACGGGTCGGTGCCGTCGACGCGCTTCTTGTAGGCGAGCTTGGTGCCGTCCGGTGAGAGCGAGGGGCATTCGACGTTGTCGCGGAGGGTGCGCAGGGTGCGCGCGGCCAGGTCGCCCTCGGCCAGGTAGCGGTGGCCGTCGGTGGCGACGGTGGCGTAGAAGCGGTTGTCGTCGGCGGCGAAGGTGACGCCCCAGATGTTGACGTCGGCCGCCGTGTACGGCTTTCCGTCCCGGATGATCGAGAAGTCCTCCAGGTTGTTGTGCAGCGTGTCCGTACGCCGGTCGAGGATCGCGGTGCGCGTGGAGAAGTCCAGCCCCGCGTACGACTCGCCGCCCACGAACGACGTCCACGCGACCAGCCGCCCGCTCGGCGAGACCCGGGCCCGCGACGGCGTGCCGGCCATCTCGCGGCTGTCCACCGGCAGCAGGCGGTTGTCCAGGATCACCGCGTTGTAGGTGTGGAGCGCCGCGTTGGCGAGCTTGAGGCACACGCCGGTGCCTTTCGCGGCGTGGAAGACCAGGCACGCGGTCGGCGAGATCCGGCGGTTGTCGTTGCCGTCGTCCTTGCCGGTGTCCGCCAGCGGTACGGCCGCCAAGTGGTCGCGGCCCGTGCCCGCCATCGTCGTCCGGAACACGATCCGGCCCGGGGAGTCCAGGGTCACCTCGCTGAGCTCCTGTTCCGGCCCGCTCTCGGACCGCCCCGCGGCGTGCAAGGTGTAGGCCACCGCCACCCCGATCAGCAGCGAGGTCACGACGGCGAGCACGACGGTGCGGGCGGTGCGGGTCATCAGGCGTCCTCCGGGACGGTCTCGCGGCTGGGGGTCTCGCGGCGGGGAGTCTCGCGGCAGCGGTACGCGACCAGCACCGTGGCGGCGCACGCCGCGCACAGCACCGCGGTCGCGGCGACAAGGGCGGTACGCGGCCCCCACGCCGTCCACGCCGCCCCGAAGCCCACCGCCCCGATCGCGCGGCCCGCCGCCTGGCCGGTCTGGACGAGGGCGAGCGAGCCGCCGCGCAGCCGCTCGGGGGCCAGCGGCGCCGCGACGGCCATGAGCACGCCGTCGGTGGCGGCGTAGAAGACGCCCAGCAGGATGAGCGGAAGCACGATGAGCAGGCCCCGCGGCACCTCCAGGCCGGAGTCGGGGCTCAGCAACACGGCGTAGCAGAGCAGGAGAAAGACGTGGCCCGTGAGGAACACCCTCAGGCGGCCCACCCGGTCGGCGACGAGGCCGACCGGAACGGCGAGGAGCAGGAACCCCAGCGCGGTGCCGAAGGGGAGCAGCGGGAACAAGTGCGGCCGCAGGTCCACCTGTTGCTGGAGTAGCAGGTACACCATGCCGTCGCCGATCGTGGCCGCGCCGAGCACGAGTGCGTACAGGCATATGCGGAGGAACGCCGGTACGCGCAGCACCCCGACGGCGTCGCGCAGCCGCGGCCTCGCGTCCGGTTCCGCCGCCTTGGGGGCTGCCGCGCCGGGGAGTTCGCGAACGTACAGGCACAGCAGCAGGACGCCGAAGGCCGCGAGGCAGAAGCTGACCACGAAGACCGCGTCGTACGCCTGCGCGGTGAACCACAGCACCGCCATCGCCACCGCCGGGCCGAGCAGTGCGCCCGCCGTGTCGAACGCCCGGTGCACGCCGAACGCCTTGCCCTGCGCACCGGACGGCGTCGACAGCGAGATCAGCGCGTCGCGCGGCGCGGTCCGTATGCCCTTTCCCATACGGTCGGCCGCGATGACCGCGCCGATGACCGGCACCGAGTGCGCCGCCGGAAGGGCCAACTTGCAGGCGGCGGACAGGCCGTAGCCGAATCCCGCGACCGGCTTGTGCCGCCGCGTACGGTCCGCGATGTGCCCGCCCGCGATGCGCAGGAAGGCGGTGGCGCCGTTGTAGAGGCCGTCCAGCATGCCGAACGCCAGTGGTGACAGGCCGAGTCCGAGCACGAGGTAGACGGGGAGGATCGCGGTCACCATCTCGGCGGAGACGTCGGTGACGAAGGAGACCATGCCCAGCGCGATCACGTTGGGGGCCACGATGAGGCCGACCCTGCGGCGGGAACGCGGCCTCGTTCCAGGCGCGTTGGGAACACCAGGTGCGTCGGGCACACCGGGCACACCGGGTACACCAGGCGCATCGGGCACGTCGGACGACGCCGGGTCGCGGCGGACCCCGGTGCTCAGGTCGCCGCTTCGGCTGGAGGACAGGTACATGGCGCGCTCCCGGACCGGGCGGGGGCCGGACCGGTGCGCGGGAGCCGTGCGTACGGCCCCCGCGCACCGGCCGGCGACGTCGGGTGGTTCAGTCAGGAGTGGTGCGCGGCAGGAGCCTCAGCGGCTCAGAACCACGCCACCGTCCACCCGAACGACGTGCTGCCGGTCGCGTTGGCGCTGTCCTTGGCGGTGGCGTTCACCGTGAACGTCCCGACGCCCCAGGCGCTTCCGGTGATCTGACAGGTCCACGGGTTCAGCCACAGACCGGACGGCAGTCCCGTCGCCGAGCAGGTGTACGGCGCGGTGCCGCCGCTCACTTGGAGCTTGAGGTCCACCTTCTGGTTGAACTTCGACGTCTGGTTGCCGGGGTTGGCGATCCGGACGCCGGTCTGCGGCGGCGTGACCGTCCACGTGAACGAAGCGTTCGCGCTGCCCGCCGAGTTCGCGGCGGTCACCGTCACGTTCGAGGTGCCCGCCGTGGTCGGCGTCCCGGTCACCAGGCAGCCGGAGCTGACCGACAGTCCGGCGGGCAGGCCGGTCGCGGTACAGGTGGGTGCCGGCGTACCGGTCCGCTGCACCTGGAGGTTGACCGCCGTGCCGACCTGGGTCGACTGGTTGCCGGGGCTCGTCACCGTGGGCGCGGTCCCGCCGCCTGTGGTGACCGACCACATGAACGATTCGCTGTCGGTGCCCTGGCTGTTCGTCGCGGTGACCGTGGCGCTGCTGTCACCGAGGATGGTCGGCGTACCGGTGATCCGGCACCCTGCGCTGATCGACAGCCCGGTCGGCAGGCCGGTCGCGGTACAGGTCGGCGCGGGGTTGCCGGACGCCTGGATTTGCAGGTCGACCGGTTGGCCCTGGGCGCCGGTCTGCGGTCCCGGGTTGGTGACCGTCGGTGCCACCGGTCCGCTGCTCACGGTCCACGGGAAGCCCACCGGCGCCGAGTTGGCGTTCTGCGCGTCCTTCGCGGTCACCGAGACGTTGCTGGTTCCGGCCGTGGTCGGCGTGCCCTGCACGGTGCAGCCGTTGCCGGGGTTGCTCAGTCCGGGTGGCAGTCCGGTGAACGTGCACGTGTACGGCGCGGTGCCCGCCGAGACCTGGAGCGGCAGGTTCACCGACTGCCCGACGGAGGATGCCTGGGGTCCCGGGTTGGCGACCACGGGCGGATTCGTCGGGGTGCTCTCCCAGACCTCGGTGATGGCAGGCACGTTCGTCGACTGGCCCGAGGTCCGCAGCCCGTACATGTCCTGGAGGGTGCGGAGCATGTTGTAGTGGTTGTAGTTGGTGCCGTACGTGCCCTTCTTCACGTGCGCGCCGTAGAAGACCGTGGCTATCTGGTTCTGCGACCGGAACGCGTCCTCGTCCCACGTCACGATCAGCAGGCTGTTGTTGTTCTTCGCCCATTCGGCATAGCCGCCGAGGTTGTCCCGCGTCCAGGTGTCCCCGGTGGTCCGGCACCCCAGGTCGTGCATGTCGTTGCACAGGTCCGGCACCACGAAGGACACGGTGGGCAGTTGGTTGTAGTCGCTCGGGAAGTCGGACATCTTCTTCGCCGTGCTCGTGGGCACGTTGCTGAACGCGAACCACGGGTTGTGCTTGCGCGCGTACTTGTCCACCTTGCACGTCGCGGGGTTGCCGTCCCAGTCCTCGTTGTAGCTGCCGAACGTCTTGTCCTTGTCGAGGAGTTGGCGCGCGAGGTTGTCCGCGGTGTACGGGGAGCCGGGCTCCGGGCACTGGTCCAGGGTGGCGCCCTGCGTGGCCCCCGAGAACATCGCGAAGTAGTTGCCCTGGCTGGGGTGCACCTCACCGTGGAAGTTGGTGAACGAGGCACCGCCGTTGATGAGGGTGTTGATGTACGGGATCTCGCGCGTGTTGCCCGCGACATCCTCGTAGTTGGTGTTCTCGTGGACGACGATCACCACGTGGTCGAACTGCGGGATGGTGGCTGCCGAGGCCGGTGCGGCCGTCAGCGCCACGATGCCTGCCGTGGCCGCCGCGGCGGTGCCGGCCAGAATGGCCGTCGCCTTCGCGTACCACGACCGGCGCGCTCGTCTGAGCACGGGTTGCCTCCTTGATGATGACCTTCCGGGCGACCCGGACGGGTCACCCGTGACATCGCTTGGCACTGCGAACGGGCATGGGGACTGTGCTCGTGCGCGCCGGACGGAGGCTGCGCCGCGGCATGGCGGAGGGATGGCCAGGCCACCGCGGGAATGGTCGTGCGGACCGCCCGCCGGGTCAACGGCGGGAATCCGGGGGTTGCCGGGAGCAGCCCGAACTCAGCGCTCTGACCTGCGAATTCGCCGGAGATCGGGGCGCACCCCGACCCAGACGACATGCACCGATGCCGAAACGGTCACACCCGGTTCCGGGTACGGCCGGCGCATCCGGGCCGCGCCCGCCCCGTGCCGCCCCGCGCCCGCCCCCGCCCACCCCGGGCCCGCGAAACGCCCGCGAAGCGCCAGCGTACGGTCCGGAATCCGGGACGACTGTCCGATACCCATGAGGCGCTGTCATGGGTCGATGCGGGACCGGCATTGGACCCGGAGGAGCGCGGACTCATTCCCTTGGACCCATGGCACAACACCCCAGGCACCGCAGACGCATCGGCCGAACGGCCGGTCGTACCTCCACTGTTCTGGTCGTCGCGGCGCTCCTCGGCGCGACCTTCGGGGCGGCCCCGGCGCATGCCGTCGACCCGCCCACCACCGTGTGCACCATCGGCGACGCCCGCATCGACGAGTCCAGCGGACTCGCGATGAGCCTCCGGCATCCGGGCGTCATGTACACCCACGGCGACAGCGGCAACTCCACGGAGGTCTTCGCGCTCGACGCGGCGACCTGCGCGGTCCGCGCCGTCCTCAACGTCGCGGGTACGAGCAACTCCGACTGGGAGGCGATGAGCGTCGGCAAGGACGACCAGGGCCGCCCGGCCGTGTTCGTCGGCGACATCGGCGACAATGCCTCGGTACGCTCCGACCTCAAGATCCACCGGTTCGCGGAACCGGACACGCTCACGAACCAGACGGTCACGCCCACGACGTTCGCGGTCTCGTACGCCGACGGCAAGCACGACGCCGAGACCCTGATGATCGACCCGCGCGACAACCGCCTCCACATCGCCACCAAGATCCTCTTCGGCACCGGGTCGAGCGGGGTCTACCAGGGCCCGGCGACGCTGAGCACGTCGGGCACGAACGTCTTCACCAGGGTCGGCAACGCGCCGCTCACCGGTACCGACGGCAGCTTCGCGCCGAACGGCAGGTCGTTCACCGTCCGGGACTACGGCAACGCGTACGTCTTCACGAGCCCGGGCGTGCAGATCGCCCAGTTCGCGCTGCCCAGCGTGTCGCAGGGCGAGTCGCTGACGTACACGCCCGACGGCAAGGCGCTCCTGGTCGGCAGCGAGGGCACCAACAGCCCTGTCTGGAAGGTGCCGTTGCCGCCCGAGGCGATCCCCGGCGACGACGGACCGGTCGTCGCGGACCCGGGGGCGCAGACCTCGACGGTGAACGTCCCGGACGGCCTCGCGGTCCAGGTGGCCGGCGGGACCGGCCCGTACACCTGCACGTTCACCGGCCTCCCGGCCGGGCTCGGCAACGCGTCCGGCGGCTGCACCGTGCAGGGCACGCCGACGGCCGCGGGCACCGCGAACGTCTCGGTCACCGCGAAGGACGCCGCCGACCGGACCTCGGCGGCGGTGGCGTTCAGTTGGACCGTGGAACCCGGCGGCGGCACCCAGGCGCCCGTCGTCACCTCGCCCGGCAACCAGACGACCCCGGTCGGCACGAGCGTCAACCTCCAGGTCCAGGTGGCCGGTTCGCCCGCGCCGACGTGCACCGCGAGCGGACTCCCGGACGGGCTGGCGGTCAGCTCGTCGTGCCTGGTGACCGGTACGCCGACCACCCAGGGCGCCCGCAACGTCGTGCTCACCGCGAGCAACACGGCCGGCACCGCACAGCGCGCGTTCGTGTGGACGGTGACCCCGGGCGGAGGGGGGACCACGCCGCCCACCATCACGGCACCGCCGGTGACCGGCCTCGAGGTCGGCAAGCCGGTGAACGTCCAGTTCGCGGTGACCGGCGACCCCGCGCCGACGTGCACGGCGACCGGCCTGCCCGCCGGGCTGGCGTTCTCGCCCTCCTGCGTGCTGTCCGGTACGCCCGCCGCCGCCGGTACGTCCAACGCGGTCTTCACGGCGGCCAACAGCGCCGGCACCGCCTCGGCGCCCGTCACGCTCACGGTCGCCCCGGCCCCCGGCGGCGAGGTCGTCGTCACCAATCCGGGCAACCAGGTCTCGAAGTTCAACCAGAAGGCCAACTTCCGTATCCAGGCCACCCCTTCGACACCGGGAGCGACCCTGACGTACGCGGCGACCGGCCTGCCGTTCGGCGTCTCGGTCAACGCGGGGACGGGTGCGGTCAGCGGATCGATCTGGGGTGTCGGCACCTTCCAGGTGACCGTCACGGTCAGGGACAGCGCGGGCAGGACGGGAACCACGGCGTTCACATGGACGGTGTCCTGGTTCTGACGCACCGGTTCTGACGCACCGTCAGGCCCAACCGGACGATCCGACCGGATCCGCACCGAACCTGGACCGGATCCGGTCCGGATCCGTTCGGATCCGACCATCCGGATGGGATGACCGTGGACATACCCAGGAGTACGGTGCGAATGTGACTCTTCAACAGCTGCGCTACCTCATCGCCGTTGTCGAGCACGGGAGCATGACCGCGGCGGCGCAGTCGCTCTTCGTCGTCCAGCCTGCGCTGTCGCGGTCCCTCCAGGCGCTCGAACGTGAGTTACGCGTCGAGCTGTTCGTCCGGTCGGGCCGGGGCATGGCGCTGACCCCGGAAGGCGTCAGGGTCGTACACCTGGCCAGGAGGGTCCTGGCGGGAATCAGCGCGATCGAGGACTGCGTCAGGCCGGGCGTCCCGCCTCCGGGGGCCAGAGTGCGGCTCGGCACGACGCAGACACTCGCGATCGAGTTCATCAGCACGCTGCTGCCGGCGTTCAACCGGCACCGCCCGGACGTCCACGTGGTGGTGGAGGGCCATCCGAACCGCGACCTCCTGTTCGACGCGCTGCGCAAGGGCGCCGCGGACCTGGTCCTCGCGGACCTGCCGGTCCCGTTCGACCTGCGCGTCCACGCGCTCCACCACCACGAGGTCGTCCTCGTCTCGCCGCCCGAACTGCGGCTGCCCGAGCCGGTGACACTCGCGATGCTGGACGGCCTGCCGATGATCCTCCCGGCGGCCGGCTCGCCGCGCCGCAAGGAGTTCGACGTGCTGTTCAGCACGCGCGGAATCCGTCCGAAGGTCGCCATGGAGACCGACGAACGCGGCGCATGGCTCTCCTGCGTCGCGGGCGGCGTGGGCTCGGTGCTGTGGTACGCCGACATGGCGCACCGCTTCGAACGAGCGGTCACCATAAGGTCGTTCAGCCCACCGCTGCGGCGCACCATCGGGTTCGCGTGGCTGCGCAAGCCCATGACACCCGAAGTCCGTGCGCTGTGCGCCTTCGCGCGGGCGCGCGGCGTCGAGGAGACCGACTACACCTGAGACGACGGCACGCCGTACGGCCCGGCAGGCGCCCGCTCGCGGACCTGCCGGGCCGTACGCGGCCCTACCGGGTGAGTCAGCTCGCGGACGCGGCGCTCCGGCGGCGCCACCACCACGCGCCGACCCCGCCCACGACCACAACGGCGGCGACGATGCCGAGGATGACCGGCAGCGCGGACGAGTCGTCGTCCTTGTCCTCGGCGGCGGACTCGGTCGCCGGCGTCGCCGCCGTGGACGGAGCCGCGGCGGACACCGAAGGAGCCGCACTGCTCGGCGGGGCCGACGGTGCTCCCGTGGGTGCCCCGGTCGCCGCCCCGGTCGGGGTCGCGGCGCCCGTCGGCGCGGCCGTCGGGGCGGCCGGAATCGCGACCGCCCCCGGAGCGGCCTTCTGGAGTGTCAGGGCCGGTGCGGGCTTCGCCGCCGTGTCCGAGTGGTCGTCACCGGTCTTCGGCGGGTCGATCCAGCGGTCGATGCGTCCGTCCGAGTACTCCTGAAGCGTCTTGAACAACAGGACGTTCGTGTCCGGGAGTTGCCGGACCTTCACCTTGTACTCGGCGTCGGCGCCCGGCGTGAGCGCCGTCCCGCCGACGGTGAAGCCGTCCTCGCCCGGCTTGTAGGACCAGCCCGACGGGCCTTCGAGGTACGTGACGTCGCCCGGGACGATGCCCTGCGGCAGCACCACGCGCAGCGAGACGATGCCGGCGGTCCGCGACTCGGCGGCGGCTTCGAAGGTGAGGGTGACGTCGGTGGCGAGCGCCCGGCTGTCCGAGGCGGTCACCTCGTTGTGCGCGAACGCGGGGGTGGCGGAGACCAGGGCGACGGCCCCGGCGGCCGCGACGGCCAGGGCGAGGCGCCCGGCCGAGGGCATGCTGAAGGTACGGCTCATGGAAGAAGCTCCGATGGAGTTGTGGCGTGCGGTCGGCGGACCAGCGGCCGATCAGCGGCTGATCAACGGCTGTACGCCGCCGCAGGCGGTCCGCGCCGCGCCACGTCGTACCGCGTCGGCAGCCCCCGGAGCACCCCCGGGCGCCCGGCGACCGCCCGGACCCGCGGCGCCACGCGTCCGGGGGCCGGGCGCGGACCGAGCAGCACGCGTACGCCCGCCCGGACCCGCGCGTCCCACCGCGCGAGCAGGCGGAAGACCGCGGCCTCCCCGACTCGCAGCCACAGTGCGGCCGCCGCGGCCACCGCAAGGTGCGCGGCCAGCATGCCCGCGCCCCCCGGCGCCACCAGAGCTTCGTGCGGACCGCCGCCGTGCACGTGCCCGGGCCCGCTCCCGTGTCTGTGTGCCGTGGTCTCGGCCGCCCGTTCCGCCGCCCACGAGAACCACGTGTGCAGACCCAGCTGCCCGGCTCCCATGGCGGCCACCAGGCCCCGTGCCGAACGCTCGCGTCCGGCACCGAGCCACGACAGCCCCAGCGCCGCGAGCACCGCCCCGAGCACCGCCCGGACCGGAACCGCGCCACCCGAGGCCAGCACGTGCCCGCCCACCGACAGCGCGACGCACACCCCGGCGAACACGCCGGCGCGCAGCAGTCGCAGACCCTCGGAGACACACGGCATGGCCGCCACATCTTCGCAGGCACCGGCCCGAATGGACCGGTGATTCCCGTCACCGTGGGCCGCGGCCGTCGACTCCCCGGATCAGAAGGTCGCCAAGTCGAACGCGACCGGTTCGACCAGGGCCCCGGTCGGACGCGCCAGAGTCAGCACGCTGCTGGGCTCGGCGACTTCGAAGAGGTGCCAGCGGCCGGCGGGAACAGTGCTGGCGGTTCCGGGACCGAGCACGAAGGTCCGGGGCGGTTGGCCGTCTTGCGCACGCAGGTGCAGGCGGACGGACCCGGACGTCACGGCGACGAACTTGTCGGAGGTCGGGTGCATTTCCCAGAAGTGTTCGCGGAAGTCACGTCCGTTCACCGCGCGCACCATGCTGAACGTCCAGCCGTCTTCGGAGGCGTCCGCGGTATAGGGCGGGAGCGACCGTACGGTGCCGCTGTCGTCGAGATGGGTCACGCTGCCGAACAGTGCCACCGGCACGCACGAGGTGGCTGTTCCGATCGAGGGCTTGGTCATGTCGAGAGGTCCTTGGCTCGCGGGGTCCCCGTCGTTCCTGCGACGGCGCACGCCGAGGCGGGCCGAACGTCCGCCCCGGATTGCGGTGACCAGCACGTTAATGCCTCGCCCAACTGCGAAACCACGGCCCTCGTGCACCATTTCCGTCGGCCACGCAGGGCACTCACGCACCATTCCCGTCGGCCACAAGGCGCTCTCGCACCATCCCCAGGGGTCAGGTCACCGGGCCCGCCGCCCTGCCGTTGGCGGCGGTGAGGAACCTCGGGGTGAGGCGGGAGCGGTCGCGGAAGGCGCCCGCGGCGGCGGCGCGGATGCCGGACAGCAGGGCCGCCGGGACGAAGGCGGCCACGGCGGAGCTGCCGGTGCCTCCCGCCAGGCGCGCGCCCACCGCGCCCGCGAGCTTCACCGCGTCGACGGTGGCGTCCGCTTCCGCCCAGCCGGTGCCGTAGCCCGGTACACGAGACAGGTGAGAGGCCGTCAGCAAGCTGAGGGCGCGCGGGAGTTCACGATCCCTGAGGTACGACTCCATCCGCTGCGCGCGCTCGGTCTCGTCGCGCGCGCCGCGCAGGGACTCGACGACCGAGGCCATCCCGGTGTGCGGAACGCCCCGGTCGCGCGGGATCACCAGCATGGCGCGCAGTCCTGCGGCGTTCAGGTCGAGGGGGAGTTCACCGGTCGGGCCGACGGGCCCCACGATGAGCGCGCGGTTCTCGCCGCCGTACAGGACCGCCGAGCGCAGAGCCTCCGCGTCGGCGGTGTCGTCCGGGGGAGCGACGACGTTGCGCAGCAGCGCGTCCAGTGCCGCGACCGGGATCTGCGGGCCGTGGAAGGACGTCCAGGCCAGCGCCGCCGCGCAGGTCAGCGGTGCCGACGGCGCGAGACCCGCGGCGTCGGGGAGGTCGGCGTGCAGGATCAGGTCGAGTCCGGCGTTCGGCGGCGCGGTGCCGGCGAGGGCGTGCACGGTGTCGGCGATGGGCGCCGCCCACGGCGCCACCTGCCGGCCGCCGGAGCCCCGCACTTCGATCTCCACCGCGTCGCCGGGCCGGTTGAGCGACCCGGCGCGCAGCAGCCCGTCCGTGCGCGGGGCGGCGGCCACGACGACCTGCCAGCCCATCGCCGCCACGATGCCGCCGCGGCCCGGCACTCCGGAGAGCCGCAGCGCGTACGGCGCGGTCCACACGCCCGCGGGCGCGTACCCGAAGGCCTGCGTGAAGGTGTACGGGACCACCCGCAGGACCGGTTCGGCATCCCGCTGATCCATCAGTTGCATCGGGGACGTTCCTTTCCGAGGGGACGAAAGGGTCGGCGGACGCCGGTCAGCCGGGGTCCTTGCGGGCCAGCAGGCGGTACGCGTCGCTGCCGCCGGCCCGCCCGAAGGTCCGGGCGACGACGGAGCTGAGCGCGTCCAGGAGCCCGGCCGCCATGTAGAAGGGGACGAACACGGTGACGCCGACCGCGCGGCGGATCCGGCGCGGCAGGGTCGGCCTGCCCGGGATCCAAGGCTGTCGCGGATTCGGTGCGACGGCGGTGACGGTGTGGCTCACCGCAGCGACGAACATGCCGCCCTGGTGCGCCGGTCCGCGCTCGACCTCGACCACCGTGAAGCCGCGGGCCGCCAGCGCCTCGGTCAACCGGCCGAGCGGGACCAGGTGTTGGTGCTGCGGCTGGAACCACGGGTGCCAGCGCCGGTGCAGCAGGCGGGCGTACCAGCACTCCGGGTCCGGGATCTCGACCAGCAGATGTCCGCCCAGCTGCACCACCTTTGCGGCGGCGTCGAGTTCGGCGAACACGTCGCGCACGTGCTCCAGGTAGTGGTTCATGCTCACGACGTCGTAGGAACCCGCCAGCGCATCGGCGTGGTCGGGGAACTGCCCGACGTACGCGTGCTCGATCCACCCGCGCAGGGCCGCCTCCTCGACGCCTCCGCCCAGGTCAAGGCCGTCGAACGCGGTGTCCGGAAGCTCGGACTTGGCGACCAGGCACATGTGCGCGTGGCCGGTTCCGACATCCAGCCAGCGGCCCGGCACGGTGTGCCTGCTCACGAGCCTTGCCCGGCCCAGGTATTGCCGCGACATGGTCGCGAACATCGCCTCCGCGCCGCGGGCCGCGAGGCCGTCGTAGAAGTCCCGGTAGTAGTAGTCGAGTCCGGTCGGGGACAGCCGCGGGTTCTGGAAGACGACCTGGCAGTCGCGGCAGCGCTCCAGGACGAAGCGCCCCGGCTTGCCCTGGAGCCGGTCCTTCGTGCGTACGCGCACCGCAAGCCGGTTCGAGCCGCACCACGGGCACGTGTCGCGGCGCTCCTCGAAGAAGCGGTCGGTCCCGTCCGCGACGTCGTCCGCGTAGCGGGCGCGCATCGCCGCCAGTTCCTCCGGCGTCGGCTCGGCCGGGGCGGTGGGTCCGGCCACGCCGCGGATCCACCGGTACGCGGCCAGTGCCGGGCGGGCCAGGGCGTCGCCGTGCACGCCGCGCGGGCGCACCGGGGGACGGCTGCCCGCCAGCACCGCGTACGGCTGCACCCACCACGCGGCGAGCGCAAGCAGCCCCCAGAAGGGCGTCGCGTACGCCGCCCCCGCGAACGCGCCCGCCTGGCCCAGCAGCCCGGCGAAGCCCACGGCCGGCGGCGCCCCGAAGGCCCGCATGCGGGCCTTGGCGGTACGCGGATCCTGTCGCAGCGCGGTCAGTCCCGGCGCCACCACGTGCCCGGTCGCGCGCGGGGCGAACTGCTTCAACCGGGCGGTGACGGCGATGAGGTCGACCTGCGACAGGCCCTGCGCAGGTGTCGTTCCCGAGCGTTCCAGGACGCTCCGGTGCACCAGCAGCGCGTGGTACGCGCCGCGCCCGGCGGCCACCGGGTCGGTGCGGAACCGCGCGGGGTCGACGTCCCCGAGCAGGTCGAGCAACGGCTCGACAGGCATGCCCTCCGGTACGAGGTCGAGCACGAGCAGGCCCTCGCGCCGGGCGTATGCGGCGGCGGACGCCGCGATTTCGTCGTCCGGGCGGACCCCGTCGGCGGTGATCCACCGGTACTCCGACAGGGCCGAGGAGTCCGCCGACGCGGCGAGCCCCGGCAGCGCGCGCAGCCGCTGCCGCGCCCGGAGCGTGCCGAGGACGACGACGGCCAGCAAGATCAGCGCCAGCCAAGGGAACGGGTCGAAACCGGTGTTCACGGCAGGGCCTCCAGTTCCTCCAAGGCGTCGGCCGCCGCACTCGCGCCGCCTGCCCGGGCGAAGGATTCGCGCACGCGCAACGCGCCCGCGCGGTAGTCGGGCTTGTCCAGCACATCGCTGATCGCCTGGCGTATCTCCGGGACGTGCGCGCGCCCGAAGCGCACGCGCACGCCGGCCCCGGCCGCCACCACCTGCTGGGCCACCAGCGGCTGGTCGTCGCGGATCGGCGCGACGACCAGCGGCAGGCCGAAGGCCAGGGCCTCACACACCGTGTTGTGGCCGCCGTGGGTGACCACCGCGTCCAGGTGCGGGAGCAGGTCGAGCTGGGGCACGAACTCCCGGGCGAGCACGTGCCCGTCGTGCGCCCCCAGGAGCTCGTCCGGGACCGACATGACCACTTGCACGCGGTCCGCAAGCGAGCGCGTCGCCTCCGCGACGGCCGGGTAGAACCGCGTCCCGGCCTCCCTGTTGAGGGTGCCCAGGGAGACCAGGACGCGGCGGCGGTCGGCGGCGAGCCGCTCCCAGGGGAAGTCGACAGGAGCGGGTCGCGCACCGAACGCCGGTCCGACATACCGGTGGTGCGGCGGGGGTGCGTCGCCGGCGCCGGCCAGTACCGGGGTGGAGAAGACGAGCACCAGGTGTTCGGAGAACCGCGGGTCCCAGTCGTCGTCGAGGCCCGCTTCCGCGGCGACCGCCCGCACCCGCTCACCGACCCACGTGTGCACCTTCGGGAACCCCGCGAAGGGCCGGGTGAACTCGACCGAAGTCGTCGCGGACGTCGCCCACGGAAGTCCGTGCAGTTCAGCGGCAATTGCCCCCGCGAAAGCCTGCTGGTCGGCGACCACCACGTGCGGGCGCACGGCCCGGATGGCCTCGTCGACGCCGGGGCGCATCTGCTCGGCGAGCGGGACGAGGACCTCCTCGACCAGGAACCGCAGCGCGTTCACGCCGCGGTGGTCGCGCCACCGGCCGTGGAGCTTCGCGTACCCGCCCTCGGGCGCTCCACCGGTGGGGTGCAGCACGGCGCCCGGCGGAAGGAGCCGCCCGACCTCCGGCGGCCCGCACCACGCCACTTCGTGCCCGCGCCCGGCCAGTTCCGCGGCGACCGCGACGGTCGGGTTCACGTGCCCGGCGAACGGCGGCACGACGAACAGGCATCTCATGCCGCGCCCTCGTCCGACGCCCCCGGGTCGCGGCTGCCGTAGCCGCCCACGTCCCGGTGCGCCCCGCGCCGGGCCGGGCCGCCCGGCGAGTGCGTCTCCAGCCAGCGCAGCACCGACGTCAGCAACTCCTTCGGGGCGTCCCGCAGCAGCGCGTGCGCGGCGCCGGGGAACACCTCGACGGTGCAGTCCGGCAACCGGGACGCCAGCACCGGCCCGGATGCCACGAGGTTCGACGCGGAGCCGAACAGGGCGAGCGTCGGGCAGCGCACCTGCGCCAACTCGCCCGGGGAGAGCAGCCGTACGGTCGAGATGTCCTCGATGAGCGTGGTCCGGTTGAGCAGCGAGTCGGCGCCCGCCCGCATTCGCGCGGCCTTCCGCGCGCCGCGCGAGGCGAGGTCGCCGCCGAGCGGATTGCACTCCAGCCCCAGGGCGATGAGGTTGAGCGTGTTGGCCACGTCCTCGACCCAGCCGCCCGCGTAGCCCTCGGCGCCCGGCAGGTGGCCGCTGTGCGCGGGGTCCAGGCACTGGCCCTCGACCAGGACGAGGCTCTGCACCAGCTCCGGGTGCAGGTATGCCGCATGAAGCGCGATCAGGCCGCCGTAGCTGTTGCCGAGCAGGTGCACCGGGCCGGTGACACCGCAGGCCTTCAGCACCGCGGCCAGGTCGTCCACGGCCGTGTCGACGTCGTAGCCGCTCGGCGAGCCGTCGGACATGCCGTGGCCGCGCTGGTCGTACAGCAGCACGTCGAAGCCGGCCCGCGCGATGGGCGGCGCGAGGGTGTAGTAGAGGCTGGAGAGGTTGTCGAGGACCAGCCCGTGCACCAGGACCACCGTCGGGCGGTCGGTGGACGCCCGCCCGCCGCGCAGGTGTTGGACGTGGAAGCGCAGGCCGTTCGCCTGGATGTCGGCCACCCCTCACACCTCCCCGACGGCGCTGTCCGGCGCTTCGCCGAGCCGGGCGGCGATGTGGTCGACGAGGGTGCCGACCGTCATCGTGAGGATCTCGTCCATCTCCAACTCGGAGAGGAACGCCATGAAGTCGACGCGGGCGCCGTACCGGTTCTCCAACTTCTCGGCGAGGGCCACGAATTCGATGCTCTCGACGGCCAGGTCCTCGTTGAACGAGCTGTCCCGGCCAATCGCGGTGGCGATCAGGATCTCGTCACCCACGACCTCGACGAGCAGGCCGACCACGTCGGCGAGGATGGCGTCGGCAGGGGTTCCGCGCCCGGTGGTCTCGGCGAGGGCTTCGGCGGTGTGCGTGGTCACGGCGACTCCACAGGGCTTGAGGGGACGGGGTTGTGCGGGACGGTCCAGGCGACGACGTAGCGCTCGTCGGCGTCGGCGACGATCCGCGTGCGGACCACGTGCCGGCCTTCGCCGCCGTGCCCGACGACCAGGCGGTCCTCGGCGACCCGGACGACGCGCAGGTCCGCCGGGCGGCCGGCCAGGCCGGTGCCGGCCGCCTTGCCGACGGCCTCCTTGGCGCACCAGAACCGCACCAGCCACTCGCTCCGGGTGCCGGGGTCCCCGGCGGCGAGCCGGTCGAGCAGGTCGCGCTCGGTCGGGGCGAGCGCGACCCGCTCCAGGGACTCGGGGCGGTCGGTCAACGACTCGATGTCGATGCCGACCGGGACCCGGTCCGCCAGGGCGACCGCGAGGCGGTGCTTGTGCGCCAGCGAGACGTGCAGACCGGCGGGGCGGGGCGGGAACTCCTCGCCCACCGGGATGCGTTCGACCAGCGGACGGCCGTCGGCGTGGTTCGAGACGCGGATCTCGGCGGGATAGATGGGGCCTTCGCCGCGCGCCCACAGGTAGCGGCGTACCGCGTCCTTGGCGGCGATGCGGCCGAGCAGCCATCCCGACCGCGTGCGCGGCGGCCGGGTCGCGAACTCCTCGCGTTCGCCGGCGCCCAGATAGCGGCGCATGACCAGTTCCTGCGAGGCGGCGTCCGGCCAGCGCGTACGCACCAGGCACCAGCCTTCGGGCTGCGGTTCGCCGACGCCGGTGGTGTGCGGGGTGAACTTCATCGGCCACACGCGTTCGTCGGCCGCGAAGCGGCGGTACGTCCAACCGAGCAACTGCGCACGCACCAAGCCGTCGGCGGCGTCGCACAGTTCGACGTCGCCGCGGACCGTCGTGGCGGTCACCTGCCGGATGCGCGCGGTGGCGAGAAGGCGGTCGCCGGTACGCGGCGGAGGCCCGTACAGCCGCACCTCCTCCACCGAGACCGGGAACACGAGGCGGTCGGTGGGAAGGCTCAACTGCATCCAGTGGCCGAAGAGTTGGCCTGCCGCGTCGAGCAGCGCCCCCGGTGCGGGGAGGCTGCGCAGCACCCCCCGGATGCCGTCGTCGGCGACCGCGACGACCTCGTCGACGCCCGCGAATCCGGGGCCGTGGAACATCCATCGGTCGGAGTACAGCGCGGCGGCCCGTACGGGTGCGGGGCCTTCGTTCGTGAGCGGGGTGCGGTCGGGCGCTGTCGGCTGCGGGTGGGACTCGGCCAGGCATACGACCGTGGACGTGAACCCGGCGATCTCCACCCGCACGCGGTCCGCGTCCAGGCGGGTCGCGGACACCTCGGCGTTGGTCGCGGGCGCGACCGGGAGCCAGCGCAGCGCGCGCACCTCCTGGTAACCCGCGACCACACGGCCGGGCACGAGCGCCCGGGCGGCCTCGCCGGTGAGGTGGAGGAGGGTGGTCATCGGCACGACCGGGAAGCGGTCGGAGGCCTCGGGCCACTCGTCGTGCTGCTCGTAGATGCAGTGGTCGGCGACGTAGGGCAGGCTGCGCAGTGAGAACTCCCTGAGGTGTGAGCGTTGTCGGGGGTGCGTCACGGCCGGGTCGGCGGTCCCGTTCACCGATGAGGCGGCCGCCGCGGGCGTGCCGGATGCGCCGGATGTGCCGGGAGCCGTTGATGTGAAGGGTGCGGCGCGCCGCCAGGTGTCCATCGTCCGCGTGACCGCGTCGCCCGCCTCGTCGAGGATTGCCGCGAAGGCGGCCAGCACCGGGTCGTCGGCCTGATCCCGCGTCAACTCGGTTGCCGGAGGCGGCGGTGGCGGACTCGGCAGATCCGCCGGATCCAGCCGGACGATGGGGGAGCCGAGGTCGAGTCGTACGGTCGGCCCCGCGCGGCGCGCCGGCTGGGGTGCCCGGAGCTGGATTGCCGGGTGCTCGGGTGCCCGGTTCTCGGTCGCCGGTTGCGCTGTCGCCGGTTGCTCGGTCGCCCGGCCCTCCACCCACAGGGCCGCCCGGACCCGCAGGAGTCCCGCGAGCCCCGGATGCCGAGGGCCGTGCGCGGCGACGGTCAGGACGTCCTCGCCGCGCAGCGTGTCGTCCACGAAGCCGCCGAGGCTGCCCGCCCCGACCTGGACGAAGGCCCGGACCCCGGCCTCGTGCATGCCCTCGACCAACGCCCCGAACCGCACCGGCTCCAGGAGATGGCGGATCGTCAGGTCGCGGACCTCGGACGGCTCGTCGGGGTACGGGGCGACGCTCGTCGCGGACCACACCGGGATCCGGGGCTCGCGGAGCGGCAGGAGTCCGAAGGCGTCGCGCACCTGCGCGAGGTACGGCTCCCACATCGGGGTGTGGAACCCGGACCGGAACGGCAGTTCCTGACCGAGCACACCGTCCGTCCGCAGCCGGTCGAGCACGCGGCGCACGGCCTCCGCCGGGCCGCACACGACGCACTGGTGCGGGCAGTTCTCGTGCGACACCACGACGCCGCCCACGGCCTCGCAGGCGGCACGCGCCCGCGCCGCGCCGCAGGCCACCGCCGCGTACACCAGGTCGGGTACGGCCAGCGCCCCCGGGCGCAGCGAGTCCAGGAACACGTCGACGGCGGCGGTGGGGTACATCCCCGCGACGACCATGGCCGTCCACTCGCCGAGGCTGTGCCCGGCCAGGACGTCGGCCCGCACACCGAGCCGTTCGAGTGCGGCGGACACGAGGCGGCCGCTGCCGAGCGCGTCGAGCGCACGGCCGACGATCTCGTCGGTGTCGTGCGCGGGGAGGCGGCCGAGGCCGAACGCGTCGGCCACGTCGTGCAGCGGCGGCTGGGTCTCCGGCTCCAGGCCGGGGAAGAGGAACGCCACTTTCCCGGAGTGCCCGCGCCCGTCTCCGTCGCCGTGTCCGCCCGCGTCACGACCGGGCACGGACGCGCCGCCCAGCAGCGGACGCGGAGTGAACCAGAGGTCGCTCCGGCCCCGCCACGGTTCGCCGCGCGCCACCACGCGGGACGCGAGTTCGAGGCGGCGCGGCGTCGGGTCCACGACGGCGAGCCGGCACGGTCCGGCGCCGAGGGCGACGCCCCCGGGCGAGCCGTCGGCCCCGCCGCCGGTCGGCCGGGGCATCGTTCCTGCGGCAATCCGCGCGCTGAAGTCGGCGAGCAGGAAAGCCAGTTCGTCGGGATCGGTGGCGGCGAAGGTGACCAGCCGGGAACTCCCCGGAAGGGTCGGCTGGTTCGGAAGCGGTGGTACGCCCTCGTCGGCGGATCCCGCACGGATGCGCCGGGACGACTGCGGGGACAGGGCCACAGTCGGGAGAGCCGCCGCCTTGGACGCGGGCGGCTCCTCGACGATCACATGCGCGTTGACCCCTCCGAAGCCGAAGGCGTTGACCCCCGCCCGGCGCACGGTGCCCGCGACCTCGGGCCACGGCTCGGCCTCGCCAATCGTGCGCATCCGCGTCCGGACGAGACCCGGATGCGGGTCGTCCACGTGCAGGGTCGGCGGCAGCGTCGCGTGGTGCACCGCGTACACGGCCTTCAGCAAACCGGCCATGCCGCTCGCCTGCATCGCGTGGCCGATCATCGACTTGACCGACCCCAGGACGACGCCCGGCCCTTCGGCGCCGAACACCCGGGCCAGAGTCTTGAGTTCGATGTCGTCGCCGAGAGGTGTCCCGGTGCCGTGCGCCTCCAGCAGTCCGAGCGCCCCGGGCGAGGTCGGGTCGAGCCCCGCCATACGCCACGCACGTTCCAGCGCCCGGACCTGGCCGTCCACGAGCGGGCTCATCAGGCTGGCGGCGCGGCCGTCGCCGGCCACGCCGACGCCGCGCACCACCGCGTACACCCGGTCGCCGTCGCGCTGTGCGTCCGCGAGGCGCTTCAGCACCACCGCTCCGGTGCCCTCCGAGATGAGCGTGCCGTCGGCCGCCCGGTCGAACGGCCGGATGCGCATCGCCGGGCTGAGCGCCCGCAGTTGGGTGAACACGCTCCACAACGTCGCGATGTGGCAGTGGTGCACCGCACCCGCGATGACGGCGTCGCAGCGCCCCGAGGCGAGTTCGGCCACCGCGTGGTCGATCGCCAGCAGCGAGGTCGCGCAGGCCGCGTCCACCGTGTACGCCGGGCCGCCGAGGTCCAGCCGATTCGCGATGCGCGACGCCGTGAAGCTCGGCACCAGGCCGATCGAGGACTCGGGACTCTCCGGTCCCAGCGAGGCCTGGAACGCCTCACGGATCGCCGCCAGCCGGGCGTCGTCGAACTCCGGAGCCACCTGCCGCAGCACCGATACCAACTGGTGTGCGGTGCGCACCCGTTGGTCGAGCCGCGCGGTGGCTACCCCCATGTACCCGCCGCGTCCGAACACCACGCCGATCCGCTCGCGGTCGGGCAGCCGCTCCTCGCCGCCCGCGTCCGCGATCGCCTCGGCGGTGGTGCGCAGGGCGAGGAGTTGATCGGGCTCCGCCCCGCCCACCGCCGACGGCATGACGCCGAACCGGACCGGGTCGAACGTCGCGTAGTCGTCGACGAATCCGCCGCGGCGGCAGTAGAACCGGTCGGCGTGCACCGGCCCGACCGCCGCGTCGGGCGCGAAGTACACGTCGGGGTCCCAGCGGTGCGGCGGGACGTCGGTGATGGCGTCCACGCCCTTCTCGATGTTCGCCCAGAATGCGGGGGCGTCGGGAGCGGACGGGAACACCGCGCCGATGCCGACGATCGCCGCGTCGGTGGGCTTCGGTCCGTCGTCGCGAGTGCGGCCGTTGCTCATGCCGCACCCCGCGGCGGGCAGAGGTAGACCGCCTGGGCCACCCCGCCGGAGGCGAGTTCCGCGAGCATCGCCGCGACCCCGGCGTCCGGGGCGATCAGCGGCATGCCGAGGCGCTCGTAGTGGCGCTCCAGTTCGGCGGTGACCATGCCGCCGCCCTCGGCCGCCCACGGCCCCCAGTCGAGGCTCACCACACGGTCGGCGACCGCGTCCGGGCCGGCCGCGTGGTGCCACATGTGGGCGAGCGCGTCCAACGCGTCGTTGGCCGCCGAGTAGTCCGCCTGCCCCCGGTTCCCGAAAACCCCGGCGACGCTGCCGAACAGCACCAGGAACTTCGGGCGCCCGCCCGCGGCATGGGAGCGCAGCGCATCGGCCAGACCGCGGGCGCCCACGACCTTGGTCGTGAAGACCCGGGCGAACGCCTCCTCCGTCTTGTCCTTCAGCAGCCGGTCGTCGAGCACCCCGGCGCCGTGCACCACGCCGTCGAGGCGGCCGTGCCGGGCGTACACGTCGTCCACGACGGCCCGCAACGCGGCGGCGTCCCGTACGTCCGCGGCGTGCACCCGGACGGACGCGGCCACCCCGGCGAGGGCGTCGAGGGTCGCCCGGACCTCGCGGCGGGACAGGATCCGCGCGGTCTCGGCCTCGATCTCGGCGGGCTTGCGCATCCCGGCGGCGACGAGTGCCGCGCGCAGCCCCGCCCGGTCGACGGCCCCGGCGGTCGCGGGGTCTTCGGGACCCGCGTCGGCGGTGCGGCCGACCAGTTCTATGTGGCAGCCGTACGCCGCCGCGAGTCCGACCGCCACGCGGGCGGTGATGCCGCGCGCACCGCCGGTCAGCAGCACCACGGAGTCGCGGGTGAGACCCGGGAGAACCGGGAGACCAGGGCGACCGGCGTTGGTGTCCCCGAGCGGGGCGGGGCGGACCTCGAGCGTGCGCCGCACCGACCCCCCGGCCCCGTCGGCCGCGATCGCCGCGTCCGCCTCCGCGGGCAGTCCGACGACGACGGGGGCGCCCGGGGCCGGCTCCTCGGCCAGCATCGCCAGCAGGTGCCCGGCGATCAGGTCGGGCTCCTCCTTGGCGTCCACGTCGACGACGCGGACCACCGCCTCCGGGTACTCGTGGGCGGCGGTGCGCCCGAACCCGGCGAGGCCGATCCCGGCGCATGCCGCGTCCGAGGCGTTGCCCTCCGCCCCGGCCCGGCCGAACGTGCCGCCCCAGCCGGTGGCCAGCAGCACATGGGTCGCGCCTCCTTCGAGGGCGTCGCGCAGCAGGGCGAAGTCGTCGAGGATGACCGGGACTTCGTCGGCTCGGAGCGCGCCGAGGTGGACGAGTGCGTCCGCGCCCGGCCCGGACAGCGCCTGTCCGGGCTCGGCGATGCGTACCGCGGCGCCGAGGCGTTCCAGCCGGTCGGCGAGGGCGAGCGCGATGCCGTGGGCGTCGGCGAGCAGGACGACGGACCGGCCGGCGACCGCGGCGGCGATGCGCTCGCCGTCGGGGGCGGGCGCGACGTAGTCGACGACCTCGACCACGTGCCGCACCGGGACACCGTCGTCCGCGCGGCTCTCCGCACCTCCCTCGGTGGGCAGGCCGCCGAAGGCCTGGGCCCGCGATCCGCTGTCGGCGGTGGTACGCGTGTCCGCGAACCAGCGACTCGTGGTGGCGGGCGCGGCGGCCGGGGCCGGCGGCGGTGCCGAGGCGGCGTGGGCGGTCACGAACGACTCATCGTGAATGGCGTGTTCACCTGGCGGGGGCTCGGCCGACCCGGTGTCCGGAGCCTCGTGGAGCGGGTGGACCGACGGCTCGGTCTCACGTGCGGCGTGCTCATGCGGCTTGTCGGCCGACGCTCCGCTTCCCTGGTGTTCCAGCAGTCCTTCGACGATCGCGCTGATGGTCTTGACCCGGGCGAGCCGCTCGACCAGCGACTCGTCGAGCATGTCGAGGCGTACCGCCAACTCGCCGATGATCTCGGTGCGTTTGATCGAGTCGACGGAGAGGTCCGCCTCCAGGTCCAGGCCGGTGTCCAGCATGTCGCGCGGGTAGCCGGTGCGCGTGCCGATGACGTCGAGCACGGCATCCAACGCACGGTCGGCGTCCAGCGGTTCGACAGGCGCAGCGATGGCCGGGGCGGCGGCCTCGGGCACCGAAGGCATGGAAGGCATGGAAGGTATGGAAGGCACGGCTGCGGAGGCGGTCGCCGCCGAAGCCACCGTCGCGGCTGCCCCGTTCGCGGCCGTGACCGGCGCGGGCGCCGCCGCCCACGGCTGCGGTGCCGCACCCAGGAATCCCAGCAGAATGTCCCGCTGCGCGGCCACCAACTCCCGTGCCCCCGCCAGATATTCGAGAACCGCGCTCTCCCGCGGGTCCGGGGCGGCGGCCCCGCCCGCGCCTCCGGTGGCCTGCACGACCACCGGAGGCGCGACCGGTTCCGCCGGGCGGAGACCGCCCGCGACCGGATTCCCGTCCGCGGTGCGCACCAGATGGCCGTCGACCCGCCACGCGGGCAGCGGTGCCGGCCGCGTGTCGGCGGCGGTGACCCGGCCGCGGGTCAGTTCGCCGAGTGCGACAGGCACTCCGGTGACGGCCAGTTCGGCGCACGCCGCGAGCAGCCGCCGCAGCCCGGACTCGCCGGGTACGTCGCAGGCGACGGCGGTGTGCGGGCGGTCCCCGAGGATCGCCCGAACCATTCCGGTCAGGGCCCGTCCCGGGCCCGCCTCGACGAAGGTACGCGCACCCGCCGCGTACATCGCCTCGATCTGCTCCACGAACCGCACCGGCTCGGCGACCTGACGGGCCAGCAGCGCGCGTACCCCGTCCGGGTCCGCCGGGTAGGGGGCGGCCGTGCCGTTGGCCCACACCGGGAACGCCGGTGCCGACACCGGCAACGAGGCGAGCGTGCGGCCGAGTTCGGCGGACGCGCCCGCGACGACCGCGCTGTGGAAGGCGCAGGCCACCGGCAGCCGGCGGACCTGGACCCCCTCGGCCTCCAGCGCGGCGACCGCCGCCTCGAGAGCCGGTGTCGGACCGGAGATCACGGTTTGCGAAGGCGTGTTCATGTTCGCGGCGACCACGCCGACGCGCGGCCCCGCGCCGTTGCCGCCGGGGGAGAGGCTGTGGTTCAGGTTGAGCAGGGTCAGCACGGGAGCCAGCCGGTCCGCGGGTGCGTTGACGGCCGCCATCGCACCCGGATCGGCCCCGGCCGCACCGAGGATCGCCTCGGCGCGCGTCGTGGACAGCCGCAGCAGGGTCGCGCTGTCGAACGCACCCGCCGCCCACAGCGCGGCCAACTCGCCGTAGCTGTGGCCGCCCGCGAGGTCGGGCCGTACCCCGAGCCGGTCCAGCAGCCGCGTCACGGCCACCTCCGCGACCCCGAGTGCGGGCTGCGCGGTCCGCGTGTCGGTGATCCGCAGGTGCGCGGCCTCGCGTGCCGCGGTGCCGAACGCGGTCGGCGGGAACATCGCCTCGACCGTCGGCACCGGCGCCTCGGCCAGCACGTCGCGCAGCCCGGGGAACGCCACGAACAGGTCGGCGAGCATGCCCGGCCGCTGGCTGCCCTGGCCCGGGTACAGGAACGCGACGCGCCCCGGCTCGTGGTCGTCGCGGCGGCGGAACACCTCGCCCGCCGGGTCGTCCGCCCCGTCCCGGGTCCGGCCCAGCTTGACCCGCAGGTCCTCCAGGTCGGCGGCGACCAGGGCGACCTGCACGGGCGCCCCGGCCGCCGCGACCGACTCCGCCGTGAGGGCGGCGAGCCCGCGCAGGGTACGCGGGGCACGGTCGTCCAGCAGTGCGGCCGTCGCGTCGATCGCGCGCACCGCCGCGGAGTGGTCCTCGCCCGCGAAACAGAAGAGCTCGGCGGGCCATTCGGTCATCGCGGAACCGCCGAGTACACCTGCCTCGCACTCGTGCCCGGGGGCCGCGTGCCCGGCGAGCACCGCGTGGAAGTTCGTGCCGCCGAAGCCGAACGCGCTCACGCCCGCGCGGCGTTGCGCGGGGTCCGGCTCGGCCCACGGCCGGGCCTGGCCGTCGAAGAAGAACGGGCTGGTCCGCGCGTCCCAGGCGGCGTTCGGCTCACGTACGTGCAGCGTGGGCGGGCGTACGCCGTGGTGCAGCGCCAGCGCGGCCTTGATCAGCCCCGCGAGACCCGCCGCGCACTTGGTGTGGCCGATCTGCGATTTGACCGACCCGAGCGCGCAGCCGCCGGGCACCGCCCCGTGCTCGGTGAACACCTCGGTCAGTGTCTCGAGTTCGGCGCGGTCGCCGACGACGGTGCCGGTGCCGTGCGCCTCGACGAGGCCGATCTCGGCGGGTGACACGCCGGCGCGCGCGTACGCCCTTTCCAACGCCCGCCGTTGCCCCTCCGGCCGCGGGGCGGTCAGCCCCAGGGACCGTCCGTCGCTGGACCCGCCGACGGCCTTGACCACCGCGTAGACGCGGTCCCCGTCGCGCTCGGCGTCCGCGAGGCGCTTCAGCACCAGGCACGCTGCGCCCTCGCCGAGGGCGATGCCGTCGGCGGACGCGTCGAAGGTCGCGCAGCGGCCCGACGGCGAAAGGGCGTGCACCGACGAGAACATGAGGTAGTCGTTGATGCCGTTGTGGGTGTCGACGCCGCCGCACAGCACGACGTCGCTGCTGCCCTGCACGAGTTCCTTGCACGCCAGGTCCAGCGCGGCCAGGGAGGCCGCGCACGCGGCGTCCACCGTGTAGTTGACCCCGCCGAGGTCGAGCCGGTTGGCGATGCGGCCCGCGATCACGTTGGCCAGCACGCCGGGGAACGAGTCCTCGGTGGGCCGGGGGAGTTGCGCGTCGAGGCCGGGCGGCAGGTCGCCGAAGTAGGCGGGGTAGAGCGAGCGGAAGCCGTACGCGCCGGCCAGGTCCGTCCCGGCCTCCGCACCGAAGACCACCGAGGTCCGGCCGCGGTCGAACTCGCGGCCGCCGCCGTACCCGGCGTCGTCGAGCGCCCGCGACGCCACGTGCAGCGCGAGGAGTTGGGCGGGCTCGATGGCGGCGAGCGAGGCGGGCGGGATGCCGTACGCGGGTGCGTCGAACGGGATAGGCGGCACGAAGCCGCCCCACTTGGACGGCGTGCGGCCGACCGGGTCGCGTACCGCGTCGGGGTCGAAGTACAGCTCGTGGTCCCAGCGTTCGCGCGGGACCTCGGTCACGGCGTCGGCACCGAGCAGCACGTTGCGCCAGAAGGCCCCCAGGTCGGCGGCGCCCGGGAGCACGCACGCCATGCCGACGATCGCCACGTCCACCGGCTCGGCCTCGGCCACCGGTTCCTCCTCGATGATCCCTAGCGCGGCGGCCCGCTCCGTCAGATGGGTGGTGGCGCCTTCGGTCACCTCGGCGTGCAGGTCGGCCACCGTGGTCGGGGCACAGCGCAGCGCGGCGACCTGCCCGAGCATGAACATGCCTTCGCGGCACTGGGTTTCCTCGTCGACGTCGACGAGCCCTTGCGCGCCGCGGACGACGCCCTTGCTGGCGATGCGCAGCCGGCCGAGGTTGAGCTCCTCCAACTCGGCCCACATCTCGCGGGCCGGTACGCCGCGCGCCTCCAACGCGGCCCGCGCGTCCGCGAACGCGCTCACGAAGGGGGTCCCCGCGCAGCGCGTCGCGTGGCCCGGTGCGGTCTGGAGGAGTTCGGTCGACTCGCAGGCGACGGCGGCTTCCTGGAAGCCGGGCAGGATCGCCCCGGCCGCCACCGCCTCCCGGGTGAACAGGTAGGCGGTGCCCATCAACACGCCGATGCGGGCCCCGAGTTCCACCAGCGGCGCGGCCGCGGCGGCGGCCATCGCGGCGGACCGGGCGTCGTGGATGCCGCCGGCGAAGAGCAGGTCGAGGTCCGCGGCGCCGCCGTGCCGGCGGGCGTGGGCGAGCAGCAGGTCCAACTGGCTCTCCCACAGCGGGAAGCTGGCCCGTGGTCCGACGTGGCCGCCGCACTCCAGGCCCTCGAAGACGAAGCGGCGGGCGCCCGCGCGCAGGAACTGGTCCAGGAGGCCGGGCGACGGGACGTGCAGGTACGTGTGGATGCCGGCGGCCTCCAACGGCGCGGCCTGGTCGGGCCGTCCGCCGGCGATGAGGGCGAACGGCGGCCGGACCGCGGCCACCGCCGCGAGTTGCTCCTCGCGCAGCTCGGCGGGGGCGAAGCCGAGCAGGCCGACGCCCCAGCGCCGCCCGTCCAGCCGCTCGGCGGTCTCCTCCAGGAGCGCCCGGGTGGCTGCGCCGTCCATCAACGCGAGGGCGAGGAAGGGCAGTCCGCCGCCCGCGGCGACCGCGTCGGCGAACGCGGCCCGGTCGCTCACACGTGTCATCGGGCCCTGCACGACGGGCAGGTCGCCGTCCGGGCCGGGCAGCAGCGGTCGGTGCCGGACGGCGGCGGCGAGGGCGGCGGTGACGGCCGACCGGACGGCCCGTACGGTCCGTCCGGTCGTGCCGTACCGCTCGGCGAAACGTCGGGCCAGCGCTCCGTCCTGTCCCACGGGGAGCAGCTGCCGATCGAGGCCGCGCGCCCCGAACGCCGACCCGACGCCGCCGAACGCCGCCGCTGCGTCCGCAAGCTGACGCAGCGGCAGATCCGGCCGGGTGTACACCCGGTGTCCCTCCAGGACGACGGTCTCCCCGCCGTCCATCGACCGCAATGCCGCGGCCACCGGGTCCGGCAGGCACGGTGCGGATTCCGCGAGCAGGGCGAGTTGCGTGTCGAGCACGACCCCCGCCGCGCCGCCCGCAATTGCGGCGGCGGCGGTGTGCGGGCCGATGCCGCCCTTCGCCCAGACGGGCAGCCGCAGTTCGGAGTCCGCCAGCAGGTGCTGGAGCAGCACGAAGGTGGTCAGGTCGCCGACCCGGCCGCCCGCCTCGTGGCCGACCGCGACGACGCCGTACGCGCCCTCGGCCGCCGCGGCACGGGCCTCCGCGGGGGAGGTGACCTCGACGAGGACCCGACGCCCGGGACCGGCGTCGGCCACCGCCCACGGCGACCCGTGGGCGAGGACCACCACGTCGGTGGGATCCGGGAGTTCGGTCGGCGCCACCGGGCACCCGACGGGCACCCGCACCCCGAACGACCGGTCCGGGCGGCGCACCACCTCGGCTAGTGCGGACAGCGCCTTCACGCGGTCCCGCCCGAGGTCGACGATGCCGAGCGCGCCGGCCCGGTGGGCGGCGACGGCGAGCGGTCCGTTCGGCTCCTCGAACGGTCCGATCGCGAGGACGAGGTCGCGACGCAGAGTCTCCGACGCCATGGGTGCGGCTCCTTCCCGGGCGTGCACGGCAGCCGTGCGCCGGGATTCGCGAATAGCGGGCGAGCCGGCGACGGCTCATGAGGAAAAACAGCGCTTAACCAAACACCTGGCACACTGAAAAAACACGGCGCGAGCGGTGGTGCGGCATTCCTGTGCGGTGCGCCGATTAACCGGAATCGCTTTCATCGGATCGGCTCGAAGTATCGTGCGGGCGGCGTCCGGGGCTGTCAAGGGTGGTCGCCGGGCCGGCCCCCGAGGCGCCTCGTGGGCCGGGGCCGACCGTACGGCCGTTGCCGCGGTCGGACCGGTTACCCGAGTCCCACCAGGGCGTTCGTGCTGGAACGCGTTCTGACCAGGGCAAACGCGGAGCCGACCATACGCAGGCGTATGTCGCGAAGTTGCCGACCCTGCGCCCGCGCGCGGCCGCGACCCGCCGGATGTCGTGAACCGCCCGGCGATCTATGCATTCCAGGCATGGTTCGTTGCTCAAAAAGCTGGGCGAATAAGTCGACGGACGATTACCCGGTGTCCGTCGCGGGCCACGGTACGGAACCGGGCGACCGTTCCGCAAATATTCGATGAATTCCGGGAAACCTGTTTGTCGGAGGGGTGGACGCGTTAATGTGCGACACGTGACTCTTCAGCAGTTGCGCTACCTCATCGCGGTCGCGGACCACGGCACCATGACGGCGGCGGCCGAAGCCCTCTATGTCGCGCAGTCGGCGCTGTCCCGCGCCCTCAAGTCGCTGGAACACGAACTCGGCGGGGACCTGCTGGTCCGCGAGGGCCGGAGTGTGGGGCTCACCGCGGAAGGCAAGCGCGTCGTCCGGCTCGCCCGCACCGTCCTCGACACCGTCGGGGCGATCGAGGACGTCGGCCGCGCCGCCGAGACCGCCCGGGTCAACGGCCTGCGCATCGCCACCACGCACACCCTCGCCGTCGACCTCACCGGCCGCATCGTCCCCGCCTTCGAGGCGGAGACCCCCGGGATCTCGGTGGACGTCGTACGCTGCCTCAGCCGCGAGGACGTCTTCGAGTCGGTCCGCAGCGGCCTGACCGCGCTCGGCCTCGTCGACGCCCCGGTACCGCAGGACCTGCGCTCGCACCGGCTCGCCGAGCACGAAGTCGTCCTGGTGTCACCGCCGGCGGAGGACCTGCCCGACCCGATGCCGTGGACGATGCTCAACGGGCTCCGCATGGCCATGCCGACGCGCGGCAGCGGACGGCGCTCCGAGATGGAGGCCATGTTCGCGACACTGTGGGTCCGCCCGGTGGCGGTCGTGGAGACCGACGACCGGGTGCACTGGATCGCCTCGGTGCTCAACGGCGAGGGCTCGATGCTGTGGTACCGGGACATCGCCCTGGGGGTGTTCGGCGAGTCGGCGGTGATCCGCTCGTTCGACCCGCCCCTGCTGCGCGCGGTCGCGCTGGTGCACACCGCCGAGGCGACGGGCCGGCAGGCGCGCACGTTCCTGGAGTTCGCGCAGCGCGGGGGAGTGCGCGAATCCGGCGACATCTGAGCGCGGCACGGACGGCCCGACGGCCCGGACCGCTCGGACGACCGGGACGCAAGACGCCCGGGTGGGAGGCGAAGAGGCCTCCCACCCGGGCGTTTTCGTGCGATGACCGTCCGACTAGCGGAACCAGCGCCGCGGGTGCCGGGCGAACAGGAAGCCGCCGACGCCGAGCAGCATCGCCACCACGCCGCCCGCGGACGTCCAGACCCACCGGCCCGTCGTCCCCGACAACCACGCGTCGTCGCCGTCGTCGAACCCGGCGAGCGTCACCTTGCGCGTCTCGGCGACCTGGCCCGGCTGCAACGGCTGACCCGCCTGCGTCACCGGCACGAGCGGCGCCTTCAGCGCGTCGTCCTGGCCGGCGTCCGGACCCGAGTCCCCGCCGCCCTCGGCGGTCAGTTCCAGCTTGACCCCGATCTTGCGGCCGACGTCCTTCTCGTTGAACTCAAGTGCGGAGATCCGCACGTAGTACGTGCCCGGCAGCGGATCCGCCGACCACGCCTCGGACCACGGGCGGATGGTGCGCGGCCCGCAGTCGATCCGCACCTCGGTCTCGGACGGCGGCACCGACAACTGCGGACGGCCCGTCGCACACGGCTGGTGCCGCCTTATGCCGTCGAAGACGTCGACGCGCCATGTGGTCGGGGCGCTCAGGCCGCTCGGGAGCGTCAGCGTCACCTTGGCGTTGACGTCCTGCTCCGCGAGTGCGGGGAAGGACCAGTACATGTACTCGCCCACGGAGCCCGAGGTCGTGGTCGACGTGTCGGACTCCATCTTCCCGGCCGTCAGGAACGACGTGCCGGGCAGGACGTTGGTGGCGGAGGTGCTGTTGCCCGGCTTCGAGCCGGAGCCCCCCGAACCGCCGGGCGTCGGGCTGTCGGTCGCGGCCACCGCGGGCCCGCCGACCAGGGCGAACGCGGCCGCGAGGGAAGCGAGTCCCAGCGCGCGGGCGCGGCGCGGCGTACCCGACGTGGTACGTCGGGCCGCTGAGGTGGAATTGCCGGTCGTGGTACGCATCACACAGCCCTCCGCATGCCCGCGAAGAGGCGGACGATCCAGCCGAACAGGAGCCCGGCCACCAGGCCGACGCCGGCCAGCACGCCGAGGAAGATCCAGCCCCGGCCCAGGCCGTGGGTGTCGGACGCCTGCGCGTCCGAGGCCTTCACCAGGTCGATCAGCAACTCGACCGGCATACCCGGGCTTTGCGCGGCATCGGGACCGCCGTGGAACGCGGTGCTCACCATCAGGCAGGTGATCTTCGCGTCCTCGGGCTCCGGCTTGTCGTCGCCCTTCTGTGGCAACGAGTAACGCAGGCCCGCCGATTGGGTGTCCATGCGCCCGCTGCCGGCATCCGTGTGGCGGGCGAGGTCCCGCCCGTCCTCGGTCACCGCGGTGATGGTGACGTCGTAGTCACGTGCGACCGGGCGGTCTATCCCGACCGTCGCCGACGCGCGCAGCTCCTGGCCCGGCAACTGCGGGACCTTGTACCAGAGGTGCTGCTGGAACTCCTCCCGGTCGTTGTAGACACCCGGGCCCAGCAGCGGGGCGTCCGCGCAGCCGTTCGGACTGCCGTGCACGGTGGTGGGAATGGTGACCTCTTCGGCCTTCTCCACCGCGCGGTCGACCAACTGCGTCACGCGCTCCGACAGTTCCTGGGCGTTGTTGGCGGAGGTGTACGTCCCGCCGGTGGCGTTGGCGATGCAGGTGAGCTGCTTGCGGGTCTTTTCGTCCGGGACGAGGCCGAGCGTGTCGATCACGAGGTTGAGGCCCTGGGCGGCCAACTGCCGTGCCACCTCGCACGGGTCGGGCGGCGCGCAGGAGTCCTCGCCGTCCGTGATGAGGATGATGCGGCGGCTGCCCTGCTCCTTGCCGAGGTCCTCGGCGGCCTTGTTGAGGGCGAGCCCGATGGGCGTCCAGCCGGTGGTCGACCGCTGCGCCGCGACGGCGGTCTTCATCGCCGCCTTGTCCGGCTTGCCCACCGGCGCGAGTTGCGCGGTCTCCTGGCACCCGGCGGCCTTGTTGTTGCCGGGGTTCCCCTGCCCCAGCACCCGCAGACCGACCAGCGCCTCGTCCGGCAGGGCGTCCAGGATCTCGTTGAACGCCTTCTTCGCGGCCGCGATCCGGGTCTCGCCGCCCGCGTCGTTCTGGTTCATCGACCCGCTCAGGTCCAGAACCAGATCCACCTTGGGCGGCGGCGCGTTCCCGGGCCCGTTGTCGGGGTCGGCGGCGGCGGGTGTGGCCCCGCCCAGGGCGGCGGCCATGAGCAGGGCCCCCAACCCTGCCGCGAGCCTTCGTTTCTTCGATGTCATCACGGGGGAGGATCCTACGGATCATCAGGACCCCGCCGCTGGCCGGGAGAACGCCATCTCCGCACGGCATTTCAGGGGGATTTCAGGAGGAAACCGGACGTGCCCCCGCATCGCGACGCGACCGTTCCGCGGCCGAGGTACCGGTCACCATGGGGGCCAGGAAGCGGCGGGCGAACTCGCGGGCCTGCGCCTCGTCGTCGACCGGCACGATGCTCTCCGGGGTGAGCAGGAACGACACCGTCAGGCGTACGAAGATCTCCGCCACTTGGGCGCCTTCGTCGGCGTCGACCGCGGTGGCGTCCGGCGCGCGGCCGAACGACGCGGCCAGGTAGTCGCGGATGACGCCCAGGATCGGGCCGCCGCGCGTCGTCAGGAACGGCAGCGCGGTCTCGGGCTCCAATTGGATCAGCCGCCCGATCAACGCCGTGCGCGCGTCGCGCAGCGCGACCACGAAGCCCGCGACGATGCGCTCCTCCATCGTCGGCAGCGGCGACACCTCGGCGTCGAACGCGGCGAGGAAGCGCCGGCATTCGCGGACGAGCACCGCCTCGACGAGCGTGTTCTTGGTGTCGAAGCGCCGGTACACGGTGACCCGGCCGACCCGTGCGCGGCGTGCGACGTCCTCGACGGTGGAGCGCCGCAGGCCGAAGGTGGCGAACTGGTCGCGGGCCGCGTCGAGTATGCGCTCGGTCGTCGGATCCGGTGAGTCGCCCGCCGCGAGCGCGTCGGCGAGTACGGCGGTGCGCGAGGTGTTCATCGGGTCCCGATGGTACTGCGGCCCGGTGTACGGCCTCACCCGCGCGGTTCGGGGAGCAGGGCGCAGATCCGCGGGACCAGGACCGCGGGCGCCCGCCGGACGGGTGCGGGGATGACGCCGGTGGCCGTGCGGATGCGCCGCGCGAACCGTTCCACCGCGAGGTGTTCCTCCGGGCTCAGGTGCAAGTCGCAGCGCTTGCGCAGGGTGTCGGGGAGAGTGGCGACCGTGGTCAGGTAGGTGATGCGGGCGGTGGGCCCGGTCATCCTGTGCCAGCGGTCGTCGGGGAGGCGGCGCAGGGCCTTCGGCTTCGCCGGGCGGCGGAGGTTGGCCAGGAACTCGCGCAGCGCCCTGGTGTTCTCGAGGGTGTGCTCCACCATGTCGTCGTAGTAGACGAGGAATTCGGGCCAGGTCGCGGGCATGTCCTCTGCTCGGACGCCGAGCAGCCGGCCGACGCGGATGTTGTCCGCGTAGTAGGGGTCAAGTTCGGTGCGCGTCATGGGCCGGCCGAACATGGCGTGTGCGTCGGCGACCGCCTTGACGAGGGTGAGGTGCACCCAGGCGTACGCCTTCGGATCCAACGCGTGGTACTTCCGGCCGTGTTCGTCTGTCCCCCGGATACGGCGGTGCAGCACGCGGAGGCGTTCGGCCTCGGCGGCGGAGCGGGTCGGGCCGCCGTACACGACGGTGGTGATGGAGCGGTACGTGCGATTGAAGCGGCGGTACGGGTCGCTCTGGTAGTCGGAGTGGTCGACGACCCCGGCGCCGACGACCGGATGCGCGATCTGCATCGCCAGCACGTGGGGGGTGAGCCCGAGTCCGCGCACGTCGCCGAAGCGGCGCCAGACCTCGGACCCCCGGCGAGGGGCGGCGGCTTCCCGCACGGCCACCAACTCCCTTGGTAGGTGCGCGTCCTGACGGCCAGTCGCGTGCACGTTTTCATGGTCCGCGGAGCGATGACACAAGTCAACGTCAAATGTATCTTTGTACGTCCGACGGCGAGCAGGGGGCGATCATGACGCGCACGATCACCGCGGAACAACAGGCATTCGTGGAATCCATAAGGGACTTCGTCCGACGCGAGTGCGGATCGCGCGAACGCAGGCTCGAACTGACCGGCGGAGGAACGCGGGCGCACAGCGACGCGCTCTACCGCAAGATGGCCGGCCTCGGATGGCTCGGCGTCGGCCTGCCGGAGGAACTCGGCGGCGCCGGCGGGGGCATGGTCGACGCCTGCCTGTTCCTGGAGGAGACGGCGTACGGCATGGCGCCGATCGGCGGCCACGGACCCTCCCGCATCACGGCCGGCGTGTACCAGCGCTTCGGCAGCGAGGCGCAGCGCGAGGCGGTGCTCAAGCGCTACTGCGACGGGGCCGTGCTGTCGATCTCGATGTCCGAGCCGGGCGCGGGATCCGACGTCGGCGCGCTGACCTGCCGGGCCGAACGCGCCGCCGGCGGATGGCGCGTGAACGGGCAGAAGACCTGGTGTTCCAACGCGCATTTCGCGGACTCGATCCTGCTGATCGCGCGGACCGCGAGCGGCGGCGACAAGCACGAGGGCCTGACGATGTTCCACGTCCCGGCCGGCGTACCCGGGCTGGACATCCGCGGCATCGAGACCATGGGCGGCCGCGAGGTCAACGACCTCTTCTTCACCGACGTCGAACTCCCGGAGGAAGCCGTCGTCGGCAAGGTCGACCACGCGTGGCGCCAACTCATGGGCGGCCTCAACACCGAACGCCTGATCCTCGCCGCGATGATGCTCGGCACCGCGCGGCGCGCCTTCGACGACACGCTCGAGTACGTGCGCGGGCGCGAGCAGTTCGGACAGCCCGTCGGCAGCTTCCAGGCCCTCGCGCACCGCATCGCCGACCTGGCCACCGAACTGGAGTGCTGCGAACTGCTGGTGTACTCCGTCGCCGCGAAGGTCGACGGCGACCCGGCGCGGCTGCTGCCCCGCGAGGCGTCGATGGTCAAGCTCAAGGTGACGGAGACGGCCAAGCGCATCGCCCTGGAGGGCATGCAGATGATGGGCGGCTACGGCTACGCGACCGAGTTCGACATGGAGCGGCACGTCCGGGCGACGGTCGTCTCGACCATCTACGGCGGCACCAGCGAGATCCAGCGGGAGATCATCGCCAAGACGTACGGCCTCTGAGCCTCTGAGCCTCTGAGCCTCTGAGCCTCTGAGCCTCTGAGCCTCTGAGCCGCCGCATCGCGCAGTGGCGCCCCGCCCCGAAAACCCGTCGGCGGACGAGCGGGCGCGCAGTACGGTGATCATCAGGACCGATGCCGCCGTACCACCGCGAGGGACCACCCGCCATGCCTGTGCCCGCCGACCCGACGCAGCTCCATCCGATGCCCGGGCAGCCGCGCGTGGTGCTGCTCAAACCCCTGGTGAAGTCCCCGCTGATCGAGGTCGGCGAGTACTCCTACTACGACGACCCGGACGACCCCACGGCGTTCGAGACCCGCAACGTGCTGTACCACTACGGCCCCGAGAAGCTGGTCATCGGGAAGTTCTGCGCGCTGGGCACCGGCGTGCGCTTCATCATGAACGGCGCCAACCACCGCATGGACGGGCCCTCGACGTTCCCGTTCCCCACCATGGGCGGCTCGTGGGCCGAGCACTTCGACCTCCTCGCGGGCCTGCCCAACCGGGGCGACACCGTGGTCGGGAACGACGTCTGGTTCGGCTACGACACGATGGTGATGCCGGGCGTACGCATCGGCCACGGCGCGATCATCGCCTCCGGCGCGGTCGTCACCTCCGACGTCCCCGACTACGGCATCGCCGGGGGCAACCCCGCGCGCGTGATCCGCACCCGCTTCAGCGACGAGGACGTCGCGCGCCTGCTCGCGGTGGCCTGGTGGGACTGGCCCGCCGAGCACATCACCGACCACGTGCGGACCATCATGTCCGGGAGCATCGCCGACCTCGAGGCCGCGGCGCCGCGCCCCTGAGGCGAGTGAGCGCGTGCTCGACTGACCCGCCGTCACGCGCCGGAGGTACCGGGAAGCCGGCGTTGTGAAGCCTGCGCTATTTGGACATTCGCAGGTGTGCGGACGGCCTCCCCGACGCATACGGGTTGCAGAATCGGTCCCGGGCCACCACCCGGACCGATCACGTCCCTCTCCCGTTGCGAGGCGCCCCCGCATGACCGACGACGTCTACTTCTGGCAGTCCGCGCGACGGCTGTGGCATCAACTGGAACCGGTGTTCGCGCCGTTCTTCTACGCCCCCGAGGTGTTCGAGGAGGCGGCCGCGCTGGGCTACGCCACCGAGACCCGCTGGCCGACGTACTTCCCGTTCCGTGCCGCGCCGCTCGGCGCCGCGGGCCCCCGCCTGGTCACCGCGACGTTCTACAGCTTCAGCCCCGCGATGGTGGCCGAGCACGTCGAGCCGGCCTGGCGGATCGCCGAGCCCGCGCAGGTCCTTGAGGCCCGGGTCCGCGGCGTCGACCGGATGTACCGGACGCTGATGGCCGATCAGCTGGGCACGCCGGGGCTCGTCGAGGCCGCCGCACTGGTACGCCGGGCCGCCGAGTCGGCCGACACCGTCGGCCGCCCGCTCGCCGCCGCGACCGCCGACCTGCCCTGGCCCGATGAGCCGCACCTCGTCCTGTGGCAGGCGATCTCGCTGCTGCGCGAGCACCGGGGCGACGGCCACATCGCGACTCTCGTCGACCACGACCTCGACGGCTGCGAGGCGCTGGTGTCCTTCGCGGCGATCGGCGCCGCACCCGCCGAGACGTTCGGCAGCCGCCAGTGGAGCGACGAGGAGTGGCAGGCCGCGGCCGAGCGGCTGCGGGCGCGGGGGCTCGTGGACGCCGACGGCACGGCCACCGACCAGGGCCGGGACCTGCGCGACCGGATCGAGCGCCGAACCGATGAACTGGCCTCCGCCCCCTGGCGGGTCCTCACGCCGGCCGACATCGACCGGCTGGTCGAACTCAACGTCCCCTTCCTGACGGCCGCCATCCTCTCCGGCCTCCTGCCCGGCACCAACACCCTCGGGATCGCCAACGTGAAGGCGCCGGTCTGGTAGCGGATCGGGGCCCGAGATGCCTGCCGTCCATTCTCTGACTAGAGTCAGAGAATGGACGGCGAGCAGATCGAGCAGGTGAGGCGGTTCAACCGCACCGTCACCGAGCGCGTGGGCGTACTGCACGACGAATACCTCGGCCGCGGTCGGCCGATCGGCGAGGCCCGCCTCTTGTGGGAGGTCGGCGAGGACGGGCAGGACGTACGCCGGCTGCGCGAACGGCTCGGCCTCGACTCGGGGTACGTCAGCCGCCTGCTGCGCTCGCTGGAGGCGGACGGCCTCGTGACGGTGGAGCCGCGGCCGCAGGACCGGCGGGTGCGTACCGTACGCCTCACCGACGCCGGCCGGGCCGAGCGCGCCGCGCTGGACGACCGCAGCGATGCCCTCGCCGGCTCCCTGCTGCGGCCGCTCAACCCCGCCCAGCGCGCCCGGCTGGTCGGCGCCATGGCCGAGGTCGACCGCCTCCTCACCGCCGCGACCGTGTCCCTGGACGACGTCGACCCGGACCACCCGGACGCCCGCCACTGCCTCAACCAATACTTCGCCGAACTGGGCGAGCGCTTCGACAGCGGCTTCGACCCGGGCCGCAGCCTGCTGCCCGACGCGGGCGAACTCCGCGCACCCAAAGGCGTCTTCGTGATCGCCCGGCTGCGCGGCAGCGCCATCGGCTGCGCCGGACTCAAGCTGCCCGCGGACGCCCCCGCCGAGATCAAGCGCATGTGGGTCGCCCCGCAGGCACGAGGGCTGGGCGTCGGCCGCAGGTTCCTCGCGGAGTTGCAGGAGCGCGCCGCGCAGGCCGGGCGGGACGTCCTGCGCCTGGACACCAACAAGACGCTCACCGCCGCGATCGCCCTCTACCGCTCGTTCGGCTTCGAGGAGGTCCCGGCCTTCAACGACGAGCCGTACGCACACCACTGGTTCGAAAAGGCGATCGCCCCGCGCAATCACGCCGACCCGAAGTAGCCCCCGGCGGCGGCCCGTGTGCTCGAACGTCGAATACGGCGGGAGCCGCAGGCGTTCGCCGATCGGGCTTGACCTGGAGCGTGCTCCAGGTCTTAGCGTCGCGTGAATGCACAAGACACGGCAACACCGGCTCGGGTCCGGCTTCGGGGCGCACAGCACCGCGGCCGATGTACTCGACGGCATCGATCTCGCGGGGACGACCGCGCTGGTGACGGGCGGCTATTCGGGGCTGGGGCTGGCGACGACCGAGGCGCTGGTGCGTGCCGGGGCCGACGTGATCGTGCCCGCGCGGCGGCCGGAGCAAGCCCGTGAGGCGCTGCGGGACCTGCCGCAAGTCCGCGTCACCGCGCTCGAACTGTCAGACCTGCGCTCGGTGCGCGCGCTGGCCGAGGACGTGGTCGACTCCGGTGTCCGACTCGGCATCGTGGTCTGCGGCGCGGGCGTCATGGCGTGTCCGGAGACGCGGGTCGGCGCCGACTGGGAGGCCCACTTCGCGGTCAACCACCTCGGGCACTTCGCTCTGGTGAACCACCTGCGCCCGGCGCTGTCCCCGGACGGCGCGCGGGTGGTCGCCGTTGCGTCGTCCGGGCACTTCCTGTCGGACATCCGCTGGCACGACCCGCACTTCCGGAACGAGCCCTACGACCCCTGGCTCGCGTACGCGCAGTCGAAGACCGCCAACGCGCTCTTCGCGGTACACCTCGACGCGCTGGGTGCGGCGTCCGGGATCCACGCGTACGCGGTCCATCCCGGCAGCATCCTCACGCCCCTGCAACGCCACATCCCGCGTGCCGAGCAGGTCGCGCAGGGCTGGATCACCGCCGACGGCGGCGCGGCGCCCGGGTTCAAGTCGCCGGAACAGGGTGCCGCGACGGCGCTCTGGGCCGCGACGTCGCCGTTGCTCGACGGGCAGGGCGGCGCGTACTGCCAGGACTGCGATGTCGCCGAGCCCGCGCTCACCGACGACATGCTCGTCGGGGGCGTCAAGCCGTGGGCGGTGGACCGCGATGCGGCGGCGCGGTTGTGGGGGTTGTCGGCCGAGAATGCGGGTGTGGACTCGTTCGGCTGATCTCCGGTGCGGGGCGGGCCGTGTCGCGGGGGTACGCCCTGGTCGGCCGCCTAGCGTGCCGACATGGGTGTCGACCGACGGAGTCTGGTCAGGGGTCTGGTCACGGGCGTCGCGGCGGCGGCCGCCGGAGCTGTCGCGGCCGGGTGCGGAGCGGGCGGCGGCCCGTCGCGCGGCGGGCGGCCCGCGGCGGCCGAACCGTCGGCGTCCGGTCGGCCGGACCCCGTACGCTCGGCCGCCGCGCCGCACCCCGGCGCCTCCGCGGTCCCGTCCGCCGCGACCGCCCTGCCCGCCGAGGTCTCCCGGGCCGACACCGGGCGGCCGGAGGTGGCGCTCACGTTCCACGGGCAGGGTGATCCGGCCGGGGTCGAGCGGCTGCTGGCAGTCGTGGAACGGGCGCGGGCCGGGGTCACCGTGCTGGCGGTGGGCACGTGGCTCGGGGAGTACCCGGCGATGGCCGGCCGGGTGCTCGCGGGCGGCCACGAACTGGGCAACCACAGCGAGAACCACCTCGACATGACCGCGATGGACGCGGCGACCGCGTACCGCGAGATCGCCGCCTGCGCCGACCGGCTGACCGCCCTGACTGGCTCGCGCGGGCGCTGGTTCCGGCCATCGCAGACGCAGTACGCCAACGCCGTCGTCAAGGCGCAGGCCGTCCGCGCGGGCTATCCCACCTGCCTGGCGTACAGCCTCGACTCGCGCGACCACACCGAGCCGGGGCCCGGCGCAGTGGTCCGCAACGTCCTCGACAAGGTGGCGCCGGGCGACGTGGTCAGCCTGCATTTCGGGCACGACGGCACGACGGTCGCGCTGCCCGCGATCCTCGACGGGCTGCGGGCACAGGGGCTGCGTCCCGTCACCGCGAGCGCGCTGTTCACTCCCACGGCTGCGTAACGCGCGCGCGGAGCCCGGCGGGGCCGTTCACTGTAGGTAGTCGCCGGTGGCCGTCAGGTAGTCGTCAGGTAGTCGTCAAGTAAGTCGTCAGGTGATCGTTCGGCGGTCGGACGACGGGTCGTGCGACCGGTCGCCCGGGACGGCCGGGCGCCTTGGGCGAGGGGCCGCCGGACTTGGGGGCATTTCTCACCCTGCCTGCCTGAGACCGCTTTGACAGGAGGATTGTTCGTCAAGACGACTTGAAACCGAAGAATCTTCGGCTTTATGATTCCTTAACGGGAATCTATCGCCTTGCCTACGAGGGGTGTCATGGTCACAGCAACATCCGTCCGGCCCGCCCCGACGGGATCCGCGGCGACACACTCCGCATGGCCGCGCCTCAAGGCGGCGGTCGCCGAGCTCCGCCCGATGCAGTCCGCCGACGGTTCCGTCGACGGATCCGCGCACGATCTGGACCGCGCCCGCGACCTGACCGCCGAGATCACCGGCGCCGTCGCGGAGCTGTCCGCGCTGCTGCCGCACGACGCGGCGTACCTGGACGCGGTCGTCCGCGACTTCGGGCGCTGGGCCGACGGCGGCTTCGCGGTGCCCGACTTCCTCGACGCGATCCTCGCCTTCCGGCCGGAACTGGACCGGCACGACGGCCTGGAGCACCTCGTCGTGTTCCCCATGTACACGCAGAACGGCAACCCCGACCGCAACTTCGAGGCCGTCCTCGTCCGCGTCGTGTGGCCGGAATGGCTCGCCGAGCTGGAGTCCGCGCAGTACGACAACGCGATGTTCGTCCCGATCGCCTTCGTCGACTTCACCGACGGCTACGACACCGACTCGGCGGTCCTGTTCCCCGAGACCGTCGCCATGCGCGAGGTGCCGCGCTTCACCTGGGGCGGGATCTTCTGCGACCGCGAGGCCGCCCGCTTCCGCCGCGTGACCCGCGCCGCCGCCGACAGCCTCGGCCTCGAACTGCCCGAGGACGCCGCCGAGTTGGTCGGCAGCCAGGAGCTCGCGCAGGACGCGTTCGTGCTCTGGGACCTCATCCACGACCGCACGCACAGCCGCGGCCACCTGCCGTTCGACCCCTTCATGATCAAGCAGCGCATGCCGTTCTGGATGTACGCGCTGGAGGAACTGCGCTGCGACCTCACGGCCTTCCGCGAGGCGGTCGTGCTGGAGCGGCAGGGCGTCACCGCGGCCCGCCACGTGCAGTACGCGGTGCTGTGCGACCGCCTGTTCCGCTTCCCCGTCACGGGCGGGCGCGTACGCAACTACGACGGCCTGGGCGGGCAAATGCTGTTCGCCTACCTCCACCGCGCCGGTGTCGTCGAATGGCACGACGGCAAGCTGAGCATCGACTGGGACGAGGTCACCGCCGCCGTGATCGCTCTCGGCGACGAGGTCGACGAACTGTACCGGCGCGGCGTGGACCGCTCGCGCGTCGCGCACTGGATGGCGGCGTACGAACTGGTGACGGCGTACGTCCCCGCGCACCCCGGCTCCACCTGGGCCAAGGGCCCCGACGCGCTGCCGCTCGACGGACCGCCGAAGCACCTCGTGGACGCGGTCCTGCCCGACGAGTTCCCGCTCAGCATGTTCTACGAGGGCCTGCGGCGCAGGCTCGCCGACGTCATCGCATCCACTCGGGGCATCGTGGGAGGTACCGACCGATGACCCCCGACGGATTCCGACTGCTGCCCGAGGGCTCCGTCATCGCGGTGGCCGGGGCCGGCGGACCGGCCGGACAGGCGGCCGTGCGGCGGCTCGCGCGGGCCGGTGCGATCGTCGAGGCCGCCGACGCGGCCCCGGACCGGCTGGACGAGGCCGTGGCCCTCGCGCCGCGCGGCCGGGCGCACGGCACGAGGGTCGACCTGACCGACCCGGCCGCGACGCGCGCGTGGGCCGACGAGATCGAGGAGCGGCACGGCCGCGTCGACGGCCTGGTGCACCTCGTCGGCGGCTGGCGCGGTGGCAAGGAATTCGCCGACAACACGTTCGAGGACTGGGAGTTCCTGCACAAGCTCCTGGTCCGAACCGTGCAGAACACCTCGCTCGCGTTCCACGACGCCCTCGCCCGCGCGCCGCACGGGCGGTTCGTGCTGATCTCCGCGACCGCGGCCGCCAAGCCCACGGCCGGCAACGCGGGGTACGCGGCGGCGAAGTCCGCCGCCGAGGCCTGGACGCTGGCGATGGCCGACTCGTTCCGCAGGCTCCGCAAGGACCGGGCCGCCGCCGAGGGCCCTGTGGGCGAGGCGGCTGGTGGCGACGGGGCTTCCGGGGGCGGCGGCGCGGGGATCGGGGCCGAGCCGATGGACGGCCCCGCCGCGGCGATCCTCGTCGTGAAGGCCCTCGTGTGGCCGCTGCTGCGGACCCAACGCCCTGACTCGAAATTCCCCGGCTACACCGATGTGGCCGACCTTGCCGAAGAAATCGCCGCCCTGTGGGACCGGCCCACCGACGACGTGAACGGACAGCGCCTGTGCCTGACGCAGTGACCCCCGGCTCCGACCCGGCCTCGAACCCCGCGGGGTTCGGGCCGACCGACGCCGAACGCCGCCACGACCCCGCCGTACGCGGCTTTGCGAGCGACAACTACGCGGGCGTGCACCCGGAGGTCCTCGCGGCCGTCGCGCTCGCCAACGACGGCCACCAGGTCGCGTACGGGGAGGACGCGTACACCGCGCACCTTCAGGAGGTCTTCCGCGGGCACTTCGGGCCGTCCGCGCAGACGTACCCGGTGTTCAACGGGACGGGGGCCAACGTCGTCGCGCTCCAGGCGGTCACCAGCCGCTGGGAGTCGGTCATCTGCGCGGAGAGCGCGCACATCCACGTCGACGAGTGCGGCGCTCCTGAGAAGCTCGCGGGCCTCAAGCTCCTGACCGTGCCGACCGAGGACGGACGCCTGACGCCCGAGCTGATCGACCGTCAGGCCTGGGGCTGGGGCGACCAGCACCGGGCGCAGCCGCGTGTGGTGTCCATCGCCGAGAGCACCGAACTGGGCACGGTCTACTCGCCCGAGGAGATCGCGGAGATCTGCCACCACGCGCACGAGCGCGGCATGGTCGTGCACCTCGACGGCGCGCGGCTGGCCAACGCGGCGGCGTCACTCGGCGTGCCGCTGCGCGCGCTGAGCACCGACGCGGGCGTGGACATCATGTCCTTCGGCGGCACCAAGAACGGGCTGATGTTCGGCGAGGCCGTCGTCGTGCTCAACCCGGAGGCGGTCCGGGGCGTCGACTACCTCCGCAAGCTGTCGATGCAGCTTGCGTCGAAGATGCGGTTCGTGTCCGTGCAGTTCGATGCACTGCTCGCGGGCGACCTGTGGCTGCGCAACGCCTCGCACGCCAACGCGATGGCCGCGCGCCTCGCCGACGCGGTACGCGACATCCCGGGCGTCGCCCTCACACGCCCGGTGCGCTCGAACGCGGTCTTCGCCGTCATCCCCGCCGAGGTCACCGAGCGCCTGCAGAAGCGCTTCCGCTTCTACACCTGGGACGAGTCCACCGGCGAGGTGCGCTGGATGACCGCGTTCGACACCACCGAATCCGACATCGACACGTTCGCCGCCGCAGTACGCGAGGAACTAGCCCAGTAACCCGCCGCCCGCCGCCCGCCGACGACGCCCGTGCATCACCCGGACAGGCGCGGCCCCGGTTGCGCACGCGTCGACATCGAAGGCCTGCGACGCGCGAATTCTGTCCAAAAAGCGTGGATGACGCCGGGCGTGAGTACTTCTACTCATGCCCGGCCGAGCTTCCCTCGACAAAGTGGTCCCGCCTTCCGACGGAACGGATCACTGATGCAAAAGCAACGCCGGGCGCTCCTCGCCGTCGCCGGTCTGGCGGCCGGTGTCCTCCTCGCCAGCTGCTCGAACGCCGATGGCGGGGTCTGCTACAACGACGACTACCCGGTCAAAATGGTCGGCAGCGCTTCAGGGACGTCCTGCATCGACGGAGACCTCGAACCCCCGTCGGGGTGGGTCCGGTATCCCGCGGGACAGGTCCCGGAGGAACTCGGCGACCATTGGTTCAGACACTGGGAGTACGTGGTCTTCGACGAGAACAGCGTGCCTGTCGCCACACAGTTGCCCGCACCGTGAATCACGCCCCTTACGCGGCACACCTGCCGTGGGCCCGGCCGAGCGTTTGCTCGGCCGGGGCGTGGTCCCACCTGCCTCACCGTCGCCTCGCCTGACCCTGCCTCACCCCGTGAGGGTGAGTTCGATTCCCAGGGTCCCGGTCCGGCCGCGGCGTAGGACGCTGGCCTGTACGGTCAGCCAGCCGGTTACGCCGTACTTCTTCTTGATCAGGGCGCGCACCTTGTCGCCCTCCTCCACCTCGTCCAGGACCCGCCCGGTCCCCGCGATCCCGGGACCCAGCGGCGCGCCCTTGAAGGTGCACTCGGCCAGCTCGACACGCGGGTCCCGGCGCAATCGGCGCACCTTGGCCGTGGTCCCGGGCGTCCAGACCACCAGGGTCCCGTTGTCCCGTGCCACCCATACGGGTGTCGGCACGGGGCTGCCATCCTTGCGGTAGGTCGTCAGGAGCAGATACTTCGCCGCACCGAGCCGCGCCAACTCGCGCTCGGTCTCCGCAGGGTCGAAAGCCATGGCCGAACCATACGCCGTACGCTCGGTTCATGGACCCTTCGGTGATCTACAAACTGCTGCCCGCCTCGGAGTGGGAATCCGCCGAAGCCGCCGGGGTGTTCGCCGGATCCGATGTCGACCGCCGCGACGGGTACATCCACTTCTCGACGGCCGCGCAGGTCGGCGAGACGGCGCGCCGCCACTTCGCGGGACGCACCGGACTCACCCTGCTGGCCGTCGACGCGACGCGCCTGGGCGACGCCCTGCGCTGGGAACCCTCCCGCGGCGGCGACCTGTTCCCGCACCTGTACGGCGACCTCCCCGCCGACGCCGTCACCTGGGTGGCCGAACTCCCGGACGCCGTCCTGGAAGGCGACGACAGGGCCTCGGACGACAAGGCCCCCGACGGTGAGACCCCCGACGGTGAGACCCCCAACGACGAGACCCCCGGCGACGCGGTCGCCCGCGCCGTGGCCGAGGCGCTGTCCCGCCTCTGAGCAATCGGCGCCGCCGGCAGGCCACCCGTCCATCACCCCGGCGTCCGCCCACCCGTCCATCACCCGTTTGACCCGCCACCCTTCGCCCGCTTGGCGCCCCCGCGCCGCCCCGCGCTAGCCCGCCAGAGTGTGTCCGCGGCGTGCGCCGTTTCGGGAGCACGCCCGCGTGGCAGGGCAATGGCCATGAAGCTGCCGGCCACCAGTGCAAGAGGGGCCTGACCGTGCCCCGGGGCGACGTCGATTCGCTTGTCGCCGAGGCGATGACGCATGTGGGCGCGCGGTGTCCGCGCGTCGCGCCGCATCCCGACGGGGAGACCGTGGCGATCGAGGCGCGCGTGTGGGCGCACCGCACCGGCCTGCACGCGGCGGCCGACGGCGGCGAGGTGGACCGCACCCGCCCCGTGGCCCCCGTCGCGGAGGTGATGCGCGACGCCCCCATCGGCGTACTGCGCATCGGAGCGTTGTTCGCGACCTGGCTCGCCGTCCTCGCCGACCGTGCGGAGACCGCCGGTTGGGACGCCGACTACTGCGCGTCCCTGGTGTCGGTGGTCAAGGAGGGCTACACGACTGGCGCCGACGCGTTGCACTTCGCCCTCACCGACATCTACGAGCGCATCGTGGCGGCCGGCGGCACCGGCCTCCTCCCCGAACTCGCGGACGCGCTCGCCCGGCACACCGCCGCCGCGTGCCGCGAGCAGCGGTGGCTGTCCGCCGAATCACCGCCGGGCCTGGCCGAGTTCCTCGACAACCGCGTCGACCGGACCGCCGTGCCGATGCTCACCGTGCTGCACCGCCTGGACCCCGCCCTCGGCGGACCCGGCGGCCCGATCGCCGACGGCGTACCGCCGCTCGACGAACTCGCGGGGCTGCTGAACGGCGTCGACGAGGACCTCGCCGGCTACCCGCAGGCCGTCGAGACCGGTACGCGCCTGTCCCTGGTGCCGGTCCTCATGCGCGAGTACGGCCACTCCGTGCCCACCGCGTTCCAGAGCGCGACCGTCCTGTTCGGTGCCTGGCGCACTCAACTCGACCACGGCGTACGCGAATTGCACCGGCTTCCCGGCGTCGCCCCGGCCACGCTGCGGCAGGCGGAGGCCGCCGCCGACTGGGTCGGGGCCCTGCACCGCCGCAACGCGGCCCGCCACGCCGCACTGACCGCGTCACACGTCGCGGCACGAACCGTGCCGGTCGGCTGAGTTCCGAGGAGCGTCAGCCGCGACAAGCCCCGCAAGGCAGCGCCGCCACTGAAGCCGCCACCTCCCGCCCGGCCGTCGCGCCGACAAAACACCCGGAATCGCACAACCAAGGAGGCCTCCGGGAGCGTCATACGCACTACGCAGGCGTATGTCCTCTTTGGGGGCCTCCATGGACGCAAAGCCCGCCGGCATATCCGCCAGACGACCCGGAAATGCCGTCCTCACCTTCCTGCTCGCCGCGCTGCTCGCCATACCCCTCGTGGTCCTCAGGGGCGGCGGCACCGCCTCGGCGGCGCCCGCGCTGCCCGCCGGCTTCCAGTTGCGCGACATGCCCACGGGGCAGTCGGAACTGCTCACCGACTTCGCGTGGACGCCGGACGGCGGCTACTTCACCACCGGCAAGAACGGCCGTGTCGCGTGGGTGTCCTCGGCCGGCACCGCCCGCACCGTCGCCCAGCTCGCCGTCACGACCGAGCAGGACCTCGGCCTCGTCGGCCTCGCAGTCGCCCACAACTACAGCACCTCGCGCACGATCTACACGTCGCGCGTCATCACCGTCGACGGCGTGTGGCACCTGCGGCTGGAGGCCTGGACGGCGGCCGGGACCGGGGAGCCGACCGGACTCACCAACGGGCGCGTCCTCATCGACCTGGTGGCCAACTCGCACACCCACACCATCACCACCATCATCGCCGCCCCCGACGGCACGCTGTGGGTCTCCATCGGCGACAGCGCCGACTACCGCTTCGTCGACCCGCTCGCCTTCCGTGCGCAGGACCTCGCCGGCGGCTACGGCAAGCTGATCCACATGTACCCGGACGGGCGGGGCGTGCCCGACAACCCGTTCTACGACGCGGCGAACCCGACATCGTGGCGCAGCCGCATCTACGCGTACGGCTTCCGCAGCCCCTTCCGCTTCAGCCTCGACCCCGCCACCGGAGCCCCGATCCTCGGCGACGTCGGCTTCTTCACCTGGGAGGAGGTCAACCTGATCCGGCCGGGCTCCAACTACGGCTGGCCGTGCCGCGAGGGCGACGCACCCGCACCCGGCTACACGGACCTCCCGGCCTGCCGCGGCGTCGGCGGCGCCAAGCCGCTGTGGACGTACGTGCACGGCCCGCAGGGCACCGCCGTCACCGGCGGCGTCGTCTACACCGGAAACGCCTACCCCGCGGCGTACCGGGGCGCGTACTTCTTCGGCGACTACAGCTCCAACCGCATCTACACCCTCAAGTACGACGCGGCCGGCAACCTCACCCGCGCCCCCGAAGCCGGCGGCTTCGGCACCGGCATCGGGGCGCCGGTGAAGTTCGGCACCGCGGTGAACGGCGACATCGTCTACGCCGACATCGTCGGCGCCAAACTGCGCCGCCTCGTCTACGCCCCCGGCAACCGGGCGCCCACCGCCCAGGCCGCCACCACCACCGACGCCGCCACCCGCACGGTCACCTTCGACGGAGGCGGCTCGACCGACCTCGACGGCGATCCGCTCACGTACACCTGGGACTTCGGCGACGGCACCGGCGCGACGGGACGCCGGGTGAGCCACACCTACGCGGCTCCGGGCACCAGCCCCCTGACCGCGCGGCTGACCGTACGCGACCCGGCGGGCGCCACCGACACCGCGGAGGTCACCGTCGTCCCGGCGAACAACGCGCCGGTGCTCACGCTCACCGCGCCGCCGCCGGGCACGGTGTTCAAGGTCGGCGACCCGGTGAACCTGACCGCGAGCGCGACCGACGTCGAGAGCGGCCCGCTCGCGATCCGCTGGACCTCGACGATCCTGCACTGCAGCGGCCCGTACTGCCACGACCACGTGGGCACGTCGTTCGACGGGCCGGCCTACTCGGTGCCGTTCACCGACCACGGCGACAACACGAGCCTTGTCATCACGGCGTCCGCGACGGACGGCGACGGCGTGGTCGCCAGTACGACCTACACGGCCAAGCCCAAGCTGCGCACGCTGACCATCGCGGGGACCACACCGGCCGCCGTGACGGTCAACGCGATGGCGGCGCGGAGCCTGCCGCTGACGGTCGGGGCGCGCGTCACGGTGATAGCCCCCGAGGTCGCGGTCGACGGGGTGGCCACGTTCGCGTCGTGGACCGACGGCGCGCCCAGGTCGCGCGAGCTGGTGATGCCGGACGGCGACGTCACGCTGACCACGACGTACCTGACGCCGATCGACCGGCGGTACGCGGCGGACGCCGCCTTCCGCACGCTGCTCGGCGCGCCGACGGGGCCGGAGACGGGCGACGCGGCGCTGCGCCACCGGGACTTCACGGGCGGACGCGCGTACTGGACGCCCGCGGCTGGAGTGCACGAGGTGCACGGCATGATCCTCGGCAACTACCTGGCCGGCGGCGGCGCCCCGGTGTTCGGCGCGCCGATCACCGACGAGACGCGCACACCCGACGGCGTCGGGCGCTTCAACCACTTCGCGAACGGCGCGTCGTCGTACTGGACGCCCGGCACCGGGGCGCACCTGGTCTACGGCTCGATCCGCTCGAAGTGGGCGGCTCTCGGCTGGGAGCTCGGGCCGAACGGCTACCCGACGACCGACGAGGCCACGCCGCGCAGCGGGGCGGGCCGCTACAACAACTTCCAGAACGGCGCGATCTACTGGAAGGGCTCGACCGGCGCGCGCAGCGTGTACGGCGCGATCTTCACCAAGTACGGCCAGTTCGGCTGGGACGGCGGCATCCTCGGCTTCCCCACCACCGACGAGACGCCCACGGCGGACGGCCGCGGCCGCTACAACGCGTTCGAGGGCGGCGTCGTCTACTGGTCGCCCGCGACCGGCGCGAACGAGGTGCACGGCCTGATCCAGACGCGGTGGGTCGCCCGCGGCGCGGAGCGGTCCTACCTCGGGTACCCGAGGAGCGACGAGTACGCGGTGCCGGGCGGGCGCCGGTCGGACTTCGAGTTCGGGTACATCGTGTGGACGGCGGCCACCGGGGCGGTGGTGGACCGCCGGTACTGACGGCCGCCGCGGCCGGTCACCGCGGCATCCCGGTCACCGCGGCATCCCGGTCACCGCGGCATCCCGGGCGCCGCTCCGGCCGGGATGCCGCGGGAACGGGAGCGCCGTACGCCGCGGGCCTCCCCGCTCGCGGCGTACGGCGCACACAGCCGGATCGCTCAGGCGGGCGTGACGACGAGTTCGCCGCTGTCGTCGAAGACCAGGTTGCACGCCTGGTCCAGCCCCAGGACCTGCATGAACCGGCCCATCGCCAGGTACTTGCCCGCCACCAGGGTCAGGTCCGCGACCCCGGCCGCGCCCAGCTCCTCGACGAGGCGTTCGAGCAGGTCGTCGTCGATGCGCGCGGAGTCGGTCGCGAAGCGCTCGGCGTACTCCAGGGCGAGCTTCTCCAGCGGGGAGAACAGGTCGCCGGCGGCGTAGTCGCCGACCGCGGCGAGCTCCTCCTCGGTCACGCCCCAGTCCTTGTTCCGCCAGTTCAGGCACACCACGCACTCGTTGATCAGGGCTATGCGCATGCGCACCAGCTCGTGCAGCCGCCGGTCCAGAGGGCTCTTGGCGACCGCCTGCTCGTACGCCCACACCACCTCGGCGAAATGCGGCGCCAGGGTGAGTGCCCGCACCACCTCGGGCGTGTCGCCGTCCGGGATCTCGATCCGTGCCATGCCGCCTCCTCGATTGGCCCCTGCTTCCGGCCTCTGCTTCGCGACGGTAAGTGACGGCTCGTCAGGTTGCAAGGACGGCCCGGGGCCGGTCCGGCGGCGGCCGGACCGGCCCCGGGCTTCAGGCGCGCCCGGCTACACCGTTCTGGGTGGTGGGAGCCGGTCGAGGAACACTTCGAAGGCCGTCGGATGGATCTTCGTCACCCCGTTGTACGGGAAGTCCATCTCCTTGATCACCACCAGGGACACCACGATCAGCCCGCTCAGCATCAGCACCATGAGGCCGTGCGAGAAGGTGTTGGACAGCCCGAACAGGAACGTGAAGCCGATGGTCAGGGCCGCCCCCGCGATCAGCGCGATCCACAGCAGCGTGGGCACGTCCTCGTCGACCTGGTTGAGCCGCTCGCGGCGGGCGGAGGCCATTTCCTCCAGGTGGTTCACGGCGCGCTCGTAGAGGATCTCCTCGCGGGGACCGCCCGGCGTGTACGACATCACGCCCTCGCGCAGCCGGTAGACCAATTGCGTGGCCTCGGGGCTGCTCTTGTGCTCGGTCATCATCGGCCATTCCTTGTGCATGACCGTTTTTGCATATTCGAGCGTCTGTGCCTCGAGCTCCGCCCCGAGCGGCAGCGGGAGTTCGCGCGAGACCCAGTACAGGCCCGCGAGTTCGTCGGCCTCCTTGAAGGTGGTCTCGCGTGCCGTCGCGTGGTTCTCCCACACCGCGATCACCACGAAGGCCAGGAGGACGGCGTACAGGACGCCGACCGCCGCGAAGATGAACCCCGCGACGTCGTTGTGCTGCTCGCGCAGCGGGTGGGGGACGAACCGCTGCACCACGTAGATGCACGCGGCGACGCCGACCAGCGTCCCGAGGATGATGAGGAATCCGGACCAACTCATGACGGCCCCTTAGTGTGCGTGTTCCCGTGCGTGTGCCCGCGCGGGGGTTCGTTGGGGTCGGAAGGGTCAGGGTGGTGCGGGGGTACGGCCGTGCGCGGCACGGCCGTACCCCGTCCGTGGGCCCGGCGGGTCAGTCGCGCGGGCGGGCGATCTCGACGTTCTCCAGGACGCCGAGCGCGTCCGGCACCAGCACGGCCGCCGAGTAGTAGGCGCTCACCAGGTAGGAGATGACCGCCTTTTCGTTGATCCCCATGAACCGCACCGACAGGCCCGGCTCGAACTCGTCGGGCAGGCCCGTCTGGTGGAGCCCGACGACGCCCTGGTTGTCCTCGCCGAGCCGCATCGCGATGATGCTCGACGTGTGGCCGTCCTGGATGGGGATCTTGTTGCACGGCAGCACCGGTACGCCGCGCCACGCCGGCACGCTGCTCCCGTGCAGCTGCAACGTGTCCGGGTAGAGCCCGAGCCGGTTGCACTCGCGCCCGAACGCCGCGATGGTCCGCGGGTGTGCCAGGAACACCGACGTGTCGCGGCGCCGCGAGAGCAGCTCGTCGAGGTCGTCCGGGGTGGGCGGACCGTGGTGCGTGTGGATGCGCTGCTCGTGGTCCGCGTTGTGCAGCAGCCCGAACTCGGCGTTGTTGACCAGCTCGTGCTCCTGGCGTTCGCGCAACGCCTCGACCGTGAGCTTCAACTGGTGCTCGATCTGGTTCATCGGCTGGTTGTAGAGGTCCGCGACGCGGCTGTGCACGCGCAGCACCGTCTGCGCGACGCTCAGTTCGTACTCGCGCGGCGACAACTCGTAGTCCACGAACGTGCCGGGCAGGTCGATCTCGCCCTCGTGGCCGGCCGACAGCTCGATCGCCGCCTCGCCGTGCCGGTTCGTCGACTGCTGGGCGCTGGCCAGGAACTGCGCGATCTGCACCAGCAGTTCGGGGGACTGGTCGACCAGTGCCTGGAACGCCTGCCGGGGCAGGGTCATCAGCGTGCCCGACGTCGACGCGGTCGCGTTGTAGGGCCAGGCCGCGTCCTCCTCGACCAGCGCCTCGTCGCCGAAGTGGTCGCCGCCCGCGAGCACGCCGACCACCGTCTGGTCCCCGTACTTGCCGTCCCCCAGCTTGTTGATCTTGCCGTGCGCCACCAGGTGCACCTGGTCCATCGGCTGCCCGGCCTCGGTGATCACCTCGCCCGCCTCGAACTCGCGCTGCCGGAAGCGCCCCGCGATGGCGGCCAGCACCTCGTCGTCCTCGAAGCCGCGCAGCAGCGGGAGTTCGCGCAGGGTGGGAGGTACGACCTGCACCGTGTCGGCGGTCTGCGCGAAGCTCACGCGCCCCTTGCCCACCGAGTAGGACAGGCGCCGGTTGACCCGGTAGGTGCCGCCCGCGACGTTCACCCACGGCAGCATCCGCAGCAGCCACCGCGAACTGATGCCCTGCATCTGCGGAGCGGACTTGGTGGTCGTGGCGAGGTTGCGTGCCGCGGCCGTTCCGAGGCTCTGCCGCGGGTCCCCGCCGTTCGCCTCGATGTCGTAATCCGCGTCGACCGTCATCAGACATGACCTCCCCTGGAACCGCCCGAGAACCCGGAACTCGGGCTTGCGCCAACCATCCTGGGCGGCGGGAAAGATGGTGATCAATAACACGAAAGTGTGTGGTTGAAAGCGGCAGAAGGTGACAATGTCACGCGGCCATTACACGAACGGGCTATCTTGCGGCGATCTCGTTCCGGACCACCCGGGCTTCACCCACTCTGAGATCATGCTTGTGAAGTACGCCCGTCCGGCACCGCGCGCGATGCTCGGCGCGGTGCCGCTCGCGGCCTGTGCCTTGGCCGCCGTCGCCCACCCTGCCGCCGCGTTGCCCGCCCCGTCCGGCCCGCCGTCCCCGTCGTTCGCCCAACCGCCCTCCGCAGTCCGGGTTCTGACAGCTCATCAACCAGCTGATCAACCTGCTGATCAACGAGCTCGTCAAGCAGCTCGTCAACCCGAGCTGCGGGGCGCCCCCTTGCTGACGCTGCCCTGCGATCCGGTGTCCGCCGTCGCCCGCGCCCTCGCCGCCGTGCCCTTGCTCGGCCGGGCGCACTGCGCATGCCCGTGCCCGAAGCCGGCGGTACGCCCGGCCGCACCTCCGCCGGGACCTTCCGCCGCACCGACCCCGGCGGTTCCGCCGCCGGCCAAGCCGCCCGCCAAGCCGCCCGCCCCCGGCAAGCCGTCGCCCGGCATCACCGTCATCCAGCACAACAACGACCCCGGCGGCGGCGTGGTCAACCAGGACAACAACGTCGGCATCGACTTCAACCCGCCGCCCGCACCGCCGCCTCCGCCGCCCCCACCCGCGCCCCGGCCGACACCGCCGCCCCCGCCTCCGCCCCCGGCGGCGCCCCGGCCGACACCCCCGCCGCCTCCCGCGCCCCCGCCCGCCCCGCGTCCGGTTGTTCCGGCCTCCGTGGACCGCGTGGTGCCGCCTCCCGAGCCCCCGCCGCCGCCCGCGCCGGAGCCGGAGGTCACCCCGCCCGCGCCGCCCACCCCGCCCGCGGCGGCGCCCGTCCCGCCCAGGCGGCCCGCCGCGGCCGCCGAGCCGGAAGAGGAGGGCGGCCTCTGGGACCTCGCAACCTGGCTCGGCTTCGCGCTCCTGCTCGCCATCGTCCCCGCGGCGCTCGCCGCCGTCACCCGAGGCGGCGGCGAAGGCCGCGGCGGAACCGGGAGGCCGTCGTCATGACGCTCACCATCGTGTTCTGGACGCTGTGCACCCTTCTGGGCGCCGGCATCGCGGTCGGCGCCGCCGTGTGGCTCGGCCGCAGCGCGCGCAGCGTCGAAGGCTCGTTCACCCCGCAGGCGCTCACCTTCGCGGGCGGCGTCGTGCTCTCGTCGTTCGTCCTCGTCACCGGCTTTCTCATCGTCGGCGCCTGGCAACTCCAGTCCGTGGCACGCTCGCACGCGCACGAGGAGGCACGCGTACTCGCCAAGGCGTACGCGCGGGCCGGCGAACTCGCCCCGCCCGACCGCGACGCGGTCCGCGAGCGCATCACCGTCTACACGCGCTCCGTCGTCGACGACGAGTGGCCCGACCTCGCCAAGCACCGCGCGTCGCCGAAGTCCTGGGAGCAACTCGACGCCGTGCAGACCGCGTTGGCGGCGGTCCCGGCGGACCGGCGCGAGGCGGCGTACGACGCGACCTCCGCCGCGCTCGACGAGGTCTACGTCAAGCGGTACGCCCGGCTCGCCGACCTCGACTCCGTCTCGCCGCCCATCCTGTTCGGCGTGATGATCGCCGCGGGGCTGCTCGTCCTGGTCTATCCGCCGCTGGTCGGCATGACGTCCAACATCCGCAACATCGCCGTCCTCGGACTCGCGGGCGCCGTCGTCGGATTCGGCCTCCTCCTGGTCTTCCAGATGCGGGACCCGTTCACCGCACCCCTCAACGTCGGGCCCTCGGCCTTCCAGGCCGCCCTGGACCGCTACGTGCAACTGAAGTGACGCCCCCAGCGCTCACACGCCGCCGACGTGCAGCAAGGTGCCCGTCACGTAGGTGACCGCCATGGCGACGCCGCCGCCCGCGACGTTCCGCAGCACGGACGCGCGCGGCGGCGAGCCGCCCATCCGCGCGCTCGCCCATCCGCACAGGGTCAGCGCGATGAGCACGGACACCACCGTCACCGGCACGCGCCAGCCGTCCGGGGGAAGCAGGATCGCCAGCAGCGGCAGCAGCGCCCCGACCGCGAACGACCCGAAGCTCGCGAAGGCCGCCTGCCACGGATTCGTCAGCTCGTCGGGGTCGAGGCGGAGCTCGGTCTCGGCGTGCGCGGCCAGCGCGTCGTAGGCGGTCAGCTCCACCGCCACCTGCCGCGCGAGATCGGGCGACAGGCCCTTGGCCCGGTACGCCGCCACGAGTTCGGCCAACTCCGCCTCGGGCTCGTCGCGGAGCTCGCGCTTCTCCCGCTCGATCGCCGCGCGTTCGGCGTCGCGCTGGGTGCTGACCGAGACGTACTCGCCGGCCGCCATCGACAGCGCCCCGGCGAGCAGCCCGGCCAGACCGGCCGTCAGGATCGCCGCGCGCGAGCCCGCCGCCCCCGCCACGCCCAGCACGATGCCCGCCGTGGACACCACGCCGTCGTTCGCCCCCAGCACCGCCGCGCGCAGCCAGTTGAGGCGCGTCGCGAGGCCCGCGTGGTGATCGGGTGGAAGCTGTTCCTCCATACGGATTACCCCCGCGGCGCGCGGAGGCCGGCGCTCGGCCCGGTTCCCAGCCCGGTCAGGCCGCCGTCCGCCACCCGCCACCTCCCGAAATGCGCCCCGCGCACGCGGGCAGGACGTCCGTACCGTCCCCCCACCTGAGCACGGATACCCGGAGGCGACCACCGGACCGGGCTGCCATGATGGCGATCTTGCGCGGCGCCGGACCCGGGAGCACGGATGCCCCGGAACAGGGGGCGGGAACGCGCGGACCCGCAGCGGCACATGCGGCGGGACACGGGGACCGACGGGCAGCGGGGAGGACCGGGCGATGACCTTCGCCGGACCGCAGGATACGGGTGCACACCACGGCCAGGTGATCGTGCTGACGGGGCCGCCGGGCGCCGGCAAGAGCACGGTGGCGAGGCTGCTGGCCGACGCGTACGAGCCGAGCGTCCACCTGCACACCGACGACTTCTGGCACTACATCAGGCGGGGCGCCATCGCCGCCTACCTGCCCGAGGCGCACCGGCAGAACGAGGTCGTCGTCGGCGTGCTCGCGCGCGCCGCGTTCGGCTACGCGGCGGGCGGCTACACCGTCGTGGTGGACGGCATCGTGGGACCGTGGTTCCTCGGCAGCTACCACGAGGCGCGCAAGGACGCGGGCATCCCCATGCAGTACGTCGTGCTGCGCCCGGACCAGGACACCACCGTGCACCGCGCCACCACACGGACCGGCGAGGGCGCGCTGACTGCTCCCGAGCCGGTGCGGTCCCTGCACCGGCAGTTCTCCGGGCTCGCCGAGCTGGAGGCGCACGTCGTGGACTCGACGGGCTGGACCGCAGAGGAGACCGCGACGCGCGTGCTCGCGGGCCTCAGGGCCGACGCCTACGTGCTGTCCGGCACCTGAGGACCACCCCGAGGCCCCCGCCGAGAACTCCGGGCGCTACCCCCACATCTGCGCGTTGATGTGGTCGACCGCCACCAGGTAGAGGTCGTCGTACATCTGCTTGGCCGTCGCGTCGATGGCCGCGCCGCTGGTGAGGGCGACCTCGATCACGACCATGTAGTGGCCGGAGGTCGTGGTGCCCACCCACGTGGGGTACTGCTCCGAGAACTTCACGCCGGACCCCGAGGGCGGCGTGATGAACAGGACGAACGCGCCGTTGCTCTGACCCGCCGACAGCCGGTTCTGGATCGACTTCGCCGCGTCCTTGTCGGTGAACGAGATCACCGACAACTGGCCGACGTACTTCTTGTTCGGGGTGGTCCACAGCGACCGGATGACGCCGATGCAGTCGTCGGCGAACAGCGACCGCATGGGCGCCTCGGCGGCGGTGCAGTTGCGTTCGTCCTGGGTGAGCTGGACGTACGGCCGCTTCTGGATCGAGAAGTCGCCGACCTCGGGGAACCACTCGGCCGGGGTGAACGGGTCGGTGTCGCCCTCCGCGGTGTCCCAGCCGCCGGCCTTCGTCGTCTCCGGCGCCGCGGTCGTGGGTGCTCCGCCGGTCGCGGTCCTGGGCGCCGTCGGCCGGGCGGTGAACGAGGGCATCGACGGGAAGTCCGTGGGCAGGTTGCTCGGCATCCGCGCGGTGGGCATGTCGCCGGGGGCGGCGATCGGCGCGCCGCCGCCGTCGTTGCCGCCGCTCATCGACAGCAGCCCTCCGACCAGTGCGAGCGCCACGACCGCCGTTGCGGCGGTGACGATCCAGGGTGAGCGTGCGCCCTGCCCGGGAGCGGGGGCGTACTGCTGGGGGCCGTAGGGGTCCTGAGTCGGAAACATGCGCAGAACCGTATTGCCAAGCCCCTGCGCGTCGCGAGCGACCCCCCGTTTGTGGGTCAGTCGTTTGGTTCAGCGCAAGCTCAGAACGCCCTGTTCAGCAGCGGGATTCGGGCTGCAACGAAGCTGATCGCGAAGGACGCCGCGAGGGTTGCGCCGAGCAGCAGCGCGAGACCCGGCAGCGTGGTGGCCCCGTCGGGCATGCCGAACCAGCGTTGCAGGCCGTACAGGACCGCGAGATGGCAGCCGAACACCCCCAGCACCCGGTCGCTCGCCGCCCGGCCGATCCGGCCGCCGCGGTCGAGCGTGCCGCGGGCCAGGAGGAACACGAGCGCGGCCGCGAGCGCGGCCACCGAGCCGAGCGTGTTGGGCGGCAGTGCCACCGCGAAGTCGAGCGGCAGGTCGGCCGCTTGGGTGTGCTGCCACACCAACTCGGCCAGCGCCAGCAGCAGTACGACGGCGGCGACCACGCGCTGACGCGCTGTCAGGACGACGTCGCGCAGGACGTATCCGAGCATGAAGTAGCCGATGTACGGCAGGAAGTACGTCGGTGCGGTCAGCCGCAGCGCCGGGGCACCGAGCTGCCGCACGTTGATGTACGCGTTGGTGATCTGCACGCCGAGGCCGAACGCGAGGGCGATCCCGGTGACCAGGTGGCGGTCGCGCGCCGACGCGTGCGCGAGGAAGGCGCGCAGCACCGGGACGAGCAGGTACAGCCCGAGGATCAGCCAGAAGAAGTACAGGGCGGTGTACGTCTTGGCGACCAGCATGTCGCCGACGACCTTCTCGACGGTCGGCCGGTAGTCCTTCACCCACATCTTGAAGCCGATGTAGAAGGCGTGCCAGAACACCAGCGGCACCGCGATGCGCGCGAGGCGGCGGCGGTAGAACCCGACCGCGTCCTCGCCCTCGCGTGCGGGGCCGAGCAGCAGCGCCCCGCTGATCATCACGAACACCGGGACGGCCCACGTCGAGCCGACGTTGACGATCGCCGCGGTCCACCACACGGCGCTGCCGCGCAGGCCTTCGTCGGTCATCGTCATGCCGGTGGTGTGGATGGCGACGACGGCGACGATGGCGATGACGCGCAGCCAGGACAGGTGCGCGTACGACGGCCGCCCGGCGGCTTCGCCCGGGGCCTGGGCGCCGCCCGGGGGAGCCGAGGCCTTCGTCCGCGCGCCAACGGCGCCACCGGTGCCACCGTCACCCGGCCGTGGATCGGGTACGGCGGCGGTCGTGGCCACGGCGGTGGCGGCGCGACGCGGGAGGCGAGGCACGGGAGGGCTCCGATCGGGACGGGAGGTCGGGGGGAGCGTACCGGGCGCGCGGGCCGTCGGTCCCCGGGTGTGGGCTCCGGCCCGAACGCGTCATTCCCCGGGCGTGGGCTCCGGGCCGAACGCATCGTCGAGGAACGTCCGCCACGCCTCGTCGACCCGCCGCTCGGTGGCCCGCGCCGCGGAGGCCGCGCCCTCGCCGGGGACGTCGGCCAGCAGATCGAGCAGCAGCCCGCGCATGACGGCGAGCGCCAGGGTCGCCGGTATGCGGTGCCCGTCGAGCAGCCGTTCGAGCGGGGGCAGCCAGTCGTCCAGGGAGGCGGCCGCGAAGCCGGTCCACGGGCCGGTGGCGGCCTGGGGGCCGCAGCCGCGCACGTACCCCTCGAAGAACATGCGCAGCACGGTGCGGTGGCCCGGATCGGTGACCCATCGCCACAGGAGTTCGAGGACCGCGCGGGGCCCGTCCGCCTCCGCGCCGGCGGCCCGCTCGACCAGGTCCAGCTGCTCCTTGCGGCCTTCGGCGAGCACCTCGCGGATCAGGCCCTCCTTCGACCCGAAGAGATAGAGCAGGACCCGCGGACTCGACCCGATGGCGGCCGCGAGCGGGCGCAGCGACAGGTCGCTGAGGTTGTTCTGCGCCACGTAGGCCCGCGTCGCGGCGAGGAGTTCCCGCTGCCGGGGCGAGGGTTCCGTATCCAGGGCCATGGGTCTATCCTCCACTGAAACGAGTGTTTCAGTGGAGGATAGACCCATGGCCAACGCCCCGGCGAGCATCCGCGAAGGCACCCGGCCCGGCGATCTGGGCGCGGTCGCGGCCCTGCACGGCGTGCTCTACACCCGCGAGTACGGCATGGACGCCACGATGGAGGCGTACGTCGCCGCGGGCCTCGCCGACCTCTGGCTCGCCTGGGCCCGCGACGGCACCCACGACGCCGGACGCCTGTGGGTCGCCGATCTCGACGGAGAGGTCGTCGGCGCCACCGGCCTGACCCGCGGCGACGAGGCCCCCGGCTGGTACCAGCTGCGCTGGGTGGTCCTCGACCCGCGAGCCCGCGGCCACGGCCTGGGCCGCGCGCTCTTCGAGGCCGCCATGGCCGAGGCCCGTACCCGCGACGCGGCCGGCGTCTACTTGTGGACCATCGCCGGCCTCGAAGCCGCCCACCACCTCTACAAGTCCGCCGGCTTCCGCCTCACCCACTCCGAACCCGCCCGCAAATGGGGCGTCGAAGCCGTCGAACAACGCATGGAACTCGCCCTGTAGCCATACCCTCGCTGTGTATGAGCGGGGACATTGAGCAGATCGAACTGGCGGACGCGGTAGAGGCAGTTCGCAACGGCCTCCTGGAAGCCGCTGCCCGCGGCAACGGCAGCCCGCTGGGCTTCGTCGTCGGGCCGATCCAGATGGAGTTCACCGTCGAGATCCGCCGCGAACAGGGCGGCCGCGGCGGCGTGAAGGCCTGGGTCGCCTCCGGCGAGGCCCACCGCACGGACAGCCAGGCGGCGTACCACCGCGTGCAGTTCGAGCTGACGCCGCACGATACGCGGACCGGCGGCTCGTACCTGGTCGGATCGGAGGAGCCCGCGGACGTCTCGGGGTTCACGCGTGGCTAGGCACCCGGACCCCGGTCGCGTGGCCGCGGTGGGCGCGGAGGGCCGACAGGGGAGCGGGTACCTTCTGACACCTTGGCTCGTCCTGACGGCCGGGCACTTGGTGCGCCCTGGTGAGGTTGCGTGGGCGGCGGTCCCCGGCGGCGCCGGGAAAACGCCGTGCGATGTGGTGTGGCATGGGGGCGACGGGTCGTGCGATGCGGCTCTGTTGCTTGCCCACGAGGCACTGCCCGAAAGCAGTGACGGATGGTTCGACCTCGTCGAGTTCGGCGGTATGCAGGACATCGCCGTGCTTTCCGGCGCGCGTGCCCTGGGGTTTCCGGAGGTTCAGCGCACCGGACGCGCGTTGGACAGCGAACTCGTGGTCGGGACCCTGAAGTCGGGTTCGAAGATGCTCGCGGGTCGTCACGTCCTCGATTGCGGTCCGCATCCACCGCAAGCGCAAGTTGGAGGCGGCTCCCCCTGGCAAGGGATGTCCGGGGCCGCGGTCTTCGTCGGCGACCTGCTGATGGGTCTGGTGGTCGAAGATCCGGGCGGATGGAAGCACGGTCGTCTGGAGGTCCTCCCCGCGACGGAGATCGTGCCGCAGATCCGTGGTGTCGTGGCGGCGCACGCACGGTGGGAACCGAACATTCACCGGGTCGAGGACCGAATCGACTTCGACGGCATCTACGCGCTCAGCATCGAAAGGCAGTACGGCAGCCTCAACGTCTTCGGGATCGACCTCAGCCGTGCCGAGCACGCGGTGTGGCCGCTCGAGACCGCGTACCTCAGTCTGGAGACGGTACGCGCGGGAAGGTACGGGAGGATCCGGCACCCGCAGTCGTTCGCCGAACACTATGTGCCCGCCGACGTGGACCCGGTTCCGCAACGCGTCGAGGAGGCGCTCGCCGACCGGCCGCGCGTACTGATCCGCGGAGCGGCCGGTTCCGGCAAGACCACGCTCATGCAGTGGCTCGCCACCACCGCGGCGCGACGGGATTTCGTCGGCCCGCTCGCCCACTTGAACGGCCGGATCCCCTTCGTGCTGCCGATGCGCACGATCATCAGGCACAACGAGAAGTCCCTGCCGCCGCCCGGGGAGTTCCTGCGTGCGGCCAACAACCTCAGGGCAAGTGCGCAGCCGCAGCGGTGGGCGGACGCGGTCCTGGCATCCGGCCGGGCGTTGCTGCTCGTGGACGGGCTCGACGAAGTCCCGCAGTCCTTCCGCAACCTCACGCGGCAGTGGCTGGGCGAGCTGACCGCCGAGTTCCCCGAGACCCGCTGTGTGGTAACCGCACGACCATCGGCCACACCGGAGGGCTGGCTCAACCACCACGGCTTCGAGGAACTGGCGTTGGCTCCGATGTCCCGGGCCGACGTCAGGGTGTTCGTACGCCGTTGGCACGACACCGCGCGGGCCGCCTGCGAAGCGACCGAAGAGGCGGACCAACTGGTCGAGTTCGAGCAGCGCCTGATCGACGGGATCGGCGGCAAGTCCGACCTCGCCAGGCTGGTCACCAACCCGCTCATGTGCGCACTGGTCTGCGCCCTGAACCGCGACCGTCGCGCCCATCTCCCCCGCGGCCGCAAGGAGTTGTACGACGCCGGCCTGCGTCTCCTCCTGGTCCGCCGCGACGAGCAGCACGACATCCGGGGCACGGAGGAGGTCGAACTCACCGAGGAGGAGCAGACCGCCGTCCTCCAGCGGCTCGCGTACTGGCTGATCCGCAACGGCCGCTCCGAGGCGGACCAGGCCTGGTTCCGCCGGATGATCGGCCGGACGCTCCCCGACCTCGCCTCACTGCGCCGCAGCAGCGACACGAACGACGAAGACGCCCTCGCCGAACGTGTCTTCCGGCACCTTCTCGGCAGGAGCGGTCTTCTCCGGGAACCCACGGTGGACACGGTCGATTTCGTGCACCGGACCTTCCAGGACTACCTGGGGGCCCGGGCCGCCGTCGAGGAGGGCGACATCGGCGTTCTCATCGAGCATGCCCACGACGACCAGTGGGAGGACGTGCTCCGCATGGCGGTCGCACACGGGAGGCCGAAGGAACGCTCGGAACTCATTCGCGGGCTGGTCGAACGCGGCGACCGCGAGTCGCGGCACCGGGTACGACTGCATCTGCTCGCGTGGTCGTGCACCGGCGAGGCGCCGCAGGTCGACGCGGACACGCAGGCGATGGTCGCCGAACGCGCGTCCACCCTGCTGCCGCCGCGGGACGGGGACATGGAAAAGGCGTTGATCGAGGCCGGCCCGGTGGTGCTGGACTTGCTGCCGTCGGGCGGAGGCCTCGGCTACATCGAGGGCTCCGCGGAGATTCGGGTCGCGGGTGGAATCGGTGGCGACGCGGCGATGATCGTGCTGCGAGAGATCGTCCGGACCTCCGGCTCCACCGCCCTCAACGACGTGGTCTGCCGCCAGTGGGTAAATTTCCCGACCGAGGTCTTCGCCACGGAGGTCATTGCGCACTTGGCCGGGCACTCGGAAATCGCCGTCCGAAGCCGCGCCGAGTTGGCGGAACTGGCGCGCATCGGCAGAACCGCAGACCTCGGCGTGAGATACGCCGCCACCGCACGCGAACTCGCCGACCTGGTGGACATGGAAAACCTCACGTCGCTTTCGCTGTGGGTCGGCACGGGCCTCGCATCGCTGGACCTGCTGCGTGGCGCGACACGGCTGCAAAGCGTGCTGCTTGACGGCACCGAAGGCAGGGGGAACATCCCGGACGCTGCCGCGCTGGCGCAGTTGCCGGCACTCGTCCACGTGGCACTCTTCGGCGTCGACGTCGCCGAAATGGACTTCCTTCCCGTGCTGCCGCACGTTACCGCCGCACTCGTCTACGAAGCCTCGGGTACGGACGCGCTGGAGGAACTGGTCCGTCGGCTTCCGGCCCTGGGGACCTTGAAGTTGTTTTGGCGTTCAGGCCGGAGAAAGAAGCCTCCTGTTGTCGACTTGGCGGCGGCAGCGGGGCTGCCGTTGAGAAAAGTCTCCGTCGAGGGCCGCGTCGTCCTGACAGGCGCCGAACTCTTCCCCCCGGGCGTGGTGGAGCACCTCAGGCAGTCGTGAAGTCGTCCAGGTCCGGGCGCTTGGTCCATTCCCAGTAGTCGACCAGGCGCCACGGGCTGACGGTGTGGATGTCGCCGCTCTGGTTCTTGAACCACGAGTGCTTGATGGACGAGTGGGACCACACCAGGTTCTTGATCTCCGCCTGGTGGCGGGCGTGGTAGGCCTCGGCGACCTCGGCGCGCGGTTCCAGGGTGCGGTGGCCGTTGCGGACCAACTCGTCGATGCAGCCCGCGATGTAGCGCATCTGGCACTCGGAGTGGAAGATCAGGCTGCCGCCGTGCGCGAGGTTGGTGCCGGGGCCGTACATGCAGTAGAAGTTCGGGAAGTTGGGCACCGCGATCCCGAGGTAGGCGTTGGGCTCGTCGCCCCACTGGTCGGCGAGGACGGCACCGTCGCGGCCGACGATGTGCATGGGGTAGAGGTAGCGGTTCGCCTGGAAGCCGGTCGCGTAGACGATGATGTCGGCCTCGTGGCGTTCGCCGGAGGCGGTGACGACGGCGTCCTTCTCGATGCGGGCTATGCCCTCGCGTACCAGGTCCACGTTGTCGCGCTTGAGGGCCCGCAGCCAACTGCCGTTGTCCTGGAGGGTCCGCTTGCCGGTGGCCGGGTAGTCGGGGAGCACCTTCGCCAGCAGGGCCGGGTCGTCGCCGACCTGGCTGGTGATCCAGTCGGTGAAGATCTGCCGGGTGAAGTCGTTGCGCTCGCTGATGGACCGGTCCTGGTGCGGCCATTCGGGGTCGATGCGGGCGCTCATCAGGGCGCCGTCGCTGCCCGGCCAGAAGATCAGGAAGCGGTACCAGCGGCCGTAGAACGGGAGATGGCGCATCGCCCAGCGGACGCCGGGGCCGACCTTCTCGTGGTAGTTCGGATTGGGGAACATCCACTGCGCGGTGCGCTGGAAGACGGTCAGGTGCGCGACGTCCGGGGCGATGGTCGGGGCGATCTGGAAGCCGCTCGCGCCCGCGCCGATCTGGGCGACGCGCTTGCCCCGGTAGTCGACCGAGTGGTCCCACTGCGCGGAGTGGAACGCGGGGCCCTCGAAGTCCTCGATGCCGGGGATGTCGGGGAGTTTCGGGCGGTTGAGCAGGCCCACCGCCGAGATGACCGCGCGGGCGGTCAGCACCTCGGTGGCGCCCTCGGGCGTGCGTACCGTCACCTGCCAGGTCGCGGACGGCTCGTCCCACACCGCGCCCACGACCTCGGTGTCGAAGCGGATGTGCGGCTCGATCGCGTGACGCTTCATCACATCGTCGAAGTACCGCTGGAGTTCCGGCTGCTGCGAGAAGAACTCGGTCCAGTGGTCGCTGGGTTCGAACGAGTAGCAGTAGAAGTGGTTGCCGACGTCCACCCGGCAGCCGGGGTACGCGTTCTCCCACCACGTGCCGCCCACACCGGGGTTCTTCTCAATGACGGTGAACGGGATCCCGGCCTCCTTGAGCCGGATCCCGGCCAGCAGGCCCGACTGCCCGCAGCCGATGACCACCACGGGGAACGCCTCGCGCGCCGCGGCGTCCGCGTGCACCTCGACGCGGCGCGCGTCGAGCCCGTCGAGCTCCATCTCCTCCAGCAGCATCGGGACGTACTCCTCCGGCACGTCCTCGCACGCCACCCAGCTCATCATCTCCCGGATCAGCTCCGGCCCCGGCGGAGGCGGCAGGACGCAGCCGCCGTCGCGGTACGCCTTGATCGCCTCCAGCGCCATCCGCCGCGCCTCGGCCTTCTCCTCCTCGGGCAGGAACCCCTGCACCTCGTTCAGCACCAGCATGCGCGGCCGGATCGGCCCGCGGATGTACGACGGGTCGCCGGTCAGGTGGACGAGGGAGAGGAGCAGCGTCGGGACGCTCACATCCTCCAGCGCGGCCGCGATCGCCGCATCGTCGTCGGTGATCGGCAGGCCGGCATGCGGGTTCGTGGCACTCATGGACGAACGGCTCCGTAATCGCGACGACGATTGATGAGCGCACATTAGAACCGGAAGGCGACGGCTTCAACACATCCCCGTGTGCAGTCCCGCGGACCAGGGGGTTTCGCCGGGCCTCGGCCCTTCGTCAGGCCCCGGCCGACGGGTCCCGCGGGCACGGGGCCGACGGGCGGGGGTCCGCCAGGCGCGGGGCTGACGGCGCGTCACCAGGGGGACGGGGCGTAGTCCTTGAGGAAGCAGGCGTACAGGTCCTCGCCCTGTTCGCCGCGGACGATGGGGTCGTAGACGCGCGCGGCGCCGTCGACGAGGTCGAGCGGGGCGTGGAAGCCCTCGTCGGCCAGGCGCATCTTGGTGGGGTGCGGGCGCTCGTCGGTGATCCAGCCGGTGTCGACGGCGGTCATCAGGATCCCGTCGCCGAGCATCTCCTGCGCGCTGGTGCGCGTCAGCATGTTCAGCGCGGCCTTGGCCATGTTGGTGTGCGGGTGGCCCGGACCCTTGTAGCCGCGGCTGAACTGGCCTTCCATCGCCGAGACGTTCACCACGTACTTGCGGCGCGCCGCCGCCGCGGCCATGGCCGGACGCAGGCGGCTCACCAGGATGAACGGCGCCGTCACGTTGCACAGCTGCACTTCGAGCAGCTCGATCGGGTCGACCTCGTGGACGCGCTGCACCCAGCTGTTGGACGCGTCCAGGTCGGGGATCAGGCCGCCCGCGTCGATCGCGGTGCCCGCCTCGATGCGGGCGGGCGTCGCCGAGCCACTGGTGAGCGCGAGCGCCGTCAGGGCGTGCGGGTCGAGGTCGGTCGTCGGCGCCGGCGCGGAGGCCAAGGGCGCCACGCCGGCCGGGAGCGCGGAGGGCAGGGCCACGTGCCCCGACCCCGCGATGTGGCCGAAAGTGATCGACTCGGGCAGCTCGCCGGCCGGGAGCGGGCCCTCCTCCGCGGCGATGAGCGCGGCGTACGCCTGCGGGGTGCGGCGTACCGTCTGCGCCGCGTTGTTGACGAGGATGTCGAGCGGACCGGCCTCCGCGACGGAGTCGGCCAGCGCGATCACCTGGGCGGGGTCGCGCAGGTCGATGCCGACGACGCGCAGCCGGTGGATCCACTCGTCGCTGTCCGGCATCGCCTTGAAGCGGCGGATCGCGTCGTTGGGGAAGCGCGTGGTGATGGTGGTGTGCGCGCCGTCCCGCAGCAGGCGCAGCGCGATGTACATGCCGATCTTCGCGCGGCCGCCGGTCAGCAGCGCGCGGCGGCCGGTCAGGTCGGCACGCGCGTCGCGGCGCTCGCGGTTGAGCTTGGCGCACGGCGGACAGAGCTGGTGGTAGAACGCGTCGACCTCGACGTACTTCTGCTTGCAGATGTAGCAGCCGCGCGCCCGCTGGAGTATCCCGGCCAGCTCGCCGACGGTCGACGTGCTGATCGGGATGCCCTGCGTCTCGTCGTCGATGCGGTCCGGGGAACCCGTCGCGGTGGCCGCGATGACGGCCTGGTCGGAGGCCTGGAGGCGGGCTTTGCGCTCCGCGCGGCGGCGTTCCTTGACGCTCTTGAAGATGTGCGCGGTGGCCTCGCGGACGCGTACCGCGTCCGGGTGCTCGGTCGGCAGACCGTCGAGTTCCGCGATGACGGAAAGGCAGACGGCCAGGCGCTCGGGGTCGATGCCCGGAGCCTCGTCGTTACTCGTTGTCATGCCCTCTGCCGTTTCCGTACTCGATCCCGCGACGCTCAACCGCTGAACTCTACGTACGCTGCCCGGCCCCCGCCAAATAGTGGAAGGTCGGGGGCGCGTGCATGAGGAAGTCGCGGTGCGAGATGTTCCACGCGTACGCCCCCGCCATCGCGAACACGATCCGGTCGCCCGCGCGCACCGCACCCGGCACCGGGACCCGCGCGGCCAGCACGTCCTTGGGCGTGCACAGCTGGCCGACGACGGTCACCGGCTCGCCGGAGGCGCTCGGGCGCGGCCACGCGTACGGCCACGCGTCGCGCGCCAGCACCGCGAACGGCTGGGCGTGCCCGCGCGCGACGGGGGTGCGCAGGTGGTGCGTCCCGCCGCGGACGACCGCGAAGGCCTGCCCGCGGCTGTGCTTGACGTCCAGCACGTCGGTCACGTACCAGCCGTGGTACGCCGCGACCGCCCGCCCCGGCTCGATCCGCAGCACCGGGCCGCCGGCCCGCACGAGGCCGCCCAGCGCCTTGCCGTACGCCGCCCAGTCGAACCTCGCCGCCGGATCCCGGTAGTCGACGGCCATCCCGCCGCCGACCCCGACCTCCCGCAGGTCGGTGCGGTTGCGGTCCGCCCACGCGTCGGCCCAGGCCAGCAGCCTGGCCGCCACCTCCCCGAGGTCGTCCGCGTCCAGACCGCTCGCAAGGTGCGCGTGCAGTCCGCGAAGGCGCACCCGCGGCTCGTCCGCGATCAGCCGCGCGCAGCGGTCCAGCACCGACGGGTCCATGCCGAACGGTGTGGGACCCCCGCCCATCGTCAGCGGCGCGCCCTCGCCGCCGGGCAGCTCGATCGGCGGGTTGACGCGCAGGAGGACGTCGACCGTGCGGCCCGTGGCACGCGCGAGGGCGGCCACCCGGTAGGTCTCCTGCTCGCTCTCGACGTGCAGGCGGTGGACGCCCGAGCCGATCGCGTCCGCCAGTTCCGCGGGCGTCTTGCCCGGCCCGCCGAACGCGACCGGCTTCCCGGGCACCGCGTCGCGCACGTGCGCGTACTCGCCGCCCGACGCGACCTCGAAGCCGTGCACATGCGCCGCCACCGCGCGCAGGACCTCGGCGTCGGGGTTGGCCTTGGCCGCGTAGTACAGCTCGACGTCCGGCGGCAGGGCGGCGGCGATGGACGCCACATGGTCGCGCAGGCCGGGCAGGTCGTGGACGTACGCCGGGAGCCGGCCGTCCGGCAGCGCGCCCGCGTACGCGCGCACGGCGTCGGGGATCCGCACCGGGGCGGCCTCCGCTCCGCTCACGCCTCCCACGGCTGCGCCTCCTTCGCTCCCGCGTCGTGCGCGCCGTACAGGAACGCCGCGCCCAGCGGGCTCGGCAGCGCCACGTAGCCTGCCTCGCGGTCGGCGACGCGCTGCCAGCGCGTCATCAGGTTGGCCTTGGCCGGCAGCGGGACCCCGGAGAGGAGGGCCCGCAGCGGCGGCGGGCAGCCGTACTCGCGGGCGTAGTCGCGCAGTACGCGCCGCACCTGCCCCCACAACCGCGCCTCGGCGGCCGGGCACAGGTCGGCCAGCGCCGCCGCCATCTCGCCGATGTGGTTGACGAGCAGGCAGTAGACGACGCGGTTCCAGCCGCGCTCGGCGTCGTACGTCATCGCCGCCGCGACCCGCGCGGGCAGTGCGTCCAGGGCGGGGCCGTGCCGGTCGGCGAGCAGCTTCGTGCCCTCCAGGTCGCGGAACACCATGCGCACCGGCCGCCCGTCGCCGTCCACGCTGACCAGCACGTTCTGCAGGTGCGGTTCCAGGACGACGCCGTGCCCGAAGAACATGGTGAGCACCGGCGGCACCAGCAGCGCGAGGTACGCCTCCCACCACGCCGCGACCCGTTCGGCCGTCGGATCCGGGAGCAGCCGCGAGACGTGCGCGTCGGACAGCGCGTACTCGTCGGCAACGGCCGCTGCCAGCAGGGGAGTTCCCGCGTCTTCGGTCGGTTGCACACCGTCCCGCACGATCACGCCCAGGCCTTCGAGCAAGGCCGTGTCGTGCAGGTCGACGCTGCGGTACGCCGGTTCCGGCAGCAGCGCGAACCCCGGGTGCCGCTCGGCGGTCCGCCGCACGGGCTCCGCCAGGATGCGGGTCAGGGCGACGGCGCCCGCGAGTTCGTACGCGGCGTTCTTGCGCACACAGTTGGTGATCCGCAGGTCGAGGCTGAACTTCAGGAAGCAGCCGTCGCCCGCGAGGGTGCGCACCGAGGCCGTCGGTGCGAACTCCGGTCCGCCGAGGCCGAGGTCCAGCATCCGCCCGTCGGCCAGCGCGCCGCGCAGGGCGGCGTTCCCGGCGAGCAGTCCGAACTGCCAGGGGTGGACCGGCAGCAGGCGGTAGCCGTCGGGTGCGGGCGCCAACGCGTCCACGGCCGCCAGCGCATCGGGACGGGCCGCGTCCTCGACCACGAGGTCCCGGCGGACCGCGAGCAGCCGCAGCGGGAACGACCGGGCGGTCTCCGGCCCGTAGCGAGCGCGCTCCCGGTCGACGCCGCCGTGCGCCTTGGGTGCGGGGTGGAAGCGGTGTCCAAAGGCGAGGGCCTGTTCGGATGCGAGATATCGGTTCGCGGCCCGCGGCCGCCCGCCGAGCCCGTCGAGGATCGCGGCGGTCGTGTCGCGGCTGGAGCGCACCTGGCCCACGAACTCGTCGTTGACGGTCCCGCCGCGTAACTCCAGTTCACCGGCCACCAGTTCGGCTAACTCGAACCAGTCCAGCTCCCGCCAGCCGCGCGGGCCGTGCCGGTACGCGGGACCGTGGAAGCGGTGCGCGCCGGTCAACGAGGTGCGGCGGACCCGGACACGCAGGAGGGCGTCGGCGCGGGGGAGGCGGATCAGCAGGTGCCCGTCGGTGACGGCGGCTTGGTGCTCGGGTCCGGAGACTTCACGGAGAAGGCAGTTCAGCAGTGTGTGGGTGGTCGCCACGTCGGCTGTCGGGACTTCCGGTGGCCGGCTGTCCGGCGCGGGGCCCGGAGGGATCGACGGGCCTGCGGCGGTCGCGGCATTGGGCATGTAACTCCTTCGCGGAACTGACGCGACTGACGCGACCTCGCCGCTCACCGCGTGCCCGCCCGGGGCACACTCCGCACAACCGGCACGGTGACAGCTTGGGGAGCAAGGTAGTTGGGTCCGGTCCACGCGTAGTGCTTGTTGATGTCGGACGCCCCGGAGCGCGCCTTGTCCAGCAGCGTACCCGCCGTGACCATGAGCTTCACGGGCATCAACCGCCCCGTGAACAACCGGTCGTGCAGCAGCGGGAAGTCCGGTGAGTCCGGGTGCCGGGCGGCGGCCGCCTCAAGTCGGCTGCGCAGCAAGGACATCAGCCCCGGAAGCCCGGCCCGTCCCGCCGCCGCGAGCGCGATCAGCGGCGCCGCGGCGCAGAGGTGGAGGGTGATGGTGGTGAACAGGTCGGCCAGCGGCGCGCCGTCGGCGACGGGGATCCGGGGGTCGTGGAACGGCACCGCTTCGGCCGCTTCGCCCAGCCGCGTCCGCACCCGGCCGGTCAGCACGCGCGGGCTGTCGTTGTCTTTGAGCAGCAGGCGCAGCCGCGTGCGGCCGCCGCCGTCGCGGTCCAGCACGAGGGACGTGTTCTGTTGATGGGATTCCAACGCGATGCCGTAGCGCAGCCACAGGGTGACGTGCCAGTCGAGGAGCAGGCGCAGGTACGTGTCGTACAGCGCGATCGGGTCGCCGTCGAAGTACTCGTCCGCCAGCGACTCCACGACCATGCGCCCGCCCGGGCTCGTGGCCGCCAGTGCCGCGACGGCCACCACGCGCGCGCCGTCGAGTCCGGGCGGGTGGCGGCGTACGAGGAATCCCGCGAGTTCGTGCCCGGCGTGGCCGTGGGTGCGTTCGTCGGCGACCAGGATCCGGTGGCGGAACCGCGGTTCGGCGTCGAGGACGAGGCGGAGCAGGTGCGTGCCGGCGTCCCCGTCGGTGAGCGAACCCGGCGTGATGGTGCGCCGGTTCTTCAGCCCGAGCGTGCTGGTGGCGAGCGGGAGCTTCAGATGCTCCTCGGTGTGGTCGAGCGGGACCACGGACCGCATGGACAGGGTCGGGGCGACGGTGAGGTAGGGCTCGGCGGCGTGGTGGACGCCGGGTACGGCGGCCTGCACCGCGCGGGGATCGGTCAACGGGTGGACCGGGAAGGCGAGGTGCGACGCGTCGTACCGGTCGGGAAGGCCCAGGCGCGACGGTGTCGGCCACCACTGCGGGAGTTCGCCGCGCACGGTGGCCGAGGGGTGCGGCACGGCGGCCCATCGGAGCGCGAAGGTCGGCAGGAACTCGGGTGCGTGACCGCGGAGTTGTCCTTCGGACAGACCGACCCGGCAGCGTGCCGTCGGATACGCGGGGTGGTCGTGGTACGCCGCGACGGTGTCGTAGACGAGGCTTCCCGCGATGCCGCGGGCGGGTTCTCCGGCCAGGCGTGCGAAGACGTCGTCGCGGTGGCGCTCGTGCAGGCGTACGGTCGCCAGCGCGGCGCGGCACTCGTCGGCGAATGCGGCGAAGCCCTCGGCGTCGTCGGCGTCCTCGGGACCGGTTCCGGCGGCGAGGAAGCCGAGCAGCGCCTCCAGCCCGGTGAGCCGCCGTGCGTCCTCGATCAGCGCGGGCCCGCGGGCTGTGAGGTCGCAGAGGAACGATCCCTGACGTACCGGAAGTTCGGCGGTACGCGAGCCCGAGTGCACGGTCAGCCAGGGCCCGTCCGCCCGGTGGTCGACGGTGCCGGTCGTGCGCAGGTCGTGGATGTCCTCGCGCAGGCAGGCGTCGAGGATCCGCACGCACAGGTCGTCCTCGGGCCGATGCGCCGGAACGCTCACGGACGGATCTCCCACGACCGCGCGGCGACGAACCGGGCCACGGCCGCGTCGGTCCGCTCCTGGTCCGGGCCCACCGCCCGCACCACCCCCAGGTAGTCGCGGTTGGTCCCGGTGAACGGCGCCGCGGTGCCGACCGTGCGCAGCGGCCGGTAGGCCAACTCCACCCCGTCGTCCGCCAGATCCTCGGCCGCCGGGGCCGCGACGAGGGTGCCGCCCGCCCGCGCGCAGATGTACTCGACGCGGGCGCGGCGGCCCGACGGCGCGTCCACCGGCCGCTCCGGCAGGTCCGATGCCGCGGGCAGCGACTCGCCGAGGTGGACCCGCAGCACGTGCTCGAAGACCGGGACTTCCAGCAGGTCGCGCAGCAGCAGATCGCACTGGTCGCCGATGATGCGGTAGTTGACCTCGATGATCCGGGCCCGGCCGGCCGCGACGACGTACTCGGTGTGGCACGCGCCGAAGCCCACGCCGAGGGCGTCCAGGGCGCGTTCCACCTGGGCGACGACCCCGGCGCCGGGCGCCGGGTCGAAGGCCATGCTCTCCTCGACGAACGTCGGCGGGGCCGACAGCCGCGTGCGGAACCCGCCGAGCACGTGCCGGACCCGGCCGTCGCCCAGCGTCTCCAGGGTGCGCAGGTCCCCGCGCAGGAACTCCTCGACGACGAGCGCGATTCCGGGCGTACGCTCGCGGATCCCGCGGCAGCGGGCCAGCAGTTCGCGTTCGTTGCGGACGAGGTGGACGTCCTCGCTGGCGACGCCCTCGCGCGGCTTGACCACGGCCGGGTACGGCACGTCGACGGCGGCCGGCGCGCCCGGGTCGAGGTCGCCCGGGAGTTCGGCGGTCCACACGGAGTCGACGCCCGCGTCCGCGAGATGACGCCGCATCAGGGCCTTGTTCTTGGCCCGCAACGTGGCGCGCCAGTCCTTGCCCGGCAGCCCGTACCAGTCGGCGGCGAGGGCGGTCTGGGGTTGCAGGTGGTCGCTGTTGCCGAACACCGCGTCGGGGGAGGGGCCGTGCGACATGGCGGCGATCAGGGCCCGGAAGTCGCGTACGTCGCATTCGACTATGCGGGCGGGGGCGGCGGCCGAACCGGCGTACGCCGCCTTGTGCGGGTCCGCCCGGTCGGTGAACACCGTGACTTCCAGGCCGAGTTCGGCGGCGGCGGGGAGGAAGCCCTCGGTGACGGAGTCGGTGGGGTTGAGGGCCACCAGGTGGAGTTGCAAACGTCCCTCCAGGTGTTCGGATGCCCGTGCCGCGCCGCCCGGGTGGCGGGGGCCGTGGGTGGACGGTCCACGGCCCCCGCCTCGTGCCGGGCGGGTAGGCGCGGCGGGCTCCGGGTGATGCGCCCGGTCCGGCGCGGGCTCGGTCTGCTGCCGTGCCCGCTTCCGGTGCGGGCCCGGCTACTTCGCGGCGTCGACCCCGAAGGTCTTGGCCAGGTCGTCCAGGATGGCGTGTGCGCCCTGGAGCGACACGGAGGTCATCCACATTTCGTCGGCAACCTCGTACACGTGCTGGTCGGTGACCGCCTTGAGGCGCTGCCACAGCGGGTTGGCGAGGAACTTGCCCTTGCGGTCCTCGCCGCCGGAGAACGATGTCACGAAGATGTAGTCGGCGTCCGCCAGGCCGATCTGCTCCTCGCTGATCTCGATGTTGAACTTCTCCGGGTCGCGCTGGTTCTCCGGCCGCGCGATGCCCATGTCCGCGAGCACGATGCCGCTGAACGTCTTGGGCAGGTAGATGCGCGTGGGGCCGTCGACGAAGCGGACGACCGACACCGTGGGGTTGCCGGCCTTCGCGTTGACCGCGTCGCCGATCTTCTTGGCGCGGGTCTCGTACGCGGTGAGCTTCTCGGCCGCCTTCTGCTCCTCGCCGAGCGCCCGGGCGGCGAGCTTGATGTTGTCCTTCCAGGTCGGCCCGGTGGTCTTGACGAACACCGTGGGCGCGATCTTGGCGAGCTGGTCGTAGAACGCCTCGTGGCGCACGGTCGCCGAGATGATCAGGTCCGGCTTGAGGGCCAGGATCTGCTCGAGGTTGGGGCTGTCGAGCGGCCCGACGTCCTTGGTGTCCTTCACGGAGTCGCCGAGGTACGTGGGGAAGCCCTTCTGGTCGCGGTACGACCCGATGCCGCCGACCAGCGGCCGGTCCAGCGCCGCGACCGCCTCGACCAGGCTGTTGTCGAGCGCGACGATGCGCTTCGGCTTCTCCTTGATCTCGGTGGTGCCCTTGTCGTGCGTGATCGTGCGCGGGAACCCGGCGTTCGTGTCGGTGCCCCCCGAGGCCTGACCTCCGGTCCCGGCCGAGGCCGAGGCACCCGTCGACGCGGCGTCGTCCTTCGTGTCGTCGCCGCAGGCGGCAAGGCCGACGGCGAGCGCGGCGGCCAGGGCGGCCGCGGCGGCTCGGGAACGCCAGCGGCGGGGTTCGGTTCGCATGGGGGATCTCCAGGGGGCAGGGGGTGGTGCGCCAACCGGAGAGTCAGGTAAGGGCTACCTAACGTCTCCTTCGAGGAAGAAAGTTAGCCTTGCCTAAATGCCGACAACAAGGGGGGGTGTACGTCGGTATAAGGCATGCCTTACCTTCCTAGCCGTGCCCGCAATGCTCAAGGCCGGAGCCGCACCGCCCTCTCCCGCCGATCCTCCGCCCCCGCCCCGCCGCGGCCCACGCCGCAATTCGGCGGTCGTCGCGGGGCTGTTCGGCGCGCTGGTCGTGGCGGCGTTCGCGTCCCTCGCGATCGGCACCAAGAACGTCCCTCTTTCGGATGTGTTCGCGGCACTCGGGGGCAGCCGCGACGGAGACGCGGTGGTCGTCCTCGACCTCCGCATGCCGCGCACCGCGCTCGGCCTCCTCGTCGGCCTCGCCCTCGGCGTCGCGGGCGCGGTCGCGCAGGAGATCACCCGGAACCCGCTGGGCGACCCGGGGCTCATCGGCATCAGCGCGGGCGGCGCGTTCGGCGTGGCGGGCGCGATCGGGCTGTTCGGCTGGACCGCGTCGTACCAGTACATCTGGTTCGCGTTCCTGATGGGCGCGGTGGCGGGCGGGCTCGCGTACCTCGTCGGCGGCACCGGCTACGGCGGCGCCACCCCCGCGAAACTGGCCCTCGCGGGCGCCGCGGTGACCGCACTCCTGGAGGCTTTCACCAGCGCGCTCGTCCTGCTCGACGTCAACACCCTGGACCAGTACCGCAGTTGGGCGGTCGGCTCGCTCGCCGGACGCGACAGCGGCCTCGGCTGGCAGATCGCCCCGTTCATCGCGGTCGGCCTGGGCATCGCCCTCGTCCTGGCGGGCCGCCTCAACGCCCTGGCCCTCGGCGACGACCTCGCGAGCAGCCTGGGCACTCCGGTACGCCGCACCCGCGCCCTCGGCGCCCTCGCGGTGATCCTCCTCACCGGCGCCGCGGTCGCCGCCGCGGGGCCGATCACCTTCGTGGGGCTGGTGATCCCGCACATCGTCCGCAGCCTCATCGGACCGGACGTCCGCTGGCTCATCCCGTGCTCGGGACTCGCCGGCGCGACCCTGATGCTGACCGCCGACGTCATCGGCCGCGTGGTCGCCCGCCCGGCCGAACTGGAGGTCGGTGTGGTCACCGCGTTCATCGGCGCGCCGTTCCTGGTCGCGCTCATCAAGAGCGGACGCCTGAAGGAGCGCACCAAGTGAAGCTCTCCGCAGGCCCGTTCGGGCTCATGCTCCGGCCGCGCGTGCTGGCCGCCAACGGCGGGCTGGTGGTGGTCGGCTTCGCCGTGACGGTCCTGTCCCTGTGCCTGGGCACGTACAGCAACCTGTCCGTCGACCAGGTCCTCGGCGCGCTGTTCGGCTACGGCTCGGGCGACAGCACTCTCGTGGTACGCGAACTCCGGCTGCCGCGCGCACTCACCGCCGTCCTCGTCGGCGTCGCCTTCGGCCTGGCGGGCGCGATCTTCCAGGCGGTCACCCGCAATCCGCTCGCGAGCCCGGACCTGATCGGCATCTCGGCCGGCGCGGGCACCGGCGCCATCACCGCCATCCTGTTCGGCGGCGTCACGGCGGCCGGGGCCGGGTCGTACGGCGGCGTCCCGTTCGGCGCGCTGTGCGGGGCGCTCGCCGCGGCCACCGCCATCTACCTGTTCGCCTACCGCGGCGGCGCGATCACCGGCTACCGCTTCGTTCTCGTCGGCCTCGCGATGCAGGGCGCGCTCATCGCCCTCAACCGGTGGATGCTCGCCAAGGCCGACATCGACCAGGCGTCACGCGCGATGGTGTGGCTGACCGGCAGCCTCAACGGACGCGACTACACGCACGTGAAGTGGGTCGGGCTCGGGCTGCTGATCCTGGTGCCGCCGGTCCTGGCACTCGGACGGGCGTACCAGCTGCTCCAGTTCGACGACGACACCGCCCGCGGACTCGGCATCGGGATCGGGCGGGCCCGCATCGCGCTGCTGGTCCTCGCGACCTGCCTGGCCGCGATGGCGTGCGCGTCGGCGGGACTCATCGGCTTCGTCGCGCTCGGGGCGCCGCAGGTCGCCCGGCGCCTCACCGGCCGCGCCGAAATCCCGCTGGTGGCAAGCGCACTCACCGGCGCGGTGCTCATCGTCGCGGCGGACCTGATCGGCCGCACGCTGTTCTCGCCGACCGAACTCCCGGTCGGCATCGTGACCGGCGTGGTCGGCGCCCCGTACCTGATGTGGCTGCTCGCCCGGACCAACCGGGTGGGGAAGGGAGGCTGACATGGCGTCAGAGACCGCGACCGAGCGCGACGGGACCGAGCGCGACGGGACCGAGGGCAGCGGGACTGAGCGTGTGGAGACCGAGCCTGTGGTGACCGACGGCTTTCCGGCGGCACGGTCGGCCGGGAAGCCCGGTCCGGCGGTCCCGCAGCCGCTCTCGCTGTCCGCGCACGAGCTGACCTTGGCGTACGGCTCCCGTACCGTCTCCAGCGGCCTCGACCTGGAGATCCCCGCCGGAAAGGTCACCGCCCTCGTCGGCCCCAACGCGTGCGGCAAGTCCACCGCCCTGCGGGCGCTCGCCCGGCTGCTCAAGCCGCAGACCGGCGCCGTGCACCTCGACGGCACCGATGTCTCCACCCTCTCGCCGCGCGAATTCGCTCTCAAGCTGGGGCTGTTGCCGCAGACCCCCACCGCCCCCGACGGCATCACCGTGCGCGACCTGGCCTCGCGCGGCCGTACGCCGCACCAGCGCTGGTGGCGCCAGTGGTCCCGCGACGACGACGCGGTGGTGGACGCCGCGCTCGAAGCCACCGGCACCACCGCGCTCGCGGACCGCCGCATCGAGGAACTGTCCGGCGGCCAGCGGCAACGCGTGTGGATCGCCATGGCCCTGGCCCAGAACGCGCCGGTCCTGCTGCTCGACGAGCCGACCACGTACCTCGACCTCGCCTACCAGGTCGACGTCCTGGAACTGGTCGCCGACCTCGGCCGCACCGACGCACGCACGGTCGTCATGGTCCTCCACGAGCTCAACCACGCCTGCCGGTACGCCGACCACCTCATCGCCATGCGCGACGGCGCCGTCGTCGCCGCGGGCCCGCCCGCCGAGGTCGTCACCGCCGAACTCGTCGAGGAGGTCTTCCAGCTCAGGTCCAAGGTCATCGAATGCCCCGTGGCGGGAGTCCCATTGGTCGTCCCCCTCGGCGGCCGTCGCTCGACCGTCGCCTGAGGTCGCGTTGCCGTCAAGCGCGCAGCGCGGCGTCGAGACTGCGGACGAGTTCCCCCACGCGCCCGCCGCCGGGCGGCGCGGCGGGCAGGCGTCCGAGCACGGTGACGACCTCCGGCGGCGCGTGGAGCCGCGCCCATTCGAGGGCCGCTGCCGCGACGCCCGGCGGATCGGCCACGGCCGCCGACTCCGCCTCCAACTCCGCCACCCGTGCCGCATGCGCCGCCGCACCGAGAATGTGCTTCACCTGATGGGCGCTCGCCTTGGGGTGCAGGTACGCGGCCGCCGCGGCGTGGCTCGCCGCCCGTGCCGCGTCGACCACGGCCGGTGCCGCGGCCTCCTGGGCGGCCTTGTACGCCGCCCACGACTTCTGCCGCAGCGCGGCCGTACGCCGACCGCCCCCGGCGAAGGCCCGGGCCGCATCGACGGCTTCGCGGGGCCTCGGGTCGCCGGGGACGCCGCGCTCGAAGACCGGCAGCACCCGGTCCGCGCAATCGGCGGCGTAGCCCGCGATCGCGCGCAGTTCGCCTTCGCTCAGCTCGATGGTCTCTGGTCCGGTCGGCACCGGACCATCCTGCCGCAGGTCGGCGCGGACTCAGCTCCCCGTCTGGTGGGTCGGCTGATACGTCTCGAAGATCTCGGCCATCTCGCCGTCGGACGCTTCCGGGAGCCGGTAGTAGTTGCGGATCACGACCGAGCCGTCGGGTTCGAAGCGGTACGTCTCCACGCTCATGCTCATCCGCTCGGTGCCGTGCACCGAGAAGTGGTTCTCCATGACCCAGGCCACCTCGTTGGCGCACACGTAGACCGTGCCCGGGTGGTGGTGCAGGCGTACGGCCGACTGGAACAGGTCCCAGCCCTCCAGCGCGCACGTCTCGAACCCGTGCTTCTCGGGGGTGCCGACCGGGTCGAGCATGCGGAAGTCGCCGGGCGCGACAGCACGCCAGTTGGCGACCCACGCGTCCTTGTCCCCCGCGTTCCACAACGCGACGAACTGCTCGGCCCAGTGCAGGAGTTGTTCCTTCGTCGGGGTAGCCATGCCTCGCTCCTCGGAAAGCCCGGCGCAAGGGCGCGCCGAAGGTCTCGATCGACGCCGGTGCAAGTCGATCAATGCGGAACCTCGGGCAGGTAAGCACACACCCCGCGAACCCTCAAGGCGCAGTTGCGGCCTTCGCGGTGTCCAGAAGCTCGGCGAGCGTGCCGGGGAAGTCGTCGGCGAGCACGGCGACGACCAGCAAGGCGTCCATGGACAGCGGCCCGTGGCGGTCCGTCAGATCGCGTACGGCGGTGTCGACGCCCGCCCGCAGGCGCTCGTCGTGGCGGAAGCTGCGCAGGACGTACCTGACCGGCCGTCCGCGGGCGACCCAGTCCTCAGCGGTCAACAGGCCCTTCTCCAGGCACGGCCCCAGCCAGGCGGATTCGTCCGACTGCCCGGTGCGTCGGTTCGCCACCGGTGCGATGCCGAGCGCGAGGTACGCAAGTTCGGCCGAGCGGTGGGCGAGATACGGCGCGCAGTGCGCGGGGGCGGCGGTCAGCAGACGGCGGGCGAGGTCGTGGGGCATGTCCTCGCCGTGCTCGGCCAGGACACCGAGGACGTCGGCGGACAGTGGCCGCGCGCGCATTTCGGCGGCCACCACCTCCCAGTCGAGTGCGTCCTCTACCTCCAGGTGGCAGGCGAGATCTTGGGGGTTCGGAGCGGTGAGGAAGGCGCGGAAGAGATCCTTCGACAGGCTCCGCAGCGCGGCCAGGGCGGCGTCGCGGTCGTCGGCGGCCATGGGGCCCCGCAGCGCGTCGGCAAGCGCGGGAAGCGGGAGTACGCCGAGGTCCGGGTCGGTGCGACCCGCGAACGACGCGACCAGGTCGAGGCGCCCCAACTCCACGAGTCGGCGGCACCCGGCGACCTGGTACGGGGCACGGAGCGCCCGGTGGGTGCGCAGCACTTCCGCGATCGTGGTCACGTTGCGCGTGAGCACCTGGTGCTTGGTGTCGTTCCACCAGGAGCGCCGGGCGTTCGTGATCGTGAGGGAGGAGTGCAGGGCCAGGCTCCCGGGGCGGCCGGTGGCGTGGCTCGTACCGGAAAGGATGCGGCGCCGGAGGCCCGCGGGAAGGTGAGGCCGCGTCACCAGCGATGCGTTGACCGCCGGTTCGTCGAGTCGCAGCAGGCGTTCCATGAGGGGGCCGTACCCGTTGAGGCGTTGGGCCAGGGCCACCCGTTGCGGCGTGTCCGCCACCGTGATGAATCCCTCGACGACACCCGTCGGCATGTTCTGCAGTGCCCACGTGCTCAGCATCTCCCCGGCCAACGCGCCGGGCTTCCTGGCACGGAGCCCGGCCGGCGCGACCAACTCGGCAACCCTGGGGATGATTTCGGCCGCCTGCTCCGGGGCGGCCAGCGACAGCAGGAACGTCCAGGGGGAGCCGGGCAGGCCACGTGGCGAGGCGAACTCCACCGTGCCCGGCTCCGGAGCGGACGCGGCGGCGGCATCCAGCAGTTCGGGGACCGTTCCGGGAAACGCGCCGCGCAACAGCGCCAACAGGGACCACCAGCGCAGCGGTTCGTCGGCGAGCCGGGAACGTACCTGCTCCGCAAGGCGCTTGTTCGCCTCGGCCGTCCCCAGAGCCGCCTCCCGGTCCTCGGTCAGCGGCGGCGCGGCGAGCACCCGGAGCGCCGAGGCGGCGGGCCTCGCCTGCGTCCGCAGGTCGTCCCAGGTGAGTGTGCCCGCCAGGATCGCGTGGGTCGCGACTTCGAAGAAGCCCGTCGGCGCGGTGTGCCGCAGCAGGTCGAGGGCGGCGTCCGCCGGGCACGCCGCATGCCCGGCCAGGCGGCTCGCGGTCATCGGGTCGAGGGGCTGCTCGCGGTGCAGGGCCGTCAGCGCCGCCCAGTCCGCCGCCGTCCACTGCTCGAGTGCCAGGGTCGCCAACCGCGCCCGTACGCGGCGGGAGCTGGGGCCGAGGCGCTGCGGCACCCCGCGGTTCCGCTCCGCCTCGGTGCGCTGCGGGACGCTCACGGCCAGCCACGCGTGCACCGCCGCCGGCGTCCGGGGTGGCGGCTGGAACCCGGGCCCGTGCACGAGTCGGACGGCGCGGCGGGCGATCGCCGGGTCGGCGGCGTCGCGGGCGGGGCCGAGCAGGTGCCGGGACCGGGTGGCCAGCAGCGCTTTGCGGAGACCGTCCGGAACGGTCCCCGCGTACGGGCCGTCGGTGAGCATGCGGCGGCGCAGCACGGGGTCCGCCTCGGGGTGGAGGTAGACGGCGGTGCGTACATCGGGGTCGGGCGCGTCGGCCAGCGCCGCCACGAAGTCGCGGCGGGAGGTCCGAAAGCGCAGGCCGTCCCCGAGCGCCGCCAGTTGACTGCCCGCATCGCCGTGCGTGACGACCCACCGCACGATCGCCTCGCGCAGCTCGCCCCACTCCGGGAGCCGACCGGCCAGGGCCTTGCGCCGCAGATCCGCCGGTACCCGCGCCAGCAACTCGACGGCGTCGTCGACCGCAAGGCGGGTCAGCAGGTCGGGCAGCAGATCGGGCGGGGCGTCGAGTCGGTTCACCGGGGCTCAGCCGCCCTTGCGCATCAGCAGGTGCCCGCGGCGGAACCTCTCCTCCTCGCCGGGCTCGCGCAACATCCGGCCGATCTCGACGAACCCGGCGTCGCCGGCCAACCGCGCAAGGCCGTCGACCGGCCAGCGGTAGGCCGTCGTCACCTTGTGGTCGAACGCGGTGACCGGCCCGCCCTCCGATTCGAAGAACCCGAGCAGCAGGTGCCCACCGGGCGCCACCACTCGTCCGAACTCCGCGAAGTACGAGGGAAGATCGGCCGGCGCGGCGTGGATCACCGAGTACCAGGACACGACACCTGCCAGCGACCCGTCGGCCAGGTCCAGGGCGTCCATCGACCCGATCTCGAACCTCAGGCCGGGGTATTCCGAGCGGGCGATGTCGATCATCGCGGGGGACAGGTCGATGCCGAAGACGTCCAGCCCGAGGCCCCGCAGATGCGCGGTCAGGTATCCGGGCCCGCAGCCCAACTCGGCGACGGGCCGGTTGTCGCTGCCGGAACGCACCGCATCGGCGAAGGCCGCGAGCATGGCGCGGTCCAGGGGGAAGGCGTCCAGGTAGCCGCGGGTGAGGTCGGCGTACAGCGTGGCCACCGCGTCGTAGGCGCTCGCCGTCGCATCCAGGTGGGAGGAAGATCCGTTCACGACACCCGACCCTACGACGAGCACCGCCCCACGCGGCGGGTCAGGTCCCCGGGTGCGCGGGCTCGACGCGGTAGTTGCCGAACAGCACGCGCTCCGCGTGCCAGGTGTTCCAGTGCTCGGTGAGGTACCGGATGAGTCCCGCGTCGTCGAAGCGGTACACGAAGCAGTAGACGTTCGTGTACGCCTGACCGCCGATCGTCGTCGAATGCATCGTGTGCTGGCGCATCGCCCAGTCGCCGTCCGCGAGCACCACGACGTCCTCGAAGCGGAACGTGGACTTGTCGTACGGGTCGACCCCGGTCTCCGCCGTACGCGCCCCGCCCTGCCCGCCGGAGCCGCGCAGGACCGCCCGGATCTCGTCGATGCCCTTGTGCTCGGTCTGCCCGCCGCGCCCGACCATGGGCAGGCCGTTCCACCACACCGCGTCGTCGGCGAACAACGTGGCACGGTCGAAGTCGCGCGGCGCCTCGAACATCCTGTTGACGGCCGCGATGTTGCGCAGTTCCGTCGCCGAGTAATCGGGCATGGTGCAGTCCCTTCTTTCTTCTCTTCGCAACCGCCGGGCCGAATCGCCAACTACCAGTGGTTCCAGCGGATCGCGTGCTCCGCCCCCGAGCGGTCCGCGGCGCGGAAGTCCGTCCCGAGCGTCCACGCGACGGGGAACAGCCCGGCCTGGGTTACCCGTTCGTACGGGATGCCGAGCACGTCGGCCATCTCCCGCTCGCGATGCAGATGGATCGTCGTCCACGCGCTGCCCATGCCCTCGGCCCGCAGCGCGAGCATGAAGTTCCAGACCGCGGGCAGGACCGACCCCCAGAGACTGGCCTGCTCGAAGACGGAAACCCCGTCCATCCGCCCGGCAATCGTCGGCACCACAAGCACCGGCACCTCGTGCAGGTGATCGCGCAAGTGCATGACGGACCGTGAGATCCGCTCCTGCTGCGGCGTCTTCGGATATCGCGATGCCCGCCCCGCCGCTGCCGCCTCCGCGGACATCCGCTGCTGGTCGTCGATCGAGTCCCGGTAGATCTCCGCCATCCGCGCCCGGATCGCCGGGTCGTCCACCAGGACCCAGTTCCAGAGCTGCAGGTTCGACCCGTTCGGCGCCTGCAACCCCACGCGCAGGCACTCCTCGACCGTCTCCCGTTCGACCGGCCGCTCCAGATCGAGCCGCAGCCGCACGGACCGCGTAGTGGTCAACAACTCCCGTGGTGTGAGCATGGCCCGGAGGTTAATGGACTCAGTTAACTATTTACAGTGCCCGGCAGGGGCCGATGCCCGTATGCAATGCCGCGCAAGGGCAGGCTCAGGCACAGGCGCGTCGCCTGGAGCACGCCCAGGCCCGCGCTTGTCGGAAAAATCTTTGGGGGAACTTGAGAGGTTCGGCTGTCTGCTGCCACGTCCCCTGTACCCGGCCGCGTCCCGCGGCCTGTGTGCAGAACGGGAGAACCATGAACAGACTTCCGTGGCAGTCGGGTTCGGCTCGTGCCCCGCGCAGTGCCGCGCGGCGGCTGGTTGCCGGCCTGGCGCTCGTGCTCCTCGCGGCGCTGCTGTCGCCCATGCCGTCCGCCCGCGCGTGGAGCGGCGTGGACTTCGCGCTGCCGGGCGCCGCCAACGCCGAGAACAGCACCGTCGCGTCGGTCGCGCGCGGGCCCGGTCACCTCGACGTCTTCTGGATCGCCTCCAACGGCGCCGTCAACACCGCCACATGGAACGACACCACGCACCTTTGGACCGACGGCCAGGTCGCGCCGCCCGGCTCGGCCGCGCCCGGCACGTCGGCCGGAGGCCTGGCCGCCGTCGCCCGCAACCCCCGGCACCTCGACGTGTTCTGGATCCGCCCCGACGGCGGTGTGTCCACGTCCTGGTGGGACGTCACCGCACGCGGCTGGTCACCGGTACGTTCCATCGCACCCGCTCGGGCCGCCGTCCCGGGCAGCCTCGCCGCCGCGGCGCGCAACGCCGACCAGCTCGACGTGTTCTGGATCCAGCCGAACCGAGCCATCGCCACCACCACCTGGAACGTCTGGCTCGACTGGCCGGCTCCGTGGTCGGTCACCGCACCCAACGCCGCCCAGGCCCCGGTCGGCGCGCTGACCGTGGTGTCGCGCGCCCGCGACCACCTCGACCTGTTCTGGGTCCGCCCCGACGGCGGTGTCTCGACCGCGTGGTGGAACGTCAACGCGAACTGGCCGTCGCGGTCCATCGCCCCGGCCGGCGCCGCCCGGGTCAGCGACCGTACGACCGTCCGCCGCGCCGGACTGGTGGCGGTCTCCCGACGCCCCGACTTCCTCGACGTGTTCTGGATCGGCCCGGACGGCGGCATCGGCACGACCGCGTGGAACCCCTGGGCCAACTGGCCCTCCCCCTGGCCGATCGCCTGGCCCGGCGCGGCGCAGTCCGGGTCGCTGGCGGCGGTCGCCCGTACGCCGGGACAGCTCGACGTCGCCTGGGTGACCGCGGACAACCGGGTCCAGAGCCTCGGGTACGACGAACGCGTACCCGGCGGCTGGGGCGCCACCGACGCCACCACCGCGCACCGCGCGCTGCCCGGCGCCCTGACCATGGTCTCGCGGCGCCCCGACCTGCTGGACGTGTTCTGGGTCAACCCCTACCGCACGATCGGCACCACCTGGCGGCCCAACGAACGTGTCCGCGTCCACGTCAAAGCCGTCAACGTACCGCTCGACCAGGAGCTGGTCCGCAGCCAGATCGCGGACATGGCCTTCCTGTACGGCAGGGTGGAAATCGGCGTCGAACTGGTCGGCACCGAGCAGATCAGCATCCCCGGCCTGGACATCGTGCGGGTCGGCCCCTGCAACGAAAACGTGGCCCCGGCCACGGCGGACCAGAACACCCTGGCCGAACACCGCAACGGCGCCGGTCCCAAGGACATCGTCATCTATATCGTCCCCCGCGTCCGGGACAACCAGGGCGACATCAACGGATGCGCCACCCACCCGGCGGGCAAGCCCGGCGCGGTCGTCGCCCCGCACCCCAGGCGCTGGCTCCACGCGCACGAGGTCGGACACGTCCTCGACCTGCAACACCCCGAATGGCGCGTCGACGACCACACGACCCTGATGACGGGCCTCGGCCTCACCGACGTCAAGAACCCGCCCGACATCAACGCCCGCGACAAGGCGACCATGTTCGCCAGCCCTCTCACGATTCCCTGACCCACCGGAACAGCCCTGCCCCCGGGGCCACCCGAGGGCAGGGCTCCGGCCCAGGACACGGAAGGCGGCCGCAGAACCCGCGATCAGCGAGGGTGTTGTCGTGGGAGTGCCACGCACAGGCACTCAGGCTGCGGCCGCTTCCGCTGAGAACGTGACATCCGCTAGCCGTACACGCGCTCCTTCGGGGGTACGCCCGTGTCGTCGTAGAGCTGCTCGATGGCCGCCCGGGAGAAGATCTCGTGGTGCTCGACGCCGCCGGCGAACAGGCCGAAGAGCTTCGTCGTCCACTCCGGGCTGCGGCGGATCGCGCCGAACACCGCGCGGAGGCGAGGGGTCAGCTCACCGAACGCGCTGAGCTTGGTGGTGAACTCGTAGTTGTTCGTGCTCGTTTCGTCGCGGAGCTTGTGGTACTCGGCGAGTGCGCTGTCCATCGGGCACTCCCCGGTCAGCGCCCGGTGGAGGCGTTCCGCAAGGATCTCGCCGTGCATGAAGGCGTCGGTGATGCCGAACCCCGGGTACGGGTCCTTGTGGTAGCCGGCGTCGCCGACGAGCGCCCAGCCCGGACCCCACGGGTGGCGGTAGTAGTTGTCCACGTGCGGCATGGCCACGAAGTCGCCTTCGCGCTTGCCCTGGTCCCGCAGTTGCGCGCCCAGTTCGGGGTGGATCTCGTCGAAGGTCGCCTGGAAGTTGCCCGCCACGTCCTGGCGGAACTCCTTGAACCTGCGCTTGCCGCAGATGACGGCCAGCACGGTGAGGCCGTCGTTGGTGGGCCAGCCCCCGCACCAGATCTCGTTGAAGCCGACCCGGTGTTCCAACGCCCAGTCCAGGCCGCTGTGGTACGCGTAGTAGTTGACTCCGGTGGCGGGGACCACCCTGTACGGTTCGGCGCCGGTCCGCTTCGCGACGATCGAGCGGCAGCCGTCCGCCCCGATCACGATCGTGGCGCGGAACTCCCTTTCCGGAGCGCCTCGTTCGCCTCCCCGTACGCCGACCACGCGTCCCTCGGAGAAGACCAGGTCGGAGACGCCGAAGCCCTCGATGACCTCGGCGCCGGAACGCCGCGCGGCGTTGACCAGGATCTCGTCGAGCACCGCGCGGCGCGGGGCGTACCCGACGTCGATCCCGTCGACGGGGTCCGCGAACCCGCTCAGTGTGAAGTCGCGGTACGCGAAGTGCGCCTGGCGGATCGGCGGCGTGTTCGTGGCCGTCAGCTCGTCCAGGAGCCCCCAGTCGCGGAGCCGGACGAGCCCGGACTGGTGGATGTAGTGCGTGGAGACGGTGTCGCTGGGGAACGTGGCGCGGTCGAGCACGAGAACCCGATGCCCTCGCCGGGCGAGAAGCATGGCGGTCGGCGACCCCGCACAGCGGGCGCCGACAACGATGACGTCGTACATGCGGCATCCTTCGCGTCTCGGTTGGCACGAAAGCAACTGAAGGGCTGGCCCGGGTACGGTCATCCCACCGCACTCGCCCGCGTTTGCCCACCGCTCGTGCTGTGTCTCGGCTGTGCCTACGCGCGGCCGCACCCAACAGTTGGGGCGTTGGCCGCGTGGAGCAACTACCTTGCCCGAACTGTGTGTTAATGGTCGCGTGGGTGCGGGTCACCCGCAGGCGCCGGACGATTCGAGCCGAGCGGTGATCACTGGCCGGTCTTCAGATCGATGATCGGTTCGACATTTGGGAGCGGTGAACCATGGGACCCTCAACCGAGCGAGATGTTGTCGGCGACGCCGATACGGCCGTCCACTGGGTCTGGGACGCCGATCTTCCGCCGCACGACAAACAGAACTTCGCCCGATTCATCGAGCGCTTCCCGTCGCTCACTTTCACGAGGGACACCGAAGCATCCCTCGCCGCAGCGGAGTCCGGGGACGTCGTTGTGCTACCGCCGCACATCCGACGGGCCAGGAGCGTGCTCTCCTTCGTCCACCCGCCACTGCTGGCCCTGTTCGACGGATTCGACTACGAGTGCGGCGCGTCCGACTTGGAGGGCGACGTTTGGTACAGCATCGGCCTCGGAAATGCGGGAGACGAGATGCTGGCCGATTTCGCGGAACACGCGCACGGCTACGTAGTTGGGGCGTGGCACGGTTCGGATGGTTCCTACCTGATGGTCGACACCCTCCATGTGGAGGATGAGCGCATTTTCGAATGCGACGGGGAGAGCCTGGCGTTCGCGGTCGCCGACGGGGAGCCGGTGGAGGAGATCATCGCGCCGGCGTTCGCGTCGTACTCGAGCATGCTCGGCCACATTGTCGCCCTGCGTACCTGGGCCGGCGAGGTGACAGCGGCGCGATAGCGGTCGGATGGCCGGGTGCGGGTGCGGGTGCGGGTACGGGTACGGGCGCTGGGCCGGGCCGGAATCAACTGATCCGGCCCCGCACTTGCACCCGAATCCGCACCGCACCCGCACCCGCTTCCGCGGTCGTGCGACGATTTACACCAGTGCTGTGATCTGGTCCTTACGGCCGAGCAGCGCCTTGCCGTACACCTCCAGGTTCACCGTGGGCAGGATGAAGGCGTGGCGGGCGGCCACCGCCGAGTCGCGCCAGATGCGTTGCAGCGGGCTGCTCTCCGCGAAGCCGGCCGCGCCGTGGGCGTACAGCAGGATGTCGATCGCCTTGGTGACGTGCCGGACCGCCCAGGCCGCGTCGGCGCGCATGCGGCAGCGGGCGCGTACATCGGGGTACGCCCCCGCCTGTGCCGCGGCGTCGACCTCGTCCACGGCGCGGTAGAGGTGCAGGTGCGCGGTCTCGATCATCATGGCCGCTTCGGCGAGTTGCAGTTGGAAGGCCACCGACTCTTCCTGCGCGGCGAAGGCGGTGTACGCGATCGTCTTGCTCGCGGCTTTGTCCCGGACGATCTCCAGGGCCCTGCGCCCGAGGCCCAGTTGCGGCGCGGCCAGCATCAGCGCCAGCAAGGGGATGGGCGCGGAACGATGCAGCGCCTCCAGGCCGAAGTCGGCGGTGTGGCCGCCCGCGATGGCTTGCGACACCGACATGATGCGGTGGTCCGGCACGAAGACGTCGTCGGCGACGACGGAGTTCGACTCCGAGGAGCGCATGCCCGCGACGAACCAGGTGTCCTCGACCGTCAGATCGCGACGCGGGATCAACGCGGCGCCCTGGTCCACCACGCGTCCCTCCGCGTCCGCGACGGGAATCGCGAGGGACGCCCAATCGCACAGCCACGAACCGGAGTTGTAGGGCCAACGGCCGGTCACCCGGAAGCCGCCGTCGACGCGAACCGTGTGGGCGTGCGGGGTCAGGACGCCGGACATCCTGGCATCGGGGTTGTTCGCCCACACTTCGTCCTGGGCCTGCTCGGAGAACAGCCCGGCCATCCACGCGGTCGTGTTGGACAGCGCCACCACCCACCCGGTGCCGCCGTCGGCCTCGGCCACCGTGGCCGAGACGTCGAGCATGGTGCGCAGCGAAGTGGCGTACCCGCCATAGCGTTTCGGAATGGACATGCGGAACATCCCGGCGTCGGTGAGCGCGTCGACGCTCTCCTGCACCAGGCGGCGCTCCTGCTCGCCGCGAGCGGCGTGTGAGGCTATGAGTGGGTGCAAGGCACGTGCGCGGGCGACGAGTTCGGCCGGAGTCGGACTCGGACTCGACGGCGGAGCCTCGATCGGATGGGCACGGGCGTTGCCTTCGTGCAGTGGCATGGCTACCGCTCCTTCGCTCCTGCCCGGCATGGGCGATGCCGGGCGGCTGCCGGCTCGTGGTCGAGGCGGTGGGCAGTGCAACCGTGGGACTGCCGTGCTGCGATGCATGGGGAACTGGACTCAGGATTAAGGGGGTTCAGCGGAGAATGACATCTTGGCGACGAATGCCGGGCGGGATGCGCGGTGTGCCGGGTGCGACGATTCGCATGAGGGCTCCGGGCGGGAGAGGGCGCTCACCGCGCCAAACGGCGCCATCTTCGATGCCGCTGCGGTCGATGGTCAATGCATGGTTGGTTTCTTCGCATCGACCATCGGCAGCGTGATGATCCCCCAGCAGGAGGACGCGTGCCCCAGAACATCGAATTCGACATCCCCGCCCCCGCGGGGATCAGCCCCGACCTCGACGCGGCGCGGCACCGCAACCTCGCCTGGGTGCGCCGTACGGGCCTGGTCGGCGACGGCGCGCCCCTGGACTGGTACACCTCCTGGGCCATGCCCGGGCTGGCCGCCCTCGGGTACCCGCACGCCCGGGGCGCCGAGTTGGACCTGTGCGCCGACGCCATGGCGTTCTTCTTCGTCTTCGACGACCAGTTCGACGGCCGGCTGGGCCAGGACCCCGCCCGGGCCGCCCGCGTGTGCCAGCGGCTGATCGACGTCGTCAACGGCGGGTCGACGTCCCCTGACCGTGAACACGACCCGTGCACCGCGGCGTTCGCCGACATCTGGCGCCGCGTCCGCCTCGACGCCCCGCCCGGGTGGGCACCGCGGGTGGCCCACGAGTGGGAGTACTACTTCGCCGCGCACCCCCACGAGGCCGCCAACCGACGCCGCGGCACCCCCGGCGACATGGAGACTTCGCGCCTGAGGCCGCACGGCGCCGACCTCTAGGGAACGTCGGCCAGGGCGAGTTCGCACCAGACGGATTTGGTCCCGTGCGCGCGGTCGAAGCCCCAGCGGGTGGCCATGCGGTCGACGAGCCACAGGCCGCGGCCGTCGGTGTCGCGGTCTTCGGCGGTACGGGGACTCGGGATACCGTGCCCGCCGTCGAAGACCTCGAGGCGGAGGTCGTTGCCGCTGAGGGAGATTCGCAGCTCAGGGGCGCCTGTTGCGTGCCGGAGGGCGTTGGTGACGAGTTCCGAGGTGAGGAGAACCGCGTCATCGGCGAGGGTGCTCAGGCCGTGGCAATCGAGGAACCGCCGTACGTAGGAACGCGCTTCGCCAGCGGCGCACGGCTCGGCCGGAAGGTGGTGGGCGAGCAGGCAGTACGTCTGGCGCGTGTGCATGGGGCGCCGCCTTTCGCGAAACTGCGGACTGTAGTTGTGTGCTCACGTTAGGGTGGCATCACTTCGAGTCAGACAGCAACACGAATCGGCAAATGCCAATACGGGAGGCGTCATGAGCCCCGAACTCGGACCGACTCTGCGACGAAAGCGTCTTGCGACCGAGTTTCGGCGCATGCGTGAGGAGGCCGGGCTGACATGCGAGGACGTCGCCGAGCGACTGCTCGTGTCGACGTCGAAGATCAGTCGGATCGAGACCGGGCATCGCGGACTGAGCCTTCGCGACGCCCGCGACCTGATGGACATCTACGGGGTGGCGGATCAGCGCCGTCGTGAGGCGACGATGGAGTTGGTGCGCGAGGCACGCCGACGAGGTTGGTGGAGCTCCTACAGCGACCTGCTTCCGGGGCCGTACATCGGACTGGAGTCCGAGGCCGCCTCCATCTGGAACTACCAGACGCTGATGGTGCCTGGCCTTTTGCAGACTGAGGAGTATGCCTGCGCGGTCATCGGCACGGGCCTTGTCGTCGACGAGGAGGAGGTGAAACGCCGCGCGGCAGCGCGCATGAAGCGGCAGGAACGGCTGGCTACGACAGCGCTCCAGTACTGGGCGGTGCTCGACGAGGCGGCGGTACGCCGACCCGTCGGCGGTGGGGCGGTCATGCGGCGGCAGTTGGACCATCTTGTCGCCCAGGCTCGGCGTGCGAACGTCACGATCCAGGTGCTGCCGTTCGCGGCCGGTGCCTATCCGTCGATGGGCTGGCCTTTCGTGGTCCTGAAGTTCCCCCAGGGTGATCCCGACGTCGTGATGGTGGAGAACAGCATGGGGGAGCTCTATATGGAAAAGCCGGAAGAATCTGGTCGGTTCGCGGCTATCTTCGAGCACCTTCGGGCGGCAGCATTGAGTCCAGAGCGGTCGTTGGGACTGATGCAGGCCGCTGCGCGAGGGCTGAAGGAGAACTGAGTGGATCACGGCGACGCGGTGCTGCGATGGCACAAGAGCAGTTACTCGGACACTGCACCCACCCAGTGCGTCGAAGCCGCGGAGGCGGCCGGGCGGATACTCGTCCGCGACTCCAAGCGCGTACCGGGACCGCAAGTCACCCTTTCCGCCGACTCCTGGCGGCAGTTCCTCACCCTCGGTGCGCGCTGATCAGCCAAGCCCGGGCATCGAACCACACCCCGTTGCCGGTGTCGTGGGCGCTGAGGGTCGCGTCGAGGCGTTCCAGCGCCCGTTCCGTGGCCGCCGCGTCCTGACTGGCGAGTGGGTCCCTTGACATCGCCAACTGGAGCACGGCCGTACGGGCGCTTTCGACGTCCGGTCCGTAATAGACGGGCTCGCGCACGTCCACAACCTCCAGCGCCGCGAAGCCGGCATCGGTCAACATGCCGGCCACGGCCTCCGGATCGGCCAGCGTGAACGCCGTGTCGGCCGACCCCGATGACGTACGTCCATCGCCGACCGCCGCTCGGATCGCCGCGCTCCACTCCTGGACGTCGCGGGCCTGCCAGACCAACTGCACGAACCGCGCACCTGGGCGCAGGGCTTCGCCGATGTTGGCGAAGGCCGCCCGAGGGTCCGCGAAGAACATCGTGCCGAACCGGCTTATGGCGACCGTGAAATGCCCGGCCGGAAAGGCATGCGTCTGGGCGTCGGCCTGCACGAACTCGACGTTGCCGAGCCCTTCCGCCTCAGCTCGCTCGCGCGCCAGTTCCAGCATCGGGGCCGAGACGTCGATGCCGAGCGCAGTACCCCGCGACGCCGCCCGGGCCGCCTCGCGCGTGGTCCGGCCTGCCCCGCATCCGATGTCGAGGACGTGATCGCCAGGCGCGACATCGGCGGCAGCCCACAGCCGTTCCTGATACCGGACGAGTTCCGCGTCGTAGTCGAAGGCCATCGCCGCCGTCACCTCTCGCCCGCAGGTCCGTCGCGGAGTACGCCCCGCACGGTGTCGAGCCGTACGCCCGGGTCGAACTCCGCCAGGAACCACGTCGCACCCGCCTTCGCGTACGGCTCGGGATCGACGCCCGGCGCGAGCCCGACGGCGACGTCGTACGAGTCCATCTCGCCACCCCGCAGTTCCGTGAGCGTGCCGACGACCTCGGCGAGTTGACCCGGATGCGTCAAGTTCGCCGGGAAGAAGCCGTCGAGCCGGGCAGCCCGCCGGATCGGCTTGGCGTTGCCCGGGAATCCGGCCGCCCACACCGGTACGCCTGGTCGCTGGACCGGTCTCGGCAGAAAGGTGACGTCCTCGACGACGTAGTGCTCGCCGCGGTGGCGTACCGGCTCACCGGACCACGCAGCGCGCAGGATCTCCAACGACTCGTCGAGCATCCGCCCGCGCCGCCGGTCGTCCAACTCCTCGCCAGTCCTCGACAGTTCACCGCCGAACCGGTCGCTGCCCAGCCCGACGCCGAGGGTGAGCCGACCGCCGCTCAGCCGATCCAGCGTCGCCGTCTCCCGCGCGACCTTGGCCGGACGCCGCCGGGCGAGCGTCGAGACCATGGGCCCGAGCCGCAGCCGCTCCGTCGCGCCGGCGACCGCCGCCAGGGTGATCCACGGATCGGCGACCAGCCGGACCGGCTCCCGCCAGCGCAGGTGGTCCCACACGAAGCAGCCGTGCCACCCGGCCTCCTCCGCCTCCGCAGCGAGGCGCGTGACCACCAGCGGATCGGCGAGGTCGTCGAAGAGCGGCAGCCAAAGTGCGGACCGCAGCGCGGTCATGGGCGGTCTCCTTCCGCATTCCGTACGCAGGACATGTCCTGAACGCTAGAGCCCGCGAGTCCATCGTGAAAAGCGATGAGTTCCGATTGGCTCAATCGCCAAACCCAATTGCTTCATCCAATCGCTTCACCTAAGGGACGCGGCTAGGTTGAGGCCCGTGAAGGACGTCGAGTTGCGCCATCTGGCGGCCATGGTCGCCATAGCCGAGGAGGGCTCGTTCGGCCGGGCCGCCGCCCGTCTGGGCTACACGCAGTCGACGGTGAGCCAGCAGATCGCCGCCCTCGAACGGGCCGTCGGCGGCCGAGTGTTCGACCGCCTAGGCGGTCCCAAGCCGGTACGGCTCACCCCGCTCGGCCGCGTCGTACTCGGCTACGGGCGCGAACTACTCGCAAGGGCAGGGACGTTGGCCGACGCCGTGGGCCGGTTCCATGCGGGAAACGGGCGGATCGACATCGGTACGTTCCAGAGCGTGTCCAACGTGATCCTGCCGTCGGTGGTACGCCGGCTCCGCGACGAACACCCCGGCTGCGACATCCGCCTCTCCGAGGAGGAGCCGGACCAACCGCAACTCGGCGACCTCGACCTGCTGTTCTACGACGGCCGCATCGACCCCCGCATCGACGGCGATCTCGCGCACCGCAAGCTGCTCGACGATCCGTACCTGCTCGTGACGGGCGCCGGTACGTTCCCTGACGGCCCGGTCCCGCTGGAACAACTCGACGGCGCACCCATGTTGGCCTGGCCGCCGATCTGCGACCAACCACGCGTGGAACAGGCGATCGCCCGTAGCGGCGCCCGTCCGCAGATCGTGTTCCGCACCGCGGTCAACGACACGCTGTTCTCGATGGTGCGGGCGGGCATGGGGTCGGCGGTGCTGCCCTGGCTGGCCGTCCTCGGCGGCGGCGTCCTCGCCGACGCCAGTCTCCGCGTCCATGAACTTCGGCCGGCCATCCCGCCGCGGGAGATCTACCTGCACTGGAGGGCGGGACGTACCCTCTCGCCACTCGTCCGCCGCGCCCTCGAAATAGCCGTCGAGGCCGCCTCCGAGATCCCTTCGGACGTCGTGCGCTACATCCGAGAGGCCTAGGGTTCTCGGCCTGCCTCTCCGATCACGACCGGAAAGACAGACCGTCGTCAACGTGGCGTCTGCTCAGTTCTTGCGGGCGGTTACCAGGGCGAAGGAGAGGAATTCTCCGCCGTCCGTGGTGAGCATGTCGATGACGGGTTGGTTCGCGGTCCGGCCATCGGGGTGGTGTTCCGCGCCGGCCCGGGCCCACAGCAGCCAGTCCTGCCAGGCGTCCTGTTGCAGCCGCGCCGACGTGACCTTCACCAACTCGGTGATCTCCCACTGGAAGCGCCACCACTCCGCGGTGTGCCAGGCGATCGCTTCCCAGCCGACCACGTCCTTGATGTGGGGCGGGATGGCTCCGAGTTCCCGGATCTCCCGCGTCATGGCGGGGGTCGCCACGCCCAGTTGTCCCCCAGGCCGGAGGAAGCGCAGCAGGTAGGGCAGGTAGTTGTCCGCCGTACCGAAGTACTCGAAGGCGTCCACGCTGACGATCGCGTCGAAGCTCTGCGCCTCGAACGGCAGGGTGTGCGCCTCCGCTCGCACGGCCTCCACCTGGTCGCCGACACCCGCTTCGGCGAAGACGGCTGCCGCCTGTTCGGGGTCGATCCACAGGTCGGCGGCGACGACCTCGACCCCGTACTCGCGGGCCAGGAACACCGACGTGGCGCCCTTGCCGGAGCCGAGGTCGAGAACCCGCATGCCCGAGGACAGGTCGAGATCGTGGGCGAGGTCTTCCAGCAGCCACAGCGGGTTCGGCCCCATGTCGAGGTCGAGCAACCAGGCGGGGTCATAGTGGGCAGAGCGCGGATACCGGTCCGGACGTACGAGATCGTTCAAGGCAGTCACGAGCAGGGACCCAAGCTGATCATGTGCTTGGAGTGCAACCCGTTTATCGCCTCACCACGTCGGGTCCAGGTCCACAGGGGACGGTGATGGGGCCGCCTACCCCTGGACCCGTCAGGAACCGGTTGCGGTGCTGTCGGCGGAGATTGCCGTGCCGGTGACGATTGCCTGGAGTGCGGCGACGTGGCCGTCGAAGGCTTCGCGGCCGGCGGTGGTCAGTCGCGCGCGCACCTTGCGGCGGCTGCCGGTGAGTCGGCGCTCCGTGGCGACGTATCCGGCTTCCTCGAGCGTGGCCAACTGCTTGGACAGCGCCGACTCGGAGAGCCCCAGTCGGTCCTTGAGGAAGGCGAACTCCGCCCAGTCGGCGGCGGCCAGGGTCGCCACCAGCGTCAGCCGGGTGCTCGGGTGGATCAACTCGTCGAACCGTGGCTGCGTCATGCCCGCACCCAGCGGCGCAGGACGCGCAGGATGTCCGATCCGCCGAAGCCGATGACGGCCGCGACCAGCGCTGCGGCCCAGATGCTGGCATGGTCCGCGCCGTCGGCATGGAGTGCGAAGGCAACCCCCACGGTGACCCCGACCAGCGCGAACAGCATGCCGAGCACGACCAGCGGGGTGCGGCGCCCGGCGACGGCCGCGCTGACCTGGAGGTTGTTCGTACGCCGACGCCCGTTCAGCAGATGCGACGCGGCGATCGCATGCCCGCTGCTGAAGGCCACCGTGGCGATTCCCGCCACCCACGGCGAGACGCTGCCGAGCGTACCCAGCACAAGCCAGCCACCTGCCATTGCCCACCAGTAGCCGCGAGGCAGGCCGATTTCGTCGGCCACCTGGCGTTGCGCTCGGTCGACGGCGTCCAGCGCGGCGCGGGCCTGCTCCGCGGCGGTGTTCGTCATGACGGACCCTCACTTTCCTGTTGGGAAAGTAAGCGTCCTACTTTCCGGGTGGGAAAGTCAAGCCCCGGGCGACCGCCCTAGTCGCTGGCGGTTGGCGTCGACGGCGCGGGACGGATGTGGGCCAGATCGCGGGCCACCGCGTTCAGCCACGTCTCGAGGTCGATCAGCAGAGGCAGCGCCGCGCTGTCGCTTTCGTCGTCGCCGTCGAGCAGCGCGGACGGGATCACGTGCGCGGGCTTGGGCGGTGGTCCGGGAGCCACGCTGCCCTGCGCCAAGTCGTCGGCGAGTGCGGTGCATTCCCGGGCGAGTTCGGTGCCGCGCGCCGAAGCCGACCGGATGGCGTCGGGGGCGGATGGGCGCGGGGACTGCCGGTGGCTGTCGAGGAGTTCCTGGGCGCTGAGCAACGTGTGATGGGCGGTGACGAGGACGGCCTGGAGGTCGGGCAGATGCGGATCCGGATCGGAGGTCAGGTGGGGGCGCGGGGCTTCCGGCTCGGCCTGGAGCTGGGCGAACGACGACTGCGTGAGCCGAAGCGCATGACCCGTCTCGTCGATCGACTGGGAGACTGTGGCGGTGGCGGAGGGCCCGCGACGCACCACCTGGGGAGCGGTCGGGAGGCCCACGTCCGGATCGTGCAGCATCGCGTACGTGGCCTGCTCGACGGTCCTCCCCAGGCTCCGTAGCAACTCGGCCGCTGTGCGCAGGACTTCCGTCCGGGCGCCACGAGGCCACGCCAATACCCCGCAGACCAGGCCGATCAGGCAGCCCGTCGCGACATCGAGGATACGGGCCTGTGCCAACTCCCAGTTCGTGGGCGCCAGTTGTGCGAAGGCGGAGGCCACCACCACGGTCAGCAGACCTTGGGCCCAGGCGATGCCGAGCATCGGTCCGACGGTGAAGGCGAGCAGCATTGCGGGCGCGAGTACCGCCGCGTACGCGTCCGTGTGCGGCCCGAAGGCGGTCAGCAGTCCGGCCGCGGCCAGCGAGCCGACGAATGTGCCGACCAATGCGAGCCGCACATTGCGCCACGTGCCTATGACGTTCGTCCTGGTCAGTGTCAGTACGGCCAGCAGCACCCAGAATCCGTGGGCCAGATCCAGCAGGCCGGCGGTCAACCGCGCGAGGGCCAGGCCCGCGGTGATCCGGACCGCGTTCTGGAAGTGCACCGAGTGCGGTGTCAGATGCCCGCGTACGCGCACCCAGTACAGGTACGCCGTCCCGCGACTCGCGTACCAGAACACGGACTCCGGATGCAGCGGCCCGGCCGCGCGCCCGTCGATTGCCACGCGTACCGACGACTTGGCGATCTGCGCCGGTACGGAGGAGGCCAGCACCGCCGCCTGGTGGCGCAGCACGGCCGGTGACGGGCGGGTCGGCGCGGGGCGGCGGGCGGCAGCCAGCCGGGCCTCCTGGAACGCGCGGATGGCCTCGTCCATCCGCGTGGCGGGCGGCGCCGGGCCGCCGCGCAACGCATCCTCGGTGTCCCGGCAGGCCTGGGCCACTCGGGCGAGGAGCACGGCCGACTCCGGATCGTGGAGCGCCGTTTCCTGCGCGGCCAAACCCCTTAGCTGAGAGAGCAGTTCGCGCGCCGCGCCGGCGGCCTGGGTGAGGGCCCGGTCGGTACGCCCGGCCCCGCCGGGCCGTTCGGCCGGTGGCAGAAGCGCGGGACGCAGGGCCTCGCCCGCTTTCAGGAGGTCGCGCAGGAGGTCTTCGGGAAAGTCTCCGTCGTGGCGGTCGCCCGTCCCGTCGCTCGTTCCGCCGCCCTGCCCGCTGTCCTGCCCGTCGGCCGTCCCCCCACCCGCCCGGGCGGCGAGTGCGTCCGCGGCCCGCGACGCCGTGCCGATCGCGTCGGCCAGGACCAGGCGGTACCGCCTGTCCGCACCGCGCGCCGGCAACACCCAGAGCTCCAGCGCCGCCAGCAGGAGTATGCCGATCGCGGTGCCGAGCAGACGTCCGGGCAGATGGTCCGGGGCGTACGGAGGAAAGGACGGCAGGATGTACATCAGTTGCAGCCCGGGCGCGGCGCCCGCCGGACGGGGGCCGGCCACTGCGGAGAAGGCCAGGCAGAAGCCGACGACAGCCATCCCGGCGACCGCGGTCGCGGTGTGTACGGCCAGCGCGGTGCCCACCGCGACCAGCGCCAAGGCGATGGGCAGCGCACCCGCAATCACCGTCGCGCGTTGCCGCCCGGATCCCGGGATCTGGGAGAGCGCCCCCATGGCCACCGCGCCGAACAGCGCGTAGATGGCGGGCTCGGGCTGGTCGAACGCGTACCGGCACACGTAGAACCCGGCTGAGGCGGCGAGTGTGACGTGGAGCGCCCGCCCCACGATCGCCCGGCGTTCGCTGCCGCCGGCAGGTCGGCTGGTCGTCGCCATCGCTCATGTCCCGCTGCCTGATCCGCGTCCCGCCGGAGCGGACGCCGCAGGCAGACGCCGCACGCGCGCCGTCAGGCGCGCTGTCGACCCCGAGCTGTCCGGTCTCTACCTGCCATTCTCGATCGGCGGCGGGGGATCCGCAGCCGGGCGGCGGGAACACCGTGAACTTCCTTTAGGGCAGCGTCAGTTCATGGGTGGATGAATGCTGCGAGCGCACGGTCTCGTGGGACTTGCGCCGCCGACGGCGACGATCCGCAGGTCAGGCGCCCGAGGCCGAGTCCTGAGGCGCAGTCACGAGGCGACGTCCCGGTGCGGACATCCGGGGCGGACTCGCGAGACTCCTGAGTCGGAGCCCGCCACCGGATATGTCCAGTCAGTTCCCGTCAGTTCCGTCAGTTCCCGGCGAGCGCCTGACCGGCCTCGCGCGCGTCGGTGAGAGCACGGGAGCGCTGCTCGTCGGCAAGGTCCTTCAGGCTCTCCATGCCGGGGGTGGTGGCGGCGAGGGTGAGTTCGCGCTTGACCACGGTGAGGTCGGCCTGCCAGACGTCGGCGAGGACGCGCTCCAGGTACGGCGTGGAGTGGTCCCAGCCCTCGCGCGGGGTGCCGGGACCGTACCCGCCGCCGAGGGTGGTGACGAGCACAGTCGGGGTGTCCTTGAGCAGGGGAGTGGTCGGACCGGCGCCGGCGATGACGAGGTCGACCCAGACCTTGAAGTGCTGGGAAACGCCGAAGTTGTACAGCGGAACGGCCAGGATCGCGGCGTCGGAGGCCTGCACCTCTTCGGCCAGCGCCGCGGCCAACGCCAGGGCTTCGAGCTGGGCCGGGGTGCGGTCGGCCTCGGGCGTGAAGGCGGCCGTGGTGGCCAGCGTCCAGGCGTCGGCCGGTAGGAAGTCGGTGCCCAGGTGGCGGCGGGTCACGGTGCCGCCGGGGTGCGCGGCGGTCCACTCGGCCTCCGCCGCATCGGCGATCTCGGCGCTGGTGGAGGCGCCGGGCAGGATGCTGGCGTCCAGGCGGAACAGGTTCATGGCATGGCTCCTCGCGGGGGTGGGTGGCGCATGGTCGTGGGTCGCTGCGCAGGCCGCTGCGCAGGTGACAGCAGAGGGACGGGTGCCTCTCGGCGCCTGCGCTCCCACTAAACGGACTTTACCCCGTTTCTCATTCCCCGCGATAGATTGAACGCGTGGACCGGTCTGTAGTGCCCTTCGGGCAGCCACGCGCAGAGCGCGCCGACGCCGTACGCAATCGCGAGCTCCTCCTGGGGACCGCCCGGGAGCTGATCGCGGAGCACGGGGTCGAGAAGGTCACCATGGACGGCCTGGCCGAGCGCGCCGGGGTCGGCAAGGGCACCGTCTTCCGCCGCTTCGGCACCCGGGCCGGCATCTTCCGGGCGCTACTGGACGCCGACGAACGACACTTCCAGGAGCAGGTCCTCTCCGGCCCCCCGCCGCTGGGCCCCGGCGCCGATCCGGTGGCGCGCCTCGTCGCGTACGGTCGCGCCCGCATCATGTTCCTTGTCGACCACCACGCCGTCGCCCGAGCGGCCCTCGACCGCAATCAGCCTGTCCCGGCCGGGGAAGCGTCGATGTCCCGGTTGCACATCCGCATGCTGCTCGGCCGGGCGGACGTGCGCGTGCCCAGCCTGGACGGCCTTTCCGTGCAACTCACCGCGGCTCTGGAAGGCCCGCTGCTCCTGTACTTGTCGATGTCGGAGCAGAGCGTGCCTCCGGCGGCGGACGTCGACGCCTTCCTCGGCGACAGTTGGCAAGCGCTGATCGAACGGGTCGCCGTCGTGCCGTAAGGCGCAGGCGATCAAGCCGGTGGCAGGCGCTTACCAGGCTCCGGCGCCGCACTGCCGGAACGACTGGAGGTCGTGGTTGTCGACGCAGACTCGCGACCCCGCGTCCGTGCCGTTCCAGTGGAAGCCGGTGTAGTAGTAGGTGCCTTTGATGAGGTCTTCCCGCGCGGACACCCGCGTCCAGTCGTAGCCGTTCGGGCCGAGCCGCTTGCGTTCGAGCCAGAAGGTGCAGCGGTGGCCCCAGGGCTGGGCGTACGCCTGGACGTACCCGTCGGCCGGACTCGGGGCGGAGCGGCCCCGTTCCCCGTACAAACCCCGTTTCATCGGTGGAGGTTGCATCCCGGAAATGCGGCAGACGCCGCGATCGACACCCCGACGTGGAGCGGCAGGACGAGGGTCCGCGAACGCGTCGACGTGTGCATCGAGGACCTGCGAGACGGTCCGGGCGGACACGCCAGAGGCCTGTACCCCGAACATGTCGGCGGGGTACAGGCCACCAGCGATGCAGTGCCTAGGAGTTCACGGCCTCGGTCCGGGTGGTGCTACCAGGTGCCGACGGGTGCTTCCCAGGTCTTGGTGCCTTGGTTGAAGCCGCCGTTGGCGTCGCCGGGTTTGGCAGCGATGATCCAACTCGCGAAGCGGCTGTCCTCGTAGTCGTAGAGCATGATGACGTCGGCCCGGCCGTCAGCATTGGTGTCTCCCGCGTGCGGGACGGACTTCTGGGCGTTCCACTTTCCGGCACCCGAACGGGTGCTGATGACAGGGGTGTTGAGGCTTCCAGCGGCGTTGGCGGTGTACGTCCACAGGCCCATGTCGCTGTTGCCGTAGTCGTATTCGACGATCAGGTCCGCGCGGCCGTCGCCGTTGCTGTCGCCCGCGGTGACCTGCATGGCGCTGTGGACCCAGGAGCCGGCGGCGCTGGTGTATCCGACGAAGGCGGCGGCGGGGTAAGTGCCGTTGGCGTTGGCGAGCGCGGTGAAGGTCTTGAGGGTGCCGTCGGTGTAGACGTAGGTGCCGATGACGTCGGCGCGTCCGTCGCCGTTGCTGTCGCCGAGGGCGAAGTGGGACCGCTCGGTGTACCACCAGCCGGCCACCGGCACCTCGTAGCTCTTGACCGGAGCGCTGAATGTGCCGCTGGGGGTGGCGGTGAAGGTGTAGGTGGCGTAGCGGCCGTCGGCGGTGCCTTGGATGGCGACGAGTTCGTCGGCGCCGGTGCCGTTGGCGTTGCCGGCCATGAGGGTGGTGCGGGCCCAGTCCCAGCTGGAGGCCTGCTCCCAACTCTCGACGGAGTTGTTGAACCCGCCGTCGGCGCGCGCGATGAAGGTGTGCAGCTTCACGCGTCCGTTGCCGTAGTTGTACAGGGCGGCGATGTCGTCGCGGCCGTCGTTGTCGAAGTCCCCGGCAACCCATTTGGCGTTGGTGATCCACCAGTTGCCGGCGGTGACCTTCCAGGACTCGAACGGCGCCGAGGATCCGCCCGAGTCGGTGGTCAGGCTGGTCCACAGCCCGGCTGCGCCGTTCTGGTGGTCGTTGACGGTGGCCAGGTCGGTGCGTCCGTCGCCGTTGAAGTCGCCGGTGACGGTGATGTGCGCGGTCGGGGTCTCTCCGCCGGCGTAGGTGTGCTCGGCGGAGATCTCCGTCGACGCGGTCCAGCGGATGTAGCCGTTGCGGAAGTCGGACCGTGCTCCGCCGGCGACGGGGAACTCGTCGGAGGTGGGGTAGCCGAGGTTGCTGGTTTCCCAGCCGAGCGCCTCCCAGCGTCCGCGAATGCCACCCTGCACCCAGTGGGCTCCGGTGTTGGGGTGCCAGTAGACGGAGGCGTCGGTGTACGTGGCGCCGGGGGTGCGGAAGTGCGCGAACCGTCCGGTGCCGTCGGGGGCTGCGAGGGAGTCGGTGTCGGGCAGCCCGACCGGGACCCCCTGGGTGCGCAGGTCGAGGTACTTGGTCAGGATCGGCCCGCACAGGTTCTTGGTGCCGCCGTTGGCGCCGGGGAAGGTCTGGCAGAAGTCGGACGAGTTGCCGTCGAGGTCGGTGCGGTTGGCGAAGTTGGTGCGTCCTCCGGACCACAGGTGGCGGGTGCCGGTGGCGGTGACGGCCCACAGGTCGGGGATGCCGTCGCCGGTGACGTCGGGGATCGCCTGCATGAACGGGTAGTACGTCTGCTGCCATCCACCGGCGCCGTAGACGGTCCTGGCGCCGCTGCCGAGGGAGGCGAGGTTCGTTCCGTTGCCTTGCTTGGTGCCCAGGCGCAGGAACACCTCGCCGTTGTCGGCCTTTTCGCGCAGGAGGATGTCGTAGGCGCCGTCGCCGCTGATGTCGCCGGCGGTGTGGATGGTGTAGTTGTCCCAGCCGCCGGTGCCGATCTTGGTGGCGGTCAGCATGCTGGCGCCGGTGTAGCCGGACAGCGCCCACAGGTCCGCTCCGACCACCGCGAGCATGTCGGGCAGGCCGTCGCCGGTGGCGTCGCCGAGGGAGAGGATCTGCGTGAACGCGGACGGCGCGGGGGAGCTTGCGGGTACCAGGAGTTCGATGCGGGCCGCGGTGTCGATCGCGCCGCGGCCGTTGCCGGGGTAGACCCAGAGCTTGCCGTCGGTCATGCGGGCGATCAGGTCCTGGAACCCGTCCGCGCCCCAGAAGTCGCCGTGGTAGGTGACCAGCGCGTTCGCGAAGTACCCGGGCGGGACCTGGTCTTGGCCGGTGGCGCCCGTCCCGTCGTCGGTGCGGGTGCCGTTGATGGATCCGTTGGCGCGGTCCGGCGGATTCAGCCGTCCTCCCGCGTAGGAGGGGAGGACCTTGAGGTCACCGGCGGAGGTGACGGTGACAAGGTCGGGCTTCTGGTCGCCGGTCATGTCCATCGGACCGTCGACCTGGTCGCGCGGCTCGACGAAGAAGTTGTAGACGGTCTCGCCGGACCAGTTGCCGACCGCGTCGATCGCCTTGACGTACAGGTTCACCGGTCCGGCGTGGTTCGGGGTCGCACGGACGACCGCGTTGGTGCCGGGGGAGGGGGCTTTGACCCGCTCGAAGTAGTCGTTGCGGTCGAACCCGTAGGCGTATTCGACCGTGTCCGCGGTCCCGTTCGCGCCGAACGTGAACTCGCCGAGGGTGCCGTACTCGGCGCCTTCGGGCCACGCCGCGTCGTTGCCGGACTTGTACTGCGGGGAGGTGACGGACGGGGCGTTGGGGGAGGACTTGTCGACCTTGAAGCGACAGGGGTTGTTGATCGCGCCGGGCACCCCGGTCGGCCCGGCCCAGGCGTCGGACCAGTCGTGCGGGTCCATGGTGTAGGCGTACGTCGAGCCGTTCCTCAACCGGGTGTGCGGAATGAAGTAGTGGAACCAGCCGTCGCCTTGCAGGGGCGCATACCCGTCGTAGATGCGCTCGCCGGTGGTCTCGTCCCACACCCGCAGGAACACGTCACGCAGGTCGCCGTCCGGATCGGAGCTGTGCGCGTGAATGGTGACGTCGTTGTCCGCGATCATGTTGTTCGCGTCGGTACGGCACGCGCCGCCGGGGGAGGTCCAGATTCCGCCGGACGCCCACGGCGGCCGGTTGTAGACGATCTCCATGCTCGGGTTGACCGCGAACTTCTTCCACGAGTACGCGTCGTTCTCGTTGGCGGCTTTGAGCACGAAGGTGATGTCGGTCCAGCGCCCGTCCCGCGCGGTGGTGGAGGCGTTGAGGGTGTTGAACGCCAGGTAGTCGCCGGGGCAGGACGCGCTGTAGCCCTTTGCCGCGCTGATCGACTGCTGGAGCACACCGGGCGCGGGCTTGTTGCTCCACGTGGTGCCCGTGCCGATCGGTCCGGTCAGGTGCAGGTCCACCGCGCGGGCCTGGCAGGACCACGAGTGGGTCTCCAGGATCCTGAACGTGGACGACTTGAACGCCGCTCCAGCCAGGTAATTGGGATCGAAGGACATCCGGAAGAACGACTGCGCGGTGCCGCCCGTGTCGCTCTCGTAGCCGATGCGGGCGGTGGTCGTACCGCCGTTGAAGTTCGCGCCCATCCAGAAGGGGGTGGTCGGGTACTTCTTGTACGCGAGGGTCCAGCCGGCCTGCTTGGACCAGAACGACGGGTCGATGAACACCGGGTACGTGGTCTCCGCGCCGGCTAGCAACGCCTTGTCGGGAGTCAGCCGAAGCTTGTCCCCGTCCATACGCGCTCCGACCAGGGCGTCACGAGTTCCGGGTTCCGGGCCGCCCAGTCCTGGCAACGCCAAAGTCCCGGTCGTCGCCGGGCCAGTTGAGGGAGTAGGTGCCTGACCTGCCTTCAGCTCTGCCCACTTGCTTGTCGGCGTGTGTCCGGACGAGTCCCACATGAACGGTGTCGGTGCCGCGGCGACCTCGTTCCCGGACGCGTCCGTCGCGCGGACCATGCCGGTGGCCGGGTCGACCGCGAACGTCGCTTCTGCGGAGGCGAGTTGGTACGCCACCTCTGCCAACTGCGGGTTCTCGGCCGCCTTGCGGTCCTTGACCACCAGTACCTGCGAGAAGCCGCCGTCGCGGGCGGTCAGCACCAGGTCGACGCCGGGGAACACTTCGGCGTACAGCGCCGCGTCCCCGGTGACCTGTGCCTTCGGCAGCTTGCCGTGCGGCCACAGCATCGTGAACGACTTGCCCTCGGGCGTGGTCATCCGCAGCAGCCCGCCGGGCGGGAGTGGCGCGGACGGGTCCGTCGTTCCCGGCGAAGGTACGTCCGCCGCCCGCACGGCACCGCCGTCGGTCGGCCTGCGCGGAGCGTTCCGCGCCGGGGTGCCGGCTGGCGCGGCCTCCGAACCACCCTCCCCGAAAACCAACTTCGTCGTTGTCGCGCGGGGTGCGAACCCGCCCGCCACCGGCTCAAGCGTGGTGTCGACGTCGCTCCAGCGGCCGTCCGGCGCCTTCACCCGGATAGGCAGCACGTGCTGCGTCCAGGTGAACGTCCCGTCCGGATTGGCCATGGTGGTGCTCGTCGCCGTCAGCGATGTCTCCACGCGTACGGGCTGGTTCGACACGCGGGCCTGGCGCTGGGCCTCGCTTTCGTCGACCGGCGGCGGCCCGGCGACAGACGCCCCGCCGTCGCCGCGGTGATCGCCTCCGTCGCCGTCGCCGTCGACCAGCACGGTCAGCGTGCCGGCTCCCAGGGCAGCCGCGACGACCGCGGCGACGATCGCCCCGGCCCGCTTACGCGGCCAACTGCCAGGCCACTGAAAACGCTTGGCCGACAACGACAAAGCCCCCGCCCCCTTCGTCCACGGGCATGACCGGTGTCTTCCGGATGCCGCGCAATGAACCCCACCAACAACCCAGCAAGGACCCGCCAAAGACCGCCGCAAACCCTGCCGACGCCGCCCGGCGTTGCGTCTCCAGGCGCGGCACACCACAAATGCACCCGCGTGTGCCGTAGCGGCTGTTCGGGCGCAAAAGGGCGCAGCGGATCGCCGACACGAACGCCAAAGCGTCTTGCCGACAAACCTCCGCGAGATCCCGCGGGTGAGTCCTATCGCCTCCAGGGGCCGTCGATCAAGGGCCGTCCACCGCGAGGAACCGGCCAACATACTTATGTTCAGGCCAAGTTCTCTTCAACAGGTGACCGATTTACGGCGAATAAACAGAGAGTATGGATCAATTCGGGCAACCGGAGCGGCTGAAACCTGGTTGTTGGCCGCCAAGGTCTCGATCTGATCATTGCCACTGAATCGACTTGTCAGCCAAGATCGGCGCCACTCGTGTGGGCTGGGGGGCATTCGCTGTGCCCGGGGTTCTTGGGGGCTATTCCACGTGTTCGGTCTGGGATTTGGGGCGCGCCGGCGCGGCATCCGTCGTTTCGTCGACGGCGGTACCCGCGAAGTCAACCGCCCGCTGCGGCTGATCGCGGTTTCGACCGCGGCGCTGCTGACGGTCACGCTCGCGCCCGCCGAGGCGATTGCCGGGCGCGGGAACCCGGCGCGCAGCGACGTCGAACTACCCGAGCTGCAAAAGGACAAGCCGGTTCCGGGGGCCGACAGCACCGACACCTTCCAACTCCCTGTCGCGCCGGGGACGCAGATCGAGTACGCCCCGACACGCATCACGCCCATCGACGGCGGGACGGACCAGATCGTCCTGGGAGGTGGCGGCGCCCAGGCGCAGAGCCGTACGGCCACCGCACCCCAGACCGCCGCCGGGTCCGAGATGCAGCAGGTCGCGTCGCTGCCCCTGTGGGTCGGCGCGTCCCAGTCCCAGGCACCTGCGACGCAGTCCGGAGCCCAGGCGCGGACGGCGACGGCGGCGAACACCACTTCGGCGGCCGGGACATGGACGGTCACCGTCCCCACCCGCGCCGAGACCGAGGCCGCCGGCATCGACGGCGTGATCATGAAGCTGGAGCCGTCCCCCGACGCGACGCCCGTCGACCTCAAGCTCAAGTACGAGACCTTCGAGCAGCTCTACGGCGCGGGCTGGGGATCACGCCTGCGCTTCGTGCAGTTCCCCGAGTGCTTCCTCACGACCCCTGAGGTCGAAGGCTGTTCGGACGCGGTCGACGTCCCGTCCGCCAACAACGGCACGACCAACGAGGTCACCGCGACGGTCGCGGCCCCTGAGGAACCGGCCGCGGCTCCTCAGGCGCGCGGAACAGCGACCGCGGTGACCGCCTCGTCCGCCGGCGGTGCTGTGGTCCTCGCGGCCGTCGGCGGGGAGTCCGGCGAGTCGGGCGACTACAAGGCGACCTCGCTCCAGCCCTCCGGCAAGTGGACAGCAGGCGGCTCGTCAGGCGGGTTCAGCTGGTCGTATCCCATCGACGTGCCGCCCTCCGCAGCCGGTCCGAAGCCGAGCGTCTCGCTGGACTACTCATCGCAGTCCGTGGATGGCCGCACGTCCACGACCAACAACCAGGCGTCGTGGGTCGGCGACGGATGGGACTACAGCCCCGGATACATCGAGCGCACGTACCGCAGCTGTGCCGACGACAAGACCGGTAGCAACACCACCAAGAAGACCGGCGACCTCTGTTGGGGCAGCGAGAACGCGGTCATGTCCCTGAACGGCACCACGGTGCCGCTGGTCAAGGACAACACAACTGGTGCCTGGAAGCCGCAGAGCGACAACGGCTCCCGTGTCGAGCAAAAATTCGGCTCGGTGAACGGTGACGACAACGGTGAGTACTGGCTGGTCACTACCCCCGATGGCACCAAATACCACTTCGGTCTGAACCGCCTGCCCGGCTGGGTGAACGGCAACCCGACCACCGACTCCGCCTGGACCGTCCCGGTCTTCGGCAACCAGGCCAACGAGCCTTGCCACCAGTCGTCGTACGAGGCTTCGGCCTGCGATCAGGCCTGGCGCTGGAACCTCGACTACGTCGAGGACACGCGCGGCAACGCCATGGCGATGTACTGGAAGCAGGAGAAGAACTGGTACGCCAAGGCCGGCAAGACCGACCAGCCCAAGCCGTACGTCCGCGGCGGCTGGCTCGACCGCATCGAGTACGGGGTGCGCGCGGACTCCGTCTACAGCAAGCCGGCAACCGCCAAGGTCTCCTTCGCTGTCGACGAACGCTGCCTGCGCAAGCCCGACTTCGACTGCTCTGACGCGAAGTTCACCAAGCACAGCACCGACGGCCTGCACTGGCCGGACGTGCCGGTGGACTCCATGTGCAAGGAGACCGGCAAGTGCATGGTCAGCGGGCCGACGTTCTGGACCCGCAAGTGGCTGACCACCATCACCACCCAGGTCGCCACCGCCCCCGGCGCGAACACCTACCGGACCGTCGACTCCTTTGAACTGAAGCACAACTTCCTCGACGCCCAGTACGACACCAACCCGCCCGCCTGGCTCGACTCGATCCAGAGGACGGGCCACGCCGCGGACGGCGCCATCGCGTCGCTCCCGCCGATCACGTTCCACGCGAACTCGGTGGCGATGCCCAACCGGCAGACCGGATCGGGCGACAACCGGCCGCCCTTCCTCCGTCTGCGGGTGGCGAAGATCTTCACGGAGACCGGCGGCGGTATCACTGTCACCTACTCGCAACCGGATCCCATTTGCACCCCCGGAGCGTCCAAGCCGAAACCGGAGGAGAACACTTCCCTCTGCTATCCGGTCTTCTGGGCCCCGGACGGTGACGACGACCCCATCAAGGTCGAATGGTTCAACAAGTACGTCGTCAAGGCGGTCTCCGAAGAGGATTTCGTCGGGAAGGCAACTCCGGTCGTCACCGAGTACCGCTACCTCGAAGGCGGCGCCTGGGCCAAGGACGACGACGAATTCTCCAAGCCCAACGAGCGGACTTGGAGTCAGTGGCGCGGATTCGGCCGCCTCCAGACTGTCGTTGGAAAGACAGACCCCGCACTCGGCACAGTTGCGGCTCTCAGCGAACAGCGGTTCTTCCGGGGTATGGACGGAGATCCTCTACCGACGGGCTCGCGTGACGTCAAGGTCCGGGACTCGACCGGAGCTGTCATCGCCGAGGACATTCCCCCGTATCAGGGTTTGGCAGCGGAGACCATCACTTATTACGCCGATGGACAAGCCGTCGCTTTCCGAAACCTCGTGACGCCCTGGTCGCGCCTTGTCGCCGCCCAGACCCGTAATGGTCTGCCGCAGTTGGAGGCATACCAGTCTGGATCTTCCGCGGTCACGAACATTGAGTCCATCAGCGGGGGCAGGACCCGCACTACGCGCGCCAGTACCGAGTTCGATGCGACGTACGGGTTGCCCACGCGTTCGCAGAACGACGGTGACTTGTCCGTGGTCGGCGACGAGACCTGCACGGTCACGTCCTACGAGCATATCGTTCAGCTGAACGTCATTGGACTGGTGAAGCGGGTACGCAGCACGACGGGGAGCTGCGTCGACGCCGAGACGGCGGGTCCGGAACGAACGGTCTCCGAAACGCGCCGCTCATTTGACGGCCAGGCGTTCGAAACCGCAGCTGTGCGGGGTTCCGTGACACGGACCGAGGACGTCAACGGGAACGGCGTCGGCTTCACGCTGACTTCGGCGAGCGTGTACGACCACCTCGGACGGACCGTCAAGGTAACCGACGCGGACGGCAGGGACACCGTCACGGAATTCCTGACCGACGGCCAGGACCCCTCCCTGACCGAAACGGTTGTCACGAACCCGTTGGGGCACCAGACAACAACCTTGTTCGAACCGGGGCGTGGCCTTCCGTTGTCCAAGACGGACCCCAACGGGCGCGTCACCCGCACGTCCTACGACGCTCTCGGCCGTCTGACAGCCGTCTGGATGCCGGGACGTTCGCAGGGGGGCCAGAGCCCCAACACCAAATACACGTACGAGGTGTCCGCAGGCCGTCCCACCGTCGTCACGTCGGAGTCGGTACGCGATGACGGGACGTACGTGGTCTCGAAGGCGGTATTCGACGGCCTGCTCCGCCCTAGGCAGAACCAGGTTGAGGCGGTCGGGGGCGGCCGGCTGATCACCGACACCTTCTACAACGCCTCGGGTTCGATACGCCGCGCTACCGACCGGTACTTGGCGGAAGGCTCTCCGGTCAACGCGGTCTATGAGCCGGCGAGTCTCACGCAGGTCAGGTCTTGGACCGAGACGAAGTACGACGGGCTCAACCGCGCGGTAGAGGTCGAGACCTGGCACGGAGGCGGGTCCGCGGCGGAGTCCACCACGAAGGTTCAGTTCTCGGGTGACGTCACGGTGACCATCCCACCGCGCGGAGGTATAGCCACCCGGGTGTGGACTGACGCCCAGGGGCGAACGGTGAAGCTCGATCAGTTCACCAGCCGGGTCGAGCAGTTCGGCGACGTCGCGAGTGCGCAATTCAGTCGGACCACGTACGACTACGATGTACGCGGCAATCGGGTTCGGGCCCAAGACGCGGCGGGCAACGTCTGGGCCAGCAGCTACGACGTCCGCGGGCGCCTGATCCAGGCCGACGACCCCGACAAGGGCCGTTCCGCCTTCACGTACGACAACTCGGGCCGGCAAGTGTCCTCGACGGACGCGCGGAACGGCACACTGCACACGGTTTACGACGCGTTGGGTCGCAAAACGCAGGAGCGTTCCGGCGACGAGAACGGGCCCAAGCTCGCGGAATGGACGTACGACTCGCTGGCCAAGGGGCTGCTGACGTCGTCCGTGCGCTACGAGGCTGCGGATGCGTACGTCAACGAGGTGCTCGGATACACCACCGACTACCAGCCGAGCAGCCGTAGGATCCGGATCCCACAGCGTGAGGGGGCGCTGCAAGGCGACTACGTCTACAGGTACGCGTATACCCCCACAGGCAACGTGGCGGAAACGACGCTCCCGGCCGGCGGTGGACTTCCGGAGGAGAGGGTCGTCACGCGGTACAACCGTGACGGGCTCCCGGTCAGCACTACCGGATGGGCGTGGTACACGTCCGACACGGTGTACGGCCCGTATGGGGATGTCCTGCGAACGCAGACGGGCAGCGCTCCCGCACGGGTGTGGACCACCAATCGCTACGACGAGCACACCGGGGAGCTGCTCGACACAGTCAACCACCGTGAGGCGTCACCGCACGCGGTCAACTCGACGTACTACGGCTACGACAAGGCCGGAAACGTTACGTATCTGAAGGACATCACGTACGGGGCGAGCGGGGCCCCCAGCGAAGATGTCCAGTGCTTCAACTACGACGCCCGCCGCATGATGACGGACGCGTGGACGTCGACGAACCACTGCGCGACCGGTCCTCAGACAGGTGGCGGTGGAACAGTCGGGGGACCGGATCCGTATTGGCGCTCCTACGCGTTCGATGCGATCGGAAACCGCGTTGGCGAGACCCTCCACGACGTGAGTGGAAACACGTCGCAGGACATCCGGCGCGTCTACGGCTACAGGCCCGCATCGCAGGGAAACAGCCACCAACTCACGGATGTCACGTCGACCGGACCCGGGGGACAACGGCTCAACAACTACACGTACGACGCGGCCGGAAACACCGCATCGCGAAGTGAGGACGGCAACGTCCAGGAGCTGGAATGGCGCCAGGACGGACGCCTGGGCAAGGTAGAGGACCCGGTGCGCGGCGACTCGACGTTCGTGTACGACGCAGACGGAAATCGCCTACTTCGCAGGACTGCGAGCGAGAGCACGCTCTTTCTGGGAGAGACGGAGATCACGTCCGGAGTCGGCGGAGCGGTCTCGGCGGAGCGATACTACTCGCACCCGGGTGCACCGACGGTGGTGCGCACGGCCGGCAGCGGCGGGGTGCTGACGGCCCTCATCTCGGACATTCACAACACCGCGACCCTCGCGATAACCCTGCAGGGCACCATGGTCCATCAGCGGCGCAAGATCACGCCGTTCGGTGAGGATCGTGGCGCGGCGCCTCAACTCTGGCCTGGTTCCCGGGGTTTCGTGGACGGGATCGTCGACTCCAGTACCGGACTGACGCACCTCGGCGCCCGTGAATACGATGCAGCCCTTGGGCGCTTCATATCAGTGGACCCGGTCATCGACATGGGCGATCCCCTGCAGATGCACCCGTATGTCTACGGCTACAATAATCCGCTCACGTTTTCGGATCCCGACGGCCTGTGGGGCATGCCCAAGTGGGCGAAGAAGGCGGCAAATGCCGTCAAAAAAGCCGCCCCTGTGATCCATGTGGCGCTTGATGTCGCAGGGATGGTCCCGGTAATCGGGGAAGCTGCAGACCTGGCGAACGCTGCTGTCTACGCAGCCGAGGGCGACTGGACCAACGCGGCCTTGTCGGCTGCCGCTGCGATACCGGTCGCGGGCAATGCGGCGACGGCGGGCCGGGTCGCGGATCGAACGGTGAGTGCTGTCGACGCTGCTACGGCGGCGGGGCGTACGGCAGACAAGGCGACTGATGTGTCCAAGGCGGCACCGCCCACCAAGGTGGACCGCACTGAGGGCCCTGACATCGATGTGGACAACACCCAGCGCAACGAGACATGTTCCGTGGCCGGCAACAGCTTTGCGCCAGACACTCCTGTCCTGATGGCAGACGGGTCGACGAGGCCCATCGCTGACGTCGAGGTGGGCGACGCCATCATGGCGGTCGATCCGGTGACCGGCGAGCGGGGTGGCCGCGAAGTCGTCGCGACAATCGACAACGGTACGACGAAGCCTGTCGTCGAGATCGAACTTGCAGGCGACGGGTCGCAGGCAGCGGACGTTGACGACCTGACTGCTGTGCCTCCCAACACCGAAGCCGGGGACCGTGGCGGAGACGCTCCCAGTCGGACCCTGACGGCGACCGAGGGCCACCCGTTCTGGCTTCCCTTCGAAGGGCGCTGGGCCGACGCCGGTGAGCTGCAGCCCGGGCAGTGGCTTCAGACGTCGGCCGGTACGTGGGTGCAGGTCGCCCAGGTACGACCGGGTGGCTCGCGTGCCGACGTCCTCAACCTCAACGTCGAAGACCTGCACACCTATTTCGTGGTGGCGGGCGGCGCTGCCGTCCTGGTCCACAACTCCGGCGGAAACGACTGCGGTCGCGTCGAATACGGGACGGACGAACTCGCGATCCAGGCGCATATCTACCGCTACATGTACCAGATCCCGTTCGGTGCGAACATTGCGGTCGTCCGGCTGAAGGACGGGACGATCCTCGAACCCGTCAAAAACAACCCGCAGACGGATGAGGACCCCGGCACCCACTCCGAGTCGCGCATTATCGAGCGGCTGAAGGAGAAGGGCATCCCGCTCAGTGAGGTGCAAACGATCTACACTGAGCGCCAGCCATGTCAGTGGTGCAACGCGGAGCTTGAGCACACCTTCCAGCAGAACAAGATCCAGGTCACGTGGTCCGTTCCTTACGGGAAGGGCAGTGGATTCACCAAGGCGCAAACCACCGAAACGCTGAAGAGCTTCTACTACGGTATGCGCAGGTCCCTGGCATCGGCCAAGCCAAGATGGAAGAGGTGGTTCAAATGGTAGTCGTGGGGTTGACCGATGCGGGGGCGATCGCCACTCGCCTCGCGATGGTGGGGCTACCAGGGGCGGAGGTGGATCGCGTGCGCCTGTCGGGATGGCAGGCCACTCCTTCGGACCGATTCACCTTCGTGGACGCGTCAACAATCTCAATGCTCCGGTTCGACCGGGTGGGGGAGGTCGTGCCGCTCGCGGGGATGTTCGCTTGCCACGCGACCGAGCCTTACGCGTGGTTCGGTGTGCGTACTCAGGATGGCAAGGTGTTCGTCAGCCCAGCAGTCACATCCGGTGGTCCGGAGGGGGGCGACGGCACAGTTTTCGTCAACTCATCTGTGTCCTTCCTTTTGGACTTCCTGGCCTGCGAGCGGTCGATGGTGGTCGCAGTGTCCCGGGACGCGGCGTCCTTGCGGTCCGAGTTCGGGGCTGCTGTCGCCGCCATGAACGCCGTCGACGTTGACGCGCTGCGCCGCGATTGCTACTGGGCCGATCGGATGGGTGAGTTCTGGGCGGACCACGACCCGGCGTGCGCGGAGCCCGAACTCCCCGCAGAAGACTGCGTCGAGTGTCGGCGCATCGATCACGAGCGCTCGCTCGCAAGGCATCACGCGCTGGAATTCGGCGACCTGCAGGAACTCGTCGATTCACCAATCATTCGCGAGGCGCGCAAGCACTCGGAGTGGCACTGGAAGAACAGGTACCTCGGTGGCTCTGTCCATTGACGAGCCCCAGGCCTCTCAGCACGAAATCGGTATGCCAGCCCTCGGGGGTACACCGGTGGCAGGCCGTCGTACGATCTGTCAGTCGAACTGGGCTTTGTAGGCGGCGGCTTGGGTTATGGAGTCGATGGCGAAGTTGACGGTGCCTACGGGGACCCGGCCGGCGACGAGTTCGACGATGCGGGCGGCGTCGGGGACGGTGAAGGCGCCGCACAGTTCGATGAGTTGGACGCCGTCGGCGAGCAGCTGTTCGACCGCGTCTTCGGCTTCGGACTGGCTGCCCACGGGGATCAGGGCGGTGCGTTGCCCGCCGGTGTCGATCTCGACGCGGTTGCCAGGGTCGGCTTCGGGCTGGTGGAACAGGTACGCCCAGAACGTGGTCATCGGACCGTCCCCTTGGCTGAGTGGCGAGTCGACGAGTTGGCGACGGGCCGCCCACGGAGTGGATTCGCGTGGACGGCCCGTGTTTTTGTCAACAAGCGGGGTGGGCGAGCGTGTTCCCCGGATGAGTGCCCGAGTGTGCGGCTGCCCGGGGCGGCCGGGCTTCAGCGGCCCTTGAACTCGGGGGTCTTCTTCTCGGCGAAGGCGCGGGGGCCGATGCGGGAGTCCTCGGAGAGGAAGACGCGCATGCCGATCTCGGACTCGATCTTGAAGGCTTCGTCCTCGGGGAGTTCGTCGGTTTCGCGGAGGACGCGCAGGACCGCCTGGACGGCGAGGGGGCCGTTCGCGGCGATGGTGTTGGCGATCTCCTTGGCCTTCTCGAGGGCCGTGCCGTCGGGGACGAGGTGGGAGATCAGGCCGAGTTCCTTGGCCTCCGGGGCGTAGAAGTGACGGCCCGTGAGGAGGATGTCGGCCGCGGCGGTGTACGGGATCTGGCGGCGGAGGCGTACGGCCGAGCCGCCGAGGGGGAACAGGCCCCACTTGACCTCGGAGACGCCGAAGCGGGCGGACTCGCCGGCGACGCGGATGTCGGTGGACTGGAGGATCTCCGTGCCGCCCGCGATGGCCGGGCCCTCGACGGCGGCGATCAGGGGCTTCTTGAGGGTGAAGCCCTTCAGGATCCACTTCATGACGGACATGTCCAACGCCAGCTTGGTGCCGTCCCCGTCGCCCTTGAAGGCGTCCCCGGGCGCGCTCTTGCTCATGTTCTTGAGGTCGGCTCCGGCGCAGAACGCCCCGCCGGCCCCGGTGAGGATCGCGACGCGGATGTCCGGGTCCTCGTTGACCAGTTCCCACGTGTCTTCGAGGATCGCCATCATCTCGCTCGTCAGCGCGTTGCGCGCCTGCGGGCGGTTGAGGGTGATGACGAGGATGTGGCCGTCGCGCTCTACGAGGACCGGGGGAGCGGACTGTTCGTCGGTCATGGTGCGGAACTCCAGGCGGTAGGGAGGAGAAGAGGGGTCAGCGGGGCGGGCGGGGCATGCCGAGGCCGAGCATGGCGATCATGTCGCGCTGGATCTCGTTGGTGCCGCCGCCGAAGGTGAGCATCAGGCAGATGCGGTACATGCGTTCGACGCGCGAGCGGATCTGGCCGCCGAGGTCGTCCTCCGCCGCCGCGCCGGTGAGGTACGCCTCCTCGCCCAGGATGTCCATCAGCATCCGGTACGCCTCGACGTACAGCTCCGTCCCGAACACCTTCGTCGTCGACGCCTGCGCCGGACCGAACTTCGCCCCGTGGTCGGCCCCCCAAGCCGCCTTCCAGTTCAGCAGCTTCAGGTACTCGGTCCGCGCGTGCAGCCGCCCGAGGTTGAGCCGCACGACCTCGCGGTCGATCAGCCGGGTCCCATCCGGCAGGACGACCTGCCGTGCCCAGCGGTGCGTCTGGTTCACCAGCAGTTGCAGGCCGTACGCCGAACACAGCGCGACCCGCTCGTGGTTGAGCTGACCGGTGATCAGCTTCCAGCCGTCGCCCGGCTCGCCGACCAGCGCGGAGTGCGGCACGCGCACGTTGTCGTACAAGGTCGCCGTGGTGGTCTGTCCGGTCAGCGTGGGCACCGGGGTCCACGAGAAGCCGGGGGTGTCGGTCGGCACGCAGAACACCGACAAGCCCTTGTGGCGCGGCTGTTCGGGGTCGGTGCGGACCGCGAGCCAGATATAGTCGGCGACGCTGGCCAGCGAGGTCCACATCTTCTCGCCGTTGATGACCCACTCGTCGCCCTCGCGCACCGCGCTGGTACGCAGCGCCGCGAGGTCGGTGCCGGCGCCGGGTTCGCTGTAGCCGATCGCGAAGTGCAGTTCACCGGCGAGGATCCGGGGCAGGAAGAACGCCTTCTGCTCGTCGCTGCCGAACTCCATGATGGCCGGGCCGACGCTGTTGAGCGTGAGCAGCGGGATGGACGCCCCCGCGCCCATCGCCTCGTCGTGGAAGACGAGTTGCTCGATGTTGGAGAGCGCCTGGCCGCCGTACTCCTTCGGCCACCCGATGCCGAGCCAGCCGTCCTGGCCCATCTGCCGGATCACCTTGCAGTACGCGCTGTCCCGGTCCATGGCCTCGCCCTCGGAGGCGGCCTCGGCACGCAGTTCGGGCGTCATGATCCCGTCGAAGTAGGCCCGCAGTTCGCGACGGAGCTGCTCCTGCTCCGGGGTGTAGGCGATGTGCATACGACCTCCGACCTCCGATTCACCTGTCGCCGCGCGCGTCGCGCAGCTGTTGGTACGAGTCCCGGAACCGCGTCAGCAGCGCTCCCAGTTGCTCGCGGTCGCCCGGGTCCCAGTCGGCCCAGACAATGGCGATGTCGCGCAGCCACACCTGCCGGATCAACTCGCGGGTTTCGAGCCCCTCTTCGGTCAGGTGCAGCAGTACGGCCCGGCCGTCGCGCGGATCGCCCTCGCGGCGTACCAGGCCCTGCTCCTCCAGCGGCCGGATCTGCCGGCTGGCGGTGGACTGCTCGACGCCCAGCCGGTCCGCGATCTCCTTCACCCCGAGGGGGCCGTGCCGGTGCAGCACGAACAGGATCGAGATCGCCGAGCGCGGTAGCGGCCGTCCGGCCGAGCCCTCCGTCCGGGCGCGGTACGCGGGCGTCCGGTCGACGTCGGTGACCAGCGTGATGAACGCACTGACCATCGCCTCCGCGGAGTCCTCCGGGAAGTGGCCTTGCGGGTCGTCGGACGGCCGGTCGGCGGGCATGCGCCGGATGCTTGCATGTATGCATCCAACAGACAAGGGGCATGGCGGCGGGACGATCCGGCAGGTGCGGCGCCGCTTGTGCGGTGGGGCAGACGGTCCGTCAGCGGATCGTCAGCGCATCGCTCCCGCGACGTCCAGAGCCTTCAGCGTGAGCCAGAGGTCGTACCGTGCCGAGGGCGCGTTCAAGAGAGAGCGCTCCATCGCCTCTTCGAGCCGGGTCAGCCGCTTGCGCGCGCCCGAGACGGAGATGTCGAGCGCCGCCGCGGTGGCGCTCAGGCGTGCGTCGTGCCGCAACCAGATCCGGAGCGTCTCCATGCCGGACGGGGCCTTGTCCGAGCCCAGTACCCGGACTTGGAGGCGGGCCCAGTCGCGTACCGCGGGCAGCGCGAGTACGTCGTCGAGTGTCGCCCCGTCCAGCGCGTTGCGGGCGGCCGCGGCACGTGGAACAGCGTGGATGCGCAGCGCCAGCGACAGCGCGGACTGATCGGACAGGCGGGTCAGGTCGAGGTGCAGAAGCTCCTCGATGCGGCGTACCCGGGCCGCGACGGTGTTCCGGTGCAACCGCAGGTGCCGGGTCGCGCCGTTGGCGAAGCTCAGCCAGGAGTGCGCGGTGGCGATCAGCTCTTCGAGGCCGGGATCCTGCGGGCGGGAGGGGACGTACGCCAGCAGCGGGCGCAGGAGCGCCGCCGCCCACGCGGCGCCGGAGAGACCGGCCAGCGCGGCGAGGTCGGTCAACGCGCTGAACCTGGCGTGGCGTTCGGCGCTGCCGCGGGCCGCGGGCAGGACGTGGAACGCCTGGTGGTACCCGGTGGCGGTGTCACGCAGTGAGACGACGTCGCTGACCGCGACGACGCACTCGGCGACCGCGTCGGTGATCGCCTGAGCGAGCGTGGTGCCGGTATGAGCGGGTACGACGGCGATCAAGTGCCGCGCGTACACCGGGCACCGCACGATCCAGGCGTGCCCGCCGGTGGCCTCCGCGCAGTGCCGGGCAACCTGCGGACGCTGCTTCGCGGCACACTCGACGACGTATACGCAGGCCGTGTCGGGTAGTTGGGGCTGGAGCGCCCCGGCTATCTGACGCGCCGTCGACAACCGCCCGGACATGAGGAGATGGAGCACCGCCTCGCGGCTCCGGGCCTCGGCGACCTCCAGTTGGCGGCTGGTCCGTTCGACATCCTCCATGCGTGCGCCGATGCCGACCAGCGGGGCGGCGTCGGTGAGCATCTGCGGTACGCCCTCGGGCAGGGGACGGACGCCCACCGCGGCGAGCATCCCGCCACGGCTCGGCACGGGCATGACAATGCCGGTGCAGTCGCCCGCGTCCACGACCGCGGATCCGCGGCCGCCCTCCGCAAGCGACCGCACCGGGTCGATCTCGCGGAGGGTTTCGTGTGCGTCGCCGGGCGCCCCGAGGTCGGCTGCGGCATGCCGCACACTCCCGTCGGCATTCAGCAGGGCCACCCAACAGCCCGTACGCTCCGCGAGCCACTGCACCAACGTCCGGACCGCGTCACGGCGCACGGCGAGCCGGTGCATGGCCGCAAGATCGTCGTAGCGGCCCGGCGCCACGGTGGAGTCGGCAGTTCTGCGTGCCCGCGTGTCCATGCATTCCCCGGCGTGTGGTCGGTACGGACGTCCCCGTTCCTGCCCGTCTGGACGGCAGCCCGCGTCAGCGGACGACCTGGGCCGGCAGTACGACGCCGCCGCGGCCTGGCGGAGACTGCCCGGTCCGTACGCCGGCTCCCTTCAGGACGCAACAAGATCCCGCTTGGTTCGCCCAAGGTATGCCTGACCTAATCGGACGGCGTCAACCCTTGCCGCGTTCGTGTGCCTTGGCCTTGCCCACGTTGGGCTCGGCGGCCCCAAGCCGACGGAGTGGCCCGACCGGTCGCCGCGGTCATCTTGAGAAATGTGGGCGTATTGCGCTATTCACTTTTATATCCACGTTCGGCTGCCTCCTTCCGTGAGTTGTGAGTCGGGGGCGAAGCCTCGGGCTGTCAGCGTAGTTGCGGCGTCGCGTTGCCCGAGAGCCCGAGCCACATCCGGCTCGCTGTGCAATTTGCGACTCCGGAGGCGGATAGTGCACGGATCTGTGACTTTCCACGGCACGCGCCCGGTGTCATCATTCGGGGTTCGACAGGCCTCGTGTCCGGGAAGTCACGGGCGGGGCCGAGCCCGGATGCGGCGTAAGATCGCCGATCGATTCCGTATCCGACGTTCGTTGCCGTCCACGACAGAGTCTGTGAGATCCCCTTGAAAGCTCTTCGGATTTTCCTTCTCATTGCCGGACTTGGTGCCATCGCTGCCGCTGCCGCCATGGTGCTTAGCTTTGACCGCGGCAGCCAGACGGTCGGTGTGTCGAGCAATGGGACGTTCGTCTGCGAGCCGGACACCAGCGCCGCCGCAAAGGGCAAGAATCAGTCGAAGTGCACAGTCCAGCACCTCTTCATCAATCCGGGGAAGGCCTCCCAGGAATACGTGGAGACCGTCGTCTTCGGCATCGTCGGGCTCGGCCTGATCGGCACCTCGATCGCGCTCGGGCAGTTCGAGAGGTCCGGGCCGCGCGGCGGTCGCCGCGGGGCGCCCGCGCAGCCGGCGTACCCGGCCGGTCCTGGCCAACACTCAGGGCCGAGCCAGCAGTTCGTTCCTGGCGCCCCGGCGGGTCCGCCGCCCGGCGGGCCGTACCAGTAGGGCTCCTCGACCGGATCCTGCGCACCCTCCCGCCTGATCCGGCACGTCCGTCGGTCGCGCCGCGGTCGGCCGGAAATCAACCCCGGAACGTCCGCCGGACACCCCGAGTCGCCCCGTTCCGATCAAGCCGCTCGCCTGCCGGCGAGCGGCTTGACGCATTTCTGGGTTGCCAATCATCGAAGGGCAAGCTGCGAAACCAGCTCCTCAGGGCGATCGCCATAGTCGATGACGCGATCGGATTCTGTCCTGAAAGCGTCAACTGCCCGGATGGCGGCAGGCGGATAGATCGATAACTCCCGGATATCTAGCCTGGTTTCAGTCAGTCCGATGCTGACCGAGGCGTGGGGAGCGCTCTCGTACCAGTCCGAGTAGGGGGTTCTGTGGCGACACCGAATCTCCTGGCGGACGATTCCCTGGATTACCAGCAGCCGTTGCTGAAGCTGATCGGGTACGCGCTCTACATCACCTTGGCGGTCTGCGCCATCGGAGTCGTCATCGTCGCGGCGAAGATCGTCATCGGATATCTGGACGGGAATCCGCAGCGTGAGGCCTTCGGGCTGTTCTGGGTGATGGGGGCCTGCCTGTTGGCCCTCTCGGCGACCGGCATCGCGACGGCTCTCATCTGAGACCTGCCCGGTCGCGCACCGCGACTCGGCGACCACAGCGCAAAGAACCAACGGGGGAGGCATGAGCCGGCAGCATGAGCCGTTCGAGCGTAATCCGTGGGTCCCGGAACCCATCGAAGCGAATCCGGCGCCCGCGGCCGTCGCCCGGCCGTCGTACGTCCGCCTTGGTCCCAGCGAGCCGCAAGGAGGCCGCGGCCTCGCCCCGCCCAGTCGCGGTGGACTGCCGCTGTGGACACCCGACGACCTGCCCACGGCCGCCTGGTGGTGGGTCGGCTGCCATGGGGGAGCAGGGACGACGACGCTCCACCAGGAGGTCGTCGGCGGGGCCGAATCCGGGATTCGAGGCTGGCCCTGTCGGCCGGACGGCGGTCGGACGAACGTCGTCCTCGTCGCCCGGACCCACGCTCGAGGCCTGACCGCCGCGCAAAACGTCGCTCGGCAATGGGCCGCGGGCTACGCGGGCAGTGTCGTGCTGCTCGGCCTGGTCGCGGTCGCCGATGCGCCTGGGCGCCTGCCGAAAGCCCTCCGAGACTCGCTGCGGTTCGTCGCGGGCGGCGTGCCTCGGCTCTGGCAGGTCCCCTGGGTCGAGAACTGGCGGACCGCCGAACAGCCGCGGGGCGGGCCCACCATCAGGGAAACAGCCAAACTGGCAGCCGATTTGACACGACTGGCTGCGGCAAAGCAGGAGACGCGATGCTAGAGCCAAAGATCCGATCCCTCCCTCGTGCCGAGGGTATCGACGACCAGACTCCCGAGGCGCCGCCGGGCTTCGACACCGGTATCGAAACGCTCATGGGCTGGGGTTCGTGGATCGTCATTGCGATTTGCGGTGTCGCGATTCTGGTAGCCGCCGGGCGAATGGCCATGGCGCACAAGAGTGGTGCCGACGGCGGCCAACATCTGACAGGACTGATCTGGGTCGTCGTCGCGGCGGTCATGGCCGGCAGCGCGGCAGCCCTGGTCCAAGCCTTCATCATCACAGAAGACTGACAGAGGCAGCGCCTTGGCACTATTGCGTCGTCGACCGCGAGCGGGTCGTTCTGTCGGGCCGAGTGAAAGCCCTTTCACTGAAAGGAGATTCATTGCCTCGGCGGCAGCGGTCGGGGTGGTGGTCGTTGCGGGTGTCGTCGTGCTCATGGCTCCGCCACCACCGCCTGCTGCGACCTCCGGCAGTAGTACGCGACCGCTGAACCCCGGCGCAGCAACGCGGGGCAGCACCGCAGACCCGGAAAGCGGCAGAGGCTCGGGAGGCAGCAGCAGTCCGGGAGGCCGACCCGGACTGCAGCCGGACGGGACGTGCCCTCCACCCGCACAACAGGGCACCGAGCCCGCCGTGTCACAACCCGCGGGCACGCAATGGCAGGCCGTGGACTCCTATCTCCTGCCCTTCTCCGCCACGGTGGGACCGGCTGTGGTCGACGCTGACATCGCCCGCTGCTATACGCGTACACCGGCCGGCGCAGTGTTCGCCGCGGTGCACGGAAGCTGGCGCTACCAGCGGACATCGGACTGGGGGGCCGCCGCACAGCACCTGCTCGCACCGGGGCCCGGACGCGAGGCGTACCTCGCGCAACGTGCGGCCCGCAGCGGCCCCAACGCGGGGCCGGTGCCGCCCGCCTCCGGAGACGACTCGCCGCAAACGATCGGCTTCCGCGTCCTGGAGTACAGCCTGGACCGGGCACGCGTGGACGTGCTGACCCAGCCGTTCGAGGGCGGCGTCCTGACGCACAACGTATGGAACGTCCTGTGGCTCGAGGGGGATTGGCGTATCGAGGTGCCGGCGGGAGGGAACCCGCCGACGCCGACGCCCGCCGGATCCGCCGACGCCTTCGTCGAGTGGGATCAGACGACGATGCGTCCCGCGGGCGCCGATCCCCCCGGCCCATCCCGTTGACGAGCCTGGCCGCTGGTCCTCCGCGGCCGATCAAGAGAGGAACTGCCGTGGCCCGAAAGCACGAAGGAGCGTCGGTGCGTGGAGACAGTCCGGTCGAAGCCGCGAACGTACGGCAATTGGCGGAAACCCACTTCGCCCGGCCTGCTTGGACTCGGCCTGGCACCCACCATCGGCTTGCTCGGCGGGCTGATTGTGGTGGTCTTCAGCCTTCTCATCTCTCTTCTCCTGGCGGTCGCCGTGGTGATCGCCATGTGCCTGGCGCTCGGGCCGCTGATGATGCGCGACAGACATGGCCGCAGCGGCATGCAATGGCTGACCGCACGGATGGCGTGGGCGATGGCTAAAGCACGGGGACAGCACCTCTACCGATCCGGTCCTATCGGGCGCACCCCGCCCGGGACCTGCCAGTTGCCGGGTCTCGCCGCGAAGACCCGGCTGCACGAAGCCTTCGACGCGTACAACCGTCCGTACGGCCTGCTGCACATCCGGTCGGTGAACGACTACACCGTGGTCCTCCAGTGCGACGCCGACGGTGCCGCCCTCGTCGACGACGAGCAGGTGGACACCTGGGTGGCCTACTGGGGGCAGTGGCTGGGCGCGCTCGGCAACGAGTCGGGCCTGGTCGCGGCGTCGATCACGGTGGAGACGGCACCAGACACCGGAGAGCGGCTCCGCGACGAGATCAAGGGCAATCTGCGCGCCGACGCTCCAGAACTGTCCCGTCGCGTGATGACCAAGGTCATGAACGACTATCCGGAAGGGGCCGCGCGCATCACGACGCGGATCGCCCTGACCTTCGAGGGTCGTGCGCGAGCCAACGGCAAGCAGCGTACGGCCGCCGAGATGGCCGCCGAGATCGGGACCCGCCTGCCGGCGCTCTCCTCGGGTCTCTCCATGACCGGGGCAGGAACGGCCGTTCCCCTGACCGCGGCACAGATCGCGGCAGCCGTCCGGGTGGCCTACGACCCCACGGTCGCCATCCTGGTCGACCGGGCCCGGTCGGAAGGCGGGGCGGGGCTGCGATGGAGCGAGGCCGGACCGTTCGCCGCCCAGGAATCCTGGGACCACTATCGGCACGACGGTGCGTTCTCCATCACCTGGGCCATGTCGGACGCGCCACGCGGCGAGGTCTTCGCGACCGTCCTGGAGCGGCTGCTGGCCCCGCATGAGGACATCCTGCGCAAGCGCGTGACCCTCCTGTACCGGCCCCATGACGCCGGTACCGCCGCGCGCATCGTCGAACGCGACATCAGGGACGCCCGGTTCAAAGCCAACCAGACGAACAAGACGACGGCCCGTGACTCCGTGGCCCTGACCTCGGCCGAACAGACTGCGGTCGAAGAGGCCACCGGGGCAGGGCTGTTGCGGTTCGGCATGCTCGTCACCGCGACCGTGGACCGCGTCGACAACCTCGACCTCGCGGCGTCCGCGGTGGACAACCTCTCGGCCTCGGCCCGGCTGGTGCTGCGGCGGGCGTACGGCGCCCAGGCGTCCTCGTTCGCCGCCGCGCTCCCGCTCGGCCTGGTGCTGTCCCGACACATGCGCGTGCCCCAAGCTCTCCGGGAGGCCATGTGAACACGCAGGCAAGGCGAATGGAGCAATCGACCGCCTGGGCGGGCCCACTCGACGACATGCCCCGGCCCGCGGCCCGGCGTCGGGGCTTCGGCCTGCTCCGGAAGCGGCCCCCGGACGCCCGGTCCGATGCAACTGTCATCCCGGCAGAACCGGGACAGCGAGGATGGGCCGGCTGGGGAGCCGGTTCGGTCGGATATGTCGAACCGACCCAGGAATGGCGCGGCACCTCTGTACAGGTGTGCGGTATGTGGCCCTTCGCGGCAGGCTCGGGCACCCCGATGGCAGGGGTCCCCCTGGGCCGCTCCCTGGTGGGCGGCTCCACGTTGTGCTGCGACCCGATCAGCTGGTTCCAGCGCGCCAAACTCATTCTGAATCCCAGTGAGTTCGTGCTCGGCAAGCCGGGGCTGGGCAAGTCCACGATCGTGCGGCGCCAGGCCCTGGGCCTTGCCGGGTACGGGGTGAACCCGGTCGTCTTCGGAGACCTCAAACCGGACTACGTCGACCTCATCAGAGCCCTCGGCGGTCAAGTCATCACCCTGGGACGCGGGCGCGGCTTTCTGAATGTCCTGGACCCGGGCGAGGTGACCGCCACAGCGGCACGACTGCCCGCGGAACAGCGTCGGGCGCTGCTCGCCGACGCCCATGGACGCCGGCTCAACACGGTGGCCTCGCTGATCACCGTGCTGCGCCGCGTACCCCCGACAGATCGCGAAGAGACCATCCTCAACGCCGCGTTGACGATCCTCGATGACCGGCATGTGGGGGTCCCGGTACTCGGCGACCTGCTGCACCTGATCCAGGAGGCCCCCGAGGACTTGCGCTCCGTGGCCCTGGACCGCGGGGAATTGGCAAAGTACCGGGAGGTCACCGAGCACCTGGAATCATCGCTCATCGGTCTTTTGGGGCGCGGGCGGCTCGGTGAGATGTTCTCGCAGCCGACCTCGGAGCCCATGCGCCACGACCTTCCGGTGTGCTTCGACGTGAGCAGCATCGACGATGCGGACAGTCAGATGCAGGCCGCCGCGCTGTTGGCGTGCTGGAGCTACGGCTTCGGGACGATCTCCGCCGCCCAAGCCCTCGCGGACGCCGGACTGGAGCCCCAGCGCAGGTACTTCGTGATCCTCGACGAACTGTGGCGGGTGCTGCGCGCAGGCCGCGGCCTCGTCGACCGGGTGGACGCGCTGACGCGGCTAAACCGGCAGCGCGGTGTGGGCATGGCGATGATCACGCACACGATGTCCGACCTGCTCGCGCTCCCCGAGGAGGAGGACCGGATGAAGGCGCGGGGTTTTGTGGAGCGCGCCGGAATGGTGATCTGCGGCGGACTCCCCGCCGCCGAGATGCCGCAACTCACCCAGGTCGTCGCGATGACCGAGGCGGAACAACACATGATCGAGGACTGGTCGACGCCGCCGAGTTGGGACTCGGAGTCGGGGGAAGAGGCCCCACCGCCGGGGCTCGGCAACTTCATGATCAAAGTGGGCGGGCGTCCGGGGATTCCGGTGCACGTCGACCTCACCGAGGACGAGTACGCCGTCAACGACACGAACCGGCGGTGGGTCCGATGAGCAGCAGTGGGTGCGATCCCAATCCGCACCTGGGGTCCGAACCCGATTTCGAGGAGGTGCTGAAAGGGCACAACGTCATCTACGACGCTGCCCTGAGTTTTATCGACGACAATTATTCAATGGATCGCGTCAGCGACTCCGACGATGTCAAGATCAAAATGATGTGGAACGGGGCGTGCGCGGATCCCGACGACATCGGAGTTGTCACCTATACGCAGGAAACATCGGATGCCTACGACTATTATCCGGATTTTCTCGTTCCTGAGGATCCGGGCACCCTGTCCACCCTGGAATGCAGAATCCCTGCAGATCAGTGGAACGACGTCTGGTACCAGGCCAAGGTCGACGGCGAAAATCCGTACAAGTTCGTCCTGGATCCGATCGACTGGACTCGGCACGAACTGAGTTCTCATGTCGAGAACTCCCTGCACTGGTGGCTGGAGGTCGACGACCCTTTCGATCGCGATGGGATCTTCGCGGGTCCGGTCAAGGGTACCCCTGACCCCAACTTCAGCGACACGAATCAGATCCAGGCTCTGCTGGAGAGCAGAACGCTCTTCATCGCCGGGGTCGTCGCTGTTCTGTCGCTCCTGTTCGTGGCCTGCCGTATGGCGCTCCAGAGGGATGCGCAGCCTGCCCGTGACATGGTGCGTTCCCTGGTTGTCCTGGTGGCCGTCACATCGACCGGGATGATCTTTGTCAAGATTCTCCTGGAGGCCAGCGACAGGTTCAGCAAGTATTTCATCGTCGAGGCGTTGTCGAGTTCAGTCGACACCACCGCGGAGGATCCACCGGAAGACGCGGCAGAGGAAGCATGTAACATCATCGGTGCCAGTATAGGGCGAATACCAACAGAGTTCAGCGATATGAACTTCTTCATGTTCCTGCTGTGTTCGATGTTCATGCTTATCGGGTCCGTCACCATGTTCATCTACATGATCGGCCGTGTTTTCGTCCTCACCCTGCTGGCCGGCCTGATGCCGCTGACCGCGGCAGGAACGGCAACGGAGTTCGGCAAGTCCTGGTTCGACCAGAACATCCGCTTCATTCTGGCGTTCATCCTGATAAAACCCGCGGGCACCATCGTGTTCGTGGTGGCGATACGCCTTTCCGGGGGGCTGGGCGACCAGTCGGCGATTCAGCAGCTCGCCGCAGGGACCTTCTTGTTCATGGGCACGGTGCTCCTTCCGGCGATGGTTGTGCTCATGTTCCCGTTCATCGCACCCGCGGCCGGCGGAGGCAAGGTGGGGAAAGCACTCGCCGTCGCCCCCGTGGCAGTCGGTGCCAAGGCGGTCAGCACCGGGGTCTCAGCCCTTCGCCGCTAGTCGCTGCCCCGAAGGTCGGACAAGTCGAACCAGGAGGTGGACCCGTGAGCGCAACCAATCGTCAACGGGGGCCGGACGCCTATGCCGAGGCGCTGGTCGTCTTGTTCGGCTTGGTCGTCTTGTTCGGCACCGCAGGGCTCGTGACTGCCGCCGCCGCCATAGGTGCGGCGCACGCGGGGACCGAGAGTCCCCCGATGTTCCCTGTGAACACGCTGCTCCAACTCGCGCTTGGCGGCTACCACTGGCCGGGGCGGCCGGCGACGATCGCGCTGGCTGCGATGGTCGGCGCGCTGCTTCTGTTCGGCCTGCTGGCCCTGTACGCGTGGGCCCGCCGAAGCGTCGGACAAGAACGCATCGACCGGGCCTGCCGCTACCTGGCCGCGACAAGGGATCTCCAGCACATGACCACACAAGGAGCGCTGACGACGGCGCGCAAACTTCGGATCCCCGCGCACGGTCCACCTGGTGTCTACATCGGGCGGACCGTGCGTGGGTCCCTGGACTTGTGGGGCTCTTGGGAGGACATGCACGTCGACATCTGGGGCCCGCGCACCGGCAAGACCGCGACCCGGGCCATCCCCAACATTGTCGCGGCCCCAGGGCCGGTGGTCGTCACGTCCAACAAGCGCGATGTGGTGGACCACACCCGGGGCGTCCGCGAACAGGTCGGACCCGTATGGATCTTCGACCCGCAGAACCAGGCGGGCGGCAAGCCGGTGTTCTGGTGGGACCCGCTCAGCTACGTCGGCAACAGCATCGTCAAGGCGGTCAAGCTTGCCGGGCGCTTCAGCTCCATCAACCGCCAGGCGCACACGCGCAGCGACGGCTACTTCGAGCCGGCCGCGCAGGACCTGTTCGCCAATCTGCTCCTGGCCGCCTCGATCGACGGGCAGCCGATCACTCAGGTGTACGAGTGGCTGACCCGCCCGACGGACACCACCCCCGTACGCATCTTGCGCGACGCCGGACACCGCTTGCCGGCCAAGTCTCTGTCCTCGGTCATCACGGCCCCCGACCGCCAGCGCGCGGGCGTCTTCGGCACCGCGATCCAGATGGCCTCGTTCCTCGTGGCGGACAACATCAACGAGTGGGTCACTCCGGGCAGCGACCCGAAGCGACCGCAGTTCGACGTCACCTCGTTCCTCAAGAACCCCGGCACGCTGTACCTGATGTCGGAGGAGACGAACAAGGTCGCGGCGCCACTGGTCCTCGCACTCACCACGACCATCGCCGAAGAAGCCGAGAACATCGCGCGCGACTCGCCCGGGGGTCGACTGGCGACACCCGCGCTCTTCGTCCTCGACGAGGCGGCCAACGTGTGCCCGTGGCAGGCTTTGCCCGACAAATACACCCACTTCGGGTCGCGCGGCATTGTTGTCATGGTCATCCTCCAGTCGTGGTCGCAGGGCGTCGCAGTTTGGGGGGAGACCGGGATGTCGAAGTTGTGGGGGTCGGCGAACGTCCGGGTGTACGGCGGTGGCGTCTCGGATGTGAAGTTCCTGGAGGAACTTTCCAAATCCAGCGGCGTCTTCGAGCCGCGTACCGGGAGCATGAGTGTGAAATGGGGCGATCACCGTTCGTTCGGCATCACGTCGCGGTCCGAGTCCGTCCTCGACGCCGCCGATCTGTTGTCGATGCCGCGCGGAAGGGCGTTCGTCCAGATGAGCGGCGCGCGTCCGACGCTCGTGCGCACGGTGCCGTGGTGGGAAGGGCCGTACGCGGAGGCCATTCGCGGGTCACTGGCCCGCTATGAGCCCCGTCCGGAACCGCCGCGGGTACGGGAGTTCGCGTGAGCCCTCCCGTCGAGTCTGACCCCTGGGGGCAGGGCATATACGCCCTTCCTCAGGACCGGGTGACGCCACGCGCACTCGAGGCGACCGTTGGCCATGCGACTGCATCGCCGCCGCAACTCTTCGCATCTGTTGAGGAGTTCGTGAACACCTACCTGTCCCGAATCGTTCGCCGACGGCTCGGCCAGGGGACGGCCATGTGGTGCCCCGAGTGGTGGAGGCACCCGGAGGCGGTGGTCCGGTTCGACGGACTGTGGTGTGCCTTCGAGTACTTCGTCGTGGACAGGAACACCGGAGTTTCGAACTGGTGGCTGTACCACGCCGACCCGCATCTGCGAGCGCTCCTCCACCCCGACCACGGGCCGTTCGCATTGTGCGATCCCGAAGACGGGCACTCCGGACATCCGCTGGAGCCGCTGCCCGTGTGTCCCGCCCCGCCGGGGACGTGGGACAACCCGTTGTTCCGAAACCCCGGCCAGGGGGTGACGTAGCACGGTGACAGAGGGAATTTACGACGCGATGGCAGACGTCGCCGCCGCGGGCATCGGCATCGCCCAGAGTGGCCTGGAGGGTGTGGCCTCGGGCGTCGCAGAGGCAGTAGCGCAGCCCATCAAGTACACGGCCCAAGCGGTGGACTTCAAACCCCGGAACGCAGCCATTGCGGCACTGGCAGCGGCTGCAATCGGCACCGTCGTGGCAGTGCATAGTGGACCGGCGGCTGTCGTTGCCGCCGTCGACCTCGCCCTGCAAGCTGCTGCGGACCTCGGCTCGGGTGTCGACCTCGGACTTGAGAAGGTCTTGAGTCAGGAGCTGTGACGCTGTCCGCCGAGCGAACGGAGCACTCGGGCGAGGGGTCTGGGGTGGGGTCCGTTCCTGTTCCGGTCCCCGCCGGTCGCGGGCCAGTGAATCAGCCGAGTCTGCTGCGGGCGGCGCGCGATTGGGCGCTGTCCGTGCCCCAGCCCTTCGTACGGAGGGCGAGGACTCGGGCCCCTGCGCCTTGAGCCGTTGGGGAGTTGCCGGTGCGGTGCCAGCAGAACTGGGCGTTGTCGGCTAGGCGCGTGCCGTGCACGCCTACAGGTCCGGAGCCGTCGACGAAGGGGAGGGCCAGGTCGGCATATAGCAGCGCTGCGCGTGCGGCGTCCCCCGCCACGAAGGTTGTGTACGCCAGGACTTCACCGGCCGTCAAGGTTGCTTCGTCTCTGCGACCGCGCGTCTCGGCCAGCCGGTCGACGAGGAGTTGGGCCCGGCTCCGTGCGGCCGCGAACCGGCCGAGGCGCAGCTCGAAGAGGATCCGGTCGAGGGCGGCTCGGGATTCGGTGTCGGGCTCGGGCAGATCCGGCCGAGTGGGGGGCACCGGGGCGATCAGGGGCGCAGCGGGGGTGGGAACACTCCGACGCGGACCAGGCGGTGAGCCCCGCTCGACAAGCGTTCCCGGGGCCGGAGGCGGGGGAGGGATCGGCGTCGGGCCGGGGGGACCTGGAGGCGGGGGTGGCGGGGACACGGCCGACGGCGGTGGACTGGCGAGGGGTTCAGGAGACGAGCGCCGGAGCACGCCTCCGAAACCGCGGCGTTTGGCGGTCGGCGGCGGCCGACGCGCGGTGCCCGCAGACAGGACGTGGCCCTCGGGTGTGACGACGAGCGGCCACACCGTGCCGTCGGGTTCGCTCGCCTCGGCGCGTACCGGCCGACCGATCAACGACGCGATGGCGGCGACCGCTTCGATGGCGGTCTGGCGCGTGTCGGCGCCGTCCGGGACGGTAACGGTCTCGTCGTCCACCCGCACTCGGCCGTCGGTGCGCAGGTCGATGGCCACCACCGGCCAGGCGGGGACTTCGGAGGGGTCCAGGGCGGATACCACGGCGAGCTCCTTGTGCGGTGGGGGCGGGCGGCGCGGTCACGGCACTGCGTCATTTGCCGGCCATGGGTGTGACGTAGCCGACCCCGTCTCTGCTGCGTGGGTTGAACCGCTTGTGGTGCGTGACTTTGGTCGTGCTGTTGCCCTCGATGGTATCGATCGTGCCGTCGCCGTACACCTGAACGATGAGGCCTATGTGGTAGTAGCGGTCGTCCGGCTTGTCGTAGATGAGAGCGTCCCCAGGCAGAGCCTTGCTGAAGTCTTCGCTGTATGCGCCACGCCGGGCGCCCCACTTGTAAAAGTTCTCCACGTAGGTGTCGTAGAACTCGTAACCGGCCTTGTTCCAGATCCAACTGACGAATACGGCGCACCAGGCGAAGCAGCCGGACGAATACGGGTTGCAGTTGTCACCCCACTCCCTCACGCCGACTTCGGCGAAGGCCGCGGCGACCATTCGCTCCCGCGCCCCGCCGACCACAGCCTCTCCGACGCCGGGCGACCGGAACCGGTTGATCGCGGCGTTGACCCGGGCCAGGTACTTCTGCCCGGTCATGCCGTCGCTGTGTGTGGCGTCCGGGATCCCGTTGGAGTCGTAGTTGATCTTTTCGCCCCGCCACGTATGGGGTGGTAGCCAGATGTACGGCCCCTTGTTGTAGCCGACGATCATGAGGTCCCGTACGGCCGCGTTCAAGCGTTCGTTGTCGGGGGGAGGCTTGAGGTTGGGGATTTGGTTGTTCCGAATGTACTCCCGGACCGTCTCGGCCAGGAAGCAGAGGTAGTGCGCTGCCGAGAGGATTGCGTCCGCGCCGTTGAAGACGTCGGCTTTGCCGTCGCCGTCCGCGTCCACACCGTATTCTTTCCAGGTGTCATCGGTGAACTGCGCCAATCCGTGACCGACTCGGGGCTTGCCCTCGTTGGCCAGCGGGTTCCAGGAGCTCTCGACGTCGATGATGCCGGCCACGATCTCCGGTGTGACGTCGTCACAAACGTCCCCGGCCTTCATGAGCCATTGTTTGTACGCCTTGGCCTTCGCAGGCAGCCGGTTCGTGTCGAACTTACCCGCACCGCTGCGGTTTTCCCACAGTTGCAGCATGAGGGTGTTGGCGCTGCTCGTTTGCACGGCCCCCGAACACCCGCCGAGCAGGGCGCAGACGACCAGCATCGCCACCGTCGCAGAGAGGCGGCGGCGCCGGGCTGCGCCCTGTCTGCCCGGCGCCGCCGTCCGAAGGAAACGGCTCACTGGCGGGTTGCCGAGTTGTTGCGGGCCGTTTGTGACGGCAGTTGGCCGAACTCGGCTCGGTAGATGCCGCTGAAGCGGCCCAGGTGGGTGAAGCCCCAGCGCAGGGCGGCGTCGGTGATGGTCTCGTTGACGGTGCCGTCGGCGATTCGCTTCAGGTCCGCGTGCACGCCGGCGAGGCGTACTCGCTTGATGTATTCGATCGGTGCGGTGCCCACGTGGGTGCGGAACGTCGCCTGGAGGCGGCGCACGCTCATCCCGGCGGCGTCGGCGATGTCCGCGACCGTCAGCTGCTCGTGCGCGCGGGCGTGGCAGAAGTCGATCGCGCGGCGCACCGGCGCGGGGACCGGGAGGACGCCATTGGCCTCCGGGGTCCCCGCGCGGTGGGGTACGTGGACCTCTGGGTCCCGCACCGGCTTGGGGCGTACATGCGGTTGCAGGCTGAGCAGCGTCTGGGCGAGCAACTGGTCGAACCGGGCGTTGACCGCGGTGGAGCCGCCGAGCAGACCGGACTGGTAGGCCGCCACGAACGCGTCGGCCAGTGCCTCCCATACGCCGCTGCGCACCGCGACCTGGTCGAGGGGGACGGCGAAGCGCAACGGCATCGCCGAGGCCCGGCCTCCCTGCGCGCGCCACACGCGCTCGACGAGGCGGCGCGACACCTTGATGATCGTCACCGGCCGGTGCGCGGCCCAACGGGCCCGTACGCGCTGGCCCGGTCCGACCACGTGCGAGCGGTGCTCGACCGGGCCGCCGTCCACCTGTGTCGTCAGGCCGCTGGTCAGGGTGACGAAGTAGGAGTTCTGCGGCAGGACTTCGATCTCGGCCACGACGCCGACGCTGCACGTGACCGCGGCGACGACGACGTCGCCGCTGCGGGCGATCGTCAGTCGGCCGCGAAAGGGCTCGGTGCCGAGGATGCGGAGCCGGTACGGCGCCAAGTGTTCGGCGACCGCCCGTTGGAATTGGGAGATGTCGGAACCGGAATATCCGAGGCCCGCCGACTGGCCCGCCGTGCGCAATCCGTCCGGTCGGGAACGGACTTCCGGTTGGTTTCCCTTGACGGCGACCAATCGGCGGGATCCTGATGTTGTCGCGTTTATGGGTTGACCTTGCTGCGCAAAGTCCAGTGTGGCCGTGGCGGTACCACGAACTCCGCTGGGGCCGGGTCTGTGCATATGGAACTCTCCATCCGGTGGGCAAGTGGAAACACGCAGGCAACCCGCCCGTCACATGCGGGCTGATCAGGCGTGACATCCGAAAACCCTGGGCAGTACTCGACCATACGGAGTCGCGGGCGCCGCGGCGAGGGCGCATTCGCACGGTGAATACGCGCCACGGGTGTCGTCCTGCACGGGCAGTTTCCGGACGGCACAAATATCCGATTCGCGAGGCGAACAGTGGATATTGACCGGTGACCCGGTGTGCCCGGCTGCCTAAACTCCGACTCGTCCAAGCGCTCGAGGGTTTTGCACGCGCACGTTTCCGGGGGCACAGCATGTCGAAGAGACCGCTCAAGGTCCTGATGGCCGGACTTCGAACTCGCCCCGGAACACCGGGGGAATCGGTCGGACGCGGCAGCCGTCGCGGCGGCCGCCTGGCCGGCTGGACTTCCGCCGCGGTGGTCGGCGCGCTGATCCTCACCTCGGTGGTCGTCGGCGTCGGTACGGCCGGCACCAACGCGCGTGTGTCCGACGCGGACGCGTGGCTGGCCAGCCTTCAGCGCAGCACCCTCGTGCACGTGAACGGGACCACCGGACAGGTGGACGGTCGCGTGCAGTTGGGGGAGGCCGCAGAGGGGCCGCTCGAGGTCGTGCAAGAGGGAGACACCGTCCTGGTGCTCGACCGCGGCACCGGGGTCGTCACCCGCGTCGACCCCGCACAGTTGTCCGTCGCGCAGACCCAGACGTTCGACGGCGCCCGTCTGCGCATCGTGGTGAGCGACGACGACGCCTGGGTGGTCGACGAGGCCGCCGGGACCGTGCAGCGCATCGACCCGGTCACGCTGGCCCCGGCCGCGAAGCCGGTCTCGCTCGCCGGCCGGCCCCTCGGCGGCGCGCGGGCCGACGAGGACGGCGTGCTCTGGGTGTTGCTCCCGACGACCGGCGAGGCCGTGCCGGTCGGCGAGGACGGGGCCGGAGAGCCGACGAAGGTGGGTGAGCCCGGCGACCAGCTGCGCCTGACCGTCGCGGCGGGACGTACCGCCGTCGTGAACGCCAAGGCCGGGACGCTGGTGGTGCTTTCGTCCGAGGGCGCCGGGATGACCATGCGCCTCCCGGGCGGCCTGCTCACCGCCGACCCGGCGAAGTTGCTGGTGCCGGAGAGCAACGTGAGCCCGCTGGTCCCGATCCTTGCGCCGGACACCGGCATGCTGGTGGTGGCCAACGTGGAGAGCGGTGTGGTCCAGGCGGCCGAACTCGACATGGCCAAGGCCCAGTCGTACGGGCCGCCGCAGGCGCAGGGTGCGCGCATCTACATCCCGGACACCGCCGCCGGGCAGCTCCTGGTGTACGACACGGCAACACCCGGATTTGCCGCGCCGATCCGTGTCACCGGTAAGCCCGGGCGACTGGAAGTGCACACCCGTGGCGACCGCGTGTGGGTCAACGACCAGGCGAACGCCACCGCCGCGGTCATCGACGACGAGGGCGTCGTCCACCTGATCGACAAGTACGACACCGACGCTCCCGGCGCCGGATCGCCCGCCCCCTCGCGTACCGCGACGCCGCCGGGCGAGTCGGGCCGCGACGGCGATTCCGGGACGCCGAACACCCGTGCTCCGTCGGCCCCGTCGAATGACGATCAGTCCGGTGGGCAGGACAACGGGTCGGACTTCGACGGTAACTCCGACGCAGGTACCGGCTCCGACTCCGGCTCCGATTCCGACTCCGACCCGCTGCCCGCCGAGACGGCGGCGCAGCAGACCCGGGAGCCGGAACCCCCGCAGCAGCAACCCCAGCAACCCCAGCAAACGGTTCAGCCGCAACCCGTGGTGACCGTCACGGTGACGGCCCCCGCACCGCCGGCCCCCGCGACGACGCTGCCGCCCGCGCCGCCCCCGCCCGCCCCGACGGGAGCGACCTCCTCGGCCCCGAATCCCGTGCCGACCAACGGAGTTCCGACCACCGTCGGCACGTCGACGAAGCCGTCCACCAATCCGCCGACCGACCCGCCCGCAGAGAAGGGTCCGCCGGGCCGCCCCAAGGCGCAGACCGGCAGCGGCAAGATCACCATCACCTTCGCCCCGGCCTCCGGTGCGACTCCCACCAGGTACGAACTCCAGGGCGCCCCCAGCAAGTCCAGCATCTCGCCGACCTCGGTGCCGGCTAAGGGCCCGTTCCGATTCGACGTCACCAACCTCGCCTGCGACGAGGACGACGAGTACAGCTTCACCGTGGTCGCGGTCTACGGCACCGAACGGGTCGCCTCCGCGAAGTCCCCCGCGGTACGCCCGTGCACCGTCCCCGGCAAGCCGACGATCACCGGCCAGACCCGCAGCAACCACCAGGTCGTCGTCAACTGGAAGGCCCCGGCGGGCAGCGGGCTGACGTACCTGGTGACCTGGAAGGGCGCCGGCAGCGCACCGGACGGTGAGCAGCAGACCACCGCAACTTCCCTGACCATCAAGGGACTCACCAACGGCAAGGTGTACGCCGTCACGGTGACGGCGGTCAACGCGGCGGGCAAGAGCGCCGCGGCCAAGACGGACGTCGACATGACCCCGCCGAAGAAGACGTTCAAGGTCCACCACAACCGCCCGAACGGCGACACCCTCGGGATCCGCAACATCCCGCACGCCGACGAGGGCGGGCGGGCAGGCTCCATCGACGACGGCTACGACGGCAACATCACCGTGCACTGCCAGGTGCGGGGCAGCACCGAGAGCCGCGACGACGGGACCGGGGGCAACAGTTCCGTCTGGGACAAGGTCACCTTCGAGGGCACGGGCGGCTACGTCTCGGACGTGTACATCGCCACCTCGAAGTCCGGCACCAACTCCTATTCGTCCGAGCTGTGGCAGTGCGAATGAACCACCGACAAGGAGCCCCGTACCAGTGACCGCCGTGCCCGTGCAGTCCAACGGGGTCAGCCCCGGACCAGGTCCGCTCCACCTGTTCACCGAGTGCTTCACGGCGTTGGCGGACAACGTCGAGCGCGTGGTGAAGGGCAAGCGCGACGTCGTCGAGCTGGCGTTGACCTGCTTGTTCGCGGAAGGGCACGTCCTGGTGGTGGACGTGCCCGGAACCGGCAAGACCACGTTGGCCCGAGCACTCGCCGCGTCGCTCGACGGGTCGTGCCACCGCGTGCAGTTCACCCCCGACCTCCTGCCGTCCGACATCACCGGGGCGTCCGTCTACCGGCAGGACTCCGGGCGGTTCGAGTTCCTGCCCGGCCCGGTGTTCGCGAACATCGTGATCGGCGACGAGATCAACCGGGCTTCGCCCAAGACGCAGTCCGCGCTCCTGGAGGTCATGGAGGAAGGGAGGGTCACCGCCGACGGGATCACCCACGCCGTCCCGCGCCCCTTCATGGTCTTCGCGACGCAGAACCCGGTGGAGATGGCGGGAACCTACCCGCTCCCGGAGGCGCAGCTCGACCGCTTCATGATGCAAGTCACCGTGGGATACCCCGACTTCGCGTCCGAACTCCAGGTCGCCGCAGGGGCCATGAGCGAGTCCGTGGACGCACTGCCGACCATCGCCGGAGCCGTGCACATCGCGGAGTTCGCCAAGGTGGTCCGCGAACGGGTCCGGATCTCCGAGGCGGTCGTCGCGTACGCGGTACGCATCGCCATCGCCACAAGGGAGTTGCCCGGCGTACGCCTCGGCGCCGGACCCCGCGGCAGTGTCGCGCTCGTCCGCGCGGCCCGGGTGCGCGCGGCGGCGGCCGGCCGGGCGTACGTGATGCCCGAGGACGTCAAGGCGCTGGCCGGGCCGGTCCTGGCCCATCGCCTGCTCCTGGCACCGGAATCCGAGTCGGCGGGCGTGACCGCGGCCGACCTGGTGGCGGACCTGCTGACCCGTGTCGCGGTGCCGAAGGCGCTCTGAGCGCCCCGTATCACCCCGTCTCGACGCGGCGATCCCACAGCAGCCGACACGCAGACCGACGGGCGGCTCCGCGGCAACGCCGGGGTCGGTCGCCAGGCAAGCCCTCCAGGAGGCACCCGTGCACATGTCCGCGACACTGGCCGCCAACGAGGCGATGGAAGACCGGCGCCGACGTGGCGAGCGCGTAGTGCCCATGGCGTTCGGCGAGGTGGGCCTGCCGATCCACCCGCTCCTGCGTGAGGAACTGAGCGCCGCCGCGCGGTACACCGACTATGGGCCGGTCGCCGGCACCGCGCGCCTGCGGACCGCGGTCGCCGGATACTGGGAGCGCCGCGGCCTGTCGACCGACCCCGGGGTGGTCGTCGTCGCCCCGGGGAGCAAGCCGTTGCTGTACGCGTTGCGCCTGGCGATCGGCGGCGACGTCATCCTGCCCCGCCCCAGCTGGGTGAGCTACGCGGCGCAGGCCGACATGCTCGGCGGACTGTCGTGGAGCGTGCCCACGCTGCCGGGCGAGGGCGGCGTACCCGACCCGGAGGCGACCGCCCGTGCGGTCGGGGTCGCCAGGTCGGCCGGGCGCGAGATCCGGCAGGTCGTGGTCACCCTGCCCGACAACCCCACCGGCTCGACCGCCGCACCCGAGACGGTGCGCGCGCTGTCCCGGGTCGCCCGCGACCTGGACCTGATGATCGTCTCCGACGAGATCTACCGTGATCTCCTCCATTCCGACGACACTCCGTACGCCAGTCCCGCCCAATTCGCCCCCGAGCGAACCGTCGTCACCACGGGGCTGAGCAAGAACCTGGCACTCGGCGGATGGCGGGTCGGCGCCGCACGCTTCCCGGACTCGCCGCGGGGGCACCGGCTGCGGTCCCACGTGCTCGGAATCGCCAGCGAGACGTGGTCGACACCACCGCAGCCCATGCAGTACGCGGCAGTTCCGGCCTTCGACGAAGACCCCCACCTGGCCGCGTACATCGAGCTCGCGACCCGCCTGCACGGCCGCGTCGCGAGTGCGGTCGCCACCCGCTGGCAGGCGTGGGGCAGCCAGCCGTTCGCACCGACGGCGGCCTTCTACGTCTACCCCGACCTCGGCGCACACCGCAGCCGCCTCGCGCGGACCTGGGGAGTGACCACCAGTGCGGAGTTGGCCGCGCTCCTGCTGGAGAGGTACGGCATCGGCGTGCTCCCCGGAGAGGTGTTCGGGGAGTGTGGCTCCAAAATGCGCCTGCGATTGGCGACTTCGCTCCTCTACGGGCGCGACGACGACGAGCGGACCGCCGCCATGGAAGCCGTGGACGCGCTCGAACTTCCCTGGATCTCCAAGGTCTTGGACTTCATGGACGAGTCCTTGGCGGACCTCCTCGCGACCGGCGCGAACAAGCGCTGACCGGTTGCCCCGCGCCGCCATCCCCCGCGCGGTGCGGCGGCCCGCCGCGCCGCGGCCTCGACCTCGCGGCAGCAGCGCCACGCCAACGCCGCGGCCGGGCGCAGATCGGCCCGGTCGGCGGGCTCCGAGAACACCACGTCGTTGTAGATCCCGGCGAGTACCCCCAGCGCCTCACCCGCGCTGTCACCGAGCCGCCGACGGCCGTACGCCGCCACATCGCAGGCGGTCATCGCCTCGGCGGCGGGCATGCCGAGCCGCCGCAGCCGCTCCTCGACCTGCGCCCACGCACCGACGATGCGCCGATCGGGCGTACCCCGGCCGCGGCGACGGCGCCGCAGCGCCGGGACGCCATGAGTCCGTGTCAGAACCACTGCCGTGAGAGCGGCACCGGTCCCCACCGGCCATACCCACCAGGGTAGTTTCGATGAGGCGCCGCCGATGGCGGAGTCCGCGACGGCGTCGCGCTCGGTGTCCCGGATGCGGGCGTCCGCATCCGCCCTGCTCGTCGGTTGCTCCGGGGCACCCGTCTGTTCGGGTACCGGCTGGGGCGCCGCCGCCTCGGGCGGCGGGACCGCGGCGGCGGCCGCACCCGGGGCGGGAGTCGGGAAGAACGGCACCCAGCCCAGGCCCGCGAAGTGGACCTCCGCCCAGGCCGTGACATCGCCGGCGCGGACGTGCACGACGCCGTCTACCGCGGGCGGCGAGCGGAAGCCCACCGCGACCCGGGCCGGCAGGTTCAGCGCACGGGCCATGACCGCGAACGCCGCCGCGAACTGCTCCGGGGTACCCCGCTTGCTGGTCTCCAGGAAGAACTGGAGGTTGCGGTAGCTGTGCCCGGAGACCGCCTCCGGGTCGAACGTACAGTTCACGCGCAGCCATTCGGCCAGTCGCAGGGCCTGCTGGTACGGGAAACTGCTGCCTGCGGTGGCCTGTTCGGCGAGGTCGCGCAGCGCCGCCGCGGCCGGGATCTCGGCGCCCGCCGCGTCCTGGAGCGGAATCCGGATGTTGTCGGGGTCGTCGGCGGGCAGCGCGAACTGGGTGGACTCGGGCGCGTGCACCGGCACTTCCGACACCACCGTGTACTCCGTCCCGGGCGCGAGGCGCGAACCGCCCGCAACCACACCGCTGACCGGATCGACGGCGATGCGCGCGTCGTCTCCCACGACGTCCACCTCGGTGGGGCGATCCGCGGCAGGCAGCCACGGTCCCGGCAACCGCTGCACGGTGATGCGCTGGGTCAGCCGTACGGTGTCCGCGCCGGTGTCGGCGTCGGCCGCACGCGGGACCCGGCCGCCGGAGGGCTCGAGTTGCGGGACCGGACGCCAGGCGACGCCGTCGAACCGCTCGAACACGGTGAGCCGCCACACCTGGTCGGCGGCGGCACCGGGTGCGGACACGGTGAACATCGGCCGCTCCGGATCCCGAAGCCACGCCGAGATCCGGTCCAGGGGATTGAGCCCCTCCACTTCCAGCGGCGGCGGACGGTCCACATGCGTCCGCAGGTCGACGGCTTGCCGCGAGGCGCCGGGCAGCACGGCGGACACACCGACGGCGAGGAGCGCCACCAGCGCGGCGAGCGCAACGCCGGGCGCGAGCCGCCACGCGCGTCCCGGGCCCGGGCCGACGAGGGAGCGCATCAGGACCACCAGGCCCGCGGCGAGCACCGCGACCGGTGCCACCGGAGGATTCGGCGCGTTGCCGCCGATGCCGAGCAGCGGCACCGCGGCCAGGGGCAGTACGGCGGGGAGCACCGGGAGGGTGCGTCCGGGGTGGCGCAGGGCGAGTTCGGCCGACGCGTACCCGACGGCCCACACCGTGGCGAACACCAGTACCAGCAAACGGGGTTCGGGCGGGGCGGGCAGGATCATCCCGAGCAGCGACTGCGGCGCGTCGATCAGCGACGCGCCGAGTTCCCGGGCGAGCGAGGGCGTCGGCAGGAACCCGCCCGGTGCTCGGTCGCGGTACAGCGTCGCGCAGGCGGCGAACAGCGCGGCCAATGCGCTGAGCGCGGTCGCCGACCACAGGGGGTAGCGCAGCGTCCGGGAGACCAGGAAGGCCAGGAGCACCGGCACCGTCGCCGCTACGGTGACCACGGGCAGCAGCGCGGCGAAGCCGAACGCCGGCAGGTACGCCAGGCCGGTGCACCAGGCCAGGAGCGCGACCGGGACGAGCGACGACGCTGGGATCGTGGGGGCGTCGGGGGCCGCAGGGGTCGTGGGTGCCGCAGGGGCCTCACGGGTCGAGGGGGTTGCGGAGACCGCAGGAGCCGCGGACATCGTGGGGCCGGGCGCCGTCGGTACGGGGCGGACGGCCGTCACCGGGCGAACCCTCGCTGCCAGACGGCCGCCAGCCGCGACAGGTCCGGTACGTCCAACACCGCGAGGCCGAGCCCGAGGCCGAGTCCGGTGCCCGGTCCGGCGGTTCGGCCGGACGTGTCCGAACCGTTCGCACCCGGCGACGAGCCGGAGCCGGCACGCACCACGACCACGTGCCCGAACACGTGCCGCAGGGAGGCGATTCCGTGCAGGAAGCGCGAACGCCCCCCGGCATCCGCGGCGTTGCCAAGGCCGTTGCCGGGACCGGTCACGACCACGAGCGAACCACCGGTGCGGTGGCGGCGCAGCGCGCCGACGGCCCGCTCCAGCGAGCCGGGCGCGTCGAGGCGTACCGCGGCCAGCGCGTCGAGGACGGCGTCGGCGTCGCCGTCCGCTCCGACCGGCAGTCGGTCGGCACCCGCGGCGAGGCGGACGGGGAAGGTGAGCCGGGCGGCGGCGCAGGCCACCGATGCGCAGACGTCCACCGCGAGTTCGAACATTTCGCTGTCGGGGCCTCCGGACGAACCCGCCGGAACATCCGGGTAGTGGAGGGGATCCGTGTCGAGCAAGACGGTGGTGTGCGGGCGGCTGACGTCCGCCATCTGACGCACGATCAGGGTCCCGGTCCGCGCGGTGGACCGCCAGTGCACGAGGCGCCGGTCGTCACCCGGGACATAGGGCCGCAGCGCGTGGAACGCCGACCGGGTGCTGTCCACAGAGTCCGAGGTGGTCCCGTCCAGGTGCGGATCCCGGCCCGAAGCTGGTACCCCGAGCGGGACGGTGCGCGGCCGCACGATCAGGGACTCCGCGGCGCCGAACCGAAACGTGCGCCGGCACAGGCCGAACGGGTCGGTTGCGACCAGGCGCAGGGGCCCCACGGCGACCTTGCCGCGATGCGGCGTGGGGACGAGATAGTCGACCACCCGCTCACGCTCCGGGCCGAACACCGGGAGACCCACGTCGACCGTACGGTCCCCGCAGCGGTCGGCAAGGCGCAGACCGCGCCGGACGCGCCTGCCGGTGCGGCGTACGGTGACGGTCGCCGTCGCATGCTCGCCGCGCACCGTACGAGGCGGAGTCAGGCGCCGGGACGCGGCGACGCCGGGCGCGGGCAGCGTCCACACGACCGCGGCCAGGACCGCGAACACCCCTGCCAGTCCCAGCGCCACGGGTTCGCGGTAGCCGAGGCCCCAGCCGCCCGCACTCAGCACGATGCCGCCCGTCAGGACGCCGGCTCCCGAACGGGTCAGCGCCACCGGGCCGGTCGGCGCCGTCGACGACGTCCCGGCGCCGATCGACCGACGCGGGGGGCGGCGATCGTTGGGCATGGGCCGCTCCTCGTACCCGGTACGCGTTCGGATCGGGCCCCTTCCCGTGCTGAAAACCGCAGCGCTCATTCGTGATCCGTCCGGGGCCCTTCAACCGACCTTAGGACCCCGCGGACCTGGGAGACATACACATTGCGACTGTCCACATTGCGTCGTCGGATTGCGAATGCGCCTATGGGGCACAGCTTTTCCACCAGGAGCGTGAGGGTGATCCCTCGACTCTTGCGCGGGTCCGCCGTGGACGAGGGACGGCTGCCAGACTGCGGGCACTTGGAGGTGCCTCATCGTGCAACACGTCGAAATCGCGCCTGAATTCCGACTCGGCCTCGCGGCCGCGGCCTTGAACAGCGGCACACTCGGCCCCGCGGCGGGCGGCCGCCCCGCCCCGCGTCCGCACGCCGGTTCCGACTACATCGGCGCCCTGCTGAGCCGCAAGGACCCCGACAAGGCGTTGCGGTGGATCGCCCAGCGAGTCGCGGCCGACCTGCGGGGACGGGTCGCGCTGCTCGACGTCTCCGGCGCCGCGCCGCGGACCGTGGCGGGCGACCTGGGGGAGTCGGCCGTCCCGATGTCCCACCCCGATGTGACCGCGGTGCGTGACGGGCGCCTGTCGATGGCAAGCGTGACCTCCGGGGGGACTGCTTTCCAGATTGTGCCGGTGGGCGACGGCGCGGTGGACACGATCCTCGTCGCCGCGGATGCGCCGGGACCCCCGGGCGAGATACGCCCCGCCATCGCCCGCGCGGCCTGGCTGATGGGGGTCTACCTGGGCGCCCAACGGGCGCAGCAGACCGAGGAGAGACTCGGCGAAGTCCGGATGCGGGTCCGGGAAGCGGTCTTCGACCTTCTCCGGGTGGGCAACAGCGGTGCCGCGCGCCAGGTGGCCGCCACCATCGGGGAGTCCCTGCCGGATCCGATCCGGATGGCGGTGCTCGAAGGACTGCCGCAGCGCTCCCGTGAGGCGTATCTCGGAGACCCCGAGAGCCTGGGCCCGTGCGTCTGGGCCTTTCGCGCCGCCGGCCGGCGCGACACGGTCATCCTCTTGAGCCCCGCGCACCAGAGGGGGGCGTTCGACGACCTGGTGGCCGGGATCGCCTCCGAGACCGGCTGCCGGGTCGGGCTGAGCGACGGCGTACCGCTGCGCGAGACCGGGATCGGCTACGAGCAGGCCCTGCACGCGCTGTACGCCGCACCGGTCGACTCGCGGCGCAACGAACGCTTCCAGTCGCGCAGCAAGCTCGCGTACGAACTCGGGCCGCCGGCCGCCGTATGGGCGGCCCAACTCCTCGATCCGCTGCTGCGGTACGAGCCGCCGCGCCGCGGCGCCCCCGGAGCGGACGAGCTCGTGCACACCGCCCGCATCTGGTTGCGGCTGGCCCAACAGGCGCCCCGGGACCTGGAGATCCACCGCAACACCACGCGCGACCGGCTGCGGTTGATCGGCCAGCTGGTGGGAGCCGACCTGAACCGGGTCGCGGACCAGTCCGTCCTCTCGCTCGCCCTGCGCCTGTACGCACGGACTCCCGACGGCGGCCTGCCGCGCGACGCCGGACCTGCTCCCGAGCTGTCCGCCCTGCTGGACCAGCCCGAGGCGGTGCTCTGGGCGTACCGCCAACTGCGCCCGCTGCTGTGGCGTTGTTCGGATGTCGGGGTACAGACGGTTCGGGTGTGGCTCGCGCACGACGCCAGCGTGGCCGCGACCGCCGCCGCCATGGGCGTGTCCGCCTCGGCCGTGCGCAAGCGACTCCTGCGGGTGAGCCGGGTGTTGGGACGCGCGCTGCTCAAACTCCCGGGAGCACGACACGACTTGTGGCTGGCCCTGCTCGTGTACGACCGATCGACCGCGCGGGTGTCCGGCGGCAGCGGGCCACCGGTGCCGGGCATCCCCCGCGCCGTCGTGTCGCAGGAACTGCCCAACCTGGAGGTTTCCTGACCTGGATAGACGCGGAGCACAGTGCCCCGTTGTGATCTAAGCCGGGCGGACGCGCCGCCGGAGCCGGCATGTCGCCTGGCCGGACCGAGTCCCGCCGCTACCACGAGTCCAGACAGAAGCATGGGGATGACGACAACGGAACCGGTCTGGGAAAGCAACGACCCTTATGCCGGGTGGGAGTTGCCCGTGCCGCCCCCATGGCTGCCGGATGCGGGCGACGCCGTCCGGGGTGCGGCGAACGCATCTGCCGCAGCCGGGGGCACGGCAACGGCCCGCGCCGAACCCGAGGTTCCGCCGGCGGGCGATGGGGAGGCCGAGCCTGTTCTCCTGACCAAGGAGTCACCCGTCCCGCCCCCGGCTCCCGCGGCTGCCCCGGCCCCCGCGCCCGTCCCGTCCGCAGCCCTCCCCGAACGCCCGTCCGTTCCACCGCCGTCCGCACCCACAGCGCCCGCCGAACCGTCCAGGCGCCCCGAACCCTTGGAACCCTCCGAACCCCCCGAATCCGCCGACCCCGAGGAAGACTCCGAGGACCCTGAGGACTCCGAGGACTCCGAGGACTGGGGCTTCGTACCGCTGGGGGTCGCCGACCCGGAGGCGGCATCGGTCGACGAGCCGCGCTACTCCTATTCCGATCCCGACGAACCGGCCGACTCATCGGGCGCGTTCGCCTACGACCGGCCGTTCCCCGGCAACGGCGGCAGCGGCGGCGGGTTGCCCGGCCAGCACTGGTTCGAGGACGACAAGCGACGACGGCCCTTGCCGTTCATCGCCCTCGGCGCCTCGTTGGTCGTCCTCGTCGTCGTCATCGCCCTGATCGTCGCCGCGAACGGCGGCGGAGGGAGCAAGCCGGCAGCGAAGCCGCCTTCCGGGCCGTCCCTGGCGTCCCAGGCGATGCCCACCGAGGCGGTCGGGGCACGCCCCGTACCGTCCGAGCAAGCCGCGGAGCTGCACCCCCAGGCGGTGGCCGTGGGGGTCTTCGGCGGCGAACTCCAGGTCACCTGGGATCCGCCCCGGTCACCGCAGGCTGTCAGCGGCTACTTCGTGGTCGCGCAGACCACGGAGGGGCGGGTCGAGGAACGCCGGCTTGTCGAGAAGGGCACCGAACTGACCGTGGTCTTCGACGACGCCGATCTGTGCGTGGTCGTCACGACCGTCGTCAGCACCCTGGACGGCCTGCAACTGGCCCGCGGCGACCTGGTCTGCCCGCCCGCACCCACCACAACCCGCAGATCATGATCCGTTGCCGGGCCGTCAAGGAGTAGGGGTGACGGGGCTTGAGCGTTGATGTCAAAGGGGCGTTCTACCGTGCTGCCGAGGAGCAGCAGGACGAGATCCGCGCCTTTCGTGAAGTCCTCCATCAGTACCCGGAGTTGTCCGGCCAGGAATGGGGGACGACGGAGCGTATCGGCAACGCGCTCGCGTCCTTCGGCGTGGCGGCCCGCGTCTCGGCCACGGGTACGGGGCTCATAGCGACAATCGGAGATGGCGACGGGGACGCCATCCTTCTGCGTTCCGACGTCGACGCCATGCCGATCGACGAGGCCAACGATGTGGCTTACCGGTCCCGGAACCCCGGCGTCGACCATGCCTGCGGACACGATGTCACCGCTGCGGGCCTTGTCTACGGCGCCAAGATGCTCAAGGACCTCCACGACTACAAGGGGCTGCAGAACCCGGTCGTCATTGTGTTTCAGCCCGCAGAGGAGGTGGGCACAGGCGCGTTGGCGATGATCCGCGAGGACGGCGTCCTGCAGAATGTGCAGGCCGCCTACGGCCTGCACTGCTGGCCCCGGCTGTTCGTGGGGCAGTACGGCACCCGTGAGGGACCGGCTCAATACGGTCACCACAAGGTCGAGATGAAGATCTACGGCCGACGGAGCCACACGTCGCGACCGGAGGCCGGTGACGACCTGGTGGACCTGGGAAGCAAGATCAACCGGCAGGTGCCGCGCAGGCTGTACCGGCTTTACCCGGACAAGAACAAGAGACCGGTCATGGTCTGGGGTGCCAGCCATTTCGGTGGAGACGCAGCCAATGTCACTCCCAGCGAGGGCTATTCGATAGGAACCCTGCGCGCGCCAGGTCTCGAGGGCCATCGGAACGCCCCCGACGAGGTCACCGCGATCGTTGCGCGGATGGCGGCCGAACACCCCCATGTGCGCGCCACCGTGAACTTCTCCGCGGACGTCCCGCCTGTCATCAACACGGCCTGGGCCAAGGCGCAGGTCGAGACAGCGCTCGCGGCGGAGGTCGGCCGTGGCGCGATCAAGCAGTTCGAGGGTTCGCGGGGCGCTGACGACATGGCCTACTACGCACATGGAGTCGACGGCATCAAAGGCGCGTCCGAACTGCACTACACGCAGCTCGGCGTGGTTCCGCGCGGCGGCGGACGCCGAAAGCTCAAGGCCCATCCTGACTTGCACACGGCGGATTTCGACGTTCACCCGAGCGCCGCCATGCACGCGGCCGTCTATTTCGCCGCTGTGGGCGCGGCGGGGCTTGCCGGGCGTCCCCAGCGGGGGAGGGGGATCGACGGTCCCACGCGCGCTCGCGGGTAGAGGCGCCGGGAGGTGTGCCGCCTCGCCACCGACGGGCGACGACGGTGGCGAGTGCGACTTGCGGAGTTCTCGGGGCTATTTCAGCGGGGCGGTGAGTTTTGCGCCGCCCTTGCCGGTCATGACGCAATCAAGTTTCCGGTCGCCCGCGCTCGTCCACGAGTTGACCGTCGGGCCGTAACTCGTGAACGCCAGCGACGAGGCGTTCGGCTGGCGATCGACGATCGGCAGCAGCAACGCCTTGCATTTCTCGCTCAGTTGGTTCAGGTACGTCGGCGATGACGGGTCCACCGAATCGGCGAGCGTTTGCGTCGCCGCGACCTCGCCGTCGTGCGGGGATGTGCACGGCACCTTGGTCATGTTGTTCTTGCCCGTGGCGTTGATGCAGTCGCCCTTGGACAGGGGTGTCCTGGGAACCAGGCTGGAACCGCCGGCGGACGTGGGGGCGCCGCTCGGCTTCGGCGCGCCCAGTGTCGGAGCGTTGGCGGAACTGTCCGCTGACTCGGTTGATTTGGGGAGACTCGGCGGCACGGTCGGCGTGGGCAGCGGCCGCAACGACGGCATGTTCATGCTCGGCGGGTCGGACGGCGGCGGGGCGCCCTTGTCGTCGTCGCCGCAGCCGGTCAGCAGGAGGGTCGCGACGAGACAGGAGGTACCCGCAACGGTGAACGACGGTGCGGTATTTCGTAGGGAACGCAGCGAGAGCATCGGCAACGGCCTTTCGTCGGGGACTGACCCGCACGAGTCTGTGGCCGCGAACCGAGTGCTTTGTGAGGGGAATTCCACTTGATTTCCCCGGCGCTTTCCAATATTCCAGTTCCGCGACTCCGAAAATTCCGCCGCGAGATACAGGAATAGTATATCCACAATGCGACCGACGTCGTCGAGATCCACGGAACAGGCCGTCTGCGGGGTGGTCCACAGGCCTCGGCCGCGGACGGCCCGGGGCGCCGACCGCGACCTTGTATCAATCAGTCGACTGTTTGAATAGTGTCGGCGCTGCCCTTGAACGGGCGGTTCGGGCGCGCTAGAACCGTGGGGCACGGCAACGGCACGGCAACCGCACGGCGACGGCACGGCACGGCAGCAACGGCACGCACCGGAACACCGACGGAATACGGACGGCGAGGTACCGCTCGATGGCCACGACGGCGACGACGACGCAGGGCACGGCAGAGCCGCTGCGCGAGTTCGGCAATCTGATCGACGGAAAGATCGTCCCCGCCGCGGGAGGCAGGCGCCTGGACTCGGTAGCGCCGTCCACCGGGCAGGTCTGGGCGCGCGTTCCGCGCTCGACGGGGGAGGACGCGGAGGCCGCCGTGGCCGCCGCGCGCCGCGCGTACCCGGCCTGGTCGGCGCTGCCGCCGGTACGCCGCGCGATGTACCTGCGGGAGGTCGCCCGCGTCGTCGCCGAGAACGCCGCCGAGCTCGCCGAGATCGAGGCCCGCGACAACGGCCGCATCATTCGTGACGTACGCGGCGGCGACCTGCCGGGCGTGGCGTACATGTGGAGTGCCTTCGCCGGCGAGTGCGATGCGGCGGTACGCGGGATGAGCACGCAGGTCGGCCCGACCACCGTGGGGCTGACGCGGCGGGAGCCGTACGGCGTCGTCCTCGGCATCATTCCGTGGAACGCGCCGCTGCCGACGCTGACCGCCAAGGCGGGGGCGGCGCTCGCCGCCGGGAACACCGCGATCGTGAAGCCCGCCGAGCAGGCGTCGGCGTCCGCGCTGCGCCTGGCCGAACTGATCGCCGACGTACTGCCGCCCGGCGTCCTCAACATCGTCTCGGGGCTCGGCGGAGAGGTCGGCGACCCGCTCGTGCGGCACTCGGGCGTCGACCGCATCAGCCTCACCGGGTCCACCGAGACCGGGCAGGCCGTCACGCGCGCGTCGGCCGACCACCTCAAGCCGCTGGCGCTCGAACTCGGCGGCAAGTCGCCCAACATCGTGTTCGCGGACGCGGACCTCGACGCCGCGGCCGTCGGCGTCACCACCACCGCCGTCTACACCGGCAACGCCGGCCAGGTCTGCTACGCGGGGACCCGCATCCTCGTGCAGGCGAGCATCCTCGACGACTTCCTCGACAAGATGCGCGCGGCCGTCGCCGACGTGGTGCTCGGCGACGCCCTCGACCCGGCCACGACCATGGGTCCGATCGTGTCCGCCGAGCAGTACGCGCGCGTCACCGGTTACCTCGACCTCGCCGTCGCCGAGGGCGCGATCCCCGTGTTCGGCGGACGCCACGGCGCGGCCCTGTTCGACGACGGATCCCCCTTCGCCGAGGGCTACTTCGTCGAGCCCACGCTCTTCCGCGCGGCGGACAACAGCCTGCGCGTCTGCCGCGAGGAGATCTTCGGCCCGGTCGCCGTCGTCATCCCGTTCGAGGACGAGGCGGAGGCCGTACGGATCGCCAACGACACGACGTACGGTCTCGCGGCCGGCATCTGGACGCAGGATCTCGCCCGCGCCCACCGCCTGACCGCCGCCCTGCACGCGGGCTTCATCTGGGTCAACACCTACCGCCGCCTGGGCGGCGGGCTGCCGTTCGCGGGCATGGGGGACAGCGGCTACGGCCACGACTCGGTCATGGAGAATACGCGCGAGAAGTCGGTCATGATCGAACTCCTGGGGTGATCCGGCCACACGGTCCGACACATCAGACCGCGTGGCCCGGCTGTCGACCAGGGCAGCCCGGTTCGTCGGATCCGTCATCCGCAACGCGCAACGACGTTCTCTGCACAGTGGATAGACGGATAGTTGCCGCAGCGGGTATGCGCTCACTGGATAGTGAGCCGGCGGTTCCGCTTCTAGGCTGCCCCCCATGCGATCTTGGTTGCTTGTCGGGGCGGTTGTCCTGGTACTGCTGGCGGCCGGGAACGGTACGGACGCGCACGCGGGCGCGGAGCACCGGCAGGGCGTGCCGTACGAAGCGTCCGGCACACCGACCAACGGTTCTGCCGCCGGGTGCGCGAGCGCGCCGACGCTGCGCCCCGGGCAGTACGTCGACAAGCTGATCGCCGGTCAGAACCGTTGGTACCGCGTGGACAAGCGCCCGGACCAGGTGCTGGAGGTGTCCGCGACCGCGGTCTACAACGCCGCGGTCTCGGCGTCGTCGACGCTGTCGGTCGGGGCCGGGTGGGGCGAGGGGGACGACCCGCGATCGTGGCTCTTCGACCAGACCGCACATCAGGGCGGACCGATCCTGAGCGCGGGCGGCCGGGCGAACGCCAAAAGCTTGCAAGGGACTTCGGCGTGCGTCCGGATCGGCAACGGGATCGCCACGCCCGCCACGCAGAAGATCCCGATGCCGGTCGAGCTGGTGGTCAAGTTCACCGACTCCGTGCTCGGCGCGCCCCAGGTCCCGGTCGGATCGCGGATCGACGGGTTCACTTTCGCCGGGGCCCGCGCCGTGGACGCGTCCGGGCTGGTGCGCGGCAACCTCGCGGTCGGCGAGTACCCCGTGTGGCGCGTCGAGGTCAAGAACGGCCAGACGCTGTCGGTGCGCGGAGTGCTGGACCACGCCGCCACTTTGTCGACCGGCACCACCGAGCGCTTCACCGTGCGTGTCTTCAACGGCGTGCGCGAGGCGATGCGTTGCTCGGTGCGGGCAGGCGCCACGCCGGGAGTGCCCATCAAGAAGGGCTCCACCCACACCGAACAGGAATGCGGACCCTGGGGGGTCGACCAGGGGCGGGCGCGGACCGAGTCCGAGTACGACCTGCCCGGCACGTACTACCTGATGGTCGGCGTGGACGGCGTCGAACTCGACGACGAGGGCCTTGTCCTGCCGTACGACCTGAACGTGCTCGTCACCGGGGAGCCCAAGGCAGCGGCGCCCGACGGCGGTACGTCGTCGCGACCGGAGTCACAGTCGGGCGGCAACACGTCCGGCGGAGCGGCCACTTCGGGAGCGTCGGCGGGAGCATCCACAGCGGGAGGCTCCGCACCGACCGCCGGGGCCGCGAGCGAGTCCGGAGCCCCCGGCTCCACCGCCGCGAGCGGCGGGCCCACGGCGGGTGCGTCAGGCGTCCCGGGTAAGCCCGGCGCCGACAGCGGCGGTGCGGTCGACGGCGGAAACGCCACGGGCCCGGCAGGCACGGGCGACAACTCCTACATCCTCACGTCGGACGCCGCGGGCGCCGCCGCCGATGCCGACCGCAACACCGTCGACAACGCCCTCCTCGTGGTCGCCTCGGTCTCCGCCCTGGTCTCGGTCTGTTCGTTCATCGTCCACCGCCGCCGTCGCGACGGCACGACCCCCGCCACCGGCTAGAGCGCCTTCTGTTGCCGGAAAATCCCGGGGCTCTCGCCGCACCACGACGTAGATTCGGGCAGGTGAAGGAACAACCCACAGACCTCGGCGACACCAGCCTGCACGACGCGCTCGCGGCGTGGGGCGTCAACCCCGTCGCCATGGCGTACGCCCCCGTCGGCTTCGGCGACCACCACTGGACCGTCGACGACGCCGACGGGCGGCGGTGGTTCGCCACCGTCGCCGACCTCGCGGAGAAGTCGCACTGCGGCCCCGACCCGGACACGGCACTCGAAGGCCTGCGGCGCGCCATGGACACGGCTGCCGCACTCGCCGATCCGGCGGGCGGGGGACTGGAGTTCGCCGTGCCGCCGCTGCGGGTGCCCGGGACCGGGGACACCGTGACGCGCGTCGGCGACCGGTACGCGCTCAGCGTTTTCCCGCACGTGGTGGGGAAGTCCGGCCACTTCGGCGACGAACCCGACGCGCACGAACGTGGCCTCATGATCGACCTGCTCGCGCGGTTGCACAGCGCCGCGCCGCCCGCCCGGGTGCCCGTCGCCGCTCCCGCGCTCCCGTCGCGCGGCCTGCCGGAGTCCGCCCTCGCCGACGCCCGGGCCGGGGGAGCGCCGTGGACGGGCGGGCCGTACGCGGAGCCCGCCCGCGCGTTGCTCGCCGAGCACGCCGGGACGCTGCGCCGCCGCCTGGACGAACTCGACCAGGGCACCGCCCAGTTGGCAGACGCGCCGGCCCACCCCCGACGAGCACCCGTCGTCACGCACGGCGAGCCGCACCCCGGCAACCTGCTGCGCGGCGTCGGCGACCGGCGGCACCTCGTCGACTGGGACACGGTCGGCCTCGCGGTGCCCGAACGCGACCTGTGGCACGTCGTCCGCGACCCCGGCGACCTGGACCGCTACGCCGACGCGACCGGCCGTACACCCGACCCCGCCGCGCTGGCGTTCTACCGGCTCCGCTGGTCCCTCGCCGACATCGCCGAGTTCGTGGCGACCTTCCGGGCGCCGCACACCCGTACGCCGGACACCGACGACGCATGGCGGTACCTCCGCGCCACGCTCGCGGACCTCCGAGGAGACGTGGTGCGGCCCCGCTGAGGAGCCGAGGTGCGGCCGCCCGCCGCGGAGCCGGCCCGCACCTCCACACGATTCACACAGTCGTTTGACTTGATTGTGACGGTGGCCTGCGGTTGGCTGCCGAACCATGACGCGCCACGGCAGCGGGCTGCGCGACCGGACGGCGATAGCCGGGGTCGGGTGGACCGAGTACTCCAGAAACTCCGGCGTCAGCACGCTGACGCTGGCCCTGCGCGCGGTCACCGCGGCCCTGGACGACGCCGGACTCCGTCTCTCCGACATCGACGGGGTGGCCTGCCACCGCGTGGGGGACTCCGTACCGGCGGTGCTCGTCGCCCAGGCGCTCGGGGTCAAGGACCTGCGCTACCACCTCGACATGTTCGGCGGCGGCGGTACGTCGCACCAGGTCGTCGCACACGCCGCGACGGCCGTCGCGGCGGGCATGGCCGAGACCGTGGTCTGCTGGCGTGCGATCAACGCGCGTTCGGAGTTCCGCATGGGCGGCACCGGCCGCCCGGCCCCCGACGCGCTGGAGTTCCAGTACCAGTTGCCCTACGCGTACGCCACGCCGCCGCAGCAGTACGCGATGCTCGCCCGCGCCTGGATGCACGCGCGCGGCGCGACGTCCGAGGACCTCGGGCGCGTCGCGATCACCCAGCGGGAGCACGCGCTGCTGAGCCCGCGCGCGATGATGCGCCGCTCGCTCACGATGGACGACTACCTTGCGGCCCGCTTCATCGCCGAGCCGCTGCGGCTCAACGACTGCTGCCTGGAGACGGACGCCGCGGTGGCGGTCGTCGTCACCAGCGCCGAACGGGCCCGCTCGCTCGCGAAACCGCCGGTGCTCATCGCGGGCGCCGCGACCGGCGGCGGACACACGCTCTTCTCCAACGGCCGGGCCGACCCGACCGTCAGCGCCGCGGCCGACCTGGCCCCGCGGCTCTACGCGGCGGCCGGAATCGGCCCCGACGACATCGACATCGCCGAGCTGTACGACGCGTTCACGTTCCTGGTGCCCCTGCAACTGGAGGACTACGGCCTCGTCCCGCGCGGCGAGACCGGCGGCTTCTACGCCGACGGCCACGCGGGCCTCAAGGGGCGCCTGCCGGTCAACACCCACGGCGGGCACCTGTCCGAGGGGTACGTGCACGGTCTCAACCACGTCGCGGAGGCGGCCGGTCAGCTGCGCGGCGAGGCCGGGGACCGGCAAGTCCCGGGCGCGACCGTGGCCCTGACGACCGGTCAGCCCGGATACGTGGGCGGCACCTGCTCGGCGCTCATCCTGCGGCGAGAGGATCCCGCATGACAGAGCCCTCCAACTCACCGCGGCACCCAGCCGTCGACCGGGATTCCGCGGCGTGGTGGGCCGCCCTGGCCCGGCACGAGCTGGTGTTCCAGCGCTGCGGCGAGTGCGCGACGTGGCGGTGGCCGGCGCGCGCGATGTGCAACGGCTGCGGCTCGTTCGGCTGGGGCTGGTCACCGGCCTCGGGGCGCGGCGTGATCACCAGTTGGATCGTCAACCACCACAGCTTCCTGCCCGGCGTGCCCGCACCGTACGTGGTGCTCAGCGTACGCATGGACGAGCAGGCCGACCTGGTGCTCCCGGGGGCGTACGACGGACCGCACGACGACCCCGCGCTGGAGATCGGCGCGCCGGTCCGCGTGGGGTTCTCCGACCTGCTGGGGGAGCCCCCCGCGGCACTCCTCCGCTGGAGCATTATTCACTCAACTGCTTGATTAATTTACCGGCCCTGGGCAGGATGCGGGCGTGCCTCGCGGCACACCCCTTCGGTCCGGTCCGCACCCTCCGGCCCGAGCCCCGAAACCGAGCCCCGAACCCGAGCCCCGAGCCCCCGGGCCACACCCCCACCCACAAGGCAGGTCTCGCGATGCGCAACGGATACAAGGTCTTCGACGCGGACGCCCACGTGATCTATCCGCGGGACCTGTGGACGCGGTTCCTCGACAAGAAGCACGGCCGGCGGTTCGGACGGCGGCAGCCGTTCCCCGAGTTCGACTCGTACAACCCGGTCACCGTCGACGGGCGCTGGACGCAGCACGACACGATCGTCTACGGCCGCTTCCAGGAAGCGATCAACTGGACCACCGACGACATGCGCCGCATCTACGGCGACGACCTGCTGACGAACGGCTTCACCGGCGACCGCGTCGCGAAGGCCCTCGCCCGCGACGGCATCGACCTCGCGGTCGTCTACGGCCCCGAGTACGACATGTGGTTCGACGGCGTCGACCCCGAGCTCCAGGCGGCGATGGCCCGCGCGTACAACCGCTGGGGCCAGGAGATGCGCGAGGCGTCCGGCAACCGCGTGCACGTGTCCGGGCCGGTACCGCTCGTCGACATCGGACGCGCGGTCGAGGAAGTCGCGTACGCCCACGAGCACTTGGGGACCCGCTGCTTCTGGGCGCGGCCCAACCTGTTCGACGGCCGCACGCTCGGCGACCGCTACTACGACCCGCTCTGGGAACTGCTCCAGGACCTCGGAGTCGCGTTCGGCACCCACGAGTTCATGGGCCTCAAGGGCCAGTCCTTCGGCCACGACCGCTACAAGACGTTCACCGAATGGCACACCGTGGTGCACCCCTTCGAGACGATGGGCGTCATCACGTCGATGATCGCGCACGGCGTCTTCGAGCGGTTCCCGCTGCTGCGCGTCGCGTACCTGGAGGCCGGCTGCGGATGGCTGCCGAGCTGGCTGCACCGCATCGACGAGCAGCTGGAGATGGCCGGCGAACGGGAGTTCCCCGAGCTGACCATGAGCGCGACCGACTACTTCCGGCGCAACGGGTGGATCTCGACCGAGTGCGAGGACCCGTTCGTCGCGGACGTCGTGCGCTGGATGGGCGACGACCGGATCCTCTTCGAGAGCGACTTCCCGCACCCCGACTCCAAATTCCCGCACACCACCGAGGAGTTCCTGGGCCAGGGGCCCGAGATCCTCTCGGACGCGAGCAAGCGCAAGATCCTCTGGGACAACCCGGTCGACTTCTACCGGTTCCCGGACAGCTACCTGCCCACTTCGTTCACCGAGGCGAGTGACCACTGATGGCCGCGTCGACACCCCCGCGCATCATCTCCGCCGACTGCCACGTCAACGAGCCGCCGCACGTATTCGAGCGCGTGCCCGCGGAGTTCCGCGACCGCGCACCGCGCCTCATGCGCGGTGCCGACGGCGGGGACGGCTGGAGCTTCGACGGGAAGCCGCCCAAGCGCACGTACGGCGTCGAGGCGATGGCCGGCCGCACCAAGGACGAACACGTCGCCTCCGGGCTGCGGTTCGAGGACATCCTGCCCGGCAACTACGACGGGGCCGCGCACGTCGCCGACATGGACCTCGACGGCGTGGACGTCTCGGTGGTCTACCCGGCCAACGCGATCTTCACGTACCAGGCGGCGGACCGGGCGCTCGCGCAGGCCTGCATGCTGGCGTACAACGACTGGATCCTCGACGAGTTCCAGGGCGCCGACCCGTCCCGCATCGTCGGCCTGCCGATGCTGCCGGTCGACGACGGCATGGCGGCGGCGACCGCGGAGTTGGAGCGCGTGCTCGCGGCCGGGGCCAAGGCGGCGTTCCTGCCCGGCAATCCGGTACGCCCCTACCACGACCCGTACTACACGGACCTGTGGGCGGCGGCGGAGAGCAACGGCCTGCCGCTGACGTACCACCGCACCTTCGGCGGCAAGCCGCAGGAGACGGACTGGGACAACGTCGCGAACAACAACTTCAGCGCGGCCGGGACCGTGCACCGCTTCTTCTCCTCGACCCGGCAGCTCACCTACATGACGCTGGCGGGGGTCTTCGAACGGCACCCCGGGCTGCGGCTCGTCGTGGGCGAAGTGAACTTCGGCTGGCTGCCGTTCTGGGCGCAGACCATGGACGAGCAGTTCGAGAACCAGCACTCGATGGGCACCCTCCAGGTGAACAGCCCGCCCAGCCGGGTCCTGGGGGAGCAGGTGTTCGTCACGGTGCTCGACGACCGCGTCGGCTTCGACCTCGTGCGGTCCGGCCAGTACCCGTACCTCGCGGCCGCCGCGATGTTCTCCACGGACTACCCGCACAGCGTGTGCCTGTGGCCCGACACCCGCAAGATCGCCGACGAACTGACGCGCGGCCTCGACGAGTCCGACGCCGAGCGCATTCTGTCGGGGAACGCGGCCCGAGTGTACGGAGTCTGACGGTGTCTCAGGGGATCCGGCGGGCGCATCAGGCGGTCGACTTCGAGGAGGCGGCGCGGCGGTATCCGCCGCCGCCGGAGTACTTCGAGGGCGCGTACCTCGCCTCGGCCGATGAGATCGAGCGCGTGCAGCTCGCCCGGCTGCGGCACCGCGCGGACCAGGCGTACCGGATCCCCTTCCACCGCAGGCGCTGGGACGCGGCCGGGTTCGTGCCGGGCGACCTGCGAACGCTGGAGGACCTGTGGCGGGCACCGGCGTACACCGTCGACGACATCCGGCGCAGCATCGAGGCGGCGCCGCCGTACGGCGACTACCAGGCGGTGGTGCCCGGCGACGCGGTACGCGAGCCCATGCGGCTGTACATGTCGGGCGGGACCACAGGGGCGTCCCGGCCGACCTTCTACACCGCCTGGGACCGCGCCGTCGGCGGCATCCTGGAGGCCCGCCAGCTCTACATGCAGGGCGTGCGGCCCGGCGACGTGGTGGTCAACTCGTGGTCGTACGGCACCCACAACGGGGCCTTCTCGTTCGACGAGGCGGCGTACCAGTGGCTCAACTGCGTGGTCATCACGGCGTCGACCGGCAATGTGACGTCGAGCCGGAAGCAGGTGGAACTCGCCCTGGAGTACGGGGCCACGGCGATCCTGACGACCGGGGACTACGTGCTCCGGCTCGCCGAGGTTGTGCGGGAGATGGGGCTCGACCCGCGGAAGGACCTGGCGCTCAAGGCGATTCCCAACATCGGGGACACGGCGCTGCTGGAAGAGACGTTCGGGCTGCCGTGCTTCGCGACGTACGGCTTCCACGAGGTGCAGACCGTGGCCGTCGAGTGCGAGGCGCGGGACGGACTGCACGTGTTCGAGGACGCGTTCGTCGTGCAGGTCGTCGACGCCGAGACGGGTGAGCGCCTGCCGGACGGCGAGACCGGGGCGCTGGTGGTCACCGAGCTGTACAAGACCGGCAGCGCGCAGTTCCGCTACAACATCATGGACCTGTCCTATTTGATGCCGCGTCACCAGTGTGCGTGCGGATCGTGGTTGCGCAAGATCGGACCCTTCGCGGGGCGCGGCGACAACATGGTGAAGCTGCGCGGCGTCAACCTGTGGCCGGAGGTGGTCGGCGAGGTCGCCACCGCGGTGCCGGGTGCGGCCCCGGACTATTTCGTGCGGGCGGTGCGGGAGGGCAACCGGGACGAGATGGTCGTGCACGTGGTGGCCGAGGGGGACCCGGCGGGGTACGCGGATCTTGCCGATAGCGTCGAAGGCGCCCTGCGCGAGCGCTTCGGCGTCCGCATCCGCGCCGAGATCGCGGCTCCCGGCGCACTGGACGGGTGGACCGGGGTCGATGTCTCGCCCAAGCTCAAGAGGTTCCGTGATGAGCGCTGACCCGCAGCCTTCGGCCGGCCGGCCCGTGATCGTCGACTACCTGTGCAACGCCTTCTTCCCCGACCGGGAGGCGTTGTGGGACGACGCGATCTCGTCGACGGGCATCAACGTGCGCGTGCGGCGCGGACCCGACGAGGCGTTCTGCGACGCGGACACGATGGTCGCCCGGATGGACGCGCACGGCGTGGCCACCGTCCTGCTGCCGACGGGGGACCTGTCGGCGCACGCCGCGGTGGACCCGCGCGACTACGACCACTATGCGATGCGCTGGACCGAGTACGCGGAGCTGACCAAGCGTCACCCGGGGCGCTTCGCCGCCCTGTTGGTGGTCGACCCGACGAGGGGGATGGCCGGGGTCGCCGACGCGCGGGCGCGGATCGCCGACGACCCGACCGTGGCGGGGCTGTACCTGCACACGCACAGCTGGGACCGGCGCTTCGACCACGCCGACTACTACCCGTGGTACGCGATGTGCGCCGACCTGGACGTCCCGGTGGCGATGCAGGCCGGGACTTCGGGCGGGCTGATGGCGAGCGAGTGCGGCCACCCCATCGGGATCGACCGGCCCGCGCTGTACTTCCCCGGGGTGCGGTTCGTGCTGTCGCACACCGGCTGGCCGTGGGTCGACGAGGCGGTGTCGATGGCCATGAAGTTTCCCAACGTGTACCTGGGGACGGGGGCGTACCCGCCTCGCCACTGGCACGCGTCGGTGCACCAGTTCCTCGCCGGGCCCGGGCGGCGCAAGGTCATGTTCGGGACCAACTTCCCCACGGTCGCGCACGCCAAGGCACTGGCCCAGATCGCCGAACTCGACCTGCGCGAGGACACGCGGGAACGGCTGCTGGGCGGCACGGCCCTGGAGGTGTTCACGCGGCTTGAGCGGCCGGGGCCTTTTCACCGGCCGGGACTTCTTGAGCGGCCGGGCCCCTGCACGCCGGACACATCGGGAGGCACACCGTGAGCGTTGCGTTCGAGACCGGCCCGACCGTCGGGGCGGTGTACGGCATTCCGCCGCAGCCGCCGATCGCCGAGAACACGCGCATGCTGGACGCGGGCGCGCTGCGCATCGGCGTCGAGTACCGCGACGTCCGGGCGGACGATTTGCGTGCGACGTACGCCGGCAATGCGGAGCAACTGGCCGAGTTGGAGGAGAAGTCGCCCGTCGGGGGCTTCTCCGACGAGGGCGTGTCCGTGCACGTCTTCGGCACCGAGGACGGCCACGAGTACCTGCGCTTCGACCTGTTCGACGGCGAACCGCACTACCACTACAACCACCGGCCGGGGCCGGACGGCGAAGTGGTCAACAACGTCGTGCCGTTCGATGTGACGGCGGGCGGCGACATGCTGGTGTGGGCGTTCGAGCGGCTGCGGACGCGGCTGCCGGAGATGCTGGCCAAGGCGGGCGGCGAGGAGTTGGCGGCGAAGGTCGACGCGGCGCTGCTGGAACCGGTCCTGACGGAGGCTCAGGCGATGGCGCTGGCGGCCCGCGCGGCGTACCGGCGGGCGGCGGGGGCGTGAACGGCGCTACAGGGCTGGGAGATACAGGACTGAGCGGTACCGGACTGGGCGGCGGCACAGGAATCGGCACGGGATTCGGCCGCGGGGTACTTGGCGGGCGTGTGCCGGGGAATGCTCTGGAAGGCGCGGGCGCGGAGGACTCGCGCATTCTGGTCCCCGAGCACGAGGTCAAGCGGTTGCTCGCGGAGCTCGGCGTACGGGTGCCACGCGGCACGGCGGTTCCGTACGCCGAGGGCCCCGACGCGGTCGCGAAGGCCGCGGGCGAGTTGGGGAAACCGGGCGGGCCGGAAGAGCTGGACGGGCTGGAAAAGCCGGGCGGGTCGGGCGAGCTGGGCGGGCCGGGCGGCACGCTGGCCCTCAAGGCCTACGGGCCCGGTCTGGTGCACAAGACCGATGTGGGCGCTGTTCGCCTCGGCCTCGACGCCACGTCGGTCGCGGCGGAGGCACGCACGATGGCGGTGCGGCTGGCCGGGCACGGTGTGGTCCCGGACGGCTGGCTCGTCGAGGAACAGCAGGCCGCGGGCGTCGAGGTGATCGTCGGCCGCGTGCGAGGCCCTTTTGGAGACGCCATGCTGCTCGGGCTCGGGGGAACGCTGGCGGAGACGCTGGACCAGGCGGTGGTGCGGCTCGCCCGGTCGGGTGCGGTGCCCGGATGGTTCCCGGACGGGTCGCTCGGTGCGGAGATGATCGCCGCCATGCCGGGGCTCGGCGTGCTGCGCGGCGCGCGGGGCGCCGACCCGGTCGACCTGGAGGCGCTGGCCGCGCTGGTCGACGCGCTGGACGGGCTGCCGGCCGCGGTGGCCGCGGCGTACCCGGGCTTCGAGGCGGACGAGTTCGAGTGCAACCCGGTGATCGCGACGGCGGAGGGGGCCGTCGCGGTCGACGCGCGGCTGATCCTGCGGCCGCGGTCGGGCGTGCCGGAGGTGTCGGGGTTCCCGCGGGTGCCCGGCGCACCTGAAGTGTCGGGCGGGCCGGGGGTGCCAGCGCGCACCGACTTCGCGCCGTTGTTCGCGCCGCGCACGGTCGCGGTCGCGGGCGCGTCCACGACCAGGACCACGTTCGGCAACCGGTTCCTCGCCGCGTATCGCGCGTTCGGGTGGACGGACAGGTTGTACGCCGTGCACCCCTCGGCCGAGTCGATCGACGGCGTCCCGGCGGTCGCCTCGGTCGCGGACATCCCCGGCGGCGCCGACTACCTGCTCGTCGCCGTCCCCGCCGCCGCCACGTCCGCCCTGGTGGACGCCTCCGCCGGGCACGCGCGGTTCGTGCACGTCGTCAGCGGCGGGTTCCGGGAGGCCGGCGCCACCGACCTGGAGGACGCGCTCCTGGCCGCCGCACGGCGCGCGGGCGTACGCCTGCTCGGTCCGAACTGCCTTGGCGTGTACGCCCCGTCCGGTCGCCAGACGTTCCAGCTCGGGGTGTCGGCAGAGCCCGGCGGTGTGGGCGTGGTGTCGCAGAGCGGGGGCCTGGCCGGCGACATCGTCGCCGCGGGCACGCGCCGGGGCCTGCGGTTCTCCGGCCTCGTGACGATCGGCAACGCGATCGACGTCGGCGCCGCGGAATTGGTCGAACACTTCGTCGACGACCCGGCGACCGAGGTGATCGGCATGTACCTCGAGGGCACCGGCGGTGGTGAGCGGCTGGCGCACGCCGTCTTGCGCGCGGGCGCGCTCGGCAAGCCGGTCGTCGTCCTGGCGGGCGGGCTCAGCAGGCAGGGCGCGCGGGCTGTTGCCTCGCACACCGGCGCACTCGCGGGCGAGGAGCGTATGTGGCAGGCGCTGAGCGCCGCCTCGGGGCTCAGCGTGGTGCACACGCTGGAGGACTTCCTGGCGGTGCTCGCGATGTTGCAGCGGTATCCGCGGGCGGGGGTGGGGGCGGGGGCGGAGTCCGACTCCGACCCTGCGTCCGAGCCCGCGTCCGAGTCCGAGTCCGAGTCCGAGCGCGCGTCCGGGGCCGATCCCGGCTCGGGAGTGCTGGTGATCGGGCCGGGCGGCGGGGCGTCCGTGCTCGCGACGGACGCGTGCGACCGGGCCGGGCTGACCGTGCGCCCGCTCCCCGCCGACGTCGTCGCCACCCTGCGCGAGCGCGGTTACGGCGCCGGGACGTCGCTGGTCAACCCGGTCGAGATCCCGCTGGGCCCGGCGACCGGCGCCGACTCGTTCGCCCGCGTACTCGACCCGGTGCTCGCGGCCACGGACTTCGCCGACGTGCTCCTGCACGTGAACGTGCAGTCCTACTACGGCTACGCGGACACCGGCGTGACTCCGCTGCTCGCCCTCGTCGAGGACTTGAGGGGGCTGGTCCGGCACGGCGTACGGCTGAGCCTGGTGCCGCGCAACCTCGACTGCGCGCCGAGCGCGGATGCCGACGAGGTGCTCGCCGCGTGCGCCCGGTCGGGCGTACCGGTGTTCCGCGACCTGGACCAGGCCGCGGTCGCGATCGCGGCGGTGCAGCGCCTGCGCGAACGGGCGACCTGATGCCCGGGCCCGATCTGCTGGCCCGGTGAAACTGTTGGGACCGAACCACCCGCCACACCCGAGGAGTTGTGCATGCGCGCCGCCGTCCTGACCGAATTCCACGCGCCGCTCGCCGTCCGTGACGACGTCGAGATCGCCGAGCCGGGGCCCGGCGAGGTGCTGGTGCGGGTCGCCGCGTCCGGCATCTGCGGTTCGGACCTCAAGGCCATCGACGGCAAGAGCCCGGTGGCGCGGCGGCTGCCGGCGATCCTCGGGCACGAGAGCGCGGGTGTCGTCGAGCGCGTGGGGGCCGGGGTGACGATGGCGGCGCCCGGCGACCGCGTCATCATCGCGATGACCGGCAACTGCGGGCGGTGCGAGCCGTGCCGGCGCGGGGCGTACGGCGGGTGCCGCAGCCCGATCCGGCTCAGCCAGCTCGGGCAGATGCGGGACGGGACGACGCGGCTGCGGGTGGACGGGCGGGAGGCGTACCCGTTCATCGGCATCGGGTCGTTCGCGGAGTTCGCGGTGGTCAACGAGGAGGTGCTGGTCCGCGTACCGGACGCGCTGCCGCTGGACCAGGCGTGCCTGCTGGCCTGCGGCGTGATCACGGGGGTGGGCGCGGTGCTCAACACCGCGCAGGTCCAGCCCGGGTCGAGTGTGCTGGTGGTGGGTGCGGGCGGGGTTGGCCTCAACGTGCTCCAGGGTGCGGTGCTCGCGGGTGCCGCGCGGATCGTGGTCGCCGATGTTAATCCGGACAAACTGCCCCTCGCGGAGACCTTCGGCGCGACCGACACGCTGCTGTCCGGCGACGACCTGCCCGACCAGGTCGGCAAGCTCGTGGACGGCGGCGTCGACTACGCCTTCGACGCGACCGGGGTGCCGGGCGTCCTGGCCAAGGCGTTCGCGGCCACGCGGGACGGCGGTACGACGGTGATGGTCGGCAGCCCGCCGAACGAGCCGATCAGCGTCATGCCGCAGCAGCTCTTCTTCAACCGCACCCTCAAGGGCTGCGCGGGCGGCGGTGGGCTCCCGGCCCGCGACCTGCCGCGCCTGATCGACCTGGCGGCGGCCGGACGGCTCGACCTCGGTCGCCTGATCAGCGCGACCGTCCCGCTCGACGGCATCAACGGCGCGATCGAGGACGTACGGGCGGGCCGGCTGGCGCGGGCGGTGGTCACCTTCTGATCGGCCGGGCGACGCGGACGCGCCGACTGCCGGGCCGGGCGCCGAACGTCCGGTCGCAGGCTTTGGCAAAAGGTCGGTCGGGTTTCCCGCACGACCGGAAAAGCAGGGGACTTCACCGGCTGCATGGTGGTTACATGTAAGCCGCCCGCGTGAGGGTGCGCTTCAGCGTGCCACTTTTCCCGCGTGGGGTCGCGGATAGCCTGGACCGTCCAGGCCGGGTGACCGCAGAGATCCGCTGTGTGTGAGAGAGACCGCGTGCTGATCAAACTCATCAGGGCCCATTTGAAGCCCTACACCGGGGCAATAGGACTGCTGGTCCTGCTCCAGCTCGTCCAGACCTCGGCGACCCTGTATCTGCCGACCCTCAACGCCGACATCATCGACAAGGGCGTGGTCCCGGGGGACAACGGCTACATCTGGAAGACCGGCGGCGTCATGCTCGGCGTGTCGGTCCTGCAGATCGTCTGCTCGATCGGTGCGGTGTTCTTCGGCGCGCGGACCGCGATGGCGCTCGGCCGCGACGTGCGCGCGGCGGTGTTCGACCGCGTGCAGTCCTTCTCGGCGCGCGAGGTGGGGCAGTTCGGTGCGGCGTCCCTGATCACGCGTACGACGAACGACATCCAGCAGGTCCAGATGCTGGTGCTCATGACCTTCACACTCATGGTCTCGGCGCCGATCATGTGCGTGGGCGGCATCATCCTGGCGCTCAACCAGGACGTGCCGATGTCGCTGCTGCTGGTCGCCATCGTGCCGGCCCTCGGCATCATCGTCGGGGTCATCGTGGTCCGGCTGCGCCCGCTGTTCCGCAAGATGCAGGACGACCTCGACACCGTCAACCGCGTCCTGCGCGAGCAGATCACCGGCCTCCGCGTCATCCGCGCGTTCGTCAAGGACGACCACGAGCGGCAGCGGTTCGAGGCGGCCAACGAGGAACTGACGGACGTGTCCTGGCGGGTCGGCCGCATCATGGCCCTCATGTTCCCGCTGGTCATGACCGTGGTGAGCCTGTCGTCCGTGGCCGTCATGTGGTTCGGCGCGCACCGCATCGACAGCGGCGACATGCAGATCGGCGCGCTCACCGCGTTCCTCAGCTACCTGATGCAGATCCTCATGTCGGTCATGATGGCGACCTTCATGTTCATGATGGTGCCGCGCGCCGAGGTGTGCGCCGAGCGCATCCAGGAGGTGCTCGACACCGACAGCACCGTGGTCCCGCCCGTCACGCCGGTGCGCTCGGTCGAGCGGCACGGGTACGTCGAGCTCCGCGACGTCGGCTTCCGCTACCCGGGCGCGGAGGCGCCGGTGCTGCGCGGCATTGGGTTCTCGGCGCGGCCGGGGGAGACGACCGCAGTGATCGGGTCGACGGGCAGCGGCAAGACCACGCTGCTCAGCCTGCTGCCCCGGCTGATGGACGCCACCGAGGGCGCGGTCCTGGTGGACGGCGTGGACGTGCGTACCCTCGACCCCGTCCTGCTGGCGCGCATCGTGGCGCTGGTGCCGCAGAAGCCCTACCTGTTCTCCGGCACGATCGCGAGCAACCTGCGGTACGGCAACCCCGACGCGACCGACGAGGACCTGTGGCACGCGCTGGACGTCGCGCAGGCCCGGTCCTTCGTCGAGGAGATGCCCGAGCGCCTGGACGCGCCGATCTCGCAGGGCGGCACCAACGTGTCGGGCGGGCAGCGGCAGCGCATCGCGATCGCGCGGGCGCTCGTACGCAAGCCCGAGGTCTACCTCTTCGACGACTCCTTCTCGGCGCTCGACTACGCGACGGACGCGCGGCTGCGCGCGGCGCTCGGGCGGGAGATAGCGCACGCCACCGTGATCATCGTGGCGCAGCGCGTCAACACCATCCGCGACGCGGACCGGATCATCGTGCTCGACGAGGGCGAGGTCGTGGGGGACGGGACGCACACCGAACTGATGGCGTCGAACGCGACGTACCGCGAGATCGTGCTGTCGCAGCTCACCGAGGAGGAGGCGGCGTGACGACGTCGGAACACAACGGCGCGGCGCCTGCCCCCCGTAAGGACGCCGATGCGGAAGCGGCCGCCGAAGTGGGAGCGGACGTGTCCGCCGGCGACGTCGGCGGCACCCGGCCGAACCTCTCCAAGCCTGCTGTCTCCCCTTCCGCGGATGGCGGCGGGGGCGGGGGCGGCGGGGACGATGCGGGTGGCGACAACGACGGCGACGGCGCCCCGCGCCGCGGACCGCAGCCCATGGCAGGCCCCAGCCGCTTCATGGGCGGGCAGCCGGCCGAGAAGTCGCTCGACTTCAAGGCGTCCGGGCTGCGGCTGCTGAAGCTGCTCGAACCCGAGAAGCGCTGGGCGTACGCCGTCGTCCTGCTCGCCGTGCTCGCCGTCGGACTCTCGGTGATCAGCCCGAAGATCCTGGGCGAGGCGACCGACAAGATCTTCACCGGTGCCTTCGGGCCGAACGGCGTCGACTTCGGCGCGGTCGGGGTCATCCTCGGCTGGGCGGCCCTGGCCTCGCTCGGGTCCGGCGTGTTCAGCATCATCCAGTCGCGCATCGCGAACCGGGTGCTCCAGCGCGCGATCAAGCGGCTGCGTACCCAGGTGGAGGAGAAGCTGGCGCGGCTGCCGCTGGCGTACTTCGACCGCCAGCCGCGCGGCGAGGTGCTGAGCCGTGTCACCAACGACATCGACAACCTGGGCCAGACGCTCCAGCAGACCATGAGCCAGCTGCTCTTCTCGCTGCTCACCATCGCCGGCGTGCTCGGCATGATGTTCTGGATCTCCTGGCTGCTCGCGCTGGTCGCGCTGATCACCGTGCCGGTCTCGATCATCGTGGCGGCGCGCATCGGGAAGAAGGCGCAGCCGCAGTTCATCCAGCAGTGGAAGACCACCGGCAAGCTGAACGCGCACATCGAGGAGATGTACACCGGCCACGCGCTGGTCAAGGTCTTCGGACGGCAGGACGAGTCGGCGGAGATCTTCCGTGCGGAGAACGAGAAGCTCTACAACGCCTCGTACCGCGCCCAGTTCGTCTCCGGCCTGATGCAGCCCGCGATGATGTTCATCGGCAACCTCAACTACGTCCTGGTGGCCGTCATCGGCGGCCTGCGGGTCTCGTCAGGTGCGCTCTCCATCGGCGACGTGCAGGCCTTCGTCCAGTACAGCCGCCAGTTCAGCCAGCCGCTCACCCAGGCCGCCAGCATGGCCAACCTCATCCAGTCCGGCGTGGCCTCCGCCGAACGCGTCTTCGAACTCCTCGACGCGCCCGAGCAGAGCCCGGACCCCGCCGAGCCCGCCCGCCCCGCGGAACTGCGCGGCCGGGTCGCCTTCGAGAAGGTCTCCTTCTCCTACAGCCCGGTCAAGCCGCTCATCACCGACCTGTCCCTCACCGTCGCCCCCGGCCAGACCGTCGCCATCGTCGGCCCCACCGGCGCCGGCAAGACCACCCTGGTCAACCTCCTGATGCGCTTCTACGAGGTCACCTCGGGCCGCATCACCCTCGACGGCGTCGACACCGCCACCATGTCCCGCGACGAACTGCGCTCCTCCGTGGGCATGGTGCTCCAGGACACCTGGCTCTTCGGCGGCACCATCGCGGACAACATCGCGTACGGCACCTCCGGCGCCACCCGCGAGGAAATCTGCGCCGCCGCCAAGGCCGCCCACGCCGACCGCTTCATCCGCACCCTCCCCGACGGCTACGACACCGTCGTCGACGACGAGGGCACGGGCATCAGCGCGGGCGAGAAGCAACTCATCACCATCGCCCGCGCGTTCCTCTCCCAGCCCACCATCCTCGTCCTGGACGAAGCCACGAGCTCGGTCGACACCCGCACCGAAGTCCTCATCCAGCGCGCCATGGCCCGCCTCCGCCACGGCCGCACCGCCTTCGTCATCGCCCACCGCCTCTCCACCATCCGCGACGCCGACACGATCCTCGTCATGGAGTCCGGCCGCATCGTCGAACAGGGCAACCACGACACCCTCGTTTCCGCCCACGGCGCCTACGCCCGCCTCTACGAATCCCAATTCGCCGAAGCCCCCGCCGAGGTCGACTGACCTTCGGCCCCCACCCCGCCCACCCCACTGCGCCCGCCCCTCCGGCGGGCGCAGCCCGTCCCACGCCCAACCCAACCCCCACCAACCCAGACACCACACGCGCCCCCACCCACTCCGACCCCACACCCCGCCGCCGCATGCCCTCAACCGCGTCCCCCGCGCCCGCCCCCGCCCAACAACCGAGTGGCGAAGGCCCCCCCTCAAATGCGGTATGGTTTCCGTGCTCGGCCAGCCGAGCACCGGGACGTGGCGCAGCTTGGTAGCGCACTTGACTGGGGGTCAAGGGGTCGCAGGTTCAAATCCTGTCGTCCCGACCAGCGTTTACGCAGGTCAGAGGCCGTTCTCTCCGCAGGGAGAGGGCGGCCTTTTCGGTGTCCCGGAGCGTGGTGGTCGCAGGGTGGTCGCATTGCGGCGCCGCCCGGTCAGCCTCGGGCCTGAAGGCCCTTTCGTGCGGGGGTAGATCAGTGGCCGTGTCGTGCCGGTCTGCTTCCCGTGGTGGTCGCATGGTGGTCTCGCGCGCGCGGGACGCGGTACCGACTGAGCTGGTGCTGCAGTTGTGGGTGCCGAAAAACCCATCCACGCAGGTCAGGCTGCGTGTTGGTATTCGTGGATGGTGCCGCCGAGTCGGTCGTGTCGGCGTACGCGCAGCCGCTGGAGTTCGTCGGGGTCGGTGATCGGTTCAGGCAGCGTACGTAGCGGCGCCGCCTGGTGGAGCGTTCGGTGGGGCCGGTGCGTGTTGTAGTGCCGTTCGAACTCGCGCAGCGCATGGAAGAGGTGCCGCTGGTTCCAGATCAGGGTGCGGTCGAGGAGTTCGTGGCGGCAGGTACGGACCCAGCGTTCCATGACCGCGTTCATCCGGGGTGTGCGTATGGCGGTCAGGACGGTGCGGATCCCGGCGTCGGCGAGGACTTCGTCGAAGAGCTGGGGGAGCTTGCTGTCTCGGTCCCGGATCAGGAACGCGACCTTGGAGCCTGCGTCTTCGAGGTCCCTGACCACGTTTCGAGCGGCCTGGGCCGCCCAGGCGCCGGTCGGGTGCGGTGTGGCGCCGAGGACGCGGACCCGGCGGGTGGCGTGCTCGATGGCCGCGAGTATGTACTGGCGTTGCCCGTTCAGGGTGACTGTCTCGATGAAATCGCAGGCGAGTACTGCTTCGGCCTGGGAGCGGAGGAAGTCGGCCCAGGTTGTGGTTCCGCGCCCGGGCGCGGGGTCGATGCCCTCGGCCTTGAGGATCTCCCAGACGGTGGACGCGGCGACGCGGATGCCGAGCATGGACAGCTCGCCGTGGATTCTGCGGTAGCCCCAGGTCGGGTTCTCCTGCGCAAGTCGTACCACGAGGACGCGGACGGAGCGGACGGTGGGCGGTCGTCCGGGTTGCTTCCGGCGGGATGCCGCCGTATGGCGTCGGCGAAGGAGGTCCCGGTGCCAGCGCAGAACGGTGTCGGGGTGCACGGTCAGCCGCAGCCGGCGCAGCACGTTGCGTGGGAGCGGGTGCAGCAGGGCGGCGAGCATGGCCCGGTCCGGCAGGCCGAACCGTGGTCGTCTGTCACCGAGTTGGCGTTCGAGGACGGTGATCTGGTGGCGAAGTGCCAAGATCTCGGCGTCCTTGTCCCGGTCGCTCATCGGCAGCAACCGCAACGCGGCGAACGCGTTCTTGACGGCGAGGTGGGCGAGTCGAAGCAGCACGGATGATCATGCTGCCGCGGTCGTGGTCACGTCCGCGAACCCGGTCGGCGGAACCGCCCACCGGCACCTACTACAGGGCCTCTCACCTGCGCGGATGGAATAGTCGGCACCCACAGCGTTGCCACGACATCTCGGGCAACAACGCCTTGTCGGGAAGCGCCACAAGCGTTTCGAACACGGGACGGCGGACCGACCGAATACTTGGGCGTGCCGGCGCGATCACGAGCGTGGCCCGTGCGCGCTCGGCCAGGGTCGCGACGGCAACACGCGCAGGTGCCCGGGAATCGAGGGCATGCACACCATCGCCACCGAGGCACAAGCTGGACCGCGGGGCCACGAAATCGCGTGGCCGTTGCCTACTACGCCGCTTTCAAGACAGCAGCGTCAGAGTCGCTGCCCGCCGCTCGTTCGACGCCGAATGCGCCGCATCGAGTACCCCCCTCGGTATCGGCCGTGGACGAACAGACTCCCCATCTGCCCCTCCAAGGCGCTTACTTCAGCAGATCAGTGCACCGCAACGATGCTCTTGTCCGGAACCCGCTGAAACTGACCGGTCGGCTGGTGCAGCCTGTCTCCCGGTGTGCGGGCGTGTCTGAAACTGATAGGGCATGGCATCCGGCCGTTGCAGCCTCGAACACAGTTGGCGAAACGGCCGGTTGGGGGATAATGGGAGTGTGCAATTGACGCGTACCGAGCCGAAGCGCATCGAGGTCGATGCGAACTCGGTTCGCGCGAACGCCTGTTGAGGCGTTCGTGCAGGTCAGAATGGGGTGGCGTCGCGGCTGGGGGTCAAGGGGTCGCAGGTTCAAATCCTGTCGTCCCGACCAGCGTTTACGCAGGTCGTAGGCCGTTCTCTCCGATGGAGAGGACGGCCTTTCCGGCGTCTTGGGGCCGTGGTGGTCGCATGGTGGTCGCACGACGGGCCGGCGGTCCGTATGGGCACCGCAAGTGACGTCCGGATCGCGTGAGTTGTCTGCCGCATGGGCATGGTCGGGCCGCGTGCGGTGGTCGCATGGCGGTCGGGAAGCCGCATGGAGGCGTCCACAGCGCGGTGTGGTCTGATTTCAGGCAGCGCTAACTGGCCCATGCGTCCTCGCCAGGCCTTAAAGACCGGATTCGCTACTGGATCAGGAGCGGGAAACATTGCCGCCCGATCTTGGTCGGAGGGCGAGCCTTGTTGGAAAGGGTGCTGACGAGGGCGCGGACGGCTTGGGTGGTTTCGGGTCGCGTGGGCGACGCCGTCGATGTCGGTCGGGTGGAGCGCTGGCCTTGGTCCCGTGGTGTACAGGTCTGCCCCTTGCCAGAGCGGCGCCGCGGTTGCCGTTGCGCGGGTATGGCTGAGTACAGCGGTGGCGAGGGCGTCCTGTATCGCGAGGAGTGCGGCGCGTGCTGCGGGTCGGGTGAGGTGCGAGTAGGTGTGCGCGGTCGTCGAGATGGTGGAGTGCCGAAGCGTCTTGGACACGACGACCAGCGGCACTCCAGCGTTGATGCCGAGGGTCGCCGCGAGGTGGCGCAAGTCATGCATGATGATGCGAGGGACGCCGGCGGCGTCGGACAGTTTCCGGAACCGGTTCAGGACGCTTTGCGGACGTGGCGGTCGGTCGCCGTTGCGGGTGAACACGAGCCCGGCGTATGGATCGTTGCGTTGGTCGGCGCTGTGCGGCCTCGCGAGGGCCCGGCGTCGTCGGAGTGCCTGAGCGACGCGTGGGGAGAGAGCGATCCAATTCTTGCTGGCTCGGGTCTTTGCTGCACTCAGGGCCAGGCGGCCGTCGTCGACGGCAGACAGCGTGTGGCGGAGGTAGAGGACAGGTCGTCGAAGTGGACGTCGTCCTAGCGCAGGCTGAGGGCTTCGCCTCGGCGCATGCCGGTGCCGATGATCAGTTCGCAGAGGTCGGCCATGAACGGTGTGGGTGCCGAAAATTCCATCCGCGCAGGTCAAGCGGCATGTCGGTATTCGTGGATGGTGCCACCGAGTCGGTCGTACCGGCGTATGCGCAGCTGCTGGAGCTCGTCGGGGTCGGTGATAGGTTCGGGCACCGCGCGTAGTGGTGCTGCCTGGTGAAGCGCGCGATGCGGCCGGTGTTGGTTGTAGTGCTGCTCGAACTGGCGCAGTGCGTGGAGCAGGTGGCGCTGGTTCCAGATGAGTGTGCGGTCGAGGAGTTCGTGGCGGCAGGTGCGGACCCAACGCTCCATGACCGCGTTCATCCGAAGGGTGCGCGCCGCGGTCAGGACAGTGCGCATGCCTGCGTCGGCGAGGATGTCGTCGAACAGCGCGGGGAACTTGCCGTCTCGGTCGCGGATGAGGAACCCGGCCTTGGCGCCCTTGTCTTCGAGGTCCATGACCAGGTTCCGGGCGGCTTGGGCGACCCATGCTGCGGTGGGGTGCGGTGTGGCTCCGAGGATGCGGACGCGCCGGGTGGCATGTTCGATGACGGCGAGGATGTACTGGCGTTGCCCGTTCAGCGTGACGGTCTCGATGAAGTCGCAGGCAAGGAGGGCGTCGGCCTGCGAGCGCAGGAATCCGGCCCAGGTCGCCGTTCCGCGTTCGGGGCCGGGTCGATGCCCGCGTCTTTGAGGATTTCCCAGACGGTGGACGCTGCTACGCGGATTCCGAGAGTGGCGAGTTCGCCGTGGATGCGGAGGTAGTCCCAAGCCGGATTCTCCCGAGCCAGACGCAGAACCAGGACACAGATGGAGTGGACCGTCCGCGGGCGCCCGGACCGCTTCGGACGCGACATCGCCGCGTGGCGTCGGCGGACGAGGTCGCGATGCCAGCGCAGCACCGTATCCGGGTGCACAGTCAACCGCAGCCGGCGCAGCACGCCGCGCGGCAGCGGCTGCAGCAGCGCCGCGAGCAGAGCTCGCTCCGGCGCCGTGAACCGCGGCCGCCGGTCGCCGAGTTGCCGTTCGAGGATGGTGATCTGATGCCGCAAAGCCAGGATCTCGATGTCTTTGTCGCGGTCGCTCATCGGCAGCAGGCGCAACACGGCGAACGCATTCGTCACGGCGAGGTAGGCAAATCGGAGCAACACGGATGATCATGCTGCCGTAGTTGCGATCACTTCCGTCGGCTCACTCGACAAACCGGTCATGCGCAGCCGTACCGGCCGCCACCTGCACGGATGGAGTTCTCGGCACCCACAACGCCTGCATGCCTACAGCGCCGTCGACGACGTGGACCGGGCGGCAGTCGCCGGGCAGACCCTGGACTACGCCGCGCGTACGCACATCAGGGCCCAAGCCGGCTTCGCCGCACAACACGTGGTCGAGGCGATCGGCACTGCCCTGAACGTGCACGGCAAGTCCCTCCTCGGCATCGACGAGCGCGTCAGTCTCATGCTCTGAGGGCGCGCTTGTTAGGCGGGGGGAGCTGCGAGGCGCTGCAGGGGTGTGCTGGTCGGCCGGGTTCGCCAGGCGTTGTTGGCTCCGGCCGAAGTTGCCGGACCTCCGGATCGTTGTGACCCGGCGCCGCTACGGTCCCGAAGATGTCCGATCTGGTGTATCGGTCGAGAATGGTGACTATTGGCTACTGTTTCTGCGGATCGGAGACGGCGATGACGGACCTCAAGTTCGAGCAGAAACGTCCGATGTCACGGCTTGAGGCGGCGGATCTGCTCATGGCGTTCGCCGCCGCGCTGAGGGAGGGTGGAGACGCCGAGCTGGACCTCGGTTCCGGGACGCTGGGCCTGCGCATCCCCGACGACCTGCACGGCGAGGTGGAGATTGAGGTAGGCGACGGGGAGATCGAGCTGGAGCTTGAGTTCACGTGGCCGACCGGACCCGCGCCGACGGCGCCGTCGCAGAGCTCGACAGGCACGCAGGAGGCTCCGAAGAGGCGGAAGCGCGCTCCCGCCAAGCCTGAGCGCACCCGCGCCGGCACCGGCAGGAAAGCGAACGGGAAGCGGTCCACCGCAACAGCGTCCTGAACCGTCCCCGCGACGCCCTCCTGGTGCTCGCACGACCCCGGGCAGACCTCAGGCTCGTTGCCGAGGCCGCCTCATCCGCAGCATCCACAAAGGACCACCATCAACTACCCGCTTGCACCGACAACTTGACGCTCCCGTAGTTGGTGCGGTTCTTGCCCCAGGCAGTCGGCGGCCAGGTGGGCCATGGTGCCGGCGATCCGGGCGGCGTGGGGCAGCAACAGGAGGGCGGCGTGCGGGTGTGCGGCGCGCGACAGCGTCCACGACTGCCCCATCGCAGTGCCTTCAGCGATCTCGATAGGTGCCGGCAGCGGTCAGCGCCACCTCGACCGGGTCGGTCGCCGTTGCCGGCCGGGGCCGCAACGCGGAGTCGTCGTGGACATCCAAGGCACTGCGCGGGGGTTCACCGGTTCGCTGTCGTGAGCCGTAGCGGCAGCGTGGCGAGGCCGTGGACCACGAGTTCGTCGTGACGTGTGGGATCACCGGCCACTTCCATGGTGGCGAACCGCTCGAGCAGCGCAGCGACAGCGACGCAGCCCAGCATGCGTGCCAGTGACGCTCCCAGGCAGTAGTGCCTTCCGGAGCCGAAGGTGAGTCCTTCGTCGTTGCGGTCGAGCCTGAACGTGTCGGGCTCGTCGAACCGGGCCGGGTCGCGATTGGCCGCGGCCAGTGTGACGAGTACGAGGTTGCCGGCGCCAACGGATGCGTCCCCGAGATCGGTTGGCCGCTGGGTCCAGCGTGAGGTGATGTGAACGGGAGGTGCGGTCCGCAGGATCTCACTGATGAAACCTGGAACCAGTCCGGGTCGTTCGCGCAGCAGGTTGGCCGTCGCCGTGGAGGTGGCCAGGTGGTGAACGGCGTTGGAGAGCATGTTTCTGGTCGTCTCGATACCCGCGGCCAGCAGCACAATCAGGCTGGCGATGGCGGTGTCATGGTTGCACTTTGCGGTCTTGAGGCCGACAAGCATTTCAGCGAGCGGTCCCGGGCCCGGTTCGGACAGGACCGTTTCGGCGAACTGGATCAGTTCTTGCGCGGCCTCGTCGGCACGGGTCAGAGTTGCGGCGTCGACACTGAGGTCGTAGACGGCAGTAATGGCGTCCAGCCGGGGAATCAGCCATGGCGCACGGGCCGCGTCGACACCGAGCAGGTCGGCAAAGACGGCAGCGGGACAGAGTGCGGAGAAGTCTCCGACAAAGTCGACGTCCCGTCTTGTGTTCGACTTGTGTGCCAACTCCTCGATCAGCCGGGTTGTCTGGCGGTGGACCGCCAGTTGCAGCGCGGCCTCGTTGCGCGGCAGGAACGGCTTGGCGAGGACCGTGCGAAGCTCGGTGTGTTCGTCGCCGTCGAGGGACATGACGCTCCCGAGGACGATGCGCATCGAGGGGTGCGAGGCCCAGTCAAGGCGCTGTTGGCCGGCCCAATCGGCATTCTGCGTGTGAAGGCCGGGCTGACGTAGCGCTGCCGAGCACTGGGCGAATCCGGTGACGATGGTCTGCTGGCCGACCGGAAGCACGGGGCAGGTCGCGGTGAGGCGGGCGTAGGCCGCGAACGGCTCGGCACGCCCTTGTTGAGTGAAGAACGCGTCCAGGGCGTCGGTGATGGACTCGGTCATCAGATCCTCCGGACGGCGAGCAGCACAGGGCCGCCGACGATAGGCATTTTCTCAGATCATGTATGAGCCCTACCGGGGCCGCGACCTGAGAAATCCTTTCAGGACGTCGACCCACCGCCGAACAATCTCTCCCCGTGACGTGTGTGGTGGACCCGGCCGCCGGGGGAACTCAAATGGCCGCCTCCGCTTGCGGCGATACGCCGGCTCGGATGACCTGATTGGGGCACCGTCGAGTCGAGGAGAAGCGAGGAACGACGGCGGGCCGGAGTGGATCATCCAGAACCTGTCGCGCCTCCTGTTCCGGAGGAAAGCTGCAACGTCTGTCTCACGGAGTCGTTCTCCGGCGCTGACGAGAGTCGCCCTGCCGGCGGCCGTCGAGAGGGAACCGATCGGAGTGCAATGTCAGTTGATATTGAATACGATCTCACTTCGCCCGAATATCGACACAATCCGTATCCCGTCCTTCGCTCAATGCAGGACCGGGACCCGATCCACTTCAGCAGGCAGTGGAATGCGTGGCTGATCACCCGCTACGAGGACGTGGCGGCGGGGCTCGCTCACCCCGGAATCTCCGCCGATCGCATCACTCCGCGCCTGAACCAGTTGCCCGAATCCGGGCGCACGCAGTTCCAGCCGCTGGCCCGCATGCTCTCGCAGTGGCCGCTCATGGCCGACCCTCCGGCACATGCGGCTCTGCGATCGCCGGTCACCGACTCCATGAGTCAACGCGTCATCGAGTCCTTCCGGCCACTGGTGACGCGGACCGTCACAACGATTCTGGACAGCGCGCTGGCGAGCGGTGAAACGGACGCCGTCGCCCACCTGGCGGTTCCGCTTCCGCTGTACGTGGTTTCGGAGATCATCGGTGTGCCGCAGGAGTCGCGTGGATTGCTGAAGCAGAGCGCCGTCGATATCGTCCGCTTTCTGGGTACGCCGCCCGCCACTTATCTGCCCATGGCGGGAGCGGCGCTACGCAGCTTGGACGAGGCGACCGAGTACTTGCAGGGCCTCGTCGCCCACCGTAAGAGCATGCCACGACACGACCTGATCAGCGTGCTTCTTTCCGACAAAGGAACTTCGGAGGAACAGGTCGTCGCCACCTGCGTCATGATGATTTTCGCGGGCTTCGAGACCACCTCGAACCTCCTCGCCAACGGGCTGCTGCTGCTCCTGCGCAACCCCGAGCAGCTTGCTCTGCTCCGCGAACGGCCGGAACTTCTTCCCTCGGCGATAGAGGAGATGCTGCGGGTCGAGAGCCCTGTGCAGCGCCTGTCCCGGATGGCCACGACCGACCTGGAGCTCGGCGGGAAGCACATCCGCTCCGGTGACCTGGTGTTCTTCATGACCGGGGCCGCCAACCGAGACCCCGCCGCCTTCGATCGGCCCGAGCATTTCGACATCACTCGCGATCACCACAGGAATTTGGCATTCGGCAGCTGGATTCATACGTGCCCCGGCTCCGGTCTTGCCCGCATGGAAGCCGAGATCACATTTGGCGAGCTGCTGCGGAAAGCTTCCGACATCAGGCTCTCGGAAGAATCCGTCACCTGGCAGGAAAACCTTTCCGTCCGCGCGTTGGAAAAACTGACGGTGGTCTTCGGAAAGGACGGAAGGTGACCCGGCAGCAGTCCGTCGCACTGGTGACCGGCTCGTCGTCCGGCATCGGGGCGGCAGTGGCATGCCGGCTTGCGGCCGAGGGAATGCGGGTGGTCGTCAATTCTGCGAGGTCGCCGACGGCAGGTGCCGCGGTGGCCGCCACGCTCCCCGGCGCGATCTACCTCCAGGCAGACATCTCCGACGAAGAGCAGGCACAGCGCCTTGTCGACGACACCCTCACACAGATGGGCCGCCTCGATGTCCTGGTCAACAACGCCGCGGTGACCCGATTCATCGACCACCGTGACATGGACGCGGTGCGCGCAGACACGTGGAGGCGCCTGCTCGACGTCAATGTCATCGGCGCGTGGCAGGTCACCGCAGCTGCCATACCCCATCTGGAGCGGTACGGGGGGTCGATCGTCAACATCTCCTCCCAGGCGGGTGTACGGCCCGGCGGAAGCTCGATCCCGTACGCCGTGAGCAAGGCGGCGGTGAACCACATGACGCTCCTGCTGGCCGAGACGCTCGCCCCGGGCATCAGGGTGAACGCCGTCGCTCCGGGCATGGTGGACACCCCCTGGCTGCTCGGGCACCCCGACCCCGCGGCAGCAGCCGCCGCCTGGTCCGACCACGCACCGCTCGGGCGGCTCGGCCGGCCGCACGACGTCGCCGGAGCGGTTGCGTTCCTCGCCGGGGCCGCCTACATCACGGGCGTCGTACTCCTCGTGGACGGTGGAGCCCACTTGCGCTGACCCGGCTTCCACCGGCCTACCGACACCGAAGGACCTCATTCATGGAATCACGCGCCTGCCTGAGCCCGGCCAGGCAGATCAGCGAGCTCGCTGTACGGCGCGGTGACATCGCCGCCACGGTCTACGAGTCGCAGCAGATCGCCTACAGCGACCTGGACCAGCGGGTCCGACGCCTCTGCGGCCTGCTCCGGAGGCGAGGGGTATGCCGCGGAGCGCGCGTGGCCTACATCGGTATGAACAGCCCATTGCTGCTCATCACCCTGCTGGCTGCGGCACGACTGGCTGCGGTGTTCGTTCCGCTCAATTATCGGCTCGCACCGAACGAGATGGCCGATGTCGTCGCCGACTGCCGACCGTTCGTCCTGGTGGTGGAAGCCGAATGGGTGATGTCGGCCGAACTGCCCCGAGTCGGCAATGTTCTGACGCTGCCCTCGGACGGCCACGTCAGCGAGCCCATCGATGCCGAGTTCGAGGTGCCGGCGGAACGGTGCCACGACAGCGACCTTGCCGCGCTGATCTACACCTCTGGGAGTTCAGGCAGACCCAAGGGCGTGATGCTGACGTACGGCAATCTGTGGTGGAGCAGCGTCAACGCCCAGGCCATGCTGGACGTGCGGTTCGACGGCGTTACTCTCGCGGCCGCGCCCCTGTTCCACATCGGGGGACTCAATACGTTCGCGCTGCCGACCCTCGCTCGAGGGGGAACGGTACTGATCCATCGGAGCTTCGACGCAGAGCGGGCGTTGGCAGACCTGCAGAAATACCGCGTCGAGTCGCTGGTCGCGGTCCCGACCATGTACGAAAAGCTCTCGTCGCACCCGGACTTCAGGGCAGCCGACCTGACCGGCCTGCGCGCGCCCGTCGTTGCCGGCGCGCCCGTTCCGATCGGCCTCATCAAGAGATTTCTGGCGAAAGGGGTCGCGCTTCAGCAGGCCTGGGGGCTCACTGAGACCTCCCCGTTCGCCACCTACCTTCCGCCGCGGGACACCGTCCGAAAGATGGGTTCTGTCGGGGCAGCGATGCCCTATGTCGAAGTTCAAGTCCGGGACAAGACCGGAACGCCTGCCGTGGCGCCGGGGCAACCCGGTGAACTCTGGGTCAAGGGCCCCAATGTCACCGCGGGATACTGGGGAAACCCTGAGGCCACCGACCGGGCAATCACTCATGACGGATGGCTACGAACCGGCGACATCGGCCACCAGGACTCCGACGGTTATTTCTATATCGTCGGCCGCTCGTCCGAAATAGTTATCAGCGGCGGTGAAAACGTCTACCCCGGCGAAGTCGAGCGTGTCCTGCGTGACATCCCGGAAGTCGCCGAAGTCGCGGTCCTGGGCATCCCCGACGGCTTGTGGGGAGAGACGCTGGTCGCCGTTGCCTCCCTTTCTCCAGGTGCTCACCTGACGTTGGCAGAGGTGCGCAATTTCGCCTCCCGACGGTTGGCGCGCTACAAGGTTCCACGCATGCTGAAGCTGGTCGCAGAGATGCCGCTCAACAGCGTCGGCAAGGTTGACAAAGAATCCCTCCGGCGTCTGTTTCCACAGACATCCGATGCTGTGAAATTGGAGAGGTGAGAAATGGTCGTCGACACGCCGCTACGCGGTCAAACTGTGCTCGTCACCGGCGGCAGCCGCGGCCTGGGGTATGCCTTTGCGCGTGGCCTGGCAACGAGCGGCTGCAATGTCGTGATCACCGGCCGCGATGCCGCAGACCTGGGCAGAGCCCGTGCCGAGATCGAGGCCATGGGTGCCCCGGTGCTCGCCATTCCCGGGGATGTCACCGATCCGGAGATGCTGCCCGCTGCGGTGGATTACGCGGTTGCCACCTTCGGATCGCTCGACGTGATGATCAATAATGCGGGCCAAGGTGGCCCCGTGGGACCGAGCTGGGAAGTCGATGTCGAGGAATGGTGGAACCTTGTCGAGGTCCACCTGAAAGGCAGTCTTCTCGGCTGTCGCGCCGCTATTCCCCACATGATCCGTCAAGGTCGAGGGAGGATCGTGAATATCGCGAGCCGCGCCGGCCTGAAGCGGTGGCCTCTCGTCGCCGCCTATTCGGTCTCCAAAGCGGCAGTCATCAAACTTACCGAGAACCTGGCCGCCGAGCTGTGCGAGCATGCGATCGTTGTGCTCAGTTATGACCCAGGGCACGTCAACGCTGGAATGACAAAGAACTTCCTGGAGCAGGCACCCGGCCTCGACAGGTGGTCGGTGCAAGTGGCCGGCTGGGTCCGGCAACAAGCCGCCGAGGGTCACTTCACGGACATCGAGAAGTCCACGGCGACCTTTTTGAGAATCGCCAAAGGAGACGCCGACCATCTTTCCGGGCGCTACCTGACGCCTGACTCCGCATTCGGTGAAGGCACGCAGGCCCGGCACTCGGATGCACGCGAGGAAAAGGTGGGGGAATGTTAGCCTGCCTGGCTGTGCGCCAAGACCCGGAATATCCACTGAATGGACTGGAGCTGCGAGAAATCACCAAGCCCGAGCCCCGCGAGGACTGGGCATTGGTGCGGGTGGTGGCGGCTGCGCTCAACCATCACGACATCTGGACGCTACGCGGGGTGGGACATCCCCCGGAGCGCCTGCCAATCGTCCTGGGTGCAGATGCTGCCGGGTACGACGAAGACGGCAACGCAGTTGTCATCTACCCGGTCATCGGCGACCCCTCGGCCGGCGCCGGTGACGAGACCCTTGATCCCGACCGGGCACTACTCTCCGAGAAGCACAACGGAACGCTGGCTGAGTTTGTGTGCGTTCCTCGGCGCAATTTGGCCGTAAAACCCCCGTCGCTCACTTTCGACGAAGCGGCCTGCCTGCCGGTGGCCTGGCTCACTGCCTACCGCATGCTGTTCACGCAGGCGAAAATCCAGCCGGGCTGCCGGGTTCTGGTCCAAGGTGCAGGCGGTGGAGTTGCCAGTGCCGCCATCGCTCTCGCCCGTGCGGCCGGCGTAACCGTGTACGCGACAAGCCGATCCGAATCAAAGCTGGAACAGGCAGTAGAGACCGGCGCGCACGTAGCAGTCCTTGCAGGCGAGCGGCTGCCACACAAGGTGGATGCCGTCATTGAAACCGTCGGAGCGGCCACATGGGAGCATTCGCTGAGATCACTGAAGCCCGGCGGAGCCTTGATCGTTGCAGGAGCAACCACCGGACCCAATCCTCCGAGTGACCTGGCTCGAATCTTTTACCATCAGCTACGCGTACTCGGGTCCACCGGCGGGACCTCTCAGGAATTTGCGCGCCTGCTCCATTTCGTTGAAACCACGGGCATCAGACCACGCATCGATCGAGTCGTACCACTGTCGGGGGTCCGCGCCGGACTCCAGGCGATGCTCGACGGGCAAGTTTCCGGAAAGGTTGTCGTTCATCCGAACCTGCAGTGATCTCAACGGCTGAGGCTTTACGCAGGCGGCTTCGAGCAGCCGTGTTTTCCATCGGCCGGCACCGGGGTGTTCCGGCGGACACGAAAAACACAGCCGACCACGAGAAGGGCAGCAGAATGAATCCGGTGTATCTTGAGCCCCCCCAAGCCCTGTCACGACAGCGCCATCAGGACCCCTATTCGTACTACACGTGGATGCGAGAAAACGCGCCGGTCTACAGGGAAGTCAACAGCTCCGGCCTGACGGTATGGCAGATCTTCCGATACCAGGACGTGTACGACGCGCTGCCGGATGAGCGCCTCAGCAAGTGCCCGGCCCTGGCAGGAGCGGCCCTGCAGTCCACGGTGCCTGCGTACAGTGCCGACTTCGCCGGCCTGCAGCAGCACCTGCTGCACACCGACCCGCCGGAGCACACGCGCCTGCGCGGCCTGGTCAATACCGCACTGACCCCGAGCCGCGTGGCGCCGCTGGAACCCTGGGTACGGCAGGCCGCCACCGACCTGCTCGACCAGATGCCGGCCGAGGGCCCCGTGGACCTCATCGCAGACTTCGCCTTCCCGTTGACCTTCGGGGTGATCTGCACGATCCTCGGCGTCCCGGAGCACCTTCGCGGCGGCCGGTTTCGCGAACTGGCGGTGGGAACCCTGACGCCCAGCCGGGCCGACGGGCACGCGGTCAGTCCCGCCGAGAGCGCAAAGTTGATCCACGACCACGTCGCCGAGCTCATCCGCTTCAAGCGATCACAGAGCCCAGGAGACCGCACCCGGACTGATCTGCTGGGTCCACTCGTCGACGCCTGCATGGACCGGCAGGCCCTGACCGAAGCGGAGCTGGTGAGTACGGCCTACATTCTCCTGCTCGCGGGCCACGACACGACTGTCGGCCTCTTGGGCAACGGAATGCTGGCCTTGCTGCAGCATCCGGACCAGCGGCGGATGCTGACCGAGAAGCCCGCGATACTGCCGACCGCCGTAGAGGAACTCCTGCGTTATGACTCGCCGGCCCGCAAAGCCACCTTCCGGGTCGCCGCGGCCCCGCTGGTCCTGGGCGGGCACGAGATCCCGGTGGGGGACGTCGTCAGCCTGGCCATCGGCTCGGCCAACCGGGACGGCGCCCACTTCGAACACCCCGACACCCTCGATCTGACCCGTGACCCCAACGACCACCTGGCATTTGGGCGCGGGACGCACTTCTGCATCGGCGCGGCCCTGGCACGCCTGGAAGGCGCGGTCGCGTTTCCGCTGCTTCTGGAAAGGTTCGGCGAGGCCCGGCTCGCAGTGCAGCCTGCGGGTCTGCATTGGCGTCCCTCGCAACTCATGCGTGGCTTGGAGGCACTGCCCGTCATCGTGGACTGAAGAGCCTGTCCTCGATTTGTCCCGCGGCCGCCCTGACGCTGACGTCCGCCGGCCCGGCGCAGGCCGCCGACGCAAACGAGACCTGTTTGCTCGAGACGACCCCCCTGGCCAACGGCGGGTACGACCGGCTGAGAGGTCGGCGGCGAGTGTGCGGGCGGGCTGCACTGCCGGCTGCCGCGCTCAACTGGTGGTGGCGTCGGTGGGAAGCGGGGTGGTCGGGGCTGAGCCGTTGCTTTCGGTGACGGCGGAGTAGAAGACGGAGTTGCCCTGCTTGCTGCGTTCGACGCGGCCCTTGGCGACGAGGCCCTCTACGGTGGTGCGTACGACCGTGGCCTTGACGTTCCGGTCGGGATGGGCCTGGGTGAGTGCGGTGGTGATTTCCGCGGCCGACCGGGGTTCGGGCTGGGCGGTGAGATGGCTGCGGATCAGTTCGCCGAGGGTGGGCGGGCCGGCGGCCTTGACCGGTGTACCGGCCGCGGCGCTCTTGCGACTGTCCTTCGTGGACTTGGGTGAGCCTGGGGAGGTCTTGTTCCGTCGGCCCTGCTGCGGCAGCGGAGTCACTGATGCCTCATCGGGTTGCTTGGAGGCGTCGGCGGTGGTGGCGGGGTTGTGGCCGGTGAGGGCCTGTTGCATGCTCTCCAGCAGGGCTTGGTCACGTTGAAGGGCATGCAACTGGTCCTGAAGTGCAGCTAGTTCGGCGTTGATGCGCGCTTGCTGCTCGGCGTTGCGCTGTACGTCGGCTGTGACTTGGGCGGCGTACTGAGCCTTGAGGTCCGTGGTTTCGGCGGAGACTTCGGTCATGGGGCGTGCACTCCTGATGCTTCGTGTGGTGTTGGGGGCGGATCTTAGCGGCGTAATGGCGGAATGTTGGTCGCATGGAACGCCTGACCGGCCGCAATCTGTCCCGCCTGGACCACCGCCTGACCACCGTGTGGACCTGCGCGCGGCCCTGCTGTGCCGAAGGTCAGGCCCGTGGCGCGGCTGGTGCGCTCGTCGGCGCGTGGTGCGCCCGGGTGCCCGTCAGTTCAGGGGCGGCAGGTCGGCGTTGAAGCGGCGTTCGCCGAGCAGGTAGGCGGTTTGCGGAGCTATGTAGGAGCGTCCGGAGCGGCCGTGCATGATGTCGTCCGCGGTGACGAAGACGGTGCCGTGGTCGGACGGGTCGGCCGCAAGAGCCACCAAGGCGTCGCGCAGGCGGACTGCTTCGGACGTGCTCAGATCGAGGTCCCAGACGTCGAAGAAGCGCAGTTGCCGGTAGGGCCGTCCGGCGGCCTTCAGAGGGCCGTCGACAATGTGGCGTACGTGGGTGAAGTGCAACTGGTCTATGCCCGAGGCAAGTTCGGGGTGTCCGATCTCGTGGAGCTCTTCGGCCAGCTCTCTGCGCACGCACTCCAAGAACGTTTCCCGGCCGACCTGTTGGTCGAGCCAGCGGGCGAACCGGGGGAGTGCCCGGGATGACAGGAAGCCGCGGAGGTCGCTTCGCATGCGCGTGTCGGCCCGGCGTTCCTCGCGAAACCCGATTCGGTCCAATGCGGCACGCGCGGCGGGGTGGTATTTGACGACACCGCCCGGAGGGCCGAACGAGTCGGGACGGACCGGAGAGTGCACCAGCACGTATCGGTCGTCGTCCTGGAGCCGGAGTAGCGAGGCGACGGAGACACGTACCTCGCCGAACGGCCTCAGGGACGACAGCCGCAAGAGACGAAGCCGGGTGCGATTGGTCCAGAGGACCGAGGCCACCCAGCACAGCAGGGCCACCAGCAGCCCGGTCCAAATGGCTTCGAACACGCGTGATCCCATCCCCGGGCCCGACCTGGGTGCCAAACTACAGTCAGCCGAACGTGCTGGGGGCGAAGAAGCGGTGGAAGTGCGGTTTCTGCCCGACTGCGGAGTCGCCGACGAGGAGCAGGCCGAGGTCGAGTGGATTCTTGACGGCCTCGCGGTGGGCGACGTGCCCGGTTCACTTCCCCCGCCGGTGCACCGGATCGAGGTCGTACGCCGAATCACCGGCGGCCGCAGCGGAAGCCAGGTCCTGGAGCTTCGGATCCGCCGAGGAGTCCCCTGGACCGTCGAGTGGCACGTGGTGAAGTTGCAGGACGCGGAGGCCGCTTGGCTCGAATGGCAGGCGTACCGCACGCACATGGCCGACCTGAAGACGGCCTATCTGACGTCGATCACCGCGGTGAGCGCGGCGTTGACGGGCGCCGACCGGCCACCCCAGGGCGAACGCATGGCCGTCGTCTACCAACACGTCAGCGAGCGCATCGGCGAACCCGGCATCCCGACGGTCACGTTGGAGGATCTCGCCCGGCAGGCACTCGGCGGCTCCCCCGACGCGATCCGCAGTGCCGAGACGGTCGTGGACCGTCTGGTGCGGCGACTTCGCAGGACCCTGTCGCGGGACGCGCGCCGAGATCCGGACCGCACGGTGCTGCGTTCGCTCAACACCCGGCTGGGCCCCGACCTGGTCGTCGAACTCGCCGACGAAGACGAGTTCGCCGGCCCGGCGCGGCGCATCTACCCGGCCGACCTCTTCTCCGCATCGTGTTCCGCCGGCACGGGCGAGGAGGACCCTCGCTTCGCGGTGGGGGAGTGGGTCGTCGTTCCCATGGAGTCCGTTCATCTCAAGGACGGCACGGTCATCGCCTGCCCGTCCGCGGACACCCGGATCGAGGTACGCCCCGCCCGGGAGGCGCGTCGCAGGCTCCTGTCGCCGGCCGACACCGACGGCCGCGTCAGGGCCGGGAGTTCGTTGCGCGCGCAGGTGGTCGACACGCGGATCCTGCGCTTTCGCCGGCTGGTTCGCGAAGTTCTGGGCGACGAAGTTCTGTTCGTTGACGCGGGACTGCGCCTCGACGACGTGCTTGTCGGCCCGCCGTTCGGTCGCTTGCGTTCCATCCTCTGCGATTCCGCGGAGGGCTGGGTGTCCGCGACCGTCCACGACGACCTGAACCCCCGCAACGTCCTGGTGGCGGAGGACCAGCCCTACCTCATCGACCATGCGCGTGCCGACGACGACATGCCGCTGCTCGGCGACCCCGCGTGGCTGGAGGTCAATCTGGTCCGCGACGTCGTCGCCCGGCGTCTGTCGCCGCGGGAACTGGTGCGCCTGAGCCGTTGCCTTGCCGTGGCGTCCCGGCTGGGGCGGCCGGGCCGGGACGCGGGGGACGGGGCGTGGAGCCTGCGTTGGCCGTGCCAGGGGCAGTCGGAGGCCTTCGGTGCGGCATTCCGGGTCCTGTGGCGGATCCGGGCAGCGGCCCGTGACGGCTATCCGCCGGAAGGGAGGCAACCGTGGTGGCGCGAGTACTTGTCACAGCTCACGCTGGCGGCCTGCCGGACTCTGAAATGGCCGCGTGACGCCCACGACCGGGGCACGGTGCACGCCGCACTCGCCGCGGCCGGAGTCGCCGGTGAATTCCTGGCCTCCGAAGGCGAAGGCGGGCCGGCCGCGTTCGACTATTGGTCCACCGATGAACTCCACCTCGTGGCGCTTGAGTTACTGCCCGTCCTGGATCCCGGAAGCCCGGACGGACTGACGCTGCTCCTGGACGTCGTCAGCGCGGTCGATGCGCGCGGCGCCGGCTCGGACGATCTGGCGGCCGTGGTCGAGCAGGCCCGTGACCGCACGGTCCGCGCGCTCTGCTCCGCCGCCGCCGAACAGCGGCTGAGGGTGCTGAGCCGCCGCCGGACCCCCTTCATCCCGCTGCGCGGCTCGGTCGTCGACCGCGGTGAGGCGGCGCCCGCAGGCAACCCGGGGACGGACCACGAGGGGCCGGCCCTGCGGCTGATCGGGGAGCACGCGGCCGTCGTCCTGGTGGGCGGCGCAGGCGCCGGAAAGTCCACCGTGCTGCGTGAGTTGGAGTACTTGTACGCCTGCGCTGTCCTCGGTGACCGTACCGACCCACCCGTACCGCCCCGCCTGCCCGTGCTCATGCACGCCGCGGACATAGCACGCGTCCTGGGCAGTCACGGCGGGCACAGCGGATACAGCGGGGTGATGGCACGTGCGTCGACCGCCGGAGAACTGCTCGGCGGGCCGTTGTGCGGTCGGCTGCTGAGGCTGCGGGGCGTGCGGCTGATGGTCGACGGCCTGGACGAACTGCCGCTTCGCGACCAGGAAGCGGTGGAGCGGTGGTTGCGGGACCTGCGTGAGCACCACCCCGACGTGCCGCTCGTGCTGTGTCGGCGCACGTCGGCCTATCGGACGACGTCGCCCGACGAGCACATGAGACTCCCGGTGGTGCGACTGCACGGCGTCACCCGGGACCAGGCCCGTCGGTACGCCGCCGGACACACCGCGGACGGACAGGGCCCACCGTGGCATGAACTCCTGTTCGACACCGGGAGTTTGGCCGTCAACGACGGTGCGGTGGCGAGCGTACCGGGCCGCACGTCCGCCGGGATGCACGAACTGCTGCACACACCCCTGTTCCTGTGGATGGCGGTCGAGGCGCACAACACGATGGAACAGCCTCCGCGTTCGACGGGCGAGCTGTTCGACGTCTTCACCAAGTGGTATCTGACGGAACGTCACCACAGCTCCGCGGACCGGGCGCGGCCCGAGGCCGAGGTCGAGACGGGGATCGGAACCGGGGTCGGGACGCAGGCCGAACCCGCGGAGCGGCTCGCGTTCCTGGAGGATCTTGCCGAATACCTGATCGACCACGGGCCGACTCCGCTGGGCCGCCTGACATCCGAGCTCGTCGACCGGCGGCCACCCGGTTGCCGCGATCTGCTGAACGCGATCATGGCCTCCGGACTCGTCGAGGAGGTCCACGGGCTGGCGAAATTCCGCCACGAACTGTTCCAGGCGTACTGCGGAGGGCGCGTCCTGGCCCGCCTCGCCGAGGGCGACGCCGCGGACAGGGCCGACCTGCTGCGCCGGATCCTGCGCAACGAGTGGCAGGAGCCCGCGCACATGCTGGTCGGGCTACCGCGGACCACCCCGGAAACCCTCGACCGGGTGCTGGGCACGGCGGCCGACGCCGACGCCCGCTATGCTGCCTGGCTCATGCGTGCCGCGCCGGGGGTGGCGCGCGACACCGTCGAGGGGTTCGTGGCACGGCAGCGCCGTGTCCTGGTGGCGGAGACATCCGGCCCGGACGAGCGGCACCGTGCGGCGTCGGCGCTGGTCGTCCTACGTGACGAGCGGGTCTGGACGGTGCTGGCCGACGCCGTGGCCGACCCCGCCGCGCCGGGCGGAGTTCTGGTGGCGTGCCTGACTGCCGTCACCGCCGCGGTGCGTCACGATCGGACGGTGCTCGACCAGGCGGGGCCAGGCACACCCGCGACCACGCTCGCGCGCATGGCCGGTGACACGTTGGCTCGCACGGTGCCCCTGGAAGCCGAGATCGCGGCATTGCGCGCGGTGCGGCAGGGCCGACTCGTCAGCCTGGCCGCCTTCGCCGCGGAACGCGTGCGGCACGACCGACCCTGGCTTGTCGTACGCGACGCCGTCGCGGCGCTCGCCGCACTGGGGGTCGCGCTGACGCCGACATCACGAGCGGTGTACGAGGAGGTGTGCCGGCGCAGACTCGCCGCGGCGGACGACGAGGCGCGTACCGCCTCCCGCACGTCCGACAGCGCCGCCTTGGCACGAGAGCGGATCGAACTGCTCTCCGTCGTGGCGCAATCGACGAACCGCGACGCCCTGGAGATCCTGCTGGAGCACCGGTTCGATCCCGCGTTGGCCTACCACCCGCACTGGTCCCGGCTGTTGTCCGCCGCCGCTCACACCCGGCGCGCGACAAGCCCCGGCGACGCGCTCGCGCACCTGCTCCTCGCCGAACCGGGCGGCGGTTCTGTACCGGGTGCCACCAGACAGCACCACCTGCGCGTCTTCGCCGAAGGTACCGACGCCGAAGCCACGGCCGCCGCGCACCGGCTCCTGTCCGACAGCGAGACCCCGCCTCGCGAACTCCCGGCCCTGGTCGGTCCGTCGTCATCGGACAAACGCCTGCTCGCCGCCGCGGCCGCCGTCGAATGCCTGCTCCCTTCGGAGTTGGCCGCGGTGGAGACCCTGGTCACCGAGTTGATCGCGCCGACGCACCTCGCGTCCGCGGACCGGCTGAACGTCCTGGCCGCTCTCGTCGGCGCGGTGGGCAGGCAGTCGCACCTGCTGCGCGTGCGCCTCGTCCACGCCGCCTCTCGCGCGCTCGAGCGCCACGGAACGGACCAGGCGCTGTGCGGACCCTGGGCGCAGGCGTACTACAGCGCCGAGATCGATCACGACGTGCTGACACAGCTTCTGGAACACGGCGAAGACGGCAGCACGCGGCTGGCCATGGACCATATGAGCAGCATGGACTTCCTGCTCACCGCCGGAAGCCGCCCCGATCCGCTGGCGGTTTCCGCCGACGCCGAGCGGCGCATCCTGGCGTCGGTGCCGGCCGGCTGGGACGCCGGCTCCTCTCGGCCCGCCGCGGAGCCGGCCTCGGCGGCGGAGGTCTTCCGGCACGTCCAGGCGGTCTCGTACGCCGGGCTCACCCAGGCCGCGGAATTCGTCGCGGCGGTCGGGGGGTCCGACGAGGCCGCCCGTACCCTGGTCAGATACGCGCACTCCGACCACGGCGTCCTCGACGTGGCGCTGGCGGCGCACGCGGTCACCGCCGTCGGATGGTTCGGACGGCTCGCCGGAGAGCAGGGCGACCCCGACGCCGTGCGGAAGGCGCGTGCGTGGTTGCGCCGCCGCGAGACCCGAGGCAGCCACCCCAGCCTCGCGCGCGCCCGACTGGTCGGCCTCGCGCTGCTCGGCGAATGGCGCCCGCTCCTGCTCGCGCTCGGACCCGGCGACGCCGTCCTCCGCGAAGCGGCCGCACAGTCGGTGCGGTACTGGCTGCCCGCGCCGTGGCAGACCGGCCCGCCGGGCGAACTTCGCACGGTTGCCGACTGGGTCGCCGGGCGATTGGCCTCCGGCGAGGTCACCGACAACGAAGCAAGGGAGACGTTGGCGGGAATTCTCGGCGAGCTCAGCCGGCGCCTTGAGCGCCTGGTCGGTGCGCCGCCACCTCCGGCGGACCGAGCGGGGAGGTCCTCGTGAGCTCCGGCGACGACGTGTCCCGCGCGGACGCCGAGGCGGTCCCGGGACCGGTGGATGCCGACGCGTCGGCCGTGAGGCTGCGCACCCGGCTGGTCGAGGCGCTGCTCGCCGACCCGGTTGCGGCCGACCCGGCGTCATCCTGGCCGCAGGACCTGCGCGACCAGTTGCGGCCCGAGGTGGCCGTCCCGTCCGCCGGGGAGACCTCCGTACGGTTCGGTGCCCTTGTCACGCTGCTCATGAACGTGCCGTTCGGACTCGCGGCCCTCGTACGGGTTCTCGGTGACTCGGGCGTCGACGCGTCGACGACCAGGACCTTGCAGAACCTCGCCGACGAATGGCAGGCCCTCACGTTCTTCCCGGACGCCGACTGGGAGGAACTGCGTGCACTGGTAGGCGAATTCGCGCCGCTCGGTCTGCAACCGCTGGTCCACCGGGCCGCCGAGGGACGCTACTACCCGGACCCCGACGCCTCGGACACCACGGCGTGGCAGGCGATCGTACGGCTGACCACGCTGAACGCCCCGCCGTCCGGGCTCCCCCCGGCGCTGGCCCTCCTCGCGCTCCTGGTCGACACCCCCGAGGCCCGCTCGGGGCTCGGGCGGATTCGCACCGTGGGAGTCGAACAGTGGGCACGCACGTGGGCGCGGCAGTGGGACCTCGAAGACGAATTCGTCGGCTATCGGGAAGCGATTCGGGAGCACGCGCCGAGTCCGGTCGCCCGGGCGCTCATCGTGCAGATCACCGTCGACGGCCTGGACCCGGACCGCTATCACGTGACCCATTGGGTGCAGACAGACCTCTACCAGTGGGGACCGAGCCTCCGCGGCGACCGGTCGGTCACCGCCCGGGAACTCCCGGAGACCGTCGCGGCCCTGGCCGAGGACGCCGAGGCGAGCATGCCGTGGCACGCCTCCGACGACCTGGTCGTCGAACTCATCGTGCCGCTGAGCCTGGTCAATTCAGCGCTTGCGCGCGGCAGCGGTCGAGGGCGCGAGGGAACGGCCCATGAGGATGCCCTCAGCTCCCACCCGACCGTCGTACGCAGCCTCGAACGCCTCCAGAACCGTGCCTACCACAGGCGTTGGCACGCACGCTGGGAGCGGCTGCGGCGATCGGGCGGACATGTGGTCTGGAACAACCTGAACGATCATCTCGATGCACCGCGCCTGTACGCGCGTTTGGCGGGCGACCCGGATGTGGTCGGGTGCGTGCTCAGCGCACCCCCGGGCGACCCGGCCGGCGACGCCGAACTGAGCGCGGCCTTGCAGCAAGGCGTCCCGCTGGTTCTCTGGGACGCGGAGGACTGCGGGCACCCGGAGTTCCGTACGGCGGCCGAGGGACTGCTCGCCTCCGGAGATCTCACGGACCTACCGGCACGCCTGCACGGGCTCCGCACGCTCCACGACGTCCCCAGGCGCCTGGTCCTGCTGTGGGACGATCCGACACGTCAGCCGGCGGCCGGTGCATACCCCGAGCGGCCGTGGAGTGCGTGGTGAGCGAAGACGCGAGCCGACCCGGGTCGCCGGCCACCGCTCCCGGTGCTCCCGCGGCCGGGGGCGGCTGGGTCATGGCCCGCGCGCTGCGCCGGCCGGCCGCCGGCGAAAGCGCGGGACCCGCGGCCGCTCTGCTGGCGGAACGCCGGGTCGAGGCCGGATTACAGGCCCTCCTGACCTCTCGCCCGATCGCCCCCCGGCCCACGCCGCCCACGCCGCCGAGCCCGGCATGGCACGACGCCGAACCGCCGGACGCCGACGGTTGGGATGTCACCGTGGTCGTCGACGGCGGGGTGTCCATGGAGTTCTGGAGCCCCGTCGCGGACGAGGTCGTCGCCCTCCTCGGACGCATGGGATTGTGCAGCCAGCGGGGGGCATCCACTCTCGCCACCGACGATGGGGCACCCCACCCACCCGGCACAGCACCGACGTTCGGCCACGACGCGGCGGGCGAGCCCCCGCCCGTGGGAGGTCCCGTCCTGCTGCTCACCGACGGGCTCGCGCCGGCCTGGCACAACGGCGGCGCAGCGGCGGTGCTCCACGGATGGGCCCGCCGGAGCCCGGTCGCGGTTGTCCACCTGCTGCCCGAGGACCTGTGGAGCAGCACGGGTATCCGCCCTCGGCCCCGGGCCCTGCGCCCCCGTTCCCCCGGAGCTCCGAGTGCGGAGGTCGACTGGGAGGAAGCCCAGGGCGGAGCCGTGCCGGTGCCGGTGCTGCAACTGCGCTACAGCCACCTGGCCCGGTGGGCGGAGAGCCTGGCCTACGGTCCCGAACGCTGGCGCAACCTGCCCACCATTCTCGTTCCCCGGGCGCACGGCGAGGCGCCGTCGCGCGGCCACGACCGCGACGGCGACGGCGAGCGCGGCGCCGCGTACGACCTGGCGCGTGACCCAGCCGATCCGGTATCCGCCCGCCACCTTGTCGCCGACTTCAGGGGCTCGGCGTCCGTGAACGCCCAGACCCTGGCGGCGGGCCTTGCCGCGGTCCCGCTCAACTTGCCCGTCATGCGGTACGTGCAGTCCCGGCTGATACCGGGGTCGGCGCCCGATCTGCTGTCGGAGATCTTCATCGCGGACCTGCTGGCGCCGGTGGCTCCGCGCGAGGACCTGCGCAGCCCTGGCCGGGTGACGTTCGACTTCCGCGACGGTGTCCGGGAATTGCTGCTCGCGCCCGTCACCAAGGCGCGCACGGCGGACATTTTCGGTGACGCGGTGCGCTTTCTCGCGCACGAGTTGGGCGTATCCGAAGTCGCGGGTTGGGACCGCCTCATCACGAATCCGCGGAACAACGCGCCCTTCCAGGTGACAGAACGCTCCGAGCCGTTCCTGCGCGTGCAACTCGCGGTGCTCAGGGCGCTGTCCGGCCCCTACGAGACCCCGGCTCGGCAACTCGCCGAAGAACTCGCGTCGGCACAAGCCACCGGATCCGACCGGTTCCCGGATCGTCCGGGCATGTCCAGACGGTGACCCAACCCCTCGGAAAGGATGGCAACTTCGTGGTCCTGCCCCCTGACCACACGGCCCGCTCCGCGTCGTGGCGGCACCGAATTCCCAGAAACCGTGAAGCGCCTGACCCGAATGGGAGGACATCTGTGACCGCACCCAAATCCGACGACCCCGCGGGAACGCGCGGAACGCCCAACAATTGGCGGGTGTTCCACGGGACCGATGTGCCGGGCCGCCCCGCGGAGATCCCGCCTCCGCCGCCGTGGCGTACCTTCGACGGCGGGCCGCTGATGGCGCCCCCGGTCGACGACTCCTTCGAGCTGGCCCGCCGCCGCCTCGGAGTCCCGGCGCTCCGGACCGACCACCGCGCCGCACCTTTCGGCGACGAGCAGACCGACGTCGTCAACGCCGCGCTCCTCCTGCGCCGACCGCTGCTGGTGACCGGGATCCCCGGCACCGGCAAGTCGTCGCTGGCGTACCGGATCGCCCGTGAACTGGGCCTGGGACGGGTCCTGACCTGGTCCGTCACCAGCCGGAGCACCCTGCGCGACGGGCTGTACTCCTACGACGCGATCGGCCGTGTGCACGACGCCGGTCTGCGGCAACCGGGGCCGGATTCCGCGGAGACGTCCATCGGTGATTACATCCACTTGGGGCCGCTCGGCACGGCGCTGCTGCCCTACGAGCGTCCGCGCGTCCTGCTGGTCGACGAACTCGACAAGAGCGATATCGATCTTCCGAACGACCTGCTCCACGTTTTCGAGGACGGCGAGTTCGAGATTCCCGAACTCGTACGCGCACGAGGGCAGTCCGCCCAGGTCGAGGTGCTGACCGACGATCCGGGGGGCACCGCGCCGATCAGCGAAGGGAGGGTACGGTGCCGGGAGTTTCCCGTCGTGGTCATCAGCAGCAACGGCGAACAGGAGTTTCCGCCCGCCTTCCGGCGGCGCTGTCTCAGGCTGGACCTCCAGCCGCCCGGCCCGGAGCAGCTCGCCGCCATGGTGGCGGCCCACTTCGGAGATGATGTGGCAGATCGGGCGCGGGATGTCGTCGAGGCGTTCGTCCTCCGCAGCCGCGACAGCGGAGGGCTCGCCACGGACCAACTTCTCAACGCGGTCCACTTGATGACGTCCGGTGGTGTGACCCCGCGCGGCCCGCGGTGGGATGAACTGATGGCCGCGGTATGGCGGCGGTTGGGAGACGACTGACCGTCGGCGGGGAAGGCCCGGGAATCCGGCCGCGGGCCGATGTGCGCTTTCGGAGAGTGCCACGATGAGGGAAGAGCGGGAAATCAGTCCGGACGACCTGACGGCGAGGGAGATCGCGGACGCGGTGTGGCTCGCGTCGTCGACCGGGCGGCTCGGGGGCGGCCGTCCGGTGCCAGGCGTCCGCGACGAGTCGGCACCGGAACACCCGTATCCGGCAGGCAGAGACGGCCGTCCACCGCCTCCCGACTCGTCGGTCCCCGGACCGCCGTCCGGCGCGCCCGACGCCCTGCGACCACCGTCCCGACCGGGCTCGTCGCCCGTCGAGGCTGCGGGGACGCCGGCGTCCGGGGCGGTCAACCCGGAAGCGGCGGCACCGTCGCAGTCTCCTCCCGTGCCGGCGCACCTCGATGAATCCCTGGCGCTGGCCCGGGCGTTGCGACCGCTGCGGGCACGGTCCTCGGTGTACGCGCGCCGCCTCCTCCTGGACGAGGACGTGACCGCGCACAGAATCGCCGAGACCGGCCTCTGGCTCCCGGTGTTCCGTGCCGAGCGCACCCGCCCCTGGGACGAAGCGGTGCTCGTCGTCGACGACAGCCCCTCAATGCGGCTGTGGGACGGACTGGAACGTGAGGTAGGGCTGCTGTTGGGCCGGCTCGACGTCTTCCGCGGCGTCCGGACGATCCGCCTGGCGACCGGGCCCGACGACGCGGATCCCGGCGCCGGCGTGCCGAACAGGAGCCCCGAACTCCGAACGTCGGCGGGCCCGCTGCCTTGGGGATCTCTGACCCGGCCAGCCGGCGGGCGAGTCGTGCTCATGCTGACCGACGGCCTCGGACCCGCCTGGCGGTCGGGAGCCATGGAGCCGCTGCTGCACCGGATCGGCAGGGCCCAGACGCTGGCTATTGTCCAGACCATGCCCTACCGGTCGTGGCGGATGACCGGCATCGCCACGACTCCGACGGCCCTGCGCCGACACACGGCGCCGGCCACGAACTCGGCGCTGCGCCGATCGTGGGGACACACCCCGAACGACGCCGCGGCACTGCCCGTCCCCGTCCTCCGCCTGGAACCACGCTGGCTCAGCGCTTGGGCCCGCCTGGTCGCCGCACGCAGCGACCCCGGGCCGGTGCGGCTGCCGGTGATGTCGGTGGGACCCACGGCGGCCCACGGGGGGCAGTCCGACGACCACGAGGCCGACGGTCAGGAGCGGGTCGCCGACGCGGAGGGAGCGGTACGGCGGGCGCGGGCCGTACTGGCGCCGGACACCTACACCCTCGCCGTACGCCTGGCGGCGGTGCCTCTGAGCATGCCCGTGATCCGGGCCGTGCAACACCAATTCGTGCCACGCACCCAAGCGCTGCACGTCGCCGAACTCATCGCCAGCGGCCTCGTGCGGCACGTGCCCGACCAGGCGGAACACGGCACCACAGATTTCCCTTTCGAATTCCGGCCCGGAGTGCGCGCGGTGCTGCTGGCCCACGCGACCCGGCAGGAGACGTGGCGGGTCCTGCAGGTTCTGGGCCGGACCGTCCCCGCCGAAGACCGCACCGACGCACAGCGCTTCCTCCTGGCGACGCTCGACGGTGCCGACGCGGCGGTGCCCGCGGCCACCGACACCAACCACGAGGACCTGGCCATGACCGCGACCGTCCTGGACGCGCTCGCAGGTCCCTATCGGGTGCTCGCCCGACGGGTCCGGTGGGCGCTGCGCCCGGCGTCGGGGATTGCCGCGTACGACGTCGAGCGGGTGGTTTCGGAGCCGACGGCCGCACGTGCCTCGCTCTCGGTGCCGCGCGCCGATGACGACGAGGCCGTTTTCCCGGTCGCTCCCGAGGCCGCTTCAACTCCCGGCGCAGGCCGCCCGGTGAGACTCGGTGACCACGCGTCGCCTGCGATCTGGGGCAACGTACCCCAGCGCAACCGCAATTTCGTCGGACGCGCCGAGTACCTGGAGGCCGTGCACGACGGCCTCGGAGTCCGCGGTGCACAATCTGCCGTCCACGCCCTGATCGGGATGGGCGGCGTGGGCAAGTCGCAGATCGCCGTCGAATACGTCCACCGCCACGCGCGAGAGTACGACCTCGTATGGTGGCTGCCCGCGTGGGACCACAACATGATCGCGGCCGGATTCAGCGAACTCGCCCAGAGAATGGGCCTGCCGGGCGGGGACGGTCCCGCGACAGTTCGCGCGGTTCTCGAAGCGCTGCGCGGCGGGGCGTACGGTTCCTGGTTGTTGGTCTTCGACAACGCGGAAGACGTCAACAGCGTAAGGCTGTTCATGCCCGCGGGCGGCCCCGGCAGCATGCTGGTCACCGCACGCAGCCGCGGTTGGGCCCACGCCGCTCCGACGACAGAGGTCGACGTCTTCCGCCGCGAGGAGAGCATCGAGCTGCTGCATCTCCGCACACCGCACCTGGCACAGGCTGATGCGGTTGCCGAAGCCCTCGGCGACCTCCCACTGGCCGTGGAACAGGCATCAGTGTGGCTGTACGACAGCGGCATGCCGGCCGACGCCTACCTGAGCCTGTTCGAACAACGCTTCGCGGAAATCCTCAGGGAATCGGTGCCGCTGGACTACGAGATCACCGTCGCCGGGGCCTGGCGCCTCTCGCTGGACACGTTGCGCGAGGCGAACCCCGCGGCAGCCGACCTCCTCTTCATGCTCGCGTGGTTGGGCACCGAACCGGTTCCGCTCGCCGTCCTCCGAGCCACTGAACACGAAGGCCCGGTGTGGGAGTGCGTCCCGCGTGACCCGGTGCTGTTGGCACGCTGCCTGCGTGACCTCAACCGGTACGCACTCGTACGCCTTCACCACCAGGACGACACCGTCCAGGTGCACCGTCTCGTGAGCAGGCTGATGCGGGACACCATGGACCCCGAGGCCCGCGACCGCACCCGGAGCGCCGCCCGGGACGTGGCCGGAGTGCTCCCGCCGAGTCCGTCGCGCACCGCGCACCTGCTCGCCGCCCTCGCGATCGATCCGTCGGACCCGCGTGTGCGGTCCGCCGTCCTCGACCAACTGCGCTGGCTCGCGGAACACGCCTACACCAGCGACGAGCACCGGCTCGCGCGGACCGCCCACGAAGCGTGGCAGACCCCGGATGCCGGGGAAGCGTCCGCCGCGGAGTCGGCCGTCCTTGCGGCCCACTTGCCGCCACTCGCTGGGGGTTACCCCTAGCTTGACGCGGGCGGGGAACTCGGCGGTTCGTGCGGCAGTTCCGGCTCGGCATGCCGGACCGCGCGGCAGGCGCGGACCGGTGGGCGGAGTGGCCGTTGGGGATCGCCGAACCCTTACGCAGTGATGACGAGTGCCACTTCTGGCACGTGCCCGGGTCGTCGAGCGGGGATCCTGGACCTCGAACACCGGCCGCGGTACGGCGGGTCTGAACACGGAGGTCGTGATGCGTCGTCTCCTGCGATTCCTGCGCAGGCCGGTCGTGCTGGTGGTGGCGGCTGTGGTCGCGGCAGCCCTGGCATTCGGCCTGTACTGGTTCCAGCCGTGGAAGTTGTGGGTCGACAAGACGGTCAACGAGGCGCGCCCCGGCCAGGTGACGTCGGCGTCGGCCGTTCCTCCCCGAAGTGCTCCGGCCGACGCGGGTGCGCCCGCGCCGGGCCCGGCGGGCACCGCGTCGAATCCGGCGCCGGTCGCTCCCGCCGGGCTGCCCCCCGGCCCGGACGCCGGTCCGGTGACACTGGCCACCGGCCGGTTCATCAGCCATGAGCACGCGACGAAGGGAACGGTCGTGGTGCTGCGGCTGGCGGACGGCTCACGTGTGCTGCGTCTGGAGGGCCTGGACACGAGCAACGGCCCCGACTTGCACGTGTGGGTCACCGACGCACCGGTCAAGGAAGGACGCGCGGGCTGGCACGTGTTCGACGACGGGGCCCACGAAGACCTCGGTCAGCTCAAGGGCAACAAGGGCAACCAGAACTACACCCTGCCCGCGGACGCGGATCTGGCGCGCCTGACCAGTGTCACCATCTGGTGCGACCGGTTCGACGTGTCGTTCGGGGCTGCGGAACTCGTTCCGGCTTGACGGCCCCGCACCGCGCAGCCGATGTGCGTGTTCGGCTCAACGCGCGGTGCCGCCGCGGGCGTTGTAGACGAGGGCGTCGTCGCGGGCTCCGTACGCGCGGAACACCGCCAGCGCCTCGTCGCGCAGGACGTCGCAAGTCACCGTGATGCCGCGGTGCGTGAGCTGGTCGAGCCAGTCGTCGCGTACGGGCCCCTCGTCGAAGCCGGTCAGTGCTTCCAACTCGGGCCCGTCGCCCGCGACCACCAGCCCGCGGACGCCCGACCACAGTGTGGCCCCGTAACACATCGCGCACGGCCGCCAGTTGACGACCAGCTCCAGCGCCGGCATGCCGCCCGCACCCAGATTCCACGTGCCGAGCCGCACCTGGGCGAGGGACAGCGCGACCACTTCGGCGTGTGTCGACGACAGTCCGGAGGCGAGAACGACGTTGACGCCTGCCGACACGACTCGCCCGGTGTCGGCCTCGACCACCAACGCGGCGAAGGGGCCGCCGGTGTCCTCGCGGTGGTTGCGGTCGGCGAGCCGGTGCACCACCCCCATGCGGTCTGCGGCGGTGGCCAGCGTGTCCGGGACGTCCGCAAGCTCGTCGGCCACCCAGGCGGGCAGTTCCGCCCCGAACGCGGTGGCAAGTGCAGTCGTGTCCATGTCGCTCCGATCCTCGGCTCGTGCAGACGTTCACCGGACGCGCCGACACCGACCGCGCGCGCGATGCCACGCAAGGCTCCCCGACGCAGGTTTCCGCTCGATTTCGCGGCGCACTCGCGCGGTTCGCGGTGCCGTAGTCGCAGCCGCAGTCGCAGCGTCCGTCAACTGCCTTGCTGGGCGCCGCCGACCGTCCGGGCCAGCCAGGCGCCGCAGCGCGCCACGCTTTCCGCGGGCGGGACGCTGCCGCGGTCCACCTCGACGACGACCCAGCCGTCGAAGTCGTTGCCCAGTGCCGCGAGCACCCCGGGCAAGTCGGCGTCGCCGAAACCGGGTTCGGTCCACAGGCCGGCGGCGACGGACTGCTGGTACGTGAGGCCTTCCTCGCGGCTGCGGCGCGCGACGCCGTGGTGGAGGTCCTTGACGTGGATGCCGGCCACGCGGTCCGCGTAGTCGCCGATGACGCGGGCCGGGTCGGCCCCCGTCCACGCGAGGTGGCCCGCGTCGGCGCCGAATTTGAGGACGGCCGGGTCCACGCTGTCGAGGACGTACCGCGTTTCCGCCTCGGTCTCGACCCAGGACCCGACGTGCGGGTGGAGGGCCGCGACGCCGCCTTCGGCGGTGATCGCCGCGGCGGCCTCGGCCAGGTAGTCGCGTACGGCGGACAGGAACGCCGGGTCGGCGCCGAATCCGACGGCGGGCCGCGCGATGCGCGGTGCGTCCGGCGACATGCCCATGGCGAGGAAAAGCAGAGGGTTGCCGAGCGCGACGGCCTCGCGGGCGAGCCGGCGCACCTGGCCGAGGTGCGCCGCGCGTTCGGCAGCGTCGTCGTCCCAGGGGAGGTTGACGTAGCCGGGTCCGGGGGCGATGCCGTACTCGGCCAGTTCTGCCCGGTACCGGGCGGGGTCGGAATCCTTCGGCACCTCGGCCTGGATCGCGGTGAACCCGGCTTTCGCGATCACCGCCAGCCGCTCGGCCAGGGGCGGCGCGGCGCCGAAGTCCGGCCATCCGTCGTCCGTGGCCAGCCACTGAAGGGGGTTGAGCGCGAATCGCGAGGCGGTGAGAGGCAAGGCGGATCCCATTCCGGTCGCGGCAAAGGTGGACGCGGGGGAGAGACGGGCCGGTGGGCGGCGGGCCCGTGACCCCGATCTCCGTCACGCTATTGAGCGGTTGCGGCGCCCGGCAACGTCCCGGATTTAATCCGACGGCGGAATTAAAGCCGGGGCCGCGGCGGTGGACGTTTCCGCACGTCACCGGCGTCCGGCCGCGATCGCCCGGCGCCGGGGGCGTGGGAGACTCGCGGCGTGGAACCCCGTACCTCCGAGGACGCGTTCGGCGCCCCGGCGCTGCTGGACAACGACGCGAACATGATGGCCGTGGGCGCCGCCGCGCACCTCCCGCCGGACGCGCTGCCCCTGTTGTACCTGCACCTGTCCCACGGCATCGGGGCCGGGCTCGTGACCGAGGCGGGGTCAGTGCACCGCGGCGCCGACGGATCCGCGGGCGACGTGGACCACCTGCCCGTCGGCGGCGACGGCCGTACACCCTGCACCTGCGGCAAACGCGGCTGCGTCGGCGCGGTCGCCGGCCTGCGCGGTGTCGTGGCCCGGCTCGGGCTCGCGTACCAGGACGGACTGGTCGCCCTCATAGGCGAGTTGGCCTCGCGCGTCGCGGCCGCCGATCCTCGGACGCTGGCGGTCCTCGAGGACGCCGCCGAGCGGCTGGGCCTGCTTGCGGCGGCGCTCGTCGACGTCGTCAACCCGCGCACCCTCGTGGTCGGCGGCCCCCTCCCGCAGCTCAGCGACGCCGTCCTCAGCGGAATCCGGACGGTGGTGCGGCGCGAGGCCATGCCGGTGGCCACCCGCCGCCTGGCGGTGCTCCCGGCCCCCGCCGGCCCCGACCTCGCCCTCCAAGGCGCCGCCCGGGCAGCCTCGGACGGCCTCCTGCGGCTCGCCGCCACCGGCCACTTGTGACCCGGCTTGTGACCCGGCTTGTGACTTGGCGTCCGCCAGCCGTGTGCGCCCATGTCACGGCGGAGACTTGGCCGGTCGCGCGACGGCGGTCGGGCGGCTCAGGATCCACAGCGCACCGGCCGCGGAAATGGCGTCCGCCACCGGGAAGCTGATCCACAGCCAGAGAATTCCGAACCGGTCGAACACCAGCAGCAGCGGCACCTGCACGACGACGATCGAGCCGAGCGAGATCACGTACGAGGGACCTGCCCGGCCCAGCGCCTGGAAGTACGCCGACACCAGCGTCGCCACTCCGGCCAGCGCATAGCTCGACACCATGATCCGCAGCGCCCGCACGGCCTCGTCCCGCACCTCGGGTTCGTCGGTGAACACCCCGCACAGCGGCCCCGCGAAGGCCGGCAGGAGCAGGCAGACGGCGGTTCCGTACGCCACCGACGCCCGCAGCGCCAGGGTTCTCGTGCGTGCCACGCGCTCGGCGAGGCCGCGTCCCGCGTTGTAGCCGACCAGCGGCTGCATGCCGTGCGAGATGCCCAACTGGGGCATCAGGCACAGCGTTTGGATCCGCACGCAGATCGCGTACGCGCTCAGCGCCGTCGCACCGCCGTGCCTGGCCAGCAGGTTGTTCACCAGCGTGACGACCAGGGTGGCCCCGAAGCGGGAGAGGAAGGACGGCGCGCCCACCGAGACCAGTTGCCGCACCGTGGGCCAGTGGGGACGCATGTCGGCCGCGGTGATCCGGTAGGGGCGGTTGCGCTTCCCGAAGAAGAACCACAGGCTCATGGCCATCGAGACCGACTGGCCGCCGACGGTTCCCAGAGCCGCACCCCGCACGCCCATGCCGAAGCCGAAGATCAGCACCGGGTCGAGGGTGATCTGCACCAGGATCGGCACGACCCAGAGCATGGTGGAGTAGCGGAGCCGCCCTTCGGCACGGACCAGGCTGGAGAAGCCGGTGGCGGTGACGGAGCCGAGCAGGATGATCAGGCCGTAGTCGTACGCGTAGTCGTGCGTCTCGTCGTCCGTCCCCAGTACCGTGAGCAACGGATCGAGGGTGAGCGCCCCCAGTCCTCCGATGACGAGGGCGGAGGTCCAGTAGACGAGGAAGGCGTTGCCCGCCGCCCGGGCCGCCTGTCGCGTGTCGCCGGCGCCGAGGCTGCGGGAGACCAGGGACGCTCCGCCCGTGCCGACCGTGGTGGACACCGCGCCGAGGACCAGCAGCACCGGCGACACGAGGTTCACCGCCGCGAAAGCGACGGAGCCGACGCCGCGTGAGACGAACAGGGCGTTGGTGAGCGCGTAGATGCCGTACGTCGCGACGGACACGGTCGCCTGCGCGGTGTTGCTCCACAGCAGCTTCCCGACCGGACGCGTCGCCAGCCGGGCGGCGTGGTCCTTCGCCGGGTTGTCCGTCGGGATGTCCGCTGCGTTCTCCGCCGCGCTGTCCGTCGGGTCGTCCGCCGTGGCCCCCGTCGACGTCTCCGACGGGGGCCCGGAAGCCGTCACGCCCCGCGGCCGAAGGACTCCACGGCCACGGCCAAGCCCCTGCGGGCGTAGTCGTACTGTGCGGGATCCGTGTGACCGCGGTAGACGGTCTCGACGACCATGACGAGCATCAGGTGCAGGGTGTAGAGCCGGCGGCGGAGGCGTTCGGTGTCGGTGAAGGCGTCCTTGCCGTAGCCACGCAGGAAGCTGGGCAGGTGGCCCGGCGCCCCCTCGGCTTCGACGGCGACGAACCCGCCTTCCATGAGCGGGTCGCCGTACAGTGCGCGTTCGTGGTCGAGGAAGGCGGTGATCTCGCCATTGTGCACCAGGACGTTCAGGTCCCACAGGTCCCACACGATCAGGGACGGTTCGGTCACCTCGTCGAGGGAGTGGGCGTTGTCGCGCACGATCCCGCGGATGACCTCGTACCCCAACCCGAGGTCCACGGCGCGGCGTTCGCCGTCGGTGAGGACGTCCTCGACGATGCCGCAGAACACCTCGCGCCAGGTCGCCGTGGTCGGTTCGGCCAGGAGCGGGCCGAAGTGGGTGCCCTTGACGTCGTTGATCTTGCGGTTGGCCGAACCGCGCTCGACCTGGAGTCTGCGGTAGTGCGCCTCGTCCAGGTCCCGGGCAACGATTCCGAGATTCTCCCCGTCGGCGAACTCCATGAAGAAGTAGGGGGCGTCGCAGAGTTCGCGACTCTCGTCGAAGAAGTGCACCGCGGGCACGGGTATGTCGGTTTGCTCCCCGATCAGTCGAAGCGCGTGGACCTCGGTACGCATCATGTCCGCCTCGTACGTCATCACCTCGACCCCGGCAGGCGGCGCGATCTTGAGGGCGACGTGCCGGCCGTCGCGCAGGCGGACCTTGTAGGCGACGTTGAACCAGCCGTGGCCGAGCTCCTCGGCCCAGCCTCCGTCCCCCTGCGGAACCTGGTCCGGGCCGAAGGCCCGGGCGACCATGGCCCGCAGGGCGTCGTCCGACTGGCGGTTCTTGGTGATGCTCTCGGTGACAGCGTCCATGGGCCCCCTCGGCTCCGAAACCGGCCGTCCCTCATGCGACCTTCAAAACCTACCAAATACAAGGTATTTGCGGACAGCGACGGTTCGCCCCCGGGATTCGCGAAGTCGTCGACCTCACCCGGCCGGTCGCGCTGATGCTCCTCGCCATCACGCACTACATCGCGGACCGGGACGTGCCCGCCCGCCCGGGCCTGTGGTCCGGGCGGGCGGGTAGCGGCGGGTCAGTCCACGGCGATGTGCTTGCGGTCGTTGCTCGGCGCGGCCGGAGCGGATGACGCGGCTTCGGCGGTCTTGCGCTGGGTCATGCCCTTGAGGAGTTCGGCCAGGTCGATCCCGGTGGCCGAGTTGAGGAGTTCGAATCCCTGGGCGACGTTGTCGGTGACGGTGCGGGACAACTGGCTTGCGCCGTCTGTGGAGATCACGGTCAGCTTGTCGATGGCGCTCAGCGGTTCGGAGGCCTTCGCCACGATCTGCGGCAGCGCCTCGACGAGCATCTGGATCACGGCGGCGCTGTCGTAGCGGGCGAACGCGTCGGCCTTCTTCTCCATGGCCTGGGCCTCGGCCGCGCCCTTTGCGGCGATGGCGAACGCCTCGGCCTCGCCCTCGATCCGGACCGCCTCGGCGAGCGCGGCGCGGTGCTGCTGCTCGCCCTGACCGGTCAGCCGGGCGCGTTCGGCGTCCGCCTCGGCCTGCTTCACCAGGGCGATCTTGCGTGCTTCGGCCTCCTGTTCGGCCTGGTAGCGGGCGGCGTCCGCGGGCTTGCGGACCTGGGTGTCCAACTGGCGGTCGGTCAGCGCGGCCTGCCGCTGTGCGACCTTCTCCTGCTCACTGAGCACTTCCTGCTGGCGGGCGGCCTCGGCGAGCGGGCCGGCGGCGTTGGCACGTGCGGTGGCGGCCTCGGTCTCGACCCTGATCTCGGCCTGCTTGAGGTAGAAGGTCCGCTGCGCGACGGCGATCTCCTCCTCGGCCTTGAGCCTGGCCTCCTCGGACGCCCGGCGCGCGTTGGCCTCGGCGATGTCGGCCACCTGCTTGGCCCGTGCCGCCTCGGGACGTCCGAGGTCCTCCAGGTAGGAGCCTTCGGTGCTGATGTCCTGGATCTGGAACGCGTCCAGGATCAGGCCCTGACCGGACAGGCTGGCCTCCGCCTCCTCGGCGACCTGCCCGGCGAACGCGGCGCGGTCGCGGATGATGTCCTCCACCGACATCCGGCCGACGATGGCGCGCAGCGCCCCGGAGAGCACCTCCTGGGTGAAGCCGACGATGCCGGCCTGCTGCTGGAGGAAGCGCTGCGCCGCCGCCCGGATCGCGTCCTCGCTGCCGCCGACCTTGACGATGGCGACGCCTTCGAGGTTGGCCTTCACCCCGCGCAGGGTGACCGCGCCGCGCACCGAGATGGGGATGTGGCGGCTGGACAGGTCGAGGGAGAACTTCTGCTGGATGAACGGGACGACGAAGACACCGCCTCCGACCACGACCTTCTGGCCGCTGTTGTCGGTGCTGACCATGCCGGTCTCGGGGTGCACCGACTTCTTGCCTCTGCGTCCGGTGACGATGAACGCCTCGCTGGGGCCCGCGACTTTGTAGCGGGTGATGACGACGAGGGCGAGCAGCACGAACAGGACTGCGACGCCGACGACTGCTCCGACAACTGGACTCATGGGGAATCCCCCCTGCCTCCCGGGGGACGGCAGATCGATTCGGTTGGTGTCAGGGTGAGTTGCTGGACGGGTCGGTGGGCGTACCGGTGAACGGGTGGACTGTCAGCGGCGGACCGGGCGGACCGGGCGGACCAGCACCGAGGTGGTCGACAGCTCGGCCTCCACCCAGACCTCGGTCCCGCGTTCGACGGGCCCGGTGCTCTTGGCGGCCAGCTTGTACGGCTGACCGTTCAGGCGCAGCAGGACCTCGCCGTACCCGTCCGCCGGAATGGCGGTGACCACCGAGCCCGCCGTACCGACGAGGTCGCCGGCGCGTACGGCCGTCACCGCCGGGTCGCGGATCAGCATGCGGCTGAACGTCCACACCGCCCAGCCGGTCGCGATCCCGGCCAGCACGCCGACCGCGGTCGCCCCGCCGGCGCCGACCGGGGTGGTGCCCAGCACGATCGCGCCGCCGAAGCCCAGCATCGAGACGAACCCGGCGATCACCGGAAGGGACAGCAGGCCGTCGAACACCCCGTCCAGCACACCGTCGAGAAGCCCTTCGAGGACGCCGCTGAAGATCAACGACAGGGCGAGCACGACGATCCCCGCGATGCCGAGGCCGAGGAACACGGTCATTCGGGTTCCCCTCCGGTGTACGCGACCCCGCTTGCCCGGATCCTCGCAGCCCCGCCCCGGGAGCATCACTGCCGGAACCCGGCAATGTTCCGCCGCGTTCCGTGTTACCCGACCAGCACCTTTCCGGGCCGGACCCCTCAGGAGGCGGCCCTGCGGTTCGGCAGGGCGTCCAGGAGACGCGGAGAGAGGGCAGGCGGGAGCAACCACAGGCCCACCATGCCGACGGTTGTGAGCGCCACCGTCGCGATCACGGCGCTCGCGTCGCGGTCGTCGGCGCCGGACACCCCGGTGAACACCGACAGGACAGCGACGGCGACCACGAGGACCCGCTCGAACGCGCTCCCCAAGTACAGGCGGCTGCTGCGGCCCCGCCACCACGACGAGGCCGCCAGCATCGTCCAGCTGAACGCCACGAGGGGAGCCACGTACGGAAGAGACGTGCGCGGAAGCCATGTTCGCACCGCGTCGCCGTCGGCAAGCTGCTCGGCCCAGTCACGGGCCGCCTCGTGCAGGAACCACAGGTACGACGGAACGCCGATCACGACGAACAGCCACACAACCACCCTCACGAGCCTGCCCCACGCCGTCCCCCGGTGCGCCATGGTGGGAACGGTACCCACCGCGCTCCCGGGACGACCCCCACTCCCCGCGAGCGCCGGACGGCCTGACCGCGACCCGGCGCACGGCCACGCAGAGCAGCGGTTGCCGAGGACGGCCCGGCGCACTGCTGTCCACACCCGTGACCGGAGCGTCCGTGAGGTCCGTCCGCGCTACTGGTCCGTGTACGCCGACGACGGACGAGGCAAGACCCACCGAGGAATTCTCGCCCTACCGCAGCACGGTCCGCGGAGATCCACAGAGCTGGTCTACCTGGTGAGGTAGCCGTACAGGGTCGGCCCGCCCGCCATGGCGACGCAGAGCACGAACTCGTACGGCACCGCCGCATCATGCCGGGGATGTGCCTGAATGCTCTCGCTCGATGATGCGTGTCGTGCAGGTGTGGAGGTGGGCGCGTACGGGGTCGGCGATGGGCTGTGTCCGGGCCAGGGCGCGCACGACTGCCGAGGCGACGATGTCGTAGACGACCGTCGCATCCGCGAGGTTCGCTTCGGTGTCCACGTCGCCCCGTAGGCCGTCGAGGGCCTCGTGCAGCGGCGTGATGATGCGGCGCTCCAAGGCTGCGCTGGCATCGGGGAAGATCGCGCTGAAGCGGGGGGCGTCGAGGATGAGCGACGCGGTGCCGTCGGCCGGGGTGGTGGTGGTGTGGTCGACGAACGTGTCGATCCACGCGTGGATGCGCGCGGCCGGGTCCGGGACGTCGGCGAGTCGGCTGCGGATGCTCGCCTGCAGGGCTTCGGTCCCGGCTTCCAGGACGGCCATCAAGAGGTCGTGCTTGCTGGGGAAGAGCCGGTAGAAGGCGCGGCTCCCCAGTCCCGCGCGCTTGAGGATCAGCGACACCGGCGGGTCGACGCCGCCGGTCTCGGTGATGAGGTCGCGGCAGGCGGCGATCAGGAGTTGCGCGTCGTGGAGGTACTCCGCACGCTGCGGGCCGAGGAGCCGGTCCACCGCCGCCGTCGCCAGCGTTCCGCCCGGTCCCGGTTCGTTCGCCACCGCGCCACCTCGTCCCCTCCGCTGGTCGCCTGCCGTTAGCCAGCGCAGCGAGTATATGAGACGCGCTCTTGAAAATGCTGTTTTCATTAGCGAGTATGTCGACCCCACGAGGGCGAAACGCAAGGAGAACGGCATGACAGAGCGCGAAACGACCGTGCGTAACGGTCGACTGTTCGACGACGTGGTGGACGCCTGGCGGCGGTTCGGACACGGGATCGTCTTCGACGACCCCGCCACCGACACCCCGCTGCTGCGTGCGGAGGGCCTGCGCTTCGCGACCCGGTACATGGCGGCCGGAGCACTGTTGAGCATGGAACTGGCAGACCCGGACTACCCGGAGTTCGGGCGCTGGGCGGACACGACGTGCAGCTGGGGCATCGACAACCCCGACGTCATCTACACACTCGCCCCGGTGCGCGGCGACGCCGCGTACCGGATCTTCGGGGACCGCGGGACGTCGCACTACCTCGACGTCCAGGTGCACTCGCCGCACTTCTGCGAGACGCCCGACTACCGGATCAACTCCAACATCGACAGCCGCTCGCTCACCGTCGCCGCCGACGGCTCGTTCGAGCTGTTCGTCGGTGGCGAACCCCGCGAGGGCAACTGGCTCCCCATCGACCCCGACGCGCAGTCCCTGTGTGTCCGCCAGCTGTTCGTCGACTGGGAGACCGAGCGCCCGGCCAACCTGATGATCGAGCGCATCAGCGCGCAGTACCCGCCCGCATCGTCGCTGACCGAGACCGACGTGCGGGCGCGCGCCGAGCGGCTGGTGCGCTGGTTCGACAAAGCTGGCGTCTTCTGGGATCTGATGTGCAAGCGGTCGCTGGAAACCCCGCCGAACACCCTGCCGTGGACCCCCCTCGCGGAGTCCGAGTGGGGCGGATTCCAGAGCCAGGCGTACGGCATGGGCAACTTCCGCTGCGCACCCGGCGAGGCGGTCGTGCTGGAGTTCACCCCGCCCACCGCGCACTACTGGAGTTTTGGGACCGGCAACTACTACTGGGAAACCGTCAATTGGTTCAGCCGGCAGTCCTCGCTCAACTGCCACCAGGCCCGCCTCGACGACGACGGCGTCTTCCGTGCCGTCATCGCGCACCGCGATCCCGGGGTGCCGAACTGGCTCGACACCGGCGGCCACACCCACGGAACCCTCAACGGCCGCCTGCTCCTGGCCGCCGCGTTCCCGGAACCGACGCTGCGGGTCGTCGCGTTCGACTCGGTCCGCGACCACCTCCCCGCGTCCACCCCGCAGGTCACCCCCGCCGAGCGCAGCGAACAACTGCGCCGCCGCCGGACCGCCGCCCACCTGCGCAACCGCCACTGACCAGGAGCCACGCCATGAAACTCAGACAGTCCTTCCTCCTGGCGACGGCGCTGACCTGCCTGCTGGCCGCGTGCGGCGGCGGATCGGGCTCCGGTGCGGGGGACGACACCGTGCAGCCGCGCGCCGGCGGCTCGCTCACCGTGCTGTCCATCGCGGACGCCCGCGGCCTCGACCCGTTCGGCGCCACCTACAACGCCCTGGTCGACGAACCGCGCATGGCCGCCCTGTACGACCCGCTGTTCACCGTCGACGCCGCCACCGGCGAGGTCCACCCGCACCTCGGCCGGAGCCTCACGACCGCGGATGACGGCGCGACGTGGACACTGACCCTGCGCCCGGACGTCCGCTTCAGCGACGGCACGGCCCTGGACGCCGAGGCGGTCCGCGTCAACTGGGACATGCACGCCCGCCCGGAGACCGGATCCCTGCACCGCGGCGCCGCCGCCGGACTGCGGCTGGAGGTGACCGGCCCGCTGACGCTTCTCGTCACGCCGCCGGCGCGCAACGTCCTCCTCGACCGCGCGATCGCAACCGAGCTCACCTACATCGCAGCCCCCTCGGTCCTGGCCAAGGGCCCCGAGGAGTACCGCGCACATCCCGTCGGCGCCGGACCGTTCACCCTGCAGTCCTGGACCAGGGGAAGCCGCATGGAGTTCGCCAAGAACCCCACGTACTGGCAGTACGACAACGGCCTGCCGCGCCTCGACAAACTCACGATCGCCATTACCACCGACGTCACCCAGGCCTACAACACCGTGCGGTCCGGCGGCGCACACCTGTTCGTCGCCGCCGACCCGCCCACCCTCGACAAGGCGGAAAATGATCTGAACGTCGCCGCCGTCCCCACGGGCGGCGGCCAGTCCCTCGCGTTCAACCTCACCCGGGCACCGTTCGACGACACGCGCGCCCGCCGCGCCGTCGCCCTCGCCCTGGACCCCCGCGAACTCGCCGCCACCCTCGGGGCCAGCTACCGCCCCGCGAAGAGCGTCTTCCCCCAAACGTCGCCCTTCTACGACCCCGCCGCCACCCAACCCGCCCCCGACAAGGCCGAGGCACAGCGCCTGTTCGACGAACTCGCCGCCGCAGGCAAACCCGTCGACTTCACGCTGCTGACCCCGCAGAACCCCCAAGCCCGGCGCATCGCCGAGTTCCTGCAAAGCCGCCTGGCCGCCTTCCGCAACACCGCCATGCGCATCCAGGGAATGGAGATCGGCGCGTTCGTTGCCACCACCCGGGTCAACCGGAACTTCCAGGCCGCCATGGAGCAAAGCTGGCAGGCCGACCCCGAACCCGCGATGTACCAGGCCTTCCGCTCCGCCGGCCCACTGAACATCACCGGCTGGAACAACCCCCGAGCCGACCAGGCGCTGGACACCTCGCGCACCGACCCGGCCCCACAGGCCCGAAAGCAGGCATACAGCGAACTGCAACGCGCCCTCGCCGCCGACCTGCCCATATGGACCTTCGCCGAGTCACGCATCGGCCCGGTGTGGAACGACCGGGTCGCCGGTGTCAGCACGTACAACGCCGGAGTCCCCTTCCTCGACCGCATCGGCCTACGCCCCTGAGGCGGCTGGACTCCTTCTGCCGCACCCTCGGTCTGGCTGTCGGCGGCTGCGCCCGCGACGCGCAGAAACAGCCCTGGACCATGACCGGCGAGAGAATCCGCGCCGTGTGTCGATGTGCGCGATTGCCTCGCCGACGGCCGCCGCGCAGTCGGCGTGCGCGCAACGTCGGTGAGGCGCGTTCGGCCGACCGGTGGAACGGGTGTGGCGGCCCGGACGCTCGGGGGGTGACGTCCGGGGCCGCCGTGGGGGAAGGCCGCGTGCCCGTGGGGGAGTGAGGGCGCGCGGGTGGAGGACCGTGCGGCGTCCGGACCGAAGTCCGTCCTGCCGTACGCCTTCCCGACCACTCCCACCGTAGGCACGGCCAGCGGCCGAGGCGCTGCGCCGCGCCTGATCAAAATCGATCGGTTTGAGTCGATTTGTCGCCCCGCGACGCGTTGGTGTCGGACTCTTTCGCCCGCGGCTGAGCTCGGCGTCCCAGGTCCGCGAGCAGCGCCCGAGCGCTCCGCTCGGCCAGCTCTTGTGCCCGCGTCGGGATCGGCGCACCGGTGCGCAGTGGTCCACGGACGACCGCCAAGGGCAGATCGATCACCGCGAGCGCCAGCTGATCGCGCTCCAACTCTCCTTGTACGCCCAGGGACTCTCCCAGGCCGCTGAGCGCCTCGCGTACCCGGCGGTGCCCCTCCTCGGCTCTGCGCAGGTACGGCTCGGGCCAGTCGCCACGCCCGTAGTCCTCCGCGCTGTACAGCAACACGACCGCTTCCGGGCGGTTGCCGCGGCTCCACGCCACCACGTGCCGAGCCCCCGCCGCGGCTGCGGCCCGCGGGTCCGCGTGTCCGGACAGGGCCGCGATCCAACCTTCCTGGAAGCGCTCGACCGTCCGCAGCCACAGCTCTGCCAGGAGCGCGGTGCGGGACGGGAAGCGGTGGTACACCGAGCCGCTCGGGGCGCCTGCCGCCTTGGCGACCGCGGCCATGGTCACCGCCGGCGGCCCCGCGTCCGCGACGAGTTCGAGCGCCGCGTCGAGCAGCCGGTCCATGTCGTACCGAGGTGGCCTCGCCATGTATTGGAGGGTACCCTCCATAATTATAGAGAGAACTCTCTAATACATGCTCTGCCGGAGAACCTGAAGGGGATGCACCATGGCCGTGCTCAACGTCCACGAACGCCTGCTGCCCGCCGGGGCCACCGCAATCGGCGACCTGCTCGACTCCTTGGCCACGGAGGCGGACCGCTTGTGGCCCGGCGTCCAATGGCCGCCGATGCTCCTCTCCGACGGCCTCGCCCCCGGGTCGCGCGGTGGTCATGGTCCGGTCCGGTACACGGTGTGCGCCTACGCGCCGGGCCAGTGGGTGCGGTTCACCTTCAGCGGGCCGCGCGGCTTCCACGGCTTCCACGAGTACTCCGTCCACCCGGTCGACGCCGAACACGTGATCCTGCGCCACACGCTCACCATGCGCGCCCGCGGCCCGGCCCGGCTCACCTGGCCGCTGGCCTACCGGCATCTGCACGACGCGGTGCTCGAAGACAGCCTCGATCGCGCCGAGCGTGTCGTGACCGGCCACGTCGCCCGGCCAGCTCGCTGGAGCCGGTACGTGCGCCTGCTGCGCGGATTCGCCCGCGGATGAACGACGTTGCAGCAGGGAGCCCTCCGGCGTGGACCGGTGTCACGTCGGGCGTCGGGTCCAGTTCGGCTCTGCTGGGCGGGCTTTCAGCTTTCGGTGCCCCGATGAAACGGCCGGCGTGACGCCGGCTCTGCCGACGCGATGGGTTCGCGACCGGCGACAGGCGACCGGCGACAGGCGAGTGCGCGCGTCGGTTCAGGCCACGTACTCCGGTTCGGGGTGGGTGGGGTTGAAAGCCTCGGTGAAGGCGTCCGGGACCTCGACGTGGTCGAGGCCGGGGAATCTGGCGATGTTGTGCGGCACGACGAAGCCCTGGCGGGTACGCGCCGCGGGGCCGGTTTTGATGACGTTGGCTTGGGCGATGTCGTGCCAGCGGGTGACGAACTCTCCCGGGGACCAAGTGGCGATGGTCGCAGCCGGGGTGCCGAGGATTTCGGACCACAGGGCCAGCCGGAAAGCGCGTACTCCGGCCGGGTCGTACCAGGCGATGTTGGCCTCGGTGTCGACGCGGAAGCTGCGGAGGTTCGTGTTGGCGGAGCCGACGGTGGCCCATTCGTCGTCCACGATCATCGCCTTGCTGTGCATGTAGATCTGCAGGCTGCCCGCGCTGTCGGTGATGTGCTTGGTGGTCGCGGCGGCGCGGGCCACCATCGAGTGGATGCCGATGTCGGCGCCGAACGCGTCGATGAGCGCGGCGAGTGTCTGGTGCTGGAGGAACAGGCCGTGCTCCGTCACCGGGTCGAGCGTCCCGGCCACCTCCTCCGGGGCGACGGGAAGCATGATGATCAGTTTGAGCTCGGGCCGGTCGCCGCGGCGGTCGATCAGCCACTCGGCCAGTTCGGTGGACCGGACGTACTGGTTCTCCACGTACACGAAATGGTTGGCGTGCGCGATCGCGGCCTCGTAGCCCTCTTGGATGTCATCCCGGATGTTGGCGGGGACCGGGAAGGCGACGCTGTTCGTGGAGAGGGTGCGCCACAACTGGGCGGTGGCCGGGCCGGTGCCGGACGGGACCGGGGTCGACGGAACGGGAACCGAGGGGACCACGGTCTTGCCGGGTGTGCCCAGTCCGGCCGGCCCCGGAATGCCGACGAACGTGTTGAACAGCGGGGCCTCGGTGTTCCACCGTCCGAGGAAGTTGCGGTCGAGGTCGGCCGCGACCGGGCCGTCCACCTTGACGTGGATGTCATGCCAGAGCCGTTTGTTGTGGGCCGGGGTGTCCACCCGGCCCGTGTTCACGTCCAACCCGCCGCAGAACCCCGTGACCCGGTCCACCACACACAGCTTCTGGTGGTGTGAGGCCGGGTACATCTGCCACGGCGGGTCGGCCCGGAGAACCCAGCGGTCACCGCTCGGGGCGACCTCCAGGTACGGCCAGAGCCGGGGCATCGTGGCCACGCGGGTGCGGGCGGCGGACCAGCCGCCCCTGTTGAGTTTGGGCAGTAGGGCCCTGGCCCTGGTCGCCAGCAAGGGCGCGAGCGCGTCGACGCGGGCGTCGTGCATGGTCACGACCGTCTCCAGATTGCCTTTGCCCCAGCGGGCGTTCAGGGCATTGAGCTGACGGCAGGCGTCCCAGTTGTTCGCGTGATTGGCGGTGCCGAGCACTCCGTCGAAGTCGTTGAGCAGGATGCGGGCCTTGACGCCCAATCCGGCCATGGTGGCGAGCAGTTCGCCCCAGGTGCCGACCTTGCGTCGAACCCCCCGCTTGGCCAGCTTGGCGTTCACGTCGCCAAGGGCCTGGAGCGGGGTCTTCGGGTTGAAGATCCACAGCGACAGGTGGACGGTCGTGGTGGCGTCGGCGATGGCGCGTTCCATCGCCTGGAAGGTGGCGACACCGTCGATAATCGGTCGCACCGTGGTCCCCGCGCGCTTCTCGGCGCGGAATTCCTGGTCGTCACCGGTGTCGGTCGATGACAGGAAGAAGTCGTCAAGACGCGCCATCAGTCCCCCTGCTGACAGTACGAGTTCTCTTCGATTCCGCTTGTGAACACGGCGGTTGCCACGAGAGTATGACCGACGCGGAGGCTGTGGGGGCCTTTTCCGCATACCACCCTCGTTCGACATCTCCGGGGGGAGAGCGATGTTCGGAACGTGTGGACCAGCTCAGGGGGACGGCGCGGGAGGCGCAGCCTCCTCGGCCGCCGAGGGCGGCGCTCGCCCGCCGCTCCGACCTGTGGACACCGAAGACCTCGAGACCTCCGGGCCTTGTTTCCAGGTGCGTTGAGCGGGGCTGCCCGCCCCTCGGCCGGGTCCGCCCCGGCCGCCGGGGGACACGGGCCCGGACATGCCACCTTCCCAATGCCTTGAACCACGCCACACGGCCCGCGAAGCCGAACGCTTGACGGATCGACGGATCGACGGATCGACGGATCGACGGATCTTGACCATCGCCCCGGGGGGAGAACGCGCATGGGGGTACGGACGTTCGCGGAGGACCTGCTCGGGGCGGTGCTGGACACCCTCTCGCCGCTGACCGCCGCGGCCACCGACGAGGGGGCCTTACGTCTTCTGCTCTTCGACCTCGGCTGGGTTCCGCCCGCAGGGCCCCTCGACGCCGACTCGTTGGGGCCGATCCGTGCGGTTGCCGAGCAGCTCGCCGAAGCCGCCGAAGCTCTCGCGGAGTTCCTCGCCGACGGTGGCGACTGGGCGGCGCTGGTCGAGCAGGTCGGCGACGTGGTCGCGGCCGTGAAAGGACTGAGCGCCACGGACGGTACGGGCTTGCCCGCGCCGTTGAACCAGTCGGGGCTGTGGGCATCGCTCGCCACCGAGCTGCCCGGATACCTGCTCACCGATCAGCTCCGCCGGGAGAAGCCGGCCCTGTTCGCGCTGCTGCTGCTCACCGGGGTGATCAGCCGGGGGCCGGCGCAGCCGAGCCCGTACCGGATCCCGGGGACCCAGGCCACCGAGGTGCACTGGGACCGCCTCGTTCTGTTGGTCGGCGACCCGCAGGAGCTGGCACAGCGCGCCTACGGCTGGGGCGGGGAGCTGAACGCGTACAAGCTGCTGCGCGCGGTGCAGGACGTGGCGGAGGCCTTCGGTCTTCCCGCGGTCCGCGCTGTCCCAGAACTCGCCTTGTACGAACAGTACTTCGGCCCGCCGTCGAGCCCGATGCCGATCCCGCCGCCCCTGGTGCTGCGGATGCCGCTGGCCGCCGTCGAGGCCGCCGACGGCGACGCGACCGCCTACGCCGAGGCGGGTCTCATATTGCTCCCCGTCCCGCCCGAGCCCGGCGCCGCGCCCAACGGCCTGCTGCTGGGCCCGTACGCGGCGGGCGCGGGGCAAACCGTGTTCGAGCCGAGCGAGACCGTCCGGGTCGAACTGAGCGCCGAGGTGGACGCTTCCGGTGCGCTCGGAGTGCTGTTGCGGCCCGGCTCTCTGGCGCCGCACGCCGACGAGACGGCCGTCTCGGGCGAGTTCACGGTGGCCGTGGAGCACCGGCCGGCCCGGCCGCTCACGGTACTTGGTGATCCGGCGGCCGCAGGGGTGACCCTCGGGGGCTCCCGGGCGTGGCTCTCCGTGGAGACCGAGGGCGTCGAGGTGCGGGAGGTCGCCGTCGGCCTCGAAGTCCGCGCGCTGCGCGTCGTGTTGGACCCGGCGGCGCTGGACGGGCTGATCTCCTCCGTCACCGGCGGCCGGATCGTCGAGGTCGAGACCGACATCGAGTTGGTCTGGTCGAGCCGGACCGGGCTGACGCTGCGCGGCTCGGGGCGGTTGGAGCGGACCTTCCCGCTGCACCTGGAGCTGGGCCCGGTCCGGGTCGGCGACCTGACCGTACGCGGCGCGGCGGACGGCGACGGTCTGAGGCTGTCGGCCGCCGTCGACCTGACCGCCGCCCTCGGCCCGGTACGCGCCACCGTCCAGCAGGTCGGCATCGCCCTGGCGCTCCACCACGCTCCCGACGGCGGCCTGCTGTTCGGGCTGGACGCCGGATTCGACCTGGTCCCGCCGCTCGGCGCCGGGCTGGCCGTCTCGGCCGGGCCGGTGAACGGCGGCGGGCACCTCTACCTCGACCATGACAAGGGCCGGTACGCCGGGGTCTTCCAACTCGGCCTGGGAGGCGTGGCCGCGCTGTCCTCCTGGCGGCTGCAGGGCGTGGCGATCCTCGACACCAAGGCGGTCGGCGCAGGTCCGGCGGCGGACCCTGACGACGAGGGCTTCTTCTCCCTGCTGGTCGTCGCCTCGTACGAGTGGTCGCCGGGCATCGCGCTCGGCTGGGGCATCTTCCTCAACGGTGTCGGGGTGGTGGTCGGCCACAACCGGCGCACCGACGTCGAGGAACTCCGCGGCGCCACCCGGACCGGGGCCCTGGACGCGCTGCTCTTCCCGGCCGACCCGGTCGGCGACGCCCCGGCGGTGATCGGCACCCTGGGGCGGCTCCTCCCGCCCGCGCCCGGCAGCACCGTGCTCGGCGTGATGGCCCGGGGCGAGATGCTCGGGAGTCTGATCACCGCCAAGCTGGCCGTGCTGATCCAACTGCCCACCCCGGTCAGGGTGGTGGTGCTGGGGCAATTGATCGTCGACCTCAAGCAGATCGGCCGCCTGCGCCTGGACGTCGTCGGCGTCCTGGACTTCGACCGGGGCGAATTCTCGCTGGACGGCAGCCTGATCGACTCCAAGCTGCTGGGCCGGACGATCACCGGGGACATGGCGCTGCGGGCGCGCTGGCAGGGAGACGCCTCGTTCGCGCTGTCGCTCGGCGGGTTCCATCCCGCATTCCCGCCTCCCACCGGGTTCCCGGCGCTGCGGCGGCTGACCATCGCGCTGTCTGACAACGGGAGTTCCCGGATCAGCGCGTACCTCGCGATCACCAGCAACAGCGTGCAGTTCGGCGGCTCGATCGACCTGCGCATCACGTTCTGGAAGATCGACATCGAGGGTCATGCCCACCTGGACGCGCTGATGCGCTTCGACCCGCTGTGGTTCACCGCCGAACTCGGCGCACGGGTCACGGTGAAGGTCTTCGGCAAGACCCTGCTCGGGGTCGATCTGCTGGTCGGGGTGAGCGGCCCGCAGCCGTGGGGCTTCTGGGGGCACGTCAAGCTCAAGCTGCTCTTCCTGGAGGTCGACAAGAGCTTCGACACACGCAAGCGCGGTGCCGCGGCGCCGCCCGAACTGCCGTTCGTCCGAGCCGTCGACCGGCTCCGGGAGACGCTCGGTCTGCCCTCCGCGTGGGAGGCCACGGCCGGCGGCAACGGCGACCTGGCGGTGCTGCGTTCGCCCGAGCTGCCCGGTCGGCTGGTGCTGCGGCCCGACACCGTGCTGGGCATCCGGCAGAACGTGCTGCCCTTCGGGGTGGAGATCGAACGGCTGGGCGCGGCACGGGTGTCGGGGCCGAACCACTTCCGGGTCCACTCGTTCGGCTACGGCGACGGGCACGCCGGGACGGTCGGCGATCCGATCCTGGACCGGTTCGCACCGGGGCAGTTCCGCGACCTGGGTGTGGACGAACTGCTCGACCAGCCCGGCTACCGGTGGCAGGAGACGGGACGACGGCTCGGCCTGCCGGGTGGCACCGACCTGCCCGCCGTCGGGCTCACGGTGAGCGCGGCGCTGGACGGTGACGGGGCGTACGACGCCTGGGTCGTCGACCACCCGGACGCGCCGGGCAGGCCGCTGCCGGGCCCGGCCGCGGCCGCTCCGGTGACCGGATTCGCCGGGAACGGCCCGGCCGCCAACGCCAAGACCAGGGACAGCGGCCCGGCGCGCTTCGGCGGCGCCGGGCTCGGGCTGACCACGACCGGGAGCGGGGGGCGCTGAGATGGCCGGGCTGAGGTTTCTGCCCTGGGTGCGCGACGGGGTGGTCCGCGCACTCGCCGACGAGGACCCGCTGAGCGGTGAACTGAGCCGGCAGCGCGGGGAGGTGCGGCTCACCGTCGAGGTGGCGGCGAGCGGCGCGGACTCCGAGACGTTCAGCGTCGGCACCGACGCGGCGGTGCACGGGCCCGGGGACGTCACCGCGCTGGACCCGCGTCACGTGATCCGGTGCTTTCCCGAGCCGAACGCGCAGGGCGTGGACGTCTCCCTGTTCGCCGCGGTCGACTTCGACGCGCCCGAACTGCCCTGGCAGTTCACCCCCGCCCGACCGGACGCCCAAGGCAGGCTGCGGCCGTGGCTGGTGCTGGTCGTTGTCCCGGAGAACGCGTCCGGGGTCGAGCTCCGCACCCCGGCCGGGGCGCTGCCCCGGCTGACCGCGCCGGTTGCCGAACTGCCCGATCTGGACGAGTCCTGGGCCTGGGCGCACGCCCAACTGCTGCTGGAGCACGAGGCCGAGAACCCGGCCGACGTGATCGCCGGGCACCCGGAGCGGACGCTGTCGCGGCTGGTCTGCCCGCGTCGGTTGGAGCCCGGGGTCGCCTACGTGGCGGCGGTGGTGCCCGCGTTCGACGCGGGCTGTCGCGCCGGGCTCGGTCAGCCCCCGTTGGAGGGGAGGGTGCTGCGACCCGCCTGGGGGACGCCCCCGGCCCCGGCTCCGGACCCGTCCCCGGACTCGGGATCGGGGGCCGAATCGGAGTCGGTGACGCTGCCGGTGCTCCACCATTGGAGCTTCGCCACCGGCGTGGGCGGGGACTTCGAGTCGCTGGTCCGGCGGCTCCGGGGGCGGCCCCTGCCGGAGTCCGTCGGGCTGCGCCGCGTCGACCTGAACACCGCCGGAAGCGGGCTGCCGGTCGGCGAACCCGGCGTGGACGGAGTCTCGGTGCTCGGCTTCGAGGGGGCGGTGGCCTCGCCCGCGATGCGGCGCACCGAGTGGGCCGACGACCCGCAGGCCTCCTGGCAGGCCGTCATGGAAACGCTGCTCAGCCGTCACGACGCGTGGCTGACACCGCCGGTGTACGGAATCGGGCACGCCCAGGAGGTGCGGCTGCCGGAGGCCGGTGCGCCGCCGCAGTGGCTGCGCGAACTCAACCTCGACCCCCGCTACCGGGCCGCAGCCGCGCTGGGTACCGCGGTGGTGCAGCGGCATCAGGAGGAGCTGGCCGCCGCGGCCTGGCAGCGCGCCGCCGAACTGGTGGACATCAACACGCAATTGATGCAGGGGCAGCTGGCCCGGGACGCAGCGGCCGAGCTGTACGGCAAGCGGATCGACCCGGCGCGGCCGGGCCGGGCGTTCTCCGACGGCGAACTGCTCGCGTTGACCCGGCCCGTGCACGAGGACGGATCGGCCGCGAGCGCGGACCTGGACGGCAACGCGGGTGTGGCAGCCACCACTTCGTCGCCGCTGCGCCGCCTCACCCGCCCGCGCGGGCCACTTGCCCGCCGCCTGGACGCGCCGCCCACCGCGGACCCGACCACCTGGCTGGCCGAGGGCCGCAGCGCGATCCCGGCCGCCACCCTCCCGGACGGCGGGATGGGGTTCGGCGACGTCTCGAGGGAACCGCTGGACAACTACGGGCCCGACCGCCTCGGCCACCCGCCCGCGGGGTGGCTCGCGGTCACCCCACCAACGGCCACACCCGACAGGGAACTTACCCATACCGAGCCCGCGGTTGAGGTCGACGGCGACGGCGACGCGCCGGAGTCCGGCGCCGCACAGTCGGAGGATGGAGCACACCTCTCCTCGTCGCCGATGCCTGTCTCCGGTGCCGGTGCCGGTGCCGGTGCCGCCGTCGACGAGCCGATGACCACGGTCGGCAGTTCCGGCGGAGACCTGCTCGACAATGACCGGTTCTTCCTCCGGTCGCACGACGGGCGGCTGTTCGAGCGGCGGCGGCTGGCCGGGACCTGGACGTGGCGGGACCACGGCCGGCCGAACGCGACGAGCCCGGTGATCACCTCGGGCACCGCGGTGCCGCCCGACCGCGTGTACGTCCGAACCGGCGACAACGTCTTGTGGGAGCGGAGTTGGGACGGCGACCGCTGGCGGTGGGTGGGCTGCGGGGCGCCGCCAGGCGGGCTCGCGAGCCGCCCGGTCGCCGCGGGAGGCAGCGTGTTCGTGCTCGGCGGCGACGGCGGGCTGCACGTCTTCGAGACCGCCACCCGCGTCTGGCGCGCCCTCGGCAAGCCGGGCGAACTCGCCCCATATGAAAAGCTCTTCGCGACGCCGCGACCGATCGGTGCCACGTCCATCCGGGTCGCGACCAGCCAGCACCGCCTGTTCGTGTGCAGCCGTCCCGACCCCTACGGCCCGCCCGTCTGGTTTCCCGCCAACTCCACGCCGGTGCTGGTGGGTTCGCCCAGCGCGGTGCACCGCCTGAACCGGTTCTTCCACCTGACCCCGGGCGGCAACCTGGGGCGGCAGGCCGGCGACGCGTGGGTCGACCACGGCCGCCCGCTGCCGGACCACCGGGTGGTCTCGGTCGGCATGGACAGCGTGGAAGTGTTCCAGGACGGATCCCCCGGCGTGAACGTGCTGGTGTCCACACCGACCGGGCAACTGGAGGCGGCCGCCCTCGGCGAGTGGGACGAGGACCTGCCGGACGGGCGGTCCAGGGTGCGCTGGAGCTGGAGCCAGACCCGCTGGCAGCACCCGGCCGGGCTGGCCCCGCGCCGGATCGGCCCGGTCATCGGGGACAGCCACACCGGCCAGGAGACCTTCATGGTCACCGCCGACGGACGCCTCACGTGCCGGGTCGGTGCCGACTGGCAGGACCACGGCGTGCCGCTGGACCTGCGCGGCAGCGGCCCGGTGGAGTCCGCCGCGGTGACGCGCCCCGAGCTGCTCCCGGGCACCGGCCTGTTCTCCTCGTTCCTGACCGCACACCTCCTGGGCCAGAGCAACCCGGACCGCAGCCGGCTGTGGATCGGCTCGGCGCACGACCCGGATCTGGAGGGCCGGCCGGACTCGCTCTCGCCGCCGCGTGAGGCGCTGGTGCTGGACTTCCGGGCCCGCGCGCTGGGCGTGGCGGTCGGGCACGTCACCGGCGGCCTCCGCCCGGACCTCGTCGTCCTGACCATCCGTCAGCCCGCGGCCGGCGCACCGTGCGTGGCCGAGTACCGGATCGGCCGGGCCTTGGACGAGGAGGGTGTGCCGACCGGCGGCTGGCTCGGCCCGTTCCGGCTGCCGGACCCGCTGCACCCGAACGCCCGCGGGGCCGATCTGACCCTGGCCGACCTGGACGGAGACGGCCGGCCGGAGCTGGTCTTCGCGTACGGCGTCTCGGGTCCGGACCGTGACCGCAACCGGGTGTACTACCGGATCGGTTGGGGGCTGGGCGCCGACGGGCAGGCCGCCCGGGGCTGGACGGATTCCGTCCCGACGCCGTGGACCTTCTCCGCGATCGACGGCGTCGGCGTCGACGTGGTCGCCATGGGTGCGGAGCAGACTCCGCACCTGGTCGTGCTCGCGGACGGACAGGACGGCGCCGCCCGGGTCTGCCGGTACGGCGTAGGCCGCGGCGTCAACCGGCGCGGGCAAATCGCCGGTGGCTGGCACGGCCCGTTCGCGGTGGCGGAGGGGCCGGCCGGGCCGAGTGCCGCGACCGGCATGGCGGTCACCGACCTGACCGGCACGAGCGCCCCCGACCTGGTCGTCTACCGGATCACCGGGAGTGCGGCCGCCGGCCACACCGCGACCTTCCGGATCGGCTTCGACCTGGACGCCGGCACCGGAGTCGCGCGATGGAGCGATCCGTACGAGCCGCATCAAGTGCCACCGGGCGCCGAGGTGTCGGGCGCGAGCCTCGCGGTGGCCGAACTGCGCGCCGCGCTGGCCGAGTTGCGGGCGCAGACCGCCGCCAACTTCGCCGCCGCCGCGGCTCCGCACCAGGCGCACCTGTTGTCGGTGTTCGGCTCGTCCCAGGACGACAGCCAGCGCGAGGTCCATCTCGGAGGGGTGGCCGAGCGGCTCCGGGACCGGCTGGATCCGGAACAGACCATACCGGCAAGGGTGTTGGAGTCGATCGAGGTCGGCGGCCGCCCGCTGGCCGCGGCGTCGGCGCCCGGCGCGGACCGCGGGGCGAGCGGCGTGAGCGCGGCAATCGCGGGAAGCGGGGACAGCCTGCGGCGCCTGCTCGCCGGGCTGACCTTCGACGTGCCGGCGTACGAACTGCTGCGCGGGCTCTCCCAGGAGCACGTCGCGCCCGGATTGCCCGCCGTCGAACCCGAGACCATGACGGCGCTGGCCGCCAACGCCAGGTTCATCGAGGCGTTCATGGTCGGGCTCAACCACGAAACGAGCCGGGAGCTGCTGTGGCGGGAGTTCCCCGCCGACCCGAGGCAGACGTGGTTCCGGCAGTTCTGGGACGTGCGCAACGCCCAATCGGCGGACCGCCCGCTCACCGACCTGCCGCCGTTCTCCGACGACGTGTGGCGCAGCGGCTCCCTCGGCAGCCACCTGACCTCGGTCGGCGCGCCCGGAGAGGATGCGCTGATCCTGGTGGTGCGGGGCGAGGTGCTGCGCCGCTACCCCTCCACCGTGGTGACGATGCGTCAGGCCGCCTGGACCGGCGAGACCGGCCGCGACCCGGTCGGCCAGGACCTGCCGCCGATCTTCAGCGGCTGGCTCTCCCCGGACCTGCTCCTGTTCGGCTTCCCGCTCACCGCCGCGGTGGCTCGCGGCGCGGCCAGTCGGACCGCCGGGGAAGCTGGCAGCTTCTTCGTGCTCCGCGAGCAGCCCACCGCGCCCCGGTTCGGTCTCGATCTCCCGCCTAAAGACTGGACGTTCGAACCGTTCGAGGGCACGCACTGGGACCAGTTGCACTGGGGGCACCTCCCCGATGGGGCGCGCTTCGTGTCCCCGTACGCCCCGGGGCTGGGCCGCAACCCCGACGGAAGCCCGGCGGGACGGACGCTCGACGGCGCCGAGTACGGCCGCAACGCCGCCGACATGGCCCGTGTCGCGCTCCAGCGCCCCGTCCTGATCGCCCGTCACGCGAGTGACGTGCTGCCCCCCGTGGAGGCCGGCCGATGACCGTCGCACCGCTGTCCGAGGCGGTACCGAAGTCCGCCTGGGGACTGTCCACCTGGTATCCGGTGGCGCTGCTCCCGGTGCGGCTGGAGACCCGGTTCTTCGGCACCGAGCTGCGGGTGCGGATCTACCCCGACCAGATCCACGTGGACTCCCACGAACCCGAACTGACCGTCGAGGAGCGGGAGTCCGGGCGCCGCTACTGGGAGCGGACCGGACCGCCCGAGCCGGGACCCGGTCCGGAGCGGGACCGGGAGCGGTGCGAGGCGGCCTGGGAGGACCTGGTCCGGGAGTACGGCGCCGCCAGAGCCGGGTGGATCGCCCGGGTGATGGAGCCCGATTCCCCCGGAGGCCCGTACCCGGAGCCGCTGGACCGGCCGGGCCGGTGGAGCAGGGCGCCGGTCGCCCGTGCGCTTCCGACCCGCTGGCACGCCGTCGGCCGCACCCGCAGCGGCCGGACGCTGTACGGCACTTCCGCGCCGGTGGCCGCCGCACCCGCGTTGGGCCCGGACCCGCTGTCCACGGAACCGCCGCCGCCGCAGGACGGCGCCCCGGTCCAGCTCGGCATGCGCTGGCTGACCGACTTCGATGCCGCGCTGACGGCCGGGATGGCGCTCACCCTGACGGTCCCCCCGGCCGACCCGAACCGGCCCACCGTCCCGGAGGAGGTGGAACTGCTGGTGGTCGTCGGCGTCGACGAGACCGCCCAGCCACAGGCCGCCGCGAACCGGCTGGCCGAACTGCTGGAGGCGCACGCGGCCACCGACGGCCTGGGCTTCCTGCCGCCCGACACCCCGACCAACAACACCGAGACCGTCTCCTCCGGCCACGACCCGAACTCTCGGGCCACGATCCTGGCTGCCCGGGTCACAGACGGGCAGGGCACGCCCGCCGAGGACACCGAGACGGCGGCCGCGCTGACCGCCGCCGCGCTCGGCCTGCCGCTGGGCCATCGGCCGGGCGACGCGCTGGCCGCCGTCCGCCGCCGCGCCGTCCGTGCCGGGGCGCCCACCGCGCTCGGCCGGGCCGCCCACGGCGATTCCGCCGACCGCGCGCTGGGCCGCCCGGTCCGCCGCGCCCTGTGGCCGTCCGGCTTCGGCAGGCTGTTCCGGCACATGCTGCCCCTCGACCGGCTCCCGCACCCGGACGCCCTTGCCGAGCACTTCGTCCGGTACGTGCACCCCGAAGGGCCGCTGCCCACGCTGCGGATCGGCGCGCAGCCGTACGGCCTGCTGCCGGTCACCGCGCTGCGCGGCCGACAGAGCACGAGCCCCGACGAGGCCCGGGCGGTGCAGGTGCTCACCGGGCTGACCGAGGTGTGGCTGCGTTCCCCGGTTCCCCGGATACGCCCCGGCAGCGGGGACCCGGACCGGCTGATGCTGGAGATCCTGGCCACCGACGCCCGCGTCCGCGAGGTGCGGGCCCGCAGCGTGCTCGGCAACGAGTACGTGAGCTGGCTGTGGCGGTTCACCCGGTCCTACCCGGAGGGCGACTGGCGCGCGCGACTGCTGCGCCCCGCTCGGGAGTTGCTGGCCTCACTGGGCCTGGCCGACCCGGAGGACCCCAGGCTGGCCCTGGTCACGTACGCCGACACCTCGTTCCGGCTGGGCACCGCGCTGGTCGGGGACGACCTCTCCTATCTGGCGGAGCTCGCGGCTGTCGGGCTGCCCGCCGACCACCCGCCGTCGGAGGGCCCGCAACCGCTGCTGTACCGCCTGCTGCGGGCCTCGCTGATCGCCGAACACGACATCGCCGTCGGGCTGCTGGCCTCCTCGCCCGCCGGCCCGCTGCCCGGGGCAATGTGGCGGCCGGAGGCGGAACTCGTCGACATCTTCCCCGGCCGGACCACCCCCACGCTGCGTCGTCGGCTCGACCTGACCGTGCCCGGGGCCGGGAAGACCGCCGGGGCGTACGTCGCCGACGCCGGAACCGACGCCCGGCACAGTCAGATCACGGCGCGGCTGGCCGAGTTCCGGGCGGTGCTCGCCGAACTGCACCACGACTACGTCGAGGCCGAGCCGGAACAGCGGCGCCCCAGCGCCGATTTGGAGCGGCACGTCGCCGGGACGCTCGGCCTGGCCGCCCACCGACTGGACGCCTGGATCACCTCGCTGGCGACTCGTCAGCTGGAGCAGCGGCGCCAGGCGCGCCCGGCCGAGCTGCCCGACGGCGTCCACCTGGGCGGCTACGGGTGGGTGCACGACCTGCGGCCGGACCCGCCGCAAACCTCGGCCGCGCCGCCCGAGGGCGTGCCCGCGGGGCAGTTGTACCCCGCACCCGACCAGCAGGGCCATCTGCATGCGCCCTCGCTCGGGCAGGCCGCCACCGCCTCGGTGCTGCGCAGCGGTTGGCGTTCGCGCGGCGGTGGGGACGACAACCCGCTGGCCGTCGATCTCTCCTCACGCCGGGTCCGGCTGGCCCAGGGCCTGCTGGACGGTGTCCGCGACGGCCAACGGCTCGGTCTGCTGCTCGGCCGCCGCTTCGAGCGCGGCCTGCACGAGCACCCGGAACGGATCCTCGACCAATACCTGCCGCTGTTCCGGCTCCTGGCCCCCGTCCGCGCCCATCGCGTCGACCCCGACGCCACGCCGGTTCCGGTGGTGGAGAGCGAAGCGGTGGCCGACGGCCTGGAGTTGCACCGGCTGTACCGCTCGGGGAACCTGGCCGCCGCGCTGGGCGGGTTGCCCGCCGCCGACCGCACGGCGCTCGAAGAGGTGCTCGCCTCGCTGGCCGACGCGGTGGACGCGGTCGGCGACGCGCTGCTGGCCGAAGGCGTCCACCAGTTGACCGTCGGCAACGCCACCCGGGCGGCGGCAGCCGTGAACGCGGCGGCGGGCGCGGACGTCGCCCCCGAACTGCAGTTCGTCCGCACCGAGGACACCGGCATCGCGGTCACCCACCGGGTTCTGCTGCTGGTCAACCACGACGGCCGCTTCGACCGGCTGCGCCAGGACTGGCCCGCGGACCGGGGCCGGCAACCCCGCCTGATCGGCAGCCCGGCCGCCGACGCGCTGGCCGCCACCCTGCTGCCGCCGTCGCACCGGGTGAGCTGGCGGTTCCGACGGCGTCCGGTTGACGGCGCCCCCGGCCCCTACCGCGATCGCAGCCTCGACTTCCTCCAGGCCTCGGCGATCGACCACCTGGCCACCCCGCCCCGGTCCCTCGACGTCGCCGACGCCGAACTGGAGCGGCGCATCGCGCTGGTCGAGGACGGCGACGGGCGAACGGAGTTGGACTTCCGGGCCGATCCGGCCTGGGGGCCCGAGCGGGTTTCGGTCGGGGAGTTCCTCCAGGCCGCGGGGGCGGTACGCGACCTGCTCGCCCAGGCCCGGCCGGTGGTCGCCGCCGACCTGGACGCGCTGGGCAGCGCCGTACCAGCGGACTTCGACCCGCACACCGTCCACCAGGCCGACGAAGGCTGGCTGTTGGCCAAGGCGACGGCGGCCGCGCTGGGCGGCAGCGAGGAGGAGGCGTTGCGGTCGGCGCTGCGCACCGCGGCCGGGTTCGGAGTGCTCGGCGCCATACCGCCGCCGCCCGGCCCCGGCAGCGCCGGGCAGGTCGCGGAGAGGGCGGCTTCCGCCCGGCTGGAGCTGACCCGGAGGCTGGCCGAACACTGCAGGCTGGCCCGGGAGTTCCGGCAGGGGGCGTGCACCGGGGACGGCGAATGCCGCTGTGTTCGCGTGGACTTCGACGACCCGGCGCAACCTGCCGAGCGCCGCCGAGCGTTCCAACTGGACCGCCTGCACGCGCTGTTCGGCGCCGACCTGCCGATCCTGCCGCGTGCCTGGGCCCCACGGGCGGCCGAGCTGAGCACGGCGCTGACGGCCGGGCCCGCGTTCCGGGGCGGCGGCCCGCACCCCGCGCTGCGCTGGCTCGCCCGGTACGCCCGGGTCCGCCCCGCGCTGGCCCGGCTGCAGGAGGTGCTCACGTACGCGGACGCGCTCGACTCCGGCGGGGTGGTGAAGCTGCCGCCGACCGTCCGGGTGGCCCAACTCCCGTACACACCGGGCGAACACTGGGTCGGCGAGAGCCCCCCGCCGACCGACCGGGAGACGCTCTCCCTGGTGGTGGTCGGCTGCGGGGAACTCGACGTCACCGAGCCGGTCTGCGGCGTGGTGGTGGACGAGTGGACCGAGGTGGTCCCCGCGGAGCGGCGGCACACCGGGCTGGCGTTCGAGCACGACGCGCCGGCGGCCGCGGCGCCCCAGGCGGTGCTGCTCGCGGTCAGCGGGGACGGCACCCCCTCCTGGCGCCCGGACCGGCTCGTACAGACCGTCGAGGAGGCGTACGACCTGGCCCGGGTCCGGGCCGCCGACGTCGACTCGCTGGGCGCGGTGGGGCAGTTCCTGCCCGGGCTGTACTTCCCGGTCGACCTGCACGCGGGAGCGTTGAGCACCGACTTCACGCCCGATGCGGAAGACACGTCCGAGACCGGTGGGAGCACTTCATGACGACGCCGCCGCCTTCCACGGAGCCCGCGACGCAGCCCTCGATCACCACCTGGACCCGGCTGGAGCCGCGTACTCGGACCGCCGACCTCAGCCCGGCGTCGGAGGCCCGCATCGCCGACCCGCTGTGGCTGCTGGCCAGGCAGTGGCAGTTCGGCGAGTTCCAGGGCGAGGACGCGGGCTCCCCGATCCTGGCCCGGGTGGACGCCGAGGCCGCGCGGTTCACCCGCTACCGCGGCGGGCCCGACGGCCACCTGTCGATCGCCCTGGAGTCCGGCGCGCCACTGGAGACGGTGGTCGAACGGGAGCCCGCGGAGCTGGCGGCCGACCTGCGCTGGGCGGCCGAGACCGGCCGGGTCTTCCTGCGACTGCTCACCGAACACGGGGCCGGGGCCCTGCGCGCGGCGGTGCTGGAGCGCTATCCGCTCCCGGCCGCCGCGGGTGGTCCGGCGGACGAGTCGACCGACGGCTATCTGCGGATCGTGTCCGGCCGGGTGCCGCACGGCCGCCCGCTGCTGGACGCCTGCGCGGGCGACCGGCTCGTGGCCGAGCTCGACGTGCCGGGCGAACTCGTCGAGGCGGTGGAGGGGACGGCCGCCGCCTGGCTGGCCTGGCTCGGGGTGCCGCCCCGGCCACCCCAACCCGACCCGGGCTACCTGCTTCAGCTCCCCGCCGTCCTGGAGGCACCGGCGGCGGAGCGTCCGCCGCGGCTGCCGTGGCCGCCGCCCGAGGCCCTGCCACCCGTCAGCGTGCCCGGCCTGGAGGGGATGGCCTGGCAGCGGGACCGGCTCGAGTACAGCTTCGCCGTCGCGGCCGCGCACACCGAGGACGAGGTCGTGCTCGGCGCGACCGAGTACGGGGGCGACCGGCTCGACTGGTACCACCTGGACCACGAGCCCGGCGGCACGCTGCACGCCGAGCCGGACGTCGAGCACGTCGTCCGCACCGTGCTGCCGACCCCGGTCGGCTATCCCGGGATGCCGTCCACCCGGTTCTGGGAACTCGAAGACGCCGGCGTGAACTTGGGCTCGGTGACGGCAGGCCGCACCGACCTCGCGCGGATGGTGTTGCTGGAGTACGGCACGGTCTACGCCAACGACCACTTCCTGGTGCCGCTCGACCTGCCGATCGGCTCGGTGACCCGGATCCGTTCGCTCGTGGTGACCGACACCTTCGGCGTACGCACCCTGGTGCCGCCGGCACCGGCCGGGCGGGGCTGGTCGCTCTTCCGGCCCTCGCCCCGTACCGGCGCGCCTGTCGACGCCCTGCTGGTGCTGCCGCCCACCGCCGTGGACGCCTTGACCTCTCCGCCTGTCGAGGAAGTCCGGCTGCTCCGGGACGAGACGGCCAACCTCGGCTGGGCGGTGGAGCGCGTCGTGACCAGCGCGACCGGACGGCCGGTGGACCGCGAGCACTCCGGCCCCGTGGCGCCGGCGCGCGCCGCGCGTCCGACCGGTCCCGGGGTGCCGGAGACGGGATACGCGCTGACGAGCGCGGTGCCCGCGAACTGGGTGCCGCTGGTACCCCGCCCGACCGACGGTCGACCCGACCAAGTCCGTTTGCACCGAACCCCGTTGCAGCTCGTGGACGCCTCGGGGGTGCCGGTCCCGGTGACCGGCCACAGCCGGGTGCTCGACTGGCGGGAGGACCCGCACACACCGGGCCGCCTGGTGGAACTGGCCATCCCGGAAGAGGAGGTCGGCCGTTCGGGGGTGCGGGTGGTCCGGCAATGGCAGTTGGCCCGCTGGACCGACGGCTCGGTTCATCTGTGGCTCGGCCGTACCAAGCGCACCGGGGGCGGCATCGCCACGAGCGGGTTGCGGTTCGACACCGTCGAGGCCGTCGACACGACCGTCGCGACGTCCGTCGAGCCCGCCGTCGGCACCTCCGACGACACTTCGGTCGACACCTCACAGGGGGGAAGCTGAGATGACGATCTACTGGAAGAAGGCCCGCCAAGTCGCCTTGCCGATGCGGCGGTCGCGCTACTTCAGCCGGATGTTCCTCCGCGCGGACGACCTCAGCCTGACCCAGGACTACCTGCTCTCCCGGCAGCATCTGCTGCTCCGCCAGCTGATCCCCGCCGGGGTCGTCAGCGGACTCGGCCTGACCCCGACCGGCGGCGATGTGACGGTCGCCGCCGGGGTCGCCACGGACGAGGACGGCACGCCGGTCGTGCTGACCGAGGACACCCGGGTGACGCTGCCGACGGGGGACGGCACGTACCTGGCGACCGTCCACTGCGCGGAGCACGCCGCCGAATCGCGCGACGAGGGAGGGGTGAAGGGCGAGACCAGGATCGTCGAGGAAGCGCGGCTGGAGCTGCTGACCACCCCGCCCACCGACCCGCGGTACGTCGTCCTCGGCACCGTGAAGCGCCAGGGGGGCGTGGTCCAGGTCGACCTGTCCACCCGCCAACTCTCCGGCATCCGCGTCCAGGCCGGGCCGATCACCCCGACGGTGGGCAAGAGCGGAACCGCCGGCATCCAGTTCCCCCGCGACCCCGGCGGCGGCGCCTTCGACGAGGCGTTCATCCGCTATTACGTGCACGGCGGCGAGGGCACCACACTGCTCATCGGCACCGCCAACGACGCGGACGACACCATCGATTTCCAGCAGGGCGGAGCCGAACGCCTGCGCATCGCCAACGGCATGCTCCTGCTGGGCGGTATCAACGGCGCGCAGTACCAGCGCGACCAGGTCGTGGCCGGCCTCGGCTTCCTCGGCTGGGGCGTCCAGCACGGCCAACTCAGCTTCCGGGCCGGACGGGGCTTCGAACTGGTCGACCGCAGCGGGAACTTCCCGAACCTCGACTACGGGCGCGGCAGCCAGGCGTACGCCGACCTGTCGCTGCGCACCCTGTACGCGGCCGAAGACGTGACGGTCGGCCCGGGCAAGGCCGTTCGCGGCCAGGGCCTGCTGCACGTGGACGGCCCGGACCGGCTGTACCTGATGAACCGCAAGGGCGTGTACGTCTCGACGGGTCCGCACGCGGCCGACCCGGAAGCCGGCAGCCTGAACGTCGACCGCAACATCGTGCTCGGCGACATCCTGGCCGGCCGCGGGCGACTCCACGTGGACGGCCCCGAACGGCTGTACCTGATGAACCAGGGCGGCGTCCGGGTGGAGGCCTCGTGGCACCCGAACGACCCCAACGCCGGGACACTGTACGTCCAGCGCAACCTCGGGGTGCAGCGGGAGGCGGGCCAGATCCCGGGCTGGAGCGGCGGCGGGATCATCTCCCACGACGTCTTCGCCACCGGCGGCCTCTACATCGGCAACGCCGACGCCAACGTCTGGCCGATCCAGATGTACAGCAACGGCGCCTTCTACGCCCGCACGAAGCACTTCGCCGTCGACCACCCGCTCGATCCCAAACGAACCCTGGTTCACTCGGCCCTCGAAGGCCCGGAGAACGCCGTCTTCTACCGAGGCGAAGCCACCCTGGCAAAGGGCCGCGCGGTGGTCGAACTGCCGCGCTACTTCGAGGCATTGGTGCAACGCGAGGGGCGAACGGTGCAGCTCACCCCGAAGTTCGCCGGCGACGAGGAGGTCTTCCCGCTGGCCGCCTCGGCTGTCGAGGGCGGCAGATTCACCGTCCGTGCGCTCTCCGGCCCGGACGCCTCCCACGCCTTCTACTGGGAGGTCAAGGCGGTCCGGGCGGACGTCGAGCCCTTGGCGCCGGACATCGACAGAGCCGTGCTGTTCAACCCCGCGCAACGCCGGTAGAGCGAACTCCGGCCTACCGCAACGGCCACAGGCAGGGGTCCCGTGGAATTCCCCGGTGCGCAGAGGGCCGGCGGCGGGGCGTCCGTTGTGGGCGCTTGTCCTGCCGCCGGCCCTGCGCACGCGAGACCGGCCGGTCCTCAGCCGACGTGCATCGTCGTCCGTATCGCGTGGTCCTCCGCGCTGTCGCCGATCAGCAGTGTGAACCCGCCGGGTTCGATCTGCCACCCCTCCGCCCAGTGCGCGAACGCGCGCGGGGGGAGCCGCAGGCTCACCGTGGTCTCGGCGCCGGGGGCCGCCTCGGCGGTCGTGAACGCGGCCAGCCACAGCGATGGCCGGGCCACGGCCGAGGCCTCGCGGCGCAGGTACGCCTGCACGGTGTGGCGGCCGTGGCGAGGGCCGGTGTTGCGCAAGGTCACCCGGACCACCGCGTCGCCGTCGGCGGGGACATCGGCGGGCGCCGAGACCGCGACGTACTCCCAGGTGGTGTAGCCGAGGCCGTGGCCGAACGGGTAGGCGGGCCGGTGGCCACCGGCCGCCCAGGCGCGGTAGCCGACGTCCAGGTCGTCGCCGTAGGTGACGACGCCTTCGGCCGGCGTCGTCGGGCGCAGCGCCGGGGACGTCTCGTCCGCGGGCCAGGTCATCGGGAGGCGGCCGCCCGGTTCGGACCGGCCCAGGAGGATGTCCGCGAGGGCGTGGCCGAACTCCTGGCCGGGGAACCAGGTGAGCAGCACGGCGCCGACCTCGGAGCGCCACGGGAGCAGGACCGGGGCGCCGGCGTTGACGACGACCACGGTGCGCGGGTTCGCGGCGGCGACGCGTCGGACCAGTTCGTCCTGTGCCCCGGGGAGGGCGAGGGTGGTCCGGTCGACGCCTTCGGACTCCAGTTGCTCGTTGGTGCCGACCTCGACGACGGCCGCGTCCGCGTCGGCGGCGAGGGCCACGGCACGGCGCAGCTCCTCGTCGGCGGGGGTGTCGGGTGCCTCGACGCCGAGGAGGAAGCCGACGACGAGGGCACCGGTGGGGAACTCGTGCCGGAGACGCAGCCTGACGGGTCGGTCGGGTGCCAGGTGGTGGGTCGTCGACCGCTCCGGGGGATGGAGGATGCCGCTGAGGGGGTCGTCCTTGGCGATGTCCTCGTCGACCAGGACCGTGTCGTCGGCGGTCAGCAGGAACCGGCCCGAGCCGGCCACTCCGATCCGGTGCGGGCCGCCGCCGGGCATGCGTACGTCGGCCTCGACCTCGACCGTGCAGGCCTGCTGGACGGTGGCGTCGCTCAGCCACAACAGGCGTGCCGAGAGCCGGAGTTCGTCGAGGACGAGGGAGCCGTCGGGGGCGTGGAAGCGTACCCGGAAGCCCGGTTCGCCGGTGACCGGGTCGGTCGCGTGGCGGTGGTCGAGGGCCGGCAGCCGGGGCCGGGTGCGGACGCCGGGCGCGTGGGTGACCTCGACGGTGTCGCCGAGCGCCGCGCGCAGGCCGTCGAGGGGGCTGACGGTGTGCCGGGGATGGACGGTGGCGCTGCCGCCGCCTTGGACCCGGGCGGTCGCGGCGTTCGGCCCCAGGACGGCGATCCGGCGCAGCCGTTCGGCGGGAAGCGGCAGGAGCGCGTCGTGGTTGCGGACGAGCACGGCTCCGGACGTCGCGGCGGCACGCAGGAGTGCGCGCTCGTCCTCGGGCTGGTGAGTGCCGCCGTGGGTCTCGTGGGTCTCGTGGGTCTCGTTGGTCTCGTGGGTCTTGTCGGTCTCGTGCGAGGGCGGGGTGTTCTCCTCCGGATCGCCGAGCGTGCCGAGTGCGCCGACACGGGCGGCGAGGCGCAGCAGGTTGCGGACCTTGGCGTCGACGGCCTTCAGCGGGACGCGGCCGGCCTCGACGGCGGCGGCGAGGGCGTCGCCCCAGGGTCCGAGCGGGCCGGGCATGGCCAGGTCGAGGCTGCCGAGCGCGGCGCCTTCGGTGCTGCGGGCGGCGAACCAGTCGGACACGACGAGTCCATCGAATCCCCATTCGCCGCGCAGCGGTTCGTCGAGGAGGGGGCTTTCGGTCATGGTCGTGCCGTTGACCGAGTTGTAGGCGGCCATCAGCGCCCAGGGCGCGGCGGTGCGGACGATGTGCTCGAACGGTGCCGCGTACACCTCGCGGAGGGCGCGCTCGCCGATGCGGACGTCGACGGTGAAGCGGTCGGTCTCGAAGTCGTTGCCCACGTAGTGCTTGACGGTCGCGGCGACTCCGGCGGACTGGAGGCCTGCGACGGTGGCCGCGCCCATCTCGCCGCTGAGCAGGGGGTCTTCCGAGTAGCACTCGAAGTTGCGGCCGGCATACGGGGTGCGGTGCAGGTTGACGGTCGGGCCGAGGACGACGTCCACCCCCTTGCGGCGGGCCTCCGCCGCGAGCAGGCGGCCGAGGCGCCGCGCCAGTCCGGGGTCCCAGCTCGCCGCGACCGCGGTCGGGCAGGGCAGGACGGCGGACGGGTCGCGCTCGTCGAACCGCTCGCCGCGTACCCCGGCGGGGCCGTCGGAGAGCACCATGGCACGAAGTCCGACGGCGGGTTCGGCGTGCGTGCGCCAGAAGCCGGAGCCGGTGAGGAGGCGGATCTTCCGGCCGGTGTCGAGTCGGGCGAGGGCGTTCTCCACCTGCTCTTCGAGAGAGCTGGGGGACATGGGTGACGAGCTGTCATCATGACCGGGGTTCACAACGCGATGCATAATACCTTCCAGGTGGCATGTATTCACTGTCGGACGCGGGATCTCAGGGAGCAGGGCGGCAATGGCGGAACAGACGGGGCGTCGGGGGCCGTACGCCAGCGGGGTCGCGAGGCGCGAGGAGATCGTCGTGGCCGCGCTCGAGCTGTTCGCGGCGCGCACGTACGACGCCGTGTCCTTGCGGGAGGTGGCCGCGAAAGTGGGGATCACCCACAGCGGCCTGCGGCACCACTTCGCCTCGAAGGAAGAGCTGCTCACCGCAGTACTGCACTACAACGACCAGGTGTCCCTCACGCCCGACCCGGAGCACGAGATCAGCGGGGTCGACTGGATCCGGGCGAGCGCGGACCTCGTCGCGTTCAACTCCCAAAAGCCGCTGGTGATCCGCCTGTTCGCGACGCTGTCGGTGCAGGCGACCGATCCGCAACACCCCGCGCACGACTACTTCGTCAAGCGCTACCGCGTCGCGCGGGGCCTGGTCGCCCGGGAGTTGGAGTTCGCGAGGACGAACGGCGACATCCGGGCGGACACCGACGTGGAGGCGGCCGCCGAATCGCTGCTTGCGACCATGGACGGCCTCCAGATCCAGTGGCTCCTGGATCCGGAGCACGTCGACATGGTCAGCGCGTACCGCCAGTTCGTGGACCGCTTCCTGGCCTATCTGACGTCACCTGTCTGACGTTATTTGTCCGACCTCACCTGTCTGACCTCACCCGTCTGATGTCACCTGTCCGACGTCGTCCGACGCGACGGGCCGACCGGCGGGAAGCCGGATGCTGTGCCGACCCGCGGGATAGTCGTCTCCGCCGTGCCGGAACGGGACGGGGCTGTCGACGTCCAAGCGCGTGCGGGTGACCGCGACGGTGATCATCCCGGCCGGGCACGGCACTTCGCCGGACGCCGACGCGAGTGCGCCGAGCGCCGGCTCGATGCGCGCCACGCGGAACCCCGGTTCGGCCGGCTCGACGCCCAGCACCCGGACCACGAGGTCGCGGGTCGGGGTCGAGGACCAGCCGTGGCTGACCGTGCCGCCGTACCAGGTCTCGGTCCACGAGGTCGCGCAGCGTCGCAGCGCGGCCGTCCAGTCCAGGCACAGCCCCGCGACGAGGTCGGCGCGCCCGGCGGCGGCCAGCGCGTCGTGGACGACGTACCGGAAGAACGGCTGGGCCCGGACGACCTGCTTGTCGGTGTCCCACCACGGCTCGGGGTGGCCGACGCGCAGGTAGGCGCCGCCGACCGGGAGGTCGCCGCCGGGCACCGCGGGCGCGTCCGGACTGCTGAACGCCGCGTCGACATGCGCGGCCGTGTCGGTGAGGACCTCCACCAGGCGCGCCCACCGCTCCCGCGGCGCGAGCCCCCCGACGATCGCCGCCGCCTGCGCGTGCTGCGAGGCCGCCGTGCCGCGGCGCCCGCCGGCGAGGGAGTCCGCGTACCGGGCCCGCCCGGCGTCCCACAGGAGTTCGAACCCGGCGGCGAGCTGCCGGTGTACGCCGCGCGCCCACTCGGCCCGGCCCTCGTCGCCGAGCCACGCGGCCATTTCGGCGAACTCCAGCAGCGCCCTGCCCCACAGGCCGCACAGTGCCGCGCAGACGCCTTCCGTCGTGACCGACGCCCAGTCGATGAGCACCCAGCCGAACACGTCCTGGAGGAGGCCGTCGGCATTGCGGAACGGGAGGAACCAGCGCAGGACGCGCTCGGCCACCGGCAGCAGTTCGCCGATCTCGTCGCGGTCGCCGACGTACCGGTAGGAGTTCCACACCGCGTGCACCCAGTGCAGCGACCAGTCCGGGATCACCGTGAAGTCGGCGTACTCGACGTCGCCGGCCACGGCCATCGGGAGCATGCCGTCGCCGCGCGGTGAGGCGGCCATCCGCGGGTACCAACGGGCCAGCCGCCAGTCGGTGTTCGTCGCGAAGTCCACCATCTGGTGGACCACCGCGTCGCCGACCCAGGCGCGTTGTTCGCGGGTCGGGCAGTCGATGTACGCGTCGACGGAGCACAGCGTGACGGTGCGGCGGCCGACTTCCCAGATCCGTTCGAGGTCCGGGTCCGAGCACCGGAAGGAAGCTCCCCCCGTCACCGGGTAGGTGCGGGTGCGCACGCCGATCCCGTGGACGGTCACCCCGTCGTCGGCGTCCACGAGGGCGCCGTGCAGGCCGTACAGGTCCAGCGATTCGGCGCTGCGCCGGGTGCCGTCGAGAGTGACGGTGAAGCAGGCGTCGTGCTCGCCCGGCGACGGCTCGCCGTCGGCGAGGAACTCGGCGACGCGGACGGTCACGGACGCCCCGTGCGGCCCGGAGACGTCCACGACCAGGGTGCCGGATTCGATCCGGTCGGCGACGTAGGCCTGCGCCGCCGTCCGGCGCAGGGCCACGTCGACCGGGGTCGCCTGCGCGATGGGGCGGGCACCGAGGGGGCCGCCGGGGAAGCTGGGCGGCTCGGCGCAGCCGGGTTCGCCGGTGGTCATCGCCCGCCGGGCGATCGCCTGCGGCCAGTCGGCGTCGTCGGCCGAGCCGTCGGCCTCGGTAGGGGCGGCGGGGGCGGCGGCCGTACACCAGTCCGCCGGCAGCACCCGGCAGTCGAAGTGTTCTTCGCCGCGGCCGGACAGCCGGTCCACGACGTTCTCCCCCCACCCCGGCAGGACGCGGGCCTGCCAGTGTTCGTCGGAGACGAACCACCCGTCCTCGAGGCGCGCTTCGAGGACGAAGGCACCCTCGTGCAGGTCGTTCGCCAGCGGCGACGGCGGCATCCACCACGGCTTCGGGCCGTCGTAGCGCCAGGCGAGCACCGCGACCGCGTTGGCGCCGGGGCGCAGGTACGGGGCCAAGTCGACGTCGTCGTACGGCTGCTGCCGGGGGTTGGCGCGAACCGGCCCGCGGGACACCTCGGTTCCGTTGACCCACAGCGCGTACCGCGACAACGCGGCCATGCGGGCGGGGACCCGGTCGGGTACCGAGGCGAGGTCCAGGGTGCGCCGGAGCGCGACGACCTCGCGCCCGCTGCCGGGCGTCCGCTCCGCGGCCCAGATCCACCGCCCGCGCCACCGTCCCGGCGGGAAGGCGTCCGACAGCGAGGCCGGTACCGGGGTCGGTGTCGGAGCCTTACCTGCAAGCGAGTTCGTCATCGGGGGCCCTCCAGCCGGTCGAAGTGGGCCCGGACCGCGGCAAGCCACGCCTGCGGCTGTTCGGTCTGCGGGCTGTGCTTGGCGCCGTCGACGACCACGAGGCGGGCGCCGGGTATTCCGTCGGCCAGGAGGCGGACGCCCCGGCGCAGCGCCTTGTCGCCCGCGCCGACCAGCACGGTGGTCGGGCAGGCGATCTCGCCGAGCCGTGCCGTGAGTGGCGGGTAGCCGCGCAGCTCCCGGGCGAACGCCGCGAAGGCCTCGGGGTTGGTGGCGAGGAACGCGGCGGCCTGCCGGTCGCGTTGCTCCGCCGTGAGTCCGCCGTCCGCGCCACTGCCGTCGGCGGCGGGCTCGGGCTTGGGCTCGGGCTTGGCCTTGGCCTTGGCCTCGGGCTTGGGCTTGGGCAGCAGCTTCGCGAGCATGCCGAGCACGCCCATGCCCCGGCGGCGGACCAGCATTTCGAGCGGGCGCATGAGCAACGACAGCGGGCCGCCCGAGGGTTCGGGCGCGGTGTCCATGAGGACGAGCGAGCGCACCCGGTCGGGGTGGGCGAGCGCGTACCGCTGCGCGACCACGCCGCCCATGGAGTGGCCGAGAAGGTCGACCGGCCCGAGGCCGAGAGCGTCCAGGAAGGCGTGCAGGTCCGCTTCCAGGGCGTCGAACGTATAGGCGTCGGCGCGCCCGGGTTTGGCGCTGCGGCCGTGGCCGCGGTGGTCGTACGCCAACACCCGGCGGTCGGCCGCGAGCCGGGGCAGCACGCCGGCCCAGTCCGCGGTGCTGCCGACGAATCCGTGCAGGAGGACGAGGGGTTCCGTGCCGGGCGTCGGGCGGCCGTGGTCCTCGTAGTTCAGGGCGGTGTCACCCGCGGTGAGCTGGGCGTTCGTCATGCCTTCATGAAACCCTTCCATCTGGCAGGTATTCGATGTTAGCATCGCCGCGCTTCGCTGTGACGCCCATTTCTCCGCGAAGTCAAATCCAGGCACTTGCCCAGGAAAGGGATGCGTCGCATGCGACCAAGACTCCGGGTCTTCGTCCCCGCCGTGGCCGTACTCGTGGCCGTCACCGGCTGCTCGGTCAGCAGCGGAACTCCGAAGGCGACGAGCAGCACGGGCGGCGGCCAGGCCGCCGCCGCGCCCGCCCAGGGGGTCACCGCCACGACCGTCAAACTGGGCGTCGCAGGTACCGACCCCGCGGCACTCAAGGCGGTCGGCATACCTGCCGACGGCCCGGCGACCAAGGACCTCTACACCGCGTGGATCGCCGCGCAGAACAAGCGCGGCGGCACCAACGGCCGGCAAATCGAGCTGGCCTTCCAGCCGTTCCTGCCGACCGGCCCGGCCGCGGCGCAGTCCGCCTGCGTCGCGCTCGCGAAGGACCAACGCGTGTTCGCCGCGATCGGCATCTTCACCGGCGACACACCGCTCTGCTTCACCCAGACCGAAGGCGTCCCGTACATCGGTCTGTGGGGCCAATCCGCCGACCGTGACGCGAAGTCCACCAAGGCGCCGTTCCTGGCCGTCGAGATGGCCGACGACCGGCAGCGCAGGGCCGGCGTCCAGGCCCTCCTCGACCAGGGGCTGCTGACCGGGCGCAAGGTCGCGCTGTACTGGGAGGCGCAGGACGACGCGGTCACCAAGGACGTCGTCAAACCGCTGCTGAAGGCGGCCGGCGTCGAGGTCGTCGTCGAGACGCCGCTCCCGAACCTCGGCACCGACCAGGCCGCGCAGAACCAGGCGCTGGACACCATCGTCGAGAAGCTGAAGTCCTCCGGGGCCGACACGGTCCTGAACACCTCGAACTTCGCCAACATCATGACCGCGTTCCAGCGCAAGAGCTGGCTGCCCGGCCAGATCCTCGCGACCTCGCAGCAGGCCCTGAGCCCCGCGGTCATGCAGACCACCGGCATCAAGCCCGCGACGATGGCGCCGCTCGTCGTCGCCGCTCCGTACGCCCCCACGAAGGCCGAACTGGTCGCCGACACAGGCCTGGTGCAGTGCGTCACCGAGTACAACGACGCCTTCCCCGCCGCGCGGGTCGACCCGGCGGCGGCGTCCGCGGAGACGCTGAGCGGAATCGCGCACCAATGCGCGGCCTTCCGCCTCTTCGTCCAGACCACCGACAAGGCCGGGAAGGACATCACCCTCGACAGCTGGAAGTCGGCGGCCGAAGGGCTCGGCAAGGTCACCCTGCCGGGCGTCCCGATGGGCTCGCTGGCCCCCGGGAAGCACAGTGTCGGCGACGCCGTCGGCGTGTACCGGTTCGACCCGGCGACCTCGCAGATGGTGCCCACCGGTCCGGCCGTCGCCGCGGTCGGCTGACGCGTCCCGGGACCAGGGCGGAGAGGCCGACCATGAACGACCGAACGACCCGCGACGACGGACTCGCGGACCTCGCGGGTGCCTTGCTGCACAGCGAGGCCACCACGGAGGCCACCACAGAGGCCACTACCGAAGCCACATCCGTACGGCACCGGGACGATCCCCGGGAGCCGGCCGACGGCGTCCTCGGCGGTGACACGGAACCCACGACGCTGCGCGCCGGGCTGCGGCAGGCCGGACCGGCGACGTTCGTCGTGCTGCTCCTGCTGACCTCGCTCGACGAACTCGAGGGCGCCGCCCTCGGCGTGCTCGCGCCCGACATCCGCGACAGCTTCGGCGTCAGCAACGGGATGATCGTGTTCCTGTCCGTCGCGGCGGGGGCGTTCATCGTGATCGGCGCCGTCCCGATGGGCTGGGTCGCCGACCGGTTCCGGCGCGGCCCGGTCATCGGCGCGGCGAGCGCGTTCTTCGCCGCGATGGTGTTCCTCTCCGGGTTCGCGGTCAACGCCTTCATGTTCTTCTGGACCCGCTTCGGTGCGGGAATCGCCAAGTCCAACCAGGGGCCCGTGCAGGGGTCGCTACTGGCGGACACGTACCCCATCGGCATCCGCGGGCGGATCGGCGCGGCCATCGGTGTCGGCGGCCGGCTGGTCGGGGTGCTCAGCCCGCTGATCGTCGGCGGCATCGCGGCCGCGTTCGGCGGCGACGACGGCTGGCGCTGGGCGTACTTCCTGCTCGGGCTCCCGGTCGCGGTCGCCGCGGCCGCCGCGTTCTTCCTGCGCGAACCGGTGCGCGGCCGTTGGGAGAAGGCCGCGGTCGTCGGGGAGGTGGTCGTCGACGAGAAGCCCCCGCCCATCTCCGTCGAAGCGGCGTTCGCCCGGCTCGGGCGCATCCGGACCCTGAAGACCGTCGTCCTCGCCTTCGCCGCGATGGGGTTCGGACTGTTCACCGCTCCGGTGCTCGGAAACCTGTACCTGGAGGAGCACTTCGGCCTCGGCGTGTTCGGCCGCGGTGTGGTCGGCACGGTCGGCGGGGCCGCCGGGCTGCTCGTCCTGCCGTTCGTCGGGCGGTACTACGACCGGCAGTTCCGGCACGACCCGGCGCGTGCGCTGCGGCTCATCGGACTGCTCACCCTGCCCTCCGCGTTCTTCCTGCCCTTCCAGTACTACGCGCCGAACGTGGAGCTCTTCGCGCTGTTCAGCATCGGGCCGGTGGTCCTGCTCTCCGCCGCGTTCGCCATGATCGGCCCCCTGCTCCAGACGATCGTCCCGTACCGGCTGCGCGGCATGGGTTCGGCGATGGGCTCGGTGTACGTGTTCTTCATCGGGGCGACCGGTGGTGCGCTGATCTCGTTCCCGCTGATCAACAGCTTCGGCATCCGCGCCGCCGTGCTCGTCACCATGATCCCGTCCACGGTCGTCGGCGGCCTCCTCATCCTGCGCAGCTCGTGGCTGGTCAAACGCGATCTGGCCAATGTGGCCGAGGAGTTGCGCGAGGAGTACGAGGAGCACCGGCGGCGCGCGGCGGCCCCGGACGACGTCCCGGTGCTCCAGGTGAGCGGCGCGGACTTCTCCTACGGCCAGGTCCAGGTGCTGTTCGGCGTCGGCTTCGAGGTGCGCCGGGGCGAAGTCCTCGCGCTGCTCGGCACCAACGGCGCGGGCAAGAGCACGGCGCTGCGCGTCGTCTCGGGCCTGGCCACCCCCGAGCGGGGGGTGGTCCGGCTGAACGGGCGCACCATCACCTACGTTTCGCCCGAGCAGCGGGTCCGGTTGGGCGTCGTGTCGCTCGCCGGCGGCGCCGGGGTGTTCCCGAGCATGTCGGTCCGGGAGAACCTGGAGCTGGGCGCGTTCGTGCACCGGGGCGACCCGGCCGACGTCGCACGCCGCATCGACCGGGTCCTGGAGATCTTTCCCCAGTTGCGAGAACGGCAGCGCGAGCGGGCCTCGACGCTGTCCGGCGGGCAGCAGCAGGTGCTCGCCCTCGCCCTGGCGCTGCTGCACGACCCCGAGGTCCTCCTGATCGACGAACTGTCCCTCGGCCTGGCGCCCGGCGTCGTCGCCGAACTGCTCGCCGTCGTCCGGCGGCTCCGCGACTCCGGGCTGGCGATCGTCATCGTCGAGCAGTCCCTCAACGTCGCCATGTCCGTCGCGGACCGTGCGGTCTACCTGGAGAAGGGCCGGGTCCGCTTCACCGGCTCCGCCGCCGACCTCGCCGCGGGCGACATCGCCCGGGCGGTGTTCTTCCGCACCGAGGAGGACGTGCTCGGCCCGCACCGGGGAGAGGCCACATGAACAGCCAGGTCCTCTTCGACGGGCTCGTCAACGGCCTCGCCATCGGCCTGATCGCCCAGGGCATCGTCCTGGTGTACCGGTCCACCCGTGTCATCAACTTCGCGGTCGGCAACCTCGGGGTCCTCGCGGCCGCGCTGCTGCCGCTCGTGTGCCTCAACTACGGCTGGCCGGTCTGGGCCGCGCTGCCCGCCGCGCTGGCGGTCGGGACGCTGACCGGCACGCTGGTCGAACTGTCGGTGATCCGCCGCCTGTTCACCGCGCCGCGCGTCACGGTCCTGATCGCGACGATCGGCGTGTCCCAAGCCGCAGTTGCCGTCGTGACCGCCCTGCCGGACGTCCGGAACGCGCTCAGCGCGCAGTACCCGGTTCCCGTCCACGGGACTTGGACGGTCGGCGGGGTCACCGTCACCGGGGCGCAGGCCGCGGTGCTGGTCGTCGTCCCGCTCGTGGCCGGCGCGCTGTCGATGCTGCTCAACCACACCACCATGGGCCGCGCGGTCACCGCCTCGGCGGACAACATGCCGCTGGCCCGTACCCTCGGCATCAACCCGAAGCTGATCTCCACCCTGGTGTGGACCATCGCCGGCCTTCTCTCCAGCCTCGCGATGATCCTCGTGTCCGGACTGTCCGGCGGCGTCACCGCGGTCACCGATCTTGGCCCCGGCACCATGATCCGGGCGCTCGCCGCCGCCGTCGTCGCGGGCATGGTCTCGTTCCGCCGGTCGATGCTGGCGGGTGTCGCGATCGGCGTGCTCCAGGCGTACGTCCGCTTCGAGTACGTCACCGAGCCCGGCCTCGTCGACCTGCTGCTGCTCGGCGCCGTGCTCGCCGCCGTGTGGGCGTACGCCCGGCGGGACGACCGCGCCCGGTCCGAGACCGTGGCGTTCGGCCCGCGCGTCCGCGCGGTGCCCGAACACCTGCGGCGCGTCTGGTGGGTGCGCCGTCTCGGCCTGCTCGCCGCGCTGCCGGTGCTCGCCGCCGCGGTGGTCCTGCCGCTGGTCGTCACGCAGTCGTCGCGGCATCTGCTGTACGCGACGGTCCTCGCGTACGCCGTCTGCGCGTGCTCGCTGACCGTGCTGACCGGCTGGGCCGGCCAACTCTCGCTCGGCCAGATGGGGTTCGCCGGACTCGGCGCGCTGACGGCCGCGCTGCTGACGCGCGGTCTCACCATCGGGCTCGGCGGCGACACCCGGCTGATCGTCGACCCGATGCCGTTCCCGGTCGCCATCCTGGCGGCCGCCGCGGGCACGGCGCTCCTCGCTGCGGTCATCGGGTTCGCGGCCCTGCGCGTCGACGGGATGCTGCTCGCGATCAGCACGTTCGCGCTCGGCATCGCCGCGGTCGGCTTCCTGTACCGGATGGACATCTTCGGCGCGGGCACCGGCGACTCGGTGGCGTTCCCCCGCGGCACACTCCTCGGGTTGGACCTGTCACGCGAACGCACCTACTACTACGTGCTCCTGGCGGTCCTGGCACTCGTGGTGGCGCTGCTGTCCCGGCTGCGGCGCACGGGCCCCGGCCGCCGCATGATCGCGGTGCGCGACAACCCCGACGCGGCCGCCGCCGCCACGGTCCGGCCCACCCCCACGAAGGTCGTCGCGTTCGCCCTGTCCGGCGCTTTGGCCGGACTCGGCGGCGGGCTGCTCGCCGGCGCCGTCCAGTCCGTGCCGGTGACCGAGCGGTTCTTCCAGGTCGGCGACTCGCTGATGCTGGTGGCCATCGTGGTGATCGGCGGACTGGGCTCGGTGTGGGGCCCGGTGCTCGGCGCGGTGTGGGTGATCGGGCTTCCCGCCTTCTTCCCCGACAACGAGCTGGTGCCGATGTTCGCCTCCAGCCTCGGGCTGCTGGTCCTGCTGATGTACTTCCCCGGCGGGCTCGTGCAGATCGGGTACGCGGCGCGCGGCGCGGTGCTGGACCTCGCGGAACGGCGCCTGGGCGCGGCGGCCGCGGAGGCGCCGAAGGCGGAGGGGCGGGCGTCGATGGCGCCCCCGGCCGCCGCGGCCCGCACCGGGCGCCGGGAAAGTCCCGAACTCCCTGCGGGCAAACCGGTGTTGGAGGTCCGCGACGTCACCGTGCGGTTCGGCGGGAACACCGCCGTCGACGGCGTGGGCATGCATGTCCAGGCCGACGAGATCGTGGGCCTGATCGGTACCAACGGCGCGGGCAAGTCGACGCTGATCGGCGCGATCGGCGGGTTCGTCCCCGCGTCCGGGACCGTGGAACTGCTCGGACACGACGTCTCCGGGTGGTCGCCCGCCCGCCGTGCGGCGCTCGGCCTCGGGCGTACGTTCCAGGCCGCCCGGCTGTTCCCCGAACTCACCGTTCGCGAGACGGTCCTCGTCGCGCTGGAAGCACGCGGCCGGTCCGGGCTCGTCGCCACGGCCGCCTTCCTGCCCGGCGCATTGCGCGCCGAACGGCGGCGGCGGGCCGAAGCCGCGGACCTGATCGACCTGGTCGGCCTCGGCGCGTACGCGGACCAGGCGGTCGCGGGGCTGTCGACCGGCACCCGGCGCATCGTCGAACTCGCCAACCTGCTCGCGCTCGACGCGCGGGTGCTCTGCCTCGACGAGCCCACCGCCGGCGTCGCGCAGCGCGAAACCGAGGCGCTCGGACCGTTGTTGCTCCGGCTGCGCCGCGAACTCGGCGCGGCCATGGTGGTGATCGAACACGACATGCCGTTCCTGATGTCCTTCACCGACCGGCTGTACTGCCTGGAAGCCGGCCGCGTCATCGCCGAGGGAACCCCCGAACAGGTGCGCACCGACCCTGCGGTCATCGCCGGCTACCTCGGCACCGACGACCGCGCCATCGACCGGTCCGGCGTGGTCTGACGCCCCGCCGGACCGGACCGTCCGGGCAGCCCGGGTACCCCGAGCGGCCCGAACACCCGACGCATTCCGCGTATCCCGGGCACCCCGCGCCCGATTCCCCTGAGCACGGAGGGCAGAGCCATGCCACTGGACCCACCGATCCGCGCCCTCGTCGACGCGCTCGCCGCGGCCGGCGCGGCCGAACGCGAGGCCGCCGACCTGGACGAACGACGCCGGATGTCCGCCGCGACGATGGTCCTCGCGTCCACCGGACGCGGCCCGGGCGTCGTCGCGACCGAGCACCGCGTCGCCGTCGACGGCGGCGAAATCGCCGTCCGCGTGCTGCGCCCGGCCGAACTGGCCGCCCCGGCACCGGCGTTCTACTTCATGCACGGCGGCGGCTGGGCCCTCGGCAACCTCGACACGGGCGAGGTCGAGTGCGGACCGATGGCGGCCATGGTGCCCTGCGTCGTGGTGTCCGTAGACTACCGGCTCGCACCGGAACACCCGTTCCCCACCCCGCTGGAAGACTGCGTCGCGGGCTACCGCTGGCTGCACGACAACGCCGCCGAGCTGGGCATCGATCCGGCCGGGGTCGCCGTCGGCGGCGCCAGCGCGGGCGGGAACCTGGCGGCCGCGCTGTGCCTCGCGGTGCGCGAACGGGGCCTGCCCGCCCCGTGCCTCCAGCTCCTCGACGTCCCCGCGCTGGACCTGACCCCGCTGCCGGTCCCCGACGAGGAACCGTCCCAGGGGCTCACCGCAGGCGCCGTCAACGAATACGCCGCCTGGTACCTCGGCGAGCACGGCGATCCTAAGGACCCGCTGGCCTCGCCCCTGCTCGCCCCCGACCTGAGCGGCCTGCCGCCCGTCGTCCTCACCGTCGCCGAACTGGACGTGCTGTGCGACCAGGGCGAGCGGTACCTGGCCCGGCTGCACGAAGCGGGCGTCCCCGGCGCCGCCTTCCGGGTGTCCGCGCACGGGCACGGGACGTGGATCATCCCGATCACCGCGACGTTCACCCTCGTCCGCGAGGTACGTGCCGCCGCGCTGCGGCACGCGTTCGCGGCGACGCTGACGCCCTGACCCGCGCCCGGCATCCCTCCCCGAACACGCGTCCCGGAACGGCATCCGGAATCCGGAACGCGCAGGCAAGACGCACCACCCAGCCCCTGTCTCGCGACCCTGGGAGGTCACGGTGCTCCACCAGCTGTTTCGCACTGCCCGTACCGGCCGCACCGGCCGTACCGGAAGAAGACGTGGCACGTCCCGTCCGCCGCGCCGGCGCATCGGCGCCCTCCTGGCCGGCGCCCTCGTCGTCACCACCGCCCTCGTCGGGTCGGGGCCGGCCGCGACCGCGGCGTCGCCGGCCGCCAGTCCGGTGGCGTACGGGGTCAGTACGCAGAAGGGTGTGGCCGTCACGATGGCGGACGGCACCGTGCTGCGCGCGGACGTCTACACACCCGCCGTCCCCGGCACCACCACCGCGGCGCCGGGGCCGTTCCCGGTGCTGCTGAACCAGACGCCGTACGGGCGCGGCCTCAAGCAGGCCGAGCTGGCGTACTTCGTCCAGCGGGGCTACATCGCGGTCGCCGTCGACGTGCGCGGCACCGGTTCGTCGACCGGATCGTGGTCGCCGTTCGCGCCGATCGAGGCGCAGGACGGCGCGGCGCTGGTGAACTGGGCGGCGGCGCTCCCGTCCGCGGACGGCGGCGTCGGACTGTACGGCGACTCGTACACCGGCATCAACCAGATCTCCACCGCCGCCGCGGTCGGGCCCGGTTCGCCCCTCAAGGCCGTCTTCCCGGTGGTGGCCGGGAACGACCTGTACCGCGAGCTGGTCACGATGGGCGGGCTGCCGAACGCCGAGTTCATGCCGTTCTGGCTGCTCTACACCGGGCTGGGCAACCTGACCAACCCGATCACCGACGCGCTCAACGGCGGCTCGTCGCAGAACATCCTCGACACGCTCACGCTCGAACTCCAGCACCTCAGCGGGATCGCGACGGCCAACCTGCCGATCCTCAACGGGCTGATGACCGGCGGGGAACACGCCTACGACGGCGCCTTCTGGCAGGCTCGCCGCCCCGCCGACCAGCTCGCGAACGTGGTCGCCAACGGCGTGCCGGCGTTCCTCGTCGGCGGCTGGTACGACCTGTTCCAGCGCGGCGCGCTGATGAACTACGCGGGCCTGCAAAACGCGTGGGCCGGCCGCCCGGTCGGCGCGCCGATGGCCGCCGGCCAGCAGGTCACCGACCGCTACCAGCTCCTGATGGGCCCGTGGTACCACGACCCGCGCCAGGACCCCGGATTCGACCTGTCGGCCCTGCAACTGCGCTGGTACGACCACTGGTTGAAGGGCATGGACACCGGGATCACCGGCACCACGAACCCGCTGCACGTCAAGGAGCTGGGCTCCGGCCGCTGGCTCGACACCCGGAACTACCCGTTCACCGAGACCACCGCGTCGCGCCTGTACCTCGACAAGGGGCGTACCGGCACCGCCGGTTCCTCGGCGAACGACGGTCTGCTCACGCCGACCCCGCCGACCACCGGCGGCTCCGAGTTCATCACCTGGACGGCGGCGAACAACCCGTGCACGCGGTCGTCGACGCAGTGGTTCGGCGGCTTCATCCGCAACCCGGCGTGCGAGGACTCGAACCTCGCACGGGAGAGCGGACCCAACTCGCTCGTCTACACGACCGCCCCGGTGACCGAGACCACGGTCCTCGCCGGCCCGATCGGCGCCACTTTGTACGCCTCCGCCAACACGAACGAGACCCAGTTCGTCGCGACCGTCACCGACGTCGGCCCCGACGGCTCCTCGGTCCCGCTCAGCACCGGCGCCCTGGTCGGAACCCACCGCGCGGTCGACCCCGCGCGCAGCTGGTACGCCCCGGACGGGTCGCTCCTGATGCCGTACCACCCGTCCACCCAGGCGTCCGCGGCCCCGGTTCCGGCCTTCCAGACCACCCGCTACGACCTGGAGATCTTCCCGACCTTCGCGTCCATCGCCCCGGGCCACCGCATCCGTGTGGTCGTCACCACCGCCGACACGCCCCACCTGTCGGCCACCACGCCCCAGACCTTCAAACTCCTCGCCGGCGTGTACCAGCTGAAGTCCGGGCCGGGGACCCCGTCGTCGATCACCGTCCCGCTGGCTCCGGCCGCCGGCTTCGGCACTCCCTGCACGAGCGTCTGCCCGTAACTCCGGGCAGCAACGGCCGCCCCGGAAGACACCCGGGGCGGCCGTTCCGCATCCGGCACGGTGCGTGTTCTCCTCGGCGAAAGCGTCCTGGACCCGGTGTCGGACGTCGCAGGACGCGATCCGAGCGCATCCGGCCGGTGTTGTACGGCCCGGCGCGTCGCTGTGGCCGAGTGATTCCCGGCCGCATCTCCCAGGGGTGCGGTGAGGTGAGGATCAGGTGCGGGTCACGGGGCGACCTGGACCAGATCCGGCTTGCCCACCGTCGCCGTGAGTTGGGTGCGTTCTCCGGTCACGGTGCCGTCCGTCGCGAGGACACGGGTGGCGACACGGACCGTGGTCTCCGCCGACCAGGCCCCGCATGCCACCGTGACCGTCCAGTCCGCGGGGACCACGTTGTCGATGGCGAGGAAGTTGGTGGGGATGCCGCCGACGTCGGCGGTTCCGTTGCTGACGTCCTTCTCCTGCTCGGGGGCGAGGCTGACGCCGAAGCGGACGAGGTCGCCGGCGTACGTCGCGGTCACGGTCACCGGCTGGTCCGGCTCGACGCCGGGCGGGTGCACGACGTCGATGGCCAGTGAGCCGAATTCCGGTACGTGGAAGCCGGGTTGGCACTTCGAGCAGCCGTCGTAGCCGACGGTGAGGGCGGCGTCCGAGGTCACGAACTTGCGGAGGTTGGCCGCACCGATCAGGTCGCCGAACTCGCAGCCCTTGATGTGGAACTGCCTGCTGGCGAGGTGGCCCCGGATGTACGGCGGCATGATCTCCGGCGGCATTCCGACGTTCACGTCGAAGCGGATGCCCATGCCGTTGACGAAGATGACCGGCAGGGAATCCGCCCTGGCCGGCGCGGACTCGCCGGAGCCGGGGGTCTCGTCGGAGAAGAAGTCGAGTCCGTTGATCGCACCGAGGGAGAGCCCGCCGATGGCCTCGGGAAGGATCCGTTCCATCAGCCGGGTCAGTGCCCCCGCACTCAGGAAGTCGGCGAAGGCCGTACCCGCGCCGACGAGGTCCTGTTGGGTGGAGATCACGTGGATGCCGACGTTGCCGTCCGCGTCGACCAGGGGCTGCACGAAGGCCGCGAAGGTGAAGTCGGTGTCGACGGGGATGCCGAGGACGTCGGTGGTCTTGGTGCCGGAACCGGCGATGCGGATGTGCCCGTTCTGCAGCGAGACCTGCAGGGTGTTCACCATGACGTCCGGGTTGAGCGGGGCCGGCAGGGAGCCGAGCCCGGCCTGGGCCAGTCCCCGGGTGATGGCCGGGTTCACCAGGTCGTCCGGTACCAGCAGCATGACCTCGGAGGAGAACATCCGATCGGGGACGGTCGGCGGGGCGGGCGGTTCGCCGAACGCCGCGATGAACATGACGAGCATGCCTTCGGGCCGGTTCGGGATGTCGAAGTAGTTCCGGTAGAACCGCTTGCCGCCGGCGTCGGAGAGCGGGCCCAGCGCGAACGGCTCCTTCTGGAGCGTCTTCTTCACCGCGGGCAGGACGAACGGGTCGTAGGCGCCGTTCGTGGTCAGCGTCTGCGTGAAGTCGCCGGGCCCCGATTCCGCGAAGTCCACCGACGGGCATGCCCGAGGCGTCGTGTCGACCGTCAGTTTGCGGTCCTTGATGGCGCCGCGAGCGGTGATGAAGACGCGGGCCTCGTCGTCACGCCCGGTGAGCCGGGCGAACAGCCGCAACGTGACCTCGACCCGGGGGGTGGTCGGGGCGGCGTCCTTGACCAGCGCGACCACGGGCCGGTCGAACCACATCGACAGGTCCCCATCGGGCAACTGCATCTGCACCAGCCCGGCGCGCGTCAGGAAGTTGGCGGCGAAGATGTCCTGCACCGTCATGGTGCTGTACTGCACTTCCCCGAAAAAGCCGTGGCTGAGGTCGAGTGACATGGCCCCGCTCCTGCCGGGAGATGATCGTGTACCCCCTCTTGGCAGTCTCGCGCACCGCAGTCACTTCGGCAGCTCAACCGGAGCACCCGGCCCGTGCCGCGGTGCGCCGCTTCCTCGGTGGGACGCAAGTCCTCGGGGGTTTTGCACCACGCGAGCAGGGCGGCGGCCGGGGGAGGGCCGCGGCGATCAGGAACGTGGGTGTCATGCCGGCGGTGAACGCCTGGGCCGCCGGGTAGAGGAGGGCGGTTCGGGCCATCGACGGCACCGGAGTCGGCTTACGCCGGCCTTGCCGAGATCACGCTGTCCAGGAGGTCGCGTGACGCCGCCAGGTCGGTGATCGCGGCGTACGCGCGGTACCGCTCGGTAGCCGTGCGGGCGCCAAGAGTCCTTGCGTCTCGTAGTAGCGCAGCAGTCGCTCGTTCACGCCGGTCCGCCGGACCATCCCGCCCATGCGCATCTCCACGTGAACCTCACTTTCCGCGCTTCACTCCGACCTTGACTCTGACATCGATGTCAGACCTTGGCGTCGCGGCACGGGCCGTGGTGCTCGTCGCGCTCGCCCCGGCCCTGGCCGCCGCTCGACCTGCCCGCACCGCCGAGCAGTACGTCTCGGCACATCACCATCAAGGACGGACATGACGCACACCCTTCCCGCATCGCCGCTCTCCCGCATCGTCCGCGGCACCGGACCAGGACTGCTCCTGGCGCACGGGGGAGGCGGCGGCGTGGAGCCACCCCGAGCGTGTCAAGGCGCTCGTTCTGACCGCCGGCTTCGCCCGCCCGAACCCGGGACAAGTGCCAGGCGGTGATCGACCGCAGCTTCGGGAGCGGCGCGACCGCCGACATCGAGCGCGTCTACCGCGGTTCCGGCGGCGTCACCGTCGTCAACCTCATGGGCTTGGGGCACACCGAACTCGTCAAACGCATGGACTCGTACACCGACACGCTGCGCGGCAAGCGCGGCCGGAGCCGCACGCGGGGCACGGGGACGACGAAGCGGCCCGCGCGGCGGGCTGTTCGGCGCCCGCCGAATTCCGTCAGTGGCGGTACATGACGTAACTCGGAGTCGGCCCGGCCCAAGCCGTGAGCGTCGGCACGTGGGACAAGGTCGCCAGCTGTGAGAGGCCCACGCACAGGGCCAGGCGGGTGTATCCCCCGCGCGGCGACAGCGCATGGCGGCGCCCGAGACGGTTCGGGCCCCACGATGGCAGGCATCCCGCGCCCGGTTCGCCAACCGGCCGCGGGCGTATCGATCCGAGCCCGAGGAGCCCGCCGTGCTGGAGCGCATCCGCCGCAAGGACACAGTCCAGGTCACCTTCATTCTTCCGCCTGACCCGGCATGCCCGGCGGTCAGCGTGGTCGGCGACTTCAACGACTGGACACCCGGCACCCACGAACTCCTCGTACGCGAGGACGGCACCCGTGCCGTCACCGTGGCGGTGCCCGGCGACGAGCGGCTGCGCTTCCGCTACCTCGCGCACGGGGGCCACTGGTTCGACGAGGCCGACGCGGACGGCCACGACGGACGTAACAGCTACCTGGAGCCCGCCGGGGCAGGACCCGGCAGTACCCAGCCCAGGAGGGACCCGAGGCGGCCGCAGTCAGCACGGCGGACAGGACGCGGAGTCGGCAAGTGATGCGGCGCAGCACGCACTGATGCGTTTCATACCTCCTGATCTGCGGCGATGGATCGGGCTGTAGTCGGGGCGGCAGTTGGCAACGGTCCGCGGTGAAGACCCGGCGCAGACCTCGGTGCTCCTGTCCGGCGGCGGCATCACGGACTCCAACTCGTCGCCCGCAACCTCGGCTACCGCCCGGCAACCGCCGCACACCACGCGGCGGGGAGTAGGGCTTCGACGAAACCGAACGAGCCTGCCTGGGCGTGTAGGGCCGCTGCGGGTGGCTCGGACGGTGGGGCCGTGCCCTTCGTGGAGCAGCCGGTCCGAGCCCCGGTTCATGGGTGCGCTGTGCTGCCAGGGCAACCTGATCGGCCGGCTGCGTCCACTACAGGGGTTAGGAGGTGTTCGTTGAATGCAGTTGATGAGGCCGAGTTCCGCGAGTATGCGGCGGCCCGGTGGGAGCGGCTGGTGCGTACCGCCTACCTGCTCATAGGAGACCGTCACCTTGCGGAGGACCTGGCGCAGTCGGCATTGGAGCAGGCGTACGCGGGGTGGCACCGCGTCTCACGCAGCGGCAATCGGGACGCGTACGTGCACCGCATTCTTGTGCGTTGCAACGCGAGACGGTTCCGCAAGCGCCGGGTGGACGAGCGGCTGACTGCCGCGGTGCCGGACACGGCGACCGCCGTGGACCCGCACGCGGGGGTGGACATCCGGCCGGCCCTGCTGGCCGCGCTCGCCGAACTCCCGTCCCGGCAAAGAGCGGTGATCGTCCTGCGGTACTGGTCCGACCTGTCCGAACAGGACGTCGCGACGGCGGTGGGCTGCTCGGTCGGCACCGTCAAGAGCCAGGCGTCCAAGGGGCTCGCCAAGTTGCGTGCCCACCCGGCGGTACGTGACCTCGGGACGGCTCCGTCAGCCCTTGTAGGAGGACAGTGATGTCATCGCACGACCTGCGGGACTCCTCGGAGACCGTGAGCGAACTGCCGCACCACCTCGACCAGGCCGCCTGCGCGGTGCATCCGGGGCCCGTACCGCTCGACAGCATCGTGCGCGGCGGTCGGCGTGTCCGGGCGCGGCGGCGCCTGACCGCCGTGTCCGCCCTGTCGGTGCTGGTTGTGGGCGCCGTCGGCGCGGCGGCCGCGTTCAGCGGCGTGGGCCCGGGTGGGCCCGCGCAGCCGGCCGGGCCGGGCCCGGTGAGCGCACCGGCGACCCCGGACGCCGCTCAGCACGGCAACCGGTCCGCCGGTCCGGCCGACGGGACCGGCACGCAGACACTGGCGCGCGGCACGCTCAGCGGGATTTCCTGGGAGCTCGTGCGCACCCTCGCCGTGGTCCCCGCGAGCGAGGTGGTTCCCCCGTCCGCCGGCGTCCCCGCCGGCGGCCAGGCCACCGTCGTTAAGCTCACGGCGCGCTACGGCAACGGCGTCACCCAGGAGTTGGGGTCCAGCAGCAGCACCGACCCGCACAAGCCCGCCTGGACCGTGGAGGGGGACGGCTCGATCGGGGCCACCGCGTTCGCCGCGGGCGAGGACCGGCCCAACACCCACGGCTGGCTCGTACAAGGCCGGGTCGGCAGGGATGTCGCCAAGGTCACCGTCACCACGGCGGACGGCACCGTGACCACTCTGACCGGCGCCGACCTCGTCACGGCACCGGCGCCCGAGACGGGCACCACGTACTTCGCCGTCGCGATCCCGCTGTCCCAGAGCACAACGAGGCCCGAGGTGGCGCTGTACAACGCAGCCGGAACCCAGATCTGCTGCAACCCGTAAGGGCTCCGAAAGGCGTCGGCCTCGACGGGTGACGAGTGCGGGCCGGGCGCAGCGACGCAATGCGCCCGGCTCGTCCGCCGTCACCCGGCGAAGCGTCGTGAGCCGATGTCAAAGCGGGGCGTGGTGCACCAGGGGATCGACCTCCTCCGCGCCACGCGTTCCGCTCCCGCCCGTTCGTCTGCTCTTCGTCCCGTGCTCACCGCCGGCACCCGTGGGCTTCGCGCCGCGCTGCCACGGTGATGCGGGATACCGAGAGGACGGACCAGCCATGCCGCGAGACCCCAAGACCACCATGCGCCGCACCACGACCGCCGCCGCGCTGGCCGCGGCGGCCGTCGTCGGTGCGGTGGGCCCCGCCGCAGCCCAGGAAACCGGCGGTGGCCACGGCGGGGGCCACGGGAACGGCCACCACCGGCACCACTTCGATCTGCAGGCGCACCGCGGTGGACTCGGTCTGACCGTCGAAAGCACGGTCGCCGCGTTTTCCAAGGCCCTCGACCTGGGCGTGTCGACGCTCGAACTGGACGTCCAGATCACCGAGGACGGGCAGGCCGTGGTCACCCACGACCGCAGGGTCGACGGCCGCAAGTGCGCCGACACCGCCCCGGCGGTGCCGGGCGACCCGGAGTTCCCCTACGTCGGGAAGTACGTGAACACGCTCAGCCTGGCCCAGGTCCGTACACTCGACTGCGGTTCGCGGCCACTGGCCGGCTTCCCGGGCCAGAGCACCTCGCCGGGTGCGCGGATGCCCTTGCTGCGCGAGGTCTTCACCCTTGTCCGTGACCGCCGGGCCGACCGGGTCACCCTCAACATCGAGACCAAGGTCGAGGCGGGCGCGCCCGAACAGACAGCGCCGCGCGAGCAGTTCGTCACCGTTGTGGCGGCCGAGGTACGGCGGGCGCGGCTGCTCGACCAGGTGAGCATCCAGAGCTTCGACTGGGGTGCGCTGATGCGCATGCGACAGGTCGAGCCGCGCCTGCCGCTGGTCGCGCTGACCAACTACGACTTCCTCCAGACCGGGATGCCCGGCGCGTCGCCGTGGTTGGGCGGCATCGACATCGACGACTTCGGCGGCGACCCGCTGACCGCGGTGAAGTCCTTCGGCGCGGCGGCGTTCTCGCCGGTGCACGGCTTTCCGCAGAACGGCACCGTGACCGACCCGGCGTACCGGCCGTACGTCACCAAGGAGATGGTCGACCGCGCCCACCGCCTCGGCCTCAAGGTCATCCCGTGGACGGTCGACGACACCGTCACCATGAACAAGCTCATCGACGACGGGGTCGACGGCATCATCACCGACTACCCCGACCGCCTGCGGACCGTCCTGGCGGACCGCGGCTACAAACTGCCCAAGAAGTACCCCGCCCACCGCCGCTGAACATGACACGCGGGGATGCCCCCAACGTCGGTGCACGAAGACGCCATCCCGGCGCAGTAGTGGTCGGCCATCAACAGCGGCGCCGTGCCGGTCGTCCCACAGCGCCGCGACCACGGCCGAGGCGAGCGCCGCCGAGCTGAACTGCGGGCGTACGTCCTTCGCCGAGGCGGAATCCGCGCCCACCGCACTTATCGTCGGCGGGCGCGCCTGAACTCCGGTGGCGTCCCTGGGGCGTCCACGGCTTTCGCGAATCCGAAGACCCGCATCTCAAGGATTTCCACAAATCGGGCGTCTCCTGCAATTCCTGCGCAGGCCGATCGTGCTTGCCGTCGCGGCCGTGGTCGCGGCTGCCTTGGCGTTCGGTCTTTACCGGTTCCAGCCGTGGAAGCTGCCAGCCGTGGAAGCTGTGGGTCGACGGCACCGTCAATGAGGCACGCCCCGGCCAGGTGGCGTCCGCGCCGGTTGCCCCGCACCGCGGCGAACGTGTTGGTGACGGTGAGATGGGCCGGGCGGAGCAGCCAAATACCCCGAGATGGTGCCGGGTCAACTGCCCGGCGCCATCTCGTCATGATGTCAGCCCGGTGCCGTATTAATAGAGGTGGAGAGAGTCCGAGGCCGACCGCCGGAAATCCCGGTTCCCGCACCCCGAGGATATCGGGGTGCCCTTCCCAGTAGAGGTGGATACCCTTGCTCCTTAGTGTATTTCGACGGGGGCTTTCAGGGTGAGTACTTTTGGCGAAACGGTGGCCGGGAAGACCCGGCACACAGTCGTGTCGTGCGCCGCGATCGACGCGAACCGCGTTGTCGGTCACCGCAACATTCTGCTCATCACACTCGACTCGCTGCGGTACGACGTGGCCAGGGCCGCACTCGCGACCTCGCGAACACCCAATCTGGCTCGGCTCCTTCCGTCATCCGGCTGGGAGCCGCGGCACGCACCGGGCACGTTCACCTGGCCCGCCCACCACGCGATCTTCGCCGGCTTCCTGCCGAAACCCGCGGCACCGGGCAGTTCCGCGGACCGGCTGTTCAAATGCCGCCCCACCGAGGGAAAGGCGATAAGCCCGGGAACCTACGTGGTCGAGGGCTCGAACCTGGTCCGCGGATTGACCGACGTCGGATACCGGTCGGTGTGTATCGGCGGCGTCGACTACTTCTCCTCGCGGACGCCGCTCGGCTCGGTTTTTCCGGCCATGTTCCAGCACGCCTATTGGCGTCCCGAGTTCAACAGTACCGAGCCCGATTCCACGCGCCACCAGGTGCGTTCGGCACTCGACGTCCTCGCCGACCCGCCGGAAAGCGTTGTCCCGGGAAACGAGAATCCGCTGACGTTCCTGTTCATGAACATCTCGGCCACCCACGTCCCGCACGCGCACTACCTGCCCGAGTCGCGCCGAAACGCGCACGGGGCGACGGACGGCTGGGACAGCCAACTGGCTGCCCTGGCGTACGCCGACCAACACTTGGGTACCTTGCTGGACTCCCTTCCCGCCTACGGCCCGTGGCTGGTCATCGCCTGCGCCGACCACGGCGACGCGTTCGGCGACGACGGCTACCTCGGCCACGGCATCGGCCACCCGAGCGTGCTGACCGTGCCCTACACGCAGGCGCTGCTGGACCCCGCGTAGCGAGGCGGCAGGTGTTGGTGTCAGCTCCCGGATTCGGTTGTCTCTTTGCGGACGCGGAAGCGGAGCATCGTCACGGCGCCCGAGCTGACGGTGCTGAAGGGTTCGAGGTCGATCCTGCCGAGGCCCGGGGGTGAGAAGCGGACACCGTCGCCGAGCAGGACCGGCAGGATGTACACCAGGATCTCGTCGACGAGTCCGCGCTGGAGGCACTGGGCGGCGACGTCGGCACCGAGGATCTCCAGGTTCCCGGTGCCCGCGGCACTGCGGGCCGTGGCGACGGCCTCCTCGATGTCACAGGTGAGGAACGTGACGCTGGGGTCCGGCTCGGCGGGGGGTTTGTGCGTCAGGACGAACTGTGGTCCGCCGTCGTAGGAGGTGTCCTCGTCGGACATGCCCTTGGCGACGTCGTACGTGCCCCGCCCGACAAGCATGGCTCCCGTGGCCGCCATGACCTCCGGGAACATGTCGTCGGACATGTATCCGAAGATCCAGTCCATGGCGTGGCCGGGACCGGCGATGAAGCCGTCCAACGACATCGCCCTGTTGACGACCACCTTGTTGTTGGCGCTGGTGCTGGTGTCGGTCCCAGTGCCGGTGCTCACGTCACCCATGCGTCTTCTCCAAGGATTCAGCAGGCTGGAATCCGGATCGTAGTTCGGCCGACTGACAGCTGAGTGGCCCGCGCGGACCGGCCGGGTTCGGCGGCGCTGCTCAGCTGCCCTGGGCCGAAGTCGGGGGGACGACCGACTGCTTGTGGTGGAAGTGGTTGTTCGGGTCCCAGATGCCCTTCGTCAGCTGCAGGCGCTCGTAGCCGTCCTTGTAGTACAGCCGCGGGTACTGCGGGGCGGGGTCCGTCGCGATGCCCAGGTCGACGTCCGGGTAGTTGACGTACGCGCCGTCCGTGCTGCGGTCGTGCGCCGCGTCGCTGATCTCGGGCACGCCCCCGGTGTCGGCGTACACGTCGGTGTAGAAGCCCCTGAGGAAGTCCAGGTGGGCCTGGTCCTGGGCGGGGTTCGTCCAGTACGTCTGGTACTGGAGCTTCATGCACGAATCGCGTTGCGGCACTGCGGTGTCGTGCGGCGCCACGGCGTTGATGCGGCACCCGTACGAGTCGATCTGGGCGATTGTCTGGGTCAGGTCCACATTCGGCACGTCCTTGGTGAGCCAGGTCCACATGGCCGCGACCTGGCTGCCGGTGAACGGCTTGCGGTGGTAGGCCGACTTGTACTTTCCGCGCTGGTTGGGCCCGGAGCCGTTGAGCGTCTGGGTCGCCTGCAGCCACGGCATCTTGCGACGCTTCTCCGGAAGGGGCAGGAGCAAACCGCCCACTGCGTCCGTCTGCACCGTCGAGGGGGTGGTGAGCCCGGCCTCCAGGGCCTGGATGTAGGCGTCCAGCGGTGCGACGTCCTCGCCGAACCATTGGCTGGACACGACGATGTTGCCGTTGGTCTTGTGGGTGAGTTTGAGAATGCTGAACAGCTGGTCGTAGACGGGCTCGTCGGGCCCGCTGTGGGTCGCGAAGAAGTTGCCGAAGTTCGCCAGCAGCCTGTCGAAGTCTTCCCGATGGTTGATCAGGTCGGCCCAGGGCCAGGCGATGCTGCTCAGCCACATCTGCGGCGGCGGGACGGGCAGTTGCTCGGCGAAGTAGTAGCGCAGGACGACACCGAAGTTGCCGCCTCCGCCGCCCGTGTGCGACCAGAACAGGTGTGCGGTGTCGGAGCCCGCGGGGTCCGAGCGATGCGCCGCGGTCACCTTGACCTGGCCGTCCTTGACCGTGACGACGTCGACCTGCACCAGGTAGTCGACGGTGAGCCCGTCGCGGCGGGACATGATTCCGTAGCCGCCCCCGCAGATGTGGCCGCCGGCGCCGACCGAGTAGCACGACCCGGCCGGGATGGTCACCCCGTACTTGCGGAAAAGCTCGTTGTAGACATCCCAGTTGGTGGCGCCGGACTCCACGCAGTAGGCGGTACGGCCGTACTTGTCCTTGGTGCGGCTGACCCCCTTCATGGTGCTCATGTCGAGGATGGCACCACCGGTGTTCTCCACGAAGTCCTCGTAGCAGTGGCCGCCGCTGCGCACGGTGGGCCGCAGACCCCGGTCCAGGGCGGTGCGCACCGCGGCGACCGCGTCGGCGTCACACGTGATGAGTTGGATGTACTGCGGTTCGCTCGTCCACCGCTGGTTGAATCCCTGGCTGAGCGTCTCGTATCGCGTGTCCCCGGGCCGGACGATCAGATCGGAGTCGACCGGGGCGGCTCCGGCGGGTCCCGCGGAGGCGGTCTCGGTGCCGAACGCGCCGAGGGACGCTCCGCCGAGCACCGCTCCGGCGGCGCCCAGAAGTCCCCGTCGGGAAACGCCGTTGCTCATGCGCCAGATCTCCTTCGTCGGCCGGAACCCGCGAAGCTCCCGCGAATACCCTCACCGGACAATGAAGGCGAATTGCGGCAATAGGTTTATTTCGCAGGAAACAGGGTCCGAAGCTACCAGCCGCCCGCGGCCCGGCCACGAAGACTCGCTGCCCTCTGCCGACGGTCCCCCGTTCGGCGGTAGCCCAGGCCCCGCGCCGCACTGCCGAAGCCGATGCGGCCACCGAGACGGCGGGACCGGCATCTCCTCGGACTTCGCGTCCGGGGCAAGCCGACGATCCTCAACACCGACGGCCGCTCACCGTCCCGGTGTCCTGACACGCCCCCGACCCGCCGCGCATGGACGAGTACGTCAAGGCCTGGGTCAGGCTCATCGAGCAGCACGGCCCATCCGTACTGGGCATCAGACGCTGGAGGAGAGCCGGGACAGGCATGCCCCGGGCCTCGCCGCTGACGGCGTGCCGCGTCCGGTCCCTGCGCCGCAAACGCGTCCTACTCGCATGACCAACACGGCCCATCGCCGAATCCCGAAAATCTCGTCATGTCCCCGCGAACCCCTTTGCCTCGTCGGTGCGTTGCCGGCCAGCCGACGGGGGCTGTCGGCTGGCCGGCACAACGGGGCCAAATCAGGGAGGGGAAGGGCGCACGGACTACGTGACGGTGACGCTGCCGCGCGTATCCCTCGTCGACCACGCCCCCACTTGGAGGAGACGACCTGCGTCTGGATGACGCCGTGCCGGACGGCGGCGTATTCGGCGTTCGGCCGGTAGGCCATGTCCGCGGCCGGGTGGCCGAGCCGGCTGCGTTCCACGTACTTATGCGGCGGCGTAGTCGGGCCGTACTGCGGCGGGGGCCGTGATGCGGTGGCGGCGGGACGGCATCATGTTGGTCGGGTGGGTGAGGCCCCAGGTGGTGGCCGAGCAGATCATTTCCTTGACGCGGGCGGCGTTTCGGCCGGTCATGGCCTTGGGCTTGGCCTGGTCGTCGGGGGTGACGTGCTGGAGGATCGCGTCGCGGCGGCCGAGGCTGATGCACTGGAACTTGTAGCCGATCTCGGTCTCCGGGGCCTTGCGGCCGGTCAGGCGGGCGGCGAGGCCGTCGGCGGCGAGCCAGGCCATCGGGTTCGCCGCGGCGCAGGACATGCGCAGCGGCTTGCCGCCCGCGCCGATCGCGTACGCGGCGTCGCCTACCGCGTAGACGTCGGGGTGGGAGACCGAGCGCAGCGTCGCGTCCACGACGATCCGCCCGGTGTCGGAGACCTCCAGGGCGCTGGCGGCCGCTATCGGGTGGACGGCGAAACCGTTGGCCCACACGGTGACCTGGGCCGGGATCTCCCCGGCGGTGCCGGCCAGGACGCGGTCCGCCTCGACAGCGGTGACGTCGGTGTTCTCGTGGACCGTGATGCCGAACCGGGTGAACGCGCCGCGCAGGTGGTGCCGGGCCTTCTCACCGAGCCATTCGCCGAAGCCGCCTCGGGTGGCGATCGCGACGCGCAGGCTCGGGTACGCCTCGGCGATCTCGGAGGCCGCCTCGATGCCGGTCAGGCCGCCGCCCACGATCAACACGGGCGCGTCCGGGGCCAGTTCGGCCAGTTCGGCCAGGCGGGCCCGCAGGCGCAGTGCGCCCTGCCTGCCGGAGATGTTGTGGGCGTGCTCGGCGACACCGGGGACCTCGCTCGCGGCGGCGGTGCTGCCGAGGGCGTACACGAGGGTGTCGTAGCCGAGGGCCTCGGTGCCGTTCTCGTCGGTGAGTTCGACGGTCTTGCGGTCCGCGTCGACGGAGCCGACGCGCGCTATGCGGACCAGTACGCCGGTGTCCGCGTAGATGTCCCGCAGCGGGCGCCGGGGGAGTTCCTGGCCGCTGGCGAGTTGGTGCAGGCGGATGCGTTCGACGAAGTCGGGCTCGGCGTTGACCAGGGTGATCTCGACCTCGTCGCGGTGCAGGCGCTTGGCGAGACGGCCGGCGGTGATGCCGCCCGCGTACCCCGCCCCGAGGACGACGACGCGGTGCTTGGTGCTGGTTCGGCTCGTGCGGTTCATTGGGGCGCTCCTGTCCGGCTCCGGTTGCTTGCACCCCCTGAACCGGGCAGCGGCGCGATCCCTGACAGGAATCGAATGTGACCTGGGTCACCACTCCACGGCGAGCGGCGAATGGGGCCCGGTGGCCGCCCACTGGCGGGTGATGTGCCGCAGCTTGTCGGGGTTGACCTGGACGTGGATGGCCGAGATGCCGTCCGGGGTCACATCGAGGGAGAAGACGCCGAAGATCTGGTCGCCGACCTCGACCAGGACGGACGGGGCGCCGTTGACGACGGTGGCGTAGAAGGCGGGGGCGCCGCCGACGAAGGCCCGCTTGTGGTCGTTCGGCCGGAACAGTCCGCGCATGTAGCGCGCGATGGCGAGCGCGCCGTGGACCGGCGTCCTGCGGGCCGCGATCTTGCCGCCGCCGTCGGGCACGGTGACCGCGTCGTCGGTCAGCAGTCGGATCAGCGGCTCGGTGTCGCCGCTGAGGGCCGCGGCCAGGAACTGCTCGACGATCCGCGCCGCGGCGGCCGCGTCGATCTCGGTACGGGCCCGCTCGGCGCCGACGTGCTGCCGGGCGCGCCGGTAGATCTGCTGGCAGTTCGACTCGGTGAGGTCGAGCATCTCGCCGATCTCCCGATGCGCGTACCCGAACGCCTCGCGCAGCACGTACACCACACGCTCGTTGGGCGACAGGCGCTCCATGAGGGTCAGGATCGCGATGGAGACCGACTCGCGCTGCTCGAAGGTGTCGGCCGGACCCAGCATCGGGTCTCCGGCCAGGACCGGCTCCGGGAGCCACTGGCCGACGTACGTCTCACGCCGGGCGCGCGCCGAGGTCAACTGGTTGAGGCACAGGTTGGTGAGCACCTTCGTCAGCCACGCCACGGGCGTCTCGATCTGCGACCGGTCCGCGGCGTGCCAACGCAGGAAGGTGTCCTGCACCGCGTCCTCGGCATCGCCCGCCGACCCGAGGAGTCGGTAGGCGATGGCCTCCAACCGGCCCCGGGAGCTCTCGAACAGATCGACCTCGTACGTACTCAGCGGCATGTCGCTATGTTCCGCCATGGGGCCGGGCTGCCCGCGACCGGCCCCCGACCGAGGGCGAGCGCATCTTCCCTCCCATCGCCCGGTTGCCGCTGGTCGCGGCGCCCTCGGACCGTTCGCAGAAACGACGAGTTCTGCGCGACCACGGAACCGGACGGGGTCGCGTCCGGTTTGCCCCTGGAGCGCGGGGACCCGACCCCGCGCTCACCGGCTTTGCGCCATCTCCGGCACCGCGGACCGGACGGCCTCACGGGCCCACCGGTAGGTAGGTGTTGTTGGCCGCGTCATATGTCAGGGGGCGGACGGGGATCGACCCGTTGGTCGAAACGTAGTCCCGCCAGGACACCGCGAACAGGCCCCGAGGTCGGCTGTTGCGCGGAGTCCGCCCGGCCGCGCCGCGACGCGCCGGTTGGCAACTTCGTTCGGGCGATGGCTCGTTGCCTGCTGTGCACAAGGGGCGATCGGGGCTAACGTGGGCAATGCGGCCCTGGCCCCCGGCAGCTCGGAACCCTTTCCGCGCTCCCCGGAGCGCCCCCATACGGGCACCGCTCCTTGGCCCGTCGGCGTCATCCGCACCCGACGACAGGCATCACCGATGTACGCGCTGATCCTCGTGCCCGTGTTCCCCCTCCTCCTGCTCGGCGCCGTCCTGGGCCTGTCGTGGTGGGAGGACCGGATCCTGCCGCCGCCCGCCCGCCCGCCCCGACCCGTTCGTCCCCGTGCTGCGCGCGCCGAACGCACCCGGGGCGACCGAGGCGCCCCGCACCACGCTTCGCGCCCTGCCGATCCCCGGAACCGCCCGAGCACCGTCGGGCGTCCGGCGAACTTCCCTACGCCGAAGCCCTGTTGACAGTCGGCGCGGCCGGGAGTTGACTGATGGGCACGGTAGGAGGGCCATGACGCCCCGGAATATCCGGGCAGCGCGCCCCCTGCCTGCTTCGCCGGGACCCCGCGGACATTGACCGTGCGGAGGCCCGGCCATGCCCTTCTGGATCGTCGTCGTTCTGCTCGCCCTGGTGCTGGTCGGGGTCGGACTCACCATCTTCCCGCTCTGGTGGATCGTCGGGGCAGTCGTTCTGGTGATCGCCCTGTTCGGAATGGGGCGCCTCGGCTACCGCCACTGACCCCTACGGCGCGTTCACCGTGGGATGCGGCAAAGGGAACGACGCACCCGGAGTGACCGGGAAGCGCTCCCGGTGCCGGCGGTGGTGCCGGCCGTCGCCGTGTTCGGCGGCGGCCGCAGCCGCTACGGCCGCCACCGAGACCGGCCCCTGCCCGGCACCCGGCCCCTACGCGCCGGGCAGGGGTCCATCCGCACAGGAACCCACCGCCTCGCACCGTAAGCCCCCGGCCAATGGACACCGAGACCTCAAGGACGGGCGTCGACATGGGCACAAGGACTGCGGGTCCCAAGGCGGCCGCCAAGCGCGGTGCGGGCAGCGGGAGTCCGGCGGTGGAGGTCTTGGCCCGCGCCGGCCTGGCCGCGCGCGGTGCGGTGTACGTGCTGGTCGGCGCGCTCGCCGTCCAGGTCGCGCTCGACGACAAGGGCAAGCAGGCCGACCGAGGCGGGGCACTCACCGAGTTGGCCGGCCGGCCCTTCGGGGCGTTCCTGGTCTGGGCGGTGGGCGTCGGCCTGGTCGCCATGGCGTTGTGGCGGCTTTCCGAGGCCGTGCTCGGGGCGGCCGGACCGGGCGGGCACGACACATCCAAGCGGCTGTTGGCCGCGGTGCGGTTCGTCTTCTACTCGTTCGTGGCCGCCTCGGTGATCTCCTTCGCGGCCGGGCGGAAGGACAGCGACTCCAGCGACAAGCAGTCCAAGGACGCGACCGCCCGCGTCCTTGAACTCACGCTCGGCCGCTGGCTGGTCGCCCTCGTCGGCGTGATCGTCGTCGGGGCCGGGGCGTGGATCGCCGTCCGCGCCGTCAAGCGGGAGTACCGCAAGCATCTGAAGTTGTCCGAGATGTCCAAGCGCACCGAGCGGGTCGTCGACCTGCTCGGTGTCGTCGGCGGGGTGAGCCGGGGCGTCGTCTTCGTCACCGCGGGCTGCTTCGCGGTCGTCGCGGCCGTGAAGTACGACCCGGACAAGGCCAAGGGCCTGGACGACACACTCCGTTCGTTCGCCGAGACACCCGCCGGTCCGCCCCTGCTCGTCGGCATCGCGATCGGGCTCATCCTGTTCGGGCTGTTCTCGTTCGCCATGGCCAGATGGCGCAAGGTCTGACGGGGCCGCCCGGCACAGCCAACAGCCCGTCAGCCGAGGGGGCGACGGACCTGCCACCTGCCCGGACGCCGCGCTGCCGAGGCCCGCTCATCCTCGTGAACTCCCGGTACTGACCGGCCGGGCAGTACTCGTGAAGGCGGCGGCGGTGCACCATGCCCGGGCCAGGAGGAAGACGGCGGCCGCGGCTATGGGGCGCTCCGGCGTCTGTCCCCGCCGACGCCCCGCCGGGCCACCGGCGCTCAGCGCCCGCAACTCCGTTTCCTGGCGGTCTCGTTGGTTCCCGAAACCGACCGGAACGTCCAGGTACAGGATGCAGAACTCCCCGGTGTGGAGCGCCCATTGACAGTGGCTGCTGCTGGGCGTTGACTGACAAGCACGGCACAAGGGCTATGACGCCCCGGATTCTCCGGGTAGCGCAGCCCGCGCCGTTTCGCCGGGACCCCGCGGATCTTGACCGTGTGGAGGTCCTGCCCGTGTTGATCTGGATCGCTCTTCTCGTGCTGGCCCTGGTGCTGTTCGGGGTCGGCTTCTTCACCATGCCGATCGTGTGGATCGCCGCGGCTGTCCTGCTGGCCGTCGCCGTGTTCGGCGGCGGCCGCAGCCGCCGGTCCAGCCGCCGTTGACACCCCGCGTCGACTCACCCGAACCGCAGCGGACGCGCGTCCGCGGCCCCGCCGACAGGAGAGGAACGCCATCAGCATCGTCGACAAGCTCAGGAGTCAGGCATACGTGCTCACAGGACGCTCGAAGGGCTACGGCCGCGCCGCCGGCAACCGGCGCAGCAGGGCCGAAGGCCGGACGCACGGGACCTCCAGGAGTCGGGGCGGACCGTCGCACGGGCGGTGAGCGCGTTCCGGGGCGCCTTCAGGCGCTGACCGGAGCCGTGTGTCCGGCGTCCACCCCCGGGACGTCGGACACACGGGTTCCCAGGGAAGGCCTGTCCTCGTCCACGACCAGACGCCAGGAGACAACGCCCACCTGGAGGTGGCTTCCGTGCTCGTGCTCATCACCTACGCCACATGCCACGGCTCGACCCGGTCGATCGCGGAACGGATCGGAGAACGCCTGACCGGGCACGGCAACGACGTCGAGGTCGTGGCGGCCCACAAGGTCCAGCACGTGTGGCAGTACGGTGCGGTCGTCGCCGGCAGTGCGATCCACGACGGCGACTGGCTCCCCGAGGGCGCCGAGTTCCTGCACCGGCACGTCGGCGAGCTGGCCGACCGGCCGCTGTGGCTGTTCAACGTCGGCATGGCGTCCGTGGGACGTCGCCGGTTCAGGCGCTGGTTCGCGACACACACGCAGTCACCGCACACGGTCGCGGTCGAACGCGCCTTCCTGAACCCGCACGACGTGCACTACTTCGCCGGCGTCCTGGAGCGGGGCCACATGCCGCGGCGCCCCCGGCCGTTCAGGTGGGCCTTCGGCGGCAGGGTCGGCGACTTCCGCGACTGGGCCGAGATCGACGAGTGGGCTCTCGGCATCACCGAGAAGCTCGCGGTGGAGTGATACGCCCCGATCGACAGCGTCGCCCCCGTCGACGACCCGGACCAGGCGCCTGGTCGCCGATTTCGACCTCATCGACTTCCTGCGCCTGCTCACGGACCGCTGCGTCGGCATGCTCGGCGTGAGCGCGGCCGGCGTTCTGCTCGCCGATCCGAACGGCGACCTGCGGGTGATGGCCGCCTCCGACGAACGCGTACGCCTCCTCGAACTGTTCCGGCTCCAGAACGACGAAGGCCCCTGCCTGGACTGCCCAGGCCCTCCCGATGCGGCTGCGCCACGAAGTCGTCGGCGCCCTCAACCTCTTCCGCACCAATCCCGGCGAACCGCCGCCTCTCCGACGTCGCCCAGGCATTCATCGACGGCACCGAAACCCTCACCAGCCTGGAACGCTGACCCGCACACACGAAGGCGTCCGCGGGTGGTCAGCGGTGTGCTGCTCCCAGGGCTCCGGTGGTGTAGTCGATCAGTGTGTCGGCGACGTCGTGTGTGTTGTGGCCGTCGGCCGTCGGCGCGTCGGCGAGGGCGGTGACGATGGTGAGTGCGGCCCAGGCGAAGCGGGCGCGTAGTACGGCGGGCGGCAACGCGGGGAGGGCGCGGGCGAGTTCGGCGTCGAAGGCGGAGCGGTGGAGCGCGGCCTGTTCGGAAAGCAGATTGCGCCAGGGTTGTGCGGCGCGGGCGAGGGCGGCGAGGAAGCCGAGGTAGGTCGGGCCCCAGGGCTCGTCGCGGCGGATTTCGTCCAGGGGGCGTACGAAGGCTTCGACGACCGCCCCGAGTTCGGGGGTGTCCGTGGTGCCGAGTGGGCTGAGGTAGCGGGCGCGGCGCTGGGCGAGGTGGCTCATGCGGTGAGTGAGCACGGCGTTGACGAGGGCCTGCTTGGAGCCGAAGTGGTAGTGCGCCGCGGCCACGTTCACGCCCGCTTCGGCATTGATCGCGCGCATCGACGCGCCGTCGACCCCTGCTTCGGCGATCCGCCGTTCGGCGGCCTCGATCAGCCGCGTCGCGGTCGTGTCGCCGTCGGTCCCGGTCGTGGCGCCGGCCCCTGATCCGTCGTTGCTTCCCACCGTGTGCCGCCTTCCCTGGTTCTTGCCGACCTCGCCGGGATCATGATAGCCATCATATGTTTCCATCAACCGTTTCCATCACATGATGGGATGGCTTCGGACTCCCGGAGGTTTGCATGAACGACCAGGTGAAAGCCCCGCCCGGCCCGGCCGCGGGCACAGCGGCTCCTGCGGGGCACCGCACCCCGTCCGGCACCATGGGCCGGTTGTTCGAGGTCTGGGCGGAGCCGAAGGGCCGGGCGATCGAGGTGGCGCCGCGCACGTGGCAGGTCACCGCCGGGGTGGTCAACGTCGCGGTGATCGAGACCGGCGAGGGCCTGGTCCTGGTCGACACCGCGATGCGGCACGACGGCCCGGAGCTGCTGCGGCTGATCCGCGCCGTCACCGACGCGCCGCTGCACACCGTCGTCTACAGCCACGCGCACATCGACCACGCGTTCGGCCATGGACCGCTGCTCGCCGAGGCCGCCGAGCGCGGCGACCCGCCCCCGCGCATCGTCGCCCACCGCGCCGCCGCGGACCGATTCCGCCGCTACCTGCGCACCGCCGAACTCAACACCACCCTCAACGCCCGCCAGTCCGGCGGCCCGCGGACCTGGTGGCCCCGCCACGACGCCGACGTGTTCTGGCCGGACACCGTCTACGACGACACGCTGACCCTGCGGATCGGCGGCGAGGAGTTCCACCTGCACCACGCCCGCGCCGAAACCGACGACGCCACCTGGGTGTGGATCCCCGGCCGCCGGGTGGTGTGCGCGGGCGACCTCTGGAACGGGGTGTGCCCCAACGCCGGCAACCCGCAAAAGGTCCAGCGCTACGCCGAGGAATGGGCGGACGCCTTCGACCGCATCGCCGCCGTCGGCGCCGACGTGCTCATCCCCGGCCACTCCATGCCGATCCTGGGCGCCGCCACCATCCGCGAACGCCTGGGCAACGCCTCAGAACTCCTGCGCCACATCGTCGCCCACACCCTCGAGGGCATGAACGCCGGGCAGCGCCCCGACACCATCCTCGACACCCTGCGCATACCGGCACATCTCGCGTACCTGCCGTACCTGCAACCCCTTCACGACCGCCCCGAGTTCATCGCGGCCAACGTCATCCGGCTGTACGGCGGCTGGTGGAACGGCTACGCCGCCGACCTGCTCCCCGCCCCCCGCGAGCAACTCGCCGCGGTCCTCGCCGAACTCGCCGGCGGCGCCGACACCCTCGCCGCGAAAGCCCGCGACCTCATCGGCGACGACCTGCAACTCGCATGCCACCTCGCCGAACTGGCCGTCCTCGCCGCACCGGACAACACCGCCGCCCATGAGGCAGCGGTCAAGGCGTTCACCCGCCGCTTCGACGCCGAGCCCTCCTTCATGGGCCGCGGGATCTACCGCGTCGCCGCCGCCACCTCCCAGGAGGCCCTCCGCAGCCTCACGAGCACCAAGGACAACCAGTGAACCCCGCCCACGACCTGACCGGCCGCATCGCGGTGGTCACCGGAGCCGCGAGCGGTATCGGCCGTGCCACCGCACTGCGCCTGGCGGACTCCGGCGCCACCGTGGTCTGCACCGACCACGACGAACCCGGTGCGGCGGCAACCGCCCACACGATCGAGACCGCGCACGGCGGCGGCCGCGCCTGGCACCATCCCCTCGACGTCACCGACGCAGCTGCCGTCGACGACCTGATCGACCGCACCGCTCAACGCCACGGCCGCCTCGACATCATGGTCAACGTCGCCGGGATCTCGCACGCCCGCCGCGTCGTCGACACCGACGAGGCCGACCTCGACCGCGTCCTCGCCGTCAACCTCAAAGGCGTCTTCTTCGGCTGCCGCGCCGCCGCCCGCGTCATGACCGCACAAGGCCACGGCAGCATCGTCAACGTCGCCTCCAGCGCCATCGACACCCTCCGCCCCAACGTCGCCTGCTATGCCATGTCGAAGGCCGCCGTCGCCCAGCTCACCAAAACCCTCGCCGTCGAAACCGGCCCCGACGGCGTCCGCGTCAACGCCGTCGCCCCCGGCGTCATCGCCACCCCCATGACCGCCGGCGTCCCCCAGGAACGCAACATCGAAGCCGCCGCGCTCCGCCGCATCGGCCACCCCGACGACGTCGCCTGGGCCATCTGCTACCTCGCCTCACCCGCCGCCGAGTTCATCACCGGCCAAATCCTCCGCATCAACGGCGGCACCGCCATGCCCGGCTGACCGCACCGGGAACCGGACGCCAGGATCACTGACCGCCACGCATCAAACGGTTTCGGGCAATTCGCCCGGGCGGTCACGGCTGTTCGGCGTGCACCGCCCACCTCGTCGAGGCGGGGAACAAGCTGCTGTGGTCGGGCTGGTGACGCCGGGTCGAGACCCCGCCCGCGCGCAACGACACAGGGTGCCGAAGAGTCCCCTGTGCGGCGCGACGAGGGGAGTCCGCACGTGTTCCCGGCTTCGCCCGACTGGGCTTTCGGCCGCTTGTACGCGGCGGCCGGATGGCTGACCAGCCCGCTGTCACCCGACGACTACCTCGGCCTGGTCGATCCGCTTGTGGCCCCGCGGGTACGGGAGCTCTGCGAGGAGTACGGGATCCCGTACGTCACCGGCCCGCTGTCGCGCCAGTACGCCTCGATGTGGGGGCCGTGTCCTGCGCCACGCCCTGCCCACGGCGTAAGCGCGAAGGAAGCACGGCTGAGGTTCACATCGAGACGCCGCGCCGCGGGAGGAGTCACAGGTGCTGGGCGGCGAAGCGTTCCAGGCCGGCGATCTTCTCGTCCAGCGTCTCGGCGTCCGGGCTGCCGACGGTCCACGCGGCGGCCATGGTGTCGGTCACGCCCGTGGCGCGCAGCCGTTCGAAGGTCGCGGCGACCGGCGCCGCGTTCGCGATCGCGAAGACGGTGAACGGCGCGTCCGGGTCCGCCAGGTCCTCGCGCAGCCGGGTCACGGAGGCGACGATCCGCTCGATGTCGTCCAGGTCGTGGTTCATGCCCAGCCAGCCGTCGTGCCGCGCGGCGCGTTCCAGCGCACGCCGGCCCGAGCCGCCGACCAGGATCGGCACCTGGTGCCGGGGGACCGGGAACATCCCGCTCCGTGGGAAGCCGTGGAACTTGCCGTCGTGCTCGGCCCGGCCGTCGTCCCAGAAGTCCCGCAGGACGGTGAGGATCTCGTCGGTGCGGGCCCCGCGGGTACCGAAGTCCCGGCCGAGGATCTCGAACTCCTCACGCAGCCAGCCGACCGCGCACCCCAGTGCGACCCGCCCGCCGGTCACGGTCGCCAAGGTGCCGAACTGCTTCGCCACGGTGAACGGGTCGCGCAGCGGAAGGATGTAGGCGTACGTCATGAACCTGAGCCGCCGGGTGCGCGCGGCCAGCGTGGCGATCATCGTCACCGGATCGGGGAAGTCCGAAGCGGCGGTGAACGGGTTCTCGCCGGACGGATGAACCGAGGCGAACGTCTCCGGAACGGCCACGTGGTCGGCGAGCAGGACCCCCGCGAAGCCGAGCCGGTCGGCCGCTTCGGCTATCGGACCGTACTCATCCGGCGGCAGGCTGATCAACGGCACCCAGAACCGCACGCGCTCACCTCTCGGCAATCGGCCACACCCCGACCGTGTGCCGGCACGGGCAGCAGGAGTGTCGCCCGAAGGCCTTGCCGCCGCAAGGGCCACGTGTATTCGCGCCGCCCGGTCGGGCCCGCTCACCGAACAGGCATGGCGCACCCACATCCGCGACGTCCCTCCACCGCAAGACGTGCGGATAGGCGCCGACTTCCTCTCGACCGCTTCCTCGCGGCGCGCGTCCGCCGCCAATACTGCGCCCCGCTTTGGGCGGGTATGCAGCTGTCGGGCGGTGTTGCTTCGGCTGGTGCAATTTGCTCGGCAAATGCGCGTTTCAATATGTCCGGATCGCGACGGTCGTGTTTGTCATTTCCGGCGGCCGGCCAAATCCGTTAGCGTGCGGGTCCGAAAGCCCGCGGCTGCCGAGGCACGCCGCGGGCGGCGAATTCCGACGGTCCCACGTGTCACGGAGCAAATGTGCCCGCGTCTCACCAGCAGAACGACCAGGCCCTGATACGCGAGCTCATGTCGAGGAATCACGCGCACAAGGCGCCCGGAGGCGCCGGGAGGCGGTTCGCCGATCACGCCTTGGCCCGCCTGGTGGAGGCGGGCGACTCGCCGACGCACGTACGCGCCGTGGAGACGCTGCTGGCACGGCGCGGCACGCTCGATCTGCCGGTGATCGAGGCGGGGAGCGTACAGGTCGACGGTGCGGCGAGGCGGGTCTCCGTCGTCGCCGCGACGGACATCACCGCCGACCCCACCGTGCGGCACGGCGAGATGTCGGCGATGTTCTACCTGCGTGACCACGTGCAGGCCGCCAGCGCCATGATGGAGCTCTGCCTGAGGGACCCGGTCCGGCACGCGGCGGAAGGGGACACCGGGCGCGAGCTGATCCACAGCGCGCTGCACCTGATGTCCACGCCCTCGCAGCTCGCCCGGTTCGCCGCCGTCGTGGAGCGGGGGGACACCGGGCAGGCGGACTGGCCCCACATATCCCTGTGGTTCGACGATCTCGACGCCGAGAAGCCGAACACCTGGCGGAACAAGCAGGATTCGTTCCAGATGCTCGCGTTCCTCGTCCTGGACGCCTTGGAACGCGGATTCCTCGGACCCGACGAACTGTTGGCGGCACACAAGAAGTTCCTCTGCTTTGTGGTGCCGTTTCTCCGTGCGGTCGGGTTCCCGCGGTACGAAAGCTCCGGGTCGTGGGAGGAGGTTGCCGCGCGGCGCACCTCGGTGACGGCCGTCGAAACAGCCTTGCTCCACAAGATCCGGGTGCTTGCGGAGAGCGGGGCATTGGGCTTTCTGGCGGACAGCGCGGACTTCACCGCGAGCGTCGACGCAATGGTGAACGCCGGCCTTTCGGAAATCGGGCGCAGGATCCCGTTCGAGTCACCGGACTACGCGCCTGGTTCCGTCCGACACCGCCGCGCGGACGCGTCCTTGGCCTACCTGCTGATGTACGGCCTGCCGGAACTGCTCGCCGAAGCGCGCGTCCCCGTCGGGGAGCAGGCTCGGCCCATGACCGCACCGGAAGTCGAGACCGTGGTCCTCGACGCGTTGCGCACCCTGGAGGACCCGGTCACCGGCGGCATCATGCGCTATGCGGATGACTCCTATCAGCGCGTGAACTTCCACACGTACGAGGTGCAGGCGACCGTCCGGGCCATCAAGGACAAGGTCAGAGCCGACGCGGAGGCGCGCGGCGGCGACCTGGACCTGGACCGCAAGCAGGAGATGCGCGGCCGCCTGACGCCGCGGGGCCGCGAAGCCGCCTGGACACACCCACTCGGGCAACTGGCCACGTGGGCGGCCCGCCGAAGTCTGCACATGCGGGAAAAGGACCTCGAACAGGCCCGGCATTACCGCGAACTCGGGATGCACTACCTGAACCGAATGCTGGCCACCGTCACCGGCGAGGACCAGTGGCACGCCGTGCTCCGCGAGGACGGCGGTTACCACGTACGGGAAGTACCGCACTATCGAGTTCCCGAATGCTACGTCACCTACCGTTACGGTGCGGACCAGGGCGACGAACTGGTCGTCCCCTCACCCCACACGCCGCTCAACTGGGGCACCGCCACGCTCAAAACCGCCCTCGGCCTGCTCGCGACGGAAGACCACGTCGCCGCCGAACGAGCCTTCTACGAATAGCAGTTTGCGCGTCGGCTCTGGGGCAGGGCTGCTGGTCGCGGGCCGGGTGAGGGTGAACAGGCGGGGTCCGGGTTCGGCAAGGACGCCGCGCGCGACCGCTTTTGCAGTGAAGCCCTCAGCTGATGCCGCCGCCACCCGGCACGGCTCCCCGCCGGGCGTGGCGTCGCAGGAGGTCGTGGACGGCGCGGGCCTGGGGGCGCAGCGGGCGCTGTGGAGTGGCGATCGCGAGGGTGCGGTGGAGGGGCGGCGTGAAAGAGCGCAGGGTGACCGCGGTGCCGAAGACGTAGGCGAGTTCGCGGTACCAGAGGACCGATCCGAGGCCTCGCGTCGCGCAGGCGATCCACGCGGTCTGCTCGTCGGTTTCGAGTGCCGGGTGCGGATGGGCGCGCGCCTGGGCGAAGAACGCCTCGAAGTCCGCCCGCCGGGTGCTGTCTCGTGCGGGAAGGATCATCGGCAAGTCGGCGAGTGCGGCCCAGGGGACGGGGTCCGGCAAGGTGATGGCCCGGGGGGAGGCGAGCACGACTTCACAGGTGCGCAGCGGAGCCGACGTCAGGTTGCCGGGGATCGGCGCGGCGGCGACCGCCAGGTCGAGGCGGCGGTCGTGCAACTGGTCGAAGACGTCGGCCTGGTGGTCGCAGGTGATCACGTCGAGGTGGATGTCGGGCGGCAGGAGCGCGGACAGCGGGGCGGTCGAGGTCAGGGTCCATGCCGCGAGCGTTGCGGGTGTGCCCAGGCGTACGCGTCCCCCCGCGGCGTCGTTCGGGCTGCGGGCGATCATGTCGACCCCGTCCAGGACACGGCGGGCGAGCCGTACGACGCTCTCGCCGTGTGGGGTGAGCCGTACGCGGCCCCGGTCGCGGAGGAGCAGGCTGAGCCGGAGGGCGCGCTCGACGGATTTGACGGCGCGGCTGACCGAGGACTGGCAGGTGAACAGCGACTTGGCGGCGGCGGAGAGGCTGTCGTGTTCCGCGACGGCGACGAGGCAGCGTAATTCCTGGAGGGTGAACGGCGGTTCCCGGCTCGGCGGGTGCCGGCCGGGCGGGAGTAAGGATGCGGGCGGGGCGGGGGATGCTTCCGCGTTCATGACAGCCTTCAGGTGGTGGGTGCTTCGCCGCGGCCGGGTTCCTCAGCCGGATTTCGACCGGCTGAGGAACCGCTTTCGATTCGGCGAAGGCCAGAGGAAGGTCAGCGGCTGCCGAATTGTCTTTTCGGTGCCGCGGGATGCGGGCCGGCTATTGCAGGGCGGTGAGTACGGCGTTCGCCATGGCGCTTTCGCCGGCCGCGTTCGGGTGGAACGGCACCGCGGGAGAACCCGGGATCAGGCCTTCCACCCACCGCTGGTCGGAGCAGATGTCGTGGCCCTTGGTCGGGGTGAGCGTGTCCACGTACGCGGCGCCGTTCGCCGCAGCGGTGGTTGCCAGCATGGTGTTCAGTCGCACGATGATCCCGCGCAGGTACGCGACGTCCCCGACGGCCAGCGGCTGCTTGCCGAAGCACGTCCACTCGTTGTCGGGGAAGACCGACGGGTAGCCGACGAGGAGCACCTTCGCGCCCGGGGCCCTGGCCTTGATCTTCTGGATCTCGGCGCCGAGTTGCGGCCCGGTCGCGTTGATACGCGCGATGAGCTGGTCGTTCTCCCACACCCACGACCAGGTGCCGACGTCGAAGCGGCGGTCGGCGTAGACGTCGTGGCACGGCTCGCCGAGCCAGTCGGTGACACCGGCGACGAGGCACGCGCCGATGACGTCGACGACACCGAGGACGGACGTGCCGAGGTCGTTGCCGCCCATGGTCAGGGTGACCAGGTCGGTGTCGGCGGTGACCGCGTTCAGTTGGGCGGGAGCATCGTCGCCCTGCGCCGCCGACAGATGGGCGGTCTTCGCGCCCGAGCAGGTCACGTCGCGGTAGTTCGCGACGCCCAGTCCGGTCGCGACGAGGCTGCCGTAGTTGTGGTCCGAGCGCATGCACGCGCCGCCGGACGAATTGGGCACGCCCGCGCCGGCGGCATACGAGTCGCCGAGGGCCGTGTATTGCGGATATGCGGAGGCGCTTTGTGCGCCGGCCGGTCCGGTCAGGGCCGAAGCGGCGAGCAGGGCTGCGGTGCCGAGCAGAACGGAGGAGCGTTTCAGAGTGGAGCTGAGCACTTTTACCTCCCCGGGGTGAGCTGCGAATTCGGCGTCAACTGGTGGTGCCTGCCGGAAAGTTACTGGCAGGTTGCGAACATGTCCAGATATACGGAAGGGGAATTGCCGGTTAATTTTGGCGATCAGTGCGGGAGAATTCCCGTAATCCGTTTTCGGGCATGCGGATATTCCGGCCCGCGGCGCCGAGCGCACCGGCGTTGCGGGAAACCGGCCGCCGCAGCGCCCGAATTCCCGTGTTGGCAATCCCGGTTCCGCGGACCGGGCGAAGCCGGGGAGCGCCGCGGCAGGGCCCGTCCGCCCGTGCCGCGGCGCCGCTTCCCCCCCGGCACCGGCATGGGGCCGCCCCGTTCCCCGGCAGCGGGGCGGCCCCATGCCGGAGTCCTACAGGGTCACCATGGTGGTGACCTGTGGGTCGGCGGCGTTCCTGCCGACCGTCAACCGGTACGAACCAGGCACCGTGGTCCAGCCGTTCACCTCGGTGTCCCAGCGCCTGAGGGTGTCCGGCGCGACGTCGACCCGGACGACGGTGGTGGCGCCCGCCGGGACGTCGGCGGCGGTGAAGCCCACGAGGCGCAGCGGCTCGGGCGTGCCGAACAAGGTGCCGTCGGCCGGTTCCAGGTACACCTGCACGACCTCGCGCCCGTCGCGGGCCCCGGTGTTGGTGACGGTGACGTCGACGGCCAGGCCCCGCTCGGCGTCGCCCTCGACGACGGCGCCGTCGTAGCGCCAGCTGGTGTAGCCGAGCCCGTAGCCGAACGGGTAGGCCGGCTTGGTGCCGCGCCGCGACCACAGGCGGTACCCGATGGCGGGGCCTTCGGCGTACTCGATCCGGCCGTCGGTCGCCTGCGTCGACAGCACCGGTACGTCCTGCTCGTCGGCCGGGAACGTCGAGGGCAGCCGGCCTCCCGGCTCGACCGCGCCGGTCAGGACGTCCGCGATGGCGTCGCCCGCTTCCTGGCCGGGCAGCCACGCCCACACGACCGCGGCCACCTGGTCGCGCCACGGCATCAGGACCGGCGCGCCGGCGTTCACCACGACGACGGTGTTCGGGTTGGCCTCGGCCACCCGGGCGACCAGTTCGTCGGTGCGGCCGGGCAGGGCCAGGGTCCTGCGGTCGAAGGACTCGGACTCGATGTCGTCGGTGGTGCCGACGACGAGGATGGCGACGTCCGCGGCGGCGGCGTCGGCGATGGCCTCGGCGAGTTCGTCGTCGTCGGACGCGCGCGGTGGCGCCCAGCCGAGACCGATTTTGCCGAACAGGGTCTCGGCCACGCTGTGGAAGACCAGTTCGATGTCGACGGGGACGCCGGCGCGCGCTTCGACCTCCAGGCGCAGCAGCGGCGGGCGCAGCAGCATGACGCCCAGGTCCGTGCTCTCCGCGGCCAGTTCGACCGCGTGGACCCGGCCGTCGACCGTGAGGGTGAACCTCCCGGCGCCGAGGACGTCGATCAGGTGGGCGCCGTCCTGTGTCGGGGTGAGCCGGGTGCGCATCGCCACGGTGGTGGCCTCGTCCGGCAGGGTACCGGGGAAGAAGACCATGGTGGGGTCGAGGCGCACTACGGCGCCCAGGACCGTGCCGTCGGCCGACCGGTACTCCACACCGACACCCGCCTGGCCGGTGGCCGGGTCGACGACGCCGTCGGGGGGCAGTACGGGCAGGTAGCGATGGGTGAACACGCCGGACCGCACCGTCAGTTCGGTGTCGGGGCCGAGGGCGGCACGAAGGCCCTCGGGGACGCCGACGATGTGCTCGGCGTTGACGTGCGCGGAGCCGCCCCCTTGCGCGGACACGCGTACCGCGTTCGGGCCGATCAGCGCGACCCGGCGGAGCGCCGAGGCGTTCAGCGGGAGCGCCCCGTCGCGGTTCTCCAGCAGCACCATGGCACGGGCCGCGACGGCGCGGAGCTGCGCGGCGGCGTCCGCGGAGGTGACCTCGCGGGTCCGCGGCGCGGCTTCCCCGAGCACACCGACGCGGGCGGCGAGCCGCAGCACGCGCATTACCTTGTCGTCCAGGACCGCCTCGTCGACCCGGCCCTCGCGGATCGCCTCGACGAGCGGTCCGATCCACGCCTCGGTGGGGCCGGGCATGGCGACGTCGGTGCCGCCGAGCACGGCGGGTTCGGTGGAGCGGACGGCCATCCAGTCCGAGACCACGACCCCGTCGAAGCCCCACTCGTCCTTCAGGACGTCGTTCTGCAGCCGGGAGTTCTCCGTCATGGTCGCGCCGTTGACGCCGTTGTACGCGGACATCACCAGCCATACCCGGGCCTCGCGGACCGCGGCCTCGAACGGCGCGAGGTAGATCTCCCGCAGCGCTCGCTCGTCCACGCGGCTGTCGTAGGACATGCGCTCGTCCTCGGAGTCGTTCGCGACGAAGTGCTTGACCGTCGCGGCGACTCCGGTCGACTGCACGCCCGTGATGAACCCGACGGCGGTCCGCGAGGTGAGCAGCGGGTCCTCGGAGTAGCACTCGAAGTGCCGCCCGCCCAACGGGGTGCGGTGCATGTTCGCAGTGGGTGCCAGCAGGACATGGACGTCCTTGTCCAGCGCCTGGGTGCCCATCAGGTAGCCGATCCGGCGGGCGGTCTCCGGGTCCCAGGTGGCGGCCGTCGCGGTGGGGGACGGGAACAGCAGCGACGTCTCGCGGGTCTCGCCCATGCTCACGCCGCGGACCCCGGCAGGGCCGTCGGACATGCGCAGCTTGCGCAGGCCGATACGCGGCAGTTCGGTCAGCGACCACATGTCGTGGCCGGCTATCAGGCGCACCTTGTCCTCGAGGGTGAGGCGGCCCACCAGGGTGGTCAGGTCATGTGCGTCGGCCGGGTCCGGCGGCGCGAGGTGGATCATGTTCGACTCCGAGTCTTGCGGGGCGGTGCGTGGGCGGTGCGTCGGCCGGCCATCGCGGCGGTGCTACTGCGCCGGGACGAAGCGGGCGGCGGCGGCGTCGTACGTGTGGATCTTGAACGGGATCACGCCGTTCGGCGTCTGCGCGGAGTAGGTGGCGTCGTCCCGGTAATTGGGCAGGTGGATCTTCTGGAGGGCGAACCCGGCCTGCTGGAAGGTGCTGTGGTTCAGGTCCTTGCCGGCCTTCTCCGCGATCGCCTTGAACAGCGCCAGGTTCGTGCAGGCGTTCTGGACGGACGCGCCGAGCGTCGGCTCGCCCGGGGCGGCCGTGGCGGGGTCGACGAGCTTGCCGACGAGGGCGGGGTACGCCTTCTCCACCGTCTGGATGCAGTCCTGGAGCTGCGGGTCCGCCCAGTCGATGACGGGGTTGGTCACCAGCGCGCCGGTGAGCGTGCTGAAGTCGTGCTTGGCCTTGTCCTGCGTGTAGCCGGAGGGCTTGACGGTGAAGAGCAGGCGGGGGCGCCACGTCGACTTCTCCAGGATCGCCGGCATCTGCGAGGCTGCGCCGCCGGTCAGGAGGATGGTGTCGGCGCCGTCGGCCTGGGCCTTCTGCAGGAGCACCGTGCCCTGCTGCTGGGTCGCGGCCGGGTCGCCGATCGCCGAGCCGAGGTATCCGGTGGTGACCGGGGTGACGCCGTTGCGCTTGAGGGCCGGCAGCAGCACGTTCTCGGTGTCCGCCTGGCTCTGCGCGTCGCCGATCACCGCGATCTTCTTGCCGGCCAGGGCACCGTGCGCGGCGAGCGCGTCGACGGCCTTGGCGGAGCCGTCCCCGTCGATGTCGCTGAACCAGGGCGCCTGCGCCGCGGCGTACAGCGAGGACGGCAGGGTGCCGCCGATCATCGCGGTCTTGTGGTCCTTGACGTAGCACGAGGTCTGGTCGGGGATCGGCAGGAAGGCCAGGACCGCGAAGACCTTCTCGTCCTCGGTGAGCTTCACGCAGGTCTCCTGCGCGGAGGCCGGCGCCAGCAGGTTGACCTTGCCGTAGACCGGGACGATCTTGCGGCCGTTGATCCCGCCCGCGGCGTTCATCTTGTCGATGAGCGTCTTGTACGCGGCCTCGAAGTCGCCCGCGTCGAGGTTGACGAACGGCTTGAGCGCGGCGAAGTCCGGGTAGACGACGCCGATCTTGACGGTGTCCGCCGTGACGCCGGGCGCCACCGCCGGAATCGCCGCCCCGGTGCTCGAACCGCCGGTGTTGTTCGGCTCCTTCTTGTCCTCGACCGTGCAGCTGCTCACGGCGGCGGCCGTGCAGAGCGCCGCGGCCAGCGCGGCGAGGCGGAGGACGGTGGGACGGAAGCGTCTGGTGCTGAGCATGCCGGGAGGTTCCCTTCGGAGGTGGGGCGTGGTGGCGTGGTGGCGTGACCGGGACGGGTCAGGGCGCGGCCTACCCGGGGGCGGCGCCGCTGCGTTCGATGGCGCGTTCGTCGGTGCCGAGGTAACTGGCGACGACCTTGGGGTCGTTGCGCACGTCGTTCGGTCGGCCGGCCGCGATGACGCGGCCGGTCTCCAGGCAGTAGACGCGGTCGGAGATGCCCATGATCAGCGGCATGTCGTGTTCGATGACGAGCATGGAGGCGCCCAGTTCGCGGCGGATCTCCTGGATGAGCGGGCCGAACGCCTCGGTCTCGCGCTGGGCGACACCCGCGGTGGGTTCGTCCAGGCAGAGCATGCGGGCGTCGAGGGCCAGGAGTCCGGCGAGTTCGACGATGCGGCGGGTGCCGGTGGACAGGTCGCCGATGAATGCGTCGGCGTAGCGGCCCAGTCCGAGGAAGTCGATGAGGTCGAGGGCCTCGGACTTCTTCGCGCGTTCACTCTTGACCGACTTGGGCAGCCACAGTGCGGCGGAGAGCAGCCCCGTGCGGCCGCGGGCCTCCAGGGCGATCTGCACGGTCTCGGACACGGTGAGCTCCGGGAACAGCGTGGCCGCCTGGAACGTACGGCCCAGCCCGCCCGACGCGCGGCTCGCCGGAGCGAGCTTGGACACGTCACGGCCGAGGAGTTCGACCCTGCCGGTCGCGGGGACGAACCCCCCGATGGCGTTCATCAGCGTCGACTTGCCCGCGCCGTTGGTGCCGATCAGGCCGACGATCTCGTGCGCACCGACCTCGATCGCGACGCCGTCGACGGCGGTGACCCCGCCGAACCGGACCCGGATGTTCGAGGCGGCGAGCACCGGTGTGCCGTCGGGGAGCGGGGCGCGCTCGGCCCGCACCGGGGCCTTGGGCAGCGGGGCCGCGGTTTTTGCGGGTGGCGGTCCGAGGCGCCGCTCCGCCCAGGACAGGACGGAGTCGCGTGCCGCGTAGCCGATTTGCACCAGCCCGCCGGGGAAGTAGAGCAGCAGGAGCAGCAGCCCGATGCTGGACGCGAGCAGCGGCACGACGGAGTTGCCGGGGAACAGCGCGGGCAGGCCGATGACCCACAGCGAGCCGAGGACCGGCCCGGACGTGGAGCCGAGCCCGCCGATCACGACGACGGACACCAGCATCAGCGAGTCGTTGCTGCGGAAGTACGCGTCGCTGTAGGGCACGGTCTGCAGCGCACCGGCGAGCAGCGCGCCGCCGAGGCCGGCGATACCGCCCGCGAGCGCGAACGCGCGCAGCTTCACGCGGGCCGCGCGCACCGTGTACGCGGCGGCGGTCGCCGGGTTGTCGCGGACGCCGATCGTGGTGCGCCCCACGCCGGTGCGGCGCAGCCGGCCGGTGACCACGAGGACTGCGGTGAGGACGGCCAGCACCACGTAGTAGTAGGAGCGTTGGGACGTCACGTCGATGCCGAAGACGTCCGTGCGGGGGAACGACGCGATGGTCTGGGTCGGGCTGTCGTGGAAGACGTCCTGGGTGTAGACCCATTGCTCGCAGGCGACCGCGAACGCGAGCGTGCTGACGGCCAGGAGAAGGCCCCGCACGCGCAGCGCGCCGACGCCGATCACCGCCGCGAGCACGGCGGTGAACAGCGCCGCCACCGCGACCGCGGTCGGGAATGTCAGCCTTTCGAGCGTCAGGACCTTGCCGCCGCCCACATCCAGGCTGAGCCCCCGGTTGAGGGTTGCCGCGGTGAGGGCGCCGATGCCGGCGAACGCCATTTGGCCGAGGGAGAGTTGGCCGGCCCAGCCGGTGAGCACGGTGACCGAGGCGGCGCAGATCGCGTACGCCAGGATGATCGTGTAGAGCAGGTGCCGGGACGGCTGGGTGACGATCAGCGGGACGAGGATCGCGACCAGGCCGAGCAGGACGAAGCCGAAGCGCTCGAAGTTCCTTACCCACCAAAGCCCTTGCAGGCGCTCTGGGACGGGGCGGACCTTCGGGGCGAACGAGAACGTGGACACCTCGGTGTCGCGGCCGCGCCCGGCGGCGAACACCGCGGCGAGGACGAGCGCGAAGACCACCATGTCGGTCATGCCGGGCTGGTCGAGCCAGTTGAACTGGATGACCGACTCCAACAGTCCCAGACCGACACCGGCGAGCAGCGCGACCCGGAAGGACGTCATGCGGGCGACGACCGCGGCGGCCAGCGCGCGCATCAGCGTCGTCATGCCCAGCACCGCGGGTGTGCTCACCGACCCGATGCGGGCGGACACGAGGACGAGGCAGACCGTGGCGATCAGACCCGCGATGGCCCACACCGCCGTGGAAACGGCCTTGGGGCTGATGCCGTTGAGCCGGGCCAGGTCGGGGTTGTCCGCCGACGCCTTCACCGTCTTGCCGAGCACCGTGCGGCCCAGGAACCAGCCGAGCGCGACGGCGGCGAGCGGGACGACCAGCAGCACGGCCAGTTGGGTGGCCGTCACCTCGATGCCGGCGGGATGCCACTCGGCGGTGGACCACACCGGATACGTCTCGGCGGCATCGACGTCCGGATAGGAGGCGACGATGACCAGGGCGAGTTGGGCGACGCCGATGGTGGCGACGAGCAGGATGACGCGCGGGGCGGTGAAGAGGCGGCGTACGACCACAAGGTCGATCACCGCGCCGAATGCGGTGCCCGCGACGAGCGATATTGCCAGGGCGATCCAGAAGGGGACGCCGTAGCGGACGTTGAGCAGGGCGAACAGTGCGGAGCCGACCAGCCCCATGTTGGCGACGGCGAAGTTGACGATGCGGGTGGAGCGGTGGACGAGGACGATGCCCATGGCGAGCAGGCCGACGACGAGGCCGTTGACGACGCCGTCGAAGGCGAGTTGGCGGGTGAGTTCGATCATGGGTCAGCCGCCGTCCCTGCCGAGGAAGACCGCACGCGCGAGGTCGTCGCGTTCGGCCAGTTCGCGGGCGTCGCCGGTGAACCGGACCTGCCCCTTCTCCAGGAACACCGCACGGTCGGCGATCGCGAGCGCCACGTTGAGGGACTGCTCGACGACGACCATCGTCATCCCGTCGGCCTTGAGGCGCTCGATCACCACGAGGAGGTCCTGCACCACCACGGGGGCAAGCCCGAGGGAGAGTTCGTCGATCAGCAGCACCTCGGGGTCGTGCATCAGCACCATCGCGAGGGCGAGTTGCTGCTGCTGGCCGCCGGACATGCTGCCCGCGCGCTGGCCGAGGCGGGCGGCCAAGTCGGGGAACACGTCCAGGACGTAGGCGAGTCGCGCGTCGCGGTGCGCCTGGTCCCGGTCGCGGAGCTGGAACGCGGCCATCTCCAGGTTCTCCCGTACGGTCATGCCCGGGAAGGTGCCCTTGCCGCCCGGCAGCAGGCGGATGCCGTAGCGGCCGCGCTGCTCGGGCGAGACGTACGTGATGGTCTTGCCGTTGAGCCGCACCACGCCGCGGGACGGGGTGCCGAGCCCGCAGACCGCCTTGAGGATGGTCGACTTCCCGGCGCCGTTGGTGCCCAGGAGCGCGAGGCATTCGCCGCGCCTGACCTCGAAGCCGACACCGAACAGCACCTGCACGTTGCCGTACGCGAAGTCGATGTTGTTGACCTGGAGTACGGGGACCTGCTCGGGGTCCTGCAACTGGCGGTCGCGTTCGGCGAGTTCCTCCTGGAGCTCGCGTACGACCAGGGCCAGGTCGTGCTTGATGAACGCCGAGCTGCGGATCAGCATCAGGCTGCCGAGCAGCGTCGACGGGACGCCGATGACCAGGGCCGCCACGCGGGCGTCGTAGGAGTCCAGGATGAGTGCGGACAGCAGTGACCCGCCGGTCGCGCCGATGAAGAAGATGTAGATCGCGGCGAGTGCGGTGCCCAGGCCGCGCAGCCGGTACGGCGAGACCGACTGCATGACCGGGCCGATCATCGCGAACGCCGCGGACAGCAGGATCAGCGGCAGCATCTGCGCGACGACGAAGGTCGGGGCGGTCGGCATGGCCCACTGGACCGGCGTCAGCACCGCGACCGGCAGGATCAGGTAGCCGACCAGCTTCAAGGCCTTGGCCGGGTCGCTGCGGTAGAGGCGGTCGTAGCGCGGGCCGACGAACGGCAGGACCGCCAGAACGCCGAGACCGCCGATCGTTCCGTAGACCCCGCGCTCGAAGGTGCCGAGCCCGAAGTGGTCCTCCATCCACAGGTTGGTCAGCACCGGGCCGGTGAACAGCCCGAAGCCCATGGCGGCGAAGGCGAGGATGACGGTCTTGGTGGTGCGGATCCGCATCAGCCGTGCGAACGCGGCCTCGACGGAGATCGGCATCGGCTTGTCGTTCTCGATGACTTCGCCGAGCACCTCCTTCATCTCGTGCTGGCCGCGCGGCGGTTCGGGGAGCCGGAAGGCGAGCAGCGCGACGATCGCCGTGGGGATGCCGAGCACGAAGAACGCCCAGCGCCAGCCTTCGTCACCGCCGGCGAGGGCGGCGATGCCGCCGACCGCGAGCGGGCTGAGGACGGCCGCGAGCCGGCCCGCCATGCCGGTCGCCGCGGCGATGCGGCCGCGTACGCCGATCGGGTAGGTGTCCGCGTTCAGCGAGCCGTGCACCGGCAGCGTGCTGGACTTGGAGATTCCGACGCCGAGGCGGGCGAGGAACATCAGGAACACGTTCGCCGCCATGCCGCACGCGAACACGAAGGCGGCGAAGGCGAGTCCGGCCCAGCCGGCCACCCGGCCGCGCCGGTACCGGTCGGCCAGCAAACCCATGGGCAGCGCGCCCAGCACGAGGAACGCGCCGGACGCGGCGGACAGGAACACGATCGCGCCGTCGCTCATCCCGAACGTGTCGCGGATGTCGGGCGCGAGCACCCCGAGCGTCGCGGTCTCCAACTCGTCGAACGCGGTCAGGCCCATGAGTGTCAGGAACGTCGCTGAACCGCCCGCGGCCAGGCCCTGCCGCAGGGTGAGCTGTTCGCCTCCGACACCGGGCAGCAGGTCGTCGGCGAAGAGCACGTCGCGCTCGGACGCGGCTTCCTGGGCACGTTCCGCCTCGGCGTCGACCAGGCCGGCCGCCAGGCTCGCGGCGGAACGCGGCAGTCCGTCCGGCGGTGTGCCCGGCGGTGTGCCCGGCGGTGAGCCCGCCGTCGCCTCACCGCTCGGGGCGCTCACCGGCAACGCCCGTACCGCGCCCGGGACGGGTCGGGCGCGGGGGGACAGATGGTCGTACTCATCGGGCATCCTTCACGTTCGGAACGATCACCACACGAGGAACGCGCGCGGCGTGACGTGGTGGCCCGTTCGTGCGGGTCGGACGTCTGCGCGGCGCGGAGCCAATTGTTTACGCAGGCGTAAAAAAATGTCCATACCCTGGGCGGCCGGATCTGCCACGACAGCCGCGCGCAGGGCGGAGCGGTACGCGGGCATGCGCGAAAGCCCGGCAGCTTGGCCGCCGGGCCGGGTCGGAGTGGGTCGCAGTGGGTCCGAGTGGGTCAGGTCCGAGTGGGTCAGGTCGGACCGGTTCGGGCCGAGGTGCGCCCGGCCGGGAGCCGGGCTTCGGTCAGCTCCGGCCGCCGCCGCGGGCGAGCAGCAGTGCCAGCCCGGCGATCGCCGCGTCGAGGTCGAAGGCGAACTGCGCGTCCGGGTCGTAGCCGCCCATGCCCGCGGCGCGCATGATCGGCAGTCCGTCCGGATCGTCGTGCAGGACCTGGGCGATCGTCTCGCGGTGCGGTTCGTTGCCGCGGGCGCGCAGCGCGAAGACCGAGCGGACGTTGATGTGCACCAGCTCGCCGACGAACGTCACGCACCGTCCGGCGGTCACCGCGTCGAATCCCGCGTCCACCAGGACCTCGTGCAGCCGCTCGATCTGCTCGAGTTGCCGACGCCCGGCCGACCCGGCGAAGGAGAAGTACTCCGCGAACTTCGGGTAGGTCACCGAGGCTTCGCGGGTGGCATGGGCGAACGCCAGCAGCCAGTCGCGCCAGTCCGCGTCCGGAGCGGGCATCCACGACTCGTCGAGCGCCTGCTCGATCCGCGCCGCCGCCACCAGGGCGACCAGCGCCTCGCGGTCGGCCACGTGGTGGTAGAGGTTGGGCCGCTGGACGCCGAGGCGGTCGGCGACCGCCTTCATGCTCAGCGGCTCCCCGGTGCCCTCCAGCTCCAGGGCCGCCTGCACGATCCGGTCGCGGTCGATCCGGGCCGGCCGGCCGCGCCCACGTCGGCCGTCGCTCATGACCTGATCTCTCGCACGTGCTCCCCTGTCGTCCTCCGCGCGGCCGCCACGGGCGCACTGTGCAGCGATTTTTCCATGGCGGTCCCCCGGGGCGACAGTCGGCACGGTCGGCGCCGGCATGCGGAACCACGTACGGCGATTCCTCTTGAGGATTTATTTACGCGATGGTAAACAAATCGAGCTGGCGCGATTCAGCGCAGGCCGCGGAACGACATGCGCCACCGGCGGCCGCCGTGCAGGGCAGCTGAATCCCCGGCTTCGGTACGTCGGCGCGCCGGCTTGCCCGGCGCCTTACCGAAAGGCCCCCATGTCGCGACGCCGCACCACCGCCAGGATCGCCGCCGTCGCCACCGCCGCCGCACTGGCCGCGGGCGCAGCTACGGTCAGCACCGGACCGGCCTCGGCCGCCTCCGCCTCTGCTTCATGCGCCGACATCGACGTCTCGTACGCGATGGGCACCCAGATCGGCCTGTCCGGCCCGGCGGCCGACGACCCCTTCGACACCCTGGTCACCGCCCTGGGCAGCCGCCTCGGCGGCAAGACCGCCTCCTACCACCGCCTCGACTACCCGGCCAGCCTGGAACCCTGGTCCGCGTCCGTGGGCAACTGGAACCTCGTCCAGCACATCAAGACCCAGGCCGCGGCCTGCCCGAACCAGAAGTTCGCCTTCGTCGGCTACTCGCAGGGCGCCAACGTCGTGTCCAACTCGGTCGGCGTGAGCAGCCTCGGATCCCTCACCGGCGCACCCATCGTCGCGGTTGTCCCGAGCTCCCTGGAGCCGAGGGTCAAGGCGATCGTCCTCTACGGCAGCCCGCAGCGCGGACTGCCGCTCTTCAAGCCGACCACGATCACCGGCCCCTACCAGTCCCGCACCCTGGACGACTGCGCCGTCGGCGACCCGGCCTGCGGCGGCGGCCTCGACCCGGCCGCACACCTCTCCTACTCCCTGTCCGAACACAGCGGCCCCGCCGCCGACTTCATCGCCGCCCGGGTCTGACCCCGGTCGGCCCCGCGCACGTCCCTGCTCTCCGCGAGGTTGCAGGGAAGGGACGAACCCCGCGCCAAGTGCGCGGGGTTCGTTCGGCTCTTGCACCGGCACCCGTGCGGTTCCACGCCCCCGGCGGGTCCGGCGACCCCGGGGTGCTCGCCAGGGGCAGCGGTGAATGCTAAACCTACCGATCACTCGGTATTCTCGCCGCGCGTTTCCCGTCACCGCAGACCGGTGCCGCCCGAAAGGACCACGATGGCCTCCATCGCGCACAACCAGGACTCCCAGCCCTCCGAGCCGCTGGGGGAGGCGCCCGTCGTCCGGACTCCCGCCGGGGCGGTCCGCGGGGTCATGCTCGGCGACTCCAACGCCGCCTACCTGGGCATCCCGTACGCCGAGGCACCCGTCGGCGACCTGCGGTTCGCCGCCCCGGTCAAGCGCACGCCGTGGGAGGGCGTACGGGACGCCGACCGCTACGGCGCCACCCCGCTGCGCGACTACATGATGGGCGTGACGCTGATCCCCGAGCCGTCGTACCCCGGCGACGACACCCTCCTGGTGAACGTGTTCACGCCGAAGCCGGGCGACACCTCGGCGAAGCTGCCGGTGTTCGTCTGGATCCACGGCGGCGGCTTCATGAGCGGGTCGCCGTCGTCGCCCTGGTACGACGGAGGAGCATTCCCGCGCGACGGCGTCGTGGTGGTCTCGGTGTCCTACCGGCTCGGCGTCGACGGGTTCGGCCGACTGGAAGGCGCGCCGGACAACCGGGCGGTGCGGGACTGGCTGCTGGCCCTGGAATGGGTGCAGGACAGCATCGCCGCGTTCGGGGGCGACCCGGACCAGGTCACCATCGGCGGCCAGAGCGCCGGCGGCAGCGCCGTGCTGACGTTGCTCGCCATGCCGAAGGCCCACCACCTGTTCCGCGCGGTGATCGCCGAGTCCCCGGGCTCGTTCGGCAGCAGCCGCGAGGCGGCGGCCGCCCGCGCCGCCACACTTGCCAAGCACCTGGGGATCAGCCCCACACGTGCCGCGTTCGCCGCCCTCGACGAAGAGGTCGTCTTCGCGGAGCAGAAGAGGATGGGCGACAAGGAGATGGGCCCGCAGATGTTCAAAGGCCTGACCGCTGAGGACGGCGGCCTCTCCGCGTGGGCGCCGTTCGCCGACGGCGACCTCGTCCCGTACTCCTTCAAGCAAGCCGTCGAACAGGGCATCGGCGCCGACAAACCGCTGCTGATCGGCGCCACCGCAGGGGAGTTCGAGATCGCGGCGACAATGATGCCGGCCGTGCTCGACTGGCTGCCGCGCCGCCTGGCGCTGCGCCTGGCCGGGTTCACCGGGGCGCGCCGCCGCACGTACGGCGCGGCGACACCCGGCAAGCCCCGCCTGCTCTTCGGCCGCTTCATGACGGACTACGTATTCCGGTTCTTCGTGGTACGCACCCTCGCCGCGCGGGCCGACAAGCGGGAAGCCGCGACCTTCGCCTACGACTTCCGCTTCACGAACCCCGACAACGGCTTCGCCGGGCACTGCGTCGAACTCCCCTTCGCCTGGGACTGCCTGGACAGCGAGAACGTCGCCGCCAGCACCGGCCCGAACCCGCCCCAGGACCTCGCCGACGCCGCACACGCCGCCTGGGTCGCGTTCATCCGCGACGGCGACCCGGGCTGGCCCGCCTACGACACCAAGGAGCGCCAAGGCATGGTCTTCGACCACAAGTCGCGTGCCACAGAGGTCTACACGCGCGAGTCGGATCTCGTCGCCGCGCTCTCCGCATAGCCAGAAGCCGCCCGGCAGTTGAAGAGTCGTCGAGGAACCGGTCGGCAGGACCCCGGCATGCCGGCCGGGGTCGGTCCCGTGACTGCGGCAAGGTTGGTTGTGCACAGGTGGTCCCGCCGCACGATCAAGGGGTTCCGAGCATGGCGGTGATTGAGGACGTCCGGGCGCTGGGCACCGAGCTGGAGCGCTCCTACCCGGTGTATGTACGCGGCAAGTTGAAGTTCCGCGTCGGGCAGATCGTCTACGTGGCGTTCTCCCTCGACGAAACCGTGATGGGCTTCGCCTTCCCCAAGGAGGAGCGCCCGCAACTCGTCGCGAGCGACCCGCACAAGTTCCAGCTGCCATCGGCGTCGGACATGCGCTTCAACTGGGTCCACGCCAAACTCACGGCACTGGACCCGGCAGAAGCCCGCGAACTGGTCGTCGACGCTTGGCGCATGGTCGTCCCCAAAAAGCTCTCCCGCGCCTACGACCTCGCCCATCCCGACGGCCCAGCCTGAGCGCAAGCCCGGCGCCGATGGGGCGGTCAGCCTATTGGGGGTGCGAGGTATTTCAGGGCGTAGCTTTTGTCGGAGGGGGTTACGCGGGCGATGCCGGGGGAGTCTAGGTGGGCGCCGGCGACGAAGTGGTTTGGTCGGGTCAGTTGTTCGAGGAGCGCCGCGCGCGCGGCGCGGGCCTGGGACTGGTCGCCGTCGAGCTCCCAGGACACGTTCGGCTGATCGAACTGGAGCGTGGGCACGTGAACGGTGTCGCCCCAGGCGAGAAGGTGGCCGGTGCCGCTCCTGATCTCGTAGACGGTGTGACCGGGTGTGTGGCCCGGTGTCGGGATCGCGGTGGTCCAGTCGTTGATCGCGACCTTCTCCGACACGGGTACGACCCGGTCGCGGATCGGCGCGAGCCGTCCCGTGAACACCGAGGTGTCGCCCGCGCCGATCCACACGCGCTCGAGGTTGGTGAACGCCTCTGAGCCGTCCGGCGCGATCAGGCCGCTCACGTGGTCTTCGTGCTTGTGGGTGATGGCCACATCGGTGATCTGTGTGCGGTCGATTCCCGCTTCGTCGAGGGCGTCGTAGATCAATCCCATGGTGGGGTCGTGCCAGGCGTTGGACGCGCCGGTGTCGATGAGGACCGACCGCGTGCCGTCGGTGACGAAGAAGGCGTTGACCGACAGCCGCAGGTTGCCGTCGGCCAGCGGTACGGCGGCCGGCAGCTCGTCGAGCGCGCACCCGCACTCGTCGCGGAGCCGGGTCGGCGGCATGTCGATGTACCCGTCTCGCAGCGAGACCACCTGCAGTTCGCCGAATTCGAACGTGGCATGGTGCCGGCCACTTGAGATCAGACGCATGGAGCCTCCGTCGTGTTGGGCGCACATCGTGCGTCTCCGATAGGAGACTAAATCTCCTTTAGGAGAAACCCTACACTGTGGCAGCGAGGTATCCATCGATCGAGGAGCACGGTGGTCGAGCAAGACGGCAGTGCGGCCGAGCCGCAGCACGGTGACGAGCTGGCCGGCGCGTTCGGCCGCAACGTGCGGCGACATCGCGAGGAGGCGGGCCTGACGCTGGAGCAGCTCTCCACGCAGTCGTCGGTCAGCCGGGCGATGCTGTCCAAGGTCGAACGCGGCGAGAAGAGCCCGACGATCGGCGTCGCGTCCAAGATCGCCCACGCGCTCGACGCGTCGCTCTCGGACCTGATCGGTGCGCCGGCTGCTGCCGCGTCCGGTGTGGCCGTCGTCATGCGCAAGAACGACCGCCCCGTTTTCCGTGACCCGGAAACCGGCTTCGAGCGGCACATGGTGTCAGCGGCCCCGGGCGCGGGAGGAGCCGAGTTGGTCGTCCACTACCTCCCCGCGCAGGTCTCCATGGGGCTGCTGCCCGCGTATCCGCCGGGTACGGAGAAGCAACTCGTCGTGCTCGAAGGCACCCTCACCGTCGCGATCGGTGGGATCACCGAGACCCTGAACGCAGGCGACTCCCTGTTCTTCCAGGCCGACGCGGACCACGGCTTCGCCAACCGAACGAACGCTCCCTGCGAATACATCATGGTCATCTCGCGCAGGACCTGATCGGCCGCTCACACCGCCCGACCGCCCTCGAATCCCGTGGACGCCGACCTCCGGCGAATCCCAGATCGGGAGTGCGACGGTCGGATCTTGAGTGTCTTCCGCGGCGATCTTCAGACTGGTCTCAGGTTGGGCACTCAGGATTCCCAGCATGGCTATGCAGAACGACAGTGTCGGCGGTACGGCAGACGAGCGGCCTTCCGTCGACGTCCATGTGCTGGTCTTCCACGGCCCGCTCCCCGACGTCGCCGAGCTCGCGGCCCAAATCCGTTCCGCGCTGTCCCAGGACGCCCCCAAGGCGCACGAGCCGCCCGACGGGCTGCCCGACGTGCCGCCTGCGACGGACAGGCTGGTCGTGGCGGACCTGGCACTCGACCCCCGCACTCGTCAGGCCGAGCGCGCCGGGCACATGCTCTCCCTGTCACCGACCGAATCCCGCCTGCTGCACTACCTGATGGCCAACAGCGGCCGCGTGGTGTCGAAGGCGGAAATCCTCGACCGGGTCTGGCACGGTGACCATCACGGCCGGGACGCCATTGTCGAGTCGTACATCAGCTATCTACGCCGCAAGATCGACGTGTTCGGTGCCCGGCTGATCCACACGGTTCGTGGCATGGGCTATGTCCTGCACTGACGTCGTGTCGGCCACCTGTACGCCCGACGTGCCGTGAATGAGGTGCAGATCACACGCTGCCGTCACGGCTCCGGTCGCGGCAAGGGCCGTGGAAATCCGGCCGGTTCAGGTTCCGTACAGGAACTTCGCAGGCTCGGACGGGGCGATGGAGATCGATTGATTCCGGGCGTCGCGTCTGTCTAGGTTGCCGGTCTGTCCGCGTCTCGCGGACTCCGCCGGGCGGCACGCCGAATCCTGCCGGCCGCCCGGCGGGCCTACGCACCGCCACGGCAGGAGCGGGGGAACCAGGTGATACGCCGTTCCGGCCAAGTCCCGGGACGGCTTGGGGTGAAGCAGTACGCCGACGCGTAGTGCCGGGCCAATCCCGTCCGAACCCGACAGCTCACCCCGCAGGCGCGGGAAAGGATCGGCACACCCATGCGCAGCCCCTTCAAGACTCTCCGCATGTCCGTCGCCCTCGGCGCCGCCGGCGCCGCGATCGTCGCGCCGGTGGCCATGGCCGCCAACGCGTCGGCGGCTTCGGTGAGCACCTGGGACAAGGTCGCCGAGTGCGAGAGCAGCGGCAACTGGTCCATCAACAGCGGCAACAGCTTCTACGGGGGCCTTCAGTTCACGCAGAGCACGTGGGAGGAGTACGGCGGCCTCCAGTACGCGCAACGCGCCGACCTCGCCACCAAGGACCAGCAGATCGCGGTCGCCGAGCAGGTGCTCGCGGGGCAGGGGCCCGGCGCGTGGCCGGTGTGCTCGGTCCAGGCCGGCCTGACCAGCGGCGGTGCCGCCGCCGACGTCGACACGTCGACCGACACGGACGCCGGTGCGTCTTCGGGGAGTTCGGACGGCACCTCGCCCGATACCTCGACCGACAGTTCGACCGACAGTTCGACCGACAGTTCGACCGACGAATCGTCGCAGGAGCCGGTCGGGGCGCCGCTCACCGAAGACAACGTTGCGCCCACTGATGTCGCGAACCAGCCTGCGGAAAATGGAACTTCGTACAAGGTCGTCTCCGGCGACACCCTCTACAAGATCGCCGTCACGAACCACGTGGCGGGCGGCTGGGAGAAGCTGTACGAAGCCAACAAGGGCGTCGTCGGCGGCAATCCGAACCTGATCGAGGTCGGCCAGACGCTCTCGCTCCCCGCCGGGACCACCGGTACGGCAGCTTCCGCTGCCGACGGCGCCACGTCGACGCCGGACTCCACGTCTTCCTCGGACTCCGCATCCTCGGACTCGGCATCGTCCACCGAGGCCGCAAGCTCCGGCTACGTGGCGCCTGTGGACAGTTCGGTGAGCACCGGGTACCACGTCGCCGGATCGAGCTGGTCCAGCGGATACCACACCGGTGTGGACTTCTCGGCGGGCAGCGGCACTTCGGTGCAGGCGATCGCGGACGGCACGGTCGTCTCCGCCGGCGACGGCGGCGCCTACGGCAACGAAGTCGTCATCCAGCACGCCGACGGCAAGTACAGCCAGTACGCCCACCTGTCCTCGATCGCCGTGTCGACGGGCGACTCGGTGACCGCGGGGCAGCAGATCGGCCTCTCCGGCTCGACCGGCAACTCGACAGGCCCGCACCTGCACTTCGAGATCCGCACGACGGCCGAGTACGGCTCCGACGTCGACCCGCTCGCCTACCTCCGCACCCACGGTGTGGACATTTAGACCCACACCGAATCAGGTGTGCACGTGTGTGTCGCCGGCGCCCGGTGGGGCGGACGCCGGCGACACCCATGCCCGGCGCCGCCCAGCACGTTTCCACTCGCGGGCTCGCGGTTCCCGTGTCAAGGCGTCCTTGCGGCTTGGCCGTTGACGAGGCGGGGTTGGTCGAGGGCCCACAGCCACGTCCCGTCGGCTTGGCGGCGGGCCACCTCGACGGTGACGCCGCCGTCGGGCAGCAGCACCGACGTCAACGCCAGGTCGTCCCGGCGTACCGTGGGCAGTTGCTGCCCCGGCGTGAACCGAGGCTTGCTTGCGAGAAGGTGCTCGTACGCGGTGCGGATCTCGCTGCTGCCGCGGGCGGTCCCGCCGTCCGGGAGTGCCAGGACCGCGTCCGGCTCGTACAGCGCCACCAGCCCGTCAACGTCACCCGCATTGAGCCGCTCCACCACGAACCGGCTGAGGTCTTCCGGTTCGGCGGCACGAGCGTATGCGCGGTCCTCATCCATGGCGTGTGCTTCCCCCGAATCGCGTCGTCGCGCTCGAACGGCCGGAATCTTCCAGAAGGGTACGACCGTCCGCGTTGTTCTCGGGTTCAGCCCTTCAGGGTGGCGATGGCCTTCTCGATGCGCCGCCGGCGCGTGTCGGGCTTCTTCGCGCTCTCGATGGCGCGTACGTGCTCGCGCTTGCGGCTGTGCGTGAGGTTGTCGTACGCGGCGCGGGCGGCAGGGTCGTCGTCGAGGGCCTGGGCAAAGTCCTCGGGCTCGACGACGACGCGCGGTTCGGTGTCGAGCTCCAACTCGACCTCGACCTCCTCGCCGATCTCGACCTCGGCGGCCTGCCGGTTGGCGTTGCTGAGGCCGAGCAGGTGACGGCCGCGCATGATGGCGACCCGGCTCTTCCAGGTGTGCCCGTTGACCGTGATCGTCACGGGCGGCCGCGCGCCCCCGTCGAGGGCTGCTACCACCTCGGGCGGAACTTCCAGGCCGCGCATGGGCTCGGGCGGCTCGACGAGGGTGCGAAACTTCATGATCCTTCTCCTGCTTGTGCTGGCGGCCCACCGCAGCCGTCCCGGCGGCTGTGCGGCAACAGATCCGCGGCTGCTCGGCGTAGGGCTACTCGGCGTACGGCTGGTCGGTTCCCTGGTCGCTGTAACCGAGGCTCCAGATGTAGCCGTCGGGGTCGGCGAAGGTGCCGCCGTACCCGCCCCACGGCAGCGCGCCGGCGGGCTTGAGGACCTTGGCGCCGGCCTTCTGGGCCTCCGCCATGACCTCGTCGACCCGGGCCTCGCTGCGGACGACGTACGTGAGCACCAGCCCGCTGAAGCCGCTGCCTTCCGGGTCCGTGCCCACCTGGCCGGCCAGGCCCTCGCGAGCGTAGAAGCCGACCGGCGAGGCGCCGTCCGACTCGAAGAACACCGAGATGCCGTAGTCGCTCTGGATCTTCCAGCCGAGGCCCTCCGCGTAGAACTGCTTGGCCCGGTCCATGTCCCGGACACCGAGGAGGATCGAGCTGACGTGCGCCTTCATGGCTTGCTCCTTGAACTGTAGGTGTGTGCGCGCCGGACATCCGGGCCAGGGCCCGGCTGTCGGATCGGCGCGTGTTCGCCGGTCGATCGGTACGACAGGACCGGCTGAAGGAATGTGGCCCGTCGTCGGTCGAGCGGGTCGGAGTGGGAGGGTCGGGAGTGGCGGTCGGGAGTCAGGAAGGCGTGGGGGTTTGCGACGCGTCAGTCTCCCAGGCGAACCCGTCCAGGTCGGTGAAGGGGTCGGCGCTGCCGCCGAGGACGATGCGGTGCGAGCCGGTGCCGTCGACCGGGACGCCGAGGTCCTTGGCCAGGCCGCGGCGCTTGTACAGCGCGAGCTTGACGGGGCCGGCCTGGCCGGGGCGGGACTGGCCGGGGGCGAACTCGGCGTACTTGCCGCCGAAGCTCTTGGCGACGGTCAGGCCCCGGCCGACGTAGAACTGCTTGGTGGCCTTCACGTCCTCGACGCCGATCAGCACGACGAACTCGTCGATCTCGCGGGTGGCGGGGCCGGTGTCCTTCTTCGCCGAGGTCGCGATCTTCCAGATCGTCCCGTCCGGGGCCTGGACGACGCCGCCGTAGCCCCACAGCGACTTCGCGGCGGGCTTGAGCACGGTGGCGCCGGCGTCCACCGCTGCGCCGACGAAGCCGTCGACGGTGGCCGGCCCGGACACCGTGAGCGCCAGGGTGAAGCCGCGGAATCCGGTGGAGTGCGCCGCGGACGCCCGCAGGCGTACGTACGCGTCCACGCCGAAGGCGCTGTAGAAGCGGCGAGCGGCCTCGATGTCGGCCACCTCAAGGGTGACGGACGCGAGGGACGTGTCGGCTGCGGTGGAAGCGGTGGTTGCCATGACCATCACGCTACGGGTGGCACGGCTGCCGGGGCTTCTTGATTCCTGACCGGTCTTGAGACCTGCTTCGGTTGCGCGGCGGAATCCGGGACAACGCGGCGCCGAGGGGGGCGACGACTACCGGTGGGCGCCGACGTGGCCGAGGGGGCGAAGCGCCTCCATGGTGTGGTCGAGGAAGGCGCTCAGTTGTGCGGGGGCGCCGTCGCCGTGCAGCGTGTGGCGGACGGCCACGTGGATGCACGCGAACGCCGCGCCTACCAGCGCGCCCAGTACCAGGGTGTCCGGACGGGCGTCCGGGTCCCGGGCGACGGCGCGGGCGGCGAGGCGCTGGGCGAGTTGCTCCTGGATGCGGTGCACCCGCTCCAGTTGGGCGGCGAGCAGGGAGGGGCAGCTCTCGATGATCTCCTGGAGCGCCCGGTCCCGCCCGGTGTCGTCGGTGAGGTGGGCGACGAAGACGTCGAAGCAGGAGCGGAGCGAGTCCCACTCCGGTTCGTCGAGGGGACGCGAGTTCAGCCGGGCGAACAACTCCTCGCCCTGCCGGTCGAATTTCTCCAGCACGACGTCTTCCTTCGACGCGAAGTACCGGAAGAAGCTGCGCTGCGACATCCCGACGGCGGCGGCGATCTCGTCGACGGTCGTCTCGTTGAACCCCTTTGCGAGAAACAGGTCCTCCGCGGCCTCCGCGATGCGGACTCGCACGGCTTGCCGGGACAGTTCGCGCAAACTGCTCATGAACTGAACGTTAGCAGCTGACACAGCTTGCAGAGACTGTCGTATCGAGAGGGTTCGGAGCGCGCGGTTCGTTGCTTGGTCCGGCGTCCGGAGTGGCGGCTCGGTAGCGAGGGCCGGACCCTTTTGGCAGTCGCTGACACTATGGACATAAACTGCCTTGCTTGGGGTTTCGATCCGCCTCGCCGCGGTTCCGCCGCCTCGACCGTACGAAAGAAAGGCGAGCACGCCCGTGGAGCACAGTGTGGGTCTGGCAGAGGCGACCGAAGGGGGCGCCGCGACGGACGAGGCGATGCCCCGACACGTCAAGATCGCGATCGGCCTGCCGATCATGGCGGCCTTCGTGATGATCCTCAACGAGACCGTCATGAGCGTCGCGCTGCCGAAGCTCATGGACGAGTTCTCCGTCAGCGCCTCGTCCGCCCAGTGGCTGACGACCGGCTACCTCCTCACGATGGCCGTGGTCATCCCGACGAGCGGACTGATCCTCCAGCGGTTCACCACACGGGCCGTCTTTCTGACCGCGACATCGCTGTTCGCCGCGGGCACGCTGCTCGCCGGCATCGCTCCCGCCTTCGGGGTGCTGCTCGTCGCCCGCGTCATCCAGGCCTCCGGGACGGCGCTGATACTGCCGCTGCTGATGACGACGATCATGACGCTCGTGCCGGCCGCCCGGCGCGGCCGGACCATGGGCCTCGTGTCGATCGTCATCGCCGTCGCCCCGGCCGTCGGCCCGACGTTCTCCGGACTCATCCTGAAGTCCCTCAGCTGGCGCTGGCTGTTCCTGTCCGTGCTGCCGATCGCGATCCTGGCGCTCGTCGTCGGCGCCATCATGGTCCGCAACGCCGGAGAGCCGAAGTCCGTACGCTTCGACCCGCTCTCCGTACTCTTGTCGGCGGTCGCCTTCGGCGGTCTGATCTACGGCCTGAGTGCCATCGGCGAGTCGGCCGCCGGCCACACGCCGGTCGCGCCCGCCGTTCCGCTCGTCATCGGCGCGGTCGCGCTCGCACTGTTCGTCTTCCGGCAGCTGCGCCTCCAGCGAACCGACGCCGCCCTCCTGGACCTGCGGGCGTTCCGGACCCGCTCGTTCGTCGTCGGCATCATCGTGCTGCTCTTCGCGATGGCCGCCCTGTTCGGTGCGCTCATCCTGCTGCCGCTCTACCTCCAGAACGTGCGCGACCTGAGCACCCTCAAGACCGGCCTGACCCTGCTGCCCGGCGGCCTGGCCATGGGCCTGTGCGGCCCGGTGGTCGGCCGCGTCGCCGACCGCTTCGGCCCCCGGCCCCTCGTCATCCCCGGCACCATGATCATGGCCGTCGGCCTCGGGATGATGGGCGCCATCGACCTGCACACGCACCTCGCCTACGTCATCACGACCCACGTCCTCACCTGCATCGGCATCGGCTTCGCCATGACCCCGCTGATGACCTCGGCGCTGGGGTCGCTGGACGCCAACCTGTACTCGCACGGCAGCGCCATCCTCAACACGCTCCAGCAGTTCGCCGGGGCGGCAGGTACCGCGCTCTTCGTCACGATCATGACCAAGAGCGCCAACAGCAGCGCCGATTCCGGGGCCACGTCCGTCGAGGCCCAGGCCACGGGCATCCAGGACGCCTTCCTGTGGGGCGCGGGCCTCGGCCTCCTGGCGGTCGCCGTCTCGTTCCTCGTACGCGGGACGAAGGGCTCGTCCGGGATGAAGGCCGCTCCCGTCCACTGACCGACGGATCGGCCGACTGACCGACTGACCGACTGACCGGCCGGGACCGGCCGGGCACTTCGGCATGTCGGCGGAGGTGGTCAGGATGGGGCCATGGCGCACACGATTCCCCTCGCCCTGCCGGTCGAGTTCGTGGACAAGTACGCAATCGACCTGACGGCGCGGTCCTCGGACGGCTGGGTCTTCGCCCACGTCGGGGCGGAGTTCGGGCCCGGCGGCGACATGTACGTGCTGTCGCGGCTGTGGCGGTACAAGCCGCGGGGCGAGGAGGCGGAGGACCCCGCGCAGCAGTCGGTGTCGGCGTGGCTGGTGGCACGGCATCCGGCGGACGGGGACGGGACCCCGGCGGCATTCGCGGTGTTCCTGACCCCGAGGCGGTACTCCGAATTCGGCGACGCGTCCGATCTCGACCTGGCCGTGCTGCCGGACGGCAACGTCGCGTTGACCGGCACGCCGGACGCGACGTACCTCCTGGACGGCGCACTGACGCGGGTGCTCAGGTCGTACACGACGCAGCCGCGGTGGTCGGCGCGCGGCGCGTACGTGCTGGGAGACCCCTTCGCGACCCGGCTGAAGGCGACGCCCGGCGGCCGACTGCTGTGCCTCGTGGCGGAGTACGGGCTGCGCCGCGACGCGAATCTCGCCCCCAACCTGATCGCGCTCACCGACGAGGCGCTGACGGCGGAACGCCGACCGCCGCTGCGGGCGATCGCGGCGCTGAGCGCGTCCCCCGTGCCGCAGGACGCCGAGGCCGACGCGTACATCTCCTGCGACGGCCAAGAGCCGGGGATGGTGCCGAGGCCCGCGCCCGGTCTGGCCGAGACACTGTGGCCCCCGCGGTTCTCCCGACCGGGCCATGGGCTGGGCCGACCGGTACCGCTGTCCGAAGACCGCTTCGTGGTGCCGCTGTTCGGCCGGCTCCACCGCGGCGGTACCCGCGGCAACGACTTCGCGTTCGTCCTCATGGACGACTCCGGCAAGGTGCTGGGACAGCTGGAGGGCATGGACCGGTGGCGGGACAGCCCGTACACCGGCGGCTGCTACCAGGTCGTCGCGGACCCCGCACGGGGGCGGATCTTCCACCTGAACAGGTACGGCCTGTACGCATGGTCGGCGGACGGCACGCTTCTGGCGAAGGTGCCGACGGACGACAAGCCGTTCACGCTGCTGAAGAACTTCGCACTGCTCGGCTGCGGTCCCGACGGCGAACTGCTGCTCGTCCAGGAGAAGCAGAACCTGCTCGTACGCCTGCCGGTCCCGCATGACGGCCTCGTCGAAGGTCTCGCCCCCGCGATCGCCACGGGGCTGGCGGTCTTCGGCAAGCAGCGCCCCGCGATCAAGAAGCAGTGGACGCAGGTGGAGTGGCGCTGGACCTACCGGCCCGCCCCAGGGCGACTGCACTTCCTGTGACGGGCCCGGGCGGGCGAGGGGTCACGTCCCCCAGACGGGCGGGCGTCCTTCGGCGAAGGCCTTCGCCGCCTCGATGATGTCGCCGCTCGTGCCGGCCAGGATCTGGGTGCGGTTCTCCAAGTGGACGGCGTGCTCGAAGCTCGGCGCGTCGAGGTTGGCCCACATGACCTCCTTGGTCATGGCCAGGCCGAACGGGCTGTACGACAGGAGCGTCCGGGCCGTCTCCAGGGCCGCGTCGAGCGCCTGCCCGTCGTCGACGACGCGGGCGACCAGTCCGATACGCTCGGCCTCGACCGCGTCGAACTCTCGTCCGGTGAGCATGAGTTCATGGGCCCGGGAGCCGCCGACGAGGCGGGGGAGGGTGTAGCTGACGCCCATCTCGCAGCCGCTGACCCCGAGCTTGACCGCCTGCACGCTGAGCCGCGCCGAGCGGACCGCGATTCGCAGGTCGCAGGCACACGCCAACGCCAGCCCGCCCCCGAACGCCGGGCCGTTGATCGCCGCGATCACCGGCTGCGGGATGCGGCGCAGATGCGGGCCCAGGTCGGCGATGTGCGCCTGCGAACGCATGCCTCCGGCCGGTGGACGCAGCCCGGCCGACACCGACGACGGGCCGATCCCGCGCAGGTCGAGTCCGGAGCAGAAGCCCCGGCCCGCTCCGGTGAGCACCGCCACGCGTACCGAGTTGTCGGCGCCGACCTCGTCCAGTGCGGCGTGCAGGTCGTCGACGAGCTCGAAGGACAGGGCGTTCAGCCGCTCCGGCCGGTCCAGCGTGACGACCGCGATACCGGCTTCGGGCCGCTCGACACGCACCATCGACATACTCGTCCTCCGCTTCCGACGACCGCCCAGGGACCTGGGAACGCGACCGGCTCGACGCCGCCGCCGTACGCCCGAAGGCGCGCGCCGACACCGAATCGATCACAACCCATCACCCCTACAGGCACCGACGCACGGATTCAAGCCAAGGCAAGCCCCTCTCGTTGGAGGGCCCTGCTCACAGCTAGTGCTGTGACCGGAAGGGGTCGCCGGGTTCTGGCGCTCGGCCGCCGAATACCGCGGCCGATGCGGTGGTGACCAGTTCCGGGAAGGTTCCCGGGAACTCCGGGAGGATGCGCGCGGCGACGATCCACGCCTCGGGGTCGTCGCCCAGCGTGGCGCGGGCCCGGCTCGTGACCAGGGATCGGGCCTGCACCGCTCCTTCGGGGAAGTAGGGCGCGAACGACTCGACCGCTTGGAGCATTCGTTGCGCCGGATGGGCGAGTTCGGCGAACTCCCGCAGGGTGATGTTCTCGTACGCCAACTCCCTGACGTACCAAGGGACTTCCGGATCGCCCCGGTCCGGACGCCGGAACGGCTCCGCGGCGGGGAGCGGATGATGCCGCAGCGCCGCCAACGCGTGTTCTCGGGAACGGCGCGCCAGAGCCGTCGCGGCGTCGGAGTCGGCCGCGCAGATCGGAAGGCTGAAGTCCTCGGGCGACGCCGGGTGCAGGGCGAGGGCGCGGGCGGCGGCCTCGGGCAGCGGCTCCCGCGCGTGCTCCTCGACCAACACCGGCCAGAAGGAGCGCGGAAAGGGCCGGTACGCCTGGGCCGGCGCGCGCCGGACGGCCGCGATCAGCGCTCGCGGAGCCTCGTGCTCGGCCAGCGCCGCGCGCAGCCGCCGGTAGCCCAGCGGACTCCGGACGGCCGCCTGCGCTATGTCGGCGGAGGCCCCCGTCAGGAGCCGCGACACCCGCGGGTCCAGCAGCGCGGTACGCCCACGGCACTGCCACAGGCTCAGCAGCCCCCGCAACACGCCTGCTGTGCCGAGGCGTTCCCGGTGCGCCCGCAGCGCCGCGCGGATCAGGTCCGGGTGGTGCCCGTAGACCGCCAGCGCGGATCTGTTGGCCACGGGGTCCGCGGGACCCGACGGTTCCGGCCCGTGGCGGAACCGCTGTCGGTCGAATGCCGACAACCGGACGCACTCAGGGGCGTCGTTGCGCGTCGCCAGGTGGATCCGATGCGCCGTCGCGATGTCCGGGGAGACGTTCAGCAGCCCGCCGTTCACGTGCGGCATGCGCAGCGCGAGGAGTTCGTCGACGGCTTCGGCACCAGGACGGCCCCGTCCGGCCAACGTGCCGGCCAGGGCAGGCATGTGACGGATCGCCGGAACCACGACGCGGGCCGCCAGCAGGCGATGGGCGATGAACCCGTGCATCGCGTACATCGGCAGCTCTGCCACCACCCGCGCGACGATGCGCGGCTGCGCGCGGCCCAGCATGCCCGCGGGCGAATGCGCCGTCCACGGCTCCTGGGTCAGCCCCTGCACCCGCGGCATCGCCGACTCGTCGAGTGCCAAAGCGCGGTGCGGATCGCGGGTACGTCCTACCTCGACAGCCCGTGCGCACAGCTCCGGGAAGGTCCCCGGGTAGGTCGGCGCGTGCGCGACCAGCCACAACCAGGCCGCCACGGCGTCGTCCTCGGACAGTGCGGCACCGGTCGAACCCCGGTTCCCGGGAAGCAACTCCGCGGCCTCGCCCAGCACCTTGTCGACGGGCGCGAGCAGTTCGCCGCCCCGCACGCCCGCGTACTGCTCCAACGTGCGAATCGCGGACCAGCCCGGCTTCGCCTCCCAGGCCACCTCGCGCGGCGTCACGACGCCCCGTCGCAGGGCTGCCTCCAGCGCGTCGGTCGCGTGCGTACGTCGTCCGGGGGCCATGGCGGCCACGAGCACGAGCGCGGCGTCGCGAGGGCAGTCGCTCCGCGCGACGAGCGAGGCGCACTCCCCGGCGGGGAGAGGGCGGTCGCGGTGCGCCGCCACCACGGAGTCCCAATCGACCGCGTCCCGGTCGACCGCGTCCCCGCCGCCGGCCGATCCGTCGTCGAGCCGTGATCCGCCCTTCGTCGTCGTCAGCCCCATACGCCCGCGGACCCGCGCGGCGACCTCCGGATCCGCGCCGTGCAGCAGAAGTTCGATGCCGAAGGCATCGACACCCGACATGGTCACGCCCGCCTCCTCACCCGTATGCACGTCGTGTTCTTGCAGGCACCGCGCCGGGCCCGCCGCTTATGGTGAGCCGGTCCAGTAGATCAACTTTGCAGGGGGAAGTGTGATGCGAACGGAACGCCGGCGGGCCCGCATTGTTTCGACGGCGTTGGCGGCGGGCGTCCTGGCGGTCTTCGGTACGGTCGCAACATCGGGGACGGCCCATGCCGAACCGTACGACTGCAGTACGGACTCCCGACGCGATGTGGCGTCGGCCTACTGCAACAGCGGCACCGGACAATACCGAGTCGTGGCTACGTGCCGTGGTGTATCCGGTCTCCAGTACGGGCCGAATGTGCGGCCCGGGACGGCGAGCACCGTCCACTGCCCGAACGGGGGACTGGTGTCTTCGGTGGGTCTGGAGATCACCGAATGGTGAGCACCGGCGCCTGAGTCGGCCGTCACCAGTTCTGCCTGCGCCACCCGGTACGCGTGTCCCCGCCCGACCTGACGGGCGGGGACACGCGTACTGCTGTGTGCGGGATACCTGCGCCTTCCGCGCCTGATCGGTGGCCGCAATTCCGTTAATTCGCCGATCGCAAACCCCTGCCACTCCTTCGGGGTATTTCGGATATCCACCCGCGACGGGTGGGCCACTAGGCCGTTAGCGTTTCTCATGGCTCGAGAGAACTGCGCGGTTGGCACATTGTCCGGAAATTCAGCCCCTCTTTGTTTCATCTGGTGGCGTGCGCGGAAACGCCGGTCACCGCCATTGCGAAGGAGAGTCTGACCCGATGACCGTTGACACCGGCACCGAGGCGCAACAGGCGCCGCGGCAGCAGTCCAGCCTGGCCACGGCCGCCGCCCGCAACCTGGCTTCGACCACCAAGTCCGCCCCGCAGATGCAGGAGATCACCTCCCGCTGGCTGCTGCGGATGCTTCCCTGGGTGGAGGCAAAGGGCGGTACCTATCGGGTGAACCGCCGACTGAGCTACACCGTCGGTGACGGGCGGATCGAGTTCGTCCAGGACGGCGCCCGGGTCCGGGTGATCCCGCGCGAACTCGGCGAACTCGCGCTGCTGCGCGGCTTCGAGAACGAACCGGTGCTGAACGCGATCGCCGACCGGTGCGTGCAGCGCGAATTCCGGGCCGGCGAGGTGCTGGTCGAGCACGGGAACGCGGCCGCGGGCATTCACCTGATCGCGCACGGCCGCATCAGGCAGACCTCGGTGGGCAAGTACGGTGACGAAGCCGTCGTGGCCGTGCTCGCCGACGGCGACCGGTTCGGTGAGGACGCCCTGCTGGACGCCGACGCGCAGTGGGCCTACACCGCCACCGCGGAGAGCGGGGGCACCCTGCTCACGCTTTCCCGTGCGGACTTCGACGCGGTGCTGGCGACGGCGCCGGATCTGCGGGAGCACCTGCGGCAGTTCGGCTCCCTGGCCCTCCAGAGCCAGAACAAGCACGGCGAGGCCGAGATCGCGCTGTCGGCCGGCCACACCGGCGAGCCCGCGCTGCCCGGCACCTTCGTGGACTACGAGCTCAATCCGCGCGAGTACGAACTCTCCATCGCCCAGACGGTCTTGCGCATCCACACCAGGGTCGCGGACCTCTACAACGGGCCGCACGACCAGACCGAGGAACAACTCAGGCTGACCATCGAGGCGTTGCGCGAGCGCCAGGAGTACGAGCTGGTCAACAACCGGGAGTTCGGCCTGCTCCACAACGCCGCGTTCAAGCAGCGCATCCAGTCCCACGACGGCCGGCCGACACCGGACGACATGGACGACCTGCTCTGCCGCCGCCGCGGCACCAAGTTCTTCTTCGCCCATCCCAGGGCCATCGCGGCGTTCGGGCGCGAACTCAACGCGCGGGGGCTGTACCCGGACCACGTGGACCTGGGCGGGCAGTCGGTCCCGGCCTGGCGCGGGGTCCCGATCCTGCCGTGCAGCAAGATCCCGATCACCAAGGACAACACCACCTCGATCCTCGCCATGCGCACCGGCGAGGACAAGCAGGGGGTCATCGGCCTGCATCAGACGGGTCTGCCGGAGGAGTACGAACCCGGCCTGTCGGTCCGGTTCATGGGCATCAACGAGCAGGCGATCATGTCCTACCTGGTCACGACCTACTTCTCCGCGGCGATCCTGGTGCCCGACGCGCTCGGGGTGCTGGAGAACGTCGAGATCGGCCGCAGGACCGACTAGTCGCCGGCGGCGTAGACGTGGGAAAGCCCGCCTACCTCTCCAAGGAGCCACGGATGCCCGACCCCGGTCCCCGCTGCCTGCCGCCGACCCGGACCGACGCCCTGGCCCGCCTCTCGGCCCTCGGCGTCGGCCCCCGGCCCGCCGTACCTTCCGCGCCCACGCCACCCACGCCACCCACGCCACTCACGCCGGATCCGGCGACGACGACGGCGACCGTGCCGGCAACGGTGCCGGAGCCGACATCCGCGTCCGCCTTCGCGGAACGGCTCCGGCAAGGCCCCAGCGGCCTGGGCACCACGAGCCTGCGCTTCACCCCCCGCGAGCCACCCCTGGTAGCTGCACCCGCGCCCACACCCGACGAGACCTCGGGGCGTCCGGCGCCCGGCAGCCCCATCCCCGGTCTCTACCACCACCCCGTGCCGGAACCGGATCCGGTACGGGTGGAGGAGGTCGGCCGCCGGATCAAGCGGTGGGCGGTGGACGAGGTCCAGGCGTACCCCCCGGAGTGGGAGGACCAGTTCGACGGGTTCTCCGTCGGCCGCTACATGGTCGCCTGCCACCCGGACGCCCCGACCGTCGACCACCTCATGATCGCCACACGGCTGATGGTCGCCGAGAACGTGGTCGACGACTGCTACTGCGAGGACCACGGCGGCTCGCCCGTCGGCCTGGGCGGGAGGCTCCTGCTCGCGCACACCGCCCTCGACGCGGTCCACACGACCAAGGAGTACGAACCGGCGTGGGCGGAGTCGCTCCTGTCGGACGCCCCGCGGCGCGCCTACCGCTCCGCCATGGACTACTTCGCGCGGGCCGCGACGCCTTCCCAGGCCGACCGGTTCCGGCACGACATGGCGCGCCTGCACATGGGCTACCTCGCCGAAGCCTCCTGGGCCGAGACGGAGTACGTCCCGCACGTGTTCGAGTACCTGGCGATGCGGCAGTTCAACAACTTCCGCCCGTGTCCGACCATCACGGACACCGTCGGCGGATACGAACTCCCGGCGGACCTGCACGCCCTGCCTGGCATGCAGCGGGCGATCGCGCTGGCCGGCAACGCCACCACCATCGCCAACGACCTGTACTCGTACACCAAGGAGCTGGAAAGCCCCGGCCTGCACCTGAACCTGCCGGTGGTGATCGCCGAGAAGGAGAACCTCTCGCCGAAGGAGGGCTACCTCAAGGCGGTCGAGGTCCACAACGAACTCATGCACGGGTTCGAGGCCGCCGCCGCCGAACTGGCCGCCTCCTGCCCCGACCCCCGTGTGCTGCGCTTCCTGCGCGGCGTCGCCGTGTGGGTCGACGGCAACCACTACTGGCACCAGACCAACACGTACCGCTACAGCCTGCCCGACTTCTGGTAAGGACGGACTCACCTGTGAGCAACGCTGAACTCACCACGGCCGACTCCGCCGTCTCCGACACCTCCGGCACGTCCGGCACCTCTGCGGTCATCCCGCGCCCGGCGACGCCGTACCAGGGCGACATCGCCCGGTACTGGAACAACGAGGCCAGGCCGGTGAACCTCCGCCTCGGCGACGTCGACGGTCTTTACCACCACCACTACGGCATCGGCGAGGTCGACGACGCCGCCCTGGGCGACGCCGGGGACAGCGACTACGAGAACAAGCTGGTCGCCGAGCTCCACCGGCTGGAGTCGGCGCAGACCGACGTCCTCCTGGACCACCTCGGCGCCATCGGCCGCGACGACACCCTCGTCGACGCCGGCTGCGGCCGCGGCGGCTCCATGGTCATGGCCCACCGGCGCTTCGGCTGCAAGGTCGAGGGCGTGACCCTGTCGGCCAAGCAGGCCGACTTCGCCAACCTGCGCGCCCGCGACCTGGGCATCGGGAACCACGTCCGCGCCCGCGTCTGCAACATGCTCAACACGCCCTTCGAGACCGGGCAGGCCGCGGCGTCCTGGAACAACGAGTCGAGCATGTACGTCGACCTGCACGACCTGATGGCCGAGCACTCCCGCGTGCTGGCCGTCGGCGGCCGGTACGTCACCATCACCGGCTGCTGGAACCCGCGTTACGGCCAGCCCTCGAAGTGGGTCTCCCAGATCAACGCCCACTTCGAGTGCAACATCCACTCCCGCCGGGAGTACCTGCGCGCCATGATCGACAACCGTCTCGTCCCGCAGGCCGTCGTCGACCTGACGCCGCGGACCCTCCCGTACTGGAAGCTCCGGGCCACCACGTCCTTGGTCACCGGCATCGAGGAGGCCTTTATCAAGTCCTACGAGGACGGCTCGTTCCAGTACGTCCTGATCGCCGCCGACCGCATCTGACACAGGCGCGGGCCGCGTCCGCGACAAGCGTGCGCCACACCCGCGACACGCTCGCGCCGCGCCCGGGGCCGACCCCGTCTCACCCGACGGGGTCGGCCTCTTGGGCAGCTGCCTCAGCGCGACGTGACCAGCTGCCGCCCCAGCCCCACGATCGGCGCGAGCGCGGAGCTGCCTGTGATGACACGCCCCCGGCTCCGTCCCCTGCTGGGGACCTGACGGCGCTGCCCCCGCGGACGTGCCGAACCAGCCCGCCTCCGACAGAGGTGAGGGTGGTTCGGCGGGCGGCGCGGGTGTTGGTGTCGCCTTCATGTCCCGCAGCCGCCCGCCGGGCCCTCTCAGACAGCCTTGGTCAGGGTGGACCTGTCCGTCCGCGGCGCGGCGCGGACGGTCGTCGCGACGCCGGTCAGCGCCTGTCGGACGTCGTGGCGCGGCCACAGGAGGAGTGCGGCGACGGTGCCCACCCCGGCGAGGCCCGCGAGTACGGACCAGGTCACGGTGAAGCCGGCGCTCGTGCCGAGCCATCCCGCGATGGGGTAGGTGACGAGCCAGGCCAGGTGCGAGAGGGAGAACTGGGCCGCGAAGACCTCGGGGACCGCGTTCGGGGCGACGGAGGCGCGCAGGACGCTGCCGGTCGGTGTGACGATCAGCGCCATGCCGATGCCGATCACGGCCCAGACGACCGCCGTACCGGTGCGTGTGGTCAGATCGGCCGCGACGAGGGCCACCGCGGCAATCGTGCCGCCGACGAGGACCCCGGCGCCGGTCGCCATGACCGTGCGGGCGGCGACCCGGTCGAGTACGCGGGGCAGCGCGAGGGCGGCCAGGAGGGTTCCGCCGCCGGAGGCGGCGAGCATCCATCCGACGTCCGCCTGCGAGCCGCCGAGGTCGTCGCGGACGTAGTTGACGGTGTTGACGACGACGATCGATCCCGCCGCCGCGACCACGAGGTTGAGCGCCATGACGCCGCGCAGCCGCGGCGTACCGAGGAAGGTCCTGATCCCCGACGCGGCCTTGTCCCACGCCCGGGTGTGGGCGCTGGGGCGGGCGTTGGGGATGCGCGTCGGCAGGATGAGCAGTGCGGAGACCAGGAACCCGGCCGAGGTGCCCAGGAACAGCCAGTTGAAGCTCATGAACGCCAGTGCCACCGCGGTGAGTACGGGGCTGAGCAGGCTCTCCATGGTGTAGGCGACCTGGGAGGCGGACAAGGCCCGCGTGTAGGCGGACTCGTCGGTGACGACGTCGGGGATGACGGCCTGGAACGTCGGGGTGAACGCCGCGGACGCCGCCTGGAGCAGGCCGATCAGCACGTAGATCTGCCAGATCTCGGTGACGAACGGAAGGGCCAGGACCACCGCGGCGCGCACGACGTCGAGGAGGACCAGGACGGTCCGTCTGGGGAAGCGACCGAGGTACGCGGCGGCGATGGGGGCGATGAGCACGTACATGACCATCTTGACGGTCAGGGCGGTGCCGAGGACGACGCCGGCGCTCGGGCCGGCGAGGTCGTACGCGAGGAGTCCGAGGGCCACGGTCGTCAGCCCGGTGCCGAACAGGGCGATGATCTGGGCGCTGAAGAGGTAGCGGTAGTCGCGGATGGCGAAGAGGCGCATGGCGGTGGTCCTTACGTGTCCATGAGGTGGTGCACGGCTCCGGGGCGGGGGTCGTGGGCCGCAGGGACAGGGCGGTGCGTGCTTGTGCATCGGTGTCGCTCCTCGGTGTGAGGCCGGCGGGCAGGTTGGCACCAGCCGGTGAGGTGTCGGGCGCGGCGACGCCCAGGACGTCGGTCGGCGCACGGTCGCGGTAGCCGTCCGTTCTCGACGAACGTATACCCCTAGGGGGTATATCCGCAAGATCTTGCGGTCGTGCTGCCGAAGAACCGCAGGTCCCGCGTCGCCATGGCGAAGCCCGGCGATCCCACCCGAGACCACCCGAGACCACCCGATCCCACCCGAGACCACCCGATCCCACCCGAGACCACCCGATCCCGCCCGAGGCCGCCCGAGACCACCCACGGCATCCGAACTATCCGCATCACGTCGCTGGATAGTTCAGGCGGCTCGGCGTACGTACGCTGCGAGCGCCAACAGACAACCTCGCGTCGGTCGTGATCGCCGACCCGGTGTCGGCCATGCCCGGAACCGGGGATGCGCGCACCGCCCGGGGCCCGTGCGACCCGGCACAAGCCGTCGCAGGGACGCCCCGGCCCGCCGTTCGGCGCGGAGGATGAACTCTCGGGAAAGGAAGACCTGCGCGTGACGCACCACGACGCCGAATCGTCCCCGTCCAATGCCGCAAAGCCGTTCCGGGGCCGGCTGCTGGTCTGCTTCGGCGTCCTGGGCGCGCTGCTGTTCCTCACCGCGTGCGGCGACGGCGACCCCGCGGACCTGGGCGGGTCTTCGGGGGACCAGCCGGGCGGCCCGGCCGTCCCGGGCAAGCCCAGCCTTCCGGCACGTGCGCCCGGCAGCGGCGGCCCCGCACCCGGAGCCGCGGCCGCGCCCATGCCGGGCGCGAACAAGACCGGGGCCTGGGCGAACACCGAATTCCGGCCCTTCGCCCACGCCACGCTGCCGCTGAAGCAGCTGAAGCCTGCCGACTGCCTCAAGTACACCGCCGCGCTGGCCAAGTACGGCAACCACCCTTCGGGCGGCATGGACCGCAGCAACCCCTCGATCAAGAAGGAGGGCGACGAATGCCTCGGATGGCGCACCCGGGAAGCCGATTCCGTCCGCGACCTCAAGGCGGGGGACGTCGAGTACAGCCTCGGCTACGGCTGCTCCCCGGTGTACAAGAACCTCGACCAGCTCGATGACCGTCTGGGCCAGGACCAGAAGGAAGTACGCGACGCCGGCCCGAACGCCGTCGCCAGCCCCTACTACCGGCTGCCCGACATCATGCAGGGGTACGCGTTCTCGCTGCAGCGCAACGGAACCACGAGCTCGACGACCGCCCGCGCCGTGTTCCACGCGGACGCCGGCCTGTGCACGGTCTCACTCCGCATCCAGGTCTGGGCCCCGGCCGACAACGGCAAGGGACTCAAGTACGTCGGCGTCGACGAAGCCAAGGCCTTCGACGAACTCAACCGCATGCTCACCGCCATGATCAACAGCTGAGCGGCTCCGCCAAGGCGTGCTGCCTACAGGGCGATCTCGAACTCCAGGCTCTGGGTCTCGGCGGTTTCGAACAGCACGTTGCGGATGTAGCCGGCCGACTGTACGTCGGGGATGACGAGGCGCAGGGCGCCCTGGAGCGCGTCCGGTCCTCGGGCAGTCAGGGTGTCGACTCCGGTCCTCATCGACACCTTGGCCGCGGACTTCGCCCGGCGGATGGCGGCCATGGCGTCGGCGGCGACGGACAGCAGTTGCGCGTCGCCCTTCGGTGCTTCGTCGCGCAGTTGTGCCGCGTCCGGCCAGGCGGCGCGGTGCACCGAACCCGGCTGCCACCAGCTCCACGCCTCCTCGGTGGCGAACGGGAGGAAGGGGGCCAGCAGCCTCAGCAGTACGGACTGGGCGCGTTCCAGCGTGGCCCGCGCGGAGGCCGCGGCGTCTTCGCCGCCCTGCCCGTACGCGCGGTTCTTGACCAGTTCGAGGTAGTCGTCGCAGAAGGACCAGAAGCTCCGCTCGATCGTCTCCAACGCCCGGGCGTAGTCGTAGCCCTCCAGGTGCCCGGTGGCCTCGTCGACGACCTGGGCGAGCTGGACCAGCAGCGCCTGGTCGAGGGGTGTGGACGCGGCCGCCTCGGGTTGCGCGGGGCCGAAGCCGAGGACGAACTTCGAGGCGTTGAGGATCTTGATCGCGAGGCGGCGCCCGATCTTCATCTGCGCGGCCTCGAACGCGGTGTCCGTACCCGGCCGCGCAGACACGGCCCAGTAGCGGACGGCGTCCGAACCGTGCTGGTCCAGCAGGTCGAGGGGGGTGACGACGTTGCCCTTGGACTTGGACATCTTCTTGCGGTCGGGGTCCAGGATCCAACCGCTGATCGCCGCGTGTCCCCACGGGAGTTCGCCGTGCTCCAGGTGTGAGCGCACCACCGAGGAGAACAGCCAGGTCCGGATGATCTCGTGTGCCTGCGGGCGCAGGTCCATCGGGAAGACCCGGGCGAACAGGTCGTCGTCGTACCCCCAGCCGCCGGCGATCTGCGGGGTGAGCGACGACGTCGCCCAGGTGTCCATGACGTCGGGATCGCCGGTGAACCCTCCGGGGACGTCCCGCTGGTTCGCGGTGTACCCCGGCGGGGCCTCGCCGCTCGGATCCACCGGCAGCAACTCCTCGGCGGGAAGCAGTAGTTCGTCGGTGGGCTCGCCGCTCTCGTCGAGGCGGTACCAGACCGGCACGGGGACCCCGAAGTACCGTTGCCGGCTGACCAGCCAGTCACCGGCCAGGCCCTCGACCCAGGACTGGTAGCGGTGCCGCATGTACGGCGGGTGCCACGCGAGTTCCGCCCCGCGGTCCAGCAACTGCCCGCGAAGGGCCTCGCCCCGGCCGCCGTTGCGCAGGTACCACTGTCGGCTGGTGACGATCTCCAAGGGCTTGTCGCCCTTTTCGTAGAACTTGACCGCGTGCGAGAACGGACGCGGGTCGCCGAGCAGTGCGCCGTCGGAGCGCAGCATTTCCACGATGCGCTCGCGGGCCGTGTGCGGCGTGGCGCCGACGAGCTTCGCGTACGCGGCTTTGGCCTCCTCCGAGTCCAGGACCGCGGGAGGCTCGGTGACGAAGCGGCCGTCGCGTCCGATCACCGACCGGGTGGGCAGGTCCAGTTCACGCCACCAGATCACGTCGGTGGTGTCGCCGAACGTGCAGACCATCGCGACCCCGGTGCCCTTCTCGGGGTCGGCCAGGCGGTGCGCGACGACCGGGACCTCGACGCCGAAGACGGGCGTACGCGCCGTCGTGCCGAACAGCGCCGCGTACCGCTCGTCCTCCGGGTGCGCGACCAACGCCACGCACGCCGGCAGCAGTTCGGGGCGCGTCGTGGCGATCTCCACGCTCTCTCCCGAGGCGGCGGCGAACACCAAGTGGTGGTACGCGGCCGGCCGTTCGCGGTCCTCGAGCTCGGCCTGCGCCACGGCGGTCCGGAAGGTCACGTCCCACAGGGTCGGGGCGTCCGCCCGATACGCCTCACCACGCGCGAGGTTGCGGAGGAACGCCCGCTGGGAGACGGCGCGGGCCCGGCTGTCGATGGTCTGGTACGTGTGCGACCAGTCCACCGACAGACCGAGGCGGCGCCACAACTCCTCGAACGCCTTCTCGTCCTCCACCGTCAGCCGCTCGCAGAGTTCGATGAAGTTGCGGCGGGACACCGGAACCTGCTGCCTGCCCGGCGCCGACGGAGGCGTGAACGCCGGGTCGTACGGTAGCGACGGGTCGCAGCGGACGCCGAAGTAGTTCTGCACGCGCCGTTCCGTCGGCAGCCCGTTGTCGTCCCAGCCCATGGGGTAGAAGACACTCTTCCCGCGCATCCGGTGGAACCGGGCGAGCGCGTCGGTGTGCGTGTACGAGAACACGTGGCCGACGTGCAGCGATCCGCTGACCGTGGGCGGCGGGGTGTCGATCGAGTAGACCTGCTCACGCGTCGCGGTGCGGTCGAACGCATATACGCCCTGCTCGTCCCATACCTGCGCCCACTTGGCCTCCAGGCCGTCGACCGTGGGCTTCTCAGGCACGCCAGGACGCTGCGAGGGGCTGGTCATGGCCAAGATCGTACCGGGCCGGACAAAGCGGCAATTCCGATTTTCCGGCGAGCCGCGGGAGCCTTGCCGCCCGGCACGTTCCTAGCGGTGGATGGCCTTGAGTTCGAGGAACTCCTCGATCCCGAACCGGCCGAGTTCCCGGCCGTTGCCGCTCTGCTTGTAGCCGCCGAACGGTGCGGTCAGGTCGAACTCCCCGCCGTTGACGATGACCTGGCCGGTGCGCATGCGCTTCGCTACGGCCAGTGCGTGGTCCGGCTGACCGAACACGCTGCCGCCCAGGCCGTAGACGGAGTTGTTGGCGATGGCGACGGCCTCGTCCTCGTCGGCGTACGGGATCACCGAGAGCACCGGGCCGAAGATCTCCTCCTGGGCGATGACCGCGTCCGGCGCGACGTCGGCGAAGATCGTCGGGCGGACGTACGCGCCCCGTTCGAGGCCGCCCCCGACCGGGCCGGAGCCGCCGAACGCGACCGTGGCCCCGTCCGCGATGCCGCGCTCGATGTAGCCGGACACCCGGCGCTGCTGGGCGACGGAGGACATCGGGCCGATCCGGGTGGCCGGGTCGGTGGGGTCGCCCACGCGATGGGAACCGGCGGCGGCCACCGCGAGCTCGACGATCTCGTCGTGCCGGCTCGCGGGCACCAGCATGCGCGTCCACGCGGCGCAGGTCTGGCCGCTGTTCATCCAGGCGTACTCGAGGCCGACGTCGACGGCGTGGTGCAGGTCGGCGTCGGCCAGGATGATGTTGGCCGACTTGCCGCCCAGCTCCAGCGCCACCCGCTTCACGGTGCCGGTCGCCGCGATCGACACCCGCTTGCCGGCGCCGGTGGATCCGGTGAACGACACCATGTCGATGCCCGGGTGGCCGCAGATCGCCTCGCCGACCACCGACCCGGCGCCGTACACGACGTTGAACACGCCCGCCGGGATCCCCGCGGCCGCGGTCAGCTCGGCGAACAGCGCGGCGGTGAGCGGGGTGGCCACGCTGGGCTTGAGCACCACCGTGCACCCCGCGAGCAACGCCGGCGCGACCTTCGCGACGGTCTGGTACAGCGGGGCGTTCCACGGCGTGATCGCGCCGACGACGCCGATCGGCTCGCGCACGAGCAGCGCGTTGCCCAGTTCCTCCTCCCACGCGAAGCCGTCGGCGAGCGCGGGGAAGGTGCTCGCCACCTGGTGGGGCAGCCCGGCCTGCACGACCTTGGCGTACGAGATCGGCGAACCCATCTCGGCGGTGACGGTGGCGGCGAACTCGTCGACGGCGCCCTTGATGCCGTCGGCGATCCGGGCGATCGCGGCGGCCCGCTCACCGACCGGCACCGACGACCACTGCGGGAGCGCGCGTTGCGCGGCGGCGACGGCCCGGTCGACGTCCGCCGCCGTCCCCGCCGGCGCGTCGGCGATCACGGTGGCGGTGGCCGGGTTCACGACCTCGATGCGCTCGCGCCCGTCCCCGACGCACGCGGCGCCGTCGATCCAGTGCTGAAGGGATTGTTGCCCGCTCATGCGCCGAACTCCCCGCTGCGGGAGGGGCCGTGGCCTTCGACGGCGACCTTGGGCCGGCCGACCAGCGTGCCGGCGTCGTGGTAGAACAGCCGGTTCTCGACGATCTTGCCCTCCCTGACGGTGAACTGCTCGATGAACCGGGTCAGTTCACCGGTGGTGACGTCCGTGATGCCCACGCATGCGGCGACGCGGTCGCCGTCGGCGATGGTGTAGTGCACCGTGATCGAGGAGATGTCGAGGTAGTCCGGCAGGACCTCGGCGAGGGCGAGGAATTCGTCCTTGCCGCGGTAGGTCCCACCGAAGGGCAGGAACAGCGGTTCGATGACCGCGATGTCGTCGGACAGGTGGGAGAGGACTCCCTCGATGTCGCCCTTGTTCGCCGCGGCGAACATGGACTCGACGACCGCGCGGTTCCGTTCGGTACGTGACGCGGCTGCGGGCATGGCGTTTCTCCTGGGGGCGAGGGCTCTCGTGCGGCGAGAAGCCCGGTGGGGCCGGCGGGGTCCGGCGGGGTCCGGTGTTCGGGTTGGTCGAGGCGCACGCGTCGCCGCCGGCTTCAGCGGTCGATCGTGGACTCGTTGAAGTCGTCGTGTCGGGCGCCGGTGGCGGGCGTGAGGCTGTCGAGCCGCCGCAACTGCCCGGCATTCAGGACGACGCCGTCGGCGGCGGTGTTCTCCTCGACGCGGGCGACGCGCCTGCTGCCGGGGATCGGGGCGATGTCCCCGCCCTGGGCCACCAGCCAGGCCAGCGCGATCTGGGCCGGGGTGGCGTCGGCCTCGGCCGCGATGTTCCGTACCTCTTCCACGAGTCGCAGGTTCTGCCGGAAGGCCTCGCCGATGAAGCGCGGATTGGTCTTGCGCCAGTCGCCGTCCGGGATCTCCTCCGGCGTGCGGATCTGCCCGGTCAGGAACCCGTGCCCGAGCGGCGAGTACGGGACCAGGCCGATGCCCAGCTCGCGCAGCAGCGGCAGCAGTTCGGTCTCGACGTCGCGGGTCCACAAGGAGTACTCGGTCTGCAACGCGGCAATCGGGTGCACGGCGTGGGCGCGGCGGATCGTTTCCGGGGAGGCCTCGGACAGGCCGATGTGCAGGACCTTGCCCTCGGCGACCAGCTCGGCCACGGTGCCGACGGTCTCCTCGATGGGCGTGTTCCGGTCGACCCGGTGCTGGTAGTAGAGGTCGATCCGGTCGGTGCGCAGGCGCTTGAGCGAGCCCTCGACGGCGGTGCGGATGTTGGCCGGGCTGCTGTCGAACATCGCCGTCCCGTCCCCGCCGTGCGACAGGATGCCGAACTTCGTGGCGATGACGGCCTGGTCGCGCCGGCCCTCCAGGGCCTGCCCGACGACCTCCTCGCTGTGGAACGGGCCGTAGCTCTCCGCGGTGTCGATGTGGGTGACGCCCAGGTCGAGCGCACGGTGGACGGCGCGGACGGACTCGGCGTCGTCGAGGTCGCCGCCGGTCAGCAGGGTGCCGGCCATCGACATGGTGCCCAGGCCGACCCGGGAGACCCGCAGGCTCCCCAGCATGGCGTGCTGCATCACAGAACTCGTTTCCGGTCGGGAACGTCGGAGGAAGGCGCATCAGAAGGAAGCGGCCAGGGCCCGCGTCCGCGGCACCCCGGCGTCGATCTCGCTCTCGATCTCGCCGACGCCCAGCCAACATCGGTTCACCACACCCCGACAGGCACTGCGGAAAGGGGTACTCACAGGGACCCCTTACGGGACGCGGGCCGGACCTATCCTCGGTCTCATGGACGAAAAGGAGGCGGCGCGCGCAGCGGTCCGCGAGTTCCTCACCACCCGCCGCGCCCGGGTCACCCCGACCGACGCCGGCCTTCCTCCGCAGGGCACCCGCCGTCGGGTGAAGGGCCTGCGCAGGGAGGAGGTCGCGCTGCTCGCCGGGGTGAGCCCGGAGTACTACGTGCGGCTCGAGCGCGGCCAGGCGACCGGGCCCTCCGCCGGAGTCGTCGACGCCGTGGCCGACGTCCTGCGCCTGGACGACGACGAGCGCGCGCACCTCGACCGGCTGCTCGCCGCGCTGACCCCGGCGGCCCGCAAGCGGCGCCGCCGCGTGGCGAAGGACCTGGTCAACCCCGGAATCCGGGTGCTCCTCGACGCCATGGACCACCTGCCCGCGGTGGTCTTCAACGGCCGGTTCGACATCCTGGCGGCCAACGCGCTGGGGCGCGCACTCCTCGCACCCGTGTTCGACCTGCCCGGACGGACGAACAGCGCCCGCTTCCTGTTCCTCGACGAGCCCAGGGCCCGGGACCTGTTCCCCGCGTGGGACCGGATCACCGCCGACACCGTGGCGACGCTGCGCATCGAGGCCGGTCTCCACCCCGACGACCCCGACCTGACCGAGCTGATCGGGGAACTCGCCACCCGCAGCACGGAATTCCGGACGCGCTGGGCGACCAACGACGTACGAACGCCCCGAGCCGGCGCCAAGACCTTCCGGCACCCGCTCATCGGCGAGATCACCCTGCCCTACGAGACCCTGCGCATCGACGCCGTCTCCAGCCAGGTCATCAGCGTCTACACCCCGGCGCCCGGCACCCCCGAAGCCGACGCGCTCCGACTCCTGGCCAGCTGGAACGCTGCCCGGAGCGCGCCGCCGAGATCGTCATAGAGTGGCGGGAAGGCGCGTTCGGTCAGGTCATGGCCGGTCCCGGCGCGGCGACAGGCACCAGTACGTGTTCCACAGGAAGTGGCGAGCAGGAAGTGGCGAGGCAGACTTGTTGACGCTTGCCGGTGTGAGCCGCCGGTTCGGGGAGCGCGAGGCGTTGAAGCCCTTGGATCTCCACGTCGCCCCGGGCGAACGGGTGGCCTTGGTGGGAGCGAACGGTTCGGGCAAATCGACGCTGTTGCGGCTTGCCTGCGGGCGCGACCGGCCGACGACCGGCTCGGTCCACTTCGACGGACTCCCCATGACCGAGGACGACCCCCGGGTGCGCTCCCGCGTCGCCGTGGTGGCCGAAGCCCTCAGCTGCTACCCGGACCTGACGGTCCGACAGCACCTGGAGTTGGTCGCGGTGGCGCACGCCGTCCCGGACCCCGGAGCCGTGGTCGAGCGGTGCCTGGACGAGCAACGCCTCGCGGCGCACGCCGACGCGCTGCCCGGGTCGCTGTCCTCCGGGCAGGCCCAGGCCATGCTGCTGGCGGCGGCATGGGTGCGGCCGCGCGATCTGCTGGTCCTCGACGAACCGGAGCAGCGCCTGGACCCCGCCGCGCGCGACCGCCTCGCGGCCCGGCTGCGTGCCGAGGGCGACCGCGGCACCGCGGTGCTCTTCGCGACCCATCACCCGGCACTTGCGCACGCGGTGGCGGACCGGGTGCTGGTGCTGGAGGACGGCCGCGTGGTCGCGGACGGCGCCGGCGACCGCGTGCCGGCGTAGTGGCACCGCCGAGCCGCACCGTGCCCGACACCGTGCCCGACATCGAGGCCGACCGCACGATGCCGTCCCGCGCGCAGGACACCACACGGCGTACGACCACGTGGTTGCGCGAGCGGCGGGGCGCGGGCAGGACCCGCCGCTTCGGGTACGCGGCGTACACGTTCCTGCTCGTACTGGGAAGCTGGTACGGCGTATACATCGCGGGCGCGATAGGCGGAGTGCGCCGGGGACAACCGCTCGCCGCCCACGCGGACGAACTGGCGGCGCTGCTGCCCTCCGGACTCGTCGTCAGCGCGGCGGCGGTCCTGGTCGTCACCGCGTGGGACGGGTTGTGGCGCGGCCCGGTCACGCCGCCTCGCCCTGACGTGGACTGGTTGCTCGCGCTTCCGGTAGGCCGGGGTGCGGTGCTCCTTCCGTGGTTCGCGCTGTCGACCGGCCTCTGGGTGCTCGCCGCGCTGCTGCTGGGACTGGTCGGCGCGTTGGTGATCGCCGCCGCCGGACTGGGAACCGTGGGCGCCGGGTTCCTGGCGTTCGCGGCCTTCGGTGTGAGTGTCGCGGTGCTCGCCGTGACGGGGGCGCTGGTGGTGGAGCGTTCGCGGCGGGCGGCGCACGGCCTCCACCGGGCCGTGCCGGTCCTGGCGGCGGTGCTCGTCGGCGGGACCGCCCAGGTTGCCGCGGTGGCCCGGGGACACCGTTCGAAAGCCTTGGAAACCGTCGAACTGTGGTCCGGCCCGTGGGGGTGGGCGTCCCAACCGGTGCTTGCCGCCGCGGGCGAGCCGGCGCCGCTGTGGCCCCTCGCGCTCGCGCTGTCGGTGCTCACGATGTCGGCCGCCCTCGCGGCGGCCCCCCGCCTGGTCGTGAGCATCCCGACCGCCGAACTCCGTTCCCGTACGCAGGCATCCGCGGGGCTCCTGGCCGGAATCTGGGCGCTGGACCTGCGCGCCGCCAGACTCTCCGCGGCCCGTGCCGGCAGCGGGCGCGGCCCCGGTCGGGCACAGCGATGGGCCGCCCGGTCCCGAGCCCCGCGCCGCGCGTGGCTGCTGATCGTCTGGCGCGACGCGGTGGGCCTGCTCGCGGCGCCGCGACGACTCGGTCTGATGGCGGTGTTCCTGGCGATGTCGGGGATGACCGCGATCGCGGCGGTGGCAGCGTCCGGGGCGGTGGCGACGCTGCTCGGGATCGCCGCCGCGCTCTGGGGGTACTTCGCCGCGGGTGCCCTGCTGGAGTCCGCGCGACTGGACGGGGACGATGTACGCCGCGCCGCGTGGCTGCCACGTCCGTTCGAACGCGTGGCCCTCGAACACGCGGTGGTCCCAACGCTGGTGATGGCTGCCGCCGGCTGCCTGCCGGCCCTGCCCGTGGCGATGCTCGCGCATCCGGCGGCGCCCCTGGTCGTGCTCGCGGCGGCGCCGGTGCTGGTGGCCGCCGGGCTGGTCGGCGCGTACCGTCCGCCGGCTCCGGTGTGGCTGCTCGCCAACCCGGCGTTCGCGGAGTTCGGCCCGCTCGTCGCCGTCCTCTGGTACGGGGCCGGCCCCATCGTCGGTATCACCGGGCTCGTGACGCTGCTCGACACGCCGTGGTCGATATTGGGAGATGCCTCGCCCACATCGACGGTTCGCCTCGCTGCCTGCTGGACACTGGCCGCCCTGATGCTGTGGTGGACCCGAGCGCGCGCCCGGTCCCGTCGTGTGGCGGTAGCGTGAGGTCGCGTCCGCCCCACGGCGAAGGGAAGGCTCCACCATGGCCACCGGCATCCCCGAAACGGGCCGCGAACTGCGGACACTGGTCACCGAGCAGGGAACCGTCGAGGTTTCCGTGCGGGAGGTTCCGCTTCCCGAACTCGCGCCGGGCGACGTGCTCGTCCGCGTGGAGGCCGCTCCGATCAACCCGTCCGACCTCGGACTGCTGTTCGCCGGTGCGGACATGTCCGCGGCCGAACTCTCCGGCCCACCGGAGCACCCCGTACTGACCGCGGCCCTGTCGCCTGGCGCGTTGCGCGCGCTGGCCGCGCGTGTGGGCAAGCCGCTGCCGGCCGGCAACGAGGGGGCCGGAACCGTGGTCGCCGCCGGGGACTCGGAGGCGGCCCGCGCGTTGTTGGGGCGTGCCGTGGCCGTGGCACCGGGCGGTATGTACGCCGACTACCGCCGGGTCGACGCCGCCCAGTGCCTGGTGCTTCCGGAGGACGTGACCCCGCGGGAAGGCGCTTCGTCGTTCGTGAACCCCCTGACCGTGCTGGGCATGGTCGAGACCATGCGCAGTGAAGGGCACTCCGGTCTGGTGCACACGGCAGCGGCGTCCAATCTGGGGCAGATGCTGAACCGGGTCTGCGCCGAGGAGAAGGTGCCGCTCGTCAACATCGTCCGCAAGCGCGAGCAGGAGGAGATCCTGCGGGGGATCGGCGCCGAGTACATCTGCAATTCGACGTCCCCGTCCTTCATGCGGGAGCTCACCGACGCGCTGGAGGCGACGTCCGCCACCCTGGCCTTCGACGCCATCGGCGGCGGCGACCTGGCCGGCCGGATCCTGGGCTGCATGGAGGCGGCCCTGAGCAAGCACTCCGCGGGCTACAGCGTCTACGGCACGACAACCCGCAAGCAGGTCTACATCTACGGCGGGCTCGACCGCAGTCCCACCGTCGTGCCCCGCACCTTCGGCATGACCTGGGGCATCGGAGGATGGCTGCTCGGGCCGTTCCTCCAGACCGTCGGACCGGCCAAGCTCCGTACGCTTCGCGACAGGGTGGGGGCCGGGCTGAAGACCACCTTCGCGAGCGCCTACACGGGTGAAGTGTCACTCCTGGACGCCTTGCAGCCGGAGGCGTTCCTCGCCTACACGCGTCAGGCCACCGGGGAGAAGTACGTGATCGCTCCGCACCGGCGGTGACCCCCGGTCAGGAGGGCGCGTCGTCCTCCGGGGCCGGGGCCGGGGCCGGGGCACGCGAGCGCCCCGGGGCCCCGGGGCGAAACGCCGGCCGATCGGCTTCAGGCGTAGGTGAGTTCGGCCCGGGCGAGGGTGCTCCCCTCGACGGTGAACGCGTAGTAGGCGGCGAATCCGCCGGTGCCGCCGGGCGCGAACGGTACGAGAAGGCGTTGGTGGCCGTCGCGGGTCTCCGCCACCCGGGTGACGCTGAGCGTTCCGCCGATGACCTCGGCGTGGGCCCAGCGGCGTATGGCGTCGTGTCCGCGGATGCTGCGTCCGACGTCGAGGATCTCGGCGTTCGCGGCGAACGCGCGTACGAGGCCGTCGAGATCCCGTCCGTTGACGGCGGTGACGTACGCGGACACCGGCGGGAGCAGCGCGGAGGCATCGGCCTGGCCGGCGGGCGGTGCCGCGTTTGCCGTGCTGCCGCCGGGGGAGCCCGTCGCGGTGCCGGCAGCGCTCCCGGAACCGGCCCCGGCCACGGCGACGGGGGAGCCGCCCGCCTGATCGCCGAGGTCCGCATCGTCACCGGCCACGACCGCCGGCTGCACGCGGCCTGACGGGTGCCCGGGCGGCGTCGAGCGCTGCTTCAGCCGGTGGAACTGCCGGAGCCTGTGGAGTCCGTGGAGTTCGTGGAGCCGGTGGAACTGCTGGAGTCCGCTCCGCGCGAAGGCGGCGTCGAAGGACTTCTCCGGCGGTGCGAAGTCGAAGTCCTTGAGGAAGCGGAGGGCTTCGGGTGCGCCGCGGAGGCGGTCCATGCCGGCGTCCTCCCACTCGACCGAGATGGGGCCGGTGTAGTCGATGGCCGTGAGGGTGCGGAACACCGCTTCCCAGGGGGCGTCGCCGCGGCCGGCGGAGACGAAGTCCCAGCCGCGGCGGGGGTCGCCCCACGGCAGGTGGGAGCCCAGTCGGCCGGTGCGGCCGTCGAAGCGGGTGCGGGTGTCCTTGCAGTCGACGTGCCAGATGCGGTCGCGGAAGTCGAGCAGGAAGACGACGGGGTCGATGTCCTGCCAGATCATGTGGCTGGGATCGAAGTTGAGGCCGAACGCCGGGTGGTGGTCGAGGGCTTCGAGGGTGCGCACGGTGGTCCAGTAGTCGTACGCGATCTCGCTCGGGTGCACTTCGAGCGCGAAACGCACGCCGTGTTCCTGGTAGGCGTCCAGGATCGGGCTCCACGTACGCGCGAACTCGCGGTAGCCCTCGGAGATGTGATCGGCCGTCACGGGCGGGAACATGGCCACGGTGTGCCAGATCGGCGAGCCGGTGAACCCGATGACGGTGTCGACGCCGAAGCGCCGGGCGGCCCGTGCGGTGGTGCGCATCTCGTCCGCCGCGCGGCGCCGGACGCCGTCGGGTTCGCCGTCGCCCCAGATGTGCGGCGGCAGGATGGCCTGGTGGCGCCGGTCGATGACGTGGTCGCTGACCGCCTAGCCGACCAGGTGGTGCGAGATCGCCCAGCAGCCCAGCCCGTGCCGGTCCAGGACCGCGCGGCGGCCGGCGACGTAGTCGTCGTCCTCGGCGGCCCGGCGTACGTCGAAGTGGTCGCCGGAGCAGGCGATTTCCAGGCCGTCGTAGCCCCAGCCCGCCGCCAGTGCGGCGACCTCCTCGAAGGGCAGGTCCGCCCACTGGCCGGTGAAAAGCGTGTACTTCCTCGCCGTCGTCATACGGAACTCCCGAGCGGGGTGGGCGTGGTCCGATCCGGGGCGGCGACGACCGCCGCGGCGTCCCGCACGTCCTGCCAGGTGCCGCTCGACGCGCTGCGCAACGCGGCGTCCAGCACCAGCTGCACGCCCAGTCCGTCGGTGAAGTCCGGCGCCACGGCGGTGTCTTGGCCGATCGCGGTGAGCAGGTCGTACGCCTGGTGGGTGAAGGTGTGCTCCCACCCGAGCACATGGCCCGGTGGCCACCACGCGCCGACGTAGGGGTGTTCCGGCTCGGTGACCTGGATCGTGCGGAAACCCCGCTCGGCCGCCGGCAGCCCGGCGTCGAAGAACTCCAGCTCGTTGAGCCGTTCCAGGTCGAACGCCAGCGCGCCGGCGTCGCCGTCGATCTCGATGCGCAGGCTGTTCTTGCGGCCGGTGGCGGCCCGGGACACCTCGAAGGCGGCCGACGCGCCCTCGGCGGTGCGGGCGGTGACGACCGCCGCGTCGTCCACCGTGACGGTGCCGAACCCGCCGTCGCCCGTGGCGCGTTCGGTGACGAAGGTGTCGGTGGTGCCGAACACCCGGGCGATGCGGTGCCCGGTGAGGTGCTGCGCCAGGTCGATGATGTGGCTGCCGATGTCGCCGAGCGCGCCGGATCCGGCCGTCGCGGCGTCCAGCCGCCAGCTGAAGGGGGTCGCGGGGTCGGCCAGCCAGTCCTGGAGGTAGCGGGCGCGGATGTGCCGCACGTGTCCGACGCGCCCGGCCTCGACCATCCGGCGGGCCAGCGCGAGCGCGGGAACCCGGCGGTAGTTGAAGCCCAGCAGCGCGACGCTCCCGTGTTCGCGGGCGGCGCGCTCGGCGGCCCGGGCGACGCGTACCGCCTCGTCCACGGTGTTGGCGAGCGGCTTCTCGCACAGCACGTGCTTGCCCGCCTCCAGCGCGGCGACCGCGATCTCCGCGTGCGTCGAGGACGGGGTGCAGATGTCGACCACGTCGACGCGCGGGTCGGCGATCGCGTCGCGCCAGTCGCCGGTGGCCGCCTCCCAGCCCCAGCGGGCCGCCGCCTCCTCGACCTGGGCCGTACGCCGGCCGCACAGCAACGCCATGCGCGGCGCCGGGTCCACCGCGAACACCCGGCGGACGGTACGCCACGCATGGGAGTGGGCGGCCCCCATGAACCCGTGGCCGACCATGGCGACGCCGACCTCGCGCGGGCCTTCGCCGTGTCCCAGAATCCGGCCGTTCCTCTGTGCTGGCACGCGCATACTCCCGCAAGTCGGTCACATCGCCGAAAGCCTCATCTGACTGGCGAAGCTATTGGACGGCGTTACTTGCAAACAAGACCAAGCATATTTATTTCAGATTTGGCCATAAGTGTAGGATCGTCGGCATGGCCGTGACACGGGAGCAGCAGGGATTGGGCGCATTGCTGGCGCTGATCGCGAGCGGCCGGGCGGTGACCCGGACCGAATTGGCCGCCGTGTGCGGGCTGTCGCGGTCCACGGTGACCCAGCGGGTCAACCGCCTCCTGGACGCCGGCCTGGTGACCGAGCAGGGCAACGGCGCCTCCGAAGGCGGCCGCCCGCCGACCGTGCTCGCGCTCGCACCCGGCGGGGGCGTCCTGCTCGCCGCCGACCTGGGCGCGACGCACGCCCGACTGGCCGTCGCCGACCTCGGCGGCGACCTCCTCGCCGAGACCGAGGAGGACCTGAGCATCGACGACGGGCCGGGAGCGGTCCTCGGGCTGGTCCGCGACGGCTGGCGCCGTCTCCTGGCCGGGCTGGACGTCGGGCCGGGCGATGTCCGCGGGGTCGGCATCGGCGTACCGGGGCCCGTCGAGTTCTCCACCGGCACGGTGGTGCGCCCGCCGATCATGGCCGGATGGGACGGCTTCCGGGTGCCGGGGTTCTTCACGGACTACCGCGACGTGCCGATCGTCGTCGACAACGACGTCAACCTCATGGTGCTCGGCGAGCACCGCGAGGGCCGCGCGGCCGAGGACAACCTGCTCTACATCAAGATCGGCACCGGCATCGGCTGCGGCACCGTGTCCGCCGGACGGCTCTACCGGGGTAGCGACGGCGCCGCGGGCGACATCGGCCACATCCGGCTGCCCGGCCACGAGGAGACCGTCTGCCACTGCGGCAACACCGGGTGCGTCGAGGCGGTCGCCTCCGGCGCGGCGCTCGTCCGCAGGCTTCGCGCCGCCGGGCGCGAGGTCCGCACGGCCCGCGACGTCGCCCGGCTGGCCGCGGAGGGGGACACGGTGGCCCGCCGGGCGCTGCGCGTGGCGGCCCGTCAGATCGGCGAAGTCCTCGCCGCCGTCGTCAGTTTCCACAATCCCGGCCGCATCCTGATCGGCGGCTCGTTCGCCGCCGTCGGTGACGACGTGGTGGCCGAGATCAAGGCGGTCGTCTACCGCCGCGTCCTTCCCCTCGCCACCCGCACGCTCCAGATCGAGACCGGCCCGCTCGGCGACCGCGCCGCCGTCGTCGGCGCCGTCGCGCTCGCCCAGGAGCACGCCCTGACGCCGGCCGCGCTGGCGACGCTGTTCAGGTAGCGAGTCAGGCAGCGAGTCAGGTAGCGAGGGTGGCGAGGCGGGTCAGGTGGCGAGGCGGGGCGACGGGGCCGGGATCACCGGCACCACCCCGCTGAGGCCGCGCAGTACGCCGTCGACGACCGCGGAGGACGCGACGCTGTGATCGCCGTCCCACCACGTCTCGGCGGCGATCCGGAACACCGCGAACGTGACGTGCGCGGTCATGGTGACCAGGGGGTCGTCGGCGGGGCGGTCGAGGCGCTCGGCGATCGCGCGCGTCAACTCGCGGTGGAATCCGTCGGTCACGTCCCAGAGTCGGGCGCGGGGGACGGGGGCCGCGTCGATGATGCGGCGGATCTCCGCGATGCGCCCGTCCTCGTCGTCCGCGCCGTCGAGTGCCGCATGGATCACCGCCCCGAGCGCGAGGTCGAGCGGCTCCTCGGCGGGCCGCTCGCGCAGCTTGGCGGCGAGGTCCATCGACCGGGCGAGCGGCTCGAGGATCAGCAGGTCCTTGCTCGGAAAGTACCGGTACAACGTCGTGCTGCCGACCTCGGCCCGCTCGGCGATCTGCTCCATCGTCGTCGCGTCGTAGCCCTGGTCGATGAACAGGTCGAGCGCCGATTCGACGATCTGCCGGCGGGTCCGGGTGGCCTTGAGCTCGCGCAATCCCATGCCCGCAGCATAGTCGTCACTCCTGATTGGTAGACATGCCCATCCGGGTGTTGTTCCATAGTGGGTGTAACTACCACTTCGGTGGCTCACCCGCGCCAGGAGGCCGCGCGGACACCCGCGGCCGTCGGCTGAACCCCACCCGGAGGAGACCCCATGAACACCCTGTCCGTGTCCTCGTACAGCGTGCGCGAGCAACTCGGCCCCGTCGTCTTCGACTTCGTCGATCCCGCGGGGAACGAGGTGCACATCGACCTCCCCTACCCGAAGCTGCTGGACCTGTCGGACTTCCCGGCCCGCGCCAGGGACACCTTCGGCGTCGACCACATCGAGACGGTCGCCTTCGGGTTCGCCGGGCCGGACGACCCGGACCTCGACCGGTTCGCCGCCGCGCTCGTCTCGTCCGGCGTCCGGCTGCTCAACGTCTGCATCGACGCGGGCGACCTGCTCGGCGCCGACAACGGCAGGCGTGACGCCGACATCGCGCTCATCCAGCGGTGGATCGCCCGGTTCACCGCCATGGGAGCGCAGTTCGTACGCGTCAACCCCGGGTCCCCGTTCAGCCCGCACCACGGCGACGTCCCGCCCGGCTACCTGGTCGACGCGCTCGTGGGGCTCGGCACGTACGCGAAGGAGCGCGGTGCCCGGCTGCTCGTGGAGAACCACGGCGGGCCGAGCAGCGACCCGGTCTGGATGGGCCGACTGCTGGACGCCGTCGGGCGCGACGCCTGCGGGCTGCTGCTCGACCTGGGCAACTTCGACGTGCTGATGGGCCCGATGCTGGCGGTCGCGTTCGGCGGCGCGGCCGAACAGGCGGCCGACCCGGCCGAATTGCTCGCCGGCGTCGACCTGGCCCCGGTCTACGACGGCATCGAGGCGCTCGCCGACCGGGCGGAACTGGTCAGCCTGAAGGCGCACCACGTGTCCGACGACGGCACCGTCGGACCGGTCGACCTCGAACGCGCCCTCGGGATCCTCGCCGCCCACGGCTTCACCGGGCCCCTCTCGGTCGAGTACGAGGGCAGCGGCGGAGACCCCTGGGCCAAGAGCGCCCGCGTCCTCGACGTCGCCCGGTCCGTCCTCGCCGCGTCCGCCGCCACCACGCCGCCACCACGACGCCGCAGGGACACTGACATGGGCACTGGCATGGGCACTGGCATGGGCACTGGCATGGGCACTGGTATGGGCAACACCGGTACGCACAACGCCCGCGGGCAAGCCGTCGACGTCCTGATCGTCGGATCCGGACCGGCCGGGTCGACGTACGCGCGGACGATCGGCGACGCACTGCCCGGCACGCGGATCCTCATGGTCGAGGTCGGTCCCGTCGTCCCCGGGCAGCGCGGAAACCACACCCAGAACATGGCCGACGAGGACCGGGCCGCGGCCCAACTCCTCACCCAGGGGCCGGACACCGGGATCGAGCGGGCCGCGGCGCTCGCCGACCTCGCCCCGGGCGTCGACCCGAGCCTGGAGTTCCGCCAGACCATCCTGTCCGGGCTGTTCTTCGTCGACCCGCGGCCGAAGCTCGCCCCCGGCGAGGTCGGTCTGCCGGCCGCCGGCATGTCCAGCGGCGTGGGCGGCATGGCCGTCCACTGGGGCACCTCGTGTCCGAGACCCCACCAGTCCGAACGCATCCCGTTCATCCCCGAGGCGGAACTCGACGCCGCCCTCGACCGGGCCGAGCGGCTGCTGCACGTCACCAAGACGCCCGGGGACACCTCCGGCCTCCTCGGAGCCCTCCGCAAGGCGATGGCGGACGAGTTCGACGGGCCGGGCCTCACCCCGGTCGGGTACATGCCCACGGCCACGCACTGGGAGGGCGACGTCCTGGTCTTCTCCGGAACCGGGGCGATCCTCGGCGACCTGGAGCGCACCGTGCCGGGCTTCGAGCTGCGCGCGGAGACGCTGGCCCGCCGGGTCCTCGTCGAGGACGGCAAGGCCGTCGGCGCCGAACTCGAGGACCGCCGCACCGGCGAGGTGTACGAGGTGCGGGCAGGCCGCGTGATCGTGTGCGCCGACGGACTGCGCACGCCGCAGGTGCTGTTCGCCTCCGGCGTACGCCCCCGGGCGCTCGGCCACTACCTCAACGAGCACTTCCAGATGGCCTCGACGCTCGTGCTCGACGACGAGTTCGCCCCGGACGCCTACGAGGCGGCGCCGAAGAGCCTGGGTTCCGTGCTCATCCCGTTCTCCGACGCCCGGCCCATGCAGGGCGGGATCCTGGCGCTGGCCGCCTCGGCGTACAAGATCCCCGCCCTGAACGGGCTGGACGACGGGCGGATCGCCCGGCTGGGCATCCTCGCCTGGTACGCCGCCAAGGACATCCAGTTCGGCGACGCGGTCGAGTTCAGCGAGACCGAGACGGACTTCTACGGCATGCCGAAGATGTCCATCCGGTACGCGCGCACCGCCAAGGACGCGGAGACCATCGAGGCCATGCGGCAGAACTCCGTCCGCAGCGGTTCCCTCATCGGCACGCTCACCGAGGAGCCGACACTCGCCGCGGGCGGCTCCTCACTGCACTACCAAGGCACCGTGCGCATGGGGGAGTCGGACGACGGCGAATCCGTGTGCGACCCCTACCTGCGCGTCTGGGGCGTGGAGAACCTGTACGTCGGCGGCAACGGCGTCATCCCCACCGCCACGTCGGCCAACCCCACGCTGACCACGGTGGCCCTGGCCTGGCGCGCCGCCGACCGCCTCGCCGCCGAACTCGCCCGCGAACTCAACAATTAGCTCGACAGCCGGCTCGACGGCGAACCCGGCGGCGCGGTCGGGACCGTCAGCCGTAGCACGCGCCGAAGGAGATGTTGACCTGGGTCGAGGTGATGCTGCGGCCCTTTTCCGACGCGACGAACGCGGCGACGCTGCCCACGTCGGCCATCGTCGCGGCGCGCTTGAGCGGCGACGCGTCGATGATGCTCTGCCGGGGCCCTGCCATCTCGGGGATGTCCGGGAAGGTGTCGACGATGCCGCCGGTCAGCAGGGTCACGGTGCGGATGCCGTGCGGCGCCAGCTCCACCGCCCACTGCCTGCGCAGTGACTCGATGGCGTCCATGCCGACCTGCACGTTGCCGAGGCCGGGGATGTTGTGCGCGTGGTCCGACCCGCCGAAGAACAGCAGCACCCCGGACTCCTGCCTGACCATGTGCCGGGCCGCGGCCTTCGTGGTGATCAGCTGCGCGGTCAGCCCCTTGCCGACGGCCGCGACGAAGTCGGCCGTCGAGATGTCGGCCAGCGGCTGGAAGACCGCTTCCTGGGTGATGAGGTTGACCGAGATGTCCACGCTGCCGGCCTTCTCGGCGACGGCGTCGACGTGGTCGTTCACCGCGGACGCGTCCAGCGCGTCGACCACGGCCGTCTCGGCCTGGCCGCCCGCGGCGCGGATCCGGTCCGCGACCGCCTCCAGGCTCGCCGGCGTCCGGCCGGCCAGGAAGACCCGCGCGCCCTCGGCGGCGAAGCCGGAGGCCATCGCGCCGCCGATCGCGCCGCCGCCCCCGTAGATCACCGCGGTCTTGTTCTCCAGCAACATCAGCTTCTCCTTCGGTTGTCCGAGAAGCTATGGCCTGGTCGCACCGGTCCACATCGGTCACGTGACCGGCACGCGACCGGTCGTCGGACCGGCGGTTAAGTCATCCGAGCCCGAGCTGCGCCAGTTCGATCCGTCGGGTGACGCCCAGCTTCGGGTACGCGCGGTACAGGTGGTGGCCGATCGTGCGCGGGCTGAGGAACAGCTGCGCGCCGATCTCCTTGTTGCTCAACCCGGCCGCCGCCAGTCGAACGACTTGCACCTCCTGCGGCGTCAGGCTCTTCAGCGGGTCGTCGTCGGCGACCGGCTCCGGCGTCGGGCGCTCGCCCAGCGCGCCGAGCTCGCTCGTCGCGCGCGCCTCCCACCGCGACGCGCCCAGCCGCTTGAACCCGGCCCGGGCGGCGTCCAGTTCGGCTCGTGCCTCGCCCCGGCGGCGTCTGCGGCGCAGCCATTCGCCGTACAGCAACCGGGTCCTGGCCTGGTCGTACCGGCCGCCGTGCGCGGCGTACAGGTCGAGTGCCGCCCGGTAGTGCTCCTCGGAGTCCTCGAGCATCGCCTGGCATCGCCGCAGCAGCGCGGTCGCGACCGGATTGTCCACGTGTACGGCCCAGCGTTCGAACGCCGTGAACTGACCGGCGATCCGGTCGGGGCCGCCGTCGCGGACCGCCGCCTCCACCAGGTCCGCGACCGCGCGCACGAGGAAGTCGTGCTTGGCCGGCCCCTCGCACACGGCGTACAGCGCGTCGAACGCCGCGCGGTACCGTCCCGCGGCGAGGTCGAGCAGGCCGAGGCCCCAGCCGGTCAACGCGGTGCCGACGGCGTGCCGTCCCGCCAGGACCGGCAGCACCTCGGCGGCCAGTTCACGGCACCGCGGTTCGTCGCCCGTCGCCCCGGCCAGCCACACGGACGTCGCCCGCAGCACCGCGACCTCCATGTCCATCCCGAACTCGGTGCCGAGTGCCACCGCCTCGGCCAGGCAGGTCTGCGCCGTGACGAAGTCACCGCGCAGCGCCTGGGCCACCGCGACGACCTCCTGCGCGTACGGGATCCACGTCAGCGCTCCGCCGGCCCGCACTTCGGCCAGCATCAGCTCCATGACCGCAATGGTCGCCCGGTCCTCGGCGAGCATCAGCCCGCTGAACCCCGCCACGATGCGGTGCATGAGGTCCGCGTCCGGCTCGCGACCGACGGCGATCATGGCGCGGAGCGGGCCGACGGCGTTCTCCGGCTTGCCGCCCAGCAGGTCCCCCCAGCTGATCTGCGCGTCGGCGGACGCCCGCGACCTGGACGCCGGGGGCAGCCGCAACTCGCCCATCAGCCGCCCGCCTTCGGCGATCAGCGGCAGCGCGCCCGCGTCCCGGCCGGCGCAGATCATCTCGGTCACCATGACGACCGCGCGTTCGGGGTCGCTGTCCATGACCAAGCGCGCCGCCTCGTACGCGAGCGCGGCGTCCGCTTCGGGGGACGTCCGCTCGTACTCGATCCGGCCGCGCAGCAGGGTCGCCTCCGCGATGATGCCGGGATCGGTGGTGAGGGACGCGACCTCGACGGCCAGCCGCGCCGCGCGGTCCGGTTTGCCCGCGTCGTAGGCGGCATCGGCGGCCTTGGCGATGCGCCGCGCCTTGAGTTCGGGATCCACGCTCAACCGGCCGGCGCGGTCGTACGCGGCGGACACGGCCATGGCCCCGCCGCGGCGTTCCGCCCGCAGCGCGGTGCGTTCCAGCTCGGCGGCCACTGCCTCGTCCGGCTCGGTGGTGGCCGCCGCGAGGTGCCAGGCCCGGCGGTCGAGGACGTCCGGGGCGGTGAGTGCCGCGGCGAACGCCCGGTGGACCGCGATCCGTTGGTGGTGGGTGGCGTACTGGTAGGCGGCGGCACGCACCAGCGGGTGCCGGAACGCCAGCTCCCCGTCCGCCACGGTGACGAGGCCGGCCCGCTCGGCCGCGGCCAGGTCGGACGTGTCCGCACCGACCGCTCGGGCGACGCGCAGCACCGTGTCCATCCCGGCGAAGCGGTCGGCCGCGGCGACCAGCAGGATCGACTGGGACGCCTCGGGCAGACCCACTATCTGTGCGCGGAACGTCTCCTGCACCCGTCGCGTGACCGGCAACGGGCCGACCTGGTGCGCGGGCTCGGCGCGGCCTTCGCGCTGCGCGGCCAGGCGCGCCGCCCCGAGTTCGAGCAACGCGAGCGGGTTCCCTTTCGCCTCCTCCAGGACCCGGGCCCGCATCGGCGCGGTCAACCCGGGGCTGTGGCGGTCGAGCAGACCGGCCGCCGCGTCCGAGGACAGGCCCGGCAGCCGCAACTCCTCGATGCGGGCCGTGGGGAACGGCACCGCCGTGTCGCGGACCGCGAAGAGCATCGTGACCGGGTCCGCCTGGAACCGCCGGGCGGCGAACAGCAGCGCGTCCGACGACCCGCGGTCCAGCCATTGCGCGTCGTCGACCACACACAGCAACGGCTTCTCCGCCGCCAACTCGGCGACCAACGTCAGGGTCGCGGCGCCGATCAGGAAGGGGTTCGTCGCCGAGCCGTCACTCAGCCCGAACGCGCCCCGCAGCGCGGCTGCCTGCGGGTCGGGCAGCAGGTCGAGCCGGTCCAGGTACGGATACAGCAGCAAGTGCAGGGCGCCGAAGGCGAGTTCGGCCTCGGACTCGATGCCGACGCCGCGCAGCACACGCATGCCGTCAGCGGTGGCCACGGCATGGTCGAGCAGCGCGGACTTGCCTATCCCCGCCTCGCCTCGGATGACGAGCGTCGCGCTGCGACCGGACGACGCCTGCCCCAGGAGCCGCTCGACGTGGTCCCGCTCCCCGTCCCGGCCCACCAACATGGCACCAGAGCCTAGCCCCTGGAACGCCGCGGAAAGTGTGCCCGGGAGCTGCCTGTGCCGCCCCGTGTCAGCCGATGCCGAGGGGGTCGGCGAGGATGCGGGCGAGGACCGCTCCCGCCGCGCCGCGTACGGCGCTGTCCGTTGCCAGGGAGGACGAGCGCAGGGCGGGGATGCGGCCGCGCAGGCGGCTGCCGCCGCGGGTGAGGGCCGCCTCGATCGGGGGGATGAGCCAGGGCGCGAGTCGGGCGTGGAGGCCGCCCAGGACGACGGTGTCGGGGTCGAGGAGGTTCACGGCGCCGACGAGCGCGGTGGCCAGGGCCCGGGCGGCCGCGTCGACCGCACGTCGGGCGTCGGGGTCGTCCTGGCCGAGGCGGCGGGTCAGTTCGGCGAGTTGCGTCTCGGAGGTGCCGGTTTCCTGGGGGACGCCCGCGTTGCGCAGGAGGGCGTCGAGGCCGGCGATCTGTTCGAGGCAGCCGCTGCCGCCGCAGCGGCAGGAGGGGCCGTCGGGTTCGACGACGAGGTGGCCGAGTTCGCCGGCCGCCCCGTGGGCCCCGCGGAAGAGTTCGCCGTCGACGACGATGCCGGCGCCGATGCCCGTCTCGCCGGACAGGTACAGGTAGTTGCCCGCGCCTTGGCCCGCGCCGTACCAGAGCTCGCCCAGGGCACCGAGGTTCGCCTCGTTGTCGACGGCGGCCCCGAAGGCCCGGGCGGGCAGGACGTCGGCGAGCAGCGCCGCCGCGGGCACCGCCTCCCAGCCGAGGTTGGGCGCGTTGACGCGGTCCTGGGCGATGACGCCGGGCAGCGCGACCGCGGTCCCCACGATGTCCAGGTCGTCCCGCGCGGCCTGCGCGCCGATCCGCCGCGCCAGCACGGCGAGCTCGGCCACCGTGTCCTGAGCTTCGCGCCCGCGGTTGTCGCACGCCACCAGTTCGCGCAGCCGCACCGCCCCGGTGAGGTCGAGGACGCACGCGGCCAGGTAGTGCCCGTTGATCTCCAGGCCGAGCCCGGCCACCGGACCGGGGGCGAGGGAGACCGGCGCGCCGGGGCGGCCGCGCGTGCCCTCGCGGCGCGGGCCCGCGCTGGTGGCCAGGCGCAGTTGTTCGAGTGTGGCGACCTGGTTGGCGACGGTGGTCTTGGTGAGGCCGGTCAGTTCGGCGAGGCGGGCACGGGTGACGGGCTGGTGGCGCGCGATCTCGCCGAGGACCAGCGCCAGGTTCCGCTCGCGCATGGTGTCGATGTGGGTCGGGCGGTGGGGCGCGGTCATGGCCGTGATCCTCTCATCGCATCGGGCGGGCATCGCGTCGGGCGGGGGCGGCGGGCGGCGTGCCCGACGTCGACGGCCGTCGTTCGTCGGCGGGTGGCCGCAGCCGTTTAGTCCAGAAAATAGACTTATTCGTGCGGGGGCACCATGGCGGACCTGAACCGCATGCTCGGTGTCGACCACGCGCGGCCGGCGAAAGGACGCTGCGGGACCACCGTGCCGGGGCGGTGGCGTCGGGGGATCGGGGCATTTGTCCTCCCCGTCCGGAGCCGCGGTGCCACACTCGCAGGAAGTGTCGTACGACGCTTCCTTGGGGGAGGACTCATGCCTGAGCCAGTCCAACGACCGGCAACCGACGACCAGTTGCGGATGGCGGCCGACCGCGCCGCGACGCGGTGGATCGACGAGACCGAACGCGCGCTGCGGGACCGCTGGGCCTCGCGTCCGGTCGACGCGCCGCTCGCCGGGATCGCCGTCGAGGAGCGCCGCCGTTGGTGGGGCGATCATCTGCGCGAGTACGCCCACCAGCGCATCGTGCGCTGGCGTGACGCCGCCCGCCGCAGCCACCGCGATATCACCGAGCAGGCGTTCGCCCAACTGCGTGTTCTCGAACCCCGCTTCGGCGAGCAGGAGTTGGGGCGGCCCGGCCCCGATCTGCTGGTCCGCCTGACCGACGTGGTCACCGCCACCGCCGCTGCGTCGCCACACGCCGACGAGTCGCGGGCCATCGACGCCGCGCTTGTCGAACTGGCGGTCAGGGCGGTGGTGCTGGAGGAGATGCGGTCCGGGAAGACCGCCGAACTCACGCTTGCTCTCCGGGAGTTGTCCGAGATGCTTGCTTCGGCGCGGGAGCTGGAGTCGGCCACCGCGCAGCCAGGCGATCCGAAGCGGATGGTGCTGGAGCCGCACCTGGCGGCCAGGGACGCGCTGCGGCGCCGGATTCCCGACGTACGCCGGATCGGCGACGAATCCGACCGCGCCCTGCTGCCCGACCTCGACGCCGCCGTGCTGGACCAGTGCATGGCCGTCGTGGCGCAGTTCCGCACCGCCCGTTCCACGGCAGCCGCCGTGCTCGCGGAGATGCCCGCCGTCCTCAAGGGCCTCGACACCGCCGCGGCCGGGTTCGACGCCCGCTTCGGCGACGCCGAGACGTTGAAGAAGGCTCGACGCCATGTCGAGTTCCACGGCCCGGCGGCCGTACTCGCCCTTTGCGCGCTCACGCCCGAGGCGGCCGTCGGCCGGGCCCTCGCCAAGCTGGCGGAGCCTGGTCAGGAGGCCGCGTTCCGCGCCGCGTGCCCGGCGGGCTCCACGCAGGATCAGCTGCTGACGGCGTACCGGCAGGCCGCCAGGTCGGAGCGCAAGGTCGACGACGGCAAGGGCGGGTACCAGCGCGAAGACCGCGTGAACTCGGCCCAATAGGCGCCCGGTGGGGCGACGCGGATTCCGTCGGCAGGCCGGGGTCATCCGGGCGGGGGCGTACGGCCGTTCGGGCTGCGGTGCCGATGTAATGAAAATGAGCGAAATACGTTGGGGGTTAACAATGGTCCATTTTGAGTGACTTGATCACTTCGGAGCCGTTAGCACCTTTGCGGGCACAAGGTCCCGCCTCCGGAACTGAAGGGCTGCGATTCCTGTGCAACACATTGCGGCGAAGAGACTGTTGGTTGCCGTTGCGGCGTCGGGCGCGTTCGCGGCCGCGGCCGGCGGCGTCGCGCATGCCGACAGCGGTGCCGAGGGGGTTGCCGCGGATTCGCCCGGCGTGGGTGGCGGGAACGCCGCGGAGGCCCCGGTCGGCGTTCCCGTGAACCTGTGCGGCAACGGCCTCCACGTCGTGGGCCTGCTGAGCCCCGCCCTCGGCGGCGTCGCGTGCGCCAACGCGGCTCCGGCCGAGGCCCCGCCGACGACGCCCCCGCCGACCACGCCGCCGACGCTGCCGCCCCCCGAGGTGCCGGAGTCGCCCGTCCCGACGCCTCCCGCCATCAGTCACGTGTCGCCCCCGGTCACCCGCATTGCACCGCCGAGTCCTGCCCCTGTACCGCAGGCCGACCGCCTTGCGGAGACCGGTTCCGAGACCTCGGCGCTGGCCGTGGCCGGCATCGCGTTCGTCATCGGCGGCACGATCCTCTACCGGCGGGCCCGGCCGACCGCCGCGGTGTGACGGCCGCTCGCGCGGTCGTACGTGCTCAACCGGGCGGCGTCGAACCCACGGTCGGCAGGTACGGCCCCGTGGGCGGCGGCAACAGGTAGGGAGGGACGTAGGTGCTGGTCGGCGAGGGCCGCGTCGCAGGTTCGTCGTCGATGGCGTACGGCCCCGACTTGGTCGCCAACATCAGCATCGCGACGAGGCCGACGACCGAGCTGAGGACGATCAGCGCCAGTCCCAGCCGGTTGTCCGCGTTGTAGACATAGCGGTTCGTACCCCACTTGCTCCGCTTGAAGACCGGCTCGCCATCCCTCACCAGACCGACCCTACGCGCCACGTCCCGCCAACAACCCCCCCCCGGGCCGCCGAGGCCCCCGGCCCACGCACCCCGCTGGCGGGACGTGCCACACGTCCGCCCGCCCCTGGCTTCGCCGTGGGGTCGGGCGGTCGACGTGCGCGCGGCGATGTAAAGCGTCCTTGACACCCTGGCGATGTAAAGCGTACTTTCCAGGTGTGCGGAATGAAGTCCGGCGGCTGCGAACCGCCCAAGAGCTCTCCCAGCAGGCGCTCGGCGTCGCGCTGGGGGTCTCCCGGCAGACCGTCAACGCGATCGAACAAGGACGGTACGACCCGTCGTTGCCGCTGGCGATCCGCATCGCCCGGCACTTCGGGACAACGGTGGAGGAGATCTTTCATGTCGACGACGCTTGATCCCGCAAAGCGCTCGCACGCCGGGCGCCGGTGGTACGTCCTCGCGGTGGCCTGCCTCGCGGGTGCCGGGATGTCGGTGGCCACCGCCCTGCAGGGCGAGGTGGTGCTCGCCGTCGTCCTCCCGGTCATCGTGATCGGCTACGGCCTGGCGGTCACCCTCTTCGCGCGGCGCAGCGACGTCGCGGCGCAGCTCAGCGGCAACGAGGACGACGAACGCCGCCAGTTGATCTACCTGAAGGCGTCCTCGGCCTCCGGCAGCGTGGTGATGCTCGCCGTCGTGGCGGGCCTCTTCGTCGAACTGGCTCGCGGCGACATCGGCGGCCCGTTCGCGTGGCTGGCCGGCGCCGGCGGTTTCTCCTTCATGGCCGCCTCCGCGTACTTCTCGCGGCGCGGCTGACCCGCTTGACTTCAACCGCGCTTGAGGTTCCATGATCGGCTCAGGCGCGGAAGCTGCGGGACGGCCCGCAGCGCGGAGGGCCGGGAAGCGGGTGTGCGATGCCGTCGTCGGTGGTCACGTGGATCGAGGAGCAGTCGTACGCGGTGGACGTACGCGAGTTCGGCGGTCCTCTGGACGACCTGCGGCCGATGGCTCCGATGCTGCGGGACGCCACGGTGGTGGCACTCGGCGCGGCCGCACGGCACACGCGCGAGCTGTCGGTGGCGGCGCATCGCGTCGTGCGGCTGCTGGTCGAGCACGAGGGCTTCCGGTCCGTGGCGCTGGAAGGCGACGACCCGGCGCGGTTGGGCCTGGACGTGTACATCGCCACGGGGGCCGGAGACCCGCGCGAACTGCTGTCGCAGGCACGCGTCTTCTGGCAGACACGGGAGATCCTCGACCTCGTCGGATGGATGAGGTCGTACAACCTCCTGCATCCCGACGACCCGGTGCGGTTCGCCGAACCCGCCGGCGCGCCGGTGGAGCACGGGATACGGCTGGACGGCCTGGCCGGAGTGGAGCGCACGCTCGCCGACGGTGTCCTCTCCTGGCTGGACCGCACCGGCGACAAGATCGTCTACTGGGGCGGTTCGGCCCACACCGCCGTCGGGGACCCGCGTACGGTCTCTCCGTCCGAGCCCGCCGAGACGCACCGCAACATGGGCGGATACCTGCGCCGAAGCCTGGGCGAGGGGTACCGGTCGGTCGGGCTGACCCTGGGCCGGGGCGCCGACGGCCTGGAACTGCCCGCCCCAGGTGCCCATCTGGCCGACGCCGTGCTGGACGAAGCCGCCCGGGGCAGGCCCGCGTACCTGCTGGACCTGCGCGCCGCGCGACCGGAACCCGTCCGGCGGTGGCTGGACGCCCCGACCCGGACCCGGCTCGTCGGCCCGTTCTACGAGCCCGCCGAGGACCACGCCCATCACCTCTCGGGCGGGTCCCTGTCGGGCTGGTTCGACGCGGTCGTCCACATCTCGCGGGTCACCCCGGGGGGCCCGCTGCCGCCCTCGAAGGCCGAGCGGGCCGCCGGTCACCTCGGCGAGGTCACCGGCGCCGCTTCCCGGAGGCAGGACTGATCAGGTTGGCGATGCCCAGCGCCACCGCGAGGTCGGGGTCGGGGGCGGGATAGGTCGGCAGTTGCGTCGCGGCGCCGATCCGCTCGGCCAGCCCGGCAACGGCCGCTCCCGACCCGGCGAGGACCGCGCCGCGGTCGGTGAGGTCGAACAGCACCTCGGCCGAGCTGCGGGCCACCACCTGGCGTACCAGGTCGGCCATCAGGTCCAGCGGGACCGCGATGGCCGTGGCCAGCTCGCTCACGTCCACGTCCTGGTCGCGCGGAGTCGCGTTGCGCGCGTCCCAGCCGCGCAGGGTGAGCGTTGCGGCCGGGGAGCCGGACAGATGCGGGTAGAGCGTGTGGAGGTGCCGAGGGCCGAGGTGCAGGCCGTATGTGTCGAGGAGGTACACGGCGAGCGCCCTGTCCACGGCGGCGGTGCCCGTCGGGGCCAGGTCGCCGTCGACGACCGTGCCCGACGACAGGACGGCGGCCTGGATGCCGGAGGCGCCGCAGACCACCGAGAGCACCGGGTGCGCGTCCGCCAGGTGCAGATGTCCGGCGCAGGCCGCCGCGAACGGGGTCGCGACCGGGACGACCTCCCGCACGCCGAGCGACTCGAGCGCCTTGCCCACCCCCAGCATCAACAGCGGACTGCTGCGGTGGGGCACCGCGACAGCCACACGACGCCAGCGGGAGCGGCGCTTGCCCGCCTTCGCGAGCAGGGCGCGCAGCAACAGGCCGACCGCGGCGGGATTGTCCGCGCTGCCGTCGCCCACCGGCCACACGACCGTGACCTGGGGCCTGCCGCGGTAGCCGGGAAGCGTGCCTTCCGCGGTACGGGACCGCTCCAGTGCCACCGCGGCGTCGCCCACGGCCACCGGTTTGCCGGAACGCAGATCCACCGCCAGCGCGCTGGGTGCGTCCGCGATCACGCCGCCGCGTGCGCTGACTATCCGTGTCCGATCGGAGCCCAGCTCGATTCCGAGCGAGCAGCTCCGCAATGCCGTCAGGTCCGTGCGGGCCCAGGGCCCCGCCGTGAGCCCAACCTCGCGCGTCGCCGTCATCCCCATGCGCCCTCGCAAGACCCGGCCGACCCGATGTCGGCGGACCAGCACAATCGTGCGACGGGAACGCCGATCCGGCACCCGGGGCCACCCGTTCGGGGGAGTCCGGGTCTCCCCGCGGCGTACGCGAGTTGGGGCGTTCCGCCCCGCCGCGGAGCCGAATGCGGCAATGCTGTTCGTGCGGCCGTTGGCTTACGGTTCGGCGCGTGCCGGGGAGGCGTGCGCGGGGGTATGGGGGCTGTCATCGCAGGCATGTTCGTTTTCGTTGTGGCGATCGTGGTCGGGGGGTTCTTCCTCCGCTCCCGACGCGCTCGGGAGCGCGCCGCTCCGCCTGTCGCGGATCTGATGGCGAACACGCTGGACGCGCTCGCCTCACGGCTGGAGTCGGACTGGCACAAGGAGTTCGACCACCGCGGGGCGGACAGCGGGGCCGACGGTGCGCGGGGCAGGCCGCGCATGCTGAACATCGACTGGATCGCGGCGCCGCCGGAACTGGCCGATCCGCACGCGGCCCGCGTGGTCGGCAGCACCGCGGATCCGCGGGGGCTGCTGGAGACCTTCCTCGACCTGGTCCCGCGCCGTCTCGTGGTCATCGGTCCGGCGGGCTCCGGCAAGTCCATGCTGCTCATCCTGCTCCTGCTCAAACTGTGCGAGGAGCGGCGGCGCACTCCGGCGACACCGGTGCCCGTGCTGTTCTCGCTCAGTTCGTACGACCCGCAGCGCGAGATGTTCGACTGGCTGGCCGATCGGCTCGTGGCCGACACGCCCGTGCCGGACCGGCAGGTCGCCCTCGCGCTGCTGGAACGCGGTCTGGTGCTGCCGCTCCTCGACGGCCTGGACGAGGTGCCGGACGCCCGACGCCCGCAGGTCCTCACCCGCATCAGAAAGACGTTCCACGCCGGCCTCCCGGTCGTCGTGGCCTGCCGCACCGAGCAATACGCACTGGCCTTGCGGAACGGCCCGGTACTCCTGAACGCGGCGGTCACGCAGGCATGCCCCCCGGCGTTCCAGCACGTGCTCGCGTACCTGCGCCGGAGTTTGCAGAGCGGCCCCGGGCACGCCGACTGGCAGGACCTGTTGGACCGGCTGAGCCACGGGTGGGGAGTGCTGGAGGACCTGACCGCGGACGCTTCCCGGAAGACGGGGGCGGAACGCCCGTCGTGGGCGCTGTTGTGCGAGGGCGCCGGATTGTCCGGCACCGCGTCGCCCGCGGCCGAAGCGCTGTGGCAGTCGTGGTCCGCGTCGGTCGACGCGGGCACCGCGGAATGCGCCGCGGACGCCGTCTCGCCGCGGCTGCTGGCCGCGCTCGGCGCGGCGCTGGGGTCGCCGCTGACCGCCTCGCTGTTCACCGAACTGTGCCGGCAGCCGGACATGGGGACGGGTTTCCGCGTGACCGTGGCGTGGTTCGCCGGGACCGCACCGGAAGACGTCCGGGAGACCGTCCTCGACGCGTCGGTGCGCATCATGTTCGCGCACCTGGGGAAGCCGAACTCCTGGGACGAGCCGCGCACGAGGCGGTACCTGGTGTTCCTGGCACGGCGCCTGAACCGGGCGGACACCACGGACCTCGCCTGGTGGAAGCTCGACGACGAGGTGCCGCACCACGTCTACGGCGGCCTCCTCGGCCTGCTGCTCGGCGTCGCCGGAGGCGCGAGCACCTACGCGGCCGTCGACGACGGCCGCCAAGCGGTGGCGGCGGGGGCGCTCTTCGCGGTCGCCGGGGGCGCCACGGGACTGCTGCTGTCCCGCCTCGGTCCGTCCCGCGTCGCGTCGCTCCTCGACAGCGGTTCCCCGCACAACCCGCGGTTCAGCCGGATGGCGACGGCACTGGCGGTGGGCCTGCCGATCTTCGGCGTGGTCGTGCTGGCCGGCGTCCTGACCGACGCGACCCCGGCCGGCGCCCTGCTGGGGGGAGCGATCCTCGGGCTCCTGTTCGCGATCGTGGCGGGCCTGCTCGGCGCCGGCGGCCCGGTGCGCGGGCCCCGGTGGTTCCGGCGCGGCAGCGGCTTCTGGCGGAGCGTGGGGCGCGGGGCCCGCACCGGACTGGCCGGCGGGGTCCCGGTCGGACTGGTCATCTGGGTGACCATGTGGGCGGCGACCTCGCCGGAGAAGTCCAAGGCGCAGGCCGACCAGATGTCCTCCCCGACCTACGGCCTGGCGGTCGTGCTGCTGGGGTGCAGCCTGGGGCTGTGCCTCGGGGCCCTGTCCGGTGCGCTGAACTGGATGCAGGTGCCCGCGTCGGCCGACGACTCCCTGTCGCCCGACTCCCTCCTCGCGGGCGACCGCCGGGTCGTGGTCGGGTGGGCCCTGGGCGTCGCGTGCCTGCCCGTTCTGCTGGCGATCGCCGTGTTCCCGCCGGAGACGAAGGTTCCGGGCATCGTCGTGATGGCGGCGATCGCCCTGTGGGTGCCGATCGGAATCCGTACCTGGCCGCGCTACGTGATCGCGCTCGGCTACCTCGTCGTACGGCGCCAACTGCCCTTCGACCTCATGGCGTTCCTGCGGCACGCCTACGACAAGCACGCGCTGCGCCAGGTCGGCGGCGTCTACCAGTTCCGGCACAAGGACCTCCAGGAGGTACTCGGCCGCGATCAGGACCTGGTCACGGCCGGATCCGGTGGAGGAACGCCCGCAGCACATCACCCGCGCATTCGACGGCCAGCGTGAGGACCTCGGTCGCATCCCGCGGCCGATCGCCGTCGGTGCCGAAACACTTGTCGGCCTCCGCCGGGTCGGAGGCGAGACGGTCGATGTCGGCGCTCCGCACTCCGGCGGCCGCGGCCAGCAGCCGGAAGGGGGCCTGCAACCCGTCGCGGACGACCTGGGCCCCAGACGTGGCAGTGTCCGGCAGTGCGACGAGGGCGGCAAGGAGTCCGACCCCGGCCCCGGGCACGGTCCCGGACCGCAACGCGGCCTGGGCCGCACGGACGGCCCGGCGGGCCTCCGCGGTGCGGCGCACCAGGTCCGCCGGGGACGCGCCGCCGACGTAGAGGCAGGTCGCGCGGGCGGACAGCCAGGCCAGCATCTCGTCGAACTCCGCACGCCGCGCGGGTTCGGCCCGGTCGCGGGCGGTTCGCGCGGAGGCCGTCCAGCGGCCGATCAGCGCCGCGGCCCCGTGCCCTCCGACCAGGACCGTCTCCTCCGCGGAGACCACGGCGAGGTCCGCCCCGCCGAGAAGTTCCAGGTCCAGCAGGGCGGTTCGGGCGGGAAGGCCGCTTTCGAGCGTCAGGATCGTCGCCCCGGTGAGCACCGCGAGCGCCCTGAGGCGGTGCCGGCCGCCGCCGAGCCGCACGACGGAGACCGGAACGCCGCTGGCATCGCCGAGAGTTCGGACCTCCGCGTGCAACTGCGGGTCGTGGACGGTGGTGACGATCAGCAGGGCGCGCTTCTCGTCCCGGACGCGGGCGGCCAGCCGCTGAAGCGCATGGCTGTCCTCCAGGTACTGGTCGAGAAGCATCACGAGCGGCCGGCGCAGCGTCAGCGACGCCTGCCCGTCGCCGCCGCCCTGCTGCGGGACGGCGTGTCCGGCCGGTATCCGCAGCCCGTCCGTGGTGCGGGTCTCGACGCCGCGGGAATCCCCGGGCAGACACAGAAGGACGCCGCGGCCTCCGGAGTGTCCGGCGGCACGGGCCACGGCTTCGGCGACGTCGCGGTCACGCGTCGTCCAGGCGACGACGGCAGCCGGGTCACGGCAGGGTTCGGACGAACTCGCCAGGTTCCAACGCACCGACGCGAGCGCCGCGGACGCGTCGCGCCACAGTTCGCCGGACGGCGTTCCGGCCGCGAGCAGGCGGTCGGCCCCCTCGACGAGGGCGCCGGCGAGTACCGCGGCGGTGACGGCGCCGTCGCCGGCGCGTACTTCCACGGTCCGCACGGCGGCGGCCACCGCTTCCGCCCCGAGGGACCGCCACTGGTCCGTGGCGCCGAACCGCTCGACGATCCGCAGCGCGGTACGCGCGCCCGCGTTCGCCTCCGGACCGTGCGGTGCCGCGAACGCACGCGGCTGCCCCAGCAGGGGGCGCAACTCGGCGGTCAACGCGGTGACTCCCCTGAGGAAGCTGTCCGTTCCCACCCGGTAGTGGACGCCCCCGCCGGGTGGCCCGGCGTCGGGCAGGTCGGCGAGGATCCCGGGCAGGTCGTCCGCCAGCGCCCGGGCGATGAGGTGGATCGGGACTCCTTGGTTCCGCGGTGCCGCGTGCGGGCCGACGCGCGCACCGCCTTGGTGCATGGCGACCAGCCGTCCGTTGTGGTCCGTCACGGGGCCGCCGGAGGAGCCGGGCAGGGTGTTGGCGTCGTAGCGGACCCGGCGCCTGTCGGCCGAGAGCCGCGGGCTGTCGCGGGTGGGGGAGTGCGTGAGCGGGCGGCCGGCGGGGTGTTGGAAGACCAGCAGAGGCACGGTGCAGTCGGCCGGGTGCGGGTCGAGCAGGTAGAAGCCGCGGGCCAGCGGTGTGCCGTGCGCGTCCGTCGGTTCGGGCGGCGGGTGTTCGAGCAGGATCAGTGCGAAGTCGAGCCGGTGCGGCGGCACCGGGCGGTCCTGGCCGACGGGGAACAACTCCTCGTCGGCCGCCGGGCGGAAGCGCAGAACGCGGATCGGTTCGACGGACGTGGTCGTCCCGAAGTGTCCGTCCGGTCGCCCGCGGGTGAAGTCGAACACCGCGACCATCCCGTCGAGGGAAGGCTCCTTCCCGTCCAGGCAGAGCGAATGCCAGGTGGTGAGCAGGAGCGCGGGGTGCGCGACGAGGAACCCGGTGGCGACATGCTGCCCGTGCCGTTCCAGACGCGCGACGCGGCGCTGCGCGTTGTCGAAGGCCCCTATCGCGTCGAACGGTTCGTTGAACCCCGCGGTCGGCGCGACGACCGCCTCGAGCCCCGACGCATCGGATTCGGTCACGTGGTGCCTGCCGCGTGCCGCTGGACGATCCGCGCCAGTGCGGTGGCCGAGACGGCGCGGTTCCGCTCGTCGGCCAGGCCGTCGAAGTGCAGGGCCGCGGCCTTGCCGGACGCCAGATGGACGAGCGCCGACCCGGAGTTGCCGATCAGCGTGGTCGCGTCGTGGTGCACCAGTTCGTCGCGCTCCAGGGCGGTGATCCGTCCGGCCGCCAGCCGCTTGTGGTTGTAGATCCCGTCGAATATGCGCTGTTGGTCCTCGAGATCGGCGCGGCTGTCGTGGCTGGGGTACCCGGTCACGGCCACCCAGTCGCCGACGGCGGCCGGTTCGGTCATGAGGGCGATCGGGGCGGGGGCGGCCTCGCCGTCCTCACCGGTCGGACTGATGCGCAGCAGGGCGACGTCGAGCGAGGCGTCCGGTTCCATCCAGACGACTTCGGTCACCCGGAAGCGGGACTCCTCCGGATTCCCGTACTCGCGAAGCCAGTCGAGGGAGGCGTGGACGCGTCGTCCCCCGGCGGTGCGGCGGAACGCGAACCCGGACGCGTGCGCGGCGGCGATCTGATCCGCCACGTGCCGGTTGGTGACCACGATCTCGGGGGCCACCACCCATCCGGTGCCCACCCACGCGAGACGATGGTTGCGCAGGTCGATGCGTCCCACACCCGGCAGCGCGGTCTCCACCTGCGCACGGCCGCCTTCCAGCACTTTCGCGACTTCCTCGCTCTCCGGGAAGCCGTCCGGCGAGCTTCGGAACGTCCCCTCCTGGACCAGGTGCACCGGGCGGACGAACCGCTCGATGATGGCCTCCAGGCCGCTGCCGTCCCGCTGCCAATTGCCTTCGAGCATCCGGGTGCTGGCATCCGACGCGGCGTCGACCGTGTACATCGGGGCCAGCGACTCCAGGAGCTGCGCATTGGCGACCGCGGCGACGATTTCCGGGAAACGGTCGAGGAATTCCTGCCGTACGGCGTCGTTGCCGAACATTTGCCGATAGTCCAAGGCGGCCCTCCGGTGCGTGTCATTATCGTGCCATGTCCGACGCCTCTGCCGTTCCGGTGTCCGTCGAGTTCGTCGCCGGAATCGAAGCCGCACAACGCGCGGAACTGACGGAACAGTTGCGGGAATTCGGCGCGGAGCCGAAATCCGGGACAGAGGCCATCGGCCGCGTGCCCGACCGCCTGCTGGGTGAACTTGTCAGAATCGGTTGGGACTTGGCGCAGGGCGGCGCGGAAATGACCGCTTCTGCCGCGGGCGCGGTCCGCGACTGGCTCCGGGACCACGCGGCACCGGGGACCGGATCGCAGGCCACCCTCGAACTCCTCAGAGGCGACGAGGCGTTGTACGCCCGCGTCACCGGCGACGACCCCGACACCGCAATCGGCGCCCTGCACTCCGCGCTCCCCGACGAGGAGGCCGACGGCCCCATCGCCTGGACCGGCCACGCCTGGGAGCCGACCGCCGCGCCGCCCGCGGTCCGCCACCCGCCGGCCGGGGCCCACACGGACTCCGAACGCCCGCTGAGGGTACTCGCCGTCGCCGACGAGTGGTTCCCGCAACGCGGGGGCATCAGCGCGTTCAACCGGAGGCTGTGCGCCGCCCTCGCGGCCGTCGGACACGAGGCCATATGCCTGTTGCCCGCCGCTTCGCCGCAAGAGCACCGGGACGCCGCGGAGTTGGGCGTACGCCTGGTCGAGGCGTCCGCACTGCCGGGGATGACGGACCGCGAGACGCTGCTGCGCCGCCCCCTCCTGAGGTCGGAGCCCCCGGACGTGGTGCTCGGACACTCGCGGGTCACCGGGCCGAGCGCGCGGCTCCTCGTCGAGGACCACTACCCGGGGGCGGCCCTGCTGCACTTCGTGCACACCGAGCCGGATCAACTGGAGTTCCTCAGACCCGCCGGCGACGCCGACGCGGCAGCCCGCGCGGAGCACCGGGGCGCGGTGGACCTGGAGCTGTCCCGCGCCGCCACGCGCGCCGTCGCGGTCGGCCCCCGGCTGCACGCCTGGCTGCAACGCGACCTGCCGCAGGACGCGCCCCGGCCCGCGCACCGCATCGACCCCGGCTTCGACCTCGGGGACGCAGGAGCCCGTACCCCGCCGCTCGGCGTCCCGCTCGTCATGATCATGGGACGGATGGGTGACGCACACATCAAGGGCCTCGACCTGGCCGCCAAGGCCGTCGGCCGCGCCGCCGACTCCGACTCCGACTCCGACTCCGACGGCACGTCGCACTGGGAGCTGTGCGTACGCGGCGTCCCGGCCGACGAGGGCAGGCAGGTGCGCGACCAGGTGCTGGAGTGGGTCGCGAACCCACGGGTCGACGCCACGCCGCGGAACTTCACCACCGACTTCGCGGCGCTCGGCCGCGACCTGCGGCGCGCCAGCCTCGTCCTGATGCCGTCGCGCGCCGAGGCGTTCGGACTGGTCGGCATGGAGGCGGTGATCGCCGGCACGCCCGTGCTCGTCAGCAGCCGCAGCGGACTCGGGCACCTGCTGCGCGAGATGCTTCCGCCGGAACTCGCCGACCGCCTCGTCGTGGACGTGGACCGGGTCGACGAGCGGGACGTCCCGCGCTGGGCGCGCCGCGTCGCGGAGGTGATGGGCGGACGCGAGGAGGCGTTCGCGGTGGTCGACGAGGCACGCCGCATCCTCGCGGCCAAGTGCTCCTGGGCCTCGGCCGTGGACGGTCTGCTGGCGGGGATCCGCCCCGCCGCCGCGCCCGGTCACGGCACCCGGTCCAACCGCAGCTGCCAGCAGTCCAAGTAGGCGGACCGGAAGCCGGCTTCGGCGTAGGCGAGGTAGAACTCCCACATGCGCCGGAAGGGTTCGTCGAAGCCGAGGGCGGCGACCTGGTCCGCGTTCGCCAGGAAGCGCCGCCGCCAGTCGCGGAGCGTCCGGGCGTAGTCGGCGCCCAGGCTGCGGCGGTCGGTGACGCGCAGGGTCCCGGTCCGTGCGACGTGTTCCTCGACGGCCCGCAGGGAGGGGATCTGCCCGCCCGGGAAGATGTACTTCTGGATCCAGGAGTGCAGGTCCTTGGTCGCGAGCATCCGGTCGTGCGGCATGGTGATCGCCTGGAGCACGATCCGGCCGCCCGGTGCGGTGAGCCGGCCGAGGGCCGCGAAGTACTCGGCCCAGTACTCCGCCCCCACCGCCTCGATCATCTCGACCGAGACGACCGCGTCGTACCGCCCCGTCACGGTGCGGTAGTCCCGTGTCTCGGCGCGGGCCCTCCCGCCGACGCCGGCGGCGTCGAAGCGTCGCCGGGTCGCCGCGGCCTGCTCCCCGGACAGCGTCACCGTGGTGACGTCGGCGCCGCGCAGGGCCGCGGCGGTGGCCAGCGCCCCCCAGCCCGAGCCGATCTCCAGCATGCGTACGCCCGGTCCGACGCCCGCGCGATCGAGGACCGTGTCGATCTTGCGCCGCTGGGCCGCGTGCAGCTCGTCCGCATCCGGTTCGCCCGCGCGAAGTTCGCCCGCTGGAAGTTCGCCCGCGCGCAGCTCGTCTGCGCCCTCGGGTCCGTACCAGGCCGACGAGTAGGTCATCGACTCGTCGAGGAAGAGGGAGAAGAACTCCGGCGGAAGGTCGTAGTGGTGGCTGACGTTCCCTGCCGCGGCCGCGACGGTGTTGCGTTCGGCGGCCGGCCTGGGGTGGTCGACGAGGCGCCGCGCGCGGGCCAGCGGGCGGTTCACCGGTTTGTTCAGCCGTGCCGCGAACGGGGTGAGCAGGCCCGCGAGGTCGGTGCTGGTCCAGTCGCCGGCCATGTACGCCTCGCCGAAGCCGACCGGACCGACCACCCCCATGCGCCGGAAGAACACCTCGGGACGGACGACGCGCATCACCGGGGCGTCCGGTCCGCCGCGCCCCAGCCGCTCGCCGCCCGGGAGCGCGACCCTGATGGGCAGCGGCGCGACGGCGGCGCGGAAGAACGCCTCCATGAGCCGTTCCCGGACCGGGGCCCTGGGCGGCGCGGGTGGCGGACCCACTGGACGCAACGGTCCGCGGTGCCGCGCGTCCCGGACGGCCGTGGTCATGAGGCGCTCCTCTCGGCGGTGTTCGCGCGGTGCGGGATCCGGGGGACGACCGGCAGGCCGCGCAGCCACAGGCGGATTCCGTGCAGTCGGATCAGCGCGCTGATGCGCTGCGGCATGAGCGCGGTGGCGAGAGCCATCCGCGCGGGCGTGTCGACGCGTCGTCGGCCGCGCAGGACCGACGTCAGGAGCGCTCCGTCGTCGCCGAGGAGCGAGACCGTGAGCGACAGGTGCTTTCCGGGCGCCGGGAGGTGCATCCGGTAGCGGCCGTCCGTCTCGAAGAACGGAGAGACATAGAACTCCTTGTCCAGATCGGCCGGTTGGCCGTGGAAGGGCGGCACGACGTAGCAGTGGCGCTCGCCGTACGTGTTGCTGACCTCGGCCACGACGCAGACCAGGGAACCGTCCGCGTCGTGGCACCAGTAGACGGTGAGGGGGTTGAAGCAGTGCCCCAGGACCCGGGGCACGGCGAGCATCAGGATGCGGCCGTTCCGCAGGTCGATGTCCCGCGAGGCGAGCCACGCGTCGATGTTGGCCCTGATGCCGCGGTCCGGCGAACCCGAATGGTCCTCGGCCCGAAATGCCGCCAGGGGCCGCAACCAGCGCGGCAGTTCGGGAATGTGGTCGAGGTCGACCAGCCACACGGTCATGCGGTGCCGGAACACCCGGAGGATCGGCCGGCGCCGCACATGGACGATGTGCCCCACGTACAGGCAGGGGACGGCGCTCACCAGGTGACTCCGAACGCCGCCGCCGCGCGGACCCCCGAGGCACAACCGTCCTCGTGGAACCCCCAGCCGTGGTACGCACCCGCGAACACGCAGCGACTGCTGTTGAGTTCGGGAAGCCTGGCCTGCGCGGCAAGGGTCTGCGGGGTGTAGACGGGGTGCTCGTAGATGTCGGCCGCGAGCACGCGCGAGGCGTCCACGCGGTCCGCGCCGTTGAGGGTCACCACGTAGTCGAGCGGCTCGGCCAGCCGCATGAGCCGGTTCATGTCGTAGCTGACGACTACGTGGTCGCCGCCCCGGCAGGACGATTTGCGGTGGTTCCACGACGCGCGGGCCCGGGGCGTGGCCGGCAACAGCGTTGGGTCGGTGTGCAGTTGCATCACGTTGCGTGAGTACGCGAAGGAGTCCAGCACCTGCTTCTCCGCGGTCGTCGGGTCGGCGAGCAGCGCGAGCGCCTGGTCGGCGTGCGTGGCCACGACGACCCGGTCGAACCGGTGGGCGGTGCCGTCCGCCGTGACGACGTCGACGCCGTCCGCGTGCCGGCGTACGGTCTGCACCGGCACGCCGCGGTGCACCCGCGGCAGGAGCGCCGCGACGCGGTCGACGTACTCGCGCGAGCCGCCGACCACGGTCCGCCAGGCGAGCGAGCCGCGCACCCCGAGCAGCCCGTGGTTGGCCAGGAACCTGAACAGGTGGTGCGCCGGGTGGTCCGGGCTCGCCGTTTCCCCCGCCGACCAGACGGTGGCGACCAGCGGAAGGGCGTAGTGGTCGGCGAAGTACCGCGAATGCCCGCCTGCGGCGAGCACCTGGCCGAGGGTGCGGCCGTCGTCCGGTCCGGCGGACAACGCGCGCGCGGTCCGCTGGAAGCGCGGGAGCTCGGCGAGCAGGCGGGCGAACCGCAGGCGGGCGCCGCGTGGTCCCGCCGTCATGAGTCCGCGGCCGCCTTTGCCGCCCGCGTACGCGAGACCGCACTCGTCGCACTGCACGCTCATGGACATCTCGCACGGCTGGGTGGTGACGCCCAGTTCGGTGAACAGCCGGGTGAGCAGGGGGTACGTCGTGGTGTTGTGCACGATGAACCCGGTGTCGACCGGGACCGAGGCACCGTCCGGAGTCCGGACCCGGTGCGTGTCGGCGTGTCCGCCGAGCGTGCCGCGGGCGTCGAACAACTCCACGTCGTGGCGCCTTCGCAGCACATAGGAGGCGGTCAGCCCGGCCACGCCGGCGCCGATCACGGCAATACGTTCGCGGGTCATCGGGCCCCCTCCGGAAGCGCGGCGGTCCGGGCGGCGCACCGCGGTCGCGCCGCGGCGGCGCCGACGCCGGGTGCCGTGCCCGGCGCCGGGAGTCCGAAGTCGCGGCAGAGCTCGCGTACCGCTGCCAGGGCGCTGCGCGCGGCCCCTTCGGCCGAGTCGATCGGGTACGAGTTGTGGATGGCGGAGCCCGCGAAGAACACGCCGGGAAGCCGGCGGCGCAGGATGCGCTCGGGCCGCAGGTAGTCGCCGACGTAGACGGCCTCGCCGGGACGCCGGTTCGGGCGGGTGAGCACCCGCACCATCGGATACTCCAGGCCGAGGAACTCGCGGACCAGGGGCACGACATGGGCGGCGTCGGTGCGCGGGGTCAGCGTGCACAGGACCACGCAACGGCGTTCCGCGGGCTGGAGGAGGGCGTTGATCCCGAGGTGGCCGTAGAGCACCGGGTCCGGGGCCAGGCGTTCGCGCGGGTCGAGTTCCATCGTGTAGGCGACGCAGTGGGTGTTCCGGTGGTCGACGATCCGGTGGAACAGGCCGGAGGCGTCCAGCAGCGCCACCAGGTCGGGGACGAACGCGGTGACGACGACGGCGTCGTACGCCTCTTCGCCGCCCTTCGTCCGGACCAGCACGCCGCCGCCCGGCCCGGGGCGCAGGCCGAGCACGCGCGTCCCCGTCGCGAAGAGGACACCGCGGGCCTCCAGATGCCGCACCCAGGGGTCCACGAGGTGGGTGCGCGTCGAACCGGGCAGCACGTAGGCGGTCCTGGACCGCAGCAGATTGCGGCACATGCGCGCCAACCCGGCGGGGGAGTAGTGGCGCAGCGAGCCGTAGCGGTTGCCCGCCACGGCACTGTCGAACTGGTCGGCGACGAGCGGCGACGGCCGCCATTGCCGCAGTGCCTGGGCCTTGTCGCGCCACGGTATTTCCGGGGCCAGGACGCGGTACAGATGGGAGATGTCGACCCAGCCCGCCGAGGGGGTGTGGCTGCGCCGCCGGACCCGCTGGAGGCTGTCGCGGACCGATCGCCCGTCGGCGCCGTCGATGCGGGACAGGATGGCCAGGAGTTCGCGGTAGTCGTCCATGAAGAAGCGGGGGCAGTGCTCCCCGTTCTCGTCGATGTCCGCGCGTCCGCCGAGTTGCGGGCTCTGCTCGAAGACGGTGACGTCGGCCCCGTCGAGGCCGTGCAGCGCGAACGCCGCCGTGAGGCCGGCCACGCCGGATCCGATGACGCAGATTCTCATCTGACGCCTCCGGTGCCGCGCGGGTGGGCTTCCGCGGTCGGGCCGGTGATCCTAGCCGGAGTGGGGAGGGTACGCGGCGTGTGCGGCTCCGGCGGATTCCCGGGCGCGGCCGCCATGGGACGCACGGCGAGCGCCTGGTGCACGTCCATCCGGCCGGACTCGAACGCGAGCGCGCTGCCGGCCAGATACAGGCGCCACACGCGGGCGCGCTGGGCGCCGTGGTGGTGGACGATCTCGTCCCAGGCGTCGTGCAGTCGTGCGGCCCAGGCGTTGATGGTGCGTGTGTAGTCCTCGCGCAGCGACAGGACGTCGACGATGTCCAGACCGGCGTGGCGCAGGTGGCTGAGCGTGCGGTGCAAGGGGCGCATCGCCATGTCGGGGGCGATGTACGCCTCGATGAACGGGCCGCCGCCCGGTGCGGCCGTGCCGCGCGCCATCTGTTGCAGGACCAGGCGGCCGCCGGGACGCAGGGCATCGAAGAGAGTTCGGCTGTAGACCGGGTAGTACTCGTCGCCCACGTGCTCGCCCATCTCGATCGAGGCGACCGCGTCGTACCCGCGCTCGATGCCCTCCCGGTAGTCCTGGACGCGCACCTCGACCCGGTCGGCCAGGCCGCGTTCGGCCACCCTGGCGCGCACGAAGCGGGCCTGGTGCTCGGAGAGTGTGAGGCCGGTGGCGAGCGCGCCGTGGAATTCGGCGGCGTGCAGCACGAGGGACCCCCAACCGCAGCCGACGTCCAACAGCCGCTGTCCGCTGCGTAGTTCGAGCCGGTTGCAGATCGATTCGAGCTTGGCGGTCTGGGCTTCCCCAAGGGTCTGGCCCGGGTCCGCGTCGTCCCATTGCGCACACGAGTAGCTCATCGACGGATCGAGGATGCGCCCGTAGAAGTCGTTCCCGAGGTCGTAGTGGTGGGCGATGGCCGCACGGTCGCGGCGCCGGCTGTGCGGGGCGCCGCGGAGCCGGGCCTCCGTGTCCGGTACGCCCGGGGGCGGTCCTATCGCGCCCAGCCGAACGAGCAGGGCCGCTGCCGAGGGCCAGTGGGCGGGGCTCGGGACACCTGCCGCGCGGGCCGACACGGCAAACGTACGTGCCAGGCGCAACGCCTCCTGGAGGTCGCCGTCGACATCGAGGTCTCCGGCGACGAAGGCGCGGGCCAAACCGAGTTCGCCGGGGCGGAACAGCGCGTACCGGACCGCGCGCGGCGAGCGCAGCACCAGTACGGGGGCCGTCTCCGAGGGCCCGGCGCCGCTGCCGTCCCAGGCCCGCACGCCCAGCGGGAAGGCGGTGCCGGCCAGGTCGCCGGCGAGCGATGTGACGCGGTCCGCGATGCCGCGCCACCGTCGTTCCCGAGCGGCGGCCACGAGTGCGCCGACACGGTTCGCATACTCCATGTCTCACCCCGGTGATGTCACGGAGCCGGCGTCCGGTGAGGCCGGTGCTCCTTCCGGCACACCACCACGCGGGCCTCGCCGTTCACCCGCGGGACTGGACAACGCTGGACTACGCTGCACGACCAGACACGCCATGTGTCCCTGCCTCCGGGAGGCCGCGGCGTGCCCCAGCTGTCGGAGGAACAGCGTGCCCGACGTGTCCGAAAGCCCGCATCCGGCCGCCCTGCAACGTGAGTTCGCGGCCGCGCTGGCCCAGGAGATCCTGCGTGCCGAGCGGCGTACCGGAGAACGGGTGAAGCGGGCCGGGCTGGCCGACCGGATCCACGTCTCGCGGGGCAGCATCTACGCCTACCTCAACGGCAACACCCTGCCCCCGTCCGATGTGTTCGACCGTCTGCTGGTCGTCCTCGCGATCACGGGCCCGACGGCCCGACGGCTGTGCACCCTGCGCGACGAGGTCGAGATCGCCCGGCGCAGCCGCGGGGTCGCGGGCGCCGGTGCGGGCGAGGACGAGGGAGTCGGCGTGGAAGCGTACCCGGGGCCGCGCCCGCAACCCCGGCAACTCGTCGTGGCGACAGGCAATTTCGTCGGGCGACTCCAGGAGCAGGAGCAACTGGACGGCCTCCTCGACGGCTCCGGCGGCACGACCGCCAACCTGGTGGCCATCGTCGGGACGGCGGGTGTGGGGAAGACGGCGCTCGCCCTGCGCTGGGCGCACCGTGTGAAGGACCGCTACCCGGACGGGCAACTGTTCGCCAACCTGAGGGGATTCGACCCGCGGTCACCGGCACGGGCGGGTCAGGTTCTGCACCGCTTCCTGGAAGCCCTCGGCGTCGGCGCGGCGGGGATTCCGGCGGACACCGATGCCAAGGCCGCGCTCTACCGCAGCATCCTGGCCGGACAACGGGTACTCGTCGTCCTCGACAACATCCGTTCCGCGGAGCAGGTGAGACTCCTCATACCCGGCGCGGCCGGGTGCCTCACCGTGGTCACGAGCCGCGACCGACTCGACGGCCTGGTCGTCCACGAAGGCGGACGCCGCCTCGCACTCGATGTCCTGCGGCCTGCGGAAGCGGTGTCGTTGGTCGCCGGAATCGTGGGCCGCGGACGCGTCGAAGCCGAACTGGCCGCGACCTACGAACTGGCGTCACTGGTGTCGCACTTGCCGATCGCCCTCACCGTCGTGGCGGCGAACGCCGCCAACCGTCCCGCCACCGCGCTGGCGGGCATCGCGGACGAACTGCGCAAGGCGGAACGGCTGCCTGCCGTACTCACACCGGACGGCGATGCCAGCCTCGACCTGCGCGCCGCGTTCCGCCGTTCCCACGACGCACTCCCGGCCGCGGCCGCCCGGCTCTTCCGCCTCCTGGGCACCCACCCGGGACCGGACTTCACGATCTGGTCCTGCGCCGCACTGCTCGGCACCTCGGCACCGCCGACCGCGGAGCTGGCGAGCCTGGTGGCGGCCCACCTCGTGCACGAGCCGCTGTCGGGCCGGTTCGGGCAGCACGACCTGCTCCGCTCGTACGCGGCCGAACGGGCCGACGCGCTGCCGGACGCGGAACGGCTGGCCGCCACACGCCGATTGCTCGACCACTACGCAGCAACCGCGGCCGCGGCGTGCGAGCGCGTCCAACCGAGCCGGCCGCCGCCGCTGCCGGCCGGATGGCGTCCCGCGTACGCCCGGCCCCTTGAGGACCATGCCGCGGCGATGGCCTGGTTCCACACCGAGTGGCCGGTGCTCCGCTCCATGGTCGAGACCGCGGTCCGGCACCGGCTGGTCGCGCAGGCCTGTGCCATCGCGTGGACGTCCACCGTCTTCCTGCGCCGGACCGGACGGCGCGGCGACCGGGCCGAGATCCACCGGATCGTCCTCGGCGCGACGCGGGACGCCGACGACCGGTCGGCGCATGCCACCACGCTGCGCCTCCTCGGCGACGCGACCGCGCAACTGGGACACCACGGGGACGCGATCCCGCTGCTGCACACCGCACTCGCGGAGTGCCATGCGCTGGGCGAGCACGACGGGGTCCGCCAGGTCCACCTGTCGCTCACGCGCGTCCACCTGGCCCATGGCGGCGACCGCGAAGCCCTCGAACACGCCGACATCGCCCTGCGCATGGCCTCACGTACCAACCCGATGGCCGTCGCGGACGGATTGACGGCGGTCGCCACCGTGCGGTGCCGGGTGGGCCGGCACGCCGAGGCCCTGTCCCTGGGCGAGCGCGCACGCGCGCTGTACGCCGAGCTGGGGCACGCCGAGGGCGAGGCCAACATCCTCAAGCGGCTCGGCGACGCCGAACTCAGCCTCGGAGCCTACGAGTCCGCGCTGGCCCGCTACGAGAGCTCCTTGGCCCTCGACCGGCTCCTCGGCGACCGCTACCGGGAGGCCCAGGCCCTCGACGCCCTGGCCGACACCCATGCCGCACTCGGCCGCCCGCGCGCCTCCCGGGCCCGTCGGCTCGAAGCCCTCCACATCCTCGAGGACCTCCACCACCCCGACGCCGTACCGACCCGTGCGCGCCTGCACCACGGCGACCACGGGGACCACGGCGACCACGGGGTGACCGGCTGACCCGGGGCCGGCCACCTGCCGGGTGGAGGAGTTCAGATCGGCGGGACCACGGAGGTGGGGAAGCTCACGACGTCTGCCTTCACCTGGGACGTTCCTCCCTGAAGGCGTGGCGACGTCGGCGTCCCGGCGGTTGACTTGCGCCATGGACGACGCATCGCTCATCGGCCGGGAGCACGAACTGGCGCGGCTTGCCGACTTCCTGACCGACCTGCCCCTGGTCGGCGGGGCCCTGGTGCTGCTCGGGGAGCCGGGGGTGGGCAAGACCGCCCTGCTCGCGGCGGCGGCCCGGGAAGCCGACAAGACAGGCATGCGCGTGCTGAGGACGGCAGGAGTGCAGTACCGCGCCGAAGCCAGCTACGGAGCGCTGCGCCAGCTCCTCACCGCCACGCCGGAGACCAGGGAGGGTGCGGCGCGGAACCCCGCCCTCGCCGCGGCACTCGGCCACGTCCGCGCCGCCCCGTCCCCCAACCGGGCAGCCGACCCCGGAACCGACGGCGGCACCGGGCACGAAGCCCTCGCCGACGCCGTGGTGTCCTTGCTCGCGGAGGGCCTCGGCGACCGTCCCACGCTCCTGATCCTCGACGACGCGCAGTGGTTGGACCGGGCCAGCGCCGACATCCTGGCGCAGGTCGCCCGGCGCCTCCTCGGCAGCCGCATCGGGATGGTGTCCGCGGCGCGCGCCGGAGAGGAGAGCTTCTTCGACCACAGCGGGCTCGCGCTGCACGAGGTCGGTCCGCTCAGCGAGGCCGCCTCCGAGGCGTTGCTCGCCCGCCGCTTCCCGGCACTGGCCGCCCGGGTCCGGCGCCGCCTGATGGCGGACGCCGAGGGAAACCCGCTGGCGCTGCTGGAGCTTCCGACCACCCTCACCGGCTCGCAGCAGGCCGCGTCCCAGGCACTGCCCCGGCGCCTGCCGCTGACCCAGCGCCTGCAATCGGCGTTCGCCTCCCGGATCCAGGGACTGCCCGCCGCCACCCGGCACCTCCTGCTCGTCGCGGCCCTGGAAGGCAGCGGCAACATGCAGGTCGTCCGCCGGGCGGTGGCCGGCCGATGCGGCATGAAGCACTGGGCGCCGGCCGAACGCGTGCAACTCGTGCACACCGACGCCACCACCGGACGCCTGGAGTTCCGGCACTCGCTCATCCGCTCGGCCGTCGTGCAACTGTCCACCGGCGAGCAGCGCCGCCACGTGCACCGCGCGCTCGCCGAGGCGTGGACCGGTGTCCCCGAACACCGCGCCTGGCACCTCGCCCAGGCCGCGGTCGAACCCGACGAGCAGATCGCCGCCCTCCTCGAAGAGGTCGCCGACGTCAGCGCCGGACGCGGCGACGGTCCCAGCGCGGTGGCGGCGCTGGTGCGCGCGGCGGACCTGAGCCCGGAAGGATCCGCGCAGGCCCGGCGGTTGGCGAAGGCCGCGTACCGGGGCGCCACCCTCACCGGGAATCTGCGCGACGTACCGCGGCTGCTCGACGACGCGCGCCAGGCGTCCCCCGACGCGGATTCGCTGCCCGCCGCCGTGGCCACCGCCGTCTACCTGCTGAACAGCTACGGCGACATCGACACCGCCCACCGCGTGCTCGGCGCCGCGATAGCCACGCAGCGCAAGCCGTACGACCCGGCCGACGCCACCCTGCTGGAGGCGATGGCCACCCTGGTCATGGTCTGTTTCTACGGCGGCCGGGCCGAACTGTGGTCGGTCTTCGACGAAGCGCTGGGGAACTACACCTCGCCGCCGGAGATGCTGGAGGTGACCCGGGCGACCTTCGGTGACCCGGTACGCGCCCGCCCGGCCGACTTCGCCCGCCTGGACGCCGCGGTCGACGCGGCGCTCGCCACGTCGGACCCGTCGCGGGTGGTGCGTGTCGGCATCGCCGGATCGTACGTCGACCGGCTCGGCCCGCTCGAGGAACCCCTGCGGCGAATCGGCTATGGCGAACGCGCCGCGGACAACATCTTCCCCGCCATCCAGGCCTTGGTCCTGTTCTGCCACCAGGCCTGGTTCGCGGGGCGGTGGGACGAACTGCGCACCGTCGCCCACGACGTGCTCGACCTGTGCGAGGAATGCCAGTACTCGCTGCGCGCCTGGCCCGCCAAGTACCTGCTCGCCTCCGTCACCGCCGCCGCGGGCGACTTCCAGACCGCGCGGCTCCTGGCCGACCAGATGGACCAGTGGGCCGGATCCCGCCGCGCGCACACCGTGCGCTTCTACGCCGCCCACGTCCGCACGCTGATCGCGCTCGGCCAGGGCGACTTCGAGGCGGCGTACCGGCACGTGACCACCATCGGCCCGACCGGCGCGCTGCCGCCCTTCACCCGGAACGTGGCGTGGGTCTTCCTGGACGTCGTGGAGGCCGCGGTGCGCTCGGGCCGACGCGAGGAGGCCGTGCGGCACATCGAGGTCGCCCGCGACGCCGGCCTGCACAAGGTCTCGGCGCGACTGGACTTCGTGCTGCTGGGTGCCGAGGCCCTGACCGCCGGAAGCACCGCGGAGGCCGAACTCCGGTTCGGTGCGGCCCTGTCGCTCGAAGGCTGCGAGCGCTGGCCGTTCGAGCTCGCGCGCATCCACCTCTACTACGGTGAGCGGCTGCGGCGCGACCGTGCTCCGGCCCGGGCCCGCGCGCACCTCGACACCGCCGCGCAGATGTTCGCCCGGCTCGGCGCGGTGCCCTGGGCCGACCGGGCCGCCAAGGAACTGCGAGCCTGCGGCAGCCCGGGAGGTGTGCGGACCGCCGGGTCCGACGGTGCCGCGCTCACGCCGCAGCAGCGGGAGATCGCGAGCCTCGCCGCGGCGGGGCTGACCAACAAGGAGATCGGGGCGAAACTCTTCCTCTCGCCGCGGACCGTTTCCACACACCTCCACCAGGTCTTCCCGAAACTCGGCGTCACCTCGCGGGCCGCCCTGCGGGACGCACTGGAGTCGCTCGACCGCCGGTGATCCGCACCGTCGGCATGTCGGGGGCTTCGGCGGCCTGGAGTGCCGCGGCTCGGGCTTCCGCGGCGCTGTCGGCGGCGCGGGCCTGCGCGGCGAAGGCGCGGCAGTCTTCGAGGGTGTGGCGGGCGAGTTCGTCGCGGACCGCGGCCAGGCTGCGGGCGGACATGGACAGACTTGTCACGCCGAGGCCGACGAGCACGGCTGCGAGCAGGGGGTCGGCCGCGGCCTCGCCGCAGACCCCGGCGGGCTTGCCGGCCTGGGCCGCGGCGGCGGCGCAGCCGGCGATCAGGTCGAGGAGCGCGGGCTGCCAGGGGTCGAGGAGGTCCGCCAGGCGGCCCGCCTGCCGGTCGGCGGCCATCGTGTACTGCCCCAGGTCGTTCGTCCCGATGCTGAGGAAGTCCACGGCGGTCAGCAGGCGGGCAGCGGTCAGTGCGGCGGCGGGCACCTCGACCATGACGCCCGCCCGGTCGAGCCCGTGCCGCCGGGCGCGGTCGGCGAAGTCGCGGGCCTCCGTGGCGGTCGTCACCATCGGCGCCATGACCTGCACGTCGGCGCCCGTGACGGCGGCGGCTTCGGCGACGGCCGCGAGTTGCGTGTCGAGGAGGTCGGGGTGCAGGCGGCCCACCCGTATGCCGCGTATGCCCAGCGCCGGGTTGGGCTCGTCCGGCAGACCCAGGAACGGCAGGGGTTTGTCGGCACCCGCGTCGAGCGTGCGGACCGTGAGGCGGCCTGTCGGCGCGGCCCGGAACACCTCTGCGTACGCCCGCACTTGCTCCTCTCGCGTGGGCGGATCACGGCGGTCGAGGAACAGGAACTCGGTGCGGAACAGCCCGACGCCCTCGGCCCCGGCGGCATCGGCAACGGCCATGTCGGAGGCCGAACCCACGTTTGCCAGCAGCGGTACGCGATGGCCGTCCGCGGTCCGACCCACCCCGTCGACGTGCCCACGGGCGGCGGTCGCGGCCGCTTGGCGACGGGCCTGTTCGGCCTCGTCGGCGGTGATGCCGAGGCGGACCGTGCCGGTCCGTCCGTCCACGCTCACCAGTGTCCCGTCCGCGAGGGACATGCAGCCGGAGCAGGCGACCACGGCCGGAAGTCCCAGTGCGCGGGCCAGGATTGCGGTGTGGCTGGTCGGCCCGCCCTGCTCGGTCACCAACGCGAGCACGGTCGACGTGTCGAGGCCGGCGGTGTCGGCCGGCGAGAGGTCGTCGGCGATCAGGACGAACGGGTGCCCGGGGGTGGGGACTCCGGGCATCGGTACGTCCAGCGCGGCGGCCACCGCCCTGTTGCGCACATCGTCGAGATCTCCCGCCCGGTCGGCCAAATAGCCGCCGAGTTCCACGAGTTGCCGCCGGTAGTCGGCGAACGCGGCGTCGATCGCATGCGCCGCGTCCGCCCCGGCGGTCACGTGGGCGGCCACGGTGTCGCGCAGTTCCGGGTCGCCGGCCATGAGCGACTGCGCGTGGACGATCGCACTTGCCGTGCGGTCCGCGGCGTGCGTGGCGCGTTCCGCGCGGGCGGCGCGGGCGGCGAGGTCCCGCGCGGTGGCGGCGAGCGCCTGGTGGGCACGGGCGGTCTCGGCGCGGGCGTCCGTCACCGGCCGCGGGGCGGGCAGGCGTACGGGACGCCCCATCCGCACCGCGGGCCCGGCGGCGACGCCGTGGCTGACCCCCACACCGGGCAACGCGTCAGCCACGGCCTGCCTCCTCGTCGGGTGCTTCCGCGTCTCCGGGTGCTTCCGCGTCGAGGTCGCGGGCCAGCAGCGACGCCAGTTCGGCCAGTGCCTCCTCGGCCTGCTCGCCCTCGGCCGACAAGGTGACCTCGGTGCCGCACACCGCGCCGAGGGACAGCACCGCGAGCAGGCTGTCGGCGCGTACCGCGGGCTTGGCGCCGGTACGGATCTTCACCGGCACCCCCTGGCGTCCCGCGGCTTCCACGAACAAGGCGGCCGGACGGGCGTGCAGCCCACTGCGCGATCCGACGGCGACGGTCTTCTCGGACACGACGTGCTCCTTCCTGTCGGCGGTGTCGGGCCCGTCAGCGGTGTCAGGGCTCGATGGTGACCTTGATGGCGTCCCCGCGCCCCACCGTGTCGAGGGCGTCCAGGACGCCGTCGAGCGGCATGCGGTGGGTGATCAGGTCGGCCACCGGCACCGCGCCGGTCGCGATCAGGTCCAGCGCGGTCGCGTTGTGCGCGGGGCTCGAACCGTTGGCGCCGACGATGGTGAGCTCGCGGTAGTGCACCAGGTTCGAGTCGCACCTGATGAACGGGTTGTCCTTCGGCAGCCCGCCGAAGAAACTGACGCGGCCCTGCCGGGCCGCCATGCGCAGCGCGGCCTCCTGCGCCTCTCCGGACGCCGCCGCGGTGATCACCACGTCGGCACCGCGGCCTTCGGTGAGCTTGAGGATCCGCTCGACGGGGTCGTCCTCGCCGGCGCACACCGTCTCGTCCGGGGCGACCAGCACCGCCGCGCGTTCCAGCCGGTCGCGGTTGATGTCGACGAGGAAGATCCGCGCGGCACCGCGCGACCGGGCCAGGCGGACGTGCAGGCAGCCGATCGGCCCTGAGCCGACCACCACGACGTCGTCGCCGTCGCCGACCCGCGCGAGCTCCTGGCCGTTGAGTACGCACGCCAGCGGCTCGGCGACCGACGCCTCGGCGTACCCGATCCCCTCGGGCACCCGGTGCAGCCCGCCGACCGCGAGCACCTTGGCCGGGACCACCATCGACTCGGCGAACCCGCCGTCGTAGTGGTAGCCCATGGACTCCTGGTTCGGACACACCGTCATGCGTCCGCGGCGGCACTCGCCGCACCGTCCGCACGGGATGGCGGCGATCACCTGGACCCGGTCGCCGACACCCCACCCCGTGACGTCGGCGCCCACCTCGGTGATCTCGCCGGCTATCTCATGGCCCGTGACCCTCGGCGGCACGATGTGGTGGTGCCCGTGGCGGTAGATCTTGAGGTCGGTGCCGCACGTCGAGCAGTTCCGGACCCGGATCTTGACGTCGCCCGGGCCCGGCACGGGTTCGGGGGCGTCCCCGATACGGATGTCGCCCGGGGCGTGGAAGCGTGCCACCTTCACTGTGCTGTCTCCTCGTCGTCGCTGTCGTCGCTGTCGTCGCTGTCGTCGCTGTCTTCGTGGTCGTCGAAGTGGCGGGTCCGGGACGGGTCTTCGTCGTCCGTGCCGTCGTCCGGCCGCAGCAGCCGCAGCACTTCGTCGGCGTCCGACGCCTCCCGCAGGTCGCGCGCCCGGTCGGGGTCGATCAGGATCTGCGCGAGTCGGCCGAGGACCGCGACGTGGCCGTTGCCGCGGGCGGCGATGGCCACGCAGACGGTCACCGTCCCGGCGCCCCAGTCGACGCCGTCGGGGAAGCGCACGAAGGCCAGCGCGTCGCGGCGTACCGCGTCCTTGGCGGCGAGCGTGCCGTGCGGGATCGCGAAGCCTTCCCCGAGGTACGTCGACACCGACTGCTCGCGTCGGAGCATCGCGTCCACGTACGAGCCGTCGACGGCGCCGGCGTCGACGAGCGCCTGCCCGCTGCGCCGGATCGCGTCGTCCCGGTCGACCGCCGCCTCGGCCAGGCGGATCGCGGACGGATCGAGCAGGTCGGCGAGGTCCGGCGCGGACGCGTCAGGCATGCAGGACTCCGTCGTCGCGGATCGCGGCGAGCACCCGGGCGACCGCCGGGTCGCCGATGAACACCTGGAAGGGCACGATCACCTTGTCCGGTGCCCCGATCCGGGCGCGCTCGGCCAACCCGGCGTGGCACAGGACGACGTCGGCGTCGGCCGGGATGGCGTCCACCGGCGTGTGCTCGACGGTGACCGCCTGCTTCTTGAGCTCCCTGCGGAGCACGCTGGCCAGCATGACGCTGCTGCCCATGCCGGCGTCGCACGCGACGACCAGCTTTCGTACGGCGCTTCCCGAGATGCTCGACATTGCCCTCATGCCTCCGTTGTGGTGGGCGAGCCGCCTGCCGGTTGGCGTCTGGCGGGGATTTCGTGTGGTGTGTCCGCCGGTATTCCGGGGGCCGGATCGCCGGACGCCGGGTCGTCGTCGGGGGGCGTGGCCAAGGTGCCGGTCTTGCCGTCGACGTCGGCGTCCGCGGTGTCTGCGGTTGCGGCGGTGTCGCCCTTGCCGCCGACGGCCGGGTCGGTGTCCGCGCCCGCGTCGGCCTCGTCGTCGTCGCGCTTGAACCCGGCACCCAGCAGCACCGCCGCCACGATGAACGACACCGCGGCGGAGATCGCCACGCCGAGCAGGACCCCGAACCAGGCGCCCCGCGGGGTCTCCGCCGCGTACGCGAAAATGCTGCCCGGGGCGGGCGTGGCGACCAGTCCCGCGCCGGTGACCTTGAAGGTCGCGACGCCCGCGGCGCCGCCGGCCATGGTGGCCAGGATCAGGCGCGGCTTCATCAGGATGTACGGGAAGTAGATCTCGTGGATGCCGCCGAGGAACTGGATGCCGATCGCGGCGGGCACGCTGGGCCGGAGCTGCCGCGGACCGAAGAAGAAGTACGCGAGCAGCAGTCCGAGGCCCGGGCCCGGGTTCGACTCCACCATGAAGAGGATCGATTCGCCGTGCTCCTGCGCCTGCGCGATGCCGAGCGGGCCCAGCACGCCGTGGTTGATCGCGTTGTTGAGGAACAGCACCTTCGCGGGCTCGACGATGAGCGAGGCGAGCGGCAGCAGGTTGTGGTCGATCAGGGCCTGGACGCCGTCCCCCGCGACGTCGGTGAACTCCCGGACCACCGGGCCGATTCCGTACACCCCGGCGATGGCGATCCCGGCGCCGATGATGCCCGCGGAGAAGTTGTCGACGAGCATTTCGAAGCCGGGGCGGATCTTGTCCTTGGTCAGCTCGTCGAAGAGTTTGGCGACGTACGCGGCGAGCGGGCCGACGATCATCGCGCCGAGGAACATCGGCACGTCGGAGCCCTGGACGATGCCCATGGTGGCCACCGCGCCGATCACGGCGCCGCGTTGGCCGTGCACCGCGCGGCCCCCGGTGTAGCCGATGAGGACCGGCAGCAGCACCTTGATCATCGGGTCGACGAGCTCGGCGAGCCGTGCGTTGGGTGTCCAGCCGGCGGGGATGAACAACGCGGTGATCAGGCCCCACGCGATGAACGCGCCGATGTTGGGCATGACCATCGCGGCCAGGTGCCCGCCCATCCGCTGGACGGTGGCTCTGACGCCTCTCCCCTGTACCTGAGGCGTGTAGGGCATGGACATGTGCGTGCTCCTTTATGCCTGCGACGAATGGCGGTCGTGCGGGTCCTTGCGGGGCGGGACATGTGCTGTGCCTGATGCGATGTCTGACGTGATGCCTGATGTGACTCCTGATGTGACTCCTGATGCGGCGCCCGGCGCTCCGTCCGACGCGTTGCGGCCCACGGCCGCCTGGCGTCAGGAAGTCCGGGAGCGCAGAAGGGTGTTCGGGTCGTACGCGGGGTCGATCCGGACCGCCTCGCGGTGGATGTCCGCGCTGCCCGGCATACCGCTGCCGGGCAGCGTCACCGCGGCGGCGCCCCAGGCCAGCGCCTCGGTCAGGGCTCCGGCCCCACGTGCGCCGGCTGCGAGGAATCCGGCGAGCATCGCGTCCCCGGCGCCGACCGGATTGCGGGGGAACGCGACCGGCGCCTGCCCGGTCAGTACGCCGTCCGCGTCGACCAGCACGGCCCCGTCCGCGCCGAGGCTGACGAGCACCGCTCCGGCGCCGAGGGCGTGCAACTCCTGTGCGGCGCGTACCGCGTCGCCGAGGGTGGTGACCGGTCGGCCGACCGCCTCCTCGAGTTCTTCGAGGTTGGGCTTGACCAGTGCGGGCCGCGCCGCCACGGCGGCGAGGAGCGGCGGACCGCTCGTGTCGACCGCGACCCGGATGCCGGCCCCGGTGAACCGGTCGCACAACTCGGCGTACACGCCCGCGGGTTCGTGCGGCGGAAGACTGCCGCACATGACCACCCAGTCCGCCGAGTCGGTGCACTCCAGGACGGCCTTGGCGACCCGGTCGAACTCGGCGGGGGTGAGGGTCGCCCCCGGCTCGTTGACCTTGGTGACGAGCCCGTCCGGCTCCACGATCGTGATGTTGGAACGGGTGGGCAGCGCGATGGGCACCGCGACGACGTCGACGCCGTCCGCGGCCAGCAGCCGCACCAGTTGATCGCCCTCGTACCCGCCGGACGGCAGGACGGCCCGGGACTTGACCCCGTTGGCGAGCAGCGCCCGGGTGACGTTCACGCCCTTGCCGCCGGGGTCGAGGTGGGTGGACGTGGCGCGGATCACCGCGCCGCGGGTCAGCGCACCCACTTCGACGCTGCGGTCCAGGCTGGGGTTGAGGGTGAGGGTGACGATCACACTCGCACCACCCGTACGCCGGTCGCCGCCAGGTCGGCGGCCGTGTCGTCGTCCAGTCCGGTGTCGGTCACGATCACGTCCACGTCCTCCAGCTCGCCGAACCGGGCGAGGCAGTCGTTGCCGACCTTGGTGTGGTCGGCCAGCACGACGGTGCGCCGGGCGGCGGCGATCATCGCGCGCTTCACGGCGGCCTCGGCGGGATCCGGCGTCGTCAGTCCGCGGGCCACGGAGATTCCGTTGGTGCCCAGGAAGGCCACGTCCGCGCAGACGCGCGCGAGCGGGGCGAACGCCCAGTCGTCGACGGTCGCCAGGGTCCGGGACCGCACCCGGCCGCCCAGCATGATGACGCTCAGATTGGCCCGTGCCGCGAGGGCGGTGGCCAGCGGCGGGGAGTTGACGATCACGGTCAGCTCGCGGTCGGTGGGCAGCGCTTCGGCGAGACGCCGGGTGCTGGTACCCGCGTCGATGATCACCGAGCCCTCGTCGGGGAGTTCGGCCACGGCCGCCTTGGCGATCCGCTCCTTCTCCGCCGTCATGACCAAGTCACGTGCGGCTACCGCTGGTTCGAAGCCCAGGCGCTCGACGGGAATGGCCCCGCCGTGTACGCGGCGCAAGACTCCGGCGCGCTCCAGAGCCGTCAGGTCGCGCCTGATCGTCTCGGTGGTCACCCCGAACTCCCGTGCCAGGCCCAGGGCATCGACCCGCCCGCGGGCTCGTGCGGCGGACAGGATCTCCTGCTGGCGCTCCTCGGCATACACGAGTTGGTTTCACCTCCGTTTCATGTTGAGTAGCTTTGTTTTACACCCGAGTATGTGGATCGGCAAGGCTGCGGGTCCGTCTGATTTCGCGAAGTCCCGTGCCACGCAAGGAGTTGGGCGAGGTCGGTGTGGGCTCCGGCGCCGGCCGGCGCGGGACGGCAGGGCAACTGCGGGGCCCGGAAACAGTGCAGGCCCGAGACGGCGTACGTGCCGGGTCTGCGCGGGATTTGGTCTGTTTCAGCAGTAACCACCCCTGCCGACGGGCTGCCCTTCGCGGTCGGGAGCGGGTCTACCGCGTCGGCTGTTAATCGACTATCGTCGATAATCGATGAATACAGACACGCCGCACCCTCGGCTTCTCGATGCGGACACCGCCGCGACCTACGCCTCGTGGTTCAAGGCGCTGGCCGATCCGACGCGGGTGCGGCTGGTCAACCTGCTTGCCGTGGAGCGCCGTCCGATGAGCGTCGGCGAGATCGTCGAGCGTTCGGAGGTCGGCCAGTCGACCGTCTCGCACCATCTCAAGCAGCTCGCCGAAGTCCGATTCGTCATCGCAGAGAAGCGCGGTGCCTCGGCGTACTACCGGGTGAACGAGAACTGCCTGTCCTGCTTCCCCAGCGCCGCCGACGCCGTCATGGGCCATCCCGCCCCCGATCCGGCGTCCGTCCCCTGCGAGGAACCGACATGAGCGACGACAACGCGACAGCCGAGGCCACGGCCGACGCCGTCGAGCGCGTACGGGAGCGCTACGCCGGCGCCGCCACCCGGGCCGCGATCGGCGAGACCCTCGTCGAGCCGTGCGCCGCACCGGTGTTCGGCGCCGGCCTGTACGACGGGACGACCGTCGTCGAGGACATTCCGGTCGGCGCGGCCGCCGCCAGTCTGGGCTGCGGCAACCCCCTCGCCGTCGCCGACCTCCGCGAAGGCGAGACCGTCCTGGACCTCGGGTCCGGAGGCGGTATCGACGTCCTGCTCTCCGCCCGGCGCGTCGGGCCCGACGGGCGTGCCATCGGCCTCGACATGACCGACGAGATGCTCGCCCTCGCGCGTCGCCACGCGGCCGAAGCAGGCGCGCACAACGCCGAGTTCCGCAAAGGCCGCATCGAAGACATCCCCCTGGGTGACGCCTCGGTCGACGTCGTCATCTCCAACTGCGTCATCACCCTGTCCACCGACAAACCGCGCGTCTTCCGCGAGATCGCCCGCGTCCTCAAGCCCGGCGGACGCGTCGGCATCAGCGACCTGGTCGCCGACACCGGCGGCACCCGCACCCTCGACGTCGACCCCACCGGCTGCGGCACCACAGCCGTCACCGCCGACGAGTACGCGGCCCAGCTCGCCGCCGCCGGCCTGACCGACATCACCATCACGCCGACCCACCGGGCCGGCCCCGGCCTCACCGCGGCGACCGTCCGGGCCCGCCGACCGTAGGACGAGGGCGCGATGCGGGGCGGGCGTACGGCGTCCGGCCGCTGGGCGCTGGGCGCTGGGCGCTGGGCGCTGGGTGCTGGCCTTTGGCCTCTGGTCGAGTGTCGGTGGGGGACGGCAAGATCGCGGCCATGGAAACCGCACCCACTGTCGTCGTGGCCGACCGCGCCGCGTACCTCGAAGCCGTCGAGCAGGTCCGCGTCGCCGCTGCCGCGTACTACGGCGACGGGACGTCCCCGCTGGACGACGACGCGTTCGACCGGCTCCTGCGCGGGATCGCCGCGTACGAGGCCGCGCACCCCGAGGACGTGGTGGCGCAGTCGCCGACCCGCCTGGTCGCGGCCGGCGCGGTCGCGGACGGGGACGTGGTCCACACTGTGCCGATGCTGAGCCTGGACAACGTGTTCGGCAGGGACGACCTGGAGCGCTGGGGCGCGGGCCTGGCCAGGCGGCTCGGCGGTGAGCCGCGCGGGTTCCACCTGGGGCCGAAGATCGACGGGCTCGCGGTCGCCGCCTACTACACGGACGGCAAGCTCACGCGGCTGGTCACCCGCGGCAACGGCATCACCGGCGAGGACGTCTCGCACGCCGTCGGCACGATCGACGGCCTGCCGGACACGCTCACCGAGCCGGTCAGCATCGAGGTGCGCGGCGAGATCGTGCTGACGAACGAGCAGTTCGAGCAGGCCAACCGGATCCGCGCCGAGCACAACGAGCCGGTGTTCTCCAACCCCCGCAATGCCGCGGCTGGTTCGCTGCGCGCGACCGGCCGCGCGTACACGGTCCCGTTGTCCTGCTACGCCTACACGCTGCTGCCCGGCCCCGACGCACCCGACGACCACGGGTTCGCGAAGCGCACCCACTCCGCGCTCGTGGACGCGCTTCGCGCCCTGGGCGTACGGACGGTCGCGGACACCCCGGTGGGCGCGCGTACCGTCGACACCCTGGACGCGGCCCTCGCCTACGTCGACACGGTCGCCGCACAGCGCGAGGCACTGCCGCTGGGCATCGACGGCGTGGTCGTCAAGGCCGACCACCCCGACGACCAGCAGACCGCCGGCACCGGTTCGCGCGCGCCGCGCTGGGCGGTGGCGTACAAGTTCCCGGCCGTGGAGAAGACCACCCGGATCGTCGAGGTCACCTGGGCTACCGGACGCACCGGGTTCCTGGCGCCCCGCGCGCAACTGGAACCCGTCGACATCGCCGGAGTGACCGTCGCGTTCGCGACGCTGCACAGCCCCGGCATGATCACCAAACTCGACCTGCGCATCGGCGACACCGTCACCGTGCGGCGCGCGGGCGACGTCATCCCGTACGTCGTCGGCCCGGTCGTCGCGCTGCGCACCGGCGCCGAGACGCCGATCGAACTGCCGGACCGCTGCCCCGGATGCGGCGGCGACATCGACACCGTGCAGGAACGCTGGCGGTGCGTGCAGGGCCGGGCCTGCGACCTGTCCCGGTCGGTGGAGTACGCGGTGGGCCGCGACCAACTGGACATCGAGGGCATCGGCCCGAAGATCGTCGTCCGGCTGGTCGCCGACGGCGCGGTCGCGGACATCGCCGACCTCTTCACCCTCACGCGCGAGCAGCTCACCGCCGCCACCGGCAGCGAGAAGAACGCGGACAAGATCCTGGTCAACATCGCAGCCGCGAAGCAGCGCCCGCTCAGCCGGGTCTTCTGCGCCCTCGGCGTCCGCGGCACCGGCCGGAGCATGTCCCGCCGGATCGCCCGGCACTTCGGCACCATGGCCGCGATCCAGGCCGCCGACGCCGCGGGGCTCCAGGAGGTCGACGGCATCGGCCCCGAGAAGGCCGCCATGCTGCTGACCGAACTCGTCGAACTGGCCCCGGTCATCGGCAAGCTCACCGCGGCGGGCGTCAACCAGGCGGAGCCGCAGCTCGCCGGCCCGACCCGGGATCCGGACGACGAGCTCACCGACGGCGAGTCGCCGGCGGAGCCGCCGCCGCTGGCCGGGATGACCGTGGTGGCGACCGGCAGCATGACCGGGCCGATGGCCGCGCTCTCGCGTACCGGCGTCAACGAACTGATCGAACGGGCGGGCGGACGCGCGGGATCCAGCGTCTCGAAGTCCACCAGCCTGCTCGTCGCCGGAGCGAACGCCGGTTCGAAGAAGGCCAAGGCCGAGTCTCTTGGCATCCCTGTTGTCACGCCCGAGGAGTTCGCCGAGACAGTCGCCGCCTACCTGGCATGACGCATCAGTCCTCCGGTGTGCGTGCCACTGCCGGTCGGACCAGGACGGCGAGCCCGTCGGGGGCGACGAGGCGCAGGACGGGACCGCGCGAGTCCTGCGCCCAGGTGGCGTGGCCGGGGGCGCGTACGGCGACTGCCTCCGGGTCGGGCACCCCGATCACCGGCAGCCAGCGCGGCGCACTCTCGGCGGGTGCCGCCACGAACTCCGCGTCCGCCAAAGGCCCGCCGACCGTCGCGGCGTAGAAGTCCCGGGCGCGCTCCGGCGCGGCACACGCCAGGACCATGCCGTGCGGCGCGCCCGCGGTGCCCGGCGGGAAGTCCCAGCCCGCGAAGGCGCGGGCCGACCACAGCGAGAAGGCCGCACCCGCCGGGTCCACGAGCGTCGCCACGCGCCCCTGGTCGCCCGCGTCGAACGGCGGTACGACGAGGGACGCTCCGTGCGCCACCGCCGCCTCGGTCCGGCCGTCCACGTCGTCGACGGCCAGGTAGCACGCGATGTGGGCGGGGGTGCCCGGCGGATACACGGGGTTCGCCAGGTCGCTCATACCCGCGACCGGGTGGCCGCCGGCGGAGGCCTTCGTGGCGCGCCGCCAGTCCGACTCGTCCACCGCGAACCGCCAGCCCAGCGTGCGGCCGAAGAAGGCGGCGGTGCCCGGCAGATCACGGGTCTTCAGGTCCATCCAGCAGAACCGGGCACCGGCGCTGGGGCTGGCACCGGCCTCGGGCTTGGGCTCGGGCTCGGGCTCGGGCCTCTCGAACGTCCGTGCTGCCTCGTACATCCGCACCATTCCTCGTTCTCGCTCACACGGGTGTGTTGGCCCCGCTCGCGTACTGGCCTACCGGCCACCCGGGGGGCCGGACAACCGCATTTCGCCCGCAGGTCGACTTCGGTACGAGCGCCGCGAAGGTCGGTGTTCGGGCTAATGCTCGTGCGACCACACGTGGTCGCCGCAGTTCCAGCACGGTTTCAAGCCTGGCTGTACTCGTGACCTCCACGGTCGGACGGGTACCCCGTCGCGCGCGGCGGCCTTCAACTCCATCCGGGTCGTCAGGTCCGCCAGGCGCTCGCGTGCGGCGGCGACGAGGGGGTGCCCCGCGTCCGGTCCGGCCCCGCCCTCGCGTACAGCGGTCTCCAGCAGCCGCTGGGCCGCCGTTGCGTCCTCGGTGCCGCCGCGGGCGTGGTGTGCGGCGGCGAGGGCGAGGACCGCGTCGAGGGTGACCGGGTCGCCGGCGCCCTCCGCCTCGCATCCGTGGGCCACTGCCGCCTCCAGGTCCGCGACGGCCTGGTCGTGGCGGCGCTGCACGGTGAAGGCGCGGCCGAGAACCGTACGGAGCACGCACAACTGGCCGACGTACGACCGATCGGCGACGTCGAACTCGTCGAACATCAACCGGCATTCCGCCTCGGCTTCGTACGCGCGGCCCAGTTCGACCAGGGCGCGGGCCCGGGCGAGGCGCGCGTTCCGGCCGAGGTCGCCGCCCGGGCCCTCGTGGGCGGCGTACGCGGCCGACGCCTCCGCACTCGTGGCCTCCGCCTCACGGAACCGGCCCTGCCCGTTGAGGGCCACGGCCAGCATCCAGAGTGTGAGGCCGCGTATGCGGACGCGTTCCGCCTCGGCGATCTGCACGATGGCGAGCCGCGGCGCCAGGGCGCGCAGGCGCCGCTCCGCCTCCGCATGGCGGCCCGCGTTGACCTCGCTGGCCGCGATCAGGGCGTCGAGTTCCACGGTGTCCGCGGGTGACGCGCACGCCCGGCTTTCGGCGACGGCGAGCGCGAACAGCTCCTGGGCATGGTCGTCGTGGCCCAGGCGCAGCATTATGTCGCCCATCGCGCACCGCAGGACGCGTACGGAGTCTCCCGGGTGCGGCGTCGCGAGGAACTGCGGCAGTACGGCGCCGAAGTGCGCCCACGCCTCGGGTCCGCGGCCGAGGGCGCCGAGGGCGACGAGCCGGTAGCGGTGCACCCGGGCCATGTGCTCCCCGAAGGCGGGCATGGAGCCGTGCCCGTCCATCAGCAACTGATCGGTGAGGGCGAGGAGTTCGGCGTATCTACCGTCGTCCTCCAGGGTGTCGGCGTGCTCGAAGCCCGCCCAGAACTCACCTGTCCCGACCGGCTGCTGCCAGAATCTCGCCACTGCCACTCCTCCCCGAAACGATCACGCCCCAGGCGTACTCTGGCAGATGACGGCCGGGCTCCCCGGCCCGTACCCCGTCCGGCCACGCGGTCCGCGGTGGCGGGGCGGTCGACCGCGACAGCGGGGCCGGCGCGGACGGGTCGGTCACCGCGGGCAGGGGGTACTGGCATGGCGATTTGTCCGCGCGGCCACGACTCGGACGCCGACGACTTCTGCGACGTGTGCGGACGGCCGATCGGCCAGGAGCCCAGGGTGGCGGAGCCGACCGCGGACTACTGTCCGGTGTGCGGCACGCCGCGAGCGGGGAGCGTGCCGTACTGCGAGCGCTGCGGCCACGAGTTCGCGTTGGTGTGCCCGGCAGGCTCCCCGGATGACGGCGCTCCGAATTCGGGGTGGTCGTTGCTGGTCACCGCCGACGCCGAGTACTTCGGACGCGTGATGGCGATGGCCGGCCCGGACGCGTCGGCGATTCGGTTCCCGCCGTACTACGAGCCGTGGAGCGTTGCGCTGCACGGCGACCGCATGCGCGTAGGGCGTCGGCGCTCGGGCAAAACGCCGGACGGCGCACCGGAGATCGACATGGCTAGCCCCCCGACCGACACCGGAATCTCCTACCTGCACGCCGTGCTGATGCGCGAACCGGACGGCACGTGGGCGATCGTCGACCCCGGCTCGGCGAACGGAACGACGCTGAACGGGCGTTCCGACCCCATTGAATGCAACCTGCTGCTCGGGCTCAAGGACGGCGACCGGATCCACATCGGGGCGTGGACGACTCTGGAGGTCCGCGTACAACGGCCGACGTAGCCGACCGACGCGGCGAACGTCCCTCGCGAACCGCCGACTTCGTGGCCGAGACCGTCCCAGGAATGACGCGGAGTCCTGCGACAGTAGCGACGAAGTAGCAGACGAACTACGCCTCATGCTCTCCAGATAGCCACACCGAAAGGCTTGCGCCCGGCGTCGGCTTGCGCTTCGCTGCGTGATACGTAGCAACAGGGTATGTATCACTGTGCCATCCATGATTCCGGCGACTCCAAGCGGAGTGCTCGCACCCCAAGGAGCAGACTCGTGAAGCCAGGTTCGGGCACCAGAGCCGCCTGCGTGGTCCTCGCCGCACTGGCGCTGACCGTGACCGCGTGCAGCAGCAAGGACGACACGCCGGACACCGGAGCCGCCGGCAACACCGGGATCAAGACCGGGCCCGGGGTCACCGACACCGAGATCCACGTCGGCGAACTCTCCGACCTGAGCGGGCCGCAGGCGCCGCTCGGCAAGAGCGTCACCAACGCTCAGCAGCTGTACTTCGACCAGGTCAACGCGGCCGGCGGGATCTGCGGGCGCAAGGTCGTCACGAACGTCAAGGACCACGCGTACGACGCGCAGAAGGCGCGTACCGCCTACACCGAGATCTCCGGCAAGGTGATCGGCATATCGCAGCTGGTCGGTTCGGCGATCGTCACCCAACTCCAGGACGACATCGAGCGCGACGGACTGCTGACGCTGCCTCAGGCGTGGGCGTCGACGCTGCTCGGCAAGAGGGTCATCCAGGTCACCGCGACCACGTACGACATCGAGATCATCAACGGGTTCGAATACCTGGCGCGCACCGCACCGCTCGCCTCCGGCGACAAGGTCGGACACATCTACGGCGACGACGAGTTCGGCGTGAACAGCGCGCTCGGTGTCAAGTACGCGGCACAGGCCGCGGGCGTCTCCGTCGTCGACCACAAGATCAAGCCCACCGACCAGGACATGACCGCCGCCGTGACCGCGCTCAAGTCGGCCGGGGTGAAGGCGATCGTCATCAGCGCCGGCCCGCGCCAGGTCGCCCCGGTCATGGTGGGCACCGAGGCGGCCGGCCTCAAGGTGCCGGTGCTGTCGCACTCGGTCGGGTTCCACCCCCAGCTCCTCGCCGTGGCCGCTGCCCCCATGGAGGCCCGCCTCACCATCACCAGCCCGGCGCCGCCCATCAGTTCCACCGAATTGCCGGCCGTCGCCAAGCTGGCCGCCGACTACCTGGCGAAGTTCCCGGGCATGCCGGTCGACCAGGGCGTCATCTCGGGCTACGCCGCCGCCGGCATCTTCGCCGAGGACCTGAGGGCGGCCTGCGCGGCGGGCGACCTCACCCGCGAGGGCCTGGTCGCGGCGCACCGCAAGCAGACGGGCATGGACGTGGGCCTGGGACTGAAGCTGGACTTCTCGTCGAACGGCAAGCCGCCGTCGTACCAGACGTTCATCCTCAAGGTCGACAAGTCCAAGCCCGGCGGCCTCACAACAGTCGAACCGGCCCACGAAGTCCCCGCCGCAAGGACATACCCACTCCCCAAGGCCACCTGACCCCAAAACGAACGCCGCGAATTATCAGGCACCCGCCGCGATGGAGCGGCCACCGCCTCTTCGATCCACTCCGTAGGTTCGGCAACGCCCGTATTGGTCACTGGAGTTGATCCGCCCCCTTACGACGGTGACCACCGCCAGGCTTGACGGGTTCTCATGGAGGGGGTGGCCATGGGGAAGGCCGCGCGCTTGGTCGCCGTGTTCCTGGGCCTGTGGCGCTGTTCGTACTGCTGGTGGTCCTCTACAACTTCGGGCTGCCGTTCATCGAGACGAAGGACGGATCCAGTGAGCGCCTTGATCTCGCCTTCGGGGTGATCTCCGGCATCGTCGTGATCGCCGGAACGGCCAGCGCTGCCGTCGTGCTCGGACAACGTCGCGGCGGCGCTGAAGAAACGGTCGACGCCCCAGGCCGTACGCCTCCCCCGGCTGCATGGCAGCCGGTGCCCGCGCGCCCTGACTGGGTACGTACGGCGACGGGTTCGCCCACGGTGGGGGCGCCTCCCATGGCGGTTGCCCCACCGCAGGTGGCCACCAGGCTGTCACTGCGTCGTTGCTGGGGAAGTGCCGGATGCCCGCGAGGCGTCCGGCTATCGCTTCGGCGAAGACCGCGGCGGCCGCCGCGCAGAGCAGCAGTGCCAGTTCGGTGCGGCGGTGCTTGAACCGGTCACGGGCCGCCCAGCCGACCAGGCAGGCCACCCACGCCGCCGCGGCGAGGGTCATGACTGTGTTCGCGGTCGAGGAGATCGGGTCCTGCGCCAAGGTGTTCATGACGGTCCCTGGTCGACGAGTTCGACCAGGACGCAGATCCAGCGCCACCCCGCGCCCAGTCCGATGACGAGGATCCGGTCGCCGGTTTTCAGGGCGGAGTCGTGGCGGAGGAGGTGGTCGAGGCCGAGGAAGTGGTCGCAGGGTCCCGCGTGCCCGACATGGCGCGCGAACGGCCATGTTGTCTTGGCGAGTTCGATGCCTAGTGGCTGGGCGATGACAGCGCTGAGGAAGGGGATGCCGGCTCCGGGGACGACGATGCGGGTGATTTTGTCGATGCTGGTTGCGGCTTCGTCGAGGACGAGGCCGACGGCTTCGCATGTCTTTTCCTGCATGGTGGCCAGTTGGGGCTTCTTCAGCCGCTTCAGCGCGGTGAGACGTTGGACAGGGGTGAGGTTGACGTGGGTGAGGACTTCGAGTTGGGGGGCCGCGGCGTGGGAGGTGGCCACGAGGCGGACCCGACCGGGGCGGCGGGACAGCACCAGGGCGGCGGCACCGTCGCTCATGACGTGGTCGGGGCTGTTGAGCCGGTCGATCTCGGTGAGACAGGACGTGGCGGCGGCGAGGGTCGCGATGGCGTCGGGGTTGGCGCGCAGGTGCTCGGCCCCGGCGACGAGTCCGGCGACGTCCCCGGCGCTGGCGGCGTTCAGGTCCGGGGCACGGGCGTGGTCGAGGGCGAGGGCGCGTTGGACCTGGCAGGCGTGGGACAGGACGGAGGTGTTTCCGGGGAGGGCGGCGGCCAGGGTGAGCAGGGACAGTGCGTCCCCGCGGAATCCGGAGTCCTTGAGGGCCAGCAGCGCGGCTTTGGCAGCCATCCCCGGGCCGGTGCCGGGTTCGGCGATGGTGGCGGAGCGGTATCCCAGGGCGCTGTTGAAGCGGCGTGAGCCGTTGTCGGTGACGGTGGCGATGTCGGTGCGCGGGGGCAGGAAGCTTGCGGTGGCGTTGACGTAGGGGTCGCCCCAGATCATGCCGTTGCCTCCTGGACGGGCGGAACTGGTCGCCGAACTGCTGGCCAAGGATCCCCGGCACCGCCCGGCCTCCGCGCACGAGGTCCACCGCCGGCTGCGGGCCCTCAGCCTCGACGAATCGCCGGCCCCGCCCGGCAGTCCCTCGGCACCGCCCGACCGAACCCAGGTTTCCGGGCGCGGAGCCGGGGCGGCCACGACGGTCAACTCCCTCGAAGCGCCCGCCACTTGGCCCATAGAGGCGCCCGGCCCTGCTGGGCCGGTCACCGGCGGCGGCGATTCCGCATGGGACGAATTCGCGCCTCAGGACCCGGACTCGGGCCCGGACCCGGGCCGACGGCGGGGGCTGTCGCGGCGCTCGGCGGTGCTGTTGGCCCTCGGTGCGGCGACGGCCGCGGGCACCGCCATCGCGACCTACCCGTGGGGCGCGGGCGCCGCCGACGATTCCGCCCCGCCCAAGAAGTGGGAGTTCGCCACCGACGGCGACATCTCGGTCGCGCCGGTGCCGGACGGCGGGATGGTCTATGTCGCCAGCAATGACGGCAACCTCTACGCGGTCGACGCGGCCTCGGGCGCCCGGCGTTGGGTCCACCGGACCGGCGGCGACCTGATGTCCAGGCCCACGACGAGCAACGGAATCGCCTACGTGCTCAGCGGCAGAATCGCCGACGACAGTGCTCCGGACGCCCTGCACGCCGTCGACGCCGCGAGCGGAACTCCCCTGTGGTCACGCCCGGTTGCGCTGTACGGCGGGTCCCCCGCCGTGGTCGACGGCGTCTGCTACGTCGGCGGGGGAGCGGAGTTGCCCACCGCGGGCCGCACCGGCTACGTCGGCCGGTTCCACGCCTTCGACGCGCGCACCGGCGAGGAGCGCTGGACCTTCGATGCCGCGGCCGGCGGGTTCTACGCACGCCCCACTGTGGTGGACGGCGTGGCGTACATCGGGTGCGTGGACGGCAACGTGTACGCGATCGACACGGCCACCGGCCGACAGCGCTGGGCGTTCAGGACCGGCGGCGCCGTCCATGCCGCGGTGGTGGTGGCGGACGCCACGGTCTACGCGGCGAGCCAGGACACCAACGTGTACGCGATCGATGCCGCCACCGGCGAACAGCGCTGGGACTACAACACCGGCGGCCCGGCGGACTCGCCCGCCGTCGAAGGCGGGCTCCTCGTCGTGGGCAGCGAGGAGAACGTCCACGCGATCAACCGCACCACCGGAACCCGACGCTGGACGTTCGCCGCCGAGGACGCGGTCGGATCCCCGACGCTCGCCAACGGCCTCGTCCTCATCGGCTGTCACGACGGACGGCTCTACGGGATCAACGTCGGTATAGGCAACAAGAGTTGGACCTTCAAGACGCGGGACGCCGTCATCGCCGCACCTGCCGTCACCCGGGACACCATCTACGTCACGAGCCGCGACAAAAGGCTGTACGCCCTCGACCTCAACACCAACTACCGGGCAATCGGCCGGAGCAGAGCCTGAGCAGGGCGAGAGCGGGGCCTGATCTGGCACGGAGATCGTCGAAACCGGCCCACAAGGTCAGGCCTTGCGGGTGGTGTGTGGGATGGCGACGTGCGCGGGACGGGCTTCGCTGGTCAACATCGCGGAGTCGGGCGCGTCCGTGTTGACGAGGTCGACGACCAAAGGCGTGCTGCCGACGGGACCGGTGGCCGTCGCGCGGATGCGGTAGCGCTCGATGCGTGTCTCGTCGAGGGCGAGCGGTGTCCCGGCGACGACCAACGACGGCGGCAGGACGTCCTGCGCGATCCGGATCGGAGCCTGCCGCCATGTACCGGATACGGCGTCGAATGCCTCCAACACGAACCCCTGTTGCGGGCCGCCGTTCGGCGCGCCGGGCAGGCTCTCCATGCTGATCACCGTGCGGATGTGCGCATATGCGCGGGTGTCGCCGTTGACGACGGTCACCGTGAACTCCGCGGCCGGGCCGCCGCGTACCAGGGTGAGGCGGTCTTCGCGCCCCTGCCCGGCGAACGTGACCCCCATCTTCAGCACGGTCGGCTTCGTGGCGGGGCGCGGCGGCGGTGACGAAGCCGGTCGGCTCGTGGCGGACGGCGACGGCGACGGCGACGGTCGCGGGGGCGGTGACGGGGACGACGTCGTCGAACTGGGCACCGGCGACGTCGTGAGCGGCGAGCGCGAGGCCGACGACTCGGTGGCCTGGGACGGCAGTTCCCCGCTAGCCGGTGTTGCCCACGGGGTGGAGGCGCCCGCGGTCCGGGGTGTCGTCGGGTTCTCGGCGCAGGCGGCCGAGAGGACCGCGCACACCAGGACGGCCAGCGCAGTCGTGAAGGTCCGTCGTGCCCGGTTCGTCGGTCTCGATCCGGACGTACGTTGTGTGGTCATGGCTCCCCGTCGGCCGCGGACGAACTCGTACCCGAGCCGTCCACCTTGCCGCGCGGTCGGGCCCGGTGCGATGGCCGCGACGCAAACGCCGCCCAAATGAGACGGCGGCGTCCTCCGAAGTCGCCCACACCCACCCGTACCCGGCACGCCGCCCGCACCGGTTGCCGCCCCCACCGCCATGACGTGTGGGTACGTGAAGTGATCTTGGGAGAAGGCCGCTCGAGTTCGCGTGCGCGCAGTGCGTGGTCTGCGAAGCGGTTGATGAACGGGTGAGTGGAGACGGCACCGAACGTGCGGTATCTGGAAGGCAGTACGGCACGCAGGAGGGGACGCGGGCGGTCAGGGGGCGGCGGGGATGCGGACGGGGTTGCGGAGGGTGCCGAGGCGGGAGACCTCTACTTCGACGATGTCGCCGTCACCGAGGTAGCGCGGAGGCGTCCGACCCATTCCGACTCCGGCGGGGGTGCCGGTATTGATGAGATCGCCGGGTTCCAGGGCCAGGAACCGGCTGAGGTACCAGACGATGTGCGCGGGCCTGAAGATCATGTCGGCGGTGGTGCCGTCCTGCACGGTCTCGCCGTTGACCCGCGTGATGAGGCGCAGATCGTGCGGGTCACCCACCTCGTCCGGGGTGACGAGGTGGGGGCCGGTGGGGTTGAAGGTGGGGTGGGACTTGCCCTTGAGCCACTGGCCGCCGTGTTCGAGCTGGAACTCGCGTTCGGAGACGTCGTTCAGTGCCACGTACCCGGCGATGACCTCCGCGGCGGACTCCGGGCCGTCGAGCAGGTGCGCGCGGCGGCCGACGACGATGCCGAGTTCGGCCTCCCAGTCGCCCTTGGCCGCGCCGGGCGGGAAGACGACGGTGTCGTGCGGCCCGCACAGGCTGTTCGGGGCCTTGCTGAACACGATGGGCTCGCGCGGTACTTCGGCGCCGGTCTCGGCGGCGTGGTCGCGGTAGTTGAGGCCGATGGCGTAGACGGCGTGCGGCCGGGCCAGGGCGGCGCCGATGCGCATGCCGCGGATGTCCAGATCGGGCAGTTCGTTCGCCGCCGCGGCCGCCGCGGCACGCCGCGGACCCCCGCCGGCGAGGAACGCGCCGTCGATGTCGTCGGTCAGCGGGCGCAAGTCGTAGACGTGGTGGGTGCTTTCGGGACGTGCGAGGGCAGGGATCTCGTTGCCTTCGTCCCCGACGCGCAGGAAGCGCATGGGTGGATTCCTTTCGACAGATGGTGGGGGCAGGACCGGGATCCGGCGCCTGGGACCTTCGGCGCGGGACCCCGGTGGCTCGCCCGGTGGCTCGCCCGGTGGCTCGCCGGGTGGCTCGCCGGCTGGCTCGGCTGGCTCGGCCGGTGGCTCAGCCGCCGACGATGCCGTCCTTCCGCATTCCGGCGAGCACCTCCGCCGCGGCGGACAGTGTGGCGTCGACCTCCTCGGCGGTGTGCGCGCCCGAGATGTGGTTGCGCTTGAGCGCCATCGGCAGCATGAGGTAGCCCGCCTGCGTCATTCGGCGGTGGAAGGTGACGTACGCGGTGTTGTCGTTGCGCATCAGGTCGCGGTATCCGCGGATCGGCCCCTTGGCGAAGTACAGGGCGAAGACCCCGCCGAAGCCGGCCGCGGTGGCCTCGATGCCGAGGTCGGCGACGATGGCCGAGAGGCCGTCGCGCATGCGTTGGCCCAAGGCGTACGTGCGCCGGTAGAAGTCCGGGTTGGCCCGCAGGTGGTCGATGGTGGCGATCGCCGCGGCGCTGGAGATCGGGCTTCCGTTGAAGGTGCCCGCGAGCAGCACGTCGCCGCCGGTGTGGTTGAAGTGCTCCATCAGGTCGCGGCGTCCCGCGAGGCCGCCGATGGGCACGCCGTTGGCCATGCCCTTGCCGAACGTGGTCAGGTCCGGGGTGACCCCGCAGACCTCCTGGTAGCCGCCGAGGGCGTGCCGGAAGCCGGTGATCACCTCGTCGAAGACGAGCACGGTCCCGGTCTCCGCGGTGAGCGCGCGCAGCCCCTCGACGAACTCCCGGGTGGGGACCAGCGCGCCGACGTTGTGCGGGATCGGCTCCATGATGACCGCGGCGACCTGCCCGGGATGCCGGTCCAGCAGGGCGCGGACGGAGTCGAGGTCGTTGAACTCCGCGACGAGCGTGGCGTCGAGCGCCGCGTCGAGGATGCCCTTGGAGAGCGGGTCACGACCGTACGCGCGGTCCGGGGCGGAGATGACGTTGCGGGCGACGGCGTCGTGGGAGCCGTGGAATCCGCCCTGGAACTTGACGATGTACGGCCGCCCGGTGACGGCCCGGGCGAGCCGTACCGCCTGGAACGTCGCCTCCGTGCCGCTCATCGTGGAGATCGAGCTCTCGGCGGAGGGGATGACCTCCACCACGCGGCGTGCGAGCTCGACCTCCAGCTCGCTGACGCCCAGCCCGATGAGGCCGGGGCCGTCGACCGCGGCGCGTACCGCGTCGTTGACGACGGGTGCGTTGTGCCCGAGGACGATGGCACCGAAGGCCGCGTGGTAGTCGAGGTAGCGGCGGCCGTCCGCGTCGGTGACGTACGCGCCGTCGGCCGACACGAAGGCGTACGGCTCGCCGATGTAGCGCGTGGCCGAGTTGACACCTCCCGGGATCACGCGGGCTGCGGACTCGGCGAGCCGGAGTCCGCGGCTCGCCTCGCCCGTCGGGGCGTCGGAGCCGGTGCGCTCTGTGGAGGACATGGTGGCCTTTCGTGACGGTGCGGGGGGCGGAGGGCCGCGCGGGAGCAGGCCGCGCGGGCCGCGCCGTCTCCGGCCGAGGGCACGCGGGTCCCGGGCGGCGGCGTGCCGCCGCGACGCGGACAAGACACGGACAAGACGCGGACAAGCGGAAAGGAAAAGGGGTCGCGTCGAGCCGCCGGACGCGGCGCGTGGCAGGGGCCGGAAGCGGATCCGCCGCTGAGCGGACCGGCCGTGAGGCCGGCTGTCCGGGACGATAGAACAGTCGTCCACGACATGGCAAGGCTTTCCATGTTGAACGGATCGGTGTCCGTTTCGGTGAGGTAAACGAACATACGAAGCCTTGACACCGGCCTATCGGCGCGCGCAGCATCGCTCAACATGGAATCCCATTCCGCGATGACCGGCGAAAGTCAGCCGCTCGTACGTCCACTCGGAATCGTGGTCGTCGGCACCGGGTTCATCGCCGACGAGCACATCGGCGCCCTGCTCGGCCGCCGGGACGCCGACCTCGTCGGCGTCGTCGACACCCATGCCGGCCGCGCCGCGGCGGCCGCCCGCCGCAACGGCGGCGTGCGCTTCACGACGGACCTCGCCGAGGCCCTCGCCTGGCCCGGCGTCGACGCCTGCATCGTGTGCACGCCCAACGGCTCGCACCACGCCCTGGCCCTGGCGGTCGCCCAGGCCGGCAAGCACCTGCTCATCGAGAAGCCGCTCACCATCACGGTGCCCGAGGCCGTCGAGGTGGCGGACGCCTTCGCGACGGTCGGCACGGTGCTCATGGCGGCGCACACCCACCGCTTCTACGACTACGGCCGCGCCGTCAAGGACGCGATCGACGCCGGGGAGGTCGGCCGGCCGGAGGTCGTCCGGCTGGCGATCCTGGGCGACTGGATCTGGCCGGACTGGCGTGCGTGGGTGCTGGACCCGGCCGCCTCCGGAGGGCATGCGCTGCACAACGGCGTGCACCTGCTCGACCTGGCCACCTGGTGGCTCGGCGCCCGGCCGGAGAGCGTGCACGCCCGAGGCCGCAAGCAGACCGCGGCGGAACTCGACATCCACGACTACCTCGAAATGGTCGTCCGCTACACCGACGGCTCGGTGGCGGTCTGCGAGATGAGCCGCGGGCACCGCACCGGCGGGGTGGGGCTGCGGGACGTGATGGTCCTCGGCAGCGAGGGCCTGCTGACCCTCCCGTGGAACGGCGACGGCTCGCCGCTGCTGTCCGAGCGCGGCTTCTCGCAGGTCCCGGCCCCCGGCGGCAACGGGTTCGCCGTGCAGCTCGCGGCCTGGCTGGACACGATCGCCGGTGCGGAGCCCGCGATGCCGGTACGCGACGCCGTCCTCGCCGTCGCCCTCGGCGTCGCCGCCGAGCGGTCGATGGCCTCGGGCGAACCGGTCCTGCTGTCCGACCTCGGCCTCCCCGACCGCCACGCGCCCGCCGGCGCCCCCGCACTCGACGAAGGACGCACCGCATGACCGGCCCCGCCCCCGCCGTCTCCGCGCGTCCCCTGCGCGTCCTGCTGGCCGGCTTCTCCGGACTCGGGCGCCAGGACCACCAGACGGACATGTACCTGCCCGCGTTCACCGCGCACCCCGGCTTCGAGATCGCCGCCGTCGCGGGCGACGAGCCGCAGGCGCGCTCGGCGGCCGAACGCCTCGCGGTCCCGCTGGTCGCGGACGTCGCGACCGCCGTCGCCACCGTCGAAGCGGACGTCGTCAGCGTCTGCGTACGCCCCGACGAGCGGGCCGAAGCGGCCGTCCGCGCCCTGGAGAACGGCCGCCACGTCCTGCTCGACAAGCCGGCCGCGACCGGGGTGCGCGACACCGCCGCGATCGCCGCCGCCGCGTCGGCGGCCGGCCGCGTGTGCGTGCCCGCCCACCACCAGCGCTTCGCCCCGGGCGTCCGCGCCGCCCGTGCCGCCGTGGCCGGCGGACGCGTCGGACTGCCGTGGAACATCCAGACGGACTTCCTCGTCGGCGGGGGAGACCCCGTTCCCGAGGGCGAGCTGGTGAACTTCGCGGTCTACCCCGTCGACATCGTGCTCGCCCTCACCGGCCAGCCCGTGCGGCGCGTCCACGCCCTCACGGCCGGCGCCCCGGGCCCGTCCGGCGCCGAACGTACCGCGGTCCTGATGCTGGACCACGCCCACGGGGTCACCAGCACGATCGTGGTCGGACGGGCCGCCGAAGGCATCGCGGCTCCCGGCGCGGTCTTCCACCGCCACCGCGTCAGCGGCTCCTCCGGCGTGCTCGTCGTGGACGCCGCCGGACCCGCCCTCACCGTGCGCGGCACCGCCGGGTCCCGCGCCCTCCCCTTCGACCGCGGCACCGTGCCCGCACTGGTGGCCGAACTCCACGCCGCCGTCACCGAAGGCCGCCCCGCCGACCCGGACATCGGCGACGCCCTCGCCGTGGCCCGCGTCCTGGACGCCGCCCGCGCGTCGCTGCGGTCCGGCCTGCCGGCCGACGTCGCCGCGGACTCCGCCGCCCCCGCCCCTGTCGCCTGACCTCCGAGGACCCACCACCATGAAGCTGCTCAGCTACGAACGGGACGGCGCCGTACGCCACGGCCGACTCCTCGACGACGGCCGGATCGCCGAACTCGGCGACGGGGACCTCGGCGCCGTCATCGTCGCCCTCGACGGCCGCTGGGACCGGCTCACCACCGCGGTGAGCGGCACGTACGACCCGGCGGGCGTGCGCGTGCTGGCGCCCGTGCCCACCCCGCCCAAAGTGCTCGCGGCCGCGGCCAACTACCAGGAACACGTCCTGGAAGGCGGCGGCGAACCGCTCGTGAAGGAGCGCCTCGCGCCGCGGATGTTCCTCAAGCCGGGCACCTCGGTGACCGGGCCCGACACCGTCATAGCGCTGCCCGACACCTCCGCCCAGATCGACTGGGAGGCCGAACTCGTCGTCGTGCTCGGCCGCGGCGGCCGCGACGTCCCGGTTGCGGACGCCCTCGGCCTGGTGGCGGGCTACGCGGTCGGCAACGACGTCTCGGCCCGCTCGCTCGACCTGGGCTACGAGCGCGACGCGGGCGCTCCCGGTGCGTCGGCCGAATGGTTCTTCGACTGGCTCGCGGGCAAGTGGTTCGACGGGTTCGCGCCGTTCGGCCCGTGGCTCGTCACCCCGGACGAGGTCGGCGACCCGCAGGACCTCGCGGTCCGTCTCGAGGTCAACGGCAAGCTCCGCCAGGACGGCAACACCCGCGACATGATCTTCACCGTCGCCGAGCTCATCGCGCACTGCTCGCGCCTGATGACCCTGCAGCCGGGAGACGTGATCTTCACCGGCACCCCGTCCGGCGTGGGCGCCGCGACCGGCGAATTCCTGCGCCCCGGCGACGAGATGACCGTCACCGTCGACGGCCTCGGCACGCTCGCCAACACCGTGCGCTGAGCTTCCGGCGCCCCGCCCGCCCGTCCCGCGGGCGCGCCTGCGCACCCCGCGTTCCCTGCGCACCCCCGCTTTTCCCGCGCCCCGGCGCTGCCCGTGCGGCGCGGACTCCTCCACCTGCCGGCACCGACCCCGAAGGACTGCCGTGTTCCACTCCCGGAAGAGATCTCTGGCCAAGGCCGCCGTCGGCCTTGCGCTCACCCTGTCGGCGGTAGCCGCCTGTTCCTCGGACCCGAGCCAGGGCGGCGGCACGCCGGGCGCCGGAAGCGGCGCGGGCAACGGCACGCTGAACGTGTACCTGTACCAGAAGCCGAAGGTCTTCAGCCCGCTCGCGCCCAACAACGGGCCCGACCAGATAGTCATGTCGCTGGTCTTCGACTCGCTGGTGGCCCCGGACACCGACTTCGAGCTCCAGCCCCGCATGGCCCAGGAACTGCCGCAGCAGAGCGCCGACGGCACCACCTACACCTTCAAACTGCGCCCGGGCCTCAAGTGGAGCGACGGGCAGCCGTTCACCGCACAGGACGTCCTGTTCACGTACAACCTGATGGCCAACCCCAAGGCGGGCGCGGCGTCCGCCGGCAACTACGCCGGGGTGGAGGGCGTCGACGCGCTCGCGGCGGGCACCGCCCCGACCGCGTCCGGGTTCAGCGCGCCGGACGACAACACCTTCGTCATCAAGACCACCAAGCCCGACGCGGGCATCGTCGCGCTCATCGGCGCGACGCCCATCCTGCCGAAGCACGTCCTCGGGGCCGTCCCGGTCGACCAGGTGGCGAAGAACGCGTTCTTCAGCAAGCCGACCGCGGGCACCGGCCCGTACCGCTTCATCTCCTACCAGACCGACCAGTACGTGGAGTTGCAGGCGAACCCCGAGTTCCGCACCCCCGTGGGGATCTCCCGGGTCTTCCTCAAGCCCGTCACCTCCGACGTCGCCACCGCCCAGCTCGGCACGGGGGAGATGGACGTCGTCCAGGTGTCGCCCACCGACCTGCCCACGGTCGAGAAGATGGGCAACGTCACGGTCACGGCCGCGGACAGCCCCGGCTTCACCCGCATCGCGGTGAACCAGGCGCAGCCGCGCTTCGCCGACCCGCGGGTGCGCCAGGCGCTGATGTACGCGATCGACCGCAAGAAGATCGTGGACTCGGTGCTGGGCGGCAAGGCGTCGGTGCCCGCCACCTCCTTCATGGGCGACGTGGTGCCGGACAACCTGAACAAGTACGAGTACAACCCGCAGAAGGCCAAGGACCTGCTGGCGCAGGCCGGCTGGGACTCCTCCAAGCCGGTCGAGCTGGAGTGGGTGCCCGGGCAGCGCGACCGCGACACCACCGCGACCATCGTGCAGAGCCAGCTCCAGGAGGTCGGCGTCAAGGTCGAGCTCAAGCAGGTGCAGGCCGCGCAGCTGCTGGAGTCGTACACCGGCGGGTACGACCTGGCGATGTTCGGCGGCGGCACCTACACCGACCCCAGCCAGGTCCCGCAGATCGTGGGCTGCGACAAGTTCTACCCGACCGGGTCGAACGTGCCGCACTTCTGCGACAAGACCCTCGACGAACTCACCGGCAAGGCCAACGCGACCGCGGACGCCGCGGCCCGCCAGGACCTGTACCGCCAGGCCGCGGCCCGCGAGAACGAGCAGGCGGCGTACCTGTGGATGTACAACCCGCAGACCGTCTGGGCGTCCAACACCCGCGTGCAGGGCTTCAAGGCGAGCGGCGACATCACCCGCCCGTTCAGCGGCATCGAGAACTGGCACCTGAACTGACCTGACCGGGCCGGGTCCGCGCCTCGCGACGGACCCGGCCCGGCGGCTCCCCGTGATTGGAGGGACAAGTGGGGACGTTCGTCCTGCGCCGCATATTGGTGAACATCGTGGTCTTCCTGGCGATCACCGTGGGCATCTTCGCCCTGGTGCACGCCGCGCCCGGCGATCCCGTCCGGATGATGATCAATCCTGACCAGGTCTCCTCCGGCAGCGAGGAGTTCATCGCCCGGCAGCGGCACGAGCTGGGCCTGGACCGGCCGTTGCCGGTGCAGTACTGGGACTGGCTGCGGCAGGCGGTCACCGGCGACCTCGGTTATTCGTACGTCAGCCGGCAGACCGTCACCTCGGCGATCTCCGAGCGCCTGGGACCGACGGTCGAGCTCATGGGCGTGGCCTTGCTGCTCTCGCTGGCGATCGGCATCCCGCTGGGCATCCTGTCCGCGGTGCGCCGCAATTCGTGGCTCGATTACGGCACCACGGTGTTCGGCCTCGGCGCCATCTCCATCCCGCCGTTCTTCCTCGGCATCGTCGCGATCTACGTCTTCTCCCTGAAACTGGACTGGCTGCCGTCCGCGGGGATGACCACACCGGGCGTGAACTCGCCCGCGGACCAGTTCCGACATCTGCTGATGCCGGCACTCCTCCTCGGGTTGATCGCCGCCGCGCCGATCATGCGGTACGTGCGCAGCGGGGTGATCGGCGAACTCGGCGAGGACTACACGCGGACCGCCGAGGCCAAGGGCGCGTCGCGGTCCCGGGTCGTGCTGCGGCACGCGTTCCGCAACTCGCTCGTGCCGCTCATCACCGTGGTTGCGATGAGCGTCCCCGCGCTGATGGGCGGCGCGGTGGTCATCGAGCAGGTCTTCGCGTGGCCCGGGATGGGTCAGCTGACCATCAGCTCGGTGAACCAGAACGACTACCCGGTCATCATCGGGGTCTCCCTGTACGTCGCGGTCCTCGTACTGATCTGCAATCTGCTGGCCGACCTGCTCTACGCGGTCGCGGACCCGAGGGTGAGGCTGGGATGACCGTGTCGACGAACACGAATACGGCGCCGGACGTTCCCGCCGCGGTCGTGCCCGCCCCGGCCGGGGGCTCCGTCGCGGGGCCGCGCCGTACGCCGGCCCGCATGGCCCTGCGCCGGTTCCGGCGCAACAAACTCGCGGTCGCGGGTGCCGCCGTGCTCGGCCTGGTGGTCGTGCTGGCGGTGTTCGCACCGCTCATCGCGCAGCACAGCCCCAACCAGGTGGACCTGGACGCGCTGCGCCGAGGGCCTTCGGGCACGCACTGGTTCGGCACCGACTCGTCGGGCCGCGACGTCTTCTCCCGGGTGGTGCACGCCGGGCGCGTGTCGCTGCTGGTCGGCGTCTCCGCCGCACTGATCTCGGTGGTCATCGGGACACTGCTCGGCGCGGTGGCCGGCCTGGTGGGCGGCGTCGTCGACTCGGCCGTCATGCGGCTGGCCGACGTCGTCCTGTCGTTCCCGACGGTGATCGCGATCGTCGTGCTCGCCGGGGTCCTCGGCCCGAGCGTCACCATGCTGGTCATCGCCATCGGCGCCACCCACTGGCCGCAGGCGTGCCGGGTGGTGCGCGGCGTCGCCCTCGGACTGCGCGAGCAGGACTACCTGCACGCGGCCCGGGCCGGCGGGGCGGGGCCGTGGTGGCTGGTGCGCAAGCACATCGTCCCGGCGTCGCTGCCGCCCGTTGCGGTGTCCGCCACCCTGGCGGTCGCCCAGGCGGTGCTGCTGGAGGCCACCCTGTCGTTCCTCGGCCTGGGCGTACAGCCGCCGCAGGCCAGTTGGGGCAACATGCTCAACGACGCGCAGAGCCTGACGCTCATCGAGTCCGCGCCGTGGATGTGGCTGCCGCCCGGGATGGCGATCGCCGTGACCGTTCTTTCCGTGAACTTCGTCGGGGACGGCCTGCGGGACGCGGGGGACCCGCGGCAGAGCAAGGGAGCACGCCGATGAACGCGGCGCACACGTCCGACGGCCGCGCGCCGAGCGCCCGCCCGGCGCCGTCCGACGCCCGGGCCGTCGATTTCGGCGACCCCCCGCCCATCCTGGAAATCCGTGACCTCGTGGTGGAGTTCGCCGGTGACGAGGGCACCGTCCGCGCCGTCGACGGAGTCGCCTACAGCGTGCTGCCGGGGGAGATCCTCGGCGTCGTCGGCGAGTCCGGATCCGGCAAGTCGGTGACCGCGATGTCGGTCCTCGGGCTGATCCGCCGCCCGGGGCGCATAGTCGGCGGCGAGATCCGCCTGCACGGCCGGGACCTCCTGGGATTGACGCATCGTCAGTTGCGGGAGATCCGCGGGAACCAGGTCGCGATGATCTTCCAGGACCCGATGACGGCGCTGAATCCGGTGATGACCGTGGGCGCCCAGATCATGGAGGCGCTGCGCCTGCACGACAAGAAGATGAGCCGGGTCGCCGCACGTGAGCGAGCCGTCGAACTGCTCACCTCCGTCGGCGTCCCGCACCCGCAGGTGCGCGTCGGCCAGTACCCGCACGAGTTCTCCGGCGGCATGCGCCAGCGCGCGATGATCGCCATCGCCGTCGCGAACCGGCCCGAGCTGCTGATCGCCGACGAGCCGACCACCGCCTTGGACGTCACCGTGCAGGCCCAGGTACTGGACCTGCTGCGCGACGCGCGCGACGCCACCGGCGCGGCGACCGTGATCATCACGCACGACCTCGGCGTGGTCGCCGAACTGGCCGACAGCGTGGTGGTGATGTACGCGGGGCGCGTGGTCGAGCAGGCCGCGGTCTCGGCGCTGTTCGCGGGGCCGAGGCACCCGTACACGCTCGGACTCCTGGCGAGCGTCCCGGCGTCCGGGGGCGAGGACGACGACCTGGCCTCCATCCCCGGCACCCCGCCGGACATGGCCCACCCGCCCGCGGGCTGCGCCTTCCACCCGCGCTGCCCGATCGCCCGCGACCGGTGCCGCACCGAGCGCCCGCCCCTCGTCGAGGCCGCCCCCGGGCACCGCAGCGCGTGCCACTACGCGGACGAACTGGCGGGCGCGACCGCCCAGGACCTGTACGCGACCGTCCCCGACGCGATCGCCGACACGATCCCCGACATGAAGGAGGCGCTGTGACGGAGCTTCTCCGGGTCGAAGGGCTCACCAAGCACTACCCGATCCGCCGCGGCATGCTGCGGCGGCATGTCGGCGACGTCCGTGCCGTCGACGGACTGGACTTCGGCATCGCCACCGGCGAGACGTTGAGCCTGGTGGGGGAGTCGGGCTGCGGCAAGAGCACGACCGGCCGCATGATCGCCCGCCTGCTGGCGCCGACCGGCGGGCGCATCGCCTTCGACGGCCGCGACATCTCCGGCTTGTCCGGCAAAGCCCTGACGCCGCTGCGCCGCGAGGTGCAGTTCATGTTCCAGGACCCCTACGCGTCCCTCTCGCCGCGCATGACCGTGCACGACATCGTCGCGGAACCGCTGCGGCTCCAGGGCACGTACCGCCGGAACGGGACGGCCCGCGTCACCGAACTGCTCGACATGGTCGGGCTGTCGCGGCAGCACGCGGACCGCTACGCCCACGAGTTCTCCGGAGGCCAGCGCCAGCGCATCGGCCTGGCCCGGGCGCTGGCCCCCGGTCCGCGCCTGCTGGTGCTGGACGAGCCGGTCAGCGCGCTCGACGTGTCGATCCAGGCGCAGATCGTCAACCAACTGCGCCAGCTCCAGCGGGAACTGGGGCTCGCGTACCTCTTCATCTCGCACGACCTGTCGATCGTCCGGCACGTCTCACACCGCATCGCGGTGATGTATCTCGGACGGATCGTGGAGATCGGGCCGCGGGCGCGCATCTTCACCGCACCGGAACACCCGTACACGCGGGCGCTGCTGTCGGCGACCCCGGTGGCCGACCCGGCGCGGCGCGACGAACGCCGCCGGATCATGCTCCAGGGCGACGTGCCCAGCCCGAGCGATCCGCCGTCCGGGTGCCGGTTCCGCACCCGCTGCTGGAAGGCGCAGGACGTGTGCGCGAGCGAGGAGCCGCAGCTCGTCGCGCGGGAGGAGGATGGACACCTGAGCGCGTGTCACTTCCCGGAGGGCACACTTTCCTCGGGTGGAGAGACCACGCCCGGCCCGCCGCGCACGGCAGGGGGCACCATCGAGAAGAAGGAGGCACGGGCGTGGCCCGAGGGGTGAACGGTACGCGGGGGACGCCGTCGGTGGACGACGCCCGCCCCGCATCTGCCAACTACCACGCGCAGGCCCTCGTCAGGGGCCTGGCGCTGCTGGAGGAACTGGCCAAGACGTCCGCGCCGCTCACGCTGCACGACCTGAGCCAGGCGACGACGCTGCCCAAGAGCACACTGGTGCGGCTGCTGAGCGTGCTCGGCGAGATGGAGTACGTCGTCCGCGTGGACGACCAGCCCTCCTACCGGCTCGGGCACAAGGTGCAGTCGCTGGCCGCCGCGTACGTCGAGTCGCTCGACCTGTCCGTGGTCGCCGAGGGGTACCTGACCCGGGTCGCCGCGCGCACCGGGCAGACCACCAATCTCGGTGTCCTGGACGGGCGGCAGGTGCTGCACATCTGTGTGCGCGAGCCCGACCGGCCGCTGCGGTTCACCGCCGAACCGGGAACGCGCGACCACGCGTACTGCACGGGCCTGGGCAAGCTGCTGCTGGCGAACGTCGACCCGGACCGGCTGTCCGAGGCGGTTCCGGCGGAGCCGTTCGAGGCGTTCACCGACCAGACGATCACGACGATGGACCAGCTGTCCCGGGAGCTGCGGCGGACGCTGCGCCGCGGGTACGCGCTCGACGACAACGAGCGGAGCGTCGGACTGCGTTGTGTGGCGGTCCCGGTGACGGTCGACGGGCAGTGCATGGCGGCCGTCAGCGTCGCGGGTCCTTCGGGCGAGTTCACCCCGAACCGGATCGAGGACTTCGTCGAGCAACTGCGCGACGTCGCCGCGGAGTTGGCGGAGGACGGCGACTTCGTGGCCGCGCTGCGCATCGTGAACCGCTCGCTGCGTCCGATCGGGTCGCAGCACTAGGGAGTGCGGGAAGACCCGGCCCGGGCAGGCGGGTCCGTCCCTTCGGGTGCGGGCCCGCACCCGAAGGGACGGACCCGCACCGCGGACCTCACCCGAGGTAGGCGATCGCCTCGACCTCGACCCGGACGTCCGCGTGGCCGAAGTTCACCACGACGGTGGTACGCGCCGGGGGCGCGTCGCCGAACCTCTTTGCGTAGACCGCGTTGAAGCGGGCGAAGAGCGCGGAGTTCGACAGGTAGGCGTTCACCTTGGCCACGTTCGCGATCGTGGCGCCGCCCGCCCGCAGCACCGCCTCCACGTTGTCGAGCGTGGCCTCGACCTCCGCCTCGAAGTCGCCGATGAACACCGTCCCGTCGGGGCTGGTGGCCACCTGGCCGGAAACGAAGAGGAAGTCGCCCGCGCGCAGTCCGTGCGTCAACGGGACTGCGGGCGGGGCGAAGCCTTCGGGGTGAATGCGCTGCATGTCGAACCTCGTGTCTTGAAATGGATCCCAACAACGTGGAATGTTGTTCCACATGATGCCGGGAGGGAGATCCCGGGGCAAGGAACAGGTGACGGAATGAGCGAAACGCTCGTGGTGGCCAACGGCCTCGTGGTGGACGGCACCGGGGCGCCGCCGCGCGTCGCCGACGTGCTGGTCGAGGACGGCCGCGTCGTACGGGTGGACGAGACCGTGGGACGCGACACCTCCGCCCTCGGCGCCGCCATCCGTGTCGTCGACGCGAGCGGACTCGTCGTCACGCCGGGCTTCGTGGACATCCACACGCACTCCGACCTCACGCTGCTGTCCTCCCCCGAGGCACACAGCAAGGTGCGGCAGGGCGTGACCACCGAAGTCGTCGGCAACTGCGGACTCGGCGTGACACCCCTGGCCCCGGGAGCCGACGTCGCGGCGATCCGCCAAGCGGTCGGGTACCTGGACCTGGACCCCGCCGTCGCGTGGTCGTGGCACGACACCGCCGGCTACCTCGACGCCGTCGACGCCGCACGCCCCGCGCTCAACACCGCGACCCTGACCGGACACCTGCCCCTGCGGGCCGGCGTGGTCGGCTTCGCCGACCGCGCCCCCGACCCCGCCGCACTCGACCGCATGCGCGGACTCCTCGCGGACACCTTCGCCGCCGGTTCGCTCGGCCTGTCGACCGGCCTGGTCTACTCGCCGCTGTGCTACGCCACCGAGGACGAACTCGTCGCCCTGGGACGCACCGTGGCCTTCCACGACCGCGTCTTCACCTGGCATGTCCGGGACTACGCCGACGACCTGCTCCCCTCGGTCGACCAGGCGCTGCGGGTCGCCCGCGCCACCGGGTGCCGCACCCAGATCTCGCACCTGGCCTCCGTCGGGCGCCGGAACTGGGGCGCGGTCCGCCGCGCGCTCGACGCCGTCGAGGGTGCCCTCGACGACGGGTTCCGGGTGGCCGTCGACATCTACCCGTACCTGCACGGCAACGCACCCCTGTCGCAACTGCTCCCGGCCTGGGCGCAGGAGGGCGGCGCGGACGCCCTGGCACGCCGCCTCGGCGACCGTGCGGTCCGCGACGACATCGCCGCCGAGTGGGTGGACCGCCCGTCGGGCTGGGACGAGATCACCCTCAGCCGCGTGCCGTCCGTGCCGCGTCCGGCCGCGGAGGAGGACGAAGTCGGCATGACCATCGCGGACATCGCGGTCCGCCGCGGCGCCGACCCCGACGACGTGGCGATGGACCTCCTCGCCGCGTACGACTCACGCGTGCTCATCGTCGCGGGCGGCCGGAGCGAGGACGACCTGCGGACCGTCCTCGACCACCCGGCGTGTGTGGTCGCGTCCGACGGGCAGGCCCTCGACCGCGACGGAGTGACCGGGGCGGGCAGTCCGCACCCCCGGTCGTACGGCTGCTTCCCGCGCTACCTGTCCCGCTACGCGGGCACGACCGACCTCGAACTGGCCCGCGCGGTGAGGCGCTGCACCGGCGCTCCGGCCGAACTCATGGGCCTGACCGGAACCGGCACGCTCACCGCCGGGGCACGCGCCGACATCGTCCTGTTCGACCGCGGCCGCCTCGGCGACCGAGCCACCTTCACCGACCCGCAGCAGTACCCCGAGGGGATCGCCGCGGTCCTGGTCGGCGGCGAGACCGTCGTCGACAACGGCCGTCACACCGGACGCAGGCCGGGCCGGGTCCTGCGCGCGCCGCACGCCGACCCTTCCTCCGCCCGAACCGCCCACGTGGGCGGCACCGCCCGCACGCCCCACGAGGAGAACCGATGATCGACGTCCACACGCACTGCCACCTCGGCGAGCACTGGGGCTGCGAGTGGCACAACCACTGGCAGCCCGTCTACGGCCACGAGTATCCGAACCACACGCCGGCGGAGTACGACGAGGCCATGAACGGCGAGGTCGACCTCGCCTTCGTCTTCGGCATGCGCGCCACGGCGGCCGGCGTCATGACACCCAACGAGTACGTGGAGTGGTTCTGCGCCGAGACCGAGACCGAGACGGTCGGGTTCATGGCGCTGGACCTCGCCGACGACGACGTCATGGAGCAGTTGGCCGACGGCATCGCCCGCGGGCTGCGCGGCGTGAAGCTCTACCCCGTCCTCGCCCTGTTCGACCCCAAGGACACCCGCTTCGACCCCTTCTACCAGGCGGCCGCGGACGCCGGCCTCATCCTCCTGTGGCACATGGGCGCGACACCCAGCCCGGTCGGGGACCTGTCGGTCAGCAATCCGCTCGTCGTGGACGAGGTCGCCCGTCGCCACCCCGGACTCACGCAGATCATCGCCCACTTGGGGCACCCGTGGCAGCGCGAGACGATGGTCACCCTGCGCAAGAACCGCCGGGTCTTCGCCGACGTCTCGGCACTGTGGGCCCGCCCGCTGGACGGCTACCTCGCCCTCGCCCGGGCCCAGGAGTGGAACGTGGTGCCCAAGCTCCTGTTCGGCTCGGACTTCCCGCTGTGGACGCCCCGTCAGGCGGTCGAGGGACTGCGCGAGACGGCCGCGCTGAGCATGCCCGGGATGCCGAAGATCCAGCCGGAGACCATCGACTGGCTCGTCGACGGCGACCCCCGGGCCGACCTCGGGCTGGTCACCCGATGACGTCCTCGACCCCGCTCCCGGAATCCCCCGCGACGTCTTCCACGGGATCTCCCGCAGCGACTCTCGCGACCCCCCTCCCGGCGTCGCTCGACGCGATCGCCACTCCCGCGCTCCTGGTCGAACTCCCGCGCATGGAGCGCAACATCGCCCGGATGGCCGAGGCCTACGCGGCCGCCCGCGTCACGCTGCGCCCGCACGTGAAGACCTCCAAGTGCTGGGAGGTCGCGCGGCGCCAACTGGCCGCCGGAGCCGTGGGGTTCACCTGCTCCACACCCGAGGAGGTCGACTGGCTCCTCGGGCAGGGCGTCCCCGACTTGCTGTGGGCGCATGTGCCGGTCGGCCCGGCGAAGGTCGCCTTCGCCGTCGACGCCGTGGCCCGTGCCGAGCGTGCCGGACAGCGCCTGGCCGTCGCCCTCGACTCGGTCGCCGCGGGACAACCGCTCTCGGAGGCCGCGCTGCGGGCGGGCGTTCGCGTGCCCTTCGTTCTGGAGGTGAACACCGGGCACGGCCGGGCCGGCGCCGAACCCGGCGCGGTGCCGGAGCGCGCCCGCGAACTCGCGTCCCTGGCAGGGCTGTCGCTCCGCGGAGTCCTCACCCACGAGGGGCACCTGGCCCGGTACGTCGGCGACCGCGCCGGCCTGGAACGCGCCGGTCGGGGAGCGGGAGACCTCCTCGCCGCCCTCGCCGCCGGCCTGCGCGCCGACGGCCATACGATGGACATCGTCTCGGTCGGGTCGACGCCTGGCGCCACCTCGGCGCCGTTCGCGGACGGGGTCACCGAGGCCCGGCCCGGGACGTACGTCTACTTCGACGCCAACCAGATGCGCCTCGGAAGCGCCGTCCTCGACGAGTGCGCGCTCACGGTGCTGGGGCGGGTCGTCAGTACGGAGCGCCCCGGCGTCGTGGTGACCGATGCCGGTATCAAGGCGATGAGTTCGGACGCCGTCGCGGCCGCGGGCTCCGTGGGCCTGGTCTGCGATGCCGACGGACTTCCGCTGGCCGGCGTGGAGTTCAGCGACGCGAACGAGGAGCACGGGTTTCTCACCGGGCCGGGTACCACCGAACTGGAGGTGGGCGACCTGGTGCGCATCGTCCCGAACCACGCCTGCGGGACGACCAACATGTTCGGCACGCTGCACGCGGTGGCCGACGGAACCGTCGTCGAGCGGTGGCCGATCTCCGCGCGGCACTGACCTTCCCGGAACTTCCCGGGAAGTCCCGTCCGGCAGAACGGCCCTGATCTCCGCCGACTGCGGTGTCGGAGGTCAGGGCCGTTCTTCTCCGACGGCGCGGTGCGAGCGGCGCAGCACCAGGGTGGGGGCGATCACCACGCGTTCGGCGGGGCGTTCGGGGTCCGCGATGCGGGCGAGGAGCATGCGTACGACCTCGTCGGCCATCACGGTCAGGTCTCCCCGCACCGTCGACAACCCGAAAACGTCCCAGCCCGCCATCGCGATGTCGTCGAATCCGACGACCGTCAGGCCGTCGGGCACCCGGACCCCGAGGGCCGCCGCGGCGCTGCAAGCACCCATCGCCACAACGTCGTTCGCGCAGAACACGGCGGTCGGCGGATCGGACAGGGCGAGCAGTTCGCCGACCGCCGCGCGCCCCGCGTCGTGGGTGAACGGCCCCCTGCGGACCGACTCGCCCGGCAGCGGGATCCCGCGCTCGCCCAGGGCCGCGCGGAACCCCGCTTCGCGGTCGCGTCCCGTGCTCGTCGACGCGGGCCCGAACACCGCGCCGATCCGCCGGTGCCCGAGGCTCGCGAGCAACCCGGCGACCTGGGCGCCGCCGAGCTGGTTGTCCACCACGCACGTGTCGGCGGACAGCCCGGCGGCCTCGCGGTTGGCGAGGACACACGGGACGCCGCGCCGGACGAGTTCGTGCGGCAGCGTGGAACCGGTCTCGGTGGTGGTCAGTACGACGCCGTCGAGCGAGCCGTCGGCGAGGCGGTCCGCCTCCACCGGGTCGTCCACCCGGTCCGACACGAGAAGGGCCCGGTAGCCGGCCTGTTCCAGGCGGTCGCGCAGCGGTTCCACGAGTTCGGGGTAGAACGGGTTGGTCAGGTCGTCGGCGACCAGTCCGATGCGCCGGGTGGCGCGTGTGGCGAGGCTGCGACCGGTCTCGCTCGGAACGTACGAAAGCGCCTTGGCGGCACTCAGCACGCGCTCGCGAGTCTCCGGGGCCACGCCGGGGACACCCCGCAGGACCCGGGAAACGGTCGGCTGGGACACACCCGCCATCCGCGCCACATCTCGACTCGTGATCGCCATCGGCCCGTCCCGTCGGTCGAAGGCCCCAGTGCGTTCCGGGCCTCTGTATGCGTATGCAGGACAGAGTCTATCCCGACTTCGCCGGTCGGCCGGCTTTGCCCGACCACGCTCCATCACCCGGGTAAACAGCAGGGAGTTGTCCGACCGGACCGGCGCGACCTCCGGCGGACAACCCGCTCCGCGTTGACATGAATACGTATTCAAGTGAGAGTTCCGAGTGATCCTTCTCGCCTCTGCACTCGGAGCAGTCATGTCCACCCGCGCCATCGACGCCCGCCCGGCCGCCGTCCGACTCAAGTCACCCGCCGCCGCGTCAGCCGCCCCTGGATCCGGGGGCGCGACCGACGTCCCGACGGTCGTGCGCGGCATCATCGAGGACGTCCGCTCCCGCGGCGAAGCAGCGGTCCGCGAGTACTCCGAGCGCTTCGACGGCTGGGCACCGGACGCCTTCCGGCTCTCCCGGGAGCGGATCGAGGAGCTCGTCGCGGGACTGCCGGGCCAGACCGTGGACGACATCCGCGCCGTTCAGGCCAACGTCCGCGCCTTCGCGGAGCACCAGATGCGCTCCCTGACCGACTTCGAGGTGGAAGCGCAACCGGGGGTCTTCCTCGGGCAGCGCAACACGCCGGTGGACGCCGTCGGCGCGTACATCCCGGGGGGCCGCTACCCACTGGTGGCGTCCGCGCACATGACCGTGCTGACGGCAAAGGTCGCGGGGGTGCCACGCGTCGCGGCGTGCACACCGCCGATCCACGGCCGGATCCCCGCGGCGACCGTCGCCGCCATGCACCTGGCCGGCGCCGACGAGATCCACGTGCTCGGCGGCGTCCAGGCGATCGCGGCCCTGGCGCTGGGCACCGCGGCCATGGACAAGGTCGACCTGCTCACCGGGCCGGGGAACGCGTACGTCGCCGAGGCGAAGCGCCAGCTCTTCGGCGAGGTGGGCATCGACCTCTTCGCCGGACCGACCGAGATCCTCGTCGTGGCCGACCGGCATGCGGATCCGTTCGTCGTGGCCGTCGACCTGCTCAGCCAGGCCGAACACGGACCGGACTCGCCCGCCGTATTGATCACCGACAGCGAGGCCCTCGGCCGGGAGGTGCTCGCGCTCGTGGAACGGCTCCTGCCCGGCATGCCGACCGCGGACCTGGCCGGCCCGGCCTGGCGTGACCACGGCCAAATCCTCGTCACCGAGGACCTCGAGGCCGCCTTCGCGCTGGCCGACGAGTTCGCCGCCGAACACGTGCAGGTGCTCACCGAGAACCCGCGCCAGGCGCTCACCGCGATGCGCCACTACGGGGCGCTGTTCCTGGGCGAGGGCACCTGCGTGTCCTACGGCGACAAAGTCATCGGCACCAACCACACCCTGCCCACGCGCGGCGCGGCGCGGTACACCGGAGGGCTGTGGGTCGGCAAGTTCCTGCGCACGACCACCTATCAGGAGGTGACCGACGCCGCCGCGGGCGCCGCACTCGGCGAACTGTGCGGCAGGGCCTCGCGCGTCGAGTCGTTCGAGGGCCATGCACGCTCCGGCGACGTCCGTGCCGCCCGCTACCACGGCACGCCCCTGGCATGGGCCCCCTGGCACTCCTGGGACACCCCCGCCGCAGAGGCCTGACCCGCGCGGCACCGTGTCATCACCGCAGGCGCCGGCGTGCGGTTGACCCACTCCGTCCGCCCCCCGAGCGAGTTCGCCGAAGGCGCCCCCCACCTTCGGCGAACTCCCCGTCCAAGGCGCCGGCGCCAAGGCCGGGCCGGGCGATGCGCGGGGTGTTGCTACGGTGGCTGCATGGCTTCTTTGTACTTTCTCTGAGTCCGGGCACGGCCGACGCTGCCGTTTCTGCTGCCCGTAGACGCTTCGTATCTCCAGGGAAAGTCACATACGCGAACGCGCCCATGCTGCTGTGCCCGCTGCCGTGGCGCAGCTGGCCGTCAAGAACGTCACCAAGTCCTATGGCACCCGCACCGTGCTCGACGAGGTGTCCTTCGCCGTCCGCCCGGGTGAGCGGGCGGCCGTCATCGGCGAGAACGGCTCCGGCAAGTCCACGCTGCTGAGGCTGCTCGCCGCAGCCGAGGTGCCGGACGCCGGGGAGATCACCGTCACCTTCCCGGGCGGTACCGGTTACCTCGCCCAGACTCCCGGCCTCGACCCGGACTGCACCGTGCAGGACGCCGTCGACCTCGCCCTCGTCGAACTGCGCGGCATGGAGCGCCTGCTCCGTGCGGCCGAGGAGCGTCTCGGCGAGGCGACGCAGGACGAGCTCGCCGCGTACGGCGAGTTGCTGACCGCGTACGAGGAACGCGGCGGGTACGAGGCGGACTCGCGCGTCGACGCCGCCATGCACGGGCTGGGGCTCGCCGGGACCGCCCGCGACCGCGTGCTCGGCTCGCTCTCCGGCGGAGAGCAGTCGCGGCTCGCACTCGCGTGCGTGCTGGCGGCCGCCCCCGAACTGCTGCTCCTCGACGAGCCGACGAACCATCTGGACGCGGCCGCGGTGCGCTGGCTCGAGGAGCACCTGCGGGCGCACCGCGGCACCGTCGTCGCGGTCACCCACGACCGCGGCTTTCTGGAGCGGATCGCCACCACGATCCTGGAGGTCGACCGGGACGCCCGTACGGTGCGCCGGTACGGCGACGGCTGGGCGGGCTACCGCGCCGCGAAGGCCTCCGCCCGGCGCCGCGCTGAGCAGGACCACGCGGACTGGCTCCAGGAACTGGCCCGCACCGAGGAACTGTTCGAGGCCGCGGGGAAGCGGCTGGCCACCACCGGCAAGGACCCGGGGCAGGGGTTCGGCAAGCACCGCCGCTCGCACGAGGCGAAGCTCGGCGGGCAGGTGCGGGCGGTCCGGGAGCGGCTGGCCCATCTGCGGCGGAACCCGGTGGCACCGCCGCCCGAGCCGCTGCGGTTCCCGGCGGCGCTGTCGGCGGCGGGCGGCGCACAGCCGGACGAGGCGCAGGCGCTGGTCGAACTCGACGGCGTATGCGTCGGCGAGCGCCTGCGCCTCGACGGCCTGCTGACGCTCGCGCCCGGGCAGCGGCTGCTGGTCACGGGCGGGAACGGGGCGGGCAAGACGACGCTGCTGCGCGTCCTGGCCGGCGACCTGGAGCCGGACGCGGGCTCGGTACGCCGCCCGGCCCGGATCGGCTACTTGGCGCAGGAGCTTCCCGCGCGGTCCACGCGGCTCCCGCTGCTCGCCGCCTTCGCGTCCGGGCAACCCGGGCTGCCCGACGAGTACGCCGAACAGCTGCTGGTGCTGAGCCTGTTCCGCGAGGAGGACCTGCACGTCCCGGTCGCGGCGCTGTCCGCGGGGCAGCAACGGCGGCTGCAGATCGCGCTCCTGGCGACCAGGCCCGCGGACCTCCTCGTACTCGACGAGCCGACGAACCACATCGCACTCGATCTGGTCGAGGACTTGGAGGCGGCGCTCACGGCGTTCCCGGGCGCGGTGGTCGTGGTCTCGCACGACCGCGACTTCCGCAAGCGGTTCGCGGGGGAGCGGCTGGAACTGCGGGGCGGCCGCAGGCGCTGACCGCGTGGTCAGTCGTCGGCGGCGGCGGGCCCGTCGGCGGCCTCGGAAACGGCAGTCGTACGCCTCGAAACGTTCCGTCTGTGGAATGGGTATTCCAAACTGAGGGGCCATCTGGTCTTGTTTTCTTGTCAAAGGCAAGCATCATGGGCTGCGGCAGCGCCGGGATCCCGCCCCCCAAACCCCAGGAGTCACCGATGGCCTTGCGGCCCGCCTTCTCCAGACGTCACATCGATTCCGGACGCCGCTCCGGGCGCCCGCGGCGCGGCCTGACCGCCGTTGCGGCCGCCGTCGTACTCGCCCTCGCGGCGGCCGGATGCGGCGGCGGCTCCGACGACGCGGACGCCGGCTCGTCCACCGCGCCCGTCCGCCAGGGCGGCAAGATCACCATTCCGCTCCCCGTCGAGTCCCGGGGGCTGGACCCGTTCGTCGCCTCCTACACCGCGACGGCGGACGGCAGCCGCATGGCGGCGCTGTACGACTTCCTCCTGACGCTCGACCCGAAGACCGGGGAGATCCGGCCGCGCATCGCCGAGAGCCTGGAGCCGGACGCCACCGGCAAGACCTGGACGCTGCGGCTGCGGCCCGGAGTGGCCTTCTCCGACGGCACGCCGTACGACGCCGCCGCGGTCAAGGCCAACTGGGACGCCCACGCCGACCCCGCGACGAAGTCCCTGCGGCGCGGCCTCGTCACCGGCGTCACCACCGAGGTCACCGGGCCCCTCGAACTGCGCGCCACGCTGGCGACACCGAACCTGAGCTTCGACCGGACCGTCGCGTACGGCCTGTCCTTCATCGCCTCGCCGACCGCCTTCCGCGCCGACCCCGCGGGCTTCGGCGCGAAGCCGGTCGGGGCCGGTCCGTTCAAGCTCAAGGAATGGGTGCGCGGCGACCACCAGACGATGGTCCGCAACCCCACGTACTGGCAGCAGGGCCTGCCGCACCTCGACGAGGTCACCTTCAAGACCGTCGCCGACAACCAGCAGATCCTCAACGCCATCTCCACCGGCCAGGCAGACCTGACCGTGACCTCGGACGGCCAGGCCGCCGCCCAGGCCGCGGACAAGAAGCTCAAGGCCGACACGATGCAGGTGGACGGCGGGCAGTTCCTCCTCTTCAACCTGAAGCGCGCGCCGTTCGACGACCCGCGCGCCCGCCGCGCGGTCTCGCTCGCGATGGACGCCGGGGCCCTGACGAAGACGCTCTTCAACGGGGAGGTCAAGGCCGCCAAGGGCATGTTCCGCGAGAACTCGGCGCTGATCGATCCGTCGGTGCCCCAGCAGCCCTCGTACGACCAGGTCGAGGCGCAGCGGCTGTTCGACGAACTCGCGTCCGAGGGCAAGCCGGTGAACTTCACGTTCCTGACGCAGCAGCACGCCACCGCGCGCAAGACCGCCGAGTACATGCAGAGCCGCATCAACCAGTACAACAACGCGCACATGGAGATCGAGGCGCTCGAAGTCGGCGCGTACATCACGAAGGGGCTCGTCAGCCGGGACTTCCAGGCGCAGAACTACGGGATGTGGCAGGCGGACCCGGACCCGGCGTTCGACACCCTGCTCCGTTCCACCAGCGCCTCGAACTACGGCGGCTACGCGAACCCCGCGGTCGACCGCGCCCTCGACGCGGCCCGCGCGGCCACCACGCCGGAGGCCCGCAAGCAGGCCTACACCGACCTGGTCCGGGAGACGGGCAAGGACCTCCCGCTCTGGGTCTGGCAGGAGGCGACGACGTCGACGGTGTACCGGACGAACATCACCGGAGTCACCCTCGTCAGCGAGGGCCAGCTGGTGATGGACCAGATCGCTCTCACCGGCTGACCGGCCGAGCGGCCGACCGGTGGCGCCGAAGGCCCGTCGTCCCCGGCAACTTCCCGGGGACGACGGGCCCGGGCGCCTGACCGCGCCCGCCGACCGGCAATGGACTCTTGCGCACCGCGCGCACTCTCAACTGCAGTAAAGGACACAGCACATGAACAAGCCGGCAGCCTGGGACCGCGTGGTCGACGTCGTCGTGGTCGGTTCGGGCGGCGCCGCCCTCACCGCCGCGACGCTGGCCCACGACGGCGGCGCGGAGGTCCTCGTCCTGGAGAAGGCCGACCTGCTCGGCGGGACGACCGCCGTCTCCGGCGGCATCATGTGGCTGCCGGGCAACCACCACATGGGCGAGGGCGGCGACAGCCGGGAGGACGCCCTGGCCTACATCCGCAAGACCTCCGACGGCCGCGAGCCCGACCCCGAGCTGCTGGAGGTCTTCGTCGACACCGCGCCGCAGATGCTGCGCTACCTCGAGGACCACACCCCGGTACGCACCCACGTGGCGCCTCTCGTCGACTACTACCGGACCTGGGAGTTCCCCGGCGCCCGCGCCGTGCCGGGGCGCGCGGTGGAGGCCGACCCGTACCCGGTGGGCAGCGAACTGCCCGAGTGGGCGGACAAGTTGGTCAGCCGCGGCACGCTCATGTCGCTGGGCGCCGCGACCACGCTGACCGAGGACATGTCGCCGCAGACCCCCGAACTGCGCGCCGAACTGGCCCGCCGCGAGGCCGAGGACATCCGCCCCAAGGGCGCCGCGCTCATCGCCCGCCTGTTCAAGGGCCTGCTGGAGCGCGGTGTGCGGACGCTGCTCGGGACGCCGACGACCGGCCTGGTCATCGCCGACGGCCAGGTCGTGGGCGTCCGCGCGCAGCACGAGGGCCGGGAGCTGACCATCGGCGCGCGCAAGGGCGTCGTCCTCGCGTGCGGCGGATTCGAGTGGAACCCCGACCTGGTGCGCGCCCACATCGGCTACGCGGTCCAGCCGCTGTCGCCGTGGAAGAACAACACCGGCGACGGCCTGACGATGGCGGTCGCCGCGGACGCCGAGCTGGGCAACATGGCGTCGTACTGGGGCACCCCCGCGATGTTCGACCCGGAGATCACCCGGGACGGCGAGAACGTCCCGCAGTTCGAATGGGGCCGCGGCGAGCCCGCGTCGATCATCGTCAACCGGGAGGGCCGCCGCTTCGGCAACGAGTCGCTGCCGTACAACGACTTCCCCAAGCTGTTCGGCGCCTTCGACGGGGTGGGCTTCCCCAACACCGGGCCCGCGTACCTGGTCTTCGACGCCTCGGTGCGGGGCAGCCGACGCATCCTGTCGATGCTGCCCGGCGGCCCCGACCCCGAGTGGGTGCACAGCGCCGCGACCGTCGGCGAGCTCGCGCGGCGCCTCGGCCTCGACCCGGCGGTCCTCGAATCCACCGTCACCCGCTTCAACAAGTACGCCGAGAAGGGCGAGGACCCGGACTTCGACCGCACCTCGCGGGGCCTGATGGCGCCGGGCCGGGTCGCCCCCATCGTCGCGGCACCGTTCTACGGGGTGGAGATCCACCCCGGCACGCTCGGCACCAACGGCGGCCCCCGGATCGACCGCGACGGCCGGGTCCTCAAGCGCGGCGGCGGGGTGGTCCCCGGCCTGTACGCGGCGGGCAACACCACGGCCAACGTGTTCGGTTGGGCCTACCCGAGCGGCGGGGCCACGATCGCCGGCGGCGTGGTGTTCGGGTACCTCGCGGGCCGGCACGCCGCGCAACAGCCGGGCCGCGACATCTGACCATACGTCGGCGCCGCACCTCACCGGCACGTCCGGCTCCGTCTGTGGGATCCTTCCGGCGCGCCGTCCGCCGCCGCACCGCGGGGCGGACGGCGCCGCACCCACCGGCCCCGACCAGCAGAAGAGGCGCACGATGCCCGAGCGGCGCTCCCCACCGACCGAACGGGTCACCCAGGTGCTCAACCTGCTCGCCGAGCACGGGGGCGCCCCGCTGTCGCTGGCGGTCGTCGCCGAGCGCCTGGACCTCAGCAAGCCGACCTGCCTGGGCATCCTGACGACGCTCACGGAGACCGGGTTCGTGCACCGCACCGAGGACAAGACCTACCGGCTCGGCCCGGCGCTCACCCGGATCGGCCGGGCGGCGGAGGGCGGCATCGCGCCGCTCGACGTGCTGGTCCCGTACCTGCACGCGCTGCACGTGGACCTCGGCCTGAGCTGCCTGCTGACCACACTGCGGGACGGCGACCTGGTCGTGGTGGGCCGCGTGGGTGCGATCACCGTCGGCGGCCCGCGGGACCTGGTCGGCGAGCGCTTCCCCGCCGTCCCGCCCCTCGGCCTGCCCGAACTGCTGTGGAGTAGCGACCAGGTCGTCGACTCCTGGCTGGAACAGCCGCCGCTCCTCCCCGTCGCGCCGCGGCGCGGCACGCTGCGCACTCTCGTGAAGGAGGCCCGGGCGTCCGGCTTCCTCATCGAACGCCTCACCGAGGCGCCCGCCGCGCGCAACGACGTCCTGGCCGAACTCGTCACCTCCGGGATGACGGCCTCCGTCATCGCGACGCTGCGCGGCTACCTCCCCGACGCCGACTGGGAGGAGTACGCCGCGGCGGTTCCGGACGGGACGGTCGACGTGGCCACCATCCACGCCCCGGTCCACGACCACTACGGCAACCAGCGGTACACCATCTCCGTCGTCGTCGCCCGGCGCCGCGTGCCCGCCCGTACCTGCGCGGCGTGGACCCGGACGATCGCCGACCGGGCACGCGAGGCGTCGGCGGCGATCGGCGGTTGGAGCCCCTGGGAACGATGACCGGTGCTGTGGCCGGAAGGTTCACCGGTTTCCGGCGACAGCAGCAGCGGTCAGGGCGACCGCTCCTCGGCCGCCCGCACGCCTTCGGGCAGCAGCCGGTGGACGAACTCGACCACCAGGTTGGTCCAGTTGCCGGGACGGCGCAGCATGGCGTGGCCCGCATGCGGGAGTTCGATGTGGCGGACGGGGTGGCCCGCGGACAGCGCCCGGAGCGCGTAGTCGTGCGACGCCTCCGGCGAGGTACGTCGATCGGCGAGCCCGTGGGCGATCAGCACGGGGCGGTCCGCGAGTTGGCGTACCGGGTCGCCCGCCGGAATCCAGGGCGCGAGCGCACACACGCCGGCCACGCCGGGACGGTCCGCGGCCCACAGCGCGGCCCGGCCGCCCATCGAGTGTCCGACGAGGACCACCGGCGTACCGGGGAACCGGGCCCGCAACTGCTCCAGGGCCCACCGCACGTCGCGCACCGGGTCGGCGGCGCTGCCGTTCCAGCCCCGCAGCCGGTAGCGCAGGACGGCGACCGCGGCGCCGTGCGGGCCCAGGCGGCGGCGCAGCGTCCCGGCCATTGCGGCCATCCGCAGATATGCGAGGTTGCGCCGCGACGCTCTCTCCGTGCCGTGTGACCGTCCTCCCGGCAGAACCAGCACCACGGCGCTCGGCGGAGCCATGCATTCGGGCTGCGTGAGGGCCAGTCGGGGCGTGGCCTCGACGGAGCCGGGTGCCGCTGGATGTCGCACTCGCATGTCACCTGCTTCGTCGCGGGCGGGCGGGCGGATTGCCCTGCGGTCGCGCGGGGACGCGGCGTCGGACCCGGCGGGAGGTGCCCGGGGGCCACGCGTTCAAACAGAGATGCACGGCCCGTCGACGCCGACAGGCCGTGCACCTGATTCTGACCGGGGTGCGTTATTCGACGCGGCGGTCGGTGCCGTCGTCGTCGCCGATGTGGATGTCGTCGACGGCGATGTTGACCTCGACGACCTCCAGGCCGGTCATCCCCTCCAGACCGGTGATCACGTTGAGGCGTACCTGGTCGGCGAGTTCGGCGATGCCGACGCCGTACTCCACGACCAGGGCAAGGTCGACCGCGCACTGCTTCTCGCCGACCTCGACGCTGACGCCCTGCGCGATGTTCGCCTTCGCGCCGGGGATGCGGTCGCGGACCGCGCCGAGGGCGCGGGCGGTGCCACGGCCCAGGGCGTACACGCCGGGGGTGTCACGCGCCGCGAGCCCGGCGATCTTGGCCACCACGCCGTCCGCGATCGCGGTACGGCCCCGCTCGGCCGGCGCGGCCAGCGGTTCGGTCGCGGCGACCTCGGCCGACTGCGAGCGCGTCGCCACCGCCGACTTCGCCGCAGGATTCGTGTCGACGTTCGTGTCAGCCATTGGTGTGCCTTCCCCTTGCCGTCCTGCGCCGGCCTGTGGGCCGAGCGAGTGCCGGTCTGCCGGATGCTCTCGGTCCAGCCTTGCCCGGTTGCGGGCCGTGCATGCGCAATCGCCCGCCATGTCGGAAGGTCCGCTCGCGGTACGTGCGGACATAGCCGGACCAGAGCCACGAAAGGCGGACACGACGGAGCCGGGCACGCCGTGTCACGGTCCACGTTTCGCGTCACGGCCGCCCGGTGACTCGTCGTCGCGGCCCGGCACTGTCGGTGCGCCACGCGTACCGCGGTGGCCCGGGCCGCGCGGGCGGCCGCCGGGCCGTGCGCCTGACAGCTCCGGCGGCGCCGGGGCGGACACAGTGGAGCAACGAATGCGCAGGAGAATCACGGTCTCGGCGATCTCGGCGGCGGCTGCGGTCACCCTCGGAGTGGCCGGGGTGGCGACGGCGGCGGTGGCCGGCGGCAACCCCGGGGGCGGCACGGGGAAGCACGGCGCCCAGGACGGCGGCCGCGGGGACGGCCACGACGACGGCAAGTTCCACGGTCTTGCCGTCGTGGGGCTGACGAGCGACCAGGCGCTGGGGCGCTTCGACGCGGAGAAGCCGGGCCGGGGCCACGTGATCGACAAGATCACCTGCCTGGAGGGCGACACCAAGATCGTCGGCATCGACTACCGCGTGCAGAACGGGCTGCTCTACGGCGTCGGCGACAAGGGCGGCATCTACACCCTCGACACCGGGACCGCCGTGGCCACCAAGGTCTCCCAGCTCACGATCGCGCTCCAGGGAGGATTCTTCGGCGTCGACTTCAACCCCGCCGCGAACCGGCTGCGGGTCATCAGCGACACCGGCCAGAACCTCCGCCACAACATCGACGACCCCAACGGCGCCCCCGCGGCCGGCAGCACCGTGGCGGACGGGACGCTCACGCTTCCGCCGGTGCCGCCCGCGCCCGGGGCGACCGCGCTGGGCGTGACCGGTGCCGCGTACACCAACAACGACCTGGAGGCGGCCACCGCCACCACCCTGTTCGACATCGACACCGCGCTCGACCAGGTCTCGCTCCAGTCCCCGGCCAACGCCGGCAACCTCGCACCCACCGGCAAGCTCGGCGTCGACGTCGGACCGGACGCCGGATTCGACATCTACTACTCGCCGCGGCACGGCACCAACACCGGCTACGCCGCGCTGAACAGCGGCGGGACGCACGGCTTCTACAAGGTCGACGTGCTCACCGGCAAGGCCGCCAAGATCGGCGACTTCCCGCAGGACCACCAGGTCGTCGACGTCGCGCTGCCCCTCGACCAGGGTTGACGCGCCGCACGGGCGGCTCGCCGGCTGCTCACGGACCTGCGGCGCGGTTCCGGTAGCGGCGCCGCGCCGCTTCGGGATGGACGCCCAGCCCGGCGGCGACGACGGTCCAGCTGTCGCCGTGTGCCCGGTCGTGGGTGACCGCCGCGACCAGCACCTGGTCCAGCAGGTCCCGCAGTGCCACGACTTCCCGCACCAGACGTCCGTCGGCATCGGGTGTCGACGCGACAGCCGTGCTCGCGCGGGCGAGTTCGGCCGCGCTGAGGCGCACCGCCCGGGCCAGTTCCTCGGAACCGGCCACGGGCGGTGCGTCGGCGGCGCGGATGCGCTCGCGGTGGCAGGCCTGCCGGCAGCGGTCCGAGCAGTGCCGCCGTGACGTCGACGACCCGCGCGGCAGCACACGCCCGCATGCGGCGTACGCGCACACCCGCGGCTCACCCATGGCCGAACACCGCGGCGTCCGTCCCCCTCGAACCCTCAAGGGCACGTGTCACAGTGGCTCCCTCCCATCGGCCCCCTCGGCGGCAGATGACCACTGGCTTCGAGACCGGGGGCTCCGCGGATTGGTTGCGGCGCCGGAGTTACGTCCACCGGGCTCCGCCGTGTTCGCGCGTCCAGGTGAAGGCACGGTGGCGGCGGTGACCACCCGCGTCGGCTGTCGTTTCCCCCGGGTGCGGCGCTGATTCGGCGTCGCACCCCGGTGAACGGAGAGATCCCTATGAGCATCAAGAAGACGGTGGCCGTTGTCGGCGGCGCCGCGGCCCTGGTCCTGGCCGGTTCCGGCGCGGCCTTCGCCGGCTCGGACGCGGACGGCGCGGCCGTCGGCTCGCCCGGCGTCCTGTCCGGCAACCTGATCCAGGTCCCGATCCACATCCCGGTCAACGTGTGCGGCAACACCGTCAGCGTCATCGGCCTGCTGAACCCCGCGTTCGGCAACGTCTGCGCCAACGTCGACGGCGACTCGCACGGCAAGCCCGGCATGACGCCGCCGCACGCCCCCGGCCACCACGGCGGCAACCGGTAGCCCACGCGGCAACCGGAGAACCGCGGCCGACGTCCGCACCCGCGGGCGTCGGCCGCCTTGCCGGCCTTCCGGTTCGACCTCCCCGACGTGCCCGCGACGTGAACGACCCCGACGTGCACCGGCCCTGACGTGAACCGGCCGCGACCTGAATCGGCGCAGACGGATGGGCCTACGGAGGGTGACATTCGGGGGGTGCGGCCCCGTGTGCCGCGGTGATCGGAGAGGCTGTCGCCGTGAAGTACTTCGTGCAGGTGGACTGCGTGCCGCCGATGGGAACCGTGCCGTTCGACCCGCTGCAACGCGCGGGGGTGGCTCACGTCTTCGACGGCCTCCTGGCCAGGTTGGACGCGGTCGAGGCCCCGGACGGGACGACCGTCGAACTGGACGACCACCGGGTGGCGTCGCATCCGGAGGGCGCGCAGTTGCTGCTCGTGGTGGACGCGGCCTCGCTCGTGGTCGCCGAGGAGGCGGCGCGGGCGATGGCCGAGGAGGTCCTGGACGAGGCCGAGGAACTGGACGACTGGTCGGTGGTCTCCTGCGAGGTCAAGCTGCACGACGAGCTGGTGCAGGAGAGCCTGGCCGCCGCGGACGGCCCGGACGCGCCGCCGTCGGACCTGGGGGAGCGGGTCCGCCGACTGCGCGGCGGGCCGCGCGACGCACCCGCCGCGGCGGGCCCCGACGAGGCGGAGGCCGCGGCGTTCGGCGGCAGGCTCCGCGCGCTGGCGGGGCAGCTGTGCCACGGCCTCGACGCCTTCGGGTTCTCCCCGGCCGAGGACGGCAAGGTCTCGCGGGCGGCGGCGGGATTGGCGGCGGGGGCGGTGGTGTACACGATCGACCTGCTGACCGACGAGCTGTTCGCCGACCTGGTCGAGCTGGAGCGGGACGAGCCCGCCCGCAGCCTGGAGAACTCCGGCGGCGCGTTCCTGGCGCTGGAGCTGCTGCCTCCGGCGTTCGCGCCGCAGTACCGGCCCTTGTTCGCCCGCAAGTTCATCCTCGCCGCCGCCACCATGGCCGAGCGGCTCACGGCATCCTCGTGGACCGGCCTGGGCTGTACGGCCGAGGCGCTTGCGTTCCGCATCCTGCTGGAGGAGGCGGTGCCCGTACTGGACATGTACGGGCTGTACGACGAGGAGACCCAGCTCGCGTTGGACGCGTACAAGGACGCGGTCCACGACGACGACGGCCACGAATGGCTGTACGACCAGGACCCGGACGGCGAACTCGACAACGTGATGGAGTGGTTCGACCCGTTCCGCCCGGACATCCGCGTGCACCCGTACACGGTCGACCGCGCGTCCTGACCGAAGAGCCCGCGCCGCCGCCGTGCGGCAGTCGGCCGACTGCCGCCACTCGCCCCGACACGGGCCCACCCCGGCGCGGCCCCCACCCCGACACGGCCCGCGAATAGCAGGAGTTATGTACTAATCGTCATATCTTGTCCCTGAAGGTGGAGCGGGTCACGCGACCGGCACGCCTCACGCCGGCCCCACCGATTCGGAGGCACCCATGGCTCCGACCGCCGCCCGGGCCCCGGCCGACCTCGACCACCTGGTCGCGCTCCTCGAGGACCTTGTCGGCCTGATGCTGCGCAGCAGCGGCGAAGGCGCGGAGACCGTCGCCGGCATCGTGGACGACGTCGCGCGGGCCTACGGCGGGCAGGCCGACGTGCTGCTCAACGCCGAGAGCGCCGCGGTCAGCGTCACCGTCGCCGGACGGTCGCGCACCTTCGTGGTCCGCCAGTTCCCCGACGTCTCCCGCATGGACCGGACCATCGCCGCCAAGGCCCTGGTCGTGGACATCTCCCGGGGCCGGACCGACCTCGCGTCGGCCCGAGCGCGGCTGAGCGCCATCGTGGACTCGCCCGACCCCTACCCGTGGTGGCTGCGCCTGGTCGGCATCGTGCTGTTCTCCGTCGGGTTCGCCCCCGCGGTGCAGCGCACCTGGTACGAGGTCGGCTCCACCGCGGTCCTGGCCTCGATCACCGCGGTGCTCGCGGTGGCCGCCGCGACCCGCCCCCGCCTCGCGCTGGTCTTCCCGCTGCTCGCCTCCACCGCCGTGGCCACCACCGCCCTGGCCGTGTTCGCCCAGGACTCCTCGCACGGCGGGAAGCTGCTCATCATGCTCCCGGCGCTGTTCTTCCTGGTGCCCGGCGACATCCTCAGCGCGGCCGCCACCGAACTCGCGGCCGGCAGCCTCACCACGGGCGCGGTCCGCCTCGTGTACGCCACGTTCCTGCTCGTCCAGCTCTACATCGGGGTACTGGTCGGCGCCGCGCTGACCGGCACCTCGCTCGGCTCGTTCACCGATACGCAGGCACCCGACAACCTGCACTACGGCGCCGTGCTGCTCGGCTGGACCGTCTTCGCCGTCGGCGCGCTGCTGGCCTTCGGCATCCCCTGGCCGGTGTTCGGGTGGATGCTGCTGCTGGTCTACCTCCCGCTCGCCGTACAGGCGGGGGCCGCCAAAGTCGCCGGGACCGTGGTCGGGACCTTCCTGGCCGCCACCATGCTGTCCGCCGCGGCAGGGCTGCTCGCCCGGCCGGCCCACCGACCGCCGCGCCTCGTCCTGGTCCTGGCGGGGTTCTTCACCCTCACCGTCGGCTCCCTCGGCCTGCGCGGACTGACCGTGCTGGCCGGCGGCGACCGCGTCCAGGGCTTCCAGGACCTGGGCGAACTCGTCACCCAGGTCGTCGTCATCGCGCTCGGCCTCGTCGTCGGCGCCGCCTTCGTCCCGCGGCCGACCTGGCGCGACGCCCGGTCGCGGGGCCGCGGCAGCCAGGCGAGCATGGTGCTCGGACCTTGATCACTCGGCCGTACCCCGGAGATCCCGATGACCGACGCGCCCGCCCCGTTCACCAGCGACGACTACCAGGCCCGGATGGAACGCGCGGCGCGGTCGGCCGATGCCGCGGGCCTCGACGGACTCCTCGTGGCACCGGGCCCGGACCTCGTCTGGCTCACCGGCTACCAGCCCACCGCACTGACCGAGCGCCTCACCCTGCTGGTGCTGCGCGCCGGACACGACCCCGTCATGGTCGTCCCCGTCCTCGAGGCGCCCGACGCCTCCGCCGCGCCGGGCGCGCCCGCACTGACCCTGCGGAACTGGGCGGACGGCCAGGACCCGTACGCCGCCACGGCACCCCTCCTGGACGCCTCGGGCCGCTACGCGCTGAGCGACAGCACGTGGGCGATGCACCTGCTCGGCCTCCAGGAGACCCTGCCGAAGAGCTCGTACGCCGCGGTCACCAGGCCCTTCCCATGCTCCGCGCCGTCAAGGACGCCGCCGAACTGGAGCGCGTGGCCGCTGCCGCCGCGGCCGCGGACGCCGCGTACGAGGAGATCAAGAAGGTCCGCTTCGCGGGCCGCAGGGAGACCGAGGTCGCCGCCGACCTCGCGGACCTCCTGCGGCAGTTCGGCCACTCGCAGGTCGACTTCACGGTCGTCGGTTCCGGCCCCAACGGCGCCAACCCGCACCACGAGGCGGGCGAACGCACCATCGAGCACGGTGACATGGTCGTCCTCGACTTCGGCGGCCTCCGGTACGGCTACGGCTCCGACACCACCCGCACCGTGCACGTCGGCGAGCCCACGGCCGAGGAGCAGAAGGTCCACGACCTGGTCCGCGCCGCCCAGGAGGCCGGGTTCCGGAGTGTGCGGCCGGGCGTCGCGTGCCAGGAGGTCGACCGCGCCGCCCGCCGGCACATCGCCGACGCCGGATACGGCGAGTACTTCATCCACCGCACCGGGCACGGCATCGGCACGACCACCCACGAACCCCCGTACATGATCGAAGGCGAGGAACAGCCGCTCGTCGAGGGCATGTGCTTCTCCATCGAACCGGGCGTCTACCTGCCCGACCGGTTCGGCGTACGCATCGAGGACATCGTCACCGTCACCCCCGACGGCGGCCGCCGCCTCAACAACACCCCGCACGAGATGGCCATCGTCGCCTGACGAACCTCGTCCGGTTCGGCCTCATCCCCGACTTGGAGCAAGCAGATGAGCGACACCGTGCGGCCCGACGCAGCCACCGGCGTACTGGACAGGCTCTCGGACATCCACCCGCGGCTGGAGGCGCTCTACAAGGATCTGCACGCGCATCCCGAGCTGTCGTTCGCCGAGACCCGGACGGCCGGCCTGGTGGCGGACGAGCTGGGACGGCTCGGGTTCCAGGTCACCACCGGCGTCGGACGTACCGGAGTGGTGGGCGTGCTGGCCAACGGCGAGGGCCCCAAAGTGCTGCTGCGGGCGGACTTCGACGCGCTGCCGGTCCAGGAGCAGACCGGCCTTGACTACGCCAGCACGGTGACCGCGACCAACCCGGACGGCACCGAGGTCCCGGTGATGCACGCCTGCGGGCACGACATGCACGTCGCCTGCCTCATCGGTGCCCTGGACCTGCTCTCCGGCGCACGGGAGTCGTGGTCCGGCACGCTTGTGGCGCTGTTCCAACCCGCCGAGGAGGTCGGCTCCGGCGCGCAGGCCATGGTCGACGACGGCCTGTTCGACAAGGTCGGCACCCCGGACATCGTCCTGGGCCAGCACGTGGCACCCGTCCCGACCGGGACGATCGCCTGCCACCCCGGGCCGGCCCTGGCGGCCACCGACGCGCTGCGGGTACGGATGTTCGGCCGCGGCGCGCACGGCTCACGCCCCGAGTCCGCGATCGACCCGGTGGTCATGGCCGCCGCGACGGTGATGCGCCTGCAAACCGTGGTCTCCCGCGAGATCGCCGGCGGCGACACGGCCGTCGTCACCGTGGGCGCCCTCAACGCCGGGACGAAGGACAACGTCATCCCCGACGACGCCGAACTCAAGCTCAACATCCGCACCTACACCCCCGAGGTCCGCGACACCGTGTTGAGCGCGGTCACCCGCATCGTCAACGCCGAAGCCGAGGCCGCCGGGGCCGAACGCAAGCCCGAGATCACCCCCGTCGACACCTTCCCCGTCCTGGTCAACGACGCGGCGGCCGTCGAGCGGACGATGGGGGCACTGCGCGCACACTTCGGCGAGCACACCGTCGTCGACCCGGGCCCGGCCACCGGCAGCGAGGACTGCGGGATCCTGGCCACCGCCTCCGGGGCGCCCCTGTGCTACTGGTTCTTCGGCGGCACCGATCCCGCCGTCTTCGAAGCCGCCGTCAAGAAGGGGACCGTGGGACGCGACATCCCCTCCAACCACTCCCCGCTCTTCGCCCCGCTCGTCGACCCCACCCTGGACAACGGCGTCCGGACCATGACGGTGGCCGCCCTCGCCTGGCTCGCCCCCCGCTGACCGCTCCGTCCCCGTCGGCAGGACCGCCGGTGACAGTCAGGGCGATACCCGGACCACCGGGAGATCTCGGCCGTCCCGAAGGGGCAACCTGAGGGGAGTACCGCAGCGTTGCGGGGCCGGGCGCGGTTAGCGTCCTGCGGGGCAGCGGTCACATGGCTCCCCTGATCGCCGAGGCGCAAGCCTGTGCGCGAACCGACCCTTCAAACGCTTTCGCGGGGAGATCACCATGTCGAAGTGGGGCAATTCCGGACGTCTTCGTACCGGCGCCGTAGTCGTGGGAACAGCGGGGGCGCTCGCCCTCACGACCGGCTGCGGAGTCAAGGACAAGATCAAGGGGGACGGCAAGAACAAGGGTGCGTCCACGGGGAGTTCGGCACCGAAGGCGGGTGCGGCGGGCGGTGCTCCGGGCACCACGCCGGCTGCGGCCGCGCCGAAGGCGTCCACCGCGCCCGGGAGTTCGTCCAAACCCGTGGGCGGTCCGGTGACCGCGCCTGGGGTGTGCGACGTACTCCCGGCCGACGCCGTGACCCCCGTGGTGGGCACCTCCGTCGTCGCGCAGCCCGACGACATCCCCTTCACCTGCGACTACCGCGGCCCGGACGGCAAGGCCGTGCTGTCCACCACCCGCACCCTCAACACGGTCTTCAAGCCCGGCGACGACACCGCGCCGATCGACGAAGCGGTCACCAAACAGGGCGGCACCCGCATCGACGCCGAGGTCGGCGCCCCCGCCGCCGTCTACACCCGGGGCAGCCTGAAGACCCTTGTCCTCACCGTCAAGCTCGACGACAAGAACTTCCTGAAGGTCACCATCACTCCCGAGGGCACCGCCAAGGCCCTCGACCAGGCCAAGCTCGTCACCCTGGCGAAAGCCGTGATCACCACCGCGGGCTGACCGCCCGCGCCCGCTGCCCCGCGGCACCGGCAGTGCCTCAGAAGGTCGTGGCGATGTCCCCGTGGACCGTCGGCGGAGCGTGGAGGGAGAGGAGGGCCGGGTACGGCCTGCCCGGGGGCGTGGTGGCGTACAAGGCGACCGTGAGGGGCCTGATGCCGCTCAGGCGCTGCTCGCCCTCCTCCTCTTCCACGTCCTGCGGCAAGCCGGTGATGAGGTCCTTCTCCAGGAGGGGTTCCGCGGCCCGGATGTGCGAGCGCACGGTCTTCGTCGCGATGCCGAGGCGCGCCGCGGCCACGTCGGCGTTGAACTCGGACATCACCCAGGCCCGCAGCGTGCGCAGGAGGTCCCGCCGGTCGTCGGCCAGCGGCCGGAGCGCCTTGTCCGCCCAGGCGCGGACCTGGTTGTGGGTGAGCAGGTCGTGCAGCGAGACCTCCTCCGTGTACCCGGAGTCGTTCAGCGGGTACACGCTGACGATCTGGATGGCCAGGGAAAGGGCGATCCGGTCGAGGGTGCGGTCCGGGTTGATGCCCACGCCGGCGCACACCTGGCTGACCCGCCGCGCCACCGTGTTGCGGTGCACGCCGATGACGCGGGCCGCGGCGGACGTGCGGAACTCCAGTGCCATCGCGGTGGCTTCGAGGGTCTGCTGCCCTTGCCGGGGCATGCTCAGGATCGGTTGCAGGAATCTGCTCGCCCACGCGTGGGCCGGGCCCGCCGGGAGGATGTCCACCAGGCCGGGGGCACGGGACGTCGTCATGACCGTGCGCTCGGGATGGTGTGCGGCGCGGACGAGGGCGTCCGACGCCTCCCCGTACGCGTTGACGACCCCGTCGAGCGGATGCGGCGCACTGCCGCCGACGGCGACGTTGGCCGAGCTGAACGCCTCGCGCAGCTTGCGCAGTTCGTGTTCCGGCTCGTAGTCGGGCTGCCGGGGCACGACGATGATGATGTGGTCGTGGAACGCGGGGCACCGCACCGCCAGGGCATGCGTGTCCAGGCTGCGTTCCACCTCCGCCATGACCGTGTCGCGGTCCGCCCGTGCGCAGTCGACGATGAACACCCGGGCGGACTCGGCGTCGAGCAGCCCGGGCGCCAGGCTCGCCATGACGCGCTGCGCGTGCACGGCGTTGCCGGTCATGAGGAGTTGGAAGGCCGAGAGCCGGATGCCGCGTATCGCGTCGGCGAGGGGCGCGCCCGCGCGACCGGACCGGGGGCGCAGCGCGAAGGCGAGGGTGGTGGCGGCGTGGCCGATGACCGCCCGGCCCGCGCGGGCCTGCGGGTCCTTGGTGGCGACGATCAGGACCTCGTCGGCGGTGAGTGGCACGGTGTGCGCGAACCGGCCCGTCGGAGTCGTCTGGTACGGGCGGTCCGGCCGCTGGATGACCGACGCCAGCGAGAGCGGGGCGGCGGGCGGCACGGCCGCGAGGATGCCCTCGGCGCCGCGCACCACGACCTCGGCGTTCAGCTCGGCGGCCAGCAGCCTGCTGATGTTGCCGACCGTGTCCGGGGAGGTCCCGAGCTGGTCGATCAGGCTGGCCAGCCGCGCGGCGTGCCGGCGGGCGCGGGCGACGCTGAGGTCGAGCACGGACCGCGCGAGGCCGGTCCGCCACGCGGACAGCGACCGCGTGGAGGTGAGCAGCGGGAAGCCGTGGCGGTCGGCGGCCTTCCGGATGTCGGCGAGTGCGTCGTCGTCCGGTGCGTCCGCGACCAGGAGTCCGGCCGCCCGGCCGGCGGCGAGCGTCCCGACGAGGCGGTCCGGGGCCCGGAGGTTCGGGACGTTGGAGACGATCAGCGCCCTCTCGATCTCCGCGCCGATCCAGTGGTTGCCGGACAGGATCAGGGCGCTGTGCACCTCGTGGTCCGCGCCGGCGGCACCCCCGTCGGTGCTGCCGCCGACACCGGCACCGGCATTCCCGCCGGTGTCCGTGCCGCCGATGCCGAATTCCGGGATGGCACCCAACTCACGAAGTGAAAGCATTGCCCGCGGTCTCCCCTGACACTGACACACAAGAAGCGAAGGAATTGTCCGGACCCCCCGGGTCTCGCGGCGCGAGCGTATCGCAGGGATTCCGGCGGCTCTCCGGCGAGAAAAGCACGCCGACATGCACCGGGCACTGCTGGAACGGTCCCGGCTTGCCGGCCACGACGGGGGTGGGCGTGGTGAGGTCCCACAAGGCGTCGACGACGGTCTCGATCGCCGTCTCGGCGATCGTCGCGGCCAGCGTCTGCGCCGGGCAGCGGTGCGAACCGGCGGACCACGCAAGGTGGCTGCGGTCCCGGGCCGTCCCCCTGCCGGGGCGGTCCGGGTCGAGTCCGGTGGCGGCGTGGCTCACCAGGACGGGCACCCCGGCCGGGACCTGGACGCCGTGCAGCGTGCGCGGCGAACGTGCGTAGTGGACCGACGAGTTCGCCACCGGGCAACGCAGCGACACGGTTTCGTTCAGGGCGTGCCGGATGGTCACCGCACCGCCCACGAGTTCGCTGGCGTACGCCGGCTCGGTGAGCAGCGTGTGCAGCGTGGCACCGATCCAGGCGACCGTGGGGGCGGCACCGAGCACCAGCATGGACGCCAGCTGCCGTGCCACCTCCTGGTCGCTGAGCTGCGCCGGGTGCGCGAGCAGCCACGACGTCACGTCGGCGCCGGGCGCGGCCTTCCGGGCCGCGACGACCTCGCGCAGGGTCTGTGCCAGTTCCGCGTCCGCCTCGGCGGCGTCCTGGTCGGCGGCGACGACGGACCCGGCGTACCAGCGGATCCGTTCGGCGGCGTCGGGCGGGCACCCGAGGAGGTCGGTGAGGGTGTGCAGGGCCACCGGCTCGGCGTACTCGGCCATGAGGTCGGCGTGGCCGCGGCGGACGAACGCGTCGATGCGGTCGCGCGCGTACCGCTGCACGGTGCGCCGCACCGCGTGCAGGTCGACGCCCGCCAGGCAGTCGTCCAGGGCGCGCCGCAGGCGCTCGTGCTCGGCGCCGTCGGTGTGCTGGAGGCCCGGCGTGTGCATGAGCGTGAGGCTCGGCGGTACGCCGCCGCGCGCGAGCGCGTCCCACGTGCCGGGGTCTCTCGTGTACGCCGGGTCGGCGAGGAGTTCCCGGGCGGCGGCGTGGCTGGTGACGACGAGGGCGTACACGCCGTCGGCCACCTCCCCCCAGGCCACCGGGCCGACCGCGCGCAGCTGGGCGTAGGTGCTCTCGGGGTGTTCGCCGAAGGCGGCGCCGAACAGCCTTGGTGCCAATGGTACTTGCGGCACTTGCGGCACTTGCGGTATTGGCGGCACTTGCGGTGCATGCAGCGCCTGCGGCAGGTGCGGCTCGGCGGCCTGCCCGTTGCTCGGGTTCGTCATCAGGCACGGCTCCCTGCGGGGTGGAGGATGTCGGTGACCAGGGCGATCAGCGCACGCTTCGCCGACTGCATGCTGCGCGCGTCCAGGAAGACCAGCGGACGGTCGCCGGGCAGGGTCAGGGCGTCGCGCAGCACCTCTTCGGGGTACGCGGGTGCGCCGGGGAAGGTGTTGACGGCCACCACGTACGGGAGATCGGCCTCCTCGAGGAGGCCGATCGACTCGAACGACTGGTCCACGTAACGGGTGTCGACGAGCACCAGCCCGCCCAGCGCGCCGTTCAGCAGCGAACGGATCATGTCGGCGAAGCGCGGCTGGCCCGGCGCGCCGAACAGGTAGACGACGATGTCGTCGCCCAGGGTGCGCCGTCCGAAGTCCATGGCGACGGTCGTCGTGGACTTCGTCTCCACCCTGAGGTCGTCGACGAGTTGGCCCGCTCTGCTGAGTCGTTCCTCGGTACGCAGCGGCCGCATCTCCGACACGGTCGCCACGTACGTGGTCTTGCCGACCCCGAACGCCCCGAGCACCACGATCTTCACCGATCGCGCGCCACGCGGCAGATAGTGGTGCTCAGAGGCGCTGGAGGCCATCCAAAACCCTTTCGAGGAACTCTCGTTCGTGCGGCTGCGCGAGGGGCACGAACGGGTCGGCGGTGCGCAGGTGGCCGCTGACGACCAGGTCGGCGACCAGCGCCCGGACGACGCCCGCGGGCATCTCCAGGTACGCGGAGACGTCCGCCACCGACAACACCCCGGGCTCCAGCAGCGCCATCACGCGCCGCGCCTGGACGCGCAGTCCCTCCAGGGGAACCGTGGGATCGACCGACAACAGGGTCGCCACGTCGACGTGCGGGCGGTCGGGCACGGGTGTCTCCCCCTCGGGCCCGTCGTCCGCCTCCTCCCGCGGGGTGATGACGGTGTGGGAACGGACGACGCCGCGGCGTGTGTGACCGCCGCCGCCCGCACCGGAGTTCATGCCCGGTTGAGCAGCAGGCGGTCCCGGGCCGCCAGGAACGGGCCCAGGGCTTTGACGAGTTTCAGGGCCTTGGACAAAGCCAGTTGGACGTTCTGGCTGATCGAGTCGCCTTCCACCGCGACGCCCAGGCCGCTGTTGCGGCCGGCGGAGAACAGCAGCACGGTGTACTGCGTGAAGTCCATGATCTGATAGCGCATCAGCAGGTTCTCCGGGCTGGTGCGGCAGCAGTCGGCGAAGGTGTCCTGGAGCGAGGCGACCCCCGCGAACGCCGCGCACGAGCGCTCCACTTCGTCGCGCCCGAGGCCGTCGGTGGCCGCCAGGGCCAGCCCGTCCGACGAGAACAGGACGGCGGAGATCACTCCTTCTCCCAGCAGTGCGTTGAGCTGCGGGCGCAGGTCCGCCGCGTCGGCGGTGACGTGCTGGTACTCGGACATCGCGTGCTCACCCTTCGTTGATGTTGTCGTCGCCCCCGTACCCCGCCGCCAGTACGCCCCTGAGCCGCGCGAATCCTTCGGTGAGCGCGTCGGGATCGGAGACCTCCCGCTGGCGGGGCGCCGCGGCCTGGCGTACCGCCCGGCGAGGCTGCCGCTTGGGAAGTCCGTGCACTGTCTGTGTCGCCGGTGTCGTAGGTGTCACCGGTGTCGTCTCTGGCGTCTGCTCCACCTGTGCCACCTGTGCCACATGTACTGCCTGCGCACCCGGCGCCGACCGTCCTGCCTGAACCGGGGGCGCCGGGTGCGCCGTTTCGTGGTGCGAGCCCGCGAGCGGGTCCGCACCGGCCCCGTCCGTGTTCCTGACCCTGTCCGGTGCCCACGGGTTGCCGCCGCTCCCGATCGGCACCAGCCCGGCGGGGAGGGGTACGGCGACGGGCATGGGGACGGCCACCGGGGTCGGCGCCGTTCGCCGTGCCGACTGCCCTGCCGCGGCCGGTGCGTTCGCTTCCGGCGGGCCTTCCGCGGCCAGGTGTTCCGCGGGGATCAGCAGGTCCGCCCGTATCCCTCCGGCGGCCGAGGGCGACAGGCCCACGCGCAGCCCGTACGCCTGCATCAGGCGCCCGATGACCAGGAAGCCGAGCTTGCCGGGTTCGGCCAGCGCCGTGACGTCCGGGGTTCCGGACGCCAACGCCCTTTCGGCTTCCTGGAGTTGCAGCGGGCTCATGCCCAGGCCCTGGTCCTCGACCGTGACGCGCATCCCGGTCGCGACCCGGCTCACATGTGTCGTGGCAACGCTGCCGGAGTAGGCGGTCGCGTTGTCCAGCAGCTCGGTGAGGGCGACGATGACCGGCTCCACGATCAGGCCCTCCACCACCGCCTCGCCGGTCTGCGCGCGGTAGGTGTAGTCGACCGACTCGCTCTGCCGGATGCGGCCGCGGGCGCTCTCCATGATCTCCGCGATGGTGCAGTTGGCCCGCTGGACTCCCGGCCACGACTCGGTGAGGATCCTGAGCCGCTGGACGGTGTGCGTGGCCAGCGTGACGCTGTGGTCCACGCGGGCCAGGGTGTTCGCCGGCGGCGCGCCGAGGCCGGGGCCCGCCCCCAGGTCGTCCTGGTCGTCGAAGGCGTTGTCGATGTCCCGCTGCGCGCGGGTCAGGCTCGCCTGGATCTCCTCGGCGGCGACGCGCACGCCGGCGCGGGCGGAGTCCTCGACCCGGCGCCGTACGGCGGTGGCCGTGTCGCGCAGCGCCTCCTCGACGGCCTCCAGGGAGCCCGCCAGTTCGGAACCCTCGAAGTGGCCGGGGCGGCGCAGCCCCACCGGCGTGCGCATGCGTACGCCCTGGAGCTCCTGGCTCACGGCGGGCAGGCGGGCCTCGACCAGGTGGTCCAACTCGGCCATCACGAGCTGGAGTTGCGACCAGCTGGTGGCGGCCTCGCCGCGGGCCTCCTCGACCCGTTCGTACGCCGAGGTCAGCGCGGTGCGCGCGGCGTCCTCGACCCGCTCCTCGGCACGTGCCGCCGCCTGCTCGGCCCGCGCCTGGGCGCGCACGACACGCTGCGCCGCCCGGCGCCGTCCGGGCAGGTGGCAGGCCCAGGTCAGGCCGGCCGTGATGCCCGCACTCGAGGCACCGATCAGCAGGTGTACGTCATTGATCACGAGGTCTCAGCCAATCGCCGCACGAACAGAAGCCAGCGGTGCCGGGCAGTCCCGGGCCGGGGCCGTCCCCGGGCAGTCCCGGTCCGGGTTCCTCCGGAACCGGGGGGCGCACCGGAGGAACCCGGGATCCGCTCACGGGGGCGGATCCGCGCGAACCGACTACAGTCCGGCCGGGTGGATCGCGAGGACGGTGCAACCGTCCTTGGACTGCGGGAAGTGCACGGAGCCCGGGGCACCCACGATGACGCTGCCCGCGCCGTACTCGGCTTCCCCGTCACCGAAGACGCCGTCGGTGACGACCAGGATCTCCGGCCGGTTGTGCGCGTCCTCGCCGAACGCCGCACCGGGCGCGAACGTCAACTCCATCACGATCGAGGGGTCTTCCGGAGTCCCCTCCTTCACCACGCGGGCGGTGATCCCGTCGGTGACGCCCTTCGGGGCGGTGTCGTGAATGGAGGTGACAGTGAATCCAGCCGCCATGGTCATCCTTGTCTGAGGTGCTTCGTCTGAGGTGCTTCCCTGTGGTGTCGCGCTCCACGAGGTGTCGCGCTCCCGAGGTGTTGCTCTCCCCGGCAACTCCGGAGCCACGCCTTCGGCTCCGCCCGAGCGATCAGCACGCTAGGCCAGGCCGGACGTCCGGAACTACGGCCCTCGTGCACCAATTTCCAGCCGTCGGAGGGCCCCGCTGCACCATCCACCCGACCGTCGGCCGGGCGCGCTCAGCGAGCGTCGGCCAGGGACGGGTGGGCAAGGAGCGCGTCAACCGTGGACGCGTCGTCCCAGGGCGTCTCCGTGTTCTCGGCGTCCGCGAACTGCCGCTCGCCCAGCATCCCGCGGGTACGGGCGGCGATGCGGGCGACGTCGTCCCGCTCGCCCTCGGGCAGCGGTGCGTTGACCGAACGCCGGGCCGCCGCCGCGGCGTTGAGCAGCCGCGCGGCGTGATCGGCGTGGCCCGCCAGCGCCTGTGCGCCGGCCAGCCCTTCGAGTGCCAGTGCCACCGACCGGCGGTCTCCGGAGTCGCGTGCGGCGGACAGTCCGTCGAGCTGCCAACGGAGGGCCGCCGCCGCGTCCCCGCGCTGCTCGGCGATGAATCCGAGCTCGGCCAGGATCAGCGCGGGCCTTCCCGGTTCGTAGCCGGCCTGCCGGTGCAGTTCCAGGACGGTTCGCATGTGGGTCTCCGCCGCGTCCAGGTCACCCGCGCGGCGGGCGCCCAGGCCGAGGCCGATCTCGGCGTACTGCTCCCCGAACGTGTCCGACTGCGCGACCGCCAGCCGCCTGGCCCGCTCGTGGAACTCCTGGGCCTGGGCGTAGTCGCGGTCGAGGACGGCGATGCGTCCCAGGCCCGACAGGTGGAAGGACACCTGGGGCCACAGTTCGAGGTCCTCGGCCATGCGCAGGGCCTCGCGGTGGAGCCGGCCGGCGCGCTTGTAGTCGCCTGTCACCTCGGCATCGGTCTGCAACGGCACCATGGCCTGCAACTGCCCCCACTGGTCGCCCAGTTCGCGGAACAGCTCCAGACTCTGCCCGGCGTCGTGCCGCAGCGTGGCGAAGTCCCCGAGGAGCTGGGCGTAGAAGGCCCGGATGGCGAGGGTCGCGGCGATGCCCCAGCGGTCGCCGAGCGTCCGGAACGTGGCGAGCGCGGATTCGATGAGGCTCCGGCTCGGCCGGGCGTCACCCACGCCGTACTGGTGGGACGCCAGGAACCACTCCGCACGTGCGCGGCCGGGCACGTCGTCGATCTCGTCGTACGGCCGCAGCGCGGCACGGTAGTCGGCGGCCGGGTCCGAACTGCCCGCGAGCCGCAGCCTGAACCCCGTCAGCAGGACCGTGGCCCGCGCCACCAAGGGGGCGGGGGCGTCGGCGCCGGCCGCCAGGGCCGCGGTCAGCGAGCGCCGGGCCTCGTTGTTGCGGCCGCGCAGATGCCAGTACCAGGCCATGGCGTTGACCAGCCGCAAGGCGCTTTCGGAGTCTCCTGTGCGCAGCGCGCTGTCCAGCGCGGCGTGCATGTTGGCGTTCTCGGCGTCGAGCCGGCGCAGCCACTGCCGCTGTTCGTGGCCGCGCAGGTGCGCCTCGGCCCGCTCGGCGAGCGCGGTGTAGTACGCGCGGTGGCGGGACTCGCAGGCCGCCGACTCGCCGGACTCGGCGAGCCGTTCCGCGGCGTACGCGGCGACCGACTCGGTCATCCGGTAGCGGGGTCCGCCCGATGCGCCCGATGCCCCTGACGCGCCCGACGCGCCCGCGTCGTCGGCGACGACCAGGAGCGAGCAGTCCACCAGGCGCGCGAGGAGGTCGAGTACGTCCGCACGGTCCACCCCGTCCCCGTCCCCGTCCCCGGCGCACAGCTCCTCCGCCGCGGCCAGCGCGCAGCCGTCGGAGTGCACGGCCAGGCGCCGCAGCACCGCCTGCTCCCGCTCGCCGAGCAGGTCCCAGCTCCAGTCGATCACCGCGCGCAGCGTGCGCTGCCGCGCGGGCGCGCCTCGCGCGCCCACCGCCAAGAGGCGGAAGCGGTCGTCCAGTCGGTTGGCCAGCTCGCGGACGCCCAGCGCCCGCACGCGGGTTGCCGCCATCTCCAGGGCGAGCGGGAGCCCGTCCAGCCGTCGGCAGATCGACACGATCGCGTCGAGGGCGTCGGCGTCGAAGACGAAGCGCGGCGCGGCGGCCGTGGCACGCGCCACGAACAGCTCAAGTGCGCCGAACCGGGCCACGTCCGCCGTGCCCAGCCCCGCGGCGGAGGGCGGTTGGGAGAGCGGCGGCACCTCCGCCAGCCGTTCGCCGGTGATGCCGAGGGGCACCTGACTGGTGGCCAGGATGCGCAGCGCGGGGGCCGCCTTGAGCAGGTTCCCGGCCAACTCCGCCACCGGAACGGCGAGGTGCTCGCAATTGTCGAAGATCAACAGCGTCGGCCGGTCGCGCAGCGCGCGGGCGATGCGTGCGACGGGCGAGAGCGGCGCGTCGCCCGGGCGTGTCGCGTCGTCGCGTACGCCCAGCACCGAGCCGACCACCTCGTGCGCCTCGGCCCAAGCGTCGCCCTGCGCGGCGGGCGTCCGGTTGATCGGCGCGGGGTTGAGTGCGGCGAACTCCGCCATGTGGATGCCGCCGGGGAACCGGTCGCCGAGCCGCGCGGCGGCGGCCAGCGCGAGCTGCGTCTTGCCGACGCCGCCGGGACCGGTGAGCGTCACCAGCCGGTGGGCGTCCAGCAGCAGGCGCAGTTCGTCGACCGCTTCGCCGCGTCCGATCAACTCGGTCAGCATCGCGGGCAGGTTGCTCGGCGGGCGCGCCGCCGACGTGACGGGGGAGGCCCGGGCGGCCAGCGAGGGATCGTGCCGGAGGATCGCCTGGTGCAGCGCGGCCAGGTCGGGGCTCGGGTCCACCCCCAGCTCCTCGGCCAGGCGGGTGCGCAGATCGGCGTAGCTGCGCAGCGCGGCGTCCTGGCGCCCGGCCGCGTACAGCGCCCGTACGTGCGCGGCGCGCAGCCGCTCCCGCAGCGGATGGACGCCGACCAGGTCGCCCAGTTCGTCGGCGACCAGCGAGTGCTCGCCGAGCTCCAGACGCGCCTCGGCCTGTTCCTCGACCGCGGTCAGCCGCTGCTCCTCCAGTTGGGCGACCGCGACGCGTACGAACGCCTCGTCGGCGAAGTCGGCGAAGGCCGGACCGCGCCACACGGCGAGCGCGTCGGCGAGCAACGCGGACCGGGTGCGCGGGTCGGCGGCCGCCCGCGCGCGGACGAGAAGTTGTCCGAACCGGTCGGCGTCGACGGCTTCCGGGCCGACCCGCAGCTCGTAGCCCGGCGGCTGGGACACGACCAGGGCCCGGCTGCCCGGCTCGGCGTCGTCGAGCGCGCGCCGTAGCTGCCAGACCTTGTTGTGCAGCATTCCCGGGGGATTGCCCGGGAGTTTCGCACCCCACAGGTTCCCGACCAGCTGGTCGGCGGAGACCGGCCGCCCGCGGTGCAGCAGCAGACACGCCAGAAGGGCACGGACCTTCAGCTCGGACACCTTGACCTCCGCGCCCTCGGCCGTCCACACACCGAGCGGTCCCAGCACCCCGAATCGCATGTGATCAGGCTAGGCCGTGTCCTTCGGATCTTGATACCGCTCACGCCGCCTGGCAACGCCCCTCGCTGCATTGCAGCCGAAGGAGGGCCGCCAGGCCCGGCGTGCGAGTACGACCGATTACGAGCTGCGGGGCTGCGCCTTGCGAGCCACGTCACCAGACGACGTGAGCGGCACCAAGATCCGAAGGACACGACCTAAACGACCTGCTCGCGCGGATTTCCGGGCGGGCGTACGACCCGGCGACGCGCGCTACCGGCGCGGGCGGGGGACGGCCAAGAGCGGACCGAGAGATTTTCGCGAGGCGTGCGGCGCACCGTGGGAGCCCGCTGAGCCGACCGCGCTCGAGCGTGACCGTCCGGAGGCCGTCCAGGGCCGGGCTTCCGGCGCATCAGCGCAACCCGCGATTTCCGTCCGCCCTGGGTTCGAGGAAGGTCGTCCATGTCATCGAATGCTGCCGCCGAGGCCCCTCCCGGGAAGGCCGGACGCCGGGAATGGCTGGGGCTCGCGGTGCTGGCCCTGCCCACCCTGCTGATCTCCCTCGACCAGAGCGTGCTCTACCTGGCCCTGCCCAGCCTTGCCGACGGACTGCGGCCCACCGGTACGCAGACGCTGTGGATCATGGACATCTACGGCTTCCTGATCGCCGGGTTCCTGATCACGATGGGCGCTGTCGGCGACCGCATCGGCCGCCGCAAGCTGCTCATGATCGGTGCCACGGCGGTCGGCGTCACCTCCGTGGCCGCCGCGTACTCCACCAGCGCGGAGGCCCTGATCGTCACCCGCGCCCTGCTCGGCGTCGCCGCCGCGACGCTGATGCCGTCCACACTCGCCCTGATCGGCAACATGTTCCACGATCCGCGCCAACGCGGCCGGGCCATCGCGGTGTGGGCCAGTTGCTTCATGGGCGGTACGGCGCTGGGACCGGTGGTCGGCGGTGCGATGCTGGAGTTCTTCTGGTGGGGCTCGGTGTTCCTGATCGGCGTCCCGGTCATGGCGGTGCTGCTGATCGTGGCCCCGATGGTGCTGCCGGAGTACAAGGATCCCGGTGCGGGGCGGATCGACCTTCCGAGCGTCGCGTTGTCGCTGGCGTCGATCCTGCCGGTCATCTACGGCCTGAAGGAGCTTGCCCGGCACGGCTTCTCGGTGCCGCCGGTCGCCGCCGTCGCGGTGGGCGTGGCCGCCGGGGCGGTCTTCGTCGCGCGGCAGGGCAGGCTGGCCGATCCGCTGCTCGACCTGAAGCTCTTCAAGGTCGGTGCCTTCACCGCCGCGCTGGTGATCCTCATGGTGTCGATGCTGGGCACCGGCGGCGGCTACCTGTTCATCACCGGCTTCCTCCAGATGGTCGAGGGGCTCACGCCGATGGAGGCGGGCCTGTGGATGGTGCCCGCGGCGGTCGCGTCGATCCTCGCCGCGCAACTGGCGCCGGTCTTCGCCCAACGCCATTCGCTCGGCAACGTCATCGGGGCGAGCCTGGTCATCGGCACGATCGGCTACGCCATGCTGGTCTTCGTCGACCCGGTCGGCGGGTTGCCGCTGCTGATGGCCGGGTTCGTGATCGTCTTCATCGGCGTCGGCACCTTCGGGGCCCTCGGCACCACCCTGGTTGTCGGATCCGTACCACCGGAGCGGGCCGGCTCCGCGGCGGCGCTCTCCTCCATCAGCGGTGACCTGGGCAACGCCCTCGGCGTCGCCACCCTCGGGAGCCTCGGCGGCGCGGTCTACCGCAACTCGATCGAGATCCCCGAAGGCACCCCGCCCGCCGCCGCGGACTCGGCAGGGGCCGGCATGGAAGACGCGATCAACGCCGCCGAGACCCTGCCCGACGAGACGTCCGAGAACCTGCTGACCGCCGCCGGGCAGGCGTACACCAGCGGGCTCAACGCGATCGGGGTGGCCTGCGCGGTCATCACGGCCATCAGCGCGGCCGTCGCGCTCACCATGCTCCGCAAGGGCCGCGGGACAACCCCGTCCGCGGACGACGCGCCGCCGCCGCGGCCGGCCGATCCCGAGACCTCCGCAAACCTGAGCCCGGCGAACCCCTGACGGCAACCGTGTGGTTTGCCACGAAGCGCATGGGACCGGCATGTCAAGAAACCCCAGTCGGCTCCGACTGATCATCGACCAACGAAGGAGCACCCATGCCCACTGCCGGCCAGTCCACCAACAAGCAGACCGTCGAGCGCTACATCGCCGGGTTCAACACCTCCGACCACGAGCAGATCCTGTCCTGCCTGACCGACGACATCGAATGGACCGTGTTCGGCCACTTCCGGATCACCGGCAAGGCGGCCTACGACGCGAACATCGAAGGGCCCGATCCGGTCGGAGCCCCGCCAAAGGTGCGGATCACGCGGATGGTCGAGGAGAACGACGTCGTCATGGCCGAGATGACCCTCGAAGCCCCCCAGAAGGACGGCACGGTGATGCGCGCCGCAATGGGCGAGGTATTCGTCATGCGCAACGGCCTGATCAGCGAACGCCGCGCCTACGTAATCCCCCTCACCAAAAACGACCACAAATAGTCACGAGCCGCCCCATGCCAGCCCCCAAACGTCATGGTCGCGGCGGAAGAGATCGACCTGTTCCGGCCTCAGGTGCTTCGATGGCGAAGCTGATTCGCGCGGTGCGCGTGGGAGTTGCGGAGAAGGTCCCGGGTTCGAGGCGGATCCCGGTGATGGACTCGGCAAGGGCCATGGTCTTGGAGCACCAGTTCAGTTGCTCGTCGTCGTAGTCCGTGTCCTCGATGTCGTGGTCAGGGTCGAGGCCCGCGCCGCGCATGGCGTCGACGAGACGGTCGGGATGCAGCCCGAAGCGGTCGCTGGGGTCGACAGCATCGAAGTCGGTCCACGTTGCGCCGTCGACGGTGTGCCGGAAGCGGCAGTGGCCCAGCACGTTGTAGGCGAGCATGACGACCTCGGTGCCGACGGACAGACGGTTGACCGCCGTTTCGACGTACGCCTCGAACCCGTGCCGTTCGACGGCCAGGCTCCATTCCCCGAGGTCGTGGACGGCGACTTGGTCGACATCGTCCACAATCGCGCGCTGTCCGACACCGGTCGCGGGACCGGGGCCGGCGAGGCGCCGCAGGACCTCGTCGGGTGCGAGGCCACGCGTGAACATCAGCGTGTAGTACGCGGGGCGGTTCCGTTCCGACTCGAACCAGGCATAGACATCGGGGTCGGGCACTGTCGACATCCTGCGGAGTGTGGCAGCCCACTACGACATCGAAGAACACCACGACCGCGCGTTCCGGGGTGACCGGAGTCAGGGCAGCACAGCGATATCCGTGGGTCCCGTCAGACAGTGGCCATGATCAGCGGGCGTAGGCGGTCGGTCATTGTTTCCTCGGAGACGGTCTGGAAGAACGCGGGGGCGCCTTGGGCGATTTGGTAGGTGAAGGTCACCGGGCAGCCCGAGGCGGCGCCTTGGTGGTCGACGGCGTCGCTGTCGATCACGAGCGTGGCGACCTGGCGGCCGGTCTTCAGCTCGTAGACCGTGAAGGGCCGCCGCGTAGAGGTCGACGCCGGGGACGGTGTCGGTGCACTCCCGGAGCACGACGTCGTTCAGCTTGCGCACGTGGGTCTGGCACACCAACAGCTGCGCGCGCGACATGTCCCAGTCCCAGCGCGTTTTCGCCTTGTCGTACGCCACCCAGTCCCGTTGCAGTGACTCCACGTCGCCGACGGCCAGGTGCGGGGCCGGGCCGGCGTACGGCGGCGCTTCCGGGTCGGGGAACGCGTAGTCGTACGACTCCGAGCATCCCGCATGGCGGGGGACGTCGACCGGCGGAGTTGCCGCGGCTTGTGGTGCGGATGCGGAGGAAGACGGTGCGGCCGCCGGAGACGATCCTTCGTTCGATTCCGTGCAACCGGTCACTGACAACAACAGCCACGCGGCGATCAGAGCGACGACTGTTCTCACCCGGCGTACCACCCTGGTCTCGATCTGCGTTTCGTCCCCCACCCTTGCGCAGGAGCGCGCCGGAGTGGGCGGTATGGGCGGAAGGTGCTTCGTGCGGGTGAAGAACTCGCCGCGGTGGTAGGACTGGGGGATGCAGGAGAACACGGCGCGGTCGGCGATCGACATGTTCATCGCGGCCCTGAACGCCTCGTCCGACTCCCACGTCGTCGAGTTGCTCTCACGTGCGCTGACTTCCGACGTCGTCTTCTGGGGGCCGTTGGGCCGAAGCGACGGTGTCGAGGCGCTGGAGCGGTTCGTCCTCGACATGCGGCGTCATCCCGCGGGGCCGGGGACCATGGTGCGGTGCTCGGAAGTGGACGCGCCCGGCGAATGGGCCCGCTACCGGTGGCTGTACCGCATGCCCGGGGACGGAACGCATCTGGCGGGCACCGATGTTGTCCACCTGCGCCGGGACCGGATCGACCAGATGATCGTCTTCGCCGGAGGGTAGCCGCCGCTCGGCGGTCGGTCGCCCGGGCCGTCAGGGTTGGCCGGCGAGGGTCGTGCGGAGGGTCTCGGTCCACCAGTCGAGCATGTGGTCCCGCGCGGTCGCGTCGAGGCCGACGCTCCTGCGGAACTCGTCGCCGAACAGCGGCTCCGTCGCCACCGCTTGGTGGAGTGCGGCCACCGCCAGTTGGACCGACGCGCGCGGGGGAGGCGTGCGTCCGGCGGCCGCGCAGTGTTGTCGCGCTTGGGCGTGCAGCCGGTCCACCACTTCGTCGAGCAGTCCGCTGCCGGTGTCGCGCCAGCCGGATCGGTGGAGGGCGAGGGCCAGTTCCGCGTAGCCGTCGGCGTAGAGCGCGGACAGGGCGCGCACCAAATCGGCCGGATCGGTCGGGCCGTCGGTCCACGTGTCCAGGACGGCGCGCAGTTGGGCCTTCAGGTTGGTGCCGCCGAATCGCAGCAGGGACTCCAGCAGTTGGTCCCGCGTGCCGAAGTGGTGGTTGACCGCGGCGTCGGACACCCCGACCTCGGCGGCGACGGCGCGCACCTGTACGGCGGCCGGACCGCCCGCGGCCAGCAGCTTGCCCGCCGCTTCGAGGATCAGCCGCCGGGCGTCATCGGGGTTGCGTCGTACTCGGGCCACGCGCCGACCCTACCTTGACTCGTCAAGGTTGGCGTCCTTACCTTGAGTGGCCAAGGTAAGGCGAGGAGGCTTCCGTGCGGGGACGGTCCGAGGTTCCGAAGCTGGTCGAGACGGCGGTCCAACTCGGCGTGACCGTGCGAGATCCGGCGCCGCCCCGCGCGTTCCGCTTCGCGCACGACGGTTGCCGACTGCACGGACTCGACTGGGGCGGAACGGGAGTCCCGGTTCTCCTGCTGCACGGCGGCGGACTGACCGCGCACACATGGGACTTCGTGTGCCTCGGCCTGCGCGGCGCGGCCCGACTGGTCGCGCTGGATCTGCGCGGACACGGCGACAGCGACTGGTCGGACGACTGCCGCGTCGGCACCATGGCCGCCGACGTGGTCGCCGCGGCCGATCACCTCGGCTTCGCGCGGGTGCGACTGGTCGGCATGTCGCTCGGCGGCGTGGTCGCGGCCCACGTCGCCGCTGCCCGGCCCGACCGGGTGGAGCGGCTGGCGCTCGTCGACGTCGCACCTGGCGTCGACTTCGAAAGCACCGGGAGAATAAGGGAGTTCATGTCCGGCCTCGCTCCGGTGCGGGACCTCGGCGCGGTGGTCGAGGCCGCGATGCGGGTCAATCCGCGCGCCCACCGTGCGAGCGTCGCGTACCGCATGAGCACGCTGTTCCGCCGCGCACCCGACGGCGGTTGGGTACCCAAGGGTGATCCCCGTCCGCCAGACTTCCCCGCCATCCTCGCGGCCATCGGGCGACTGGCCGAACTGGCCGCAGGGGTGCGGGTTCTGCTGGTACGCGGCGGCCGCAGCAGAGTGCTCCCGCAGGCCGCCGCCGAACGCCTGGTCGGGCGGCTCCCGGACGCGGAACTCGCGGTCGTCCCGGACGCGGGCCACAACGTCCAGGAGGACAATCCGGCGGCGCTGGTCACCGCGTTGCGAACCTTCGTGGCGCCCGGACCGGCAGAGTCGACGTCGGCGCCGATCCGTAGAGTGCGTCGTATGACGACCCGCGAGTACAGGTACTGGTCTTCGGCGGAGCGATTCCAGAGCCTGGTGGAGGAGTTGGCGCCGCTGGACATGGGCGAGTGGCTGGTGCGGGACGTCGAGGCCGCTGTCGCCGCGCTGGGCTGGGACCTGCTCCCCGTGCCGCCGGGCCGGGTCGTCGACCTCGCCCGGGGCCCGCTGGACGGAGTGGGCTGGGAGCTCGGCCTTCCCCCGCGGGGCCCCAGGCAGGGGATCGGCGTCGTGGTCGGGGCGGATGACGGCGTACGTCCGCGCGCGGTCAGGCTGGAGGTCAACCTCGGCACCGGCATCGCGTACGACGACGACCACCGTGACGAGGTGGACTTCGTGCGGACCGCCTGGGACGTCATGCAGGAAATCCTCGGCACGCCACCGACGTTGTGGGCCGGCGCCGGATTGCGGTGGGACAGCCCCGGCCCCCGGATGCTGTGGCGCCGTCCCGGCGGGACCACCCTGGCCGTGGGATTGGACGTGCACTCGGCGCCGGTCATGTCCATGCTGCACACCGTGTCGGACGGCGACGCCGCGGGGTCCCGCGGCATGTCGCCCGGAGTGTGGCGCGCCGGAGAGCCGGCCGACCTGCCCTCCCTGCCCGAACCCGAGCCGCGTGTCACCACGACGTGGGAGTGGGTGGAATCCCGCCTGGCCAAAGCGCTGCGGGCGCTGTGCGCCGACACGCCTTGCCTGCCGGGTGCGTTCGTCCTCCACCTGCAATCCGCCCGCGACCAGTTGTGCTTCGTCAGCGCGTGGAACGAAGGACTCGACATGCGCATCGAGTCCTTCGTCCACCACGCCGAACGGGCCGACGCCAACCTGCTTGCGCAGCGCGGTTGGTCGGACGCCGGCGGCCTGTGGCAGCGCCGCTTCGACAACGCCGTGAAGAACGGAGACCACGCCGACACCGCGGCGACGATGCTGGTGGAGGCGATCCGCGCAATGGGCGTGGACGACCCGAACGAGCTGAACTACCACGGGACCGTGTCCGGACGCGGCCACCACTTCCAGCTCGAGCTACCGCATCTTCGACTCGCCAGGATGGCCGAACCGGTCGACTGAGGCCGACCCAACTCGGTTGCATTCGTGGGATGTTCGGCGACGGTCAGGAGATGTCCGCCTCGCACTGGAGGACGTCGGACCGCTCTCCGCGCGTGACCGACTTCTCGTCCACCACCTTGCCGTCCAACGTGACGCGGCAGGTGATGAGTTCGTCCGGCGCCTCGTTCGGCGACGCGTAGACGGTCATGTGCATGAGCGTCTCGGGACTGGTGACCTCGATCGTCTTCGTCCATCCGGACGGGACGCCCTTGGCCTCCTCACCCTCCGAGTCGGGGTCGTCCACGGCGTACCGCACATCGGCGGGGCCGCGGCCCAGGAACTCGTAAGTCACCGTGTGCTTCGACGACTTGCCGCCGCCGTCGTCCGAACAACCGGAAAGTATGACCGCCGCGAGCAATCCTGTCGCGGCTGCAAACGCACGCAATGCTTTCCCCGTGTTTCTGTTGCAGGCGTGTCACGCGGGTACCGTGGGCACCGCGTCGGGCCTTCGGCCGAGACCGGCCGAAGCGCCGCCGAGCCTACCCAGAGCCACTGTCAGCCGATGGCGCGCGCGCCGCGGCGGCGCGCGCCTGCGCGGCGGAGGTACCGAACGAAGGCGACGTGGAAGAGGCGGTGGACGAGGTCGTGGACGAGGCGGTTGCCGTGGGCGAAGGCATGGACGAGGTCGTGGTGCCGTTGCGCCGTCACGCCGTGTTGGAACCGGGCGACGGCGGTGATCCGACCGACGAGGCCGTGTCCGTCGCGCTCGCCCCGGGCGGCCGGATCGTCGTGCTCTGGACGGCTCGGGCGCGCGCCGAGGCCACCCAGGCCCGGATCACCGCGCCGTCCGGGGTGTCCTTCCCCGAGACCCGGATGTCGGCGGACGTGTCCGCCCGGGTCACCGTGCACGCCCCGGACGCCGTGGAGGTCGCGCGCATCCCCCGGCTGCCGGTCTCGCATCCGTACGCCCAACTGCTTCCGGAAGACCGGATGCTGCTGGTGGGCGCCCGGGCGCTCTGGCGGCCGGAGCCCGAGGGACCGGAGCGGAACGCGGTGGCCCTCGACGCGGACGGGCGGGTGTTGGCGGAGGGCGTGTTCGGCGACGGGATCGCGGGGGTCGTCACCACACCGGCCGGGAACTCCTGGGTCCGCTACAACGACGAGGGCATCTTCGGCAACTACGGGTGGGGGCGGGACGGGGCGCCACCGCCGGTGGGGGCGTCCGGCCTGGTCCGCTTCGGCCCGGATCTGCGGCGCGACTGGACGTACTCCTCCGCGGGGGACGAGTTGGACGGGATGTGGGGCGCCCCCGCGCTCAACGTCGACGGCGAGACCGCCTGGGTGTCGTACGAGCAGACCCACCCCATCGTGCGGATCTCGGACGGACGTCCGACCGGCTGGGCCCACGACACCCTCGGCCGGATCAACTTCCTGCTGGTCGACGCCGACCGCGTAGCCGCGCTCGGAAGCCCCCGTGCCGCCGGCGCTCCCGCCCAGGTGACGGGCCGTCTCGCCGACGGCCGCTTCCACCCCACGGCCGCGTTCCGGCTCGTCATGCCCGACGGCTCCCCGCTGCCCGCCCGCCGGCGCACTTTCGGGCAGGGCCCCGACCTGCACGTGCTGTGCGGGCTCGACTGGTACCGGGTGGGGCTCGACGAACTGCCCTGACCGGGGTGGCGGGTCGGGAAGCGGGCGCGGGCGTAACGGAATTCGTTCGCCTCGTCGGCGGGGCGGCGGGGCGGTGGGGACAATCGGCGTCATGGACCGACCGTCGCCCTACGGCCTGCTCCCCTTGATTACGTCGAGCAGCATCCGCGCGGCCACCGCCGCACCGTCGGCGCGGACCGTCGTGGCCACCTCCTTCGCGCGTACGGCGGTCTCCGGGGTCAGGGCCGTCGCGAGCGCGGCCGTGAGGGACTCGGTGGTCGGCGTCGAACCGGCGTGGGCCGCGCCGATGCCCAGCTCGGCGACCCGCCGCGCCCAGTGCGGCTGATCCACGAACTGCGGCACCACCACCTGCGGCGCGCCGGCCCGGGCGGCGGTCGTGGTCGTTCCCGCGCCGCCGTGGTGGACGACGGCGGCCACCCGGCCGAACAACCGCTGCTGGTTGACCTCGCCGACGGCGAAGCAGTCGCCGCGGTCGTCCGACGCCGCCAGCTCCGCCCAGCCGCGGCCGAGCAGGACCCGGCGGCCCTGCGCGCGGACCGCCTCGACGACGACCTGCCCGATGTCGGTCGCGGCACGCATCGGCATGCTGCCGAATCCGACGTACACCGGGGCCGCCCCGGCGTCCAGGAACTCCAACAGGTCGGCCGGAAGCGGGCGTTCGTCCGGCAGGATCCACGCACCGGTCTGGACGACGTCGAGGTCCGGCAGGTCCTGCCAAGGCGCCAGGACCGGGTCCGCCGCCAGCCACGGCCGGTCCGCGAAGACGTGGTCGCGCACGTTGTCCACCGGGGGCAGGCCGATCTCCGCGCGGTGGGTGTTGAGCGGCTGGAGGTAGAGCGAGTTCACCTTCTGGGCGTCCAGGTCCCACAGCTCGCGGTTGTCGGTCATCCCCGGCGGGACCGGCGGGCCCGGGCGCGGCGCGGGGCCGTAGTGCGTGGACGGCAGTTCGAACGGGTGGAAGCACGCGTACACGTACGGGATGCCCAGCTTCTCGACCACCGACCGCACCCCGGCCGGCATGAGGCCGGCCGCGACCACGACGTCGCATCCCTCGGCCGCCTCCGCGAGCGGGCCGAAGCGCTCGGCGACCAACTGGGCCGCGACCTGCGGCGGGCTCACCGGTGTTGTCGACGCCGTTCCGGTCACCAGCGCGCGCACCGCCGGGCCGAAGGGCACGAGCGGCACGCCGGCACCGGCCAGCAGGTCCACGAACTCCTGGTCCGGCGGCGCGCACACCGGTGCCTCCACGCCGAGCGTGCGCAACTCCACCGCGAGGGCGACCAAGGGTTCGACGTCTCCGCGCGACCCATACGTAGACAACAGCACACGCACTATGTGGTTCTCCGCTTTCCGTGGATTCCCGACCTGATTCGGGTCAGGTCGATGATTCTGCGGTACCACCGGGGCCTTGCCGCAAGGCCCCCCAGGCGCTATAACTTGAACATGGCGAGGAGAGCATGTGCCCTCGCCCTTTTTGTTGCCCGCGTTTTGTATCCGCGTCTTGTCACCCGCGTTTAGTTGCCCACGGCCCCGGGAGGTGCGGGCGGGCGGAGCCTCATTCGCAGAAGACCCGGATCTGGGTGTCGGGGTCGTCGACGTCGACGCTGACCTCGTCCAGCTGCTCGACCAGGTCCTCCAGGTGCTGCGGCTTGAGCTCGGTGAGGTCGATCGGCACCCCGGACTTGCTCAGCTCCGTGTTGATCTTGGCGAGCGCCTGGGGCGGGACGAGGGTCGCGAGCCGGACTCCGGCGCGCAGCAACTGCAAGGGGACCCGGACGTTGATGCGGAACACCCCGTCGCCGCCCGAACCGTCGGCCGCGTTCATCACGACGCGCAGGTACTTGGGCCGACGCTTCGGGCGGGGCGGGGCGCCGGGCGGCGACTCGGGCTCCTGCCGGGCGAGGGCGTCGATCAGCCGCTCGGCCTCGTCGGCGGTGATCTTGCCTTCGGCCAGCATCTGGAGGATCTGGCGGCGCTGCTCGTTCATCGTTGCTCCTCGCTCATCGGACGTGTACCAGGAAGGACGTTCGGTCCTGCGCCATCTCGAACCTGGTGCCGGGCAGTGCCCACAGCGTCTGCCCGACGCCGCGCAGCGCGCCCGCCGGGCTGACCCGGAAGATCAGACAGGCGACCAGGCCGGCCACTCCGGCGAGCAGCAGCAGCGGCGACAGCACCAGCAGCACCGGGACCACCGGGACGTACAGCCGCCGCCGACGGCCGTCGGGGCGGTGGTAGCCCACCGTCACCAACTGCGGTATCACCGCGGCTCCTTCAGCTCGGCCAGCGCTTCGTCGGCGCTGATCTCCCCGCGCCGCAGGCGGTCGACGACGTCGGCGGCGTCGGTGGGGGCCGGGCCGGTGTCGACGAAGTCGAGTTGCTGGGCGATCCGCTTCAGCCGGGCCTTGATTGTCGGGTAGCTCACCCCGAAGATCCGCTCCATCTCCTTGATCGAACCGTGCGACCGCACGAACGCGGCGACGAACACCTGGTCCTCGATGCCGAGTTGAGCCAACTGCGGCGGTTCGAACTCGCCCTCGACGACGATGCCGCTGTCGGCCAGGCGGACCCGCTCGACCACGAACGGCTGTCCGCGCGTCAGGTCCGTCAGCTCCTGCCAGTCCACCAGCGGCTCCCAGCTCTCGACGTTGTGCTCATGGCTCAGTTCTACATTGATTTATTCAATCTCTCAACGCTCCAGACTTAAATTTCTCAATCACAGCTTCAATCCGGGCTCACGGTGCCCAGCGCGTCCTGCGTGCCCCGGCACGGTTGCGTGGTCTCGTGTGAGGGATGCGTCAGGGATGCGTCAGGGTGCCGACGCGCCGCGCCGCATCCTCGGTGCGGCGAGGTGCATAGGGACGTGCGAGGTATGCCATGTCCCGCACAATCTCGTTCTCGCGGACGCGGGTCGCGCTGGTGGCCGCCCCGCTGGTTCCGCTGGCGGTCGGCGCGGTGCCGATCCCGTTCCGGACCGACGTGTCGAACACCAATGTCGCGCTCGTGCTCGTGGTGGCCGTCGTCGGCCTCGCGGTGTCCCAACTCGCCGCCCGCGCCCGTACGTTGAAGATCCTCGCGATCACCAACGCCGACTACCTGGCGCGCATCCAGGGCACCGCCCGCGCCGCCCGGTCGGCGACCTCGCCGGACGCCGTCGCGGCCCACGTACGCGACGAACTCGTCACGGTGCTCGGGCTGCGCGGCTGCCGGTTCGAGTACGGCTCCCTCGTCGGCCGCCCGCCGCGCGTCGAGCGCGACGGCAACGTGGTCGTGGGCCGCAAGACCTGGGGCGTGGACGCCCTCGGCTGGCCCGGTGAGGACGTGGAGCTGCGTGTCTTCCACAACGGACGCTTCTACGGCCGCTTCATGATGCAGCCCACCCCGGGCATCGTCCCGCCCTTGCAGGCCCGCCTGCTCGCGGTGAGCCTCGCCGACCAGACCGGCGCCGCCTTCGACCTCCCGAGCACCCACGCCGCCGCGTGACGGGCGGGCCGGGTCACAATGGCGTTGTCGGATGCGGTGTCAGATCGTCTGGAGGGGTGGCTCATGGACTCGGCGGCTGTCGGCGGGGTGCGGATCGCGTTCGAGCGGGTGGGTTCCGGGCGTCCGGTGGTGTTGTCGGGCGGCACGGGAATGCCGCCGGTGGCATGGGAGTTGAGCGGGCTGCGCGGTGCCATGGTGGACGCGGGGTTCGAGGTGGTCACCTACGCCGCGCGCGGAGTCGTCCCGTCGGAGGCGCCGCCCGCCCCGTACGCGATGGCCGATCTGGCCGGCGACCTGGCCGGGCTGATGGACCACCTGGACATCCGGGACGCGGCGGTGGTCGGCTACTCGCTCGGCAGCTTCACCGGCGAACTGCTCGCGCGTACCCGCCCGGACCTGGTCGCGTCGCTGGTGCTGATGGCGGGCGCCGGCCCCACGACCGGCGTCGTGGACGCGGTGCTCGACGCCGAGGCGGAGCTGATCGGCTTGCTCGGCCATCTGCCGCCCGCATTCGCGGCGTTGCAGACGCTGCTGAGCACGCTGCCGCCCTCGGTACTGCGCGACGATGCCGAACAGGTCGCTACTTGGCGGGAGTTGCTGGGTGCGCAGCAGGACGTGTGGGCGTCGCACGACGGCGAGGCCGGGCAGTCGGCGGCCTCCCAGACATGGCTGCGCGACCCGGACCGCATGGCCGCGCTCGCCCGGATCCCGGCCCGCACCCTGGTGCTGGCGTTCGAGCACGACCTCTACTTCCCGCCGCATACCGGCCGTGCCGCGGCCGCCTTGTTGCCGCGCGGCGAGTTCGCCCAAATCGACGGTGCCGCGCACGGAGGGCTGCTGACCCACCCGAAGGAGACAGCCGAGGCCGTGCTGCGCTTCCTCGTCTGAGCTCAACTTCCGCCGCTGAGCTCAACTGCTCCGGCGAGCTCAACTGCTCCGCCGGGCTCAACTGCTTCGCGGCGCGTACATGATGACGGCGACTCCGACGAGGCAGATCAGCACGCCGGCGACGTCGTAGCGGTCGGGGCGGTAGCCGTCCAGGGCCATGCCCCAGGCGAGCGACCCGGCGACGAAGACGCCGCCGTAGGCCGCGAGGATGCGCCCGAAGTTCGCGTCGTCCTGGAGGGTGGCGACGAACCCGTAGGCGCCGAGCGCGACGACGCCGGCGCCGATCCACGCCCAGCCCCGGTGTTCGCGGGTGCCCTGCCACACCAGCCACGCCCCGCCGATCTCCAGAACGGCGGCGGCCAGGAACAGGGCGATGGAGCGCAAGATCGTCACGGGCGTGAGCGTACCGAGACCCCGACGGCGGGCGTGCCCGACAGCGAGGGAGGGCGATCACGCCGCGACCGCCTCGGAGTTTGAGTTCATGGTTCCATGGATTCACGACTTCATGTACCGTCATCGCCATGCTGCATCTCGCCGCTGACATCGACGTCCTCACCCGGTTCGGACGCGCCCTCGCCGACCCGATCCGGTGCCGCGTCCTGCTCATCCTGCGGGACGCTCCGGCGCACCCGGCCGACCTTGCCGACGCGCTCGGCATCAGCCGTACGCGCCTGTCGAACCACCTCGCGTGCCTGCGCGACTGCGGCCTGGTCGTGGCGGTCCCGGTGGGGCGGCGCACGCGGTACGAACTCGCCGACACCCGCCTCGGCACCGCGCTCGACACCCTGCGTGCCACCGTCCTCGCGGTCGAGGCCGACCCGTCCTGCCCCGACACCGCGGACAAGGGCTGCTGCTGATGAGCACCCCCATCTCCCTGTCGCTCGGCCCCACTTCGTCCCGCCGCGAGGCCCTCGCGCGCCGCATACGCCTGCTGGTCGCCGCGACCATCGCGTACAACGTCGTCGAGGCAGCCGTCGCCCTGACCGCCGGCACCGTCGCGTCCTCCACCGCGCTGGTGGGGTTCGGCCTGGACTCGGTCATCGAGGTCTCCTCCGCCGCGGCGGTCGCCTGGCAGTTCTCCGCCCGCGACCACGCCCTGCGCGAGGCCCGCGAGAAGCGCACCCTGCGGATCATCGCGGTCTCGTTCTTCGTGCTCGCCGCGTACGTGACCGCCGACGCCGCCCGCAGCCTGGCCGGGGACGGCGAGGCCGACCGGTCGGTCACCGGCATCGTGCTGGCCGCGCTGTCGCTCGCGGTGATGCCGTTCCTCTCCGCCGCGCAGCGCAAGGCGGGCCGCGAAATCGGTTCGGCCAGCGCGGTCGCCGACTCCAAGCAGACCCTGCTGTGCACCTACCTGTCCGCCGTCCTGCTGGTCGGCCTCGTGCTCAACGCCGCACTCGGCTGGACCTGGGCCGACCCGATCGCCGCCCTGGTCATCGCCGCGATCGCGGTGAAGGAAGGCGGCAACGCCTGGCGCGGCGAAGGCTGCTGCGCCCCCGCCGCCACCCCCGCCGTCGCAACGGCAAAGGCGAGCCCCGACACATGCGCATGCCCGCCCGGCTGCTCCTGCTGCTGACCCCCCCGCCCCGAGACCCGCCCCCGGCCCGTCCGGGGGCGGGTCTCGGCGCGGTCCTCGGGGGCTTCCGCGAAGGAGGCACCAAGGGCGACATCACCGAGGTCGTCAGCCTCAACCAGGCCTGCCCCGCAACGCCGTTCGTGGCCACGTACAAGGGCACGCCGGTGGTCTGCGCGACCCCCGGTGAGGACTGCAGCGGCGCGGTGAGCGTTCCGGTACGGCGGCACCGCGCCCGCCGACCCCGTCGTCCCCGCGGACGCCGTCACGGCGAGCGCGAGCGGTCTCGATCCGCACATCAGCCCCGCCTACGCCCGAATGCGGACACCGCGCATCGCCGTAGCCGGGACATCCCGACAGGGGAGGAGGCGAGGGACGAGGACCGAGACAGGAAGGGACGCGCAGACGGCGTGCCGTGGTGCTGGGACAGCCCGCGGCGCGCCGTCGCCGTTGGTCGACTACTTCTGCAGGACGTGCACCGCCGCGCTCGCTCCCAGCCCGATGACGTGGGCGAGGCCCACGCGCGCACCCTCGATCTGCCGGTCGCCGGCCTCGCCGCGCAGGTGCGTCGCGATCTCGTAGATGTTCGCGATGCCCGTCGCGCCGATCGGGTGGCCCTTCGACTGCAGGCCGCCCGACACGTTCACCGGGAGGCGCCCGTCGCGCCAGGGCGCGCCGGAGTCCAGGAAGTCGGCCGCGCCGCCCGGCTCGCAGAGCATCAGGTTGTCGTAGTGCAGGAGTTCGGCGGTGGCGAAGCAGTCGTGGAGTTCGACGAGGTCGAGATCCCCCGGGCCGACGCCGGACTTCTCGTACGCCGCCGCGGCCGCGTTGCGGGTGCACGTCGACACGTCCGGCAGCACCTGCCCGCCCGGCACGTACGGGTCCGACGTGAGGATCGACGCGGAGATCTTCACCGCGCGCTCCCGCACCGCGAGGGGCAGCGTCGCCAGCCGCGCCGACGAGCACAGTACGACTGCCGCCGCGCCGTCGGTGTTCGCCGAGCACATGAGGGAGGTGTTCGGGTAGGAGATCGCCGGCGCGGCCTTGATCTCCTCGATCGAGAACCGCTTGCGGTACTGGGCCAGCGGGTTCAGCTCCGAATGCGCGTGGTTCTTCTCGCTGATCCGGTAGAAGTGCTCGACCGACGCCTGCGGGTTGGCGTTCAGGTACGCCATGCCCGCCTGGGCGAACACGCTCGGCATGGTCTGCGACCCCAGGACGCCTTCCGTGGGCATCACGTGCCCGTCGCGCCCGGCGGGGCTGAACTCGGTCTTCGCGCCCACCGGTCGGGCCGCGGCGCCGAGCAGGCCCATCCCCGAGGTCTTCTCCACGCCCACGGCCAGGCCCAGCTCGGACTCCCCGGCGAGGATGGACATGTGCACGGTGCGCAGCGCGGTCGCCCCCGTGGCGCACGCGTTGGCGACGTTGTAGACGGGGATGCCGGTCTGGCCGATCTGCTTCTGCAACTGCTGCCCCAGACCTGCGCCGGCGTTGAACAGCGAGCCGGCGGCGAGGATGTCCATGTCGGCGATCGCGGTGCCGGAGTCGGCCAGCGCGGACAGCGCCGCGTCGGCGGCGAGGTCGAGCACGTCGAGGCTGTCGTGGCGCGCGAAGCGCGTCATGGACGCGCCGACTATCCATACGTGTTCGGAGGCCATGTCGGTCCTTTCGCGGCGGGGTGTCGGGCCGGTGGTAGGGGCTGGGGCGGTCACCGCACAGGGGTCAGCCGCGCGGGGTGAACGCGTACGCGACGGCCTCGACACCGTTGTCGTCGGTGCCCGCGACGAACGTGGTCAGCCGGACGCCCATGCCGAGGGCGAGGCGGTCCGGGGCCGGGTCGACGCCCACGAGGTTGCTCTGCACGATCGGCCCGTCGTCGAGCCGCACGATCGCGGACACGAACGGAACCGGCACGCCGGGAGCGGCCCGGTGCACGATGGTGAACGCGACGACCGTGCCCTCGGTGCCCAGCAGCTTCGCGCCGAAGTCGGTCTTCCCGCACGACGCGCACGCGTTGCGCCGGGTGAGGAAGTCGGCGCCGCAGGACTCGCACACGACCGCCTTCAGCCGGGGCCGGGGGTCCAGCACCAGGTGGTCGACGACGGGGACTTGAGTGGGCATGGGACTCCTCGAGGCGTGGGAGGGAAGGGACCGCCACGGTCTCGGTCATACAGTCATCAATGCACCACTTCAAGGGCCACGGCCTCATGATCGCCGGGCAGGCACGCCTTCCGGGGCAGACAACTCCGTTGCCGGCCTCCACTCCTGGAGACAGCACAGTCCGGTCGATTCAGGGGCCCTTCCCCACGCCGGGGGCGCAGGGGGCGACCCTGGCGAACTGCAACCGGGCCACCACGGGAATGACGCGGGACCAGATGCTCGACATCATGGGGCGGGCTGCCCGGCGAGTTCGGCCCGGCGTCGGCTCGGCGACCGCTCAGCGCTCGTGCGACCTGCCGATCAGTGCGTCGAGATGCTCCGTGGTGACGAGGTGCCCGATGAAGCCGACGAACTGGCGCATGGGCATGGAGTCGACCGTCGCCGGGCGCGCCTCGGCGACCACCCGTTCGAAGGCGGGCAGGTAGATCTCGCGCGGGGTGCGCTCGTCGACGTCGGCGCTGATCCGCATGCGCTCGTGCTCCTGGTTGTTGGCCGCGAAGTGCTTGACCGACGCCCCGACGCCCCGACGCCTTCCGCCTGCATGGCGAGCACGTGCGCGGCGGCCAACTTGCCGGACGGCAGCGGGTCTTCCGAGTAGCCGAGGTCGGCACCGCAGCCGGCGGCGAAGCGCTCGGCGCGCGGTATCTGGGCAAGCCGGCACTCGCCGGGGGCGAGGCGGCAGCGTGGGACGAACTGACCTGTTGAGCGCCCGCCCGTCGCCGGAGTCCCATGGGCCACTCTCGCCCGGTGGAGTGTCCCGGGGGAACAGCCGTCCCGAGACGCGTCGTTGGTCCCACTCGGAGCATGCGCACCGTCCGAGGTGTGAGCTGGGTGAATACGGGCAAGGGAACCCCTGCGGACGCCGAGAGGAACAGGCGGTGGTCCGAGATGGGCGGGTCCGGGCACGAGCAGGACGGTACGCCGGAGACCGGGGGCACAGGCGGCGCCGCGGATCTTGTCGTGCTCACCAAGGTGAACAAGCACTTCGGCGCCCTCCACGTCCTTCAGGACATCGACCTGACCGTCGCACGAGGCGAGGTCGTCGTGGTCGTGGGTCCCTCCGGGGGCGGGAAGTCCACGCTTTGCCGGGCGATCAACCGGCTGGAGACGATCGACTCGGGCACGATCGTCATCGACGGAAAGCCGCTGCCGGACGAGGGGCGCGCGTTGGCCGCGCTGCGGGCCGACGTGGGCATGGTCTTCCAGTCCTTCAACCTGTTTGCGCACAAGACCGTGCTGGCCAACGTCACGCTCGGGCAGATCAAGGTCCGCAAGAAGGACAAGAAGGCCGCCGAGGAGCGGGCGCATCGCCTGCTGGACCGCGTGGGGGTGGCCTCGCAGGCGGACAAGTACCCGGCCCAGCTCTCCGGTGGCCAGCAGCAGCGCGTGGCGATCGCCCGGGCGCTGGCCATGGATCCGAAGATCATGCTCTTCGACGAGCCGACCTCGGCGCTGGACCCCGAGATGATCAACGAGGTGCTGGAGGTGATGCGGCAACTCGCCCAGGACGGCATGACCATGGTCGTCGTCACCCACGAGATGGGATTCGCGCGGTCGGCCGCGAACCGCGTGGTGTTCATGGCCGACGGCCGGATCGCCGAAGAGGCGACGCCGGAGCGGTTCTTCCGGGATCCGCGCACCGAGCGGGCCAAGGACTTCCTCTCGAAAATCCTGCACCACTGACCGCACCGAACCACAAGCACCATCAGCACCGAACGACGAGCACCGGACAACTTGCACACAGAAGGCACACAGAGGTGAGCACCATGAAGCCTCGCAAAGTCGTGGTGGCGACAGCCGCCGCCGCCCTCGCACTGACCTGGACCACGGTCGGCTGCGGTGACGATGACGGGGGCTCCGGGGGAAGCGGGGGAAACGGCGGGAACGGCACGATCACCGTCGGCATCAAGTTCGACCAGCCGGGCGTCGGCCTGAAGACGCCGGACGGCACGTACACCGGCTTCGACGTCGACGTGGCCACCTACGTCGCCGGTGAACTCGGCTACGAGCCCGGGGACATCGAGTGGAAGGAAGCCAAGAGCGCGGACCGCGAGACGCTGCTCCAGCGCGGCGACGTCGACTTCATCGCCGCCTCGTACTCGATCACCCCGGCGCGCTCGGAGAAGGTCGACTTCGCCGGCCCGTACCTCCTGGCGCACCAGGACGTCCTCATCCGGGCGGACGACAACTCCATCACGAAGCCCGAGGACCTCAACAACAAGAAGCTGTGCTCGGTCACCGGCTCCACCTCGGCGCAGAACGTCAAGGAACGCATCGCGCCGGACGCGCAGTTGCAGGAGTACGGCGGCTACTCGGAGTGCCTGACCGGCCTGGAGAACAACGCGGTCGACGCGTTGACCACCGATGACTCGATCCTCGCCGGTTACGCCGCACAGGACGAGTTCGCCGGGAAGTTCAAGCTCGGCGGCTTCAAGATGAGCAACGAGAACTACGGCATCGGCGTCCAGAAGGGCAGCGATCTCACGCCGCAGATCAACGCCGCGCTGGAGAAGATGGTCAACGACGGTTCTTGGGACGCATACGTCCAGAAGAACTTCGGCCCGGCCAACTACCAGAACGAGCCCGCGCCGAAGATCGGCGTAGTGGTCCGCTGACGCCTGGCCACCGTGGCGCGCGCCGTCGCCGGGCGACCGCGCGCCACGGCCCGTACCGACACGGAGGCCGGTAGCCCGTGTTCGATTTCCTTGACGGGTACGACCTGCTCGGGGCTTTCTGGACGACCGTACGCCTCACCGCGTACTCCGCCGTCGGCGCGCTGGTCTGGGGCACCCTGCTGGCCGCGATGCGCGTCAGTCCGGTGCCACTGATGCGGGGCTTCGGCGCGGTCTACGTCAACGTGGTCCGGAACATCCCGCTCACCGTGATCATCGTCTTCACCTCGTTGGGCCTGTTCCAGACGCTCGGCGTCACGATGGGCGCCACCGAGTTCACGGCGATCAACTTCCGGCTCGCGGTGCTCGGACTCATCGTCTACACCGCGGCGTTCGTCTGCGAGGCGATCCGGTCCGGGATCAACACGGTCCCGCTCGGCCAGGTGGAGGCGGCGCGGGCGATCGGCCTGAGCTTTCCGCAGCTCCTGTGGTATGTGGTCATGCCGCAGGCGTTCCGCTCCGTGGTGGGTCCGCTGGCGAGCGTGCTGATCGCGCTGACCAAGAACACCACGGTGGCCGCGGTGATCGGGGTCGCCGAGGCCGCGGCGCTGATGCGGGTCATGATCGAGAACGAGGCGCAGCTCATCCTCATCTCCGTCGTGTTCGCCTTCGGGTTCATCTGCCTGACCCTGCCGGTCGGGCTGTTCCTGGGCTGGGTGAGCAAGAAGGTGTCGGTGAAGCGATGAGCCCGCCGACCGTCCTCTACGACGCCCCGGGACCCCGGGCGAAACGCCGCAATCTGCTGTACACGCTGCTGTTCCTCGTCGCCCTCGCGGCGGTGGTCTGGTGGGTGCTGCAGAGCCTCGCCGACAAGAACCAGCTCGAATGGGAGAAGTGGCGGCCCTTCTTCACCGACTCCCGGGTCTGGGAGACCTTTCTGCTCCCCGGCCTGGAGAACACGGTGATCGCCGCCTCCCTCGCCATGGCCATCGCGCTGCCGTTCGGCGCGCTGTTCGGCATCGCGCGGCTCTCCGAGCACTGGTGGGTGCGGGCCGGGGCGGGCACGGTCGTGGAGTTCTTCCGGGCCATCCCGGTGCTGATCCTGATGCTGTTCGCCAATGCGGCGTACGCCCGGTTCAGCGACATCAGCCCCGACAGCCGGCCGCTGTACGCCGTGGTCACCGGCCTGGTCCTCTACAACGGCTCGGTACTCGCCGAAATCGTCCGCGCCGGCATCCAGGCGCTCCCGCAGGGCCAGACCGACGCGGCCAAGGCCATCGGCATGCGCAAGGGCCAGGTCATGCGCTCCGTGCTGCTGCCGCAGTCGGTCACCGCGATGCTGCCGGCGATCGTCAGCCAGCTCGTGGTCATCGTGAAGGACACCGCGCTGGGCGGCGCAATCCTCGGCTTCTCCGAACTGCTGGCTTCCGTACGCCCGATGAGCGCGAACTACGGAGCGAACACCATCGCCAGCTTCACCGTGGTCGCGGTGATCTTCGTGGTCCTGAACTTCACGCTCACGTCCTTCGCGAACTGGCTGGAACGCCGGCTGCGGCGTGGCAAGCGGTCCACGGGCGCGGTGCTCGGCGCGGAAACGGTGGAGGACCTGGCGGCCCCCGGCGAGCGCGTACCGCGCCACGACGGCGACGAGCCGGGCGGCGCGCCCGCGAAGTGACGGAGGCGCGAGGCACGGGCATGCGGTCCCCACGTCCGATGGTGTGAATCGTGGCCCTGGCCTGTGCGTCGCGTCGGGCGGTCCCGCCGGGGCGGGTGAGGGTGGGGCCTGACGATGCGGGCCGCGGGCCCGCCCACCAATCTGTGAACGGGGGCCGCCATGACGGTCGGTCGACGGTCCGTCATGCGTGTCGGTGCGGCGGCGATGGTGGGGGCCGCCGCGGCCCACGGCGTCGGAGTCCGGCCGACGCCGGCCGTGGCGGCACCGGCCGGGCGGGATCCCGGACCGGCGGCGTGGCGGGATCTCCAGCGGCTGCTGAGCCCGGCGGCCCTGCTCTTCCGTCCCGGCGACGTCGAGTACCCGGCCCAGGCGGCCGCGGACAACCAGCGCTATGCGGCCGTCCTCCCCGCGGGAGTGCTCGCGTGCGCCACCGAGGCGGACGTGAGCGCCGCGGTGCGCTGGTCCGCGAAGCACCGGGTGCCGTTCGTACCGCGGTCGGGCGGGCACAACTACGCCGGGTACTCCACCACCACGGGTCTGGTCGTGAGCCTGCGGGCCATGAACCACGTGGCGCCGCAGGGGAATCGGCTGCGGCTGGGCGGCGGCGCGACGAACTCGGACGTGTACGCGGCGCGCGCCGCGGGGTTGTACTTCCCCGGCGGGCGCTGCCCCGGCGTCGGCGTCGCCGGGCTGACGCTGGGCGGCGGGTTGGGGTTCAACGACCGCAAGTGGGGCCTGACCTGCGATCGCCTGGTCGAGACCCGCGTCGTCCTCGCCGACGGGACCGTCGTGCGTGCGGCGGAGGACGAGAACGCCGACCTGTTCCGGGCGTGCCGCGGCGGTGCGGGCGGCAACTTCGGGATCAACACCGCGTTCGTCTTCGACGCCGTTCCCGTCGGCGCGCGGCGTGCCACCGTGTTCGACCTGGTCTTCCCCCTCGGCACCGGCCCGGCGGTCGTCGACATCGTCCAGGGCCTCCTCGAAGGCGACCGTACGGACGACCTCGACGTGCGGATCGGCTTCAAGCACACCGGCGACGGTGCCGCCGCGGTGGCGGTGCTCGGGCAGCGCCTCGGCGACGAGGACGCCGCCCGCCGGACCCTCGCGCCGCTGCTGGCGGCCGGTCCGACCCGGGCGTTCGTCGAGGAACGCGGGTTCTGGGCGGCCCAGGACCATCTGATGGAGACCCCCGGGGCCAAGGACTGCTACGCCTCGAAGTCCCTGGTCCCCGACCGGTGGCTCACTGCGGACACCGTCGCCGACGTGGCCGAGTGGACGCGCTCCTGGCAGCCCGGACCCGGCAAGGGGACCGGCTACGTCACCCTGTTCGCGATGGGGGGCCGCAGCGGGGCACTCCGCCCGGATGAGACCGCGTACCCGCACCGGTCCGGCACGTTCGTCATCGACATCGGCACCCACTGGGCACCCGGCACGCCGCCCGCGCAGGTGACCGCGCTGCTGGACCGGACGCGCGCCGCGCACCGCACCCTGCGCCGCCGCCTGGCGACCGACGCCGCGTACGTGAACTTCCCGGACCCGGACCTGCGCGACTGGCAGCACGCCTACTACGGCCCCAACTACGCGCGGCTGGCCGAGGTCAAGCGCCATTACGACCCCACCGGGGCCTTCCGCCATCCCCAGAGCGTGGGTGGCGCAACCCGCTGAACGCCGCGTCCTTGCCGCGACACCGGTGACGTCTCTCGGCGCGCCCCGGGCGGACAAGCGCGGAAAGCGTCTTATCGCCATATCGCCGAGAGTGATGAAGAATGGGTGTCGATGGAATTCGTCGCCGCGTGAACGGTGCGTGGCCGCAAATGACTTACCGGCATCGGCATCGACGCGGATTCCGCCCCGGATCGCCGGCGGCGGAGCGCATGAGGCGCGCGGCGGACGCGTACCCGTGCAGATGACGCAGAGTGGCTGACATGGCACACAGGGAATTTCCGCCGGGGGAAACGGAATCCGGTGGAATCACCGGTGGCGTCAAACGATGGTTCGGCGACCGGCGGCGCTGGTTCCGCGGTCTGGACAAGAGACTCAGGATCGCCACCGCCGCGGGTTTGGCACTGATCCTGGTCGGCGCCGCGGTACTCGGCCTCGCCTTGAGCGGAGGCGACCGCGCGCCGCGCACCGACGTCGCGGCGAACCCGGTCGCCCAGCCCGCGACCGTGCCGGCCCCCGGCGGCCTGCCGGCCTCACCCAACCCGCTCACGGGCGCCGAGACGCCGGGCGGCAAGGTTCTCGCCGTGAAGATCGACAACGTCGGCGCGGCCACGCAGGCCCGGCAGGCCGGGCTCAACTCGGCCGACCTCGTCTACGCGATCCAGGTCGAAGGCGGACTCTCACGCCTGATGGCGATCTACGACAGCGACAACGTCCCGGAATCGGTCGGACCTGTCCGCAGCGCGCGGGAGACGGACCTGCCGATCCTCGCCGCCTACGGCAAGATCGCCTTCGCGTACTCGGGTGCGGCCGGGGGCTTCCAGCCCGATCTCGACAGGGCGAACCTCTTCAACGTGACGCCTTCCACGTACCCCGGATTCTCGAACGGCGGTTCCAGCCCGACATTCATCAACCCGGCCGATGTCTTCGCCGCATTCCCCGACGCGGCTGTCGCGCCCGACATCGGGCTGCGCTTCACGGATGCCGCGAACACCCCGCCCGGCGGCACACCTTCGAATTCGTTCGTGGTCAGAATGCCGGCGGCTTCGTTCGGCTTCTCCTGGGACGGCACGAAATACCTGGTGTCGACAGATGGGCGTGCCGCGGTGACGGATGGCGGACAACGCGACACGACGACGAATGTCATCGTGCAACACGTCGACATGGTTCCGGGCCGGTTCACGGACAGCAACGACGAAAACGCGATCCTCAGCGAGACGACGGGCAGCGGCACGGCCGACGTGTACCGGAACGGTCTCGTCTACCACTGCACTTGGAGCAAGCCGACGGAAACCTCGCCGACGACGTACACGTTCAACGGCACCGAGATGACGCTGGAGCCCGGCAGGACCTGGATCGTCCTGGTCCCGTGACGCCCGCCCGGGCGCGCCGTCAGGAGGTCACTCCGCGCCACGTGTGAGCGGAGCGCCGGTACGCCGGGCGAGCGCATGCGCGGCGATGCCGAGCAACGCGGCGGCGAGCAACAGGCCGAGGCGGCGGATGTCGGTGGCCGGGTCCCACCCGAGATGGCCGACCTCGGGGACGACGAATCCGCTGTAGAGCAGCCAGCACACCCCCGCCACGCCCATGGCGGCGCGACCGCCGGCCGGTGCCCGGTACGTCACCACGGCCGCGAACAGGCAGAGCGCCAGGAACGCCCAGGCCGTGTGCCGCGCCGCGCCCGACACGTCCATGGCCGCCACGACCAGGGCGCCGCCGAAGAAGGCCACGGCGACCACCGCGCCGGTGGACGCCGGAGTCCGCACCGTACGTGTGCCGCGCACCGGCCCGGCCACCCGCCGGCGGTCGCGCCGCCGGCACAACGCCCGGTACGCCGGGCGTTCCACCGCGACCGTCAGCACCCATCCGCCGACGACACCGGTGGCGATGAACCCGAGGACCTGCGGCACCGGCCCGGCGCCCGCCTCGTGCAGGTAACGCATCGTGATGATGCCGAGCGAGAAGTGCGCCAGGTAGGCGCCGTAGCTGATGCCGGCCATCCAACGTACGGCGCGCTGCACCGGCTTCGGCAGCACCGCGTCCCAGTCGGGTCCCCACGCGGCCAGATGCACGACGGCGACGGCGAGCGCGATGAGCACGGTCAAGGCGAGGCCGCGCAGTTGCAGCCACTGCTCGAACACGCCGGCCGCGGTGAGGGCCGCACCGTGGGCGCGGCCGATGCGCTTCGTCGCCACGAGGTAGACCGCGATCCCGACGACGAACAGGTGTGCGCGGTGCCATCCGAGCCCGTCGTGCACCATGCGGAAGGGCTCCCACGCCGTGTACGTGCGGATCGGCCACATCGCGAGCTCCACCGCGAGCACGGCCCACAGCCACACGACCGCACGCGGCCCTCGCCGCCACGACCGTACGCGGACCACCACCAACATGGCGGTGAACGCGGCCAGTTGCAGGGGCAGCGTCCAATAGGACAGGTCCACGAACGGGTAGGTCTGCGGCTTCCACTGCCACAGCATCAGCAGGTTCGCACCGATGTCCGACCACGTCGGCGCCCACCACCCCTCCAGAGCGAGCGTCCGCTGGAGGTACCCGGTCAGCAGCACCGCGGCCCAGAACGCGGGCAGCAGCCGGAAGAGCCGTCCCAGCCACCACCGCCACGCGTCCTGCCGGGCCACCGCGACCGCGGCGAAGTACCCGGACACCACCAGCAGCGTGCTCGCCCCGACCGGCCACCCCCACGTGAACGGCCGCTCGCCCAACTCCGGGTGCCACGCCACCGCCAGCGACGTGCCGTGGAACAGCATCACCAGCAGCACCGCGCCGACCCGGAGGGCGTCCCAGCTCAGCCGACGGCCGGGCGGCCCGGCTGCGGGCTTGGACTCGCCGGGGGACTGGCCGGCCTGTGTGTGCTCAGCGGGCATGGCGTACGTGACCCCCGGTCGGCGTCGTCGTCCTCGTGGCCGTGCTCCTCGACCGGGTGCGGGGCGCGGTCACGGTTCGATGAGTCCCGCACGAATCGCGTAGCGGGTGAGTTCGAGCCGGTCCTTGAGGCCCAGCTTCTGGAGCATGTTGGCGCGGTGGCGTTCGACGGTCTTGGCGCTGATGACGAGGATGTCGGCGATCTCCTTCGAGGTATGGCCCTCGGCGACGAGCTTGAGGACCTCTTCTTCGCGGTCGGTGATGGCGCGCGCGGGCAGCGGGTCGCCGTGCCGGACGCGTTCGAGGTAGTCGCGGACCAGGGCGGTGACCGCGCCGGGGTAGATGAACGGCTCGTCGCGTAGGGCCGCGCGGCAGGCGTCGACCAGGTCGCGGTCGGCGACCGACTTGAGGACATAGCCGCTGGCGCCGACCCTGAGCGCCTCGAAGAAGTACTGCTCGTTGTCGTACATCGTCAGGAAGAGGATCCGCAGTTCGGGGCGGACCCGGGAGAGTTCCCGGGCCGCCTGGAGCCCGGTCATGCGGGGCATGGCGATGTCGAGGACGGCGAGGTCGATGTCGTCGGCGCGGGCCCGGGCGACGGCTTCGGCGCCGTTGTCGGCCTCGGTGACGACACACAGGTCGGGTTCGCTGTCGAGGATGAGGCGGACGCCGCGGCGTACCAGGGCGTGGTCGTCGGCCAGCAGGATGCGGGTGGGGGCCGTGCGGGTGGTGGGGGTCACGGGGCCGGGGGGCATGGCGTGCTCCTGGTGTGGGCGGGCACGCGCAGGCGTACCTCGGTGCCGGTCAAGTCGCCGGGGCCGACGGTGAGTTGCGCACCGACGAGCAGCGCGCGTTCGCGCATGCCGCTGATGCCCGAGCCCTCGGCGGCGGAGCCGACGCCGCGGCCGTTGTCGAGGATGACCAGTTCGACGGCATCGTCGCCGAGGGGCCGCAGGCGCATGGTCGCGCGGTCGGCGCCGGCGTGCCGGGCGACGTTGGTGAGGGCTTCCTGGGCGACGCGGTAGACGACGAGTTCGGCCTGGGGATCCAGCGGCGGCAGGTTCGGGACGAGGTCGCGCCGCACCGTCAGGACGGGCGTGCCGATCTCGGTGGCGAGTGCGCGCAGCGCGCTGGTCAGGCCGAGTTCCTCCAGGACGCCGGGGCGCAGGCGTCGCGCGATGCGGCGGATCTCGTCGAGACTCGTACGCGTGGTCTCCTGGGCCAGATGAAGGTCGTCGCGCAGCGGCGGTGCGGCCCGGTCCGCGGTGTGCTTGAGCTGGAGGAGCACGGCGGTGAGGGTCTGCCCGACCTCGTCGTGGAGCTCCTGGGCGACGCGACGCCGCTCACCCTCCTGGGCGGAGAGCGCGTTCGCCCTGCTGGCCGCGCGTTCGGCCTCGAGCCGGTCGACCATGGTGTTGAACGACGTGATCAAGTGGGCGACTTCGCCGGGTCCGGTGACGCGCACGCGGGCGCCGGGGTGGAGCAGGTCGACGTCGGTCATCGCGGAGGCCAGGCGTTCCAGGGGAGCCAGGGACATGCGCAGGATCGCCGCGTTGGCGATCAGCATCACCGCGGCACCGGCGCCGATCACCACGGCCTCGCCGAGGTTGACCGGCGTCGACACGGTCACCGGGCCGAGCAGCAGGAGGGCCGCGAGCGCCAGCACGGCGGCGTTGGGAAGGAAGATCCGCCAGAACAGCGACACGACGTTCCTTCTCCGCTCCTTGGTGCCCTCGACCGCCCCTATCCTCGGCCGGGGCCGCGAAACCCGCCGGTCAGCCCCTATGCGGGCCGCGGACCGCCTCAGTCTGACGAGCGGCTCGGCCGGGCGTCCATCCGCAGTGACACCCATATGCAGCACGGGCTCATTGCCGCCCTCCTCCGTGCCGTCTGCGCCGGTACGGCTCCACGGCCCACAGGTGCGCGGACCCGCCCAGGAGGATCAGGCCGACGGCGATCAGCAGCTCTTGGCCCGCGGCGGCGCCGGCGAGCGTGGCCGCGACCGCGAAGGTCACCAGCAGACACAGGCGCCACCGGCGGTACTCGCGCGGCCGGCAGGGGCGCCCGGCGCCCAGCCGCTTGGCGAAGCGCGGGTCGTCGCGGCGGACCGCGTCCTCCAACTCGGCGATGCGTTCGTCGTCGGTGTCCGACATGGACCTCTCCGTCACTCAGGGCGCGAAGGCCGTGCGGGCAGTGCCGTCGGGACAGGCGGAGGCGGGCCGAACCGGCCGTGGTGCGTCAGGCTGCTCCCACCATCACCCCAAGCCCCCACCCCGCACATCGGGCGCACCACCCATGTTCCGCAGCGGTCTTGTTCGGAGCCGTGTCCGTACGACGGTCGGCAAGTACTCGGGAAGTCGGCCGAGTTCGTCGGCATGTGAACCGAAGCTCACCCAACTGGGCCGCACAGACACGGAAAATCGCACGGGGGACCTCCGTGGCGAAGTCGTACGCTGTGCCGACAGCGCGCCGCCGCACCGCAGCGGCGCCGGGGAGCAGAGAGCAGGCTGTGGAAGAACCGGGTTTGCCGCCGTTGCACGTCCTCACCGGCGCTCCCGGCGCGGGGAAGTCCACCCTTGTCCCGCACGTGCGCAGGTTCCCGATCGCCGCCGCCGACGCCGACGAGTTGCCGGCGCCCGACGGCAGCCTGCTCGGCATCGACATCACCTCCCCGCAGGCGGAGCCCGTTTGGCCGGCGTACAACCGGCTCTGGGCGACGGTCACGGCGCTGATGCTCCGCGGCAGTCGGCCCGTGCTGCTGATGTGCCCGCTCGATCCGGACGAATGGTCACGCGCGGCGGAGGGAATTCCTGGCCTCCCACGCCCCGCCTGGGCCCTGTTGGATTGCGACGACGCGGACCGCCGCACCCGCTTGCACGCCCGAGGGTGGCCGGAGGACGAAATCCAGGACGCGATCCACGACGCCCACGAACTACGCCGGACAGTCGACCGCACCTTCTCCACCAGCAACACCACCCCAAGTGATACGGCCGCAGCATTGGCCCGCTGGATCCTCACCCCCGCCAACCCCCTCCCCGGGCAAACCTGACAGGGAGCCGCACACGGGTGATGGCGGAGTCGGATGTCGTCCGACCGGGTGAAGACGCGGGGCGTGCCTGGACTTGGGGTGGAGTTGGTCGGTAAGACCGGTACAGCCCAACGAGTTGTACGCCGATACCGTCTGGAAGCCCCGCATGCGCCCCCCGAACCTTCCTGTCACCGCCGCCGCGCCGCGGTCCGGCCCGGCGTCGGTGTCCAGGACCGCCGACGCCGACGGCACCGCGTACGACATCGGGGTGCGGTTGCTGCGGCGGCACGGGGAGGCGGGCCGCCGCGAGTTCGCGATGCTCGGCCGACGGTGGGACCTGCTGCCCGAGGTGTTCGCGCCGATCCACACCGACTCGACCGAACTGTTCACCCGGTGGCTGCCGCTGCCCGTCGGCGGGACGTTCCTGGAGATGGGCTGCGGGGCCGGGGTGACCGCGGTGACCGCCGCCCTCGAGGGATGCGCGCAGGTGACCGCCGCGGACATCAGCCCGGACGCCGTGCGCAACACCGAGCTGAACGCCGCGCGCCACGGTGTCGCCGACCGGGTTCACGCGCTGCGCAGCGATCTGTTCGACGCCCTCGCCCCGGAGGCGCGGTTCGACGTGATCTTCTGGAACTCCAACGTCGTCCACGCGCCTGCGGATTTCGCGTACACGTGTGGACTGCAACATGCGATCTTCGACCGCGAGTACGCGGCCCACCGCCGCTACCTTCGCGACGGGCAGGCGCGGCTGACCGCGTCGGGCCGCCTGTTCCTCGGGTTCAACAGCCTCGGCGACGCGGAGCGGCTGGACGCGGTGGCCGCCGACGCGGGCGCGCGGATCACCGAGTACGCCGCGTTGGACCGCCGCGCCGGGGACGTGCCGGTGACCTTCCGACTCCTGGAGATCACCCGCGGCGACGCGCCCGGGGCAGCCGCGTGACCGCGTCGATGCCCGGTGGCACCGTCGCGGCCGACCCGGACATCGTGCCCGACACCGGGCCGCAAGTGGGCTTTGAGGCCGGCGAGTTGCTTCTGCCGGCCCGGCCGAAGGCCCTCGGTTACGTCAGGCTGAGCAAGGCCCGGGTCTACCACTACGTCTACGGGTGGGCGCTCGGAGCGCTCCTGCTCTGGACGGACGGCGGGGCGGATGCGGGGAGCGTGCCGGCCCTGGTGTTCGTGCTCGCGGGGACGCTGGCCGCCCAGTGGAGCGCGTCCGCGGCGGACGACGTGTCCGGGTTCCTCGACGGCAGCGACGCCCGCAACTACGCCGGACGGCCCGCGGTCACGGTGGTGCGCAAACCGCTGGTCACCGGCGCGCTGACGGTCGCGGAGGCCAGACGCTTCGCCGTCGTGACCTGGAGCGCCGGCATGGCGGCGGTCGTGCTTGCCGCCGCGGTGATGCCGGGGCCCGTCGCCTGGCCGGCCCTGGTCGTCGGGCTGGTGACCCCGGCCCTGGGAATTCAGTACTCGTGGGGCGCCAAGCTGAGCTATCGCCCCCTCGGCCTCGAAGCGACGATCTTCCTCACCGGTGTCTACACCGTGGTGATGCCGTACTGGCTCGCCGCCGGGACCGTCAGTCGTCAACTCCTGCTGGTCGCAGCCCTGTTCGGGCTGTGGCTGCTGATGGTGGTGTGCTACGGGAACGCCTCCGACCGGGCCGGGGACCGCGCCGTCGGACGGCGGACTCTCGCCGTCCTCCTGCCGCCGCCGTGGTTCACCGCGCTGCTGCACCTGCTGGTCCTCGCCAACCTCGGCCTGACCGTGCTGCTGTTCACCACCGCACACCGCAATCCGGCGCTGATCGTCCTGGCCGTCCCCGTACTTCTCCTGCACCTGGTGCAGCTCTACTTCGGGACCTACCGCGGACAACTGCGCACCGCCCGGTTCCTCGTCCTGCTCTCGATCGACGTAGGCGTGTTCGGACTGGCCGCCGCACTCCTGCTCGACCGCGCCTGAACCAGGACAACACCCCTTCCGAGAGACGAGGAGACAGGCGCGTGAGCACGAGGGTCGGTGACCGCGCGGTGGTGCTCGGCGGCAGCATCGCCGGTACGTTGGCGGCGCGGGTGCTGTCCGGCTTCTACCGCGAGGTCGTCGTGGTCGACCGCGACGGCCTTGCCGCCTCCGGGGATCGGCCGCGACGCGGCGTTCCGCACGGCGTCCAGGCGCACGGGCTGCACGCGCGCGGTTGCCAGGCCCTGCTGCGGTGGTTTCCCGACCTGCTCGACGACATGCGGCTGGCCGACATGCCCGTCGGCGATCTCGGTGAGCAGCGCTGGTACTTCCACGCGCGCCCGTTCCGTCCGGCGCGTACCGGGCTGATGTCGCTGACGGCTCCTCGTCCCGTGCTCGAGCACTACCTGCGCACGGCGGTCGCGGCGCTGCCGAACGTCACCTATCGGGAACTCACCGACGCTTGCGGCCTCATGGCCACCCCCGATCGCACCCGGGTGACCGGTGTCCGCCTGCGCTCCGCAGCCGGTCCGGACGTAGACCCGGCCACCGAGTTGGGTGCGGACCTGGTCGTCGACGCCACCGGGCGCGGATCGCGCACCCCGGTGTGGCTGCACGACCTGGGCTACCAACGGCCCACCGAGCAACGCCAGTCCATCGGCCTCGCCTACACCACCCGGCTGTACCGGATCGGCCCGGGCATGCTCGACGGCACCCAGTTCGTCAACTCCCTTGCGACGCCCGAGTGCCCGCGCGGCGCGTTCTTCGGACGAGCCGGCCGCGACACCTGCATCGTGTCCCTCACCGGAATGGTCGGCGACCACGCCCCCACCGACCCCGACGGCTTCCTCGCCTTCGCCCGCTCCCTGCCGGTCCCGGACGTCCACCAGCAGATCCACGGCGCCGAACCGCTGGGCGATCCCGTCGCGTTCACGTTTCCGGCGAGCGTACGCCGACACTACGAGCGGCTCCGCCGAATGCCGGAACGACTCGTCGTCCTGGGCGACGCGGTGTGCAGTCTCAATCCCAACTACAGCCAGGGGATGACCGTCGCCGCGCTGGAGGCCGCCGCGCTGCACCGGCACCTGCGCCGCGGTGTCCCCGACAGCCGCGCGGTCATGCGCCACATCGCCCGCATCGTCGCCGTTCCCTGGTACCTGTCCACGAGCCGGGACCTCGCCTTCCCCCAGGTCCCCGGCCGCCGCACCGCAGTGGTGCGGGCCGGCAACGCGTACGCCACCCGCCTGCACCACGCCGCGACCGAGGACCCCCGCGCCACCGAAGCCCTGTTGCGCGTCGCCGGTCTCGTCGACCGGCCCACCGCGTTCCTGCGCCCCAACGTCGTGGCCGCGGCTCTGACGTGCCGTCCGACCACGTCGCCCCCGGTCCCGCGCCAACCCTCCCCGGCCCGTCCCCGCGAAGAACCGGCTGGTTCCCACGCTCCGGGCAAGTAGCCGGCGCTTCGCCGCATCCCGCGGCCCCGCCCTGGTGGAGTCGCCCCGACAGGAAAGTCATCGGGCGTTGATCTGACTAATCGTCAGATATAGGGTGGCCCGGCCCGCCCACCTGTGGGCGGCCTGTTCCAGGAGGTCGTATGTCGTCGGGTCGGATGCGGGACAAGGTCGTGGTGGTGACCGGCGGCGCGAGCGGTCTGGGGCGGGCCTGCGCGCTGCGGCTCGCCGAGGAAGGGGCCGCGGTCGCCGTCGCCGATCTGGACGCGAGCGGGGCCGCCGCCGTCGCCGACGAGATCGCCGCGGGCGGCGCCGAGGCGGGCTCCTTCGCCGTGGACGTCACCGACGCCGCCGCCTGCGAGGAACTGGCGGAGCACGTGGTCGGGCGGTGGGGGCGGATCGACGTCCTGGTCGCCGCCGCCGGGATCAGCAGTGAGGGCGCCGGGCCGCCGGGCGAGGGGCACGACGGGGTGAGTGCCGGGCTGACGTGGTCCTCCCGCACCTGGCGGCGGGTGCTCGACGTCAACCTCGACGGGCTGATGCACAGCAACCGTGCCGTCGCCCGGCACATGGTCGCGGCCGGCGGCGGAGCGATCGTCAACATCACCTCGGTCTGCTCGGCGTGGACCAGCGGCAACGCCACCCCGTACGCGGTGTCGAAGGCCGGCGCATGGATGCTGACCAAGTCCCTGGCCATCGAGCTCGCCCCGTACCGCATCCGGGTCAACGCGGTCGGCCCCGGCTTCATCGAGACCCCCATGACCGCGACCACCCGTGCGGACGAGGCCGCCGCGGCAGCCGTCACCGACCGCACTCTGATGGGACGCTTCGGCCGACCCCGCGAAGTCGCGGACGCCGTCCTGTTCCTGGCCTGCGACGAGTCCTCGTACTTCACCGGCACGATCCTCTACCCCGACGGCGGCTTCAACGCCCCCAGCCGCTGAGCGCACGCCCGCACCGGACCCCTGTGGGGCGGCAGGCGGGGAAGTCGCCGCTCCACAGGGGTTGTCGCTGCCGGATCAGGCCGGCCGGCCCGCGGGCTGTTCGACGGTGGCGGCTTCGGACGCCGGTTCGGACGCCGCTTCGGATACAGCTTCGGATGCGGCTTCGGGGCCCGGGTCCAGGGCCGCCGCGTCGGCCTTGGCGTCGGCCCGGGGCGGTTTGCGGAGCACCAGTCCGAGTACGCCGACGGCCGCGGCGACGGCGATGAGGTAGGCGAACGTCCCCTGGAAGGCCGCGACGACGGAGTGGGCCTCGAAGCGGTTCTGGAGGACCAGGGCGGCGATCGCGATGCCGAAAGCGCCGCCGATCTGATTGCTCAGATAGACGGCCGCCGTTGCGCTCGGGATCGATTCGGGCGCGACGGAGCCGAACACCGAGGACATCGCGGGTGCGCCGACCGCGCCCATGCCGAGGCCGGTGAGCACCGAGTAGGTGATGAGGAGCCAGCTGGCCGTGCCGCCGGAGGCGGTCGAGAAGCCGAGGATGCCGAGCGCGGCCAGGACGCCGCCGAACGGGATGACCGCGCGGGCGCCGATCTTGTCGAACAACTGGCCCGCGATCGGCATGGCCACCCAGACGCCGACTCCCTGCGGGACGAGCAGCAGGCCGGCCGCCATCACGCCCCGGTCCCGGGCGAGTTGGTAGTACAGCGGGATCAGGAACAGCAGCGAGAACAGCAGGAAGCCGGTGAGGAAGACCGCGCCGATGCCGCTCGCGAAGGTGCGGTTGGCGAACAGGCGTACGTCGACCAGCGGGGCGGTGGTGGTCCGCAGTGCGTGCGCGACGTACCCGAGGATCAGTGCGGCGCCGGCGACGAGCGCGAGGATGACGTGGACGGCGGTGAACCCGTCGTCGCCGGCGGCCTGCGACAGGCCGTACACCACGGCCGCGAAACCCGGGCACAGCAACGCGATTCCGCGGGTGTCGAGGGGCGGGGGGTCGCCTTCGCGCGGCGGGTCGGCGGGGATCTGGCGGTACGCCAGGAAGAGCGCGACCGCGCCGATCGGCAGATTGATCAGGAACATCCAGCGCCAGGAGGCGTGTTCGATGAGCACGCCGCCGAGGACGGGGCCCAGGATCGGGCCGAGCGTGACCACGGCGCCGACGATGCCGATCATCTTTCCGGCGCGGGCCGGACCGGCCGCGCGCGCCAGCATGGTGAGCAGGGTGGGTTCCAGCGCGCCCACGCCGATGCCCTGCACCACGCGGAACGCGATGAGGCTGGCCGGGTCCCACGCGACGGCCGCGAGTGCGGAGCCCAGCAGGAAGACGGTGAGCCCGACCAGCCACACGGTCTTGCCGCCGAAGCGTTCGGCGGCCCAGCCGCTGACCGGCACGGTCACGGCGACGGCGAGCAGGTAGCCGGTGGCGACCCACTCGATGGTGCCGAGCGAGGTGTCGAAGTGTGCGCCGAGCGTGTCGATGCCGACGTTGACGATGGTGGTGTCGAGGAAGCCCATGACTCCGCCGAGGAGCATCACGAGCATCAGCCGCAGGAGCGGGCCGTCGATCCGCGTGTCCGTGTCCGCTGGTGTGGCGGTCACATGTGCCTCCAGGTTACTGACGATTAAGGCTAACTAAACTCACGAGTAAAAATTAGCAGCCGGTCTGGTAGCGTCGCAATATGGCCGACGTAGGTGCGAAGACCGGTGGTGGCGCGGGCGTCTCGGACGGGACGCGCGCTCCGCGCGGCCGGATCGACAAGCGCCGCGCGATCCTTGCCGCGGCCGAGACGGTCTTCACGCGCGAGGGCTACACGCTCGCGAGCGTCGACGCGATCGCCACCGAGGCGGGGGTGTCCAAGCCGACGATCTACAACCACCTCGGCGGCAAGGAGAACCTCTTCCGCACGGTGATCATCGAGGCCGCCGCCGAGTCCCGGGACCGGATCCTCGCGGCTCTGGAGGCCTTCCCGGCCGACGGCGCCGACCTGCCCGAGCGCCTGTCCGCCATCGCGCACCGCGTCGTCGAGTGCCAGGCAGGCGAGCAGGGCTGGGCCCTGCAACGCCTGGTGTACGCGGAGGCCGCGCGCTTCCCCGACCTGTACGACACCATCCGCGCCCGCGGCACCGTGCAGATCGTCGACTCCCTCGCCGGACGCCTCGCGCGCCTCGCGCACAGCGGCCACCTGGACATCGACGACCCGGTCACCGCGGCCAACCAGTTCCTCGTGCTGATCTCCGGCGACCTGCCCGCATTGACCGCGCTGGGCACCCGCCCGGTCGACGCGGCGGCCCTGGACCACGCGGTCTCGGCCGGAGTCACGACGTTCCTCCGCGCGTTCACGTCGCGGCCTCAGAGCGTGCGGGGGACGGCGGCCAAGAGCTCCCGCGTATAGGGGTGCCGGGGTTCAGCGAAGATGGCCTCGCCGTCCCCGCTCTCCACCACTCGCCCGTCCTTCATGACCAGGACGCGGTCGCTGATGTGCCGGATCACGCCCAGGTCGTGCGAGATGAACAGCAGTGCCACGCCCAACTCCGCGCGGACGTCCGCGAGCAGGTCGAGGATCTGGGCCTGGACGGAGACGTCCAGTGCGGACACCGGCTCGTCGCAGATGACCAGGTCGGGCGACGACGCCAACGCCCGGGCGATGGCAACCCGTTGGCGTTGTCCGCCGGAGAGCTCGCGCGGGCGGCGGGGGAGGAGGGTCGGGGAAAGGCCGACGAGGTCGAGGAGTTCGGCCGCCCGGGCGTCCCGGGACTTCCGCGTCGATCCCGGCCTGGAAGCGCGCCCGAGCCGCCGCAGTCCGCCGCCGTCTCCGCCTCCGCCTTCGCCGAGCCCTCCGCCGCCGCGCGCCGCGTCGAAGGCCGCGGCGGCGGCCACCGCCTCGCCGACGATCCGCCGGACCGTGAAGCGCGGATCGAACGAACTCAGCGGATCCTGCTGCACCGTCTGCATGCGGGGGCGCCGCGCCCGGCGCTCGCGCTCGGCGACCGCGCTCCACGGACCCCCGGCGAACGCGACCGACCCGGAGTCTGGTTCGGTGAGACCGAGGGCGATCCGGGCGACCGTCGTCTTGCCGGAGCCGGACTCGCCTACGACACCGAGCGCTTCGCCGGGGCTGATGGTGAACGACACGTCGCGGACCGCGTCGTGCCACGAGCCGTCGGGCGAGCGGAACCGTTTGCCGACGGAACGCACGTCCAGCAGCGGCCCGGCCGGCCCGGCCGTCCCGGCCCTTTCGGCCGCTCCCGCCTCGGCCCCGGCCCCCGACGTGCCGCCGGCGAACGCCCGCAGCACGGCCTGCCTGCCCTCGGTCGTCGGTGACAACCGCGTGCCCTTCGCGTGTGCGGACGGCACCGCCGCGAGGAGCGCCTTCGTGTACGGATGTTCCGGTCGGCCCAACACGCGCTCGGCCGCCCCCTGTTCCACGATCTCCCCGTCGCGCATGACCGCGATCCGGTCCGCGAGCCGGGCCACCGCGGCGAGGTCGTGGCTGATCAGCAGGATCGCCGTACCTTCGTCGCGCAGGTTTCCCAGAAGGGTCAGGATCTGCGCCTGGACGGTCACATCCAGGGCCGTCGTGGGCTCGTCCGCGATGACGAGTTCGGGACCGCCCGCCAACGCCGAGGCGATGAGGGCGCGTTGCCGCAGGCCGCCGGACAGCTGGTGCGGATACTGCCGGGCGCGGCGCTCCGGATCGGGGATGCCGCTCTGCGCGAGAAGTCCGAGCACCCGCGCCTTCGTTCCGGAGCGGGGCACGAGTCGGTGCACGCGCAGCGGCTCGGCGACCTCGGTGCCGACCGTGCGCAGCGGATCCAGCGAGACGAGTGCGTCCTGGAGCACGAGCCCGATCCGCCGACCCCGGAGCTTGCGCCACCGGGATTCGCGCAGCCCGGCCAGATCCGTTCCCGCGAAGCTCAGTTCGCGGGCGGTGACGCTCGCCCGCGCCCCGGCCAGGCCGACCAGGGCGCGTGCGGTCACGCTCTTGCCGGAGCCGGACTCGCCGACGATGGCCAGGCATTCGCCGCGGGCGACGCCGAAGGAGATGCCGCGTACGGCGTGGACGTGCGTACGCCGCCCCGGAAAGACGACCTCCAGCCCGGACACGGCCACCAGGGGAGCCGTGGGGACGGCGGAAGGCACCGTGTCGCGTCGGGCGGCCTCCGAAGGCAGGGTGTCCGCGGCCGGTCCGTCGGCGGTCGTGCTCTCGGCGGTGGTCATCGCGGCGTACCTCCGTGGAACCGGACCCGCGCGCGGTGCCCGGCGATGTTGACCGCGATCACCGTGACGGTGACCGCGGCTCCCGGGAACACGCCGATCCACCACGCCGTGTCCAGGAAGTTGCGGCCCTCGGAGAGCATCGCGCCCCACTCGGGGGACGGCGGTTGCGCGCCGAGACCGAGGAAGCTGAGCCCCGAGGCGTTGATCAGTGCGGTGCCGAAGCCGATGGTGCCCATGACCAGCAGCGGCCCGATCGCGTTGGGCAGCACGTGCCGGGCCACCACGACGCGGTACGGCAGGCCCAGGACGGCCGCGGCCTCGACGTACCCGGAACGGCGTACGACCAGCGCCTCGGCACGGACCAGGCGCGCGTAGCCGGGAGCCGCCGCCAGCGCGACGGCGATCATCACGTTGGTGGTGCCGGTGCCCAGGACCGTGACGATCAGCAGGGCGAGCAGCAGCTCCGGAAGGGCCAGCAGGATGTCGGCGACGCGCATCAGGACGTTGTCCGCGACGCGGCCGCCGAGTGCCGCGGCGAGGCCCAGGACCATGCCGCCCGCGACGGCGAACGCCGTCGCCCCGAGGCCGATCAGCAGGGACGTGCGGGCGCCGAAGACGACGCGCGTGTAGGTGTCGCGCCCCAGTTGGTCGGTGCCGAACCAGTGGGCGCCGCTGGGGCCTTCGAGTGCGTTGACCGGATCGGTCGCCGTGGGGGAGGTGTCGGTGAACAGCCCGGGGAACAGCGCCGCGGTGGCGAGGATAACCAGGGCGATGGCCACGAGGATCACGCCCGGACGCGTGCGCCGGGTCCGGAACTTCACCGGGGACGCGAGGGCTGCGGTCCCGGCGGCTGTTGCCGGGGCGGTGTCGGCGACGGCCATCGCGGTCACCCCTTCCTCAGGCGGGGGTCGATGACGAGGTAGAGCGCGTCGACGAGTTGCGAGATGACCGCGAAGCACAGCGCCGCCATCAGCACGACTCCCATCACCACCGGCATGTCGCGCGAGGTGACGGCGTCCAGAGTGAGCGCGCCGATTCCGGGGCGGGCGAAGACGGTCTCGACCAGCACGGTGCCCCCGAGCAGGGTCCCGGTCAGCCATCCGGAGAGCGTGGCCAGCGGGAGGGCCGCGTGCCGCAGAATGTGGCGTACCTGGACGCCGAGCCGGCTGAGCCCGCGCGCCCGTGCGGTGAGCGCGAAGGGCTCGTCGAGTGCGGACTCCATGCTCTCCCGCAGCACTTGCGTCAGCACGGCGGTGATCGGGACGGCCAGGGTGATCGTGGGCAGCACCAGGCTCTCGAAGCCGTCGGCCCCCGCGACCGGGAGGACGCGCATACGGAACGAGAACACGGTCAGCAGCACGATCCCCAGCCAGAACGACGGCGTCGACACGGCGACGAGCTCCAGCGTGTTGGCCGCGGACCGGCCGATGCCGCGGCGTCCGGCGGTGAGGACCGCGACGACCACCGCGACGACCATCGACAACAGCAGTGCGGAGAAGGCGAGTTGGGCCGTGGGTGCGAACTGGTCGGCGATCAGGTCGGCCACCGGGCGCTGGAGTTGGTAGGACTCGCCGAAACGAAGGTGCACCAGGTCGTCGAGGTAGCCGAAGTACTGTGCGAGCACCGGCCGGTCGAAGCTGTACTCCTCGCGGATCTGCTCGCGCACCGCCGGCGACGCCGTCGTCTGCGGCCCCAACAGGGTCGACACCGGGTCGCCGGGCAGCAGCTTGAGGCCCGCGAACGCCAGGGTCGCCGCGCCGAACAGCACGAAGGCGACCGAGGCGAGCCGCGTCAGGAGGAGCCGCAGCAGCACACGTGCCGTGCCCGACGATTCGCGGGCCTGCGAGTCGACGGCCACCGAGCCAGAGGCCGACGAGTGGGGGGCCTGCGAGGCGGAGGCCGGGCGCACCTCCTCGGGTGCGCCCGGCGTCGGTGCCGTCATCGCCGGGTCGTCCACGCGTCGTAGAGCAACGGCCAGGCGTTGGGGTCGTATTCGATGCCCTGGATGTGCTTCGCAACCCCCAGCAGGGCCGTCGCGGAGTACACCGGAATCCCCACCGCGTGCTCCACGACCCATGCCTGGGTCTGCGCGTACAGCTTGTCGCGCGTCGCCTTGTCGAGGGTCGCCGCCGCGTCGTCCGTCCACTTGTCGATCTCGGGGTTGGTCAGCCAGGCGGCGTTCTGGCCGCTGACGCTCGGCAGGTTCGACGAGTGGAAGTAGAGCCGCAGCACGTCCGGTTCGAAGCGCGCCCAACTCACGTCCAGCACGTCGTAGATGCCCTTGTACGCGTTCGTCGTGTACGTCCCGACGTCCAGGGCCGGGCGCTGCACCTCGACGCCGATCTTCTTCAGGTCGGCCTGGATCGCCTGGGAGAGGACGTCGCGCTGCTCGCGGTTCGACGACGGCGACGCCGGCCACGTCACGGTCAGGCGCTTGCCGTCCTTGGTCCGGTACCCGTCGCCGTCGCGCCCGCTCCAACCGGCCTCGTCCAGCAGCTTCCCCGCGTAAGCCGGGTCGTACGGCCACGAGTTGTCCAGCGTCGCCGCGTAACTCGGGGTCGCGGGACCGATCGGGCTCCATGCGCGCTTGTACTGGCCGAAGTAGATGGCCTCGACGTTGGTGCCGATGTCGATGCCGCGCTGGATCGCCTTCCGGACCCGCTCGTCGTCGAACGGCGCCCGGGTGGTGTTGAAGTAGAGGCCGTACGCGGCCCCGGCGAAGTCACGGCGCAGGATCCGTATGCCGGACGCCTCGACCGCCTTGGTGTTGACCGGGGGCACGGACACCGCCGCGTCCACCTGACCCGACGTCAGCGCGCCCACGCGGACCGCGTCTTCCTTGAGGAACCGGTAGGTCAACTTGTCCAGGTACGCGGGGCCCTGGTGCTTCGCGGTCTTCGGCGCCCAGTTGTACGCCGGGTTGTTCTCCAGGGTCAGGTCCTGGCCCTTGGTGTACGCCGCGAACTTGAACGGCCCCGTTCCCACCAGGTGCGGCCCGCCGGTGCACAGCTTGTCGGCGTCGGCCGCAAGGGTCTTCGGCGAGTAGAAGCCGAGGTACGCAGTGCTCGCCGCCTGGAGGAACGGCGCGAACGGCTTGTTGAACGCGACCTTGACGGTGGTCGGGTCGACGACCTCGGTGCCGGCGTACGCGGCGCCGCCGAGCAGGCTCGCGGCGTACTGCGACTTCGTGGTCTTGGCCACGATGTGGTCGAAGTTCGCCTTGACCGCCGCCGCGTCGAACACCGTCCCGTCGGTGAACTTCACGTCGGTGCGCAACTTGAAGGTGAACGTCTTGAGATCCGCTGCCACGTCCCACGAAGTCGCGAGCCAGGGATGGAAGTTGCCCTGGGCGTCCTCGGCGACCAGCGAGTCGAAGACGTTGCGCTGGATGGACCCGGTGATGTCCTGCGGGCTGACGTGGATGTCGAAGCAGGACGGCTCCTGGTGGACCGCGACGGCGGCGGCTCCGCCGCGGACCGGGTCACCGGTCGGCCCCTGCGCCGCCGTGCCGTCGCCCTCGTCGGCGGCACAGGACACCACGAGGAAGGCGGCGGCGAGTGCCGCGGCGACGGCTCTGCCGCGACGGTGAGGGCGGTTCCGGAGTGCACGCATGACAAACGTCCCAGTCGGTCGGAGGGGATGGCGGCGGACGGCAGGCGAATCGGGGCCGTCGCCCGACCGTTGAAAACTAGCCGTGCGCGGATTTTCCGAGGCACCCCTACGGCACCCCTATCGACCCCTGCGCAAAAGCCCGGCAAGTGATCGTTCGGCGCCGCGCCGTTCCCCCCGCGTTGACGCGTCGCGGGCGGCTTTCTAGACTCTTGTTCGACTATTGAGGAAAGGCCCCGATTGCCGGGCCCGCCGTCATCCGCAGTACCGCATCCGCAGCACGTCATCCGCATCACTCTGGGGGCCCGCCGTGCGACACAGCCTGGGCGAGGGCGCACGGCGCCTCGCGCTGGTCTCGCGGCTCGACGTGGACCTGGCCCGCATGTCCAGCGGCCTGTGTCGCTGAGCGGGTCCCCGCTCCCGGTGCCCCACGGAAATCCCCCGGCCGGCCGTTCGCATTTCGTTTACATTTCGTGAACATCTGCGGGTGTGCCGCACTGCCGGCCCCGCGGCGGCGCACCGGCCACGCCCAGATGTTAATGACGGAAGAACACCAAGAGAAGACGCCGTCGACAGAGATTCGAACACGCAGGCAATTACCGTGTTCCATTCGGGGGAGTTCACGTGTTTCTGGCCGGACGATCCGACGAACTGGCCCGGCTCGCCGCCGCGGGCAGGCGGAGCGCACGCGGCGAAGGCCGGGTCGTCACCGTCTCCGGGCCGGTGGCCACCGGCAAGACCGCTCTGCTGCACGCCTTCGGCGACCACGTCGCCGACGAGTCCGATGCGGCGCTGCTGCGGGCCACGTGCAGCCCGGCGGAACAGGAGATCCCGTTCGGCGTGGCCCGCCAGCTCCTGCACACCGCCCCGCTCACCGGCGAGGACGCCGACGCGGTGGCCCGGCTGCTCGAAGACGGCGCGTACGCCGCCGCGTTCGCGTCCGGCGGCGCGTCCGGCGGCCACCTGGTCCGCACCGTCCAGGACCTGTGCGACATCATCGCCCGCCTGGCCGCCCGGCGACCCCTGGTGGTCAGCGTCGACGACATCCAGCACGGCGACCCGCCGTCGCTCGACCTGCTCGTGCACCTCATCCGCCGGACGCGCCGCGCCCCCGTGCTGGTCGTGCTGGCCGAACGCGAGCACGGCGTCTGCGGCGCACAGTCCTACCCGGCCTTCGCCGCCGAACTCGACCGGGAGCCGCTGCACGAGCGCATCCGCCTGGGCCTGCTGCCGCGCCCCGCCGTCTCGGTGCTGCTCGCGGAGCGCCTCGGCGCCGGCACCGCCGCCCGGCTGGCCGCCGACGCCCACGCCATCAGCGGCGGAAACCCCCTGCTGGTCAACGCACTTCTCGAAGACCTCGGGATGACGCGCGAGGACCGCTTCCGCCGGACGATCAGGGTGAGCGCGGGCGACGCGTACGGACGCGCCCTGGTCGGCTGCCTCTACCGCCTCAACCCGGTCGCCCTGCACGTCGCCCAAGGGCTTGCGGTGCTGGGCGAGTCCGGGACCACCGCCAACCTGGCCGAACTCCTGGGCCTGGAACCGGCCACCGCGACCACCGCGGCCCAGGCGCTGCACAACGCCGGACTCGTCGACTACGGCCGCTTCAACGACCCGCGCGCCCGCGGCGCCGTGCTCGACACCATGACCCGCGCCGAACGCGAGGCCGCACACGCCAAGGCCGCCACGCTCCTGCACATCGACGGCGAACCCGACACCCTCGTCGCCCGACACCTGGCCGCCGCCGGTGAGTTCCCCGCCCCGTGGGCCGTCCGGACCCTGCGTGTGGCGGCCGAGGCGGCGGTCCGCGAGGGAGTCCCGCGCCTCGCGGTCGACTACCTCAAGCTCGCCGAGCGCATCGCACCGGACGAATGCGAGCGGGTCTCGGTCAAGGCGCTCCTGGTCGGCCTGGAGTGGCTGGCCAACCCGGCCGCCGCGGCCCGGCACATGCCGTGGCTGAGCAAGGCCGTGCGCGAAGGCCGGCTCTCCGGCCGCGACGCGCTCGCCTGCGTACGCTACTTGGCGTGGTACGGCCGCCCGGACGAGGCCAAGGCCGCCCTGGAGGCGGGCTCGCGCCCGTGCGCCGAGGGCTCCGGCGAGGACTGGCCGGCCGAGGCGCGCGCCGCGCACACCTGGCTCCGGTCCTGGTACCCCGACGTGGTCCCCGGCCCGATGCACAACCGCACCGTGGCCGCGCTGCCCGCCACGCTCAGCCGCATCGAAGGCGTCGACCTGCTCACCGCCGTGCTCGGCGGCCGGGTGGACGGCGACGAGGCCGAGAGCCGCGCGGACCGCATCCTGCGCCGCGCGACTCTCGACGACACCACCACGGAGTCGATCACCTCGGCACTGACCGCCCTGGTGTACGCCGAGCGCACCACCGAGGCCCGCGACTGGTGCGCATCGCTCCTCGACCAGGCCGCGGGCCGCCACAGTCCGATCGCGCACGCGCGGTTGGCCGCCGTGCTGGCGGAGGTCTCCATGCGGCACGGTGACCTGCGTGCCGCCGAGGAGTACGGGCGGACCGCCCTCACCCGCATCCAGCCGGACGGCTGGGGTGTCGCGGTAGGCCTCCCGCTGGCCGCCCGCATCAGCTCGGCAGTGGCCCGCGGCGACTGCGACGCCGCCGCCCGACATCTCGAACTCCCCTCCCCCGGAGCGATGTTCCGCAGCCTGGCCGGACTCCACTACCTCCAGGCCTGCGGCCGCTACAACATGGCCACCGGCCGCTTCGACGCCGCGCTGCACGACTTCACGACATGCGGGCGCCTCATGGCCGAGTGGGGAACGGACCTCCCCGGCATCCTGCCGTGGCGGGTCGAAGCCGCACGGGCCCACCACGCCCTGGGCGACGAACCCGCCGCACGAGCGCTCTTGCAGGAGCAGCTGGCGGTACTGCCCCAAGGCCCGTCGCGTACCCGCGGCATGGCGCTGGCGACGCAGGCGGAGACGCTCGACCTCCGGCGCCGCCCGCCCCTGCTGTGGCAGGCGGTGAACGAACTCCAGGCCACCGGGGACCGGCTGGAACTCTCCCGCGCCTACGCGGCGTTGGGTCTCGCATACCGCGATCTGGGCGAGTTCGGCCGGGCGCGGCGGGCCGCCGACCGCGCCGCGCACCTGGCCGAGGTGTGCCAGGCGCCGCCGTCGCCCGCCCTGCTGCTCCCGGACCGGCTCGCCGCGGTACCCGACCGCGCCCCCGCGTCCGAAACCGCCTCGACGGCGGGCGCGGCGGCAGAAGATGTGGCATCCACCGTTGCGGCGGCCCTCGGGAACACGTCCGAATCGACGATCCCGTACACGCCGCCCGTACAGGTGCCACGACCGCGAGGCGACGACGCGGCGGCGGAGCCGGGCGTCCACGGCGACGACGCCGCGGGGGCGGAACTCAGCAGCGCTGAAAGGCGCGTCGCGGCCCTTGCCGCGAAGGGCTACACCAACCGGGAGATCTCCCGACGCCTGTTCATCACCGTGAGCACCGTCGAACAGCACCTCACCCGGGTCTACCGGAAGCTCGGTGTGGCACGCCGCCTCGACCTGCCTCCTTGGCTGGAGGCCTACATAGCCGGGTGATTCGGCTCCATCGGCCGAGCCGGACGGGTCCGCTCTTCCGAGGCCGCCAACGGCCCCTGTCCCGCGCGCGGAGTGCGCGGGACAGGGGCCGTCGCCCTGCCCGGGCGGCGGCGCCCGCACCGGTGGGAAGCCCCGGCGCCGCACCGCCGAGCGGCCCGCTGTTCCAACGCTGTGACCAGCATGTTTCAACGGTTTGTCAGAGCAAACCCCCTTGCTCCCACTGGGGTTGGTAGGGGATCGACAGGGGTTATCGCGATTGCCGGGTGCGACCAGTGTTGATCGCGTTCGGTGGGCTCGGGCGGCACAGCCGGCCCGCACACAGCGGGTGGCGGACGAGGCCACCACCGGACGGGTCGAGACCGTTAAGCACGACGCAAGACACGACGCAAGAGGGGCGACAACTCCGCGATGACGAGCCGTGCCAGCACACCCCACGCCGAGCCCATCGCCGTGATCGGCGTCGCCTGCCGTCTCCCCGGCGCACCCGACCTGGCGGCGTACTGGACGCTCCTCGGCGAGGGGCGCCACGCCATAGCCGAGCCCTCGGCGCGGCGCAAGGCGGACAGCGCGGTCCCGGGCGGGACGGACGAACTGCCGCCCGGGGGCTACCTGGACCGGGTCGACGCCTTCGACGCGGCGTTCTTCGGCATCTCACCGCGCGAGGCCGACACGCTCGACCCCCACCAGCGGCTCGCCCTCGAACTGGGCTGGGAGGCACTGGAGAACGCCTCGCTCCCGATCGACCCCCTGCGGGGTTCCGCCACCGGCGTGTTCGTCGGCGCCACTTCGTACGACTGGGCGACGGTCGTGCACCGGCACGCCGTACGCGATGTCACGCGGCACACCTTCACCGGCACCGCACGCGCCCTCATCGCGAACCGCCTGTCCTGGGCCCTCGGGGTGAACGGGGCGAGCGTGACCGTCGACACCGCGCAGTCGTCGTCACTCGTCGCGGTGCACCAGGCGTGCGAGAGCCTGCGTGCCGGAGAATCGTCGCTCGCCCTCGCCGGCGGAGTGCACCTCAACCTGGCGCAGGAAAGCACCATCGGCGCCGAGCGGTTCGGCGCGCTCTCGCCCGACCACCGCTGCTACACCTTCGACGCCCGGGCCAACGGCTTCGTACGCGGCGAAGGCGGCGCGTTCGTCGTCCTGAAGCCGCTGCGCGCCGCCCGTGCTGACGGCGACCGCGTCATCGGGGTCATCCACGGCAGCGCGGTCACCGCCGACGGACACACGGACGGCCTGACCGTGCCCAGCGCCGCCGCCCAGGCCGCGGCACTGCGCCGGGCGACCGAGCGCGCGGGCGTCGACCCCGACGCGGTCCAGTACGTCGAACTCCACGGCACCGGCACCAAGGTCGGCGATCCCGTCGAAGCGGAGGCGCTCGGAACGGTCTTCGGCGGACGCGCCGAGCACGACCCGCTCGTGGTCGGCTCGGTCAAGACCAACATCGGCCACCTGGAAGGCGCCTCGGGAATCGCCGGGCTGGTGAAGGTGCTGCTCGCGCTCGACCGCCGAGCGCTGCCGCCGAGTCTGCACCACGAGACCCCCAACCCGGCCGTCGACCTGACCGGCAGGCGGTTGCGGGTGCAGACGGAGTCCTCGCCGTGGCCGCACCCCGACCGCCCGCTGCTCGCGGGCGTCAGCTCCTTCGGCATGGGCGGCACCAACTGCCATGTGATCGTGGGGGAATCCAGGGAATCAGGGGGCACAACGGCCGGGACCGGCGAAGAGGACCGGCCGCGAGTGTTCGCGCGGACCGACACGCACGCGTGGCCGGTGTCCGCCCGCACCGCGGAGGCACTCGCGGGCCAGGCGGCCCGCTTGCGGGACCACCTGACCGGAGCCACCGGAACCGCGGGAGCCGAGGCGGCGGCCGAAGAGGCGGCTCCCGGCGACCTCGCCTACTCCCTCGCCGCCACCCGCACGCACGGCGCCCACCGGGCCGTGGTCGTGGGCTCGTCGACCGACGAACTGGCCGCCGGACTTGAGGGATTGGCGACCGGCATCCCGCCCCGTTCGGTCGCGTCCGGTGTCGCGCACGGTGTGCAGCCCGTGGTCCTGGTGTTCCCGGGGCAGGGTTCGCAGTGGACCGGCATGGCCGCCGAACTCCTCGACACGTCACCGGTCTTCGCGGCACACCTGGCGGCCTGCGCCGCCGCGCTCGCGCCGCACGTCGACTGGGACCTCGAAGCGGTGTTGCGGCAGCGCCCCGGAGCGCCGGACCTGGAACGCGTCGACGTCGTCCAGCCCGCCTTGTTCGCCGTCATGGTGTCGCTCGCCCGGCTCTGGGAGGCATTGGGCGTGCGTCCGGCAGCGGTGATCGGACACTCGCAAGGCGAGATCGCCGCGGCCCACGTCGCCGGGGCGCTCACCCTCGGAACCGCCGCCGCGATCGTCGCGCGGCGCAGCCGCCTGATCCACGAACTGCTCGCCGGCAGCGGCGGCATGGCCTCCGTTCCCCGCCCGGCCGACGAGGTGCGCGAGCGGATCGGCCACGCCGCGGACCTCCTCGGCGTGGCCGCGGTCAACGGGCCCGGCGTCACCGTCGTGTCGGGGGAGCGCCAGGCCCTCGACGTGCTGCTCGCCGGATATCGCGCCGAGAACGCCGACGTCCGGGTGATCCCGGTCGACTACGCGTCGCACTCGCCGCGCGTCGAACCGCTGCGCGAGGCCCTGGCCCGGGAGCTGGCCGACCTGGCGCCGTCCGACAGCGGTGGAGTGTCCTTCTACTCGACCGTCACCGGCGGCAGGTTCGACCCGAGGGGTCTGGACGCCGCGTACTGGTACCGCAACCTCCGCGACACGGTCCGGTTCGACGACGCGGTGCGCGCCGCCCTCGCCGACGGGCACCGCCTGTTCGTGGAAGCGAGCCCGCACCCCGTCCTCACCTACGGCCTGCGCCAGATCCAGGACGCGGCAGGGACCCCCGATGCAGCCGCGATCGGGACGCTCCGGCGCGGCGAGGGCGGCCCGGTACGGCTGCTCACCTCGGCGGGCGAGGCGTTCGCGCACGGCGCCCCCGTGGACTGGTCGGCCACCCACGGCCCCGACGCGCGGCGGGTGGACCTGCCGACGTACGCGTTCCGGCGGCGTCGCCACTGGATCGACGCACGCCAGGACGCCGCCGCCGACTCGGAAGCGGAGCGCGGCGCGTACCCGGACCACGCGGCGGCACCCGTGCCGGTGGCCGAGGCAGGCGGGACGGAGCCGGGGAGCGCGGGGAACCGGGCGGCGCGCGACGTCCTCGCCCTCGTCCGGGCCACCGCGGCGGTGGTCCTCGGCCACCCCGGCCCCGCGTCCGTGGACCCCGACACCACGTTCAAAGACCTCGGCTTCGACTCGCTGGGAGCCGTGGAGTTCCGCGACCGCCTGGCCGCGGCGAGCGGCGCACACCTCCCCGCGTCGCTGACGTTCGACCACCCGACTCCCCGAGCCGTCGCCCGCGTCCTGGAAGGAGTCACGGCCGGCACCGTGGCGGACGCGGATCCCGACGGCCCGGGGTGGGTCCCGGCCCCGGCTCCGACTAGCACCGGCGGGGGTGCCGCCGTCCACGCCGGCGACCCCGTGGTCATCGTCGCGGCCGCGGGCCGGTGGCCCGGTGGCGCCGACACCCCGGAGGCGTTGTGGGACCTCCTCGACTCCGGGACCGACGCCATCGGCCCCTTCCCGGACAACCGCGGATGGGACCTCGACGCGCTGTACGACCCCGGCCTCACGCGGCCGGGTACCTCCTACGTGCGCGCGGGCGGATTCCTGCACGGCGCCGACGGTTTCGACGCGGCGTTCTTCGGTGTCAGCCCCCGTGAGGCGGCCGCCATGGACCCGCAGCAGCGCCTGCTGCTGGAAACCGCGTGGGAGGCGGTCGAACGCGCCGGAATAGTCCCCGAAACACTGCGCGGCTCACGGTCCGGGGTGTTCGTCGGGACCATGCCGCAGGACTACGGACCGCGCCTGCACGAGGCACCGGAGGGGTATGAGGGCCATCTGCTGACCGGCGCGCTCGGCAGCGTGGCGTCCGGGCGCCTGGCGTACACCCTCGGCCTCGAAGGCCCCGCGGTCACCGTCGACACCGCGTGCTCGTCCTCACTCGTCGCGCTGCACCTCGCCGCACAGGCGCTGCGCGCGGGGGAGTGCACGCTCGCGTTCGCCGGCGGCGTCACCATCATGTCGACGCCGGGCATGTTCACCGAGTTCAGCCGCCAGCACGGGCTGGCCCCGGACGGGCGCTGCAAGCCCTTCTCGGACGCCGCCGACGGTACGGCCTGGTCCGAGGGCGTCGCCCTGCTGCTCCTGGAACGCCTGTCCGACGCACGCCGCAACGGCCACCCCGTACTCGCGGTGGTCCGCGGCAGCGCGGTCAACCAGGACGGCGCGAGCAACGGCCTCACCGCGCCGAACGGGCCGTCGCAGCAGCGGGTCATCCGCCAGGCCCTCGCGGACGCCGGCCTGGGCCCTGGGGATGTCGACTACGTCGAGGCCCACGGCACCGGAACGACCCTGGGCGACCCGATCGAGGCCCAGGCGCTGATCGCCACGTACGGGCACCGCCGCGACCCCGGACGCCCCCTGCTGGTCGGCTCGGTGAAGTCCAACCTCGGCCACACCCAGGCCGCCGCGGGGGCGACCGGCGTCATCGCGGTCGTCGAGGCGCTGCGCCACGGCCGCGTGCCCGGCACGCTGCACGCCCGGACCTCGTCCCGGCACGTCGACTGGAGCGCCGGAACGGTGGCGGTCGCGGCCGAGGCGACACCTTGGCCCGACACCGGCCGCCCGCGCCGGGCCGCGGTGTCGTCGTTCGGCATCAGCGGCACCAACGCCCACGTCGTCATCGAAGCCCCGCCGAAGTCCGTGGCAGCAGAAGGGACTTCAGAGTCCGATGCCGGGACCGTCAACGGCGTGGTGAGCCCGGAGAGCCGGGCCGAATCCGACCAGGCCGGTCCGTGGCTGCTCTCCGCCGCCGACCCCGATGCCCTCCGTGCGCAGGCGGCCCGCCTGCGGGACCACCTCGACACCCGCACGGAGTCGGCGGCCGGGGACGTCGCCTACGCCCTCGCGACCACCCGGGGGACGCTCGCCCACCGGGCCGTCATCACCGGTACCGGCGAGGACGACCTGCGGCGCGGCCTCGCGGCCCTCGCCGCCGCCGCCCCCGAGCCCGCCAACCTGGTCGTGGGATCGGCCCGGGCCGCCGGACCGCTCGCGGTCATGTTCTCCGGACAGGGCAGCCAGCGCCCCGGCATGGGACGCGAACTCCACGCCGCCGAACCCGCGTTCGCCTCCGCACTCGACGACGTGTGCGAGCACTTCACCCCGCACCTCGGGCTCCGGTTGCGCGACCTGCTCTTCGCCGAACCGGGCAGCGAAGCCGCCGCACTCCTCGACACGACCACCTTCACCCAGCCCGCACTGTTCGCCGTGGAGACCGCGCTGTACCGCCTGGCCGAGTCGTACGGACTGCGCGCCGACCACCTGATCGGCCACTCCATCGGCGAGTTGACGGCCGCGCACGTGGCGGGCGTGCTCCCGCTGTCCGACGCGACGGCCCTCGTCGCGGCGCGCGGGAGGCTGATGGGCTCGCTGCCCGCGTCCGGCGCGATGATCGCGTTGCAGGGCACCGAGGACGAAGTCCTGCCCCTGCTCGCGGAACTGCCTGACCACGCCGCGCACATCGACATCGCGGCGGTCAACAGTCCCGACTCGGTCGTGGTCTCGGGAACCGCCGAAGTCGCGGAACTCCTCGCCGCACAGTGGCGGGAACGCGGCCGCAAGGCCAAGCGCCTCCAGGTCAGCCACGCCTTCCACTCCCCGCACATGGACGCCGTTCTCGACGAATTCCGTGCTGTGGCCGCGGGGTTGCACTTCGCGGAACCCCGCATACCCGTCGTCTCCAACGTGACCGGCGCCCTGGCCACCGCCGGGGAACTTGCCGACCCCGACTACTGGGTCCGTCACATCCGGGGCGCCGTACGGTTCCGCGACGGCATCCGCGTGCTCGCGGAACTCGGCACGACCGCCTACCTCGAACTCGGACCCGACGCCGTTCTCACCGCACTGGCCCACGCGACCCTGGCGCAGACGACCTCCGGAGCGAGCACGCGCGTGGTTGCCACCGAGCCGCCAGTGGTCGTCCCGGCGCTGCGCAGAGGCCACGACGAGCCGCGCACCTTCACCGGTGCGCTCGCGGCCCTGCACGTCACCGGGGCCGCCGCGATCGACTGGGTTCGGGCCTTCGACGGCCGCGAGGTGCGCCGCGGCGGCGTGGCGCTGCCCACGTACGCCTTCCAGCGTCGACGCCACTGGCTCACCGCACCGGTCCCCGCGCCCGACCTGGCCGCGAGTGGCCTGGAGAGCCCCGGCCACCCGCTGCTCGGCGCGCAACTGACCCGGGCGGACGGCTCCGGCACGGTCTGGACGGGCCTCATGGGACTGCGCAGCCACCCCTGGCTGTCCGACCACACGGTGCGGGGGATCCCGCTGCTGCCCCACACGGTCTTCGTGGACCTCGCCTTGTACGCAGCCGAACGGACAGGTGCCGACGGCATCGACGAACTGACGCTGGAGACACCGCTCTTCCTGCCGGACGAGGGCAGCGTGCGTATCGAGGTCGCCGTCACAGCCACCGACGACGACGGCTTCCGCCGGTTCACCGTCCACTCCCGCACCGAGGAGACATGGGTGCGGCACGCGATCGGCCGTATCGGCCTGCGCCCGGCCGCGGGGCCGCCGGCGGTCCCGGTCGACCGGCCTCGGGCGGAAGCGGCCCCGATCGAATGGCCTCCTACGGACGCGGTACCGGTCGACCTGGCCGCCCTCTACGACGAACTGGGCGAGCGCGGCCAGAACTACGGCCCGGCGTTCCAAGGGCTGCGCGCCGTCTGGCGTCTCGGCGGCGACCTCTTCGCCGACGTCGAACTCCCGGTAGATGCCTGTGGCGACGAAGTGGAGGGTGCCGAACAGGTCTCCGGAGCGGACCAGTTCCGGATCCACCCGGCACTCCTCGACGCGGCACTGCACGCCGTCGGAGGCATCCTCCCCGTGAACGCGACGACCGGCGACCCGGAGTCGGCCCAGCTGCCGGCCACATGGACGGGCGTACGCACACCGGACGGCGGCGTGCACGCCCTGCGCGTCCATGTCACCTCCGCGGCGGCGGACACCGTGGCGCTCACGGCCACCGACAACGAGGGCAACCCCGTACTCGCCGTCGAACGCCTCGCCTTCCAGGCCCTGCCTGCCGAGGCCCTGGCCGCGGCGCGGCGCTCGAGGAGTTCCCGCGGCGAGGCCGACGCGGCATGGCACCGCCTCGCCTGGCCGCCCGCCGCGGCCACCGGCGGCCGGGTCGCCGCGGACGAGTGGGCGGTCATCGGCGCCGAGCCGGACCGCGACCTGCTCGGCCTGGAGGTCCACTTGGCGCGTTCCGTGCCCCAGGGCACCCGGGTACGCCGCCACGCGGACCTCTACGCGCTGCGGTCGGCGTGGAGCCGACCCCCGGGGACCGCCGAGGACCCGGCTCCCCGCCCTGCGCACGTGCTGGTTCCCGTCGTCGACCCCGACGGCCTCGACAACCCCGCCGCCGCGGCCCAGGCGATCGCCGAGCACGTACTGAGCTTGCTGCAAACCTGGGTGTCCGAACCGGTCTTCGCCGGTGCCCGGCTCGTCCTCGCCACCCGCAACGCCGTCGCCACCCATCCGGACGAGGCGGTCGAAGACCTCGCGGCCTCGGCGGTCTGGGGGCTGTTGCGCGCCGCCCGTACCGAACACCCCGACCGCTTCGCACTCCTCGACCTCGACACCCACCCCGAGTCGGTGGCCGCCGTCCCCGCCGCCCTGGCCGTACCCGAGCCGCAAATCGCGCTACGAGGCGGTGCGATCCACGTCGCGCGCCTGGAACCCGTCGCACCTGCTGACGGCTTGGCCCCGCCTGCGGTCGAGTCGGCCGCGCCCGTGTCGCCCCTGGACCCCGACGGGACCGTCCTGATCACCGGCGGCACCGGGGCCCTGGGCGCCTTGGCGGCGCGGCACCTGGTGTCCCGGCACGGCGTGCGCCACGTACTGCTCGTCTCGCGCTCGGGGCCGGACGCCCCGGGGGCCACCGCACTGCGCAAGGAACTGGCCGCGCTGGGGGCCGAGTCCGTGGACGTCGTGGCGTGCGACGTGGCTGAACGCGCGCAACTGGCCGACGTGCTCGCCGCGATCCCCGCAGGGCAGCCGCTCACCGCCGTGCTGCACACCGCCGGAGCCACCGCGGACGCCGCACTGACGACGCTCGACGCCCGGAGGCTCGGCACCGCCTTCCACGCCAAGACGACGGCCGCGTGGCACCTGCACACCCTCACCCGCCACCTCGACCTGGCGGCCTTTGTCCTCTACTCGTCGGCGGTCGGCACCCTCGGCAACCCCGGCCAGTCCGGGTACGCCGCCGCGAACGCCTTCCTCGACGCCCTGGCGTCGCACCGCCACGCCCACGGCCTCCCCGCGACCGCCGCCGCGTGGGGGCACTGGGCGGAGGCCGGCGGCATGGCCGCGCACCTGACGCGCGCCGACCGGAACCGCATGGCCGGCAGCGGGATCGGCCCCATGGACACGGAAACCGGGCTGGCCCTGCTCGACCGCGTGTTGGCCACGCCGCTGCCGCACGTAATGCCTGCCCCGTTGGAGCCGGGCGCGCTACGGCCCGGTGCGGCGCACGAGCTCTTCGCCGACCTGCCCGCCGGCCTCGGGTCCAGGCGGACGCGTACGCCGCACCGCCCGGCGGCCTCCGCGGTCGCGGACCGCAGTTCGACAAGCCCCCGGCCAGCCCCCGACCTCGCCGGACGCCTGGCGGACCTTCCGGTCGACGAACAGCACCGCGAACTCCTGGAGTTCGTCCGGCGCACCGCGGCATCCGTCCTGGGACACGACGGACCCGACCGCATCGTGCCGGAACGCGGCTTCATGGAATCCGAGTTCGACTCGCTCGGCGCCATCGAGCTGCGCAACCGCGTCATCGCCGGGACGGGCCTCGCCCTTCCCACGACGCTGGTCTTCGACCACCCGACCCCGCTGGCCCTCGCCGCCTACCTGCACGAGCGGTTCTTTCCCGGCAGCAGGCGGCCCGACGCCGATGCGCTGTTGGCCGAACTCGATCGCTGGGACGGCGTGTTGGCGGTCCTCTTGGCGGAGCCCGCGACCGCCCCGGGCGAGGCCGAGCGCACCGGCATCGCGACCAGGCTGCACGCCCTGCTCGCCCGGCTGGAGGTCCCGCAGGACGACCTGGACCTCGCCGCACGCCTCGGCACGGCGAGCGACGACGAACTCTTCGACTTCATCGACAACGAGCTCGGTTCCTCATGACGACGCTCCCCGGAAACCCGGCTTCCGCACGAGAAAGCAGGCAGGACATGACGATCAGGGACGAACGAGATCCGGCACGCACCACCGAGGAGAAGCTGCGCGACTACCTCACCCGCGTGACCGCCGATCTGCACCAGGCCCGGGTCCGCCTGCGCGACGCCGAGAACGCGCGCACCGAGCCCATCGCGATCGTCGGCACCGGCTGCCGTCTGCCCGGGGGCGTGGCGTCCGCACGGGACCTGTGGCGCCTGGTCGCGGACGGGCGCGACGCCGTCGGCGGCTTCCCCGCGGACCGGGGCTGGGACCTCGACGGCCTGTACGACCCCGACCCCGACCGGCTCGGCACCACGTACACCCGCCACGGCGGATTCCTCTACGACGCACCGGAGTTCGACGCCGAGTTCTTCGGCATCCCGCCGCGCGAGGCGCTGGCCGCCGACCCCCAGCAGCGCCTGCTCCTGGAGACCGCGTGGGAGGCCCTGGAGGACGCCGGGATCGACCCCGGGACCCTGCGCGGCTCGTCGACCGGCGTCTTCGCGGGAGTCGTCGCCCAGGAGTACACGCCCCGCCTCCACAGGACGACGGCCGAACGCGTCGACGGGTACGTCCTCACCGGCGGCACGACGAGCGTCGCGTCGGGGCGCATCGCGTACACCCTCGGTTTCGAGGGGCCCGCGGTGACCGTGGACACCGCGTGCTCCTCGTCGCTCGTGGCCCTGCACCTGGCCGCCCAGGCCCTGCGCGCCGGAGACTGCGAACTGGCGCTCGCCGGCGGTGTGACCGTCATGGCGTCCCCGGGCATCTTCGTGGAGTTCGCGCGGCAGCGCGGCCTGTCGCCGGACGGCCGCTGCAAGGCCTTCGCGAGCGCCGCGGACGGCACCGGTTGGGCGGAAGGCGTCGGGCTCGTCGTCCTCGAACGCCTCTCCGACGCACGCCGCAACGGCCACCCCGTACTGGCCGTGCTGCGGGGCAGCGCGATCAACCAGGACGGCACCAGCAGCCAACTGACGGCGCCGAACGGGCCGTCCCAGCAACGGGTGATCCGGCAGGCGCTGGCGAACGCGGGCCTCACCGTCGGCGACATCGACGCGGTCGAGGCGCACGGGACCGGCACCACCCTGGGCGACCCGATCGAGGCGCAGGCGCTGCTGGCGACGTACGGGCAGGGGCGTTCCGAGGAACGGCCGGTGTGGCTCGGTTCGTTGAAGTCGAACATCGGCCACACCCAGGCCGCGGCCGGGGTCGCGGGCGTCATCAAGATGGTCGAGGCGCTGCGGAACGGGATCCTGCCGCCGACCCTGCACGTGGACGAGCCCTCGAAGCACGTCGACTGGTCGGCGGGCGCGGTACGCCTCCTCACCGAGGCCCGGCCCTGGCCCGAGACCGGGCGTCCGCGCCGGGCTGCCGTCTCGGCGTTCGGCGTCAGCGGCACCAACGCGCACGTCATCCTGGAACTGCCGGAACCGGAACCGGAGCGGGCGGAGGCCGAGTCGCCGGAAGCCGGTCCCGCAGAAGGTGAATCGCCCGCGGCAAGGGTGGTCGACGGGCCGGATCGGACAGCTTCGGCGACCCCTTGGGCGGCGATTCCCTGGGCGTTCAGCGCGAAGACCGCCGAGGCACTGCGCGCGCAGGCCGGCCGCCTTGCCGCCGCGACGTCCGCGCCCGCGGCGTCCCCGGCGTTCACGACCTCCCCGGAGTTGTCCCACGCTTCGGCCGAGTCCGCCGAACCGCGGCCCGAGGACGTCGGTTTCTCGCTCGCCACGACGCGCGCCGCGTTCGATGAGCGTGCCGTCGTCGTCGGCGACCGGCACGCGCGGGGCGAGGCGCTGGCCGCGCTCTCCCGCGGCGACGCGTCCGCGCACGCCGTCGTCGGCACCGCCGACGCCGCGGGGAAAACCGTGTTCGTCTTCCCCGGCCAGGGGTCCCAGTGGGCGGGCATGGGTGCCGACCTCTACCGCCAATCCCCGGTGTTCGCCGAGCGGTTCGACGCGTGCGCGCTGGCGCTCGCGCCGTACACCGACTGGTCCGCGGTCGACGTGCTGACCGAGGGGGACGCGGCCCGCCTGGACCGGGTCGACGTGGTCCAGCCGCTGCTGTGGGCGGTGCTCGTGTCCCTCGCGGCCGAGTGGCAGGCGCACGGAGTGTCCCCCGACGCGGTGGTCGGCCACTCGCAGGGCGAGATCGCCGCCGCCGTCGTCGCCGGGGGCCTCTCCCTCGCGGACGGAGCCCGCGTCGTCGCCCTGCGCAGCCGGGCCATCCTGGCCCTCTCCGGCAAGGGCGGCATGGCCTCCGTCGCCGAGCCCGAGGCGCGCGTGCGCGAACGCATCGCGGCCTGGGACGGGCGGATCTCGGTCGCGGCCGTCAACGGTCCCGGTCAGACGGTCGTCTCCGGTGAGCCCGACGCGCTCGCGGAACTCGTCGCGGCGGCGACCGCGGACGACGTGCGGGCCCGGCTCATCCCGGTCGACTACGCGTCGCACTCCGCCCAGGTCGACGCCATCCGCGCCGACATCGAGGCGGCACTCGCCCCGCTCGCCCCGACCACCGGCACCGTCCCGCTGTGGTCGACCGTGACGGGTACGTGGACCGACACCGCGACGATGGACGCCGCCTACTGGGCCGCCAACCTCCGTGAGACGGTCAGGTTCGCGGAGGCCACACGAGGCCTGGCGGACGCCGGGCACGGCATTTTCGTGGAGATCAGCCCGCACCCGGGGCTCACCGGTGCGCTCGCGGAGGTGCTGGAGGAAGCGGGCATCGGCGCGCCTGTGGTGGTCGGCACCCTGCGGCGCGACCAGGGCGGCATCCAGCGCCTGCGTACCTCGCTCGCCGAGGCGTGGGTACGCGGCGTCCCGGTCGACTGGCGCCGCACCTTCGCCGGCACCGGCGCCGTACGGGTCGCCTTGCCGACGTACGCCTTCCAGCGCGAGCGATTCTGGCTCGACACAGGAGAGTTCGGACCGCAGGCCACGTCGACCGCAACGGCGGACGCGGCCGACCGCGCCTTCTGGGACCTCGTCGCCGAACAGGACCCCGACCGCCTCGCCGAATCCCTCGGCGGCGGCGCACTCGCCGAGCCGCTGGCGACCGTGCTGCCCGCACTGTCGTCGTGGTGGGACCGCAAGCGTGCGGGGGCGACCGTCGACGCATGGCGCCACCGCGTCGTGTGGCGGCCGGTCGCCGGGTCCGCGGGCAGCCGCCTGACGGGCACCTGGCTGCTGCCGGTCCCCGCCGACACAGCGGCACTGGGCGACGGGCAGGACCAAGGCGACGGGTGGGCCCAGGCCGACGCGTGGCGCGCGTACTTCATCGACGCCCTGACCCGGGCAGGTGTCCGCGTCCTGCCGATCCCGGTCACCCGGGATGCCGACCGCGCGACTCTCGGCGCGCTGCTCGCGGACGCCCGGGCGGCGGCCGAGGCGCCCGTCACCGGCGTCCTGTCGCTGCTGGCCCTGGGAACGGGGCATGCCATCGGCTTCGACGCCGTGCCGTGGGGTGCGGCGGCGAACCTCGCGCTGACGCAGGCCCTGGCCGACAGCGAGACCGGCACCGGTACTGGCACCGACACCGCCGTACGCCTGTGGCTCGCCACCACCGGCGCGGTCTCCACCGGTCCGAACGACCCGGTGCGCGCCGCCGAGCAGGCGCAGACATGGGGGTTCGGAGGCATCGTCGGCGCGGAACTCCCAGATTTCTGGGGTGGATTGCTCGATCTCCCCGACGACCCGAGGACAGCCCTGTCCGAGGACCGCCTGCTCGCTGTGCTCGGCGGCGCGACCGGCGAATCCGAAGTGGCGTGGCGGAGCACCGGATGGTGGACGCGCCGGCTCGTCCGCGCCCCGCTCGGCGGCGGCGCCGCGGAGGCCCCGTACCGGCCGTCGGGCACGGTCCTGGTCACCGGCGGCACCGGCGCGCTCGGCCGGCACATCGCGCGTTGGCTCGCCGCGCGCGGGGCCGAAGACCTGCTGCTCCTCAGCCGCTCCGGCGAACAAGCACCCGGAGCACCGGAGTTTGCCGACGAACTGGCCCTGCTCGGTACCCGGGTCGGCTACGCCGCCTGCGATGTGAGCGACCGCGGCGCCCTGGCCGAGGTGTTGGCCGGGATCCCGGCCGAATGCCCGCTCACGGCGGTCTTCCACACCGCCGCGATCCTCGACGACGCCGTCATCGGCGATCTGACCGTCGCCCAACTCGACCACGTGCTGCGCGTCAAGGTCGGCGGTGCCCGGCATCTCGATGAGCTCACCCGCGACTTGGACCTGTCGGCGTTTGTGCTGTTCTCGTCGGTCGCGGGGGTCAGCGGCGTCGCCGGACAGAGCAACTATGCCCCCGGCAACGCGCACCTCGACGCCCTCGCGGCAAGCCGCCGGTCCGCGGGCCTGCCCGGCACGGCCGTCGCCTGGGGCCACTGGGCGGGCGGCGGCATCGCGGGACCCGAGGTCGAGGAGCGTTTGGCCCGCCAGGGCCTGACCATGCTGGATCCAGAGCTTGCCGTCGAGGTGCTGGGGCAGGTTCTCGACCACGACGAACAGCACTTGGTGGTCTGCGACATCGACTGGGACCGCTTCTTCCGCGGCCGGTCGCACGCGCTGGTCACCGAGTTGACGACACGTCCGACAAGCTCTGCCGCACACGCGGACACCGCGACGGCCGCCGGGCCCTCGACGCCGCTGGGCGTACGGCTCGCCGGGCTCGGTGCCGCGGACGGGCGCCGTACGCTCGTCGACCTGGTGCGCACCCAGGCCGCCGCGGCCCTCGGGTACGCGGGTGCCGACGCCGTCGACGCCGCAAAGGCCTTCCGCGACCAGGGGTTCGACTCGCTCATCTCGGTCGAACTCCGCAACCGCCTCGGCACCGAGACGGGGCTGCGGCTGCCCGCAACACTCGTGTTCGACCATCCCACGCCCAAGGCGCTGGCCGACCACCTGTATGCGGAGATCCGCGGAGAGGATGCCAACGCCGCGTCACACAACGAAAGTTCCGTGCCTGCCGTACGCCGCACGGACGACGACCCGATCGTCGTCGTCGGCATGGCGTGCCGCCTGCCCGGCGACGTCTCCTCGCCCGCGGACCTGTGGCGTCTGGTCGCCGAAGGCATCGACACCGTCGGGGAGTTCCCGGCCGACCGGGGCTGGGACGTGGACGGCCTGTACGACCCCGATCCGGATCGCCCCGGCACCTCGTACACGCGCAACGGTGCCTTCCTCGCGGACGCGACCCGGTTCGACGGTGCGTTCTTCGGCATTTCGCCGCGCGAGGCGCTGGCGATGGACCCCCAGCAGCGGCTGCTCCTGGAAACGGCCTGGGAAGCCTTCGAGCGGGCGGGCATCAACGCCCAGTCGCTGGCCGGCAGCCGTACCGGCGTCTTCGCGGGGGTCGCGGGGGGCGACTACGCGCTCGGCCTCGACGCGGCACCGCAGGGCCTGGAGGGCTACCTCGGGACCGGCAACGCGGGCAGCGTGTTGTCCGGGCGCATCGCGTACACCTTCGGATTCGAGGGTCCGGCCGTCACGGTGGACACCGCCTGCTCGTCCTCGTTGGTCGCGTTGCATCTGGCGGCGCAGTCGCTGCGTTCGGGGGAGTGCGACCTGGCACTTGCCGGCGGCGTGGCGGTGATGTCGACACCGACGATGTTCGTGGAGTTCTCCCGGCAGCGCGCGCTGTCGGCCGACGGCCGCTGCAAGGCCTTTGCGGGAGCTGCCGACGGTACCGGATGGGCTGAAGGAGCCGGGCTCCTCCTGGTCGAGCGTCTGTCGGATGCGGAGCGTCTTGGGCACCGGGTGTTGGCGGTGGTGCGGGGTTCTGCGGTGAATCAGGATGGTGCGTCGAATGGGTTGACGGCGCCGAATGGTCCGTCGCAGCAGCGGGTGATCCGTCAGACGTTGGCGAATGCGGGTCTGTCCGGGGTCGATGTGGATGTGGTGGAGGCGCACGGTACGGGGACGACGTTGGGTGACCCGATCGAGGCGCAGGCGTTGTTGGCGACGTACGGGCGGGGTCGCGTTGAGGGTCGGCCGTTGTGGTTGGGGTCGTTGAAGTCGAACATCGGTCATGCGCAGGCTGCCGCGGGGGTGGCGGGTGTGATCAAGATGGTCGAGGCGCTGCGGCACGGGGTGTTGCCGAAGACGTTGCACGTGGACGAGCCGACGCCGCACGTGGACTGGAAGTCCGGGAGTGTGGAGCTCCTGACCGAGGCACGGGAATGGCCCGAGACCGGACGCCCGCGCCGGGCCGCTGTCTCCGCTTTCGGGGTGAGCGGCACCAACGCCCACGTCATCCTCGAACTCCCGGAGCGGAGCCCCGCCGAGTCGGCCGATGCAGGTTCGTCCACCGAGGGATCGCAGTCCGATGCCGCGGCAACTGCCGTCGTGCCTTGGGTGGTCAGCGCCAAGTCGTCTGAGGCGCTGCGCGCCCAGGCGTCTCGGCTCGCCCGCGTCGTCGGCCCGGCCTCCACGCGGCCGGACCCGGTCGACGTCGGGTTCGCGCTCGCCACCGCCCGCGCACGCTTCGAGGAGCGCGCGGTGCTTTTCGGAAACTACGGCGAACTCCGTTCCGCTCTGGGTGCATTGGCCGACGGCGAGCCTTCCGGCGCGCTGGTCACCGGATCGGCCCAAGGCGTGGGGAAGACGGTGTTCGTGTTCCCGGGGCAGGGTTCGCAGTGGGCCGGGATGGCTGCGGAGTTGCTGGTGGAGTCGCCGGTGTTCGCGGCGCGGTTCGGCGAGTGCGCGAAGGCGCTGGAGCCGGTCGTGGAGTGGTCCCCGGTGGATGTCCTGGCCGATGGGGACGGCGGCTGGTTGGACCGGGTGGATGTCGTGCAGCCGTTGCTGTGGGCGGTGTTGGTGTCGCTTGCGGAGTTGTGGCGTTCGTACGGTGTGGAGCCGGACGCGGTGGTCGGGCACTCGCAGGGTGAGATTGCCGCGGCCGTCGTCGCCGGCGGGTTGTCGCTGGACGACGGCGCCCGGGTCGTGGCGTTGCGCAGCCGGGCGATCCTGGCGCTGTCCGGGCAGGCCGGCGGGATGGCGTCGGTCGCCGAACCGGAGGCTCGGATCCGAGAACGTCTGTCCGCATTCGACGGTCGGCTGTCCATTGCGGCGGTCAACGGTCCAGCGCAGACCGTGGTTTCGGGTCCGTCCGATGACTTGGCGGCGTTGGTGGCCGAGGTGACGGACGCAGGCGGCCGGGCCCGGCTGATCCCGGTGGACTACGCCTCGCACTCCGCACAGGTGGAGCAGATCCGCGACCGCATCACCGCCGACCTCGCGGAGATCGAACCGGCGCCAGGACAGGTGGCGTTCTGGTCCACCGTCTCGGGAGACAGGCTGGACACCGCGTCGCTGGACGCCGCGTACTGGGCCACCAACCTCCGCGAAACCGTCCGCTTCGACGCGGCGACCCGCGGCCTCGTCGAGTCCGGGCACGGCGTGTTCCTGGAGATCAGCCCGCACCCCGTGCTCACGGGGGCAATTGAGGAAACCCTCGACGACACCGCGGGGGCGCCCGACCACCGGGTCGTCGTCGGAACGCTGCGACGCGACCAGGGTGACCTGCGACGCTTCACCGCCTCGCTCGCCGAGGCGTGGGTGCGCGGCGTCGACGTCGACTGGGCCGCGGCCTTCGCCGAGTACCGGCCGCACCCGGTCGACCTGCCGACGTACGCCTTCCAGCGCCGCCGCTACTGGCTGGAGCCGTCCTCCCCGGCCGAGCGGCCGTCCGCCTCCGCGGCGATCGACTCCGCGTTCTGGGGACTCGTCGAAGGCGGCGACGCGTCGGGCCTGTCCGAGGCCCTCGGTGCCGACGGCGACCTTGCGCGGTCGTTGGGCGAGGTACTTCCGGCGTTGTCGTCGTGGTGGGACCGCAAGCGCACGGGCGCGGCCGTGGACGCCTGGCGGCACCGCGTCGTCTGGCGCCCGGTGCCTGCTCCGGACGCGCCGGTCCGGATCACCGGGACCTGGCTCCTGGTCGTACCCGAGGACACCGATTCGGTCGACGCCGGTCGGTGGTACGACTACCTCTCCCGGGAACTGGCCGGTGCCGGAGCGCGTGTGGTCCCGGTACAGGTCGGTCGGGACGGCGCCGACCGGGAGGCGCTACGCGGCCTGATCGCCGACGCGCACCGCACCGCGGTCGCGCCGGTCACGGGTGTGCTGTCGTTCCTCGCGCTCGGTGCCGGCCACGTGGACGGCCACGATGCCGTTCCGTGGGGCGCGGCGGCGACGCTGGCGCTGACCCAGGTCCTCGACGACATCGGCTCGACCGCACGTCTGTGGCTGGCCACGAGCGGCGCGGTGATCGCCGAGCCGGACGACACGGTGAGCGCGCCCGAGCAGGCACAGGTATGGGGGTTCGGCGGCGTGGTGCCCGCGGAATTCCCGGACACCTGGGGTGGATTGCTCGACCTTCCGGGCGCCCTGCCCGGCTCGGGGACAGGTGCACCAGGCGGTCCGGGTGCCTCGGGTGCCACGGGTGCCTTCGCCGTCTCGGCCGTCTCGGGCGGATCCTCCTCCGACCGCCTCCTCTCGGTGCTGTCCGGCGCTTCCGGCGAGTTCGAAGTGGCTCTGCGCCCGGGCGGACTGCGCGCGCGGCGTCTGGTGCGCGCACCGCTGACCGGTGCCGCGCCCGCGGGCACCTACCAGCCCTCCGGCACCGTTCTGATCACCGGAGGTACCGGCGCGCTCGGCGGCCACGTGGCGCGCTGGCTCGCGTCGCGTCGGGCCGAACACCTGCTGCTGGTCAGTCGATCCGGGGCAGCCGCGCCGGGCGCGGACGAGTTGGCAGCGGAGATACGCGCGCTCGGAGCGGAAGTCTCGTACGCCGCATGCGATGTGGGCGACCGCGACGCACTCGCGGCCGTGCTGGAGGCCATTCCCGGCGAACGCCCGCTGACGGCGGTGTTCCACGCGGCGGCGATCCTCGACGACGCGGTCATCGGGGACCTGACCGTCGCCCAGATGCAGCACGCGCTGCGCGTCAAGGTCGGCGGTGCCGAGCACCTGCACGAACTGACGCGTGATCAGGACCTGTCCGCATTCGTGCTGTTCTCGTCGGTGGCGGGGATCTGTGCCGCCGCCGGACAGGGCAACTACGCGCCCGGCAACGCGTACCTGGACGCGCTCGCAACCCGCCGCCGCGCGGACGGGTTGGCGGCCACCTCGATCTCGTGGGGGCACTGGGCCGGCGGCGGCATCGCGTCCCCGGAGATCGAGGAGCGCCTGGGCCGCCAGGGACTGACCATGCTCGACCCGGTGCTTGCGGTGGAGGCACTCGGGCACATCCTCGACCACGGGGAGAGCCACATCGCGGTCTGCGACATCGACTGGGACATCCTGTTCCGCGACCGCCCGAAAGCGCTCGTCTCCGAGATCCTGCGCGGCGGGCCGCACGGGCCGCACGGGCCGAACGGCGGCGGGACGGCCGAGGGTGGATCGCATGCCCGCAATGCCGAAGGCACGAATGCCGAAGAGCCCGGCGCACGCCTGGCCGTCACGCTGGGCGGACTGGACGCGCACGGCCGGAAGCGGCACCTCGTCAGGCTCGTCCGCGGGCTCGCGGCGGTCGTCCAAGGCCATGAATCGGCCGATGCGGTCGATGCCGCAAAGCCGTTCCGCGACCAGGGCTTCGACTCGCTCACCGCGGTCGAGCTGCGCAACCGGCTGATCGCCGAGACGGGCCAGCGGTTGCCCGCGACCCTGATCTTCGACCACCCCACCCCGAACGCCCTTGCCGAACACCTGGGCGCCCGGCTCGTACCCGCGGCGGAATCCGCCGGGACGGCCGTCACCACGACCTCGGTCGACGCCGAACTCGACCGCCTGGAGGCGCTGTTCGCCGGGCTGACGGCGAATGCGGATGCCGACGCCGACGGTGAGGCACGTACCGCCGAAAGGCTGGCGGACCTCGCCGCCCGCTGGGCCGAACGGGCGGCCGCCGCAAGCGCGTCGGCCGCGGACCCGGCTACGGCTGCGGGCCCCGGCGATGCGTCGTTCGCCGACGAGATCTCCGCGGCCGGCGACGACGAGCTGATCGCGCTCATCGGCAAGCAGTTCGGCATTTCCTGACGTCACGGCGAGAACAGGGCGGAAACCCATCATGAGCGACAGCCAAATACGCCATCTCCTCAAGCGGCTCACCGTGGAACTCCACGACACCCGCGAGCAACTGCGGCAGGCCGAGAACACGTTGCCGGAACCGGTGGCGATCGTCGCGGCCGCGTGCCGTCTCCCCGGCGGCGCGACGTCGCCGGAGGCGCTGTGGCGGATCATCGCCGAAGGCGCCGAGACCGTCGGCCCGTTCCCCGAGGACCGCGGCTGGGACGTCGAGGAACTGTACGATCCCGATCCGGACAGCCCGGGCAAGTCCACCACCCGCAGCGGGTCCTTCCTGCCGGACATCGCGGCGTTCGACAACGACTTCTTCGGCATCGCGCCGCGCGAGGCGCTGGCCACCGACCCGCAGCACCGCCTGCTGCTCGAAACGGCGTGGGAGCTGTTCGAGCGCGCCGGCATCGACGCGACCGGTCTCGCCGGCAGCCGCACCGGCGTGTTCGCCGGGACCAACGGCCAGGACTACGCCTCGCGGCTGCGCGAGATCCCCGACGAGGTCGGCGGGTACATCGGCAACGGCAACGCCGCGAGCGTCGCGTCCGGGCGCATCGCGTACAGCTTCGGCCTCGAGGGCCCGGCCGTCACGGTCGACACCGCGTGCTCGTCGTCGCTGGTGGCGCTGCACCTCGCGGCACACGCGCTGCGCGCCGGGGAATGCGATCTGGCCGTCGCGGGCGGGGTCACGCTGATGGCGTCCCCGCTGGGCTTCACCGAGTTCTCCCGGCAGCGCGGGTTGTCCGCGGACGGCCGCTGCAAGGCCTTCGCCGGGGCCGCGGACGGCACGGGCTGGTCCGAGGGAGCGGGTCTGGTCCTCGTCGAGCGCCTTGCCGACGCCCGCCGCATCCTGGCGGTCCTGCGCGGCAGCGCGGTGAACCAGGACGGCGCGTCCAACGGGCTGACCGCACCGAACGGCCCGTCGCAGGAGCGCGTCATCCGCGAGGCGCTGCGCAACGCGCGCCTGACCGCCGCGGACGTGGACGCGGTCGAGGCGCACGGGACCGGCACCACCCTCGGCGACCCCATCGAGGCCCAGGCGCTGATCGCGACGTACGGCCAGGACCGCCCGGCGGACCGGCCGCTGTGGATCGGCTCGTCGAAGTCGAACATCGGACACACCCAGGCCGCCGCCGGAATCGTCGGCGTGATCAAGATGATCGAGGCGATGCGGCACGGGGTCCTGCCCAAGACCCTCCACGTCGACGAGCCCACACCGTACGTGGACTGGGCGGCGGGCAACGTGCGCCTGCTCACGGAAGCGCTGCCCTGGCCCCGCACGGACCGTCCGCGCCGCGTGGGGGTCTCCGCGTTCGGCGCGAGCGGTACCAACGCCCACATCATCCTGGAACGACCGGAGGACGTGCGGGAGGAGGACGACCGGCCGGCGCCGGTACGCCAAGAGGGTGACGCCGCGGCGTCCGACGGCGTGCCGGGACCGGTCCCCTGGGTGATCTCGGCGAAGACTCCGGCCGCCCTGCGTGCGCAGGCCGAGCGACTGGCGGCCCACGTGCGGACGGCGTCGGCGCCGCAGCCTCCCGACGACGGCTCGGCCGAATCCGTCGCCCCAGCCCACCCGGCCCTCCCCACCCCGGAGTTCGTGCTCGACACCGCGTACTCACTCGCCACCACCCGAGCAGCCTTCGCCGAACGCGCCGTCGTCGTCGCCGACGGCCCGGCCGCGTTCCTGGCCGGGCTGGACGCGCTTGCGCGCGGCGAGGCACCCGGTCCGGAGGTCGTCCGCGGCACCGCGGCGACCGAGGGCCTGGCCTTCCTCTTCACCGGGCAGGGCAGCCAACGTCTCGGGATGGGACGGGAACTGTACGCCCGCCACCCGGTGTTCGCGGCGGCGTTCGACGCGGTCGCCGAGGCCCTGGACCGCAACCTGGCCGGGCACGTCCCCCTTCCGCTGCGCGAGGTCGTCTTCGCGGAGCCGGGTGACACCGCCGCGGCCGAGCAACTCGACCGCACGATCTACGCCCAACCCGCCCTCTTCGCCTTGGAGACGGCTCTCTACCGACTCTTCGAATCCTGGGGCGTGCGACCGGACTTCGTCACCGGCCACTCGCTCGGCGAACTCACCGCGGCGCATGTCTCCGGCGTGCTCGACGTGGCCGACGCCGCCGCACTGGTCGCCGCCCGCGCCCGGCTCATGCAGTCCATGCCGACCACCGGCGCGATGATCGCGGTGCAGGCCACCGAATCCGAGGTCGCCGCCGTGCTGGCCGGCCGCGAGGACGAGGTCGGCATCGCGGCCGTCAACGGGCCGACCGCGATTGTCGTTTCCGGGCAGGCGGACGCCGCCCTCGGAATCGCGGCGCACTTCACCGGACTGGGCCGCAAGACCAAGCGCCTGCGCGTCAGCCACGCGTTCCATTCGCCGCTCATGGACGGGATGCTCGACGAGTTCCGCGGCGTCGCCGCCGGACTCACGTACGGCGTGCCGCGTATCCCGGTCGTCTCCAACCTCACCGGACGCGTCGCCGAGGCGCACGAACTCGCCGACCCCGGGCATTGGGTCGCGCACGTCCGCAACGCCGTGCGCTTCCACGACGTCGTCACCCACCTGGCCGCCGAAGGTGTGCGCACCTACCTCGAACTCGGACCCGACGGCATCCTCACCGCGATGGCGCAGGACTCGCTCCCGACTGCCGTCCCCGACCGGGCTGAGGACGCCGCAGGCCCCGGCCACCCACTCACCCCGGGCACGGCATCCCTCGCCGACCCCGAATCGCCTTTGTTCGCGGCCGCGTTGCGACGGGACCGGGCCGAGGAGACGACCGTGCTCCACGCACTGGCTGCGGCCCACGCGCAGGGCACGACGGTGGACTGGCACGAGTTCTTCGGGCCTTTCGCGGCGCGGCCGGTCGAACTGCCCACGTACGCCTTCCAGACCCGCCGCTTCTGGATCGACCAGCCCTCGGCGAGCGGCGCCGACCCCGCGGGACTGGGCCTGGCGGCGGCCGGGCATCCGCTCTTCGGTGCGGCTGTGCACATCGCGCACACCGACGGCGGCACTGCGCACGGCGGTGGCGACGGGCCGTCCACCGGGACGGGCAGCGTCCTGCTGACGGGGCGGCTCTCGCTGCGCACGCACCCCTGGCTCGCGGACCACGTCGTCATGGGATCGGTCCTCGTACCGGGAACCGCCTTTGTCGAGGCGGCGATCCGGGCGGCAGACGAGGTCGGGCTCGACGTCGTCGACGAACTGGTGATCGAGGCACCGCTCGTGCTCGACGAACGTGCCGCGGCGCACCTGCAGGTCGTGGTCGGCGAGGCAGAGCCCGGCAAGACCCCGGCCCGCCGTCCGATCGCGGTCTACGCACGTGCGGAAGGCGCGGCGGCGGAAGGCGCGTGGACCCGGCACGCCTCCGGCCACCTCACCGCCTCGTCCGCGGCGGAGCCGGGCGGCGTGGCGGAGGCCGCCCGCGACGCACTCGGCGGTGCCGAATGGCCCCCCGCGGGCGCGGCGCCGTTCGACATGTCGGACGCGTACGAGGCCCTTGCCCGGGCCGGCATCGCCTATGGTCCGGCCTTCCGCGGACTGCGGGCAGCGTGGCGGCGCGGCGACGAGATCTTCGCCGACGCCGTGCTCCCCGAGGGGGAAGGCGGGGACGCCGCCCGCTACGGCGTGCACCCGGCGCTGCTGGACGCGGCCTTCCACGCCGCCACGTACCAGTCGCTCGCGGCCACGGACGAGGGCACCAACCGCCTGCCCTTCGTCTGGAACGGCGTGCGGCTGCACGCCACCGGCGCCACCGCACTGCGGGTGCGCATGGTCATGACCGGCGTGGGTGACCTGTTCTTCGACGCCGCCGACGGCACGGGCTCCCCGGTCGTGTCCATCGCGGCGCTCGCCACCCGGCCCGCGACGCCTGAGCAGGTCGCCGCGGCACGTGGCACCAACCACGACGCGCTGTTCGTGCCGACCTGGGTACCCGAGGCCGGTGCCGGGCACCAGACCGACGGTTTCGCGTGGGCGGTGCTCGGCGAGGATCCGTGGGGTGCGGCTGCCGCGTTGGGCGCGTCCGGTATCTCGTCGCCCGACCAACTCGGCGACGAGATACCGGTACATGTGGTCGGCGGTACGTCCGATCCGCTCGACACCGCGGCTGCCGCCCACCACGAGACGGCTCGTGCGCTGGCGGCCCTTCAGGCATGGCTTGCCCGTCCCGAGAACCCGAACGGCGCCCGCCTGGTCGTCCTGTCGCGTGGCGCGGTGGCCGCCGCCGAAGGCGACGTGCCCGACCCCGCGAGTGCTGCGGTGTGGGGCCTGGTCCGCAGCGCGCAGAGCGAACAGCCCGGTCGGATCGTGCTCGTCGACCTCGGTCGGCGGGGTGGGGAGCCGGGTGGGGAGTCGGCCCGGGAAGGGAAGGGGGAGGAGGCCACCCGGACCGCGGTGAGCCGGGCGTACGCTGCCGCCCTCGCCGCCGCCGACGAAAGCCAACTGGCCTGGCGTGACGGTTCTCTGCTCGTGCCCAGGCTGGCCCGGCCCATTCCGGCCGATGACGGTGTGGAACCCGCCGAGGGTTGGGACCCGGACGGAACGGTCCTGATCACCGGCGGCCTCGGGGCCCTCGGGACACTCCTCGCACGGCACTTGGTGACCGAGCGCGGCGTACGGCACCTGGTCCTCACCGGCCGCCGCGGCCTCGACACCCCGGGTGCCGCCGAACTCGTCGCGGAACTCGGTGAGTCCGGCGCGTACGTGACCGTTGCGGCAACCGATGCCGCCGATCGCGCGGCGCTGGCCCGGACATTGGACGCCATCCCGCACGAACACCCGCTCACCGCGGTGGTGCACGCGGCCGGTGTCATCGACGACGGCGTCACCGCGTCGCTCTCACCCGAGCGGATCTCCGCCGTGCTCCGCCCCAAGGCCGATGCCGCCTGGCACCTCCACGAGCTGACGCGCGATCACCGCCTTGCGGCGTTCGTGCTGTTCTCGTCCGTCGCGGCCCTGCTGGGCGGTGCCGGGCAGGGAAACTACGCGGCGGCGAACACCTTCCTCGACGGCCTGGCCGAGCAGCGGCGTGCGGCCGGACTGCCCGCGGTGTCGCTCGCCTGGGGGATGTGGGAAGAGGCGGGCGGCATGACAGCCCACCTGACCGGAGCCGACCGGGCACGCGCGGCCCGCGCGGGGATCCGGGCCCTCGGCACCCGCGAGGGACTGCGGTTGTTCGACGCGGTGACCGGGGGAGCCGCCGCCACGGGAAGGCCGGGAACGCCGGGACACCCGGTCGCCCCATCGGCCGTCTTCGTCCCGGCCCCCCTCGACCTCGCCGGTCTGCGGGGCAGGGCCGCCGCGACCGGCGAACCCGTTCCCGCCCTGCTCCGTGGACTGGTACGCCCACCGCGCCGGACGGCGTCGGCCGCCTCCGCCGCCCCGACCGCCACCGGCGGCCTCGCGGCGCGGCTCGCCGCGCTCGACGCGGCCGAGCGCGACGCGGAACTGCTCGGCCTGGTCACCGCCGCGGTGGCGGGCGTCCTCGGTGCGGACCCCGAAGCCGTCGGTCCTCGGCGGGCGTTCAGCGAGATGGGCATGGACTCGCTGACGGCGGTCGAGCTGCGCAACCGGCTCAACGCGGCAACCGGCCTACGACTGCCCGCGACCCTGGTCTTCGACTACCCGACCCCGATCGCGCTCGCCGTCCACCTTCGCGGCGAACTCCTTGCCGATACGGGCGGAGAACCGGCCGAGGCCGAGGCGGCAGGGGCCCGCGCGGCCGCACCCCCGGCCGGGAACGCCACGGCCGAGGACCCGATCGTCATCGTCGGCATGGCCTGCCGCCTGCCCGGCGGCGTCGCGTCGCCCGGCGATCTGTGGGACCTCGTCGCTTCGGGCACCGACGCCGTAGGCCCGTTCCCGGAAGACCGGGGGTGGAATGTCGACGAACTCTTCGACGAGGACCCCTTGGCGGCGGGCAAGACCTACACCCGGCACGGCGGCTTCCTGTACGACGCCGCCGACTTCGACGCCGGGTTCTTCGAGATCTCGCCGCGTGAGGCACTTGCCACCGACCCCCAGCACCGCCTGCTGCTGGAGACCACCTGGGAGGTCTTCGAGCGCGCGGGGATCGACCCGACCGCGCTGCGGGGCAGCCGGACCGGGGTCTTCGCGGGGGTCATGTACCACCACTACGCCCCGCAGCCCGCGGATGTCCCGGCAGGGCTCGAAGGCTATGTCGGCAACGGGTCGGCGGGCAGCGTGGCCTCGGGCCGCGTCTCCTACTCGTTCGGCTTCGAGGGCCCGGCCGTCACCGTCGACACGGCATGCTCCTCCTCCCTGGTGACACTGCACCTGGCGGCCCAGTCGCTGCGTACGGGCGAGAGCGACCTCGCGCTGGCCGGCGGCGTGGCGGTGATGGCTTCGCCCGGAGCGTTCACCGAGTTCTCGCGGCAGCGCGGATTGTCCGTGGACGGCCGCTGCAAGGCCTTCGCGGGTGCCGCCGACGGGGTCGGCTGGTCCGAGGGCGTCGGCATGCTGCTCCTGGAGCGTCTGTCGGATGCGGAGCGTCTTGGGCACCGGGTGTTGGCGGTGGTGCGGGGTTCTGCGGTGAATCAGGATGGTGCGTCGAATGGGTTGACGGCGCCGAATGGTCCGTCGCAGCAGCGGGTGATCCGTCAGGCGTTGGCGAATGCGGGTCTGTCCGGGGTCGATGTGGATGTGGTGGAGGCGCACGGTACGGGGACGACGTTGGGTGACCCGATCGAGGCGCAGGCGTTGTTGGCGACGTACGGGCAGGGTCGCGTTGAGGGTCGGCCGTTGTGGTTGGGGTCGTTGAAGTCGAACATCGGTCATGCGCAGGCTGCCGCGGGGGTGGCGGGTGTGATCAAGATGGTCGAGGCGCTGCGGCACGGGGTGTTGCCGAAGACGTTGCACGTGGACGAGCCGACGCCGCACGTGGACTGGAAGTCCGGGAGTGTGGAGCTCCTGACCGAGGCACGGGAATGGCCCGAGACCGGACGCCCGCGCCGGGCCGCCGTCTCGTCCTTCGGGGTGAGCGGCACCAACGCCCACGTCATCCTCGAACACCCGGTGACGACACCGGAGACCGCGGAGGAAGAGCTCACCCCGCCGGATGCGTCCCGGGCAGTGGTGCCGTGGATCGTCACGGCCAAGCGCGCCGCCGGCCTGCACCCGCAGGCGCAACGGCTCCTCGACCTGGTCACGTCGGGCGGCTCGACCGCTACGAACGCCGTGGACACCGGGCACTCGCTCGTCTCCACCCGTGCGGTGTTCGACGCGCGTGCCGTGGTGGTGGGCGACCTCGCGGGGCTGCACAGCGGCCTGGCGGCGCTGGCGGGTGGTGAGTCGTCGGCGTCCGTGGTGACGGGCACGGCGGGGCCGGTGGGCAAGACGGTGTTCGTCTTCCCGGGACAGGGCTCGCAGTGGGCCGGTATGGCGACCGAACTGCTCGCCGAATCACCGGTGTTCGCACAGCGCTTCGGTGAGTGCGCAAAAGCGTTGGAGCCGTTCGTGGAGTGGTCGACGGACGAGGTTCTGGCGGATGCGGACGCGACCTGGTTGGACCGCGTCGACGTCGTCCAGCCCCTGCTGTGGGCGGTGTTGGTGTCGCTCGCCGAGCTGTGGCGCTCGTACGGGGTGGAACCGGACGCCGTGGTCGGGCACTCGCAAGGCGAGATCGCCGCGGCCGTCGTCGCCGGCGGGTTGTCGTTGGAGGACGGCGCCCGGGTCGTGGCGCTGCGCAGCCGCGCGATCGCCGGGTTGTCCGGGCGGGGCGGAATGGCGTCGATCGCGGAGCCGGAGGCGCGGGTGCGCGAGCGCATCGCGGCGTTCGACGGCCGCGTCTCGGTCGCGGCCGTGAACAGCCCCGGGCAAACCGTGGTTTCCGGTACCCCGGACGACGTGGGGTTGCTGGTCACCCTGGTGACGGACGAGGGCGGCCGGGCCCGGGTGATCCCGGTGGACTACGCCTCGCACTCCCCGCATGTCGACGCCATCCGCGACCGGATCACCGCCGACCTCGCCGCGATTGCGCCGACGTCGGGCCGGGTGCCGTTCTGGTCGACGGTCACCGGCGACTGGCTCGACACCGCCGCGCTCGACGCCGCGTACTGGGCGACCAACCTGCGCGAAACCGTCCGCTTCGACGATGCCACCCGCGGTCTCGCGGCCGCCGGGCACGGTGCCTTCGTCGAAGTCAGCCCCCACGCGGTACTGAGTACGGCGGTCGGCGAGACGCTGGAGTCCGTCGGAGCCGCGCGCGCCTTCGTCGTCGGGACCCTGCGGCGCGACCAGGGAGGACTGCGGCGCTTCACGCAATCTGTCGCCGAGGCCTGGGTGCGAGGCGTCGACGCCGACTGGACCGCCGCCTTCGCCGACCACCGGCCGCGGCGCGTCGACCTGCCGTCGTACGCGTTCCAGCGCGAGAGGTACTGGCTCGACGGGAGCCGTACGGCACTTGGCGCCACGCCCGCCGCCCACGGGATCGCCGGGACCCCCGGCGCGACCGAGGCCACGACCGCGGTCGTGACCGAACGCCCCGTGCTCGCCGCACGGGTCGCGGGGCTCAGCGGCGCGGAACGCGTGTCACGGATCGCGGAGTTCGTACGGACCGAAACGGCTGCGGTCCTCGGCCACAACGGCTCCGGGGCCGTCGAATCCGACCGTGCCTTCCGTGAGTTGGGCCTCGACTCGCTCACCGCCGTCGAGCTGCGGAACCGGTTGAACACGGCCAGCGGACTGCTCCTGCCCGCGACGCTGGTCTTCGACTACCCGACCCCGTTCGACGTCGCCGCCTTCGTGGGGGAGGAGTTGGCCACCGTCGGCGCGGACGACGCGGCCGGCGGTGCGTCGTCCGCGTCCTCCGCGCTCCCCGGGGCCCTCGTCGAACTCCAGCGGCTCGACGCGGCCCTGTCCGAAGGCCTCGGAGACGCCGACGCCCGGGCCGCCGTGCTGGGCCGACTCCGGTCCCTGGCCGACAAGTGGGTGGCCGCGGGCGACACCGGTGGTTCGCCGGGTGCCGCCGCGGGCGAGGAAGTCGACCTCGACACGGCCACCGACGAGGAGTTGTTCAGCCTGATCGACGGAGACCTCGAATCGTTCTGACGCCGGTGCAACGAAGGACCCGAGGCGTTCCCATACCAGAAAGGCGATGCAGTGTCAGAAACGAACACCGGCACCACGACCGGTAGCACCGGTGCCCAGGCGGAGTCCCGCGGCGACGAGGCCAAACTCCGCGCCTACCTCAAGCGGGCACTCGCCGATGCCCGGACCGCGCAGAAGCGGGTACGCGACCTCCAGGCGGAGCAGCGCGAGCCGATCGCCATCGTCGGCATGGCGTGCCGCCTGCCCGGCGGCGTCGGTACTCCGGAAGACCTGTGGCGGCTGGTCGAATCCGGCACCGACGCGGTCGGGGAGGCGCCGACCGATCGCGGCTGGGACCTGCGCGACATCTACGATCCGGACCCCGACAAGCCCGGCACGACGTACACGCTCAAGGGCGCGTTCCTGCCCGACGCCACGGACTTCGACGCGGAGTTCTTCGGCATCTCGCCGCGTGAGGCGCTGGCGATGGACCCGCAGCAGCGGCTGCTGCTGGAGACCGTCTGGGAGGCGTTCGAGCACGGCGCGATCGATGTGACCGGGCTCAAGCGCAGCAAGACGGCGGTGTTCGCCGGGGTCGCCGGGATCGACTACGCACCGCCGCTCGACCGGATCCCGGAGGAACTGGAGGGCTACATCGGCACCGGGACCCTCGGGAGCGTGGCGTCCGGGCGCATCTCGTACACCCTCGGCTTCGAGGGACCCGCGGTGACGGTGGACACGGCCTGCTCGTCGTCGCTGGTGGCCCTGCACCTGGCGGCGCAGTCGCTGCGCACCAAGGACTGCGACCTGGCCGTGGCGGGCGGCGTTACCGTCATCACCTCTCCGGCCGGCTTCGTGGAGTTCTCCCGGCAACGCGGCCTGTCCGTCGACGGCCGGTGCCGGGCGTTCGCCGCCTCGGCCGACGGCACCGGGTGGGCGGAGGGGTCGGTGGCCCTGGTCCTGGAGCGTCTGTCGGATGCGGAGCGCCTAGGGCACAAGGTGCTTGCGGTGGTGCGGGGTTCTGCGGTGAACCAGGACGGTGCATCGAACGGTTTGACGGCGCCGAACGGTCCGTCGCAGCAGCGGGTGATCCGTCAGGCGCTGGCGAATGCCGGTCTGACCGGGGCCGACGTGGACGTGGTGGAGGCGCACGGCACCGGGACGCGGTTGGGCGACCCGATCGAGGCCCAGGCCTTGATCGCCGCCTACGGGACCGAGCGTTCCGAGGAACAGCCTTTGTGGTTGGGGTCGTTGAAGTCGAACATCGGTCATGCGCAGGCCGCCGCGGGGGTGGCGGGTGTGATCAAGATGGTCGAGGCGCTGCGGCACGGGGTGTTGCCGAAGACCTTGCACGCGGACGAGCCGACGCCGTTCGTCGACTGGTCGGCCGGCACCGTGCGGTTGCTGACCGAGGCGCGTCCGTGGCCCGAGTCGGACGGACCGCGCCGGGCGGCCGTGTCGGCCTTCGGGGTGAGCGGGACCAACGCGCACGTGATTCTGGAGTCCCCGATTCCCGAGTCCCCGCTTCCGCAGTCCCCGGCCGACGAATCCTTCGGCAGCGAACCAGGTGATTCCGCAGGGGAGTTCGACAACATCGAGCCTGCCGTGTCGGTGCCCTGGGTGGTCAGTGCGAAGTCCCCCGAGGCGCTGCGCGGGCAGGCGGACCGCCTGATCGAGCGGTTCGAGGTCGACCGGTCGGCGCCCGCGGCGGACATCGGCTTCTCGCTGGCCACCTCCCGCGCGTTGTTCGACGAGCGTGCGGTGGCCGTGGGGAACGGAGGCGAACTCCGCGACGGTTTGCGGGCGTTGGCGTCGGGTGTGCCGTCGGCGTCGGTGGTGACAGGTACGGCGGGCCCGGTGGGGAAGACGGTGTTCGTGTTCCCGGGGCAGGGTTCGCAGTGGGCGGGGATGGCTGCGGAGTTGTTGGCGGAGTCGCCGGTCTTCGCGGGGCGGTTCGGCGAGTGCGCGAAGGCGTTGGAGCCGTTCGTGGACTGGTCTGCCGACGAGGTGTTGGCCGACGGGGACGGCGGGTGGTTGGCCCGGGTCGACGTCGTGCAGCCGTTGCTGTGGGCGGTGTTGGTGTCGCTTGCGGAGTTGTGGCGTTCGTACGGTGTGGAGCCGGATGCGGTGGTCGGGCACTCGCAGGGTGAGATCGCCGCGGCGGTGGTTGCCGGTGGACTGTCGTTGGAGGACGGGGCCCGTGTGGTCGCGTTGCGCAGCCGGGCGATCCTGGCGCTGTCCGGGCAGGGCGGCGGCATGGCCTCGGTCGCGGAGCCCGAGGACCGCGTACGTGCGCGCATCGGGGCGTACGACGGCCGTATCTCCGTCGCGGCTGTCAACGGTCCGGCGCAGACCGTGGTTTCGGGTCCGGCCGACGATCTGGCGGCGTTGGTGGCCGAGGTGACGGACGCAGGCGGCCGGGCCCGGCTGATCCCGGTGGACTACGCGTCGCATTCCGCGCAGGTGGAGCAGATCCGCGACCGCATCGTCGCCGACCTCGCGGAGATCGAACCGGCGTCGGGGAAGGTGCCGTTCTGGTCGACGGTGACCGGTGATTGGCTCGACACCGCGTCGCTGGACGCCGCGTACTGGGCCACCAACCTCCGCGAGACCGTCCGCTTCGACGCGGCGACCCGGGGGCTGGCCGCCGCCGGACACGGCGTCTTCGTCGAGGTCAGCCCCCACCCGGTCCTGACGTCGGCCATCGAGGAGACGTTCGACGCGGAGCCGGGGCAGCGCGACCGCTCGTCCGCCTCCCGCATCGTCTCCGGAACGCTGCGGCGCGGCCTCGGCGGGTTGCAGCGGTTCCACCTGTCCTTGGCCGAGGTGTTCGTGCGCGGCGTCCGCGTCGACTGGGCGCAGGCCTTCGCCGACGGGCGACGTCGCCTCGTGGACCTGCCGACGTACGCCTTCCAGCGCCGCCGCTACTGGCGCGAGACAACGTCATCGGCCGCTGCCGCCGCACTGGGGCTGCGGAGTGTCGACCACCCGTTGGCCCTGGCATCGGTCGACGTCGGCGACGGCGACGACCTCCTGCTGACCGGGCGGCTGTCCCTGCGTGATCACCCGTGGCTCGCCGACCACGCGGTCCGCGGCCTCGTCCTGCTGCCGGCGTCCGCGTTTCTCGAACTGGCGATCCTCGCGGCGGACCAGGTCGGTCTCGGCCTGGTCGACGAACTCATCATCGAATCACCGCTGTTGCTCCCGGAGCACGGCGGCGTGCACCTGCGCGTCGCCGTCGGGGCGGCGAGCGAGGACGGACGACGCCGCTTCGCCGTGTTGTCCCGGGCCGAGGCACTGGCCGCCCGGGAGGCGAGCGACGGCGATTCCGCGGCGGACGACGACGCGGTTCCCGAATGGACCCGTCACGCCGGCGGCTTCCTGGCGCCCGAACCGCCGCCCGCCGCCGAGGCGGACGTCGGTGGCGCGTCGTCGGCGGTGTCGGCGGTCTGGCCGCCGCCCGGCGGCACGCCGATCGCCGTCGACGATGCCTATCAACTGCTGGCGGACGCCGGCCTCGACTACGGGCGGGCGTTCCAGGGACTGCGCGCCGCGTGGCGCACCGACACCGCGCTCTTCGCGGAGGTCGAACTCGCCCAGGACGAGACCGACGACGCCGCGAGGTTCGGCATCCACCCCGCGCTCCTGGACGCCGCGCTGCACATCGCGGTGGTCGACGCGCTCGCGGCGGCCCGGGCACGCGGCGAGAAGCCGGGCGACAGCCTCGCGTACGCCTGGAGCGGCGTCCGCCTGCACGCGTCGGGCGCGGACGAACTGCGTGTGCGCGTCACCGTGACGGGTCCGGACGCGCTGTCCCTGGAGGCCGTGGACGGCACGGGCGCGCCGGTGCTGAGTGTGGGTTCGCTGGTCTCGCGTACGGTGCCCGCCGACCCGGGCGGGGCGTCGCGCCTCCGTCTCGTCGACGACGGCACTCGGGCTGCGGACAAGCCCCGACCCGCACGTCCGGTCTCCCCGCGGCGACGGGCGCGCCAGGCCTCCGAGACCTCACCGGCGACGGTCTCGCGGCGCCTGTCCGGTCTCTCCGAAGCCGCGCGAGAAGAGCAACTGCTCGACCTGGTCCGTACCGAACTGGCGGTCATCCTGGGCTACTCGGCGGCCGAGGCCCACGAAGTGACCGACCCCGAAAGGGCCTTCCTGGAGGTCGGCCTCGACTCCCTGACCGGTGTCGAGCTGCGCAACCGCCTCACCGACGCCACCGGACTGCGGCTCGCCGCGACGCTGACGATTGCCCACCCGACCCCGCGGGACCTGGCCGGGCACTTGTCCGAGAAGTTCGGTGAAGTCTCCGACGGTGCAGACGGTTTGGTCGACGTCAAGGAGACCGCGGCCGTCGAGGGCGGCGGCGCCTCGGATGCCGAGGCCCGGGCCCAGAGCGCTCTCGCGTCCTTCTACGTGCAACTGTGCCGTGCGAAGAAGCACGTGACGTCCGCCGAGGTCATCATGGCCGCGGCCGGTCTGCGGCCGTTCTTCACACTGGAGGAGCGGGCGGAGCACGCCAAGAAGGTCCTGCGCCTCGCCACCGGGGACGGGGGGCCGAAGATCGTCTGCTTCCCCTCGGTGAGTGCTCTGTCGGGCCCGCACGAATACGCCCGCTTCGCCCAGGCGTTCCAGGGGGAGCGCGACGTCTTCGTGCTCCAGACACCGGGATTCGGGAAGGGCGAGTCGCTGCCCGACAGCGCCGACACGCTCGTCCGACTGCACGCCGACGGCGTGAAGGCCGCGGTCGGCGACGCCCCGTTCGTCGTCGTCGGGCGGTCCATGGGCGGCTGCATCGCCCAGGAGGTCACCCGGCAACTGGAGGCCGAGGGCGTCTTCCCCGTCGGGCTGGCACTCATCGACACGTTCCCGATCGACGCGGCGCTCCAGCCCGGCATGGACTGGTGGCTGCCCGCGATGATCGACGGCATGTTGGACCGCATCGCGCAGTACGACATGTACCTGGACGACATCAACCTCAGCACGATGGGCCAGTACCAGCGCATCTTCGCCGACTGGAAGCCGCGTCCCATCGCCACGCCGACGATGGCCGCGCAGGGCCAGCAGCCGATCGAGGGCACCGTGATCGACCCCGAGGGCCGCTGGGACTGGCGGGCGTACTGGCCGGTGGCACACGACCTCGTCCCGATCACCGGAGACCACTTCACCGTTCTCGAGGACCACGCGCAGGACACCGCACGGGCGATCGCCGCATGGGTCGACTCGCTGGCCCCCGCGACCCCCGCGGCCCACCTGTCCGCCGCGGGCAAGTGACGTACATCAACCGAGGAGTTCCGTCTTGACGACCCATCCGACCCCGGCCGACCTCGCCGCGATCCACCAGACCCTCGCCCTCTTCGCCCACGTCTTCGACAACCGGGACGTCGAGGGTCTGAAACTGGTGTTCACCGACGACGTGATCGTGGACGTCGGTCCGGGACCGAACCGGACGTACCGCGGCCTCGCCGAGTTCGCGGCGTACACGCGGGGGCTGAGCGACGCGGCACCCGACCACCACACGCTGAACACCGCCGTGGCGGTCGACGGGCAGGGCCGCGTGCAGACACGCAGCCGCTACATCGGGGTCAAGCCCGACGGCAGGCTCACCAGCGGGGAGTTCCTGGACGTCTTCGAACGCACGCCCGATGGCTGGCGGATCGTGTACCGCAGGAGCCTCCAGCGCACACCGCGCCCCGAAGGACAGGTCGCGTTCACGGTCGACTTCCCCCTCACCGAGGAGTCGGCCGGATGAGCCGCGTCCTGACCGCCGCCGACCTCGCCGGCATCCACCAGGCCCTCGCCCAGTTCGCGCACACCTTCGACAACGACGACATCGACGCCCTGGGGGAGGCCTTCAGCACGGATGTGACGGTGGAGAACACGATCGGCGCCGGCTACTCCGTCCCCGGTCTCGCCGCGGCGGCCGCGTTCACCCGGGGGAGGCGGCCCGACACCCCCGACCACCAGACCCACGACTCGGTGGTCCTGACCGGCGACGACGGCAAAGTGCGCGTGCGCAGCCGGTACATCGCGACTCTCGTGGACGGCACCGTGCACGCGGGAGACTACTTCGACGAGGTCGAACTCACCGATGACGGCTGGCGGATCACGTACCGGATCTCCGTCCCCCGGAACCCGGCGCTGCCCGCGGTGAAGCTGTCGGAGGCGTTCCTGGAGCCCTGGCGGCCGACGCTCGGGCGCCTTGCGGTGCCGGCCGAGGAGTAGCGGTCGGGAGCAGCGGCCTGAGCAGTAGCGGCGCGAGCAGTAGTGACCGAGGTAGGCGACGCCGGGCCGCCGGGGGCACGCGCAGTCCCCGGCGGGCCCGGCTCGTCCGGGCCCGCCTGCCGGCTCGTCCGCCCGGACCCCGGACCCCCGGCCCCCCTGGTCCCCGGCCCCTTCCGACACCTCCCGCAGAACCTTCGGACAGCCCCCACAGGAAAGGCGAGAAGCCCGTGACCGCGACAACCTCCGCACCCGGACGCCGCCCGAACTCCGGCGCCGACCCCGCCGCCTGGATCCGCCGGTTCCACCCCGCCGCCGACGGACTCCCGCGCCTCGTGGCGTTCCCCCACGCGGGGGGCTCCGCGAGCTTCTGGTTCCCCCTCTCGGCCGCGCTGCGCGGCCGCGCCGACGTGCTGAGCGTGCAGTACCCGGGACGCCAGGACCGGCGTACCGAGGCCCCGGTCGAGGACATCGGCCGCCTCGCCGACCTGTCCGCCGAGGCGATCGCGGGCGGCCTCGGCACCGCGACCGCACCGGACGACGACCGTCCCCCCGTGCCGCTGGTCCTCTTCGGGCACAGCATGGGCGCCGTGCTGGCCTTCGAGGTCGCCCGCCGCCTCGCCCGCGACCCGCACGCGGCCGCGACCCCGACCGCACTGGTCGTCTCGGGCCGCAGGAGCCCCGACCGCCACCGTGACGAGCGGGTGCACACGTACGACGAGGCGTCGCTGATCGCCGAACTGCGCTCGCTGAGCGGCACCGACTCCGCCGTGCTGGAGGACGAGGAACTGCTGCGCATGGTCCTCCCCGCGCTCCGCGCCGACTACCGGGCCGTCGAGACGTACCGCTACGCCCCCGATCCCGCGGGCCGCGCCGCGCTGCGCTGCCCGATCACCGTGTTGACCGGCGACGCCGACCCGAAGGTGTCCGTGGACGAAGCCGCGGCCTGGCGCGACCACACCACAGGGGAGTTCGCCCTGCACACGTTCTCGGGCGGGCACTTCTACCTGACGGGCCATCAGGCGGCCGTCACCGCCCACCTCGCCGCGGCCCTCGGTCTCGACAAGGAGCAGTAAGGGCAGCGTGCGCTCTCACGCCCTCATGGGATTTGGGACACGGGACGTTCACAACTGCCTGCGACGCTTGACGGAGTGCGGGGCAGGCGAAGGGCGGCGCGTTCCACTGAACCCCCCATGACAGAGAGCGAGTTCGCTATGACCACCGAGATACCCGGACAGTCCGCGGCAGACCGCGACGTACCTCTGCACCTGGCCGTGGCCCTGGACGGCGCCGGCTGGCACCCGGCGGCCTGGCGGGAACCCGACGCCCGCCCCGCCGACCTGTTCACCGCCGGGTACTGGACCGATCTGGTGCGGGAAGCCGAACACGGACTCCTCGACTTCGTGACGATCGAGGACTCCCTGGGCTTCCAGTCCGAGCACCCCCAGCACGCCGACAGCCGCACCGACCGGGTGCGCGGACGGCTGGACGCGGTCCTCATTGCCGCCCGGGTCGCCCCGCTGACCAGCCGCATCGGCCTCGTCCCGACGGTCGTCGTGACCCACACCGAGCCGTTCCACCTGGCCAAGGCCGTCGCGACCCTCGACTATGCGAGCACCGGCCGCGCGGGGCTCCGCGTCCAGGTGTCGCTGCGCCCGGCCGACATCGCCCTGTTCGGCCGGCGCGAGGACCCGGGCGTCGACTTCCTCGCCGGTCCGGCCGACAGGTTCGAGGCCGTGCTCGGGGACGCGTTCGACGAGACCGCCGACTACGTCGAGGTGCTGCGCCGCCTGTGGGACAGCTGGGAGGACGACGCGGAGATCCGCGACGCCGCCACCGAACGCTTCATCGACCGCGACAAGGTCCACTACATCGACTTCGAGGGCCGCTGGTTCCACGTCAAGGGCCCGTCGATCACGCCTCGCCCGCCACAGGGGCAACCCCTGGTCACCGCTCTGGTGCACCAGGAGACCGGGCACCGGCTCCTGGCCCGCTCGGCCGACGTCGGCTACATCACCCCGCACGACACCGACGAGGCCCGCACGATCGTGGCCGGGATCCGCGCCGCACAGGAGGCCGCCGGATCGGATGGCAGGCCGCTGCACGTGTTCGGCGACGTGGTGGTCTTCATCGACGAAACCGAAGGTGCCGCCCGGGCCCGCAGGGACCGGCTCGACGCGGTCGCCGGTGCCGCCTACACGAGTGACGCGGAAATCTTCGCGGGCACCGCCGCGCAGCTTGCCGACCTGCTCCTCGACCGCCGCGCCGCCGGGCTCTCCGGGTTCCGCCTCCGGCCGGCGACGCTGCCGTACGACCTGCGCGGGATCACGCGCGGACTGGTGCCGGAGTTGCAGCGCCGCGGAGTGTTCCGCACCGCCTACGAAGCCGAGACGCTGCGCGGCCTCCTCGGGCTCGAACGCCCGGCCAACCGCTACGCGCGCACCTGAGACCCCGTCCCCGCGGCCCGAGAGGCACTTCCGGTCATGAGCAACGCCCAGCGCAACTCCCCAACCGCACCCGGCCCCAAGGACAACCGGACGGGCAAGCCGCTGAAGCGGATCCACCTCGGGGCACACTTCCCCGGGGTCAACAACACGACGGTGTGGAGCGACCCGCGTTCCGGCAGCCACATCGATTTCGCGTCGTTCGCCCACCTTGCCCGCACGGCCGAACGCGCCAAGTTCGACTTCCTGTTCCTCGCCGAAGGCCTGCGGCTACGCGAACAACACGGCCGCGTCTACGACCTCGACGTGGTGGGCCGCCCGGACACCTTCACAGTGCTCGCCGCGCTCGCCGCGGTCACCGAACGCCTGGGCCTCACCGGAACCATCAACTCGACGTTCAACGAACCGTACGAAGTGGCCCGCCAGTTCGCCAGCCTCGACCACCTGTCCGCGGGTCGTGCGGCGTGGAACGTCGTGACCTCCTGGGACGCCTTCACCGGCGAGAACTTCCGCCGCGGCGGGTTCCTCCCGCGCGACCAGCGGTACGAGCGCGCCCGCACGTTCCTGCACACCACGTGGGAACTGTTCGACTCCTGGCGGGGCGACGAGATCGTCGCCGACAAGGAGACCGGGACCTTCCTCGCCGACCCCGAAGCGGGCCGATTCGCCCACGACGACGCGCACTTCACCATCTCCGGCCGCTTCAACGTGCCGCGCGCGCCGCAGGGCCGTCCGGTGGTCTTCCAGGCCGGCGACTCCGACGAGGGCCGCGAGTTCGCCGCGTCGTCCGCCGACGCGATCTTCAGCCGGTACGCCGAACTCGAGGAAGGCCAGGCCTTCTACCGGGACGTGAAGGGCCGGCTCGCCCGGCACGGGCGCACCCACGACGACCTGAAGATCCTGCCCGCGGCCACCTTCGTGCTCGGGGACACCGATGCCGAGGCGGCCGAGCGGTCGTACGCCGTCTCCCGTCAGCAGGTCAGCGGGCGCACCGCCATCGCCTTCCTGGAACGCATATGGAACCGCGACCTGTCCGACCACGACCCGGACGGCCCGCTCCCCTCGGTCGACCCGTACCTCGGCGAGACCGAGCTCTCCCAGGGCCGCGCCGGAACGGTGTCCGGGCAGGAGGCGCTGCGCCGGGCCGCCGAGTGGCGTGAGCTGGCCGAGGCCAAGAAGCTGTCCTCGCGCGAACTGGTCGAACTGTTCGGCAGGCACTCGTTCGTCGGCAGCCCGGCGACGGTCGCCGGCAAGATCGACGAACTGGTCCAGAACGACGCCGCGGACGGGGTGATCCTCGTCCCGCACATCACCCCCGGCGGGCTCGACGAGTTCGCCGACACCGTCGTGCCGCTGCTCCAGGAACGCGGCGTGTTCCGCACCGAGTACGAAGGCGAGACGCTGCGCGACCACCTCGGCCTGCGTCCGCCGCGCCGCTCGGGTCGGGCACCGGAGAGGAGCGGGCCGCCTCATGAGGTCCAGAGGACCGGTCCTTACGTCAGGTCCTTGCGTCAGGTCGTGACGACAGGTCGTGACGACAGGTCCTGACCACGCACAGGGCGCCCCGGGGTTGTCTCCCCGGGGCGCCCTGTGCGTCGTCAGCCGCGGTCGGCCCATGCCTTCGCGAGCAACTGGTACGACCGCACCCGGTCGGCGTGCCGGTGCGTGATGGTCGTGATCGCCAACTCGTCCGCGCCTGTGGCGTCCCGCAGTTGCACGAGGCGATCCGCCACCGTGTCCGGTGAGCCCACCAATTGGGTTGTCACGCGGTCGCGCACCAGCTCGCGGTCCTCCTCGCTCCACGCGTACGCCAGCGCATCGTCCGGCGGCGGGAAGGGGATGGCCGACAGGCCGCGGCGGATGCTGCGCACCCACAGGCCGTAGCCGGCAGCCAGGTCGCGGGCGGTCGCGTCGTCCTCGGCCACCACCACGTCCGCGGAGACCGACACGTACGGCTCGGCCAGCGCCGCGGACGGTCGGAAGGCAGCCCGGTACGCCTCCACCGAGTCGATCACCGTGCTCGGGCTGTGGTGGTACGACGCGGCGAACCGCAACCCCCGTGCCCCGGCCACCCGGGCACTCTCGCCGCCGGACGCGCCCAGCACCCACACCTCCAGATCCGCGCCCTCACCCGGATGGGCGTGCACCTCCACGCCTTCGGCGCTGCGGTAGGTGCCGGCGAGGAGGGCGAGAACCTCCCCGATCTGCGCGTCGTAGTCGGGGGTCCAGGCTCCGGGCTGCTGCAACAGGCCGAGCAGCGCGCCGAGTCGGACCGGATCGACGATCGCCGCGAGGTCGAACTGCTTGGGCAGCAGCAGCCCGTTGGGGGTGTAGCTGTCCGTGGGGTGTTCGGCGGTGCTGCGGCCTGCCCGGTAGCGGTCGAGGGCCTGCGTGCCCGCGTCGGGCGCGGCGTCTGCTGTGTCGTCGCGCGGCGTCACCGGCGTTTCCGCGGTCCCCGCCGCGGCGGCCGGTGCGCGGCGTCCGATCGACCGCCCGATGCCCAGGTCGAGCCGGCCCGGGAACACCGCGTCCAGCAGCCCGAATTCCTCGACCGCGGACAGCGGCGTGCGGTGCCCGAACTGCACTCCCGCCGAACCCAGCCGGATGTTCCGGGTCGCGTGGCCGACCAGCGCGATCGCCACGGCCGGGGAGACGCCGAGCACCCCCGGATTCAGGTGGTGCTCGGCGAACCAGTAGCGGGCATAGCCGAACTCCTCGGTACGCCGGGCCAGATCGATCGCGTTCGCGACGGCGTCGCGGTGCGTGTCTCCCTGGCTGAGCGGGAGAAGGTCGAGGACGGCCAGGGGAGTGGGGCTCATGGGTGGGGTCCTCCGATGTGTGGAAGCCGATGCGTGGAAGCCCGGATCCCGGACGACGGGACGCGGGGCGACCCCGGCCGCGGCGTGGACGGAGGCATGGCTGCGCGGGCCGCGGACACGGGGGAAGTCGGTCGCGGCGGATCCGGCGATCAAGTCGACGCGGCCGCCGGACAGCGGCGCGCCGCGATTCGGCGTACCGCCCGGACTCCGGTGTCAGCGACAGAGGGAACTGGCCGACCGGCGCAGGTCGATCGGCAGGCACCTGGTCAGAAGCGTCAACGGCAGCCTGGTGGGCCGCATTTCGCTTCCCCTTTCCCGGGGGTCCCCGGCCCTGAACGGCCGTGACCTGGAAGCTAACCCAGGCCGCCGGGCCGTGTCCATCACGCCGGAGGTCCCGCAACATCTCCGGAATCCCGTGGCAACATCCACCGCGAAAGGCTGCCGGCCAGCAGGTGGAGCACATTGACCGTGGCGATGGCCGGCGCGACGATCGCCACGGCTTCGGGCAGGTCCGGCTGCAACAGCAGGGCCAGGATGATCGCGGTGATGCCGTTCTGCTGGCTCAGGCAGAGGGCGATGCGGTCGCCCCGGGGCAGGCCCCAGGAGACGAAGAAGGCGACGACGATCTGCGCTGCGAAGGTGGCCGCGCCGAGCACAAGGCCCACCGTGATGTCGATGCCCGCGGAGAGGAGGAGGCCGAGGAGGAAGGTCGCGACGAACAGTGCCGCGTTGGTCGTCCGTCGCACCCAAGGCCCGAGCTCCGGGCGGAAGAACAGCGCCGCCAGGGCGATGCCCAGCATGAGGAACTGCCATGTGGCAACTGCCAGTAGCGCCACGAGCGCGATGATCTGCACGACGTGGCGCCGCCGCGTGACGGGCTCTTCCGCGGCCCCTCCCGCGGGCCCCGCGGCGGCGGAGCCGCGACCGCGTACGGCCGCCCACGTCACGGCGGCGGCGAGGAGCAGGGCGAGGTTCCCCCCGAACGTCCCCACGTAGGCTCCGACATCGGGCATGCCGCCGCCCGGGTCGGTGAAGACCATCGAACTGACCAGCACCACAAGAATCGTGGTCACCGGGTCGTCGAACGACGCCCACGCGGCAAGCAGCGACTTCGCGCGCGGCGACATGTCGCGGTTCTCCAGCAGCACCGACACCGAGAGCGGGTCGATCTGGGCCATGGCCACCGCGAGCACGAGGTATTTCGGCTCGTTCCGGAAGACCGCCGTCAGGACCGCCATGATCAGGGCGGCCTTGAGGACGACGCCGAACGTGACCGCGACGACGATGCGCCGTACGTCGCGACGCGCCTCGGGGATGGAGATCCCGTGCACGCTCCCGTAAAGGCCCACGGCGAGCAGCCCGTGCGTCACATAGGCATAGCCTCCGCTCTCCGACGCCACGTCGACGGTCACCCACTGCCCGCACAGCAAGCCGAGGCACGCGATCGCGGCAGGCAGCAGAAGGGCGAGGAAGCCGAGTTGATACAGGCCGCCGAAGCGCCGACGGTCGATCGTCGTTCCCCCTTGCTCGACGTCGTAGACGACCTCGGCGGCAGGCGAGGTCGCCGGAGACCGCTTCATGCCGTGGCAACAACGTGATCGTAGGCTGCTGCGACACCAGCACCAGCACCAGCACCAGCAGCGAGAGGCGGGCCGCGCGTGAAAGCCGTCATGGTCATGTTCGACAGCCTGAACCGGCGCATGCTGCCGCCGTACGGATGTGACTGGACGCACGCGCCCAACTTCACCCGGCTCGCCGAGCGCACGGCGGTCTTCGACACCTGTTACGCGGGGAGCATGCCGTGCATGCCCGCGCGGCGGGAGATGCACACGGGGCGCTACAACTTCCTGCACCGGTCGTGGGGCCCGCTGGAGCCGTTCGACGACTCGGTGCCGGAGATGCTCGGGCACAACGGCGTCTACACGCACTTGGTGACGGACCATCAGCACTATTGGGAGGACGGCGGCGCGACGTACCACCAGCGTTACAACAGCTTCGAGTTCTTCCGCGGCCAGGAAGGCGACAAGTGGAAGGGGCACGTCGCCGACCCCGAGATACCTCCGACGCTGAGCCGCCGGGACGGCGCGTTGTGGCGACAGGACTGGGTCAACCGCCAGTACCTCGCGGACGTCGCCGACCACCCCCAGACCCGCACGTTCGACGCGGGCCTGGAATTCCTCGCGACCAACCGGGCCGAGGACAACTGGTTCCTGCAAATCGAGTGCTTCGACCCGCACGAACCGTTCTACTCGTACGCCCAGCACAAGAAACACTACGCGCACACCTGGAACGGCCCGCACTTCGACTGGCCGGACTACCAGCGCGTCACCGAGGACGCCGCCGTCGTCGACCACGCACGCCGCGAGTACGCGGCGCTCCTCACGATGTGCGACAACTCGCTCGGCCGGGTCCTCGACGCGTTCGACGACGGCAACCTGTGGGACGACACCCTGCTCGTCGTGTGCACCGACCACGGCTTCCTCCTGGGCGAGCACGGCTGGTGGGGCAAGAACATCCAGCCCTGGTACGACGAGAACATCCACACGCCGCTGTTCGTCTGGGACCCCCGCAGCCGGGCGGTCGGCCGCCGGGCGTCGCTCGTGCAGACCATCGACATCGGACCGACGCTGCTCGACTTCTTCGGAGTCGGGCGGACCGCGGACATGCAGGGCGTGCCGCTGCGCGACACGGTCGCCGACGACACCCCGGTGCGCGAGGCAGGGCTGTTCGGCTCGTTCGGCGGTCATGTCAGCGTCACCGACGGCCGCTACGTCTACATGCGCGCAAGCACGGACGCGACCAATCAGCCGCTGTTCGAGCACACCCTCATGCCCACGCACATGAACAGCCGGTTCTCCCCGGCCGAACTCGCCGGCGTCGAACTCGCCGCGCCGTTCGGCTTCACCAAGGGACTGCGCACCCTGCGGACCCCCGGCTTCGCCTTCGGGACCTCGTACGGCTTCGGCACGCTGCTCTTCGACCTGGCCGCCGACCCGGACCAGGAACACCCCCTGATCGACGACGCCCTCGAACTGCGCCTGGCCGCCCTGCTCGTCGAGCAGTTGAAGGACTCCGACGCACCCGCGGACCAGTACCTCCGGCTCGGGCTGCCCGCTGACGGACCGGTGACCGACGAGCACCTGCTCGTCCGCACCCAGTGGCCGCAGGTCGAGGCGTCCCTCGAACCCCTGCCGACGGCGGCGGAGTTCCCGGAGTCCGCGGTCTCCGTCACCACACCGCTGAACCGGATCCTCGCGATCCCCGGCGGCGCCGACGCGATCACCCGGCATCTCGGACTGACGCTTTCCCCCGGGCAGTTGGCCTTCCTCGGAAGCCGCTCGCCCCTCGACCTCGCCGCCGTCGGCAGCCTCGTCCGCGCCCCGCAGCTGCAGGCCCTCGGCGCGGCCCTCGCCGAACTGGAAGCCCGGTGACCGTGTCCCCGGAGACGCCGTCCTGCTGCGCGCCCGCCCGGGCCGTCGCGGGGCCGGTGGTACTCGCCCCCGCACCCCGGGGACCTCGTCGCCACCGGTCGCAAATCGCCCTGCCGGGAGGCCGGTTCGCGATGGGCGACCCGTTCGGCGAGGGCCATCCCGGCGATGCGGAGGGCCCGGTGCGCGACGTCGACGTCGCCCCCTTCCGCATCGACGCGACCGCCGTCACCAACACGCAGTTCGCGACGTTCGTCAAGGACACCGGCTACGCGACGGAAGCCGAACGATTCGGCACCAGCTACGTCTTCCACCTTCAGGCCACCCGCGAAGCCCGCCGCGCGTCCCCCGCCCAGGTCGCGGCGTCACCGTGGTGGCTGGTGGTGGCGGGTGCGGACTGGCGGCACCCGGAGGGCCCGGGGTCCGACGTCGGCAGCCGCGCGAACCACCCGGTGGTGCATGTGTCCTGGCACGACGCCCAGGCGTACTGCGCCTGGGCCGGCACCCGCCTGCCGACCGAGGCCGAATGGGAGTACGCCGCCCGCGGCGGCCTGGCCGGCAAGCGCTTCCCCTGGGGCGACGACCTGTCTCCGGGCGGACGCGAGATGTGCAACATCTTCGCCGGGAACTTCCCGGCCGCGAGCGCGCGGCCCGGCGGCCGCGTCGGACCCGTGCCGGTGAAGTCGTACCGGCCCAACGCCTACGGTCTGTTCAACACCGTCGGCAACGTATGGGAGTGGTGCGCCGACGCGTTCGGGGGCGACCGGGGCCAACGCGTCATCCGCGGCGGCTCGTTCCTGTGCCACGACTCCTACTGCAACCGGTACCGCGTCGCCGCCCGCTCCCGCAACACCCCCGACTCCTCCACCGGCCACGCCGGCTTCCGCTGCGCCGCGGACCTCTGAAGCGGCGGATCCGCGAACGCGCCGCGGTGGGCGATCCGCAGCTGCTGCACTTGTCCGGCGGCCAGGTGCATGATCCATGCCGCCGCGGGCGGGCAGTGGTTCGGGCGGTCGGGCGGGTTGACCGCTTCCATCTCCCAGACGACCAGCGAGCGCCCGGCCGCGACGTTCACCGGGCGATGGCGTACGCCCGCGGCCACCGCGCCGTTCATCAGGCGTACGAGCAGATCGTGGCCGCCGAGACGCCTCGTGCCCTTCATCAGCGCGACGTCGGGTGCGCATCGGGCCGCGATCACCTTCTCGAAGCGCCCGGCCGCGGCCTCGGCCAGCGTGTCGCGCGCCTCGTCCCAGCTCGCCGCCGTGCGCAACCGGGCGTCGCTGTAGGCGCCTTCGGCCGCCGCGGCCAACGCCCCGGCGAGTTTGGCGCGGGCCTGGCTCAGCCGGCTGCGGACCGTGCCGACCGGAATCCCGCACACCTCGGCGATGTGGTCGTACGCGGTGACGCCCTCGGTGAAGTGCCGCAGCACCAGCGGCAGTCGCAGGGTGACGGGCAACGCCTCGACGGCCTCCCAGACCCAGTCCCGCATCGCGTGGCGCTGCAAGACCTCTTCCGGGTCGGCGAAGACGCCGCGCGGAGCCGGCCCGGTGCGCGGTCCCGCGAACGTCTCGGCGAACGTGTCGGCGAACGGCTCCGCGGGCACCGAATCACGCAGCAGCATCCGGCAGTTGTTGCGTACCACCATCCGCAGCCACGGGCCGACCGAATGCGGGTCCCGCACGTCCGCGATGCGCGCCAGCGCGACGAGCGCGGCGTCCTGCAGTACGTCGTCGACATCGGGGCCGGGGCCCAGCACCCCCATCGCCACGGCGCGCATGCCCGCCCGATGCCGCTCCAGCAGCAACGCCAGAGCCGCGGCGTCACCTGCCTGCGCGCTGCGGGTGAGTGCCACGTCGCCGGTGTCGGTGGCGATGTCGACATCGATGTCGGTGTTGACGTCGGCGTGGACGTCGGCGTTGACGTCGATGTCGACGCCCGCGTACTCGGCCGTTCCGGCGTATCCGAGCATGGCTCGGTGCCCCCCTAAGCTTCCGACATCTTCCCCAAGAGCCAAGAAATGCCGCACAATGCCGAATCGGGGCCGTCGCACCTCCGCTGTCCCGGCCGTGCGCCGCGACGCAAGGGGCGTATCTTGATCGGGGTTCGGCGGGGTCGCTCACGATCGGCGAAGGTCACGGGAGCGATTCCTCTGCTCCGGGGAGTGGACACTTCCAGCCTCCCGGGGCAACCTGTCGATGCCCTGTCGGTCAGCTGTCAACTGCCTATCAAGGTGCGCCGCGTGGGAAGGATCCCGGCGGGGGAGTACGCCGCGGGTTGCCCAGCAGGAGCGGGTGGAGAGAGTGAGGCCGGCCGTCGTGAACAACCGCGTTCAAGTCCGTGAAGCGTCAGATCCCGCGGTGGCGGACGGGTCGGCACCCGCCGAAACCCCGGACCGCGTCCGCCGCGTGCCGGAACCGCGCCGGAGATTCGGGGGCCGCCTGCGGCTGGGCACCCGGCTGGCGCTCGGCATGGGCATCCTCGCGCTCGTCGTCTTCGCGGTGATCGGGACGGCGATGACCGCCTACATGCGCGGCTACCTCAAGGAGCAACTGGGCGACCAGATGCGCCTGGTGCAGAACGCGCAGGTCAAGGACGCCGCCGAGAACGGCACCGTCCTCGGGAAGCGCAACTACCAGTGGTTCACCGCGGTCTACGACGTGACGAGCCGGGGCGCCCAGCTGCGCACACCGGGCGCGCAGGCCCCCGACTCCTCCGGCCCGGTGCTGCCCGACTACGCCGACCTGCCCGGCGACAGCAGCGACCTCACGTCGGTGGCCGACGCGTTGTACGCGTCCGGCAAGGAGGACTCGCTGCGCACCGTCGCCATCGAGGGCGAGGGGACGTACCTGGTCCGCGCCTGCGAAGTTACGCCCGGCGTCATCCTGGTCAGCGCCGCACCGATGGACGAGATCGACGACACGATGCGGCGGCTGGTCACGGTGCTCGCCGTGACGTTCGCGATCGCGCTCCTCATCCTCGTCGTCGCGGGCCGTGCGGTGCTGCGCCGCGGGCTGATGCCGTTCAGCGCGATGGCACGGACCGCACACGGCATCACGTCGCACAACCTGACCGACTCCGACCACTTGCCGACGCGCGTCGAAGGCGGCGGTGGCGGACCCGAAGTCGAGGAGCTGCGCTCCGCGTTCAACACCATGCTCGCGCACATCGACGGCTCGCTCGCGGTCCGCGCCGAGACCGAGCAGCGGCTGCGCCGCTTCATCGCCGACGCCTCGCACGAACTGCGCACACCGCTGACCTCCGTGCGCGGGTACGCCGACCTGTTCCAGTACACGGCCGCCAACGAGCCCGAGGAGCGCGACAAGCACCTCGCACGCCTGCGCTCGGAGGCCGCGCGCATGAGCGTGCTGCTCGACGACCTGCTCCTGCTCGCCCGCCTCGACGCCGCCGAGGCCGAGGCCCCGCTGCGCGCCGAGGACGCGGACCTCGCCGACCTGGTCCGCCAGGCCGCGGACGCCTTCCGGGCCGGCCATGCCGACCACCCGCTCACCGTGACGGTCGAGCCCGACCGGGTGCCGCTCCGCGTCGACCCGCTGCGGCTGCGCCAGGTCCTCGACAACCTCCTTGCGAACGCCGCTCTGCACACCTCGTCCGGAACACCCGTCGCGATCACCGTCTCCACGACTCCGCTCAGCGCCTTCGTGCGCATCACGGACCAGGGGCCGGGCATCCCGCCGGACGACCAGACCCGCATCTTCGACCGCTTCTACCGCGTCGACCGTGCCCGCAGCCGCGAACGCGGCGGCAGCGGCCTCGGGCTGGCCGTCGCGTGGTCCCTCGTCCGCGCCCACTCCGGCACCATCTCCGTCAAGAGCCGTCCGGGTGAGACCACCTTCACTGTCGCCGTCCCGCGTCGTCTCCCGGCCCCGAAGTAGCGGCCGAAGCAGTCCGCGCCGGAGCCGCGCGGGAGCCGCACCGGCGCCGGGTCGGGGGCGAGTCGTGATCCCGGGGCGGCGGTCAGGCCCCGGTGGGGGCGGGCCCGATCTGCCGCATCAGATCCATGATGTCCGGCGCGACCCACTCTTCGGCGATCCTGCCGTCCGCGAAGCGGTACAGCTCGACGCTCCGGATGCCGACCCGCCTGCCCGTCGCCGCGATCTCCTGGAACGCACCCCGGTGCGTTCCGCGGAAGTGGACCAGCACCGCCACCCTGTCGTCGGCCCCGAACATGTCCCGGACGTCGATCTCCAGGTCGGGGAAGGCGTCCAGCATGGCCTGGGTGCCGAAGCGCCAGATCTCCCGGCCGACCAGGGGGTCGGAGAGGCCGGGGAGATTGGCGACGAAGTCCTCCGCCAGCAACTTCTCGGCCGCGTCCAGGTCGCCCTTCTCGACCAACTGGTACGCGCCGCGCAGCAGGGCCATGTTCTTCTCGGTCGTGGTCATTCCGGTGTCCTCTCCGAGCTGTCCCGCGAGCGCTCGGTGCGCGCTCCGGACCGGATGCCACTCAGTGCAGACCTTGACGCCGCGGCAAGGTCAAGGAAGACCGCGGGGCGCGTCGCCGTCGTCACGCCACGGCAGGGAAGGCGCCTTGGAGGGCGTGGACCGCTCGGCTCTCGTCCGGCAGGGGAGCGCCCGGCCGGGGCGGCTCCGGCGTGGCCACGGCCTTGCCCGGGACGGGTGCGTCGGTGGCGAGAAGGGCTTCGGCCATCTTGCGCCGGGCCTGGTTGAGCCGGCTCCGGACGGTGCCGACGGGGATGTCGCAGGCGGCGGCGATGTCCTCGTACGCGGTGGTGTCGCTGAAGTGGCGCAGCATCAGCACGACCCGGAGCTTGGGCGGGAGTGATTCGACGGCGTCCCGGATCCGGTCCCGCCGCGCGTGGCCCTCGACGAACCGCTCGGGGTGCGACAGTTCGTCGTCGGGGACAAGGAGGTGGTCCAGACCGTCAAGGCCGGGCGTCTCCTGCCGGGAGCGCAGTTGCATCCGCGCGTGGTTGCGGACGATGGTGCGCAGCCACGCGCCCACGGCCGCCGGGTCGCGCACGTCGCCGATACGCCGCAACGCGGTGAGGGCGGCGTCCTGCACCGCGTCGTCCGTGTCGGGGCTGTAGCCGAGCACGCTCATCGCGACCGCCCGCATGGCCGCCTGGTGGCGGACGAGCAGCACGCCCAGGGCCGCGGTGTCACCGGACTGGGCGCCGAGCGTGAGCTCCGCATCCGTGAGCGAGTCGAGCGGTGCCATGGGTGTCTCCTCCTTCACGCGCGGGCGGGGCGAACTGCGCCGCGGCGGGTGACCGCGGCGCAGTTCACGGGCAGTACGTGCGGCACGTGCCGGTCCGGGGTCGCCGTTCCGGGACGGGTGCCTTCGGAGCGGTGTCCGACGAGGGTCAGCGGTTGGCGTTGGCCGCTTCCTCGATCAGGCGCTCGACGACCTCGGGGTGGCTGATCATGACCACGTGGGAGGCGCCGCGGACCTCGACGACGCGGCGCGCGCCGGCGCGCTCGTACTCCCACCGCTCCACGGCCGCCGGGATCGCCTTGTCGGCGCCGGCCACCACGCCGTAGGACGGGATCGTGCGCCATGCGGCCGCGGTGGTCACATCGGCGAACGACGAGGCGCTGAAAGGCCGTTGCTCGGCCGCCATCAGCTGCGTCTCCTTCTTGGACAGGTCGGCGGCGAAGACGTCGCGGAACCGGTCCGGCCGGATGTACAGGTCGACGCCGGTGCTGCCGTCGGCGTTGCTGAAGGGCACCTCGTTCAGGGCCGCCTGGATCTCGCTGCCGGGGTAGCGGTTGATGATGTCGCCCAGCCGCTCGCCCTCGTCGGGCACGAACGCCGCGACGTAGACCAGGGCCTTGACGTTCGGGTTGCCGGCCGCGGCGTTGGTGATGACCGCGCCGCCGTACGAGTGTCCGACGAGCACGATCGGGCCCTGGATCGACCGCAACACGCTGGCGATGTACGCCGCGTCGTTGGGGATGCCGCGCAGCGGGTTCGCCGGCGCCATCACCGGATACCCGTCCTTCTGCAACCGCGATATGACGCCGTTCCAGTTGGAGGCGTCGGCGAATCCGCCGTGCACCAGCACGATGGTGGGCTTGGGCGGGCGCGGCTCGTGGCGGTCGCCGCCGGACGCCGACGCGGTGGGGGTCAACGTGGCGAATGCGGCGGCGCCGGAAAGGACGAATGCGGCGGCGCCGAGCGCGAACTTGCGCCGTCCTACGGGTTTCATGACGGTGTTCCTCCTGTGACAGCCTTGCGAGAGGGGCATCCCGGGTCGCGGACGCGGGCATGCGGCAGCCGCCGCAAGCCGTCGGGCCGCGGCCCATGGGTTCGGGGATTTCGGGTGGCCGCGGCCGGTGGCCGGCGGCCTGCCCTGGGGACGCTCCGCGCCCGCCGCGCCGGCCTGGTGGGGCCGGCACGGCGGACGGTGCCTTGTCCTCGGTCTACCGGCCGGTGGGGTGTCGCGGCCGGTGGTTCTCGGCTGGTGCTCCTCGGCTGATGGGCCTGGCGGCGGGTCCCGGCCGGTCGGTGCCGGCCGGTTGGTCTCAATCCGCGGCGCTCGGTCCCGCAGTGCTCAGCCCTCGGTGCTCAGCCTGTGGTTCTCGGCCCCTGGTTCTTGTGGCTCCGGGGTCGTGGTGCTCGGGCCGTGTTGCTCGGACCTCGGTGCTCGGACCGTGGTGCCAGGCCCGGTCGCCCGGGTCAGCCCGCGGCGGCCGCCTGCTTGACCAGGTCGGCGACGGCGCCCGGCTGCGAGACGTAGATCGCGTGGCTGCCCGCGGTCTCGACGGTCTGCGCGCCGATCCGCTCGGCCATCGCGCGCTGCGCGGGCGGCGGGATCATGCGGTCGTCGGTGGCCACCAGGTACCACGAGGGCTTGGTACGCCACGCCGGCGTCGACACCGCGCCGCCCGCCGCGTCCAGGCCCCACGGCACCTGCGAGTCGGCCAGGAACTCGGCCTGGGCGAGCGGCAGGTCGCCCGCGAACGCCTCGGCGAACTTGTCGCGGTCCAGCAGCAGGAAGCCGTCGGTCGGCGGCAGGATCGGCGGCACCGCGGCGCCGGGCGGAGGGTCGGCGATCAGCGTGTTGACCGACTCGCCCTTGTCGGGGGCGAAGGCGGCGATGTACACGAGCGCGGTGACCTTCTCGTGGTTGCCCGCCTCGGTCACCACGACCCCGCCGTACGAGTGGCCGACCAGCGTGACCGGTCCCGGCTGCGCGTCGATCACCTGCCGCGTGGCGGCCACGTCGCCGTCCAGCGACAGCGTGGGGTTCTGCACGACGGCCACGTTGTAGCCGTCGTCCTTGAGCGCTTCGTAGACGCCCTGCCAGCCGGAGCCGTCCACGAAGCCGCCGTGGACCAGGACGACGTTCCCGCGCGGCGCGTTGTCGCTCATCTTTCCTCCCGGATTCTCGGGCCCGCAATGCGCGGCCCTTGTCGGAACAATAGGAACGTCGCGGATTCCCGGCTTCCGTCATGTGACGTAGTTCCGGGCGGCGGCCCCACCGTCATCGCAACTGGTCGAGTGCGTCCCGCAAGGCGGCCCGGGACGTCACGCCGAGCTTGGGGAACAACTGGTACAGGTGGGTGGAGACGGTGCGCGGCGACAGGAAGAGCTTCTCGCCGATCTGCTTGTTGGTCAGCCCGGCGGCGGCCAGGGCCGCGATCTCCCGCTGCTGCGGGGTCAGCCCGCCCGCCCGCTGCCGGGGTGCGCTGCGCGCGGGGCCGCCGCACGCGCGAAGCTCCTTGTTCGCCCTGACCGCCCAGGGTTTGGCACCCAGCCGCTCGAACGCCTCGGCAGCCGCCGCCAGGTGGCTGCGCGCCTGCGCGGGCGACTTGTCGCGGCGGAGCTGTTCTCCCCGGCAGAGGTGGATGCGCGCCTGGTCGAAGGGCCAGCGTTCGGCCCCGTCGACGTCGAGGGCCTGCTCGAACCCCGGGTGCTCGGCGTCGTCCGCGGCCAGTGCCGTCGAGGCGCGGACCAGCATCGCCAGGCGCGGGGAGATCTCGGGCAGGCCGGCCTCGCGGGCCGCGGCCGCATGGTCAAGTGCCTGGCCGCGACGGCCGGTTCGTACCGCTGATTCGACCAGGTCCATGACCGTCCACAGCGCGTGCGGGACGAACGCCGGCAGCGTGCCGGCCGGGGCGACGACCTTCGCGAACTGGTACGCCTCCTCGAAGTCCCCGCGGCCCAGCGCGTACAGCGAGTGGGCGTGTGCGGTGTAGGCCCGCAGGGCATGCGCCCGCCGGGGGCCCGCCCACTGCGTCATCTGGTCGGTCAGGCGCCGGAGTTCCCCGGCATCGCCGGACACCGCCGCGACGCACGCCAGGAGGAAGTTCCCGGGGCAGGCCAGCATGGGGTAGTCGTAGTGGTCGCACAGGTCGAGTCCTTCGCGCACGGTCCGCCGCAGGTCCGACCACTGCCCGGTCAGCCACATGTGGTTGCCCAGGAGGAACAGGGCGTCGATCGCCGTGGCGATGTTGTCGCCCCGCCGCCCGTCGGACACGACGCGGTGCAGTGGTCCCGCGCACGCGCCCAGACGGTCCGCGTACGCCCCGGCCATGGCGACCCGGACGATGCGCAACGGATCCCTCTCCTGGGCGAGTTCCGCGATCGCAGAGTCCAGCCGCGCCAACTCCGCCGGACCGCTCCGGGCCGGGTCGGCGAGCGTGCTGCGCGTCGTCGCCACCAGGTCGGGTACCGCGGAGTACTTGGCGACGGCGGCGTCGAACCGGGACCACAGGTCGGAGCGTCCGCCGAAGAAGCACACCAGCAGCAGCGTGTGCATCGCCTCGGCCAAGGTCGCGTCGTCGGGGTCGTACGGTTCGGGCTGCGCCGCGATGGCGCCGCTCAGCAGGCCGTGGGCGGTGTCGATGTCGCCGGAGCCGTTGAGCAGGTACGCCGACCCGGCCATCGCCGCGGCCAGCGAGGCGTGGCCCGGCGCGGCGCTCCGCGCGTGGTCCAGCAGGCGTGGGACGTCCCGCAGGTCACCGGTGATGTTGGCGCCGACGTACGCCGCCTCGGCGAGCCGCCGGGCCCGCTCCGGGCCCGCCGCGGTCAGGTCGGCGGCGCGCAGCAGCGCGGCCACCGCCGCCGCCCCGTCGCCGCAGCGGGCGGCGACTGCCGCGACCCGTTCCAGTTGCGCGGCGACCTGCTCGTCCGGGGTGACCGCCGCTTGCGAGAGGTGCCACGCCCGCCGCTCGGGGACCTCCGACCACGCCTGGGCCAGCGCCCGGTGCGCGGCACGGCGCTGGCTGCTGGTGGACAGCTCCACCACCGCGGACCGCGTCAACGCGTGCCGGAACCGTACGCCCGAGGGGTCGTCGACGCGGATCAGCCGGGCGCGTTCGGCCGGGCCCAGGTGCTTGAGGCTGCACCGACCGGCCACCGCACGCCACAGGACCCGCAGGTCCCCGGTACCGTCCAGAGCCGCCAGCAGCAGCAGGTACCGGGTCGCGGCGGGCAGCCCGGTGATGCGCGAGGCGAACGCGGACTCCAGCCTGCGGCCGAGCGGCAGCCGCTCCGGCAACGCCTCCGAGGCCGTGCGCTGCGGCCCGGTCAGCGCGACGGGCAGTTCGAGCAACGCCAGCGGATTGCCCTGCGCCTCCGCCATCAGGCGCCGCCGCACCCGCGGTGCCAGGGCCGGGAAGCGGTCGGTGAGCAGTTCCTCGGACGCGGACTCGCTCAACGGCGCCACGTCGTGGACCGGCAGCCCGTCGAGGTCGAAGGCGCACTCCGCTCCCGGTCGCGCCGTGCACAGCAGTCCCACACCGGTCGCGGGCAGCCGGTGCGCGAGCGCGCCCAGGACGACCGCGCTCGCGGGATCCAGCCACTGCACGTCGTCCACGACCAGCAACGTCGGCCTGTCGCAGGTGATTTGCCGGACGAGCGACAGCACGGCCCCGGCGATCACCTCGGGTTCGGGTGCCGGACCGTCCCGGTACCCCGACACCACCGCGAGCACGTCGCGCAGCGCGGCCGAAGGGTGGGTGACGGCCGCGGCGGAGAGCAGCTCACCGAGACCGCCGAAGCTCAGCTGCGCCTTGTACTCGACGCCGGCCACCGCGAGGACGTGCATGCCGGCCTTGCCCGCCCGGGACGTCGCCGCGGCCAGCAGCGCCGTCTTGCCGACTCCCGGCTCTCCCAGCAGCACCAGCGGACCGCCGGTCCCCGCGACGCCGTCCAGGAATGCGCCGATCCGATCCAGGTCGGGCTCGCGGCCGACCAGGCGCGCCTCGCCCTCGAACGCCCAGGACGCGACCCGGCCGCCGGAACCGGCCGATGCGGGTATGTCAGGCATTGCCACCCCCGTCCCCGTCCGAGGCCGACACGAACGCGGCCACGGCCCCGGCGAACAGCCCGGGTTCCTCGAGGTGGCCGAAGTGTCCGCTGCGCTCCAGGACCAGCAACCGCGAGTCGGGGATCAGCCCGTGCAGTTCCTCGGACCAACGTACTCCGCACACCACGTCGTGGCGGCCGACCACGACCAATGCGGGCACGGCCAGTCGGCCGAGGGCCTCGCGGTCGTCGACGACCTCGGGGGCGCCGTGCTCGTCAAGCCCGGAGATGTAGGTCGCGCTCAGGGACTCCCGGAAGGGCGCCCAGCGCCCGGCGTCCCCCCAGTAGTCGGCGAGGTACGCGGGCACCACGCCCCGGGCGGCCGCCACCATGGCCTCGTCGCCGCCGATGTCCGCGATCGACGCGAACGCCGCCATCACCTCGGCGAGTTCCGGCCGTTCGGCATTCCGCGCCGCGAACTCGGCGACCGCGCGCATCGCTTCCTCGACGTGCTCGGCCCCGGTGGCCGGCGCGCTTTCGTACAGCACGATCCCGGCGAGCTGGTCGGGGCGGTGGACCGCGTGGAACTGGGCGACGAATCCGCCGTGCGAGTGGCCCAGCAAGTGCACGCGCGGCGTAGGCAGACGGTCGATCAGCGCGGCCAGGTGGCGGCTGTACACCGCCCTGGTGTAGCCGTGGGGGTGGGTGGCGAGCCGGTCGGACCCGCCGGTACCCGCCGGCTCCACGTACACCATGGTCAGGGACTTCTCCAGCTCCGGGGCGCGGAGGTACTCCCAGGCGATCCCGGGGCCGCCGGGGTGCGCCACGCACACAGGCCCGGTGCCGTGGACGTGGTAGCGCACGGCGACGCCGTCGACGGTGAAGGTGTGGGTTCCTTCGGCCTGCGGTCCTGCAACAGTTGCGACCACCAAAGCTCCCGATCTCGAAGGTGGGACGACACCGACAAGATGCGGGCACCAAGGGAGAGTTCGGGTTCGCGTTGGTGATGTGGGTCACAGGGGTCCGGGGGTGCCGCGGCCTGAACTCCCGTGCCGCGGCTGCTGGTGACCGGGCGGCCGGTCCGGTCGTGTGACGTGCGCCACGCGTCGATTTTCGAACTTCGTCGCTTTCCGTGCATCCAGAAGGTGTCGGCCTCGGCACTCCGCGGCCGACGGGCCGGTCGGACGATTCCGGATGGGGAGGCGAAGTATCGATGTTCACGAGCCTGCGGTGCGCCCGCGACCAGATCGGTGTCGAGCAGGAGCCTGCGGTCGGACCGAGACCGGTGGATGACCTGCCCGCGCCGGGGGAGTACGACGCGGATCCGGGCGCCGACCTGGCGGAACGGATCTACCAGCGGCACGCGGCGGCGCTGCTGGCCTTCTGCACGAAGCTGACGTCCGGCGACCGGCAGTGGGCCGAGGACGTCGTCCAGGAGACGATGCTGCGGGCCTGGCGCCACGCGGAGTTGCTGGGCGACCAGTGCGAGACGCTCATGCCGTGGTTGATCACGGTGGCGCGCCGCATCGTCATCGACGACATCAGGGCCCGCAAGACCCGCCCCCCGGAGTGCGCCCCCGGGCCGCTGGACTACCTGGCGGCCGACGACCCCTGCGAGGCGCTGCTGACCCGGTTGGCCCTCGGCGAGGCGCTGCCCACGCTCGCGTGGCACCACCGCGAGATCCTTTTCGAGGTCGTGGTCAGGGACCGCGACCTCAAGGAGACCGCGGCCGCCCTCGGCATACCGGTCGGCACCGCCAAGTCCCGCAGGTTCTACGCCGTTCGCGCGCTGCGCGAGGCGCTCGCGGCTCACGACTGCGTCGCCTGATCGCCGCCGCCGCCGTCGTCCTCCGGCGGGACGGGGTCCGTCGCGTCGATGGTCAGGGGCGGCGGCGGGGTCGGGGGCGTCAGGCCCACGCCGCCCCGGAACGCCGGATTGAACACGTAGTTGTTGAACATGCTGGTGCCGAAGCTGAGCGAGCCCCTGAGCAGGATGTCCGACAGTCCGCTCTTGCGCCAGTAGCGCCCGGCCAGGAAGCCTTCGAGGCCGAAGCGGGCCGCGCCGACCGAGGCGCCCGCCACCACCGCACCCGCCATTGCCTGGGCACCCACCAGCAGCGCGTCCGCGCCGTAGTAGTGGACGCCGTTCCGGTCGCCGAAGACGGCCGCGTTGACGGCGCCGTTGACGAACGCCTGGAGCGGCGACACCAGGAACGCGGCGACCCCGAACTGGTACGTCCCCGAGCGCCACCGCAGCGGCGTGTCGAAGTGGCTCCAGTCCGAACGCCATTGGTCGCCGAAGTAGGGGTTGTGGTTGAACGGCTTGCCGAAGTCGTTGGCGAGCAGCCCGTCCTTGAAGCGCTTCGGCGACAACGCCCCGCCGCCCGCCCGCAGTTCGTGCAGTCGGGAGGCGCCGGCCGCGAACGCGCCGCCGACGGCCGCGTTGAGGGCGACGCGGCCCAGGTCCGTCAGCGTGAAGTCGCCGTCGTTGATGATCAGGGTCGCGATCGTGCCCGAAAGGGCCTCGACGACGAAGCCCTGGATCCCGTCCAGGCCGGCCTTCTGCCACGCCTTCTGGTTGAACGTCCACAGGCCCGAGCCGTTCTGGACGGCACCCGGGACCGCGGGCGGCCCCCACTGGAAGCGGTTGGTGTCGCGCAACATACGGTTGTAGCCGCGGAATTCGTTGAAGAAGCCCTTGTTGTCGACCAGCCGGCCCGCCTGCTGGAACCCGTCCGGGACCTCGTACCCGGTGACCCAGGAGCGCTCCGGGTTCCACCCGCTGCCGGGCGCGCCGATCTCCCACACCTTGGTGGATGTGGTCTGGAGGGCGACGAGGTTGTGGTTGGCGTCGTACTCGCGCCACTGGAGGTACTTCAGGTCCTTTTCGAGATAGCCGGTGACCGCACCGGTGTTCGGATCGACGACGGGCTCGTGCGAGCGGTACCCGTCGCCGTTGCGGATCTCCAGCCACCGGTCGGCGCTGCGGGTGAGGTTGCCGTTCGCGTCGAAGGAGTGGTGCCACTGCTTGATCGTCTCGAACGTGCCCGGGTTGAACTCGCGTACGACGGTGCGGGCGTTGCCGGGCCCCACCAGCTCGTCCCGCCAGCCGCCGCCCGGCAGCGGCGTCCGCTCGGCGGACCACCCGGCGGGCAGGGCCTCGGCTGCGCCGCCGGCACCCTTGACCGTCCAGCGCGTCGTGTCCGATCCGACGTCGCGGACGGCGTGCAGGGTCCGGCCGCCGTCGAGGTGGGTGACCTCGCGGACGACCCGGCCGTCGGCGCCGAGGTCGCGGTAGCCGTCGTCGAACGGACGGTTCCAGAGCGTGTTCCCGTCCGCCTTGTTCGTGACCCGCACCCCGGTCAGCGGGACCTCCGGCGCGTCCGCGGCGTCGCTCGCGCGAACCGTCACCACGGTGCCGTCCCCGTTCTGCGCGGACCATGTCCAGTTGCCGCTGCGGGGGTTGCCCTCGGCGTGCAGGAAGACGCCGTTCCCCAGGTCGTCGCGCCGCGCCACGATCTGTCCGAAGCGGCTCTTCTCGATCCAGTCGCCGGCGCCGAAGTCGGCGTTGTGCGGCACGGGGGTCCCGAACTCGCGGACGTTCCCGGAGTTGCCGAAGGTCGCGCGGTGGACGACCACCCCTCCGGCGTCGTTCGTGCGCACGTCGAACCACTGGGTGCGGTGGCCCGGCGAGGCCGTCGGGGCGGCGGTCGGGTCGCCCCCGAAGACCCGGTTCCCGGTGTGCACGACGTTGCCGGCGCCGTCCTTCTCGACCCATCGGGTGGGGTTCGCCGGGTCGACGCCGTATTCGAGCTTGTTGCCGTTGGCCAGCACCCGGCTCTCGCGGACCAGCACCCCGTTCTCGGTGAAGTCCTGCCAGGTGCCGTCCATCCGGGTGAAGCGGATTCCGCTCCGGCCCTCGACCGTCAGGCCGTCGGGGCCCTTCTCGTTCCACCGCCAGTGGCGGAACAGCCGGTCCTCGGAGCCCGGGAAGTCCGCGCGGCCGGCCCATGACGAGTCGAACCGCTGCTGGTGGATGCGGCGCAGCTTGAGCACGTTTCCGTCCGCCAGCCGCTGCGCGGTGGCCACCTCCTCGAAGACGTAGTTGATCTCCCGGTAGTCGGAGATCTTGGCCGCGTCGTCGGCCCCGGCCGGATTCCAGGTGAACTCGCGGAAGTTGCGGTTCTTGTCGATCGCCGAGAAAAACTTGCCGTCCGTCGGCGACCCGTAGCGCAGCGGGGAGAACTGCTGCTGCGCCACCAGGCGGTCCGCGCCGTCGGCCAGGTGGACGGGGCGGTTCTCGATGTGGGTGATGACGTCCTGCCACGCCTTGCCGCGGCCGGCCTCGGTGTCCCGGGTTCCCCGAAGGATCTCGTTGCCCTGCGCGTCGAACCGGGTCCATGTGGTGGCCGCGCCGTCCGGGTGGAACTCCGCGCGCAGCAAACCCTTGTCCGCGAGGACGCGGTACTCGTAGGCCTTGGTGCCGACGAGGTGCCGGTCGACGCCGAACTTGCCCGAGGTGACGTCGCGGTAGTTCTCGGCCCAGTCCACGTACCGCGCGCCGTGCCGGATCGCGTTGCCGTTCCGGTCGAACTCCTTCCACACCCAGCGGCCGGTGTGGTCGCGGTACGACTCCTTCGTGCCGAAGGTCCCGTCCGCCTGCGCGATGCGCTCCTTCGTGAAGACCGGGCTCCCGTTGGCGTCCATGAGCTTGTACGTGCCGTTCGGTCCCGGCACGACGTCGCCGGTGTGGATCTTCGTGGTGAGGGGCACGGGTGCCGGGGCCGCGCCCGGCGCACCGCCTGCCGCCCTCGGCGGCGTCCGCATGTCCTGCCAGGTGTTGGTGTTCCAGTCGATCACGCGGCGGTCGCCGTTCCTGAGCTCCAGGCTCCTCAGGTCGCCGGTGGCGTCGTCGAACGTCCTCGCCGGGATGCGGTTGTTGGTCAGGTCGACCACGGTGTGGGTGCCGTTGCCGTTCAGTGTGGAGCGTTCGAGGACGGACGGCCGCGGTATGTCGCGGCGCAGGACGATGTCGAGCAGCGACGGATTGCCGGGGTCGCCGCCGTGCCAGCGCTCCCAGGCGTGCGGGCTGTCGGCCCGGGTGTCGACCACCCGGAAGTCGCCCCGACCGAGGGCGTCGGCCTGCCAGCGCACCGACCCGGGGTCGGCGGTGTTCCAGATCTCGAACGCGCGGGTCGCGTTCGTGCGCGGGTCGACCAGGTGGTACTGCCCGTTCGGCAGCCGGCGCCCCTCGCCGACGACGATCCGGGCGCCGGGATCGGCGCTGTTCCACAACTGGAAGTCGAACGTGCGGCCGGGCGTCCGGTCGGTGATCTGGAACAGCCCGGCGTGGGGCCCGCCGGGGACGAGGTCGGCCTGCATGCGCGCCTCGGCGCCGGGCGCGAGGGCGGGCCGGTCCCAGATCTGCCAAGGTGTCGTCGCGCCGGGGGTGTTGTCGACGATCCGGTACGTGCCGTCCGCCTGGAGGTCCGCCGACTTGAGGATGGTCCTGGTGGACGGGTCCCCGGTGTCCCAGACCTGCCACGGGTTCGTGGTGCCGGGCGTCTCGTCGGTCATCCGGAACGTCCCGTCCGGCTGCCGGTCCGCCCACTTGAGGGTGGTGTGCGCGGCGTTGTCGGGGCTGTCCCACACCTGCCACGGCCGGTCGCCGTTGGGCCGGAAGTCCCGGAACTCGAAGGTGTTCGCGTTCGGCCCGGGGCCGACGCGTTCGAGCACGTTGTGGTTCCCCACGTCCCCGGAGTCCCAGCGCTCCCACGTGCGCGGGGCGCGGCCGGGTGCCCCGTCGAAGACCATGTGGGTGCCGTCCGCCTGCACGACCCCTTCGCGGAGCACGTTCGGGCGGGCGGCGTCGGCGTTCCCCCAGACCTGCCAGTTCGGATAGCCGGGCGCCAGCGGATGGCCGGCCTCGACCTTGAAGCGGCCGTCGCCGAGCGCCGTGCCGAACCGCTGGACGGTGTGCGCGTCGACCGCCGCGTTGTCCCAGACCTCGAAGGCGCGAGGTGCCCCCGGCGCGGTGTGCGTGACCTGGACGCCGCCGCCCGGGAGATGGTCCGCGCGGGCCAGGACCGTGTGCCCGCCGGGGTTCGGGTTCGCGTTGTCCCGCAGCTCCCACGCGCGGCCGGGATTGGTCTGGTCGACGTGCTGGAACCTGCCGTCGGGCAGGCGCGTGAGCGACTCGACCACGTTGTGCGTACCCGGGTTCGGGCTGTCCCAGCGCTCCCACGAGGCGCTTCCCGGGGGCGGGTTCAGGTGGTCGACGTGCACGTTGGTGCCGGGGCCGGGGGCCGCGCGCGAGACCACCTGGCGCCCGGCGAGGTCCGAGCTGTCCCAGTGCTCCCACAGCACCCGGCCGTCGGAGGCGCGGTCGAAGACCTGGAACCCGGGGCCGCCGGGCATGTCGCGCCCTTGGTAGACCGGGGTCCCGTTGTTGTCCCAGATCTCCCAGCGGTATCCGCCGGCGGTCGCGCCGCCCGCCCCGTCCCCGGCCGCCCCCGGCGCGATGTGGAAGCGCTCGCCGTCGATGCGGCGGCCGTTCTCGACCACCGTGTGCCCGCCGGGGGAGTTCGGGCCGCCGTGCCAGACCTCGAAGGTCCCGTCGCCGCCCGCCCCGACGACGCGGAAGTCGCCGTTCTCCATGCGGAACGCCGTGTGGGTGGGCACCGGGTTGGCGGTGCCGGGGTCCCTGCCCTCCCAGAGCTGCCAGGCCACGGGGGAGTTCGGGTCGTGGTTGACGTACTGGATGCGCTTGTCGGTGAGGAGGCGCGTCTCGCTGACCGTCTGCATCTGGTCGTCGACGATGCGCCAGGTGCGGTCCGGATTCAGGATCTTCTGGCCGTCCGCCGGGACCTGGCCCAGGACCGTGTTGGAGTAGGTGACCCGGTTGGGCAGCAGGGAGCCGCCGTAGACGCCGGGGTGCGCCTTCCCCCACTCGGTCATGAACCGGGTGTGCAGCGTGGACGCCGCCGCGGGGTCGACGTCCCAGGCGCGCAGGTTCCCCGCGGCCCTGGCGACCTCGCTGCGCGCGTCGGTCACCGCGTTGCGGGCCAGGGCGAGTTCGGAGGCCAGGTTCGCGCCGCTGTGCTCCTCGCCGGCGTTGGCCATGCGGACGGCGAGGTCGTCGTACGTCCGCTGGGCGTTCACGAGACCCCCCTGCGCCAGGTTCAGCTCCTGCCACGCGGCGAGCCGGCTGTGCGGGAGGTCGGGATCCGCCTTCGGCTTGCCCTTCCCGACGTCCGACCGGTCGGCCAGGTCGTCGAGCAGCCTGCCCCACAAACCGCTCTGTGCGGCCGGGGTGTTGAGGGTGCCTTCCGGGACGGCGACGCGGATCGCGCGGGCCACCGTGTCGTCGGCGAGCCGGACCGCGGTCGCGGCCGCCCCCATGCCCAGGAAGGCGAGGATGTCCGAGCCCCATCCCCCGCCGGCCCCCGGCACCGGCCGCGACCCCGCGGGGAAGGACGGGGGAAGGGGCGGGGTGGACGCATGGCCCGGTGCGGGCGTCGGGACGCCGTCGCGGAATCCCGGCGCCCCCGGCCCGGGGGTGGTGAAGGCGGCGGGGGCGCTCGGCACACCCGATCCCGGGTGCGTGGCGCTGCCGGGAAGCGTGGAGGGGCTGTACATCACGGAGTTCGTGCCCGGCACGGCGCCCGGGGTGCTCCCGACCGGGCCGAGCGGGGTGGCCGGGCCGCCCGGACCGCCCGGCGGCAGCGCGTAGCGCGCGATGTTCGGGTTGGCGGTCTCGCCGAGCGACCGGACGGCGCTCATGTCCATGCGGTCGAGCCCGCGGGCGAGCCCCAGCACGAGGTCCGTCGCCGCCTCCAGATGCATCGTCGCGCCCTTGTTGGCGGCGGCGATGTCCGAGAAGTTGACGCCCAAGCGGTTCAGTCCGAGCGCGGGCGGGTCGATCATGCCCAACGGACCGGCACCGGGACCGGCACCGGGACCGGTGCCGGTCCCGCTCATCGAGAAGCCGTTGCGGGTCGCGATCGGCCCCGGCCCCGTTGCGCTGTTGTTGAGCAGATTGGCCAGGGTGTGCGACCCCGGCCCGTCGGCCAGCCCCGCGGCGAGGTGCGGGGCCGGCACCGGAGGGACGCCGAGCGCCATCTGGCCCGTGGGCACCGGGCCCGGGGACCCGACGGAGGACACGGGGATGTGCAGGCCCTTGGCGTTCACCGTCGTCGCCCCGACGCCGGGGAGGGTGCCGGGCTCGGGAACGGACAGGCCCTTGGAGTTCGTGTTGAACACGGTGCCGTCGAGGGTCATGACGGACTTGGGCACCATCAGCTTGCCGGTCTCCCCGCCGGGCATGAAGGCGCCGACGTTGACGCCCTTGGCACCGCCGACGTCGCCGAGCTTCAGCGGGGACGGCAGCGGTGCCGAACGGATCGGCATGGCCGCGTCCGACGTACCGAAGGGGTTCGGCATGTTCTTGCCGATGATCGGGGCGATCGCGAGGTTGCCGGCGATGCCCACCAGCTTGTTGACCGTCGCGAGGCCGTCCGCGGCGAACCTGGCCTTGACCGCGCCGTGGCCCCACCCGACGCCGCGTTCGACGAAGCCCATTTTGAAGGCGTTGACCACGCCGAACCGCTGGATGTCGCGGGCCGCCACCGGCAGCACCGTGCCCAGCCAGCGCCATCCGCCGAAGTTGTACCGGACCACTCCGGGGACCATCTTGAAGGCGGTGACCACCAGTCCGCCGCCGGAGCGGAGCAACCCCGGCAGCCCTCTGAAGCCCGAGACGACCCACATCCCGGCCTTGGACACGATGGTGAAGCCGAAGGTGATCGCGCCCTTGCCCAGGATGCCCAGGGCGTTGACCGGGTTTCGCACGAACAGGGTGCCCCAGGACACCATGTTCCGCCCGGCGATCGCCAGTGCGCCGCGGCCCGAGGCCATCGCGTCCGAGACGAAGCTGCGGAGGCTCTTGAAGAGGTTGCCGGCGGTGCCCACGGCCAGCAGCGGCTTGGTGGTCGGGCCGAGCAGGCCGAGGCCGGCGAACACCAGCTGAGCGACGGTGGCCTTGCCGTTGGCGTAGTCGACCGCGGTCTTGACGAAGATCGCGGCGTTGAGGCCGAAGGCGATGAGGCCGAGCGGACCGCCCAGGATGATGGCCGGGAGGGTGAGGACCAGGGCGAGGATGCCGAGGGTCTGCCAGAACTCGTCCCAGAAGCTGGTCAGGTCCTTGAAGTCCTTGCGCCCCATGCGGATCCGGTCGGCCGCCGCGTTGCCGGCGTTCTGCTGGTCCTGGCGCGCGCGCTCGGCCTTCGCCCGCAACGCGGCGATCTTGCGGTCGAATTCGTCCCGGGCGGTCCGCGACTCGGGGGTGTCGTCGCCCGGGCGCTCGCCCAGCGCCTGGGCCTCGGCGAGGGCGCCGTCCGCATCGCGCTGCGCGGTGGCCATGGCGTCCGAGTACTGCGTGAACGCCTGGAACGTCTCGTCGGAGGAGTAGATCAGGCTCTGCAGGAACGGGCCGATCTTGTCCTTCATGTGGTCGCGGAGGGCGTCGGCGGTCTTGCCGCGGAAGTTCGCGTCGCCGGCGGTGCCCATCGCGGCGTCCAGGCCGCCCTTCAGCTCCTGGGTGAGCTGCCGCATCTGGCGGAAGAACTCGATGTTGCGGGTGATGAGCTCGAGTTCGCCCGGGGTGGGGTCGCCGCCGAGATCGAGAGCTGACCAGTTCGTCGGCCGCGGCGGCATGGTGCCTCCTTCTGGTGTGGACCTGCGCCTCCCCTACGGGCCGGGTGGGGGCGGGGTTCACGATGTCCGGGGAATTTCCGTCCCGGCATGAACCCGCCCGGCCGAAACGCACGTTGACGGTGGCAGGGGCGGTGACTCGCCCGCGGAAAAGGAGGCTCCGTGCCCGATCTGGTGCTCGACTACGCGCTCTTGCGGAAACTCGGTACGCAAGTCAAGGAGGTGTCGGAGAAGTTCGACCAGGCCAACGGCACCAAGTACGGCGCGTTCAAGCTGTCGTACGAGACCACGGGATGCAACGCGCTCGACTACGAGATGGAGGACCTCCAGGTCACCTGGACCGACCAACTGGACGCGGGCAAGAAGGAGATGGCGGCCTTCGCCGAGGTGTGCCTCGGGCTCGCCCAGGCGTGGTTCGAGACCGACGCGCAGGCGGCCGCGGAGATCGGCGCCCAGAACGCGAACTACCTGATCGCCGAGTACGAGCAGCGCAAGGCCGCGCGCGAGCAGGCCCAGTGGCTCAAGGACCACCCGTACCGCTGGTCGTTCACCGACCACACCGGCAAGACCTACGAGTACACCATCGACCTGTGGGACCCCGACCGGCCGCTGCCCGAGGTCGGGGCGCCGAACGGGGACTACTTCCAGAACACGCCGGACGGCGGGTCGGTGCACACCAAGATCAATCCGGACGGCTCCGCGACCACGTGGGTCAACCGCCCGGACGGCATGAACTACGCGCAGACGTCGAACACCGTCCGCGACGAGAACACCGGCGTCGTGACCAACACGACGAGCGTGGTCCACGCGGACGGCAGCACCGACAGCACGGTCACGAAGATCAACCCGGACGGCAGCGGCTCGATGGTCGTGACCGGGGGAGAGGACGGGCCGGTGTCGTACTCGCGCGGACCGGGTGGCACCGAGTGGGTCAAGGACCCCGCGTCCGAGGACGAATAGCGGCCGGCGAGGACGAACAGCGGCAGCGCACGAGGTCGGCAGAACTCACGGCCGACAGTGCGGACGGCCGTAGGGGCCCTGGCAGTCCCGTCGGTGGCGGCGTGCCGCCGCCACCGACGGGTGCCGCTACTCCGTCGCGGCGGGGGACAGGCCGCCGATCGGCAGGACGATCGTCTGCAGCGCACCCGTGTCGGGGGCGATCACCAGGGCGCGCCCCGGCGCCGGACGGCGGCGCACCGCGTCGGCCGCCAGCCGGGTCCCCAGCAACTCGCCCTCCACGACCGTCTGCGGTGAGATCAGGGCGCCGCTCCGGGCGCGCCGCGCCTCGCCCAGCCACCCGAACATGTGCTGGGTCACGACTTCGGAGACCCCCGCGTACACGAGCCCGACGCCGCGCTCGCGCCCGGTCGCCACCAGACCGCGCAGACTCGTGTCGGCACTCGTGGTCGCCAGCATGTCCGCGTCGTCCACCAGCACGACGGTCGGCGTTCCGGCCGCGTCGGCGAGCGCGGCCTCCAACTCGGCGTCGCCGAGGCCCGTTCCGGTGAAGTGGCCGAGCACCGCGTCGTGGGCGGCGAGCCTGCGCAGCGGCGATTCGCGCGGCGTCACCAGGATCAGCCGGGTGCCGGACGCGAGCAGCGACGCGGCCATCGTCACCAGCAGCGTGCTGCGGCCCGTGCCGGGCGGCCCGGCGATGCCGAAGATGTGGGAGCGTCCGGCGAGGTCGACACCCCAGGCCCCCATGTCGTCGCCGCCGACACCGACCAACGCCCACAGCGGGCGCCGCAGTTCCGCCGGCACCCGGCCCATGGCGTCGGGCAGCGTGACCTGGTCCGGCAGCCCCGCCACCGGCCCGGGGCGGCGCTGCGCCGGGACCCCTTCGTCGCGGGTACGCGCCGCCGCCCCGATCCTGGCCAGTTCCGCGGCCTGCGCGGGACCGCTCGCGTCCAGGCCCAGGACCGCGACCTGCGTCTCCGCATGTGTGTCCGACTGCCAGCCCCGGCCGGCGGGGATCACCGTCGGCAGCGAGGCGGCCCGGATCCCGACCAGGGTGTAGTCGGTGCGCTCCGCGAGCCGCAGCAGCAGCCGGTTGTCGTTGAGCCCGCCGATCTGGCCGCCGAGCAGCGCCCGGTCCGCCGTCATGACGAGGTGTACGCCGACCGCCGCGCCTTCGCGGAGCAGATGCGCCGCCTCGTCGGTGAGCCGCCCGTTGTCGCGGTCCCCGAGGGAGGCCGCGATGCCCTCCCAGCCGTCGAGGAACACCACGATGTGCGGCGGCCGTTCGGCCTCGGGAACCGCCGCGCGCAGCTCGGTCAGGTTGGCGCAGTCGTGCCGCGAGAGGAGACCTTGGCGCTGCGCCACCTGGCGACGCAGGAGCGCCAGCAGCCGCATTGCGCGTTCGACGTCCGATCGGGAGATCATCGCGCCGCAGTGCGGGAGTTCCGCTATCGGGTTGAGTGCTCCGCCGCCCGAGTCGATGCCGTACAAGTGCACGTCCGCGCAGCTGTGCGCCTGCGCGAGCGCGCCCGCGATGGTGCGGATCAGTTGCGAGCGTCCGGATCGGCCGCCGCCGATGACGGAGAGGTGGCCCATCACCGCGAGGTCGATCACCGCGGGCCGCTGGCGCTGTTCGCCGGGCAGGTCCTCGAGGCCGTACGCGACGGGCCGGAGGTAGCCCGGCTCCCCGGCGGCCTCACCCGGCTCCGGTTCCGGCAGCGACTCCAGCGGGATGAGCTGGGCCAGCGCGGGCAGCCACGGCCTGGGCTGCTCGGCGACGCCGAGTTCGCGGCTCGCCTCACCCATCGCCGTCACCAGGGTGGCGAGTTCGGTGCGCACGCCGCCGGGCACGGCGTTCCGCGGCTCGGACTCCGGATCGGCCTCGGGCGTGCGCAGGGGCCTGCCCAGGCCGTTCGACGGGACGACGGTGGCCCAGAGCCGCTCCTCGGTGGCCGCCTCCTGGGTGGCCGGGCTGCCCGCGTACGCCGTCTGGAACGTCGCGACCCGGCCGTGCCCGAGCCGGACCATCGCCCGGCCCGGGGTGGCCGGCGAGATGCCGGCCGCGTCGGCGAGGTCGATGATGTCGTGGCTCTCGGTGGCGTCGGTGACGCGGAGGGCGATGCGCAGGTTGGTGTTGGCGCGGATGTCGGAGGAGACGACGCCGGCCGGGCGCTGGGTGGCGAGCACCAAGTGGATGCCCAGCGAACGACCGCGCTGCGCTATGCCCACCAACCCGGGTACGAAGTCCGGGACTTCGCGGACCAACGTGGCGAACTCGTCGATGATCAGCACCAGTCGCGGCAGCGGGTCCAGGTCGGGGTCGTCGGCGCGCTTGGCCTGGTAGTCCGGCAGGTCCTTGGCCCCGGCCTCGGCGAGGATGGTCTCGCGGCGGCGCAGTTCGGCGCCGAGCGAGGTCAGCGCGCGCTCGGTCAGGTGCGGGTCGAGGTCGGTGACCATGCCCAGGGTGTGCGGCAGGTCGACGCAGTCCTTGAACGCCGCGCCGCCCTTGTAGTCGATCAGCACGAACACCATCTCGTCCGGCCGGTTCCCGGCCGCGAGCCCCGCGACCAGCGACTGGAGCAGCTCTGACTTGCCCGCACCGGTGGTGCCGGCGACCAGCGCGTGCGGGCCGTCGCGTACCAGGTCCAGCGCCATCGGGCCGTCGAAGCCGAAGCCGAGCGGCGCGGAGGTCGTGGCGGCGCGCCGCTGCCAGCGGGCCGCGAACTCGGCCGCCAACTCCTCGCCCCCCGCCGAGATCCGGGACCCGTCGATGCCCAGCACCTCGGCGAGGCGTACGAACTCCGGGAGCGCGCCGTCGCTTTCCAGGGTGGCGTCGCGCAACGGCGCCACGGCGCGCGCAAGTCGCTCGCACCAAGGGCGCGACACCAGGTCCGGCCGTACGTCCGCCAGGTCCGGGTTGCCGGGCATCCGGACGGTGAGACCGCTCCCCGCGGTGAGGATGAGCGCGTTGGTCTCCTCGGGCAGCAGGCGCTCGGCGCGGTCGAGGCAGACCGCGTACACGCCGACGGCCGGGCCGTCCCGGAGGATCTGCACCACGCCGGACACCTCGCGCAGACGGCGGGCGCCGTCCAACACCACGAGGATGTCGGGCTCGTCGAGCATCGCCGAGGACATGGTCGAACTCCGGATGGTGGCGCGCATGGTCACGGTCGCGACCAGTTCGGCGACGCGGGCGGCGACCGTCTCGGCGTCGTTGCCCACGTTGACGTAGGCGCCGCGGCCGGGCGGGGCGAAGTGCGGGAGCCAGCGCACCCACGCCCAGGAGTTCTCCGCGTTGTCGCTGAGCACGTACATGCGCACGTCGCGCGGACTGTGCAGCACGGCGGTCTGGGCCACCAGCCACCGGGCCAGGCCGCGGCGGCTGTGGTCGTCGCCCGCGACGCCCAGAACACCGATGTCCGGCAAGGGGATCTGCACCGGCACGTCGCGCGCGGTCGGCCGTACGGTCCGGCGGTGGTCGTCCTGCTCGGGGTCGTCGTAGGTGACCTCCGACGGCAGGTCCGCGGTGCCCACGCGCAGCAGCAGCCGGTCGGCGTCCGACTTGCGGCGCTCCCACAACCGCGCCCCGGGGCCGGTGGCGGCCAGGATGACGGCCGCCGGATCGGCGCCGGTGGCCCAACGCGCGGTCCGTTCGTGCTCGACGGCGGCGTCCACCTCGGTGAGGAGATGCGCGCGCCGCTCCTTGTACTTGACCGTCTCGGACCTGAAGTGCGACTTGCCGTGCCGCTTGTCCGAGATGTACGCGGCGATCGCGAGCACCGGCGAGAAGACGGCGAAGATCAGAAAGAACGACGACTTCAGCAGGAACGCCATGGCCACGCCGATCCCGAGCGGTGCCAGCGACATGAGCACCGGGATCGGGCGCCGCTGCGGCGGATGCGGCGGCGGGGGCAGGAGGATGCGCACCGGTTCGAGCGAGGGCATGATGCGCGGCGGCCGGTTGTAGTCGATGGCGAGCGTGTCCGCCGACTGCTGGACCGCAGCGTCCGGGCGGAACGGCGCGGCCAGGGAGAACAGGTGTCCCGCGACCGCCAGCAGGGCGCCGGTGTGCCACTCGCGACGCTCGGCCAGCGGCTCGCCGTCGAGCTCGACTCGGGCCTCGCCGATCGGCGCCACGGTGGCGGTGCCGTCGGCGTCCACCTCCACGGTCACGGCGCGGTCCGGCAGTTCCTGCTGGACGCTGCGGAAGGGGGTCTCGGCGGACTGCCGGGTCAGGCCGGTGGCGGGGGCCACGTCGCCGGGCTCCGGTTCCCCGGGGCGCAGCGCACATGCGGCGCCGGCGCCGAGGTCGTACGTCCCGACCGCGAGCGCCCAGACGCGGCCGCTGTTCGGTCCGCCCACCGCGCGCACCTCCCGGAGGACGTCGCTGCCGTCACCGCCGGGCGCGGCGGGGGTGCGGCGTATCGCGTCCCCCGGACCGGTCGGGACGGGGCCTCCGATGCCCAGCCGGGCTCCGGGAAGCAGGGGCAGCGCGCTCAGCCGGCTTTCCGGGTCGAGCCGCTTCGTGCCCAGGTAGAGGTCGGAGGACGCCGTCCCCTCGATCGCCGGCGACGCGGAGAGGCACGCGGCAAGTGCGTGCACCGTCGTGTCGCCGCCGGCGCCGAGGACGATGTCCGAGGTCGCGCCGTCGCGGGCGTCGACAAGACTGAACGCGAGTGCCATCAGGACCTCTCTGGTACGGGAGTTCGCGGCGCCGGGGGCCTGGCGGCGCGAGGGGCGGGGCCGTCGGGGCGGTGTTCGGGGTGGGGGTGCTCGGGGTGGCGGGTGCTCGGGTGCTCAATCCGCCGGGGCCGCGCGGGCGGGGGAGGCCGCGGCACTCTCGCCGTCGGCGGCAACCGTGGACGGAACGGGATCGGCGTGCTGACCGGGCGGCGGCGGATAGTCGAACCGGGGGCCGGTGGGCGGCGGGTAGGGCGTGCGCTTCCGGCGACGGCGCCAGGGGATGACGTTCGAGGGAACTTCTCCCTGGTCCTGGTTCTGGTCCTCGGCATCGGGACCAGGCGTCGCGGACTCTTCCGGCTCCTGCGGGGCGGGGTCCGGAGAGGACTCTGCGGAGTCGTCGGCGTCCGGGCTGCCGGGGGCGGATGCGGTGGTCTCGGCGGGGTCCGTGGGCGCTGCGGATTCCACCGGTTCCGCGATTTCCTCGGGCTCGGCGCTTTCCGCGGGCTCCGCGGCTTCCGTGGGGGCCGCGGTCTCCGCAGGCTCTACGGCTTCCGCAGGCTCCCCCGACTCTGCGGGATCCACGGGCTCCGTAGGCTCCACGGATTCCGTGGGCACAACGGCTTCCACGGCTTCCACCGGCGTCGAGGGCTCCACCGATTCCACGGGCTCATCCGCAGTCTCGGCAGGTTCCTCCGCGCTTATGACGGACTCTTCGGCTGTCTCGGCCGGTTCGTCCGCGTTCTCGGAAGGCTCGTCCTCGTTCCCGGCAAGGTCGTTCGGCGCCTCGGCCGGCTCGGCCGCGCTCTCGGCCGGTTCGTCCGCGTTCTTTGCGGACTTCTCCGCCGTCTCGGCCGGCCCGACCGTTGCGTCGGCGTCCTCGGCGGGCGCCGTTGTGCTCGCGGCGTTCGCCTCGTCGGGAGCGTCCGCAACGGGCACCAGCGGCTCCACGAGCTTCGCCACCGCCTCATGGAGGCCCAGCGTCGACGCGGTCAGCCGAGGCGCGGTCATGTGCACCTTGGCGCGCTCCCCGACGTGGAGCACCCAGCACGCGCCGACGGCCGTGCCGGTGGCGAGCAGCTTCGCGTGCACACCGGACTCCGCGAGCCGCTGAAGGTCCTCGGTGGTGGCATCGGCGGCCACCACAACGCTGAACTCCGGTGGATCCACCGGCAGATCGTCGATCACCTCGGCCAGCGTCCCGCCGTTGCCCCCGGGCGAAGCTGCGGCGGTGAACACGACCGTTCGTCCGCTCGCCTTGTCCTCCGACGGCTCGCCGGCCCCCACTTCCGCGTCCGCGCGGTGCGCAATCTGAGTGCCGAGCGCACGCGCCAGCATCAGGGCCGGTTCGCGCTCGCCGTCGACGACGACCACGCCGGGCGCGCGAGCCAGGTCGAGCAGGACCGCACGTCCCTCGGTCACCCCGACGGCTACGAACAACGGGTACGCCGAAGGGGGTTCGGGGATGTCGTCGAGATCGGTGACCGCGGCCGTCCAGCGCAGGCCGGTTCCGTCGGCCGTCCACGGCGGAGCCGCCTGCGGCAGGTCGGTGCCGGCCAGCAGGAGGGTCACCGCGTCCGCACCGAGTTCGGCGCCGTAGACGGTGCCGAGTCCGGCGGCACCATGCTCGTCGGGTGCGGCGATCTGGAGCGCGACGGCGGCGGCGGCCCGCGGGACGACGCCGGTTGCGGCGGCCGACTCCAGCCGCGCCGTGAGGACGGCCGCGGCGCGGCGGCGGCGTACCGGCGGGGGCAGCAGCATCTCCGCGCGGAAGGCGCGCACCGCGGCGATCAGGGCACGTACTCCGCGGGCGACGTGACGTGCGATCCATCGCAACGCGGTCGCTATGTGGTGCCTGGCCGCCAGCATCAGGATCAGGACGACCAGGCCGACGAGACCCCAGTGGTACGCCCGGTACTTGGGCTTGAGGAGCTGCGCCGGGTCGGCGAACGGGTCGCCGCCGGACTTGGCGGTGCTCGGTGCCTTGGTCGGCTCCGGTGACGGAGTCCCCGGTGCCGTCGGCGTTCCCGCCGCGCCGGGCTGGGCGCCCGCCGCCCCGGTCGCGTTCGGCATGTCGAGCGTGGGGAGCGTCCCGACCTGGACGCCGACCGCGGATTTGTCGGCGTCGGGCGGGAGTTGGAGGACCCAGCCGGGCAGGAGCACCTCCGGGTCCGCGAGGCAGCGCGTCCCGGAGCTGTTCGGGACGACCGGCTGCGGCTTGTTGACGTTGAGCCAGAAGATCTCCATGTACCGGTTGCCGTCACGGAGTACGCGTTCGGAGAGCTGGAACAGGCCTTCCCCGGCTGCCGGATCCGACGGAGCGGGCAGCACGATGTAGGGGACCGCGGCCGTGGGCGGTACGCCGTCGCACGTCGGCGTCGCCGCGGAGGCCGTGCCGCCTCCGGCCGGGAGCCCGAGCACCAGCAGCGCGGCGCCCGCCAGCGCGGCGCCCGCCAGCGCGGCGCCCGCGCCCCGTGCCCGCCGACGGACTCGTGCAGGGCCGCGGACGCCTTCGGCCGGCGGGGCCGTGCCAGGTCTGGCCACCAGTGCTCCCGATCGTGAGGGTGAGTCGATACCGACAAGATGCGGGCGCGGCACAGAAGTTCGATTCCGTTCGTGTTGCGTGGGTCACACTTCGCCGCGTGTCGGTTGGGGCCGCGATCCGGCCGTGGCGGCCACCCGGAGTGACGAGCGTCACAGCTGACGGCGCGAACTTCCGTACGCGCCGCGCATCTTGTCGACGTTGGCTGGGCGGCTTCGCGACGTGCACCACCGCGCGGCCGCCCGTTACCTACTTGCCGAGGACCGTCCGATGAGCTTCATGGGTTACCTGCGCGGGTTCGTCCCGTGGATCGTCGCAGGGGTGGTCTCGTCCTTCGACTGGCGCTGGGGGGCGGTGGGGGGCCTGGCCGCGAGCCCGTTGCTGTTGTTGCAGGATCTCGTGCGCGGCGTCGCTCCCGACGCACTGATCCTGGAGGCCAGTACCGTCGGCTACTTCGTCGTGGTCGGTGCCGTCGCGGTCTTCGACCCGGACTCGGCGCTGTCCGGTCACACCGACGTCGCGTCCTTCGCCTGGCTGGCCGCGACCGCCTGGGGGACTCTGGCGATCCGCCGCCCGTTCACGCTTGGCATCGCCCGACGCCAAACCCCCCGCGAATACTGGGACATGCCGGAGTTCTTCCGGATCAACAGCCGCATCACCGCGGCCTGGGGGACAGGCTTCACCTTCATCGGCGTCAGCGTGCTCGTGTGCGACGCGGTGGACGCGCCGCTGTGGGCGGGCATCGCCGCCCATGCCGCGGGCCTCGCCGCGCCGATGGTCTTCACCGGCGTCCACCCCGCCCGGGCCCGGGCACGGCTGCTGTCGGCCCCGCACGCGCCGACAGCGGCCGCTTCACGCTGAGGGAAGAGCCGAATGACCGAGAAGTTGCCGCCCCCGCCGTACCTTCGAGGCCGTTACGCACCGGTTGCCGGCGAGCGGACCGCCGCGCACCTGCCTGTGCGGGGTGCGCTGCCGCCCGAACTGGACGGCCGGTACCTGCGCAACGGCCCGAACCCGCCGCCCGGCCGGGACACCGGGCACTGGTTCACGGGGTCCGGCATGCTGCACGGCATCCGGCTGCGCGACGGACGCGCCGAGTGGTACCGCAACCGCTGGATCCGGACCCGCGAGTTGGCCGGACATCCCCTGGTACGGCCGGACTTCAGCGTCGACCTGGCCGCGGCGCCCGCGAACACGCACGTGATCCGGCACGCGGGCATGGTGCTCGCGCTGTGCGAAACGGGCCTGCCCTACTGGGTGTCGCCGTCGTTGGAGACGGTCGGGCCGTACGACTTCAACGGGCGGCTCACCACCGCGATGACCGCGCATCCGAAGGAGGACCCGGCGACCGGCGAACTCCACCTGTTCGGAACCGGTTTCGCCCCGCCGTACCTCACCTACCACCGGGTGGCCGCGGACGGTCGGCTGGCGGAGAGCCGGACGGTCGACGTGCCGGGGCCGACGATGATGCACGACTTCGCGATCACCGAGCACCACGTCCTCTGGCTGGACCTGCCGGTCGTCTTCGACTTCGCCCTCGCCGCGGTGCGACGGCTGCCGTACCGGTGGGACGACGCGTACGGCGCGCGGCTCGGCGTCATGTCCCGCGTGCCGGGGGACACCGCGGTGAGGTGGTTCGACGTGGCCCCCTGCTACGTCTTCCACGTCGGGAACGCGTACGAGGACGCCCGTGGGCACATCGTGCTCGACGCGGTCCGCTACGACCCCGAGGGCTTCCGGAGGGCCTGGGCCGACATCGGCGGCTCCGCGGGGCCCTCGGGTTCCGAAGTCCATGGGCAACCAGGGGACTTCGGGCCGTTCGCGGTCCTGCACCGCTGGACCCTCGACCCGGCCTCCGGCAGCGTCGCCGAAACCCGGCTCGACGACCGCGAGTCCGAGTTCCCGACCCACAACGCCGCGTTCACCGGGCGGCCGAACCGCTACCTGTACACCGTCTCCGCCCAGGGCATCGCCAAGCACGATCTCGCGCACCGCCGCGTCGACGTCCACGAGACGCGACGAGGCCGATTCGCCGGCGAGGCCGTCTTCGTCCCCGCGTCGGACGGCGTCGGGGAGGACGAAGGCTGGCTCCTGGCGCTGACTTCGGACGACAATGGCGGCCCGGGGGAACTGCTCGTACTCGACGCGGCCGACCTGTCCACCCAGGCGGTCGTGGAACTGCCCTGCTCCGTTCCGGCAGGCTTCCACGGAAGCTGGCTCCCCGAGCCGGCTCCTCGAACCTGAAGCGCGCATCGGACACTTCGGAGAAGGAAGCCCACGGACATGGCCCCACTCGTGCCGCCCACCGACGAGGAACTGACACGCAGAGCCCAGGCCGGTGAGACCGGTGCGCTGGGGTTGCTGCTGGCCCGCCACCAGGCCCCGATGCGGGCCGTGGCGCTCAGCCGACTCGGCTACGGCCCCGACGCGGACGACGCGGTGCAGGACGCGGCCCTGATCGCGCTGCGGCGCATCGGCGACGTACGCGAGCCGGCGGCCGTGGGCGCGTGGCTGCGGTCGGTGGTCCGCAACACCTGCCGCATGCGCCTGCGCGACACACGCGAACTGCCGGGGTTGGAGGGCCTGGAGCACCTCTGCCTGGCCGACCGCGAGGCCTTGCTTCCGGAGCAGCTCATCGAACGGCACGCGATGCGCGACTGGATCTGGGACGCCGTCGAGGAACTGCCGCCCAAGCTCCGGCTGGTGCTGATGCTGCGGCACTTCAGCGGCATCACCTGCTACGAGGACATCGCCGACGCGTGCGAGGTCCCGGTCGGCACCGTGCGCAGCCGCCTCAGCACGGCGCGGGGCAAGCTGGCCGAGATCCTGCTGTCGACCGCCGAACAGGCCCACGACGACGCCGCCACGCTCACCGAGGCAAGCCGGCACGAGGCGGTGGCCACGTTGGACGCGTCCGAGGTCGGCAGGCCCCTGCCGCGCGAGATCGCCGAACTGTGGCCCACGGACGCCGAGATGATCGGCAAGCTGGCCCAGCCGGGCGAGCGCGTCCACCCGGTCTCGGTCATGCAGCGCATGCTGGAGGTCGGCGTACGCCAGGACTTGCGCCATGTGGTCGCCAGCCGGGAGATCACCATCTGGGAGATGGACGTCACCAACCCGCCCGACAAGACCGATCCCTGCCCGCCGGCCCTGGCGTGGCTGATGTTCCGCGACCACGGAATCGTGCAGCGGCTGAGGGTGGTCTTCCCCGCCCGGCCGTCCGCGGCCGAACGTGTCCCATGACCGGCACGCATCGGCGGGGGGCGCCGAGCACGCGCCGGTCGTACGCGAGCCCGGGCCGTGGTCACGGCCCGGGCTCGTGGGCGAGGTGCGGCAGGCGCCGGGACGCCGGCGGGGCCTCGGGGTGCTGCGAGGTCAGCGGGCCGACACGTTGAAGACCTCGTGATCGGCGGCCGCGGTACCGAGCCGCTGGAGGAGTACGCGCGTGATCGCCGGATCGACCTTGAGCGTGATGCCCCACAGGTAGAAGCCGTGGATGACGCCCTGTCGGATCCCGCGCCAGGCGTCGTCCCACGAGGGCGCCTCCACCCCGGCGGCGCTCAGCTCGTCGAGGTAGTGGCGCAGCAGGTCCTTCTCGGTGCGTCGCCGGTCCTCGACGGTGAGTACGGAGGCGATGTGGTAGCCGACGTCGAGGTGCCACGGCCCGCGTTGTACGAGCTGCCAGTCCACGAACGAAGGCCGGCCCTCGCCGTCGAGGTAGAGGTTGCCGACGTGGGTGTCGCCGTGGATCACGGTCCACGGGGATTCGTGCGGCGTGTCGGCGATGACCTTGAGGTACGCCGCGAACAGCTGGTCGGCGTCGCGCACTTCCCCGGGGACCCCGGCGGAGATGTCGGACTCGAAGTTCTGGCGTATGTCCTTTACGCCGCGGCGGACCGTGTACCCCTCCAGCCGCGGCGCCAGCCAGTCCGCCGTGGCGAACCTCTCGGCGCACCAGGCGGCGGCGTGCAGCTTGGCGAGCTGCGTCAGGCTCTCCGCCGCGAGTTCCGGGGTGTAGTCGCTGCTCGCGTCCAGGAACGTGGCGCCCTGGGACAGGACGTCCTCGGTGATGACCACGCCGTGGTCGGTCTCCGGGTCGACGTCCGCGTACACGCTGCGCAGGGTCCGTACGCCGCTCTGTTCCGCCAGATGGCGGTAGAAGAACGCCTCGTAGCGGCCGGCGTGCCGGAACGGCCAGCCGACCTCCGAGAAGTAGCCCTTGCCCCACAGGACCGGTGGGAGGCCTTCCGGCAGCCCTCCCTCGCACTCGATGCTGAACGAGGCGTTGGTGGCGACGCGGCTGACCTCCTGGCCGGGGGTCGCCTTTGTGACGCGAACTCCCGGGAAGCGGGGCGCGAGCGCCGAGCTCAGCCACTCGGGGGACAGTAGGTCCGCCAGCGTCCGGGGGACTGGTGTCGCGCGCTGATTCAAGGCCATGTCATGCCTTACGCTAGTATTTGATCACCCTGCTTCTTTCTTATCATCAGTGCGCATGACGGTACAGGCAAAGACGGTCGGGGATCGCAGTTTCCGCACCGCGCCGCCCCACGCAATGCCCTGTGTGCCGTCGCCCGCGCCGACCCGTGCGCCGTACCGTACGCCGCCCGCCGCGGGTGGGGAACCACGTGAGGTGGTGGATGACTTCGACGGTGTCGAGGTGGCGGCATCCGCCCGCCGACCCGGTCGAGCCGGGTCGGCGGGCGGATGTGGTGGTATCTGAGCGCGCTGTGGTTCTGCCGGTTCAGTTCTCCGGGATGTACGCGGAGCAGGTGCTGAACGCGCTGTTCTCGACGCACTGGAACAGTTCGTTCCACTTGCTCTCGTCGTCGGCCGCGGCCTTGGTCAGGGTGTCGGCGCACGAGTCATCGGTGAGGCCCCAGAGGGATCCGTCCGGCCAGCCGGCCTCGGCGGTCCGGTTCTCGATGGCATCCACGCAGGCCTGCGGCGGGTCGTAGCTCTTCACCGCATCCAGGAACTCGCGGTACTTGGTGTCCTCCGGGGAGTTGGACGAGCCCGGAGCGGCGGCCTGCTCCTCCAGCGTCTGCTGCGCGGCCTGCTTCTCCTGCGGCGTCGCGTCGGCATTCTGGAGGACGACGACCGCACCGGTGACGACCTCGGTCTTCTCCTTCAGGATCTCCTCGACCTTCTCCTTGTCCTCGGGCTTCTCCGGCTTCGTCTCCGGCTTCTGGGCGGCCAGCAGCCCGCTGGCTATCTCGTCGGCGGTCTTGAGGAGGTCGGCCTTGTTCGCCGCCGGGGTCTCCGGATCCAGCGCGACGGCCGAGTAGAACGCGAGGTTCTGGGCGATCGCCTGGTTCTTCGCCTTGTCCGCCGCCGATGCGTTCGGATCCTGGCTCAGCTTCACGGCTTCGTTGATGCCCTGCGCGAGCTTCGTGTACAGCGCCTTGTCGGCCGCCGACGTCGTCGGAGCCGCGGCCGCCTTCAGGACCACGTTGACGTTGTCCACGATCACCTTGTAGACGTCCTTGGTCTGCTCCGGCACGGCCGGGTCGTTGATGACCTTCAGGGCGGTGGCGAGCCCGTCCCTGAGCTGCTTCTTCACTTCGTCGGACACCGTGAGGGCCGCTATCTGGGCCTCGACCTCCTGTGGCGTGGTCGCCGCCTGGAACTGCTGCAACTGCTGCGGGAGCTGCGGGGGCTCGGACTCTTCGTCCGAGGGTGCGCTCGGCTCGTCGTCCGAGGGTGTGCCCGGTTCGCCTTCCGAAGGCGTGTCTCCGTCCGGCACGTTCGGCTGCTCGGGTTCGGGCGCGGGACCGTCGGGTTGCTGCGGTTCGGGCTCGGGATCCGGCGGTTCCGGCGACGGCGGGTCCGGTGGTCCGGGGGTGTCGACGGGAGCCGTCTTCGGGGCTTGGGGAGCGGTTCCCGGCGCGGCGAATGCCGCGGTCGGGAAGGCGACCGCGGCGGCCAGGCAGGAGGCGCCGACTATGCGGGAGAGCTGTCGCCGGGCGGTTTTGGACATGGCGGATCCAGGTGCGTTCGAGGATGGCCACTGTGCCCATGCCGACTTGGCCCCCTGACGCGGGCCCAGGGTCACCGGAGACGGGGCTTCAACTGTGCGTCCCATATGACAAGATCCACTCTTCGCCCCTTGGCGGCCGACCGCAAGTCCACCGCCGAATCCGACGCAACTCGCCTTCCCTGTAAGGGAAATGGCATTTCCGGGTCAGCTGTCGGGCAGGGACACGACGGAGACGCCGGGGTGGCCGACCGCAGGGTCTCGGCCGTCCCGAGCAGCGGTTGCATGGTGGCGTTGCCGCACAGCCGCACGAGGCCTTCGTGGAAGTCGCGGCACGCGCGGCCGAACGCCCGCAGGTAGTGGGAGAGTTCCCCGCAGCGTTCGCGCAACGCGAGGATCTGCGGCACGACTTCGGTGGCGCGGTCGTCGCGGGCCGCACACATCGAGCGCGCGGGGGACGCGAAACGCCTGCGCTTCAACGCCTTCGCGGGGTGGCTCGACCCGCCTGTGGCCGTCACTGCGCGCTGGGCCGCGCCCTTCCCGGCGTGGTCAGGAGGATCGGGCGCCGGGCGCGCCTTTTGTCGAGGCGCGGGTTCGCAGCACCCACGCGTGGGGCCGGACGGTGTCGGGCGGCGTACGGTCGGCCAGGATGTCGCAGAGGAGTTCGGTGCAGGCCCGCCCGTAGTCGGCCGGCCGCAGGTCGACGGCGGTGATCGGCGGGGTGCCCGCGCGCATGGCGGTGCCGTCCACGCAGGAGGCGACGAGCAGGTCCGCGCCGGGAGTCCGGCCGACCGCGCGGGCCCCGTGCAGGACACCCGGGGCCGCACCGTCGGGCCCGCACACCATCGCGTCGATCGCCGCGTCGCCGGTGAGCAGGTCGGCCGTGGCCTCGGCGGCTTCGGCGGGGGTGGCGGCGAAGGGGACCGTGCGTACGGCGACCGGCACGCCCGTCGCCGCGCTCCACTCCGCGGCGCTCGCCCGCAGGGCCTGGGCCCACGCCGAGTCGCCGTACGGGGCGAGCAGGGCCGGGCGGCGCGCGCCCCGCCCGTACAGGTGGTCGAGGATCGCGCTGAGCGAGGCCGCGTTGTCGCACACCACGGCGCCGGTGGGGGCGGGGCTCACCCCCGGGTAGCGCTCGCCGGTGACGACCGGGACGCCCGCGTCGAGGAGCTCCGGGACCGTCGGGTCGGAGGTGTCCGGGTCGATGGCGAGGAGGCCGTCGACCCGGGTGGCGAGGGGGCCGTGGGTGCCCGCGGACCCGCCGAGCAGGACCAGGTCGAGGCCGTCGTCCTGGGCGCGGGCGACGGCTCCGAAGGCGAGGTTCATGTAGTAGTCGAGCCGCGTCGCGGTCCGGGGCAGGTACAGGCCGATCGCTCCGGTGCCGGCCCGGCGCAGGCGGCGGGCGGCGCTGTTGGGGCGGTAGCCGAGTGCGTCCGCGGTCGCGCGGACCCGGGTACGGGTGGCCTCGGCCACGCGCCCGGAGCCCTGGAGGGCGTCCGAGGCGGTGCTCCGGGACACGCCGGCGGCGCGGGCCACGTCGACGAGGGTCACGATGCGGGCGGTCACAGCTCCGCATTGTAGGTGCCCAGGCCACAGGGTTGCCGGATCGATCCGGCAATGTCTAGGCTCAGCCCTGCCGGATCGATCCGGCAGAGGTCCGGCGGAGGTCCGGACGTGCTGCGTCGTGCAGTGCCGGCGTCGTGCAGTGCCGTGTCTTGCAGTGTCGTGCGGTGAGCTGCTGCGACGTGCGGCACGTGCTGTCCGGCCGCTGGATTCCGGGGCCCGCCCCCTACGACCGAAACGACCGAACCACGCCAGGAGGCAACCCGCATGACCCGCGGTTTCGACGTCGTGGAGACAAGCATCGCCGACCTGCGCGCGGCCCTGGAGAGAGGCGAGGCCACCGCGGTCGGGCTGCTCGACGCCTACCTGGCCCGGATCGAGGCCTACGACCGGCCCGGTACCGACACCGCGCTCAACGCGGTCGTGGTCATGAACCCGGACGCCCGCGCCGACGCGGCGGCCTCCGACGCCCGCCGCGCGCGCGGCGAGGTGCTCGGCCCGCTCGACGGCATCCCGTACACCGCGAAGGACAGCTACCTCGCGAAGGGGCTGACCGCGGCGGCCGGTTCGCCGGCGTTCGAGCACCTCGTGGCCCAGCGCGACGCGTTCGCCGTCGAGCGGCTGCGCGCGGCCGGGGCCGTGCTCATCGGTCTGACCAACATGCCGCCCATGGCGAACGGCGGCATGCAGCGCGGCGTGTACGGCCGCGCGGAAAGCCCGTACAGCGCCGACTGGCTGACGAGCGCCTACGGCTCCGGCTCGTCGAACGGGTCGGGCACCGCGACCGCGGCGTCGTTCGGCGCGTTCGGCCTCGGTGAGGAGACCTGGTCGTCGGGCCGGGCGCCCGCGTCGAACAACGCGCTGTGCGCGTACACGCCCAGCCGCGGCGTGATCTCGGTGCGCGGCAACTGGCCCCTCGTCCCGACCATGGACGTCGTGGTCCCGCACACCCGCTCGATGGCCGACCTCTTCGAACTGCTCGACGTCGTCGTCGCCGACGACGCGGAGACGCGCGGCGACCTGTGGCGCTCCCAGCCGTGGGTGCCGCTCCCCGCCCCGTCGCAGGTACGCCCCGCCTCGTACCCGGCCCTGGCCCCCGCCGACGCGACGGCGGCGCGTGCCGCGCTGGCCGGAAAGCGCGTCGGGGTGCCGAGGATGTACATCAACGCCGACCCCGACGCCGGGACGAACCCGGAGGGCGGCATCGGCGGCCAGACCGGACAGCTCATCGAGACGCGCGCGTCGGTGCTCGACCTGTGGGAGGCGGCACGCCGCGACCTGGAGGCGGCGGGCGCCGAGGTGGTCGAGGTCGACTTCCCCGTCGTGACCAACTACGAGTCCGACCGCCCCGGCGCGCCCTCGCTGCTCACCCGGGGCCTGGTCGGGCGCGAGTTCCTCGACGTCGAGATCCTCGACCTGTCGGCCTGGGCGTGGGACGACTTCCTGCGCGCCAACGGCGACCCGGCGCTCGGCACGCTGGCCGACGTCGACAACGCCCGGATCTGGCCCAAGCACCCCGGCGAACTGCCGGACCGCTACGCCGGATTCGACGACACGATCAGCGACTACCCGAAGTGCGTGCGCGAGCGCCCGTACGCGTCGGTCACCGACATCCCGCACCTCGAAGAGGGACTGCGCGGACTCGAGGAGACCCGCCGGGTGGACCTGGAGCTGTGGATGGACGAACTGCGCCTGGACGCCGTGGTGTTCCCCGCCGTCGCCGACGTGGGCCCGGCGGACATGGATGTCGACGAGGCATCGGCCGATCTCGGTTGGCGCAACGGCGTATGGGTCGCGAACGGCAACCTGGTGCCCCGCCACCTCGGCATTCCGACGGTCACCGTGCCGATGGGCACCATGGCCGACATCGGCATGCCCGTGGGGCTGACCTTCGCGGGCCGGGCCTACGACGACAGCGCCCTGCTCACCCTGGCCGCGGCCTTCGAGGCGACGGGAAACCGACGCACCGAGCCGCCGCGCACCCCGAGGCGGACGGCCGGCTGACCCGGCGGCGCCGCGGCGGGCGGGATCGCCCGTACCCGCCGCGCCGCCTCGGCGCGGTTCAGGCGGCGGACAGCGGGAGCGGCGCCGCGAGGCGGTCGGGGTGCAGGGGTCCCAGGAAGACGACGATGCCCTTGCCGTCCGGGGAGGGGTGGGTGGCCTGGGTCCAGCCCGTCCGGCGGTAGAAGGCGACGGCGTGCGGGGACTGCTGCGAGGTCAGCAGCCAGCACCGGCCGTCGGCACGGTGCGCGGTGACCGCGTCCAGGAGCGCCGAGGCCAGGCCCGTGCCCTGGGCCTGCGGCCGGACGGCCAGTTCGTCGATCTCGAAGGCACCGGTCAGCCACGCGCGAGTGCGCTCCGGCCCCAGCCCGGCCGCGGCCTGCGGATAGCAGCGGTCGGCGGGGAACGGGTCGGCCGTCGTCCACCCGGTGGCAAAGCCCACGACCTCGCCGGTGCCGTCGTCCACCGCGACGGCTGCCGCGAAGCCCGGCAGGTGCACGTGCGCCGGCAGTGCGTCGGTGATGTACGCGTCTGCCTTCGCCGTGTCCTCGCTCCACGGCGGGGCGCAGAACGCCTCGACATACGCGGTGCGGATGCCGTCCACGTACGCGAGCACGGACGTGTCGTCGCCGTGCAGGCGAATCTCCGCGCCCATCGCCACCTCCATCAGACGCCCGGCCGCCCGAAGACGCCGCAGCCGACCTCCGGCCACGCCGCCTCGACCGACTCCCTTATTGCACATTAGTGGCAACTGCTAGACCTGTGCATCAAGTGCGGTGTCGTCGAGGGCGGTGTGGTGCGCGTCAGGTTCGTACGGTCGGGGACTCCGTCCCCGGGCGCGGTGTGGATGCCGAGGCGGGAGGCGACACGGGGACCGACGTGGACCCGGTCGCGGACGTCCTCGGGGACGTCGTCGGCGTGGGCTTGTCCGCCGGCGGTGCCTCCGGGGACGGCGGGTTCGGCGGTGCCGAGACGGGGGACGAAGGGGGCGCGGTGGTGGGCACGGTCGTGGGCAGAGAGGGGGACGGCGACAGCCCGCCCGTCCCTTCGGGCACGGCAGGCGGCGTGGGCGCGGTCGGGGACGCGGGAGCCGGCGACCGGGACCCCGTCGGGCTCGGGCCGACCCCCGCCGGCGGGACCGGCACCGGATCGGTCGTCGTTCCCGGGTCGGGCGCGAGCACCGCCCACGCGAGCACCGCAAGTGCGGTGGACGCCCCCACGGCCAGCGGCACCGCCAGGCGCAGCACGGGCCGTCGCCACCCCGGGAAACGCCGCGCCGCACCGGGCGGGGGCACCGGCGGCTGCGCGGGACGCAGGGTGTCCGCGGTGATGCCCGCGGCCCGCTGTTGCAGGTGAGTGCGTACCCGGTCTTCCAGCGCGTGCGGGTCACGGTCCGACGTCATCGGGTTGGCTCCAGCATCCGGTGCAGCGCCTTGAGCGCGCGGTTCGCGGTGGACTTGACGGTGCCTTGCGGAACGCGGAGCGTGCGCGCGATGTCCGCTTCACCCAGGCCCGCGAAGTAGCGCAGCACCAGCACTTCGCGCTGCCGGGGGCGCAACCGGTCGAGGGCCGCCCGGAGTTCCCGGTCCGACTCGGCGCGCACCGCGTCCTCCTCGGGGGACGGGGCGGGAGGCAGTTGGGGCGGCACCCAGGCACGCGCGGTGCGGCGGCGGCGCAGCAGGGAGCGGCTGCCGTTGACGACGCCTCGGCGGAGGTACCGCAGCGGGTCGTCCACACCGGTCATGCGCACTCCGTAACGGCGGTACGTCGCCGCGAAGGTGTCCTGCACGATGTCCTGCGCCGCCTCGACGTCGTCGACGAGCAGCGCCGCCAGCCGCACGAGTTCGACCCGGTGGGCGTGGTAGAGGTCGGTGATGGTGAGCCCGCCCGGCGGTGCGGCGGTCACACCGGACGGCAGGTCGTCGGCCGGAGGTCGCACGCTCCCCTCGCGGTCGGCGAGTTCGCGGCCCATGCGCAGCAGCACGCCGGCCATGTCCTGGGCGGGCGTGCCGGAGGGCCGCCGCAGAATCGGCCGGAGTGTCGGGCCGAGCGGTCGCGACAGCGTGTTCTCCGTGGTCATGCGCTCCTCGATGGACCGAAGGGGGCGGTGGCGGCCCCGTCGGGGTCGGCCTGTCTCCGAAGGCCTGCCGCGTACGTCGTACGTGTGGGGCCGCCGACACGGTTGCACCGCGGGACGCGCCCGTGTCGGCGCGCGCCCCGCGGTGATCCGGCGGACGTCAGACGGTGGACCGCCTACGACCGCGTGCGGCCAGGAAGACCCCGCCCGCGCCGACCACGAGGAACGCGGCACCCGCGCCGCCGTACACGGCCGGCGACGTCCCGGACCCGGTGCGCGGCAGCTCCGTCGGTACGGGCGCCGCGCTCGGCGGAAGGGTCGGCTTGGCCGCCGACGGCTGGTCGCTGGGCGGCTGGGCGGTGGGCGGCTGGGAGACGGCCGGCGTCGGCACACTCGGAGAAGCGGACGGGGGAACGGGCTTCGGCGCGTCCGTGGGCGGCTTGCTCGGGACCGGTGACATGACGGTCGGCGGAGGGGCCGTCGGGGACACGCTCGGGCTGGGCACCGGGGCAGGAGTGCTCGTCGCGTACGCGGCACCCGCGCCCGTGGTCAGGACGGCGCAGGCCGACAGGAAGACGCTCGCCGCGCCGACGCGCACGCGGCCGCGCCGGTCGGGACGACCGCGAAGGGGATGGGACAAGTCCGGGCTCCTCACAGGATCCGTACCGCGCGGGACACGCAGTACGGGGGTCCAGACGCGCGACCCGCGCGGAGGTTCCCTCCCGACGCGAAAAACTTTCGGGGCATCCGAACGGGACCGGGAGTCGCGGACGGCGCGCGGGGGCACCGGGGTGGAGGCGTCGCGCGATGAGTTCCGCCGTGCGCGCGGGTCTACATGTACAGCGCGCGGTTTCGCGCGCCCGCGAACGCGCCGCCCGGCGGTGCCACGAGGGAGGAGGCAGGTCATGGCCGAGAGCGACGAAGCGCAGGTCCGCACCCTGATCGAGCAGTGGGCGGCGGCGATCCGGAAGGGCGATCTGGAGGGCGTGGCGGCGGACCACGCCGAGGACATCGTGATGTTCGACGTCCCGCCGCCCTACGACGGCATTCGCGGCATGGCGGCCTACCGCGCGTCGTGGCCGCCGTTCTTCGACTGGCTGGCCCAGGGCGCGTCGTTCGACATCGTGTCCCTGGACGTGGCGGCGGGGGATGAGGTGGCGTTCGCGTACGCCCTGCTCCGCTGCGGCACACCGCGGGAGTTCGCCGAGCAACCGGACAACCGGCTGCGCCTGACCCTGGGGCTGCGCAAGGCCCCGGGCGGCCGCTGGGTGGTCACCCACGAGCACCATTCCTTCCCCCACCCCCTCCCGGCGGAGTCCCCGCCGGGCGCCGGAAGCTAGAGGCCCGGCCGGTCAGTCGCCTCGCGCCGCCTGGTACGCCGGCCAACTGCCGTAGCCGGTCACGTCGACCACATCGGCACCGGGCGGTACATCGCAGTGGAACGCGGTGACGGCCTCGCCGGTGTCGAGGGTGACTTTGCCGAGCGTCATGGGGGCGGGGAGCGCGGCCAGGAACACCCCGAGTGCCGCCGGTGAGAGGGTCCAGCGTTCCCCTTCGAGCGCTCCGCCCTCGCCCGGCGCGGTCGCGGTGATGCCCGGCTTGGGCGGGTCGGTACGCAGGTCGAGCATGCGGTAGTCGGGGGAGGTCCGCACGATGCCGCGCAAGCGCGCGCCCGCGCCGGTGAGCTGGTGGTTGAGCGGCTGGCCGTGTCGGTGGGCACCGAACACGACGAGGTCGAGCCCGAGTCCGGGGACGGGACGGTCGACGGTCTCGCCGGTCAGGCGGGCGGCGAGGTCGACGCCGATCTGGTCGTCGAACGCCCGGGCGACCACGCTGACGCCGAACGGGGTCCCGTCGGCGGTTCCGGCGGGGACCGCGACGGCGGCCATGTCCAGGAGGTTCAGGAAGTTGGTGTACGTGCCCAGGCGGCTGTTGGCGCCGACGGGGTCCGCGGCGACCTCCGCGAGCGTGGGGTGGCCGACGGTGGTGGGCAGGAGCAGCGCGTCGCAGCCGTCGAGCAACGCCGCGGCGGTCACCCGGGCTTCGTCGACGCGGCGCTGGTCCGCGGCGAGGTCGTGGGCGGAGAGCGATCCGGCCGCGAGGATGATCGCCGAGACGGTGGGGTCGGCGCCCGGCGGCTCGGTGGCGAGGAAGTCCCCGACCGCGGCGTACCGTTCGGCGACCAGCGCGCCGTCGTAGAGCAGCTTGGCGGTGGCCAGCAGCGGTGCGACGTCGACGACCCGCACGGTGGCCCCGGCGTCGGCGAGCCGGTCGACGGCGGCGGCGAACGCGGCGCGTGCCTCGTCGCTCAACGGGGCGAGCGCGGCCGGGTCGGGGACGGCGATGCGCGGTTCCGGCGGCGCGGCCAGGCGTACGTCCGCCGGCCACGGGCGGCTGAGCGGGTCCGCGGCGTCCGGTCCGGCCATGATCGCTATGGCCCGTGCCGCCAGCGCGACGGTGCCGGCGAAGACGGTGACGCAGTCGTAGGGGCGCGCGGCGGGGACGACACCCGTGACGGGCACCAGGCCCAGGGTCGCCTTGATGCCGACGATGCCGTTGAGTGCGGCGGGCACCCGGCCGGAGCCCGCGGTGTCGGTGCCGACGGCCAGGTCCGCGATGCCCAGTGCCACCGCGACCGCCGAGCCGGAGCTGGATCCCCCGGAAATCCGGTCCGGATGCCAGGCGTTGCGCACCGCGCCGTACGGACTGCGGGTGCCGACCAGGCCGGTGGCGAACTGGTCGAGGTTGGTCTTGCCGAGCACGATCGCGCCCGCGTCGACCAGGCGGGCGACGGCGGTGGCGCTGCGCGGCGGTGTGTACGCGTACGCGGGGCACGCGGCGGTGGTCGGCAACCCGGCGACGTCGACGTTGTCCTTGACCGCGAGCAGCAGTCCCGCGAGCGGGAGTTCGTCGCCCTCACCGCCGCCCGCCGCGGCCCCGGCGCCGGTACGGGCGTTGACGCGGGCGTCGACGCGGTCGGCGTCCGCGAGCACGTCCGCCTCGTCCCGCAGCAGGATCCACACCTCGGGCCGGTCGACCTCCTTGACCCGGCGGAAGGCGGCCTCGACGCGTGCGCGTGCCGACAGGCCGGTCATGCGGCCGCCTCCATCGCCAGGACGACCAGCGGCGCGCCCGGATCGATCTGCCGTCCCGCCTCGACCAGGACCTGGTGGACGAATCCGTCCGTGGGCGCGGTCACCACGACCTCCATCTTCATTGCCTCCAAACGGACCAGTGTGTCACCGGCGCGTACGAACCTGCCCGGTGCGGTGGCCACTTCCCAGACCGTGGCGGCCAGCGGGGCCTGCACCACCTCGCCGCCCGGCGGCACCGCCAACCGGGGTGCGGGAGCAGGCTCCGGTTCGGGCCGGGCCGCGAACTCGCCCGCGGCCTCCCACGCGGCGCGTTCGGCGGCGAAGGCGTGCGCCTGCCGGTCCCGGAACGCGGCGATGTCCCCGGCGTTGCGGTCGAGGAAGTCGTGGTGCTCGGCGAGGGTGAACTTGCCCGGGGTGATGTCGAGTCCGGCCCGTCCGGCCGTCATGTCGGCGCGGATGCCCAGGAGTTCGTCCGGCTCGACGGGATACCAGCTGATGCGGTCGAAGAAGCGCAGCAGCCAGGGGACTTCGGGTTCGAACCCGCCCGCGTTCGCGTGGGTGCTCCAGATCGGCACGGTACGGCCGACGAGTTGGTAGCCGCCGGGGCTGTTCATCCCGTACACGCACAGGTACGTCCCGCCGATCCCGACGGTGCCTTCCGCGGTCCACATGCGGGCGGGGTTGTACTTGGTGGTGACCAGCCGGTGCCGCGGGTCCAGCGGCGTGGCGGCCGGGGCGCCGAGGTACACGTCCCCGAGGCCCAGCACCAGGTACTCGGCGTCGAAGACGGTCCGGCGTACGTCGTCGGCGTCCGCGAGGCCGTTGATGCGCCGGATGAACTCGATGTTCGAGGGGTTCCACGGGGCGTCGTCGCGGACCGTCTCCCGGTAGCGGGCGATGGCCTGGCCGACCACCGGGTCGTCCCAGGACATCGGGAGCCGGACCACCCGGCTCTCCACGGACAGGTCGGCGGTGGCGGGCAGTTCGGACTCGATCTCGGTGAGCACGTCGACCAGGCGCCGCTGCGGCAGCCGGTCCGGATCGGTGTGCAGGTGCAGCGAGCGTACGCCCGGCGTGACGTCGACCAGCCCGTCCAGTCCGCGCGCCGCCAGTCCGGACGCGAGGGCGTGCACACGCATCCGCAGCCCGAGGTCGAGGACCATCGGCCCGTACTCCACCAGCACGTTGTCGGAGGCCCCGCGCCGGTACACCACCTCGGGCGTGGCGTCCGTCGCGCCGATGCGGGCCAGGACGCCGTCGTCCCGCTCCGGGGCCCGGGTCGCCCGCGCCGGGGCGGCGAGCGCGCCGGAGCGCAGGGCCCGCGACGCCGGCTCGGCGACCGGGGTGAACCGCACCTTGTCGCCGGGGCGCAACTGGCCGATCTTCCACCGCTCGCCGGGGACGACGGTCACCGGGCACACGAACCCGCCCAGGCTCGGGCCGTCCGGACCGAGCAGCACGGGAGTGTCGCCGGTGAGGTTCAACGCGCCCACGGAGTACGGGTTGTCGTGCAGGTTGGACGGGTGCAGGCCGGCCTCGCCGCCGTCGGCCCGCGCCCAGGCCGGCTTGGGGCCGGACAGCCGCACCCCGGTACGCGCCGCCTGACTGGTGACGGTCCACCAGGTCGCGTACAACTGCGCCATGTCGTCGCGGGTCAGGTACTCCGGCGCAGGTTGCGGGCCTTCGCTGACGCCGACGACCCACTCGTCGGTGAACTCCGGTGCGGGCAAAGGCTCCCACGGGGGCAATGGCGCGGGTGCCCTTCCCGGTGGGAGCGCAGGCGCGACGGCGGTCGGCCGCAGGACGTCGCCGGCGCGGAGTGCCCGCCCGGCATGGCCGCCGAACCCGCCCGCGGTGAAGGTGGACGCGGACCCGAGGTACCGGGGGACGTCGAACCCGCCCGCGACCAGGACGTACGTGCGCATGCCCGGCCCGACCGCGGTGCCGACGTCCAGCAGCCCGCCCGGCGGCACCCGCACGGCCTCCCGTTGCGCGACCGGGAACCCGTTCACGGTGACCGGTGCGGGCGCCCCGGTGACGCACACCGTGGCGGCGTTGGTGAACATCAGGCGGGGCCCGTCCAACGTGCATTCCAACCCTGGCGCGCCGTCGGGGTTGCCGAGGACCCGGTTGCCGTCGCGGAAGGAGCGGTCGTCCATCGGTCCGCTCGGCGGGATGCCGACGTCCCAGCCGCCGAGGCGGCCGGGCAGGTCCTGGACGGTCGTCAGCGTGCCGGCGCGCACCACCTCGATGCGCGGACGCGTGTCCTTCACGGAAGACAGCGTCGAGGTCGTCATCCAGCCCGCGGACACCACCGGATCGGCGACGGCCGCCCGCAGTTGCCCGAGATTGGTCTCGATCCCCGCGACCTCGGTCTGCTCCAGCGCCTCGGCCAACGCCGCGAGCGCCGCCTCGCGCGACTCGGCGTGCGTGACGACCTTGGCGAGCATGGGGTCGTAGAACGTGCCCACCGCCTGCCCCGCTTCGATCCAGCCGTCCACGCGTGCGCCGGGACCGTACGCGACCTTGGTGACGACGCCCGAGCTGGGCTGGTGGCCGCGCGCGGGATCCTCGGCGTACACCCGGGCCTCCACGCTGTGCCCGCGCAACTCGGGTCCGTGGTCCGGCATTCCGTCGAGGAAGCTTGCGTCTCCGCGGGCCAGGCGCAGCATCCACTCCACCAGGTCCACACCGGTGACCGCCTCGGTCACCGGATGTTCCACCTGGAGCCGGGTGTTGACCTCGAGGAACGACGCTTCCTGCCGGTCCGCGTCGTACACGTACTCCACGGTCCCCGCCGACCGGTAGCCGACCTTGGCGCACAACACCCGCGCCGCCGTGTGGATCCGATCGCGCACCCCGTCGGGGAGCAGCGGCGCCGGGGCCTCCTCGATGACCTTCTGGTGGCGGCGCTGGAGACTGCAGTCGCGGTCGCCCAGGCTGACGACGCGGCCCGCGCCGTCCCCGAACACCTGCACCTCGATGTGCCGGGCGTTGGCGACGAACCGCTCCAGGAACACCGCCGCGTTGCCGAACCCGGCCTGGGCGGTGCGGGTGACCTGGTCGTACGCGGCGCGCAGCGCGGTCTCGTCGGCGCACGCCCGCATCCCGATGCCGCCACCGCCGGCCGCCGCCTTCAGCATCACCGGGTAGCCGATCCGGGCGGCCTGCGCCACCGCGTCCTCGACATGCGCGAGCACCTCGGTCCCGGGCATCAACGGGACGCCGGCCCGGGCGGCGGCGCCGCGGGCGGTGTTCTTCGTGCCGAACAGCTCGATCTGGCCCGGCGTGGGGCCGACGAAGGCAAGGCCCGCGTCTTCGCACGCCCTGGCGAAGTCGGAGCGCTCGGACAGGAATCCGTACCCCGGGTGCACCGCCCCGGCCCCGGTCCGCAGGGCCGCGTCCAGGATCGCGTCGACCCGCAGGTAGCTCTCCGCGGCCGGCCCCGGGCCGATCCGCACCGCCTCGTCGGCCATGCGCATGTGCATGGCCCCGGCGTCCGCGTCGGAGTAGACCGCCACGGTGCGCAGCCCGAGCGCGGACGCGGTCCTGAGGATCCGGACGGCTATCTCGCCCCGGTTCGCGATGAGCAGAGTGTCGAAGCTCATGACAGGCCTCCGTGCAACGTCATCTGCGTCAGCGCCCGGGTGGCCCGCTCCCACACCACGGCCAGCGACTCCCCGACATGGAGGTGCAGCGCCCGATGGGCGGCCTCCAACTCCCCGGCCTGGAGCAGCTCCAGGATCTCCAAGTGCTCCACCACGGTCGTCGTCACCCGATCGGCCGTCAGGAAGTCGTACATGCGGATCCGGCGGATCTTCGCGTTGACCGCTACGAGCGCCGCCGTCAGTGCGGCGTTTCCGGCCGCCCGCGACAGCTCCACGTGGAACCGCTCGTCCAGGAGCACGAACCCCGGGCCGGGCTCGGGTGGTTCGGCGCGCATCGTGCTCCACCAGAGCCACTGCTCCGCCAGGACCGCGGGGTCGTGCCGGACCGCGGGACTCTCCAAGGCCCTGGCGATGCCGCGCAGTTCCAGGGTGACCCGCAGCTCGTACAGGTCGCGCAGTTCCGCGAGGTCGGGGACCGAGACGTAGTACGCCCCGTCCGCCCGCGCCAGCAACCCGTCCGCGACCAGCCCGGCCAGCGCCGCTCGGACCGGCGTACGCGAGACCCCGAACCGCCGCGCCAGGCCGCTCTCGGTCAGCCGCTCCCGCAGCCCGAACTCCGCGCCCAGTACGGCGGCACGCAGCCGGTCCTCCACGCGGGACCCGAGAATCCCGGCCGGTGCCGGGCCTGTATCCACCCCGGTGTCCACATCCGTGTCCATGCCGGGAAGCTAGGGATCACGCGTTTCGCCGGACTCCGCCCGCGGTTACGGCGCCGTTTCCATCCGCTGACAACGACGGCGGCGCCGGGCGGGGCAGGACGGGGCGGGGCCGGGTAGGACGGGGCAGGACGAGCCCTGCGGTCACAGGTGGGTGGCGAGGGTGCTCATCTGAAGGATCTCGGTCTGCTGCTCGGTGATGATGTGGCGGGCCAGGTTGCGGGTGTAGACGTTGGCGCCGTCCGCGGCTTCGGCCTGGGCCATGGCGACGGCGCCTTCGTGGTGCTCGGTCATCAGGTCGAGGAACAGGCGTGACGCGGTGGGTCCGTCGGCGGCCGCGAGGGCGGCCATTTGTGCCGGGGTGAGCATGCCGCCGGTTCCGCCGTGGTGGGTTGCGTGGTCGGCGGCGGCCCGGGAGTCGGCAGGCACGGGGTCCTGGCCCCAGGCGCTGAGCCAGGCGTTCATCTCGCCGATCTCGCGCTCCTGGTCGGTGCGGATGCGTTCGGCGAGGGCGGTGACGAGGTGGTGCGCGTCGGGCTTGGCGAGCAGGAGACGGCTCATTTCGACCGCTTGGGCGTGGTGGGGGACCATCGCCAAGGCGAAGGCCAGGTCCGCGGCGTTCGGGGGCTTGGGGGACGCGCCGGTGCCGGGGGCGGTTCCGGTTCCGGGGGCGTTCGCGGCGGCGGTGGTCGGCGGCGGGGCCGCGTCCGAAGGGGCGGCGGTGGCGGCCGCCGGCAGCGGCGGAGCGGCGGAGTCCCCGGAGAAGGCGACCGCGGTGAGCGCCATTCCGGCACCCGTCACGAACAAGGCGGTGGTGACGACCAGTCCGCGCAGCACGCGGGACCTCCTGGGAGAGCGGGAGAGCGGGGGAGCGGGGGAGCGAGGAGCGGGAGAGCGGGAGAGGGCGGGCGGCCGGCCCGGTGCGGAGCCGGCCGCCCTGGTGGCGCGCCGTCAGTCGGTCTGGCCGTTGTGGTCCCTGCGGTCCTTCGGGGTGAGCGGGTTCATCGCGGTCACGTCGCGCGGCACGAGGTCGAAGCCCTGCCAGTGGATCGGCATCGGGCTCTGGTCCTCGTCACGCGGGACGTGGTGGAACGGCACCGTGACCCACATGACCGGGTCGGTCAGCGTCTCCCCGTTGAGGTAGCCGGGGATGTTCTGGGCGCCGCACTCGGGGTCGGCGTTGAAGCTGGCGAACTTCTCGCAGCTCCTGGCCTGGGTGAAGGACACCGCCGGAGACTGCACGGGGCTTGCCGCGTACTGCTGGTTGGTGGTGTTCTGCACCAACTCGTAGCTGCGGTTGTGCCCGTCGGCGTTCTTGCTCGTCGGACTCGTCAGACGCCACCACCGCAGGTTGGCGTTCTGGTACGAGCCTTCCTTCGTGATGTCGGTACGCGCGGTGGTGTACACCTCGGCGCGCCTGCCCCGAACTCCGGTGTCCACCGTGTCGTACTGCTGGACCTTCTCGTTGCCCTCACCGTCGATGTCGAAGTCGACGCGCCACGTGGCGTTGTGGAAGTGGTTGGCGGCGATGCCGGTGGCGTCCTTGCCGACCGGCCACCCCTTGTCGGGCGTAGTCCAGTCCTCGGGCGACAGGTCGCCGGTGGCGCCGAGGCGCGCCGAGATCTGGCCGTCGTCCGCGAAACGCCACTCGGTGACGTACTCGTACCAGTCGACCTTCGAGATCGTGTAGAGCACCAGGTCCTGGCCGTTGGCGGTGAACAGGTCGCCGAGGTCGGGGCTCATCCACTCCTGCTCCTGCGAGCGGTACGCCAGTCCGGAGTCGACCTTTTGGACGCACAGGACCTTCTTGGCGTCCTCCCGCTTGCCGATCCACTGGCCCTTGAGCTTGCCGCCCGGGCACTCCCGGCGCCCGATGGCGTGCGAGTAGTACCCGCCGAAGCCGTAGGAGGTGATGTCGTTCCACTCGTGCTCGCCGGAGTCGTACGGCACGTGCAGCTGCGCGAGTTGGGCCGAACGCATCACGGTGATGGGGTACTTCTCGCCCTTGGGCTTGTAGCCGACGCGCTCCAGGACCAGGCCGGCCTTGGTGTCGACGCGCCAGCACATGCGCCATTCGGCGCCGGTCTTCAGCGTCTCCTGGACCATGGCGTTGTTGCCGCAGTAGTTGAAGCGGTCCTGGTCCTTGCCGTGCGCGGCCGCGGGACCGGCCAACAGGCCCGGTATCAGCGCAAGCGCACCCAGGGCGGCCACCGCCCCGGTGAGCTTGCGGCGAAATCTGCCGATCATGTGAGGGTTCCTCGGGTCTCGTGCGGTGGTGCGGGCGCGGAATCGGGGACGGATGCCGGTACGGGCCCGGGACGCGGGCGCTGTCCGGCGGCTCATGAGGGCGGGATGACCGAGCGCGCCGACAGGTCGACGACCGTGCGCGTGGTGTCCAGGTACACGCCGCCGCGCACCTTGACGAAGAGCACCAGGCAGCGGTGCGCGCCGCATTGCCCGGTCGCCTTGTCGCCGGGGCCGGCGATGTACGACGAGCCGTTGGCCTCCAGCTGTTCGGGGCCCGTCAGTTCGCTGCCGACCACCGACTTGTACTGCGCCTTGAGGCTCGCGCCCGCGGGAGACGCGACGAGGAGCCGCAGTGCTTCGGCGGTCTCCGTCTTGGATGGCGCCGGCTGCATGTTCGGGGCCTGTGCGGAACGTTCCAGCTTGCCGGTCGTCAGGTTCACGACGCGCTTGACCAGAGTGTTGTCGGCGTAGTTGTAGAAGTAGACGTCCGCGCGGCGGGGTGCCTTGTCGGGGTCGGTGTCCTCGGGTGCCGGGTCGGCGAGGTCGACGGTCAGCGGCTCCGGGCCGACGGCACCGGTGGCGGTGCGGGCGGACTCGCGCAGCTTCGGGTCGACCGCGATGCGCAGCGCGGCGTCGATCTCGTCGGGGGTGAGGGGGTCGCGCCCGGTGCCCTTCGCCGGGGCCGGACCCATCGGCTCGCTGTCCGCGGGGACTTCGTCGGCCGGTACGCCCGGCTCCGGCGGCGCGGAGGCCGCCGGGCCGGTCGCGCCGCCCGAACTGCCCGTCCCCGCACCGGCGGAGGAGGGTCCGGCCGACGAAGTGGCCGACGCGGCGGCGCCGGACGGTTTCGCGGCCGGGCCGGTCGGCGTACGGCTCTCGCCGGACGCACCGAGCGGTATCGCGATGGCGACCGACACGAGCGCGGCGGTGGCGCTGAGGCCGGCGCCGACCAGGACCCGGCCGAGGCGCGAGCGGCGCTCGGGCTCCGCGGCGTTGTCGGGCTCGGCCGCGTCCCGCGGTCCGGCTGCGTCCTGCCGTCCGGCCGCGTCCTCCGGGTCCGTCGCGGCGTCCGGTCTCGCCTCGTCGTGCGGTGGTTTCTCCTCCGCCGGTATATCCCCGGGTTCGGGGGCTCTGCTGTTCACACGTCCTCCCACACTTTTCCGAGCCGTCGGCCGACCGGCCGGGGCCCGAAAGGGAGGATCGGGATTCCAGGTAACGCGCAAAGCGTTGCGCGATTTCCGCGGTGTTAATTGACGGGACGCTTTATTTCGGATTCTTCGCGGTGGCCGCGCGGACGGTCCCGGGAGGTCTGCGGAGGATACGTGGGCAGGCCGAAGGACGGGCAAGCCAGGAGCGCATGCGCCTCTGCGGGTGAAATCAGGGGTGCGCGATTTACCGGCGCACGAGGTACGCGCAATTCAGCCGGAGGCCGCCGCGGAGAATTCCGAATGCCGACGGACGGGCAGCGCGGAAGAAGTCGCGCACGCTACTTCCCCGGGAGTTTTATACCGGCAGAACTTGACGAAGGCAAGGGCCGTCGGGCCGGCCCCGCAAAACGCCGCGCAATTGTCGGGTGAAAGCGGTCCGCAGGCCGACGGATGGCGGCTCGCGGGCCAGGGCTCGCAGGCTCGCGGACCGAGGCCGCCGCGTCCCGGCCCTTCAGGGGGTCGGCGAAGACAGCCGCTGTCGGGTGTGGGTCTCGTCGTGTGCGGCGAGCGGTTGGGCGGCGTAGGTGACGCGCACGACGCCGTCGGGGCCGCGCGCGGTTTCGGCGTTCACGCCGAAGACCGTGCGCATGACGTCGGGGGTCAGGGTGTCGAGGACCGGGCCGTGGGCGACGATGCGGCCGCGGTCCAGGACGACGATGCGGTCGCAGGTGCGGGCGGCGAGGTCGAGGTCGTGCAGGACGGCCAGGGTGGTCAGGCCGAGGCCGCGGATGGTGTCGAGGAGGTGGAAGCGCGCGCGGATGTCGAGGTGGTTGGTCGGCTCGTCGAGGAGGAGGGTGCGCGGTTCCTGGGCCAGCGCGAGGGCGAGCAGCACGCGTTGGCGTTCTCCGCCGGAGAGGCCGCCGACGACGCGTTCGGCGAGGTCGGCGGCGTCCGCGCGGTCGAGGGCGTCGCGTACCACTTCGCGGTCGTGCTCGTTGTCGCGGTCGAACAGCCCGTGGTGGGGGGTGCGTCCGAGCGCGACGAGTTCGGCGGCGGTGACGCCGTCGGGTACGGGACTGTCCTGGAGGACCGCGGCGGTACGGCGGGCCGCGGCGCGGGCGGACAGGGCCCAAACGTCGTCGCCGCCGATGAACGCGGCGCCCGCGGTGGGCCGGAGGGAGCGGTAGAGCGTGCGCAGCAGGGTGGATTTGCCGCTGCCGTTGGGGCCGACGAGGCCCACGAACTCGCCTTCGGCGACGCGCAGGTCGACGCCGTCGAGGATCGTGGTGCCGCCGAGGCGGGCGCCGATGCCGTGCAGTTCCAGCTTCATGCCGACCGTCCTGCGGTGGTGTCCCCGCGGCGCAGCAGCCACAGCAGGAAGGGTGCGCCGACGGCCGCGGTGAAGATGCCCAGCGGGATCTCGTTGGGCGGGTCGAGGGTACGGGAGAGCAGGTCGACGGCGACCAGGTAGAGCGCGCCGAGCAGGGCCGACAACGGCAGGACGCGGCGGTGGTCGGCGCCGAAGGCCAGCCGGGCGATGTGCGGGATCAGCAGGCCGACGAAGCCGATTCCGCCGGTCACCGCGATCACGGTGGCGGTCAGCAGGGCGCAGGCGACGAGCAGCAGGACGCGCAGGCGGTTGACGTCGAGCCCCAGTGCGGTGGCCTGTTCCTCGCCGGTGACGAGCGCGTTGAGGCGTCGGCCGGTGAGGACGAGGACCGCGGTGAGCACCACGACCACGACGGCAACGACGCGGAGTTGGTCCCAGCGGGCCCCGGAGACGGAGCCGAGCAGCCAGAACATGACGCGGCGCAGCTCGTTCGGGGTGGCGCGCAATTGCAGGTAGCCGGTGGCGGCCTGGAACAGGTAGCCGATCGAGACCCCGGCCAGCACCAGGCGCAGCGGTGCGAGGCGTCCGCCGCGCTGTCCGAGGGCGAAGACCAGGACGGTGGCCACGATCGCGCCGCCGAAGGCCGCGGCGGAGACGCCGATGTCGCCGATGGCGGCCGCGCCCGCGGTCATGGCCAGGACGGCGCCGGTCGAGGCACCGGAGGTGATGCCGAGCACGTACGGGTCGGCCAGCGGGTTGGCGACCAGGGCCTGGAGGACCACTCCCGTGACGGCGAGCCCGGCTCCGGCGAGGACGGCGAGCAGCACCCGGGGGACGCGGTACTCCCACACGATCTGGTCCTGCACCGGGTCGAGTTCGGCGCGCGATCCGGAGGTGAGATGTGTACTGACGATCCGCCAGGTGTCGCCGAGCGGGACGTTCACCGAGCCGATCCCGACCGCGACCAGGACCATCAGCGTCAGCAGCACGGTCAGGACGGCGACGCAGGCCGTCAGCGGTACGCCGTGCAGGGGAGCGGGCCGGGCGGGCCGGGCGGGTCGAACCGGCCGGGTGGACCAGGTGGACCGGGTGGACCGGGGGGCCCGGCCGCGCCGGGTCGAGGCCATCTCGGCTTCGGCTTCGGATTCGGCTTGGGATTCGGATTTGTCGGCCTCGACCGCCGGTTGCCGCGTCACGTCCATGTGCGTGTCCCCGTTGTGCGGCTCAGAACCGATCCGGATGGATGACGCGGGCGAGCTTGTCGACCGCGGTGGCGTTGCCGGGCCCGAGGTAGACCGAGTCGGAGAGCACGACGAAGCGCTTGTTCTTCGCGGCCTCCCACTGCGGGAACTGGGCGAACAGCTTCGCGGCTTCGGCGGCGGGGTCCGGGTTCATCCAGTTGACGATGATGACGGCGTCGACCTGGGCGGCGGCGACCTGTTCCTTGCTGAGGTTGGCGAACAGCTCCTTGGTGCTGTCGCCGAAGGCGTTGACGCCGCCGGCCTTGGCGATGATGTCGTTCCAGATCCCGTTGGCACCGACGGAGCTGAACTCCGAGGCGCCCATGGTCATCCCGGGGATGATCAGCATGACCTTGGGGGCGGGGGTGCCCGCCACCTTGGCGGCGACGTCGGCGACCTGCTTCTGCGAGGCGGCGACGAGCTGATCGGCGCGGTCGCTCACCCCGAAGATGCGGCCGAGGTCGCGCAGCATGGCGTAGCTGTCCTCGATGGTCTGGCGCCCGTCCACCGATCCGGGACCGCCGCATGTCGCGCGCGGCACGTACGAGTTCGCACCGATTCCGGCCAGATCGTCGCGGGTGGCGAACCCGCTGTCGGCCGCGAAGCCGCCGCCGTACGTGGAGATCACGAAGTCCGGACGCAGCCCGAGCATGGCCTCGCGGGGGACGTCCATCGCGTCGTTGAGCTTGATCCCGCCGCTCGGCAGGGCGGTGATGGCCTCGGCGCGCCCCGGCTCGTCCGAAGCCCCGTAGTTCTGCGCGTTCGCCACGATCTTGTCGCCCTGCCCGAGCGCGAGCAGTGAGGAAACCTCGGCGACGGAACCGCCGTTCATCACCACGACGCGCGAAGGGGCCTTGTCGTACGTGTACTTCTTGCCGCAGTTCTCGACGGTCACCGGGTAGGCGTCGCCGTTGTTGGCGGGCTCGGCGCCGCCGCCCGTCGCGGACGCCGCCGATTCGGATGCGGCCGAGGAGGTCTTGTCGTCGTCACCGCAGGCCCCGGTGCCGAGGCAGGTCGCTGTGAGCAGCACGGCCGTGAGCAGCCGCTTGGGGAACTTCAACGCTGATCCTCCTCATGCGCACCCCGCCGACCACACGTCGGGTCCGGGGGGCCGGCGCGCGCAGATGCGTGCCGTGCTCAGGTGTAGTCGGATGTCGCGGACGCCGAGTTCCCGGAGTCCGCGAAGTGGTTCGGTGCTTGTCCGCGTGCGGCGCCCGGCCGGGGCAGGAGGCCGGTCCGCACGCCGTGGTCGAGATAGCGGTGCATCAGGTCGCGGTCGACCGCGCGGACCGCGGGGGCCGACGGCTCCAGAAGCAATGACAACTGCTCGGCGTGCACCGGCCCCTGCGCCGCACCGGAATCGCTCGGCAGGCCCGTCGTCGGCCTCGGCGGGCCCGAGAGGCCTGAATGGCCCGACAAGCCCGGCAGGCCTTCCAACATCGCGAGTACGGCGGCTGTTTCCCCGTTCGCGCCGTGCCGGGCGACGGTAGCGGTCCAGGCGTCGATGGGGACGACGTCGAAGCGGTACCCGTACTCGCGCAGCCAGGCGTGCATCCGGTCGAGATGTACCGGCACTGCCGTGCCCTGCTCCGCCGGGGCGTGGTGGACCACGAGCCCCGGTGTCGGCGCCCGCGTGACCAACCGGGCGAGATCCGAGGCGAGTTCGTCGACGGGCGTCCATACCTCGGACGCGTGCAGCAGCGGAAGGGCACCCGCGGGGAGACCGGCGGCCAGGATGCGCCACAGGATGTCCTGGGGGTTGACGATGCCCGTGGCGCGGGCGCCGGTGACGCGGCCGAGCCGGTGCACCGCCACGGGCAGCCCGCGTGCCGCCGCCTGCGCGTGGAGGTGCTCCGCGACCCGTTTGCCGTGCGCGTACCCGCCTGCGGCGGGCGGACGGTCCGTGGGGAGGAACGCCTCGGGGACGCCTTCCCCCTGCCCGCCGCCGGCGACTGACAGCGTGGAGATGTGATGGAAGAACGCCCGTGACTCCGAGGCGAGTTCGAGGAGTCGTATGATCGCGTCGACGTTGACCGCGCGGAGGGACGACTCGCCGCGCAGCAGGCTCACCCCGGCGGCCGCGTGCACGACGGCGTCCACGCGGCCCGGACCGCGGGTCAGGGCCTCGCGATCGCCGGGTGCCAGCCCGAGGTCGGGCAGGGCCAGGTCACCGGACACGGCTCTGATGCGGGCCTCGGGCAGGCGTGGGTCCAGGCCCCAGGTGGCGAGTGCCCCGGCCAGGCGGGACAGGGGTTCGGGACCGCGTACGAGGCACACGACGTCGACGTCGGTGGTGGCCGCCAGACGGGCCAGGAGATGGGCCCCGACGAAGCCGGTCGCGCCGGTGAGCAGGATCCGCCGCGCGGGTGTTCCCGGGCGGGGAGCGGTGCCCGCGAGCCTGATGTGGTCCGGCAGGGGTTCTGCGATCGCCGGGTGAGCCGCGCGTTCCGTGGCGTGCGTGCGCTCGGAGTCCCGCAGGTGGTCCGCGAGTTCGCGCGGCGTCGGCAGGCCGAACACGTCGGCCACCGGCACCTCGCGACCGAGCAGGAGTGACAGGCGGTTCGCCACCTGGACGATTTGCAGGGACTGGCCGCCCAGGGCGAAGAAGTCGTCGTCCGGGCCGGGGAGCGGAACGTCCAGGGCATCACGCCACGCCTGCGCGATCAGGTCCACGAGATCGGTCCTCTCGCCCGACGGCTCGACCGCGTTGTCGTCCCCGCCGGCGAACGAGGCCCGCAGTGCCGCCCGGTCGGCCTTGCCCGCCGAGGTCAGCGGCAGCTTGTCCAGGAAACGGAAGGAGGCAGGGACGACCGCGCGGGGGAGCAGCCGCAGCAATCCGGTACGCAGGTCCGTCTCGGTCGGCGCGTCCGCATGAGCTCCCGGCGGGCCCTCGTTGACGACGAACGCCCTGACTCGCGTGGCCCCTTGGGAATCGGTGTACGCGACGGCCGCGGCCTGCCGTACCCCGGTCAGCGCGGTCAGCGCGGCCTCCACTTCGGCGGGGCGGACGCGGTGCCCGCTCACCTTGACCTCGTCGTCCGTCCGCCCGACGAAGGACAGTTGCCCATCTCGGCCGACCCGGACGAGGTCCCCGGTCCGGTATCCGCGCGGTCGGCCCGGCAACGCGGCGACGGGGGCGAACCGGGCCCGGGTCTCCTGCGGCCCCCGGAGGTAGCCGTTGGCCAACTGCGACCCGATGAGCAGGAGTTCGCCGACACTTCCAGGTTCGACGAGCCTTCCCGCCGGGTCGAGGACGGCGGCGGTCATGCCCGTCACAGGGCGGCCGACGGGCACGTGTGCTCCGCCCGCGTAGCTCGCGTGCGGGCCGGCCAGATCCGCGGTGAGCGCCACGACGCATGTCTCGGTCGGGCCGTAGGTGTTGACGAGCCGGATCCGATCGGCCCCGCGGGCGCGGCGCCATGCGCGGACGTGTTCGGGAAGCGCGGCCTCGCCGCCGATGACCACCGTCCGGAGTGCCTGCGGTAGTTCGGGCCCGTTCTCGGCGGCCACCGCGTGCGCGACTTCGTTCCAGTACGCGGTCGGCAGGCCGAGCCAGGTGATCCTCCGCGCGGCGCACTCGCGCAACAGGCCGTGCACGGAAGGTGCATGGCCCGTCGGGGCCGAGGCCGGCCCGCGCCCGGCGTCCATGACCAGCGTCGCCCCGGCGGACAGGGTCAGGAACACCTCCTCGACAGATGCGTCGAAGTGCGGTGCGGCGAACTGGAGCACACGATCGTCCGGCCCCGGCCCGTAGCGCTCGCCCGCGGCGGCCGTGAACGCCGCCAGGGCAGCGCGCGGGACGACGACGCCTTTGGGGCGTCCTGTCGATCCGGAAGTGTGGATGACGTAGGCGGGTGCCGTGGAAGCCGCCTGAATTGAGGGATCCGACGGATTCGGCGGATTCGGCGAGGGCGGCTGCGTGAGCGGCGTCGCCCCCGCCCCGGGTCTGGCGTCGCTCTCCCGCAGCATCGCGGCGGTGACCACGACGCGCGGCCGGGTGTCGTCCAGGACCGTACGCGTACGCTCCTCCGGTCCGTCCGGGTCGAGGGGCACGTACGCGGCGTTGCGCGCGAGCACGGCCAACTGGGCGATCACCGCCTCCGGCCCACGCGGCAACGACAAGGCGACGTGGTCGCCGGGGACCACCCCGAGGGAGCCGAGCCTTGTCGCGAACGCCTCGACTGAATGCGCGAGTTCGCGGTAGGTCCAGCACAGTTCGCCGGCATCCACCGCCACGGCGCCGGGCCGGTCGCGGGCCACCGCACGTACCAGCTCCAACACGTCGGCCGGGCGCCCAGCCTCCGCTGACGCAGTCGGCGCGGCCGCTGCGGTCCGCCGACGCCCCGACAGCTCGTCGACGAAATCGGCCGCGAACTCGGCGACGTCGTCCGCGTCGCAGCACGCCGGGTTGGCGTCCAGGACCACATGCGGACCGCCCCCGTCGCGGCGGTCGTAGACGTTCACCGCCAAGTCCGCCACCGGTCCCGCGGAGACGTTGTGCGCGGTGGCCCGCGCCGTCTCCCCGAATTGCAGCTTGTACTCGAAGGGCATGACGTTCACCACCGCCGCGAACAGCCTGCGGTCGCCGCCGACCAGGCCCAGGTCGCGGGCCAAGTCCTCGTACCGGTACCGCTGGTGACGCCGTATTGCGCGCAGCTCGGCGGAGACCGCGGCCACGACCTCGACCGGCGTCCCTGTCGTGCGCACCCGCAGCGGCGGCACATTGAGCACCGTCGACGGCACCCGCAGGGCCGCGGAGCCCATGCGGCCCATGACCGGGAGGCCGAGCACCGTCTCCGCGGCCCCGGCGCGCCGGCACAGCACCGTGGCTACCGCGGCGATCAGTACCTCCGGCCAGGTTGCCCGCGCGTCCCGGGCAACTTCGGCCATACGAACGGCGACGCCTTCCGGCAGATGGGCGTACGTGCGCACGGCCCGCGCGGACGGCATGGCGATTGCGCTGCCGAGGCCGACCGCCTCCGGCCGGTCTGCGAGGTGCCGGGTCCAGAACTCACGGTCGAGCCGCATCTTTTCGGAGCCCGCGTACGCCGCCTCCTCGTCCAGCACGGCCCGCAGCGATCCGAACGGGGTGGTGCCCGGCTCGCCGCCCGCCGCGAGCGCGGTGTACACGTCGGCGACCCGGCGGGCGAGCTGGCCCGCGCCGAATCCGTCGAGCAGGACGTGATGCACGCGGTGGTACCACAGCCACGTATCTGCCCCGACCCGGACAAGCGCGTGGTCGAACAGCGGCGCGTCGCCGAACGGGTCGACCGGGGCCGCCACTTCGGCGGACATCCAGGCCTCCGCCGCCGCCGTCGGATCGTCCGCGCCGGACAGGTCGAGGTGCCGCGGCGTCCAGGACGGGGCCGCGTCGGGTATCTGGACGGGCCGCCCGTCGGGGCCGAGAACCAGGCGCACCCGGAGGGCGTCGGCCTCGGACACCGCCCGCCGCACCGCGGTGTCGAACAGGCCGGTGTCGAGGTCGCCGTCGATGCGGATGTACTCCGCGGTGTTGTAGGCGGCCGGGTGCGGGGACAGCAGGTGCCCGGCAACGATGCCCCGCTGGGCCGCCGTCAGCGGCCAGGCGCGTCCGTGCTGGGATGGCGCCGACGCGGCGCCGGCTGCGATTCGGGCGTGCGTCACCCGCGGTCCTCCCCGGCGGAGCCGAGGAGGGCGGCCCAGGCGGTGAGCGTGGTGTGTTCGGCCAGTTCCTCGAACGGGACGGCCGCGCCGTACCGTTCGCCCCACACATCCGCGAGCGTCAGCAGGCGCAGCGAGTCGAGGCCGAAGTCCACCAGGTCGTCATCGTCGCCGAACTCCTCCGGGTCGAGTTGGAGTTGGTCGATCACGTCGTCGCGCAGGTCCTTCGCGCTGATGGGCGCCCTCATGGCCGCGGTGTCCTTTCGCATCGGTCGGCGCGGGGCCGGCGGTCAGTTGACATTCCGCTCCCGGTCCCGCCAGTACGGCGCCCGGAGTTCCCGGCGCAGCGCCTTGCCGCTGGGGTTCCGCGGCACGGACTCCACGAACACGTACCGGGCGGGCAGTTTGAAGGGGGCGAGCCGGCCGCGCAGGAAGCGGCTCAGATCGGCGGGCGCGGGCGGGGAGCCGGGGTCGGCCGCGACCACGAAGGCGTGGACCGCCTCGCCCCACCGGTCGTCGGGTACTCCGATCACCGCGGCGTCCGCCACGCCCGGGTGGGCGGCCAGGGCGTTCTCGATCTCGGCGGGGTAGATGTTCTCGCCCGCCGAGATGATCATGTCCTTGACGCGGTCGTGGAGATGGACGTATCCGTCGGCGTCCAGGAATCCTGCGTCGCCGGTGCGGATCCAGTCGCCCACGAGGGTTTCCGCGTCGGCGTCCGGGCGGTGCCAGTAGCCGAGCATGCGGGCGGGCGAGCGCAGCCAGACCTCGCCGATCTCGCCGGGTGCCAGGGCCCGTTCGTCGTCGCCGACGACCTTGACGGCGAATCCCGGGTACGGTCGCCCCGCGGCGCGCAGCCGCGGGGCACCCGGTGCGTGGTCGCGCGGCGGCAGGCACACGGCGGTGTTGCCCGTCTCCGTCAGGCCGTAGATCTGGGCGAACTCGCAGCCCATCACCTCGACGCAGCGGGCGAGCAGCGCCTCTGGCATCGGCGAGCCGCCGTACACCACCTTGCGAATCCGGGCGAAGTCGGCGGCTGCCGTGCCGGGTTCACCGAGCACCGCGCGCAGCATCGCGGGCACCATGCAGAGGGTCGTGACCGCGTGCTCGCGGATCGCGCGTAATGCCGCCCCGGGCGTGAACGCGGGCATGAGCACGACGGGTACGCCCTCGTCGAGGGCTTGGGCGGCCCACCACAGTCCGCCGATGTGGAATCCGGGCACGCTCAGCAGGGTGATGTCGTCGGCGCGCCAGTCGATCCAGTCCAGCCCGGCGTCCGCGAGGGCGTGCCGGACGGCGAAGAACGAGCGGTGCGCCAGGACGACGCCCTTGGGAAGGCCGGTCGTTCCGGACGTGTACATCTGGACGACCGGGTCGTCGGGACCGGCCGGGGGCGCCGCATCGGTCCGGCAAGGGGCGGCTTCCTTCCACGCCTGGTACCCGTCGGGACCCGCGTCGTCGAGGGCCAGCACCCGTGCCGCCGTTCCCGCCGGAATCCCGGAGTCGGCGAACTCACGGTCGCAGAAGACCAGTTGAGCTTCGGAATCGCCGAGGATGTGCCCGGTCTCCGGTGCGGTGAGCCGCCAGTTGACCGGGACGAGGACCACATGCGCCTTCGCGCAGCCGAGCAGCACCTCGTAGTAGCGTTCGGATTCGCGGCCCAGGTGGGCGACCCGGCTGCCCGGCTTGATGCCGTCTGCGGTGAGCGCCGCCGCGACCTGCTCCGAGGCGTGGTCGAGGTCGGCGTACGTGACGCGCCGGTCCGCTGTGACGAACGCCGTGGCGTCGGGCGTCGCGGCCACGCGTCGGGCGAGGCTGTCGGGCAGCGTGCGGGGTCGCCGATCCATGCCGGGGCTCATGCGTCGGCCTCCGTCTTGGGCAGGCCCGATGCGGTCCGGGTGTCCGCGGCCTGGGAACCGCCGGGTTCGACGCCGTCCGGGGGATCGACGAAGGCGAGTCTGACCTCGCCGTCCGCACGTCCGTCGGCGTCGTCCCAGAACCGGCAGGAGGTGCGTGCCATCACCAGGGAGCCGTCCGCCCCGGTGCGGCGCAGGATCTTGTCGAAGCGGACCTCGCCGTGGAACGAGCGCGGGTCGATGGGTGCGTGGAACCTGCTGGTGAAGCCCGCGATGAGGATGCCGGGGAGTTGGCGCGCCCAGAAGTCGTCCATGGTCCAGCGCCGGAACTCCGGTGCCAGGCCCTCCTGGACGGACTTGGCGATCAGGAAGTAGGTGAGCTGGTTGTAGCAGATGTTGAACTCGACGGCGTTGAAGTGCCCGGTGTCGTCGATGTAGCAGGACTCCCCGATGGCGAACTCACCTCGTGAAAGCGCCAGTTCATCGTCCGATGCGGTGCTCGTGGACAGCAGGTAACGGCAGTCCGGCCTGTAGGGCGTCAGCACCCGGGCGAGCAGTGCCGGGTCGTCGCCGAACGTCGGCGCGGCCGGGGCAGCCGGGGAGGCAGAGGCGGCAGGCATGGCGCTCATCGGTAGTAGCGCTCCCCGTCCATGACGGTCACACGCCAGGACACGGCCGGCTCCGGTGTCGCGGTGTGTCGGGCGCGGTGGACCAGGGTGCGGTTGTCCCAGATCAGCAGGTCGCCTTCGGCGAAGGTCTGAAGGTGGACGTTCTCGTGCGTGCCGGTGGTGTCCGCCTGGCCCACCGCGTCGAGCACCCTGGCCAGGAGGTCGCCGGACAGCGGCGCTCCGGCCTGGTCGGCGAAACCGATGGTGCAGCCCTGGCTGATGTAGAGGACTTCCTCGCCGGTCACCGGGTGCGTGAGTACGGCGGGCTGCACGACGGGCGGTGTCTCGCGGTCGACTTCCTCGATCAGGTCGCGGATCGGGCGGTAGACGTCGCTCGGCCGGATCTTGAAGTACCGGTTGGCGCTGTGCCGGGCCCGAACGCCGCGTAGTTCGTCGCGCAGCGCGGCGTCCAAGGACCGGTACGCGGCGGCCATGTCGATGAACAGCGTCCCGCGGTTGCGGGCCGGAACGACGCGCGGATACACCAGCGTGAGCGCGAACGGCTCGGCCATGAACTGGTAGTCGGCGTGCCAGAACTGCCCGGTCTTGGGCACCCCCACCCGGCTGCCGTCGCCCGGCACGTTGGAGGAGACGAACACCTCCGGCCGGTCGGGGTGGTGGTACATCGGCTGGTAGTACGTCACCGGATCGCCGAACAGCTCGCCGAGGGCCAGGAACTCATCGGGCGTCAGATGTTGGTCGCGCAGCACCGCGATGCGGTGCTCGTGGACGGCGGCACGCACCGCGGCCACCTCCGAGGCGTCCGCTCTGCTCGCGTCGAACCCCGTCACCACCGCGCCTATTCGCGGGCGGCCGCCGTCCTGAGGAGTGATGTCCATCGCTGAGGTCTCCGGGTCACCTGCCGGGCCGCCACCGTGCGGCCAACCGCACTGGTAGTCGGATCGCAGCAGCGACGAGTTCCCCGAAATCCCGCAACAGTCCTGGTCGGCCGACCGCGACCGGCCCGGGGCGGGTGTCACCGGGCCTGTGGAGGCTCTTCGGGGGCAGGCGGCCTGGTGGTTGTTGCGGCGGGACGTGCTTCGAGGGTGCGGTCGAGGCGGATGGGGAGGGTGCGGTGGCGGGTTCCGGTGGCGTGCCAGACGGCGTTGGCGACGGCGGCCGCGGTGCCGACGGTGCCGATTTCGCCGATGCCTTTGATGCCGGAGGGGTCGTCGGGGTCGGTGTCCGGGACGAAGTCGGCTTCGATGTCGGGCACGTCGGCGTGTGCGGCGATGTGGTACCCGGCGAGGTCGGGGTTGGCGGGTCGGCCGGTCACCGGATCGCGTACGCCCTCGTCGTGCAGGGCCATGGACAGGCCGGTGACCATGCCGCCGACGGCTTGGCTGCGGGCCAGGAGGGGGTTGACGACGCGGCCGACGGCGAACATGCCGAGGAGGCGGCGTACGCGTACTTCGCCGGTGGCCGGGTCGACGGTGGTCTCCGCGAACACGGCGCTGTAGGCGTGGCGTTCCGCGAAGGGGAGCGCGGCGAAGGCCTCGGTGGTACGCGCCGCAGCGGCACAGGTTCCCGCTCATGCGCTCGCGTACCTCGCCCGCGTCGAGGTCGACGGGGGAGCCGCAGGGGGAGTCGTGCGCGGTGACCGCGCTGGGCCATCCGGCCGCGTGCTCGGCCAGCATGCCGGCGGCCGAACACAGCTGGCCCGGCGTGCAGAAGCCGCACTGGAAGCCGTCGAGACGCACGAAAGCCTCTTGCAGAGGGGAGAGTTCGTCGGGACTGCCGAGGCCTTCGACGGTGGTGACGTCAGCGCCGTCGGCGGCGACGGCGAGGACAAGGCACGACACCGCGCGGCGGCCGTCCAGCAGGACCGTGCAGGCCCCGCACTGCCCGTGGTCGCAGCCCTTCTTCGGGCCGGTGAGCCCGAGGTCGTCCCGGAGCGCGTCGAGCAGGGTCCTGCGGTGGTCGACGGTCAACCGTCGGGTCCTGCCGTTGACTTGGAGCGACACGTCGCTGCGTGTGCGGTCGGGCATCTGCGGTTCCTTTCTGCAAGGTGCGTTCGGTTGCGGGCACGCCGACGGCACTCACGCACTCCGTGAGGAGTCCGGAGGGTGGGAAAGCGGGGTGGCACCCATGAAACCAGCGTCATGCGGGGGGATCCCGGGGCAGAACTCGCGCGATCTTGCCCAATCCTCCCGGCGACGGGGACCGTTCGACGCTCAGTCCCGGACGGCCGCCGGGTCGAGCGGGCCGGGCGGGACCGGGCTCGCGGACAACGTTCGGGCAAGCCATGCGCTCCGCGTGCGACGTGCGGCCACGGAGAGCCGTGCCTCGGGGAAGAGCGCGTCGAAGCCGTGGAACCCGCCGTCCCAGACGTGGAGTTCCGCCGACCCGCCCGCGGCCCAGATGCCGGCCGCGTATGCGACGTCCTCGTCCCGGAACACCTCGGCGGAGCCCGCGTCGATGTACGTCGGCGGCAGGCCGGACAAGTCCGCGGCCAACGCCGGGGAGACGTACGCGGGCACCTCCGCGGGATCGAGGCCGCCGAGGAGCGACTGCCAGCCGAAGGCGTTCATCTCGCCGGTCCAGACGCCCGGGGTCCCGGTGAACTGGGCGCTGGAGACGGTGGAGTTGCGGTGGTCGAGCATCGGGCAGACCAGCACCTGCGCGGCGAGCGGCGGCGTACCGCGGTCCCGGGCGAGCAACGCGGCGCCCGCGGCGAGGCCGCCGCCCGCGCTGACGCCCGCGACGACGATCCGGGCCGGGTCGACACCGAGCTCGGCGGCGTGCTCGGCGACCCACAGCAGGCCGTGGTGGCAGTCCTCCACCGCCGTGGTGCCGGTCGCCTCGGGCGCCAGCCGGTACTCGACGGACACCACTACCGCGCCGAACTCCGCCAGCCAGTCGAGCGGGATGCCGATCTGGGAGAACCGGTCGCCCATGACCATGCCGCCGCCGTGGATCCAGTACACGCACGGTGCGCCGCCCGTCGGGGGGAGGTCGGCCGGAAGGTGATCGCCCGGAACGTGGTCGGCCGGGGTGAGGACGGTCAGCGGGATCGCCGTGCCGTCGGGGGCCACGGCGGCGTGGTCGTGCCGGGTGACTGCGTGGTTCCGAAGGGCCTCTTCGGGCGGGGTCACCGCGAACTGCCGCATGACGGGCAGCAGGTCGGCGTCCAAGCCGACGCCGAGCGGCAGGTCGGCGAGGAGGGCGGTCAGTTCGGGGTCGACAGCGGGACGCACGGGTGTCACGGCGGAGTCCTTACGCAGCGGTGGGAAGTGGATGATCCGGAAGAGCCCCCGGGGACCGGGGTCTTCAACGCAGGGGCACGTGAGCCCGGTCAGAACGCGGCCTTGCCGCCGACCGGGACGGCGTCCGCGTACCGGGGCTCGTCCGCCAGCAGCGGCTGCAACCGGGCGACCAGCGCCGCCGCCTCGGGGGTGGCGAAGAACGCGGCGTGCGCCGCCTCGCTGGTCCAGCCCTCGGTCACGTGCACCGTGTCCGGGTCGCCCGCGGACCGGCTGACCAGGAACACCGGGCAGTCCGGGTGCGGGAGGGAAGGCGCGCCGAGCAGCAGGCCGACGAGCTCGCCGCCCTTCCCCGGAAGCGCGGTCATGGTCGCGTGGAATCCGTGCGTGACGGTCATGGGGCTCTCCTTCGATCCGGAGCGGTTTCTCGCTCCCGGGATGTCCGATACCTCCATGGAAGCAGTCTGACCTGCGAAAACGTTAGAACGATGCCCCGGCGTTCTTGCCTGATCCTCTCAATCACTCGGAGACGGAGAGAAGAATGGCGTTTACTCGAACTCATGAGCCTCGACGAGATGCGCACGCTGCTCGCCCGCCACGTCCGCCCCGACATGTCCACCGACATCGACGGCCTGCTGATCGCGAAGGTCACCGAGGCCTCGCCGCCGGCCCCGGAGATGTCCGGCACGGTGATGGCGCTGATCGCGCAGGGGGCGAAGCACATCGCGCTCGGCGACCGGGTGTACGAGTACGGCGCCGGCCAGTACCTCATCGCCTCCGTGGACATGCCCATCACCGGCCACTTCACCCAGGCGGACGCCGAGACCCCCGCGATCGGCCTCGGACTCGTCCTGCACCCGCCGACGATCGCCGAACTCCTGCTCCAGGCCGGCCCCGGGGACCTCCCGCCGCCCGGCGCCGCCCCGTCCGGCATGGCGGTCGCCGACGCGCCGCCCGAGCTCCTCGACGCGGCGGTCAGGCTCCTGCGACTGCTGGACCGCCCGCGCGACCGTGCGGTGCTCGCGCCGATGGTGATCCGGGAAATGCTGTGGCACGTCATCACGGGCGAACACGGCTCCGTGCTACGCCAGATCGGGCTGGCGGACAGCAGCCTCTCGCACATCGCACGCGCGGTCCGCTGGATCCGCGAGCACTACGCCGAAGCCTTCCGCGTCGACGACGTCGCGCGCCAGGCGGGCATGAGCGTGTCGGCGTTCTACCGCAACTTCCAGGCGGTCACCGCGATGAGCCCCATCCAGTTCCAGAAGCAGATCCGGCTCCAGGAGGCGCGGATCCAACTCTCCCTCGACCCGGGCGACATCACCGGCGTCAGCCGCCGCGTCGGCTACGACAGCCCCTCCCAGTTCGCCCGCGAGTACCGCCGCCAGTTCGGCCTGCCGCCCAGCCAGGACGCCACACGCCTACGCACCCGGTCACCGGACGCCCCGTTCCGGACAGGCCCGGCCCCGTCAGCCGACCGGGCCGACGAGGCGGTCCCGGTCCAGCGGTTCGGCGAACCGGGCCAACGCCGCGGCCAGGTCCGTCGCACCCACCAGGACCGGCCGCTTCCGCGGGGCTGATGCATCAGCGAATACCACGTCAGTCCTCGCAGGGCAGCAACTCGCCGCCAACGTGCACCGACAGTACGTGCGGCGCCGCACCGTCCAGCACTGCCCGCGCCGCGTCGACGACCATGCCTTCCACGCAGCCCCCGGACACCGAACCGCGCCACGCCCCGTCGGCGGCCACCGCCATCGTCGCCCCCAACGGCCGCGACCCGGTGCCCTCCCGCCCCATCAGCCTGGCGAGGACCACCGGGACATCCCGACGGGCGCAGTCCTCGACGAACGGCCATATCTCCCGCAGCATTTCCCACTCCCGTAACGGGCCAGGCGTTGAACAGGGGACAGCGCGCGCGATGACGACCATGACACCAGCCGTCCGTCCGGAAGTCCCCACATGATCCTCGCGGTTCCTTGCCGGATCCTCGCGCGGTCGCGGCTGTCCGCCCTTGGGCGGCAGCCAAGAACACGGCACAGTCCGCGCGTCCGGTCAGAACACGCAGCTCTCGGTGACCGGCGTGCCGGTGCGCCGGGCGTCCATCCAGGCGATCGCGTCGTCCAGCGGGCCGCCGCCGATGGTGTGCCCCTCGTCGGCGTAGAACTTGAAGTCCACGCTTGCGCCCTTGTCGCACAGTTGCCTGGCGAGGCCCTGGTTCAGGCTGCTCAGCACGTCGTTGCCGCCCTGGGGCAGCAACACCGGGACTGTGGTGACGACTTCACCGGGTGCGCTGGCCTTGAGCGCGGCGTTGAGCGGACCCAGGTCCGCACCGGGGCGGAACACGTCGGCGGCGCTCGGGACCGGGGTGCCGCCGGTGATGCAGGGCTCCGTCCAGATCAGGTCGGCGGCGGCCAGCGCGTCGGGGGTGAGGAGTTCGGCGGGCTTGACCGCCGGGTCGGCGGCCGAGGCGCCGTTGACGAGCGTCAGCAGCATCCCGACGTAAGGGGTGGCCAACGGCGACTGCTGGGCGATCAGTTCGGGCATCAGCTCGAAGCCGACCGCCGGGGCGTTGGCGACTATGCCTTTGAGGTCGAGGTCGGGGGCGTACTCGGCGGCGTAGTGCGCGGTCCACAGCGCGGCGTGGCCGCCCTGGGATCCGCCGTAGACGAGCGCCGTCGCACTCGCCTCGGAGTCGATTTCGCGCGCGGCACGGATGATGTCGAGCGTCGCGTACGCCGCGGACTTCCCGTTGAGGTACGGGTGTCGCACCCCGGTCACGCCCAAACCGATGTAGTCGGGCTGGACGACGACGAAGCCGCGCGCGAGCAGCTTCGCCACCGGACTGCTGTCCTCCAGCCCGGCGAAGGATGGGGTACGGGACGGTCCGCACGTCGAACCCGTCCCCATGGTCCCGTGGTTCACCGCGGCGACGGGCCGCCCGCCGGCGGGTGCGGGCCCCTCCGGCACGGTCACCAGCCCGCTCGCGGCCACCGGTTTGCCGTCCGTCCCGGTGCTCAGGTACATCACCAGCGAGGTGCGGGACGGCTGGGTCAGCTTGGCCTCCGGTGGCGTGTAGGGGCGGTTGCGGATCACCGTGCCGGGCTTGCCCTGGGGCAGCGGCGCCGGGGGATCGTAGAACGCGTCGCCCTCGGGTACCGGCGTGGCGGTGCCGGACGCGGACGCGGTTGGGGCACCGGGCCCGGTGGGAGCGCCAGTTGCGGTCGAGGAGACGGCCGCGGCCTGCGGCGACGGGACGGACTGCCCCTCCGGTACCCGGTCTTGGCCGTCCCGGCTGCAGCCGGACACCACCAGCACCGGGACGAATACCAAGGCGGCGACCCAGCGGGACGCCCGGACGACCGCCCCCGTCCGCCGCCGACCCGGCAGCCGGGGAACCGACGGTGTGGGACCCGGGAGGTATCGCGGTCCGTTCGGCACGGACGATCTCCTTTGCATACGCGGCCGCCGCTTGGCGGCGTCACCGGACGAAGGCTCTGACCTGGTCGTGCGGTTGGGAGACGGGCCTGGGGCAAAGCGTGTACGGCGGCAGCGACGGTGGCTGCCCGGCGGCCGGACGTCAGGGAGCCGGCGGTTCCTGCGGCGCCCCCGCCGCAGGCGGGGTGACGTCCACGACCAGGGCGACGATGGTGTCGATGACGCCCCCCATGTCCACGGTGGGGTCGAGCAGCCACTGGTGCTGGATGCCGTCCGCGGCGGCCAAGGCCAGCCGGGCGATGGCCTCCGGGTCGATGTCCGACCGGATTCGGCCTTCGGCCTGCAACGCGGCGAGGCCCTCGCGCAGGGCGACGAGGATGTCCCCGTTGCGGACCTCGAAGAAGTCGCGCGCCGGGTGGTCCGGGAAGCCGGACGCGGCGGCCATGCTCACGTACAGGCGTACCAGGCCCGCGACATCGCTGCTGCGGCGCAGCGTCGCGGCCATGGGCGAGATCGGATCCGCGTACACCTCCTGGGCGACCCTCTCCTTGGCGAGCCGGTCCCGCTCGGCCAGGGCCCAGATCAGCAGGCCCTCACGCGACCCGAAGTAGCGCAGGACGCCGGCCTGGGACATGCCCATCCGGTCGGCGATCTCCTTGATCAGCGCACCCTTCTCGCCGAGCGTCGCGAAGACGTCGAGCGCCACCGTCAGGATCTCGTTGCGGCGGCGCACGCCCTTCGCGTAACGGCCGCGCGGCGTACGGATGTTGTCGAGCCGTGCGGCCCGCTCGGAGTCCATGCGCGAAAAGCTAGTCGAGTTCACCTTTCGCGTCTACGCTCCGCGGAATCCGAGCGAGACCCACTGCACACACCGCAAGCACCGCCCGCGAGGGGTGCGAATGTTGCCGGGTAGGGTTGTGGCTTCGCTCGGCCATGCGGGTTCCCACGGGTGGCGCGGAGATGGGGAGGCCGTATGACGCACTCGGATGTGACGGTACCGACGGGCGACGGCGAGGCCGGCGCGACCCTGCACGCGCCGCCCGGCGCGGGGCGGGCCCCGGGGGTGCTGATGTTCACCGATGCCGCCGGCGTACGGCAGACCTTCGTCGCGATGGCGGACCGGCTTGCCGCGGCGGGCTATTGGGTGCTGGTGCCCGACTACTACCACCGCACGCCGTTCGAGCCCTTCGATCCCGCCACGGTCTTCGCCGATCCGGACGAGCGGGCGCGGCTGTCGCGCTTGGCGTCCGGACTGACCACGCCGATGATCGTTCGTGACACGGGGGCGTACCTGCGGTTCCTCGCCGCGGTTCCCATGGTCTCCGGCGACGGCTTGGGGACCACGGGGTATTGCATGGGCGGGCGGTTCTCGCTGCTGGCCGCCGTGCACCATCCCGATCTGGTGGCCGCCGCGGCGTCGTTCCACGGCGGGAACCTCGCGGCCGCCGACGACCCGGACAGCCCGGCCCTGACGGCCGACCGCATCCGCGCCGGGGTGTACGTCGCCGCGGCGGAGAACGACGCGTCCTTCCCGGCGGACCAGTACGCGCGCCTCGCCGGAGCATTCGCCGCGGCGGGCGTCCGCGCGACCCTGGAAACCTATCCGGCCGCCCACGGTTTTGCCGTCCCCGACAACACGACCCACGACGCCGCGGCAGAGGAGCGCCACTGGCTGGCACTGCTCAAGCTGTACGGCGACCACTTGACCGGGTGACGGCCCCTCCACTGGGTGAGGGCCCCTCCACTGGGTGACGCCCCCCGCCCGAATGACGGCCTCCCGCCGCCTTCTCTCCGTACACCGTGGGGCCGATTTCGAAGCGTCGGTGTGCGATGCTGATGCCGTTCGCGTACGCGTTCACGTACCCCGATGCCGCGCCGGAGGGAGGCCGACCCATGCAGGAGTGGTGGGCCGCGCTCACGGCCGAGGTCATCCGGTTGGTGCTGCTCCCCGGGCTCGCGCAGGACCTGGTCGCCGGTGGCGCGCCGGGCCCCGAGTCGCAGGTGTCCGGGCTGGTCGCGATCGTGCTGGCGTTCACGGCACTGCTCGCCGCGCTGTCGGCGGTCGTGGCCGGACGCGGCGGCGCCACGGACGCACACCGTGGTCTGGCACGCGTACGGGCCGGCGTGTTCCGCGCACTCGCCGTCCGACTGGCGTTCCTGCCGTTGCGGGACCCCGACGCCAAGGGGCGCCGACGTCCCCGAGCACCGGGCTTCGCGGGCTTGGCGTCCGCGTAGAACCGGGAGCCTGGCCCAGCCGGCGGCCGCACGTCGTCGAGTTCCACGGCGGGTCCGCCGCGATGAGGCCGACGGCAAGCGCACACCCTTCCTCGACGTGTCAGGACGCCTGACACGCCGTCCGGCAGGTGCCCGCCCAGCAGGTGCACGCCCCGCAGGTGCTGTCCCCGCCTCCCCTGTTTCCGGTTCCGCGTGGTCGTCCGATGCGTCCTGTCTCGTTCGACGCCCGGAAGGCTTCCGCAATGTCCGCTGACACCACCGACCACCACCGCGCGTCCGGCTTCCTGGACGGCCCCCTCGACCTCGCCGGGTCCCTCTTCGGCGCCATCGCCGATCTGCTCGCGCCGATGTTCGGCACCGGCGCGGTCGCGGCCGCCGTGGTGATGGTCACCGTGTGTGTGCGCATCACACTCGTGCCGCTCTCCTACGCCCAGGCCCGCGCGCAAGTTGCCCGGGCGCGCATCGCCCCGCAGATGCGCGAGCTCCGCAGCCGCCACCAGCGCCGCCGTACCCAGGACCCCGCGGCGTTGCAGCGGGACGTCGCCGCACTGCACCGCGCCGAGGGCGTCTCGCCGTTCGCCGGCTGCCTGCCCGCACTCGCCCAGGCTCCGGTGCTGTTCCTGCTGTACCACCTGGTCACCAGCGACGACCTGCTCGGCCATGCCCTCGCCGGCATCGCGCTGTCCGCCCATCCCGTCGCCGCACTCACCGGCCCGCACGGCATCGTTCCGGCGATCCTGCTGGTGCTGGCCCTCTTCGTCGCCTACGCGCACTTCCGACAGGCGGGCGCCGCGGCGCGGCGGGCCGCGACCGCCGGTGAGCCCACGCCTCCCGCCGCGGCCGTGCTGCGGTTCCTGCCCTACGCCACCGTGGCCACTGTGGCCGTGGCACCGCTCGCCGCGGGCCTGTACATCCTGACCGGCTCCGCGTGGTCGGCCGCTGAACGCCCCCTCCTCCGCCGCCTCGCCGAGCACCGGGCGCCACGCAACATCCACGGGGGTTCGCTCCGTTCTTAGTGATGTACGCACATAGCCCGCGAACACCTGGGGGACCCCTCGATGACGCCCGCGCTGGAGCGCCAGTTCGAACAATTTGTGCTGGCCAGGCACCAAGCTCTGCGGCGATTGGCCTTCCTGCTGTGCGGCGACTGGCACACGGCCGAGGACCTCGTGCAGGCCGCGTTCGCCAAGCTGTTCTCGGTCTGGCCCCGGGTGCACCGGACCGGCGGGGTCGAGGCGTACGCGCGCCGCGTGCTCGTGCACGCGTTCATCGACACGCGGCGCAAGCGCAGCAGCCAGGAGTTGCCCTCGGACCAAATACCCGAGCCCTCGGCCCACGTGGACGCGGACGGGGCCCGCCGGCTGGCGCTGTTGGCCGCGTTGGCGCAGGTCACGCCGGTGTACCGGGCCGCGTTGGTACTGCGCTACTGGGAGGACCTGAGCGTCGAGGAGACCGCGGCGCTGCTGGGGAAGAGCTCGGCGTCGGTGCGGTCGGCGACCACGCGCGGCCTGGAGCAACTGCGGCGCATTCTCGGCGATTCCGTGTACGACATCGCGCACTCCTGACCGACCTCGACCACACGGAGACAACAACCATGCGTGACGGGAACAACTTGGCCTCCATGCTGGAGGGACTGCTCGTCGACGAGCCCCCGGCGTCCGTCGACATCGCGCAGATCAAGGTGCGCGGCAGGCGTGTACGGCGTACCGCGCGGATCCGGATCGCGGCGGCGTCGACGGCAGGGGCGGCGCTGCTGGGCGGCGCGGTGCTGGCCACGTCGGCGTTGGCCGGCGGGTCGGACGGTTCCGGCGGCCCCGCCGGGCTCGGTGCCGCGTCCAGCACCGCGACCACCGCGACGACGGCGGCGGACACCCCGCCGACCGGGACCGGACAGCAGCCGGGCACCACCGGCCCCAATACGGGCTCGCCCTTCGACGCGGGGGGCCAGGCCGCGCTGGCCGCCGTCCGGGCGCATCTGCCGCCGGGGATCGTCGCCGTGGATCCGGTGGGACCGAACGCGCCGTACGCATTCACCCTCACCCGGGCGGACGGCGGCCGGACCCAACTGTCGTTCGCGACGGGCAACTCGGTCGCCCCCGGTTCGGCCCCGGCGGATCCGTGCGATCCGGACCTCCCCCCGGTCGCCCCCGGGGTGCGGAACTACCCGTTCTCCGACTGCGTCACGGGTGTGCTGCCGAGCGGGGCGAAGACGGTGACCGCGAGCAGGACGGTCCTGGGCGACCGCGCCTCGGTGCTGTACATCGTCACGCCGGACGGCAAAGCGCGGGGGCTGCAGAGCGGCAACCGGATGATGGGGTCGCCCGGGTCGTCCGAGACCCTGTCCGACGCCCCGCTGCTGACGCCCGAGGAGCTGACCGCCCTGGCATCCGAGCCGGACGTGTACGCCGCACTCGTCGGTGCCGCAGCCGATGCCGACGCGCCGGTCGGCGACGGGACCGCACCGTCCCCGACGGCCAAGCCGGGGACCTGAGACCGGCTTTCGCCCGTGTCCGCGGCCGCGCCCGCGCCCGTGACCGTCGCCGGTGCCGTGGTCAGGTGCCGGCGTCGGTCCGGTCGGCGTCGGTCCGGTCGGTACCGGGGAGTCCGGTCGGCGCCGGCGACCAGCCGACGGCGTTGTGCGGCATACCCCACCAGAAAAGCTCCCCGTCAGGGCTGATGCACGGGTCGTCCCACTGACCGGGGACCGGCTGGCGGCCGGTCGCCAAGGTGTCGGCCAGCGCCCACAAGTAGGTTCCCAGCGTCGGGAGTTCGCCACCGTCGAAGGAGCTGGAACCGTCGTGGGAGACCCAGCCCATCTGCCCGTGCCCGGGGCCGGGGCGCAAGTCGATCACATGCAGGTCGCCTTGGAAGTGGCCGACCGGGATCCACAGACGGTGCCAGAACGGGTCCCCGTCCGACGGCGGCAGGTCCGCCTCGTCGGCGAAGAACTCCGCCGCGACCTGGTTGCGGAGTTCCCACTGGTCGATCACCCCGGAGACGGACAGGAAGTCCATCTCCGGGAAGACGTGGCATTCCGGCTCGACGCCGTCGTGGCAGGCCAGGGAGGCGGCCAGTTCGGCGGGCAGGGCAACGCCCAGCACCTGTTCGGCCGCGGCCAAGGCCGCCGGATCCGCGCCGGGGCCCAGCCGGGCCAGGCTGGCAGGTGCGTGGGCGCCCAGCCAGGCGTCGATTCGTGACCACGACGCGCTGACCAGATCGGGGTTGCTCTCGACCATGCGGACATTGTGCCGACGCTCCGCCGCTGCCGCACAACCTCGACCCTGCCGCACAACCTCGCCGCTGCCGTACAACCTCGACCTTGCCCTACGACACTTCGTCCGCAAGGTGGCCGCAAAGGCGGACGCGCGGAATCGGCAGCGGTAGTAAAACCTGTCCACATGACGTCACTTGACGACGAACTCGCACGGCATTTGCGGCGCCGCCGCTTCACGCCCGGGAAGTGGGTCCTCCTGGCGATCGCCGCGCTCGTGGCGGCCTATGTGGCGGCGGTCGGGGTCTACGCGCTGACCGCGGACGACCTGGGCCGCGAGGACGCGTGCGTGGCGTCGTACGCCGAGGACGGCGGCGCCGCGGGCCGGCTGCGCGACGCGCTGCGGCAGGTCGAGGCATCCGGCGTCGGCGCCCCGCTCGCCGAACTGGCGCCGGGGGACTGGGATGCGGTGTACGCCTTCTCCGTCGGGCTGGTCGTCGCGCAACCCGGCGACGCCGGGCACGGTGTGGTGGACGTCGACGCGGAAGTCGGCTGTTCGGCCATGCTGCCCTACCGCGCGTCGTTCCCGACCGGCTCGGTGCTGTTCTTCCTGCGGGACGGCGAGGTCGTCCAGGCCGTGGAGATCGGCTACTTCGTCGCCGACGAGCAGCCGCCGTGGAACTGGTCGCGCGAGGTGCGCGTGGAGCCGGGGAACCCCGACGCGACCTGCGCGCTCCGGCCTCTCTGCCTGGTCGAGCCCGGGGCCGCGGGATAGGGCGGGCGGCGCCACCGCGCCCACGCGTACCAACTGAGGGCCTCGCGCGGGGTGTCGGCGGACGGAACCGTTGGTGCCGAGTCGTGGTGGCCCACCCGAAACGGCTATGCTCCGTGAGGCCCTGTGACGTGCAGCGACTACCACCATTGGTCGCGCGCCGGGCGGGTCCAAACGACCGCAATGACGGGGTTGTTGCAGGCTGCCACGCTGTGGCCGGGCGTACGCGACGAGGGTGGGCTTCCGCGCGCCGGTCGGCAGTGATGGTGGCGGTGAGATGCGCACGGCCCGTCGCGGGCGGCCTCTTTGGGGCGGCCCGTGGTGCGGGCAGCCCGAACGGCCGGAAACCCCTTGAGGGTACGCCGGGCCGGGTCAGTCGGCGAAGCCAAAAGCGGCGCCGGTTGTCCGCCCGACGGCCGGTGCCGTGCCTTGCGCGAGTCTCCGTGTCTCCGTGCCCCCTCCGCACGAATCCGAGGATGTCCATGGTCCGAGTCGGGTCGCCACCCGAACCGTCACGTCCCGCTTCCATCGGCACCGCCTGGCTGGTGCCGACCGCGTTATCAGCCGCGGCCTCCGCGGCAGTTGTCGCTCTCGTCGACGCCGACGTGCGCGTGGTCCTGGGCGTGTGCCTGGGCGTCGCCACCGTCGCCATCGCCGTGGCCTCCGCGGTGGCGGGACGCCGCGGGACACGAATACGTCAGCTGAGCAGTCAGCTCGAGGCCGATGCGGCCGCCCAGCACCACCAGCACCAGGCCGAAGGGGAGACCCTGCGGCAGTACCTCGTCGCGCAGGACTCCGCTCAGCAGCGCCTCACCGAGGAGTTGCTGCCCAAGACGATCCTGCGCCTGAAGCAGGGCGAGTCGGCGCGAGAGATCGTCCACGAACTCGCCGCCACCGACGAACAGTTCCCCGGTGTCACGCCCGAATTCGCCGCCTCGCAGCGCACCGTGCTGCGCCTGGTGGCGGAAGCCGTGGAGGCCGAGGAAGACCTGCGCGACTCGGCGCAGCGTGCGTTCGTGAACATCGCGCGTCGTGTGCAGGCGATTGTCCATCAGCAGGCGACCGACCTGCGGGAGATGGAGGAGCGCCATGGTGCGCAGCCGGACGTGTTCGGCGACTTGCTGCGTCTGGACCACGGTACGGCGCTGATCGGCCGGCTGGCCGACAGCATCGCGGTGCTCGGCGGCGCACGCCCGGGCCGCCAGTGGCAGAACAACGTGCCGCTGTACAGCGTGCTGCGCGGCGCGGTGTCACGCATCACCGACTACCCCCGCGTCGAACTGACCGCGGTCACCGAGGTCGCCGTGGTCGGCTCCTCCGTCGAGCCGCTGATCCACGCACTCGCCGAACTCCTCGACAACGCCACCCGCTACTCCCCGCCCAAGACCGTGGTGCGGGTGAGCGCGAGTGAGGTGCAGTCCGGCGTCGCGGTCGAGATCGAGGACGGCGGCATCGGGCTCTCCGAGGAGGCCCGGCGCCGCGTCGAGCGGCTGCTCGAGGAGGCCTCCGCGGGACTTGACCTGGCGGACCTCGGGGAGTCCCCGCGCCTGGGCCTTGCGGTGGTCGGCCGGCTGGCGCAGGAGCACCGGTTCCGGGTGTCTCTGCGGCCGTCGGCGTACGGCGGTGTCCGCGCGATCTTGGTGGTCCCCAAGGAACTCCTCACCACCGCACCGGTGTCCGTGGTCTCCGGTGCCGCCCCCGGGCTGGAGGCGCTGCCCGCCGCCCGGACGGTCGCCAGCGGCCCCGCGCGCATCTCGGCCGCGCCGGTGGAGAGCGCGCTGCGCGGGCGTACCGCCAACGGGCTGCCCCAGCGCCACCGCAGGAGCCCGGCCGAACCGCCGCGCCTGGTACCGCCGGTGCGGACGGCGGGTCCGTCCGACACGGGCGGTCGGCCGGGCGGCACCGGCGGCAACCCGGCGTCGGGCGGCGGGGCGCGGGCCGCGGCGCCCGCCCAGGCCGACTCCGCGTCCCCGTCCGCCGGCTCGGCTCCCGAACCCGGGCTGTGGCTCGCTGCGTTCCATGGTGCCGTCTCGGGCGACGATGCCGCCCCGACCGCCTCCGACGGCGGTGCCGGGTCCGCGGACGCGCCCGACGGCACGCCCCAGAATGAAGGTGAGCGGTGATGCAGAAGAGAGCCGATCTGGACTGGATCCTCAAGGATCTCGCCGACGGTGTCCCGCAGACCCGGCACGTGGTCGTGCTGTCGGCGGACGGTCTGTGCATCGCCCAGCACGGCTGCGACACCGACACCGCCGACCGCATCGCGGCCGCGTGTGCCGGGCTGCAGAGCCTGTCGGCCGCCATCGCGCTGGAACTGCCCAGGGGCGACGGGCAGATGCGGCTCGTCGTCATCGAGATGGACGGCGGCTTCTTCTACCTGATGGCCGCCGGGACCGGGGCGTACCTCGCGGTGCTCGCCGACGAGGGCGTGGACGCGGGCCTGATGGGACAGCGCATGCGCGATCTGGTGGCACGGATCGGAGAGCACCTGAGCAGCCCGCCGCGGGCCACCGCCGCCGGGCGGGGCACATGAGCGGACCGCGACGACTCGACTGGGAAGAGGGGTCCCCCGAGCGGCTGTACGTCCTCACCGGCGGCCGCAGCGGCTCGGCCGCCCGGGAGCAGTTGGACCTGGTCACCCTGATCGTGTCGCGGTCGTCGCCCGACCCGGGCCTGCAACCCGAGCAGGTCGCCATCGTGCGTATGTGCGGGTACCCGCTGTCCGTGGCGGAGATCTCCGCGTACCTGTCCTTACCCGCGAGCGTGGTCATGGTGCTGCTCGCCGACCTGCTCGCCGACGGCCGGGTGGAGGCCCGGCCGCCGATCCCGGCCGCGTCGCTGCCCGACGCCGAACTACTCGAGGCGGTGATGCATGGACTACAGAATCTCTGACCCCGTCCCCGGCGCGTCTCCCGGTGAGCCCGTCGGCCCGCGTCCGCAGGACGCCCTGCCGGAGACGGTCACCACGGCCGTGAAGATCGTGATCGTGGGCGGCTTCGGCGTCGGCAAGACCACGATGGTCCGGGCGGTCAGCGAGATCCGGCCGCTGACCACCGAGGAGACGATGACGCGGGCCGGCGAGGGAGTCGACCATGTCGCGGGCATCGAGGACAAGACCGAGACCACGGTCGCCATGGACTTCGGACGCATCAGCCTCAACGAGCGCCTGGTGCTCTACCTGTTCGGCACCCCGGGCCAGGAGCGGTTCTGGTTCCTGTGGAACGGACTCTTCGACGGAGCGCTGGGGGCGGTCGTCCTGGTCGACGCACGCCGCCTGGAAGTCAGCTTCGACATCATCAGCCGCCTCGAGGACCGCCGCATGCCGTTCGTCGTCGCGGTCAACGCCTTCCCGGACGCTCCGCGACACGAACTGGCAGAGCTGCGCGAGGCGTTGGACCTGCCCGACTGGGTCCCCATGGTCGACTGCGATGCACGCAACCGGGCGTCCAGCCGCGACGTTCTGCTCGAACTGACGCGCTACCTGCACGCGATGACGCTCGCACAGACGGAGACACGATGAGCAGCACTCCCACCGACGAAGCCCCGCACGGGGGCACGGCGACCGACGCACTGGTCCCGCCCCCGGGGTGTCCGGCGCACGCCGGCGCCGCGGCCGCCGCGCCCACGGACGTCGTCCGGCTCAACAGCCCCGACCACCAGTCCGACCCGATGGGCGTGTACGAGCGCCTGCGCGCCAAGTACGGCCCGGTGGCCCCCGTACTGGTCGAGGGCGACCTGCCGGCGTGGCTGGTGCTGGGCTACCGCGAGAACCTCGAAGTGGTCCGCACCCCCAACCGGTTCTCGCGCGACTCGCGGAACTGGGGTTCCTGGAAGCGCGGCGAAGTCCCGGAGGAATCCCCGCTGTTGCCGATGATCGGCTGGCAGCCGCTGGTGGTCTTCCTGGACGGCGAGGAGCACCAGCGGCTCCGCAAGGCCGTGACGGACAGCCTCAACCAGCTCGACCGCCGCGGCGTACGGCGGCACGTGACCCGCTTCGCGAACCAACTCATCGACGCGTTTTGCGCCGAGGGCGAGGCGGACCTGGTCGGACAGTTCGCCGAGCAACTGCCGATGCTGGTCATGACGCAGCTGTTCGGGATGCCGGACGAGGACGGGCCGCGCCTGACCGAGGCCGTGCTGGACCTGGTGCGCGGCACCGACACCGCGTTCGAGAGCAACGAGTTCGTCGTCGAGACGCTCCAGCGGCACATCCCGGGCAAGCGCCACCAGCCGGGCTACGACATCGGCTCGTGGCTGATGGAGCACCCGGCCGGGCTCAGCGACGAAGAGGTCGTCCAGCACAGTCGCATGCTGCTTGCCGCCGCGAACCAGAACACCACCGTCTGCATCAGCAACACGCTGCGCCTGGTGCTCAGCGACCCGCGGTTCCGCGCGTCGCTGGCGGGGGCGCGGATGACGCTCCCGGACGCCGTGGAGCAGGTGCTGTGGGACGAGCCGTCCACCATGGTGTGCCCCGCCCGTTGGGCGGTGGGCGACACGCAGATCGGTGAAGCGCACATCAAGGCCGGGGACATGCTGCTGCTCGGGCTGGCGGCGGGCAACGTGGACCCGGAGATCCGCCCGGATGTGACCGTGCCGATGCACGGCAACCGGTCGCACCTGGCGTTCAGCGGCGGCCCGCACGAGTGCCCGGGGCAGGACATCGGCCGGGCCATCACGGAGACCGCGGTGGACGTCCTGCTGACACGTCTGCCGGACATCCACGTCTCGGTTCCGGACGACGAGCTGGTGTCGGTGTCCACCTGGCTGTCGCGGCATCTCACCGCGCTGCCGGTGCAGTTCACGCCGCAGCCGCCGACCGCGAAGGCCGCGGAGCCGACCGCCGGGGTGTCGACGGCAGCCGCGGGTGCGTCGGCTGCGGCGTCGGCTCCCGCGGCAGCCGCGCCCGCTCCGGCGGGGGCTGAACCGCCGAGCACGACGGAGCCGTACGGTCTCCCGGCCGGCCGGCCGAGTTCGGCCGTCCCCGCGCAAGCGGCAGGCGAACCGCAGGTCCTGACGCCGCGTCGGCCTTCTCTGTGGCGACGGCTGATCGGCCGGGTGCGCGGCCGCGGCTGAGGAACCCGCAAATGCCCGGCTCCCAACATGCGGTTGGGAGCCGGGCATTTGTGTTCCTGTCGGACCGCGTCCGGTCACAGCACTAGCCGGAGCGTCGGCCGACCTCGGGCAGCAGGGCCGCGGCGCTCGTGTCGTGCCGGGCAACCGGCGTCATCGGAAGGCTGCTCGGCCGCGGGACGGCGGCAAGCACCTCGCGTACCGGCGCGTCCGACGCGGGACGCAGCCGCCACCGGGACAGGATCGTCGCGAGGGCGATCGGCATCTCCATGCGGGCGTACGCTTCCCCGGGGCATTTGCGCGGCCCGGTGCTGAAGGGGAGGAACTCGGTGCCGGTGCGGGCACGACTGCCTCCGTCCTCCCAGCGTTCCGGCACAAAGCGGTTCGGGTCGGAGTAGAGCCGCGGGTCGCGGTGGACGGAGTGCGGACTGAACGCCAGTTCGGTGCCCGCCGGGACCCGGACCCCCGCCAACTCGACGTCCTGCACGGCACGGCGCATCAGCACCGGTATCGCGTGCAGCCGCGCGACCTCGTTCACGACGTGGGCCAGGTAGGTCAGGCGGGGGACGTCCGCGAATCCGACCGGGCCTTCGCCGACCACCTCGTCGACCTCGGCCAGGACGCGTGCCTCGACCTCGGGTTCGTGCGCGAGTTCGTGGAAGGTCCAGGCGAGTGTCGAGGCGGTGGTGTCCGTGCCGCCGATGAGGATCGTGACGAGTTCGTCGCGGACCTCCTCGTCGGAGAGCACCGCGCCGGTGTCGGCGTCTCGGGCGGCGATCAGGGTGGAGAGGAAGTCGGGGCTGTCGCCGGGGTTCTTGCGGGCTCCGGCCACGAGTTGGTCGATGACCTTCCGTACGTCCACCACGGCGCGGTCGAACTCGCGGTTGGCGCGCACCGGTACGCGTCCCAGCAGCGCGGGCAGCGCGGCTCGGGCCATGACGCCCTTGAGGAGGAAGGGCACTTGGTGCCGGATGACGTCGATCGCCTCGGCGTCGGCGTGGCTGGAGAAGAGGGAGGTGGTGACGGTGTTGATGGTGTACTCGTACATCGCCAGGTGGACGTCCACGACGCGTCCGGCCTCGAAGGAGTCGGCGAGCGCCTGCGCGTGCCCGACCATCGCGGTCGAGTACTCCTGGATGCGCGCGCGGTGGAGCATCGGCTGTACCAGCCGCCTGCGCTGCCGGTTCGTGGTGTTGTCGGAGTTGAGCAGCCCGTTCCCGGTGAACTCGCGCGCCCGATCGATCAATCGGCCCTTCTCGAACGAGCGGGCCTTGGCCACGACGACTTCGTTGATGACCTCGGGGGTGGTGAGGAAGTAGACGGGTGACGTGCCCAGTTCGACGCGCACGATTTCGCCGACTTCGCGAAGGCCGCCGAGAAAGGCGAACGGGTCGCGGGCCAGCGGCAGTATGTGGCCGAGCAGGGGGAGACGTCCCGGCGCGCGCGGAACCGACCGAAGTTCGGTGGTCATCGCGGAACTCCTTGTCACGAGGGGGTCGACATGGGGCGTAGGGGGACATGCGGTGCGGACGGGTCGGGGCGGACCGGCCGGCGTGCCGACCGGTCCGCGTGGACCGTCAGTCCGGAAGCAGCCCCCACCACCACGCGATCGGCGAGATCGGGAGCGGTTCGCTGCTGGTGTCGGTCGGGGTGTCGGCGAAGTCGGTGGGCAGGTCCGCGGGGTCCTCGGGGGTGGTGTAGCGCCGCGACGAGATGCTCCAGTCCTGGGTGGCGCGTATGAAGGTGCCCAGACTGAGCAGGTACGCGCGCAGCTCCGGGCTCGCGGAGGGCAGCACGCGCTCGCGGAGCCGCAGGAACAGCCAGAGCACGCGGTCGCGTTGCGAGATCGCCACGGACATCGCCTGCTGCGGGGTGATGCCGTACTCGTGCTCCAGGACCTTGATGACGTTGAGGACGTACCGGTCGGTCCGGCTCTCCTTGTGGAAGGAGAAGATGTCGTTGTCCCAGGAGATGACGAAGTACGCCATCTCGGCCAACGCCCTTACCGTGTGCGCGTCGCGGTCGTTCTGATCCAGTTCGTAGCCGTACGCGAACTCCAGCACCGGCGAGATGATCGACGCGGCGCCGTCGTACAGCCGCATCATCGTGTAGTCCGCGAGTGCGGGGATCGTGCCGCGGCTGCGGTGCGCGGCCTCCCACACCAGCGACAGGAAGTACTCGCGCAGCCCGTCGACCCAGCGCGTCGCCTGAGCCGGGCTGGCGTGCATCGCGATGCGACCGCGTAAGTCCCGCATGCCCTGGGCGAGCGGGTCGTCGGGCAGCATCGGCGTCTCGGGGTTCTGCGCGACGCGGATCAGCCGCGACAGCACCGGGACGAGGTCGTGGGGGTCGGCGCCGGCGATGCCTTCTTCGCAGCAGCCGTCGTCGACGCCGAACAGCCACATGACGAAGTCGGACAGGATGCTTACGACTTCTTCGCGCCCGTCGGGCAGGATGCGGGCCGCGAACGTACCGATTTCGTGCGTGACGAGCCTGGTACGGAGATCCTCGGAGCCGATGTCGAACCTCTCGGCCCACGCACTGGTCCGCCTGTCGATGACGGCGTGGTTCGGGTGGATGGCGGGCTCAAACGGCGAGTAGATCGGGGGGACGGTCAGTCTCTGCGACATTTTCTCGATCACCTTGGGTAGCCGCGCAGCTGAGGACGAACGCGACACTAGCGTTGTTGATCTTGGTGTCGTGATCAACTTTTGCGGAAACCCGCATGCCTTTTCGGTCAGATTCGGAAGATCGATGTCGACGCTCCGTCACCGAAGGTGACGGTCCGCCAGAACTCTTCTGTCGCTTCCGTATCTCGGCCGTGTCGCAGCCACGCCGGCAACCCGTCGGTGGCGAGCTGTTGTTGCCGTCCGTACGCGCGGGGCCGACGCAATCGAGCCACGGCGGCCCCGGCGACTCCGCTCACCGGGTCGGGACGGCTACCTGCGCCGGTCCCCGAAGTAGGCGATGACGAGGGGATTGAACAGGTCGGCTCGTTCCCACTGGAGGAAGTGCCCCGCGCCGGGCAGGACGACGGGACCGGTCCGGTCGGTGAACGCGACCTCGCTGGTGTGCAGGAAGTCGGGACCGACGACGCTGTCGTCCATGCCGTACAGGATCATCGTCGGGACGGACACCTTGCCGGACATCAGCGGCGGCTCGCTCGCCCTGCGGCCGTGGGCGAGCTGGTAGACGGCCCAACTTGCCCGGAGCCGGTCGTCCGTCGCGAACGGCTCCGTCATGAAGTCGATGTCCTCGGCCGTGAAGGTGCCGGGGGAGGCCCAGAGCCGGTGGCCGTACATCTCGCCGATGTAGCGGCGCCGCTTGGCCGGGGTGTCCAGCTCGGCGGCCAGTTCGCCGGGAGTCGCGCCCTGGCGGTACCGGTAGTCGGCGGTCGGGCCGTCCGCGAAGCTGCGGATGGCGGACACGTCGATGCCCGCCGCCGCGTACTCGTCGAAGATCGCCGGCGGAGCGGTGTTGAAGTAGACCAGCTTGTCCACGAAGTCCGGGTAGCGGTGGACGAGGTCGACGGCGGTGGCCCCGCCCACGTCGCCTGCCACGACCCCGCACCGCTCGTGTCCGAGGACGCCGTGCGCGAGCAGGTGGAGGTCCCGGCTGTAGGCGGCGAGGTCGTACACGTCGTCCGCGGAGAGCGCGGAGTCCCCGAAGCCGCGCAGGTCGGGGACGATCACCTCGTAGCCGGCCTCGACCAATGGCCGGATGTTGCGCCACCAGATTCGCTTGGTCTCCGGATAGCCGTGGAGGAGGAGCAGGGGATAGCCGCCCACGCCCTCGCGGACGTACGCGATCTCCAGGCCGTCGCGCCCGGCCGTCGCCGGGACTTCGCTCCGGTGCACGGCGAAGGCGTCCGCGGCGGGCGTGGGCGGCTGGGCGGGGCGCAGGCGTACGTCATAGGCCAGGGACATGGTGGGCGGTGCCTCTCTCGACGGACGTGGAGCCGACGCCCCCACTGCCAACTGCGGTGGGATTCGCGGGCGGCCGGCGAACGGTCGGAGAGATTGTGCCTCGCACAGGTGCGCGCGTGTTGTTCGCCGCGGCCTGGTAGGGCCCGCGTCGGCGCCTGGTGTGAGCGCCTGGTGTGAGCGCTTGGTGTCACCGGCCCCTGTCGTCCGCTCGGTCCGCGAGTTCGGCACGCAACTGCTCGTACGTCGGGGCCAGCCGCCGCAGGCCCGCTTCGAGGGCGCGGTCGTCCCCGGTCACGAGCGGGTATTGCAGACCGCCGACGATCCCGGCCTGCGTCGCCGCGATGGCGGCCGCGTCGGCCAGGCCCAGCCGGGCCAGGCACTCGGCCGCGTCCGCGAGGCGTCGCGCGCCGACCCGTACGCCGAACACCTCCAGCAGCGTGCGCACATGCGGAGCGAGTCCGCGCCGCACCTGGCCGGCCAGCGCCTCGACCGCCTCCGCGCCGCCGACCGAACCGGCCGGGGCGCGGTCGTCGCCCGCGTTGCCCAGCCAGGCGACGGCTCGCGGCAGCGAGTCGCGCAGCGCGTCCGGTTCGGCGACGAAGCGCTCGCGGACGAAGGAGTGGCGCATGACGTACGGCTGGTCGATGTACGGCACCGCGTCGGCCCGCCAGGCTGCCGCGAACGCCGCGGCCGGAAGCGTCGCGAACGGGTGTCCGTGCGGGTCGTGGATCACCAGCGTGTCCGCGTCGGCCTCGACCACCACGACGTAGTGGTCCACCATGTCCTCGTCGTTGTCGAACGGCGTCCCCGGCTGATAGAGCAGCAGGCCCATGTCCACGGGCCCGACCACCACCGGGCCGCGCGCGACCGCTTCCCGCAGCCGGCCGAGCGCTTCCTCCGCGGTGCCGCCGGCCTCGCGGGTGCACGTCCAGCCGAGCAGGCCGAGCGCCGCGTCGACGCCCGACTCCGGGTCCCAGCCCAGCGGATCGAACAACGGCACGGTCCCGCCGAGCAGTTGCACACCGAACGGCGACCCCGTCAGCGTCTCCACGACTCCTGGTGCGGGCGCTGCCGGGCCGAGCACCATCGCGAGCGAATGCGTGTAGCAGTAGGGACCGGAACCTGAATACGCGAACATCTGCGCCACTCCTCGATCGTCAGGACCACGACGTGACCGAGTAGAGGCCCTGACACGACGAGAGGGTCAAGCGCACCTCGCGAGGGCTTCTGGTGCGGGCACCGTGTGCCGCCCCTGGACGCCGTGTTCGACGCCCCGGACGTCGCGCCGCCCTGTCCACCACTTGAGCCGGTCTCTAGAGTGTCACTCCAGTAAACGGACCAAGTGGTCGGCGAAAGGGGAAGAGCACGTGAAGGCCCGCGAGAACGGCGGTCTCCGCGGCGGCGCCACGGCGGATTCCGACGGCCCTTCGCGCGAATGGGGCTGGGCGGTGGCCGTCTGCGCCTTCCTGGCGTTGCTCGTCACGATGTGGCTGGGAATGTTCGCGTTCGGACATGTGAATCGCGGGAGCGATTGCCTGCACCACCTCGCCGAATCCGAGCGGCGGGTGTCCGATTGCCTGGCAGCGATGAACACCGCCAACACCTGGATGCCGTGGACGGTTTGCGTGTCCTGGCTGTGCGTACCGCTCGGCTACCTGCTGCCGCGCACGGCCGCAGTCGCCGCTTTGGCGTGTGCCGTGGCCGCGGCGATTCTCGGGATGCTGGTCTCCGACGCGGCCCCGTGAGCGGCCGTCGTGGACGGGTCGGACGTTCCGTCCCGTCCCGGCGCGGGACCCCGGAAAGGGGGGCCCGCGCCGGTTCCCGGTTTCGGTCTCAGCACTGCGGGTTCAGCACTGCGGGTTGAGTGCTGTGGGCTCAGCGCTGCGGGTGCAGCGTTGTGCTCCACAGCACGGCCGAGGCGCCGTCGCGGAGGCGGACGGTGAAGTCCCCGCTGTGGCCGTCGATCTCGACCTCGCCGAAGTGCTGGAAGCCTTCCATCGGCGAGGCGTTCGCGCGCGGCGGGGCGTGCACGAACTCGGCCTTCGGGCCGAACGTGCCGTCCAGCGCGTTCGGTCCGAAGGCGCCCGCGTTCAGCGGCCCGGAGACGAACTCCCAGAACGGGTCGAAGTCCTTGAAGGCGGCTCGCGACGGGTCGTAGTGGTGCGCGGCGGTGTAGTGGACGTCCGCGGTCAGGAAGACGATCCCGCGAACACCGCGCCGCTGCGCGGTGCGCAGCACCTCGGCGAACTCCAGTTCGCGGCCCAGCGGCGCGCCGTTGTCGCCCTGCGCGACGCCCTCGAGGTTCGCGCCGTCCGGCACGATCAGGCCGAGCGGCAGGTCGGCGGCGATGACCTTCCAGGTGGCGCGGCTCTGCGACAGGCCCTCGATCAGCCAGCGGCGCTGCCGTTCGCCCAGCAGCCCGCGCTTGGGGTCGGCGTAGCGGTTGCTGTCGTTGGGGTCCTTGTAGGTGCGCATGTCGAGCACGAACACGTCCAGGTGCCGCCCGTACGACAGTTTGCGGTGGATCCGGTCGTCGCCGATCGGCATCCACTCCTGGAACGCCCGCTTGGCGCGCGCCGCGAGGACGTCGACCCGCTTCTCCGTGTAGCGGGCGTCGTCGAGGATCTGGCCGGGGAACCAGTTGTTGCGTACCTCGTGGTCGTCCCACTGGCTGACCTGCGCGACCTCGGCGGCGAGCGCCCGGTAGTTCGCGTCGAGCAGGTTGTACGCGAACTGCCCGCGGTACTCGGTGAGGCTCTCCGCGACCTTGGACTTCTCCGGCGTCGGCACGTTGCGCCAGATCCGCCCGTCCGGCAGCGCCACCGAGTCGACGAGCGGTCCGTCGGAGTAGACGGTGTCGCCGCTGTTGAGGAAGAAGTCGGGGCGGAGCCGCCGCATGTGCTCGAAGATCGTCATGCCGCCGATGTCGGGGTTGATGCCCCAGCCCTGCCCGACGGTGTCGCCGGACCACACGAACCGTACGTCGGCGCGCTGGTGTTCGTGCGGTGCGGTGACCAGCGAGCCGGTCACCGCCTGCCCGACGGCGCCGCGCTCGCCCTCGACGCGGACGCGGTAGTGGATGCGGCGCCCGGACGGCAGTCCGCGCAGCCGGACCCGGCCGGTCAGGTCGTTCTCGGGGGTCAGCCACGGGCCGCGTACGCGGGCGGCGCCGCGCAGGTCGGGGCGGGTGGAGTACTCGACGACGAGGCGGCCCGGGCGGTCGGCGCGGCCCCACACGACCGCGGTGTCGGCGGTCGCGTCGCCGCTCTGGATGCCGTGGCTGAGCCTGGGACGGCCGGGCAGCACGAGGCCGGGGCCCGTGTCGGAGGTGGCCGCGCCTGCCGGGGCGGCGCCGACGACGGGGGTGATCGCCAGGCCCGCCCCGACAGCGGTGCCCGTACGCAGCAGGGTCCTTCGGTCGAACGTTCTCTCCACAGGGGTCATAGGAGACGTGTGTAGTGGCGTTCGGCGACCGTGCGACCAACGGCGGTTTGCCGGGCCATGAGGTCTGGTGGTCCGCTCGCCGCTCGCCGCTCGCGACTCGCCGCGCACCATTCGACACGCACCCTCGCCGCCACCACACGCCGCTCACCCGGGTGGTCGGCCGCCGGGTGGTCCACCGCCGGGCGGGGTGCGCGGTCGCAGGCGTTCGCCTTGCGGCCCGAACATGATCAGGTACTCGACCGGTTCGTCGGGGGCGGCGTTGGCGACGCCGTGCGCGGTACGGGTGTCGAACTCGGCGACTTCCCCGGCGGTGAGGACGAGGTCGTGTTCGCCGAGTGCCAGCCAGAGCCGCCCGTACAGGACGCACAGCCATTCGTACCCGTCGTGGGACACCTGCCGGGGCCGCGACGGCGGCTCGCCGCGGGCGGGCAGGACGTGCTTGTGCGCGTGCAGGCCCCCGACGTACCGGGTCAGCGGCAGCACCGCTTTGTCCTGCTCGGGCCGTTGCGGCACTGCGCCGCGCGGCTTCTCCTGCGAACCGCCGGACGCGATGCCGACCAACTGGTCCAGCGATACGCCGTACAAGCCCGCGAGGCGCAGCAGCACGTCCAAGCCCGGGGTCCGCCGACCGTTCTCGAACCGCGACAGGGTGCTGAGGGCGATGCCGGTCGCGCGGCTCACGTCCGTGAGCGTGGCGCCGTGCCGCTCGCGCGCGGCCCGCAGCGACGGGCCCACGGCCGCCGCCATGTCGGCCATGTCGTCGTCGACCATGCCGCAATTCGCCTCCTCCGGCCGGAGCGCTTCCACCGGTCTGTCCTGCAAGCTTGCCAGAATGGCAAGGATCGTCGCGTCGGCTGCCGACCCCGGCGCATGATCGGTGGGCGACCACAGCCACCCCGGAACGCGAGGAGAAGCCATGCACCGCCCCGCGCCAGGCGCAGACCTGCGGCACCGCACCATCGAGGGCCCGGCCGGCCGGCTGCACCTCGTCGAGCAGGGCACCGGGCCGCTGGTCCTGCTCGTCCACGGCTTTCCCGAGTCCTGGTACTCCTGGCGGAACCAGCTTCCGGCACTCGCGGCGGCGGGGTACCGCGCGGTCGCGCTCGACGTACGCGGGTACGGCCGCTCCTCCAAGCCGGCCGCGACGCAGGACTTCCGGATGCTCGCCCTGGTGGAGGACAACGTCGCCGTGGTGCGGGCGCTGGGCGAGGACACGGCCGTGGTCATCGGCCACGACTGGGGCTCGAACATCGCAGCCACCTCTGCCTTGCTCCACCCCGGGACATTCCGCGCGGTCGGGCTCCTGAGCGTCCCGTACGCGCCGCCCGGCGGCCCGCGCCCCACCGGCGTCTTCGACCAGATGGGCGGGGACGAGGAGTTCTACGTCTCGTACTTCCAAGAGCCCGGCCGCGCCGAGGCCGAGATGGAACCCGACGTCCGCGGCTGGCTCGCGGGCTTCTTCGCGGCGTTGTCCGCCGACACCATGCCCGCGCAGGGCGCACCCGACCCGCACTTCGTGAGCCGCGGCGGGGGGCGGCTGCGCGACCGCTTCCCGCACGGCCGCCTGCCCGCCTGGCTGAGCGAGGCCGATCTCGACGTGTACGCCGGGGAGTTCGAGCGCACCGGCATGACCGGGGCACTCAACCGCTACCGCAACATGGACCGCGACTGGGAGGACCTCGCCCCGTACCGCGGCGCCCCCGTCACGCAGCCGTCCCTGTTCATCGGCGGCGCCCTGGACGCCTCCACGACATGGATGGCCGACGCGATCGACGCGTACCCGTCCACGCTGCCCGGCCTGGTCTCCGCACACCTCGTGGACGGCTGCGGACACTGGATCCAGCAGGAACGCCCCGACGAGGTCAACGATCTCCTCGTCGCGTGGCTGAACTCCCTGCACCGTGCGGCGGCCGGCCCTTCCTGAAGGGCAGATGACGGTCGCCCGCTCGACGCCCGCGGCACGCAACTCGTCGTCCCGTCGGATTGGTCGAATAGCGCCGCAACTGCCTCTGCAACTGTCCCTGCCGCGGCTCGGCGCTGCGTACGGCTGGCCGGGTTGCGTAGGACGGCGTGCCGGGGCGGGTGCGGGGGGTGGGCGAAGTTACCGTCAAGATCATGCGCGGTGAACTTCGAGGATGGCCCGCTTGTCTGACCGCGGGTGCGGTGTTCGCGGTGTGCATGGCGGGCACCACGCTGCCGACTCCGCTGTACCCCCTCTACCAGGACAAGTTCGGGTTCTCCGAGCTCACGGTCACCGTCGTCTACGCCGTCTACGCGGCCGGGGTGATCGGCACGCTCCTGCTGGCGGGGAACGCCTCGGACGCGGTGGGACGGCGTCCGGTGCTCCTGTGGGGCATGGTGTTCGCGGCCGCGAGCGCGGTCTGCTTCCTGAGTGCCACCGCGCTGGGCTGGCTCTATGCGGGGCGCCTGTTGTCCGGGCTGTCCGCGGGGCTGTTCACCGGAGCCGCCACCGCGTACGTGATCGAGCTGGCGCCCAAGGCCGGCGGCTCGCGGGCCACCTTTGTGGCGACCGCCGCGAACATGGGCGGCCTGGGCTGCGGTCCGCTGCTCGCCGGGGTGCTGGCACAGTACGCCGATTGGCCCCTGTATCTGCCGTTCATCGTGCATCTGGGCCTGGTGGCGGTCAGTTCGGCGGTGATCCTGCTGTGGCTGCCGGAGACGGTGCGGGAGCGGCGGCCGCTGCGGACCGTCCGGCCGCAGCGACCCGGCCTGCCTCCGCCGGTACGTGCGGTGTTCGGACCGGCGGCGATCGCGTCGTTCGTGGGGTTCGCGCTGTTCGGCGTGTTCACGGCGGTCAGCCCGGCGTTCCTCGCCGAGTCGCTGGACGTGCACAACCACGCGCTCACCGGGCTGATCGTGGCGCTGGCGTTCTTCGCCTCGACGGCCGGGCAACTGGCCGTCGGGTGGGTGGGGGTGACCCGGTCGCTCCCTCTCGGCTGCGCGGCGCTCCTGGCCGGGCTGGCCCTGCTGGCCGGCGCGCTCGTGTGGGACCTGCTGGCGCTGGTGGTGCTGAGTGCGATCGTCGGCGGGGTCGGGCAGGGCCTGTCGTTCCGTGCGGCGATGTCCGCGGTGGCCGGCGCGACCGAGCCGGAACGGCGCGCGGCCGTGATCTCCGCGCTGTTCGTGGTGGCCTACTTCGGCATCTCGGCGCCGGTCATCGGCGTCGGGCTGCTGGTGGAGCCGATCAGTCTGGAGGGCGCCGGGCTGGTGTTCATCGCGTGCATGGCGTTCCTGGTGACGACCGCGGGCTTCTACCTGCTCCGCCACCCGGTCGCGGCGACCGGGGCCGAACAACGCGCACAGGCCGACGCGGACTGACGCGGGCCGGACCCGGCAGCGCCGTGGCGCGACGCCGGGTCCAGCCCGCAGACGGGCGGGTCAGCCGGTGACCGGCAGGGTCACCCGGTGGCGGTCGCGGGGTCGCTCACGCCGGGGGCGCCGGTCTCGACGTGGCCGGCGAAGCGGCGCAGGAAGGCGGCGGTGGTGTCGGAGACCACCGACACGTCGTACCACTGGCGGCTGTTGTGCAGGCTGACCGTGCGGTGCACCGTCGCGCCCGGGCGTACCGTGACGGTCTCGCGGTGCCCTCCATAGGCGTTGGTGATCGTGAGGAGGGCGTCGCGGGTGCCGTTGTTGGCCAGCACCAGGTCCAGGTTTCCGGCGGCCGCGTTGTGGCGGGCGGTGGCCTCGGGGCCGGCCTGCTTGCCCGGGTGGCGGAAGGTGCGCAGGAAGCCGTTCGGGCCGTGCACGGTCAGGTCCGTCGCACCCTTCGAGTACTGGGTGTTCCACGTGTCGGCGATCGACTTGCCCGCCTCGGCGGTGTAGGTCCAGGGGCCGTCGGTGCGGTTCGGCGACGTGACGAGGAACTGCGCACCGGCGTGCGGCCCGCCGCTGAAGGCGAGGGTGAACTTGCCGGTGCCGGTGTTCGCGGAGCCGTCCACATACGGCGCGTACTTGAGCGGGCGGGTGGGCTTCGCGCCCGGCTCCTGCTTCGGCATCGCGCCGACGGCCGGAACGGCCGGGACGAAGTCGGGGTGCCTGGCGTGGTCCGGCGGGTAGTACCCGGCGGTCGGCGGCAGGGCGGCCGCGGCCCCCGCACGGGTGAAGTCGAAGGCCGAGGTCAGGTCGCCGCAGACGGCCCGCCGCCAGGGCGAGATGTTGGGCTCGCGGATCCCGAAGCGGGCTTCCATGAACCGGATGACCGAAGTGTGGTCGAAAGTCTCGGAGCAGGTGTAGCCCCCGGTGCTCCACGGCGACACGACGAGCATCGGGACGCGCGGGCCGAGGCCGTACGGGCCCGCGACGAAGCCGGGCCTGCCGGGGAAGTGGTCGAGGGCGGTGGCGGTCGTCGACAGGCCCTGGGCGGCGGAGCCCGGGGCGTACGGCGGCACGATGTGGTCGAAGAAGCCGTCGTTCTCGTCGTACGTGATGAACAGCGCCGTGCGGGCCCACACCGCCGGGTTCGAGGTCAGCGCGTCCAGCACCTGCGCGATGTACCAGGCACCGTAGTTCGACGGCCAGTTCGAGTGCTCGGAGAAGGCCTCGGGCGCGGCGATCCACGAGACCTGCGGCAGCCGGCCCGCCTGGACGTCGGCCCGGAGGACGTCGAAGAAGCCGTCGCCCGCCTTGGCGTCGGTGCCGGTGCGTGCCTTGTCGTACAGCGGGTTGCCCGGCTGGGCACCGCGGTACCTGTTGAAGTACAGCAGCGAGTTGTCGCCGTAATTGCCGCGGTACGCGTCGTCGATCCAGCCCCAGGAGCCCGCGGCGTCGAGTCCGTCGCCGATGTCCTGGTAGATCTTCCACGAGACGCCCGCCTGCTCCAGGCGCTCGGGGTAGGTGGTCCAGCCGTACCCGGCCTCGGCGTTGTTGAGGACGGGCCCGCCTCCGGTGCCGTCGTTGCCGGTGTGACCCGTCCACATGTAGTAGCGGTTCGGGTCGGTGGAGCCGATGAACGAGCAGTGGTACGCGTCGCAGATGGTGAACGCGTCGGCGAGGGCGTAGTGGAAGGGGATGTCGCGGCGCGTCAGGTACGCCATCGTCGTCGCCGTCTTCGCGGGCACCCACTGGTCGTACTTGCCCTTGTTGAACGCCCGCTGGCCGCCCGCCCAGTCGTGGTTGAGGCCTTGGAGGAACTCCATCCCCAGGTCGTCGCTGTCCGGCCGGAACGGCAGCACCACCTTGTTGCCGCTGCCGGCCTGATGCCACACCGACTTGCCGCTCGGCAGGGTCACGGGACGGGGGTCGCCGAAGCCCCGGACGCCCCGCATCGCGCCGAAGTAGTGGTCGAACGAGCGGTTCTCCTGCATCAGCACGACGATGTGCTCGACGTCCTGGAGCGTCCCGGTGGCGCCCTGGGCGGGTATGGACGCCGCCCGCGCGATGCTGCCGGACAAGGCGGTCATGGCGGCGGTGCCACCGACGAGTTGCATGAAGCGGCGACGATTGAGATCCATGTGTGGATACCTCTGGAAGCTGGGCCCGAAGCGCGTGGGTCCCCAGCGAAGCGACAGGGGCGGAAGGCGCGGTTGCGTCGTCGTGAAGGCCGTCCGTACAGGACGCGAACGATGCGGCCCGCGGATCGCCGCCGCCCGGAACCGCCGGTCGCGCCGCTCCGCCGGGCCCGGGGCTCGGCGGAGCGGCGCGACCGGCGGTCAGCGTGCGTACAGGTACCTGTTCACCGCGTCGAGGTCGGTGTTCCAGAACGTGCTCAGCGGATTGGTGCCGACGTCGAGCGCGATGATCTCGCGGGGGACCTGGACGTCGATCGGGTTGCCCGCGGGAGTGTTCGCGACACGCCCTTGGAGGTTCACCGCGAACGACTTCACGGGGTGCTCAGGCGGAGTGTCCCCGTCGTTCCACAGGCGGACGCCCGCGTACGCCTTCTTGCCCGGCGTGATCGTGGCGAGTGCCTGCGCGGGCGACTCCATGGGCGGAGTCGGGTCGCGGTCCCCGAGGACGACCTGCGGGTAGTAGTAGAGCGTGCAGGGCGTCGAGCCGGTGTTGGTGGCCGTCAGGAGGACGTGGTTCGACGAGTCCGGGGTGGTGGACATGACGATCCTGACGTCCTTGTCGGTGCAGGCGGCGGTGCCGCTGCCGCCCGTCGTGCCCGGATTGCCGGAACTGCCGCCGGGGGGCGCCGGAGCCCCGGTCGTCGCGGGCCCGCCGGTGGGTGCCGCCGTTCCCGTCGGGTTCGGTGCGCCGGAGGAGGGCGGGGGCGTACTGCTGTTGCCCGTGGCAGTGGTCCGCGGAGCCTCGGTGGTCGGCGCGGTCGTGGTCGGGCCGGGCGTGGCCGGTGCCGTCTCCACGGGCGGCGAGGTGACGAGGAGTGTGGGTGGCGTCGCCACTTCGGCCTCGCCGTCGCCGCCGGTCAGCGCGGCCGCGGCCACCACCGCGGAGACGGTCACGGCCGCCGCCGCGCACGCGATCAGCCCGGCCCTGCGGCGCCGCAGGCCGCGGCGGCGGGCGTCGATGCGCGCAAGGTCCGGCGGCAGCACGACAAGGTCGTCGACATGGGCGCTGAGCTGCGCGTGCAACCAGTCCTCCGCCGCGGTGCCGGTACCGCTGCCGGAGCGGTGCTCAGACCCGTCCATGCTGCTTCTCCTTTCGTGTCCGCGGTGCCGCGGGCGGCGCGAGGCCGGGGGCGCCGTCCACGGGGGCGACGTCCGCGAGGGCGGGATCGGCGCGCAGCTTCTCCAGACCGCGCGCCGCCTGGCTCTTGACCGTCCCGACCGAACACCCCATGACCAGGGCGACTTCGGCCTCCGGAAGGTCCTCCCAGTAGCGCAGGACGACCGCCGCGCGTTGCCGGGGCGGCAGCCTGAGCAGCGCGCCACGCAGTGCCTCCCGTTGGTCGACGCGGTGTGTCGGATCCGGCCCGGGCACGTCCACGGGCTTGTCCCCGAACACCAGCGCCGGCCGTTTCCGGCGGAACCGGTTGTTGTTGCAGTTGACGAGGATCCGGCGTACGTACGCGTCCGGCCGCTCGCTGGCCTGGATCCGCCGCCACGAGGCCCCCGCGCGTGCCAGTGCCGTCTGCGCCACGTCCTCGGCTTCCGCGTAGTCGCCGGTCATCAGGTACGCCGTACGCACCAGCTTCGGCCACTGTGACCGGACGAACTCCTGGAAAGCCGCCGCATCATCAGGTCTCAACCCGCACCTCCCTACCCCCACAAACCCGCACTCGGCCCGTCGGGGTTGCACGGCTTCCCAAGTTCTTTCGCGCAGACCGTCCTCCACGGCGGTGGGAAAACCAGCTGTGGCGTATTTTTCCCTTGCGATAGCTTCCTCTTGGTTCACTTCCGACGCACACGTGCCCAGCGACGTCTGCCCGGAGCCGCTCTCCTGACTTGGAGTACTTGTGCGTCCTGCCCGAATAGCCGCCGTCGCCACCGCCGCCGGCATGGCCGTGCTCGCCATGTCCGCCTGCGGCACGGAGAAGGCGGACGAGGCGAGCAACCTGACCGTCGACGCCAAGACCCTCGCGCAGCAGACGCAGCAGAAGGTCAAGGAGACCAAGTCGGTCCGTATCGTCGGCGGCGGCACCATCGACACCGGCGACGGCGAGACGATGGAGCTCAAGGCGGAGATGTGCTTCGGCGCCGACGAGTCGCTGAAGGGGAAGGTCGCGTACGGCAAGGCCGAGTTGGAGGTCGTCGCGACCGGCGGCAAGGAGTACGTCAAGGGTTCGCGCAAGGCCTGGGACGAGTGGTACTCGATGCTGTTCGACCTGGGCAGCGGCGACGTGAAGGTCGACCGGGCCGCGTACGACCAGATGCTGGGACTGCTCGACAACCGCTGGCTGGCGGACGACGAGGAGGAGCCCGCGGACGACGACACCGCGTCTCCCGCACCGGACGCGTTCGGCACCGAGTCGCCCGACACCACGGCCGAGGACGAAGACGACGACGATTCCGGCGGGTTCGGGGACCTCACCGACATCCAGAAGCTCTTCGGCGACGACTACGACAAGGTGGTCAAGGGCGACCCCGTCGAGTACGACGGCAAGCGGGTCATCCCCCTGACCGTGACGGACGAGGAGACCGACGAGGTCACCACGGTCTACGTGCCGGAGAAGGGCAAGCAGATCCCGGTGCGCATCACGTACGAGACCCCGGGCACCCCCGACAAGGCCGACTTCAAGGTCACCGCGGGCGACGGCTCCTGCGGCGCCAAGGCGCCCTCGGCGGACCAGCTCGTGGACAAGGCCGCGTACGACGCGCTCGAGGACAAGGTCTTCGACTTCGGCTTCGGCGACATGGAGTTCGACGAAGAGGGCACCATCGACGACGCCCCGGCCGCGACCGGCTCCAGCGGCGCCCCGACGAGCATCTCGGGCGCCTGACGTCAGGCCGGCACGAGCCCCGGCCGGCCCGCCTGCGTCGCCCATGCCGCGGTCGTGGCGACCGGGGACTGCCGGGTGGCGATGCTGTCGACGGACCGGGCCTCGGTGAGCCAGCGTTCGCGGGTTATGTCCATGCGCAGATAGCCGCGCTTGGCGCCGTCGAAGTAGCGGACGTGGGGGTTCAGCGTCGGATTGAGCGCCTTGAGCGGGCCGTCGAAGGCGATCGGGAAGTCGGAACTGATGCTGGTGGCGGTGAACTCCACGGCCACCGGTGCGCTGCCGAGGTCGTCGCGGTCGATGCGCAGGTCGCTGAACCAGGACGAGTGGATGTCCCCGGCGAGCACGACCGGGTTGGGGACGCGGGAGTCGCGCAGCAGCCGCAGCAGGCGGGTGCGCGCCGGGTCGTAGCCGTCCCACTGGTCGAGGTTGGCGATCGGCGGGAACGGGTTCGCCGGGTCGAGGAAGTTCGGGAAGCGTATCTGGCTCGTCAACACCTGCTGGGCGATGACGTTCCAGCGGGCCCGCGACGAGCGCAGCCCGTCGGCGAGCCAGCGCTCCTGCTCGGCGCCGGTGAGCGTGCCCGAGGCGTTGGCCAGGCCGTCCTGGACGGGGCCGAAGTCGCTCGGACGGCCGCCGGGCTGGTCGGTGCGGTACTGCCGCGTGTCGAGGACGTTGACCCGCAGGAGGTCGCCGAACTCGAAGCGGCGGTACAGCCGGTAGTACGGCGAGCCGGGCACGGCGGCGCGGCGTAGCGGCATGTGCTCGTAGTACGCCTGGTACGCGGCCGCCCGCTGGCGGGCGAACTGCGCCGGGCCCTGGTGCTTGGCACCGGTGTCGTCGATCTCGTCGAGGAACGTGGCGTAGTTGTTCTCCACCTCGTGGTCGTCCCAGGTGACGATCCACGGGAAGGCGGCGTGGGCGGCCTTGAGCGCCGGGTCGGTCTTGTACAGGGCGTGCCGGGCGCGGTAGTCGGCGAGGGTGACGAGCTGGTCGAGACCGGGGGTCTGCGGGGCGGTGTGCAGCCGGTCGGGGTAGGCGCTGTGCGGGTCGTACTCGTAGATGTAGTCGCCGAGGTGCAGCACCGCGTCGAGGTCCTCGCCGGCCAGGCCCCAGTAGGCGGGCCAGTAACCGTTCTGCCAGTCCTGGCAGTTGACGACGCCGAGGCGCAGCCGGTCGGGACGTCCCCAGGTGGCGGGCGCGGTGCGGGTACGGCCGGGCGGGCTGACGTGGCGCCCGGCGCGGAAGCGGTACCAGTAGTCGCGGCCGGGCCGCAGCCCGCACACGTCGACGTGCACGGCGTGCCCGGAGTCGGGCCGGGCGAGCACGGTGCCGCGCTGCACGGTCCTGGCGAAGCGCGCGTCGGCGGCGACCTCCCAGCGGACGGGGATCGCGTGCCTGCCCATCGAGGCGGCGTCGAAGGGGTCGGCGACGAGGCGCGTCCACAGCACGACGCCGTCCGGCAGCGGGTCGCCCGAGGCGACGCCGAGGCCGAACGGATCGCGGGTCACCGGGTCCGCGTGCGCGTTGCGGACGTCCACGACCAGGGTGGCGGCGACCGCCGCCGAACCGGCCAACACGGCGCGCCGCCCGAGGGTGCGCCGCCCCGGGGTGCGGTCAGCCGGAAACAGCGGCTCGGCGGATTCGCTTGCGGACGACATCGGTGCCTCCCGGTGGCCGTGGCCTGGCAATCTCGGAGCTGTCCCGGACAGTTCGGGGAACCGGACGGTTCGGGGAGCGAGCCAATCGCAGCAGGATCCGACCACGGGAAGATGGCCCGGCCGTGAACACGGCCGGGCGTCCACACGTCGACCTGCACGGTCAAGCGGTCAGTCGGCCCCCCGGTCCGTAGCGCCAAGTGCTGTGGCCGGGAACCGGCGAACCTTCCCGGTCGCGGCACGAGACCGCGGCGGCATTTGCGTGGTGTTGACACGTGTGACAGTCCCGTGACGCAGCGGCGCATGATTGCGCTGGGTTAAGTTCGGGCAACACGACGCTGCGTACAGGTGCCCTCCGACGCCGTGTTCCGGTGCCGATCAGTCGGCGTTCGCGAGCCTGCCCCCCAGGTGCGACGGCGCGGGGGCCGTGATCGCGCAGGTACACGGGGAGGAAACGCATGGCTGGAAGCAACAGGCTGAAGTCCGCGCGCCTGGCGGGAGTGCTCGAAAGGGAGGCAGGTCCCCCGGCGGACGGCGTTTCGCCGGTGGTGCACATCCGCTGCTTCGGCGGCTTCACGATGACGGTCGACGGATACGAGCCGGACTGGACGTCGATCCGGCCCAAGGCGCGTGCGGTCCTGCGGCTGCTGTCGGTGCGTACCGGGCAGTGGCTGCACCGCGACCGCCTGGTGGAGACGTTCTGGCCCAAACTGGCGATGCCGTCCGCGGTGCACAACCTCCAGGTGGCGGTGTCGAGCCTTCGCGGGCTGCTGGAACCAGACCGGGGGAGGGGCGAGGCGTGCGTCGTGGTGCGGCAGGGGTTGTCGTACCGGCTGCGGCTGCCGCACGGCGGCAGTTGCGATGTCACCGAGTTCGAACGCGCGGTGCGGGACGCCCGCATGGCGCGGCGGCTCGGCAGGTGGCGGGAGGCCGCCGAGGCGCTGTGCGGTGCGCGCGACGCGTACGCCGGACCGCTGCTGCCCGAGGAGGGCGCGTCCGAGTGGGTCGTCGGCGAGCGCGAACGCCTCGGGCAGGGCGCCGCGTGGGCCACCGACACGCTCGCCGAACTCCGGCTGCGCCAGGGCCGGCTGGGCGACGCGGTGGAGACCGCCGAACGCTGCCTGGAGATCGACCCGTTCCGTGACTCGGCGTGGGACACCTTGATCCGCGCCCACGACCGGTCCGGGCAGAGCGCGGCGGGGGCCAGGGCACGGCGGCGGTACGCCGACATGCTCGCCTCCCTCGGCATCGACCCGGCGACGCAGCGCAGTTCGGCATAGCCGGCGCGACCGCCTGACCGCGTGGCGGCCCGGGGTCACCGGCCGCGGAAGAACTCCACTTCCGCGATCGCCGGGGGCCGGTCGGACGGGCCGTACACGCTGCCGATCCCGATGTGCACCTCGCGGACGTCCGAGGCGCGCAGGTCGAACGTCTGCTGCCCCGGCTGGTCGCGCAGGCGGATCTCGACCGTGCGCTCGGTGCCGTCCGTAGCGACGATCCGGAACGTGAGCTTCTCCGGCCGGCCGTGCGCGAGGAACTCCTCGGGTTTGGTGGAGAAGCCGGACAACACGATGACCTTGAGCAACCGGACCGGAGGGTCGAACGTCGCGACCAACTCGGCCCCCGGTCCGGGGCTCGCGGGCGCCCACGCCTTGTTGCTGACGCCGTCGAACGCGGCGGCCGCGGGCATTTCCGGAGCCTCGCTCGAAGCGCGCTTGCCCGAGGGCGGCGCGGCCTCGGGTTCCGTGGTGTTGTCCCGGACGAAATCGAACGCCCCGTCGTAGAGCGGCCGTCCGAACCATGCCGCGGCCAACAGGGCGAGCACGAGCACCGGGGCGACGAGCCGCCGCGACCGCCGCGACCGCGTCGCCGGGCGCTCGCCCGCCAGCCGTGGTGCTTCGGGCTCGCGCCGGAACACCCGTTTCCACCAAGGCGCGCGCACCGGCGGCGGCGTGGTGGGCCGGGGTGGCGGAGCGGACGTCAGCGGGTGTCCGCAGCGTACGCACAGCGTGCGCTCCGGCGCGTTGTCCGCGTCGCAGGACCGGCATCGCGACCCGCCGGGAACCACCGCCTCCGCGGCCCGCCCCGGATCGGCCGCGGGTCCCACGTACGGTTCCGCCTCCCGCTCCCCGGGCCGCCGCAACGGGGACCCGGCCCGGCCCGCGGACGTGGCGTCGGAGGGCCGCACGACAGGCGGCGCGATCGGCCGCCCCGGTACGGCGGGATCGTAGGGGCCGGACGACCGCGAAGCCCGGGACGGCCGGGACGGCTGCGAAGGCTGCGGCTCGCTCGACGGATCCGGCGCAGGCTCGACGGGCGCCGCCGCGGCGGCGGCCGGCCGAGGTGCCGGTGGTGGCGCCGGTGGTGACCCGGGAGGCGGTTCGAACCGCGGTCCCACCGGCGGTCCGAACGTCGTCTCCGACGGTGCTCCCGACGGCGGCCCCGGCGCCGGGGTCTCCCTCGGCTCGGACCGGGTCGGCGGCGGGGGAGTGTCCGGCAGATGGGTGGGCGGCGGCAGGGTGTCGTCCCAGGCCAGGAACTCGCCGCACTGGGCGCAGAATTGGGCGTCCGACGGGTTCGCCCGTCCGCAGTCGGGGCACGTCCTCATGTCGAATCGATCTCCAACGTGAAGCCCACGTGCGCGGGGATCTCGGCCGCGATGAGCCGCTCCAGCCGCCCGCGGTCGACGGACGCCGGATCGGGGACCCGCACGTCGATCCGCACCCACGGCCGCGACTCGCCGGGCAGCGACTCGTCCGGCGCGGTGGACCACTTGGTCCCGCCCGTCTCACTCAACTCCGGGAAGACCCCGGTCTCCAGGCGGATCGCCTCCGCCAACGCCTGTGCCGTACCCCGACGTTGATGACGTGAGACAGCGTCCGCGACATGGGCGCGGCGCTGCTCCACGGGACGGTCGGCGTCCGCCTCGACGGCGACCCAGCGGGCGACCCAGGCGAGGAAGTCCTCGGGGGCGGTCCGCGGATCGAGGTGCGCCGGGAGGTTGTCGAGGGTGAGCAGCACGGGCGCGAGCAGTTCGTCCAGGCCCTCCAGGAACCCCTGGACGAACTCCTGTCCCAGGTACACCCCCGGCAGCCGGTACAGCATCGGGTGCGCGGTCGGCAGCCCGTCGACGGTTCCGCGCATTCAGGACCCCCTGACCCTGAGTTGGTGGCCGTAGGAGAACACCAGGGCGTGCGGGCTGAGTTCGATGCGATTGACGGCCTCGGCGCGGCGCTCGCCGGTGACCGGGTCGGCGGCGAACAGCCGCACGTCCTGCACCAGGTCGATCCCCGGCACGTTCTGGAGCACCGCGTACACCTCGCCCGCCTGGACCGGCCGTCCGAACGGCCATCCGTCGCCCGCCGGTCCGCCGGTGAGCGGGTTGAAGTAGCGGTACAGGGCGGCGAGTGCCTCCGCGCGCATGCGGTCGCCGGCCGCCCCGGCGGTCGCCTGCACCGTCGCGACGACCGTCACCCCCTGGTAGAACGGCGGCTGTACGACCAGCCGCGCGCCGATCGGACGCCGCTCCTCCAGATGCGCGGCGATCTGCCGCAGCGTCGGCTCCGGCGGCACCAGGTCCGCGAACCGCAGCCGTCCGCCGCCGTCGTCCGGCGCGGCCGGGATCACCAGCAGCCGTACACCGCCCGCGTGTGCCGCGCTGTCACCGGCCGGCACGCAGTTCACCCGCGCGATGTCGGGCGCGGCCTCGCGGGCGAGTTCCTCGTAGTCGTGCGGCACGACCGCGCGGTGCAGCGTGCGCAGGGTCATCGGGCCGCGCACCTTCGCGTTCTCGACCGTCTCGCCGTCCACACCGCCGAGCGCGGGCCCCCGGTTCGTCACGCGCGACACGAACGGAATCGACGTACGCATCACCCGCACCGCCCCTGCGGCCACGTTTCCCCGGCGCCCGCCGCCCGTGCGGTACTCGCGGATCCGGATCGGACTGCCCTTGGGCGGCACCGCCCCGTGGTGCCGGATGCTCCCGTCGGCCTGGCGTACCGCGGGACCGAACTCGACGCGGCCGTTGCCCGGCGTCAGTGTGAAGTGCCGGTCCGCGGGGCCGGAATGGGCGAAGTCGTCGACGCGCTGCCAGGCCGCCCAGCCGGACCCGTCGCCGATGTCGACGACGAACGGCTCGTCGCCCGGCACCACGGGCGGGCGGGCGACCTCGAAGAACTGTCCGGGTACGCCTTCCGACAGGCCGAGGATCTCGTCCTCGACCACCTCGGCGTGCACCGCGTCGACCGACCCGCCGATGGTGAACGCGACCAGTTCGCGCACGGTCGGCGGGGCGATGTAGACGGGCTGGCCCGGCACCGCCTCGACCAGGCGGCAGCGCAGCCAGCCCGCCGCGGTGCGGGCCACCGTCGACACCGCGTGTGCGGGCGGCAGGTGCAGGATGATCTCGCCGGGCCGGTTGAGGCCGCCCGTTCCGTCCGCCTCGACCTCGCACTCCGCCCACGCGGCGCCGTCCCAGGCCTCCCACACGAACGGCGGCCGCCGCGGGTCGACGCCCACGCCCTCGACCCGGCAGTCGAGACGCAGTGCGACCACGCACGACGGCACCGCCGACGCGAGGCCGACGTAGAGCGCGTCGCCGGGCGCGGGCGTCGTGTCGAAGCACGGCACGTCGCGGGCGAGGGCGAGTTCGTCGGTCCGGTCCACCTCGGCCCCCGCCGCGGTCCGGGTCGCCAGGTGGGCGAGCGAACACGGCACCACCGCGAGGTCGGCGACCGTGGTGAACACCACCGCCTCGTCGGTCTCGGTACGCACGGTCGCCACCTCGGCCCCGCCGCGCACCCGCACCGTCTCCGGCTGTGGCGCGGAGAGGCGGAACGTCACCTTGGCGCGCGCGGCGGTCGGCGGGTGCAGGCGTACCCCGATCAGGTCGAGGAAGGCCAGGTAGTTCTTGTCCGGAACCCGGTTGAGCCGGTAGACGAGTTCGTCGACCATGCCGGCGAACGCCTCGATGAGCGTGACCCCGGGGTCGGACACGTTGTGGTCGGTCCACTCCGGGCAGCGGCGTTGCACCAGCCGCTTCGCGTCGTCGACCAGGCCCTGGAAGCGGCGGTCGTCCAGATTCGGCGTGGGCAGGTTCACAGGCCCTCCTCGTGTTGCGGGATCACGTAGAAGGGGAAGACCAGGTTGCGCGGATCGTTCGTGCCGCGGATCGAGTACCGGATGTCGATGTAGAGGACGCCGTCGTCGACCGCGTCGAACCGCACCGACACCTCCGCGACTTCGATGCGCGGCTCCCAGCGCTCCAGCGACAGGCGTACCTCGTACGCGAGTTGCCCGGCGGTCCCGACGTCCGCGGGCGCGAACACGTAGTCGTGCACGGCGCAGCCGAACTCCGGGCGCATCGGCCGTTCTCCGGGTGCGGTGCCGAGGACGAGACGGATCGACTCCTCGATCTCGCGCTCGCCGCGGACCAGGGCGATTCGCCCGGTGGCGTCGGTGTGCGGCGGGAACGCCCAGCCCGCGCCGATGAATTGGGTCCCCACGGGTCACCCGCCGATCTGCACGGAGGAGCAGCCGCCGACGATCGGGGCGCCGCATCCCGCGTAATCGCCGACCCGGGCCGCGGGTTGCCCGCCGATGAGCACGGTGGCGCAGCCGGGCGGTACGACGGTCGAGGGCGGATGCATCGACGAACACGTGTGCCCGGTCCCGACGGTGGCGGCGGGTCGGCCGCCGATCAGAACCGAGGCCACGCCGGACGGGCCGATCACGCCCGGGTGTCCGGTGGGGTCTCCGACGCGGGCGGCGGGTGGCATGTTCCTCAACCCTTTCCCTGGGGGTACCTGTCGTGCGGTCGGTGCGGTCGGTGCGGTCGGTGCGCGGTCGGCGGCTTGCGGGTTCGGTCGGTCCGGTCAGTTGATCTTCACGAGCCGGGCGTTGATCGTGCAGGTCGCCCCGCCGCTGATCGCCGTGCGGTCGGTGCCCTTGAGGGCGAGTTGCGCACCCTGCACTTCGAGCGCGCCCGAGGTGGTCATCGCCAGGCGGCCGTTGCCGCCGTTCAGTTCGAGTCCTGACGTCGCGGTCAACTTGACCGAGGAGCCGACGAGTTCGACGGCACCCTGGCCGGCGTCGAGTTTGAGGCCGTCCCCGGCGTCGATGGTGACCTGGCGCTGGGCCTTGATCTCCACGGCGCCGTCGCTGTGCACGGTGATCGTGGTGCCCTTGCGGTCCAGGTCGATCTTGAGCTTGCCGTCGCCGGTGAGCAGCGACACGCCCTGCGGCCCGTTCGCGGCGTCCAGCAGATCGATCCGGTTGCCGCTCGGCGAACCGAACGAACGCCGGTTCACCGCACCGCTGGTGCCGTCGACTGCCGTGCCACCGGGCGGCCCGCCCGCGGCCGGGTCCGCGGCCCCGGCCCGGTCTCCGCCCGGTGCCCCACCCGCGGGCGCAGCCGTACCCGCCGCCCGGGGCGCTCCGGCGGCGGAACCACCGCCGTTCTTCCCGTTCTTCAGCGCACCCAGGACGTACGGCCGTTCCAGGTGCCCCTGTTCGAACCCGACAAGCACCTCGTCGCCGACCTCCGGATGGAACATCGCCGCCTCGCCTCCCGCGGACTGCGCCGTCCTGGCCCAGTTGCTCGCGTAGTCGGCGGACAACCACGGGAACTGCACCTTGACCCGGCTCAGTCCCGCGGGATCCTGTGTGTCGGTCACCAGGCCGACCACCAGCCCCGGCACCCGGTCGGGCGGCGCGCTCCTCGCGCCCCCGCCGCCGCCACCTGCGAGACCGAAGATCGAGCGCTCCTGGCGGCCGGAGACGGAGATCCACGTCTCGTAGCCGCGCACCGGGTCGAAGACGTGCCGCGACGAAGTCACCGTGTAGCGGCCCTCCCACGGCTTGCCGACCCCGGCGAGCGTCACCGCGCCGCCCGCGCGGATCTCCGGGTTTCCGCGTACCACGGCCTCCAACTCGGCGAACGAGCCCGTGATGCGCTCGGCGAGCGCCTTGGCGGCCTGGTCGACCTGCGCCTGCTCGGCGTAGACGGTGTCGGTGACCACGTAGTCGGCCGTGCCGAACGGCTGAGCGACCTCCGCGGCGCTCACCCCCAGGTCGAGCGTCGCGGCCTTGCCGGCCTCCGCGCGGCCGACGAGCGGCTGCTGGGCCTTGGCGTCCCAGCCGCGTACCTCGACGGACGTCACCTGCTCCGCCGCGCTGACCGAGGCCCGGCAGCGCACCAGGTTGTCGCCCAGCTCCAGGACGAGCGGGTTCTGATTGGCCCGCACCGCGGCGTCGGGAGCCTTGTCGGGCGCGGTCGGGCGCGTGACGTTGAGCTTGCCGTCGACGACGTACGCCTCGGCGCCCGCCTCGTTCGCCAGCGCGCTGAGGAACTCCCAGTCCGTGACGTTGCCCTGTGCCGCGTGTTCCAGCACCGGACCCGGGACGTCGATGATGCCCGCGGCCAGGCCGGCGCGCGTGGCGACGCGTGTGCAGATGTCGGCGACGGTCATGTTCTGGTACCCGACGACGCGGCGGCCGCGGAAGAGCCGATGGGACTTGTCGAGGCCGCGTACGACGGTGAACGTCCCGCTGCCGTCGACCTCCAGTTCGAGCGCCGTCACCTCGCCGACCAGCAGCGGCTTCGGACCGCCCTGGCCACCGGCCTGCGCCAGCAGCCTGACCTCGGTCCCGATGCGGATCCCGGCCTTGTCGAGCAGCATGTGGGACGGGTCGCGGAAGCGCAGCACGAACAGGTCCGGCAGCGTACGGCTGTCGTCCACATAGCCCTCGACCAGGCTGTTCGCCAGATCGGGCGGCAGCGGACTGCCCGCGACCTCGACCACGAGGGACTTCGCGACACTCTCGGCGGCCATCCGGTCACCGCCCCCGCGCGCGGTCGCCGTCGGTCCGGCCGAGGCGGTCCGGATCCGGCAGCATGATCTCGCGGCCCGCGACCAGCCGCATGGGGTCGTCGATGCCGTTGAGCTCGGCGATCGCGCGCCACGCGGCCGGATCGCCGTACTCGGCGTACGCGACGGCCGGGAGCGTGTCGCCGGACCGCAACCGGTGCACGCGCTGCGCGGCCAGCGCACCCGACGTGGGGTTCTGGCCCGGCGTCTCGCCGCTGATCTCCTCCAGCGACACCTGGCACACCGCGCGGATGGGCACCCCGGAGGTGGAGAACAGCGTGTACTTGGCCTGCACTTGGCTCACGTACGCGGGAAAGCCGGTCAACCCGCCCCAGTGGAAGACCACCCATGGAGGCGACGCCTTCTTCTGCTGCCGCGTCTCGCCGGTCGGCACGCAGCAGGCGAACAGCTGCTCGACCGCCTTGACCACGCTGGTGTCCTGCGTGTCGCTCGCGTCGAAGAACACCTCCATCTTGAGCTTGCTGGGTTGAGGGCCCTGGTACTCCGGCGGCCCGGCACTCTTGGCGCCCTTGGCGGGCGTACGCTTCCACGCCGCCGCCTTGGTCAGCGTCAGCTCCTTCGGGTTGAACTGGAAGTCCACCCGGCCGCAGGGCGGTCCCGGGGTCAGGCCGCCGCCGGTCGGCGGCGTGCGCAGTTCGAGGAACGCGTGCTCCAGCTTCGGCCGCGCGCCGCCCGTACCGGACCCGGTCGCGGGCCCGGTGCCGGCGGCGCTGAACGCGATCGGAGAGGTCACGGGTCAGCCCCCCATCACGTAGCCGTGGTGCACGATTTCGATCGTCTCGACCGCGACCTTCGGCGATTCCGGATTGAACGTCGGGCCGGTCCACTTGACCGGGATGACCTCCAGCAACCCCCAGCGGGCCACCGTCTGGCCGTCCCCGGTGCGCGCCTCGATGTGCGCGGTACGCCGCTTGAACCCCGTGGTCATGCTCGCGAACCACCGGGCGACCTTCTCGGTCTCCCGGGTGAGCGGACGCGACAACTTGACCTTCGAGTACTTCAACCGGGTGGGCAACTGCCAGACGTGGCCGTTGTTCCCGCCCTCCTCACGCTGTTCGAGGACGACCTCGCACCCGAGCCCTTCGCAGGTGTTGAACGAACCCAGCTCGATTCCGTCGATGGTGACGACGAAGCAGACGCTGACCGCGGGATCATCGGTGACGGACATGGCGTCCCTCTCTGGGCTTGCGAGTTCGGGGCCTGCGTGTTCGGGGTTGTGGAGGCGGACACGGTCAGTGCCTGGTGTCGATCAGGAATCCGGCGCGCTCCCGCTCCAGGCGAAGATCGGCGCGCAGCATGCGGCTCAGCGGGGGATAGAGGGCGCGTACCAACTCGTCGGTCACCACCGGGGGCTTGCCGCCTTCGGATCGTCCGGGCCCTGAGTCGGGGTCGGCCCCGTCGTCGTCGGCCTGGGTTGGTGTGCCCGCGGGTTCACCGGGTGTCCCTGGTCCTTCGGGCGGGGGCTCGGCGGGGGGCGGGATGTCGCCCGCGGCGGTCGTGTCGGAGGGGTCGAACACCACAGGCGCTTGCGGTGGTTCGGGCTCGACACCGGTCTCGCCTTCCTCCTCGCGCTGCACCATCAGGTGGTCGAAGACCACCGAACCGTCGGCGGCACGGCGCCCGACGCCCGACGCGACGGCGGCGTCACCGGCGTTGGTGAAGCTGCCGGGGGCCGCGGCCGGACCGGTCGAACGCTGCACGGTGCCGAGGGTGGCCGTACGGGTCGTACTCGCCGTGCCGACCGCGCCTGTGCGGGCCTTGGCCGGGACCGATGCCGCCGAGCGCTGCACGGGCGGTCCGGCGGCCGGTTCGGAAGCCTCCCAGCGCACGGGTACGACTGCCGGGACGTCGGCGGCTGCGGGGGATGCCCGTCCGGCACCGCGGTCGACGGACGACGGTGCCGGACCGGGCAGTTCGACACCGGAATACAACGGGACGCTGCGTTGCGCGACCAACGGCACCACGGGGAGCGGCGATGCGGGAGGCAGCATCGGCGGCGGCAGCGACACCGTGCGCGGCCCGGCCGCAGGCTTCGCCGGGTTGGTGCGTACCGGCATGTCGACGGCACGTTGCGCGGCGGCTGTGGACGGGCCCGGGGGATCCGCCGTGGCGGACTCTCCCGCCGACGACGGCACGGGCGTGTCACCGAGCAGCGGTGCCACCGGCAATGCCTCCGACGGCGGTTCGGCGGCCGGGGCGTCGGGTGCATCGGGTACGTCAGGCATCCCCGCGCCCGTGGGGGTGGACGCGGGGACGGGTGAGGGCGCTTCGGGGCCGCTGCGGGCGGCGGCCGAGCGCTGCGCGGTGGGCGGGAGTTCGGACAGCGGTGCACCGAAGCCGAGCGGCATGCGGCCGACATGCGGGCCTGGGCGGAAGGTCATCGGGACGGCGTCCGCGTGGGGGTGCGCGTGGGGGTCCGCCGAACCGCCGCTCCGGCGCGACCGTTGCACCGGCATGGCCTGCGCCGTGGGCCCGGAGGGCGCCTCGGGACTGACCGTGGGGCGCGCGTCGTCGCCAGGTGAGGTGGCCGCTTCAGGCGCGGCCTCCTGGACCGGACGCGCGGTCTGCACGGATTGCACAGATTGCATAGATTGCACAGAAGCCTGCGGGGCGTCGCTCCATCCGACCGGCGCGGGACCGAACCCGCCGTCAGGAGAAGGCGCGTACGGCACCTCCAGCGGCGGACCGGCGTCGATGTGCGTCGACTCGACCATCGTGCTCGGCGTCGCGCGTTGCAGCGCGACCGTCGGGGCTGCGGGGGCTGTGGGGCCTGTCGGCGGCCCCGGGAAGGCGATGCTGCGCTGCACCGCCGGCGGGGTCGACGCGGAGGCCGAGGCGATGCCGTGTCCGAGACCTGAAGGCGCCTCGGGATCGACCAGGTGCCCGAGCGGTGTGCCCAACGCCGTGTCCTGACGCGTCGTCAAAGAGCCCTGGAAGCCGGTCGGATCGATCGTCACGCCGGGTGGCGTCGCCAGGGTGCGCTGAAGCGGGGGCATGTGCGGCCAGGCGGGCGCCTCGCGTACCGCCGGCGCGGTCGACGCCGGGGACTCGGCGGCGTCCTGGCCACGTCCGCGCCACCACGACAGCAGTCCCATGGGCACCTCCCCGACGGTCGGATCACGTTCGGCTTTCGCAGCGGTGGCAGCAACAGCCGCTCCGCTACAGCGAGTTCATCCGAGCGACCTGCGCGACGTACCTGAGCCGGTCGGCGTGTTCGAGGTCCAGCAGGTCGTCCAGCGACCAGTGGAAGTGGTAGGCGAGGTACGCGACCTCCTCATGGATCCGGTCGGGCGCGTACGTCACGATTCCCCCAGGCGACCACCGGCGAGGTCCACCATGAAGCCCTCCTGGCAGGACGGGCAGGTGACCGCGGCCCGGGTGTGGCCCTCCGCGTTGATGCGCCGGTAGAAGTCCTGGAGGAACGCGAGATCGGACGCGAACAGGTCCTCGACGATCCCCGGGTGCACCTCGTCGACGGCACCGAGCCGGGTCAGCACGCGCGAGATCAGCACGACGGACAGGTACGCGGGGTTCTCGCGCACCCGGTCGTCCCGCAGCGGCACCAGCTCGTCCCGCGCGGTGGCCAGCCGCATGGTGCCGGTGCGGTGCACGACGCCGCGGTCGTCCACGTATCCGCGCGGCAGCTCGAAGTCGAACTCGGTGCGCAGCGCCCTCGGTTGGCTGCCCGGCCCGGCGGGCGCGGAGGACACCGCGAAGTCGGCGGCCTGTGCGTCCGCCTTCGGCACGGCGTCCGGGCGAGCGACGGCGCTGATGGTGCGCCGCACTACTCGACCTCCATGCTCTCGTAGGTGATGACCAGCTTCTCGGTGATCACCGACGTGTCACCCGCCTTGAGGGTGCTGATCTCCAGCGACTTGGGCCACGCGTTGATCAGCTTGTAGCGCTTGATGGGCAGGCCCTCGTAGTCGAACACGATGATGGTGCCGTTGCGGCGGGCGCCGTTCATGCGGCCGAACCGGGAGTCCCGGACCCAGCGTTCGAAGCTGGTGTCCTCGGTGAGGCCGCGGCTGACGGTGACCTCGCCGGCCTTCGGGCGGCCGGGGAGCTTCTTGATCGCGTACTTGCCGTCCACCGTGTTCTGCTTGAGCTCGATGACGTCCTGCTCCATCTTCAGGCCGCTCACCTCGGTGATCTGCCGGATGAGGACGCTGTCGAACTCCAGGCCGAACGCGTGGCCCACAGAGCTGTCGAGATCGGGAAGTGGCATCCTGCTCGTCTCCTTCGCTTGGTCGTGTCCCGGCCCGGTCGTCCGGTGCTACTCGTCGATCCCGCCGGTGCCGCCGGACAGTTGGGCGAGGCGGAAGACCACGAACTCGGCGGGCTTCACCGGGGCGACCCCGATCTCGCAGACGACCTGCCCGGCGTCGATGCTCTCGGGCGGGTTCGTCTCGCGGTCGCACTTGACGTAGAACGCCTCGTCGGGGGTGAGCCCGAACAGCGCGCCCTTGCGCCACTCGTTGACCAGGAACGCGGAGATCGTGCGCCGCACGCGGGCCCACAGCGCGTCGTCGTTCGGCTCGAAGACCACCCACTGCGTGCCGTTGAGGACGGACTCCTCCAGGTAGTTGAAGAGCCTGCGCACGTTGAGGTAGCGCCACGCGGCGTCGCTGGAGAGCGTACGCGCGCCCCACACGCGGATGCCGCGTCCCGGGAAGGCCCGGATGCAGTTGACGCCGATCGGGTTGAGCAGGTCGTGCTCGCCCTTGGTGAGCCCCGTGGCGAGCGAGACCGCGCCGCGCACCACCTCGTTCGCGGGCGCCTTGTGCACGCCGCGCGTGGTGTCGTTGCGTGCCCAGACCCCGGCCATGTGGCCGCTGGGCGGCACGGTGACGTTGCGTCCGGTCGACGGGTCGAGGACCTTGATCCACGGGTAGTACAGCGCCGCGTACTTCGAGTCGAACCCGCCGGCGTCGGAACGCCAGCCCTTGAGCTGCTGCGGACTCAGCGCGGGCGGCGGGTCGAGGATCGCGATGCGGTCGCCCATGAGTTCGCAGTGGGTGATCAGGCCCTGCTGGACCGCGGTCACGGTCTCCAGGTCGATTGCGCCGCTCTCGTAGGCGCTCATCAGGTCCGGAGCGGCCACCATGGTGACCTCGTCGACCGCCTCGAGGGCGCTGAAGCCGGTGCGCCGGTCGGCGTCCCCGACGTAGTCCTCGGCCGACAGCGGCGCGACTCCGCCGGAGCCGGGCGGCGGTGCGAGGGCGACGGTCCCGGCTGCCGGACGGGTCACCGACGCGCCGCGCGCCGAGGTGTCGTCGAGTGCGATCACTTGGGACTGGGCGTTGACCTGGGTGGCGACGTTGTCCTTGCCCTTGCGCGCGGTGACGGCCGGGTAGGTCTCGACGACTTCGCCGTCCCTGCGGACGACGAGGCGGAACGCTTCCTGCGGCGGGCTCTCGCCCTCGGCGTCGCCCACCTCGACGGTGACGGCGCCGGTGACACCGGGCAACGCGCGTACGCGGTACGGGCCGAGCTGCGCGTGGGCGGTCGCCTCGCCCCCGGAGGCGTCGTCGGTCCCCCGCGCGCCGGCCAGGGTCCGGCCGTCGGCGACCGACTGCGCGCCGACGCGGATGACGTAGCAGATGCCGCCGCCGTTGGCGAAGAAGCCGTACACCGAGGACGCGAGGTAGGTGCCCTCGACGAAGTCGCCGAAGGTGGTGGTGAACTGGCTCCAGTTCGTGATCAGCACGGGCTCGTTGGCCGGGCCCCGCTCCGCGAAGCCGATGAACGCCGCGACCGAGGTGCCCACTCCCTCGATCGGCCGCGAGCCGGACTCCATCTCCTCGATGTACACGCCCGGTGACAGATACGACGGCATGTGCTGTCTTCCCTCCCTGCCTTCCCGCTGCCCCCACCGAGGCCATGGCCGAGTTGGATTGTCACCAGCGGGCGGCACCTCGGGGAACGTCGCGTCGACCGCCCGGCCGGACACCGTGATCTGCCCGAACAGGCAGGCCGCGCAAGGAACCGGGGCGTACGGGCAGGGGAAGTGCGCGGTGTACGCGGGGGGCAGGGGCAGGGAAATGTGCCCGTACGTGTGCCCAATGCGGTCTGGCCGGGCGGAGCCGCCGCCTTGCAGCGTGGAAACCATGTGCGCCGGCAACGAGCGGGTACGTGCGTGAAGGCACCGCACGAGGACCGGGAGCCCCCCGCCCGGGACGGGCACTCGCCTGCCGTGTCCCGGTCCGAGGCGTCCGGTCAGGCGCCCGGCCGGTCCGCCGCCGCTCCCGGCCCGGTCCGCGCGAAGCCCCGCCTCGACCGGCGGAGCGTCCAGCGGCTTGCGGCGGGCGGCGTGGGGAACCGGGCCGTGGCCGGTCTTGTCGTGCAGCGGTACGCCTCGGTCGTCAAGCCACCGCCCGCGCAGGCCCCCGGATTTGCGAAGACGCAGAAGGAAGTCGCGGCCAAGAAGCGCCACATCGAGACGCACCGCCCGGCGGCCACCGAGTCGAAGGCCTCCCAGGACGCCGCCGTCGCGCCGCCGGACGACAAGGAGGCGCAGGGCAAGGCGGCACAGGCCGAGAAGATGAACGCCGCGAAACCCGGGGAGTTCGACAAGGCGGCGTTCGTCAAAGCCGTCAACGACGCGATCGCCAAGCAGGCCCCCAAGAACCTCGACGAGGCCGACAAGTTCGCCGGTTCCGACAAGGCCGAGCAGGTCAAGGGCGAGGTGGACGGCCAGGTCGGGCAGGGCAAGGAGCAGTCCGCCAAGGACATCGAGACCACGACCAAGGCCGCGCCGGACACGTCGCAGGCCACGGACAAAAAGGTCACCCCGATGCAGCCGGACCAGGCGCCGGCCAACCCGGGGTCCCCGGACCCGGCGGGCGCGGTCCCGGACAAGCAGCCGGCCGAGGTCACCGACTTCTCGGAGGAGAAGAAGTCCACCGACCAGGAGATGGCCTCCGCCGAAGTCACCGAGGACCAGCTCAAGAAGGGCAACGAACCGCAGTTCGACGACGCCGTCGCGGCAAAGAAGGAAGGCGAGAAGCACTCGGAGAAGGCGCCCGACAAGGCGCGCACCGAGGAGGACAAGCAGCGCGACGCGGCCAAACAGGGCGCGGCCGCCGCGGGCGCCCAGGCCATGGAGAAGCTCACCGCCACCCGGCAGCAGGCCGGAAAGTCGGTCGACGGCGGCAAGGGCGAGACCAAGTCCAAGGACGAGCAGAAGCGCGCCGAGGTCACCGCCAAGCTCCAGAAGGTCTTCGACGCCGCGAAGAAGGACGTCGAGTCGACGCTCTCCGGGCTCGACAAACTCGTCGACGACAAGTTCACCGCGGGCGAGAAGGAGGCCCGCGACGCGTTCACCGCCGACCACAAGAAGCGGATGAAGGCGTACAAGGACAAGCGCTATTCGGGCTTCACCGGCAAGCTCAAGTGGGCGAAGGACAAGCTCCTCGGCATGCCGGCCGAGGCGAACGAGATCTTCGCCGAGTCACGCAAGCTGTACGTCGCGAAGATGCAGGGCGTCATCTCGTCCGTCGCCGACGTCATCGGCGTCGAACTCGGCAAGGCCAAGGACCGCATCGCGCAGGGGCGTCAGGAGCTCAAGGCCGAGGTCGACAAACTCCCGGCCGACCTCAAGAAGTTCGGCGAGGAGGCCGCCAAGGACTTCGCCGGGAAGTTCGACGACCTGGAAACCCAGGTGGACGAGAAGTCCCAGCAACTCGTCACCGACCTCGCGCAGAAGTACACCGAGGCCCTCAACAAGATCGACGAGGAGATCAAGAAGCTCCAGGAGGAGAACAAGGGCCTCTGGGACAAGGTCAAGGACGCCGTCGCCGGCGCCATCAAGACCATCCTGGAACTCAAGGACATGCTGCTCGGCGTCCTCGCCAAGGCCGCGAGCGCGGTCATGAAGATCATCAAGGACCCGATCGGCTTCCTGAGGAACCTCGTCTCCGCGGTGGGCGACGGCCTCAAGCAGTTCATGCAGAACATCGGCAGCCATCTCAAAAAGGGCCTGGTCTCCTGGCTGCTCGGCGTCTCGGCGAGCGCCGGCATCGAGATCCCCGCCAAGTTCGACCTGAAGGGCATCATCCAGCTCATCGCCTCCCTCCTCGGCCTCACCTGGGAGAACCTCAAGAGCCGCATCATGCGCAAGGGCGTCCCCGAAGAGGCGATGGGCGCGGTGGAGACGTCCGTCCCGGTAGCCGCCGCCCTCGCCAAGGAGGGCCCCGCGGGCGCCGTCGACCACATCGCCGCGGACGTGGGCGACCTGAAAGCCACCCTCCTCGAAAAGATCTCGTCCTTCCTTATCCCTGCGGTCCTGATCGCCGGCATCACCTGGGTCATCTCGCTCTTCAACCCGGCATCCGCCTTCATCAAGGCGGTCAAGGCGATCATCGACATCGTCACGTTCATCGTGACCCAGGGCGCCCAGATCATCGAGTTCGTCAACACCGTCCTGGACGCCGTGATCGCCATCGCCGACGGCGGCGGAGGCGGCGTCCCCGCAATGGTCGAGAAGGCCCTGGCCGCAAGCATCCCCGTCCTCATCGGAGTACTGGCGGCCCTCCTGGGCGTAGGCGGTCTGGCCAACAAGGTCAAGAACGCCGTCCAGTCCCTGGCCAAACCGGTGAACCGCGCCATCGACAAGGTCATCGACAAGATAGCCGCCGCCGGCAAAAAGCTCTGGAACAAACTCAAGAAGAAGAACGGAAAGGACAAGGACGGAAAAGACGAGGACGGCAAGGATAAGAAGGACAAGCGGAAGGACCGGGACAAGAAGCGCGACAGGAAGCGGGACAAGGACGCGGATCGCGACCGAAAGCCGCGCGATCCCAAGAAGCGCAAGCCCGACAAGGACTCGCCCGCGCAGCAGGAGGACCGGCTGCGCAAGGCGGTAGCGGAGGCGAAGGAGCTCACCCAGGGCAAGAGCCGGGTGGGCCCGGTGCTGAAAATGCGCCTCGCCTTGATTCGGCGCAAGTACAAGCTGACCACCCTGGACGCGAAGAAGGCGGGCGGCGTCCACGCGTGGGACGTGTTCGCCAAGGTCAATCCGGAAGCACGGTTCGAGCTCTATCCGATCCACGACCAGGCGAAGGACCTGCGTGCGAAGATCGCCGAGGCCTTGGAGCAGCCGATCTCATCGGGCGACAACCCGTGGAACCAGGTGGAGATCAGGCATCTGAAGGCCCGCGTCGGAAAGATCGCGGCCGAGGCGAAGTCCCGCGGCTATGGCCTCGAATGGACGCAGGTCAACGAGATCTCCTGGACGCTCCACCTGACGCACCCGGATTACGAGCACGGCGAAAGCATGGTCGGCGAGGTCACGAAGACCGTCACGTACACCGAGTCGACCACTTCCGATCCGAAGCACCCGAGCCAGGAGCTCTTCACCGACGAACACGGCAACGAATACGTTCTCGATCAGGCCGGTCAGCATGTTCCGAGATACCTCATCCGCAACCTCACCCAACGTGACAGGGACACGATCGAGGAAGGTGAGGGCATGTCCAGGAACTCGAGATCGATGGAAGAGTGGCAGCATGTCCAGGGTCGGCCGTACCGCGAGGAAGGGAAGGGAAGGAAGGGCAAGAAGAAGCCCAAGAAGGATGCGGAGCACGAGGACCCTTCGCCCTACATTTCCGCCACCAAGCATCACAGCCCGATCCGGAACCCACAGGGGGGCACGTTCCTGAGCCCGGCGGGCCGGGCAAAGATCGACATGTTGCTCGTCGACCGGGACAGCATCCGCGATCTCACCACCAAGCGGGGCATGAAGCAATGGCAGCTGATCAGGGACTCGATTCCGCAATTGGTGGAGGACGTCACCCGTACCCAGGAAGTTATTATTCTGCGCCGGGTCGAACCGGGGGCCATCGTGGAGGTCTACGATGACTAGTCGTCGCGGCGAGGATGCGAACGAGCTTGTCGGATGGGCGAGGTAACCGAAATGTCAAGGCACTGGCGCGACTCCCTGCTCGTCGACGAACGGCTCAGGGCAGCAGCCGCCGAATTGTCGAACCCGAAGGCGCTTGAATCGTTGCGGAATGCTTTCACCACGATGCTGCACAGCGATTCCACCGCGGCCGTGGGAATAGCATTGGACTATTACCGCAGTTATGAGGCCATGGGTCGGCACGGCTACGACAATCCGTTCGAGGACCATGACGACGATGTCGTCCGTCGCGCCCGTGAACTCCTCGGCCTCCCACCGGTTTCGCCGTCCGACGAACCGATGGCGAAGGAGTTCGCCGCGAATCACGCCAGCGCTCTGGACGGGTTGATGAACCTGGCTGAGCCGGAGGACGCCGACTTGCTCGCCCAGGTCCTCCGTACGGCGTCCACGTCCAACGTGAGGCTCGGCGTCGCGCTGGCGGCCGTCTGTGCGTTCGAGGACAACGCCACGCCGTCCGAACCGCTGATCGACCTGCTCGGGGAGTTGGCGGCCGACCCCTCCGCCGACTACCACGCGCGCTCGGCCGCGGTCAGCTCCCTCGGAGTCGCGGAATCGAAGCGGGCGTTCGACGCCCTCCTGCGTGTCGCGGACGCCGATGACGAAAGCCTGTGCAGGCAAGCGGCCCGCGTGATCGCGGAATCCGCCGAACTCGGAGTTGCGGGGTTCACGCCCACACCAGGCAAGGGCACCTCGACCTCGCCGACAACAAAGCCAGAGGTGTGAGCCAAGGCCACCGCCCGGTCGGCGATGTCCGTTGTCAGGCGGACATGTGGGCCCAGATGATTTTTCCGGCGCCGGTGGGTGACGGGCGGGTGCCGGATTCTTTGGCATAGGCCGCGATGATGGCCAGGCCTCGGCCGGACTCTGCTGTGCTGGGGGCGGGGCGGGCGACGGGGATAGAGGGGGACGGGTCCCAGCACTCCAGGAGCGGTGCGCCGTGATGGACGGTGCAGCGGAGCCGAATGGGGTGCCCCGCGGCGGCGGTGATCGCGTTGGTGACGAGTTCGCTGACCACGAGCATCGAGTCGTGGACGAGGTCGGGTCCATACCCCCAGTCGATGAGGGCGTCACGGATTGTCTTGCGCGCGAAGGGAACTGACGACGGCTCAGCGGGCAGGCCGAGACGGATGTCGAGGGGTGTCGGGTCGTTGGTCATGTGGGCCATCCGGAGATCGGTGAACTTGCCCACACTCTCCGTGCCCGCAAGGTAACTTGAAGTGGATTCTGGGTCTCTCGATACACCTGTAGGTGCGATGAGCGTTCGCGAGATGATCGACCCGAGATCGTCGATGTGGTCCTGGCTCGCCTTTGACCTGTGGTTCTACCGGACTCAGCGGGGTCTGTCCCTGGCGCAGTGCGCGTTGGTCGCCAGGGTGACGCGCGGGACTGTATCCAACTGGGAAGCCGGACGTCTGAAGCCCAAGAACGAGTACCTGGCGAACCTCGACAAGGCATGGGACACCGGCGGGCACTTCCAGCGGTTGCTCTACTACGCCAGCACTGGCCACGATCCGGACTGGTTCCGCCAGTTCGTGCAGTACGAGGAAGCCGCGACCGACATCAAGATCCACCATGGGAAAACGATCCCGATCCTGCTCCAAACGCCCGAGTACGCCCAGGCGTTGCTGTGGGCGGGGGGTCGTGTGCGCGAGGTTGAAGCCGAGACCAGAGCGAGGATGAAGCGGCAGGAGATCCTGAAGCGGGAGGAGCCGCCCCGGCTTTGGGTCCTCCTCGACCAGGACGTACTCGAATGCCCGGTCGGTGGGAAGGAGGTCATGTGCCGGCAAGTGGAGCGATTGCTCGTCATGGCCAAGGACCCGGGGTTCTCGATCCGCATCGTGGCGAGGTCGGCGGGCCCGCACCCAGGCCACGATGGGCCGTTCCAGATCTATCGGGTCCGGGATCGGGACGTGGCGTACGCCGTGGCGCAGATCTGCGGGCGCATAGTCGAGGGCGGTGACGAGGCGTCCACGCTGGGGGTACGGTTCCAGCAGATCGGGGCATTGGCGCTGTCACGCGATGCCTCATGCGCGTTGATCGAACAGACCTTGGGGATGTACCTGTGACTGAGTGGCGTAAGAGCTCCTACAGCGGCGGTATGAACGACGATGCCTGCGTGGAACTTGCGGGGCTGGGTGGGCGGATCGGGGTCCGGGACTCCAAGGTGCCTGATGGTGGGCGGCTTGAGATTGCGCGTGGGGCGTTCGTGGGGTTGTTGGAGCGGCTGAAGAGCGGCGAACTCGGTTCCTAGTCCGTCAACAGGTCTATGTAGGGGCCGAATTCGTGGGGGAGGGTCAGGCGGCCCAGCTTCTGGTACTCGCGTTGGATGGCGTGGATCAGGTGGGGCATCGTCACCGGCGTGTCCGTGGCGGCAGCCAAATACGCGGCGGTTACGGCTATCGCGCGGATGTTGCCGCCCGCCAGTTCGAAGGACTTGGCGCAGAAGTCGAGGTCGAGGTCGGTGGCCCGGGGGAGTACCCGCCCGAGGCAGCGGTCCCATAGCGCGCGGCGGCCGTCTTCGTCGGGGAGCGGGAAGTCGACGACGAGGTCGAGGCGGCGGGTGAACGCGTCATCGAGGTTTGCGCGCAGGTTGGTGGCGAGGATCGCGAGGCCGTCGAAGGACTCCATGCGTTGCAGGAGGTACGCGCTTTCGACGTTGGCGTAGCGGTCGTGCGCGTCCTTGACCTCGGAGCGCTTGCCGAAGATGGCGTCGGCCTCGTCGAAGAGGAGCACGCCGTTGACGCCCGCGGCCTCGGAGAAGATGCGTTCGAGGTTCTTCTCGGTCTCGCCGACGTACTTGTCGACGACCGTGGCCAGGTCGACCGTGTAGAGGTCGAGGCCCAGGTCGGCCGCGATGACTTCGGCGGACATGGTCTTTCCGGTGCCGGAGTCGCCGGCGAACAGGGCGGCGACGCCTCGGCCCCGGCCACCGCCGGGGCGCATGCTCCAGTCGCCGAGGACGCGGTCGCGGTGCCGGGCGCGCGCGGACAACTCGTGGAGTTGCTCTTTGGTGCCGCGTGGCAGGACCAGGTCGTCCCAGGTGACTTCGGGGGTGATGCGGCGCGCGAGGCGGTCCAACCCCGCGGCGTTCTGGGCGCGGGCGCCTTGGCGTACGTGGGAGAGCGTCAGGGACCCGCCGTCGACCAAGGCCTGCTGCGCGGCCGCACGGGCTCCGGCGGCCACCTGGGCGGGGGTGAGGAGGAACGGCGAGAGGGCTTCCTCGATGTCGATTTCGATAGTGACGGGCTCGGGGGACGGGTAGGCGTTGTGCCACAACTCCGCACGGCCCGCTGGGGGTACGCGCGGAGCGGACAGGAGCAGTGGCGGCCGTGACGACCAGGTGGCGTCCCAGGGGACCCGGCCGATCAAGGCCACCGGGACGTCCGGCGAGTCGGTCAAGTGGCGGAGAACCGGAGCGTGTTCGCGGGTGAGCGTGTCGACCGGGGAGCAGACAAGGCCCGCGTGGGTGAGCCGCGCTTCGCGTACCGCCGCGTGGATGGCCTCGCGGGGGTGCGCGTCGCGGGACAGGGCGTCGAGGTCGAGGCACAGCGCCCCGAAACCGGCCGCGGTGAGCGACTGGATGGCGAGCGCCGCGCCCGCGCTGCCCTGGTCCTCGCGGAGGTACGCGAGGGTGACGCCGGAGGCGAACGCGCGGGTGAGAGGCGCGGGATCGCCGACCTCGCCGGGCCCCGCCCAGTCCGTGAGCAGGCCGGTCAGGCGCGGGTCGGGGGCGTCGTCGCCGAGCAGGTGCGACGCGACGCGGTCCGGAACCCGCAAGGCCCGGGTGAGGAAAGGGCGTTCCGGGTCCTCGACGGTGAGTAGGTGGCGATTCCGCAGCGGGGAATGGGCGTTCAGACGCGAGCGGGCCGTGGCGTCGGCCGCGGAAATGCCGCACAGTGTCAGCGCCAGGCCGACCGAGGGCCGCCGACGGGTGACGTCGTCGTTGAGGTACCCGTAGAACGACTCGAAGCGTTCGTCGAGGTCGGGGAGCAGGCTGATGAGCAGGATCTCGACGTCGAGCGGGGTCAGGGCGAAGTCGCGGGCGAGGCGGTGCAGACGGGTGGGGGCAGCGGCGTCGCCGGCGGACGCCTCGATGGCGGCCAGGCGTTCCGCGTCGGCGGCGTACGGCACGGCGGGCGTGCGCCGCGCGTCGAGGAGTCGCCGCACCGCCTCGTCGGTGAGGTACAGGCCGCGGAACGCGTCGTCCGGATCCGGGTCGTCGGCCTGCCGGCGCTCCACCTCGCGGCGTACACGCGCCTCGATGAGGACGATCCGGGCCAGCAGATGGCGGAGTCCGGTGTCCTCGGGCGTCATGTGCCTCCGTCTTTCGGCCCGGATCGCCGGGTCATCGCCCGCCGCGCGATCTCGCGGTCCGGCCGCCCGTAGACCGGCTTCTCGGCGGGACGCGTCGGGTGCGGGCGCGCCGGCGGCTCGAAGTCGTCGAGACGCAGTTGCAGTCCGTCCTCGGTCGGCGGCCCCGCGGCGTACCGCGGCGACGCGGTGACCGGCGCACTGACCACCACGTCCAGGGACGGCTTGAGTTCACCGCCCAGCGCGCTCCACACGTCCGCGAACGACCGGTCCTCCGGCGGCGGCAGCGCGATCGACAGCGGTATCGGTACGCCGAGTTCCGCCAACACCCCGCCGAGCCGCCCGTGCGGCAGCGCCTCGTACCGCAGCAGGCAGACCAACAGCTCGGACAGCAGCCGGTGTTCGTCCTCGGGCCGCTTGGTCCACGCGGTCAGCAGGTACGACAGCTTGAAGTAGCGCGGCGGGCGGCGCCGCGCGACCACGACGCCCGCGTCGTCGTACTCGTTGTAGAGCCCGCGCTCGCGCCGCCGCATGTCCTCGCGGATGTCGTACAGGTACAGGTTGACCGTCGGGGCGTTGACCTTCGCCGCCCAATCGCGCGTCGGCGCGTCGAAGACCACCGAGACCGAGGTACGGTCCAGCGCCTCGGCCCGCAGCAGCGCCCGCAGGGCGTCGTCCACCTCGTGGATCACGGGCTGCCCGCCGCGATCGGGCCGCCCAGTTCCGGGGGCTGCTCGTTGCGCGGCACCACCAGCACCGGCACCCTCGCGGGCGGTGCGCCCGGCTGTCCGACGAGCAGCATGCGCGGGCCCAGCCGGTCCTTGGGCAGGATCAGCACCTGCGCGTCGAAGGTCCCGGCGGTCGGCACCACGGTCGGCGGGGTGTTCGCGGTGATCCCCACGTCCCACCCGAACGACAGCGCGGTGCCGGGCGGGAAGTCGACGCCCCGCACCTGGACGACCTGGCCCACCGCGGCGACCGCGGGCGAGACCGTCAGCACGGGTTGGAGCACGGTGATCGCGGCGGACGCCGCGTTGTTCGCGGTACGCGGGTCCGGCAGCGCGGACGCGACCCCGGCGCGCAGCGTGCCGTTCCGCACCGGCCCGGTGTAGACCAGGTCCTGGACGACCTCCAGCCGACCGCCGGGGGCGAGCGAACACGGGTTCCGGCTCGTGCACGCCGACTGCGCGCGTACGTCCCGCTGCCCCGGCGCGGTCACCGGCGGCGCGGTGCCCGACACGACGATCCCGGTTGCGGTGTCCGGCCCCGCGTTGGTGACGGTGTAGCGCGCGGTGACCGGAGTCCCGGTGTAGCCCGGCGCCGGCGCCGCGGTCACGGTGACCGCCACGTCGGCGGACGGCGGGGGCGGCGGTGCGGGAGGCGGCGGCAACTGCGTGACGGTGAAGGTCGCGGAGTCGCTGCCGGTGTTCCCCGACGGGTCCGTCGCCGTGCACATGACCGTCGTGGTGCCGACCGCGAACACGGTGCCGGACGGCGGGGCGCACGTCACCGGGACCGGCCCGCCGACGGAGTCGACCGCCGTGGCCACGTAGTCGATCCGCGCGCCCGGTTGGTCGAAGGGCGCCCGCGCGTTGCGGTCGTCGACCGTGACGACCGGGGCGGTGACGTCCCGCACTGGGACGGTGATCGTCTGCCGCAGCCGCTCGTCGCCGTCGTCGCCCGGGCCGACCACCCGCTGGTCGGGGGTCTCGGCGCCCAGGATGAACTGCACCTGGCAGGTCAGGGTGGTGCCCTGCGGAGCGTCCCCGGAGACCGTGACGGTCTCCTTGAACAGCGCGTCCTCGCCGCTGGTGACGGTACGCGTGGGCGGGGCCATCGACACGGACACCGACGGCGGGCAGTCGACCAGCCGATAGCCCACGGTCGTCGGCAGGTTCGCCAGGCCGTCCGCGATCGTGTCGGCGACCTTGTCCGGGTCGATGCCCTGGAAGAGCCGCCCGTTGGTCGCGTTGACCAGCTTGGTGGCCTGATTCGGCTCGTGCAGCTCGCCTTCCTTGTTCTCCTCCGTCGGATAGCCCTTGCCGTTGTCGCCGTTCCCGTTGAGGCCGTCCCCGATGTCGGTGGTCACGTCGATCGCGATCACCCGGACGCCGCGCTCCTTGGCGGCCTTGACGGCGTCGGCGAGCGTGTGGCCCTTGCTCGGATCGTGGCTGGACGCGTCCCCGACGATGATGACAATCGGGCTCGACCCGGGGCGGAACTGCGTGCCGCCGCCCGCGCCTTGGGATATCTGCCACACCGCGTTGATCCAGTCCTCGGCCGGCCCCTTGCTGAAGTCGCCGCGCGAAGCGTCAAGTTGCTCGACACCCTCCCGCACCTTCGCCAAGTCGTACGTCAGCGGCTGGAACAACTGGAAGACCCGCTCCCCGTCGACGGCCTGATCGCCGTAGGTCGCGACCGCGAACCGCGAATCGGGCTGGCTCTCCCGGACCTTGCCGGTGATGGTGTCGATGTCCTTCTTGACGTCGTCGATCGACGGCTGCATGCTCCCGGTGCCGTCGACCAGCAGGACGACATCGGGGCGCGGCGGGATGACGGGCGTGCGCACCTTCTTGTCGACGACCGTTGAAGTTCCGGGCGCCATGGGCAGGTTCACCTCGGCCGGTACGACCGACGGGGCGGGCGGGTCGGGCGGCTGGGGTCCGCCGGTACCGGTCCCGGTCGGGCTCGGGGAGCCGGTCGTCGGCGAACCGCCCGTGGGGGGACCAGTCGTCGGGAATCCCGTGGTCGGCAGGCCGGTGGTGGGGGATGCGCCGGTCGGGGTCCCGGGCGTACCGGTGCCGGGCGTGGTCGAGCCGGTGCTCGGCGCTCCCGTCGTGGGGAGCCCGGTGGTCGGCGACCCGCCCGGCGTCGTCGGGCCGGACGTCCCGGGCACCGGCAACGCGTGCGGGGTGCCGACCCCGAGGGTCAAGGTGACACCGACCGCGGTGCTGCCGACCGCGACCAAGGCCATCACCACGACGCCGACGACCTCACTGCGGAACCGCTGCGAGCGGAAGGACGCGTACGAGAACGGCCCGCCGGACCACAGCCGTTGCCGGCGCAGTCGAAGGCGCTCCCCCCGAAGCCGGCGAACCAGACCGAGCCGCCGCACAGTGCCCCCTCCGCGATCGGTGTGCAACCACAGCAGCCTCCCGCGAACCCGGCGTGGTGCGCAGCCCGGACCCGACAGCCCGGAGGGAACGCCGTCCTGCCCGTACGGGCAATGCGGAGGGGCCGTCAACCGGGAACGCCGGGCGGAAACCTAGATGAGCCCCTGCCGGAGCGCATACGCCACCGCGTGCGCGCGATTGCGCAGGTGCAGTCGCGAAATGACGCCGTGCAGCACGTTCTTGATGGTGCGTTCGGAGTACGAGAGCTTCGTCGCGATGTCGGCGGTCTCGTACCCCTCCGCAATCAGCCGCAGCACCTCGATCTCCCGTTCCGCGAGCCCGTTCACGTTGAGCCCGAGCGGCCCCAGCACCTGCCCCTGGAGGCGTCCGACCTGTTCGAGGAGGCGTCCGAGCAGGTCCGCGGGCACGCTGCCCTCGCCGCGCGCCACCGCACGGATGACGTTCGTGAGCCGTTCCGGAGTGGCGTCGGTACGCCGGACGATCCCGGCGACGCCGCACTCGGCCGCGCTGACGAGATGCTGGTCCTCGAGGTGGGACGCGACCAGCACGACGCGTGCGGACGTCGTGCGCTTGACGTTGCGCAACTCGCGCAGCGCGTTGTCGTCGACGCAGTCCACGACCACCACGATCACCACGGCGGATTCGTTCTCGTGCTCTTCCTCTTTGTGCAGGGTCAGTTCCGGCCTGGTCCGGACCTGACTGGCCAGACCCGCCTCCAATACCGGATCCTGGGCCCGCAGGCCCACCGTGATGCGCTCCACCGCGTCCTCCCGTCGATCTGGTTCTCCCCGTCGAACCCGTCCGTTCGGGCAGCGTCTCCCGCCCCGGAGAGCGGACCCCGTTCACCGGAATCCGGACCCGCAGTATGCCCAAGCGTGTTCCACGGGCGGTCAACAAGGACTCAACGGGCAGGGTCCCAACGGGCATCGTCGGTGCCCGAAAGTGTTCCTGCCGCACTCCTGCCCGCGGCACCGACCCGCCCATACGGTGCCGTTCATGAGTCCTACGGCAACCCTGGACACTCCGGCGGTCTCCGTCGAACCCGGCCACACGGCAGACGTCCCACTGCAGATCCGCAACTCCGGCAGCACTGTGGAGGAGTACCGCTTCGAGGTGACCGGCCCGTGTGCGGGATGGATGACGGTGGAACCGGAACGTGTGTCGCTGTACCCGGAAACGGCGGAAACCGTCACGGTGCGCCTGCGCCCGCCCCGCGAATCGGGGATACGCGCGGGCGAATCGCCGTACGGGATCCGGGTCGTGCCGACGAACGAGCCCGCCCAGGCGGTGGTCCCCGAGGGCACCGTGACCGTGCTGCCGTTCACCGAAGTGACCGCGGAACTGCTCCCGCGGTCATCGCACGCCGCCCGAAAGGGCAGACATCGCATCGCGGTCGACAACCGGGGGAACACGCCGGTGACCACGCGGATGCTGGCGCAGCCGGGCAGTCGCCGGGTGGAACCGAGGTTCGGCAAGGACCAGTTCGTCGTCGCGCCGGGGCATGCGGAGTTCACCGAGGTGAGCATGCGTCCGGCGAAGCTCATCTGGTTCGGACCGCCGCAGACGCACAACTTCCAGATCGCGGTGGCCACCTCGGCGGCCACCGGCGCGCTCGGCACCACGGCTCCGCCCGCTCCGGGGACGGCCGCTCCGGGGACGACCGACGGGGCCAAACCGGGGGAGGGGTCGGCATCGTCGGCCGGCTTCCCAGCAAATCCGGTTGCAACTCCGGCCGCTCCACCGGCCGTTCGTCCGGCCCCACCCGGCCCGCCTGCCGCCTCGTCGGCGTCCCTGGCATCGCCGGTCCCGGTCTCGGGCCTGGTCCCGGGCCCGAGACCGGTCGAGGGAGCCGAGCCGGTACCGGCCCAGGCGCCCGTCCTCCTCGACGGGACCTTCGAACAACGGGCGTTGGTGCCGCGCTGGCTCCCGCGCGCCGTGGTGGCGCTGGTCGTCATCGCGGGAATCCTGGTCGGGCTCTGGTACAGCGTGCTGCGCCCGACCGTACGCTCCGCCGCGCGCGACACGGTCCCGGGTGAGGTGCAGAAGGTGCTGAACCCCGAGGGCGGTGGCACCGCCGGCCCCGAGGGGACGGGTGACGGCCTGAGCAGCACGGGTCCGAACGGCGGGCCCTCGCCGAACCAGCCGAGCGGACGGCCCGGGGAACAGGGCGGCGGGCAGCAGCCGAGTGGCACCGACACACAGTCCGGCGCACCTGGCGGCACCGGTCCGACGGCCTCCCAGAACCCGGCGGCGTCGGCCAAGCCCACGAGCGCACGGCTCGAAGTCTCGGACGGAGTGGGCGGCTCGTCGAGCTCCCAGGCGTACCAGGTGCCGGCCGGCCAGACGCTCGAACTCACCGACCTGGTCGTCCAGAACCCGCAGGGCGACGCCGGCACGCTGGTGATCGCCAACCAGGACCGGCCGATACTGAGCCTCGCGCTGGAGAATTTCCGCGACCTGGACTACCACTTCGTCACCCCCGTCGTGGTTCCCGCGGGTGCCTCGCTGACGATGACCGTCAATTGCGCCCAGGTCGGACGCCCGGTCGCGGCACCGGCCCCGGCAAGCTGCGTCGAGTCGCTGCTGCTGGGCGGCGTCCTGCGCCCGGCGACGTAGGGGCAAAGCCCCGACCGGGGACCGGAGACCGGACCAAGCACGTCGAGCGGCGAGCGGCCCAGAGGGTCGCTCGCCGCTCAACAACGCTCAACGGCAATGCTGAACCGCCGCGCTGAACCGCCGCGCTGAACCGCCCCGAAGACCCACTACTCCGCGGGCTCTTCCTCCTGCTGCTCCTCGTCCTCGGCCGCCCGCTGGACGAACATGCCCTGGACGTCTGCGGGTTCCTCTTCCTCGTCCCCCGCCCGCTGCACCGGCGCCGGGTCCGCCAGGTCCGCCGAATCCGCCCCGCCCGCCCCGCCCGAGCCGTCCGCGTCCACCGCCCGCTGCACGGGGGCGCCGGGCGTGGCGCCGGCCTCCCCCGCTGTCCGGGAAACCGACGGCCCGGCATCCGCACTCGGAGCCGTCGGCGAGGGCGTGGACATCACCCGGTCGGCGTTCGCCACGGCCTCGCGCTCGAAGCGGTCCGAGGGATCGCTCACGCGGATGCCTCCGGCGGTCTGCGTACCGTCGACCGGACCACTGCGCTGCTGGATCACGTGCGTCAGCTCGTGCGCCAGCATGGTCTTGCCGTCGTGTGACCCCGGGTCGTACTTGTCCCGCTGGAACACCACGTCCCGCCCCACCGTGTACGCGTGCGCCCCCACGTCCTTCGCCGACTCGTGGGCCCGTCCGTCCGTGTGGATGCGCACGTCGCCGAAATCCGCACCCAACCGCGTCTCCATGTCCGCGCGCGTGTCCGCGTCCATCGGCGAGCCCCCGGACCCCACCACGTCATGCACGCTCGACCGGGGTGCCGGACCCTGCGCTGCCCGCTGCCGCGTCGGCTCCTCGGCCTTCTCCTCCGCGAGCATCGCCCCCACCGCGCTGTTGCCGACAGCCCGCTGAAGACCGCTCACTCCCGAGCGCCCCACCACTTCCGGACGCCCGGCAGCCGCCGCCTTGTACAGCAGCGATGTGTGCTCGTGGTCGTGTCCCTCGGCGGTACGCGTCCCCGCCCAGTCCTCATCATGATCATGCTGCTGTGCGCGCATGGACGGCTCCCGTGGCACTCGACGATCCCCCTACGCCACGACCATCGACCGCCGCCGCGCCCCCGTCCATCCCTCCGCTCCCCAATCCGCGGACACCGCCGCCTGCCCACAAGGGCATCCCCGACCACCCGCAGACCCGGCGTTCTTCACTCGGACGCCGGGGCGCGGCGGGTCAGGTCGCACTGGTAGCGGTCGTGGCAGACCCACAGGTCCCACGCGTACACCTCACCGCCGAGATCGATCGTGCGGCATTGGTACGCGGTCCAGGAGCGCGGCACTCCGTTGCTGCCCGCGATGACGCACTCGTTGTGCCGGTAGTACCGGTACTCGAAGCGCCAGGTGGACTGTGCGGTGCCGGGCGCGGCGGTGGCGGGCGCCGCCCGTTCCTGCCGTTCCTGAGCTTCGTGCGGCGGCACGGCCGCGCTCCGCACCTCGATGCCCGGCTCCCAGATCCACAGCACCCAGCGGTACTCGGCCTCGACGAACTCCCGTGTGCAGGTGAACTGCTTGGGCTGGGCCGTACCGGCGGCAGCGCAGTCTCTCTCGAACATGTGCGAGCCGTGCGGAACCCACTTCACGGGGACGGCACCGCCGGCCGAGGCAGTTGCGGGGACTGCGGCGAACCAGCTGACGGCGGCGGCCAGAACGGCCGCGGCCAGGGCCTTGCGTGGCATCACGTCTCCTCATCGGTCGACTGATCGCCAGCGTCGGCCACTCTCCGGAGTCGATCAACTGCGTGGCATCAAGACGCCAGTGGTTGACGGTTGAACCGCACCCGAGCGCCGGCGGAGGGCGTGTGCGCGTACGGCGTGGTCGGCGTGGTCGCCTCGGCTTGCCACCTCGATTTACCAGCTCAATTTGCCACCTCGCGCGGCTACTTCGGGTCGCGGTTGAAGACCTTCTTCGACCACACGTAGCCGAGCAGCGACAGCGCCAGGCACCAGGCGACCGCGAGCCACCCGTTGTGTCCGATCCCGCTGCCCAGCAGCAGGCCGCGCAGGGTCTCGATGGCCGGGGTGAACGGCTGGTACTCGGCGACCGGTTGGAACCAGCCCGGCATCGCGTCCACCGGGACGAAGGCGCTCGAAATGAGCGGCAGGACGATCAGCGGCAGCGCGTTGTTGCTGGCCGCCTCCGCGTTCGGGCTGACCATGCCCATGCCGACCGCGATCCATGTGAGGGCCATGGCGACCAGGACCGTCAGCCCGAACGCCGCCAGCCACTCCAGGGCGGTGGCATCCGTGCTGCGGAAGCCGATCGCCACCGCGACGGCGCCCACCAGCGCCACGCTCGCGATCGACTGCAGGACGCTGCCGACGGCGTGCCCGATGAGCACGGAGCCGCGGTGGATCGCCATGGTGCGGAAGCGGGCGATGATGCCTTCGGTCATGTCGTTGGAGACGGACACCGCGGTGCCGACCACAGTCCCTCCGACGGTCAGCATCAGGATGCCGGGCACCACGTAGGCGATGTACTCCGAGCGGTCGGCGCCGCCGCCGATGCCCGCGCTCATCACGTCCCCGAAGATGTAGACGAAGAGCAGCAGCAGGACGATCGGGGTGAGCAGCAGGTTCAGCGTGAGGGACGGATAGCGCCGCGCGTGCAGGAGGTTGCGGCGCAGCATCGTCGACGAGTCGCGTACGGCGAGCGAGAGAGTACTCATCGGACGGACTCCTTGGGCTGCTCGGCGGCGGCGTCGGTGCTCGCGGTCAGGACGAAGAACACATCGTCGAGGTCGGGTGTGTGCACGGTGAGTTCGTCGGCCTCGACGCCCGCGGCATCCAACCGGTCGAGAATGGCCCGCAGTTCGCGCTGGCTGCCGCCGCTCGGTATGTGCAGGGACAACGACTCGTCGTCGCAGGTGACTTCGTAGAGCGCGGCCGCCGCGCGCTCATACGCGCGCGGTTCGGTGAACCGGAGCCGGACATGCCCGCCGGGGACCAGCCGCTTCAATTCCGCGGAGGTGCCCTCGGCGGCGATCCTGCCGTCATTGAGCACGGCGATGCGGTCGGCCAACTCGTCGGCCTCGTCCAGGTATTGCGTAGTCAGGAAGACGGTGACGCCGCCGGCGACCAGCTCCCGGATGATCTGCCACATGTTGTGGCGGCTGCGCGGGTCGAGGCCGGTGGTCGGTTCGTCGAGGAAGATGATCCGCGGGTTGCCGACCAGCGTCATGGCGATGTCGAGGCGCCGCTTCATGCCGCCGGAGTACGTCGAGGCGGGCTTCCCCGCGGCTTCGGCCAGCTGGAAGCGTTCCAGCAACTCGGCGGCGGTGCGGCGGCCTTCCCGGCGGGGGAGGTGGTGCAGGTCGGCCATCAGGAGCATGTTCTCCTCGCCGGTGATGAGACCGTCGACGGCGGAGAACTGGCCGGTGACGCCGATCGCGGCGCGTACCCCGTCCGGCGACGTCGCGACATCGTGGCCCGCGACCTGGGCCCGGCCGCCGTCGGAGGTGATGAGGGTGGACAGGATCTGCACCGTCGTGGTCTTGCCGGCCCCGTTGGGCCCGAGCAAGGCGAACACGGACCCGGCCGGGATCTGGAGGTCGATGCCGTCGAGCACGGTCTTGTCGCCGTACGCCTTGCGCAGATCGGTGGTGGAGACGGCGATCGGCGGCGTCCGACCGTCGGCTTGCCTGGATGCGGGCATGACGGAAGAAGGCATGGGCCCTCCTTGGGAAGGCGGATGGGTGAGGTGCGCGAAGCTGCCGGGCGAAGTACCGGCGCGAGCGCCCGGGACCGGGATCAGGCGCGGCGGATGGTGATGTCGCCGTAGCCGGTGTGCGCGCGTACCTCGGCGGTCTCGTCGGTCTTCTCGGGGCGGCTGGTGTGCTCCAGCAGGTTGCGTACGTTGCCGAAGCCGGTTTTCACCGCAAGGTGGGCGGCGGTGCCCTCGGCGATGCCGATCTCCAGGTCGCCCATGGCGGATTCGAGCACGACGGCGCCGCGGGACACCTCGCCGACGCGGACGCCTCCATTGGAGGTCTTCGCGTCGACGTCGGCACCGGCCCGGTCGACGCGGATGTCGCCGTTGGCGGCACGCACCTTGACGTCGCCCGCGACCGTGTCGATGACGGTCTCCCCGTTGGAGTTCTTCACGACCGCGCTCCCCAGGATCCCGCCGATCCGGACCTTGCCCGAGCCGGTGGAGATCTCGGCGTTGCCGTCGACGTCCTCGGCCGTGATGTTGCCGGCCGAGGTCTCCAGGCGCAGTTGGCCGGTCTGTTCGACGCGGAGGTGTCCGACGGAGGTCTTGATCCGGCATTCCCCGAGCCGGCCGGCGCAGTGGACGTCGCCTACCTGCATGCGGGCGGAGACCTGGGAGCCGCTGGGGAGTTCGATGGACACCTGGACCGACTTGGCCTTGCGGGAGAAGTCGAGGCCGCGCTTGGGCCCGGTGACCCGGAGCGTGCCTTTGGAGTGGTCCACGGTGATTTGTTGGGCCGCCTTCACGTCGGATTCGTCGTCCTTGTTGCTGGGGCCGATCTCAACGAGGGTGTCCACCCGGTCCGTTGCGGTGATGTGTACGTCTCCGACGGCGATCTCCAGCGTGACGGCGATCGGTTCGGGCGTCTCGAAAGCAGGCATGGCTGTCTCCAGGTCTCGGTTCGGTGGGGCTTCCCGCGGTGCGGGCGGGCGTTGGACGGCGGCTCGGGCAACGGCGCCGTGGCCACTGGCAGTTCGGCCGAGCGGCGGCGAAACGCCGTGCGGCTGCGGCTAGCGCACCCAGCCGGTGAACTGCTGCTTGCCGCGCTTCCCGCCACCGCGCGGCTCGGGGCGCGGTTCGCGGCCCGGCTGCGGCAGTGCCGCTGCCGCCGCCCGGGCCAGCCAGGCGTTGACGGAGCGCCCTTCCTTGGCCGCCGCCTCCTCGATCGCGGCCTTGAGCTGCTCGGGCATGCGTACGTTGATGCGCGCCGCGGGGCCGTCCTCCGCGAAGCGCAGATCGCTGTCGGACGCGCCGTCGAGGGTCGCCGCATCGCCGTCGTCGGCGACATCGAGCCGGTCGGCGGGTGGCGCGGTCACCACGAAGTCCGGTTCGCGCCCGCGCAGGCGGAGTTCCACCGAACCCGGGGCCAGGTCCCGGGTGATCTCGTCGGCGGCTGCCGACAGAGCGTCCAGCAGTGTCATCCGGATCGCCGAGTCGAGCGATCCGGTCAGGCGCTCGACCAGCGCACGGGCGTCCTCACCGCCGGCTTCGGCAAGCGTGGCGAACTCGCGGCCGAGGTTGCTCACATACGGGGTCAAGTCCATGGTGCCAGCATGGCACATAGATGGCACACAATCCAAGCCAAAGTGGCACACAGGCACCGCCATGCTGGTGCCACATGGCGACGGAACAAGGAAAAGCGCAGGTCACAGCAGTCGCGGGGCGTGCGCGATGTGGGGCGAGGTTGGGAACGCCGTGTGAGGCACTGTCAGACCCCGGACCCGTCATGTACGCCGGGGGGCACCGGTCTTGACGGAACCCGTACGGGGACCCGGGCGGGGAGCTGCGCTGGGAGCTGTGCGGGGAGCCGTGCCGAGCAGGCGGTCGCGGTCCAGCCAGGCGCGCTCCCATTGGCGGGCCAGCGCCGGGTAGATGACCAGGTAGCGGAACGGTGCGATGAAGCCCATGTAGAGGCGTCCGAACAGTCCGTTGGGTTTGACCAGCGCGACCATGCGCAGTTCGTGGCCGCCGTCGTCGGTCCGCACCCAGCCCAGATGCGAGGTCCTCGTCCAGGGACAGTTCCTGGCCGAGCCGCCCGACCGCGGGTCGCTGCGCGCGGACCTGGCCGCCGTGGCCGCCGAGATCGCGGAGAACGTGGCCGCCCCGCCGCCGAGGCCCCGGCGTAGCCCGCTGACCTGCGCATCCAGCCTCTGGTAGCAGCCGACCGCGTGCCCGCGGGACAATGGAAAGCGAATCCTGCCCGCCTCGGGGAGACAAGGCGGGGCGAACATGCCCGCAGCACGCGCCGCCCGATCCGACGAGGGGATCCCGCCGGACCTCGCGGCAGTGCTGTTGGACGCCGAAGGCCATGTCCTGATGTGCAGCCCGGCCGCGCGGCGTCAGTTGGGGGACCCGCTGACCCCGGAGGCGGCCGCGGCGCTGCGGGAGATCCCCCGGCGCGGCCCCGGGGCCAGGGTTCTGATCCCCGGGATCGCGGGGCCGGTACGCGCTCGCTCGCTGACGACCCCGCTGTCCGACCACGGCCCGGGCGGCTCCAACCTGGTCCCCAGCGCCCGCCTGATCCTGCTGCTACCCCTCGGCCGCGCTGCCGGAGACCCGCGGCTCTCGGACGCCCGTGGCCAGCAACACCAGGCCTTGGCGCACACCGCGGCGGTCGACATCGGCGCGACGCTGGACCTCGGCGAGGCGGCCCGGGCGTTCGTCGACGTCCTGGTGCCGGACTTCGCGGACCTCGCCTCGGTCGACCTGGCCGAATCCGTCCTCCAGGGCGACGAGCCGCGCCACAACGACGAGATCGAGTTCCGGCGCGCCGCGGTCGCCGCCCGGCCCGGCACGACGTGGCCCGCCCCGATGCTGGACGTCGGCGACCGGCTGCCACCGTTCCCGGAAAGTCCGATGCTGGGGCCGCTGGCCGAGGGGATTCCGGTACGCGCCACCGACATGGCGTACCTGCGTACGTCGCTCAGGCTCGACACGGCCACCCTGGCCACCATCGTCCCGGCGGAGGCGACCTCGTCCATGGTCGCCACGCTGCTGGTGCGCGGGCTGCTGCTGGGCAGCATCACCGTCTGGCGCACCGGCGACCGGCCCGCCTTCGACGAACGCGACGCCGCGCTGCTCGCCGAGATCGCCTCGCGGGCCGCGCTCAGCGTCGACAACGCCCGGCGCTACACGCGCGAGCACCGCACCGCCGTCGCCCTGCAGCGTTCGCTGCTGCCCCGGCTCGTCAACCGCACCGCGGCCGCGGAGACGGCGGGCACGTACCGTCCCGCCGAGGGCGAGGCCGGGGTGGGCGGGGACTGGTTCGACGTCATCCCGCTGTCCTCGCTGCGTACCGCGTTCGTGGTCGGCGACGTCGTCGGCCACGGGCTGGGCGCGACCGCCGCGATGGCGCGCCTGCGCACCGCCGTGCAGACCCTCGCCGACCTGGACCTGGAGCCCGACGAGCTCATCGGCCACCTCGACGACCTGGTGATCAGCTACTGGCCCGAGCACGACCCCGACGACTCGACCGCCGAACTTGCGGCCCTGGGCGCGACGTTCCAGTACGCGGTCTACGACCCGGTCAGCCGGACCTGCACCATCGCGAGTGCCGGGCACCCGCCGCCGCTCGTGCTGCGGCCGGACGCGGAACCGCAGTTCGCCGACGTCACACCGGGGCCGCCGCTGGGGGTCGGCGGCATGCCGTTCGAGTCATTCGAGTTCGACCTGCCGCCGTCGTCCCTGCTCGCCTTCTACACCGACGGGCTCGTGGTCTGCCGCGAGCGCGATCTCACGGCAGGCATGGGCGAGTTCGCCGCGGCCGTCGGCGAGAGCCGGGGCCGACCCCTCGGCGCGATCGGCGCCGACGTCCTGAACCGACTGGACCCGCCGCGGGACGACGACGTCGCACTGCTGCTGGCGCGCACCGAGTGCATCTCCGACGACGCCGTGGCCGCCTGGGAGTTGCCCGCCGACCTCGCGGAGGTCTCGCACGCCCGCGCGCTGGTCACCGGCAAGCTCACCGAGTGGGGCCTCGACGAACTCGCGTACACCACCGAGCTTGTCGTCAGCGAGCTGGTCACCAACGCGATCCGGTACGCAGGGGGCCCGGTCGGCCTGCGGCTCATCCGCGGGGGCATGCTCGTCTGCGAAGTCTCCGACCCCAGCAACACCCAGCCGCGCCTGCGCCGTGCCCGCGACACCGACGAGGGCGGCCGCGGGCTCTTCCTCGTCGCCCAGCTCACCACCCGCTGGGGCAGCCGCTACCACCGCGCCGGCAAGACCATCTGGGCCGAACAGTCCACCACCTCGGAGCCGGCCGCGGTGTCCCTGAGCGAGGACGCGCTGCTCGCCGCCTTCGACCCCGACTGAACCTCACCCCGCCCGGAACGTCAGTCCCACCAGAAGTACCAAGTACCGCTTCGCAGTTGACCGTTGATCAGTTCCTCTATGGTCCCGACGCCTTGATGGACGATGTCGTTGCAGTAGGCGTACTGCTCAACGGCGGCGGTGGCCACGGTCTCCGGCGTCCGGGGACGACGCGTCACCAGGACTTCCATGACGGCCGTCTCCAGGGTCACCAGTTCGGCGCCGTACCGCAGGTCGAAGTGGCGCAGCACGGCGCTGTGTTCAGGACCGGTGATGTCGTAGTTGCAGGCCCCGAGCCAGTTCAGCAGCGTCGGTACGTCGGACCCTGAAGGCGCCTGCACCAGGCACAGCACCGTCCGCTCCTGCCCCAGGGCCGAGACGTGCAGGCCGCCGACATGATCGAGGTCGACCTCGTCGGCGACATGTTCGGTGAGCCGCCGCAGGACACGCGGGACGTCGGGTCCCGCGGAAGCCGCGTCCGAGTCCGAGGCGGGGGCGGGCAGGAAGCGCACGGCCTCGCGGGCCCAGCCGTCGAGCAGGGCACGCCCGTCCGGCGGCATGCCGTCCGCGCCGGAGTGCGCCGGTGCGAAGCCGCGGTCCAGGCCGACGAGCACCCGGTCCAGGGCGTCGGGCTCCCCGGCCAGGACGGGCCACCAGCCGGTGCGGTCGTGCAGGCCGCGCAGGTGACTCCACAGCCGGAAGGCCTCCGTGCCGTCGACCTCCCCGGCGTACACCGGTGATCCGTCGACCGCCTTCGCGGCCTCGCGCAGCACGGGCAGAGTGGGGAGGCCAGGGCCGTGGGGCGGGTCGGGCAGGCCGACGCCCGGGGCGTCGAAGATTCGTTGCAGTTCGGAAATGGACATCGCCATACGCACAACGTAACCCGGACAGCCGACGCCCCTTCGGAGCGCATGCCGAGCATGTCAGTGAGACACGGCACAGTGCCCCGCAGCTGATCGGGAACGAGGCGGTGCCGGAGCCGTCGCCCTGCGTGCCGAATTGCCGGCACGTGGTCCGGCGGGTTGTTGCGAGGTTTGCATGATCCTGGGTGCGGGCGGGAGTTGCGTGGGTGGGCAGGGGGCATCCCCATGAGCAGGTGATCCTGGGAATGTGCGGGGGTCGTTGCGGCCCCGGCCACCTTGCGTAGAGGAGTCCGGCATGGCCCGTCCTGCGCTCTACCTCGACGTCGACGGCCCCCTGAACCCGTACGTCTCCGATCCCCGGCAGACCCCGACGGGGTTCTCGGCGCACCGGATGACGCCGGAGAGCTGGATCGTGCAGCACCCCGGGACGCCGCGTTCGGCGGTCAAGCCGCTGCGGGTGCTGCTCAACCCCGAGCACGGCCCACGGCTGGCCGCCTTCGAGGACGCGTTCGAGCTGGTGTGGGCGACGGCATGGGGCAAGGACGCGAACGAGTTCATCGCACCCGTGCTGGGGCTCCCGCAGTTGTCGGTGATCACCTGGCCGGACACCCCGGACTACCGGGCGGGCGGCACCGCGGCGCAGCGAACCCCGGGGCCCGGCGGGGAGTTCTGGAAGACGGTGCACCTCGTCACGCACGCCGCGGGCCGTCCGTTCGTGTGGCTGGACGACGAGATCACCGATCTGGACGAGGCGTACGTGCGGACCCATCACGGGGGACGCGCGCTGCTCCACCGGGTCGATCCGCAACGCGGTTTGCAGGAAGCCGACTTCGAGGCGGTCGCCGCGTTCGCCGCGGCGCTCGACGGCTGAGCGGGTAGGCGCGGGGAGTCCCGTTCGCGGGCGGGGAGGCGGACGGTGACGTCCAGTCCGCCGCCGTCGCGGGCGACCGCGGTGACCTCGCCGTGATGGGCGTGCACGATGGCGCGGACGATCGACAGCCCCAGCCCGGCGCCGCCGTCGCCGTGGGTGCGGACGCCCGCCCCCCGGACGAAGGGCTCCAGGAGCCGGTCGGCCTCGGCCGCGGCGAGTTGCGGGCCGGTGTTGGCGACGCGCAGGAAGCTGTGCCCGTCGCCGGAGCCGGTGCGGACGCTCACATGACCGCCGGGGCGGTTGTAGCGCAGGGCGTTGTCGACGAGGTTGCCGACCATCCGCTCGACGAGGACCGGCTCGGCGTCGACCGTGCACGGGCGGAGCACGGTGTGGACCGCGATGCCCGAGCGCTCCGCCGCGCGGCCGGCGGCGCCGACGACGTGCTCGACGGTCCCGGCGAGGTCGACGGGGCGCGCGTCGATCGGTCCCGCCTGACTGCGGGCGAGCGCGAGCAGACCGTCCAGGGTCCGCCGGCTGTTGTCCACCGCCGCACTGATGTCGGCCGCCATGGCCAGCAGTTCGGCTCTGGTGGGGGTGCCGTCGAGGGTCACGTCGATGGCGGTGCGCATCGTCGTGAGCGGGGTACGGAGCTCGTGGGCCGCGTTGGCGGTGAACATCCGCTGGCTGTCCAGCAGCCGTTCGCGTTCGACGACGCCGGTCTCGATGCGGTCGAGCATGCGGTTGATCGTGGTTGCGAGGGACGCGAGTTCGTCCGCGGGCGTACGGACGGGGACGCGTTCGGACAGATGCTCCGCGGACAGCCGCCCTGCCGTCGCGGTGATCGTCCGCAACGGACGCAGGACCCGTCCCGCCACGAACCAGCCGAGTGCGGCGGCGACAAGCGTGACCACGGCGAGCGCGATCGCCGCCTGGCTGAGCAGTTCGGACAGCGCCTCGATCCGGATGCGGCGCCCGATGGCGGCCATCTCGTCGGTGTCGGGCAGCTGTTCACGCGTCGCGGCATCCGGGCCGGTGTTGACCCCGACCATGACGCGGCGCTTGAGGCCGTTGCGCACCAGAAGGTACGTCAGCCCGCTCAGCAGCGCACCCGCGGCAAGGACGAGCCCGGTGTAGAGCAGTGCGAGCCGGCCGCGCGCGGACAGGCGGAAGCGCCTCACGGGATCCGGTACCCCGCACCGGTGACCGTCTCGACCAGCGGCGGGTCGCCCAGCTTGCGGCGCAGCGTGCCCACGGTGATGCGGACGGCGTTGGTGAACGGGTCCGCGTGCTCGTCCCAGACCTTGTCCAACAGCGTCTCGGAACTCACCACCGCTCCGTCGGCCGACAGGAGTTGTTCCAGGACGCCGAACTCCTTCGGCGTCAGGCGCAGTTGCCGCCCGGCGCGCTCCGAGGTCCGGCGCGCGGGGTCCAGGACGACATCGGCGGCGCGCAGCACCGGCGGACGCGCCGGGTTGCTGCGCCGCACCAACGCATCGACACGGGCCACCAGTTCGGAGAACGCGAAGGGCTTGCCGAGGTAGTCGTCCGCGCCGAGGCGGAGCCCCTCCACGCGGTCCTCGACGGCATCCGACGCGGTCAGCATCAGCACCCGCATCCGCCCCTCGGAGGCGAGGCGCCGACACACCGCGTCGCCGTGCACGCCGGGCAGGTCGCGGTCCAGGACCACCACGTCGTAGGGCGTCACACCGCACTTGTCGAGCGCCGCAACGCCGTCGTACGCCACGTCGACCGCGAACCCGTGCTTGCGCAGCCCGACCGCGATGTACCGGGCCAACGGCCGCTCGTCCTCCACCAGCAACACGCGCATCCGGCCAGTCTCCCGGCCGGCGGATATGGATCACGTATGGCCGCGGCATCGCCCGGCGATACCTGGCGCCGCGTAGAAGTTCCGGCATGAACCCCACTCAGCAAGGCGGAGCCGCATGAGTGCCACGCAACGGTCGGCGGACCTGCGGCCCGGCGGCGCGTTCGACACGTTCCTCGCCGAGCAGGCCGCCAAGGACGAGTTCTCCGGCACGGTGCTGCTGACCCACCGAGGGCACACGGTGCTGTCCCGGGCCTTCGGCATGGCCGACAAGCGGCTGTCGATCCGGAACAGGACGGACACGCTGTTCGCCATGGCCTCGGCGTCGAAGCTGTTCACCGCCGTGGCCGTCCACCAGTTGGCGCGGGCGGGCGCGGTGCAGTACCACGAGAGGCTGGGCGCCTACGTGGGCGGACTCCCGTCCACGATCGCGGACGTCACGGTCCATCAGCTGCTCACGCACACCAGCGGCGTCGCCGACTACCGGAGGACCCCGGGTTTCGACGAGCTCGTCGGCACCTGGACGACCGAGGCCGCCGTGAACGACGGCACCATGGCCCTCATCCGCGAGGCCGGCCAGTCGTTCGCCCCCGGCACGCGCTTCGAATACACCAGCTCCGGCTACGAGTTGCTCGGCGCCCTGGTGGCCCAGGTGTCCAGGCGGTCCTACTACGACTTCGCCCGGGAGTACATCTTCCGCCCCGCCGGGATGACATCGACGGACTGGTACACCCGTACGCAGTGGAGCCGGGACCCGCGGTTCGCGCACCCCTACGCCAGGCAACCGTCCGGCGAGCGCGTCGACGTCGTCGCGAGCACCGCCTTCATCGGCACCGCGGGCGGCAATGCCATCTCCAACGTCCGGGACCTGGAGCGCTTCGCACGCGCGGTCACCAGCGGGAGGCTTCTCGGCCCCGCCTTCACGAAGACGCTTCTCAGCGGGAAACACGCCCTGCGTCCCTGGACCGATTCCCGCGACAACCCCCCGGCGCCGGCCTCCCAGGGGTACGGCCCGCTGTCCCTGCTGCTCGGCGGGCAGTGGGTGTTCCTCCACAACGGCAGCGCGCCCGGCGAGGGCGCCTACGTCGAGATCTACCCGCGCACCGGCTGGGTGTCCGTGGTCCTCGGCAACTACGACGCCCAGACCGCGGCCGTTCCCGTCGCCGCCCGCGCCCGCACGCTCATCACCGCCCAGCGGCCGTAACCCGAAGGACAACCCCATGACCTCCGCAAGGACTACCCCATGACCGCCGCAACGACGCCGACGCCGCCCACGCCGCCATCGCCGTCCACATCCCCGAAGCCGACGACGGCGTCCCGGCTCGGGCGGCGCGCCTTCCTCGGCGGCCTCGGTACCGCAGCCCTCACCGCCGGCGTCACCTGGGCCTCCATGTCCACCGGGGTCGCCGGCTCCGCATCCGCCCGGCGCCCACCCGAAGACCTGTCGCCCGGCGGCGCGTTCGACCGTTTCGTCGCCGAACTGGCCGCCCAGGACCGGTTCTCCGGGACCGTCCTGCTCGCGCATCGCGGGAAGCCGGTGCTCACGCGCACGTACGGCATGGCCGACCGGCAGCGGCAGATCCCGAACCGGCCCGACACCGTCTTCAACCTGGCCTCGGTCACCAAGTGCCTCACCGGGCTGGCCGTCGGCCAGTTGGCGGCCGAGGGCAAGGTGACAATGGACGCGAAGCTGGGCACGTACGTCGGCGGCTTCCCCACCGACATCGCGAACGCGACCGTCCACCAACTGCTCACCCACACCTCGGGTGTCGGCCGCCCGGCGCTCGGCGGCGGGATGCCGCCGACGTGGAACAGCGTGGACGAGACGGTCGACGGCACCCTGGCGATCATCAAGGCCACGCCGCTCCAGTTCGCGCCCGGGAGCCGGTTCGCCTACAGCAACGACGGCTACTGGGTCCTCGGGGCGGTCATCGCCGAGGTGTCCGGCATGTCGTACTTCGACTATGTCCGGAGGCGGATCTTCGCGCCCGCGGGCATGACGCGCAGTGACTTCCACACGAAGCCCGAGGTGTTGGCGAGGACCGACATCGCCCGCCCCTACTGGACGCAACGCAACGGCGAACGCGTCGACTTCACCACCACACCCATTTTCGGGTTCACCGGAGGTCCGGACGGGGGCGCCTACTCCACCGCCGCGGACCTCCTGCGGTTCGCCCTGGCCGTGGACGCGGGCACGCTGCTCGACCCCGCGTACGCCGAACTCGTCACCACCGCCAAGCAACCGGTTCCGCCGCGGCCGGGTTCGCCCGCTGACGAACGGGAGTTCGCCGGCTACGGCTTTCACGAGTTCATCGTGCGGGAACGGCGCGTCCACGGCCATCCGGGCAGCGGCCCCGGAACCGCGACCAACCTCGACGTCCACGCGGACGACGGGTGGGTGGCCGTCGTGCTCGGCAACTACGACACCGGTGTGACCGACATCGTCCGGCGGGAGAGGCAGATCCTCACCGGCGACCGGTGAGGTGAGGCGTCCCGCACGCCGGTCACGGCGGTGGCCGCCCTGGTACCGGCCGGCGTGGGCCGGTACCAGGGCGGCACGGGAGGGGGCAGTACGGGGGAGCCCGGTCAGGCGCCGCCGCCGTTGGACTGCGGGATGCCCGGTGCGAGGGTGCGGAACGTGTAGACGTAGCCGCCGCCGTCGCCGCCGACGGTGACGTACGCGGTGCTCGTGCCCGGCTTGACCGCCAGGTTGCTGACGAGCCGCTTCACGTCCCGCGGGTACGGCACGACGACGGTGGCGATCAGGTCGCCGTTCTCGTTCCAGACGAGGATCTTGTCGGTGCCGATCACCACCTGGTAGACGTTCCCGGCCGCGTCGACGGTGTTGGAGTCGAAGCCGTGCAGGCCGATGTCGGCCGACATGCCGACCCGGCCCCCGGTGAAGCTCTTGCCGTCGGGCGCCAGCGCGAAGTGGTTCTCCCGGCCGAGGTTGTACTCGCTGACCCACAGGCCGGTGAAGTCCGGGGTGAAGGTGATGCCGTTGGGGCCGGCCAGGCCGTCCTGGAGGACGATCGGGTCGGTGCCGTCGGCGTCGAGGCGCACCACCCGGCCGGTCGGGCTCCACGGGGTGCCGTGGTAGTCCGTGACGTACATGTTCCCGGCCTTGTCGAAGGCGATGTCGTCGGGAACCATCGGCCGGCCGGCCACCGGCCCGGAGAAGACGGTCTCGAACCCGGTGCCGTCGGGGTTGAGCCGGTCGATCTCGCCGCTGTGGAAGTCGGTGGCGTAGATCTTGCCGTCGGCGGGGCTGAACTGGAGCGACGAGTAGCCGCTCGTGGCGTCGGCGTGGACCGGCGTGACGGCCTTCGTCCGGGTGTCGAACTTGAGGATCTTGGGCTGTCCCGGCGCGCCCGTGAGGTTGACGAAGTACAGCCTGCCGTCGGGGCCGAAGGCGGGTCCCTCCAGAACGGTCAGGTGCCCGAACGGCGACGGCGGGTCCAGCGGGGCGACCTTCGCGACGTAGTCGGCCCGGATCACCGGCGGCGTGCCGCGTCCGCCGCCGGGGTCGGCTGTCGCGGTCGGCACGACCGCCGCACCACCGACGGCCAGCGCGGCCAGCAGGGCGGCGGCAAGTGTGAGCCGCCTGGTCTTCCTGATCATGGTTCCTCCCGGTGTTGCTCCGAGTCGGCGCGCGCGTTGGGAGGGGCCCTCTGGCCCCGGTGCGTGGTGCGTGGTGCATGCGGAAGCGCACGCCGACCGTGCTCTCGGTGGTCGTGATCGTGGTGTTGTGCCGCGGCTGTGCTACTCGAGCACGATGCCGAAGGCCCGTTGCCGCAAAAGGGCCTTCTGGATCTTCCCGGTCGAAGTCCTCGGCAGTTCGCCGAAGATCACCCGGTGCGGGGCCTTGAACCGCGCGATCCTGGCGCGTACGAATGCCACCAACTCGGCCTCCCCGATGGCCGCGTCGGGCCGGAGGGTGACGTACGCGACGGGCACCTCGCCCCAGTTCGGGTGCGGCGCGCCGACCACCGCGGTGTCCAACACCGCGGGATGCTCGGCCAGCGTGTTCTCCACTTCGACGGAGGCGATGTTCTCGCCGCCGGAGATGATGACGTCCTTGGCCCGGTCGCGGAGTTCGACGTAGCCGTCCGGATGCATGACGCCGATGTCGCCCGAGCGGAACCAGCCGTCCGGGGTCACCGCGGCGGCGGTCGCCTCGCCGTCGCGGTAGTAGCCGAGCATCACGGTGTTGCCGCGCAGGACGATCTCGCCGACGGTGCCGCCGTCGGCCGGTACGTCCTTGCCCGAGGAGTCGAGTACACGCAGGGGTTCGCCCACCACATTGGCGATGCCCTGTCGTACCACGAGGGCGGTGCGCCGGTCGTCGGGCAGGTCCCGCCACTCCGGCTGCCATTCGCAGACGACGATGGGCCCGAACGTCTCGGTGAGGCCGTAGAGATGGCGCGTCTCGATGCCCAGCGCGCTCAGCCTGGCGAGCAGTGCGGGCCGGGGCGGCGCGCCGCCGACGAACACCTGGACCGGGTGCGGCACGGGTGCCGTCGCGGCGGGATGGTCGGCCAGCATGCCCAGGACGACGGGCGCGGCGCAGAAATGGGTCACGCCGTCGTGGCGGACGGCGTGCCAGATGTCCGCCGGGTCCACCTTGCGCAGGCACTGGTGGACCGCTCCGGCGGCGGTCACCGCCCACGGGAAGCACCATCCGTTGGTGTGGAACATCGGCAGGGTCCACAGGTAGCGCGAGGACGGGTCCAAACGGGCGTGGTACGCCATCGCCAGCGCCTGGAGGTACGCGCCGCGGTGGTGGTACATGACGCCCTTCGGCCGCCCCGTCGTCCCGCTGGTGTAGTTGATCGACAGCAGGGACCGCTCGTCGGTCACCGGGACCGCCAGGGGCGCCGCGCCCGCCACCTTCGACTCGTACTCGTCGTGTGGACGCCCGCAGTTGACGACGGTGGGCTGCACCATGCTGTGCCGCAGCGCCTCGTCGACCAGGTCCCGGCACGAGGCGTCGACGATCACCACGCGTGCCCCGCAGTGGCCGAGGATGTACGCGATCTCGGCGGGCGCCAGCCGGGTGTTGAGTGCCACCAGCACCGCACCCGCGAGCGGCACACCGTGGTGGGCCTCCAGCAGCACGTGGGTGTTGGGCGCGACGACCGCGACCCGGTCGCCCGGCTTGACCCCGTGGTCGGCGAGCATGCCGGCGAGCCGCTGCGAGCGGTCCCAGAACTCCGCGTAGGAGTACCGCATTTCGAGGTCGACGACGGCGAGGCGGTCGGCGTACACCTTGGCGGCTCGCGCGGCGAACGCCACCGGCGTCAGTTCCGCGAAGGTCATGCCGCTCATCGGGACGGCTCGAAGAAGGGGAGCACCACGTCCGGTGCGATCGGGCGGAAGGTCACGGTGACGGGCATCCCGCAATGGACGGCGTCGACATCGCAGTTCACGACGTTGCTGATCATCTGATGCCCCTCCCGCAGTTCGATGACGGCCACGACGTAAGGGACTTCGAACGCGGGCGTCTGCGGCCGCCACACCACCGAGAAGGTGTTGACCACCCCGTGGCCCGAACTCTCCTGCCAGGTGAGACTGGTGGAGAGGCAGCGCGGGCAGAAGGCCTGCGGCTTGAAGACGGCCGCGCCGCAGTCGGAGCACCGCTGATGGAGAAGCCTTCCCTCGGCGCAGCCTCGCCAGAACGGCTCGGAGAGCTTCGTCGGCCTGGGGACCGGCCTGCTGGGGACGCTAGTGGTCACGGTTCACTCCGAAGTCATGAGCAGGAGGCCCTTGGGCCAGTTCGCCAGGGCGACCTTCGCGCCGGGAACCTGGTTCACGTTCGCTTCGCCGCGCAACTGCTGCACGGCGCGCACGACCTTCTGGGTCAGCTGCGAATAGCCGGTGTGGGAGTGCGACATGAGGCCGCCGTCCGTGCAGATCGGGAACCGGCCGTCGAGGCGGATGTTCTCGGGGGACAGCAGTTGCGCGCCTTCGCCCGGCGCGCAGTAGCCGTACGCCTCGAAATAGCGCACGACTTCGTAGGTGAAGTTGTCGTACACCTCGAACACGTCCACGTCGTCGCGGCCGATCCCGGCCTGCGCGAACGCGGCCGCGGCAGCCCGCCGCCCGACCATTCCGGTCCGCTCGTACGTCGGCGGATTGACGTACGTGGGCCCCCACTCCTCGCGCCCGCCGCCCAGCAGCCGAATGGGTGCCACCGGCAGATCGCGCGCGCGTTCCATCGTGGTGAGGACCACCGCGCTGCCTCCCTCGGAGGTCGTCGCGCAGTCGAGGAGCCGGTACGGCGAGGCGACCATCCGGGACGCGAGGATGTCGTCGGGGGTGAACGGCCCGCGCCCGTAGTACACGGCGTTCGGGTTGGCCGCGCCGTGGTTCCGGATCGTCGCCGGGATGTGCGCGAGGTCCTCGGGCTTCACGCCGAACTCGTGCATGTAGCGCTGGGCGGGCAGCGCCCATTCGACCGCGGTGTGCAGGCCCCACGTCTCGATGAACTCGTTGGTCGGCCGGGTCCACGGCGCGGTCGAGTCGCGGTCGGTGTAGAGGGACGCCTGGCCGCTGGCGATCAGGGCCACCGCGCATTCGCCGGAGGCGACGGCGAGGGCGGCCTCCAGGACGGCCTGGACGCCGTCCATCTCCCGTCCGAGCCAGAAGCCGGCGGCCCCCACGTCGTAGGCGAAGGCGCTGCCGGCGTCGGCGTCGAGTCCGACGGTGACGTTGAAGCCGTCGACGTCCGGCATGCCGAGTCCGGCCTGGCGCAAGGCCCCTCGGGCCGCGTCGAGGGTGACCGACCACGACGTCTGGCCGGGCAGTGCACGTGCCTGAGGCGTGTTGTGGGCGCCGACGACGGCGACGCTCTGCAGGGCGCGCCCGATGTCCTTCGCCAAAAGAGCCTCCTCCAGGATGATGCGCTAAAGAGTATCCTCTATATCTCCGAAGGTTCAATGGTCTCAGCACAACAGGCTGCTCAAAGACGCTACTTACGGCATTCCGACTATCGTCTAGACCGCCAAAAGCATGATGAGTACACTGTTTGAAGGGCGGTCGGCTGCCGTGTGCAACCGGCGGCAGCGTCGCGACCGCCCTCCGGCAACTCGCGAAAGGGACGTCCCGAATGAACTCGCCGAACCAGCCGCGCCTCGATGCCGACGACGTCCTTCGCAGCCTCGGCATCCCCACGCGGGGCGCGGTGTACGACCTGTCCTCGGGATGGTGGCGGCACATGCCCGGCTTCGAGGGCTACCCGCGCTTCGAGGTGATGACGTACAACTCCCCGCACGGCCAGCGCGCCACCGGGCGGTTCCCGTTCCACAGGCCCGAGGAGAACGAGGTCCAGGTCGGCTACGTCTCCGAGTTCGTGTCGGGAGGCCTGCACACGGGGACGCACATCGACGCGCTCTGCCACATCACGTGCGGCGAGAACGACGAATGGCACGGCGGAGTCTCGGCGAACGACGCGCTCGGGACCTTCGGCGCCGCGAGCGGCGACGCCTCGGAGCTGGCCCCGGTGATCGGCAGGGGAGTGCTGCTCGACATACCGCGTGTACTGGGTCTGGAGGTCCTGCCGCCCGGCTTCTCCGTCGGCGAGGAACACCTGCGGGCGGCCGCGGAGGCCGCCGAAGTCACGGTCCGGGACGGGGACGTCGTCCTGGTGCGCACCGGCCAGATGAAGTACTGGCCGGACATCAGGCGCATCCGCAAGCTGAGCGAGGGCAGCGGTGTCGCGCTGGACGGCGCCAAGTGGCTCGTGTCGCAGGGGGCCGGCTACGTCGGCGCCGACACCCTGGCCTTCGAGGTGCAGCCCTCGCCGGTTCCGGGCAACGCGTTCCCCGTGCACCTCTTCCTGCTCTACGAGCACGGGATCCACATCATGGAGTGGGTCAACTGCGAGGGCCTGGCGGCCGACGGGGTCTCCAGCTTCCTCTTCATCGGCCTGCCGCTCACCATCCGCGGCGGCAGCGGCTCGCCGATGCGCCCGATCGCGGTGGCCTGACCGAGGGGCGGGGCCCGACACGTTCAGCGGCTGCCGGCGCTGCGCCGGCAGCCGCTGCCGCGTGTGTTGCCGCGTGCGTTGCCGTATGTGGTGCCGGCCGCGCTACTCGGGCGACTCGTCCGGGAGGAGCGCCGCGATCGCCTGCAAGTGCCTGCGCATCCGGTGCTGCGCGAGCGGGGCGTCGCCGGCCACGATCGCCTCGACGATCGCGCGGTGGGCCTCGTGGGACCGCAGCGCGCTGTCGTGTTGCTCCTCGTCCGGTTGACCGCCGGACGCCCAGGTCTGCTGGACCATGTCCTGGTCCAGCTGCGTCAGCACCTCGACGAAGAGCGTGACGGCCGGATTCCCGGCCAGTTCGGCGATCACGCTGTGCAGGTTCCGCGCGTGCCCGAGGGTCACGCCGCGCTCGATCAAGTCCCGCTCGGTGTCCAGCGCTTCGGTGAGGCGGGCGATCCCGGCCTCGGTCAGCTTCTCGGTCGCGGCGGTGGCCCCGGCGAGTTCGAGGGCCATCCTCGCCTCGAACATCTGCCGCCGGTTGACGGCCGCGTGCCGGAGGTAGACGCGCGCGGCGTCGCGGACGATGCCCGGATCCGGCTCGGTGACCACCAGGCCGCCGCCGGGACCGCGCCGCATGCGGGCCATCTGGTGGTGCTCCACGAGCCGTACGGCCTCGCGGAACACGGCGCGGCTGACGCCGTACCGTTCGATCAGGTCCCGCTCGGAGCCGAGGACCGACCCGGTGCGCCAGCCCGCGTCCAGGATGTCCTTCTCGATCAGCGCCGCCACCGTTTCGGCGAGCCGCTGCGGGCTGCCGCCTTCCGGCGTGTGCCGTGTCGCCCTTGCAGCGCTTGTCATGGACAGGCCCAATCCCGTCTTGAAGTCGTCTCTCCGCAAAAGTGCGCACGATACAGAGCACTCTTTCACTGCCCATGGTAGACGAGTATGGGGAGACGTCGCAGGAAGTGGCATTTTGGCGATAAAATGAGGGCACTTATCCAGCCGGAGTGGGCCTCTCCGGTGCCGATCCCTGGGCGGGGGCCGCCGGGTCCGCGCCGACGATGCGCAGGGCCAGCTCGCCGTACTCCCAGACGACGGCGTCCTCGCTGATCTCGCCGTCCTCGCGGAACCACACGGCGACGCCCATGCCCAGGTCCAGGATGGCGTACGAAGCCAGTCTCGCCGATGCGACCCGGAACCGGCCCGCGGCCACGCCGGCCGAGACCAGGTCGCGGAAGCACGCCTCGTACTCCGCCCGCCGGGCGAGCACCTCGGCGCGGAACGGCTCCTGGAGGCTGCGGAGTTCGCGGTTGCCGACGAACGCCTCGAGCCGGTGCCTGGCGTGGTAGCGCACATGCGTCTCGGTGGCACGCCGCAGGCGCTCCGCCGGGTCGTCCGTCGTCGCGACGGCCGCGCGGTGCTGGGCGAGCAGTTCGTCCATGGTCCGCCGGGTGACCTCCACCAGCAGCTCCTGCTTCGAGCCGACGTGCTTGTACAGGCTCGGGCCCCGCACGCCGATCGCGGCGCCGATGTCGGCCATCGTCGTCGCCTCGTAGCCGAACCGGGTGAACAGGTCCAGGGCCGCGGCGCGGATGTCGTCGGACCGCGGTGAACCGGACAAGGCCGCACTCCCTCGTTGCCGTCGGCTAATGGCTCGTAGCTCAATGGTCGAGCCGGGCACCGATCCTATCTTGATTCGGCAGGTCGTGCTGCTAGGGTCCTGGCTAATGACCATTAGCCAGGAGGTAATGTGACGGTCGAACTCACCCCCGGCCCGGTCGCGGAGGACCTGGCCCGGCGTACCGCGCGCTTCGTGCGCGAGGCCGTTGTCCCCGTCGAGGAGCGGCTGGGCGGGGTCCCGGGCTCGGACGACGTACGGCTGGAATTGCAGCGGCTCGCCCGCGAGGCAGGTGTCTTCGCACCCCACGTCGCCCGCGAGTACGGCGGCCACGGGCTGGACATGCGCGACCGCGCGTTCGTCTTCGAAGAGGCCGGCTATTCGCTGCTGGGCCCGTTGGCGCTCAACATCGCCGCGCCCGACGAGGGCAACACGCACATGCTGGAGGAGATCGCGTCCCCCGAGCAGAAGGAGCGCTACCTGCGCCCCCTCGCCACCGGCCAGGCGCGTTCCTGCTTTGCGATGACCGAGCCCGCACCCGGAGCCGGCTCGGACCCGGCGGCGCTCGCCACCACGGCGGAGCGCATACCCGGCGGCTGGCGCATCGACGGCCGCAAGTGGTTCATCACCGGTGCCGACGGCGCCGACTTCGCGATCGTGATGGCACGCACTTCGGGCGCGCCCGGCGACGCCGGCGGCGCGACCATGTTCCTCGTCGACGCGGGCAACCCGGGCATGCGGATCGTCCGCCACATCGAGACCCTCGACGAGAGCCTGTTCGGCGGACACGCCGAGATGCTCTTCGACGGATGCACGGTCCCCGACGACGCGGTGCTCGGCGAAGTGGACGAAGGGTTCCGGTACGCCCGGGTCCGGCTCGGCCCGGCGCGCACCACGCACTGCATGCGCTGGCTCGGCATCGCCCGACGCGCGCAGGACATCGCGGTGGCCAGGGCCGCCGAGCGCGAGCTCTTCGGCTCCCGGCTCGCCGAACTGGGCATGGTCCAGGCGATGATCGCGGACAACGAGATCGACATCGCCGCCGCACACGGCCTCATCCTCCAGGCGTGCGCCGACCTCGACCGGGGCGGGTCCGGGGCGCAGTCCACCTCGATCGCCAAGACCTTCTGCGCCGAGGCGGTCTGGCGGGTGGTGGACCGCTCGCTCCAGATCTGCGGCTCGCTCGGCGTTTCGGGCGATGTGCTGCTCGGCCGATTCCTGCGCGAGGTACGGCCGTTCAGGATCTACGACGGCCCTTCCGAGACCCACCGCTGGTCCATCGCCCGCCGCGTCGTCCGGCGCCACGACGCGGCGCACGCCCGATGAGCGAGGGCGGGCGGCCGGGCGTCGACGGACTCGATCTGCCCCTCCTGGAGCGGTTCTTCGCGCAGCACGTGCCGGGCTTCCGCGGCGGGCTCACGGCCGAACTCCTGCACGGCGGCCGGTCGAACCTCACGTACCGGGCGACCGACGGGGAGAACTCCTGGGTCATCCGCCGCCCGCCGCTGGGCGGATTGACCCCGTCCGCACACGACATGGCCAGGGAGTACCGGGTCATGGCCGCACTCGCGGACAGCGCCGTACCGGTGCCGCGCGCGGTGGCGCTGGCCGACGACGCCGTGCTGGGCGTGCCGTTCTCGGTGGTCGAGTACGTGCCGGGAAGCGTCATCCGGACCGGCGAGGAGTTGCACCGGTTGCCGGACGATCGGATCCAGGGCTGCGCCTACGCTCTCGTGGACACGCTGGCCCGCCTGCACGCCGTCGACCCCGCCGCGGTCGGACTCGCGAACTTCGGGCGGCCCGAGGGCTACCTCGCCCGGCAGGTCGCGCGCTGGTGCGACCAGTGGCAGCGCGTACGCACGCGCGAACTCGCCGACATCGACACCCTGTACGCCCGGCTCGCCGAGGCGTGCCCGCCCGAGAGCGGCACCGCGATCGTGCACGGCGACTTCCGGATCGACAACGCCATCCTCGCCCCGGACGACCCGGAGGACGTGCGCGCCGTCGTCGACTGGGAGATGGCGACACTCGGCGACCCGCTCGCGGACCTGGGCCTGCATCTGGCGTACGCGGAACCCGCGTTCGCGCCGGTGCTGGGCGGCAATGCCGCGTCGACCAGCGAACGCCTGCCGCAGCCGGGGGAGTTGGCCCGACGCTACGCGGCGACGTCCGGACGGGATTTGCGCGGGCTCGGCTTCCACGTGGCCCTTGGCTACTTCAAGACCGCGGTCATCGCCGAGGGCATCCACGCCCGCTTCCGGCGCGGGCTCACCAGGGGCGCCGGGTTCGAGACCGTCGGCCGGGCGCCCGCGCCGCTTGCCGCGGCGGGCCTGAGCGCGCTGGCCGGATCCGCCTGACGGCCGCTCAACCGCAACGTGCGCGGCCGTGCATACGGCGGCACCGGCGGCCGCGCGGACAGCGACTCGGGCGGCCGCCCGCATTCCGACACCGCATCAACCAGCAGGAGTTCACATGGGAGTCCTCGACCGCTTCCGGCTCGACGACCGGGTCGCCATCGTGACCGGAGCGTCCTCGGGCGTCGGCGTGGTCATCGCCCGCGCGCTGGCGGAGGCCGGGGCCGATGTCGTCCTGGCCGCCCGCCGGGCCGACCAACTCGCCGAGACCGCCGAGCTGGTGGAGAAGGCGGGGCGGAGGGCGCTGTGCGTACCCACCGACGTGTCCTCGCCGGAGCAGTGCCGCGCGCTGGCGGCCGCGGCCGCCGAGTTCGGACCCGTCCGCGTCCTCGTCAACAACGCCGGGGTGGGCACGGCGGTCCCCGCGGTCCGGGAGACGCCCGAGCAGTTCCGGTCGGTCCTGGACGTCAACCTCTCGGGCGCGTACTGGATGGCGCAGGCCGCCGGGGGCGTGATGCGCGACGGCGGTTCCATCGTCAACATCTCCAGCATCCTCGGCCTGGTCACCGCGGGGCTCCCGCAGGCCGCGTACGCCGCCTCCAAGGCCGGGCTGCTGGGCCTCACCCGGGACCTCGCCGCCCAGTGGAGCAGCCGCCGGGGCATTCGCGTCAACGCCGTCGCACCCGGCTTCTTCGCGTCCGAGATGACCGACCAGTACCCGGACGGCTACCTCGCGGACCGCCTTGGAGGCCTGCCGATCCCGCGCCTCGGCGACGCCGAAGAGCTTGCCGCCGCAGTGCTGTTCCTCGCCTCCGACGCCGGTGGCTACGTCACCGGCACGACCCTGACGGTCGACGGCGGCCTGACCGTCTCCTGAACCGTCGTGCGGAGCGGTGGTCTTCGTATGGGGTCAGACCATGGCGTTCACGCCGGTCAGCGCGCGTCCGATGATGAGCTTCTGCACCTGGCTGGTGCCTTCGTAGAGGGTGAGCACCCGCGCGTCCCGCAGATATCTGCCGAGCGGGTACTCGTCGATGTAGCCGTAACCGCCAAGCACCTGGAGGCAGTTGTTGGTCACCCGGACGGCGGTCTCGCCCGCGTGGTACTTGGCCGTCGAGGCGTCCACCGCATAGTCCTTCGGACCGATGCCCGCGTCCGCCATCCGCGCGACCTGGTGGGTCAGCAGACGGGACGCCCGTACGTCGACCTCCGAGTCCGCGAGCAGTTCCTGGACGAGTTGGAAGCGCGCGATCGGCCGGCCGAACTGCGTGCGTTCCGTCGAGTAGCGCACGGCTGCGTCGAGTGCCGCCTGGGCCACGCCCACGGCTCCGGCCGCCACGGAGACGCGTCCGCGCGTCAGCGCCCCGAGGGCGACGGCGAGGCCCTTCCCGACCTCCCCGAGGCGCGCGGAGTCCGGGACGCGCACCGCGTCGAACCCGATCTCGGCGGTCGCCTGGCCGCGCAGCCCGAGCTTGCCGTGGATCTCCGTGGCGGTGAAGCCGCGCGAGGCCGTCGGGACGAGGAAGGCGGTGATGCCCGTCTCGTCGGTCCGGGCGAAGGTCAGGGCGACCTCGGCCGCGGTGCCGTTGGTGATGAACATCTTGCCGCCGCTGATCACCCAGTCGCCGCCGTCGCGCACCGCCCGGGTGGACAGCGAGGCCGCGTCCGACCCGGTCCCGGGCTCGGTCAGGGCGAAGCAGCCCAGGGCTTCGCCGCGGACGAGCCGCGGCAGCCACTCCTGCTTCTGCTCGTCGGTGCCGTGACCGGCGATGGTCTTGGTCACCAGTCCGAGCGACACCGAGACGATGCCGCGGACCGACGAGTCGCCGCGTCCCAGTTCCTCGGTGACGAGGACGTACGAGAGCATGTCGGCGTCCACACCGCCGTACTCCTCAGGGATCATCAGTCCCAGGAAGCCCAGTTCGCCGAGCCTCTTCACAATGTCCGGGTCGACGCGCTCATCCCTGTCCCACTCGCGGGCGTGCGGCGCGACCTCCCGGTCGACGAACTGCGCGGCCATGGTGCGGATTTCACGTTGGGTCCCGGTGAGGCCGAAGTCCCTTGAGCGCAAAGCTCCTCCTTGGATTGGTGGATGTGGTACGACCCGCATGCCGTGCGGCGGGCAGCCACAACAGGAAGCCGCAACTAGCAGGTCGCAACGGACAGGCTCAGTAGGCGTCGTCGCCGGGCGCCGTGCCCGATTCGGTGAGTGCGAGGCCGAGTTGCGCACGCTCGGCGACCCAGCGGGTCGGCCGGTACCGCGGATCGCCGGTGGTGCGGTGCAGGCCCTCGTGCAAGGCGAGCATGCGCCGCGGCCCGATGCCGTCGCCCCAGGCGAGCGGGCCCGCGGGGTAGCCGAGTCCGGCCACGACCGCCGCGTCGATGTCCTCGGGCGCGGCGATGGACCTTTCGGCGATCGAGGCGCCCACCGAGACGATCGACGCCAGCAGCCGCTGGGCGACCGAGCCCGCGGTGTCGCGCACGACCGAGACGCTGCGCGGCACTTCGCGGGCAGAGTCAGGGGCGTCGGTGCGGGCGAGGATGCCCCTGGCGTCGCGCGCCGCCGCCCGATCCGTCGCGGGGGTGACCGCCAGCACGCGGCGGGGTGCGGCGAGGGACAGGGGGTCGACGCCCAGGGTTCGCCGGGAGGGCAGGCCGGCGGCGGCCACCACGGCGACGACGGTCGTCCCCCACGTCGGGACCAGCACGACCGCGTCGGCCGGGGGAACCCGGCCACCGCGCAGGGCCGCTCCCGACCGGGTGAGGGCCGCGCGTAGCGCGTCGGCGTCCGGTCCGTCGCCGGCCACCCACACCGGGCGGTCCGCATCCCCGGCCACGGGCGGCTCGGGCGGGACCTCGGCCTTCGCGTCGGAGTACGTGTAGAAGCCGCGCCCGGTCTTGCGTCCGAGCAGCCCGGCCGCGACGCGGTTGCCGGCGACAGCGGAGGGGCGCAGCCGGTCCGAGTGCGCGAACCCCCGCCAGATGGTGTCGGTGACGGCCGCGGTGACGTCCAGGCCGGTGAGGTCCATGAGTTCGAAGGGCCCCATGCGCAGCCCGAGCACGTCGCGCGCGATGCGGTCGATCCCCGCGGCGTCGGACACCGACTCCTCCAGGAGGGCCAACGCCTCCGTCGCGAGCCCGCGTCCGGCGTGGTTGACCAGGAAGCCGGGGGTGTCCGCCACGACCACGGCGGCGTGTCCGGTGCGGCGGACGAACCCGGCCAGGGCGTCCGGGATTTCCGGTCGGGTCCGGGCGCCGGGCACGACCTCGACGATCTTCATGAGCGGTACCGGGTTGAAGAAGTGCAGCCCTGCCAGCCGGGACGGGTCCGCCAGGCCCGCGCCGATCACGGTGACCGTCAGCGAGGAGGTGTTGGTGGCGAAGACCGTCTCCGCCGGCAACACGTCTTCCAGCGCGCGGAACATCGCGATCTTTGCGGCGAGATCCTCGTGGATGGCTTCGACGACCAGGTCCACCGCCGGACCGGGCGCGGTGGGCGAGTCGAGGGGGACGAGCCGGGCAAGGGCGTCCGCGGCGTCCTCGGCGGTCATCCGCCCGTTCCGTACCGCCCGCCGGAGCATGTCCGCGACGAAGGCCAGCGCCTCGGGCACGGACTCCGCACGGGCGTCGCACAGTTCGACGGTGTGACCGGCGGTCGCGGCCCATTGCGCGACGCCACGGCCCATGACCCCGGCGCCGACGATCCTGATGTGCACGGTGAGTTCTCCCCCAGGGTTTCCGGCGGCTTGCAGGGCGTACCCCAAGCTGTCAAAGCGTATTGATCACTGTCCAATACCTAATTAGGCTCACACTGAGACGCAAAACTAATGAATCCCAGCGGATCGGGCACCGCGCCCGAGGGCGTCCGGGGACGTCTGAGGACGCCGGGAACGGAGGAGCCGTGGAACTGCGCCATCTGACCGCCTTCGTCGCGGTGGCGGAGGAACTGCACTTCGGCCGGGCGGCCCGGCGGCTCCAGATGGCGCAGCCGCCGCTCAGCCAGCAGATCCGGCAGCTCGAACGCGAACTCGGGGTCCAGTTGTTCGAGCGCAACACACGCTCCGTCCGGCTCACCAGCGCAGGCCGGTCCTTCCTCGAACCGGCCCGGACGGTGCTGCTGGACGCCGACGCCGCCGCGCGCGCCGCGCGGGCGGCGGCACGCGGCGAGTACGGGCGGGTCACCGTGGGCTTCGCCGGCGCCTCCAGCCACGAGACGCTGCCGCGGCTGACCAGGGCGGTCCGCGCCGCGCACCCGGGCATCGAACTGGTGCTGACCGGCCAGACGTACGCCAACGTCGCGCTGGCCCGGGTCGACGAGGGGGCGCTCGACCTCGGCTTCGTACGCCTGCCGGTCACCCGGCCGGGCGTCCGGACCCGGGTGATCCACGACGAGGAGCTCATCTGCGCGCTGCCGTCGGACCACAAGCTTGCGCGCCGCGAGCGCATCCCGGTCGCCGCCCTGGCGAAGGAGCCGTTCGTCGGCTTCCCCGCCAACGCGGGATCGTCGCTGCGCGACGCCACCGTCCGGGCCTGCGACGCGGCGGGCTTCACCCCGCTGGTGGTCCAGGAGGCGCCGGACTCGCACACGATCCTCGCCCTCGTGGCCGCGGGTGTCGGCATCACCTTCACGCTCACCTCGTGCCGCCACATCCAGCAGACCGGCCTCGTGTACCGGCCGCTCGACGGGGCGCCCATCCGGCTCCGCGCGGCCCTGGCGTGGCGTGCCGACAACCCGTCCGCCGCCTTGCGATCGGTCCTCGCGGTGGCCGAACAGGTGTTGCCCACACCGGAGTTCGCTGACGCCGATTGAGACGGATCACGTCCGGCCGCGCCGCGGATCCGGTATTGGTGGTCGCACCGCCCAGGCATGTGTTGAGGATACTCATATCGCGAAAGATGCCTGACGGGTAGTCAGCGGGGGACTCCGAAGCCCCTGGACCGCCGTAGGCCGACCGATGCCAAAGGTGTATCCATGAATGGTGGTTGACCTGGGCATGTGTCCGAACGACGACGGTCGCAGCCGCCGCCAGGGCGGACAGAACGGCGGCCCTTGCTGCCCTCCGGAATAGAGTGTACTCTTTTTGCGAGGCGCCACCTTCGGGCGAAAGCCGCGGAAGTGTGCGGCGCCCGAATATGCGTCTGCCGGGGCATTCCGCCGGGGGCGCATGAATGCACGACAGGGAGGAACTGGTGGAGTTCGCCTTCAGCACAGCGGACGCCGCGTTTCGGAACGACCTGGTCGACTTTCTGGATCGCGAACTGGCCGACGGGTGGAACCGGTCCGAGTTCGGTCTCGGCAGTGCGGTGTTCACGGAATTCTCGCGAGGATTCGTACGCAGGCTGGCGGACCGGGGTTGGCTCACCCCGGACTGGCCGCCCGAGTACGGAGGCGGCGGCCAGGGCGCGTGGCAGCACTTCGTCCTCGGCGAGGAGATGTGGAAGCGGGGCGAACCCCGTGGGCCGCAGTACATGAACGTGAACTGGGTCGGCCCCGCCATCGTCAAATACGGCACGGAGGAGCAGAAGAAGACGCTCCTGCCGCCGATCACCCGCGGCGAGGTGTTCTGGTGCCAGGGGTTCTCCGAACCCGAGGCCGGCACCGACCTCGCGGCCCTGAAGACCCGGGCCGTGCGGAACGAGGACGGCGACGGCTACGTCATCGACGGCCAGAAGATCTGGACCTCGTACGCGCACGAAGCCGACTACTGCTTCCTCCTCGCCCGCACCGGCTCGGCGGCCGACGGCCGGGACGGCATCTCCGTCTTCCTGCTGCCGCTCGACACCCCGGGCGTCGAGGTCCGGCGCATCGAGGGGTTCGTGGGGGACGACTCGTTCAACGAACTCTTCCTCACCGGCGTCAGGGTCCCCGAGGAGTGCCGGCTCGGCGAGGAGAACAAGGGCTGGGACATCGTCCGGCGCACCCTCGCGTACGAGCGTGTCGGCGCGCCGCGCTACGCCCGCGCGGCCCTGGTCCTCGACGGCCTCGCCGCGTGGTGCCGGGACGCCGGCCTTCTCGCCGACCCCGGGATCCGGGAGCAGTTCGGCGACGCCCGTGCGCTGTGCGAGGCCGCGCGCGTCCTCGTCTACCGGGTCATCGACGAGCGGGCCAAGGCGCAGGAGCCGTCCCCGAAGGCGTACCAGGCCCGGGCCGCCATGGTGCAGGCCGAGCGGGCCGTCGGGGATCTCGCGCTCGACGTCATGGGGGCGGAGGCCCTGGTCGAGAAATCACCGGGCGACGCGCAGTTCCGCAATTCGCTGGGCGCCGGCATCGCCGCGGGCAGTTACGAGGTCCAGCTCAATCTGATCTCCCGCCTGATCCTCCAACTCCCGAAGGAATAGCCGTGGATTTCGAACGATCGGATACGCAGCGCGCGCTGCGGGACGCGCTGGGCGCCCTTCTCGGCCGGTACGCCGGAACCGCGCGGTCCCGGGAGCTCGCAATACACGGCGAATACGACCGCGCACTCGAATCCGCACTGCGTGACGGGGGATTCCTGGACCTGTTCGGCGACCCCGGTGCCGGGCCGCTGGACGCCGTCCTGGCGGTCGAGCAGATCAGCGGCGAACTGGGCGCGATCACCGCGGTCCCGCACCTGCTCGTGCTGCCCGCGCTCGGCCTGCCGCCCCACGAGGGGCCGGTCGTCCTGGCCGCCCGCGCCGCCGCCGGGCCGATGCGGTACGGCGCACACGCCGAACGGATCCTCATCGCCGGGGCGGACCGCAGCGTCGTCGCCGGGGACCTGGCCCCCGACGACGCGACGCCGTTGCCTTCGGCCTTCGGCTACCCGCTGGCCCGCGTGGCGGTACGCGGAAGCCTGCGCCACGCGCGGAAGCTTCCGCCCGGTTCGTCCGAGATCATGGTGAACTGGTGGCGCCTCGGTGTCTCCGCCGAGGCACTCGGGATGATGCAGAAGGCACTGGACCTCACCGTCCAGTACGTGAAGGACCGCAAGGTGTTCAAGCGTCCGCTCGGTTCCTTCCAGGCGCTGCAACACCGCCTGGCCGAACTGAGTGTGCTGGTGGAGGGGTCGCGCTGGCTCACGTACGAGGCCGCGTTCCACGACGCCCCCGAGGAGGCCGCGGCCGTCGCGAGCGCGCAGACGATGGCCGCCCTGCACCGCTTGACGCGCGAGACGCACCAGATCATGGGAGCCATCGGGCTGACCCGCGAGCACGACCTGCACCTGTGGACCCTGCGCATGCAGGCCCTGCGCGCCGAACTCGGCGGCCTGCGCGAGCACCGCCGCGCCGTGGCGGAATCACGATGGGGAGCGGCGGCAGTATGAGCAATCCGGTTGCCTTCACGGCGGAGCAGGAGGCACTGGCCCAGTCCGTCCGGCGGTACTGCGCGGCGAGGTGTACCGAACCGGTGCAGCGTGCGGGCTCAGGCTCGTTCCCGCGCCCCTTCTGGCGCGGGCTGGCCGAACTCGGCGCGCTGTCCCTGGCCGTGCCGGGGGAGGGTGGCGGAGCCGGCGAGATCGCGGCCGTCGCGACAGAACTGGGACGGGCCTTCGCCCCGGGGCCGGTGGCGGGGACGTTCTTCGCCACGCACACGCTGCCCGAAGAACAGGCCCTCGCGGTCGCCTCCGGCGCAAGCCTGGTGTCGGTCGGCCGACCGCCGCTGATGCCGTGGGCGCCGGTCGCCGACGTGTTCGTCGAGTCGGACGGCGTGGACGCCTGGCTGGCGCGCACCGACGGCCCCGTGGAACCCGTGGAGACGCTCGGCAACGAGCCGTGGGGACGCGTCGCGCTGGAGCGCGTCGCCCCGCTGGACCGGGTGCGGCAGGGGACCGACTTCGCCAACCTGGCCCTTGCCGGGTACCTGTGGGGTGCGGGGCGGCGCCTGCACGACGCCGCGGTGGCGCACGCGCGCACCCGGGTCCAGTTCGGCCGCGCCATCGGCGACTTCCAGGCGGTCGCCCACCCGATCGTGGACACCGGCCTCGGGCTGGAGGCGGCGGAGAAGCTCGTCAAGGTGGCCGCGCAGGCGATCGACGTCGGACACCGGGAGGGCTCGGCCCTCGCCGCCGCGGCCAGGCTGTCGGCCTCACGGGCCGCGATGGACGCGGCGTTCGTGTCCCACCAGACACACGGAGCGATCGGCTACTCCGTCGAGGGGCCGGTCGGGCACATCGCGCAGCGCATCAGGCAACTGTCCCTGCTGCCGTCGCACGAGAACGCCATCGGCACACAGGTATTGGCGATGTACGCGGAGAGGGGCCGGAAGTGACGCAGGATCAGAAGTCTTCGGGGGAGGCCGGGGAGGCCGGGGCGCCCGAGGTGCTCTTCGAGAAGCGCGACCACATCGCGTACATCACGCTCAACCGGCCGCACAAGGGCAACTCCCTCACCGGGACGATGATGCCGCAGGTGCGGGCGGTGTGGAGCGAGGTCCGGGACGACCCGTGGATCCGCGCCGCCATCGTCACCGGCGCCGGCGAACGGCACTTCTGCACCGGCGCGGACGTGAACGTCGTCGCCGGGCGGGGCGGCATGAGCACCGGTACCGGCCCTCTCACCGACGAGGTGTTCTGGTCCCCCCGGCAGAACCGCGTCTGGAAACCGGTCATCTGCGCGGTCAACGGCCTCGCGGCGGGCGCCGGACTGCACTTCGTGGTCGACGCCGACATCGTCGTCGCGTCGGAGCGGGCGGCCTTCATGGACAGCCACGTCAACGTCGGCCTGGTCGGGGCGATGGAGAACATCGGCCTGGCCAAGCGCCTGCCCCTGGGGTCGGCGCTGCGGATGACGCTGATGGGCAAGGACTACCGCATGCCCGCGGAGCGCGCGTACCAGCTGGGCCTCGCCGACGAACTCGTGGCCCCCGAAAGGCTCATGGACACCGCCGAGGAAATGGCCCGCAGCATCGCCAAGAACTCCCCGGCCGCGGTGTCGCTTTCGCAGCAGGCGGTGTGGGGCTCGCTGGAGATGGGGTACGCCCAGGCCTGCGAGTACGGCTGGGCCCTCCTGCGGATGCACTGGGCGCACCCGGACGCGAAGGAAGGCCCCCGGGCGTTCAGCGAGGGCCGCGAGCCCAAGTGGACCACGGGCGCCGGCGAGGACAACTGACGTGGACTTCGGATTCACCTCCGAGGAGGAGGAGTTCCGCGCCCAGGTGCTGGATTTCCTGGCCGAATTCCGGGACCTGGACGGGTACTTCCACCGCCGCGAGCAGACGGGGGAGGGCGTACGCGGTCTTTACCGGGCGCTGGGCGACCGCGGCTGGCTCTCGCTCTCCTGGCCGGAGGAGTTCGGCGGCGCGGGACTGTCGCCCGCGTACGAGTTCATCCTGTGGGACGAGATGGCGTACGCGCGGGTCGCCCGTCCGCCGATGGGCCCCGGCCTGATGGCCAAGGCACTGATGGCGCACGGCACCGCCGAGCAGCGCGAGCGCTTCCTTCCCCGGCTGCGACAGGGGCGGCTCAACTTCGCCCTCGGCTATTCGGAGCCCGACGCCGGCTCCGACCTGGCCGCGGTCCGGACCCGGGCGCAGCGCGTCTCCGCCGACGAGTACGTGGTCGACGGCGCGAAGTGCTGGACCTCCAACGCCCATTGGGCCGACTGCATCTGGCTGCTGTGCCGTACCGGTGCCGCCGACAGCCGATCGCGCGGGCTCAGCGTGCTGATCGTGCCCCTGGACCACCCGGGGGTGTCGGTCTCCCCGATCCCGACACACGACGGCGGGCGCCTGAACGAGGTCCGCTTCGACGGCGTGCGCGTCCCGGTCGCGAACCGCGTGGGTGCGGAGAACGAAGGATGGCAGGTCGTCGGGTCCGCCCTCGCCGTCGAGCGGCATGTGCAGTTCCCGCCGAAGCGGCTGCGGCGCGACCTCCAGGACCTCGTCCGCTGGGTCGAGGACGCGGGCCTGGGCGGGGACCCCGTGGTTCGCGGACGCCTGGCCGAACTTGCCGTGAAGGTGGCGGAGGTCGAGGCGCTGGCCCTGGCGCTGCTCGGCGAGATCATCGCCGGCGAGCCGTCGGCGGTCCCGGCCGCGTACCACAAGCTGGCCGGAACCACGGTCGCCCAGGAAATCGCGCGTGCCGCCCTGGAGTTCGGCTCACCGGAAGCACTCGTCAAGGGCACCGGGCCAGAGTTCATGTGGCGGCAGGCGATCCTGGAGACCATCGGCGGCGGCACCTCCGAAACCCTGCGCGGCCTCGTCGCCCGCCAGGCGTTCGGCCTCGGTGCCCGCACCTGACGGCACGTCGACACTGTCGGGTGGCTCAGGTGGTGCCCATGAGGAAGGCGTATTCGAGGACGGCCGACGGGTCGGAGGAGCTCAGCCGGACGATGTTGCCGGTTTGCCCGACGTCGACCGGGGTGGCCTGGAGTTCGCAGATCGAACGGTCGCCGAGGAGCGGCATGTCGCTGCCCTCCCGGAAGAAGGCGAACCGCACCCGGCAGTCCGCCCACGTCTCGGCCACGAGCAGCAGTTGGTCGGCGTCCGCGACGGCGAACCGGATCGTCGCCGTGGGCTGCGCCGCGGTGAGGGTGCCCGAGCAACTGGCCACCCAGCCCGCCAGCGTGGTGCAGGAGCCGTCTCCGGAGAACGGGCCGATCCGGGTCACCGCCTGCGGCGGCTCGACGGGTTCGCCGGGAATCCCCGCTTCGGGGGTATCGGTCAGGAACTCCTGCTGGGCCGCGGCCGCTTCGGCGAACTCGGCGCGGCCGGTCAGGGCCACGTCGAGGATGCAGCCGTCCAGGATCTCGGGGGAGCTCACGCCGGCGGCGGTGCACTGCGCCGCGGCCGCGTCGCGGTTCGGGACGGTTGCCGCGGTCGTCGGACGACGCGGGAACGAGGGGTCGGTGAACGTGGCGGTCGACTCGCCGGGCCCGTAGTCGAAGAGGGATTCCTCCTGGCGGACGCGCCAGTGGTCGGCGTACGCGTGGTACAGGTCGTCGAAGGGCGGCGGCGCGGCGGCCGCCGGTTTGGCGAGGTGGCGTCCACCGCCCATGTCGAGGTCGTCGCCGGCCGTGCCGTCGGCGTTGCCCAGGAGGCCTTCGACGCGTCCCTTGCGGCTCTGCGGCAGGGCCACGTCGACCTTGAGGCCGTAGGAGCCGATCGGCGTGACGTACAGCGCGGTCGTGTCCGGCCAGACGACCGCGTACTCGGTGGCCGTCCCGGCTCCGGTGGCGGTGAGCGTGCCTCCGCCGGGCAGCGGCGTCTCCGCTTTGGGGGCGAGCGGTCGGCCGTCGAGGCGGACGGTGGTGCCGCCGCTTTGGAGGTTGATGGCGAACGTGACCCGCGCGTCGGCGACCGCGACCGCCACCGCCGAGTTGACGCTGACGTCGGTCGCCCCCGGGTACGGCACCTGCCTGGCCTGCACACGCAGCCCGTCGTCGGTGGACGCGACAAGGGTGAACTCGCCGGCCGCCTGGAAGTCGTAGTGGAGCCGGTCGAACGTGGTCAGGTGGGGATCGCCGTTGCTGCCGCCGCGCGGGCCGTCCGGGCCCTGCGGACGCGGCGGCCGAGCCGGGGTCGGAGTGGACTTGTCCTTGGGTTCGCCGCAGAAGTCCTTGAGCGTCTGGCCGGTGATCCCCAGGGACGCGTCGACCTCGCCCCCGCTCACCGCGACGAATCCCTTGCCCGGCGGGATGCGTTCGAACTGCGTTCCGGCACCCGGGGTGTCCTCGGGGCACTCGCACTTCGCGCCGAGTGTGCAGAAGATGTCGCCCATGTGCTCGCTGAGCAGGTAGTCGCCCTGCGGTCCCGGCCCGAACCGCCCGAAGACCGGGCCGCCCGGTGCCAGCCGCAGCACCTCCGCCGAGATGTCGAGCGGAGTCAGGTTCGGGTTGAACGCGGGACTGGCGACGCGGACGGCCTGCTTCGAACTCGTCACCGGGACGGGGGCGTTGAGGGCGAGCTTGGTGTCGGTGATGCCGACTCCGTTGACGTCCCAGGCGAACTCCCGGGCCAGGTCGCGGAGGAAGCTCGCCGGCCACCCCTCCAGGACCTGGCGGCGCTGGGAGCCGAGTGCGGCGGCGAACGCGGCTCCGTCGGTACGAACCGCGCCACTGGCCGACGCGGCGATCGCGGCCCGGGACGTCGACCACACGTCCACTCCCCGGTAGTCCAGCTCCCACCAGAAACCCAAGGCCGAGTACGACAGGTTGGTCAGCAGCGGATCGGCCCGGTTGAGGTACAGCCCCCAGGTTCCGGAGGTGGAGAAGTGGCCGGTGAGCTTGCCCGCCGTCCACTCGGCGAGGCCCTCGGCCACCCATCCCGGCATGGCGGCGAACGCGGCCGGGTCGTTGATGATGATGCCCTCGGCGCAGTGCGTCAGTTCGTGGACCAGCACCTCGTCGCGCAGCGCCTCGGACATGGTGGACGCCCGGAAGCCGGGATACATGATCACCCGGCACTGCGGGCCCGACGCGTCGTTCCACCCCGCCGCGCTCGCCGGGACGCTGGGCTTGCCCGGTGCCCCCGGGGAGGGGGTGAACAGCCCCTCGGTCCGGCACGCGGCGATCACCGTGGTCGCCGTGATGCCGAACTTGGCGGCCAGCTTCGTCCACCAGTCCTGGATCCTCGGCGCGAACGCCGCGTCCGCGCTGGTGCCGGGCGCGCAGTCCGCCCGCTCTTGCGGGAGGGCGGGACGGCCGCCCGCGCTGCGCCCGCCGGGCGAGGTGCGGCCCCGGGCCGAGGCGTCGCCGCCCGACCCGATGGGCAGATCGCCCCAGCCCGAGAGCGCGCGTACCGCCGTGCGCTGCTCATCGGTGAGATCCGCCCAGTGGCCCGAGACCCAGCGCACTGCCGCCGACCCTGACCGCAGGTCCGCACGGCTCCCGGTCTGCGCCGTCGCCCCCGGGATCGGCGCGAAGGCGGTGGCGAAGGCCGACAGGGCCATGTCCTTGGACACCGTGCCGTCCGGTCCGGTCATCGCCATGACCTTCTCCCAGGCGGTTTGCGAGGCGGCGTTGTCCTTGCCGTCCTTGTCGTCCTTGTTGTCGGAGGTGCAACCGACAAGGAGGAGCAGGGCCGCCGTCAACCATGTGGCGCCGGCCCGCACGCGGCGGTGCCTACTGCCGGAGATGGACACACCGGGTTTGTCCCCGGCCGGGGCCGCGGCACTCCCCGCTACGCCCGTCCGAGTGACGTGTTCGAACGCTCCGACGGATTCGCCGGGCTGCGGTCGGGGGCGTGCCTAGCATGTGACGCGGCACTGCCCGCCCGTTCCACTACGAAATGGGGTATTTGCGCTATGGCCGCCAAACCCGCCGTCGTCCTCGTCCATGGTTTCTGGGGCGGAGCAGCCCACTGGGCCAAGGTGATCGTCGAGCTGAACCGCCGCGGGTTCACCGACCTGCACGCGGTGGAGAACCCGCTGACCTCGCTGGCCGACGACGCCGCGCGGACCCGCAAGATGGTCGCCCAGATCGGCGGCCCGGTGCTGCTGGTCGGGCACTCGTACGGCGGCGCGGTCATCACCGAGGCGGGCGGGCTGCCGAACGTCGTGGGCCTGGTCTACGTCGCGGCGTTCGCCCCCGACGCCGGCGAGAGCCCCGGGCAGATCAGCCAGGAGCTGCCCCCGGCCGCGTTCGCGAACATCGCCCCCGACTCCGACGGCTACCTGTGGGTGCGCCCGGACAAGTTCCGCGAGAGCTTCTGCCAGGACCTGCCCGAGGACGAGGCGCTGGTCATGGCGGTGACCCAGAAGGCCCCGCTGGGCTCGACGTTCGGGGACACGGTCACCGACCCGGCCTGGCGGACCAAGCCGACCTGGTACCAGGTATCGACCGCCGACCGCATGATCCATCCCGACAACGAACGCCGCATGGCCGACCGCATGAAGCCGCGCAAGACGATCGAACTGGACGCCGGACACGCGTCGCTCGCCTCGCAGCCCGGCCCCGTCACCGACCTGGTCGAACTCGCCGCCGACCAGGTCGCGGGCGCCTGAGGAACCGCACATCGGATCGGGAGGTCCGGACGGGACCTCCCGATCCGCGTTCTCCGACGGCAGCGCCTTCGGGCCTCGGTACCGGTGCCCGCACGACACCACACGACACCACACGACACGTCATGACACGTCACGTCACGACGCGTCACGGCTCCGGGTACCGGGCGAGGCGCAGGCGGCGAGCGAAGAGCGCCAGGGTGGCCACGGTGCAGAGCAGCCACGTGGCGGCGGCGTGCAGGAGTGCCTGCCACAGCGCGGTGGTGGGGGCGGCGTCGACGGTGTAGTTGCCCAGGGAGCGCGCGGACCAGAAAGGCATGAGTTTGGCCGCCATGCCGTCGGGGTCGGCCAGGAGTTGCGTGGCGCACACGATCAAGAGTGCGAGGGCGCCTTCGAGTTCGCGGGGGAGCAGGGCCGCGATGAGGCCGCCGAACGGCGCGGCGACCAGAGCGGTCAGGAGGAGCATCGCGCCGACGCCCCAGGGCCGGGCGAGGTCGTGTTGGCTGACGCCGACCAGGCCCCAGTACGCGACCGCCAGCGTGACGCCGATGCCGGTCATGGCCAGCAGGCGGCCGCCGATGATCTCGACGACCGATGCGCCGGCCAGCCGCAGCCGGGGGTCGAGGCTGCGGGAGGCGTTGACGACGAACAGGGTGAGGGTGGCCACCGCCCAGCCGATGCCGATGGCGAGCAGCCGGGTGGACTGGCCCGGCAGGTCCCGGCGTACCAGGTAGAAGCACAGCGGCAGGGCGATCACCAGGAGGAGTGCGGTGCGTCGGCGGCCCACCTCGCGGGCCGAGAGCGCGGCGACGACGAGCCCGGTCACGAGCGGCCCCTTCGGCCGCGCGCACCGACCGGTGCGGCCGCGGCGGCGGAGACGGCGCCGCTCAGGTCCAGCACCTGGTCGACGTTCCTGAGGTCGTGCAGCAGGTGGGTCACGACGACGACCCCGCGACCGGCGTCGCGCCAGGCGCGTACCTGCAGCCAGAAGTCCACGTACGTGCCCTGGTCGAAACCCTGGTACGGCTCGTCGAGCAGCAGCAGGTCCGGGGCGTGCAGCTCGCCGAGGACGAGATTGAGCTTCTGCCGTGTGCCGCCGGAGAGTTGCTGGGCGCACTTGGTCCGGTCGGGACGCCAGGCGAGGCGCCGCGCGAGGTGGTCGCCGGTCGACCGGGCGCGCCGCGGGGCCATCCGGGCGGCCGCGCCGAAGAGGGTGAAGTGCTCGGCCGGTGTCAGCCAGCCCGCGGTGCCGCCGTCCTGGGGGACGAACCCGACGCGCGTGGTGCGCCGGACGGTCCCGCTGCTGGGCTTGGTCAGCCCCGCGCAGATGCGCAACAGCGTCGACTTGCCGCAGCCGTTGGCGCCGACGATCGCCGCGACCTCGCCGGTGCGCACGGTCAGGTTCACCCCGCTGAAGACCTCGGCACGGCGGTAGCGCTTGCCGACGTCGGTGAGGCTCAGGAGGACGCGTCCGACGGGGAGTTCCGGGTGCTCGACGGCGGACGGCGCGGCGACCGCGCCGGGTTCGTTGAGGGCGGTGACGAGGTGCCGGGCGTAGAGGTGGGCGGGACCGAAGAGTTCGGGCTCCGCCGCGCCGAACTCCCCGGCCTGCTGGGTGGTTTCCGCGGCAAGATGGCGGGCGCGGGCCGGTTCGAAGCCCAGTTGCACGAGTTCGGCCTCGAAGCGTGGCAGCCACCGGGGGTCGGCCGTCACTGCCGCCCCCGGCCCGGCTCGGCCTGCCCGCCGGGTACGGCGGCGCCCACGAGCGTGTCGATGCCGTCGCGGAACCGGCGCCAGTCGGCGGTCTGCTCCGCGAGGGCCTGACGGCCCGTCGGCGTCACCGAGTAGTACTTCCGCCGCGGCCCGGACTCCGAGCGTTCCCAGGTGGGTTCCGCGAGGCCGTGCTGCTCCAGGCGCAGGAGCGCGGGATACAGGGTGCCGCCGGGAACGTCGGCGACGCCTGCCGCGGACAGCCGCTGTGCCAAGCCGTATCCGTAGTCCGGGCGTTCCTCCAGCATCGCGAGCAGGCACAGGTCGAGAAAGCCGTGCAGCCACGGCCGTGAAGTCAACACACTATGCAGGCTATCTGCTAACCAGTCTCCCCTACTAGTCGTCGTGTGCCGCCTCGCGTGCGCGTCACTTGAGGTCGGCCGCGGCGGCGTCGACCGCTTCGCGCTGGTGGGGCTGGAGGTCTTGGCCGGCGAAGCCGGAGACGATCGGGAGGAAGGGGTCGTCCAGCGTGCGGACTCCGGCCATGGCCTCGATCACCGCGAGGCCGCAGAAGGGGACGTACGACGGGTTGTAGCCGCCCTCGTGGGACATCACGACCCGGCCGCCGCAGAGGTCGGCGGCGGTGCCGAGCAGGCGTTCGGTGAGAGCCCGGTAGCCTTCGGAGGTGACCATCTGACGGGCCATGGGATCCATCGCGCTGGCATCGAACCCCGAGGCGACCAGGATGAGTTGGGGCTCGAAGGCGCGGAGGGCGGGGACGACCACGGTGTCCATCGCGTACAGGTAGGCCCCGTCGCCCGAACCGGCCGGGAGCGGGACGTTCACGGCGGAGCCGAGCCCGGCCCCCTCGCCGCGTTCGTCGCGGTACCCGCTGCGCGGCGGGAAGACGTCGTCCTGGTGCAGCGAGATCGTCAGCACGTCCGGGTCGGCGTAGAACGTCTTCTGGGTGCCGTTGCCGTGGTGCACGTCCCAGTCGAGGACGGCGACGCGCTCGACGCCGCGTGCCGCCATGGCGTGCCGGACCGCGACGGCGACGTTGCCGAAGATGCAGAACCCCATGCCGGTCTGCGGTTCCGCATGGTGCCCCGGCGGCCGGACCAAGGCGTACGCGTTGTCCACGACACCGTCCAGCACCGCGTCGACGGCCACGATGGCGCCGCCCGCCGCGAGGGCCGCGACCTCGTACCCGCTCTGGCCGAAGGGGCTGAGGCCGTCGCCCGCGTCGCCGCCTTTGGGCAGGAGGCTCTCGGCCCGCACCCGGTCGAGGTGCGCGCGGTCGTGGACGCGCAGGATCTCCTCCTCGGTGGCGGCGCGCGGCGCCAGCCGGACGAGATGGTCGGCGAGGCCCGAGACCACCAGGAGCTCGTGCAGGCGGCGCTTGGTCTCGGCGTTCTCGACGTGCACGAGCGGCTGGAGGCCGGCGGCCGGATTCGAGGGGAACAGTCCGGCGTGGGTTCCGGTGTCATGCCAGCCGAAGATCTCGTGGTACACGTATCCGGTGGTCATGGCGGCCTCCTCGGCGCATCGCGGTCCGGTGTGGGGGATGCAAGCCTCGGATGCGCGGGGTGCCGGGCGGGTCCGTGAGTTCACGGACAAGTTCACGCGTTGCCGGTTCGCGTGTGCAGGTTCGCGTGTTGCAGGTTCAGGCGTTGCCGCGTCGCGCGTTGCCGGGTGCGCGGGTCAGGTCGCGGACACGTGCCGCCGACGTGAGGCGGTGCGGGTGAACGACGCGAGGTCGCCCAGGTCCCCGGATCCGGGACGCGGGCGTACCAGGCCGTTGCGCGCCGCGACGGCGGCGAGTTCGCTGCGCGAGGAGCAGTCGAGCTTGGCGAGCAGCCGTTCCACGTACGTCTCCACGGTGCGGCGCCCGATCGTGAGCCGCTCCGCGATCACCGGGTTGGCGTGGCCCGCGGCGATGGCGGTGAGGACGTCGACCTCGCGCGCGGTGAGGCCGCTGTCGTTGGCGTACGCGCGGGTGAGCAGCGCCGCCCCGGCGTACCGCGAGCGCCCGGCGGCGAGCAGGACCGCCTGGTGCCAGCGTCCGCCGACCGGCCACAGGAACTCCAGGCGCGGTTCGCGCAGCGCCGCGAAGCGGACGGCCAGCGAGCGGAGCCCGGGGTCCTCCGCGGCCGGTCCGTCCGGCCGCGCGCGCAGCGGGAGGACCCGGCCGTCGGGGGCGATCCGGTTCCCGGCCCAGTCCGGTCCGTACGCCGCGTCCACGTGCGGACTGAGGCACGGGTCGACATGGGGGACGAGGAACAGCGCCACCTCCGCCACGAACGCCCGGGCCGCCTCCCCGAACGCCGCCGGACTCCCGGCGCTCATCTGGACGAACCCGGCGGGCCGCCCCGCCTCGTCGCGCAGGCATGCGCCGAGCCCGTCGTCGTAGCCGGCCGGGGCGAGCCAGTCGCGGTAGTGCGGCGAGGCCCGGAAGCCGAGGCCTTCGTCGTCCATCAGCAGCGGCCGGTCCGAATGCCGCAGCAGCTGTCCCCAGAGGGTTCCCGGCATGCCGGTCAGATCGGCCGAGACGCCGCTCGGGTAGCCCTGCTCGGCGATCACCGCGTAGCGCGAGGCGACCGGGTCCCACCCCGTGACCTGGACGGCGCTCAGCTCCGGCATCGCGAGTCCGAGTGCCTCGAACGCCTGCGTCCAGTCGGCACCGCCGGGCCGGTTGTTGAGGGCGAGGCCCACCCCGACCGCCGCGGCGACCGTACGTCTGTCCATGTCCGCCTCCTCGGGCCCGCCCGGCACCGGCCCGGCCGTCACCCGGGTGCACCGTTTGGCGTCAAATGAAGCGCGTCAAGGTCCGCCCGTCAAGGTCTGCCCGTCAGAGTCTGCGCGTCTGCGGCGCCGCATGCCGGGCCGGTCAGTCCGTCCAGGGGATCTCGCGGGAGGCGAGGTAGGGGAGGGCGAGGGCACGCCAAAGGGGGGCGTGCCGGGCGATGCGGGTGCGGTACTCGTCCCAGGGGGCGGGGGCGCCGGACCAGGCGGTCTCGGCGGTCGCGGGCAGGCGGGGGAGGAGCAGGACGGCGGCGTCGTCGAAGCCGGTGACGGTCTCACCCCACAGCGGGGTCTCGATTCCGGCGATGTTGGCCTCGGGGATGCCGTGGGACGCGGGGTCCCACTCGGCGGCCCGTTCGACCGTGGTGCCGCGGTAGAAGGGCATGCCGAGGCGCGCGGCGGTGTCGGCCTGCTCGTCCGGCACGATCGCCGGGTCGTACGGGCGGTCCAGGTAGAGGTGGGACATCGGTGACAGCAGGACCCGCGCTCCGCCGTCCGTCGCGCGGGCCACATCGTGCGCGGTGGGCGCCATGAAATCGCCGAGTGCCTGGAGGATTTCCGCGAAATGGGCGGGGAGCCCGGCCCCGTCGGGCGAGGGTTCCATGCCGGGAGCGGTCCAGTGCTGGACGACGTCGTCCGGTTCGGCGCCGGCGCGGGCGGACTCCTGCCAGCCGATGGGCCGCTTCCCGCTTTCCCGGACCAGGGCGCGCAGCCGTCGCACCGATGCGGCGAAGTCGTCCTCGCCGAGGCCCATCGCCTCGTCGGCGCCGATGTGCACAAAGGGACCCGCGGTGAGCGCGCAGACCTCCTTCAGCACGCGGGCAACGGTGTCGAGGGTGTCCGGATCGCCCAGGTCGAGCGGCGGGGCGAAGGGGGCGACGGCCTCGATCTTGCGCATCAACTGCCGCTGCGAATCGGGGATTTGGGGGAGTGCCAGGGCGGGGAAGGCGCGGCGCAGCGAGGCGGAGTGCCCGGGCAGGTCGATCTCCGGGACGACGGTCACGAAGCGTTCCGCGGCGTAGTCCTGGAGGGCGCGGTAGTCGTCGGGCGTGTAATGCCCCTGCCCGGCGCTGTCGTCGGCCGGTGGCCCGGTGAGCTCGGGTACGCCCGGCAGGTGCAGTCGCCAGGCCTGATTGTCGGTCAGGTGGAGATGGAGCACGTTGAGCTTGTACAGGGCGGCGAGGTCGACGGCGCGGCGCAGGTCTTCGACACCGAGGAAGGCGCGTGCGGGATCGAGCATCAGGCCGCGCCAGGCGTACCGCGGGGCGTCGGCGATTGTCACGCAGGCCAGTTCGCCGGTGGAGGTGGCGATGAGTTGCGCGGCGGTCGTCGCGGCGCGGAACACGCCTTCGGCGGTGCGGGCGCGACAGTCGATGCCGTGCTCGGTGACGGTGACGAGGTACGCCTCGTCGGCGGGCTCCGGTCCGCCCGTCGGCGAGAGACCCAAGGGTGCTGCTGCCGAGGGGACTTCGCCCAGGGCGAGGGTGATCCGCCGGTCGCCACGGGACCGCGGCCCGCGTCCGCCCGCGTCGTCGTCGCCGGGACGCCGCGTGAGGTGCGGTGCGAGGTGCGGGGCGAGGTGCGGTGCGAGCAGTGCGGCCAGCGTGGCCGCCACCGGTCGCAGCGCCGGGTCGTCGGTGTGGAAGGCCCACCGGCCGTCGGTGCCCGGGGCTCCTGCCCGGGAAGTGACAGTGGTGGGTCGCGGAATGAGCCCGGCTGTGGCGTGCCGCATCGTTGCTCCGTCGTCGGGCGGGGTGCTCCCGCGAACCGTCGGTCGGCCCGTACATCGCCGGGCCCTGGGGTTTCCTACACCACGGGAAGCTATTATCTACACTGTAGAAAAACAAGGACTGCGGCAGAATGGGCACCATGACCAGCAAGCGCAGGCCCGGCCGCCCCGCGCGCATCGACCGGGCCCGGATCCTCCGCACCGTCCGCGACATCGACGCCGCCGGCGAGCCGGTCACCATGCAGGCGGTCGCCGAACGCCTCGGCGTCCAGCGTGCCTCGCTCTACCACCACGTCGCCGACCGCGACGAACTGGTCGCCATGGTCGCCGTCACCCGCCTGGAGGAAAGCCTCGACGACGCGTGGATGCCGGCCGACGACGCGGGCTGGCGCACGTGGCTGGCCGCGTACGCGCACACGACGCGCGACGCCCTGCTGGCCCAGACGACCCTCATCGACTACACCGAGCTCGACACTCCCGCCGGGATCCGCCAACTCGGCCAGATCGAACGCGTGTTGGCGGCCATGGTCCGCGACGGCTTCGACGCGCCCACCGCATCGCGCTGCCTGAACCTGGTCGCGGCCGTCGTCCAGGCCAGTGTCCGTGCCGAGTTCGTACGGCGCGCACGCGGCGCACAACCGCACCTGGCCTCCGTGCGGCGCATGGTCGACCGGCACGGCGACGAACTGCCGCTGCTGCGCGAAGCCGCCTCCGCCGAACTCGACTCGGGCGACCCGGCCGGCTTCGAGTTCGACCTCGACGTCACCCTCGACGGCATCGCCGCGCTGCGGGGCCGGACGCGCTGAACGCGTCGGACGGCGCGTCCGTGGCGCGACATGGCCGGACTTGCTTGCCGCGCAACCGTGCGTGAGCCACCCTGGTTGGGCAACCACAGGGGGGATCGCCGTGCGCGTCGTGGCCAACCGCTATCAGCTCGAAAGCCACGTCGGACGCGGCGGATCCGGACGGGTGTGGGTGGCGTACGACCGCAAGTCGCAGCGTCGGGTGGCGGTCAAGGCGCTGGGTGTGCCCGGGGACGCCGACGAGTTCCACCAGCAGCGGCTGATGCGGGAGTTCCACATCGTCGCGGGGCTCAGCCACCCCAACATCGTGCGGATGTTCGATGCGGTGGAGGACGGCGACGACCTGTTCCTCGTCATGGAGTTCCTGGACGGCAGGTCGCTCGACCAGGTGCTGCGGTACGGCCAGTTGACCTACCAGGAGGCCTGCGGCATCGGCGCGCAGATCTGCGCGGCCCTGGCCCGGGCGCACGAGACCGGCGTGGTGCACCGGGACCTCAAGCCGAGCAACATCATGATCTGCACCGACGGCCGTGTGGTCATCATGGACTTCGGGATCGCCAAGGACGTCGGCGCGAGCCGGCGGCTCACGGCGAGCGGCGTCATGATCGGCACACCCCTCTACATGGCCCCCGAGATGATCCTCGGCACCGGACTGAGTCCGTCGGCGGACCTCTACTCGCTCGGCTGCGTGATGTTCGAACTGGTGGGCGGCGAACTGCCGTTCCGGGCCGAAGGGCAGCTCATCTCACTCATCCTCGCGAAGGTCACCACGGACGCGCCGCCGCTGCAAAGCGTGTCCGACGCCGATGTGCCGCGGGAACTCACCTCGCTCGTGGACCAGTTGCTCGCCCGTGAGCCGCTGCACCGGACGCTGAACGCGTCGCGCGTCGGGACGCTGCTGGAGCAGTGGGGCGTACCGCCGTCGCGGCTCGCCGCGATCGTGGCCGGGCTCCCCGACGACGCACCGCCGCCGATCACCGCGGACGAAGAGCGGGCGATGACCGCCGACAGCACGTTCCGCGGCGCGCGCGGTCTGCCGGTGGCCGGGGCGGAGGTGGCCCAGGCCGCGACCAACAACATCGTGCGGCCCTGGTGGATCGCCGACCCGGAGGTGCAGGGCTGGGTGGCGGCCCCGGCGGAGCCGCCCGCCGAGCGGACCACGGAGAGCACCGCGGCGTACCGGCGCGTCGCGGACCACGAGCCGCGTACGGCGTCGTCGACCGGGAGTTCGCGGCCGCCGGTGCGGCGGCACCGGTCGGCGCGCGTCGACAGCCGCTTCCACGAGGCCGTCGCCCTGGCGCAGCGCGGCGAGCACGTCGCGGCGCTGCGGTTGCACGAGGACATCGCCCACCTGCGCGCGGACCTGCTCGGCAGCGACCACCCGCTGACCCTGGCGAGCCGGTACTGGGTGGCCTGGTGCCTGACCGGACTCGGTGAACTCCAGCGCGCGGACGAGTTGTTCCGGCGCGTGTCCGAACAGACCAGCGATGCGGCCGCGGTCCCGCCGCCACCCGTACCCGGACCACCACGAACCTCGTGAGGAACGCCACGATGAAACTGGACATCACGATCGAGCACCCCGACGCGGAGTACGAACTCCGTTCGCTGCAAGCCTGGTTGGCGGCGGACGAGCTTCTTGTCGGGACGGCTCCCGACCTGGTGTCGTCGCGTGCCGCCCGCGACGGGGAGATGGGCCCGGCCCTGGACGTCCTGCAACTCGTCCTCGCCGGCACGATCGGCGCGGCCGACCTGGCGCTGGGCATCGCCGCCTGGCGGCGCGCCCGCGGCGAACCGCCGACGGTCGAGCTCAACCAGGGCGGGCTCACGATCACGCTGCGCGGGGCGACGGACGACGACGTGCGGCGGCTGGCGACGTTCCTCCGGGCCGGGGACGCGGAACCCGGGGACGTGGACATCGACGCTCCGGACATCGACGCTCCGGACGCCGACGACGCGGAAACGGGCGACTAGGTGCAGCATCTGCCCGACCCGACGACCTCGCGCGCGGTGGTGATCGGCGCGGCGTCGTACGCCTTCCTGCCCGAACTGCCCGCGGTCGCCCGCAACGTGCACGGCATGCGCGCGGCGTTCTGCGACCCGGAACTCTGGGGTCTGGTACCGGACTTGTGCCGGACCGTGGTCGACCCCGAAGACCCCGAGGACGTCGTCGGCGCGGTCGCGGCCGCCGCCCGGGAGGCCCGCGACACGCTGGTCGTCTACTACGCGGGGCACGGCCTGCTCGACTCGGACAGCCCCGATCTGCACCTCGCGCTGCGGCGGTCGAAGGAGTTGATGGGCTACACCGCGCTGTCGTACCAGCACATCCGGCGCGCCGTGATGCGCAGCCCGGCGCAGCGGCGCGTGGTGATCCTGGACTGCTGCTACAGCGGGCGCGTCGCCATGCCGTTCATGCGCGGCGACCCGGACGACCTCGCCCGGCACGCGATCGTCGAGGGCACGTACGTGCTCACGTCGTCCGCCCGCGACATCGCCTCGCTCGCCCCGGCGAACGAGCGGTACACCGCGTTCACCGGCGAGTTGCTGGAACTGCTCCGCGAGGGCATCCCGAACGGCCCTGACGTCATCAGCCTGGAACTGCTGTACGAGCACCTCGACCAGCGCCTGCGCGCCCGCGACCGGCCGGTGCCGCAGCGCTGCGGGCACAACACGGCCGGGCTGCTGCCGCTCGCGCGCAACGTCGCCCGGAGCATGCCGCCGCCCGGGCCCGCCGAGGTGAGCGCGGCCGAGGTGGCCGGCACGGCGTTCGACGTCGGGGTACGCCTGGCCGCCGTGCTGCACGACGCGGGCGCGGGCCGCGAGGCGGCGCAGATCCTGACCACGCTGTGGGGCGCCCGGGACGCCGCGGCCGCGCCCGAGGACCTGCGCCTGCACCTCGACCTGGCGGCACTGCGCGCCGAGTTGGGCCAGGTGGCCGAGGCGATCGAGGTGCTGGAGGAGGCGTTCGCGCACGCCGCGGCGGGTCCGCACCCCCGGCCCGAGGTGGGCGGCGTATGCCTGGCGCTGGCCCGGCTGCTCCGCGAGACGGGCGACTACCCGCGGGCGTGCGACGTGCTGGAGTTCGCCGTCGAGGCGCTGAGCGACCCGCTCCCGAGCCCGAGCCCGGTTCCGCAGCCGACGCCGGGTGCCGCCACGGTGCCCCCGCCCGGAACCCCGCCGGAGCCGGCCGCCGACGGCCCCATCCCGCCGCCCCCGGGCCACCTGGTCTTCACCGCGGCCGGACCGCCCGTACCGCCGGTACCCGCGGGATCGCCCGGGCCGGCCGGACCCCCCGGGGCGCCCGCCCCGGCCGGACCACCCGTACCGGCGGACGCGCCATGGTGGTGCGAACTGTGCGGATCGGAGAACCCCTTCGCCAACTTCTGCGAGGAGTGCGGTGCACCCGCACCACCCGGTCGCCGGCCCAACCCGCCACCGCCCGGGTACTGATCCCGGAGTTCGGCGGGGCAATACTGACGCTCATGAGCATCTACGACACGATCGGGACGTCGTACGTCCGGACCCGGCAGCCGGATCCGCGGATTGCCGCGCAGATACATGCCGCGCTCGGGGACGCCGTCGACGTGGTCAACATCGGGGCCGGCAGCGGATCGTACGAGCCGCCGCAGACGATCCTCGCCGTCGAGCCCAGCGAGGTCATGATCGCCCAGCGCCCGCCCGGTTCCGCGCCTGCCGTGCGGGCGCTGGCCGAACGCCTGCCGCTGCGCGACCGCGCCGCCGATGCCGCCATGGCCCTCCTCACGATCCACCATTGGACCGACCCGGCGGCCGGGATCGCCGAACTGCGCCGGGTCGCCAAGCGCCGCATCGTGGTCCTGACGTGGGATCAGCAGGTGTTCCGCGAACGGTTCTGGCTGGTGCGGGACTACCTGCCGCAGGCGGCCGCGTTCGACGACGACCGGGCCCTCCCGATGCGCGACCTCACCGAAATGCTGGGCGGGGCACGGCAGGAGCCCGTGCTCATCCCGCACGACTGCACCGACGGGTTCGGCGCCGCGTACTGGCGGCGGCCGGAGGCGTACCTCGACCCCGGCGTGCGCGCCGGGATCTCCATGCTCGCGCAGACCGGTGACGCCGCCCTCGCCCCCGGCCTGGCCGCACTCGCGGACGACCTGGACACCGGTCACTGGCACGACCGTTACGCCGACCTGCTCGCCCTCGACAGCATCGATGTCGGCTACCGGCTGCTCGTCGCCGAACTCTGACCGCCGCGCGCGATCCTGACAACAACACGTTTGGCTGTACGAGAGGGGCGCTCGGCCGTCGGCCGGGGGAGCGCACGCACCGGGCGCCGCCTCACTCGAATGGGCTAACGCCGTCGCGCGGGCCAACCAACCGTTCCGGTTGGCGGTCTCGATCATGATTTGTGAGTCTGAGGAAGCGGCGCCATCCCAGACGCCGTTCGATCGTGAGGAGATCTCATGCTCACCAAACTGCACCCGACAACGGAGGCCGTGGCCTCGTCGGTCGAGCAGACGGCGCTGACCGCGCTGCTCGCGGAGGACGAGGCGCCCATCAGCGACGCGCCGATGCCGTGCCCGGCTTCGGCGCTCTACCTCCTGCTTCTGCTCTCCCCGAAGCAGCCCAAGGAGAAGGGCCGGTAGGCCCTCTCGCCTCGACCCCACCCGCCTGACAGGAGGCCTCACCAGCCATGCCAGTCACCGCAGATGCGCTGCGCGACGAGTACGCCGACGCGGTTGAGCGGATGGCGGGACGCGCCCTCGACGCCCTTGCGGGCGGCGGGGGTGCGGTCGTGTTCCCGGATCCGCCGTCGACCGCCGAACTCGCCGCCGTACGGGTTCTCGGCCCCGATGTCTTCGCCCCCGCCCTGGTGGACGCACGGCCGCCCGATCCGGAGACGGCGAGGGTGGTGGCGAGCGCCTTCCGGGTCTTTCCGCCCGCCACCGCCTCCGGTTCCGGGCCTGGATCCGGTTCCGCCGCGACGGTCGCGGCCTGGCGGGACTGGGCCACCGGGCAACTCGCCGCCCGAGCCGGGGCCCCGATGCCCGCGCCCGTGCCGGCGCCGGACCGACCGCCCCAGGCCGACGGCTGGCAGGCCTGGTCGCTGGCGATGGCGCAGCTGTCCTCGCTGGCGCTGCCCGGTCTCGACGGTCCGGTGCACGACGCCGCGCGGCACGACCCGCTGGCGCTGTCCCGGGGTGCGGTCCGCGCGATGTTGCGGCGCGACCACCGTACGGCCGTACGCCTCACGCGTTGGCTCGCCTGGTCGGAGTGTGCCGGGGTGCCGCTCCCGGTGGAGGTGCCCCCGATGCTGCTCCGTCTCCGGCAGGTCGGTGACGGGAGCGCCCGGTCCGCGCTGGAGATGGCGTTGGCCGACCGGTTGTCGGCGGGAGGGCCGCAATGACCGGCGCCGCGGCTGACACCGAACTGCTCGCCACCGCGCAGCAGTGGTCCTCACGCGCGCTGCACTGGCTGCACACCCGGTACCGGGCCGGTCAGGGCGACCTCCCGCCCGACGCCACCGTGGACTTCGCCGATCCGGACAGCGCGTACAAGCCGCTCGGCGAGGCCGCGCTCGCGGCGTCCCTCGTCCTGCGCGACGGCGTCGCCGGGGTGCGCGACCTCGCGGCGGCACGCGACCTGATGGACCTGTGCTGGCGGCAACTGCACGACGGCGACCTGCTGTACGAACGGCAGTTGCGGCACATGCTGCTCACCGACCCGGTGGAGACGTACGCCCACTTCGCCCGCGCCGGATACCGGCACCGGCCCCTGCACGACCTCCTCGACTCGCTGACCCGCCTGCGCGCGCCGAACGCCGTCGAACTGCTCCCGAACCGCAGGCTGGCGGTGGCCAACGCCCGTCGCGTGGTCGGCCTCGCGGACCGGCCCGACTGGCCCGCGCTCGCGGCGGCCACGTGGCTCGGCGCCGTCCCGGAGCCCTGGGCGGTCGACTGGAGCACCGGGTACAGCGTCACCCACACGGTCTTCCACCTCACCGACTGGGGTGCCCGTCCCGAGGGCCTGCCCGCCGCCGTGCGCGACTATTTGCGGGACTGGCTGCCGGTGTGGGTGGACGTCTGGTCGGAGGTGGGCCAGTGGGACCTGGTCGGCGAACTCCTCATCGTGGACGCATGCGTCGGTGCGCCCGTCTGCGGTCCCTCCGCGTGGGAACGGCTGGCCGCCGTCCAGCACCCGGACGGCCTGACGCCGCGTGACACCGACCCGGTCGAGGACGACCCCGCGGAGGCGTTCCGGGACCACGAACACACCGCCGTCGTCGCGGTGATCGCCGGCACCGCCATTCTGTCGCGCCTGCTGGGCGCCTCGCCGGCGAACCGATGACCGTCCCTTCCGGTCCCGACCCGCTGCCCCCGCGCGATGCGCCGGTCGACCACGACCCGACGGCCGCCCACGGCGATCGGGACCGGGTGACCGCGGACATCCTGGCCGACCTCGTCGGAGCATCCCCCGGCGCAACGGCCGTGACGCTCGCCGCGATTCACGATGGGCACCGGGAAGTGCGTTGCCACGGACGGGAGTCCGCGGCCGGTCCGGCGACGACGTCCGGCACGGCGTTCGAGATCGGCTCGGTGACCAAGACGTTCACCGCACTGCTGCTCGCCGAATCGGCGGTACGCGGGGAGGTGCGCCTGAGCGACCCGATCGACGCGTACCTCCCCGCCGGACTCCGCCCGCGGGTGGCGGACGGGCGACCGGTCACCCTGCTGCATCTGGCCACCCACACCTCGGGACTGCCGCGGCTGCCCCCGGGACTGATCGCCCGCGCGCTGCCGAACTGGTCGGACAATCCGTACGCCGCCTTCCCCGACGACCGGTTCCTCGCCGCCCTGCCGCGCACCCGGGTCCGCAACAGCCCTGGCAGCAGGGTCCGCTACTCGAACTACGGGGTGGCCCTGCTGGGCCGACTGCTCGCCGAGGCGGCGGGACGGAGCTACCCGGACCTGCTGGCCGAACGCGTCTGCCGGCCGCTCGGCCTCACCGCGACCGGATGCGCCCCCGACCCCGCGGCCCAGGCCGTCGGCCACCGGCGCGGACGGCCACTGCCGCCGTGGCGGATCCCCGGGCTCCCCGCCGCGGGCGCCCTCCGCTCGACCGGAGACGACCTGCTGCGCTACCTCGCCGCCCATCTGGCACCGGCCGAGACGCCGCCGATCGCGGCCGCGCTGCGCGAGGTGCGGAAGCCGCGCCTGACGGACCCCCGATCGGGCGACGACCTGTGCCTGGTCTGGAACGCGCGCCAAGTCGGCGGCCGACGCGTGGTGTTCCACGCGGGTGCCACCCGGGGCTTCGTCGCCTTCCTCGGCTTCGCGCCGGAAACCGGCACCGCCCTCGCAGCCGCGGCCAACACCGGCCCCACCCTGAACGGCACGTTCGTCCAAACCGCCTACTCCGCACTACGCGGACTCATGCCCTGAGCCGCACGCCCCCTGGGGGGTCAGGTGGCCCGCATCATGCGGAGCCAGACGCCGGAGGCCTCGGCCACCTCGGGCGTCATGTACCAGCCCCGGCCGCGCTCCTCCGACGTGATCTGCGCGCGAATGGCGTCGGCGAGCCGGGCTGCCTCGGGTCCGCCGAGCCGGAACGTCTTGAGGAGGTGCTTCGCGTCGACGAACTGATGGATGGCGTCTTCCTCGCCGAGCCGCTGTTGCGCGATGCCCAGCAGATACATGGCATTGACGAGGGTGAACAGGGCGTCGGTCACGCCGGCGTTCATGAAGTCGTTGAGATGGCGCACCGCTTCGGCGGCGACCTCCTTGGCCTCAGTTGCGTCCGTGGTGTACTCGGACAGGTTCAGCGCGCTGCCGAAGAAGTTGTGCCATTCGGCGGCGCCGAGGATTTCCGCGCACTCGCGGAGCACGCCGAGGGCCTGCCGGTCGCAGTCGCAGGCCGCCTCATGGTCGCCGATCATGTGCAGCGCGGCGGCGTAACCGCTGACCTGCGCCGCCAGGCCGGCGCGGGCCGGGTCGGCGACCCTCGGCAGCCCGTCCAGCAACTGCCGGAGCGCCGCCATCGGGCGGTGGTCCAACCGCCGGACCGCCGCCGCGTCGCCGAACTCCGCCAAGTGCTGCGTATGGCTGTAGAGAACCAACGCAATCGCCAAGTCGTCCGGCTCGGCCGCCCCGTACAGGATGTCCAGGGCGGCGCGGCCGTCGGCGATGGCGGCGGGCAGGTCGCCCGCCATGGCGTGGACGTAGGACCGGACCTGGAGGACATGCACCAGGGACTGGTCGCGCTCGTCCGATGCGGGCTGTGCCTCGAAGCTCGCGATCAGTTGTGCGGCGATGGCCGCCGCCGCGTCCCATTCCCCCTGGCCGGCGAGTTCGCCGAGTCGTCTGAGCTGTCGGGTGTCCATCCGCACAAGGATGTTGGATGCAGGGCGCGGACTGAAGCCTTCGCGGCCACCGCACTACGGATAGTTCGGGGACGCGGTCATGTAGGTCACCTGGAAGCCGGAGTTCACCGGCGTTCCCGACGCCGTGAAGCAGGCGACGGTCAGGACGACGTCGTTCTTGCTGCCGTAGTCGTTGCGGAGCACGGTCGAGCAGTAGCCGCCGCCGGTCGCGGTGACGTGGGTGTAGCTGGAGAGGTAGCCGACGTCGAACCGGACGGTGTACCGGCCGGTCCCGGTCCGCGTGATGCCGACGCTGCCGGGCCGGGACATCCACGGAGCGCTGATCGTGGGCGCGGGGGCTCCCGGGGAGTCGGCGGCGGCGAGGCTTACGCCGTGCGGTACGCGCCGGTCGTCGAGCAGGCTCTGCCCGCCGGTGTGGCTGAGCACGAAGCCGGTGTCGGCCGGGGCCCCGGCGTACGTGGTGCAGGCGATCGACGCGGTGCCCCCGCCCAGCCCGGTGACCGCGCAGTGCCGTGCCGCGGAGCCGGCCGGGGTGACCTGCACGGCCGACGTCGCGAGAGGAACGACCGTGGTGTAGCTGCCCGTTCCGGTCCGGGTCACGGCTCCGGTGTTCTGCCTCGACGCCGCCCCGGGCTCCTGCCGGCCCGCGGTCGCGTCGGACGCGTGGACGTAACCGCGGGATACTCCAAGGGTGTTCGGACCGTTCTGGGTGCCCCCGAGGAACATTCCGGTGAACGGTACGTCGACCGGCGCACCAAAGCGGTCGAAGCACGCCACCTCGACGACCTCGTCGGCGCCCTGCTGCCGCCATGACACGGTCTGGCATGACGCTCCGGTGTCGGAAAAGACGTTGGCATTGGCGTGCGCGATGCCGCCGGGCGTGCCGGTGTCCGGCAGGGTGACGACGTGCCGGCCCGTCGCGATGTGCGTGACCTGCGCCGACCTGCCCGACTGTGCGCCGAGCCGCCACGATCCGTAGGTCCAGTTGCTTTCCCCGTTGCCCGGGTGCTGGACGGACGGTCCGAGGTCGCGGGTGGTGCCGATGGGGTCGTCGGGGTGGCGCAGCTGCCAGAAGCCCCAGGTCGCGCGGATGGTGAGCGGAGGCTCGGGGGGCTCGGGGGTGGGGACGACCCCGGGATCGCCGTCGTCGCCTCCGCCGTTGCCGTTCCCTCCACCGTCCCCGTTGCCACTTCCGTTGCCGCTTCCGCCGTCGGGTCCGCCACCAACTCCCCTGGAGTCCTGTCCTGTTGGTGCGGTTGTCGGGTTGGCGGTCCGCGGGCTGCCGTCGGGGTTCGTCCCGCCCGGCGCCTCGGACCCGGTCCCCGAGGGCCCCGTGGAGGTTCCGCCGCCGGGCGGGGGCGCGACTCCGGCCGGCCCCGACTGGGTCGGAGCGCTCCCGGTCGGCGCCGCGGTGCCGGTCGGTGCAGGTGAACTTCCCTCGTCCGAACCACTGTTCGGGGTGGCGGTCACCACGGGCCGCGGACGGTTGGGTCCGTCGGCCGCCTGCGACGAGCCGCCGGGGGCGACCGCCGCCAACGTCACCGCGGCTGCCGCCCCGAGCGCCACCATCGCACCGCCGACGCGCACCGCCACGGGGTTCTCGGCGGCGATGCGCGTCGCCGCGTTCAGCGCGGGATTGGCCCCGGGCACCCGCATGACCTGCCGCAGCATCGCGTCGCCCGTCGTCCGTGCCGCGGACGAGATCGGGCGCGCCACGCTCTGCGTCGCCAACCGGACCACGCGGCCGACCGCCGCGAACGGACCGCCTCCGGTCGATCCCGCGGAGGCCAGCGCGGCCCCGGCCTGGGCGACGCCGACCTCGGAGACCGCCGCGGCCACCGGCGGCGGCAGAGGCGGGGGCGGAGGCGCGGTGCGTACCGGAGCGGTCGGGCCGCGGCCCGACCACCAGGCCAGGACCGCGCGGCGGCGTTCGTCTTCGTCCGCGTCCTGCCGGGCGGCGACGAGGGCGATGCCCGGTCCGAGAGCCCACTGCTTCTCGCGTACGGCGTCGCGCATCACGACCGAGCAGTGCGAGCACACGGGCGCGTGCTTCTTGAGCGCGGCGTACTCCTTGCGCGTCGGGACCAGCCTGGGCCCGGCGCGGTCCTCGGCGAACATGGCGTGCAACGGCCCCTGCGGCTCCGTGAGTTCGCGGTACCCGGGGCACGAGCGCATCGCCCGCGCGGCGGCCAGCAGGGCGACCTGCTCGAAGACCTTGGACATCCCGCGGCTCAGCTCGGTGTGCACCTTCTTGTCCGGCCAGTCCAGGTACGCCGCCAGCTCGGCGCCCTTGAACTCGCGCATCTCCGCGAGGCTGCGGTCCAAGTAGGCGCTGACGACGGTACGTTGCGCGCGCGACAGTGAGGCCGCCGCGTCGAACAGGGCGTCGAAGGCCTGCTGTTTGCCGTACGTCAGGCCCGGCTCGGGAGGCGCGGCGCCGGCGCCGACGGCGGCCACGTGTCCGGCCGGGTCCCCGACGGCCGGGGCGACGTCCTCGAGTTCCGCGTCGGTGCGCCGCTTCTTCGCCTTGAACTGCTCGATCAGGACGTAGTGCGCGATGCCCCACAGCCATTGGTCGACGCCGTCCTTGATCTCGGCGTTCCGGGCGATGCCGTCGAGAGCGCGGACGAACACCTCGCTCACGCAGTCGTCGGCGTCGACGTCGGACGGCAGCTTCGCCCGGAACCAACGCCCGAGCCCCCGGTGGTGCTTCTCGTAGAGCGCGACACGGGCTGCCTCGTCCCCGGCGCGCAGGCGCTGCCACTGCTCGTCGGTGGCCCCGGAGTCCTCGGTGTCTCCGGGGCCTCCGATGACCGGCGCGGGCAAGTCCGGTGCGGACCGGGCAGGTTCGGACGACATCCCGCCGTCGGGGCGGTCGTCCGGGTGGGGTTGTGTCATCACACCCTCCTCGAAGGCGACGTGCTGGGTCACCGGAGACGTGGTGCGAGGGAGCCCGTTCTCTCCAACTCGGGTGCGCCAATTATCGGAAATTTCCGCGGAGAAGTTCCGCGGAACCTGAGAGATTCGGCGGTTTGCCTCCACGTCCCCTCCGAACGGCCGCTTCCCGCGGCCTCCGCATCTGCCTCCGCGGCGTGCGGCCCGGCCCACGACCGGGCCGGCCGGCACGCCGCCGTCCCCGCAAAGGAATCGGCTCATGCAAGAACACGTGGACACCCTGACCTTCGCCGGCCGAGCCGCATGGATCGTCGGCCCGATCGTGATCGTCCTGACCGCGCTGCGGGTGGCGTACCTGCGCAGCGCGGGTGTGCGTACCACCGGCACCGCGGTGGCGACCCGTCGGGAGGCGCGCACGCGGACCGTGAACGACTCGAACGGCCGTAACCGCTGGGAGACCTACTACGTCGACGTGACCGATGTCAGCTACGCCGACCGGGCGGGCAACCGCTACCACTGCACGGTCGACGGGCGCTACGACTACGGCACGGGCGTGCCCCTGGTCTTTACGTCGCGCAGCCCGGACCGCGCCATGCACGCGTCGGCGGCGTCCTACAGCCGGGTGTTGGTCGCGATCGTCGGGTTCGCCGTGCTGGTGCTTGCCCTGGCGTACGCGCGCCAGGAAGTCGCCGACGACATCGACCGGTTCTGCTCGGGCCTGAGCGCCGACGCCCGCGCCTTCCACGACTGCTGACGCGGATCAGGCCGCCGGAGCGGTGCGGCTTGACGTCGAGCAGCTCGCCGATCTGGCCCACCTTGTCGGCCGGCTGCGCGGTTCTAGGACGGCGGCTCTGTTGCGGCCGTCCGGGGCCCGCGGCTGTTGGGGTTCGCGTACCGGGCCGGGGTGGTGCCGACCGCGGCGCGGAAGTGCCGGGTCAGGTGCGGCTGGTCGTAGAACCCCGCCAACGGCGCCACCTCGGACGGCCGGTGCCCGGCCAGCAGCAGCCGGCGGGCGAGGTCGACGCGGCGGCTGGTGAGGTAGCGGTGCGGCGGCAGCCCGTACTCGCGGGTGAAGCACCGCACCAGGTGGGCCGGGTGGGCGCCCAGCAAGGCGGCCGCCTCGTCGAGGGACAGGCCGTCGGGGACCCGGGCGTCGAGGAGTTCGCGCAGGCGCCCGGCCAGGCGGGGGTCGCGCCGACGCGGCTCCCGGGCACCGGGCCGGTCGTCGAGGTGGGTGAGCAGCCGTTCGCGGATGAGGGCGAGCCGGCCGGCCGCTTCGAGGCCGTCCTGCGGCGCGGCGAGCACCCGGTGCAACTGGTCGATGCGGCGGCGCAGCAACGGGTCGCGCAGGCCCGGTGCGTCGACGGCACGTCCGATCAGGTGGGGGCCGAGCACGTCCTCGGTGAGGTAGACGACGCGCTTGCGGAACCCGGCCGGGCGCGCAGACCGCCCGTCGTGCGGGACATGCGGCGGAAGCAGGGTGACGGACGGGGGCAGGGCACCGTGTTCGTGGCGGTCCAGGCCGTACCGGACCGCGCCGTCGTCGACCAGCAGCAGCGTCCACGCGTCGTGGGTGTGCGACGGATACGCGTGGTGGATGAAGTGCGCGTGGAACACCTCGGTGATGCCCGGGACCTCGGGGCGCCACGCGGTGACGTCCTCGCGCGGCGGGTCGGTGCGGGGCATGCCAAGAACGTACAAGACCGGCGGACGGGTCGTACGGGACGCTCACCGGATGACCGACTTCGACGAGCCTGTGCGCTTCGACACCAAGATCGCAATCCTGCTGCGGGACGACCTGGCGGCCTGGCAGCGGATCAACGCGACCGCCTTTCTCGCGAGCGGCATCGCCGCCGCGGCGGGGGAACTGATCGGCGAGCCCTACGAGGACGCCGACGGCACCCCGTACCTCGCGATGTTCCGGCAGCCCACGATGGTGTTCGAAGGCGACAAGGAGGACCTGGCCGACGCACACGCGCGCGCGGTGGGACGGGGCATGGCCGTGGCGGTGTTCACCGGCGACCTCTTCGCGACCGGGAACGACCGCGACAACCGTGCGGCGGTGCGCGCCGTGCCGCGCGAGCACCTGGATCTGGTCGCGATCGCCGTGCACGGGCCGCGCAATGGGGTCGACAAGGTCATGAAAGGGATGCGGAAGCACCCCTGAGGCGTGCCGCCCGCGCGCCGCGGCCGCCGGGTGCCGCATCCGAAGGATCCGCCGATCGAGGGCGGCACGAACGGCACGCGGGGTCGGTGGGTAAGGTGACGTCCTGCCAGTGGCCGCCGTAGGCGGCGTGGGGGACGAGCGGCACACGGCCGGAAACGCCTGATGGTCTGTCAGTTTCCGAGGGTGCTGCGCACGCAGCGCACCGACGACGGTAAGAAGCCGACCCCCGAAGCTGCGAGCTTACGACCAACGGGAGTCCGCGAATGAGCCTGTACGACACCGACGACCATCCACGCGTGGTCGTACCGGATCCGCCGGCGGAGGAGACCCCTCCTCCGCCCCGGGGCGGTCCGCAGGCGGTCGTCCTCGGTCTCGTCGCGCTGGTGCTCCTGGCGGTCTGGGGCCTCGCGGCCGTGGACGCCCCGGTGCCCGGTCTCCCGTCGGCGGCCGCGGTGGCTCTGGTCATCGCGATGGCCGCGACCGTGGTCGGCACCTGGCACGTCGCGTGTGCCGTCGGCCTGCGGCGGGCGGTCGACACCGCGACCTTGTGGGCGCTGCTGCTGACCGCGCAGTTGTCCGGGTTGGCGCTGCTGGTCGGCGGGGTGGCGCGGCAGCTCAACTCGTGGGCGCTCTTCACCTCGGCGCTGGTCCTCGCCGTCGCCGAAGTCCTCCTGGCCAGGCGCCATTTCGACGGGACCCGGCGGGCGACCCAGGCCGCGGTGCGCCGCGGCGCCGCGGGGCTGTGGCGGCACCCCGCCGTCGTCATCCTCGGCCTCGCCGTCGCCGTCCAGTACGTCTGGCGCGCCGCCATGGGCACGTTCCTCGGCCCCCTGGACTGGGACGGGCTCTGGTACCACATCACCGGTGCCGACATCTGGCTGCAGAACGGCAACGTCGGCCACACGGCCGACGTCATCTGGGCCGACGTCTACCCGCAGGGCCAGGAACTGCTGATCGCGTGGAGCGGCGCGTTCCTCGGGACGACGCGCTACTCCTGGACCTCCAACATCCCCTACCTCCTGCTCGCCCTCACCGTGGTGGCCGCGCTGGCGCGGAGCGCCGGAGCGAACCGCAACTACTCGGTGCTGGCCGCGTTCGGCTTCCTCGCCGTGCCCGTGGTCTTCCTCCAGGCGTCCACGAGCTACGTCGACGTCGCCGCCACCGCCACGGCGCTGGCCGCGTTCCAGTTCGCCGTCGCCTCGCGCGCCGCGGCCCTCGGCGCCGCCGAGCGGGGCGAGTCGGCGCGCCGCGAGCTGTACCGGCACTACGCGATCATCGGCATCGCGCTGGGCCTGGCGATCGGCGTGAAGTCGTCCAACCTGCTGGTGGCCGCACTCGTCGTCGCGGTCATGGCGGTTCAGACGTGGCGCGTCGCGCGCCCGAGTGCCGGCGGCCCCGCGGCCGGGAACCAGGTGCGTGCACTGCTGCGCCGGGGCGTGGCCACGCTGCGGCTGGGCGTGCCGGGGATGCTGGTGCTCGGCATACCGACCATGCTGCTCGGGTCGTACTGGTACCTGCGCACCTGGATCCGGTACGGGAACCCCTTCCACCCGTTCACGATGCTCGGGTTCCACGGCGACGGCACGGTCCGGGAGCTCATAGTCGAGCCCAACACCCCCAAGGCGTGGCTCGACGAAGGATGGGTCCAGCAGACCAAGGAGTCCTGGCTGGCGGACCGCAGCCGGCACCCCTACTCGTACGACATCACGCCCGGCGGCTTCGGCCAGCAGTGGCTCTACATCCTCGTTCCGGCGATGGTGCTGGGCATCCTGCTGTTCCTGGTCCGGCGCCGCTTCGACATGGTGTACGGGCTGGTCCTGCCGGTCGCGGTGTGCGCGGTCGCGTCGCCCGCGCCCTGGTCGGTGCGCTACGTGCTGCCCGTGCCCGCGGTGGCCTGCGTGTGCCTGGCGGCGGTCCTCAGCTTCGTCGCGGGACGTTCGGCCAAGGCCACGGCTTCGGCCGCGGCCGAAGCCCCGGACGGGAACGCCGGGAACGCCGCGAACGCTGCCGGGAAGAAAGCCAGGAACATCGCGTACGGCCGCCAGGCCGTCGCCGCGGTACTCGCCCTGGTGTTCGTCGCCACGACGGTCCGCACGATGTGGTGGGCGACCTCGCCGACGCACATCTTCACCGGACCGGGGCGCGACTGGCACATGGCGAGCGTCAGCGAACTCGCCGACCTGATGGACGACCCGCGCCGGGACAAGAAGCTCGCCAACACGCACGGCTACCTCCCGATCCGGCAGAACGTCCCCGACGGCTCCACCGTCGCGTTCACCACGGACTGCGGGTCGATGTTCCTGCACCTGGTGATCGGCGACGAGGGCAAGCGGAAGATCGACGAGATAGGTTCGCCCGCCGACGCCGCGGATCTCGCCGACCGGCTCGCCAAGTCGGGCGCGCGTTTCGTGATCCTCTCCGAGTTCGGCGAGAAGGGGGACATCATCCGGCAGGTCCGGAACGATCCCAAGCGCTACCGCGAGGTCGTGGGCGGTGCCGCCCTCCCCGCGTGCTACCTGCCGGGCCGGCCGCCCGGCGCGAACCTGTTCGAGGTGCTCGGCACCCCGGTGAAGTAGCGCCGGGCGCACGGTCTGTCGTTTGGCCCGGGCTCCGGGGGTAGTACTGCTGGGTGGTCCGCAACGGGGGCTGCGGCTCGCGGACCGCCTCGGCAAGTACGCCCGCGACAAGGCTCCGTACCGTCCGATCGGCCGACTTCGAGGGGGAAGAACCCATGGCATGTCCGTACTGCGGCGGCGAGGGAACGCACGCGGCAGGGTGCCCGGGCGCCGGGCAGCAGCACCCGGGCGAGCCGTACCCGGGGCAGCAACACCAGGGACAGCAGTACCAGGGTCAGCAGTACCAGGGCCAGCAGCCGTACCCCGGCCAACAGCCTTACCCCGGGCAGCAGTACGGCCAGCCCTACCCGGCCGCGCCGCCGCCGCCCGGCGACTGGGGCATGCCGGGGCCGATCCGCCGGGTCAGCTCGATGGTCACCGCGCTCAACATCCTCATAGGCATCACGATCGCCGGTGCCGTGCTGTCCGTGTTCGCGTACGTGCAGCGCGCATTGCTGGTCGGCGACGTGCTGGACGGCGAGCTGAAGACCAACGACGAGGCCGACGACGCCGACGCGTTCGTGGGTGCGACCGGGATCAGCATGCTGGTCTTCCTGGCGGCCGGCATCGTGTTCATGATCTGGCTGCACCGCGCCCGCAAGAACGTCGAGGCGTTCGGGCCGCCGCCGCACGGCAGGCTCGGCGCCGGCTGGGCGATCGGCGGATGGTTCGTCCCGATCGCGAACCTCGTGCTGCCCAAGATCGTCGTCGACGACGTCTGGCGCGGCTCCGAGACGACCGGCTCACCGGCCGCGCAGCGGTCGGGCAAGACGCTGATCCTCGGGTGGTGGCTCACCTTCGCGCTCTCCGAAGTGCTGTTCTTCGTCGGTACGTTCACCCGCGGCAACGACGGCAGCGAGGACGGCATGCCGAAGCTGACCAAGGCCGAGGACCTGGAGAAGTGGCAGACGGCGGACTGGCTCCTGGCCGCCGGGTACGGCGTGCTCGTCGTGGCCGGCGTCCTCGCGATCATGGTCGTCAAGCGCATCAGCGCCGCCCAGGCGGCACGCGGCGCCTGAGCTCTTTCGGCCCGGCGGTGAATCCTTTTCGGCCCCCGCCCCCTCTTGTGTCCGTACCGGCCGAACGGGTCGGCGGAAGCGAGAGGAAACACCCATGGTTGTCACTGGCCTCATAGTGATCGGAGCACTGCTGGTGAGCGCCTGCATTTGGCACCTGATGCGGCGCCGCTGCAAGAGCCGCAGCTGACCAGGGCCTCTCCGGACGTACGCAGAATGCCTTCCGATATGACTGAGCAGATGAACCCACGCTTTTCCTGGCCCGACGAACGGCTGATCAAGGCCGCCCAGGACGGCGACGTCATGTCGCTGACCACGGTCGTCATGGAATCGCAGCCCCATGTGCGCAGGTTCGCCCTGTCGCTGTGTGCCTCCCCGGAGGACGCCGAGGACGCGGCGCAGGAGGCGCTGATCATCCTCTACCGGAAGATCGGCACGCTGCGGGCCACCGGCGCGCTCGCCTCGTGGATGTTCCGGATCGTGCGCAACGAATGCCTCCGGCACGTACGGCTGCTCGTCTCGCGGAGCGACGAGGCGTCGGCCGAACCGGAGGCGTCCGCGGAACCGTCCGCCGAGGACGCGGCGCTGCGCAGGCTGGAGGTGGAGCGGATCGCGGCCGCGGTCGGTGCCCTTCCCCGCGACCAGCGGCAGGTCCTGATCATGCGGGACATCCAGGGGCTGCCGGGCAGGACGGTCGCCCGGTCCCTGGGCCTGAGCACCGCCGCGATGAAGTCACGGCTGCACCGGGCACGCACGACCCTGCGCCAAACCCTGGCGGCGGCCGACGACGCGGGCACGGCAGACACAGCACGCACAGCACGCACAGAGCCGGATCCGGTCGTCGACCGGACCACCGGAAGGGAGCCAGGACCGTGAAGACCGTGAACCGCGTCGACACAATCAACCGGGTGGACACCGTGAGCCCGGTGGACACCACGCATGCCGCCGACACCACGCTCACCCCCACGCCCACCCCCGGGCCCGCGCAAGGTGCCGCGGCTCGGACCGCCGTACGGCCGGCGCCGCCCGCAATGGACTTCGCCAGCCGGTCCGTTCCGCGCCACCTGGCGCGCGGCGCCGTCGGCTTCGGGCTGATCGCCGGCGCGATCGCCCTGGTGCCCGTCGTGGGCCTGGCCGCCCTGCTCCTGGCCCCGTTGGCGCTGATCGCCTTTCGCGGCTGCCCCACCTGTTGGCTGATCGGCCTGGCGCAGACCATCTCCCGCGGTCGTCTGGAGCGCAGGTGCGTGGACGGCGTCTGCACCCTCACGACACCGCACTCGGCGGCCGCGGCGGCGGCGGGTCGGAAGGGGTCGCGTCCGGACTCATGACCTCGCCCAGGGACTTGAGGAAGCGCGGCAGGACTTCCTGGAGGTCCTGGGCGATGTTCTCGGGGAGTTGACCGTTCCGTGCCATGTCGCCGGCCAGGTTCCCGAGCTGGCTCGCGAGCAGGAACAGCGCGGCGCCCCGGTCCTCGGGAGCGATGCTCTCCACCGCTTGGCGGCGCGCCGCCGCGAGCAGGTGCCCGGAGAGGCGGCCGGCGCCGACGGCCGCCTTCTCCGTGCGTCCCGCCGCCCTCACGCTGGTGCCGAAGAGAAGAATCGCGAGTGTGTACGCCGCCGCCTCTTCGTCGGCGAAGGCACCCAACTCCTCGTCGGTCGGCGGACGGTCGTAGACGCCGAGTGCGGTCAGCGCGTCGGCGACCGCACGCGCGGTGGGCGTGGCCGGTGCGACGTCGGGCTCGTTCAGGTTCGACATGCCCCTGACCGTAGCGATGCCCGCGGCGGGCCCGTGCGGTAGAAGGGCGGCATGGACGCTGCCGCACTTGAACAGTTGCTCGACGAGATCTTCGACCACGCGGTCGTGCACCACGGGTACACCGACTACATGCGCGACTACGAGGTCATCGTGTACATGACGGCCGATCCCCGTACCGGCATCGCGCCGGCGTACCTGCGGTACCTCTTCAGGTACTGCGTCGAGGCACGGTGCGAGACGTCGGTGCAGCCGAAGACGTGGAAAGTCTCGTTGGACGACCGGCTCGTCGACCACGAAACCGGTGCGGAACTCGACGGATACGTCTGGGGAGTCAAGTGGCACTGCCTGTACCCGGGAGCCAAGCTCCTCCCCGGGTCGGCGGCGACCCGGCGCTGGTCGAAGGCCCTCGGCATCGACTTCCACGAGGTCCGCATCGAGACCAACGCCCACAACCTCAACCTGGTCTTCTCCGACCTCCGGGTGAGCGAGGTCCCGGTGGGATACACACCGTTCGTCGCCGATTGAAGCCTTGCGACGGGCGTACCGCCACCCAGCCATACCGTCATACCGGGGCAAAAGACTATGTGGTCCGCGTCACACTCGTCGTGCGATGAATCCCGGTGCGCCCGCCGGTCTTCACTGCAACAACAACGGGCCACACGGGCCCCGCGGATGCGAGAGAGGCACTGCCATGACCGAGAACAACACCACCGGCTTCCCCTACACCGTCTCCCGCGTCATGAACGCCTCGGCGGCCCGGGCCTGGCAGGCGTACACGACGGCGTCGGAGTGGCCGGCGTGGTTCGGCGCGGCCGAGGGCAGCGTGGACATCGACGTGCGAGCGGGCGGTACGTGGAAGGCCACGCTGGCCGCCCCGGACGGTGCGCAGTACCCGCTCACCGGCGGCTTCCTGGAGATCGAGGAGGGGCGCCGGATCGTCCTGTCGATGGACGTCCCCGACGCTCCCGCCGAGGTCATGGCCATCACGTTCGAGGACCTCGGCGACGGCGTGAACGTGGTCGTCGAGCAGACCAACGCGACCGCGGAAGCCCGCGACCAGGCCCGTGAGGGCAGCACCATGATTCTCGCCGGCCTGGCCGCCCACATCGAGGCGTGACCCTCAGTTCTGCCGGGCGACCCAGTCGGCGAAGCGGGTCTCGGCGATCAGCGCGTCGGCACCGGGCAGCAGGGTGGTGTCCTGCAATTCGGCACCGGAGTACGGGGCGTGAGGGTCCGTCACCACCGTGCGCGGGTCGCCCTGGGCGGCCAGCCTGTCGCGGATGAGCTCGTCGAGCTGGAACGCCTCGGGGCCGGCCACCTCGGCGATCCCGTTGAGGGGCGTCCCGAGCGCGGTGCGGACCGTCGCGGCGGCCACGTCGTCGGAGTAGATGGGCTGGATCTTGGCGGACGAGAGACGCACGGTCTCGCCCTCGGTCGCCAGGTCCGCGATGCCCTTCATGAACTCGAAGAACTGCGTGGCGTGCAGGATGGAGTACGGGCGCCCGGACGCCCGGATCAGGTCCTCCTGCGCCTGCTTCGCCCGGAAGTAGCCGCTCTCCTGGAGCCGGTCGGTGCCGACCACGGACAGCGCGACGTGGTGCCCCACCGCGGCGTCCGCCTCCGCCTGGAGGAGGTTGGCGGTGGACGTACGGAAGAAGTCCATCACCGCCTTGTCCTCGAACGAGGGGGAGTTCGAGACGTCCACCACCACGGCGGCTCCCTCGAGGGCCTCGGCAAGGCCCTCGCCCGTCAGCGTGTCGACGCCGGTGTTCGGTGAGGCCGCCACGGCCTCGTGGCCCTGCTCGGTCAGCTTGCTCACCGTCTTGGAGCCGATGAGGCCGGTTCCGCCGATCACTACGACCTTCATGGGGGTGGCCCTTTCCGTGGTGTGCACGGGCGCCGGCGTCCGTGCGGTGGACAGTGCGGGGAGGGGCGGGAAGAGGCGGGTCAACCGGCCTGCGGGAGCCAGTACGTGTGCGCTTCGGCGATCGTCGGGGGATTCGCCGGGCTGGGGAGGCCGAGCTCCGCGGCAATGGGCAGCATGCGCCGGAGGAAGGCGGCCTGGTCGGCCTCCGACTCCCAGAGGTCGGTGATGAGTACGCCCCCGCCGGGATCGTGCACCACGATGTTGGCGAGACGGCCCTTGTAGAAGTCCGGACCCTCGGACCGCATGCGGGCAATGAGGGTGTCGTACTGCCGGGTCGTCACCGGTAGCCGGATCTGCATGAAGACCGCCATCGTGTCCCCTCCGAAACTGGCCCCGGGCCGCGGCGGGCAGCAGGGGACCGCCCGACCGATCGGTCCGGCCAGGCCCTCTGCAACATCGAAACAGGAACAGCCGGGCACCGCCAACGCAGCGCGACGGCGTTCCCCGTCAGAGTTCCCCGTCCGGGCCGGGTACGCGCACGCGGACACGCGGGCGGCCGCACGGATCGCCACGTACCGGTGTCCGCGTTTCGGGCGGCCATACGGAGGCACCCCCTTCCGGCCAATCGGCAGTCCGGTCGCGGACCACGGGCTTCGTCCGTGAACCGCAGCTCAGCAGCCGGTTGCCGGCCTGTGCCGCCGGGATCCCGGGGTCCGGCTTCTGGCCGGACTCCCACTACCCACGCCTGCCGACGCCCGGAAGAATCTCTCGGCAGGCACCAGAACTAAACTCTCCGGTAACTTCCCGGTCCGACCGGACGACGCGGCACCAGCGCCCCCGGCTCCTGACGCGCTCCTGACGCAACCGGCCCGGCAGACCCGCACGGCCCGCCTGTTCCGCGCCTACGTGCCAGGAGGCGATCCATGACCGTCAGCGTGCCCTCGGCCGACGAAGTCGGCGAAGTCTACGACCGCATGAGCCCGATGCTTCAGTTGATCTGGGGCGACAACTTCCACCTCGGCTACTGGCTGAGCGACGACGACGACAGCAGCGACGAGGTCGCCGCGGACCGTATGAGCCGCATCGTCATCGAAAAGCTGGGCGCCGCGGCCACGGACCACGTCCTGGACGTCGGTTGCGGCATCGGCACGCCCGGGCTGCTGCTCGCCGAGACGACGGGCGCGTCCGTCCACGGAATCTCGGTCAACCGCGCGCAGATCACCCAGGCCAACGCGCGCGCCGAGGCCGCGGGCGTGACCGACCGGGTGCGGTTCGAGTACGCCAACGCCATGGAACTGCCCTACGCCGACAACTCGTTCGACGCCGTGATGGCCTTCGAGTCGTTCCTGCACATGGACCGTCCGGTGGCGCTGGCGCACGTCGCACGCGTACTCAAGCCCGGCGGGCGCCTGGTCCTCACCGACATCATGGAATCGGGCGCGCCGAGCCCTGATGTCCGGGACGAGTGGAACCACGCGCTGGCGGTGGCCCGGCTGAGCCCCTTGCCGGTGCTCGACGACTACCGGGCCCTCGCGGCGGACGCGGGTCTGGAGATCGTCGAACTGACCGACATCACCAGCCACACCAACAGGTCCCACATCCGGATGGCGGAGGCCGTCGACCGGAACCGCGCCGCCATCCGCGAGAAGTTCGGCGAGCAGGCCGACGCCATCGCCGAAGCCCTGCGCGCGCCGTTCAAGCGGATGGCCGACTTCGGCTACCTGCTGCTGGTGGCCCGCAAGCCCGGGTAAAGCTCAGTGGTACGGGCAGCCCGACCCGGCCTCTGACGCGGTCTCGTCCGGGGCGGTGGGTCGGGCTTCCGCGTACCCCGTCGCGGCGGCGGGGCGCGGCTCGCGGGGCAGCACCTTCATGCGCATGCCGCGTCCCGACAGCGTGACGCCCACCGAGGGACGAGGCGGCTTTGCGCTGACCGGGACCAGCTTCCAGCGGGCCATGAGGGCGGTCAGCGTCAGGACGGCCTCGGCCATGGCGAAGCTGCCGCCGATGCAGCTGCGCGCACCCGAGCCGAAGGGGATGAAGGTCGCCCGGTCCTTGGGGCCGTCGAGCCAGCGGTCCGGGTCGAACCGCTCCGGGTTCTCGTACAGTCCGGGCTTCTGGTGGACCACGTACGGGCTGACCGCCAGCATGGTGCCGGCCGGCAGGTGCACCCCGCCGAGCTCGGTGTCCGTCTCGACGATGCGCGGCATCACCCACACCGGCGGGTACATGCGCAGCGCTTCGTTGATCACGCGGGTGGCGAGGTCCAGCTTCGCCACGTGGCGGAACTCCAGGGGATCTCCGCCGACGACGGCGTCGGCCTCCGCGAGCAGCCTCTCCTCGATCTCGGGATGCCGGCCGACCAGGTCCAGCGCCCAGACCAGCGCCCCGGCCGTGGTCTCGCCGCCCGCGACGAAGAAGTTCAGGACCTGGTCGACGAGTTCCTGGTCGCAGAACCCGGCGTCGCGGTCCGGCCCCTCGGTGTCGACGGCGTCAGCGGTGTCGACGGTGCCGATCATGGCGGAGAGCAGGTCGCCCTGGTCGGTGCCGGCGCTGCCGTCGGCGCGCCGGGCGGCGATCACCTCCGCGACGGTCCGCTTCAGGCGTTCGATCGCCTTGGTGAAGCGCAGGTTGCCGGGGGTCGGCAGCCGCCGCAGCAAGGGGGGTGAGATCGACCAGCGGAAGAACGTGGCGACGAGCGAGGACATGTCGTCGACCAGTTGGCGGGTGGTTGCCGGCGACAGCTCCGCCGAGAACATCGTGTCGACCGCGGTGCGCAGCGTCAGCTCCGCGATGTCGCGGCGCACGTGGACGACCTGGCCGGCGCGCCACGAATCCGCGGTCTCGTACGCCGCGGCCACCATGGCCCGTGCGTACCCGTCGAAACGGTCGTTGCGGAACGACGGTTGGCACAAACGCCGTTGACGCCGGTGGACGTCGTGCCGGCAGGTCACCAGACCGTGCGGCACCACACCGGTGATCGCCGAGTGCAAGGGCCCGCCCTTGTCGAATTTGCGGTCGTCCAGCAGGACTTCGCGGGTCAGGTGCGGGTCGCACACCATGACGACGGATTGCGATCCCCAGCGCAGGCGCACCAGGTTGCCGGAGGCGGGCAAGGCGTCGAGGAACTTCAGGGGATTCAGCACGAACGAAGGCAGGTGCCCCAGAAGAGGCAGTGCTCCTGGGGCTTGAGGAATCTCTCTTTCCATCGCCATGTCCATCTCGGCCTCGCGTTCCTGGGGGGCGTTTTCATCCGGAGCGGGCAGGCTGTTCGGGCATTGCCCGCAGGGCGCTTGATCGGAGTATGTGCGGGCAGGGTCGGTCGTCGGACCAGGAGTATCGGCCATGTTGCCGGCGCCGGAGTCGACCCTTCTGCGCGCAATATCCTCGGGGTTCTGCGGTGCGGCAGGTGCCGTGCTCGGGTAACTCTCCGGTAATGGCGCGGTCACGTGACGGCGGTATTATCCCTGCGGGCTATTGCCGACCGGTGGCGGGACGACCGGGTACTCGTCGGCCCGGAAGTGGGCACCGCGGAAGTCGCCCTCAGCGTGTTGTGTCAATTCCCCGGTAACGCCGCGGTCTTCGCCGGTGTAATCCGGGATGAACACGCACGTCCGGTCGAGTTCGCCCCGCCGCCCGATTTCCTTGACGCCGCAGCTGCAAGCGTGTAAGGCGGGTGCCCTGTGCTGCGGGGACGGTCGGGATCAAGGGGGCGGCGCCGCTGTCGGCGCTCGGTGCAGGCCGGACTCGATTGCGCGCACGTGAACAGGTTGTGAACGAGTCGAGCAGGTTCGGGTCGGGGTCGGCGGCCGTGACGGGGCAATTGCCTCGGACCGCATGCGCCGCGAGATCTACGGGTGGCGTGAAATCGACGGTCGCGGCCGAATCGGCCGTCGAGTCGACGTCCAAGGTTCCAGTTCGCGTTGTTGCGGTGGCTGCACGGCCCGCTTTCGAGGTCGTCGCACCAGTATTTCCATGACTTCGGTGTCGAATCCGTCGGCCGGAAACTCGACTGTCGAGTTGTCGGGCTGCCGCGAAGAGATGGGCCGGCCTTCGGGGCGTTGGATCCCGGAAAAGCGGATGGATATGCGCGAGCGGCGCGGTCCTTCTGTGGCCGGGATATCGCCGGTTTTCCGAAGGTGTCGTTCATCGGGTTTGATGCTTACTGCCTGCCCGGTGTGACTGGCGGGACGTCCGAAATTCTGGTGCGGCGTGCGCGAGGCCGCTCTTGGCCTGACGATGCGCGGTAGCTCGTTTCGGCCCGCTGTTTCCGTGTTGCCGATGCCGTGCCTTCCCGTGGCAATTCGCGGGCGAGTCGTTGCGAGACCGCGGGCGGCCGCGTCCTCGGCCCAGGGCGGGGCGCCCGGGGTGGGGTGCTCAGGGGCGGGAGCTCAGGGCGGGCCCGGTCCGGCACCCGCTTGCCCGGTCGATCGTTGTATGTATATAACAGTTATAGACCTACAACGATTTGGGGGCGTGCGTGTCCACGGGAGTGCCCGAAGAACTCGACGGCCGCCGCAAGGCGGTCATCCTCGCGACGTGCTGTATGAGCCTGTTCATCGTCGGTCTCGACAACACGATCCTGAACGTCGCGCTCCCGTCCATCGGCCGCGACCTCGGCGCCTCGGTCTCCGGCCTGCAATGGGCCACCGACGCCTACACCCTCGTCCTCGCCGGCTTGCTGATGCTGGCCGGCTCGACCGCCGACCGGATCGGCCGCCGACGGGTGTTCCGCACGGGTCTGGTCGTCTTCGCGATCGGCTCGCTCGCCTGCGGACTGGCACCGGGGTTGGGCTGGCTCGTGGCGTTCCGCGTCGTCCAGGCGATCGGCGGCTCGATGCTCAACCCGGTCGCGATGTCGATCATCACCAACACCTTCACCGACCCCCGCGAGCGCGCCCGCGCGATCGGACTGTGGGGAGCGGTGGTCGGCATCAGCATGGCCTTGGGGCCGGTGCTGGGCGGTGCGCTCGTCGAGGGGCTGGGCTGGCGCTCGGTGTTCTGGATCAATCTGCCGGTGGCCGCGGCGGCGTTCTACCTGACGTGGCGGTTCGTCCCCGAGTCCAAGGCGAGTCGCGCGCGCCGCCCCGATCCGCTCAGCCAGGTGCTGGTCATCGTGTTCCTGGTCGCGCTCACCTCGGGGATCATCGAGGGCCCGGGACACGGCTGGACGACGCCGTGGATCGTCGCGCTGTTCGCGCTGTCCGCCGTGAGCCTGGCCGCCCTGGTGGTCCATTCGGGACGCCGCACCGAACCGCTGCTCGATCCGCGCTTCTTCCGCAGCGTGCCGTTCAGCGGCGCGACGGTGACGGCGGTGTGCGCCTTCGCGGCGATGTCCGGATTCCTCTTCCTCAACACGCTCTATCTGCAAGAGGTGCGCGGCTACTCGCCGTTCGAGGCCGGGCTCTACACCCTGCCCATGGCCGTGGCGACGATGCTGTGCTCGCCGCTGTCGGGGCGGCTGGTCGCCTCCGTGGGGCCCCGCCCGCCGCTGCTGGTGGCAGGGGTCGGCATGGCGGTCAGCGGGCTGCTGCTGACCGGCCTCGGAGACGACACGCCGACAGCGCTGCTGATCACCTCGTACGCCGTGTTCGGACTCGGCTTCGGCATGGTCAACGCGCCGATCACCAACACCGCGGTGTCCGGCATGCCGCGTGCGCAGGCCGGAGTGGCGTCGGCGGTCGCCTCGACCAGCCGACAGGTCGGGCAGGCGCTCGGCGTCGCGGTGATCGGTTCGACGCTGGCCGCGTCGAGCGCGGCGGGCGGCGGTGCCGGGAGCGGCCTGGCGACGGCGACGCACACGGGCTGGTGGATCGTCGCCGGTTGCGGGGTGGCCGTGTTCCTGCTCGGTATCATCACGACCGGCCCGCGAGCCCGCGCGAGCGCGGCCCGCATTGCGGCCGCGTTTCCGTCCGAACCGGGTGCGGAGCCTGCCGCGGGCGGCCGTCGCCCCGGCGGCGAACTGCCTTCCGCGGACCGTACGTCCACCCGCTGAGCCGCGACCACCCGCCACGAGAGCCGAGAAACCCCGGGAACTCCGATGAACGCCTCCACCGCCGAACCCGCCGACCCCCGGCACGCGCAGGCCGTACCGGCGCAGCCCGCGCCGACCGGCGAGCCCGCGGCCGCCGATGTGTCCGGCGCACCCGGCGGCGCGGACCCGGCCGCCGAGGCCGCGTCGCGCGCGTGGGTGGGCATGCGCGAACTCGTGCTCAACCGCTTCGACAAGCGCAAGGCCGTGTCCGAGGCGCTCGGCATGAGCTTCGTCCGCGGCAAGGCGCTGCGGCGGCTGGCCAAGGGGCCGCTGACGATGCGCGAGCTAGCCGAGAAGCTGGCCACCGACAAGCCGTACACCACCCTCGTGGTGGACGACCTGGAGCGGCGCGGGTTGATCGAACGCAGCGTGCATCCGACCGACCGGCGCCAGCGCGTGGTGACGGCGACCGAGGCGGGCGTGGCCGCGGCGCGGGTCGCCGAGGCCATCCTCGGCGCGCCGCCCCCGATCCTGGCCGCGCTGCCCCCCGAGGACCTGGCCGCGCTCGACCGCATCGTCGCCCGGCTGATCGCCGGTGCGGGGGAGCCGCCGGACGAGTTGTAGCCCGGGTGCCGCATTCGGTGCCGCGGCTGCCGCCGCGGATGCGCGCCGTCGCACCGCGGCCGGGGGGCATCAGGCGAATGCCCCGGTTCCACGACAACCTGTCGGGCCGGCAGGCGTACAAGTGCTTCGTATGTCGCGTCAGGAGGGCATGACGGCGCCCCGTTCGCGTCCCGGCGTTCCGTCGGGAGGCTCGGCCGCGGCATCGCCCGACAGCAGGGCCGTCGTCAGCGGATGCTGCGGGTGGTCGAGGAGCTCGGCGGCGGGGCCCTGGTCGACGATGCGTCCGGAGTCCATGACCGCGATGCGGTCGGCGAGGCGTGCGGCGACCGCCCGTTCATGGGTGATGACCAGCAAAGCGAGGCTGCGGACGCGGAGTTGGGTGTCGAGGAGGTCGAGCACCGCGGCCCGGGCCAGCGGGTCCAGGCCCGCGGTGATCTCGTCGCAGACCAGGATGTCCGGGTCTGCCGCGAGCGCGCGGGCGAGCGCCGCGCGGCGCAGTTCGCCGCCGGAGAGTGCCTGCGGGCGGCGTACGGCGGTGGCCTCGTCGACACCCATCGCGGAAAGGATCCGCACCGCCTGCTCCGCGGCGGTCCGCGGATCGGCGCCGCGCAGGCGTACGGCAGGCCGGGCGACCTGGTCGAGCACGCTGCGGCGGGGATCCATCGACGCTCGGGCGTCCTGGAACACGTATTGCACGCGGGCGAGTTCGTCGCGGCTGCGCGCCGCGAGCGACGTGGTCAGCGGCCGTCCGTCCAGGTGCACCGTGCCGCGCCGGTCCCGGTGCAGGCCCACCAGGCAGCGCGCCAGCGTGGTCTTGCCGCTGCCCGAGCGCCCGACCACGGCGAGGGACGTGCCGCGGGCCAGCCGCAGCGAGACGTCGGTGAGCACTTCGGTCCGTCGGTGACCGCCGTACCAGGCGGACAACCCGGCGACCGCGAGACCGTCGTCGGATCGGACCGACCCGCCCCCGGACCGGGTCCCCGGCTGTTCGGCCGACCCGGCGGGGACCGCGTCCGCGGTCGGCGCGGCGCGCCCGCGGTCAGCCGCCACGAGGGCGCGGGTGACCGGTGCGGCAGGACGGCCGAGGACCGTCGCGGTCGTCCCGTACTCAACCTGTCGGCCCCGGTCCAGCACGAGCACGTCGTCGGCGATGCGGCGTACCACGTCCAGGTCGTGGCTCAGCAGCAGGACCGCCATTCCGCTGTCCGCCAAGGTCCTTATGCGGTCGGCGACTTCGCGGCGCAGTACGGCGTCGAGCCCGGTGGTGGGTTCGTCCGCGACCAGCACGCTCGCACGGGCCAGCAGCGCGTGGGCGATCACGAGCCGCTGCTGCTGGCCCCCGGACAACTGGTGCGGGAACCGCCGGTGCAACGACCCGACGTCGGGCAGCCCGGCATGGCGCAGCGCGGCCGCAACCGCCTCGCGCACGAGCACGCGCCTTTCCCGGCGGCGGGGTTCCGGGCCGGGGAGGTGGCGGAGGGCCATCTCGCGCAGCACCGGCCCGGCGCGGAGGGCGGGCGCCAGCGCGGCCCCCGGGTGCTGCGGAACGTACGCGACCAGCCCGGGCGGGAGGGGCTGCCGCGCGGACACCGGCTGCCCGGCCGCGGTCACCGTTCCGCCCACGGTGCTCCGCGCGGGGTACTCGCCGAGGACCGCCGCCGCGCTCGTGGTCTTGCCGCTGCCGGACGGGCCGACCAGGGCCAGGACGCGTCCGCGGCGCAGGTCGAAGGAGAGGCCGTCCACGAGGCGCCGGTCCGCTACGCCGACGCGCAAGTCGGCGACGGACACGAGGGGTTCGGTCACGAGGGGTTCGGTCACGATGTCTCCCGGCGGCGGGCGAGGGCCTGGTCGAACAGCACGTTGAGGCCGACGGACAGTGCGGTGACCAGCAGCGCCGGTACGAGGACCGCCCACGGCTGGAGGAACAGTCCCGGCCGGTTGCGGTCCACCATCACCGCCCAGTCGGCGGCGTCCGGGGCCACCCCGACGCCGAGGAAGGCCGCGGACGCGACCAGGTACAGCGCGCCCACGACGCGCATGCCGAAGTCGGCGGACAACGTCGGGAGCACCGCGCCGCCCAGGTAGCGGAAGTTGCGTCGCCACCAGGACTCGCCGGTCAGCCGCATGGCCTCCATTGCGGGGCCGGACGCCGCCTCCAACGCCGCCGCCCGGCTGATCCGGGCCACCTCCGGCAGCATGATCAGCGCGACCACCCCGCCCAGCACCCAGGGGCCGGGCCGCGCGAGACCCGCGACCAGCAGCAGCGTCAGCAGCGACGGGACGGACAGCAGGACGTCGAGCGGCCGCATCAGGGCTTCGTCCACCCACCGGCGCCGCGCCGCGGCCGCAGCCATGCCCCAGGGCACCCCCACGAGGTACGCGGCCACCGCGGCGCCGCCGCCGACCAGCACCACCGTGCGCCCGCCGAGCAGGACCTGGTCCACCACGTCGCGCCCGACGAAGTCGCTGCCCAAGGGCAGTTCGGCGCCCGCGGGAGCGTAGGCGCCGAGGCGCGGTCCGGTCGGATCGGCGAACCACGGTCCCAAGAGGGCGCAGGCGAGCGGAAGTCCGAGCAGGAGGAGGGCGTAGCGGCGCCGAGGGCGAGTAACGTCCCTGACAGGAGCAGCCGTTGCGATGCCCGGTGCGATCGTGGTTTTGGTCATGTCGCGACCCCGGCTCGCGGCGCCAGGCGGAAGGCGGCGAGGTCGGCCAGCAGGTTGACGGAGACCGTCGTGGCCGCGAAGAGCGCCGCCAGGCCCTGCACCACCGCGACATCACGCGCTGCGATGGCGTCGACCAGGGCCGTGCCCAGGCCGGGGATCACGAATACCGCCTCGACCACGACCACTCCACCCAACAACCAGTCCGCGGTACGCGCGAGGTGCTGCGCCGCCGGGGCCACCGCGCCGGGCAGCGCGTGCCGCCACAGCACGCGGCGCGGTGACAGGCCCATGCGTCGGGCGTGCCGGACGTGCTCCGACGCGTAGGCGTCCAGCAGGCCGACGCGTACCAACCGCGCCAACGAGCACACCGGGCGGATCGCCAGCACCACGAACGGCAGGACGAGGACCGCCGGTTCGCCCAGAAGGTCGGTCCCCGCCCCCACCGCAGTGGCCGGCAGCCACCCCAGGTGCAGGGCGAACACCGCCACCAGCACCACGGCCAAGGCGAACTCCGGTACGGAGTACAGCGCCACGCCGAGCATGGTGAGCCCCCGGTCCAGCAGCCCGCGTTCCCGTGCCGCGGCGGCCGCGCCCAGCAGCACCGCGACCGGTACGACCAGGGCCAGGGTGCCGAGGGCGAGCAGCGCCGTCGGTGCGAGCCCGCGCGCCAGCTCCTCCGCGACGGGTCTGCCGGAAGCCAGGGAGGTGCCGAGGTCGCCGTGCGCAAGACCCGCAAGCCAACTGGTGAAGCGGTCGAACGCTGGCACATCCAGGCCGAGTTCGTCGCGCAGCAGGGAAATGCGCGCGGGATCGGGGTTGTCGCCGGCCCGTACCACCGCGGCGTCGCCGGGCAGTGCCTCGGTCAGGGCGTACACCGCGGTCGCCGCGGCCAGGATCTGCACCAGTCCGAGCAGCAGGCGACGCAGCGCGTACCGCGCGGGGCTCACGCCAGCCACACCTTGTCGAAGCGCGCCCAGTCCAGCGTGTTGGCGGGAGCATTGGCGACGCCTCCCAGATTCTTGGCGGTGCCGACGAGCCAGTCGGCGAACCCCCAGACCAGGTAGCCGCCTTCGGTGTGCAGCAGGCTCTGCATGTCCAGGTACGCCCGGCGCCGGACGGCCTCGTCGGCGGTGCCGACCGCCGTGTCGTACAGCGCGTCGAAGTCGCGCCGCGCCCACTTGGTGACGTTCGTGGTGGACCCGGTGAGCAGCCGCTGCGCGATGTGCGTCTCGATGGGCATGGCGCCGGAGCGGAAGCAGGACAGGACGCCGGCGTCCTTGGTGTCCTTCCAGTAGGTGTCCTTGTTGCCGACCGCCGGCTCCAGGCGCAGCCCGACTTCTCGCGCCTGCGCGGCGAAGACGCTGGCGGCTTCCAGGAATCCGGTGGCCGCCTCGGAGGTGTCGAGCCGGATGGTGGAGCCCGCGGCGCCCGAGCGCTCGACGAGCCACTTGGCGCGGTCGAGGTCGCGGGTGCGCTGCGGTATCTCGTCGGCGTAGTAGCGGTAGCCGCGGCCGAACAGGTCGTTCCCCACCTGCCCGGTGCCCGCGAGTACGGTCTCGACCAGGGCGGGCCGGTCGGCCAGCAGGAACATCGCCTCGCGGAGGTCGCGGTTGTCGAACGGCGGGCGGTCGACCTTCATCGCGAAGGCCTGCATGGCGCTGTTGGCCATGCGGAGCACGGAGATGCGTTCGCTGTCGCGGTGCACGCGCGCCGAGGTGGGGCTGAGTTCGTGCGCGTACTGCACCTGGCCGCCGACCAGGGCGTTGACGCGTGCCGACTCCTCGTTCGCGACGACGAATTCGAGTTCGTCGAGGTATGCCGCGCCGTCCCAGTGGTCGGGATGGCGGCGCAGCAGGACCGAGCGTCCCGGCTCGAACGACGTGAACGCGAACGGGCCCGATCCCACGGGACGTTCGAACGAGTCGGCGCCCTCGGGGACGATGTACGTGCCGAAGGCGGCCATCACGTTCGGGAATTCCGCGAACGGCCGCTTCAGCGCGAACTCCACCGTGCGGTCGTCCACGGCCCGCGACGCGGGCAGATCGACTACCCCGAGGTTGGGCTTGGCGCGGAAGCCGCGCTTGGGGTCGAGGATGCGGCCGTAGCTGTACAGCACGTCGGCCGCGCGTACGGGACGCCCGTCGTGATAGGCGGCCTGACGCAGCGTCACGCGCCACCGGGTCAGGCCGGCGTCCGGCTCCCAGCGTTCGGCGAGGCGGGGGACGACCGAGAGATCGGGGCCGTGGTCCGCGAGCTTGTCGAACATCGCCTTGGCGCGGGCCGCTTCGACGAAGAGGTTTGCCAGGTGCGGGTCCAGCGTCTCCTGCGCGCCGCCGCCCGCGAACACCGCGCGCAGCCGACCGCCTTGCCGTGGACGGGAGTTCGCACCCGTGGGGGACGCCGACGGGCCCGCGGCGCAGCCGACGAGTGCCGCTCCGCTTGCCGCGGCGCCCAGTGAAACACCCAGGAACCGCCTGCGGGACAACGCGGCGAAGGCCACCTCAGGGGAGGAGCCGGGGGAACGGTCGGGGGAACGGTCGGGGGAGCGTGGGAGGAAGAGGCCGGAGAGGCCGTCGGGGGTTCGTCCGTGGGAACGCATGGAGCACCTTTCACAGGAACTTGCGGAGGGAGTCGAAGCCGGACCGCGGGGGCGGTCGCGGCGCTGTCGGCAGGCGGGCCACGGCCAGGTCACGGCCGCGTCAGGGGCCAGGTCGCGGCCGGCTCAGGGCCGGGTCCGCCCCGGGTCGCCGGGTTGCGCGGGTTTGGCGCCGCCTTCGTGTGTGCTGTGCTCGGCGTGGCCGTCGGGAGTGTCGTGCCCGGCAGCGGCGGCCTCGTCCGCCCCGGTGCGTTCGCGCGCGAGCACGCCTTTGCGGTCGAGTCGCAGCACGGCCGCCGCGGAGCCGAAGCCCAGGGCCGCGCACACCGCCCACGGCGTCCAACTGCCGGTGCCGCCGCCGACGTCCGCGGCCTGCCCGACCGCGGCGCTCCCCAGCGCGGCGATGACGCCGGACACGGTGTAGAAGACCCCGAAGTAGGTGCCCGACAGGTCGCTCCTGGCGTACGCGGGGATCAGCTCCATCACGAACGGCTGCGCCACCATCACCCCGAATGCGAGCAGCAGCGCCGCCGCACAGACCGGCAGCATGCGCGCGACCGCAGCTCCGCCGCCGGACGCGTCGGACGCGCCGGAGGTCAGCGGCAGGGCGGCCAGCGGCACCAGGAACGCGGCACCCATCAGGGCCATGCCCGACGCGATGGCCCGGCCGCGCCCGCCGCGCGACGCGCGCCGGGTCACCCGTACCTGCCAGGCGAGCGTGGCCCCGGTCGAGACGAGGAACAGCACGGCGGTCGCGCTGCCGTGGCCGGTGGCGCGTTCGGCCTCCATCGGCAGCACGAGGTAGAGCTGGTTCTGCAACGCGTAGAGCCCGGACAAGGCGAAGGTGAAGGCGAGGAACCGCCGGTCGCCCAGGCACAGCCGCCAGTCCGCGGCCACTGTGCGTCCGCTGCGGGCCACCGGCCGCGCGGGCAGCACGCACGCCTGGGCGATGGTCAGCGCCGCGAACACCGCCGCGGCCACCACCGCGCCGACGCGGAAGTGCCAGGCGAGCATCGCGGCCCCGAGCAGCGGGCCGGTCAGCGCACCGGCGTTCGCGAACACGTTGAACAGCGCGAACGCCTCGGCGCGGCGCTCCGGTTCGACGGCGTCCGCGAGGTACGCGCGCACCGCGGGGTTGAACAGCGCCCCGGCGAGCCCGGACAGGACCGACGCGGCGAGCAGGACCGCCAGCGAGTCGTCGACCGCGAACAGCCCGAAGCCGACCGCGCGCAGGCCGCACCCGGCGATGATGACGCCGCGCGCGCCGAGCCGGTCCGAGGCGCTGCCGCCGAGGAGGAACATGCCCTGCTGGCTGAGGTTGCGTACCCCGAGGACCACGCCGACGAGTGCGGCCGACATCCCCACGTCGTCGGCGAGGTAGCCGGCGAGGAAGGGGACCAGCACGTAGAACCCGGTGTTGACGCCGAACTGGTTGACCAGCAGGAGCCGCACCGGCAACGGGAACGAGCGGTAGAGCCGGCGGGTCGTCACGGCGCCTCCGCGCGGCGGCCGACCCCGAGGCCGGGTGCGCCGGTGAGCCGCAGGACACCGTCCTCGCCGCCGATTCCGGTCCAGGGGTCGCGGACGAGCAGCAGGTGGCCGTCGAGGTCGACCCACCGGGCGCGGGCGGCCAGGTGCACGGCCGGTGCGAGCCCGAGCGAACTCGCCGCCAGGCAGCCGAGCATGACGTCCAGTCCGTGGGCCGCGGCCAGATCCGCACACCGGACCGCGGCCGCAAGGCCGCCGCACTCGGCGAGTTTGATGTTGACGCCGTGCACCGCCCCGGCGAGGCGCGGGATGTCGGCGGCGGTACGGGCGTCCTCGTCCGCGATGACCGGCACCGGGCTGCGGGCCGCCACCCATGCCAGTCGGTCGATCGCCCCTGGAGCGATGGGTTGTTCGACGGCCTCGATTGCGAAACCGGCCATCCGGTCGAGCAGTTCGACGGCCTGGTCGGGAGCCCATGCGCCGTTCGGATCGAGCAGGATGCGCACCCCCGGTGCGGCCCGGTGGACCGCGGCGAGGCGGACGAGGTCGTCGTCCGGGTCCGGCGATCCGGCCTTGAGCTTGAGCACCGTGAATCCGCGCGCCGCAAGGCGGCGGGCCCGGGCCGCGGCCGCGGCGGGCGAGGTGATGCCGATCGTGTACGCGGTCGCGGTCGGCCGGAACGCCGGTTCCCCGAGCAGCGCGTGGACGGGTCGCCCCGAACCGCGCCCCCAGAGGTCGTGCGCCGCGGCGTCGACGGCCGCGAGCACGCCCGGCGCGTCCGCGAGCGGTGCGCCGGGGCCGTCGGTGAGTTCCGGCAGCCGGGCGAGCAGGGTCCGGGGGTCCGACTGGGCGTCGGCCCAGCGGGCGACGTGGCGCAGCAGGGTATCGATGCGTGCCGAACTGAGGCCCTGGCGAACGCTGGTGACGACTTCCCCGTATCCGGCCGCGTCGTCCTCGTCCCGGCGCAGGGTCACGGTGACCGCGTCACGTGCCGTGGTCACCGAGCGGGATATGCGGAACGGCTCGCGCATCAGGAGCGGCGCCGTTGTCCAGGTCAGCTTCACGCGGACACTCCCTGGTGCGCGGCGGGCGCCGCGGCGAGCGGATCGGTGACGGCACGGCACCGCGCCCACGTCGCGTTCGCGGCGGCCTGCGGCGAGGCGATCTCGATCGGGTGCTGCGCGGTGGGTCCGGTGAGTCCGTGGCGGCGGCAGTACGCGTCGTCGTAGATGGAGTGCGCGTAGCGCTGCGGGCCGTCCGGGAACACCGCCGCGACGCGGGCGCCGGCCTCGGTCCGGGCGACCCAGGCGGCGACGCGCGCCACCGCTCCGGTGCTCCAACCGCCGGTGACGAACGCGTGCGAGGCGAGGCGGCGGCAGGTGTCGACGGCTTCGGCGGGGCCGATCCAGTGCACTTCGTCGAACTGCCGGTATGCCACGTTCCGCGGGTGGATGCCGCTGCCCAGGCCGCGCATGAGCCGGGTTCCCGGGCGGCGGCCGAAGATGGCGGAGTTGACGGTGTCGACCCCGATCAGGCGCAAGTCCGGCCAACGGAAGCGGAGTTCACGTACTACGCCGGCGCTGTGGCCGCCGGTTCCGACACTGCATACCAGCACGTCGAGGCCGTCGAGGGCGGCGATGAGCTCCCGGGCGAGGCTCGCGTACCCGGCCGGGTTGTCGGGGTTTCCGTACTGGTCGGGCCAGTACGCGCCGGGGATGCCGCGCAGGAGCGCGCCGACCCGGTCGAGCCGGGCCTGCTGCCAGCCGCCGACGGCGTGCGGCCGCGCGACGACCTCCAGGCGGGCGCCGTACGCGGTGAGCATCGCCCGCATCTCGGGTTCCAGTTCCGCGTCCACCACCAGGACGACGGGGTGGCCGAGGGCCTGCCCGGCGAAGGCCAGGCCGATGCCCAGGGTGCCGCTCGTCGACTCGACGACCGTTGCGCCCGGCCGCAGTTCGCCGCGGGCCCGGGCGGCACGCAGCATCGAGACGGCGGCGCGGGCCTTCATACCGCCTGCTTGCAGGCCCTCCAGCTTCGCCCAGAACCCGCCGTGCGGGAGCGGCAGCGGAGCCGTGATGCGGGTCATCGGGGTGTTCCCGACCAGGGCGAGCAATGCCGCGTTCACCGGGCCTCCTCGGGGGCGGTGGTGCGGTACCGGTGGATGGCCGTGGGGCCGCCGTCGAGCCAGAAGAACGGGTAGGGCTCGGCGGACACCGCGGTGACGCCGTGCCCGAGGAAGCATGGTGCGACGGCGCTCGCGGTCTGGGCGAACAGCACGAGCGGCTTGCCGGCCGCGCGGGCGTGTGCGGCGAGAGGTTCGAAGGTGCCGTTGCCGAGCGTCATCCCGGAGGCCAGCAGCGCGTCGCACGCGTCGAGATGGTCGGACGCCTCCCGCTCGTGCGCCTCGCCCCATTCGGTGGCTCCGGCGCGCAGGTCGCAGGGGATGTAGCGGAAGCCGCGTGCCCGCAACTCCGCGAGCAGCGAGTTGACGACGCCGACCACCAGCACCCGCGCCCCCGGCGCCGCGGGGAGCAGGTCGACTACCGCGGCGGCACGCGCCCGCGACTTGGCGAGCGAGTCGCCGGAGGGGACCAGGACCGTGTCGTCGGCGTATTCGGCGTGCGGCCGGAGGTGCATCAGGTACGCGTCGAGCGCGGCCATGCGGACGGCGCGCGCCGGATGCGCGAGCAACGCCGCGACGTCCTGCCCCGCGCAGGCGAGGACGGTGTCGTCCGGGATCTCGCCGGGTTCGACGGCGCACGAGCCCACGGCCGCCCCGACGCGCAGGCTCACGACGTCGTTGCGGTACCCCTGTCGGCGGCCGTCGTGGCGGACGCCTTGGCGCGTGACGAAGCCGGTGCCGACGCGCACCTGCGCGGGGTCGGGGCCGAGCAGCCCGGCCGCGGCCGCGCGCAGCACGGTGTCGACGGTCGGGGGGTGTTCGGGCTTCGGTGACGACTCGAACCGGGCGGCGGGGTGCGGCGGGGCGCTCATGCGGCGGCCGCCGATTCCGGGTCGGCGGCGATCTCGACGGATACGCCGCGGAGGATTTCCTCGGCGCGCGTCCGTGCCCCGGCGCCGTGCCGGTCGAGCACCATGACGTGGCCCAGGTAGTGGTTGTTGCTGCGGCCGTCGCCGACCCGCTCCCCGGGGGACTTGGCCTGCCACTCGACGACGTCGGGTGCGTCGCGCGGATCGGGTTCCGCGCGCACCGCGGCCAGGGTTCCCGGGAGTTCGGGCAGGACGAAGGAGACGGCGGCACTGCGTACGCCGGTGTCCGCCGGTGCCAGGTCGGGCTTTTCGCCCAGTGCGAGCCGGGCGGCGGCCATCGGAATGTCGATGCCGGTGACGCGGCGCACCAACTCGGTGATGCGGTTCCCGGCCGGGCGGGGGTTGATCTCGACCAGTCGCGGACCGGCCGCTGTGAGCCTGAACTCCGTGTGTGCGACACCGTGTTCGTAGCCGATCGCGGCGAGGGCCGCGACGGCTGCGTCGGCGGCGGCGGAGCGGTCCGCGGCGGCCAGGTCGGCGGGGAACATGTGGCCGGACTCGACGAACCAGGGCGCGCCCGCGAGGGACTTGTCCGTGACCCCGACGACGTGCGTGTGGCCCTGCCACGTGACGGTCTCCACACTCACCTCGGGACCGTCGAGCACCTCCTCCAACAGCATCAGCGGAACCCGTTCCTGGTGGCGGCCGTTGACCGGGAAGTCGGCCAAGGAGCGCCAGGCGTCCAGCAGTTGGCTCTCGTCGTCCACCTTGCGCACGAACATCCCGGCGCACAGGTCGACCGGTTTGGCCACGAGCGGGTACCCCAGGGACCGCGCCGCGGCGGCCGTTTCGCGCCAGCCCTCGGTGACGGCGTACCGCGGCCCGGGCAGGCCGGCGTCGTCCATGGCCGCGCGCGTACGGTCCTTGCGACATGCGCGCTCCACGGACGGGACCGACGCTCCCGGCAGTCCGAGCCGCTCCGCGACGCGCGCCACGGCGGGCAGGTAGTAGTCACAGGACGTGAGGATGCCGTCGAACTCCATTGCCAAGTGCAGCCGTTCGACGGTCCGCAGCAGTTGCTCCGGGTCGTTGGTCTCGGTGGTCACCACGTTGCCGCCCGACAGCAGCGGGTGCACGTCGCCGGCGCCTGGGGCGCCGCGCAGGTAATGGCCCAGGTCGCGCGTCGCGAAGGTGAAGGTGTGCCCGGCTTCGCGGATCGCCCGGGGCAGCAGCGTGCTCATCGCGCCCACCCAGCTCTCGACCACCAGCAGATGTCCCATCCCGCCCCTCCAGAAGAGAATGAAAACCATTATCGTTTTCAGAGAGAGTTCTAACCCATCGCACCGGGCCACGTCCAGCCGGATCGGGGGTCGCCCGGTTCGCGCACGTCTCGCGCGGAGCGGGTCGGCATCGAATCGGGGTGGTGTGCGGACCGCCTGACGGGGGGCAACATGGGCTTTCCAGGGAATGCCGAGCGGGGCGTCGCGGCGGGAAGGGCGGCGGTCGCCCTGGCGTGCCGACTCGATCGCCGATCGAGGGGGAGGGCGAGGGCGGGACCATGCTGAGGCTCGCAGGCTCGCGTTTCAGGGCAGACTGATGGGCTGACTGCGTGCGATCCGTCCGACGCGGGTGTGGCCGCGGGGGTCGCCTGCCCGGCTCTGCTCCCCGGTTCTGTCCGGCCTCGGTTGGCACGCGGGTGTGGCCGGGGGCGTAGCCGGTTCTCGGCTCTCCTGCCCTATCCGGTCTCGGTCAGGACTCCGTCCGACAGGGTCAGAAGGCGCGTGGTCAGGGCAGCAGCGGCGTCGTGGTCGTGGGTGACCAGGACTACCGCGGTCCCGGAATCGGCGGCCTTGCGCAGCAGGCGCAGGATCCCCGCGGCGGCCGAGGCGTCGAGTGCGGACGTCGGCTCGTCGGCGAGGAGCAGGCTCGGAGCCGCGGCGAACGCCCGTGCCAGTGCCACACGTTGGCACTGTCCGCCGGACAGGCGCGCGGGGCGCAGCGACGGGTCGAGGTGGCCGAGCCCGACCGACTTCAACGCAGCCAGGGCCGCGGCCTGCCGTGCCTGCCGAGTTCGGGGCAGGAGGAGGCGCGGGCGACGCGGCTCGGACCCGTCCGCGTCCCTCGGTACGCGGCGCAGAGCCAACGGTTCGGCGACGCTGCGGGCGATGCTCCAATTCGGGTCGAGGCTGCCGGCCGCGTCCTGGAAGACCGCGGCCACGGCACCGGGCGCGGGACGCCGACCGCGGGTGGCGGGGGTCCACGCGACACTGCCCCGGTCGGGGCGCTCCAGGCCGGCGAGGATGCGCAACAGCGTGCTCTTCCCGCTGCCCGACCGGCCGACGATGCCGACGATCTCCCCGCGCAGGACGGCGAGTTCCGCGCCGCGTAGGACGTCCCGTGCTCGCGCGCCGCGCCCGTGGGTCCGCCACAGGTCCCGCGCCACGACGACGGCCGCGGTGCTCGGGTCGGTCACCGTGCCTCCACGCAGGCGACGCCGTCGATCGGCACGGGTACGCCCACCAGGCAGGCCGCCCGTACGTGGCGGCAGCGCGGGACGAACGGGCAGCCCGCGTCCGCGTCGCGGCCCGGCGACGGGGGTTCGCCGGGCAGCGGCTCGGGCAGTGGACGGCCGGGGCGGGGGAGCGCGGCCAACAGGGCCTGCGTGTACGGGTGCCGCGGCTCGGCCGACACCGCGTCGGCGGCGCCCGTTTCAACGATCCGGCCCGCGTACATCACCGCCATCCGGTCGGCGTGGCGTGCCGCGAGCCGCAGTTCGTGGGTGATGAGCAGGACCGCGGCGCCGGTGGCACGCAGGTGCGCGAGGGTGACGTCGGCGAGGTCCGCGTCGAGGGCGGAGGTGGGTTCGTCCGCCACGACAAGAGCTGGTTCCAGGGCCGTGGCCGCGGCGATCGCGGCCCGCTGGAGCATGCCGCCCGACCAGGTGTGCGGGTGGCGGCGCGCGGCGGCGTCCGCTTCCGGGACGCCGAGGGCGGCGAGGCGTTCCAGGACCGCCCCGGGAGGCGGGGTGCGGCCCTTCGCGCGCCACGCCTCGGCGATCGACACGCCGACCTTGAGGCGCGGGTCGAAGGCCGAGAACGGGTCCTGCCCGACGTAGCCGACGACGTCACCGCGGACCGCCCGCCAGGTGCGCGCGTCCGCGCCGACGAGTTCGTGTCCGCCGACGCGGATGCTCCCGGCCACCGCCGTGCCGCGCGGCAGCAGTCCGAGCACCGAGCGGGCGACGGTCGACTTGCCGCTGCCGCTTTCGCCGACCAGCGCCAGGACTTCGCCGGTGCGGAGCGACAGGTCGGCACCGCGTACGGCGGCGGCGCCGTTCGGGAACGTCACGTGCAGTCCACACACTTCGACCTCCGCCGCCGTGGGATCCGGGCCGTTCACGCGTGGACCTCCTCGACCGCGGAATAGTGGGTGGCGTCCCGCACCGCGTCGCCGATCAGGGTGGCCGCCGCGGTGACCGCGAGCACCACGGCGGCCGGGGCGGCCGGCAGCCAGGGCGCCACCGTGACGAACGCCCGTGCGTCGCCCAGCATCGCGCCGAGTTCCGCGGTGGGCGGCTGCGCCCCGAGGCCGAGGAACGACAGGCCCGCCAAGGCGACGATGGTGCCGCCGAGTTGGAGGGTGGCGACGACCAGGAGCCGGGGGACGACGGCCGGCAGCAGGTGGCCGACGGCGATGCGGGCCGGTCCGGCTCCGGCGAGGCGGGCCGCCGCGATGTACGGGCGGTCGCGTACCGCGAGGGTGAAGGCGCGGACGATCCGCGCGTTGGCCGCCCAGGAGGAAATGACCAGGGCGAGAAGGAGGTTGCCGAACCCCGGGCCGAGCACGCCGACCACCGCCAGCGCGAGCACCAGCGACGGAATCGCCAGGACGATGTCGACGACGCGCATGAGGACGGCGTCGGCGAAGCCCCGGGCCATGCCCGCGAGAACGCCGACGACCAGGCTCACCGTGCACGACCCGGCGAGTACGGCGAACGCCGCCAGCAGCGACCTGCGGGTCCCGGCCGTGAGCCGGGCGAACTGGTCGCGGCCGAACTGGTCGGTGCCGAGCCAGTGTTCACCGTCCGGTGCGCGCAACTTCGCCCCCAGGTCGACGGTGTCCGGCTGATGGGCGGCCACCACCGGGCCGAGGGCCGCGAACAGGACGACGACCACCGCGAGGCCGAGTCCGGTGCGGCCGAGGGCACTTGCCATGAGGGGACCACGACGGAACGCCGCGACGGCGCGTCGGAACACCGCGAGCGCGGGCGGGGGCTTCGGCATCGCCGTGCCCGCCACGTCACACGCCCTTGCCGTGGCCGCGTTGGCGCGGGTCGACGACCGCGGCCAGCAGGTCGGCGAGCAGACTGGTCGCGACGTAGGCGAGGGTGGCCAGGACCGCGAACGCCTGGACGACCGGCAGATCGCGGGCCTTCACCGACGACACCACATAGGACCCGGCGCCCGGCCACGTGAACACGGTCTCGACGATCGCCGCGCCGCCCCACAGCGCTCCGGCGCTCACCGCGACGGCGTGGATCAGCGGGGGCAGCGCGTTCGGGAGGGCGTGCCGGAGGAGCAGCCTCCGGCTTCCGGTCCCGCGCGCGACCACCGAGGCCGCCCAGCCGCTGTCCAAGGCGTCGACCAGTGCCCCGCGCAGCAGGCGCGACCAGACGTCGAACATGCCGAACGCCAGGCACAGCGCGGGCATCCACACCGCGGCCCAGGACCCGTCCAGCACCACCGAGCCGATCCCGCCGCGCACCACCACGAGTTGAATGAGGATCAGGCCCACGACGAAACCCGGCAGCGCGGCCCCGAGCAGTGCGAGCGCGCGGGCGAGGGCGTCCGGCCAACGGCGGCGGTAGGCCGCGGCGACGAGCGCGAGCGGCACCGCGATCGCCAGCGCGAACACCAGGGCGGCACACCCCAACCGCATTGTCGCGGGCAGGCGTTCGCCGAGTTCGGTCAGCACCGGGCGGCCGCTTTGGTAGGACGTGCCCAGGTCGCCGTGCAGCGCGCGGACGAGCCACTGCCCGAACTGCCCCGGCAGGGACCGGTCGAGCCCCAACTCGGCGCGGGTGGCCGCGAGCTGATCGGGCGTCGGTTCGGGCACCCCCTGCGCGGTCAGCGTCATCCGCGCCGGATCACCGGGAGCCAGCGGCAGCAGCGCCCAGATGAGCAGCGCCGCTCCCGCGACGGTGACCGGAACCGACAGCAGCCGGCGCGTGATCGGGTGGACCGCGGCCCCGCGTACGGTGCGCACGGCCCGCGGGACGGCCCCCGGCGCGGCGGGTTCGCCGCCGCCGGGAGCCGCCGTTGCGGAACGGGGTGTCACGGCGCCGTGTCGAAGCGCAGATGCCGGCGTACGTTGGAGACCTGGTAGCCGGTCCAGTCGCCGCCGGCCACGACGGCGAACTGCTTGTAGGTGGCGGCGATCACGTACGCCTCCTGGTCGCTGAGAATCGCCTGCCCCTCGCGGAGCAGCTGTTCGCGGGCCGCCTGGTCGGCGGTGGTCAGCAAGCGGTCGCCGAGCGCGTCCACCCGCGGGTCCGCGACCTTCTGGGCGTTCGCCGACCCGCCGGTCGTCCAGCGGGCGCGGAACGGCTGGATCGGGTCCGCGGTGCCGGACAGCGAGCCGTTCAGCCCGATGGACGCCTCCCAGGCGCCCAGGTCCGCCTTCGTGCGGGCGGAGTCCTCGGCGTTCACGATCTGGAGGTCGAAACCGGCCTTCGCCACCTCGGACTTGATCACCACGGCCAGGGCGTTGGTCTCCGGGCCCTGCGCCTGCGTGACGAAGCGGACCGTCAGGTGCTTGCCGTCCCTGCTCCGGACGCCGTCCCCGCCCTTGGCCCAACCCGCCTCGTCGAGCAGCCGGTTCGCCTCGGCGAGGTCGGTGCGCTGCGTGGGGACCGCGTACGGGTAGCCCTCCGGGTACAGCCCGGTCGCGGTCGCGAACGAGCCCTTCGCGACGTCCTCGCCCAACTCGCGGTAGTCGATCGCCCGGGCGAACGCGCGCCGCACCCGGGCGTCGTCGAACGGCGCGGCGGTGAGGTTCATGTCGATCAGCAGGGCCTGGAGCGCCTTCGGCGAGGTCTTGAGCACCGAGTCCTTGCGGCCGGCCAGGGTCAGCGCGGTGTCCGGCGAGGGGTAGAAGGCCAGTTGCGCCTCGCCGGACTGCACGCCCGCGATCCGGGCCTGCTCGTCGGGCACCACCTTGACGGTGACCGCCGGGAGCTTGGGCCTGCCGGCCCAGTACCTGTCGTACCGGGCGAGTCCGAGCAGCTCCGGGGTCCACGAGGTGATGGCGTACGGGCCGGTGAACGCACCGGAGTTCACGATCTTCGCGGAGTCGCCGCCCGCGGCCTCGACCGCCTCGGTGTCGTAGATCTGCAGCGACGTGTCGCGGGCCGCCAGCGCGGCCGGGACCGCGGCGTTCGGTGCGGGGGTGGTGAGGACCAGGTCGAGCGGGCCGGTGGTGCGTACCGCCGTGCCCTCGGCCAAGTAGGTGCGCACGGCCTTGGACTTGGCGATCTGGCGGGTGAGCGCGCGGTTGACGGCCTCCGCGTCCACCGGCCTGCCGTTCTGGAACGTCAGGTTCGGCCGCAGCGTGATGCGCCACTCGGTCGGGGCGCCCTGCGTCACCGACTGCGCCAGCCACGGACGGACGACGCCGTCCTCGCCGGCCTCCATGAGGTTCTCCGCCACGCCCCAGTCGAACAGCCAGTTCGTCCCGGTGCCGACGGGGTCGAGGCCGGCGATCGGGTACGAGTTGTAGATCGTCAGCGGCTTCTCGGCCGCGGCGCCCGCCGGCTTGGCGGCGGCGTCGCCGCCACCGCCCCCGCAACCGGTGGCGAGCAAGGCCAGCGCGGCGGCGGCGGAGGCCGCGGCGAGCCCGGCACGGCGGGATATCCGGCGGCGGAAGCGGCCGCCGAACGCGGGCGCGGACGCGGATCTTTCGGGGACTTCGGGGACGTCGGGGATGTCGGGGGATGCCATGGCGCTCTCCTTCGCGAGTTCCGGGCACCGGAACCGGAGAGCAAGCGAGCGCGCGGCCGAGCGGCCTCCGCACGGCCCGCCCTCGGGGTCCGGCTGGAACCGCACGCATGCCGCGTACGGGCGTCGGCAGGTCTTCGGACTTGCGGGCAACCGGGCACATCGCGCCTCGTCCCCCGAACGAGGCATCAGTCCCGGACCTACTGGCCGTCGCTTCCCGGACCGTGGCGGTCCAGTGCTCATGACGGCGGTCGTTCCCGCTCACCGCTGCGGGGCAGTCCCGGATTCCCACCGGGTTCCCTCTTGCGACGCCCTGCCGCACGAGACGGAGGGCGAACCGATGCGCGCACCACGGTAGCGGCAGCGATCTTGCCCGCCGCACGGGGGCCGCCAGGGGGCCGCACCGGGATCGTCCGGGCGTCCGCGACGAATCGCCCGAGCACGGCGGCGGGTACGCTCACGCGCCGACCGTCCGCCGCGCCACGACCCCGGGACCGCCCATGCACCACCGCCCCCACGGCCTGCCCCGCCTCGGCTGGATCACCCACGTCTCGGCGGACGGCCCGCCCCGGACCCTCTACCGCGACACCGTCGAACTCGCGGTCGCCGCCGAGGAGTCGGGCTTCCACAGCTTCTGGGAGTGTCTTCAAAGTCCCGTCGGATAGCCCGCGGGTCGTGGTGCGTGCGATCGCAAGGCGCGGGCCCGCAGCTCGGCCTGGGTTTGGCCGTGCAAGGGTCCGTAACGCGGCGAGCGTGCGTGCCACGGCCCGCGGGCCCGGCGGGAGTTTGAAGACACGACCGGGTCGCGCAGCACCACTTCGGCGCCCAGGGCGGGGCGCTCCCGTCCCCGCTGGTCCTGCTCGCCGCCGTCGCGGAGCACACCACCCGGATCCGCCTCGGCACCGCCGTCGTCGTCGGCCCGGCGGAGAACCCGCTGCGGCTCGCGGAAGACGCCGCGGTCGTCGACGCGTTGAGCGGCGGACGCCTCGAACTCGGCCTCGGGGCGGGTGCCGACGCCGCGGCCTCCCGCGCCTTCGGGCTGGACCACGAGCGGCGCCACAAGGTCCTCGACGAACTGCTCCCCGCACTCCTCGACGCGCTCGTCGGACACGAACTCCCGGGCGGTGCACGCCTTGTGCCGCCCGCCCCCGGACTCTCCGAACGCGTGTGGCTGGGCACCGGCTCCGCCGCGGGCATGGACCGCGCGGCGCGTCTGGGCCTGGGCATCATGTACGGGCGGCGCGGACCCGGGCCCGAGGGCCCGCACGCCCAGGACACCGAGTACGCGCGCCTCGCCGACCGCTACCGCGGCAGCATGGAGGCCTCAGGACGTACCGCGCGGATAGCGGTGTCGCGCCCGGTGTTCCCGTCGGAACCCGCCGAACTCGCGCGCACCGTCCTCGCACCCCGGCTGCGCGACTGGATCGACGACGGCGTCCGCACCAGCCGCTACCCGGAGGGCTTCGGCGCGGACGCGTATCTCGACGCCGGTGCCTTCGCGTACGGAGCACCCGACGAGGTGGCCGCCACGCTCGCCCGCGACCCCGGGCTGCCGGGGGCGACGGATCTGCTGTGCCACACCCAGCCGGTCCGGCTCGGCCTGCGCCACGTCCTGCCGGCCCTTGAGCTGATCGCCCGTCAGGCCGGGCGTCCGCATACATCGTCGTGACGGTGCCCCGCGTTACGCGGGTGCGCCGGGATCCGCGCGTATCGGACGCCCGCCGTGTCCCGAGACACGTACTAAGTACGCTTCGCGGAAATCCGACGTGAGGGAGGGCACGGATGCCGATGCGCAAGGGTGCCAACGTGCCGGTGCCCGTCGCCGCCGTGCGGGTGGAACTGGGGCGGCGGCACGGGCCCGGGACCCCCGACGTGGACGCCTCGGGACTGCTGCTGACCGCGGCGGGCCGGGTGCGGTCGGACGACGACTTCGTCTTCTACAACCAGCCCTCGCACCCCGGCGGCGCGGTCCGCCACGAGGGCAAGCGTGTGGACGGCGCCCAGGCGGTGGACACGCTCGCGGTGGACCTGGGCTCGGTGGAGCGGCAGATCACGACCGTGGTGCTGGCGGCCTCGGCCGACGGCGGGACGTTCGGACAGGTGCAAGGCCTCTACATCCGGCTGCTGGACGCGGCGAACGGTGCCGAGCTCGCGCGATTCGACAGCACCGACGCCACGTCCGAATCGGCCTTCGTGCTCGGGGAGCTCTACCGCCACAACGGCACGTGGAAGTTCCGTGCGGTGGGCCAGGGTTACGCGACGGGTCTGGCCGGGCTCGCCGGCGACTTCGGCATCAGCGTCACCGAGGAGCCCGCGCCGGTGCCGGCACCTCCGGCCCCGTCGTTCACCCCGCTGCCGACCCCGCCTTCGACCCCGCCTCCGCCCCCCTCGTTCGCCCCGCCGCCGGCCCCGCAGGCCGGCCTGCCGTCGTTCACCCCGCCCGCGCCGGTGTCGCTGTCGAAGATCACGCTGACCAAGGCCGCGCCGACCGTCTCGCTCGCCAAGCAGGGCGCGACCTCCGGCGCCTTGCGGGTCAACCTCGCCTGGAGTGCCCGCAGGCCGTCGCGCGGTCTGCTCCGGCGGGGCCCGAAGGCCGTGCACCCGGACGCCGTCGACCTGGACCTGTCGTGCCTGTGGGAGCTGCAGAACGGCGACAAGGACATCGTCCACCCGCTCGGCGAGTTCGGGTCGTTCGACAAGCCGCCCTACGTCCTCCTGGACGGCGACGACCGGACCGGCGGAAGCCGCGGCGAGAACCTGACCGTCAACCTCGACCGCACCGCCGAGATCAAGCGCCTCCTGGTGTTCGTGGCCATCTACCAGGGCGCCGACAGCTTCGCGGGCCTCGACGGGGTCGCCACCCTGTATCCGCCGGTCGGCCCGCCCATCGAGGTGCGGCTCGACGAGTGCACCGTGGCGTCGAACGTCGCGGCGATCGCCCTGATCGAGAACATCGGCGGCGAACTGGTCGTCCGGCGCGAGGCGAAGTACATCGTCCCCGCGCCCGGCATCTTCAAGCAGCAGGCCGCCGACCTGGAGTACCGCTGGGGCCTGGAGTGGCACGCGGCGAGCAAGGCCTGAGGGGGCGCACGGCCTGAGGGTGCGCAAAGCCCGAGAGCAGCGGTTCCGCGCATCCGGGCTGCTCTTTCGGGTGAACGGGCCGCCCGTGGCAAACTCGGCGGGTGCAGATCGGGATGCTGGGTCCTTTCGAGGTGCGCACGGACGACGGCTCCTCGGTCGACGTGCCGGGCGCACGGCTGCGCGGACTGCTGATCGCCCTCGCGCTCCGGCCGGGCCATGCGGTCCCCAAGGCGTCTCTCGTCGACTGGATCTGGGGCGGGCTGCCGCCCGCGGATGCCACGAACGCCCTCCAGCGCCTGGTCTCCCGGCTGCGGAAGGCGCTGCCGGACGGGGTGATCGAAGGGCAGACGGACGGCTACCGGCTGAGGCTGGCGCCCGACGCCGTCGACGCCGTGCGGTTCGAACGCCTCGTCACCGCGGCCCAGGCCGCCCGTGCCGAGGACGGCGCCCGGCGCATCGGGCTGCTGCGCGAGGCCCAGGACCTGTGGCGCGGCGCGGCCATGCAGGACGTCGGCCTGCCCGACAGCGCCGCGTTCGACGCCGCGGTCGCCCGGCTGGAAGGGCTGCGCCTGACCGCGACCGAGGAGCGGGTCGACGCCGAGGTCACGATCGGCCGCGGCGCCGAGATGGTCACGGAGCTGACCGACCTGGTGGCCGCGCACCCGGTGCGCGAACGCCTCGCCGCCGCGCTGATGCGCGCCCTCGTCGCCGCCGGCCGCGACAACGAGGCACTGCTGGTCTACCAGCGCGTCAGGGAGGCACTGGCCGACGCACTCGGCGTCGACCCCTCGCCGGAACTGGCCGCGCTGCACGTCGCGCTGCTGCGCGGCGAGTTGGGACGGCGGGAGGAGAGCCCCAGGACAAACCTGCGCGCCGAGCTGACCACGTTCGTCGGCAACGGCGCCGACGTCGCCGCGGTGCGCGGCCTCGTCACCGAGCACCGGCTCACCACCGTGATCGGACCGGGCGGCTCCGGGAAGACCCGGCTGGCCACCGAGACCGCGCGTACGCTGCTCGGCGATCTGCCGGACGGCGTCTGGCTGGTGGAGCTCGCCGCCGTCGGCCCGGACGGCGACGTGGCGCAGGCGACGCTCGCCGGGCTCGGCCTCCGGGACGCCCTGCTCGGCGGGGCCCCGAACACGGAGCTGACGGACCGGCTCGTCGCCGCGATCCGCGAGCGCGAGGCGCTGCTGATCCTGGACAACTGCGAGCACGTCGTCGAGTCCGCGGCGATTTTCGCGCACCGGGTGCTCGGGGAGTGCCGGCGGCTGCGGATCCTGGCCACGAGCCGCGAACCGCTCGGCATCACCGGCGAGGCGTTGTGGCAGGTCGAGCCGCTGGCCCTGCCGGCCGGGGACGCGGACCCGGACGAGATCGAGTCCTCGCCCGCCATCCGCCTGCTGCGCGACCGGGCCGGCGCCGTACGCCGCGACCTCGCGGGCGACCCCCGGACCCTCGCGACGATGGTGCGCGTCTGCCGGGCGCTCGACGGGATGCCGCTGGCCATCGAACTGGCCGCGGCCCGGCTGCGCACGATGTCCGTCGAGCAGCTGGCCAACCGGCTCGACGACCGGTTCCGCCTGCTGACCAGCGGCAGCCGTACCGCGTTGCCGCGGCACAAGACGCTGCGCGCGGCGGTCGACTGGAGCTGGGAACTGCTCAGCGACGCCGAGCGCACCGTCCTGCGCAGGCTCTCGGTGTTCTCCGGCGGGGCGAGCCTGCAAGCGGCCGAACGGGTCTGCGCGGACGAGACGGTCCACGAGGACGACGTCCTCGAACTGCTCACCGCCTTGACCGAGAAGTCGCTGCTGCGCGCCGAGGGCGACAGCGCCCCGCGCTACCGCATGATGGGCACGATCAAGGAGTACGCCGCGCAACGCCTCGCGGAGGCGGGGGAGTCGGAGCCGGCGCGCCACGCGCACCTGGCCTACTTCACCGACCTCGCCGAGACCGCGGAGCCGCACCTGCGCCGCGCAGAACAACTCGAGTGGCTGGCCGTCCTCGACGCCGACCACGACAACATCGCCGCCGCGGTGCGCGGCGCGCTCGCCTCGGGCGACGCGCAGGCGACGATGCGGCTCGCGGCGGGCTGCGGCTGGTACTGGTGGCTCGCCGGGCACAAGACCGAGGGCTTCGAACTCCTGACCACCGCCGCCCGGATGCCCGGCGAGGCGACCGACGACGTCCGGGCCATGGTGTACGCGATGGTCGTGCTCTTCGTCAGCTCAGGGCGGCGCGACGAGCACGAGGCCGAGGAGTGGATCCGCGAGGCACACCGCTACAGCGGCCGCAGCCGGGGACGGTACCCGCTGCTGGGGGTCATGAGCGCGCTGGAACGCCTGTTGCAGGGCCCCGAGGCCTTCCTGACCGCCTTCGAACCGCAGCTCGGCGACGAGGACCCGTGGGTACGCGCGCTCGCCCGGCTGCACATGGGCAAGTTGCGGATCGTGCTCGGCGTGGAGGTGCGGGAGGGGGAAGCGTACCTGGAGACCGCACTCGCCGAGTTCCGGGCGCTCGGCGAGCGGTTCGGGATCTCGTTCGCGTTGACCGAGCTGGCGGACCGGTTCGCGGTGCGCGGCGAATTCGCCCGCGCCTGCGAGTACTTCGAGCAGGCGATCGCGGTGGTCACCGAGGTCGGCGGCAGCGAGGACGTCATCCGGATGCGGGCCCGGCAGGCGCAGCTGTACTGGCTGCTGGGCGACCGGGACGCCTGCGCGGTCGCCCTCGCCGAGGCCCGGCGGGTCGCGGCGCGGGTCACCTGGCCGGACGCGCTGGCCGAACTGGCCTTCGCGCAGGCGGGACTCGCCCGGTGGGAGGGCGACACCCAGGAGGCGTACCGGCAGATCGGCGTCGCGACGGCCCTGCTGGGCGACGAGGCGGATCAGGTGCACATCCGCGCCGAGACACACGATGTGCTCGGCTACCTCGCCGACGACATCGGCGAGTCCCGGGCGCACCGCGCGGCCGCGTTCGCGGCCGCGGTCGAGACCGGGCACATGCTGGGGATCGCGCAGGTGCTCGTCGGCGCCGCGGACCTGGCGCTGCGCCGCGACGAGCCCGAGCAGGCGGTACGGCTGCTGGCGGCGAGCGCGGCCGTACGCGGGCTCCCGGACCGCGCCAATCCGGACGTCGCCCGGATCGAGCAGGCAGCGCGGAGCCGCCTCGGCGAGGTGCGGTTCGCCGAGGCGGCTGAGGAGGGGGCCGAGGCCGACTGGTCCCGGCTCGTCGAGGACACGCTCGCCGGCTGAAGGCCGGCTGGAGTGGCCGACTGAACGCCGAGGTCAGGCCCGCTTGCTGAAGGTCGAGACCGACCAGACGTACCCGATGACCGCGAAACCGACGCACCAGGCGACGGCCGCGACCGCGTCGCCGCCGGACGGGTCGCCCGCCAGCAGACCGCGCAGCGTTTCGATGACCGGGGTGAAGGGCTGGTACTCGGCGAACTGCCGTACGCCCGCCCCCATCGTGTCCGCGGGTACGAACGCGCTGCTCAGGAACGGCAGCATGATCAGCGGCACGGTGGCCAGGCCCGCCGACTCCGGGGTCTTCGCGGCCAGTCCCAGGGCGACGGTGAGCCAGCCGGCCCCGAAGCTGAGCAGTACCACGAGACCGATCACGCCGAGCCATTCGACCGCGCTCGCGGACGGGTCGAACCCCATCGCGAAGGCCACCCCGATGATGGCCGCGCAGGCCACCACGCAGCGCACCGCGGTGACGACGACGTGCCCGGTGAGCACCGCGCCCCGGGAGACGTCCATGACCTTGAGCCGGCTGATGATGCCCTTGCGCATGTCGTCGTTCACGGCCGTCGCGGTGGCCCCTAGCCCGTAGCTGATGGCCATCACCAGCAGGCCCGGCGTCGCGTAGTCGATGTACGGCTCGCCGACACTGAAGCCGCCGCCGAACACTTTGACGAACATGAGCATCATCACGATGGGGAACAGGATCGAGTTGAACACCACGACCGGGTTCCGCATGCTGTGCTTGATGTTGCGGCGCAACATGACGGCCGAGTCGGCCCACGCCGTCGAGACAGTGCTCATTTTGCGATCGCCTCCGCGCTGGTGCGCCCGGTCAGGGCAAGGAAAACGTCGTCGAGATCCGGCGTGTGCACCGAGAACTCCCGGGCGTTGAGCATGTTGTCGTCGAGCACGTCCAGCAGGGCGCGCAGCGACCTCGACTCCCCGTCGCTGGGCACGCGCAGGGTCAACTCCTGGTCGTCCCGCGTGGATCCGGCGAGGATCCGCGCCGCCGTGTCGAGGTCGGCGGAGTCGGTGAACCGGAGCCGGACGTGCGTGCCCGGGATCTGCCGCTTGAGCTCGTCCGGGGTGCCCTGCGCGACCAGGCGGCCCTGGTCGAGCACCGCGATCCGGTCGGCGAGCTGGTCGGCTTCCTCCAGGTACTGGGTGGTGAGGAAGATGGTGGTGCCGTCGGCCACCAGCTCGCGGACGATCCCCCACATCGTGCGCCTGCTGCGCGGGTCGAGGCCCGTGGTCGGCTCGTCCAGGAAGATGATCCGCGGGTTGCCCACCAGCGTCATCGCCAGGTCCAGCTTGCGGCGCATGCCGCCGGAGTACGTCGCGGCCAGTTTGTCCGCGGACTCCGTCAGGTCGAACCGCTCCAGGAGTTCCGGCACCAGCGCGCCGGAGCGGACGCGCTTGAGGTCCGCCATCATCTGGAGGTTCTCGCGGCCGGACAGCAGGTCGTCCACCGCGGCGAACTGACCGGTCACGCCGATGGCCGCGCGTACCGCCTTGGTCGCGGCCGCCACGTCGTGCCCGGCGACGCGCACCGTGCCGGCGTCCGCCGCCATCAGCGTCGTCAGCACGTTCACCGTCGTCGTCTTGCCCGCCCCGTTCGGGCCGAGCATGGAGAAGACCGATCCCGCCGCGACATCGAAATCGATGCCGTCGAGCACGACCTTGTCCCCGTATGCCTTTCGCAGGCCTGAAACCGCAATCGCCGAACTCGTCATGCGCTTACGTTCTCGGCCGGGCCTGTCACCCGTCTGTCACGTCCCTGACACGGGTCCTGACGCGGTCCCGGCGCCGTCCCGGCGCGGGGGTCCCGGCCTGATCCGCCGCCGCGGTCTTTTTCAGGGGCGGGTCCAGTCCGGGTGGCGGCCGGAGAGGGCGATGACGCGGTCGAGGAGGCCGGTGCCGGCGGGCACCGGGACCGCGGGGCCGAAGAGCGGTCCCCGCGTTTCGGCGTCCGCGTCCGCGCTCGGCGCCAGCATGGCGAAGCAGCACTCCAGGCTCGCCGGGTCGGCCGGGTAGTCCTGTCCGGTCGCGCGTGCCAAGTCCCAGCCGTGGATCACCACTTCGTTGAGTGCGACGCGCCCCGCCAACGCGGCCGGGAAGGTGATGCCGCCGGCCTGGGTCATGCCGTCCCATGCCTCGGGGTCCTGCCAGGCATCGGCCAGTTCGCCGAGCTGCCGGGGCAGGACGGTACGCCAGTCGTCACCGACGTCCGGAGTGATCGACCCGGGGTCGGTGGAGGTCGACGGCCCGAGGTCCTTGCGCGCGGCGTCGCGGAAGGCGGCGGTGAGCCCCACGAGGTGGCCGAGGATGTGGCGTACCCGGTACTCCTCGCACGGTGTGGGGGCGTCGAGTTGGTCGTCCCGTACCTGGGCGGCGAGGTCTGCGACCAGCTTGACGGCCGGTCCGAAGTCGGGGCCGGGGGTCGTGGGAAGGTCGGGTGCGGTCATGGCGTGCGCTCCTCTGCGGGTCTGCTGCGGTTCTGCCGTGCGTCTACTGGTGTCCACCGCTCACGAATTGAGACCGGCCGGAGGCGGCAAACTCATCGCTCGCCGACACCCGGGTTGCCCGCCGACCCCCGCGCACGGGAACCTGCTGGCACTTTCGTCGAAGCCAGTCGAAGCCAGTCGAAGCCGGTCGCAGCCCGAAGGAGTCCCGCGTGACCCCCATCATGAGCAAGTCCGACGCCGCCGCCCTGGTGGTCGCCGCCCGGATCCGGCGCGGCCTGACCTGGGCCAAAATCGCCGAGGAGCTGGACGCGCCGCTCGTCTGGACCACCGCCGCGCTGCTCGGCCAGCACCCGATGACCGCGGACCAGGCCGCGCGGGCCTGCGCACTGCTGGGCCTCGAGGACGAGGTCGCGGAGAGCCTGCGGCTCCAGCCGAGCCGGGGCTCGGCACCCGAGGTGATGTCCGACCCCACGGTCTACCGCTTCGTCGAGGCGCTGTCCGTCTACGGGCCCGCCCTCAAGGAGCTGATCCACGAGGAGTTCGGCGACGGCATCATGAGCGCGATCAACTTCCAGGTCGACATCTCCCGCCGCCCCGACCCCGACGGCGACCGCGTGGTCGTCACCTTCGACGGAAAGTTCCTCGACTACAAGTGGTGACCCGGTGACCCGGTGACCCGGTGACCCGGTGACCCGGCGACGCCGTGACCCGGCGCCCGGGTGGCCCGTTTGCTGCGGGATCCTCGCCCGTCGACGGCGGTGTGGCTCAGGTCACAGCCGCCCGGTGAAATATCCGGGGACTTCGTGTCCGTTTACCCGTGTGAACGTAATCGGGGAGCGAGTCCCCGTTTCCCCCACCGGACGGACCCGAGCGAGGAGGGCCGAACCATGAGCGGTGCCGAGGCGGCAGCCGTACGCGAGCGGCCCCGACTGCGCGCGGACGCCCGGCGGAACCGGGAGCGCATCGTCGCGGCCGCCCGCGAGATGTTCGTCGAGTTCGGCGCCGAGGTGCCGCTCGACGACGTCGCGCGGCGGGCCGGCGTGGGCAACGCGACGCTGTACCGGCACTTCGCGGACCGCCGCGAACTCGTCCACGAGGTGGTGCTCTCCGTCCTGGAGCGCATCACCGGCAGCGGCGAGGCGGCGATGGCCGAGGAGTCGGACGCCTTCGCGGCGCTGCGCCGCTTCGCGCACGGCGCGGCCGACGAGAAGATCGCCGCGATGTGCCCGCTGCTCTCCGAGGACGTCGACAAGTGCCATCCCGACATGGTCGCGATGCGTGAGCGCATGGACCACGTCACCGGTGCCCTGGTGGACCGTGCCCATGCGTCGGGTCAATTGCGTGCCGACGTCGGCACCGGCGACCTGATGATGGTGATCACCCACCTCGCGAGGCCGCTGCCCGGCACCGGCTGTGCGGCCAACGACCAGTTCGTGCACCGCCACCTCGACATCATGCTCGACGGCCTGCGCGACCTCGACCCCACCCCACTGACCGGCTCGGCCGTGGCGATCCGCGATCTGCGGCGCCTCGGCCACGCGAACGGCCACGCACACGGCCACGCGAACGACGACGGGAACGGCTGACCCGGCCGGCGCCCAGGAGCGCACCCGTCCACGACCTCCCCTGCTCGACACACCCCACACCCAGGTGAGTACCCCCATGTCGCAAACAGCCCCGCCCAAGACGTCCCTGCCCGATCCCCGGCGCTGGAAAGCGCTCGTCTTCATCGCCCTCGCCCAGCTCATGGTGGTGCTCGACGGCACCATCGTGAACATCGCCCTGCCGTCCGCCCAGGCCGACCTCGGCATTTCGGACGGCAACCGGCAATGGGTGATCACCGCGTACGCCCTGGCGTTCGGCGGACTGCTCCTCTTCGGCGGCCGCATCGCCGACCTGTGGGGGCGCAGGCGCACCTTCATCGTCGGTCTGATCGGCTTCGCGGTCGCGTCCGCGATCGGCGGCCTGGCGGCCAACACCGGCCTGCTGCTCGGCGCCCGCGCCCTGCAAGGCGTGTTCGGCGCGCTGCTGGCACCGTCCGCGCTGTCCCTGCTCGCGGTGATGTTCACCGACAGCAAGGAGCGCGCGAAGGCGTTCGGCATCTTCGGTGCCATCGCGGGCGGCGGCGGCGCGGTCGGCCTGATCCTCGGCGGCGTCCTGACCGAGTACATGAACTGGCGCTGGACCTTCTTCGTCAACATCCCGTTCGCGATCGTCGCGGCGCTCGGCGCCATCGCGGTCATCAGCGAGCCGGCCGGCGGGCGCAACCGTTCCCCGATGGACGTGCCGGGCGTCGTGCTGTCGTCCCTCGGACTGGGCTCGCTCGTCTACGCGTTCACCCGCGCCGAGACCGACGGCTGGACCTCGGGCGCCACACTGGGCCTGTTCGCCGCTTCCGCCGTGCTCCTCGCGTCCTTCGTGTACGTGGAGAGCCGGGTCGCCGCTCCGCTGCTGCCCCTGCGCGTCGTCACCGACCGCCGGCGCGGCGGCATCTACCTCTCGCTCGGCCTCGCGGTCATCGCGATGTTCGGCATGTTCCTGTTCATCACGTACTACCTCCAGGTCGTCAAGGGCTACTCGCCGGTCGTCACCGGTCTGGCGTTCCTGCCGATGATCGCGGGCATGATCACCGGGTCCACCCAGATCGGCGCCAGGCTGATGAACCGCGTCCCGCCCCGTTGGCTGATGGGGCCGGGCTTCCTCACCGCGGGTGTCGGCATGCTGATGCTGACGCAGATCGAGGTGGGCAGCTCGTACGCCGCGCTGATCATGCCGGCGCAGCTCCTGCTCGGTCTGGGCATGGGCACCGCGTTCATGCCGGCGATGAGCATGGCCACGCAGGGCGTCCAGGCCCGGGACGCCGGTGTCGCGTCCGCGATGGTCAACACGTCGCAGCAGGTCGGCGGCGCGATCGGTACGGCGCTGCTCAACACCATCGCGGCGAGCGCGACCACCGCGTACGCGACCTCGCACGCGGGCCGGGCGGCCGAGCAGCTCAAGCTGGAGGCCATGGTGCACGGGTACGCCACCGCGATCTGGTGGGCCGTCGGAATCCTGGCCCTCGCGTCGCTGATCGCCTTCACGTTCGTCAACGGCGGCCACGGCGGCAGCACGGTGGTCGCCACCGGCGACAAGGACGAGCACGCGACGGACGACGTCGCGGTCCCGGTCCTCGCGCACTGAGTGTGGGGGCAGGGGTTCGTGGGCGGAGTCATGGAGGAGAAGTGATCGAGGCGTACTGAGCACCATTCGGTGCGCGGCGATCGTCGAACGGCCGTCGGAGGCGAAGCGGGTAACCCCCGCCCGCCCCCGGTGGCCGTTCGGTCGTTCCGGCCCGGCCCGGCCCGTGGCGACGGTTCCCCGGGCCGGGTCACTGCTCCTGGGGCTCCGGCGACGTCCGCGCGGGTCCGGTGGCCGCGTCGTCGCTCGTCGGCCCGTCGGCCGGCCCGCTGGTCGGCCCAGTTGTCAGCGCGGCGGTCTCCGGTCCCACCGGGGCGGTCATGACGGCCACCGCGGCGTCGACGAGGTTGGCGACGAACAGCCGGTGCGGCAGCGCCAGTTCCGCTCCCCGGCCGCGGCCGATCGCGCGGGCCCGCGCCGAGGTGACGCGTACGACCAGCGCCGCCAGGAGCATTGCCCGCTCGGCGCGCAGGTCCGCGGGCAAGTGCGGGGTGCGGCGGGCGAGTTCCTCGCGTACCTCGCTCGCGCCGCTGCGCCGCAGCTGCTCCTCGATGTCGGCGGTGGACCAGGCGGGGTCGTCGGTCAGGTCGGCGTGGATCTGGAGGTACGCCCGGTCGCGCCAGTCGCCGTCGACCATCTCGGCGAAGGGCAGGACCGACGCCTCGACGATCGGCCTGACCTCGGTCGTGGTGGCGGCGACGGCGCGGGCCAGCAGGTCGAGGCGCCGGTTCCGGATGCGGGTGAGGTGCTCGTCGACCAGCGCTTCGAGGAGTCCGTCGCGGCCGCCGAAGTGGTAGACGAGCGCGGCCGTGTTGCGCTGGCCCGCGGCCCGGACGATCTCGGCCTGGCTCACGACGTCGACGCCGCGCAGGGCGAAGAGGCGGATGGCCGCGTCCAGCAGGGCGCGGCGGGTCGGCCCGGGGTCCAGGGGCATACCGGAACTTTCCCTTTCGGCAGGATGACACGGAATTGGTCTCGCGTCGCAGGTAATCCTAGCGGATGCGATGGCCGGTGTTACCGCAGATCACAGCGCCGACTGCGGGCGGCAACCCGCCCGGACGGCGCCGAATCGCTGCTTGCGGAGTTAACTGGACCCCATTAAGTTGACGGCTCCGCGAGCCCTCGAAGGGGAATTCCGATGGACAGCGCTGAGATATTGGACCGCCATGACGCGGTGGGATTGGCCGCACTCGTACGTTCCGGTGCGGTGTCCGCACGCGAACTGCTGGAGGCAGCCGTCGCCCGCATCGCGGAGCGCGACCCGGCGGTCAACGCGGTGATCGCCCGGCGCGCCGACGCCGCCCGCGCCGAGATCGACGCCGGGCTTCCCGAGGGCCCGCTGCGCGGCGTCCCGTTCCTGGTCAAGGACCTGTCCTGCGACATCGCCGGACTGCCCACCACCAACGGGTCCCGGCTGTTCGCCGACGCCGTCGCGCCGCGCGACGGGGAACTCGTGCGGCGCTACCGGCGGGCCGGACTGGTGATGCTGGGCAAGACCAACACCCCCGAGTTCGGGAAGAACGCCAGCACCGAGCCCCTGCTGCACGGCGCCACCCGCAACCCGTGGCGCCCCACGCACTCCGCGGGCGGCTCGTCCGGCGGATCGGCCGCGGCCGTCGCCGCGGGCATGGTGCCCGCCGCGCACGCCAACGACGGCGGCGGCTCGACCCGGATCCCGGCGGCGTGCTGCGGCCTGTTCGGCCTCAAGCCGTCGCGCGGACGGGTGCCCAACGACGACGGGCTCAGCACGCTGTCCTACCCGATGTCCGCCGCGCACGCCGTGACGCGCACCGTGCGCGACAGCGCGGCGCTGCTCGACGCCGCCGCGGGACCGGTCCCCGGGGACGCCTTCGCGGGCCTGCCCGCCCCCGAAGGCGGCAGTTTCAGCGCCGTGCTGCGGCAGCCGCTGCGGCCGCTGCGCATCGGGGTCGCCGTCGTAGCGCCCAACGGAATCGAGGCGCATGCGGCGGGAGTCCGCGCGGTCCGGCGTACCGCGGAACTGCTGGCCTCGCTCGGACACCACGTCGAGGAGGCAGCGCCGTCCTGGGACATGGCGCGCGCGGCCTCGGCGAGCGGCACGGTGATGTCCGTCGCGGTACGGGCGAAGATCGAGGACCGCCTCGCCGCGCTCGGACGCGACCTCGCGGCCGACGACATCGAGCCGTTCTCCCGGTTCATGCACGACCGCATCGCGTCGCTGCCCGCCTCCGACGTCTCCCGCGCCCTGCGCGACGTGGAGTTGATCGGCCGTCAGGTGGCGCCCTACTTCGACCGGTTCGACGTGTGGCTCACCCCCACCCTCGCGGTCGGCGTCCCCGAACTCGGCCTCCTGGACACCACCGACCCGGCGGCGATGGGCGAACACGCCGCGAAGATGACCTGGTTCACCTCGGTCTTCAACATCGCCGGGCTCCCGGCGGCGAGCGTCCCCGCGGGACTCGACGACAACGGCCTCCCGGTCGGCGTGCAGATCGCCGGACGCATGGGCGCCGAGGCCGATCTGCTGCGCCTGGCCGCGCAGTTGGAGGAGGCCGCGCCGTGGCCCTGGACCGCGCCGTGGCCCCAGGCCGCCGCCGCTCGGGCCTGACAGCCGGCGCCCGGTCGGCGCAGAGCCGACCGCACAGCCGCCATACAGCCACCGCGCACCGCCGCCCACCGTGCGGTGCGACCCGCACGAGTACGCCCCCCGCCGCACTCCCCGGAGGCACCACCTTGTCCGCTCCCGCTCCCGAAAGCGCCGCCACCCGCAGAGCCGTCCCCGCCCGCAGGAGCCCGCGCACCCGCGGCAGGCTCGCCGCGCTCGCCGGAGCCCTGGCCCTCGGGCTGACGGCCACCGCCTGCGGCGGCTCCGGCTCCGGTTCGCCGGACAGCCTGACGATCCTGGCCGTCCAGGACTCGGCGACCCTGGACCCGTTCCGCGCCTCGTACGTCTCCCTGGCCGACGGGCCCCGCATGTCCGCGCTGTACGACCCGCTCGTCTACACCCCCTCCGGCGGCGGCGCGGTCCGACCGCACCTGGCCGAATCGCTGACGACCGCCGACAACGGCGTCACCTGGACGCTCAAGCTGCGCCAGGGCGTGCAGTTCTCCGACGGCACCCCCTTCGACGCCGAAGCGGTCCGACTCACCTGGGAGACGCACACCAAGCCCGAGGCGGTCTCCATCCACGCCGGCTACGCCGCCGGTCTTCAGATGACCGCCGCCGACCCGCTGACCCTGCAGGTCAAGCCGCCGACCCCGAACCCGGGCTTCGACCGCGTCGTGGCGACCCACCTCGCCTTCGTCATCGCCCCCTCGGCACTCGCCAAGGGCCTCAACGCCGCCGGCGGCGAACCGGTCGGCGCGGGACCGTACAAGCTGGACAGCTGGCAGCGCGGCTCGACCCAGACCTACGTGAAGAACGAGAACTACTGGCAGAAGGACAAGGGCCTTCCGAAGATCCCCAAGATCACCTTCAAGAACGTCCCGGACATCCGGCAGCAGCTCGACACCGTCCGGGCCGGCGGCGCCGACCTGATGCCCTCGTCCGACCAGGCCACGCTGGCCGAGGCCGCCAAGACGCTCGCGGTCGACGAGAACCGGTACATCGGCGGCCAGTACGTCCAGTTCAACCTGCGCAAGGCCCCCTTCGACGACCCGCGCGCACGCCGCGCCATCGCCCTGGCCCTCGACCCCGCCGACCTGTCGAAGACCCTCGACAACGGATACGTGCCGGCCAAGGGCTTCTTCCCGCAGGGCTCGCCGTTCTTCGACGCCGCCGCGAGCCAGCCCTCGCCGAACAAGGCGGAGGCGCAGAGCCTGTTCGACCAACTGGCAGCCGAAGGCAAGAAGGTCGACTTCACCTACCTGATCCCGATGAACCCGTCGTCGGCGAAGGCATCCGAGTACATGCAGGCGCAACTCGCCACGTACAAGAACGTGTCGATGAGGATCGAGTCCCTGGAGATCGGCGCGTACGTCGTCAAGTCCACGGTCCAGCGGGACTTCCAGGCCGTGCTGATGGCCAGGCAGCTGGTCGACCCCGAGCCGCTCGCCTACGGCATGTTCCACTCGCAGAGCCGCACGAACGCCACCGGCTGGAGCAACCCCGAGGCCGACAAGGCCCTGGAAGCGGCTCGTGGCACGACCGACCCGGCCGCCCGCACCCAGGGCTACCGCGACCTCCAGCGCCTCCTGGCCGCGGACCTGCCGATCTGGGTCTACTCCGAGGCCACCGTCGGCATCATCCACACCAAGAACGTCGAAGGCGTGGAAACCTTCGACGACGGCGTCCTCCTGATGGACCGTCTCACCAAGAACTGAGGCGGCAACTCCCGTGTCCGGACGAGGACATGGGGGACACGAGGTGAGGGTGTTCAGGCGCGGGTCGCGACGACCGGCCTGAACACCCTTCACCCGCCGAGGTGTTGCCAGGCGTTGCCAGGCGTTGCTAGGACACGGACGGCGAGCCGTGCAAGTCCTTGTTCATGGAGCCCTTGCCGTCGTTGTTGACGTTGTAGCGGATCACGCCGTCGGCGGTCCAGCCGCCCCTGGTGCTGCTGACCTTCGAAGCCGAGATCGCGTCGGTGAAGATGCGCCCGTTGTTGATGTCGGCCGGGGTGGCCAGAGCCTGACACCCTCCGCGCCTGCGCTCTATCCGCTGACCGGGGAACCGCCCCGCGCACTTGGGACGTCGCGGCCGTCGGCCCGGGCGGGGGAGCGACCGCGGCGGCGGCGGAAGGCGTACGCGGCCGCGACGCCGCCGACGAATCCGAACAGATGGCCCTGCCACGACACGTGGCCCGCGTTGGGCAGCACGCCCAGCAGCATCGACCAGCCGTACACGCCCGTGATGACGAACGCGATCAGGACGTCGAACAGCCTGCGGTCGAGGAAGCCGCGGACCAACAGGTGGCCGAAGTACCCGAAGACGAGGATGCTCGCACCGGCGGTGAGCGAGTTCGCGGGCGAGGTGAGCCAGACACCCAGGCCGCCCACCACGGCGATCACCAGGCTCACGCCGAGGAACCGGGCGAGGCCGCGCGTCGCGCACAGGAAGCCCAGCACGGCGATGGGGATGGTGTTGGAGATCAGGTGGCCGAAGCCGAAATGCAGGAAGGGCGCTGTCAGTATGTCCGGGAGTTCGCCCCTGTCGCGCGGCGATATGCCGTGGTGCAGCAGCGAGTTGTCGGTGCCGGTGTTGTAGATCTGGAGCCCCCAGAGCACCGCCAGCAGGGTCGCCGTCACGAACAACGCGCTGACAAGCCCGCGGAACGGGACGGCGGATCTGAGCGGCGACACCATGACCTCCAGAGGCGAATGCGGGACCACCCTCGGCAGCCCTCCATATGCATAGTCCGGCAACCGCAAGTCGGCTGGGAAGCGTGAGCGGGCCCCGAGGACGTTCGGATGCCTCCCACGAGGGCGGGGCCGGGGGCGTCAGGGGCGGGTGGGGGCAGCCGGCTTGTCGGGGCGGAAGGGCTGCGTGAGTTGGGCGAGGTACGCGTCCGGGTAGTCGGGCTTGGCGGCCATGCCCAGGTCCTCCGAGGCGAACCGGCGGCCGGGGTCGTAGCTGAACGTACGCATGGCGTGGTCCCAAATCAGCGTGAACAACCCGAAGTTGACGTCGCCGACGCCGGACCACCTGAGGTGGTGGAAGCGGTGCCCCCGGTTGAGCGCGAGGATCCGCGTGAACGGGCCCGTGCGGTAGTCGGCGTTGGAGTGCTGGAGCAGCAACTGCACGGCGACGGCGACGGCCAGGACGTACGCGACGTCGAGCGGCAGGCCGAGCAGCACCAGCGGCGCGACACCTCCGAGGGTCTCCAGCGTCTGGTGGACCGGGTGCTTCATCAGCCCGTTGAAGCCGTAGCAGCGCTTGACGCTGTGGTGCACCGCGTGCAGCCGCCACAACCAGCCGACGTGATGGCTCGCCCGGTGCACGAGCGTGATCCCGAGGTCGGCGGCGACGACGGCCAGCAGCACCTGGCACCAGAGGGGCCAACTGTCCGGCCACGCCTGCGGGGCCGGCGCGAGTGCCGCGGCGACGGGTATGACCGCCAACCCGCCGAGGGTGAACGCCTCGTTGACGAACGCGTGCGCGGTGTCGCGGCGTCCGTCCCCGAGTGAGCTGTTCCACGCGGGCTCGTACGGCAGTACGCGTTCGGCGGCGAACGAGCAGCCCACCGCGCACACCACCACCGCGAGCAGCCACGGCTTCGGGGCGTCGGCGGCGACGAGCCAGACCGCTGCGCCGACGAGGCCGAGCAGCATGAAGGGGACGTACGCGTACCTGGCAAGGAACCGGGAGACGACGGCGACACCGCGCGGTGCGGCGGGCAAGGCCGGGGAAGGGGGCGTCGTGGGAGGAGTCGAGGGCATACGCGCAGCCTCGCGCCCGGGCCGGCCCCGCGGCTTGAACGGATCCGCTACCGGCCCTCTCGACCCGGCGTCGTCCAGTGGGCGGCGGCCTGGGCCTGGGACGGGGTGATGCCGAACATCGCCTTGAACACCCGGGTCAGGTGGGCGCTGTCGGCGAACCCGGCCGCGTGCGCGGCCTCGGTGGCGTTGGCCCCGCCGCGGGCCGCGGCGATGGCGGCGTGCAGCCGCGCCCAACGGACCGCGGCCGGGAACGACCACCCCAACTGCTCGGCGAACAAGTGCCCCAGCCGACTCGCGGAAACCCCGGTGCGCGCCGCGACTTCGCCGAGTCGAACGGGACCGTCCGCGACCGCCGCCGGCAGCAGCGCAAGCGCGGCGGTCAGGGCCGGGTGCCGTGCCGCCTCGGGGGCGGAGGCGCCGAACCGGTCCAGGGTGCGCAGGACGCGCGCGGGCGAGGCCGGGCCTGCCACCTCGCCCGGCGCCGCGTCTTCCTCCGCGAACACCGCGAACACCGCTGCCGCCTCGGCCCAGCAGGCCACACCGCCGCGTGCCGCGGCGTCGTGCAGGGCGCGCCCGCCGCGGGCGTGCGCGTCGAGGTAGACCATCACACCTGTCGGCGCGTCCGCCGTCGGCGTCGGGCGTACGCGATGCGCGTGCCCGGCCGGGATCACCGCGGCCCGTACGGCCAGTTCGGTACGCCCGTCGCCCAGCAGCACCGTGCCCGAGCCGCACACCAGCACCTGGACCGCGGCATGCGCGTGCTCCCCGGCCTCTCCGATCGTCCCGACGATCACCAGGCGGCCCGGCGCGGTCTCCACCCCGACCCGCCACTCGCCCCGGCCCGAGCCCGCGTCGGCGCCCGAGTTCGGGCCCACGCCAGACTCTGAGCCCGACCCCGAGCCCGACCCCGAGCCCGACCCCGAGCCCGACCCCGAGCCCGACCCCGAGCCCGACCCCGAGCCCGACCCCGAGCCCGACCCCGAGCCCGAGCCCGCGCCCGAGCCCGAGCCCGAGCCCGCGCCCGAGCCCGCGCCCGAGCCCGCGCCCGAGCCCGCGCCCGAGCCCGAGCCCGCGCCCGCGCCCGAGCCTGAACCAGAGCCAGAGCCAGAGCCAGAGCCAGAGCCAGAGCCAGAGCCAGAGCCCACGCCAGACCCAGACCCAGAGCCAGAGCCCGATCCCGAGCCCGCTTCGACACCCGGGGAGCGCTCCCGCACGTCTGACCGCCTACTGGTCGAAATAGGAGCTGTGGCCGTCGTCGAGGACGGTCTGCCACTGGTTCTCCTCGTCGCCGCAGGCCTCCGGGTCGGCGGCGCGGAGCAGTTGAGCCATGATGTCGCAGCACAGCCAATAGGCATGGAAAACCTCCCAGTTCGCCGCGGGGCCCGCCTTCGTCGCGCCGATGCGGACGATGCAGGATCCCATCCACATCGCGTACACGAGTGCGGAGACGTCGGAGTTGACCAGCGGGGCGGGCCATCCCGGATCCTCGTGGCCGACCGCGGTGACCCGCCCGGTGGCGCCGTCCAGCAACACCGTGCACCAGAAGCCGAACGGGCCCAGCGACAGGTGGTCGCGCATCGCCAGGTCGCGCTCCCAGACCGGCCCGCCGTCCGGGCCGAAGACGTTCGGCGACCGTCCTTCGTGCGTCAGCGGCGCCGCGAGCAGGTCCTCGTGGAACTGGATGATGCTCTCGTTGCGCGGCAGCCCCACCTCCGCGAGGAACCGCGCGGTCGGTTCGTGGGCGATCGCGGCAGGCCACGCGCTCGCGGCGAAGTCGATCGGTACGCCCGTGTCCGCGACAACGTCCGGCCCGACGCCGAACATCAGCCCGTTCTCCGGCCCGCCGTCGCCGCTGATGGTGCCCTCGCCCGCACGGCCGACCCCCCACGGCAGCGCCCACATCGCCAACAAGGCGCTCCAGACCGGCGCATGGCCGTCCGCCCGGAAGACCTCCGGGTCGACTTCGCGGATGCGGCCGAGCGCGTCGTCGAGCAGCTTCGCGTACGCCGCCACCCCGCGCGGCCCGTCCTCCTGCGGCCCGCGGCTCGTCACGGACAGCACATGCAGGGCGTGGACGAAGGCCGACAGGTCCGACGCGAGCAGGTCGTGCCGCATCGGCGCCGGGTACTGGTCCGGGTACGACTGGTGCTTGTCCGTGAGCGACACCGCACCGGTGGCGCCGTCCACGACCACGAAGTCGCCCCCGATCTCGCCGATCCGCACGAGCCCGGCGGCACCCGGAGGGATCCGCTCGGCACCCTGCTCCGTGAGCACGCTGTCCAGCGCCTCCGGTGCTCCTGTGATCTCGAAATGCGGGACGCAGGAGGGGAGTCCCACCTCGGCAAGGAACGCGCGGGACGCCGCGTGCGCCAGCGCGGTCGGCAGCCCGTCCGCCGCGGCGACGCGCACCACCGCATCGCCCCCGAACCACTCGGCCACCGCATCCCCGGTCAAGGGCACCCGCATACGCTCTTCCACCCCGGTTGCACCCGCTCGTCCGTGCCTGTGGCGACCCCGCCGAGCCGACGGGCGCCGCCGCCCATTCAACCCGCCGACCCGCACGGTGGCACACCGCACCACCGCTACCGACCTTCTGGGCTCGATGTCTCGTGGTCGAGCAACACCCCGCCCGCCCCTCCCCCTTCCTACCTCGGGAACGAACCGCAGGACCGGAAGATCCCGCGCACGACCCCTAACCACACCAAACAACGAAGACCCGCCACAGCCGACCACACGTTCGACGCCCGCCCGCCCGGCCGACACCAACGACATCACGCCCACAAGCTCAATAACGCGCGGGGCGGGCCGGGCTCTCGGGTAGAGCTCGGGCCGGGCTCTCGGGTAGAGCTCGGGTCGCGCTCCCGGGTCGCGCTCCCGGGTCGCGCTCCCGGGTCGCGCTCCCGGGTCGCGCTCCCGGGGCGTGTCAGAAGGGCTTCTCCGGGCCGAGTACGTCGGTGAGGGGACGCCTGGGGGTCGGCGGGACCTCGATGCCCATGCCGAGCCGCAGCACCATTTGCGCGGTGCCGTAGTGCCTGGCCTCGGAGCCGACTTCGTCGCGCAGGCCGACGTCCTCCAGCGGCTGGTTGGCGAACGACGCGGCGACGCCGTACCGCGTTCCGGTGACCAGGACGCGCAGCAGCGCCTGCCCGGCGGTCAGCCAGGACCGCGGGGTGTCGTCACGGGTCTCCAGCACCGCGATGGCCGGCCGGCGCTCGAACGCGATCGTGCCGCGGCCCGCGACGTCCCGGCCGACCGCGAGGTCGCGGACCGCGCCGGTCGGGTCCTGCGGCCTCGGGCCCAGGCTGCCGGCCGGCACGCCGTCGAGGCGGTGGACCGCGTCCGCGGCGTCGACCCAGCGGGCGCGCTCCTCGCGCAGGCGCTCGTCCTCCAGGCCGGTCGCCTCGCGGATCAGGGTGAGCAGGTGCTCGTACGCGGGCTCCCGCTCGATCCCGCGCAGCCACGTGCCCTCGTCGCGCGCCGCGTCGCGCAGGTACTCCAGCACGAGCGACGGGATCCGCGTCTCGCGGAACGGCGCGCGGTTGGTGCGGCGGCTGGGCAGGCTCCAGTAGAGCGCCTCGAACCGGGGGTCGGGTGCGGAGTCGGTGACGCGGACCCGGGCGACGAACAGCGGGTCGCCCGCGCCTTGCGGCAGCAGGTCGGTCTCGGTGCCGAGGCCGAGGGAGGCGTACCCGAGCCGGGCCGCGAACGCCGCGGCCCCGCAGGCGATGTGGGCCTCGCGTCCGGTGGGGTCGCCGAGCGGGAGGGTTCGCTTCGGGTCGATGTGCACCTCGAGGTCGTCGTCCGCCCAACGGAACCACCAGGGCTGGGTGTTGTGCTTGGACGGCGCGGAGGTGGCGGCACGCAGGATCCGCTCGCGCTGCTTGGGGGTGAGGGGCGCGCTGCTCATGGTGTCCTCCTGGCGGCGGAGGCGGCTGTCCGGGAGCCTCCTTGTGCTTCCAGGCTCCTGCGCGGAGCGCCGTCGCCCTAGGGACTTCCGACCCCCTCGACCGGGACCAACGGCCCTGAGAAGCCGGGTGCCGCTATTCGCGGAACAGCACGACCTTCAGCGCCTGCGCCTCGGCGGCCCGGGAGAACAGGTCGTACGCGTCCGGCATTTCGTCCAGCGCGAACCGGTGGGTGACGAGCCCGGCCGGGTCGAGGCGTCCGGCGGCCAGCATGTCGAGGAGCACCGTAGCGCTCGCCGTGTCGACGAGCCCGGTGGTGACGGTCGTGTTCCGGATCCACAGGTCTTCGAGATGCAGTGCGGCAGGCCGCCCGTGCATGCCGACGCTGGCGACATGGCCGCCCGAGCGGACGAGCCGGGCGCACATCTCGAACGTCTCGGGGATGCCGACCGCCTCGATGACGACATGGGCGCCGCAGCCGTCGGAGGTCAGCGCGCGCACCGCCTCCTCGGGGTGCTGGTCAGGGGTGAGGGTGACATCGGCGCCGAGACGCTTTGCGGCGTCCAGGCGCGCGGTGTCGGGATCGATCACGATGAGGCCGGCCGGGCTGTGCAGCCGTGCGGTGAGGACGGCGGCCAGGCCGATCGGGCCCGCGCCGACGATGGCCACCGTGTCGCCGGGGCCGACGTGGCCGCTGCGGACGCCCACTTCGTACGCGGTCGGCAGGATGTCCGCGACCAGCACCGCGGCTTCGTCGCTCACGTTGGCGGGCAGTTTGTGCAGCGAGTGGTCGGCGAACGGCGTGCGCACCAGCTCGGCCTGCGTGCCGTCGATCCGGTGCCCGAGCACCCAGCCGCCCCCGCCCGTGCATTGGCCGTACGCGGCCGCGCGGCAGTGCCGGCAGCGCCCGCACGAGGTGATGCAGGAGACGAGGACGCGGTCGCCGGGCCGGACGGTGCGTACCGCGGACCCGACCGCCACGACGGTCCCGACCGCCTCGTGGCCGAGGATCCGTCCGGCCTCGACCTCGGGCCCGTCGCCCTCGAGGATGCGCAGGTCCGTACCGCAGATGCTGACCGCGTCGACGCGGACCACCGCGTCCTCGGGATCGGATATCCGCTGGTCCGGGACCTCCTCCCAACTCCTGCGGTCGGTCCCGTGGTAGGTCAGCGCTTTCATGGCGGCCGCTCCTTCGTGGCGGGGGTGCTTCGGGCGTCCGCCCCCGGGGGTGGGCCGGTCCGGCACCGGCCCGTTCGGCCCGTGCGGCGCGAACTGCGGTGGTCAGGGCGTACCCTGCGGTTTGGCCTGCTGGATCTCGGTGGCGAAGACCGCCGCCTGGATCCGGCGTTCCAGGCCGAGCTTGTTGAGCAGCGCGGAGACGTAGTTCTTGACCGTCTTCTCGGCGAGGTCCATCTTCCGCGCGATCTGACGATTGGTCAGGCCCTGTGTCACGAACCCGAGGACCTCGCGCTCCCGGGCCGACAGGTCGGCCAGGCGCGGGTCGACGGCGCTGCCGGCGCGGACCCGGTCCAGCACCTTCGCGGTGATGACCGGGTCGAGCAGGGACTGCCCGCCGGCGACCCGGCGGACGCCTTCGACGAGGTCGTTGCCGCGGATCTGCTTCAGCACGTAGCCGGCCGCGCCCGCCATGATCGCGGCGAACAGCGCGTCCTCGTCGTCGTACGAGGTGAGGATCAGCGCCCGGATGTGCGGGAACCGGGAGCGGACCTCGCGGCACACGTCGACGCCGCTGCCGTCCGGGAGGCGGCCGTCGAGCACCGCGACGTCCGGATTGAGCGCGGGGATCCGGCGTACCGCCTCCTGGGCGGAGTCGGACTCGCCGACGATCTCGATGTCCGGTTCCGCGCCGAGCAGGTCGGACAGGCCGCGGCGGACGATCTCGTGGTCGTCCAGCAGGAACACCCTGATCGGGGAGGTGATCACGGCTCGCTCCTTCCACTGCCCGGACGTCCGGCGGGGTCCGAGCCTCCCGCGGCCGGCCGTCACGCTACAGGGCCGTTCGGCCCTGGTGGCGGCCGCAGCCCGGCAGTTGGTGACACCTGGTGCCCTTCATGCGCTTCGGATTTCTGGTCCGTTGTGCCTGATTCGCCTGGCAAACCTTTCAGGCGGCAGAATGGGGCCGTCGGCTGCGCCGGAGCCGTCGAACACGACTCCGCTGCGGGGAGACTCATGCCGGACGAAGCCGAACTGCCCGGCATCCGCGAACGCGCGCCGCTGCCGCGGATGCGCCTCGACGAGCTGCTCGACCAACTCCAGGCGCACATCGGCGTCGTGCGCACGACCCGGGACCGGGTGCACACACTCCTCGAGGCGGTCCTCGCCGTCGGCAGCGACCTCGAACTGGAAACCGTCCTGCGCCGCATCGTGGAGTCCGCCGTCTCCCTGGTCGACGCGCGGTACGGGGCCCTCGGGGTGATCGGCGACGAGGAACGCCTCGCCCGCTTCCTGCCCGTCGGCATGGCCGCGGAGACGATCGCCGACATCGGTGCCTTCCCGTCCGGGCACGGCATCCTGGGCCTGGTCATCCGCGACCCCCACCCGATACGCCTGCACGAGATAGCCGACCACCCCGACTCCTTCGGGTTTCCGGCGAACCACCCGCCGATGCACAGCTTCCTCGGCGTCCCCATCCGGATCAGGGACGAGGTCTTCGGCAACCTGTACCTCACCGAGAAGCGCGGCGGCGCGGACTTCGACGAGGACGACGAGGCGGTGCTGCGCACGCTCGCCGCCGCGGCGGGCGTGGCGATCGAGAACGCCCGGCTGTACGACCAGGCCAGGCGCCGCGAGCAGTGGCTGACCGCGGCGTCCGAGCTGACCCGCAGCCTGCTGTCCGGCGACGCGCCGGGCGACGTCCTCCACTCGTTCGCCGACACCGTGCGCGAGATGGCAGGCGCCGACCTGGTCACCGTCGCCGTCCCGGTGCCGGGGAGCGAGGACCTGATCGTCGACGCCGCGGCGGGGCCGTCCGCCGAAGAGGCGCTGGGCTCGTGCTGCCGACCGGCTCCACGCTGGCCGGGAAGGTCTACGTGTCCGGTGAGACGGCCGTGTGCGAGAACCTGGCGGCCGATCCGCGGGTGCGACACCACCCGATCCACGACTTCGACGGGGGCATGGGACCCGCGTTCATGCTGCCGCTCGGCACGCCGGAGCACGTACGCGGGGTGCTCCAGGTGATGGCGCGTGCGGAGCGGATCCCCTTCTCGGAGGCGGTCGTCGCGATGGTGACCGGGTTCGCCGGACACGCCGCGCTCGCCCTGGAGGTCGCCGAACGGCGCCGCGAGGCCGAACTGCTCACCGTCTTCCAGGACCGCGACCGCATCGCGCGGGACCTGCACGATGTCGCCATCCAGCGGTTGTTCGCGTCCGGTATGACGCTCCAGGGCGTGACCCGGATAGTCGACCGCCCGGACGCCGCGGACCTCATCATGAGGACGGTCGACGACCTGGACGAGACGATCCGGCTCATCCGCTCGACCATCTTCTCGCTCAAGGCGCGTGAGCGCGGACAGGACACCGGTCTGCGGTCCCGTGCCCTGTAACTGGCCGACCAGACCGTCGCCCAGCTCGGTTTCGCCCCGACCCTGCGCCTGGAGGGACTGCTCGACACCGCCGTCCCGGAGGATTACGCGGACCACGCCGTCGCCGTGCTGCGCGAGGCGCTGTCCAATGCGGCCCGGCACGCGAAGGCGACGCGGGTCGAGGTCGCGCTCGAGGCGATCGCCGCCGAGCTCCGGATCTCCGTCACCGACAACGGGGTGGGGATCGCGGCGGACCGGGAGCGCAGCAGCGGGCTGGCCAACCTCGCGGCGAGGGCCGCCGAACTGGGCGGCGACTTCGGCGTCGGCGTGCGGGGCGTACGCGACGGGAGCGGTGACGGGCCCGGCACCACACTGCTGTGGCGGGCTCCGTACCCCTTGAACGCCGGCAGCTGAAGGGCCTTCGGCCGCGGCTACCCGAGTCCCGGGAAATGCCCCCGGCGATCGCCGATCAGCGTCGCGGCGCCGTGCAGGACGGCGGCGTTCTCGGTGGCGAGGCGCAACCGGGCGTTGAAGCGCCGGATCCGCTCGTCCTCGGAGCAGCCGCGCCGGTAGGTCGGCCAGGTCCCGGGCGGCAGGATCTCGACCACGACCATCCCGTGCACCTCGGCGGCCGCGACCCAGGCGGGCGTCGGGTCCATCGGCGTGGGCAGGAGCCATCTCTGGCGGTCGCCGACCAGGGTGAGGGCCACGACGAGCCCTCGGTGGACGAGAACCTGGGCCGTGGTCAGGGGAGGCTCACCGATGCACAGGCCGAAGCCCGACTCGTGGGCGTGATCCACCAACAGCGGATAGTCCCCGGCGGCCGCCTCCACCAAGGCCTCCGCCATGGGCGGCGCCGGCGCGCCCGTGTCGTCGGGAGCGAATTCGCGTAGCGCCAACGCTATGCGCAGGTGCGCCTCCCGCGCGGTGGACCTGCCCATACGGACCTCCCTTGCCGACCCTGCCTGATCTCAAGTGCGGCCTGACCCCACGTGCGGGCCTGGTCTCCCGAGCGGGCCTGATCCCATGCGTGGCCGCTACCCGCCACGGCCGCCCCCAACCGGACGGTGGCGTACGTACGGGTTCGTCCGCGCCCGCGCCGCGCCCGCCTGTCTTCGCCGAGGCCGGTCGCCCTCTGCGGCAAGCTGGAGATCGTCGGCCGACGTCGCGGTTCGGCGCCAGGACACGGGACAGGGGCGGACAGTATGCAGCGGATCGGCGTCATCGGAGTCGGCGAGATCGGCCGGGCCGTCGTCATGGGCCTGTGCGCGGGGGACGACGGGGCGCCGGAGGTCTTCCTCTCCCCGCGGGGAGCCCGCACGGCCGCCGAGTTGTCCGCGCGCTACCCGGGCGTGCGGGTGTGCGCCGACAACCAGGAGGTGGTGGACCGCTCCGATGTGGTGATCATCGCCGTACGCGGTCCCGTCCGGCACGAAGCACTCGCAGGCCTGCGCGTGGGCACCGACAAGATCGTGGTCAACGTGATGGCCGGGGTCGCCAACGACGACCTGCGCCGGACGCTGGCCACCGACGCCGTGCTGGTCCGGGCCATTCCGCTGCCGCCGATCCGCGAGCGCCGCTCGGTCACGGTGACCTACCCGGCGCACCCGGTCGTGGACGCTCTCTTCGACCGGCTGGGCGGTGCGCTCCCGGTCGCGGACGAGGCGGCCTTCGACGTCTTCTCCACCGTCACGGGAACGCTGACCACCCAGTACCACTTCCTCGCCGCACTCACCTCGTGGGCGGCCGAGCACGGCATCCCCTCCGGCGACGCGGACCGCTACGTGCGCAGCCTGTTCCAGGGGCTCGCCCGTACCCTGGGCGACGAGACCCGCTCCCTGGAGCAGCTCGCGGCCGACCACGAGACCCCGAACGGAAGCAACGAACGCATCCGCACCACGTGGTTCACGCCGGCCAACTCCGAAGCCCTCCACAAGGCCCTCGACGACCTGCTCGCCGTGCTGCGGCACGAGTGAACCGGCGGGCGGGCGCCCCGCTCAGCTTCGGACGACGGCCTCTTCCTCGGCCGCCACGATGTCGTTGACATACTTGAGCAACTCGGCGGCGGGCCCTGTGATTTCCTCGGACACCACGTCGCGGCCGTCCGTCCACAGGGCGATGGAGAAGACCACCGAGCGCACCGTCATGATGCGGGCGAAGTCGCCGGGCGACGCGCGCGGCGGGAGCGGTACGTCGGACCCTGCCGGAGGGTCAAGTGCCCCCACCTGGAAGCGGATCGGATCCGTGCTCGCCATGGCGAAGACCGTCGCGGCCTCCGACGCGTGGTTCATGCTCATCACGGCGACGGTGATCTGCGTCTTGCGGGCGGGGTCGCTGTAGAGCGCGACGGTCAACTGCGCGCAACCGCGCCCCTGTTGGATGACGTCGGCCATCGGCCCGCTGGTCATCTCGCGGCAGTCGGCGGGCGTGTACACGTCGATGCGGTCGTACACGGCGCCCGAGGGCAGGGTGATCCGCTGGGCGGGGAAGGCCCTGTCCGGCGAGATGGGCGGCGCCGCCTCGGCCTTCTCGATGCCGGGCGGTCGGCTGGTGGTCGCGCCGCTCGGCAAGGCGATCTGCGACGAAGCGGCCGTCGGGGCGGGGGTGTTGCCGGCCTGCGGGCTCTGCGCGCCGGACCGGCTTGCCGACACGCTTGCCACGATCTGGACGGCCGGGGGCGACTCGTCCTCCGAATCGCCGATACCGCGCGTCAATCCGTATACGGCGAGCAAGAGCAGCAGCACCGTCGCGACGGCGGCGGCGACGAGCACGTACGTCGTCCGCCGCCGCCGCAGGGGGCGCCGAGCCGCGCCGGGCCCCACGCTCCGGAGCCAGTCGGTGCCTTCGGTGCGCGCCGGCTCCCGTGCGAGAAAGCCGTCCCAGTCGTCGGAGTTGCCAGATCCGGTCATCCCGCCCCCAAGATCACCCGCAGTTGTGGGGCGGGAGCGTATCGTGCCGGTCCCGTGTGTCGGCAGCCGGGGGTGTCGGTGCCCCTGACGCGCCGGTGCGCGTGCGCGGCGGTCCGATCTTCAGGCCGGTCCGATCTTGTAGAAGTCTACGAACGGCAGGTGTCGGCCTGTCGACGTCTTCATGTCTTCCACCTCTACCTGATCCCGCCCGGTTGGCTGTGTACTCGCTTCTACGAGGTACGGCTGCCGAGAATTCAGACAGTGGAGGTTTCCTGATGGTCAACCGGACCTCGCCCGCCCGCACCGCCCAAGCGCTGGACGAATTGATTGCCGGTGGGATCGGCGACAGCCCGTTGCGGCCGGACGGAACGCTCAAGGTGCGGGGCGAGTACGCGTACTCCTCCGATCTCTGGGCGGAGGACATGCTCTGGGGCGCGACCCTGCGGAGCCCTCACCCGTATGCGCGGATCAATGCGATCGACATCGGCCCCGCCCTCGAGCACCCCGGCGTATATGCGGTGCTGACCCAGCCCGCGCGTGCACGTCCAGCACGCATTCGCCGCGCACCGGGCGGTGGTCGACGTGGACACCGACCTGGGACTCGTGAAGGTCGTGCAGCTGGACTGCGCCCAGGACGTCGGAAAGGCCGTCAACCCGGACGCCGTCGTCGGCCAGATCCAGGGCGGTTCCGCCCAGGGGCTCGGCCTTGCCGTGATGGAGGAGATCCAGGTCAAGGACGGCCACATCCGCAACGCGTCGTTCACCGACTATCTGATCCCGACCATCATGGACACGCCGCCGATGAAGGTGGACGTGATCGAGAGGGCCGACCCGAACGCGCCGTACGGGGTGCGCGGTGTCGGCGAACCGCCCACCATTTCCGCCACCCCGGCCATCGTGAACGCGATCCGCAACGCGACGGGTCTGAACCTCACCCACACCCCGGTCTCGCCCGAGCACATTTGCGGCGACGGGCCGTGACTTGTCCCCGCGGGTGCCGCCGACGGAACTGATCGCACGACGGTACCCGCAGAACCCTGCTGTTCCCCCGAGTTGTCGCCCGGTGCCGTATCCCGCACGGGCAGAGGCGCCCGGGGAGCCCCCCGACCATCTCCGATAGGAGTAACTGTGACCGCGCACACCCAAGAAGCGAGCATCCAGGAACTCGAGCACGCCTGGATGAACGAGGCGATCAAGCTGGCCACCAACAGCGTGGCGAACGGCGGCGGCCCGTTCGGCGCACTGATCGCCCGGGACGGCGCCATTGTCGCGATCGGGAACAACCAGGTCACCGCGACCCTGGACCCGACGGCACACGCCGAGGTGAGCGCGATGCGTGCCGCCTGCAAGCAGTTGGACAGGTTCTCGCTCGAAGGCTGCATCCTGGTCACCTCGTGCGAGCCGTGTCCGATGTGCCTGTCCTCCGCGCTGTGGGCGCGCCTGGACCGGATCGTCTATGCCGCCGACCGGCACGACGCGGCGACGGCCGGCTTCGACGACCGCAAGTTCTACGACCTGTTCGAGAAGAAGCCGGCGTCGCTGTGGCCCACGCCGGTCAAGCAGCTGGATCTGCCGAACCGCACGGCGCCGTTCGACGCGTGGCTCGCCAAGGCCGACCGCATCGACTACTGAGCACCGACTGAGCACCGACTGAGAACCGACTACTGAGAACCGACCGCCGCGACGGCCGCCGACAAACGCGGCCGTCGCGGCGTCCGCCCCGGGCATTGCCTAAGCTGGGCCGGTGACTTCACCGTTTGCGGTTTCCCAGGGCGAACAACGGTTCGTGGACGCGGCGCGGGACCTGGCGCCGCAGTTCGCGGCGACGGCGGACGAGCACGACCATGACGCGACCCTGCCCGTCGCCAATCTGACGGCCCTGCACAAAGCGGGCCTGGACATGGCGGCGATGCCCGTGGAGCGGGGCGGCTCCGGGATGTCGTACCAGGCGCTCGGCGAGATCCTCCGCATCGTCGGCAAGGCGTGCCCGTCCACCGCGTGCGTGTGGATGATGCATCTGGGTGCCGCACAGGCGCTGGTGACGTACGGACCGCCCTTCTACGCCGACGAGTTGCGGGCCGGCAAACGGTTCGCCAACGCCCTGTCCGAACCGACCGGCGGAAACCTCTTCCTGATGCCGCTTCAGCGGGCCGAGCCGGTCGACGGCGGGTACGAACTGGACGGCGCCAAGCGCTTCGTGTCCGGCTGCGAGATCGCGGACCACTTCCTGGTCAACGCGCTCCTCGACGACGGCCCCGGGTTCTTCGGCGTACGCCGCGACGACACCGTCGAGATGGTGCCCATCTGGGACTCCATGGGCCTGCGCGGCACCCGCAGCCAACTGCTGAACTTCCGCAACACCCTGCTGCGCCAGGAGAACCGGTGCCTGATCACCGACCCGTTGGCGCCGAACATCATCGCGCTCGGCCTGCCCTGGCTGTCCATCGGCATCGCGGAGGCGGCGCTCGACGCGTTGACCGAGCATGCCCGCAAGCGCATCGTGCCCACTACCGGCAAGCCCGTCGGCGACCTGCAATGGGTGCAGTTCGACGCCGCGGACTCGCAAGTGAAGCTGCTGGCGGCGCGTACGCTCGCCGAACGCTCCCTGTGGCTCGCCGACCACGGTGCGCCCGGTGCCCTGGAGGCCGCCGTCGAGGCGAAGCTCTTCGCCAACCAAGTAGCGAAGGACGTCGCGGAGTTCGGCCTCCGGGTCGGCGGCGGATCCGGTTACCTGCGGACCTCGCCGATCCAGCGGCACTTCCGCGACGCCCAGGCGGGCGCGCTCATGGCCTTCTCGGTCGAAGTCTGCCGGGACATGCTCGGCAAGCGCCTGCTCGGCAGCGACCAGCCCTGACGCTTGAACCCCGGGCCGGGTTGGCGTAACTGACAGCAAATGCGTGCGGGCGTTGGGCGTTTGCCCAGAGACGGTGCCCGCCGCGGCTCCATGCGTGGCTCATCCGACATCAAATCGCGGTGAACCCTGGGCAATTGCCCAGGGCTGGGAGACGTGTCCGGCGAATACCTTCGTACCGCCCGATCGAAGCCGATCGAGAGGACGAACGACGCATGCACGGCTCCGGTGGGCACCAAGGCAAATCGGTGGCCGGGCGCTGGGAGCTTGCCCACCCTCCCGTGGTGCGCATCGCGGGGGTCCCCGCGACCGCCATGGAAGGGCTGCGCCACGAGCGGACCGCGGCCGCGGTCGACCGTTTGATCGAGCTGGACGCCTGGCTGGCGAGCACCGCGGAACGACTGGCGGAGGCTTTGTGCTCGGAGTGGTCAGCGCGGTCGAAGTGGTCGGCGAGTTGGGCGAGTTGGGCGAGTTGGGCGAGTTCGGATTGCTCGGAGACCGGTACGCCGCGCCGCCAGGGTGCGCGTCCGGAACTGGCGGGGCTGCGCGGCGCTTTGCAGGCGGGCCGGATACCGGGCCCTGAGGAGTGGACGCGAGAGCTGGCCGCCGAACTGCCGGACAAGCTCGCCCGGGCGGTCTCCGAATGGATCGAGTCCCGCATCGAACGGGACCGCAAGCACGCCGAGTTGCCCGGAGTCCTGGCCCGGGAACGGGAGTTGGCGATGCCACGCCTGCGCGGCGCGCTCTCGAACACCGCCTTTCGCCGCGCGCTGGGCCAGTCGAACCCCGGTCTGCTCGTCGAGCTGGAGGAGTGGCGGGCGGACGAGCGCCGCAGGCCCGGGCCGGAGAGCCTGATCCGCCTGGTCGAGTACCTGGCCGCTGCGAGCGTCACGACCAGCCCCTACTGCATGTCCACGGCATCCGGCTTCGGCCGGTGGAGCGACGAGGGGGCCGCCGTTGCGTTCGGCCCGCCCCAGGACATGCGGGGAGTGGTGGAGTTCGACGGCGTCTATCTCGGGGGCCTCCGCAAGGCCCTGACCCGTCACCCCGAACTGGCGCCGGCGACCCGGGTCCGGGTCAACCCGAGTCTGACCGAGACCGACGGCGGGCTTGTCTTCCTCAACGCCGCCGAGTCCTTGGTGGCGATGCCGCTGCTGCCCGCGGTCCGGGCCTGTCTGCGCGAGGTCCGCGCGGGCACGGAACCCACGCGCGCAAGCCTGCGCGACCGGCTCACGCGCGCCCCCGGCTGCACGGATCCGGACCGGACCGAGGAGTTCGTGGGCAAGCTCGTGGACGCGGGGCTCGTCGAGGCGTACATCCCCGTCTCCGAGCACGCGCTCGACCCGATCGGCGAGTTGGGCCGGTGGGTCGGACGGCAACACGGGGAATCCGCCGCGAGGCTGGCCCGGCTGATGGGCAAGGTGGCGGACGAACAACAGTGTGCGTCGCGGCGCGACGTGCCGGGGTTCGTTCCCGAGCCGCATGTGGAGCGGCAGGCCGACCTGCGGCAAGCCGACCTGCGGCAGGCCGTGCGCGAACTCTCCGCCGAGTTGGGCCTCGATCCGTCGTCCGGGCCCACGGCCACCAGCGACGTCTTCCACGAAACGGCGGTGCTGACCCGCCCGGTCGCCGATTGCTCGCTGGAGCGCTGGCGGCCCGCGGTGGACGACCTGGACGTCGTCCGGCGCTTCATGTCCGTCTTCGACTCGGGCCTTCCGCTCCGCCTGACACTGAGCCGCTACTTCCTGGAACGCTTCGGTCCCGGTGCCCGCCCCGCGTTCGTGGAGTTCCACCAGGTCGTACGTACCGAACTCGCCCGCCCGGCGCACACCGTGACCAGCACCGTCGTCGACGACCTCCGGGCCCTGTCCGGGCCGGACGGCCTGGCCGGCTCACCCGAAGTGCTCGCCGAGCGGCATCTCGAGGAGATCCATACGCTGTGCCAGCTCCGCGAGCAGGCACGCCAGGCCGTCTTCGGGAGCCCGCGGTACGACGGCGTGGTGCGGGCCGACCCCGTGGCGCTGACCAGGCTGATGGACACCTGGCCCGAGTGGCTGGTACCGCCCTCGTCCCTCGCCTGCTCCGTGCAACTCGCCGAACCCGGCGACGGCGTAAGGCTGGTGCTGAACTCCGCCCACGGCGGCCACGGCCGGGGACCCACCCGCCTGGCGTACGTCCTCTCCCAGGTCGGCGGGCCCGAGCACACCGCCGATTGGCGCGTGCCGACCGCGGCGGGGCCCGGCCCGGACGCGGCGGTGACGGCCGAGTTCAGCGGCCTGATGGACGCGCATCTGAACATGCGGATGCCAAGTGCCCCGTACGAACTCGACTTCCCCTTCACGGTCAGCGACCGGCCGGACCACCGGCGCATACCGCTCAGCGACCTGACGGTGGGTCACGACAGCAAGACCGGTCTGCTGCACCTGTTTTCCGAGGGGCTGGACACCAGGGTGATCCCGCTGCACGTCGGCATGATGCCCGAGTCCGTGCTGCCGGCCGTCGCGAGGTTCCTCGGATGGGTGTGCGGCCCCGGATACCTCGTGCGCCCCGGTACGCCTCCGCTGCTGCCCCCGGAGGAGCAATTGCGGGAGGAGCACCTGTGGCCGGACGGGCCGGACCCGGCTCCCGGAGTCATCCGCCACCCCCGCCTTGAGTGCGGCCGCGTGGTGACGCAGCGGGCCCGCTGGTCGATGCCCGCCGGCCGGGTCCCGCGGCGGACCCGTGGCGAGGCGGAGGCCGACCACCTGCTGCGCCTCACGGCCTGGGCACGTGCGGAGGGCCTGCCCAGCCGTGTCGTCGCACGCGGCCGGGGGAGCGGCGGCGCCCCCGACTGTGAGGTGGACGGCAACGGGGACGGCAGCCCCCTCCACCTCGATTTCGCCGACCCCTGGTCGGTCGCGCTCTTCGAACGGCAAGTCGGGGACCGCGGACGGGTGATCTTCGAGGAAGCGCTGCCCGACCCGTACGCGGCCCCGGGAACGGAACCGGGAACGGACCCGGCCCCTACCCATGTGACGGAGTTTCTCGTGGAGTTGACCGGCACCGCAGACGCTGACGGACCGAGTGTGGAGAACGCCCGTGACTGAGACATCCCTCCGGCTCGGCGGCGGCATGCGTCAGTGCGCCGAGAGCGAGTCCGACTGGCTGAACGCCCATGTGTACTACCACGGCGACCGTACGGCCCTGGTGGTCGAGGCGATCGCGCCGCTGATGCGCGAGTGCCTCGCCACGGGGCTGAGCGACGGGTGGTTCTTCCTGCGGGACCGGGTGGGCGGCCCGCACGTACGGCTCCGGATACTGCCCGCCCACCCGGACGCGCGCGCCGGGCTCCAACGGGTCGTGGCGGACCGGCTCACCGGCTACCTGAGCGTGGGCCGCCCGTCCACGGTCGCGACGATCCCGCAGCAGTACGACGTGCCGCCCGCGGCCGCGAACATGGCGGACCACGCCGGGTTGCCGCAGCCGAACAACGCGGTCGTGTTCCAGCCCTACCGACGTGAACGGGACCGCTACGGCGACGGCTTCGCCGTGCAGGCCGTGGAACGGCACTTCACCGAGTCCAGCGCTGTCGCCGCCGCGCTGCTGGCGTCGCCGGGGTGGCCGGAGCGGCGCGTCACCGTCGGCTTCTGTCTGCTTCTGCTCACGTGGGTGTGCGGTCAGCCCGACCTCAAGGCGTTGGTGCGCCAAGCCGCCACGTCGCCACAGGGCTGGTCCTGGACCCTGGTCGGCAGCTCCATCGAAGACCCGGACGTCGAAAGGGACTTCCGGGAGCGCTACGAGATCCGGCGGGACGGGTTGCTGGCCCTGGCCGACGACGTGCGGCGAATCGCCGCACGGGCGGAGGCCGGGAAGGGCACGGCGTCGCTGTCGGCGTGGGCGCGGTCCGTCGTGATCCTGCGCAAGCGGCTCGCGCACCTGGTCGCAGCCGGGCACTTCACCCCGTCGGCCGTCGGTGCGCCGGGGAAGCCGACGGCGGAAGAAGCGGCGACGGCGGAACAGGAGGCGGCTGCCGGCCCGGGGGAGCCGAACGGGCATGCCGAGGCCGAGGTGTTCCGGGTCCTCGACAGCTGCGCCCACCTCGTGTGCAACCGGCTGGACATCAACCTGCACGGCGAGTCGTACCTGCGCTATCTGGCGGCCCGCGCCGCCACCGACCTCGCGGAACGCGAGCGGTGACGGTGAGCCGTCTCCTGCCGTTCAGGCGAGCGACAGTGCCGCCAGTGCCGCGTTGACGATCGAACCCGGGAGCAGGTCGTCGAGCCCGTACAGGTGGGCACGCCCGCGAGATCCTCCGGTGCGTCGAGGAGCCGGTACGCCCCGGCGAGGACCTGCCTGCGCAGCACCGCGTCGCCGAGGCGGGCTCGCGCGGCCTCGAACGGTTCCTGGTCGATCGGGCGCGTGGTGAGGCGGAAGTAGTAGGCGCCGTTGTCCGGGTCCACGCCGTGGTCGGGTCCGGCCGAGATGCGGCCTCCGGCGTCGCACAGCAGCCAGTCCGGCGCCGCGCCGTAGGCCGGTTCGATCAGCGTGGTGCCGGGCAGTTCGAGCCCGATCGAGGCGGTGACGGTCGACTGGTGCGCCCCGCCCTCCGGCGCGAGGGTCACTCCGGAAGGCGTACCGGCGATGATGAACCGCGAGCCGGAGTCGGTGGCGTGGACGACCGCGTCCAGACCGCGGCACACGAACGGGTCGTAGACCGTGCCGATCGGGATCAGCGGCTGGCCCGACAAGTCGCCGGACAGGCCCAGGTGTTCGAGGAGCAGGACAGGTTCATCTCGAAGATGCCGAGTCCGATGTGCCGGCCGTCGGGCCCCTCGACCCACTTGAGCGCGCCGACGGGCGACCACGAGCGGCGCGCCGTCCTGGCCGAGACCAGCGACGCCGACGACGCCTGGTGCCCGCCGACCTTGGTCCCCTCGGTGTTGGGGCGGTCGTGGTCGGCGGCGTCCACGATGCGGGTGGCAAGCCACGGGATCCGGCGCTGCACGGACTCCAGTACGGCGAGATCCACGCCCTCCGCCTGGGCCGCGGTGGTCATGGGTCCTGATCGGCCATGTCGTCGTCCTACCGCGCGTATCTGCGGATGCGGTAGCGCAGCCCGGACGCCGACGACTGCCACCCGGAGTCCTCCGCGACGGTCCACGCCGCGTCCGGTACCGGGGCGTACGTGTCCCCGGCCACCGGCGAGTCGACGTCGGTCACCCAGAGCGTCGTGGCGTACTCCAGCGCGGCGCGGTAGATCTCGCCACCGCCGATCACCCACGTCTCGGTCGCGGTTTCGCCGGAGCCGCCGGGCTCCGGCGACGTGCCCGCGAGCTCCAAGGCCTCCTTGACCGACCCGGCGCGCTCCGCGCCGTCGGCGGCCCACCGCGGATCGCGGGTCACCACGATGTTCCGCCTGCCGGTCAGCGGGCGGAAGCGCGGCGGCAGCGAGTCCCAGGTCTTGCGGCCCATCACCACGGGATGGCCGAGGGTGGTCGCCTTGAAGTGCGCCATGTCCTCGGGCACGCGCCACGGGATCGTGTTGTCCGCGCCGATCACGCCGTCGAGGGTCTGCGCCCAGATCAGCCCGACGTTCACACCGCGACCGGGGCTTTGATGGCCGGGTGGCACTTGTAGTCGAGGACTTCCACGTCCTCGAAGGCGTACGAGAAGAGCGAGTCCGCGCGGCGCAGGCGCAGGGCGGGGAACTCGTACGGAGTACGCGTGAGCTGCTCGGTCACCTGCTCGACGTGGTTGTCGTAGATGTGGCAGTCGCCGCCGGTCCAGATGAAGTCGCCCGGCTCCAGGCCGACCTGCTGCGCCACCATGTGCGTGAGCAGGGCGTAGCTGGCGATGTTGAACGGGACGCCCAGGAACAGGTCCGCGCTGCGCTGGTACAGCTGGCAGGACAGCTTGCCGTCGGCGACATGGAACTGGAAGAAGGCGTGGCACGGCGCGAGCGCCATCTTGTCCAGCTCGGCGACGTTCCATGCGGACACGATCATCCGGCGGGAGTCCGGGTCGCGCCGCAGCGTTTCGAGGACGCCGCTGATCTGGTCGATGTGGCCGCCGTCCGGGGTGGGCCAGGAGCGCCACTGCACGCCGTAGACCGGGCCGAGGTCGCCGTCCGCGTCGGCCCACTCGTCCCAGATGGAGACCCCGTGCTCCCGCAGCCAGCCGACATTGGAGTCGCCGCGCAGGAACCAGAGCAGCTCGTACACGATGGAGCGCAGGTGCACCTTCTTGGTGGTGACCAGCGGGAATCCCTGCGCGAGGTCGTAGCGCAGTTGGTGCCCGAAGACACTTCGGGTACCGGTGCCCGTCCGGTCGGCCTTGGCCGTCCCGGAGGTGAGCACCAGTCGCAACAGGTCTTCGTACTGGGTGTCCGCCACAACCACGGAGTCTACTGATCACCGCCACCGCGCGACGACGAGCACCGCCGAGCTGTGTGTCGACGCCGTCACGTAGCGTGCGGACGCCTTCGCCGTACGGCCGGCACGATCAGCCTCGCGACCGCGTACCCCAAGGCGGCGACGGCCACGGTGGCGATCGTCTGGCCGACGAGGTTCGGCTCGCCGTCGAGGGTCCGCGCGACGACGTGCACCGGGACGGCGGACAGCGCGACCACGACCAGCCCCACTTCGACCGGGCCGGGCGCGCCCGTGACCGGCCGCGGCGCGTCGTCCAGCAGGGACCTCCGGTTGCGCAGCAGCCACCAGGAGACCCGGGCGCACACCGCGCCCGAGGACAGCGCCACCACGACTCCCATGATTGCGAACGACGCGTCGTCGTGCGGTGTCTCGTGGGTGCGCTCGGTCCGGCCCTCGGCCACCAACGAGATCACGCGGTTCCGCCACACCGTGGCCACGACCTGGTCGCCGGCTTCGACGTTCCGCATCATCGGACCTGAGGGCGACACGCCGACATGCCGGTTGGCGAAGTCACCGCCGGTGAGGACCAGTGCGTGTCGCGCGTTCTTGCCGGGGACGTCCACGACGGACGTGACCTGGAGCGGGACCTCCGTGAGGCAATCGTCGTGCGGGGGCGCGCCGTTCGGACAGGGGCGCGCGTCGGCGTACGGGTCCAGGTCGTCGAGGTAGCCCACCAGGCGGACGCCGGCCCAGGCGGCGTATGCCACGAACGCCACTGCCGCGAGGGCGAAGCCCGTCGTCCACTTCAACCACCGCCTGCGGCGCTCCGCCTGGCACCGCGGGCATGGACGCTCCGCGTTCGGGTGACCGCAATCCCGCCGCCGATGGACACCACCTGCCATGTCGCGCTCCTCGTGCCGTACTTGTCCGGGTTCGAACGCTAGACGGCGAAGCGGCGCGGCACACTGCCGGAACCCGGCAGAAAGCGGGCCGACAACGCGACGGCAAGCCGAAACAGCCGTGCCGTCCTCGGCGGAGGCGGTGTCGCCGCCCCTGGCTACCCTGACCGCATGCCTCTCGTTGTCAACCAACTGACCGGGTACGTGGAGCGCGATCTGGACGCCGATCTGGCGCGCTGGTTCCCCGAGGAACCCCCGGTCGGGATACCCGCCTCGACCCGCCCGGTCGAGCCCTTCCTCGCGCGACTGCCGCGGGACGCCGCGACGGCACTGGCCGCCTTCGACCGCAAGGTACGGTCGGGAGCGATGACCCAGTGCCTCGACATCTACGACTGGTCGTACGCCTTCGACTTCGCCGCCAACGACTGCACCGTTCGGAACTCCGACTACGAGACGGAGCTCTCCGACGACGACGTGTGGTCCCTCGGCGCCGACGGCGGCGGCAACCTGTACGTGATGCGCACCAACGGCCGGGTGGCGGTGTGGTTCCACGAGGAGGAAGTCCTCGAAGAGGGCACGGATTTCGACAACCTCGACGTGTTCCTGTGGTCCGCCGTGCGCTACCGCGCGGTACGCGCCGGCACCCTCGACCTGGCCACCGTGGAAGCCGATTTCCACTCACTCGCACAGCCCGGCGTACTCGCCCCAGAGGTCGGCCTGCTCGCGTACCTGACCTGACCCACACCGGCATGAATGGCGGGGGCGGTCGTCACCAGCTGAGGGAGTCTGCGTTGATGTCGCAGCGCGAGTACGTTGCGCGTAGGCACGAGGCAGTCGCTTCCGACCGCTTCCCCTCAAACGCCGAGACGGGCGAGTGGATCGCGGTCCTCAACCGGTACGCCCCGACCCGTAGGCCACTCACGGTTCTGGAGATCGACTGCGGCTACGGTCGGCTGCTCCCCGGCCTCGCGGACGCCTTCGGGGGACCGGTGTTCGGCGTCGAACCGCTGGAGAGAATACGGGAGGCGGCAGCCGAGGACTCGGCGCATCCCGCGGTCACCTACTTGGACGGCAGTGCCGCGCGGATCCCCTTGCCGGACCACTCATGCGATGTGGTGCTCGCTTTCACGTTGTGGCACCAGATCCGCGACGCGTCGGACGCGGTACGCGAAATCTTGCGGGTCCTACGCCCTGGCGGACGCGTGATATTCCGCGGGTGGTTCGGCGATCGGCTGCCGGAACTGCCCTGGCACGTATGGCTACAGGGTGCGCGCGAGGCCGAGCAGGCGCACCTTCCCCAAGTCGCCGACGTGGTCGGTGCCTTCGCCGACGCGCGTAGTGGGACCGGCATGGAGCTGCTCGCGGTGGAACGTCGGCGCCAGGACGTCGCGCGCAGCCTCGGTGACTACGCAGACGAGTTGTGGAAGCGCTCGTTGCCCGGCACGCGCTGGATGGACGCGGCAGACGTCAAGGCCGGATTCGCCACGATGGACGCAGCCGTCGCCGCCGATCCGACCGTTGGGCCCATCAGCGAGGAGTACGACCTGCTGATCCTGGGCTAACCCGGTTCGGATGTCGAATCGTCAGTCGTCGCGGTTGGCCGACGGCGGAGTCGGCTCGTCGCCCTGTCAGGTGGGGTCGGCGGGGTCGTCTCCGGGGCGGGGGGCCGTGGCCAGGGCGGCGACCAGGACGCACGTGGCTACGGACAGGGCGAGGATCAGACCGGTGCGTTGCGAGGGTGCGGTCAGGACCAGCCAGCCGAAGAACGCCGTGCCGAGGGAGCCGCCGAGTTGGCGGGCGAAGGTCAACGCGCCCATGGTCGCGCCGACTTGGTCCGGTCGGGCGCGTCCCTGGGCGATCAGCGTGTACGCCTGCATCGACAGCCCCAGCGCGGCGCCGGACAGGGCCATCCCCGCGACGGCGACTCCCAGAGCTAGGGGGCGCGGAGAGCTGTGGAGTGCGGGGGTGACGGCCAGACACGTCATCCCGACGACGCCTGCCGCGAGCGCGACGTGACCCCAGCGCGGCATGGCGGGATGGCGGCGGGCCAGCACGGCGAACGCAGAGGTGGCGACGAGCTGGCCGCCGGTCAGCGCCAGCAGGAGGAGTCCGGTCGTGCCGTTGCCGACCCCGCTTCCCGACTGGACGGCAAGGGGGATGAAGGTGAACGTCCCGAACAAGGCGACCCCGGCCAGGCCGGTCGACGTGATGCAGCGGGTCAGCGCGCGGTCGCGGAAGAGCGAGGGCGGGATGAGCGGAGCGGCGGCGCGGCGCTCGTACCTGACGAAGGCGACGGCGCAGCCCGTGACGGCCACGAGTACGGCTGTTGTGCCCAAGGCGCTGCGGGCCAAGGACTCCGAGGCTCCGAGGGCGACCACGCCGCTGCCCATCGCGGCGATGAGTACGGTGCCTGCCCAGTCGAAGGGGGCGCGGGGCCGGTCCGGGGCCTTTCCGGGGAGGCCCGCCGGCGAGAGGAGTGCGGCGGCGGCGCACAGGGGGAGGTTGACGAGGAAGATCCATCGCCAGCCGGGGCCGGCCGCCAGGAGGCCGCCGAGTGGCGGACCGGCCAGGGAGGACAACGCGAAGACGCCGGCGAGGTGGCCCTGGCGCCTCACCATCTCCTCACGGGTGAACATCTGCGCCAGGGCGCTGACCGCGGTGACCACCAGGCCGCCCCCGCCGAGGCCTTGGATCCCCCGGGCCGCGATGAGGACGGGCATGGACGGGGCCAGCGCGCAGCCCAGGGAGCCCGCGGCGAACAGCGCGAGGGTCCCTCGGAAGACGGCGCGGCGGCCCAGCAGGTCGCCGAGCTTGCCGTGCACGGGCGCGGAGACCGTGACGGTGAGCAGGTAGACGGCGGTGACGCCGGCGACGGCACCTCCGGATCCCAGGTCGGCGGTGATGCTCGGCAGCGCGGCGACCACGATGGTGGTGTCGAGCTGAGCCATGAGCATGCCCAGGAGCAGGGCCGCGAAGGCGAGTTGTGTCGTCCGCGACGGCGACGCGGTGGCACCCCGAGTAGACGTGTGCATTTCGCACACGTTATATTGCTTGCGTATCGCACGCAATCTTGGAGGAGCAATGCTTCCCGAACCGCCGCCCGGACCCGGACCCGGTTCCGCGCCCGAGGCCGAAGATCCGTCCCGCGCCCACCTCGCCGGTGCGGGCCCGGCACTCTTTCGGCTGGTCCGCTTCTGGTCGCGCCGGTGGGTGACCGCCGCGGCGGGTGAGGTGACCGGGGACATGTCCCGGGTCCAGGACATCCTCGTCCTGGAGGCGGTCGACGCCGCCTCGGCGCGGTTGGGCGAGGTGTCCGTCACCGATGTCGCCCACGAACTCGGCCTCGACCGCTCGGGCGCCAGCCGCATGATCGGCGCGGCCGTCGAGCACGGCTACCTCGTGCGGGCCTCCTCCGCACAGGACGCGCGCCGGGCGACGCTGACCGTCACTCCCGCCGGCGCGGACATTCTGACCGGGGCCCATGCGTTCCAGGAGGAAGCGTTCGCGCGCCTCACCGCCAACTGGGATCCGGACGAGGCCGCGAGCTTCGCGCGCGGTCTCCGCCGCTTGGCCGACGAGGTCCACACAAGCTGACGCGGGCGTCGGCTTCGGGCGCCCCGGCGCCAAGGCCCACGCGCGTGGGGTCGGTTGAGGGTACAGAGATCGCAGTAGGCGGCCGGCGGGCGACCGACGAACTGTCGGCCGCCCACCGGCCTGTCCCTTCTCGCAACCTGTCTCTCTTGTGCTGCCGCCCGCTACCGCACTGCTACTTCGCGAGCTTGTCGACGATCCACTCGACGAGTTCCGGTTGCACCGAACTGTGCTCGGTGTTGGTCCTCGCGCACTTGAAGTCGTCCAGCAGGACGTCGTCGGTGGTGATGCCGGTGGCCGGGCGGTAGAGGTCCTCGGTCCACGTGGCCGGGTCCTTGTCCAGCGCGATCGCGCTCACCGTCGGCACGAACCCGCTGAAGCGGCGGCCTTCTTCGATCGGCGCCTGCAACTGGTCCGCGATGGCGCCGTACGTCAGGAGCGTGCCGCCGGGCGCGCCGTCGAACGCCGGGACGTCCGAGGTCGCACCCGTCAGCACGGGGCCGAGGAGGCTCATCTCGCTGACCCGCCGCCGCGTGCCGCCGTCCGGCTGGACGTACGCGACCGCCTTGGCGACGCCTTCCATCTCCCACTCGAACGCAACCTCGCCGGGCGGGAGTTCGCCGGGGGTGCCGTCGCCCGCGCCGTTGGCGACACCGAGCTTCACCGGCCGCGCGGGGAACCCGCCGAGCTCGTCCAGCTCGCGGAGCAGGTCCAGGCGCGGCTCCGCCCCGGTCACCGGACCGGAGTACGAGGCCTCCGGAACCGAGCCCCAGAGCAACTGCCGCGCCGCGGCGCTGCGCAGCAACTCGGCCTGCTTGGCCTGGCCTTCGGGCGGCTCGGGCAGGATCGGCTCGAACAGGAACGCCATCTGCTGGAGCGACAGCGGCGTCCAGGCGCCCAGGTGCGGCGTGTCGTACGACAGGTAGACGCCGGTCTCGTGCTCGTTGTCGTCCCCCTCCATCTGGGCCAACGCGTAGCGCGTGATCAGGCCGCCCATGCTGACGCCGCCGACGATCAGCGGTGCCTCTCCCACGCGTTCGCGGATCGCGCGCGTGATGCACGAGACCGCGACCCCCGCGTTCGCCTGGATGTAGTTGTGCCGGACGTCGAAGCCGAGCAGGATCACGTCGATGCCCAGCGCGTGGAGCTGGTCCAGGAAGCCCGGCGTGCCCTCCTGGTAGGTGCGGTTGAAGTGCTGCCAGAGCCCCGGCAGGTCGCTGGGGCCGTAGTTGAAGCCGTCCGCGAAGATGAACGGCCTCGTGAGCGTGCGGTGCCCCGGGGCGTAGTGCACCACCGCGGTGCCGGTCGCCATGCGTCCCATGTAGGCGTGCGGGGAGACGAGTTCCCACAAGTCGTTCGGACGCCGCGCCTCGCCGGCCGCGTCCAGGCGCATGCCGAGGAGCGGGACGTTCGCCAGCGCGGCCGAGAGAGCCGCGCGCTGGGTGCCTGTCGGTGTCGTCTGCCTACCGGAGATCTCGACGTCGATCCTGGGCGTCTCGGGCATGTGGCCACCTTTCGCGTCATGCCGTGCACGCTGGTGAGTGACCATCCCGTTGCGGAAGGTCACCCACTGGACCGTTGCAGTCTCGCAGTCTCCGGGACGTTTGTAGCCAATTTGGTCAAAGTGGAAAACGAGCCTGTCAGTTGGCCCCGCCGGCCAGTCTCCCCGGCGGGCCTCGTCAGCCGGCCCTCGCACCGCCTCGCGATGTGGACATGTGGTCTGCCGCGAGCAAGCTCAAGTCCCCGTATGCCAGTTCAAGTAGCCTCCCTCGTCGATTGCACCGACGAGGGGCGCCTTGGAGCCGCCGTGAGCGGCATGCCCGAGCAGGACCGGCGTCCGTGCGTCGAGGGCGGCGGCAAGGTCCTGGAGCATTGCGCCGACCGATGGCCACAACGGCACGTCCAGTCCCCATTGTTCGTGATCCCACAGGAACACCGCGCCGTGAGACCCGCCGTCGGGCCGAAGGTCGATGACGAGGCCGTCGCCGCCCGGGCTCATCGCGAAGGGCATCAGCTCCGGCTCGAACCTCGGCTCCGCTGCGCCGTTCTCGTCGAACGCAGGCCCCTCCTCGTCCGCGACTTGCAGCCAGATCTCCCGTGTTTCGAGGGCATCGTCCAGCGCCAGCGGCGCGAAGCCCACGGGAATCCAGTAATCCGCACGGACGTTCTTCAGGCCCCACCATTCCCGTGCGTCCGCAGGCAGGTCAACGCCCAGCTCCGCCTCGAACGCGGTGAGGCGCCCCGCGTCCGCAATCGGCCTGACGGGCGCCGCTTGGGCATGGGACGCCAGCCAGACGCCGATCCGGTTCCAGGATTCCCGCACATCGTGATCTTCAGAAGCGATGGCCGGGAGTCTGCCAGCCGACTACGCCAATGATGCCCCTGCCACATCAGGCCGAACGACGATGACAATCGTCGGACGCGGCTCAGGAGGCGTGTCGGGCGCGGACCCAGGTGCGGCGAGAAACGAACCGAGGTGTGCCGTTTTCGAACGGGGGCTCATGCGCTGCTTCCTCTGGCGCGGGCCTTGAGGTGGGCGCGCTCGCCTTGGTGTCCGAACAGCACCAGGAGTTCGACGGGCTGGTCGCCGTCGGCGCCGAGCCAGTGCGGTACGTGGGTGTCGAACTCGGCGGCCTCGCCCGCCTTGAGGACCAGGTTCTGGTCGCCCAGGAGGAGGCGCAGCCTGCCCGAGAGGACGTACACCCATTCGAATCCCGCATGGGTCTTGAGGTCCGGCTCGGTGCCGACCGGCCCGGGCGGGATGACGAGCTTGTGGGCCTGGACGCCCCCGGGCTGACTGAGCGGCACGTACGTCATGCCGTCCCGCGTCACCGGGCGCAGGTGGATGCGCGGGTCGCCGGTGCGGGGCGCGCCCACGAGGGCGTCGAGGGGCACGGCGTAGACCTCGGCGAGCGGCAGCAGTAGTTCGAGGGTCGGCTTCCGGGTGCCGCCCTCCAGGCGGGAGAGGGTGCTCTCGTTGATCCCGGTCCGCTCGGTGAGCTCGGCCAGCGTCATCCCGCGCCGCCGCCGCAGTTCGCGCAGGCGGGGGCCGACCCCGTCCAGGACGTCCTTCGCAGCGCTTGCCATGGACACCAGCTTGCCGAAACGGCAAGAAGCGTTGCAACTCCAGCAGGGCGGGGCGCACGGTCGTCGCAGCGGAACCGCCTGCCGGCACCAGCCGTGCGACCGGCCGGTCCGCGCAGCAGCCGACTCGTGCACCAACCCCCTACAGAGGCGAACAGATGCAGCACACCGACAGCGACCTCGATCCCGATTGCGGTTCCGACTCGGGCTCCGCGGCGTACTGGGAGGACCACTACTCCCGCCTCGACACCCGATGGGGCACCAAGCCCAACATCGTGCTGAAAGACCTGGTCACCGACCTCGCGCCCACCCCCGGCACCGCGCTGGACCTGGGCTGCGGACACGGCGGCGACGCGGTCTGGCTCGCCGCCCTGGGCTGGGACGTCACCGCCGTCGACGTCGCGCGGACCGCCCTCGACCGGGTCGCGGAAGGCGCCCGGGCCGCGGGCGTGGCCGACCGGGTCCACCCCGTACGCCACGACCTGGCCCGGACCTTCCCCACGGGTGACTTCGGCCTCGTGAGCGCGAGCTACTTCCACACGCCCGTCGAGATCCCGCGCGTACGGGTTCTGCGCCGCGCCGCCGGAGCGGTGGCCCCCAACGGGCTGCTGATCGTGATCGAACACGCGTCGTCGGCCCCCTGGTCCTCGCACGCCGGCCAGGACGTTCGGTTCCCGACCGCCCAGGAGACCCTCGCCTCGCTGGACCTCGGCCACGGCTGGCACACCGAGCGCTGCCAGTCACCGCAGCGCCTCGCGACCGGCCCGCGGGGGCAGTCCGCAACCGTCACCGACAACGTCATCGCCCTGCGCCGGACGGATTGAAGCCGGCACCGGCGTGGAACCGCGTCATAGGTCCGCCGTACCGACTGCCCTCCGCCTTCGCCGGCCGGCACCGCACAACCGGCCCGCACCACGCAAGGAGAAAGCCGTGCCCACCACCCGACGCCGAAAGGACACCCCTCCGCCGCGCACCGCGAACAGCGAGGCCGAGGTCCTGCGCGGATTCCTCGACTACCTGCGTACGTCGGTCGCCGCGAAGGTCGACGGAGCCCCGGAGCCGCAGGTCCGCGCACCGGCCGTGCCCTCGGGCACCAGCCTGCTCGGCCTGCTCAACCACCTGATCGCCGTCGAGAGCGCGACGTTCCTCGGCGCAAAGGTCACCGACTGGCAGGCGACGTTCGAGCCTGCCCCCGAGGACAGCGTCGCCGACCTCGTGGCCCGGTACCGGGAGACCGTCGACCGCGCGAACGAGACACTCGACGGGCACACCGACCTCGGCGCGCCGCTTCCCCGGGCGGGGCGTCCGGCCGGCGGGCCCAGCGTGCGCTGGGCGCTCACCCACATGATCGAGGAGACCGGACGCCACGCCGGTCACGCGGACGTCATCCGCGAACTCCTCGACGGCTCGACCGGCCGCTGACCGTACGTCCGGACGGCCCATCCCCGGCATGACCCGGCGTTCTCCCGGGCACGAGTCGCGCGCGAGGCGGCTGCCGGATGCTCCGGCGGACGGCGACGCGACGCGGGCGCCCCCGTCTCGGGAGGGCGGCGCGTCGGAGCACCCGGGAACGACGGAGAATCGGAGGCGTTGGCTGTGCACGAGATGGTCCTGGACGCCGGCGACGGCGAACGGCCTCGCGCCTGGCACGTTGCCGCACCCGGCACGGCCGAGCCGCTGTGCGGGGTGCCGATCGATCCGGTGGAGCCCGCGCGCGTCAGTGTCCGCGACGACGCCGCACTGCACTGCGCGGACTGCCTGGCCGCGTACGCCGACCTCGTCGCCGCCGGGTGACGCCCGCCCGCGGCGCCGGTACGCAAGGAAGCCTGCCGGGAGCGCGCCGGCAGCGTGCCTGGATCGGGCAGGGATCGCGCCTTCCATGCCTCAGGAGCGGTTGCGGGCGATGGTGAGCAGCGCGACGAAGGTGACCGTCAACTCGGGGGCGCCGAGCGATTTCAGGCGGCGCTGCACGCGTCCCAGGAACTCGGCCGAGCGGTCCGCGCCGAGGGCGCGGGTGCCGGACTGCGTGGCCAGCACGGCCACGTAATCGTCGGCGCTGTAGCGGACGGTGAAAGGGTGCCGTACGGCCGCCACTTCGTCGAACAGGTCCTCGGCCTCGACCGGCAGGTGCCAGGGCCCGATCGCCTCGGGTGGGGGCGGCGGGTCGCCCTCGTATCCGACCGCCTGGTAGTCGTCCTGTACGTCGAACCAGAACGCGTCCGCGTCCGAGGGCCGCGACCAGCTGCAACTGCCGACGGCCAAGACGCCACCCGGGGCGAGGAGTTCGGCGGGTTTGGTGTAGCGCACCCGCGGGTCGATCCAGTGCAGGCAGTTGAAGGCGGCGACCGCGTCGAAGGGCGCGGCGTCCCCCGCCTCCCAGTCCTCGAACGCGGAGGTGACGACCGCGGCGGACGCGAACCCGGCCAGCCGCCGCCGGGCCACCGCCGCCAGTCCCGGACCCAACTCGACGCCCGTGACGGCCAGTCCGCGTTCCGCCATCGGCACACTCGCCTGGCCGGTGCCGCAGCCGATTTCGGCCACCCGGTCGCCGGGCACGAGGCCGCCGGCTTCCATCAGGTCGTCGAAGAGTCGCGGTGGACATGTCGGCCTGGTCCGCTCGTACGCCTCCGCCGACTCGTCGAATCCCGCGCGCAGCAACCGGCGCAACTCGTCGTCGTCCATGGCGGGCATCCTCGCACGCGGCCGACGGGCCCTCGGGGTGCACGTCGGCCGGGACGGATGCGCGGTCCTGACGGTCCGTCAATGGGCGGCTGCCCGGTTGAGGACGTGGTCGCGAGCGTCGGCGTAGCGCTCGCGCACGTGGGTGCCGGGCACGCCTCCGTCGTCGTATTGGAGGGTGCCCGGGTACGGGTGGTAGTCGGGAGGCGCGGTGCCCGGGCCGGTGAGGGCCCACGCGGCCTGGCGGGCGGCGCCGAGGGCGACGTACTCGGCCGGACGCGGCACCGCGACCGGCAGGCCCAGCACGCTCGGTGCGATCCGGCGCACCGCCTCCGCCCGGGCGGCGCCGCCCACCAGCGACACCCGCTCGACGGCGACGCCCTGCGAGCGCAACGCGTCCAAGCCGTCGGCGAGTCCGCACAGCATGCCCTCGACGGCGGCTCGGGCCAGGTGCCTGGGGGTGGCGTTGGTCATGGTCAGGCCGTGGATCGCGCCTGCCGCGTTCGGCCGGTCGGGGGTGCGCTCGCCCATGAGGTACGGGACCAGGACGACGCCGCCGGCGCCCGGAGGTGCGTCCAGGGCGAGTTCGGAGAGCGTGTCGTGGTCGACGCCGAGCATGGTCGCGGTGGCGTCCAGCACACCCGCGGCGTTCAGCGTGCACACCAGGGGCAGGAAGCGCCCGGTCGCGTCGGCGAAGCCGGCGATCGTCCCGGTGGGGTCGGCCGACGCGGTCTCGCAGACCGCGAACACCGTGCCGGACGTGCCCAACGACACGACGACGTCCCCGGGTTCGACGCCCAGTCCGAGTGCGGCCGCCATGTTGTCGCCCGTCCCCGCGCCGACCGTGATGCCGCGGACGTGGCCCGCGGCGTCGGCCGCGCCGGTGAGCCGGGGCAGCGCGGGTACGCGTCCCATCGCCAGCGCCAGCAGGTCGTCGCGCCACGCCCCCTTGGCCGGGGAGTAGTAGCCGGTGCCGGAGGCGTCGCCGTGGTCGGTCGTGAGCCCGTCCAGGCCGCCGGCGCGCTCCCGCAGCCGCCAGGTGAGCCAGTCGTGCGGCAGGCACACGGCGGCGGTGGCCGCGGCGGCGTCCGGCTCGTGTTCGGCGAGCCAGCGCAACTTGGCGACGGTGAACGACGCAAGCGGGACGCTGCCGGTGTCACGCGCCCACGCGGCAGGCCCGCCGTGCTCCCGGACGAGGTCGCGCGCGGTGCGGGCGGACCTCGTGTCGTTCCACAGCAGCGCCGGACGCACCGTCGAACCGCCCGCGTCCAGGCAGACCATGCCGTGCTGCTGCGCGGCCACCGACACGGCGTCGACACCGTCGAGGCCTCCGGCCCGGTCGATTGCCAGGAGCAGGGCCTGCCACCAGTGTTCGGGGTCGACCTCGGTGCCGTCGGGGTGTCCGGCCCGGCCGGATCGCACGACGGCGCCGGTGGTCGCGTCGCACACGAGCACCTTGCATGATTGCGTGGACGAGTCGACCCCCGCGACCAACCGACGCCGCCGCATGTCAGCGGGCTCCGAGGAGGTGTTCGAGGGCGAGTTGGTCGAGGCGTTCCACGTTGCACTCGCGCGCCCCGGCCGCCTCCGGGTCGAACTCGTCGGCGGCCAGGTCCGCATAGGTCTCGTCCGCGGCGAGCGTGGGCACGGACAGTTCGGGCACCTGGGCCGCGGCCAGCGCCTCCTGGACGTCGGGGTCGGCGCGGAACGCCCGTACGCGCTCGCGCAGGATCAGGTACGTGCGCATGTTGGCCGCCGCCGCCTCCCACACCCCGCGCGGCCCCTCGGTGCGCAGGGGCTTGAAGTCGAAGTGGCGGGGGCCCTCGTAGCCGCCGTGCTCCAGCAGGTCGACGAGGAAGAACGCACCGCGCGTGTGCCCGTGGCCGAACACCAGGTCCTGGTCGAAGCGGGCGCCGTTCTGGCCGTTGAGGTCGATGTGGAAGAGCTTGCCCGCCCACAGCGCCTGGCCGACCCCGTGCACGATGTTGAGTCCGGCCATCTCCTCGTGGCCTACCTCGGGGTTCACACCGACCATGTCGGGCCGGGCCAACTGGGCGATGAACGCGAGCGCGTGGCCGACCGTGGGCAGCAGGATGTCGCCGCGCGGCTCGTTGGGCTTGGGTTCGAGGGCGAAGCGCAAGTCGTAACCCTGGTCGACGACGTACTCGCACATCAGGTCGACGGCTTCGCGGAAGCGGTCCAGGGCCGCCCCGATGTCCTTGGCGGCGTCGGATTCGGCGCCTTCGCGGCCGCCCCACATGACGTAGGTGCGGGCGCCGAGTTCGGCGGCCAGGTCGATGTTGCGCATGACCTTGCGCAGCGCGAAGCGGCGTACCGCCCGGTCGTTGGAGGTGAACGCGCCGTCCTTGAACACCGGGTGGGTGAACAGGTTGGTGGTCGCCATCGGCACGACCATGCCGGTCTCGTCGAGGGCGGTCCGGAAGCGGGCGACGAGCTTCTCGCGCGTGGCCTCGTCGGAGCCGAAGGGGATCAGGTCGTCGTCGTGGAACGTGACGCCGTACGCGCCCAGTTCGGCGAGCTGGTGCACGGTCTCGACCGGGTCCAGCGGGGGGCGGGTCGCGTCGCCGAAGGCGTCGCGCGCGGGCCATCCCACGGTCCACAGTCCGAAGGAGAAGCGGTCTTCCGGGGTGGGGCGGTACTCGCTCACGAGAGGCCTCCGCAATGATTAGTCCAGCACATGGACTAATCAAGTGGGTGCGGTCGGCGGAGTCAATAGCCCGGCCGGGGGGAGGCGGTGGCACGACCCGGCCCGCGGAGCCGACCGCCTGCCGCGACAGCCGAGGGCCGACGCCGGGACTTTGTCCTTCGCAAGTGAAAATCTTGGACCGAAATCGCGAAACTTCTTCAACTGACGAGCGAAAGTGGCTAAGTTCGGCCCCGGTCACCCGGCGAGGAACCCGACGGCCCCCCGCCGGAGCCCGACCGCCACCGCCGGAACCTGTCAGAACCTGCAAGATCCGCTGTAAGAACCGCGGCAGTAACCCCAGCAAGGAGACGATGGACGTCGCCCGGCGCAGATTCGGGCGGGGGACATCCACACGGACGTGATTGGGGAACGGTGCACGATGGAGCGGGTGTTGCGGACACTGATGCCATGCGCGTGACGACCAGGCCGGAAAACGGGCATCAGGCACGCCTGCTCGCCCTCCTGCGGGACGGTGGCCCGAGGTCGCGCGCGGAGCTGGGCGACCTCGTGCACATGTCCCGTTCCAAGGTCGCCGTGGAACTCGACCGCCTCACCGAACTCGGCCTGATCGAGAACGCCGGCCTGGCGGCGTCCCGCGGCGGCAGGCGGTCGGGCATCGTCTGCCTGGCCCCGTCCCTGCGCTTCGTCGGGATCGACATCGGCGCCACCTCGATAGGCGTCGCCGTCACGGACGGCGAACTGAACATCCTGGGCAGGCTTTCGGAGCCCTGCGACGTACGCCAGGGGCCGGACGTCGTGCTCGGCCTCGCGCTCTCCCTGGTGGCGAAACTGCGCGACCAGGGCCTGCTGCCCGAGGTCCACGGCCTCGGGCTGGGCATACCGGGGCCGGTGAGCTTCCGGGAGGGCGTCCCGGTGGTGCCGCCGATCATGCCCGGGTGGGACCGCTATCCCGTACGCGAGGCGTTGGGCCGCGAGTTGGGCTGCCCGGTCCTGGTCGACAACGACGTCAACATCATGGCCGTCGGCGAGCAGCACGCGGGTTCGGCCCGCTCGGTCGACGACTTCCTGTTCGTCAAGATCGGCACCGGCATCGGCTGCGGGATCGTCGTGGACGGGGGCGTGTACCGCGGGGCGTCGGGCAGCGCCGGCGACATCGGGCACATCCGGGTCTCCGCGAACGGGCCCACCTGCGCCTGCGGCAACATCGGCTGCCTGGAGGCGTTCTTTGGCGGTGCCGCCCTCACCCGCGACGCGCTGGCGGCGGCCCGGTCGGACACGTCCCCGCACCTGGCCGCGCGACTCGCGGAGGCCGGGGAACTGCGGGTCGAGGACGTCGCGCAGGCGATGATGGCGGGCGACGCCGCCGCGATGCGCCTGGTACGCGCGGGCGGCCAGCGGGTCGGGCAGGTCCTCGCGAGCCTGGTGAGCTTCTTCAACCCCGGCCTGATCGTGCTCGGCGGCAGCGTTCCGGGGCTGCTCGGGCATCCGCTCCTCGACGAGATCCGGAGCGTGGTGTACCGCCAGTCGCTGCCGCTGGCGACCGGGAACCTGCCGATCGTGCTGTCCGAACTGCGCGACAGCGCCGGGATCATCGGGGCGACCCGCTTCATCAGCGACCACATCTTCTCGGCACCCTGACGTCCTGAAGTCCTGAAGCACAGCAGTCCCGAAGCCCCGAAGCCCCGAAGCCCCGAAGCACAGCAGTCCCGAGGCCCTTGCGCGAGCACCACACGAGCCGAACGACCGAACCGACACGCCCGTCCAGCGGGCACGGAACAGGGAGAAGGCACCATGGCGCGACCGATCACGCTGTTCACCGGCCAGTGGGCCGACCTACCCTTCGAGGAGGTCTGCCGCCTCGCCTCCGGATGGGGCTACGACGGCCTCGAAATCGCCTGCTGGGGCGACCACTTCGAGGTGGACCGCGCCCTGGCCGAGGACGACTACGTCGCCGGGCGCCGGGCCCTCCTCGACAAGTACGGCCTCAAGGTGTGGGCGATCTCGAACCACCTCGTCGGGCAGGCCGTGTGCGACGCGGTCATCGACGCCCGGCACGAGGCGATCCTGCCCGCGCGGATCTGGGGCGACGGCTCGCCCGAAGGGGTCCGTACGCGTGCCGCCCAGGAGATCAAGGACACCGCACGCGCCGCCGCCGCCCTGGGAGTTCGCACCGTCGTCGGGTTCACCGGTTCGTCCGTCTGGCACACCGTCGCCATGTTCCCGCCGGTGCCCGAGTCGCTGGTCGAGGCGGGCTACCGCGACTTCGCGGACCGCTGGAACCCGATCCTGGACGTGTTCGACGAGGTCGGCGTGCGCTTCGCGTTCGAGGTGCACCCGAGCGAGATCGCGTACGACTACTGGACCACCGTGCGCATGCTCGACGCCCTGGAGCACCGGCCGGCGTTCGGTCTGAACTGGGATCCGTCGCACTTCGTGTGGCAGGACCTGGACCCGGCCGCGTTCCTGCTGGACTTCAAGGACCGGATCTACCACGTCGACTGCAAGGACGCGCGTGTGCGCACCGGCGACGGGCGCCGCGGCCGGCTCGGCTCGCATCTGCCGTGGGGAGACCCGCGCCGGGGCTGGGACTTCGTCTCCACCGGATTCGGCGACGTGCCCTGGCAGGACTGCTTCCGCGCGCTGAACACGATCGGCTACACGGGCCCCATCTCGGTCGAGTGGGAGGACGCGGGCATGGACCGCCTGTACGGCGCGCCGGAGGCCCTGGCGTTCGTACGCCGGTTGAACGCGATCGAGTTGCCCGCGGCGTCGTTCGACAGCGCCTTCTCCTCAGGGCCCGCCAAGGACTGACCGGCCGTCCGAACAGGGGTTTCCGCGGCCACTTCCGGAACAAGGGACACCCCTGTCCGCGACTTCGTCCTCTTCCTGGAAAAACACAGAGTTTTTCTCCGGGAAGAACTTCCACTCCAAAGACAAAGTCTCTAGCGTGGCCGACCACACGGTGGGCGTGAGCGTTCGGCTCCCCGCCGTCGAACCGGCTTGCACCGCACCGTTCTTCAGAACGCACCGCTCTACGGAACGCACCGCTCTTCAGCGCTTACCGCCGTTCAGATCCGCACCGCACCGCGCGTCGCCACCGCCGAAGCCGCTACCTCCGCAGCCGCACCCCCGAAGCCGTCGTCGTCACCGTCGATCGTGAGAAGGAGCCCGCATGCCATCGGCCCCGTCCGCCGAGCACGAACCGCCGCTCCTGGCCATGCGTGCGATCGTCAAGCAGTTCCCGGGAGTTCGCGCGCTCGACGGTGTCTCGCTGGAGGTCCGCGCCGCGGAGGTGCACTGCCTGCTCGGCCAGAACGGCGCCGGCAAGTCGACGCTGATCAAGGTCCTCGCCGGGGTGCACCAACCCGACGAGGGCGTCCTGGAATGGCGCGGCGAGCAGGTGCGTCCCGGGAACCCCACCGCCGCGATCCGGCTGGGGATCTCCACCATCTACCAGGAACTCGACCTGGTGGACGGCCTGTCCGTGGCCGAGAACGTCTTCCTCGGCCACGAGCGCGCCCGGTTCGGCTTCACCCGGCGCGGCGAGATGAACCGCGCCGCGACCGCCCTCCTGGACCGCCTGGGCCACGGCGAGATCCCGCCGACCACCCGGGTCGGGCGGCTGCCGGCGTCGGGGCGGCAGATCGTCAGTATGGCCCGGGCCCTGTCCCACGACGCACGGCTCATCGTGATGGACGAGCCGTCGGCCGCGCTCGCCCACGACGAGGTGGAGAGCCTGTTCCGCACCGTGCGCGAACTGACGTCGGCAGGCGTCGCCGTCGTGTACATCTCGCACCGCCTCGACGAGATCCGGGAGATCGGCGACCGGGTCACCGTGCTCAAGGACGGCCGAACCGTCGCCTCCGGCCTGCCCGCACGCGAGACGCCGACGCAGGAGGTCGTCGCGCTGATGACGGGCCGCCGCATCGAGTACGCCTTCCCCGAGCGCGCCCAGGACCGCGCCGCAACGGCGGAGACCCCCGAGGCCTCCGGGCCCGCCGAGCCCACGGAGCCCGCCGAGCCCGCCGAGATCCTGCGCGTGGAGCACCTGTCCGTCCGCGGACGCTTCCACGACGTCTCGTTCACGGTGCGCGCCGGTGAGGTCGTCGGCCTCGCCGGTCTTGTCGGATCGGGCCGTTCCGAGATCCTTGCCGCGATCTACGGCGCCATCAGGCCGACTTCGGGCCGCGTGGTGCTGGACGGGCAGCGCGTCCGGCCGGGCAGCACGCACGCGGCGGTCCGGCGCGGCATGGGCCTGGCACCCGAAGAGCGCAAGTCCCAGGGCCTGTTGATGCTCGACACCGTGGGGCGCAACATCACCATCGCGTCCCTGAGCAGGTACGCCCGCTTCGGCTGGTTCGACCGGGGGCGCGAGATCGAGGACGCCCGGCGGCAGGCGGAGGCCCTGGACATCCGACCGCCCGATCCGTACCGCCCGATCCGCACGTTGTCCGGCGGCAACCAGCAAAAGGCGGTGCTGGCCCGCTGGTTGCTGCACGGGTGCCGACTCCTGCTGCTGGACGAGCCCACCCGCGGCGTCGACATCGGGGCGCGCAACGAGCTCTACACGCAGATGCGCGCGCTTGCCGACAGCGGCATCGCGATCGTGCTCGTCTCCAGTGAGATCCCCGAAGTCCTGGGCCTGTCCGATCGGGTCCTGGTGATCCGCGACGGCCGCATCATCGAACACGCGCCGGCACGCGACCTGGACGAACACCGCGTACTGGACCTGGTCATGGAGGGCAGCAGCCTGTGAACCGCGACGTACGCGACGATCCCGCGACCAGCGAGCCGCCCGCCGCGCGCCCGGGAGACTCCGCCGAGACGGGCCCGAACCTCACGAAGACGTCCTCCGAGTCTTCATCCTCCTCGTCGTCTCCTGCGCCGTCGGAGCCGCCCGCGGGCGTGGGCAAGGCGTCCCTCGACCTGGGCGGCGCGCGGCGCGGCCCGCTGGGCTTCCTGTTCACACACGCCGGAGGTTCCGGCGCGACGCAGCACATCGCGCTGCTGGTCGCGCTGGGACTGCTGTTCGTGATCGGGCTGACCACCAAGGGGGACCGCTTCGCGACCAGCAGCAACATGGTCACGATCCTGTCGCTCGCGGCCGTGGTCGGCGTGATCACCGTGGGCATGACGTTCGTGATCATCGGCGGCGGCATCGACCTGTCGGTGGGCGCCCTCATGGCGTTGTCGTCGGTCTGGGCGACCACCGTCGCGACCCAGGACACCGGCCTGTTCGGCATGTTGTTCACGGCCGTCGTCGTGGGACTCGTGTGCGGCCTGCTCAACGGCGTGCTGATCGCGTTCGGCGGTCTCGTGGCGTTCATCGTCACACTCGCGGTGAGCGTCTCGGCACGCGGCCTCGCCGAGCAGATCTCCGACCGGAAGTCGCAACTCGTCGAGGTGGACGGCTTCCTGAAGATCGCCGAGAACAAGTACTTCGGCATCCCGATGCACGTGTACCTGTTCCTGGTCGTCGTGGTGGTGGGCTGGGTCGTCCTCAACCGCACCACCTTCGGCCGGCGCACGTTCGCGGTCGGCGGCAACCCGGAGGCCGCACGGCTCGCGGGCATCAACGTCCGCCTGCACACCTGCCTGCTGTACGTCGTGTCCGGCCTGTGCTGCGGGATCGCCGCGATCATGCTGACCGCGCAGGCCAACACCGGCGCCAGCACGCACGGCCAGCTCTACGAACTCGACGCGATAGCCGCCGTGGTCATCGGCGGGACGCTGCTCACCGGCGGCTTCGGGTCGGTCGTGGGGTCGATCCTCGGCGTCCTCGTGTTCACCACCATCCAGGACCTGTTCATCCTCAACAACCTCGCGTCGCCGATCCAGCAGATCGCCAAGGGCGTGATCATCATCGCGGTCCTGCTGATCCAGCGCTGGGGCGGCGTGCGCAGGCGCGTGAACGCCTGACCGAACGTGCCCCGGCACCGCCCGCCCGCCCGCATGCGCGCGGCGCGGCGGAGTCCCCTTCCTCGACCTGCGCGGCGCGACGTACCCCAGCCTCGTACCCCCAGCCCTCGTACCCCCAGCGCTCGTTCGTCCAGCCCTCGTACCTCCAGCCCTCGTTCCCCTCGGGAGTCATCCATGTCCCAGCTCCATCGCAGAGGCTTCATCCTGGGCGGCGCCGCACTCGGCGCCGGCGCCCTCGTGGCGGGATGCACCGACAACTCGTCGGACAAGGACACCGGCCCGCAGGTCAAGGCGCCGGCCGCGGCGTCGGGCAGCCCCGAGCCCCCCGGAAAGCCCGTCACCATCGGCTTCTCCGCGCCGGCCGCCGACCACGGCTGGATCGGTGCGATCAGCCTCAACGCCAAGGCGCAGGCGAAGGAGTTCTCCGACGTCACGCTCAAGGCGACGGAGGGCACCAACGACGTCAACCAGCAGATCCAGCAGGTGCAGTCGCTGATCGACTCCAAGGTCGACGTGCTGGTGATCCTGCCGTACGACGGCAAGGCGCTCACCGCCGTGGCGCGGCGCTCGATGGAGGCCGGCATCCCGGTCGTCAACCTGGACCGCGTCTTCGCGAACGCCCTGTCGTACCGCACCTGGATCGGCGGCGACAACTACGGGATGGGCGTCAACGCGGGCACCTACATCGCCGCGCAGATGAAGCAGGCCGGCAAGACGAACCCGATCGTGGTCGAGGTCGCCGGGCTCGACAACCTCGAACTCACCCAGCAGCGCAGCCAGGGCTTTCGCGAGGCGCTGGAAGCGGCAGGCATGAAGGTCGCGGCCCGGCAGGCCGCGGACTTCACCGCGGCGGTCGGCCAGCGGGTGGCGGCCCAGGTGCTCCAGGCCAACGGCAAGATCGACGCGATGTGGAACCACGACGACGACCAGGGCATCGGCGTCATGGCGGCGATCAAGCAGGCGGGCCGCGACAACGAGTTCCTGATGGTGGGTGGCGCCGGGTCGAAGAAGGCCATGGAGGACATCAAGGCCGACAACACCCCCATGAAGGCCACCGTGCTCTACCCGCCGAGCATGGCGTCGTCCGCGATCATCCTGGCCCGCATGATCGGCCAGGCGAAATCGCTCGCCGACCTGGCCGAGCTGGAGGTGCCCGCGTCGATCACCACGTACTCGGCCGTGGTCACCAAGGAGAACGTCGACCGCTACCTGCCCACCGCGTTCTCGTAGCCGACCACCCTGCGGCGGCGACCGGGGCGTCCGGTCGCCGCCGCGTCACCGTCACGCGCCGGCGTCCCGAACGAAAGGCACCCCACACCCATGTCGCCACTTCCCCAGCACCCCCGAACCGCACGCCCGCTCCTGGGTGTCGGCATGGTCGGGCACTCCTTCATGGGACGTGTCCACTCGCACGCGTGGCGCTCCGTGAACGCGTTCTTCGACCTGCCCATGCAGCCGGACCTGCGGGTCGTGGCCGGCCGCGACGCGTCGCGCGTCGCCGCCGCGGCGGCACGCCTGGGCTGGGCCGAGTCGACGACGGACTGGCGCGAACTCCTCGACCGGGACGACATCGCGCTGATCGACATCTGCGCCCAGGGCTCCGTACACGCGGAGGTCGCGATCGCCGCGCTGGAGGCCGGCAAGCACGTGCTGTGCGAGAAGCCGCTGGCGAACTCGCCCGCCGAGGCGGAGGCGATGGCCCGGGCGGCGGCGAAGGCCGCCGAACGCGGGGTCCTGGCGATGGTCGGGTTCAACTACCGCCGCGTCCCGGCGCTGACCCTGGCCCGCCGGCTCGTCGCCGAGGGCAGGCTCGGCACGATCCGCCACGTCCGCGCGCGCTACCTCCAGGACTGGATCGTCGACCCCGAACACCCGCTGGTGTGGCGGCTGGTACGCGAGCAGGCGGGCTCGGGCGCGCTCGGCGACATCGGCGCGCACATCATCGACCTGGCCGAGTTCCTGACCGGGGATCACATCACCGGGGTGAGCGCCGTCACCGAGACGTTCGTCCACAAGCGCCCGCTGGGCACGGCCGGCACCGGCATCGGGGCCCAGGCCGCCGGCCCCGCGCGTACCGGCGCCGACGCCGACGTCGGCGGCTCGGCCACCGGTATCGGCACGGTGACCGTCGACGACGCCGCCATCTTCCTGGCCCGGACGTCGGGCGGCGCGCTCGCGACCTTCGAGGCCACCCGCTTCGCCACCGGCCGCAAGAACGCGCTGAGCATCGAGCTCAACGGCTCGCGCGGCAGCGTCTCCTTCGACTTCGAAGCCATGAACGACCTGTGGTTCCACGACCACGACGAACCTGCGGACACCGCCGGCTTCCGCCGCATCACCGTCACCGAGCCCACCCACCCCTACACCGGCGCGTGGTGGCCCCCCGGCCACGGCCTCGGGTACGAGCACAGCTTCACCCACCAGGCCCGCGACCTGGTCGAGGCCATCGCGACCGGTACGGCGCCGCAGCCCTCGTTCGACGACGGGCTCAGAGTCCAGCGCGTCCTGGCCGCCGTCGAGGCGAGCGCCGCGGACCACAGCCGCTGGACGCCGGTCGAAGGCCGACCGCACCCGTGAGGGCCGGGAACGTCACCCGCGCGGGCGTTTCGCGGCGAGGAACTTCCGCAGCTCGGCCAACGGCCACGTGTTGACGACGTCGTCCTTGGTGAGCCACGCCCGCTGAGCGGTGCCGACGCCGAAGCGGATGTACGGCAGGTGTGTCGTGGAGTGCGCGTCGGAGTCGATCGAGAACTTCACGCCGTACTTCTTGGCCCGCAGGACGTCCTCGTCGCGCAGGTCCAGGCGCTCGGGGTGCGAGTCGATCTCCAGCGCGGTGCCGGTGCGGGCGCACGCCTCGAACACCGCGTCGAAGTCGGCGTCGATGCCCGAGCGCTTGCCGATGCGGCGGGTGGTGGGATGGCCGATGACGGAGACGTACGGGTTCTCGCACGCGCGGATCAGGCGGCGCGTCAGTTCGTCCCGGCTCTGCGTGAAGTGGGAGTGGATCGAGGCGACGCAGATGTCGAACCCGGCGAGCACCTCGTCCGGCCAGTCGAGCGAGCCGTCCGGCGCGATGTTGAGCTCGGTGCCGTGCAGCAGCCGCATGCGCCCGTGCGTGCCGTCGAGGGCCCGCACCCGGTCGCGCTGCGCGAGCATCTTCTCGGTGGTCATGCGCTGCATGTAGAGGTTCGGCGCGTGGTCGGTGACGGCGTAGTACGCGTACCCGCGCGCCGCCGCCGTCGCGACCATGTCCTCCAGCGAGGAGACCCCGTCCGTCAGGTCGGTGTGGGTGTGCAGGTCGCCGCGGATGTCGGCCTCGGTCACCAGGTCGGGCAGCTCTCCGCGCAGCCCCGCCTCGATCTCGCCGCGGTTCTCGCGCAGCGGCGGCGGGATCCACGGCAGGTCCAGCCGCTCGTAGATCTCCCGCTCGGTCTCGGAGACGATCATCGCGCCGCTCTTGGCGTGGAACAGGCCGTACTCGGACAACTTGAGCTTGCGGCGCACCGCGATCTCGCGGATCCGGACGTTGTGCTCCTTCGAGCCGGTGAAGTACTGGAGCCCGGCACCCCACGCGCTCGGCGGCAGCACCCGCAGGTCGACCTGAAGGCCCTTGGTGGTGCGGATCGAGGTCTTCTTCTCCCCGCCCGCGATGATCTCGGCGGTCTGCGGGAGCTCGCCGATGGCCGCCATGAACGGCGCGGAGTCCTCCGCCGCGACCAGGATGTCGATGTCGCCGATCGTCTCCCGCATGCGGCGCAGCGACCCGGCGTACGTGCACCGCACGCACCCGTCGATCGCCGACAACTCCGCGACGATCTGCTCGGCGACGGCCATCGCGGCGCTGATCAGGATGCGGCCGCCCGCCTTCTGCATGAGCTCGATGCCGTGCCGGATGTTGTCCTCGGTCTTGGCGCCGAACCCCTTGAGGCCGCGCAGCCGGTGCCGCCCGATCGCGCCGAGGAGCTCGTCGACGGACGAGATGCCCAGGTCCTCGTACAACTGCATGGCCTTGCGCGGGCCGAGGCCCGGGATCGCCACCAGCTCGCGGACTCCCGGGGGGATCGCGGTGCGGGCCTCCTCGACGACCGCGATGCTGCCGCCTTCGAGGTACTCGGCCACCTTGTCGGCGATCGACTTGCCGACGTTCGGGATCCCGCGCAGCCCCTTGGCGTCCAGCTCGGCGACGTCGGAGGCGTAACCGGCGATCGCACGGGCGGCCTTCTCGTACGCGCGCGCCTTGAACGCGTCGCCCTGCGTGATGGACAGGAGGTCGGCGTACTCCTGGAGCAGCGCCGCCACGGTCTCGTTTGCCCGTGCCATACCCCCAGCCTGCGTCACCGGCCGGGGGTACGGCACGTCGGCCGGACGACCGTCACACGTTCAGCAGCGGCGCCACGTCCGTGTGCCACGCCGACATCTGGTCCTGGAGCTCGCTCAGCGAGCGGTTGCGGAAGCGGATCTGGAGGTGGTTGACGCCGATTTCGCCCATCGCGCGCATGTGTTCGGCGATCCGGTCCGGGCTGCCGGCCACCACGGGGGCGTCGCCGAGATCCCAGGCGGGCGTGCCGATGTGCACGGGTTCGGTGATGAAACCGATGTCGAGCGGACCGGAGAGGCCGGCCTCCTCGCGGATGCGCCTGATGTACGCGATGTCCTCGGCCATCTGCGCACGCGGCGTGGCCTGCGGGATCCAGCCGTCGCCGCGCAGCGCGACCCGGCGCAGGGCGGGGCGGGCCTTGCCGCCGATCCAGATGGGGATGGACGCCTGCACCGGCCGCGGCCCGAGGCCAAGGCCCCCGTCGGCGAACCGGGGGCCGGCGAGCGCGGGGTACTCGGCCGTGAAGGCGGCCCGGATGCCGTCCAGGGCCTCGTCGGTGATCGCCCCGCGCTGCTCGAACGGCACGCCCAGGGCGTCGAACTCGCCGCGCAGATGCCCCGCGCCGACGCCGAGCACGACCCGGCCGCCGGAGAGGTGGTCGAGCGTCATGAACGCCTTGGCGGTGGCGAACGGGTGCCGGTACGCCACGATGTAGACGTTCGACAGCAGCCGTACGGTGCTGGTGACCCCGGCCAGCATGCCGAGCGTGGCCACGCAGTCGTACCACGTGGTGCTCATGTGGTCGGCCTCCGGCCCGGCGGGCACACCGATGTGGTCGCAGACGCCGATGTAGAAGAAGCCGGTGTCCTCCGCGTGCCGGGCGACGGCGACGATCTCGTCGACGCCGGCGTCGTACTCCCAGGGCTCGGCGGTGCTCTTGCTCTTCGTCTGGACCGGCAACTGCATGCCGTAGACGAGGCGGCCGGGCGGAACGATCGGGGCCATGGGCGGGTGCTCCGTTCTTCGCAGTGGGTGTCGGGAGGCCGCACACCGCTTCGGCGGGGCGCTACTCCGCAGTCGACACCGGCAGTTCTATCCGGCGAACAGTAGTGGTGAGAGCGTCCGGGCATTCCGCAGGCCGATCTGATATCCGGCGAACGGCAGGGTCACGGGCAGACTGGTCCGCATGTCCCGACGCCACCGCGCACCGCGTTTGATCCATGTCGACGGTGAGGAGTACCGCTGGCACGTCGGGGGCGGCGGCGAGGGGAACCTGCTGCTCCGCGTCTGGCGCGCGGAGGGCCGAGGCACCCGGCGCCTCCACGTCACGGTCGAATTCTTCGACCTGTGGCTCTACTTCCCGTGGTATTCCATCGCATCCGAGGAACGCCGCGCCGCGCTCCAGATCGAACCGGTGCGCCCCCGCTTCGTCGCCGCCGCCGTTCGCGAGGCGCGTGTCGCGGGCTGGGACCCCGCCGACCGCCGCAAAGTGCCCCCGGCGTGCCCCTGGCCCGACCCTGTCAAGCCCGAGCCCGACGCCCTGCCCCGCCCGGTCCGCGTCGACTGATCCTCCGCCTGGGAGGCAGACCGGCAAGGCACCGGGGCCTCGTTGGCGGTGCGGTGGCCACGGGCTTTCAATGGAGAGTGCGGACCCGTGATCCAGGGAGGCCGTCATGACCACCGAGTCCGGAGCCTTCGACCCGTCCCGGGTGGCGCACCTCGTCGGGCCGTTCGCCCCGGTCACCGAGCAGGTCGACGCGGTCGACCTGCGGATCGAGGGCCGGTTGCCGGACGAACTGGACGGCGTCTACATCCGCAACGGGCCCAATCCGCGGTTCACGCCGATCGGCTCGTACCTGTACCCGATCGACGGCGACGGGATGCTGCACGGGGTCTGGATGTCGCAGGGCCGCGCCCGCTACCGCAACCGCTTCGTCCGCACACCCGCGATGCGTGCGGAGGAGGCGGCGGGGCGGGCGCTGTGGGGCGGCCTGGAGTCGCTGATCCTGCCGGGCAAGGACCAGGTGGGGGAGGAGCTGGCGGACACCTTCAAGCCGCTGCCGGACGTGAACGTCGTCGAGCACGCGGGACGGCTCCTGGCCCTGGCGGAGTCGGACTGCCCGTACCGGATGGGCGCCGACCTCGGCACCGCGGGCAAGGAGACGTTCGACGGCCGCCTGCCCGCCGGGATCACCGCGCATCCCAAGGTCGATCCGGTGACGGGCGAGATGGCGGTGTTCTGCTACCTGCTCGAACCGCCGTACCTGACATGGTCGGTCATCGGTCCGGACGGTGCGGTCACCCGCGGCCCCACGCCGGTGGAGGGGGTGGCGGACGCCTCGATGATCCACGACATGGCGCTCACGAGCCGCTACCTCGTCCTCGTGCTGGCACCGGCCTTCTTCGACCTCGCGGCGGCCATGGGCGGCGGATCGTTCCTGGACTGGCGCCCCGAGCACGGCACCCGCATCGCGCTGATCCCGCGCGACGGCGGCCCGGTCCGCTGGGCGGACGACGAGGCGTTCTGGCTCTGGCACACCGTCAACGCCTTCGATACGGCGGACGGGCATGTGGTGCTCGACTACGTGCAGTGGCCGTCGCTCGGCCTCGGCGGCGGGCCCGTCGGGGGTACGGCGCACTCCGGCCTCACGCGCGCCGACATCGATCCCGCGGCCGGTTCCGTACGGCGCACCCAACTCGACGACTCGCGCGTGGAACTGCCGCGTGTCGACGACCGGATGATCGGGCGACCGCACCGGCGCATCGGCGTCGCCGCCGGGAGCGGTCGGCACGAAGGGCTCATCGCGGGCGAGTTCGACGCCCTCCGCTGGTACGCCGTCGACACCGCGGGGACGACCACCGGGACGACCACCGTGCTCTGGGACGCGGGCGACCTGGCCGTGGGCGAGCCCGCGTTCGCTCCGGTACCCGGCTCCGCGGGCGAGGAGGGCGGCTACTGGCTGGCCTTTGCCACCGACCGCACGGACGGCGCGAGTTGGCTCCTCGTCCTCCCGGCCGACGACCCGGCGCAGGGCCCCGTCGCCCGCATCGGCATCCCGGTCAGGGTGCCCCTCGGCCTGCACGGGGTCTGGTTGCCCACCGACGAGTGACCGAACCGACGACGCGGGCGGCCGGCACGGGTCGTCAGCGGTCCGCGGCCGGGGCGCCCGGGGTCGTGAGCATCATGGCCAGGTCCGCGGTGTCGCGTACGTCGCCGAACGAGTGGTAGACGATGCGCAGGCTGGCGTTGTGGGCGCGGTCGTCGCCGGTGGCCGTGGCATCGGCGGCGACGATGACGCGGTAGCCGAGGGTGAACGCGTCCCGTGCGCTGGACTCGCAGCAGACGTCGGTCGTGGTGCCGGTGATCACCACGGTCGTGACGCCGCGTTCGTCGAGGAGGTCGGGCAGCGGGCAGCGCCCGGGGAAGAAGGCGCTGTGCGCGGTCTTCTCGGTGAGCAGGTCGCCCGGCATCATCGTGAGGCCGCGGCTCAGGCGCAGTTCCAGCGGACCGGTGCCCCCGCTGCCCGCGTACCGTGCGGCGACGTCCGCCCCGTGGAACTCCTCGGCGGCGGCACGGTGCGGGTCGGGGGCGGGCAGCACCCAGGCGACCGTCCCGCCCGCGCTGCGCACGCAAGTTGCCAGGTATTGGATGCGCGGGACGATCCCGCGCGCGTACGGGTTGGCGTCGGTGTGGAACGGCACCATGTCGACCACGACCAGCGCCGTGCGGTACGGGTCGAGGTCCGGGTAGGCCCAACGCCGCCCGCGCCGCTCCTGGTGCCGCTGGTACTCACGGTCGGGAACACGCCAGTCGTGGACCAGTTCTCGGCCGGTCGCGCTGGTCGACTGCACAAATGCCTCCTCGGCGATACGAACGCCGAACAGAATGCCCGCAATCGGCCCTCTCCGGGTGCCGGAGCGGTCACCAGGGCTCCCCGGAGGCCCGCGTACGGCCGATCCGGCGGACCCCCGACGAGCCGGGCACGCCCGGCGTTTCCCGGCGCGGCGCGGAACTCCCCGGACCCTCGGGCGGTCTGAGTCGGTGTCAAATCCCGAGCCGGTCTGTCGCGGCACTGAGGCATGCCTTACCTTACTCAGATGTCTGTCGAAGTCGCGGCCGCCCCCGGACGGCGTCGGCGCGTTGTCGTGTTCGGGGTGCTGCTCGCCGCCTTGGTGGCGGCGGCGTTCGCGTCGCTGGCGATCGGAACGCGCACCAACGCCCCGTCGGAGGTCTTCGCCATGTTCGGCGGGGACCGCGAGGATGCCGCGGGGCTCATATGGGACCTGCGGGTGCCGCGCACTCTCGTCGGGCTGATGGTCGGTGTGGCGCTGGGCACCGCGGGTGCGGTGGCGCAGCAGGTCACCCGGAATCCGCTGGCCGACCCCGGGCTGATCGGCGTGGCCTCCGGGGCGGCTTTCGCGGTCGCGTCCGCGGTCGCGCTGTTCGACCTGACCGGGCCGTACACCTCGGTGTGGTTCGCGTTCGCGGGTGCCGCCGCGGCGGGGGCCGTGGCCTACGGGGTCGGCGGACGCGGCCGCGGGGGCGCGACCCCCGCAAAGCTCGCCCTGGCCGGGGTCGCGGTCTCGGCGCTGTTGGACGCCGCCACGGGCGCGCTGGTGCTCTCCGACCCCGAGGCGCTGTCGCGCTACCGCTCCTGGGCGGTCGGTTCGCTCACCGGCCGGGACACCGGCCAGGCCTGGCAGTTCGTGCCGTTCGTGGTGGCCGGACTCGTCCTCGCCTTCGTGTTGTCGCCCCGCTTCAACGCCCTCGCCCTCGGCGACGACACGGCCACCGCGCTCGGGGCGCGGGCCGGGACCACGCGGGCGCTGGGCGCGCTGGCGGTGGTCCTGCTGACCGGGACCGCGGTGGCGGCCGCCGGGCCCATCGTCTTCGCGGGACTGGCCGTTCCGCACATCGTCGGCGCCTTCACCGGCCCGGACGCCCGCCTGCTGGTCCCCGCGTCCGCGATCGGAGGAGCGGTACTGCTGCTGTCCGCCGACGTGGTGGGGCGGGTGGTGGCCCGGCCCACCGAGGTCGAGGTCGGGGTCGTCACCGCCTTCCTGGGGGCGCCCTTCCTGATCGCCCTGGTCAAGATCGGCAAACTGCGGGAGCACGCACGATGACCGCGACGGCGAGCCCGGCGAAGCGGGCACCGGAAGGCACCGCGAACGGCAAGACGAAGGGCGGGGGCAGGCGACTGCCCTCGACGGTCAGGTTCGCCGCCGGGCCGGTGGGCTTCGCGCTGCGGCTGCGGGTGCTCCTGACCTGCGTCGTCCTGCTGGCCCTGGCGTTCGTGATGCTGGTCGCCTCGCTCGCCATGGGCGACTACGAACTGCCGTGGTCGGATGTGGTGACCGGCCTGTTCAACGCGGGCCCCGAGGATGCCGAGCTCGTCGTGCACGAACTGCGGCTTCCCCGCGCGCTCGTGGCGATCATGGTCGGCTTCGCCCTGGGCCTGGCCGGCGCGGTCTTCCAGGCCGTGACCCGCAACCCGCTCGCGGGCCCGGACATCGTGGGCATCACGGCGGGGGCGGGGGCCGGCGCCGTCATCGCGATCCTCGCGGGCGGCGTGGGTACGGGCGTCTCCGCGACGTACGGCCCGGTCCCGCTGGGGGCGTTGGTCGGCGCGGTCACCACCGGCGTGCTCGTCTACTTCCTCGCCTTCCGGCAAGGCACCATCACCGGCTACGGGTTCGTGCTGGTCGGCATCGCCGCGAACGGCATGCTCGTGGCCTTCACGCGCTGGGCGCTGGCCCGCGTCGACATCGACGCCGCCACCCGGGCCACCGCGTGGCTGACCGGCAGCCTGGAGAACCGCGACTACACGCAGGTGCGCTGGATGGCGATCGGCCTGGTGCTGCTGGTCCCGCCGCTGGCGGCGCTCGTACGGCCGTACCGCATGCTCCAGTTCGGCGACGACATCGCGACGGGGCTGGGCGTGCCGACCCGTACCGCCCGGACCGCGCTGCTGCTGATCGGCACGTGCCTGGCCGCGGTCGCCACCGCGTGTGCGGGGCCGGTGGTGTTCGTGGCCCTCGCCGCGCCGCAGGTGGCCCGCGGGCTGGCCGGAACGGCGGAAATCCCGCTGTTCACCGCGGGTTTCGCGGGAGCGGTGATCGTCGGAGGATCCGACCTGCTGGCGCGGACGGCGTTCCCGGAGACGGTTCCGGTCGGCATCGTGACGGGTCTGATCGGCGCCCCGTACCTGCTCTGGTTCCTCGGACGCGCGAACAAGGTGGGACGCGGCGGCTGACCGCCACCCGTCACCCGCCGCACGCCGCCCGTCACTTGCCGCACGAAGCCCGCCGCACGACGCGAACCGGCCGAGGCACCAGGGCGGGCGGCCCGGGCCTCGGCCGGAGTGTGGTGCGGCGGTCGCGTGCCGTCAGGTCGCCGGGACCAAGTGCTGCGCGACGGACCGCAGTTTCTCGCAGGTCTCCTCGAACTCCCGGTCCGGGGTGGACTGCTCGACGATCCCCGCACCGGCTTGCAGCCAGGTGCGTCCGCCGCGGCGGAAGACCGTGCGCAGCACCAGCGCCGCGTCGATCGCCCCCGTGTGGTCGGCGGTGATCACCGCCCCGCTGTAGAGACCGCGCGGATGCGCCTCGTTCCGGTGGATCACGCGGTACGCGGCCGGCTTGGGCACCCCCGACGCGGTCACCGCCGGGAACAGGGCCGCGAACGCGTCCCAGGGGCCGACTTGTTCGGCGAGTTCGCCGGTCACCGACGAGGCCAGGTGCTGGACGCTGCCGCGCTCCTTGACCTCCATGAACCCGCGGACCACCACCGAGTCGGGCGCGCAGAGCGGCAGCATTTCGTCGTACGCGACCTTGACCGATATCGCGTGCTCGAATATCTCCTTGGCATCACTCAGCAGGTCGGAGCGTCGCGCGGCGTCGAGGCCGTCGGCCTCCAGGGCCCGTGTGCCGGCCAGGGGTTGGGTCACCACGTGCCGGTCGGCGTCGACCGAGACCACGATCTCCGGGCTGAATCCGGTCGCCCGCAGGTCGCCGAGCCCCAGGAGGAAGGAGCGCGTCGGCGTGTTGCCGCGGCGTCCGGCGAGGTACGTGCCCACCAGGTCGACGTCGTGCGGAATCGGGACGACGCGCGACAGGATGACCTTCTGCAGGTGCCGCGAGCGGATGTCGTCGATCGCCGAGCCGACCGCGGACCGGTAGTCGTCGGGGTCGGTGCCGGTGACGTCCAGAGGTTCCGGGGACTTGCGGGGGATCGGCTGATAGTTCGTCAGCAGTTCGACCGTGGCGTCGAGTTCACCGGCGCTGACGGAGCGCACCTCGGCGCGCCCGTCCGCCAGGCGTACCTCGGTGCGCGGCAACAGCAGGTGCAGCAACCGTGCGTCGCCGACCAGCTCGGGCATCCCGGCGTGTACGTAGGCCAGTTCGAAGCTCGCCCAGCCGTAGGCACGCCACTCCGGGATACGCAGGCGGTCCAGGGCCGCGGAGACCGCGGGCAGCGGTGAACCCGTCCACCCCACCCGGTGCTCGCCCGGTCCGGCACCGGGGACGAGGTCCGGATCCGGGGCGCGGGTCACGACGTCGGTCGGGGTGGCCTCGATCTCCGCGAGGGTGCCGAGGGCGACGAGCCAGCAACCGTCCCGTTCGTAGACGACGTGCGCGTCGGCGCCCGAGGGCGATTCGGCGAGGGCCGCGGCGAGCTCCAAAGGATCGGCGGAGACGGCGAGTTCGCGGCGGAGCAGGGGCACGGTGGCCTCCGGTGTGCAGGCAGGCAGGGCCGGGAAGTTAGGTGAGCCTACCCTAAAACCCGACCGTTCCGGCAGGTCTGGTGACCCGCCTTTGATTAGGTTAGCCTCACCTTCATGCCTGACCTCGCCCACGCGCCAGACTCCGTCCATGACTTCGTGGGCGTCGGCTTCGGCCCAAGCAACCTCGCACTCGCCGTCGCCGTCGCCGAACACAACGCGACGGCGGCGGACGACCCGGTAGACGCCTTGTTCCTGGAAAGGCAACGGCAATTCGGGTGGCACCGCGGCATGCTCGTCGACGGCGCCACCATGCAGGTGTCCTTCCTCAAAGACCTGGTCACGATGCGGAATCCGACCAGCGACTTCAGCTTCGTCTCGTACCTGCACGCCGCCGGACGCCTGGTGGCGTTCGTCAACGGCAAGTCGTTCTTCCCGCTCCGCGCCGAATTCCACGGCTATCTCGAATGGGCCGCCGCGCGTGTCGCCGATTCGGTCCGATATGGAACCGAAGTGACCGCGATAACACCGGTGATGGCGGACGGTCGGATCGACGCATTCGACGTCACCGCCGCCACCGCGGACGGCGGCACCCGCACCTACCGGGCCCGCAACGTCGTCCTCGCACCCGGCCTGTCCCCGCGCCTGCCGGAAGGCGTCGCCGCCTCCGCACGCATCTGGCACAACAGCGAGCTCGTCCCGCGAGTCGCCGCCGCGGACCCCGCCACGATCCGCACCGCGGTGGTGGTCGGCTCCGGCCAGAGCGCCGCGGAGAGCGCCGACTACCTGCACCGGCGCTTTCCCGACGCCGAAGTGCACGCGGTCTTCTCGCGCTACGGCTACGCGCCTGCCGACGACAGCCCGTTCGCCAACCGCATCTTCGACCCGGCGGCCGTCGACGACTACTTCGACTCGCCCGAAGACGTCAAGGGCATGCTCACCGCCTACCACCGCAACACCAACTACTCGGTGGTGGACGGGGATCTGATCGCCGACCTCTACCGCACGGTCTACGAGGAGCGCGTCCTCGGCCGCGAGCGCCTGCGCATCCGGCACGCCTCCCGCATCACCGCGCTCCAGGACGGGCCCGACCACGCGCGCCTCGACATCGAGTACCTGCCCACCGGCAAAACCGAGACGCTGGACGCCGACGCCGTCGTCTACGCCACCGGCTACCGCCCGCACGACGCTTTGGCGTTGCTCGGCGACGCCGCCGACGCCTGCCTGCGCGACGCCGTCGGCCGCCCCCGCCTCGGCCGGGACTACCGGGCCGCCACCGCACCCCACGTCACCGCGGGCGTCTACCTGCAAGGCGGTACCGAGCACACCCACGGCCTCAGTTCCACCCTGCTCTCCAACATCGCGGTCCGGGCCGGCGAGATCCTCGGATCCGTCCGCGACCACCGCGGCGCCGACCAGTCCCCAACCGGGAAGAACTGACCATGCGGCTCGGGGAGCTCGCCGCGGACACCACCCCGCTCCGCGAAAGCCGGGAATTCCGGCTGCTGTTCGCCGCGTCCGCCCTGTCGATGCTCGGCACCGCGCTCACCTCGGTGGCGGCCAGCATCCAGGTCTACGACATCGGCGGCTCGTCGCTGCACGTCGGCATGGTCAACATCGTCATCTCGGTGAGCCTGTGCATCGGCCTGCTCACCGGCGGCGTGGTCGCCGACCGCACCGACCGCCGCAAGATCATCCTCGGCACCCGGGCGGGCGCCGCGGTCGTGGTCCTGGCACTCGCCGTCAACGCGATGGCGGACAACCCGCGGCTGTGGGTCATCTACCTCCTCGCCGTCGCCGCCGGACTGGTCAACGGGCTCGGCGCGCCCGCGCTCATGGCCGTGACCCCCGCGCTGGTCGGCCGAAGACAACTCGCCGCGGCGGGCGCGCTGCTCACGCTCACCACGCAGTTCGGCGCGATGGTCGGGCCCACGGTCGCCGGTCTGGTGGCTGCCGGGCCCGGCGTGGCGACCTGCTACCTGCTCGACGCGTCCGGCTTCGCGGTCGGGGCCCTGCTGTTGTGGCGACTGCCGGAACTGCGCCCCGAACGGGCCGGTGCGGAACCCGCGGACACCGCGGGCGCGGAATCGGGCGGCGCGGACTCCGCGGGCGACGTGGCGGCAGGGCGTACGGATGCGAACGACTCGGCCACGGCGGGCGATCGGCCCGCTCCCGAGGCCGTGCCCGAGGCCGCGCCGGACGCCGGGGCCGAGGCCGGGGCCGACGCCGGGACCGAGGCCGAGGGCAGCCACCCGCTGCACGAGATCGCCGCCGGGTTCCGGCACGTACGCGCCGACCCTGTCATCCGCGCGCTCATGCTCGTCGACCTGTTCGCCGTCCTCCTGGCCATGCCCTACGCGCTGTTCCCGCAAATGGGCGAACGCGTCTTCGACGGCGGCCCGATCACCGTGGGCCTCCTCTACAGCGCCCCGTCCGTCGGCGCCTTCCTCGGTGCGCTCACCAGCGGCTGGACCGGCCGCAGCACGCGGCCGGGCGTCGCCCTCGCCACCGCCGCGGCCGGCTGGGGACTCGCGGTCGCCGCCTTCGGGGCCGCGGAACTGCTCTGGCTGGCACTCCCGTTGCTCGCGCTCGCCGGGTACGCCGACACCATTTCGGAGATCCTGCGGCGCGCGCTGATCCAGGCGTACACCCCCGACCACCTGCAAGGCCGGGTCGGCAGCCTCTGGCTCGCCCAGGCCACCGCCGCACCGTCGGCCGGCAACGCCCTGGCCGGCGTCGGCGCCAAGCTCGTCGCCCCCGGAACGTTCCTGATGGCCGGCGGCATCGCCTGCGTGGCAGCCGTCGGCGCGGTGGCATCGGGCTCACCCGCACTCCGCAAAGCCACGTTGACCGGCGGTGCCGACGACTTCGACGAGACCGCCGCCGTCCCCGCCTCCGCAACCGACTCCCTCGCAGAAAGGCAGGACCCCGATGACCGCCACCAACCCGTTTGACGACGAGGACGGCGAGTTCTTCGCCGTCGTCAACGACGAAGGCCAGCACGCGCTGTGGCCGACGTTCCTCGACGTCCCGGCCGGCTGGCGCACCGTGCACGGGCCGGGCACCCGGGCCGCGTGCCTGGAGTACATCGACGCGAACTGGACCGACCTGCGTCCGCGAAGCCTGGCCGACGCAACCGCCGCCGCCGCAACTTCCGGCGCCACCGCCGCGAGCGAGGGCTGAGCGAGGACCGAGCGTCTGACCGGACGCCGCACCCACCCCGCGGTACACGCGGCGCAACCCGTACAAGGCCGATGGGCGGCCCCCCACGAGGGGGACCGCCCATCGGTCGTTCCTCCGGCCGTTCGTCAGCCGGTCAGCCGTTCACGCGTGTTGCCGGCGCCCGGCTCAGGTGCGAGGCGCCTTGGCCGCCTGGGAGATCCGGGGCATGATCTTGTCGATCACGTACTCCACCGAAAGCGGAGTGGCGAACCGGAGCGCCCAGAAGTCGTTGGAGTCCAAGGCGACGTAGGAGCCCCGCTTCACGACGTTCAGCTTGGCGAACTGGGGATTGGCCTCGATCGCCTTCTGGAGGTCGGCGTCCGCGTTGTAGTTGCTCAGCAGGACGTCCACCTCGAGCACGTCCAGGCGCTCCATGCTCAGTTCGGCCGCGAAGCCCGCGCCCGGCAGGTTCGCGATCGAGTCGGGGAAGGTCATGCCGAACCCGTTGAGCAGCTTGACGCCGCCGTCGGACTTGTCCTTCAGCACCGCGATGGTGCCCGCGTTCTGCGCGTTGGTGAGCGCGAACGACTTGCCCTTGACCTCCGGGTAGGTGGTGCCCACCGCGGTGATCTTCGCCTCCAGGTCGGTGACCAGCTTCTCCGCCTCGGGGGACTTGCCGAGCGCCTTGCCGACCTGGCGGGTCACCTGCTGCCAGGTGTCCTGCGACGGACCGGTCTCGAACGCCGTGGTGGGCGCGATCTTCGAGAGCTTCTCGTACTCCTGCTCGATCCAGTAGTCGGTGTTCGCGAGGATCAGGTCCGGCTTGAGGGCCAGCACCTTCTCGATCGGCGCGCCGTTCTCGCCCATGGTGATCAGTTCGGGCTTGCCGCTCCCGACCTTGGGCTTCGCCCAGGGGGCTATCCCGTCCGGCGGCGTGGTCTCCACCATCCCGGCGAGCGAGACCGCGAGCGCCAGTGCGGCGTCCTGGTCGCCCTCGCCGAGGGCCACGATGCGCTTCGGGGCCTCCTTGATCGTGGTGGTCCCCAGCTTGTGCGTGATCGTGACCGGGTACGCGGCGGCCGCCGGCGCCGAATTGGCGGGCGCGGACGCGGCAGGCGCCGAGGGAGACGCGCTGCCCGAGTCGTCCTTGTCGTCGTCGCCGCAGGCCGCGAGCCCAAGTGCGAGGGCCGCGGCGACACCCGCGGCGGCCAAGCGGCGGAGGCCGCGGTGGATACCGGTTCTGTGCATGGCGTGAAGTCGCCTTTCTAGACGGGGTGGTGCGAGGACACGCGGCGTGGCGGCGGCCGGTCCGGCCCGCCGCCACGGCACGCGGGGATCAGGGGGCGTCAAGGCGCGCGAAGGCGTCTCGCAGCAGCGGGCCGATCAGGGCGACGGCATCGCGGGTCAGGAGATCGTCGTGGTCGTACGGCACTTCGTGCGCTCGGACCGTGCCGCGGATGCGCCCGCGCCACGCCGCCGCACCGGTCCGGCGGCCGTTGCCGTCCGCGACCACGCAGAGCAGATCGCCGGCGAAGGGCTCGAACGGTGCTGCCGGGGACAGGTATTCGTGCGCGGAGCGGGCGGCGAGCAGGCGGTCGACCACCTCGTCGCCGAGCCCCGCGAGCACGTCCGCGTCGCCCGGCACCGCGCGGGACAGGTGTTCGCGCGCCGCCCCGGCGTCGAACCCGTCGGCCCCCGAGCGCCCTTCGCCACATGCGAGCGGTACGGGCGGCTGGGCGTCCAGGACTGCGAGGAACCGCACCTCCTCGCCCGCCTGTTGCAGCAGCCCGGCGAGCGCGTACGCCATCTCGCCGCCGAACGACCAGCCCAGCAGGTGGTACGGCCCGTGCGGCTGCACGCGCCGGATCCTGGCCAGGTACTCGGCAGCCAACTCCTCCAGGAACGCGGCGGGTTCGGCACCGCACACGACCGGCGACTGAAGCCCGTACACCGGACGGCCGTCCGGCACGAAGGGCAGCAGCGCGGCGTACGGCCAGGCCAGCCCGAAGCCCGGGTGGATGCAGAACAGCGGCGGCAGCGCCCCGTCCGGACGCAGCGGCAGCAGCGGGGCGAACGCCGCGTCGCCGCGCTCCCGGCCCCCGCCCAGCCGTTCGGCGAGAGCCGCGGGCGTGGTCGCGGTGAGCACGGTCGCCACCGTCACCGCCGCCGGATCGGCCGCGAGCCCCGCCTCGCGGATCAGCGACACCAGCCGCACCGCGAGCAGCGAGTGGCCGCCCAGGGCGAAGAAGTCGTCGTCGACGCCGACCCGCGGGAGGTCCAGCACCGCCGCGAAGATCCGGCACAGCTCGGCCTCGTCCTCGTTCCGCGGGCCGCGCGCCGAGACGGCGTCGGCCAGGTCCGGCTCGGGCAGCGCGTCCCGGTCGAGCTTGCCGTTCACGGTCAGCGGGAGCGCGTCGAGGGCGACGAAGATCCCCGGCACCATGTAGTCCGGCAGCCGCTCGGCCAGCCACGCCCGCACCTCGTCCGGGTCCGCGCCGCCGACGAGGTAGGCGACCAGGCGCTGCCGGTCCGCGGTGGGCGTCACCGCCGCGTGGGTGATGCGGGGGTGGGTGGTGAGGGTGGTTTCGATTTCGGTGGGTTCGATGCGGTGGCCGCGGATTTTGGTCTGGTGGTCGGTGCGGCCGAGGTAGTCGAGGGTGCCGTCGGGGCGGTGTCGGGTGAGGTCGCCGGTGCGGTAGAGGCGGGTGCCGGGGGGTCCGTAGGGGTTGGGGACGAAGCGTGCGGCGGTCTGCCCGGCGTTGTCGTGGTACGCCCGCGCCAGGCCGCAGCCGGCCACGTACAGCTCGCCCGGCACCCCGGGCGGGACGGGCCGCAGATGGCGGTCCAGGACGTACACCTCGGTGTTGTGGATCGGCCGGCCGAGTGCGGGGGTCGGGGATTCGTCGGTTCCGGCGCCGAGGGTGTTGATCGTGTACTCGGTCGGGCCGTAGAGGTTGTAGCCGAGCACGCCCGGGGTCTCCCGCAGGGCCGTCCACACGTCCCCGCCGACGGCCTCGCCGCCGAGCAGGACCAGGCACGGGCGGTGGCCCCGGTCCAGCAGGCCGAGCTCGATGAGCTGCGCCGCGTAGGTCGGCGTCACGTTGATGACGTCGATGTGGTGGTGGTCGAGGTAGTGGGTGAGGGCGTGGGCGTCGCGGCGGAGTTGTTCGTCGCAGATGTGGACTTCGTGGCCTTCGACGAGCCAGAGGAGTTCTTCCCAGCTCATGTCGAAGGCGAAGGAGACGGTGTGGGCGATGCGCAGGCGTCGTCCGGCTTCGGCGACGACGGGGTCGAAGATGTGGCGGCGGTGGTTGTACTGCATGTTCGTCAGCCCGCGGTACGGGGTGACCACGCCCTTGGGGCGCCCCGTGGTCCCGGACGTGTAGATCACGTAGGCGGGGTGGTCCATCCGGTGCGCGTCGGACCGCGTGAAGCCCGGACGTTCGGCATCCGTCAGATCGGCCCCCGAGAACGCGGCGACGAAGGCGGTCACTTCGGGTGCGTCCAGCAGCAGCGGTGCCGTCTCGTCCGGCAGTCGGTCGGCGGACGCCTCGGCGGCCAGCACGCACACCGGGCCGGTGTCCTCCAGCAGGAGGGCCAGGCGCTTGGCGGGGAGGTCGAGTTCGAGGGGGAGGTACGCGGCTCCGGTCTTCAGCACCGCGAACAACGCGGCCACCATGTCGGGCGTACGTGCCAGTCCGAGGGCCACCACCCGCTCCGGCCCCGCGCCGTGCGCCTGGAGCAGGCGCGCGATGCGGTTGGCGCGTTCGTTGAGTTCGCGGTACGTCCAGGTGACCGCGTCCGGGGTCCCGGGGCGGAACACCAGGGCGACCGCGTCGGGTTCGGCCGCCGCCTGCTCCTCCAGCATCTCCGCGATCGTGACGTCGGGCAGGTCGTGCGCACTGTCGTTCCAGGCCGTCAACACCTGCTCCGACTCGGCGTCGGTGAGCAGTTCGTAGTCGCCGATGCGGCGGCCCGGTGCGTCGCCGACCAGTTCCAGCAGGCGTACGAGTCGGGTGAGCAGCGTCTCGGCGGTCGCCGCGTCGAAGAGGTCGGCGGCGTACTCGATCGCGACCTCCAGCGGCCCGACCGGGGCACCGGTGTCGCTGGTCTCGCGGAACACGAAGTCCAGGTCGAACTTCGCGGTCGGCGGTGTGAACCGCGCCCCTTCGACGGCCAACCCCGGGAACTCGACCGTGCCCACGGCCTGATTCTGGTAGCCGACCATGACCTGGAACAGCGGGTTCCGTCCCTGTGAGCGCACCGGGTTGAGTGCCTCGACCAGCCGCTCGAACGGGAGGTCCTGGTGCGCGAACGCGCGCAGGTCGGTCTCGCGCATCCGGCCGAGCAGTTCGGCGAAGGTGGGGTCGCCCGACACGTCGGCCCGCGCCACCACGGTGTTGACGAAGAAGCCGATCAGGTCGCCGAGCGCCTCGTCGTCGCGGCCCGCGACCGGGCTGCCGAGGGGGATGTCGTCCCCGGCGCCGAGGCGGTGCAGCAGCAGTGCCACGGCGCTCTGGAACACCATGAACGAACTCGCGCCCGCGGCCCGGGCGATGCCCCGCAGCCGGTCGGCGGCGTCCGCGGGCAGGATCGTCTCGACCGTGCCGCCGCGGTACGTGGCCAGCGTGGGCCGGGGCCGGTCGCCGGGCAGCGGGATCTCCTCCGGCAGGCCCGCCAGTTCGTCGCGCCAGTAGGCGAGTTGCCGGGCGTGCACGCTGTCCGCGTCGTCCGGGTCGCCGAGCAGGTCGCGCTGCCAGAGGGTGAAGTCCGCGTACTGCACCGGCAGGTCGTCCCAGTCCGGGGTGGTGCCTGCGTGGCGTGCGGCGTACGCGGCGGCCAGGTCGTGGGCGAACGGCCGGATCGACCACTCGTCGACCGCGATGTGGTGGAACACCGCGAGCAGCACGTGCTCGTCCGGCGCCACCGTGAACACCGAGACGCGCAGCGGCGGATCGGCGGCCAGGTCGAACGGGCGCCGCACCGCTTCGGCGACGAGGGCCGCGACGCGCGTCTCGGCGTCCGCGCTTTCCTCTACCGCGGACACGAACTCGACGCCGAACGCCGGGTGGTCCGCGGAGACCAGGTGCTGGGCGAGATGGTCGCCCGGGTCCCCGCCGGCCCCCGGAGTCTCGACGCACACCGTGCGCAGCGCCTCGTGCCGTGCCGCGACGTCGCGGACCGCGGCCCGCAGCGCCTCGGCGTCCAGGGCGCCGCGCAGCCGAACCGCGACCGGCTCGTGGTAGGCGGTCCCGGCGTCCGCGAACTGGCCGAGCAGCCACAGCCGGCGCTGCGCGTACGACAGCGGCACGCGCTCGGGCCGGGTACGCGGGCCCAGTACCGGACGGGCGTCCGCCGGGTCGAGGTCGGCGAGCGGCCCCATGCGCTCGGCCAGCGCGGCCGGGCTCGGCGCGCCGAACACGTCCCGGATGCTCAGCTCCACGCCCAGCGCCGAACGGGCCTTGGCGGTCAGGCGCGCGGCGAGCAGCGAGTGGCCGCCGAGGTCGAAGAAGTCGTCGTCGGCACCGACGTCCGCGACGCCCAGCACCTCGGCGAACAGCGCGCACACCGCCTTCTCCTCGGCGGTCTCCGGCGCCCGGCCGGCCGGGCGGACCGCCGCCTCGGGAGCCGGGAGCGCGCGCAGGTCGAGCTTGCCGTTGACGGTCAGCGGCAGCCGGTCGAGCACCACAAAGGCGCTCGGCACCATGTAGTCGGGCAGAAGCTCGCGCAGGTACTCGCGCAGGCGCGGCACGAGGGTTCCGGCATCGCGCGTCGCGGCCGGGTTGTTGGTGTAGGCGGCGAGGGATGGCTTGAGGACGCCGGGTGTGTACGGCGCGACCGCCCGTACAGCGGCCTGCTCGGGAGTGAACACCGCCTCGCACGTGCCGTCCGGGCGCGCGGACCAGGTGACGGCCACGTGATGGCCGTGCCGCGCGCCGAGCACGTACAGGTCCTCCGGTTCGACCGCCTCCGGGCGCCGCCGGTCCCTGGCCTCGCGTGCCTCGGTGGCGCTGCCGCCGTCCGCGAGGACCCGGGCGGCGGCTGCCTCACCGGCGAGACGGGCGTTGGGGATGCCGGTGACCCGCAGCGTCGCCGGGGCGCCGCCGGGACCTTCGTGGCCCTCCCGGCCTTCCTGCCCTTCGTGACCAGCGGCCGCGGTCGCGCCGTCGCCCAAGCGGTCGGCGAGGTCCGCGAGTCCGGTGTCGGACCACGGGACTTCGAGCGCTCCGGGAGCGACCGCCCCGGGACTGTCGTTACCGGGACCGCCGTCCGCCGGCTCCGAGGCGCGCCGCAGCACCGCGTCATACCGGTGGCGCGACAGTTCGTTGTGCTCGGTGCCCCGCTTGACCAGGACGTCCACCCCCGCGAGTCCGGGCACGTGCGCCGGAAGTGCCGCGAAGTACCCGGGGTCGACCAGGAGTTCCTTCTCCCAGACCAGGGACCGCTCGATGGCGGCGCGCACTTCGGTGTCGTCCGCGGACGCGTCGGCGCGTTCGAGCTGGATCGCGGTGTGGAAGATCCGCGCCAGGCGCAGGTCCCGCACATCGCCGAGGAACACCGCACCACCGGGGGCGAGCAGTTCCACGGCCTGGCGCAGCACGTCCGTGAGGTAGTCGGCGCTCGGGAAGTACTGCGCCACGGAGTTGACCACGACGGTGTCGAAGAAGCCTTCGGGCAGGCCCGACAGGTCGTGCGCGGGCCGCACCCGCAGCTCCACCCGTGCCGCGAGTGCGGGATCGCGCGCCAGGTCCGCACGCAGCTTGGCGATCACCGGGGCCGCGAAGTCGGTGGCGCAGTACGCCTCGCAGTCCGGTGCCAGACGGCCCATCAGGAGGCCCGTGCCGACACCGATCTCCAGGATGCGGCGCGGCCGGTCCGCGGGGGCCAGCGCCGCGATGCGGGCCACCGTGGCGTCCCGCCACTCGCGCATGTGCTCCAGCGGGATCGGGCGGCCGTCGTAGCTGCTGTCCCAGCCGGCGAAGTCCTCCCGGAACAGCGCGGTGCCGATCTCGGCGTACTCCGCGCCGTAGATCTGCTGCCACTCGGCGAGTTGCTCGGCCTCGCCCTCGGCGCCGCGACCGGCGTCCGGGTCGGGCACGACGTACCCCACCAGCCGGGCGGCCCCGTCCGGCCCCGGCAGCGGTACGACGGCCGCGTGGGTGATGTGGGGGTGGGTGGTGAGGGTGGTTTCGATTTCGGTGGGTTCGATGCGGTGGCCGCGGATTTTGGTCTGGTGGTCGGTGCGGCCGAGGTAGTCGAGGGTGCCGTCGGGGCGGTGTCGGGTGAGGTCGCCGGTGCGGTAGAGGCGGGTGCCGGGGGGTCCGTAGGGGTTGGGGACGAAGCGCGCTGCGGTCTGCCCCGCGTTGTCGTGGTACGCGCGGGCGAGACCGGCCCCCGCGATGTAGAGCTCGCCGGGCGTGCCCTGGGGGACCGGCCGCAGGTGGTGGTCGAGCAGATAGACCTGCGTGTTGTGGATCGGCCGGCCGAGTGCGGGAGTCGGGGATTCGTCGGTGCCGGCGCCGAGGGTGTTGATCGTGTACTCGGTCGGGCCGTAGAGGTTGTAGCCCAGGACTCCCGGCGTCTCCCGCAACGCGGACCAGACGGTGTCGGACACCGCCTCGCCGCCGAGCAGCACCAGGCACGGCCGGTGCTCACCGGTCAACAGCCCCTCGTCGAGCAGGTGTTGCGCGTACGTGGGGGTGATGTTGATGACGTCGATGTGGTGGTGGTTGAGGTAGTGGGTGAGGGCGTGGGCGTCGCGGCGGAGTTGTTCGTCGCAGATGTGGACTTCGTGGCCTTCGACGAGCCAGAGGAGTTCTTCCCAGCTCATGTCGAAGGCGAAGGAGACGGTGTGGGCGATGCGCAGGCGTCGTCCGGCTTCGGCGACGACGGGGTCGAAGATGTGGCGGCGGTGGTTGTACTGCATGTTCGTCAGGCCGCGGTAGGGGGTGACGACGCCCTTGGGGCGCCCGGTGGTTCCGGACGTGTAGATCACGTACGCGGGGTGGTCCATCCGGTGCGCGTCGGACCGCGTGAAGCCCGGACGTTCGGCATCCGAGAGGTCGTCGCCCGACAACGCGAGCAGTTCGGCGGCTGTTTCCGGCTCGTCGATCACGACCCGGGCCGCGGTGGCGTGTTCGGGCACCTGTCCGGCCACCGCCTGCGCCGTCAGCACGCAGACCGGACCGCCGTCGTCGAGGAGCAGCGCGAGACGCTGGGCGGGCAGGTCGAGTTCGAGGGGGAGGTACGCGGCGCCGGTCTTGAGCACCGCGAACAATGCGGCCACCATGTCCGGGGTGCGGGCGAGGCCCAGGCCGACCAGCCGCTCGGGCCCGGCTCCGTGCTTTTGCAGGAGGCGCGCGATGCGGTTGGCGCGTTCGTTGAGTTCGCGGTACGTCCAGGTGACCGCGTCCGGGGTCTCGGGGCGGAACACCAGGGCGACCGCGTCGGGTTCGGCCGCCGCCTGCTCCTCCAGCATCTCCGCGATCGTGACGTCGGGCAGGTCGTGCGCACTGTCGTTCCAGGACACGAACGCCTGCCGTGACTCCTCCTCGGAGAGGAGGTCGATGCGCGCGCAGGCGGCTTGGGGGGAGTCCGCGAAGCCGGCCAGCACGCGTTCGAACCGGTCGGCGAGCCGTTCGGCCTCGTCCCGGCTGAACGCCCCGGTGTGGAACATCACGCGGACGGTGGTCTCCTGACCCGGTGTCACCACGAACGACACCGGGTAGTGCGTGGCGTCGCGCACCTCGTGGTCGATCACCTGGACCGCGCCGTCGGGGCCGTACCGCGTCGCCTTGTCCGGCAGCGGGAGGTTCTGCACCACGAAGAAGGTGTCGAAGAGCGGTCCGGCGCCGACCCGGGCCTGGATCTCGGCGAGGCCGAGCTCCGGGTGGTCGAACAGCTCGGACTTCTCCTCGTGGACGCGGTGCCACAACGTCACCGGAGCCTCGTCGGGGCGCACCCGCACGCGCACCGGGACCGTGTTGAACAACAGGCCGACGGTGGTCTCGACGCCCGCGACCTCGGGGTGCCGGCCGGAGACCAGGGCTCCGAAGACGCAGTCGTCGCGGCCGGTCAGGCGGGCCAGCAGCAGGCCCCACGCGGACTCGTACACCGTCCCCAACGTCACGCCCGCCGCACGGGCGCGGGCGGCCAGCCGGTCAGTGAGCGCGGTCGGCAGTGTGCGGGCGAACTCCTCGGCGGACTCGGCCGTCGCGCCGTCCGCGTCGTGGCCCGCCGGGGCCAGCCGCGTCGGCTCGGTGACGCCTTCGAGGTACGCCGACCACACCGCCCGCGAACGCTCCGCGTCGCGCTCGGCCAGCCAGCCCAGGTACCGCCCGAAAGGTGCGGCGGGACGCAGGAGTTCCGCCTGCGCGTCGGTGTAGGCGGCGAGCAGCGAGGTCAGCACGAGTCCGCTCGACCAGCCGTCCAGCAGCAGCACCTGCGAGGTCATCACCAGCCGGTACGCCTCCGGCCCGACCCGGACCAGGCCGAACCGGATCAGCGGCGGGCGCAGCGGGTCCCACGGCCGGTCCCGCTCGGCGCCCGCGAACTCCTCGAACCCGGCGGCGGGGTCGGCGGACTCGTCGAACGCGGCGTCGGCGAAGCGGAACGGGGGTTCCCAGCGCCGCGGCACCGCCGCGACGGAGGCGTCGCGGAGCGGCACGAACCCGGCCCGCAGGTTCGGGTACTTCTCCAGCACGGCACGCACCGCGTCGGCCATGCGCTCCGGCTCCACCGGCCCGGACAGGTCCAGCACGACCTGCTGGGTGTAGATGGCGCGCGAGGCCTCGTCCGTTTTCAGGAGGTAGAGCAGGCCCTCCTGCAACGCCGACAGCGGCAGGACGTCGGCGACGCCAACGCCTCCCAACGCCCGGTCCAGCGCGCGGCGTTGCTCCGGCGTCACCTCGATCGCGGGCTGCGGCGCCGCGGCAGGCGCAGTACTCGTGTCGGCTGCGCTCCGGTTCGCGACGGCGGTACGCGCGAGCGCGGCCACGGTCGGGTGCCGGAACACGTCCCGCACCGTGAACGGCAGGCCCGCCGCCCGGGCGCGCGAGGCCAGCAGCGTGGCACCGATGCTGTCGCCGCCCAGGGCGAAGAACCCGTCGTCGGCACCGATCCCGGGCAGACCCAGCACAGCGGCGAACACCCCCGCGAGGGCGGCCTCTTCCGGTGTGCGGGGGGCGGCGGACGGGGTGTCCGCGTCGAACGCCGGCTCGGGCAATGCGGCGCGATCCGTCTTGCCGCTCGGGAGCAGCGGGAGCGCGTCGAGCACGACGACTGCCGACGGGACCATGTGCTCGGGGAGCACCGTGCCGAGGTGCGCGCGCAGTTCGTCCGCGTCCGGAGCCGTGGCGTCCGGTTCGGGCACGACGTACGCCACCAGGCGCGGGGCGCCCGACGCGGTTCGCCGGGCCGCCACGACCGCCGCCGACAGGTCCGGACGGGCCGTCAGGACGGCCTCGATCTCCGCGGGTTCGATCCGCACGCCGCGGATCTTCACCTGGTCGTCGGTACGGCCGAGGAACTCCAGTGCCCCGTCGGGGCGGTGCCGCACCAGGTCGCCGGTGCGGTACATGCGGGCACCGGGCGGCCCGTAGGGTGCCGGGGTGAAGCGCGTCGCGGTCAGCCCCGGCCGTCCCAGATAGCCGTCCGCGAGCTGCGCACCGGTGAGGTACAACTCGCCCGGCACCCCGGGCGGAACGGGCGCCAGGCGCCGGTCCAGGACCAGCGCTCCGGTGTTCCACACGGGACGTCCGATGGGCACACCGCGCCCGTCGTCGCCGGGGGAGGTCCACGAGGTGGCGGTGATCGCGGCCTCGGTCGGACCGTAGGTGTTGTGGGGGCGGATGCCCAGCACCCGCGCGGCCCGCTCGGCGGTCGCCGGGGGCAGGCTCTCCCCGCCGCACAGCAGCAGCCGCAAACCGAGCGGCGGTGTCCCGTCGGACGGGTGGGCAGCCCCGGACCGGTCGCCGGAGTTCGCGTAGCCGCTCCCGGACCACGACTCCAGGAACGCGTCGAGCATCGGCGGTACGAAGTGGGCTGCCGTGACGCCTTGTTCGCGGATCAGGTGGGCGAGGTAGCCGCCGTCGCGCTGGCCCCCCGGCTCGGCGAGGACGACGGCCGCCCCGGCCGTCAGCGGCCAGAACGTCTCCCAGATCGCCACGTCGAACCCGGCCGGGGCCTTGTGCAGGAAGCGGTCGTCGGAGGAAAGCGGGAACTCGTCCTGCACCCAGGCAAGTTGGTTGCCCAGCGCGCGATGGGACACCACCACGCCCTTGGGACGGCCGGTCGAGCCCGAGGTGTAGAGCACGTACGCCGTGTCCCCCAGACCTGCGTCCCCCAGGTCCGTCGGGTGCCCGGGCGACGGCTCGGCGCCGGGCTCGGCCGCGGCGAGGGCAGCCGTCACCTCCGGGGCGTCCAGCGCGACCACCGGTACGCCGGTGCCGGCGAAGCGCCCGGCGTCCACATTCCTCGTCAGCACACACACCACGCCGGCGTCCGAGGCCATCTCGCGCAGGCGGGCATCGGGGTGCTCGGGGTCCAGCGGCAGATAGGCCGCGCCGCCGCGCAGCACCGCGAGAAGGGCGGCCACCAGGTCGGCGGACCGCGGCAGCGCGACGGCCACCACCGCGCCCGGCCTGGCCCCCGAGCCGCGGAGGAGAGCGGCCAGGCGGTCGGCGCGGTCCAGGAGTTCGCGGTACGTCAGCACGGCGCCGTCCGGGCCGACGAGGGCGACCGCGTCGGGCGTGGCCCGGGCCTGCGCCGCGATGCGCGCGTCCACCCGGGTGGCGGGGACCGCCTGTGGGGCGGGCGGCGCGACCAGGGCCGCGTGCTCGTCCGCGGTGAGCACGCCCAAGTCGGCCACGCGGGTGTGGGCGGCTTCGGCGGCGTGGGCGAACAGGCCCGTCAGGCGGTCGAGCAGCGCCGCGACCGTCGCGTGGTCGAACAGGTCCGCGGCGTAACCGGCTTGGACCCGCACCCCGTCGTCGCCGGTCTCGACGAACCGCAGGTCGAGGTCGAACATCGCGGCACCGGTCGGGGGCAGGTAGGCCTCCGCCTCGGTGCCCGGCAGCGTGAGCGCGACCTCCTCGGCGCGGTGGTGCGCGACGGACACCTGGAACACCGGGTGGCGGCCGAGCACGCGTGCCGGGGCGAGTCGGTCCACGACCCACGCGAACGGCACGTCGGCGTGCGCGAAGGCGGCTCGCGAGCGGTCCCGCACCTGGTCGAGCAGCGCGCCGAACGAAGGGCCGCCGTCCCGATCCGCGCGCAGATCCGCGCGCAGGACCACGGTGTTGACGAACAGGCCGACGACATCGTGCAGGTCTTCGTCGGTGCGCCCCGCCACCGGGACGCCCACGGCTATGTCGTCACCGCCGCCGACGCGGTGCAGCAGCGCCGCCACGCCGGTGTGCAGCACCGTGGCCAGGCCGGTGTCGTGGTCGCGGGCGAGCGTCCGCAGGGCCGCGGTCAGGTCCGCGGGCAGCAGCGCCTCGGCGGTGCCGCCGCGCAGGGACGGCTCGGCCGGCCGGGAACGATCGGCGGGCAGCGCGGCCTCGTCGGGGAGGCCTGCCAACTGTTGTGTCCAGTAGTCGAGCTGACGCGATGCCAGTTCGGTGGGTGCCGAACTGCGGGCGCCCAGCAGCTCGCGCTGCCAGACGGAGTAGGCCGCGTAGGTGACGGGCGCGGCCGAGTCCGGCTGGGCCGCGGGCCGGTCGCTGCCGCTGCCGCTGCGTGCGGCGTACGCGGCGGTGAGATCCGCCAGGAGCGGGCCGTACGACCAGCGGTCGGCCGCGGTGTGATGCAGCGTCAGCACCAGGTGTGCGGCCTCACGGGTGGTGAACACGGCTGCCCGGAAAGGCAGATCGGCGGCCACGTCGAACGGGCGTGCCACCGATGCGGCGACCTCCGCCGCCACGCGTGCGGCCGGGGCGTCGCCGAGGTCGACCACGTCGCACCGCAGCCGTGCGGCGGCCTGGGCAGGCGTGAGTACGCGCTGTACGGGCCAGTCGGCGTGGTCGGCTGCGGCCAGCAGGGTGCGCAACGCCTCGTGGCGGGCGACGACATCGCTCACGGCGGCACGCAGCGCCGCCACATCGAGCTGCCCGGTCAGCTCCAGAGCCAGCGGCAGGTGGTACGCCGCCGACGGGCCGCGCAGTTGCTCCTCCAGCCAGAGCCCGGCCTGCGCGAACGACGCGGGGACGTCCGCGGGCACACTGGTGCCGCGCACGCGGGGGCGCGCGGTCTCGGCCTGGGCCGCCGCGGCGGCCAGGGCCTGCGGCGTCGGGGCGCGGAACACGTCGGCGAGCGAGATCTCGACGCCGAGCGCGGCCCGCAGCCGGTTGGCCAGGCGCGCGGCCAGGAGGGAGTGGCCGCCCAGGGCGAAGAAGTCCTCGTCGGCGCCGACGTCGGCGACATCCAGCAGTTCGGCGAACAGGGCGCAGACGGCGGCCTCGCGGGCGTCGGCCGCGGCGCGTCCGGACGGCCGGTCGTCGGCGGGACGGGGGCGGGGGAGCGCCGTGCGGTCGATCTTGCCGCTCGGGTTGAGCGGCAGCTCGTCCAGAAGGGTGAAGGACGCCGGGACCAGCGCGGACGGCAGGGTCGCGGACAGTGCCGAGCGTACGGCGGCCGTGTCCAGGTCCGCGGCGTCGGCGGGGACCAGGTAGGCGGCGAGCGCCTGCGCGCCGTCGCCGCCCGCCACCGGGATCACGACCGCGCGGGCCACGCCGGGGAGTTCGAGCAGCCGTGCCTCGACCTCGCCCGGCTCGACGCGGATGCCGCGGATCTTCACCTGGTGGTCGGCACGGCCCAGGAACCGCAGGTCGCCCGCGGCGTCCCGGCGTACGCGGTCGCCGGTGCGGTACATGCGGTTGCCGGGCGCCCCGAAGGGGTCGGGGACGAAGCGCTCGGCGGTCGCGCCGGGCCGTCCCAAGTACCCGCGGGCCAGCCCGGCTCCGGCGAGGTACAGGTCGCCCGGGACGCCGTCGGGGACCGGACGCAGGGCCGAATCCAGCACGTACGCGCGGGTGTTGGCGATGGGCCGGCCGATCGCGACCGGCCCGGGGGCGGTGCGCGTGTGGGCGAGGCTGTCGCCCGCGGCCTCGGAGCAGCCGTACAGGTTGACGACGGCGGCCCGCGGCCACCGTGCGGCGACCGCGTCGGCGAGGACGGCGGGGAGCGCTTCACCCGAGGAGATCCACGTGGTGACCGAGTCCAGGGAGCCGGGTGCGGCGGTGTCGAGCAGGGTCGCGAGCAGGCTCGGGACGACGGTGACGACCTGCACTTTGTGCGCGTCGACGAGTTCGGCCAGTCGGCTCGGGTCGGCGGCGGTCGCGTCGTCGGCGAGGACGACGGTGTCCCCGGCGGCCAGACCGCCGAGGAGTTCGGTGGTGCCGTCGATGAAGGTCAGTGCGCTCTTGGCGACGCGTATGCGCGGCCCGTCCGCGTTCCGGCCCCACCACAGGCGGTTGGCGAGCGCCGCCTGCGTTCCGACCACGGCCTTGGGGCGCCCGGTCGAGCCGGAGGTGAAGATCACGTACGCGGCGGCGTCGGGGGACACGGCGGTCGTCGCCGGGACGCCGGACGGGGCGTCCTCGGGCGCGGGGAGGTCGATCCGGATCCGCCGGGTCCCGGACGGCACCGGCAGGTCGCCGGGTGTCGCCGCGTCGCACAGGACCAGTTCGGGCTGTGCGTCCGCGAGCATGAGCGCGACGCGTTCGCGCGGCTGGTTGAGGTCGAGGGGAAGGTACGCGGCACCCGCGCGCAGCACGGCCAGCAGTGCCGCCGTGAGGTCGGCCGAGCGGGTGAGGGCCAGGGCGACCACAGGTTCCCGGTCCGGACGTGTGCCGGATGCGGTCCGCTCGGCGGCCGAGCCGGCGGCACCGAGGGCACCGGCACCGGGGTCACCGGGACCGGGGTCACCGGCACCCGGGCGGGCCTCGGCCGCCGCGGCGGCGAGCGCGGCCCGCACGGTGCGGTCGATCTCGGCGGCTCGGTCGCCCAACTGGGCGTAGGTGAGGGTCCGTTCGGCGACGACGGCGATGGCGTCCGGGGTGTCGGCGATCTGACGGTCGATCAAGGCCGCTACGCCGCCCGGGGGTACCGGGGTGGCGGCAGGCTGCTGTGGCAGAGCCGCGTCGCCCAGCAGGGCCAGCGGTGTGTCGGGGGAGTCGACGGCGGCGGCGAGGGTGGCCTCGAAGTCCGCAAGGAGTGTGTCGACGCTGTCCGCGGCGAGCAGGTCCGCGCGATACGTGGCCTCCACGACCAGCGACCCCGGGCGCAGGAAGCACTCCAGCGCGAGGTCGAACTGCGTGGTGTGGTTGTGGATGTGCCGCCACGAGGCGGTCAGCCCGGGCAGGTCCAGTTCCGCCAGTTCGTGCGCGAGCAGGCCGAACATGACGTCGAACAGCGGCGTGCGGCCGGGGCTGCGCCGGGGGCGTACCGCGTCCAGGACCTCGTCGAAGGGGACGTCCTGGTGGGCGAACGAGGCCTGGCACGTCTCGGCGGTCCGGCCCACGAGCTGACGGAAGGTCAGGGCGGCCCGGCGGCCGGGTGGTTCGGACACGTCGCAGCGCAGGACGACGGTGTTGCCGAAGTTGCCGATCAGACGGGCGGCCTCGGGGCGGCCGCGGTCCATGGTGAGGGTGCCGACGGGCAGGTCGTCCGAGCCGGTGTGGCGGCGCAGCACGGCGGCGAATCCCGCGAGGGCCGCGGTGAACGCGGTGGTTCCCTCGGCGGCGGCGAACGCCGCCAACCGGTCCGCGAGTTGCGGGGAGAGGCTGCGGACCCGGCGGCCGCCGCGCTCGTCGCCGACCGCGGGACGCGGGCCGTCCGCGGGCAGTTCGGCGGGCTCGGACAGGCCCTTGAGCCGGTCGCGCCAGAACGCGACGCCCTCCGGGTCGGCGGTCGGACGGCCGCGCTCCCAGGCGGCGAAGTCCGCGTACTGGACCTCGGGTACGTCGGGGACGGGGGTGCCGTCCGTCGCCGACCGGTAGAGCGCGGCGAGATCACGCGACAGGACGCCCCAGGTGCCACCGTCCCACGCGATGTGGTGGACGACCTGGACAAGGGCGTGCGCGTCCGGGCCGAACCGCAGCAACTCCCAACGGACCGGGTGGTCGTGGGCCAGGTCGAACGGCCTGGACGCCAGTGCGACGGCCGCGGCGTCGGCGGCCTGCCGGCGCTCGGCGGCGGGCACCGCGGTGAGGTCCCGCAGCGGGATGTCCTCCGGACGCGGAGCTTCCGCCGCCGCCTGGCGGGGCGTACCGTCGTCGTCGATCCGGTGGACGGTGCGCAGCAGTTCGTGGCGCACGACCAGGCCGTGCAGGGCGACGCGGAGAGCCGCGGGGTCCAACGGTCCGGTCAGCTCGATGACGAGGCAGCCGTTGTAGGAGGTGCTGCGCGGGTGCGCCTGGTGGTGCAGCCACAGACTGTGTTGCGCGTGGGACAGCGGCGCGGGGACGGACCGGTCGCGGACCGGGACTCCTCCGCCGGAACCGGCGGCGAGACCTGCCCCGGCCAGCAGACGCTTCATCAGTTCCCGGCGGCGGTCGGTCGGCTCGCCGCCTGGCGTGGAGGGTCCCTGTCGCAACGTGCCGCCTCCTGGGCGCGCCCGGCCCGCCGCGTGAATACGGCGAGAACAAAATGGAAGCTTGCCTTAGTTAGGTTTGCCTACCCTATATTTGTGACGCCCGTCGGGGGTGTCAACCCACGCCCACGGGCCGGACGTACGCCGGGCGGAAGGGGAAGAACGTGCACTGGAGCATCGAGGACGTACGTCGCGAGGTAGGCCAACTCCTCGAATGCGAACCGGATTCGGTACCCGTCGACGGCAACCTCATCCAGCACGGGCTCGACTCGCTCCGACTGATGAGGCTGGCGGGCGGCTGGCGCCGCCGCGGGGCGGAGATCACGTTCGCCGAACTCGCCGAGCGGCCCACGGTCGCGGCCTGGGCCGCCCTGCTGGCCGCGGGGGCCGACGCGGGCGGCACCGCGGACTCGGCCGACGCCGAGCCCGGCGGTACCGCCGAGCCGGTTGACCCCGCCGAGCCCGGAGACTCCTCCGAGCCCGGAGACCCCGCCGAGCCCGGAGACCCTGCCGCGCCCTTCGCGCTCGCCGCCATGCAACACGCGTACTGGGTCGGCCGCGGCGACGACCAGGTCCTGGGCGGCGTCGCGGCACACCTGTACACCGAGTTCGACCGCCCCGCAGGCAGCGCGGCTCCGCTCGACCCGGCGCGCCTCGAGGCCGCGGTGCGCACGCTGGCCGCACGGCACCCCGCGCTGCGCACCCGCATCACCCCCGACGGGCGCCAGCAGGTGATGCCCGAGGCCGTCGGCCCCCTGCTCACCGTCGAGGATCTGCGCGACCTGCCGACGGACCGCGTCGCCGACCGCCTGCACGCGATCCGCGACGCCTGCTCGCACCAAATGCTCGACATCGAGGCGGGCCGCGTCTTCGACGTACGCCTGACGCTCCTGCCCGACGGAGCCACCCGCCTGCACGTCGACGTCGACATGGTGGCCGCCGACGCGCTCAGCTTCCGCATCCTCCTGGCCGACCTCGCGCGCGTCTACTCGGCACCCGACCGCGAACTCCCGCCGCTCGGCTACGACCACCGGGCGTACCTAGCCGACCGGCCGCACCTGCGGGCCGCCGCGGCCGAACGCGCCCGCGCCCACTGGGACGCCCGCCTCGCCGACCTGCCGGGCGCTCCGGACCTGCCGCTGCGCGCCGAGGCCGAGCGCGGCGACCCCACCCGCGTGACCCGGCGGCACCTGTGGCTGAGCCCCGACGACAAGCGCCGTTGGCTGGAACGGGCCCACGAGCGCGCGGTCACCCCGGCCATGGCCCTCGCCGCCGCGTTCGCGCACGTGCTGGCCGCGTGGAGCGCGGAGCCGCACTTCCTGTTGAACCTCCCGCTGTTCGACCGCGAGGAGATCCACCCCGACGTCCCGCTCCTGGTCGGCGACTTCACCGGATCCGTGCTCCTCGACACCGACCTCGCGGCGCCCGCGTCGTTCCTCGACACCGCACGCCGCATCCAGGCCCGCCTGCACGAGGACGCCGCACACGCCGACCGGTCCGGCCTCGACGTCCTGCGCGACCTCTCGCGCGCCCGCGGAGGCCAGGTGGTCGCCCCCATCGTCTACACCAGCGCGCTGAACCTCGGCGAGTTGTTCGCCGACGACGTGCGCGACCTGTTCGGCGAACCCGAGTGGATCATCTCCCAAGGCCCGCAGGTCCTTTTGGACGCCCAGGTCACCGAGGTACGCGGCGGCCTGCTCGTCAACTGGGACATCCGCGAGGAACTGTTCGCCGACGGCGTCGCCGACGCGATGTTCGAGGCCTACCGCGGGCTCGTCACCCGCCTCGGCACCGAGGACGCCGACTGGGACCAGCCGGTCGGCGACCTGCTCCCCGCCGAGCAGCGCCGGGTGCGCGACCGCGCCAACGCCACGGCCGCGCCGCGCAGCAAATACCGGCTGCACGACCGCTTCTTCACCCTGGCGCGCACCCGTCCGGAGGCGGTCGCGGTGGTCGCCGGACCCGAACTGCGCTGGACGTACGGCGAACTCGCGGACAAGGCACTGCGCGTCGCCGCCGCCCTCGGTGCGCACGGGGTGCGCCCCGGTGACACGGTCGCGGTGACCCTCCCCAAGGGGCCGGAGCAAATCTTGGCGGTGCTCGGCGTGTTGGCGGCGGGTGCCGCGTACGTCCCGGTCGGCGTCGAACAGCCCGCCACCCGCCGCGCCCGCATCCACGCGACCGCCGGCGCGCGCCTGGTCCTCGACTCCGTCCAGGCCGCAGGCGCGTCCCCGCAAGCCGGTTCGCTCGCGCTGGACGACGCCGTCCGGCATCCGGAGGCGTTGGCGGGACCGGTGCCGGGCGACGCACGCGCAACCGCGTACGTCCTGTTCACCTCCGGCTCGACCGGCGAGCCCAAGGGCGTCGAAGTCCCGCACAGCGCAGCCGTCAACACCATCGACGACCTCATCGGCCGCTACGCGCTCGGCAGGGCGGACCGGACGCTCGCCCTGTCGGCACTCGACTTCGACCTCTCGGTCTTCGACATATTCGCCCCGCTCGCCGTCGGCGGTGCCGTCGTCGTGCCGGACGCCGACGACCGGCACGAACCCTCCGAATGGCTGCGGCAGTTGCGCGAGCACCGCATCAGCGTGCTCAACTGCGTCCCGGCGCTGCTCGCCATGCTGCTGACCGCGGCGGAGCAGGGCGCGGAACAGGGCACCGAACGCCTCACGGACACCCTGCGGGTGGTCCTGCTCGGCGGCGACTGGGTCACCTCCGACCTCCCGGTCCGGCTGCACGCCCAGGTGCCCGCCTGCCGCTTCGTGGGCCTCGGCGGGACCACCGAGACCGCCATCCACTCCACCGTGTACGAGGTCCCGCCGGGGGTCGAACTGCCGTCGTGGTGGCGGGCCGTCCCGTACGGCCGCCCCCTCGCGAACGTGCGGTGCCGCGTCGTCGACGTCCTCGGCCGGGACCGGCCCGACCACGTGCCGGGCGAGCTCTGGATCGGCGGCGAGGGCGTCGCCCTCGGCTACCGCGGCGACCCCGCCCGCACCGCAGACCGCTTCGTCGAGTACGACGGCGAACGCTGGTATCGCACCGGCGACCTGGCGCGCTATCTCTCCGACGGGACACTGGAGTTCCTGGGCCGCCGCGACCACCAGGTGAAGCTGCGCGGATACCGCATCGAACTGGGCGAGATCGAGGCCGCGCTCGCGGAGGTGCCGGGCGTCCGGCAGGCGGTCGCGGGAGTCGTGGGCTCACCCGGCCGCGCGCCGGCCGCCGCGGTGGTCGGGCCGGCCGAACTGACGGAGGAGCAGATCCTGTCCGCCGTCCGGGAGATGCTCCCGCCGCACATGATCCCGGAGCGGGTGCTGGTGCTCACCGACCTGCCCCTGACCCGCAACGGGAAGACCGACCGGGCACGGCTCGCGACGCTGTGGGAGCAGGGCCGCGGAGGCGCCGCGCACGCGGTGCCGAAGGGGCCGGTCGAGGAGGCCGTCGCCGCCGTGTGGCGCGACGTCCTCGCGGGTGCGGGCACCGCCCCGGCCCGGATCGGGCGGGACGACGACTTCTTCGCGCTCGGCGGGGACTCGGTGTTGGCGACCGCCGCGGTGGGGCGCCTGCGGGAAGCCCTCGACACCGACGGGCTGTCGGTCCGGGCGCTGCTCGGGAACCGCACCGTCGCGGCGCTCTCGGCGCGGGTGGTCGCGGACGAGGAAGCGCCCGGGCGTACCGCCGCGGTCGCCGAGCTGTACCTCCAGGTCGCCGCACTCACCGACGCGGAGGTCGACGCGATGCTCGCCTCCGAAAGTTCGGCGTAGGTCCGTCCCCGCGCGGCCCGCGCACGTCGAGTCCACGCACGTCCCACGCCAGAGAAGGACGAAACCGTGCCCACGAGCACCGGCGACAGCCGCGAAACACCCGACGCCGCAACCGAGTTCCCGGACGGGTCCGCGGACGGCTCCGCGAACGGCTCCGCGAACCGCTCCGCGAACGGACTGCCGAACGGATTCCGGGACGGCTTCCTGGACGGGTTCGTCCCCTGGCCGGACGCCGCCGCCGCGCGTTACCGGGCCGCGGGCCACTGGCGCGGCGACACACTCGGGGCGCTGCTGAGCACCTGGGCCGGTGCGTGGCCGGAACGTACCGCCCTCGTCGACGCGGCCGGCCGTACGACGTACGCCGAACTGGACCGCCGCGCCGACCGCATGGCCGCCGGGTTCGCCGGCCTCGGGGTCCGGCCGGGCGACCGCGTGGTGGTGCAACTCCCCAACACCGCGGACTTCGTGGTGGTGTTGTTCGCCCTCGCCCGACTGGGCGCCGTACCGGCGCTGTGCCTGCCCGCGCACCGTGCCCATGAGATCGGGCACCTCGCGGCGTTGTCGGAGGCGGTGGCGTACGTCGTCCCCGACACCCTCGCGGGCTTCGACCACCGGGAATTGGCCCGCGAGGTGCGCGGCCGCGTCCCGTCGCTGCGGCACGTCGTGGTGGCCGGCGACCCGGGGCCGGACGCCGTCGCGCTCGCCGACGTCGACGCCGAGCCCGCGGACCTGCCGCCGGGACCGCGTCCCGAGGACGTCGCGCTGCTGCTCGTGTCGGGCGGAACCACCGGTCTGCCCAAGCTCATTCCGCGTACCCACGACGACTACGCCTACAACGCGCGCGCGAGCGCCGAGGTGTGCGACCTGACCGAGGACGACGTCTACATGGCGGTGCTGCCGGCCGCCCACAACTTCCCGCTGGCCTGCCCCGGCATCCTCGGGATCCTGGGTGTCGGCGGGACCGCGGTGCTGGCGCCGGGCCCCAGCCCGGACCAGGCATTCACATACATCGAACGCGAAAAGGTGACGGTCACCGCCGTCGTGCCGCCGGTCGCGGACCTGTGGAGCCAGATGTGGGAGTGGGAGCCCGGCGACCGCTCGTCCCTCCGCCTCCTCCAGGTGGGCGGTGCCCGGCTGCCCGCCGCGCTGGCCCGGGAACTCACCCCGGCCCTGGACTGCCGCGTCCAGCAGGTGTTCGGCATGGCCGAAGGCCTGCTCAACTACACCCGTGCCGGGGACTCCGACGAGATCGTCGCCGAGACCCAGGGGCGCCCGCTCAGCCCGGACGACGAGGTCCGCATCGTCGACGGCGACGGGGCGCCGGTGGCCGAGGGCGAGGTGGGGGAACTGCTCACGCGCGGGCCGTACACCATCCGCGGCTACTACCGCGTGCCCGACCACAACGCCAACGCCTTCACCCCCGACGGCTTCTACCGCAGCGGCGACCTGGTACGCAGCCTCCCGTCGGGCCACCTGGTCGTCGAGGGGCGCATCAAGGAGGTCGTCAACCGCGGCGGCGAGGGGGTCCCGGCCGGTGAACTGGAGGACCATCTCACCGCCCACCCCAAGATCCGCCAGGCGGCGGTGATCCCGCTCCCGGACCGGGTCCTCGGCGAACGGGTCTGCGCGATCCTCGTCCCGGCGGACCCGGCCGACCCTCCGACCCTCCCCGAGCTCAAGGTGTTCCTCGCGGAGGCGGGCCTGGCGCCCTACAAGACCCCGGACACGATCCGCATCGCCGCGGTGTTCCCGCGGACGCCGGTGGGCAAGATCGACAAGCGCAGCCTGGCCGACCAGGTGAACGAGTTGCCGACGGGTTGACGGGTTGACGGGTTGACGGGGTGACGGGGTGACCTGGTGACCTGGTGACTGGGGGACCTGTGACGGAGTGACCCGTGACGGAGTGACCCGTGACGGAGTGACCCGTGACGGAGTGACCCGTGACGGAGTGACCCGGTGACCGGGCCTGACGACATTCTCGGGACCACCGCATAGCATTCCCGGCGTGGCGATCACAGCTGCGCGTGCGTGGACGGCCTCCGCCGAACCCTTCGTGGGCCGCCTGGAGGCGATCGCGCGCGACTTCACCCGGCTGACCGGTACGCCCGTGGACGTGGCATCCGAACTGTTCCTCCGGGCGGAACTGGCCGGCTACCGGCCTCCGGCGCGGACGTCGGCGAACGGGTCCTGCCACCTTCTCCGGGCCGCAGACGGCTGGGCCGCGGTCAACCTCGCCCGCCCGGACGACATCGCCGCACTCCCGGCGCTGTACGCCCTGCTGGGCGCCGATGCGCCCGAGACCGCGGCTCCCGTCGCCGGCCTGCGCACGACCGCCCGGGAATCCACCGCCGAGCAGGTCGCGTCGGCCGCACAACTACTCGGCATCCCGGCAGCGAGCCTGGGGTCCGTCCGCGACGGCGCCCGGGCGGTGTGCGGCGCGCGGCACGGCGAGCCCCGCGTCCGTGAACTGTCCGGCCTCCGGGTGGTCGACCTGTCCGCGCTGTGGGCAGGCCCGTTGTGCGCGCGACTGCTGGGGCAGGCCGGTGCCCACGTGACCAAGGTCGAGAGCACGACGCGGCCCGACGGCGCCCGGCGGGGATCGCCGGCGTTCTACCGCCACCTGCACGAGGGACACGAAAGCCGGGTGGTGGACTTCGCGTCGGGCGCGCTGCCCGCGGTCGTGGCGGAGGCGGATGTGGTCGTCGAGGCGTCCCGGCCGCGCGCGCTGCGGCGGCTCGGTGTGCTCGCCGAGGACTTCCTCGCGGCACGTCCGGGGCGGCTGTGGATCAGCATCACCGGGTACGGGCGGGACGACGACCGCGTCGCGTTCGGCGACGACGCGGCCGTCGCCGGCGGCCTGGCCGGTCGGGACGCGCAGGGCGAGCCGGTCTTCCTCGGCGACGCGATCGCCGACCCGGTGACCGGGATCCTCGCCGCGCACGCCGCCGCCCGGGCACTTGCCGAAGGGGGCGGACAACTGGTGTCCGTCGCGATGGCGAACTGCGCCGCGGCGCTGGCGGGCGACCGGGGTGCCGACGACCAGGGTGCCGACAGCCGGGGCGGCGACGATTGAGGTGCCGACGAGCCCCCTCGTTCGTCACGCTGAGCACGCGACTCCGCGTGGTGAAGGTGAGATGACACGAGGGCGGGGCGCGACGGCCGCGTCAGGTTGCCCGAGTGGTGCCGCGGCTCGGGGCGGCGGGAGGCGTTGCGACGGCCTTGGGGTCGGGGCTGGGGCCGCTCGTGGTCGGCAGCAGACGGAGCGTCAGCAAGCCCAGGTAGCAGGCCAGTAGATACTGGTGGTCGTCGAACGACCGGCCGCTGAGGGTCTCCACGCGGTAGAGCCGGTTCATGATCGTGTTGCGGTGGCAGTAGAGCCGGCTCCCGGCGCGGGAGGCCGAGCGGCCCTCCTCGTACCAGACGGAGAGTGTGCGCAGCAGGACCTCGCTTTCCGCGGGCGGCAGGTCCAGCACGGGACCGAGCGCCTGGCGGGCGAGCTTTCCGGCGAGCGACGGGCTCGACACCACCAGCGCCTGCGGCAGCCGTTGCGAGATCCACGCGACTTCGCCGCGGTCCTCGGGGACGGTCTGGAGCGCCACTTCGGCCATGCGGAAGGCGTGCGGCACCCCGTCGATCGACGTGAACGAGTCCGAGACGCCGATGCGCCCCGGCGCCTCCACGCTCAGGGCCGCGACCAGGCGGCGTACCGACGACTTGCCGAGCGCGATGATGCCTATCTCGCGTCCCGCGCGGATGCGCCACGCCGCGCGGTACAGGTACGCGGCGCAGGTGTCGCGGATCGGGCTGAGCGTCCGGTTCGAGTCGACGTCGAACACCGACACGGTGACCGCGAACGGGCCCTCCGGCGGCAGTCCCAGTGCGCTCACGGCCTGCCGGGCCACCGTGGGATCGCTGCCGCGTCCCTCCAACAGGGCGTCGAACATCGCCTGTTGGCGCTGGTCGTCGCGGCGCGTCATCTCCGCCTCGACTTCCCGGTAGCCCGCGACGACGGCTTCCGAGTGCCGGTCGATGACCGTCAGCAGGCCGGTGATGACGTCGAAGAACGTAGCCGTGTCACCGAGGGTTTCGGCGTGGACCTCCTCCAGCATCGCGTGCAGCACGATCCGGTCGGCGAGACGGTACGCGCGGAGCACGGCCTCCAACGGCACACCCTGCTGGGCGCGTTGCCGACCGGTGGTGTGTGCGGTCGCCAACTCCTGCTCGTCGGACACCTCGATGTCGGACAGACCGAGCAGGATGCGCCGGACGTTGACGTTGACCGATCGCACCAGCAGGCTCTTCGGAACCATTCCCTTGGGCTGGTACGTGGGCTCCTGCGCGATGATGAGACGCACCACATGCTCGCAGATCTCCGGGACCCGCTCGTTCATCCGGACCACTGCCGCCGCCAGTACCTTGCGCGAGGTGGGCTGCATGGTTGTGGAGCGTACCGAACCCGGTTGCCCCAGTGAATATTTCGGACGTACTCCGACATCCGGCGATCACATTCTGATCCCGCTGCCGACGATCTGAACGTACGGCGAACGGTCGGTGAAGCGCGCAGAAAGTCTGGGGAGCGGGATGGGGTGGCTGTGGTGGCCGCGTCGGCCGCTCAGCCGTCGGCATCGGGCCGTTCCGCGTCCAGGCGCTGTGTGGCGGCGGTGCCGTGGCCCGCAACGCGCGGGTGCGAATCGTTCAGGCAAACGCAGCCCCCCGTTTCCGGCCGTTTGTGGGGCGTTCACCGCCTACCGGTTTCATTTGCCCCGGCAAGCTTCCGCGCACCGGCCGGTCGGCGCAGCCAGGGGGGAGGCGCCGACGGACCGGGCGTCGATCACCCGGGGACGGCTCCGGGGCGGGTGGGGAGACACGCATTGAGACGGACACTGATTCCTCTGGCCACGGCCCTGGCCACCGTGGTCGCGGTCGGCGGGTCCGCCGACGCGCACGGCGGCCACGGCGGCGGTAACGGCGGTGGACACGGCAACTCGCGCACGATCGAACTGTCGGCGCTGGGCACGCACTACTCGGACATTTTCGAGGAGGGCGCCGCCGAGATCGTCGCGCACGACCCGCGCGCCCAGCGGCTGTACGTGGTCAACGCCGCGGCCGCCAAGGTCCAGGTGCTGAACATCGCCAAGCCGTCCGCGCCGGTGCTGGTGAACACCCTCGACCCGGCCGCCGCGCTCGGCGACCCGGGGGCGGTCGCCAACTCCGTGGCGGTGCGCCGGGACGGCGTCGTCGCGGTGGCGGTCGAGGCGGGGGTCAAGACCGCGCCCGGCCACATCGTCTTCTACGACCGCAAGGGTCGTCTGCTCAAGACGCTCGCGGTCGGCGCGCTCCCCGACATGGCCGCCTTCAGCGACGACGGGGACACCCTGCTCGTGGCGAACGAGGGCGAGCCCGACGACGACTTCACCGTCGACCCGGAGGGGTCGGTCAGCATCGTCGACACCGGCAAGTCGATCGAGAAGCTGGACGCCCGGCACGTCCGGACCGCCGACTTCCGCGCCTGGGACCGCGGCCAGAAGCGGCTCGACCCGACGGTGCGCGTCTACGGCCCCGACGTCTCCGCCCGTCCCGACGGCGCGCTGACCGAACCCGGCCGCGTGGCGCGGAACCTGGAGCCGGAGTACATCACGCTCGGCGGCGACGGCCGTACCGCGTACGTCACGCTGCAAGAGGCCAACGCCATCGCGGTCCTGGACATCCGCAGCGGCCGGTTCACCGACATCCGCCCGCTCGGCTTCAAGGACCACATGCAGCCGGGCAACGAGATCGACGTGTCCGACCAGGACGGCAAGGTCCAGCTGGCCAACTGGCCGGTGTACGGCATGTACGAGCCTGACGCGATCACCACCTACCAGGCCAAGGGCCGCACCTTCCTCGTCACCGCGAACGAGGGCGACGCGCGCGAGTGGGGCGACTACACCGAGCCGGAGCGCTTCCGCTCGCTCACCGGCGACACCCCTCTGTGCGCGGACTCGCCGCGCGTACAGGCCTTCCTGGCGAACAACCCGCTCGGGATCACGACGGTCGAGCAACTGCGCGCGAACACGGCCATGGGACGCCTCAACGTCACGCAGGCGACCGGCCTGAGCCCGGACGGCACGTGCTACCAGGACGTGTACTCCCTCGGCGGGCGGTCGTTCACCATCTGGACGACGGACGGCCGGAAGGTCTTCGACTCCGGGTCGCAGTTCGAGAAGATCACCGCGCAGGCGTACCCGCAGAACTTCAACGCCAGCAACACGTCGAGCGCCTTCGACAACCGCAGCGACGACAAGGGCCCCGAGCCCGAGGCCGTGGAGATCGGCCGGATCGGCGACCGGACGTACGCGTTCATCGCGCTGGAGCGGATCGGCGGTGTCATGGTCTACGACATCACCAACCCGTACGCGCCGGAGCACGTGCAGTACATCAACAACCGTGATTTCGCCGCCGATCCGAAGACCCGTGCGGCGGGCGACCTCGGCCCGGAGTCCGTGCACTTCGTCGAGGGCAAGGACTCGCCCACCGGCAAGCCGGTGCTGGCGGTCGGCAACGAGATCTCGGGCACCACGACGCTGTTTGCGATCAACACCAAGCGCAAGAACTGAGGCCACGCGCCGAAGCGGCCCACGCGGCCGCCCTTCCCACACATGGGGAGGGCGGCCGCCGTCGCGTGCGGGGGGGCGTTCGCGATCTCCGAGGGCGGTACGCCGCGGCGGGACGGTGCCGGGCGCCGGATCACGTCCCGATGGGCCGGACGGGCGTACGCGGTGTGTCGGGGCCAGCTCTTGCGGGAACTCGCGGTCACTTCAGAACACCGTGTCGCAGAGGAGCCAGGTGTGGCCGCATCCGCAGGCGAACCGTTGCCCGAGTTGGACATGCCGTTCCCGCAGCACCAGAACCGCTGGACGGTGTTCCTGCGCCTCCTGCTGCTGATCCCGCAGTACATCGTGCTGGCGGTGCTCACCATCGCCGCCGTCATCACCGCCATCGTGGGCTGGTTCGCCGCCCTGGTGCTCGGCCGGCTGCCCGACCCCATCCGGGGGTTCCTGACCGGGTTCCTGCGCTACGACACCCGGGTGAACGCCAGCCTGATGCTGCTGACCGACCGGTACCCGCCGTTCCGCCTGGGCGAGGTGCAGGACTACCCGGTCCGGATCGACGTCGAGCCGGTGCACCTGAACCGGCTCGCGGTGTTCTTCCGCATCCTGCTGATGATCCCCGCGATGATCATCCAGGCGATCGTGTCGGCCGGATGGTGGTCGGTCTCGTTCATCTCGTGGCTGGTGGTCCTGATCATGGGACGCATGCCCGAACCGCTGTTCGAGGCCACCAGCGCGATCCTGCGGTACCGCATGCGGCTCGGCGCGTACTCGCTGATGCTCGCGTCGTCCTACCCCAAGCGCCTGTTCGGCGACGCCCCCGAAGCGACCTGGACCGCGCCCCCGGCGGCCGGGAAGGGGCCGGACGAGCTGACCGCGGGCGCGACCCCGGTGGCGGCGCGGTCGGCCACCCGACCGCTGCGGGTCGGCACCGCGGGCAAGGTGCTGATCGGCGTGTTCATCATCCTCGGCCTCGGCAGCGTCGCGGCCAACAGTGCCAACTGGTCGATGGACGACGACGATTCCGCAAGCGCCCCAGCGGTCCGCTAGAGCCCGCCGGGGGACTTCCAGGCCGGCTCCTCAGCACAGCCGCATTTCGAGGGGTGGCATCGAGCGAGGCTGAGCTCCAATTGGCGCGCGGTTTCCGGGAAGCCGAGATGCGCGCGCGAGACCGTGTGAGCGCGCCATTCGACGCGGTACTCGCCGGCGGCGGGCGCGCCGGGCCCGCCGCTCAGGCAGTCCGCGAACGCGTCGAGGTTGCGGCCGAAATGGTGGCGCCCGGGACCGTCGAACGTGTCCATGAGGACGTGCCAGAAGTCGTCCAGGGTGCGAATCCCGGTGCCGTCCAGCATGTACGTCCGCGTCATGATCGACAGCCTAGGTCGGGGGCGTCGGCGAGCGCGTGCGAACTTCGGGTCGACTGCGGTCAGACGGCGTTGGGCGGATAGGGGTCGGTCGGGGGGCCGTCGGCGTCGGTGGTGAGGCCTTGGAAGCCCATGACGACGTGGCCGTACGCGGCTGCCATGAGGTTCTCGGCGACGCCGTGCAGCTTCCAGCCCGCCCGGGTGTCCGGGGAGGTGCCTGCGGGGGCGGGGGCGGCCGGGGGTTCGATCAGGCGGTCGAGTCGTCCGCTGGCCGGTTGGAGGCCGTGGACCTCGTGGGGTGCGGCGCCGTTGGCGAACCAGACCAGTCCGTCCCAGACGGCGACTGCCGCCAGCGCGGGAACGGTGGGGGTGTCGAAGGCGTAGTGCCACAACTCCTTGCCGGTGCCCAACTGCCACGCCGTCAGGCCGTTCGACGCGGCCGCGACCACCAGGTCGTCCATGACGGTCAGGGCGGTGTAGCCGCCGGTGGGCGCCGAAGTCCAGCGGACGTCACCGGTGGAGGCGTCCAGGGCGTAGACGCGGTCGGCGGCCAGGAGGAGCGTCGAGTCCTCGCTCTCGCGGAAGTACGCGCGCTTCATTGCGTTGACGAGCCCGGCCCCGTCCTGCGGGCCGCGGAGGTCCACGGTCCACGCGGGCTTGCCGTTCTCGGAGGAAACCGCGTACACGGGCTGCGCGGTGGTGTCGGCGAGGAAGACCAGCTCGGTGTCGTGCAGGGCGCGCGGTTGGTTCAGGCGGCGTCCCGGCCCGTACGCCCATCCCTGGTCCGCGACGGTCTGGTAGTGCACCAGGGTGCTCGCGGTGGAATTCGCGTGCACGACGGTGACGGCGTCGGGGTGGCCGGGTTGCGGGTCACCGACGACGAGTTCGTTGCCCGGTGCGGCGCGGCTGGGGCCGGTGCGCGGCAGCTTCGCCACGTCGTAGGGGAGCGTGGCGGGGCGGACCGCGGCGTTTCGGGTGTTCAGCGTCCCCATCGGGAACCCCAGGTGCAGGAGGTCCCCGGGGGCGCCCGCGGGAGCGTCGAGCAGCGGCCCGAGTGCCGCGGGGGTTGCCGTGCTCTCGGGGAAGTCGGCCTGCCAGGCGAGCTTGCCGTCGTTGAGGCGTACGGCGACCGCCGAGACCCGCCGCGTCATCCAGTCCCCGCCGAGGCCCGGGACGACGAAGTGCGTGCTGCGGGTGCCGTCCGCGTCGTCCGGGTCCAGCACGAGCGTGCGCCCGAACTTCGGGTCGGTGGCCAGGCCGGCGTGGGTCCAGCGCGGCTGCGCGCGGGGAATGTCGGGGCGCCGCGGCGGGGACTGGCCCGTGGGTGCGGAAGGCGGCGGGCTCTTGGCCGGCGAGTCGTCGGAGTCCAGGCCGCGGACCAGCGGGACGGCCGCGATGCCGGCCCCGGCGGTGAGGGCCGCGGCGCCGAGGGTCCACAGGAATCTGCGCCGGGTGCGGGTCGGCGGGGTGGCGGCGGTGCCGTTCGTGCCGGCCGTCCCGTTTGTCCCGTTGCCCGCGGCGGGACGGGGCTGTGCCGTCCTGGTCGTCGCCTCGGGGGTCGGCGGTGCGGTGTAGCGGCCCAGGGTGTTCCGCACCTGTTCGGGGAGCCAGCCGGGGTGCCCCGGGGCGGTGGGTACGCCTCCGGCGAGGGCGTCCAGGACCTGCCGAGGGGCGGGGCGTTGCTGCGGATTCTTGGCCAGGCACGCGCTCGCCAGCGCGGCGACGTCCGCGGGCACGTCGGTGAGGTCCGGGTCCTCGGTGAGGGTGCGCATGATCAGCGTCTCCACGGCCTCGGCGCGTCCGAACGGACCGGTGCCGCGCGCCGCGAAGACCAGTGTCGCGCCCATCGAGAAGACGTCGCCGGGGACGCCGACGCGTTCGCCGCGGACCTGTTCGGGGGCCATGTACCCGGCCGAGCCGACGAGTTGTCCGGTCCAGGTCAGGGTCGTGGCGCCGGCCGCGCGGCTGATGCCGAAGTCGATGACCTGCGGGCCGTCGGCGGTGAGCAGCACGTTGGACGGCTTCAGGTCGCGGTGCACGAGTCCGGCGCCGTGGATGGCGACGAGTGCGCGGGCCAGGCCTTCGGCGAGGAAGAGCACGGAGGATGCCGGCAGGGGGCCGTGGTCGCGTACCGCCTGGTCCAACGGGGGGCCGGGGACGTACTCGGTGGCCATCCAGGGCAGTTCGTCGTCCGGCCCGGCGTCGAGGAGGGCCGCGGTGAAGCGTCCCTCGACCGCGCGGACCGCTTCGACCTCGCGGCGGAACCGGGCGCGGAAGTCGGGGTCGTCGGCGACGCCGCCGCGGATCCGTTTGACCGCCGCGGCGACCCCGTTGGGCGAATGCGCGAGGTAGACCCGGCCCATTCCCCCCTCGCCGAGTACTGCGGCGAGTCGGAAGCCGCCGATCTGCTCGGGGTCCTCTGCCGTGAGGGGCCGCACACAACTCCTTAGCGAAGTCCGGTTGTCCGGGCGCCGGGCATGGGCCGCGCCGTCGGGCAGGGCCCGGGGGATCGCCCGCGCGACCGACCCGAGGCGCGAAAAGCGGCGCGGAAATACGGACGACGAGGTTATCCGGTGGAGTTGACGCGGATGCGGCGGGGCGTCCGGAACCGGCCTCCGAGCTGGGCGGGGCCGCTTCCGGTGGCGGACCGCGGAACCGGGCGACCGCCGCCCGGGTCAGGCGCCTTCGGCGACCTCCTCGACCGCGCTCGTGCCTTGTCCGGGGCGCGACTCCCACTCCCAGGTCTCGTCCAGGAGGAGTCGCCCGTCCGGGAGTTCGGTGATCCGGGTGACGCAGTGCCCGGAGGAGGTCTTGCCGTCCCGATTGAGCTGGACGTAGCGGAAGTCCATCGTGTCGCCGTCGCGCGTGCCGATCAGGTGGCCGCGGACGATCTCGCCGCCCGCGTAGTCCGCCCATACCGCGCCGTCCGCCTCGCGGTAGCGGAAGCGCGTCGAGGCGTCCACCTCGCCCTGCTCGGGGCGACTGCGCGGGGCGAACGTCCGGCCGTCCAGCGATGGTGCCATCGTCGACTCCTTTGGTGCGTGGCCCAGCACGCTACCGGACGCCCCGCCCGAGCACTCCCGGCAAGGACGCGACGCGCGGAGCGGGCCACGCCGGGCGGGTAGCGTGCCGCGAGGCCCACGCGAGGGGCCGGACAGGTTCGAGGAACGGGGGACCGACCCATGGCCACGCCGCCGGCGCCGCAGTATCCGCCTCATCCCCAGCAGGGCGCGCGGATTTGGTGGACGCCGACTTGCCGCCGTCCGTCACGATCGCCTACGCCCGGTGCGACGCGCCCGACGGAAGCGGGCAGGTCCGCGACGACCGGAACGGGTGGCGGACTGTCGCCGGCCGGGCAGTCGGGGGAGTGGTGGGCGGAGGAGAGCCGTCGGTCGAGAAGTGCCGCACTGCGGCGCGGCAGCAGACGCTCCCGGCCCACGTCACGGCGGACATGCTCCGCTCGGACCCCGGGTTCGCGAAGGACCAGGGGTGGTGCTTCGAGACGGTCGGCAGTTCCGTCGTCTACCTGAAGGTGCTCACCATGGTCGGCGCCGACATGCCGGCGTACTACCCTTCGTTCGCCTTTCTGGCCACCCAGTGGAAGCCCCGGTCGGACGCCGCGAACTGAACGCCGGGGTTGGGCACTTTGTGCCTTCGCGGGGCGTCGCGGAACGGGCCACACGGCGCCAATCTGGGCCAACTCCCGCGAGTTCGGGGCGAGCTTGCCCATGCCTGCGGAGACCGGGGCGGAACGCCTGTGCGGATTTCGCGAACTGACGGTTTTTCGACCACACTTCGCGCATGACGACACGCCCCCCTCTCGACACCGGCCCCCTCGGCGGATACGCGGGTGAGCGTCCCGCCGATGTCATCCGGCGGGCCGACCCACCCGTGTGGCACCGCCTGTTCACCGGGCCCATACCCACCCCCGCACCCACGAAGGCGGACGGCGACTTCCACACGTTGGACGACTGGCGCCCGGACGACGCCACGCGGCCGGACCCGCACGGCGCATAGCAGGGCCGCCGCCCGGGTCGACCGACCCGGGCGGACCGGGCGCCTGTCGGCCCACGAGCTCCCGGGCGCCGCCGGCTGGGCGTCCCGGCGGTGGCGCGGTTCCATCCGCGGCGATCTCGGTCCATGATTCGTCCGGACGGTGATCATCGACAGGACGATCTGCCGCCTGACGGGATGGGGCCCGCGGGGGGGCGGGATTTGGGGGATGCACGACATGGCCCGAGGCCGCAGCGTGAACGTGTTCGCCGCTCTGCTTCTTGCGGTGGTACTCGCCTCGGCGAGTGCGTGCAGCGCGGACGACAAGGAAGGTTCCGGCGCGGCGCCGGCGGCGGACGGGAACGCCGAGGGCGGCAAGCCGGCGAAGTCGCCTGCCGCCCCGGTCGCGTCGGTCGGGCAGGCGTTCGAACTCCTGGTGGTCGAGGGCGGCCCGGCGGCCTTCCGGGTCACCGTGGCGGAGGTGCGGCTCGCCGCCGAGATCGACCCCTTCATGATGGCCCGCTTCAGCGGCACGGTGCCGCCGCTGCCGCCCGGGCAGCAGTGGGTGGTCGTCAAGTTCGAGCTCACCAACACCGGCCTGGAGCGGGCCTCTTGGACCCCTCAGCACGTGACCGTCGACGTCGGGGCCAAGAAGTTCACCATGAACGACGCGGAGAGTTCGGTGGCGAACGTCTACAACTCCGCGCTCAACGCCGACGGGCTGCCCACGAGTGCATTCGACGGCTTGAACCCCGACCTGACCGGGACGACGTACGGCGTGTGGCAGATCCCCGCCGACGCGAAGCCGACGACGCTGACGGTCCCGCGCAGTTCGGGGCTGGTGATCCGCGACGACACCCCGAGCGTGGCGATCACCGTCCCGTAGCCCGGCCCGCCGTACGCCGGGGGGCAGGCACCGAGGGCCTGGCACCGAGGGGCCGAGGCCCAGGGGCCGGTCAGTACGGCCGGTCGCCCAGGATGGCCGCGCGTTCCATCACGCGTACGTTCGGGTGGTAGTCGTTCGTGGCGTAGTGCACGGTGGCGCGGTTGTCCCAGATCGCCACGGAGTCGGGCTGCCAGCGGAAGCGGACCTGGTACTCGGGGTACGTGGCCTGCTTGCACAGCAGAGCGAGCAACTCCTCGCTCTCGTCGTCGGCCAGGCCGACGATGTGATCGGTGAAGACCTCGTTCACGAACAGGGTCTTGCGGCCGGTGACCGGGTGGGTGCGCACCACCGGGTGCTCGGCGGGCGGGTATTGGGCGCGCATAGCGGCGAAGCGGTCGGGGTCCATGACCCGGCCGAAGGAGAACGCGAAGTCGTGCACGGCGGTCAGGCCGTCGATGCGCTCCTGCACATCGGCCGGGAGGTTGTCGTACGCGGCGGCCATGTCCGCCCACAACGTGTCGCCCCCGAACTCGGGCACCTCGACGGCGCGCAGCACCGAGCCCAGCGCGGGTTCCTGACGCCAGGTCACATCGGTGTGCCACACGTTCTCCACGCCGACCATCGCCGCGTCCTTGGCGAACCGCACCACCTCGGGCACGTCGCCCTGCGCGAGGAACGGGTGCACCTCCAGCTCGCCCCACAGGCGCGCGAACGCCCGGTGCCGGGTCGAGTCGATCGGCTGGTCGCGGAAGAACAGCACCTTCCACTCCAGCAGCGCCCGGTCCAACTCGGCGAACAGCTCGGGGCCGACCGGCTCGCGCAGGTCGATGCCGTGGACCTCGGCCCCGATCAGCGGGCCGCACGGCCGCAGTTCGAACAGCTCGTACGGGGCGGACCGCGCACCGGCCGGCAGCCGGCGCAGCACCCGCGTGCCCATGGACGTGCCGCGTTCGGCGACGCGATTGCGAATGGTCGTCATCAGTGTGCCCTCCAGGGGTGAGTGGAGCCGCCGGATGAGCACGTTAAGACACATGACTTAAAGATGGAAGGGGCACGCATTGTTCGGCCGTCCCGGGGCGCCGCAGCGCGCGGCGCCCCGGGACGGCCTGTCGCGCGCGAACGCGCGTCCCGACCCCCGTCGGATCAGCGGGCCTTTCGGATCAGCGGGCCTTTCGGTTCAGAGGGTTTTGAGGAAGTCCGCGATATGTCCGGTGACCCGGGCGATGTCCTCGTCCCCGAGGCCGTGGTTGCCGGACACGAGGATGCCCTGCTTCATGACCTGGTCGGCGTTGGGCAGCCCGTCGCCGGCGATCCGGAAGGCGGCGTTCTTCAGCATGGGGTGCCGGGTGATGTTGCCGGTCCACACCGTTCGGGTGTCGACGCCGCGGGGCTCCAGGTATTTCTGCAGGTCGGCGCGGGTGAACCCGGCGTCCGGACGGATCTGGAACGTGTAGGTGTGCCAGGCGGTTTCGAGGCCTTCGAGCTCGCGGGGCAGGATGAAGTACTGCGGGTGCCGCGCGAGGAACTCGGAGTACAGCTGGAAGTTCCGGCGCCTGCGGGCGAAGTTGACCGGGACCTTCTTGAGCTGTTCGACGCCGAACGCGGCGCTCATCTCGTTGGGTTCGAAGTTCCAGCCGAGCTCGTCGAAGATGAACCCGCTGTCGTAGGCGACGCCGTCGAGGTCCTCCCAGTAGCTGCGTTCGCCCTTGCCGCCGAAGACCTGCACCTCCGAGCGGCGGCCCCAGCGGCGCAGCAGCAGGCAGCGCTCCCGCAGTTCGTCGTCGTCGACCAGGACCATGCCGCCGGTGCCGCCCGCGGTGATGATGTGCGACAGGGCGAAGCTCGTGACGGAGATGTCCGCCCGGGCGGCGGTCGGGGTGCCGCGCAGTTTGGGGGCCAGCGAGTCGCAGCCGTCCTCGACGACCTTCAGGCCGTGCCGGTCGGCGACTTCGCGTACGACGTCCCAGTCCGGGGCGTTGCCCACCAGGTTGGGGAGAAGGACGGCCTTCGTCTTGTCGGACACCGCGCCTTCCAGCAGTGACACGTCGATGTTGAAGGTGTCCGGCTCGACGTCGACGAACACCGGTACGAGGCCCGCCCGGACGAGCGGCGCGACGTCGGTGGAGAAGGTCAGCGGCGACGTGATGACCTCGTCGCCCGGTTGCAGGTCGAGCAGTTCGACGGCCAGGTAGAGGGCCGACGATCCGGAGTTGCACATGATGCCGTGGCGCTTGCCGGTCATCTCGGCGACCCGGCGCTCCATCTCGGCCACGTTCGCGCCGATGCCCAGCTTGCCGCTGCGGAGCACCCGGTTCACCGCCTCGATCTCCGCTTCGTCGTAGACGGCGGAGACGTACAGCACTCGCTTGTCCTCGGTCATCGGGAGAGGGTCCTTCCGGGAGCTGTGGTGGGACGGCACCGAGCCGCTGACGATCAAAAGATGGCTATCATGGCCATGATTGGATGGGAAGAGTCAGGGAGGAACGCGCATGTCCGAAGCCGTCGAGCCCCGGTCGGTCGACCGGCGGATCACGCATGCCGAACTCGTCCACCGTCCCGGCGAGCGCGCCCTCGCGGCGCGCGTGTTCGAGCTGCTCGGCTGCGAGGTCGTCGATCGCGGGGGGCACTGGTTCACCGCGCGGGTGGACCCCGGCAGCGGCAGCTACGTCGAGAACGTCCTGTACGCGTCGGAGGTGACCCCCGAGCAGTGGGCGTTCGAGCGTGCGCTGTCCGCGCAGCTCGACGGGGGCGGCGACCTGGCCGCGGCCGCCGCGACGTGGACCGCGGGCCTGCGCGAACGCCCGCAATACTCGTACCACTTCGGCTTCCGGCTGGCCACGCGCGCGGCGCTGGAGCGGGCGGTGCGGGACATCGGGGACGCGGGGCGGAGCGACCCCGAGTTGGCCGGCAGGGTCTCGGTGGCCGGGGTCTACCGCCCAGAGGACCCCGATGCGGCCACCGACACGATGATGCAGGTCTTCGTGCACACGGACGTGCTCGCGTGCGGGCTGGTCACGCTGGGCCAGCACATCGAACTCCAGTGGCATGTGCCGCGGTGAATGCGGCTCGGCGGCGAAGGCGGCATGGCAGCGAAGGTGGCCAGGCGGCGAACGCCGTCCGGCGGTGAAACTTGCATATATATGTAAAGGCTCTTTAGTCTTGTAAGTATGGCGCTGACGGACAGGGAGCGGGAGATCGTCGACCTGCTGCGCGGTGACCCCCGGCTTGCCCCCGGGGAGATCGCCGAGCGGCTGGGTACGACGCGTGCCGCGGTGAACGTCCACCTTTCGAACCTCACGCGCAAGGGCGTCGTGCTGGGACGCGGCTACATCCTCAGCGAGGAGCCGTCCGTCGTGGTCGTGGGCGGCGCCAACCTCGACATCAAGGCACGGAGCGCCGCCACCGCGATCCTCGGCACCAGCAATCCCGGCTCGGGCTCGATGGCCGCCGGCGGGGTCGGCCGCAACATCGCGGAGAACCTGGCCCGGCTCGGCACCCCCACGTACCTGATCGCCGCCGTGGGCGACGACGCGATGGGCGAGCGGCTGCTCGCCGACACCGCCTCGGCGGGCGTACGGCTGGACCACGTCCACCGCAGCAGGCATCCGACCGGGACGTACACGGCGGTGCTCGACGCGGGCGGCGAACTGGTGCTGGCGGTGGCCGACATGACCGCCACCGAGCATCTTCTCCCGGAACACCTGGGTCCGCTCCGCGAGTTGCTGTCCCACGCCGGACTGCTGGTACTGGACGGCAACTTGACCGCAGCGACCGCCTCGCATGCCCTGGACCTCGGCAAGGCCGCCGGGGTGCCGACGCTGGTGGAGCCCGTGAGTGTGCCCAAGGCGGCGGTGCTCGCCCCGCTGATCGCGGCGGACCGCCCGCTGTACGCCGTGACCCCGAACCGCGAGGAGCTGACCGCGCTCACCGGCCTTCCCACCGGGTCCGACGACGAACTCCTCGCCGCGACATGGAACTTGCACCAGCGCGGGGTGGCCCACGTGTGGGTCCGGCTCGGGGCCCGGGGGAGTCTGCTGAGCGGCACCGACGAGGGGCACGTGTTCGTCCCGGCGCTGCCGGCCGGGGTCGAGGACGTGACCGGGGCCGGGGACGCCATGCTCGCCGCCTTCGCCCACGCCCTGCTGGCCGGCCATCCGGCCCGCGCCGCGGTCGAGCACGGTACGGCGGCCGCGGCCCTCACCATCGAGAGCGCGCACACCGTGCGCCCCGACCTCTCCCCGCGCCTGCTGGCGCAGGCCCTCGCCGAGCGCGGCACGACTTCGCGTACGACCACGAGCACCAGGAGCACGCAGTGACCAGCACCCCCCACCCCGACCTCGTGCTAACCGAGGAAGTCCGGGACGCCCTGGCGGACGGCCGTCCCGTCGTGGCGCTGGAGAGCACGATCATCAGCCACGGCATGCCGTACCCGCAGAACGTCGCCATGGCCACCGAGGTCGAGGACATCATCCGCGGGCACGGCGCGGTGCCGGCCACCATCGCGGTGCTGCGCGGCCGCCCCTGCGTCGGCCTCACCCCGGACGACCTGGAACTCCTCGCCACCAGCCCGGACGTGGCCAAGGCCAGCGTGCGCGACCTGCCGTACGTCATCGCCCGCGGCGGACACGGCGCCACCACCGTCGCCGCCACCATGCGGCTCGCCGCCCTCGCCGGGATCCGGGTGTTCGTCACGGGCGGCCTCGGCGGCGTGCACCGCGGCGCCCCGGAGAGCTTCGACATCAGCGCCGACCTGGCCGAGCTGACCCGCAGCGACGTCGCCGTGGTCAGCGCGGGCGTCAAGAGCATCCTGGACATCGGGCTGACGCTGGAGCACCTGGAGACCGGCGGAGTCCCGGTGATCGCCTACGGAACCGACGAGTTCCCGGCCTTCTTCTCGCGCGTCAGCGGCTTCAAGGCCCCGATGCGCGCCGACTCCCCCGAGGAGATCGCGGCGATGATGCGGATCAAGTGGGACCTGGGCATTTCCGGCGGCCTGAACATCGCCAACCCGGTCCCGGAGGGCGAGGAGATCCCGGCTGAACGGATCTCCGCGATCATCGAGCAGGCGCTGGCTGACATGGACGCGCTCGGCGTCACGGGCAAGGACGCCACCCCCTACCTGCTCGGCCGGATCGTCGAGATCAGCGGCGGCGACAGCCTCAAGACCAACATCGCGCTGGTGAAGAACAACGCGCACCTCGGCGCGAAGATCGCCGCGGCGTACGCCGCCCGCTGACGGTCGGCACACACGTTCTCCGCGGCAGGATCACTTTTGCCGCGGACGGGGTACCGGGACGGGACCGTCGGGGTGGTCATCGGTACGGCCGCCCGCATGCGAGGAGGACGATCAGATGCCCACGTCGATCCGCAGTGTCGTGGTCCCGGTCTCGGACCTGGAGGCCGCCAAGGCGGTCTACACCGCGCTGCTCGGCACGCCGCACACCGACCAGCCCTATTACGTCGGCTACAACGTCGACGGGTTCGAGGTCTCGCTGAACCCCCAGGGCACCGTGGCGGACGGCCCGGTCGCCTACACGGACGTCGACGACCTCGACGCGGTACGCGCCGCCCTGCTCGCGGCCGGCGCCACCGAGCGGACCGCCCCGGTCGAGGTCGCCCCCGGGGCGCGGATCTGCGTCCTGGAGGACACCGACGGCAACGCGGTCGGCCTCCGCGGCAAGTAACCGCCCGCCGGGGCGGCGTGGTGCGGATACCACGCCGCCCCGGCCCGGCAGCCCGCGGCCGCCATGCCGCGCCAGAGCTCCGGTCTCGGTCCTTCGAGCTCGGTCCTCCCGGCTCAGTCCTCCAGCGTCAGCAAGGGTGCCGCCTCGGCGTCGTCCCGCCGTGCGGCGGTCGGCGTGGGGAACGCGTACTCGGACACCGTGCCGTCCGCGCCGTGGGTGGTCATCCACGGGTTCCGGCTGACGTTGACGCGCAGGTCGAAGACATCGGGGCGCGAGTACTGGCCGACGATGTCGATGAAGGACTTCGCCGCGAGGATGTCGTTCAGGTCGAGGTCGGCGTACACGATCCCCTCGGCCTGCGGGTCGAGCTCCTTGGCCATGCTCATGCCCGTCGGGTGGAAGATCCGCGCGAACCCGCCCCCGGTGCCCAGCAGTTTGCGCTGCACCGGGTCGTCGCCCACCAGCATGTCGACGGCGTTCTGCGAGACCACCTGGGTGGCGCACAGCACGAAGGAACCGGTCTCGATGGCGTGCATGCGCGTCACCGCCTCATTCGGTTCGATGCTGCCCAGGTAGAACCCGTTGGGGTTGGTGGAACTGGCGCTGAAGCTGGGCCAGCACGCGACGTGGACCTGCTCGTGCATGGCCGCCAGGGTGAACCGCTCCAGGGGCTGGAAGTGCTCCCAGCAGTTCAGGGCCCCGATCCGGCCGATCCTCGACTCCCACACCTGGAGGTCGCTGCCGTTGCCGTCGCCGAAGATGCCGCGTTCCACGTGCGTCGGCTTCAGTTTGCGTCGGTTGCCCACGAGGTTGCCGCGGTCGTCGACGAACATCTGCGACATGTACGCGCTGGACCCGGCGATCTCGACGTAGCCCATCACGACGTGGATCGCGTGGTCCCGGGCGGCCGCCATGACGCGCCGCATGCGCGCGTCGCCCAGCTGCATGCCGTTGGTGAGGTAGGGCTTCGCCAGCCCGGCGGCGGTCGTCTGGTCTTTGATCCACAGCTGCCAGGGGTAGCCGGGGACGAAGATCTCCGGAAAGGCGATCACGTCGGCGCCGTTCCCCGCCGCCTCGGCCATCAGGTCGATGCTCTTGCCGATGGTCGCGTCCGCGTCGAACCACACGGGCTCGGCCTGCACCGCCGCCGCCTTGATCTGGATGTCGTAGTCGATCATCACGTTGCTCCTCCCCATCGGCACCCGCGCCGGGAAGACGGCAGCGAGTGTGTTCGAGAGCGTACGAGGCGAACACCGGTGGGAGTCCAGGCTTTTCGGCCCAATCTTCGGCGGTGGTACGAACGCGGGGGACCCGGCCGGGGAAGTGCCGTCCGGCCCGCACGGCGTTCCGGCCGCGGTGCGTTCGCCACCGGAAATATGCGCCCGGGCTCGTCAACGTTCACCTGTTCGGGTGAGAATGGCCGACGTGACGCGTCGGGGGCATCTACGGGCCGCAGCAGGCCGCCCGATGCTCCGTGCGCTTCTCGTCGCGCTGTTGATGCTCGTCACGCTGGCCGGCGGGACGTTCCCGGCCCAGGCGGAACCCACCGTCGTCACCGCGTCCGACGCCGCGGCGGCCGCCGCGGGCGAGGCGGTGGCCTGCCCGTACCAGGCGCAGGGCCCGAACGACACCCGCGGCTGCGGCAGTGCCGCGCAGGTGTGCGCCTCGTCGACGGTCCCACCCGTGCCGCCGGTACTCCCGGTGCCGGTGGGCCCGTTCAGCCTGCCCTGGTTCGTCGGTCCGGACGGTTCCGGACCGGCGCTCGCCCGCGCCCCGAGTGCCGTCGCCACCAACCTCGCCGAACTCTGCGTCAGTCGGACCTGAGCCGCCCCCGTGCGCCCGGCCCCGCCACGGGGTCCGGAGGCGCGCCCGCGCACCGACGACATCACTCCGCATTCCTCCCGGAGGGGACCCATGGGGCCTCGGCAGAGTTCGCAGAATCACGGCAAGACCGATGAGACAGACGGAACGGAACGTACCGAGAAGACGCAGAAGTCGGAGAAGAAGGCCAGGCTGGAAACGGCGCGTCAGCGCGTCGCCGAGCAGCGCGCACGGGAGGCAAAGGCGGCGCGCCGCCGGTCGGTCATTCTGGGCACCGTGGCCGCCGTTGTCGCGGCCGGCGTCATCGCGGGCCTGGTCGCGGTCGTGACCACGGACTCGGACGAGGACAAGCTCAAGCTGAGCGGCGGCGAGAACGGCGCGATCACCGCGAACGTCGTCGTGGCGCCGAACGTCACCAGTCCGATTCCCGGCGTCGTCGCCTACACCGCCGCGCGCGACCACGTCGCGGGCGAGGTCGTGTATCCGCAGGTTCCCCCGGTGGGGGGAGAGCACAACGAGAAGTGGCTGACCTGCACCGCGTACGACCAGCCGGTCGCCAACCGCAACGCCGTCCACTCCCTGGAGCACGGCGCGGTCTGGCTGACGTACGATCCCGGGCTCCCGCCCGATCAGGTCGAGAAGCTGAAGGCGCGGGCGACGCAGCCTTACACGCTGCTGAGCCCCTACCCGGGCATGTCGACGCCGATTGCCGTCACCGCGTGGGGCATGCAGCTCAAGGTGGACAGTGCGGACGACCCCCGCATCGACGAGTTCATCAAGCTGTACCGGGACAACCGGCAGACCACGCCGGAGTACGGGGCGCCCTGCGACGGCGGAGTGATGCCGTGACCTTGCGCATCAGGAAGGCCGCGCTTGCCGTGTCCGTGGCCGCGTTGTTCGGCCTGACAGGGCTCACCGCGTGTTCCTCGGACGGCGGCGGCGGCGGGTCCCGTACGACCGCCTCCCCGCCCGTCATGCTCGGCGTCCTTGCGGCCGAGGTGAAGGACCCGCCGTCCGACACCTCGGTGGACGCCGGGTTCGCGCGCGACATGCAGGCGCATCACGCGCAGGCCGTGGCAATGTCGTTCACCATCCGCGACCTGACGGGCGACGAGTCGGTGCGCATGCTGGCGTACGACATCGCGACCACGCAGCAGAACCAGATCGGCCAGATGACCGGCTGGCTGGACATGTGGGGTCTGACCCAGACCACCACCCGGCCGCCGATGGAGTGGATGTCGCCCGCGGGCATGGCGGCGATGGGTGGTCATGCGATGACCCCCGGCGCGACCGTGCCCGGCCCGTCGGCGACCAGTGGCCCGGACGTCCCGCAGATGCCGGGCATGGCGACGAAGGCCCAACTCGACCGGCTCGCCGCACTGCGCGGCGTCGAGGCCGAAGTGCTGTTCCTGCAACTGATGATCACGCACCATCAGGCGGGCGCCGCGATGGCGCAGGACGCCGTGGACCACGCGCGGTCGCAGGTGGTCCGGGACCTGGCCAAGGGCATGGTGAACGGACAGAACGCGGAGATCGCGCAGATGCGGGGGTGGCTCGCGCTGCGCGGAGCCTGAGGGCCGGATCCGGCTACCGGGGCGGTCGGGAGACCGACTCCTGGTAGCGCTGCATGCCGCCGATCCACCGGTCGTAGTCCGCGCCCTTGCGCCGGAAGAACTCCAGGACCTGCGGGTGCGGCAGGACGAGGAAGCGCTCCTCGCCCAACGCCGCGACGACGTGGTCGGCCACGTCCAGCGGCTCCAGCAGCGCGCCCGCGTCCAACACGGCCTGGGCGCTGGCGCGTTCGACGGCGTCCTCGGAACGGGCGCCGGCCATCAGCAACTCCGTCCTGACGCCCTGCGGGCACAGGCAGCTCACCCGGACGCCGCGCGCGCCGTACGTGACCGCCAGCCACTCGGCGAACGCGACGGCTCCGTGCTTGCTCACCGCGTAGCTCGCCGATCCGATCTGCGTCACCAGCCCGGCTGCGGACGCGGTGCTGAAGAAGTACCCCTCGCCGCGTTCCAGCCAGCCCGGCACCAGCAGCTTCGCGGCCCGCACGTGGGCCATCACGTTGACGTCGAGGGAGCGGCTCCAGTCGTCCTCGGTCGCCTCGAGCCCGGCACCGCCGGTCACCCCGGCGTTCGCGAAGTAGAGGTCCACCGGCCCGAATTCGCGCTCGGCGGTCTCGATGAGGCGGGTGATCCCGTCGGTCGACGCGGCGTCGCCCGCGACCGCCTCGACGCGCCCCGGATGGTCGGCGGCGAGCCGTTTGCCGGTCTCGTCCAGTCGTTCGGCGTCGATGTCGGTGACGACGACGCCGCGGGCGCCGTGTTCGAGGAGGCGCTGCGCGATGGCGGCGCCGATCCCGCCGGCGGAGCCGGTGACGACCGCGACCTTGCCGGTGATCTGCACGCGTAGTTCCCTTCGTCCGGAAGTTGAATGCGGTTACAGCACTAGAACTTGTCCGCCGCGTCGCGGATGGCCTCGCGGATGCGGTGGTACGTGCCGCACCGGCAGATGTTGCGGATCTCGTCGAAGTCGGCGTCGCCGATCTCGCGCCCGGCCGCGCGGGCCTGCTTGACCTTGGCGACCGCGGCCATGATCTGGCCCGGTTGGCAGTAGCCGCACTGCGCCACGTCGCGGGCGATCCAGGCCTCCTGCATGGGGTGCAGCTCCTGGCCGACCGTGGCGGGCAGCCCCTCGATCGTGGTGACCTCGTCGGTCGGCCCGACGTCGGTCACGCGGACCGAACAGGGGTTGAACGCCTTGCCGTTGAGGTGGCTGGTGCACGCCTGGCAGACGCCGATGCCGCAGCCGTACTTCGGCCCGGTCACGCCGAGCACGTCGCGCAGGACCCACAGCAGCCGCACGTCGTCCTCGATGTCGACGGTGACCTGCTCGCCGTTGAGCTTGAAGGAGTGTTCGGGCACGGAAGGCTCCTAATACGCGTGGTCAGTACGCGCGGTCGCGGCCGTCGGTCGGGGACTGCGGAACGGGCGGAACGGTGGGCTTGGGCTCGAACGCCAGCGGTGCGTTGTGGTTGATCGGGAACGTGGTCGGCATCGCCCCGGTGGCCCTGCGGTACGCGCACGCCACCGCGGCCATCGCGCCGGCGACCGCCAACTCCCCGGCCCCGCCCGGTTCCCCGGTGGTCGGCGGCATCACGACGATCTCCAGCTCGGGCGGGGTGTTCCACTGGCGCGTGTAGAAGTAGTTGTCCCAGCTCGCCTCCAGGAAGTGCCCGTCCCTCAGGTGCAGGCTGGAGGTCAGGGCCAGCGCGATGCCGTCCATGATGCCGCCCATCATCTGGGCCTCCAGGCCGCGCGGGTTCACCGCGAGGCCGACGTCGACCGCGCAGACGACCTTGGTGACGCGGGGGCCGGTGACGGCATCCGGGACACGGCGTCCCGTGGTCTGCGGGCGGCAGTCGATCTCCGCCAGTACGGCCACCACCGAGTGGTACTCCGGATGCAGCGCGATGCCCTGCGCCACACCCGCGGGCAACGCCCGTCCCCATTCGCCGACTTCGGCAACCATGTCGAGCACCGCCCGGGCGCGGGAATTCTTCAGGAAGTCCCGCCGGAACCGGTACGGGTCCCTCCCCATGTCCGAGGCGAGCTGGTCGACCACGAGTTCCTGGGCGCAACGCACGTTCGGGGAGTAGATGTTGCGCATGCTGCCGGTGTTGAAGCCCTTGTCGACCTCGTTCAGCAGCTGCGTGACCACGCCGAAGTTGTACGGGGTCTCCTGCGTCAGCGTGAAGATGGCCTGCGAGAACGCCAGGTCGCCGACCGGCAGTTCGGCGACCGTCGCGGTCAGCAGCTCGCCGAGTCCGTGTCCGAAGTCGGTGACCGCCGAGGTGTGGCGCTGCTCGTAGCTGAGCACCTGTCCGAGCGAATGCGTCGCGCGGACCCGGGAGATCGACATCGGGTGCGTGCGGCCCTGCCGGGCGTCGTCCGCGCGGTGCCACATCAGTTTGACCGGCTTGCCCATCGCCCGCGAGATCTCGGCGGCTTCGAGCGCCGCGTCGAAGAACAGCTTCCGGCCGAACGACCCGCCGCCCTCGACCACATGCACCTTGACCGCGGGCAGCGGCAGGCCGAGTTTCACGGCGATCGCCTCCTGCGCGGTGACGGGGGACTTGAGGGACCCCCAGATCTCTGCGCGGTCCGCGCGTACGTCGGCGACGGCGCAGTTGGTCTCCAGCGCGCTGTTGCCGGCGAACGCGAACGTGAAGCGGATGTCCACGGCTCTGGTCAGCAGCGGCAACGGCGGGATGACCAGCGGGAGTTCGGCATTCCGGAGTTTGGCGTGGACGGACGCGTCGGACGCCCCCTCCGCGGTGCCCGGGCCCCACGTCACGCGCAGCGCGCGAACCGCGTCGATGCACTGGCCGAACGTCCGGCCGCGCACCGCGACACCGGTGGAGACCGGGACGACGTCGGTGATGCCCGGCATCGCCCGCACCTCGGGGATGTTCGCGACCGACCGCACGGTGCCGTTGATGGTCGGCGGGCGGCAGACCATCGTCGGGAGCGCCCCCGGCACTTGGAGGTCCATGGCGAACTTCTTGCGGCCGGTGACGGCGTCGCGCGCGTCGATGCGGTTGCGCGGCGTCCCGATGACGGTGAACTCGTCCGCGGTCTTGAGCTCGACGGAGACCTGGACGGTGGCCAGGCTCGCGGCCTCGGCGGCGAGTTCGCCGTACGTCGCGCTGCGGCCGCCGGAGGAGCTGACGACGCCGAGCCGGGTCGTCAGGGCCGACACGGCCTCGCCGAACCGGATCGCCGCCGCCTCCAGCAGCCGCCCCCGCGCGATCGCGGCCGCGACGCGGATGGGGGTGTAGGTCGAGAAGGTGGTGTTCGAGCCGCCGGTGAGCTGGTTGAACAGCAGTTCGGGGCGGGCGTCGGCCAGCGTCACACGCACCTTGTCCAGCGGCAGGTCCAGCTCTTCGGCGATCAGCATCGCGCTGGACGTGGTGACGCCCTGGCCGACTTCCGCACGGGGCAGCGCGAACGACGCGGTCCCGTCGGCCTCGATCCGGATGCCGATCAGGTTCGCGGTCGGCAGCGCGGCGAGGGTGAGCAGTTCGTTGAGGTCGACGAGCTCCGACAGGCCGGGGAGCGACGGGATCGCGGCGCCGGCCTCGGAGGGTGCGAGCACCTGTTCGCCGAGGGGCGCGGCGACCGTGAGCGTCGACGCGCCCAGGACGTAGCCGAGGAAGCGCCGACGCGGGATGGCGGTGGGCGGGTCCGCGGTCCGGGGCGCGGGCGGAAGATCGGCCATCAGTGCTCCTCTGCGGTGAGTTCGCGCTTCGGGATCTGCTTCCGGGATCTTCTTCCGGGATCTGCTTCCGGGATCTTCCTTCGGGACCTTCGTCCGGAACCGGCCTCGGGCCGACTCCGCTGCCGACTCCGCTACCGCGCGACGGCGGCGCGCTGCTCGAGGACGGCCAGCGTACGTTCGCACCAGCGCAGGTTCCCGCGTTCGAAGGACAGGCCCCGCATCAGCGTCAGGTAGGGGCCTATCCGCTCGGCGCCGGCCAGGTACTCGTCCTCGGACCGGCCGTCGAGCAGCCGGGTGCGCATGGTCTCGTACCGCGCGATCTTCGCCTCCGCCCACGACATGCGCTCGCGCACGGACTCCTGCACCGACGCGATGTCGCCCGCGTCGACGGCCTGCACCTTGACCAGGAGTTCGTCGCGGTAGGCGCCGGGGCGCGTCGGCTCGGCGGTGAACGCGTGGAGCGCGGCACGGCCGGCCTCGGTGAGGGAGAACACCCGCTTGTTGGGACGGCGTTCCTGCTGCACGACGCGGGCCGCGAGGAGGCCGTCGGCCTCCATCCGGTCCAGCTCCCGGTACAGCTGCTGGGGCGTCGCCATCCAGAAGTTCGCCACCGAGGCGTCGAAGCTCTTGGCCAGGTCGTAGCCGGAGGCCTCGCCCCTGAGGAGGGTGGCCATGATCGCGTTGCGCAGCGCCATGCGGGGAGCATAGCCGCGGTGGTTGGTCGCGGGCACGACTAGTCAAAAGGATGACTGGGCACTAGCGTCCCTCCTACATAGTCAACTAATTGAGTATGGAGAGCGCCGGCATGCATCCCTTCCGCAAGGCCGTCGAAGCCGGCGACCACGCCGCCATCGAGGAACTGCTCGCCGAGAACGTGGTGTTCAGCAGCCCTGTCGCGTTCAAGCCCTACCCCGGCAAGCCCATCACGGCGGCGATCCTGCGCGCCGTCAGCCGGGTGTTCGAGGACTTCCACTACGTCCGGGAGATGTCCGGTGCGGACGGCCGGGACCATGCGCTGGAGTTCAAGGCCAAGGTCGACGGCATGGAGGTGCACGGTTGCGACTTCCTGCACGTCGACGAGCAGGGCCTGATCGACGACTTCGTGGTGATGGTCCGCCCGCTGTCCGCCGCGCAGGCACTGTCGGCGGCTATGGGCGTGCAGTTCGAGCAGATCCGGCGCGAGGCCGCGGGCTCGTAGCGGAGTCGGCGCCGCCGGGTGCGGCGAAGCCCACCACCATGGCGACCAGCGCGTCCACGTCGTCCGCCGCCATCGGCTCGCCGGTCATGCCCATGCGGTGCAGCAGCGCTCCGACGATCGCGTCGATGAGGAACAGCACCCGCTGCTCGGGCTCGTCGAGCGCCTCCTGCAACGCGATCCGGTACGGGTCCTGGAGGCGCGTCGACAGGATCTTGCGCAGCGCCGGATCGCTGACGGCGTCGCTGAACACGCCCGCGAACGCGTCGCCCACCCCGGGCTCGCCGATCTTCCCCACGATCCAGTGGATGGCCGAGGTGATCAGTTCTGCCCGGTCGGTGGACTCCAGCGGCACCGGTCCGAACGCGTCGACCAGGCAGTCCACGATCAGGTCGCCCTTCGACGGCCAGCGCCGGTAGATCGTCGTCTTCGCGACGCCCGCCGCGGCGGCGATGCGCTCGACGGTGGCGCGCGCGTACCCCAACTCGTGGACCGTGCCGAGCGTTGCGGCGAACACCACCTCATTGACCCCGGAACGTGGTCGGCCGGGCGGTCGGGTGGCGGTCGGTGGGTGGTCCATACGCACACGATAGCTCTTTCCGCTACCTTGGGTATCGATACCTGAGGTAGCGTAATGAGCGAGGTGAGGAGAGACCATGAGCGTGTACACCGAAACGGCCGTCGCCGACAAACGTCCGCCGCGCGGGATCCGGGTGCTGAAGGCGCTGGGGCTCGGCAAGGAGCCCGACTGGTCGGGCATGACCCCTGAGAAGCTCGCGGCGTTCCGCGACGCGGAGAACCGCAAGCGGGCGGCGCGGTTGATGCGGGTGATCACCGGACGCCCCGACCGGGGTGCGGTGATCGGCTGGCAGGACGTGGCGCTGCCGGACCGCGGCGTGCGTGTGCGCGTCTACCGGCCCGGGCCCGGGCGGCTCCCCGCCGGTGCGGACGGGAGCGCGCTGCCGCTCGTCGTGCACGTGCACGGCGGCGCCGTGGTGGGCACGGCGGTGCAGAGCGACTGGGTGAACAGCACGTTGGCCGCGCAGTTGCCCGCGGTCGTCGTCTCGGTCGAGCACCGCCTGATCGACCACACCACACCGATGAGGGCCGCCGCGGACGACGGATGGGACGTACTCGGGTACGTCCTGCGGCATGCCGGGCAGTGGGGTGTGGACCCGGACCGGGCCGCCGTCTTCGGGGAGAGCGGCGGCGGCCTGATCACCGCCCTGACCGCGATCCGGGCCCGCGAGTCGGGCCTGCCCCTGCGCGCCCAGGTACTGGTCAACCCCTGTGTCGACCTCACGGCGGCGATGCTCGAGCACGAATCGGCCGCGCGGTATCCCGACAGTCCGATGCTGACCGTGACGACCCTCGAGGCGGTCCGCGGATTCGCGGTCCCGCCGGGGGAGGACGCACTCGCGGTGTCGCCGCTCCACACCGAGGACCTGGGCCGACTGGCCCCGGCGCTCGTCGTGGTGCCGACCCTCGACCCGCTCGCCGACCACGGACGCCGGTACGCCGAACGCCTGCGCTCGGCCGGTACGTCCGCCCGCCTCACCGAATTCCCGGGCGCGACCCACGCGTTCCTGAGCATGCCGGGCGTGGTGCCGCAGGCGAAGCCCGCGCGGGCGGAGATCGTCCGGTTCCTGCGCGACCACCTCGCCGGCTGAACGGCGCCGGGCGGGGGCGCAGCCGTAAGAACTGAGAACCGAGAACTGCTCAGCCCAAAAGGCCCAGCCGACGCAGCCAAACGCGCAGCCGACGCAGCCAAAATGCGCAGCCGAAAACGTGACGAAGACGCAGACGAGGGGCGATGACCACCACCCATCTTGCCGAGGAGACCGCGCGGCGGTCCGAGCCATCGCCCGACCCCGACTCCACCGCTGCCACCGCCGCCGCGGGCCCCGGACTGGCCGCGCTGCTGCGTCCCTTCCGGGGGAGCTTCGCCGCCGTGGTCGTCCTCCAGGTCGTCGGCGCCCTCGCGGGCCTTGCGCCGCTGCTCGCCGTGGTCGAACTGGGCCGTACCCTGCTCGCGCCCGGGCCCGTGGACCGCGACCACGTACGGCTCGTGGTGATCGCGGGCGCGGTCGGCCTGTTCGTCCGACTGCTGTTCACCGCGGCGTCGTCCGGAATCGGGCACGTCCTCGACGGCCGGGTGCAGCTCGCCTTCCGGCGGCAACTGGCCGAGCGGCTGGGGCGCGTGCCGATCGGGTGGTTCTCCCGGCGCCGCACCGGCGAACTGGCCAAGGTCGCGGGTGAGGACGTCAGCGCCGTACACCCCTTCATCGCCCACACCCCCGGCGAACTCGTGTCCGCGTTCGCGGTGCCGACGGCATCGCTGGCCTACCTCTTCACCGTCGACTGGCGGCTCACCCTGATCACGCTGATCCCGGTGGCGTCCGCGATCGCGCTCGTCCCGCTGATGATGACCCCGGCCCGGCAGCGCGAACAGGAGGAGTTCGACGCCGCCATGGGGCGGATCGCCACGTCGGCCGTCGAGTTCGTGCAGGGCATCGCGGTGGTCAAGGCGTTCGGCGGATCCGGGCGGGCGCACCGCAAGTTCCGCACCGCCACGGACGACTTCGCCGCCGCCTTCGACCGCTGGGTGCACGGCCTGTCCCGGATCGCCGCGGCGATGCAGATGTTCCTCTCCCCGCCGTTCGTGCTGCTGGTCGTGCTGGTCGGCGGTACCGCGCTCGTCACGAACGGCGGCCTGGCCCCGGCCGACCTCCTGCCCTTCCTGCTGCTCGGGATGGGGCTGACCGCGCCGGTGGCGAACCTCGGGCACGGGTTCGACGACATCCAGGCCGCCCGCCGCGCGGTGGGCCGGATCCGGGACGTGCTCGCGGAGCCGCCGCTGCCGGAACCCGCGCACCCCGCCGTACCGCAGGGGCACCGTGTGGAACTGCGCGGCGTGCGCTTCGGCTACGACCCGGACCACGAAGTGCTGGGCGGCATCGACCTGGTGCTGGAGCCGGGGACCGTCACCGCGATCGTCGGGCCGTCCGGGAGCGGGAAGTCCACGCTGGTCCGCCTGCTGCCGCGGTTCTTCGACCCGACCGCCGGCTCGGTCCTCCTCGGCGGTGCCGACCTGCGCGAGATCGGCAGCGCGGAGCTGTACCGGACGGTCTCGTTCGTCTTCCAGGACGTCCGGCTGCTGCGTGCGTCCGTCGCCGAGAACATCGCGCTGGCCGTACCGCACGCCGACCCCGACGACGTGGTGCGCGCCGCCCGGCTGGCGAACATCCACGACCGCATCCTCGAACTGCCCCGCGGCTACGACTCGGTGATCGGCGAGGACGCCGGCCTGTCGGGCGGCGAGGCGCAGCGGATCTCCCTCGCCCGCGCCCTGCTCGCCGACACCCCGGTGCTGGTCCTGGACGAGGCGACCGCGTTCGCCGACCCGCACACCGAGCGGGCCGTACGCCGGGCGCTGTCCGCGTCGGCGGGCGAGCGCACGATCCTGCTCATCGCCCACCGCCTGGAGACCGTCGTCGACGCCGACACCGTCGCGGTGCTCGACGGAGGAGTCGTCGTCGAGCAGGGGAGTCCCGCCGAACTCCTGGCCCGGGACAGCAGGTTCGCCGCGCTCTGGGCGGCCCGCGGAGGCGCGCCGCAGGACCCGACCGGAATCCCCGACGCCCGAACGCAAGGAGACGAGAACCGATGATCCGCCTGCTGCTGAGCGTACTGGGACGCGAGTACGCCCGGTCGCTGCGACGCACCCTCGCGCTCATGACGGCGGCCGCGATAGCCGAGGGCCTGTCCTACGCCCTGCTGGTCCCCGTGCTCCGCGAACTGTTCGGCGACCGGCCCGAGGACGCCTGGCCCTGGCTGATCGGCTTCGGCGCCGCGGTCGCCGGGTACGCGGCGCTGCGCTACCTCGGCGACCTGTCCGGCTTCCGCGTCGGGACGTCGATGCTGCGGGGCATGTACGGCCGACTCGGCGACCACCTGGCCCGCCTGCCCCTCGGCTGGTACGACGCCGGCCGCCTGGGCGAGGTGTCGGTGCTGGCCAGTCGCGGCGTTCTCCAGGCGATGAGCGTGATCGCGCACCTGCTCGGGCCGTTCATCTCCGCGAGCGCCACGCCGCTGACGATCGTGCTCGTGATGCTCGCCTTCAACTGGCAGTTGGGTCTGGCCGCGCTCGCCGCCGTACCGGTGGTGGCGGTGATCCGGCTCCGGGTCGGGCGCTCGACCGCCGCCGCGGACGCGGAGCGCGGCGAACGCGAAGAGCAGGCCGCCGAACGGGTGATGGAGTACCTCCAGGCGCAGCCGGTGCTGCGGACCGGCGGCCGGACCGCCGAACGCTTCCGGCTGCTGGACGACTCGCTGCACGAGGTGCAGCAGGGGTCGCGCCGGTCCGCGATCGCGGCGCTGCCCGGCGTCGTGGGCCTGGCACTCACGGTGCAGGCGGCGTTCACCGCGCTGCTGGCGCTCGGCGCGTACCTCGCGCTCGACGGGCACGTCGGCGCCGCCGAGGTGCTGGCGATCCTGGTGCTGGCCGCCCGCTGCGCCGATCCGCTGCTGTCGCTCTCCGAGCTCGGCGGCCAACTCCGCGCCACCCGCACCGTGTTGGCCAAGCTCGACACGATCCTGCGCACCGAGCCGCTGCCCGAGCCGGCCGAACCCGTCCGGCCGGAGCGCCACGACGTGGTGTTCGACTCCGTGACGTTCCGGCGCGGGGACCGGACCGTGGTCGACGACGTCACACTGTCCGTCCCCGCGGGTCGGCGGCTCGCCGTCGTCGGGCCGTCGGGAGCGGGCAAGAGCACCCTGCTGCAACTGCTCGCACGGTTCTACGACGTGGACGCGGGCGCGGTGCGCATCGGCGACGTGGACGTCCGCGCCATCGACACCGAGACGCTGATGGCACGGATCGCCATCGTCTTCCAGGACGTCTACCTCTTCGACGGCACGATCGAGGAGAACGTGCGGCTCGGGCGCCCGGACGCCGACGATGCCGAGGTACGCGCGGCCGCGGCCGCGGCCCGCCTGGACGAGGTGGTGGACCGGCTGCCGGGCGGATGGGCGGCGAACGTCGGCGAAGGCGGCGCGCAGCTGTCGGGCGGCGAACGCCAGCGCGTCGCGATCGCGCGGGCGCTGCTGAAGAACGCCCCCGTCGTGCTGCTGGACGAGGTGACTTCGGCACTCGACCCGGCCAACGAGGCCGCCGTCCACGAGGGGATCGAGCGCCTGATGGCCGGACGGACCGTGGTGATGGTGGCGCACCGGCTCCGCGCCGCCCAACGGGCCGACCACATCGTCTTCCTGGACCGGGGCCGGATCGCGGAGCAGGGCACGCACGAGGAATTGCTGCGTCGCCGGGGCCGGTACGCCGCCTTCTGGGACATCGCGATGGCACCGGAGACCGGTGTCCGGGGGGCGTCGTAGGCTGCGTATGTGGGTGGTATGCGCGGTTCCGCGGGTGAGCGGGCCGACGTGGCTGTTGGGGCGTCGGCGGCTCCGGCCTGCGCGCACGGTGTGTCGTTGGCGGCTCGGCCGTCCGCTGCCGCGCTGCGGCCCTTGATCCTGTCGCTCGGGTACGCCGAGGGGCGGTTCGCGCACGGGGCCGAGCTGGTCCTGCCGAACGGCGGGCCGCAACTGCTGGTGAACCTGGACCGGAACGAGCTGCGCTCGACCTTTCCGGCGGGGTCGGGCGGCGACCGGCGTACCCGGGGTGCCGCGTTGCAGGGGCCTGCCACCGGGCCGGTCCTGGTCGATCCGGCGCAGCAGCGTGCCGTCGTGTGGGTGGCGTTCCGCACCGCCGGGGCGCATCCGCTGCTCGGCGTCCCGCTGTCGGCCGTACGCGATCAGCTCGTCGGGCTCGACGACCTGTGGGGCGGCGACGGCGCGGTGTTGCGCGAGCGGCTGCTGGCGGCCATGGCGGCCGGCGGTCCGCAGGCGTGCCTGCGGGAACTGGAGGCGGCGCTGCTGGCCCGGGCGGCCGCGGACGCCGGGCCGGACCCGGCGGTCCGGGCGGCCGCGATGCGGCTCGACCGCGGGGCGTCCGTGCGGTCGGCGGCCGACCAACTCGGTTGGACGCCCCGGCGGCTGACCGCGAGGTTCGACGTGCAGATGGGGCTGTCGCCGAAGCGGTACGCGCGCGTACGCCGGTTCCAGCGCCTGCTGGCGCGCGTCAACGCCTCCGCCGCCGGCCCGGACTGGGCGTTGCTCGCGGCCGAGGGCGGCTACCACGACCAGGCGCATCTGATCCACGAGTTCCGGGCGCTCGCCGGGATGACCCCGACCGCGTACGCGCCGCGTTCCGCCGCCGAGCCCAACCACGTCCCGCTGGTGCGGTGACCCCGACGGCTCACCGCACCAAACGGGTGACGGGTCGCCCCGCCCACCGATTTCTACAATCCCCGCGGCCGGATCCCGCCGATCATGAGGACATGACGAACACCGCTGACAAAACGGCCATCAACGGGCTCTACCCCCGGCTCGTCGTCTCCGACGGACCGCGGGCCCTCGACTTCTACCGCACGGCCTTCGGCGCCGAGGAGGTGGAGCGGTACACCGACCCGGAAGGGCGGATCGTGCACGCGATGCTGCGGATCGGCGGCGTGCCGGTCGCGGTCAAGGACGAGGGCGACGGCGACCCGGCGCCGACGACCCTGGGCGGGTCCCCGGTGATCATCGCCCTCGACGTCGCCGATGCCGATGCCACCGCCGACGCCATGGTGCGCGGCGGCGCGACCGTGGTGTACCCGGTCGCCGACCAGCCCTACGGGCAGCGCGGCGGACGGCTCGCCGACCCGTTCGGGCACCTCTGGATGGTCTCCCAGACGACGGAGGAGCTGACCCCGGAGGAGATCCAGGAGCGCACCACGCGCATGCACACCTGAGCCGCCGAGCTGTCGGGCCGCCTGGCCGCCGAGCCGCCGGTCAGTCGGTCAGTCGGTCAGTCGGTCAGTCGAGGCAGAACTCGTTGCCCTCGGGATCGGTCATCACGATGAAGCCGGTGCTCATCGGCGGTTCCGGCTCGAACCGCCGGGCGCGCTTCGCGCCCAGCGCGACGAGACGGTCGCACTCGGCCTCCAGCGCCGCCATCCGCTCGTCCCCCTCCAGGCCGGGGGCGGCACGGACGTCGAGGTGGACCCGGTTCTTGGCGGTCTTGCCCTCCGGCACCTGCTGGAAGAAGAGCCGCGGGCGCCGCCCGTCCGGGTCTTCCAGCGCGGACCGGGTGTTGCGCTGGTCCTCCGGTACCCCCATGCGGGCCAGGAAGTCGTCCCACGCGGCCAGCGGGTCGGCGCCTTTCGGAAGGTCCACTCCCGGCGGGCCGGGGTGCACGTAGCCCAGGACCTCGCGCCAGAAGGACGACAGCGCCCGCGGGTCGTGGGCGTCGAAGGTCACCTGGAAGTCGCGGCTCATGAGGTTGCTCCAATCGTCGGCGTGGTCGTACTCGTGTACCCGCCCGAGCGCCGGGTGTGCAGATGGAGGTCGCGCAGCAGGCAGACCTCCGCCGTGTGGTGGATCAGCTCGCGGTGGATGTGCAGCACCAGGTCGGCCATCGGCGCCTCGGGGAAGGGCTCGGTGTCGCCCAGCGGGCGCCGCAGCCCGGCGTCGCCCAGTCGGCGTACGCCGTCCAGCCACACCGCCACCTGGGTGTCGAGCTGGTCGAGCGCGGCGGCGGCGGTGCCGGGGTACTCCCACGTCTCGTACGACGCCGCCGGCGCGCCGAAGTGCGCCGCGTTCCGGACCGCGAGCACGCCGACGATCACGTGGCCGAGCCGCCAGGCGATCGTGGTGAACGGCGCGGGGTCTGGCTGCACGGGGTCGTAGTCGATCGTGAAGCCCCCGGCGCCGAGCTGAAGGGGCGCCGAGGACGTGCCGCGCGGTCGTACGCTCCACGCGTCGGGGACCGGCTCCCACGCGTACTCCTCGTCCGTGAGGCCGTCGAGCCGTCCTCGCACCAGGTGGTTCCAGTGGAACTCCCATTGCGCGCGCAACGACTCGTTCCAGTCGAATCCGTCTGCATCCATAGGGCCACCATGGCACCGATAGCGGACAGGACACGTCCGCTATCTCTGGCAAGGTGGACGGCATGAGTGCGGTGGACGCCGAAGGGCTCGACACGACGGAGCGGGTGCTGACCCTGCTCGGCCTGCTCCAGCAGCGCCACGTCTGGACCGGCCCCGACCTCGCCCGACAGCTCGGGGTCACGGCGCGGACGGTACGCCGCGACGTCGAGCGGCTGCGCACCCTCGGCTACCTGGTCCAGGCCGACCAGGGCGTCGGCGGCGGATACCGGCTCGGGTCCGGGCAGGACCTGCCGCCGCTGCTCCTCGACGACGAGGAGGTCATCGCCGTCGTGGCCGCGCTGCTGGCGGGCGCGGGCGGTGCCGGCGGGGTCGGCGGCGCGGTCGCCGGGGACGCCGCGCTGCGGGCGCTGAGCAAGCTCGACCGGCTGCTGCCGGTGCGGCTGCGGGACCAGGTGCGCGCACTGTCCGGATCGGTGGAGTCGTTCGGCGGCGGGTCGGCGTCCGTGGACCCCGGGGTGCTCATGCAACTCGCGCGGGCCTGCCGGGACGAGGTCGAGGCCGGGTTCGACTATCCCGCCGGCGGTGCCGCGCCCGGGAGCCGGACGCGGCGGCGGGTCGAGCCCTACCGGCTGGTCGCGTCCGACCGGCGCTGGTACCTCCTCGCGTACGACCTCGACCGCGACGACTGGCGCAGCTTCCGCGTCGACCGGATGACGGACGTGTCGGCGCGGACGTTCCGGTTCCGGCCGCGTCCGGCGCCCGACGCGGCGACGTACGTGCAAGAGGGCGTGGCGAGCCGGGTCTACGCGCACCAGGCGCGCTTCCTGCTGCACGCGTCGGCGGACACCGTACGCGCGCAGGTCTCCGCCTCCGCGGCCGTCATCCGCCCGCGCGGCCGCGATCGCTGCGAACTGCTCAGCGGCGCCGACCGGCTGGACGGCGTGCTCATGCACGTCCTGCTGCTGGGACACGACTTCGAGGTCCTCGATCCCCCCGAGCTCAAGGAGCAGTGCCGAGCCCTGGCCGCACGACTGCACGCGGCCGGTGCGTCGGACATCGGAATGCCTATGCACGACTGATTCCGCGTTCGCCCTGCCGCCGTAGCTTTCTCGTTGTCGGCAGGAGAACGGCGGTCCGGAAGCACCGGGCCCCTGGACAGGAGAAATGCCATGACCGCGTACGCCATCGCCAACGTGCACAGCGTCGAGTTCTGCCCGGACATCGTGGAGTACCTGGAGCGGATCGACGCGACGGTCGAGCCGTTCGGCGGCCGGTTCCTCGTGCACGCGTCGCCGAACAAGCGCGGGGTGGAAGGGAATTGGCCGGGCGACGCGATCGTGGTCGAATTCTCGTCGATGGCGGACGCGAACGCGTGGTGGGAGTCCCCGGCGTACCAGGACATTGCGCCGCTGCGCACCGCGCACATGGTCGCCGACATCGTCCTCATCGAGGGGGTTCCGGCGGGCTACCGGGCCGAGAACGCCGTCAAGGGGCTCGGCTAGCGGGCGACCGGCCGCCGCCGCGGGGCAACGGCCGGGCAGTGTGCCGCCGAACCGGGTCAGGCCATCTCGTCCCCGGAATCCGCCCCGGAATCCGCCTCGCTGCCGCGGAGCACGGTGAAGACGGCCGAGAAGTCCAGTTCGCCGATGCCCGCCGCGCTCATCCGGGCGTAGAGGTCACGGGCCTGCCGGGTGAGCGGCAGGTCGACCGCGTTCGTCCGCGCGGTCGCCAGGGCCAGGTCCAGGTCCTTGCACATGAGTGCGCCCATGAACCCCGGCGCGAAACCCTTCTCCGCGGGACTGGTGTCCAGCACCCCCGCGACCGGCGGACGGGTCTGCAGGGACCAGCAGTTGCCCGAACTCGCACTGGCCACCTCGAACAGCAGCCGCGGATCGAGCCCGAGCCGCTCGGCCAGGACGAAGCCTTCGGCCACGGCGGCCATGGAGGCACCCGCCATGATCTGGTTCGCCAGCTTGACCGCGACGCCGGAGCCGTTGGGCCCGCAATGCACGATGCGGCGGCCCAGTACCGACAGCACCGGCCGCGCCGCCTCCAGCGAGTCGACCGGGCCGCCGACCATGATCGTCAGGGTGCCGTCGAGCGCGCCCGCGCTGGAACCGCTGACCGGCGCGTCGAGCATCCGTACGCCGCGCGCGGCCGCCTCGGCGCAGACCTCCGTGCTGGTCTCGGGGTCGATCGTGCTCATGTCGACCAGGAGCGAGCCCGGCCGCATCGCGCACAACGCGCCGTCCGCCCCCGAGGTCGCCGCCTGCACATGCGGGCCGTTCGGCAGCATGGTGATCACCAGGTCGGCGTGCTCGGCGGCCTCATGGGCCGACCTTGCCTTCAACGCGCCTCGTTCGGTGAGTTCCCGCAGCGCGTTCGGATTCTGGTCGTACCCCACGACTTCGTAGTCGGCATCGAGGAGCCGGGCGGCCATGGGCTGCCCCATGGTGCCCAGGCCGACGAAGGCGATTCGGGTGATCGAGAACGACATGATGATCCAATCGTTGGGTAGGACTGCTGTTTTGCGGATCCATTTGCGTGGAGCGCGCGGAGTGCGAGCGACGGGGGTCGGGATGCAACGGGTGGACGCTGAATGCTGGTTGGTGCCCCTGGCGGACGCCGCCCCGGGCGCGGCAACGTTGCTGTGCCTGCCGTACGCCGGGGCGGGGGCACAGGCCTACCGCCCACTGGCCGCCGCACTCACGGGAGTTCGGATCCTCTCGGTCGAACTCCCGGGCCGCGGGCGGCTGATACAAGAGCCCTTGATCGCCTCGATCGGCCCGCTGGCCGATGCCGTGGCCGACATGCTGACCGGCGCGCGCGAGGCCGGGAAGGCGGCGGGCGAGGCGGTCGGTGCCGGCCCCGGCACCGGTGCCGCGAGCGCGGTGGAAGGCCTGGTCCTCTACGGGCACAGCATGGGCGCCCTGTTGGCCTTCGAGGTCGCCCACCGGCTCGCCGGGCGGTCCGGCCCCGCGGTCGCGCACCTGGTGGTGTCCGGCTGCGCGCCGCCGCAGGCCCGGCGACCCGCCGCCCGGCCGCGCCACGAACTGTCCGACGACGACCTGGTGGCCGAACTCGTCGCGCTGGGCGCGGATCCCGAGCCGTGGTCCGAGCCCGAGATCCGCGCCTTGATGCTGCCGACGGTTCGTGCGGACCTCGCGGCGGCCGAGTTGTACGCGTACACGAGCCGACCGCCGCTGCGCTGCCCGGTCACGGCCGTCGCCGGCGTGCACGACCCGGAGGCGCTGCCCGGCGTGACGGCCGGATGGTCCGCCGAGAGTGGCGGCGGATTCGTGCTGCACACCCTTCCCGCCGGCCATTACCTGCTGGACACCCATCTCGCGGATGTCGCGGCGATCGTCGGGGGGTTGATGCCCCGGCCGTGAGGTGTCACAGGTCCGACAGGTCGAGCACCGACGGTTCCAGCCAGACGATCTCGCCGAGCGTGACGGCCAGGTGGGTCATGTGGCCGCCCGGTCCGGCACCGTGCCAGTGCTCCTCGCCGGGCGGGCAGGCGACCACGTCGCCGGTCTTGACCAGGCGCGGCTTCTCGCCGCGCACCTGGACGTAGCCCTCTCCGTCGGTGACGTAGAGCATCTGGCCGCCGCGATGCCAGTGCCAGTTGTTCCGGGTCCCGGGCTCGAAGCGCACCATGAGCACGCTCACGCTGTGCGGTTCCTCGGACGGGAAGAGGTCGCTCAGCCCGGCGCCCCCGGTGAAGTGCGGGTGGTACTTGGCGGGCAGCGGTTCCAAGTCGTCCATGGAGCTGGGGAGTTCGAAGACCTGCATGGGGGATCCTCCAGGGATCGTGGCGTGGGATCGGTCGAGGGGGTGGGGCGGACGGTGGGGCGGACGGGCCCGCGGTGGAAGGTGCGGCGACGGTCAGGACCCGGCGCCGGGGTCCGACAGCCGTGCCGCCAAGGCGGCGAGCGTCGGATCGGACAGCAGGTCGGCCAGTCCGACTTCGCCGCCGAACCGCTGCCGGACCCGGCCCAGCATGCGTACGGCGGCGAGCGAGGATCCGCCGGCGGTGAAGAAGTCGTCGCCCGGACCGACGTCGCGGCCCAGCACGTCGCCCCAGATGGCGGCGAGTTCGCTCAGCATCGAGGGGTCGAAGTCCGCCGCGGCGCGGGTACCCGGCGCGGTGCGGGCCGGCCCGGAGTGCACGGTCAGCTCGACCGGCACGCCGAGGCCGCGCACGGCCTCGCGGAGCCGTTCGTACGCGCTCGGCGGTGCGTGCTCGGCGACCCGCGGCTTGTGCGCGCGCCGCGGTGCCTCACGGGCGGGGGAGTCGCGCCGCGCGGAGAGGTTGGTGTAGCCGGTGTCCCGGAGCGCCGGAACGGAGACCACCGTGCACGTGTAGCCCGCGTCGGTGAGCATCTTCGTCATGTCGTCGACGGCGGCGTCCTGGTGGACCTCCATGGCGATGCGGTCGATGCGCGCCCAGTGCGACTTGTCCAGGGCTCCCAGGATCGCCGTCTCGGCCCCTTCGGCGTCCAGCTTGAGCAGGTCGACGCGGGCCTCGCCGAGGCGGTCGAGGACGTCCGGGAGCGACACCACCTCGATGGGGACGGTGCGCGCGCCCGCCATGCGGGCGTCCGCGAGCTGGTCGACGACGCCGGCGCTCCGGTCGTCGTCCACCGCGGTGGCGATGGCCGCGGCGATCGCGGCCCGGTCGGCCGCGGTGTCCCCGGCGATGCTGGAGAAGACCGCGGCGTGCGGGTAGACGGTCATCTCGCCGGACCCGGTCCGGCCGCCCACGCCCCAGGGCAGGCAGGTCACCGGCAGGCCGTGGTGCGTGACGTTCGCGGACAGTGCCGCGAACGCGTCCGGGGCCGGCTCGAAGGCGTAGATCCGGGCGCCCGGCCGCTGCCGGGCCAGGTACAGCGAGAACATGCCGATGTTGGCACCCACATCGAGTACGACGGGCGCGGCGGGCAGGTCGCCGCCCTGCGTCGCGTACACCTCCTCGACGAAGATCTCCTCGTAGAGGTAGTTCGTCTCGTAGTCGTTCAGCTCGGTGACCGGCGTGCCGTCCGGGAGGGCGCGGCGCGGCAGGCCGGAGGGCGAGTCCGCCACCCACACCTCGGCCGACACCGCGGAGAGGTCGGACGTCGGGCGGGTCTCCACGGCGGTCACCCCGACCTGGAGTCCGAGGAACCGCTTGACGCGGGCGGCGGCTTCGGCGAGTTCGTCGGCGCGGACGCGGCCGCGGGCCACCAGGTCGGCGGCGGTCGGCATCCCCGGCCTTCCGCGGCGGAATCCGTTCGAGGTGGCGGCACACGGTTCCGGATTCATCGGGTCTCCTCGTGGTGGGGCTCGGGCATCGTCGTGGTCCGGGAGGTCCGGGAGGTCCGGGAGGTCCGGGAGGTCCCGGCGGTCCCGGCGGGGGAGGGGAGCCCGGCCGCGGTCAGCTCGAAGACGACCTCGTCCGCGGTGCGGTAGCCGGTGTCGGCAGCGGTACCGGGCCTGGTCCCCTGCCCGGTGCCGTGTTCCTCGGCGAGGCGCCGCAGGAAGGCGTGCGCGACGTGGTTGCGTCCGGTGGGGCGCAGCCGCACCCGTATCGTCCGGTTCGGCGTACCTCCGAGGACTTCGGCGAACAGCGCCTCGGCCACTCCGCGTTCGAGGACGCGGCAGCTCATGGCGAAGCAGTCCACGGTGGTTTCGGTGTCGGTCGCGGTGGCGATGGCGGCGGCGATCGTGCCGTAGTCGCCGAACCGGTCCGAGAGGGCGGCCACCCAGGCGGGGGCGCCGTCGGCGACCAGCGCGCCGACCTGTGCGGCATCGCGGGTGGCCGAGGTGAATTGGTTGGTGCGTGCCAGGAGTTGGACGATGCGCGCGGTGTCGGACGGCCCGGCCCGGCGTACCTCGATCCGGGTGCGGAGCCGCTCGTTCAGCTCGGCGGGGCCGGCGGTGGCGGCAACGGCGGCGCGGTCCGCGTCGGCGCGGTAGGTGGCGTTGCGCAGCCGGTCCTCGGCGGTGGTGAAGAACCGGTCCAGGTCCCAGGTGGCGGCGAGGACCGCGGCGGCGTCGGATTCGGGTGGTACGTGGACCACGGACACCTGGGGGAGTGCCGCGCTGGTTTCGGCGCACACATAGGGGTCGTCGTCGACGAGGACGACGCTGTCCACGCCCAGCCCCAGTTCGTCGGCAAGCGCCACGATGCCGGTCCACTTCGGCTTCCAGCTCACCGCCGCGGCGATGAAGTCCGAGCGGTCCACCGCCAATTCGTGGCCGCGCTCGGCGAAGACCCGCTCGACGCTCTCGGGGTCGTTGCGACTGCACAGGGCCAGGAGGAACCCGGCTTCGTGCCGCTTCTTCAGGAAACGCTGCACCGCGAGGAAGCGTTCGCCGAGGTCCAGTTCGGACGGCGGTACGTCCCCGCAGGCGCCGCCCCACAGCGTGTGGTCGCAGTCCACCGCGACGACCTTCTTGGGGCGGGTGTTCAGCGAGGACGCGACCCGGGCGATCCCGATCGCCATGGCGGCGAACGCGTCGTCGGTGTAGGGGAGATGGGCGATCTCCGCGGCGTGCGGGTCATGGGGGTCGGAGCAGCCCTGGGCGGTGAACCAGTCGCCGACCGACGCGGTTGCCGCGCCCGGGACGTTCCGCAGCTCGGCGGTGAGCAGGTCGGTCAGGTGGGGGAGTTCGCGGCCCGGAGCCTCGGGGCAGATCGCGACGAGTGTCGGAGTCGCGGCAAAGGCTGCGAATTCCCGTACCGCGGAGGCGAAAGCCATGACCGTTTCGCGGTGGATCTCGTGGTTTTCGTGGTGGACTTCACGGTGGCTTTCGAGGTGGCTTTCGCGGTGCGGGGCGGGCGTCCAGTCGGACAGCCGTACCAGGGCGATGTTCACGCCCCCGGTATTCGTCGCGAACGGCCCTTGGGGAGACAGGAATTGCTCGACGAGTTGGCCGTAGGGAGCGGTGCGTACCTCATGGGGGATGTGCAGGTGGCGTAACGCGTCCCGGAGGAACGGCGCCACCGGGTCCAGCGCGAAAGTCGCGGCAAGTACCACTGCGGGTCGGCCGGTTCCGGCGTGATCGCCGGCCTGCTCCGCATCGGTCTCGCCGCCTGTTCGGTGACGTGCGAACACGAATCGACCTCCTGGGGTCATCGGGCCGTGACGGCCTCGCGGCGCAACTCTTCGAGGACCGACAGGCGGCCCTCGGCGGCAATGCGCTTCGTGGTGATCCGGTCCGGATAGCAGCGCATGAACATGCTGGTGAAGTGCGTGCCGTAGTGGATGAACTCGTCCTCGTGCCCCGGGCGCAGCAGGGGCCGGGCGACGGCCGCGAAGTTCGGCTCGTGGAAGTACGCGAGCGCGAAACGCTCGCGCGTGTCCAGACGGACCTTGTGCGGCGTGGACAGCAGCAGGCCGTCGGTCATGAATTGCAGGATGTCGCCGGGGAAGACGGTCACCACGCTCGGCGTCGGCCGCACGTAGGTCCACGGCTCGTCGTCCTCGTACATGCCGGCGGTGCTCTCGGCGGGCAGCCAGTTGCGCAGGCGCTGCTCGCCCTCGACCGGCGGCCGGACGTACAGCCCGCCGACCTCGTCCTGCGCGGCGATCACCAGCAGTCCGTAGTCGGTGTGCGCGCCGATGCCGCGGGCCTCCCGCCCGGCGACCGGGAATCTGAGGACGCGCATGTGGTGCCAGCCGTCGGCGGTGAGCTTCGTCAGGGCGTCGATGTCCGCCAGCCCGAGGCCGAGCGCGGTCAGCCGCAGCAGCTTCTCGCCCAGCGCGCCGGCGGTGGTCATGAAGGCCCGCATGCGCCGCGCGTACGCCTGGTCGGGCCACGGCACCGGTCCGTGGCACGGCCAGCGCGACACGACCCGGGAATCCTCTTCCCGCAGGTCGGGGCACACTGTGAAGATCTCGGACGCGTCGACCTCGCCGGCGGTGATCTCCTCGCCGGACGCCACGTACCCGCTGTACGTCAGGTCGCTGACGTGGCTCGCCTTGAAGGCGGCGGAGTTGCGGAAAAAGTTCCGGCTGACCGCCAGTGCGGCGGTGGCGGTCTCGTTCTGCCGTGGGTCCAGGGCGACCTGGAAGATCCCGTCGGTGCGCCAGGCGTCGATCATGTCCGCGCCGAGCCGGCGGTCGGACGGATCGCCGCCGACGGACTCGGGCAGGTGGAACGTCCGCAGTTCGGCCATCGCCGCGATGCCTTCCTGATCGGGGGCTGGGGAGCTGTGTCGCGGGGTTCGACACGTGTCGAACCGATGCGGAACTCAGGTATGGGGGGCAATTGTGTGGGGGCGCGCTGCCGCGGCATCCAGACCGGGCGCGGCAGGCCCGAGTCGGATTCCGACCATCCTGGTGCCTTCGCCGACCGTCACGGACCATCTGGGTGGTGTCTTGGTAGTGCCTCCCACCGTGACGTCCTCGGTCGCGACCCGGGTGGCGGGCGACCGGCGATCCGCGACCGCGGACGTACGAGCGGGGGAATCATGGGCTCCGCCCGGTGGCATTCCCGTGGGACTGGGAAGCAGCACCGTATGACTGTCGCATCCGTGAACCCCGCCACCGGCGAGACGCTGAAGACCTTCGACCCCCTGGGCCCGGACGAGGTGGACGAGCGCATCGCGCTCGCGCACCGCACCTTCCGGGAGTACCGGCGCAGCCCGTTCGCCGACCGCGCGCGCCTGATGAACGCCGCGGCGGACGTCCTGGACGCCCGGCAGGACGAGATCGCCCGCGTCATGACCGCCGAGATGGGCAAGCCGATCGCCGCCGCGCGGGCCGAGGCCGCCAAATGCGCGACGACGATGCGGTTCTACGCCGAGCACGCGGAGGGCTTCCTCGCCGACGACCCGCTCGCGGACCCGTCCCGGGTCAAGGCCTCCGCGGCCATGGTGCGGTGGCAGCCGCTGGGCGTCGTGCTCGCCGTCATGCCGTGGAACTTCCCGCTGTGGCAGGTGGTCCGCTTCGCCGCGCCCGCGCTCATGGCCGGGAACACCGGCCTGCTCAAGCACGCCTCCAACGTGCCGCAGACCGCGTTGTTCCTGGAGGAGCTGTTCCTGGAGGCGGGGTTTCCGCGCGGCTGCTTCCAGACGCTGCTGATCGGCTCGGGCCAGGTCGAGCGCGTCCTGCGCGACGACCGGGTCGCGGCGGCGACGCTGACCGGCAGCGAGGCCGCCGGGCGCTCGGTGGCCGCGATCGCGGGCGACGAGGTCAAGAAGACCGTGCTGGAGCTGGGCGGCAGCGATGCCTTCGTGGTGATGCCGTCGGCCGACCTGGAGACCGCGGTGTCCACCGCGGTCACCGCCCGGGTGCAGAACAACGGGCAGTCCTGCATCGCCGCCAAGAGGTTCATCGTCCACGAGGCGGTCTTCGACGCGTTCGCCGCCGCCTTCACCGCGCGCATGCGCGGCCTGCGGGTGGGTGATCCGGCCGACGAGGCCACGGATGTCGGCCCGCTCGCCACCGAGCAGGGGCGTACGGACGTGGCCGAGCTGGTCGCGGACGCCGTCGCGCACGGCGCCACCGTGCTGTGCGGCGGCGAGGTCCCGGACGGGCCCGGGTGGTTCTACCCGCCGACGGTGGTCACCGCGGTCACGCCGGAGATGCGGATGTACGCCGAGGAGGTCTTCGGGCCGGTCGCGCAGCTCCACCGGGTGGCGACCGCGGACGAGGCGGTCCGGGTCGCCAACGCCACCTCGTTCGGCCTCGGGTCCGCCGCGTGGACCACCGACGCGTCCGAGCGCGAGCTGTTCGTCGACGAACTCGAAGCGGGCGCGGTGTTCGTGAACGGCATGGTGGCGTCCTCCCCGGACCTGCCGTTCGGCGGGATCAAGCGCTCCGGCTACGGCCGCGAGCTCTCGGCCCTGGGAATCCGGGAGTTCTGCAACGCCAAGACGGTGTGGGTGGCCTGAACCGGCCGGCCCGACCCGGCCGGCGCGGGACGGCGCGGGACGGCGGCCGCACGCGGTCCGGTCCGGGCCCGCGTGCGGCCGCCGCCGCGAGCCGCCCCCGCCCGGCTCAGCGGTACAGCTCCAGGACGGTGTGGCCGCAGCGCCTGCAGCGGCTGCCGCCGTCGTGCGGCCAGTCGTGGGAGTCGTCCAGGCAGGCGGCCTCCGCGCGTACGGTCACCCGCGCGCACCTGGCACAGCGGGTCATCGCCGCGCCGGGTAACGCGCCCCAGTCGTGTCCGGAGACGAGTCCGGGCGGCCCGGCCGTGGGAGTCCGGGCGCAGGGCGGGCGGCGCGAGGTGCTGAACTGCACGCTCGCGCATTTGGCGCAGGTCCAGCGGTTGGTGTGCACGTCGTCCGCGGACCGGCCCAGGTACTCGTGCTCCCAGGTGTGCGCGCACGCCGTCCGTGGTGTCATGTCCGCTCGTCTCCTTGCAGCCATCGGGCCAGGGTCGCGGTGATCGGCGCCCGGGTGGCGATCTCCTGGAAGCCGAACTCGGGGTTCGCGTTGGCGTCCAGGAACCACAGTGTGCCGTCGGCGGATTCGGCGAGGTCGAAGGCGATCAGGTTGAGGCCCGCCCGCGCCCGGTACGTGCGGAGCCGTTGCGCGGTGGGCCCGTCCAGGTCCTCGGCGCTGTACCGGCATTCGCGCGGCCGGGTACGCCAGTCGAGTTCCGCCTCGGTGATCCGGCAGGCGAAGACGTCGTCGCCCACCACGGTCACCCGCCAGTCCGCGGTCTTCGGGGTGACCTCGCGCTGCAACAGGCACAGCGCGCCGCCGATGCCGGTGAGGTCGTCGCCCGGCTTGATGCGGAAGACGGGTGCGAACTCGGTGAAGCGCTGCGTCGTCGGCTTCACGACGGTGGGCCCGCCCGCGATGAACGCGGACGCCTCCTGCGCGTCCGTCGTCACCAGGGTCTCGGGCACGGCCAGCCCGACCTGGTGGGCCAGTTCCAACTGCACCGGCTTGGGGCGGACGCGCGCCACCGCGGCCGGGGTGTTCATCCAGCGCCCGGCCTCGGTGGCGTTGCGCAGCATGCCTTCCAACAGGCTGGTCGTCTCGTCGGCGGCCCACGCCTCGTCGCCGGTCAGGTCGCGGGCCGGCGTCGGCTTGCGCCACCACACGGACGCACCCGGCGGTACGACGCGGCTGTCCACCAGGCACGGGCCGTCGGGGGCCGGTGCGTTCAGGAGCGTGCCGGGACGCAGGCGCCCCGGGTCGAGGCGGACGAAGGTTTCCCGCGGGAGCCCGCGTACGACCATGTCGGCCGTGTAGTCGTCGTCGCTGGTGACCACGACGATGCGGACCGCCCGCGCTCCGGCGGGCATTTCAGTCGTCGTCCTTCTTCGCCCCGATGGGCGGAGGATGATTGGTGATGGTGAAGCCGAACATCACGCTTCCCACCGTCTCCACCAATACGGCTCCGTCGCCGTCGAGGACGTTCAGGCCGGCGCCGTGGTCGTAGTGGTGGGCGGGCAGCCCGGCCGGTGCGGGGTCGAACGAGGGGCCTCTTCTTTCGCGAAGTGCCAGATAGCTCATGGAATTCTCCGTCTCGGTACGGGAATCGGGGCGTCGACCGCCCGGGGCACCGCCGCACGGGGAATCGGGACGGTGTCCGGTTGCGTCGAGTGCTGTCTGGGTCTCTCCGGGGTCGGGGATCGCATGCGCGGACCGGCGGCGGCTTACGCGGCAGATGCCGCGGACCTGGGGTGGCTCATATTCAAGACGCGCGAGCACGGGTCGAGGGCTACTCGCGAATGTCCCGACATCGCGGTCGGGAGGCAGGCCGGTGTCGCCCTCCTGGCCGCGACCGCGTTCGCGCCGGTTGTCCGCTCACACGCCTGCCGGGCAGGCGCCCCCGAAGGCAGATGCCGGTGCCGGACATCGATCACTCCTTGTTCGGCAACAGACGTCCCTGTCAATGGTGTTCGAATCGACACCGATTCCATACTGCATGCCCGGAACGACGGTCCAAACAGTTGCGGACAGTTACAGAAGCAGTGCCCGGAATTGTCCTGGGCAAGCCGTGCCGGGAAACGCCGGATGCTCCGGGCCGCCACGAGCGCGCGTCAGGCGGCGCGCGTCAGCCGGCGGACTCCTGCCCGCCCTCGGCGGTCGCCGCCGAACGCTCCGCGTACGCGAGGAGCAACCGGGTGGTGAGGTTGATGTGGTCGGTCAGCAGCGCGACGGCCCGGTCGGCGTCGTGGTCCAGGGCCGCTTCCATCATCTGCCGGTGCTCGCAGGCGACGTCGCGCACGGTGGATTCGTCGGCGAGCGGCCCGGACCAGCGCCGGTACAGCTCGGCGCGGTCCCGCAGACCGGCCGCCAGGGCGCGCAGGCGCGGGCTCGGCGACGCGCTGATCAAGGCGTCGTGGAAGGTCGCGTGCGCCGCGGCCCATTCCTCGGTGACGGTCAGCGCCTTGGTGTCGCTCAGGAACCTGGTGCGGGTCAGCCGGTGGTGCGCGCCGACGACCAGGGCCTCGTACTCGACATCGGCGTGCTCGACGGCCTCGCGCAGCGCGGCCCCTTCGACCAGCACCCGAACCTTGGTCAGGTCGACGAGGTCGGCCACGTCGAGGGACACGACGGAGAATCCGAGTTGGGGGGCCGCGACGACGAGGCCCTGCTCGGCCAGCCGGCTCAGCGCCTCGCGGACCACGGACAGGCTCACCGAGAAGCGGTCCGCCAGCGCGCGCGGGCTCAGCCGTGCCCCGGGGGCGAACTCGCCGGCCAGGATCCGGGCGCGGATGTCGGTCTGCACGGCGACGCCGAGGCTGGGGGCGGGGTCTCCCTCGGCAGCCTTCGCGGTCTTGGCAGCCTTGTCGCGCCTGCGCGCAGGCGCCGCGTCCTTGGGTGCTGCCGGCATTCCGTGCTCCTGCCCTCGTTCCGAAGCGGCCGAAGGGGACGACGCGGGCGTCGGCGGCCGGGGTACGGGCCCGACCGACTTTTCGGCTGATCGCGGAAAATTCTAGCGCGATCGATTTTTCCGCGGCGCGAGCCCGTGTCGTTGCCGGTCTCCTTGCCGGTCCTGTCGTCCGTCGTGCCGCCGTCTCTGCCGCCAGTCCCGTGCCCTTGTCCGGTCGTCGAGGGGTACGTGCGGTGGCGCCGCAAGCCAAAGAAACGATTGTCGCGCAGGTAGAAATCTTTCCTGCAAAAAATCGATTTTGTCTTGACGGTGTGCGTGTCGGGGCGCAGGCTGAGCGGCAGCCGCGCGCCAGGGCGGGCCGTACCACCGCCGTACACCCCCACCGAACGCCCGGAGTTCCGATGCGCATTGCGAACGTCGCAGGACGTGCCACCCTTCTGGACCCGGACGGAGGCGGCCTCGACATCGAGAAGGCGAGCGACGGCCGGTTCCCCTCCGACCCGCAGGCGCTGTTCGCGTCCTGGGACGCGCTGCGCGACTGGGCGGCCGACGCCGGTGGCGGCGACTTCGCGGTGGACGACTTCCGCCTCGCGGCACCGGCCCCGGCCCCGCGGCAGGTGTTCGCGATCGGCCTGAACTACGCCGAGCACGCGGCGGAGGCACGGCTGGCCCGCCCGGATTCGCCGCCGGTCTTCACGAAGTTCCCCACTTCGATCACCGGTCCGCGCTCGGCGGTCCTCCTGCCGAGCGAGCACGTGGACTGGGAGGTCGAACTCGTCGTCGCGATCGGACGTACCGCGGTGGCGGTCCCCGAAGCCTCGGCCTGGGACCACGTCGCGGGGCTGACGGTCGGCCAGGACCTCTCCGAGCGCGTCGTGCAACTGTCCGGACCGGTACCGCAGTTCTCCCTGGGCAAGTCCTTCCCCGGCTTCGCGCCGCTCGGCCCCGCCCTGGTCACCCCCGACGAACTCGACGATCCGGACGACCTGGAACTCGGCTGCGGCGTCGACGGCGAGGCGCTCCAGCGCGGCCGGACCCGCGACATGATCTTCGGCGTCGCGGAACTCGTCGCCCGGCTGTCGGCGGTCTGCCCCCTCCTGCCCGGCGACATCGTCTTCACCGGGACCCCGGCCGGCGTCGGCATGGCCCGCGACCCCCAGAGGTACCTGCGCCCCGGCTCGACACTCGTCAGCTACGTGACCGGCATCGGTGAACTGCGCAACGACCTGGTCGACGGCCTGGTCGACGGCCCAGTCGACAGCCCGGTCACGACGGCCCGCTCGACGGACTGAACGCCGATGCGCGCGACTGAGCGACAGGAGACACGAACATGCCGCTGCACCGCTTGAACCGGATCACCGTCGCCGTACCCGACGTCGCGGCGACCGGTGCCTACTACCGCGACTTCGGGCTGGCGGAGTCCGACCAGGCGTCCGACCACGCGGGTGCCCGGGACCCGGACGGCGGCCGGGCGTTCGCCACCGCCGACGGCGGTCGCCAGCTCGTCCTGGTCCCCGGCGACCGGCGCCGCCTGCTGGAGATCCGCGTCGGCGCCGACGACCCGGACGACATCGACGCCATCGCGGCACGGCTGGCCCGCCTGGAGGTCCCGGCGACCCGGCAGCCCGACGGCATCCGGGCCCACGACGTGGGGACCGGGACGACCGTGGTCGTCGAGATCACCGCGCGGACCGTGCAGGCCGCGACGGCGGTGCCGGCGTACAACGCACCCGGCAGCGTCACCCGCCCGGACAGCCGCGCGCCCGGCGTGCTGCGCGACGGACCGGTGCGCCCGCGCAAGCTCGGGCACGTGGTGGTCGGCTCCACCGACCAGGCGGGCTCGCAGCGCTTCTTCGCGGACGGCCTGGGGTTCAAGACCAGCGACACGGTGCCGGGCCTGGCGGCGTTCATGCGCTGCTCGACCGACCACCACAACGTGCTGGTCCAGCAGGCACCGGTGGCATTCCTGCACCACACCGCGTGGGAGGTCGACGACGTCGACGAGGTCGGGCGCGGCGCGACCGCGATGCTGGAGGGACGTCCCGAACGCCACGTCTGGGGTCTGGGGCGGCACCACATCGGGTCGAACTTCTTCTGGTACCTGCGCGACCCGGCCGGCAACTTCTCCGAGTACTACTCCGACCTGGACTGCATCGTCGAGGACGCGCTCTGGAAGCCCGAGACGCTCGAAGGCATGCGCGGGCTCTACAACTGGGGGCCGCCCCCGCCCCCGTCGTTCCTCGCACCGGAGGACCTGGCCGACCTGATGGCCGACAGCCACGGGACGGGCGCGTGAGCGCCGCCGACTCCGGCGCGCCCGTCCCGCCCGTCCTGTTCGCCGTGTCCACTCAGCCCGCCCGGTCCGCCGACCCCATCGCGCTAGGAGCACGCGCTTGACCACGACCACCACCCCCGCCGCGACCTCCGCCACGAACCCTGCCGGGACCACCGGTACCGGGGCAGGCCCGGGAGCCGTCCCCGCCGACACCCCGGAGATCGCCGAACTACTTGCCCGAATAAGCGCGTTGCAGCCCCTGCTGGCCGCCAACGGCGCGCAGGGCGAACGCGAGCGCCGCGTCGTCGAGGAGAGCATCGCCGCCCTCACCGAGGCCGGCGCCTTCCGGATCGCGCAGCCGCGCCGGTACGGCGGGTACGAGACATCGCTCCGGACCATGCTCGACGTGTCCGCCGCCGTCGCCGAAGCCGACGGCGGTACCTCCTGGGTCGTCACCCTGTGCAACGTCTGTGCGTGGATGACGGGGTTGATGTCCGAGCAGGCACAGGACGACGTCTGGGCGGCGAACCCGCATGCCAAGGTGTCCGGCGTCCTCACCCCGTCGGCCGAAGCCGTCAGGGTCGACGGCGGCTACCGCGTGACCGGGCGCTGGTTCTACAACTCCGGCTCCTGGCACGCCGACTGGGCGGGCCTCGGCTTCCCGGTCCCCGACGAGCGGGGCGAAGTCGTGGACCAGGGACTCGCCTTGATACCCCGCGCCGATCTGGCCCTGGAGGACACCTGGTTCGTCGCCGGCATGGCCTCGTCCGGGTCGAACTGCCTGGTGGCCGAAGACGTGTTCGTGCCGGACCACCGCGTCATGAAGACGGCCGCCGCGCTGGGCGGCGGGTATCCGACCGAGCACGGCGACGAGGCGCTGTACCGGTCCGCCCTGGTCCCGGTGCTGGCCCTGGTGCTCGCCGGACCGCAGCTCGGCATGGGCCGCAGGGCCCTGGAGATCGTGCGGGACAAGGCGGCGGGCAAGGGCATCGCGTACACCTCGTACACCGCGCAGTCGGACTCGGTGGCCTTCCAACTCCAGCTCGCGCAGGCCGCCATGATGATCGACACCGCCCACCTGCACGCGTACCGCGCCGCCGACGGCATCGACCGGGCCGCGCGCGCCGGGACGTACCCGGACGTCCTCGAACGCACGCGCATGCGCGCCGACGCCGCCTGGGCGCTCGACCACGTCACGAAGGCGATCGACATCCTGCTGTCCGCGCACGGCGCGGCCAGCTTCGCCGACAGCAACCCGCTCCAGCGGATCTGGCGCGACTCGGCCGTCGCGGCCCGCCACGCGGTGACCCTGCCCGCCGTCAACTACGAGGTGTACGGCAAGGCCCTCCTGGGCCGCGACGACCAGATCACCCTGATGATCTGACGAACTCCTCGGCGGCTGAGGCAGTCGGCTGCGACGGGCAATCCACCCGGCGGTCCGGCGGTCGACGGACGACGGACGACGGAGAGGACTTTGCGTGGACCCGCACGACGACCAACTCATCGACGTACACGGGCATTTCGTCACCGCGGAGTACCAGGAGGCGGCCGTCGCGGCGGGGCACCGGCTGCCGGACGGCATGCCGGGCTGGCCGTCCTGGGACGCGGCCGCCCACCTGGAGCTGATGGACCGGTGCGGCATCGGCCGGTCCGTGCTCTCCGTCTCCTCGCCCGGCACGCACTTCGGGGACGACAAAGCCGCCCGGGCGCTCGCCCGGCGGGTCAACGAGGCGGGCATCGCGGTGGTCCGCGGACACCCCGACCGGTTCGGCCATTTCGCCTCGCTGCCGGTGCCGGACGTGGAGGGCGCCGTCGCCGAGGCCCGGTACGCGCTCGACGATCTCGGCAGCGACGGCGTCGCCGTCCTGAGCAACTCCGGCGGCCGATACCTCGGCGACGCCGATCTCGCGCCGCTGTGGCGGGAACTGGACGAGCGCGGTGCGGTGGTGTTCGTCCACCCGACCTCCCCGGCATGCCACGAAGCGGTCTCCCCGGGCCGCCCGCGCCCCATGATGGAGTTCCTGTTCGACTCCGCGCGCAGCGCCTGCGACCTGGCATTGTCCGGCGTCCTGACCCGCCACCCCCGAATCCGGTGGATCTTCACCCACGGCGGGGGCGTGCTTCCGCTGCTGGCCGAACGCATCGAACTCTTCCGCGTCGGATTCGGCGGGGACCCGTCCGGGCCGGGCGTGCCCGAGCAGTTGCGGCGCGTGTGGTTCGACCTGGCGGGAACCCCGTTCCCCCACCAAGTCCCGGCCCTGGTGAAAGCCTTCGGAAGCGAGAAGGTGCTCTACGGCAGCGACTTCTGCTGGACCCCCGCACCGGCCGCCGCCGCCCAGGCCGACTCGCTCGCGACCGCCGAGCAGCCCGACGGCGACACCTGGCGCGCCTTGACCACGCGCAACGCGCGCAGGCTCTTCCCCCGCTTCTCCTGACCCCGACCGGAGCGGGCCACTGCGGGAGTTGCGTGGGCGCACATCATGCGCCGCCCGCACGCGGCGATTGTTGCGCAACCAGGTCCGGCCGGTGCGCAACCCGTTGCCGCCGACCGGACCGCATGGGTGCACTGGGGCTGTTCCCGCCGCATCGGCTCGCCGACGCGCGGAGCGCGGAACACCGCGTCGGCCCACCGAGATCGGGGATCCCATGCTTCCTGCCCACCGCACCCTGCTCCCGCGCCCGGCACGTGTCGCCCTGGCAGCGGACCCCGGCCTTGGGGGCGGCAACCTGTGGCGGACCGCCTTGGAGCACAGCCGGGCCCCCGACGTACCGCTGCTGCTGTCGGATCCGCCGCTCGCCTTCGGCGACGGTACGCGGCGCGCCGCGTTCAGCATCGCCGAACTCGACGCCCTCGCCGACACCTGGGCCTGCCGCTACCTCGACCGGGGCGTGCGGCCCCGTGACCGGGTCGCGGTCTTCATCGAGGACTCGTTCGAGGACCAACTGCACCTGGCCGCGCTCGCCCGGATCGGCGCCATCGCCGTCGTCGTCAACGGCCGGATGCCGGTGGACGTCGCGCTCGGCCTGATGGCCCGCGCGGACCCCGTCGGCATCTACACGGACGCCGCGCACCTCGAACTGCTCGCCGGGCGCCATCGGGAACTGCCCGGCCTGCACTGGACCCTCACAGCCGGGGACGCGGCGGACGCCGGGGATCGGGGCGACTCGGCCCTGCCCGACAAAGCCAGGTACCGGCACGACGACGCCGACCCGGTCTTCCTGTGCCACTCCTCCGGCACCACCGGCAATCCGAAGCTGGTCACGTGGACCCACCGGCAGAGCGTCGCGGGCGCACGCTTCCGGCTCGCGACGCAGCCGGAGCCCGAAGACTCCCTGCTGCTGTGCGCGGCGCCGCTGTCCCACGGAGCCGCGATCGCGGTCACGTCCTTCGCGCTCCTGGCCGGCATGCCGATCGTCGCCCTCGGCGACCGCAGCGCCGCCGGACTGGCACGCGGAGCGGCCGCGCACCGGCCGACAACCGTCTTCGCGTTCAACCACTCCCTGGCCGAACTCGCGGTCTCGGACGCCGATCCCGACGACTTCCGCTCGGTCCGGGACTGGGTGAACGTCGGCGACTCCGCCCACGAGGCGCACGTACGCCCGCTCGTCCGCCTCGGACACCGCACCGTCGGCGGTGCCGACCTGCCCGGGTCGGTCTTCCACGACATCCTCGGCTCGTCCGAACTCGGCTGGGCGGCCCTGCGGCGCACGACGACGCCGGACACCCCCTCGTCGCCGCGCCATCTCGGCCGACCGGTGTTCGCGATGAAGGCGGCGGTCCTGCGCGAGGACGGCAGCCACGCCGACGTGGGCGAGGTCGGCATGCTGGGGGTACGCGGGGAATCGGTGACCACCGGCTACTGGAACGACTCCGACACCTCCCACCGCAGCCGCCTCGCCGGCTACTTCCTGTCCGGCGACCTGGTGCGCCGCACCGCCATGAACGACTACTTCCACGTCGACCGCATCGTCGACGCGATCCACACCGCGGGCAAGCCGGGCCACTCGGTCCTGATGGAGGAGGTGATCCTCCTCGCCCTGTCGGAGACCGCCGACTGCGCGGTGGTGGCGGGCGGCGACGGCGACGCGGCCGTGCCGGTGGCGGTGGTCAGGTTGCGGACGACGCACGGCAGGGACCGCGCGAACGCGGCGGACGCCGCCGAACTCCTGGCACGGGCCAACGCCGCGCTCGCCGCGGTCGGTCAACCCGACCTGGCCGCACTGGAGATCGCCGTCGACGACGCGGACCTGCCGGTCGGTGCGACCGGCAAGGTGCTCAAGCGCCAATTGCGTGAGAAATACCGGGATTTGCCCGGCTATCTGGCCGCGGCGCGCCAGGGCAGTCTGATCGCGGCGGCGCCGGGGCGACTCCGCGAACCGACAGGCACGGAGGCCGCCGCGAACCCCGGTTCGGCCGACGATGCGGCCGCGGTCGACGGCCTGCGCGCGATCGCCGCGGCGGTGCTGGAGATGGAACCCGACCGGATCACCACCGACGCCCCCTTCTACGAGCAGTTGGAGATGGACTCACTGCAGAAGACGGAGTTCGTCGCGCGCGTCGAACGAGCCTTCGAGGCACGGTTCGACGCGGAGGAAGCGGCGGGGATGGACTCCATCGCGGATGTGCTGGCGGCGCTGCGCCGATCGGGCTCCGTTACGGCGGGCCCCATTACGGCGGGCACTGTTACGGCGGGCACTGTTACGACGAGCATCGTCGCGGCGGACGCCGGTGCCGGGCACGGAGGTTCGCGGTGAACCCCGTCGACCTTCTGCTGCTCAGGCACCTGGCGTCGGGTCAGGGCGACCGTACCTGCGTCACCGACCGCAACGGCGCCATGACGTACGCCGAACTCACCTCGGCGGCCCGGGCCTACGCGGGAACGCTCGCCACCGCCGGTGTGCGCCGCGGCTCGCGCGGCCTGGTGGTCTCCGACGACACCGCGGACGCCATGGCCGCCGTACTCGGTCTCTGGTGGCACGGCTGCGTCCCGGTCGTCCTCAGCCCGATGCTGCGCGACCCCGAACTCGCCTTCATCGCCGGGGACTGCGCCGCCGAGTTCGCGGACCTGCGCGTCCCGCCGGAGCGCCGCCGGGAGTTGTCCGCGGCACTCAACCGCCCGCCGCTGCTCCGGCACGAACTTCCCGACACCGAGAGGACGTACGCCGACCCCGGCGCACCCGCGGCGTTCGACGGCGCGGCCGAGGTGCTGGTCCAGTACACCTCGGGAAGCACCGGCCGACCGCGCGGTGTTCGGCACTCCCTCGACGGACTCCAGGCGGTCCTGGCCGGATTCGGCAGCGTTCTGGCGCTCACCCGCACGGACACCGTGCTGTCGACCGCCAAACTGTCCTTCGGCTACGGCTTCGGCAACTCGCTGCTCTTCCCCCTCGCGGCCGGCGCCGCCTCGGTGCTGCTCACCGGCCCCGTCGACGCGTTCTCGGTGGCCTCCGCGATCCACCGGCACCGGCCGACCGTGCTGTGCGCCGTGCCGAGGGTGTACGAGTCCCTGGTCGCCGCCGTCGAACGCGGCGTGGCGTCGGACGCCTCCTCCGTCCGCCTCGCCGTCGCGGCCGGCGAGCACCTGCCCGCCGACCTCTCCCGCCGCACCACCGAGGCATTCGGCTTCCCCGTGGTCAACGGCCTCGGCGCCACCGAACTCCTGCACATCGTGCTCGCCACCGCACCGGACGCACCGCTGCACGGCTCCACGGGCGACCCGGTCCCCGGCGTGACGGCGACCGTGCGCGACGACGACGGACAGCCGCTGCCGCCGGGGGCGCAAGGGCGCCTGCACATCGCCTCCGCCTGTGCCGCGATCGGCTACATCGACCGACCCGACGCCGAGGCACGGACGTTCGCCGATGGCGGCGTCTACCCGGGCGACGTCGTCCACCGCACGCCCGACGGCGACTTCCGGCACGTCTGCCGCAGCGACGACCTCCTGAACATCGGGGGCCACAAGGTGGCCCCGGCGGAGATCGAGGCCCTGCTGAAAGCCGTCGGCGGGATCGCCGACTGCGCGGTGGTCGCCGACCGGGACGCGGCCGGCCTGCAACAGGCCGTCGCGTACGTCGTCCCCGCACCGGACGCCGCCCCCGACGACGTACGCCGGGCCGCGCTCGATGTGATCCGCGACCAACTGCCGCCGCACCGGCGTCCCTCGCGCGTCGAACTCATCGAGGTGCTGCCGACCACCTCCACGGGGAAGCTCGCCCGCTTCCGGCTGCGCACTCCGGAGCGGGCGCGATGAGCCGGGACATCATCGGCATGGGCGCGATCGCCTGCCTGGGCGACGAACCCCGGTCGATCCACCGGGCGTTGTGCCGCGCTGAGACCGGCGTCGGCCCGCTCCGGGCCTTCGACAGCAGCCGGTACCGGGTGAAGAACGCCTACGAGGTCGACGACCGCGCCGCCCCGGGGCGCGACGAGCCCGGCCGGGCCACGCGATGGCTGCGCGCGGCCGTCGCCGACGCGCTCGCCGACGCGGGCCTGACGGACCCCGAGAGCCCGGAGGCGTCCGCCGCCGTGGTCGCCGACATCCCGGTGATCGTCGGAACCACCCTGCGCGAGCTCCGCTCCGCCGAGCTGTGGTGGCGGGACGGCACCGAACTCGCCGCGGCCGACCTGCACTTCGCCACGGCGATGCGGGACGCGTTCGGGACGGTGCGCACCCACACCGTGGCCAGCGCGTGCGCGGCGTCCCTCTACGCACTCGGCATGGCGGCCGACCTGATCGACCTCGGCATGGCCGACACCGTGGTGGTGGCCGGGACCGACGCCATCACGGAAAGCTCGTTCGGCGGGCTCGACCGCGTGCAGAACCCGCCGCCGCAGGCGATCCGGCCGTTCGACCGGGCCCGACGCGGCATGGTCATGGGGGAGGGCGCCGCGGCGGTCGTGCTGAGCCGCGCCGGCACCCACCGGCGGCCCGTGCAGGCCCGCGTCCGCGGCGTCGCCATGAACTGCGACGCGGCACACCCCGCGGTCCCGGACCCCGAGGGTGTCGCGGCAGTCGTGCGCGACGCCCACCGGCGGGCCGCCGTCGGCCCCGACGACATCGACCTCGTCGTCGTGCACGGAAGCGGTACGCACCACAACGACCTCGTGGAATCCGAGGTCCTGGGCCAGGTGTTCGGCGGCTCGGGCCCCGGTCCGCTGGTCACCTCGATCAAATCCGGGGTCGGCCACACCTGCGGCGGCTCCGGCCTGATGAGCCTGGTCATCGCCGTCCTCGCCCTCCAGACCGGCGAACTCCCGCCCATCGGCGGCCTGTCCGACCCGATGCCCGAGGCCCGGCACCTGCGCCTGGTGGCCGACGGACCGGCCCTCGGCCGCTTCGCGACCGCGCAGATCCACGCGATCGGCCTGGGCGGCATCAACGCGGTGGCAGTGGTGGGGAAGGCGTCATGACGATCCTGCCGACGGAACTACCGCCGATTCCGGTCCCTTTGCCCGTCACCACCCCGGCTCCGCTGCTCGCCACGCGTCCGGTGATCACCGGCTGCGGCCTCGCCGTCTCCGGTCTGCGCGACGAACGCGACCTGCTGGCAGCGCCATTCGCCGCCAGTGCGGACGATCCCGGTGCGCCGGGCCCGGGTCTGCGGCACAAGGACCGCGCCTCCCGCATGGCCCTTCGCGCCGTACGACGCGCACTCGACGCGGCCGGGATCGACGCCCCCGCGGCGACCGCTGTCGTCGTCAGCAGCAACTTCGGCAACCTCGACACCGTCTGCGACTTCACCGACACCATCGCGGCGGAGACCGTGACAGGCCTCAGCCCGCTGCGGGTTCCGCACATGTCGAGCCACGTGACCGCGGCCTGGGTGGCGATCGAGCACGGTCTGCGCGGACCCAACCTCACCTTGTGCAGCGGGACGCCCGGCGGCCTGGACGCGGTGTTCTGGGCCGCGACCCTGCTCGCCACCGGCCGCGCCGAGGTCGCGGTCGTCGTCGGCGTGGAACCCGGCACCGCCCCGGTCGCCCGGCTGCACCGCGAACGCGGCGGCACGGCATGGCTGGACGGCGCCGCCTGCCTGGTGGTCGAGAACGCCGCCCGCGCCCGAGCACGCGGCGTGCGGGCCCGGGCGGCGATCTCCGGGTACGGCAGGGCGACCGACCGCGGCGACGCGGTCCGGCAGGCGGTGAAGGCGTACGACCGCCCGATCGGCCTGCGGGTCGCGGCCGGCCCGGACGGGCCCGCGCTGGATCTGACCGGGCGCCTGGGCCGGTGCTCGGGGGCGCTCGGCGTCCTGCAATGCGCGGCCGCTCTGGCGTGGTTCGACCGGTCGGCCGAGGACGGGGACCGCGGTCCCCGCTCGGGACGGGACGCGGTCCTGGCGATCGCCGGCGCCGAACCCGGCCGGTCCGGGCACGCCGCCGAGCGCCGAGGCGGCCTCTTCCCGGGCGGCCTCCTCCCGGAAGCCCGGGCCGACGGCGAAGGCGATCCGAGCGGCGTGGCGGCGCTGCTGCTCACGCGGCCCGCACCCGACCGCGCCGGACGGGAGCCGTCATGACGGCGGCGCACCCCGACGACCGCCGGGTGGTGGTGACGGGCCTCGGGGCCGTCTCGTGCCTCGGGGCGGGAGTCCCCGCGTACTGGAGCGGCCTGCTTGCGGGCGGCACCGTGACCCGCGACGTCGAACTGCCGCACATGAACATGCGGGCGACCCGGATGTACCTCGTCCCCGATGCCGCCGTCCCCGACCACCCGCGCCGCCAAGGCGGCGTGCCGCTCGGCCGGGTCCCCCGCATGGCCGTCGCCGCCGCACACGAAGCCCTCGGCGACGCCGGGATCGACGCACCCGGCCGGGCCGGCATGCCCGTCGTCATGGGAGCCGAGATGGGCAACGCGAGCGTGCAGGAGGAGCAGCGCGGCACCGCCGGGTCCGGACGGCCACCGTGGACGCCACTCGCGGTGGCCGCGGCGGCGGTGGGCGGGGCCATCGGTTCTCGGCGGAGCAACATCAGTGTGGGCAACGCGTGTTCGTCGGGTGGCTACGCGCTCGGTGTCGCCCTCGACATCATCCGGTCCGGCGAGGCACCGGCGGTCCTGGTGGGCGGCGCGGACGGGATCACCCGGGTCGGGATCGGCGCACTCGACCGCCTCGGCGCGGTCGACCCCCTCAGCTGCCGCCCGTTCGCGCTCGACCGGTCCGGCACGGTGTTCGCGGACGGCGCCGCCATGCTGGTGCTGGAGTCGGCGGCGCACGCCGAGCGGCGCGGGGCGGTCGTCCACGCGGAACTCGCCGGTGTGGCGTGGAGTTGCGACGCGTACCACCTGACCTCACCGGATCCGGAGGCGGCGCAGCTGGTCCGGGCCATGGGCGAAGCGCTGGCGGACGCCGGGCTGCGCCCGGACGAGGTGGGCTGCATCCTGCCGCACGCCACCGGAACCCCGGTCAACGACGCGGTGGAAACGGCGGCGCTGCGCCGGATGTTCGGCGAACTCCGCGAGAAGATCCCGCACTTCGCACTCAAGGGGCTCGTCGGCCACAACTCTTCGGCGGCCGCGGTGTTCGCGTGCCTGACCGCGGTGCTGATGGTCGCCCGGGCACGGATCCCCGCGAATGCTCCACTGCGCCAGGACCCCGCGTGTGACGTGTGGCTTCCGCAGGAGGGGCCGGGATGCCTGGAGCGCCCGGCGGTCCTGGTGAACACCTGTGCGTTCGGCGGCAACAATTCCTCGTTCGTGCTGACCGGGGGACGGGGGCGGACGGGATGACCTCGCCCGCGCGCATGCGCGTCACCGGCCTGGGGCTCGTCGCGCCGGACACCAGTCGGCCGGAACGGGCCCTGGCCATCCAACCCGACGCCCTTGAAGGCTGGTTCGACACCGCAACAGCTCTCCCGGGACGCGGCTACCGCCGCCTGCCGCCTGGTGCCCTCTACCTGCTGGCGGCCGCACGTGCCGCATGGGCGGACCGCGGTCCTTGGATCGCGGCCGTGCCGGCGGCGAGTCGGGGAGCCGCGGTGGGGACGAACAACGTCGGAGCGGCCCTCATCGAGGAGTTCGACCGGACGATCATCGACCTGGGCGCCGCGGAGTTGTCCCCCGCGCAGGCGCCGTACATGGCCATGAGCATGTACGCGGCCCGACTGGCGCCCGAGCACGAGCTGCGGGCGTTCGACCTCACGACCAACTCGCCTGCCGTGGCGGGACTGGAAGCGCTCCAGGCGGCCGCACGTGCCCTGGCCGCCGGCCGCGCCTCGGTGGTGCTGGCCGGGGCGGTCGAGGAACCTCCCTCGGCGGCACAGCGGTTGACTCGCCCGCAGGGACACGGTCGTGAGGGACCGGCCCCCGACGCAGGGGCGGCCTTGCTGGTCTGCGAACCCGCGGAGGAGCCGCCGGGCGGCGGCGTCGCATACGGGCACTGCTCGGTGCGCAGCGCGTTCCTCCCGGACCAGGACCCGGACACCGTGTGCGTCGTCCTCGACGCCCTCTGGGACGAACTCGCCGACGAGTGGCCGCCGCCGACCCGCGTCGACACCGTGCTCGACGACTCCGCGACGGGCAAGGCTGTGGCCGCGTGGCTCGGCCGACGCGTGACGCGCGGCGGCGTCACCGCCGTTGGCGCCGTTCCCACGGCGACCGGGGGCGGATGCCTGACGCCGGTCCGCCGCGTCCTCGGCCGACTCGCCGCACCCGGTGAGAACCCGGCGCGAACCGCGGTGGTCGCGGCGTCCGCGCACGGCCACATCTCGATTGCCGACATCACCCCGACCCGGCAGGCGCACGCGCCGCGTCGCGCCTACTGACCGCATCCTGCGGAACCCGACTCCTGCGGAACCGCATCTTGCGGAACCGACCCAAGCGGAACCGCACCCAGCGGAGCCGACCTCAGTGCTCGAAAGGAATCTCGCCATGGCCAAGCCCGCCCCCACCCGTGAGGAACTCCGTGCCTTCTTCGTGGAGGAGCTCGAACTGCCCGACGAAACCGTCGCCTACGAGACGGAGTTCGCCGCCGACCTCGGCATCGACTCGCTCACCACCATGGAGCTGATGGTGCAGTTGGAAAAGCGCTACGGCGTGCGCCTGGAGGAGTCCGAGTTCGCGGCACTCACCTCGGTCAAGGCCGTGCACGAGCTGCTCACCGCCCGGCTCGACGCGGCAGCCTGAGCATGGCCGGCAACCGGCGGCCGGTCGCGGTCGTGACCGGCGGATCGCGCGGCATCGGCCGTGCCGTGGTGCGGCGCCTGGTCGCGGACGGATTCGACGTCGCGTTCTGCTACCGGTCACGGCCGGACGCCGCGGCGGAGGTTGTGGAGGAGGCCGGTGCGGTGGGTGCGCGCGTGCTGGCGTACAAGGCGGATGTCGCCGACGCCGGGGAAGCCCGCGCGTTCGTCGAGGCGGCCGAAGGGGAACTCGGGCCGCTCGCCGCTCTCGTGACGTGTGCCGGGATCACCCGCGACCGACCGTTGGCCCTGATGTCCGACGCGGACTGGAGCGAGGTGGTGCGCACCAACTTGGACGGGACGTACCACGCGTGCCGTGCGGCCGCCCTCGCGCTGATCCGGCACGGCAGCGGATGCATCGTCACCATGTCCTCGGTTGCCGGTCGAACGGGCAGCGCCGGGCAGAGCAACTACGCCGCGTCGAAGGCCGGAATCATCGGCTTCACCGCGTCGCTGGCCCGCGAACTGGGCCGCCACGGGGTGCGCTGCAATGTGGTGGCGCCCGGTCTGATCGACACCGAGCTGACCGCGGAACTTCCGCTGACCGCAAGGAAGTCCATCGAGGACCGGATCCCACTGCGCCGACCGGGTACCCCCGAGGACGTCGCCGATGTCGTCGCCTTTCTCGTTTCGGACCAGGCCCGGTACGTCAACGGCCAGGTCGTCGGCGTGGACGGAGGGCTCGTCCTGTGACCGTCCGTCAGAAGGCCCCCGGCAGCCCGGCGGAAGCCGGGTACGACGTGATCGTCGTCGGCGCCCGCTGTGCCGGGGCGCCGACGGCCATGCTGTTCGCCCGTGCCGGATATCGCGTCCTCATGCTGGAGAAGGCCCGGTTCCCGCGCGACACCTTGTCCACCCTCTACATCCACCAGCCGGGCGTCGCGCTGCTCGACGCCTGGGGCGTGCTGGACCGCGTCACGGCGACCGGCTGCCCGCCCATCACGTCGGCGATGCACCAACTGGCGGACGTGCGGCTGGAAGGCGCCCCGGCTCCGGTGCGGGGGATCGGTGCTGCCTACGCCCCTCGGAGATACCTCCTCGACAGGCTGCTCGCCGAGGCCGCGACCGAGGCGGGCGTGGAGTTCCGCGAGCAGTGCGAAGTGACCGGACTGGTCTTCGCGGGCGACCGGGTGGCCGGCGTCCGCTGGCGGGCCGGCACGACCACGGGCACCGACACGGCGGCCCTCGTCGTCGGCGCCGACGGAATGAGGTCGCTCGTCGCGGAAGCCGTCGCGGCACCGGTGACGCTCGAACATCCCTCGCTGAGCTGCGTCTACTACGGCTACTGGGAGGGCGTGCAGGCCGACCGGTTCGAGGCGTACGCGATCCGGGGGCGCTGGGTCGGCTGCGTCCCGACGAACGACGGCCGCACCCTCATCGGCGTCTACTTCCCGCAGCGGGAGTACCCGTCGATCCGGACGCGCGCCGAGTCGGCGTACCTGGAAGGGCTCCGCGCGGCCGCTCCCGAACTGTACGAGCGAGCCCGCGCCGGAACGCGCACGGAACGGCTGTTCGGCTGCGGGGCCCAGCCCAACTTCTTTCGGCGCGCGGCCGGTTCGGGATGGGCGCTGGTCGGCGACGCCGGACACCACAAGGACTCCATCACCGCGGACGGCATCACCGCCGCGTTCCGGCAGGCCGCACTGCTCACCGCGAGCATCGGCGGCGACCTGCACAACGGGCCTTTACTGTGCGAGGCGTTGGCGCGCTTCGCCCGGCAACGCGACCGGGTGCTCGCGGAACGCTACACGGACGCCCTCGCGCTCGCGCGGCTGCGCCCCGACCGGGGGCAGAGCCGCCTGGCCGCGATCGCGGACGATCCGGCCCAGGTCCAACGGTTCTTCGACAGGGCTGCCGGTCCCGACCCGGACCAGGCGAACGCGCTCCAGGACGGGTGGGTGTACTCATGACCGAGCTCGTGACCGGACTCAGGACCGGACTCAGGACCGGACTCAGGACAGACCACGGCATCGCCTTCCCGGGGCAAGGGGCCAAGGAGGAGGCCCTGACCGACGCTCTGCACGCGTACGGCATGCATCCCTTGGTCGTACGGCTGCTGGACGCCTTCGGCGCAACAGACCCGCACGCCTTGGACCTGGCCGACACCGCGGTCAACCAGCCGGCCACTTTCGCGGCGGGGATCGCCGCCGCCGAGGCGGTGTTCGGGCCGGACGCCCGCCCGGCGGTGACGGTCGGACACAGCCTCGGCGAACTGGCGGCGGCCGCGTACGCCGGATTCCTCGAACACGATACGGCGTTCGAACTGGCGGTCGAGCGCGGGGCGTTGTGCCGTGCGCAGAGCCGGCGCAGGCCCGGCGCCATGGTCGCGGTGATAGGCGCCGAGCCTGCGGACGCCGAGTGGCTGCGCCGCCAGGTGCTGGCCGAGCGCGGCGGAATCCTCGAGGTGGCGGGGCTCAACAGCGCACGCCAAGTGGTCCTCTCCGGGGACCCCGAGACTGTGGAGCACGCCGCCGCGCTCGCCGCCGAGCAGTGCCTGAGGGCGGAACTCCTGCCCATCGCCGGAGGATTCCACAGTCCCCTGATGATGGACGCGGTCCCGGAGTGGCGTGCGCACCTGGCCGCGGCCGATTTCCGGACGGGAACCGCGCGGTTCGTCTCCGCCATCGACGCGCGGGCCCATACCGATCCCGAGGAGGTCCGCGAACGCCTCGCCCAGGGGCTCGTCCTGCCGGTCCGTTGGCGGGACGCCGTGCACGCGGTACGCGCGCTGGGGGTCCACGCGCTAGTCGACGCGGGCCCCGGGGACACCCTGCTCAAGCTCGGACGCCGGGACCGCTCCCTGTCGTTCATCGGGATCGGGGAGGTGCCCCGGCGACCCGCCGCCGAGAACGGGCAGTCGGGAGGCGGCACGTGAACCGCCTGCGGGCCATGCGCACGGACTTGGGCCTCGTCGCCTCGGACCTCGTGCTCGCCCCGGACATCACCCCCGTCGCCGGCAACCGCCGCCGGTCCGCTCCCGACCGCCGCGTCCTGCTGACCGGCGCCACCGGGTTCCTCGGCGCCTTCCTGCTGCGCGAACTCCTGGACCGGACCCCCGACGACGTGTGGTGCCTGGTCCGCGCCGACACGCCGCAGCACGCCCGGCAGCGCATCCAGGACACCATGCGGCGCTACCTGCTGTGGGACAGCCGTACGGCAGCGCGCATCGTCCCGGTCACCGGCGACCTGACCCGCCCCCGCCTGGGCCTTGGGCCCCGGCAATGGGGACGACTGGCCGAACGGGTCGACGTCATCCACCACAGCGGAGCGCGCGTCAGCCACATCGCACCGTACGAACTCCTGCGGGACTCAAACGTGCGCGGCACCGCCGAGGTACTGCGGCTGGCCTGCGCGGACCACACCAAACCCGTGCACTTTGTCTCCACCGCCGCTGTGGGCGCCCACTCCTCCGGACGGCCGCCCCCGCGCGGGACCGCGGGAGCGGGCTACGTGACGAGCAAGTGGGCCGCGGAACGGCTGGTGTTCGAGGCGGGTGAGCGCGGTGTGCCGGTGCGGGTCTACCGTCCCGGGCGCATCAGCGGCCATTCGGTCACCGGCGCGTGCCAAGTCGACGACGCCGTGTGGAACCTCGTCCGCGCGGTCGTGCTGCTCGGCGCGGCCCCGGACGCCGCCGACGCCGAGGTGTCCTTCGCACCGGTGGACTACGTGGCCGGTGCGATCGTCCGGATGGCCGCTTCGAACGCTCCGGGCAACGGCCCAGGGGCACCGGTGCGTTACCTGCTCAACCCGTCCAGGATGCCGCTGCGCGAACTGCTCGCGCACGTTGCGGAACGCTTCCCCGCCGAGACGGTGCCGTCCGACGTGTGGCTCGCCCGGCTGTGGGACGCACGGCACGGGCACGACGGCGCGCTGGCCCGAGCGGCCCTGCTGCTGCCGTCGTATCGCGCACTGCTGACCGGCGCGGGGCGGCCGCCGACCGGGGACCTCACGGCAGGCACCGCCGGGCCGGACGAAGCCGGGGCACCCTGCCCCCCGATCGACGGCAGGCTGATTGCCGCGTATCTCGACTACTTCCAGTCAGTCGGATTTCTACCGTCCGGCGCTCCGCATTTCCTGGCATAAGGGACAGCGATAACACGGATATAAGGAATTCCGATGACTGCGCAAAGAACCCTCACATGGACTTCACGTGATTCTTCCTAGTCTTCGTGTGAATCGATCCACGGGGAGGCCGAACATGGCTCAGTCGTCCACATTACCGACCCCTGCTGCCGTTCTCGTCGTCAGCGACGCCCCGGAGCATTCCGACTGCGGAGCCCGGCACTTCGCGGCCATCCGGGACATGATCGGGGCGGCCGCGGGGCGGCCTCCCGAGTGGTTCCAGGTCCGGCCGGCGGGTCGCGACGTACGCGAACAACTGCGGGCCGCGGCCCGGCACGCCCACGCCCTGGTGCTGCTCACCGAGGTGCGCAACAACTCCTGCTCCGGGGAGATCACGCTCGCCATCGACGAACTCGCCGGCGGCCCGGTGCGCCGAAAGCCCGTCGGCCTCGTCTCGGTGGGCGCCGGCCACGGCAGCCACGCGGTGGACCATCTCCGGGTCGTACTCGCGGCGTTGGACGCGGTGGTCATACCCACCGCTCTGGTCATCCCCGGTCCCACCCGCACCGGGCCGGCGAACCCGCGACCCGCCGCCTTCGCGGATGCGGCGAGGGCGGCCCCGGCCGAGGCGTCGGCACCGCACCACCATGCGCTGAAGGGTTTCGTCGACGAACTGTTCTGGTTCACCGGCCGACTGCGCGCGGACCCGCCGCCCGCATCCGCCGGGCCGGGGCGGACCGGCGGCGACGCGGTGGCCGAACAGGTGGACGCCGCCGTGGCGTTCATCCGGGAGAACTTCGCGGACAACGAACTGACGCTCGGCCTGGCGGCCCGTGCCGCGCACATGAGCAAGTACCACTTTTCGCGCACCTTCAAGAAGCGCACCGGGCACCGGTTCATCGACTTCGTCACCGAGTTGCGCATGCAGCGTGCCCGCGCACTCCTTCTGGAAAGCGGTCTTTCGGTGGCTGATATCTGCCTCGGCGTCGGGTACCGGGACCTCAGCCATTTTCAGCGCACTTTCAAGGCGGCACACGCGATATCACCTTCGGCATTCCGCGCCGCGGCCGCCGCCGACAACGCGCCGGACCCGGCCGAGGAACGCGGCCCGGCGGAACTCCTCGCGGGCGCGGGCGCGCTGTGCGGGCCGGGGGAGAGGAGCCGGCGGTGACAGGTCCGGTGCCCCACTATCTGTGCGGCGAGTGGCGAACTCCCACCGACCGGGGGAGCGTACGTCGGCACGCCGTGCACGGCCACGAGGTCTTCCGGGTCTCCACGACCGCGATCGACACCGCGCCCGCCTTCGCGTACGCCCGCACGGTCGGCGTTCCCGCGCTGCGGCGCCTGGACTTCGCCGAACGCGCGCGGCTGATCACCCGTCTGGCCCGGCATCTCGCCCTGCACCGTGACGAGTTCGTACGCCTCCTTGCCCACCTCGGCGCCCCGCGGACCGACGCCGCACGCGACATCGCCGGCGGGCTGGACGCAATGCGCCGGTGCGCCGCGGCGCTCACCCGGCACCTGGCCGCCGACGGGGCCACGGCGGACGGCCGCCTCCTCGTCCACGGGGAGGCCGACGCGGCAGCCGGTGCGAACGGCCTGACACTGCTGACAGTTGCCGCGGCACCGCCCGGTGTCGCGGTGCAGATCAGCGGTTTCGGCCTGCCTGTCACGACCCTGCTCGGCGCCTTCGCCCGCGCCTTCGCCGCGGGTGTTCCCGCCATCGTCCGGCCGTCCCGGCGCACGGCCCAGGCGGCGGTCCAGCTGGCCCGGAGGATCCTCGACTGCCCCGGCATCCCCGAGGGAGTCCTGCAAGTCCTGTCCGGGCCCAGCGACTTGACCGGCCATCTCGGTGCACACGACCTGCTCTGCCTCACCGGGACCTCTGCCACGGCCCGGCGTCTGCGCGGCCGTGTCGCGCGCCTCCCTGCCCCGCCTCGGCAGGAGTTCGGCGCAGGTGCTCTCGACTGCGCGGTGCTGGGAGCCGACGGGGCGCCCGGCTCAGCGGCGTTCGGCATGTTCGTGGACCGGCTCGTGGCGGGCATGACCGCGCACGCCGGGCAGACGCCCGCGGCGGCGCGGCGCGCGTTCGTCCCGGTGCCGCTCATGGACGCCGTCGCGGAGGCAACTGCCGCGGCACTGGACGGCATTCGGATCGGCGACCCGTACGCACCCGGAGTGGACATGGGCCCACTGATAGACCAGGACCACCGGCGCGGCGTGTTGTCGGCCGTCGCCCGGCTGCGCGGCGCGGCGCGTACGGTGCGGGGCACACCGGGGGCGGTCGACGCCGTGGCGCGCGACGAACGGTTCGGTGCGTTCATGCCGCCGGTCCTCCTCGCCGCCGACCACCCTGGGCACCGCGAGCCCCACGAAGTCGAGGCGTTCGGACCGGTCGGCACCCTCATCCCCTACCTCTCGTCCGACGACATCGCGCAGGCACTCGCTCTCGGCGGACGCGGATCGCGCGGCTGGGTGGTCACCGCCGACCCGGCGGCAGCGGCCGACCTCGTACGCCAACTCGCGCCCACGCAGGGCCACATCGAGGTGATCGACCCCCTGGCCGCCTCCGACGGGTCGGGCGGTCCCGTCGACGCGCCCCGGAACCGCCCGCCGCTCGACCACCTCACGACCACCACCGTCCGCGCCTCGGCGCGGCACCTGGCGGCGGCCACCGACCGGTGGTTTCCCGGTGCGCCACACGTGCACAGCTTCACGCATCCGCTCCGGCGCCACCTCGGCGACCTGCGCGTCGGCGACACGGTCACCGTCGGGCCCCGCACGGTGACCCGTACCGACATCGCCCGCTTCGCCGAACTCACCGGAGACCACTACTACTTGCACACCGACGACGCCGCCGCGGCGGAACACCCGCTCTTCCGCGGCATCGTCGCCCACGGCTTCCTGGTCCTGTCCCTGGCGACAGGCATGTTCGTACCGCCCGAGCCCGGACCGGTACTCGCCAACCGCGGACTCGAAAACCTGCGGTTCCTCGCCCCGGTACGCCCGGACGACTCGCTGACGGCCACTTTGACCGCGCAGCGCATCACCCGGCGCCCGGGCACCGGAAACGGCGACGTGCGCTGGCACATCGAGGTCGTCGACCAGGACGGCCGCCCGGTCGCGGAGTTCGACCTCATCACCCTCACCGCCGACCGGCCCGCGGCCGGAGACAAGGACGTGACGCATGCGCGCCACCACCATTCACAGCCCGTATGACATCCGCGTGGAGGACGTCCCCGACCCCGGCATCAGGCAGCCCGGCGACGCCGTCGTCCAAGTGCTGCGTGCCTGCGTCTGCGGCACCGACCTGTGGGCGTACCGAGGCGAATCGGCACGGCAGCCGGGCCAGCGCCTCGGCCACGAATTCCTGGGCACGGTAACGGACATCGGCGCCGACGTGACCACCCTGCGCCCGGGAGACCTGGTCGTCGCGCCGCTCAGCTGGTCCGACGGCGCGTGCGTCTACTGCGCCGAAGACCTGCCCAGTTCCTGCCCCAACGGCGGGATCTGGGGCGCGGTCGGCTCCGACGGCGGCCAGGGGGAGGCAGTACGCGTCCCGTACGCCGACAGCACACTCGTCAAGCTGCCGGCTGACGCCGCCTCCGACGAGCGCCTGCTCACCGCGCTGCTCACCCTGGCGGACGTCCTGGGCACCGGCTACCACGCGGCGGTCTCCGCCGGTGCGCGCCCGGGCGCCTCCGTCGCCGTGGTGGGCGACGGCGCGGTCGGCCTGTGCGCGGTCATGGCCGCGGGCATGCTGGGTGCGGAGAACATCTTCATCCTCGGCCGCCACCCCGCGCGCCTGGAACTGGCGGGGAAGTTCGGCGCCACAGCCGCGGTCACCGAGCGAGGCGACGCCGCGGTGGAGGCGGTACGCGAACTGACGGGCGGCCACGGCGTACACGCGTCGATCGAGGCGGCGGGCACCGCGGAAGCCCGGCACACCGCCATCGCCGCCACGCGGCCGGGCGGCGCCGTCGGCTGGGTCGGCGCCCCGCACGGCAGCGCGCTGGACACCGGCATGCTCTTCATCCGCAGCATCACCCTGCGCGGCGGCATCGCACCGGTGCGCGTGCACATCCCCGCCCTACTACCGAGCATCCTCGACGGCACCATCGACCCGTCCCCGGTCTTCGACGCCGAGGTAACCCTCGACGCGGTAGCCGACGGCTACCAGGCCATGAACGCCCGCACCGCACTCAAGGTCGTCGTCACACCCTGACCCGAAGGCGGGCGAAGCGACCGTGGTGGTCGCAGCCGTCAACGAGTGGATATGAACCAGTGCCAACCTTGTCTCAGCACGGGCTTCTTTCCGTCCGGACACTCGTCCACGCCGAACTCGAGGTCGTTCACGCCGAGATGAAGTCTCCGGGCAAATCGCAGGTGGGTCTCAAGGTGCTCCGGACACGGCTCAGGCCAACGAACGGACGTCGCACCGGAAATCAACACGGGATCCCGCAGGGCGGGCGCGACGGCCGCGATGGCATCCCAGTCGAGCGCAATTCGTACCCGTGCGCCGTCGCCGAGTGCCGCCGGCGTGCCGCCGTCTTCCACCGCCCCGGCCAGTGCCCCGGTCACCCGGGCCAGTTCCGCTGCCGCACTTGCGTCTCCGGCGGTGACCCGGTCACGCAGGTCGAACACGCGGCTGAGGAGTGGAAGCGCGGCACCCATGTCATAGGCGAACGCCTTGCTGATCAGCTCGAAGAGGCTGCTCCACCCGTCGTCGTCGATGCCGAGCTGCTGGATCCCGATCAGCCGGGACAGAGCCCCGTCGTATTGGTCGTTGCCGGTGCGGAGAAATGGATGGAGGTCGATTCCGTCGACGATCTCCCCGTCCTGGACCACCCACAAGTGCAGTACAGCGCCGTACCACATCACCAAGTACGCATCGACGCAGGCGGGCTCTCCGGAGCGCGCACAGCGACGGTCGAAGCTCGCTCGGAGGCCGTCCAAGTCACCGTACGCGTGAGCGTCGGCCATGCGAGAGCCACCGTGCTCAACCGAGAACTCCAGCACGTAACAGCTCGCCTGCCCAACCGGCGGCTCCCGCAACGCAACCGGCTCAGGCGACCGCACGTCGATGCCTCCTGGACGCGGTGTGTGCGGACGGCGGGGTGCCGACTGGCGATTGCGCGCGTGTCGGTGGGTGACCGGGATGGAGGGGCGGGGCGTTTTGGGGCTCCGCCCCTCCGATCGGGGACTTGCGTGACCGGTCGGCGGGGTCAGCCGCCGGACCAGTGCTTTACGCCGTGTTCCAGGGCCTCGATGATGCGGGGGCGCATTTCGGCGGCGCGGATCACTGCGTCCACCGAGCCCACCTCGACCGCGCGCCGGATGCTGTGGACGCGGTCGAACTCCGCCGCGACCTCGCCGAGCTTCTCGGCGCGTACGGCCGGCTGGAGCTCGGCGAGCTGCGCGTGCAGCGCCGCGCGTTCGGTGCCGCCCGCCGCGGAGACGCGGGCGTGCAACTCGGTCACCCGCGGGTCGGTCGCGGTGCGCTTGTCGACCTCGCCGGCGAAGACCACCGCCGCGGCCGGAGCGCCGCCCAGGACCGAGGCGAACGAGCCGTCCAGGGCCAGGACCGTCATGTTCGGGTTGAGGGCCTTGGAGAACACCACGAACGCGCCGCCGTGGTACCGGGAGATCACGCAGAAGACGATCGGACCGTCGAAGTTGACGATGGCCCGGCCGATCTCCGCCCCGTACTCGAGCTGGAGCTTGCGCATCGACTCCGGCGAGCCGTCGAACCCGGACAGGTTCGCCAGCACCACCAGCGGCCGGTTGCCGGAGGCCGCGTTGATCGCCCGGGCGGTCTTCTTCGAGGACTGCGGGAACAGCGTGCCCGCGGTGTACGTGTCCGGCCCGTCGGTGGGCGGGAAGCCCCGGCGCGGTACCGCCCTGGACTCGATCCCGATCAGGCTCACCGACCGTCCGCCCAGGTAGACGTCCTGGACGACCGCGGTGTCCGCGTCGGCCATGCCCGCCCACCGCTCCAGCACCGGGTGGTCCTGGTCGGACAGCGCGCGCATCACCGTGCGGATGTCGAACGGCTTCTTGCGGTCCGGGTTGTGCTCCGCCGAGAAGATCTCCCCGACGCAGGTGAAGTCGCTGCCCTCGACCGCGTGCGGGAAGGACGAGATGTCGCGTTCGGCCGGGTCCTTGGTCTCCGCCCTGCGCGGGCCGTCCTCGCCGGGCGCCACGTACGTGTGGTCGTAGTGCGCCATCAGGATGTTGCGCGCGCTCGCCAGGTTCGGCGCCCAGTACTGCGCCTGGCCGTTCGGGCCCATCACCCGGTCGTAGCCGCCGATGCCGAAGTTGTCCTCGGCCGAGACGCCGCCGGAGAAGTCCAGCGACTGCTTGCCGGTCAGCACCATCGCCGAGTCCGGCGTCATGATCAGCACGCCCTTGGTGTGCATGAGCATCGTGGCCTCGGCGTTCCAGTACGGCTGCGCCCCGACCGTGATGCCCGCCACCACGATGTTGATCTCGCCGCCCTGCTGGGTGAACTCGACGATCCGCTTGAGCGCCGCGGCCACCCAGTCCATGTTCTCGGTGCCCGACTCCATGGAGATCCGGGCGCCCGCGGACAACGCGTACCACTCCAGCGGCACCCGCAGGCGCTCGGCCAGGTCCAGTGCCGCGATCACGCGGCGGCACTCGGGCTCGGACAGTGCGCCGAGCGACTTCGTCGGGTCGCCGAGCAGCACGACCCTCCGGACGCCCCGCCGGTGGCGCTGCGTCCGCGTGGTGACCACGCCCGCCACGATCGCCGCCGAGTTGCGCCCCTTCGGCCGGTCGGCCGGCACCAGCTGGTGCGCCTCGTCGAGGTCGTACTCGACGAAGTCACCGAGCAGACGGGTCAGTTCGTAGGGGTAGACGGTGTTGCGGGCGCTGGCCTGCAAAACCTTCTGCCGGTAGTCGTCGACCGCTTCGACCGGCTCGACGGGCGGCTCTCCGACGACCAGTTCGGCGTTCCCGACCGCGTCGAAGACGAACCGCACGGCCACCTTGGCCAGTTCGCCGGTCTCGCGGTCGCGCTGCCGCGCGATGAACAGGATCTCCTCCAGGCCGGCGCCCGCGGTCGTCGGCAGCATGCGCCTGCCGATCGTCTCCACTTCCTCGCGCGTGAGCTCCATGGCCGGCCAGACGTAGACCACGATGCGGTTGGTGCGGAAGCGCTTCTTCGACGGCCGCTGCGACTGCGCGCCGCGGATCGAGTCGAGGCAGGCGGCGACCGTGTCCTCGGTCGTCGGCAGGGCCACCAACTTGCCGTCGTGTTCGCGCAGTTCGGTGAGGTCCCGGACTTGTGCGAAGGCGACAAGGCGGTCGTCCGAGGTGTTCTCCCGGGCGACGCAGCGGAAGAGGTAGACCTCCTCGTCCGACGAGGGCAGCCGGGTCAGGTCGAACCCGCTCAGCCGCTCCATCTGCATGCGCTCCGCGATGTACGGATGCAGGCCGCGGATCAGGCGTTCCTCGGTCATCCCGGTGACGAGCGACGGACGGTACGTGAAGTGGTGGTGCATCACCGCGCCGCCGCGGCCCGCCACGGTCATGGTGATCCGGCGGACCGAAGCCGGCAGCGCGTGCGCGACGAGCACCTCGTGCAGGGCCGCGGCCATGCTGTCGAAGTCCTCCGGCTGGTTCTCCCAGGCCAGATAGATGTCCGCGTCGACCGCGGACTCGTCGCCGGCGAGCACGGCGAGCCCGCGCAGGGCGTCGCCCAGCGCCTCGAAGCGCACCGCGGTCGAGGCCACGCACGAGTCCGCGCGCTCCGCGGCCACGAAGGTGCAGCCGGTGAACTCGCGGGTGTGGATCGCGGTCAGGCCCTTGTTGCCGTAGTAGCGCCGGGTCAGTACCTCCAGCATGACCCCGTGGTCCAGGCCCGGGCGGATCAGGCGCTGGCCGAGCAGCCGGACGAGCGGCTCGGTGCTGCGCACCATCTCGGCCATGCGCTCGGCGCGGTCCGGGGACTCCGGGAACGCGTCCAGGTGCCGCAGGTGCTTGCGCACCCCCGCGTACACGCGCGCCCGGTTGCGGCGCAGCAGCGGTTGCGCGAACCAGGCGAACACCACGCCGCGCGCGAGGTCGGCGACCGCGGGGAAGCGGACCTGTGTCGCGGTCACGAGCCGTTCGAGCGCCAGGCCGACGGGCTCGCGCATGGCCTCGCCGGGCGGGGGCTCGCGCAGCCATTCGCGCAGCAGCGCCGTGACGATCTTCGCGTCGGCGGACGCCCGGCGCTGGGCCAGGAAGATCCGGAAGACCGCGGCCTCGAGGTCGGGGGAGCGGTCCAGGTCGGTCACGCCGTAGCGGCCGAGCGCCTTGCCCAGCCGGGCCCGGAAGGCCTCGGGGAGGGCGGCGCGCTCGGCGTCCAGGCTCTGCAGGTACAGGTGGAAGTACTCGCGGGCGCTGTACGCGTGGCCGTCGTCGCCGTCCTCGGTCGCCGGCCGGTTGCGGCTCAGTTCGGCGAGGTCGGCGAAGGCGCCGATGAGGTCGACCTCCGCGGCGAGCAGCCGGTGGCCCTCGTCCGCCGCGGCGGCGCGCGCGGCGAGGAAGTCGCCCAGTACCCGGCCCTCGTCGTACGGGTCCACGTCGAAGCCCAGCACCACGCTGCGCAGGTCCTCCAGGCCGCGGGCGGCCCGCTCGCGCGCCGCGACGTCCGCGGGCCGCTCGGGCAGGTCCAGTTCGACGGGCGGGGCGGCCGCCGCCTCCTCGGGCTCCTCGTCGGCGATCGGCTCCAGCTTCAGCAGCGGCGCCCCGGTCTCCACCTGGCTGCCGACCGAGACGACGCACTCCTTCAGCCGCGCCTTGAACGGCGCCCGGAGGACCGTCTCCATCTTCATGCTCTCCAGCACGAGGACGGGCGCGCCCGCCTCCACCTCGGCGCCGACCGCCAGCGGGGTGGCGACGACCAGGGCGGGGGCGGGGGAGCGGACCACGCCGCCCTCGTCGCGGCTGATGCGGTGCGTGACACCGTCGACCTCGACGAGGTGGACGGGCCCGTGGGTGCCGATGAGCAGGCGGAACCGGGCGCCGTTGACCACGATCCGCCCGGAGTGCCGGTCGAAGCGGTCGAGTTCGACGTCGGCGGTGCGGACCGCGTCGCCCGCCTCGATGCCGACGTGGAACCGGTGCGCGCCGACGCGCGTGACGCGTACGCGGTAGCCGACGCCGCGCAGCCGCAGGTCCAGCGGGCGGCCGGACTCGTGCCGCACCTGCGGGCGCCCGCCGAACGCGGTGGACAGCAGCCGCGCCTGCTCGACGCGCTCGTCGTCCTCGTACGCCTCGACGGCGGCCGCCGCGAGGGCGACGCCGGAGTGCCGGTCGCAGACCAGCCGGCCCTCGCCGCGCACCCGGTCGATCCACCCGGTGTCTGCGGTGGCGCCGGTCACCTCGGGCTGGTCGAGCAGGTCGAGCACGAAGCTCTTGTTCGTGGTGCCGCCCTCGATGACGACGGTAGTCCCGGCCATCGCGCGGCGCAGCCGGCCGAGCGCCTGCTCGCGGTCGGCGCCGTACGCGATGATCTTCGCGATCATCGAGTCGAAGTCGGCCGGGATGGTGTCGCCCTCGCTCACCCCGGTGTCCACCCGGATGCCCGGTCCGGCCGGCGGCACGAAGCGCGCGATGCGGCCGGGCGCGGGGGCGAAGTCGCGGTCCGGGTCCTCGGCGTTGAGGCGGGCCTCGACGGCGTGCCCGATCTCGGCGGGCCGGGTGCCCTCCAGCCTGCCGCCGTCGGCGACGTGCAGTTGCAGGCGCACCAGGTCCACACCGGTGGTGACCTCGGTGATCGGGTGCTCGACCTGGAGGCGCGTGTTGACCTCCAGGAAGGCGAACAGCTTCTCGCCGGGGTGGTAGAGGAACTCCACCGTGCAGGCGCCGCGGTAGCCGACGGCCAGCGCCAGCCGCTCGGCGGAGGCCTTCAGCTCGGCGGTCTGCTCGGGGGCCAGCACCGGGGAGGCGGACTCCTCGATGATCTTCTGGTTGCGCCGCTGCACCGAGCAGTCGCGTACGCCGAGCGCCCAGGCGGTGCCCTGCCCGTCCGCGATGACCTGCACCTCGACGTGCCGGGCGCCGGTGACCAGGCGCTCCAGGAAGACCACGCCGGAGCCGAAGGCGCGCAGCGCCTCCTGGCTGGTGCGCTGGTACGCGTCGGCGAGCTCGTCGGGCGAGGCCACCATCCGGATGCCGCGCCCGCCGCCGCCCGCGGTGGCCTTGAGCATCAGCGGGTAGCCGATCTCCTCGCCGGCGCGCAGCGCCTCGTCGAGCGTGGCGACCTCGCCGCGGCTCCAGGGCGCGACCGGGACGCCGACCTCCTCGGCGAGCAGCTTCGCGCCGATCTTGTCGCCGAGCCTGCGCATGGCTTCGGGGCTCGGTCCGACGAAGGTGACGCCGATGCGCGCGCACAACTCGGCGAACTCGGCGTCCTCGGCGACGAAGCCCCAGCCGACCCAGGCGGCGTCCGCACCGGACTCCTGTAGGGCCCGCGCCAGCACGGCGTGGTCGAGGTACGGGCGGGCCGACGCGGGGCCGAGCGGGTACGCGATGTCGGCTTCCCGGACGAACGTGGCATTGCGGTCGGCGTCGGTGTAGAGGGCGACCGTCTCGATTCTTGTCCCGGTCTCCGCCGACAGATCCCGCACCGCGTGGATCAGCCGCATCGCGGCCTCTCCGCGGTTGACAATGGCGATACGACTGAACACCGGTCGAGCCTCCCAAATACCTACACCTACGCACCGCAGGCGACGTCCGGGTCGGAGCGCCGCCTGCACCTGGTTATCACCCTGCTTGATCACCGTATGCCCCACCAATGCGCCGCGCCGCACGGCCCGGGGCTCCCATTTTGTAGGAACCCCACAAACGTGTGTTGCGGCCTACGCCCCCGAGCCCGCCCGCGGAGGCCCGCTCAGGCCTCCGCCATGCGGTCCGGCGCGCCGGGCGAGGCGGTGCCGTCGGCGGGCGCCGCCTTCGGCGCGGCACCGTTCTCGGACGGCGCCGGAGCCGCGTCCGGGGCCCCGCCCGGGGCGGCCGGGACCGCGGGCTTCGGCACCGGGCGCGTGGGACCGGTACGCCCGTGCGTCGCGTACATCGTGAGCCCCACGAAGGCCAGGCCGCCGACCAGGTTGCCGACCAGCGTCGGGATCTCGTTCCAGATCACATAGTCCATCACGGAGAAGTCGCCGCCGAGCATCAGGCCCGACGGGAACAGGAACATGTTCACGATCGAGTGCTCGAAGCCCATGTAGAAGAAGACCAGGATGGGCATCCACATGCCGATCACCTTGCCGGAGACCGACGTCGAGATCATCGCGGCGACGACCCCGGTGGACACCATCCAGTTGCACAGTACGCCGCGGATGAACAGCGTCAGCATGCCGGCCGCGCCGTGGTCCGCGTAGCCGACCGTCCGGCCCTCGCCGATCTTGCCGATCGCCTGGCCGACCGGGTTCGGGTCCACGGTGAAGGCGTACGTGAACGTCACGGCCATCATGACCGCCACGAGGAACGCGCCGGCGAAGTTGCCGACGAACACGAGGCCCCAGTTGCGCAGCATCGAACGCGGCGTCACACCGGGCCGCTTGTCGATCAGCGCCAGCGGCACCAGTGTGAACACGCCGGTGAGCAGATCGAACCCCAGCAGGTAGAGCAGGCAGAACCCGACGGGGAAGAGCAGCGCCCCGGCCAGCGGCTCGCCGGTCTGCACGGTGACGGTCACCGCGAACGCGGCGGCGAGTGCGAGGATCGCCCCGGCCATGAAGGCGCGGATCACCGTGTCGCGCGTGGACATGAAGACCTTGGACTCGCCCGCGTCGACCATCTTCCCGACGAGCTCCGGTGGACTCACGTACGACATGAAGTCACTCCTCCGCTGGGGCAACTTGTGGGTGGGATGCGCCTTTTGGGATGCCGAGACCCGGTGCGGCTCGGCGATCGCGGGCACTGCGGTTTTCCCACCGATGGCAACGCGGGGAACACGGTGTCAAGGCTCTCTCACCTTCGTGGAATGCGGCGGTGAGAATCCAGGGCTATTTTGCGCGATTGTCGGGCGTGTCACGCTACCGCGCAGGCTGCTCGCCCGGCACCGGGAAGTGCCTGGGGAGCAACGCTTTTCGGCAGGTTTGTGCGGGGCCACAGAAAGGACCGTTTCGGGACGGTCCGACGGTTCGCCGGGCCGAACAATTCGGCGCCGCCGGACAGTTCCCGGAACCCGGAACCCGGAGCCTTGGGGCGGATTTTGCCGCGGGCATGCGCACGGCCCGCCGCGGGGGGAGGTGGCGGCGGGCCGTACTTCTCTTTCCCTGGACGGGCCTTGGGATCGCGGCGGTCAGTGCGCGCCGACGCCGGTGAGCGAACGCACCTCCAGCTCCGCGTACTTCGCCTCGCTGGCGCGATCACGCGACAGCATCGTGCCGAGCCAGCCGAGGAAGAAGCCCGCGGGGATGGAGATGATGCCGGGGTTCTCCAGCGGGAACCAGTGGAAGTCGGTGCCCGGGACGAGCGACGTGGGGCGGCCCGAGCCGACCGGGGAGAAGACCACCAGGCCGACCGACACGACCAGCCCGCCGTAGATGCTGCACAGCGCGCCGGCGGTGTTGAAGCGCTTCCAGAACAGGCTGTAGAGGATCGTCGGCAGGTTCGCGGACGCCGCCACCGCGAAGGCCAGCGCCACCAGCGCCGCGGTGTTGAGCTTGTCGGCGAACATGCTGAGCACGATGGCCACCGCGCCGATCGCCACGGCGGACAGCCGGGCCGCGGCCACCTCCTCCTTCTCGGTGGCCTTGCCCTTGCGGATCACGTTCGCGTACAGGTCGTGCGCGAAGGACGAGGACGACGCCAGCGTCAGACCCGCGACCACGGCGAGGATGGTGGCGAACGCGACCGCCGAGATCACCGCCAGCAGGATCGCCCCGCCCGTCGACCCGGCGCCGCCGCCGACCTCCTCGGCGAGCAGCGGTGCCGCGGTGTTGCCGGACGCGCTGGACTTCTTGATTTCGTCCGAGCCGACCAGGGCCGCCGCGCCGAAGCCGAGCGCGATGGTCATCAGGTAGAAGCTGCCGATGATGCCGATCGCCCACAGGACCGACGTACGCGCGGCCCGTGCGGTCGGCACCGTGTAGAAGCGCACGAGGATGTGCGGGAGCCCGGCGGTGCCCAGCACGAGCGCGATGCCCAGGCTGATGAAGTCGAGCTGGGTGGTGGCGTCCTTGCCGTACTTGAGCCCGGGTTCGAGGAACTTCTGCCCCTGGCCGGACGCGTCGGCGGCCGAGCCGAGCATGGACGAGATGTTCCAGTCGAATTTGAACAGCACGAGGATCGTCACCAGCAGCGTGCCGACGATGAGCAGCACGGCCTTGATGATCTGCACCCAGGTGGTGCCCTTCATGCCGCCGACCGTCACGTACAGGATCATCAGCGCGCCGACCAGGCCGATGACCCAGCGCTTGGCGCCGTCGCCGGACACGTCGAGCAGCAGCACGACCAGCGAGGCCGCGCCGACCATCTGGGCGATCAGGTAGACGATGGAGACGACGATCGTCGAGATACCCGCGGCCGTGCGCACCGGGCGCTGGCGCATCCGGAACGCCAGGACGTCCGCCATCGTGAACCGGCCGGAGTTGCGCAGCGGTTCGGCGACCAGCAGCAGCGCGACCAGCCACGCCACCAGGAAGCCGATCGAGTACAGGAAGCCGTCGTAGCCGGACAGCGCGATCAGGCCCGCGATGCCGAGGAACGACGCCGCCGACATGTAGTCGCCCGAGATGGCCAGGCCGTTCTGGAACCCGGAGAAGGACCGCCCGCCCGCGTAGAAGTCGGTGGCGTCCTTGGTCTGCCGGCTCGCCCACACGGTGATGCCGAGGGTCGCGAAGACGAACGCCAGGAACAGGCTGATGATGAGCGCGCGGTGGTCCCCGGCGCTGCTGGTGGCGGCGAACGTCATCGCACCTCACCCCCGGGCGCTGCCCCTCCGGCACGGGCGGCGGCTTCCGCGCGGTCCATGTTCTCGCGCACGGTGGTCGCGGCGGGGTCGATGTGGGTGCGTGCGTACCGGGCGTACGCCCACGCGATGAGGAAGGTGGTGACGAACTGGAGGACCCCGAAGACGAATCCGAGGTTCACGTTGCCGAGGACCTTCGTGCCCATGAAGTCGCGGGCGTAGACGGCCAGCAGCACGTACAGCAGGTACCACGCGCAGAACGCCACCGTGACCGGGAACGCGAACGAGCGGAACGCGCGCCGCAGCTTCCGGAAGTCGTCGCTCGCCTGCACGGCGAGCGGTCCGTCCGGATGCCCGGTGCCGTCGCCCGCCGCGGCGACCGAGGGAGAAGCGGCCGCGGGCGACGCGACCGAGGGGGATGCGGCCGCGGGGGGCGCGCCCGCACCCCCTTGCGGCGGTCCGTCGGTACCTGGGGTCCTGCGCATCTGTCCTCCTCGACCGCGGTCGGACGGTCGGGGGCCGACCGGACCGCCAGGGGGTACGGACCGAACCTGACGCGGCGTCACGCTAGGGGCCGGGGGAACGCCCGCGGGACCGGGCGGCGTACGCCGTGCGGCGAGCGGACCGGCCGGTGCGTTCGCCGGTCGCCGCGGTGCGCCGAACGGCGGCAACGGTGCGCCGAACGGTCAGCGCGGCGACAGGCCCAGCGACTCGGGAGCGTGCAGGCGGGCCAACGCGCGGCCCGCGCCCGGCGGTACGTGCTTGCGCGTCAGGTACGACACCCCGACCATGACCGCGAACGTCAGCGGAACCGTCCACGCCGCCGGACGGCTCAGCAGGATGCCCGCCCAGCCCTCGTCCGGCCCGCCCGCCATGGTCAGCACCACCGCCGCCATCGCGGTGCCGCCGCCCACCAGCAGCCCGGCCGCCGCCCCCTGCGGAGTCAGCCCCCGCCACCAGATGCCGAGAAGCAGCAGCGGGCAGAACGACGAAGCGGCGACCGCGAAAGCCAGGCTCACCACATCGGCCACCGAGTAGTGCGTGGCCACCAGCGACAGCAGGCACGGCACCGCCGCCGCGGTGACACCGGACAGCCGCAGCGTCAGCAGTTCACGCCGCACCGGCCGGCTGCCCGCCTCCCGGGCGCCGCCCCTCCCGCGGTCCGCCCGCCCCCGTTCGATCTCCTGGGCGAACACGCCCGCCACCGACATCGTCAGGCCCGACGCGGTGGACAGGAACGCGGCGAACGCCCCGGCGAGCACGAGCGCGCCCAGCAGCGTGCCGATGGTGCCGCCGACCAGGCGGCCCGGCAGCAGGAGCACGGTCGCATCCGTGCGTCCCGTCATCAGGAGCTCGGGCGTGTAGATGCGGCCGAGCAGCCCGTAGAGCGGCGGCATCAGGTAGAAGACCGACAGCAGCCCCAGCACGTTGCGGGTGGTGCGCCGCGCGGACGGGCCGTCCGGGCTGGTGTGGAAGCGCACCAGCACGTGCGGCAGGCCCATGGTGCCCAGCAGGGTCGCGACGAGCAACGAGTAGGTGGCGTACAGCGGATGCTCGGTGCCGGTCAGCGGCAGCGTCCACGAGCGGCCCTCGCGCGGTGCGGTGCCGACCGGGTGCGGGACGTCGGCACCGGCCGGGAACGTCGCCTTGGCGCCGTCCGCGAACCGGTGCGTACCGGGCGTGAGCAGCACCTGCTCACCGGCGTACGGGCGGTCGTCGAGGTGGCCGCGGACCGTCACCACGACCGGTTCGGCGACCCTGACCTCGACCGGCTGGCGCATCGACACCGTCGTCGTCTCGCGGAAGCGCGGCGGCGTGTCGGAGTCGGGCCAGGGCGCCCCGTCGGCCCGCCACGCCAGCAGCAGGAAGACCACCGGCAGCGCGATCGCGGTGAGCTTGAGCCAGTACTGGAACGCCTGCACGAGCGTGACACTGCGCATGCCGCCCCAGGCCACCACCCAGACGACGACCACCGTCACCGTCACCGGACCGGCCCACAGCGGGGCCCCGGAGACGGTGCGCAGCGTCAGGCTGGCGCCCTGCAACTGCGGCAGCAGGTACAGCCAGCCGATCAGCACGACCATGACCGCGGCCAGCCGCCGCACCCGCACCGACCCGAGCCGCACCTCGGCGAAGTCGGGGAGCGTGTACGCGCCCGAGCGCCGCAGCGGGGCCGCGACCAGCGCCAGCAGCACCAGGTAGCCCGCGGTGTAGCCGATGCCGTACCAGAGCATGTCGGCGCCGAACGCCAGCACCAGGCCCGCGATCCCCAGGAAGGACGCCGCCGACAGGTACTCCCCGCCGATCGCCGCCGCGTTCCGCATCGGCGAGACGGTGCGCGAGGCCACGAAGAAGTCCGAGGTGGCCCGCCCGGGGCGGAGCCCGTACACGCCGAACAGTGCCGTCGCGACACACACCAGCACGACGGCGACCAGCGGGTGCCCGGAGATCACCCGAGCCGCTCCGGCGCAGTCCCGGACCCGCCGCCGGGACGGTCCATGAGACGGGCGAAGTCCCGCTCGTTCGCCTCGGCCTGACGCGTGTTCAGGACGCCCAGCAGCAGGAAGACCGGGTGCGGCGCCACCGCGACCAGCAGCCACGGAACCGGCAGGCCGCCCATCGTGGCCTCGCGCAGTTCGGGGACGGTCGCGCAGGCCAGCGGGATGCCGGCGAGCAGCACGACGAGCGCGCCGACCACGGAGAGGCCGAGGCGCAGTTGGGTGCGCATCAGCGACCTGAGGTAGAGGTCGCCGAGGCGGGACGGGGCGCCGAGGTCGTCGGCGGTGGCGGCGTACGGCAGCCGGCCCGGGTCCCCGGGCGCCGACCCCGTGCGTACGCCGGCGCCCCCCGCGGCCGCCCGGCACAGGGCCGCGAGGGTCCGCGGATGGGCCACCACGGCCCGGCGCGGGGCCGCGTCCGCGGCGGTCCGACGGACCGGGTCCGGGCGGAGGGCGGCGGGGTGGACCGTTCCGGGGCGGCCGGGTGCGTCGGGGGCGTGCGCCTCGAAGCCGGTTTCCCCGAGGCCGGTTTCCCTGAAGCCGGGTTCCTTGGAACCAGGTGCTCCGAGGTGGGGTGCCTGGGAGTGAGGTCCTTCGGAGTGAGGCCCTTCGGAGTCGGATGCTTCGGAGCCGGGTGTTGCGGGGTGCGCCGCCTCGGAGGCCTCAGCCATGCCCCGCCGATCCCGCCGCCGTGGCGGTGCCCTCGCCGGGCCGGAACCCGGGCGCGGCGTCCGGCCCGACGCGGACCAGGACGTCGCGTACGCCGCGGGTGTGCCGGCGGCTGATCGGCAGCACCAGGTCGGCGACGCGTACGAACGCCCGCCCGGACTCCAGGCGCAGCTCGCGCACGTGCCGCACCGCGACCAGGTGCCTGCGGTGGATGCGGATGAACCCGGCGTCCGCCCAGCGCTCTTCGAGGGTCGCGAGCGGCGTGCGTACGAGGTGGGTCCCGGTGGCGGTGTGCAGGCGGGCGTAGTCGCCGTGGGCCTCCACGTACATCACCTCGCTGCGGCGCACGAAGCGTGTCACGCCCGCGAGTTCGACGGGGATCACCTCGTCGGCGCGGGCGCGTGCACCGGTGCGCACGCCGGGCTGTGCGGGTTCCGGGGGACCCGCGGGCGGCGCGGCCGGCCCGGTCGGTCCGGCAGGCCCGGGCGCGGCGCCTGTAGGGGCGGCCGTCCCGGCGCCCTGCCCGGCATGCGCCGCGACCCTGCGCACCGCCTCCGCCAGGCGGTCCGGATGGATCGGCTTGAGCAGGTAGTCGACGGCGCGCAGCGCGAACGCGTCGACCGCGAAGTCGTCGTGCGCGGTCACGAAGACCACGCTCGGCGGGTCCGCGAAGCGCGACGCCACCCGGGCCACCGCGGCCCCGTCCAGACCCGGCATGCGCACGTCCAGGAACAGCGCATCGAACGGCCGGCCCTCGGCGAGCGACCGGTCGAGCGCGAGCAGTGCCGCGGCGCCGTCCCGCACCGGCTCGACGTCCGCCACGCGCGCGTCGCGGCGCAGCAGGTACGTCAGCTCCTCCAGCGCCGGAACCTCGTCGTCCACGGCCAGAATCCGCAGCATACGGGGCAGGCTAGCCGGGCCGGGGCCGCCGCGGAACCCGTCGGCGGGCCGCCCGGTTCAGTGCGGGTCGGCGGCCGACGGGTGGAATTTGGGGATGCGGACGCGCACCTTCGTCCCGGCTCCCGGGGCGGTCTCGACGACGATCCCGTACACGTCGCCGTACACCTGCCGAAGCCGCTCGTCGACGTTGCGCAGCCCGATCCCCGCTCCCGATCCGCCGCCGCGGGCCGGAGCTTCGCCGGCCACGGCGGCCACGGCGGACACCCCGGACACCTCCGGCCCCGCCGTGTCGGGCCGGGCCGGGGGCGGGCCGCCGGCCAGGACGGCGGCCAGCGCGGCGGGCTCCATGCCGACGCCGTCGTCCTCGACGCTGATCCACGCCTCGGTCCCCTTGTCCTCGGCGGTGATCACCAGTGTGCCCGGTCCGGCGCTGCGTTCGAGTCCGTGCCGGACGGCGTTCTCCACGAGGGGTTGCAGGCAGAGGAACGGCACGACGACGGGCAGCACCTCGGGCGCTATGCGCAGCGACACCGAGAGCCGGTCGCCGAACCGTGCGCGTTCGAGGAGCAAGTAGCGGTCGATGCAGCCCAGTTCCTCGGCCAGCGAGGTGAAGCTGCCGTGCCGGCGGAACGAGTAGCGGGTGAACTCGGCGAACTCGACGATCAGTTCGCGGGCCCGCTCGGGGTCGGTGCGTACGAACGAGGCGATCGCGGTCAGCGAGTTGTAGATGAAGTGCGGCGAGATCTGCGCCCGCAGCGCTCGGACCTCGGCGTCCGCGAGCGCCGCGCGGGAGCGGTCCAGTTCGGCGAGTTCCAACTGCGTCGAGATCCACCGCCCCACCTCGCCGGCGGCGCGCACCAGCCCGGTCGAGGCCTGCGGCGCGAACACCGCGAACATGCCCTCCACCCGGTCGGAGACCACCAGCGGCACGACCACCGAGTGCTGCAAGGGGCACTCCGAGATGTCGCATTCGACCTGGTCGGGGCCGAGCACGGAGACGCGTCCCGCGCGCGAGGTACGCTCCGACCCGGCGCGTACCGCCGCCGCGTGGCCGTGGTCGCCGCCCGCGGTGGGCCCCTCCCACGCCAGGACCTCGCCGTCGGCACGGCACAGCGCCAGCGCGGGAACGCCCAGGAGGGCACGCAGATGCCGCGCGGAGCGCTTCGCGGAATCGGCGGTCAGCCCCGCCCGCAGCAGCGGCGCGGCCTGCGAGGCATGGTGCAGCGTCTCGAACGTGGCCCGCTCGGTCGCGGTGCCCAGATGCCGCCGTCCGCGCGACGCCCACACGGCAAACCCCGCCCCCAGGACCAGCGGACCCGCAACGACCAGAATCCCCAGCGTCACAGCGGACAACCGCAACATGCGCGCGACGCTACACCCGGCACCCCCGCCCCGGACCCGGAAGCGCACCGGCGGGGGCCGGGTGACGACGGCCCGGCAGCACCTGGGCGGTGCCGGGCCGTCGCCGGGAACCCGGTCGCGGGCCCGCACGCTCCTGCCGCTTGCCCTCAGGTGCCGAGGTTCGTCAAGTGCTCCTTGACCTTCGGCCATTCGCCGCGCAGGACGCTGTAGAAGATGGCGTCGCGGCGGCGGCCGCCCGGCATGTAGTTGAAGCTCCGCAGGGTCCCCTCCTCCACCGCGCCGATGTTGCGGAGGCCGCGGCGGGCCTGCTCGTTGAGGATGTCGGTCTTGAACTCGACGCGCTCGGCGCCGAGGTCCTCGAAGGCGTGCGCCAGGAGCAGGTACTTCGCCCAGCGGTTGACGCCCTGGCCGCGGAAGTCGCGCCCGAGCCAGGACCAGCCGATCTCCAGCCGCGCGTCCGCCTCCGCCATGTTGCCGTAGCTCATGCTGCCGGCGATGCGGCCGGAGGCCTTGTCGGTGACGATGAACACGACCCGGCGCCCGGCCGCCTGATCGGCCAGGCAGGTGTCGAAGAACAGTTTGAAGTCCTCGTCGTTCTCCACTGCCGAGACGAAGTAGCGCCAGATGTCCGGGTCCATCGCGACGGCCCGTAGGCCCTCCCGGTCGGCCTCGGTGACCGGCTGGAGCCGGACCTGGTCGTTCTCCAGGACGGCGGGTGCCTCCGTTGCCCAGGTCATGTGTCAGGCTCCGTTGCTCATGTGTCGGGAGAGGGCCTTGGTGACGTCGCGGAGGGTGCGCATGTCCGCGAGGTCGTCCTCGGTGAAGTGGGCGAGGTCGACGCCGGTAGCCTCGCATACCTCGGTCAGGAACAGGACCTTGTTGAGCGACGTCAGCGCGTAGGAGCCGACCATGTCGGCGTCGAGGTCGAGGGTCCCCGGCGCGATGTCGTGGGTCAGGACGGCGGAGAACTGTTCGCGGGCCGCGGTTTCCACGTCAGCGGGCATGGATTCCCTCCTCGGGGTTGTGGACGGCCTGCCGGTAGGCGTCCAGGATCTGCTGCCGTTTCGGCTTGTACTGCGAGGTGAGCAGGCCGTTCTCGATGCTGAACGGCGGGTCCGCGACGACGGCCCGGCTGATCCGCTCGTCGGCGGTGAGGGCGGCGTTGGCGTCGTCGAGGCACGCGGCGATGGCGTCCAGGTCGGCCTCCGGCGAGGCCGGTGACACCACCGCCACCAGGTCGGTCTGCCCGGGGCAGAAGAGCACGCACTCGGCGATGGCCGCATCGGCCTTCATGCGCTCCTCGATCGGCCGGACGACGACCTTCTTGCCGTTGTCGAGCACGATGACGTCGTCCGCCCGGCCGCGGATGAACAGGAAGCCGTCCTCGTCCAGGTGGCCGAGGTCGCCGGTGCGGACGGTGCCGTCCGGGTCGAACACCCGTTCCGAGTCACCGGGCTTCGCGTACAGGTAGTGGTTGTTCACGGGGTGGTCGCTGCGCACGCTGACGACGCCGTGCTCGTCGATCAGCACCTCCTTGCCGCGCAGCACCTGGCCCACGCTGCCTTCGCGGTGCGCCTTCGGGTGGTTCTTGGTCACGATGCACGTCTCGTTGAGGCCGTAGCCCTCGTAGATGGGCAGGCCGGCCTCGGTGAAGAAGCGCAGCGTGGTCGGGGCCGCGGGGGCCGATCCGGTCCACAGGTAGCGGATGCGGTCCCCGAAGACGGCCTGCGTCTCCTGGGCCAGGACCCCGGCGCCACCCGCGTTCTCGGCACGGCGGAGGCGGGCCTCGATCTGGCGTTTGGCCGTCTCGTAGAAGGCCGGTACGCCCATCACCACGGTCGGCCGCACCCGGCGCAGGGCCGCGAAGGCCGCCTCGTACGTGCTGACCGTGATGTCGTGGCCGTGCAGCAGCGCCGAGTACACCCAGTACCGCTGCTGGAGCAGGGACAGCGGCAGGAACACGAACAGGTCGTCGCCCGGCCCGTGTTCGAAGATCTCCTGGACGGCGAGCAGCGAGCTGTCGATGCTGCCCGCGGTGGCCCCCAGCCCCTTCGGCTCGCCGGTGCTGCCGGAGGTGAACTTGATCGTGGTGACGTCCTTCGGCGCCCAGGTCACCGGCGGCAGCGGCGCCAGTTCGCGGTCGTCGCGGCGGAGTGCGCAGGCCGCGACCTCGCTCATCGGCACGATGCCGCCGGTCTCGCCCGGGTCCAGGTGGTCGGTGGACTCCGCGGCCTCGGCGGACCGGTCGGTGAACAGCAGCCGGATGCCGTACCGCCGCATCAGCTCGACGCCCGGGGTGAACTTGCCCGGTTCGAGTCCGGCGGTCTGCACCTTGAGCCGCAGTGCCGCCAGGTCCAGCAGCACCCACTCCAGGCTGTTGGCCGCCAGGATGCCGATCCGGTCGCCGGGCCGGACGCCCTGCTCCAGCAGCCAGTGGGCGACGCGGCCGGACCGCTCGTACAGCTCGTGCAGCGGGATGCTCTGCGTGCCGAGCAGGCTGGCCACGGAGATTTGGCCCGCGGACGGTCCGGCCGCGACGAGTTTGCCGAGTGTTTCGTCCGTCATGTGTCAGCCCCCTGTGCGGCGTCGGACGTGCCCTCGGACGCCTCCTCGGAAAGCGTCGCGAGCGTGAAGAACACCGCGTCGGCGAGCCGGATTTCGCTGCCGGGCGGTACCAGGTCGACGGTGTCCGGCCAGGTCGTCGGTTCGGGCAGGCCGAGTGCGGCGGCCAGCCGGCCCGCGAAGCGGGGCATCACCGGGGTGGCGGCGTGCGCGAGCAGGCGCGCCGCGGCCAGCTCCAGCGCGACGGCGGTCCGGGTCTCGTTCTGCCAGTACGCGCTCTGTGCCGTCAGGGCCTCCCGGCGCGAGAAGCGCACCGTGTCGTCGACCAGCCCGTCGAGTTCGGCCGCGGCCTGGTTGAGCGAGAAGCCCTCGCTGCCCAGCGCGGCGGTGACGGCCGCCAGACGGGTGCCGAGCTTCGCCAGGAACGCCGACTGCTCGGGGGTCCAGTTCCCGGCGTCCGGCGCCTTGCCGTCGTAGTGCTTGGCGACGCGGGAGCCCAGGTCGTTGAGCCAGTGCTGCCAGGTGCCGATCAGCGTGTCCCGCAGCGCCGCGTCGTACGCCGGGCGCCGGAAGTCGGTGCGCTCGCCCTCGGGGCGGTTGCGCGAGAGGAAGTACCGGACGGCGTCCACCGAGTCCGGGGTGAGGATCTCCTTGCCCCAGATCGCGTGGCGCCGGCTCGTCGAGAACTTGGCGCCGTCCAGCAGGTAGAACTCGTTGACGTGGTAGTCGATGTCCGGGGACCAGTCGGGGTGGGCGAGCCGGTACAGCACCGGGTAGAGCACCGAGTGGTAGAAGCTGTTGTCGTAGCCGAAGAAGTGCACGATCTTCCAGTCCCCGCCCGGCTCGTCGGCCTGCCACCCGCGGCCGAGGCGGCTGCCCAGCGCCTGGATGCCGTACAGGAAGCCGTACGACATCTCCGGCCACACCCAGATGACCTGCCCGTCGACCTCGGTCTCCGTCGGGGGCACGCCCCACGACGACGGGTGCGTGAGCGGGATGTCCAGCTCCGGCCGGGTGAACAGCCGGTCGGCCAACTCGCGGAGCCGCGCCGGGACCCGGCCGAGGCGGTGGTGCGCGGCGACGTCGTCGCGGAACTCGTGCAGCGGCAGCGACCAGCGGGCGAGCGGCGCGCGCCGCGGCTCGGCCGAGGAGACCTTGGACCGCGGCGCCTCCAGGTCCACCACGGTGTTGGGCTCGCCGCAGTCCTCGCAGATGTTGCCGCCGGTCGGCGCGCCGCAGCCCGGGCAGTCCCCGGTGACGTCCACCTCGTACAGGTACTGCCCGCTCTCGGCGTCGAACAGCGCGTCCTTCTCGGCGACCGCGGCCCGTCCCGAGGAGACCATCCGGGAGAAGAAGCCGCACAGGCCCTCGCGGTACCCCGGGTCGACGTTCGTCACGGTGTACTGGTCGAGCGGGATGTCCATCAGCGCGAGCGTCTCGGCGATCTCGGCGCTGTAGTGGGCGGCGGTCTCGGCGGGTTCGCGCCCCTCGTTGCGGGCGCAGGCGATCACATAGCTCTGGTAGTCGTCGCTGCCGGTCAGGTGCCACGCCTCGGTCCCGTTCATGCGCTGGAACCGGACGAACGCGTCGGCGCCCAGGTAGGGGCCGGACAGATGCCCGAGGTGCAGATCGCCGTTGGGTGTCGGAGGCGTGGAGAAGACGAACACCGGGCGGCTGCCGAAGGCGGTGCGCCGCTGGTTGCCGGCCGAGGCGAGGGCCCGGCCGGAGTCGCGCCAGTACTGGGTGAGGAAGACCAGGTCGGTGTCGCCGGTGTTCTCCAGCACGTGTGACTCGAAGGGCTCGAACAGCGCCAGCGTGCCCGGCCGGGCCTCGTACCGGCGGCCGTCCACGTCGAACTCGCCGCGGCCCGCGACGATCACGAAGAACTCGGTCTCGTCGTGCTGGTGGCTCGTCGACGCCTGGCCGGGGGCGACGCGGCCCCAACCGGCCCCGACGCCCAGCCCTTCGACGTCGCTCATGCGGATGCCGAAGGCCGCATGCAGGACCTCGGGGTCGTACCGGTCGTAGATCATGTCGCGGTCTGCCTTTCGGATCGGGAGACTTCGGCGGTCCCGGGGGAGGACTTGGCCAGCAGCCGCACGGTCGCCGCGGCGATCGCCGGGGCGAAGCGGTAGCCGGAACCGCTTGCCGCGCCCGCGAACACCACGCGTCCGTCCTCCGTGACCGGGCGCACGAGCGGTATCCCGCCGGGGGCGTACGCGTCGCAGAAGACCCGGCCCGAGACCCCGCGGTCGACCAGCCCGGGTGCGTAGCGGCCGAGCACTTCGAGGGCCTGGTCGCGGTTGGCCGCGGTCAGGCCGGGGTCGACGGTGTCGGGGTCCACGTCCCATTCGGGGCACGTGTAGCTGAACAGCCAGTGCCCGCGGTGCGGGTAGGGCAGCAGGAAGGCGTCCTCGTCGTGGAGGACGACCGCGCCGTCCCGCTCGGACACGGGCTGTTCTAGGTGGAGCGCGACGATCTTCTTCACCCGGGCGCCGAGCGGTGCCACGAGGTGCCGCCAGGCGGGGGCCGCGAGCCAGGGACCGGGCGCCAGCACCGCCCGGTCCGCGGTCAGGGTGTCGCCGGTGCCCAGGCTGAGGCGTACGCCGTCCCCGTCCGACGCCACGCCGGTCACGGTCACCCCTTCGAGGAACTCCGCCGACGGCCGCAGCTCGGCGGCGAGCGCCTGGGTGAGCGCCGGTACGTCCGCGTACTGGCAGCCGTCCCCGGTCCAGGCGGCCAGGCCGTCCGGCAGCGCGGTCCCGTCCGGCGGCAGGACCGCGGCGCCGCCGACGCGCCGCAGGTTCGCCTCCGGCAGGTACACCTCGCGCAGCGCCCGCTCCGACGATTCGGGCGCCACCACCGTCATGCCGAGCCGGTGGATCGGCAAGTCGGGTCGGGCCGCCGCGAGTTCGGCGTAGTAGCGCTGGCTCTCCGCCGCCATGGCGCGCGTCTCGGGGGTGGCGCCGCGCGGGAAGTGCAGACCGGCCGACCGGCGGGTGGCCCCGCCGGCGACGAGGTCGCGGTCGAGGACCGTCACCGCGGCCCCCGGGTCCGTGGCCAGGATCTCCCGCGCGATCATGCACCCGATCACACCCGCGCCGATCACCGCGATCCCGGTCCTGGTGCCGGTGTTGGTCCCGGCCCCGGTCCTGGTCCCGGTGCCGCGCGCCGTGCTCACGGGGCGCTCCCCGGCTGCGGACCGGGCTTGGTGGACCACTCGATGAACGAGGGCAACTGCTCGGTGCTCGACTCCCGGCTCAGCCGGTCGGCGATGCGGCGGCTGCGCCAGGCGTTGAGGCTGAGGTTGGGGTCGGCGAGCCCGCGCTGGTTGCGGGCCGCGTTCTGCACGAACACCCGGCGGTCGTCCGGCCCGTCCCAGTACACGGCGTAGTCCTCGTCGATGCGCAGTTCGTCGCCGTCGCGCTCCAGCCGGTGCGCGATCGGTTCCAGGAAGTCCATCCGGGTGGGCCGGAACCCGGTCGCCCAGATGACCACCTCGGCCTCGAAGACCTCGGTCGCCTTGTTGTTGTCGTTGTGCCGCGCGGACACCTGCCAGTCGCCGTACAGTCCGGGGCTGACGTCGAAGACCTCGCGGTTGGGATACAGGCCGACCAGGTCGACGTTGCCGTCGACGAAGCGGTGCAGATACGTGCGCTGGTAGATCTCGCGCAGTGTGCTGAGGGATATGCCGTCGCTGGTGAGGACGTGCTGCCGGTTGAAGGCCTCGCGGGCCTCGCGCTCCAGGCCGAAGAAGTACTCCGCGTGCGAGGGCATGTAGTAGTCGTTGGTGAACGGTGAATCGTCGATCGGGAAGTAGTTGCCGCGCCGGGAGATCCACGAGACCCGGCGGGGCAGCGCGCTGCCGTGCTGGGAGATCATGTCGAGGAAGGCCTCGGCCCCGGACTGCCCGCCGCCGATGACCACCACCCGCTTGCCGCCCAGGGTTCCGGACGTGTGCACGTAGTCGCTGACGTGGAACTGCTTGGGCCCCAGCTTGTCGCAGAGCTGCGGGGGGACGTGCGGCTCGCTGCCGATGCCGACCACCACGTTGTCCGCGGTGAGGGTGCGGCGGTCGGTGCGCACCCGGAAGACGGTGTCGAACGTGACCTCGCGCACCGCCTCGCCGAACACCACGTTCTCGTTGCAACGGCTGGCCCACGCCAGGTAGTTGCGGAACTCCGCCCGCGGGACGGCGTCGAACTGGGCGTTCAGGAAGTGGTACAGCCGCCCGTTCTGGTGCAGGTACGCCAGGAACGTGAACGGGTTCTTGGGGTCGGCGAGCGTCACCAGGTCCTTGAACAGCGAGACCTGCAACGCGTTGCCGGGCATCTGCTGGCCGTCGTGCCAGGTGAAGGACTGCTTGCGGTCCAGGAACAGACTGCTCACGTCCGGCCGGCCGTACAGCAGTGACGCCAGGCTCAGGTTGGCCGGTCCCACGCCGACGCCCAGGCACGTGTAGTGCGTGGGACCGGATCGTTCGGGCTCGTGCGCCATTGGGGCCTCTCCTTCGGGCGGAACGCCGCGCTCGATGGGATGTGACGGATCGGTACGGAGACCCGCGGGCTGCCGGGCGCGGGCGGCTGCGCTCCCAAGATCACGGCGTGCCTCCCGGTGCGTCGGGAAGCGAGTCGTCGAAGGTGGTGCGGATGCCGTGGCGGTCCAGGAAGTCCAGCCAGCGGGCGGCCTCGTCGGCCGATTCCGCCGCGCGGTTCAGACCGGCCGGCAGGGCCGCGTCGAGGATGCGGAGCACGCCGAGAGCGAGCGGCACCGACACGCATCGGGCCATGGCGCTCTCCTCCGCGTCGCCCGTGAGGTCGAGCAGACAGGCCCCGCGCCAGCGGGTGCGGCCGCCGGTGTCCCGGACGGCCAGTTCGACGGCGAGCACCACCCGGTCCCGGTCCGCCTCGGTGGTCGGGTAGCGGTCGGCAAGTTCCTTGGCCAGCGCCCGGATTCGGGTCTCGTCGCCGGTCGTGACGGTCGCGAACACCTCGTGCCAGGCGGCACGCCAGCCCGCGTTGCGGAGGGTGCCGCGGACGAACGTCGTCGGCCGCCACGCGTCCGGCAGCGCGTACTGGGCGAGGAAGGGCAGGCTGTCGCGGTTGGGGTAGACCTCGAACTCCTCCCCGGCCAGCACCAGCGACCGCGTGGCCTCCCACGGGTGCCGGGCGGTACGGGGCTCCCCGTCGTCGATGTACTGCGCGGGCGAGCGGAGAGCGGCCAGCACCCCGTAGGGCGCCCAGCTGAACCGGTAGCGGAAGTCGTCGGGCACGGCGGGCAGGCCGCCGCAGTACGAGGTGAAGGCCACGGAGGCCGCATCGTCGCCGGCTTCGCGGCGGGCGCGTCCGACGAGGACATGGGCCAGCAGGTGGTCGATGCCGGGGTCGAGCCCGGCCTCGGTCAGCACCACGAGGCCGTCCTCGGCCGCCGCGGCGGCCTGCCCGGTCAGCGCCTCGGTGGTGTAGCTCGTGCAGGCGAAGTGCGCCCGCCGCGCGACGGAGAGGCGCAGCAGCTCGGTGTGTTCGGCGGCGGGCAGCATCGAGACCACCACGTCGCCGGCCCGCACCTCGGCCTCCAGCGCACCCGGGCGGAGGCCGCGCACCTCGGCGCGGTCGGCGAGCCCGAGTGCGGCGAGCCGCTGCGCGGCGCGTTCGGCGGTACGGTCCCACAGCACCACGCGCGCGGCGCGGTCGCAGACCAGCCCGAGGCCGGTCCGGCCGGTGGACAGCCCGGTCCCGATCCAGTGGACGGTGCCGCTCGCGGGGGCGGTTCGGTCAGCGGACATGCGCGTCCTCCTTGGATACGGCAGGGGATTCGACACGGGATTCGGCAGCGGTTCGGCAGCGGACTCGGTAGGGGAGTCGGCCGGGGACCCGGCCGCCCTGCCGCGGTCCACCGCCCGGGTGAACTCGCCCAGGCAGCGGGCCCACGCCGGGTCGTCGGGGCCGAGGTTCGCGAGCACCGGCCACAGGTCCGCGGAGAACGCCCGGCCCGCCTCGGCGGGCAGCAGGGAGGGCAGGTTGTCGATCGCGATCAGGTCCACCGGGCGGTCGCCGTCCCGCAGCCGCCGCACCGGGTGCTCCCAGTCGGTCACCGCGTCGTAGACCGGCAGGACGTTGCACGCCGACCCGACGTCGCACGTGACGTCCGCGACGACGGAGATGCGGCGCCCGGGGTCGTCGAGGTCGGCCGGGACCAGGAACGGCGGCACCGGGCGGGTCGTCAGCACCGTGTTGACCAGGATGTCGGCGGCGAGCAGCGCGTCCCGGTCCACGGTGCGCGTCTCCGCCAGGTCCCAGCGCAGCGGGCTGATTCCGGCGACCTCCAGGGCGTCGCAGGCACCTCGTCCGCTACGGCCCAGAGCCCCGATCACGAGCGCGTCGCCACCGGCCCCGGCACCGGCCCGGAGCCGGGCGTCCAGTTCCGCCCGGTCCAGGGAGCGCAGCGGCACTTCGAGCGCGTCTCGCCGGTGCAGCACCGCGAGCGCGGCGCCCACGTACCCCGCCCAATAGCCGAACGCGGCCAGGCGGCGGCCGTCGCCGTCGGCCAGGTACTCCAGGTCGAGGAGCGCGCCCCCGCCCGCCGTGAACCGGGCGAGCAGGTCGCGGGCGCCGGGCTGGCCCTTGTACGCGTGCCCGAAGTAGATGTGGCGGTGCCGCAACACCGCCGGTTCGCGGGGGAGTTCCTTGAGACCCAGGACGTACGTGCCGACCGGGGCCTGCGGCCAACTGCCCGCCGGTGCGGTGTCGCAGCCCGCGTCCGCGTAGGCGGCGAGCGGGAACGCCCGCTGGGGCGACTCCTCGACGGTGATCCGGACACCCCGGTCGACCAGGCGTGCGGCGTCCTCCGGTACGAGCGGCGCACGGCGTTCGGTGGCGCGCGACTCGCACCGCATCCACAAGCGCGGCGCGTCCGGCACCGGAGGTGCCGCCGTGATCGGGTGCGTCAACCTGGCCTGCCTTCGGGTGGGGGGATTCGGCGACGGCGCGGTCTCGGGCGGGTCGTCAGCCATCGCGCTCGGCCCGGCGCATGTCGAGGCCGTCGGCGATCGCCAGGCGCAGGACGTCGGTCGCGCCCTCGTAGATGCGCAGCGACCGGATCTGCCGGTAGAGGCGTTCGGTGACGCCGCCGCGGACCACGCCGGCCGCCCCGAACAGTTGCACGGACGCGTCGACGATCTCCTGGGCCGCCTCGGTGGCGTGCACTTTGGCGATGCTGGAGTGCCGGGCGAAGCCGCGGTGTCCCTGGTCGCACTCCCAGGCGGCCCGGGCCACCAGGAGGGAGGCGGCGTTCAGGCGGATGTCCATGTCGGCGAGCTTCGCCTTCACCAACTGGAGGTCGAAGAGCGTGCGGCCGTACGCCTCCCGGCCCCGGGTGTGCGCCAGCGCGGCGTCCGCGGCCCGGCGGGCGAAGCCGACGGCGGCCGCGCCGACCGTCATCCGGAAGCGTTCGAGCAGGTCCATGGCGACGACGAAGCCGCGTCCCTTCCGGCCCAGCAGGGCTTCGTCCGGGATCCGGCACTCGTCGAAGTGCACGTGCCCGAACGAGCGCGGCGCGATCGCGTCGAGCCGCTCCACGTGCAGGCCGGGCGTGTCCGCCGGCACCAGGAATGCGGACAGGCCCAGGGGCCCCGGGCCTTCGCCGGTGCGGGCGATGACGACGAACAGGTCGGCGATGGTGGCGTGCGCGATCCACGCCTTGCGGCCGGTCAGCACGTGGCCGCCGTCGCCGGTGCGCCGCGCGGTCAGCCCGACCGCGGCGACCTCCGAGCCGGCCTCCTTCTCCGAGACGGCGAAGGCGCCGATCAGCGTGCCGTTCGCCATCCCCGGCAGGTAGCGCGCCTGCTGCTCCTTGTCGCCGAACCGGATGATCGGCGTGGCGGACAGGGACTGGATGGAGTAGGCGAAGTCCGCCAGGTCCTCCGCGTAGGCCAGGGCCTCGCGGGCCAGGCAGATCGCCCGGAAGTCCACCGGCAGGTCGTGCGCCGCCGCGGACGGGTCGAGGCCGGACAACCAGCCTTCCTCGCCGAGGAGTTGGACCAGGCGGCGGCCCGCCTCGTCGGGGTGCGTCCGGCGCACCGTCTCCCACAGCTCGCCGTAGATGTCGCACCAGATGCCGATCTGCTGCGCGAGACGGCGGTGTCCGTCGTCGTAGAAGGGAAGCCCGAGAACCTCCGGGTCGTGACTGGTGTTCAGGTCCACTGCGGCACTCCCTGCGGACGGCGGGCGGGATCGCGGTGCGCGCCGGCCACCGCACCAGGGCCGCGGAATCGCGTCATGAGCCCAGCACCGCCCTGGCGATCGCGTCCGCGTCCTCGAGGATCACCGAGCCGACCCAGGGGCGGATGCCCGCCGCCGTCGCCCAGTGCACGAACTCGGTGGGCACCCCGTAGGCGAAGCAGCGCGGATGGGGTGTGCCGGACGCGTCCACCACGCGGTACGGCCGCGGCGTGACCTCGACACCGCCGGTCTCGTACGCGTCACCGTGCGGATCGGGGATGCGGTACGGCCGGCACTGCCCGGTCGCCTGCATGTGCCGCAGCAGGGCGTTGGTGGTGCGGCGCAGGTCCGTGTCGGGGATGCGCGCCTCGATGAGCGTGGTGGCCGGCACCTCCGAGCCCGGGATGGCGGCTGAGCCGATCAGGAAGCCCTCGCCCGCGGGATCGGTCCGCACCCGGGTGCCCGGACCCACGACGCGGAGCAGGCCGCACTCCATCAGCGCGGTCATCTCCTCGATGCGGGACAGCGGCGGGCCGATGGAGAGGTACGCGTTGAGCGGCGTGAACCAGCCCGCCACCTCGTCACGGTAGGAACTGCCGGTGATCCCGGCGTGGTCGATCGCGAGCCGGACCTCGTTGCGCAGGTCGCGCAGGACGTCCAGGGCGGCCTTGAGCGGGTTGTCCACGTTCCCGCCCCGGGCGTTCCGGACGTCCTCGCGCAGGTGGCCGACCAGCCATCGGCCGAAGTCCGACTGGTGGGTGAACACGCGGTTGCCCCAAGGGCGTTCCACCCGCTCCCAGTCCCAATCGTCGGCCTCCCGCAGGCCGTGGCGGCGCAGCACGCCGGTGCGGTCGGCCGCGTCGGCGGCCACGTACTCGGCCAGGAACCGGTCGGCGGCGGGCCGGTCCGTCCGCCGGGCGACGAGCGCGTGGTGGTGGACGGCCCGCACCTCGGCGTCCAGCAGCGGCCAAACGTGCTGCCGGAAGGTGGCGTTCGGGGTGGCACGGATCCGGGCGATGGCGTCGAGGGTGAGGAACAGCGGCTCGTGGCGGCCCGCCGCACCCTTCTGGTTCTCGCCGCGGGCCTGGTAGGGCACTCCGCGGCGGGACCCCGCGTACAGGACGGGTTCCTGTCCGGAGGGGAGGTACTGCAAGCCGTCGGGGCCGGGGACGTACTTGCCGCCCCGGCCCTCGGTGAGCAGGGCCAGCACGTCGAAGAACGCCAGCCCGAGCCCGCGGATGCCGACGGTCTCCCCGACCCGGATGCTGTCGAGGTCGAGGTCGGCGGGGTTGCCCGGGCGGATGTAGCGCAGACCCCGCTGCCCGGCGAACGCCGCCAACCGCATTTCCTCGGAGGTGGGTTCGTTGGCGCCGTGGCCCAGGGTCAGGACCACCGCGTCCAGGCCCGCCAGCAGGGTGCCGTCGTCGAGCGTGACGCACTGTCCGCTCGCGTCCTGGTTCAGCGCGATCGCGGTGCCCCGGTGGACGAAGATGCGGACGGAGTCGGGGGCGGTGTCCTTGATGCGGCCGAGCACCCATTCCAGGTACCGGCCGAACTGGGCGCGCGAGGGGTAGTCGTCGGGACCGAGCCGCTCCGCCCCCGCCCAGATGTTCCCGGCGCCGAATTCCACCGGTTGCAGCCAGTCGTACAGGCTCGGCCCCGGCCGGACCGGGCCGGCGCAGTTGACACTGCTGTCCGTGAACTGGCTGATCTGCGAGGTCACGGTGTTCATGAGCAGGTGGTGGGACTGCCGGGTACGCCATGTGCGTCCGGCCCCGGGCGGGTAGGGGTCCACCACGTGGACCGACAGCCGGCGCTCGTCCAGGTGGTTCGCGCATAACCGCTCGAGGACCGCGAGGCCGCGTGGACCGGCGCCCACGACGCAGATTGCCTTGGCCGGTCGAGACACGGTCACTCCTCCTTCAATCGGTCCGCTCGCCGCCTGACGAGCGCCGGGACAATGTCGGGTCGGGGCCTACTGCTCCGACTTGCGCCGCGCGGCTTCCTCGGCGAACTGGCCGAAGGTCATCGTCGACAGCGTCTCCATCTCGTCGTCCGAGAATTCGATGCCGAATTCGTCGAGTTGCATCACCAATTCGGCGAGCGAGAGCGACTCCAATTCGAGTCCGCCGTCGCCCAGCGGCGTTTCGTCCGTCAGTGCGTCGACTTCGAAGTGCATGCTGCGTAGTGCGTCGACCATGACTTCCCGAAGGTCGGCAGGCATTTCGTGAACCTCCTGTGGTGGTGATTCGGGGCGGGCCGCGGTCAGACGTCGATCTCGACGTCCGTGAGCGGGTAGGCGACACAGCTGTGCGCGAACCCGAACTTCGAGTCGGCCATGCGGAGTTTGGCCTCCTGGGCGTGGAACACCTCGCCGGAGCAGACGCGGACCCGGCACAGGGAGCACTCGCCGGAACGGCACGACGGCTCCTGCGGGATGCCGTTGTCCTCCAGCGCCTCGAGGATGTTCTGGCCGCGCGGCATGGCGAACGTCTTGCGGCCGCGGACCGTGACCGACACCTTGCCGGCCGGATCGAGGTCCGCCGGCCAGCGCGGGTCGTCGCCCGGCTGCACCGCGACGCTGTTGTCCTCGTACCGGATGCGCCGGCGCGGATGGCCGAGCCCCGTCAACTCCTTGATCAGGAAGTCGTATTTGCCCGGTGGACCGCACAGGTAGGTCATGCGGCCGGCCAGCGGGCCCACCAGGGAGGTGATCAGCTTCGCGTCGAGGGGCGTGACCGCCCCGGTCCAGTCCGGGCCGGGCTGGGCGATGACGTGGTGCACGGTGAGGCCGGGGAGCCGGTTCGCCAGGTCGTCCAGTTCCTCGCGGAAGATGACGTCGTCCGCGCGGCGGGAGCCGTACACCAGGTTCATCCGGCGGGCGAGGCCGTTGTCGGCGATGTCCTTGATCATGCTCATCGCCGGGGCGACGCCCGATCCGCCGGCCAGGAAGACCAGGTCGTCCCCGTGGTACAGCGGGTCGTGGAAGAACGTGCCGATCGGCCCGCCGCTGACGAAGCGGTCGCCGGCCTTGGTGGTGTCGAGCAGGTGGTTGCTGACCCGCCCGCCGGTCAGCCGGCGCACCGTCAGGTCGTAGTGCTCGCGGGCCGTGGGCGACGACGAGATCGAGAACGCGCGGCTCGTCAGGACGTCCCCGACCTGGACGTGCAGGTTGACGTACTGCCCGGCGAGGAACGGCGGCAGCGGCCCCCCGTCGGTCTTGCGCAGGCGGAAGGTCTTCGTGGTGACCGTCTCGTCGATCACCTCGGCGACGGTGAGGTCCAGGCGCCGCGGGTGCAGCGGTTCGAGGTCGCCCCAGGCGTCGGCCGGGTGGTCCGGCCCCCCGGCCTCCTCCCGCCGCCGCATCTCGGCGACCACTTCGTCCGCCCCTTCGAACAGCAGGGCCAGCGGATTGGCTGTCATATCCGACTCCGTTCTCGGGTTACATGGACAAGATCCGCTGGCACACCCGGGCGGCCATGACGATCATCGAGTTGTAGCCGCCGGCGCCGGTCCAGTTGCTGATGCAGACCAGGCCGGGCACGTTCGGCGCCAGGTCCTCGTTGCGGAACAGCCAGCTGTCCGAGAGCTCCTGGTCGAAGCCGTAGATGGTGCCGCCCGGCTGGCTGAGGTACCGCTTGAAGGTGAGCGGCGTGGCGACCTCGGCCTCCTCGATCACGTCCCGGACGCCGGGGGCGATGGCCTTCAGCAGCTCCAACTGGGACTGCCCGTAGGCGAACTTCGCCTTGGCGTACTCCTCCGGCGCCAGCGCCTCCCACGGCCCGCCGTACTGCAGCGAGGCGAGAGCGACCTGCGAGGTGCCGGGCGGCGCGTAGCCGGTCGGCCGGACGTCATAGCAGGTCGCGACCAGGTACCGGGCGGGCTCCAGATTGCGGTTGGCCCGATCGAGGTTGCCCTCGTCCAGGTCGGCGGTGATGAAGCTCGTCGACGAGAGGAAGCCGAGCTCCGCCGCCGGCGCGTCCAGCCCGACGTAGAGCACGGCCGCGGACGGGCCGACGACCCGGGCCCGCAGGTCCTTCAGCACCCGGTCCGGCACCACGCCGTCGTCGAGCATCCTCGTGTACGTCGTCACGGTGGGCGCGTTGGAGATCACCATCCTCGACGAGATCTCCGTGCCGTCGGCCAGCCGCACGCCGGCCGCCGCGCCGCCGCGGGTGACGATCGTCGCGACGTCGGTGTTGAACTTGACCTCGCCGCCCGCCTCCAGGAAAGAGGCCAGCATCGCCGAGGACATCGACATGCTGCCGCCGACCACCTGGTACGGCTTGTACTCGATGTACAGGGTCAGCAGCCGCGCCAGGTCCATGAAGGGGCACACGGACGCCGTCTGGCCGTTGTAGCTCCAGTAGGACGCCAGCACGTGCTTCAGCCGGGCGTCGGTGAAGAACTCGTCGAGCACCGCCTGGAACGACTTCATTCCGTAGCGGCGGACGTCGGTCATGCCCGACAGCCACTCGAGCTGCTCCTGCATCTTGTGCAGGTTCGCCCGCGCGACCAACTGCCAGACGCCGGTGTCCCGGACCAACTCCATGAAGCGCGTGAGCTGCGCCCGGTTGCCGGGGTAGTGGCTGTCGAGGGTCTCGACGATCCCCTGCCAGTCGGCGGGCAGCGTCACGTCCAGGACGCCGGGGACGACGGTGCGGTACAGCTCGTCGTCGACGATGAACTCCAGCCGCTTCGTCACGTCCAGCATGTCGAAGACCGCCCGCAGCGGGCCGTTGGAGCCCTCGTCGCCCATGCCGGCCAGCTGGTGCAGCGACACCTCGAACTCGAACCGGCCGCGGACGAACGAGTGCGCCGCCCCGCCCGGGACGTTGTGGCGCTCCAGCAGGAGCGTCCGCCTGCCACCGCGCTGCATGGTGGCCGCCGCGCTCAGCCCGGCGTTGCCCGCGCCGATGACGATCACGTCGTAGTCGGTCATTGCCTTCCTTCCTCGGGGGACCGCGGCGGCGCCGGAGGCCGCCGGTCGTGGTGCGGTCCGGGTCAGCGGCAGCCCTCGACCAGCGCGCCGGCCTGCTCGCGCACGATGCGCTTGAGGACCTTGCCGGTGATGCCGACCGGGATCTTGTCGTCGGAGACGATGACCGCGCCGGCCACCTCGGGCAGTCCGTGCTTGGCGAGCGCCGCGTTGATCCAGGCCGTCGGGTCCTCGGGCGAGGGGGCGTCCGCGGTGAGGGTCACCAGCGCGTACGTCTCCGCGACGCCTTCGTCCTCCCAGCCGAACCGCACGCCCTCGTCGGCCAGTCCGACCACCGTGACGTCGTGGATCTCGGCGTACTCGGAGAGCAGCAGCTCCTCGGTGTACGCGCTGAACACCCAGCCGTCCTTGGAGCGGATGGCGTCCGACGTACGGTCCAGGTGGTAGAAGGTGTTCCCGGGGTCGCGGTAGACCAGGTCCCCGGTCAGGAAGTAGCCGCCCAGCCACTGCTGGTGCCAGCGGACGTTGTCGTTCCAGAACCCGGGCGTGAGCGACTTCGACCGCACGCCGAGACGGCCCACCTCTCCGGGCGGCAGCACCTCGCCGTCCTCGGACAGCGCGACCGCCTCCGCGAACCGCATCGGACGGCCGATGCAGCGGCCGACGTTCTCCCCGCCGATCCGGTGCACGTAGTCGAAGAGCACGTAGCCCATCTCGGTCGAGCCGAACATGTCGATGAAGATCGCGCCGGGCATGATGTGCTGCTTGAGGTCGCGGCCGGTGTAGGGGCTCCGACCCTTCGCCAGCAGCTTCTTGATGTGCACCAGGTGTGCCGCGTCGCCGGACGCGTAGAACGCCGCGACGGACGACAGGTCGCGGTCGGTCAGGTCCTCGGCCGCCATCTCGGCGAAGGTGTGCGTGAAGCCGAAGACGATGGCCGGGCGGTGCTTCTCGATCCCGTCCAGGACGGCCTTGCCGCTGGGGTCGGTGTAGTGCACCACCGGGGCGCCGAGCAGCAGCCCGAGCAGCGTGTTGGACATCGCCGAGACGTGGTGGCCGGGCAGCGCGAGCAGGCGCTTGCGGGTGCTGCAGTCCTGGCCGTCCGAGAGCCGGCTGAGCGCGCCGTGGAACAGCGTCTCGTGGGTGTGGTACGCCGACTTGGGGATGCCCGTGGTGCCCGAGGAGTGCGAGATCAGGATCGGGTCGACGCGGGTGTGCCGGAACGGGAACTTGGCCGGCAGGTGCGCGCGGTGCGCCGGGGTGACGTCCGACTGCATGGCGACGAACTTCGGCCCGGGGTCGTCGTCGACGTGCGTCAGCAGCCCCTTGTGCCAGGGCTCGCGCGTCATGATGCCGGTCACCTGCTGGCGGCGGATGTACTCACGGCGCACCTCGGCCGGCATGTGCGCGCTCACCAGCGACGCGACCGCGCCGAGGCTGGTCAGCGCCATCAGGTTGACGGCGAAGTCGGTGATCGAGGTGGACACGATGGCGACCGCGTCCTTGGCCCGCACCCCGGCCTGGTGGTAGAAGCCGGCGTACGTCTCGACGACCTCGTGCAGCTCACCGAGGGTCAGGACCTCGGGGTAGTCGCCGGCCGGCGACTGCCAGGTGCCGTCCAGCCAGAGGACCTGCTCGTCGAGGGACCGCCCGTATTCGGGGAGCCGGTGAACGACGTTGCCCGCACCGAGGGACCGGTCGGCGAGTATCTTCCGGCGGAGTTCGTCACTGATCAGCATGGGGCTTTCTCCAATCGTCCGAGCGGGAAGCGCCAGGCGTGCGGGCGCGAGGGCACGGCGGGGCCCCGGGCCACCACCGCCGTCATCAGCTGTACGGAGGAGCCGGGCGCGGCGAACCGGTCGGTGCGGCCGGACCATTCCTCGGCGCCGTCCCCGCCGATGCCCAGCAGTGCGCAGCGGCGTGCGTCCGGCGGCCGGTGCAGCCGCACGTCCCGGGCGCCCTTGGCGAGGCCGCGCCCGGTCGCCTTGACCGCGGCCTCGAGCAGGGTCCAGGCCGACAGGAACGCCTCGGCGTCGTCGAGGTCCCCCAGGGCGTCCGTGTCCGGGGAGAACCTGCGCAGCACCCGGGCGGGGGACCTGACGGGACGAATCGCCTCGACGTCCGCGCCGACCGGCCCCCCGTGGCCCACCGCGACCAGCAGCACGCCCGCCGATCGCGACCAACTCACGTGCCGGCCCGGGTGGTTCGGCAGGACCGGGTGCCGGTCCGGGGCGGCGGCGAGGGGAAGGTCCGCGGGGGAGACGCCGAGCACGTGGGCGAGCACGCGGCGGACCGCCGAGCGGGAGCGGGCGTACGTGACCGCGGACGCGGGGCGCAGGTGCTCGGCCCGACGGGACTCCTCCGCCGACAGGTCGCCGCGGCACGCCGCGTCGTCCCAGACGTCGTCGGTCCCGTGCAGGTCGATCAGCCAGCTCTCCGCGACGCGGGTCATGTCCCCTCGCCTCCGGCCGCCTCCACCGTGAAGACCTGCGGCGCCACCCCGGTCCGGGAGCCCAGCAGGTGCATGTCGCCGTGCGCCGGACGCATCACCGCCACCGCCACGGTGCGTTCGCGTCGGATGTCGCCGTTGTCCGGCACGAAGATCGGCGGCGTCGACAGCAGGTCCAGGTGGTCCTGCGGCGAGGCGGTCTCCGGCAGGGCGTTCAGCCGTACCCCGCACGCCTCCAGGCGGCGCAGCGAGCCGTTCTTGGCGAAGACGTTCAGCTCGTCGAAGGGGATGAACTCCCGGTGCAGGAAGTGGTTGGTGTGCAGGAGGCGGGGGCCCTCGACGACTTGCATGCGCCCGTCCAGGAACTCCGCGTACGCCGCGCCGCGCCTGTCGCACAGCATCAGCGACCGGGAACTCGCCAGCTTCAGCCCGCGCAGCACCTCCAGGCCCTCGGCCACCGACCCGGCGCGGTCCAGCACGTGCCGGACCGCGAGGTACGGCGGTATGCCGGCCCGCCACTTGCCGCCCAGGACGAGGTTGATGCCGACGGCGAGACCGTCGCTGTTCATGCCGAGGTAGCCGAGCAGTCCGCCGAAGCTCAGCACCAGGACCTCGCGCCGCGCCCCGGCCTTGCGGACCGAGAGGACGCCGGTCTGGTCGTCGAGGTTGCCGTTGAGGTCGACGGTCTGCGCCAGCACGGTGCTCGGCCCGTTCTTCGCCACCCGCGCATACGTGGTGCAGTCGCCCTGCGGGCGGTGGGTGCTGCGGTACCCGACGACTTCCCGGCGCATCTGGAGCAGCAGGGCCTCCGGGTGGCTGATGCCGGCGCCCTCCGCGAGGCCGCGGATCTCCTCGGCGAGGTCGGGGGCGGCCGCCTCGATCTCCGCCTGGAACGCGGCGGTCATCGGGAGCAGTGCGGCGGTCGAGACCGGGGTGTCGAGCAGGTGGTTCATCCGGGCGAGCCCGTCGCCGAGGAAGGCGTGCAGCGCCGCGGCGCGGGCGGCGCCGTGCTGCCGCCCGAGTTCGAAGGGGTCGCCGGTCAGCCTGAGGAACGGGGTCGGGGCAGGGGCGCCCACCGCGTCGCTCCGGCCGGCGAGCCGGGGGGCGTACGGCGCGTCGAGCTCTCGGGCGGGGATGTCCGTCTCGACCCCTGCCACCATGCACCACCTCTCTTCGACGTCACGCGATCTTTCGGAGCAGGACCCCGTGCCTGGCTCCGGGGACGCTGGAGGCCAGCAGAAACAGCTCATCGATCTCCTCCTCTCCCGACGCGGCAATATCGACGAGGTTGATGAGCGGGTCCGCGGCGAAGCAGTGGCCAATGCGTTCGATGTTCTGGGTGCGTACTTGTCGTGCGGTGAAGCCGGCCTGGCGCTCCTTCAGGGTCACCAGGGGCCGGACCAGGTTGGCGGGCAGAAGTGCGGTGACCTTCTCGAGCGGGATGCCGGTGGCGCGCTGGAGTTGGTCGTTGACCGCGATGGCGAGCCGGGGGTCGATCTGGTCGCGCTGCCCCATGACCTCGGCGTCCTGCGCCGAGGCGGAGGCGAGGATCTGGTAGGCGTCCGGCCCCTGTTCGGCGGAGCTGACCAGGCAGCTGGCCGCGCCGTCGCTGAACAGGGCGAATTTTTCCAGGCGTTCGGCCTCGTCGGCGATCCGGTCGGCGGTGGCGACCAGGATCGTGCGGAGGCTGCCGTTCTCCACGAGCGCCCGGGCGACGTGCAGGGCCGCGAGCAGGTTGTTGCACCGGTTGAGCGTCATCCCGCACGCGAACGACACCGCGGAAAGCCGGAGTTCCTCCAGCACGGCGCCGAGGAAGCCGGCGTGGTCGTCGACCGAACTCGGGAACGCGGTGGTGCACACGATCAGTCCGTCGACCGATCTCCGGGAGATGCCGGCCCCCTTGAGCGTGGTCTCGGCGCTCGCCACCGCCAGCTCGACCGGGGAGCGGTCGGTGCGGAAGTAGCTGCCCCAGCCCCAGGCCCGAGGTGCCATGGGGATGCCGTAGCCCGCCACCCGGTCTTCCAACTGCTCGATGGCGGTGTGCGGTTGCTCGGTCTCGCCCAGGACGTATCCCGGCGAGAGCAGATAGGCCGGAGTGCTCATCGGTCGTTTCTTCCGTTCCGGTCGCCGGTGGACTGGGGGGCCGCCGGCCGTCGGCCGTATGCGGCGCGCCGCCCGTGCGTCATGGCGCGAGCCGTACGACCGCACGGGCCTCGCTGAGGACCTTGGCGCCGCCGCTGGTCACCACGAGGTCCACGCGGACCCGTCCGCCTTCGAGCAACGCGCCTACCCGGCCCCGGACTTCGACGTCCGTGCCGCGGTCGTCGTCCGGCACCACGACCGGCTTGCTGAAGCGGGTGTGGTACTCGACGATCGCGCCCGGGTCGCGCACCCAGTCGGTGACGGTGCGGGCGGCCAGCGCCATGGTGAGCATTCCGTGCGCGATGACGTCGGGCATGCCGGCCTCGCGCGCCACCCGGGGGTTCCAGTGCACGGGGTTGAAGTCCTCGGAAGCCCCCGCATACCGCACCAGATCGGCGCGGGTCAACGTGACCGTCAGGGGCGGGAGTTCGGTGCCGACCTCCGCGTCCTCAGCGCCGATCGCCATCGGACCCACCGCCTTCCACGGCGTTCGTGGGGCTCGCGTTCACGGCGTTCACGGCATTCATGGCGACAAAGGTCATGTGCGTGGTGACGACGTGTCCGCCGTCGGAGTCCGCGAGGTCGGCCCGTAAACTCAGCACGTCGCGTCCCCGCAGCGTGCGGGCGCCGGTGATCTCCACAGTGGTGACCAGCCGGTCGCCGGCCTGGATCGGCCGCGTGTAGTCGAACCGCTGGTTGCCGTGCACGATGTACGTCGGGTCGAACCCGATCTCCTCGTAGTCGAACACCTCGTGCATCGCGCGGGCGACCACCACGAAGGAGAACGTCGGCGGCGCGAGGACGGCCGGATGGCCCAGGGCCCGCGCAGCCTCCGGGTCCGTGTAGACGGGGGCGGGGTCGCCCACCGCCTCCGCGAAGCGCCGGATCGTCTCGGATTCCACGGGATACGGGTGCGCGGGCGGGTACTTCGTGCCGACGCACCGCGGATTCAACGCCATGTCACTCCATCACCGTCTTCGGAAGTCGGTCGGGACCGAGCGGTCGTCGCCCGGCACGGTCAGTCGTCCCAGTGGTCGACGACCCTGCGCCGGATCTCGGCCGGGTAGGCCTGGGCGAACGAGGCGTGGTCCAGCCGCCCTTCGCCCCAGGCCGGGAGCAGACCGTCGTGGAGGACGCCCGGACCGCGCATCGCCTTGCGTTCCTCGTCCGTGTAGCAGGCCATGAACGGCAGCACGACGGTGTCCCACGCCTCGCGCCGGTCCCGGGGGTGGAGGCGGGTGGCCAGCGCCCACAGCAGGTCGGCCTCGTCGGAGGGGTCCACGTCGTCGTCCAGCACGAAGGTGGTGGGCATCATCGCGCTGGGCCCGCCGCTGTTGTGGATCACCTCGCCGATCCGGTGCACGAACTCGGTGGAGTCCACGCCCGGGAGGACCGTGCGCCAGTTGTCCGGCACGGTCACCACCGTCCAGTGCATGGCGGCGGGGAAGGGCATCCACACCGTGGTGACCGGCAGGCCCGCCCGGCGAAGCCCGTACAGGACGTTCGCGGCGCGGCCGGTGCCGGTCACGGTGTGGTACTCGTCGGCGGGCCGGCCCTCGGCGACGACGGGCCAGATCGGCGCGTCGCGGTGGGTTATCGCCTCCACGGAGAACACGGGCTGGAGGGACGTGTGGTTCGACGCGTAGCCGGCGTACTCGCCGAACGGGCCCTCCATGCTGTCCCGCCCGACCGACAGGTGCCCCTCGATCACCACCTCGGCGTGTGCGGGCACCTCCAGGTCGACGGTCTCGCAGCGCACGACGTCGACGGGCGCGCCCTGCAACGCGCCGATGTAGCCGCCCTCGTCGACCCCGCGCGGCAGCGGGATGCCGGCCACGAAGGGGATCGCGGGGGCGCCGCCCTGCACCAGGGCGTACGGCATCGGCTCGCCGAGCTCCGCCCAGGCCTGCCACACCAGGCCGAGGTGCTGCGGCGGGATCACCAGACCGGTCATGCGCTTGCCGTCGAGCACCATGATCCGGGTGATCGACCAGTTGGTCCACGAGCCGTCGGGCGTCTTCGCGACGATGACGCCCCACGTGTTGAGGTAGCGGCCGCCGTCCTTCTCGTGGATGCGCGGCATGACGAAGCGGTCCAGCGTGGCGTCGTCGCCGAGCAGGACGTTCTCCTTGCACGGCGCCCCCGCGGCCGGCACCGGTCGCGGCGGGACCGGCGCCGCGTCGCGGGTGCGCACCAAGTGGTCGACCAGTTCCGCGGCGCCGGTCTCCGGAGCGAGGCCGACCGACAGCGCGAGCCGGGCCAGCGGCATGTCCGCCCGGGAGCTGACGCCGACCGGTGCGCCGAACATCCGCATCCCGACCCGGTCGTCCAGAACGTTGGTGAAGAACGGTGCGGGGGCGCGTAGTTCGTAGGAGCGCCGGGTATGGGCGGCGGCCTCCAGGTCGGCACTCACCGGACGGTCGACGGTCCTCAGGTCGCCGATGGCGGCGAGGGCGTCGAGGTAACTGCGCAGGTCGGCGAGGTGGCTCATGAGGTCGTCCCCCGGGTGGCGTTCGCGGTGACGGGACGGCCGTTGAGGCCGTCGGCCGTCGGGGTGAGGTTCGCGTCCGGCAGTCCCTGCCAGCGGCGCGCACGGTGTGCGGCGATCCCGAACTGGTCGAGGACCCGGGAGACGATGTGGTCGACCATGTCGTCCACGCCGGAAGGGTGGTTGTAGAAGGTCAGCATCGGCGGCAGGATCACCGCGCCCATGCGCGACAACGTGAGCAGGTTGTCGAGATGGATGTCGTTGAGCGGGGTCTCCCGCGGCACGAGCACCAGCTTGCGCCGTTCCTTGAGCGTGACGTCCGCGGCCCGCGCGACGAGGCCGTCCGCGTACCCGGTCCGGACGGCGGCCAGGGTCTTCATGCTGCACGGCATGACCACCATGCCGTCCACCGGGAACGACCCGGACGAGATCGCGGCCCCCTGGTCGTCGGGGGAGTACGTGACGTCGGCGAGCGCGCCCACCTCCGCGGTGGTGAGGCCGCTCTCGACCATCAGCGTCGAGCGGGCCCACCGGCTGACCACCAGATGGGTCTCGACGTCCTCGTGCAGCCGCAGTTCCTGGAGCAGGCGTACGCCCAGGACCGCCCCGGTGGCACCGGTGATGGCCACGACCAGTCGCATCGTTCGCACCTCGCTCCTCTGCTCCGGGCGGTCAGCTGTCGGCCGTCGCCGTGGTGGCCGGCTCTTCCCGGCCCTGCTCCAGGCAGGCACGGAAACGGCAGACCGCCGCCCCCTCGCGCTTGCACTCGACGACCGAGTCGGCGGCCGTCACCCCGAGGCCCTCGAACCAGCCCTCGCGCAACTCCAGGCACGGGCACACGTAGTTCTCCAGCGAGCGGCTCGCCTTGAGCATCTTCAGCGCGTAGTGCTCGCTGACGACCGTGTCCCAGGTGCCGTCGTCGGCGAAGTCCGTGGACTCCAGCCGCACGGTGTCGGCGAACATCAGGCCGGCCAGCGCCTCCAAGGTGCCGGCCACGTCCTTGGCCGAGCCGTCCTCGCCGAGCGGGCGCAGGCGGGTGTACCGCGCGTAGAGCGTGGCGACCCGTCGGGCCACGAACTGCATGACCTCGGCGTTGAGTTCGTTGGCCGCCTCCTGGCCGAACCGGGCCTTCACCGCCTGGTACCACCGGGCGTCGTGCAGCCACCAGAACTGCCGCAGCAGCTCGATCTCCGTCGACTCCGGGAAACCCGAGGGGGGTTCGCTCACCGCGCCTCCCCGGCTTCCGTCACGCCGCCGGTCACCAGGAGTCCCCGGGCCCGGTCCGGCTGCCCGTCCCGCGTGGCGAGCTCGACCAGCACCAGGAGCACGTCGTCGGCGCTGCCGTCCTCGACCAGCAACTGCGCCAGGTCCATGCCGTCGGCGAGTGCGTCGCCGGCCGGGCTGATGCAGATGACCGGGCCGCCGAGGCCCCACCGCGCGGCCACCACGCCGAGCACGGCGCTGGGCACCGACTGGTAGAAGAGCAGCGGCGAGGCCGGCTTGCCGGAGTCGACCGAGCCGGTGACGGCGGCTTCGGTGGCCATGTCGCCGAGCCGGGTCACCAGGACGACGGCGGTACGCTCGCCGCGTTCCGCCGGCGCGGGGTGCGCGCCGTGGTGGGCGCTCAGGCAGCGGTCCGCGACATGGGCGATGATCGGGCCGAACGGCGAGGCGGTGAACCCCGGGAGCTTGGGTGCCTCGTCGTCCTCCGGGGTGGGCCAGACCGTGTGCGCGAGGGTGGTCAGCGGGGATGCGGTCGCGGTCATGCGGCACTCACCACCAGCGCGGTGTTGGCGCCGCCGAAGGCGGCGTTGAGACTGAGCACGTGCCGCGCGTCCCGCTGTCTCGGGGTGTCGAGGACGAGGTCGAGACGGCAGTCGGGGTCCGGGCCCAGATAACCGGAATTGACCGGCAGGCTTCCGGACCGCAGGGCCAGTACGCAGATGACGAACTCGACGAGTCCGGCGGCCTGGAGGGCGTGCCCGTGCATCGACTTGGTCGAGCTGACCGGTATCCGCTCCGCGTGCTCGCCGAACGCCCGGTGCAGCGCCGCGGTTTCCGCGGCGTCGTTGTACGGGGTCCCGGTGCCGTGCGCGTTGACGTAGTCCAGGTCCTCGGGCCGCAGCCCGGCCTTGCCGAGGGCCGCGCCGATCGCCCGCGCCATGCCCAGTCCCTCCGGGTGCGGCTGGCAGACGTGGTGCGCGTCGCCGGTCATCCCCCAGCCGGTGAGGTGGGCCAGCGGCCGCATCCCGGCCCGGCTGTCCACCGCCTCCAGGACCACGGCCCCGGCTCCGTCGCCCAGCAGCAGCCCCTTGCGGCCGGCGCTGAAGGGCCGCAGCCGCCCGTCGGGGGCAAGGGCCTTGCCGGCGTTGAAGGTCGTGAAGGACTCCGCGTCGACCAGGTGGCCCCCGGCGACGATCACGCGGTCGTGCCGGCCGGTGGAGATCAGCGCGGCAGCGTCGGCCATCGCCGCACTGGCCGCGACGCAGGCGTTGATGTAGGTGCGCCCGGCCCCGCCGAGACCGCATGCGGCGGAAAGCCGCTGCGCGGTGTCGCTGATGGGCCGCGACTCCTGCTCCGTCCGGGGCAGCCGGGAGACTTCGGGGTCCGCGTGCCGGGCCAGGACGACGGGGGCGTCCGCCCGCTCGTCCGCGGAGAGTCCGGCCTGCTTGCAGGCCTCCTCGGTCAGCACGACCAGTTCGGTGTCGAGGTCGAGACCGGCGTCCGCCTGGGCGGCGACGCCGACCCGGTACCTGCCGGTGTCGAACCTGGTCACCGGAACGAAGGCCGGGACACCGGAGTAGATGCCGTCGCGCAGCGCGTCGACCCCGTGCCCGTAGCCCGTGGTCGCCGCCATCCCGGTGACGGCCACCGTCCGTCCGGCCCGCCGCGGCCCGGATTGCGTGTTCACGTGCACCCTCCCGACGTCGCCAATGAGTCATCTGGTGCTGTGGCCGGGAACCTGTCCGGTCGCAGCACTGTGTGCGGGGAGCGCATCAGTGCCCCATCGCCATGCCGCCGTCCACCGGGATGACCACGCCGGTGATGTACGAGGCCTCGGCGGAGGCCAGGAACTGGACCGCGACGGCCACCTCGTCCGGGGTGGCCATGCGCCGCAGCGGGATCTGGGCGACGATCTTGTCGCGCTGCGCCTGGGGCAGCGCGGCGGCCATGTCCGTGTCGGTGAGGCCGGGCGCGACCACGTTGACCATGACCCCGCGCGGCGCCAGCTCGCGGGCGAGCGAGCGGGCCATGCCGATCAGGCCCGCCTTGGACGCCGAGTAGTTGACCTGCCCCACGACCCCGCTCATGGCCGCGGTCGAGGAGATGATGACGACCCGCCCCGCCTCGGCCCGCATCAGGTGCCGCGCGGCACGCCGGACCACCCGGTACGTGCCGGTGAGGTTGGTGTCGACGACCGAGGTGAAATCCTCCTCGGACATCCGGATCAGGAGCGTGTCGTTCGTGATGCCCGCGCTCGTCACCAGCACCTCGACGGGGCCCTGCGCCGCCTCGACCTTGTCGAACGCGTCGTCCACGGCCGCGGCGTCCTGGACGTCGCAGTGCACGCCCAGCAGGCCCTCGGGGGGTGGACCCGAGCGGTAGGTCACCGCGACGCGGTCGCCGCCGGCACTGAGCCGCCGGGCCACGGCCAGCCCGATTCCACGGTTTCCACCGGTAACCAGGACAGAACGGCTCATCAGAACTCCAGCCTGACGGTCGGGGAGTGCGCGGCCCGGTCCGCGCTACGGGGGCAGAACCCGCCCCCACGGGTGTTTCGTACGCCTTCGGGGGATGGGGAAATCTCACCGCCAGTGCTCCCGAAACGCCACGTCTCGCGCTGTGCCTTCCTGCTGCCTCATTACGGCCCAGTAGGGCAAGGCACACCCAAGGCACAGGGGGATATGGGTGCTTCGCCCGTCGGGCGTGCTGCACACTGGCCGCGAGCCGGCGACCACGCTCCGGATTGTCCGGTGACCGCCGTGTGTTCGACGTGCGGCGCCGGTCGCAGCACTGGCCGGCGTCGGCGTTCGGCGCCTGGGTGCGCCCTCCCCGGAAGACATCTGCGGGCCGCCCGGCACCGGTCCGCCGGTGTTCGACGGCCCGGTTCCGCACCGTGCGGGGCCGGGTGGCACCCGGCCCCGCCGTTCGGCGACCGCCGCGGGTACGGCGGGTCGTGTCGGTCCGGGCCCGCCCGGCCTACGGCCAGGGCGGGCGGTCACGGAGCGAGCCGCACCGTTCCTCCAGAGGTTCCCACGGGAACTGCCAATGCTCCCAGGGAGATTCCTACAGAGATTCCAGGAACTTGTTCACCGACGGCAGATGGGTGTACGCATGCAGCGCGAACCGCACGCGCTCGGCTGCCGCCGCGCGTACGCCGCCCAGCAGGGTCGCCGCCCGCGCCGCCGTGTCGGCGGCGGCGATGCCGTCCCCGAGGGCGACCTGCGTCTCGGCGGCACGCAGCATGTACATGGCGCGGGCGGCCGGGGGCAGCGGCAGGCGCGTCGCCTCCGCCGTGGACAGGACCGGCGCGAAGTGCTTGATCGCGCGGTCCGGTTGGCCCAGGTCCAGCAGCGAGACCCCGTCCATGAGACGGAGCCAGGCGTGGCACCGGATCGGCAGGATCGGGAGGCTGCCGGAGGCAACCCCGGTGTCCAGCACCTGCCTTCCCGAGGACAGAGCCCTCCTGCGGCCCAGATCGTCCCCGCGCATGGCATGGATGCGGGCGGTCTGCGCGTGCATGAGCGCCACCAGGGCCGGGTCCTTCACACTGATCTGCTGTTCGTTGAGCAGCTTTCCCACCGCCATGACCAGTTCGGCGGCTTCCTCGTGCAGTTGCAGGTCGAGGTACTGACCCACGTGCAGCGTGACGATCGCCGCCGCCGTCTCGGCGTCCGCGGCGGCCGTGGCGCACCGCAGCGCGGCGAGGTAGTAGCGCTGCGAATTGATGTGCTCGCCCTGGAGACGGGCGATGAACCCGCACACGGCCAAGCCCTCGGCCGCGATGATCAGCAGGTCCGGTCCGGTCCGCAGTGCTTCGGGCGAGGCCAGGAAATGATTGGCCAGGGTCCGCAGTTCCATCTCACTCGCGTGCACCAGCCAGTCGGCGGTGAACCGCTTCGTGAAGGTCTGGAGCTCGCGGAGCCGGGTGCAGGCCTCCAGGACCGACCCGGCCTCGCCGTCCGTGCCCGGCCGGCGCAGCAGCCCGGAGCCGTCCCGGGCGGCGTCCTCGGAGGACTTGCCCAGTGCCTCGCCCATGGCGTCCGTCCAGGCCTCCGCGAGAGACCTGGCCGCCTTTCCGGTCGCGAGGAGGTACTCCTGCTGGATGAGTTTCCGGCCGACGACCGCGTCGAGTATCGCTTCCGGAACTGCCGCACTGGTCCAGGGCAGTTCCAGCTGACGCGCGTCCCCGATGGCCAGGTGCAGCCAATCGGGCCACTTGCGACTTATCACCTCTTCCTGGGGGACTGCATGGATATGTGCCATCGCCAGTTGGGCGGTGAGTTCCGGCACTGCACGACCGGCCTCCCACCGGGAGACCTTCTCCCGCCGTGCGGCCATCTGGCCGAAACCGAGTTCGGCGTGTGTCTTGGCGATCAAGTGTGCGTACTCGCCGTGTGTGTAGCCTGCTTTGGCCCGTAACGCCGCCAGGGGATGGCGGTATCGGGCAGTGGACGCAATACCTATGACGTCGCTCAACCTCGTGCCCCTCACTGAAGTCGGCCGTCGATGAACCTGTTGTTTGTTACGAGGCCTTCACCTTGCTCTGTCGCCTCGAAAACCGGTACGGCCCGCGGGGAAGGGCGGGTTCACCATGCACGGGCCGATGCGGGCCGCGCCGGGCGGAGCGGGCTCCGGGCATGTTCCGTCGGCCCCTCACATGACGATAATGTGAACTCCGTGTGACGAACTCTATTGACAATCACGGTGATTGGACATATGTCCCGCCCTCCTGCCGGCCGCCAGCCCGCCGGCCGGAGGGTTTCCTGACGGAGCGCAACCAACTGCAGTCGGCGCCGACAAGGAGTTAGAGACTTGCGCGAGTTCAGCGTGCCATCCCTGTACGACGTTCCCCCAGACGGAAATCTGACAGAACTGGTCCTGCGCAACGCCGCCGAGTACCCGGACCGGGCCGTGCTCGCCCGCAAGGCCTCCGGGCGGTGGCAGGACGTCACCGCGGCCGAGTTCCTGGCCGAAGTGCGTGCCGCCGCCAAGGGTGTCATAGCGTCCGGCGTACAACCGGGCGACCGGGTCGCGCTGATGTCGCGCACCCGCTACGAGTGGACGCTGCTGGACTTCGCGCTCTGGTTCGCGGGTGCGGTCTCGGTCCCGATCTACGAGACCTCCTCGGCCGAGCAGATCGAGTGGATCATCGGCGATTCGGGCGCGGTGGCGTTCATCGTGGAGTCCGCGGAGCACCAGGCCGTGGTCGAGGAAGTGCGCGACCGCCTGCCGCTGCTCAAGAACCTCTGGCAGATCGACGCCGGTGCGGTGGCCGAACTGACCGAGGCGGGCCACGACGTGGACGACGCCGAGGTCGACGCGCGCCGCGCCTCGGCCGACGCCGATTCGCTCGCCACCATCGTCTACACCTCGGGCACCACCGGCCGCCCCAAGGGCTGCAAGCTCACCCACCGCAACTTCCTTGCGGAGTGCGGAAACACCATCGCCCTCAACAAGCCGCTCTTCTCCGACGACGCGTCCGTGCTGCTCTTCCTGCCGCTCGCACACGTGATGGCCCGGGTCTCGGCACTCGTCGCGATCATGGCCCCGGTCAAGCTCGGCCACCTCAGCGACGTGAAGAACGTCACCGAGGAACTCGCCGACTTCAAACCGACGTTCCTGCTCGCCGTACCCAGGGTGTTCGAGAAGGTCTACAACTCGGCCCGGTCGCAGGCGCGCGCGGGCGGCAAGGGCAAGATCTTCGACCAGGCGGTGGAGACGGCCGTCTCCTACAGCAAGGCGCTGGAGACCCCCTCCGGGCCGGGCCTGCCGCTGCGTCTGCGGCACAAGGTGTTCGACCGGCTCGTCTACGCGAAGCTGCGCGCGGTGCTCGGCGGCCGCGCCACCCACGCCATCTCCGGCGGCGCCCCCCTCGGCGAGCGCCTGGGCCACTTCTACCGCGGCTTCGGCTTCACGGTCCTGGAAGGCTACGGCCTCGCGGAGTCCTGCGCCGCGAGTACCTTCAACCCGCACGACCGCCAGAAGATCGGCACGGTCGGCCTGCCCATGCCGTGCAGCGGGGTGCGCATCGCGGACGACGGCGAGGTGCTGCTGCGCGGCGACCACATCTTCACCGGCTACTGGAACAACGAGAAGGCCACGGAGGCGGTGTTCACCGGGGACTGGTTCCACACCGGGGACCTCGGCGCACTCGACGACGAGGGCTACCTCAGCATCACCGGGCGGAAGAAGGAGATCCTCGTCACCGCGGGCGGCAAGAACGTCGCCCCCGCGGTGATCGAGGACCGCATCCGGGCGCACGCGCTCGTCGCCGAGTGCATGGTCGTCGGCGACGCGAAACCGTTCGTCGCGGCCCTGGTCACCCTCGACGAGGAGTTCCTGCCGCGCTGGGCCCTCCAGAGCGGCAAGCCGGAGGGCATGCCCCTGGCGGAACTCCGCGCGGACCCCGACCTGTTGGCCGAGATCCAGCAGGCGGTCGACGACGGGAACACGGCGGTCTCCCGCGGGGAGGCGGTCCGCAAGTTCCGCGTCCTCGACATCCAGTTCACCGTGGCGTCCGGCCACCTCACCCCGTCGCTGAAGCTGAAGCGGCACGTGGTGATGGCGGACTTCGCGGAGGAGATCGACGGCCTGTACGCGTCTTGACAGACGGTCGGCGGCGGCGCGGGGCACCCCGCGCCGCCGCCGACCCGTGAGGCACACCTGAGGCATCACGCGAATCGTAGGAATCGCTCGTTCCTGCTGGTGAGATGGGCGCTCTCGAAGGGTTCGCCTTTTGACCTGATCCCTCAGGAACTGCGAGGAATACACATGTACGACGTGATTGTCGTGGGTGCCCGCTGCGCCGGATCCCCCGTCGCCATGTTGCTCGCACAACGCGGCCACCGTGTTCTCGTGGTCGACAGCGCGACCTTCCCCAGCGACACGGTCTCGACGCACTACATCCACCAGTCAGGGCTCGTCCGGCTGCGGACCTGGGGACTCCTCGACGAGGTCACCGCGAAGACCCCGGCGATCCGGCACATGGAATTTGCCTACCGAGGCACCGAACTCAGCGGTTTCGCCGACCCCGTCGACGGAATCGACGCGGTGTACTGCCCGCGCCGCACCGTGCTCGACGAGATCCTGGTCAACGCCGCCCGCCGGGCCGGCGCCGAGGTGGTCGAGGGCTTCACGGTCTCCGACCTGGTCTTCTCCGAAGGCCGCGTGGTCGGCGTGCGCGGGCGCGAATGCGGCCGTCCAGAGCGGGAGTTCCGGGCCTCCGTGGTGATCGGCGCCGACGGGTACCGCTCGACCGTCGCCCGCAAGACCGGGGCCGAGCTGTACAAGGTGCGCCCCGCCGCCGGAGCCAACTACTACGCGTACTACAGCGGCCTGGACGCGGGCCTGCACCACAAGGTCGGGCTCAAGGGGAGCTGGCTCGGTGTGTGGCCCACCAACGACGGCCTCACCATGCTGGCCCTCATCGTGAACCGCAGGCTGCTCACCGCCTTCCGCCAGGACGTGGAGGCCGGCTTCCTCGACGTCGTCGACGAGGTGACGCCGCAGGTCGGCGAGCAGCTGCGGGACCAGGGCAAGCGCGAGGGCGACTTCGTGCCGATGCGGTACGCCGACAACTACTACCGCCGCGCCTGGGGGCCGGGCTGGGCCCTCCTCGGCGACGCCGGCTACCACAAGGACCCCTACACCGGCTTCGGCATCACCGACGCCTTCGTCCACGCGGACCTGCTCGCGGACCGCCTCGACCAGGTGCTCTCCGGAGGGCGCCCGATGGACAGCGCGCTCGCCGAGTACCAGAAGATCCGCGACGAGACGAGCGCGGCTGCCTACGACCTGACGGTCGCCATGAGCGAGTTCACCGAACTCCCTCCGATGCTCCGGACCATGCTCGCCGCGATGAGCACCAGCCAGGAGTGGACGAACAAGCTGTTCGGCCTGTTCGCCGGCGGGGTCCCGCACGGCGACATCTTCTCCCGGGAGGCCGTCGAGAAGCTGTACGACGACACCGGCTTACCCGAGGAACAGCGCGTGTACGGCTGAGACCCGCCGCTCCCGCGCCGGGCGCGGACCGGTTCAGGGCCTCGGCACCCCGATGGGATTCGGCACCGGGAACAGCCCGTCGTCGGAGATGCGCCGCCCGAGCCGCAGCGCGAGCCCGATCGCCTCCTCGACGCCCTCGGCGCCGAGCCGGCCGACCGGCCCCGTCGCCAGGCGGTCGGTGGCGGCCTCCACCGACTCCCGCAGCTCGCGGCCGGCCGGCGTGATCCTCCCGTCCCCGTCGACCACCCCGCGTTCCGCAAGCCGCTGTTCGGCTCCGTGCCACTCCTCGTCGGTCCAGCCCCGCGTCCCCTGGATGATCTCCCGTGTCACCCGACCCGTCGCGACGTGGCTGACCCCGGCCTCCAGGCCGGAGAGCCCGTGGTGCACCACGGAGACGACGTGCCCGTCGCCGCGGTGTTCCCGGAGCACGGCGGTCGCGAGCCACAGGCGGCCTTCGAGGTCGTCCGGGCGCGGTACGCCGGACCATGCGGCGGCAAGCGCGCGGCCCTCGTACGAGCACCCCTCGACGGCGCCCTCCAGCAACTCGACGAGGCGGGCCAGGTCTTCGCGGGACACGGACGGGGGCGCGGCGTCGACGTCGGACGCGGCACCGGGCTCCGGGTCCGCCGCCGGAGCGCTCCCGAGCACCAGGGGCGGGCGGCCCGACGAGCCGGGCACCTCCGTCATCGCCCGGGTCAGCGCCGCGGACACGGCGTCCAGGCGGGCGCGCACGGCCTTCTCGGGAGTCGTGACCGCCCACGCCTCCGGCAGCGCACGCGACACCCGGCGCGGCGCGAACGAGAAGCTCAGCGCCTGGGCCGCGGGTGCGTCGAGGGGACCCACCGGGGCCAACCGGCCCACAAAGTAGCCCATCCAGTATCCGACCAGCCCGAGCGACCGGGACGCCTCGGCCGGCTCGGGCGCGTAGTAGGCCACGCCGTGGATCGGCTCGACCGCCCGCCACAGCCGACGAGCCAGGGCGGGCATCTCTGAAGTCGTCATGGGCGCCAGTATGGGCGGTCGTCCCGACCGTCGGACAGGTCCGACAAGTCCAACAAGCGGAATCGGAAAGGCAATTGGCGGCCCCTCCGGGGACTGGCGAAGCGGCCGGTGGGCGCCGGTGCGCCCGACCCTCACCCGGAACCGACCGCCTCGCGCCGGCCATGTTCAGTGGCGCGCCACACGATTTGCAGGAATCAACGGCGGTTCCCTTGACGGCGCGACGGCACTCGCCGGCGCGGGTAGGGGACGGACACAGGAGATGGAGGCGGCAGATGCGGGACCGCAGACCTGGCACAGGTCCGCATCCGGCGCGGAGCCCCCGGGGCGGCGGCGGCCGCCGGCTCCGGCGCGCACGGGAACGGCTCCTGCCGACCCGCGGCGACCGGGCCCGGAACCACGCCGACGGACCGTTCGGCGGCTTCGCCCCCGGGCCGCCTCCCGTCTACAGAGTGTCGACGATTCGTCTACGCGGGGTCGCTACCATCCGTCGCGGGGGACGGAGTGCGGATGCCGTGCGCTCCACGGGCAGGCGAGGGGGACTACTTGACGCCGTTCAACGTGCTCGGCCCCTTGGAAGTCATGCGAGACAGCACGTCTGTGCCGCTAGGGGGCCTGCGGCGCAGGGCAACACTGGCCTACCTGCTGCTCCATGCCAACAGCACCGTCCCGGTCGACCGCCTGGTCGACGCGCTGTGGCACGAGGAGCAACCGCAAAGCGCCCGCAAGATACTCCAGAACGCCGTGTCCAGCCTGCGGCGCTCCGACGACCTGCTCTGCTCCATCGTCACGTGCCGGGACGGGTACCTCCTGCGCGTGGCCCCGGAGCACATCGACGCGTCCTGCTTCCGGGACCTCGCGGAGCGCGGACGGCGCGAACTGGTCGGCGGCCACTGGGCGCAGGCGGCCGCGACGCTGCGCCGGGCGCTCGGCCTGTGGCGTGGGGAGGCACTCGCCGACCTTCTCGAAGTCGGATTGCGCTGGCCGGAGTTGGCCGAGCTGAACGAGGCCGGCGTGGCGGCTTTCGAAGACCGGGTCACGGCCGACCTGATGCTCGGACGGCACACCGATGTCGTCGCGGAGCTGGCGGTCGCGCTCGACGCGGACCCCGCGCGGGAGCGCATGTGCGGGCAGTTCATGCTCGCGCTCTACCGCAGCGGACGGCACACGGACGCGCTCGACGCGTACCGGCGCACGTGCCACACGTCGGCCGCGGATCCGGGCCCGGCTCCCAGCGCGGAGCTCGGCAGGCTGGAGATCGAGATCCTGCTGCACGACCCGGTCCTGAACACGACCGAGGCCGTGCGCAGGTTCGTCGACTGGCCGCACCGCCCGCCGGACGGGGGAAACCAGGTCGGCCGCGCGGTCATCAACGGACTGAGTCACCCAGCGACTTCGTGATCAGCCCGACGCGCCGCCGCCACGGCTCCGTCATGCCCGGAACCTGGAGGCACAGATGCACCACGGCACGCGATTCACGCTCCTCGGGCCGCTCGCCGCGGAGCGGTACGGCACCGAACTCTCACTCGGCGGCGCCCGGCAGCGCGCCACGCTCGGCTACCTGCTCCTGTATCCCAACCAGGTCGTCGCCACCAGCCGCCTGATCACCGCATTATGGGGCGAGTCCGCGCCGGTCTCGGCGCGGAAGGTGCTCCAGAACACAGTCTGGCGGCTGCGGCGGCTGTTCGACGCCGACGACCGCCGCGACCGGATGTCCCGCGCACGCGTCGAACTCCTCACCCGCGCACCGGGATACCTGCTGCGCGTCGCACCCGAGCAGATCGACCTGCACCGCTTCCGCAGCCTCGCCGCCGAGGGACGCCAGGAACTGGACGCCGGCTCCTCCGAAGTCGCCTCGCAGCTCTGGCGCGACGCCCTGCAGCTGTGGCGCGGACCGGTGCTCGCCGACCTCGTCGAGGACGGCATCGCGTGGCCCGAACTCAAGGCGATCGCCAACGCCCGGCTGGACCTGCTGGAGGACCACTTCGACAACGAACTCGCCCTCGGCCGGCACGAGGCGATCGCCGCCGAACTCCAGGTCACGGCACGGGCCGAGCCGCGCCGCGAGCGCCTGCTCGGGCTGCTCATGCTCACCCTCTACCGCTGCGGCCGGCACACCGAGGCCCTGGAGACCTTCGACCGGGCCCGCCTCGCGCTCATCGAGGACCTCGGCCTCGAACCCGGCCACGAACTGCGCGACTTGCGGCAGTCCATCCTTACCCACGACCCCGCCCTCCTGTACGCGCCGCGCACCCGGATCACCGCCCTGCCGCTGCCGCGCCCGGCGGTGCCCGGCAATCCCGCGGCCACCGCGCCGGCCGGTCCGCCGGGTACCGGGCAGGCCGCCGCGCCCGCCGGTCCGTCCGGGAGCCCCGCGGCCCGTGCCACGGCGTCCGAACGCCGCGACGACGCCGCGGTCACCGAACACAAGGAGGTCACCGCCGTCTTCGTCCGGGTGGCCTTCGCACCGCGCGCCGAGTACGCCGACCCCGAGGACATCGAGGCGGCGGCCGAGCGCGTGGACAGCGCGGTCCGCTTCGAGATCGCACGCTTCGGAGGGGTGCTCACCACCCGCCTGGGATCCCTGTGGGTGGCCGTGTTCGGTGCGCGCCGTACCCGCGACGACGACCCGGTCCGCGCGGTGTCCGCGGCGCTGGCCGTCCGGCACCACGTGGAGGCGTCGTCCGGCATGGTCCCCGGGGCCACGGTGCGTGCCGCCGTCGCCACCGGGCCCGCCCTGGTGCGCGACCGCCCGGGGGCCGGGGCGGCGCCCCGGGTCACCGGCGCGATCCTCGACATGTGCCACTCGGTGCTGCCGCTGATCACCGCCCACGAGGTGTGGGTCGGCGACGAGACCCGGCAGCAGACCGCGCGGGCGATCGCGTACCGCCGCGCCGGCGCGGCGTCGAACGCCTGGGCGGCCACCGGGATCCTGCTGCCCGGCGGGCCTCCGGCCGACGGGTCCCTGCTCGGGCGGTCGCGCGAACTCGGCGCGCTCGTAGGCTTGTTCCGCACCGGGAAACGCCCCAGCCCGGCCCTCGTCGTGGCCGACGCGGGGATGGGCAAGAGCCGGATGATCGACGAGTTCGAGCACGTGCTGCGCGCGACGCCGGGCACCGAGCCCCGCCCGCTGGTGGTACGCCTCCCGCCGCGCCTGGTCGACGCGAGCCTGCTGCCGCTCATCGCCGACGGCCTCTGCGACTGCTGCGGCATCACCCCCGACCACACCCCCGAGGAGGCCAGGGAACGCCTGCGGGCGGCCATCCGGCGCGCGGTCCGTACCGAGCGCGAGGCGGAGTGGATGCTCGCCCGGCTGCACGCGGCCTTCGGCAGCGTCCCCGAGTACGGCGGCCCGACCGACCTGGACACGATCGTCACGGCCTGGTGGAGCCTGCTCGAACACACCGCCCTCGAAAGGCCGGTCGCGGTCGTCATCGACGACCTGCACACCGCGGACGACACGATCCTCGAACTCGTCGGGCGGCACGTCACCCCGTCGGCCGCGAGCGAGTTGTTCGTGCTCGCCACCGCCCGCCCCGAACTCGCCGAACGCCGCTCCCTCTACACGGCCGACGAACGCAACGTCACCACGGTGTCGATGACCCGCCTCCCGGACGCCGCCATCGACCGCCTCATCCGCACGCTGCTCGAAGAACAGGGCCTGCACGACTACGCGGGCGACTCGGAGCACGCCGACGAGGTCGCCGCCGAAGCCCGCGCGCTGCTCGTCTCCCTGACCGCCGGGAACCCGTTGCTGGCCCACGAGTTCGTCAGGGCTTTCGTGGGGCACGTACGTGCGGGGGAGCCGTGCGCCGGCGACCGCGAGCCGCACGACCTCGCGGCGCGCCTGCTGCCCAACTCGGTGCGCCGGGTCATCGCGGCCCGCCTCGACCATCTGCCGGACTACGCCCGCACCGTGCTGCGCGACGCCGCGATCGTCGGGGACACGGTGTGGCCCGGTGCGGTGGCTGCCGCGTCCGAGCGCGACCGTGCCGAGACCGAGGCCGCACTCGAAATGCTGGCCCACTACGGCCTGTTGACCCGCGTGGAGGGCGGCGAGATACGCGACGAGTCGCAGTACGTCTTCCGGTACGGCCCGGTCCGGCACGTCGCGTACACGCGCGTCCCGCGCGCGATCCGCGTCGCCACCCAGGCCCGGGTCGCCCAGTGGCTGGAGACCCAGGACGACCCGGACGCGCTGCGCAAACTCACCGCGTCCGGGCCCGCCTCGCGGGAACTGGTCCGGCTGGCCGCGCTGACGGAACGCCTGCGGATCCGGCTGGCGGGCGACACGTCGGCGGCCACCTGGCACGGCGATTGGGGAACGGTCTGAGAGCCCGGGGGTGCGACAGGTCCGAGCGTGACAGGCGGGGCCGCGGTCCGCTCACTCCTCCAGGGCGGCCTTGAGCCTGTCGAGTGTGGTCCGCATGGTCCGCCGGTTGTGCGCGGGACGGTCGCGCACGCCGGTCACGATCGTGCTGAGCACGTACATCAGCGGGCTGCGCCGGTCGGTCCAGGTCTCGGTGACCTGCGTCCCGGCGCCGTCCCGGGCGGGCTCGAACTCGTAGCGCCAGTTCGAGATCGCCAGCCCGCCGGACTTCACGTCGTACGCGAACACCCGGCCCGCCGCGGCCTCGGTGACCGTGCACTGCGTGGACCAGCGGAAGCGCCCGTTGCGGTTGTGGCCCTTGAACCGCGCGCCGACCGCGAGCGGCACCGAGGCGCCGCGGAGCGTCACCGCGACCGTCTCGGGGCTGCGCGTACCGACCGTGCGCACGTCGCTCACCGCGGCGTACGCCACGTCGGGCGGTACGGCGACGGTCACGGACTCGGAGACTGCTCCGGATGCGATGGTCCCTCCCCAGAGACGGCCGGCGCGCCTTCGCGCCAGGGGTCAGGCGACGGCAGGTAGTCGGGCAGGTCCTTGCCGACCTGGCCCGGGAACACCGGGTCGCGACGCGTGAGGAACGCGTCGAAACCCTCGGCGGCGTCCTGGCTGCCGATACTGTCCGCCATCAGGCGCGAGTCCAGCAAGTGCGTCGGCAGCGGGGACGCCCCCATCCCCGTCCGATATACCATCCGCCGGATCACCGCGACAGACACCGGAGCCGTCTTGTCCACGATCGCCTTGGCCAACTGGTAGGCCTTGGGCAGGAGTTGCTCCGGTTCGTGGATGCTGTGCGCGAGGCCCGACGTCAGGGCCTCCTGCGCGTCGAACGCCCGTCCGCTGATGAGCCAGTCCAGCGCGCACCCCATGCCGACCAGGCGCGGCAGGAACCACGTCGACGCGCCTTCCGCGAAGATGCCGCGGCGGCTGAAGACGAACCCGAAGCGCGCGTCGCCGGAGACCAGCCGGTAGTCGGCGGGCAGCGTGATCGTCGCGCCCGCCCCGACCGCCGCGCCGCGGATCGCCGCGATCACCGGCTTGTTCATCGCGAAGATGCGCATGGAGCAGTGCCCGGCGGGCTCCTGCCAGACTTCCCCCGCCGCGGCGTCCGGCGCCTTCTCGGCGATCAGGGCGATTTCCTCCGGCGCCAGGTCCAGCCCCGTGCAGAAATGGTCGCCGGCGCCGGTCAGGACCACGACCCGCACGTCGTCGTCGGCGTCCGCCCGGTCGAACGCGGACACCAGTTCCTCGGACATGCGCAGCGTGTAACCGTTGCGGGCCTCCGGACGGTTGAGCGAAATCGTCGCGATCCGGTCGGCCACCGAATACGTGATCTGCTCGTACGGCGCCGCGTCGTTCAGTTCATCACTCGCCATGGCCGCCAAGGTAACGCCGGGCCCCGCGTTTGGGCCCACCGCTCGTTAACCGCGCGCTCGCGGCGTCCCGAAACCAGGCGATTACCCGACAATGGACGGCCATACCGGCGCGCTCGGTAGCTTGACCGATGTGTCTGCCGACAATCGACGAAACAGCGAGCCGAATGGCGTGCCGAACATGATGGATCGCTCCGAGGTCATCGACCTGTACCGCAAGCATCTCGGCGAAGGCCAAGGCCGCGTCGCGACCATTCTCAACCTGCCCGTCGAGGAATCGGCGAGCGGCGCCCGCGTTCGCACCATCGACGGGCGCGAGATGCTGAACTGCGGCGGTTACGGCGCCTTCTTCGTCGGCGCCGGCCACCCGGCCGTCCTGGCCGCCGTACGCGAGCAGTTGGAGCGCCAGGCGCTCTCCACGCGCGTACTCATCAACGAGGCCGCCGCCCGCGCCGCCCAGGCGCTGACCCGCGTCGCGCCGCCCGGCCTCGACAAGGTGCACTTCTCCTGCTCGGGCGCCGAGGCCGTGGAGACCGCCATCAAGATCGCCCGGGCGAACGGCCGCAAACGCCTGGTCTCGATGACCGGCGGCTACCACGGCAAGACCATGGGCGCGCTGACCGTGACCGCCCGCAGCGTGTACCAGGACCCGTTCCGGCCGCTGCTGCCGCACGTCGCGCACGTGCCCTTCGGCGACGCGCAGGCGCTGGCGGACACGCTCGGCGACGACGCGTCCGACGCCTGCCTGATCCTCGAACCGGTGCAGAGCGAGGGCGGCGTGGTGATGCCGCCGGACGGCTACCTGAAGGCCGTCGAGGCGATCTGCCGCGAGCGCGGCGCGATGCTGGTGCTCGACGAGGTCATGACCGGGCTCGGGCGGCTCGGCGTGTGGTGGGGCGCGGACCTGGACGGTGTGGTCCCGGACGCGGTGCTGGTCGGCAAGTGCCTCAGCGGGGGCATGGTGCCGGTCGCCGCGACCCTGGTGTCGCCGGAGTACTTCGCGCCGTTCGACGCGGATCCGTACCTGCACACGTCGACGTACTCGGCGGCGCCCGTGGCGATGGCCGCGGTGCGCGCCACCGTGGAGGCCATCGAGGACGAAGGCCTCGTCGAGCGCGCCCGGTTGCTGGGCGAGCGGCTGGTGGCCATGCTGCGGCGGCTGACCGGCACGTACATCCCGCACCTTGTCGCCGAGGTGCGCGGCCGCGGCGTGCTCATCGGCGTCGAGTTCGTCGACGGCCACCTGGCCGCCGAGTTCCTCATGGACCTGATGGACCACGGCGTCATCGCCAACCACTCCATGAACGCCCTTCCGGTCATCCGCTTCACACCGCCCGCGGTGATGACGGAGGACGACGAGAAGCGGCTGGGCGAGGCCCTGGAGGCCGCGTGCGCGGCTTGCGCGCAGCGCTTCCCGCGGCCCGACGGAGCGGGCGCATGACCGTCGGCGGAGCGGCCCCGGGACCCGGCGCGGGTGGGGCCGACAGCGGCAGCGCGGTGGCGGGGAAGACCGTCCTGGTCACCGGTGCGAGCGGCGTGGTCGGCACCGCGATCCTGCGGGAGCTGGAGGGCTACGACGTCGTCGCCGCCGTGCACCGCCGTCTGCCGACCGGCTCGGGGCGCGTGCTGCAGGTGGACCTGACCAGCCCGCGCCTGGGCCTGGACGCGGCGGCGTACCGCCGCCTGTGCGCGGAGATCGACGTGGTGGTGCACTCCGCCGCCATCGTCAACTTCACCGCCGACCAGACCGAGGTGGACCGCGTCAACATCGAAGGGCTCGGCCGAATCGTCGAGTTCGCCGCGGACGCCGACGCGCTGCTCGTGCACGTCAGCACGGCCTTCGTGATCCGCCACGTGAGCCAGGGCGGTTCGCTGGGCGCGGTCTCGGCGTCCAAGTCCTCGGCGCGGCCCGACGAGTACGTGACCTCCAAGCTCGCCGGCGAGAACATCATCCGGGCGAGCGGGATCGACGCGGTGATCGTGCGCCCGTCCGTCGTCATCGGCGACTCCCGGACCGGCGAGATCCGCCAGGCGCAGGGCGTGCACAGCCTCGCGGAGGCGACGCTCAAGGGCACCGTCCCGTTCATCCCGGCCGTCGAGGGCGCGCACGTGGACATCGTGCCGTGCGACTACGTCGCGCTGGGTGTCCGGGCGGTGCTGGACGCCGGTCTCCGGGACGGCGACTACTGGCTCAGCGCCGGCGAACACGCGCTCTCCATCCAGCGTTTCGTCGAACTCGTCCAGGAAGTCGGCCGCGACCAGGGCCTGAAGGTGCCGGAGACCAGGATCGTCGAACCCTCGATGGTCGACCGGCTCGTGCGTCCGGCCTTCGAAGAGGTGCTGAGCGCCGAGGACCTCGCCAAACTCGACGGCCTGCTGGCCGTGTGCAGCTGCGTGGTCATCCCGGAAAAGCTGCCCAGCTCCCTCGCCACGCCGCTGGGCCTCCGGGTACCGCTGGACGCGGAGGACTTCGAGGAGGCCTGGCGCGTCTCGGTGCGGCGGCTGATCCAGGACATGAACGCGCCCGCCAGGACCAAGCCGGCGTTTTCCTGGGACGCCTGAGACGGCCTCGACCAAGGGTCAGGAAAGGGAATACCAATGGAATGCTCGGTAGTACTGGACGCCCGGTTGCCGGGTCAGGACCCGGACGCCGCCTTCGCCTTGGTCGCCGATTTCGAGCAATACCCGCGGCTGACGCAGAATGTGCGGACCGTGCAGATCTTCCACCGCGCCGACGGCGGCATGGAATCGACCTGGGAGGTCAATTTCCGGCGCGGCATACTGGTGTGGACCGAACGCGACGAGGTCGACGCCGCGGCCCGTCGGCTGGAGTTCACACAGACCAAGGGCGATTTCGCGAAATTCGTCGGCACCTGGACCGTGGAGCCCGCCCCCGGCGGCGCTCTGGTCACCTTCTCCAGCCGCTTCGACCTGGGGATCGCCTCTCTGGCCTCGCTTGTCGACCCGGTCGCCTGCGCCGCGCTGCGCGACAGCATCAGTGAAATCCTGCGGGGACTCTTCGGCGCGGCCACGGAGATCCGCGAAATCGAGGCGGCCCCGATCCCCGGCTGAGCCGCCGACGCCTGTACGTACATCCGTAGACCGCCCGCCCGGGCCGTGCCGGGGCGGGCGGTCTCGTACGTCCGGCTCCGGGGTGGGGGAGAACCCAATAGGTCGGGGACCGGTGCGGCTGCCGCGCGCACCGGTCCCCGACCGTCGGCCCGGGTGCGAGTGCTGTGGCCGGGCCGGGGATCGCCGTCGGATCAGCCGACGGCGGGGTAGAAGTCGTCGTCGAGGGCGGCGGCGTCGATCTTGTCGGCGCCGACGGTCGGGCCCACGCGCGTGAGGATGCGCTCCAGGCTCGCGGTGAGCCGGGTGCGGGCGATGGTGTCCAGGGACAGCTTGCCCAGGGTGGCTTCGAGGCGGTCCAGCTCCTCGAGCACCGCGATGGCGGTGGTGGCGCTGCTCGGGGCGAGTTCGGAGCGCAGGTAGGACGCCATGGCGTCGATCGTCGGGTAGTCGAAGACCACCGTGGCCGGCAGGCGCAGGCCGGTGATCGCGGTCAGGCGGTTGCGCAGTTCCACCGACGAGAGCGAGTCGAAGCCGAGGTCGATGAGGCTGCGCGAGACGTCGACGGCGTCGGGGGAGGCGTGCCCCAGCACCGCGGCCACGTGCGAGCGCACCAGGTCGACGAGCAGCCGCTCGGCCTCCTCCGGAGCGGCCTCGGCCAGGGACTTCGCGAGGTCCGCGGCGCCCTCGCCCCCGCCTCTGCGGGCCGCGGCGGGCGTGCGTACCAGGCCGCGCAGCAGCACCGGGACGGCTTCCTCGCCCTCGGTCTCCGCCTGGTTCGCCAGCGCCCCGAGGTCGAGGCGTACCGGGACCTGGACGTCGTCGGCCAGGCCGAGTGCCGCGTCCAGGAGGGCCAGGCCCTCGTCGGCCGACAGCAGGGCCATGCCGCTGCGTGCCGCGCGGCGGGCGAGTGCGCGGCCGGTGCGGTCGGCCATGCCGCCGGTGCCCTCCCACGGCCCCCATGCCAGGGACAGCGCGGGCAACCCGTCGGCGCGGCGCGACTGCGCGAGCGCGTCGGTGAAGGCGTTGGCCGCGGCGTAGTTCGCCTGCCCGGGGGAGCCCAGGATGCCGGCCGCGGACGAGTAGATGACGAACGCGGCCAGGTCACCTCTGGACTTGGTGAGTTCGTGCAGGTGCCAGGCCGCGTCGACCTTGGGGCGCAGGACCGCGTCGAGGCGCTCCGGGGTCAGCGCCTCCGCCAGGCCGTCGTCGAGCGTGCCCGCCAGGTGGAGCACGGCCGTCAGCGGCTGCGCCTCCGGGATGCCGGCGAGCAGGCGCTCGCAGTCCTCGCGGACCGCGGTGTCGGCGGCCACGGTACGCACCGACGCGCCTGCGGCCTCGAGTTCGGCGGTGAGTTCGGCGACGCCCTCCGCGTCCGGCCCGCGCCGGGACGCGAGCACCAGGTGGCGGACGCCGTGCGCGGCGACCAGGTGCCGCGCGAGCAGCAGTCCCAGTGCTCCGGTACCGCCGGTGACCAGTACGGTCCCGTCGCCGAACCGGCCGCCCTCGGCGTCGTCCGCCGCCTGCGCCCGTTCGACCCGCGCGAGGCGGGGCACCAGGATGTCGCCCGCCCGGATGGCCATCTGCGGCTCGCCGGAGCCCAGCGCGCCACCGAGCACACCGGCCGAGCGGTCCGTCGCGTCGGTGTCGACCAGCACGAAGCGCCCGGGGTTCTCGGACTGCGCCGAGCGGACGAGCCCCCAGGCCGTCGCGCCCGCGAGGTCGGCCACGTGCTCCCCGGGCGAGGCGGCGACCGCCCGCGACGTGAGGAGCACCAGGCGCGCCGCGGCGAAGCGCGGTTCGGCGAGCCATGCCTTAATCAAGTCCAGGGCCCGGTAGGCCATTTCGTGGGCCTGGGCGGCGGCGTCGCCGTCCTTGGCCCGGATCGGGTCGGTGGCGAGCGGCACGATCACCGTGTCCGGCACCGGCTCGGCCAGCGCCTCGAGGCCGGCCGCGACCGGCACCCCCAGGCCCGCCCACACCTCGGTGAGCGGCGTCGGGACCTCCTCGACCACGGCGAAGCGGCCGGCCTTCGGCGCGCCGCGCCCCACCGGGCTCCACTGCACGCGGAAGAGACTCTCGTACGCTCCGCCGCCGGAGGCACGCAGCTGCTCGGCCGCGACCGGCAGGAACGCCAGTTCGCCGACAGACGCCACGGGCTTGCCCCGGCTGTCCGTCACCGCGAGCGACACGCGCTCGCCGTCCAGCCGCGTCAGCCGCACCCGCAGTGAGGCGGCGCCGGTCGCATGCACCTGCACGCCCGTCCACGCGAACGGCAGTGCCACCCGGTCGTCGGCCGGATCCCGCCCGACCGCGACCGCGTGCAGCGCCGCGTCCAGCAGTGCGGGGTGCAAGGCGAACGCGCCGGACTGCTCGCGCAGTTCCTCGGGCAGCTCGACCTCGGCGAACACCTCGTCGCCGCGTTCCCAGGCGGCCACCAGGCCGCGGAACCCGGGGCCGTAGCGGTAGCCGCGCTCGGCGAGCCCGGCGTAGAACCCGTCGAGGGGCAGCGCGACCCCGCCGGGCGGCGGCCACACCGCCAGGCGCCCCGGCATCTCGTCGGACTCGTCGGCGCCGAGCCGGCCGGTGGCGTGGCAGGTCCACGCCTCGTCGGCGCCCGCGCCTTCCGTCCGGCCGTACACCGCGATCGGGCGCAACCCGTCCGCGTCCGGCGCCCGCACCACGACGCGCAACTGGACGAAGTCCTCTGCGGGCATCACCAGAGGCGTCTGGACGAGGAGTTCGCGCACCTGCTCGCAACCGGTCCGGTCGGCGGCCTGCACGGCCAGCTCGACCAGTGCGGTGCCGGGCACCACCACGGAGCCGAGCACGGCGTGGTCGGCGAGCCACGGATGGGTGTCGAGCGAGATGCGGCCGGTGAGCACCAGGCCCTCGTCATCCGGCAGTTCGACGAGCGCGCCGAGCAGCGGGTGGTCGGCCGAGCGCTGGCCGGCACCGGTGACGTCGCCGGCTCCGGCGCGCACCTTGGGCAGCCAGTACGGCGTGCGGGTGAACGCGTGCGGCGGCAGTTCCGCGCCGCGGGCGCCGCGGAAGACCTCGGCCCAGTCCACGCGGGTGCCCTGCGTGTGCAGCCGCGCCAACGCGCCGGTGAGCGCGACCGGTTCGGGACGGTCGGCACGCAGGGTCGGAGTGACGAGCGCGGGGTCGCCGTCCAGGCAGTCCTGGATCATCGCGGTGGCCGTGCGGCCCGGCCCGAGTTCGACGTAGGCGGCGGCGCCCTGGCCGCGCAGCCACGCCACCCCCTCCGCGAAGCGGACCGTCTGCCGGACGTGGCGCACCCAGTGGCTCGGCATGGCGAGTTCGCCCGCCGAGGCCAGCCGTCCGGTCACGTTGGACACGATGGGCACCGTCGGGGCGGTGTACGACAGCCGCTCCGCGACCCGCTCGAACTCGGCCAGCATGGGGTCCATGAGCGGCGAGTGGAAGGCGCGGTTCACCTTCAGGCGCTTGATCAGCCGGCCCTTGGCGCGCCACGCGGCGGCCGCCTCCGCGACCGCGTCCGCCTCGCCCGACAGCACCACGGACGCGGGGCCGTTGACCGCGGCGATGCTGACGTCGCGCCCGATGCCGCCTGCCGCGCGTACCTCGTCCTCGGTGGCGCGGACGACGAACATCGCGCCCGCGGAGGTGTTCTCCTGCATGAGGCGCCCGCGCGCCGCGACCAGGGCGGCGGCGTCGCGCAGCGACAGTACGCCCGACACGTGCGCGGCGGTCAGCTCGCCGATCGAGTGCCCGATCAGATAGTCCGGGCGCACGCCCCGTGCCCACAGCAGCCGGTACAGCGCCACCTGGAGCGCGAACAGGCCGGTCTGCGTGTAGAGGGTCTCGTCCAGCAGCGCGGCGTCGGCGGAACCGGGCTCGGCGTGCACGACGTCGCGCAGCGGGCGGTCGAGATGCGCGTCCAGCTCGTCGCACACCTCGTCCCAGGCCTCGGCGAAGTCACGTGATGCCAGATGAAGTTCGTGGCCCATGCGGATCCGCTGGGAGCCCTGCCCGGAGAACGCGAACACCACGGGTCCGTCGCCGCTCGGCCCCTCCGCGATCCCCGCGTCGGCCGACGGTGCGTCGGAGTCGGACAGCGTGCCGAGCGCGGACAGCAGTTCGGTGCGGGTGCCGCCGACGACGGCGGCGCGGTACTCCAGCGCGGAGCGCGTGGTGGCCAGCGCCGCCCCGACCTCGACGGCGCCGAGATCCGGGCGGGCGGTGACGTACTCGTGCAACTGCCGTGCCTGGGCCCGCATATCGGCCCGGGTACGGCCGGACAGGAGCCACGGAACCGGGAACGCGCCGGAGCGCAACTCGACCGGCTCGGCCTCGGCCGCCGCCGGGTCCGGCGAAGCGGCGGGCAGGGTCGCCGCGGGGGCGCCCTCCTCCACGATGACGTGCGCGTTCGTGCCGCTGATGCCGAACGACGAGACCGCGGCCCGGCGCGGGCGGCCGGAGTCCGGCCAGGCCCGCTCCTCGGTGAGGAGTTCCACGGCCCCGGTGGACCAGTCGATCATCGGTGACGGCGCGTCGACGTGCAGCGTCCTGGGCAGCACTCCGTGCCGCATCGCGAGCACCGTCTTGATCAGCCCAGCGATGCCGGCCGCGGCCTGGGCGTGGCCGATGTTGGACTTCACCGACCCGAGCCACAGCGGTCGTTCGCGCTCCTGCCCGTACGCCGCCAGCAGCGCCTGCGCCTCGATGGGGTCGCCGAGTTTGGTGCCCGTGCCGTGCGCCTCCACGGCGTCGACGTCCGCGGGGCGGAGCCCGGCGTCCGCCAGCGTCTGGGCGATCAGCCGCTGCTGGCTCGGCCCGTTGGGTGCGGTGAGGCCGTTGGACGCGCCGTCGTGGTTGATGGCGCTGCCGCGCACGACCGCGAGTACGGTGTGGCCCGCCCTCCGCGCGTCGGACAGCCGCTCGCAGACGACCACGCCGACGCCCTCGGACCACGCGGTGCCGTCCGCGGCGGCCGCGAAGGACTTGCAGCGGGCGTCGGGTGCCAGGCCCTGCTGGCGGCTGAACTCGGTGAAGACCACCGGCGTGGCCATCACGGTGACGCCGCCCACCAGTGCCATGGAGCACTCGCCCTGTTGCAGCGACCGGCAGGCCAGGTGCAGCGCGACCAGCGACGACGAGCACGCCGTGTCGACCGAGAACACCGGGCCCTCCAGGCCCAGCGAGTACGCCACCCGGCCCGCGATGACGCTCGTCGCGTTCCCGGTCATCAAGTGGCCCCACAGGTCCTCGGGCACCTCGTCCACGCAGAGCGCGTAGTCGCTCTGCACGACGCCCGCGAAGACGCCGGTACGGCTGCCGCGCAGCGCCGCCGGATCGATGCCGGCCCGTTCCAGGGCCTCCCACGACGTCTCCAGCAGCAGGCGCTGCTGCGGGTCCATCGTGATCGCCTCGCGCGGCGACAGCCGGAAGAACTCCGCGTCGAACTCCGCGGCGTCGTACAGGAATCCGCCTTCGCGTACGGTCGACTTCGGGGGGTGTCCCGGGCTCGTGGCGAACAGGTCGCCCTCGTCCCAGCCGCGGTCCTTGGGGAACGGCCCGATGGCGTCGCGGCCTTCGGTCAGCATCTCCCAGAACTCGTCGGGGGTGCGTACCCCGCCCGGGAAGCGGCACGCCATCGCCACGATCGCGATCGGGTCCTCGGGCGCCGGCTCGCCGGCCCGGCCAGCCTCCTGAGCCGGGCCGGCGGCCTGCTCCGGAGCCGCCTGGGCGGCCGCCTTCGACGCCGATTCCGCCTCCAGCGCCGCGAGTTCGGCGCGCAGGTGTTCGGCCAGGGCGACCGGCGTCGGGTAGTCGAAGACCAGCGTCGCGGCCAGGCGCAGGCCCAGCACGCTGCTGAGGGCTTCGGCGAACTCGAGCGCGCTCAGGGAGTCGAATCCCTGTTCCTCCAGGCTCCGTTCCGGCGGTATCGAGTCGGCGCCGGGACGGTCGAGTACCTCGGCCGCCTTCTCGCGCACCAGGCGCACCAGCGCCCGTGCCCGTTCGGCGTCGGAAGCCGCCGCCAGATCACGGCGAAAGGCAGAAGAAAAAGTAGATCCCACGGCAGACCCCACGGAAGATCCCGGCATCGACGACACCACCTCCCGGGGAAGCTACCGAGATTCGCCCGATCGGCACCCATCTGCCGGTAACCGATCGGCCCCCGGGTCCCGAGACCGGGCGGTGACCGAATCATGGACGATGGCACGGATTGGGGCGGTAGCTTCCTGGTCCGACGCAGAGTTCGGGCACAGTTCCGACACCGAGTTCGGGGCATGGTGCGGGGAGGCGTGGTAGTGAGCACGTTCATCGAAACCATCGTCGCCGTGGCGAGCGAAACGCCGAAAGGCATGACGACCGGCGAACCGCGGCAACCCGTACGGCGCCCGTGGGCGGAAATCATCCGGAAAGCCCGCGGCGGCGCCGCGGAACTCGTGGCGAGCGGATTGCGCCCGGGGGACGCGGTCGCGATCCTCGGCGCCGAACTGTCCCAGACGGTCCACGCGGCGGTGTCCGTGTGGCTGGCCGGCGGCAGCACCACGATGCTGCACGAACCCGGCCACCGGGCGAACCCCGAGGCCTGGCAGGCGTCGACGCTGCACGCGCTGCGGACCGTCGACGCGAGCCTGGTCCTTCTCGGCCGCCCGTACGAACCCGTGGCCGAGGTCCTGCGCGCCCGCGGATACGACGCGCGCCTCATCGAGGAACTCGAAGGGCCGGATGCGGACTTCGCTTTCGAGCCCGTCGAGGTGGGCGAGGACGCGCCGATCCTGTTGCAGTTGACGAGCGGCTCGACGTCCGACCCCAAGGCCGTGCGCATGACACACGGCAATCTGATGGCGAATGTCCGGGACTTCACGCGTGCACGGGATTTCGGGCGCCCCGACGACGTCCTGGTGTCGTGGGTCCCGCTGTTCCACGACATGGGCATGGTCGGATGCTTCATCGGGTCGTTGGCCTCGGGCATGGAACTCGTCGCGATCACCCCGCTGGAGTTTCTCCAATACCCCGGTGTGTGGCAGGAGTTGATGCACAAGCACCGGGGCACCATCACCGCCGCGCCGAATTTCGCGTACGTGCTCATGGCCCGCCAGCTCGCCGCCGCGGAACCCGGTTCGCTGGACCTGTCGTGCGTGCGCATCATGGGCAACGGCGGCGAACCCATCGACCCCGACGGGATGCGCCGGTTGGAGGTCGCCGGCGCACAGTTCGGCCTCGACCCGCGCGTCCTCGCACCGGTGTACGGCGCGGCCGAGAATGGCGTGCTGATCACCATGGCGGTGGAAGGCGAAGGCATGGTGGTCGACACCATCGACGCCGCCGCGCTGGAGAAGGACCGCCGCGCGGTGCCGGCCGACCCGGCCGCCGCGCCGAGCGAGATCCGCCGCTTCCCGCTGCTCGGGTACGTGCTGCCGTCCGTGAGCGCGCGCATCGTCGGCGAGAAGGGCGAGGTCCTGGACGAGCGGGAGGTCGGCGCGGTGCAGCTGCGCGGTGCCTCGGTGACCGCCTCGTACGCCACCGAGGACGGCCTCGTGCCGGCCGCGGACGCCGACGGCTGGGTCGACATGGGCGACGACGGCTACTTCGTCGGCGACCGCCTGGTGATCTGCGGTCGCCGCAAGGACGTCATCATCATGGGCGGCCGCAACATCTTCCCGACCGACATCGAGCGCGCCGCGACCGCGGTCGACGGCGTCCGGGCCGGCAACGTGATCGCGGTACGCGTGGCCGAGGACGGCGCGGGCGGCATCCAGAAGGAAGGGTTCGCGGTCCTCGCCGAATCCCGGCAGCACGCCGACCCCGAGGCCGCCGAGCGGATCCGCGAGGCCGTCGCCGCGAGCGTCCTCTCCGACGTGGGGGTGCGCCCGGCCCGCGTGGTGGTGCTCCCGCCCGCCACGCTCCCCAAGACGTCGTCGGGCAAACTGCGCCGCTCGGCGGCCCTCAACCTGCTCTGACTGGAGGGCGACGCATGCGATCCCTGGACCACGCGCGAGAGACCTGCGAGGGCTACCTGCCCGGACTGCTCGACGCGCTTGTCCGTGTCCCGCTCGCCGAGCGGGAGGCGCCGGGCAGCCCCGCCATCGAACTGTTCCGCAAGAGCCGCGGGCCCGCCCTCGTGATCCCCTCCGAGTACGGCGGACTGGGCGCGGGTCCCCTGGAGGCCCTGCGCGCGCTGCGGGCGATCGGCGCGGCGTCGCCGTCCCTGGCCGTCGCGTCGACGATGCACCACTTCTCCGTCGCGACGCTGTTCACCCTCGCCGACAGCCTGCAGAAGTCCGGGCTGGAGTGGGCGCTGCTGGAGGCCGTCGCGCAGGACAACCTGCTGGTGGCGTCCGGCTTCGCCGAGGGCCGCACCGAACAGGGCATCCTGTCCCCGACGATGAGCGCGGTCCCCGTCGAGGGCGGCTACCTCGTCAACGGCTCGAAGAAGCCGTGCAGCCTCGCGCACTCGATGGACCTGCTCACCGCGGCCTTGACGGTGCCCGGCGAGGACGGCAAGCCCGAACTCGCGGTCCTGCTCATCCCGTCGACCGCCGAGGGCATCACCCGGCACCCGTTCTGGGGCAGCCGGGTGCTGGCCGGTGCGGAGAGCGACGAGGTACGGCTGACCGACGTGCACGTCGAGGAGCAGCTGGTCATGCGTACCGAGGCCCGTGAGGGCGACGGCCTCGACGAGCTCCAGACCGTCGGCTTCCTGTGGTTCGAGCTGCTCATCTCGGCCGGCTACCTCGGCGCGGTCAGCACGCTCGTCGAGCGCGCGCTGAACGAGAAGCGCGGTTCGGCCTCCGAGCGGTCGGCGGTCGCCTGCCGTCTGGAGTCCGCGACGCTCCTCCTGGAGTCGATCGCGCACCGCATCGCCGACGGACAGTCCGGCAACGACGCGCTCGCCGAGGTGCTCATCGCCCGGTACGCGGCCCAGGACGCCATCAACGACGCCGGCGCCAAGGCCATCGAACTGCTCGGCGGCATGGCCTTCATCGGCGGGGACGAAGTCGCCTACTACGCCGCGGCGTACCACTGCCTGGGCTTCCACCCGCCGTCCCGGTCCCGGACCGCGCCGTCGCTCCTCGACTACCTGGACGGCACCGGGCCGGTGCTGGTCGGCTGACCGCGCCCGCCCCTGCCGCCCGCGTTCCCGGCGCTCCGCACCCCGCCCCCGCACCCCGCACCGGCCCAGGCACCACCGACGCGCACGACCGACAGACGGGAGCCAGCAATGACCGACCGCACCGGACCCGACGGCGCCGCACGCAAGTACGCCCCGGAGGCGGACTGGGACACCGCACGCGCCCTGTTCGACGGGGGCGACGAACTCGTGCTCACGGCCGAGCAGTGCGGGCTGCGCTACTGGTTCGACAACGTGCCGTACGGCACCCTGCGCGGGCACGCCGAGGGCCACCTGCCGGAGGTGACGACCCCCGAAATCGTGCGCGAGCCGGGGCCGTTGCACGACGTGCTGGTCCGCGAGGTGGCGTTCCGCACGCTCGCCGAGGAGCGCGCCGCCGGTTCGCTGGGGTACCTCGTCCTCGACGCGCCCAACCTGGCGTGCATGGAGTTCTACGCGACGCAGCTCATCGACGAGACGCGCCACGCGATGGTCTTCCGCGAGCACCTGGTCGACCTCGGCGTCCCGCGTGAGGAGCGCGACGCCCGCATCGACGAACTGAACACCGACGACCGGCAGAACATCATCACCCCGCTGGAGGAGTACGTCCTCCCGGTGATCCGCGACCAGCACGACTTCTACGGCGCGGTCGTCCTGCTCACCACCCTCGTGGAAGGCGTGCTGGCACCGGCGTTCGAGCAGAGCGAGCTCAAGTGGCGGCCGCTCGACCCGGTCATGGCGGACATCCAGCGGGGCGCGGGCATCGACGAGGTGCGCCACCTCGCGGTCGGCAGCTCGATCGTGCGCCGCCACCTGGCCGACAACCCGGGGGAGACCGAGCGCATCGCGGAGATCGTGCGCGGCGGCATGCACCTGTTCTACGAACTCCCGGTGATGGAGCAGCAGCAGTCCTGGGAAACGCTGTTCCAGGAGGGCATGGAGCAGCACGCCGACCTGCTCTCCGACTACGAACTGTGGCCCGGACGGCGGCTCTTGGACACCACGCCGGACGAACGGATCGGCAAGACCATGGAGATGACGTTCCGGATCCACGAGAACCGGCTGAAGGACATGGGGCTTGCCTCGGCCCTCGCCTGACCCCACGCCGATCCCCCAAGGAGGGAAGAGCACCGTGACACAGCCCAACGGCTCCACACCGTTCGCGGGGGACGCGGTCGAGGAGACGCGGCCCAAGCCGCGCTTCCTCACCGAGTTCACGCCCACGCGAGCCACCAAGACCCTGCACCCGGGGGCCCGCAAGCCGGCCGTCGCCAAGCTCGGCGAGCTCTGGCACGTCACCGCGCAGCGCAACCCCACCCAGACGATGATCGTCGACCGGCCGCCGGACATCGACCCGGACAACGGCTGCACGCGCACCAACGTGCAGTGGGCCGAACTCGTGGACAGGATGGCCTCGTGGCTGCACGCCGCCGGGGTGCGGCCGTGGGACCGCGTGGCCGTCATGAAGTCCAACCACTTCGACATCTTCGTCACCGCCAGCGCGGTGGCGCGCATCGGGGCCATCCCGGTCCTGCTGTCGGGCACGTACGGCGGCGACGTCGTGCGGATCCTTCTGGAGCGCCTGGAGAAGCCGTTCCTGCTGACCGACAGCGAGCACATCGAGCGCTGCGAGATCAGCAAGGAGGTCGTCTCGACGTACACCCTGAAGACGATCAGTGTGGACGGCGCGCCGGACCGGCCCGACATCGAGGACCTCGCGTCGTTCCACGGCGCGCCGGCCGCCGTACCGCGCCTGCGCGAGTACAAAGAGCCGATGATCATCACCCACACGTCGGGTACGACCGGCTACCCCAAGCTGGTCATGCACTCGGCCGAGTCGGTGTACTCGATGGGCGTCGTGGAGAGCAACCGCTGGCCGCGGTGGCTCGGCAAGAAGGACACGATGCTCTTCTGCGACCCGTTCACGCACGAGCGCCTCACGACGTTCACGCTGGCGGTCGCGACGACCACGCCGCGCATGCTGTGGGTGGGCGACCCGTCGATCGAGACCGCCCGCCGGATGATGGCGGAGTACCGGCCGAACCTGGTCGAGACGCTGCCCAACATCTACATGTCCTGGGAGCCGCTGGCCCGGGACCCCGCACGGCTCTTCAAGCAGGTCCGGCTGTTCCTGAACTCGTTCGACGCGATCCACACCCGGACCATCCGCCTGTTCATGAGCGCCACGGACGTCAGACTGCCGTTCTGGGTGCAGTCGTGGAGCCAGAGCGAGAACGGCGTGCTGTGCATGCGCCCGTACCTGCGCTTCATGGTGCGCAAGCGCGGCCACCTGCCGCCGCCCACGCAGCTGCTCGGCTGGGCGCTCTTCCCGCACTGCCGGCTCCGCGCGGTGGACCCGACGACGGGGCGGAAGCTCAAGCCCAACCAGATCGGGCTGATCGAGATCAGCCAGCCGGGCCGCTGCCTCGCGTACGTGGCGGAGCAGGAGCGGCACGACATCAAGGTCAACGGCCGGTGGTGGCACACCGGCGACCTCGGCCTGATGAACCGGTGGGGCGCGGTCCGCCTGGTGGACCGCGAGGTCGACCGCATCGACAACGAGAACAACGACGCGGTCAGCGGCATCGCCATCGAGGACGTGATCCTCGACCGGCTGCCCCAGACGTCCGAGGTGATCATCCTGCCGCAGGCCGGCGAGCTGCCGGTGCCGGTGGTGAGCACGTACGACGACGTGCCGATCGGCGACCAGGAGTGGGCCGACGCCGTCGCCGACCTGCCGAAGCTGGCCTCGCGCAAGCAGATCTCGTTCGACGAGTTCCCGCGCACCGGCACCTGGAAGGTCCGCCGGCTCGACCTGCGCGAGCAACTCCTCGGGGCCAAGGGCATCGGTATCGGACGCTGGACCTGACGGGATGCTCGACCTGCTGGGACGCCTCGCCTACCGGCGCCGCCGGTCGATCGTCGTCGCTGCGGTGCTCTTCGCGGCCTTCGCGGGCCTGTGGGGGTCCACCGTCTTCGACCACCTGACCGGGACGGGCTTCACCTACGCCGAGAGCGAGAGCTCGCGCGCCGCGGAGTTGCGCCGCGACGTCGGCGGGCAGGCGGACGCGGACGTCGTCGTGGTCTTCCGGAGCGACCGGATGACCGTCGACGACCCCGCGTACGAGCAGGCGGCCCAGCGGGTGCTGACCGCGCTGCCCGCCGAGCACGTCCAGATGGTGACCTCCTTCTGGACGGCTCGGCGGGACGAACTGGTCAGCGGGGACCGGCACACCACCTTCGCGGCGCTGCAAATGGTCGGCGCCGACGAGGCCGAACGCACCGACAACTACACCGAGATCGCCGACCTGCTCGAATCACCCGATCTGCAGCTCACCGTCGGCGGACCGGCCGCGCTGTACGACGAGGTCAACACCCAGGTCCGCAAGGACCTCGCGCGGGCCGAAAGCCTCGCGCTGCCACTGCTGTTCCTGCTGCTGGTGGTGCTGTTCCGCAACGTGCGCGCCGCGGTGCTGCCGGTCGTCATCGGCATCCTCGCGATCATCGGCTCGCTGGCCGCCCTGCGGTTCCTCACCTACGTCACCGACGTATCGGTCTTCGCGGTCAACATCGTCACCCTGCTGGGCCTCGGACTCGCCATCGACTACAGCCTGTTCGTGGTCAGCCGGTTCCGCGAGGAGATGGACGCGGGACGTGACGTCCCCGAGGCGCTGCGCGCGACGATGCGTACCGCGGGCCGCACCATCGCGGTCTCGGCCGTCACCGTCGCCGTGGCGCTGTCCAGCCTGTTCGTGTTCCCGCAGACGTTCCTGCGTTCGCTCGGGCTGGGCGGCATCGCCGCGGTGCTGCTCGCGGTGGTCTTCTCGCTCACCGTCATGCCCGCGCTGCTGGCGATGCTCGGGCCCCGCGCGGCCGCCTGGCGGCCGCGGCGCGGGCGGGTCCGGACCGCGGACCGGCCCGGGAACTGGGAGCGCATCGCGCGGGCGGTGATGCGGCGTCCGATCCCGGTCGCGGTCGCGGTGACCGGGGTGCTGGTGGTGCTCGGGCTGCCGTACCTCCACGTGTCGTACGGCTGGGTCGACTCCCGGATCATGCCGACGAGTTCGCACAGCCGGCAGGCGCAGGAAGCCCTCGACACCGAGTTCGGCAAGAACGTCACCAACCAGGTCGAGATCGCGGTGGTGCTGGCGGCGCCCGTGCAGTCCGCGGAGGGCCGCGCCGCGCTCGACGACTACCTCGGGCGCGTTCGCGCGGTACCCGGCATCGTCGGCGCCGAGGTGACCGGCGCGGCGGGCAGCAGTGCCAAGATCGACGCGAGGTTCACCATCGAGGCGATCTCCGAGCAGGCCAGGGACCTGGTCCAGGCGGTGCGGGCGGTGCCGGCGCCGCCGGGCGGTGAGGTCCATGTCGGCGGGAACACCGCGGTGTTCGCGGACCTGCTCGGCATGCTCGGCGAACGGCTGCCCTGGATGCTGGCGATCATGGTCCTGGCCACGTTCGTGCTGCTGTTCTTCGCCTTCGGGTCGGTGGTGCTGCCGATCAAGGCGATCCTCATGAACGTCCTCAACCTGCTGGCCGCGTTCGGCGTCGTGGTGTTCGTCTTCCAGGACGGGCACCTGACCGGGCTGTTCGACTTCACGTCGGCCGGCAACATCGACGTCGTCCAGCTGATCGTGATCCTCGGCGTCGCGTTCGCGCTGTCCATGGACTACGAGGTATTCCTGCTCTCCCGGGTGCGGGAGCAGTACGACATCACCGGCGACAACCGCGAGGCGGTCGCGGTCGGGTTGCAGCGCAGCGGCCGCATCATCACCGCGGCCGCCCTGCTCCTGGTGGTGGTGATCGGCGCGTTCACGACCGCGGACCTGCTCATCGTGAAGATCATCGGGGTCGGGCTGGCCACCGCGATCATCGTCGACGCCACCATCGTCAGGGTGCTGCTGGTGCCGGCCACGATGCGGCTGCTCGGCGAGTACAACTGGTGGGCGCCGCGCTTCGCCCGGCGCTGGTACTCCCGATGGGGCATACACGAGTCCGAGGGCACGCCGGAGCCTCGGCGCGAGCCGCTCCAGGAGACGCCCAAGTGATGGCACGATGATGGCCGCCGCCGCCGCCGCGGTGGGCGGGGCGGCGGCCGACGCGGCGGGTGACTTGGGGGTGGTCGTGTGACCTGGGAGCTGTCCGACCGCGACGTGCAGGTCGACGCGGGGCTGTTGTCGCCGGTGCGGGCCGGCACGCCGGTCGAGGCCGCGGTGAGCGACCGCGCGTGGCTGGCGGCGATGCTGGCGGCGGAAGCGGCGCTGGCCCGGGCGCAGGCGCGCCTGGGGGTGGTGCCCCCGGAGGCCGCCGAGGTGATCTCCGCGGTCGCCCGCAACGGCGAACTCGATGTACGGCAGCTGGCGTTGGCCGCGCGCGAGACCGCGAACCCGATCGTCGGGCTGGTGCGCGCCTTCACCGACCTGGTCGCCGAGGTCGACCCGGTCGCCGCCGAGTACGTGCACCGGGGATCGACCAGCCAGGACGTCTTCGACACCGGCGCGATGCTGGTCGCGGCCCACGCGCTCGACCTCATGCGCGCCGATCTGCGGGCGGTGGCCGGGGAGTTGGGCCGCCACGCGGCGGCGCACCGGGACACGGTCGTGGCCGGGCGTACGCTCGCCCTGCACGCGGTCCCGACCACCTTCGGGCTCAAGGCCGCGGGGTGGCGCGAACTCGCCCTCGCCGCCGAGGAGCGGCTGGGCCGGGTCCGGCGGGAAGGCCTGCCGATCTCGCTCGGCGGCGCCGCGGGCACGCTCGCCGGGTACCTGGAGTTCGCCCGCGTCGACAATCCGTCCGACCCCGAACCCGGGACCTACCACGCCCGGCTGGCCCGGGAGTTCGCGGTGGAGACCGGCCTGGCATGCCCGCGCCTGCCGTGGCACACGCTGCGCATCCCGATGGCCGATCTCGCGGCGGCCCTCGCGTTCACCGCGGGCGCGCTCGGGAAGTTCGCCGTCGACGTGCAGATCCTCACCCGGACGGAGGTCGGCGAGGTCAGTGAGCCCGCGGTCGCCGGGCGCGGCAGCTCATCGGCCATGCCGCACAAGCGCAATCCCGTACTGGCCACGATGATCCGCAGCGCGGCCCTGCAAGTCCCGGTGCTCGCAGCCGGGTTGACGCAGTCCCTGATGTCCGAGGACGAACGCTCGGGTGGCGGCTGGCAGGCCGAATGGCAACTCCTGCGCGAGTGCTTGCGCTTGGCCGGCGGTGCGGCGCACACCGCGGTCGAGCTGGCCGCCGGGCTGGAGGTCCGCGCCGACCGCATGCGCGCGAACGTCGATCTGACGGGCGGCCAACTCGTCTCGGAGCGCATCGCCGCCGCCCTCGCGCCGCTCCTCGGCAAGGCCGCCGCCAAGCGGCTGCTGTCCGAGGCCTCCGACGAAGCGCGGGAGGCGGGACTGCCGCTCGGCGACGTCCTCGCGGACGCGCCGGAACTCAAGGGGCTGATCCCACCCGAGGAGTTGCGGGACCTGTGTGATCCGGAGCGCTACACCGGAGCGGCGGGGGCCCTGGTGGACGGCGCGCTGCGCGACGGGCCGGTCGCGGCGGACTGAGCCGCCGGCCCGGTCGCGATTCCCAGCGCGGCCGCCGCACACCGGCCGGGCCCCGGGCAGCCTCCGGGCGGCACGGCCGGTCCGTCGGAAAGCGGTGTCGGAAGCGGAGCGGGGAGAGGTGCGGGCTGGGGCGCGGGCCGCGCCTCGGGAAACGTTTCGGCGAACGGCTGCTGCCCGGTCACCACGATCCGGTGGACCCGCCGCAGTCCCGGGCCGGGATCGATCCCCAGCTCGTCGCGGAGCAGGCGCCGGAAGTCTTCGAGAGCGGCGAGCGCGGCAGCCTGCCGGCCCGAACTGTAGAGCGCCAGTACGTGCAGTTCACGCAGGCGCTCGCGTAACGGATTCTCGGCCACCAGCGTGGACAATTCGGCGGCAGCCCGCACGTGCCGCCCCAACTCCAGCTCCATTGACAGCAGTTCCTCGGTCAACGAGAGCCGCAGGTCGGCCAGTGCGGCCCGCCACGCCGCCGCGAACTGCCCGGGCACCCCGGCCAGCGGAGTGCCCGACCACAGCGCGAGCGCCTCCCGCAGGCACACCGCCGCGAGCGCCGTGCCGCCCTCCTCGCGCGCGGCCTGCGACCGCGCGAGCCACGCGTGGCAGCGCGCCAGGTCCAGGGCGTCGGGGCCGACGCGCAGGGCGTACCCGTCGCTGATCGACGCGATGAGCCGCTCGCCGCCGTCGTCCAGCGACTGCCGGAGCCGATAGATGTACGTGCGCACGGTCGCCGCCGCCGACCGGGGCGGGGCCGAGCCCCAGACCGCGTCGATCAACCCGGACGTCGACACCTGGGCGCTCTCGCGCAGCGCCAGCGCCGCCAACACCGCCTGCTGCTGCGGTGCCCCCGTACGCAGTTCGGAGCCGTCGCGCCAGGCCCGTACCGGACCGAGCACGGAAACGCGTATTTCCCCGGTCATGCGACGCCCCTCCCGACGGGCCACGGACATTCCCCAACCAACCATAGTTAATAGCCGGTAACAAGCGTCCCACCCGTTGTCTGGGGCCAACCCCAGTCTTTCGACCGATCCTCACCCCCCAACCACCCATCCGCCATCCACCCAACGCATCACCCTTCCCAGACAAAGGACTTCGCCCCCAGCCACCATCCCCTCATCAATTCAACGCACCACCCCGCCCACGCAGGAGACTTCACCCCTGCCTCGGGAGACGCGACTGCGGTTGGCGGGGTGGGAGCAGTCTGAGTTGTGGGCGGCTACTGGGGATGGGGTCAAGGGCTTCGCCCCTGCAGCGGGAGAGTCTACGAATGGGACTGCGTGAGGAGCGGCCGAGTGCAGCGTGCCCTGATGCCGCACGGCCCCAGACAACTTGTGCACCGCTTCCCCGCCCACGTCGGTGTCGGCCGATGCGGCGCCGCGTGGCAAGTCGGGCAGATCCTTCGCCGACCCCATACGCGTGGTGGAGCGCCGACCAGTCGGTCGGGGGGACCGACGGCGGTTGGCGGGTGGGGGAATCGGGGTTGTCGGGTGCGTGTTGGGGTTGGGGATGGGTGCGGCGGCTTGGGTGTCGTCGGGACTACTGCGAGTGAGGAGCTTCTTGTGGCCAAGGCAGGGCACACCGTCAAGGCGGTTCCGGGGACGCAGCATGTGCGGGTCGAGATCGACGGGCGGTTGGTCGCCGAGTCGTGGCGTCCGGTTCTGGTCCACGAGACCGGGATGCCCGTGCGGTACTACCTTCCGCCGGAGGACGTGGCGCTGGACGCGTTGGAGCCGACGGACACGCGCACGCACTGTCCCTTCAAGGGCGACGCCTCGTACTGGTCGTACCGGGACGGCGCCGGGCAGGTGACGCAGGACGTGGCCTGGGCCTATCCGGAGCCGCTGGCGGAGGTGGCGTTGATCAAGGGGCACCTGTGCTTCTACGACACCAAGGCCGCGGTCGCGGTGGACGGGGCAGCGCTGTAGCTCTCGCGCGGATCGGCTTCCCGGCGGGGGTTCGGCGTCAGGGCCTGGGAAAGTGGCGGGCATGAGACGTGGGATCGCCGCTGTGGTGTCGGCCGTCGCGCTGGCGTTGGCCGGTGCCGCGCCTGCCGTCGCGGAGAGTGACGGCAAGGTCGCGACGATCGGTGATGCGCGCATCACCGAGTCCAGTGGGCTCGCGGCGAGCGCCCGGCACCCGGGGGTCTTCTGGACGCACAACGACAGCGGTGGCAGGCCGCAGTTGTTCGCGGTAGGCGCCGACGGGTCCGTGAAGGCGACTGTGACGCTGGCCGGCGCCAAGGCCGTGGACTGGGAGGCGATCGCCCTCGGCAAGGACGAGAGCGGGGCACCCGCCCTGTACGTCGCCGACATCGGCGACAACCGGGGGCAGCGTACCGACGCGACGGTCTACCGGGTCCGCGAGCCGGACGTCCTGCGGGACGCGCAAGTGACGCCTGTGCGCTACCGCATCGCGTACGAGGACGGCCCGCGCGACGCCGAGGCGTTCATGGTCCACCCGTCCACCAACCGCGTCGTCGTCGCGAGCAAGCAGCTCAGGGGCGCCGGGGTCTACGAGTCCGCCGGGCCGCTGCGCGCGGACGTGGTGAACACCTTGTCCCGCACGGCCAAGGCGCCGGCCATGGTCACCGACGGCGCCTACTCGCCCGACGGTTCGCGGTTCATCCTGCGCGGATACCTGAGTTCCGACATGTACGCGGCACCGGGCGCGTGGATCGGCAGTGTCGACAGCCCCGTGCAGCAGCAGGGGGAGTCGGTCACGTTCCGGCCGGACGGCGCCGCGGTGCTGTTCGGCAGCGAAGGCGCCGACAGCGTCATCTGGCGCGTCATGCTGCGCGGTGACAACCGGCCGGATTCGGTACGCGCGCCGACAGCGCCCGTCCGGCCCGAGCCCGCCGCCCCGCCCACCCCACCCGCCCCGCCGCCGACGCCCGCTCCCGCGCCGACCCCGCCACCGCCGCCGGCCGCTCCCACGACGCCGGGGCAGGCGCCCGTGGCAACGGGCGAGCCCGCTCCGCTCCCCGGCGGCGCCGCGGTGCGCGTTGCCGACGACCGCGCCGACGACGGCAGTTGGCTGTCCGCCGGGAACGCCTGGCTGTGGGTCTGCGTCGCGGCCGTGGGCCTGCTCGGCGTCGGCGCCGCCCGCGCGGTCCGCGGACGGTAGCCGGCGATCGGGAGCGACGTCGTGCGCGTTCCTGGTGGTGCGGCGGTCGGCGACGGGTAGTCATGGCCCATGAGCCAATCCCTCGCCGATCTCCAGGACCGGACGTTCGCCAAGGCCACCGCCGCGACCGACAGCACCTACCCGCCGGAGCGGCGGCTGACCGCCGAGCAGTTGACGGCGTACCTCGACCGCCGCACGTACGCCGTCGTCGGCACCGCGCGCCCGGACGGCCGCCCGCACTCCGCGATGTCGATGTACGTCCGCCGCGACACCACCTTCTGGCTGCCGACCGTGTCCGGCTCGGTGCGCGCCCGCAACCTGCGCGAACAGCCCTGGCTGACGCTCGTCGTCCCCGAGGCCGACGGTGAAGCGCACATCGTCGTGATCCTCGAAGGGCCCGCCGAGACGGTCCCCGTCGAGGAGGCCCCGGAGGACGTCCGGGCCGTGGTCGAGGCGGACTGGCCCCGCGCGTGGATCCGGTTCCGCGCCGAGCGGCTGCTCTCGTACGCGGCCGAAGGTGCACAGCCCTGACCCGCACAAGCGCCGCGAGCCCCGGCGCGGCGGGCAGGTCTTGCCCCCGCGCACCGGGACGTCGCGACGCGCGTCAGGCCTGCTGGACGCCCGGTACGCCGTCCTGCACGGCCAGGGTCGCGCGCGTGCGGATCGGGGAGCCGGGCCGGGTGACGTAGTCGAGGACGCGGTAGTCGGTGCGCCACTGGTCGGGCGTGACGGTCACCGAGGCGTAGCCGCGCTGGGCGTTGAAGAACTTCATGTGGGGGTTGGCGTCCAGGAAGGCCTGGCCCGCGGTGCCGACGTCGTAGCCGTCGCCGCCGCTGGTGATCGAGGTGCCGACGAACTCCGATCCGACGACCGGCGATTGCGGGTCGGCGTAGTCCAGGTGCAGGTTGGCGGCGTAGTTCTGGTGCCGGTCGCCGGTGATGACGACCAGGTTGCGCACGTCGCGGTCGCGGGCGGCCGCGAGCAACTGGTTGCGCTCGGCGACGTAGCCGTCCCACGGGTCGTACCAGACGTCGGTGACCGCCGGGTCGGGGTTGCGGTCGGTCTGGATCATCGGCGCCTGGTTGCCCAGCACCTGCCAGCGGGCGCGCGACGCGCGGAAGCCGTCCAGCAGCCAGTCGCGCTGCTTGCCGCCGAGCATCGTGCGGTTGGGGTCGAACCGGTCGCCGCACGTGGTGCCGCCGCCGTCGCCGCACGGCTGGTCGGAGCGGTACTGCCGGGTGTCCAGCATGGTGAAGTCCGCGAGGCGGCCGTACGGCAGCCGGCGGTGCAGGCGCACGCTCGGGCCCTTGGGGAGCTGGCCGGCGCGCAGCGGCATGTTCTCGTACATCGCCTGGAACGCGTCGGTGCGGCGCTTCAGGAACCGCTCGGTGGTGTCGTTGCCCTGCTTCGGGTCGCGGTTCTCCGGGATGTCGGCGGCCCAGTTGTTGTCCACCTCGTGGTCGTCGATCGTCTGGATCCACGGGTGCCGCGCGTGGGCGGCCTGGAGCGGGGCCTCCGACTTGTAGAGCGCGTACTGGAGGCGGTAGCGGGCCAGGTCGACCGTCTCGGTGTGGAACCGGGGGTCCGTGACCACGCCGCGCTTGTTGGTGCCGACGCCGTACTCGTAGAGGTAGTCGCCCAGGTGGACGATCAGGTCGAGGTCCTCGTTCGCCATGTGCTCGTACGCCGTGTAGTACCCGTCCTGCCACGCCTGGCACGACGCGAAGGCGAACCGCAGGCGGCGCGTCATGGCGAACGGGTGGGGCGCGGTGCGGGTGCGGCCGACGCGGCTGATCTCGTTGCCGACCCGGAACCGGTAGAAGTACTCCCGCCCGGGGGCCAGGCCCGACACCTCCGGGTGCACGGAGTGGCCGAGTTCGGGCGTGGCGACCACGCTGCCGCGGCGGGCCACGGCACGGAACCGCTCGTCGAAGGCGACCTCGTACGCCACCCGGACGGGACGGTCGGGCATGCCGCCGCGGCCGTCCACCGCGAACGGGTCGGGCGCCAGCCGCGTCCACAGCACGACGCCGTCGTGCGTCGGATCGCCCGAGGCCACGCCGAGGGTGAAGGGGTGGCCCATGCCGCTCGGCGCGGCGTAGGCGGACGAGGCCGACCAGGCGCCGGTGCCGAGCATGACGGCACCGGTGCCCGCTGCCGAGATACCGAGGAAACCGCGACGGGAGAGTTGGGGTCGTGACATGGAGCTCCGCCTCACTGTCCGGAAAACAGGTTTCGTTTTGATCACATCGACGCAAGAAGGCGGACGTCTGGCGTCGGAGCGAACCTCCTCCTACCTCTCGGGGAACATCCGGCAGCCGGCGGGATTCGAAATGCCGGGAAATGCGCGGTATCAGACGGGGGTTGGGCGGCCTCCGAGGCCCCCGACGCCTCCGAGGCCGTCTTCCGAAACCTCGCCGAACGCCTTGGGCAGGCGGGCCTCGGCGACGGCGTGCGCCTTGGGGGTGATCGTCCCCGCCGCGGCGGCGTGGTCCAGGGCCAGCAGGGCGGCGCCGGCGATCGGGGGGACGGCCGCGACGACGAGCCGGGCCCGCGGCGCGCGGGCGGCCATGCGCGTACGGATGCCGCGCAGCAGGTGCGGCGGGCGCGCGGCGAGGACGCCGCCGCCGAGGGCGACGTCCGCGGCCCGGTCGAGGAGGCCGAGCCGGGTGAGTGCTGCGGCGGCGAGTACCGCGACCTCCTCCGCCTGCCGGTCGAGGATCCGCAAGGCCACCTCGTCGCCCGCTTCGGCGACCGCGCACAGCACCGGGACGAGTTCGTGGAGCCGGTGGCCGGGGAGCGTGCCGAGGTGGGCGTCCACGGCGACGTCCGTCGCCTGGGCGCGCCCGAAGTGCCCGGCGGCGGCCCGGGCGAGGGCGGTGGCCGGCCCGCGGCCGTCCTCGGCGCGGACCGACCACCACAGCACTTCCTCGAACAGCCAGGCGCCGCCGCCCCAGTCGCCGGTGGTGCGGCCGAGCGCCGGGAAGCGGGCGGTCCGTCCGTCGGCCGTACGCCCCACGCAGTTGATGCCGGCGCCGCACACCACGGCTACGGCGTCGGGGGCGGACGTGCACGAGCGCAGCACGGCGAACGTGTCGTTGGTGACCGTGGCGGTGCGGGCCCAGTTCCGGCCGTGCACCTCCTCCTGGAGCCTGCGCTCCTCGACCGGCAGGTCGGCGTTGGCCACGCAGGCGGTGAGGTGGTCGGCGGGCAGCCGGACGCCCGCCTTGTCCGCGGCGTCCGCGATGATGCGGCCCAGTTCGTCGACCGCCGCCGGGACACCGTGGCGCTGCGGCCCGAACCCGGTGCCGCGGGCGGTGGCCAGCACCGAGCCGTCGGCACGCAGGACGGCCACGTCGGTCTTGGAGTTGCCGGCGTCGACGGCGAGCAGGACCGGCGCGGCGTCCGGCGCCTCCTGCGGTGGCGTCACCGGGCCCATGCCAGATGGTTCCGGCCCGCCGCGAGGAGGCGGTCGGTGAGGGCGTCGGCCAGGGCGTGCTGGCCGACGGCCGGGTGGGCGAGGAGCGCGTCGTACACGCGGTCGCGTCCCCCGCGCAGTGCGGCGTCGAGGGCCAGTTCCTCGTACGCCGCGACCCCCGCGACCAGCCCGGCGAGCAGCGGCGGCAGCGGCGCCACCGGAAGGGGGGTGGGCCCGTCCGGCCCTACCCGGCACGGGACTTCGACGACCGCGTCGTCGGGGAGGAAGGGCAGGGTGCCGTTGTTGCGGACGTCGGCGACGCGCGGCACGGCGGTCGGGTCCGCGTCGCCCGGGGCGTCGCCGCCGGGCTTGCCGAGCAGGCCGCGGAGAAGGTCGACGGCCGCCTCGGAGTAGTACGCGCCGCCGCGGCGGGCGAGGATCTCGGGCTTGGTGTCGAGCCCGGGATCGGCGTACGCGTCGAGCAACTGCGCCTCCAGCGACGCGACTTGCGCGGCCCGGGTGGCGCCGCCCGCGGCCCGCTGCGCGGCCACGACGGCATCGTGGGCCCAGTAGTACCGCAGGTAGTAGGACGGCAGGAGCCCGAGGCGGCGCAGGAGTTCGGCGGGCAGTCCGATCTCGTCGGCCAGCTCGTCGCCGTGCGCGTCGAGGAGGGCGGGGAGCACATCGGTGGTTCCCGCATCGCCCCCGCGCACTCGGGCACCGCGCACCCACGTCAGGTGGTTCAGCCCCACGTGGTCGAGCTCGACGTCGTCCGGCGGTACGCCGAGCCACCGCGCGAAGGTGCGCTGCACCCCGATGGCGACGTTGCACAGCCCGACGGCCCGGTGGCCCTCGTCCAGCAGGGCCCGGGTGACGATGCCGACCGGGTTGGTGAAGTCGACCAGCCAGGCGTCCGGGGCGACCGCGCGTACCTGCCGCGCGACGTCCAGGGCGACCGGCACGGTGCGCAGCGCCTTCGCGAGGCCTCCCGCGCCCACGGTCTCCTGGCCGACGCAGCCGCAGTCCACCGGCCAGGTCTCGTCGCCGTGCCGCGCGGTCTGTCCGCCGACGCGGAGTTGGAGCAGGACGGCGTCCGCGCCTTCCGCACCCCGCGCGACCGAGTCGGTGACGGTGACGCGCGCGGGGTGGCCCTGGCGGGCCAGGATGCGGCGCACCACGCCGGCCACGAGTTCGGTGCGGCCGAGGGCCGGATCGATCAGCACGACCTCGCCGACGGGCAGGCTGTCGGTGGATCGGGCGAATCCGTCCGCGAGTTCGGGCGTGTAGGTGGATCCGCCGCCCACCACCGCCAGCTTCATTCCGCTGCTCATCAACCCTTCACCCCTGTCAGCGTGACGCCTTCGATGAACACCTTCTGCGCGAAGAAGAACACGAGGATGACCGGGGCCATCACGAGCAGCGTGGCGGCCATCGTCAGGTTCCAATTGGTGTGGTGTGCGCCCTTGAACGACTCGAGGCCGTACGACAGGGTCCACGCGCCCGGGTTCTCCGACGTGTAGACCTGCGGCCCGAAGTAGTCGTTCCAGCAGTAGAAGAACTGGAACAGCGCGACGGCGGCGAGGGCGGGGCGGATCATCGGCACGACGATGCGCAGCAGGATCCGCACCTCGCCGCAGCCGTCGACGCGTGCCGCGTCGAGGTATTCGGACGGCACGGTGAGGAGGAACTGGCGGAGCAGGAAGATGGTGAACGCGTCCCCGAAGGCGAGCGGGATGATCAGCGGCCACAGGGTTCCGGACAGGCCGAGGTTCTCCGACCAGAAGATGTACATCGGGATGACGACGACCTGCGGGGGCAGCATCATCGCCGCGAGGACGAGCATGAGCGCCAGTCCGCGCAGGCGGAAGCGGAAGCGGGCGAGCGCGTACGCGACGGGGAGGCTGGACACGACGCACAGGACCGTGCCGAGGCCCGCGTACAGCAGGGTGTTGCGCCACCAGGTCCCGAAGCCGGGCGTGTTGAAGACGTCGGCGTAGTTGCCCCACCGCCATTCGTGCGGCCACAGGTCCCGGGTCAGCGTCTGACGGTCGGTCATGACCGAGGTCAGGAACAGGAATACGAACGGCAGGACGAAGAACAGCACGGCCGCGACGGCGAGAGCGTGTACGGCCACCCAGTGCAGCGCGGCCTTGGTGCGGAGTCGTCCGGTCACCTGCCCACCTCCTCTCGTCGGTTCGTGTGGGCTCCGGCGGTGGGCCACCGGTCAGTCGGGGCCCAGGAACCCCGCGCGGCGGCGCAGCAGCAGGGCGGTGACCGACATCGCGATGGCGAACAGGATCAGGGACAGGACGGCCGCGACCCCGGTGTCGAAGGTGGAGAACCCCGACTCGTACACCAGTTGGGGCAGCGTCAGCGTCGAGCCCTGCGGGTAGCCGGGCTCGAAGCTCTGCCCCGGGCCCCCCACGATGCCGCTGGCGACCTTCCCGGCGACCATGGCCTGCGTGTAGTACTGCATGGTCTGGATCACCCCGGTCACCACGGCGAACAGCACGATCGGGGTGATCGCCGGCCACGTGACGTAGCGGAAGCGCTGCCACGGACCGGCCCCGTCGAGGGCCGCCGCCTCGTACCGCTCGCGCGGTACGTCGACCAGCGCCGCGACGAAGATGACCATCAGGTCGCCGATGCCCCAGACCGCCAGCACGGTGAGGCCGGGCTTCGCCCAGTCGGGGTCGTTGAACCAGCCGACCGCGCCGATGCCGATACCGTCGAGGAGTTGGTCGACCGGGCCGGTGGCCGGGTTGAGCAGGAAGACGAAGCCGATGGTCGCGGCGACCGGCGGGGCCAGGAACGGCAGGTAGCACAGCGTGCGGAAGAGGTTGGCGCCGCGCCGGAGCCGGACCGCGACCAGGCCGACGCCGAGGCCGAACAGGACCCGCAGCGGCACCATGATCGCGACCAGCCACAGCGTGTTGCGCAGCGCCTGGTCGAGGTAGGGGTAGTCACCGAAGACGTAGCGCCAGTTCCGCAGGCCGACCCACACCGGCGGGTTGATGAGGTCGTAGTGGGTGAACGAGTAGTAGACGGTCGCACCCAGCGGGTACAGGAAGAAGACCGAGAACCCGATCAGCCACGGTGACATGAACGCCGCGGTGCGGGCGGCCCGCCGGCGCCGCTGCGCGCGCAGCGCCGGCGGAACCGCGGCGGTCACGGTCTGGCCTGGGCGTTGTCGGCGTCGATCTGCCGGTCGACACCCTGCAGTCCGCCCGTGAGGTCGGACACCTGCCCGGCCTCCCACTTGTAGCAGAACTCCTGGAAGGTCACCTGGTACTGGCCGCCGTTGACGCTGGCGGGCGTGGTGTTGCTGTGCGGGTTCTTGAAGATCTCCAGGAACGTCTTGAAGTGCTCGTCACTGGCCAGCGGCGTGTTCTCGAGCGCCGCGAACGTGGACGGCACGTTGTGGATGGTCGCCGCGAAGGTGTTGACCGCCTCGGTGTCGGTGGTCAGGTACTTGACGAACTCCCAGGCGGCGGCCTGGTGGTGGCTCGACTTGGCGATGCCGATCACGGTGCCGGCGAGGTAGCCCCGGCCGTACTTGTCCGCCTGGTCGTCGGGGACCGGCAGCGGCGCGGTGCCGTAGTTGAGGCCGGGGGCCTCGTCCGCGATGCTCGCGGTACGCCATTCGCCGTCGACCTGCATCGCGACCTGGCCGACCTGGAACGGGTTCTGCGCGGAGAACTCGTCGCCGAAGCCGCTGCGGAACTTCTCCAGCTTGTCGAACCCGCCCAGTGCCTCGACGAGTTCCTTCTGGTACGTGAGGAACTGGGCGGCGGCCGGGTCGGTGGCGAGGTTGGCCTTGCCGTCCGAGCCGACGTACGTCGGTCCCCACTGCGCCATCACGTGCGCGGGGGTGTACTCGTAGCCGTGGAACACCGGCATGACCCCGGCGACCTTGACGGAGCCGTCCGGGTTGAGCTGCTGGAGCTTGACCGCGGCGGCCTTGAACTCCGACATGGTCCGGGGCGGCGCGGTGATGCCGGCCGCGGCGAACATGTCCTTGTTGTAGTAGAGCCCGTAGGCGTCCGCGAGGAACGGCAGGGCGCAGCGCCGGCCTTCGAACTGCGTGTAGTCGAGCGTGGCCTTCGGGAAGGTCGTCGCGGGGTCGACACCGGACCTGGCGAGGAACGGCGCGAGGTCGACCCAGCCGCCGGACGAGCAGAACTGGCCCACGTTGTCGGTGGTGAAGGACGAGACGACGTCGGGGCCGTTCTTCGACCGCACGCCCTGGATGAGCTTGTCGTCGGTGACGTTGGACGTCGCCTTGACGGTGATGTTGGGGTGCTTCTCGTTGAACTTCTTGATGAGGCCGTCGAGCGCCTCGACTTCGCGGTCCTGGCTCCACCCGTGCCAGAACTTGATGGTGACCTTCTTGCCGGGGTCCTCGTCGGCGCCCGTCCCGGACGCGCCGGAGCCCGAGCACGAGGCGGTGAACAGCAGGGCGGCGGCGACCGGGGCGAGCGCGGCGGCGAACCGGCGGAATGGGGGTCTGTGCACTGGATCCTCCTCGGAGAGGCGGGACGACGTGCGTGCGGTGCGGGGCATCTGGCCGTGCGGGCCGTGCGGGCGTGGCGGGCAGGGCGGGTCTTCCGGTGGCGCCGCTCAGAGAGTGGTGAAGACGCTGTCGCGGGCCACGTCCAGAGCCGCGTGGACGGCCCCGGAGAGCACCGGGTTGCCGGGCACTTCGCCGAGGACGAGGCGCGGGCGCGGGATGGCGAGGCCGTGCAACTCGTCGGTGACACAGGCGAGTAGCTGGGGCCCGCCGCGCAGCGGGATCGCCCCGGACAGCACGACGAGGGCGGGGTCCAGCACCGCCACGATCGAGGCGAGGCCGACCGCGAGCCGGGTCGCCAGTTCGTCCAGGAACGCGGACGCGGACCGGTCCGCGTCCGCGACGGCCCGGGCGACGGCCGCGTCCGCACCGCGCCCTTCGATGCCGTGCGCCCGCGCGAGCGCCATCACCGCGGGGGCGCCCGCGAGCTGCTGGAAGCCGCCGGTGTTGCTGCGGCCGATGTTGCGGGTGATCGGCGCGCCGGGCAGGGGCATGTAGCCGACCTCGCCCGCGCCGCCGGTGGACCCGCGGTGCAGGCGGCCGCCGAGGACGATGGCGCAGCCGATGCCCTCGTCGACCCACAGCAGGACGAAGTCCTCGGCGTCGAGGGCGGCGCCGTCGCGCTGTTCGGCGAGGGCGACCAGGTTGACGTCGTTCTCGACGTCGACGGTCGCGCCCAGGGTCTCGCGGATCTCGTCGAGGACGCCGGGGGCGTGCCAGCCGGGCAGGTGCCGGGCGTACCGGAAGCGCCCGGTCCCCGGATCGAACGCGCCGGGCAGGCCGAGGACGACGTGGGTCAGGTCCTCGGGGGCGAGCCCGGCGCGGGCGGCGGCCATGGACACCGCTTCGCGGACGCGCTCCGGTACCCGGGCGGGGGAGCGGCGCGGCGTGGGCAGCCGGTGCTCCGCGATGACGCGGCCGGCCAGGTCGGCGACCGCGACGTCGATGCGGGACGGGGTGATGTCGAGTCCGGCGACGTGTGCCGCGGCCGGGTTGATCTCGTACAGCTGGGCCGCGGGGCCGGGTCGGCCGCCGTCGTCGGTGCCGACCGCGATGACGAGCCCCGCCTGTTCGAGGCGGGCGAGCAGCAGCGAGGCGGTCGGCTTGGACAGGCCGGTCAGGGCCCCGATTTGGCCGCGCGAGAGGCGGCCGTGGCGCAGCAGGAGGTCGAGGGCGGCGCGGTCGTTGATCGCGCGCATGAGACTGGGCCGTCCGGCCTTGCCGGTGTCCACGCGACCTCCCCACCCGCCGTACGGAATCTGTCAGTTAGGTTTCCTAACAACCGATGACCAGGAAAATAGGACCGCCCGGGGAGGTGTGTCAACGCTTCCCGCGGTCCGGGTTCCGCGGTGGGACCGCCGTGTCGGAAAAGGGAGTTCGGGATCGTTCCCGGCCAAGTGCCCGGTTGCCCGGCGCGGTCCTGGGTGCGGTGGCGGGAACCGGGTTGAACCGAAAGGCCCGGTTGTACGTACGAGGCGTAGAGCCGGAGCCGGGGGAGGCGAGCGGTGAGCAGCGCGCCGTGCCGCTCGCCCGACCTGGGGCTCCGGAAACGCCGTCCCGCACGGTCCGGCCCGCTCTGCCGGTCCGTGCGGCGACGGTGGATCGGCGCCGACAGCGCACAACGCCGACAGGCCGCCCGCGGAACCGGCTGGTTCCGCGGGCGGCCTGTCGGCGTCCGCACCGGGCTAGGTGTATTGATCACGAGCGTTGTTGACGGTCGGGTCTTGATCACGGCGAAGACCTCCGGTGTGGTGGAGGTGTCTAGGCTTCACCGCACAACGGAGGTCTTCGTGTCCCACCGTAATGCCCGGCTGACCGTGCACGGCAGGCGACTGTTGGTCGAACGCGTCGCCCAGGGCCGTCCGGTCGCGCATGTCGCCGCCGAGATGGGCGTCTCGCGGGCGACAGCGCACAAGTGGGTGCGCCGCTGGCGGACCGAGGGCGAGCCCGGCCTGCGCGACCGCTCGTCGCGGCCGCGCACGACCCCGCACCGCACCGACGCGGCGACAGAGGCCCGCGTGGTCGCGCTGCGGGCCGAGCGAAAGCTCGGCCCGGCCCGCATCGGGCCGATCCTGGGCCTGCCGGCCTCCACCGTGCACAGGATCCTGGTCCGGCACCGTCTCAACCGCCTCGCCTGGATCGACCGGCCGACCGGCCGGGTCATCCGCCGCTACGAACACCCCGCGCCCGGCGACCTGGTCCACGTCGACATCAAGAAACTCGGCAACATCCCCGACGGTGGCGGCTGGCGCGCCGTCGGCCGCGAGGCCGGCGAACGCAACCGGCAGGCCACCACCCCCGCACGCCGCAGCTGCAAACCGGTCATCGGGCACAGCTACGTCCACTCCGCCGTCGACGACCACTCCCGCCTGGCCTACAGCGAGATCCTCGCCGACGAACGGCAGGAGACCGCCGCCGCGTTCTGGACCCGCGCGCACGCGTTCTTCGCCGCCCACGGCGTCACCGTCCGCCGCGTGCTCACCGACAACGGCTCCTGCTACAAGTCCAAGCTGTTCAGCCGTACGCTCACCGCCGCCGGCATCACCCACAAACGCATACGGCCCTACCGCCCGCAGACCAACGGCAAAGTCGAACGCTTCAACCGCACCCTGCTCGACGAATGGGCCTACCTGCGGCCCTACACCAGCAACCAGGAACGGGCCGACGCACTCGGCCCGTTCCTCCACACCTACAACCACCACCGCTGCCACACCGCACTCGGCGGACACCCGCCGATCACCCGGATAAACAACGCTGCGGGTCAATACAGCTAGGTCGTGTCCTTCGGATCTTGGTGCCGCTCACGTCGTTTGGTGACGTGGCTCGCAAGGCGCAGCCCCACAGCTCGTACTCGGTCGTACTCGCACGCCGGGCCTGGCGGCCCTCCTTCGGCTGCAACGCCGCGAGGGGCGTTGCCAGGCGGTGTGAGCGGTATCAAGATCCGAAGGACACGGCCTGGGGAGACGGCCCGGTGCGGGCGGTGGCTACGCCTGCTTGGTCAGGGAGTTGCGCATCGCCTCGTCCATCGCCTGGAACTGCTTCACGATGGCGTTGAACTGGTCGGAGAAGCCCTTGATGCCCTCGATGTTCTTCTGCAGCATCGTGTCGAAGTTCTGGTAGGCCGTGTTCAACGCCGGGCTGGTGGCGTCGAGGTGCAGGTCCTGGGAGGTCACCAGATTGCTGACCTGGGTGCGGGCCTGGGTCAGGGTGGTCGCCACCTGGGTCGCGATGTTCACGAGCTGCGAGGCGACCGCCGACACAGCCGCGTAGTCGACAGAGACGTTGGGCATGGGATTTTCCCTCCGGCGAGTTCGGAGCGGCGGTCGCCGGCCCCGCACTGAGATACGCGCGAACCGGGGGGTGAGTTCACCGCCAACTGCCGCGATCTCGGGCGAGGTTTTTCGCCGGGGGGTTGAACCGCATCCTCCGGTGCGCCGTACCAAGGTCGGCCTCCGCGCACCGCCGTGACCGGACAGCCCCGGCGGTGCGCGGAGCGGCACGGGCGTGCACGTTGAGGTCGGCACGACCACCCCGACCCCACCGACGACCCGACCACCGACGACCCGACCACCCCGACCGGACCGATACCGGACCGACCAGCCTGACCAGGCAGCAAGACCGCACAGGGGGTTGCACCATGTCGGCTACCACGACGAGAACTTCCGAAAGCCGGCCGGACGCGGGCCGCGCGGGTCTGATCTGGGCCCGCCCCACCGCCCTGGCCTATGAAGACGCCCGCAGGTACCTGGACTTCGCCTCGCGGTACGCCGCGGCCCGCAGCCGGCTCGGCCTGGCGGTGCGCCGCGCGATCTCCGACTACGCGCGCGCGTCCGGCGCCACCCGGGCCGAGGGCGTCCGCATCGGGGTCCACCTTTTCGCCGGGCACGCGGCCGCCGCGTGCGTCGCGGCACACCTGCGCCGGGCGGCCCCCGACGACGGCGAACTGCACGCCCACGTCGACGCCGTGACGGACGCACTGTGGCCGGAATCGCTCCCCTCCGTCCCGACCCTCGCCTCGATGCAGGCCGGGGCCGCGCTGCGGCGGTACGCCCGGGCCGCGTCGTACGGCGCCGCCCGGCACCCGGCGCTGGAGCACCTGGCGACCGCCGCCATGAGCACCGAACTCCCGCTCACCAACCGCTACACCGCCGCGCTCCACCGCCTCACCGCCACGACGCACCGGTTCCACACCGAGGGTCCGGAACGGCACGACACGGCGGTGGTGGCGCTGGCGGACCTCCTCGGCGTCGCCGGGGTCGGCGGTCGGGCGAACACGCCGCCAGGGCTCGCCCGGAGCGGCGCGCGGCGCGTCCGCAGGCTCGGCGGCACCCCGCCGACGCCGCTCACCGCGGCCACCGCCTGAGCACCCGGCGGCCGACGGATCACGAATTCGAGGAAAACCTCAAATCCCGCCCAGATGAAGCCTCTCCGGAACACCGCGTCGCTACGTTCGCCGTGATGTGCCGTCACAGCACTAGCGAGGGGACGGGGCGACGTGACGCAACGAAGGATGCACGCGCGTCGGCGCGATGCCGCCGCGATCGTGGAGTCGCTGTACAGGGAGTACCGGGCGCCGTTGCTCGCGTTCTGCCTCAACCTGACCGGCGGCGACCGCCATTGGGCCGAGGACGTGATGCAGGAGACCATGGTCCGGGCCTGGCGGCGGGCCGACGATCTGGACCCGGCGGCGACGTCGATGATGCCCTGGCTCGCCACGGTGGCCCGCCGAATAGTGATCGACGACGTGCGGGCCCGAGGCGTACGACCGCAGGAAGTCGGCCAGGAGCCCTTGGAGTTCGTGCCCGCTCGCGACCACATCGAGTCGCTGCTGCGCCGCATGGTGGTCACCGAGGCGGTCCGGGAACTACCCGAGTCCCAACGCGAGGCCGTAGTCGAGACCATGCTGCTGGACCGCAGCGTGGGCGAGGCCGCGGAGCAGCTGGACATCCCGGTGGGCACGGTCAAGTCCCGCGTCCACTATGCGGTCCGTGCCCTACGGGTCTCGCTGGCCGAACCGATGGCCAGCTGACGCGGACCGGACAGGGCGGGCTGAATCGTGCCATCCATGATCGACCCGCCCGGCGAATGGCCCGATGGCCTGTGTGTTTCGTCTTTGTTCCCAGTGAAGTTCGATCCCCCGGGGACAGGGCGCAAGAGACCGTTCATGGTGCATGCTGGCTACCGCGCGGCCAGCCTGTGACCCGGAGAATGTGCGACGAGGGGAGCTACCCACGGTATGAGGAATAGCGACCCGTTCGACTTCTTCCAGAAGCACAGCGACACCATCTATCGGTGGTCGGCCATCCTGGGCGCCGCGCTCGTGGTGTTCCTGATCCTGCGCTTCTTCGCCATGCGCCTGGGCGGATGGCGCGCCGCCTGGCGCCGACTGTGCCGGGAAACCGCCCTCACCGCCCACGCGTTCAGCGCCCCGGTGCGGTCGTGGATCCGGCACCGGCAGTCGTTGCGCCGGCTGGTGCTCGCGCTCGGCGCGCACAGCACCTGGCGCGACGCCGAACAGGCGCTGCTGGACGCCAGGTCGGCCGCCGCGCCGGCACAGCCCTATGCCGTGTACGTGGCCGACGCCGCGGTCACCGTCCTCCTCGCGGGCCGCGACGTACCGGAGCCGTCGGGCATCTGGGACGCCGACCCGGACGATCCGGCGGCCTGGACCGCGCCCCGGACGCAGCTTCCGCCGGTCACCCCGGACGCGGAAGGTGTCCGCCCCATCGTCGTCACGCTGGGGGAGACCGAACGAGGGCCGGTCTTCGTGGACCTCGCGATCGGTCCGCCGACCGTCTCCGTCGAGGGGGAAAGGCGTTCGCACACAGCGCTGTTCCAGGCGATCGCGGTGCAGCTCGACGTCCGGCTCCCCGCCCCGCAGGCCGTGATCGCCGAGGGGGTGCACGCGGACTACACGGGCGAACCGGTGCGCAACGCGTACCGGACCGCGCAGGCGACGCCGCCCGTCCTCGGCATTCCGGCGTTCCTCGTCACCGCCGCACTGCCCGACCCGCTGCCCCCCGAGATGGCCGAACCACCCAAGGACGTACCGGCGATGCGGGTGCTGCTGCGGGGCCCGGGGCGCGGGTACGTGCGCACGATGCTGACCGACCGGCACGGCCGCGTCGCCGTGCCGGGGACCCCGCTGGTGGCCACATGCCGCTCGCTCGGCGCGGCACTGGCCCGGCTGGTGCCGGACATTCCCCCGGTGCTGCCCCCCGCACCGGCCCCGAACGCCACCGCGGGCTTCGTCGGCGCCGACCTCTTTCAGGAGGCGCGGGAGACCGACCAGGTCGACGTCAAGGCCCCGGTGGGCTCGGCACCCGCCGCCGCGGACCTGTTCGAGGAGGCCTACGAGATCGGCCGGACCGCCGAAGTCGCGGAGCAGGTCGGGGCGACGGCCGCCCACGCCGCGCTCTTCGAGGAGTCCGGCGAGGCCGCCCCGGCGAGGGAGACCACGCGGAGCACCAAGGGGAGTACCGAGGCGGCACCGGTCGGCACACCTGTGCAGAGGGAGTACAGGGAAGAGGCCACGAGCGTCGAAGCGCCGGAGCCGGTCGACGAGTTGGAGGCCGTCGAGGAGCCCGAGGCCGTCGAGGAGCCCAAGGCCCTTGAAGAGCCGGCGGCCGTTGAGGAGCCTGCGGCAACGGAGGAGCCCGAACCGGTGGAGGAGCCCGAGGAGGCTCCGGAGGCCGATCCGGTCGCGGAAGCCGTCACGGCAGAAGCGGCCGAGCCGGTCGAGCCGGTCGAGACGGTCGAAGCAGCCGCGTCCGCCGGGCCGTCCGAGGATCCCGCGGCAACCGAAGTGCCCAAGCCCGAGGCGTCCGAGGCACCGGAAGACCCCGAGGAAGCCCGGGAGTCCGAGGCACCTAAGGCACCGGACGCAGCCGAAGCCCCCGATGAGTCCTCGGAGCCCCTGGAGCCCATGGAGCCCGAGGAATCCGTGGAGCCTGTGGAATCCGTGGAACCGGCGGAACCCGAGGTATCCGAGGAACCGGCGCAGGCCGAGCCCGTAGCGGAACCCGCCGCCGTCGGCACCGCTGGCGCCGCCGATCCGGTTCCCGAACCGCCCGCGCAGACCTGGCCGCCCCCGCCCGTGGGCGACCCGATCCCGGCTCCCGCTCCGAGGCCGCGCCGGGACTTCCCGCCGCCGACCGGACCGCCTGTGGAGTCCTACCCGCCGCCCACCGGCGCGCCCGTCACGACGTTCCCGCCGCCGCCCGGCGGGTCACGGCCCGCCGCCCCCGTCGCACCCGCCGCCCGCGGGCCCGAATCCACCGGGCTGGAGGGCGAGGAGGAGTCCGCGGCACCCGGCGTGTCCGCCGCCGGCCTCGGACCCGGCCCCGGGCCCCGCGCCCCGCGGCCATGAGGCGCCGCCCGGCTCCGCAGCCCGGCCCGTCCGAGCGCCCCCGTCCTTCCGAACCACGAGATGGATGCCTGTGAACCTCACCGTCACCACCTCAGACCCGCACGGCGAACGCGCCGACCACCTGCTGGACATCCCGGACGGGGCCACCGTCGGCGACCTCGGCGCGGTGCTCGGGTCCGCCGAACTGTTCCTCGGCGACCGGCCGCTCAACCCCGACCAGCGGGTCGCCGCCAGCGGGATACGCGCCGGTGCGGTCATCGGGATCGGCGGCCCCGCGCCGACCGGCTCCGCCACCCGCTCGTGGCTGCCGCCGGCCGGTGACCCCGTCCTCGTCTCCATACGCCACGTCTCCGGGCCGCACGCCGGACGCGTCTGGCTGCTCGGCCCGGGGCGCCACGAGGTGGGCACCGACCGCGCCTGCGCGCTGCGGCTCGACGGCGGCGACGCCCCCGCCCAGGGCACCTGGATCACCGTGGGCGTGCTCGGCGACGTCACCGTGCGCCTGCCCGACGACGCCGACCCCGAGCGCTGCGGCCTGCGCAGCCTCACCCCGCCGCCCCCGGTCGACCCGGTCACGGGCACGCCGCTCACGCCGGAGGAGCCCGCGGGACTGCTGGACGGCGGGCCCGGCGGCCACAGCGTCGAACCGCCCGAGCCCGGTCCCGACGGCCTGCCCGTGGAGCCCCCGCTCCCGCCGGTCGGCGTGCTCCCGCCTCCCGACGACGGCTCCCTCGACTGGCCGGCGTACGCCGACCTCTCGCTCGGCGACCACCTGCTGCGCATCGGCGCTCCCACCGAACCCCAGGCGGCGGTGCGGCCGTCCGCCGACGGGCTCGGCGTCGAGTACAACCGCCCGCCGCGCATCGCCCCGCACCTGGACGCCGAGTCGATCCGGATGATGGGGCCGCCCAACGACCACACGAAGCGGCCGTTCCCGTTCCTGATGGTCGTCTTCCCCATGCTCATGGGCCTGGCCATGATGGCCATCTTCCGGAGCCTGTTCTTCGTCGTCTTCCTCCTCTTCACGCCGATCATGGCGCTCGGCAACTGGATCTCGAGCCGCCGCTCGGGCCGCAAGCAGTACCAGGAGTCGCTGCGCGTGTACCGCGTCCGCCGCGGCATGCTGGAAATGGAGATGCGCCGCGCCACCGTCGAGGAACGCGGACTGCGCAACAGCACCTTCCCCGACCCGGCGGCCCTCCTGATCACCGCCTCCGGCCCCGGGCTCGGCCTGTGGCAGCGCCGCCGCCGCGACCCCGACCACCTCACCCTCCGGCTGGGCACGCTCACCAGGGCATCCCTCAAGCGCATCGACGACCAGGCCCGCGAGATGCACTACCGGCAGGTCAACTGGCGGCTGGCGGACGTCCCGTTCGGCATCGACCTGCCCGACTTCGGCCTGGTGGGCATCGCCGGGACGGGCGGGCTGCCGCGGCGCATCGCGAGCTGGGCGGTCGCCCAGACCGCGGTCCTGCACAGCCCGCGCGACGTGCGCATCGTCATCCTCACCGAGGACGAACACGCCGCGGACTGGGCCTGGGTGCGCTGGCTCCCGCACCTGCGGCCGGGCCGCGCGGACGCCGCCGTCGTCGCCCTGGGCACCGACCCGGAGAGCACCGCGCACCGGGTGAACGAGCTCATCGCCGACATCCAGGCCCGCACCGACGCCTCCTCGTCCGCACTGGGCCGGACCCTCCAGCACGAGTCCGACGTCCTGGTGGTGCTGGACGGGGCCCGCCGCCTGCGCGACGTACCCGGAATCATCGAAGTGCTGACCGCCGGCCCGCGGGTGCGGGTGTTCAGCCTCTGCCTCGACGAGCGCGAACACCTGCTCCCCGAGGAGTGCAACGTCGTGGTCGCGGCGTCCGGCAGCCGCCTCGACGTCAAGGCCTCGCACTCGCCCGAGGTCCGCGAGGTCCGCGCCGACCTCGTCGACCCCGACTGGTGCGAGGAGGTCGCCCGCGCCCTGGCACCGCTCCGCGACGTGACCGTGGAATCCGACGCGGGCCTGCCGGCCGAAGTGGCCTTGCTCCCGATCCTCGGCCAGGAACCCCCGGACGCCGAAGCCCTGGTGCGCCAGTGGGCGCGCCGCCCGGCGTCCACCACCTTCGTGCTCGGCAGCGGCTACGACGGGGTGCTGCGCCTCGACCTGGTCCGCGACGGCCCGCACGGCCTCATCGGCGGCACCACCGGCTCGGGCAAGTCGGAACTGCTCCAGACGATGATCGCCTCGCTCGCCGCGGTCAACCGGCCGGACGAGCTCACCTTCGTGCTGGTCGACTACAAGGGCGGCAGCGCGTTCCGCGAGTGCGCGGAACTCCCGCACACCCTGGGCATGATCACCGACCTCGACGGCCACCTGGTCAAGCGGGCGCTCGCCTCGCTGGACGCCGAACTCCGGCGCCGCGAAACGGTGCTGAACGAAGTCGAGGTCAAGGACCACACCGAGTACCGGGTCAAGCGCTCCCGCGATCCGCGGCTTCCCGCGCTGCCCCGGTTGCTGCTGGTCATCGACGAGTTCGCCACGCTGGTACGCGAACAACCGGACTTCGTACCGGGGTTGATCAGCCTCGCGCAGCGCGGCCGGTCGCTCGGCCTGCACCTGCTGCTGGCCACCCAGCGCCCGGGCGGCTCGGTCAGCAACGAGATCAAGGCCAACACCAACCTGCGCATCGCCCTGCGCGTGACCGACCGGGCGGAGAGCCAGGACATCATCAACAGCGTCGAGGCGGCCGGCATCTCGCCCAACAACCCCGGCCGCGCCCTGGTGCGCCGCGGCGAGGCACCGCCGACGCCGTTCCAGACCGCGTACGTGGGAGGCGAACGCCCCGGCGCCGTACCCGTGAAGTCGCGCGACGACATGCCCGCCCTGCCGGTCCGCGGCGTCGAACTCGAGTGGCACCGCCTGGGCCGCCCCCTCGACCTGGGGGAGCACGAGTTCGGCGACCTCGACGCGGGCCTGGACGCCCAGGCGTTCGGGGCCGAGGAGCAACCCACCGACCTGCGCGCGCTCGTCGACGTGATCCGCGAGGCCACCGCGCAGCTGGACGACTACCAGGAGCAGCCCAGCCCCTGGCTGCCGCCGCTGGACGGGCGCTTGCGGCTGGACGACTTGCCGCCGATCCCGGACCCCGAGTCCGGTGCGCTGCCGATGGTGCCGTACGCGCTGCTGGACGTACCGCAGTTGCAGAGCCGGCGGCTCGCCGCCATCGACTTCGCGACGTTCGGCCACCTCTACGTGATCGGCGCGCCGCGCTCCGGCCGCACCCAGGTGCTGCGTACCGTCGCCGGGGCCGCCGCACTCACGATCCCGAGCTCCGACCTGCACATCTACGCGATCGACGCGGCGGGCGGAGGCCTTTCCGTCCTGGACGCCCTGCCGCACTGCGGTGCGGTGGTCTCCCGGCACGACGCCGAGCGCATGGAACGCCTCCTGTCCCGACTGATCCGCGAACTGACCGAACGGCAGCGGCTGATCGCGCAGAACGACTGCGCCGACATCGGCGAGCTCCGGGCCAAGCTGCCGAAGGACCGCCGACCCGCGCGCCTGCTGTTCCTGATGGACGGCTGGGACGCGCTCAGCACCATGCTCGACGACTACGACGGCGGCCGCCTGTACGGCTACATCGTGCGGCTGCTCCGCGAGGGCCAGGGCGCCGGCATCCACCTGATCGCCACGTCGGAGCGCCTGCTGCTGGGCGGCCGCCTCTCGGCCCTCAACGACCGGAAGCTCCTGCTGCGGCAGTCCGACGCCAGCGACTTCACCCTCATCGGCATACCGCGCACCAACATTCCCACGAACGTCCCGCCGGGCCGCGGCTGGCTCGCCCCCGGCGCGATCGAGGCGCAGATCGCGCTGCTGCCGTCCGCGGCCGACTCGCCCTCGGCCGCGTCCGAGGGCGAGGGCGACACCTCCCTCGCGGACCAGGGCGACCAGGCCGAGGCCATGCGGGAGTTGGGCCGGCGGGCGACGATCCGGGACACCAACGTCCCGGCGTCGCGGCGGCCGTTCCGTGTCAACGAGATGCCGCTGGTGATCGGCTTCCAGGAGGCGTACGACCGGCTGCCGCAGCAGTCGCGCAGGCCCCTGTGGGCGCTGCTGGGCGTCGGCGGCGACGCGGTCGAGCCGATCGGCTGCGATCTCGCCGCCGGCGGCGGGTCGTTCATGGTCGCCGGGCCGCCGCGCAGCGGCCGCACCACGACGCTCGCCGCGATGTCCGTCTCGCTGCTGATGGGCGGCACCCAGCTCATCGTCATCACCCCGCGCGACTCGCAACTGCGCAAACTGGCCGCGCACAACCTCGCCCAGGTGCTCACCGACCCCGACCCCTCCGCCGAATCGCTCGTCGAGGCGATGGCCGCGGCGGAGGGCAGGCCGCTGGTGATCGTGGTGGACGACGCCGACCTGCTGCTGAACGGCGCGGCCGACAAGGTGCTGCGCCAGGTGGCCACTTCGGGCCGCGACCACGGTCGGGGGCTGCTGCTGGCCGGGCTGCCGGAGTCGATGAGCGCGCTCGGCTGGGTGGGCATGGCACGGCGGTCGAGGCAGGGCGTCCTGCTCGGGCCGAAGACCATCGCCGAGGGCGACCTGATCGGGGCCCGGCTGTCGGGCGACCAGATGCGCACGCAGTTGGCGCCCGGCCGCGCCTGGACCGCGGGGGACGCCGGGGCGGCGATCGCGGTGCAGATCCCGCTCACGGTCCTGGGCGGCTGAGGCCGCCGCCCGCGACACCGGCGACGACCGAACGGCCGACACCCCCACGGGTGTCGGCCGTTCGGTCGTCCTGACCCGGACCGCGGGTGCCGGCCGTCATCGGCCGGACCCGGGCGTCACTGCTCGTTGCCGTTGCCCTCCTGGAACTCCGCGTTCATCTGCGCGATGGCGTTCCTGATCTCGGTCATGAGGGCCGAGTCGGACTCGGCGAGGGACTTGGCGATCCCGTTGAAGTTGTCGGCGTACGACTGGATGTTCGCGGCCGACGTCTTCATCTGCCGGCTGAACGTGTCGTAGGCCTCCTTGAGCGCGGGGCTGGCCTTCTCGAACACCAGGCCGTCCTGGAGCAGGCCGCTCACCGTGGTCTCCAGGTTGTTCAGCTCGTTGGAGATGTCGCTCAGCTTGGTGCCCATGGTGGTGGCGGTGGTGGCGATCTCGTCGAAATCTATATTGACGTCGGGCATGCGGTCCTCCTCGGGGAGAGCGGCTGGTCGGGACTCGGCGCGTGCGGGGCGACGGTGTCGCGGGCGGTCACTGCGCCGAGTTGACCTTGTCGGCGATGTCGCTGTCCATGTCCTGGACGGACTGCATGATCTGGCGGAACTGGGTCGCGTAGCCCTTGATGCTGTCGGTGGCCGCGGTCAGCGCGGTGTTGAACTTCTCGTACTGCGTCTGGAGCGCCGGACTGGCCTTGGTGAGCACGAGGTTCGTGGTGAGGAGCGTGTCGACCTGGGCCTTGGCCTCGTTCATGCGGGGGACGAGGGTGGTGTCGACGCTGGTGTCCAGGAGGTTGGACACGCGGGTGATCTCGGCGTACGTGAGCTTGATGTTCGCGGGCATGAGCGGTCCCTTCGTCGGGTCGGTCAGGTGATGATCGGCACCGGGTCGTCGTCGTCCTCGTGTGCCGGGTCCGGGATCCACTCGTCCTTGGGACCGTTCCGGATGTAGTACTCGGTCGTGTCGCCACCGGTGACGACCATGCTGCCGGTGCCGTCCTGGTTCACGGTGACGGTCGACGTGCTCGTGGTGCCGTCGCCGTAGGTGGTGGTGATGGTGTAGTCGCGGGCGTCGTAGCGGTTGTCGCCCTCGCCGTGCCACTCGGGCGCGCCGTTGTACGTCGTGGTCGTCGAGAACTTCTGACCGTCGGGGTTGGTGATCGACTGGGTCTCTTTGATGATGTTGTTGTTCTCGTCGAGCTCGACGCTGACGTCGATCGTGCCGTTCTCGTCCTGGTAGTGGTACGAAGTCGGCGGACTGTCCGGGGGTTTGGGCGGTGCGTCGCCGGGATGCGGCGGTGCGCTGTCCTCCCCGCGGGCCCGCCACGCCTCGCACCATCCCGGGGCGTCGTCCGCGTGGCACACCCCGCGGATGCTGACCTCGTCCGGGTGGTCGCGGAAGTAGTCGGTGGCCCCGATCTCGGCCAGGTAGCGGTCCCAGGCGTCCTTGTCCGACTGCCACTCCTGGTAAGCCTCTTGCTGGTTCTGCCATTGGTCGATGCCCAGGCTGGTGGTCATCAGGCCCGCCGCGCCGGAGATCTGCGAGTCGGCGTCGAAGAACACGTCGGACACCGCCTTGAAGGTGTCCGCGAGCTGGGTGAGCCCTTCCTTTGCCGCGTCGGTACGGGACTTCGAGTGGTGGAAGAAGTAGTTGAAGGACGCCGAGAGGGTGGCACTTCCGAGGGCCGCCCGGCGCTCGCTCGCCACCGCGTTGCCGAGTTCCCGGAACGCGTTGCTCCCGCCGGAGTCGTCGGCCTGTTGCGCGAGGGTTCGCAGCTTGCTCTGGATCTCGTACAGGTTGCTGTAGTCGATCGAGAAGTCGGGCATATGCGGCTCCCGTTGCCTCGAAGCGTCAGGCTCGGTCGGATTCCACTTCCGTACGTATCGGAACCGTCAAAGGTTCAACCGACGTTACTGTAAGAGAGATTGAACCTTCTGATCGATCAGTGCGTACAGAGTGGGAATTCGTAGCCCCGCACCCGAGCGAAGGGGACGCTTCGATGCCTCGACCGGCGGACTGGAGCGCGCTCGGACTGTCCGAGGACCCGACTCCCGGGGACCCGGCCCGGATCGACCAGGTGATCGCGGGCGAGCTGGAGTACATCAATCTCGCGACGACCATCGACAGCGGCCTGACCGAGGTCAAGAACACCTCCAGCACCATCTTCGTCGGCAAGACCGCGGAGGCGCTGCGCGGCGTCATCGACGGCCGGCTGCGCAACTACATCTCCACGTACAAGACGGCGCACGAGGACGTGCGCAACGCGCTGATCGCCTACGTCGCGGTCATGCGCGAGCAGCAGTCCCGGGCCGACGCCGCACTCACCGCCGCCCAGGCGCTCGCCGAGGACGACGAGTCGGGCCGCGAGGCGCAGAAGACCATCGCCGAGAACGCCAAGAGCCTGCTGGAGAGCGCCTCGACGACGGCGGAAGGCAAGATCGACACCGCCGCCGAGTCGATCGCCTCGCCCGTCGACGAGTGCGAGGAGTTCTGGAAGGCGCTCACCTGGATCGCCCTCATCCTCGTCCTCCCCGCCATCATCTTCGGCGGCCCGATCGCGCTGCTCGCCATCGCGCTGAACGTCGCCCTGCTGATCAAGACCGCGATCGACTTCGCGCACGGCAACGCCGGCGTCACCGAGCTGGTCCTCGCCGTGCTCGGGGTGATCGCCCCCACCACCAAGGGACTTCACCTCGGCAACCTCTGGAAGGTCATCAAGGGCCTCAGCACCCGGGGCATCCAGGGCGGCAAGAACTTCTTCCTCGGCGGAGCCAACTCGTTCGGGCTGTTCGGCCGCGTGGGGCTGGGCATCGACAGCGTGTTCGTCGCCGGCGGCTCCTGGGTCCGGGGCGGGCTCCAGGGACTCAAGCTGGGCCCGGGGCTCACCCACCTCCCCGCGTTCGCGAAGTTCGGCGGCCGGGGCATCGACGTCCGGATCTTCCCGCTCGCCGCCGAGCTGACCGTGATCAACATGGGCGGCGCGATGCTGTTCTTCGGGCTGCGCAGCATCCAGACCACGGTCAACGCCATCCGGGGCCTGGGCTCGTCGATCATCCACGGGCTGAGCGGCGCGAAGAGCCTGCGGCTGTTCCTGCCGGTCGCCGCCGACGAGATGGGCAGGGGCCTCGGGCTCGCCTTCCGGATCGGCTTCATCGACCGCGGCATCTTCGGGAAGTTCCGCTACGGCGCCTTCGTCAACGGCGAGTTCGTCGGCCTGGGGTCGAAGATCGCCGGAGGCGTCAACGCCGGGATGGGCGCCTTCACACCGGGCAGCGACCTGGTGAGCCTGGGCAAGTTCGACTTCCCCGGCACGGGCTCGATGAACCTCGGGCCGATGGGCAGTTCCTTCAACATGCCCTCCGTCAACAACCCGTTCAACACCGGGTTCGGCGACTTCGGCACGATCACCGTCCCCGGCTCGCTCGGCTCCCTCAACGGCGGGTTCAACCTCGGCAACTTCCCGCCGCTGGGCACCTTCCTGTCGAACTCGGGGAACCTCGGCGCGGTGGTGCCGTTCGGCGCGTTCGGGGCCAGGTTCGTCGACCTCCCCACGCTCAGCCTCGGCAGCCTGGGCCTGACCAACTTCGCCGGCAACCTGAGCGTGCCGTCCGGCTTCAACGGGCTCGGCGCGGCCGGGCTCGGCTCGGTCCCGCAGGCTCTCGGCCACATCAGCATCGCGAACCTGGACACCGTCTCCGGTGCGGTGGCCAAGGTGGACGTGAACATGCCGACGTCCACCCACCTGGTCTCCGACATCCCGTCGTCGAGTGCGGTCGCCCCGGCCAACGTCGAGGCGCTGCACGCCGTCAACCTCCCGCAGCTCGGCAACCTGACCACGCCGCACATGTCGGCGACGGCACTGCCGCAGGTGAACCTGCCGGACGTCCAGACCACTCCGGTCGCGAACCTCAACGGCTCGCTCACCCAGGCCGTCGGCAACACGGTCGCCCCCGTGCAGACGCCCACGGTCAACAACATCCAGCTGCCCACGGTCGACGCGCGCCTGGTGGACGTGCCGAAGGCGACCACCACCAGCCTCACCTCGCCGTCCACGACGGCGTTCGGCGACAACGGCGTGGTGAACGTCCAGGGGCTCAACGCCATTTCTCTGAACACGCACACCGCGACGCCGGAGACCGGGGCGCTGTCCGGTGCGAACAGCGGTGACCTGGCGGCAAGTTCGGGGCTCGGCAGCGGCGCGCTGGGGAACTCCGCGCTCGGCAACGTCGCACTGGGCAACCTCGGCGGCACCGGAGGCGGCGGAAACCTCGGCGTCGCGGGCAACTTCGCCCCGCCGAACGCGGCCGGGCGCAACGTCCAGATCTTCGCGCTCACGAACATCCAGTACGACTTCGCGCACACCTTCGACCGGATCCCCGGCCTGGCCGGCGTCGAGATCCGCGTCCTCCCGGGCACCCAACCCGGCCAGACGGTCGACATCGACGTCCAGCCGGTGAACGTGCGCGACGACGTCACCGCGACCCACCTGACCGTCGACGGCCGGCAGGTCCTGCGCATCGACCAGGCCATGAACGACGGTCTGGTGCACCGCTGGGACTACGAACTCAGTGCGCAGAACAACCACCGGCTCCTCGACGACACGGTGTTCGACACGCACGTCGGCGGCGGCCCGGTCACCGGGCCGGGAGGCCACGGCTCCCCGCTGCCGAGCCGCCACGACGAACTGCTGAGCCTCACCGCCCCGCGCCCCGGCGACAACGACGTCACCGTGATGATGTTCAACGCCCAGGCCAACGGCCCCGCCCCGGTGCCCCCCACACTGCACACGGTCAACCTGCCCGGCCTGCCCGGCGGTCAGGTCCAGATCCAGATCGGCCCGAACGGTGCGCTGGTGGGCCACCAGCCCGTCGGCGGAGTCGGCACGCCGGGGGCGAACCTGACGACCTCGCAGTTCAACGGCCCGATGGGACAGCAGTTCATCCAGGTCGACCAGGCCGTGGTGCCGAACGTGGAGACCCGCCGCTGGACCTTTGCCGCGAACAACGCCACCGGCGGGCAGCTCATGAACACCGAGCGGCGCTTCCAGCTCACCGGCGGCCCGCAGGGCGGCACGGTCGTCTCCGTCAACGTCAACGCGACGACCAACATGCCCACCACCGTCAGCCACGTCAACGTCGCGGGCGGCCCGATCCTGCACCCGGCCGGACAGGCGCCGCGCTTCCACGACACCGCCATCATGTTCCCCGCCCCGGCCGGCGGCTTCCAGGTCTACAACCCGGCGACCGGCACCCACACGGCCGACGGCGTACACCTCTTCAACAGCAACGGCGCCCGGCAGGGCCCGCACATCCTGATGCCGACGAGCGGCGCCGCGCCGACCGTCGTCAACGCCGACTTCAGCCAGACCATCGGCACCGTCACCCGGCCGGCGAACACGAACGGCCAGTTCCACGCGCTGTTCAACAACGTCGGACCGACGGTGCGGGTCTTCGACAACACCGGGCACTTCTCGCACAACTCGCTGCCGCTGCAGAACCTCGACGGCCTGGGCGTGCCGGGCGGATTCATCCGCAACCCGCACAGCCAGAACCCGCAACTGGCGGCCCTCGACGGGCAGGTCGTCCCGAACTCCTCGGTCACCCCGCAGCTCAACAACGAGTTCCGGGTCCAGCACGCGGGCGGCCAGTTCCACACCGACACGAGCGGCACGCGCCTGCACGACGTCGTACCGCTCAACGGCGGCGCCGCCGGCGGGAACTACGTCTTCACCCCGCCCGGGGCGGCCAACCCGCTGCCGGTCCCGCGCGACGGCGGGGGCACCCCGTCCCCCACCCTCACGGTGGCCAACGTCAACAACACGCTGCACGTCAACACCGGCCACCCGAACAACATCCTGGACGTGTACACCCCGAACGGCGCCTTCGCGCACCAGGCGTTGCCGCTGGTCGGCGGCGGTGCCCCGGGCGGCTTCATCCGGCTGCCGGACGCCGCCAACCCGGCCCCCCTGCTCACCCACGCCGACGGCACCGCCGTGCCGAACACCACCGTCACCCCGCAGACCGGCGGCAGCTACCTGGTGCAGCACCCCGGCGGCAACGTCGTGGTCGACAACGGCGGCACGCACACGCACAACGTCGTGCAGGCCATCGGCCTCAACAACACACCGCTCGGGCACTACGTGCACACGCCGGTCGGCACGCCGAACACCCCGGACGCGGCGCCGACCGCACTCAACGGCACGCCGCACGGCACCCTCCAGGTCACCCGCGTCGGCACCGACCTGCGGATCACCAACCCGGCCACCGGCTCGTTCACCGCGCACGGGCTCGACGGGGCCCACCGGTTCGACGCCGTCCGGGTACAGGCCGGCCCCTTCCACGGGAACTTCGTCCAGACCGACGCGCTCGGCTCCCGGCTCACCAACCAGCACCTCCACCCCTTCCCGACGGCCAACGTCGTCGACCAGGTCGGCCTGCAAGGCGGCGGCTTCCGCATCGACCGCGGCGCGGGCGGGCACCTGGTCGTCGGACCGCAGGGCACGCCCCGCTTCGACGTCATCAGCCTGCGCGGCCAGGACGGCGCGGCACTGAACCAGTTCGTCTTCACCCCCTCCGTGCACGCGCCCGGTGCCCTCGGCGCGGCGGCGGGCGGAGCGCCGCCGACGGTGCACGGGCCGAACGGCAACACGCTGGGCGGCGTCACCGTCGGAACCCGGCCGGACGGCTCGTTCCAACTGGCCAACCCCACGCACGTCGGCGTCTTCACGCCCGCGGGGGCGTTCGACTTCCAGGCGCTGCGCCTGACCGACGGCGCCGGCGCCCACCTTGCCCAGAACATCCGCGTCCAGCCCGGCGGCCTGCACCAACTGGTGGACGGGCAACTCACCGGGGTGCCCGGCGCGACGATCCGGCCGGGCCACGCGGGCGGCTTCAACGTCCATACCGCGAACGGCGACATCCGGCTCTTCAACGCCAACGGCCAACTGCAGTTCACCGCGACGCCGACGCCGGCCCAGGCGAGCCACCTCGACGTGACCAACGGCGCCGGCGTGCACCAGTTCACCATCGTCCGGCTCACCGACGGCTCGATCAACAACCCCGTGCAGGCGCAGTTCCTCGACAACACGGCCGGGGGCCTGCGGGTCCTGGACGGCAACCTCAACCCGCTGGCGAACACCGTCCAGGCGCAGCCCGCCGGCGGCTTCCGGATCAACGGGATCGGGAACCAGGCGGGCGACTTCCGCCGCTTCGACATGAACGGGCGGCTGGAGTTCCAGCGCGTCAACGTCTTCGGCGGCAACGGCGTCATCAACAACACGCGGTACTTCGAGATCACCTACCCCGCGGGTGGAAACGCCTCGTGGACGATGGTGCGGCTCAACGCGCACGGCACCCCGATCCCGGTGGCCGGGGCGCGCAACTGGTTCGAGGGCGGCACGGTGGACATGGCCGGCTCGGGTGCGGGCCGCATCCACCTGGTCAGCCACACCGGCACCACGGTCTTCGAACGCCGTCTCCTGCCCGGACCCGGCGGCGGCGTCCTCGACGCGCACCACTCCACCGCGTCCCTGGGCGAGTTCGGGCACTTCAACCAGCGCGGCCCGTGGGCCGAGTTCAACATGAACGGCAACCTGGTCGCGCACGGCACCCGGCACTGGGGCGAGAGCACCCGCAGCTACTTCGACGTGCGGACGTTCATGGGCAAGCCGATGCGGGTCCGGCACTACCAGGTGAGCGCCGACGGCGGGCACGTGCTGGCCACCCTCAACAACATGCCCCTCACCCAGAACTTCGCCAACAGCCAGTGGGTGCGGTTCGACGCCGACTTCCAGCCGATCGCCTCCGGCACCCGCAACTGGGGATCGGGCCTCGGCCGCGGCTTCACCGACCACATGAACCACCCGGTCAGCAACGCCGTCGTCAAGGTCCAGGAGAAGTTCGGCCGCTTCCAGTTCAACCTGCACGACGTCCGCCGGTTCCACCAGATCGAGATGACCCCCGACGGCATGCCCAAGCGCGACTTCCTCTCACGGCACCCGGACGGCAACCCCAACGGCTTCGGCAAGACCCTCCAGAACGGCGACTTCCTCACCAACACGCGCTTCGCCGAACAGCGCCCGCCGGTCGCGTTCCGCAACCTGTTCAGCTCCGACCTGCGCAACACCGACCTGTCCCGGCTCGTCTGGCTCCGGGACAGCAACATGCGCGCGGGCACGTGGGTCCAGGAGAACGCGATCGCGGGGCCGAGCCGCGGCTCGCACTTCATCGCCAACAACAAGGCCACGTTCGACGTCGCGAGCACCGGCAACATCGTCCGCGAGACCCGCACACTGCTCAACGGCAGCGCCCTGACCGTCGGCGACGTACGGCTGCCGACCAACTTGAACACGGGCCTCCAGGCCACCCCGCAGGCCCACCTCCTGCCCTGGTCCGAGGGGGGCGCCGGCGCCCTCCAGGGCCACCGCTCCTTCAACGGCCCCTTCGCGCCCGCACCGGCCGGCGCGGGCGCCAGGACCGTCGCCTGGCAGGACAACTACACCAACCAACTCGCGGACGGCGACTGGTTCACCCCGAACGCGGGCAAGAACTGGCATGTCATCCGGACCGGCTTCACCGACGGCCACTACATCGACTTCCGGCCCACCCCCCAGGTGCGGCCGGACGGCGCGGCCGGCAACGCGCTGGCACCCTTCCGCGGCACCATCAACTCCGCCGGCAACAACTGGACGCTCTACAGCCCGCACGGCGTCGTCGTGACCCGCTCCGACACCTTCCCCAATCCCAACCCCGGCGGCGGCCACATCACCGTGCTCGGCACGATGAACCCCGACGGGCGGACGTTCACCTGGAACGACGGCACCAACACCGGCGTCCGCACCACCTCGTTCGAGCGGCAGATCACGCCGTGGCAGTGGGACCGCGAGTCGTTCCAGGACTTCGACGGCGGGCGCCTCATCCGCGACCAGCGGCAGCTCGGCGACGGCATGACCGTCAGCGCCTGGCGTCACCAGGTCAACGCCGCGGGCAACGAGGTCTGGCACTGGAACAAGGTGGACGCCCACGGCAACATCCTGGACTTCGGCGGAAACGGCAACGTCCGGATCCGGCACTGGTTCGACGCCAACGGCAACGGCCTCATGCGCTGGGAGCCCGGCGCCCGCTGGTCCGACCAGGTCTCCACCCTCGGCCACCGGGTGATCCAGGAGATCCCGGTCGCCAAGCCGGCGGCCGGCACGTGGCGGGGGTACTTCTCGGACACCCCGTTCCGGGTCCGCGACTACAGCCCCACGGTGAACGGCACCAACACGCCGTTCAACCCGCACGTGTGGCAGGAGTCGGACCACGGCATGATCACCCGCAAGAAGTTCCAGCTCGCGGACGGCACGTTCCTGGAGACCGAGAACTTCAACAAGCACGCCCGCCGCTACGACGTGAACGGCATCACGCCGGTCAACGACCGCTCGATCAGCGGGTACATCTCCGAGTACAACTTCAACGGCGGCACTTCCCACATCGGACGCGAGACCCACTTCACCGGCGCGCTCAACGAATACCGCGGCAACAACCGGGTGTTCCGCGAGACGAACCGCTGGGAGTTCGGCCCGTCCATGGCGGGCGAGGCGGTGGACACCCCGTTCGCGCTCAAGGCGATCCAGTCCATCGGCATCGACATGTCCCACGAGTTCCTCGTCGACTTCACGATGAACCTCGTCGTGACGACGATCGTCCGGGTCTTGTCCGGCACGCTGCCCAACGCCATGGACGTCGCCCGCGCCGCCTTCGGCGCGGCACTCAGCTCGATCAACAAGGGCACCATCGCGGCCGCGCACATGGCCGCCGGCCGCGGCGGCTGGAAGGTGATGTTCTCCAACATCGACTACGGCCAGCCGGCCAGGTGGCGGCCCAACGACGACAGCTGGAACAGCGAGTGGGGCGCCACCGAGCGGCCCACCCGCTGGCGCGGCGGCCTGTACGAGTACGGGCTCGGCCTCGGCACCGGCCCGATCGTCGGATTCGTCAGCGCCGCGTCGCAGGCCGCGATCTTCGGCGGCCGGGCGGCGGACGGCTCGATCGTCAAGTTCACCTCGGGCGGCGCGGCGATGACCGGCCTCGCGGGGGTCGTCGGCGGCATGCTCAACGGCATCTCGGCCGGCGCGCTGCGCACCCTGATCCAGCACTCGATCGGCAGCCGCTGGATCCACCGCCAAGGCCCCGCCGACATCTTCGTGGTCGGCTCGGTCGGCAAACTCGGCGAGAAGCTGTTCACGACGCTGGTCCTCACGCCGGCGATCGCCAAGTGGTTCGGGCTGCAACGCGACACGTTCATCCTGCCGCCGACCACAGTGAGCGGAGAACTCTGATGAGCACCCCCGCGGTACTCCGCGTCGCTCCCCGGGGCCGGGGCGTGCACCACACCATCGCGGCCGCCCTGGCCGCGGCCCCGCCGGGGGCGGAGATCGCCGTCGCACCCGGCGAGTACACCGAGAACCTGCGCTTCGCACGGCGCGTGGTGCTGCGGCCGGACGAGAACGCGGGCAACGTCGTCGTCCGCGCGGCGTCCGGCGTCCTGCTGACCGTCGCCGCGCCGAACTGCGTGGTGCGCGGCCTCCACCTGCGCGGCGCCGAGCCCGGCGAGCCCGTCGTGTGCGTCGAGGACGCGTCCGGCCTCACCGTCGACACCTGCACGGTGGAGCACGGCCGCGTCGACGTCCTGGGCTCCGGCGGCGGGACCGGCCGGATCCGCAACACCGCCCTGACCCTGGACGACGACCTCGACGACGACCTGGCCGACCCCACCGACGGCGGGGTCCTGGTCGTCCGCGACTCGCGCCTGCGCGGAGCCCGGCACGCCGCGATCGTCCTGCACGGCGACGCCCGGGCGCGCGTCGAGGAGACCACCGTCGACATGGTCGACGGCATCGGCGTCGTCGTCTCCGGGCACGGCGTGGTCCTCGCCGACCACCTGCGGGTGCGCGACGCGTCCGGATCGGCGCTGCGGATCCGCGGGGACGCCCGGCTGCTGGCCCGCGACATGGTGCTGGCCGACATCGGCCGCAACGGCGTACTCGCCGAGGACCGCGCCTACGTGGAGCTGGAGGACTGCCGCGTCCTCGGCCCGGGGCGCAGCGGCGTCCAGGTCGAGCACGAGGCCCGCGTCCATCTCCTGGACTGCCGCATCGCCGACGCCAAGGGCAGCGCGATGGCGGTCGACGGCAGCGGGCGGCTGACCGCCCACGGCTGCCGCGTGGTCGCCCCCGCCGCCAACGGCCTTGTCGCGGTCGGCGACGCGAAGGTGGCGCTCACCTCCTCCACGGTGGCCCGGAGCGGCTTCACCGCCGTCCATGTCGGGGCCCGTGCCGAGGCCGAGATCGACGGCTGCCGCATCGACGGCAGCGACGAGCACGCCGTCGCCGTCGTGGGCCGGGCCCGCGCGGCGATCAAGGAGACGACGCTGGCCGACGCGCGCATGTGCGGCATCCATGTCGCCGACGAGGCCGGGGTGTCGGTACGCGGCGGGCGCGTGGAGGGCGGCGAGACGGGCGTGCGCGTGCGCTCCGACGCGGAGTCCGAAGTGCGCGAGTGCGTGGTGACCGGGCAGCGCAAGACCGGTGTCGAGGTCGGCGGCAAGGGCCTGGTCACACTGCACGGCACACGCGTCGCGGAGACCGGCACCGCGGGCGTCGTGGTCGACAACGGCGCACGGATGCTCATGGACGGCGGTGGGATCTTCACCGTCGCCGGGAGCGGGCTCGTGGTCGGCCAGAACGCCGAACCGGTGGTCCGCGGCGCCCGCGTCGACGGGACGGGCAAGAACGGCATCCTGCTCGGACCGGGCGCCAGGGGCGTGTTCGAGCACGTCGACCTCGCGATGTGCGCCTACCCCGCGGTGCACGTCGGCCGGGACGCCGCACCGCGGTTCCTCGGCTGCCGGGTCTTCGACTGCGCGCAGGACGTCGGGCGGGCCGAGGACGCGAACCCCGTCTTCGAGGAGTGCGTCTCGATCCGCGTCGGCACCGCCACCCTGCCCTCGGTGACCGAGCACGCGCCGCTGTCCCCGCACACGCCGCCCAGAACGCCCGGCGGACCGCGCGGCGCCACCCCCGCGCCCGCGGGTGCGGAGCCCGGGCGTCCCGCACCGGTCCTGGTCGACCTGTCGGACCTGGGCGAGCCCCCGCCGCAGCCGGAGACGCTGGAGGACCTGATCGCCGAACTCGGCGAACTCGTCGGCCTCGACGGCGTCAAGCGCGACGTCGGCGGCATGGTCAAGCTCATGCAGACGGTCCGCATGCGCCAGGAGGCGGGGCTGCCCGCGCCGCCCCTCAGCCGCCACCTGGTCTTCGCGGGCAACCCGGGCACCGGCAAGACCACGGTGGCCCGGCTCTACGGCAGGCTGCTCAAGGCACTCGGCCTGCTGGAGCGCGGGCACCTGGTCGAGGTCGACCGCAGCGCCCTGGTCGGCGAGTACGTCGGCCACACCGGTCCCAAGACGATGGAGTCCTTCAACCGGGCGCGCGGCGGGGTGCTGTTCATCGACGAGGCGTACGCGCTCGTCCCGGCCGGAGTGGCCAACGACTTCGGCGGCGAGGCCATCGCGACCCTGGTCAAGCTCATGGAGGACCACCGGGACGAGGTGGTCGTCATCGCCGCCGGCTACCCGGGTGACATGGAGCGGTTCATCACCTCCAACCCCGGCCTGTCCTCGCGCTTCACCCGCACGCTGCTGTTCGAGGACTACTCGGCGGGGGACCTGGTCCGCATCGTCGAGCACCAGGCCGCCCAGCACCGCTACGACCTGAGCGGACCCGCACGCAAGGTACTCGGCGAGCTCTTCGCGGCGATGCCGCGCAACGCCCAGTTCGGCAACGGCCGCACCGCACGGCAGGTGTTCCAGCAGATGACGGAGCGCCAGGCGATGCGGATGGCCGAGATCGACGCACCTGACGAGCAGCAGCTCGTGGTCCTCGACGAACAGGACATACCGCGGCTGGTCGGCGCCGACTGACGGCTCCCCGCCCGACCGGCCGCCGCCCCGTCCCCGAAGGAGAACCCGTGTCCACAGGCAACGAACCGAAAGCGCCGGGCGAACCGGTGCCGAGCACGCTCGCGGAGGCGTACGCGCGTCGGCCCGCGCGACCCGCGCGCGGTCTGATGCCCGGACGCCGGGTCTGGACCACGCTCGGTGCAGCCGGGAGCGTGGCGGCGGTGGTCGGACTGGTCGCCGTGGTGACGCAGGGCGGTTCGGGGGGCGGTCCGGCGACCACGGTCGCGGCGACCGGGCCCGACTTCCGGTACGAGGTGCCCACCGACCCGGCGTACGGCATGCCCGCGCCGACCAAGTCCGACGAGTCGAAGTCCACGGCCGGCACGCCGGACGCCGCACCGGGCACCACGGCGGCGGTACCGCCCGTCGCCCCGGCCGCCGCCCCGCCCGCGGCCCAGGTGGCCCCGCCTCCCGCCGCGCCGCCCGCGGCGGCACCGCCGGCCGCCGCCCCGCCGGCGCAGGCACCGCCGCGGGCGAACACCCCGGCACCGCCCGCGCCGCCGCCCGCCCCGGCGCCCAAGGCCCCCGCCCCGCAGCCGCCGGCCCCGCCGCCGCCCGCGCCCAAGGCCCCTGCGCCGCCGCCTCCGCCGCCCGTCCCCGGCGTCCCGCTCCTGAACCCCGGCTCGGGGAAGTGCCTGAGCGGCTCGGCCGGTGCGGACGGAACCCACGTGATCCTGTGGGGCTGCAACGGCAACGTGAACCAGAAGTGGGACATCAAGTCCAACGGCACGATCGAGATCAAGGGCGTGCTGTGCCTGGACGCGGCCTGGGGCGGCACGGCCAACGGCACCGTGGTGCAGCTCGCCTATTGCAGCGGCAACCCGGCGCAGCAGTTCACCCTCCGGGGCAACGCCCTGTACTCGAGGACGGCCAACAAGTGCGTGGACGTCGTGAACCGGGGGACCCACGAAGGCGCGGAGATGGTGCTGTGGGACTGCCACGGCGGCTCGAACCAGGTCTGGGTGCGCCGCTGACCGGCGGGTAGGGCGGCGACGGTGTCACATGCCGTCGCCGTCCCAGCGGCCGAGCGAACGGCTGCGGACCGGCAGGGTCGACAGGATCGGCGGGAGCGGCCGGTCCGCGCCGCGCTTCCAGGCGCGGCCGGCACCCCAGTTGTGGGTGCGGTCGTCCGTGCGTTCGTCGGGGTGCTCCAGGGTGCCGGGCGCGGGCCAGCCGAGGGCGGCGTGGTCGTGCGCGTGGCCGGGGCCTTGGTCCGTGGTGTGCGCATCCTCGTCGTGGTCGTGGTCGTGGTCGTGGTCGTGCTCGGGGCCGTGGCCCTGGGCCGGCCGGGCGAGGTCGAAGGCCTTCGCCATGGCCACCAAACTCTGGTCGGGGCCGGTGCCGTGTTGCATGTAGTCGGTGTCCGGCGCGCCCTGCTCCTTCTGGAAGTTGAGGGCGGTGTGCAGCACCCGCAGGTCGTGGTCGCTGCGCCAACTGCGGCCGCCCGCAAGGTCGTGGGACGAGTACGACCAGGTCATGCGCCCGCCGTCCGTCGCGTAGTTGACCGCGTCGCCGCCCCAACGCACCCATTCGTTCTGGGTGTACCAGTTCTCCAGTTCGCCGTCCGACCGCATGAGCCAGGTGGTGCCGCCTTCCATCGCCACGAAGTGCCCGTGCTTGACCCGCGCGGGCCGGAAGAAGTACGTACCGGCGTCCAGGTCGCCGAAGTTGTAGGACATCTTCCCGTCGAGGGTGTACGCCTCCTCGTAGCACGGGTGGTGCGCGAGGCGGTGGTCCGCCCAGCCCTCCTTGGCGTACACGAGGCGCGTGTAGAACCCGGAGACCGGGTCGACGTGCAGGTACTTCACGAACAACCCGGGCATGGGACCGGCGTTCGGCACGGCCAGCCAGTCGCTCTCGGCGGACGCGTGCACGGTGATCCCGCCGCGGGCGTCCGGCCATCCGGGGGCGGACGCGGACTCGACGGCGTCGAATCCGGCGTCGCCGTACTCGCGGTAGTGCAGGATCCTCGTGCCCTCCGCGAACCGGAGCGCCTCCGCGGGCACGCCCTTGGGCGCGTGGACGTAGCCGCCCTTGCCCAAGACGCTTTCCCCGTAACGCATTTCCCCTTCCAGCACGTAGTACTCGGTGTCCGCGTGGTGGATGCCGGGGCCGCGCCCCCAGGCGGTGGGGAAGTCGATGCGCAGCGACGACGATCCGTCCTCCTCGTCGACGGACAGCCGGCGCTCGACCGCTCGGCCTTCGCCGCCTGTCAGCTCGGCGCGGTGCCAGATGTAGTCCTTCTCCTGGATGGTCTCGACATGGGGTCGCATGCCACGTCCCTTACAGAGTCGGTGTGTTCCGGCAGTGCCGGTGTTGTTCGGTTCCGCGCCTGGGTTCGGCGTCAACAGCGCCGCAGGTAACGGCCGTTCGGTGTTCCGGTGATCTCGCCGTCCCGGTACACGACGTTGCCGCGCACCACCGTGTGCACCGGCCATCCCGTCAACTTGACGCCCTCGAAGGGGCAGTGGTCCTGACCGGAACGGCACAGCGCGGCGGTCACGGTCTGCGTCCTGCCGAGGTCCACGACGGTCAGGTCGGCGTCGAATCCGGGCAGGAGGTTCCCCTTGCCGGGGAGGTTGTACGCCAGAGCCGGGGCGGCCGACACCGCCTCGACGATCCGCGGCAGCGGGATGCCCCGCTTCAGGTGCCCTTCCGAGAGCATCACCGGGTACAGCAGCGCCGTGCCGCCGAAGCCGGGGGCCGCCGGCCAGAGCCGGTCGCCCTTCAACTCCTCCGCGCAGCAGGCATGGTCGGAGGCCACCCAGTCGATGTCACCGGTCGCGAAGCGCGCCCACAGCGCCTCGTTGTCGGCGGCGGTGCGGATGGGTGGGTTGACCTTGCCGCCGAGGCCGCCGCGGGCGTCGAGCGTGTCGTGGTCCAGGCACAGGTGGTGGAGCGTCGTCTCGAAGCGCATGTCCGTGTGCGGGTAGGCGAGTCGGGCCAGGACCGCCGCGTCGATCGCGTCCGCGCCGGAGAGGTGCAGCAGGTTGATGCGCGTCCCCGTGTGCGACGCGATGGCGGTCGCCTCGCCGATGGCCACGCGCTCGGTGAGCGGCGGGCGTCCCTCGTGGTACGCCCGGAGCGTCTGCGGGTCTCCGGCGGCCTGTACGCGGTCGATGAACACCCGCATCAGTTCGCTCTGTTCGCAGTGCAGGGAAAGGGAGAGGCGCAGTTGCGGGTTCTCGGCCTGGGCTTCGGCGACCTGCTCCATGAGCAGCAGGAGGTGGCCGAGGTCGTACTCGTCGCCCATGGTGAACGCCCGCGCGTCCCGGCTGTTGGAGGCGAGGTCGAAGCCTTTGTAGAACATGTAGTACTTGAACGACGTGACGCCGTGTCCGCAGACCAGGGACGGGATTTCCGCGATCTGCCCGACCGTCATCGGGGCTAGGTGGAACCCGTAGTCGGTCCAGGCCTTGCCCTCGACCGCGGCGAGGACCTCCGGGAAGATCTCGCGGTAGGGGCCGGTGCGGTTCAGGTAGTGCGTGCCGGTGCGGAAGTACGAGACGACCGAAGTGGCCCCGCCGACGAGCGACGACCGGGTCTCCTCGTACGCGTCGAGTGCGAGGTCGCGGTAGATGCCGATGTGGAAGTGGGCGTCGACGGCGCCCGGGAGCACGACCATGCCGCGTGCGTCCAGCACTTCGTCGGCCTGGGCGGCCGGGATGTCCGCCGCGAGTGCCGCGACCCGGCCGTTCCGCACGGCCAGGTCAGACCGCAGCTGGGTGCCGCCGGGCAGCACGATGGTGCCGTCCTTGACCAGGAGTTCGTAGTGGGGCATGGCGTGGTGCGTCCCCCTTCGGTCGTCATCCTGCATCCGCGCCGAAACCGCAATTGTGAGACAGCGTTCCGGAGAACGGAATGCTCTGGCTAAGATGACGATACGGCCGTTGACGGGGTCGGCCAAGGGCGACAGAGGGGATGCCGCTCCATGACGACCGATTCGCGTTCCGCCGACCGGCGCCGCGACCCGCCGCTTGCCGGAGTGCAAGTACTGGACGCGGCAACACTGTTCGCAGGTCCGATGGCGGCGACGATCCTGGGCGACTACGGCGCCGACGTGGTGAAGATCGAGCACCCGCGTCGCGGGGACCCGGTCCGCGGCCACGGCCCGAGCAAGGACGGCGTGGGCTTGTGGTGGACCATGCTCGGACGCAACAAGCACGCGGTCGGGCTCGCCCTCAACACGCCGGAAGGGGCGGGCATCATGCGGCAGTTGGTCGCGGGCGCCGACGTCCTGGTGGAGAACTTCCGGCCGGGGACCCTGGAACGCTGGGGGTTGGGGCCGGAGGCCCTGCTGGCGGTGAACCCGCGGCTGGTCGTCGCGCGGGTGACCGGGTTCGGACAGTTCGGCCCGTACGCGGCCCGGCCCGGGTTCGGCACGCTGGCGGAGTCGATGAGCGGATTCGCCGCCATCACCGGGACGCCCGAAGGGCCGCCCACACTACCGCCGTTCGGCCTCGCCGACGGCATCGCGGCACTCACCGCGGCGCAGGCCGTGATGACCGCCCTGTACGAACGCGACACCCGCAGCGGCCGCGGCCAGGTCGTCGACCTGGCGATCATCGAACCCATCCTGTCGGTCCTCGGGCCGCAGCCGATCGTGTACGACCAGCTCGGCGTCGTCCAGGAGCGCACCGGCAACCGCTCGGTGCACAACGCCCCGCGCAACACGTACCGGTGCCGGGACGGGAAGTGGGTCGCGGTCTCCACGTCGGCGCAGAGCGTCGCCGAGCGCGTCATGCGCCTGGTCGGGCACCCCGAGGTCGTCACCCGGCCCTGGTTCGCCTCCGGCGCGCGGCGCGCGGCGCATGCCGACGAACTCGACAGGTACGTGGCCGCCTGGATCGCCGAACGCGATCTCCCGGACGTCGTCGCGGCGTTCGAGGCGGCGGATGCGGCCGCCGCGCCGATCTACGACATCGCCGACGTGTTCGCCGACCCGCAGTACCAGGCACTGGACACCATCACCACGGTCGAGGACCCGGTCCTCGGGCCGGTGCGGATGCAGAACCTGCTGTACCGGCTCTCCGAGTCGCCCGGCCGCATCGCCTGGACCGGGCGCCCGCACGGCGCCGACACCTACCGCGTGCTCGGCGAACGCGTCGGCCTGGGTCCGGAGGAATTGGACCGGCTCGCCGCGGCGGGTGTCATCGCGGGGGAGAAGACGTGACCCGCACGGCCCCGCCCACGCACGTCCAGGCACTCGCCCGCTTCGCCGTCACGTGCCGCGACGCGCCGTTGCCCGCCGAGATCACCGGCGACGTGGTCCACCGCATTCTCGACGTCCTGGGCAACTGCCTTGCCGGACACGCCGAATCCGAAGGGGCGAGCGCCCCCGACGCCGCCGTACTGCGGCTCGTCGCCGGATGGGGCGGGGTCCGGGAGGCGACCGCCATCGGGTCGGGCGAGCGCCTGCCCGCGCCGAACGCCGCCCTGGCGAACGGCACGTTCGCCCACCTGCTGGACTTCGACGACACCCACCTGCCCAGCGTGCTGCACCCGTCCGCCAACGTCGTGCCCGCCGCCTTGGCGGCCGCGGAAGCCACCGCCGCACCGACTGCCGTTCTGCTGGCCGCGGTTGCGGCAGGCATCGAGGTCGCCAATCGGCTGGGGATGGCGTCGTACTCGCCCGAACTGGGCAACTCGGTGTTCTTCGACAAGGGCCTGCACGCGACGTCGATCTGCGGTGCGCTCGGCGCGGCCACCGCGGCCGGCCTGGCCTACGGCCTGGACGCGGAAGCGCTCGCGTCGGCCATGGGCATAGCCGCCAGCATGGGCGCCGGCCTCCTGGAGGCGAACCGCACCGGCGGCACGGTCAAGCGCGTGCACTGCGGCTGGGCCGCCCACAGCGGAGTCGTGGCCGCGGCGCTCGCCCGCGAGGGTGTCACCGGGCCGCCGACCGTGCTGGAGGGCCGCTTCGGCTTCTTCAACGCGCACCTGGACGGCAAGTACGACGCCGACGCCCTCACCGGCGACCTGGGCAACCGGTGGGAACTGCTGCGGACCGTCTACAAGCCCTACCCGAGCAACCACTTCACCCACCCCGGGATCGACTGCGCGCTGGCACTTCGCGCCCGAGGCCTCGCCGCATCCGAGGTCAGGTACGCCGAACTCGGGGTCGCCGCACCGGTCTTGCGGACGATCGCCGAACCGCGAGAGCTGAAGGTCCGGCCGGCCACCGGCTACCACGCGAAGTTCAGCGGCCCGTACACCGTGGCCCGCGCCCTGCTGGGCGGCGGCGGACTCGGCCTCCATCTGGACGACTTCTCCGCGGACGCGCTCGCCGACCCGCTGCTGCACGGCCTGGCCGAGCGCGTGGAGGTCGTCGCGGACGAGACGGCGACGGCCCGCTTCCCGGCAGCGTTCGCCGCGGTGTTGCGCGTCACCACGCACGCGGGCGAGGTTCTGGAGCACCGGGTCGATTGTTCCCGGGGCGGCCCGGAGCACCCGCTGTCACGCGAGGAACTCCTCGGGAAATTCCGCCTCAACGCCATGCGTGCCCTGCCCGCAGACCGGACGGGACGACTGCTCGACGCGGTGGTCGCCATGGCCGACGGCACGGGGGACTACCGGCAAGTGCTCGACCTGACCGCGTTCGTCGACTGACGCCGCGACCCGGCCTCCACCGGCCGGACCGGCGGTCCGGGCACGGGTGCCGGCCTCGGTCGGCCGGTGGCTTCAGCCGGATCGGCGGCCTCAGTCGGGCCGGCGGGCCCGGTCGGGCCGGACGCGGAGGCCCGCCTGGTGCGCCGCCGCCAGCGTGCGCCGCGCACTGCGCACGACGGCCAGATCCACCATGCGGCCGCGACCGTCGACGAACACCCCGCTTCCCGCCGACATCGCGTCCTCGTAGCCGGCCACCACGGCCCGGGCCAGCTCGACTTCCTCGGCTGTCGGGGTGAAGACCTCGTTGACCACGGCCAGTTGCGCCGGGTGGATGCACGCCCGGCCGACGAATCCCAGGCGCCGCAGCGCACCCGTGGACTCCCGCAGCGCGCCGAGGTCCGTGTAGTCGGTGCTGACCGGGCCGACCGGGGGTTCGATCCGGGCGGCGGCCGACGCCAGCACGACCTGGCTGCGCACCCACAACAGCTCGCGCTCGTCCGGGCCGGGCTCGACGCCGATGTCCGCGCACAGGTCCGCCTCGCCAATTTGCAGGCGCACCACCCGCGGAGCCCCGGCGATGTCCCGGGCCGCGAGCACCGCCGCCGCCGATTCCAACAGCGGGGAGAGCGCGATCTGTCCGGCGGGCACCCCGCGTTCGGATTCGAGCGCGCCGATCAGCCGGGCCATATCGGCTGCTTCGGCCGACGACTCCGTCTTGGCCAGGCACACCCCGGCCACCGCCGGGCCGACGACGGCCTTCAGGTCGTCGCGGCCGACGGAGCCGGGGTTCACCCGCACCCACAGGGCCGGTTCACCGGGCACCGGTGCCGGGCGGGCGGCCAGGAAGGCGGCCACTTCGGCACGGGCCGTCTCCTTCGCGGACGCCGCGACGGAGTCCTCCAGGTCCAGGATGAGCGCGTCCGCGCCGCGTTCGACGGCTCTGCGCAGGGCGTCCGGCCGGTCGCCGGGCACATAGAGGTGGGAGCGCGGCGCGGCCCCCGGGGGCGTGGTCATCCGATCCTCTCGTTGCCGGGAGTACGCGTGGGCTCAGCCTTCGGCTTCGTGGCTGCGGAAGCGGTCGGGGATGCCGGGTACGGCGCCGGGAGGCCCGAACGCGCCCGCGCGTACAAGTTCCGCGATCTGCTCCTCGGAGCGGTCGGCCACGTGTGTCAGGACGTACTCGAAATCCTCGTTGCGGCGCGGTGCGCGGCGCTCGGGCCGCGGACCCGGGCCGACCCGAACGGCGGTGGCGGGCAGCCGCATTCGCCCGTAGCGCGGATGCTCCGTCGCCACGACCATGTCGCGGGCGGCGGTGTGCGGGTCGGCGAGGGCGTCCGCGACGGAGTTGACCGGTCCGCAGGGGACGCCGACCGCGTACAGGGCGTCCAGCCACGCGGCCGCGGGCCGCGCACGGAACAACGGCTCCAGCAGCGCGAGGAGTTCGCCGCGGTTGCGCTCGCGGTCCGCGAACGTGGCGAACCGGGGGTCCCGCGCCCACTCGGGATGTCCGACCACCTCGGTCAGGCGCCGCCAGAACTTCTCCTTCGGGCAGCCCACGACGATCCAGTCGTCCGCGGTGCGGAAGAGCTGGAACGGCACGAGGGAGGGGTGCGACGAGTGCCGCGTGCGGCTCGGCTCGTACCCGGCGTTGAGGTGCCAGGCGGCCGGGTAGTTGAGCAGCGACAGCGCGGTGTCGAAGAGGGAGACGTCGCAGTCCATGCCGGTGCCGTCGCGGCGGGCGGCGTGCAGCCCCGCGAGCAGCGAGATGGCCGCGACGAAGCCGGCCGAGTAATCGACCAGCGACAGCCCGGACTTGGTGGGCGGGCCGTCGGGTTCCCCGGTGACGTCCATCCAGCCCAGCAGGCCCTGGAGGATGTAGTCGTAGCCCGGTTCCCCGACGCGGGGACCGGTCATGCCGAAGCCCGAGAGCGAGCAGCACACGATGCGCGGGTTGAGGTGCTTGAGGTCGTCGTACGTGATGCCGATCTTGGCGGGCACGTCGCCGCGGAGGTTGGAGTAGACGGCGTCGGCGGCGCGCACGAGTTCGTCGAAGACGGCGCGGCCGGAGGCGGAGGCCAGGTCCAGGGACAGGCTGCGCTTGTTGCGGTTGAAGACCTCGAAGAAGAGCGAGTCCTCGCCCTCGGCGTACGGCGGGACGTAGCGGCCGACGTCCCCCGCCGCGGCCGGGTCCTCGATCTTGATGACCTCGGCGCCGAGGTCGGCGAGGTGCAGCGAGCCCCAGGGGCCGGCGCCGTACTGCTCGACCGCGATGACGCGCACGTCCTCCAACGGACGCTTGCCGGGCCCCATCAGGCTGCCGCCGCACCGCGCGGAGCGGCACGGTTGGTGAAGTTGCCGGGGAATTGCCCGAGTTGGGCGGGGCGAAGGGTCATGCGCGGTGTCCCTCCCGGAGATGGCGGGCAGACGGCCGCCGACCTGCCGTCATGGTAGGCACTGTTCCACCAGGCGCTCAAGCGTTCCGGAGAAGCAAACCCTGCGGGGGCCATGGGCGTTGAGTAGGCCAGTGTTCCGCTCCGTGGAACAACGACCGCGCCGCCGCTATGATGACAGCCCGTCTTGCCCGAGGAGTCACAGGTGCCCGCAGCTGCCGCCGACGTCGAGGAAACCACCGGCAGGTCCATCGCCGCCGTCGAGCGCGCGATCGACGTGCTGTTGTTCTTCGGCCGCAGCGGCCGACCCGACCTCGGCGTCACCGAGATCTCGCAGGAACTCGGCATCACCAAAGGCGCGGTGCACCGGATCCTGACCGCGCTGCGCAGCCGGCGCCTGGTGACGGCCGACCCCACGACGCGGCGGTACGCCCTGGGACCGGCGGCGGTCGCGCTGGGCCGGGCGTACCTGGCCCGGACGGACCTGCGCATGCTGGCCGCACCGGAGTTGCGCCGCCTCGCGGACGCCTGCGGCGAGACCGCCACCCTGTCGGTGCGCCGCAGCGAGACCCGCCTGTACGTCGACCAGGTGCCGCCGGCCAGCGAGTTGCGCATCGAGGTGCCGCTCGGCACGCCGTTCCCGCTGCACGCCGGGGCGTCGTCGAAGGCGATCCTCGCGTTCCTGTCCGAGGACGAGATCGACGCGTACCTCGGGCAGGCGCGGCTCGAGGTGCTGACCGAGCGCACGGTCACCAACGCCGCCGCGCTGCGCAAGGAGATCGGGCTCATCCGCAAGCGCGGGTACGCGACGTCGGCGGGGGAGCGCCAGGAGGGCGCGGCCGCCGTCGCCGCACCGGTGTTCGACCACGACGGGTGTGTGATCGCCGTGGTGAGCCTGGCGGGACCGCAGTTCCGCTTCCGGCAGCGCACCTCCGAGTACGCCCAGCACGTGGTGGACGCCGCGAACCGGGTGTCCGCGGAATTCGGCTACGGGCTCCTCGACACCGACCGAGGCAACGACCGAGGCAACAGCCGAGGCAACGACTGAGGCAACGGCTGAGACTGCGGCCGAAGCAACGGCTGAGGTATCGACCGAGGCGCCGCCGGCCCGGGCGGGAGCGCCACCGCGCCCCGGCACGCCGCGTTGCGGGGGCGGCTGCGCCCTGCTGTAGTCGATTTATTCAGATTTGTCACCCGGGGGTATGGCGAAAGCGGGATCATCATGGACACCGAGCCGACCCCCACCCTCGACGGCATCTGGCGGGAGCTCGCGCGCCGCGCGTGGCAGGCGGTGTTCATCACCGGCCTGCTCTCGCTGGCGCTCGGCATCGTCGTCCTCGTCTGGCCCGGTCCCTCGCTGCGCGTCGTGGGCGTGCTCTTCGGCGTGTACCTCCTGGTCAGCGGCGTCTTCCAACTGGTCTCGGCGTTCGGCACGCACACCACGACCGGGATCCGCGTGCTGGCCTTCATCAGCGGCGCGCTGTCGATCCTGCTGGGCCTCTTCTGCTTCCGCGGCACCCTGCAGTCGATCTTCCTGCTCGGACTGTGGATCGGCATCGGCTGGCTCTTCCACGGCATCGCCGAGGCGATGGCCGCCGCGTCCGCCCCGGACATGCCCGGCCGGGGATGGCACGGATTCCTCGGGGTCGTCACCGCCATCGCGGGCGTCGTGCTGGTGGTCGCCCCGTTCGAGTCGATCACCGTGCTGACCGTGGTGGTCGGCTGCTGGCTCATCGCGGTCGGGATCGTGGAGATGATCACCGCGTTCCGGATCCGGGGTGAGGCACACCGCGTTTCGGCCGAATGGAGCGCGCAGGGCGCCGGGTCGCGAGTCTCCGGGTCATGAGCCACCGGGTCAGCGGACCGGCGGCGGTTCCTCGCCGCCGCCCGGTGCGGGCGGCTCGTCGGGCTGCCGCGGCGCCTGGTCCGCCTGGTCCGCCTTTGTCCGTACCGGGCTGACGGACGGGTCGGCCTGCCACTCGTGGGCGGCGGCGTGCCGTTCGGCACGCGTCCGCAGCTCCGCGTCGGTCGTACGCTGCATGCCCAGGCGGCGGCGGGTCCGCGGCCAGCTGGCCGCCAGGGCCAGCCCGGCGCAGAAGATCAGCGCGATCGCCAGTCCGGCGCAGAAGATCGCCAGGCTGTTGAGGGTGACCACGTCCTGGTCGAACACGGTCACGGTGTACTCGGGCCCGCCCGCGGTGTTGTACGCGATGAGCAGGCCCGCGAACGCGGCGGCCGCCGCGGCGATGAGGAGTCCGAGGAAGATCATGGCTCGTCTGCTCTCTGGTGCGTCTCGTGCCGTTCGCCCGGCGGCTACCCGCTGACGCCCGACCCATGCGGCGCGACGCGGGAAGCGCATGCCGCGCACGCGTGCGGGTACGCGGGGCTCATGACCAGCCACGACGACCGGGTCCGTTACTTCGAGGCCTTTCACCGGCACGACTTCGACAACGACGGGGTCCTCAACGCCGACGAGCTGATGGCGGCGCTCGAGGACCTCGGCCGCGAGGAGGAGGCCGCCGGCACCGGGCACCTGCTGCGCACGTATGACGCGGACCTCTCCGGCTCCATCAGCTTCGACGAGTTCCTGGCCCTGTTGGAGAAGGCGGGTGCCGATCAGGCTCCCCAGGCGGGCCCGGACGTCCGCGACGCTCGCCGCGGCGACTGACCCGCGGATACCCGAGGTGCCCGACGGCTGCCACGGCCACCACCGGCCCGTTGCTCCGAACGGTCGAGGGGCTGTTCGCCCCACCGGGTGAATGGTGCGGTGTCGGGTCGACCGCGCGTGCGGGCGTCGCGATCATGGCCGATGTCCGACCACCCGCGGGGATGGGGGGTACCCGACCCGCCGCCCCAACTGCCCGTTCAGGAGCCTTCCTTGCACCTTCGCCGCGCGACCGCCTGCGTTCTCGCCTCCGCCGCCGCCCTCGTGCTCGCCACCGCGGGCACCGTCACCGCCTCCGCCACCGCGGCCCCCGCACTCCGCAACCCGTGCGGCTTCTACGAGACGAGTTCCGACGCGTACTACAACCACTGCACGTCCGACGGCTCGCGCATCGTGATCGGGGTCCGGGTCGCCCTGGCGCCCGACTACGAGCGCTGCGTCGCGCCCGGCCGCACCTGGCTCGGGTCGGCCGACAAGATCCAGGGCGCCCACTACACCGGCCGCCTCTGCTGACCGGACCCCGGAAACGGCTTTGGGGACCGGGCGGGGAGCCGTGCGCGCGAGCGGCGCGGCTCCCTGTCCGATCCCCAATGTGCCGCAGGTTCCCCAGGTTCCCCACGTCCCCCGGTTCAGCTGACGGCCTTCTTCACCAGCTCGGCGATCCGGCGCTCGTCGGCGGCGGTGAGCCGGGTGAGGGCGAAGGCGGTCGGCCACATGGTGCCGTCGTCGAGGGTCGCGACGTCGTTGAAGCCGAAGGTCGCGTACCGGGCGTTGAACTTCTGCGCGCTCTGGAAGAAGCAGAGGACCTTGCCGTCCTTGGCGTACGCGGGCATGCCGTACCAGAGCTTCGGGGCCAGCTCGGGCGCGTTCTCCTTGACGACGGCGTGGATCCGCTCGGCCAGCTCACGGTCGGCGTCCTCCATCTCCGCGATCTTCGCGACGACCGCGGCCTCCGCCTCGGCGGCCTTGTCCGCGGCGGAACCGCGACGGCGCGAGCTCGCCTTCATCTCCTGGGCGTGCTCCTTCATCGCGGCGCGCTCTTCGGCGGTGAACCCGTCGTACGACGCCTCGGTCGAGGCGGTGCGCTTGGCGGTGGTCTTCGAGGTCTTCGCGGTGCCGGCCATGACAGGTCTCCTTGGATGTGTCGCGCAGAGGGTGTGCTGCGGGATCAGATGGTTTGTTGCTTATGGCAGATTGGTCGTACTACCCGGGATCGGCGGGGACTGCTCCCGTACGTCAGCCCCAGGCGCCGGCGATCTGGCGGGTCGTCGCGTTGAGCCGGTTGAACATGTTCGTGACACCGATCATGAGGATGATCGCGGCGAGCTGCTTCTCGTCGAAGTAGGTGGCGGCCGCGTCCCAGATGTCGTCGCCCACCGCGTCGGGACGGTCGGCCTGCCGCGTCGCCGCCTCGGCCAGCGCGAGCGCGGCACGCTCCTCGTCGCTGAAGTACGGGGTGTCCCGCCAGGCGGCGACCGTGGCCAGCCGCTCGTCGCTCACACCGGCGCCGCGCGCCGTCTTCGTACCGCCGTCGACGCACGCTCCGCAGCCGTTGATCTGGCTGACCCGCAGGTGCACCAGCTCCAGCGTCTGCCCGGGCACGCCGCCCGAGTGCACGGCCTTGAAGATCTCCTGGATCGGCCGCATCGCGTCGGGCAGCACCATCGCGGGGTTCGGCATACGAGACTGCATGTCGGTGTGCTCCACTTCTCGTTCCGGATCCGTTCGCCGGATCCGGTTCTCCGGTTCGCCCCCGTTCTCCCGGGGTGTGTCTCCATCACAGCCGAGCCGCCGCGGCACGGCGACGGCGATGGGACACCGTGGGACAGTCGGAACGCCCTTGACCAGCGGCGATGCGGGCCCGAGAGTTTTCCTCGGGGCGGGACAGAGAGGTGTGATCCGATGGATGTGGGACCGCGTGGGACGGCGGAACAGCCGCAGGAAGAGCTGGCGGCCCGGCTGCGCAAGCTCCAGGAGCTGTCCGGTCTCGGCGTACGCGCGCTCGCCCGGGACGCCGGGCTGAGCTCGTCGTCCCTGTCGCGCTACCTCGGCGGCCAGACGGTGCCCCCGTGGCCCGCAGTCGTCGCGCTCTGCCGGCTCGTGAAGCGCGACCCCCGCCCGCTGCGCCCGCTGTGGGAGCGCTGCTCGAACCCCCTGCCCGCGCCGCCGAAGGCGAGCCGGCAGGTGCAGCCCCGGACGCGCAACGACCTGCCGCGCGACGTACCCGACTTCACCGGTCGCGAGGACCCGCTCGCCGCGGTGCTCGCCGCGGTCGACAGCCACCGCGTGGTCGCCCTGGACGGCATGGCGGGCGTCGGCAAGACCTCCCTGGCGGTGCACGCCGCGCACCGGCTGGCCGAACAGTTCCCGGACGCCCAGCTGTACGTGGACCTGCACGGGTTCACCGAGGGGCAGGAGCCGCTCAACGCCGACTCCGCGCTGCGGATGCTGCTCGGCGCGCTCGACGTCCCGTCCGAGCGGGTCCCGCAGGAGGGACTGGAGCAACTTGCCGCGTGCTGGCGGTCGGAACTGGCGGGCCGGCGGGCCGTCGTGGTCCTCGACAACGCCGTCGACGCCGAGCAGGTCCGCCCGCTGCTGCCCGGTGCCGGCCCGTCCGTCGCGCTGATCACGAGCCGCAACCGGCTGCTGGGCCTCGACGAGGTGCCGCCGGTGTCGCTGGACGTGCTGAGCCCGGAGGAGAGCGCCGAACTACTGGCCCGCGCGAGCGGCGACCCCGCCGGGCCGGAAGGGCGGCTGGCCCGCGACCCGGAATCCGCCGCCGAGGTGCTGCGCCTGTGCGGCCACCTGCCGCTGGCGCTGCGGCTGGCTGCGGCCCGGCTGCGCCACCGGCCGGGCTGGACCGTGGGCATCCTGGCCGAGCGGCTGTCCCAGGGGACCGGTGAGGTCGACGCCGCACTCGCCATGTCCGTGCGGCAGTTGGACCGGGCGCAGGCCCGGCTGTTCCGGCTGCTCGGGCTGCTGCCGGGGCCGTCGTTCGACGAGTACCTGGTCGCCGCGGTGGCGGACGTACCGGTGCGCACCGCCCGGATCGTCCTGGAGGACCTGCTCGACGCGCACCTCGTCCAGCAGCCGACCGTCGGCCGGTACCGGCTGCACGACCTGGTGCGCGGGCACGCGCGCCAGACCGGTGCGGAGCAGGACGCGGCCGCCGACCGGGAGCGCGCGCTGGGCCGGATGCTCGACTACTACGTGCACGCGGCCGCCGCCGCGGATGCCGCCATGGCCTCGTTGTCGCCCGCCCGTCCGCCCTCCGCGGGCCGGCCGCCGGGCGAACTGCCGCCGTTCGCGGACAAGAACGAGGCCCTGGCCTGGTTCGTCGCGGAGTACGAGAACCTGATCGGCGCCTTCGAGACGGCGGCTGCCGTCGGCGCCGACACCCACGTGTGCGAACTGCCGCGCTTCATGCGGGCGTACTTCGCGCGCCGCTGCGGCACGACGCATCTCAACTACCTCTTCGAGCGGTCGCTCGACGCCGCGCGGCGCCTGGACGATCCGCTGCACGTGGCCGAGGCGCAGAGCGATCTGGGCTTCGCCCGCTACAACGCGGGCCGGATGGCCGAGGCGGTCGCCGCGTACGAGGCCGCCGAACCGCGCCTGTCGCAGCCGGGGGCGCCCCGCGCGCACGCCGAACTGGCGATGCGGCGCGGCTATCTGACGTGGGATCAGGGGTATGCGGAGGAACCGCTCGAACTCTTCCGGTTGGCCGGGAAGTCGTACGAGGCCGCCGGCTGCCCGACCGGTGCGGCGCACGCCTCGGCCTCCGAGGCCTGGGCGCTGCTGCAACTGGGGCAGCGCGAGGACGCAGCACGGCTGGCGCGCGGCATCCTGGACATCCCGCACGCCGACCCCGCCTGGCCGCCCACCCTCACCGCCCGGATCACCCTCGGCGTGGCCATCGCCGACGCCGAACCCGAGGAGGCGGTCGAGCACTTGCAGCAGGCGCTGGCACTGGCCCGCGCCGACGGACACATGAACAACGAGGCGTGGTGCCTCAATTGCCTCGGCGTCGCGCTCCGGCAGATGGGCCGGTACGAGGAGGCGCTGGCCCGGCACCGCGAGGCATTCGCCCTGCTGGACAAGCTGTTCGAGGAGCACTGGAAGGTGCGCTTCCTCACCGGCTACGCCGAGACGTGCCGACTCGCGGGCCTCACCGACGAGGCCCGGCGGCTGTACGACCACGCCCTGGAGATGGCTCCCGAACTCGGCTACCGGCAGGAGGAGGCGCAGGCCCACGAGGGCCTTGCGGTGCTGCTCGACGCGTCGGACCCGAACGCGGCCGCGGAGCACCGGGAGGCGGCGCGCGCCCTCGTACGCGAACTCATGCCGAGTGCGGTCTGACGGCGCGGGACGACCCGCCGCCGTACGACGTGCCCAGGCCCTGCGGCGCCGCTACGCGGTGCCCAGGGCCTGCGACAGGGGGAGCTTGCCGGTCGCGATGTGGATCCCGCGCGAGACGATGCGCGCGTTGGTCGTGTCCAGGGACGACAGGCGGGTCAGCGGTACGGGGCCGTCGTCGTGCAGCGCGCAGCACAGGAGGAGAAGGGTGCGCAGCGGGCCGTCCTGGTAGGCGGAGTCCGGCCGGGAGACGAACTCCCGCAGGACCGGCCACCGGACGGTCGCGTAGCGGCCGTCGTCGGACCATTCGAGGCAGAGCGCGTACAGGTCCGCCTGGCGTACGAACGAGCCCTCTTCGGTGAGGATGTACGCCGTGGCCTCGGCCGTGGGGTCGCCCTCCGCGGCGCGGTACAGCGCCGCCTCGATGACCTCCGACGACAGCGCGGGAACGGCGGCCCCCGGATGCGGCCGCTCGCGCCGCGCCGGTGCTCCGTCGGCCTTCGTCTCCGTCGCGGCCCTTCCTCGGCGCCGGTCGCCGCTCACGATGTGCTCCCGGTGCCCTGTGCGAGCCTCCGCACGTTTCCCACGACCATTCGTTATCGGCCCTTCCGCCCCGTACCCTGCGCGAACAACGCGGCGTGACACCGGAGTAAAACAGCAGGGGACCGGCATGTTACTACGCGGAAGCACACGAACGACCGCACAATCGCGGAGTCGTGCGGAGGCTGTTCAGCGGACGTTCCGGTCGGACCGGTTCATCCAGTAGAGCTGCTTGTGGTGGCCGCCGGTGGCCTCCATGGCGGCGAGGCGGGCACGGGCCTCGTCCTCGGTGTCGTACGCGGCGATGAGGAAACGCGCCCCGTTGTCGTCCTGCCGCCAGACCTGCCATCGGGTGGGTGTGTCCATGGCGGCATTGTTTCGCGGGTCGCGGGTCGCGGGTCGCGGGTCGCGGGCTGCGGGCCCGGTCCGGGTACGCCTACCCCTGGCGGGGCCCGGAGGAGTCCCGGCCGGGGCCGGACCCCGACGCGCGGTGCCGGCCCGGGCCGGAACTGCCGCCGGGGCGCGGGCGCAACAGGGTGGTCAGCGCCGCGAACAGACCCACCGGGTCGCCCCGGCGCGCGGCCTGGTCGCGCGGTTGCGTCCGGTCCACCGGGACCAGGCGGATCCAGCACGAGCCGTGCGTCGGGTCGTCCTCGTCGGGCAGCACCGGCTCCGCGTCGGCCAGGTCGCCGGTCTCCGTCAGCCGGGCCCGGGTGCGCTCGACGGCATCCACGGGACCGATCACGACGATGTCAAGCTGTTCGTCCTGTTCGTCCACGGATGGTCCAACGACGAAGGTTGCTGTCAGGTTCTGCTGAATCTTCAGCGGGATGGCCGTGAACCTCTGACTCTCACGTGTCGGGGCCGGGTGGTGCCCGGCGGCGCCGGACGACGAGGCCGGGCGTGCGGCTGGACGTTTGCGCATGCATCTGGGCTTCTGAACCATGGGAAGGCTCGTTCGCGCTCGCTTCAATGAGACGCATGGATACCTCGACCGCATCTCCACGCCGCACCGGCCGCGACGCCCTCGACGCCGTGCTCATCGCGTCGACCGTGCTCATGGGGCTGATCGCGGGCGTCTACTACTGCTTCACGTGCGCGATCATGCCGGCGCTCGCGGGCGCCGACGACCGCGCCTTCATCGACTTCCTCCAGCGGGTGAACGCCAAGATCGAGAACCCGGTGTTCTTCCTCAGCTTCTACGGCGCGTTCCTGGCCCCCCTCGCCGCCGCGATCATGCAGCGGCGCCGCGGCGGCGGCCCGATCGGGCGGTGGATCGTCGCCGCCCTCGCGCTCTACACGCTCAGCGCGATCAGCACCATTGCGTTCAACATCCCGCTCAACAACGACCTCGACGACGCCGGCGCGGCGTCGGCGATCGCCGACCCGGCGGCCGTCCGCGCCGACTTCGAGGACCCGTGGATCGCCTGGAACATCGTCCGCACACTGCTGTCGACGGCGGCGATCGGGGCGATGGCGTACGCGGTGCTCCTGCGCGGCCGCGCCCGTGCCGACCGCACCGGCTAACCCGCGCTCGACCCCGGGGCGGGGACGAGGGCACGGATCGCCGGGTCGAGTACCCGGGACGGGTCCCAGCCGTACGACTCGGGGTCGTCCTCGACGACCGCGGCGAGGAAGGCCTCCTCGACGGTCCGCAATCCCTCGGTCAGTTCGCGGACGGGGTACGTCTCCGCGAAGCGGGCCCGCCCGCCGCTGCCGACGACCATCACCACGAGCGGCGGGTCGTCCCGGAGCGGCAGGCCCGGGTAGACGTCGCCGCCCCAGAACATGACGGGCGACTCGGTGCCGGGCCGCGCGAAGCGCCCGGCTCCGGCCAGCATCAGGAGTTCGGTGTGCGTCGTGTACGACTCGCCGTGGTAGTCGTACAGGTAGATCTCCAGGGCGTCTTCGTGGTGGCGGGCCAGCGTGAAGCCACCGGCGGCGCGGGCCGCCAGCAGTTCCAGAGGGGTGCTCTCCCGGGCGGCGCGGACCGCGGCGACCGCCGCCGGGGAGTCGGCGATCCCGGCCAGGTCCCAGTCGGGGACGGTCCCGTCCGCGTCCCACCCGGCGTACATCGCCTGCGGGTTCGCGATCGCGTCGAGGCCGGGCAGCGGTGCCGCGAGCCAGGCGTCGAACCCGTCCCGGGCCATCGGGATCCGTGTTGCGAGCATGAACGAGCGACCACCCACAGGGTGCCTCCGAAGGTGCGGCAGGACCGGAATCGGGGACAGCGTAGTTCCGCCGCCCGACAGCGAAACCGCCCCGCCGGTCGCCGTCGCGGTCGCCGCGTGCGACGTCGGCCGGTCAGCTCGTGCCGAGTTCGCGCGTGGTCCCGGTGCCGATGTCGTGGAGCTTGTCGGGGTTGGCCACGTTGTGGACGGCCGTGATGCGCCCTTCGGCGTCGAAGTCGAAGGTGACGGTGGCGATCACCCGGTCCGGGGCGCTGAACACCATCCCCGGGCCGCCGTTGATCTCGGCCAACTCGGCCTTCATGTCCGCGGGGTCGACACCCTGGTAGGTGACCGTGCCGATCGCCGCGAACCAGGCGGCCACCGTCTCCGCGCCGAAGACCGGGAGCAGGGCCTGGCGGACCTTGCCGCCGCCGTCGGTCCACAGGGTGACGTCGGGGGACAGCAGTTCCATGAGCGCGTTGACGTCGCCGCCGGTCGCGGCGGCGAAGAAGCGCTCGGTGACCTCGCGCTGCCGCGACCGGTCCGCGGTGAAGCGCGGCCGCCGGGCGCGCACGTGCTCGCGGGCACGGTGCGCGGCCTGGCGCACCGCGGCCTCGGACCGCTCGACCGCCTCGGCGATCTCGGCGTGGCCGAAGCCGAAGACCTCCTTCAGCACGAACACCGCGCGTTCCAGGGGGCTCAGCGTCTCCAGGACCACCAGCATCGCCATCGACACGGACTCCGCGCCGGTCACCAGGTCGGCGGTGTCGGCACTGGTCAGGACCGGTTCGGGAAGCCAGGGGCCGACGTACGTCTCGCGCTTGTACCGGGTGGAACGCAGCCGTTCGAGCGCCAGGTTCGACACGATGCGCGTGAGGTACGCCTTGGGGTCGGCGACCTGGGTGCGGTCCGCGGCCGCCCACTTGATCCAGGCGTCCTGGACCGCGTCCTCGGCATCGGCGGCGGTGCCGAGGATGCGGTAGGCGACCGAGAACAACAGGTTGCGGTTCTCGTGGAACACCCGCGCGTCGGCTTCGGCGTTCGGTGTGGCGTCCGGTTCGGTGTCCGGTTCGGGCCGGGTCACCGGGTGCCCCGGATCCGCGTGAAGCGGCCGCCGCGCGGCCAGAACGCACCCGAGGCGGGCATCTTCTTCATGCGGCCGAACGTCGGCCATGGTGCGGAGGTCACCGTCTCCTTGTACCAGACCGCCTTTCGGCCGCTGAGGTACGCGCGCCGCGGGCTGTCGTCGGGGCGCGTGAACTGCACCACCGCGTCGTTGCGGCCCAGGCTCACCGGCGTGTGGTAATAGCCGAACCGGAACGGCTTGGGCCGCTTGCCCTTGAGCGCACGGACGATCGACAGCGCGGCGTGCACACCGGTCGGCATGCCGCCCTGGCAGGTGCCGTGCATGACGCCGTAGCCCTGGTGGACGGCCGCGGCGTCGCCCACCGCGTACACGTCGGGGTGCGAGACGGACCGCAGCGCCGTATCGGTGACGATGCGGCCGCGCTCGTCGACGGCCAGGCCCGCGGCGGCCGCCATCGGCGACACGCGGGTGCCGCCGGTCCACAGCACGGCGTCGGCCGCGACGCTCTCCCCGCCCTCCAGTTCGACCGCACCGGGCCGCACCTTCGTCACTTCGACCCAGCCGCGGACCCGCACGCCCAGGCGGTCGAGTGCGGAGCGCAGGTAAGCCTGGGCCTTCGCGTTCATGTGCGCGCCGGGTTCGCCGCGCCCCAGCAGCACGACCTCCAGGTGCGGATTGCGCTCGGCGATCTCCGCGGCCGACTCGACGCCGGTCAACCCGGTGCCCACGACCACCACCGTGCCGCTCGGCTCGGTCAGCCCGGCCAGCCGTTCGGACAGCACCTCCGCGTCGTGCGCGCCGCCCAGCGTGTACGCGTGGTCCTCGACCCCCGGCACCGCCGACACGTCGGCGGTGCCGCCGAGTGCGTACACCAGCGTGTCGTACGGCAGGGTCCGCTCGTCGTCGATCCGCACGACCTTGGCGTCCGCGTCCAACCCGGTCACCCAGCCGCGGACGAAACGCGCTCCGGTGCCCTCCAGGAGCTCGCGGATTTCCAGGTCGGCGAGCCGCTGACCGGTCGCCGCCATGTGCAGCCGCATCCGCTCGGTGAAGTGCTCCTGCGGGTTCACCAGCGTGACCTGCACGTCCTCGCGCCGCTTGGTCCGGGCCGCGAGCTGGACCGCCGCGGACATCCCCGCGTATCCCGCGCCCAGGACGACGACGCGGTGGACGGTGGTGCCGCCGGCTTCGTTCTTGCCTTGCGTGTCGTTTTGCGTGGTCATCGTTCCGCTCCTTCTGCGCTTGCCGATGACCACCAGATGGAAGCAGGCCCTCGATTCGTGACATGGGCCCGATGTGACCCGCACCACAAGGTCCGCGGGGCGGTTCGACGCCCGGATGGCGGGGACGGCGCTGCTCGCGGGGACGCGGGCAGCGCTGCCCGTCCATGCCCTGTGCGGGGCCCGACGGCGACCGGCCGACACGCGTTCGACGGTTCGACGGCGAAGGTGCGACCCCTTGTCTGCACCAAGGCCGGAGCGGTCGGTACGACCGGTTGTCTCGGGTGCCTCTGCACACGCGCTACCCGGTGCGAGCGGACCCACTCGACACCTGTGCGCACCTGTCCAGCCGCGTATCGGATCGCCGGGCCCGGGTAGCGGCGGGACGACGGCAAATGCGCACGTCAGCACCGAAGGAGCGTCGTGTCGGTCCGTATCGGGGTCGAGGAAGAGTTCCACATCGTGGACCTGTCCACAGGAATGCCGGTCTCCGCGGCGTCCGGCCTGCTGGAACGCCTGCCGGACCGGACATTCGTCCGGGAGCTCCAGCAGTCCGTCGTCGAGACGAACAGCCGCGTGCACGACACGCTCGACTCGCTCCGCGCCGACCTCGAGGCCACGCGGCGGCTCCTCGCGGAGACCGCGGCACCGCTGGGCCTCGGTGTCATCGCCGCGGGCGCCCCGCCGCAGACCCGGACCGGGACGCTGGACGCGACCCCCACGTCCCGGTACGCCCGGATGATGGAGGAGTACGCGGCCGTCGCGGACGAGCAGCTGATCTGCGCCGCGCAGGTGCACGTGGACGTACCGGACCGCGACACGGGCGTACGGGCCATGGCCCGGCTGACCCCGTGGGTGCCGGTGCTGCTCGCCCTCTCCGCCAGCTCGCCTTTCTGGCTGGGCAGCGACACCGGGTATGCGAGCTGGCGCAACATGGTCATGCAGCGGTGGCCCACCTCCGGGCCGCCCGGCGCGTACACCTCGGCCGCGGAGTACGACGCCGTCGCCGACGAGCTGATCCGGGCGGAGGTCATCACCGACCCGGGCATGCTCTACTTCGATCTCCGCCCGTCCGCCCACCAGGACACCCTGGAACTGCGCATATGCGATGCGTGCCCGCGCGTGGACACGGTGGTGATGATCGCGGGGCTCTTCCGCGCCATGGTCGTCGAGGCGTGCGCGGCGGTGGGCGACGCCGACCCCGGCCTGGGGTCGGTGCGTCCCGAGTGGTTGCGCGCGGCCACCTGGCGTGCCGCGCGCTCCGGCCTCCGCGGTGACCTGCTGAACCCCCTGGACCGGACGGCGATGCCGGCGGCGGAGGTCGTACGCCTGCTGCTGGGGAGCGTGCGCGGCACCTTGGAGGCCGCGGGTGACCGGGCGGCCGTCGCGGCCCTCGTCGACCGCGAACTCGCGGGCGGCGGCGCGGCACACCGGCTCCGCGTCGTGGCGGACGAAGCGGGACTCGGTGGCGTCGTCGACCTGCTGGTGGCGGAAACGCAGGGGCTGTGCTGATCCGGGGGACCGCGCCGCGGGGCGGCGGGGCAGTGCCTCGCACGTTGGGATGGTGAACACCTGCACACCGGGGCAGTGTGGATATGTGCCGGAAATTGGAATGACAGAGCGTGACGGGGCGCGGCGGAGGAGGACGGGATGATCGAAGCGGCGGATATCCGCGAGTGGCGCACACAGGACGTCATCGACTCGGGCGGCCACAAGATCGGAACCCTCGAATCGGTCTACGTGGACACCCGTACGGACGAGGCGTCCATGGCCACTGTTCAGGTCGGGATGCCGACCCGGCACCGACTGGTCTTCGTGCCGCTGGACGGTGCGACCGTCGGGCCGAACTACGTCCGGGTCGCGTACGACAAGGGCCTGGTGAAGCGGGGGCCGTCCATCGGCACCGACGACGTGCTCCCCGCCGAGGACGAAGAGGGCGTCTTCGCGCACTACGGCCTCGCCTACCAGCCCGGGGTCGAAGGAGAACGGCAGCTCGCCCGCCGCTGACCGCCCACCGAAGGAGGCATCCGCATCATGGCGTGGTTCCTGGCCCTGGTCGTCATCGCCATCGTGCTCGGCATCATCGGCGCCGTCGCCGACGGCCTCGGCTATCTGCTCGCCATCGGCGTCGTGGTCTTCGTCGCGGCGCTCGTCCTCCTGGCCGTGATGTGGCGCCGTACCGGCCGCCGCCCGGTCCGCTGACACCTGCCCGCCGCGCGTTTTGCGGATGCCGCCGTCGGACGCCGCCACCGGGTATCAGCTGCGCACAACGCGGGTAGCCGCCGACCGGAACGATCTGTGCGACACGGATGGAGGCCCGTCATGGCGGGACGTACGATGCCGAAATCGCAAACGGCGCCGCCCGGTGTCACCAGGGTGATGCGGTACCGGGGGCTCCCGGTGAACCGGCATGCCGACGACAGCGCCGAGGCCGAGCGCCTGCTCGGCATCTACCTGGGCGACCACTTCGCCGGATCGACCGGCGGACTGGCTCTCGCCCGCCGGATCGCCGAGGTCCACAAGGACGAGGCCTACGGTCCGCCGCTGTCCGCGTTCGCCCAGGAAGTCGCCGAGGACCGCGAGGCGCTGCGGCGCATGATGACCGACCTCGGCTTCTCCGTGCCGCAGGCGAAATCCACGCTCGCCTGGGCCGCGGAGCGCGTGGGGCGGCTGAAGCCGAACGGCCGCCTGGTCGGCCGCTCCCCGCTGAGCGCCGTCGTCGAACTCGAGGCCATGCGCGCGGGCGTCGAGACCAAGGCGTCGTGCTGGCGCACCCTGCGCGCGATCGCGGAGCACGACGACCGGCTGTCGGACGCGGAACTGCGCGGCCTCGTGGACCGTGCCGAGGATCAGGCCGAGCGCCTCGAGGAGATGCGGATCGGCATGCTTGCGCCCACGTTCCGGCCCGACGCGCCGGAAGTGCAGGAGGCGGAAGCGGCGCAGGCGCGCGAGGTGCAGTGGGAGAGCACACCGGGCGATCGGGCCGGACGGGCGGGCGGGCGGACGACCGGCTGACCGCGGGCGCGACCGCCGGCGCCGAAGGCGGCCGAACCGGACCCGGACCGGTGCGTCCGCGCAATACAGTGGCCACATAGGCGTACGCGGGGGCGGCGCAGCGGCGGCGGGGGAAGGGTGCCATGGGCTTGCGGGGGCCGGAACGCGCGCGGCTGGTCAGCTGGCCCGGGACGAAGCGGCCCTGCTGGCCGACATGAGAGAGCGCATGGGCGCCGTATCGGCGCGGACCGAGGAGTTGTTCGAGTTCTGGACCCGCACCGTCCCGGCGGCCCTGGACCGGCCGTTCGCCGATCGGCGTGCGTGGCGCAATTCGCTGCGGGAGTTGGACGCCGACTACTTTGACGCCCAGAGTGGTCGCTGAGTCGATCAGCTGCGATCGAACGGAACGGGGCTTGAACCATGGGCGTTGGTGGCGGGGAGTCGGAGCCCGGACGTCAGTCGGATGAGTCGTCGGCCATGCCCGTGCCACCGTTCGATGCCGAACTCGGCGTTGTGCTGGAGGCCTTGTCGAGCCAGGGGCCGCGGGAGTCCATGACTCCGGACAACCTCGCCGCGTGGCAGGAGCGGGACGCCACGAGTCGACCCAGGCCGACAGCCGAGGACCTGCGTGGCGACGGCCGGTACGACGTGGCGGAGTTGCAGGTTCCGGGCCCGCCGCGCGCACCCGACGTCACGCTCGTGAGCGTACGGCCGTCCGGAGCCGTCGGCCCGCTGCCGCTGCTCTACTACATGCACGGCGGGGCCATGGTGATGGGCAACGCGTGGTCCGTGCTGCCGCGGATCCTCCGCGAGTGGGTCCTCCCGCTGGAACTCGCCGTCATCTCGGTCGAATACCGGCTGGCGCCGCAGGCGCAGTTCCCGGCGCCGCTGGAGGACTGCCACGCCGGACTCGTCTGGGCGGTCGAGCACGCCGACGAACTGGGCATCGACCCCGACCGCGTCGTCATCGGCGGCAAGAGCGCCGGCGGCGGGCTCGCCGCGGCGCTCGCGCTGCTGGTACGCGACCGCGGCGGACCCGCGCTGCTGGGGCAACTGCTGCTCTGCCCCATGCTCGACGACCGCGACAGCACGTTCTCCAGCCGCCAGATGTCGGGTCGCGGGCCGTGGGACCTCACCTCCAACGAGACCGCGTGGCGGGCGGCGCTCGGCGACCACCTCTACGAGGCCGACGACCTGCCGCCCTACGCGGCACCCGGCAGGGTCGCCGACCTGTCCGGGCTGCCTCCCGCGTACATCGACGTCGGTTCGGCCGAGATGTTCCGGGACGAGGACGTCGCCTACGCGAACGCGATCTGGCAGGCGGGCGGGCAGGCGGAACTGCACGTGTGGTCCGGCGGCTACCACGGCTTCGACGGCATCGCGCCGAAGGCGGCGATCAGCCGTGACGCCCGTGACGCCCGGACGCGCTGGCTCCGGCGACTCCTCGGCTGATCGGAGAAAGGTTCCCAAACCGAAGGCAGTTCGATGGTCAGGAAGCCAGGATCCCGTCGATCGCCGCGAGTTCGTCGTCCGCGAAGTCGAGGTTGCCGCGGGCGGCGAGGTTCTCCTCCAACTGCGCGACGCTGCTGGCACCGATGAGCGCGGACGTCATCCGCAGGTCGCGCAGCACCCAGGCGATGGCCATCTGGGCGAGCGACTGGCCGCGCTTGGCGGCGAGTTCGTTCAATGTCCGGAGCTTCGCGCGCAGTTCCTCCGTGACGCGGTCGGAGGAGAGCGAGTAGCCCTGGGTCGCGCGTGACCCCTCGGGGATGCCGTCCAGGTAGCGGCTGGTGAGCAGGCCCTGCGCGAGCGGCGAGAAGCTGATGCATCCGACGCCTTCCTCGCCCAGGACGTCGATCAGGTCGGGCTCGATCCAGCGGTTCAGCATCGAGTACGCCGGCTGGTGGATGAGCAGCGGCGTGCCGAGGTCGCGCAGGATGCGGACCGCCTCGCGGGTCTGCTCGGCGGTGTATGACGAGATCCCGACGTACAGCGCCTTGCCCTGGCGGACGGCCCGGTCGAGCGCGCCCATCGTCTCGTCGAGCGGCGTGTCGGGGTCGGGGCGGTGCGAGTAGAAGATGTCGACGTACTCGAGTCCCATGCGGTGCAGGCTCTGGTCGAGGCTCGCGGTGAGGTACTTGCGTGAGCCCAGGTCGCCGTACGGGCCGGGCCACATGTCCCAGCCCGCCTTGGTGGAGATGACGAGTTCGTCGCGCAGGCCGCGGAAGTCCTCGCGCAGGATGCGGCCGAAGTTGGTCTCCGCCGAGCCGTACGGCTTGCCGTAGTTGTTGGCCAGGTCGAAGTGCGTGATACCGAGGTCGAACGCCCGGCGCAGGATCGCGCGGGAGTTGGCGAGCGGCTTCTCGTCGCCGAAGTTCTGCCACAGGCCGAGGCTGATCTCGGGCAGCTTGAGGCCGCTGCGTCCGGTGCGGCGGTACGCCATCTCGTCGTAGCGGTCGTCGGCGAAGCCGGTCATCGGTCCTCCGGTCATCGGTCCGGTCCTCCTGGTCGGTGCTCGCGGGGGCTCGCGGCGGCTGGGGGGCACCTGCACCATCCCCGAGCAAGGTCCCCAGGCAGATCCCCGTGCGGATCCCCCTGCCCCAACGTATCCGGGGCCACGCCCGACAACCCTCGTGGCCGCTATCGCGTCCGCTGTTCAGCCCGTCAGCCCGTCAGCCCGTCAGCCGGCCGTCGTGCCGTAGACCCCCGCGCGGGTCGCCGCGAGGGCGGCGTCGGCGGCGCGGTCGGCGGTCGCCTCGTCGAGGGGGTCGCCGCTCGCGAGGAGGCGGTAGTAGAGAGGGGCCGAGACAGCGCGGATGACCTCGCGGCTGTCCGTGCCGGCCGGGATCTCCCCGCGTGCCACGGCTTGGTCGACGCACCCCGCCCACTCGGTGATGCGGGTCGCGTAGAAGCGGCGCAGCGCCTCGGCCGTGCGCTCGTCGCAGGTCGCGGCGGCGATGACGGCCTTGAACAGCGGGCCCTGCCTGGGGTCGGTCAGGGTGCGGACCACGAGCCGGGCGTTCTCCCGCAGATCGCCGCGCAGCGTACCGGTGTCGCTGCGGGAGACGGACTGCTCGGCCATGTCGGCGAGCAGGTCGGCGACGAGCCCGGTGGTGGTGGACCAGCGTCGGTACACGGTGGTCTTGCCGACCTCGGCGCGGCGCGCGACGTCGGCCAGGTCGAGGCGCTCGAAGCCGTGCTCGGCCAGCGCGTCGCCCGCGGCGCGCAGCACGGCCTCGCGGACGCGGGCGGTGCGGCCGCCCGGACGAGTGGTGCCGGGCTCGACCTCGGAACTCATAACGGGACTCCTGTTCCATTAAGACGCTCGATGGTGTTACGGTGATCCTACCTTAACGGGACCTCGGAACCGTTAAGGCTCGGCATCCCTGTCGAATGCCGATCCATCCCCCTTGGACCCCAGACCTGCCTGCCCGAAAGGGAGATCCGACCATGTCCACGATCATCGGCTCAGAGGCCACTGCGGCGTCGGCGGCACCCGGAGTGCCCGGAGCACCCGGAACAGCCAACCCGCCCAACCCGCCCAAGGCACCCAAGACGCTCAACACGTCCGAATCGCCCCGCATGACGGGACGTCAGAAGCTCGTCCTCACCCTTCTCCTCGGCGCCCAGTTCATGGTCGCGGTGGACTTCTCCATCCTGAACGTGGCACTTCCCGCCGTCGGCGAGGGCCTTGGCTTCTCCCTCGCGAACCTCCAGTGGATCGCCACCTCGTTCGCACTCGCCGCGGCCGGCTTCACCCTGCTGTTCGGCAGGATCGCCGACCTCGTCGGACGCAAGCGCCTGTTCATCGGCGGCATGGTCGTCCTCGGTCTCTCGTCGGCGCTCGGCGGGCTCGCCACGTCGCCCGAAGTCCTGCTCGTCGCCCGCGTCCTGCAAGGCCTCGCCACCGCGGCCGTGACCCCGGCCGGACTGGCCCTGCTGACCACGGCGTTCAAGGAAGGGCCGCTGCGCGAACGGGCGCTCGGGCTCAACGGCGCCCTCATGTCCGCCGGGTTCACCGCGGGCGCGATCCTGGGCGGGCTGTTGTCCGACCTGCTGTCCTGGCGCTGGGCGTTCTTCATCAACGTCCCGGTCGCGGCGCTGATCGTGGCCCTCGCGCCGTCCGTCATCACCGACTCCCGCCCCGCGCGGCGGCCCAAGCTCGACATCCCCGGCGCCGTCACCGTCACCGGCGGACTGCTCCTCCTCGTCTTCGGCCTCACCCAGGCCGGCGAGCACGGCTGGACCACGCCGACCACCCTGGTCTCGCTCGTCGTCGGACTCGCGCTGCTCGTGGCCTTCTGGTTCGTCGAGGACCGGGCCGCCGAGCCGCTCGTGCCGACGCGCGTCCTCAAGCGCCGCAATGTGATCTGGGGCAACTGGGCGGGCCTGATCGCCTTCGTGACCGAGACGTCGCTCGTGTTCCTGCTGACCCTCTACCTCCAGGAAGTCCTCGGATACTCGCCGCTCGCGACCGGCCTCGCCTTCGGCGTCCTCGGCATAGGGACCGTGCTGGGCGGCACGCTCGGCGGCCGCGCGGTCGGCCGGTTCGGAAACAGGGCGACGATCGTCGGCGGCGGCGTCGTGCAGGCCGTGGCCACCCTCGCCCTGGTGGCGCTCGGGACGTCGGGTGCGTGGATCTGGCTGCTGCTCGCCGCGACGTTCGTCGGCGGCGTCGGGAACATGCTCGTCATCGTGGGCTTCATGGTCACCGCGACCGCCGGACTCCCGGACGACGAACAGGGCCTGGCCACCGGGCTCGCCACGATGACGCAGCAGGTCGGCATCACGCTCGGCATCCCGGTGATGAGTGCGATCGCCACCGCGGCCATGGGTACGCGGACCGGCGCGGACGCCGTGCTCTCCGGTGTCTCCACCGCGATCCTCGTCAACGCACTGCTGGTGCTCGTGGGAGCGCTGCTGGCCGGGCTGTTCCTCGGCGGCCGACGCGCGGTGCGGCGTACCGCCGGAGCGGGCGAGCCGACCGCATGACGGCCGGTGCCGCATGACGGCCGGGGTCGCAAACAGATGTACGTCCCCCACCGAGGCGAGAGTCGCAAGAGTCCGGCACCGGCCCCGATGGAACGACCAACCGACCGACGTGCCCCCAACCACCTCACACGAAGGAGCACACCCGCCATGCCGAACACCGTCACCTGGGAGCCGGCCGCCATCCCCGCCGGCGACCGCGAACTCCCCGCCCGTGTCTACCGGCCAGTTCCTACCCGCGCCTCGGCAGGAGACTACCGATCGCCCGCACCGAGCGTCATCGTCTGGGCCCACGGCGGCAGTTGGCGTTCCGGCTCGGTCGCCGAGTGGCACCCGGCGCTCGCCCACCTGGCATCACTCACCGGAGCGACCGTGGTCGGCGTCGACTACCGCCTGGCGCCCGAAAACCCGCACCCCGCACCGCTGGTGGACGTGCTCGCCGCACTCGACTGGGCTGACGAACTCGCGGGCGGCGCCCCGGTCGCGGTCGGCGGCGACAGTGCGGGCGCCACCCTCGCCGCCTCCGCCGCACTCGTCCGGCGGGACGCCGGGCGGCCGCTCGCCGCGCAGCTGCTCGCCTACCCGCCGATCGACCCGGCGTGCCGGGCGGCGTCGTACGGCCGTGACCCGGGGGCGTTCCCGAGGCGCGCGGACCTGGCCGCGGCGTGGCGCGCGTACCGCGGGGGCGGCGCGAACTCCGGCACGGCGCACCGGAGCACGGCGCACCGGAGCACGGCTCATCAGAACACCCCGTACTCCAGCAGCACCCCGTACTACAGCACCCCTGCCGACGCGGCGGACGTCACCGGAGTCGCCCCCGCCGCCCTCGTGGTCGGAACCCTCGACCCCGTCGCCGACGACGTCCGCGCCTATGCCGCCCGACTGGCCGCCGCCGACGTGCCCGTCGTCCTGCACGAACTCCCCGGCGTCGGCCACGGCGCGTTCCTCGGCTCGCCGGAGTTCCGGCGCCGACTGGCCGCCGCGTACCGGGCAACTCGCCACGCATACACACTCGATCGGAGCACACGATGAGCCACCACGCCTCCCTCCTCCGGCACTTCGCCGACCTGCGCGACGGCACCCACGGACACCGGCCGGCCGCCACCGAGCGGACCCGCCGCGGCAAAGAGCGGCTCTTCGCCGAGGCGGTACGCCTCCTCGACCCCTACGCCCGGCAGGCACTCGGCGACCTGGACACCGAACTCCTGCTCGGCACCGGAGAGATCACCGCGACCGGGGTCCGGCGCGCGGCCGACGGCGGTCTCGACGCACGGTGGGAACTCGCCTGGCCCGAACAGCGCGCGGTCGGACTCGCACCGGTCCTCGTGCACGCCGTCTACGGCGCCGGGTTCCACCACCCGCACCTGCAAGGCGGCACGGTCGGCCAGTGGCCGCTGAACGTCTTCACCGAGGCCCAGGCCGCCGCCGAACTCCCCGTCCTGCGCGCCGTCGCCGCCGCCGACCTGCACAACCTCGTCTTCCGGCAGGACCACCGCATCGTCCCCGCGACCATGAAAGAAGACCTCCGATGACCACCATGCCGCTCCTGCGCCTCTCCGTCCTCGACCAGTCGCCCATCGGCGAGGGCAGCACCCCCGCGGACGCCCTCGCCGCGACCGCCGCCCTGGCCCGCGAGACCGACGAACTCGGCTACCACCGCTTCTGGGTCGCGGAGCACCACGCCACCGCGGGCTTCGCCGGAACGGCTCCCGAAGTCCTCGCCGCGATCCTCCTGGAGCGCACCCGGCACATGCGGATCGGCACCGGGGGAGTCCTGCTGCCCCGCTACGACCCCGGCAAGGTCGCGGAGGTGTTCCGGGTCCTGGCCGCCCTGCACCCGGGACGCGTCGACCTCGGCGTCGGCCGGGCGGGCGGCCCCGCCCGCGACTTCCCCCTGCGCGTACGCGGGCTCCTCGACGGTCTCGCCCACGAACCGGACGACCCGGTCCCGTCGCCGCCCGTCTGGCTGCTGGGCGCGGGCACCCGCTCCGCCCGACTCGCCGCCGAACTGGGGACGAACTTCGCCTTCGCCCACTTTTTCCACCCGGATCTGGGGGCCGCCGCCTTCGACGGCTTCGGAGCGGCGGACACCCGGCGCCGCGCCCTGGCCGTCCGCGTCATCGCCGCGGACACCGACGCCGAGGCGTCCGCACTCGCCGACGCCTACCTTCTGTGGCGCAGCCGCAAAGATCTCGGCCACGACGAGCCCCTGCCCTCCGCGGCCACCGCGCGTCGGCACCGCTGGACCGACGAGGAGTCGGCCCGTGCCGCCGTCAACCGGAAGGCCGTCGTCTTCGGCGGCCCGGACCGGGTCGGCGCGCGGCTGTCCGAACTCGCCCGTGCACACGGCGTCGACGAGCTGATCGTCAACACCCTGACGCACGATCCGGACGACCGCCTGCACTCGTACCGGCTGCTGGCCAAGGCGCTTCTGTGACCGCGGGATTCGGGGCGGGCGCGGCGCCGGACCGTCCGGCGCCGCGCCCAACCGCCGGTTGCCTGGGGGAGCGGGGTGTGCCAGTGTCATACGTCGTCTCTCGGAAAGGGCTGGTCGTGACACTCGGCATGGTTCTCGGCGAGGTCTCCTCCCGCGCTTCGACGCGGGAGCGATAGCCCCTGTGTCCACGATCCACTGGACCGAGAACGACCCCCGCGGTGACACCGTCAGCTCCGGCTCGGCCCGCTGGCATTCCGAGAACGCGACGCCGCCGCCGCCCCGCGTCGTGCGCGCGGACGACCGGATGAAAGCCGACACGGCCTACCGCCTCGCCTGCGAAGGCACCGCGCTGCTGTGGCAGGGCGACTTCCACAACGCGCGCCAGCTCATGCAGGCGATGGGCCGCCGCATCGACCGGAAGGCTCCCCAGGGCGGCGGCAGCCCGGCCGAGTCCTTCCACCTGCACCGCCGGGCCCGCCGCCACCGCGCGCGGGTGCTGGGCAAACTCCTCGTCCTGCTGGACGGCGAGCACCGCCTCGACCTGCGCCGCGCACCGGACGTGCGGCAGGCCTGCGCCGAGGCGTACGGCCCGCCGACCGGACCCACCGCCGTGTCGCTCACCGAACTGCTCGGCGTCATCGGCGCACACGAGTGGCGCCGCCGCGGCGTGGAGGTCCCGGCACTCGCGGCACGCATCCACCCGCACTACGGCGTGTTCTCCCCGGTACGCGGCGAGTACGTCGACCTCGTCGCCCAGGCCCCCCTCCCCGCAGCGGCCGGCGACGGCACGGCGCACCGCACCGCCTTCGACCTCGGGACCGGGACCGGAGTGCTGGCGGCCGTCCTGGCCCACCGCGGGATCGAACACATCGTGGCCACCGACATCAGCGCCCGCGCACTGGCCTGCGCCCGCGAGAACGTGCTCCGGCTGGGGTTCGCGGACCGCATCGACGTCGTGGGCCCCGACCTCTTCCCCCCGGGACGCGCGGACCTGGTCGTCTGCAACCCGCCGTGGCTCCCCGGAAGGCCGAACTCCGCCGTCGAGCAAGGCGTCTACGACGCCGACGGCGGCATGCTGCGGAGCTTCCTGACCGGCCTCGCCGAGCACCTGGTGCCCGGGGGCGAAGGCTGGCTCGTCCTGTCGGACCTGGCCGAACACCTTGGACTGCGGACCCGCGACGACCTGACCACGGCGATCGGGGAGGCGGGCCTGCGCGTCGTCGGGCGGCTCGACACCAGCCCCCGGCACCCGCGGGCCAGCGACCCCGCCGACCCCCTGCACGCCGCACGCGCCCGGGAGACCACCTCGCTCTGGCGCCTGTCCGCGGACTGACGCCGACCGCGCCCCCTCACTGCGACCCTCAGCTCGGATTCGGCGCACGGTCGCGGGCGCGCTTCCCGGCGGCCTCCCAACTCGTGTCCTCGGGAGCGTCGGAAGACGCCGGCGGGCCGCTGCGGTAGAGGAGGACGGTGACGACGAGGCCGACGGCGAAGAACCCGGCCGACCACCAGTACGCGGTGTCGTAGCTGTGCAACTGGGCCTGCGCGAGCGACTGCGGCGTCGGCGTCCTGCCGTGCATGTAGTTGGTGGCGGCACTGGTCGCCAGGGTGTTGAGCAGCGCGGTGCCGATGGAACCGCCGATCTGCTGGCTGGTGTTGACCATCGCCGACGCCACCCCCGCATCCTCGTGCCGGACCCCGGCGGTGGCGGTGCTCATCGCCGGGGCCATCACCAGGCCCAGCCCCAGGCCGGTGGCCAGCAGCGGCGGCAAGACGTGGGCGGCGTACGTGCTGCTCAGGTCCAGGGCCGTCATCCACACCAGGCCGGCCGCGGCGAGGCCCATCCCGAGCGGGACGATCGGCCGTGCGCCGAAGCGCGGGACCAGCACGTTCTGCGCGGTGACCGAGGTGACCACCATCACCGCGACCATGGGCAGGAACGCGAGGCCGGTCTCCACCGGGGAGTAGCGCAGCGACTGCTGGAGGAAGTAGGTGAGGAACAGGAAGACGCCGAACATGCCCGCACCCGCGACGAACATCGCCAGGTACGACGCGCCGCGGTTGCGGTCCAGCACCACGCGCAGCGGCAGCAGCGGGTGCGGCGCGCGGGTCTGCCAGACCGCGAACGCGGTCAGCAGGACGCCGCCCGCGAGCAGGCAGCCCCAGGTGCCGGGGGCACTCCAGGAGTGCTGCTCGGCGTTGGAGAACCCGTAGACGATGCAGAACAGCCCCGAGCACACCAGCAGGGTGCCGGGGATGTCGAGCTTCTGGCGGTCCGCGGGACGACCGGCCCGGAGCACCCGGCTGCCCGCGATCAGGGCGATGGCGGCGAAGATCAGGTTGACGTACAGGCACCAGCGCCATTCGAAGTACTCGGTGAGCACCCCGCCCAGCAGGAGGCCCACCGCGCCGCCGCCCCCGGCCACCGCACCGTAGATGCCGAAGGCTTTGGCGCGTTCGGTCGGTTCGGTGAATGTCGTGGTGAGCAGCGAGAGGGCGGCCGGTGCGAGCAGCGCCCCGAACGCCCCTTGCAGCGCCCGGGCGCCCACGAGCATCTCGAAGCCGGTGGAGGCGCCCCCGAGTGCGGACGCCGCCGCGAAGCCGACCAGCCCGGCGAGGAACGCCCGCTTGCGGCCCGCGAGGTCGGCGATGCGGCCGCCGAGCAGCAGCAGGGAGCCGAACGCGAGCGCGTACGCGGTCACGACCCACTGCCGGTTGCCGTTGCTGAACCCGAGTTCTTTCTGGGCGGACGGCAGCGCGATGTTCACGATCGTCGCGTCCAGGACGACCATGAGCTGGGCGAGGGCCACGACCCCCAGGACCAGCCAGCGGCGCCGGTCCCCGGCCGCGGCGGGCGGGGGATCGGACGGTACGCCGGGGCCGTCGACGGGAGAGGCCATCGGTGGCTCGCTTTCTCGTGGGTGGATCGACACGGCCTAGGTGGGTCAGGGCTTGCGCAGGTCCGGTGCCGGGCCGCCGGTCAGCAGGCGGCGTACCGCGGACCAGGCGGCCCGATGGGCGTCCGCGACCCTCGGCGGACTGTCGCCGAGGACCCGCAGCCACGCTCCGCAGTCGTGCGGCAGCACGCTCACTCCGTAAGGGAGTTCGAGGTGCGCGAGGGCGGCGTGCAAGGCGTCGGCGATCGCCTCGGGCGCCACCCGGTCGGTCGCCACGAACAGCGAGGCGACGTGGTCGTGCCCGGCCTGTACCGCCGGACCGGCGGCCTCGCCCGGCTCCAGGCGCAGCGTGTCGAGCGCCAGGAGCGTCCCGTCCGGGCGGCGGAACTCCAGGTCGGTGGCGAGGTATTCGTACGCGTGCCGCTCGCCGCGGGCCAGCCGCCCCGCGGCGACGGTCTCGCCGAGCACCACCGTCGCGCCGGGGGAGACCGTGACCAGGGTGTGCTGGTAGAACCGCGCCCGCGCGAAGGGGATCAGCGGATCGGGCAAGTACTCGACGTAGGAGCCCGGTTCGGCGGTCAGGCGGACCAGTTGCGTCGCGTAGTCGTGCTCCATGCCGTAGACCTTGGTCGCGGCCTGCGTGGTGACGTGGACGCGCGTGTCCGGACCGCACCGCACGTCCATCCGGTAGCGGTCGGCCTGGGCGATGCCGCCGCCGGTGGCCATGACGTACACGAACGCCATGTCCGGCAGGTGCGGGTCGACGTACAGCGGGCGCATCAGTTGCAGCGGGGACTTCTGGTAGCGGCCCACCAACTCCGTGCGGCCCGCCTGGTGTTCGAAGGCGAGGTCCAGGACGCCCACCTTGGCCGGCGAGCCGGACGGCAGAGTGTCCGGCCGTCCCGACAGCGCGGCGAGCCGGGGCGGGACGCGTTCGGGCTCGTAGTGGTCGGGGCTGAGGCGTTCGACGGTCGGGGACGGCATCAGCGCAGGACCTTGCGCCGGGTCCCGATGAAGTCGGCGACCCCGGCGAGGCCGTGTCCGGTCAGGCAGTCGGTCAGGGCGACCGGGCGCCCCTCGCGGACGCGGTGCGCGTCGGACTCCATGACCCCCAGGTCGCAGCGCACGTACTTGGCGATGTCGATCTTGTTGATGACCAGCAGGTCGGACTCGGTGATGCCCGGTCCCCGCTTGCGCGGGATCTTCTCGCCCTCGGACGTGTCGACGACGAAGACGAACATGTCCACCAGTGCCGGGCTGAAGGTCAGCGTCAGGTTGTCGCCGCCGCTCTCGTACAGGAGCGTGTCGACGTCCGGGAACCGCTCCAGCATCTCGGCGCCCGCGGCGAGGTTCATGGTCGGGTCGTCGCGTACCGCGGTGTGCGGGCAGGCGCCGGTCTCGACGCCGACCACGCGCTCGGGAGCGAGGACGTCCGCGAGCGTACGCCGTACGTGCTGGGCGTCTTCCTGCGTGTAGATGTCGTTGGTGATGACCGCGGGCCGGTGCCCGCGGTCGATCAGGATCGGCACCAGCGCCTCGATCAACGCGGTCTTGCCGGAGCCCACCGGCCCGCCGATACCGACGCGCAGCACGTTGTCGTCCATGGTTCTCCTCCGAAGTGTCGGTGTGGGGCGGTTCAGGTGGCGAACAGGCGTGCCTCGGCCCGCTCGTGGCGTCCGGACATGACGTCGGCGGCGAAGGTGTGCCCGCCCAGGTCGGCGAGATCGCGGCGCAGCGCGGCCCGGGCCACATCCTCGATGACCTCGGCGGCGCCGCGCAGCAGCACCTGCGCGCGGCGGTGGTCGGTCAGCCGCAGCCGCAGCGCGGCACCGGCGAAGCTCGCGCAGAACGCGAACAGGTCGGCCGCGACCGCCTGTTCCACGGGAACTCCGGTGGCGGCGTAGACGACACCCGCGGCGACGGCCTGGGTGCCCGGGGTCTCGCGCCGGGCGACCAGGTCCGCGTACGCCTCGACGGCGGGCTTGGCGAAGACCTCGGCGGCGAGGTCGACGAGTTGCCTACCGGTACGCGTCGCCGCGAGCCGCATCCCGCGGTTCAGCTTGCCCGCGTACAGGCGTTCGTCGACCTCGCGCACGCGCGGCCAGTCGCCGGCGCCCACCGCCCGGTGCGCGAGGGTCAGGGCGGTGGCGTCGCCGGGGCCGACGCCGTGCCGCAGCAGGTCGGCCAGCAGCGCGGCGAGCGTGTCCGGGGTGACCGCCCGCGCCTGCGCGAACCCCTCCAGACTGTGCGAGAGCGTGTAGAAGCCGCTGGGGAACGCGGAGTCGGTGAGCTGGAGTTGGACCAGGAGAGGGCCGAGCGTGTCGGCCCCCGGGCCCATTCCCGCTGCTGTCGCCGCCGCTGCCGCCGTCCCCGCTCCCGGTCCGTATGTCGTGGCGTCCTGGTACACGCGGCTCAGGCCAGGAAGAACAGCTGGTTGAGCGGAAGCGTGCGGGCCGGTGCGATGGTGGCCACCTCACCGTCCAAGGTCACCTTGTACGTCTCCGGGTCGACCTCGACGTGCGGGAGCGCGTTGTTGCGCACCATGTCGCGCTTGCCGACGATGCGGGTCCGGGACACCGGCAGCACGCGGCGCTCCAGACCGAGTTTGGCCGGTACGCCGTTGGCGATCCCGGCCTGCGACATGAAGGTGACGTGGGTGCTTTGCATCGCGCGGCCGAGCTGGGCGAACATCGGGCGGTAGTACACCGGTTGCGGGGTGGGCAGGGAGGCGTTCGGGTCGCCCATCTGGGCCCACGAGATGAGGCCGCCCTTGATGACCATCTTGGGCTTGGCGCCGAAGGAGTTGATCGGCCACAGCACGATGTCGGCGAGCTTTCCCGCCTCGATGGAGCCGACGTGGTCACTCGCGCCGCAGGCGATCGCGGGGTTGATGGTGAGCTTGGCGAGGTAGCGCAACACCCTTGCGTTGTCGTTGCGTTCGCTGTCCTCGGCGAGCTTGCCGCGCTGGTCCTTGCAGTGGTGCGCGGTCTGGAACGCGCGCGTGACCGACTCGCCGATGCGGCCCATGGCCTGCGAGTCGGAGGAGAAGATGCTGATCACCCCGAGGTCGTGCAGCACGGTCTCGGCGGCGATCGTCTCGGCCCGCACCCGGCTGTCCGCGAAGGAGACGTCCTCGGGGATGTCGTGGGACAGGTGGTGGCACACCATCACCATGTCGAGGAGTTCGTCGACGGAGTTGACGGTGTACGGGAGCGTCGGGTTCGTCGAGGAGGGCAGGATGTTCGGCTCTCCGGCGACCCGGATGATGTCGGGTGCGTGCCCGCCGCCGGCTCCCTCGCTGTGGAACGTGTGGATCGTCCGCCCGCCGATCGCGGCCCGGGTGTCCTCGAAGAAGCCGCCCTCGTTGAGGGTGTCGGTGTGGATCGAGACCTGGACGTCGTACTCGTCGGCCACGGCCAGCGAGTTGTCGATCACCGCGGGCGTCGAGCCCCAGTCCTCGTGGACCTTCAGCCCGCAGGCCCCGGCCTCGACCTGCTCGGCGAGCGCGCCCGGCAGGCTGCCGTTGCCCTTGCCCATGATGCCGATGTTGACCGGCATGTCCTCGACGGCCTGGAGCAGGAGGCCGAGGTTGTACGGACCGGGCGTGCACGTCGTCCCGTTGGTGCCGTCGCTGGGCCCGGTGCCGCCGCCGATCAGCGTGGTGATGCCGTTGCTGAGTGCCTGCTGCGCCTGCTGCGGCGAGATCAGGTGGACGTGGGTGTCGATCGCGCCGGCCGTGGCGATCAAGTGCTCACCGGAGATGGCCTCGGTGCCGGGGCCGACGAGCAGGCGCGGGTCCACGCCGTTCTGCGTCTGCGGGTTGCCGGACTTGCCGATGCCGACGATGAAGCCGTCCTTGATCCCGATGTCGCACTTGACGACGCCGACCACCGCGTCGAGCACCACGACGTTCGTGATCACCGTGTCGAGGGCGCCCTGCGCGGACGTCGCCTGCGGGTCCGCGGCCATGCCGTCGCGCATGGTCTTGCCGCCGCCGTACACGACTTCCTCGCCGTAGAAGCCCTCGTTGAAGTCCTTCTCGACCTCGACGACGAGGTTGGTGTCCGCGAGGTGGAAGCGGTCTCCGACGGTGGGGCCGAACATGTCGGTGTACTGCTTGCGGGGGATGACGGGCATCAGCGCGCACCCTTCTTGGCGGACTTCGCGGCGGACTTCTTGGCTGCGGGCTTGGTCGCGGGCTTGGCGGCCGGCTTGGTGGCGGTCTTCTTCGGAGCGGCCTTCTTCGGTACGGCTGTTTTGGCCGCGGCCACGGACGGCGTGGCCTTCTTGGCGGCCGCCTTCTTGGGCGCGGACTTCTTTGCGGCCCCCGTCTTTGCGGTGGCGGGCTTGACCGCGGGACGCTTCGATCCCCGCTTCGCGGGCGCGGTGGTGCCGGGGTCCGCGTCGGGCACCGCGGTCGTGGCGCCCCGGAACCCGCGCTCCACCGCCCGACGGGCCGCCTCGGCGCGGGCCGGGCGCGACACGACACTGCCGTTGAGCAGCCCGCTGAACCCGACCAGGCGCCGGGTGCCCCCGAACTCGCACAGCTCGACCTCGCGGGTGCCGCCCGGCTCGAACCGCACGGACGTACCCGCCGCGATGTTCAGGCGCATCCCGAGGGTCGCCGAACGGTCGAACGACAGCGCGGAGTTGACCTCGAAGAAGTGGTAGTGGGAGCCCACCTGCACGGCCCGGTCCCCGGTGTTGTCCACCGAAACGGTCAGGGTGCGGCGGCCCGCGTTCAGTTCGATCGGGTCGTCGCCGTAGATGTACTGCTGTCGAAACACCATGGGATCCGGGCTCCTAGGAGACGGGGGACGCGACGGGGGACGCGGCGCGGGTAGCGGCAGGGGAAGCGACGCCACGGACGTCGTGGTCGGGATGCTGGTGACGAGGGTGCGGATGCGTGTGCTCGTCGCGGTGTTCGTGTTCGTGTCCGTGGCTGTGTTCGTGGCCGTGCTCGTGCCCGTCGTCGTGGCTGTGCGACGTGCCGTGGTGGTCGGCGGCCCGCAGCGCCGCCGCGATTCCGTCGTCGCCGGTCGACCGTGCGCGGCGCAGCGCGGTGTCGACGCGTGCGCGCAGCACCTGGGCCGCGGCGGCCGGCGACAGCAGCGGCAACGCGTCCGGCAGCCCGGGCGGGACGAACGAGGCCGACAGCGGTGCCACGTGCGCGGCCCCGAGGGCCAGGCAGCGTTCTGCCCCGCGTACGGGATCCGGGTCGCCGCCCACGAGCGCGACCTCGACGATCCGGTGCCTGCCGTACTGCCAGACCAGCCGGGCGACGCAGAACAGTTCGGCGTCGTCGTACGCGTCCCCGGCCGGAGCCGTGACCAGCAGGGCGTGCTCGGCCGGGACCCGGGACGCGGCCGCGCGGAGCCAGCCCGTCAGATGCTCCGTGGTGCCGAACTGCTCGGCGAGCACCACCCGTTCGCGTGCATCAGCCGGCAGGGCGAGGAGGGTGCGGGCGGTGTCCGCGACCAGGCGCGGGTCGCGTCCGAGCGTCATCGGCACCACGCAGACCCGGCCGTCGGTGCCGCGGAGCAGGGCACTCACGCACTGGTGCAGTTCGCGTCCGCAGCGGACCGCCGCGAACCGGGTGCCGAAGGCGGCGGGCAGGGCGGTGCCGTCGGCACTCTCGTGTCCGCCGACCCCGACGACCGCGGCATCCACGCGTCAGCCGCCGATCGGGTCGTGGCACGACACCAGCTTTGTGCCGTCCACGAAGGTCGCCTCGACCTGCAACAGGCCCAGCATGCCCCGTACTTCGGGCATCGTGTCGGACTCGCCGACGACGTGTCGGCCCAGTTCCATGCAGTCCGCCACCGACTTGCCGTCGCGCGCGGCCTCCAGGATCGCCTCGGTGATGAGGGCGACGGCTTCGCTGTAGTTGAGCATGAGGCCGCGTTCCCGGCGTTTGCGCGCCAGGTCCGCCACGACGTACACCCACAGCTTGTCCATCTCGCGGGGTGCCAGGTTCATTGTGCGGCCCTTTCCGGGGAGGAGAATCGCGGCAGCTGCGGCACGGCGGCCATGAGCACCCACGTGGTGAGGATGAACGGCCAGGTGAAGGTGTGGCCGCCGAAGGGCTTGAAGAACGACGTGAGTGCGGCCGTCAGACCGGTCGTGACGGCCGCCCCGAACAACGCGTACGCGCCGCACCACACCGTGCGCGGGAGGAACACCGCACCGACCGCGACGGCCACGAGCACCGCGTTGTAGCCGTAGATGCCGTTGTCGACCAGTGACGTCGGCGCACCCAGCGCCCACGCCGCGGCGATTCCGACGACGCTGCCGGCCGCCGCAAAGGCCGCGACCCGCCACCCGGCGACGGCCAGGCCGCCGAGCATGATCAGGCCGACGTACCAGGTGTCGACCAGGAACACCTGCGAGACGTTGGTGAAGAAGGCGTGCCACAGGTCGGTCCACGACAGCCCGGTGTCGCCCGTGGTCGTCGAGGTGACCGCGGCCGGGCTCCCGTCGTGCCAGATGCGGGCGAACGAGGGGGCGCCGACCACCATGACCCCGGACACCACGCAGAACGGCGCGGTGAGCGGCGTCAGGCCGTACGGCTTCAGGAACGTCGTCAGTGCCGCGCCCAGCAGCGTGCAGAGCACCGCCCCGACCACGGCGAGGATGTACGTCGACGGGTGGTTGCCCAGCGACGACACCAGCGCGATGCCGGTCAGGCAACCGCTGTAGCCCTGAAGGCCGAGGGCGATCGAGGACCGGTCGGCACGCAGCACCGCGGCGGTCGCGGTGGACACGACCGTGCCGATCGTCGCGAAGAGCCCGGTCTCCCACCCCGCGACCCACAGCGCCGCCAGGATCGCCGCACCGGTCAGCGGGTTCGACTGGAGGTCCACCTGCGCCACGCCGCGCAGCCAGGACAGCCCGAGTGCCGAGAGAGCCTGCCCGGACGGAGGGTCGGCAGGCCTGTCGGCCGTGACGGACAACGTCGCTCCTCGCACCCGCGGACGCGGGCCGAATTGCCGCGTTCTGCGTCACGGTGTCCATCCGTCCGACGGGTCAACCGCCGCCGTCGGAGTGAAAGATCCGGTCGTCCGGGCGGCCGCGGCGAACCGGCCGGGAGCCGGACGGGTGATCTTCGGCGGCGGCGGCGTTGCGCGGTCGGGCCCCGCCGCCCGGTGCGCTTCGATCTGCGCGACACCGGGCACCCGACGCCGGTCACTCCGCCACCCCTGCACCCCGGCACCCCGGCACCCCCGACCCGCTGACCCGCTGACCCGCTGACACCCCTGACACCAGACGCGAGACCGGAGACTTCATGCTCACAGCCGCGACCGCGGACACGGGCAACACCGCATGGCTGATGGCGAGCACCGCGATGGTGCTGCTCATGACGCCCGGCCTGGCCTTCTTCTACGGGGGCATGGTCCGTACCCAGCACGTCCTGGTGATGCTGAAGATGAGCTTCGCGTGTCTGAGCCTGGTCACCCTGGTCTGGCTCGCGGTCGGGTACAGCCTCGCGTTCGGACCCGACGCCGGCGCCGGTCTGATCGGCAACCTCGACTACGCGTTCCTGCGCACGCTGGACGCCGACGACGTCCGCGACACCGTCCCCACCCTGCTCTTCTCCTGCTTCCAGATGTCCTTCGCGATCATCACGGTCGCCCTGATCAGCGGTTCCATCGCCGACCGGGCGACCATGCGCGGCTGGCTGGTCTTCGTGGTGGCGTGGACGCTCCTGGTGTACGTCCCCCTCGCCCACTGGGTGTTCGCCTCCGACGGCTGGGTCCACGCGAACCTGGGGGCGCTCGACTTCGCCGGCGGGCTGCCCGTCGAACTCAACGCCGGGGCCGCGGGCCTGGCGGTGGCGATCGTGGTGCGCAAGCGCAAGGACTTCGACCGCGGCTCCGTCCGGCCGCACAACCTGCCGCTGGTCGTCATCGGCCTCGCCCTGCTGTGGTTCGGCTGGTTCGGCTTCAACGCGGGGTCCGCACTCCAGGTCGAGGGCGGCGCGCCCACCACCTTCCTCAACACGCAACTCGCCGCCTGCGCCGCGATGATCGGCTGGCCGCTGGTCGACAAGTGGCGCCTCGGACGCGTCGAGATGCTCGGTGTGGCGTCGGCGGCGGTCGCCGGCATGGTCGCGATCACACCCGCCTGCGGCGAGGTCTCGCCCCTCGGCGCGGTCGCGATCGGATTCGTCGCGGGCGTCGTGTGTGCGTTCGCCGTCAACCTCAAGTACCGCATCGGCGTCGACGACACCCTGGACGTGGTCGGGGTGCACGGCTGGGGCGGCATCGTCGGCGTGATCTCCGTCGGACTGCTCGCGACGTCGGCGATGAGCGGCAAGAAGGGCCTGTTCTACGGCGGCGGATTCGACCTGCTGTGGCGCCAGGTGGTGGCGATCCTCGCCTGCGGCACCTTCTCGTTCGTCGTCACCTGGTTGATCGCCCAGGCCGTGCACCGCACCGTCGGGTTCCGCGCCGACGACGACTACGCGCAGGTTCCGGGCCGGGACGAGGAGGTCGCGTACGACGACGCCACCCTCGACCAGATCCGCGAGCGCCTGGCCGCCGCCCGAGGGGCCGAGCCCGCCTCGGTGACCGCGGGGGCCGCGACGGACGCCGACCTCCTGCGCGACATCACCGACCTGGTCGCGCGGCGGGAGGCCGACAAGTGACGGCCCCGGCCCGCGCGTTGCCGCCCCGGGCAGGGGAGTGACGATGGGAGAGCTGGTCGACTCCGGCAACACCGCGTGGCTGATGACCGCCACCGCCATGGTCCTGCTCATGGCCCCCGGCCTGGCCTTCTTCTACGGCGGCATGGTCAGGTCCGGCCAGGTCGTCGCGATGCTCAAGATGTGCTTCGCTTGCGTGGCGTGCGTCAGTTTGCTCTGGTGGGCGATGGGCTACTCCCTGGCGTTCGGCCCCGACGCGGGCGGCCTCGGGGTCATCGGGACCTTCGAGCACGCGTTCCTGCGCGGCGTGGGCGAGTCCGCCACGACCGGCGACGTGCCCACGGTGCTGCACGCGGCGTTCCAGATGAGCTTCGCGGTGGTCACCACCGCGCTCATCAGCGGCTCCGTCGCCGGGCGCGCCAAGATGACCGGCTGGGTCGCCTTCGTGTGCGTGTGGACCCTGCTGGTCTACGTGCCCATGGCGCACTGGGTGTTCGAACCGGAAGGCTGGGTCGCCGACCAGGTGGGCGCGGTCGACTTCTCCGGCGGCACCGTCGTCGAACTCGGCTCGGGCGCGGCGGGACTCGCGCTGGCCGTGGTGGCGGGCAAGCGGGCCGACTTCGCCGACCGGACGATCCGGCCGCACAACATCCCGCTCGTCGTCATCGGGGCGTCCCTGCTGTGGTTCGGCTGGTTCGGCTTCAACGCCGGCGCGTACCTGTCCGGCACCGGCGCCACGACCGTCGCCTTCCTGAACACCCAGCTGGCGGCGGGTGCCGCGATGGCCGGCTGGGCGCTCCCGCGCTACGTCCAGGCCCGCCGCGTCAGCCTCGTCGACATGTGCATGGGCGCGATCATCGGCATGGTCGCCATGACCCCGCTCTCCGCCGGGGTCAGCCCGGTGTGGGCCACGGTCATCGGCTTCGTGGCGGGCCTGACCGGCGCGTACGCGGTGCACTGGAAGTACCGCCTCGGGGTCGACGACACCCTCGACGTCGTCGGCATCCACGGCTGGGGCGGCTTGTTCGGCATGATCGCCGCCGGGTTCGCCGCCACCGGTGCCGTCACCGGCACCAAGGGACTCTTCTACGGCGGTTCGTGGACCCTCCTGGGCAACCAGCTCGTGGCGGTGCTGCTGCTCGGCCTGTACTCGTTCGTCATGACGGGGGTGATCGGCATGGCGGTGGAGAAGACCGTCGGCCTGCGCCGGGACGAGTCGACGCCTGCCGAGGAGGAGCAGCCGTACGCCGCCCCGCTCGTCGTGCACCTGCGTGAACTCACCGACACGCTGCGCGGCGCGGGCGAACCCGCGCCGCAGGGGACCGCCACCCAGACCGTGCGGCAGTTGCGCGTACTCCTCGCCCGGCGGGCCGCCCCGGAATCCGAGTCCGACTCCGACCTCAGGACCGGGTCGCGAGCCAGTCCCGGATCGACGCGGCGATCCGCTCCGGATGGGTGAGGGGGCCGAAGTGCCCGAGGTCCGGGTGGGATTCCAGACGGGCGTCGGGGAACTGCTCGGCGAGGCGGTCGAAGCGCCCGGACGGCGACTCGACGCCCTGGACCAGCACGACGGGGCAGCGCACCTCCGCCATGGCCGCGTAGACCTCCGCGACCAGCGAGGACACGTACACCTGCGCCTCGTTCTCCGGCCGGCACTTCAGGCGCACGTGGTCGGCCTCGTCCGCGAAGCCGTGCTCGACGTACGCCGCCAGCACCTCCGGGTCGAACGCGTCCATCGGCGGCTTCGACGCGTAGTTGCGGGCCGCCTCCGCGCGGTCCGCGAACGTCGGGCGCCGCCGCTTGGTGGGTTCCACCAGCGGGTTCGACTGCACCTCGCCGGCGGCGGGCGGCGGGAAGGCGGCCGGTTCGTACAGCCACAGCGAGTCGAACGTCCCCGGCCGCGCCGCCTCCGCGAGGACCAGCGCCGCCCCGCCGCACGAGTGGCCGATGCCGACGAGTCCACCGCGCGCGTGGGCCGTGAGGCCGTCGGCCACGGCCAGCACGTCGTCGCCGAACGCCGCCCACGGGAAGTCGTAGCCCTCGGGCACGGGCGTGTCCCCGTGGCCGCGCAGGTCCAGCGCGTGGCAGTCGACACCGGGCAGGCGGCGCGCGGTCGGCTCCCACACCCGGCCGTGGAAGCCGGTGGCGTGGGCGAGCACGGCGGTCACGGTGCCCTGGGCGCGGCCCGCGTCCGCATGCGCGCTCCCGTCCGAGGCGGGCAGGCGGTGTACGGCGGGAAGCACCTTCCCCCGGGGATCGATCTTCATGGACGAAGTCAACCATCGTCTTCACCCGCGGGTCACAGCGAGGGGCGGTACCGCGACGTGTACCGCCACGGCCGCACCTCCTCCAACGCCGCGCCGACCCGGAAGACCATCTCGTCGTCGTACGTCTTCCCGACGATCTGCACGCCCGTCGGCACGCCGTTGGACGCGAACCCCGACGGCACCGCGAGCACCGGGACACGGCTGCATATGTTGAACGGCGGCGTCAGCGCGGCGCTGAGGTAGAAGTCCAGCTCCACCCCGTCGACCACGACGTTGGTCTCGGTGAAGTCCTCGCCCGCCGGGAACGCCGGGACGGCCATGGTCGGGCAGATCATCGCGTCGAACCGGTCCAGCAGCTCGCCGAGCGCGGCGTAGATCTCGCCCTCCAGCGTGAGCCCCTCGGCGAACGACACCTCCGCCGCGGCCGTCTGCTCGTGGAACGCCCGGATGTACGGGTTCACCAGGTCCGGCCCCGCGGCCACCGCCTCGCCCGCCTCCGCCCCCATGACCGCAGCGAAGTGCGCCAGCAGGGCCCGCTCGATCAGCTCGCGGGTCCACGGCAGTTCGACCTCCTCGACCACCGCCCCGGCCGCCCGCAGCGCCGCCCCGACGTCCCGCGTGTTCGCCGCCACCTCCGGGTCCACCGGGTAGTCGCCGAGGTGGACGCACAGCGCGATCCGCAGCCCCTCGGCGCCGCGCGCGCCCTCGTACACCTCGGGCAGCACCAACTTCGGTCGCAGCGACACCACATCGCCCTTCCACGGACCCGCGATGACGTTCTCCAGCAGCGCGCAGTCCGCCACCGTCCGGGCCATCGGACCGTCGTGGCAGTACTGGTCGAGGCTGTACGGCGGCATCGCCGGGACCCGTCCGAACGGCGGCTTGAAGCCCACGACGCCGTTGCACGACGCCGGCATCCGGATCGAGCCGCCGATGTCCGAGCCGGTCGCCAGCGGCGCGTACCCCGCGGCCAGGGCGGCGCCCGAGCCGCCGGACGAACCGCCGGGCGAGTACTCGGGGTTCCACGGATTGCGCGTCAGGCCCCACAACTTCGACTGGGTGAAGGCCGCCGCGCAGAACTCCGGTGTGGCGGTGCGCACATGGACGATGCCGCCGGCCTCGGTGATCCGCTCGATCACCGGATGGGTGGCCTTCGCGACGTTGTCCGCGTAGAGCAGCGAGCCCAGTTGGTGCGGACGGCCCGCGATCGGGTGCTCCTCCTTCGCCGCCACCGGCAGGCCCTCCAACGGGCGTACCTCGCCGCCGCCCCTGCCGAGGTAGCGGAGCTCCGCCTCGCGGGCCGCCGCGAAAGCCTCGTCGCGCAGGCACTCCACGACGGCGTTGACGACCTGGTCCGCGGCGTCCACCCGGTCCAGGACCGCGGTCAGCAGTTCGACGGGCGACACCTCGCGGGCGCGGAACGCGGCGAGTGCCTCGGTCGCCGACATGTAGGAGAGTTCGACGGATGCGTCTGAGGACACGGTGACTCCCTTGCAAATGAGCGGATGAGCTGATGACCGGAAGTGCGGACGGGCAGATGGGCAGACGGGAGGAGTTCGTCGGGCCGACGGGTCGTCAGGCGTCCGGTGCCACGAGTGCCTTCCGGCTCTCCGCGATCCGCTCCGGGTCCCAGCCCGCGTGCGGCACCGAGTCGATCAGCAGCCGCGTGTACGGGTGTTGCGGCGACGACAGCACGTCCGCGGTACGCCCCGCCTCCACGACCCGGCCCGACCGCAGCACGACGACGTCGTCGGTGATGTGCCGGACCACCGCGAGGTCGTGGCTGACGAAGAGGTACGCGATGCCCTCCTCCTGCCGGATGCGCACCAGCAGGTCGAGGATCTGCGCCTGGATGGACACGTCGAGCGCGGCCACCGCCTCGTCCAGGATCAGCACCTTCGGAGAGGCCGCGAGCGCCCGGGCGATGGCGACGCGCTGCCGCTGGCCGCCGGAGAGCCGGCGCGGGAGCGCCCCCGCCTCGCGGGTGCCGAGACCCACCTGGTCCAGCAGTTCGGCGACCCTCTCGGCGCGCCGGGGCCTGTCCAGTCCGGGGGCGTGCAGGCGCAGGACCTCGTCGATGCAGTCGCGTACCGCGATGCGCGGGTCCAGCGACAGGTAGGGGTCCTGGAAGACCATCTGGATCTCCCGGGCCCGGGCCAGGCGTTCGGCGCGGGACCGGGGGCGGCGGGCGCGCTCGTGCCCGCCCACCGTGATGCTCCCGGCGTCCGGCGTCTCCAGGCCCACCAGCATGCGCGCGGTGGTGGTCTTGCCCGACCCGGACTCCCCGACGATCCCGAGCGAGCCGCCCGGTGCCAGCGTGAACGCGACGTCGTCGACGGCCTTGTGGTCGCCGAACGTCCGGCACAGGCCGCTGACTTGCAGCACCAGAGGGTCGTGCGGCGCCGCTCCGGCGGCCTCGGCGGTGTTGCTCACGTCAGGATCCCTTCCTCCGCGCGCAGGCACGCCACGGCCGCGGAGCCGTCGTGCACCAGCGGCGGAACCTCGGTACGGCACCGCTCGACCGCGAACGGGCACCGGTCGGCGAAGGCGCACCCCTCCGGCGCCTCCGCGAGCGACACCGGGCGCCCGGGGATCGGCCGCGGCGGTGCGGCGTCCGCCTCCAGGCGGGGCGTGGAGGCCAGCAGCCCGGCGGTGTACGGGTGCCTCGGCCGCTCGAACAGGTCCGCGGCGGGCTGGGACTCGACGATGCGCCCCGCGTACATCACGTAGATGCGGTCGCAGATCGCCGCCGCCAGCTCCAGGTCGTGGGTGACGAACAGCATCCCGGTGCCGTGCCGGACCTGGAGCCGCCGCAGGATCCCGACGACCTCCGCCTGCGTGGTGACGTCGAGGGCGGTGGTGGGCTCGTCGGCGAGCAGCAGCGCGGGGTCCCCGGCCAGCGCGGCGGCGATCACCACCCGCTGCAACATGCCGCCGGAGAACTGGTGCGGGAAGCGCCGCAGCGCCCCGCGCGGGTCGCGGATGCCGACCTCGGTGAGGAGTTCCTCGGCACGCGCGAGCGCCTCCTTCTTCGGCATGCCGCGCAGCCGCAGGCCCTCGGTGAGGAAGTCCCCGACCCTGCGCATCGGATTGACCGACGCGCGGGGGTCCTGGAACACCATCGCGGCCCGCTCCCTGCGGATGCCGCGCAGCCCGGCGGCGCCGAGCCCGAGCACGTCGGTGCCGTCGACGCGGACCGTGCCCTCGGTGCGGGCGCCGTGCGGCAGCAGGCCGAGGACGGTGCGGCAGGCGACCGACTTGCCGGAGCCGGACTCGCCGACCAGGCCCACGGTTTCGCCGCGCCCGACGCGCAGCGCGACGTTGTCCAGGATCGGGCGTGCCGCGGCCCCGTCGGGCAGGCGCAGCGTCAGGTCCTCGATCTCCAGCAGGTGCACTGCCCCGTCGTCGTCGGGACGGAGGCGGCCGTGGTCGTCCGGTGCCTTGCGGGTGTCACGTGTCTTGTCGAACATGCCGGTCACCTCTCCCGCTTCGCGACGCGGTCGGCGAGTCCCTCGCCGACGATCCCGAACGCGACCACCGCGATGACGATGGCCGTCGCGGGCGCCAGCGCCGGCAGCATGACGTCCTTCAGCAGCGGGTTCTGGCCCTCGCTGACCATGACGCCCCAGTCGGCGGTCGGCGCCTGCACGCCGAAGCCGAGGAACGACAGGCCGGCCAGCTCCATCAGGGCGTACCCGAAGTTGATCGCCGACTGGGCCAGCACCGTCGGGGTGATGTTCGGGATCAGGTGGCGTACGCAGATCGACCAGCCGGACCAGCCCTGCACGCGGTAGGACTCGATGTACGGGCGGGACTTCTCCTGGCGCGCGATGGCGCGTACCAGGCGGCCCACGTACGGCGTGTAGGCGACCATCATGGCGATGACCGGCGCGGTGAGCCCGGTGCCGAACACGGCGACGCACAGGATCGCCAGCAGCATCGCCGGGAACGCGAACAGCAGGTCCATCGACCGCGACAGCAGCGAGTCGACCCAGCCGCCGCGCCACGCGGCGACGACGCCCATGACGATGCCGAGCACGGTGGACACGCCGACGACGGCGAGCGGGCCGAGCAGTCCGGTGCGCGCCCCGTACAGCAGCCGCGACAGGATGTCGCGGCCCGACTGGTCGGTGCCCAGCCAGTGGTCGGGACCGGAACCGGCCAGCGAGTTCTTGAGGTTGATCGCGTTCGGGTCGTACGGGGCGAGCAGCGGGGCGAAGACCGCCAGGAGCACCAGCAGCGCGAGGACGACCACGGCCGCGGTGAACAGCGGACCTTGGGCGGCGAGCGTACGGATGCGGCCGGGTGCGCCGCGCCGGGTGCCCGGCAGTTGCGGGGCGCCGCCCTGGACGAGGGGGGCCGCGGAGGCGGTCATTTCTCGTCACCTCCCAGCGCGAGGCGCGGATCGATGAGCGGTTGCAGCAGGTCCACGACCAGGTTCGCGATCAGGAACGCCGCCACCACCAGCAGGGTCAGCGCCTGCACCACCGGGAAGTCCTTGACCGTCACCGAGTTGATCAGCAGCGAGCCGACGCCCTTGACGCTGAACGCGGTCTCGACGATCGACGTGGCCACGAGCATGCCCGCGACCATGGTCCCGACGACGGTGACGATGGGTCCGAGGGCGTTGCGCAGCACGTGCCGGACGACGACCTGCCCCTCGGGCACACCCCGGGACCGGGCCACCTCGACGTGCTCGCGCGAGAGTTCGTCGAGCATCGCGGAGCGCGTGACCCGGGCCAGCAGCCCCGCGAACGTGAGGGCCAGGGCGACCGCCGGGAGGGTGAGGTGCCACAGCCGGTCGGTGAAGCCCTCGCCCGCGCCGTACAGCGGGAACCAGCCGAGCTTGACCGCGAAGACCGAGGTGAGCACGGTGGCCGCGATGTACGACGGGATCGCGATGGACGTGCCGGTCCAGGCCAGCACCAGCTTGTCGACCAGCCCCGGGCGCAGCGCCGAGAGCACGCCGAGCGCGAGGCCGACGACGGTGACCAGGAGCATCGCGTAGACCACCAGGAACGCGGTGACCGGCAGCTTCTGGGCGACCAGGTCGCCGACGTCCTGGCGGAACTGCACGGAACGGCCGAAGTCGCCGCCGAGCACGTCGCCGAGCCACATGAAGTACTGGTTCAGGAAGGGCTCGTCCAGGTGGTACTGCGCGGTCAGCGCGGCGCGGGCCTCCGGGGTGACCGGGCGGCCGCGCATCAGGAAGGACACCGGGTCGCCGGGGGCCAGGTGCACGGCGCTGAAGACCACGAACGAGGTCACCAGCAGCACGAGCACCAGGCCCACGACGCGCCCCAGCAGAAATCGGAGCAGGGAGCGGTTCATCAGGTCGCGGACCCCAGGGTGGCGGCCCACGGGTACGACAGGTGGGTGATGTTCGGGGTCACACCCGTGACGCGCTTGCCCAGGTAGAGCGACATGGGCGAGTCCCACAGGGGGATGCCCGGCAGCTCGCGCAGGGCGATCTCCTGGAGCTTGACGGTGAGTTCGGCGCGCGCGATCGGGTCGGTGGTGGCCAGCGCCTGCTTGGCGATCTCGTCGTACTCCGGGTTGGACCAGCTGCCGTAGTTGGCGAACTCGCCGGTCTGGAGGGCCGCGTAGAACTCCAGCGGGTCGGGCGTCATGTCGTACCCGCTGGTGACCAGCAGGTCGATGCCCTCGCGGGTGGAGGGGTCGGTGAACAGCGCGGTGTAGGCGTCCGGCGCGATGGTGCGGAGCTCGACCTCCAGGCCGATCTCCTTGCCGGCGGCCTGGATCGCGTTGGCCGCGACGCTGATCTCGGGTGCGAGGTTGCTGGTGGCGACCACGACCTTCTTGCCCGCGGCCCCGGCGTCCTGGACCAGCTTCTTGGCGGCGGCGACGTCCTGGGTGACCGGCGGGAGCGCGTCGTAGACGGCCTGCGCGCGCTCGGCCGGGACGGTCGCCCAGCCTGCGGCGGGGATGCCTGCCTTGGCGGGGCTGCCGTACCCGTTGAGCGCCGCCATCACGATGCCGTCGCGGTCGATGGCCAGGGACAGGGCCTGGCGTACGCGCTGGTCGCCGAGCGCGCCCTTGAGGTTGGTGACCGCCGCCGAGTAGCTGCCGGTGATGGTCCCGAAGTAGAGCTTGCCGTCGCTGGTCCGGAGCTTCTCGTACGAGTTCGTCGGGAGCAGGTAGCCGCCGTCGACCTCGCCGGTCAGCAGCGCGTTCGCGCGGGCGGCGGGGTCCTGGATGAAGACGAACTCGATCTCGTGCGTCTTCGGGGTGAGGGCGGTGTCCCAGTACGCGTCGTTCTTCTCGAGCGTGATCGACGTGCCGGGCTTCCACTCCTTGAGCGAGAACGGCCCCGTGCAGTTCACGCCGCCCTGCGGGTTGCCGTAGTCCTTGCCCGCCTTCGCCAGGAAGTCGGCGCTCTCGACGATGCCCGGCGACGCCCCCAGCTGCTCGTTGAGCAGCACGTTGGGGCGGGTCAGCTTGACGGTGACCTCGAGCGGGCCGGTCTCGGTAATGGACTCGACGTCCTTGAACACGGTGTTGTACGAGGACCCGACCTCGGGGTCCAGGTGGCGCTTGAGGCTCGCCACCACGTCCTTGGCGCCCATCGGGGTGCCGTCGTGGAACTTCACGCCTTCGCGGAGGCTGTAGACCCAGGTGAGCGGGTCGGGGTTGGTGTACTTGGCGGCCAGCCCGGGGGAGATCTTGAGGTCCGGGGTGACGCGCAGCAGGTTCTCGCAGACGTTCGCGAGCACGGTGTTGATCGGGAAGTCGAAGGCGTACGCGTAGTCGAGCGTCTGGGGCTCGGCGTACAGCGACCACTTCACCTTGTCGAGCGGCCCCTTCGCCGCCGGGGTGTCGACGGTGATGTCGAACGCGGTGCCGGAGCCGGACGAATTGTCACCACCCCCGCCCGAGCAGCCGGCGGCGGTCACGAGGACCGCGGCGGCGGCCAGTGCGGCGGTTCTGGGCATGCGCAAGGAACCCACCCCTTTCGAGGGGACGGCGGAGGTGCCGGCAGGGAGAACAGGAAACGCGTCGTGGACGAGTGCCGGTGAGTATTGACGCGGGAACGTTCCCGCGCAAGGGTTTGCGGGAACGATTCTCGGGTCTTGCGGGAACGCCGCCCGGGGCTGTCTGACGCCCCGTCAACATGTCAGGATCGAGGCCATGAACGAGCCGGAACGTCGGGTGGGAAAGGTGCCGGAAGAGGCCGGAGGGCCGGTCTCGGGACCGGCCGCGCGGTCGGCCGCCGGGCCGCCGGGCGCGGCACGCGGAAGGGGGCGTGGCCGGGACGGACGCGCGGCGCCGCGGGTGCGGCTGATCGACGTCGCGCGCGAGGCGGGGCTGTCCAAGACCACGATCTCGGCCGCGCTCAACGGCACCGGCCGGCTGTCCGACGAGGTACGCACGCACGCCCGCGAGACCGCGTTCCGCATGGGCTACCGCCCGAACGCGACGGCACGGCTGCTGCGCGCCGGGCACGCCCGCCTGATCGGGTTCGCGGTGCGCGAGTACGTCGACAAGCCGTGGGCGTACACGGAGTTGCCGTACTTCACGCGGCTCGCCAACGCCAGCGCCAACGCGGCGCTCGAACACGGCCACGCACTGGTGCTGCTGCCCAACCACGCACCGCGCGACGAATGGGCCGACCTGCCGCTCGACGCCGTGTGCGTGGTCGATCCGGTGGTCGGCGACCCGCTGGTCGACGACTTCCTCGCGGCCGGCATCCCGGTCGTGACGGACCGCCGGGTGAAGGGCCGCCCGGGCGGGTACTGGGTCGAGACCGACTACGCCGCCGCCGTGGTCGAGGTGCTCGACCACCTCGCGGAGCAGGGCGCCCGCGACATCGCGATCGTCGCGGCCGGCAGCGAGGCGCTCTACACGCGCAACGCCCTGCTGGCACAGGCCGATTGGTCGGCCGAGCGCGGCATCCGCACGAGCGTGGTGCAGGTGGACGTGCCGGGATACGCCGCGAACCTGGAGGCGATCGGCCGCATCCTCGGCGCGGGCCCCGGGGCGGGCCCGGACGCGCTGTTCGTGCTCACCGAGGTCAGCCCGCCGCTGGTCCTGGAGGTGGCCCGGCGGCACGGCCACCGGGTGCCCGACGACCTGCTGCTCGTCTGCGCGAGCGAGGACGGCCTCGCCGAGCACACCGCACCGCCGGTGACGACGCTGAGCGTGCAGCCGCAGCTCATCGCGGAGGCCGGGATCCGGCTGCTCGTCGAGGTGTTGGACCAGGGGCTGACCGAACCGCGCGGGGTGGAGGTGCCGACGCGTCTGGACATCCGGACGTCGTCGCTACGGGCGTCCTCGTAGCGCCGCTTCGTAGCCCCGCTTCGTGACGCCACTTCGTGACGCCGCGTCGTCAGGGCCGCGTGGTCAGGGCGCCCGCCAGACGTTGTCGAAGGCGGCCTGCTCGATGGCGCGCCGCTGGCGTACGGCTTCGAGCTCGGTCACCGCGTCGTCGACCGCGGCGAGCACGACGCCTACCGGGTCAACCGGGGGAGTCGGCGGCTCCTCCTCGGACCCCTCGGCATCCCCGGCCTCCGCGGCCTTGTCGCGGAGGCCCGCGGACGTGGCGAGAGCGGTGAGGACGGGCTCGTGCGCCGCCCAGCGGTCCCGCGCCTCGCGGTGCTCCGCGGAGTCGGCGACGGCGACGCGGCCGGCGCCGAGCGGGGAGCGGCCGCGCTGCCGGGTCAGCCGGCCCTCCTCCGTCAGGGCGGCGGCGTACGCGGCGGCCAGGTCCTGGCCGCGGCGCCACAGCCAGTCCTCGACCGACTCGTACGGCTCCCGCCGGACGACCGCGGCCGCGGCCTGCTCGAGCAGCGGGTCGTCGAAGGCGGCGCCGCCGCCGGGGACGATGGCGGCGTCCTCCAGCGTGACCGCGTCCGCGGCCAACAGGTCGACGAGTTCGGCGCCCGCCAGGGCGAGGGACAGCTCACCCCGGCCCACGTCGCGGCGGTCCGCCTCGTCCATCGCGGTGGTGATCAGGTCGCGGGCAGTCGTCATGAGCGGCTCCACATCGAGGACGACCGGAAAAGCCGAGGCGGTCTGCCGCCGCTCCGGTACCCGGTGTTCCGGTGCTTCCGATGACGAGCCTACGGAGCCCGGTCCCCCGCCGCATCAGGCGGCGGTCAGGGCCGGGCGCCGACGACGGCGGAGCCGTCCCCGAGCACGTCGACCCAGGCCTCGAACGCGACGCCGCACCGCGACCCCGGCGGCGTGGACTCGACGGGAACGACGTCGACGGTGGGCGCCGCGAGCGTGGTGCCTGACTTGTCGCGGAAGACCAGGGTCACCTGGGCCGGCTCGCCGCCGAAGTACGGGACGTCGACCAGCGCGCGTCTGCCCGAGGCCGTGCGGATGTCGGCGGGCGAACACGTGGCGGCGGCGCACTCGGCGCGTGCCATGACCTGATTCGGCATGAGGCGCGCGTCCACGTCGTCGCAGAACGCGTCCTGGCACACCCGTACCGCGAGCGTCTCGGCCCGGTGGGACAGCGGTGCGGCCACCTGGACGGTCACACCCGAGAACGGCGCGGCGGCAGTGCAGGCCAGGGGGACGTCTTGCCCGGTGCACGCGACGCTCAGCGCCAGGGCGGCGGCTGCCACGCCGAACCGCAGGGAGCGTCCCGAAGTCGTAGGCACACACGTCTCCTTCGCGGCGCCCCCGCGTCGCCGCCGGGGACAGCGTGCCACGCGCCCGCGACGGACCCCGCCGGTCGTCCACATCGCGCGAGGCGTGCGGTCACCGGCTGCCGGCCGCGTCGCGGGAGCGCGGCCGCGAAGGTGTGGCTTTGGGAAGGGTGGCGCTACAGGAAGGCGGCGCTTCGGGAAGGTCAGCCGGCGGCGCGGGCCACCGGCTGGCGGAGGATCGTCCGCGGGTCGGGGTCGGTGAAGTCGGTCAGGTAGATCTCGTGGTGCAGGCCGTTGCGCACGAGTCCGTGCTCCGCCATGTAGGCGTCCATCACGTCGAGCGACGCCTTCTCCTCGCTGTACGGCCCCTCGTGCAGCAGTTGCACGCACTCGCCCTCGGCGAAGGTGACCAGCTGCACGCGGTCGACCGCGGCGCCCGAGGGGCGGGCCCGTTCGCGGGCCTGGTCCGCCGCGCCCGGCCCGGGGGAGCCGGGCAGCGGCAGCAGCAGGTGCCAGCGCCACTGGTCGCGCGGTGCGTCGAGGGGGTTCGGGCCGGCGTCCTCGGCCCACCAGCGGCCTTCGAGGGGTCCGACGGGGCCGCCCATCGCGCCGGCCACGGCGTACAGCGCGCCCACGGCGGCCATGTACTCGCGGCCGGCGGGTTCGCCCATGCCGGTGACGTTGAGGCACGTGACGGGCTCGGGGTTCACGAGTTCGGGGGTCATGTCTCCTCCAGGGGGATCATCAGGTGGGTGACCAGCCGATCGGGCGGCGTGGTCGCGGGGTCGGACACGTACACCTCGCGGAGCGGGCCGCGGACGGCGTGGCGCCGTTCGGCGCACCAGGACAGCAGGGCGTGCGCGGTCAGCCCGATCTGGTCGTACGGGCCGACATGGGTGACGCGGGCGAACCGGCCGCCCGGCAGGACGTCGAGGGCGGCTCCCGGCACCGGCTCGTCCCCGACCAGGGCGACGGCGACGGGAATCGGCTCGCCGAAGTCGAGCGGGAACAGGCCGACGAGCTCGGGCGGCCCGGCGGGCGACGCGGCGGCCAGCAGCCGGGCGACGGCGGCCGACGTGGCCCGGCCGAGGTCCGTCTCGTCGGCCGCCGTCTCCCGGACCACCGCCACGCGCCGCGCCGGTTCGGTCACCACGGTGACGGGAGCGGACGGCAGGCCTTCCGCCATGACGCGCTCCAGCGCGGCCAGCGTCGAGCGGCGCCGGGCGAGTTCGGCCTCCAGCCGCTCGTGCACGCCGTCGAGCGCGCCGGTCGCGCCGGACAGCACCCGGGCGATGGCGGCGAGCGGCACGTCCAGGGAACGGAGCAGCCCGATCGAGAGCGCGTCGCGTGCCTGCTCGTGCCGGTAGTAGCGGTATCCGGTCTGCTCGTCCACGTACGCGGGCACCAGCAGCCCGAGGTCCGCGTAGTGCCGCAACTGCTTCACGCTCAGTCGGCTTAGCCTGGCGAACTGCCCGATCGCCAGCAGGTCCTCGTCCATGCCCTCAGCATGAGGTCTCCCCGAGTGGGAGAGTCCAGCGCGGCACGTGTCTCGGCACGTGTCGAAGTACGGCGGCCGCGGCCCTGGTTGTCGTGGGTGCCGCGCCGTACCATGCGCGGGTGATCCAGGGGTTCTCGCACATCCAGCTCGTCGTCCGCGACGTCACGGCCAGCGCGGCCTTCTACCGCGAGGTCCTGGGCCTCCGCGACCTGGCCTCGGGCGTGCTCGACTCCGGCCCCTACGCCGCGCTGCGCCATCCCGTCGCGGGCTTCGTCGTCGGCATGCAGACCGCCGCTCCCGGGGACCCGTCCGGGACCGCGACGGCCGGCATCGACCATCTCTCGTTCGGGGTGGCCGACCTGGCCGCGCTCGAACGCCTGCGCGCCGAGCTCGCGGCGGGCGGGTTCGCGGTCGGCGAGGTCTTCGAGGAAGCGGTCAGCCACAACGTACGGCTGACCGACCCGGACGGCCTGACGATCGAACTCACCGCACCGAAGCACGCGTAGACGCGAACAGACCCGCGTAGACCCTCGTATCCCAGCGCGCCCCGAGGCGCGTCAATGCCGTCCCCCGCGGCCCGACTTCGACCGCGCGGCGCTTTGCCCTTCCCGAATTCCCCGGTGCTCCGAGGGCCGTGCCGACGCCGTCGTCGCTCTTGACAGGCGGCTCCAGCGTGTCGCTAGGATTACAGCTAGCTCGCTAATATTTCGACATATCGAAACGTGGTTTTCGGCACCGCACCGGCGAGGAGACGCATCCGTGACATCGATCGAGGACCGCTGGCTGAAGCTTGCGCCGGTCCGTGTCGGCTGGCTCGGCATGGAATGGCGCCGCTTCGAGCGCGAGATCACCATGGCGTTCGACGAGGCCGTCGAGCGCGGGGTGTTGGACCGCCGGTACGAGTTCCTGTACGAGGACGACGCCGGGCTGCCGCAGGGCACCGCCCGGGGCGGGGTGGAGTCGTTCCGGCGGCTCGTCGACGCGGGGTGCCTGGCCGTGGTCGGCGCCAACTACACCGACTCGGCGATGGCCCTCGCCCAGCACGCCAACGAAAGCCGCGTACCTCTGATCAGCATGGCCGGCACCGACGCCTTCCACGGGGAGTACTGCTTCCGCATGGGCAACGGCGACGTCGGCGGCGACCCCGCCCTCATGGTCAACTGGCTCAAGCGGCAAGGCCATTCGCGGGTCGCGGTGCTCGCGCCGTGGTCGCCGATCGGCGAGGAGTACTTCCGGTTCTTCCGGCAGGAGTGCCGCCGGCTCGGGGTGTCCGTCGCGGCCGTGGAGACGGTGAACAACGCCACGACCACCGACGAACTCGCCGCCAAGTTCCAGGTGCTGCGGAACGCCGACGCGGACGCGCTGGCCTGGCTCGGCTACGGCGGCCTGGTCGTCTCCGGCGCGGTTCGCGAGGCGCTGGAGAAGATCGACTGGGACCCGCCGCGCATCATGACGACCGCGTTCATGCAGTACATCTGGGGCTTCGAGCAGCTCGAAGGCTGGGTGGGCATCGACCAGTGGTGTCCGGAGAACCCGCGCATGCACCGCTTCCACGCGCGCTTCGTCGCCCGCTACGGCGAGGACCCGTGGATGTGGCCGAACGCGATACCCGGACTCGCGTACGACATGGCCGCCGTCGTCGCCGAGGGACTGCACCGCGCGACGGTCCTGACCGGCCCCGGCGTCAAGGAGGGCCTGGAGCGCATCCGGTTCATGCCGGCGGTCACCGGCGGGCCCAACACGCACATCGCCGGGGGCCCGTACGACCACCAGATGTTCAAGGGCGACTGGCTGCACTACGGGCGCATCCGCGACGGGGTGCTGGAGTTCGCCGGGCTCTACGAATCGACCGACGACTACTGACGTCAGGGCAGTAGTGGGCGTGTACTTCTTCGGGCGCCGGGTTCATGATCGGGTCGGCATTCACCGCGCGGCGGTCCGACCGGGCGGCCTCGTCCCGAGGAGGAACACATGTTGTCCGGCGAGAAGATCCTCATCACCGGCCCGGCGGGGCAGATCGCCTTCCCCCTGGCGCGGTACCTGGCCCAGGACAACGAGGTGTGGGGGATCGCGCGCTTCGGCACGCCCGGCGAGCGCGAGCGCGTCGACGCCCTCGGCATCACCACGCGCCGGGTCGACCTGGCCGCCGGGCGGTTCGACGAGATCCCCGACGACTTCACGTACGTGCTGCACCTGGCCGCGTTCCTCGGCGAGGGCCTGGACTACGACCACGCCCTGCGCGTCAACGCCGAGGGGACCGGGCTGCTGCTCCAGCACTGCCGCAAGGCCAAGGCGGCGCTGGTGATGTCCACGGCGTCGGTGCTCAAGCCGCACGAGGACCCGCACCACGTATACGGGGAGGACGCGCCGCTGGGCGACGCGAACATCGCGTACGCGCAGACGTACTCCGTCTCCAAGACCGCCGAGGAGGCCGTCGCCCGCTACTGCGCGCGGGCGTTCGACCTGCCGGTCGTCATCGCGCGGATGAACGCGTCGTACGGCTCGTACGGCAACGGCGGCCTGCCCGGCATCCACCTCGCCGCGGTCCGCGCCGGGGAGCCGGTCGTCACGCGCTGGGACCCGTGCATGTACAGCCCCATCCACCAGGACGACATCAACACGCAGACCGAGGCGCTGCTCGGTGCGGCGTCGGTTCCGGCCACCATCGTCAACTGGGGCGGCGACGAGGCGGTCAGCGTCCAGGAATGGGCCGCCTACATGGGCGAACTGACCGGCAAGGGCGCCACCGTCGAGGTACGCGAGCAGCCGGGCACCCTGCGCGGCCAGGTCCTCGACGCCACGCGGCGGCGCTCCATCACCGGGCCGTGTGCGGTGGACTGGCGCACCGGTGTCCGGCGCATCCACGACGACACCGCCTGAGCGGCTGCGGCCCGGACGCGGACCGGTGCGCCGCCTGATGCGCGGCCGTGCACGGGCCGGCGCACAGGCCGCGCGCGGCGCGTGACCGGTGCGCGACCGGTGCGCGACCGGTGCGCGACCGGTGCACCGTCGGCGCGAGGCTCAGCCGAACACGACGGGGATCTCGGTCGCGCCGCGCTCGTACATGCCGATGAACGTCGGCGGCTCCACGTCCGGGTCGAGCCGCAGGTTCGGGAGCCGGTCGAGCAGCGCGCCGATCCCCACCGCCATTTCCGCGCGCGCCACGTGCGTGCCGAGGCAGACGTGCGGGCCGCGGCCGAAGCCCAGGTGCGAGCGTGCGGCCCGGGTCGGGTCGTACTCGTCGGGCGAGTCCCAGCGCAGCGGATCGCGGTTGGCGGCGCCGATGCACATGTGGATCACGGATCCGCGCGGCATGAACGTCCCCCGGAACTCCGTGTCGCGGGCGACGTACCGGGAGAACATCGGGTCGGTCGGCATCCAGCGCAGCGACTCCTCGACGGCGGGGCGCATCAGGCTCCGGTCGGCGCGCACGGCGTCCAGGATGTGCGGCCGGGCCAGCAGCGCGGCGAGGGTGATGCCCATCTGCTTCCACGTCGTGCCGGAGCCCGCGACGAGCAGCAGGTACGCGAACGACATGATCTCGTCGTCGGACAGCTTGTGCCGTACGCCGTCCTCGTCGGTGAACTCCGCCTCGACCAGCACGCTGAGCAGGTCGTCCCGCGGGTTCTCGTGCCGCGCCGCGACGGCCGGTGCGACGATGCGCCCGAACGTCGCCGTGTCGATCTGCCCGGGGATCATCGAGGCCCGCAGGTCGAGCGCCTGGGAGGCGGGGATGCCGAGGCTGCCGGTGATGGTCAGGGTCGGGATCGCGGCGCAGAACTCGGTGTTCAGGTCGGCCCGGCCGTTCGCGACGAACGTGTCGATCAGCGCCTCGACGGTCCGGGTGATCCAGTTGTTGATCCACCACACGGCCCGCGGCGGTACGAACGACGGCTGGACGAGGCCCCGGTAGGTCCGGTGCTGCTTGCCGTTCATGTAGAGGATGCTGCTGTCGGCGCCCCTGCCGCCGTGCTCGAAGTCGAGCCCGTCCGCGGCGCGTTCCGACGACACGAACAACGCCTCGTCGCGGAAGGCGGCGTCGCACCCGGCGTAGTCGAACACCGAGAAGTGCTCGCGGTCCGGGTGCGGCAGGCCCTGGAAGAACGCGGGGCCCTGGTAGCCGGTCAGTTCGTGGACCGTGCCGCGGTGGACGGGCCCGGTCTCGCGCAGGCGGTGCCAGGCGGGGTAGGGGTCGTCCCGGTAGCCCGCGCCGCTGTGCTCGTTCATGCCGCTGCGCAGGTCGAAGAGTTCCTTGATGCGAACCGGGTCGAGGTCGTCGACTTCTGTGCCCATGGTCGTTGTCGTCCTTGTCGTCGTGGTGGCGCTGCCCGGCGGCGGGGTACGGCGGCGTCCCGGCCGGTCGGCCGGGCGGTGTCCGGGGGACACGGCTACTGCGCGACGAATCCGCCGTCCACGGGCAGGAGGACCCCGGTGATGTTGCGGGCCGCGTCGGAGGCGAGGAAGAGCGCCGCCGCCGCGCAGTCCTCGGCGGTGATGGGCCGGCCGAGCGGGTGGGACGCGCCGATCGCGCGGGCCTCCTCCGCGCCGATGCCCTGCGAGCCCGACTCGGCGCCGGGCACCATGAAGTTCGTGGCGGGCATCGCGGCCGGGCAGATGGCGTTGACGCGGATGTCGTCGGGGGCGCATTCGACGGCGACGCCGCGCGTGATCTGGTTGACCGCGCCCTTGGTGGCCCCGTAGACGGTGCCGCCCCACCCGACGAGGCCGGCCACCGATCCGGTGTTCACGATGACCCCGCCGCCGCCCTGGGCCCGGAACTGCCGTACGGCGGCCTGGCAGCCGAGGATGACGCCGCGGACGTTGACCGCCAGCAGCGCCTCGATCTGGTCGAGCGTGTGGTCCTCGGTGCGCATGCCGAAGGCGGGCGTGGCAATGCCGGCGTTGTTGAACATCACGTCCAGGCGGCCGAAGCGCTCGACCGCGGTCGCGACGGCGGCGTCGACGTCGGCGTGCGCGGTGACGTCGCAGCGCACCGCGGCCCCGGTGCCCTTGGCGCCCGGCGCCTCGGCGATCAGGCGTACCGTTTCCGCGGCCCAGTCCTCGCGCACGTCGGCGCACACGACCTGGGCGCCCTCGGCGGCGAACAGGAGCGCCGACGCGCGTCCCACGCCCGAACCGGCTCCGGTGATGACGACTGATCTGCCGTCCAGCAGCACTGTCTTCTCCCAACGTTCGTCGGTGGTGCGGGTCGAGCGCGCGGTTCGGGCGGTGCGGGGTCGGGCAAGTTGTGCGGGCGGTGGTGGGTGGGCAAGTTGTGCGAGTGGCGTGGGCGGAACCTGCGGAACACGCCGAGCCGGCGGTGCCGCGGGCGCGGCCGGTCCGGTCGCGCCCGCCGGTCGTTCCGTCCCGTTAGCCCGCGGTGTCGAGCGGGCCGAGCACCAGGTGCTGGATCTCCTGGTACTCGCGCAGTCCGGCGACGCCGCGCTCGCGTCCGATGCCGGACTGCTTGATGCCGCCCATCGGCGTGTACGCGTTGGCGGACGGCCGGTTCACCAGCACGGTCCCGGAGCGGATGCGCCGGGCCACGTCGAGTCCGGCGCGGACGTCCGCGCTGTAGACGCCGCCGGACAGGCCGTACTGGCTGTCGTTGGCGATCGCCACCGCCTCGTCGAGGTCGCGGTAGCCCTGGATGCTGACCACCGGGCCGAACGCCTCCTGCTGCGCGACCGGGTTGGCGTTGTCGTCGACCACGAGCACGGTGGGTTCGAGGTAGTGGCCGCGCGGCAGGTGGTCGGGCCGCCCGCCGCCGGCCACGAGGCGCGCGCCCGCCCGTACCGCCTCGTCGACGAGGCCGGTGATGCGGCCGTGTTGGGCGGCCGAGATGACGGGGCCCACCGCGGTGGCGGCGTCCTGCGGGTCGCCGACGGGCATGGCGCGCGCGACGGCGCGGGCCTGCTCGACGGCGGCGTCGAGGGCTTCGGCGGGTACGAGGACGCGGGACTGGGCCGAGCAGGCCTGTCCGGCGTGCGAGGCGAAGACCGTCCCGACTCCGGCGGCGACGTTGCGTACCGCGTCCGGCAGGTACAACTGCACGGACTTGCCGCCGAGTTCGAGGACCAGCCGCTTGACGGTCGGCGCGGCCTGCGCGGCGATCCGGCGTCCGACCGCGGTGGAGCCGGTGAACGACACGCAGTCGACGCGCGGGTCGGACGTGAGCAGTTCGGCGCCCTCGGCACCCGGCTCCGGGACGACGGCGAGCACGCCCGGCGGCAGACCCGCGCGGTCGGCGGCCAGTCCGAAGGCGAGGACCGACAGCGGGGTGAGCGGACTCGGGCGCAGGATCACCGAGCAGCCCGCCGCGAGCGCCGAGAACACCTTCCACACCGCGGGTTGCAGCGGGAAGTTGTACGGCGTGATCGCGGCCACCACACCGCAGGGCTCGTAGCGGCGGACGCTGGTGAGCACGTCGCGCCCGGTCGGCCCGGCGATGTGTGCGTCGAGGGGGAGTTCGTTGTGCTCCCATTCCGGCAGCGTGGCCAGCAGGGCCGGGAGCTGGCGCGCCTGTTCGAGCGCCATGTCGACCTGCATGAGCCCGGCGATGCGTACCGGGGTGCCGGTCTCGCGCACCACGGTGCGGACCAGTTCGTCGCGCATGCCGTCGAGCACGTCCGCCATGGCGGCGAGCACCTTCACCCGTTCGGGAACGGGGACGGACGCCCACACGCCCGCGTCGAAGCTGCGCCGCGCCGCGGCCACCGCCTCGTCGAACTGGTCGGGGGCCGCCGCGGGGGAGTAGGCGAACTCCTCCTCGGTCGCCGGGTCCTCGACGGCGAAGGCCGGGGCACGGCCGTCGACGAACTTGCCGTCCACGTACAGTTGTGCGACTTCGAGATGGTCCGCCACGGTCGGTCTCCGGTGTCGTGTCGTCGAAGGCGTCGGTGCGTTGCCGGAGTAGTCAGGTCCAGTGGAACTGTCGCGAGCCGCCGTGCCGTGCATGCCCCGGGAGAAGAGCCGCGAAAATACCAACCCGGGCGGCGGCTAATAGTATATTAGCGAGACTGCTGCGATACTAGCGTCGAGCTGACATCGCTTGTCAAGGAGCCCTCATGCCACTGGTTGCCTCGCCCGCGGTGCTTCGCGCGGTCGACATCCTGGAAACCCTGGCCGCCGAGCCCAGCGAGGCGATGACGGTCAGCGAGGTCGCGCGCATCCTCGACATGCCGCGCGCCAGCTGCCACACCGTCCTGCTCGCGCTGGCCGAACGGGGCTACGCGGTACGCGGCGACGGCGACCTGCGCTACCGGCTCGGCCCCGCCTGCATCGCGGTCGGCGACGCGGCCCGCAGCATCAACTCCGCGCTCGCCGTCACCGGACACGAGGCCGAGGCGCTGGCCAAGGAGACCGGCACCTGCGTCGGCGTCTCGGTGCACACCGGCGACGAGATCCGGGTGGTCGAGGTGTTCGACCACGGAGCCCCGTTCGCGGTACGCGGCCACGTCGGACAGGCCATCAGGCTCGCCCCGCCGTTCGGCGCCGGCTTCGTCGCGTGGGCCGACGACGAGGGGGTCGAGGCGTGGCTGGACGCCGCGTCGGCCCCGCTCGACGCGGACGCCCGCGCCCGATACCGGGCCGCGCTGGACGCGATCCGCGCCCGCGGCTACAGCGTCACCGTGGCCACTCCCCGCAACCCCGAACTCGCCGAGGCGCTGGCCGTGCTCACCAATACGCCCGACGCGGAGGAGGCCCGCCGGGTCCGCGACGAGGTGGTCGTCGAGCTCACGCACAGCGAGTACCTGCCGACCGACCTGGACGGCGACCGCCCGGTGCGCATGTTGCAGTGCTCCGCCCCGGTCTTCGACGTGCTGGGCAACGTCGTCGCCAAGATCATGGTGTTCGGCCCCAACTACGACCTCACGGCCGCGGAAGTCGCGGTGGTCGGAGAGCAGTTGCGCGCGGCCGTCGAACGCGCAACCCGCAACATCGGCGGCCGCCCGCACGGAGGGAATTGAGGTGGTGGGTGTGCAGCCGTCGTCGTCGAACGCGTCGTCGAACGCATTGTCGAGCGCTGTGAGGTCTTCGTTGTTTCGGATGGTCGGGGGCGCTGATCGGCACCTTGTGGTGGCGACGGACGTTCCCGAGATAAGGAAGGGTCGGGAGGGCGGGTGAGCGCGAGCCGGGACACAACGCGCGCAATGCCTGTGGGCCGCGCCTCTGACGGTCAGGAAAGGCTGGGCGGTTGGGAGGGGCTGGAGGGGCTGGGCGAGAGAGTGAGTCCGGGCGGCCGTGACAAATCGCGCTCAACGCAGGTCGGCCGTGTCTCTGAAGGTCGTGGTGGTCGCGACGGGTTGGGCGGGGAAGTCAGTCCGGGCCGGGACAAATCGCGCTCAACGCCGGTCGGTCGTGCCTCCGAAGGTCCAGGTGGTCGCGAGGGGTTGGGCGGGGAAGTCAGTCCGGGCCGGGACAAATCGCGCTCAACGCCGGTCGGTCGTGCCTCCGAAGGTCCAGGTGGTCGCGAGGGGTTGGGCGGGGAGGTGGGTCCGGGCCGGGGCATATCGCGCGCAATGCCGGTGGGTGGTGTCTCCGATGTGGCACCGAGCCCGCGAACCGTGGCACACACGCCTGCGGCCGAGGCGCCTCGCGTCGGCTTCGTGGCGCCGGGGTCCGCCGCCGAGGTCGCCGAGTTGGAGGCGGCCGGGGCGGCTTCCTTGTGGGTCGGCGGGCACGTGGCGTCGGTGAACCCCAGTCCCGAGCCCCTGGTCTGGCTGGCCCGCCTCATAGAGCAGACGGCGTCCGCCGCCGTCGGCACCGCCACGCTCGCCCTGCCGCTGTATCCGCCGGGCCTGCTGGCCAAGCAACTCGCCGACCTCGACCGGGCCTCCGGCGGCCGGATCACCGTCGGCGCCGGAGTGGGCGGCGAATACCCTTCGGACTTCGACGCCTGCGAGGTCCCGCTGGCCGAACGCGGCGCCCGGGCCGACGAGATGATCCCGCTGCTGCGCCGCTTCTGGACCGCCGAGCCGGTCACCCACGACGGTCCGCACCACAGCTTCCGCGACGTGCGCATCCACCCGGCCCCGGCCCGCCCCGGCGGCCCGCCCATCGTGGTGACCGGCCGCCGCGGGCCCGCGATACGCCGCGCGGCGCGGCTCGGCGACGGCTGGATGCCGTACCTCTACTCGCCCGAGCGCTACGCCCGCGCGGCGCGCGACATCCACGACGAGGCCGAGCGGGCCGGGCGGGACCTGGCCGGGTTCGGGTGGTACGCGTACGTGTTCGCCAGCGTCGCCGACTCGACCGCGGAGGCGCGAAAGCACATGCTCGAGTTCCTCGGCGGGACATTCCGGCAGGACGCCGAGGCCATCCTGGACCGAGTAGCCGCCGCCGGGACTCCCGACGAAGTCGCCGAACGGCTAAGGGCGTTCGTGGGAGCCGGGGCCGGCCACCTGATCCTCTGCCCGTGTGGCCCCGACCCCCACACCACCGCCCTGCGCCTGCTGAAGGACGTCGTACCGCAACTGTGACTGCCCGCCGCCGCGCGGCGCATACCGCCACCGCTAGGAGTGTCGCCAAAGTCCCGCCGAACAGCGCGGCGACGCACCGCAGTTCCCGAACGTGACGGCCGCGATCCGGGTGCCGCGCACCCGGCCGGACGTCGTGCTCGCCGACAAGGCCCACTCCTCCCGGCCATCCGCACTCACCTGCATCGACGCGGGATCCGCGCGGTGATCTCCGAACCCGCCGACCAACAGGCCAAACGCGCACGGCGCGGCCGGCGCGGAGCCGGCCGCGCCACCCGGACCGCAACGCCTATGTCCGGCGCAACACCGTCGAACGCCGCACCGACAAGCTCAAGCAGTGGCGCGGCCTGGCAACTCGATACGACAAGAACGCCACCATCCACCGTGCAGCCTGGTCATCGCAGCCATCCACATCTGGGCCGCACGATGATCCGAAGGAAAGGCTCTGGCCCGGGGGAGTTTGCAGGCACGACCGACTGTGGGGCCGGGAGGGTTTGCCGGTTCTCGTCGTTCAGCGCGGTGCCGTCGGGCCCAGACGGTTCACCGAGCAAGGTACGGGCCCGAAGCTCGTACTCGGTTGTACTCGGTTGTACTCGGTTGTACTCGGTTGTACTCGGTTGTACTCGGTTGTACTCGGTCGTACTCGGCCGCACTCGGTCGTACTCGCGCACCGAGCCTGGCGGGCCCTCCCGAGCCCTGCGCCCTGCGATCGGGCGCACGGAGGAGGGCCGCCCAGGCCCGGCGCGACGTGGGTTGTCCGACAAGATCCGAAAGAGCGGACCTACCCCTCCTCGGCGGGCTCCAGGACGACGACGGGGATGCTGCGGTCCGTGCGCTCCTGGTAGGCGTCGTAGTTGGGCCACAGTCCGACCATCAGGCCCCAGAGCCGCTCGCGCTCGGCGCCCTCGGCCGTCCGGGCGACCGCGGCGATCCGCCTGTCCTTGACCTGGACCTCCACGCGCGGCTGCGCGAGCAGGTTCCGGTACCACTGCGGATGCGTCGGGGCGCCGCCCTGCGACGCGATCACCACTAGCCGGTCGTCGTCGGCGCCGAAGATCAGCGCCGACGTCCTCGGCTCGCCGGTCGTGCGCCCGGTCGTGGTCAGGAGCAGTGCCGTGACGCCGTTCCACTCGTAGCCGACTTCGCCGCCGGTCTCGCGGTAGCGGCGTACGTGCTCGGCTCCCACCAGTGTCAGATCCGGCGCGCGGTAGGCCGCGTCGCCCGCTGCGGGGTCGTTCATGCCCCTCCTCTGGTCTGCGTGCTCGTACAAGGTGATTGAGTAAATACCATCACCATGATGCAATACCATCAACTCGCAGGGAGGAGAGACATGCACCGCCCCGAACCTCCGCTGTCCGAACGCACCGCCGAATACTGGCAGTCGGGCGCCGACGGCGTCCTGCGCGTCGCCCGCTGCGGCTCGTGCGGAACCTACCTGCACCCGCCCCGACCTGTCTGCCCGCACTGCCACGGCGCCGACATCGCCTTCACGCCGGTGAGCGGCAAGGGCACCGTGTACTCGTTCACCGTCAACCGCTACCAGTGGACGCCGGCCCTCGAACCCCCGTACGTCCTCGCCGAGGTCGAACTGGCCGAGCAGCCCGGACTGCGGCTGCTGACCTCCGTCGTCGGCTGCCCCGTGGAGGCGGTGCACATCGGCATGCCGGTGTCGGTCCTCTTCGAACCGGCCGGCGACGCGTGGATTCCCGTGTTCCGCCCATGACCTCCATCCCCATGACCTCCATCCCCATGACCCCCACCCCCAAGGCACCCATGCCCAAGCCCGAGGAACAAGCCGTCATCAGCGGCGTCGGCGCGTCGCGGATCGGCCGGCGCCTCGGGGCCGACCCCTGGCGGCTCACCGCCGACGCCGCCCTGGCCGCCATCGCGGACGCCGGGCTGACCCCCGCCGACATCGACGGCCTGTCGACGTACCCCGGCGCGATCGGATCCACCCCCGGCATCACCGGCGCGGGCGTCGACGACGTACGCGCCCTGCTCGGCCTGCGGCTGCGCTGGTACACCGGCGGCAGCGAACTCCCCGGCCAACTGGGCGCGGTGGTCAACGCGGTGCTCGCCGTCGCCACCGGACTCGCGGAACACGTGCTGTGCTTCCGCACGGTCTGGGAGTCCACCGCCCAGACCGAGCGCGGCGGAAGGTCCGAGACCGTGGCCGCGAGCGCGGTGCGCGAACGCACCCAGTGGACGGCGCCGTACGGGGCCGGATACCCGACATACGGCGGCCTGCTCACCCAGCGGTACCTGCACGACAGCGGCTCCACGCGCGAACAACTCGGCCAGATCGCCGTCACCGCCCGGGCCAATGCCGCACGGAACCCCGACGCCGTCTACCGGGACCCCATGACCCTCGACGACTACCTCGGCTCCCGGATGATCTCCGACCCGCTCTGCCTCTACGACTGCGACGTCCCCGTGGACGGCGCGATCGCCTTCGTGGTCTCGCGGGCGCCCGGCGGCGACTCCGCACGCGCGGTCACCATCCAGGCGATCGGATCCGCCTCCGGATTCGACGAGGCCGCCGACATGATGTGGTCGCGCACCACGCTGACACCGGCCGACGTCGACGTGGCACAGCTGTACGACGGGTTCTCCGTCCTCGCCCTCCGCTGGCTCGAAGCGCTGCGCCTGTGCCCCCGCAACGAAGGCGGCCGCTTCGTCGAGGGCGGCCACCGCATCGCCCTGGACGGCGCACTGCCCCTGAACACGGGCGGCGGCCAGCTCTCGGGCGGCCGGATGCACGGCTTCGGCGGACTGTACGAGGCCTGCCGGCAACTCCGCGGCGACGCCGACGGGCGGCAGGTGTCGCCGCGGCCGCAGGTCGCGGTGGTGTCCAGCGGGGCGGAGGCCTTCACGTCGAGCCTGCTACTGGCCCTTTGACGCACAACTTGACGCGCAACTTGACGCGCATTGCAGTACCCCACAGAGAGAAAGGCAAGGCCTCATCGTGCTTCCCGACGGCGCCAAACTCATCTCCGCGGACGACCACATGATCGAGCCCCCGCACCTGTGGGTCGACCGCGTTCCCGCCGCGTACCGGGACCGCGCGCCGCGCGTCGTCCAAGCCGAGGGCCGTGACGCATGGCTCTACAACGACACGCTCACCCACATCCCCATGGGCAGCTGCCGCCCGCTGCCTGGACACCCCGAGACCGGCTACCCGCCCGCTCCGGGCACCGCCAACTTCGACGAGATCCGCCCGGGCTGCTACGACCCCGAACACCGCCTGACGGACATGGACATCGACGGCGTGTGGGGGCAGCTCACCTTCCCCAACTTCGCGCGGTTCGCCGGGCACCGCTTCTTCCTCGGGGTCGAAGACCTCGACGCGGGGCTGGTGTTCCTGCGCACGTACAACGACTACCTGCTCGACGAGTGGTGTGCGGCCGACCCGCGGCGGCTCTACGGGGCGGCGATCCTGCCGCTGTTCGACATCGACCTCGCGGTGGCCGAGGCCAAGCGCGTCGCCGAGAAGGGCGCGAAGGCGATCGCCTTCTCGGAGAACCCCACGGTGCTGGGCCTTCCGTCGCTGCACACCAGGCACTGGGACCCGCTCTGGGCGTTCCTCGACGAGGCGCGGCTGCCGGTGTGCCAGCACATCGGCAGTTCGTCGCGGCTCGTCACCACGTCCGACGACGCGCCGCCCGGCGTCCTGGTGACCCTCAACGGCGTCAACTCGATGATGGCGGCGGCCGATTGGCTCATGTCGGACGTGCTGGACCGCTTCCCCGGGCTGCGGGTGATCCTGTCCGAGGGCGGCGCCGGATGGATCCCGTACCTGCTCGAACGCGCCGAGAAGACCTTCCACGACGGCCGGTTGGGCCGCGACCTGACGATCGGCCAGGTGGGCATGGGCAGTCGGCCGCCCCGCCAGCGGTTCGCGGAGCACCTGTTCGTGTGCCTCGTCGACGAGCGGTTCGCCCTCAAGTCGTTGGGGGACGTCCCGGTCGACAACCTGCTCTGGGAGGGCGACTTCCCGCACGGTGACGGCCGCTGGCCCGACAACCGCACCGAGCTCGCCGCGGCGCTCGCGGACGTCGCCGACGAGGACGCGCTCAAGATCGCGGAGACCAACATGCGGAAGCTGCTGGGCGTATGACGTACGACCTGCTGCACGGCGTCAAGGTCGTCGAGGTGGCGATGTACGCGTTCGCCCCGTCCGCCGGGGCCATCCTGGCGGACTGGGGCGCCGACGTCGTCAAGGTCGTCCCGCCGCGGACGGCCGACCCGATGAACGGCAACCCGGTGGCCGGGCTGCCGGACAAGGACGTCGGCGTCCGGTTCATGTGGCAGATCCTCAACCGCGGCAAGCGCTGCATCGCGCTCGACGTCTCGACCGGGGCCGGCCGGGACGTCCTGCACGATCTCGTCCGCGAGGCCGACGTGTTCATCACCAACCTGCTGCCGAGCGCCCGCCGCCGCTTCGGCCTGGACGTGTCCGACCTGCACGCCCTCAAGGCCGACCTGGTCTACGCCCGGGCCACCGGCCACGGCGACCGCGGGCCCGAACGCGACCGCGGCGGCTACGACATCACCGACTTCTGGAGCCGGGCCGGGGTCGGACACGCCGCCAGCCAGGTCGCCGACGAGTTCGTGCCGCTGGTGTCCCCGGCCTTCGGCGACCTCACCTCGGGCGGCTTCCTGGCGGGCGCGATCGCCGCGGCGCTCTTCCGCCGCGAACGCACCGGCGCCGGGGCCGTGGTCGACGTCTCCCTGCTCTCGTCGGCGATGTGGGTGATGTCCCCGAACGCCGTCGCGGCCCAGCTGTACGGCGTCGACGCGATCCCGCGGTTCCGGCACGCCGACGCGCGCAACCCGCTGGTCAACGCCTACCGCACCGCCGACGACCGGTACATCTACCTCTCCGGCGTGCTCACCGAGGGATCCTTCGCCAAACTGTGCGCCACGGTCGGCCGCGACGACCTCGGCGCCGATCCGCGCTTCCAGGACAGCGCCTCGCTCGCCGCCAACGCCCGGGAGTGCGTCGCCGAGTTGGACGCGGTCTTCGCGTCCCGCCCCCTGGCCGAGTGGTCGACGGTGCTGGCCGACCTGCCGATCCCCTGGACCGTCGTACGTTCCGCGGGAGAGACCGCATCCGACCCGCAGGTCCAGGCCAACGGCTACCTCGTCGAAGTCGAAGCCGAAGCCGAAGCCGGCGTCGAAGTCGGAGGATCCGCACGGACGTTCCCCCTGGTCGCCAGCCCCGCACAGTTCGACGACGTCCCCCAGCGCCTGCGCCGGGCCCCCGAGCACGGCGAACACGGCGACGAGATAGTCGGCGAACTGGGCCGCGGCTGGGACGACATCGTCGCCATGAAGGTCGCCGGCGAACTGCTCTAGGGCGTGGGGCCGACTCGGGTGCGGAGCGAGGCGAGCGCCGCGGGGGCGTGCGCGAGAACGGAGATGTGGCCGTCGTCCGGTGCGAGCCGGAGTTCGGCGGCGGGGCAGCGGCCGGCGAGCCATTCTCCGTGTGCGGACGGGACGATGCGGTCCTGTCCGCCGTGCAGTAAGAGGACCGGGGCGGTGACGCCGGCCGGGTCGAAGCCCCAGGGCGCGACGAAGGCGAGGTCGTCGTCGATCAGCGGTCCGGGACCGGACTCGACGGCAGGGCCGACGACTTCGCCGAACCACGACCACACGCCGGCGAGAGCGGCGTGGTCGGCGGGCGCGAACATCTCCGGGTCGTACTGGACGTTCGCCTCGTACGCCTCCTTGGCCGCGCGTCCCGCGGCGGCGGCGCGCAGGGACGCCGCGGAGGAATCGCCCATCCCGGCGAACCAGTCGAGCCCGTCCGCGCCGAACGGCGCGAGGGACGCGCCGACCACCGCGCCGAGCACGCGGTCGGGGAGCAGGGCTGCGCAGGCCAGGGCGTGGGGGCCGCCGCCGGAGTGGCCCATGACCGCGAACCGCGCGATGCCGAGTGCGTCAGCGATGGCGGCGACATCGGATGCCGCCGCGGCGACGTCGCGGCCGGGGAGCGGGGTGGAGGCGCCGTAGCCGGGGCGGTCGTGGCCCACCCAGCGGATGGCGTGCCGTGCGGCGGCCGGGAACAGGGGGCGGGGAGGGGCGCCGATGTTGGGGGTGCCGTGGTGCCAGAACACCGCGAGCCGGTCGGTGCCGTCGTCCGCGCCCGTGTCGTACACGTGCAGGTTGCGGCCGTCGTCCGTGGTCAGGTCGAGTTCGGCGATCTCCATGGGGCCGAGCGTACCGACGCGCACCGATGCAAAGGCGACAGACAGAACGCGACCGACGGAACGAAGAAAGGTCGCGGAGGGCCGCGCGGTCGGTCAGTCGGGCAAGGTAGACCGCATGCTGAGGGTGGCCCAGATGCATTTCCCGGACTCGGTGAAGCGGGCGCCCCATTGGTCGGCCATCACCGCGACCAGTTGCAGGCCGCGGCCGAACTCGTCGTCGAGGCTGGGGTGGCGTACGCGCGGCGTGGCCTCCGAGCCGTCGTAGACCTCGCACACGACCGTGCCCGCTGTTGATCCCGTCGCCGATCCCGCCGTCGTGCCCGTCGCCGATCCCGCCGCGGGATCGGACAGGTTGAGCAGCCTGAGCCGGATGACCCCCGGACTGCCGTCCGCGGCGTCGGAGCCCAGTCCGACCGCGTGGCGCACGGTGTTGCCGACGAGTTCGCTCACCACGAGCGTCGCCGCTTCGTCCAGTTCCTCCAGCCCCCAGGACGCCAGGCGTTCGGTGGTCAACTCCCGTGCCTTGCCCGCCGATTCCGCCGACCACGGCAGGTCCCACGAGGCGGCCCGGTCGGCGGGGAAGGGCTCGGTGGCCAGCACGAGCAGCGCCGCGTCGTCGGGACTGGCGCCCTGGAGCGGCTCGTCGGCGAGCGTGTCGCACAGCGACTCCAGCCACGCCGACCGGTCGGTCCGCGCGGTGAGCGGCCCTTCCGACTCGCGGTACCCGGCGACGCGGGCTTCGAGGGCGGTCGCGTCCGAACCACCGGCTCCCAGCAGCCCGTTCGTGTAGAAGACCAGGACCGAGTCGGGTTCGAGGGTCGTCTCCACGACCTCGGCCGGGACCTGCGCGAGTCCCAGCGGCGGACCGGCCGGGAGGTCGAGGGAGACCGGGGCCGAGTCCGGGCGGAGGACGATCGGCGGCGGGTGGCCGGCGCTGGCGACGCGGCAGATTCCCGTGGTGGTGTCGTGGACGGCGAACAGGCTTGTGGCGTAGACGGGTTGGCCGTCCGCGTCGGAGCTCAGCCGGACCACGACGTCGTTGATCCGCGCCATGAGTTCGTCGACGGGCATGTCCAGGGCCGCGATGGCCAGCACCGCGTGGCGGATGATGCCCATGGTGATCGCCTGTTCCAGCCCGTGGCCCATCACGTCGCCGATGACGGCGAGGACCCGCCCTCCGGGCAGGGGCACGATGTCGTACCAGTCACCGCCGAACTCGTGGCCGGGGGCGGTCCGGTAGCGCGCCGCGGTGCGTACCGCGAACGCCGCGGGCAACCCGCCGGGCAGCAGCTCCTGTTGCAGCCGTTCGGCCTGGTGGCGCGCCTGCTCGTACAGGCGCGCGTTCTCCAGCGCCTGGGCGATGAGCGTGGCGAGGTTGGCCATCACCGGTTCGTCGTCCGCGGTGAACGGGTGGGGCCGCGACCACGCGACGGCGCAGGATCCGACCAGCCGCCCGGCGGCGCGCAGCGGCAGCACCGCCCAGGCCTGCTTGTCGGTGGCCTCGGCGAGTTCGCGGATCTCGGCGGCGAAGGGCCCGGTGGCCTCGGCAGCCGAGGGCACCAGCCGTGCGGTCTCGGTCGCGATCAGTGCGTGGCCGCCCTGCCACGCGCCCGGGTTCTCCCGCAGGTGCGCCATGAACGGGGCGGGGTAGCCGCTCGCGGCGATGAGGCGAGGCCGCGGGCCCGCCAGGTCGTGGAGCAGGAAGCCCTGGGCCTCGAACATCGGGAGCAGGTGGCTGGTCACCACGTCGACCACGTCGCCGGTGTGCAGCGCCCGTACGAGCGCCGCGTTCAGCTCCAGGACCTTCCGGACGCGCTCGGCGGCCTCCCGTTCGGCTCGGCGGGCGTCGGTGATGTCCGCCATCTGCACCGCGACCAGCCCGCCGATCTGGACGGCCCGCACCACGAGGAAGGCGCTCCGTGTGCCCCGGCCGGGCCGCGGGCGCGCCTCGACCTCCAGGGTGGTCGGCGCCCCGGGTGTCGCGCGGGCCCGGGCGAACAGCTCCTTCAACCCCTGGTCGCGCAGCGCCTCCACCGCGTCCCAGAGCGGTGCGCCGATGAGTTCGACGCTGCCGCCCTCGGCCATCTCGCGGGCCGTCTTGTTCGCCCACTGCACGCGGTCGTCGGCGTCGATCACGTGGACCGGGTCCGGGTGCAGCTCCAGGACGCCGACGAGCCAGTCCAGTTTGTCGCGGCGTGCGGTGACGTCCCACGCGGTGCCCAGCATCCTGACGGGGGCGCCGGTTTCGTCGTACTCGAACGTGCCGCGCAGCTCCAGCCAGCTGATCCGGTCCGCGCCGCCCAGCACGCGGTACTCGACCGCGTACGTCTCGCCGGTCTGCATCGCGTGGTCGATCGCCTCCTGGACGCCGGGCCGGTCGTCCGGGTGGATGCGGCCCATCCACGTCTCGATCCGGCGGTCCCACGAATCGGGGTCCAGGCCCGCGGCCACCAGCATGTGGTGCGTCGCCCCGTCGATGTCCAGCAGCCCGGTGGACAGGTTCCAGCTCCAGGTGCCGACGGCGACCTGCTTCATCACCTCCCGGCGCTCGGTGAGCGGTTCCTGCCACCACGGCGCGGTCCCGGTGTGCCAGCGGCGGGCGTTGCGCAGGAGCCGTCCGACCAGCGCGGCGAGGTGGACGAGGAACGCCTCGCGGTCGGGCCGGGGCCGTTCCGACACCAGGACCGACAGCACGCCGACGGGCTCGCTGTGCACTTCGACGGGCACCGACAGCATGCCGGTCGCCGCCCAGCGCTCCCACTGCGCGTCGGCCGCGACGGCGGCGGGAAGGGCGCCGCTCCACGCGGCTCGCCGCCGGTCGAGCGCGATGCCGTACGGCGCCTCGGGCGCGGCCTCCAGCAGTTCCCACGACCTGGCCATCCGGGCGGGCAGGCCGGCCACCGCCGCCAGGCGCAGGGTGCCCGGTTCGGCACCCCGGAGGTGGACCAGGCCCACGGCCGCGCCGCTCGCGGCGGCCGCCTGCTGTGCGGCCAGGCGCAGCACCTCGGCCTCGCTGAGGTCTTCGGTCTCGGCGAGGACGGCCCATCTCAGGGCGTCCGCGGCGCCGGTGCCGTCGCTGTCCTCGTCGGCGGAGGACGCGTCGTCGTCCCCGCCGTCGGGACCCTGCGGGCCCCTCCGGTCCGGCGGAGGCGTTCCGCGTGCCACGCTGCCCTCCAGATCCGCAAGGCTGGTCGACAATACCTACCGAACTATCACCATTACATACATGAAGCGCCGGGCGTGCCGGGTCGCCGCGGGGAAGTCCGCCGCCATCACCCGTACGGCTCGGACGCGGCCGTCACCGCACCCGGGCGGCGTGGTTCCGGAGAGTGTAACGGCGTCGCGGAACAGCCGCCGCCCACCGATGAGTTGCCGGAGGGCGACGGTACGGCAGGGGAGTGTCTCCACCGTCCCGTCGGCCCGCGGACCCGGCGGGACTTCGAAGAAGCGGCCTACGGCTCCTCGTCCCGCTCGACGGCCGCGCGGAAGCGGGTGAGGAGCGAGCGCAGGGTCTCGCGCTCCTCGGGTGTGAAGGCGTCGGTGATCCGCTGCTCGATTGCGACGGCGCGCTTGTCGGCCGCCCGCAGTGCCTTCGTGCCGTCGGGGGTGAGCCGGGTCTCCAGGATGGCCCGGTGCCAGGGGTGCGGGGTGCGGGTGACCAGTCCTCGTTCGTCGAGCGTCTTGAGCAGGGCGGTCATGGCCTGCGGGGTGACCATGCAGCCGCGGGCCAGTGCGGCGGCCGACATGCCGGGGTTGTCGGAGAGCAGGAGCAGCGCGGCGTACTGCGGGACCGTGAGGCCCGCGGCGCGTACGGCCGCACTCTTGGCGGCCAGCAGGGTCTGCTCGGCCCGCTTCACGTCGAGGCCGAGGCGCTGGTCGGCGGGCATGCTCATGTGCCCAGCCTACGCAGGCATTCAATCATTGACGAGTATCAAAGCTTTGATACTGTGCTCGGCATGATCCCAGAGACCCATGCCGATCTGCTCGACCGCCCGCTGTTCTGCCACCTCGCGACGCTCGGCCCCGACGGCGCGCCGCACGTCAATCCCGTGTGGACGGTGTGGGACGGCGAGTTCCTCCGCTTCACCACGACGACCGACCGGCGCAAGCACAAGAACGTCGTGGCCGACCCGCGGGTCTCGGTCTCGCTCAACGACCCCGACCGGCCCTACCGCTACCTGGAGGTGCGCGGCGTGGTCGAGCGCATCGAGCCGGACCCCGGCGGCGACTTCTTCGACGTGCTGGCCGTGCGCTACGGACTGCCGTACGACAAGCCCGTCGGGGACGCCGAGCGCCGCGTCGTGCTCGTGGTCCGGCCGACCCGCACCACGTCGCAGTGACCGCTCGCGCCTGACGCCGCGTCAGGCGGCGGCCGGTGCCTCGGCGGCGGGGTGCGGCCCCGGCGCGGGGACGGGCGTCCGGGGCGCGGCGTGCCGCCTCTCGGGTGTGTCGTCTGCGCCGTCCGGGTGGAATCCGGCGCCGTGGTTCGGGAGTCGCCCCGTCCCGCTGCCAAGATCGTTCCCGTTCGGGTGGTGGTACAGAGGCGGAGGCGGAGTATGGGTCGAGCGGCGGCGGCCAGACGCCGGATGCTGCACGCGGGGCTGTGCGCGGCGAGCGCGGTCGCCCTGGTGACCGTCGGTGCGCCGACGGCGGAGGCGGGCGCCCGCGGGTGCAACAGCCGTACGTGCATCTCCGTCGTCGGCAGCGGCCTCCGCGTCGAGACCATCTCCGCCTCCACCACCTGGAACGGCGACTTCACCGGCCACTTCCACATCTGGGGCGGCGGGATCGACCGGAACAGCGCCACCGGATTCTGGGGCTACCACCAGCAGTTCACCGTGCCCGTGCACCGCGACCTGCCCAACCGCGCCGTCCTGTGCGCCGAAGGCTGGGAGCACACCGGCGGCGGTCTGCAATCCCGCGGACGAGCCTGCGCCGAGGTCCGCTTCTGACGCGTCCCGGATCCCGGCGCGCGGTGTCGTCCGCCGAGGGCGGGCGTGGACGCGGCACCCGGGCGGCCGCTCAGGTGTAGAGGGGGTGCTCCGCGACGAGCGCGGCGACGCGTTCGTGCAGGTCGCGCTCGCGGTGCTCGTCGTATCCGGGGAGGAGCGCCTCGGCGATGATGTCCGCCGCGGCGACGAACGAGGTGGCGCCGAATCCGCGGGCCGCGAGTGCGGGCGTCCCGATGCGCACGCCCGAGGTGACGGACGCGGGCCGCGGGTCGAAGGGCACCACGTTGCGGTTGACGGTGATGCCGATCCGGTGCAGGCGGTCCTCGGCGGCCCGGCCGTGCAGCGGGAGCCCGCCGTCCGCGGCCCCGTACGCGCGCAGGTCGAGCAGCACGAGGTGCACGTCGGTCCCGCCGGTGAGGACGCGGGCTCCGGCGTGGAACACGTCGGCGCGGGCGAGGCGTTCGGCGATGATGCGGGCACCGTCGACGGCCCGGCGCTGCCGCATCGCGAACGGTATGCCGGAGGCGAGCTTGAACGTCACCGCCTTCGCCGCGATGACCTGGTTGAGCGCGCCGCCCTGGGTGCCGGGGAAGACCGCCGAGTCGACCTGCGCGGCCAGCTCGGCGCGGCTGAGGATCAGCCCGCCGCGCGCGCCGGCGAGGGTCTTGTGGGTGGTCGCGGTCACGACGTCGGCGTGCGGGACCGGAGACGGGTGCATGCCCGCCGCGACCAGGCCCGCGAAGTGCGCCATGTCGACCAGGAGTCGGGCGCCGACCGCGTCCGCGATCGTCCGGAAGGCCGCGAAGTCCAGGTGGCGGGTGTACGCGGACCAGCCCGCGATGATCACCTTGGGCCGGTGGGTCTTGGCCAGGTCGGCGACCTCGTCCATGTCGACCCAGTGCGTGCGCGAGTCCACGTGGTACGCGACGGCGTTGTAGAGGCGTCCGGAGAAGTTGACGCGGGCGCCGTGCGTGAGGTTTCCGCCGTGCGCCAGTTCGAGGCCGAGGACGGTGTCCCCGGGTTCCAGCAGCGCGGCCAGTGCCGCGGCGTTGGCCTGGGCGCCGGAGTGCGGCTGCACGTTGGCGTGGTCGGCGCCGAACAGGTCGCGCGCCCGCTGCACCGCGATGGCCTCGATCTCGTCGACGATCTCGCAGCCGCCGTGGTGGCGGCGGCCCGGGTGGCCCCCGGAGTACTTGTTGGTGAGCACCGAGCCCTGGGTCTCCAGGACCGAGACGGGCGCGAAGTTCTCCGAGGCGATCATTTCCAACGTGCCGCGCTGGCGTGCCAACTCCCGTGCCAGCAAACCGTCTATCTGCGGATCGGCAACGGACAGGGGCAGGGCCAGGAGGTCTGTCACCGACATCGACCCCCGAACGTTCCGTTACTGCTGTCTTGCACCGCTCACTCCTGGTGTCGTGAGCCGCCGTCGCCTTGCGGTCGGCGCCGTACGGCCTTCCGGCAGGAATCCACGCCATTCTCTGGCGAGGGAAGTTAGGTGAGGCTAACCTAACTTCTTGCCGGACAACAAGGGGTTGTACGCACTGCGCCCAAAGGTTCGCCCGCGCACCGCGATGACGGCCCGCACCCGACGAAATCCCTGTGCAGTGAGGCGACTTGCCCATGGCTGAGACCCCGGCCCCGGCGCCCGGGTCGACGCGGGCAGTTCGTGGACCGTGATGCTTCCCGGCTTTGTCCTCATGGGCCTCGGCGGTGCGCTGCGCTTCCCGCCGCTGATGGGCGTCGCGGTCGGCGTGGTGCCGCCGGAACGGGCCGGGATGGCGTCCGGGGCCACCAACATGTTCTTCCCGCCGGGCACTTCGGTGGGCGTGGCGGCGGCCGGAGCGGCGGATCCGCCCCGGCCACCGCACGGCGGTGCTCAGCTGAGGGTCAGGGTGAGGGTGGCGGTGTAGACACCCGGGGCGGTGTTCCCGGGAACGGCGAGGTCGAGTGCTCCGCCGCAGGTGAACGTGCCGGCCGAACTGCCCGCCGGAGCGGCGCACAGGGTCCGGGTGGTGGCGAGGCCGTCACCCGGCAGGATCGGCGCGCCGGGGTTCACGACCGGTGCCGTGGTCTGCGCGAGCGAGCCGGGGGCGACCGACGCCGTCGGCTGCCAGCCGAGGCCGGTGCCGGGGATCGTGCCGCCGGGTGCGCCGGTGAAGTCGCTGACGTGCCCGGTCAGCGTCCAGCCGGCCGCGCTGCCGCGCAGGTCCGAGACGGTGGCGTTGTTGAGCGCGCCGTTGGAGGTCAGCTGCGGGCTGCCGCCGGCGAGCGCGGCGTCGCTCATCCGGATGGGGTCGCCCGCCACCGAGAGGGTGAGCGGCCCGCCGGTCACGTCCACGACGACCTGCTGGTCCTTGGGTTCGCCGGGTCCGCCGGGCTCCCCGGGGCCGCCGGTGGTCTTGAACGTGACGGGTGTGTAGGTGTCGTACGTGCGGTCGGTGGAACCGTGCGCCGCGAACGTGAAGAGCCCGCAGGCGGTCGTGCGGCAGTCGACGGCGCCGGTGCCGCCGGTGTACGCGGCGGGCAGGGCCAGTTCCGCGGTGAACGTGCCGTCGGGCCGGAGCTCGACCTGGCGGGTTCCGGAGACCGGTGCCGGCTTGACCCACAGCGTCGCGCCGAACGACGCGGCGTTCGCCCAGGGTTCGTCCTGCGCGGGGCCGAACGCCAGGTAGACGCCCACGCCGCGGTTGGCCGTCGGGTCGAACCCGGACCCGGTGACGGTGACCGTCTCGCCGTCCGCCAGACCGGTCGTCCTGGACACCCGGACCGTCGGCGTGGCGGGCACGGCGACGGTGAGCTTCGCCGCCGAACTCCTGGTGAATCCCGCCGCGTTGGTGAAGACCGCGCGGTACCGGCGGCCGTCGTCGGCCGCGGTCGCGGTGACCGTGAGGGTGCCGCCCTGTGCGCCGGGGAGGGCCTGCCAGGTCGCGCCATGGTCGGCGCTGGTCTCCCACGAGATCGCGGGTCCGGGTGTACCCGAGCCGGCGGCCTCGAAGGTCACCGTCTCGCCGACCCGGGCGGAGCGGTCGGCGGGTGCGCCGACCACCGAGGGGGACACGCCGCGCGTGAACGTGCGGACGGCGGCCTGCGCGGGATCGCCGACGTACACCGTCGTCCCGTCGGCCGAGACCGCGATCGAGGCGGAGCCGCTCTGCCGGTGCGCGCCCGGTATCGCGGTCGGCGGCGCGGCCGCGGTGAGCGTGGCGGTGTCGTACGTGTTGAGCGACCCGACGCTGTCGCTGCCGGGCGTGCCGTCGTGGCCGATGTCCTGCCACGCCACGAAGGCCGTGCGGTGGGTGGCGTCGAAGGCGATGGCCGTGGGGACGTCGGCGGACGACGTGAACGAGGCGGCCTTCTCGCCGGTCGCCGTGCGGTACACCTCGAGGGCGGACTCGCGGCCGACCCACAGGAGTCCGTTGGCCGGGTCGGCCTGGACGAAGTTCACCGAGCCGGCGTCCGCGGCGAGGGCGATGCCGTCGCCGACGGCCAGGGTGCCGGTGTCGACCGCGCGCACCCGCTGGGCCGCGGAGTCGGCGACCCACAGGGTGTGCGCGGCCGCGTCGAGGGTGGTGGGGCCCGCGCCGGGCAGCGCGACGGAGCGCCGTACGGTGACGGCCGTCGCGCCGACCCCGACCTCCTCCAGGGTGGTGCCGCGGACCACGAACACGGTGTCGGCGGCGGTGCCCGGTTCGACCTGGAGGATGGTCGCGCCGGTGAGCCAGCCGCCGGTGGCCGCCGCGTCGCCGTGCTTGGCGGCGGCCACGCCGCGCAGGCCCACGAGGTAGACGACGCCGTCGCCCGCGAGGGGCCCGGCGAACCGCTTGGCCGGCTGCTGGCGCACGGTGCCGGTGGAGCCCGGGGAGTTCTGGATCCAGCCGGTGACCTGGCCGGTGGCGGGGTCGAGGGTGTAGAGGCCGCTCTCGTTGACGTCGCCGGTGTCCACGAGGTTGTCCGAACCGACGTACAGGCGCCCGGAGTCGGGGTGCAGCAGCAGGTCGAGCGGCTTGCCGACGGCGGTCGTCCGCCCGCTCTGGAAGTACACGGCGGTGCCCGGGGGAGTCTCGGTGCCGGGCTGCCCGCCGCCGTCGTCGGCGAAGGCGACGGGGATGCGCACGTCCTGCGACCGGTCGCCCGCCGCGCGGTGGTCGACGCGGGTCACGACGGAGCAGGCGACGACCGCGCAGTCCAGGCCGTCGCCGGCGGACTTGAGGTCGAGGTCGACGGCGAAGGTCCCGCCCGGGCCGAACGCGGTGGCGAGCGTCCCGGCGTTCGGGTCGCCCTGCGGGACGATCCACGCGGAGGCCGCGGCTTCGCCGCTCATGTCCGCACCGCCCAGGCAGGGGCTGGGGATTCGGCCCGGGCCCAGGTCCTGGCACAGCGCGACGTAGATGCCCTTGGCCTGGTCGTAGCCGGCCCCGGTGACGTGCACGGTGGCGCCGTCGGGGTCGAGGCCGGTGGCCTGCGAGACGCTCAGCGTCTGGCCCGCGGGGCCGGTGCCGGTGACCGGTCCGGTCTCCGCACGGGCGGCGGGGGCGGAGCCGGCGACGGCGAGGGTGGCGAGGACCCCGAACGCGGCGGTCGCGCGGGGCAGGCTTCCGGGCCGCTGCCGGGGCGTGCTCCGGGGTTGCGGGATGTTTCCGGGGATGTGCATCGGGACGTGTGCCCTCCGGGGCGTGCGGTGCCCGCTGCGACGGCACGCGGCAGCGCGTGCCGTCGGGTCGGGCCGGTTCTGTGACGTGCTGTCAGGTCGCGGGAGTGTCAAGGGCGTTGCGGCGGCGGAAGCCGGCGAGTACGGCCGCGGTTCCGGCGGTGACCAGGGCCGTGGCGCCGAAGGCGAGAGCGACGGTGCGCTCGGTGCCGCCGGTCTTCGGCAGCGCCTCGGCCGAGGTGCCGCCCGAGGTGCCGCCTGCCGTGCCGCCGCCCGCCGCGGAACCTCCCGCGGCCGTCTGGCCGGTGGCCGCGGACGTCGTGGCGCCGGTGGACCCGCTCGACCCGGTCGCCGTGGTCGAGGCGGTCGGGGAGGGGGAGTTGGGCGGCGGCGTGGTGCCGGTCGTCGGACCGGGGCCGGTGGACCAGGTCACCGGGACGGCCGCGTCGTCCGCGCGGTCGCCGCTGGCGGTGTGGTCGGCGCGGACCTGGACGACGCACGTGACCTTGGCGCAGTCGACGAACTCGTCCTTGGCCTTGAGGGTGAGCTGGTACTCGAAGGCGCCCGCGCCCTTGTTGAACGGCTTGGCGAGGCCCGCGCCGTAGGGCGGCACCTTGTCGCCGATCCACAGCGAGGAACCGGACGCGCCCTCCATGTCGGCGCCGCCGACGCACGGGGTCGCGAGCTTGCCCGCGCCCTGCGACTGGCAGAGCGAGACGTAGATGCCGTCGTAGCCGCCCGCCCGGACGCGGCCGAAGCCGGTGCCGGTCACGGTGACCGTTTCCCCCGCGGGGTCGAGCGCCTGCGTCTTGCTCACGGTCAGGCGTCCGCCGCTCTTGGACGTCGCGCTCTCCGCGGCTGCCGCGGGCGGTGCGGCGGCGGCAGCGACGGCAAGGGCCGCCGCGCCGACCGCGATCGCGGCGGCGGGAGTACTTCGGGACCGGTGCGGTGGCCGGTGCGCACTCCGCGGCGTCCCGGTGTTCCGGCGCGGTGCCGGGACGGGAGCGCGGCGCGCGTCGGCGCGGGGCGGGGTGAGGGGCATGGTTCGCCTTTCCAGGTGTCCGATCAGCACGGGTACGTCCCGTTCCCCGGGCTTTGCTCGGCGCCTCCCCGGTGTTCGGCGACGTGTCGTGCGAACACGGTGGCGTGGCAAGGGTTTTCCGGCGGGCGGCAGCTGATCTTCCCGTAGAAGTTAGGTTAGGCTAACCTAATTCTCTCTTCGGGCGCCAGGGTCCGTGGGCGGGAATCTCCGGTCGGACCAGCGGAAAAGGCCGGCGGACACGGGTTCCCCGCCCCGGGCCGCGGCGCCCGCCAACCACGTCGTAGGGAGCGAACAACCATGTCCGGACCCCGTCGCGCGCGAGCCTTGCGCGCCACCGACCCGCGCGCCGCCGACCCGCGTCCCAAGGCCCTGCGCTGTGCCATGGCCGCAGGTCGGACGGTTGCGGCCGCGGCCGTCCTGTGTGCGGCCGCCGTCGGGCCGGCGGGCGCGGCGGAGTCCCCGGCACCCGAGCCGAAGCCCGCGGACGCCGGCGCGCGGGAGGTCGCCGGGCCGACCGGGCAGCGCCTGTGGGTCTCTCGTACGGCCGATGTGGGGGCGGGGGAGACGCTGGTCGTGCGCGGCAGCGGATACGACGTCAACAAGGGGATCTACATTGCCTTTTGCGTCGATACCGGACCCGGGCAATTGCCGACACCGTGCGGAGGAGGGGCCGACACGGGCGGCGCGACCGGGGCCTCGCAGTGGATCTCGTCCAAGCCGCCGTCGTACGGCACGGAGCTGGCGAAGCCGTACGGTCCCGACGGCACGTTCGAGGTGCGCATCACGGTGACCCCGGCCATCGGCGTCGAAGGCACGGAAGGCGGCGTCCAGGACTGCGCGAAGGTGACCTGCGCGGTGCTCACCCGCGCCGACCACACCCGTACCGGCGACCGCTCGGCCGACGTACGGGTGCCGGTCAGGTTCGCCGAGGGCGGCGGCGACTCGGACTCCGGCATCGGCGCCCCGGTGCTGTGGGGTGCCGGCGCGGGCGCCGCGGCGCTGCTGGCGGGCGGGCTGCTGGTGGTGCGAAACCGCTGCGGACGCCGAGACGCTGACGCATCGTCAGGCGTGCTCGCCGCGCCGGCCGGACCCACCGGACCCACCGGGCCCACCGGGCCCACCGGCCCGACCGGACCGGGCGGCCCGGCCGCGACCGAGACGGGGAGCTGAGCCATGGCCCGGTCCACCCGCACGGTGCTCGCCTCGTGCGTCCTCGCCTTGGCGGTCGCGGTCAGCGGCTGCGCCGCAGACAGCTCCGCGGGCACGCAGCGCGAGGCGCGGGCCGTCCCGTTGAGCGACCAGCGGCTCGACGTCCTCCCCGGCGACGCACCCGCGCCCCGGCTCCCGGTCACCCTCACCGACGCCTCGGGCGGCCGCGTCGAAGTCGCCGACGCCACGCGCATCGTGCCGCTCAACGGCGCCATCGCGGAGATCGTGTTCACCCTCGGACTCGGCTCCCGGGTCGTGGCCCGCGACGTCTCCGCCACCTTCCCCGAGGCCACCGCGCTGCCGGTGGTCACCAACGCGCACGACGTCTCGCCCGAACAGGTGCTCGCCCAACACCCCACGGTGATCCTCGCCGACACCGAGACCGGGCCGCCCGAGGCGATCGACCAGTTGCGCAGCGCGGGCATCCCGGTCGTGCTGTTCGAACCGGTGTGGTCGCTGGGCGGCGTCGAAGGGCGCATCGCCAAGGTCGCCGAGGCGCTGGGTGTTCCGGACCGCGGCACCGCCCTGGTGGACCGCACCCATCGGGAGATCGAGGCCGCCCGCGCCCTCGTCCCGGCCGGGATCAAGGCGCCGCGCATCGCCTTCCTGTACGTGCGGGGCGGACACGGTGTCCAGCTCATCGGCGGTGAAGGGGCCGGCTCGGACGACATCATCGAGACCGTCGGCGGGGTCGACGTCGGCACCGACCTGGGCCTGCGCAAGTACACGCCGATCACGTCGGAGGCCCTGGTCGGCGGTCGCCCCGACGTCTTCCTGCTGATGACGCACGGGCTCGAATCCATCGGCGGCATGCCGGGGTTGCGCAAGATGCCGGGCCTGGCCCAGACGCCCGCGGGCCGCGAGAGCCGTGTCATCACGGTGGAGGACGGCGTGGTGCTGAACTTCGGCCCGCGTACCGCCACGGTCATCCGCGCACTCGTCGAGCTCCTCTACACCGGGCCCGACGCCTTGTGGGCGGACCAGGGCGCCCGGGCGGCCGCCGCACGACCGGTGCGCGAACCGGCGAAGTCGACCGGGCGGGACGGGATATGACGATCCGTCTGGACGAGGTCGACGAAGGCTTCGACGACGACTTCGAGGACGACTTCGAGGACGACTTCTTCAAAGACGACTCCTCCGCCGACTCCGATGACTCCGACGACGCGTCATCCGGCGCGCCCGACGGCGAAGGCTTCGGCTGGCGCGGCCCGTTGCTGCTGGTCGCGTTGGCCGCGGCCGTCGTGGTCATGTGCGTGGTGGCGGCCGGCGTCGGGGCGTACGGCATCCCGGTCGGCGACGTCCTCGACTCCGTGCTGAACCGGTGCGGACTCGGCGGCCACCGGCTGGACCAGACGGCCGAAGCGGTGCTGTGGGAGGTGCGCTTCCCGCGGATCGCCCTCACGGTGCTGATCGGTGCGTCGCTGGCCTGCGCGGGAGCGCTCATGCAGGGCGTGTTCGGCAACCCGCTGGCCGAACCCGGCGTCGTCGGGGTTTCCGCGGGGGCGACCGTCGGCGCGGTGCTGGTGATCTTCACCGGGGCCACGACGCTCGGCGCGTGGACCCAGCCGGCCGCCGCGTTCGTGTTCGGCCTGGCGACCACCGCACTGGTGTACGTGTTCTCGCGATCCGGCGGCCGCACCGAAGTGGTCACGCTCATCCTCACCGGCGTGGCGCTCACCGCCGTCACGGTCGCCGCGATCGGCATCCTGACGTCGTACTCCACCAACGACCAGATCCAGGACATCGCGTTCTGGCAGCTGGGCAGCGTCAACGGCGCCACCTGGGAGAAGGTTTCTGCGATCCTGCCGTGCGCGGCCGTCGGGCTGATCGCGGCACCGATGTACGCCCGGCGCCTGGACCTGCTCTCCCTCGGCGAGAAACCCGCCCGGCACCTGGGCGTGGACGTCGAGCGCCTGCGCGTCGTGGTGATCCTGCTGGTGGCCCTCCTCACCTCGGCGGCGGTCGCGTTCTCCGGGGTCATCGGCTTCGTCGGCCTCGTGGTGCCGCACGCGGTCCGCATGGTCACCGGGCCGGCCCACAAGCTGGTGCTGCCGGGCAGCATGCTCGGCGGCGCGCTCGTCCTGCTGCTCGGCGACCTGGCCTCGCGCACATTGGTCGAACCACGCGAACTCCCCATCGGCGCACTGACCTCGCTGGTCGGCGGCCCGGTGTTCTTCGTCCTGCTGCGCAGGGCACGACTGCGCGCGGGAGGCTGGGGATGAGCCGCTTCCGACTGGGCCGCCGGGACGATGCGGCGGCCGTCCGCGCGCCCGTGGCGCCCGGCACGGTGATCGGTGAGGTACGCGGGCTGCGCGTCGACCTCGGCGGGCGCACCGTGCTGCACGACGTGGACCTCGAGGTCCGCACGGGCGAGGTGCTGGCGCTGGTCGGTCCCAACGGGGCCGGCAAGTCGACGCTGCTGGGGGCGCTTGCGGGCGACGTCGCGGCGAGTTCGGGGGACGTGCTCCTGGACGGGGCCCCGCTCGCGTCCTGGTCGCCGGTCCAACTCGCCCGGCGCCGCGCGGTGTTGACCCAGTCGTACGACCTCTCCTTCCCTTTCACGGTGCGTGCCGTGGTGGCGATGGGGCGTGCGCCGTGGGCCCGCACCCCCGCGGAGGCGGACGACGACGCCGTGATCGACGCGATGCTCCGGCGCACCGAGACCGCACGGTTCGCCCGGCGCGGGTTCGCCGCGCTGTCCGGCGGTGAGCGCGCCCGCGTGGCGCTGGCGCGCGTCCTCGCGCAGCAGGCCCCGTTGGTGATGCTCGACGAGCCGACCGCCGCACTCGACATCCGGTACCAGGAGTCCGTGCTGCGCACGGCGGCGGAACGGGCGTACGCGGGGGACGCCGTCGTGGTGGTGCTGCACGACCTGGCGCTCGCGGCGGCGTACGCGGACCGCGTCGCGGTGCTCCAGGGCGGCCGGATCGCGGCCTGCGGACCGCCGGATGAGGTGCTCACCGGCGACCTGCTGACCCGGGTCTACCGGCACCGCATCGAGGTGATCCGGCATCCCCGGACCGGCGGCATGCTGATAACTCCGTTGCGCAAAAAGGGCGTTCGCCCAGCGATTCGACAAGATCCGGGGCCGCCGGACCTTCCTTCGGAGATCACAAGAAGTTAGGTTAGCCTTGCCTAAGTTTGACGAAGGTGGGGGGCGGCGGGGTGCCGTCGGCCTGCCTGCGGGCGTCGTCGACGAGGCGTCACCTTCCTTTCCAGCTCCGGCGCTTCGTGCCGCCGGATGCCGAACCCCCGGGAGTCTTCACCGACATGAGTACTGATCAGCCCTCGGCTTCGCGGCGCCGCCGCCGGGCGTGGGCCGTCGCAGCCGCGGGCATAGCGGCAGCCCTCGTCCTGCCCACCGCACCCGCACACGCCGACCCCGGGACGCTGCCCGGGCCGGCGGGCCAGACCCTCACGGTCTCCGACACGACCATCGACCCCGACGGCCAGACCGTGACCGTCTCCGGGACGGGCTTCACCCGCACCCGGCCGACCGGCTACGACGGCATCTACGTCGGCCTCTGCGTCTACCAGGGCCCCGGCCAGGTCGCGTCGCCGTGCGTCGGTGGCGTCGACATGAGCGGCGGCTCCGGGAGTTCGCTGTGGGTCGGCGACCACGTCCCCGCGTACGGCGTGGGCCTCGCGAAGCCCTTCAACAAGGGCGCGGGTGCCTTCGAGTACCAGCTCACCCTCAAGGCCAAGGACGAGTTCACCGACTGCACCGCGGCAGGCGTGCAGTGCGTGGTCTCCACGCGCGCCGACCACACCTCCTCCGCCGACCGGCAGGACGACGTCCAGATCCCGGTCACCTTCGTGGACGACCAGGGCCCCGGCCCGGGTGGCCCCGGTGAGCCGGGTGGCGGCACGGCCGACCAGCAGGTCGTCGTCGCCGTCAACGGCGGACCGCTGACCCTGTCCGTCCCGGGCGACGTGATCCGGCTCTCGGACGCCTCGCTCTCCGGCGCCGCGAGCAACCTGACCTCCACCGGGTCGCTCAACGCGGCCACCGTGTCCGACCTGCGCGGCACCGGTGCCGGCTGGACGCTCACCGGCCAGGTCACCGACTTCACCGGCGACCCGCAGGGCACCATCCCCGCGGCGAATCTCGGTTGGCGGCCCACCGCGGCGGTGTCCCCCGACAACAGCACCACGGTCACGCCGGTCGTCACGCCCGGCCCCGAGGTCACCCCGGGCACCGGGCTCGGCACCGCGAAGACGCTGTGCTCGGCGGCCGCGGGTGCCTCGTCGGGTGTGTTCACCTGCGGCGGCGCACTCGACCTCGGCGTGCCCGCGGACACCCCCGCCGGCACCTACACCTCGACCCTGACCCTGACCCTCGCCTGACCCCCGTCTGACCCTCGCCTGATCGGAACCCGCGCCGCCGTCCGGCCGATGCCGCCCGGGCGGCGGCCCGGGACGGCGGGCCGAACGCCCTTTGTGCGTCCGGCCCGTCGTACTCCCACCCCACTGCACGCATCCACGGGAGCACCATGTCCAACCGCGTTCCGGCACCGCCGAGCCCCCGCGCCCGGCGCCGCGCCGCCGCCACCGCCCTCGCCGTGGGTGTGCTGCTCCTGCCCGTCGGCGGTACGGCGTACGCCGCGACGTCGCCGCCACCTCCGCCGTCCGCGCCGCCCGTGGCGGGCCCGCCGTCCGCGCCGCCTGGCGCGTCGTCCGGCGCCGCCGACAACTCCTTCCGCTGGGCCGTGCAGCCCATCGGCCAGGCCGGCGTCCCGGGCCGGACCTACCTGGTCCACGACCTCGTCCCCGGGCAGAAGCTCGACGACGGCGTACGCATCACCAACTACTCCGACCAGCCGATGACGTTCACGGTCTACGGCACCGACGCCTTCACCACGAACGACGGCTCCTTCAGCCTGCTGCCCGCAGAGCGCAGACCCTCCGGCGCGGGCACCTGGATCACGCCCGGCCGGACCAGCGTCACCGTGGCCCCGGGAGCGGGTGTCGACGTGCCGGTGACCGTCAACGTGCCCGCCGACGCCGAACCCGGCGACCACGCGGCGGGCGTCATCGCGTCGGTGGCCACGGTGCAGGCCGACGCTTCGGGCCGCCTGGTGCAGGTCGACCGGCGGATCGCGGCGCGTGCGTACTTCCGCGTCGCCGGCCCGCTGCGCCCCGCCTTGCAGATCCAGGACGTGCAACTCTCCTACGACACCCCGGGCAACCCGTTCCCCGGGTCGCGCGCCACGGTCACCTACCGGGTGCGCAACACCGGCAACACCCGCGTGTCGGCCGCCGCCGACGTCAAGGTCGAGGGGCCCTTCGGCTGGACGCTCGGCGGCCCGCGCGGGGAATCGGTCGCCGAGCTGCTGCCGGGGGCCGAACTCACCCGCACCGTGCACTTCGACGGCGTGTTCCCGGCCGGGCAGCTCACCGCGTCGGTCACCGTCCGCACCGGGCAGGCCCCGCAGGGCGCGGCCGTGGCACCGGTGAGCACGACTCGTACGGCGACCGCGTGGGCCGTGCCGTGGACGCCGGTCGCGGTGCTCGCGGTCCTGGCCGTGCTCGTGGCGGTCGCCCTCCGCCTGCGGCGGCGCGCCACCCCGGCGCCGGTCGGCGCCGGAGACCCCGCCCCCGCCCCCGCGGCGGCTGCGGCATCGGGGGCCTCCGCCTCCGCGACGGAGGCCGGGAGCACGGCCGAAGCCGCCACTTCGGACGACGCTGCCGCCCTGGATGCCGCGGCCGCCGCCCCGGATACGGCCGCCGCCGACCCCGCCGAGCGGACCTCCTGACGGCCCGGCCCATGACCACCGCCGCACCGACGCGCCGTCGTCGCCTCCGCCTCCGCCTCCGTACTCGGCCTCGCCCGCCGGCCGTCTCCGGCCCCCCGCGCCGACTGATCACCGCCCTGCTCGTGATCGCCGTTGTGTGTGCGGCCGTCGCGGCGCTGTGGTGGAACAGCGACCGCACGGCGTCGCTCCCGGGAGCCACCGTGTCCGTCGCCCCCGCGCCGCCGACTCCCGTACCGGAGACGGCAGTCGGCCGCATGGTGCTCGACCGGGACACCGCACCGGTCGGCACCCGCCTGACGGTGTGGCTCACCGACTGGCGGCCCGGCACGGTCATGGTCCGGCTTTGCGGCAACGCGGCGGCGCGCGGCTCCGCGGACTGCGCCAACGCCACCGCCGTCACGGGCTACGTCCGCAGCCCGGCGCCCGCCGCCGTCGTCCTCGCGGTCGCCGCACCGCCGGTCGCGTGCCCGTGTGTGGTCCAGGCCTCGGACCCGGCGACCACGGGCCGTGTGACGCGGTCCTTCACGCCCACCGGACTGCCCGACCTGCCGCAGGCGCCCGCCGTCGCGCCCGCGGCGCCCGCCGCCGTCGAGATCGCCGACGCCCGGCTCATCGACGAACGCCCCTGGCACGAAGGCTGGTCCGCGTGGTTCGGCGGGTCCGCGCACCGGACGCTCGTGCTGACCCTGCGCAATCCCGGCCCGGCTCCGGCCGCGGCCCCGCCGCTGTCCGTCGTGGTCGGCCGGGACGATCCGCCCACAACCCTGGTCGCCACCCCGGACGTCGGCACACTCGCGCCGGGGGAGCAGCGCACGTTCCACATCGACGTCACCCTCGGCGCGCCCGCGTACGGGACGTACCACGTGCGGGGGCAACTGGCAGGTCCGGCAACGGATCAGAACGCCCCGGGCGCGAGTTTCGCGCTCCGCGGCACGACCACCCCGTGGGGCCTCGCCGCGGTCGCCGTGCTCCTGTTGGCCTGGCTGCTGTCGCCCTTGGTCCGCCGCCGCCGCCGCACCACGCCGCGGAAACGTCGGCCCGACGCAGCCGACGCCGACGCCGCGTGATGTCTCGGCCGATGTAGGGGGGCATCGGCGGGGCACGTGGGGCACGTGGGGCAAAAAACCGGTCCGCGCCGCGGCGTCGTGCGTGCGAGGATGCGCAGCGGCCGCAGATTGGAGCACATCCCCATGTCCACCGCGACGAGCACCGGTTCCCCGGTGGTGCCCGCGTACCCCGAACTCCTGGAGCAGGGGCACCCGTTCCGCCAGTGGAAGACCTGGCGGATCCCGGGGACCGAACTGACGCTCACCGGCTACTCGCGCGCCAACGACAAGACGTTCTTCCACATCCCCGAGCTGCGGTGCAGCCTGGACGCGGGACTGTGCGAAGGGCGGCAGGTCGACACGGTGTTCCTGACCCACACGCACCACGACCACGCCAAGGACCTCGACTTCCTCGCCGCGAAGGCCGGGGGCGCGGACATCCACCTGCCCGCCGACGCGGTGCCGTACGTGGAGTCGTACCTGCGGGCGAGCGCCGAGTTGAACCACGGTGCCGCCTTCGATCCGGACCTGGTGGGCCACCGGTTGCACGGGGTGCGCCAGGACGACGAGTTCGTGTTCGGACGGGCCGGCCACCATGTCCGGGTCGTGGAGTGCGAGCACAAGGTGCCGTGCGTGGGGTACGCGTTCTCGGAGCGCCGCAAGGCGCTGCGGCCCGAGTTCGAGGAGTTGCGGCGCTCGCTGGTCGGCGAGGGGCGCGGTGCGGAGTTCGGCAGGATGATGGCCGAGCGGCGCAGGCAGGGTGTCGAGGTGGACGAGGTGGTACGCCGGCCGCTGTTCGCCTTCCTCGGCGACACGCACGTGTCGGTGTTCTGGCGGAACCCGTGGCTCTTCGACTATCCGGTCGTCATCACCGAGTGCACGTTCCTCGACGACGCCGAGCTGGACCGCGCCGAGCGGATCGGGCACACGGTGTGGAGCCGGCTCAGGCCGGTGGTCGAGGCGCACCCGGAGACGCTTTTCGTGCTGACGCACTTCAGCCTGCGCTACTCCGACCGCGACGTACTTGCTTTCTTCCGGCGGCAGTTCGAGGACTCGGACGGCGGGATGCCGGGCAACGTCGTGCTGTGGGCGCACCCGGACAGCCGCCTGCCGGAGCAGCACCAGCACCGGGAACCCTGAGCCGACCGTCCGAAGTAGGCGTGTTGCCGGGAGAGAGCGGCCCCGGCATCCGGTCAGGACCTGAGGTCGGCGGCGACCTCGCGGAGCACCGTGAGCAGGAGATCCACGTCGGGGGTGGTGGTCCGCCAGTTGACGAGTGCGCAGCGGAGCACCTTCATGCCGCGGTACGTGGCGGTCCCGGCGTACACCCGCCCGTCCCGCAGCAGGGCGTCGCCCAGGCGGCCGTTCAGGTCGTCGAGTCGGTCCTCCGGCACCCCGGGCGGGCGGTGGCGGAAGCAGACGACGGACATCTGCACGGGGGCGAGGAGTTCGAAGTCGGGCGCCTCGTCGACGAGTCGGCCCAGGTGCTCGGCGAGGTCGAGGTGGCGCTCGACCATCTCGCGGTAGCCGTCGCGGCCGTACGCGCGCAGTGTCGCCCAGATCGGGAACGCCCGGGCGCGGCGCGACGACTCGGGGCCCAGGGTATTGAAGTCGACGCGGCCGCCCTGGGCCTCGGGCAGGAACGAGGCTCCCCACGCGCCGAACGCGCGTACCTGGAGCGCCGGGTCGCGGACGAACGAAAAGCCGCTCTCGTAGGGCACGTTCAGCCACTTGTGCCCGTCCGAGGTGATCGAGTCGGCGCGCCGCACGCCCGCGGCGGCCGCGGCGGTGCGCGGGGACAGCGCCGCGAACAGTCCGAACGCGCCGTCCACGTGCAGCCAGGCGTTGCGGCGCTCGGCCAGGTCGGCCATGGCGTCCAGCGGGTCCGAGTCGCCCGAGCGCACCTCCCCGAGGTTGCCGACCAACACCGCCGGGGCGCCGTCCAGTTCCGCGAGGGCCGCGTCGAGGGCGGGGAGATCGATGCGCCCCGTGTCGTCGCGGGCGAAGGTACGCAGGGTATCGCGTCCGCAGCCGAGTATCTGCAACGCCTTGCGGGTGCTCGGGTGGACCAGGCCGCTGGTGAACACCGGCATCACCGGGAGCCCCGCGAGGCCTTGGGACGCGACGTCGACGCCGTGCCCTTCCGCCCACCAGGTCCGCGCGCAGGCGAGCCCGGTGACGTGCGCGAGCGTCGCGCTCGGGGTCAGCACCCCGCCGTACTCGGCCGGGATGCCGAACAGCTCCTTCAGCCAGTCCAGGACGACCGACTCGGCGCGCGCCGCCAACGGCGACGAAATGTGCAGCCCGGCGGCCTGGTCGAGCAGCGAGGTGATCCAGTCCCCGGCCATGGCCGCGGGCGTCGCGCCGCCGACCACGAGGTGGAAGAAGCGGGGGCCGGAGGTCCGGGTCGAGGCCTGGGTGCCCACCCGCAGCAGGCGCTCGACGGCCGCGAGGGTGCCGTCGCCCTTCTCCGGGAGGGGCCCGCCGAGGTCGTCCGCCAGGGCGTCGGCGGCGCTGTCGTGCACCGGGAGTTCGGGCAGGCCGTCGAGGTAGGGGCCGGCGGCGCGGAAGACCCGCTCCAGCGCGGCGGCGGCTTCGTCGCGGTCCTCGATCGGATCGGCCATGAGGGCAGTAAACCAGCCCGGCGTCGCATTCTGTACCGGTGTGTTGGTGTTCCGACAGGCGGTTCGGTGGCCGCCGCTCGGGTTGCGGGTGGTGCCACCGGGGGAGGAATCGCCCTGTCAAGCAGGCGACTTCTCCGTCCGGGAGGACGCGTGACCGGAGGACCGAACCTGATTCCCGCGCCGCGCCGGCTGGAGCTGACGGGAGGCTCGGGCCCGCTCGGCGGGCCCCCGGCCTGCCGGGTCGATCCGGCGCTCGGGCCGGAGGCGTACCGGCTCAGGGTGTCGTCCGACGGCGTGGAGATCGTCGGCGGCGACGAGGCGGGTGTCTTCTGGGGCCGCCAGACACTGCGGCAACTGGGAGGTCCGGACGGGTTCCGGCGAGCGCCGGTGCACCGCGAACCCGGGAACCGCGAACCCGGGAACCGCGAACAGGTCCACCGCGAAACGGCGGTCGTGCCGTACCTGGTCGTCGAGGACGCCCCGCGGTTCGTCTGGCGGGGCCTGATGCTCGACGTCGCACGGCACTTCATGGCCAAGGACGACGTGCTGCGCTACGTGGACCTGCTGGCGGCGCACAAACTGAACGTCCTGCACCTGCATCTGACGGACGATCAGGGGTGGCGGGTGCAGATCGAGCGGTACCCGCGGCTGACCGACGTCGGGGCTTGGCGGCCGCGCACCCGGCTGGGGTGGGGCCGGGAGCCCGAGGTCTGGGACGAGCGTCCGCACGGCGGCTTCTACACCCAGGACGATCTGCGCGAGATCGTCGCGTACGCCGCCGAGCGCCATGTCCGGGTCGTCCCCGAGATCGACCTGCCGGGGCACTCGCAGGCGGCCGTCGCGGCGTACCCGGAGCTCGGCAACGTCGACGCCGTGGACACGGGCGCGCTCCGGGTGAAGACCGACTGGGGCGTCAGCCCCCATGTGCTCGCCCCGACCGAGGCCGTACTCGCCTTCTACGAGGGTGTGTTCACCGAGCTCCTGGACATCTTCCCGGGCCGCTTCGTGCACATCGGCGGCGACGAGTGCCTCAAGGACGAATGGCGCCGGTCGCCCATCGCGCAGGGCCGGATCCGCGAGTTGGGGCTCGACGGCGAGGACGACCTCCAGGCCTCGATGATCGGGCACTTCGCGCGGTGGCTGGCGGCCCGGGGACGCCGCCTCATCGGCTGGGACGAGATCCTGCAGGGCGGTCTGACGCCCGGCGCGGCCGTGATGTGCTGGCGCTGGTACACCGGGGGCGTCGCGGCCGCCAAGGCCGGCCACGACGTGGTGATGTGCCCGCAGCAGGAGGTCTACCTCGACCACGTCCAGTCCGCGGACCCGGGCGAGCCCGTCCCGTTCGGCTGGGTGCACACCCTGGAGGACGTCTACCGGTTCGAGCCGGTGCCGCCCAGCCTGAGCGGCACCCCGCACGCGGTGCACGTCATCGGGACGCAGGCCAACCTGTGGAGCGAGGTCACCGAGAACCGCGCTCGCGTGGACTACCAGGTGTTCCCCCGGCTCGCGGCCTTCGCCGAAGTCGCCTGGTCCGCGCTGCCGCGGCCGGACGAACGCGACTTCGGCGGCTTCGAGCGGCGGATGGACGCGGCGCACTACGCCCGGCTCGACGCGCTGGGGGTCGCGTACCGGCCGCCGTCCGGCCCGCATCCCTGGCAGCGGCGCCCCGGGATCCCGGGGCGGATGCACGACAAGCCCCGCCGGACGTGGGACATGGCCTGAGCCGACGGATCAGCGGCGCGTACCGTCCTTGGGCGGCGCGATGCGCACCCGCTGTTCCGCCGGCGCCCGCTCCAGGTCGTCGAGCTGCGCGGTGATGGTGGCGCGCAGGTCGTCGTAGTCCTCGAACCGGTGGTCGTGGAAGAGCGTGTGGCCGGTCCACATGAGGTTGGCGCACACCCGCGCCGGCACCCGGCCGGTCTGGGCGCCCATGCCGACCAGGGCCACCGACCCGATGCTGCCCGGCGCGGCGTCGTTCTGCCGGTGGACGGCCTGGAACGCGGCGGCGCACGCGAGCGCCACGTTCAGGGTCTCGCTGACGTTCTGGGACGACGTCACCATCGTCGGCGTGGAGATCAGGAACTTCGGGTTGACGGCCCCGGACGGCACGCACACCGCGCTGCCGACCGGGAGGTTCCCGGCGAACCCGTCGCGGATCGCGCGCTGGACGCGCAGTTGGATGCCCGCACCGAGGTGGCGCTTCACCACCGCGTCGACGCCGCCGTCCATGCGGCCCCGCGAGTTCGTGGGGCTGACCCAGGCGTCGACCCGCTCGTCGAGGATCGAGCCGTTGCGGATCTCGATGCCGGGGGTGTCGGCGAACGCCGCCCGCCAGGCCTCCACCACCTCCGGGTTGATGTCGGTCAGTACCACCTTGAGCGGCGCTTCCACGCGATTGACCGTCATATTCCACTCCGTTCGAATAACGCTGCCAACCCACCGCGCACGACATTATCGCGCCGCTCCGACAAGCGGTCGGCGGGTGTCGGCCGGGTGCCGGCCGGGTGCTTTTCCGCTTGATTGCCGGTGTCGTGGCCCGCTGCTAGCCTGCGGCCAGACCACCGCGAGACAGGCATTATCGGCCGACGTCGCCGACGACCGGGCCTGCCGGTCGGAAAACGCGGGCGTTCCGGACATTTGTCCGCGCCATCGGGATCTTGTGCGGAAATGCCCTGCCTCGCCGGTCGTCCCTGCCGAACACGGTCGACAATTCGGAGTACCCCACGATGAGCGACGACAACGCCTCCGCCCCGCCCGACCCGAACGACCCGCTGGCCCTGGCCGAACTGTTCAACGGCGGCGGCGAACCGTGGCTTCCGCTGCTGAAGCCGGTCATCGAGGCGCAGCGGGACGCCGCCGCGTTCATCGGACCGGGCCGCAGTCCCGAGGTCGTCCCGGTCCGCGAATTGACCTTCCAGGCGCTCAAGCCGAATCCGCCGCACAAGTGGAAGGTGGTGGTATTCGGGCAGAATCCGTACCCGCGTCCGGAGAGTGCCACCGGAATCGCGATGTTCGACAATACCTTCCATGACTGGAAGGACAGTCAGTTCGGCCGCGTCGTCAGTATCCGCTGCATCATCAAGGCGGCGGCGATGTGGAAGTACGGAATTCCCAAGAAGACCCCGATCGCCGAAATCCGCGGCCTGCTCAAGAAGCAGGAGACGGTGCAGCCGCCGGAATGGTTCCAGGCGATGCTGACCCAGGGCGTCCTGCTGCTGAACGCGGCACTCACCGCCAACAGCGACGCGTCCCGGGGCACCGACCGGCACACCGCGTTCTGGCGCCCGGTCGTCGAGCGCATCGTCGAGGAGATCCTCAAGGCCAAGCAGGACGCCGACGAGGAGGACCGCGGCGTCGTCTTCGCGTGGTGGGGAGCGCACGCCCGCAACCTGAAGAAGATCGTCCTCGAACTCCAGAAGAAATACCCCGGCGTCGAGGTCCGGCACATCGACCACCCCAACCCGGCGGCACAGGGCGACATTTTCTGCGACGGCGACCACTTCGCCATGGTCAACGACGCTCTCGCGGCGGTGGGCGCCGACCCGATCGACTGGCTGCCCAGCACCGGCTGGAACGCGGCCGCGGGGGACTCGGGCGGCGAGAACGACGACACGGCCGAACGCATGGGCGCGTTCATCGCCTCGACCATGGAACTGCACCAGCTCTACCTGGAACGGCTCGCCGGAGTAAAGGACGAGGGCCTTGTCCTCCCGGCGATCACCGGGGTGTTCGACACCCCGGCGATGGACTTCCGCGACGCGGTCACGCCGGTCGCCGAACTGCTCTCCGGCCTCGACCGGCACGTCAAGCAGTCCCACGAATTCGCGGTACGGCGGGTCGAGGAGGCGGCCGGCGGGGGCCTGTCCGCCGACGCGATCGCGGCGCTGTACCTCTATACCTGCGAGTCCGCGTTCTACCGCGAGATCAACGCCATCCTGCGGTCGCCGGACCGCGGCAGGGTGGTGCCGTACCTCCCGTACCTGCGCCTGCTGTTCGACGCGGTGGCGGCGCTCCCGACGCGCAAGGAGCCGCTGTGGCGCGGCGTGTCGCTGGACCTGCGCGCGCAGTACCCGCTCGGCCGGACCGTGACGTGGTGGGGCGTGTCGTCGTGCACGTCCGAGCTCGGCGTGGCCAGGGGCTTCCTCGGCAGCCGCGGCAAGCGGACGCTGTTCGAGGTGCAGCCCGCCCGGGCCGTCGGAATCCGCAGCTTCTCCGCGTTCACCGGCGAGGAGGAGTTCATCCTGCTGCCCGGCACGCAGCTGAAGGTCACCGAGGTCACCACCACGCGCGGCGGCCTGTCGACCGTCAAGCTGGCCGAGCTGGAGGACGCGCCGCTCGTCTCCTGAGCCGGTGCCGCGACCGGGCCCGTGGACGGGATCCGCGGCACTCGTCCGGTGGCGCTTGCTGGACGCCGCCCCTCCCGAAGTGGTAGATCCATCCGGGATACCAAGAGAGGCGACGTACACATGAGCACACTGAGCCAGGGGACCGAATCCACTGCGGAGGTCGGCACCGCCGAGACAGGCCACGCGGTCGAGCGGGCCGCTTACGTTCGCGCCGAGCCCGTCGAAAGCACGATCAAGCCCGCGGCGTTCGTGACGCTCACCGTGCTGATCGTGGTGCTGGCCGTGGTCTCGTTCTTCGCGATCTACGCGGGCGGCAACTTCGAGGGCGGCGAGCCGGGGATCACCGCCCCGATCAACGGCTGACGCACAGACCGGTCCACGGCGGCCGCGGCCCCGGCGAACCTTGCCGGGCCGCGGCCGCCGTGCGTTGGACCGTCGTCCGTCTGGTCAGGCCGCGGTACGTCAGGCCGCGTGCAGGCGGGCGCGGAGGAACGCGAGGATTTCGTCGCGGGCGCGCACGGTGGGGTGGCCTTCCTCGTCGACGAGGTGGGCGGTCACCACGCTGTGCGGGGTGCCGACCGACTCGCGGAAGAAGGGCGGCGGCGCCGGGTTCGCGCAGTCGCCGGGCAGGACGCGGCCGTCGAAGCGGTCGCCGAGCAGCCGGGTGTACGCGGCGAAGCGCTGCCCGGTGCACCACTTGTCGTTGTCGAAGCGGTAGCCGAGCGCGGTGATGCCGTCGCGCTCGAAGCGCCGCCGGATCGCGTCCGCGTCGTCGGGGGACAGCTCCAGGGCGGCCGGGTCGTCCAGCGGCAGGGAGGGCTGGCCGAGTACCGGGGCGATGACGGCCGGCTCCAAGGTCATGGACAGGGCGAAATTGCCGGTGAAGCACATGCCCACCGCGCCGACGCCCGGGCCGCCGCACTCGTCGTGCGCGGTGCGCGCGAGGGCCCGCAGCCACGCGACGACCGGACTGGTGCCACCACCGGCGAAGACGCGGAACTCCCGGCTCACACACGCCCGCCGGAGTATCGCGCCGCCGGAGTCGACGGTGGGGTGGGCCCCGTCGACGCCGAAGAGCGAGGGCACGTAGACGGTGAAGCCCGCGTCGCGCACCCATCCGGCGAAGCGCACGACGTCGGGGCTGATGCCCGGCATCTCCGGCATCACGATCACCGCGGGTCCGGTGCCGGCCACGTGGACGGTCTTCTCGTCCCTGGGCGGTGATTCACCGGACGGCGAGTCTCCTGAAGGCGAGTCTCCTGACGACGACTGCGCCGAGAGGGCGAAGGTGCGTCGGGTGAACCCGTCCAACACCCGCTCGTGCCCCGGTTCCAGTGCCTTCACATGAGGGGCCGTCACATGAGGTTCGCCGGCATCCACCAGGGGACTCCCAAGTATGCGATCGATCGGTCGTGAAGATGCGAGATTACACGTCCGATCGGTCGCATACAATGGCGCGGTGACGAACGACCGCACGCCCTCGCCCGGTTCCGACGGCCGCCGCGCCCGCGGCGACCGGACCCGGCACGACGTCGCCCGCCAGGCGGCCATGACCGCGACCGTGCACGGTCTGGACGCCATCACCGTCGGCTCGCTCGCGGCCCGGACCGGGCACAGCAAGAGCGGGATCCTGACGGTCTTCGCCAATCGGGAGGCGATCCAGCTCGCCGCCGTGGCCGAGGCCCGGAGCCTCTATGCGGAACACGTCGTCGACCCCGGCCGGGACGCCGCCCCGGGCGGGCCCCGCCTCCGGGCGCTCCTCGACAGCTGGGTCGCCTACCTCCGCGCCGGCGTCTTCCCCGGCGGGTGCTTCATCACCACGACGTCGGTCGAGTACGGGCACCGCGAGGGGCCGGTGGCCGACGCCGTCCGCGAACTTGCCCGCGACTGGCTGCGCCTGCTGGAAGCCGAACTGGCGGCCGCGGGCAGTGCCGACCCGGCCGAGGACGGCTTCCGCATCGACGCCTACCTCCGCGCCGCCAACACCAGGTTCCAACTCTTCGGCGACGAAGCCGAGTTGGACCGGGCGCACCGCCTCGCGCTGCGCGTGGTCGAATCCGCCTGAGCCGCCCGGCCCGCGTCGTTCGTCCCCGCCGCCGGAGTCCGCCGCCTGTCGTCCGCCGCGGATCCGTACGCCGGAATCCGGCCCGCATCGCGCGGCACTGGTGATTTCACCGATGCCTCGGCGCGTGCACCCCGGGAGCGTGGACGCCACACACCGACCGGTGGCGGATCCCGGCGGGGCGGACCGGTGCCCGGTCCGTGCGGGAGCAGCGAACCGCCGGCCCCGACCGGGATCCGCCACCTTTGAGCGAGAGGAACGCATCATCGTGTACCTCAAACGCAAAAGGCACCACGCCGCCTCGGACAAACCGGCGGTGGTCGCGGGACCGCGCCGCCGCCTGGTGAGATCGGCGGTCGCCGGCCTCCTGGCCTGCGGGGCCCTGCTGGTCACCCAACTTCCCGGCGGTGCGCAGGCCGCCGAGAACCCGTACGAGCGCGGCCCCGCCCCGACGCAGTCGAGCATCGAGGCCGCGCGCGGCCCGTACGCGGTGTCCGAGACGAGCGTGTCCTCGCTGCTGGTGACCGGCTTCGGGGGCGGGACGATCTACTACCCCACCTCCCGCGCCGACGGCACCTTCGGTGCGGTCGCCATCTCCCCGGGCTTCACCGCGTACCAGTCGTCCATCGCCTGGCTCGGACCGCGCCTCGCCTCGCAGGGCTTCGTCGTCTTCACCATCGACACCAACAGCACCCTCGACCAGCCCGCCAGCCGCGGCCGCCAACTCCTCGCGGCCCTCGACTACTTGACGCAGCGCAGCTCCGTCCGGGACCGGATCGACAGCAGCCGGCTCGGTGTCATGGGCCACTCGATGGGCGGCGGCGGAACGCTGGAGGCGGCCAAGAGCCGTCCCTCGCTCCAGGCGGCGATCCCGCTGACCGGCTGGAACCTCGACACGAGTTGGCCGGAGGTGCGCACGCCGACCCTGGTCGTCGGAGCGGACGGTGACACCGTCGCGCCGGTGTCCTCGCACTCCGAGCCGTTCTACGCCTCGCTGCCGTCCTCGCTGGACCGGGCGTACCTCGAACTCAACAACGCCAGCCACTTCACGCCGAATTCGTCGAACACGACGATCGCGAAGTACAGCATCTCCTGGCTGAAGCGGTTCATCGACAACGACACCCGCTACGAGCAGTTCCTGTGCCCGTTGCCGCGGCCGAGCTCGACCATCGAGGAGTACCGGGGCAACTGCCCGCACGTCTCCTGACGTTCCCGTCCCCCCGTCCCCCCGTTCCCCGTCCCCCGGCCCGAGTCGGTGGCGGTCGCGACATCAGCGGCCGCCACCGTCCCGGGCCGTTGTTGTGGGGGCTCACAGCGTTGCCCGTACGCCGGAGCGCGCACACCGCACCAACGGCGACCTGACCAGGTCAAACGGCATTCCGCGGCCCGATCCGGAGCGAACGGCCGCGGTCGGGCGGCGGCCTTCCGGCCGCGTTTACACGGCGGTAACGTGGGCGCCGCGCCCGTCCCGCGTACCGCCAGCACGCGCGGGAAACCCGAGGCGTCCGTCGTCGCTCGTCCCGACGCCGCCGGGAGGTGAGCCCGCCCGTGCCGGAGGAACCGCTGCGCCGCGCGACGGCGACCGAACGGACGACGGCCGGCCCGACCGCCCGACCGACCGCCCGACCGACGGCCCAACCGACCCCGGACGCCAAGGCGTTGCTCCTGGTGACCGCCGCGGCCCAGCACAACGACCCCGACGCGCCGGGCGCGTCCGTCGCCCTGGTCCTGCGCGCCGTCGACGCCGCCGCGCTCGCGCCCGACACGCTGGAGGCCGCCGAGCGTGCCGGACTCGTGTACGCCGACGCGGAACACCTGTTCCTCGGACCGCCGCTGACCGCCGCCGCCGTGTACGGCGCCGCTCCGCTGCTCGCCCGCCAAGCCGCACACCGGCTCCTCGCCGCACTGCTCGACACCGGCCACGACCGACTCGCGCACCTGCTGCACCTGGCATCGGCGACTTCGGAGCCGAACCCCGACCTGGCCAGGGAGTTGGCCGCCGCGGCCCGCGGCGGGACGTCCGCCGACGCCCGGCGGGCCGTCGGACTGCGCCGCGCCGCCGCACTCGCACCGGACGTGTCGACGCGCGCCGCACTCCTCGCCGAAGCGGCCGAACACGCCCACCGCGTCGGCCGCACCGACTGGGCCCGGCGGTGGACCGCACAGGCCCGGGCCCTGCCCGCCGACGCGGTCGCCCGCGGAACGGCGGCACGCGTGCACGGGCTGATCGCCTTGCACGACGGGCCCGTTGCCGACGCCCACCAGTCGTTCCTGCTCGCGGCCCGCCTCCTCGCCCGCAACTCCCGCACCCTGGCGATCCGGTGCCGCCTCGACGCGGCGGAGGCGGCCTGGGCGCTCGGCGACCCCGCCGCGTTCCGCGACGCCGTCGAGCCGCTGGCGGACGAGCCCTTCCCGGGTCCGGCCGACGCCGTCGCCTACGGCGTCGGCATGCGGGCCATCCTGCAAGCCGACGCGCCCGGCTTCGCCACCGGGTCGGCCATCCTGCGCGACGTCGTGGCCCGGGCCGAACGCGCGGACGACGTCGACCAGTTGCTGCGGTCCGGTGCCGCGGCACTGGTCGTCGGCGACCTCGCGGCAGCGGGACGCCTCAACGGCCGGGCGCTGGCCGTGGCCCGTGTCGCCGGTCCCGGCACGGCAGTTCCGCGCATCCTCGAACACCTCGCGTACGCGGAACTGCGCTCAGGGCGCCACATGCAGGCGCGGGCACACGCGGAAGAGGGCGTCCGCGCCGCGCGCCAGGCCGGTCAGCGCAACCTGATCGCCCATCACCACGCGATATTGGCGCTGGTGGCGTCCCTCGACGACGACGCGACGACCGTACGCGGCCACGCCGACGCCGTCGAGGCCATTGCCGCCGCCCACGGACTGCGGCAACCGTCCACCCTGACCTCGTGGGCGCTGGCACGCGCGGACCTGGCCCGGGGCCGCCCGAACGAGGCGGCGGCACACCTCGCGCCACTGCTCCGCACGGGCTCCGAACAGGCGCACTTCGCGCTGCGCATGCTGACCGTGCCCTGCTTCGTGGAGGCCGCCGCCCTGTCCGGCACGCCCGAACCGGCGCGCCGCCACCTCGCCGAGTTCGCCATCTGGGCGCACCTGGAAGTCGACCCGCAGGCCCCCGCGCAACTCGCGCGCTGCCAGGCACTCCTGGCGGCGGCGGACGGCAGCGCGCCGAGCGAGATCGAGGCCGGGTACGCCACCGCGCTCGCCCGCCACGCGCAGCCCGACAACGGCTTCGAACGCGCCCGTACGCTGCTGTCCTACGGCCGATGGCTGCGCCGCTCGCGCCGCCCGGCCCAGGCCCGCGACCTGCTGCGCGAGGCCCAGGTCACCTTCGACCGGCACGGCGCCCGCGTCTGGTCCTCCCACGCCGCCGCCGAACTCCGGGCCACCGGCGCCCCGCCCACCTCCGCGGAACCGTCCGGAGACCTCGGCGAGTTGACCCCGCAGCAACTGCGCATCGCACGCTCGGTCGCCGACGGCGCGACCAACCGCGAGATCGCCACCCGCCTGTCGGTGAGCATCCGCACCGTCGACCACCACCTGCGCAACGTCTTCGCCACGCTCGGAGTACGCTCCCGCGTCGAACTGGCCCGCCTGGTCGACCGCGCCGAGGCGTGAACGGCACGTCGGCCGGCCGCGCATGCTCCGTACGGCGTTCTCGCACGCGGCCTGGGCGACGAGAAGGCGCAGGCCGAGCTCCGCCGCGTCGAGGGCGACGAGTTCGCGGTTGCGTTCGACCCAGCGGCCCGAGGAGAGGTCGTTGCGGAGACTACGTACCGCCCGTTGCTCGGCCTCCGGCCCGACTCTGGTCCACACCGAAATCGCGCGGCGCACATGGTCTTCCAAGTACGCGTCGGGCCGACGCCAGTAGGCCTCGAAGAACCCGTCGGCGCAGTCCCACGGGACGAGCACCGGCTCGATGCGGGCCCCGATCGTATCCGCCAACCGGTCCACCGAGGGCCGGCCCGCGACCAGCCCGGCGACCTCGGGCAGGTAGTCCCGGGTGAGCCAGAAACGGTGCAGCCAGCCGCTGTTGCTGTCGTCGTGCGTGAACACCACGACACGGCGGGCCACGCGTTGCATCTCGCGCAGCCCGGCGACGGGGTCCTGCCAGTGGTGGACGGTGCTGAAGGCCATCGCGGCGTCGAAGGAGCGGTCCTCGAAGGGGAGTTTCTCGGCACCGGCGGCAACGCACGGCGCCGCGCCCGCGGGACGCTGCGCCCGCATGACCGCCGAGGGTTCCACCGCCGTGACATCGCGGTCGGCGGGCTCGTAGGAGCCGGAGCCGGCCCCGACGTTCAGCACCGTCCGGGCGTCCCCGAGCACCTCCCGCAGCCGCTCGACGTCGCCCGCCGAGTAGGCCCGGTACCCGGAGGCGGTCCGTGCGGACGGCCGCACGAGGCCGATCTCGTCGTAGTGGTGCAGCGTGCGGACGCTTACGTCGGCCAACGCGGCCACACGCCCAACGGTCAGGTGTTCTTCCACGCGACCGACAATGCGGCATGACGCCACGTGAGGGTCAAGCGCGGCTACTTCAGCGAACCGAGGAGGTCCTTGATGCGGGCGGTCGACTCCTCGGGGGTGCCTGCGGCCAAGGACGCGCCCATGCCCACGGCGATCGCGCCGGCGGCGATCCATTCGGGGGCTTGGGCCGCGGAAATGCTGCCGGTGGGGACGAACGGTATCTGCGGCAGGGCCGCGCGCATGTCGCGGAACGAGGCCGGCGTCCACTGGCTTGCGGGGAAGAGCTTGACGGCGTCCGCTCCGGCGGCGATTGCCGCCACCGCCTCGGTCGGGGTGCACGCGCCGGGGATCGCGCTCGCGCCGTGGCGGTGTGCGGTCTCGATGACGTCCCGGTGCAACGACGGGGAGACCAGGAAGCGCGCGCCGGCCAGGGTGGCGGCGCGCGCCGAGGCGGCGTCGAGGACGGTTCCGGCACCGATCAGGGCGTCGGGGTGTGTGCGGACCGTGGTGCGGATCGCGTCGAGTGCGTCCGGGGTGGTGAGCGAGATCTCCACGACGTTCAGTCCACCCGTCAGGCAGGCCCGGGCCATGCGTGCGGCCTCGGCGGCACCGGTCGCGCGGATGATGCCCACGACCTTCTGACGAGTGATCAGTTCGAGGTGCTGCCAGCGGTACACAGTCGTCACGGCCCTTCTCGGGTGGCGCGGCCGACCCTGGCAGCCGCCGGGTGCCGGGACACCTTATCGAGGGGACGGCCGCGCTTTCGAGGACGGGCCGGGCGCAACGGCACGAGAGGCGCAGCCGCGCGGTGCGGGATGGCGCGTGACGTACGCGCGCCCCGGAAGTGTCTCCCGGGGCGCGCGTACGTACGTCCGTGCGTGCCGCCTGCGACGCATGCGTGCGTGCGGCTCGCGTCCGGCGCTCAGTTGCTCATGCGGCGGCCGTGAGGACCGGCAGGTATCCCTGCCGCTGGCCGTTCGCGTTGGGGTGGTACGACTCTTCGATCGGCCACGTCGTGCTGTGCAGCCACGGCGAACCGGAGCAGATCTCGTGGCCGGTGAAGGCCGGCCGGATGTCGGCGAAGGTGAACCCCGCGTCGGCGGCCCGCTTGGCCATCACGGTGTTGAGCGTGTCCGCCGCACCGTTGAGGGCCCTGCGCTTGGTGTCGCCGATGCCGAACAGGCAGCCGCCGCCGATCCTGTACAGCCGCGAGTAGCCGAGCACGACCACGTGCGCGTTCGGCGCGCGGGCGTTGATGGCCGCGTACACCTGGTCCAGCAGCGCGGGCAACTGGTTCTCGGCGAACGCCCGGGCCTGCGCCACGGCATTGAGGCACGAGCTTTCGGACTGCAGGACGCACGTGGTCATGATGCCCGCGAACCCGGCGTCGTTTCCGCCGATCGTGATCGACACCAGTTCGGTGGACGAGTTCACCGCGTTGATCTGATTGGCGAGCACGTCGCCGGTCTTGGCCCCGGAGCAGGCCACGAAGGCGAACGAGGACGGGGCGTTCGCGGCGGCCCACAACGCCGGGTAGGACCTGGTGCTGCGCTTGCAGCTGCCGCTGGAGCTGTCGTAGCTGCCGGCTCCCAGCCCGGACGAGTACGAGTCGCCCAGGGCGACGTAGCGGCCGGTCGCCGCATGGGCGTTCGGTGCCACGAACAGCACACCGAGGACCGCGAGGAGGAACGCGAGGGCGGCGGACCAAAGGGCCGGCACCGACCGTAAGGCAGATTCTGGGCGCATGAGCGACCTCCGCTTTTGGGGACGGACGTCACATATGTAGCAGCGCGCCGAGATCCATAGAAGGAGCCAAACGGCTTTTGTTACCACCGAGTTCGCAGAACCTCACAAGACCACCCGGCTGGGTGGACCCTCGCGCGCCCTGTCACGGTTCTCGGACGAGCTCCGCCTTGCGCGTCCGAAGGCCGGTGCGCCGTGCGCCGAACGCGACCGCGAGCGGTTCGGTGAAGCGGGCGGTGAGGGGCCCGACGACGACCAGGATCAGGACGTACGCGGTCGCGAGCGGTCCCAGGTCGGGCTGGACGCCTGCGGTGACGGCGAGTCCGGCGATGACGACGGAGAACTCGCCGCGGGCGACCAGCGCCCCGCCGGTACGCCAGCGACCGCGCTCGGAGACCCCCGCCCGGCGCGCGGCCCAGTAACCGGTGGCGATCTTGGTGGCGGCGGTGACGACCGCGAGGATCAGCGCGGGGACGAGCACCGGGGGGATGTCGGCCGGGTTGGTGTGCAGCCCGAAGAACACGAAGAAGACGGCCGCGAAGAGGTCCCGCAGCGGGCTCAGCAAGGTCTGCGCGCCCTCGGCGACCTCGCCGGAGAGGGCGATGCCGACCAGGAACGCGCCGACGGCGGCGGACACTTGCAGTTGCTGCGCGATGCCGGCCACCAGCAGCGTGAGGCCGAGCACGACCAGCAGCAGCTTCTCGGGGTCGTCGCTGGACACGAAGCGGGAGATCGTACGCCCGAACCGCACCGCGACGAACAGCACGAGCCCGGCGACCGACAGCGAGACGGCCAGCGTGACACTGCCCGCGGCGAGGCCGGCGCCGGCGAGCAGCGCGGTGACGATGGGCAGGTAGACGGCCATCGCGAGGTCTTCGAGGACCAGGATGCCGAGGATGACCGGCGTCTCGCGGTTGCCGACCCGCCCGAGGTCGCCGAGCACCTTCGCGATGACCCCGGACGAGGAGATCCAGGTGACCCCGGCCAGGACCACGGCCGCCACCGGCCCCCAGCCGAGCAGCAGCGCCATCGCGGCACCGGGGAGGGCGTTGAGGACGAAGTCGACTATTCCGGCCGGGTATTGCGACTTCAGGTTGGAGACCAGGTCGCTTGCGGTGTATTCGAGGCCCAGCATCAGGAGCAGGAGGATGACGCCGATCTCGGCGCCGATGGCCACGAACTCCTCGCTGGCCCCGAGCGGGAGCAGGCCGCCTTCGCCGAACGCGAGTCCGGCCAGGAGGTAGAGGGGGATGGGGGAGAAGCGCAGGCGGCCTGCGAAACGGCCGAGCAGGCCGAGGGCGAAGAGGATGCCGCCGAACTCGATCAGGAAGACGGCTCCGTGCATGCGTTCACTCCCTTTCCGGGGACTGGTGCGTAGGGATGGACAGGCTCTCCAGGGCAGGTTGGGGCTGTGGCGCCGTTCGGGTGCGGGCGTGTGCGGCATCGGTGCGGTCAGGCCGCAGTACGGGTCAGGCCGCAGTTCGGGACAGGCCGCGCGCGGCTCAGGTGCGTACGGCTTACGCGCAGCACGGCTTACGCGCAGCACGGCTTGCGGGCAGTTCGGAACAGCCGCAGTACGGATCAGGCCGCAGTACGGTTTCAGACCGAAGTACGGACTCAGGCCGAAGTACGGTCAGGCCCGGTGGTGTTCCGGTTCGGGGTGCGGACGGTCGGTGTCCCGCGGCTCGCCGCCCGCGCGCAGCGTGGCGAGGAACTCCTCGACCTGGAAAGGGTCGTAGCCGCGCCGCGCGATGGTGAAGCGCGGGTCACCCAGCGGCCCGCCGTCGCAGCCGCGCAGGAACCGGTCCACCTCGCCGCGGTCGTAGCCGCGGCGTACGACGTCGAACCCCGGGAATTTGTCGGTCATGTCGTGTCTCCCCCCTGGCCGGACGGCCCGGCCGTGTGGTGGCACGGCCATCATGGCGAGGGGAGGCCCGCCGGGTCATTGCCGGTTTCCGGCAACGTACGCACGGGCTTTGCGCGGGTCAGCGCAAGGACCAGGCCCACAGCGCCGCGCCGTGCGCGACCGCCTCCTGCGGATGCGGCCCGGGCGTCACGGGCCGACCGAGGTGTGCCTGCACGGCGTACGCGACGGCGGGCAGTTGGCTGCCGCCGCCCACCAGGAGCACGTGGTCGAGCAGCGCGGGCGCAACTGCGGCCTGGCGCAGGGCGGGAGCCAACTGCGCGACGCACTGGTCGACCAGGTGCGCGGTCAGCGCCTCGAACTGCGGGCGTGTGACCACGATGTCGATGTGCTTGGGGTCGCGGCGCTCGTTGACGACGTACGGGATGTTGAGGTGCGCGCTGTCCTGGGCCGACAGTTGCACCTTCGCGGCCTCGGCGGCCTCGAACACCCGCTGCCACGCCAGGGGGTCGGTGCGCAGGTCCACGCCGTGCGCCTGCCAGAACGTCGAACCGACGTGGTCGGCGATCGCCTGCGTCCAGTTCTCGCCGCCCAGCGCGTGCATGCCGCCGCCGAGCACATCGGCCTGCCCGTCGACGAGATCCAGGACGCTGACCTCCATCGTGAGCCCGCCGAGGATGACCACCAGGATCCGGGCGCGTGTCTCCTGGTCCAGTCCGTACGCCGTGACCGCGGCCTGCGCGGCGCCGAGCGTGCGGCGCACGTCGAACCCGGCGTCCCGGACCGCGTCGTGGTAGACGGCGCTCTGCGCCTCGGCCGCGTGCGTCGGCACCGCGACGACGGCGGGGTACGGCGCCCGCGCCCGCAGCCGCTTGTCGGTGACGGCCTTGAGGCTGCTCGCCACGTGTCGCGCCAATTCGTACGGGGACGGCCCGAAAGCCGCACCGCCCGCCTCCGGCGCCAGCCCGGGCGGGAGCCGGTACGTCGCCGTCGGGTTCACGCCCGCCTGACGCCGCGCGGCGCTGCCGACCAGCACCTTGCGCCCGTCGAAGGACACATAGGCAGGTGTCGTGCGCTCCTTCTTCCCGGCGGGGACCAGCTCCGTCTCCCGGTCACCGCTTGCCGCGGCAACGACCGCCTCGGTCGATCCCAGGTCGATTCCGACCGCGTGCGTCACAGCGCCTCCCGTCGCGGCGCCCGCATCCGGCCGCGGCCACCGACACCACAGCACCGTAGGGCACGCCACCGTCGAAGATCGCGCCGACCCGCGCCGCCTGCCGGGCAGGCGGCGCCGGTCGAGTGTCGGGGGTCAGGCGCTCCCGGGGATCCGGGCCGCGCCTGCCGACGCCCGCACCGCGCTCTCGGCCAACCGGCCGACCCGCGACGCCGGGACGGGTATTCCAGGCGTCCGAAGAGTCCAGCGGAAGAACTCGTCGCGACCCAGGTCCGGAATCTCGCCGAGGTACGGCCGCACGTACACCGGGGTGTCCGGCTCGCTGCGCCAGCTCTCCGCGAGCGGGCCGATGTCCACCGCGTCGTACCCGAGAACGTCCAGCAGGCGCACGGCTTGCGCCTTGGCCGCGGCATCGTCCGAGGCCACCGGCAGCGCGCTGCGGTCCGGCGCACCCATGGGCCGGGCAAGGGACAGCAACTGGTGCGGGGTGATGTTGTTGAACGCCTTGACCACGTGCGCGTGCGGGAGCAGACGCTGCACCAGGGCACTGGATGTCAGCGCACCGGCGTCCAGTTCGGGCAGGCCCCCGTCGCGCTCGGGGTAGTAGTTGGCGGTGTCGAGCACGGTCTTGCCGGCCAGCGCGTCGGCGGGAAGACGCGCGTACGCCTCCGACGGCACGGCGGTCACGACCAGGTCCGCCGCCTTTGCCGCCTCGGCCGGGGTGGCGGCACGCGCGCGGCAGCCCAGTTCGGCGACGAGGTCGGCGAGCGTCTCGGGTCCTCGGGAATTGCCGAGAACGACATCGAGGCCGGCGGCCACGGCCAACCGGGCAACCGTGGAGCCGATCATTCCGGCACCGATGAGACCGAGCGTCTTGGGCACGGGCTTTCTCCGTTCGTCCAGGTGGTTCCTGCTCCCCCGCACGGCCAGCGTGGTGTGTCCGCGACTGGCTACCCAGCCCCCCATGCCGGGTACTCACGGCGTGATCACCCGAGGCCAGCTCGGCGTAGGGTCGCGGTGTGGACGAGCGAGCCGAGCTGACCGGATTCCTGAAATCGCGCAGGGCCCGGCTGCGGCCCGAGGACGTCGGGCTGCGCGATTACGGCGGCGTACGCCGCGTCGCGGGGTTGCGGCGCGAGGAGTTGGCCCGACTGGCCGGGGTGAGCATCTCCCATTACACGCGCCTGGAGCAGGGCCACGGCGACAGCGTCTCGGACGAGATCCTCGAAGCCGTCGGCGCGGCGCTGCGGCTGGACGCGGACGAATCGGCGTACCTGCGCCGGCTCGTACGGCGGCCCCGGCCGTGCGCGGCGGGGGCGCCGGTGGAGGTGCGTCCGGGGCTGCGCTACCTCCTGGAGTCGATGGAGCTGACACCCGCGCTGGTCATCGGCCGGCACACCCAGGTCATCGGCTGGAATTCGGCGGCGGTGGCGGTGTTCGGGGACTTCGCGGCGCTGCCGGAAGACCGGCGCACACTGTCGCACATGCTGTTCACCGAGCCCTACCTGCATCTGCACGGCACCGGGCGCCAGAGGGCGGCCCGGGAGCACGTCGCGCATCTGCGCGTACTGCTCGGGCGGTTTCTCGGGGACGCTGCACTTGCCGCCCATATCGACGGCATGCGGGAACTGAGCGCGGACTTCGCGCGACTGTGGGCCCACCACCCCGTCGGGCGGGTGCGGCACCGGGTGTACGAACTGCGGCACCCCGTGGTCGGTGACCTGACCCTGCACGGGGAACTCGTCTCACTGCCGGAGGCACCGGCGTGCCACGGCCTTGACGTGTTCGCCGCCGAGCCCGGGTCGGCGTCGGAGGACGCGTTGCGCAGGCTGGCGGGGCAGGATCGGGCCTACTGACCGCGCTTACTGGCTGATCGGGGCTACTTCGGCTTCGCGTACTCGTGGATGTTGCCGCCGAAGTCGAACACGATTGCGGTCTCGTCACCCATCACCCACGCGTCGTGGCCCGGGTCGCAGATGAAGACGTCGCCCGCGGACAGGTCCTTCTCCTGGCCGTCGTCCATGCGGATGTGCAGGCGGCCCTGGGCGAGGTACCCGTTGTGGTGGAACTGGCAGCTCGCGGTGCCGGCGAGGGGCCCGACGTCCTGCGACCACCGCCAACCCGGCTCGAACCGCGCCACGCCGAAGTCGATGCCTTCCAGGCTCACCACGTCGAGATGGCCGTGCGGCATGTCGCGGCTTTCGTCAGCCTCGTTGATCGAACGCACACTGAGCATCTCGATCACCTCCTTTGCAGATCTCTTCCATCGTGCGCGCCGCACCCGCTTATTACGACAAGATCGAAGAAAACGCATCCAAGGCAGCTTCTAGCAGCAATACGCGATGCCGATGCGATCCGGAGGCAGTCCTGACCCTGTTCGGCGCAAACGTCCGGCGCGGGCGTACTGAGCGGGCGTACTGAGCGGGCGTACGACGTGGTCGGCGCCGACGGACGCAGTCGGGGGCGGAACCCACCCGACGTTTGGTATACCAGAGGGAACGTCCGGGACCGCAGCAGAGACCGAGAGCAGGCCCACCATGCACCGCCCCAGCAATGTCACCGTCTTCCGCGACATCCGCCCGATGGGCGCGAGGCCGGTCGAGCTGGTCGTCGTCGACGGGGTGTTCGCCGCGCGGGTGCCCGACGGAGCGGTGGCCGAAGTGGTCGACGGGCACGGGCGTATCGCCCTCCCGACCCTGGTCGACGCGCACATCCACCCGGACAAGACGGCGTTCGGCGAACCCTGGTACAGCCGTCGGCCGGCGGCAGGGCTCGCCGACTACGTCCGCGGCGACGTGGAACTGTACGAGGCCCAGCGGACGCCGGTCGGCGAACGCGCGCTGCGCCTGCTGTCGCACGCCGCCGCCCAGGGGACACGGGCGGTGCGGGCGCATGTCGATGTGGCACCCGCGTACGGGCTCGACCCGCTCGACGGTGTCGCGGCGGCGCGCGAGGCGCTGCTCGGCGTCCTCGACGTGCAGATCGTCGCCTTCCCGCAGCACGGCGTGCAGCGGCTGCCGGGCGTGGCCGCGCTGCTGGAGGAGGCAGTACGCGCGGGCCTGGCCGACGTCGTCGGGGGACTGGACCCGGCCGGCTTCGACGGCGACCAACAGGGCCAGCTCGACACGGTGTTCAGGCTCGCGGAACGCTACGGCGCCGCCGTCGACATCCACGTGCACGACACGGGCGAGACCGGCTTCGGACCGCTGCGCGACATCTGCGCTCGGACGCACGCCCTGGGCCTGGCCGGACGCGTCACGGTCAGCCACGCCTTCTGCCTCGCCGGTCTCGGTGAAGGTGAACTCGACGCGACGGCAACGCTGTTGGCGGACGCGGGGGTCGCACTGACAACTGCCGCGCTGGGCGAGGCGACCGTACTGCCGTTCCGCGAACTGGCCGCTCGCGGCGTGCTCGTCGGGCTCGGTTCGGACGGTGTGCGCGACGCGTGGAGCCCGTTCGGGGACGCCGACATGCTGCACCGCGCCCACCTGCTCGGCCGCTGCGTCGACGCCCGCCTGGACGAGGAGTTGGACGCGTGCCTCGCCCTGGCCGCGGACGGCGGCGCGGCGCTGGTGGGGCTGCCCACGGTCGACTTCACCCCGGGCTCTCCCGCCGACTTCATGCTCGCCGAAGGGGAGTGCGTACCGCAGATCGTCGTCGATCTGCCGCCGCGTGCGGTGGTCGTGCGCGGGGGACGGATCGTCGCGCGCGGCGGCGCGCTGGTCTGAGTCGCAAGCCGCACCTATGACGCGGCCGGGCCGGCGGGTGCACCCCGCCGGCCCGGTTGACCTCTTCGGCTGCTCAGTCGCGTTCGACGTCGATCTCGGTGAGCCGCGCGTAGCGCCCGGGCTCGCGCCGCCGGATGCGCAGGGCAACGGCCGCACCCGCGACCGCGATCACCGGAAGCGGAACCAGCAGCACCGCGTTGACCACTCCGGTCTTCCCGGTCAGCAGGTCGAAGTGCACGACCGCCAACACGGTCAGCAGCGCCAGCCCCGCACAGGAGACGAGCGGCGCCCACACGACGCGGAAGGCGGACATGCCGCGGCGGTCGCGGCGGAAGAACGCCCACACGGCCAGCGCGGCGAGGGCCTGCATGGCCATCACCCCGAGTACGCCCACGCTGTTGCTCCAGAGGAACACCTCGGCGTACGGGTCGGCGGCGAGCGCGACACCGACGCCGATGAGCAGCACGTTGAACACGGTCTGCGCGACGACCGCGCCGCCCGGCGACCCGTGCTTCTCCGACACGCGTCCCAGCGAGCGCGGCAGCAGCCCCTCGCGGCCGAGCGCATAGAGGTAGCGCGCCGCGGCGTTGTGGAAGGCCAGCGCGGACGCGAACGCGCTTACGATGATGAGGACTTCCATGCTGTCCGCGAGCCACGTGCCCACGTGCGCACCGGCGGCGTTGAACGTCAGGTCCGGGCCGTTGGCCGCCTGCGCCAGTGCCACCGACTCGTCGGTGCCGTACGCACCCATGATCAGCCACACACCGGCGGCGTAGAACACCGCGAGGAACCCGATCGCGATGAACGTGGCGCGCGGCACGGTACGGCGCGGGTCGCGCGCCTCCTCGGCGTAGATGGCCGTCGCCTCGAAGCCGGTGAAGGCGCCGATGACCAGCACGAACATGCCCGCGATACCGCCGTGGGTCAGCGTCTCGGGGTTGAACGAGCCGAGGTCGAGCGCGTCGCCGCCGCGGTCCTTGAGGATGCCGAACTCCATCAGGAGCAGTGACACCACCTCCAGCACCAGCGCGACACCGAGCACCTTGGCGCTGAGCGTGACGCGCAGCCAGCCGAGGACGCCGGTGGCCGCGATGCAGATGCCGGCGAGCACCCACCACGGGATGTCGGTGCCCGCGCGGTCGTTGAGGTAGTTGGCGCCGAAGTAGCCGAACGCGGCGGCCACGCCCGGGGTGATGAGGTTGTACGCGACGACGGCGACGTAGGCGGTGGCGACGCCGAGCGTACGGCCGAGGCCGCGGGCGACGTACGCGTAGAACGCTCCGGCGTTGCGGACGTACCGGCTCATCGCGGTGAACCCGGCGGCGAACAGCGCGAGCAGAACGCCGGACACGAGGTAGCCCAGCGGTGTGCCCGGGCCGCCGACACCGATCGCGAACGGCGCGACGCCGGCGAGGACGGTCAGCGGCGCGGCCGCGGCGACGACGAAGAACACCAGGTCGGAGGTGCCTATTTGGCCGGTGGCGAGCTTGGTGCCGGCCGGCCGGTCGGCGGGGGCGCCGGTTGGCTTGTCCGCGGGTGCGGACGCTGGGGCATGCGTGGTCACAGCGGGTTCCTCCGGGGGCAGGGGCGCGCTGCGGCGCGGGGTGGGACCAGAGCGGATGGGCTGGATGGACTGTATGGACGGCTGGGTGAAAGGCAGGGCGAACGGTTGGGTGAACGGTTGGGTGAACGGGACGAGTGCGCACCGAACGAAGGTGAGCGGTAGGGATCTTGGACAGGCAGGGGTCAGTCGCCGTCGGGCCGCCGCCCGGCGCGTTCCCGGTGGTCGGCGACGATCCGGCCGCCGTGCAGGACCAGGAGCCGCGCGGGGTGGCCGGCGACCGCTTCGGGGACCGACGCCGCGTCGACGACGACCAGGTCCGCGCGGCCGCCCGGGGTGAGGCCGTACCCGGTCAACCCGAGTGCCGCGGCGGCCTCGTGGGTGGCCAGGTCGGCGGCGCGGTGCAGGTCGGCGTCCGTCATCAGGTCGCACTGCAGGCCGATGATGGTGGCGCGTTCGAGCATGTCGCCGGTGCCGTACGGCCACCATGCGTCGCGGATGTTGTCCGACCCGGCGAACACGCGTACGCCGAGGTCGCGGAGCCGCGAGACCGGGGGAGTGGTGCCCGCCGGGCCGTTGGTCATGACGGAGACGCCCGCCGCGGCCATCGCCTCGGCGGTCCGGCCGAGTTCGCCGTCGTCGACCTGGCCGAGCGCGTACGCGTGGCTGACCGCGACCCGCCCGCCGAGCCCCAGGGCGGCGGTGCGCCGCGCGATCTCGCGGAGCTGCGCGGTCCCCTCCGTCCCGCCGTCGTGCAGGTGGACGTCGATGCCCGCCCCGTGGCGGTCGGCGAGGCCGAACACGACGTCCAGCTGACCGGCCATGTCGCCGTCGAAGCCGACCGGGTCGAGCCCGCCGATGAGGTCGGCCCCCTCGCGCAGCGCCGCATCGAGGAGGTCGGCGGTGCCGGGGGCGGTGACGACGCCGCTCTGCGGGAACGCGACCAACTGGATCCCGATGAGGTCGCGGCACGCCTCGCGGACCGCGAGCAGCGCGTGCAGCCCGTCGAGGCCGACATCGGGATCGATGTCGACGTGGGAGCGCACGTACCCGGTGCCGAGCGCGGCCATCCGGTGAGCCAGCGCGGTCGCCCGCTCCTCGACAGGTACGGGTATCTGCCGACGGATCTCGCGCTCCGCGGCGATCTGCGACCGGAGGTCGCCGGTGGGGAGGTGCGGGCGCCAGGGGGAGCCGAGGAAGGTCTTGTCCAGGTGCGCGTGCCCGTCCACGAACGCCGGCATGAGCAGCGCACCACCGAGGTCGACAACGCCGCGCTCGACGTCGGCGGGGTCGTCGACACCCGGGCCGGGGACCCTCAGGCCGGGGACACCTGTGTCCGCATCTCTCTCGTGGTCCCGGATCTCCGCCACCAGGCCGCCGCGCAGGTGGACGTCGGCGAGCCGGCCGTCGCGCAGGGTCGCGCGGCGGAGTACGGACGGCGCGGGGGCGGTGGGCATGGCACTCCTGGATTCGGGCAGCGGGCCCGGCTTGCTTGTGCTGACTGGGTGGGCGGCGGCCACCGTAACTGGTATACCGAATACCAAGCAATGCCCCCGGGGGAAATTCTCCGGGCCGGAATCGATCTGGAATGATCGGGGCACCGACCGCGCCGGCGCCCGCAGCCACGTCTGGAGTACGCCCATGAGCCCCCGTACCACCGCCGACCGTCCGAGCATGGGCGACGCGCACCGGTCGCTGCGGGACCAGGCGTACGTCGAACTGCGCGAGCGCATCATCGAGGGCCAGTACGCCGCCGGGCACCGCCTCGTCGAACGCGAGATCGCCGAGGAACTCGGCGTCTCCCGCATCCCGGTGCGCGAGGCGATGCAGCGCCTCGAGACCGAGGGGTTCATCGCGATCCAGCCGCGCAAGGGCGCCGTCGTCGCGGACTTCGGGCCGGAGGACGCCCGGCACTTCTTCGCGGTACGCGAATCACTCGAAGCCCTGGCGGCCGGCCTGGCTGCCGAACACGCCACCGACGCCGAACTGCGCGCGTTGGAGCGGATCCTCGACCGCTCCCGTCGCGCCGCCGGGACCGGGCGCCTCCGCGAGGCGGTGGCCCTGAACGCCGACTTCCACCAGCAGATCGTGGACATGTCGGGGAACCCGCTGCTCAAGGACCTGATGACCCCGCTCGACGGCCGACTGCGGCGGCTCTTCCGGCTCACCTCGACCCCCGAGGACGGCGCCGCGATGTGCGGCGAGCACGAGAAGCTCTACGCCGCGATCGCCTCCCGAGACGCCACCAAGGCCTCCGAACTGGCCCGCCGCCACGTCCTGGGAACCCACGCGAACACCCTGGCAATGTTGAAGAGTTCGGAATCGGCATCGGAAGCAACCGACTGACACGGCACCGACAGTTGCGGCCCGAGCACTCAGCCGCCGACAACCATCACCCCGGGTCGGTGCAATGCACAGGTCGCGCCGGAGGCGCCGGTAGGTCTCAGAATCTGCTGGAGATCGACGAGCGCAGCGAGGAGAGCGGCCGGAGTCCGCCGGGTGGTCTCCGTACCCACCGCACGCCACCGGGCAGTTCTCTGAACCTGCTGGAGATCGACGAGCGCAGCGAGGAGAGCGGCCGGAGGCCGCTAATTAGACTTTCTTGCGCCGGAGGGAGCGCCAGCGACCGCAGGTGCAAGAAAGTCCAAGGCCGGAGTGCACATTTTCGTGACGGAGCGAGGAACGAGCGCAGTCACGAAAATGTGTGCTCCGGCCGCACTTAATAAATAGCGCCACACCTGGAACAAGAGCGGAACGCGCCGTGCCTAGAGCGGAACACGCCCTGCGCCGCCCACGCCTGTTCCGCTGCCTACGCCCCGCCCCCGCTCACCAACGGTCCCCACCTCACCAAGGGCAGTCCGGGGCTGGTCCGCTCTTGTTTCAGGTGTGGCGCTATTTATTAGTGCGGCCGGAGCACAAAATTGCGTGGCTCCGGTCGTTCCTCCCTACGCCACGCAATTTCGCACTCCGGCCTTGGACTTTCTTGCACCTGCGGTCGCTGGCGCTCCCTCCGGCGCAAGAAAGTCTAATTAGCGGCCTCCGGCCGCTCTCCTCGCTGCGCTCGTCGATCTCCAGCAGTTACTGAGACCTCCCGGCGCCTCCGGCGCGACCTGTGTTGTGGGCCGTTCCGGGTTCATTGGGCGGATGGTGGCGACCGGCGCAGTCTTACTTCGTGAGGTCTCCGACGGTGGGGGCGATGATGCCGAAGATGTCGCCGATGGTGGTGAGGGCGCTCGTCCGGAGGGTGGCGGCGGGTACGACGCTTCCGTCGGGCGCGGGCAGCGAGCGCGTTGCGGTTGCCTCGGCGACGACGGTGGGCCGGTAGCCGAGGTTGAAGGCGCCCTGCGCGGTGAACGTCACGCACATGTGCGTCATGAAGCCGGCCAGCACCAGGTCGGGGCCGGCGCCCAGGTTGCGCAGCGTCTGTTCCAGGTCGGTCAGGTGGAAGGAGTTCGGGTACTCCTTGACCACGACCGGCTCGTCGCCGACGGGGGCCACCTCGTTGCTGATGGACCCGATCTCGGCGCGGATGTCGTACGGCGTGCCCTCGCCGCCGTCGTGCATGACGTGCACGACGGGTGCGCCCGCGGCGCGGGCGGCGGCAAGGAGTCGCGCCCCGGCGGCCAGCGCCGGCTCGGCGCCCTCGAGGGCCATGACGCCGGAACGGTAGGTGTTCTGGAAGTCGATCAGGATCAGGGTCGTGTCGCCGAGGTTGGGGAGCGTGTTGTCGCGTCCGGTGACTTCGCGGAGGGTCGGGGAGGCGTTCATGAGCGGGGATACCTTTCAATTGGGTTCTGATGAGGTTTGTTGGGTTTTGTTGGTGCGCGATTTGTGTGCGTGGGGGCATGGCGAGCCCGCCTTCTTGCGAGGCTTGCGCGCTTGAAGGGGACGGGATGAGACAGTCGGCTGAGATATCCGGCTGAGGTGTCCGGGTCGGTGATGGGCTGACCTGCCGGCTCGGCTGAGCTGCCCGGCTGGTCAGGTGCCGGTGCGGAATCGTCTGCGGTAGGACGCCGGGGTGGTGTTGATCTGTTTGCGGAAGGACCGGTGCAGGGTTTCCACCGAGCCCATGCCGGTCGCCGTCGCGACGCGGTCCAGCGGCTCGTCCGTGGTCTCCAGGAGGCGGCGGGCCGCCTCGACGCGTGCGGCCTCGACGTAGGCGGCCGGGCTGGTGCCGGTCTCCTGGCGGAAGACCCGGGCGAAGTGCCGCTCGCTCAGGCACATGCGCCCGGCCAGAACCGGCGCCGACAGGTCGTCGTCGAGGTTCTCCGTGATGAACACGCGCAGCTCGTCGATGTCCCGGCGGGCCGCGGCGGGTCTGCTCAGCGGGACGCTGAACTGGCTCTGCCCGCCCTGCCGCCGCAGGTACATCACCAACTGGCGGGCCACCGCCAGCGCCAGGTCCTCGCCGTGGTCCTCGGCCACCAGGGCGAGCGCCAGGTCCATGCACGTGCTGATGCCGGCTCCGGTCCACACGCGGCCGGACCGGACGAAGATCGGGTCGGCGTCGACCCGTACCTCCGGGTGGTCGGCCGCCAGCTGCGCCGCGGTCGACCAGTGGGTGGTCGCGCGCCGCCCGTCCAGCAGCCCGGCCGCGGCGAGTACGTGCGCGCCCACGCACACCGACGCGATCCGTCGCGCGTGCGGTGCGGTGGCCCTGACCCAGTCCACCACTGCGGCGTCGACGCGGGCCACCGGGCCGTCCGGGTGCATGTCCACCGCTCCCGGTACGAGCAGCGTGTCGACCGCGGCTCCCACCTCGGCGAACGTCAGGTCCGCCACGACGCGCACGCCGGCCGAGGTGACCACCGGCCCGCCCTCGGGTGCCGCCAAGAGCACCTCGTAGCCGGCCGCGGCCCGCCCGCCGGCCTCCCGGTTGGCCAGGGCGAAGACCTCGGCCGGGCCGGTGACGTCGAGCAGGTCGACGTCGGGGAAGACCGCGATGACGACACGGTGGGGACTGGGCATGCCCCTATCGTCGCGGGCGCATCCGATGGCCGCAATGACGGCTATCTGTCATATTCGGACACTGGGACATGCGGGGACGCCCCGGTTCCTCAGTCGGCGGACTGCAACGTCTTGACGACCTCGGCGACCTTCGGATCGTGGTCGGGGTTGGCGGGCAGCGGGACGGTGACCCCCGCGGCCAGGGTGCCCCAGCGGGCGAGGATCAGTTCGGGGAGGTCCTCGTACAGCGCCATCGGGACGAGGGTGTCCAGGACTTCGTCGGTGACCACGGCGGACAGGTCGTCCCACTGGTCGCGGCGGATCATGTGGGCGAGGCGGTCCTGGAGGTCGGCCCAGCCGTACAGCTCCAGGGTCCGGCGGTACGCGGGGGTGGAGTAGAGGAAGGCGAACAGGCGCCGCTGGCGCTCGCGTTCGGCGTCCAACTCGGCATGGGTCGCACCCGCGATGACCTGGGTCCCGGCGATCAGGTCCAGGCCGTGCGGCTGCGTCCGCGACGCGGCGCCCTCCGCGAGGCCGGGCAGGCAGATCTCGGTGAGGTAGCGCGGCGACGAGTTTGTCGGGTGGGTGACGAACCCGTCGGCGACCTCGCCCGCGAGGGCGCACATGCGGCGGTTGACGCCGCCGAGGTAGATCGGCGGGGCGGGGGTGTCCTCGTCCGGGCCGGGGTTGAAGTACGGCTGCATGCGCGTGATGCGGTAGTGCTCGCCCTGGAACGCCGGGCGCTCGCCGGTGCGGAACGTGCCGAACGCCGCCTGGACGGCCCCGACGTACTCGCGCATGCGGGCGGCGGGTTCGGACCACGGCATGCCGTACCGGTCCTCGATGTTCTGCTTGATCTGGGTGCCGAGCCCGAGGTGGAACCGCCCGCCCGAGAAGCGCGCGAGGTCCCAGGCGGTGTACGCCGTCAGCATCGGCGAACGCGCGAACGCCAGTGCGACGGACGTGCGGACGACGATCCGCTCGGTGTGCTCCAAGGCCAGCAGGGCCAGGGCGAACGCGTCGTGCACGGTCTCCGAGACCTGGAGCCCGTCGTATCCGGCGGCCTCCGCGCGGCGCGCGTGGGCGGCCACGTCGCGCAGCGGGATCCGCGGGTCCATTCCGGTGTAGACCTTCATCACGCTTCCTGGGGCTGTGGGTGGTCGGTGGTGTCGTCGTCCGCGGTGCCGGCGACGAAGGTGCGTCCCCGGTCGACGATGCCCTGGCGTACCTCGGCGAGTCGGGCCCGGTCGAAGCGGTTGTCCATCCAGGCGCGGGCGCGGCTGTGTTCGCGTGCGTAGGCGGCGTCGCCGTCGAGTTCCGCCATCTCGCGGTACATGTCGCGGACTTCGGCCACGTACACGGCCGGGATGTCGGCGATCTGGCGTGCGATGTCCATGGCGCGGGGCAGCAACTCGTCGTGCGGGACGACCTCGTTGACCAGTCCCCAGTCGCAGGCCCGCCGTCCGTCGACGAACTCGCCGGTGACGCTCATCTGCAGCGCGCGGGCCGGGCCGATCAGCTGGGGCAGGCGGATGGTCAGCCCCCAGCCCGGCATGAGCCCGACCCGTGCGTGGGTGTCGGCGAAGCGGGCGCGTTCGGAGGCGATGAGGAAGTCGCAGCCGAGCGCGAGTTCGAAGCCGCCGGTCACGGCCGGGCCGTTGACGGCGCCGATGACCGGTGTCGAGTGCGGCGGGAACGGGCCCCAGTAGGGCGGCGGTTCTGCGGAGGTGTTGCGCTCCGCGCGGGAAGTGCCGGTCGTGGCAAGCCGCTTGAGGTCGAATCCGGCGCAGAACGCGGGGTCCGCGCCGGTGATGACGATGGCCGCGACGTCCGGTCGGGCGTCGAGCTCCGCGACCGTCTTCGGGATCGCGGCGGCCAGGTCGGGGGACAGCGCGTTGCGGGCCTCGGGCCGGTTGAGCGTCATCAGGGCGACCTTGTCGCGCACTTCGACGAGCAGGACCACAGATGCCTCCATTCGTGTGCGTGGGGCAAAAATGAGGGGGTGTCGGGGGTACGGGTCAGCGGGCCGGGCCGGACGGTCCGACGTCGCGGGCACCGCCGTCGCAGTGGATGACCTGGCCGTTGACGTAGCCCGCGTCGTCGGACAGGAGGTAGGTCGCCAGCCCCGCGACGTCCTCCGGCGTCCCGGTACGCCCCGTCGGGATGCGCTCGGCGATGCGCGCCACGACGTCGGCCGGCATGGCCGCGGTGGCCCCCGGCGTCATGATCATGCCGGGGCAGATCGCGTTGCAGCGCACCCCGAGGTGGCTGTACGCGGCCGTGACGTTCCGGGTGAGTTGGATGACCGCGGCCTTGGAGGTGCCGTACGCGGCAAGCCCCGGCGTCGCGAGCGTGCCGGACCCGGAGGCGATGTTCACGATCGCGCCGCCGCCCCGGGCGAGCAGGTGGGGGAGTGCGGCGCGGGTGACCCGCACAGTGCCCATCAGGTTGAGGTCCCAGGTGGCCGCCCAGATGCGGTCCTCGTTCTCGGCCACGTTGCGGTCCGCGCCGAGGCTGCCGCCGGCGTTGTTGACGACCAGGTCGATGCCGCCGAACCGTTCGACGGCGGCCTCGACGAGCCGGTGCACGGAGTCCTCCTCGCGCAGGTTCATGCGGATCGCCAGGGCCTGCCCGCCGGCGTCCCGGATCCGCGCCGCGACCGCCTCGGCCTCGTCGCCGTGCAGGTCCCCGAGCGCGACGGCGACGCCTTCCGCACCCAGCCGCAGCGCGGTCGCCTCGCCGATGCCCCGGGCGCCGCCGGTCAGCACCGCCACCTTGCCGCCGAGACCGCGCATGTACGCCTCCAATTGCTTGACTGGATCCACCAATATCAGAGCCGTAGCCCGGTTGCCAGGGGCGCCGCGTCCGATCGGGGGAAAGCAGGCCGTCGCCTGCCGGAGCGGAGCTAAGGAGCGGCGGGCCCGGGTACACGCACGCGTCCCCGCGTCCGCGCCGCCAGCCTGCCGAACGGCTCGGACGACCCGCCCGCAGAGCAGTCCCGTACGGCACGCTCGACTCACCCAGGACGGCCCCGCATGACCATGTCCTCCTTCGGCCTCGGCGCCGACGACCCGTTCGCCGACCTGCTCAACCGCTTCCTCGGCCTGGACGCGCGTACGTCGCCACCCGCGGTGCAGCGCGTGCCGATCGGCCGCCTGCTCACCGAGTCGGCCCGGGAACTGCTCGCCGCTGCGTCGAACAAGGCCCAAGAGGACGGCAGTTCCGAGCTGGACACGGAACACCTGCTCTGGGCGGCGACGCAGACCGAACCGGCCCGCACCCTGCTGGCCAAGGCCGGCGCCGAACCGGACCGGCTCGGCCGCGACCTCGCGGAGATCCTGCCGCGCGAGGACAACGCCCCGGCCTCCGAGCCCGGGCTCACCCCGGCCGCGAAGCGCGTGCTGATCGGGTCGCACGCCGTGTCGCAGGCGTCCGGCGGCACGTACATCGGCGCCGAGCACATCCTCGGCGCGCTCCTCGGCGACCCGGACACCGGTGCCGCGAAGGTCCTGCGGGCCCGCGGCGCCGACGTGGACGCCCTCGCCGGCAGCGTCGCCCGCGCCGCCCGCGGCGACTCCGACCCGAGCGGCGGCCCCGGCGCCGCCTCCCGTGCCGGTTCCCGCGCCCCCTCCCGCGCCCAGGGGCAGCCGAGCGAGACCCCGACGCTCGACGAGTACGGCCGCGACCTCACCGAGGACGCCAAGGCCGGACGCCTCGACCCGGTCGTCGGCCGCGCCGAGGAGATCGAGCAGACCGTCGAGATCCTGTCCCGCCGCTCGAAGAACAACCCGGTGCTCATCGGCGAGCCCGGCGTCGGCAAGACCGCGATCGTCGAAGGGCTCGCGCAGCGGATCGTGGCGGGAGACGTACCGCAGTCGCTGGAGGGCAAGCGGGTGGTGGCCCTCGACCTGCCCGGTCTGGTGGCCGGCTCGAAGTACCGCGGCGAGTTCGAGGAGCGCCTGAAGAAGGTGATCGACGAGGTCAAGGCCGCCGAGCACTCCACGATCCTGTTCATCGACGAACTCCACACCGTGGTCGGCGCGGGCGCCGGCGGCGAGGGGGCGATGGACGCGGGCAACATGCTCAAGCCCGCGCTCGCCCGCGGCGAACTGCACACGGTCGGCGCCACCACGATCGACGAGTACCGCAGGCACATCGAGAAGGACGCCGCCCTGGAGCGCCGCTTCCAGCCCGTCATGATCCCCGAGCCGTCCGTCGCCGAGACCGTGGAGATCCTCGACGGCCTCCGCGACGCCTACGAGGCGCACCACCAGGTCCGGTTCACCGACGAGGCGCTGGCCGCCGCCGCGGACCTCTCCGACCGGTACGTCTCCGACCGCTTCCTGCCCGACAAGGCGATCGACCTCATGGACCAGGCCGGGGCCCGGGTACGCCTGGCCTCGCGCCGCCGCAGCACCGACGTCGTCGGCCACGAGGACGAGATCGCCAAGCTGCGCCGCGAGAAGGACGAGGCGGTGGCCGCCGAGGACTTCGAGCGCGCGGGCGGCCTCAAGCAGCAGATCGCCGACGCCGAGGCCGCCCTCGCCGGCACCGAGGAGCGCCGCGAGGGCGTCGCCGAGGTCACCGCCGCCGACATCGCCGACGTGCTCTCCCGCAAGACCGGCATCCCGGTCGCCCAGCTGACCGAGAGCGAGAAGGACCGCCTGCTCAAGCTGGAGGACGCGCTGCACGAACGCGTCGTCGGCCAGGACGAGGCGGTCACCGCGATCTCCCGGGCGGTACGCCGCAACCGCGCCGGCATGGGCGATCCCGACCGCCCGGTCGGATCATTCCTCTTCCTCGGCCCGACCGGCGTCGGCAAGACCGAACTGGCCAAGGCCCTCGCCGGCATGCTCTTCGGCGACGAAGACCGCATGATCCGCTTCGACATGAGCGAGTTCCAGGAGAAGCACACCGTCTCCCGGCTCATCGGCGCCCCGCCCGGATACGTCGGCCACGAGGAGGCCGGGCAGCTCACCGAGAAGGTCCGCCGCCGCCCCTACAGCGTCCTGCTGTTCGACGAGGTCGAGAAGGCCCACCCGGACGTGTTCAACGCCCTGCTCCAGGTCCTCGACGACGGCCGCCTGACCGACGCCCGCGGCCGCACCGTCGACTTCCGCAACACCGTCGTCATCATGACCAGCAACATCGGCGCGCAGCGCATCCTCGCCCACCACGGCGACGTCGGCGAGATCCGCGACGAACTGATGGGCGACCTGCACCACCGGTTCCCGCCCGAATTCCTCAACCGGATCGACGACATCATCATCTTCCACGGCCTCGGCGAGGACGACCTCGCGCGCATCCTCGACCTGCTGCTGGACCGGAGCAGGCGGCGCCTGCACGCCCAGGGCCTCGGCCTCAAGGTCACCGACGCGGCCCGGAAACTGCTGGTGTCGCTCGGCCACCAGCCGGAGTTCGGCGCCCGGCCGCTGCGCCGCACCATCCAGTCCGAACTCGACAACCCGGTGGCCGACCTGCTGCTCGGCGGCGAGGCGCAACCCGGCGACGAGATCGTCGCCGACGCCCGGGACGGCCGGATCGTCTGCACGATCCGCCGCCCCGAGGCGTCGGACGGGGGCGTCGCCGCGTGACCGCCGAGGCCGACCTGGTCTTCACCGGCGGCACGGTGGTCACCGCCGAGCCGGTCCAGCCGTTCGCCCAGGCGGTGGCGGTACGCGGCGGCCGCATCGCCGCGGTCGGGATGACCGAGGACATCGCACCGCTGCGCGGCCCGCGCACCCGCACCGTCGACCTCGACGGGCGGTGCCTGCTCCCGGGGTTCGTGGAACCGCACGGCCACCCCACCGAGGACGCCGCGGTGTTCGGCGGCAGCATGGCCGACATCCGCCCCGTCACCGTGCGCGACGCCGACGACGTCTTCGCCGCGATCCTCGCCGGCGTCGCCGAACGCGGGCCGGCCGGCGCGTGGTTCTACGGCTGGGACCCGCTGCTCCAGAGCGGACTCCCGGCGCCGAGCCAGGCGTGGCTCGACGGCATCGCCCCCGAACACCCGCTGGTCATCGTGCACAACTCCGGGCACCAGGCGTTCTTCAACACCGCGGCCGCCCGCCGGCTCGGCCTGACCCGCGACACCCCCGATCCGCCCGGCGCCCGCTACGGGCGCGACGCGCGGGGCGAACTCGACGGCACCGCCTACGAGACCGCCGCCGTCGCGGCGGTGTCCGAACCGGCGATGCCCGGCGCCGACGGCATGGCCGACGCGTTGCGCGCGCAGTACGCCCGCTACCGCAGGGCCGGCGTCACCATGTGCTCCGACATGGCCTTCCTCCCGGCCCTCCGCGACACCGTCGCCGCGTCCGACCCGACCGTGCGCCTGCGCCTGTACGAAGTGTCCGGCCCCGGCCTGGCCAGCGACATCACCCCCGACAACGGCGACGACCTGGTCAAGCAGATCGGCATCAAGACCTGGGCGGACGGCTCGCCCTGGGTCGGCAACATCGCCACGAGCTTCGCGTACCTCGACTCGCCGGCGACCCGGGCCATCGGCCTGGAGCCGCACCACCGCGGGAAGGCCAACTACACGCCGGAGCAACTGGCCGGGATCGCCGAGGCATACTTCCCGCACGGCTGGCAACTGGCCTGCCACGCCCACGGCGACGACGCGGTCACGATGGTGCTGGACGTCTGGGAGCAACTCCTCGCCCGCCACCCCCGCGACGACCACCGGCTCCGACTCGAACACGTCGGGACCATGCGCCCCGACCAGTTCCGGCGCGCGGCGTCGCTCGGCGTCACGTGCTCGATCTTCGTCGACCACCTGTACTACTGGGGCGACATCCTGGTCGACGGGCTCTTCGGAACGGAACACGGCAGCCACTACGCGGCCGCGGGCTCGGCGTTCGAGGCCGGCATCCGGGCGACCTTCCACAACGACGGCCCGGTCACCCCGCTCGAACCCCTGCGCAACATGCGCTGCGCGGTCACCCGGATGACGGACACCGGACGCGTCCTCGCCCCCGGCGAACGCGTCGGCCTGGACGACGCCATCCGGGCCCAGACCATCAACGCGGCCTGGCAGTTGTTCGCCGACGACATCACCGGATCCGTCGCTCCCGGCAAGTACGCCGACTTCGTGATCCTCGACGAGGACCCCTACCGGACCCCGCACGAGGACCTCGACCGGATCGGTGCGAGCGCCACCTATCTCGCCGGGGAGGCCGTCCACAACGCCTGAACTCCCTGGCCCCTGTGGGTGACAGCGAGGGGAATCCCGAACCGCGGGGATCACTCCTGTGCGTATTGTCGAGCCCGTGGTGAGGACATGAGGGCTCTGGGCCCGGACGATCCGCGCGCCGTCGGGACGTACCGCGTCCTCCGAGTGCTCGGTGCCGGCGGCATGGGACGCGTGTACGTGGGCCGCAGCCGGACGGGGCGGATCGTCGCCGTCAAGGTGATCCTGCCCGGGCTGGCCGACGATCCGGGCTTCCGCGGGCGGTTCCGGCGCGAGGTCGACGCCGCGCGCCGGGTCGGCGGCGCGTGGACCGCGCCGGTGCTGGACGCCGACACCGAGGCCGAACAACCCTGGCTGGTCACCGGCTACGTCCCGGGCCTGTCCCTGGGGGAGGCGGTCGCCGAGCGCGGCCCGCTGCCGGAGCAGTCGCTGCACGTGCTGGCCGCCGGACTCGCCGAGGCGCTGACCGCCGTGCACCGGGCGGGAGTCGTGCACCGCGACCTGAAGCCGTCCAACGTCATGCTCTCGCCGGACGGCCCCCGGGTCATCGACTTCGGCATCTCCCGGGCGGTCGACGCGAGCGTGCTCACCGGCACCGGACTGAGCGTCGGTTCGCCGGGGTTCATGGCGCCCGAGCAGATCGAGGGCGGCGACATCGGACCCGCGACCGACGTCTTCGCCCTCGGCGCGGTGCTCGCCTACGCCGCGACCGGCGAGGGGCCGTTCGGGGACGGCAACTCGCAGGCGCTGATGTTCCGCATCCTGACGCAGGAGCCGCGGCTCGACGCCGTGCCGGAGTCGCTGCGGCCCGTCGCGGCCGCCTGCATGGCCAAGGCGCCCGCCGACCGCCCGACGCCGTACGACGTTTTGCGCGCGGTGCTTCCGGATGGCGACGCGGCCGCACTGGTCGCGGCCGGGTGGCTGCCGCCGGACCTGGCCAACGCCGTCAGCCGGCGTGCGGTGGCGCTGCTGGAGCTGGAGGACGAGGTCCCGGCCACGGGGCCGGCGCCGCTGGGGCCGTACCCGCCGCCGCCCTCGGCGGGCGGCCGCGACCAGGGCGAAGGGCCGCCCGGTCCGCCGCGGGCCGAGACGACCTTTGTCAACGGGGGCCCGGGCTACGGCGCGGGGCCCGCGTACGGCGCCGGGCCGACGTACGGCGGAGGCCCTGCGTACGGCACCTTAGACGCGCCCACGACGGGCGGCGTGCAGGCGGCCCGCCGCCCGGCCTGGCTGTACCTCGTGGCCGCCGTGGTCGCGGTCGCCGCCGTCATCACGGCCGTCGTCCTCCTGCGCGGTGACGGCGGCGGCGACGGCGACAAGGACAAGGTGGCTTCGGAGTCGCAGTCCTCGACGCTCGGCGGCACGAACTCCGACCAGGCGAAGCCTCCGCCGCCGCCCCCGACGGGGTCCTTCGAGCCGGGATCGCTGCCGGCCTCGTACGTCGGCACCTGGAAGGGTGGCATCACCATTCCGAACCTGCCGCTGATCGAGCAGCAGGTCACCATCGTGCTCAAGTCAGGCGAGTCCGGAACCGTGGTGGGGTCCATGACCACGACGGTGGCGGGCATCGAATGCCGGGGCGACTCCAGGTTGGTCGGCGTCGAGCCGGGGGCGGTCCTGGTCGAGGACGTCCCGGGCAGCGGCGGCGCCCAGAAAGTGGGCTGCACGGACGGCGGCCAGTTCACGCTGCAGCAGCAGAGCGACGGGACGCTCTTCTTCACCGCCTTGGCCGACAGCACCGGCCACCCCACGGGCACCCTGACCAAGTCGGCCTGACCGGACCGAGTCGACCCGACCCGACCGGGTCCGTCGGAACCGAACCACCCCGCCCGTGTGATGGACTGGCGGCGTGACGGATCAGATCCCGCTCGTGGTGGTGGACGCGGCGAACGTGGTCGGCTCGGTGCCCGACGGGTGGTGGCGGGACCGCCTCGGGGCGGCGCGCCGACTGCGCGACGCGCTGGTCGGGGACGCCGCGCGGGGGCTGGCCGCGACCGGCAGCGTGCCCGAATGGGCGGAGGCGGGGCCGCTCGAAGTCGTCCTCGTCGTGGAGGGCAAGGCACGCGGACTGACCGGCGTGCCCGGGGTCGAGGTCGTCGGCACCTCGGGGAGCGGGGACGACGAGATCGTCCGGCTGGTGGCCGACGCACGGAACGCGGACCCCGAGCGCCGTTGCGCCGTGGTCACCGCGGACCGGGAGCTGCGGGCCCGGGTGACGGCCCTGGGAGCCGTGCCGGTCGGCCCGCGCGCCGTCCACCGGTCCTGACCAGCCGACCTCACCCGGACGCCGACGCCGACGCCGACCCCGACCCCGACGCCGACCCCGACCCCGACTCGACGGCACGCCGTCGGCGATTCACGGGCTGCCTCCCGGTGTCCCGAGGGTGGCGACGTACGCGGCCTTCACGGCCGCCCAGCGGGCCTGTTCCTCCGCCGTGAGCGTGCCCAGCAGCTCGCCGAGCCTGAGCAGGTTCGCCTCGGTGTCGGCGGCCAGCGTCTGCGCCTCGGCGGCGTAGTGGTCGGCGACGAGCGCGGCCAGCTCCGCGTCGTTCATGGTCGGCGCCACTCGTCCGGCGATGCGGTTCATGTTGCGGTACGAGCCCTGCAGGCGGAACGGCGGTTCGGTACGCGACGCGTCCGTCCGTGCCGCCGAGGCCATGTACGCGGCGTTCACCGCGAGCACCGTGCCGCGTACGTCGAGCAACCTGCGCAACACCGAGAGAATTCGGCCGAGTTCCGCGGGGGGACAGGCGTGCTCCAGCAGGTCGGGGCGTACCGGCCGGTCCGGGTGCGCCGCCCAGTCCAGCAGCAAGTCGAGGTCGCCACCCCCGCGTTCGGCAAGTGGCGCCAGAACGGCGTTGGAGGTGAGCGCGTTCTCGACGAAGCTGCGCTCGAACGCCAGGCCGTTGCCGGCCAGGACCTCGCCGAGGTTCCACACGTCGGCACGGTTCGCCAGCATGTCCGGAACGCGGAAGAGCCGGCCCTCTTCGGTGTACGGGTTGCCGGACATCACCACGGCGAAGCGTTTGCCGCGCAGGTCGAACGTGTGCGACCGGCCGTCGCGCACCCCCGCGACGCGGCGTTGCGCGTCGCACAGCGGGATGAACTTCTGCAGCAGCTCGGGCGAGGTGTGCTGGATGTCGTCGAGGTAGAGCAGCACGTTGTTGCCCGCCTCCAGGGCGAAGTTGATCTTCTCGACCTCGCGGCGGGCGGTCGCGTTCGGGGCCTCGGCGGGGTCGAGCGAGGTCACGGCGTGCCCCAGTGCCGGTCCGTCGACCCGGACCAGGAGCAGGCCGAGGCGTTCGGCGACGTACTCGACGAGAGTCGTCTTGCCGTAGCCGGGCGGGGAGATCAGCAGGAGGAGCCCGTGGTTGTCGGTGCGCTTGGCGGCACCGGCCGCGCCGACCTGCTTCGCGAGGTTGTCGCCGATCAGCGGCAGGTAGACCTGGTCGATGAGGCGGTTGCGGACGAACGTCGTGGGGACGGAAGGCCGGTGCTCCTCGACGCGCAGCCGGGCGCGCTCGGCGGCCACCAGCTCGGCGCGCAGCGACTGGTAGGCACGGAAGGCCGGCACCCGGGCCTCTCGGAAGTCCGCGGTCCGGGAGAGGAGTTCGTCGATACGCACGACGAGGGACCCGCGTTCGACGCGCGGGTGGGTCCCCAGGAGTCCGGACACGGTCTCCTGGGCGTCCTCGGCGCAGACGTAGCGGGGGAGACCGGGGCACAGCTCGACGGCGACCGCCTCGGCGAGGTCGCCGGGGGCGGCCGGGTGCCCCGAGGATTCGGCGTACGACCCGAGCCACGCCGCGACGAGTTGCCGCCGCGCGGGCAGTGCGGAAAGCTCGCGCAGGTCCTCGTCGTACGCCGCGTCGCCGCCCATGGCGTGCCGGAACTTGTCGATGAGTGTGTGGGCGCCCGCGGCCGTGACGAAACCACTGTGCCCGGTGGCCAGTTCCTCGACCAGGTACTCCGCCGCCCGCCCCGGATCGACGCCGTCACGGCCGTCCGTGGTGACGGCGAACTCCTCGACAGCCGACGCTATTTCCCGGCAGAGCGCGCCGATCGCGGGGGAGGGGCCGAACGCCTCGCGGGCCCGTCCGAGCGACCGGGCGCGCAACGTCCACTCGCGGCGGGCCCGGTCGTCGCTTCCGTACGCCCACAGCAGTTGCGCCGCCGCACGGTCGCCCGGCGGGTACCGCAGCAGTCCGACGGCCGTGTGCAGGCGCAGCAGCGCGCCGAGGATCAGGACCGCGTCATGGTCGTGCACGCCGCGCTCGTAGCCCTCGTCGTACGCGCGCTGCGCGGCCTCGCCGACGAGTGCGACGAGCTCGGGCCCCGCCGCCGCGCCGTGCTCGGCCAGCAGCCGGGCGGCCAGGAACTCGGCCCGGTAGACCTCGGGCGATTCCGAGGGGAGCGTCTGCCGCCAGAACGGGCGGGCCGCCTCGAACCGCGGGTCGGTGACCGTACGCCGGTAGTCGGTGCCGGTCAGCGCGAAGGCCATGCGGCCGTCGTGGGGCACCAGCGTCAGGTTGGCGGTCTGGGTGGTGACGGCGAAGCGGTGCCGGCCCAGGCGTACCGTGCCCCCGTCGGAGTCCGCGAGGTCGGCCCGGTCGCGCAGCGCACGGGCGGCCTGCTGCCGGGCGGCCTTGACCCGCCCCGCCAACTCCTCGGCGGCGACCTGCTCGCCGAGTTCGCGCAGTTCCGCGACGGCGCGCCGCACCTTCGCCGGTGCCGGGTCGGCGGCGAAGTACGCGTCGATCTCGTCGAGGCGGGCGAAGCCCGACGCGCGGCGGCGGACGCTGTCCAGGATCCGCCCCGCCGACTCGCCCAACCGGGCCGCGTGCCGGGCGCGTTCGTCCAGCAACACTTGCCGGCGCGCAGCGAAGGCCTCTTGGACCTCGTCGCGCTTGCCGGCGATTTCGCCGCGGAAGTCGTCGAGTTCGGGGAACCGTGACTCCAGGTCCTCGATGCGCAGCAGGATGCGGGCAAGCTGCTCGTCGCAGGCGTCCGGCGAATCCGCGGTGGCCAGCGCGGCGGTGATCGTCTGGACGAGCAGCGCGAACTCCGCCGTGGCCTCGGCGCGGCCCTCTTCCTCCGCCAACGCACGCTGCCGTGCGCGCAGGATCGCGCGGGCCCGGGCCACGCCGCCCTGGACCTCGGCGACCTGCGCGAGGATCGCCGTGCGTACGGTCGCGTCGGAGATGTCCAGGTCGCCGACCGTCTCCGCGACGATCCGGAGCCCGTCGGCGAGTTCGTCCAGGCCCACTCCGATCGGGCCACCCTCGGCGGCGGTCGCGATGCCGTCCGCCTGCTCGGCGAGGTCGTCGGCCTCGGCCCGCTGTGCCGCGAACGCGTCCGGCGCGCCGAGGAACGCGACCGCGCGCCTTCCGGTCGCGGCGAGGTCGTCGTCGAGCCCTTGGCGCAGTGCCTCGATGCGCGCGAGGTCGCTGTAGCGCAGGTCCCGGAGCGGGGCCAGGCGCCCCTGGGCGCGCCGCAGTTCGGTCAGCAGGCCGATCCACGCCCCGGCGTCGCGCGGGCCCTCGTTGCGGGCGCGTCGGACCAGAGCGGCGATCCGCGTGGCCTCGCCGTCGACCGCCCGCTCCGCCGCGAGGGTGAGCTCCTGGACGGAGCGGAACTCCTCCAGCACGTGCCGGGCGGTCTCGCGCAGGACGTCGAGAGGCTCGTGCAGGCCGCCGAGTTCGGAGTCGGCGAGCCAGTGGTGCCGGTCGACCACGCGGGTGCACGCGGTCAGGACCGCCTCGAACGCGGCGGTCGTGGCCCCGCCTTCCTCGACGAGGCGCACCACGGCCAGGCTGTCCGCGATGCCGGCCACCAGGTCGGCGTTGCCGACGCGGCCGAGAGGGCCGTCGGCCGGCGGACGTGCGGCCGCGAACGCGTCTGAGGCGTACGGCGTTTCCCACACTTGCACCGGGTGCGTGCGCCGCGCCTCGGCATCGCCGCGCAGCATTACCAGCGTGCCGTCGTCGAGCAGCGTGAACCCGCGGCCCGCGAGCGGGGTGGTGACCTCCTTGCGCACCGCGTTGTACGAGAGCAGCAAGTTGCGGCCCTGCTCCCGGTGGTGGAACACGTAGAGCGTGTCCTCGCCGTTCGGGGAACGCACCACGTTCTCCAGCTCAAGGCCGTCCGTGTCGGCGTCGAACTGCTTGTACACGCCGGTGCCGAGGTGGAAGCCGCCGGGGAACACCACCCCGTCGTCCCCCGGCAGGCGCCGCGCGCCCTGGCCGAGCGCGTCGAGGCGTACCAGCGAGGCGGTGGTGGTCGCATGCACGAAGTGCCGCCACACGTCCTCCTTGTACGGCCGCACCCGCAGCAGGATGAGCGTGCCGACGCGCGCGTACGCGATGTCCGCGTCGGCCGGCGACTGCAACGGCTCGTCGACCGGCTCCCGGTGGACGATGCCCGCGGACGACTCGACGTCGTCCACCGTCTTCACGGTCAGGGACCCGCCGACCGTGGAGACGAAGAGCACATCGTCCACCGACACGTGCGGGTGGCGTCCGGGCCGGTGGTGTTCGCGGCCCACCGCCGTCCACGCGAAGTCGTACGGCGCGGGGAACACGTGGTCGCGTTCGCCGCGCGCGTCGATGTACTGCGGATCGCCTCCCGTGGACACGCGCCAGCGCAGGACACGGACGTCGCCGGGCTTCGGTCCGGTGCGGAAGACCGCGAGCAACTTGCCGTCGACCCGACGCAGTTGCGTGAGACGGGAGTCGCGGAAGTAGCGGAAGAGCTCCGCCAGGTCGTGCCGGACCTCGGGGGCTTGGAACAGACCGTCGACCGCGGTCGGCGCGACGCCGGTGAGGGCGAGCGCGGGTTCGCCCTCCGAATCCCGGCGGTAGAGGGTGAACGTCCCGCCGACCGTGTCGTGTTCGGACGCTTCCGAGCCGGTGCGGCCCGGCGCGGGACCGCCGCCCACCAGCAGCGTCCCCCCGACCCAGGCGAGGTCGCGGACCACGCGGTCGGCGGCGGTGGCCAGTCGCGCTCCGCCGACCAGCCGCATTCCCGTCGACCCGAACACCGCGACCCGGCGACGGTTCAATTCCTCGGCACGTCCGGCGAGTTCCGCGGCCTGCGCGGTCATACGGCCGCGCAGTACCTCGAAGTCCCCGTCAGCCGCGCTGCCGGGCTCAGGGCCGGTGGCGATGGTGTCCGTCACTGTCTGAGCGCCTTTCAGCCCGGGTTCCCGCTGCCGCTGCCACCGCTGCCGCTGCCGTTGGCCTCGCCCAGGCTCTTGCCCAAGGCCGTGAGGCCGGGGGAGCCGCCGTCCCGCATGAGCTTCGCGAGCAGCGCGGTGACCGTCATGTCGCGTACGTCGTCCGCACCCAGCGAGGCGACCATCCGGGTCAGGTCCTGGGTGAAGTCGCCCGAGCCGTCCATCCAGGGACCGGCCAGCGCCTTGACGGTGTCGGAGTTCTGCACGAACCCGTCGACGCCCTTGCCCAGCGATATCGCGCCGGCCACGCGGTCGAGGAAGACGCTCTCGCCGCCGAGGATGGTGATGTCGGCACTCTCCAGGCCGGCGGCGAGCACCATGGCCTGGGCTTCGGCGACCTGGCGCTGCACGTCCAGGCCGGCCAGGCGGACCTCCTTGTCCGCCTCCAGCCGCAGCCGGTACTCCTCGTGCCCGCGCGACGCCTCGTCCAGCGCGGCCATCGCTGCGGCCTTCTCGGTCAGTCCCGCCGCCTCCGCCTTGAGCTTGAGCCCGACCGCGTCCGCGGCCACCGCGGCCTTGCGCTCGGCGACGGCGGCCTCCGCCCGGCCGACCTTCTCGATGGCGACGGCGTCCTGCTCGCGGACCCGCACCTCGGCGAGGCCGATCGCGGCCGCCTCCGCCTGGGCCGCGTCGGCGAGCCGCAGCTTGGCCTGGGCGTCGAACTCGGCGGCCTGCCGCCGCGCTTCGGCCAGGACCACCTGCTCGCGGGCCTTGTGGGCGGCCGCGGCCTCGGCGGCCTCGGCCGCCTTGATGCCCTTGACCAGGTTCTGCTGCGCCTCGGCCTCGGCGAGGATCACCAGTGCGGCACGCTCGCGCTCGGCCTCCTCGACCGTGCGCAGGCGCTTGACGGCCTCCTCCTGCTCGGCGACGGTACGGTCCACCGCGACGCGCTCGCGCACCACCTCGGCGATGTCGCGCTTCTCGCCCTCCACCTCCTTGTCGGCGGCGATCCGGGTGAGCGCGGTCTCGCGTTCGCGCGCGATGGCCTCCAACTGCCGGTCCTTCTCGATGCGCTCGTTCTCGACGGCGATGACCCGCTCGCGGTTCTTCTCCGCGACCGCGATCTCGCGGGCGACGTTCTCGCGCTGGACGCCGAGTTGCTCCTCCGTGGTCAGGAACGCGGCCTGCGCCCGCAGGCGTTCCTCCTCCTGGACCCGGGCGGTCTCGGCCTGCTCGCGCGCCCGGACCGTCTCGACCTCGCGCTGCTGCCGGGTCTCCGCGTCCGCCTGGCGGCGCTCCAGCTCCAGGATCGCCTCGCGCGCCTCGACGTTCTGCCGGGTGATCTCCTTCTCCTCGGTGCGCCGGAACTGGTTGGTGCGCACGTGCTCGGCCGCGGTCAGCTCGGTGATCTTGCGGATGCCCTGCGCGTCGAGGATGTTCGCGGCGTCCAACTGGGCGAGCGGTGTCTGCTCCAGGTAGTCGATCGCGGCGTCCTCGAGGCTGTAGCCGTTGAGGTCGGTGCCGATCACCTGGATGATCCGGTCCCGGAACTCCTCGCGCTGGGTGTAGAGGTCGGTGAAGTCCAGCTGCTTGCCGACGGTCTTGAGCGCCTCGGAGAACTTCGCGCTGAACAGCGCCTGCAACGTGGTCTGGTCGCTGGCGCGCACGGTGCCGATGGCCTGGGCGACCTTCTTCACGTCCTCGACGGTCTTGTTGACGCGGACGAAGAAGGAGATGCGGATGTCCGCGCGGATGTTGTCGCGGCAGATCAGGCCGTCCCGGCCGGTGCGTGCGATGTCGATGGTCTTGACCGAGATGTCCATGGTCTCGGCCTTGTGCAGGATCGGCAGGACGACCTGGCCGGTGAACGTCACGTCCACCTTGCGGACCTTCGAGACGATCAGCGCCTTGCCCTGTTCGACCTTGCGGAACAGGCGGCTCACGAGCAGGAGGAGGGCGATGCCGACGAGAAGGACGACGGCTACGAGCACGCTGAAGGTCAGCGCTATGGCGTTCATGGCAAATCCTTACGATCGCCGCGGCCGGGCGTGCGGTCGGCCGCGCATCCACAGGCCTGCGTCAACAGGCCCTCAGGCGGGCGGGGTTCCCGGGTCCGGCGCCACGTCGAAGGGCGCGACCCAGAAGAACTCCCCGGTGTCGTCGTACGCGTAGAGCAGTCCGGTGCCGCCGGCCACCAGGTTGTCGGTGCCGTCGTACTGGCGTACTTGGACTATCGCGGTGCCGCCGTCCCGCCCGGCCACCTCGGCCTGGCCGAAGGCCGCGTCGACCCGTCCGGTGCGGATCGTGCAGGTGCGGCCGACGAAGTCGAGCAGGGACGGCCCGGGTTCGTCGGGGAAGAGGTGCCGCAGCGGCCGCACCAGGATCCGGGTCGCCGTCCAGGCGACGGCGACGGATGCGAGCAGCACGGCGGTGGCGGCGAACGTGTAGCCCGCACCGGGTAGTTCGGTGCGGCGCAGCAGGATGCCGCCGACCAGGCTGAGCGTCCAGGCGATCGCGACCATCAGTGAGATGCCCACCGTGGCGGGTACGCCGCCGAGGCCGAACGCGCCGGTGCCCGGGTCCGCGTCGAAGGCGTCGTGGTCCAGCGCCCCGGCGAGGACGCACAACCAGAAGGCCAGTACGACGATCAGGGCGAGAGTGAACACGACGGCGGGATAGGCGAACAGCGCCTCGACGAACTCCTCCACCGGTGCCCCCTCTCGACGTCCGCCGCACGCCGATGGTGCGTGCTGTCCGCCGTCGCGCGCATTGCCGGATCCCGGCAATCTTTACGCGTCTTTTAGGCACCGCCCGGTCGCGCGCCCGGGAGCGTCGAGGAGCGCACGTCGCGCACGTCGCGCACGTCGCGCACGTCGCGCGCGTTCAGGCGGCGCAGTGCCGCGCCGATCAGACAGGACGCCGCGCAGCGCGCGGCGGGGTGGGCGACGACGCGGCGCACGAGGCCGCCGGGCGTCCGGACCTGGGGCATCTCCACTCCCTGGGGATAGGGGGCACATACGCCTGCACAAAGTACCCTAGGGGGGTATCCTATGCAAAATGTCGGCGGAAGAGCGCCGCGCGGGTTGACGAGATACCCCCCAGGGGTATGTAGTGGAGACGTACCCGCCGAACGGGCCGCACTCGAACGCGGCTCGGGAACCAGGAGGCTCCGTCATGAGCACGCCCGCCACGACCACTGCGACCACCGCCATCGCCGCGACGACCACCACGACGTACACCGTCACCGGCATGACCTGCGGCCACTGCGTCTCGTCCGTCACCGCCGAGGTCGGGAAGGTCGCCGGTGTCACCGGGGTCCAGGTCGACCTGGCGACCGGCGGCGTCACCGTCGCCTCGGACCGGGTGCTCGACGACGCCGCGGTGGCCGCCGCGGTCGTCGAGGCCGGCTACGAGGTCGTCGCACCGGCGGCCGAGACGCCCGCCCAGGGCGCGAGCTGCTGCGGCAGCTGCCACTGACGGGTGCCGGGGCGCCGGCCGCACGCCGGCGCCCCGCCGACCCGTCGTACCACCGCGCGAGCACCAGAGCACAGGGCCACTGAGCTATGGGCCACTGAGCACCGGACCACCCACCAACCACCGCACAGAGACCACGCGAGAAGGAGCGGACGATGAACACGGTCACCCGGGTCGGCGCTTTCGGAGTCGGCATCACGTTGGCGTTCGGCGCCGCCTTCGGCGTCGGGAACGCCGTCGGGCCCATCGGCTCCGACTCCAAGCCCGCGCACGGCGGGCACAACGGCGACGCGGCGGCCGCCGATCAGCCCGCACCGCCGGGCGGCGCCCCCGGCGCGGCACCCGCCGCGCCCGCGGCGGCCGAGGAGCCGGGCGGCCTTCGGGTCTCCGAACGCGGCTACACGCTCGTACCGTCCGGCGACGCGCCGGCGGTCGGCGTCCCGGGCGACTTCCGCTTCCGCATCCTCGGCCCCGACGGCAAGCCCTGGACGCGCTACGAGAATTCCCACGAGAAGGACCTGCACCTGATCGTCGCGCGCCGCGACCTCTCCGGATTCCAGCACGTGCACCCGGTGCTCGGCAGCGACGGGACCTGGAGCGTGCCGCTGACCTTCCCGAGCGCCGGCGACTACCGCGTCTTCGCGGACTTCACCCCGGCCGGCGATCCGGACGGCGGGCTCACGCTGGGAGCCGACGTCTCGGTGTCCGGCGACTACCGGGGGACGCCGCTGCCCGCTCCCGTGCGTACCGCCGAGGTCGACGGCTACACGGTGACCCTCGAAGGGGACCTCACCACGTCCGCGAGCATGGTCACGCTCAACGTCTCCAAGGACGGCCGACCGGTCACGGACCTCCAGCCGTACCTCGGCGCGTACGGCCACCTGGTGGCGCTGCGCCAGGGCGACCTCGCGTACCTCCACGTCCACCCGCAGGGCGAGCCGGGCGACGGCAAGACCCCGGCCGGTCCCGGCGTCGGGTTCCACGCCCAGGCACCCAGCGCCGGCAACTACCGCCTGTACCTCGACTTCCAGCACGAAGGCGTCGTCCGCACCGCGGAGTTCACGGTGCGCGTCGGCACCCCCGACCCGACCTCGCCGACCGCCGTACCGACGATTCCGGTCACGCCTCCGGCATCGGGCGAACCGTCGGGTGAGCCGTCGGGTGAGTCGTCGGACGGCCACTCCCACTGATCCGGGCGCTGATCCGGGGCCCGTTTTAATCCGTCGTCGTACGCCCCCCTTTGCGGCAGCATGGACCCACCGCATGCCAAAGCCACTCCGAGGGGGACGAGTGTCTGCGCCCGGATCCGGGGAAAACAGCCCCAGTGCGCCGCAGCGCAAATCGGCAGTGTTTCTCGCACTGCGCTTCTACGGTCGGGAACTGTCGCGCACGCGACGTGTCGCGATACCCGCGCTGCTGCTGCCCGCGCTGGGCAACGTCCTGCTGCACTACGTCGCACCGCTGCTGGTCGGCGCCCTGGTCGGCCATGTGGCCGCCGGCGGCACCTCGGTTCTCCCGTACGTACTGGGCTTCGCCGGCGTCAGCCTGCTCGCCGAGGTGCTGTGGCGCATCGGCATGCACTGCCTCAACCGCACCGACGGCCGGGGCATGGAGAGCCTGTACGTCCAGGGCATGGACGAACTCCTCGCCAAGGACGCGGCGTTCTTCCACGACAACTTCGCGGGTTCGCTGACCAAGCGCGTCCTCAGCTTCGCGGCACGGTACGAGGAGTTCGTCGACACCATGGCGTTCTCGGTGGTCGCGAACCTCATCCCGCTGGTCTTCGCGTCCGTCGTGCTGTGGTTCTACAGCCCGGTCCTGGTCGTCGTGCTGGTCGGCATGCTGGTGGTCACCGGGACGCTCGTCGCCCCGCTGATCCGCCGCCGCCAGGCCCTGGTGGACCAGCGCGAGGCCGCGATCGCACGGGTCTCCGGGCACGTCGCCGACAGCCTGACCAACATGGAGACCGTGCGGGCCTTCGCCGCCGAGGAGCAGGAGGCGGCCGAGCACAAGTCCCGGGTCGCCGAGAGCCGCAGGCTGTCCCTGCGCTCGTGGGACTACGGCAATCTGCGCATCGACATGCTCGTGTCGCCGCTGTCGGTCCTCGCCAACTCGCTGGGCCTGCTGCTCGCGGTCACGCTCAACGGCGGGCTCGGCGTCGAGGCGACGGTCGTGGCCTTCGCGTACTACGGCAACGCGACGCGCATCATGTTCGAGTTCAACCAGATCTACCGGCGGCTGGAGAGCTCGCTGACCGAGGCGGCGCAGTTCACCGAACTGCTGCTGGACCCGCCCACGGTCGTCGATCCGCCGGCCCCCGAACCGCTGCGCCCCGCCGCGGCCGACGTCCGGTTCGCCGACGTGACCTTCGCGTACGGCAGTGCGCCGCCGCTGTTCGCGGGGCTCGACCTCGACGTCCCGAGCGGCTCGAAGCTCGGCCTGGTCGGCCGCTCCGGCGGCGGCAAGAGCTCGCTCACCCGGCTGCTGCTGCGCTTCATGGACGTCGACAGCGGGCGGATCCTGATCGGCGGCCAGGACATCGCCAAGCTCCGGCAGGCCGACGTGCGCAGCCTGATCGCGTACGTCCCGCAGGACCCGGCCATGTTCCACCGCACGCTGCGGGAGAACATCGCCTTCGCGCGTCCCGGCGCCACCGAGAAGGAGATCATGCGCGCGGCCCACGCCGCGCATGTCGTCGAATTCGCCGAGGCGCTGCCCGGCGGCTTCGACACCGTGGTCGGCGAACGCGGCATCAAGCTGTCCGGCGGCCAGCGCCAGCGGGTCGCCCTGGCCCGGGCGATCCTGCGGGACGCGCCCATCCTGCTGCTCGACGAGGCCACCAGCGCGCTGGACTCGGAGAGCGAAGTCCTGGTCCAGCGGGCGCTGTGGGAGCTGATGGAGGGCCGGACCGCGCTGGTGGTGGCGCACCGGCTCAGCACGGTCGCGCAGATGGACCAACTCGTGGTGCTCGACCGCGGCGAGGTCGTCGAGCAGGGCACGCACGCCGAACTGCTGGCCCGCCGGGGGACGTACGCCAAACTCTGGCGCCACCAGTCCGGCGGCTTCCTCGACGAGGCGAAGGACATCGGCGCCGGGCACGCCGAGCACGCCGAGGACCCCAAGGACGCCGAGGGCGCCGAGGACACCGGCGTCGACGGCGTCCCGGAACTGCGCACCTGACCGCGCACGGGCCGGAGGAAGCAGCGGCGCGTCCCCGCATCAACCAAATGTAGGAATTCGAGGTTATTTGGCACGTTTACGGTGTATCTATACGGCGCCGCGCCCTGGTCCCAGGGTCCGCCGGCGACCGTTTGGAGGATCCCGTGAGCGACGAGACGGCGCCCGTACGCGGCCGGCTGACGCGGGACCGGGTCCTCGCGGCGGCGCTCGAACTGGTCGACGCGGAAGGGCTCGACGCGCTGAGCATGCGCCGCCTGGCGGCCGACCTCGGGGTCGAGGCGATGGCCCTCTACCACCACGCGGACAGCAAGGACGGGGTGCTGGACGGCCTGGTCGAGGTCATCTTCGCGGAGGCCCACCGGCGCCTGGACGAGCGCCGCCCGGCCCGCAAGGTGCGCACCGAGCTGCACCGCATCGGCCGCACCCTGCTCGAAGTTGCGTCGGCGCACCCGCACGTCCTGCCACTGGTCACCACGCGCCTGCTGTCGGTTCCCATGGCCCGGCGCCCGGCCGCCGTGCTGCGGTTGCCCGAACGGGTGATGGCCCTGCTCCTGGCGGCCGGCGTCGACCGGCGGTCGGCCGTCGGGGCGTACCGCGCGTTCAGCGGGTGGGTCCTCGGATACGCCGTCGTCGACCTGCGTGCCGTCGTCGACACGCCCGACGACCCCGAGCCGGCCATCCGGCTGGGCCTGCACCGGCTGCACACCGACTTCCCGCACCTGCGCGACCTCGCCCCGCTGATGGCCGCGGGCGGCGGCGAGCACGAGTTCGTCCGCGGCCTCGACGCCCTGATGGACGCATGGAAGGTGCCCTGATGCGGCGCCCGGCCACCCGCACCGCGGACGACGGCGTGCGGCGGGCGGCGCAGATTCGGAAGAGGGGCGCGGCCGCGCCGCGCCCTCGACGCGCGGTTTGTGAGGTCTGATCTCGTGCACGACGTGCCGTTCTGGCTGTGGCTGGTCTTCGCCGTGGTGGTGGTGGTGTCGCTCGCGGTCGACCTGTTCGCGCACCGCAAAGAGCACGTCATCAGGTTCCGCGAGGCGGCGGTGTGGAGCTGCCTGTGGATCGGACTCGCGGTCGCCTTCGGCGCGCTGGTCTACGTGGTGGTCGGGGTCGACGCCGGCACGGAGTACACGACCGCGTGGCTGCTGGAGAAGAGCCTGTCGGTCGACAACCTCTTCGTCTTCACGCTGATCTTCGCGTACTTCCGGGTGCCCCGGGAGGACCAGCACCGGGTGCTGTTCTTCGGGGTCATCGGGGCGCTCGTCTTCCGCGGCATCTTCCTGGCACTGGGCGTCGCGATCGTCAGCCGGTTCGCCTGGGTGCTGTTCCTGTTCGCGGCGGTGCTCGCGTACAGCACGTACAAGATCGCCCGGGGCCAGGAGGAGTCCTTCGACCCCGGGAAGAGCCTCGCGGTCAAACTGCTGCGCAAGGTCATCCCGGTGCGCGACGAGTACGCCGGGCACCACTTCTTCGTCCGCGAGGGCGGCCGGCTGGTCGGCACGCCGCTGCTCGCGGTGGTCGCCGCGATCGAGGCGGCCGACCTGGTGTTCGCCGTCGACAGCGTGCCGGCCGTGCTCGCGGTGAGCAGCGACACCTTCGTCGTCTACACCAGCAACGCGTTCGCGATCCTGGGGCTGCGGGCGCTGTACTTCCTGCTCGCGGAAATGCTCGACCGGTTCGCGTACCTCGACAAGGGCATCGCGGTCATCCTCGGCTTCATCGCCTTCAAGCTGGTCCTCCAGGCGTCGCACGAGACGATCAGCGAGGACGTGCCGGAGATCCCGTCGCTGGTGAGCCTGGCGGTGATCGTGGTCGTCCTGGCCGTCTCGGTCACGCTGAGCATCGTGCGCCCGCCGGCGTCGTCCGACGAGGACAAGCACGACTGAGCGCGACGGAAGCGGACCGACGGATATTCCCTAAAAGTCCAGATTCTTCGTAAATCGTCGTAAAATCATGGCATGAACGAGCAGGAGCGGATGAGGACTCCCGACGCCACCTACAACTGCCCCACCTGCGGCAAGCCCGTTGCCACCGTGCCGGAGCGCCACAAGACGATGGGTGTCTCCTTTCCCGTCTGGGTGGCCGGCCCGTGCCACAACCCCGAGTGCGCCGACTCCGTTCCGGAGTGGATGCACACGGACCCGCGCCGCCGCGCCGGCCACCACTGACACCGGTGGGCCCGCTACTTGCGGGCGCTACCTGCCGCGACGTACTGCAGGTCCTGCACGACGAGGTCACGACCGACCTCGAAGGGCGACGTGACTGATGCGACCGTGCCCGGGCCGCGCGTGACGGTGACGCTTTGCGCGCCGTCCGCCAGCGGGTGGACGAGCGCGGTCACACCGGCGCCCGCCTGGCCGTCGCGCGTCTGCGCGCCCGACTGCACCCGCACGTTCGCGGGGGAGGTCAGGAACACCAGCGCCTCGACGGTGTCGCGCGGAGTCGTGCTGCCCCCGCGGGGTGCCATGAACTTGCTCTGGCCGGCGCCGGTGGGCTTGGTCCCGACGAATTGCCGACGATGTGTCACGTACGCGACGTCGCGCACGATCGCGGGCTTGGCGCCGCGCTTGAACCACGTCAGGTAGTACGACGAGATGTCCAGGTACACGCGGCCGTTGTGCACCGACGGCGCGAGCTGCGTGCCCTCGGAGTAGTCGTTCCACGTGGTCAGTTGCACCCAGTCGGCGCCCTTCTCGACGGCGCCCTCCCAGGTGGCCCGCAGGTTCTCGGTGTTGCCGGCCTCGTCGAAGATCGACTGGTTGGGCCGCTCGTCCTGGACCGACACGGGCTGCATCCAGATCTTGCCCATGCTGTGCGCCTTGGCGACGTCGTTCGCGATGTTGCCCTGGGCCTTGGGGCTGCGGTTGCCCCACACCGAGAAACCGTGGCTGATCGGCGCGAACGCCTGCGCGTTGGCCCCGAAGTTCAGGAACACCGGGACGAACGCCACCTTTTGCTGGTACTTCTGCTCCATCACCTTCATGAAGTCGGTCCACCACTGCGCGCTGCGTCCCTCGGCCTTGAACGGCGAGACGACCAGCCTGCCGTCGTCGAGCCGGTGCACGGTCTTGGACGCGGCCAGGCCGACCAGTGCCGCGGCCAGGGCGTTCTGGTCGAGACCCCCGATCTGCGACGCGGTCATGTCGGGCATCAGCACGATGCGGAAGCCCGGGTCGACGCGTTCGGCGGCCTTGATCAGGAGGTCGACGCGCTTGCGGTGCGGACTGGACGGGTCGAGGTTGAGCAGGTCGACGGTGAAACCGTCGATCCCCGCCGAGACCGCGGTGCGGATCTCGGTCTCCATGTCCTGGAGCTCCCAGTCCCCGGCGAGCGGCGCGCGGGGCAGCGGGCGGTCGCGGAGGAGGCCGCCGTACGCCTGGTGCTTGCCGCTCTCGCCGTCGGCCCGCAGGTAGTGCTTCGTGTAGTAGTCGTCGGCGCCGGCCTTGTTGTTCAGGGAGATCGGGTACGGCGTGAAGTAGTGCGCGAACACCTTCTTCGCGGACCCGCGCAGCTCCGCCGTACTCGGCAGGTCGAAGGGCAGCGGCCCGTTGCCCGGCGCCGGAGGGGGCGTCGAGGGTGCCGTGGTGGGGCCGGGGGTGCTCGGCGGGCCCGGCGTGCCCGGGGCAGGCGTGGTGGGGGCAGGGCCGCCGGGCGTCGACTCGCCGGGCTTGGGGGCGCCGGGTGTGGGGGTGCCCGGCGCCGGCTTCGTACTGGCCGATGCGCTGGGGCTCGCGGCGCCGCCTCCGGTGGGGGGCTTTTCGGGATCGCAACCGGCGACGGTTGCGAGCAACGCGACCAAGGTGACGCCCGTTGCGGCCGATCTGGCCAGACGTCGAGGCACGCGTGCGGATGTGGCGGGCATGGGTGACTCCCCGGCTCATCTTCACTGAGGAAAGCGGAAAGCCAGAACCTATGCCGGAGCGCACGACTCGCAATATCCGCAGGACGCGAGCCGGGTGATCGGGCGAAAGATCGTGCCCTGTAAGGGTGTTCGTGGGGCATTCGTGGGGTGTACGGGGCAGCCCGGGATGCGCCGGGTCCGGTTTCGCGGTCACGCACGCGCCTGTCGGAGCGCTCCGCGGAGCACAAATTCCCGCCGCCGGGCCGGACCTTGCGGTCCGACCCGGGCGCCGCACGTCCGCCGGAAGGCCGCGGGAAGGCCGTCGGAAGGCCGCGGTCTAGTCGCGCGACCTGCGCTTCATCAGGAAGACGACCAGGACCACCACGAGCAGGACGACCACCACGATCCCGATGATCGCCCCGACGCCGATCTTGCTCTTCTTCTTTTTCTTCTTCTTCTTGGCGGCCGGGGCGTGCGCCGCCGGGTCCTCCGCCTTGGCCACCGACCGTGGCGCCTGCGGCAGTTGCTCCACCGGGGCCTCCTGCACGGCGGCGCCGGCCTGCGCCCGTGCGGCACCGGACGCGGGTCCGCTCGGTGCGGCCCCCGCGACCGGACCGACGAACAGGGTGAGGCCCAGTGCGAGCCCCACCGCCGTGCCTGCGAAACGACGCATCATCGCCCCTCTCCCGGAACCGCTCGTCCGGACCCCGCTGGTCCGGCCGGCCTGTCCCGGCAAACCGAGCCCCCACGGTAGCGGCGCGATTCCGCCCCCGTCGGGGTCCGCGGGAATGCCGTCCGGGCGTACGCACCCCGGCAGCTCAGGAGGAACGTTCGTGCACCGCGGGCACGCTCAGGAAGACGCGGCCCGCGGATCCGCACCGGCGACGCGCAGGACGCTGGTACGCAGCACCGCCGCAGCCTCGTCGCCCGACCTGCGGCCGGACCGGACGTCCTCGCCCGCCGCGTGGGCCAGCGCGATCACCGCCGTCACCAGCCAGGCGGCGTCGGGTTCGGCGGCGAACTCGCCCGCTGCCTGGCCGCGCCGGATCAGGCGCTCCAGGCGTTCCGCGACGGGTTCGTGCCGGGTCCGGTCCTCCGTGGGCGCCGCCCCTTGCGCCGCGGCAAGGTGGACGGTGCCCGGGTACGCCTCCGAAGTCCGCCGTCCCGCGTCCAGCAGGCGCAGCAGCGCCTCCGGCGCCGGGCCCGTGTCGATGTCGGCGGCGTCCATCGCGGCCAGCGCCTCCTCCGTGACGCGGTCGATGACCGCCGAGACCAGGCGGTCGCGCGAGGAGAAGTGGGCGTACACGGTCTGGCGGGTCACCCCGGCCGCCGCGGCGACGGCTTCCATTCCGGCGTCCGGGCGGTGGCCGAACAGGCGGACCGCGGCGTCCAGTACGGCCGTTCTGCTGCGTTCGGCATCGAGGCGGCGCCGCCGCGGCGCTTCGGGCGTCATAACTCTTACATCCTTGTCAAAGCTGATTCGGCAACATATGTTACAAGCCTGTCAGAGATAAGCGGAGGGCGCAGGCCCTTCGCCGTGCCGCGCCGTGCCGCGCCCTCCCCGTCGGCACGCGCGGACCGAACAGGGAGAGTCGTGACCGCACCCGAACAGACCGCCCCCGAACAGACCGTCCCGGCACGGTTCATAGCCGACTTCCTCACCTCGTTCACCGAGGCGGTGGTACGCGGCGGCGAGGACCCCGAGCACGCCGTCGACCGCTTCTATACCCCGGACATCGTGCAGGTCAGCGACGGTGTCCGGCTCGACCGCGACCGGCTCGTCGCGCACATCCGCCCGGTGCGCAAGAACCTGGCCGACTACCGCGTCGAGGTCCACGAGGCCCTGGCGGACGGCGACCGCATCGCCGCCCGGCTCACGATGCACGCCCGCATGCGCAAGGGGCAGGTCATCGCGACCGAGGTCCACATGTTCGCGCAGTTCACCCCGGACGGCAGGCTGCACCGTTCGCACCAGGTGACCCGCACGCTGCCGACCGGCCCCGCGCAGCCGGAGGAGGCCGCATGAGCGCGGGCGGGGCCGGAGCGGCGTCGGTGCGGACGTACACGGTGCTCGGCATGGCCTGCGGGCACTGCGCGGGCATGGTCGCCGACGAGGTGGAACGCGTCGCCGGAGTCGCGGCCGTCGCCGTGGACGTCGCCGCCGGGAGCATGACCGTCACGGGCGACGGCGAGATCGACCCGGCCGACGTGCGTGCGGCGGTCGAGGAGGCGGGCTACGAACTCGCGTAGCCGTCAAGGCGGGAGGACTCCGGCCGGCCCGGTCAGGCGGCCAGTCCGAGGGTTCGCGTGCGCCGCGTCCAGAAGATGACGGGCGCCTGGCTCGACGGGTTCTCGGCGCTGAAGCCGTGGTCCTGGAGGAGTGACGCCACGTCGGTCGGGCTGCGCCGGCGCAGGTGGGCGGGGTAGCCCATCATGCCCGGGTCGTACCGGTTCAGCAGGTTCTCCGTGACCACGATCCGTACGCTGCGCAGGAGCTCCCAGACATGGCGCTCTTCGTCGGTCAGCAGGTGGAGCGCGTGGATCGCCCATATCGCGTCCGGGACCGGGGCCGACCGGACGGGTTGCAGTCTGGGCCGCATCAGCGTCGGTCTGCGGCGCAATCGCCACAGCATGAAGCTCAGCGAGGCCGAGTCGACCTCGTCCCCGGTGACCGAGAAGCCGGCCTTGGCCAGCGGGATCGCGTCGTTGCCGAGCCCGCAGCCGTAGTCGACGATGGTGCGGACGCCCGCGGCCCAGAGCAGCGGGATGCCCGCCTCGACGTAGTCGGGACGGCTGCCGCTCGCCCCCCAGACGGCCAGCCCGTACATCCGGGCCATGCTGCGGCGGAACGTGTCGATGCCGTCCAGCCCGCTGCCGCGCTGCTCGTTCTCCACCCACGCCGGGTCGAAGTAGGGGATGTACGTCGGGCCGAGGAACATCTTGAGCTCCTCGACCAGGGTGTGCCGGGCGGACGAGTCCCAGCGGTGCTTGTTCCAGTCCTGGCGGCAGGCGACGCACTCCGCCATGTGCGTGCCGACCTCGCGGCGCCGGTCCAACGACAGGGTGTCCAGCCGGTATGCGGCCAGGCGTGATCGCACTTCCTCACATGACAAAGGCATTTCGACGTCCTTCCGAGCCGACTGCCGCACGGCTGAAAGGCATCAGCCGCGTCATTGAATCACCCGCGAATATGCGGGCGCTTGCCGAAGAACGCGGATCTTGCCGCCGAGTGCCCCCGGTCGGGTTCCAAATGCCAGGACGTCTGGCGGCCGAACGTATAGAACCCCCCGAAAACCTGTTGATCTGTCCTATATCGGGCGCATGGCCTTGCCCTGTCAATCATAGCCATGATAGCTATGAAAGTCGGAGGTTCGGCTGCGGCACCTGGGCGCCGACCCGCCGACCTGTGGCGTCGATCGGAATGAGAAGCACCCATGAGCGAGCAGAACCGCGTCGTCTATGCGACGGCCGTGTACGACCAGGCCGAAATCGACGCCGTCGTCTCCGTCCTGACGGAAGGTCAGAACGGGCTGCGGATCGGCCCGCGCGTCGCCGAGATGGAGCGCCGCATCGCCGACCTCGCCGGCAAGCGGCACGGCGTCATGGTGAGCTCGGGATCCGCCGCCCTGTTCCTGGCGGTGGAACTGCTCGACCTGCCGGCCGGCTCCGAGGTGATCACCTCGCCGCTCACCTTCTCCACCGACCTGTCCTCGCTGCTGCGGGCCGGCCTGGTGCCGGTGTTCGTCGACGTCGAACCCGACACGTTCCAGATCGACGTCACGAAGATCGAGGAGATGATCGGCGCGAAGACCCGCGCGATCCTCGTCCCCAACCTGGCCGGGAACGCCCCCGACTGGGACGCGATCCGCGCGATCGCCGACCGGCACGGACTCAAGGTCATCGAGGACTCGTGCGACGCGGTGGGCGCCACCCTGCACGGCACCCCCACCGGTACGCGCTCCGACATCTCGGTGACCAGTTTCTCGCTGTCGCACATCATCACCGCGGCGGGCAGCGGCGGCATGGTCATGCTGGACGACGACGACCTGCGCGACCGCTGCCTGACGCTGCGCGGCTGGGGCCGCCGCTCGGAGACCCAGCTGTTCGGCTCCAAGTCCGGCTCGCGCGACTTCTGGACCGACCTCGACGGCATCCACTACGACAACATGTTCATCTTCGACGAGGCGGGCTGGAACTTCCTTCCGAACGAGCTGTGCGCCGCGTTCGGCGTCGAGCAGGTCAAGAAGCTCGACCGCAACTACGCCCGCCGGCAGCACAACTTCGCCCGCTTCACCGAGGTGCTGAACCGCCACCCCGAGCACTTCACGCCGCCGCGCCAGCTCGACGGACTGAACACCGCGTGGCTGTCGTACTGCTTCCTGATCAAGCCGGACGCCGGATTCGGGCGCAGCGACATGCAGCAGTACCTGGAAGCGCGCGGCATCGACACCCGCGTGGTGTGGACCGGCAACGCCGCCCGCCAGCCGTTCATGAAGAACGCGGGATTCCGGCAGCCCGCGGCCGGACTGCCGGGCGCCGACCACGTCATGGAGTACGGCATGCTCATCTCCTGCAACCACGGGCTGTCCGACGCCATGATCGACCACGTCGGAGCCCAGATCGACGGGTTCGTCGCGGAACTGTCCGGAGGGCGGACGGCATGACGGGCCGTACGACCGCATCCGCCGATGTGCTGATCGTCGGGGCGGGCTCGGCCGGGTGCGTGCTGGCCGCACGACTCTCCGAGGACCCCGGTCGGACGGTTCTGCTCGTCGAGGCGGGGCCGGACCACCGCGCGGCCGACCTGCCCGACGAACTGCGCACGTTGTCGCGGCCGGTCGCCTGGCCCTACAACTGGGGCGACAAGGTCACCTCGACCGGCGGACGCGAACTCAACTATGCGCGCGGCCGGGGGATCGGGGGCTCCTCGGCGACGAACGGCGCGGTGGCCATGCGGCCCGAGCCCGAGGACTTCGCCTCCTGGCCCGAGGAGTTGGGCTGGGACCGGATGCTCGGCTACCTCAACCGCATCGAGCGGGACGTGGACTTCGGCGCCGAGCCGTACCACGGCGACGCCGGACCGATCCCGATCGTGCGGCACCCGGAGGCGGACTGGACGCCGCTGCAACGCGGCTTCGTGGCAGGGTGCGTCGGGGCGGGGCTGGAGTTCTGCGCCGACCACAGCCGCCCGGGATCGACCGGTGCCGGGCCGATCCCGATGAACCGGCAGGGGCGGGACCGCGTCTCCAACACGGTTGCCTACCTGGAAGCGGCCCGCGAACGGTCGAACCTGACCGTGTGGGGCGACTGCCACGTCGAGCGCCTGATCGTGGAACGCGGGCGCGTGGCAGGCGCGGTGACGGCGGACGGCCGGGAGGTCCGGGCGGGGCAGGTCGTGCTCGCGGCGGGTGTGGTGCAGAATCCGCTGCTGCTGTGGCGGTCCGGCATCGGGCCGGCGGCCGGCGTACGTGCGCTCGGGATCGACCCGGTGCACGAACTCCCGGCCGTCGGAGGCAATCTGACCGACCATCTGGTGATCTCGTACCGCGCGCCGGTGGACCCGGCCGCGACGCCCGAAGGCGCGCCGACGTTGCAGACGATCGCGCGCGCCACGGCGCCCGGGAGCGACCGCCGCCATGATCTCCAGCTCACCCCGGTCGCCCGCCGCAACGCGGACGGCAGCCGGGAGATCGAGGTCAGTGTGGCCCTGCAACTGCCCACGGGGGCGGGGAGCATCGTCCCGACGGGTGTCGGCGTCGGCGATCCGGCGCGGATCGTATGGCCGTTCGCGGCGGACCCGGACAACCGGGCGCGGCTGCGGGACGGTTGGCGGCTGGCCGCACGGGTCGTCGCGGCATCGGGCCTGGTGCCGGGCGGATCCGGGGTGCAGGACGACAGCGACGCGGCCCTCGACCGCGTCGTCGACGAGGCGCACTACGCCTTCTACCACGGCGTCGGCACCTGCCGGATCGGCGACGACCCCGGGACGTCGGTGGTGGACGCGGAGTTGCGCGTCCACGGTCTCGACGGGCTGAGGGTCGTCGACGCGTCGGTGGTCCCGACCGTGCCGCGCGCCAACACGCATCTGCTGGTGACCGCGTTGGCGGAACTCGGTGCCGAACTGGTGGCCGCGCGCGGGTGACGCACCGGACGCGGACCCGCCGCCACAGCGTCGGCATGGCGCTGCGGCGGCGGGAGTCGGGCGGGAGGCCGCAAGTGCGGTGACCACAAAGCCCTACGGCGAAGGACTGTGCGTCAGCTCCGCGGCTGTCCGTCGAGGCCGAGGATCGCGTTCTCCGGCAGCACGCTGTGCACCAGGTCGGCGTTGACCGGGCCGTTGAACGGCGGGTACTTCGGGCCGCCCGCGTTGCGGCGGTAGACCGTGGTCGAGTGCTCCGGGTTCTTGTCGAACTCGGGGATGACCTTCTCGCCGAACAGCTCGATCTGCTCGTGGTACTCGTCGTGCGTCAGGTTCGCACTCAGGCCGAACACCAGCTGGTCGCAGCCGACTTCCTGGTACGCGGCGACCTGCTCGCAGACCTCTTCGGGCGTGCCGCACAGCAGGAACCCGCCCGCGATGAGCTGGTCGAGCAGCTCGTCGCCGCCGAGCGAGGACAGGTCGGTGGGCGGCGTCGGCCAGGTGATGCCGTCCGTCGACTTGGGCATGGTGTCGTGGTACAGGTTCACGAGTGTGACCAGGTACCCGGCCTGCCCGCGGAGGGCGATCTCGCGGGCGCGCTTGCGGTCCGAGAGGCAGATGACGCCGTTGGTCATCATGACGTTGTTGTTCTGGTAGTCGCCGAGGATCTCGGTGGGGTTCTCGGCGGCTTCCTTGTAGGCCTGGATGCGGCCCTTCAGGTTGTAGATCGGCTCGAAGTTGAACGCGATCGCGCCGATGCCCAGCGAGCCGGCCTTGGCGAAGGAGCCGGGGTTGCCGCACGCCATCCAGATCGGCGGGTGCGAGTGGCCGTACGGCTTGGGCAGGATGTTGTGCGGGGTGGGCACGGTGAAGTGCTCGCCGTGGAAGGAGTAGTCGTACTGCTCCCACATGCGCACGATCTGGGGTGCGACCTCGTCCCACTCGGCCTTGGTCGAGTTGGTGTCCATGATGTTGAACGAGGCGACCTCGTGGCTGCCCGCGCCGCGGCCGGTGCCCCACTCGAAGCGGCCCTCGGTGATGTGGTCCAGCATCGCGGCGCGCTCCGCGAACCGCACCGGGTGCTCCTTGCGCGGCGAGAGGCTGTTGATGCCGGTGCCGAGGTGGATGCGCTCGGTGCGCGCGGCGACGTAGCCCATCGCGACCTCGGGGGCCGACATGTGGGAGTACTCGGTCAGGGCGTGGTGCTCACCGAACCAGACGTACTTCCAGTTGTGCTTGTCGGCCTTGATCGCGAGGTCCAGCTCGCGCATGAGGGACAGGTGCTCGGACGGGCGGTCGTGCGCAGCCGGGCCCGGGGTGAACCCGTTCAGAAAGATGCCGAACTCCACCGGGAGTCCTCCTCGGTCGTTCAGAAGAGTGCCTGCCGACGGCGCCGCGGCATGGCGGCGTACGTCGGCGAACGTAATTGTGGAACGGTTACATGAATTGCCTGCGCATTCAAGATCCAGGCACCGCCCAACTGCGGTGGACACTGGACCCGACCTCGGGCCCCGACTGCGTTACCTTGAGCCCCACGGACTCGGCGCCGGACGGGGCGCGGCGAAAGGGACAGGCATGATGGCTGAGGGTTCGGACGGTGGCGCGGCACGCGGGCGCGGCAGACCCGCGCGCTTCTCGCGCGAGCAGATCATCGAGGCCGCCGTGGCCCTGGTCTACGCGGACCCCGGGACACCGCTCACCATCAAGCGCGTGGCGGAGGCGGTGGGCTCCGCGCCGATGGCGTTGTACCGCTACTTCCCGGACCGGGACGACCTGCTGCACGCGGTGGCCGACCGGGTCGCGACGGACATCGAGTACGACCCGCCCAAGGGCGCGACCTGGCAGGACAAGGTGCGCGCCTGGATGGTGATGAGCATGGAACACCTTTGCCCCTACCCGCAGTTGCTGCCGTACATCGCCTCGACCCGGCAACCGGCGTGGCTGCCTTCGTTCATCCTGCTCACCGATCTGCTGAGCCCGCTGGACCTGGACGACGAGGACATGGCCCTGGCCATCTCGCTGGTCGGCACGACGGTCGTCGGCCAGGCGATCCTGGCCACCCAGCGTGCGCCGGCCGACGAGATGGCACCGGTGATGCGCGAGGCGCTGCGCGACGCGGCGCCCGAGCACCGGGCGCGCGTCGAGCCGGTGATCGACCGGCTCCCCGAGGCCATGGAGCGGCTGTACGGCCTGGTCATCGACAACACCATCGCGGCGCTGGAGGAGTTGGGCGGCGTCACCGACGCCCGCGGCGAGGGCCAGGGTCAGGGCCGGGCGCGCAGGCCGCCGCGGGCTCCGCTCGCACCGCTGTTCACGAGCGCCGGCGCCTGGTAGCGGCGTACGCGGGACACGGCGGCCGGGTCATGCCGGCGCCCGCTCCGGCCGCTCCCACAGGTCGCGGGCGGACCCGAGGGTCGCGCGGGCGAAGTCGCCGAGGTCGGCGCCGCGCCACCGCTCGGACAGCACCTCCATGCTGACGACCCCGTCGTAGCCCTTGCCGGCGACGGCGTCGCAGAACCGCCGGAGGTCGAAGACGCCCTCGCCCGGCAGGACGCGGCGCTGCATGGACTCGTGGTGGATGTCCTCGGACACCGGGGCCGGGGCGTCGGCGAACTGGACGAAGCCGAAGCGTTCCAGGGGGAGGGCGGCCAGGTCGTCCCAGGTGCTCGGACCGCGGAAGAAGTGCCAGCTCTCGACGACCAGGCGCAGGTTCGGATGCGCCACCTGGTCGAGCAGGGTGGTGGCCGCGGCGATCGAGTCGACGTCGCGCGTCGGCAGGAACTCCAGGGACAGGCCCACGGATTCGCGGGCCAGTGCGGCCGCGCACTCGGCGGTGTTGGCGACGACCGCGGCATCCGGTACGCCGGTCACGACGCACAGCACCTCGCGCGGCCGCAGTACCTCGGCGGTGCGCAGGACATGGCCGAGACTGCGCCGGGTCGCGTCGCGGTCCGCCGAGATCGACAGCGACACCAGTTCGTAGCAAGGGAGTTCGTGCTCGACCAGCAACTCCGCGAGCGCTTGCGGCGGCAGCCCGTCGCGCTCGTGGGCCAGGACCGAGAGGAGGTCCAGGCCGATGCAGTCGTACCCGGCCGCCGCGGCGGCGCGGATCTGCGCGGGCAGCGACGGGGCGAGACCGTAGTAGGTCGAGTGGTTGAACGTGTTGAAGCTGTACCGCATCAGGCCTCCGGGGGCGGCGCGGGCACGGCCGGGAGGCCTGCGTACCTTTCATAGCTATCATGGCCATGATTAAGAGTCCAGGCTCATGGGCGGACGCCGCGTCGCGGCGCGCGAGCGGAGGGCGCCGGGGAACGGGAGCCGCGGCGAGGCGGAAGCGTGCCGGGAGAGGCCTTGGGGAGCGGATGCGTGCGCGGGTCTCAGCGGGTCTCAGCGGGTCGGCGGGTCGGAGTCGATGGGCCGGGCGCCGTGGCCGCGCAGCGGGTAGGCGTGGGCTCCTTCGAGGTGCCGTACCGCGAACCGGTAGGCCGGGGCGTCGTCGCCGTCCGCGATGAGGTCGATCAGCTCCTGGTGCTCGCGTACGCCCAGCGCGCGGATCTCGTCGCTCACGTCCGCCGCCGACTGCTCGGCCCAGGTCTGCTCCTGCCGCGCCCACAGCGTCTCCACCATGCCCAGCAGCACCTGCATGGTCCGGTTGCCGCAGCCGGCCACGATCGCCTCGTGGAACTCGCGGCTCAGCCTGATGTACGCCAGCGGGTCCCCGATCGCCGCCGCCATGCGCTCGTGCACCTCGCGCAGCCGCGGCAGCACCGCCGACTCGCGGTCCGGCCGCTGCGTGCACAGCGCGACGCACACCGGTTCGAGGCGGCGCAGCGCCTGCGCCAGGTCGTCGAGGGTCACGTGCCGGGCGTGCATCACCATGCCGAACATGCGCGCGGCGTCCTGCGGCGTGGGGCTGTGCACCACCGAACCGCCGACCTTGCCGCGCCGGACCGTGATCAGCCCCTCGGTCTCCAGGATGCGGATGGCCTGGCGCAGCGTCGTGCGGCCGACGTCGAACTCGGCCATCAGCTCGTCCTGCTTGGGGATCACGTCGCCGTCGGCGAGTTCACCGTCGAGGATCCGCCGGCGCAGTGCCGCCGCGACGACCTCGGCGATGGCGGCATAGCGGATCGGGCCCGAGTCGCTGCTGCGTGCGTCGGTACGGACCGTGGTGGACGGAGAGGACATGTCAGCAATCCTATCGGCCGTCCGACGACGGCCCCGGTGTCACTCGCGTGACACGTGCCGGGATTCCTCCGGTCGCCGCCCCGGCCCGGTGACGTGAATGTGCTGGGTGCCGTGCTGCGTCGCGTGGACGACGCCGTTGCCCGATGCGGTGTTGATCATCCGCGAGCCGCCGCGGGCCGGTGCGCCGCGGTCCGGACGCGAGGAGGGCGGGGACCCCGCGAGGCCGGGCACGTGCAGCCACGCGTCGGTGGCGCACTCCTTGGCGGCGACCGCCACGTTGTGGAAGGCGTCGGGATCGACACCGGGGTAGCCGTGGCCCACCGTCTCGTCGTGGTAGTGCCGGGAGATGAGCAACGCGACCGGGAGGTCCGCCGGGGCCTCGGCGAGCGCGGTACGCGCCGGGGCGGCGTCCAGCAGCCGGGCCAGCAGTTCCAGCGGCTGCCCGGCGACCTCGCCGTCCGGGCCGAGCCGGACGTCTCCCGCGTGCAGGGCCATGCGCACCCGGATCCGGGTCGGCGGACCGGCGGTGCGGTTGTGGGCCTGGAGGCGCGCGGCGAGTTCGGGCACGAGCGGGTGGATCAGCCGGACCTTGGGCGTGCCCGGGGGCACCGTCACGCGCAGGCCGTCGCCCAGGTCGTGGCGCAGGCAGTCGTCCCACGCGACGCCGCTCCGCTCGACCGACGCGCGCAGCGCGGTGCGCAGCACCTCACGGATCGTCAGGAGCGCGGTGTTGCCGCGCCCCGCCGACTTTTCGATGTCGACGGCGAACGTGGCCCGGTACTCGAACTCGTGGTGCTCCAACGTCCGGTCCTGCAACTCCCGGTCCTCCTGCTCCCCGTCCTCCGACTCCCTCGGAGGCTGCGACGACGGTACGCCATCACGCGGAACGGCTTCGGTCCTCCGCGAGTTCCGGCCGCCCGCATACGATCGGGAGTCATGGACGGTGCACGCATGGACGGCGAACCCGGTACGGGCCGCTCTCCGCATGCGGGCGGGTGGCCTCGGCAGAGCCTGTTGGGCGTGCTCGACCCGCACGCGCGGGCGCAACTGCTCGCGCTCGGCGTCCAGGTGCGGTATCCCGCCGACCGCGTGCTGATGCGCGAGTCGGACCCGACCGACTTCGTGCTGGTCCTGCTCGACGGCGTGGTCAAGGTGACCGGGCGTACCCACGACAACCGCGATGCCCTGCTGGCCGTCCGCATGGGCGGCGACCTCGTCGGCGAGTTCGCCGCACTCGACGGCGGCGCCCGTTCGGCGACCGTCACCACCTGCGGTCCGGTTGCCGCCCGCTCGGCGACGCGCGCGGAGTTCCTGGACTGCGTACGCCGCAATCCGCAGATCGCGCAGGGGCTGAACGCGTCCGTCGTCGCGAAATTGCGTACCGCCACCGCTTATCGCATCGACTTCACCGGCTGCGACGTCGCCACCCGGCTCGCCCGGGTGCTGCACCAGATCGCGGTCAGGTACGGCGAACCGGACGGCACCGGCGCGGTCATCCGCTGGCCGATCACCCAGCCCGAACTCGCCGCCCTCGCGGGCGCGGCGGAGCCGAGCGTGCACAAGGCCCTGCGGAGACTGCGCGAGTCCGGCGTCCTCTCCACCGGCTACCGCGCCATCAGGATCGACGACTTGGCCGAGTTGCACCGGATCGCGTTCGCCTGAACGGTCGTTCCCGCACCGCAATCGGCCGCTCCCGGTCGCCTCTTGACGGCAAATGAACCGCCAGTGTGCGCGAATCCCGTACTTTGACGGCTTCCCGCGTGCGGCGGATCACTAGCCTGAACAACCGCGGCCGACCGTGTGCGGTGATCGCGGACGGACCCGAGCAGGCCGGAACACACGCAGTTCGGAACAACGAGGGGGAGCATGGAACGCGGGGACGAGGGCGTCGGTGCCGACAACCGCATCGACATCCGCGGCAATGCCTCCGGCGCGGTGATCGCGGGGAACTACAACGTCGTCGTCGATGCCGGGCGAGGCGCGGTCGTCAACCTCGTGACGCAGGGCGAGCAGCCGCGCCCGGTCCGCCGGGACCGGATCGACCTGCTGCCGCGCGCCCAGGCGGCGCCGCTCGGCAGGAGCGCCGAACTCGCGCTGCTGGCCGACGCGGTGCGGTCCGGCGGACCGGTGCAGATCTGGGGGCCGCCGGGGATCGGCAAGAGCGTCATCCTGCGGCACGCGGCAAGCACCTTCGCACCGGGGGCCGACGGAGTGGTCTTCCTCAGCGCGGCCCACCGCGACCCCGGCGACCTCGCCCAGGAACTGTTCGAGGCCTGCTACGAGGCCCCGGGCTACGCACCGTCGACGCCCGAACTCCGGCGCCTGATGGCTGGGGTGCGCGTGCGGGTGTACGTCGACAACGCGGACCTGACGGAGGAGCAGCTCCGCGAACTCCTGGACGCCGCGCCCTCGGCGACCTTCGTCCTCGCGGGGCGCGAACGGTCTCTGCCGGGGGAGGGGGCGTCGGTCGAGCTGCGGGGGCTCGACCGGGCCGCCGCCACCGAGTTGCTGGCGCGCGAACTGGGCGGTGCCGTCTGGGAGAACACCGGTGCCGCCGCGGACCTGTGGCGGGCCGCCGACGGACGGCCGCGGTTGCTGCTGCGGGCGGCCGCGCTCGCCCGGCAGGACGGGGCGGGCGGGGCCGCCCTGCCCCGGCCCACCGCGGTCGTGGAAGTGCTCGCACTGCTGCTCGACCGGCTCGATCCCCAGGAGACGAACGTCCTGCGGCTCTTGGCCACGACGGGCGACGCCGAACTGGCGCCCGAGCACGTGGGTGCGCTGGTGGGGGTGTCCGATCCGGCGGCGCTGTGCGGGCGTCTGGCCGGTCTCGGGCTCGCGGGGGAGGGGGAGCGGGGGTTTCGGGCGGTGGCGGACGTCGCGGCGGCGACGCGGGGGCGCCACCCCGACCCCTTCCCCGCGGACCGGTTGTGCGCGTACTTCGCCGACTGGTTGTCCCGGCCCACCACGACTCCGGCGCAAGTTGCGGACCAGGCACGGGTGTTGGAGGTCGCGGCGGCACTTGCCGAGGACGCCGGGCAACCGGCCGCCGCCGTCGCGATGCTGAGGGCGGCGTCTCCGGCCGCCGCCAGGTCGCTGCGGTTCGGCGTGTGGGGGCGGCTGCTCGGCCGCGGGTGGAGCGCGGCCAGGCGGGCGGGAGACCCGCGCGCGGCGGCGTACTTCACGCAGCAGGAGGGCATACGCAGCCTCCTGACCGGTCGGCGCGTCGTGTCCGCGGTGCTGCTGGCCGAAGCCGCGGTCATCTGGCGGCAGTTGGGGGAGGACGGCGCGGGCGGGGGAGCCGCGGGAGCACCGCAGACCGTGCCCCCGGACGGCCCGGGCGCCGCGGAGGGTGCTTCGCCGGCGGGGCCGGGAGGCGACGGGTTCCCGGGTGCGGACGGTCTCGGATCGGGGGCGGATCCGGGAACCGCGCCGGCCTTCGACCCCGGTGCGCCGACCGACCCGGTGGTGTCGCACATGGCGGAACTCGCCCAAAGCACGGCGTTGCCCGGTGCCGATTTCCCGGGGGCGGTCGCCTCGGGGGCCGGGGTGCCGCCCGCGACCGGGGTGCCGCCGTCCGCCGGTCCCGGCCCGACGCCGTCCGGCCCGGCGCCGTCCGGACCGGCGCCGTCCGGCGCAGAGTCCGTCGGCTCCGCCGTCCCCGGTCCGCCGCCCGGTCCGGCCGATCCCGGCGCGATGTGGTCCTTCCCGCCGAGCGGGGGGCAGGGCCCCGGTGCGGCGTCGGGCGGGGCCTCGCAGGGGGCGGCCGGGGGCGCCGCGGCGGGTGCCAAGAGTTCCGTGCTGACCAGCGTGCTGGTCGGCCTCGCCGTCGTCGGCGCGGTCGCCGCGGTGGCCGTGACGGTGAACGCCCAGCAGGACGACGACTCGGACGACCGCTCGTCGAGCACGTCGGTGCTCGACCTCTCCACGGCCGACACCGGCTTCCGCTCGCCGACCGGCGCCGCCGCACCGACCCGTTCCGCCTCCCCGACCCGTTCCGCGTCCCCGTCGGCGAACGACACCCTTGCCGGGCAATGGAGGGACACCCAGGGCAACTTGTACGTCTTCGTCGCGTCGGGGCCGCGCACCTACTCGTGGCGGGGCATGAACCCCTGCGGCGAGATGATCAGCGTGACGATGACCGGGTCCAACGGCACCTACACGGGCTCGCAGCCGCTCTACGACCTGGACAGCGGCTCGTGCGACGCCACGCTCGGCACGATCGAGACGACCGTCACCGTCGCCCGCGACGGCGACACGGCCCAACTGGAGGGGGAGGTCCCCGAGCTGGACGCGAGCGACCAGCTCCAGGTGTGCCCCGCCTGCGGGACGCAGAGTCTGACCCGGGTGTCGAGGTAGCGCCCGACCTGGCATCGTCCCCGCTGTCCCCGCTGTCCCCGCTGTCCCCGCTGTCCCCGCCGACACCGCCCGGCCGACACCGCCGTCGAATATCGTGGCCCCGCTGGTGACTTCCGACGGCAGGGGAACCTCATGGCATCCGGGGCAGGCGACCGGTTCGTGGTGCGGATCGGCGGGGACGCCACAGGCCCGCTGGTCGTGGGCAGTGGGAACCGCGTCGAGATCCACCAGGCCGCGCCCGACTCGGCACCTGGGTCGGCCGGCGAGCCCGGCCCCGAATCGCCCCCGGCCGCGGAGCCGGACGCCGCCACGCCCCGGGAAGCCGAGCCCACCCAGGTCAACACCGCGAACGACCACGGCACCGTCTACACCGTGATGGAGGGCGACATGCACATCCACCACGACGCTCCCCGTCCGACGGAGGACGACGACGCGCGGTAGGCGGGCGTACCAGGAACCGGAGGACGGAACCGCGGGTCAGATGAGCAGCTTCGCGGGGGTGATGACCACCGGCGCGGAGAACATCTCGCCGAACCGCTCGGGGGTGTCGAACATCGCCCCCATGCGCTCGATGTATTTCGCCAGGTACGCGGGCTCCAGATGCGCGGGCGGCACGCTCTCGTCGTGCCGTGCGGTCCCTTCGACGCGCACGATGTTGCGCCCGATGTCGGTGACGTCCAGGGTCAGGCTCACCCGCGGGTTCGCGGCGATGTTGCGGAGCTTCGCCTTGCCCGGACGGCTGTAGACCAGGATCGTCCCGTCGTCCCGCAGCAGGAACCACACCGGCACGCTCACCGGCTGGCCGTCCGGCCGTACGCTCGTCAGCCACGCGATGAGGTTCCGGGCGAGCCGGGCCTCGACCCGCTCGCGGTCGTGCGCCTCGAGGTGCGAGGTGAGTCTCATGGGCGCGCCCTCTCGGTGACGTCGGCGATCTTGCCGGGATCGTACATGCCGGCCTTCCCCGTGCCCCGGGCCCCGGACGCCGCCCGGCGGTGGCCCCGCGGTGGTCCCGACAGCCCCCCGAGTGGCGTCGCGACAGCCGTCCCGACGGGCGTTCCGGGGGTATGACACAAAGAGTTCATACGGGTGCATCAACTACCGTGGCGACCAGGCTTGTTCGTGGCGCAAACGACTTCTAGGCTCCTGCGGGTACGCATCTGCCCCCGGGACGAAGCCGGCCGGGCAGGGCGGGCCACAACGGCAAGGAGCACCATGCAACCGCTGTGCAGCCGCAGGCACATCGACCTCGGACGCGTCCACAGCGCGGGCTGTCGCATTCGCTGACGCCGCGACGCGTTCCACCGTGCCGCCTTCCCCGGTGCCGCGCTCGGCGCCGCACTTCTTCACCGCCTTCGCCGTTCCTGCCTCCAGCACGCCGCCGCATCTTCCGGCCTGCCGCGCGCCCCGATCGCGCGGCCCGCCGGCGTCGCGTGCCGCCTTGACGCCCTCAGGAGAACCCTGTGCCCGCAACGCGCCGCACCCCCGGTCCCGCAGCCGCAACCCCCGGTCGCCTCGCTGCCGCCGGCCGCCGCATCGGCCGCCCCGCCCTGCTCCCCGCCGCCGCGGTCGCCCTCGCCCTGACCGCGTCCGCGTGCTCGGGGACGGACGGGACCACGGCCGCCGCCGCGGACGCGGGCCCGCCGCGCGCCGGAGGCACGCTGACGCTGGCCCTCGCCGTCGACCCGGCCTGCCTCGACCCGCAGCAGTACGGCCTCAACGCGAGCCTCAACGTGGGCCGCCAACTGGTCGACTCGCTGACCGACCAGGACCCGGCCACCGGCGAGATCAAGCCGTGGCTCGCGCAGTCCTGGGAGGTGAACCCGGAGGCCACGCAGTTCACCTTCCACCTGCGGCCCGGCGTCACGTTCAGCGACGGCGCGCCGGTCGACGCGGCCGCGGTCAAGGCGAACCTGGACGCGGTGGTGGCCCTCGGCGCCAAGGCCCAGATCGCGGGGGTCTACCTCACCGGCTACTCCGGGTCCACCGTCCTCGACCCGACCACCGTGCGGGTCGAATTCAGTGCGCCCAGCGCACAGTTCCTCCAGGCCACCTCGACGGTCTCGCTCGGTCTGCTGGCCCCGGCGACACTGGCCCGGTCGGCCGACGAACGCTGCCAGGGGTCGCTGGTCGGCTCCGGGCCGTTCGTCTTCGGCTCGTACAAGCAGAACCAGAGCGTCGAGATCACCCGGCGCGCCGGGTACAACTGGGGCTCGTCGCTGTGGAACAAGACCGGGGAGGCGTACCTCGACAAGGTCGTTTACAAGATCATCCCCGAGTCGGGGGTACGCGCCGGCGCGCTGGAGTCCGGCCAGGTGGACGCCATCAGCGACATCCAGCCGCAGGACGAGGGGCGTTTCGAGAGCGGCGCGTACACCGTCGTCACGCGCCCCAACCCGGGCATCGTCTTCGGCCTGTTCCCCAACGTCGTGCGGCCCGGCCTCGACGACGAGGCGGTGCGGCAGGCCGTCCAGAAGGCCGTCGACAGGCCCGAACTGACCCAGACCGTGCTGAGCCCGCGGTACAAGCCGGCCACCAGCCCGCTCGCCGCGGTCACGCCGGGGTACGTCGACCAGGGCGCCGCGCTCGGATACGACCCCGAAGGCGCCAAGCGGATCCTGGACGCCGCCGGGTGGCTGCCGGGATCCGACGGCATCCGGGCCAAGGACGGCCGCAAGCTCAGCTTCGACGTGGTCTTCGCACCGGCTTTCAACGCCAGCCAGTCGGTCCTCGAACTCGTCCAGCAGCAACTGAAGAAGGTCGGCGTGGACCTCCGCCTGCGCAAGCTGACCCCGGGGGAGACCAACACCGTCCTGGCCGGCGGCGACTTCGACTTCAGTTACCTGAACCTGACCCGGTCCGACCCCGACGTGCTGCGCGTGGTGTTCTCCACCAAGAGCGCCAACCGGGGCCACCTGCCCGTCGGCCCGCTCGACACCGCGCTGGACCAGCAGTCCCGGCTCAACGACCAGGGCGCCCGGTTCGGGCAGGTCGCCGAGGCGCAGCGGCAGATCGTCGAACGCGGCTACGCCGTACCGCTGTTCGAACTTGCCCAGGTGCACGGCCTCGCCGCGAAGGTGCAGGGCGTGACCCTCGACGCGTCCTCGCGGCTGACCCTGCACGACGCCTGGCTGAAGGGCTGACGGGCGGATGGCGCGCTATCTCGTCCGCCGGTTCCTCCAAGCGCTGTTCGTGCTGTGGGCGGCGTTCACGCTCTCCTACTTCGTGCTCTTCGCCCTCCCCAGCGACCCCGTCGGCATCAAGTTCGGCGGCGTCGACTCGACCGCGACACCCGAGGAAATCGCGGCCGTGCGCGACCAGTACGGCATCGGCGACCCCGTCCTGCTCCAGTACGCGAAGGCCCTCCGCAACGCCGTGACCGGCGACTTCGGGCACTCGATCCAGACCGGCGGCGAGGTGCGCGGCATCATCGCCGACGCCCTCCCCGAAACGCTCAAGCTCACCGGCCTCGCGCTGCTTCTGACCCTGGTGTTCGGCGTCGGCCTGGCACTCGCGGCGACGTACGCCCGCAACCGGCGTCTTCGTCAATTCCTGCTGTCCATACCGGCTTTGGGTATCTCGATGCCGGTCTTCTGGGTCGGCCTGCTGCTCATCCAGGTGGTGTCGTTCCAGTGGCGGGCGCTCCCCGCCCTGGGCAACGAGGGCTTCGACAGCCTCATCCTCCCCGCCATCACCATGGCGCTGCCCGCGTCCGCGTTCATCGCCCAGATCCTCGCGAAGAGCATGGCCACCGCACTTGCGTCGCCGTACATCGACACCGCACGGGCGAAGGGCGCGAGCCGCGCGCGCATTCACATCCACCACGCGCTGCGCAACGCCGGGCTGCCCGCACTCACGGTGTTCGGCGTGCTCGCGGGAAACCTGCTCACCGAATCGGTGGTGGTCGAAACGGTCTTCTCGCGGGCCGGCCTCGGGCGGGTGACCGCCTTTGCGGTCGACACCCAGGACGTGCCCGTGGTGCAGGGCGTCGTGGTGCTGTCCGCCCTGGTCTTCGTGCTGGTCAGCCTGCTCGTGGACCTGCTCTATCCGCTGCTGGACCCGCGCATCGCCACCGTGCCCGCACGACGGAGCTGAGGGAGGAACTCATGTCGGAAACCCTCGACCCGCCGCGGACCGCGGCGTCGGCGGACATCGATGGCACCGCCGTCGGCACTGCCGCGGCACCGCGTGCGGATGAGCGACCCGTCGCCGTCGCCGTTGCCGCCGACCTGCCGGGGGCCGCCGCCCCGGGCAAGGACGTCGGACTGCCGCTGCCGGCCCGCCGCCCGGGGCGGGCCCGGGAGTTCGGGACTTTCCTGCGCCACCGTCCGGGGCTCGCGCTGTCCCTCGCGTTCGTCGTGTTCGTGCTGGTCGCCGCCGTCGCACCCGGGATCGTCGCGCCCGGCGACCCGCTCACCGGCGAACCCGCCGCCAAACTGCAAGGCCCCAGCGCGGAACACCTCTTCGGCACCGACCAACTCGGTCGCGACGTGTTCACGCGTGTCGTCCACGGCACTTCCCTGTCCCTGCGAGCCACCGCACTCGCCGTGGTCGTCGCGCTCGTGCTCGGCGCGTCCCTCGGCCTCGCCGCAGGCTTCGTCGGCGGAGTCGTCGACGACGTGGTGATGCGCCTCGTGGACGTGCTCCAGGCCATCCCCCGGCTCCTGCTCTCCCTCGCCGTCATCACCGCGCTCGGCTTCGGCACCACCAAGGTCGCCTTCGCCGTCGGGCTGGCCAGCGCCGCCGGATTCGCCCGCGTCATGCGGGCGGAAGTGCTCCGCGTACGGTCCGCCGGCTACGTGGAAGCGGCGCACGCCTGCGGGGTCCGCCCCTCGGGCGTGCTGCTGCGGCACATCCTGCCCAACTCCTGGGGGCCGGTCCTCGTGATGGCCGCCCTCGAATTCGGGGTCGCCATCCTCGCCGTGTCGTCCCTCAGCTTCCTCGGCTTCGGCGCCACTCCGCCGACCCCCGAGTGGGGCTCCCTCGTCTCCGAGGGACGCAACTACGTCGCCACCGCCTGGTGGCTCACCGCCTTCCCCGGCCTGGTGATCGCCGCAACGGTACTCGCCGCCAACCGCGTCTCCCGGGCCCTCGACGCCGAACGAGGAGACGACCGATGACGCTGCTGGAGATCCGCGGACTCGAAGTCTCCTACCAGGGAAGCCGCTCCGTACCGCGACCCGTCGTACACGGCGTGGACCTGACCGTGGGGCCGGGCGAAGTCGTCGCCGTGGTGGGCGAGTCCGGGTCCGGGAAGAGCACCACCGCGCACGCCGTGCTCGGCCTGCTGCCCGGGGCGGGGCGGGTCACCGGGGGCCAAGTGCTGTTCGAGGGCCGCGACCTGCTGACGCTGCGCGAGCGCGAACTGCGCGAAGTCCGGGGCGCGGGAATCGGTTTCGTCCCGCAGGACCCGGCCGTCTCGCTCAACCCGGTGCGCCGGGTCGGCGACCAGGTCGCCGAGGCGCTGCGCGTGCACAAGGCCGCCGACGCCGCGACCGCCCGCGCCCACGCGGTGCGGCTCCTCGGCGAGGCCGGCCTGCCCGCCCCGGACATCCGCGCCCGGCAGTACCCGCACGAACTGTCCGGCGGCATGCGGCAGCGGGTGCTCATCGCGATCGCCCTCGCGTGCCGCCCCCGGCTGGTGGTCGCCGACGAACCCACCAGCGCGCTCGACGTGACCGTGCAGAAGGGGATCCTCGACCACCTCGGCACGCTCACCCGGGAACACGGCATAGCGGTCCTGCTGATCACCCACGATCTTGGGCTGGCGGCCGACCGGGCGCAGCGGGTCGTGGTGATGTCCCAGGGGCGCATCGTCGAGTCGGGGCCCGCCGACCAGGTCCTGCGGCGTCCCGAACACCCCTACACGCGGACCCTCGTCGCCGCGGCCCCGGGCCTCGACGACGGTGTCGGACCCGAGCCGCCGACCGCGGCCGGCGCCGCCGCGGGCCGCCGCCTCGTCGCCGTCGACGGGCTCGGCAAGGACTACCCGCTGCCGGACGGCTCGACCCTGCGGGCCGTCGACGACGTCGGATTCCACATCGACCAGGGCGAGACGTACGCGCTGGTCGGCGAGTCGGGGTCGGGCAAGTCGACCACCGCCAGGCTCCTCCTCGGTCTGGAGAGCGCCACCCGGGGACGGGCCGAGGTGGCCGGCGCCGACGTCACGCGCCTCGCCCGAAGCCGCGCGGGCCGTGCCGAACTCCGCCGTCTGCGCCGCCGCATGCAAGTCGTGCACCAGAACCCGTACGCGTCCCTCGACCCGCGGCTGACCGTCGCGCAGATCGTCACCGAGCCCCTGCGGGCGTTCGGCATCGGCGACCGCGCGTCCCGCCGGGCCCGCGCCGCCACGCTGATGGACCAGGTCGCGCTGGCCTCCGACGTCCTCGACCGCCGCCCCGCCGAACTGTCCGGCGGCATGCGCCAGCGCGTCGCGATCGCCCGCGCCCTCGCGCCCGGCCCGGACCTGCTCGTCTGCGACGAACCGACCTCCGCGCTCGACGTGTCCGTCCAGGCGCAGCTGCTCGACCTGCTCACCGACCTCCAGCGCGAGCTCGGACTCGCCCTGCTGTTCATCTCGCACGACCTGGCCGTGGTACGCCGCGTCGCCCACCGGGTCGGGGTGATGCAGAACGGCCGGCTCGTCGAGTCCGGGACCGCGGAGCAGGTGCTGCGCGCGCCGCGTCACGAGTACACGCGGGACCTCATCGCCGCTGTACCAGGCCGACCCCGGGCCGCGGTGCCGGCCGAGGCCTGAGCCGCGACACCGATGCCACTTCTCACCCCGCGCCGACCGGAGACACCATGAAATTCGCGGTCTTCACCCTTGTCGCCAACCTCCCCAACCCCGTGACCGGCGAAGTGCTCTCGCCGTACGACCGGCTCCGCGACGTCGTGGACGCCGCCGTGCTGACCGAGGAACTCGGCTTCGACGCCTACGGCGTGGGCGAACGCCACGGCGCGCCCTTCCTGTCCTCCTCCCCGGCGGTGCTCCTGGCCGCGGTGGCCGAGCGGACCTCGCGCGTGAAGCTCCTGACCACCCTCACGGTGATCAGCGTCCTCGACCCCGTACGGGTAGCCGAGGAGTACGCCACCCTCGACCAGCTCTCCGGGGGCCGCCTCGAACTGATGGTCGGCAAGGGCAACGACCCCCGGCACTTCCCGCTCTTCGGCCTGGAGGAGGAGCGCCAATGGGAGTACCAGGAGGAGAAGTTCGAGCTGCTGCGCCGCCTCTGGCACGAGGAGGACGTGACCTGGTCCGGCCGCTTCCGCCCGCCGCTGACCGAAGTGACCACCCAGCCCCGCCCCTTCCGCGCGCGGCCGCGCATCTGGCACGGCAGCGCCACCAGCACCGAGTCGACGGAGCTGGCCGCGAAATGGGGCGATCCGCTGTTCACCGCCAACGGTTTCCACCCGATGGCGAAGTACGCCGCGCTGATCGACCACTACCGCGAGCGCTGGGAGGCGCACGGCCACGACCCCCGCGCCGCCGTCGTCGGCTCGGGGGCGGGCGGCTGCTACGTGGCCCGGACCTCCCAGGAGGCCAGGCAGCGATTCCAGCCTTACTGGGACGCCTTCTCGCGTACCGCCGCCGCCCAGCACAACCACTCGCCGTTCGCCTCGCTGGAGGACACGATCGAGCGCGGGCCCGCGCTGGTCGGGAGTCCGGCGCAGATCGTCGACAAGATCGGGCGCTACCACGAGGCGTACGGCCACCAGGTCCAGGCACTCGGCGTGGAAGGTCTGGCGGCCGACGAACGCCGCGGCGTCCTGGAGCTGTTCGCCTCGGACGTCGTGCCGCACGTCGCCGCGCGGCTGCCTTCCGAGGTCTGGTCCTGACCGTGCTGTGTCAGGAGCGCCCAGGGCGCGCAGACCGCGGCAGGAAAGCCCGTGGGGCCCGGACCGGAGTCGGTCCGGGCCCCACGGGCTTGTCAGCGTCTCTCGCCGGTACTGTCGGAGCCGCGGACCGTCCCGGCCGCCACGTGCGCGGAGAAGGCGTCGACCAGTTCGTACAGCGGTGCCAGGCCGTCCGGGTCGAGCCGGTGGCCGGTGTCGCCGTCGCCGTCCCCCTCGCCGGGATGGACGTACGACTCGTGGACGAACCAGCCCTGCGAGACGTGCGTCGCGCCCAGGGACGTCAGCACGGGCCGCAGCGCGTAGTCGAGCGCGAGCACGTGCGCGGGCGTGCCGCCGGTCAGTACCGGCAGGACGGCCTTGCCGCGCAGCGCGAACTGCGGCAGGACGTCCAGGAAGGCCTTGAGCACGCCGCTGTAGGCGGCCTTGTAGACGGGACTGGCGACCACGATTGCGTCCGCCTTGTCGACCAGCGCGAGTGCGTCGCGGATGGCCGGATCGGAGAAGTCGGCGTGCAGCAGTGCCTGCGGCGGGAGGTCGCGTACGGCCAGACGGTCGACGCGGTGGCCGGCTTCGGCGAGGCGGTCCGCGACGTGGGCGGCGACGATGCTGGTACGCGAGACGCGCGACGGCGAACCCCACACGGTGAGGACGGATGGCATGGAGAGGCTCCGTTCGATGGTCCCGACTGACCCATCGTCGTCCGCAGTTGTGAAGTCGATGTGAACCAGCCGTGAAACAGGGCGAGTTCGCTGCCCCGTCGACACCGGGGCGATACGCCGTCCGGGGCCGTCGGCGTTGACAGCGGTGCGTCGGGTTTCGTAGCGTCCGTCCCGTGAGTACGGACCTGCGCCTGGTGTCCTGCCGCCACATCGACTACTGCCGAGTGGCCGGCACCTGCTGTCCGCGCGCCTGAGGCTGCCCGCCGACTCCGCCCATCGACTCTGCCGCACCGGTTCAGGTGCGGTGTCCCGGCGAACGGCTCTGTGACTGCCGGGCAATGGGCCGCAGCCGCCGCTTTGATCCCCATCGGGGTCATCCGCCGGGGCGGCCGACGCGAGGGCACTCGTGTTCTTCGCCGTTGCCGCTGTCGTTGTCTCGCATCCGTCTGCCCGCGACCCACGGTCCTTCGCGGAGCCCACCCCACCGTCCGTACGCACTCGAGCGGCGCCGCGCCGCCTGCCCGCGACCGTATCCGGGAGACCCCGATGGCCCACCCCCGTCCCTTGTCCGTCGCCGTCATAGGCGCGGGCCCCGGAGGCACCTCGCTGGTCGAACGCCTGGTCGCCAACGCCGCCGAGCTCATGCCGGGGCACCCGTTGCACCTGCACGTCGTCGATCCCCACCCACCCGGCGCCGGCCGGGTCTGGCGCCGCGAGCAGTCGCCCTTGCTGTGGGCGAACTCCCTGGCCTCGGACATCACCTTGTTCACCGACGAGGCCGCCACATGCGAAGGCCCGATACTGCCCGGACCGTCGCTGTGGGAGTGGGGCCGCGACCGGGCCGCCGAGATCCGCGGCGGGCGTACGCAACCGGCCCTCGCCCCGTACGCGGACGAGCTGTCCCGGCTGACGCCTGTGTCCTTTCCGAGCCGACCGCTGCTGAGCGCCTATCTCGCCTGGGTCTTCCGGGCCACGGCGGCATCCGCGCCGCCCGACGTCCGCGTCATCGTGCACCGGGACCGCGCGGTCGACGTCACGGACGGACCGCTCGGCCGCCAACTCGTCGAACTCGCGGCCGGCACCGGGATCGCCGTCGACGCCGTGGTGCTCGCGCAAGGCCACCTCGACCACGAGCCCGACCCGCGCGAGCGGGAACTCGCTTTGTACGCCCGGGAGAACGACCTCACCTACCTGCCGTGCGGCTACACGGCCGACCAGGACCTCGGGGTCCTGGCTCCGGGGGAACCGGTGATCGTGCGCGGCATCGGCCTCGCCTTCGTCGACCTCATGGTCCGCGTCAGTTCGGGGCGCGGCGGTCGGTTCCGACGCGGCGCGGACGGCGGGCTGACGTACCACGCCTCCGGCAACGAGCCCGTGCTGTACGTCGGTTCGCGCCGCGGCGTGCCGTACCGCGCCAAGACCGGGTACGAGCTGACGGGGGGCCGCCACGTGCCGCGATTCCTCACGGTCGAGGCCTTCGACGACCGCCCCGGGCCCAAGGCCCTGGAATGGCGCCGCGACATCCGGCCGGCGCTCCACCGGGAGATGCTGTGGGCCTACTACCGGCGACTGTTCACCGCCCACCGCGACCGCACCACCGCGGACTGGGCCGACGTCGCAGAACCGCTGGCCGCGGCACTGACCGACGGCGACCCGGCGCCGTTGATCGACGCGACCGTGCCCGCCCCGGACGACCGCCTCGACCTCGGACTCCTCGACCGCCCGCTGCGCGGGCGGCGGTTCGGCGACGCGGCGGAGCTTCAGGACATGTTGCACACCCACATGGCCGCCGACCTGGCCCGGCGTTCGGACCCCCGGTTCAGCGCCGACCTGGCGGTCATCCACGCCTTGCTCGGCGCGTACGGCGTCGTCGCCCGGCTGTTGGCCGCGGGTCGCATAGCCGACCGCGCACAGTTGCACGAACTCCCGGACTTCCACGGCTTCTTCAGCTACATAGCGAGCGGCCCGCCGGGGCCGCGCCTGGAGGAGATGTCGGCGCTGGCGAAGGCGGGCGTCATCCGCTTCGTCGGCCCCGACGCGGTGGTGGGCGCCCGCGACGGGGACTTCACCGCGCACAGTCCGGCGGTCCCCGGGGTGGTGCGGGCCCGGGCTCTCGTCGAGGCCCGGCTCCCCGAGCCGGCGCTGGCGCGCACCCTGGACCCGCTGCTGCGCAGGCTGTACGCCCGCGGCGCGGTCTCGGAGGAACGGCTGGCCGGGGCGCCCACCGGGAGGGTGCGCACCGAGATCGGAACGCACCGCCTTGTCGACGCCGACGGGATCACGCACAGCGCGCGGTTCGCCATCGGGCACGGCGTCGCGGGCGGCGTCGCCGTGGGCGGATTCGCTCGGCCGCGGTTCGACGCGCCGACGTTCCGCGTCAACGACGCGCTGGCCCGCGACGTGCTGCGCAATCTGGCCGCCGCGAGGCCGACGCACGTCGGTGCGCCGGCCGAACGCTTGACCGCATGATCGGTATCACCCGCGATATGACCACTGTTCGACTGCCTTACGACCGCGATTTGACCGCCGCACGACCCGAGGAGTCCGTGATGACCACCGCAGCCGTCTTCGCAAGCCCCGTCGACACCGAAGTGTTCGGTGTGTACCAGGCCAAGAACCCGTCCCCGCGCGACGGGGTCGAGCGGCCCTTCTACCCCTTCCAGGACCGGATCGGCGAACCGGGATCGTCGCCGTACCCGGCCGAGCCGGGCCGCTACCACCTGTACGTCTCGTACGGCTGCCCGTGGGCGCAGATCGCGTCCGTCGTCCGGGCCGCGAAGGGCCTCGAAGAGGTCGTCACGGCCTCCTACGTGGACGAGGCACGCGACGGCCGGGGCTGGGCGTTCCGCGAGCGCTTCGGTCCCGACCCGGTCAACGGCTTCGCGCTGCTGCGGGACGCGTACGAACTGACCGAGCCCGGGTACGACGGCCACATCTCGGTGCCGACCCTCTGGGACCGCACCACGACGCGGGTGGTCAGCAACGACTTCCCGGTGATCCCGGTCGACCTGGCGACGCGGTTCGACGCCTGGGGCGACGCGTCGGTCGACCTCTACCCGGAGCGGCTGCGCGGCGAGATCGACGCGTACGACCGGCTCATCACCGCCGAGGCGAAGGCCGGCGGGGTGGTCGGCGGCGTGAACGGCCTGGACGCCCACGAGGCGCGCCTCGGCGCGTCGCCGTTCGTGCACGGCGAATCTCTGACGCTCTCGGACATCCGGCTGTGGGTGAAGCTGATCCGCTTCGAGGTCGGCTACCACGCCGCGATCGAGCGTGACGGACGCGGGCTGCCCGACTACCCGAACCTGTGGGCCTACACGCGCCGTCTGCACGGGCGGCCGGAGTTCGCCGCCACCACGGACGCGGCGGTGCTGCGGGCGCAGCGGGACCGGATCCTGGGCGACAAGCCGCCGGGCGCGGTCCACGAGGCCGCGGTGCGGCGGGACGAGGAGTGGGCGAAGGGCTGAGCGGAGGGCCGGGCGGAGGCCGGGCAGGGGGCTGACCGGCCGCCGAGCGGAGGGCAACACCGGGTGGGACCGGTACGCAAGCGGGGCAGGAAAGGAGATGGGCGGCCGGTCCGGGGCGGGGGCGGACCGGCCGCGCCTCCGCGGTCGGGTGCTCCGCGCGGTCAGCGCTCCTTGCGGTCAGTGGTCCTCGCGGCCGCCGGCGGTATCCGCCAGCGCCCGCGCGAATGCCGCCACGCGCGCCGACGGTCCCGCGCCGTTCCGCGGCCAGGTGAGCGCCAGCGCCGACATCGGCAGGCCGGTCACCGGTACGAACGCCAGCGAGCGCCGCGCGTGGTATTCGGCAGTGGGCTCGCACAGCAGCATCGCGCCGCGGCCGGCCGCGGCGCTGGTCAGGCCCTCCTGGAGAGTGCGGACCGCCGGACCGCGCGGGATCGCCAGGCCGTCCGGCGTGCGTTCGGGGGCGTTCGCGCGCCGCCAGTAGCCGGGTGCCGGGTCGGCGAAGGTGATGAGATCGCAGTCCGCGAGGTCCTCGGCGGTGATCGAGGCGCGTTCCGCGTACGGGTGCCGCACCGACACCGCGAGGTTCTGCCGACGACGCGAGAAGACCGGTCCGACCGCCACATCGGGCTCTTCGGCCGGGAGCATGACGATCGCCGCGTCGACCTCGCCGCGGCGCAGCGGGCCGAAGGGGTCGTTGAGCGGCACCTCGCCGACCTCCGCGGCGCTGCCCGGATGCCGGGCCTCGAAGGCGGCTATCGCGTCCATGAGTTGGTCGTTGGCGCTGCCCTGGAATCCGAGGCGCAGGGTCCCGGCCACGTCCCCGGCCGCCTCGCGCGCGTCGTCGACGGCGGTGCGGAGTGCCGCGTACGCCGGAGTCAGCGACGCGTGGAAGCGGGCGCCCAGCGGGGTGAGGCGCACGCGGCGGCTCGTACGCTCGACGAGGCGCGCCCCGACCCGGTGCTCCAGCGCGCGGAGCAGTTGGCTGACGCGGCTCTGCGACACGTAGAGCCGGTCCCCGGTCCGACCGAAGTGCAACTCCTCGGCGAGCACGAGGAAGGCCTCGATCTCCCGGATCTCGATACCGCCGGCCATGCCGCCCCACTCTCCCGATCGATGAGCCACGCTCATGGAAAGCATGAGAGATCACCCGTTGTTCCCCGCGCGCCGGGACGGTTGCCTGGCGGCATGGCTCATGTCGATCATCCCGATCATGTCGATCGCACCGCACGCCGCGGCGGCTGGCTCGCCGTCACCGTCGTGGGGACCGCGACGTTCACCGTCGTCACCTCCGAGATGCTGCCCGTCGGCCTGCTCACCCCGCTCGGGGAGTCACTCGGCGTCTCGGAGGGGACGGCCGGCCTGGCTCTCACGGTGACCGGCCTCGCGGCCGCCGTCGCCGCGCCCGCGCTGGCACCGCTGTTCGCCCGGCACGACCGGAGGAGAGTACTCGTCCTCCTGATGGCGCTCGTCGGCCTCGGCAACCTGCTCAGCGCGTGGGCGCCGAACTTCGCGGTGATGACGGCCGCGCGCCTGCTGGTCGGCGTCGGCATGGGCGGCGTCTGGGCGCTGGCCGCCGGAATCGCGGTCCGCCTCGTGCCGCCGTCTTCGGTCGGCGCGGCGACCTCGCTGGTCTTCAGCGGCATCGCGGTGGCCTCGGTGCTCGGTGTTCCGGCGGGCGCCTATCTCGGCGAACTCCTCGGCTGGCGAGCGGCCTTCGTGGCGGCGGGGGTGCTCGGCCTCGCCGTCGCCGCTGCCCTGGCGGCGGCGCTGCCGCCGTTGCCCCCGGACGCCGGGCGCCCCCGCCTCGCCGAACCCCTTGCGGACGCCCGCGTGCGGATCGCGCTGGTGGTCGTGGCGCTGCTGGTGACCGGGCACTTCGCGGCCTACACATATGTGCGCCCGGCACTGGAGGAGGTCTCCGGGATCCGCCCCGCGCTCGTCGGCGCCCTGCTGCTGGCGTACGGGGTCGCCGGGGTGGTGGGCAACTTCGCGGCGGGCTTCGGCGCGACCCGTTCGGCGCGCGGCACCCTCGTGATCCTGTCCGCGCTGCTCGCCGCGACCGTGTTCCTCGTGCCCGCGTTCGGCGGCTCGGCGTGGGCCGCGGCGGCGCTGCTGGTGCTGTGGGGGGTCGCGTACGGCGGTGTGTCGGTGTCCGTGCAGACGTGGCTGCTGGCCGCCGTCCCCCAGGCCCGCGAGGCGGCCTCGGCCCTGCTCGTCGGCGTCTTCAACACGGCGATAGCGCTGGGTGCGTTCCTCGGCGGGCGCGCCGCCGACGGCCTCGGCACCGCCTCGGTCATGTACCTGGGAGGCACGCTGGCCTCGGCAGCGGCGCTCGTCCTGGCCACGACACGCCCTCGGGAGGCGGCACGATCCGCCGAATGACCCGACCCGTTCAGCATACGAACAAGTTTTAACAGCAGGGGAGTTGGGAGACGTATGGCTGGAGGTGACCGGGCCGCGCCGTCATCGGCCGGTCTCGCGTGGGGCTCCTGCCGGTGCCGTGCGACGCATCCGGTTGGTGCCGGGTCGCTTGGGCGGCTGCGTGGTGCGCTTTGCGGCGAGCGCCGACACGGCGTCGTCGACGGTCGGGTGCGCGGTCAGGAAGTCCCGGAGCCCGGTCCTGGTGAGCAGGCGGTCCAGGTCCGAGGGGACGGCGGCGAGGCGCAGCGAGCCGCCGGCCTCCAGGGCGCGGCGTCGGATACCGATCAGGGCGCTCAGGCCGCAGGCGTCGCAGAACGTGACGCCGGACAGGTCGACCACCAGGTCGGGGCGGCCTTCGGCGATCCGCGCGAAGGCCTCCGCGCGCAAGGCCGCGGTCGCGGTCTCGTCGAGTTCGCCCCGAGGGGCGAGTGCGCTCACCCGGCTTCGGACGGTCCGCTTCTCGCGCACGCGCCTCGGGTCGGTCATGGACACTCCTCGTGGATCCGGTCGTGGTCAGTGCCGGCCGCGCGTCGAGTCGGACGCGCCGCCGAACAGCCGGGCAAGGGCACGGAACGGCAGGGTGACCACGGTTGCGATCGCTCCGCCGATCTTCCGGAGGACGTCTCCGATGGCTCTGAACATGTGATTTCCTCCGATCGGCCGGGACCGCGGGACGCCCCCGGCACGCTGTGTACATCCGGAATTCCGGACATTGAGCGACTGCCCGGGGTCCGCGGAAGGAAACGGTGTACGCCCTACCGCAACGGTGCGCGGACGCCACCGTCAACCCCGACGGCAGCGCAAGCACGACGGTCGCCCCCGCGCGTTGCCGCCGCCTCGCCCGGGCCCACGCGCGGAGGCCGCCCACCGGACAACGGCGTCCGGTGGGCGGCCTCGGCATGTGCCCGCGGATGTATCCGGGGATGTGCCCGGCATCCGGCGCACCCGGCGGCGCGGCGCGGCTTCGCGGCGCGCCGCCGGGTGCGGGCGTCAGGCGCTGAGCAGGCGGTTGAAGAAGGACCGGTAGCGCTGGAGCGCGATCCGCAGGTCCTCCGTGACGACGTCCTCGCCCTGCGCCCATTGGCGTTCGAGGCCGTCCTTGTGCGACGCGAACGAGGCGGCGAGCGTCCGCATGACCTCGGCGACGAGGGTGTCGGCCTCGCGCACCGCATCCTTCGGGTGGTCCACGAAGTCGGACTGGATGTCCTGCCACTTCACCCGGAAGTCCTTCGCGTCACCCGGCTCCAGGAGCGCGTGGTCCTCCTGGGCCAGCCGCTCGGCGGACGACTCGTCGGGCAGACCGCGCAGCGGCGCCTGTTCCGATGCCGCGGCCCCGGGGGCGCGGTCCTCGCGTGCGGCCGTGCCGGCGGACGGCTCGGCCTGCCGCTCGGTCCGCGTGTCGGTGTGCTTCTCCGGGTGCGGCAGGGACGACGGCCGGGCGGGCCGGGCCGGCGGGGAGGTCGGGGCGGCTGCGGGCGGAGAGTCGGCCTTGCCGGCGTCGGCGAGGTCGCGGGTGCCGGGCGGGGAGCCTTCGTCCTGCCGGGCGCGCTCGTCGGCCCGGGTGTCCCGGTCTCCGTGCCCGGGGTCGCGGTGTTCGCTGCCTTCGTGTCGCATCTCGGCTCTTTCCTCGTGATCGGAAGAAGTAGAAGGAAGTAGAAGGGGGTGGAAGGGAGTTGCCGGGGCTGACGGGAGTGGGAGCGAGGTGCCGGGAGTCGGCGGGATCCGAAGCGGCCCGAGGCCAAGGAGCCGGTGTTCGGACGGGGGACGCCGAGCGCCTCGCGGCCTGCCCGTCAGGCGGTCCGCTCGGCGCGCGTGAGCAGGTCCTCGAACACGGCCCGGTAGTGGACCATCGCGCCGCGCAGGTCCTCGGTCGTGGCCTCCTTGGCGGCGGCGCGGTTGGTGATCTCGTGGGCCTCGCGGTAGTGCTCCAGCGTGTGCCCGTGTTCCACCGAGAGATGGCGTACCTGCTGCTCGTAGCCCTCGGTGGGGTAGCCGCGGTCGCGCATCAGGCGCGTCACCAGGTTGTCCGCGTCGTGCACGGCGCTGGTCGGGGTGTCCACGAAGTTCTCCTGGACGGCGACCCATTCCTTGGCGTAGCGCTCGCGCTCCCGCGGCGGCAGCGGCTTGAGCTCCAACTCGTTGTGGCGCCTTTCGCGGTCCCGCAGTTCGCGCTCCACCGCGCGCCGGCTCTCGCCGGACTCCACCATTCGGTCGTACTCGGGGCCGAAGCGATCGCGCAGGTGGCGCCTGCGGCTGAGCATCCACATCGCCGCGCCCAGGACCGCGACTACGCCTATGACGATGATGACGAGGGCTATCACTGCACCTGTGGACATCACACTCTCCAACGTGGGGGGACTCCGACACACGCGCTGCCCGGGAAACGCCGCCCAAAACGGGATGGGCCCGGGGCGGGGCGGTGCCGGGCCCCCGCCGCACGGGCGTCGGACCGGGGCGAACCGCCGTGTCCGCAACGCGAGAACCCCCGCTCCGGCGGGTACCGGGGCGGGGGTCCTGAAGCGGGTCTGAGGCGCGTCCTGAGGCAGGTCCCGCGAGCGGGTCCAGGAGCGGGCCCGGAGGGGATCAGGCGGCCGGGCAGTACTCCGCGGCCAGGATGCCGTACATGTCGTACAGCTCGTGCTGCGGCCAGTCGCCGTTGAGGTTGAAGGAGATGGAGTGGCCGGCGTCCGGGGTCGTGTAGACGTACGACATCGAGCCCGGGATCGCCCCGTTGTGGCCGTACAGCGTGACCTTCTGGCCGTCGGAGCACGTGAGTTCGCGCTGGGTGAGACCGAGGCTGTAGTTCGCGACGCCCTGCGTCCAGGGTTCGTACGCGTACCAGTTCGTGGGCGCGTTCGCGTTGGAGGTGACGTTGAATTCGGCCGGGTTGGGGATGCACTCCGGCCACGAGAGGCCCGTGTTGCAGGTGATGCCGGGCGGCAGCGCCGGGGCCGGGGTCCCCATGGTGTTGGGGTTCACCTTGGCGATCATCTGCTGCAATTGCGCGGGCGGCAGCAACTGCCCGCCGACCAGCGCCTTGATGAACGTGATGAGGTCGGCGGTCGTCGAGATGACGTTCCCGCCGCCGTACCCGTAAGACGCGTTCTGGTCACCCGCGGGCAGCGTGTTGAACGAGTTGCCGTTGCGCGGGAAGAGCAGGTTCGACACGAAGGCGTCGTGCGGTCCCGGAAGGACGGTGTCGGCCGGCGCGGGGATCCACGTCTTGGTCAGGCCGAGCGGCGTCACCACCCGTTCCGTCAGGGCCTGGTGCCACGGCTTGCCGGTGACCGACTCGATGATGAGGGCCAGCAGCGTGTAGTTGGTGTTCGAGTACGCCATCGTCGTCCCCGGTGCCGCCTGCGGCCCGTGGCTCGCCCCCTCGGCCACCAACTCGGCCGGGGTGAAGGCCATGTTGGGGAACTGCGCCGCGATCTTGGCCTGGAACGAGAGGTCGGCCGTGTAGTTGAAGATCCCGCTGGAGTGCTGGAGCAACTGCTCGACGGTGATCGGCGCGACGCCCGGCCCCGGCGGGTTGAAGCACTTCCAGGTCGCGAGGTTGCAGCCCTGGACGGTGTTGTTCTTGAGCACCGGGCCCAGCAGGCCGAAGACGTTGTCGGTGAGGCCGAGACGCCCTTCGCCGACGAGTTGCAGGATGACCGTGGCGGTGAAGATCTTGGTGACGCTGCCGGCCCGGAACACGCTGTCGGCCTGGCGCGTCGCGGCGCTGCCCGGGTTGTCCGCGGTGCCGGCCCACTGCACGCCGCCGATGTCGGTGCGGGCGACGACCCCGGGGATCGCGTCCATGCCGTGCGGGCCGGGCGGTGTGTTGCCGTCGTTGACGTTCCCGCTCACGAGCTGCATCGCCGCGAGCAGGGCGGCGTGGTCGGCGGTCGTGGTGGTGGCGGCACCGCCGCTGCCTCCGGAGGCCCCGGCGGGAGCCACCGCAAGGCTGCCGAGCGTCGCGAGGGAGGCGGCGGCCACCACGAGGGTGACGCCGGCCTTCCGGCGTGGTGTGCCTGCGTGTCGAGTACTTCGGAACCAGCGTGCCGATCGCATGGAAACCCCCTGGGAAGTACGCCTGTTCATGGGCGGGACGGAGCCCTGTGCACGCACGCGCCGCCTCGTTCCGGGGATCGAAGGCCGTCGCGGTCGCGTCGCACCGTCCCACCGGGCGCACACCCCGGTATTGGAGTTTTCCGACCCCGTTTCAGATCGACACGTGTCACCTGACCAGCAGTTATGTCCCAACCGATGGATCGCGTCCAAGGCCTCCTGGCCGGCGCGGAACGTGCTGCGGCGGGAGCGCGCGATGCGCGCCCCCGCCGTCAGTCGATCCCGCGTGCCTGCACTTCCCGGGCGTGCCGGTCGTGGCCTACAGGGTGTGGCCTACAGGTCGTTCGCGATGATGTTCTCGATGTTGCGCTCGGCCAGCGCGGTGATCGTCACGAACGGGTTCACCGTGACATTGCCGGGGATCAGCGAACCGTCCATCACGTAGAGGCCCGGGTAGCCGTGCAGGCGACCGTAGTTGTCGGTGGCCTTGTTGAGCACCGCACCGCCGAGCGGGTGGTACGTGAGGTGGTCGCCCCAGATCTTGTACGTCCCGAACAGGTCGGTCCGGTAGATCGTGCCCTCCTTCTGGTTGATCTTGTCGAAGATGGTCTTCGCCATGTTGATGGAGGTCTGCTTCCACGCGGCCTGCCAGCTCAGGTCCACCTTGCCGGTGGCGGCGTTCCAGCTGAACTCCGCGCGGTGCGGGGTGTTGGTGATCGACAGGTAGAACGACGCGTACGTCTCGATGCCGGTCGGCAGCGGCGCCACCTCGGCGAACGCCCCGCCCGCCGCCCAGTTGTCGATGCCCGCGGTCGGCATCGACGACTGGAGCTTGCCGGTCGCGTCCCACATGTGGTTCGCCCGGCCGCACATGACGTTGCCGTTGTCGCCCCAGCCCTTGCCGACCTCGTTGTTCAGGTTGGGCAGCGCGCCGGTGGCCTTGAGCTTGACGAGCAGCTTGGAGGTGCCGACGCTGCCCGCCGCGAAGAACACCCGGTCCGCGGTCACGGACTTGGTGGCCACCGTGTCTCCGGTGGTGTTGATCTCGTCGATGAGCACCGTGTACCCGCCGCCGGCCGCCGGGGCGACCGAGGTCACCTTGTGCAGCGGGGTGATGGTGACGCGGCCGGTCGCCTTGATCTGCGCGATGTAGGTCTTCTGCAGCGACTTCTTGCCGGCGTTGTTGCCGTAGATGACCTCACCCGCGAGGGCCGACTTGGGGACGGTGCCGGCCTCCTCGGCCTTCATGTAGTCCCAGTCGTACACGTTGGGGACGAACACGAACGGGAAGCCCGAGCGCTGGGCGTGCTTGCGGCCGACGCGGGCGTACTGGTAGCACGGCGCGTTCTCCCACCAGCGCTGGTCGACGGCGGTGACGCCCAGTCCGCTGTTGGCGCGCGGGTAGTACGTCGAGTACATCTCGTCGGCGTTGACGGACGGCAGGATCCCGGCGAAGTTCTCGCGCTTGGGCGTGACGGCCATGCCGCCGTTCACCAGCGACCCGCCGCCGACGCCGCGGCCCTGGTACACCATGATCCCGGCGAACTCCTCGGCGTCCAGGATGCCGGTGTACTTCGGGATGTTCTTGTCGATCGGGAAGCCGAGGAAGTTGCTCAGCGGCTGCTTGGTGCGGGTCCGCAGCCAGAACGAACGGTGGTCCGGCGTCGTCGTGTTGGCGAAGATCTTGCCGTCCGGGCCCGGGGTGTCCCAGGCCATGCCCATCTCGATCATGTGGACGTCGACGCCGGCCTGCGCGAGGCGCAGCGCGGTGACGGAGCCGCCGTACCCGGTGCCGACCACCAGGACGGGGACGCGGGAGCCGCTGGCGATCGGGCCGGCCGCGGGGGCGGCGTACGCGCGCGGTGCCGCGGCATGGCTTGCGATCGCGGCGGCCCCGACGGCCGCGCCGGCTCCGACCACGAAGCGGCGGCGCGAGACTCCGTTGGCACCGGAGTCGGGGAGGACGGTTTCACGCATGAGGTTTCCTCACTTCGGACGGGAGTGAACACCTGCTGCTGGTGCGTGTGCGCGGTGCGGGTACCGGAACGTAACGTTCCGGATCGTGCGCCCGACAGGCCTGGAAGGGCAGGCGGGCGTGGCCGTGGCACGAGGGGCTTGCCACGGAGCCGGGAGTGCTGGTGGTGCCGACCGGAGAGTTCACCGGTTTCTCGCCGCGCCGGGTGGCCTGACGGCCCTCCCCGGCACGGCGCCGTGCGGCGTTGCGCCCTTCACGAGTTCGGCCGGGTACGGCTGGGTCCGGCCGGGTGCGGGTACGCCGGCGAACCTTCCGGCCGCGGAACCAGCCGTGGGGACCTGGCGGAAGGTCGGTCGGGCGGGTGGGGCAGGTGGTGGTGCCGGGCGGAGCACGGCGCGGGCCGAGCGGTCGTCGCCGAGCCTGGTGCTAGTTGCCTGGTGCCGGGCTTACCTGTGATGTCGGGCCGGGGGGCCGGAAGGTACGGCGGGGTGGTGCGGGCGGTCTCGGCGGAACCGAGAACGGCCGGTGTGCGGAATCGGTTTGTCCGGGGGGCGGACTGGGCGGACCGGGCCGTGCGACGGAGCGGCGGAACCGGGCGGTCGGATCAGTGGTTCGTCAGGACGCAGACGCTGTCCAGGCCGAGGACGTGGTTCAGCCGGCCGAAGGCCAGCCACGACCCGATGGCCATGCTGAGCTCGACGATCTCGTGCTGGGTGTAGTGGGCCTTCATGCGCACCCAGAACTCGTCGTCGATGTTGTGGTGGTCCTCGGCGTACCGCTCGGCGTACTCGGCGGCGAGGCGGGTGCGGTCGTCGAAGGCCTCGGTGGTGCGCCATTCGGTGACCGCGTCGGCGAACTCCTCCTCGACCTTGACGCCGTCGCGCTCGGTGCGCCAGTCCAGGCAGAAGATGCAGCCGTTGATCTGCGCGATGCGGAGCCGGGCCGCCTCGAACTCGCGGAGCCCGAGCTTGCTGTGGTCGTACACGGACATCGAGTACGTCGCCGCCGCCGTGCCGATCTCCGGGACCATCTCGGCCCAGACGTACGGGATGGCGTCCTCGCCCTCGGGAATGTCGATGATCACGGCTGCTTCTTCCTTCCGAGCGTGCCCGGACCCCCGGCCCGTGCGGGAATCATGCGGCGGAAGATAGCAACCGGAGTGACGCATTCCCAGAGCCCTCGGACCACGGATTTTCGGGCCGGGAAGGCCCTCTCGGCACACCTTGCCAACTGAGCGTTTTTCCGAGGTCCCGGAGCCCTTGCGGTCTCTGGGAAACGAGTCACCGGGCGCGCGGATGTCTCACCAACGCGCGGAAGAAATCCCGCAGTTCGAATTTTCCGGAGGTCGGCGCGCAACGGGCCCGGCGGGCGGCCGGGGCGTGTCCTAGGCCCGGCGGGCGAGGTGCTCCCGGACCACCGCGAGCCAGGCGTCCGGCGCCTCCGTCTGCGGGCTGTGCCCGGCCCCGGGGATCACCTCGACCCGCGCGCCGGCGATGCGGGACGCGAACTGCGCGGCCCCGGAACGGAGTCCGGTGTCGAGCGCGCCGTTGACCACGGTGACCGGGCAGGTGATCGCGCCGAGGCCGTCGAGCACCGGGGCGTACCGCCGGACCGCCTTGCTGAACGCGACGAACGCGACCGGGTCCATGCCGACGAGGGCCCGGCCCTGCCGCTCCAGGCGGGCGCGCTCGTCGGCGGGGGTGCCTTCGGGCAGCTTGACCTGGTGGCGGACGTACCACTCCAGGGGCGCCATGCCCCGTCGGCGCACGAGCAGGTTCAGGAACCCGAACAGCAGGCGCACGTGCGGCGCCGCCGACGGGCGGGGGGACGTGCTCACCAGGACGAGCGAACGCACCCGCTCGGGGTGGGCGAGCGTGTGGCGCAGCGCGGTTATGCCGCCCATGGAGTGCCCGACCAGATGGACCGGCCCCGGCGTGACGCGGTCCGCGAACGCCGCCAGGTCGGCGGTGAGCAGATCGAACGTGTAGGCGTCGCGGGCACCGAACTTCGCGCTGCCGCCGTGCCCGCGGTGGTCGTACGCCACGACCCGCCGGTCCGCCGCGAGAGCCGGCGCGACGTCGTCCCAGTCGGCCGCGCTGCCCGCCCATCCGTGCAGCATCAGCACCGGGGCGCGGTCCACGGCCGGTGCGGCGGCGGGGAGTTCGCAGTAGTGCAGGCCGGACGGGCGCCTCGCATCCTCCGGCAACTCCGGTCCATGCAGGGGGAGTTCCAGGCTCCGCGCGGATTCCGCCCAGGCGGCCGCGCCGCGGTCGCGCCGGGGACCACTCTTGGAGCCGGGGTCTGAGCCTGGGTCGGAGGCGGGGTCCGAACTCGGGTCTGAACCGGGGTCGGCCCCGCGCTCTGTCGTGGTCACGTGCGGCGCCCCCTCACGTCGGCCGGACGCGGACCGTAACACGCATGCCCACCTGCGGGAATGCGCATGCCGCCGGATCCGGCACACGGCATGGGTCCATGTCGGCACGGCATGGGTCGTCGACGCGGAGGCCGCGCGTACGCCGCAAAGCGTGGCGCAAACGGGGACCGCCCCGGCCGGGTGCACAGCGCACCGGCCGGGGCGGTCCGGGTTGGAGTCGCAGATTGGAGTCGCAGGTTGGAGTCTGGGGCTGGAATTCGTGCGTCCGCCGGGGTTCGGCGGCGGGCCCTGCCCGGCCCGCCGCCGAGGGCGGTCAGGTGCCGACCGGCTCCCGCTCGCGTTCCTGCTGCGGGTCAGGCTCCTGCGCCGCCGACTGCGCGTCGATGTGCTTGCGCAGGCTGTCGCCTTCGACATCGACGTTCGGGAGGATGCGGTCGAGCCACTTCGGCAGCCACCACGCGGACTTGCCCAGCAGGGCGAGCACCGCCGGCACGAGCGCCATGCGGACCACGAACGCATCCAGGAAAACCGCCGCCGCGAGGCCGAAGCCGATCATCTTGATCATCGAGTCGGTGGCCCCGATGAAGCCCGCGAACACCGCGATCATGATGATCGCCGCGGCCGTGACCACCCGGGCGCCGTTCTTGAACCCGCTGACCACGGACTCCCTGGGCGACTGGCCGTGCACGAAGGCCTCGCGCATCCCGGTGACCAGGAAGACCTCGTAGTCCATCGCGAGCCCGAACACCACGCCGACCAGGAAGATCGGCATCATGCTCATGATCGGGCCGGTCTGCTCCACGCCGAACAGCTCGTTGAGCCAGCCGTACTGGAACACCATGACGACCGCACCGAGCGCCGCGGCGACCGACAGGAGGAAGCCGAGCGCCGCCTTCAGCGGCACCAGGATCGACCGGAACACCGCGATCAGCAGCAGGAACGCCAGTCCGACGACCAGGAGCAGGTACGGCACCAGCGCGTCGTTCAGCTTCTCCGAGAAGTCGATGTTCAGCGCCGGGGTGCCGCCGACCAGCGTCTTGGCACCGGTCTGTGCCTCGGCGTTCTTGACCACGTCGCGGATGTCGTGCACCAGCGTCTCGGTCTTGGTGTCGCTCGGCTTCGTCGTCGGCGTGACCTGGATGGTGGCCAGGGTCTGGGCGTCGTTCAGGTTGGCGGCGCCGACCGATGCCACGCCCTTGCCCTCGCCCTCGCCCTTGAGGGTCTCGACCTGCTGGCGCACCGCCTCGGCGGCGCCCACGGGGTCGGAGGCGTTTGCGGTGTCGACCACCAGCAGCAGCGGGCCGTTGAAGCCCGGGCCGAAGCTGTCGGCGAGCATGTCGTATGCCTGGCGCTGCGTCGTGCTGGTCGGCTTCGAGCTGTCGTCCGGCAGACCCAGGTTCATGCTCGCGGCCGGCAGCGCGATGGCGCCGAGGCCCACGATCGAGCCCACCAGCACGGCGACCGGGTGCCGCAGCACGAACCGTGCCCAGCGCGAGCCCATGTTCGGCTTCTCGTCGACCGGCGCCTGCGGCTGCTCGGCCCTGCGCTTGCGCTCCTTGCGGCCGAAGATGCGCTTTCCGGCGAAGCCCAGCAGCGCGGGCACGAAGGTGAGTGCCACGAGCACCGCGATGACGACGGTGAACGCCGCGGCCAGGCCCATCTCGGTGAGCACCGGGATGTTGACGACGGCCAGGCCGGCCAGCGCGATCACGACGGTGAGGCCCGCGAAGACGACTGCGGATCCGGCCGTACCCACGGCGCGTCCGGCCGCCTCCTCCGGTTCTCGGCCCAGCCGCAGCTCGGTGCGGAAGCGGGAGACGATGAACAGCGCGTAGTCGATGCCGACCGCCAGGCCGATCATCATCGCCAGCGTGGACGTGCTCTCCGAGAGGTCGAAGATGCCGGCCACCGCGGTGATGCCGGCGATGCCGACGCCCACCCCGAGGACCGCGGTGAGCAGCGGCAGCCCGGCGGCGATCATCGCGCCGAAGGTGATGGCGAGCACGACGGCCGCGACCGCGATGCCGATGATCTCGCCGTTGCCGACGCTGGTCTCCGCCTCCAGCGCGTCACCGCCGACCTCGACGGTCAGCCCGGCCGCCTGGCCCTGCTTGACCGCGTCCTTCAGGACGTCCCGCGAGGAGTCCTTCAGCATGTCGGCGCCGACCAGGTAGTCCACGGTCGCGTACGCCGTCGACCCGTCCCCGCTGACCGTCGCGGCCGAGAAGGGGTCGGAGATGTCGGCTATCTCCGGGGTGCCCTGCAGCGCGCCGATCGTCTTCTCGACACCCGCCTTGTTCTGCGGGGCGTCGATCCGGGTGCCGTCGGGGGCCAGGAACACGACGCGCGCGGTGGCACCGCCGCCACCCGCGTCGGGGCTGCGCTCCTCCAGCAGGTCTATCGCCTTCTGCGCCTCGATCCCCGGGATCGAGAACGGCTTGGTGGCGGGCTTCGACGCCGTCGCCGCACCGACCCCGACGGCGACGAGGATCGCCATCCAGATCAGCAGCGCGAGGCGCCTTCGGCGGAACGTCAGCCGTCCGAGTCGGTACAGGAGAGTTGCCATGGGAATGGACTCCGGGTCGGTCGAGGGCGAGACAGGGCGTGCGGGACCGGCCCGGACGGCAACCTGGCTGCTGTCGGGCGGAACGCGAGGGCAAAAACGGCATGCCGAGGCAACGGCAGCGGTCACGCCGGGAGATAGGTGCGCGACGGCCCAAGTGGCGGGGAGGACTCACCGCAATACGCGGGAGTCGCAGTTTTCCCCACCGCGGCCGATCGCCGGACGTTCGGTCAGTGGAAGGAGCGAGCAGTGGTGGATCGGGGTGAACAGCGGATGCTTCTGATACCGAAAAGTATTCCGGTCCGAACCCCGGATCAGCTCCTTCGGTGGGTCCGAAGTCCAGTACTACGTGGGGCGTACGAAATCAAGATCCTGCTACCCCCGCACGTCCGCGGATCCTGGCCTGGGTGTACGCCACGACGAACGCCGCCCGCGTCGCCGGGGGCGGCGCGGGCGGCGTTCGGGGGTGTCAGGTGGGTGGCGGGTGGGGCGGGAGGGGGTGCGGGTGGGTCAGGGGGCGGTGCGGCGGTGGGTTGTGGTGCGGTGTTCGGGGGTGGTGTCGAGCTTGGGGATGATGTGCTCGCCGAAGAGGCGGATGGTCTCCAGGGTGCCTTCGCGGGTGTCGGGGCCCAGGCCGAGGACGAGCTGGTCGATGCCCGCGGACTCATAGGCCTTGACGGCCTTGAGGGCGCTGTCGGGGTCGCCGACGATCATCGCGCCCGCGTCGGCGGCGAACTCCACCATTTCGCCGTTGATGTTCGGGATCACCTCGGGCCAGCGCGGCAGGCCTTCCGGGTGCGGGAAGGTGTCGTGGTAGCGGTAGACGTTGCTGACGAGGTAGGTCGTGCGGGCGTCGACCGCGCGCTGGACGGCGCGCTTGCGGTCCTCGTCGACGAAGCCGGTGGACACGCACAGGACGTTGTCGTTGACGAAGGCGCCGACGGGTTCGGCGTTGCGGATCGCCCGCTTGTAGGCGGCGGTGAGCTTCTCGGCCTGCTCGATGTCGCCGATGGAGAAGCCGAGCACGCCGAGGCCCATGCGCGCGGCCATCTCGTAGGACGGCGGGCTGCCGGCGGCGTACCACATGGCGGGGTGGGCGTTGCCGTAGGGCTTGGGGAGGATGCGGCGGGGCGGGAGCGACCAGTACTTGCCTTGGTAGCCCTGGTATTCGTCCTGGAGCCACATTTTGGGGAATTCGCGGATGACGTCTTCCCAGATGTCCTTGGTCTGGTTCATGTCCTGGATGCCGGGGAGGAAGCCGAGGATCTCGTGGCTGCCGGCGCCGCGGCCGGTGCCGAACTCGAAGCGTCCGCCGGAGAGGTGGTCGAGCATGGCGACGCGTTCGGCGACCTTGGCGGGGTGGTTGACCTGGGGGAGCGGGTTGAAGATGCCGGAGCCGATGTGGATGCGCTCGGTGGCGTGGGCGAGGTAGCCGCACATCACGTCGTTCGCGGACAGGTGCGAGTACTCGTCCAGGAAGTGGTGCTCGCTCAGCCACGCGTACTTGAACCCGGCCTTGTCGGCGGCGATCGCGTACGCCATGTCGTTCATCAAAGCCTCGTGCTCCGCGTTCGGATTGCCCTCCCGCCGGAACGCCGGGTTGTAGCCCTGGACGAAGACGCCGAACTCCATGGGTACTCCTGATGGTTGGGTTGGTCGACGGGGTGAGCGAGGGTGAGTGGACGCCGCCGCGTGCCGGTGAGCGCTAGCGGGGGTCGAGCTTGAGGATGCGGCGCGCGTTGTCGCAGAGGAACTGGGGCCACACCTCGTCCTTGAAGCCGACGCCCGGGAGTTCGCCGAAGATGCGGTCGAGGGTGAGGCCCATGGGGAAGTAGCCCGCGTACAGGATCTTGTGCGCGCCGCGGGTGTTGGCGTAGTCGACGATCGCCTGCGGGTAGTAGCGGGGCGCGAACGCGGACGTCGAGTAGTACAGGTTGGGCCACTTGAGCATGAGCTTCACGGCGAGGTCGACCCAGGGCTCGCAGCCGTGCCGGGTCACCATGACGAGTTCGGGGAAGTCGTACATGACCTCGTCGATGAGCTCGACGTGCTGCGCCGCGAACTTGAGGCGGGGGCCGGGGACGCCCGCGCAGATGAAGACGGGGATGTCGAGCTCCACGCACTTGGCGTAGAACGGGTACATCTTCTTGTCGTTGATCGGGACCTGGGGGAAGGTCCCGGAGGGGAAGCAGCCGACCGCACGGACCCCGAACTCCTGGTGTTCGCGGACGAGTTGCCGGATTCCGTCCATACCGGTGTTCGGGTCGACGTTGGACGCCGCCACGAACCGGTCGGGGTGGCGGCGCAGCGCCTCGCGCGAGGTCTCGTCGCCGACGCCGATGAGGCCGTGGCCGATGCCGAAGCGGTCCATCTCGTGGAGGGTGAACCCCACCGGGTCGTCGGTGGGCAGGTCCTTCGGTACGCCCTTGAACATGTACTCGGCGGGGAAGTCGAAGGACTCGCGCGACTCGCGGTCCTTGGTCTGGCGCCGGATGAACGCGTACTGGTCCCAGCCTTCGTGCGGGAAGCCGATCATCGTGTCGACGACCGGGACATCCGTGGGGAACACCATCGTGCCGACTCTCCTCGGTGCGGTGCGGTGCGGTGCGGTGCGGTGCGGTGAGTGGTGGCGGGGCTGATCAGGGCAGGCGCCGGACCAACGACTCGGCGTTCGTACGCATCACGCGGACCTGTTCGTCGGCGTCGAAGCCGGCCGCGTCGAGGTCCTTCGCGAAGTCCAGCGGCCGGGCGATGCCCTCGGTGTGCGGCCAGTCCGAGCCCAGCATGATGCGGTCGACGCCGATGACCTCGCGCAGCGCGGTGAGGTCGTTCTCGTGGAACGGGGAGACCCAGAGCCTCTGGCGCAGCGTCTCGCGCGGGTCCTCGGCCCAGGCGTGCGGCAGTTGCGAGTAGGACTTCTTCAGGCGCTGGAACAGCGTGGGGATCCAGTCCGCCCCGGTCTCGATCGCGGCGATCCGCAGGCGCGGGTGGCGGGCGAGCACGCCGTACGACAACAGCGCCGCGATGGTGTCCGCGATCGGCTCGGGGCTGATCAGGCCGCGCATCGGCGTGGCGCGGAACGCCTCCATCTCGTGCGACTCGCCCCACCACGAGACGAGTTGCGCGTACGCGCTGTTGCCGCCGTGGTAGACGACCGTGATGCCGGCCTCGGCGGCGAGTGCCCAGAAGGGTTCGAGCGCGGGGTCGCCGGGGGAGGTCCAGCCGCGCTCGGTGCGGATCGGCCCGTACTGCATGACGATCACGCGGGCGTCCCTGCCGAGTGCCCACTCCAGTTCGCGCACCGCGTTGTCGGGGTCGGCCAGGGTGAAGTACGGCGCCGCGAAGATCCGCTCCTGATAGGCGAATCCCCAGTCCTCGTCCAGCCACCGGTTGAACGCGCGGAACGCGGCGCACAGTGCCGGAATGTCGTGGATCAGCGCCTGCTCCATGCCGACGCCCAGGGTCGGGAAGAACATCGCGCCGTCCAGGCCGAGTTCGTCCATCGCGCCGAGGCGGGCGTCGCGGTCCCGGTACTCCGCACGGGTGGGCTCCAGTTCGCCGAACTGCTCGATGAGCGATCCGGTGGCCGTGCCGCGGAACCAGTTCTCCAGGACGCCGGGCCGGGCCAGCCGCGAGAACGTGGGGTCGGGGATGAACTTGTTCACCTTGCCGCCGACGAGCAGCCGGGTCTTGCCGTCCACTTCCGCCCACTGCATGCAGCGCTTGCGGAACGCCGGTTCCAGGTGCCGGGTGAAGGCGTCGAGCGCCTCGTAGTAGTGGTTGTCCGCGTCGAATGCTCGGAAGTCCTCGGGCAGCATGCGCGCCCCCTCATCTCCGTGTGCGCCGTAGGTCCGGGTACGCCGCCGGCCGCAACGTCGTGTCGCTGCCGGGCGTACGCGGACGCGCCGAACGCCCGGGCGGCTCACGACGCGACGAAACTAGAACACGATTCCTGTTTTGGTCAACGGTCGTCAGATGCCGGCGAAGACACGGCGGGTGACGCGTTCGAGGTCGGAGAGGATGTCGGCCCACGTCTTGCGGTCCGTCACCCAGGCGACGAGGCCGGTCAGTACGACCGCCTGCACCGCCACCTGGATGGTCCGGGCGTCCTCCACCGGGACGTCGTGCATCAGCGCGGCCATCGCCTCGTCGGACGAGACGTGCATGCGCGCGATCATCTCGCTCGCGTACGGGTCGGCCGACGAGACCATCGCCACCGTGAGGCGGGCGAAATGCGGATGCCGCTGGAAGGCGCGCAGTTCGCGGCGGGCGTAGCGGAGCACGCGCTCCTCCGCGCCGGAGTCCGCGGGGCGGTTCGCGCGGCTCGCGCCCATCTCGGTCAGGACCTGGCGGGTGAGGCGCTCCTGCCAATCGGCGACGGCCGCCGCGAGGAGGTGCTCCTTGGAGGAGAAGTAGCGGTAGATCGTGCCGAGCGAGATGCCGGAGCGCGCCGCGACGTCCCGCATCTGGAGAACGTCGGGGCCCGACTCGGCGACCAGTTCGATCACCGCGTCGGTGATGCGCCCCCGCCGCGCGAGCTGGGCCCGCGTCATGCCCTCCAGGGCGCGCGGGGGAAGTTCACTGGTCGGCACGCAGCGCAGTCTAGCGGCGCCCGGTCGCGCGGGGCGGTCGGCATCTCCGCAGGCCTGGCGAAAAATGAAAACCTGGTTCTTGTCGATATTTCGGGTCAGCCCCGTGTGCTCAGCCGGGCCCGGAGTGCCTTGACGCGCTCGGTGAAGCCCTCGCGGGACAGCGACCACAGCTGCGCGGCGCGCTCCATGGCGTGGGCTTCCGCGGGGCCTGAGACGGAGTCGTTCGCGGCGAGGGTGGCCTTCGTCCGGCGTACCAGCTCGGGATCGCGGCCCGCGGCGCGGCGGGCCAGGGCGGAGGCCTCGCGCATCAGGTCGTCCGACGGGACGCAGGCGAACGCGAGGTTGTGGGCGACGGCCTGCTCGCCTGTCAGAGTGGCGCCGAAGAGGACCATGGCGGCCGCGGTCTGGCGTCCCACGCGCTGTTCGAGGCGCCACATGTGCGCGCCGCCCGGGTGGATGCCCACGTCGAGCCAGCGCGGGTCGAACACCGCGCGCGGCGTCGCGAGGATCACGTCGCAGGCGAGGGGGAGGTTCACGCCGGCGCCGAGGCAGGCGCCGTCCACGGCCGCCAGGGTGGGGACGGGGGCGGCGGCCAGGGCCGAAGGCCCCGCGTACGCGGCGTCGAGGTCGAGGTCCGGCCCCTTCTCCAGCTCGTCGAGGCTGCCTCCGGCGCAGAAGACCGGCGGTGCGGCGGTCAGCACGAGGGCGCGGGCGCCGCGGTCGAGGAGGTCGCCGACCCCGTCGGCGAGTGCCCGGCTGAGAGCGGGGGTCAGGGCGTTGCGGTGGGCCGCGTCGTCCAGGGTGATGATCCCGAAGCCGTCTTCCATGCGCGCTTGTATCATATATACAATCTTAGACCAGGACGGCGCCTGCGTATTGAATGCAATATCAACTCGTGCTGGAGTGGCCCGCGACGCGGCGCCGGACTCCGCCGGGCGCCGGGGACTGCGGGGAGCGACGACGCACGATGGCCAACGACAAGATCTACATCCACGAGTTCATCGACATCATCGGCCACAATCGCGCCAATTACATGCACCACATGACGGCCAACTGGAGCCCGATCGCCCAGGAGGAGCGCCACCAACTCTGCTACGGGGTCTGGGGCGTGGTCGGGACGACGCGGGAGTGGCCGTCTGTCGTCAACCTCTGGGAGGAGGACGGCTTCGACGGCATGGCCGCCTCCTTCCGCCACGAGTTCACCGGTGCGGGCCTCCAGGATCCGGCACTGGCCAAGTGGTGGTCCGAGGCCGCGAAGTTCCGCTCCCACGGTGAGGACCGCCTGCTGGTCCCGGCGCCGTGGACCCGGACGATCGAGGAGCTGTGCGCGGACGGGGTGCGCGGGGAGACGTACGCCCACGAGCAACTGCGCACCACCCCCGGCAAGGCCCGGGAACTGCTCGAACGCGTCGCCGAGGGCGGCGAGCCGCTGCTGTCCGAGCACGGCTGGGTGCTCGCGGGCGCCTGGGAGACCGCGATGACGGGCGACTCCGAGGCGTTCCTCCTGTGGGCCGTCCCCACATGGGAGCAGTGGGCCGAGGCCGAGAAGGCCGAGCGAGCGGACACCAAACTCGGGCGTTGGCGCCGGGACTTCTACGCGCACCTCACCTCGGTGCACCGGTTCCTGATGGCCGATGCCGAACTGTCGCCCTTCCGCACCGGCCGCCAGCCCACGCGCGCGGACCGCAAGACCGATTGGACCGAGTGATGGGCGGGGGCGCGCGAGAGGCTGCGGACGGTGCCGCGGAGGAGGCGGAGCTGCCGTTGGCGGGCGTACGCGTCGTCGAGTTCGCCGGGGGAGTCGCCGCCGCCTACTGCGGCAAGCTGCTGAGCGATGCGGGCGCCGACGTCGTCCAGGTCGAGACCGACGCCGCGGCGGTGGCCCGGGGACGCGAACCGCTCTGGCACTACCTCGACGAGGGCAAGCGCTCCGTCGCGGCCGTCGACGACGCGGAGTCGGTCGCGCGGCTGCTGGCGTGGGCGGACATCGCGGTCGGCGCGGTACGCCCCGACGGCACCCTGCCCGGCGGCGCCGACCTCGCCAAGGTCCGCGCGGAGCACCCGCGTTGCGTACTGGTCACGATCAGCCCGTTCGGCACGACCGGGCCGTGGGCGGGACTGCCCGGCAACGACTTCACCCTCCAGGCCTGGGGCGGCTCGTCGGGGCGCCGGGGCGACGCCGAGAGCGGACCGCTCGCCGTCGGCGGCGACACGACCGACTGGGCCTCGGGCGTCGTGGCCGCGGTCGGCGCACTCGGCGTGCTGCTGTCGGCCGCCGACTCCGGACGCGGCGACCACGTCGACGTGTCGATGCTGGAAGTCGCCACCCTGGTCTTCAACAGCTTCATGGCCGTCGCCGACCAACTGGCGCCGGAACCCGTCCCGCCCGGTCCGCCCCGGCTCTACACCGAACTCCCGTCGGTGATCCGGACCTCGGACGGCTGGGTCGGCTTCGCCACCAACTCGGCCCCGCAGTTCCGGGCGTTCGCCGAGATGGTCGGACGGCCGGAATGGGCGGACCACCCGGAGTACTCCCGCGCCGACCGGCGCGGCCTGCACGCCGCCGAACTCGGGCCCGAGATCGACGCATGGGCGCAGACCCGGACGACCGCGCAGGTCACCGAGGAGGCCAGGCGCCGGAAGATCCCCGTCGCGCCGGTCGGCAACGGCCGCGACACCCCGGAGTTCGACCACATGCGCGCCCGGGGGAGTTTCGTACGGCACCCCGGACTGGGTTTCCTGCGGCCCGTCGTGCCGTACCGCATCGCCGGCCTGCCGCCGCGGCCGCCCCGCGAGGCACCCGAACGCGGGGAGCACACCGAGGCGTTCCTGCGGGAGGCGAGCCTCGACGCCGCCGGGACGCCCGTCGACGAGGCGCCTGGGGACGACGCTGCCGCGCCGCTTCCGCTCGACGGACTCCGCGTCTTCGACTTCACCTCGTACTGGGCCGGGCCGTGCGTGACCCAGATCCTCGCCTGGCTCGGCGCCGACGTCGTCAAACTGGAGTCCACGCAGCGCCCGGACGGCACGCGCCTGAGTTCGGCGTACGCGACCTCCGGCGACCGACCCTGGGAGCGCGCCCCGCTCTTCCACAGCGTCAACACCGGCAAGCGCGGCATCACCCTCGACCTGACCCGGCCTGCCGGGGTCGCCGTCGCCCGCAGGCTGCTCGAACGGTGCGACATCTTCGTCGAGAACTACTCGCCCCGGGTGGTCGAGCGCTTCGGGCTGCTTCCGGACCCCGCCGAACGCCCCGACCTGATCGTCGCGCGTATGCCCGCGTGGGGTCTCACCGGACCGTGGCGGGATCAGCCGGGCTTCGCCCAGAACATGGAGCAGGCGGCCGGCCTCGCGTACATCACCGGTCACCCCGACGGACGCCCGATGGTCCCGCGCGGGGTCTGCGACCCCCTCGGCGGACTGCACGCCGCGTTCGCGGTGCTCGCCGCGATACGGCTGCGCCGCGCCACCGGTGTCGGGCTGCGCATCGAAGCGCCTTTGATGGACGCGGCGTTGAGCGTCACGGCGGAGCAGGTCGTGGACTGGAGCGCGCGCGGGGTGCTGGCCGAACGCCGCGGCAACCGTTCGGCGTCCGCCGCGCCGCAGGGCGCGTACCGGTGCGGCGGCGACGGCGGCTACCTCGCGCTCTCGGTCGAGGACGACGGGCAGTGGCAGCGCCTGACCGGTCTGCTCGGGCACCCGGACTGGGCGGCGCCCGACGAACTCGCGTCCGCGGATGCCCGGCACCTGGCACACGACCGCCTCGACGCGTGGCTGGACACCGTGCTGTCGGAAGGAGACCGGGACCGGGCCAAAACCGTGGACCGGCTACTCCGGCTGGGCGTGCCCGCTGCCGAGGTGGTGCCGGCCGAACGCGCGCACGACAACCCGCAGTTGGTGGCGCGCGGGTTCTTCCAGCCGATCGAGCACGACGTGGCCGGCCGGCTGGCGCTCCCGTTGTTCCCGGCCCGCTGGGCGAACGGGGACGAGCCGCGGCACCGGAGCCCGGCGCCGAAGCTGGGGGAGCACAACGGCGATGTGTTCGGCGGCCTGCTGGGCCTGACGGCGGGCGAGTTGGCGGAACTGGAGGAGACCGGGGTCATCGGAACTCGGCCCATCGGCGGGTGACAGGCGCCGGGAAACCACGGTGCCGGTGACTCGCGAGGCGAGTGGCGCACGGGGCAAGTGACCCGCAGGGCCGGTGACTCGCGGAGCCACCGGGCCCTGCGGGTCACCGGCCCTGCGCGTCACCGGCACTGCCACCGGCGGCAGCTCACGGAGCCAGCAGCCCGCGGCTCTTGAGCAGTTGCACCACGTTGTCGGCCTGCCGGCCGATCACGTCCGCGAGTTCCTGCTGCGCCTTCGCCCCGTCCCGGTTCTTGACCGCCTTCATCACCACGCGCAGGCCGCGCTTCTGGATCGCCATGACGCCGGGGACCTCGGCGAAGAAGTTCCCCGGCACGATGTTCGTGGTGAACACCCGTGCCATCGCGGTCATCCGGCGCGACCTGGCCATCATGAGGACGCTGCGGAGGAACGAGTTGTTCAGGTCGAAGAACTCGTCGGTGTCGGTGCTCGCCTGGAGGGCCCGGTGGACTTCGCCCAGGGCCGCGATGTCCTCGTCGGTGCCGCGCTCGGTGGCGCGGCGCGCGGCATAGCCGTACAGCAGGCCGATCATTCCGTAGTGGTCGCGAGTGGAGTTCTCGTCCAGCCCGTTGACGAACGCTCCGCGGTGCGGCTCGCTGGTGACCCAGCCCTCGCGGTCCAGCGCGATGACGGCCTCGCGCACCGGTACGCGGCTGACCCGCAGGTCGGCGGCGATCTCGTCCTGCGGCACGCGGTCGCCGGTGTGCAGTTGGTTGTCGAAGATGAGCTGCCGGATGTATTCGGCGACCTGGTGCGCGCTGGTGGGGCGGGCCAGGCCGTCGGGCCCCACGGCACCGCGCCCGGTTCGCGGCATGCCCGGACGAGTAACGATCACGACCTCCTGGATGTGTGCTTCGTAGCCTAGCCCGCCGAAACCCAACACTCCGGTTCTGTGGACATACCTCGCTACTTCCTATTGTATACATGAGGTTTTCTCAAACTATGCGGTCAACTAGGAGCGTGCCGTGCACCTTCGGACCACAAAGAGACTCGCCCTCGTCCTCGCCGCCGCGGCACTGGCCGTCGCCGCCTGCGGGGGCTCCTCGGACGGCGGCCCCGACGCCGCCCCGGGTGACGGTCTGACGTCCGCGACCCCGCGTGCAGGCGGCTCGCTGACCATCAACATCGTGACCGAATCGCGCGGCCTCGACCCCTTCACCGGGGCGATGTCGAGCGTCACCGACTACTCGCGGCTCAACGCCCTCTACGACGTCCTCGTGTACGCGGACGGCAAGACCGGCGAGATCAAGCCGCAGATCGCCGAATCCCTCACGACGCCCGACGGCGGCCGCACGTGGCAACTCGTCGTCCGGGACGGCGTGAAGTTCTCCGACGGCACGGTGTTCGACGCCGCCGCGGTCAAGTTCACCTGGGACAAGATGGCCGATCCGGCCACCCGTTCCCTGTACGCCAGTTCGCTGCGCGGCGTGACGACGGAGGTCGCGGACGCGCGCACGCTGCGCATCTCACTCGCCCAGCCCAACGCACGGTTCGACCAGATCGTGGCGGCGAACCTCGCGTACGTCGTCTCCCCGACCGCCTACCAGAAGGACCCGAAGGGCTTCTCCCGCCAGCCGGTCGGGGCGGGGCCGTTCCTGCTGAAGTCCTGGCAGCAGGGGGTCCAGCAGACGTACACCCGCAACTCCGCTTACTGGCAGGCCGGAAAGCCGTACCTCGACGAACTGGTGTTCAAAACCGTCACCGACCAGACGCAGTCGTTCAACAGCGTCGACACCGGCGGCTCGGACATGGCGATCACGCTGGACAGCCGCAATGCGATCCTCGCCAAGGAAGCCGGCATGGACGTCACCGAGATGGCGCTGAACGGGCCCGGCGGCGTCCTGTTCAACATGGGCAGGCCGCCGCTCGACGACCCGCGGGCGCGCGAGGCGCTGACCCTTGCGATCGACCCGGACGCGTTCGGCAAGATCATGTACGACGGCAAGGCGGTCACGCCCAAGAGCCTGTTCGCGGCCACCTCGACGCAGGTCGACCAGAACGCGCTGCCGGCACCCCGCCAGAACACCGCCAGGGCGGCCGAGCTGGCCAAGCAACTCGCCGACGAGGGCAAGCCGTTGAAGATGACGCTGACGATGCCGCAGAGCACGAACAGCGGCAAGACGGGCGAGTATCTCCAGCAGCAGTGGAGCCTGGTGCCGAACATCGACGTCAAGATCGACTACGTCGACATCAACGCGATGATGGCGAAGGTGCTCGTGGGCAAGGACTACCAGGCGGCGTACTACAACCTCGCCACCCCGGCGGAGCCCGTGCTGTGGAACGCGCTGCACAGCAAGTCGCCTTCCAACTGGCTCAACTACGCGTCGCCCGAGGCGGACGCGGCGTTGGAGGCGAGCCGCACGGCGACCACGCCGGAGGAGCTGAAGGCCGCGTACACCCGCCTGGCCCAGGCCGTCGCCCGGGACTTCCTGATGATCCCGCTCCAGGAATCCATCACGTACGTCTACGCGAAGCAGGGGAAGTTCGGCGGACTCGAACTGACGAGCGGCGCCGGGATCCTGATGGACCGTCTGGGCCGTTCCGGGGCCTGACCGCCGCGCCCGTGCCGGGGCAGGGCCCGACCGCCGTGTGCGCGGCCGGCCGGGCCGGACCTGGCGGTCAGGGGCGCAGTGCGTGGAAGAGGGCGTCGCGTGCCCGGTGGTACGCGACGTCCTCCGCCGAGTGCCGCACCCCGCGGCGCACGGCCTCGTGGAAGTACACCGACTCGCGGCGCAGCCGATGCCGCGTGAGCTGGGCGAGCGACACCGCGTCCAGCCGCCCGGCGGTACCGCCCGCGGCGAAGTAGGCGGCGACGAACTCGGCACCCAGGTCCGGGTCGTCGTCGCCCCATTCGAGGGCGGCGGAGGCGAGTTCCATCTCGGGCGTGCCGATGTACGCCTCGTCCCAGTCGAGGACGGCCGTGAGGCGGCCGTTCCGGGCCAGGGTGTTCCCGGCGTAGTAGTCGCCGTGCAGCGGCTGCACGGCGTGCTTACCGTGGAACTCCCCGAGCCAGCGGTCGAGTTCGGGATCGGGGAGGTGGTCCTGCGGGGTCCCGTCCATGCCGTGTTCCACGAAGGCGGGGACGGGACGCGGGCCCGGGCTCGCCGTGGCGAGGGCCCGGTGCAGGCGTGCGAGCAGCGCCGCCGCCTCGGTGCGCAGCGCGGTGTCCGGCCACGTGCCCGCCACGTACGGCCACACGGACACCGGACGCCCGGCGACCCGCAGCACCGTGGCGCCGTCGGCGGTGGGCAGCGGCGCCACGGCCTCCGGAAGCGAGGCCGCGGCGTGCCGGGCCAGCGCGTGGCACCACTCCGCCTCGGCGTCCGGCCGGGTCTCCGGACCGATGCGCACCACGGCGTCGCCTATCTGATAGGCGGCGGACTCCTCGCCGCCGTGCAGGCGTTCGGCCCTGCCGCCGGACACGCCCCATGCGCTCGCCACCGCCTCGCGGACGGCATCGGACAGGGGGATGTCGGCGTAGATCATCATCCGACCCTACCGGCCGGACGCGCGGCCGCCCGGCGGCTGCCGGTCGCCCGGACCGGTGCCGCGCACCAACTCCTTCAGGACGTCCGCCATCGTCACGACGCCGAGCAGCATCCCGCCGGTGTCGGTGACGCCGGCGAGGTGTGCGCCCGAGTGCCGCATCGCGGTCAGGACGTCGTCGAGGCGGGTGTCGGCCGCGACGGTGGTCGCCCTGCGCAACGCCGCGCGCGGGAACGGCGCGTCGCGGTCGTCGGTGTCCAGCGCGTCCTTGACGTGCAGGTATCCGAGGACCGCCCCGGCGTCGTCGACCACCGGGAAGCGCGAGTAGCCGCTGCGCACCGCGAGTTGTTCGAGCAGGCGAGGCGTCACGTCCGAGGGCGCCTTGACCATCCTGTGCAGCGGCAGCACCACCTCGGAGACCGGCCGCTCACCGAGCGACAGCGCGTCGCGCAGCAGTTCGCGCTCGCCCTCGTCGAGCAGCCCGGTGTCGCTCGACTCCTCGACCATGCGGGCGAGTTCGTCCCCGGTGAACGCCGCGTCGACCTCGTCCTTGGGCTCGACGCGGAGCAGTCGCAGGATGCCGTTGGCGAGTTTGTTGATGCCGAAGACCACCGGACGGAGCGCGCGGGTGAGGGCGACCAGGGCGGGCCCGAGGAGCAGCGCGGTGCGTACCGGTGCGGCGAGGGCGATGTTCTTGGGGATCATCTCGCCGACCAGCATGTGCAGGTACGTGGCCAACGCCAGCGCGAGCGCGAACGAGACCGGGTGGACGGCTCCGTCCGGCAGGTTGGCGGCCTCGAACACCGGCTCCATCAGGTGCGCGATCGCGGGCTCGGCCACCACGCCGAGCACGAGCGACGAGACGGTGATGCCGAGTTGGGCCGTGGCCAGCACGGCGGACACGTGTTCGAGGCCCCAGATGACCCGGCGTGCGCGGCGGTTGCCGTCGGCGGCCTGGGCCTCGACTTGGCTGCGGCGCACCGAGATGAGCGCGAACTCGGCACCCACGAAGAAGGCGTTGGTGACCAGGGTCAGCGCGCCGACGAGGAGTTGCAGGACGGTCATCGGGCGTCGTCTCCGTGGCGCGCGTCACCGTGCGGGCGGTCCCGGTCCCGGTCGCGGTCCCCGTCGCGGCGCCGCTCGCGGTCGTCGTCCGCGAGCGGCGGTCCGACGAGCCGGAGGCGTGCCGCCCGGTGCTGGGCGACCTCGGTCACCGTGAGGGCCCAGTCGTCGCCGAGGTCGACCGTGTCGCCCAGTTCGGGGATGCGGGAGAGCCGGTCGGCGACGAGTCCCGCGACGGTCTCGTACGGTCCCTCGGGCGCCCGCGGGCCGAGTGCGGCGAGCTGGTCGAGGCGGAAGCCGCCGTCGATGTCCCACTCCCTGCGGTCGGTGCCGGGGCGGTCGACGGGTACGACCTCGGGCTTCTCCTCCGGGTCGTGTTCGTCACGGACCTCGCCGACCACTTCCTCGACGATGTCCTCCAGCGTCACGACACCCGCGGTGCCGCCGTACTCGTCGACGACGACGGCCATGGTCCGTTCGCCGCGCAGCCGGTCCAGCAGGTCGTCCACCGGCAGGGTCTCGGGCACCAGCACGGGGGCCGCGGCGATCTGCGCGACCGTGCGCGTGGCGCGCTCGTCCTCGGGGACCGTGAGGGCGGCCTTGAGGTCGACGAGTCCGCGTACGTCGTCGAGGCTGTCCCGGTAGACCGGGAAGCGCGAGTGGCCGGTCGCCCGGGCCACCGCGATCACCTCGTCGGCCGACGCCTCGGCGCGCAGCCCGTGCACGCGTACGCGCGGCGTCATGATCTGTTCGGCGGTGAGGTCCCCGAGGCTGACCGCGCGGACGAACAGGTCGGCGGTGTCCGCCTCCAGGGTCCCGGCACGGACCGAGTGCCGGGCGAGCGCCACCAGTTCGCCGGGGCCGCGGGCGGACGCCAGTTCCTCGACGGGCTCCAGGCCCATGCGGCGCAGGGCCCGGTTCGCGGTGTTGTCGAGGTGCCGGATGAGCGGTGAGAAGACCTTGGTGAACGCGCGCTGCGGTCCCGCGACGACCTTCGCCACGGCCAGCGGACGGGCGATGGCCCAGTTCTTGGGGACGAGTTCGCCGAAGACCATCAGGGCGACGGTCGACAAGGTCACGCCCAGCACGAGGGCGACGGAGTCCGCGGAGCCGCTCGGCAGGCCCGCCGACTCCAGCGGACCGGACAGCAGGACGGCCAGCGACGGCTGCGCGAGCATGCCGATGACCAGGGACGTCACGGTGATGCCGAGTTGTGCGCCGGAGAGCTGGAAGGTGAGGCGGCGCACCGCCGTCTGGGCGCTCGCGGCGCCGCGCTCGCCGTCCCGCACCGCGGTGTCGAGCGCGGCACGGTTGATCGTGGTCAGCGAGAACTCGGCGGCGACGAACACCGCGCACGCCAGGATGAGCAGCACCGCGACGAGCAGGAGCAGCAGTTCGGTCATCGGTCCGCCCGGGGTGGTCGGGGGCGGCCGGGGTCTCGCCTCGGCGGATCGTCCATACCGAATTTCTACAGCATTGTAAAAGAACGGCAAAGCACCCGGCCCGGCCCTGCCGAGGCGTACGCGCGGATCCGCCGGACGGCGGCATCGAGCGCGAGACCCGCGGACCGGCCGACCCGGCCGGGGTCGGCCGGATCGGCCCAGGGGCGGTCCGCGGATCCCGCGGTTCGGGGTGAGTGCTCAGAGCCGAGCGCTCAGAGGCGAGTGCTCAGCGCTGCGTACTCAGCGGCGCGTGCTCAGAGGTCGAACTCGGTGGGCGCGATGCCCAGTGCGAAGCAGGCCTCGCGTACGACGGCCCGCTCCTGCGGGTCGAAGTTGCCGTCCGCGCCGCCGATGACGATGCCGATCTGGATGACCGCCCGCGCCTCGTCGGGCTTCTTCTTCGCCTTGCCGATCTCCTGGAGCACCTGGACCTTGCCCACCTGGAAGTCCGACTGGAGCTGGTTGGCGTAGGCGTAGAAGCGCCGCTGGAGGTCGTCCTTGTCGAAGTTCCGCAGCACCTCGTTGTTCGCGATGAGCTGCGCGACCTTCGCGGTCTCGGACTGGTCGATCGAACCGTCCGCGGCGGCGACCAGCGCGCACATCGCCATGCTCGCGTCCCGGAACGCCCCGCTCTTCAGGTCGTTCTTCTTCGCGATGAGCTGGGTCTGCATGGTCTGCGCGTTCTGCTTGAACTTGTCCCAGAGGGCCATGTGCGTCTCCCGGTCGGCGGCATCGTGCTCCCGGGCTGCGGCCGCCCGAGTGCCTTCAATCTACAGAATTGTAGAAGTGTAGGTCACGCGCTCACAGCGCGGTGGCGGCCTTGAGGATCACGAACAGCGCGGCGGTCGCGTTGAGTGCGGACACCACCGACACCGTGGTGCCGGCCGCCGCCACGATCGCGGCGAGTCCGGTACGCGAACGCGGCGCCGGCCACGAGGTGTCCGGTGTCGGACCGAGCAGCGCCGCGACCCGGCGCGGGACCTGGCCGGGGGCGGGTCCGGACGCGGGAGCGGCGAAGGCGGGGAGGCCCCCGCGCGCGGGCCGGCGCGTCGCGAGTGCGGCCTTGCCGACCGCATGGGCCGTCGTACGCCGGTCGCCGACCGCCTCGGCGGCCTCCTCGTCGGCCCAGCGTTCGACGGTGTAGGTGATCGCGGTGCGCAGCGGCCGCAGCAGCGGCTGACTGGCGGCGGCGAGGCGGGCCAGGAGCAGCACGCGGTCGTGCCGCCGGGCCAGGTGCGCGCGCTCGTGGGCTATGAGCGCGCGGCGTTCTCGCGCGTCCAGGCAGGCGAGCATGCCGGTGGAGACCACGACGCGCGGGCGGCGGCCGGGGAGGGCGAAGGCGTACGGCTCCGCGTCGGGCAGCACCGCCACGCCGTCGTCGTCCGGCAGTCCGTCGATCGCCTTCCAGGCGTCCCGCCGGACCCGGGCCGCGCGGCGCAGCACCACCGCCGCCGCGACGAGGACCACCAGCAGGCCCGCGATGGCGATCGAGCCGGACACCCGGACGAGGGGCACCTCGTCGCGTACCTCCGGATCGGCCCAGCCGTCCGGCAGCGGATTGCCGGGGACCTGCGCGGTACCCACGACCATGAGGAGGGCCAGGCACAGAGTGCTGCACGCGGCGAGCACGACGGCGACCGCGGTGAGGAGGCGGGTCGCGGTGCGCGGATGCAGATGGTCGCTCGCCAGCCGCGCCACCGGCAGCGCCGTCAGCGGCAGGATCAAGGGCAGGTAGACCGCCAGGCGCACTGCTTCAGCCCCCGCGACCGTCTTCCGGCTCCCGCGCCTCGCGGCGCAGGAGGTCGCGCAGCGTTCTCTCGTCCTCGTCGGACAGGTCCGAGATGAAGCTCGCCAGCACGGCCGCCCGGTCGTCCTCGCGGTCCAGCACCTGCCGCATCCGGCGGGCGGCGAGGCCGGCCTCGTCGGAGACGGGCTGGTACGCGTACGAGCGCCCGTGCCGGCTCCGGGTCAGCAGCCCCTTGTCGTAGAGCCGCGACATGATCGTCACCACCGTGCTGTAGGCCAGGTCGTCGCCGATGCGCTGCTGCACCCAGGTCGCCGTGCGGGGCGCGTCCGACGCCCACAGCAGCCCGAGGACCGCGGCCTCCAGCTCGCCGGGCCCGCGCCGGGGGGCGCGCGGTGCGGAGCCGGGCCCCCGCCGCCGACGGTCCGTCATGGTGCCTCCCCGGCCGGTCGAGTGGGACGGGCGTCCGGAACCGACGCCTCTGCCGGAGCGTATCGCGAGGTCCGGGTGCCGACGCGGGTTCACCGCATTCACATCGACATCTTCCGAAATGTCGGTGGGTATAGTCGTGGCATGGCTGAGAGTGCGATCGCGGCGGATTCCGACCTGGTCGGCGCGCTGCGGGCGTTGTCGAACCCGATGCGGCTGCAACTGCTGGTGTGGCTGCGCGAGCCCGAGCGGCACTTCGATCTGACCGGGGCGATCGCCGATCCGCACGAGGTGGGCGTGTGCGTCAGCCATATTCAGGCGAAGGTGGGGCTGGCCCAGTCGACGGTGTCCGCGTACATGGCCGAGTTGCAGCGCGCGGGGCTGGTGCGTGCGACGCGCGTGGGCAAGTGGACCCACTACAAGCGCGACGAGCAGCGCATTGCGGAGCTGCTCGCCGACCTGGGTGCCAAGCTCTGACGAACTCCTGACGAACCCTCGCGTCGCGGTCCGTGTCTTGTGAGCCGTGCGGCGCGATCTGCCGGTGGCTCTCATATCGTAAATCTGCGATACTTCGATATGTTGAGGCGACGGCGCGAGCGAGGGGAAGTGCGATGAGCGGCATCGACGGTCTGGACCTGGGGACCTTCGGCATCTGGACGTTCGACTTCGAGGACCGGCCGGCGGCGCTGATCCGCGACTCGGTGCGGGAACTGGAGGCACAGGGCTGGCGGGCGGTGTGGATCCCGGAGCGCGACGGGCGCGAGGCGCTGACGCATGCCGGGTTCCTGCTCGCGTCGACCGAGCGGATGCACGTCGTCAACGGCATCGCGCGGATCTGGTCGCGGGAGGCGCGCTGGACGTACGGTGCCGGGCTGCTGCTGGCCGACGCGTACCCCGACCGCCACGTCCTCGGGCTCGGGGTCAGCGGCGGACGGCCGGGGGCGAAGCCGTTCGCGGCGATGGCCGAATACCTCGACGAGCTGGACGCGTTGGACGCGGCGGGGACGCCGAATCCGGCGCCGGTGGCGCCGATGCGGCGGATCCTGGCCGCGTACGGCCCCAAGATGCTGGAACTGGCGCGCGACCGTTCGGCGGGGGCGCACACGTACCACGTGAACGTGGCGCACACGGCGCAGTCCCGCGAGATCCTGGGGGCCGACGCCTTCTTGGGCGTCGAGCACGCGGTGCTGTTCGAGTCGGACGCCGCCACGGCCCGCGCGATCGCGCGCGAGCACCTGAGCGGCTACTTGGCCTCCGAGTTCAACCTCGCCAAGTTCCGCCGGCTCGGCTACACCGAGGACGACCTCTCGCACGGCGGCAGCGACCGCTTCGTGGACGACCTCGTCTTCTGGGGCGAGCCCGACGCCGTCGTCAAGAAGCTGCGCGGCCACGTGGACGCGGGGGCGGACCACGTCGGCATCCAGGTCATCGGGGTCCGGCCGGGCGAATCGGCCATGCCGCAGTGGCGGGTGCTGGGGGAGGCGCTGCTCCCGTAGCGCATCCCCGTAGTTCTACGGATTCGCCCCGGTCGCGCGGTGCGTAGCGTGAAGATCACGACGAACCGCAGGAGCCCGGAAACCGCGGGAACCGTACGACCGGAGGGGAATCCGATGAACACCAAGGCCGCCACCGCAAGCGCCGAAGCCGCCGCCACTCCCGCCCTGTCCGCCGGGGACGCCGAGCTCGCCGGGCAGCCGGTCGGCTACTGGACGGGGCTCGCGCACCGCGAGGTCATCGCGTACATCCGCAGCCGCCAGGCCGAGATCGGGATCACCCAGCCGCAGTTCTGGCTGCTGCGCAACCTCTCCGCCGACGACCTGTCGCCGGACGGCGCACCGCAGTCGCTCGCCGAGCTCACCGAGGCGATGAGCACCTACCTGCTGCCCACCGACGATCTCGGGCCGGAGGCCGCCGCGCTGGTCGCGCGCGGCTGGCTCGCGGAGGAGGACGACGGTCGGGTGCGCATCATGCCGGAGGGCGAGGCCGCGCGGCTGCGCGTCAAGGAGATCGGGCCGTCGGTGCGGGCGCACATCCACGACGGGATCAGCGACACCGACTACGCGACGACCGTCCGGGTGTTGCAGCGCATGATCGCCAACGTCTCCGGGGCGGCCGAGTCCCGGTAGCCGCCTCACGTCCGGAGGGCCTGCGGGTTGGGCCCCGGGTACCGCCGCCGCTGGTCCGTGTTCCACCGGAGCCCCGTCCGTCAGGACGGGGCTCCGGTCTTTTCCGAAGCACATCCTTGATAAGTTAACGCAGTCGCGTTAACTTCCGGTTTATGGAGACGAGCACCGCGGCCACCCGGCTGCACCTGATCGCCGCCGCCGAGCGCCTGTTCGCGGAACGCGGCATCAACGGGGTGTCCGTACGGGAGATCGCGGCGGAGGCCGGACAGCGCAACACCAACGCGGTCCGCTACCACTTCGGCGCGAAGGAGGACCTGGTCGAGGCGATCTTCGAGCACCGGATGGCGCCGATCAACGCGCGCCGCATGGCGCTCGTCGAGAGCCACGACCGCGAGGGGCGGACCCTCGACCCGTACGCCGTGGCCGAGGCGTTCGCCCTCCCGATGGCCGAACTCCTGCGGGAGGGCGGTACGCCGAGCTGGTACCTGCGGTTCTGCGTCCAGGCGACGTACACGGTGAGCCCCGACGCGGTGGTCGTCCAGCCCGCACAGCTGGGCGAACGGCCGCATACCCAGGGGCTCCTCGTCCTGCACCGCCGAGCCGCGGAACTGACGGCCGACGTACCCGAACCGATCCGCGCCCAACGCTGGCACCACTTCTGCTCGTTCGTCGTCCACGCGCTCGCCGACCGCGAGCTGCGCACGTCGGGCGGCGGTCGTGCGACGCACCTCGACGGCAGGCCCGCCGAAGCAGGACCGGGCGGCGGCACCATGCCGCTCGGCCTCTTCGTCGCCGACCTCGTCGACTCCGCAACAGCCCTGCTGACCGCGCCGGTCCGCGCGTCGACGCTGCGGTCGGCGACGGCGGACACCGCCCCTCACCGGAGGACCACTTCGCCATGACACACGCCCAGACCCTGCCGCGCCCGGTCTTCGACAACGGCTTGTCCGCGGTCCCGGTCCGCGAGCTGAGCCCGACCGGGAACTACGAAGAGACCGCCCCGTACCGGCTGTTCGGCCTCAGCCCCTGCACACCGGTGATCGGTGCCGAGATCTCCGGCGTCGACCTGGCCGCGCCGCTCACCGCCGAGTTGCACGCCGAGCTGCACCGCGCACTGCTGGAGTGGAAGGTGCTGTTCTTCCGCGACCAGGACCTGACCGCCCATCAGCACCGCGATCTCGCGCGCTGGTGGGGTACGCCGGAAGTGCACCCCTTCCTGCCCAAGGCCGACGTTCCGGAGGTCGTCCGGCTCACCCGCGGCGCCGACTCGCCGGCCGTCGAGAACGTGTGGCATTCCGACGCCTCGTTCGAGACCACGCCGCCGATGGGGTCGATCCTGCGTGCGGTGCGCGTGCCCGATGTCGGCGGCGACACGCTGTGGGCGGACATGGCGGCGGCGTACGACGGCCTTCCGGCGGAGACGCGCAAGCGCCTGGACACGCTCGCCGCCGTCCACGACTTCACCCGGACCTTCGGCTCCCGGCTGCCGGCCGACGAACTGGCGCGCCAGCAGCGCAAATACCCGGCGGTCACGCATCCGGTGGTCCGCACCCACCCCGAGACCGGCCGCCGTCTCCTCTACGTCAACCGCATCTTCACCAGTCACATCGTCGGGCTGCCGGACGCGGAGAGCAGGGACCTGCTCGGGTACCTGTACGACCAGGCGCGCCACCCGGAGTACCAGGTCCGGCTGCACTGGCGTCCCGGCACCGTGGCGTTCTGGGACAACCGCGCCACCCAGCACTACGCCAGCGCCGACTACTACCCCCATCCGCGCGTCATGGAGCGCGTGACGGTCGTCGGGGACCGACCGGTCTGAGCGGCGGCCGGCGGGCGCGGCCGACGACGGGGCCGACGACGGGGCCGGCCGTGAGAGGCGGCGGCGCCATGCTGTGCGAGAGTGGGATCCCCGGCGAACGGACGATCTTCGATGCTGCTTGGACTGCGGACCGTTGTGTACCCCGCGACCGACCTTGCCGCCGCCACGGCGTGGTACGCCCAGGTGTTGGGCTTCGAGCCCTATTTCGCCGAGCCGTACTACGTGGGCTTCGACGTCGGCGGCTATGAACTCGCCTTGCAGCCCGTCGAGTTGCTGGGCGAGCTGCCGGTGACGTACTGGGGTGTCGAGGACGCCGACGCGGCTCTGGCCCACCTGCTGGAACGCGGTGCCGAGCCGCACACCGCCGTACGCGAGGTCGGCGGCGGCATCCGCGTGGCCACCGTGCTGGACCCGCAGGGGAGCGTGCTCGGCGTGATGGAGAATCCACACTTCTCCGTGGGCTAGAGGGACGCGGACGCGGCCAGGGTGTCGGCGTTGGCGAGGGCGGCGGCCGCGTGCCGCCGCTGCTCCGCGTCGAGCGGGACGGCGCGCGCCCGGTCCAGGGCCTCGCGCGCGACGGCGGGGTCGTCGAGGCGTACCGCCAATTCGGCGCGGTAGACCAGCGCCTCGACGAGTTCGGCGGGCGACGCCCGTTCCGCCTCCCGGCGCAGGGCGCCGTCGAGGATCTTCGCGGCCTGGCGGTCGTCCCCGCGGGAGTCGCCCGTCACCACGGCGTTGTCCAGGGCGACCGTCAACTTGCCGGTCGAGGGCGGGGGTTCGGCCGCAGGCCGACCCTCCGCCGGGAAGATCCGGACCCAGTTGCCGCCCGGATCCACGATGGTGAAGCCCGCGTGGTACTCGTTGTTCTTGCGGCGCCGCGGGGTGGTCATGCGCGGCGTACCGGACACCAGCACCTTGCCGTACTTCGCGCGCATGCCGTCCGCGAACGCCTTGTGCAGCGCCCCGGTGTCGGGTACGCGGACACCGCACGTACCGTACGAGTCCCGCGGGTCGAAGCCGTCCATCCCGAAGAAGTGCAGCTCGAAGTCCTCGCGCCGGAGCGCCACATAGGGGTTGGGCCGGGTCTGGCGGTAGGTGGTGGTGAAGCCCAGCGCCTCGTAGAAGTCCGTGATCTCGTCGATGGAACGGCACGGAAGCATCGGTACGGCCACTTCGCCGGTCATGCCTCGGCTCCTCACTAGTCAAACTTGACTACTTGGGCGACCAGAGTACCCGCCCCCGGTGCCGGGCCGGACCTTTGAGGCGGAGAAGGGGCGCGGGTGCGGGTATGTCAGGTGCGTTGCGGGTCGTCGGCCATGACGTACGCGCCCGACTCCAGTCGCTCGATCAGGCCCCGGGTCCACGCCGCGCCGCCGTCCGAGAAGTGCACCCACAGGCGCATGATCTCGCCCACCGGCCCCCACGCGGCCGGGTCGGACTCCTCGTCGCTCCAGTGCTTCGCGACCTCGGACCGCCAGCCTTCCAGCGCCGCGAGGCGCGTACGCAGCAACGCGACGGCCTCGGCGCGCGGCAGGCAGGCGATGAACCCGACCCCCGCGGTCAGCAGGTCGATCTTCTGGTCGTGCCGGGAGAGCGCGTCGCGCAGCAGCCGCAGGAACTCCTCGTCGCCCTCCGGGGACAACGCGTACTCCACGCGCGGCGGGCCGCCCGCGTCGCTGGGCGCGGACTCGTGTGCCCTGAGCAGGCCCTGACGGTCCATCTGCTTCAACGCGTGGTAGATCGACCCCGGCTTCGCCGTCGACCACTCGTGCGCGCCCCAGGACTCGAGGTCCGCGCGTACCTGATAGCCGTGGGCGCGCCCGCGCTCGCGTACGGCGCCGAGCACCAACAACCGAATAGCCGACATCCGCCGAACTGTACCGATCGGGGGCCGGTTCGCCGGGGCACGGTGGTGCACGCGCGCGTCGGCGTGCGTACGTCGACGGCGCACGCGTCGACCGTGCCCCGGGTGGAGGCGAGCCGGGCCCGCCCCCACTCGAGACCCGTCAGTCGCTGTGCAGGGCGGTGCGCAGCGCGGTGTCCAAGTCCGGCTCGGGCACCGCCGCGGTGTCGATCTCGACCGTGTGGAGCGTGCCCGTCCAGCGGTGCGGGGGACGGTAGTCGCGGTCCACCGGCAGGCCGTGGTCGTGCCCGACCGACAGGCCCGCCCCGCCGTGCTGGAACGCGACCGGCCACGGTCCGCCGAGCGGGACCGAGGCGATCTCGGCGCCCTGGTCGAGCAGGGCGAGGGTCCCGGGCGTCTCGGCGCCGGGGCGGAAGCGTACGCCGACCACGCGGCGGCCCGGGGGCAGCGGGGCGTCGGCCGTGACGCGGTCCACCTCGCCCGCCCGCGAGCAGGTGAAGCTCAGCCGGCCGTCCACCGCCCGCAGGACGAAGCCGCCCGTCAGGTCGCCGAACGCGCACAGGACGCCGTCCGCCCCGCCGTCCGGCACCTCGACGTCGGCGGTGAGCGTGAAGCCGCCGAACAGCGGTGGCAGGGACTCCTCGTGGACCGGTCCGCCGCCGGGCAGGTACGTGCCGCGCGGTTGCAGGCCGTACGTCGGGAAGATCAGCGCGGCGAGGCGCTCCTGCATCGTGTCGTCGAGCGGCAGCACGTGGTTGCGCTCCGCCTCGTCGAACCACAGGTCTTCCAACTTCTCGACCAGTTCGGGGTGTTCGTCGGCGAAGTCGCGAGCCTCGGCGAAGTCGTCGGCGAGGTTGAACAGGGACCAGCGGTCGGTGGCGAAGTCCCGGCTGCCGAGCAGCAGCCGCTCCTCGTCCAGCACGCCCCGCGACACGTGGTCGGTGGTGGCCTTCCACTCCCCGTGGATGATCGACCGCGAGCCGAGCATCTCGAAGTACTGGGTCTCGCGCGGGGATTCCGCCGCCGGATCGGCGAACGAGCCGACGAGGGAACGGCCGTCCACCTCCTGCTGGGCCACGCCGTCCACGACCTCGGGCATCGCCACGCCGCAGGCTTCCAGGATCGTCGGCATCAGGTCGACCGCGTGGGTCAGTTGGCTGCGGATCTCGCCGCGGGCCGCGATGCCGTCCGGCCAGTGCATGATGAGGGGCGCGCGCGTGCCGCCGAGCCAGGTGTAGCGCTTCCAGAGCCGGAGCGGCGTATTGCCCGCCCACGCCCATCCCCAGGCGTAGTGCGGGTAGGTGTCCGGGCCGCCCCAGTTGTCGAGGTCGGCGATGTTGCGCTCGGTCGAGTCGCCCATGCGCGACGAGAAGCGGTGCTCGTTGACGGTGCCGAGCTGACCGCCCTCCGCGCTGGCTCCGTTGTCGGACATGAGCATCACGAGGGTGTTGTCGAGGCGCCCGGTGCGTTCCAGGAAGTCGAGGAGGCGGCCTATCTGGGCGTCCGTGTGGGTGAGGAACCCGGCGTACACCTCCTGCATGCGCGCGAACATGCGCCGGTCGTCGGGGTCGAGGGCGTCCCACTCCTGGATCCACGGGGGCCGCTCGGGCAGTTCGGTGCCCTCGGGCACGATGCCGGCCGCCACCTGGCGGGCGAACGTCTCCTCGCGCCAACGCTCCCAGCCGCCGTCGAACTTGCCGCGGTACGGCTCGATCCACTCGGGGGCGACGTGGTGCGGCGAGTGCATGGCCCCGAACGGCAGGTACATGAAGTACGGCTTGCCGGGGGCGGCTTGCTTCTGGTCGAGGATCATCCGCTGCGCGGTGTCGACCAGGTCCTCGCTGAGGTGGTACCCGTCCTCGGGACCGGCCGGGGGCTCGGTGTAGTGGTTGTCGCACACCAGTTCCGGTGCCCAGTGGTTGGCGTCGCCCTGGAGGAAGCCGTAGAAGCGCTCGAAGCCGTAGCCCAGCGGCCAGCGCTCGAACGGCCCTGCGGCGGAGCGTTCCCAACGTGGCGTCAGATGCCATTTGCCGACGGCCAGGGTGGAGTACCCGGCGTCCTTGAGGATACGCGGCATGGTCGCGGCCGACTTCGGCACCCGGGAGTTGTAGCCCTGGTACGCGATCGGCAGGTCGACCAGGAAGCCCATCCCGACGGCGTGGTGGTTGCGCCCCGTCAGCAGGCTCGCGCGCGTGGGCGAGCAGAGCGCCGTGACGTGGAACCGGTTGTAGCGCAGCCCGCCGGCCGCGAGGCGGTCCATGTTCGGGGTCGCGATGTCCGAGCCGAACGCGCCGATCTGCGCGAAGCCGAGGTCGTCGAGCACGATCACCAGGACGTCGGGCGCGCCGTCGCGCGGGCGGGGGTCCTGGGGGTAGACGCGATCGGCGGCGGAGGCGGTCAGCGTACGCCCGCGGCGGTTGCCGTTCGGTGGGGGCGGGGTCGTCATGGGCTCAGCTTTCCTCGGGGATCGGCAATCGGGGCGGGCAACGGATCCGCGGTCAGGCGTCCTGCGGTCGGGCGTCCTGCGGGCGGGCCGCGGAGGACGGAGCGGTGAGCACCGCGACGACCGCGTCGACGAGTCCGGCCGCGTACACCTCGGCATCGGGGGTCGGGCTCTCCGCGCCGACGCGGTGTTCGAGGTCGGCGAGTCCCGCGATGATCAGGCGCCCGGCCAGATCGTTGCGCTGTGCGGTCCGCGGATCCGGGGCGGGGCCGAGCGCGTCGAGGATGAGATGGCCGACCTCGACGGCGCTGTTGACCGGGCCGATGTCCGACAGGGGGACCACCGCCCGCCCTTGGTGGTCGCACATCCGGTTCAGGAACCGCAGGTAATGGCTGTCGGGCAGGGTGGCCTGCGCGGAGAGCGGCAGGACGAGCACCTCGACCAGCGCGCGTACGTCGCGCGTGCGCCCTTCGGCCCGGACCTGGTCCAGCAGCGCGCGCCGGTGCGCGTCCACGTGGGCGAGCCGGAAGTCGAAGATGGCCTGGATCAGGGCCTGCTTGTCCCCGAAGTGGTACTGCGCCGCCGCGACGTTCCGTTGCCCGGTCGTGGCACTGATCCTGCGCAGGGACACTCCGTCGATGCCGTGCACGGCGAACAGCCGCTCGGCGGCGAGGATCAATTCGTCGCGGGTATTCACGACGGTGAAGTTAAATCACGCGCATTAACGAGTCAAGTGGGTCGCCGACGCAGCGGGCCGCACCGAGGTCGTGTCCGGTGCGGCCCGCTGCGGGAGGTGTGCGTCAGCGGGTGAGGAGCCGGGCGCGGAGGCGCGGGACCGTGCCGGCCGACAGGCCGAGGCCGCGGCGGACGTAGCGGTCCACGGACCCGTACTCGCCGCGCATCGTGGCGAGGGCTGCCTCGATGTACGCGGGCCGCTGCTCCATGAGCGGGCGTACGAGCTCGACGTCGATGCCGCGCGAGCGCAGGAAGGCGTACGTCGCCTCGTTCGCGGCCCGGCGGTGTTCGTTCGAGAGCATGTAGTCCGCGACGATCGTGCGGTCGGGGACCTCGAGGGCGGTCAGCAGCAGCGCGCTCATCCAACCGGTGCGGTCCTTGCCGGCCGTGCAGTGGTAGAGCAGCGGCGTCCCGTGTTCGGCGATGCGGCGCAGCGTGTCGCCGAAGCCCGCGCGGGCGGCGGGGGAGGTGACCGAACCGCGGTGTCCCTCGGTCATCAGTGCGGCGCCCTTGCCGTCGCCGAGGAGTTCGTGGAGCAGGTCGGGGTCGCCGGTCGAGAGCGCCTGGGTGATGGCGTCGGTCATGGCGTCGCCGGCGGCGTCGAGAACGGGGTTGTTGACGAGGACCGTCCGCGGTGGAAGGCGGTCGACGCCGTCCTTCGCGATCTCCTTCGGCCCGCGGAAGTCGACGACCGTGCGCAGGCCGAGTCGGCCGAGCAGGGCGACGTCCTCGGGGGTGAGCTTGCCGAGGGCGTCGCCGCGGAAGACGCTTCCCCAGCGGACGCTGCGGCCGTGGCGGGTGCGATAGCCGCCCAGATCACGGGTGTTGACGGCACCGGCGAGCGGGATCAGGCGCGTGCGCGGGCGGGGGTTGCCGTGGGCGTACGCCGGGGCGCCCGGCAGGACCGCGGCGGCGACGGTGCCGACGACACCCGCCGCGAACGCGCGGCGGCCGAATGGTGACGAACCGCGTTCCGGCATGCCGAAGTTCTCCGAGCCCATGGTTCCTCCGCGTGATCGGGGACAAGCGGGAACCGGTTTACCAGTTGTGTCCTCAATCCGGAATGTGCGTCGGCTGTGCCGTAGGCCTGTGCCGTAGGCCTGTGCTGTTTGTCTGTGCTGTAGGCCTGTGCTGTAGGCCTGTGCTGTAGGCCTGTGCTGTTTGTCTGTGCTGTAGGTCTGTGCTGTTGGTCTGTGCCGTAGGGCGGTTCCGTAGGGATGGGCGGACGCCGCAGCCCGCCCCCGCAGTTCGGGGGCGGGCCGCGGCGTCCGCTGGAACCGGCGTCGGCTGCGTGCCGGTGCCGGTGCCGGTCGGGGCTGGCTGTCGGCCGCGGCTCAGCGGCGGCCGGGCGGGCGGCGCCAAGGGCCGGGGGCGAAGGGGTCGGCCGCCGGATCGCCGAGGTGGTGCCAGAACCGGTCGACCGCGCCGTCGGGGAGCGGCGGCGGGTTGTCGTCCGGCTTGCCGCTGCCGGGCGGGAACTCGGCGGCGAAGCCCTCCAGTGCCTGCGAAATGCGACGGCGGCGGACGCCGAGCACTTCGGTGATGCCCGACAGATGCGCCTGCCAGCGGCCGTCGGACAGGCCGCGGGCCAGGAGTTCGGCGAGTTCGTCGGCGGCGCCCGATATTTCGACGAGTTGGCGATGCGAGAGGCCGCCGAGCACCCGGACCAGCGCTTCGGTGCGCCGCTCGTCGGCGCGCCAGCGGTTGGCCTGCTCCATACGCGTCCACGTGGCCTCGGACATGCCGACCGACTTGCCGGCCTGGAGGCGGGTCAGCCCGGCGCGCAGGCGGAGCGAGTGCATCGTGGCCGCGGTGGGGCCCATCAGTTGGGCGATGGGGACCGCGAGGGTGCGGGCCAGGGCGACGAGTTCGTCCTCCGTGGGGGCGACGGAGGAGTCCTCCCAGGCGCGGATGTGCTTGGGCAGTACGTTGACGCCGTACGACGCGAGCGTCGCGGCCACCCGCTCGGGGGTGAGCGCCATGACTTCGCGGGCCGCACGGGCCGCCCCGGGGTCGAAGGGTGGTGGTGTGTCGAGTTCTTGGGGGTGCGTCACGGCGTACCAGGGTACGACCTGGCCGTCGTCCGGCGAAGCGGAGTGCCGGATCACCGCGGACCGGCGTACTGGTAAGGGGAGTTGGCGATCCGGCCCGCAGGTCACCGGGGGAGGGCCCCGCCGTACCGGCCGCCGCCCGCCGAAGGTGTGGCCGCCGCTCCGTCCGGGGCCGGGCCGCGACCGGGTCGGCGGGACCGTACGCCGGGGCATGGGAGCGGGACGACCGCCGGCGGCGCGTGCCGGAAGGCTTCGGATGGGCCCGCGCCCCCGAGGTCGGACCGGTTGAAATGGTACAAATGGCACATGTTACGGCGACTGCGTCGGTCCTCGGCCTCGCCGTCCCGGCCGGACCGCCCCACGGCCGTACGGCGGCGGCGGTGGGCCCCGCTGAGCCTGCGCAGCGTCGCGGGCCAGGTCTTCTGGCTCCAGGTCGCCGTGGTGCTGCTGCTGGTCGTGGCGGCGGCGGTGGCGCTGGTGGTCCAGGCCCGCCGCGACGGGGCGAGCGACGCACGGCACCGCTCGATGGCGGTCGCGGTCGCGTTCGCCCAGGCCCCCGGGGTCGCGGAAGTGCTGGAGGGCCCGGACCCGACCGGTGGACTGCAGCCGCGGATCGTGGCGGTCCGGGACCAGTCCGGCGTGGCCTTCGTCGCCGTGGTCGACAACGCGGGCGTCCGCGTCGCGCACACCGATCCGTCGCGGATCGGGGTGCCGGTCGAGGAGCCGGACCTGGGCCGGCTCCTGGGCGAAAACCCCGGCACCGACACCGCCCAGACCTCGGCCGGCCGGTCCGTCGTCTCCGTGGCCCCCGTCGTGAGTGCCGACGGGCGGACCGTCGGTGTCGTCGTCGCCGGCATCACCACCGGGCGGGTCGGGGACACCGTCGACCGCCAGATGCCCGTCCTCCTCGGCGGCGCGGCGGTCGCGCTGGCCCTGACCGCGGTCGGCACGGCCCTGGTCAGCCGCCGCCTGCAACGCCAGACCCACGGCCTGGGCCCCGACGAGATGACGCGCATGTACGAGCACCACGACGCCGTACTGCACGCCGTACGCGAAGGCGTGCTCATCGTCGGCGCCGACGGTCGGCTGGTGCTCGCCAACGACGAGGCCCGCCGCCTGCTCGACCTGCCCGCCGACGCCGGGGGACGCCCGCTCGGGGACCTGGGGCTGGACGCGGGTCTCGCGGACCTCCTCACCTCGGACCGGGACGCCACCGACGAGGTGCACCTGGCCGGGCACCGCCTGCTCGCGGTCAACAAGCGGCCCACCGCGCCGCACGGCGGCCAGCCGGGCAGCGTCGCCACACTGCGCGACACCACCGAGCTCCGGGCGCTCGCGGGCCGTGCGGAGGTGGCCCGCGAGCGCCTGGAGCTCCTGTACGACGCCGGGGTGCGCATCGGCACCACCCTGGACGTGACGCGTACCGCCGAGGAACTGGCCGAGGCCGCCGTCCCCCGGTTCGCCGACTTCGCCACCGTCGAACTCCTGGAGCCGGTCATGCGCGGCGAGGAGCCGGGCGGCAACCGGATGTACCGGGCCGCGGTACGCGGCGTGCGGACCGACCAGCCGCTGCGCCCGGTCGGCGAGGTCATCACCGCGAGCCCCGACGTGCCCGTCGCGGCCGCCGCCGCGGGCGGCCACGCGGTCCTGCACGCCGACCTGAGGACGACGGCCGAGGACTGGGCACTCGACCCCGACATCGGGCAGCGCATTCTCGACTACGGCATCCACTCGCTGGTCACCGTGCCGCTGCGGGCGCGCGGCATCGTCCTCGGCATGGCGAACTTCTGGCGTCGCGACACTCCCGGGCCGTTCGACGAGGAAGACCGCGCGTTCGCCGAGGAACTCGCCGCCCGCGCCGCGCTGTCCATCGACAACGCCCGGCGCTACACGCGCGAGCACACGCTGTCCGTGACCCTCCAACGCAGCCTGCTCCCGCGGGCCCTGCCCGAGCAGAACGCGCTGGACGTGGCCTACCGCTACCTGCCCGCGCAGGCCGGGGTCGGCGGCGACTGGTTCGACGTGATCCCGCTGTCCGGCGCCCGCGTCGCGCTGGTGGTCGGGGACGTCGTCGGCCACGGGCTGCACGCCGCCGCGACCATGGGCCGCCTGCGCACCGCGGCGCACAACTTCTCCGCCCTCGATCTGCCGCCCGACGAACTCCTGGCCCGCCTCGACGAGCTGGTCACGCGCATCGACCAGGAGCAGTCCGACGGGGGCGACGCCTCGCAGATCACCGGCGCGACCTGCCTGTACGCCGTCTACGACCCGGTCGCGGGCAACGTGACCCTCGCCCGGGCGGGCCACCCGGGGCCCGCCGTGGTGTGGCCGGACAGCGGCGTGGACTTCCCCGAGGTGCCGGTCTCCCCGCCCCTCGGCCTCGCCGGCAGCCTGCCCTTCGAGACCGCGGAACTGCACCTGCCGGAAGGCTCCCGCCTGGTCCTGTTCACGGACGGCCTGGTCGAGCACCGCGGCCGCGACCTGGACGACGGACTGCGCCGCCTGGCCGAGGCGTTGGCCGCCGGAGGCGTCGACGCCACCCCGGAGGAGACCTGCGCCGCGGTGCTGGACGCGCTGCTGCCCGAGCGCCAGAGCGACGACATCGCCCTCCTGGTCGCGCGCACGAGGCTGCTGGCACCGGACCACGTGGCGGCGTGGGACGTACGCCCGCACCCCGAGGCGGTGGCGCCGCTGCGTGCCGCCTGCGCACGGCAGTTGTCCGTCTGGGGGCTCGACGACTTCGCCTATCCGACCGAGTTGATCCTGAGCGAGCTGGCCACCAACGCGATCCGCTACGGCTCGCAGCCCATCAGGGTCCGCCTGCTCCACGACCGCTCGCTCACGTGCGAGGTCTCCGACGGCAGCAGCACGTCGCCGCACCTGCGCCGGGCCGCGACCACCGACGAGGGCGGCCGCGGGCTGTTCCTCGTCGCGCAGTTCGCCGAGCGGTGGGGCACCCGCTACACGTCACGCGGCAAGGTCATCTGGGCGGAGCAGCCTCTCCACCGCGCCCCCGGCGCCCTCGTCGGCGGAACCGCGGCCGACGAGGCGCAACTTGCCGACGCGCTCCTCGACCAATGGGACGACCCGGGCTGACGGCAGTCGCCCGGACCGGCCGACGGGGATCACCGCTGCAGACGCCGTCGCAGCGCCTTGAGGAGTCACGAATCGGGAATCACCCGGCGGTTCGGGATCACCGGCGGGACGCGGGTGCGCTTTTGCCGTCCTGCCCGCTGCCGCCGCGTTCCGGGACTCCCGTTTCCGGGCGCCGCATCAGCCGCAGCGCGGTGGGAACGACCAGCGCGGCGAAGATCGCCGCCGAGCCGAGCAGGACGACCCCGGACGCCAGCGGGCCGTCCGACCAGGCCCGGGCGGTGAACCGTGCCAGCAGGAAGGAGGCACCGGCCGCCGTCCCCGCGGCGATCGTCACCGCGACGTGCACTTTGAGGACGGGTGCCGCGTCGACGCCCTTGAGCGCTCGCCGGAACCGCGCGGCGGGATGGCGCAGTCCGATCACCTGCGCCGCTGAGTACGCACCGGCCATCGCGGTGACCGCCCAGGTCAGGGGCACCAGCAGGTACGCCGCGACGCACAGCGCCGACCCCGCCACCGCGGTGGTGACCGTCGCCCGGCGCGGCACCCGCGGGTCCTGGAGGGCGAAGTGCCCCTTCTGGATCAGGTATCCGGCGGAGTACGCGATCAGCCCCGGAGCGAACGCGCACAACATCAGGCCCATCGCACGCGTGTCGGCGGCCGAGGTCGCGCCGTGCTGGAAGACCACCGCGGTCAACTGCGGGCCGAGGACCAGGAAGAAGAACGCGCACGGCACGATCGCGAGGGCGTTGAAGCACAGGCCGCGCGCGACGTACGCCCACACCTGGTCCCGGTCCCCTTCGGCCGCGGCCCGGCTGATGCGCGGCATGAGCATCGTCGCGAGCGAGACCGTGATGATGCCGTGCGGGACGATCCACAGGAGTTGGGCATTGGCGTACGCCGTGTAACCGACGCCGTGCTCGATCCCCGCGCGGTCCGCCCGCTCCGCGACCGTGGTGGCCAGCCGCGTGGTGAGCCAGTACGCCACCTGCGACACCGCGACCAGCGCGACGGCCCACCCGGCCATCCGCAGCGGCGCGCCGAGCCCGTGGCCGCGCCAGTCGAACCGCGGACGCAGCCGGACGCCCGCGGCACGCAGGTGGGGCCACAGGGTCAGCGCCTGCACGGCGATGCCGAGTGTCGTGCCGACCCCGAGCAGCCGCACCTGGTCGGCGCCGACCTCGCCCGCGTCGTTCGCACCGTGCGCGACCGCGATGTAGCCGGCGAAGACCGCGATCACCACGACGTTGTTGAGGATCGGCGTCCACGCCCCCGGGCCGGGCCGCCCGCGCGCGTTCAGCACCTCCGAGAGCAGTGCGAACAACCCGTAGAAGAAGACCTGGGGCAGGCAGTAGCGGGCCAGCGTGACGGTCAGTTCGCGCTGCGGGCCCTCGAAGTGCGCGTACGCCGACACGATCCACGGCGCCCCCACGACCGTCGCCGCGGTCAGCGCCAGCAGCAGGCAGCACACCGCCGTCACGAGCCGGTCGGTGTACGCCGCGCCGCCGTCCCGGTCGCGCCGCGCGGCCCGCACGAGCTCCGGCACCAGCACGGAGTTCAGGGCACCGCCGACCAGCAGGATGTAGAGGATGTTGGGCACGGTGTTGGCGACGTTGTAGCCGTCCGCGAACAGCCCGGTGCCGAGCGCCGCCACGATGATCGCGCTGCGCACGAACCCGGTCAGCCGCGACACCACCGAGCCGGCCGCGATGCTCGCGCCGCCGCGTACCGCCGACATCCCGGCCCCGCTCGGGGACAGGTCCTTGCCCCGGACCGACGACGGTGCGGGTACGGCGGCCTCGGGCCGGGCGCCCGGGGCGGGTGCGTGCTTCGGCGCACGGCGGCCCGCGGCCCGCGTCGCGACACGTGGCACGGCATGCTCCCTTCCGCGACCGCGCGTCGCCCGACAGCACCGGCCGGGCGACGTCCGCCCGGTCCTCTCACCTGGATGACTACGCCGCACAAGGGTCGCGTTGCGCGGAATCGGAACCAGAACGTGTGGCCCTCCTCACGCCGCCGCGTTCCGCACGTTGCTCGACGTTGCTCGCGGTGCCGGATTGGGGAGATGAGGGTGCGGCGCGATAAGGATGAGGGTCGTCTCTCTGCCATCCCCCGGAGGTCTCCCGATGCCCGTCCGTGCCCCGCGCCGATTCGGAGAACTGCCCTACGCCCACCGGCTGGAGCCGTTCGACGGCGACCTGGAGCGCGACGGGACGTACGACTCCGCGCACTTCGACGGCACGGAACTGGAGGACGTGGAAGGCGGCGGCTCCGGGTTCACGGAGTGCGCGTTCTCGGCGGCGACGCTCACGCGCGGGCGCTACCGGCGTACCCGGTTCGACGACGTGTGGCTGGAGGGCGTGCGCATCGTCGGCGCCGATCTCGCGGAGAGCGGCTGGATGGACTGCGAGTTCACCTCGGGGCTGCTGGCCGGGCTCCAGGCGCACGGCACCCAGATGCGCCGCGTGGTCTTCCACAACTGCAAGTTCGACTCGGTCAACCTGCGGGCGTCGGCGCTGCGCGACGTGGCGTTCGCCAACTGCCTGCTGCGCGACGTCGACTTCGCCGGGGCGACGCTGACCGGCGTGTCGTTCCCCGGCTCGACGCTGGACGGCGTGAGCCTGGAGAAGGCGAAGCTCGCCAAGGTCGACCTGCGGGACGCGGCCGGCCTGCGGATCACCTCGGGGGTGGAGGCGCTCAAGGGCGCCACCATCAGCAGCCTGCAACTGCTCGAACTCGCACCCGTGCTGGCCCAGGTGCTGGGGATCACCGTCGACGACCGCTAACTGCGTTCGGTGCCGGTCCCGGGATCGGAGTCGGTGCCGGTCCGGGGATCAGGGTCGGTGTCGGTGCCGGTGCCGGTATCGGGGTCGCCCGGGCGGCCGGGGGAGCGGACGTCCGGTGACCGCCCGCCCGCGATCGCCAGGGTCCGCTCCAACGGGCCTTTGCCGAAGAACCTGGCCCACAGCCACGCTCCCGCGAGGGCGACGGCGGTGTACGCGAGCAACCGCACCCACGACCCGGGGCCGGGGGTCATCGAGGACCAGCCCGCGAACAGGTGGATCGTGTAGACGCTCAGCGACATCGCCCCCACGGCGGCGGGCGCCGCGACGTACCACGGCGCCGGCCGCCGGTCGCCGTCCAGGAAGCGCAGGCAGGCCAGGCAGCACTGGCCCAGCACGGCGCATGCCACGCCCGTCGCGCCGACCACCTCGAAGGGTGTGCCGCTGTGGCCCTGGGCGACCATGAGCCAGGTCGGATCGTTGGGCGGGGTGGTGCCGGTGTACCAGCCGAGCGTGTCCAGCACCGACACGCTGCCGGGCGGCGCGTCGAACAGCCGGTCGGTGGCGGTCTGGAGCTGCGTCTCGGCGCCGCCGACCTTGACGATGAGCCACGAGCCGCCGTACCCGAGGAGGGCCAGCGCGGTGCCGAAGCCGGTGAGCCGCCGCAGCACCGGCACGCTGCGCAGGTCCAGGCGTCCCACGGCCATTCCCGCGAGGACGAACGGCATCCAGGTGATGACCGGGTACGTCCCGGTGACGAACAGCGTGGTGACGGCTTCCCCCGGATCGGACAAGGCCGCGAAGTCGGGTACGCGGTAGCCCGGGTCCACCTGCTCCCAGCTGTAGCGCAGGATGAAGGACACCATCGGCCCCGCGAAGGCCCAGTAGGCCGCGACGACCGCGATCGTGCGCGTCGGGAGGTAGAGCGCCGGCAGCGCCACGAGGAAGTAGACGGCGAAGAACGGCAGGATGACGAGTACGCCCGTCTCCATGCCGGCCAGCCACAGGCCGATCAGCAGCAGAAGGAACGATTTCTCCGCGGTGCGTCGCACCACCGCCCGCGAAGTCGCCGCGGCCTCCGGACCGCTCCACGGGAGGGGCAGCCGCCTGCCGTGCACCAGCGTGAGCGAGACACCCGCGAGGAACGCGAACAGCGCGGCCTCGCGGCCGTCGCCCACCCACAGGATCCGGTTCGGCCACCCGTCGTCGCGGTCCGGCCCGATGTGCGCGACGAACATCCAGAAGATCGCCAGGAACCGCGCGATGTCGATGCCGGTGATCCGGCCGACGGGCCGCGTCGCCGCGGTGCCGGCCCGGGGTGTCCCGCGGCTCGTCCGGTCGGTGATGCGCCACTCACCTCGACTTGTCGTGCCCGGCCGCGGTGCGCGGTGCCGGGCGGATCCGACCGCTGCCGAGACTGCCGCCGGGCCCTGCTCCCCGGCGCCGTTCCCGACGCGTTTCCCGAGTCATATTGTCGCGCGGTCACGGGAACGCACCAGGCTTTCGGCCCGCCTCGCGCGGGACGCGTCGCGTCGTGCGCGTGGTGTCCTGTGCGTTGACGTTGCACGCCGTCATTGCTTGACTGCAACAAGATTCCGAACGAACGGCTCCGCCCGGTGCGGCGCGGGACGGGGAACGGAGGACCGGTATGCGCGTGGTCGTCGGCATCGAAGGGCGTCTGGAGATCCGGGACATCCCGGAGTTGGGGGCGCCGACGGGATCGCAGATCCTGGTCGAGACGGTCGCGTGCGGGATCTGCGGCAGCGACGTCCACCTGATGGACCATACCGAGGCGTACCTCGGCTGCGCGCGCGACTCGGGCTCGACCGCGATGATCTTCGACCCGGCGCGCGGCGTGATGCTCGGGCACTGCTTCGTCTTCCGCGTCCTGGCGGCCGGCCCCGACGCGGTCGGGTTCGCGCCGGGCGACCTGGGCGCCGGGCTGGGCACCGTCACCGGCGCGGACGGGCACACCAGCGTCGTCGGCTTCTCCGACACCTACCCGGGCGGCTACGCCGAGCGCATGCTCCTGTCGACGCCCGGCCTCGTCGCCCGGCTCCCGGACGGCATGGACCCGCTGCACGCGGTGTTCGTCGAACCGCTGATCGTCGGGGAGATGAGCGTACGCACGGCGGCGATCCCGGACGGCGCGCCCGCGGTGGTGCTCGGCACCGGGCAGGTCGGCCTCGGCATCGTCGCGGCCCTGCGCAGGCACGGGCGCGGTCCGGTCGTCGCCGCGGAGCCGACCGAACTGCGGCGCGCCGCGGCGCTCGCCGCGGGGGCGGACATCGTGGTGGACGTGCACACCCGTAGCTGGCTCGACGGGCTCGCCGAATCCGGCGCGACCCTGCCGCCGACCGTGTTCGACACGACGGGCATCGCCGGCATGCTGGCCCGGCTCTTCACCGAGGTGCCGCGCCACAGCCACATCGTGGAGGTCAGCGGCCAGTACGACCCCGACCCGATCCGCACCGGCCTCGCGGTGAAGAAGAACCTCCGCCTGACGTTCTCGGCTTCGGCCGACCCCGCGGCACTGCGTACGGTGCTGGCCGCCCTCGCGGCACGTGAGGTGGACGTCGAACCGTGGATCACCCGCCGCGTGACCCTCGACGAAGTCCCGGCAGCGTTCGACGACTTGCGTGCTCCGGACAAGACGATCGGCATCGTGGTCGAGCCGGGCAAGGGGCGGTGACGCCCGCTCGATGACCTGCGGGCGGCCGGCTGCCACAAGATCTGCGGCGGGGCGCGGCACGGCTTCTTGACAGCCGCCGTCGCCGCCCGGAGCATTCGGCCCGAACCCCCGGTGCGACCGGGAGTCCGGCAACGGCAGTCCGGCAACGGCAGTCCGGCAGCGGCAGTTCGGCAGCGGCAGTTCGGCGACGGGGGGACGACGCGTGGCCTCGACCGGGACGGGCGGTCTTGTCGGCAGGGGCATCGCCGACATCACCGGTGAGATCGCCGAGTGCGGCATGCTCGGCTACGGCATGGCGTTCCAGCAGAGCGCGGGCCTGCACACCCGCCTCAGGGCCCGGGCGTTCGCGTTCTCGGACGGGACCGAGCGCCTGATGCTCGTGGTGTGCGACCTGCCGCTGATGTTCGCCGGCGTCGTGCGCGCGGTGCTGGCCCGGCTGCCCCGCGGCTACACCGAGTCCAACGTGATGCTCACCGCGACCCACACGCACTGCGGCCCCGGCGGATACGCCCACCACGCCCTCTACAACGGCAACACCGGCGGCTTCCGGCCGAAGACGTTCGCCGCCGTCGTGGACGGCATCGTCGAGGCGGCGCTCGCCGCGCACGACGATCTGGCCCCTGCCATGCTCCGGCTCGCGCACGGGCGCCTGGAGAACGCCAGCGCCAACCGCGCCCGCCGCGCGTTCGACCGCAATCCGGCTGCCGACCGCGCGCTCTTCCCGGACGCCGTGGACCCGCAGACGACCCTGCTGTCGGTCGAACGCGACGGCCGGCTCGTCGGCGCGGTGAACTGGTTCGCCGTCCACAACACGAGCATGACCAACCCCAACCGGCTGGTCAGCGGGGACAACAAGGGCTACGCCGGATACCACTGGGAGCGCCTGGTCGGCGGCTGCGACTATCTGGCCGACGCCCCGCAGGAGTTGATCACGGCGTTCGCGCAGACCAACGCCGGCGACATGTCGCCGAACCTGAACCTGCGGCCCGGGAGCGGGCCGACCGAGGACATGGCGGAGAACACCCGGATCATCGGGACGCGGCAGGCCGACGCCGCGGCCGCGCTGGCGGCGAAGGGCGAGGGCACGCCGTTCGACCTCGTGCTCGACCACCGCATCACGCACGTCGACCTGTCCGACGTACGGGTCCTGCCCGCGTTCACCGGGGACGGGCGGTTCCACCGCACGTCGGGGCCGACCGGCGGAGCGACGTCGCTCGCGGGGGCGATCCCGGACGGGCCGACGTACTTCAAGGGCTTCGGTGCGGAGCGCAACCGCGTTCTGACCGCGCTGTCGCGCGGGGTCGCGTACCGGCTGTCGCGTCGGCTGCGCGACTCCCAGGCGCCGAAGCCCATGGTGGTCCCCGCGAGCGTGAACCGGGTGCTGCCTCTCGTCCAGCGGCGCCTGCCGGTGCAGTTGCTGCGGATCGGGCCGCTGTACCTGATCGGGCTGCCGTTCGAGGTGACCGTCAACGCTGGCCTGCGGCTGCGCCGCACGGTCGCGCCGATCCTGGGCGTCGACCGGGAGAACGTCCTCGTCGCGGGCTACAGCAACGCCTACGGGCACTACACCACGACGCCCGAGGAGTACGACGCGCAGATGTACGAGGGCGGCAGCACGCTGTTCGGCCGCTGGCAGCTCCCGGCGCTCCAGCAGATCGCGGCGGGCCTGGCCGAGGCCATGCGCGACGGCCGCCCGGTGGAGCGCGGGGAGCCCGAACCCGACCTCGCGGGACGGCGGTTCAACCGGGACGCCGCGGCGCCCGCGCCGGTGTTCGCCCCGCCGGACCGGGTGTTCGGCCAACCGTTGTCGCTGAGCCGGGACGGGAGCGTCGTCGCGGCCGAGTTCGTGGCCGGGCATCCGAGCACGGAACTGCGGCGCGGCGGAACGTACTTGGTGGTGGAGCGCGAGACCGCGGGCGGCGCGTGGATGCGGGTCGCCGACGACGGCGACTGGGCGACGCGGCTGCACTGGACGCGCGGGACCGGCTCTCGGGCGCGGTACGCGGTGGCCCGCGTCGCGTGGGACACCGCGGGTGCCGCGGCGGGGCGCTATCGGCTGCGGTTCCACGGGGACACCGCGGACGGGCCGTTCACGGGCGTCTCGGAGGAGTTCGGCGTCACCGGACAACCCGGATAACGCGGCGAAGGGGCGACGGGCCGGGACGCCGTCGGCCCGGCCGGGATGATCCCGACCGGGCCGACGCGGTGTTGCGGAGGCGGCGCGCCGTGCGCACCTACCGCCGGTTCACCGAGTGCCGTTGCCGTGGGCTCAGGCGGGCGTACCACCGTTGTTGCGGCGGCGGTTCCAGACCAGGACGCCTGCTCCGCCGACGAGCAGGACGCCGGCGGACACGCCGATCATGACGGGGGCGTTGCTGTCACCGCCGGTGTCCGCGAGGGCGGGCGGCGCGGTGTCGGTCACCGGGGGAACCTCGGGCTTGCCCACCGGCGCCTCGGTGTCCGTCGAGGTCGGCACCGGAGCGGTCGACGTCGGCGGCTTGCTGGTCGACGTGCTCGGCGAAGCGCTCGTGGACGTCGGGGGCTTGCTCGTCTCGGCCGGCGGCGTGGTGCCCGTCGGCGGCTTGGTCGGCGGGGTCGTGGTGGCGGGCGGAGTGGTCGCCGGCGGGGTCGTCGCGGGCGGGGTGGTCGGCGGCGTCTCGCACTTCTTGCCGCCGTTCCAGGCGGTGATCAGGTCCTTGGGGAACGCCGCGTTGGGGTAGTGCGGCAGGGGGAACGGGCCGCTGCCGTCGTACTTGTTGCCGTTGCCGTAGAGGTCGACCTGGCCGTAGCACTCGGGCGCGTACTTGGAGACGTCGAGCGTCGCCTGCTTGTTCTCCTTGCTCAGCTTCGTCGTGTCCCAGCCGAGGAAGGCCTGGGTGCCGGACTTGGACCAGGTCGGCCCTTCGGCGGAGTAGGAGGCGAGCGACACCGCGTACTGGCAGGAGTTCTTGATCTCGTCCTTCAGACGGACCTGGATCTTGGTGACCAGGGCCTCGTCCATACGGCCCTTGGTGGTCCAGGTGTTGCCGCCGTCGAGCGAGTACTCGACGACGCCGGTCTTGCAGTGTTCGCCGGTCGCGTAGGCGGGGGCGGTCGCCACGACCGGCAGGCCGAGTGCGACGGCTCCGACGCCGGCCGCGCTCGCTATGTAGTTTTTGGTGCTGCGTCGCACAGGACACTCCGGTGATCGGCGGGCGCTGGGGGATGAGCGAACGCCGCACCGGTGCGGGTCCGGGGGGTGGCAACGTGGCCGGAAACGGCCATCCGCTCAGCGCACCGGATTATTCCGTGTCACAGGAGCATCGCAAGTCCCATACGCCGCATTGCGGAAACTGGACGAATACCTGCGAGGTTGAAGGTGATTCGTCCCGTCACCGCACGTCCGCGCACCGCGTTGCGAGGACGGTGACACGGGGCCGCCTTGCCGTCTCGTGCAGTCTCGTGTCGTTGTTGTCGCGACCCGGCCGATCTATGGTGTTCGCTATGCCCGGCACACCCTTCATGTCCGTCCTCTCGGAGGACGAGATCGCCGCGGTGGCGCATGCGGCCGTTGCCGACCTGGCGCACCGCCTGACCCGGTCCGCGTTCCGGGATCCCCGGGATCCGGACGCCCCGCGCGACGAGGCGGTCCGGCGTGACGCCCTCGCCGAACTCCGCGTCCTGATGCACATTCAGCGCGCCGTCGAGGAGCACATGCAGGCCGCCGCCGCATTGGCCGCCGACGCGGGTGCGGGGTACCCGCAGTTGGGCAATGCGTGCCGCATCACGAGACAGGGGGCGCGCAGGCGTTGGCCGGGCATCCTCTCCGACGCGGCCGGGCACCACCTGGCCCCGCACCTGCCGCAGGGGCCGCCCGGCGCGCAGGACCGCACCCGTTGAACCGGCGCGTGCGCGGCGGTCCTAGAGTCGGGCGCGGGGGCGGCGTGGAGAGACGAGGGGCGTTCCGGTGATACCCGAAGCTGTGCATGTGGGCGTGGAAGACGTCCCGTGGGTCGAGAACCTCGCATACCCGGGGACCATGATGCGGCTGCTGCGTGCGGACCTGGCGGAGGGCACGTACGTCATGGCCGGGCGCCTGCCCGCCGGCCTGGAGGTGGGCACCCACCGCCACATCGGCGCCGTGCACATGTTCACGCTGTCCGGGGCGTGGGGCTACCGCGAGCACGGCTTCGTGAACCGCGCGGGCTCCTACCTGTACGAGCCGCCGGGCTCGACGCACACGCTCTTCGTGCCGGCCGACAACGCCGAGGTCACCGAGACGCTGACGATCGTGCACGGCATCACCGAATACCTGGACGCAGACGGCAACGTCGTCGCGGTCTCCGACGCCGCCGCGAACCTGCGCGCCTACTATGAGAGTTGCGAGGCGGCGGGACTGCCCCGGCCGACCGGCGTCCTGCTGTAGGCGGTCGTCCGGAAGGCGGTGGTCCGGAAGGCGGTGGTCCGGAAGGCGGTGGTCCGGAAAGCCTCGGCCGCCCTCACGCGGTCGTGACCGGGCGGAGCTCGTCCTCGATCTGGCGATTGCGGCCCGCGCGAATGCCGAAGAGCATCTGGGGGACCATCAGGGCCGCCATGAGGGCGATCGGGAGGTCCCACGAATCGGTGTGCTGGTAGAGCACGCCGACCAGCAGTGGGCCGGGGATCGAGATGAGGTAGCCGACGCTCTGCGCGAACGCCGACAGCCCGACCATGCCGGCCGCCGAGCGCGCCCGGAGGCCGATCATCGTGATCGCCAGCGGGAACGCGCAGTTGGATATGCCGAGCAGGACCGCCCAGACCCAGGCGCCGCCCGCGGGTGCGAAGTAGAGCCCTGCGTACCCCGCGAGCCCGAACGCCCCCAGGGCCGCCACCAGAACTCCCTGGTGGGGCAGGCGGCTTGCCAGGCGCGGGATGACGAACGCGAGCGGTACGCCCATGACCATCGTGACCGCGAGCAGCACGCCGGCCTGGCCGGCCGAGACTCCGGCGTCCCGGAAGATCTGCGGCATCCAGCCCATCGTGATGTACGCGGCGGTGGCCTGGAAGCCGAAGTAGCAGGCGAGGGCCCACGCGGTGCGGCTGCGTACGACACCGGGAGCCCGCTCGGCGGGTGCCGCCTCGGAGGGTGCCGCGGCAGGCGCGGCGGATTCGCGGCGGTCGCGCCGGGACGCGCGCACCACGGGCACCCACGGCACCACCGCGACGGCGGCGAGCACCGCCCAGACGCCCAGGCCCGCGCGCCAACTGCCGCCCAGCACATCGGTCATGGGCACCGTCGCGGCGGCGGCCACCGAGGTGCCGATGGCCAGGGCCATCGAGTACAGGCCCGTCATGCTGCCGACGCGGTCCGGGAACCAGCGCTTGACGATCACCGGAAGCAGGACGTTGGTGAGCGCGATGCCCGCGAGCGACAGGGCGCTCGCGGCGAGGAAGGCGAAAGTGCCGCCCGCGAACGGGCGGATCACCATTCCGGCGGTGACGGCGACCATGCCCGCGCAGACCACCGCGGCGGGGCCGAAACGGCGGGCGAGGCGCGGCGCGGTGATGCCGAATACCGCGAAGCACAGCGGCGGCACCGAGGTCAGCACGCCCGCGACCGTCCCGCTCATGCCCAGCCCGTCGCGGGTCTCCTCGAGGAGCGCGCCCAGGCTGGTGATCGCGGGCCGCAGGTTCAGGGCCGCGAGCACGATGCCGACGACGAGGACCGGGGCGAACCAGCCGGGGAGCGGCGGGGCCTCCGGCGCGCGGGAGGCCCCGGGCGGTTGCGCGGCCCGTGCGCCGCCCTGGTGCGGGAGGGCGGCGGCGACGGCTGAGGGTCCGCGGTCGGTGTCCTGGGGGTCTGCCGGAGCGTGGCCGGTGCGTGTGCTCTCGGGCCGGTCGGGCCGGTCGGGCCGGTCCAGCGCCCGTGCGTCCGGCTCCTGGGCGCGGCGCGGCGACGGGCTCTCGTGGTGGGACATGACTCCCATCATAGAATCATGGGATGATTGGCTGTCCAGTTGGCCCCGGCTTGCTCCGGTGCCGCACCGAAGGAGTGGCATGCCCCTGACCTCGCCGCGACGCGCGGCCCTCTCCGACCAGGTGGCGGCGCAGCTGCGAGCACAGATCACGTCGGGCGAGTGGCCCGTCGGTTCGCGCATCCCGACCGAGCCGGAGCTCGTCGAGCAGCTCGGCGTCGCGCGCAACACGGTCCGCGAGGCGGTCCGGGCCCTCGCGCACACGGGGCTCCTGGACATCCGCCAGGGGTCGGGCACCTACGTGCTCGCCACCAGCGAGCTGTCCGGCGTCATGCACCGGCGGTTCGCGGACGCCGAGCCGCGCCACGTCGCCGAGGTGCGCTCCACGCTGGAGTCGACGGCGGCCCGGCTGGCCGCGACCCGGCGTACCGCCAAGGACCTGAGGCAGTTGGACACCTGGCTGGCCCGCCGGGCCGCCGCGTGGTCGTCGGGCGACGCCGAGGCCTTCGTCACCGCCGACGCGAGCCTGCACATGGCCGTCGTCGCCGCGGCCCACAACGACGTCCTCACCGAGCTGTACGCCGACCTCGGCGCCCTCCTCCGGGACTGGCTGCGCGACGACGTGGGCACGGACCTGACGCCCGAGGAACCGATGGACCACACGCGCCTGGTCGAGGCGATCCGCGCCGGGGACGCGGAGTGCGCGGCGGCGGAGGCGGCGGCGTACCCCTCCCACTGCTGACACGACTGCCGACGCGTGGCCCCCGCCGTCCGGGGGGCCGACGGCGGGGGTGTTGGCGGGCGGCCGCCGGGTCGGCCGCGGGGGGTCACTCCTTGGCGGCGTCGTTGTCCTGGTCCGGGGTGCCGAGCTCCGGAGCGGCGAGGTCCGGGGACGTGGGGGCCGGAGCGGTCGGGACCGGGGTGGGCGCGATGTCGTCGGGGGCCTTGCGGGGCGCGACGACGGAACGATTCTCTGCAATGCGGGCCGCGTACCTGGTGCCGACGACCTCGCTGTAGCGGGCCGTCAGGGGGCCGATGACCACCAGGATCAGCACGTACGCGGTGGCCAGCGGGCCGAGCTTCGGCTCGATGCCGGCGGTGACCGCGAGACCGGCGATCACGATGGAGAACTCGCCGCGCGCCACGAGCGTTCCGCCCGCGCGCCAGCGTCCCTTGATTCCGACGCCGGCCCGTTTCGCGGCCCAGTAGCCGGTCGCGACCTTGGTTCCCGCGGTGACCACGGCCAGCGCGAGAGCGGGCAGCAGCACCGGCGGAATGCTCGCCGGATCGGTGTGCAGGCCGAAGAAGACGAAGAACACCGCGGCGAACAGGTCCCGCAGCGGGCTCAGCAGCGTGTGCGCACCCTCGGCCACCTCGCCCGACAGGGCGATGCCGACGAGGAACGCCCCCACCGCGGCCGACACCTGGAGCTGCTGCGCGAGGCCCGCCACCAGGAGCGTCAGACCCAGGACCACCAGGAGCAGCTTCTCGGGGTCGTCGCTGGAGACGAAGCGGGAGATGAGCCGCCCGTACCGGACGGCCACGAAGAGCACGAGTGCCGCCGCCCCGAGGGCGATCGCCAGGGTCAGGCTGCCCTGCGCGATGCCGACCCCCGCGACCAGCGCGGTGACTATCGGCAGGTACACCGCCATCGCCAGGTCCTCCAGGACCAGGATGCTCAGGATGACCGGCGTCTCCCGGTTGCCGACCCAGCCGAGGTCGCCGAGCACCTTGGCGATGACGCCGGACGACGAGATCCACGTGACGCCGGCGAGTACGACGGCCGCGACCGGGCCCCAGCCCATGAGGAGCGCGGCGAGCGCGCCCGGCACCGCGTTGAGGCCGAAGTCCACGAGTCCGGCCGGGTACTGCGTGCGGAGGTTCGACACCAGGTCGCTGGCGGTGTACTCCAGACCGAGCATGAGCAGCAGCAGGATGACGCCGATCTCGGCGCCGATGGCGACGAACTCCTCGCTGGCGCCCAGCGGGAGCAGGCCGCCCTCGCCGAACGCGAGTCCGGCGAGCAGGTACAGCGGGATGGGGGAGAACTTGAGGCGGCCCGCGACCCGGCCCAGCAGGCCGAGCGCGAGGATGATGGCTCCGAACTCGATCAGGAAGACCGCGGAATGCACCGGGTCACTCCCGTCCGAGGATCGAGGCGGCCGTGTCCACGCCCTCGCGGGTGCCGATCACGATCAGCGTGTCGCCCCCGGCCAGCCGGAAGTCCGGGGTGGGGGACGGCACCGCTCCCGAGCGCCGCAGCACCGCTACTATCGACGCGCCCGTCTCGGTGCGCATGCACGTGTCCCCGAGCGTCCGGCCGTTCCAGTGGCTGTGCGCCGACAGTTCGATCCGCTCGGCCACCAGCCCGAGGTCGGTGGTGTGCAGCATGTTCGGGCTGTGGTGGGCCGGCATCAGCGCGTCGATCAGCGACGCGGCCTCGGCGGCGGTCAGGCGCAGCGACTGCGCGCAGGCGTCCGGGTCGTCCGCGCGGTACACGCTCACGGTGCGAGCGCCGTCCCGATGGGCCACCACCGAGAGGTGCCGGTGTTCGCGCGTGGTGAGGTCGTACTGCACGCCGATGCCGGGCAACGGCGTCGTGCTCATCCGCGGGGCAGGCACGGATGGTCTCCTTACTGTCCGGGTGGCCGTCCGGGTGGACGACGCGTCATGCTGCCATTTGCCGAGGGGCGGGGGACATGGGTGCCGTCACGGATGGACACATGCTCCGAAGATCCGGAAAACTGCCCCGGGAGGTATGGCCGCGTCGCGGATTTTGCCCCGACCCGACCGCATCGGGCCGCGCCTCCCGCACACCGGGCTCCGACGGCCCTCTGGAAGGCCGGCCGCGGCCCTCCGAGAACCACCGGGAAAGGCGAGACCGTGTCGCTGTTCTGGCGGATCTTCCTGCTCAACGCCGTGGTCCTGGTCACCGCGGCCCTGCTGCTGCTCGGACCGGTGACCGTCTCGACGCCGGTCCACCTCGTCGAAGCCCTGGTCGTCGTCACCGGACTGGTCGCGATGCTGGTGGCCAACGCCCTCATCCTGCGCTTCGGGCTCTCCCCGCTGCGCCGGCTGACGCGCGCCATGACGGCCGCCGACCTGCTGCGCCCGGGCGCCCGGCCCACCGCGTCCGGCCCGGCCGAGATGGTCGACCTCACGAGCACCTTCAACAGCATGCTCGACCGCCTGGAGGCGGAGCGGGCGGGCAGCAGCGCGCGCGTGCTGTCCGCGCTGGAGGACGAGCGCCGCAGGATCGCGCGCGAACTGCACGACGAGGTCGGGCAGACGCTCACCGCCGTGCTGCTCCAGCTCAAGCACGCCGCCGACCACGCTCCCGAGCGGACGCGCGGCGACCTGCTCCTGGCCCAGGAGACCTGCCGGGACGGCCTCGACGAGGTCCGCCGGATCGCCCGGCGCCTGCGCCCCGGCGTACTGGAGGAGCTGGGGCTGCCCAGCGCGCTGCGGGCGCTGACCGCCGACTTCACCACGAAGGGTCTCGTCACCAGGCACGAGATCGGCGCCGACATGCCCCCGCTGGGCGAGGACGCCGAACTCGTGCTGTACCGCGTCGCACAGGAAGGACTGACCAACGTGGCACGGCACTCCGAGGCGGACGAGGCGGTGCTCGCGTTGGCGCGTACCGCCTCCGGCGGCGTGGAGCTGGTCCTCCGCGACAACGGGCGGGGACTGGGCGGCGCGGACGAAGGCGCGGGACTGCGGGGCATGCGCGAGCGGGCCCTGCTCGTCGGCGCCCGCCTTGCGGTCGACACGCCGCCGTCGGGCGGGACGGTCCTGCGCCTGTCGGTGCCGGCCCCGGACGGGGAGCCGGGCGGCGCGGGCGTACCGGCCGCGTCGGCGCGTACCGCCGCCGGAGGTGGGGCATGACGGGCCGGCCGACCCGCATCCTCCTCGCCGACGACCACGCGCTGGTACGCCGTGGCGTGCGCCTCATCCTCGACAACGAACCCGACCTCACGGTGGTCGCGGAGGCCGCGGACGGCGCCGAGGCCGTCGCGGCGGTCCGGAACGGCGGCGTCGACCTGGCGGTCCTCGACATCGCCATGCCCCGCATGACCGGGCTCCAGGCGGCCCGCGAGCTGGCGCGCCTGCGACCCGCGCCGCGCGTGCTGTTCCTGACCATGTACGACAACGAGCAGTACTTCTTCGAGGCACTCAAGGTGGGTGCCAGCGGGTACGTGCTCAAGTCGGTCGCGGACCGCGACCTCGTGGAGGCCTGCCGGGCCGCCGTGCGCGACGAGCCGTTCGTCTACCCGGGCGCGCTCAACACCCTGGTCCGGCACTACCTCGACCGGGTCGAGGACGGCGGTGCGCTGCCCGAGCGCGCGATCACCGACCGCGAGGAGGAGGTGCTCAAGCTCGTCGCCGAGGGCCACACCTCCAAGGAGATCGCCGCACTCCTGGTCATCAGCATCAAGACCGTCGAGCGGCACCGCTCCAACATGTTGCAGAAGCTCGGCCTCAAGGACCGGCTCGAACTGACCCGCTACGCAATCCGTGTCGGGCTCATCGAGCCTTGAGCCGTACGCCGCCCGATGGGGGAGGGCACCACCGCGGCGCGGGACCACACGCGCGGGTGGAGTGCGGCCATCCGATCGAGGGCGCGTCCGCTGCCGGGCAACGTCCCCCCGCCGGGACTCGTGCAGCATGAGGGCGTCTGACAGGTTGGTGGGGTGGGTGGGGTGCACGACCGAGCGCGGATGCGCGTGCTGCTCGCCGTCGACGATCTCCGGATCGGCGGCGCGCAGGACCAAGTGGTGGGGTTGGCGGTGGCGTTGGCGGAGCGGGGCCACCGCGTGGTGCTCGCCTGCACGGAGGGGGGTGGCAGGTCCGCGGCCAGGCTCGCCCGGGCCGGCGTGCCCGTGGTGGTGCTGGGGCGGCGGCATGTCGCCAAGCGGCTGAGCGTGTCCTTCGCGGTGCGCATCGCCCGCATGGCGAGGGCGGGCGGCTTCGACGTGGTGCACGCCCATGTGCACGCCGCGTCGATGGCGGCGGCGCTCGGCGGACCGCTGGTCGGGGTGCCGGTCGTGGTGACCGAGCACAGCATGGCGTCGTGGCGCGGCCGGGTCGCGTGTGCGTACAGCCGCCTGCTGTACCGCAGATGCGCACTGGTGCTGGCGGTGTCGCCGCAGATCCGGAACCGCTTGTGCACGCGCGACCGGGTGTCCCGCGGCCGCGTACGCGTGGTGGGCACGGCCCTGTTCGGTTCGGCGCGAGCCGCAGACCCGGGCCCGGACCGTACGCGCGGCGCACCGGGCGGTCCGGTCGTGGGCGTGGTGGCGCGCCTGCGGCGGGAGAAGGGCGTGGAGTTCTTCGTGCGGGCCGCCTCGCTCGTCGCCGCGGCCCACCCCGACGTGACCTTCAGCGTCGTCGGGGACGGCGACCAGCGCCGCCGCCTCGAGGGCCTTGCCGCCGGTCTCGGTCTCGGCGGCCGGATGCGCTTCCACGGGGAACACGCCGACGGGGCCAGGGCCGTGGCCGCCGCCGACGTCCTGTGCGTCCCCTCGCTCACCGAGGGCGCGCCGCTCGTGGTGCTGGAGGCGATGGCCGCCGGCGTGCCGGTGATCGCCAGCGCGGTGGGTGCCGTGCCCGAGCAACTCGACGGCGGGCGGGCCGGGATCCTGGTGCCTCCGGGCGATGTCTGCGCCCTCGCCGAGGCCTTGGACGGGCTGCTCGCCGACGGCTGCGAGCGGGCCCGGCTCGGCCGCTCGGGGCACCGGCGCCTGCGCGAACTGGGCTCGGCCGACGAGGTCACCCGCGAGGTCGAGGCGGCGTACCGCGCGGTCGTCGGCGCAGCAGGCGGCAGTCCCGGTCGATGAGGCACAGCGTGGTCAACTCCGCATTGACGCCAAGGGTGATCCGGTCCGCCAGGAACCCCCCTTCCAGAGCCGCCCGGTCACCCGCGCCCGGTGCCGCACGCCGATCGCGATAGACAGCCGCATCGTTCCGAAGCGCCCCCGCCACACCGGACCACGCGGCCTGCCCGCGGCGCCCCGCCGACGCGATCGGCGGGAGCAGTCACCTCCGGGCGAGGTCGCGTCCGTACGGTCGGCCGCCCTTGAGCTGGCTCCAGACCATGTGCCACGTCTCGACGTCGGCGACGCCGAAGGTGGTGAGGATGTCCATGACCAGGTCGAACCGGGGCAGCTTGTTGCTGTTCTTCTCGTGGAAGAGGTCGGAGATCGTGCTGCGCGCGACCAGGTTGCCGCTCGTCGCGGCGACCCTGCGGTACGACGGGGCGCCCGCCCAGATGTAGACGTCGCGCAGCGCTTTGATGAACTCCGGGACAGTGGTCACCCGTGCCGGACCGGGCGGCGGGATTGTCGACCAGGTGCGCGCCGACGGTACGCGCCCGGAGCCTGCGGTGGTCCGGGCGGTGGAGTCCTCATGAGGCATCGCGGGAAACTCGCGAGGCGGATGCTCGGCGGGCGGCTCAAGGCCGGTACGCGCCTCGAAGCCGGTGCCCATCGTGCTCTGCTCCGCGTATGCGGCCTTCCAGAGTTCGGCCAGCGCGTACTGCTGAGGCGGAAGGCCCCGGCCGCGACGCCCGCATGCCTCGTTGATCATGTTGAGTTGCTGGAGCGTCGGCAGCCGGCGGCCGTTGAGGAAGTGGTGGAAGTCGTTCGGCGCGATCCCCGCGGACCTGGCCAGGACGTCCACCGGCGTTTCGGAGTCACGGACCTTCCGCGCCAGAGCACGCGCGAAGATTCCCTCCGGGGTGTATTGCCCGTTCACCGCACCCTCCGGTGAGCGGGGCACTGCGGCGTGGCGACCACATGGGCAACCTCGAAGACGAGCGCCACCAGGACGACGGTGGCCTCGAGTTCGTACCCGAGCAGGTAGAGCGCGATGACCGCACCGAACCCGAGGACGTACAGCACCGCGGCGGTGACCACCCTCCGGAGGCCAAGGCTGGGCGCCGGAGGGCGTGCAACCACGCACCCTCCGGACCACGGGCAGGACGGGGGCTTGGGACAGCCTTCCCGGCCCGCGGGCACGACAAATTCGGACAACTGAGTTGCTCCTATGAACTCTGAACCTGGGCATGGGACTTGTGAGGGAGTTGGCGCTCCCGGCACTTGGGGAACGTGTTGAGGATGAACCCTGCACAGCGTCATCCCTTGATCACAAGCGACTCGGACACCTTGGGACAGAGCGCCAGTTCGATGCACCCGATGGGCGTTCACTCTTTCGAGTGAACGTGGTTGCGGTGTCCGAACATGGGCCTTGGCGAAGATCGGCAGGGCAGCGGCGGCGAAAGGCCGAGGAGGCCGCGAAGGGGACGTCCTGGAGGACTTCGGCCAAACCGACCGTGAGCAGCGGTGTCTCCGGAGCGGCGTCCGCGAAGGTCCGGCTGCGTCCGTGGGTGTCCGAGATCGTCCGACCAGTTGTAATCGCGGACGGTTGGCACAACCCTGCTTCACGAAGCGAGGTCTCCTCTGAACCTGGGCGGCCGGCGACTCCGACTGTTGTTGGCGCAGCAGTTGTGTGTGACGCAGAACACAGGCCCGAATCCTCCTGGGGATTCGGGCCTGTCTCTGTGCCGGAGCCTTGATCGGTGACGGACTCCGCCTACGGTCGGTCGCCCGTGATGGCGAGCATTACCGAGACGAGGACGGCGGGTTCGGTGCCGACGGGGCGCCAGCGGTGGCGGGTGCGGCGTTGGACCACTGTGTCGCCGGTGGACAGCACTACGGCGGTTGTCGCGTCCGATTCCTCGGCTCCCAGGGCCAGTTCGAGGGAGCCGGACACCACCACGCCGATGTCGATCGTGTCGGACGTGTGCCAGCCGGCCTCGCCCGGGTCGTGGCCCGCCGTGAGGTCCACGCGCCGGAAGGCCGCGCCGCCGCCCAGGGGTTCCAGGGACCACGGCACGTCTTTGGGCACTCCGGTGAGGCCCTGGCCGGGGTGCGCGAGTGGGCCGCCGGTCTGCCACAGGTCGTACAACGCGACGGCGCCGGGTGGGAAGGCGGGCGCGGCGGGGCCGGAGACTGCGGCGAACGAGCGTCCGTCTGCGGTGGTGCCGGTGACGAGGAGCCGGGGTGCGTTGTCGTGGGCTTCGGTTGCCGCGTCGGGTGCGGTCGCCGGGGGTTCGGGGTTCGGGTCGTCGGGAGTTGCGGACTTGGGGGCCGGCGACAGCAGTACGGACAGGAAGGTGCACGGGTCGTCGCCGACCACCCGCCAGCGGTGCCGGGTGCCGCGTTGGACGACCGCGTCGCCGGGGCCGAGCGCGTGCTCGCCGTCGTCGAGGCCGAGCACGATGCGTCCGTCGAGGACCACCATGAGGTCGAGCGTCTCGGTGCGGTGCATGCCCGGCTGATCGGGATCGTCGCCGGGGACGCGCAGCCACGTCGCGTCGACCGGGGTCCCCGGCGCGGCCGCCGGGAAGCGGATCACGCGGCACGCGACCGCGCCGTCCGCGGGGAACGATCCGCGCAGCGCGGCGTCGGGCTCCCCGCCGTCGTCCGCCGTGCCCGGCGGGCCCGCCAGCCACAGCAGTTCGGACAGGCCGTGGCCCGTCGGGGACGCGACGGTGACGGGCGGGGTGCCGTCGGAGGTGACGACCGGCAGGCCGTCGCGGTGGCCGGTGACCACGCGGCGGACCGGGAACGGGTGGGGCACCGACACGTTTGCCTCCGGCACGGGACGTCCTCTTTCATTGACGGTCTTGTCGGGTCACAGCACTAGCAGCCAACGCGTGAGGGGGCCAGGGCGGCGGGTGTGCAGTGACGCGGCGGAGCCGTACCGGCTCAGCCGCCGTCCAGGGTGATCAGCTCCCCGTTCAGGTACGACGACGCGTCGCTCGCCAGGTAGAGCGCGGTGCCCACGATCTCCTCCGGCGATGCGATCCGCCCCAGGCTGATCCGTGCCGCCATGTCCGCCTGCATGGACTCGGTCGGCAGCGACTTGTGCAGGCTGTCGGTGTGGAACATGCCGCACACGATGCTGTTCACGCGGATGCCGCGCGGGCCGAACTCCTGTGCGGCGGCCTTGGTGAGCGCGTTCTGCCCGGCCTTCGCGGCCGCGTACACGACGGTGAACGGCGACGGGTGCAGCGAGGCCTTGGAGCTGATGTTGACGACCGACCCGCCGCGCGGCATGTGCGCGGCGGCGAGTGCCGTGAGCCGCAGCGGCCCCTTCAGGTTGACGGCCAGGGTCTTGTCGAACAGGTCCTCGGTGACCGCGTCCAGCGACGGCGGGACGGGCGCGATGCCGGCGTTGTTGACCAGGACGTCGATGCGCCCGAATTCCGCGACTGCCGCCGCCACCAGCGCCTCGCACTGCGCCCAGTCGCCGACGTGGCAGGCGACGGCGAGCGCCTTGCGGCCCAGGGCCCGCACTTCGTCGGCGACCTCCTCGCACGCCTCCTGCTTGCGGCTGGCGACCACGACGTGCGCGCCGGCCGCCGCGAAGCCGAGCGCCATCGCACGCCCGAGGCCCTTGCTGCCGCCGGTGACCACGACGATCTTGTCGTCCGCGCGGAGGGTGGGGATGTCCATCAATGCGCTCCTGTTGTCCGGTTCGTCGTGGTCGGGGTGGTCGGGGTGGTCGGGGTGGTCGAGGTCGTGGGCGTGGTCGAGTCCGCCGTCGGGTCCGCCGCGGCGTCGCGGTCGATGCCTTCGACGAGGTACCGGACGTGCAGGGTGAAGAGCGTGTCGGCGTCCTCCGCGGACACGCCGCCGGGATCGCCGCCCGCCCGCGCGGCGCGGCGGGGCCGGTCCTCCGGCGGCGGCGACGCGCCCGATTCCAGGGCCACGAAGCCGACCGTCGCCCACATGATCAGGCGGCAGGCACGTACCGCGGTGTCGGCGGGCAGGCCGTCGCGGCGCATCGCCTCGACCAGCGGCCGGGAGGCCTCGACGTACGCCTGCCGCCGCGGTGCCACGAACAGGCGCAAGTCGCGCACCTGCCGCAGCCGGCCCCGGAGTTCGGCGGCCCAGCGTCCGGCGTACGCGGTCCACGGCTCGTCGGCCGCCGCCCCCGGCGCCAGGTCGGCGAGCAGTCGGTCCGCGATCGCCTCGACCAGCGCCTCCTTGTTGCCGATCCGGCTGTAGAGCGGCACGGGCGACACCCCGAGGCGCGTCGCGACACTCCGCATGCTGACCGCGTCGAGGCCCTGCTCGCCGAGGATCTCGATCGCCGCGGCGACGATCCGGTCCGCGTCGAGGTCGAGGTCGGACGGTTTGGCCATGGCTCAGGTGCCTCCGAGAACGAGTTTGCCGACGACGCCTCGATCCGCGACCCGCTGGAGGCCGGCGGGGAGTTCGTCGAAGGGCACGGTGCCGGTCACCGCGCTGCGCACCTTGCCGACGCCGACCAGCGCGGACAACTCGCCGTGCACGGACTCCAGTTCCGCGCGCGAGTAGCCCCCGGCGAACACCCCCACGAGCGACGTGTTGGCGATGACGAGTTGGTGGGCCGGGATCTGCGGCCAGGTGCCGCTCGCGAACCCGACCGCGAGGTGGCGTCCGCCCCGGGCGAGTGCGGTCGCCGCGTCGGCGGCCGGCGCACCGCCGACGGGGTCGTAGACCGCGTCGACGCCGTGCCCGCCGGTGAGTTCGCGCAGTGCCGGGGCGAGCGGCCCGGTGCGGTGGTCGAACGTCGCCTCGGCACCGAGGCTCCGGCAGTACTCCGCCCGCGCGTCGTCCCCGACCACGGCGAGGACCCGGGCGCCGAGGGCGGCGCCGAGCTGTACCGCCGCGATGCCGCTGCCGCCGGCGGCGCCCAGCACCGCGAGCCACTCCCCGGCCGCGACGCGGCCCCGGTCCACGAGACCGACCCAGGCGGTCAGGTACGGGATCCAGAACCCGGCCGCGGCGTCGTCGTCGAGCCCGTCCGGCACCGGGAGCACCGAACCGGCCAGGGCCAGGCACTCCTCGGCGAACGACCCGTGCCCCTCGGTGAACGCGGTCACCGCCATCACCCGGCTGCCGAGCGGGACTTCCACCCCCGGGCCGACCGCGGTGACCGTCCCGGCGACCTCCTGCCCCGGCGTGAACGGCAGGTCGGGAGTCAGCGGGTACGTGCCCCGGCACATCAGGACGTCCGGCAGTCCGATGCCCGCCGCCGCGACCCGGATCCGCACCTGCCCGGGCCCCGGCTGCGGCGGCCCGTCGAGGGTCACCAGGCGCAGGACGTCGACCGGCTCGCCCTGGCGCACGACCTGCCAGGCGCGCATCAGAGCGCCCTCGTCGCGGTGTCGGCTCCGGCCCCGGCTGCGGCCGCGGCCCCGTCCCCGGCTCCGGCTCCGGCCCCGGCGCCGGAGGAGCCCCCGCCGCCGTCCGCCGGACCGAAGTCCCGGTCCATCTCGTCGGCGAACAGCAGCCGGGCGGCGTCCGCGAAGTCGCCGGACGGCGGCGGGAGGGACGAGCCGCCGCACACGCCGAGCATCTGGCCGGTGATCCACGAAGCCTGGTCGGACGCGAGGAACACCACGGCCCGGCCGACGTCGGCCGGGTCCCCGAGCGGGCTGTCGGCGCCGGCGGCGAGCGGCGTACCCGCCCGCATGATGGCCAGGTTCTCGGGCGTGGTGGCCATCGCCGCGGACTCGGTGGCCATCCAGCCCGGGCGTACGCCGTTGACGCGGATGCCGAAGCGCCCGAGCTCGGCCGCCGCTCCCCGGGTGAGTTCGTCCACCGCGGCCTTTGAGACCGAATAGCCGTTCATGAACGCGGCGGGGCGCGCGGAGGAGATCGACGACACCGTGACGATCGATCCGCCGCGGGCGCGCATCAGGCGGGCGGCGTGCTTGACGGTGTGCGCGGTGCCGAGGACGTTCACGCCCAGCGGCACCATCCAGTGCGCGGCGGTCAGGTGCAGCAGCGAACCCGGCATCGCGGTACCGGCGTTCGCCACCGCGATGTCGAGGTGCCCGTCGTCCGAGGCCGCCTCCACCGCGGCCGCGACGCGCGCTTCGTCGGTGACGTCCGCGTCGATCGTCCGTACACCGGGCAGCCTGGCCGCAGCCAGTTCCGCGCTCGCCGCCTCCAGGACGCCGACGTCGGGACCGCAGATGGTCACGCGCGCACCAGCCGCCGCGAGGGCGGCGGCGATCGCCTTGCCGATGCCCGTGCCGCCGCCGGTGACCAGCGCCGTGCGTCCGGCCAGCGACAGCACCGGGGGAGTGGGGCCGGCCGCGGGCGAGCCGCCTGCGGGGGATTGCCGCGGGTCCGTGCGTTCACTCATGGGATGCCTCCGTGGATGCCGTGGCGTCATGCGCGATGCCTGCCGCCGACCGGAGTTCGGCCCACTTGCGTTCGGCGGCCGGGCGGCGGGACGGGATGTGCTCGGACGGCCAGCCCTCGACCGGCGTGTGGCGGGCGAGCAGAGTGCGGGCGAGGACGGACTTGTGCAGCTCGTCGGGGCCGTCGCCGATGGGGCCGAAGCGCGTCGAGCGGTACCACGCCTCGACGGGCAGGTCCGAGGAGTAGCCGAGCGCGCCGCAGACCTGGATCGTGCGGTCGAGCACGGCCAGCACGACCTTCGACACGTGGGCCTTCACCATGCCGAGTTCGGCGCGTACCGGGCCCGGGCCGTACCGGTCCATGCGCCACGCGGTCTGGAACGTGAGCAGCCGGGCCGCCTGGACCTCCATGTGGGACAGCGCGATGTAGTCCTGGACCATCTGGTGGCGGCCGAGCAGTTGGCCGTGCGAGGTACGCGAGACGGCACGCTCGCACATGATGTCCAGCGCCCGCTGCGCCTGCCCGAGCCACCGCATCGCGTGGTGGATCCGGCCGCCGCCGAGCCGCTGTTGGGCCAGCACGAAGCCGTCGCCGGGCGCGCCGATCAGGTGGTCGCCGGGCACCCGGCAGTCGCGGAAGGCGATTTCCGCGTGGTTGCCCGGGCGGCCGTACGCGACGTCCGGATGCGCCATGGTGCCGATGTCGCGCACGATCTCCATGCCCGGCGTGCCGGTCGGCACCACGAAGACCGACGCGTGCCGGTGCGGCCGCCCCTCCGGCGTCGTCTCGGCGAACACCAGGACGATGTCGGCCACCGACGCGTTGGTGATGAACCACTTGCGGCCGTTGAGCACCCAGTCCTCGCCGTCGCGCACCGCGGTGGTGCCGATGACGGTGGGGTCGGCGCCGGCCAGGAACGGCTCGGTGAGGGCGAAGGCGCTGGATATCTCGCCGCGCAGGTTGGGCCAGAGCCAGCGCTCCTTCTGCGCGTCCGTCGCACCGTGCGCGAGCAGCTCCATGTTGCCGCTGTCGGGGGCCTGGACGCCGAACACCGTCATCGACATCATGCAGCGCCCGATGATCTCCGACATGAGGGCGAGCTTGAGCTGCCCGAAGCCCGCGCCGCCCAGGCGGGGGTCCAGGAACGCGCCCCACAGGCCACGCGCCTTGACACGGTCGCGGAGGTGCTCGCGGACGACACGCCATTCGTCGGCCGGGAGTCCGTCGAACACCGGTTCCAGCGGAATCAGCTCGTCGTCGACGAACTTGCGCATCCAGACCAGGTGTTCCTCGAACTCCGGGTCGGTCTCGAAGTCCCACGCCATGTGTACCCCTTCCGGGCCGTGGCTCGCGCCGGAGACGAATAACACCGTAATCACAGCGTCATTGCAAGGATGCCTCGACAGGAATGTATAGATTCATCCTGTTTGCCCGATAGGAAAACAAGGCATCGACGGACACGAGGAGACGTGAGGAGAACGGTGGGCACCGACGCGCTGCGCCAGGAGGACATCACCGTCGTCGACACGAAGACCGTGGACACCGCGGTCCGGGCCACCATGCTCGGCAACGCGATGGAGTGGTACGACTTCGGCATCTACGCCTACATGGCCGTCACCATCGGCCATGTCTTCTTCCCGTCCGGCAACGACACCGCGCAAGTGCTGTCGTCCTTCGCGACGTTCGCCGCCGCGTTCGTCGTACGCCCGCTCGGCGGCTTCTTCTTCGGCCCGCTCGGCGACCGCATCGGGCGCAAGAAGGTGCTCGCGACCACCATGCTGATGATGGCCGGCGGCACCCTGTGCATCGGCCTCATCCCGAGCTATGCCACGATCGGCTTCCTGGCGCCCACCCTCCTGGTGCTGTTCCGGATGGTCCAGGGCTTCTCGGCGGGCGGCGAGTACGGTGGCGCGAGCACGTTCATCGCGGAGTACGCGCCCGACCGGCGCCGCGGCTTCTACGGCAGCTACCTCGAATTCGGCACGCTCATCGGCTACATCAGCGCGGCGGGCCTGGTCACCCTGCTGACCGCGCTGCTCGACGACAACCAGATGGAGGGCTGGGGCTGGCGCATCCCGTTCCTGCTCGCCGCGCCGATCGGCATCGTCGGGCTGTACCTGCGGCTGCGGCTGGAGGAGTCCCCGGCGTTCACCAAGGTGCTGGAGGCGCAGGCGGAGGCGGAGAGCGGCCGGAAGGCGGACAGCGGATCGGACGGGGCATCGGACGGCACGCCGGACAAGAACCCGGACGCGGGCTCGTTCGACGAGTTCCGGCGCATCTTCACGGAGCAGCGTGCGCCGATGATCCTGTGCATCGCGCTGGTGGCGGCGTACAACATCAACGACTACATGCTGCTGTCCTACATGCCGACGTACCTCTCGGACACCCTCGACTACGACGAGACGCACGGCCTGCTGCAGATCGTCGTCGTCATGGTCGTGCTGCTCGCCCTCATCCACCCGCTCGGCGCGCTCACCGACCGCATCGGACGGCGCCCGGTCATCATCGGCGGATGCGCGGGCTTCATCGTGCTGCCGCTGCCCTGCTTCGCACTGATCCAGACGGGCGGCCTGCTGACGATCTTCCTGGGCCTGATGGTCCTCGGCCTGGTGCTGCTCTGCTTCCTCGCCACCATGTCGGCCGCGCTGCCCGCGCTGTTCCCGACCGAGGTCCGCTCGGGCGCGCTGTCCGTGTCGTTCAACATCTCGGTGTCGGCGTTCGGCGGGACGACGCCCTTCGTCGCCGAAGCGCTGGTGAGCGGCACCGGCAACGACTACATGCCGGCGTTCTACATGATGCTCGCGGCCGCGGTCGGCATCGTGGCCGCCTGGAAGATGGACGAGACCGCGAGCAAACCCCTGATGGGCTCGCCGCCTTCGGTGGCGACCGAGGAGGAGGCCAGGGAACTGGTCGCGGCGTCGAAGCCGTAGGACCCTGCGCGCGCGGGCCGCGAGCCCCGCGAATCCCCCCGGAGAAGGGGGACTTGCAGGGCAGCCCGACGGCCCGACAGCTCGACGGCTCGGGGCCGGCCGCCGGACGGCGCGGCTCAGGCGCGGAGTTCCCGCAGATTGCCGATCTGGGCCTGGATGAGGTCGCCCGGCGCCTCGGGCTCGCCCGCCCCGGCGGCGTTGACGACGTTCACGGCGACCATGGTGTCGCCCTCGATGATGTAGACGAACAGGATCTCGACGTTGCCGGCGTCCGTCGTGATGGTCATGCGGTATTCGAAGCTGTCGAGGCCGTACATCTCGTAGTCCTCCATCCCGGTCTCGACCTCGTACGGGTCCCCTTCGATGACCGCGCCGAAGTGCTCGCACTTCTGGTAGGACTCCTGGAAGTCCGCGAGCCACTTCAGGTGTTCGGCGTGCGGCTTGCTCATCAGGACGAAGGTGATGTCGGGCAGCGGCCCGGTCGCGGTCGAATCCGGCGTGTACTCGCGGCTGGCGAACGCCGGGGGCTTGTCGCCCACCGGGTGGTCGAGGAGCACCTGGCACCGCGGGTCGTCGGCCTTGCCGATCGAGTTGTCCTCGTCCAGCGGCCGGTTGGTCCGTGCGATCTTGTAGTCGCCGCCTGTCTCGCCGTCGTCAAGCAGGACCGCGGTCAGCTCTTCGGCGGTCGCGAGCCCGCCGGGCGTGCCGCCCTTGGCCGGGCCGTCGGAGGACTTGTCGGACGGCTTGTCGGCGGACTTGTCCGACGGTTTGCCCGACGACTGGTCCGACGGCTTCGCCTCCGCCGAGAAGCCCGGCCCCTGGCCGAGCGTCGTGTCGGAGTCATCCTTCTGGCAGGCCGTCAGAGCGGCGAGCGCGACGAGCATCATGGGCACGACGGCATGCTTCGCCGCCCGCCGGGACATGGTGGAACGCACCGTGAACCCCCCAGTTTCGGTGTGATGTGGTGCGGCGCCGCACGGTCCCTGCCGGCCGTACCCCCCTGGTCCGGCTCGTGAATACGCAGGTGTCGCGCGGGACGCCTCGCAGAGCACGGTAGTTGGTCGCACAGTCCGGACGCGGCGCTGTTACGAAGCCGATGCACATGCCGATGCCATGCCGGTGGCATGTCGATCACCGGGGGGACCCGCAATCCGCCGTCTGGTCGCGTGCGGTCGCGGGGAGTGCCGCGCGGGCCGATCCTGGCGGAAGGCCCGGTCCACCGGGGCAGGGGCCGCCCGGAGCGCCCCACCGGAGGTCAGGCGATGTTTGCGGCGATCGGCCGATTCGTGGTGCGGCGCGCCTGGTGGGTCGTGGCCCTCTGGGTGGTCGCGGGCGTTCTGGTCGTGGTGTTCGCCCCGACGCTGAAGACCACCACGAACCAGGCCGACTTCCTGCCCGGCTCGTACGAGTCGGTCAAGGCGCAGCGTCTGCAGGACTCCGCGTTCCCCGGGCACCACGGCGGCGCCGTCGTGGTCTTCCAGCGTGCCGACGACGCGATGCTCACGGCCGCCGACCACGCGACCGTGCAGCGCGTCTCGGCCGACCTGACCAGCGCCCGCATCCCGGGGATCGCCTCGGTCACCCCGGGCCCGACCGCGCCCGACCGGCTGGTGCAGGTCGCCCAAGCTGTCATCCCCAGTGCCGGGAATCCGGGTGCGGAGAGCAGCAAGGACGCGATCAAGGGCCTCCGGAGCGCCCTGGAGGACGCCACCCGCGGCACCGGGCTCACCGCAGGCGTCGCGGGCCCGTCCGCGACCTCCGTCGACGAGGACAAGGCCGACGAGGACGCCGCACGTACGGTGGCCATCGCGACCGTCGCCATCATCCTCGCGCTGCTCCTCCTGGTGTTCCGCAGCCCGGTCGCCGCGCTCCTCCCGGTGGTGGTGATCAGCGGCGTCTACCCCGTCGCACGGGGCCTGATCGCGTCGGTCGACGAGGCGTTCGACCTGACCGCGGGCACCATCACCACGGAACTGCTCACCGTCGTGCTGTTCGGCGTCGGCACGGACTACACGCTGTTCCTGTTGTTCCGCTACCGCGAGGCGCTGCGCGACGGGGCCGACTCGGACACCGCGGTACGCCACGCCGTCACCCGGGTGGGCGAGGCCATCGCCTCCGCGGCCGGAGTCGTCATCGTGGCCTTCGCCGCCCTGACGCTCTCGTCCTTGGGCCTGCTGCGCTCGCTTGGACCCGCACTCGCCCTCGCGGTCCTCGTCATGCTCCTCGCCGGCCTCACCCTGATCCCGGCGATCGTGTCGCTGCTCGGCCCCAAGGTCTTCTGGCCGTCGCGCTCCTGGCGGCACCGGCCCGCGGAAGACGGGGCCTTCACCCGTCTGGGGCAAGCCGTCGCCCGTCGTCCGGCCCGCTGGGCAGCGGGGTCGGCACTGCTCATGGCGCTGCTCGCACTCGGCTGCCTGAGCTACAAACCGGACTTCGACCTCGCCGGGATGGCGACGCCCTCGGACGCGCCCTCGCAGGTCGCGATGCGCGACCTCGAAAAGGGGTTCCCGCCGGGCGTCATCGCGCCGACCGAGGTCTACCTGACGGCGCCGACCGGGGCCGCCGTCCCGAACCAGGCGCAACTGGCCGCGTACGGCGAAGCGCTGCGCGTCCCCGGGGTCGTCGGCGTCGAGAAGCCCAGGCTGAGCACGGACGGCCGTACCGCCGAGTTCACCGTCGTGCAGGCCGACACGCCGTCGTCCGCCGCCGCGATGGACGCACTGCGCGACGAACTGCGCCCCGCCGCCCGGCAGGCCGCGCCACCCGGCACCGAGGCCCTGGTCGGCGGGGCCACCGCGGTGAGCGTGGACACCAGTTCGGCCGTCGACCACGACTACGCCGTCGTCTTCCCGGTCGCGGCCGCCTGCATCCTGGTGATCCTGGGACTCCTGCTGCGCAGCCTCGTCGCGCCGTGGCTGCTCATGCTGTCGGTGGCGCTCGGCTTCGGTGCGACGCTCGGCGCGAGCAGCATCGTGTTCCGGCAGTTCGCCGACCAGCCCGGACTGATCTTCGTCCTGCCCATCGTCATGTACCTGTTCGTGGTCGCGCTGGGCACCGACTACAACATCCTCATGGTGTCGCGGCTGCGCGAGGAGAGCCGCGCGGGCCGGGGGCCGCGCGAGGCGACCGCGGGCGCGGTGGCCGCGAGCGGACCGGCGATCGCCTCGGCCGGGCTGATCCTCACCGGCACCTTCGCGACGCTGCTGCTCGGCGGCAACGTCACCCTCGTGCAGTTGGGCTTCACCCTGGCCTTCGGCATCGCGGTGACCGCGTTCGTCATGGCGCTGCTGCTCACACCGGGACTGACGGCGCTGGTCGGCCGACGCATGTGGTGGCCCGGCCACGAGGCCGACACGACCCCGGACGGCCCAGTCGATCAGGCCATGTCCCACAACAGCCGGTAGTACGCCAGGCGCTCGGCGTCCGGCGCGACGCCGTAGGCGTCGAACAGCACGTCCTCGAACACCGGGCCGTAGTCCTCGGCGAGACTCCACGCGGCGACCGCGAGGTCCGCCCACCGGTCGGCCGTGCCCAGCGAGCCGAGGTCGACGTGCGCGGCGAAGGTTCCGTCGTCGTGCACAAGGGTGTTGGGGACGCACGCGTCGCCGTGGCACACCACGAGCCGGTCCACCGGCGGCGGGTCGGCGAGCCGTGCGCGTGCCTCGGCGGTCGCGAAGTGCCGGTGCTCGGGGAACCGTTCCTCTGGCCCCTCGCCCTCGGCGATGCGCTCGTCGGCCCGCACCAGGCGCCGTTCCACGCTCCAGTCGAAGGGGCAGCCGTCGACCGGCAGCGCGTCGTGCAGCAGGCGCAGGCCGCGGCCGATCGCCGCCGTGGCGACCGCCGGGTCCGCGGCCCACCGGGGGTCCACGGCGGAGACGCCGGCCACCGCGCGGGTCACCAGCCAGGCCGCGTCGGAGTCGGTGCCGTGGTCGACGACGGGCGGCACGACGGCCCAACGCTGCGCCCAGGCAAGGCGCACGGCCTCGCCGGGGAGGTCGATCTCGGGGGTGCCCGCGGCGACCCACTTCACGTAGCGGACGCCGTCGTGTCCGCCGTCCAGACGGAAGGTCAGGCCGCCCAGGTCGTTGCGCCACACGGGCACGACGGCCGTGGCGGCGGACTCGGCGGCGACCGCCGCGACGACGGCCGGGATCTCGGCACGGATCTCGGCACGGATCTCGGCGGGGACCGCGGCCGGGACCGCGGCGGGCTGCGGGGCAGGACTCTCGGCAGGTGGGGCCATGTGCCCATGATCCACAGACGGCGCCCGGTTCCCGCAACCGCGTTTCGGGAACCGGGCGCCGTGTTGCCTGTCGGCTGAGCGGCCTGTCGGCTGATCAGCCGAGCGGCCAGGTGGCCAGGTGGGCTAGTCGGCGGCGGACTCCATCAGGGCGCGCATGAGCGGCGTCGAGTCGATCCACGTCAGCGCGTCCACGCGGCGCTGCGGGGCGGCGTACCGGCGGATCAGCGAAGCGTGGCGCTGGAGCCACGCGGCCGCGTTGCCGCAGTACGCCGGCGGCATTTCGGCGATCGCGATGGTGCTGCCGTCGGCGGCGACCCACACGCGGTCCTGGTCCACCAGCCAGCGCCAGGCGCCGGTGCCCGCGGGGCCGCGCGCGACGAGCGCCCGCGCACCCGCGCTGGTGGGACGGATCGGGCGGCCGAGGCCCGGGACGGGGTCGCCGTACCGGACGAGGTTGCGGGTGTCGAGGGTGTGCAGGGTACGGGCGGAGATGCCGGGGGCGCCGCCGCGCTCGCCGACGTGGGTGCGGACCGCACCGGTGGAGATACGGACCAGCGCGCGGCGGGCGGTCGTCATGCGGACGGGAGCGGGATTCCGAGTCAGGGTCATATCGAACTCCGCTTCTGGCTACGCCGATTTGCCCTGTTCCCTTGGCAACAGGGGCTCATGACAACCATTGTTCCATTGCCTACCGACATCGCACGTGTTGAACTACCAACCCTGAAAGCCGACTTGGCGGTCCGTCACAACCGCGAACGAGTACCGCCGACCGGGTCACCGGACCACGTCGACGACCGTGCCGCCGCCCGGGTCGACGCGGACAGTCAGAGCCGCGCCGCCGACCCGGGCACGCAGGGTCGTGCCCTGCGGGGCGTCCTCGCGGCTCACCTCGCCGCGCGCCGCGAGGTAGCTCTCGGCGAGCGCGGCGGCCACCGTGCCGCGGCGGCCCTCGGGCACCAGACGGGCCGTCATGTCGACCGCGCCGCGCACCGCCTGGGCGACCGCGTCCGGCGACGTCGCGCGCGGGACGACCGCGTCGTCGACGCACACGTACGCGTTGCGCCCGTCCTGGTCCGCGAAGTCCACCACGCAGCCGCCGCCGAGCAGGCCCGCGGCCCCGTGGCTGAGCAGCATGAACGCGGCGTCGGCGTCGCCGCACTCGCGGACGTCGACCTCGCGGTCCGCCTCGGGCGCCTGGGCCAGGCCCGGCAGCGCGGAGAGCCGCGCGTGCGTGTCCGCGTCCCAGGTCCAGCGGGTGCGCGCGGGATCGACGGTGCCCAGCACGCGCACCCGTACCTCGTGCGGCCCGCAGGTCAGCACACGCCGCGTCAGGTCGTGGCCCTCGTACGGGAATTCCCCGATGAACCCGGTGAACTCGCCGTCCTGCTCCAGCGCCTGCGCGACGCCGGCGCCCGCGACGTGCCACCAGGCGCCGGACGGCACCGAGCGGGGCGCGGCCGAGATCCGCACCTGCCCGATGCGGCCCGCGGTGTCGAACTCCACCTGGACGGTGTCGCCGCTGTCGAGCGTCGCGTGCATGCCGTCGCCCACCCGTCGGCCGGCCAGGCCGTGGTGGGCGAAGTACCCGGATACCACGGTCTCGTGCGGCACCGGGAGGAACCCGGCGCCGGTCAGCAGCATGCGGGGGAGGGTGATCGCGTCCGGCTGCGCCCGCGGCACCTGCTTGTCGTCGACGACCATGTAGAGGCGGCCGGTCGCGTTGGCGGTGACGCCGATGTAGCCGACGGAGCCGAGCAGGCCCATCGCGGCGAACGCGATCGTCTCCGCGGCCATGCGCGGGTCGGCGAAGCCCGACAGGTTCACGAGGTCTGTTGTGAACTCGGGGATGTCGTCGCGTTCCCCGATCGCGCGCAGCGCCCGTGCCGCCGAGGTGACCTCGGGGTCGCCCCAGGAGGGGTTCGCCCAGCCCCACAGCCACGAGTTGTCACCGGTGGAGAAACTCCCGAGGACCGAGACGGCGACCTCGCGGCCGCTCTGCCGGTACACCCGGTCGTTGAGGTTGACGCTCCATTCGCCCATGGGCATGAAGGCGTTGAACGCCTCCAACTGCTCGCCGACCCAGGCTCCATGTGGCCCTGCGGCCCGTACGAATGCGTCCGAGAAGAAGTCGTGTCCCGTGGTCATGCGCGGTCACGTTACCGATCGCCGCCGACGAGCGCCGAAGTGCTCGTCGCCGCGCCCGGGCACGTCGCGCCGACGAGGAGCCCTCGTAGGCCTAGGGCGTGTCTCCACGGGTCGCCGCGGCCGGTTCGCCGCCGGGCGGGCCCGACGCGGTGCCGGGAGGGCCGGCACCGCGTCGGTGGTCGCTGGGGCGGTCAGGCGGGGTGGAGGCGGCCCCGCGCCGTCCGGCCCGGCGGGTCGGGTCAGCCGTTCTCGGACAGGACGCTGGACAGGAGGTGCGCCAGCGGGTCGTCGCCGGTCTGCTGCATCGCGTTGGGGCTGCAGACCTGGTTGACCTGGTCGGTCAGGACGTCCTGGATGCCGATGCCGGCACCGATGCCGCCGCCGATCGCACCCTGCAGCGGGATCTTGTTCACGCCGAGGCAGTTGATGACGCCGCCCTGGATGATCGCCATGTTCGGGCTCATGTAGCCGCTGCTGCTCGAGTTGGCGATGGACTGCTTCGACTCGTTGCCGGCCTGGAGCGCGACGTTGCCGTCGTCGTTGTTGCCCGCGACAGCCTGCGGGGCGGCGACGGCCGTGAGGCCGAAGACCGAGGTGGCGATCGCGGCGGAGGCCGACACGCGCTTGAGGGTGTTCGCCATCAGAAGTTCCTTAGGTGTTGGGGCTGGAGGGGTACGTGCCGCCGCGGCAGCCTGTCCAACACGTCGGGAGACGGAATGGTTGCGGACTTTCACCCTCGTGGTCGCAGCCGTCGAAGCGCCGTTCGACGCCGGGACCCGGCGCGCGACCCCGGACGGGCACGCCGAAGGGGCCGAGGGCGGTGCGCCCTCGGCCCCTTCCGCACAGGTACAACGGGTGCACGAGTGCACGGCTGTACTCGTGCACGCGCTACGCGCGAACCCGCGTCAGGGCTACGCGCCCTTCTCGTACGCCGCCACGACCTCGGCCGTCGGGCCGTCCTGGAGGATCACCCCGTCGTGCAGCCAGATGACCCGCTCGCACGTGTCGCGGATCGACTTCATGCTGTGGCTCACCAGGAAGACCGTGCCGGCCTCCTCGCGCAGCTCGCGGATCCGGGCCTCGCTGCGCTTCTGGAACTCGCGGTCGCCGGTGGCCAGCGCCTCGTCGATCATCAGCACGTCGTGGCTGCGCGCCGCGGCGATGGCGAACCGCAGGCGCGCCCCCTGGCCGGACGAGTAGGTGCGCATGGGCCGGTTCAGGATGCCCTTGCTCATCTTCTCCAGGCCGGAGAACTCGGCGATCGACTCGTAGCTGGCGCGCGCCTCGGCCTGGGTCATGCCCATCGCGAGGCAGCCGAGGATGATGTTCCGCTCACCGGACAGCTCGCTCATCATCGCCGCGTTGACGCCGAGCAGCGACGGCTGGCCGTGCGTGTAGATCTTGCCGCCGGTGGGCGGCAGCAGCCCCGCGACGCAGCGCAGCAGGGTGCTCTTGCCGGACCCGTTGCGGCCGATCAGCCCGATGGCCTCGCCCTTGTACGCGACGAAGCTGACGCCCTTGACGGCGTGCACCTCGGTGACGCCCGCCGAGCCCTTGCGGGCGAGGATGCGCGACAGCGCCGAGGTGGCGTTGCCCTTGCCCGCGCCCGCGCCGTGCACGCGGTACGTGAGCTTGACGTCGTCGACGACGACGGTCGGCACCCGGGTGGCGTCGGGTACGGCGACCGCCGCGCCGGACGACGGTGCGGTGGCGCCCTGCGCCGGGATCGTGTCAGCCACGGCCGTACCTCTCTTCCGCGCGCCAGAAGTACACGAAGCCGCCGATGCCGACGGCGAGCGCCCAGCCCACGCCGAGAAGCCAGGTGTGCGCGGGGATCGTCACATGGCTCTCGATCAGCGAGTCGCGGACCAGTTCGATGTAGACCGCCGCGGGGTTCGACTCCAGGGCGTGCCGCACCCAGCCCGGGGCGTCCTCGGTGAAGGTCGCGATGCTGTAGAACACGCCGGAGAGGTACAGCCACGTCCGCATCAGGAACGGGATCAGCTGGTTGATGTCGGTGACCGTGGCGCCGAACCGGGCGACGATCATGCTCAGGCCCACGTTGAAGACGAACTGGCAGAGCAGGGCGGGGACGACCAGCAGCCACTTCAGGGTCAGCGGCTCGCCCTTCGCCAGCACGATCGCGAACAGCACCACCATGGAGATCATGAGCTGCTGCAACTGCACGATGGTGAACGAGATCGGCAGGCTCGCGCGCGGGAAGTGCAGGGCCCGGATGAGGTTGAGCTGGCTGCTGATCGAGCGCGCGCCCGCGAGGACGGCGGTCTGCGTGAAGCTGAACACGAAGATGCCGGTGACCAGGAACGCGACGTAGTTGTCGATGCCGCGGTCGGTCTTCAGCATCATGCCGAAGATCAGGTAGTAGATCGCGGCGTTGAGCAGCGGGGTGAGGACCTGCCACACCTGGCCGAGCCGCGCGGTGCTGTACGAGGCGCGGGTCTTGGCGTTGGCGAACGCCACGATGAAGTGGCGGCGGCCCCACAACTGGCCCAGGTAGGTGCGGAGGCCGGGCCGGGCACCGCTGACGCTCAGCTGGTGCCGGGCGGCGTACTCGGCGAGCGTTTCGCTCGTGCCGGGGGGTGCCGGAGGGGCTGCGGGCGAGCCGGTTCCGGCGGTTGCGCTGTGAACCACGGGGAGACTTTCCGTCGAGGTTGACAAGGGTGCGGGAGTGCGGGGCAGGACAAAACAGGGGTATGTCGGGACGAACCCGGAGATAACGGATGGGACGAACGGCGTCAGATCAGCGGGGGCCGTCTGAGCCTTGTCATATGCCAGACGGTGCGCCAGGAGATCGGGTTCCGCGGTCCGCAGGATTCGTTCCAGCCTTCGCGGAAACCGAGCGTCCACGCCTGGATGCCCTCGCGGTCGGGACGCCGCGCCGCGGTGATCACGACCCACGAGGCGAGGTACGCCGGGACGATCGGCCAGGGCAGGTTCCGGCGCGCGAGCCACACGCGGTTGCGGGCGTTCATCCGGTGGTAGTGCGGGTGCCGGGCCGGGCTGGTGGCCGGGTGCTCCAGCACCACGTCCGCGCGGTAGTCCACACTCCACCCGGCGTCGAGCGCCCGCCACGCGAGGTCGGTCTCCTCGTGGGCGTAGAAGAACTCGTCCGGCAGGCCGCCGACCTCGCGCAGCACCTCGGCGCGTATCGCGCACGCGCCGCCCAGGAACGTGGTGACGGCGCCGGACCGCAGCGGCGCGCCGCTGCCCAGCCGCGGCACATGCCGCCGCTGGGTGGTCTTGGTCACCGGGTCGACGATCCGGAACGTCACGATCCCGAGGTCGGGGTTGTGCGCGAAGGCCGAGCGCAGGCGGTTGGCGATGCCCGGGTCGCGGATCAGCCCGTCGTCGTCCAGGAACATCACGACGTCGCAGTCCAGCGCCTCCGCGCCGACGTTGCGGCCGGCGGGGATGCCGACGTTGCTGTCCAGTTCGATGACCCGGACGAAATCCGGCAGGTCGGCGGGGGTCTTGCCGCCGTTCACCACGAGCACGACCTCGATCGGCGGGCCGTACTGGTTCGCGACCGAGTCGAGCAGCGCGGTCAGCTCCGTCGGGCGGTCGCCCAAGGTCAGCACGACTGCGCCGACGCGGATGTCCGCGGGAGCGGGGCCCTCGGTGGTCGTCCGAGGCGGGGGTACAGGCCGGGGGATCATGCTCATCGCAGTCGACTCGACAGAAGGACGCTCACCAGGTGGAGCACGGTCTGCAGCAGCGCGATCGCCGCCAGGACCGCCACCGCCGCACGGCTGAACGCCAGGCCTTCGCCGCGTACCGCGTCGGCGACGCCCGCGGCCAGCAGGAACAACGACGCCTCGACCGCGCCGATCAGGCGGTGGAAGTTCAGCGACGCGGCGACCTTGCGCAGCGACGCCGCGCCCGACGAACGCGGCACCGCGGCGCCGTCGTTGACGATCGGCAGGCCCGAGCGGGCCCGGGCGCCGTCCACCAGGTCGGTCTCGGACTTGATGAGGATCGCGCCCAGCGCCGCGACGACGCCGAGGTACGCCCAGCCGTCCAGGCGTCCGCCGTCCAGGATGCCCGCGGCGTGCAGGCCGGCCCCGGTCAGCAGCGCCGCCTCGCTGAGGTAGTGCCCCACCCGGTCGAGGTAGACGCCCGTCACCGAGGTCTGCCGCCGCCAGCGGGCCACCTCGCCGTCGACGCAGTCCAGCAGGAGGTACACCTGCACGAGGACGGCCGCCACGAGCGGTCCGGCGAGACCGGGCAGCATGAGTGCCGCACCGGCCGCGATCCCGGCGAGGATCATCAGGTAGGTGAGCTGGTTGGGGCTGATGCGGGTGCCCACCAGAACGCGGGTGATCCGTACGGATATACGCCGCATGTACAGGCGGCCCGCCCAGTGCTCCCCACTGCGACGGTCGAGCAGTCCGGCCGGATGGACGACCGTCCGGAGCTCAGCCACCGAAGGTATGGACATATTTCTCCACCGAGTCTGTGAGTCGGGCCGGGGGGAACGCCAGGTGTTCGAGGATCGTGTAGCGACCGGGCCGGGTGCTCGGTGCGTACTCGACGGCCGCCCTGAACTGCTCGGTACTGATGCCGAGTTCGGCCGGCACCACGGGCAGCCCGTGGCGGCGCAGGGTGGCCGCCAGGGATTCGGCCATGGCCAGGTCGTCGCGCAGGAACGACGCGAAGACCGCGCCGACGCCCACCTGTTCGCCGTGCAGGCCGCGCAACTCCGGGTACAGCAGGTCCAGTGCGTGCGAGATCTCGTGACAGGCCCCGCTGCACGGATGCGACGTGCCGGCCACCGTCATGGCGAGGCCGGACAGCACGAGGCTGTCCACGAGCGCCACCAGGAACGCGTCGTCGGCGACGCCGCCGGGCCGGTGCAGGAGCGATTCCGCGGCGGTCCGGGCGAACGCCGCCGACAGGCCGTCGACCGGCTGGCCCGCGACCGCCCCGGCCAACTCCCAGTCGGCGAGGGCGGACAGGTTGGACAAAACCTCGCCGATGCCGGCGCGCACGTAGCGGGCCGGGGCGGCCCGGACCTCGTCGAGGTCGACCACGAGGGCGATCGGGGCGGGCACGCCGTACGAGCCGCGCCCCGCGTCGTTGTCGAGGATGCTCACCGGCGACGCGATGCCGTCGTGCGCCAGATTGGTCGCCACCGCCACCATCGGCAGGCCCACGCGCGCCGCGGCGTACTTGGTGGTGTCGAGCGTGCGTCCGCCGCCGATCCCCACCACGGCGTCGTACGTCCCCGCGCGCAGCCGGTCGGCGACGTCCACCGCGGCGTTGAGCGTGCCGCCCTCGACCGGGAACCAGTCGGCACCGGGCAGTTGCGGGGCCACCCGGGCGCGCAGGCGCGCGTCGGTGCCGGTGCTCACCACCAGGGCGAGGCTGCCGTTCGCGGAGATCCGGCGTTCGGCGAGGAGGTCGGTGAGATGGTCGAGGGCCCCGGCGCGGACGTCCACGCTGAGCGGTGCGGGAACCAGGCGCGTCAGTACCGGCACGCTATGTCCCTCGCCTTGAGCAGGTCCTCGGTCGTGTCGATCTCGGTCCACTCGGCGCCGCCGATCGACCGTACGCCGACCCGGCCGCCGCGCTCGGCGTACAACTGGAAGGCGTCCTCGTAGTACTGGTGCGGGTCGGCCTCCCAGGTCGCGGCGAGGGCCGCGACCAGGCCCGGGCCGGCGCCCGGCGCGACGAGCGTCACACCGATGTACTCGCCGACCGCCTCGGCCGGCTCCATGAGTTTGGTGATGCGCGCGAGGAGGCCGTCCGCACCCAGGCGGACCTTCATCTCCTCCTCGGCCAGCGGCTTCACGTCGTCCAGCGCCAGCAGCACGTCCAGGTCGCCGGTGCCGCCGTCGAGCATGGCCTCCTGCACGGAAAGCGGGTGCAGCGTGTCGCCGTTGGCCAGCAGCACGCCCTCGTCGAGGTAGTCGCGCGCGCACCACAGCGAGTACGCGTTGTTCCACACCTCGGCCTTGTCGTTGTCGACCAGGTGGAGCTTGACGCCGTACGCCCGTTCGAGGGCGGCGCGCCGCTCGCGCACGGCCTCGGCGGCGTACCCGATCACGACGACTGCGTCGGTCAGGCCGGCCTTCGCGAAGTTCTCCAGGGTGAAGTCCAGCACCGACCGCTCGTCCCGGACCGGGACGAGGGCCTTGGGCAGGGTGTCGGTCCACGGCCGAAGTCTGCGCCCGGCTCCGGCGGCCAACACGAGCCCGATCATCGCTGTTCTCCGTTCGACGGCGCGCCGACGGGCGGGGGCCCGCCGTGCGCGGTGACGGATGCCACGGGCATCCGTGCTGAGGTGTCGGCGCCGGCCGGCGGAGCCGCAGGGGGGTGGACGACCGTGTCCGACTCGAGGTCGTCGCCCACCCTCGCCCCGCGCGCCCAGAAGGCGGTGCTCTCGGCCAGGGCCACGACGGCGACGGCGGCGGCGAGGACGGCGGTGCCGACCGCGAGCGCGTCGGAGCCGGCGGCCGCGAGGACCGCCAGGACCAGGACGCGTCCTTCGTGACCGCCGAGGGCCCAGGTGAGCCACCGCGGCGGCGCCGCATGCCCGCCGCGTAGCCGGTACACGATGTCGTAGTGATGGTACGCGGCCGCCGCGACCAGCCCGAACGCCGCCGGGAGGGCGTCCGCGTCGGTCCGCGCGACCACGGCGATCACGGTCGCGTACTCGGCCGCGCGGAAGAGCGGCGGCACGAGCCACATCAGCGGGCCGGCGTCGGTGAGCCGGGCCGCGGCCCCGGCCGCCAAGACGTACGCCACGGCACAGCCGACCAGCACGCCCGGCGCCGCGTCGACGCCTGCCGCGATCGGCAGAGCGAGGACCGCCAGCACCCAGACCGCGCCGCGCGGGTAGTGCCGGCCGATCAGGTCCGCGAGCACCCCGCCGTCGCACAGCGAGCGCAGCCGGGCCGCCGCGCCTTCGCGGGCGCGGCCCCGGTGCGGCAGCGAGCGCAGCACGCGCCCGGCGAGCGAGTAGCAGCCCGCGAAGCCGCCGGCCGCGAGCAGCACGATGAAGGTCGTGCGCGGCGTCGTGGTCGCGGCCAGCACCGCGATCAGCGCCCAGCGCTCGCCGATCGGCAGGATGATCATGCGGCGGGCCCACACGGTCCAGCCCACCGAGTCGAGGCGGTTCGACAGGCGGGCACTGCCCGACCCGCCCCCGCCCTGCTCCTCGTGGCACTCGTGGAACGCGAAGTCGAGCTGGTGCCGCACGATCTGGACCGCCATCGCGATCGTGGCGAGCAGCCACACGTCGTCGCCCGAGCGGGCCGCGCCGAGTGCGAGGCCCGCGTAGACCGCGTACTCCTTGACCCGGTCGAAGGTCGCGTCGAGCCACGCGCCGATCTGCGAGTAGTTGACGGTGTAGCGGGCCACCTGGCCGTCGACGCAGTCGAGGACGAACGAGAGGTAGAGCGCCACGGCGGCGCCGATGTATCCGGCGCGCGTCCCGGACGCCGCGGCCGCGGCGCCGGCGAGTGCGACGCACAGGGAGGCGACGGTGACCTGATTGGGAGTCAGGCAGCGCCGGGCACACCAGCGGGCCACGTACCGCGACCACGAGCTGACGAAGAAGGTCGTGAAGAAGCCGTCCCGCGCCTTGACCGCCGAGTTGAGGCGGATGCCCTCCTCGTCGACGGTGCGCAGCGCGGCCTCGGCCTCGGCGCGCTCGGCGGCGGTGGCGGGTACGGCGGCCACCAGGTCGCCGAGGGGGATGCGGTGGACCTGGACGCCCGCGGCGGCCAGATCGCCCGCGAGGTCGTCGGGTGTCGGGGCCGGGGCGCCGGTCGCGGTCGCCGCGACGCGGGCGGCGAGCAGGTCGTGCAGCGTCCGGGCGGCGGCGCCGCGGACGCTCAGCACTCCGGGTATGTGCGCGGCCTCGTAGCGGTCGTCCGCGAGTATGCGCCGCAGCGCGTGGCGGTGGGCCACCACCCGTGCGTCGACGAGCGCGACGCGTTTGTCGGCACCGCCGGCGGTGACCCGGGCCACGTCGGCGACGCCGCCGGAAATCGTGAGGCCGAGCGCGGTGAGATCGGCGACCACATCGGCGCCTGCACGGTCCCCGGCTTCCGCCGGATGCGGTGAGGAGAGGAATACCGCCGAGCCTCCGGACACCGCTGATCCTCCGGACAGAGGACACCACTCCCTAAACGCGAACGGGATCACCTAGTGTGGCGCCTCGACTACGCGGCGCCTACGACAAATCGGGCGCTTTCCGTGGCGTATGCGTCTCGTGTCGCCCGGCTTCCGGAATTGGCCATCCGTTGTTTACCATCTCTCGCAACCGAAGGACTAGTTGACGGCCGCTCAAGGCCCTCGCAAACCTGCGGAAACCCCCTATAGGCGACCGGAATCGCGCGTGCCCGTTGCGCGGCCCGGGGTCGGCAATTCCCGATGCACGTGGCACAAACCACACGCGTCGACCAACGGCTTGGTCGGACTCGGATCCGGCCCGGCACGAGACCGGCGAGGACGACCCAGGTGCGACCCCGGCACGCGCTGCGTGTGACACGAGACTCCGCCCGGATCGCCATGGACGTACTCCCCGTCAGATCCCAGCAGTTCCTCGACCGCCGCGTACGCCCGCACGTCGCCCAGGTGCGCGCCACCGTCGTGGACGGCGTCGTACGCCCGGTCGCGGTGGGCGGGCGCGCCCGCGTGCTGCACGCCTCGCTGCTCGACGGCCACACGCTGAACCTGCACGCGGTGCTCCCGCTGGACGAGGCGGCGGGCGGGGACGAAGGACTCCTGTGCTTCGTGCGCGGACGCGTGCAACACCGCGTACCGGTCCGGTTGAATCGCGTCAGCCGCACCGAACTCCAGGCCGACACGACGGTGCCGCTCGGCCCGCTGCCCGGCGGCGTCGACCTGGAGCCCGGACGCTGGGGGCTGCGGATCGTGGTGGGCTCCGCCGGGCGCGCGGTGCGCGCGTTCGACCTGGAGGGCCCGCTCGGGCCGACCGCGGCGGGCGGGCCGACCCAGACCCCGCCCGCGAGCCCGCTCACCGGCTTCCGCTACCAGGTACGCGTCACGCCGCTGGGACTGTGCCGCATCACCGTCCGGCGGCCCCATCCGCACGCCGAAATGGTGCGGTTCGAGCTGCGCCCCGAGGGCGCGGTGGTGGCGTTCCGCATGGTCGGTGTGACGCGCGCGCGGCCGGTGGCGGTCGAACTCGCCTGCGGCTCCGCGCTGGTCGAGGTCGTGCCGACGACGGGGGACGGGGGCCTCATGGCGTTCGCCGTGCCGTTCGACGCGATGCTCCGGCGGACCGAGGCGCCTGCGCGGGGCGAAGGAGCCGACCGGGTCGACCGGGCCGACCACCCCGAACCGTCCGCGCGCCCCGAACCCGCCGAACCCGCCGAGCGGTCCGAACACGCCGAGCAGGACTGGCAGATCGTCGTGCGGATGCGCGACGGCAGCCGCCACCCGCTGGGCCGTGAGCTGGACGTCCCGCGCATGCCGCGCCGGGTCTTCCGGATGCGCACGCGCCTGGTGGCCACCGAAGGGGGTGCCCTGCTCCGCGTCCGACCGCACTACAACGCCCGCCGCCAGTTCCGTCTGGGCTGCGCCCCCGTCCGCCACGCCCGCCCCGGAGTCACCGCGTGAAGATCCAGTACCTGCTCACCCGTGCCGACGAAATGGGAGGTACGCAGCGAGCCGTACTGATCTCGGCGGCCTCGGCGGCAGCCCGCCACGAGGTCGAGGTGGTGAGCGTGTTCCGCACCCGCGCGGAGCCCTTCTTCGCGGTGCCCGACGGCGTTGCGTCGCGCTACCTGGTCGATGCCACCGACCCGGCCTCGCCCCGCCCGGCCGCCCGGCGCCCGCTGGACGCCGACGCGTGCCGGGCACTGGCCGCCCGGCCGAGCCGGTACGTCGAACCCGCCTGGGACGACGCGTTCCACCGCCTCGCCGACCTCGAACTCGAGCGGGCACTGCGGGGGACGGACGCGGACGTGGTGGTCACCTCGTCCCCGGCACTCGCGGCATTCGCCGTACAGCTCGTGCCCACAGGTGTGGTGACGGTGCATCAGGAGCACGCCGCGGACGAACGGCGCGGCCCCGGCGCCGAGCCGCTGCTGCGCCACGGCCCGGCCCTGGACGCGCTGGTGGCCGGCACCGAGGCCGCCCGCGCCTGGTACGCCGACACCTTCGGTACGTCCGGCCCGCGCCTCGCGGTCGTCCCGCGCGGGCTCCCCACGGGTTTCCGGCCGCGGTCGGCGCGGGTCAACCCGGTGGTCGCGATCGCCGCGCGGCTGGTTCCGGACAAGCAGGTCGACCACGCGATCCGGGCGTTCGGCCGCCTCGCCGACGACCGCCCGGAGTGGATCCTGCGCGTCTACGGCGAGGGACCCGAGCTGCCCCGGCTGCGGGCCCTGGTCGACGAGTTGGAGCTCAACGACCACGTGCATCTGCTGGGGGCGGCGCCGCGCATGGACGAGGAGTGGGCGCGCGCCTCGGTGTGCCTGCTGACGTCGCACGCGGAGGCGTACCCGCTGGTGCTGGCCGAGGCGCGGGCCGCCGCGCTGCCGTGTGTGGCGTACGACTGCCCCGACGGCCCGGCCGCGCTGATCCGCGACGGCGTGGACGGCTTCCTCGTGGCGCCCGGCGACATCGACGGATTGACCGCGGCGCTCGGCAAGTTGCTCGCCGAGGAGGAGCTGAGGAACCGCTTCGCCGAGGCCGCCCTGGAGGCCGTCGGCCCGCCCGCGGCGGACCCGGCCGGCGCGATGTGGGAGGCACTCTTCGAGGAACTGCGCGCCGCCGCCGGGCGGCCGGACGCGGCGGACGCGAAGGCCGACCGCGTCGCGGGCCACGAGGCGCGCGCTGACGGTGGCGACGCGGTCCTGACAGTGCCCGCCGCACCCGGTCGGCGGGTCGCCACCGATCTCGCGCACAAGGCCCACGAGGTCCGCGTCGAGGCGCTGCACGCCGGCTACCGGCGCGGCGGCGGCCAGGTCTGCCTGGTCGCGGACGACCTGACGCCGGCGGACGTCGCGGACCGCAATCTGGGCTTGGTCGTGGACGTGTTGGAGAGCGCCGGGATCCCCTACGTGTACGTCGACACCCCGGACGACGCCGACGACGCGATCCACCGGCACGACGTCGCGGTCGCGGAGGACCGGCGCGGCGATTTCCTCGCGGCGCTGGCCGAGGTCTACGCCGACGACGCGGTATATGCCGCCGCGCTCTCTCCCGAGGGCATCCTGACCAGGACCGCCATCGCGGGCGTCCTGGGCGCGTGGGGGCTGGTGGCCGCACCGGACGCGATTCGGGTGTTCCAGCCCGTCGTGACGTCGGGCGGCCTGCTGCGGCTCGCCGGGGCGTACGGCACGACCGTGTCGTTCTGGCGCGAGTCGGAGGACGGGCGCGACCTGGAGCTGCCGGTGCGCACGACGGTCGGCCGGGTGCTGCCGGCCGGTTCGCCGACGCCGGTCCACCGGCAGGTGGCGGGCCGCGAGGTGACCACGACGGCACCGTTCGAGCAGGTCAGGGCAGGCGCCTTCGACTTCCCGGTGGACGTGGTCTACGCCTGGCCGGGTGCGGTGTCCGACTCCGAGGCGCTGCGGTACTCGCTGCGCTCGCTCGACATGTACGCCCCCTGGGTGCGCACGGTCCACCTCGTCGCCGACGGCCCCGCCCCGGCGTGGCTCGACACCGGGCGGGTCGCGGTGGTCCGGCACGACGACCTGTTCCGCGCGCCCGAGTGGACGTCGCCGCCGAGCGGCAATCCGCTCGCGGTCGAGGCCCGGCTGCACCATGTGGAGGGCCTGGCGGAGCACTTCCTGCACCTTGCGGACGACGTGTTCCTCGGGCGCGAGACCCGGCCGGGGCTCTTCTTCCACGCCAACGGCATCACCCGGCACTTCGCGGCGCCGGACGCGTTGCCGCCGACCGCCGTCTCGACGGACGACGCGTTCGAGGTGAGCGCGGCGAAGAACGGGCGCGCACTGCTGGAGGCGCGGTTCGGGCGTACCGCGACGGACCTGTTCCGGCGGGCCCCGCACGCGCTGCGGCGCGGCGTGCTCCGGGAGATCGAGCGCGAGTTCGCCGCGGAGTTGGCGCGGACCGGGCGGGCCGCGGAGCGGTCGCACGCGGACGTGGCGGCCGCCTCGTGGCTGCACCACGCGTATGCCTACGTGACCGGGCAGGGGGTGCCGGGGGAGATCGCGCACGAGTACGTCGACCTGGGCGATCGCGGGCGGCACCGGCTGCTGACGAGGCTGCTGGCGTCCCGGGCGTACGACGTCTTCTGCCTGGCCGGTGGAGGTGCGGCCGTCGGCTCGGCGTCCGGCGGTCCGGCGGGAAGCGACGTGCCGCCCGGGGAACAGGCCCGCATACGCCGGGCGTTCCTCGCCGAGTACTTCCCGGTGGCGTCGGGCTTCGAGAAGGGATCGGCGCGCAATCTGCGCACCCGCTGAAGGCTGCGGCCACGACCCGAAGGCCGTGGCCGCAGCCGGAAATACCGCCGTGGGTCAGCCGACGTGGACGAAGGTGATTTCCTTGTGGTCGACCTCAATCGGGTGCAGGGACACGTGGTGGTTCGTGTAACGGAAAACTTCCACATCGGCCGAAGCAGTCGGCGCGGCAATCGCAAGGCCGGCGACGGCGATCACAGCGGCGGCGCAAATACGGCGGATGTTCATAAGGGCTCCTTTGGCGTGCGGACATTGCCGCACCCAGAAATATCCCGCCGGGAGTTCCCGCCGACCTGATTACTCCGGGTGGGGGCGTGTCGATGTCCTTTTTCCGGAGACGTCGTTGTCAGGGGTTCTCCGCACAATTCAGAGCGGGGAATTCGCCGCCGCGCGCGGGGCATCGATACGGTCTTCCGCGGACGGTCCCGGCCTTGGCACCTCGGCGTCCGGGGGGCGCGCCCCGGTGCGCGTGGCTCCGACACCCGCGACCACGACGCACACGACGCCGATCGCCGCCGCGGGGCCCGGCACCTGGCTGAGCACCACGAGCCCGATCAGCAGCGCGATCGCCGGCTCCAGGCTCATCAGCACCCCGAACGCCGTCGTGGTGAGCTTGCGCAGGGCCAGGAACTCCAGGCTGAACGGCAGGACCGGGTGCAGCACGGCGAGCCCGAGTCCGACCAGCAGCAGCGGCCAGGACAGGCTCCCGGCCTCGGTGGGCGCCGCCACGGCCGTCGCCACCAACGCCGCCACCGGCATCGACACCGCGAGACCCTTCAGACCGGTGACGTGGTCGCCGACGTGCTGGGTCAGGACGATGTACGCCGCCCACCCCGCCGCCGCGGCGAGCGCGAAGGCCACCCCGAGCAGGTCCACACCGCCGTGCCACGGCTCGGTGAGCAGCAGAACGCCGACCGCGGCCGGCAGCGCCCAGAGCCTGCGCCGGCCCTTGGCGGCGTACATCGCGACACCCAGCGGGCCGAGGAACTCCAACGCGCTGGCCGTGCCGAGCGGGATGCGCGCGCCGGCGCTCATGAACAGCAGCATCATCGTGGCCGTGGCGACACCCAGGAGGCCGCACGCGAGCAGGTCGCGGCGGGTGAAGTCGGAGCGGCGCGGACGCACCAGCACGAGCAGGATCAGGGCGGCCCAGGACAGCCGCATCCACGCGGCGCCCAGGGGGCCGAGCCGGTCGAACATGTGCACGGAGACGGCGAGGCCGAGCTGCACGCAGAACATCGCCGCGAGAGCCATCGCGGCACCGGTCTCGGCGGTGCCGTGCGCACTGCGGGCCTGCCGCGTCGTCGGGGCGTCCAAGGTCATGAAAGCCAGTAGACGCCCGAACAACCGTTGGCGTCCACGTGCCAATCCTGGATGTTTTGTTCGGGAATCCTGAACAATGGGGTCATGGAGACACGGCGACTGGAGATGTTGGCGGAGTTGTCGCGGCTCGGGTCCATGCGCGCGGTCGCGGAGACCCTGGGCACGACGACGTCCACGGTGTCGCAGCAGATTGCCGCGCTGGCGCACGAGATGGGCACGCCGCTGATCGAGCCGGAGGGCCGCCGCGTACGCCTGACCCCGGCGGGGCGGCGGCTGGCCGAGCACGCGGTGGCGATCGTCGAGGCGGTCGAGGCGGCCCGGCTGGACGTTGGGCCGGACGCGGAGCCCAACGGCTCGGTGCGGGTGGCCGGTTTTGCGACCGCCGTCCGCACCTCGCTGCTCCCCGTGGTCGCGTCGCTCGCGGTGAGCCAGCCGCGCGTCCGGGTCCTGGTCCGCGAGCACGAGCCCGCCGAGGTGCGCGCCCTCCTGAACGCGGACGAGGTGGACCTCGGCCTGGTCTACGACTACAACCTGGCCCCCGCCGAGGACGACCCCGTCCTGTGGTCGACGCCGCTGTGGTCCTCGCGCTGGGGGCTGGGGGTGCCGGACGACGGCGCGCCGCCGACGGCCGCCCGCGGCGCGAGCGCCGACGTCTTCGCGCGCTACCGCTCCCACGCGTGGATCGGCAACTCCCGCAACACCGCCGACGAGACGGTGATCGCCGTGCTGGCCTCCATCGCCGGGTTCCGGGCGCGGATCACCCACCAGGCGGACAGCCTCGACCTGGTCCAGGACCTCATCGCGGCAGGCCTCGGCGTCGGGCTGCTGCCGCGCTGGCAGCCGACCCGGCCGGGCGTACGGCTGATCCCGCTGGACTCGCCGACGGTCGAGCTGCGGGCGTACGCGGTCGCCCGGCACGGCCGCCGCGACTGGCCGCCGCTGGCCCTGGTGGCCGGGCTCCTGCTCACGGCGCCGGGGCCGGACTCGCCAGAGTCGCGGTGAGGGTGCGGATGTCGTTGCTGATGATCGCGTCGACGCCGTGGGACGCCAACGCGGCCATCCGGCGCGGCCGGTCGACCGTCCACGCGCACACCTTGAGCCCAAGCGCGTGCGCGGCGCGGACGCCGCGCGCGGTGACCCAGATGTGACGCTGGTTCAGATACTGCGGGCGCACGTGGTCGACCAGGTCGGAACCGGGCGGCCACGGCTTCTTCCACGTCATGGCGATCAGGGCGTCGGGCAGCGCGCTCCGGATCTCGCCGAGGGCCATCGGGTCGCCGGTGAACAGCACCTTGCCGGTGCGCCCGCCCTCGCGTACCGCGTCCACGGCGGCGCGGCCCTCCGGGCGGCCCCGGACGTCGATCATCAGCGAGACGCCGCGTCCGACGACGAGGTCGAGGGCGTCCTGGAGCGTCGGGATGCGCCACTCGCCGCGGCCGACCAACTGCTCCAACTCGTCCTCGCGCACCGAGGAAAGCGGCCGCCGCACGCCCCACAGGCGCCGCAGCGTGTCGTCGTGCAGCAGCACCGGGACGCCGTCCCGGGTGAGCCTGATGTCCACCTCGACGCAGTCCGCGCCGCCGTCGACCGCCGATTCGAGGGACGGCAGGGTGTTCTCCCGCAGACGCAGCGGATCACCCCGATGCGCGACCTTCAGCACCACGGATCGGCTCCCTACGGCAGTGTCACGGACACGCCCTTTGTCGAGTCGGGCAAGGCCGTCAAGTCTGCCTCACATGCGCGCATCTGCACGAACGAAAGCCAAGGCGCCGCTACCGCTGCGACACCCCCGCGAACTTCGCCGCGTCGAAATACGCCACCGCACCGGCAAGACGTACGACATACCGGCGCGAGACATCAATATGCCGTCCCATGCCGCGCGTTGTCGTCGCCGTGCGAAAGAAGTGCGCCGATCAGTGTTCAGGGGGCGTCGACATTGACGACTGTGGGGGTGGACCACAGTGACCAATTGCCTGCGAGGTCGCGGATGCTGTAGCGGACGGGGATGCCGCCGTAGCCCGCCTCGGCGACGGTCTCGTCGTCGACGCGGAAGACCATTGCGCGGCCCACCTCGTCGGGGCCGAGCGTGCCGGTGAGTTCGCAGGATCCCCACGCGAGGGTGATGGTGTCGCCGCCGGCCATGTTGACGTACGGCTCGATGCGCACCTCGACGCCGTCGCCCACCGCCCGCCACCCTCCGCCGATGCCGGAGGACACATGCGGGCCCGGCAACTCGGGGTTCAGCTCGGGTTCGTCGGACACAGGCGGCGGATCGCCGGGGACCGAGAACTTGACGCGGACGTACGTCTCCGCCGATCGCGCCCACTCCTGCGTGCTCGCCGCGCGCAGGTCGTAGAAGACGGTCAGTTCGCCCTCGCCCGCCTCCACGACCGCCCTGCACGGCACCGGCACGAGCAGGTCGCCGCCGTCCTCGACGAGTGCCTCCGCGACCGGGCGGGCCGAGGTGCCCCAGAACAGCCGGACGAAGTCCCCGGGCTGACGTTCCGTCACGTACGGCACCAGGACGTCGACCGTCCCGCGCGGATCGGCCGCCACAGCGGCTCCGATTCCGCCGTCGGCCACCGCATCGGGGACGATCGGAGCGGGCACCGCGCTGGTCGGCGGCGCCGGCGACATCCGCGTCGACGACGGGTTCGCTGAGTCGGACACAGTCCCTCCCTCGCGTCCGCGCGATCCGTCCACGGTCGCGCGCCTGACCGGTGCTGCGGCACGCGCTACCCGGCCGTGCCCCTTGTAAGGCATCTTCGTGCGAAGTAACTTGCGCGCGAGGAATGCGGACCGACCCGGCGCAACCTCCCCGGTGACGCCGAAGCCATGACGAAGCCATGCCGAAGCGACGCCGGGGCGGCGCCGGAGCGACCCAACAGGCCCGACTCCGGCACCGATCACAGGAGGCAACACCGTGACCCAGGCGAACCCCGCCGGTCCCACCCCGGCGCTCGAGGAGATGCCGCTGATCATCTCCGTGGACGACCACGTCCTCGAACCCCGCACCCTGTGGTGGGACCAACTGCCCGCAGGGGTGCGCGAGCGCGGCCCGCGCGTCGTGCGCGAGAAGGTGACGCTGGAGTTCTCCGGCGGCAACTACGGGTTCCGACGCGACGTGCCCGACGGCCAGTGGTGCGACGTGTGGGTCTACGACGACCTCGTCTTCCCGACCGGTCTCCTGCACGCGCCGGCCGGCTTCCCCGAGGACGAGGTCTCCAACCTCCCGGCCATCTACGAGGACTTCCGCCCCGGCGTATACGACCAGGCCGCGCGCCTCGTCGACATGGACGTCAACCACGTCGAGGCCGCCGTCAACTTCCCCAACACCTTCCCGCGGTTCTGCGGCCAGGGGTTCGCCGAGCGAGGCGACAAGGACCTCGCGTACCGCTGCATACGCATCTACAACGACTGGATGATCGACGACTGGTCCGGCGGCGCCGGCCGCGGCCGCCTGATCCCGCTCACGCTCGTCCCTCTCTGGGACCCGGAGCTCGCCGCCGCCGAGGTGCGGCGGTGCGCGGCGAAGGGCTCGTACGCCATCGCGTTCTCCGAGAACCCCAGCCGCCTCGGCTTCGCGTCGATGCACTCCGGCGCGTGGGACCCGCTGTGGGAGGCCTGCCAGGAGACCGGCACCGTCGTCACCATGCACATCGGCTCGTCGTCGCACATGCCCAGCACGTCCCCGGACGCGCCGCTCGCGGTGAGCATGACGCTCAGCTCGCAGAACGCGCAGGGCTCGCTGTGCGACTGGATCTTCTCCGGGACCCTCGCGCGCTTCCCGCAGCTGACCGTGGCGTACGCGGAGAGCCAGGTGGGCTGGATGCCGTACCTGCTCGAACGTGCCGACCTGGTCTGGCGGGACGGCGTCGGCGGCGTCGACCTGCCCCAGCCGCCGAGCTCGTACGTGCCCGGCCGCGTCTACGGATGCGTGTTCGACGACCAGCACGGCCTGATCTCGCGCGAGGCGGTCGGCATGGGCAACATCGTCTTCGAGACGGACTACCCGCACTCGGACGGCACCTGGCCGCACTCGCGCGAGGTCGCGCACCGGCTGTGCTCGAACGCGGGGATGGACGCGGAGGACACCTACCGGTTCCTGCGCGGAAACGCCATCAAGGCCTTCGGCCTGGAGCGCTTCGGCATCACGAAGTAGCCCCTCCGGGCAGCCGCGCGCGACCGCGACCACCCGGCCGCGCGCGGCTGCCCGGCACCGCAACACCGCCGCCTCCGCCGCCTTCCCCGGCTCCGGGGCGACCACCCGGGACGACCACCGGAACGACGGCCCTCTCAGAATCCCTTCAGGTATGCGCCCCATACTGTCGCGCGTGCCGGAGCGGATCCTGATTGCCGAAGACGACCACAAGCAGGCCGACTTGCTGCGCCTGTTCCTGGAGGCGGACGGCCTGGCCGCGACGGTGGTGGGCGACGGGGCCGCCGCGGTCGCGGCGGTGCGGCGCCGGGAGGTGGACCTGCTGGTCCTGGACCTCGGGCTGCCGGAGTTGGACGGCCTGGCGGTGTGCCGCACGGTACGTCGCGACCACGACCTCCCCATCCTCATGCTCACCGGCCGTTCCGGCGAGGAGGCCGTGCTGCGGGGGCTGGAACTCGGCGCCGACGACTACGTGACCAAGCCGTACAGCCCCCGGGAAGTGGTCGCGCGGGTGCGCACGGTCCTGCGCCGGGCCGCCCCGCGGGACGCGAGCCACCGGGTCGGCCCGCTGGTGGTCGTCCCGGCCCGCCGCGAGGTCGCCGTCGACGGAGTCCCGGTCGACACGACGCCGGGCGAGTTCGACATCCTCGCCTGCCTGGCCGCCGCGCCGGGGCGGCCGTTCACCCGCCGCGTGTTGATGGCCCACGTGTCGGGCCTCGGCAGGGAGACGACGGAACGCACGATCGACACGCACGTGCGCAACCTGCGGCGGAAGATCGAGGCGGACCCGGCGCGGCCCCGCCACCTGCTCACCGTGCACGGCATCGGTTACAAGCTGGTGGCCGCGGATGGCACGTAGCCTCCTGCCGCGGCTGGCGGCCGTCGCGTTCGCGACCGCCGTGCTGGCCGCCTCCGGCACCGTCTGGTCGACGACCAGCACGCCGCCTCAGCACGCGGCCCTGGACGTCGACGTCGCGATCGGCGCGGAACTGCTCCGGTACGCCCGCGACCACCCGGACTGGGCCGGCGTCGCGCCCCTGGTCCACGACCTGGCGGACCGCGGCGGCCGCCGCGTCGCGCTGACCCGGCCGGACGGCGAGCCGATCGCGGACTCGGCCCGGGGCACCGCCGGGCTGCCGTCCGACCCGTCCGCCGTCATCGACGCCGCCGTACCGGAGACGGCGCCGGCCGCCGCACCGGCGACGCCGCGGCGGCCGGGGGTCGGATTCGTGCACCGCGGCTGGCGGTTCAGTGCGGGGGAGCGGCAGCAGCGCGCTCCGCTGGTGGACTCCGCGAATCGGTGCCTGCGCGACATGACCGCCGAACTGTCCGCGGAACCACGCCAGTTGCGACAGGTCGCCCTCTTCGGCGGCGGCCTGCCGGACGGAGCGCGCCCCTGCGTACCGGCCGATCTCATGGCTCCCAGCGCGGCGAACCGGCGGCTCAACGACGAGGCGGTCGAGGCGACGAAGGCATGCCTCGACACGCAAAGGCTCGGGTACGCGACCGCCACCGACGACCGCGGCCTGCCTTGGTTGCGACCCGCGGACGGAGCGGCACCGAGCCCGGAATGGGCCGCGTGTGAAAGGGACGCGCGAACGGCGGCCCTCCGCGACGACGTCGCTCCCGCGGCCGACCTCTACCTCGGGACGGAAGCCGGGCCGCCCTCGCTCGTCCGGTGGCGAACCGGCGTCACCGTAGGCGGGTTGGTCCTGGTGTCGCTGGCCGGTGCCGCGCTGATCCAGCGCCGGCTCGCCCGCCCGCTCGGCGAACTCGCCACCGCGGCACGGCGACTGGCGACCAGTCAGGGAGGTGCGGTGCCGCCCGTCCACGGTCCCCGCGAAGTGACCCGTGTCGCCGCCGCGTTCGCCGCGGCCGTGGAGGCGATCGACGGCGCGGCACGTCGACGGGGTCGGCGCGCCGACGACCTGGCCCACGAACTGCGCCGCCCGCTGGCCACCGTCCGCGGCCAGTTGGAGGCGGCCGAGGTCGGACTGGTCCCGCTCGACGCGGCCTTCGTACGGACGCTGCACGAAGAGGCCGTGCTGCTCCAGCGACTGGTGTCCGACGTGACCGCGCTGGGCCACCCGGACGCCGCGCCCGCGCCGGACCCGGCCCTCGGCGACGAGGACGCGGTCGCCCTCGCCCGGCACGTCGTCGACGTCCACCACCAGGCCGCCGAGGCCGTGGTGCGCCTCGACGCGCCGGGACGGGTGCGGGTACGCGCCGACCCGGCGCGGCTGCGCCAGGCCCTCGGCAACATCGTGTCCAACGCCGTACGCCACACTCCGCCCGGAGGGTCGGTGGCCGTCACCGTGCGCACGGAAGCGGACCAGGTGGTCTTCGCGGTGTCCGACTCGGGATGCGGTATCGCCGCCGAGCATCTGCCGTACGTGTTCGACAGGTCCTACCGCGTCGACGCGGCGGGCGGTCCCACCGCGGAACCCGGCCGCGGTCTCGGCCTGGCGATCGCGCGGCGCCTCGTCGAAGCGCAACAGGGCCGCATCGAAATCGCCAGCGCGGTCGGGAAGGGCACCACGGTCACGATCCGGCTGCCGCGCGCGGACCGTCCGGACTGACGGAGCCGACGGAGCTCACGGAGCCGAAGGAGCTCACGGAGCCGAGAGAGCCGAGGGGGCCGAGAGGTCCGACGGGGCTGCCGAAACGGGCTGCCGATCCTGACAACTTCCTCACATCGCCTCGCCAGGCTCAAGGCATGTCCAATGCAGAAGGCACAGCACAACACAGCACCGCGGGGACCGCGCCGCACGCGTCCGGCGCCTCCAACTCCGCCGCCACCACCACGTCACGTCGCTCGGTACTCGGGCTGCTCACCGCCGCCTCTGCGGCCACCGTGCTCGCCGTACCGGCGCTCGCCGCGGACGAGGCAACCGCGGGATCCGGGCCGATCCCGGACGACTTGCGCCCGGGCGGGTCCGTCGACCGCTACATCGCGCAGCGGGCCGCCGCCGGCGAGTTCTCCGGCACGGTCCTGCTGGCGCACCGCGGCCGCCCGGTGCTGAGCCGGTCCCACGGCATGGCGGACCACCAGCGCGGGATCCCCAACGGCCCCGACACGATCTTCGCGCTCGCCTCCCTCAACAAGGCGGTCACCGGCACCGCCGTCGTCCAACTCGCCCAGCAGGGAAGGATCGGCCTGCACGAGAAGGCCGGGAAGTACCTCGACGGCCTGCCCGCCGATCTCGCCGCGCGCGCGACGGTCCACGACCTCCTGATCCACCGGTCGGGGCTGGGCGACTACGTCAGGACCGAGGCGTACCTGCGTGACCTGACGCGCTGGGCCACCGCCGACGAGGTCATGGCCGGCATCGGCGCGATCATCAGGTCGATGCCTCTCGCGTCCGTCCCCGGCTCGAACACCGCCTACAGCAACTCCGGTTACCACCTGCTCGGGGAGATCGTGGCGCGGGTCTCCGGGGTCTCGTACCACGACTACATCCGCACGCACATCTTCGCCGCCGCCGGGATGCGGACCGCGGACTTCGCCACCAGGCCGCAGTGGCGCGACGACGTGCGCATCGCCCGTCCCTACGCCGTGCCACCCGGCGGGCAGCCGGTCGACATCGTCGGCGACAAGATCTTCATCGGCGTTCCGGGCTACAACGCCTTCGCGTCCGCCCCGGACCTCGTGCGCTTTGCGCGTGCCCTGGTGGGGGCGAGGCTGCTGAGCCGCACGTACACCGCCCTCGCGCTCGGCGGGAAGACGGCGTCGATGTGGAGCGACTCGCGCGAGGTCCCGGCCTTGCCGGCGTTCGGCGGGTACGGCCCGAACACCGCCATCGTGGGCGGCCACCGCATCGTGCTGCACAACGGCGGTGCCCCGGGGCAGTCGACGTTCCTGGAGATCTACCCGGACCTCGACCTGGTGACCGTGGTGCTGAGCAACCACGACGGACCGGCGGTGTCGCCCATCGTCAACGCCGCCCGCACGGTCGTCACGGCCCGGCCGCCGAGTCGCTGAGCCGCCCGCGCCGATCTCCCTGATCCGCCCGGCCCCTTACTCCCTCGATTGCTCCGCCCCCGACCACCCGCAGCAGGAAAGGCGTTCGCGTGCACGACTCCCCGCTCCCCAGGCGATCGGCCCTGAGGTTCCTCGGTGCGATTCCGGTCGCCGCCGGCCTGGCCGCGACCGCGTCCCGCGCCGACGCCGGCTCGTACCCCGGTTCCCCGCGGACGGCGCCCGCACAACTGCCGCCCGCCGGCGCCGCCGCGGACCCCGCCCTGGACGCCAGGATCCGCGAGATCATGAACCGCGACACGTTCCAGGGCGCCCGCTGGGGCATGACGTTCCACGTCCCCGGAAGCGCCGAGCCCATCTACCGTCACCTGGGCGACGAACTGTTCCCCGCCGGCTCGACGGTGAAGTACTTCCTGTCGGCGATCGCGCTGGCCGCGCTGGGCCCCGCGTCCCGGTTCCGCAGCGAGGTGTTCCGGACGGGCCCGGTCCGCCACGGCACGCTGCACGGCGACCTCGTCCTGGTCGCGGGCGGCGACCTGCTCATGGGCGGACGCGTCCAGCCGGACGGGAGACTCGCCCTGCCCGACCCCGACCACGCCAACAACCTGCCGGAAGCCTCCCCGCTGCCCGGCGACCCGCTGCGCACCCTGCGGCTGATGGCCCGTCAGGTGGCCTCGGCGGGGGTGCGGCGCGTCACGGGCCGCGTGCTCGTCGACACGTCGCTCTTCCGGGCCGGACGCGAACGCATCGCGCTCGGCGCCCTGGAGGTGCCGGTCACTCCGATCATGGTCAACGACAACGTCGTCGACGTCGTGGCGCGTCCCGGGTCCCACGTGGGTGCCCCCGCCGTGCTGAACGTGTCCCCGGACTTCGGCTACCTGCGCGTCGACAACCAGGTCGTCACCGGGCCCGCCTCGGACGCCCCGGCCCGGCCGCTCACCTTCACCGACGACGTGATGCGGCCCGACGGCACCCGCGACGTGCGCCTGACCGGCGAGGTGTCGCTGTCCCGCACGCACTCCTTCGCCTGCTACTACCTGCCCGACCCCGTGCTGTTCGCCGCCATGGCGTTGCGGCACGCGCTGGAGTGCACGGGGGTACGCGTGCCCCCGGGCGCGACCGGCACGTACACGGGGGAGCGGCCCGACCGCCTCCTGGCCCGGCACGTGTCGCCGCCGGTCTCCGAGGCGGTCAAGGTGATGTCCAACATCCATTCCGCGTACTGGCCCTACCTGGTCGGCGCCATCGCCGGGGGCGACCCGGAGACGGCGAAGGCGACCGGCAAGGCCATGCAGCGCCGCCTTCAGGAGGACGCCGGACTCGACCCGGGCCACCCGGACAACGGCAGGTACACCGCCGACTACTACGTGCAGTTCCTCTCCTATGTGGCCCGCCAGAACTACTACCAGCCGTTTCACGACCTGCTCGCGGTGATGGGGCGGAGCGGCAGCCTCGCGCACGTCCAGGTGGGCTCGCCCGCCGCGGGCAGCGTCTTCGCGAAGGCCGGGCACGTGGCGGGGCTCAGCCTGGGCACGGCACTGGCCGGCTACATCGAGCCCCCGGGCCGACCGGCCATTGCGTTCTCGCAGTACCTGGAGAAGCCCCAGATCCCGTCCGACGACATGAAGCGCTTCTGGGACCTCGGCACCGAGGCGCAGGGCGAGGTCGTCACAGCTGTTTGGGAGCGCGTCGTGTCGTCGTGAACACGGGCCCTCCGGGAACGGGCGCGGTCGCGGCGTCGTGTCCGGGGGGATCGTGCGCGTCAAAGTGGCGAAACCGGGCAGCCGCGGGGCACGGCGTCGATCGCCGCAGACGCTGCACGCTGCCCGCGGGCGGTCGGAACGCCGCCCGCAGGCCGGAGGAAGGCAGGTATCGCCATGACGATCCCGATCCCGACCGAGCCGGACACCCGCCCGCCCGTACCCTCGCCGCTGCCGGACCCGGATCCCGCCCGGCCCGACCCGGAGCCGCAGCCGCCCCCGAACCCCGGGCCGCTGCCGGACCCGGACCCGAGGCCCGAGCCGTCTCCCGAGCCGGAGCCGCTGCCCTCCGGAACCTGGGCCTGGGCCGGGACAGAGACCGGGAGCGGAACCGAGAGCGAGAGCGAGAGCGAGAGCGAGCGCGGGGACGGGGTCGGGGCCGTCGTGCTGCCGTTCAGGCGCCGGCGGGGGCCGGGCCGCCGTCCGGGGCCGGGCCGGCGGCCGTAGCGGGGTCCGGGGCGGACACCGCGCCCGTACCGCCGCCGTCCGCGCCCGCACGTATGTCCGCGCCCGCGCGTACGACCGCGTCCAGGACCGAGGCCCACCGCTCCGGGTCGGCCTCGGCCTCGCGCGTCTGACCGCCCGCCGCGAGGAAGGCCGCCATCGGCGCGAGGTGCGCCCCCGCGCCCATCAGGGCGTCCAGGGCACGCGTCTCGGCCAGCAGCGCGGCCCCGGGGTCGCGCCCGGCCACCTCCACGACCTGCTTCACGGCGGCCACGGACGCGGGCGGCATCGCCGCGATGCGCCGGGCCACCGCGCGCACCCGCCCGGCCAGTTCGCCGGCCTCGACGACGTCCTGGAGCCAGCCCAGCGCGTACGCCTCCTCCGCCCGCACGTCCCGGCCGGTCAGCAGGATGTCCAGCGTCCGCGCGCGCCCCAGCACGTGCGGCAGCCGCGCCGTCGCCCCCGAGCCCGGCAGGATGCCCAGCGCGACCTCGGGCCAGCCGATCACCGACCGGGCCGTGCCGTACCGCAGGTCCAGGGCGGTCAGGAACTCCGCCCCGCCGCCCCGCGCCGCGCCGTCGAGGGCACCGACCGTGACGTACCGCGCGCGGCGCAGCCGGTCCAGCGCCGCCGCGGCGACGTTGGGACGCTCGGGCGCGGGCCGTTCGCCCGCCGGGACGCGGGTCAGCGCCGCGACATCGCCGTGCATCAGGAAGAAGTCGGGGTCAGCGCTCTCCCAGACGACGGCGCGCACACCGCGGTCCGCGTCTAGGCGGTCCAGGAGGCGTACGAGCGCACCGAAGAACACCGCGTCGACGAGTTGGTGCGGCGGGTTGTCGACCGTCACCACCACGACCCCCGGTGTGCTGTCGGCGGCCACACGCAGTATGTCCCGGCCCATTCGGTCCTCCTCGGAGTCGGGGCTGATCAGGATCCGTCGCGGTCGCTCAGGAACCGCCGTGAGAATCCCATAGTTCGGTGCAATGGGCAGCGACGGAAGCCGCGATGCGCGAGAGGGCGCCGCCGACGGGCAGCGGGTCGAGGCGGCGCCCGTCGCGCAGCCGCAGCGCCACCGCGTCGTTCGCCGCCTCCTTGGGACCGACGACCGCCTGGTACGGCACGAGCCGCGCCTCGCGCACCCGCGCGCCCAGGCTGCCGCGCCCCGGGTCGGCGATCTCGGCGCGCAGCCCCTGCTCCGCGCAGCGCCGAACCACCACCTCCGCAAAGGGAAGTTCGGTCTCGGAGATGGGCAGCACCGCGATCTGCAGCGGCGCCAGCCACGCCGGGAACGCGCCGCCGTGCCGCTCGATCAGGTACGCCACCGCGCGCTCGACACTGCCGATGATGCTGCGGTGCACCATGACCGGCCGGTGCCGCGCGCCGTCGCGCCCGACGTACTCGAGTCCGAACCGTTCCGGCTGGTGGAAGTCGACCTGCACGGTGGACAGGGTCGACTCGCGCCCGGCGCCGTCCGCCACCTGGATGTCGATCTTCGGGCCGTAGAACGCGGCCTCGCCTTCGGCGCGTTCGTAGTCGAGTCCGGCGCGGTCCAGGACCTCGGTGAGCAACGCGGTGGAACGCTCCCACAGTTCGGGCGCGGCGACGTACTTCCCGCCCGGACCGGGCAGCGAAAGGCGGTGGCGCGCCGGGACGATGCCCATCGCGTCGTACGCCCGGCCGATCATGCCCAGTGCCGCGGCGGCTTCGTCGGCCACCTGCTCGATGGTGCAGAAGATGTGCGCGTCGTTGAGCTGGATCGCCCGCACCCTGGTCAATCCGCCCAGCACGCCCGAGAGTTCCGCCCGGTACATGCCGCCCAGCTCCGCCATGCGCAGCGGGAGCTCGCGGTAACTGCGGCCGCGGGAACGGTAGATGATCGCGTGGTGCGGGCACAGGCTCGGCCGCAGCACCACCTGCTCGCCACCGAGGTCCATCAGCGGGAACATGTCGTCGCTGTAGTGCGACCAGTGGCCCGAGATCTCGTACAGCTCGCGTTTGCCGAGCACGGGCGAGTACACGTGGCGGTAGCCCGCCCGGCGTTCCTCGCCGCGGATGTACTCCTCCAGGGCGTGGCGTACCTCGGCGCCGTCGGGCAGCCAGTACGGCAGCCCCGCGCCGATCAGGGGGTCGGTGTCGAACAGGTCCAGCTCGCGGCCGAGTCGGCGGTGGTCGTGCACGGCGGTCTCCTCGCAGTCGCGTGAGGGCGGGTGACCGCAAGCCGAAGCCCCGGGGCACTCGCCCCGGGGCTTCGGAATGATCGTCATTCAGCGCGCCGGGACACTCTCCGGCGTCGTCGTGCTCAATGCGGCGCGCTTCATGCTTCTCACGCTAGCAGGGACCGATGCGCGGACCCGCGCATTTTCCGAGGGACACGAAGGCTGCCCGGTTCACCCGCTCGGTTCACCTGCCCGGTTCACACCGGGGGCCGCTCGTCGGCCATCTCGCGCAGCCGCTTCTTGAGGATCTTGTCGAGCGTGCCGAGCGGGAACGCGTCGACGCAGTACACCGCGCGCGGCACCTTGTAGTCGGACAGGCGCGTGCGGCACAGCTCCAGGATGGCCTTCTCCAACTCGTCCGGCTCCGGAGCACCCGCCGCCCGGATCACGAAGGCGACCACGACCTCGTCGAGGAAGTCGTGCTTCTTGCCGACCACCGCGACTGACCCGACACCGGCCACCGTGCCGACGACGTCCTCGACCTCGCGTGCCGAGACGTTCTCGCCGCCGACCTTGAGCAGGTCCTTGTCGCGCTCGCGGTAGAAGATGTTGCCGCCGGGGCCCAGCATCACCATGTCGCCCGTACGGAACCAGTCGCCCACGAAGGCCTTCTCGGTGGCCTCGGGGTTGCCGTAGTACTCCAGAAACAACTGCACGCCGCGCTCGCCGCGCAGCCACAGCTCGCCGACCTCGCCCTCCGCGCAGGCCCGGCCGGTGTCGGGGTCGACGACGGTGAACCCGTACCCGGGGGCGGGACGGCCCATCGACCTGGCCGGCAGGTATTCGGACGGCTTGCCGGTGACCGCGTGGGTGACGGTCTCGGTCATGCCGAAGGCGGCGTACACCTTCACGCCGAGCATGGTGTCGAGTGCGGCGGCCACCTGGCCGAAGACGCCGACCCGCAGCTTGGACGCCGGGCGGTCCTTGGCGGCCAGCGTGCCCATCGTGAACGGCATGAGGGAGATGTGCGTGATCTCGTGGCGGACCACGATGTCCCAGAAGCGGCTCGTGGACCACTTCGGCATGAGCACGGCGGTCGCGCCGACGCCGAGGACCGAGAAGAACGACCAGCTCTGCGCGTTCACGTGGAAGAACGGCAGGTAGATCAGGTAGCGGTCGTCCGGGCCGAGGTCGATGCTGCGGGGGCCGGACCGGCTCGCCCAGATGGCGTTGGCGTGCGTGTGCACGACGCCCTTGGGGCGGTTGGTCGTTCCGGACGTGAACATGATCCCGAACGGCAGCATCGGCTCGATCGGGCGCTCCGGCAGCGCGTCGGCGTCGCCGTACAGCGCCTCGAAGCGCAGCGTACGGTCGTCGCCGTCCGCACCGCCGTCCGCACCGCCGTCCGTGTCGCCGCCTTCGGCGCCGATCACCGCGGTCCACGCCAACCCGGCGCCGGACTCCGCGAGAGCCTCGGTGAAGCGCGGCTGCGTCACCGCCGCGACGCTGCCCGTCTGCGCCGCGAAGTACGCGATCTCGCTGGGCGTCGCCCGGGTGTTGGTGGTCACCGCGACCGCGCCGACGGTCGCGCACGCGAGCCACGCGAGGACCATCTCGGGGCAGTTCTCGGAGTGCACGAGGACCTTGTCGCCGCGCCCGATGCCGCGTCCGGCCAGCCCGGCGGCGACGCGCCGGGTGTCGCGCAGCAGCTCGGCGTACGTCCAGCTCCGCACGGACCCCTCGGCCGGCTCCCACACCAGCGCGGGGTGCTCGGGGCGGTGCTCGGCCCAGTGCCGCAGCAGCCACGGAATGTCCTGGCCGTGCACCTGGTGCCCGTCGGGCGTCCCGGTCGTCCCGGCGTCGGCGATAGTCCCCACGGTCACGTGATCACGCCCTCCTCGGCAATCTCCCCGGCGATCCCCGGCCGGCGGATGGGCCGGCGGGCCGTCAGACCGGCCATCGGAACGATAGGCGTGGTCATTGACAGCGTCAAGGAATGGGGGCGGTGCCTCTGGAACCTTGCGGCGATCTCCCTTTGGATGCGCATGACCGACCTCAGGAGGAAGCCATGACATCCACCGCAGCCGGAACGTCCCAGACTCCCGACGCCCAGGCGGGCGCCTCGGCGCCGGAAGGGGCCTGGGACCGCAGCGTCGACGTCGTCGTGCTGGGCACCGGGGCCGCGGGACTCTCCGCGGCCACCCTCGCGGCCGACGGCGGCGCGGAGGTGCTGGTCCTGGAGAAGGCCGCGATGATCGGCGGTACCACCGGGGTCTCCGGCGGCATGCCGTGGGTGCCGTGCAACCACCACCTCGCCGACGTCGGCGAGACCGATTCGCGCGACGAGGCGCTGGCGTACATCCGCCGCCTGACGCTGGGGCGCGAACCCGATCCAGCGCTCGTGGAGACGTACGTCGACACCGCCGCCGAGATGGTCGCCTACCTGGAGGCGCACACGCCGGTCCGCTTCGCCGCGCCGCCGACCTTCTCCGACTACTACGCCGACCAGGTCGGCGGCAAGCGCCGCGGGCGGTCGCTGGAGGTCGAACCGTACGACGCCCGCACCGAACTGGGGGACTGGGCGCCGAAGTTGCGCACCAGCCCCTTCATGCCCCGGCTGACCATGGGGGAAGGCGCCAAGTTCGGCACGCCGGACGCGCCCGACCTGTCCATCCTCGCCGAGCGCGAGGCCAAGGACATCCGGGTGCTCGGCCCCGGACTGGTCGCGATGCTCTTCAAGGGCCTCCTGGACCGCGGCGTGCCGGTGCTGAACGAGACGCCGGCCCGCGAACTGGTCGCCGGTCCGGACGGATCGGTGCTCGGGGTCGTCGCGGAGACGGCAGACGGACCCCTGCGGATCCGCGCGCGGGGCGGCGTGGTGCTGGCGTGCGGAGGCTTCGAGTGGAACCCGGACATGGTGCGGGCGTTCGTGGGGCGGGACGTGGTGCCGCTGAGCCCGCCGTACAACGAGGGCGACGGGCACCGCATGGCGATGGCCCTCGGCGCGCGCATGGCCAACATGAACCAGGTGTGGGGCCAGCCCGCGGTGACCGATCCCAACGTGGTCTACGAGGGCCGTCAGCTCTACCAGTACGAGACGCTGCGCAACCTGGCCGGGACCCTGATGGTGAACCGGCACGGGCGGCGCTTCACCAACGAGGGCGTCACGTACAACGACATGACGAAGGCCTTCGCGGCCTTCGACCCGGTTGCCATCGACTACCCGAACCAGGGTCCCGCGTGGCTCGTGTTCGACCAGGCGCTGCGCGACCGTACGCCGATCCTGTCGGTCATGCCGGGGCAGGAGGCGCCGGACTGGCTTGCGAACTCCCCGACGCTGCGCGGACTTGCGGAGCTCATCGGGGTCGACGCCGGCGCCCTCGAGGAGACCGTCGGGCGGTTCAACGGCCATGCCGAGGCCGGTGCCGACCCGGACTTCGCGCGCGGCACGGTGTGGTGGGAGAACTTCATGGGCAGCGGCGGCAACCCGCGCGTCAACCTCGGACCGGTCCGGAAGGGGCCGTTCTACGCGCTGCCGATCCACGACGGCGTGCTCGGCACCAACGGCGGCCCGCTGGTCGACGCGGACGCGCGCGTACGCCGCTGGGACGGTGGGGTCGTCGAGGGCCTGTACGCGGCCGGCAATGCGGCGGCGAACGTCTTCGGCCCGATGTACCCCGGCGGCGGCGCGACCATCGGACCGGCGCTGACCTTCGGGTACCTCGCGGGACGCCACGCCGCCGCCCGGGCCGGCCGCGGTGCCTGAGGCAGCGCCGACGCAGCGCCTGACGGAGGGCCTGAGCGAGGGCCCCTGAGCGAGGGCCTGACGCAGCGCCGCCGAGCCTAATTTGGGCTGGCCAGCAACATAACCGGTAGACCGCCCAGGAACTGTCCCAAAGGAGCCGCCCGAAGCCGTCGGAGCCAGCCCTCGCCAACACCCCAGCGTTGCCTGATTGTTGCCTAGTTGCATGCAGGGTGGGGTGGCGAGGGCTGGTTTATCGCGCCCGGAGCCAATACGTTGTCGCAAGCAACAAAGGCGGACGGGCCGACTCTGCGGGCCCCTGTACGCAGTACGCCGCCACGCCTGCTTCGCACAGTCCGACGTTCCACCCTCACCCGTGCCGCGCCGAACCGGCACGTCCAGAAGGGACGTTGCATGATGCGCAAGAGACTCCTGGCCGCCGCGCTGCTCCTGACCGCCGCACCCGTCCTCACGGCGTGCGGCGACGACTCGGACTCCGGCAGCGACAAACCGAAGATCGGCGTCATCCTGCCCGACAGCAAGACTTCCGCCCGCTGGGAGACCGCCGACCGGCGGTACCTGAGCGAGGCGTTCGAGGCCGCCGGCGTCGACTACGACATCCAGAACGCCCAGGACGACAAAGCCCAGTTCCAGACCATCGCCGACCAGATGATCACCAACGGCGTCGACGTGCTCGTCATCGTGAACCTGGACAGCGGCACCGGCAAAGCGGTGCTCGACAAGGCGAAGTCGCAGGGCGTCGCGACGATCGACTACGACCGCCTCACCCTGGGCGGGAGCGCGCAGTACTACGTGAGCTTCGACAACGTGAAGGTCGGCACGCTGCTGGGCGAGGGCCTGGTCAAGTGCCTCACCGACATGAACGCCGCCAAGCCGGTGGTCGCGCAACTGCACGGCGGGCCCACCGACAACAACGCCTCGCTGCTCAAGCAGGGCTACGACGCCGCCCTGAAGCCGAAGTTCGACGCCGGCGACTACGTCAAGGGCCCGGACCAGTCGGTGCCCGGCTGGAGCAACACCGAGGCCGTCACCATCTTCGAGCAGATGCTGGTGCAGCGCCCGGACATCGGCGGCGTCGTCGCGGCCAACGACGGCCTCGCCAACTCCGCCATCTCCATCCTGAAGAAGCAGAAGCTCAACGGGCGCGTGCCGGTCACCGGGCAGGACGCCACCACGCAGGGCCTGCAGAACGTCCTGCTGGGCGACCAGTGCATGACCGTCTACAAGCCGATCAAGCAGGAGGCGGACGCCGCCGCGCAGCTCGCGATCGCGCTCGCCAAGGGCGAGAAGCCCCCGGCCCCCGCCGTCGTGCGCGACCCCGAGGGCAACCGCGACGTGCCGTCCGTGCTGCTGGAACCGCAGTCGATCTTCAAGGCGAACGTCAAGCACGTGGTGGACGACGGCTTCGTGACCAAGCAGGAGCTGTGCACCGCAGGGGAGTTCGCCGCCAAGTGCGCCGAGGTCGGCATCAGCTGACAGCCGGGCACCGGACAGACCCACCCCCGACCGGCCCACCCCCCCACGAAACACCGTGAACGGCAAGACGGTTCCACGGCATCGGCCCGGTGCCGCAGGATGGTGCCCGCCCGCGGCACCGGGCCGACGGAAACCCGCGAGGAGGATCCGCTTGTGTCAGCAGTGTCGTCGTCAGGTCCACCCGGCTCCCCGCTCCCGATCCTCGAACTCCGCGGCGTCAACAAGAGCTTCGGACCGGTGCACGTGCTGCGCGATGTCGGCCTGACCGTCATGCCGGGGGAGGTGACCGCGCTCGTCGGGGACAACGGCGCGGGCAAGTCGACCCTCGTGAAGTGCATCGGCGGCATCTACGGCACCGATTCGGGGACGTACCTGTTCGAGGGGTCCGAGGTCAAGGTCGACAGCCCGAGGGACGCCGCGGCGCTCGGCGTCGAGATCGTGTACCAGGACCTCGCGCTGTGCGACAACCTCGACATCGTGCAGAACATGTTCCTGGGCCGCGAGATCACCCGGCGCATGGTGCTGGACGAGGCCACGATGGAGCAGCTGGCCGCGGAGACGCTGGCGGGCCTGTCGGTGCGTACCGTCGCCTCGGTCCGCCAGCGGGTCGCGAGCCTGTCCGGCGGACAGCGCCAGACCGTCGCCATCGCCAAGGCCGTGCTGTGGAACAGCAAGGTCGTCGTCCTCGACGAACCCACCGCGGCCCTGGGCGTCGCGCAGACCGCCCAAGTGCTCGAACTGGTGCGCAGACTCGCCGACAACGGCCTCGCGGTGCTGCTCGTGTCGCACAACATGAACGACGTGTTCGCGGTCGCGGACCGCGTCGCCGTGCTCTACCTCGGCCGCATGACCGCCCAGGTCCGCACCTGCGACGTCACGCACTCGCAGGTCGTCGAGCTCATCACCACCGGACGCGGCGCCTCGCTGCACGACCCCTCCGGCGACCCCGGCGGCCTGCCCGGCGGCGTCCGGGACACCGCGGACACCGCGGACACCGCGGACACCGTGGACACCGCGGACACCGTGGACACCGTGGACACCGCGGACACGGACACCGCGGGCACCGACCCGGAGCACCCCGACCCGCCCCCGTCGAGAAAGTAGGGCCCTCGCATGACGACCAGCACGCTGGGCACGGCCGCCGGTGCCGGGGCCGCACCGTCGTCGCCCGTCTCCGCGCACGTGCGGGACTACCTCGCGCGCCTGCGTGGCGGCGACATGGGCGTCCTGCCCGCGCTGTTCGGCCTGTTCGCACTGTGCACCGCGTTCTCGATCATGCGGCCGCGGTTCCTGACCGCCGGGAACTTCGCGAACCTGTTCACCCAGGGCGCCGCCGTGACGGTCATCGCCATGGGCCTCATCTTCGTGCTGGTGCTCGGCGAGATCGACCTCTCGGCGGGCTTCGCCAGCGGCGTCTGCGCGGCGGTCTGCGCCGTCCTGATGGACCGTCACGGAGCGCCCTGGTACCTCGCGGTCGGCGCGGCGCTGCTGACCGGCCTGGCCATCGGCCTCACCATCGGCGTGCTCGTGGCGAAACTCGGGATCCCGTCCTTCGTCGTGACGCTCGGCGGCTTCCTGGCCTTCCAGGGCGTCCTGCTGATGATCGTGCAGAACGGCAAGAACGTGCCGGTGCGCGACAGCACCATCATCGCGATCGCCAACAAGAACGTGGCGCCGTGGCTGGGGTGGGTCATGGTCTGGGTCGCGGTCGGCGCGTACGCCGCCGTGCAACTCGCCTGGGCGCGCGGCCGCGCACGCCGCGGCCTGGCCACGGTACCGGCGGCGGTCACGGCGTTCCGGGTCGGCGTCCTGACGGTCATCCTGTGCGGCGGCGTCTACGTGCTCAACCTGGAGCGCAGCCGCAACGCCGCGATCGTCTCGCTCAAGGGCGTGCCGATCGTGGTGCCGATCCTCGCGGTCCTGCTGGTGGTGGGCACGTTCGTGCTGCGGCGCACCGCGTACGGCCTGAGCCTGTACGCCGTCGGCGGCAACCGCGAGGCGGCCCGCCGCGCCGGCATCAACGTCGACCGGGTGCGCATATCGGCGTTCGTCATCTGCTCCACGCTGGCCGCGGTCGGCGGGATCGTCGCCGCGTCCCGCGCCAATTCCGTCGACCCCAACACCGGCGGCAGCAACGTCCTGCTGTACGCGGTGGGCGCCGCGGTGATCGGCGGTACGAGCCTCTTCGGCGGCAAGGGCCGCCTCGTCGACGCGGTCATCGGTGGCGCCGTCGTCGCCGTGATCGACAACGGGATGGGACTCATGGGATACAGCGCGGGCGTCAAGTACGTTGTCACCGGATCCGTGCTGCTCCTCGCGGCCGGCGTCGACGCGCTGTCACGGAAGCGGGCGGAGGCCACGGGTCTGCGGTGACCCCGGGGGGAACGCCCGAGCGACGGGCTGGAAGAGACAGGACCGCAGCCGCATGCGCGCAGCACCGACCCAAGAAGACATCCGCAGACAGAACCTGGGCGCCCTGCTTCGGCGCGTCCATGTGTTCGGACCGGTATCCCGTGCGCAACTGACCGCGGGCATGGGCCTCAACCGCAGCACGATCGGCGCGCTCACGACCGACCTGACCGAAGCGGGACTCGTCCTGGAGGAACAGCCGCGCGACACGGGCGGCCGCGGACGCCCGTCCCTCGTGGTGCGGGCGCGCTCCCAACGCGTGTACGTGCTCGCCTTCGGCGTCGGCGTCGACCGCCTCGTGGCGGCCCGCGTCGGCCTCGGCGGCGTGGTCCTGGACCGCCGCGAAATCGAGCGGCCGGACGGGCACTTCACGGTCGAGGACGCCGTCGACCGGCTCGCCGGGTTCGCGGCCCGGCTCACCGAGGCGGCGGGGGCGGGGGCGCGCTGCGTGGGGGCCGCGGCGGCCGTACCGGCCATGGTGGACCGCGACGCCGGGGTCCTGCACTACGGACCGAACATCGGCTGGCGGTCCGTGCCGTTCGGGCCGATGCTCGCCGAGGCGATCGGCCGCCGGGTGATCCTCGGCAACGACGGCGAACTCGGCGCGCTCGGCGAGCACACGCGCGGCGTCGCGGCGGGCTACGACGACGTCGTCTACATCCACGGCGACGTGGGCATCGGCGGCGGCGTGATCGCCGGCGGACGCCCCCTCGGCGGCGCGGACGGCTTCGCCGCGGAGATCGGGCACATGGTGGTCAACCCCGACGGACGCGCCTGCCCCTGCGGCTCGCACGGCTGCTGGGAGACCGAGATCGGCGAGGCGGCCCTGCTCCGCGCGGCGGGCCGGGCGGGCCCCCTCGGCCGCGACGCGGTCCACGCCGTCGTCGACGCCGCCGCCCGCGGCGACAAGGACGCCGAGGAGGGCCTGCGGCGCGTCGGCAACTGGATCGGCATCGGCGTCGCCAACCTCGTCAACCTGCTCAACCCCAGGATGGTCGTCTTCGGCGGCACCCTCCGCATGGTCTACCCCGCCACCGCCGCCCAGGTCCGCAGCCGCGTCAACCGCACCGCCCTCGCCTCGCACCGCGAGCACCTGCGCCTGCGCACCTCCGCCCTGGCCGACGACGCCCCCCTCCACGGCGCCGCCGAACTCGCCTTCGCAGCCCTCTTCGAGAACCCCCTGGAGTTCACCGCCTAACCGACCCGCGGCCCCCCGACCATCAGCGGCTCGCCAAGCGCCCACCGACCGCCCGCGGGCCACCAGCCGCACCCCGACTGCGGCCACCACCGACCGGCCACGACCGTCTTGCCCACCGCCGATCGCTGGTCGCCCGGCCGCCATCGACCGCTGTCGGCTGCCCACGGACCGACCGCCCATCGGCGACCACCAGCCGGCCACCACCGACCGACCACCGACTTGCTCACCACTGATCGCTGGTCGCCCGGCCGCCATCGACCGCTGCCCGCCCACCCACCGCGGACCACCCTGAGCGTTCCGCCGACACCGACTTGCGCTCGCCCACGACCGTCTTTCCGCTGATGACCTACACCCCCTCGCGCGGGTGCCCCGTCCTGCCGCGGAGCGGCTACTGCTCGTCGTCGAGCAGCATTCCCGCGCCCACGGTGTTGTTGGTGGCTTCGTCGACGAGGATGAAGCTGCCGGTCGCCCGGTTGCGGCGGTAGGTGTCGTGGAAGAGCGGGGCCGTGGTGCGCAGGGTGACGCGGCCTATGTCGTTGAGACCCAGCGCGGCGCGCTCGGTGTCGCGGTGGCCGGTGTTGACGTCGAGGCGGTAGCGCACTTCGCCGACGCGGGCGCGGACCGTGCGGGTGGTGTGCTTGAGGGCGTACGTCGCGCCGGGGCGCAGGTCGGCATCGGCGGTCAGCCAGCACACCATCGCGCGGAGGTCCTGGCCCGTGCGCGGGCGGTTGTCGGGACGGCAGATCATGTCGCCGCGCGAGACGTCGAGGTCGTCGGTGAGGCGTACCGCCACCGACATCGGCGGGAACGCCTCGGCGACCGGGCCGTCCGGGCCGTCGATTCCGGCGATGCGGGTGGTGAAGCCCGAGGGCAGGACCACGACTTCGTCGCCGGGGCGCAGCACGCCCGCCGCGACGGTGCCCGCGTACCCGCGGTAGTCGCGGTGCTCGCCGTCGCGCGGGCGGAGCACGTACTGCACGGGGAAGCGTGCGTCGACGAGGTTGCGGTCCGAGGCGACATGCACCTCCTCCAGGTGGTGCATCAGGGAACTGCCCTCATACCACGGCATGTTCGTGCCCCGGGCGACGATGTTGTCGCCGTTGAGCGCGGATACGGGGATGAAGGTGAGGTCGGGGATGTCCAGGCGCGCGGCGAACTCGGCGAACTCGGTGCGGATGGCCTCGAATACGGCCTGGTCGTAGCCGACGAGGTCCATCTTGTTGACGCACAGCACGAGGTGCGGGATGCCGAGCAGCGAGGCCAGGAAGGCGTGGCGGCGCGACTGTTCGAGGAGGCCTTTGCGCGCGTCGACCAGCACCATCGCGACGTCGGCGGTGGAGGCGCCGGTGACCATGTTGCGGGTGTACTGGATGTGCCCGGGGGTGTCGGCGATGATGAACTTCCGCCGGGGCGTGGCGAAGTAGCGGTACGCGACGTCGATGGTGATGCCCTGTTCGCGTTCCGCCCGCAACCCGTCGGTGAGCAGCGACAGATCGGTGTGCGCGTTGCCGCGCCGTCGGGAGGTGTCCTCGACGGACGCGAGTTGGTCCTCGAAGATGGCCTTGGAGTCGTACAGCAGGCGTCCGATGAGCGTCGACTTGCCGTCGTCGACCGAACCGGCGGTGGCCACGCGCAGCATCTCCACGGCGGGGCCGGCGGCGGATGCGGGCGAACTGGTCTGATGCGGCGTCATCTCTAGAAGTACCCTTCGCGCTTGCGGTCTTCCATACCCGCCTCGGAGACCCGGTCGTCGGCGCGCGTGGCGCCCCGCTCGGTGATCCGGGTGGCGGCGATCTCGGCGGTGACCTCGCGGGCGTCCGCGGCCGTCGAACGGACCGCGCCGGTGCCGGTGGCGTCGCCGATGGTGCGGAACCGGACGGTCTCCTCGAACGGTTGCTCGCCGTCCTGCAAGGTCACGAACCCGGTGACCGCCAGCAGCATGCCGTCGCGCTCGAACACCTCGCGGCGGTGCGCGTAGTAGAGCGGCGGCAGTTCGATGCCCTCGTCCGCGATGTACTGCCATATGTCCAGCTCGGTCCAGTTGGACAGCGGGAATACCCGGATGTGCTCGCCCGGCCGGTGGCGTCCGTTGTAGAGGTTCCACAGTTCGGGGCGCTGGTTCTTGGGATCCCACTGCCCGAACTCGTCGCGGAAGCTGAACACCCGCTCCTTCGCGCGGGCCTTCTCCTCGTCCCGCCGGGCACCGCCGAAGACCGCGTCGAAGCGGTGCTTGTCGATGGCGTCGAGCAGCGTGGTGGTCTGGAGCCGGTTGCGCGACGCGCGCGGTCCGGTCTCCTCCACCACGCGGCCCGCGTCGATGGAGTCCTGCACGGACGCCACGATCAGCTGGACGCCCGCCTCGGTCGTACGGCGGTCCCGGAAGGCGATGACCTCGGGAAAGTTGTGCCCGGTGTCCACATGCATCACCGGGAAAGGCGGCGGGCAGGGCGCGAAGGCCTTGACCGCCAGGTGCAGCATCACGATCGAGTCCTTGCCGCCGGAGAACAGCAGCACGGGGTTCTCGAACTCCGCCGCGACCTCGCGGATGACGTGCATCCCCTCGGCTTCCAGCGACTTCAGGTGGGCGAGCCGGTAACTCACGGTGGGCTCCGAATCCTCGCGAGCGTTGTGTCGCGGCGCCCGCGAAGGCGCCTGACGGTTTGTCAGCTCCTTCTAAATTAACTTCAATCGAAGTTACTTCGCAAGAAGCTAATTGATTCGACCTGCGCACCGCCGTACGCGCCGACCCGCGTGCCCCTCGCGTACCTCCCCGCATGCCGCCCCCGAGCCTCCGCCGCAGGTCGGCGCGGCAGGTGTGAGGGAACTCCCCGACGTGACCGGTTCACCCGCCGTCCATACTTCTGCCGGGACGCGTCGCAGCTCGTGGCGCCTTGGCGGCGGGGAGGGGTGCGTGGCGACGACGACGACGGCAGGCACAAATGTCGGTACGAGCCCAGAGGCGAGCCCGGGCCCGGGCAGCGGGAGAAGTAGGCCGCCGGTCGCGAGCGCGCGCGGCTCCGCCACTCCCGCGACCTCCCGCAGAACCCGCATACAACGGCTGCGACATGGCGTCTCCACCCCGCCCGGACGACTCCGCGTCGCCGGGGCGGTCTTGTGCACCCTCGTCGTGCTCTTCGGCGCGGTCGCCGCATGGCAGGTCAACGAGCGCGCGCAGGCCGCCGACCGGCTCGTCTCGCACAGCGGGCCGCTGAGCCACGACGCGGCGGAGATCTACCGCTCGCTGGCCGACGCGGACACCACCGCCGCGGCGGGATTCCTGCTGGGTGACAAGGAGCCCCGCGACCTGCGGGGGCGCTACGAAGCGGACCTGGCCAAGGCGTCCGAACTGCTGGTCCAGTCCGCCGCGCGCACTTCGGGCTCGTCGGAGACCCAGCGCACCATCGCCGACCTGACCCGGGAACTCGCGCGCTACTCCGGACTGGTGGAGATCGCCCGCACCAACAACCGGCAGGGCCTGCCGCTAGGCGGTGCGTACCTCCGCTACGCGTCGACCCTCATGCAGGACACCGTGCTGCGCGATGCGCAGCGCCTGGTCGACGCCGAGGAGCGCCGCCTCGACGCGGACTACGACGCGGCCGAGTCGTTCCCCTGGGCCGCGGCCGGCCTCGCCGTCGCGGGGCTGGGGGCGCTGGGGTGGTACCAGGCCGTGCTGTTCCGGCGTACGAACCGGGTGTTCAACCTGGGCCTCGCCGGCGCGACCGCCGCGCTGTTCGCGTCCTCCCTGTGGCTCCTCGTCGGGGCGTCGGGCGCGGCATCGTCGCTCTCCGACAGCCGTACGCGCGGCGCCGAACCGCTGAGCGCGCTCAACCAGGCGCGGTTCGACGCACTCCAGGCGCACGCCGCGGAGAACCTGAACCTGGTCGCGCGCGGTTCGGGCGATGCGTACACCAAACGCTGGGACGCCGAGGTCCTGTCGCTGACCCGCCCGGCGCCCGAGGGCGACGCGCCACGCGGCAGCCTGCTCCAGGCTGTGGAACGCGCGCCCGGTTCCGTGGCAGCCCAACTCGCTCTTGCGCAGGAGAGGTTCAAGGTGTGGCAGGAGCGCCACGACGCCGCCGAGGCATTGGAGGTCGACGACGGGAACTACGACGCCGCCCTCGACGCGACCATCACGGCCGAGGGCACCGGCACTGCCGACCGGGCGTTCACCGAGATGGACGACCTGCTCGCCGCCGCCGCGGCCGCCGAGCGGCGCGAGTTCGACAACGCCGCCCGCGACGTGGACGGCGAACTGCGCCTGCTCGCCCTGGGTGTGCTGCTGCTCACGGTGCCGGCCGCCTTCGGCGTGCTGCGCGGCATCAACCGCCGACTCGCCGAATACCGCTAGGGGGACGGGATGAACACGCGTACCACCGGGACACGGATCGCCGCCGGTGCGGCGGTCCTGGCCGTACTCGTCGCCGGGACCGGCAGTTCGCGCGGTGCGGACGGCCCGTCCGGCGGTTCGGGCCCTTCGGCACAGGCTGCCGCGCCCGCCGCCGAGCAGGCGGAGACCTGCGACACCGCGACGAGCCTGCGCCCCGCGAAGAACGTGAACGGCGACGCGATCAAGAAGATCAAGGAGCGCGGCGAGCTGGTCGTCGGTGTCGACCTGAACAGCTACAACTGGGGCTACCGGGATCCGCTGGACGGCGAGATCAAGGGCTTCGACATCGACCTGGCCAAGGCCATCGCCAAGTCCATTCTGGGTGACGAGACGAAGATCCGCCTGAAGGCGGTGCCCACCGCGAAGCGCGTGGATGCCGTCAGGGACCGCGAAGTCGACATGGTCGTAAGGACGATGACCATCACCTGCGAGCGCCTCAAGGAAGTCGCCTTCTCTGCCCCCTACTTCAAGGTGAGCCAGTCCCTGGTGGTGCCGAAGGGCGTGGAGGCGAAATCGGTTGCCGAGGGTATGCACGGCAAGCGCGTGTGCGCCGCGGCGTCCTCGTCCTCGTCCGTCGAACTGGCGAGCGGCAAGCACGCCACCGCCGAGGTCCGGATCGTCGAGAACCAGCTCGACTGCCTCGTCCTCATGCAACTCGGCGAGATAGACGCGACGTTGGCCGACACGGTGCTCGCGCACGCGCAGGTTGCGCAGGACCCGATGGTGCACATCGTGGGCGAGCAGATAGTCCCGGCCTTCATGGGCATCGCCATGAGCAAGGAGGCACCGGACCTTGTCGCGTGGGTGAACGCGGTGCTCGGCGAGTACGACAGCAGCAACGGGTGGCAGGCGGCGTACGACAAGTGGCTCGCCCCGAGTATGAACATCGAGCCCGGGGACGCCGCGAAGTACCACCCCTGAGGGCCTTCGCGGCGGCCTCCGGACGACCGGACGCGGTGCCGGGCCTGGGGCCCGGCACCGCGCGGCGCCCGCTGCCTGGAGTCAACCCCCGGCAGGGTCAAGGGCCGGGGCGCGCGGGGTGGAGGAGTCCCGCGCGGGCAGCGGGACGGGTCAGCCGTTCTCGGACAGAACGCTGGACAGGACGTGCGCCAGCGGGTCGTCGCCGGTCTGCTGCATCGCGTTCGGGCTGCAGACCTGCTGGACCTGGTCGGTCAGGACGTCCTGGACGCCGACGCCCACGCCGATCAGGGCACCGACCGGGACGTTGACCGGGATCTTCTGGAGGCCGAAGCAGTTCACGACGCCGCCCTGGACGACCGCCATGTTCGGGCTCATGAAGCCGTGGCTGCTCGAGTTGCCGATGGCCTGCGCCGACTGGTTGCCGGCCTGGACCGCGGTGTTGCCGTCGTCGTTGCCGCCGGCCATGGCCGCGGGGGCGCCCACAGCGGTGAGGCCGAAGACCGACGCGGCCATGACCGCGGTCGCCGAAACGCGCTGGAAGCTGTTCGCCATCAGAGTTCCTTCGTACGTCGTTGCCTGGGAAGGCTGGGAAGGGAGTTGCTGTACCGCCGCGGCGCCCTGTCCAACCCGGTGGACGGCAATTGGTTGCGCGGTTTCACCCTGTTGCCGCAGCGCACCCCCGGCGCGCGTAACGGCGCGGTGCGCCGAACGGGCACCGGACGCCGAACGGCCGCCCCCGTCGCACCCGTACGCGCGCGAAAACGGGTGCCCTCGCCCCGCACGTCCGGACGCCTGTGCGAGAGTGCCGGTGGCGCCCCGGTCGGCGCACGCCGGGCACACCGGCGCGACAGGACCGACGGCGGCCCGGAGGACGAACAGCGACAAAGGTGGGGGAGTCACGCAATGCGCCAAGTGGTGTGCCGCAGCTTCGGTCCCGTCGACGACCTGCGCGTCGAGGACGCCCCCGACCCGAGTCCGGGGCCGGGGCAGGTGCTCGTCGAGGTGCGCGCGAGCGCGGTGAGCTTCGTGGACGGCCTCCTCGTCCGCGGGCTCTACCAGATCAAGCCACCCCTGCCGTACGTGCCGGGCATGGCCGTTGCGGGCGTCGTCCGCGAACTCGGCGAGGGCGTCGACGCCCCGGCCGTCGGCACGCGCGTCGTCTGCGGCTCGCCGCGCCCCGGAGGCTACGTCTCGCACGCACTGGTGCCCGCCGCCGCCTGCACCCCGCTCCCGGACGCCGTCGGCTTCGAGACCGCCGCCAGCATGATCGAGAGCTACGCCACCGCGCTGTTCGCGCTGACCCGGCGCACCACGGTCGGCAAGGACGAATGGGTGGTCGTGCTCGGCGCCGCGGGCGGGGTGGGCCTCGCCGCCGTCGACGTCGCCCGCGGCCTCGGCGCCCGCGTCATCGCCGCCGCGTCCACGCCCGCCAAACTCGACGCCGCCCGCGCCGCCGGCGCCGAAGCCACCGTCAACTACGTCGACGAGGACCTCAAGGCCTGCGTCCGCGAAATCACCGGCGGCGGCGCGGACATCGTCGTCGACCCCATCGGCGGCCCGTACGCGGCCCCGGCCCTACGCGCCCTCGCCCCGCACGGCCGCTACCTCGTCATCGGCTTCGCCGCCGGCGACATCCCGCAGCTCCCCGCCAACCAGATCCTGCTCACCAACCGCACCGTCATCGGCATCGACTGGGGCGACCACGCCCGCCGCAACCCCGCCGAACTCCCCGCAATGCTCACCGAGATCGTCCAAGCCACCGCCGAAGGCCGCCTCAACCCGGTGACCCCCACCACCTACCCCTTGGCCCACGCCGCCGAAGCCCTCACCAACCTCGCCGAACGCCAAGTAATCGGCAAACTCGTCCTCGTCCCAGGCACATGACCGCGAACGAAAGCCGAATCAGGCCCGAGGTACGGGAGTTCGTCGCAGCCACGCCCGAGGGTGAGGACTGTCCTCGCCGCGGAAAGCCGCGACCGGGTCCCGAACACACCGACCGGGCGACGACGTAGACGCGGCGCTCAGGCGATGCCTTCCGCGGACAGGAGGAGCTCCATCCATTCCACGGGCAGGTTGGGGGACTGTCCGACCCGCCAGGCAACTCCCAGGGACTCCTCGTCGGCGAGCAGTCGGGGGAGGCAGTGGACGGGTAGGCGCGGGTTTGCCGCGGCGGCGCCGCGGACGAGCCCGTGGGGGTCGGTCGTGGCCAGCACCTCCAGCACATCGCCCGGCAAGTCGCCGGCAGCCGCCGCGGCGCGGAGCTGGTACCGCTCCGATGTTGCGAATCTCGGATGCGCGGCGCTGGGGAAGTCGGGTCGGGCAAGGATGCCGTGCCTGGTCTTTTCCACGTCGCCGTGTTCCCAGACAATCCGCTCGAGGTCTTCGGGCGGCACGGACTTGCTGTGGAACGCTGCCTCCTTCTGGACGTCCGGGTCCGAGTCGTTGAGCATTCGTGCGACCGCTTCGTCGGGGAGGCCCGTGGTGTTCTGGGCGACAGCGCAGCGGAGAAAGGCCAGGGGAGAGTCCAGTGCGGCCAGTCGGTCCGCGACAGACGAGTCTCTGAGCCAATTCAGCGCGGGCGACAGCCACGCCCGCGAGGTCCGCCTCGCGGTCCGATGCCACACTTCGTCGTCTTCCGAACCGGCACACACCTCCTGGTACAACCGGGTCCGAGTCGCAGACTCGGTGTGCGGCGACGTCAGGACTGCGTAGCGCACCGCGTGGTTGCGCTCGGCTTCGAGTTCGCGGCGAAGCCCGCGCGGCAGCGTGGCGTTGCGGGCCACAGCCGCACGCACTCGCTCGTCCGGATCCCGGGCGAGTTCGACCGCAAGAACGCCGGTTAGCCGTACATGAGGCACCGTCAGCACCCGAGTAGCCGGATCGGCCAGCAGGGCGTGGTGGAGATCCACAGGGGGCGCGGCTCGCCACAGCAACTCGGCGGTCCGGACGGCCGACTCGGGATCGGTCAGCAAAGCGCGATGTGTGACAGGCGGGCACAGCTTCCACCGGCCCGCCGCGGCGATGCGTACGTCGACGGCCTCATCCGCCGCCAAGCGTGCGTGGATCTCGTCGGGGGTGTGATCGTTCCGGGCGACTTCGGACCGTACGCGGACGTCGCTGTCGGACGCGAGGGAGGCCGTCAACACGGCCATCTCGCCCCGTTCCGGTTCCGACAGATCCCAAAGTTGCTCCCGCACCGTGGCCGCGCGCACGTCCGCGCAGGTGTGCCCGGCGAGTCGGCGCCGGACCGCGAACGGTACGTGTCGTTTTCCGGCGAGCGCGGCAGCCGCGAGGCCGTCGTTCAGGTCCAGGATCGCCAGGGCAAGTTCCACCGGGATCTGGTCACGGAACATCGCGATCTTGTATGCGGCCCACGGCGTCCGCAGCAGACGGAGCAGGACGCTCACCGGGGCTGCGGGATTGAGGGCCAGCCCACGGAGAACGCTCAGGCGCGTCTCCGCCGAGAGAAGTGGCAGCTCCATTCGCCGGACACTACCGGCAACCAAGATCCTGGACCCGTGGTGTTGTGACGCTCGGGGCATGCCCAGAACGGCCATGCCGAATCAGGCCGGAGGTGCGGGAGTTCGTCGCGGTGGGCTCCCGCCGTGCGGTCACACGGCCTTGACGACGGTGCCGGCGTTTTCGAGGGCGGTGACCTCGTCGGCGGGGGCCGTGGTGTCGGTGACGAGGGTGTGCAGGAGCGTGGAGGGGCCGACGTACGCGTAGGCGGTGTGGCCGAGCTTCGTGCCGTCGGCGGCGACGATGACGCGGCGCGAGGAGGCGATGGCGGCCTTCTTCACGGCCGCGTCGTCGAGGTCGTAGGCCGTCAGGCCCTCGGCCGCGCTCAGGCCGCAGCAGCCCATGACGGCGGTGTCGAAGCGCAGGGCCGCCAGGGACGCCAGGGTGAGGGGACCGGTGAGCGCCCCCTCGGCGGCGCGCGGCTGCCCGCCGGGCACCATCAGCGTGGCCGGGCCCGGGCGTTCGCCCAGGACGTGGATGGCCTGCAAGGACAGGGGCATCACGGTGACCGGCCGGCCGCGCAGCAGGTGGGCGACCGCCAGGCACGTGGTGCCGCTGTCGAGGAGGACGGTCTCGCCGTCGGCGATGCTTGAGGCCACCTCGGCCGCGATGCGGCCCTTGGCGTCGACGGCCTCGTGGGCGCGCAGCGCGAAGGGCGGTTCCTCGCCCCTGAGCAGCAGGGTGCGCGCCCCGCCGCGGACGCGCTCGAGTACGCCTTGCGCGGCCAGCACGTCGAGGTCGCGCCGGATGGTCATCTCCGAGGCGCCGGTCAGTGCGGCGAGTTCCTGCACGGTGGCCCTGCCCGACTCCCTGACGGCCTGCGCGATCGTCCCGTGCCGGTCTGCGTTGCTCATGCGGCGATTGAACACCACTCGAACAGAACATTCAATGTGTGTGATGTGGCTTGTTTCGAACATCGAACATGTTCGTTATGGTTGGTTGCATGGTTCATTCGCTTCGGGCGGCCCGAGTGGCGACCTTCGCCTACTTCATCCTCTGCGGCACCGCGATGGGCACCTGGGTGGTGAACATCCCCGCCATCGAGGAACGCGTCGGCATCAGCCACGCAACGCTCGGGGGACTGCTGATGCTGCTGGGGCTGGGGTCCTTCGTCGGAATGCAGGTGACCGGGCGTCTGACCGACCGCCTCGGGGCGCGCATCGTCGTCCCCGCCACCGGCGTCCTGTGCAGTGCGGCCCTGGTGCTGCCGGGCCTTCCCCGGGATCCGTGGACGTTGGCAGGTGCCCTGATGGTCTTCGGGTTCTGCAACGGCTGCCTGGACGTGAGCATGAACGCCCATGCCGTGCACGTGGAGAAGGCGTACGGCCGTCCCGTCATGTCGGCCTTCCACGCGACCTTCTCGGTCGGCGGCGTCCTCGCCGCGCTCGCCGGAGCGGTCGCGGCGGGCACCGGCCTGAGCCCGGCCGCGGGCATGGCCGTTATGGGAGCCCTGGGCGTCGTGATCGCCCTGGTGTCCGCGCGCGGCCTGCTGCCGGTCGCACCCGCCGCCGCACGCGTCGGCTCTGCGGAGGAGGACGGGCAGAAGCCGGCCTCCGAGCGCCGCGGTATCGGCGGGCGGATCTGGATCCTTGCCGTGCTGGCGCTGATGGTCATGCTGTGCGAAGGGGCCGCGAACGACTGGAGCGCCCTGCACCTGAAGGACATCTACGGTGCGTCTGCCGGCACTGCCGCCTTCGCGTACGGCACCTTCGCGGCGACCATGACCATCGGGCGGTTGCTCGCCGACCGCCTCGCCGCCCGGTTCGGGTCCATGGCGATCCTGCGCCACGGCGCGGCCACGGCCGCGGTCGGCATCACGATCGCGGCCGTCTCCCCGTGGACATGGGGCGCGTTCGCGGGATGGGCGCTGTTCGGACTGGGGCTGTCCGGCTGCGTTCCGCAGTTGTTCAGCGCGGCCGGGCACGCCGATCCCGCCGCCGCGGGAGCCAACGTGTCCCGCGTCGCCGGACTCGGCTACGTCGGCATGCTCGCCGGCCCGGCCGTCATCGGCTGGCTGACCCACCTCGTCGCCCTGAACCACGCCTTCGTCCTGCTGACCCTGCTGTGCGCGACCACCGCTGTGGCCGCCGGGATCCTGCGTACCGGATCCGACCGCACGCCCGAGACGGCGGTGCGCAGCACCGCTGAACTCCCCTGAGGATCCGGAGGAACCCACGACCATGTCCGCAGACCGGCGCATAGTGCTGTTCGACCTGTTCGGGGTCATCGCCTGCCACCAACGCCCGGGCGCCTTGGGACGGATGGCCGCCAGTTGCCACGCTCCCGCCGACGCCTTCAGCACGGCCTACTGGGCCTGCCGCCCGCCCTACGACGCCGGCCGGTTGTCCGCTTCCGACTACTGGACCGCCGTACTGCACCGGCTGGGCCTGGCGGCCGATGCCGACGCGATCGAGGAACTGCGCCTTGCCGACATCGACAGTTGGTCGCGCGTCGACAGCCGGATGGTCGCGTACGCCCTGTCGCTCCGCGGCGTAGCCGAGGTCGCCCTGCTGTCCAACATCCCCTCGGACCACGCGGACGCCTTCGTCGCCGCGCAGCCCTGGCTGCACAAGCTGGACCACGTTGCCTTCTCCGGGAAGATCGAAGTCGCGAAGCCTGCCGCGGCGGCCTTCCACCACTGCGCCGTCGCGATGCGGGCCGCCCCGGCCGACTTCCTCTTTGTCGACGACCGCGAGGAGAACGTACGCGCCGCGCGGGCCACCGGCATGAACGGACACCTCTTCACCGACCGCGACGCGCTGGCAGCCGCCATCGGCGCCTGGCTGCCGACTCCGGTAACCACGGGAGGCTATTGGTGAGTTCCCGGTAGCGCCTTGCCGAGGACCGCACGGATGTGGTCCGGGTCGGCATCGCGGTCGTCGAGGAGGAGCGCGGTGCACAGCCCGTCGCAAAGTGCGACGAAGGCTTCCACGGCGTCAGGGTCGTCCGTCTGCGTCCGGGCGAGTTCCGCGACGTTGTCGCGCCAGCCGCGCGCCGCGGGGCGCAGGGCGGGGCGGCGGGCAGCCAGGGTCGACAGTTCACGTTCGGCGAGCGCCCGCTCGCGGCCTGGTCCCGCGGATTCGGCGATGAGCCGGGCGAGCCCGTCGAGCGGGTCGTCCGCGGAATCGACGAGTTGGCGGATGCGGCGGGTGTACGTGTCGGTGACGCTGGTCAAGGCGGCGACCAGCAGGTCGTCGAGTGTGGCGAAGTAGTAGAGGGTCAGGCTGGTGGTGATCCCGGCCTCTTTGGCGACTGTCCGATGGGTCAGGCCGGCGGCCCCGTCGCGGCGGACGATCGTGAGCGTTGCCTCGATGATCTGGGCGCGGCGGCGTTGGCCGCGCAGCAGGCGCCCGTCGACCGTGACCTGCTCATCCGCCATTGCCCTCACCGATCTTCGCCGCGTGCACCAGCCGAGGCTATCGGCTTCGCCTCGGGACCGGCGTCGCCGATCGGGGGGATGTGGCGCAGCGTCCTGAAGCACGCGACCGCCGCTCCCGCGATGGCGACACCCGCGGCGATCGCGGCGGTGTTGAGCCCGCCGGTGAAGGCGTCCTGCGCGTGTCGGAGGCCTCCGGCCGGGAGATGGTCCGCCACGGATGTCGCCCCGGAGAGGCTGTCGCCGTACGGCTCGGCCACGGACCGGTGCAGCCCGGGCTGTGTCTCGACCGCCGTCCGGTAGATCGCCGTGGTGAGGCTGCCCAGGAGCGCGACCCCGGCGGCGATGCCGAGCTCTTGCACGGTCTCCGACAGCGCGGCGGCCGACCCGGATCGCTCCGACGGGGCTGCGCCTACGACGATGTCGGTGCCGAGTGCGGCGATGACTCCGAGGCCGAGATAGATGAACGCGAATCCGGAGACCACGCTCACCTTGCTGTCGGTCCCGGCGAAGGCGAGGAGCGCGTACCCGACCAGGGACAGTGTGAGGGCGGAGCCGATAACGCTCCCCGGCGGAACGCGAGTTGCGAGCAGGGGAGCCCCGATGCCCCCGATCAGCATGGCCAGTGCCGGCGGCCCCATCCACAGGCCGGCTGCCGTGGGCGACAGGCCCCCGACGAGCTGCAGGTGCTGTGTGATCAGGAGCATCATTCCGCCGAAACCGACCAGACCGATCAGGAGGACGCCCAGGGCGGCGGAGAAGGCCCGGTTCGTGAACAGCCGCATGTCCAGCAGCGGCTCCTCCAGGCGCAGTTGGCGACGTACGAACGCGACCGCCGAGCCGCCGCCGAGAAGGGCGGCGGCCAACGCCTGGACGTCGATGCCGTGCGCGGCGACATGCTTGATCCCGTAGACGGTCGGAAGCACCGCCGCCAGGGACAGGCCGACGCTCGTCAGGTCGAGCCGACCGGCGGCGGTCCGGAACTCCGGCAGCAGCCTTGGCGCGGCAATCAGGACGAACGCGCTGACGGGTACCGCGATCAGGAAGACCGCGCCCCACCAGAAGCCGGCGGCGAGCACGCCGCCCACGACCGGTCCGGCCGCCATTCCCAGCGCGAACATCGTGGCCCACGCGCCGATCGCCAACGCCCGCTGCCGGGCATCGGTGAACATGTTGCTGATCAGGGACAACGTGGACGGCATCAGCGTCGCCCCGGCCACTCCGAGCAGTGCCCGCGCCACGATCAGCCAGAGGGCGCTCGGCGCGAACGCCGCGAGAACCGAGGCCGCCCCGAAGGCGGCCATGCCGATCATCAGCAGACGCCGGCGCCCGAACCGGTCGCCCAGCGTTCCCATGGTGATCAGGAACCCCGCGATGAGGAACCCGTAGATGTCCATGATCCACAACGTCTCCGTCGTGGTGGGGTGCAGGTCCGCGGTCAGGCTCGGAGCGACGAGGTACAGCGCCGTCACATCCAGCCCCAACAGCACGGTCGGCAGCGCCAGCACCCCGAAGCCGGCCCACTCCCGCCATCCGGCACGTGTCGGCGGTTCCGCCCCCATCGCACCCTCCCCATCAAGTTGAACGAATGTACAAGTTGTACCATCGTTCAACATGTGAGGCGAACGAGCCGGAGCCGTGACCCGCAAGAGCGCACCCCTTCGTCGGCGCAGCCCAAGCCCACGCGTGCCGGGCGCCGGTTGAACGTCGAGCGTGCGACTTCGGCCGCCGAAAGCGATCGGCCCGGCCGCCCCTTGTCCCGCGAGGAGGCGTCACTTGGGTGTACAGGCGGAAGGCGCCGCCGGGGCGCCAACGATCAGCGGCCGAGCCGGTTGTTGTCGATGCGTGCCCTGGCCGGGGGGCCGGTCGGCGCCACCCGCCACCGCGACGTCGGTGCCGTCAGCGGAACGGATTCACCGGCGGCGCGAGCGCTGTTGCGCCTGTTCCTCGGCGGCATCGAGTGCGGGCGCGAGCGCGGCGAGCGCGGAGCGGAGCAGGTCTGGCAGTGAGCCGGAGGGCACGACAAGCCCGCCGGTTGTGAGGGGTGCGGCGTCCGGAGGTCGGAGCCACTGCTGGAGCGCGACCCGAACCGCGGCGGCCACGCTCGCCGCGAGCACGCGGGCGGCGGGCGTCCCGGTGTCGCCGAGGCGCCGGTCGATCGCGGCGGCGAGCGGGTGCTCGATCGCCGCGGCGGCGTCGAGGTACGTGTCACGCAGCACGGGGCTGGCGGTGATCAGCAACAGGGCGTCGTGGTCCCGCGGTTCGGTGTACTGCTCCAGGACCGCCGCGGCCAAGGCGTCGGCGAGGCGGACGTCCGCGGGCATGGCGGCCACCGCCGCGGTGACCCGGGACTCCCGTTCGGCGGTGACGGCGGCGACGATCGCCTGTTCGCGACTGGAGAAGTAGTTGTTGTACGTCCTCGGCGAGACCCCGGCCGCCTCGGCGATGTCGTCGACGCGGACGTTGTCGGGCCCGTGCTCGAGGGCTAGCCGAAGCGCCGCCTCGCGCAAGGCCACTCGGGTGGCCTGCTTCTTCTCCTCGCGCAGCCCGGTCCGCCTTGTCGTCACCCCCGAAGCATTCCATCCCTGAGTGCGCGCACGCAAACTTGCGTGCGCGCAATATTTACTCCTACTCTCGGGCTCCCTACAGAAGGGTTCAGACGCATGCGAGCCAAGGGCATCTGTTACGACACCGGCTTCCTCCGCGGCGGCACCTACTCCCGGGAGCACTTCGACCCCGACCTGGTCCAGAGGGAGTTGACCGTCATCCGCGACGACCTCCACTGCACCGCCGTCCACATCACCGGCGGCGACCCGGACCGCCTGGACCTCGCCGCGCGCCTCGCCGCCGAGCTAGGACTGGAGGTCTGGTTCTCGCCCTATCCGCTGGAGCTGACGACCGACGAGATCCTCACGCTGCTCACCGACTGCGCACAGCGGGCAGAACGACTCCGGGCGCAAGGCGCCGAAGTGGTGTTCGTCACCGGCGCCGAGCTGAGCGTCATGAACCACGGCTTCCTCGAGGGCGACAGCACCGAAGAACGCCTGGGCTGGCTGCTGGGCGACCCCGCCCTTCGGCCCGAGCGAATCGCCGCGGCCGGTACGCGCCTCAACGCCTTCCTCCGCGAAGCCGTGGCGACGGTCCGCGAGCGCTTCCACGGCAAAGTCACCTATGCCGCCATCCAGTTCGAAGGCGTCGACTGGGACTTGTTCGACTTCACGACCTACGAACTCATCCGGTCCGCAGAGGTGGCCGACCGATTCCGGGACGCGGTACGCAGCCTCGTCGCCCAGCCCAAGCCGGTCGCCGTCACCGGCTTCGGCGCCGCCACCTGGCGCGGCGCGGGGGACGTCGCGCCCCGCAGCATGGAAATCCTCGAAACCGACGAAGTCACCGGCGCGCCGCTCCGGTTGACCGGGACGTACGAGCGCGACGAGGCCGGCCAGGCGGCGTACCTGAGCGAACTGCTGGAGATCTTCGACAGCGAGGGCGTCGACAGTGCCTTCGTGTTCCTCTTCGCGCTCTACAACCTGCCGCACCGCCCCGACGGCGATCCTCGCGACGACCTCGACCTCGCCAGCCTCGGCGTCGTCAAGGTCTTCGAGGACCGCCACGGCGACACGTACCCGGACCTGCCCTGGGAGCCCAAAGCAGCCTTCACCGCGATCGCCGACCACTACCGCGACTGAGACCGGGTCAGTCGGTGTCGTCGAGGCGGAAGCCGATCTTCAGGCCTACCTGGTAGTGCTCGATTTGGCCGTCGGTGATTTGGCCTCGGATCTGGGTCACTTCGAACCAGTCGAGGTTGTGGAGGGTTTTGGCGGCTCGGGTGATGCCGTTGGTGATGGCGGCGTCGATGCCCTCGTGGGACGAGCCGACGATCTCGGTGACGCGGTAGGTGTGGTTGGACATGCGGAAGCTCCCTTGGTCCCGGGGGCGGGCGTGTCCTTCCACGGTGGCGCAGGTTGGGGTGGCGCGCGCGGGGAGGCCGCGCCGCCCGTGCCTGAGACGCGGTCTCAGGCACGGGCGGCGAGCGGCTGAGCGCAGCCGAGCGGAATCCGCCGGGACCGGAGCCGTCACGCGTCGCGGAGCAGGGGCGCCAGGTCGGTGCAGAGCGTGGTGACGTGGGTTCGGGCCATGGCTTCCGGCATGCCGCCCAGGTCGGCGAAGAACCAGACGGTTTCGACGGGGGAGTCGGCCAGGTAGGTGCGGATGTCGCCGGCGGCTTGTTCCGGGGTGGCGTGCAGGAAGTGGGCCGGGGCTGCGCCGACGCCGCGGGCGCGCCAGCGGTCGGGGTTGACGGGCTTGGGCGCGGGCGCGTCCGTGCCCTCGACGGCGTGGCGGTGGTAGCTGTCCCACTGGCGGGCCAGGGCGGTGGAGACCTCGGGCCAGTCGCGCTCGGGGTCGTGGGTGATCCAGCCGTTCAGCAGGCCGGCCATGCGGGCGGACGCCGGGTCGTGGCCGCCCTCGGCCAGGCCCGCGCGGTAGGGCTCGGCGAGGTCCGGGTTGGCGCACAGGAGCGATTCGCCGAGGAGGCCCGCGCGGCGGGCGCCTTGGGGGCCCTGGTAGCCGAGCCAGATGCGGGGGCGGGGCTGGACGGGAGGCGGGGTCACCGAGCCCGTGTCCCAGAGGCGGCGGATGTCGCGGGCACGGGCGTCGGTGGCGGAGTAGCGGGTGCGGTACGCGTCATCCGCGTCGAAGAGGGCGTACTCCGGTATGCGGTAGCCGGTGCCCAGGCCCAGTTCGAGGCGTCCGCCGCTGACGAGGTCGACGACGGCCGCCTCCTCGGCGAGGTGCGCGGCGTGGCGGAGCGGCGCGATGGTGACGCCGGTGCCGATGCGGGCGTTGCGCGTGCGGGCCGCGACGGCGGCGGCCATGGTCAGCGGCTGCGGCAGGTACCCGTCCTCGAACCGGTGGTGCTCGGTGAGCCAGATCGAGTGGACGCCGAGGCGGTCGGCCTCCTCGCACAGTTCGAGGGTGAAGGCGTAGAGGTCCGCCCAACTGCGGCGGGCCGGCTCCGGGTTGCGCAGGTCGAAATAGATTCCGACGTTGACCATGGTGCGTCGCTCTTTTCCGTGTGTCCGTGCCGACCCGTGCCCTGTCATGCGGGCCGACGGTAGACACCTTGCCAGCGCCGCCAATTACCCGGACGACCGGTGGCGATGTCAGTGTCGTCGAGCGCGAGGGGGAGGACCGGTTCGTACGCCTCCAGGAGGCTCGCCAGGGCCTCCTCGGTGAAGAAGTGCGACAGGAGCCGCGGCATGCCGTCCTCGGGCAGGTAGCGGTACGTCACGGACCCGTCGTCGTATTCGGCGGCGACCTCGGCGGGGCGGCTGGGAGCGGTGCCCGCCGCGTTGACGCGGACGCAGAACAGGCCGCCGGGCGCGACGCATTCGAGGGCGCCGCTGATGTGCGCGTGGGCGGTGTCGCGGTCGCCGTGGTGGAACACGTTGAGGCCGATGACGACCGGGAAGGTCTCGCCCGCGGGGAGGACGGAGAGGTCGCCGTGCACCAGCCGGGCGTAGTGCCCGGGCGCGCGCTCGCGGATCGCGGCCAGGCCGACTGCCGAGATGTCCAGGCCGACGAGGTCCAGGCCGGCCTCGACGAGGGGGAAGTAGTTGCGCCCGTTGCCCACACCGATGTAGATGCCCGGGCCGGGCAGCAGGCCGTGTGACCAGGCCGCGCCCAGGATGTCGGCGACGAACGGGTCCGGCGGCAGGTCGAGGAAGCGGTCCTGGGCGTACTCGCGGTCCCAGAACCCGGCTGCCATCTCCCGCTGCCGCTCGCCGAGCGGCCTGCCGTTTTCGTTGTGCTTCATACCGTGTGCTCCGTACGTTTGTCGCCCGGGACCCCCAGACGAGTGACCATACGGGCCTAGGGTGGCGACATGGCGAACGAGCTGAGCTTCCGGTGCGACGTCTGCGGCGAGCCGCACGAAGCACCGCTGGTACACCGTTTCGAGGCTCCGGACGAGTGGTCGGGGGCCATGGCCGCCCACGAGATGGACAGCTACCTCAGTCTGTGGGGCTGTGAGATCGAGGGCGTCGGGGATTTCCTGCGCGGCTCGATCGAGATCCCCGTCCCCTCGCTGGACGAGGTGTTCACGTGGGACGTCTGGGTCCAGACGTACCGCGTGCCGACCTGGGGGCCGACCATCTCGGGCGACGGCGTGCTGGGGAACCGGCTGCCGTACACCCCCTGGACCAAGGAGCCGCCGGTCGCGATCCGGCGGCGTTCCGGCCAGGCCGCGCTGTTCACCCCGGTCGACCCCGCGCACCCCATCGCCGTCGAGCAGCGCGAGGGCATGACGCCCGCCCGGGTGTGCGAGATCGCCCGCCTCGCGGTCACGCGCCCGCCGGACACCTTCGGCTGGCTGCTGGACTCCTGGCACAACCAGTACCAGCAGCGCTGACCGAAACGCCGGTACGCCGGGCCGTGATGAGCGGCCCGGCGCACCGGCGTCGCACCGGCTTACCGGCGTACCGCAGGATCAGCGGCGGCGCAGCAGCACCAGGCTGGACACGGCACCCAGGAGCCCGATCCCGGCGGCGGTGGCGATCCCCGCCCGGTAGCCGTCGACGAGTCCGGCGGTCCCGGGGCCGGTGGCCGCCGCCGCGACCGTCGCGAGGACGGCGGTGCCGAGTCCGGAGCCGATCTGCTGCGCGGTGATGTTCACCGCTCCCGCGACGCCGTGGCGCTCGGGGGCAACTCCGGTCAGCGCCGCCGACATCATCGCGGCGAACGCGAGCGTCTGCCCGAACGACATCACCACCAGGCCCGGCAGCAGCACCGTGAAGTAGTTGGTGTCGGTGCCCATCAGCAGCCAGGTGGACAGCCCGCCCGCCATCACCGTGAAGCCGAGTGCGAGTGTCGCCCGCTGCCCGATGCGGGTGATCAGCCGGGCCGCGACGGCGGTGGTGGCGGCGACGGTCGCGCCCATCGGGGCGACCGCGAGGCCGCTCATGAGGGGGCTGTAGCCGCGTACTCCCTGGAGGTACAGCGGTGCGAAGAACAGCATGCCCACAAGGGTCGTGTAGAAGACGACGCCGGCCACGGTCGCGGCGCGCACGCTACGGATGCGCAGCAGACCGAGGGGCAACAGCGGTTGCGCCGCGAGGTGTTCCCGCAGCACGAACCCGGCGAGCAGGACCACCGCCGCGGCCACGGGCACCAGGACCTTCGCCGAGGCGAACGACGCGTGCTCGGCCTGGCTGACGCCGTACACCAGCGCCATGAGGCCGCCCGTGATGAGCGTGGCGCCGGGAATGTCCAGGCTGCCGCGCGTACGTTCGGCGTCCCGCGGCAGCACCTTGGCGCCGACGAAGGCGACCGCCGTCGCGATGACGAGGAGGGCGAGGAAGGGCGCCCGCCAGCCGGCCGCCGACGTCATGACGCCGCCGAAGACCAGCGCGGCGGAGAAGCCGGAGGCGCTGACCGCCACGTAGATGCCCATGGCCGTGGCGCGTTCGCGGGCGTCGGTGAAGATCGAGGCGATGAGCGCGAGGGCGGGCGGCCCGCTCAGCGCCGCACCGATGCCCTGGAGCCCGCGTCCGGCGATGAGCACGGTGCCGGTCGGGGCGAAGGCGGCGGCCGCCGCGCCGGCCGCGTAGAGGGTGACGCCGGTCAGGAGCATGCGCCGGCGTCCGAGCACGTCGGCGGCCCGCCCGCCGAACAGCAGGAAGCCGGCGAAGGTGAGGGCGTACACCGTCATGACCCAGGGCACCAGGGTCGGCCCGAGGCCCAGTGCGCGGTCGATGTCGGGCAGGGCGGTGTTGGCGACCGCGAACCCGGCCGAGTCCAGGGCGTTGACGGCGGATACGACCGCGAGCGCGACCCAGCGTGCGCGCCGGGGAGCGGGCGTCGGGTCGGCCGACGCGGCGCTCGGCGTACGGGATTCGCACATGGCGGTGTCGACGGACATGGGGAGCCTTTCGCGGGAATTCCGGTGCGGTCACACACACCGGGGAACTGGTACGACCCTCGCCCGGTCGGCCGCGTCCGGTCCAAGACCGGCTCCCGAAGACCCGATAGACCGCGTCTATCGCCGCAGGTAGCGTGGCCTGCCATGGACCTCAGGGAACTGCGGTACTTCGTTGCCGTCGCCGAGACGCGGCACGTGGGCCGGGCCGCCGAGCGACTGTTCATCAGCCAGCCGTCGCTCAGCCATGCGATCCGGCAGCTCGAACGCGAACTGGGCGTGCCGCTCTTCACCCGCCACTCGCGCGGCATGGAGCCCACCGACGCCGGCCGGGACCTGCTGCCGTACGCGCGCCGCACCCTGCAAGCGGCCGACCAGTTCTCCCAGGTCGCCCGCACACACGCCACCGGCGACGCCGGGCGGCTGCGGCTCGGCTTCCAGGCCAGCGGCGCAGGTACGCTCGGCCCGCGCATCCGCGCCCGGTTCGCCGAACTGAGGCCCGGCGTCGAACTCGAACTCAAGCGCTACAACTGGGGCAGCGAGGTGCCGGCCCTGCGGGCGGGCGAGGTCGACGTGGCGTACGTCTGGCAGCCGAACGACCTGACCGGCCTCGCCTCGCTGCGCCTTGCCGAGGAGGCCCGGGTGATCGCCCTGCCCGTGGACCATCCGCTGGCCCGGGAGCGGGAATTGACGCTTGCTCAGATTCGCGACGTACCGCTCGCGTGGACGCGCCAGGCGCCCCGCGAGTGGGTGCGCTGGTGGGCCGTGGACCCGCGCCCGGACGGCGCCCCGGTGCGCTGGGGGGCGGAGAACCACAACGCGGAGGAGATGCTGGAGAACGTCGCGTCGGGCCAGGGCGCGTCGATCGCCCCGCAGTCGATGTCCGAGTTCTACGCCCGCCCCGACATCGTGTGGGTGCGCCTCGCGGACACCGAGCCGCTGCGCATCGACCTGGCCTGGGATCCGGCGGTGTCGGGGCCGGTGGTCGACGCCTTCGTCGCGTCGGCACGTGACGTGGTCGCCGGTGTCGCCTGACCGGTACGGCTGTCTGGGCGGCCTGCGCGCCGACCGCCGCCGGAAAACCAGGTGACTGCGAGCTCCCCGGCGATCTACGTTGACCGCATGCGTGCGACCAACACACGGAGTGTCAGGCGGTGCCGAATTGTCGGCACGCGCCCCCGTGTTGCGCACGTCTCCACGAACAGGGAGCCGTGGAAGGGTCGTTGGCCCGATCGCGCCGGGTCGTGACCGACGCCGGGACGCGCCGCTGACAGCGGCTCCCGTCCCCGAGTCCGACTCCGACTCCGACGCCGAGTCCGACTCCGGCCCTGACGCCGACTCCGGGAACACGCGCCGACCGCGGGCATGATGCCGTACGTCGTGCGCAACTCCGCGAATCCGCGGCGTCTTTGCGCGTCGTCATCGACCCGACGAACCGACTCCTGAAGTCCCCGGGACTTGCGGGCCATCGGCCCCTGTCCTCGGGCGCCTTCCCGTCCCCGGCCACGCGCCGTCCTTCGGCATGCCCGCACGGGGTCCCACCACCGGGCCGGCTTTCGCCTGCCCGAAATCACGTGATCACCACACCTGGAGAAGGGCACAGTCATGACCACGACCGTTCGCGGCCTCGCGACCGTCCGCAACATCGGCATCATGGCCCACATCGACGCGGGCAAGACCACCACCACCGAGCGGATCCTCTTCTACACCGGCGTCTCCCACAAGGCGGGCGAGGTGCACGACGGCACGACCGCGATGGACTGGATGATCCAGGAACGTGAACGCGGCATCACCATCACCTCCGCGGCGACCACGTGCCATTGGCGGCTCGACGGCGTCGAGCACCGCGTCAACATCATCGACACGCCCGGCCACGTCGACTTCACCGTCGAGGTGGAGCGCTGCCTGCGCGTCCTCGACGGCGCGGTGGCGGTGTTCGACGGCGTGGCGGGCGTCGAGCCGCAGTCCGAGGCCGTGTGGCGGCAGGCGGACCGGTACCGCGTGCCGCGCGTCTGCTTCGTCAACAAACTCGACCGCGCGGGCGCGGACTTCGCCCGCTGTGTCGAGATGATCCGCACGCACCTGGGCGCGGTGCCGCTCGTGGTGCAGCTTCCGATCGGTGCGGAAGCGGGCTTCCGCGGCGTCGTCGACCTCATCGGCCGGCGCGCGCTGGTGTGGCCCGTCGACGCCGAACTCGGTTCGGCGTACGACGTGGTGGACATCCCCGACAGCCACGTCGAGGCCGCCGCCGAGTGGCGTACGCGCCTGCTGGACAGCGTCGCCGAACACGACGCGGAGTTCCTGGAGCAGTACTTGGGAGGAGGGAGCGAGCCCACCGAGGCGCAGGTCCACGAGGCGGTACGCCGCGTCACCATCGCGTCCGGAACCGGAGACGGCCCGGTCGTCACCCCGGTGCTGTGCGGAACCGCCTTCAAGAACAAGGGAGTCCAGCCCCTGCTCGACGCCGTCGTGCGCTATCTCCCGTCGCCGCTCGACATCGGTGCGGTCGAAGGCGAGGCGCCCGACGGCACCGCCGCCGTACGCCTCCCCTCGGACGCCGAGCCCTTCGCCGCGCTCGCGTTCAAGGTCGCCACGGACCGGCACCTGGGCAAGCTGAGCTTCGTGCGCGTCTACTCGGGACGCGTCGAAACGGGCGACACGGTACGCAACTCCGTGTGCGACCGGAAGGAACGCATCGGCAAGATCTACCGCGTGCACGCCGACAAGAGGGAGGAGGTCTCCTCGGCGGCCGCGGGCGACATCGTCGTCGTCCAGGGCCTGCGCCGGACCGTCACCGGCGAGACCCTGTGCGATCCCGCGCACCCGGTGGTCCTGGAGTCCATGGACTTCCCGGCGCCGGTGATCGAGATGGCCATCGAGCCCGTCTCGAAGGCGGACGCCGACAAGCTGGCCCTGGCGATCCAGCGGCTGGCCGAGGAGGACCCGTCCTTCCGTGCCGAGACCGACCGCGAAACCGGCCAGACCGTCGTGTCGGGCATGGGCGAACTGCACCTGGAGGTGCTGGTCGACCGTATGCGGCGGGAGTTCGACGTGGCCGCGAACGTCGGCCGGCCGCGCGTCGCGTACCGCGAGACGCTGCTCGCGGCCGTGGCGGGGCACGACTTCACGTACCGCAAGCAGAACGGCGGCAAGGGCCACTACGCCCGGATCCGCATCGCCGTCGAACCCTGGGAAGGAGGGCACTACGAGTTCGTCAGCAAGGTCGTCGGCGGCCGGGTGCCGCGCGAGTTCGTCCCGTCGGTCGACGAGGGCTGCCAGGCCGCGCTGGACTCGGGCGTACTGGCGGGCTACCCGCTGACCGGTGTGCGCGTGACGCTGCTGGACGGCGACTTCCATGACGTCGACTCGTCCGAGGGCGCCTTCCGCATCGCGGCGGCGACGGCGTTCCAGGAGGCCGCGCGGCTGGCCTCTCCGGCGCTGCTGGAGCCGGTGATGGCCGTCGAGGTCACCACGCCGGCCGACCACCTGGGCGACGTGATCGGCGACCTCAACGCCCGGCGCGGGCAGGTCAAGGCGATCGGCGAACGGTCGGGCGCGAGCGTGGTGACGGCGCACGTGCCGCTCGCCGAGATGTTCGGGTACGTCGGCGACCTGCGCGGCCGTACGTCCGGCCGGGCGGCGTTCACGATGCGGTTCGCGGCGTACGCCCAGGTGCCGCGGGCGATCGCCGACGCGGTGGTCGCCGGGCGCACGTGACGGCCGGCGCCGCGGTGCGCCTGACGTGACGCCCGGCAAGATGCCGACGTGACGCCAGGCGTGACGCCCGGCGGACAAAGGGGGGCGGTGCCCCGCCGCGACTAACGCGGCGGGGCACCACCGCCCGTCAGCGGCCAGGAGGCGACATCGCGGTAGCGGATGGGCCCCGGGCCCCGGCCGAAGTTGCTGCCCACCAGGTGGAGGCGTTCCGCGCGCCAGGGCCGCCCGGCGAAGCCGGACAGCTCGGCGGCGGCCTGCGGCACCCCGTCCGGGTTGTCGCGCCGGGCCCGGGCCAGCGTGAGGTGCGGGCTCAGCGGGCGGTCGTCGAACCGCACGCCGCTCGCCGCCACCGCGGCCCGGGTCGCCGAGGCCAGCCGGTGCAGACCGGTCACCTCGCCCCGCAGGCCGCACCACAGCACCCGCTCGTCGAACTGCCCGGAACCGGACAGCTCCAGCGCGAGTGTCGGGTGCGACGCCGCGACGGCCTCAAGTGCCGTACACAGCCCGGGAACCACGTCGGACGGAAGCTCGCCGAGGAATGCCAGCGTGATGTGCCAGTCCTCGATGCGGTTCCAGCGCAGCCCGGGATGCGCCTCGTACACCGGTGCGAGGGCGCGCTCCAGCTCCGACTTGGCGTCGCTGGGCGGTGCGACCGCGACGAACAGGCGTACCGTCGCGGGCAGTTCGCGCCCGGTGGAGTCCGCGGACCCGGTGGGCCCGCTGGACCCGCCGGATGCGGTGGGCCCGTCGGATCCGCCGGGTCCGATGGGCAGAGCCGCCTCGGTCATCGCCTGTCCCGATGAGTCGGTCAGGCCTTGGGGCCGACGACGCCGGACTCGTCGATGGTGATCTTCTTGCTGGTGCGGCCGCCGCTGGAGCCCAGCGCCTCGATCGCCTTGACGACCTCCATGCCCTCCACGACCTCGCCGAACACGACGTGCTTGCCGTCGAGCCAGTCCGTCACGATCGTGGTGATGAAGAACTGCGAGCCGTTGGTGTTCGGACCCGCGTTGGCCATGCTCAGCAGGCCCGGCTTGGTGTGCTTCAGCTGGAAGTTCTCGTCCGCGAACTTGTTGCCGTAGATGCTCTTGCCACCGGTGCCGTTGCCGGCGGTGAAGTCGCCGCCCTGGAGCATGAAGTCCGGGATCACGCGGTGGAACGAGGACCCCGCGTAGCCGAAGCCGTGCTGGCCGGTCGCCAGCTCACGGAAGTTCCGCGCGGTGTCCGGCACGACGTCGTCGTACAGCTTGAACGTGATCGTGCCGAGGCTCTGGCCGTCGGCCGAGACCTTGAAGTAGACGTTCTCACCCACTGTGGGGGACCCTCCTGGACTTGAGTGCATGTCTGCGGACCGACCTCCCGGCCGGTCCACCCGGTCGAGCATAGGAGATTCGGTGACGCGCGGTGCCGCCGCCGTCCACCCCGAGCGTGTCGGCGCGCCGGGACGCTCGTTGGTGGGATCATGACCAAGATCTCCAACGCCGCACGTGCCGCTCTCGTTGCCGTCGCCGTCGCCGCGGCCGTGCTGTCCTGGGCGACTCCCGCGAGCGCCGACGTCGACGGCAACTGGAACGAGACCACCGTGGGGGCCCGCGAGCAGCCGGTGGTACCGATGCCGGCCGACGTGGCCTTCACCGTGCAGTGCGAGCACCGCTCCGTGGTCGAGCACAGCGTGAGCTGACCAGGTGCGGGCCGACCAAACGCGAGCTGACCGGGCAACCCGCACGTCCGCCCGGCAGGCACGTCCGCCCGGCAGGCCCCGCGCGGCGCGTCACGTTGTCTTGGCGCGGGGCCTGGCGCGTACGTGCATGCGTTCGCCCTGCCGGCCGAACAGGCTGAGCAGTTCAACGGCTTCCTCGCCCGTGGTCCCGAACCAGTGCGGTACGCGCGTGTCGAACTCGGCGGCCTCACCCGGGCCCAGGATGACGTCGTGGTCGCCGAGGACCAGGCGGAGGCGGCCGGACAGGACGTACAGCCACTCGTAGCCCTCGTGCGTGCACGGGTCCGGTGTCGACCGGGATTTCGGCAGGACCATCTTGTAGGACTGGAGGGGGCCCGGGTGCCGGGTCAGCGGCAGCACGACGTTGCCGTTCACCTGGCGGGCCGTCAGGCGTACCCGCGGATCGCCGACCTCCGGCGCGTTGACCAGCTCGTCCAGCGGCACCTGGTGCGCCTGCGCGATCGGCAGCAGCAGTTCCAGGCTCGGACGCCGCTGCCCCGACTCCAGGCGCGACAGCGTGCTCTTCGAGATCCCGGTGGCCTCGGCCAGCGCGCCGAGCGTGACGCCGCGCTCGGTACGCAGGCGGCGCAGCCGCGGACCGACCTCGGTCAGGGCCTGGGCGATTGCGGGGGAGTGCTCCATGCCGACCATGGGATCGCAGTTTCCCGGAAACGGCAACAAAGATTGCCGTAAGGGGATCGCCGCGACACGCTGGCGGCGGAGGTGGTCGACATGGTCCAGGCACAGGAAGCGGTCGAGACAGGCGGCGCGGTCGAGGCACAAGGATCCGCCGCGGCGGGCGGGTACGACGTGGTGGTCGTCGGCGCGGGCGCGGGCGGGCTGAACGCGGCGCTGGTACTGGGCCGGGCGCGCCGCCGCGTCGCGGTGGTCGACGCGGGGCAGCCGCGGAACGCGCCGGCAGCCCACATGCAGGGCTTTCTGTCGCGCGACGGCATGGCCCCGGCCGAGCTTCTGGCGGTCGGCCGGGCCGAGGTCGCCGGGTACGGGGTGGACCTGATCGACGCCCGGGTCGACGGCATGGAAGCGGTGGATGTCGATGCGGCGGACGTCACAGATGCGGCGGACGTCACAGACGCGGCTGACGGCGTACGCGCCGACGAGGGCCGGGCCATCCTCCCCGGGTTCCACGTGACGCTGTCCGGCGGGCCGGTGCTGCGGGCACGGCGGGTCGTGGTCGCGACGGGGCTGCGCGACGTGCTGCCGGACATCCCGGGGCTGCGCGAGCGCTGGGGCCGCGACGTGCTGCACTGCCCGTACTGCCACGGCTACGAGGTACGCGACCGGCCGCTCGGCGTGCTGGGCACCCACCCGGGATCCGTGGACCACGCGCTGCTGCTGCGGCAGTGGTCCTCGGACGTCGTGCTTTTCCGGCACACCGGGGACCTGCGGCCGGAGCAGGCGGAGCGGCTGGCGGCACGCGGTGTCCGGGTCGTCGAGGGGGCCGTGAAGCGCGTGGTCGTCGACTCCGCCGCCGACGCGGTCAGCGGCGTCGAACTCGCGGACGGCCGGGTGGTCGCGCGCGAGGCGGTGTTCGTGCTCCCGAGGATGGTGCCGCACGACGCGCTGCTCGCCGGCCTCGGCTGCGCGGCGGACGAGAACGGGTGGGTGGTCGCGGACCAGGCGGGGCGTACGAGCGTCCCCGGGGTGTGGGCGGTCGGCAACGTCCGCGATCCGCGCGCCCAGGTCGTCACGGCGGCAGGCATGGGTGCGGCCGCGGCCTTCGCGCTCAACATGGAACTCGTGGAAGAGGACGTCGCGCACGCCGTCGCGAGCCGCCGGACTCCCGCATACCTGCCGCCGTTCTCCCCGGCGCCGGTGCACTGACGCCGCCGTACGCACGCCGACGCCCGCCCCCGCCCCGACCCCCGCGCGAACGACGCCAGGACCCCGGAAGAGGATGAGACGCATGACCGGTCAGCAGAACCAGCAGCACGGCCAGCAGCACGACGAGCAGCACGGCCACAACCCCGCGCACAGCGCCGGACACAACCACAACCACGGCCACCACCACGGCGAAGGCGCGCACGACATCGACTGGGACGAACTGGGTCCGCTGCTGGAACGCGGCGCGGAGTTGCAGATGCCGGCGCTCGAACAAGCCGCCGCGTGGCTGGGCGAGTTGGCGGGCGGCGGCGACGCGGTGGCACGCGTTCTCGACATCGGGAGCGGCCCGGGCGTGGCGGCGTGCGTGCTGGCCGACGCGTTCCCGCGGGCCGAGGTCGTCGCCGTCGACCAGGCCGACGGCTTGCTGGCGCGGGTACGCGCCCGGGCGGCCGACCGCGGCCTGGCCGACCGCGTGGTGGTCCGGAAGGCGGATCTCCCGGACGAGTTCGGTGCCCTGCCGTCCGCCGACCTGGTGTGGACGAGCGATGTCGTGCACCACCTCGGAGACCAGCAGGCGGCATTGCGCGACCTCGCGGCACGGCTCCGCCCCGGCGGCGTCCTCGCGGTGGGCGAACGCGGCCTGCCGCTGCGGTTCCTGCCGCGCGACATCGGCATCGGGCGCCCCGGGCTGCAACCGCGCCTGGAGGTCGCCAACGAGGCGCGCTTCGCCGCCATGCGCGCCGAACTCCCGGGCGCCGTCTCGCTGGTCGAGGACTGGCCCGCGATGCTGGCGGCGGCCGGACTGGTGCCGACCGGATCGCGGACGTTCCTCACCGACCACCCGGCACCGCTGGGCACGGCCGCCCGGGAGCAGTTGCACAACCATCTGACGCGCCTGCGTTCGATGTTGGACAGCGAACTGGACGCGGAGGACCGCGAGACGCTGGACCGGCTGGTCGACGACGGCGCCCCGACCGGGATCCTGTGGCGCCCGGACGCGTTCTACCTCGCCGCGACGACGGTCCACACCGCCCGGGCGTGCGCCACCGAGTGACCCACCTCGCGGGGCAGGCGGCTACGCCCCCGCCGCCTGCCCCGTGCACAGCTTGGACTCGACCGCGGTGAGGACGCGGCCCGCGACCACGGTCGACGTGGCATCGTCCAGGCCGTTCTCGTCGCGGTACTTCTCGGCGGCTTCGTTCAGCGTCACCTCGCGCATGGACGTCAGGAACGACCCCGGTTCGCGGCCGCCCTGTCCGTCACTGGTGCAGAACGTCTCACGCGCCGCCTGGGCGTCGAGGATCATCTGGTCGAGGGTCTTGCGCTTGGCTTCGTCGGTCGGTGGCACGCTGTACTCGACCGCGATCGCCGACACCGCGCGGATGTAGTCGGCGATGGCCGGCTCGACACCGGGTTTGGCGGCCAGATCGGCTAGCCGTTGGTCTGCCAGGGCCTGAGCCGCGGCCTTCGCCTCGGCCGGGTCCATCGACTTGCCTCCGTCGTCACTGCTGCACCCCGCCAGCGTGATGGCGATTGCCGTACACACCGCACCCAGCACGGTCGTTCGCATGCGCATGAGATCCCCCCGCTTTGCATGTCGTTGCCCGCGGCGGCCCCACCAGCCGCCCGGGAGAATGAATGATCAACGCATGCTATGAGGAACGGTCATCGGACGGTGACCAAATGCGCGATCTCGTGTCGGTGCGCCAACCGGGCGGCTGCGGCAGGTCGTTGACGCGGGCCGGGCGGGCCGGGAGCGGCCGGGGACGGGACTTCCCGCCCCCGGCCGCCAAGTCGGCTACACCGTCGGGAGGTTGGTCACGACCACCTTGCCGTGCGTGGCGCGGGCCTCCATGTCGGTCATCGCCGCCGGGATGTCGTCGAAGCCGATGCGGCGGCCGATGACCGGCGCGATCTCCCCGGCGTCGAGCAGCCGCAGGATCTCGGCGTGCACGGCGCGGCCGTGCTCGCGCGACGACGGCCGCATGCCGCCGCGCGCCCAGTGGCCGACCGGGTCCTCGACGTAGAGGTGGGCGACGCCGACGAGCGAGAAGTTGCCGTACACCATGCGCCACGGGTCGAACCCGGAGTTGTGCTCCTGCTCGATGCCGGACGCGTACCCGGCGATCAGGTGGCGCCCGTTGAAGCCCATGCAGCGGAAGATGTCCTGGGTGACCTGCCCGCCGACGAGGTCGAACGCGACGTCGACGCCCCGCTGCCCGGTGTATTCGTTGACGCGCGCGACCCAGTCCTCGGTGCGGTAGTTGAGCGCCAGTTCCGCGCCGAGTTCGCGGCACAGCTTCAGTTTGTCGTCGCTGCCCGCGAGGGCGATGACGCGGGCGCCGGCCCGGCGGCCCAACTGGACCGCGGCGGAGCCGACCCCGCCCGCCGCGGCGGTGACCAGCAGCGTCTCGCCGCTCTGGAGTTTGCCGCGCTCGTGCAGTCCGAGCCACGACAGGTGGAACGGGTAGTGGACGGCCGCACCGGTCTCGGCGGGGAAGCTCTCCGGCAGGTCGAGGGTCATCTCGGCCGGGCAGACGACGCTGGTGGCGTAGCCGCCGAGGGCGCGTGCGGGGATGCCGATGACGCGCTTGCCGAGCATGTCCTCGGCGCCCGGCCCCGCGGCCTCCACGACGCCGACGACCTCCATGCCGGGGGTGAACGGGGGTTCGACCGGGACCGTCGCGTACCGGCCGTACACGCAGTCGATGTCGTTGAAGTTGAGCGACATCGCCTCGCTCGTGACGCGTATCTCGCCGGGGCCGGGCGCGCGTACCTCGATCCGGCGGCGCTCCAGCACCTCGCCCGGCGCCCCGGTCCGGTCGGCGACCCACGCCCATGCCTCGACGGTATTTCCCATGGTCATCTCTGCCACCAAGCCTCTCCGGCCCGAGGCTCGCGCGCCGGCTCTCGCGGGGCGCGGCGCGCACCCTCGGGTCAGTCGTTACAGTCTGGAACGACTAGCGCTGTGGCAAGCTATCCGAGCTGTCTGACCGGGTCAAGGACCATCGAGGAGTACGAGCACCCATGACGCACCCGGCGAGAACAGGGCAGCGGTACGGCCCGCACCGCGATCCCACGATCAACGAGGCGGTGCTCGCGACGACGCGCCGACTGCTGATCGAACACGGGTACGCGGGCGTCTCGATCGACCTCATCGCCTCCACCGCCGGAGTCAGCCGCCCGGCCATCTACCGCCGCTGGCCGTCCAAGGCGCACGTCGTGCACGAGGCGGTCTTCGTCGGCATCGAACCGCGCCAGGAGCCGGACGACGGCTTCGCCGCCGAGGTACGGCGCATGGTGCGGGGGGCGGTGCAGATGTTCGCCGAGCCGGCCACCCGCGAGGCGATCCCGGGGCTGATGTCGGAGATCCGCTCGGACCCGGCATTGCAGCAGATCCTGGCGGCCCGCCTGGAGACCGCCGCGCGCGGCACCCTGACCCGGCAGTTGCCGAAGGCGGTCGAGGCGGGCGACGCACGTCCCGGGGTGGACGCCGACACGCTCTTCGACACGATCGCGGGCGCGGCCATCTTCGCCCTGTGCATCCGCGACGTGCGGGACGTGGAAGGGCTGGTCGCGTCACTGACCGACCTCGTGCTGCACGGAGTCCTCGGCCCCGACGCGACGGACTGACGCGACGGACGGATGCGACGGACTGACGCGACGGACGGATGCGACGGACGGATGCGACGGCGGCCGACGCTTCGGACCGAGGCGTCGGCCGCCGCGTACATCGAAATGGGCAGCGGGATCTCCTGCCCGCGCACGAAGCCCCTCCCCCCGGAGCCCGTCTACCTTTTAACCTGACCCAGGACCGAACGGACGAGCGGGGGGCCGCAAATGCGCGACGTGGTGATCGGAATCTTCGGCATCGCCATAGGAGCCCTCCTCAAGCTCTACGCGGGCGACGTCGACGTCCCCGCGGTCGAACTCGACAAGCTCGGACTGATCCTCGTCGTCATCGGCGCGCTGGACCTGCTGTACGGCGTGTTCCGCGTGGTGACCCGCCGCCGCTCGCGCCGCGACTCGCGGCGCGCGGCCTGACCGCGGGAAGTGGCGTGACCCGACGGACATTCGTGCTGGTCCACGGCGGCGGACACGGTGGCTGGTGCTGGCAGCGCCTCGCCCGCGAGCTGCGCGCACGCGGCCACGACGTGTGGACCCCGACGCTGACCGGCTTCGGCGAGCGCGCCCATCTGGGCGGCCCGCAAACGCCGTTCGCGACCTTCGTCACCGACATCACGGCCGTGCTCCGGTACGAAGACCTCCGCGACGTCGTGCTCGTCGGCCACAGCATGGGCGGTGTCGTCGTCCCGCGCGTCGCCGAGGCCGCCACCGACCGCGTCGCCGGAGTAGTCTTCCTCGCCGCGGTGGTCGCCGGCGACGGCGAGACGCTGATCCAAGCGGTCCCGCAGACACCCGAGGTGGCCCGGGCGGTCACCCTCGAACCGGACGGCACGGCGCGCACGGACCACCGGCTCATGACCGAGATCCTGATGCCCGAAGGCACCGACGCGGACCGCGCCTGGGTCCTCGAACGCCACCGCGCCTACCCGCCCGCGGCTCTCGTCGAACCCGGCCGGCTCTCCGCGTTCCTGGCCCTCGGGATCCCGACCGGCTACGTCGTCGCCACCGAGGACGCGGCCATTCCGCCGCCGCTGGCCCGTCGTTTCGCCGCGCGCCTGAAGAACGCCGGCACCGCCGAAGTCCGGGCCGGGCACGACCTGATGATCACGCGCCCCGGGGAAACCGCCGACGCGCTGGAGGCCGTGTCGGCGTAGCGGGAGCGGGCACCACGCCACCGGGCCGCCGCCCGATCGCCGTCCGTCTCATCCCTTTCCGCACGCTTCGGAGGGATCTCCGGGTTGTTTCCGGGTGTCCGGGCGGCGGAGAGTGGACGGCAGCGGGTGGGGAGCGTCGTGGAGAGGGGGCGAGGTGAGCTATTGGGGCGGCTGGCGTCGGCAACACCAGGAATTCCGGAGGCGGATCAAGCAGCATCGGAACCAACTGAGGCGCGACACCGAGTTCTTCGACGGGCATCTGCTGTACGTCACCGAACTGCGCTGGACGGACCCGTTCGACGCCGAACCACCGGTGGACTTCGTGGTGTTGAGCATCGGCCTCGCGCACTCCGGCACCGCCGTTCGGTGTACGCCGGACGCCCACGCGGAGTGGCTGGCGGTCGGGCTCGACCACCTTGACGCCGTCGCGGCCGCGACCGACCGGGCCGCGATCGCCCGGGAACGCCACGAGGTGGAGGCCGAGAAGCTCGGCAACCGCCTGCTGTGGTGGCGCATGCGGGACGTGGACCGCGACTGGAGGCGTGCGCTGGAGGCGTACCGTGCGGAGGTGGCGGCGGCCGACGAGGCGTACCGTCCCACGCGTGCGGCCGTCGGGCAGCGGATCGCCGCCGAACGCGAGGAGTCGGAACGCCGGTTGGCGCAGGAACGCGCGCATACCGACGAACGCCGCGGCAGGGCCCGCGAGTTGGCGGCCCTGCCGTTGTGGGGCGTCCTCGTGACCGGCCGGGGCCCGGGCGCCGAGGTGACCGTGCACCGGCACGACGTCGCGCCCCTCAGCCCGCTGCCCACCGACACCCAGCCGCACCGCTGGGAGGAGGCGGAGCCGCTGACCGGCTTCGCCCTGGAGCCCGCGGTACGCGCACTCCGCGAGACCGGAGCCTCGGTGCGCTGGGAAGGCGCGGCGACGGCGGCGGTCGAGGAGGAGTTCGGCCACACGCTCCAGACCTGGTGGGAGGATCTGTTCCCGCAGTCGGACCTGTTCCGCCCGCCGCGTCCGCGCGGCAGCTCGTCGACGTACACCGGTACAGGACACCACTCCAGCCACGGTGCAGGCGGCTTCAGCTGCGCCTCGGTGCACTGAGCCACCCGCGCGGTGCGGTCGGTCGGACCGGTCGGACCGGTCAGTGCGGTCAGTTGCTCACGCCGTTACGCGGTCACGCGGTCAGGCGCTTGGTCAGGTCTGCGGTCAGGTCCTCGTTGGCGGCGGCGATGAGGGGGAGGTTGTTGCCGCCGGACAGTGCGAAGGGGGAGCCGTCCAGGTTGGCTGCCGTTCCGCCCGCCTCGGCGAGGAGCAGCAGGCCCGCGGCGTGGTCCCACGGGTTCTCCCAGGTGTAGACGAGCGCGTCGGCGTCGCCGCGGACCAGGTCCACGTACTCCAGCCCCGCCGACGTGGACGGCTCGACGGTGAACTCCGGGGTGCGGAGTCTGGCCAGCATGTCCTTGTGCTCGGGTCGCAGATACGTGGGATGGGTCAGCCGGAGACGCGGGCGGGCGGCCGCGTTCTTTGCGGTGCCGGCGGTTTTGGCGGCCCGCGTTCTGGGGCTCGCGCTCTTGGACCCCCGGGCGGCCTTGGCGCCGGCGGCTCCGGCGGCCGAGCCATCGGTGCCGGACGCATCGTCGGCGTCGGTCACGGCGGGTGCCCCGGGCACGCGCACGGGGCGGCCGTTGTAGAGGGCTCCCCCGCCCAGACGGGCGGTGGCCAGCAGGCCGAGCGAGGGGGCGTACGTCCACGAGGCCTGCACCTTGCCGCCCGTGGCGAGTGCCACGAGCATGCAGTAGCGCTCGTCGCCGCGTACGAAATTGGCCGTCCCGTCCACCGGGTCGACGATCCACACGGGCCGGTCGCCGTCCAACTCCCGCAGTACGCCCGCGTCGGCGTGCACGGCCTCCTCGCCGACCACGCGCGAGCCCGGCAGCAGCGCGGTCAGGCCCTCGGTGAGCCGCTCCTCGGCTCTGCGATCGGCGGTCGTCACCAGGTCGCCCGGCCCCTTCTCGGTGACATCCGCGTCCGAGAGAGCGCCGAATCTCGGCAGCACCTCGTCGCACGCCACCACGAGCATCAAATCGGTCACCTGGCCGAGTTCGCGTTCGCCGATCACCCTTCCATCCAAGAGGGCCGGACGGCGGGTCGGCAATCCCCATCACGACCGCGATCCGCGTGATCCGCGCCATGCTGCGGGAGGACACCGGCGGGGAAGGGCGCACGCGTCCCGCGTGTTGTCGACGGCATGGGAACTTCCGGACGTGAGCGCGACGCGGCGGCCGCACAGCCGCACCGCGACCTGGACGTGGTCGTGGTCGGCGCGGGCCAGGCCGGGCTGTCGGCCGCCTACTTCCTGCGCCGGTCCGGCCTCGGCTTCGTGGTGCTCGACGCGGACGACGCACCGGGCGGCGCGTGGCGGCACCGGTGGCCGACGCTGCTCATGGAGTCCGTCCACGGCGTGCACGACCTGCCCGGCATGGCGTTCGAGCCTGGGGACCGGATGCGTTCCGCGCGTGAGGCGGTGCCGGAGTACTTCGCGGCGTACGAGCGCACGATGGACCTGCCCGTCGTGCGCCCGGTCCGGGTGGCCGAGGTCCGCCCGCGCGACGACGGCCGGCTCGTGGTCGCGACCGACGCCGGTACGTGGACCGCCCGTGCGCTGGTCAACGCCTCGGGCACGTGGCGCCACCCGTTCGTCCCCTTCTACCCCGGAGCCGCGGAGTTCCGGGGCAGGCAGCTGCACACGGTCGACTACCGCGGCGGCGCGGAGTTCCGCGGGCAGCACGTGGTGGTCGTCGGGGGCGGGACGTCCGCGATCCACTTCCTGGCCGAGATCGCGGCGGCCGGCGGCACGACGACGTGGGTGACGCGGCGTCCGCCGAAGTTCACGGACGAGCCCTTCACCCCCGAGATCGGCCGCGAGATCGTCGCGCAGGTGGCGGACCGGGTGAGCCGCGGCCTGCCCCCGCAGAGCGTGGTCGGCGCGACCGGCCTGCCGCCCACCGAGGCGGTACGCGCGGCCCGGGAGCGCGGGGTGCTGCGGAGGCTCCCGATGTTCGACCGGCTGACCCCCGACGGCGTGGCGTGGGACACCGCCGACGGCCCGCGCACCATTCGTGCGGACGCCGTGGTGTGGGCCACCGGCTTCCGGGCGGCGCTCGACCACCTGGCCCCGCTCGGCCTGCGCGAACCGGGCGGCGGGATCCGGATGGACGGCACGCGCGTGGCCGCGGATCCGCGCATCCACCTGGTGGGGTACGGCCCTTCCGCGAGCACGGTCGGCGCCAACCGGGCCGGCCGTACGGCGGTCCGCGAGATCGTGCGGCTCCTGGCCGCCGAGGAAGCGGACGCCGCCCGGCCCCGGGCCCGCGCCGCCGCCTGACGCCGCGCGGGGCGCACGACCCGGGACGGCCTGCGGCCGGTAGCGGGTAGTGTCGTGGCCATGGCGGGTCTTGTCGCGTTCCTGGTGGTCACGGCCGCTGTCGGGGCATCGGTGGGGTGCCTGTCCTGGCTGGCCGTCCGCGCCCGCCGCCGCGGCCTTGCGGGCTCCGCGCTGCGGGCCGCCCTTCTCGCACACGACGAGGCGCTGCACGGAACCGCACACGACGCTCACGTCGAGATCCAGGCCGCGGCGTCCCGCAAGTCACCCGTCATGTCCCCCGACAACCCTTGGCACCCGGACGGCGAACTCGCCGCCGGACGGGGCGCCGTACGCAGGCCCCCCGTCCGGCGGCGCCCGAAGCGCCGCTTCCTCCGCGCCGTTTCGCGCGGTTGATGCGCCCGTCGGGGCGGATCGTCAGTCGAGTACTTCCTCCGCCAGCCGGATCCACTGACCGGGCGTCACATCGGCTACCACCGCCGCGCGTTCGATGCCCGCACGGGTGAACGCCCGGTCCAGCAGGCGGCGCGGCAGGTGCGGGCGCAGCGACGCGTGCAACGAGCCGCCTCGGCCGGTGAATCCGATGTCGACCAACTCCCCGTACGCGCCGAGCAATTGCGTCGGCAGCAGGGGCACCGCGCGCCGGGTGAGGCGCAGGATCCCGGCGTCCACCCGCGGCTGCGGCCGGAACTCCGTGCGGGCGATGCGCCCGGCGAGGGACCACGAGAACGTCGGCCAGGTGCGTACCGTGCGGAGCGTCCAACGGCCGTAGCCGCCGGTGCGTTTGCGCGCGTACTCCCACTGGGTCACGAGCGTGGCCCTGCCGAGGTGCGGTGCCTCCAGGCACCAGGCCACCACGTCGGACGTACGGGAGAAGGGCACGTTGCCGACGACCTCGAAGGGGCGGTCCGGAGCGCGTGCGCCGAGGAAGTCGCCGCGCACGACCGTCACGGGGTGCGGCCCGGCGGCGAAGCGCTCCCGGAGGAACCGGGCGTGGTGCGGGTCGAGTTCGTACGCGACGACCCCGCCGCACACCGAGGCCAGCTCGGCGGTGACGGCCCCGCGTCCGGCCCCGACTTCGAGGACGAGCGCGTCGGGCGCGGGATTCGCGACGCGTACGAAGCGTCGCGCGGCGGCGGGGGTGAGGAAGTTCTGCGAGAGTTCGCGACGGAGTCGGTCGCGTGTGGAGGTGCGGGCCACGGCCTGCGTCCCTTTCCTGGGGACGGGCAGGCGGGGCCGCGGGGCGACCGGCCGCGCACGAGGCGCGGCCGGGCCCGGCGCGCGGAGCTGTGCCGAAAGCGTGTGCCGTCGGAGAGCCGCTTCGCCTGCCCGAACACGGATGTTCGGAATCGGGCGAGGGGCCCTGGCCGGGTATGGGCAGGCGTGGACGCGGCTGCGCGACGCCGTGCAGGACGACGTCGTCACAGGGGAGCGGGCAGACGCTACCGGCCGGTCAGGGCTCCGGGGCCACGCCGCGTACGCCATGTCGGGAAGCACATGGTCGCGGCGAGCCCCCGGCCGGAACGGGTCACGGCGCCGCAGCAGGCCGCCGCACAGCAGCAGCTACACATGGGCGCTCTCCAACCGGTCGGGCGACGCGCAGTCGCGCGGACGGCAAACGGTCCCGAAGGGCCGGGACCTCCGGCGACGCTACGCGCCCGCCCGCGCCCGGGCAAACGATTTGTGCGGCGCCGCTGTGCTCAGGAGTGGGACTGGGCCCAGTCCAGGGCGTGGTCGGCGACTTCCTCCCAGTTTTCCTGGGCGGGCAGCAGGTGCGACCGGCCGGGATACACGACATGTTCGGTGACCGTGCCCGGGGCCTTGTAGTGCTTGGCGTTGGACGCCTGGACCTTCGGCGGCATGAGGTGGTCGTTCTCGCCGGAGACGAACAACAGCGGCGCGCGTTCGGCGTTGTCGTAGTTGACGTACGTGTCGGCGTGCCCGGGATGGATGTTGGCGAGGGCGCTGCCCCAGAACACGTGCCCCGAGGCCGGCACGTGGTAGCGCTCGTACGTGGCCTTCGCCTGCTCCTCGGGGAAGGTGTTCGTGAACGCGTACCGCCACTGGTCGTAGGTGAGGCCGACGGCCTTGTGCCGGTTGGCGGGGTTCCGCAGGACCGGGAACGAGGCGCGGATCTGCGACAGCGGGGTGACGACGACGCCCTCGGTGGGGGCGGAGTTGATCGCCACGCCGCAGGCGCCGTAGCCCTGGTCCAGGAGGATCTGGGTGAACACCCCGCCGGCCGAGTGGCCGATGAGGATCGGCGGCGTGTCGAGGCCGCGGACGACTTCCTGCAAGGCGCTGAGGATCGCGGGCACCTCGAGGCGTTCGATCGGCGTGGTGTCGGCGTTGAGCGCCTCGACCTCGACCTCGAAGCCGGGGTAGGCCGGGGCGAGCACACGGAAGCCCTTGGCCTTGTAGTGCTCGATCCAGTGCTCCCAGCTCCGGGGTGTGACCCAGAATCCGTGGATGAGGACGATCGTGTCGGGAGGGGTGCTCATGACGGGATTCCTCACGGGGTTGGGCGGGCGGTTCGGGTGTGGTGCGCGCCGGTGTGGTGTGCGCGGGTGGGGTGCGCGCGTGTGGTTGTGCGCGGATCGCTCAGGAGGCGAGGAACGCGAGCAGGTCGGCGTTGAACTCGTCCTGGTAGTCGCCGTACAGGCCGTGCGGCCGGCCGGGGTAGACCTTGAGCGTGGCGTCCTTGACGAGCTCGGCGGACTTCGGCGCGGCCGCGGCGATCGGGACGATCTGGTCGTCGTCGCCGTGCGCGATCAGCGTGGGTACGTCGATGGCCTTGAGGTCCTCGGTGAAGTCGGTCTCGGAGAAGGCCTTGACGCAGTCGAGCGCACCCTTGATGCCGGCCTGCATGGACTGTGCCCAGAACGCCCGGGAGACCCCCTCGGACACCTTCGCGCCGTCGCGGTTGAACCCGTAGAAGGGGAAGCTGAGTTCGTAGTAGAACTGCGACCGGTCGGCGGCGACCCCGCTGCGGATGGCGTCGAACGCCTCGATCGGCTGGCCCTCCGGGTTGGCGTCGGTCTTGAGCATGAGCGGCGGGACGGCCCCGAGCAGGACCGCCTTGGCGACCCGGTCGGTGCCGTGCCGGCCCAGGTAGCGGGTGACCTCGCCGCCGCCGGTGGAGTGGCCGACCAGGACGACGTCGCGCAGGTCCAGGGCCTCGACGAGATGGGCGAGGTCGTCGCTGTACGTGTCCATGTCGTTGCCGTTCCACGGCTGCGAGGAGCGCCCGTGGCCGCGCCTGTCGTGCGCGATGGCGCGGTAGCCGTGCGAGGCGACCAGGTTGAGCTGCACGTCCCAGGCGTCCGCGTTGAGGGGCCAGCCGTGGCTGAACAGGACCGTCTGCCCCTGGCCCCAGTCCTTGAAGAAGATGTCGGTGCCGTCGTTCGTGGTGGTGTAAGGCATGGTTGTTCCTCTCGCGAATGGCACGCCGAATCGGGCCGAGAGCGCGGCGAGGAGACGGTCGTCCCGCGTGTCCGGCGGTTTCGGCCCGTCACTTGACGCTAAGTCAGTCGGGGACGGCCTGCCATCCGGCGGATGACCGCACTTGGCTGCCGGACTCTTCAGGCGGCTTCGTCGTCGGCGAGTTGGCCCCATGAGGCCTGTGCCTGGGCCTGCCAGTCGGTGTGCAGGCGCGTGAAGACCTCCGCGGCGCGGTCGCCGATCCAGCGCGGGGGCAGCAGCTCGGTCGGGAGCTGCGGGTCCAGGAACGGGAAGCGCCGCCACTCGTGGACCAGGCGGACCTGCGCGAGGACGACCTCGGGGCCCGGGGCCGGGCGCAGGCCGGCGAACTCGTCGAGGAACCCCTCGTACTGCGCGGCGATCTCGGCGAGGTCCCAGGCCTGGTCGACCATCGCGCGCTGCGACCCGATCCCGCCGAACTCGCCGTGGAACGAGAACGCCGAGTTGTCGAGGCCCAGTTCGCGCATGGTCTCCACGGCCTCGGGGGCGCGTGCCGGATGGGGGCTGATCCACATACCGGGGGCCGGGCTGCCGAAGCCCGCCCAGGTGAGCTTGGTGCGCAACTGGTGGCGCAGGCGGCGCCGGCTTTCCGGGACGGTGGCCATGACGACGAGCCAGCGCCCGTCCCAGGCCGGGCGCGTCGCACCGAAGCTGTAGATCCGTTCGGCGCCCTCGGTCAGCAGCCGGCGGCCGGGCGCGGTGAGCACCCAGCGGACCCGGCGGCCGGTGCGTTCGGAGCCGATCCATCCGTCCGCGGCGGTGCGGGCGAGCGCCTGGCGTGCCGACTTCTCCTCCACGCCGAGGCCGTCGAGTGCTCTGACCAGCGTGGACGTCCAGGCGGCGCCGCCGTGCGGCAGGACGTACTCGCCCAGCAGCGTGAGCAGCAGGGAACGCGCGCTGGCGGCGCCGACCTGCTGCCTCCGCGACACCGCAGGCCGTACCGGTTCCCCTGGTTGTGCCATGCGCTCCGTCCTCCGCTCCACCTGCTGCGGCGAGTATCCCAGACCCGGCTAACCTCCTACATGCTATTGACGTGAAGTAGGGAAGATGTAGAACATCGAAGCGTGGAGCCCGCAGCCCGCGGGATCCGCCCGTCGGCTGAAAGGCGCAGGCATGCCCCCGACACCGGTCCGCTTCGCGGCACATCCGGACACCTATCGCCACTGGACGCTGGAGATCGACGGCGACGTCGCGCGACTCACCCTGGATGTCGACGAACAGGGCGGTCTGGTCCCGGGCTACGAGCTGAAGCTCAACTCCTACGACCTCGGGGTCGACATCGAGCTGTACGACGCGGTCCAGCGCATCCGATTCGAACACCCGTGCGTCCGGGCCGTCGTGGTCGGTAGTGCCAAGGACAAGGTCTTCTGCGCCGGCGCGAACATCCGCATGCTCGCCGCGAGCGCCCACGCGTGGAAGGTGAACTTCTGCAAGTTCACCAACGAGACCCGCAACGGCATCGAGGACGCCTCCGCGCACTCCGGCATCGCCTTCATCGCCGCGGTCAACGGCACCGCCGCCGGAGGCGGCTATGAACTCGCCCTCGCCTGCGACGAGATCATCCTGGTGGACGACGGCTCGTCGGCGGTCTCGCTGCCCGAGGTGCCGCTGCTGGGCGTGCTCCCCGGCACCGGCGGCCTCACCCGCGTCGTCGACAAGCGCGGCGTACGCAAGGACCTCGCCGACGTGTTCGCCACCAAGGCCGACGGCATCCGCGGCAAGACGGCCGTGGACTGGAAGCTCGTGGACCGCGCCGTCCCGCGCAGCCGCTTCGCCCAGGCCGTGGCCGACCGCGCCGCGGAGGCGGCCGGCGCGTCACCGCGACCCGCGCACGACGCGCACGACGCGCACGACGCGCACCACGAGCACGGTGAGCACGGCGCGGCCGGGGGAGGCGGCGTCCCGCTCACGCCGCTGCGCCGCGACGAGACCGCGGACCGCATCGCCTACACCCACGTCACGGTCGACATCGACCGGGCCGCCCGCACCGCCACCCTCACCGTCGCCGCACCCGAAGTCCCGGCCCCCGCCGACCCGGACGCCGCCCGCGCCGCGGGCGCCGCGTTCTGGCCCCTCGCCATGACGCGCGAACTCGACGACGCGATCCTGCACTTGCGCACCAACGAGAACACCGTCGGCACGTGGCTCCTCAAGACGGCCGGCGACGCCGACGCCGTCCTCGCGTACGACGCCTTCCTGGAGGCCCACGCGGACGACTGGTTCGCCAACGAGGTGCGGCACTACCTCAAGCGCACCCTCAAACGCCTGGACGTCACCAGCCGCACCCTCCTCGCGCTCGTCGAACCGGGCAGCTGCTTCGCCGGACCGCTGCTCGAACTCGCGCTCGCCGCCGACCGGCAGTACATGCTCGACGGCGTCTTCGAGGAGGATCCCGCCGCCGCACCCGCCGAACTGCGGCTCGGTGCCACCAACTTCGGCGCGTACCCGATGGGCAACGGGCTGACGCGCCTCCAGTCCCGGTTCCAGGGAGACCCGCAGCACGTCGACACGCTCCGCAAGCGCACCGGCGAAGCGCTGACCGCCGCCGACGCCCTCGCGCTGGGCCTCGTCACGTTCGCGCCCGACGACATCGACTACGCCGACGAAGTCCGCATCGTCGTCGAGGAACGCGCGTCCCTCAGCCCCGACGCCCTCACCGGTATGGAGGCGAACCACCGCTTCACCGGCCCCGAGACCCCCGAGACGAAGATCTTCGGACGCCTGTCCGCGTGGCAGAACTGGATCTTCAACCGCCCGAACGCGGCCGGCCCCGAAGGCGCCCTGCGCAGCTACGGCACCGGCCGCCGCCCCGACTTCGACACCGAGCGAGTGTGAGGCACCATGGGCTCGATCGACTACTCCGAACGCATCCCGAACAACGTCGACCTCTCCGACGACCGGCGCCTGCGACGCGCGTTGGAGTCCTGGCAGCCGAAGTTCCTGTCCTGGTGGCAGGACATGGGCCCGGCGCTGCCCACGCAGGACGTCTACCTGCGCACCGCGGTCTCCGTACAGCGGGACGGGTGGGCGCACTTCGGGCACGTCGCCCTGCCCGAATACCGCTGGGGCATCTTCCTGTCCGAGCGCCAGGCGCAGCGCACCATCGGGTTCGGACGGCACCGGGGCGAGCCGGCGTGGCAGCAGGTGCCCGGCGAGCACCGTGCCGACCTCCAGCGCCTGATCGTCGTCCAGGGCGACACCGAGCCAGCGTCGGTCGAGCAGCAGCGGCACCTCGGGGCCACCGCCCCCAGCCTCTACGACCTGCGCAACCTCTTCCAGGTCAACGTGGAGGAAGGCCGCCACCTGTGGGCCATGGTCTACCTGCTCCACGCGTACTTCGGCCGGGACGGCCGCGAGGAGGCCGAGTCGCTGCTGCGGCGCAACTCCGGCAGCGAGGACGCCCCGCGCATCCTCGGGGCGTTCAACGAACCCACGCCCGACTGGCTGGCGTTCTTCATGTTCACCTACTTCACCGACCGGGACGGCAAGTACCAGCTCGGCACGCTGAAGGAGAGCGCGTTCGACCCGCTCGCCCGCACCTGCGACTTCATGCTCAAGGAGGAGGCCCACCACATGATGGTGGGCACCACCGGGATCGACCGCGTCGTCACCCGCACGGCGGAACTCACGCGCGAGCACGACACCGACGACATCGCGCCGTACGGCGGCATCCCGCTCGGCGTCGTCCAGCGCTACCTCAACTTCCACTACAGCGTCTCGCTCGACCTGTTCGGGTCCGAGACCTCCACCAACGTGGCCAACTACTTCACCAACGGCATCAAGGGCCGCTGGCAGGAGGACCGCCGCAAGGACGACCACCTCCTCACCGACGGATACGTCGCCGTCGACCACTACGAGGACGGCCGCCTCACCACCCTCGAGACGCCCGCGCTCATCGCCCTCAACCAGGACCTGCGCGGCGAGTACACCGCCGACTGCGGCAACGGCGTCACCCGCTGGAACCGCATCCTCGCCGACCACGGCATCGACACCCGCCTCGCCCTGCCGCACCACGGCTTCAACCGCGCGGTCGGTGTCCACGGCGCCCACCACATGACGCCCGACGGAACCCCGCTCACCGCCGCGCAATGGGAGCAGGGCCGCACGGCCTGGCTGCCGACCGACGAGGACATGGCCTTCGTGGCCTCCCTCATGCGCCCGGTCTACGAGCCGGGCCGCATCGCCTCCTGGATCGCGCCGCCGCGCCAGGGCGTCAACGGGCAGCCGTTCGCCTACGAGTACGTGCACCTCGCCTGACACCCGACGCCGGGGCGGCGCCGCGACCGGTCCGCCCCCGCCACGCCGTTCCGCGATCCGAAGGGGCCGCGATGCCACCGCCGTTCAACGCCGCCAGCTACCTGGTGGACCGTCAGATCAGCCGAGGGCACGGGGACCGCGTCGCGGTCACGGGACCGGGCGGCACCCTGACGTACCGCGAACTCGCCGACCGCGTACGCCGCGTCGCCGCCGGACTGCGGGCGTCCGGCCTGCGGCCCGAGGAACGCGTCATGCTCTTCACCTCGGACGGCCCCGAGATGCTGGTGACCCTCCTCGCGTGCATGCACGCGGGCGCGGTCCCCGTCCCGGTCTCGACGATGTACCGGGACCACGAACTCGCCGGGCTGCTGCGCGACTCCCGCGCCCGACTCCTCGTCGTCACCCCCGAGTTCGCCGAAACCGCGCAGGCGGCGGTGCGCGACGCGCCCGATCTCGCGGCCGTCGTCGCCGTGCGCGGCGCGGACGTCCGGCCCGCCGCCGCGGCCCGGATCGACTGGGACACGCTGCTCGCACACGGCGAGGACGAGCCGTACAGCACCCACGACGACTCTCCGGCGCTGTGGCTCTACACCTCCGGAACCACCGGGACCCCCAAGGCCGCGATGCACCGGCACGCCAACATCCGGCACGTCGTGGAGACGTACAGCGCCCACGTCCTCGGCACCACACACGAGGACCGGTGCTTCTCCGTCGCCAAGCTCTTCTTCGCCTACGGGCTGGGGAACTCCGCCTTCTTCCCACTCGCGGCCGGCGCCACCGCCATCCTCGACCCGGCGCGGCCCGCCCCCGCGTCCGTCGCCGCCCGGATCGCCGCCGACCGCCCCACGCTCTTCTTCGCCGGCCCCACCTTCTTCGCGGCGCTCCTGCACAGCACCGACGTACCCGAAGACACGTTCGCCACCGTCCGGTTCGCCGTCTCCGCGGGGGAGGCACTGCCGGCCGAGCTGTACGCCCGGTTCCTCGACCGCTTCGGCGTCGAGATCGTCGACGGCATCGGCTCGACCGAGGCGCTGCACATCTTCCTGTCCAACCGGCCCGGAGCCGTACGCCCCGGAACCACCGGGACGCCGGTGCCCGGATACGACATCAGCCTGCGCACCGCGGACGGCCGCGAGGCCGAGGACGGCCGGTCGGGCACGCTCTACCTGCGCGGACCCTCCCTCGCCACCGGGTACTGGGCGCGCACCGACACCAGCCGCGCGGTGTTCCAGGGCGAGTGGCTCGCGACCGGGGACATCTACGTCCGCGACGCCGACGGGTACCACGCGTGCCTCGGACGGGACAACGACATGATCAAAGCGGGCGGCATATGGGTGTCGCCCGGCGAGGTCGAGGCCCGGCTCCTCACCCACCCGGACGTCGCCCAGGCGGCCGTCGTCGCGGCGCCGGACGCGGACGGCCTCGACAAGCCCGTCGCCTGCGTCGTCGCGGCTCCCGGCGCGGTCGTCGACCCGGTGGAGCTCATCGCGCACTGCCGCGACGGACTCGCGGCCTTCAAACGCCCCCGGCACGTCTTCGCGTTCGACGTCCTGCCGACGACCGCGACCGGAAAGCTCCAGCGCTACCTGCTGCGGCAGGAGGTCGCGCTGCGGCTGAAGGAACTGGCGGCGGCGACACCCGCCGAAGCCCACGAAGGAGAGGGGTGACGCGGATGCTCGACGGGCACCTGCTGGTCGACGCCCACGTGCACGCGCCCCGGCTGCCGACGCTCGCCCCCGCGTGGCTGCGCTGGGCCCACGAGTTCGGCCGTCGACACGACTGGCCCGCGGTGTACGACGGCGACGGCACGGTCGTCCCGCCGCTCCTCGACGCCCACTTCGCGGACCAGGGCGTCGACCACGCCGTCCTGCTCTGCGAGTACAGCCCCAAGGCGACCGGGATCCAACCGGTCGAGGACCTCCTGCCGATCGTCAAGCACAACCCGGACCGGTTCCGCTTCCTCGCCAACGTCAACCCGCACCTGCACTATCCGCTGGACGCCGAGGTCGAACGCCAGGTCGGCCTCGGCGCGGTGGGCCTGAAGCTGCACCCCGTGCACGCGGGGTTCTCGTGCGCCGATCCGATGCTCTACCCCACGTACGCCGTGTGCCGCGACCGCGGGCTGCCCGTCGTCGTGCACTGCGGCACCAGCACCTTCCCCGGCTCCACCAACGCGTACGCGGACCCGGTGCTCCTGGACACCGTGCTGCGCGACTTCCCCGGCCTGACGGTCGTGCTCGCCCACGGCGGGCGGGGCTGGTGGTACGAGGCCGCCGCGACGCTCGCGACCCTGCACGACAACGTCTGGATCGAACTGTCCGGGCTGCCGCCCGCCAAACTGCCGGAGTACTACGCCCGGTTCGCCTTCCCGCGCCTGGCCCGCAAGTTCATCTTCGCGACGGACTGGCCCGGCATGCCGGGCACCGCCGCGAACGCCCGCACCTTCGCCGAGACGGCCGCACGCCACGGATGCGACGACGAGTTGATCGGACGGGTGCTCGGCGGGAACGCCGTCGAGGTCTACGGCTTGGCCGCCGCCGGGGCCGACGGCGGATCCTGAGCGGCGGTCCCGCCCCGAGACGATCTCGTATGGAGTCTGGAGTTCCGGCGATGGAGCGCCGCGGCGCCGTGCGTTGAGATGGAGGCACAGCAAGGGAGCGCCGGAACAGGCCGGCACCCGAGTGAAGGGAAGCCCGCCATGCCGGTCGACGCCACCAACGCATCCGCCACCGACTCCGCCACCAACTCCACCGCCAACTTCGGGGCCTCGCCCGCTCCGTCCGCGCTCTCCAGCGAGCACGGGGTCGACCTGATCCCCGGTCACCTCCACGCGTTTGCGCTGCTGCACCGGGCGATGCGCCGGGACGCGCGCAGGCTGGTCGCCGCCGCACCCTCCGTCGCCGCGGAACCGGGCCGCCAGGCCGCGACGGCCGCGTGGTGGGACCGGCTGCGCGGTGCCATCGACTGGCACCACCACAGCGAGGACGAGCAGTTCTGGCCCGAACTGCGCCGCCGCACGGGCGTGTCCGTCGACGACGTGCTCGGCGACGACCACGCGGGCCTCGACCGGGCGATGGCCGCCGTCTCGGCCGCACTGGCGACGCCCGGAGGCCTCGCGGATCTGCCGCTCGCCGCCGCCCGGTTCGACACCCTGGTGCACGGGCACCTGCGGCGCGAGGAGGCGGCGGTCTTCCCGGTGCTGGCCCGGGTCGGCGTACGCGACTACCTCGCGGTCGAACGGCGCCTGCTCGCCGCCGCCCCGCGCAGGGTGCTGATATTCGTGCAGCCCTGGATGCTGGAGGGCGCCGACCCGCGCGCCGTCGCCAACGTGATGGCCACCGTCCCGCCGCCGATCCGCCTGCTGACCGGCACGATGCGCCGCCGCTACGAACGACTCCTGACCGCGGCGGCACTCCCTCGGATCAGCGCCTGACCGGCAACGCGCGGGACTGCCGACGCGCGACCGGCAAAGCCGCGACGACAGCTCGCCGGGTGTGCGTGTCGGGGCGGCCTCGGCCGGGTGCCGCACCGCAGTGGGGGTCAGACGCGTGACAGCTTGGCTGCCTTGGCCCGCCTCCAGACCTTCGGAAGCCGCGCGGCGGCGTCCGCCGCCGCCTGGTCCTCGGCGGCGTACAGGAGCCCGTAGGCGAACGAGTCGGCGCCCGCGGCGCGTGCCTCGGCCGCCATGCGCCGTACCGCCGACCGGGCGACCACCGCGTCCTGGTGTTCGCCGAGCAGGCGCTGCACGTCCTTGGCCCGCTTCGCGAACCGCTTGGCCGCCGGGGCGAAGGACTCGGCGGTCTCGCCCGCGTAACGCGCCCGCTTGGCCGCCTTGCGGGCGGCGTGCAGCGCGGCGTCCCCCTCCACCCCGACCGGCGCGGAACGGGCGGCGGCGATGCGCTCGGCGAGCCTGCGCTGCTCGTCCTTGAGGGTGCGCCGCAACTCCGGCCGGGCGTCGTGGTCCGCGCGCGCCCGCAGCGGCGGATTCGCGGCCATGGCGGCGAGGCTGTCGAGCAGCCGGTAGTAGCGCCGCTTGTCCAGTTCCGCGACGGCCGCCACGCGTGCCTTGTCGTACGCCGCCGACTCCGTCACGTGGATCCGCGCCCCGGTGTCCGCCAGGTCGGCCGCGGTCGCCCCGGTGGCATCGGCGAGGCGCAGGCGGTCGGCACTCGCGGTCAGCCGCGCCGCCAGCACCTGGTGGTCGCGCGCGCCACTCAGGACCCGTCCCAGCCACCGCAGTTCCTCGGCCACCGGGTCGGTGACCGCACGGTCGAACAGCCGCCGGTACGACCGCAGCAGGCTGCGCAGCCGCCGCGCCGCCACCCGCATGTCGTGGACGGCCTCCTCCTCGTCCAGGCGCACCCCCGGATCGGTCGCGACCAGCACGCGGACCTGCTCGACGAGCCGGTCGTGCACGACCTGTCCGGCGCTGCCCGCGCGGGGCGGCCGCGGGGCGGCCTGGGTGTGGTGCCCGTCGGCGAACACCCGGGCCGTCTTGGACGCACTGGCCGAGCGCTGCCAGCCGGCGGAGAGGAGCTGCTTCTCGACCGCGTCGAGGAGCGCGGTCGCCGCCGTCCCCTCCGCGTCGTTCTCCAACTCGACCTCCAGCTCGGCCCACGACACGATCCGCCCGGGCGCGTCCTCGCCCGACCGGCGCCGGCCCGTCGGGCGGCGGCCGCCGGGCCGCGCCGCGTCCAGGATCTCGGCGGCGACGTGGTCGCGGGCGATCTCGGCGACCGCGGTGCCGTGCCCGTCCACCAGGTGCTCGCGCTCGCGCCGGGTGCGCATGCGCAGCACCGGGACCAGCGGCTTGCCCCGCGCGAGGGCCTTCACCCGTACGTGCAGTTCCTCGGGAACGTCGTCGTCGTCCGTCGTGGGCAGCTGGATCTCCTCGCGCCGGTCGTCGCCCTTGCCGCGCTTGAGGTGCCACCCCTCGTCGTGCCCGCCCGCGCGCTTGCGCAAGGTCGTACCGTGCGCGAGGAGCCGCAGGTCGGCGGTGTCGTAGTACACCGCGTCGAGCTCCTCGTCCGGAGCCGGGACCACGCCGGACACGCCCGGCAGGTCGCACGGGTCCAGGCGGGTGTCGGCGGCCCCGCCCTCGTACTTGCGTTCGGTCTCGATGTGTGTGGCAGCCATACAGGGATGGGTGCCCATCCAGACCGGGCCCATGCTGCCGCGCGGCGGCCGTTTGAGCGCGGCCGCGCGGCAGGCCCGGGCCGGGAGGTGGTCGGTGACCAGGCAGGGAGATGGGCCGCGCGGCGCGTGACGGAGGACGGCGCCGCGCGGCCCCGACCCGTCAGTTGGCGACGTACACGTCCAGGTGCACGCGTCCTACTGGCGGGTAGTACCGGTACTCGTCGGCGACGTCGATGCCGACCGTCGAGATGGTGTTGCAGCCGTTGCCGAGGCGGCGGGTGTCGAAGGTGTAGACGTAGACGCCGTCGTTGTCGTCGTCGCGGTCGTAGCCGACCCACAGGGCGTCGCCCTTGGGCGAGTTGCAGTTGTGCGAGTTGAGGTAGAACGACACCTCCTGGACGCGGTCCCGGGCGCCGTTGACGCGCACCCGCACCGTGATCACGCCCTTGACGGTGCTGTAGTCGGCCGGCGTCAGGAACTCCAGCGACGGGTCCGGCTGCGCGGGCGGCGGGGGCGGAGGCGGCGGGGCGGGCCGGGTGGACGACGGCGGCGGCTTCGGCGCGGGCGGCGCCGACGTGGCGGGCGCCTTGGTGGTCGGCGCCGGGGGCGTGGTCGACGGCGCCGCGGAACTCGGGCTCGGGGACGCCGGCGGCGACGTGGGCGGGCTCGGCACCGGGGCGGCGGGCGGCGGCACCGGACCCGGTCCGCCGCCCGGCTCGGCCGCGGTGTTCGCGGCACCGATCGGGGCAGTGCCGGCGCCGGCCCAGGCCCGCACGTAGTCGACCGACATCGTGGACGAGCTCGGAGTCGTCGCGGTGTCGCCGCCCATGATGCCGCCGACCGCGAGGTTGAAGATGAGGTACATCGGCTCGCGCGGCACGGCGTCGCCCACCACGCTCAGCACCGGTCGGCCGTCCGCGTAGTACGTCAGCCGGTCGGGCTGCCAGTCGATCCCGAACAGGCGGTAGTCGTCCGCGAAGTAGGTTCCGTCACGCCCCAGTTCGCCGTAGCACTCGCGCTCCGCGCGCACCTCGCCGAACGCCGTCTGGCACGGCTTGTCCGCGTGCAGGCGGGCCTGTGCGAGCCGTTGGTCCCCGCCGAACTCGAACACGTCGATCTCGGGCAGGTACGGGGCCTTCGGCTCCTTCGGCATCAGCCACATCGCCGGCCACAGCCCGGCGCCGGGAGCAAGCTGCACCCGGGCCTCCAGGTACACCCCCGGTTCGAACAGCCGGCGGCTGTCGTCGAACGACTCGCCCGACCGGGCTCCCGTGCTCACCGCGCCGGAGGAGAAGGGCAGGCCGTCGGAGGGCCTGCGCTCCGCGGTCAGCCGCAGGGCTCCTTCGGCGACGCGGACCTGCTCGGGGACGTACCGCTGCTGCTCGCCGTCGGTGGCTCCCTTGCACGGCTTGCCGGTGTCGTACCCGGACAGGCAGGTGATCCACTTGGTGGCGTCGAGGGGGCCGCGGTCGAACTCGTCGTACCACGCGAGATCCCAGCCCGGGTGTTCCGCCTTGTCGGCGGCGAGATCGGGCACGACCGACTTCGAGCCGGAATCGCCGCCGTCCGAGACGGCGTTCGCGACGACCACGATGGGGACCACGAGGAGGAGCGCGGCAACGGTCGCGCCGACACCCCATCTCCGGGCCCGCTGACGGGGCGTGTCGCCGTCGTAGTCCTCTGATGCCGTCGCCCGCCGCATTCCGCGACCCCTTCTCCCGCACCACCGCACCACCGCACCACCGGCTCGCCCACGTGCCGACGGACCCCACCCGCCGGGCCGCCGACCGCGCATGCGGCGCGTCGGTTCCGTGGCCAGCCGAGCGGAAGGCTATCCGCCGGGTGTGTCGCGCCTGCGCGTCCGCCGAAATCGGATAACAGGGCGCGGCGAACGGATACTCGGGCCCCGGAAACCGGTTTGCAGGGCGCCTGGAAGGACCGTCACAAGGCGGTGCCTTCTGGACGTGGTGGTGGGCGTTCTCGCCGCTGTGGGCGGTGCTCGCGCTCGCGGCGCTCATCTGCGGGGACCACGACTTCAGTTGGTGCCCGGGACCGGGGGGTCCCGGTCCCGGGCACCTGCTCAGCCCAGTACCTCGCGGGCGCGGGACGCCGCGGTGCGCAGCGCCTCGTCGAGCGACTCGGTACGGCGCCCGCCCGCGCTCGCGAGCGCACCCTTGCCGCCCGCACCGCCGCCGACCAGGCGCGCCGCGTCGGCCAGGAGTTCGCGCGCCGCGACGCCGTGCTGGGCGAGGTCGGCTGACACCGCCGCGACCAGGAGCGCCTTGCCGCGGTCGGTCGCGCCGAGCACCACGACGCCGGGCCCCGGCCCGCGCAGGCCGGCGACCGCCCGCGCCGCGAGGCCGCGCAACTCGTCCGCCGTGACCCCGTCGACCGTGCGCGCGACCAGGTGTCCGCCGCCCGCCGGCTCGGCGTGGTCCGCGAGATCGTGCGCCCGCCTGCGGAGTTCGTCCGCGCGCAGACCGTCGAGCCGCGACCGCGCCTCGCCGAGCGCGTCGAGGCGCCTGCGCAGGACGTCGGGAGCGTCCGCGGGCCGCGTCTCCAGGAGATCGGCGAGTTCGCGCAGCAGGCGCCGCTCGATGTCGCCCCGGCCCAGCGCCTCGTGGCCGGTCAGCGCCTCGACCCGGCGCAGGTTCGCGCCGATGGAGGTGTCGCCGAGCAGGCGGAACGCGCCGACCTGCGCGCCGTGCGCGACGTGGGTGCCGCCGCACAGTTCGCGGGAGAAGTCGCCGATGTCGACGATGCGGACCGTGTCGCCGTACCTCTCGCCGAACAGCGCGAGCGCGCCCGCCACTTCCGCCTCGGCGCGGTCCGCGTGCCACGCCCGTACGTCCGGGTCCGCCAGCACGTGGTTGTTGACCGCGTGTTCGATGTCCGCCAGTTGTCCGGGCGACAGCGCCGAGAAGTGCGCGAAGTCGAAGCGCAGCCGGTCCGGTTCGACGAGTGAGCCCTGCTGGCGCGCGTGGTCGCCGAGGGTCGCGCGGACCACCGCGTGCAGGATGTGCGTCGCCGAGTGCGAACGCGCCAGTGCGGCACGGCGGTCCGCGTCGACCGACGACCACACCGGATCGCCGGTGCGGACCTCGCCGTCGAGCACGCGCGCGGTGTGCACGCGGAACCCCTCGATGCCGTACCGCGTGTCCGTGACGCGCAACTTCGTGCCGCCCTCGGTGGTGACGGTGCCGGTGTCGCCGACCTGCCCGCCCGCCTCCGCGTAGAACGGCGAGCGGTCCAGCACGAGTTCGACCGTCATGCCGGGGGACGCCGCCGGGACGCTGCGGCCGTCCGCGACGATCCCGCGCACCTTGCCCTCGCCGTCCAGCCTTGTGTAGCCGAGGAATTCGGTGACCGGGAGCCGTGCCGACAACTCGCGGTAGACCTCCAGGCGGCGCAGCGCCTCGGCGGTCTTCCCCTTGCCCGAGCTCTTCGCCCGCCGGCGCTGCTCCTGGAGGAGCGCCGCGAACCGGTCCTCGTCGACGCCGAGCCCCGCATCGCGCGCCGCCTCGACGGTGAGTTCGACCGGGAAGCCGTACGTGTCCGCGAGTTCGAACGCGGTCTCGCCGGGCAGTGCCGTCCCGCCGCCTTCGCGCGTCCGGGTGATCGCCGCGTCGAGCAGCCTCGTGCCCTGGGTCAGCGTCCGCGCGAACGACTCCTCCTCGCTCGTGACGACCTGCTCGATCAGCGACGCCTGCCCGCGCAGCCCCGGCCAGACGCCGCCGAGGTTCGCCACCACGCTCGCGGTGGTCGAGGGCAGCACCGGCCCGTCGATCCCCAGGTTCCGCGCGTGCCGGATCGCGCGCCGCATCAGGCGCCGCAGGATGTAGCCGCGGCCGTCCTTCGCCGGCAGCACGCCGTCCGCGATCAGGAACGCGACGGACCGCGAGTGCTCGGTGACGACCTCGAAGGACCGCCGGTCGGGGCCGTCCACGCGGTAGTCGCGGCCGGACAGTTCCCGCACGGTGTGCAGGGTCGGGAGCAGCAGGTCGGTCGAGACGACGTTGGGCACGTCCTGGAGCACGGTCGCGAGGCGGTCGAGGCCGAGCCCGGTGTCGATGCCCTTGCGGCGCAGCGGGCCGAGGACCGGGTAGCCCTCCTTCTCCGGCCCCTCGCCGCGCCGCGAGTCCATGAAGACGAGGTTCCACAGCTCGATGAACCGCTCGCCGTCCACCGCCGGGCCGCCGTCCGGGCCGAACGCGGGGCCGCGGTCGTAGTGGATCTCCGACGACGGGCCGCACGGGCCCGGCACGCCCATGGACCAGAAGTTGTCCGCCATGCCGAGCCGCTGGATGCGCGACGCGGGTACGCCGAGCGCGCGCCACAGCCGCTCCGCCTCGTCGTCGTCCTGGTAGACGGTGATCCAGAGGCGGTCCTCCGGCAGCCCGTACCCCTGGGTGATCAGCTCCCACGCGTACGCGACGGCCTCGGGCTTGAAGTAGTCGCCGAACGAGAAATTGCCGAGCATCTCGAAGAAAGTCGCGTGCCGATGTGTTCGTCCCACGTTCTCGATGTCGACCGTGCGCGCACATTTCTGCACACTGGTGGCACGGGGGAATGGTGGCTCGCTGTCACCGACGAAGTACGGAGTGAACTGGTTCATTCCGGCGTTCGTGAGAAGCAGCGTCGGCTCGGCGGGCACCAAGGGGCTGGAGGGCACGTGCCGGTGCCCTCGGGAGGTGAAGAAGTCCGTGAACAGGCTTCGGATCTGCATCGAACGCATGACGGCGGTACCTCACAAGGGAGTCGCTTCAGGGGGAGGGCGACACGCCGAGCCGGGCCGAGAACTGGGTCTGAGAGGTCCTCAGATCTCCGACTCGACGCGGCTAGCTCGCGCTCCCACCTGGTACACCATGACTCCGGTCCGTCCCCGTTCGTCGCCGCCCGCCCGGGCCCTCTTCGGCCCGGCCGTCGGTGCGGTGCTTCCGACTGTACCCGCACAACGGCCCGGCAACGGCATGCATTCCCGGCACTCCCAACCGACGTTCCGGTCGCACCGGACGGGTGCGGGGCGACGTGGGTCGACCGGCCCGGACGGGCCTTGACCTGCAAGTCGGCGGTCGCAAACTGACCGAAAAGCGGGGCAGTTCACCGCAAAAGTCGAGCACGATCGCAAGATCGTCGCGGTTACCCTCGCCGATGCCCTCAGCCGTGCGGCTAGCCAAGGTGGTCCTCTATGACGCAGATTCTGGCCGTCCCACCGCTCTACTCGCCCTTCCGGCCCGCCATCCATCCGCGGCACGCCGAGATCGACCGGCAGACCGCCGAATGGGCCGACAAGTTCGGCATCGGCTCCGACGACTTGCGCGGGCGGCTCGTCGGGCAGGAGATCGGCGCGTTCGCCTCGCGCGTCCTGCCGGAGGGGCAGGAGGAGGCGGTACGCATCCTCGCGGACTTCATCCTGTGGTTGTTCGGCGTCGACGACGGCCACTGCGAGGAAGGCGACGCGGGCGCGGACCCCCGCGAACTGGTCGCCGTGCTCTCCCGCCTCGTCCGGGTCGCGCAGAACCCCGAGGCGCCGATGCTGACCGACGACCCGCTCGCCGGCGCCCTGCGCGACCTGCGGCGCCGGATATCCGTGCTGGCCAGCCCCGCCCAGGTCGCGCGGTGGGTCGACGCGCTGCGCGAGTACTTCATGTCCGTCGTGTGGGAGGCGTCGTACCGCAGCCTCGGCACCGTCCCGGACCTCAACGACTACACGCTCATGCGGCTCTACGACGGCGCCACCTCGGTGTTCCTGCCGGTCCTCGAATTCGCCCACGGGTACGACCTGCGTCCCAACGAACGCGACTCGGTGCGCGTGCGGGCCCTCGCCGAGATGGCCTTCTTCGTCATCACCTGGGACAACGACATCGTCTCGTTCCACAAGGAGAGCCGCGGCGAGGGCTACTTCCTCAACGTCCTCAAGGTGCTGGGCCGCGAGTACGGCCTCAGCCCCAGCGAAGCCCTCCCGGTGGCGATCGCCCAGCGCGACCGCGTGCTGGTCCTGTTCCTGCGCGAGCGCGCACGACTCCTCACCTCCGCCGGACCGGAGTTACGCCAGTACCTGGGCAGCCTCGGCGCCTTCATCCGGGCCGCCCAGGACTGGGGCGTCACCTCGGTGCGCTACACCACCCCCGGCGACCCCGCCGAACTCCCCGACCGGTTCCGCGACACCCCCACCGACGCGGACCGCGAGCCGCTGCCGATCCCGGCGATCTCGTGGTGGTGGGAACTCCCGCCCGTCTGACGCCCGGTCACGCCGCCCCGACGGCGCGACCGCGGCACCGCACGACAGAACGACAGAACGACAGAACGACAGAGCCACCGAACCGCTGAACCGCCGAACGTCCCGAGCGAGAGAGGCAGCGACATGTCGACACCAGAACCCATCGCCGCCGCCACACACATCCGCCACCGACGTCCGCCACGACCAACCCGAAAGGAGACGCGGGTGGCCACCGACTTACGCTCCGTCCCGCGCGCCCCCGGCCACATCCCCTTAGCCGGGCACGCCCTGTCCCTGCTGCGCCGACCGCTGCCCTTCCTGTGCTCGCTGCGCGACACCGGCGACATCGTCCGGGTCGAACTCGGCACGATGCCGGTCTACTTCGTGACCACACCCGGACTCATCCACCAGCTCCTGGTGACCAAGGCCCGCGACTTCGACAAGGGCCGCCTCTTCGACCGGGCCCGCAAGATCGCCGGCGAGGGGCTGGTGACGGCCGGCGAGGAGGTCCACCGCAGACACCGCCGCCTGATGCAGCCGATGTTCCACCACGCGGCGGTGGCCGCGTACGCCGACACCATGGCCGAACAGGCCCGCCTCGTCGCCGACTCCTGGGAGCCCGGCCGGGCGATCCCGCTCAACGAGGCCCTGTACGACTACGCGATCAACACCGTCACCGCCACCCTGTTCTCCTCCGACCTCGGCGACGAGGCCGCCGCGGCGTTGCGCCACGACGTCCCCGTCCTCATCAAGGGCGTGCTGGTACGCGCCGTGCTGCCGGAGTTCCTGGACCGCGCCCCGGTCCGCTTCTACCGCGAATTCGACGCCGCCACAGCGAGGTTGCGCACCATCATCAGCGACCTGGTGGCCGCGGCCCGGCAGGCGGGCGGCACCGGCGGCACCGACCTGCTGTCCACCCTCCTCGCGGCGCGCGACGCCGACACCGGCGCGGCGCTGACCGACGACGAGGTCCGCGACGAACTCGTCACCGTCATGTTCGCGGGCACCGAGACCAGCGCCTCGACCCTGGCCTGGATCTTCCACGAACTCGCCGCCGACCCGGAAGCCGAGCGGCGCGTCCTGGCCGAGGTCGACGACGTGCTCGCCGGCGGCCCGGTCGGCCTCGCCGAGGTCGGCAAACTCGGCTACCTCGGCCGCGTCGTCGACGAGGTCTCGCGCCTGCACGCCATGCCCATGCTGATGCGCCGCGCCACCGCGGAGGTGGAGCTGGGCGGCGTACACATACCGCCCGGCACCGAGATCGCCTTCAGCCTCTACGCCATGCACCGGGACCGGCGGGTGCACGCCGACCCCGAGCGCTTCGACCCGGACCGCTGGCTGCCGGCCAACCGCGCGGGCCGGCCCCGCGAAGAGTTCATGCCGTTCGGCGCGGGCACGCGCAAGTGCATCGGGGACGCGTACGCGCGGATGGAGATCGCCGTCGCGGTCGCCACCATCCTGTCCCGCTGGCGGCTGCGCCCGGTCCCCGGCATCCGGGTCAAGGAGGTCGCGGCGGCCGTCGCGCACCCGGACCGCCTGCCGATGGTCCCGGAACCCCGGGCCGCCTGACGCGCGGTCACCGGCCGGACAGCCAGCCGGTGAACCGGCGCCACAGCGAGCGCCGCGGCGCGCGGCGCCGGGACGTGACGGGAGGAGCCGCGCCGACGGTCGGGGCGGACGCCGGGACAGGAGGGGGAGCCGGGTGGGCGGCGGCGGACCGCGGAGCCGCCGCGGCGTACGCGCCCGCCTGCCCGGCGACCGCCGCCTCGCGCTCCCCGACGCCCTGCCCCGCCGACCACGCCGCCTCGCCCGCACCCGGAAGGCCCGGCCCGCGCCCGGCGGGCACCTCGGCCGACGGCGACGGGCGGCGCGGCGTGAAGGCCACGGGCAGGGCCGTCAGGTGCCGCGACATCCACGACGACACCCACACCAACTCCTTGTCCTCGACCGCCAGATGGATGTCCGGCAGCCGGGCCAGCAGCACGTCGACGGCGGTCTCGGTGATGGCCCGGCCGATGTCCTGCCCGGGACACTCGTGCGGACCGCCGCTGAACGCGAGGTGCGAGCGGTTGCCGTGCATCGGCACGCTCAGGTCCGGGCGGATCTCCGGATCCGCGTTCCCGGCCGCGAGGCCCAGCAGGATCATGTCCCCGGCCTTGATCTGCCGGTCGCCGAGCTCGGTGTCGCCGACCGCCCAGCGGCCCGGGCAGACCATCGTGGACGGCTCGTCCCACAGCACCTGCTCGACGGCGTCGGGCAGGGTCATCCGGGCACCCGCGAGCGAGGCCCGGAAGCGGTGGTCGGTCAGCACCATGCGCAGCGTGTTGCCGATGCAGATGGTGGTGTTCTCGTTCGCGGCGACCAGGATCATGCGCAGGTGCTGGAGCACCTCCTCGTCGCTCAACCCGGCCGGGTGCGCCATCAGCCACGAACCGATGTCGTGGCCCGGCTGCTCGCGCTTGAGCGGGATGTACTGCTCCAGGACCTCGACGACGTACTCGTTGCTCCGGAACGCCGTCTCGCTGCCGCGCACGAGGTCGAGGGTCGCCTCGACCAGGCTGGGGCCGTACTCGTCCTTCATGCCGAAGAGCTGCGTCATGACCAGCATCGGCAGCTGCTCGGCGAACCGGGCCACCAGGTCGGCGGTGCCGTCGGCCGCGAAGCCGTCGATGAGCTGGTTGGCGAAGCGCGTCACGTGGCGGCGTACGCCCCGGCGGTCCAGCCTGCCGAGGCTGTCCGTGACCGCGGAGCGCAGGCGCTCGGCCTCCTCGCCGTCCAGGAACGCGCACAGCGGCTGCCAGCCGACCAGCGGCAGCAGCGGGGAGTCGGGGGCGACGTCGCCGCGCCGGTACGAGCCCCAGTTGCGCGAGTCGCGCGAGAACCGGTTGGGCGTGCGGACCACGTCCAGGTTCTCGCGGTAGCCGAGGACGAGCCAGGCCGGCAGGTCGCCCTCCATCAGGACCGGTGCCACCGAGCCGTATTCGGCGCGGAGGCGGGCGTACATGCCCATCGGGTCGGACTTGTGCTCGGCGCCGGCCAGCCGGGCGACGCCGGCGTCCGAGCGGGCCGCCGGGTCGGCGGGGAGTGCGGCGTGGGCCGGGCAGCCGGGCGGGGGTGCCGCGGCGGCGGTGCCTTCGTCGGCGGGCGGCGTGGTCATCGTGCCTCCGAATCGGCGAGCGTCATGGCGTGCAGATAGCGCGTGAGTTCGAGGAGGACGTCGCGGCTGGAGGTGCGGCTGCGGGCGTCGCAGCCGACCATGGGGACCCACTCGGGCAGGTCCAAGGCGTCGCGGAGCTCGGACAGTTCGTGCGCCGGCGCGTCGGGGAACGCGTTGACGGCCACCACGAACGGCATGCCGCGCTCCTCCAGCCGGCCGATGATGTCGAAGCTCACCTCGAGGCGGCGGGTGTCGACCAGGACGACCGCCCCCAAGGCCCCGTCGAAGAGGCCGTTCCACAGGAACCAGAACCGCTCCTGGCCCGGGGTGCCGAACAGGTAGAGCACCAGCCGGTCGTTGATGCTGATGCGGCCGAAGTCCATCGCGACCGTGGTCTCGGTCTTGCGCTCCACCCCCGTGACGCTGTCGACGTCCTCACCCGCCTGCGTCATCGTCTCCTCGGTGGTCAGCGGCCTGATCTCGCTGACCGCGTGCACCATCGTGGTCTTGCCGACCCCGAAGCCGCCCACGATCACGATCTTGACGGCCGCGGCGGCGGACGCCGGGAGCACGTCCTGCCTGCGGGGCCCGGGTATCGCGGCGCGCTCGGGTCCGGCGGTGCGGTACGCGCCGCCGCGGGGGCCGGGCTCAGAGATTCCGTAGTCCATGCATCACCGCCTCGAGCAGGTGGATGTCCGGCAGCGCCGCGGCGGGGACGGGCGCACGCGCCTCCACCCGCTCCTCCGCCAGCAGGTCGCCGAGCAGCACCATGACGATGCTGGCCGGCAGCGCGAGGTAGGCCGAGATCTCGGCCACCGACAACGGGTACTCGCACATCCGCACGATGGCGGCGTGCTCGGGCTGCATGACCGGATCGGGCGTGGACCGCGACACGATCAGGGTGACCAGGTCGAGGGGGGAGTCGGTGCCGCGGCCGCCGGTGATGACGTACAGCCGCTCCGGAACCCCCTCGTCCCAGCCCAATCGCCGCGGTCCTGTCATGTGGCCCGCCCGGCCGGGGTCGCCCGCGGGGGACTGCTCAGGTGCTCGCCGATGCGGGCGACCAGGTCGCGCATGCGCTGGCCCATGAGCCCCGCGTCGACGCCCTCGTCGGCGAGCACCGCGAGGTACGCCCCGACCCCGGCCGCCATCAGGTAGAAGAACCCGCCGCCGATCTCGATCACCACCAGGCGCATCCGCCCGTCGCCGTGCGGGAATTCGGTGGCGATCGCGGCGGACAGGCTCTGCAGCCCCGCGCACGCCGCCGCGACGCGGTCGGCGGAGTCCATGTCGCAGCCGTGCTGCGCGATGCACAACCCGTCGGCGGACAGCACCACGACGTGGCGGGTCTGCGGGACTCCGTCGGCCAGGTCCTTCAGGATCCAGTCGAGGTCTGCTCGCTTCTGCACTACCGCTCTCCCTCGTCCAACGACTCGTCGCGGCCGCCGGGGGCGGGGGAGTCCCCGGATACGGCGCTCTGGAACGCCGCAAGCCACAGCCCCGGTTCGGGCGACTCCGGCGCGGGGTCGGCCGCGCGCGGCGGCGGCCCCGCGTCGGTCCGCGCCGGGGCCGCTTGCGGCGGTCCGACCCGCGGCGGGGTCGCGGGCAGGCGCCTGCGGCGCTGCGGCAGGCCGTTGGCGGTACGCCCGACCGCGTCGTCGGACTCCGCCACGCCCGCGCGCTCCCGCGCGCCGTACGCACGTTCGCCGAACTCCCTTTCGCCGAAACCTTGTTCACCCCCGTCGCGGCGGTTCCCCGGCCCGCGGTCGGCCCGCGCCACAGCCCCGCGCGCGGGCCCGGACGGCTTCCGGGTGCGGGCGGCGGGCAGCGCGTCCAGCCCCGGCGCCGCACCGGACACCACGGACACCGGTGCGGTGGTGATCAGTTCCTTGGGGATCACCAGGATCGCGCGGACACCGCCGTACGCGGACGGCCGCAGCGCGACGCGGAACCCGTGCTCCTGCGCCAGCCGCCCCACGACCGCGAGCCCGAGTCGCGGCGACTCGCCCAGGTCGGCGAGGTCGAGGCCGGCCGACGCCTCTTCGAGCAGCCGCTCGACGCGGCGCCGGGCCTCCTCGGCGAGGCCGATGCCGCCGTCCTCGATCTCGACGGCGACGCCGGACTGCACCTCGCTCGCGCTCACCCGGACGACCGTCTGCGGCGGGGAGTAGCGCGTGGCGTTGTCGAGGAGTTCGGCGAGTGCGTGGATCAGCGGCTCGACGGACATGCCGACCACCGCCACTTCGGTGACCGCCATCAACTCCACGCGCGGGTAGTCGGTGATGCGTGACACCGCGCCGCGCAGCACGCTGTACAGCGGCACGTTGTTCTGCCACTGGCGGCCGGGACGCGCGCCGCCGAGCACCGCGATGCTGTCGGCCAGCCGGCCGATCAGCGCCGTACCGTGGTCCAGACGCAGCAAGTCGCCGAACACGTCCGGCTGCGCACCATGGCGCTCCTCCATCTCCCGCAGGTCGGTCGCCTGCTGATGGACAATCGCCTGCACACGACGCGCGATGTTCACGAACGCACGCTGCGCCGAGTCGCGCATGCCCTCCTCGGCCTCGACCGCCTCGGCGACCGAGCGCAGCACCGCGATGCGCGCCGCCGCGAAGTCGGGCGAGATCTCCGGCGCGTCGACCTGGCCGCGGACCAGTCCGTCGAGCACCTCCTCGGCGGATTCGCCCTGTTGGACGTGCAGGATCGCCTTCGGCAGCTGCTCGCCGGTCAGGCGCAGCATGGCCGACTCCTGGGCCGCGATGCCGCGGAGCAGCGCGGCGACCTCGGCCTGGTGCCGGGCGCGCAGGTCGCCGGTCGCGGCCGCGTGGCGGGCCTGGTGAGCGACTATTCGGCTGCCTCGGCGGGCCGACTCGGCGGTGACGAGGGCCACCGCGGCCGAGGCGACGACGAGGCAGATTGCCACGGCCAGGCGCGCGTCGCCGTCGACGAGCGCGACGGCGACGGCCGAGCAGGTGACCGTGGCGGTGATGGGGATCAGCCAGACGGGACCGTTCCAGGCCGGACCGGCGGGGGCGGCGGGACGTGGGGATTCGGGTGGTGACCCGACTCGGACCATGGACTTCCTCGGACTTCCTCGGAATCATGCGGACGGGATCGGGCACCGGATGCGGACATGCCGAAGGGCATGGCGAACAAACGTGCCCGGGTGCCCGGTGCCCGCTGGGTTTCGCGGAGCGCGGCCACGCGACGTGCCCGACGGCCAACGGGCGTGCCGCGTCCCGTTGCCATGCCGTCCCGTCGGTGCCGGGGGTGTGCGCTGGCCCCCTGCCACCCCGCCTCGGCGGTCGATGGAGCCCGGCGGCGGCGAGTACTGGCAGTAGTCGCCGCGCGTCACTGGGTCATCCGGAGCATAGCCGCTTTCCACCGGCTTCTTGCGGTGGTGCGGCCCTTGCGATGGCTGGCGAATGGTGGCGCGCGCCAAGCGGATTCGCCGCCCGCTGCGAATGAACGCGCGGGTACCGTACGGGTGTTCGGGCGCAGGTCAGGAGGCGAAACCGCCGGGTACGAACGCCTGTACGTAGCGGCGCACTTGCTCGGGGTCCTCGGCGTCGAACGTCTGCGCGGGGAAGGTCACGAGGGAGACGTGCATGCGCATGATCCACTCCGCGGCGGTGTCGACGTCGATGTCCGCGCGGATCTCGCCGCGGTCCCGTGCCGCCTCGACGAGCGGGCGCCAGAACGCCAGCCAGGCCCGGACGACGCGCGGGCACCGTACGAGGATCATGGCCGCGCTGACCGACTCCCCGGGACGGCGGCCGAGGCCGAGTTCGGCCTCGGCGGGCAGCAGCGCGTGGATGCGCACCGCGGCCTCGGCGACCTGCTCGGCGAGCGTGGCCCGGCGGCGCACGTCTGGCGCGATGGCCTGCACGAGGGCCGCGGCCATGGCCTCCAGGACCGCCTCGACCAGGGCGTCCCGGTCCGGGAAGTACATGTAGACGGTGCGGCGGGACACCCCCGCCTGGCGCGCCACGTCGTTCATCGACAGGCGCCGGATGCCCCAGCGCCGGACGCAAAGCGCCGACGCCTCCAGTATCCGGGCCCGAGTCGCGGCGCCCCGGGGACCGAGCAGCACGTCGGCGGTCCTCCCCTTGTCCTCCCGTTCGCCGCTGCGGGGACCCAACGGCCTCTCCATGTCAACGAGTTGCACAGGTGCACGGAAGTTGTATACCTGTGTCGAACAGGCGTCCAGTCCGATTGCCTTATGGGCATGGATAGCCGACGTGTTCGCATACTGCGCGCGCGGTCCGCGCAGTAGTGCCGTCAGCGCCGCCCGGAGGCGGCGAGCGGTCCGCGCACCAGGCGGCCCGGCAGCGCGCCCGTGTGCACGCCGTCGCGGAACGCGACGCGGCCCGCGACCACGGTCGCGTGGATCCCCGTCGCGCGCTGGCGGAGGCGGTAGGCGCCGCCCGGGATGTCGTACGCCACCTCCGGCATCAGCGGTGCCACCGTCGCCGGGTCGATCACGTTCAGGTCGGCCGCCATGCCCTCGCGCACCATCCCCCGGTCGTGGAAGCCCCACGCGATCGCCGGGGCCAGCGTGATCATGCGGATCGCCTCCTCCAGGCTGAAGGCGCCTTCCTGCCGCACCCAGTAGCCCAGCAGCAGGGTGTGCAGCGAGGCGTCGGCCATCGAACCGACGTGGGCACCGCTGTCGGTGAACGTCATCACCGCGCGCGGGTGCCGCAACACCGGGAGGAGGTCGGCAGGTTCGTCGCTCACCACCGCCTGGATGAAGAACTGGTGGAAGTCCGTCTCCAGGGCCAGGTCGAGGACGGTCTCGACCGGGTGCGTACCGCGCTCGCGGGCGACGTCGGCGACGGTGCGCAGCGGCGGCATCGGCCGGTCGTACACGCGCATGCGCTCGAAGTCGGGGCGCCGCGCCTCGGCGCCGATCGCACGCCCGTAGGGCCCGTTCTCCGCGATGGCCACCAACTTGGCCCGGGTGTCCGGGTCTTCGTACGCTTTGCGCTGCTCCTCCAGGGGCAGCGCGCGGATCTCACGCCACAAAGGCAGCTTGTCGAAAGCCGTCTTGGTCCGGAACGACGTCACCGTGTTGATGCCGCGGCTGTGGCCGAGCCCGTACGCGACCCCGCCCGCGGCGGCGATCGCGTCCAGGAGCCGCAGTCCGTGGAACACCCCGCCGCGCCCCGACACCCCGAAGTTGAACGGCACGCCGGTCTCGGCCGCCAGGTCGCGCAGCCGTGCGAAGTACTCCTCGCGCTCCTCGTCCCCGCGGGCGGCGGCCGGCTCGTGGGTGATCTCGAAGACGCCGACGCCTTCCTCGGCCATGACCCGGACCAGACGGCAGACTTCGTCCCAGTCCGCGAGCCGTGACGCCACAGGCCGGTTGTCGGCGGTCTCGTGGTTGTCGTTGCGTGTGGTGGTGAACCCGAACGCCCCGGCGCGCAGCCCGGCCCGCAACTGGCGGACCATCTCCGCGATGTCGTCGGCGTTCGCGGGCCCGTCGAAGGCGCGTTCGCCCATGGCCCAGGTGCGCAGCGCCGAATGGCCCACCTGTGCCGCGTAGTTGATGGCCTTGGGCAGCCGGTCGACGGCGTCCAGGTACTCCGGGAACGTCTCCCAGGTCCACTCGATGCCCTCGGCCATCGCCGCCGCGGAGATCTCCTCGGCGCGCTCCAGATTGCGCGTGACCAGCTCGCGGGCGGCCTTGCGCGCGGGGGCGAGGGTGAAGCCGCAGTTGCCCATGACGGCGGTCGTGACCCCGTGCCACGCCGAGCAACTGCCCTGCTCGTCCCAGAAGACCTGGGCGTCCATGTGGGTGTGGCCGTCGACGAACCCGGGCGTGACGACGTGCCCGGTCGCGTCGATCTCCACGACGCCGCGCTCCCGCACGCGCCCGACACGGGCGATGCGGTCGCCGGCCACCGCGACGTCCGCCCGGTGCCCCGGCAGGCCCGAGCCGTCCACCACCGTTCCGCCGCGGATCACGAGGTCGTACACGGGGACCCCTCCTTGCCGTCTCGTGCGTCTTGACTTCACGACGCATTAGCCATTGGCTAAACGTAGCCCAGCCGGACTCGGAGGACCACCGTGAACCCAGCACCGACAGCCGGACCGCCCGCCGAACTCCCGCCCGCCGAACTCCCGCTGGTCGTCTCCGTGGACGACCACGTGGTGGAACCGCCGGACGTCTGGACGAGCCGCCTCCCGGCGCGCCACCGCGAAACCGGACCGCGCGTCGTGCGGGCCACCTGCCGCACCGAGCACCTCACCGCGAACACCGTGAAGTACCACTTCGGGGGCGACGGCCCGGAGACGGACTGGTGGGTCTACGAGGACCTGCGCAAGCCGATTCCGCAGGTGGTGGCGTGCGTCGGATTCCCGCGCGAAAGCCTCACCATGGCGCCGATCCAGTACGCGGACATGCGCCCCGGCTGCCACGACCCGGGCGCGCGGCTGGCCGACATGGACCTCAACCACACCGAGATGTCGCTCTGCTTCCCGACGTTCCCGCGCTTCTGCGGCCAGGCCTTCCTGGAGGCGAAGGACCGCGACCTCGCGATGCTGTGCGTGCGCGCGTACAACGACTGGATGATCGAGGAGTGGTGCGGAGGGTCGGGCGGACGCCTGCTGCCGCTGTGCCTGATCCCGCTCTGGGACCCGGTCGCCGCCGCGGCAGAGGTACGCCGCAACGCCGCCCGCGGCTGCCGGGCCGTCGCGTTCACCGAACTGCCCGCCAACCTCGGCCTGCCGTCGGTGCACGACCCCGACCGCCACTGGGACCCGTTCTTCGCGGCCTGCGACGAGACCGCGACCGTGGTGTGCATGCACATCGGATCGAGCTCGCGCATGCCGGTCACCTCGCCCGACGCGCCCGAAGGCGTGCGCATGGCACTGACGTTCGCGAACGCCCAGTACTCCCTGGTGGACTGGCTGATGTCCGGGGTGCTGGCGCGCTTCCCGCGGCTGCGCATCGCGTACTCGGAGGGCCAGATCGGCTGGATGCCGTTCGTGATGGAACGCGTCGACAACATCTTCCGGCACAGCAGCGCCTGGGCCGGCCTGGACCCCGCGATCACCGAGCCGCCCAGCACCTACGCCGCGGGCCGCGTGTTCGGGTGCTTCTTCGAGGACGACTTCGGCGTCCTGTCGCGCGAGGCGGTGGGCATCGAGCGCATCACGTTCGAGACGGACTACCCGCATCAGGACAGCACGTGGCCGCGTACCCGCGAGATCCTGGAGCGCATCGCGGGCATGGTCACCCCCGAAGAGCTGCACCGCATTGCCCGCGGCAACGCCCTCGACATGCTGGGTATCGCCTGAGAACCGGTGCAAGGCGGCGCCGTCCGAGTGGGAGGCAACGGGTCAGGTGCGGGGGAGGGCCGCGGATCCGCCAGACTGCTCCGTATGGACAACCGCACGCCCTCGCCGGCCGGTGAGCCCGCACCGGGCTCCGCCGGTGCGGCGGCCGCTTCCCGGCCCCGCGCGAACGACGCACAGGACGCCGCCGCGAAGATCCTCGACGCCGCGACCGAGCTGTTCCACGAGCGCAGCCCGGCCTCGGTCTCGCTGCGCGAGATCGCCCGCAAGGCGGGCGTCAACTACGGCTTGATCCACCACTACTACGGCACCAAGGAGGCGATCCTCGCCGAGGTCTTCCGGCGCTCCTCCGCACGCGGCGCCGAGGTGGTGGCGGGGGCGGACGACCTCGACACCGCCCTGGGACAACTCGGCCGCAACCCGCGTGCGTACGCGCGCATGCTGGCGTGGGCGCTCCTGGACAGCGACACCTCGCAGGTCTTCACCTCCGAGACGCCGGCGGTCACCCGGGTGCGCGAACTCGTCGAGGAGGAGTGGGCCCGGCAGGCCGCCGGCACGGCGGACCCGAGTGTGAGCGGCGAAGGCACGAGTGGCGTCGCGGGCGGCGGCTTCGACCCGCGCGTGGTGTCCGCCACCGCGGTCCTCGCGGTCCTCGGCTGGGGGCTCTTCGCGCCGTTCCTGATCCCCGCCGCCGGGCTGGGGGACCGTACCGAGGAGGACATCCGCGACGAGGTCCGCGCGCTCGTCGCCCGGATGGCAGTCGCCGCCGGCACACCGGCCGGACCTTGACGCCCGCGAGTGCGGCGGTGCTGTCCGCGGACGGCTGAACAGCCTTCACACGTACCGGCGAACCGGGCAACCAACCAGTGACTTTCCCGGAAAGCCACTGCTACGGTCGGTGCTCGTTCGCATCCGTACAGTTACCGAAGGGCTGTTCCCGCATGAGGAAGTTCTCGCGTGCCCGCGTCCTCCTGATGGCCGGGGTCCTCGCCGCCGTCACCGGCACGACCGGCGCCGCCGCATCCGGCAGCGCGTCCGGAGAGTCGGCCGCACCGGCCGCCGACTCCGCCGCCCGCAGCGACTGCCGAGGCGTCGGCTCGTCGTTCACCGACAAGCTGCTGCCCGGCCGTTGCCTCACGAACGGCAGCTACCGCCTGGAGATGCAGTACGACGGCAACCTGGTCCTGTACCACGGCGGCCGCGCCTGTTGGTCGAGCGGAACCGACGGCATCGACGGGGTCTGGGCCGAGTACTCCGGCGACTGGGCGCTCGACTCGCCGTCGATGACCCTCGAATCGCAGTTCGGCGAACTCCGGCACTACCAGGGCAAGTACACCGGCCTCCACAAGACCGGCAACGTCAGCCTCAACGGCAAGGGCGAAGTGTGGATCGCCTACGGCAAGTTCGTGAGCTGCTGAGATGCGCGCCCACCTCCTCCGCGGCCTCGTCGCCGCGGCCCTCACACTCGGCACGCTCGCCGGCGCCCCCGCCGTGGCGGGCGCCGCGGCCCCGGGCCTCCCGGCGACCGCCGCCGCTGCCCCGAACCACGCCCCGGACCTTGCCCGCGGCGCCTGCGACGCCCGCGACAACCTCGGCGAGATCGCCAACAACTTCATCTCCCGCTGCCGCAAGGCCGGCATCCGCCAGCGGTTCCCCGGACAGCACTACGGCGACACCCTCGGCTACCTGAAGCAATGCCGTACGGACAGCTGCAACACGGCCTGGAAACTGCTGCAGGACGGCCGCTGGAAGAAGTAGTCGCGCGCCAAGCCCACGAAACGAGGGCGGGCAGGTCCCCACAACCAACATCGGCCTGCCCGCCCCGTTTGCCTCCGCCCCGTTTGCCTGCCCGCCGGGGGCGGCGTTGGCTGGAGGCATGGACTACACGCAACTTGGACGCACCGGCCTCCGGGTCGGGCGCCTCGTCCTGGGCACCATGAACTTCGGCGCGCTCACCGACGAGGCGGACAGCCACGCCCTCATGGACGCCGCCCTCGACGCGGGCGTGAACCTCATCGACACCGCCAACGTCTACGGCGGCACCGAGAACAAGGGCCTCACCGAGTCGATCGTCGGCTCGTGGTTCGCCCGGGGCGGCGGACGCCGGGACAACGTCGTCCTCGCAACAAAGGTGTACGGCAACATGGCCGCCGGCGGCCCGTCCTGGCCCAACCACGACCGGCTCTCCGCCCTCAACATCCGCCGCTCCGTCGAGGAGAGCCTGCGCCGACTCGGCACCGACCGCATCGACATCTACCAGTTCCACCACATCGACCGCGCCACGCCGTTCGAGGAGATCTGGCAGGCGATCGACGTACTCGTCACGCAGGGCAAGGTGCTGTACGCCGGGTCGTCGAACTTCCCCGGCTACAAGATCGCGCAAGCGAACGAGACCGCCGCGCGCACCGGCCGCCTCGGCCTGGTCAGCGAGCAGTGCCTCTACAACCTTGCGGAACGCCGCGCCGAAATGGAGGTCATCCCGGCAGCGGTGGAGTACGGCCTCGGCGTGATCCCCTGGTCACCACTGCGCGGCGGCCTGCTGAGCGGCGCGCTCCGCAAGGAGCGCGAGGGCGGCGGATCCCGCTCGGTCAGCGGCCGCTCGGCCGAGGGCCTCGCGGACCCCACGACACGCGCGCGGATCCAGGCCTACGAGGACCTCGTCGCGAACCACGGCCTCGACCCGGCCGAAGTAGCCCTCGCCTGGCTACTCACCCGCCCCGGCGTCACGGCACCAATCCTCGGCCCACGCACACAAGAGCAACTGGGCTCCGCCCTACGCGCGGTCGAACTCAAGCTCCCCGAGGACCTGTTGACCGACCTGGACGCGATCTTCCCGGGCCCGGGCCCGTCCCCGGAGGCTTTCGCCTGGTGACGGGCGGCCTTCGCCGGGCGAAGCAGCTGTGCGGAGGGTTCATGCGGGGTCCCGCCGGGCTGTGGTGTCTCGCCGGGCTGTGGGGTCCCCCCAGGCTGTGGACTACCCCGGGGGCGGTGGGTTCCTGAGGTGGTGTCGTCGACTTGCCGTGCGGTGTGCGCGGTACGTGGGTGCCCCCCCCGCCGGGCCGGGGCATCCTGCAGGTCGCCGGTGCCCGGGGTGGTGCCGCCGTCTTGCGCCGCGCTGCGCAGCCACGTGGGGTCCCCTCCCGTGCAGGGCCACCTCGCGGGTCTGTGGTGCCCGGGGTGGTGCCGTCCCACCACCGCACCCTGAACCTGCATCCAGCTGCCCGCCACATCGGGCCGGTACCCCGCACAGGTCGCGCCGGAGGCGCCGGAAGGTCTCAGAACCTGCTGGAGATCGACGAGCGCAGCGAGGAGAGCGGCCGGAGGCCGCTAATTAGACTTTCTTGCGCCGGAGGGAGCGCCAGCGACCGGAGGTGCAAGAAAGTCCAAGGCCGGAGTGCGAAATTGCGTGGCGCAGGGAGGAACGACCGGAGCCACGCAATTTTGTGCTCCGGCCGCACTAATAAATAGCGCCACACCTGAAACAAGAGCGGACCAGCCCCGGCGTGCCTTTGGTGAGGTGGGGACGGTAGGTGAGCGGGGCGCGGGCAGCGGAACGGGCGTGGGCGGCACAAGGGCGTGGGCGGTACGGGCGCGTTCCGCTCTTGGTACGGCGGATTCCGCTCTTGTTCCAGGTGTGGCGCTATTTATTAGTGCGGCCGAAGCACAAAATTGCGTGGCTCCGGTCGTTCCTCCCTCCACCACGCAATTTCGCACTCCGGCCTTGGACTTTCTTGCACCTCCACTCGCTACGCTCCCTCCGGCGCAAGAAAGTCTAATTAGCGGCCTCCGGCCGCTCTCCTCGCTGCGCTCGTCGATCTCCAGCAGATACTGAGACCTCCCGGCGCCTCCGGCGCGACCTGTGCGGGGTACCGGCCCGATGTGGCGGGCAGCTGGATGGAGGTTCCGGGCGCGGCAAGGTGAGGGGACGGGCCAGGTGCGGGTGGTGGCCGGGTGGGGTGGCGGCATGGTGAGTGGCTCTGGGAGCGCGCTGGTACGAAAAGGGCGCCGCCAGTGGGAAGTTGTCCGTGGTAATGCTCAGACGTTCGACTTCCCAGTCACATACCCATGGCAGCGGACGTTCGTGTAAAACCGCAACGCCGCGTATCCGTCCGGGAGTACCGTCACCCAGCGGGGGCTGTCCACGGTCTGTTCGAAGTTCGGCTTCCAGAGCGACCAGCGGCCGTCGTCGTGTTGGAGTTCGATGCGGATGCTGGCGACCGGCTTGTGGTTGTTGTCGCCCTCGGCGACCTTGAAGGCGAAGTAGAGGTTCCCCCACTTCATCGCCCCGCCGTTGGACGGCTCGAGGGGGATGGTGGTGGCGCCGGAGGCGAACTCGTACGGAGCGAACATTTCGGCGTCTTCCTTGGGCGTGGGTACGGCGGGCGGTGGATCGGTGGGGTGGATGCCGGTCAGGACGCGGTCGGCTTCCCGGAGCCTGAAGTTGTCGGGCCCTTGGCCGCGGAGCGCGTTGCGGCCGCGGAAGAACGCGTCGACCTGGTCCTTCGCGGACGGCGACATGGTCGGGTCGCCGACGGCGACCGCGTGGACGTGCTCGTCGGCGAAGCCGTCCGCCTTGAGGCGGTTCCACGCGGCGAAGCCCGCCCGGCGCAGGGCCCTGATCTCGTCGTAGCCCAGCGGCACCAGGTCGAGGACGCCGCCGCCGTCGTGGGTGCCCGCGCTCGCGCTCACGCCGGTGCTGTAACTGCCCTGGGTGACCCGGAACTTGCGGCCTAGGGTCGCCTCCGCGGCTTGCAGCATGCGGCGGGTGCGGATGTTCATGAGCCTGCCGTACGTGACGCGCTCGCCGTCGCCCGGCTGCCAGGCGGGGGCCGCGAGGTAGCCGTTGACCGGCAGCAGGACCGTGCCGCCGCCGCCCGCGGCGGTCGTCGCCCGGCCGCCTCCGGCGTACGCGCGGAGTTCGGCGGCGGTGCCCGGGTACCAGTTGGTGTCGATCGGCCGTTCCTTGTACTGGTGGAACATCCACTGCGCGCGGATCCCGGGCTTGCCGGGCTCGACGTAGTCGGCGATCCAGAGGAAGTCGCCGTGCTCGTCGTCGGTGCGTGTCCACCAGTCGACGTTGGTGTACATCCCGCACCGGTGGGTCGGGAACGCGTCCTTCATGAGCCGGAGGAACTCGTTCTTGCGGGTGGTCGCCGTCGCGGCGGAGACGTTCTGGTTGTACGGCTCGAAGTCGTACACCAGCATTTCGTCGGCCCGCAATTCCTTCACGACCTCGCGCCGGAAGTTGTCGAACTCGCTTGCCGGCAGGACGTCGCTGCGGCCGAAGTGGTAGTAGCCGATCACGCAGCCCTGGGCCCGGGCCTCCTTGACCTTCGCGCGCCAGTTGTCCTGGATGTGGCCGCGGCCCTCGGTGACCTTGATGAACACGAATTGCGCGTCGTCCGGTATCGCCTGCTGATAGTCGGAGACGTCATAGCCCTTTATCCCCATGTGTCTTCCCCCCTCCGTCCGGGTGCACGGACGCGCCGGGCAATGCGCCTCGGCCGGCGTCCGCCGCTGTCACCGTCGGATGTGCTCCACGCATCGTGGCACAGGCAGGCGCGGGCCCGCCGACGAACGGTGAAGTCGATCTTCCGCAAGGCGCCTCAGAGGTCGTGCCACAGGGCGCGTTCGTCGGGTCGGGGGTCGTGCTCCAGCCGCGCGTCGGTGTCGAAGACCTGCACCGGACGCGTACCGGTGTCGTACGCGGGCCACCCGGGATCGCCGTCCGTGGCGAAGGCGACCCAGGCCGCGTGCATCGCGTCGGCGACGGACTGCGGCGGGTTCGGTCCGGCGAGGCCGGCGCCGTCGAGGCGGGCCAGGCTGTCGAACACGAATCCGATCTCCAGGGCGTGGCACGCGCCGAGTTCGTCGGGCAGGCCGATCGCACCGGACCGCCACGCGAACTCGTAGACCCAGGTGGCGGTTCCGGCAGCCCCGGCGCGGGCCTCCGCGACGCGGTACGCCGGGATCCGGAAGAACCCGTCGGTGGCGACGGCGGCGGCCACGTCCCCCGGGTGTGCGCCGGGCCGGTTCGCCGCGTACGCCGTCGCCAACTCCGGGTCGATGCCCATGCCGGCCAGGAGGCGCGCCGCGATCTCCGCGGAGACCAGTTTGGTCAGGCCCGCGGGGGCGAGGTAGAGGCGGAACTCGTCGGTGTTCGAGCCGATCAGGACGTCGACGCCGCGGCCCGCTCCCGCGCGGATCGCCTCGATGGGCGGGCGGGGGACCAGGGCGTCGTCGCGTACCGGCATGAAGGCCATGGCGGAGCGGACCGTGGAGGCGCCCCAGCGCCGCGGGTCCGGAACGGCGGCCACCTCGGCGGCCACGTCGGCCTGGGCGGCGACGACGTCGGCGGGGTCGACGGCCGCGAGCCCCGCGGCGGTGGGGGCGACCCCGAGGCGGTCGGCGACCGCGGCGGTGACCTTCAGGGCGTCCTCGGGCTCCTGGAGGATCTGCCCCGCCCCGCTCTGCGCGATCGCCCGGTGGAACAGCCCCAGGTCCATGGCGAGCAGCGTGGTGACGCTCATCGCGCCCGCCGACTCGCCGAAGACCGTGACCCGGGACGGGTCGCCGCCGAACGCCGCGATGTTGTCGCGCACCCACGTGAGTGCCGCGATCTGGTCGAGCAGGCCGCGGTTGCGCGGCGCGCCGGGCAGTTCGGCGAAGCCCTCGACGCCGAGGCGGTAGTTGACGGTCACGCACACGACGCCGTCGCGGGCGAACGCGGATCCGTCGTACACGGGCGCGGAACCGGAGCCGTTGCGGAACGCGCCGCCGTGGATCCACACCATGACCGGCGCCGCCGCGGCCCCCGAGGGCGCCCAGATGTTGAGGTTGAGGCAGTCCTCGCCGTCGACGGCGATCTCCTGGAGCAGGTCGTGCAGGGGCGCGGGATAGGGCGCCTTGGGCGCGGTGGGGCCGTACGCGTCCGCGTCGCGGACCCCCTCCCAGGTCGCCGGGGGCTGCGGCGGCCGGAAGCGGTTGGCGCCGAACGGGGGTGCCGCGTAGGGCACTCCGAGGAAACGGGTGACGCCCTCCGAGGCGGTGCCGCGGAGCTTGCCGTACGCGGTGCCGACGATCACGTCCATATCCATCGCTCCAGCGCTGTGCGGTCGTACGGGGCCGACCGGGTGATTTTTGCAGGCCGACAACGGAAGAATATCGCGTACTATTGACTGTCGTCATGATTGAGGGATAATTTGATCGTGGACCCGCTGACACCAGGACGAGGTGGCACGCATGGAGCTGTCCCCATCCGCACACGCGGACACTTTTTGCCGCGATCGACTACCGCCCACTGACCAGTGGCCCGAACTGCTCTTCGAGCTGCCCGAGTTGCACTACCCCGACCGGCTCAACTGCGCGACGGCACTGCTCGACGACCGCATCGCGGAGCTCGGGCCGGACCGCCGCTGCCTGGTCACGCCGCACGAGACGTGGACGTACGGCGACCTCCTGCACCGCGCACGCCAGGTGGCCCAGGTCCTCACCGAAGACCTCGGCATCGTGCCCGGCAACCGCGTCCTGCTGCGCGGACCCAACAACCCGTGGCTGGTCGCCTGTTGGTTCGGCGTGCTGCGGGCCGGCGGCGTGGTCGTCACGACGATGCCGCTGCTGCGCGCCCACGAGCTCACGACGCTGTGCGCCATCAGCCGGCCCGTCGTCGCCATCTCCGACCACCGGTTCGCCGGGGAACTGGCCGCGGCCGACACCGGCGCGACGGTCCTCACGTACGGCGGCCCGGACGACCTCGAGAACGACCTCGTGACCCGGTGCGTCGCGAAGGAGGGCGTCTTCGGCCCGGTCGAGACGGCCGCCGACGACGTGGCGCTCATCGGCTTCACCTCCGGCACGACCGGCCGCCCCAAGGCCACCATGCATTTCCACCGCGACGTCCTCGCCAACGCCGACACGTTCTCGCGCCACGTCGTGAAGCCGAACCCCGACGACCTGTTCACCGGCACGCCGCCGATCGGCTTCACCTTCGGTCTCGGCGGTCTCGTCGTCTTCCCGCTGCACGCGGGTGCCGCGACGCTGCTCGTCGAGCAGGCGACCCCCGAGCAACTGGTGAAGCTCGTCGAGGAGTTCGGCGTCACCGTGCTGTTCACCGCGCCGACCGCGTACCGCGCGATCCTCGCCGCGGGACTCGCCGGGCGCATGGCCGCGGTACGCCGCTGCATCTCCGCCGGCGAGGCCCTGCCCGCGACGGTGTGGGAGGACTTCCACCAGGCGTCCGGCGTGCGCATCATCGACGGGATCGGCGCCACCGAGATGCTGCACGTGTTCATCTCGGCCGCCGACGACGACATCCGCCCGGGCGCGACCGGCCGCGAAGTCCCCGGCTTCCGCGCCGCGGTGCTCGGCGCCGACGGTGCCCCGGTGGCCGACGGCGAACCGGGCATACTCGCGGTCAAGGGACCCACCGGCTGCCGCTACCTCGACGACGAGCGGCAGGCGGCGTACGTCCGCGACGGCTGGAACCTCACCGGCGACACCTACATCCGCGACGCCGACGGCTACTACTGGTACCAGGCCCGCAGCGACGACATGATCATCTCGTCCGGCTACAACATCGCGGGTCCCGAGGTCGAGGTCGCCCTGTCCGGGCACCCCGACGTCGCCGAGTGCGGCGTGGTCGGCGCGCCCGACGAGGCGCGCGGCATGATCGTCAAGGCGTACGTCGTCCTGCGTGCCGGCGCCGCCCCCGACGAGGCCACCGCCAAGGACCTCCAGGCGTACGTCAAGCGCACCGTCGCGCCGTACAAGTACCCGCGCGCCGTCGAATTCGTCGACGCCCTGCCGCGCACCTCCAACGGAAAGCTCCAGCGCGCCGTGCTGCGCCAGTGGGCCGCCGAAGGACGCTGACCGCCCGTCGCGGCCGCCGCACCCCGCACGCCGCCCGCCCACCTGAAAGGCCGACCCATGGAAGCCGGGACCCCCGCAGCCGTCGCGATCGAACGCCGCGTCGAGTGGTCGGACACCGACGCCGCCGGGCACCACCACTTCTCCGCCGTCCTGCGCTGGGCGGAGGCGGCCGAGGCCGTGCTGCTGCGGCGGCTCGGTCTGGAGCACCTGTTCGGCAGCACGCCGCGCGTGCACTTCGAGGCGGACTTCCACCAGCGCCTGTGGTTCGGCGAGACCGTCACCGTCGAACTGCGGGTCGCCACGGTCGGCACCACGTCCCTGCACTACGCCTTCGAGGTACGCGGCAGCGAGGGCGTCGCGGCGACCGGGGCCATGGTCATCGTGCACTCGGCCGTGGCCCCGCGCGGAACGGCCGCCGCGGACGCGCCGGCATCCCAGCCGTGGCCGGACGACGTGCGCCACGCCCTGGCGCACGCCGGGCCGCAGAAGCCCGAGACCTACAGCGGCGCATAGCCGTACCGGGTCCGGGGCCCCACCCGGACGACGATCGACGCCAGGACGCAAAGTGAACGCTCGGTACCTCCAGGAGCCCCCATGCTGAAAACCAGCCGCGTGCGCGTGGCCGTCGTCGGCGGCGGCCCGGGCGGCCTGTACTTCGCCGCCCTCGCCAAGCAGCTGTCCCCGGCCTGGGACATCACCGTGTGGGAACGCAACGCCGCCGACGACACCTTCGGGTTCGGCGTCGTCTTCTCCGACGAGACGCTTGACGGCATCGCCGACGCCGACCCGGCCGTATACGCCGCCATGTCGGCCGAGTTCGCCCGCTGGAGCGACATCGACGTGCGCTACCGCGACCGCGTGCTCACCTCCGGCGGGCACGGGTTCGCCGCACTCGGGCGCAAGCGGCTGCTCCAGATCCTCCAGGAGCGCTGCGCCGCACTCGGCGTGGACGTGCGGTACCGCACACCGGCGCCACCGGTCGACGAACTCGCCGCGTCCCACGACCTCGTGGTCGCCTCCGACGGCGTGCGCTCGGCGGTCCGGGAGCACTACGCCGACGTCTTCCGGCCCGAACTGGACGAACGCAACTGCCGCTACATGTGGCTCGGCACCGACAAGGTCTTCGAGGCGTTCACGTTCATCGTCGCGGAAGGGGACTACGGGGCACTCCAGGTGCACGCCTACCCGTACGACGCGACCCGCAGCACGTTCATCGTCGAAATCGGCGAAGACGCCTGGCACCGCGCCGGGTTCGCCGACATGGCCGAACTCGCCGGACGCGACGCCGCGCCGGGTACGAGCGACGGGGCGAGCATCGCCCGCTGCGCCGAACTCCTCGCCGACCACCTGGACGGCCACCGTCTGATCCCCAACAACTCGCGGTGGATCCGCTTCACGACGGTCCGCAACGCGACCTGGCGGCACGGCAACGTCGTGCTGCTCGGGGACGCCGCGCACACCGCGCACTTCTCGATCGGCTCCGGCACCAAGCTCGCGATGGAGGACTCCCTCGCCCTCGCCGCGTGCCTGAACGAACACGACGCGATCCCGGACGCCCTGGCCCGCTACGAGGAGGAGCGGCGAGCGGTCGTCGAGTCGACGCAACGGGCCGCGCAGGCGAGCCTGGAGTGGTTCGAGGACATCGGGCGGTACGTCGGGCAGCCGGCCGAGCAGTTCGCGTTCAACCTGCTCACCCGCAGCCGCCGGGTCACCTACGAGAACCTGAGGGTGCGCGACGCCGGATTCGTGGCCTCGGTGAACGCCCGCATGGCGGCCGGGCCGACCGCCTCGGTGACGGCCTCCACCGCGACGACCGCGGCCACGACGACCACCGCCGCGACAACCACGCCTGCCGTGACCACGCCGCCGATGTTCCGGCCGTACCGGCTCGGCGGAGTGTCCCTGCCGAACCGCGTCGTCGTCCCGCCCCTGGCCACCTACAACGCCGCACACGGCCTGCCCGGCGCGTTCGAGACCGCGCACCTGGGCGCGTTGTCGCTGGGCGGCGCGGGACTGGTCGTCGCCGGCATGACCGCCGTGTCGCCCGACGGCCGCACCACCACCCGCGACCCGGGCCTGTGGAACGACGACCAGGCCCACGCCTGGCGGCACCTCGTCGACACGGTGACCGCGCAGTCGGACGCGCCGCTGGGCATCCAACTCACCCACGCGGGCGCCAAGGCCGCCCGCACCGTCCCGGAACCCGACGGCTCCAGTGCCGCGTTGCGGGACCTCGGCTGGCCCACGGTGGCGGCCTCCGCGATTCCCTGGGACGCGGAGAGCACCACGCCGCGTGCCGCGGACCGCACCGAACTCGACCGGATCCGGGACGCGTTCGCGGCGGCCGCCCGCCGCGCCGACCATGCCGGCTTCGACGTCCTCGAACTCCAATACGGCCACGGCCACTTCATCTCCGGCTTCCTGTCGCCGCTGACCAACCTGCGGTCCGACGCCTACGGCGGCCCGCTCGTGAACCGCCTCCGGTACCCCCTGGAGGTCCTGGCGGCCGTGCGCGAGGTGTGGCCGGCCGACAAGGCGCTGGTCGTCCGGATCTCCGCGACCGACTGGGCGGACGGCGGCACGACGCGCGAGGACGCGGTCGAGATCGCCCGCGCGCTGGCCGCCGCGGGAGCGGACGCCATCGACGTCTCGACGGGCGAGGTCGTCGCGTACGAGCGCCCCGCGTACGGCCGCAGCTACCAGACGCCGTTCGCCGACTTCGTGCGCAACGCCACCGGCATACCGGTCATCGCGGTGGGCGCGGTGTCGACGTACGACGACGTCAACTCGATCCTGTTGGCAGGACGCGCCGACCTGTGCGCGGTGGGCCGCGCACACCTGTACGACCCGCTCTGGACCCTGCACGCCGCCGCCGACCAGGGCTACGACGGTCCCGGCGCCCGGTGGCCCGAAGCGTGGCGCGCCGGCAGCCGCAAGCCGCCCGGCGCCCGCAGCGACCGGGTGCCGCCCCGGCTCCGCCTGCTGCGCGACACCGACGCTGCCGTCCGACCCCGCTGGACGCCCGCCCGGCCGGTGCTGTCCGCCGCGACCGGCCCCTGACGCACCCCGCCGCGGGCGGGACCGAGGAGACCTCATGCAGAACCTGCTGGACCATCAGAAGGACGATCTGCCGCGCTTCACCGCCGCGGCCGTGCAGACCTCGCCGGTCTTCCTGGACCCGGCCGCGACCGTCGACAAGGCCGTGTCGCTCATCCGCGAGGCGGCCGGGAACGGCGCGTCGCTGATCGTCTTCCCGGAGGCGTTCGTCCCCGGGTACCCGTACTGGAACTGGACGATGAACCCGGTGCAGGGCTCGCCGTGGTTCGAGCGGCTGTACCGGGCGTCCGTCGACATCCCCGGGCCGCACATCGACCGCCTCCGGGCGGCGGCCCGCGAGGCCGGGGCGGTCGTCGTCATCGGCGTCAACGAACGCGGCGCGCACAGCGTCGGCGAGCTCTACAACACGATGGTCACCATCGGCGCCGACGGCGAACTCCTCGGGGTGCACCGCAAGATCGTGCCCACCTGGGCCGAGAAGCTGACCTGGACCGGCGGCGACGGCAGCTCGCTGAAGGTGCACGCCACGCCCGTCGGCCCGCTGGGCGTGCTCGCGTGCGGCGAGAACACCAACACCCTGGCCCGCTTCACGCTCCTCGCCCAGGGCGAACTCGTGCACGTGGCGAGCTACATCGCGCTTCCCGTCGCGCCCGCCGAGTACGACATGGCCGAGGCCATCGCGGTCCGCACCGCCGCGCACTGCTTCGAGGGCAAGGTCTTCTCGGTCGTCTCGTGCTCGACGATCTCCGACCAGATCGTCGAGGCGATCGCCGGCGACGACACCGAGGTACGCGAGCAACTGCGCCGCAAGCACAGCGCGTTGTCCGGCATCTTCGGGCCCGACGGCCGGCCCGTCACCGAACCGCTCGTCGACGACGACGGCATCGTCTACGCCGAGATCGACCTCAACCGGTGCATCCAGCCCAAGCAGATGCACGACATCCTCGGCCACTACAACCGGTTCGACATCTTCAGCCTGCACGTCGACGACCGCCCGCGCGGGCCGGTGACGTTCGCATCGGACAGCGCCAGGACCACCGAACCGCGGCAGCACCCAAACGAGTTGCCGCACAAGACCCCGTACGAGACCCGGCGTGAGATTCCGCGCGAGACCCGGCGTCAGTCGGAGGAGGAGTCATGACCAACCAGGACGACAACATGCTCGGCCGCGCACGCGTGTCGGACACCCCCGAACTGGAGGCGTACTACGGCGAACTGGCCACCCTGGAGGCCGGCGCGCTGTGGACCGTCGCCAACAAGATCGAACCCTGGTACCCGCAGCCCGCCTCCGTGCCGGTGCTGTGGCGGTACGCCGAACTCCGTCCGCTCGTCGCCAAGGCCCTCGACCTCGTCAAGGCCGACGACGCGGGCCGCCGCGTCGTCATGCTGGTCAACCCCGGACGCCGCGAACTCAGCGCCGCCGCCGGACTGCTCTACACCGGCCTCCAGATCATGGGCCCCGGCGAGTCCATGACCGCGCACCGCCACCAGGCGTCCGCGCTGCGCTTCGTCCACGAGGGCATCGGCGCCTGGACGATCGTCGACGGCGAGAAACTCCGCGTCGGACCGGGCGACTTCGCGATCACCCCGAACGGCACCTGGCACGAGCACGGCAACGAGGGGACCGACGAGCCCGTCATCTGGCAGGACGGCCTGGACATCCCGCTCGTCAACGCGCTCGACGCCGGGTTCTACGAAGTGCACCCCGACCTCTACCAGCAGGCGCGGCCGGTCGCGAACGAGTCGGTGCTCACCTACGGCGGCAACCTGCTGCCGTACGGCGCGGAGAAGTGGACCCGCCCGTACTCGCCGCTGCTCGCGTGGCCGTGGGAGCCGACGTACCAGGCCCTGCGCGACCTCGCCGAGACCACCGAGGGATCGCCCTACGACGGCGTCATCATGGAGTACACCAACCCCGTCACCGGCGGCTCGGTCATGCCGACCATGAGCGCCCACATGCAGCTCCTGCGCCCCGGCCAGGTCACCAGGACGCACCGGCACACCGGCTCGGTCGTCTACACCGCCGCCAAGGGGCACGGCGTCTCCGTCGTCGCGGGGCAACGACTCGAATGGACCAAGGGCGACATCTTCTGCGTGCCCTCGTGGGCGTGGCACCGGCACGAGAACCTCGACCGGTCCGACGACGCCTGCCTGTTCTCGTTCAACGACTTCCCCGTCATGCGCTCGCTCGGCTTCTACCGCGAAGAGGAACAATGCGACTGATCACCTACGTCACGACCGCACCCGACAGCCCGTCCGAGGGCGAACGCCTCCGGCTCGGCGTCGAGACAGGCGGCCGCGTCGTCGACGTCGCGGACCTCGCCGCACACCACGGCGCCGCCGACCTGCCGACCGGCCTCCTCGCCCTGATCCAGGCCGGGCCGCGGGCACTGGAGACGTTGCGCGCGCTGCTGGCCGACGTACCGGCCTCCGCCACCCGGCAGACGGACGCCGTCACCCTGCGGGCCCCGCTGCGCCCCGGCAAGGTGATCGGCATCGGGCTCAACTACGTGGAGCACGTCGCCGAGTCGAGCCGCAGCCTCGACACCGCCAAGGAACTCCCGGACCGCCCGGTCCTGTTCGGCAAGCCGGCCACCGCCGTGACCGGCAGCGGCCAGCCGATCCTGCACAACGGCGACCTGACGCGGCAGCTCGACTGGGAGTGCGAACTCGCCGTCGTCATCGGCCGCCCGGCCTTCCGGGTGAGCGAGGCGGACGCCTGGGACCACATCTTCGGCTACAGCATCATGAACGACATCAGCGCACGCGACCAACGCCGTTCGGGACAGTGGTTCTTCTCCAAGGGACAGGACTCCTACTGCCCGTTCGGCCCCGCGGTCGTCACCGCCGACGAGGTGCCCGAACCGCTCAACCTCGACCTGTCGCTGACCGTCAACGGCGAGATCCGGCAGAAGTCCAACACCCGGCACATGCTGTTCGCCATCCCGCGGCTGATCGCCGACATCTCGTCCGGCATGACCCTCGAACCCGGCGACGTCATCTCCACCGGATCCCCGTCCGGTGTCGGCGCGGCGATGGTGCCGCCGCAGTTCCTCGTCCCCGGCGACGTCGTCGAAGCAACCGTGCAGGGCATCGGCACCCTCACCAACCCCGTCGTCGACGCCCGCTGACCGACGCACGCCCGCCGACCGACCAGCCCGCCGACCGACGACGCCTCCAGAACCCCCAGGACGGGAGCACCCGCGTGTCCTCGCAGCCCCAACGCACTTACCGCATAGGCCAGATCGTGCCCAGCTCGAACGTCACCATGGAGACCGAGATCCCGGCCATCCTGCGTGCCCGCGAGCGCGTGGCGCCCGAGCGGTTCACCTTCCACTCCAGCCGCATGCGGATGACCCACGTCACCCCCGAGCAACTCAAGGCGATGGACGCCGACTCCGACCGCTGCGCCGACGAACTCTCGGACGCCCGCGTGGACGTGCTCGGGTACGCGTGCCTGGTCGCCATCATGAGCATGGGCCTCGGCTACCACCGCGAGTCCGAGATCCGGTTGGGCGGGCGTACCGCCGCCAACGGCGCTCCCGCACCCGTCGTCACCAGTGCCGGGGCGCTGGTCCAGGGGCTGCACACGCTCGGCGCCCGCAAGGTGGCGCTCATCGCGCCGTACATGGCGCCGCTCACCCGGACGGTCGTGGACTACCTGGGGCACGAGGGCATCGAGGTCCTCGACCACGTGGCCCTGGAGATCCCCGACAACCTCGATGTGGCCGCACACGACCCGGCGCGCCTCCCGGGCATCGCCGCGGCCCTCGACCACGCAGACGCGGACGCCGTCGTCCTGTCGGCCTGCGTGCAGATGCCGTCGCTGGGGGCCGTCGAGGACGCGGAGCAGCGGCTCGGCAAGCCGGTGGTCTCGGCGGCGATCTGTACGGCACACCAGATGCTCCGGGCGCTGGGCCTGCCGGCCGTGGCACCGGGCGCGGGGCACCTGCTGTCGGGGGCGTACGCCGACGCCCCGGTGCCGGGGTAGCCCGGCGGCACTCGACCACAGCCCGGAAGCACCCCCAGGACAGGCCCTGGGTAGGATCGCCGCGGCACAACCCAGGAAGGCGGTCATGGGCGAGAGCGCGACGCGACCCGGTTCCCTCATCAACACCATCTACGGTGCGTTCGTCCGACGCTGCGGCGGCTGGATCTCCATCGCGGACCTGATCACGCTGATGGCCGAACTCGACGTGGACGCGCCGGCCGTCCGGTCCGCGATCTCGCGCCTCAAGAAGCGCGGCACGCTCGTCCAGGAACGCCGCACCGGCACCGGCTACCGTCTCGGCGACGCCATGGGCCCCGTCTTCGACGAGGGCGACCGCCGCATCTTCGGCAACCTGGAGCCCGCCGCCCTCGCGGACGGCTGGGTCGTGGCGGTGTTCTCCGTCCCCGAGAGCGAGCGGGCGCACCGCCACCAACTGCGCTCGCGCCTCACGTGGCTCGGCTTCGGCAAGGCCTCGCCGGGGGTCTGGGTCGCCCCGGGGCGGCTCCTCGACGACGCGCGGTCCACCCTCACGCGCGTCGGACTCAGCGACTACGTCCACCTCTTTGCCGGCGACTACGCCGCGTTCTCCGACCTGCACACTGTGGTCAGCGAGTGGTGGGACTTCAAGGCCATAGAGGACCAGTACGCCGAGTTCACCGCGACGTACGGCCCCCTCGCCGAGGCCCTGTCCACCGGACCGTCCGTCGGCCCGGACGCCGCCTTCCGCGCGTACGTCCCCATGCTCACCGAGTGGCGCCGGCTCCCGTACCTCGACCCGGGCCTGCCCACCGAGCTGCTGCCCGACGACTGGAACGCCGTCGAGGCCCGCCGGGTCTTCCAGGCGCTGCACAAGCACCTGGCCCAGGCCGGCCTCGACCACGTCCACAACGTCACCGGCCTCCCCGTCGACGCCTGAGCACCGCCGCGGCACTGACGCGGCATCAATGCGGCACTAATGCGGCACGCCGCCCCCGTCCGTCGCGTGCTCGTCGACGGAGAACGGCGCGGTCGCGGTGACTGCCGTGCCGAAGCGCATGACCGTACGCGTGTCCGCGCCGTAGGGCTCCCAGCGCGGGATCCCGGGGTGGTCCGGGTCGCCGGTACGGACGAACGCGATCCAGGCGCGGTGCATGGCGTCGCTCAGCGCCTCGACCTCGCCGGGGTCGGCACCCGTCAGGAACGGGGCGTGCGACCAGCGTTCGGCGTTGTGGAAGGTGAACGGCAGGTCCAGGCAGTGCGTTGCGCCGAACCGGCCCTCGGCGGCCGGAGTCGTCCAGTCGAACTGGTAGAGCCGGAGCGGCACGTCGTCCTTGGCGCGGGCTTCGGCGAGGGCCAGCCCCGGGGTCCGGAAGAACCCGTCGGTGACCCCGGCGGTCGTCGCGGCGTCGACCTGCGGGTCGAGCGCGAAGGCGAACGTGGCCTCGTCGCGCGTCCAGCCGAGGAGCCCGTCGACGTCGCGCGCGGCCCCGGCCGCCGCCGCGGCGAGCGGGTCGCGGTCGAGGGTGACGCCGTCGAGCACCGGCCAGAACGGCAGCAGCCAGTGCCCGGGGCGCGCGGTCGCGCCGAACATCGCGACGGTCGTCCTGACGATCTCCTCCCACGGCATGGCCCGCAGCCCCGCCACGTCCTCGACCCCCGCGAGGCTCATGAACAGCCTTGTGGTGCGCAGCGCTTCCTCGGGGTCGGGCAGCGTCAGGCCGAGCGGCGGGCTCTGGAGGATCATGCGGTGGAACAGGCCCCGGCCCTCGGGGCGGCAGGCCATCGCCAGGGTGGCGAACGCGCCGCCGGACTGCCCGGCCACGGTGACGTTGCCGGGGTCGCCACCGAACGCCGCGATGTTGTCGCGGACCCAGGCCAGCGCCGCGAGTTGGTCGGTGATCCAGAAGTTGCCGCTGTCGGTGCCGTCCTCCGCACCGAGGTAGAGGAAGCCGAGCGCGCCCACGCGGTAGGACACGCTCACGACGACGATGTCGCCGTTGCGGGCGAACGGGTCGCCCGCGTAGATCGGGAGCGTCCCCGAGCCGGACACGAAGCCGCCGCCGTGCAGCCACACCAGGACCGGTCGGCGCCCGTCGCCGGCGGCCGGCGTCCACACGTTGAGCGTCAGGCAGTCCTCGTCGAAGGGCGGTGCGCCGTGGCCGCCGAGCACCGGGTCGACGCGGTGGGGCTGCGGCGAGCTGGGCCCGTACGCGGTGGCGTCGCGTACGTCGGACCAGCCCGCGTGCGGCCGGGCGGCGCGCCAGCGGGCCTCGCCGACCGGGGGAGCGGCGTACGGGATGCCCCGGAAGACGTCGAGGCCGTCCTCGCGCGTGCCGCGTACGGGGCCGAGCGTCGTCTCGGCGACTGGTCCGGCGGCGGAGTCGGGCAATACGGGGGAGTCGGTCATGTGGGCGTCCTTCCTCGGCGGCGGATGCGGTGCTCAGTTCTTGGCGGGCAAATGCCGGACGGCGGCGAGCGGATCGGCTGCCACGTGCGACTCCGTGTCGAAGATCATGATCGCTGCGGCCTCGGTGGCCCCAGTGACCCCGCTGGCCCCCGTGGCCCCTGCGGCGTCCCCGGCGAACGGCGGCCAGGCGCCGCCCGGTTCGGAGGTCCGCGCGAAGGATGCCCACGCGCCGCTCATCGCGTCGGCGAGGGACTGCGGCGGCCGCGGTCCGGTGAACACCTCGACGCCCGGCTGCCCGAGGTTGTCGAAGGTGAAGGCGAGGTCCATGGAGTGGCACGCGCCGAGTTCGCCGCCCGCCGCGGTCGAGCGCCACCGGAAGAGGTAGCGCCATACCTCCGGCGTGTGTGCGGCGTGGGCCGCGGCGATGTCGAACGCGCCCGAGCGGAACATGCGTTCGCCGCCCAGCGCGGCGGCGAGCCCGCCGGGGGTGGGGTCCGGCTCGACCGCGCGGTACGTCCGCAGCGCCTGGTCGGCGTCCTCGTACTGCGCCGCGAACAGTCCGCGTACCGCCGCCTCGTCGAGCGGCGGCGGCCCGCCGAGCAGCAGCATCAGACGGCTCTCCTCCAGAGTCGACCCCACGACGAGCGGAATCCGCGCCGCCTTCCCGGCCCGGAACGCGGCGATCGGGCTCACGGTCAGCACACCGCCGTCGACGACCGGGGCGAACGGCAGTCCGCCACCGGGGAATTCGGCGCTCATGGCGGAGACCACGGCTTCCTGGGCGCGCATCAGGGACTCGGCGGGCACGTCGAGGATCCGCCGCGCATCCGCCTCGTCGAGGTCCAGCGCGCCCAGGATGCGCCGTGCCACAGCGGTGGCCCGTTCGGGCGCCATGACGTACGAGCCGTTGCCGCTCTGCACGATCGCCTTGTGGAACAGCCCGGCGGCGTCCGGCATCGTCATCAGCGCCGCGACGCACATGCCGCCGGCGGACTGCCCCGCGAGGGTGACGTTGCCGGGGTCGCCGCCGAACGCCGCGATGTTGTCGCGCACCCACCTGAGGGCGGCCACCTGGTCCAGCAGCCCCAGGTTGCCGGAGCCCGCGTACTCGTCGCCGAGGAGGTCCGCCACGTGCAGGAACCCCAGCGCCCCGAGGCGGTAGTTGACCGTCACGACGACCAGGTCCCGCCGTTCGGCCAACCGGGTGCCGTCGAAGACGGGGTCGCGGGACGAACCGGTCATGAACGCGCCCCCGTGCAGCCACACCAGGACGGGGCGTCCGCCGGAGTTCTCCGGCGGACGCACGTCCGGCGTCCAGACGTTCAGCGTCAGGCAGTCCTCGGCGGTCGGGAACGGCGGCTGACCGAACATGAGTCCGAGGAGGTGGTCGACGGGCTGTGCGGCGGCGGGCCCGAACGCCGTCGCGGCGCGCGGCGCCTCCCACGGCTCGGCGGGCCGGGGCGGTCGGAACCGTCCCGGACCGACGGGCGGGGCGGCGTACGGGATGCCGGCGAACACGAGCGAGCGCGGGGTCGCGGTGCCCTCGACCGGGCCTGCGGACGTCTGGATGATCACAGGGACGAGTCTCCAACCAGGGGGCGGCTATTTGGCGGTGGTTTCCCAGGCGACATCCGGCAGATAGCCGGGGCCGGTGGAGAAGCCGGTGATCTTCTTGCCGTTGTAGGCGTAGATGCCGTCGAGCCGGGAGGTCGCCACGAACCACGCCTGGTCGACGGCGTAGCGCATCGCCTCCTGGTACAGCGGGGCCTGTTGGTCCGCGGGTGCCGCCGCGGCAGCCGCGAGCCGCTTGGTCAGCTCGGGGTCCTCGGACGCGAACGGGTTGAACGCGGTCGCGTGCGGCAGCATCCAGTCGAGGGCCACCATGTACGTCGGGATTCCGCCGTAGCCGAAGCCCAGCGCCGCGAACTTCTTCGACGTCGCGTTGCCGAGCCACTGGCCGACCGTGGTGTCCGTGGTGACGTTGGCACGTACGCCGACGCGCTTCCACTGCTCGACGACCGCCTGCGTCACCAGGTCGATCCCGGCGAGCCCCTGGGTCTCCAACTCCAGTGCGAAGCCGTCCGGGTAGCCGGCCTCGGCCAGCAGGCGCTTCGCCAGGTCGGGGTCGTACGGGTAGCGGCCGTCCACGGCGGCGGAGTAGCCGTCCAGGCCGGGCAGCGACAGTTGCGTCGTCGACTGGCCGTAGTCCTGGAACAGCGCCTTGTTGATCGCGTCGCGGTCGACGGCGTGGTTGAGAGCCTGGCGCACGCGTACGTCCTTCAGCGGTGCGGACAGGGCGCCGCCGCGGTCGACCAGGTTGACGCCCATCAGGATGACGGGGGCCTTGGTGATCTCCAGACCCGCCGACTTGGCGGTGTCGACCTGGTTGGACAGGACGCTCATGGCGTCCGCCTGGCCGGTGCGTACCGCTTGCAGCGCCGACTGGGGGTTGGGGATCACCTTGATGACCACCTTCTTCCAGTGCACCTTGGACTTGTCCCAGTAGTGCGGGTTCGGCGTGTAGGTGTAGTGGTCGCCTGTCACCGTGGCCTTGGTGTCCAGGACGTACGGGCCCGCCCCGAAGGACTGCGAGCCCATCCGGGCCGGGTCCGCGAGCCCGGCCGGGCTGATGACGGAGCCGTAGAGCGTGATCTGCGTCAGCAGGTCGGGGAGGATCGGGTTGGGCGTCGAGCAGTGGATACGCACCGTCAGGGGGCCGGTGGCGGTGACCGATTCGATCGCCGACGTCCACGACACGTTGAGGCCGTTCTTGCGGCCGTAGTTCAGCGACGCGGCAACGGCCTCCGCGGTGACGGGAGTTCCGTCCGAGAACTTGGCCCCCTCGCGCAGCGTGAACTCGAAGTCCGTGTTGCCGGTGCCGACATAGCCCCACTGGGTGGCGAGTCCCGGGCCGACCTTCGCGTCGGAGCCGCGGCGCAGGATGCTGTCGTAGGACAGGTTCACGAACCAGTTGTCGGAGCCGACGTTGGACTTGGCGGGGTCCAGGCTCGCGGGCGGGCTCATGGTGACGAGGGTCAGGGTGTCGCCCTTGCCCCCGCCGGAGTCGCCCGACGAACCGCCGCATGCGGTGGCGGCCAGGGCCAGTGCGGCGAGGCCGGCGACGAGGCTTGTCAGGCGGCGCCGTGCGGAGCGTACGGGCGGTGCGGAGCGTTCGGTGCGTCTTCCGAGGAGATGTCCGAGCGGACGGCGTTCAGGCACGGGGAATCCTTCCGACGGTCCGGCCGTCGGCGGCGGCTGCCGCGGTGACCGGGAGTTCGATGTGCCGGGGTGCGAGGTCGGCGGCCCGCAGGCAGGCCACCTGGCGGGCGCCGGCGTCCTGCACCGGGGGGCGGGTCGTGTGGCAGATGTCGATCGCGTGGGCGCAGCGGTGCGCGAAGACACACCCCCGCGGCGACGGCGGCGCCGTCACCGCGGGCGCGGCCTCGCGGCGGGCCCGTCTGGCCCGCTGCTCGGCCGGGTCGGAGCCCGGTACGGCGTCGAGCAGGGCGCGGGTGTAGGGGTGCAGCGGCGTGTCGTACACCTGGTCGGCGGGGCCGGACTCCATCACCCGGCCGCGGTAGAGCACCACGATGCGGTGCGAGAGGTGGCGTACGACGGGGAGGTCGTGGGCGATGAAGAGGTAGCCCAGGCCGAGTTCGTGCTGGAGGTCGGCGAGCAGGTTCATCACCTGCGCCTGGATGGACAGGTCCAGCGCGCTCATCGGCTCGTCGCAGATGACCAGGCGCGGCGAGAGCATGAGGGCGCGGGCGATCGCGATGCGCTGCCGCTGGCCCCCGGAGAACTGCCCCGGATAGCGGTCCGCGGCCTGGGCCGGCAGGCCCACGCGCTCCAGCATCGCGGCCACCTCGGAGGTGTTGCGCCGCGGATCGCGGGCCCGGTGGACGAGCAGCGGTTCCACGAGGGTCTGGCCGATCGTGCGCGCCGGGTTGAGCGACGAGTACGGGTCCTGGAACACCACTTGGAGCTCCGCCGAAAGGGCCCTGCGGCGTGCGGACTTGGCGCGCGTGATGTCCTCGCCCGCGAACCGCACCGTGCCGGCGCCGATCGGTGTCAGGCCCAGCACCGCGCGTCCGAGGGTCGACTTTCCGGAGCCGGACTCGCCGACCAGGCCGACCGTCTCGCCCGGGGCGACGGCGAGGGATACGTCGTCGACCGCGCGGAGGACGTTGCGTCGGTTCCGGAACTCCACGGTCAGGCCGGTGACTTCGAGGAGCGGTTGGCCGGAGGTCCGGGGACCGGGGGTTTCCCGGGAGGGTGTCTTCATACGGTCGCGTCCTCCGTCAGGAGTTGCCGGGCGTGCACGCAGCGCGTCAGACGCCCGGGGGCGGGCTCGGTGATCGCCACCGGTGCGGCGGCGCACGCCTGGTCGGCCATCGGGCAGCGCGCCGCGAACCGGCAGCCGTACGGCCATTCGTGGGGCGCCGGCACGGTCCCGGAGATGGTCGGGAGGCGTTCCCCCGCCTTGGCCCGGTGCGGGTCGGCGGCCATGAGGCCGGCCGTGTAGGGGTGCAGCGGACGGGCGAACATGCTGTCGGTGTCGGCGTTTTCGACGACCTGGCCGGCGTACATCACGGTCGCCCGGTCGCACAGGTCCGCCACCACGCCCCAGTCGTGCGTGACGATGAGCACGGCCATGCCGGTGCGTTCCCGGAGCGACCGCAGCAGCGCCAGGATCTCCGCCTGCACGGTCACGTCGAGCGCGGTGGTCGGTTCGTCGGCGATCAGCAGGCGGGGCTCGCCCGCCAACGCGAGGGCGATCGCGACGCGTTGGGCCATGCCGCCGGAGAGCTGGTGCGGGTGGCGCCGCGCGACGGAGCCCGGGTCGGGGATGTTCACCATCGCGAGCAGTTCGAGGACACGGGCCCGTGCGGCGGGGCGGGGGAGCCGGCTGTGGCGGCGTACCGCCTCGGCGAGCTGCGCGCCCACGGTGAACGTCGGGTCGAGGGCGACCATCGGCTCCTGGGACACGTACGCGATGCCGGTGCCGCGCACCCGGGCGACCGCGCCGGGGGTCGCGGCGAGGTCCACGCCGTCGAAGAGGATCCGGCCGCCCGTCACGCGGCCGCCGCCGGGGACGAGGCCGAGCACACCGAGCGTGGTGACCGACTTACCGCACCCGGATTCGCCGACCACGCCCAGGATTTCGCCGGGCAGGACGTCGAGGTCGACGTCCTGGACGACCGGCGCGCCGCCGATCTCGACGGTCAGGCCGCGGACCGAGAGCAGCGCTTCCGGGTTCGGCTCCGGTGCGTTGCGGGCTCGATCGTCGGATTCCCGGGCAGGGGTGCCGTGGGACGGGAGTTCCGGGGCGGGGGCGCTCGGGGGCGGGGTTGACTTACGCGCGGGCGCCGCCTTGGGGACCGCCCAGGTCTCGGTGGCGGCGTCGCGGACGGCGTCGCCGAGCACTCCCAGGGCGACCACGGTGATCACGAGCGGTACTCCCGCGGGCACCAGCATCCACGGGGCCCGGTCGATCGCCTGGGACGCGTCGGCGACCAGCCCGCCCCACGACGGGTCCGGCGGCTGCGCGCCCAGGCCCAGGAAGCCGAGGCCGGCCTGGATCGTCACCACGATCGCCGCGAACAGGGCGGCCTGCACGATGACGAGGCTCGCCACGCGGGGGAGCACGTGCCTGCGCAGGATGCGGAAGTGCGTCAGACCGGAGACGCGAGCGGCCGCGACGTACAACTCCTCGCGTACGCCCAGGGTTTGCGAGCGCAGGATGCGGATCAGGCCGGGACTGCCGAGCACCCCGAACGTGACCATGGCGGCGTGCAGGTTGCCGGGGAAGACCGACAGCACGACCAGCACGATGACGATGCCGGGCAGCGCGAACATCAGGTCCGCCACGCGGGTGACGGACCGGTCGACGGCGCCGCCCAGGTAGCCGGACGCGAGGCCGAGGACGACCCCGATCACGAGGAAGACGAGCAGCGCCTCCGCGACCGCCAGGAGGGTCGAACGGCCGCCGTACAGCAGCCTCGCGAGGAGGTCGCGGCCCAGGACGTCGGTGCCCAGCAGGTGTTCGGAGGTCGGTCCGGACAGCACCCGGCCGAGGTCCTGTTCGAGCGGGCCGCGCGGCGAGAAGAAGGGAGCCGCGGTGCTGGCGGCGGTGAGCAGGAGGAGCCAGCCCACCGCGAACGCGGCGGCGGGGCGCCGGAGTACGCGGACGACGAGCGGCTTGGACACCGGACGGGTGTCGGCCGCGGGCACGGGCGCGTGCGTGGGCAGCTGCATGGGCATGGGCTCGGGGGTCGGTGTCATGCGGCACGCACCCTTGGGTCGAGTCGCTCGTACGCGAGGTCGACCAGCAGGTTGACCGCGACGACGAGTCCGGTGATGTAGAGGACGGCGCCCTGGATGACCGGGATGTCGTGCTGCACGGTGGCCTGTTGGGTCAGACCGCCGAGCCCCGGCATCGCGAAGACCGTCTCCACGAAGACCGTTCCGGCGAGCAGGCTGACCAGCACGACGCCGAGCACGGTGACGACGGGGAGCGCGGCGTTGCGCAGGATGTGGCGGTACAGGATCGAGCGCGGGCTGAAGCCGTTGGCCGCGAGAACGCGGGTGAAATCCCTTGTGGACGCGTCCAGTACGGAGTCCCGGGTCTGTTTCGCGATGATCGAGACCGCGCTCAGGGCGAGGGACAGAACCGGCAGGACGAGGGATCGGCCCCATTCGTAGGGGTCTTCGCCGAGCGGCACGTAGCCGGTCGCCGGGAACCACCCGAGCTCGACCGCGAACAGCGCGATGAGGACGAGCGCCAGCCAGAAGGCGGGCACGGCGAGGCCCAGCAGCGACAGCGCGTCGACGGCCTTGACCAGGGGGCCACCGCGGCGTGCGCTGAGCAGGCCCAGGGCCACGCCCAGGATCCCGGAGACGACGGTCGCGGCGACGATGAGCGACAGCGACACCGGAAGCCGGTTGTTCAGCAGCGTCGTCACCGGCTCGCCGCTGAACAGCGACGTGCCGAGATCGCCCTGGAAGACGCCCTTCAGCCAGTTCCAGTACTGGGCCGGCAGGGGGCGGTCGAGACCGAGCTGGTCGCGGACTTCGGCGTACTGCTGCTCGGTGGCGTGCTGTCCCACGATCGTCCGGGCGGGATCGCCGGGGACGAGGGAGACGAGGGCGAAGGTGAGTGCGGAGACGGCGAACAGGAGCGGGACCGACGAGACGAGTCGTCGCAAGACCAGGCGGAGGATTGCCATGCCCACCTTCCTCAACGAGCGGGACTCGCCGCAACGTATAGAGGAAGAACTGCGACCGTCAATGATTCGCGATAACGAATGCACGGCTTTTCGGGAATTGAATTCCTTGAATTCAAGAATTCAAGGAACGGAAGTCGGGAGTGGGCGGGTGTAGGGGTGAATATGGTGCGGAAAGCTCCGAGGGGAGCCGGGGCTGTGTACGACTTCCGCTATGCGGGGGCGGCGTTCGGCCGGCTGGACTGTCGGTGCGGCTCCGGAGCGGCCGTCGCGGGCCGCGGGAGTGGGCGGGCGCATGCCCCGGCGTCGTGATCAGGCCAAGATCGAAACGTTGTTCCGGATCTTCCGCGCCGGGCGCCACCTGCGCGGAGCGGGGGCGGAGTCGACACGTGATGACACCGAATTTTGGCCGGGGCGGGGTCGTTACCGGCGGCCCTACTCGGCGGTAGCCTTCAGCGACGGCCCGGACTCCCTTGGGAGGTTGGGCTGTTCGGCACGGGGACAGCACAGCGTCGGGTGCGTGGAGACGTCCAGGGGCCCGAGGCGCCCGGCACGGATGCCCCGGGTCCGTCACGCACGCCCAGAGGGCGGTTTCGGCGCTCTCGATCCCCGGCGCGACGAATCGGTTGGACCGACAGAGGGGGCGCCGAAGTGCCACGGCTCGGCAACGAAGCGTTGCGAAAGCGAAAGCGACTGCGAGGCCTGCTCATTGCCCATGTGGGCCCGCCCGCGGGAGCGTGCCCGGCGCACGCCGAGGAGGTATGCCGGTGACGGCCGAGGCGACGCCGCAGGATACCGGCCACCCGCGCCGCAAGCTGATCCTGCTCGTGATGATGCTCTGCATGTTCATCACCGTGATGGACAACAACATCATGACGGCGGCGCTGGCCGAGGTGCAGAAGGAACTCTCGGCGTCGAACGCCGAGTTGCAGTGGTCGATGGACTCGTACACCCTCGTGTACGCCTCCCTGCTGTTCACCGCCGGCGTGCTGGGCGACCGCTACGGCCGCCGCCGGGTGCTGATCATCGGCCTGCTGCTGTTCACCGCGGCGTCGGCGATAGGCACGTGGTCCGGGGACCCGACGCAGCTCATCATCTGGCGCGGCGCGATGGGCATCGGCGCGGCCGTCGTGCCGGGCTGCACCCTCGCCGTGGTCACCAACGTGTTCCCCGAGGCCGAGCGGGCCAAGGCCGTCGCGATGTGGTCGCTGTCCGCGGGCCTGGCCATCGCGTCCGGCCCGGTGGTCGGCGGCGCGCTGCTCGGCGGGTTCTGGTGGGGCTCGGTGCTGCTGGTCAACGTGCCGCTCGCGCTGGCCGCCGTCGTCCTCATCGTGCTCTACGTGCCGGAGACCCGGGACCCGTCGCCGGGCCGCCTGGACCTGGCAGGCGTCGCGCTGTCCATCGCCGGCGTGGGCGCGCTGGTGTACGGCATCATCTCCGGCGGCGAACCGGACGGCTGGGTACGCCCGGTCGTGCTCGTGCCCATCGCCGCCGGCCTGGTCATCCTGGTGGTGCTGCTCGCCGTGGAGCGGCGCATCCAGAACCCCTCGCTGGACCTGTCCCTGTTCCGCAAACGCTCGTTCGCCGCCGGGTCGACGGTCCTCTTCTCGTCCGCCTTCGCGGTGCTGGGCGGGGGCTTCGTGATGGTCTTCTACCTCCAGGTGTCCCGCGGCTACACCCCCCTGGAGTCCGGCCTGCTGATGCTGCCGGTCGCGGTCGGCGCGCTCATCACCGGCGCGCGCAGCGACGCCCTGACGGCCAAGTTCGGCCACGCGGCGGTGGTCGCCACCGGCGCGCTGCTGATGGCCGCGGCGTTGGCGTACTACGCGACGGTCGACCGGGACACCCCGCTGTGGGCGTTCGAGATCGGGCAGACGGTGACCGGGATGGGCTTCGGTCTGACGCTCTCCCCGGTCATCGCGGTGGCGCTCTCCGAGGTGCCGCGGGCCAGGGCCGGCGCGGGGTCCGCCATCGCGAACACGATGCGGCAGACCGGCACCGCGCTCGGCATCGCCGTCCTCGGCTCCGTGCTCGGCAGCGTGTACCGCAGCGAACTCGGCTCCGCCGGCGACGGGTTGTCGGACGAGGCGGCGTCCTCCCTCAGCGGAACGCTGCACGCCGCACCGGAACGCGCCGGAGCCGCGCACGCGGCGTTCCTGGACGCGCTGTCCGCGGCCATGTGGGTCGGTGCCGCCGTGGCCCTCGTCTGTGCCGTCATCGCCTTCACCTGGCTGCCCGGGCGGCCGCAGCCCGCCGCGCCGACGGAGACCACCCCGGCGGCGCCCGGCGACCACGCCGATCTGAAGGGAACACACGCCTGAGCACAGCTGATCCCCGCGTCCCCGGCGCTGCCGCCCGCACAGGACGGCTGCGGCATCCGCCGGGGCGCCCGCGGGTCGACCTCCGCGGACCGGGTGAACACGGCCCCGGTCCCACGGTCTCCGGCGTGCGAACCCGCACGACCGGGCGAACAACGCGTGTCTTCCCGCGAGTTCGCGGATGCGACGGACACGGCGGTCCCGGAGGGGCCATCCCAAGACGTACCGGGCACGGGGGACGGGCCGGACACCGGCACCGCGCCGGACCACCAGAACCATGCGCATCCGAGGAGGAGCCATGCCTGAGTACCACGCCGTGCCCGTCGACGTCACCGATCCGGGAGGGGCCTGGGACAGCGGCCCGCACCACGGGTGGCCCGCACACGGTGACGGCGCCGACGAGTTCGAGACCATAGTCCGGGACGTCCGGAACCTTTCGGCGAAAGTGCCGTCGCGCGACGCGGTCACGTGTGCGCCGGACGACCCGGAGCAGGCGTTCGCGACCCTCACCTACGGCGAACTCGACGCCGGGGCACGGAGCATCGCCGCGTGGCTGGCCGACAACTGCGCACCCGGCGACCGGGCCGTCCTGCTCTACCCGACCGGAACGGCGTTCGCCACCGCCTTCTTCGGATGCCTCTACGCCGGTGTCGTCGCGGTGCCGGCACCGCTGCCGCTGAACAGCAGCGGCACCCAACTCCGCCGCCTCCAGCGCATCCTGGACGCGGCCGGCGCCTCGATCGTACTCATCGACGCCGAACACCTGCCGCTGGTCGCCGACTTGACCGCGGGAAGCGACGTACGCTGCGTCGCGACCGACGCCGCGCCACTCGGTGACGGCGCCAACTGGCGCCCCAGGCCCGTGCGGCGGCAGGACCTCGCCATGCTCCAGTTCACCTCGGGCTCGACCACCGAGCCCAAGGGCGTGATGCTGTCGCACGAGAACCTGGTCTTCACGATCGACCTCATCGAGCGGTCGTTCCACCTGCCGCTGCGCATGAACACGGTCAGCTGGCTTCCGCTGTACCACGACATGGGCCTGATCGGCGGGCTGCTGAGCGCGCTCCGCAGGGGCGGGCAGGCGGTCAAGATGACGCCGACGGCGTTCCTCCGGGACCCGTACCGCTGGCTGGAGTTGATCAGCCGCTACCGCTCCGGCCTGAGCCCCGCCCCGAACTTCGCGTACGACCTGTGCGTGCGGCGGGTGTCCCAGGAGCGCGCCGCCGGACTCGACCTGCGGAACTGGCTGGTGGCGGCGAACGGCGCGGAGCCCGTGCACGCGGGAACGATCGCCGCGTTCCGCGAGCGGTTCGCCCCGGCCGGGTTCCGGGCCGGGACGATGTGCCCGTGCTACGGCATGGCCGAGGTCGGGCTGTTCATCACCGGCAGCTCGCCGGAGGACGACCCGGTGGTCACCGACGTGCACGCGGACGCCCTGGAGCGCGGCGAGTTCGTGCCCGTGGCCACCGGGAAGACCGGGCCGGACAGCGGGCCGTTGGAGGAGTCCGCGTACCGTGCGCTCGTCTCCAGCGGCCCCGACCCCTTCGGCTACGACGCCCGCATCGTCGACCCCACGACGCGGCACGAGCTGCCGGACGGGCACGTGGGCGAGATCTGGCTCCGCGGACCCAGCGTGGCGATGGGGTACTGGGGGCTGGAGGAGGAGACCGCCGCGGTCTTCGACGGGCGCACCGCCGACGGCGAGGGCCCGTTCCTGCGCACCGGCGACCTGGCGGTCCGCTCCGGCGGGCAGCTCTACATCACCGGGCGGCTCAAGGAGCTCATCATCGTCAGGGGCCGCAACATCTACCCGCAGGACCTGGAGGCGCGGTTCGGCACGCTGCACCCGGCCTTCGCGGCCGGGAACACCGTCGCTTTCGGTGCGGAGTGCGCGGACGGCGAGCACGTCGTCATGGTCCACGAGCTCCACGAACCGCACGAACCTCGGCGGGAGTCCGGCGGCGACGACCGGCAGGCCGCGTCACCCGGCGTACCCCCGGCCGAGCTGGCGGGCATCGCCATCGCCGACCTGAGCAAGTATGCGGGCGTCGCGGTCGCGAACATCTGCTTCGTCGAACCGGGCACCATCAAGCACAGCACGAGCGGCAAGAAGCGCCGCACGTACATGCGCGACCTCTTCGCCACCGGCGTGTTGCGGCCGCTGCACGAGACGCTGGACGGCCAGGTCGAGGCCGCGTACCGGTCCGGCGCGAAGGCCGGGGTCGGGAGCGACGGCGTGACGGCCGACGTCTAGGAACACGGAGGAGCCCCGCGCGTCCGGCGCGCGGGGCTCCTTCTTCTTCTTCGTACTCCGCGGAGGTCAGGCCGCCCGTGGTCAGGCCACCGGCGGTCAGGACATCGGCGGCGGTCAGGACATCGCGGACTCCTTGCCGGCGACCGCGTGGTACTCCTCCGGGGCGAACTCCTTGATGCGCCGGTTCAACCGGACGAACGACCATGGCCAGATTGTGCTGTTGCGGCCGGTGCGGTCGATGTAGTTGCCCGTGCAGCCGACCGGGTTGTAGACGGTGGAACTCAGCGCCTTCTGGACCTCGGCGTTGTACTCGTCCTGCACGCCGGCGCGTACGTCGACGCTGTGCCAGCCCTTGTCGCGCATGGTGTCCAGCGCGCTGAGCACGTAGCGGACCTGGGCCTCGATCGCGGCGATGGCCGAGCCGGTGCCGGAGCCCATGTTCGGGCCCAGCAGCATGAACAGGTTCGGATAGCCGTGCACGGAAGTGCCCAGGTAGGCCTCGGGGCTGCCCTTCCACAGGTCTTCGAGCGTACGGCCCTTCTCGTCGCTGACCTTTGCGGCGATCTGCGGGTCGCTGTAGTGGAAGCCGGTGCCGAAGAGGATCGCGTCCACCGCCCGCGAGGTGCCGTCGGCCCCGACCACGCGGTCGCCCTCGACGCGCACCAGCTCCTGCGGGATGACCTCGACGTTGTCCGCGGCGACGGCCGGATAGTACGTGTTGGACAGCAGCACGCGCCGGCAGCCCATGACGAAATCCGGTGTGAGGACCTCGCGCAGCGCCTTGTCCTTGACCCCGCGCCTGATGTTCCACAGGGCGGCCTTCTGCAACGCCGGCATCGCCCGCGGGTGGCGGAAAAAGTAGCTCAGCGACTCCAGGATGCCGTACTGCACCGTCCGCATCGCCTTCTGCGACCGGGGGTACTTGCGGTACAGCTTCCGCTCGAACTTCGACAGCGCATAGTCCGTCTTCGGGAGAATCCACGGCGCGGTGCGCTGGAACAGGTAGAGATTTTCCACCTGTTGCTGGACCAGTGGCAGAAACTGCACGGAGGAGGCGCCGGTTCCTATGACCGCGACCCGTTTCCCCTTGAGGTCGTAGTCGTGATTCCAGCGCGCGGAATGGAAGATCTCACCGGGGAATTGGTCGAGTCCGGGTAGGTCCGGGACCAGCGGCGCGCTCCACGGTCCGGTCGCGGTGACCAGCACGCGGGCGGAGTACGTGCCGCCGGTGGACTTGACCTCCCAGGCCTGCCCGTCCCAACGGGCCGACTTGACCTCTTCGTTGAAGCGGATCGAGCGCATGACGTCGAAGTCGCGTGCGGTGCGCTGCAAGTAGTCGCGGATCTCCGGCTGTTCGCCGTAGGCCCGGGTCCAGTCGGGATTGGGAGCGAAGGAGAAGCAGTACAGCGAGGACGCGATGTCACAGGCGCAGCCTGGGTAGTTGTTGTCGCGCCAGGTCCCGCCGACCTCGGACCCGCGGTCAAGAATCAGGAAGTCGTACCCCGCCCGGCGTAGCCAGGCGCCGGCTGCGACGCCACCGGGACCGGCACCGATCACCAGAATGTCCCCCACCGTTGTCATGACGCGAAGGTATTTTTCGCTCAGACCGGCCGTCAATGCGCAGGGTGTGCCTCTCCCGTGCCTCTCCGGTGCCGCGCCTGGAGGAGCGCTCCGCGCAACGGGGCGTCGTCGCCCAGTTCGGCGGTGAGGACCGCGACGGTGGCCGGGTGCAGGCGCCCGACGTACAGCGTCAGGTGCGCCCGGACCGCTTCCAGGAGAAGGGTTCCGGCACGCGCGAGGGTGCCGCCGATGACGACGCACTCCAGGTCGAGCGGCGTGGCGACGGCGCCGACCAGCGAGCCGATCGCGGTGCCGGCCCTGGTGATCGCCGCCCGGCACGCCGGGTCGCCGGCCAGTGCCCGCGCCACGACGTCCGCCATGTCCCGCGGCGGGCCCGGTCGCCCCGAGCCGGAGCCCGACGCCGACCCCGGGCCCGGTTCGGCGTACCCCGCGCCCGACGACGTCCCGGTGATCTCGGCGAGCAGCGCCGCCTCGCCCGCCACCGTCTCCAGGCAGCCGCGCCCGCCGCACCAGCAGGGACGCCCGCCCGGCTCGACGACGCAGTGCCCGAACTCGCCCGCGACCCCGCCCCCGCCCCGGTAGATCTCCCCGCCGAGCACGAGGCCGCCTGCGGTGTACGCCTCGCCCAGCACGAACATGAAGTCGCGGTACGGCCGGGCCGCCCCCGCGTGCATCTCGGCCAGCGCGGCGAGGTTGCAGTCGTTCTCCACCGCGACCCCTGTACCCAGCGCGGCACCGAGGTCGCGGGCCAGGGGCACGCTGCCCCAGCCCATGTGCTGGTGGTAGCCCTCGCCGAGAAGGCCCTGCGATCCCGGCTCCCGGCTCACCCGCACCAGCCCGGGGACGGCGGCCACGGCACCCGACAGGTCGGCGCGGCTGCGGCCGTCCGCCGCGCACTCGTCGACCAGGCGCGCGACCGTCTCGATCGCGTGCGAGTAGGGGCAGGGCGTCGGGATCGCCGCCTCGTACGTCCGCCCGCGTCCGTCCCCCGCGCGCTCGGGGTCGTCCGCCCCGGGCGACGCCACGACCCTGATGTGCGTCCGGCCGATGTCGATGCCCACCTGCCACGCGCGGTGCGGATCCGGCAGCCGGAGCAGCTTCGCGCGCCGCCCGTTCCGCATGCCGGTCTCCTGGACCGCGAGGCGGTCCTCCAGCAGCACCCGGACCAGATTGGAGACGGTCGCCTCGGACAAGTCCGACGCCGCGGCGAGCTCGACCTGCGACATGGGGCCGTGTTCCAGGCACTCCAGCAGCCGCCGCAGGTTCCAGGCGCGCAGCACCTGCTGCGATCCGCCTCGAGGGGTCATGGCGCTCATGCTCCTCAGCGCTGTCGGAAGGTGTCAAGGACAGGATTCCCGAGTGGCGGCGACAAGCGCCCGCGGCGGCCGGGAATTCACCCGGTGAATCCAGGAAATGAATTCCCCGCGCGTCGACCCGACAATTCGCGCGCCCCCTTGTCGCATTGCCGGCGCGTGGGATACGCATGGCCCGATCCCCGGGAAAGGACGCACATCATGGGCACTGCCGTGAAGACAACTGCCGGAGCGGTCGAAGGCGTCGCTCTCGACGGCCTCACCGTATTCAAGGGAATTCCGTTCGCCGCGCCGCCCGAGGGGCCGCTGCGCTTCCGGGCGCCCGCCCCCGCCGCGGCGTGGGACGGCGTACGCCGGGCCGACCGGTTCTGCGCCGCCCCTCCGCAACTGCCGCTCGTCCCCGGCATGCCGCGGGCATGGAACCCCGATGACGGCATGGACTGCCTCGGCATCAACGTCTGGACGCCCGGCGGCGACGGAGACCGGCTGCCGGTCATGGTCTGGATCCACGGCGGCGGGTGGAAGAGCGGGCATGCCGCCGACCCCGCCCATGACGGCGCCGTGCTGGCGCGTGACGGCGTCGTCGTCGTGACGTTCAACTACCGGGTGGGCTTCGAGGGGTTCGGCCATGTCCCCGGGGCACCCGCCAACCGGGGCTTCCTGGACCAGACGGCCGCGCTGGCCTGGGTCCACGACAACATCGCGGGTTTCGGCGGCGACCCGGACAACGTCACGGTGTTCGGCGAGTCCGGCGGCGGGGCGTCGATCGCGGCCCTGCTGACCGCTCCGGGCGCGCGCGGACTGTTCCGCCGCGCGATCGTGCAGAGCCTGGCCGGCCGCTACCTGCCCGAGGAGGAGGCGGTACGCATCTCGCGGGCCGTCTGCGCCGCCGCCGGCATCGACCCCGGGGCGCTCGCGGACGCCGCGCCGGAGCGTCTGCTCGCCGTCCAGGACGTGCCGCTCGCCGCGATGGAGGCGGATCCGGACGCGTGGACGACGCCCGAAGCCATCACCGCGTTCTCGCCGACGATCGACGGTGTCACGGTCGTCGACCTGCCGTGGCTCGCGCTGCGCTCCGGTGCCGCCCGCGACATCGACCTCATCTCCGGGTACACACGCGACGAGTTCACGCTGTGGTCGCTCCAACACGGCGCGGTCAGGCCGACGTTGGCCGGCCTGGTGAAGTCCGCGCCGCTCATGCTGACGATGGCCCGCAGCCGTCCGCGCCGTGACAGGTCGGCACCGCGACCGGCGCGCCGCGACCTCGGCCTCGCGCACACGGCCCGGGTGTTGGGCCTGGACCGGGATGCTCCCGACGCGTACCGGACGGGATATCCGGGGAGTTCGGACGGGCAGCTCTACACGGCCATGTACTCCGACTCCTTGTTCCGGATGCCGTCGACGTGGCTGGCGGAGGCGCACGACGCGGCGGGAGGGCGCGCGTACCTCTACGAATTCGCCTGGCCCAGCCCCGTGTTGGGCGGCGTCTTCGGCGCGGTCCACACGATCGACATCCCCGCGGTGTTCGGCCACGCGAGCGGCGACATGGGCAGGTTCCTGTTCGGCGGGAAGACGCCGCCCGCCGACTACATGGAGCTGTCGGCGCGAATTCGGCGGGCTTGGACGGCGTTCGCGGCGACGGGTGACCCCGGTGACCCCGGTGACCTCGGAGATCCCGGCAACCTCGGCGACCCCGGAGGTCCCGGCAACTCGCGCGTTGCCGGGACCTCCGCAGACTGGCCGCGCTTCAGCGCCGTCGATCCGCAGGTGCGCATCTGGGACCGCGAGTCATCCGTCGTCTCCGACCCCCTGGCACCGTCGCGCCGTATCTGGCAGGCGCGTTCGGGGCTCTGACTGCCGCGGCCCGGTCCGCGGTCAGCCGGCCGCGGCCGGGGTCGCCGGCTTGCCCGCGGTCCACTGCTCCCAGGTCAGGTTCCAGTCGCCGTAGCCGTTGCCGACATCGACGGTGTCCGACGCCGAGTTGACCACCTTGATGACGTCCCCGACGATGACGCGGTCGTAGAACTTCTTGGCGGTGCCGTCGTTCGCGAGGCCGACGCAGCCGTGGGTGACGTTCTTCTTGCCCGCATGGATGTTGGCGCTGGCGTTCTCGTGGACGTACGTGCCCGACGCCGTCGTGTGCAGCGCCCAGTTGTAGTAGTCGCGGTACTGGCCCGCGTAGCCGACGGTCTGCCCGTCCATGAGGACGCTGGAGTTGCGGTCCATCACGACCATCGTGCCGTTCCAGGTGTCCATGCCCGGGGCGCCCGCGGTGACCGGGATGACGGTGTCGGGCTTGCCGTCCTCGACCACGGTCATCTGGTGCGTCTTGACGTCCACGGTCGCCACCAGGGACCGGGCGACGGTCACCTTGGCCTCGGCGTCCCTGATGGTGAAGCGGCCGTCGCCGATGTCCACGCCGTCCAGGTCGGCCTTGAAGGTGATCTTCGTACCGGGCTTCCAGTAGTCCTTGGGGCGGAAGTCGATGCGCTGGCCGTCGTTGAGGTTGCGGTCCTTGACCCACTTCCAGGCGCCGGTGACCGGGGTGTCGGTGACGACCGAGAGTGCCTTCTCGACGGCCTCCCGGTTCTTGACCGGCGAGTCGAACACGACGGAGATGGGCAGGCCCACACCGATCTGCCGGCCGTCGTCGACATTCACCTGGTAGCGGACCTTCTTGTCCGCCTGCTCGGTCTTGAACGCGGCGGTGGCCTCGGCCTGCTGTCCGGCCGCGTTGGTCGCGGAGGCCTTCACGGTGTACCGGGTGGCGGTGTGCAGCGAGCCGGTCGACCGCCACGAGGTGAGGTCGTCGGCGGTGTCCCCGGCGATCTCGCTGCCGTCCTCGCCGGTCACCGTCACGGCGCCGATCTTGCCGCCGTCGACCTTCACCGTGACCGGCTCGCCGGGGGCGAGAGTGCCGCCTTCGCCGGGCGTGATGGTGACGACCGCGGCGGGGGCGGCGACCGGGGCCGCGCTGCCGGGAGCCGGCGGCGCGGCGTTCCCCGCGGGCTTGCGTGCGTCGTCACCGGAGTCCGAGCCGCCGCCCGAACAGCCGGCCAGGGCGAGCCCGAGCACCACCACCGCACCGACCCACCCGCGCCGCGAGCGCCGTGGTCCGCGTGAGTTCACCGCTGCCATGAATTACCCCTTTGTCGTACCGCGTTCCCGTTCTGGTCGACGCCGCGTTCTCCGGCCCGCGTTGCCCTTTCAAAATGTGATTGACGGCACGTGGGCGCGTTGGCACCGGAAGGCGCATTCGGTGCGTCCGTGTCCGCCCGGGCGAATCGCCGGGGGCCTGCGGCCGCGGTTGCCCGCAGGGGTGCGTCAATTTGGCGGCCAGATTCGTCAGGACCCGTTCCCACGTTGCGAGTTGACCGCCGGCCCTCGGATTCTTGGGGGCTACACGATGAAGGGGGCAGCGTGGGTCCGACAGTCACGACGGCCAACGGCACGGTCGAGGGAACCACCGAGCGCGGCATGCAGGTGTTCCGGGGAATCCCGTACGCGGCACCGCCCGAGGGGGAGCTGCGGTTCGCCGCTCCGGCGCCGCGCGAGCCGTGGTCGGGGGTGCGGCCCGCGTACGTCTTCGGCGCGGCGCCTCCGCAGACCGCGATGGTGCCGGGGGAACCGACCCCCTGGGAACCCGAGGACGGCCTCGACTGCCTGACGGCGAACGTCTGGACACCCGACCTCGGCGCCGCCGACATGCCGGTGATGGTGTGGATCTACGGCGGGGCCTGGCGGTTCGGCCGCTCGGCCACACCGATGTACGACGGGACGAAACTGGCCCGGGCCGGCGTCGTGGTGGTCACGTTCAACTACCGGGTGGGGTTCGAGGGGCTCGGGCACGTGCCGGGCATGCCGGAGAACCGCGCACTCCTCGACCAGATCGCCGCGCTGGAGTGGGTGCGTGACAACATCGCGGCCTTCGGCGGCGATCCGGACCAGGTGACCGTCTTCGGCGAGTCCGCCGGGGCCACGTCGGTGGCGAGCCTGCTGGCGACACCGCGTACCGAGGGGCTGTTTCGGCGGGCCATTGCGCAGAGCGTCGCGGGACGTGCGCTGCCGCTCGGCGACGCGCACCGGGTGACCGGCCTCATCGCGGACGCGGCGGGCGTGCCGGCCACGCTCGAAGGGCTGCGTTCGCTGCCGCCGGAGCGGATCACGGCGCTGCACGACGTACCGCTGGCGGCGATGGCGGCCGATCCGGAGGGCTGGTCGATGCTCGACAACGTGACCTGCTTCGCGCCGGTGCTCGACGGCGAGTTGGTGACCGACACGCCGTGGTCGGTGCTGCGCACGGGGGCGCGGCGCGATGTGGACCTGATGGCCGGTTACACGACGGACGAGTACAACCTGTTCGCGATCCAGCGCGAAGTGCCCGCGGACCTCGGGGCCGTGGCGAAGCGCATGGGGCTGGACGAGGGGGCGCTCGCGGCGTACCGGGCGGCGGATCCGGGGCTCGACGACCGCGGCCTGTACACCCTGTTGTTCTCCGACCTGGTGTTCCGCATGCCGTCGGTGTGGGTCGCCGAGGCGCACGCGACCGCCGGCGGACGGGCGTTCCTGTACGAATTCGCCTGGCGGACCCCGGCGTTCGGCGGAGCGTTGGGCGCTCCGCATGCCGTCGACGTCCCGTTCACGTTCGGGGTGACCGAGGGGCCGTTCGCCGAGATGGTCCTCGGCTCGCCGCCTCCGGAGGAGGTCGAGGAACTCTCCGCGCAGGTCCGCGCCGCGTGGACCGGGTTCGCCGCCAACGGCGACCCCGGGTGGCCCGCGTTCACCCCGGTCGGCGGCAAGACGCGGATGTGGGACCTGCCCCCGCGTGTGGAGAGCGACCCGCAGCGCATCTCCCGCGAGATCTGGCGTCCGCTGTCGGGGATCTGAGTGCGGGAACCTTGAAATCGACGGTATATCTCGAGGTGACCTGTTGGTAACTCGGATATATGGTGCGTGTCGTACGACGCCAGACGCCAGACGCCAGACGCCCGACACCAGGCAGGACGCGGCGAGGAGCTGATTCGTGTACCACCGGATCGTCGAGTCGAAGGTGCGCGGGGTGTTCGCGCAGATCAACTCCGGGAACTACGAGCCGATGCTGGCCTCGTTGGCACCTGAGTTCACGTACCGCTTCTACGGGGACCACGCGCTCGGCGGCACGCGGACCACCGTCGACGCGATGCGGCTGTGGTGGGAGCGCATCTTCCGGCTGCTGCCCGGGGCTCGGTTCGAGCCCCGCAGGGTCCTGGTCTCCGGCGGGCCGTGGTCCACGCGTATCGCGACGTTGTCGCGGATCTCCGGCCCGCTCCCGGACGGCTCGCGGTACGAGAACACCGTCACGCAGTTCATGCACATGCGCTGGGGGCGGATCCACGAGATCCACACGCTGGAGGACACCCAGGTGCTCGCCCGCGCGCTCGACGTGGTGGCCGCGTCCGGGAACGACGAGGCGCATGCTCCGCCGATCACGGATGCGGGTCGGGTGTAGTCGGCGGCACGCGGCGGCGGATCAGGCGGCGGAGGGCCGAGACGATCCCGGGGGCGCGGCCGGGGCGCCGTGCGGGGCGTCGTGCCGGGCCGGGGCCGCGTTCTGCACGGGAGCGGCGCTCAGGCGCGGGTCCCGGACGATCGTTTCGACGCCGAGACCGGCGATGGTCTCACGCAGGCATTCCTCGGCCATCTCCGTCCAACGCTGGTCGGCACCACAGACGTTGCGCAGCAGGGCCACCGAGGTGAACGCCACGGCCACGCGGTGCCCCACAGGGTCCTTGAAGAAGCGCACCACGTCTGTGCCGTGGCCTGTCGTGTGCACCGGGACCAGGACACGGCGCGCTGCCGCGGGTCGGGCGGAGGGTGTGCGCGGGGCGAACGGCGTGAGCGGCTGGGCCGACCGCGTGGCGGGTGCGGGTGCGGTGTCGCTCTCGGTGTCGCCGTCGGTCTCGGTGTCGGTCTCGGTTGCGGAGGCGTGGCGCCGCCGGCAGACGGGCTGCCAAGCGGGGCCGGGGTCGGGGCGACCGGGGGCGAACACGGTCCGGTCGCGCCGACGATCGTCGGGGTCCTCGTTGCGGGGATCGGGGTTGTCGGTGAGGAACACGGTTGCCTCCGTCGTGTTGGCGGGCCCCGCGGACCCGGGGTCCGCCGCTGGGCCTGACGACTTCGACGGTAGGTGCCTGACCAGGTGTTTTCCCCAGCACAGGGGTGTCCTGGCGCGGTCTTGACCGCTAGCCGGGCGTTCCTGACGTGATCTTGGCGGCCGGGGGTGCACCGGGGTGCGAGGTGTGCCTCGGCAGCACCTCTGCGGCGGCCGCGGCAAGCCGGGCCGAGAACCGGCGCGGGCCGAGGATGCCTCCCCAGACGACGCCGGCGAGCGGTGCCTCGGCGATGGCGGAAGCAAGTTGCGGGGCCATGCTGTCTCCCTGGAGCCGACGACGGGCGGTGGGCCGGGGTGTGGGCGCGGGGCACCCGGATGCGCGCAGGGGCGTTCGCTACGAGGGGCGGGTCGACGGGGTCGACGGGGGCGTGGCCGCAGGGGCCTGCGCCCGGCTCCGGGGGTCAGGAGCGGCGGATGACGATGTCGCCGAACTGGGTGCGGGCGCGGACCTCCACGGTGTCGCTCGACTTGCCGGGGGCGGTGTCCGAAGTGGCCAGCGAGCTGCGGACGTTGCCGAAGCTGGTGTTGGCGTCGATCCACGCGGAGCTGCCCTCGCGTACGCCGATCTCGATCTCACCGTGCGCGGTCTCCAAGGCCACCCGGCCGCGGACGACCTCCTTGACCCGGACGTCGCCGTTGGCGGTCCTGGCCTGGACGCTCTCGCCGGCGCGCGCGACCTCGATGTGTCCGTTGGCCGCCCGCACGCGCAGGTCGCCCAGGATCTCGCCGACCCTGGTCTCGCCGTTGGAGTTCCGGATCACCGCGTCTCCGGCGATGTCGCGGACGTCGACGTTGCCGGAGGCGGTGGTGATCTCGGTACGCCCCGCCGCGCTGTCCACCGAGATCTCGCCCGAGCCGGTGGTGACGTGCAGTTCGCCGGTGCGTTCGAGGCGGATGTCGCCCATCGCGACCTTCAGGCGTACCGCCCCGAGCCGCCCGTCCCCGTGGAAGTGCGCGAGTGCGGCATTGCCGTGGACGCTGGAGTCCGACGGCACGGTGACCGTGACGTCGATCGAGTTGGCGCGCGAGAACGGCGAGCGCTGCTTCGGCGTCCTGATCGTCAACTTGCCGTCGGCGTAGTCGACCTGCGTGTTCTCGGCGGCGCGCACGTCGTTGTCGCGTGCGCCGTTGCTCGGCCGGACCTCGACGACGGTGTCGGTGCGGTCCTCGGCGTGGATGCGCACCATTCCCGCCTCGAGGTGCAGGTCGACCGAGATGGGCTTGGGAGTGTCGAACGTGGGCATGGCGGTCCCCTCCAAGTGGCTTTCGCCGGTGATGTGATCGCCGCCGGTGACCGGGCGGTCGAAGTCCCGCGGTCGGGAACGGGAAGAACTGCGTGCGCGAACAACTGCGTACGCGAACAACTGCCTTGCGTGGCAGACCGCCAGGGCGGCCGCGGTCAGTGCACCCAACCGGTGAAGCGGTCGCCGCCTCGTGCCACCCGCCGCGGGGGCGGTCTGCGCTCGTCGGACGGCTCGACGGCCGCGGCGAGCACGCGGACCAGCCACGCGTTCACGGAAAGGCCCTCGCGTCCGGCGACCTCCTCGACCCGCTGCTTCAGATGCGCGGGAAGGCGCAGGTTGATGCGCGACGTGTTGCCCTCGTCGCCCTCGGGCGGTGCGGCGGACTTCGGCGCGGTACCCGGTGCGCCGTGCGCGCTCCCGTGCTCCTCGATCACGAGGTCGAACGGCAGGTTGACGATGAAGTCGGGGTCAAGACCGCGCAGCCGCACGTCGACCGAGCCCGGCGCGAGATCCCGCGTGATCTCGTCGGCCGCCGCGGACAACGCGTTCAGCAGCATCAGCCGGGCCGCCGACTCCAGCGGCGCGGTGATGCGGTCCGCGAGGGCGCGGGCGTCGTCTCCGCCGGCCTCGGCGGCAACCGCGAGATCGTTGCGGAGGTGCTCGACGTACGGTGTCAGGTCCATGGCGCCATGGTGACACCATTGTGGCGCCACATGCAAGTCTGCCGGTGTCATCGCGGTGTCGTGGCCGAGCTGCGATTCAGGCAAAGTCCTGAACTTCCGTGCAGGTTCGGGGAATTGGCCAAAGGTGTCGGCTGGCACCACGTGATGCCAGATCATGGCGCCATGATGACGCCACGGCGGCGCCGCGGCCCGTCCTCGAGTCGCAGGCGCCCCTCAAGGGGTCCGCCGCACGCCGCCCTTCGACGCCGCTCTCGCGGCCACGGACTCGACCACGGCCAGCAGCTCATCGAGGTCGGCGCGGAACTCGGCGTCCCAGTCGACGGGGCCGTCCAATGCCTCGCCGAGCTCATGGTGTGCCGGAATCGCGTCGGCGGACAGCGCGGTGCGGCGCTCGCCCGGCGACGGAGCCGCCGCCGAGAACCGGCCGCTCGTCTCCGAGACCGCGAAGCCCAGCACGAACGTGCTCAGCATGCGTTCCAGCCGCGGAACCTCCTGCCCGGGTACGCCCGCGTCCAGCAGCGCCCGGAACAGCGGTTCGACCACGCGTACCGCGTCCGGCGTCACCGCGGGGCGGGCGAACAGGAGGGGGAACACCGCCGGGTGCCGCCGCGCCGCCGCGCGCGCCCCCTCGGCGACGGCATGTAGCTGCTCGCGCCACCCGACGTCGGAATGCGGCGGGCCGATCTCGTCGAGCAGGTGGCCGACGAGGCCGTCCAACAGCGCGGTCTTGTCGCGGAAGTAGCCGTACAGCGTCATGGGCGTCACGTCGAGCCGTGTTGCGACCGCGCGCATGGAGAGTGCGTCGAGCCCGCCTTCGTCGGCGACGGCCATGGCGGCCCTGAGGATTTCCGGGCGTCGGGTGGTCTTGAGTCTGCGCACGAGCTGAGTCTACGGTGTAGACCGCGTCAGTCTACGCTGTAGATCACCAGGGGGAATCGTGCTGGATGCGGTCGACGTCGTGAAGCGGTTCGGGCGAACAAGCGCACTGGACGGCCTGAGCCTGCGCGTCGAACCCGGCGAGATCTGCGGTCTGATCGGCCACAACGGCGCCGGCAAGACGACCTTCGCGCGCATCGTGTCCGGGTTGCTCCGGCCGGACTCCGGGCACGTTCGGGTGGCGGGCCTCGAACCCCGCAAGGCACGTCGGCAACTCGGAGTGGCACCGCAACATTTGGCCCTGTACCCCGGGGCAACCGTGCGGGAGAACCTGCTGCTGTTCGGCGGCCTGGCGGGGCTGCGCCGCAAGCGGCTCGCGGCGGCCGTCGACGACATCGCCACAGCGCTGTCGCTGGACCGTGTGCTCGACCGGCGCGTACGGCACCTTTCCGGCGGGCAGCAGCGCCGGACGCAGGCGGGTACCGCGATGATCCACCGGCCGCCCCTGCTGCTCCTCGACGAACCGACGGCAGGCGTCGACCCCGAGACCCGGCAGTCGCTCCTCGCCGCCCTGCGAGCGCGTGCCGACGAAGGTGCCGCCATTGTCTACACGACCCACTACCTCCCGGAGATCATGGAGTTGGGCGCAAGTGTCGCCGTGGCGGGGCGCGGCCGCGTCCTGGCCCGGGGGAGCGCCGCCGACCTGCTCGCCGAACTGCCCGGCGAGATACGCATGACATTGCCCCACCGGGAGATCCGGGTGCCGACCCGCGATCCGGGCGCGACACTCGCCGCACTCCTCGCCGAGGCGAACGGGCCCGTGTTGGCGGTCGACGTACGCCGGCCCTCCCTCGACGACCTCTACCGGGTGCTGGCCGATGGGCGCTGACACGCGCGCCCGGTGCACGCCTCCGGGCCTACCCGACGGCGCCATTCCCCACACGGGCCAAATTGCGGTTCTGGTACGCCACAACATGCGGTTGCGCCTGCGCGACCCCGGCCACCTGATCAGCCACTTGGTCATGCCGATGCTGCTGATGGCACTCTTCGAGCCGCTCTACGGCGCGGCCGTGCCCGACGGGGGTGCGCATGCCGCAACCGGCATGCTGGTCGTGTTCTCGGTGCTGTCCCTGACCATGGTCGGTGCGGCCATGCTCGACGAACGCGAGTGGCGTACCTGGGACCGGCTACACACGCTGCCGCTGTCGACGGCGACCATTCTGCTCGGCAAGGCGCTCCCGGTGTGGCTGCTGCTCATGGCCCAACAGGTTCTGCTGCTGCTCTTCGGAACGTATGTGGTGGGTATGGACGTTGCTGCATGGCACCTCCTCATGCCCGCGGTCGCCGTGTGGGCCACGGTGCTGCTTGCCATCGGGTCGCTGCTCGCGGTCTGCGTCCGCACGTACGGCCAACTCTCGGCGACCTGCGACATCGGAGCCCTGGTCGTCGGCGCGGTCGGGGGTGCGTTCGCGCCCGTATCGATGCTGCCGGGGTGGGTGCAGGCGATTGCCCCCGCTTCGCCCGGCTATTGGGCCATGGAGTTGTTCCGGGCGGCGGCGCGCGGCGATGCCGGGGCAGCCGTCGGACCGGCCGCGCTCCTGGCCGGTGTCGGGGTCGTCGCGGGAACGGTTGCGGCCGGGCGGCTGGGGCGAGTTGGCGCCGGATGATCGGTATCGGGGGTGGGGCCGAGTGAGCGGCGCGGGTGGGGGCAGGATGGGGGCGTGGGCCAGCAGTCGAGAAAGCCGTATTGGGTCGGCGAGCCGCCGGCCGGAACGCCCATGGGGCCGTTCCGGAAGCGCTCCCGGGCAGGCGTGTACGCGCAGTTCGTCCTCCAGCCGCTCTACTCGGCGGCGATCGGAGTGTTGTGGCTGGTGGCCGTGGTCGCTGCCGCCGCCGGTCCGGGAAGCGGCCGTTCGGCCGACGTCGAGACCGGGTCGATGTGGCTGAGCCGCCGCAAGATGCGCCTCGAACTGGACGGGACCCGCGACGAGTGGGAGATCTGGACCACGCAGACGCTGGCGAACGCCTTTGCGCGCAGCGTCAGATTGCGGGACAAGAAGGACCCGGGCAAGACGGGACCGCCGCCGGTGGTGACGCTGGACCCGATGGACCGCCGCCTGCTCACTGCCGAGGAAGTGGCGCGCATCGCGGAGCCGATGGGCTGGATCCTGATGTGGACACGGCACGACGGGCCGGACGACAAACTGCGCCTGGTCCAGCGCGCGCACGCCTCCGCCTTCCGTACCTCGCCCGTGCAGTAGTGCGTGCCGACGGCATCGTCAGAAGCCGCCGCCGCCTCCGTCGCCGCCCCAGCCACCACCGCCGCCGTCCCCCCAGCCGCCGAAGCCGCCACCGAAGTCGCCGCCGCCCGAGCCGTCTCCGAAACCCCCGCCGTACGGATCCGGGGCCGCCGCGGCGGTGCCGAGCGTCGTGCCGATGAGCAGGCCGGGGAGCAGCATGCCGCCGTACCAGCCCATCGCCCAGGGCGCGTACGCCGGTCCCGCCTCCCAATAGGGGCGCCGCCCCTCCGGCGTCTCCACCTGCCGTCCCAGCGGCGGCAATCCGTCGTCGAGACGCGCGGCATCCGCGCTGCACACCGGGACAGTACGGGTGGCTCCGCCTGTCGGCGCCCACTCCACGTCGCGCACCGACACGCCGTGCCGCGGGTCGAAGAAGCACGGCGCACGCCGCTCGGGCAGCGGCTCGCCGGTGCGGCGCGCGTCGAGCGTGGCGAGCGCGAATCGGCCGCCGTCCAGGGCCTCGCTGACCTCGCGTACGTCGTCGGGCTTGCGCGCGCGGGCCATCGCGTACTTGGCCCGGTCGTAGGCGTCGAGCGCCTTGGCCCAGTCTTCGCGCATTGTGTCGTCCGACTTCGGCGCACCAGGGTCGAAGCCGGTGCGGTCCAGGGCCTCGCCGTACGCCGTGATGTCCTCGTCGACAGTCGGCCGCACCTGTTCGAGTGCCTCCCGCTCGCGCTCCGCCCGGCGGCGCCGACCGCGGCGGCGGTACAGCAGGACCCCGAACACCCCGGCGGCGAGCAGGACGCCCAGCACGACGAAGCCCGCGGCCCCGCCGCCCGACTCGCCGTCGGACGACGATGCGGTCCCGGGGCCGGAGTCCGCCACCGCGCCGTTCACGAACTCGGTGAACAGGCCCGGGCCGTCGCCCTGGTGCGCGGCGATGCTGTCGCTCTTGAGGGTGGCGAGCCGGGCGGGCGACATGACGGACGCGTCCGCGGCGGCGTCGAACGTGCGGCCCACGGAAACCGCGTACACGCCCGGCCGGCCGACCTCCTCGCGCAGCGCCGACAGCACGGCCGACCGCGAACCCGAGGCGGCCAGCGGCGAGTCCTCGGGGACGGCCACGACGAAGACCGGCTTTCCCGAATCGCGGATCGTCGCGCGCAGCGCTTCCGCCGTCGACGCGGGCAGGACGTCCGACGCGGCCGGCTCGGTGTAGACAGGGTCTCCGCGCAGATGGGCCGCGATCTCACTGACCCCGGCGGCGCGAGCGGTGCCGGCCGTCAACGGCAGCATCAGGAGAGCCAGCAGGAGCAACAGCAGCACGCGCAAGCCGAAAGGAGGAACGACTGACTTCCTCACATGCCCAGGCTACGCCTCGGTACGGCCGCACAGCAGTAGGCGGAGCATGCGATTTGGGGTGATTCCGGGCGAGCTGCGGCGCCGCGAAACCGGCCTGGGCGGGGACACACCACTCGGAGCCGGACCGAACCACCGTGGCACCGCGCATCCCGCGTCCGCCAGGCTGGTCACGGGACCGGCGCGTGCGGTCGGATGTGATCATGACGAACGAGCAAGCAGTGCCGCGTCTCACCGGCGCCCAGGTGTGTGCCGCGCGCTTCGCCGCCCAGGGGCTCGGCACGCCGATTGCCGGCGACCGGCCCGCCGCGCTGGTGCCTGTGGCCGTCACGGCCATGGCAGGTGCGCACGCCCAGGTGATGTCCGCCGCCGAACTCGGCATCGGCCTGCGCGTCGAAGGGGCCACGCGGCAGGACGTACGCGAGGCGCTGTGGCAGGACCACAGCATCGTCAAGACGTACGGCCCGCGCGGCACGGTGCACTTCCTGCCTGCCGCCGAAATGCCGTACTGGGTCGGGGCCTTGTCGTCGGTGCCCCCGTTGGCCTCGAACTCGTTTCCGGAAGGCGTACGCCTGACCGAGGACCAGACCGAGGCCGTTGTCGCGGCGATTGCGGACAGTCTCAAGGCCGCCGACCTGACCATCGACGAGCTGAGCGACGCCGTTGTCGAGCGCGCGGGGGAGTGGGCCGGCGACCTGGTCATGCCCGCGTTCCAGACGATGTGGCCGCGCTGGCGGCAGGTCCAGCACCTGGCGGGGCTGCGCGGCGTCCTTGCCTTCGGGCCCAACAGGGGGCGGAAGGTGACGTACACCAACCCGCACCGCCTGAATCCGTTCGAGCCCGCCGAGCCGCGCGAGGCACAGGTCCACATCCTGCGGTCCTACCTCACCGCGTACGGCCCCTCCACTCCGCAGCGGTTCGCCCACTGGCTCGCCGCCCCGAAGCAGTGGGCCGCCGAGTTGTTCGCCGAGATGGGCGACGGGCTCCGGCCGGTCGAGGTCGAGATCGCAGGCGAAGGAGAAGGCGAAGGCGTCAAGACGTGGCTCCCGGCCGACCACGATCTGTTCGAGGCCGCCGAGGCCGCGCCCCCGCCCACCGAACACCTCGGCGTACGGCTGCTCCCGTACTTCGACACCTACAGCTACCGCGTCGGCAACCAGCCGCCGGAACTGCTGTATCCGGGCAAGGCCGCCGACCGCGTACTGCGCGGCAACTTCCAGAACCTCGTCGTGGACGGCGTCGTCGCCGGGCTGTGGCATCTGCGCCGCTCGGGCCGCAAGCTGCACGTCACCGTCGAGCCGCTGGTCACCCTGACGCGGCGCCGGCGCGCCGAACTCGACGAGCAGGTCGACCGGGTCGGGGAGGTGCTCGAAGGCCGGCCGGAGCTGACCATCGGCCCGGTCACGGTGGGTGGCCACGCGTAGACCGGGAATGACCGCGTCGGCCGGGCTCGGTGCGCTCGCACCGCCGTCGCGCACGAACGTGTGATTAGCACTCTTTGTCACTGCTTGTTATTAAGTGTGGATAAGAGTGATGCTTGATGTCTGGCCGCGGCATTTCGGACGCCCGGCTCCCGGCGCGCCACGCCTGCCGAGGGCCTCCCGGGCATCGGGCCGCGATCGGGCGGGCGGAAGGAGCCGTGAACATGCGGCCCGACTCGGCAGAGGCTGCGCAGACGTCCCCGGTGGTCCCCCTGGACACCGAGCGGGCCAGGCACTCCGACCTCACCGGCGCCAAGGCCGCCAATCTGGCGCGCGCCGCGGCGGCCGGGCTGCCCGTGCTCCCGGGGTTCGCCCTGGTGCCGGGGCCGTACGTGAACGGCAACGGCAGCAGCAACGGCCGGCTCCAGGACGCGGCGACGGCGACGACCCTGCGGGCCGCGTGGCGCGGTCTCGCCGGGACCGACGAACGCCCTTTGGCGGTGCGGTCGTCGTCACGCTACGAGGACACCGAAGGCTCCTCGATGGCCGGCCGCTTCCGCACGGTGCTGGACGTGCGCGGATGGGACGCTTTCGCGGATGCCGTACGCGAAGTCCTCGACTCCGCCGCGCTCGTCGACTCGGCTGCCGAAGCCGCTCCCGATGCCGCCCCTGTCGCCGCCACCGAGCGCCGGGAACACGCGCGCTCGGCGCACAACGGAATGGCGGTGCTCGTCCAGCCGATGCTCCGCCCCGAGGTCGGCGGCGTGATGTTCGGCGCCGACCCCGTCACCGGGCGCACCGACCGGATCGTGGTCGGCGTCGCCGCGGGCGGCCCCGCGGCCCTGGTCGACGGCACCACCCAGGGAGTCCGCTACCGGATGACCCGCGCCGGCCGGCTGCTCGACCGGGAGCCCGCCGAGCCGCGCGGCGAGCGGCTGCTGGGCCCGAGCCGGCTGCGCCGCCTCGCGGTGCTCGCCCGGCGCGCCGCCGACCTGTTCGACGGGCCGCAGGACATCGAGTTCGCGTTCGATGCCGACGACTGCCTCTGGCTGCTCCAGTCGCGGCCCATCACGGCGATGGCCGCACGGGTGCCGCGCGGGGCGCGGCTGCTGGGGCCGGGCCCGGTCGCCGAGACGTTCCCCGGCGTGCTGCAACCGCTCGAAGAGGACCTGTGGCTCGCGCCGATGGCCCACGGGCTCACCGTCGCGCTGGACATCCTCGGTGCCGCGTCGCGGTGTACGCTGCGGTCCGTCCCGCCCGTCGTCGCCGTCGACGGCCGGGCCGCGGCCGACTTGGTGCTGCTCGGCGTCGTACCGCCCGGGCACCGCGTCCTCAATGTGCTCAACCCGGTGCCGCCGGCCCGCAAAGTGCGTGCGGCGTGGCGCCTCGGGCGGCTGCGGACGGCGCTCCCGCTGGTCGCCCTCGACCTGATGGCCGACGTCGACCGACAGCTCACCGAACTCCCCGCGCCCGCCCGGCTGTCCAGCGGGCAGGTGCTCGACGCGGCGTCGTGGGGCCGCCGCGTGTTGTCCGCCCTGCACGCCCAAGAGTCTTTGGCCGGGGCCCTGTTGGGGCCGGGCGGCGAGACGACCGTGGCCGCTGAGGCACTGGCGGTGCTGACCGAGGGCCGCGCGGCCGGCCTGGACGATGCGGCGCTGCTCGCCGCCCACCCGGTGCTGCTGGGGCTGTTTCCGCCCTCGCTGACCGCACCCGCGCGCATGCCTCCCGCGACCATCTGGACCGGGGTGCCGCGCGGCGTGTCGTCCCTGCCGGTACGCGAAGGCCTGCGACTGCGCATCCGCTGGGTGCAGGAGATGCAGGCCGGCATGATCCGGGCGTTCGGCGCGCGCCTCGTCGCGGCCGGGCTGCTGGACGACGTGGACCGTACGGGCCTGTTGCGCTGGGCGGAACTTGTCGCCGTCGGGGGCGGCGGCGCCCTGCCGTCCGATCTGGCCGAACGGCTGCCGCGCCCGCACCGCGAGGCGTTGCCGGCGGCGTTCCGCCTGGCCGACGGCGAGCCGGTGCCCGAGTCCGCCCCGCGCACCGGGCGCGGGCGGGGGCGCGCCGGGGCCGGTACCGACGGGGGCCAGGGCGCGGGCGGCGGCAGCGGTGCCGGCACGGTGTGGGACGGCCGGGGGCCGCGGCCGGAGCGGGCGGTGCTGGTCGTACGCGTACTCGACCCCGCGCTCGCCCCCCTCCTCCCGGGCCTCGCCGGGCTGGTCGCGGAGACCGGCAGTCCGCTGTCCCATCTCGCCGTGCTGGCCCGCGAGTACCACGTGCCCGCGGCGACGGCCGTGCCGGACGCCGTCGCGCGGTTCCCCCTGGGGTCGGAGGTCACCGTCGACGGCGGTACCGGCGACGTCAAGGCCGCCCCGACGACCTGGACCGCGGACGACGCGGATGACGACGGCCGTGACACCGCCGCCGGGGAGGTGGACTCCGTGCGAGTCCGCGTGCCTGCGCGACCGCACCGCCCCTTGCCCGGGAAGGAAGCTTCGCCGTGAAGTACATCAGCTTCCTCATCGGCGGCCTCTCGGCCGCCGCGACCCTCTTCTACCTGGTCGTCTACCTCTACCGCTGGCAGTGGAACCGGGCGCTGATCTGCGGCGTGCTGTTCGTCGCGATCGAGGTGTTCCTGCTGGGCGTCCTGGTGCTCAGCCGGATGTCGCGGCTCGAACGCCGGATCGCCGACACCGACAGCCGCGGCGAGGAAGTACGGCGGCGCCTGGAGCAGGCCCGCCTCGAACAGTCCGGCGAGCAGTCGGGCGACACTGCCGCCGAACGCTTCCGCTGGCTCGACGCGGGCCGCCTCGCCGATCCGGCCGGGCACCGGGTCTTCATCCCGGTCCTGCTGGCGGCCGGGGTGGTGTTGTCCGGCATCAGCTGGGTCGTGCAGCGCATCGCCCGCATGACCGTCGTCCCGAGCGCCGACCGTCGCCTCGCCGGACGCCTCGCGGCGTTGACCGCGCCGGCCGAAGGGGCGCTGCGGGCCGGCCCCCGCCTGGAGGACACCCCGGCGATCCCGCCGCCGCGGCCCGCGCGTACCACCGCCTTCGCCGCGGTGGCGCTGGCCGGGGTCGTCGGCCTCACCGCGGGAATCGACGCACTCGGCGACGCGACGCAGTCCCGCCCCGGATCCCCGCCGGACTCCGCGGCGACGACGCTGGTCTTCCGGGTGGACACCAGGTCGCCGGGCGACGCCCGGCAGAATGCGCGCGCCGCGGGCGATCTGTGGGAGGGCTGCCGGCACGGCATCACCGTCGGGTCGCTCGACAATGCGGGCCTCAACCAACTCGGCGCCGATGTTTTCGCCCTGGTGGTCCGCCCCGCGCTCACCGAGAACGATCTGGCCCGGCTGCGCGGCTGCCTCGTGGACGCCAACGCCCCTGGTATCCAGGCGAGTTTCCTCGGCGAGGGACAGGCCCCGCCCTCACCGTGGTTGCCCTGACCGGTGTCGTGACGTGAGCAAGGTCACGTCCGTTTTCCTTATTTTCGTAGCTATTTAGACCGATTTGGCATGGATTTCCAGTTGATCATCATTGTGTGCCCCGGCGAGGCGGGTTAGTCTCAGGGCTCGCCCGACCGTCGCGTCTCGCGCTGCGGTGTACCTGCCCCTCCCGGTGATTCCTCTTGCAGTCCTCCGCAGCACCCGCCACTCCGGCCACCCCCGCCATACCCTCCCAGACCACCGTTCTCCGGCCCGCCCCGAAGCCGCCCGCCCCCCGCGCGCGTGCCCGCCGGATCGCCAAGCGCACCGCGAAGGTGCTGGTCCTCTCGGCCCTCGGCTACGCCGTCGTGTGGCTGTTCGCCTTCCTCGGCATGCTCGGGGTGCACGCCTGGGCGTCCGCGCACACCGCGGGCGGCTCCGGCGAAACCGTCGCCGGCATGAAGCACTTCAAGCAGGTCGACGACCGCGTCTACCGCGGTTCGGCGCCCGGCAACGCCGGGTACCAGGAGCTCGCCGCCATGGGCGTGGGCACCGTGGTCGACCTGCGCGCCGAGCACATGAGCGCCGAGGACATCGCGCGTCCGACCCAGGCCGGGCTCGACCTGGTCCGGCTGCCGATCCGCGACGGCCAGACGCCGACCCCCGCGCAGGTCGACGAGTTCCTGCGCACCGTGCAGGCCTCGGACGGACCGGTGTACGTGCACTGCGGCGCCGGCGTCGGCCGGACCGGCTCGATGTCCGCGGCGTACATGATGCGCACCGGAGAGGCCGGGTCCGCGGAGGCAGCGAAGCAGACGCTCGCCGTCGGGCCCCCGTCGGTCGAGCAGGTCTACTACGTGCTGAGCGGCGACAGCGACTCCAACGAGCAGCCGCCGATCATCATCCAGATCATCAGCCGCATCCTGGACGCGCCGCGCCGCATGAAGGCCACGATGCTCTAGGAGTCGCCTTCACGACTCCTTCCGGACTCTTCCCGGACTCTTCCGGACTTCCGCCAAGACCGGCCCGCCAGCGGGCCGGTCTTGATCGTTCAAGGCGCCGACACTACGGTCCCGCTCAGCGCAGCACCGAGCCGAGGGGATCCGATGTCCGAGACCAGCAGGGCCGACGATCGGGCCGACCTCGCCGAACTCGCCCACGCCTACGCGGACGCGCTCGACCGGCGCGACTGGGGCGCCCTCGAGGACGTCTTCACCGGCGACGTACGCGCCGACTACAACGGCGTCCACGTGCTGCACGGCCGCGCCGACCTCGTCGCGATGATCCGTACCTACCTGGACTCGTGCGGCCCCACCCAGCACCTGATGGGCAATCACCGGGTCACCCTGGACGGCGACCGCGCGCGGCTGACCGTCAAGATGCGGGTGCACCACATCGGTGCGGGGCAGCGCGCGGACCTCACATACGAGTGCTTCGGCTGGTACCACGCGGACGCGCTGCGCACCCCGCAGGGCTGGCGTTTCCGCGGCTGGCGCCAGGAGGTCACCGCGGAACTCGGCACGCAGGAGGTCTTCGTCCCCGCGTGACAGGCCCGCACCACCCGTGCGGCATGCTTGCCGGGTGGCCCAGGAACGTGAAGTCCCCGACCCGGCGCGCCTGCGCCTCGGCAGCTACCCGTTCGTCCGCGAGGTCCCGGCCCGGTTCGCCGACATGGACATCCAGCGGCACATCAACAACGTCGCCATCGCCTCGTTCTACGAGGACGGCCGCGCCAACCTCAACATGCGGATGTTCGGGGAGGGCCTGTTCGCGCGTGTGCGCGACTTCCGGTTCGTGGTCCTGGAGACGCGTACCCGCTACCTGCGCGAGGCCCCCTTCCCCGCCACCTACCGCGTCGGCGTGGGCATCACGCGATTCGGCCGGTCGTCCTTCGAGTACGGCCTCGGCCTCTTCCACGACGACGACTGCGTGGGCCTGTGCGAATCGGTGCTGGTCCACATGACGTCCTCCGGTCCCACGGCCATTCCGCCGGAGCGCCGCGCGCTGATGGAGAAGTACGCGTTCCCGGCGGCCGTCCGGCTGGAACCCTAGGCGGGCCGGAGTCCGGGGTGCCGGAATCTGGGGGAAGTGGCGCGCCGACCGATGAGTTCCGGGGGCCTGCGGGGTCGTACAGGTACCACGGCTAATTTGGAGGCCCCCATGGCACCGGAACCCGGCATCGACAAGAAGTTCAGCGCCGACCTGGTCACGAGCCCGAGCCCCGGAGGCTGGACCTACGTCGTCTGGCCCGAATCGGTCGAGTTCTTCGGCACGCGCCGGGCGGTCAAGGTGCGCGGGACGGTCGACGGGCACCCCTTCCAGAGCTCGTTCATGCCTCTCGGCGACGGCACGCACATGCTGCCGGTGAAGGCAGACGTGCGGAAGGCGATCGGCAAGGAAGCGGGCGCCAACGTGACCGTGCACATCAAGGAGCGGATCACGAGGTAGCCGTCGAGCGCCCGCTCGCGGGTCGGACGCACCCGCGAGCGGGCCGCGCGCCTCGGCTCGGGCGTCGCGGAGTTCGGGCGCCGCGGAGTTCAGGCGACGGGGAAACGCCACGCGGCCGTGCACACGGATATCTGCATGCTGTAGTCGCTGTAGAACCGTTCCCGGCCCGCCTGTTGGGCCGCGCGGTGGCGCGGGTGCTCGCGCCACGCGCGCTGCTGCTCGGCGGTCTCGAAGACGATGACCGAGACGCGCTCGCCGTCCTCGGCGACGTACACCTTGTAGTCGACGAACCCCGGCATCGCCCGGGCCGCCTCCAGCATCTCGGCCGCGACGGCCCCGAAGTCGGGGGCGGCGTCCGGGCGCAGGCGCGAGCGGAAGACGGTGACGATCTGGCCCGGGGCGTACGCGATCTCATCGGTCATGCCGCGACGCTACCGGCGTGCGGCCGAGCCTGCGCCCGAGCCGCGTGGGCGGGGGAGGCCCCGCCCACGGGTGCCCGGTCAGCCGGCCGGGGCGAGTCCGCCGAGCCCCGCCGGGAGTTCGCCGGCGTGCACGATGCCCAGCCGCTGCGTCGCGCGGGTCAGCGCCACGTACAGGTCGGCGAGGGCGAACCCGGCGGGCTCCACGACGATCACCGAGTCGAACTCCAGGCCCTTGGCCTGCTTGGGGTCGAGCAGCACCAACGGGCGGGTCAGATCCGGCTCGACGCCCCGCTCGGCGTGCGGGATCGCCGCCGCGACGGTCTCCAGGAGCTCCGGCGGGGCGATCACCGCGACACGCCCTTCGACACGCCCCTCGACGTGCCCCGTGTCGTTGTCCCTGTCGTTCCCGTTCCCGTCGCCGCCGACCCCCTCCCGGGCGACCGCCTGCGCCACGGCCTCCGAAAGGTCGGCGGCGTGGCGCGACCACGGCTTCACGCCGGTCGAACGCACCGACTCCGGCGGCTCGAAGGACCGGTCGGCAGTCCGCATGACGTCGGCGGCGACCTCCATGATCTCGCTCGGCGTACGGTAGTTCACGCCCAGCCGGACCCGCTCCCAGCGCCCCTCGACGTACGGCATGAGGATGCGTTCCCACGACCCGCAGCCGCCCGGCTCCGAGGTCTGCGCGGGGTCGCCGACCAGCGTCATCGACCGGGTCGGGCTGCGCCGCATGAGCAACCGCCAAGCCATCGCCGACAGTTCCTGCGCCTCGTCGACCACGATGTGCCCGAACGCCCAGGTGCGGTCCGCCGCCGCGCGCTCGGCGGACGTGCGGAAGTCCAGCTCCTCCTGCCGGGCCGCGAGGCGTTCGGCGTCCACGAGGTCGTGCGCGCTGAGCACTTCGGAGTCCTCGTCGTCGCGGTCCTCGAACTCCTGGGTGCGGGAGCCGTACGACAGGTCGAGCACACCCTGCGCGTACGCGATCTGCCGCCGGCGCTCCGCCTCCGCCGCCGCGCGGGCCAGGGAGTCGTCCTCGCCCAGGAGTTCGGCGGCCTCGTCGAGCAGCGGTACGTCGGCCACGGTCCACTCGCCGGCCGTCCAGGTCCCGAACACGGGGTCGTACACGGCCTGGCGCCGGACCGCCGCCGCGTCCTCGTCCGGCAGGTACACCGGGTCCGCGAGGTAGTCCGCGACGAGCCCCTGCGGGGTCAGGCGCGGCCACAGCTCGTCGACGGCCCGCTGCACGTCCGGGCTTTCGGCGACCGACATGGCGAGCTGCGCCACCTCCTCCGAGCCCAGGAAGTTCGGTCCGCCGTACGGGTCCCCGCCCAGCCGTTCCACCAACTGCGCGGTGAGCCCGTCGATCACGCGCGACGCGAACGCCGCGCGGGCGAGGTTGTGCGGCAGCAGGGTCGCCCGCGCCTTGCGGCGGGCGGTCTCCGCGATCGCCGCGTCGAGGACGAGGTCCCCGTCGTCGTGCCCGATCACCAACGGCGTCTCCGGCACCCGCTGTTGGTCGGCGACGAAGCGGCCGAGCACCTCGGCCATCGCGGCCCGGCCCTTCACCTCGGCGGCCTCCGGCGTGTCGACCGCGGTCGCGGTGATCCCGGGGAACAGCTCGCCGGGCGTGGCGAACAGCACTCCCGTCTCGCCGAGCGACGGCAGGACGTCCTCGATGTAGCCGAGGAACGCCGGGTTCGGGCCGACGACGAGGACGACCCTGCGGGTCAAGAGCTCGCGGTTGGCGTACAGCAGGAACGCCGCGCGGTGCAGTGCCACGACGGTCTTGCCGGTGCCCGGCCCGCCCTCGACGACCATGACGCCGCCGTGCGGCGCACGGATGATGCGGTCCTGCTCGGCCTGGATGGTCTGCACGATGTCGTGCATGCGCCCGGTCCGCGCCGCGTCGAGGGACGCGAGGAGGACCGCGTCGGCGTCCGACCCCTCGAAGCCGGTGCGGGTGCCGTCGGCGAGGTCGAGGATCTCGTCGTGGAGTGCGGTGACGCGCTTCCCGGTCGTGGTGATGTGTCTGCGCCGCCGCAGGCCCATCGGCGTGTGCCCGGTCGCCAGGTAGAACGGCCGGGCGACCTCGGCCCGCCAGTCGATCACCAGCGGCGTGTGCTCGGCGTCGTCGCGGCGGATGCCGATACGCCCGATGTGGTGGTCGGCGCCGTCGCGGAACATCAGCCGGCCGAAGCACAGGCCGTTCTCGCCGGCGGTCAATGCGGCGACCAGGCCCGATTGCTCGAACACCGCGATATCGCGCTCCACGCGTGCCTGCCGGGTGCCGTCGTCCTCGCGCCCGAGTTCGCGTGTCACCGACGCCTCGGCCTCGGCACGCAGGTCCGCGAGGCGCGCGTACAGGACGTCGATGAATTCCTGTTCGTGTCGCAATTCCGCGTTTGACAATTCGACTCCCGGACCGCTACGATTCCTAAATTAGTCACTCCGCATTCCGTGCGTTCGACCGTGAATGAACCGGCGAATCAACGGCACGCAGAATCACCAAATATACCTCGTGCAAAGCCCCGGGCGTCAAGGCGCGCGGGGCTTTCCCGTGCCGCTGCGCGAACCGCGGTTCCGTGGTCGCCGGCCATAATGGAACCGAATGGAACCGCTACGCCTTCTCGCACGCGCGGGTCCTGCACGACACCCCGGACCGGGCAATCCAGGCACTCGTGACGGCGAAGGGTACGGCGACAGCGGAGGAATCCCACGAGGCGGCGGCCGGGGCGCTGGACGCCTTTCTCAACAGCCTGTACCGCGCCGCAAAGAACGCGCGCGACGGCAACGCCCTTGGCGCGCGCGGCCGGGTACGGGGCGGTGCTGGACGGGTGGGGTGGCGACCTGGTGCTCATGCGGGGTCACGGGACTTGATCCGCCCCGGCAAACTGGAGTCATGACGAGGAAACCGGGTGACCTGCCGTCGGTGCCGGAACCGGAACCGGAGCCTGTGACGCGGTCCGCGCCGCGGCCGGTCCGTCCGGTCGTCCTCAGCCAGAGCTGGCTGGACCTCGCCTTTCTGCACTGGCCGGTCGACCCCGCCGCGGTGGCGCCGCTGCTGCCGCGCGGAACCGTGCCGGACACGTTCGAGGGGCGCGCGTACGTCGGCCTCGTGCCGTTCCGCATGGACCGCGTGGGCATCGGCTGGGGGCCGGGCATCCCGTACCTGGGCAGCTTCGCGGAGACGAACGTACGCCTCTACTCGGTCGACGCAGCCGGCCGCCGAGGCGTGGTGTTCCGCTCTCTGGAGGCCGCACGCCTGCTGCCCGTCCTCGTCGCGCGCGCGGTGTTCGGGCTCCCGTACATGTGGGCGTGCATGGACGTCTGCCGCCTCGGCACGCGCGCCGCCCCCGAGTTCCGCTACACGACGCGGCGCCGCGCACCCCGCCCGCGCGGTGCCGGGGGCAGCGTGCACATCCGCGTGCACGACCGCATCGCCGACCCGGACCCGCTCACCGACTTCCTCACCGCCCGCTGGGGCCTGCACGTCGCATGGCACGGCCGCACGCTCTACCTGCCCAACACGCACCGCCGGTGGCCGCTGCACGAGGCGGAACTCCTGCACTTGGACGACGACTTGATCACCGCGGCCGGGCTGCCCGCGCCGTCGGGCCCGCCCGTGAGCGTGCTCTACTCCCCGGGCGTGCGCGCCCGGTTCGGCCTGCCGGTCACCTGCGCGGGCCCGGAACCGGCCTAGTAGGACTCCGTTAGGTCTTCCGGGCGGGCTTGTTCGGGAGCATGTTGCGTGTGTGGATGCATTCGAAGTCGGCTTGGTTCGGGCGGAGTTGGCGTCGTTCGTGGGCGACGTGTTCGGTTCGGTGCAGCGCAAGGATCAGCGGGCCAAAGGCGACTGCTATCTGCGGGGGCTGATGCTGGACGGCCGCCGCAAGTCCGTCCAGGCGATGGCCTCGCGGCTGCCGGACGCCAACGAGCAGAACCTGCAGCAGTTCGTGAACCAGTCGACCTGGGACCCGGTGCCGGTGCAGCGACGGATCTGCGAGCGGATGCTGCCGCTCATCGGCCCGACAGCGTGGGTGATCGACGACGTGTCGGTGCCCAAGGACGGGCGGATGTCGGTGGCCGTGGCCCCGCAGTACTGCGGGGCGTTGGGGAAGCGGGCGAACTGCCAGGTCGCGGTCAGCGTCCACGCGGCCACCGACACGGCCTCGTGTCCGCTGCAGTGGCGGCTGTTCCTGCCCGAGGAGTGGGCATCGGACACCGCCCGGCGGACCGCGACCCGCATCCCGCCCGAGGCCGGGCACCGCGAGAAGTGGCGGCTGGCCGTGGACATGCTCGACACGCTGGCCGGCTGGGGCATGACGCCGCCGGTCGTGGTGGCCGACGCCGCCTACGGCACGAACGCGCAGCTGCGCACGGCGCTGTCCGAGCGCGGATGCCCCTGGGTGCTGGCGGTGCGGGCGGACACGACCGCCCACCCGTTCGACGCACAGCCCCAAACCCCCGAGCGCACCGGACGCACCGGCTGCTGGCCGCAGCCCCGCTACCGCCACCCGGCACCTACGCTCGCGGACCTGGTTGCCGGACTGGGGCCACAGGACTTCACCGTCGTGACCTGGCGGCAGGGCTCGCGTGGTCCGCTGCGCTCCCGTTTCGCCGCGATCCGGTGCCGCCCGGCGGGCAAGGCCGTCGAGCGTCCGATCCGGACCGCCGCCTCGTCCACCCAAGGATGGTGGGACGGGGTGCTGCCCGACTGCTGGCTGCTGGTCGAATGGCCGCAGGACGCCGAAGCCCCCACCGATTACTGGCTGTCCGACCTGCCGGCCGACACCCCCGCGGCCGACCTGGTCCGTCTGGCCAAGGTCCGCTGGCGCATCGAGCACGACTACCGCGAACTCAAGCACGGCCTGGGCCTGGACCACTTCGAGGGCCGCTCCTGGCCCGGCTGGCACCACCACATCACCCTCGTGACCGCCGCCCACGCCTTCCTCACCGAACAGCGCCTGGCCCCAAAAGCCCCCGGCTCGGCCTCACTCTCTACCAACTCCTCGACAACCTCCAGGACATCCTGAGGTGCTGGACCGGCATCTGCACCACCTGCCACCAACCCCTGCCCAACCGGACACACACGACACGAAGATCCAGACAGACCTAACGGAGTCCTACTAGGGTCTCCGGTATGTCCCACGATCTGCGCACCGGGCGCCTGGGGTTGCGGCCTGCCGGTGCCGCGGACCGCGACGAGTTGCACCGCCATTGGAGCGAACCCGACGTCTACCGCTTCCTGTTCGACGGCGTGCCGCCCACCGCGCAGGAGGTCGACGTCCTGATCGCGGACAGCGCACGGGACTTCGCGGCGGCGGGGTACGGCCTCTGGATCGCGCGTACCGCACCCGAGGGCCCGCTCGTCGGCACCGCCGGCCTGCGGCCGCTCGACGACCTCGGCTTCGAGGTCCACTACAGCGTCGCGCCCGAAGCGTGGGGCAAGGGCTACGCGACCGAGGCGGCCGGCGCGGTGGTCGGGCACGCCCTCGGTCCGCTCGGCCTGCGCTTCGTGCTCGCCGAGGTGGACGAGGCGAACACCGCGTCAGCCGCGATCGTCGCCCGCCTGGGACTCACCCCGTACGAGACCGTCCCCGGCCTACTCGGCCCCATGACGCGCTACCGCCGCGACGCCGCGCCCGTCACCCGGACAGCCTGACCTCGCGCGCCGCGCGGAACCCCGTTTCAGGAGACGCCCGCTTGACGCGCATCGTTCGCCGCCGGACCGGGCACGTAGCCTCTGGTGTCATCGGCACGAACTTTTCAGGTGGAATCACCCGGGTTGCTGGGATTCACTGAGTCTCCAGCATCGGAGACGGCAAAGGCGAGCGAGGATGGGATCACCCGGCGGGGCCGGTACCGGCGAGGTGCCGTTTCTGGTGGACGGTGTCGAGGCTGCCGCGGTAGTGCTCGGCGCGGACGGGACAGTCGCGTGGTCGACGCCTGCCGCCCGCCGCCTCCTCGCGGGCCTGGACTTCGCCGACGGCCTGCGCGCCGCGCTAGCCACGGGCACCGGCGTCACCCGGGCGGGCGCCGCGACCTTCCGGGCGGCCTCCGGATCCGGTGCCTCGCTCGACTTCCGGTACGCCGCGCAGCCGCTCGCCGGGAACTCCGACGAACACGGGTGGCTCGTCCTGCTGCTGCCCCGCGAGCGCGCCGCGGAATGGGAGGCGGCCCGCGAACGCACCCGGCGCCACACCCGTCTGGCGCATCGGGCCGCCGCGAGTATCGGGGCCAGCCTCGACCTCGTCCAGACCACCCGCAGCCTGGTCGACGTGCTCGTCCCCGACCTCGCCGACCTGGCCTCCGTGGACCTGGCGGAACCCGTGCTGCAGGGCGACGAACCCGGCGTCATCGACACCACGTCGCCCAAGTTGCGGCGGGTCGCCGTGGCGCCGTCCGGGGAGGCCGAATGGCCGAGCGAGGTCGCGGGCATCGGCGACCTCCTGCCCGAGTTCGTGGACAGCAACCTGCTGCGGCCGGTCGTCGAGGGCGCGGCCGTGGCGGTGTCCGACATGGCCGTGCTGGCCGAGGCGCTCGGCCTCGACGGGCCGGGGCTGCGCGGCATCATCCCCGAGGGCGCGCACTCGATGCTCGCCATCCCGCTGTTCGCCCGCGGGCTGGTGCTGGGAGCCGTCACCCTGTGGCGTACCGGGACCGAGCGGAACTTCGACGACGAGGACGCCGACCTCCTCGCCGAGATCGCCTCGCGCGCCGCGATCGGCGTCGACAACGCCCGCCGCTACACACGCGAGCACCGCACCGCCGTCGCCCTGCAACGGAGCCTGCTGCCGCGCCCGGTCACGCGGACGCCCGCCGCCGAGACCGCGGGCACGTACCTCCCGTCGGAGGGCGAGGCGGGGGTCGGCGGCGACTGGTTCGACGTCCTGGCCCTGTCGTCGTTGCGCACCGGATTCGTGGTCGGCGACGTGGTGGGGCACGGCCTGGGGGCGACGGCCGCGATGGGGCGGCTGCGCACGGCCGTCCAGACGCTCGCGGACCTCGACCTGGAGCCGGACGAACTCCTCAGCCACCTCGACGACTTGGTGCTGAGCTACTGGCCGGAGCACGACCCGGACGACCCGACCTCCGAACTCGCCGCCCAGGGCGCGACGTTCCTGTACGCCGTCTACGACCCGGTGGCCCGGCGCTGCTCGATGGCGAGTGCCGGCCACCCGCCGCCCGTCGTGCTCCGGCCCGGAAAGGACCCGGAGCTCGTGGACGTGCCGCCCGGACCGCCGCTGGGGGTCGGCGGCATGCCGTTCGAGGCGGTCGACATCGACCTGCCGGAGGGTTCCGTCCTGGCGTTCTTCACCGACGGCCTGGTGGAGCGGCGCGGCGTCGACCTCGGGGCCAACCTGCAACTGCTGTGCGACGTGCTCGCGGAGAACCGCGACCGGCCGCTGGAGCGGATCGGACCGGACGTCGTCACGCGGCTCTCCCCGTCCCGGGACGACGACATCGCGCTGTTGCTGGCCCGGACCCGCGCCATCCCCGCCTCCGCGGTCGCGGAGTGGGAGCTGCCCGCGGATCCTTCGGTCGTGTCCCGGGCGCGCGAGTTGACCTCCCGTCAGCTGCGCGAATGGGGCCTGGACGAACTGGCCTTCACCACCGAGCTGGTGGTGAGCGAGCTGGTCACCAACGCCATCAGGTACGCCGGGGCGCCGGTCGGCCTGCGGCTGGTCCGCGACGAGATCCTGGTCTGCGAGGTGTCCGACCCCAGCAACACGCAGCCGCGCCTGCGCCGCGCGGTCGCGACCGACGAGGGCGGGCGCGGCCTGTTCCTGGTGGCCCAGCTGACGTCGCGGTGGGGGAGCCGCTACCGCAGGTCGGGCAAGACGATCTGGACCGAGCAGGGTGTGGAAGTCCCGTCCGTGGCCACGTTGTTGGACGCGTTCGACGTCGACTGGTGAGGGATTCGGCCGCGGGGTCGTCTGTTCCTCGTGCGTCCGGCTTCCGGGGCCCGGTGGTCGGCGCCGTGTCAGGTGGGCCGCACGGGCGGTCGCCGTCCCGAGGCCGTGGCGGCATGACGATCGTCACCGTTCCCGTCGTGATCACGATGGCCTAAGGTCCCCATTGACACGATCAAGGAACGCACGACCAAGGAACGGGCGCGGGCCGCCGCCGGGCGGCGGGCGCCGAGGCGTGAGGAGCGAGCGGTGGCGGTGCTTCCGTACCAGGACCCGGGCGTGCCGGTGGAGGCGCGCGTCGACGACCTCATTGCGCGCATGACGCCGCGGGAAAAGGCGGGGCTGCTGTTCCACCCGCCGATCGCGCAGGGGCCGGACGGCACCCTCAACGACGCCACCGAGCGCCTGGTGGGCGGCCTGGGCCTGTCGCACTTCAACGTGCACAAGCTCGCCGACCCCAGGACCACCGCACTGTGGCACAACCGGCTCCAGCGGCGGGCGGCGGACACCCGGCTGGGCATCCCGGTGACCCTGTCGTCGGACCCGCGCCACGCGTTCACCGACAACCCCCTGGCGAGTGTGTTCGCGGGGGACTTCTCGCGGTGGCCCGAGTTCATCGGCATGGCCGCCGCCCGGGACGCCGAACTCGTACGCGAGCAGGCCGACATCGTGCGCCGCGAATACCTCGCCGTGGGGCTGCGCGTGGCACTGCACCCGATGGCCGACCTGGCGACCGAGCCCCGCTGGGCGCGCATCTCCGGCACGTTCGGGGAGGACGCGCACCTGGCGGCACAATTGATCGCGGCGTACGTGAAGGGCCTCCAGGGCGACACCCTCGGGCCCGACTCGGTGGCCGCGATGACGAAGCATTTCCCGGGTGGCGGACCGCAGTTGGACGGCGAGGACCCGCACTTCTCGTACGGGCGCGAACAGATCTATCCGGGCGGCATGTTCGAGCACCACCTGATCCCGTTCGAGGCGGCGTTCGCGGCCGGGGGGTCGCAGATCATGCCGTACTACGGGCTGCCGGTCGGCACCGCGTACGAGGAAGTCGGCTTCTGCTTCAACGCGGACGTGATCCGCGACCTGCTGCGCGGCCGCTACGGCTTCGACGGGATCGTGTGCGCCGACTGGAACGTGCTGACCGCCAAGAGCTTGGGGCCGGTGGACATCGAAGCCCGCGGATGGGGCGTCGAGGACCTGGACGTCCCGGACCGGGTGGTGAAGGCGCTGGAGGCGGGCGTCGACCAGTTCGGCGGCGAGACCTGCGCGGACGTGGTGGTCGACCTGCTGGAATCCGGCCGTCTCGCGGCCGGTCGCGTCGACGCCTCGGTACGGCGCCTGCTGCGCGAGAAGTTCCGGCTCGGGCTGTTCGACGAGCGCCGGTACATCGACCCCGACGCCGCCGAAGCGGTGGTCGGGAGCGCCGCGCACCGGGCCCGCGGCCTGCACGCGCAGCGCCGCTCGATCGTCCTGCTCACCAACCGCGGCGAGACCCCGGCCCTGCCGCTCGCCGACGGTCTGCGCGTGTACGTCGAGCGCATCGACCCCGACGTGGCCGCCGCCTACGCGGGCAAGGTCGTGGCGGACCCGGCCGAGGCGGACGTGGCAGTGCTGCGGGTGAACGCGCCGTTCGAGCCGCGCGAAGGGCTCATGGAGTCGATGTTCCGGCAGGGCTCGCTCGAATTCCCGGACGCCGAGCGGGACCGGCTGCTCGCGCTCGCGGCCGCCGTGCCCACGGTCGTCGTGCTGCAACTCGACCGGCCCGCGGTCGCGACCGGGTTGGCCGGCGCCTGCGCGGCGCTCCTCGCGGACTTCGGCGCCGAGGACGCCGCCGTGCTCGACGTGGTCTTCGGGCGGCACGCCCCGGCCGGGAAGCTGCCGTTCGACATGCCGTCCTCGATGCGGGCGGTACGCGAGAGCCGTCCGGACGTGCCGTTCGACACCGCGGAGCCGCTGTTCCGGTTCGGGCACGGGTTGACGTACTGACGTGCCTGACGTGCCTGACGTGCCTGACGTGCCTGACCTGGCGTGACGCGCGCCGAGGTGCCCGCGCCGGTACGCGATGCGCTGCCCCGAGACGGGTTATGTCCCATTGGGACAGGTTCGGGGTTATGGTGGATCCATGGCTGCTTCCGTCGAGGTTTCCGCGTCGGCCCCTGAAGGGGCCGACGCGCGGACCCCGGCGGAGACGGCGGAACGCGATCGAGACCGGCGCAGGCAGCGTTCCCGGCGTACGCGCGAGGCCATGGGCGCCGCCGCGTTCGACCTGCTGCTGGAACGCGGCCTCGCCGGGGTGTCCGTCGAGGCCATAGCGGAGCGCACCGGAGTCACGCGCCGCACCTTCAGCCGGCACTTCACCGGCAAGGAGGACGCGGTGCTGGCCGTCGTCGCCGACGACGTGCACCGCATCAACGACGCCCTGCGGCTGCGTCCGTCGGGCGAAGGGCCGATGACGGCGTACCGCAACGCCGTCGTCGACTGGCTCACCGCGGAGTTCGGCGGCGACCGGCACGCGCTGTTGCGCCGACGGCTCGAACTGTTCCGCCGGATCGACCGCGAACCCGCGTTGATCGCGGCGTACCAGCGCATCCGCGCCGACGCCGAAGAGGAGTCGGTCCGCGTCGTCGCCGCCCGCATGGGCGTCGACCCCGCCCACGACCCGCGCCCGGCGGTCGCCGTCGGCGCGGGCGCGGGAACCCTCGTGGCCGTGCTGCGCGCCTGGGCGCGGCACGGCGTACCGGAGTCGCCCGCACGGCTGGTGGGTGCGTACTTCGACGCGCTCGCGGCCGTCGTCGACCCCCGCGGGGACGCCGCGGAGGCCGCGCCGCACGCGGATCCGGAAGGTCCACCCCCAGGCCGCACCAAGGAGGCAGGCACATGAAGGCATTGCAGTACCGGCAGATCGGCGGACCCCCCGAGCTGGTGACCGTCCCGGATCCCGAACCCGGCCCGGGGCAGGTCCTGTTGCGCGTCACGGCGGCCGGCGTCTGCCACTCCGACATCGCCGTCATGTCGATGCCCGCCGAAGCGCTGTCCTTCCCCCTGCCGTTCACGCTGGGCCACGAGGGCGCCGGCACCGTCGCGGCGCTCGGCTCGGGAGTCACCGGCCTCTCCGTCGGCGACGCGGTCGCCGTCTACGGCCCGTGGGGCTGCGGTACGTGCGCCAAGTGCGCGCAGGGCAAGGAGAATTACTGCCTGCGCGCCGACGAACTCGGCATCCGGCCGCCCGGCCTCGGCGCGGACGGCGCGATCGCCGAGTACATGCTCGTCGACAACGCCCGCCACCTCGTGCCCATCGACGGGCTCGACCCGGTCACGACCGTGCCGCTGACCGACGCGGGGCTGACCCCGTACCACGCCATCAAGCGCTCGGTGCCTAAACTCGTCGCCGGGAGCACCGCCGTCGTCATCGGCACGGGCGGACTCGGCCACGTCGCCATCCAGTTGCTGCGCGCCATGACTCCCGCGCGTGTCATCGCGCTCGACGTCAACGACGACAAGCTGGCGCTCGCCAAGCAGGTCGGCGCGCACGAAACGGTGCTGTCCGACGCCGCCGCGGCGGGCAAGGTCCGCGAACTCACCGGCGGGCTCGGGGCGGAGGCCGTCTTCGACTTCGTCGGGGCGGCACCCACCACGGCGACGGCCGCGGCGTGCGTGGCGGTCGAGGGCGACGTCTCCATCGTCGGCCTCGGCGGCGGCTCGGTGCCGGTCGGCTTCGGGGTGATCCCGTACGACGTCGCCGTCACGTCCCCCTACTGGGGCAGCCGGGGCGAGTTGATCGAGGTGCTGAACCTCGCCCGGGCGGGCGCGGTCGACGTGCACGTGGAGACGTACACGCTCGACGAGGCGCCCAAGGCGTACGAACGGCTGCACGACGGCAAGGTCAACGGCCGCGCGGTCATCCTCCCGAACGGCTGAGCACGGCGCCGGGCCGCGGCCCGGCGCGCCGGGCGCGGCGGATCAGGAGCCGCGCCCGGCGTCCGCGATGAGGCCCTTCCGGTACGCCATGGCCACCGCCTCGGTACGCGAGGCCGCGCCCACCTTCGCCAGGATGTTGGACACGTGCACGCTCGCGGTCTTGGCACTGATGAACAGTTCCTCGCCGATCTGGCGGTTCGTGCGCCCGAGCGCGAGCAGCTCCAGCACCTCGCGCTCGCGGCCGGTCAACGCCGTGGCGTCGCCCGACGGTTCGCGTGTCTCGGCGGCGCCGAGCCGGGCGCGGCGCATCAGTGCGTCGACCGCGTCGCGCAGCGGAGCCGCCTTGAGGCGCTCGGCCGTCTCGCGGGCCGCCTGCGCGACGGTGGCCGCCTCGTCGCGCTCGTCGGCGGCCACGAGGGCCTGGGCAAGGCGCAGTTGGGTGCGCGCGTGCTCGTACACGTTGCCGTAGTCGAACGCCGCGACCGCCTTGCGCCACGCCTCCACGCCGGGTTCGCCCGCGATGCGGACGCGCTCCGCCTCCGCCCGCAGCAGCCACGCCATGCCTTCGGGCCCCGTGCTGTTGTTGCGCTTCGGATGCCGCTCGGTGGTCCGGGCGAGGTCGATGAACCGGTCGGCCTCCACCGCCCATTCGGCCAGCGCCTCGGCGTCGCCGGTCAGGCGCAGCGCGGCCGCCTCGTCGCCGATCGCACCCAACGCCAGGGCGGAGAGCCGGACTCCGATATCGGGGTAGGGGAGGCTGTCCTCCGCGAGCGCGGCGAGCGTACGCCCGGCCCAGTCGGCCGCCGTCCGGGCGTCGCCTCGCAGCGCCGCCTCCTCCGTCATGACGGCGCCGCCGACCATGGACGCCATCCAGTTGAACGGCCTGCGGGTGAACAGCGCTTCGGCGCGCTGCGCGACCCCCGGCTCGCCGCGGCCCAGCGGGACGTAGAGGCCCGCGCCGTCGACGTGGCCGAACGCGGAGGGCGCCGTTCCGGCGGCGGTCAGCGCGTCGTCCCAGCGGCCGACGGTGTACAGGGTGAGGGCACGCAGGTAGCGCATCTCCAGGGGGTACGGGGACGTCAACTGCGCGGTGCGCCGGGCGCGTTCGTGGCCCTCGTCGAGCCAGCGCAGGGCCTCGTCCAGGAGGCCTGCCTCGTACGATCCCATGGCCAGGTTGAACATCGCCCGCAGCTCGATCGCCGCGTTGCCGGCCTGGCGCGCCAGGCCGTGTGCGCAGCGCAGGCGTTCGCGGCCCGCCTCGGTCTGGCGGTTGTCCTTGCTCATGCCGGTCGTGCTGATGAGCACGTCGGCGCGCACGTCGTCCGCGCCGAGCGCGGTCGCCGCCTCGACGACGCGGTCGCCCAGCTCCTGGGCGATTTCCAACTCGCTCACGTAGTAGGCGGCTTGCACGTGCGTCGCGGCGGCCCACAGCCAGGTGAGCGACGGGGGGTCGGCCGGGATGATGGCGAGTGCCTGGCTGCTGAACTCGTAGGCCGCCTGGAGGTTGTCGACGCTCATCAGGTTCGACGCGAGCGTGTAGCGGACCTTCGCGGCGAGGTTGGTGTCGGCGTGCGAGGCGACCTTGCCGAGGGCGGCGCGGGCGAGGGTGACCGCGCGGTGCGCCTCGCCCATGCGTACGGCCGCCGCCGACGCGCGCAGCATGAGCGCGACGTCGTCCGTCCCGGTGCGGTCGGCGGCGTCGGACACGGCGTCCCACAGGTCGAGGACCGACTCGACGTGGCGCAGTTCCTCGGCGGGCGCACCCACCCGGGCCGCGTGGTCGGCGGCTTCCAGCGACGCGGTGAGCGAGCCGGGCAGGTCGTGGCTCTCGCGGTGGTGGTGCGCGCGCTCGGCGGCGCTGCCGGCGCGGCGGTCGTCGGCGGCCAGCAGGCGGGCGTACAGGCCGTGGATGCGCACCCGTTCGCCCGGCAGCAGATCGCGGTACGCCGCCTCACGCGTCAACGCGTGCCGGAACGCGTACGTGCCGTCCGCGTCCGACACGAGCAGGTGCCGCCCGACGGCCTCCCGCAACGCGGGTTCCAGGTCCTCCTCGGGCAGTTCGACGGCATCGCTCAGCAGCCGGTGCTCGACCCGCCGCCCGCCGACCGCGGCGGTGCGCAGCACGCGCTGGGCGGTGGACGACAGTTGCTCGATGCGCGTCAGCAACACCTCGGCCAGGCCCGGCGGCACGCCGGCCATGCTGTCGTCGGCCGCCGCGGCACGGAGCTCTTCGGCGTAGAACGCGTTGCCCTCGGCCCGCTCGACGATGCGCCGCACGGTGTCCTCGGGCACGGGCTCGGCGTCGAACGACCGTACGAGCCGGGCCACCGCGTCGTCGTCCATCGGCCCGAGGTCCAGGCGCGTCACCGACGGCAGCCGCACCAACTCGGCCAGCAGCGGCCGCAACGGGTGCCTGCGGTGCAGATCGTCGGACCGGTACGACGCGAGCAGCGCCACGCGCTGGCTCGCCGCACCTCCCGAACGCTGCGGCGCCAGCCGGGTCAGCAGGAACCGCAGCAGGTCACGCGTCGACTGGTCCGCCCAGTGCAGGTCCTCGACCACGAGCAACACCGGTGCCCGCTCCGCCAGATCGGCGACGAGCGCGGCGACGTCGTCGAGCAGCCGCAGCCGCACCCCCGTCTCGCGCCCCGAGTCCTGCTCCTGCGCGCCGGGCGACAGCAGCCGCTGAACGGCGGGGTGCCCGTCCAGCGTTCCGGTCAGCACGCCGTCGGCCTCCACGGTCCGCAACATCTCGGTGAACGGGAAGTAGGGCAGGCCCACCTCGCCCAGGTCGACACAGTGCCCCACGAGCACCGTCATCCCGGCGTCGGCCGCGAGCCCGGTCGCCTCGGTCAGCAGCCGCGTCTTCCCCACCCCGGCCTCGCCGGCGACCAGCACCGCCTGCGGGTCGCCCGCCCGGGCATGCCCCAGCGCCTCGTCCAGCCGGGCGATCTCCGCCCCCCGCCCGACGAACGGAGTCTCAAACCGCCCATATCCCAACACCCCCCAATCCTGTCACGCACACCCCCCACCCGTCCGCCACCGGCGGCGGTGACGGGAGCGCCACGGCCACTCGCGTGCTGTGGCGCGGGGCGGCAGGGAGGTGACCGGTGGGGCTCGCTTCGGCCGGTGACGCGGCTGGGTCGGGGCCGGCTCGCGAACAGGGGACCGGCGGCGGCCGTGGTTCGGCGTACTCACGTCGGCGGGCAACTCGACGCGGGATCGAACGTGACGGCGGTCGGTCGGGGATTTGGGGTGGTGGCGCCGTAGTGCGGTTGGACCGCCGCTGAGGGCCGTAGGTGCGGGGACGGTCAGCGCATCACCGCGTCACCGCACTCGCCCCGTTTTCGGTCTTCGCGAGCGGGCTCGGGGCGGGACGTGGCGCGCGCCTGGAGTGGGTGGGGTGCGGGTGGTTTGGCTTGTGTGGGGTCAGGGGGACTCGGGGTGGCGGGCTCGGCTGGGTTGGACTCTGGGGGGTTCGCCGGGCATTTTGGGGTGGTCCGGGGGGTAGGGCAGGTCGCCGAGGTCGTGGTCCTGGGTGTGGCGGTCGGCGAGGGCGAGGGCCTGGGTCAGGTCGCACGGGTTGTTCGGCATGTCCGCGTGGAGGTCGCCCAGGCGGGCGAAGCGCTCGGGCATGGTGGCGATGTCGAAGTCGTCGGGGTGGGCGTCGTCGAGTTCGTCCCAGGTGAGCGGGGCGGAGACGGTGGCCCGGGGGTTGGCGCGGACCGAGTAGGCGCTGGCGATGGTGCGGTCGCGGGCCATCTGGTTGTAGTCGACGAAGACCTTCTGGCCGCGCTCTTCCTTCCACCACGACATGGTCACGTGGTCCGGCATGCGGGTTTCGAGTTCGCGGCCGAGGGCGATGACGGCGCGGCGTACCTCGACGAAGGTCCACTCGGGGCGGATCGGGACGAAGAGGTGCAGGCCGCGGCCGCCGGAGGTCTTGGGCCAGGCGGTGAGGCCGTGGTCGGCGAGCACGCCGCGCATCTCGTGGGCGGCGCGTACGGAGTCCGCGAAATCGGTGCCGGGCTGCGGGTCGAGGTCGATGCGCAGTTCGTCGGGGTGTTCCGTGTCGGGGCTGCGCACCGGCCAGGGATGGAAGGTGAGGCAGCCCAGGTTGGCGGCCCAGACGAGTGCGGCGACGCTGTCGGGGCACATCTCGTCCGCGGTACGCCCGCTCGGGAACCGGATGCGCGCGGTCGGGATCCACTCCGGCAGGTACTTCGGGACGCGCTTCTGGTAGAAGGACTCGCCGTGGACGCCGTCCGGGTAGCGCTCCAGCGTGGTCGGCCGGTCGGCGAGGGCCCGGAGCATGCCGGGGCCGACGGCCATGACGTAGCGGACGACGTCGCCCTTGGTGAAGCCCCGCTCCGGGAAGTACACCTTGTCGGCGTTGCTCAGCCGGACGGACCTGCCGTCGATCTCCAGTTGCTCGGCAGCGCTCATGCCTCAGGGTAACCAGGCTTTTGCGCTGAATGCCGTATTTGACGGCGATTCATGATTGTTGGTGTTGCTAGGGGTTTGCTGCGATTTGTCGTTGCAGACTGGGCCTATGCGTCTTCCCGTCATGCCCCCGGTCAAGCCGATGCTCGCCAAGGCCGCCGCCCGGATCCCGCCCGGCATGCACTACGAGGCGAAGTGGGACGGCTTCCGCGCGATCGTCTTCCGGGACGGCGACGAGGTGCTGATCGGCAGCCGCAACACCAAGCCGCTCGACCGCTACTTCCCCGACGTCGTGGACGCCGCGCTGCGGCTCCTGCCGGAGCGGTGCGTGCTGGACGGCGAGCTCGTCATCGCGACCGGCGACCACCTCGACTTCGACCGCCTGCAGGACCGCATCCACCCGGCGGAGTCGCGCGTACGGCACCTGGCGGAGACGACGCCGGCCTCGTTCGTCGCGTTCGACCTGCTCGCGCTCGGCGACGAGTCCTACATGGAGCGGCCGTTGACCGAACGCCGCGCGGCCCTGGAGCGCGCGCTCGCCGACACCCCGGCGCCCGTGCACCTCGCCCCCGCGACCACGGACCCCGAGGTGGCCGCGGGGTGGTTCGAGCGGTTCGAGGGCGCGGGGCTCGACGGCATCGTGGCCAAGGACCCGGCCGGCAGCTACCTGCCCGACGAGCGGGCGATGGTCAAGGTCAAGCACGAGCGCACCGCCGACTGCGTGGTGGCCGGCTACCGCGAGCACAAGTCCGGGCCGATCGTCGGATCCCTGCTCCTGGGCCTGTACGACGACAACGGACGCCTGCAGAACGTCGGCGTCAGCTCGTCCTTCACGATGGCCCGCCGCGCCGAACTCGTCGAGGAGCTCAAGGCCTACCGCATCGAGGACCTGACGGAGCACCCCTGGGCGCGCTGGGCCGAGGCCGAGGCGCACGAGACGGACCGGCTGCCCGGTGCGGTGAGCCGCTGGACGGGCGGCCGCACGCTCGACTGGGTCCCGCTGCGGCCCGAGCTGGTGTGCGAGGTGGCGTACGACCACACGCAGGGCGACCGGTTCCGGCACACGACGCGGTTCCGGCGCTGGCGTCCCGACAAGGACGCCGCCGACTGCACCTACGCGCAACTCGCCGAACCCGCCTCGTACGACCTCGCGGACGTCCTCAACGCGTAGCGCGGCCCTCGAAGGAGCAAACCCCCGCATGAACCGCTTCGCCGCACGCGGCGGCAAGTACACCGCGCTCGCCGCCATGCTGTTCGCCGTCTCGATGACGTTCATCGACCAGTCGATCGTCTCGATCGCGGCCCCGGACATCGTGCGCGAACTGGGGCTCAGCGCCTCGGGCGTGCAGTGGGTCGTGAACGCGTACCTGCTGGCGATGGCGGCGGCGTTCGCGCTCGGCGGGCGGTTGTCGGACGTCCTCGGCCACCGCCGGATGGTGCTCATCGGCATCGCGGTGTTCGCGGTGTCCTCGGCGCTGTGCGGCGCCGCGCCGTCCGGGGACATCGCCCAGACGTGGCTCGTGGTCTTCCGGGCGACGCAGGGCATCGGCGGCGCGATCATGTTCCCGGCCGCACTCGCGATCGTGGTCTCGGTGTTCCCGGTCGAGGAACGCGGGCGCGCCCTCGCCCTGTTCTTCGGCCTGTCGGGCGGACTCACCGCCCTCGGCCCGATCCTCGGCGGCTGGCTCACCACCTGGACGTGGCGCGCCATCTTCTGGGTCAACATCCCGGTCGCGATCGTGGCCGTCGTGCTCACGCTGCGCGCCGACATCCGCACCGAACACCGGCGCGAACCGCTCGACCTGCGCGGCGCGTTCCTGGTGGCGGCCGGCATGGCGGCCGCGGTGCTGGGACTCCAGCAGGCCCAGTCCTGGGGCTGGGGGAGCGTCGCCACCTGGGCGTGCATCCTCGGCGGGCTGGCCCTGCTCGCCGCGTTCGTGGTGGTCGAACTGCGCACCGAGGTCCCGCTGATCAAGGTCCGCGTCTTCAAGGACCGCGCCTTCAGCGCCGACAACGCGGTGCTGTTCTTCGCGATGATCGCGTTCGTCCCGGTGTTCTTCTTCGCGTCGGTGTACGCGCAGGTCGCGCTGGGCTCGTCCGCCTCCGAGGCCGGGCTGTACCTGCTGGTCTTCTTCGCCGGCTTCGGACCCGCGGCACAGATCGGCGGACGCATCCTCGACAAGCGCGGCGCCAAGCCCGCGATGCTCGCCGGAACCCTCCTCAGTGCGGCCGGGTTCGCGCTGTGGGGGCACAAGGCCACCGACCTGTCGCTCGGCGCGCAGTGGATCTACATCGTCATGGCCGGAGCCGGGATCGGGCTGCTGCTCGGCCCCGCGTCGACGGACGCGGTCAACCGGGCGATCGGGGCGTCGTACGGCGAGGTCACCGGAATCACCCAGACGGTACGCAACTTCTCCGCCGCCCTCGGCATGGCCGCGCTCGGCACCGTCCTCGTGCACACCACCGCCAACCGCATCACCGAGACGCTGCGGGACCAGGGGCTTTCGGCCGCCGAGGCCCGCGCGGTCGGCGACTCGATCGGCGACAGCATCACGGGCGCGGGCGGCGGCGACCACACGGGCACCGGACCCACGGCGGATCTCGTGGAGCGCGTCTGGCCGGCCATCCAGATGGACTACGCGGAGGCGACGCAGGTCGTCCTGTACGGCATGGCCGCCGCGCTCGTCCTCAGCTTCCTGGCCTGCCTGTTCCACCCGGGGACCCGGGTCACGGGCGACGGGCCGGCGGCGCCGAGCCGGTAGGCGCGGGCGCGGCCGTCGCGGTCGTCCGGAACCTTGCCCGGTAGGCCGACGGGGTCACCCCCAACCGCCGCCCGAACGCCCGCCGCATCGACTCGTCCCCGCCGAACCCGCTGCGCAGCGCCGCCGCCGTCACCGCCTCTCCGTCGGCGAGCAGGGCCTGCGCGGCCTCGACCCGGGCGGCCTCGACGTACCCGGCAGGGGACTCGCCGAGCCGGTCCCGGAACAGCCGCGTCAGATGCCGCACGCTCAGACCCGACCGGGCGGCCATCGCCGGGACGGAGTGGTCCCCGGCCGGATCGGCGGACACCGCGTCCAGGACCGCGCGCAACGCGTCATGCCGCGGTGCCGGGCCCCGCAGCGCCGCGGAGAACTGCGACTGGCCGCCCGGCCGCTGCATGAACACCACCAGGTCGCGGGCCACGTCGCGGGCGAGCGCGGCACCCGCGTCGGCCTCGACCAGCGCCAGCGCGAGATCGATGCCGGCCGTGACGCCGGCCGAGGTCAGGACCCGCCCGTCCCGGACATGGATCGCGTCCGGCTCGACCCTTACCCCCGGGAACCGGCCCGCCAGCGCCGCCGCGTGGCGCCAGTGGGTGGTGGCACGCCGCCCGTCGAGCAGGCCGGCCTCGGCGAGGGCGAAGGCTCCCGTGCACACGGAGGCGACGCGCCCGGCGGCGGGGGCGAGTTCGGCCAGCGGCTCCAACAGCGCGCGCGGCGCCGGGCCCTTGGCGAGGTCCGCGGATCCGGGGACCACCACGGTGTCGATCGGGCCGCGCCGGGCGGCGTCCGCGCGGGCGTCCACGGCGAGGCGTCCCGAGGGCGTGGCCACGTCCGCCCCGTCCGCCGAGCAGACCGACCACCGGTACGGCGCCCCCAACTCGCGCGCGGTCGCGAACACCTCGAGCGGACCGGTGACGTCGAGTTGGCGCACGCCGTCGAACGCGAGGAAGACGATGTGGCGCGGCTGTGCGGTCATGGTGCGAGCCTACGCCGCGGGGATGGCCTGATCCGAGGGATATGTGGCCGCACGGACATCGCGTGCGGGGCCGCGGGAGCGCAGGGTGGACGTACGGCGGCAGAAGCCGCACCGGGCAGCCGCATCGGAACCGAGGAGCCTCCCATGACGCGCATCGCCGACATCGCCGTCCCCGACAGCCGCATCGCCGCCGAGGCCACCGCGCTGGTCCGCGACGTCACCGACGACCTGCTGTACGACCACTCCCGCCGCGTCTACCTGTTCGGCGCCTGGCAGGGCGCCCGGAAGGGCCTGGCGTTCGATCCCGAACTCCTGTACGTCGGCGCGATGTTCCACGATCTGGGGTTGACCCCCGCGTACCGCACCGACGACCGCCGGTTCGAGATCGACGGGGCGGAGGAGGCCGCCGCGTTCCTGCGGTCGCACGGCGTACCGGAGGAGTCGGTTCGCCTCGTCTGGGAGGCGATCGCCCTCCACACGACGCCGGAGGTGCCGCACTGGATGGCCCCCGAAGTCGCGCTGGTCACGGCGGGAGTGGAGCTCGACGTGCTCGGCATCGGGTACGCCGACCTGCCCGCGGCCACGCGCGACGCCGTCGTGGCCGCGCACCCGCGCCCGGACTTCAAGAAGCGCATCCTCGCGGCGTTCACGGACGGCATCGCCTACCGGCCGGCGACGACCTTCGGGAACGTCAAGGCGGACGTGCTGGCGCACTTCGTCCCGGGTTTCCGGCGCATCGACTTCGTCGAGGTCATCGAGGGGTCGGGCTGGCCCGAGTGAGCCGCGCCGCCCCGCCTCGCGCTGCCTCGTCCCGCCCCGCCTGCCCCGCCTCGCGGGCGGGGTGGGGCGGTCACCCCGAGGAGGGGTCCCGCAGGCGCTCGCCCGACTGCGGCGCGGGTACCGACGGTCGGGCGGCCGTCGGCCCGTTCGCCTCCAACTGCGAGAGGACAAGGCGTAGTTGCTCCTCCATCGAGGCCAGGCGCCGTTCCAGCCGGGCGGTCTCCTCGCGGCCCTCGGCCTGCTGCTCGGGCAGGATGAACCGGGAGGCGATGGTGGCGGTGACGACACCCATCATGCCGATGCCGACCACCATCAGGACGACGCCGACGAGGCGCCCTTCCGGGGTCACCGGGTGCAGGTCGCCGTACCCGACCGTCGTCACGGTGCTTATGGCCCACCACAAGGCGTCCCCGAAGTCGGTGATGTTGGCGTCCGGGTGCTCGCGTTCGGGGGCCAAAACGGCGGCGGCGCCCGCGACGAGGATCGTCAGGACGATGGCGACGGTGCTGACGAGCAGGCGCTCGGAGCGCCCCCGGTGGGCGATCATGCCGATACGGCCGATGACCCCGATCAGGCGCAGCACCCGCATCGCGGGGAGGGCGACGGCCGCGAGGTCGAGCGGGTGGGAGCGCACGAACTGCCAGCGGTCGCCGCTCAGCCGCAGGCGGACGAGGTAGTCGGCGAGGAACGCCGCCCACACGCCGTACTCGACCAGGAGCACGGGTTGCGCCCGCGCGCGCAGCGCCTCGCCGATCACGAAGGTCGTGAGCGACACGACGGCGAGGAAGGTCAGCCAGGGCGTCGTCGCCCGCTCCCACCGGCGGTACGCGTCCGAGGGGGCGGGAGGCTCCTTGGGGTTCCGGGCGGGGTGGGACACGGCGGGCTCCGTCGTACGAGGGACCGACCCCGCGCCGGACGGCCCCCGGGGTCCGGCCCTGATGATGCCATTGCCGGATGCTCTTGCCGGACGTCGTTGCCGGGCGTCGTTGTCGGCCGTCATCGCCGGACACCTGCTCCTGGAGCCGTTGCCGGATGCCTTTGCCGCCGGTCCGAACCCGGGGGAGTCACCCGGTCGGAGCGTGGACCGCGATTCCTTCGGCTCCCTCGGCCACCTCCGCCAGGGACAGGATCCCGGTCACGTGGTGGACGCCCGCGTCGAGTCCGGCGGCCCGGCGCGCCGCCGACACGGTGACGACGGCGGTGGCGCGCGACTGCGACCGGCCCTCGGCCCAGTAGGCGCGGCCTGCGGCGGAGCGGGCGTACGCCACCCATCGGTCGCTGCCGGGCAGATGCAAGCCACGCGGCGCGCGCGAACCGCCCGGCATCCGCGTCAGGAGCGCGAGTGCCGCCGTCGCGGCGCGCGAGTCGACGCCGAAGTACGTCCGGACGGGTGCGCCGAGTTCGCGCGTGAGCGTGTGCTGGTCGGAGAAGTCCGTCCGGTACAGCCTCCGTCGCCCGAGCCCGGGCAGCGCGAACGCCCGGCCCCGGGTGTAGTTCCGTACCGGCGGACCGCCGCCGGTGTCCGGGAACCGCCGGCCGATCAGGCCGTAGCTCCACGCGGTCGCGGCCGGGCCGTGCTTCTCGCCCGCGCCGAGAACGAGGGCGATGTCGACCGGCCCGGGGGAGTCGGCGTACGCCGCCGCGGCCAGCAGCGTCGTCAGGCCGGGTGCCAGCCCGACGCTGAGCAGGACGGGTGCCGCCGGGGACATGGCCTCCACCGCATGGACGTAGCCGGTGGTGGCGGTCATGTCGACGAACGCGGCGCCGGCGTCCGTCGCCTGGGCGACCAGCCTGGGCTGCTCCGCACCCGCGGCGTTGACCACGACGTCGATGCCGTCGAGGGCCGGCGTCAGATCGCCCTGCCGCAGGTCGACGACGCGGTCGGCACGGGCGGGGTCGCGGCCCGCGGTGTACGCCGTGTCGCCCGCCTCGCGCAGCGCCGCCACCACGTGGCGGCCGACGGCTCCGTAGCCGCCGAGCACCAGAACCTTCATCGTGCGGGGCCCTCCTGTCTCGTCTCGTCGGGTCCGTTCCGGGCGTCCGCCATTCGTGTCGGCAGGTCAGCGGACGTCGACGATCTCGGCCATCTCGCCGACGGGGTCGGTGACGAGGGCGAAGGCGGCCCGTACCTCGGGGTGCCGGTCGGCGTCGGCGACCGCCGCTGCGGCGTCCTCGGGGGTGCGGTAGTGCCACTGGTCCATCCAGGTCCCGTCCTCGAGGCGGGAGAGCCGGGCCTCGACCAGGCCGGGGACCTTCGCGCGGACGACGTCGACCATGGCTGCCCGCCGGACCAGCATTTCCTCGGTGTCGGCGGGGTCGGCCTTGAAGCGCACGATGCGGACAACGCTCATGACGACTGGGCTCCATCTCTGGTGGCGATCTCTGGTTGCGATCTCTGGCGGTTATCTCTAGTGGTGGTAACTAGTGGCAGAATCTAGAGTTGAACTCTAGTTGATACTCTAGAGCTACACTCCAGTCATGACTCCAGTCAAGGGCGGCCGCGGCAAGCAGGCCGAGAAGGCGCGGCAGACGCGGCGCAGGATCATCGATGCGGCGCACACCCTGTTCACCGCCCAGGGCTACGGGGCAACGACACTGCAAGAGGTGGCGAACGGGGCCGGCGTCGCCGTCCAGACCATCTACTTCGTCTTCGGCAACAAGCGCACACTGCTCAAGGAACTGGTCGACGTGACCATCGCCGGCGACGACGAACCCGTGGCCACCATGGACCGCCCGTGGTTCCGCGACGCGCTCGCCGCCCCGACCGCCACCGCCCACCTGCGCGCGCACATCGCCGGGACCCGCGCGGTCCTGCAACGTGTCGCGCCCATCACCGAGATGCTCGCCGCCGCCGTCGCGACCGATCCCGACGTGGCGGCCCTGTGGCCGGGCGGCACCGACCCGCGCTTCGTGGTGCAGTCCGCGGCGGCCGAGGCGCTCACCGCCAAGCCCGGCGCCAGGCCCGACGTCCCGCCGGCGCATGCCGCCGACCTGCTCTACGCGATGCTGAGCACGGAGTTGTACCTGCTCTTCGTGCGCGAACGCGGCTGGACGCCGCAGGAGTGGGAGGAGTGGATGTACGCCACACTCGCCCCGCAACTCTGCGACGTCTGACCGCTGCCGCTGCCGCTGCCGCTGCCGCTGCTTTTGACCTGCGCCTCTGCCCTACCGCAACCGGCCGTCGGTGACCGCGCCGTCGGTGACGGCGAGTTCGGTGGACTCCGGCCGCAGCGTCACCAACTCCGCGGCTCCCCGTATGCCGCCCGCCGCTGCCGCGACCCGCTGCCGCCGCGCCCCGTTCCCGGCCGACCGCACCGCGGCGACGAGGCCGAACACCTCGTCGCGGTCGCCGGTCTCGGTCAGCGCGTCCTCGACGTGGGCGAGTAGGGCGTCCAGCAACCGGTCCGCGGGCACCCGGCGTTCGGACACGGGGTCGACGGCCGGACCCTCCAGCCCGTACCGGGCCGCCGACCACATCGCGGCCTCGGCGACGAAGGGGTCGCCCGGAGGCGCCTCCCGGCCCGCCTTCAGATCCATCTGCGCGCGGACCACCAACGCCCGTACCAGGCCCGCCTGCAAGACGGTCTCGTCGACCGTCGCGAGGGCGTCCGCGACGCGTACCTCGACGGTCGGCACGTGCTCGGACGGCCGGGCGCACCAGAACGTCATCCGCGAGTCCACCGTGATGCCGAGGTCCGAGCGCCGCGCCAACGCCTCCTCGTACGCCGCCAGATCGGCGAACCACGGGGGTACGCCGAAGCCCGGAAAGCGGCACTGCGTCACCGTGCGCCACGACGCGTACCCCGTGTCGCGCCCGCCCGCGAAGGGGGAGTTCGCCGACAACGCCAGCAGGGTCGGCAGCCACGGCCTCAGGTGGTTCACCACGGCCACCGCCGTGTCGCGGTCGCCGATGCCCACGTGCACATGGCACCCGCAGGCCGAATAGTCCGTGGCCACCGCCTGGTAGAGGTCGCCCACCCGCCGGTAGCGCTCGCCAGCGGACACCTCGTGCGCAACGCCGTCCGACGAGTCCGGTGCGAACCCGGTGGACAGGACGACGGCCCCGTGGGCCGCGGCCGCCTCCGCGAGCACCCGGCGGGACTGCGCCAGTTGCGCGCGCACGGCGGCCAGCGAGCCGCATACACCGGTCGCGGCCTCGACCTGGGAGGCCAGCAGCTCCGGTTTCAGGTCCGCCGCCACGGCCTGCTCGGACAGGGTGTGCAGGATGTCGGGTACGGCCGCCACCGGTTCGAGGCGCACCGGGTCCGCGATGAGGAACTCCTCTTCCACGCCCAGGGTCGCGTCCCGCGGCGGAGCAGGCTCGTCGCGCATGTACTCGGACCTACCCCTCGTCCGGGATCGTGTGCACCGCTGCCTCCTCGGCCGTCGCCGCACCGCCGTCGATACCCACGTCGTGCCCAAGTCCCCGGTATCCGTACCGCGATGCCGCCTCGTCATCGGTCAGCCGCCCGGTGCGCTCGTCGCCCACCTGGCCGTCCACCGGCTCGCCGTTGCCCTCCGCCAGGTCGCCGATGCCGTCGCCCGGGGCCGGAGCCACGTCGGGCTGCTCGCGCGAGAGGCGGCGGTCCAGCGACTCGCCGGCCGCCTGCTCGCCCTGCGTCGTGCCGTAGTCCTCGACCGCGAGCGGGCGTTCGGGCGGCGAGTAGCCCTCGTCCAGGGTGTCGTCCAGGGTTCGCTCGCCCAGGGCGTTCTGCAGGTCCAGGTCGTCGTTCGGGGGATTCCCGGCGTCCGAGTTCGCGGGCTGGTAGACATCGTCGCCCCGCCCCTGCGATTCCTGATCCGACATGGGTGGCTCCTTTCCGGACTCCTGCGCACGGCGTGCCGCTACGGCGTGCCTTTACCGGGGGCTACCCGTGTCGGGCGGTCCGATGCGGCGGGATGATCTTTTGCCGCCAGAGGGGCGCGTGGCGCCGCAGGTGGGGTGGCCGCTCACGGAAGCGGTACGGCGTGCAGCAGCTTGTGGCCGAAGCACTGCGTCCCCAGCAGCGGCCGCGCGATGTCGCCGGCTATCTGGACGCGGAAGAGGCCGCTGGCATCGGCGAAGACGGGAAGGTCGCCCGGGCCGTGGAGTTCCGTACGGTGCACGGTCAGCACCGTCGGCGGCGTGTGCGGTCCGCCGGGGCCGCCCGGAAGGGTGACGGCGTAGCGGTCGGCTGTGGGCGGCATCGCGCGGCCTCCTGGACTCCAGCGGGGCGGTGCGCGTGATCGCCCGGCCTCGAATACCCGGGTACTTCCACCTATTGTCGTCGCTTTGCCAGAGTTTGAAGCCATCTGTCGGCGCAAAGAAATTTTCCCGCGGCAGTCCCGTGATTTGCGCCTGCCTGGTTGCTTCACCCAGGTCCCAGTGGACAGCCCGCAACCCTCGCACACCTCCTGGTCGGAGCGGGCGAGCAGGGTCGACGCGCCGAACGAGCCGCGCACGCACGACCCAGCCCCCGAGACGGAAGCCTCCCGGCGGCGAAGTGGTCGCGTGCGGGGCTTGCGAGGGGGGTGAGCGGCTGCGTGCCGGGTGCGTGCGAAGGTATGCCACCTCGGCCGGTCCCGGTGGCGCTCGGTTGCTTCGGGGTACCGGCCCTGGGGTGCTCGGGGTACCGGCCCTGGGGTGCTCGGCGTACCGGCCCTGGGTTACTCGGGCGGCTTCGGGGCGGATTCGCCGTCCGCGGGTGGAGCCTGGGCCGCCGGGGGCGGCTTGTGGGCGCGCGGGCGGGTACTCAGGGTCCCGAACCCGGCGATCTCGTGCGGGAGGCGCCGCCGACCGTCGCGCGGCATCTCGTTCGGTTCACGCGCATGGCTCACGTCGTCGTCGTGCGCGGTCCAGGCGACCTCACGGGCGTTCTCCGGCGGCGGCCGCCGCCGGTGCAGGACGCCGTGCACGACGGGCCAGATGAGCAGGCCCGCCACAATGACGGCGGCGATGACCGCAAGGGTCAGCGGTACCGCCACGCTCGCGGCAAGTTCTTGAGTCCTCATACCTTTCGGCTACCCGGTCACGGGCGGTTGATCCGCTTTCGGCGATCTTTCCGCGCACGGCGGACGGACGTCCCCGAGTACGCCTTTAGGGTGGCGCGTATGACTGCCATCTGGGACCCCGAAACCGCCGGTGTGCTGCGGCTTCCCTCCGGTCGCCGGGTCCGCGGGCGCGGACTGCGGCGACCGCTGCCGGACGGCCCGCGCCCCGGGTTCGCGCTGTACCTCCTCGGGCACGAACCGCCGCCCGTGGACTGGGAGAGCCGCTGGGTCCGCTGGCCCGATTTCCGGCTGCCGGCCGACCGTGCGGACGCCGTAGCCGCGCTGCGCGAGGCGTGGGAGCGGGCCGAGGGCGAACGGGTCGAGGTCGCGTGCGGCGGCGGGGTCGGGCGTACCGGCACCGCACTCGCGTGCCTGGCCGTGCTCGACGGCGTCCCGGCCCGCGAGGCCGTCTCCTATGTGCGGGCGCACTACACCAAACGTGCGGTCGAGACGCCCTGGCAGAAGCGATACGTACGCAATTTCGGTACGCGGGCGCCGGGTGGCTGAGGCGACACGCGCGGGGTTCCGGTGAGGACGGGTTTGCGGGTCTCGCCGGTCGGACAATGAGAACGTCCGTACCCGTCGTCGAAGGAGCCGCGCATGGTGTCCACTGTTGTCGTCAACGGCCGCTCCGCGCTGCGTCTCGAACGCCGCCTGCCGCACGACCCCGAGCAGGTGTGGGCCGTCGTCAGCACGGCCGAGCGGCTGGGCCGCTGGTACCCGTTCCCGGTGGCGGCGTTCGAGGCGCGGGTCGGCGGCCGCCTCGCGTTCGACTACGAGGGCGGCGTCATCGAGGCGACGCTCACCGATTTCGACCCCAAGCGCCGCGTGTTCGCCTTCGACGAGCACGACCTCGGCGGGAGCGAACGGGAGTTCGACGACCACGTGCGGGTCGAGGTCCGCGCGGGCGAGGGCGGCGGCAGCGTCGTCGTCCTCACGCACGTGCCGACCGACACGAGCAACGCCGAGGGCGTCGAGGCCGGCTGGCGGCAGTGCCTCGACCGGCTCGCCGCCGAGATGGGGTAGGCGGGCGGCGGCCGGGTCAGTCGACGCCGGGTCAGTCGACCTGGAGCACCGACAGGATGTTCCCGGACGGGTCGGTGAACCACGCGATGGGCGGTCCGGCGGGGTCGCGGCAGATGCCCTTGGCATCGGCGTCGAACCCGTCGTACCGCTGCATCGTCACGCCGCGCGCGGTGAGTTCGTCGACCGCCTTCTCGATGTCCGGCACCGGGAAGTTCAGGACGGTGAACGTTGCCGGTGTGTGGTCGTCCTTCGGATAGACCAGCACCGTGGTGCCGCCCGAGAGATGGAGCTCCAACAGGCCGTTCCGCTCGATCGTGGTGACGCCGAGCAGGCGGTCGTAGAACTCCTTGGCGGCGGCGACGTCCTGTACGGCGAATCCGCTGAACGCCTTGCTGTCCTCAAACATCAGGGGGCCTTTCGCTGGTCTGGCAGTTGGGGGGGCGGCCCGACTCGGGCGGCGCGGGCAGCGCGGGTCGCGGATCTCGGATCTCGGATCTCGGATCTCGCCTGCGCGAGGCTGCCCTCGGCCGGAAATCGCAAACACGGCATGCGCCAAGTGAGCCGAAGATCGCGGGAAGATCCGCGGAATGCCGGTACGACGTACGACGTCCGTTTGGGGGGCGCCGGAATTCGGAGCGCGGCGCCGCCCGCCAAGCATGTGAATTGAACCGGGATTTCGGGGCAGCGGTTGAGCATGATACCTCTCATCCTCGTACTTCTCCTGGCCCTCATCCTTTTCGGCGCCGGGTTCGCCCTGAAGGTTCTGTGGTGGGTCGCCCTCATCGTGATCGTGGTGTGGCTGCTCGGCTTCCTGTTCCGGGCCGCGGGCACCGGCGGCGGTCGCCGCCGCTGGTACCGCTGGTAATCCCGCGCCGCCCGTGAACGGGACCGCGGACCAGTCGAAAGACCAGCCGAAGCGGTCGTGGTGGGCGGTCCTGCGGCGCACGGTCACCGAGTTCAAGGACGACGAACTCGGTGACCGCGCCGCCGCGTTGACCTACTACGGCATACTCTCGCTCTTCCCCGCGCTGCTCGTGCTGGTCTCGGTGATCGGCATCGTCGGCGAGGCGGCGGCCCGCGAGATCCTCACCAACCTCCAACAGCTCGCCCCCGGTTCGGCCCGCGACGTGCTCAGCAATGCCGTCGAGCAACTGCGTTCCGGGAGCGGCACCGGGTCCACGGTCGCGATCATCGGCCTCGTCATGGCGATGTGGTCGGCGTCCGGGTACGTCGGGGCGTTCATCCGGGCGTCCAACGTGGTCTACGACGTGCCCGAAGGCCGGCCGCTGTGGAAGGTCACCCCGTTGCGGCTCGGGGTGACCATGATCCTGATGGTCCTCGCCGCGACCAGCGCCTTCATCGTCGTCGTGACCGGCGGCATCGCCGAGAAGGTGGGCACCGCGCTGGGGGTCGGCGGGCACGTCATGGCCGTCTGGTCGGTGGCGAAGTGGCCCATCCTGGTGGTGATCGTCATGGCGATGATCGCAATTCTCTATTGGGCCACGCCGAATGCGAAAGGGCGTGGTTTCCGATGGGTCACGCCGGGCAGCGTTCTGGCGCTGGTGATCTGGATGCTGGCATCGGGCGGATTCGCCGCCTACGTGGCGAACTTCGCCTCGTACAACAAGACGTACGGCACCCTCGCGGGCGTCATCATCTTCCTCACCTGGCTGTGGATCACCAACCTGGCGATCCTGCTCGGTCTGGAATTGGACGCCGAACTCGTCCGCGAACGCGCGATTGTCGAGGACGGGCTTTCCAAGGATGCCGAGTTGTACGCGCGTCCGCGCGACACCCGCAAGTGGACCGACGAGGAACGCGAGCGCCTGAGCGATCGCGACTGAGCACGTGGCGGCCGCCGGGCCGAGCGTCGGAAATACCCGCGATGCCGGAGACATCAGATACCGGAGACACCCAAGAGAAGCCCAGAGGAGAGAAGCAGCCTATGACGACGATCGAGCAGTCGGTGGATGTCGCGGTGCCGGTGCGGTCCGCGTACGACCAGTGGACGCAGTTCAGCGACTTCCCGAGGTTCATGGACGGGGTCGAACGGGTCGACCAGGTCGACGCCACGTCCACTCACTGGGTCACCCGGGTCGCCGGTGTCACGCGGGAGTTCGACGCCGACATCACGGAGCAGATCCCCGACGAGCGCATCGCCTGGCGCAGCAGGTCCGGACCCGACCAGGGCGGTGTGGTGACCTTCCACCGCCTGGACGACACGCACACGCGGATCATGCTGCAACTGGAGCACGACCCCGAGGGCATCGCGGAGACCGTGGGAGACAAGCTCGGGTTCATCACCCGCAAGGTCCGCGGCGACCTGGACCGGTTCCGCACGTTCATCGAGACCAGGGACGGCCGGCCCACGGGCACCTGGCGCGGCGAGGTCTGAGGACGGGACGCCGCGGCCACGACAGAGCGAGACCACGACAGAGCAAGATCACGACAGAGCGAGACCACGACAGACGGGCGGCGGTCCCCGGAGGAGAACTCCGGGGACCGCCGCCCGTCTGGTCGTTGCAGTGCGTCTCGCTGCGTCTTGTTGCGTGTGTCTTGGTGTCCTCTGGTGTGTCTTTCGGTGTCTCCGCTGGTGTGCCCGCGTTTCCGATTCAGCCCTGCGTCGCGCCGACCGCGTCCAGTACGGCGGCCTCGATCGCGGACGCGTCGATCCCCGCGTCCGCAAGCTGCTCGTCCGGTGTCGCCGACCCCGGCATGTGGCGGACCGCCAGCCGTACCAGCCGCGGCGGGGTACGGCCGCCGCCCGCGTCGCCGCCCGCCTCGCCGTCCGCAAGGTCCGTCCGCGCGAACACCTCGGCCACCGCGTCCCCGAGGCCGCCCTCGGGCCGGTGGTCCTCGACGGTGACGAGGCAGCCCGTGGCCGCCGCTGCCTCGCGCAGCGCCGCCGCGTCGATCGGCTTCACCGAGTACGCGTCGATCACCCGGACGGGTACACCCTGCCCGGCGAGGCGGTCGGCGGCCTTCAGCGCCTCGTGCACGGTGATCCCGGCCGCGACGAGCGTGGCACGGTCGCCGCCGCCCGAGCGGAGCAGCTTGCTGCCCCCGACGACGAAGTCCTCGTCGGGGCCGTACACCACGGGCGTCTCGCCGCGCGTGGTGCGCAGGTAGCGGATGCCGGTCCCGTCGGCCATCTCCGCCACGAGCCGGGCGGTCTGGTTGGCGTCGCACGGGTACAGCACCGTGCTGCCGTGCAGCGTGCGGAACATCGCCAGGTCCTCCAGCCCCATCTGGGACGGCCCGTCCTGCCCGATCGACGTTCCGGCGTGCGAGCCGACCACGCACAGGTCGGCGCGGCCGATCGCGGCCATGCGCAGGAAGTCGTGGGCCCGGGTCAGGAACGCCGCGAAGGTCGCGGCGAACGGCACCCAGCCCCGCGACTGCGCGGCGACCGCCGAGGCCACGAGCTGCTGTTCGGCGATGTAGCACTCCAGGAAGCGCTCGGGGTGCCGTTCGGCGAACGGCTGGAGGCCGGTGGAGTCGCCGACTTCGCCGTCGATGGCGACGACGTCGCCCCGGGCGCTGCCCAGCGCGGCGAGGGCCGCGCCGAACGCCTTGCGCGTCGCGACGCTCTCACCGACCTCGAACGTCGGCACCCGCGCGTCCTTGTCGCGGTCCGCGTCGCGGTCCCCGGCCCGCGGCACCGCGTGCATGCGGACCGGCGGCCGCGTGCGCACGGTCACCCGCTCGCGTGGTTCGCCGCCGAGGGCGGCGATCGCCAGGTCGGGCTGCGGTACGGGCTTGCCGTGCGCGCCCTCCCGGTTCTCGACCTCGGGGACGCCGCGCCCCTTGAGCGTCCGCGCGATGATCGCGGTCGGTCGCCCGAGGGTGTCCTCGGCGTCCACGTACGCGTCGTCGATCGCGGTCGTGTCGTGGCCGTCGATGGCCCGGGTGTGCCAGCCGAAGGCGTTGAACCGGTTGGTGTAGGCGTCGAGGTCCCAGCCGTGCCGGGTCGGGCCCCGCTGGCCGAGCCGGTTGGCGTCCACGACCAGGACCAGGTTGTCGAGCCGCTGGAACCCGGCGAACTCGGCCGCCTCCCACACCGAGCCCTCGGCCAGTTCGCCGTCCCCGCTCAGCACCCATACGCGCGGGACGCCTTCCGACGAGGCCACCGCGTCGTCGGCCCCGGACCCGGACGGGCGTTCGAGCCGCGCCATCGCCCAGGCGAGCCCGGCGCCGAGCGGCAGCCCCTGGCCGAGCGAGCCGGTCGCGAAGTCGACCCAGGGGAGACGCGGCGTCGGATGGCCCTCGAGGCGGCTGCCGCGGCGGCGGAAGGTCTGCAGCTCGCCGTCGTCGATCGCGCCCACGGCCCGGTACATGCCGTACAGGAGCGGGGTGGCGTGGCCCTTGGAGAAGATCAGCCGGTCGTTGCCGGGATGGGCCGGATCGTCGAAGTCGAAGCGCAGATGGCGCCCGAGCAGCACGGCCATCAGGTCGGCCGCCGAGAGGGACGACGTGGGGTGGCCGGAGCCGGCCGCGGAGGAGGACCGGACCGCGTCGATGCGCAGCTCGCGCGCGAGTTCGTCCATCTGGGTGTCACGTGCGTCGAACGTGCGGTCGGGCATGGGGCGAGTCCTTCCGTACGGCAAGCGTGTGGCCTCTCGCGCCGCTGCCCCTGTCCTCCCTCCCGAAACCGCGTCGGCCTCCTCGTCGGCGGTCGACCGCCCGATGCACCCACCGCGTCCTGCGGGAGAACTACTCGCCCCTCCACACCGGAGGCCGCTTCTCGGCGAAGGCGATCGCCCCTTCCCGGGCGTCCGCGGACGTGAAGATCGGGCCGGCGATCGCCTGCTGGCGGGTGAACGCCTCGTCCGCGGGCCAGTCGGCGGACGCGACGATGATCTCCTTCGTCGCCGCGACGGCCAGCGGCCCGTTGACGGCGATGCGGGCGGCCAGTTCACGCGCGGCCGCGAGAGCGCCGCCCGGCGCGGTGAGGCGGTTCACCAGCCCGTACCGGTGCGCCTCCGCCGCGGTCATCGGGTCGCCGGTGAGCGCCAGTTCCAGGGCGATCTGGTACGGGATCCGCCGGGGCAGCCGCATCAGGCCGCCCGCGCCCGCGACCAGTCCGCGCTTGACCTCGGGGATGCCGAACTTGGCGTCCTCGGCCGCCACCACCATGTCGCACGCGAGGGCGATCTCGCAGCCGCCCGCGAGCGCGTACCCCTCGACCGCCGCGATCACCGGCTTGCGCGGCGGCCTGCTCGTGATGCCCGCGAAGCCGCGCTCCGGGTGCAGGGCGTTGTCGCCGGCCACGAACGCCTTGAGGTCCATGCCCGCGCAGAACGTCCCGCCGGCGCCGGTGACGATGGCGACCGTGACGTCCTTGCGGGACTCGAACTCGTCCACGGCGGCCGCGATTCCGTCGCTCACCGCGCGGTTGACGGCGTTGCGCGCCTGGGGCCGGTTGATGGTGATCAGCATGACGCCGTCGGCGTGCTCGACCAGTACCTCGTCGGACATGCGGAGCCTTTCGTGAAAGGTCGGGGGTGCCGGGGCGCGTGCTGCGGGGGCGCGTGCCGCGGGTTCGTCCGGGTCAGTCGTCCGGGGTCAGCGCGGCGCCATGCGTATGGCCCCGTCGAGGCGCAGGGTCTCGCCGTTGATGTAGCCGTTCTCGATGATGAACTGCGCCGTCTGGCCGTACTCGTCGGGTGTGCCGAAGCGGCGCGGGTTGGGCACGGCCGCGGCGAGCGAGTCGCGGATGTCGTCGCGCAGCAGGTCGAACAGCGGGGTGTTCATCAGGCCCGGCGCGATCGTGTTGACGCGGATGTTGCGCCCGGCGAGGTCGCGGGCCGCGCAGATGGTCATGGCGACAACACCGCCCTTGGACGCGCTGTACGCGATCTGCCCGATCTGCCCCTCGAACGCCGCGACCGACGCCGTGAGCACCACCACGCCGCGCTCGCCGTCCACCGGTTCGGCCGCCGCCATGGCCGCCGCCCCCAGGCGCAGCATGTTGTACGAGCCGATCAGGTTCACCCGGATGACCTGCTCGAACGCCGCGAGTTCCCCCGCGTTCCCGGCGCGGTCCACGACGCGGATCGCGCTGCCGATGCCGGCGCAGTGCACCACCGCGCGCAGCGGGCCGGCCTCGACCGCCGCGTCGATCGCGGCCTGGACCTGCTCGGGGTCGGTCACGTCCGCGGGCACGAACCGTGCGCTGTCCCCGAGTTCGGCGGCCACCTTGTCGCCCGCGGACTGCGGCAGGTCGACGATGACGACGTGGGCTCCGGCTTGCACGAGCCGCTTGACGGTCCCCAGTCCCAGGCCGGACGCGCCGCCGGTCACGAGTGCGGAGATGCCTTCGATGCGCATGGAGAACTCCCGCTTCAGACAGGCGCGCCCGCCAACTGCCGTACGGGCGCGGCACGCTGCGACGTAATGAACGCTCGTTAAGCTAAGGCGCGGGGGAGGGGAAGGCAAGGGGAAGGCACGGGGGAAGGCACGCGCGAGGCCCCGGGGGACCGGCCTCCGCCGTGCGTGTGCGCGGGGCCCGTGTCCGGGCGTGCGCGCCCGTGATCTATACAGAAGAGCAGGCATGTCCAGGTGGGAGGGAGGAGGTAGCAATGGCACCGCGACGATCCGAACGGCCGGAACGAGACGACCGGGCGGAACGACAGGAACGGCCCGAACGGCCCGAACGGCCCGAACGGCCCGAACGGCCCGAACGGCCCGAACGGCCCGAACGGCCGGGGCGTGCGGCCCGGGCGGAACGCCCGCTGCCGCCGGTCGAGGAGGTGCGGCCGGGGCTGTGGAGCGTACCCGTGCCGCTGCCCGGACTCCCGCGCTACGTGGTCGTGTACGTCATGGAGACCCCGCGGGGGCCGTACATCATCGACACCGGCTGGGACAACGACGACAGCTACGCCGGACTCGCCTGCGGCCTGGCCCAACTGGGCACCTCCGTCGCGGACATCCGCGGCGTCGTCGTCACGCACGCGCACTTCGACCACTACGGGCTGGCCGGGCGCGTACGCGCGGAGTCCGGTGCGTGGGTGTCCCTGCACCCGCTGGACGCCGCGGTCCTCAGCGAGTGGGAGACGGACGCGGCGCAGCGGCACCTGGACATCCTGGTCGTCGCCGGCGCCCCCGACCACGTCGTCGAGGCCGCCGCGCAACTGGCGCGCCCCGGCGAACGCATCGAGCTGCCGCGGCCCGACCTGCTCCTGGAGGACGGCGAACGCCCGCCCGTACCCGGCTGGAACCTGCGCGCGGTGTGGACGCCCGGGCACTCGCCCGGCCACCTGTGCTTCTGGGACGAGGACCGCGAACTGCTGTTCTCCGGGGACCACGTCCTGCCGCGCTTCCCGGTCGGCATGCACGACTCGGGCTACGACGGTGATCCGCTGACCGACTTCCTGGGCGCCCTCGACCGCCTCGAAGAGCTGGACCCCGACGAGGTGTTGCCCGCCCACGAGCACCGGTTCACCGACCTGGGCCCGCGCCTCGTCACCCTGCGCGAGCACCACGAGCGCAGACTGGCGCAGACGATGGACGCGGTGTGCGCCGGGGCGTCGACGGTCTGGGAGGTGGCGTCGCGCACGACCCGGCGTCCGCTGGAGTCGGTGTCCGGGTTCCCGCTGCAATCCCTGCTGGTCGACGCGACCGCGTATCTCAACGCCCTGCGCACGCGCGGTGAGCTGCGCAGCGAACCGCCCCGGCGAGGACGTCCCGCCCGGTGGTTCCCGGCCCCCTGACGCGCCCGGCCGGCCGGGACGGGCGGAAATCCGGTGGCATGCGGAAGCCCGCGGCGCCTACAGTCCCTCTGTCGGACGCGCCCGTGTCCGCACGGACCCGGCTCGCCCGAGCCCCGAGCACGGAGGTGTTGATGACCCGGCCCGCGCCGAGCGCGCCTCACCGCGGTACGGACGCACGCGTCCGCTGACGACCGCTTCGCCCCAGCACCCTTCCGGCCCGTGAGGCCCCGCTCGGCCTGCTCCTGCTGCCCCGCACCATCTCAGCCAGGAGTACCGGGTGTCCGACAACACCATCAACACCATGCGCGAGGACCGTCTCGCGCGTACCGACCGGTCCGCAGACTTCCCAGATATCCGTCGCATCGTGCCGAGCGACCGCGCCGCGCACGACGACTTCGCCTGCCCGCACTGCGGGCAGACCTTCCTCGGCCCCGCCCCCGACGGTGAGCCGCGCACGCACTGCCCCAGTTGCCTGCATGCGCGGCACGGCGACACCCGCGAATGCGGCCGCCGCATGGCGCCCATATCGATCGCCGTCGGCCGCGACGGCGACTGGACGCTGATCCACCGCTGCACGGGGTGCCGCGAACTGACGGCCAGCCACGTGCGCAGCGACGACAACCAGCTGCTGCTGATGCGTACCGCGGTACGCCCGCTGGCCCAGCCGCCGTTCCCCCTCGACGCCTTCGGCGAGTTGTGAGGGGGTGCCACCGTGCCACGCAGGAACTCCGCGTCGGGAACGCGGGCCACCAAGCGCCGCAAAGCCGTTCGGCCGCCCGGAGGGGAACGCGGCGACAGCTTCCGCTGTGTCGGCTGCCGTCTCGACGTGCCGCTGCGCGCCCCGGGCACCGCGCATCGCAACCACTGCCCGCACTGTCTCGCGAGCCGCCATGTCGACGGGCGTACGCCGGGTGACCGGTCCGCCGAATGCCGCGCCCCGATGGCGGCGTTGACGGTCGGCGTCCGCGAGAACGGCGAATGGATGCTCGTCCACCAGTGCCGAGGCTGCGGCACGCTCCGCGCCAACCGCATCGCGGGGGACGACAACCCCGTCGCCTTGATGCGGCTGGCCGTGCGGCCGCTGGCCGGGCCCCACTTCACCGCTCGTGCGCGGTCGGTGTGGGGGGCGGCCGCTGCCGGGGCCTGAGGTGTGTTCGGAACTGAGATGTCCTCGGGCTTGAGAGGTGTTCGGGCCGGAGATGTCTCCGGGCCTGACGCGCGGCGGATCGGTGCGCCGGGGAGCGATGAGTTTCCGGGCGCACAGCGGTCTGCACTCGTGCAGGACTTCCGACCGCACATCACGCACGAGGGGACCCCGACGATGGGCAAGGCGATTTCCAGGGACGGCACGGTCATCGGGTACGACAGGACGGGCCTGGGCGATCCGGTGGTCCTGATCGGCGGGGCGCTGTGCGATCGCCGGGTGCACAGCGGCCTCGCCGAATTCCTCGCACCGCACTTCACGGTGTTCAATTACGACCGGCGCGGGCGCGGCGAGAGCGGCGACGCGCCGCCCTATGCGGTGCGCCGGGAGATCGAGGACATCGCCACGTTGATCGCCGAGGCGGGCGGCAGCGCCGCGCTGTACGGGATCTCCTCGGGCGGCGCACTCGCCCTGGAGGCGACCGCGGCGGGGCTGCCGGTGACGCGCGTGGCGGCGTACGAACCGCCGTACCTCACCGCCGAGGCGGACCGGGCGGCCAACGTACGGAACGCCGATCCGGTGCCGGAGCTGATCCGCGAGGGCCGGGCCGAGGAGGCGCTCGAACACTTCCTCGGCGCCACCGGCATGCCGCACGAGGCCATCGCCGAGATGCGCGCGACACCGGCGTGGCCGGCGCTGGTGGCCGTCGCGCCCACGCTGGTCCAGGACTTCGCCGTCATGGGGACCGGCGCCGTGCCCGCCGAACGCTTCGCCGGGATCCGGGTGCCCGCGCTGCTCCTGGACGGCTCGGTGGGCATGGCGTTCATGCACGACGCGGCGCTCGCCGTCGCGGCGGTGATCGACGGCGCCCGCATCATCACCCTCCCGGACCAGACGCACGAAGTATCGGTCGACGCGCTGGGTCCGGTGCTCATCGAGTTCTTCGCCGAGCCGTAGCATCGGGCGCAGTCCACGACCCGGGAGGCGCGCATGGTCCGCTCAGGCGGCGATTTCGACGTCGTGGTGGTCGGCGGCGGGCACAACGGGCTCGTCGCCGCCGCGTACCTCGCCCGGGCGGGGCGTTCGGTGGCCGTGCTGGAACGCCGCGCCGAGACCGGCGGCGCGGCGGTGTCCGACCGGCCGTTCGACGGGATCGACGTACGGCTGTCGCGGTACGCGTACCTGGTCAGCCTGTTCCCCCGGAAGATCGCCGAGGACCTGGGCCTGCCGCTGGTGCTGCGGCGGCGCCGGATCGGGTCGTACACGCCGCGGGGCGACGACGGCCTGCTCGTCGACGCGGAGGACCCGGGGCGTACGCGCGCCGCCCTCACGCGCATCGCCGGCCGCCGCGACGCCGACGCGTGGGAGAAGTGGGGGCGGACCACGGCCGGTCTCGCCGCCCGGGTCTTCCCGACGCTGACGGAACCCTTGCGCTCGGTCGACGAGTTCCGCCGCCTGGTGGACGATCCGCGGGTGTGGGAGGCGGTGTTCGAGGCACCGCTGTCCGAAGTCGTGGAGGCCGCTTTCGCGGACGACACCGTCCGCGGGGTCGTGGCGACCGACGCGCTGATCGGCACGTTCGCCCCGATGGACGACCGGCTCATGCGGCAGAACCGCTGCTTCCTCTACCACGTCATCGGCGGCGGAACGGGTGACTGGGACGTCCCCGTCGGCGGCATGGGGGCCGTGACGCGCGCGCTCGCGGAGGCCGCCCGGGGCGCCGGGGCCGACCTGCGCACCGGCGCGGACGTCACGTCCGTCAGTCCGGACGGCGAGGTCACGTACGTCGCCGACGGCGCCGAACTCCGGGTCACCGGGCGGCACATCGTCGCCTCCGTCGCCCCGGACACCCTCGAACGCCTGCTGGGCGGCGCCCCCGAGGGGCCTGCCCCGGAGGGCTCGCAGCTCAAGGTCAACATGGTGCTCGCGCGGTTGCCGAGGTTGCGCGATCCGCACGTGGACCCGGCCGACGCCTTTGCCGGGACCTTCCACATCAACGAGGGATATGGGCAGTTGGCCACCGCCTACGCGGAGGCCGAGGCCGGCCGCATCCCGTCGCTGCCGCCTGCCGAGGTCTACTGCCACACGCTGACCGACCCGACGATCCTCGGCGCGGCCGAACGCGCGGCGGGCGTCCACACGTTGACGCTGTTCGGCCTGCACATGCCCGCGCGGTTGTTCGCCGACGACAACGACGGCGCCCGAGCCGCCGCGCTCAAGGCCACGCTCGCGTCCCTCGACAGTGTGCTCGCCGAGCCGATCGAGGACTGCCTGCTGCGCACCCCGGACGGACTGCCTTGCGTCGAGGTGCGTACGCCTGTCGACCTGCAGAACGAACTCGGCCTCCCCGCCGGGCACATCTTCCACCGCGACCTCGCGTGGCCGTTCGCCGAGGCCGAGGTCGAGGCTGCGGACCGGGCCGGGGCCTGGGGCGTGGAGACCCGGCACGAGCGCATCGTCCTCGGCGGTGCCGGGGCGCGGCGCGGCGGCGGCGTCAGCGGCATCCCCGGCCACAACGCCGCCATGGCCGTACTCGCCCGCTCCTGAAGTTTCCCCTCCGGTACGCGGGGCAGCGGTTCCAGTGCACCTCGGACGGCGGCTCGGAAGTGCTGTCACCCCGCGCCGGGTTCGCGGTGCTCGCGGCGGCCACCGCGGTGGTCGGGGTGCCCGCCGCCGTGCGCGCCGGCCGGGTGACGCGGTGGAGCCCCGGTCGGGCGCCGACCGGTCGCGGGCGTGACGGGCCGGTCAGGGGAAGGGAGTCGGGCCTGGTCGCCGTGGGGGGCGGCCGGGCCCGGTTCCCCGGGGCAGTTTGCGCTCATGTCGATTCATGGATTTTCCCGGGCATTTCGACTAACCGGGAAGGTGAGGGGTCTCCCACTGTCGTCGTCTCATCGCGTTCCGCCATACTGCTGCGCGGAATTGACCCCCCGGCGAGACGAAGGACAGATCCTTGACGCACGTTCCACCGCCGTGGCCGCCTGCTCAACCGCCTGGTGCGACAGGCCAATTCCCGCCCCAGTCGGGGGCGTACCCGAATGCTCCTGCGCCTCCGTCGGCGCCCCCGTCGGCGCCGCCCGGTCCGGGCGGGGGCGGACCGTACGGTCGGCCGCCTCGGACCTTCGGCTATGTCGCGGGCAAGGTGCTGGCCTACCTGATCAATCCGAAGGGCGCGGCCCAGCGCGCGCTGAAGCCGCAGAACCGGCTGGCCCCGCCCGACCCGCGCATCGACCAGCTGGGGCTGATCCGCACGCTGATCGGGATGGCGGTGGTCGTCTGGGTCGCGGTGAAGTACGACAGCGTCGAGGGCGACAAGATCGTCAGCGAGGCGGTCCTGCACGTCACCGTCTCGGTCGTGGTCGCGATGGTCGCCGTGCCGCTCTGTGCGCTGGCCTTCGTGCTCCTGTCGCATGACAACGTGCGCCGCGAAACCCGCCGTTCGATGCGCTACCCGATGACCTCGATGGCCTGGTTCCTCGGGGCGGGCGGCGTGCTCGCGGCGGTGGCGGCGAGCGGGCTGGTGGAGGCCAACCCCGACAACCCCGGCATGTGGATCCTCCTGCTGCTGGGGCTGGCCGGCTTCATCTGGACCGGCTTCTTCGCGATCTTCGCCTTCTTCCTGGTGCCGCGGCACCTCTTCGCCGCGGCGGACGGGCACCTGCTGATGCCCAGCCTGCTCGCGCCGACGCTCTCGTGGGCGGTCGCCGCGGTGGACTTCGCGTCCCCCGGCCACAACCGGGTGCCCGCGGTGATCGCCATCGTGGTGACCCTCGGCGCGCCGGTCACCATCACCGCCCTGTCGGTGTGGGAGGCCAAGCGGGTCCGCGAGCTGTACGGGGTGACGTTCCGGGGCGGGCCGTGGCCCGCCCGGGTGCCCGCGCACGCGCAGCAGGCGGCGCAGCAGCGGGCCCAGCGGCAGGCGTCCCGGGCCGCGGTGGTGAACGGCCTGGCGAGCGGCGGTCTCGTCGGGTGGCTTCCGCGGCAGGTGGCGCGGGCGGCGACCGGGGCCTGGTCGTCGCCGAGCGGCGGCAGCGGCGGGGCGACCGGGTACCAGGGCGGCTATGCGGGCGTACGCCCCTTCCCGCATGTGGCACATGTGGTCGGCGTGCTCTTCACGTGCGGGTTCTGGACCCTCGGGTACCTGGTCTCGTACCTGCGTTGGAAGAGCCGGAACGCCGCGGCCGCCCGCAACTACGGGGGCGGACCCGGCTCCGGCGGCGGGCCCGGCTGGTACTGAGGCCAGGTCCAGAGCTCGGCTCTAGAAGCCCAGTCCTGGAGCCCAGTCCTAGAGTTCGACCCTGGAGCTTTGCCCTAGAGCCCAGACCTAGAGCTCGGCCCTAGAGTCCCAGGCCGACCCAGAAGCGGGCGAGCTGGTCGAACGCCAGCACGGCGACGGCGCCGAGCGCGCACACCACGGCTGTGACGAGTCCGGCCGCGCCCCAGGCGCGGTCGGTTCGCGCGGACGTCTCGTCGCGGGCGATCGGCAGGAAGAGCGACAGCGCGAGTGCGCCGCCCAGGACCGCGGCGACGATCCCCGCGCCGAACCAGGCCACCGAGCCGCCCCCGCCGCCGGGCACCCCCTCCCACAGCATGGCCATGCCGCCGAGGCCGAGGCCCCAGGCGAGGAGCAGGGTGAGTGCGCGGACCGGGAGCGCGACGCGCGTGGGGGCGGACAGCCACGTCAGGCTGCGGCGGATCGCCTGGGTCACCGGGCCTCCAGAAATGTCTATTTAAAGATGAGTCGTCACTATTTGGGCGGCGCTCTTTTCGACGCTAGGGCCGACCTCGGCGGGCGGCAGCCCGGTGCATCCGAACGAGTGACAAACCCTCCTGTTGCCCAAATATGGACAAGACGGAACGTATGCGGATTTGACTTCCGGGGTGGTCAAGGCGATTCCGAAACTTTTTGGGTAATCGGACCGTCACGCTCACTCTGTGACATATCCGCATGTCATACCGGTAGGCCGGAATGGCCTTCATGCGGCATGACTCCTTGACGCGGCCTTTATCCGGCCGGAAACAGACGTTCGCGAGTTGTGGTCGCATGAACGTTCTGTCTAGCGTCACCCCCGGTTTCGCCGCCCAGGCGTGGCCCGCCGACCGGAACGCCGAATCCCGTCCCCGGTCCTGGCGATGATGCACAACTTCCGGACGGGAGCGGGGGAACCAGGTGGTACGCCGTACCCGGGACATCCGGGTCCGGCTTGGGGTGAAGCCGCGCCACACGCGGCCGGGCCGCTCCGGTCCGAATCCGACAGCTCACCTCGCAGGCGGCAGGAGAGGAACGACTTCATGCTGTCTGCCCACAGCGTTCGCCGCATCGTGGCCGCCGCAGGGATAGCCGGTCTCGGCGCCACCCTCACCGCGACCGCCGCGCACGCCGCCCCCGCCACCCCCGTGTTCCCGCAGAACGCCCCGGTCTCGGCGCCGGACGACTCGGCCGCCCCCGCACCGGACGCCACCGTCACTTCCGCACCCGCCGCGGCCCCGGCCGCGCCCGCACCCCTTCTCGCCACGTACACCGTGGTCGCCGGCGACACCCTCTCGGAGATCGCCCAGGCGAAGGACATCCCGGGCAGCTGGCAGGCGCTGTACGAGATCAACCGGGGCCAGCTGCCCCGGGGCGCCGACTGGATCGACATCGGCCAGGTCCTCAAGCTCGCGGGTGTCGCGCAGGACGCCGCGCCGCAGCCGCCGGCCGCCGCGCCGAGCGTCCCGAGCACGTCGACCACCGAGAAGACCTCGACCAAGACTGCGCCGAAGACCTCGACGAACACCAAGCCGCAGACCTCGTCGAAGCTCACCGTCGACACCCCCGCGAAGGCCCCGGCCCGCTCCACCGCCCAGGACACCTCGGGCAGCACCACCAAGACCACGCCCAAGACCACGACGCAGCAGTCGACAGGCAGCACTGTCACCGCGCCGTCGTCCGGCAAGGCCGCCACCGCCATCGCGTTCGCGAAGGCGCAGCTGGGCAAGCCGTACGTCTACGGCGCCGCGGGCCCGAACGCGTACGACTGCTCCGGTCTGGTCCAGGCCGCGTGGAAGGCGGCCGGCGTGTCGCTGCCGCGCGTCACCAACGCGCAGTTCGCGGCCGGCACCAAGGTCTCGGTCTCCAACCTCCAGCCCGGTGACCTGGTCTTCTACTACTCGGGCATCAGCCACGTCGGCATGTACCTGGGCGACGGCAAGATCATCCACGCGCCGAACTCGCGCAGCGTCGTCAAGATCGTCGACGTCGACTCGATGCCGATCGCCGGAGCCACGCGCCCCGCGTGACCCCGCGTTCCCGGTGACACACCCGGCGGGCCCCGACCGCCGGAGACACAACCCCTGACCGGCCCCGCGCGGACGGCGGACCACGTTTCTCAGCTCGTGGACCCGCCGTCCGCGCGGGTGTCCGCAGGGGTTGCCCGCGTTTCCCGCGCCTCACTCCGGGCAGGCGCCGAGTAGAGACCCCGGCGCGGTACGGAGGTGTCCACCATGTCCGGGCCCGCACTGAGCAGACGCGAACGCCTGATCCTGCGCGACATCGAACGCGACCTCCTCGACGACGAGGACTTCGTGCTCCGCATGAGCGACCTGTTGCTCGACGGACCGCCGGCCGACGAGCCCCCAGCCCGAGAACCCCCGGCCCGGGAACCCCCGGCAGACGAACCGCCGCCGCCCGTCGGGACGCTCCCCGACCGGGCGCTGCCGGACCGGCCCCCACCGCCCGCCGGGCACCCCCGGGAGCGGCCGCCGCGCCGGGCCCGGCCCGGTCGGACACGGCCCCCGGGCGCATCCCCGCACGGTGACGAGCCGCTCCGCCGCACCCGCCGCACCGGCTTCCGCGCGGCGGTGCGCGAACACGGCCTGGTGGTCCTCGTACCGGTGTGCGCGGCGCTGGCCGCCGTGGTCTTCGGCGGGGCGCCGGTCTACGTCTCCGCGGTGTTCGCCGCAGCGCTGATGGCGACCGTCGCGGTCGGCGTCGGCCGCTACTACCGGCGCCGCCGCCGCAGGTCCTCGTAGCGGCCGCGCGTCAGCCGAGGCCGCCGGTCGCCCGGATGTTCTGGCCGGTGAGCCACCGGGAGTCGGGGCCCGCGAGGAACGCCACCACGTCGGCGACGTCGGACGGCTCGCCGAGCCGGGCCAGCGGCGACATCTTCGCGGCCATCTCCAGGGCCTCCGGCGGGTTGGTGCCGCGCAGCAGGTCGGTGTCGGTGGCACCGGGGGAGACGACGTTGGCGGTGATGCCGCGTACCCCCAGCTCGCACGCGGCGACGAACGTCAGCTGCTCGATCGCCCCCTTGCTCGCCGCGTAGGGCGCGATGCCCGGAGCCGGCCGCACCGTGTTGAGCGTCGAGATCGTGATGATGCGGCCGCCGTCGCGCATGTTGCGGGCGGCGTACTGCAGCATCACGAACACCGACCGCATGTCGGTCGCCAGCACCCGGTCGAACAGCTCCGGCTCGACGTCCGCCAGCGGCGTCGGGACGAACGCCGTCGCGGCGTTGTTGACCAGGATGTCGAGGCCGCCGAGTTCGGTCTCGGCCTCCCGCATGAGGTGTTCCGCGGCGTCCGGCGCGGTCAGGTCGAGCCGCAGCGCGCGCACCTTGCCGCCGCCCTCGCCCACGCTGCGCACCACGTCCTCGGCGGCGGCGTGGCTCGACGCGTAATTGAACAGCACGTCGGCACCGTCCCGGCACAGGCGTTCCACGATCCCGCGTCCGATCCCGCGGGAACCGCCGGTCACCACGGCCGTCTTGCCCTGCAACGTCCGGCCCTGCAACGTCTTGCCCTCCGGCATGGCAGCTCCCGAGTCACGTGCGGACAACGTCTCCCAAGCCCTGCCCAGGGCGATCACCGGTCATGCCGTCGTACGGGGCACCTTGCAGGGGAGCGGGAGCGGGAGCGGGAGCGGGAGCGGGAGAGGGAGCGATCGGCCGAGCGGGTGTCAGGTGAGCGTGTCGGCGCGCAGCACCAGGAGCAGCACGGTCAGGCCCGCGACGCCGACCGCGGCGCGGAAGGGCACGGACGAGTCGGCGTCCGGGACCCCGATGCCCAGCCCCGCGGTCGCCGCCGCCGCGGTGAGGACCGCCCAGTCGACCGGCCGCGCCGCGCCGGCGGGGCCGAGGACCATCGTCCCAACGGCGGTCAGCAGCACGGCGGGTGCGAGGCGGCGCACCCGGGCCGCGCCCAGGCGTTGCGGCAGACCGCGTACGCCCGTCACCCGGTCGGAGTCGAGGTCCGGCAGCACGTTCACCAGGTGTGCCCCGACCCCGAGCAGCGCCGCCCCGGACACCGCCCACCACGCGGGCCACGGAGCACCCGGCAGCCCGAGGGTGACGAACGCCGGCAGCACCCCGAACCCCACGGCATAGGGGAGCGGGGACAGCACCGTGCGCTTCAGGCCGAAGTCGTACGCCCAGCCCCCGAGCAGCACACCCGTCAGATGCGCGGCCGCCGCCTCCCGACCGCCGAGCAGCGACAGCGGTACGCACGCCGCCAGCGCGGCACCCGCCGCCAGACCGAGCGCACGCGGCGACAACTCGCCCGTGGCCGCCGGTTTGTCGGCCCGTCCCGCGGCCGCGTCCCGCCGCGCGTCGACGGCGTCGTTGCACCATCCGACGGAAAGTTGTCCGGCCAGCACCGCGGCTCCGACGCCCGCGGACCCGGCGGCGCCGCGCCCCGCACCGGCGGCCACCGCGGTCACCATCGCCGTCACGGCCGCGGACGGCAGCGGATGGCACGCACGGGCCAGCGCTCGGCAGTTCGCGACGAGGCGCCGGGTGCTCGAGGGCGGCCGCGCGGCGGCCGCGGGGGACCGCGGCACGCCGTCGGCGGCGTACCCGCGCACGGCCTCGGCCGCGGCCGAAAGCCGCCGCGAGAGGCCCCGTACCCGACGCGGCGTGCGTCGGACGGCCGGGGACGGGTATTCGCCCATGGCCGCAAAGGTACTCAACAGCCACCCTTTTCACGTTTCGACCCGACGGGAAGGACCCGCCGATGTGCCGCTCGTGTCGGGAACACAGCGTGGGAACAGTCGCCATGGGGCGCGCCGCGCCGCCACCACATGCCCTGCCGCCGGCGCCTGCCCTGCCGTCGGCACACGACGTGCCGGCATCACACGTCCTGCCGACGGCACATGACCTGTCGGCAGCACAGGCCCTGCCGCCCGACCTGGAGATCGGTGAGGGCCACGCGCACGCGTCCGGAGCTGCGTCCGGAATCGCATCCGGAATCGCATCCGGAATCGCAGTGGAAGGCCCAGCCGGGGTCATTGCCGGCCCCGCAGCCGGGGTCAGTGCGGGGCCCGCGGCCGCACCTGCACCCGCACACGCAGCCGTGTCCCGGGCCCGGGCCGCGGATTCGCTCGCGGCCGCACCCGCACCGACGATTGCGGCGGTCCAGACCGCCCTGCCCCCACACCGCTACCCGCAGCACCGCCTCACCGACCTGGTCGGCGACCTGTGCCTGGCACCCGGCGCCGACCGGACCGTCCTCCGGCGCCTGCACGCGGCCGCGGGCGTCCAGACCCGCCACCTCGCGCTGCCCGTCGAACAGTACGCGGACCTCGGCGACTTCGGCAGCGCCAACGACGCCTGGACCACGGGCGCGCTCGCCCTCGGCGAAGAGGCCGTCACGCGGGCGCTCAAGCAGGCCGGACTGGAGCCGGGCGACGTCGACCTGATCGCGTGCGCGTCGGTGACCGGGTTCGCCGTGCCGTCCCTCGAGGCCCGCCTCGCGGTCCGGCTCGGCATGCGCCCGGACGTCAAGCGCGTCCCGCTGTTCGGCCTCGGATGCGTCGCCGGCGCCGCCGGGATCGCCCGCGTCCACGACTACTTGCGCGGCCACCCCACCCACGCCGCCGTCCTGCTCGCCGTCGAACTGTGCTCGCTGACCGTGCAGCACGGGGACGACTCGCCGGCCAACCTCGTCGCCGGAGCCCTCTTCGGGGACGGGGCCGCCGCGGTCGTCGTCCTCGGCCACGAACACCCGGCCGCCCGCCTGGCGGAAGGGCCGCATGTCGTCACCACGCGCAGCGCGCTCTACCCCGACACCGAGCACGTGATGGGCTGGGACATCGGCGCGACCGGATTCCGCGTCGTCCTCAGCCCCGACGTCCCCGACGTCGTACGCACCCACCTCCACGACGACGCCACCCACTTCCTCGCCGACCACGGCCTCGACGTCGGCGACATCGGCACCTGGGTGTGCCACCCCGGCGGCCCCAAGGTCCTGCACGCGGTCGCCGAGACCCTGGGCCTGCCCGACGACGCCCTCGCCGTCACCTGGCGATCGCTCGCCGCCGTCGGGAACCTGTCCTCGGCGTCCGTGCTGCACGTCCTCCAGGAGACACGCGACGCACACCGCCCGGAGCCCGGCACGTGGGGCGTCCTGCTCGCCCTCGGGCCCGGCTTCTGCTCCGAACTCGTGCTGCTGCGCTGGTGATCAGAGACTCTGCGAGAGGAGACCCCGATGCTCTGGTACACCCTGCTCGTCGCGGCAGTGGCCGTGGAACGCCTCGCCGAACTCGTCGTCGCCAAGCGCAACGCCAAGTGGACCCTGGCCCGCGGCGGCGTCGAGTACGGCAAGGAGCACTACCCCGTCATGGTCGTGCTGCACACCGGCCTGCTCGCCGGGTGCCTGCTCGAACCGGTGCTCGCCGACCGGCCGTTCGTCCCCGCCCTGGGCTGGCCCATGCTCGCGCTGGTCGTCGCGTCCCAGGGGCTGCGCTGGTGGTGCATCCGCAGCCTCGGCCCCTACTGGAACACGCGGGTCATCGTGGTGCCCGGGGCCGAGCCGGTGCGGCGCGGGCCGTACCGGTACCCGAAACTGCTGCGCCACCCCAACTACGTCGCGGTCGCCGTGGAAGGCGCGGCGCTGCCCCTCGTGCACAGCGCCTGGACGACGGCCCTCGTCTTCACCGTCGCCAACGCGGCGCTGCTGACCGTGCGCATCCGCTGCGAGGACACCGCTCTGCGCCGCCTGGTCCCGGCGTGACCGGCGGGCACTCCACGGGCCGCGCCGATGCCGATGCTGCCGCCGAGGCAGCCGACGTCGACGTTGACGTCGACGTCCTGGTCGCCGGAGGCGGACCGGCCGGTCTCGCCGCCGCCCTGCACGCGTGCCGCGCGGGGTTCACCGTCGCGGTCGCCGAACCCCGGGCCGCGCCCGTGGACAAGGCGTGTGGCGAAGGGCTCATGCCGGGCGGGGTCGCCGCCCTGCACGCGCTCGGCGTACATCCGCCCGGCATGCCGTTCGCGGGGATCCGCTACGTGGCGGGCGCGCGCCACGCCGAGGCACGCTTCCGCGCCGGTCCCGGGCTGGGCGTACGCCGCACCGACCTGCACAACGCGCTGCACGACGCGGTGGCCAAGGCGGGAATTCCGGTGCTGCCGACGAAAGTCACCGGGATCGAGCAGGATCCGGACGGCGTCACCGCGTACGGTCCGGACCTGCGCGCCCGCTGGCTGGTGGCCGCCGACGGGCTGCACTCGCCGCTGCGCCGCGCGCTCGGCCTCGACGCGCCGGCGCCCGGGCCCCCGCGGTACGGGCTGCGGCGGCACTACGCGGTCGCGCCCGCCTCGGAGTTCGTGGAGGTGCACTGGGGCGCACGGGCCGAGGCGTACGTGACCCCGGTCGGCCCCAACCTGGTCGGCGTGGCGCTGCTCACCGGCGAGCGCGCGCCGTACGACGCCCAACTCGCCGGCTTTCCGGAGCTTGCCGCGCGACTTGCCGGTGCGGACGCCGTGACGCCGGTCCGCGGCGCGGGCCCGCTGCACCGCCGTGCGACGCACCGCCGAAAAGGGCGGGTGCTCCTTGCGGGTGATGCTGCCGGATACGTCGACGCCATCACCGGGGAAGGCGTCGCGCTCGCGCTGGCAGGCGCCGAACTCCTGGTCGCGTGCCTCGCGGACGGACGTCCCGACGCGTACGAAAGAGGCTGGCAGCGCCTGACGCGCCGGTACCGCGTGCTCACCGGGGCCCTGCTGCGGGCCCGGCGGACCCCGGCCGCGGCCCGGCTGATCGTGCCCGTCGCACAGTACGTCCCCGGCGTTTTCCCCGCCGCCGTCAACGCCGTCGCGCGCCACTGAGCGGTTTTCCGCACGCTGATGAGGAGCTGCGGAACTGGCTGTGGCGGATATTTCGTGACGGCCACGTCGTCGACTGCCCGGCGGGTGGGCCGGGGGTTACGGGCGATACTCGTTGCCGGTCACTTCGTCGACGATCTCGCGCCATACGCTGCCGGGCGGGTCCACGGCATCCGGGTCGACGGCGAGCAGGCGTCGCACGATGCGTCCGCGTTCCGCGAGAGCTGCCCGTGACCCGAGGAGGTCGGTCAACTCCCCATCGCGGTGGGCGATGAGCATGCACGCGCCGAACTGCTCGACCGAGCTGTTCATCGGCGCGATCTCGTCGGATTCGTGATGCGAGACGTACAGCACCCGACCGTCGTCCGGGACGACGCACACGCTACCTCCGCGCCAACAGCCGATCCGCAGGGTCCTGCCGGCCGCGGCCGAGAAGGGGATGCCGTAGTCGTCGCACCAGGCTGCGTAGGTGGTGAACCCGCCCTGGATCAGACCGGCGTACACCGCGGAACGGCAGTACTTGGGGACCCCGACCTCGGTCAACGTGCGCCGGACCGCCTCGGGGAAGGGGTGTGGCGCGACCTGGTCCTCGTCGGCCAGCGTGATGCCGCGCTCGCCGAATACCTCAACAAGGTCTGCATGACGCAGCATTGCCCCTCCCAACGGTGCACGGAGTCTCCGACGTTGACGTCCTCGCCAACCAGGCAGACCGGCGCTGCGTGATCGGGATGCCAGGCGTGCGGACAGGGTCACACTCAGAGGATGGAGCTGAAGTCGGTCGGGGGCGTCCAGGCCCAGTGACCGTCACGAAATTTCCGCCACACCCGCGGAACTGACCGGCCCGGCTCTCGTTCCCCACCTGGTTGATGGGGCAACGAGAGAGCGGGGGTTCGTCGCGTCGGAGGCTGCGCCCGAGCGGCGCGACGTCGGCGGTGCTGTGTGTCTGGGCCCGGGTCCGGGCCTGGGGCCGGGCCCGGGCCTGCGGTCATCCTGGATTGACGCTGAGGCCGGTGGCGGTGAGGGTGACACGGCCGCCGAGTGGATGATCGGCGAGGTGGTCTTCGGGCGGCGCGCGAAGCGCCCGGCGTGGCCACCCGGCCCGTACGGGGCACCGCCGCCCGGACCGTACCCGCCGCACATGCCGCCCGGCCCGGGCGGCCACGCCGGTGGACGTCGCCCCGCCGCTCCGCGGGGTCAGCCCCGGTACGTCTCCAGGAGACGCAGCCACACCTCGCTGATCGTCGGGTACGCCGGCACCGCGTGCCACAGCCGGGCCACCGGAACCTGCCCGGCCACCGCGACAGTTGCGGAGTGCAGCAGTTCGCCGACGCCGGGACCCACGAACGTCACCCCGACGAGGCAGTCCCGGTCGAGGTCCACGACCATGCGGGCGCGGCCGCGGTAGCCGTCGGCGTACAGGCTCGCGCCGGCCACCGAGCCGAGGTCGTAGTCGACGACGCGGGTGCGCAGGCCCTTGTCCGCGGCCTGGCGGGCGGTCAGTCCGACGGCGGCCACCTCGGGGTGGGTGAACACCACCTGGGGGACCGCGTCGTGGTCGGCGGTGGCGGCGTGGGCACCCCACGGGCGAGTGTCGGGCTCGCGCCCGGCGGCGCGCACACCGATGACGTCCCCGGTCAACCGGGCCTGGTACTTGCCCTGATGGGTCAGCAGGGCGCGGTGGTTGACGTCTCCGATCGCATACAGCCAGCCGTCCTCGACCGCGGTGACCCGGCACGTCTCGTCGACGTCGAGCCAGGAACCGGACTTGAGGCCCACACTGTCGAGGCCGAGGTCGTCGGTACGTGGGGCACGCCCGGTCGCGAACAGGATCTCGTCGGCCTCCAACTGCGAGCCGTCGTCGAGCGTCACCGTCACCGGCCCGCCGCCGTCCGGGCGGCTCAGCTCGGTCGCGGAGACCCCGAGGCGCACGTAAACGCCCGCTTCCGTCAGGCCTTCGGCAACCAACTCGCCCGCGAAGGACTCGACTTGGTCCAGCAACCCGGTGCCGCGCACGAGCAGGGTGACGCGGGAACCGAGGGCCTGCCACGCGGTCGCCATCTCGACACCGACCACGCCGCCGCCCACGACGGCGAGTCGGCCGGGCACCTGTGCCGCCGAGGTGGCCTCACGGCTGGTCCACGGCCGGATGGTGTCGATGCCGGGAATCGGCGGCACCACGGCGCGGCTTCCGGTCGCCACGACGACGGCGTGCCGCGCGGTCAGCGTGCGCGAGCCGCCGCCGGTGGTGCGCACCACGACACGGCGCGGGCCGTCGAGGCGGCCGTGTCCGCGCACGAGGTCGGCGCCGATCCCGTCGACCCACTCGGCCTGGCCGTCGTCCTTCCAATTGCTGGTGAACTCGTCGCGGCGGGCGAGCACCGCGGCGGCGTCGAGGCTGCCGGTGACCGCCTGGGCCGAGCCGCCCACGCTGCGGGCGGCGGCGAGAGCCTGGACCGGCCGCAGCAGCGCTTTGCTTGGCATGCACGCCCAGTAGGAGCATTCGCCGCCGACCAGTTCGCTTTCGACGATCGCGCACGTGAGCCCGGCCGCGCGCACACGGTCCGCGGCGTTCTCGCCGGCGGGTCCCGCGCCCAGCACGATGACGTCGTACGCCGACTCGCCGTTGTCCCCGCCCGCGTTCATCGCGCCTGCCTTCCGGTTGCCACCTGCTTCACGCGACCCTACGTGACGCACGCCCCGGCAACCGCGCGCGACGCGGGGCAACCGCGCAGCTATGGCTGACGTGCCGCGCCCAGCCCGTCCTCCTGCCCAGCCTCCCCCTGCCCGACCCTTCCTTACCTCGGGAACGTCCACCGCCGACCCAAGGTGCCGACCGCGCCCCCCAACCACCCGAAGCAGCGAAGAGGTGCACCACTTCGTCGAACACAGGGTTTTCAGCGGCGGACCGGATCAGTGAAGAAGGCCGCACCACCTCGTCCACAGTGTCAGGCAGACCTGACAGGGTCAGTTGGGGATCGGAGCAGCGAAGGCATCACGACCTCGTTGAACACAGAGTTCGGGTCTGCTTGAAAGTGGATCTTGGTCGTAGCCGTAGCCGTAGCCGTAGCCGTAGCCGATGGCGGCGATGGTGACGGTGGCTTCGCAGCGGACGGCGAGGTTGTCGTATCCGGTCGCGACCGCGCGGTGGCGTTGAGCCCGTTGATCCCGCATTCGACGGCGTGGCGGGCTTTGTAGTCCTCACGGCGCGGTTGCGGATCTGGTCGGCGGGTTCAGGGATGGTGCAGGCGATGCCGCGTCTGCAGCAGCGCGTGAGCTGTAGGCGTTGTTGCCGCGCACCCGCCCGGGGCGGGTGCGCGGCCTCCCGGGTCCGATCCTGGGCACGCGGATCGCGTCACGGGGGTTCGCGAACTGCGGTGAGTCGCCGCGCTGTCCGGCGGTGACGAGCAGGGCCGGCGGTCGCCGGCCCTGCTCGCAGGCGAGGTGGATCTTCGTGGTCGGTCCGCCGGGAGCGTCCGAGGGCGCGGTCGTCTGGCTCGACGGCAAGGCCGCCGGGCGGGTCGCGTTGCAGATCCCCCTATTCCGCGCCGATGGCGTGTTGGCGCGCGCCAGATGATGGAATCGACGTTCATATCCCAGGTGATCAGCCCGTCCGCGTCCGCGTGCGCCCTGGAGCTGTTCCAAGATCCGGGCCAGGTGCCGTCGCGTTGCCAACGGTGGAACGGGCTGTAGGCGGACTCCCACGGCGCTCGTACCGCTCGGGTATGTCCCGTCACGGGGTGCCCGCCCGGGTGCGCCACCGGATCGCGTTGATCTGGTCGCGGCGTGTCCAAATCGTCGGTCGGCCGCGCTTGCGCGCGGCTGGCAACAACGGTTCCAGTACAGCCTATTGACCTTCGGTCGGATCTCCCCATCCCACCCGGAGAATCATCCCAAGCCAAGATCCACTTTAAACAGGCGCTAGTCGGGGACCGGGTCGAGGCCGCGCTTGCCGTGGTGGCCGGGGCGGCAGCGGCGCAGGCGTCGGAAGGTCAGCAGTCCGCCGCGGGCGGCGCCGTGGCGTTCGAGGGCGGTGACGGCGTACGTCGAACACGTCGGCGTGTAGCGGCAGCACGGCGGACGCGTGGGGCTCACCTCGGTGCGGTAGCGGCGCACCGCGCGCAGCATGCGCGCGTCGAGCCGGGCCTCGCGACCGCGTGCGGGACGCAGCAGGCAGGCCAACGCGATGGCCAGCAGCCGGATTTGCAGCCGCATGATGAGCAGTCCGCAGTCGCACCCACCGCAGTCGCAGCCGTCACCGCAGGACGAATCGCCGCCCCCGCCGTCCGCGGAGCCCCCGGCGTCGCCCCCACCATCTCCGCCACCGTCGCCGCCGCTGTCGCTCGCCGCGTCGGCGGCGTCCGACCAGTCGCGGGCCTGCTCCTCCTCTTCCTCCTCGGGATCGGGTTGCGCGGCGCCGTCCGCGAACGGGTTGCCCGTGCTCATACCTGCCCCCAGCGGTCCGTCCGGTGATCCGGTGCGCTCCGGATCCGTCCCGGACAAACACGCCGTGCGCGCGCCGACGGTTTCTTGTGCACCGAAGACTGGACAGCTAACGCCGTTAGCCCTACGCTGAGGACCATTGGCTACCACTGTTAGCCGCAGGTACGTTTCCCAGCACTCTCCGTCGGATCCAGGGGGATCGCCATGAGTACCGACGCTTTGACCCGCCCGACCGCCGCCAGCCGTGCCGGCGCCTGGGCACGCACCGGCGCATGGGGCGGGCTCACACTCTTCCTCGCCGCGTTCGCGGTCTTCGAGGCGCAGAAGTACGGCGTCCCGACCACCGCCGCGGCGGTCCTGTTCTTCCTGCTCCCGGACGCCGCCGCCCGCTTCGCCGCCGGGCACCGCCGGGTCGTCGCCCTCGCGCACAACGCCTGGCTGCCGACCGCGATCCTGGTCGGCTACTCCGTGGGGCCCGTCGTGTGGCCGCCGCTGTTCACCGCGGGCCTCGGCTGGCTCACCCGGTTGGCGATCACCCAATTGGCGATCACGCGGACGGTCCGCCGTGGGTGAACGCGCGCAGCAGATCGTCGATGCCGCGCTCGACGTCCTCGAGTCCGACGGACGGGAGGCGATGTCCATGCGCGGTATCGCCGAGCGCGTCGGCATCCGCGCTCCGTCGCTCTACAAGCACTTCCCGGACAAGGCCGCCGTCGAGGCCGCCCTCATGGCGGTCGGCTTCGAGGCCGCGGCCGAGGTGCTGGAGGCCGCCGAGGCGGAGGACCCGAGTGTCACCTCGGTCGCGCTGGCGTACCGGCGCTTCGCGCTGGACCGGCCGCACCTGTACCGGCTGACGACCAATCAGCCGCTGCCGCGCGAGGCGCTGCCGGAGGGGCTGGAAGCCCGTGCCGCCGGACCGATCGTGCGCGTGGTGGGCGGGGATCCGGACCTGGCCCGTGCGGCCTGGGCGTTCGCGCACGGGATGATCATGCTGGAGCTGGACGGGCGTTTCCCGACCGGAGCCAACCTGGACGGCGCCTGGCACGCGGGCTGCGCCGCCTTCGCCGGCCAGGTCGCCGAGCAAGTCGCCAAGCAGGCCGGCGGCCAGACCGGCGGCCAGACCGATGGCCAGACCGGCGGCCAGACCGATGGCCAGGCCGCCGGGCAGGTCGCGAATTGGACCGCGGAGTAGGCCTCAGGGGAGCGGTTTCGGTGCCTTGAGGGCTGCTCCGGCGTGCGCGGCAATGTCCACCGGGATCCCGCCGGTCGGGTCCGCACCGCACCACTCGGCGTATCCCCGCCGGGCCGACCGGGGGGCGGCCCGTGGCGTCGGGACCGGCCGCCCCGTGCTCAGCTCTCCGGCTCCGGCTCCTCCCATTCCGGCTCAGGCTCGTCCCATTCCGGCTCCTCCGGCTCCTCCGGCTCCTCGCCTGTGCGGCCGGCGAGCGTGTCCAGGATCTGCTGCCCGTACTTGTTGAGCTTGTTCTCGCCGACCCCGCCGATGGCCGCCAGGTCGTCGAGGGTGGTCGGCGCGCTCGCGGCGATCTCCCGCAGCGTGGAGTCGTGGAACACGACGTACGCCGGGACGCCCTGCTCCTTCGCGGTCGCCGCCCGCCACGCACGCAGCGACTCGAAGACCGGCACCGCCGCCTCCGGCAGGTCCACGACGGCCTTGGCACCCTTGCCCTTGCCGCCACCCGAGGAGCCCGCCGATCCCCCCGACCCCGCCGAGCGGGCGCGTCCCGCCCGCTCCGGCTCGCGCCGCAGCATGACCTCGCGCCGCCGCCCCAGGACGTCGCCGCTCGCGTCGGTCAGCACCAGCGTCCCGTAGTCGCCCTCGACGGACAGCAGTCCCTGGGCGAGGAGTTGGCGGACCACCCCGCGCCAGGCGTGGTCGTCCAGGTCCTCGCCGACGCCGAACACGCTGAGGGTGTCGTGGTCGAACTGGATCACCTTGGCGGTCTTCTTGCCGCGCAGGATGTCGATGATCTGCCCGGCGCCGAACTTCTGCCGGCGCTCCCGGGCCAGGCGGAAGACCGTGGACAGCACCTTCTGCGCCGCGATCGTCCCGTCCCACGCGGCCGGGGGATTGAGGCAGGTGTCGCAGTTGCCGCAGGGCCCGCCCTTCTCGCCGAAGTAGGCGAGCAGTTGCACGCGGCGGCACTCGACGGTCTCGCACAGCGCGAGCATCGCGTCGACGTGCGCCCCCTGGCGGCGGCGGTGCGCCGCGTCGCCCTCCGAGTCGTCGATCATCTTGCGCAGCTGCACGACGTCCTGGAGCCCGTACGCCAGCCACGCGGTCGACGGCAGCCCGTCGCGTCCCGCGCGGCCGGTCTCCTGGTAGTAGCCCTCGACCGACTTGGGCAGGTCGAGGTGGGCGACGAAGCGTACGTCGGGCTTGTCGATGCCCATGCCGAACGCGATCGTCGCCACCATCACGACGCCGTCCTCGCGCAGGAACCGCGCCTGGTTGTCGGCACGCGTCCGGCTGTCGAGCCCCGCGTGGTACGGCAGCGCGGTGACGCCGCTCTGCACCAGGAACTCCGCGGTCTTGTCGACCGATGCGCGCGACAGGCAGTACACGATCCCGGCGTCGTCCGGGTGTTCCTCGCGCAGCAGGCGCAGCAGCTGCTTCTTCGGCTCCTGCTTCGGCTCGATGCGGTACTGGATGTTGGGCCGGTCGAAGCTGGCGACGAAGTGCCGCGCCTCGTCCAGCTTCAGGCGCGCGGCGATCTCCCGGTGGGTCTCCGGGGTCGCCGTGGCCGTCAGCGCGACACGCGGGACGTCCGGCCAGCGCTCGTGCAGCTCCGACAGCGCCAGGTAGTCCGGGCGGAAGTCGTGGCCCCACTGGGCGACGCAGTGCGCCTCGTCGATCGCGAACAGCGAGACCGTGCCCTGGTCGAGCAGCCGCATCGTCGCGTCCACGCGGAGCCGCTCGGGAGCCAGGTAGAGCAGGTCCAACTCGCCGGAGAGGAAAGCCGTTTCGACCTGCCGGCGCTCGTGCGGCATCTGCGTCGAGTTGAGGAATCCGGCGCGTACGCCGAGCGCGGTGAGGGCGTCGACCTGGTCCTGCATCAGCGCGATGAGCGGCGAGATCACCACGCCCACCCCGCGCCGGACGAGCGCGGGGATCTGGTAGCACAACGACTTGCCGCCGCCGGTGGGCATGAGCACGAGGGCGTCGCCGCCCGCGACGATGTGGTCGATGATCTCGCGCTGGTCGCCGCGGAAGGAGTCGTAGCCGAAGACCCTTCGCAGTACTTCGTGCGCGTCGTCGATGCCGTCGAGCGTGCTCATCCGGGCATTCTAGGGAGCTGGTCCGACCGCCACGCCCGGGTGCCGGGAAGCATCGCGGTCTTGACCGGGTTTGACCGGCCCGACACCCCGCGGCAATCGAGATTGGTTAGGCTTGCCTAACCAACAACCGGCGGGTTCGCCCGCCGACGTCGCCGCCCGCCGGTGGAGGAGCCCACATGAGCACACCGACCAGTACGCCCGCCCCCAAGCGCCGCTCCGTGATCGACCTCGTCGTGCGCGAGACGCGCTGGATCACCCCGCACATGGTGCGCGTGACCGCAGGCGGCGACGGCTTCGTGGGTTTCGTCGACAACGGCTTCAGCGACGCGTACGTCAAGGTGCTGTTCCTCCGGCCGGGGGTGTCCTACCCGGAGCCGCTGGACATGCAGGCCGTGCGTGCCGAAATGCCGCGTGCGGACTGGCCGGTGACGCGCACGTACACCGTGCGGCACATCGACCCGCAGGCGCGCGAGCTGAGCATCGACTTCGTCTACCACGGTGACGAGGGGCTGGCCGGGCCGTGGGCGGCGAACGCCAAGCCGGGGGACCGGCTCATGCTGCTCGGTCCCGGCGGGGCGTACGCGCCCGGCCCGGACGCCGACTGGCACCTGTTCGTCGGCGACGAGAGCGCGCTGCCCGCGATCGGCGCGTCGCTGGCCCGCGTTCCCGAGGGTGCGCCGGTGCGGGCGCTCATCGAGGTGGCGTCGCCCGAGGAGGAGCAGGAGCTTCCGACCCCGGGCGACGCGCGCATCACGTGGCTGCACCGGTCGAACGGCGCGAAGCCGCTGCCGGACGTCCTGCGCGGGCTGGAGTTCCCGGCCGGACGCGTCCAGGCGTTCGTGCACGGCGAGGCCGACACCGTGAAGGAAATGCGCCGACACCTGCTCGAGGAGAGGGGCGTGGCGCGCGAGGACCTGTCGGTTTCCGGATATTGGCGCCGGGGGCGCGATGAGGATGGTTTCCAGGCTGACAAGGCCGCTGAGCGCGAGACTTCGGCGAAATAACCGCGCGTCCTGTCCATACTCATACGTACGGGTTTGTGATGACGCGCGTAACCGGCAAAAGGTTCACTTAGCAGACTTCCGGTGCGGCAGAACCGGAACCGGTCGCTCGACTTGCGGACACACCCGGTCAACGAACATCGTATTTGGCCATTGGCCTACAGCGACGATCTCGCCACGGGCCGAAGACGCGTCGCCACGTTGACGGAGTGTCAAACGATAGGGCGATCTTGGCCGCACAAGACGCAGAACTCATACGAGCCAACCTCGCCGTCGTCTCCCCCAGGGCGGCGGATCTCACCTCCCACTTCTACGCACTGCTCTTCCTGCGCGAACCCGCGCTGCGCGATCTGTTCCCCCCGGCAATGGACGCGCAGCGCGACCGACTGGTCCAGGCGCTGGTGCGCATCGTCGGCGATCTCGACAACGCCGACGCGCTCGCCGGCTACCTGGGCCGCCTCGGGCGCGACCACCGCAAGTACGACGTGGTCTCCGAGCACTACGCCCTCGTCGGCGAGTGCCTGCTCGCAGCGCTCGCCCGCTTCAGCGGCGAGGCGTGGGACCAGGCGACCGCCGACGCATGGGGTCGCGCGTACACAGCCGCCGCCGCACTCATGACCGGCGGTGCCGAGGCCGACGCACTGATCAACCCACCGCACTGGAACGCCGAGATCGTCGGGCACGAGAGACCCGCCGACGACATCGCGGTGGTCACCGTACGGCCCGAGCACCCGTTCCCCTACCGGGCAGGGCAGTACACGACCCTCGAAACGCCCTGGTGGCCACGTGTCTGGCGGCCGTACTCGATCGCCAACGCACCCGGCGCCCACGGCCTGCTCACGTTCCACATAAGAGCCGTGCCGGCCGGGTGGGTCAGCAACTCGCTGGTCCGCAAGGCCGTCGTCGGCGACCGCATCAGACTCGGGCCCGCCATGGGCGAAATGGTCCTCGACCACCACACACTGCACCCCGTGCTGTGTGTCGCGGGCGGCACCGGCCTGGCGCCGCTCAAGGCGATCGTCGAGGAAATCGTCTTCGCGGGCCACGAACGCTTCGTCGACCTCTTCTACGGAGCCAGCGAGCACAGCGGTCTGTACGGCCTCGACGAGCTGCTCCGCATCTCGCAGCGCAGTCCGTGGCTCACGGTGCGGCCGGCCCTGGCCGACATGCCCCTGGCCGGCATCAGCGGCGGTGTCGCGGACGTGCTCGCCGAGTACGGGCCGCGCTACGACTGCGACGCGTACCTGTCCGGACCGCCCGAAATGGTCCTCGACAGCGCCCGCGTCCTGCGCCGCCTCGGGCTGCCGCAGGCGCAGATCCACCACGACCCCGTCCTCACGGGCTTCGGCACGCCCCCCGCCGATGCCCATGTTGTCGGGGCCTCCGTGTGACCGGCCGCCACGCCGCCGCTAAGCCGTCCGCACCGCGTACGAGGAGCATGTTGACCGACCAACTCATCCACCCGACCGCCGCCGCACCGTCCAAGCCGCCCCCGCCGCGCCCCGCCGTTCCGCCGACTGCGGCCGCGTCCTCCGCAACGGCGTCTCCTACGTCCCCGTCTCCCAGGGCCCAGCCCCCCACGGCTCACCCCTCTACGGTCCAGCCCTCTACGGCCCCGCCTGCCGCCGGGCCGGCGCCCGCCGCGGTCCCCCCGCCGCGGCCCGCGTCGAGCCCCGTCGAGTACGCGCAGGCCAGGGAGTTCGTGGAGCAGTACCACGAGGAAACGGAAACGCCGGGCCTGGAGGAACGCTGGCACGCGGTCCGCACACAACTGGAGGAGACCGGGACCTACGTCCACACCAACGCCGAACTCACCTGGGGCGCACGGGTCGCGTGGCGCAACTCCGCCCGCTGCATAGGCCGCCTGTACTGGAACAGCCTGCACATCCGCGACCGGCGCCACGTGCACCGCGCCGCGTCCGTCGCCGCCGAGTGCTTCGAGCACCTGCGCACCACGTGGCGGGGCGGCCGGATCCGGCCGACCATCACGGTGTTCGCCCCCGACAGCCCCACCGGGCGCCGGGTCCGCATCTGGAACGAACAACTCGTCCGGTACGCGGGATACGAGCACGACGACGGCACCCGGCTGGGCGACGGGCGCAACGCGGGCATCACCGAGTTCGCCAACAAGCTCGGCTGGGAGGGGCCCGGAACGCGCTTCGACGTCCTGCCGCTCCTCGTCGAGACCGACCAGGACCCGGTGACCTGGTTCGAACTGCCGGCCGACGCGGTGCACGAAGTCCCCATCGAACACCCGGAGTACACCTCCGTCGGCGAACTCGCGCTCCTGTGGCACGCCATCCCGGCGATCTCCAACATGCGCCTGGAGATCGGCGGGATCTCGTACGGCGCGGCCCCGTTCAACGGCTGGTACCTGGAGACCGAGATCGGCGCCCGCAACCTCGTGGACGCCGACCGCTACGACGTGCTGCCGGAGATCGGGCGCCTGCTGGGCCTCGACACCTCCAGCGAACGCACGCTGTGGCGCGACCGCGCACTCGTCGAGCTCAACCGCGCGGTCCTGCACTCGTTCGACAGCGCCGGGGCCACGATCGCCGACCACCACACCGAATCGGCCCGGTTCCTGCGGCACGTACGCAAGGAAGAGGACGCGGGCCGCGTGTGCCCCGCGGACTGGAGCTGGATCGTCCCGCCGGTCTCCGGCGGCCTCACCCCGGTGTACCACCGCTACTACGACGAGGCCGACCTCACCCCGGCCTTCCGTCTGGACCCGGACGCCACCCGCCGGGCGAGAGGAGAAGCCCCTGGCGACCCCGCATAGCCCTCTTTCCAACCGCGCGTCCTGCGCGCGCCCGCAGTCCGCGGGCGCGCGCAGCATGCGGCTGCCGCGATCGCCGTGTGCTCCTCGGGACATCGCGCAAGGCGTCCGTCCGGTCGCGACCGCGTCGGTCCGCGGACGGAGCCCGTGGATGACAAGGCCCGTGGATGACGGGGCGCACTGGCGGTGGGCCTTGTCATCAAGGGATGACCGGTTTACGCTCCGGCCGTTGCTTGATCAAATTCCGTCGGGGGCGGCGACTGGAGGCTTCGGCGTGGCAGCAGCATCCTCGGCGGCATTCGCGGACGGCTCGGTGTCCCTGCGGATCTATCCGCACAACGAACTCGACGCGGCAGGCGTGGCGGCCGAGTTGCTCGGGCACGCCGCCGCGGCGTCGGAGGCCGGCTTCGACGGCGTCATGACCAGCGAGCACCACGGCGGGTTCGCCGGCTACCTGCCGAATCCGTTGCAGGTGGCCGGGTGGATGCTCGACCGCATGCCGCGCGGCTGGGCCGCCGCCTGCCCGGTGCTCCTGCCGCTGCGGCCGGTCGCCATGCTCGCCGAAGAGGTGGCGTGGCTCGCGGTACGGCATCCCGGCCGCGTCGGTGTCGGCGTCGCACCGGGCGCGCTGGACCTGGACTTCGACGTCATGGACGTGCCGCGCGACGACGCCATGCCCCGCTTCCGGAACGGACTGCCGCGCCTGGCGCGGATGCTGCGCGGCGAAGAACTGGGCGAACTCCAGGGCGACCGGGCGCTCGCCGCGTGTGCCGCCGCGCCGGTGCCCGTCATCAGCACCGCGATGAGCCCGCCCGCCGTGCGCCGGGCGGCCGCGGCCGGGTCCGGCATCATCTACGACGGCGCCTCGGACCCGGCCCGGCTACGGGAACTGACGGACCGTTACCTCGAAGCGGGCGGTATCCACCCCCGCGTCCTGATCCGCCGCGTGTGGCTCGGCGACCCGCCCCGCGAGGCCTTCGAGCGGCAGCGCGACGTGTACCGCTCGTACACCCCCGAGGCCGCGCAACGCCATTGGCGCGACACCGGGTTCGTCTGCCACGACGACCCCGCCGCGCTCGCCGACGAACTCGCCGCGACGATGCGCGACACCGGCGCGACCTGCCTCAACCTGCGCGTCCAGGTCCCCGGCGTCACCGCCGAGGCGGCCCGCGAGCAGATCCGCGTGCTCGGCGCCGAAGTGCTGCCGAAGCTGCGCGCGCACGATGCCCGAACCCTGCCCGAGGAGAACGTGTGATCACCGACCGACTGCGCCTGGACGGACGTACCGTCATCGTCTCCGGAGCGGGCGGAGGCGGCATCGGCACGTCCTGCGCCCGGGCCGTGTCCGAGGCGGGCGCCGTGGTCGTCGCGGTCGACCGCGACCAGGACCGCCTCGACGCGATCGACCTGCCGGGCGAGGTGGTGCGCGTACGGGCCGACATCGGTACGCCGGAAGGCGTGCGGGAGGTCGTCGACGCCGCCCCCGGCACCCTGTTCGGACTGGTGAACGTCGTCGGCGGCAGCCTGATCCCGCACTGGGCGCCCGCGCTGGACTTCGGCCGCGAGCAGTGGGACGCCGCGCTCGACCTCAACCTGCACCACGTGATGTTCCTGTCCCAGGCCGTCGCCCGGCGCATCGTCGAACAGGGCGGCGAGGGCTCGATCGTGACGATCTCCTCGACCGGCGGCGTGGTCGCCGCGCCGTACCACGTCGGCTACGGCACGGCCAAGGCCGCCGTACTCGGCCTGACCCGCACGCTGGCCCTCGAATGGGGCCGGTACGGCATCCGGGTCAACGCCGTCGCGGCCGGCTCGATCACCACGCCCCGGGCCACCAACACCGCGCAGGACCCCGCCGTGGCCGGCTGCGGCGTTCCGCTGGGCCGGCGGGGCACGCCGGACGACGTCGCGGGCTCGGTGCTGTTCCTGATCTCGGACCTCGCCGCGTACACCACGGGCGCGGTCCTGCCGGTCGAAGGCGGAGCGCTGCAACGGCTCGGCCTGTTCGACGACGACAACATCCCGGTACACGTCACCAACCCGCAGATCCTCGCCCGCATCAACGGCACGCCGGAAGCGTGACGCCGAGGCCGTGACGGCGGCCGGGCCGCCGACGCGTGGTGCGGACCGCCGGAAGCCCGGTCCTGCCGTACCGCCCGAGTGGCGGGGCGGCGGCAGGACCGGGCTTCGTCGTCCGCTACCGCAGGGTGACGACGATGGGCAGCAGCCCGGTGCCCTCGGCCATCGGGGCCAGCGCCTTGCCGACCACGGCCCCGAACGCCCTTGACGCGTCGGTCGCCTTCATCGCGTGGCCGACCGTCGGCGAGGTGGTGAGCAGATCGCCCACCTCGATCGCCGCGAACGAGGCGTCGACACGGCAGTAGACCTTGCCGACCATGGCGATGGGCCGGGCGTCGCCGCCGCATTCGGCGTCGAGGATCAGCCCCGGCCGGTACGCGCCCGCGCCCGCGACGACACCGACCGCCCGCTTGTCGTACGCGCATCCGCTGGGCGTGACCCGGCCGTCCCCGTCGAGGCTCATCAGGGTGCCCGGCTCGGCGGCGAGCGCGCCCGGGGTCGGCGTCGTCTCGAAGAGTTCGGCGAGGTCGCCGCCCTGGAGCCGGATGTCCCCGGAGACTTCGACGTCACCCTGCACGCGCACGTCCCCGTCGAACACCCCGGCGGGCCCGCTCTCGCTGGTGGCGAACACCCCTGCCCCGCTGACGCTCTGCCCGACGACTCCCGACCCGTCCGCCGTGTTCTTGCCCCACACGCCGGCGGCTCCGGTCGCGGCGACGGCAGCGGTTTCGCCGAAGACCCCGTGCCAGTGGGCGCTCTTGCCGATCACGCCGGGCCCGCCGCCGACGCCCTCGCCCATGACTCCGGCGCCGCCCGTCGTGCTGTCCGTCTTGCCGTAGACGCCCATCCAGGTCGCGCTCTCGCCGATGATGCCGGGCCCGCCGGTCTTGTTGGCGCCGTACACCCCGGCGCCGCCGGCTTTGCTCACGCTGATACCGACGACCCCGTGCCAGGTGGCGCCGTCGCCGCGGACGCCGACGGCGCCGCCTTCACCGTAGACGGCGGTCGTGTCGCCCGTCGACACGCCGTGGAACGCCGTCTCGCCGTCGGTCTTGTTCTCGACAGTGGCCATCGTCCTGCCGCCTTCCTCGTGGTTCTGCCTGGTCGTCCGCGGGGGAGTGCCCGTGGGAGTGCCTTGGGAGTGCCTTGGGAGTGTTCGTGGGAGCAGTGCTCAGTACTCCTGGCGGCAGGTGATTTCGATCCCGGCGCCACCGCTGGAGTCCTGGTAGCCGCCGGGGGAGCACTTCGTGTTCGGACTCGCGAGGAAGAGCACGGCCGCGGTCGCGGCGGCGGCCCCGATCTTGACGACGGCCAACGTGCCCGCGACGGCGACGATTGCGGAGAAGACGTCGGTGGAGACGTGCAGGTTCGCCTTCCACGGCGCGGAGTCGAGGGCGTCCCAGTTCGCGGAGATCCGCTGGTCCCAGCCGTCCAACTGGAAGTCGTCGTCCCGCGATCCGATGTCCGCCGTGCCGTGCACGGTGCCGTCGGCCGCGTACGTGTAGATCTGGCCGTTGGGGTCGACGTAGTCCAGGGCGACGGTGAAGACGTAGTCGTGGCTGATCAGGCCCGACTCGTGAACCTGGCCGCGGTAGGTCCAGAACCCGTCCGAGAACAGCACCAGTTGGGCCCTGCCGCTGACCGTGGACGGCCCCAGTTCTCCGGAGCGGATCTCCCGGGCCTGCGGGGTGAGCCTGCGCACCAGGTCCCGTCCGGAGACCGTGCCGCGAAGCCCGAGGCGGCCGACCAGCCCGCGCACCGACAGGGCGCTGCCGACCGGCGTGAACTTGTGGGCGGCGTCTCGTAGTGTCGTCATGAACGGTGACCTGCGCTTCCGTGGAGGCTGCCGGAGACGAGTCCGCGTCACTCATGGATAGCAGTCGGCCGGAGCCAGGCCAACCAATTGGTGGCCGGTTCGCTCGATCGGCTGACACGGCGGCGCGGCGCGGGAGCATCCACACCCGACGACCCGAGGAGTCGGCATGGCCGCGAAACCACTCGACGGCAAGGTCGCGCTCGTCGCGGGGGCGACGCGCGGCGCGGGGCGCGGCATCGCGGTCCAACTCGGGGCGGCCGGGGCGACCGTGTACGCCACCGGCCGCAGCACGCGCGGGCGGCGCTCGGAGTACGACCGGCCCGAGACGGTCGAGGAGACCGCCGACCTCGTCACCGCCGCGGGCGGGCACGGCATCGCGGTACCCGCCGACCACCTGGAGCCCGACCAGGTCCGCGGGCTCGTCGAGCGGATCGACGCCGAGCAGGGCGGCCGCCTCGACATCCTGGTCAACGATGTCTGGGGCGGCGAGAAGCTGTTCGAGTGGGAGACCCCGGTCTGGGAGCACGACCTCGACAACGGCCTCCGGCTCTGGCGCCTGGCGCTCGACACCCACGCGATCACCAGCCACTTCGCCCTGCCGCTGATGCTGCGCACGCCCGGCGGCCTCGTGGTCGAGATGACCGACGGCACCGCCGACTACAACGGGGCCAACTACCGCAACTCCTACTTCTACGACATCGCGAAGTCGGCCGTGCTGCGGATGGCCTTCGCGCTGGGCCACGAACTCGGCTCGCGCGGCGCGACCGCGGTCGCCCTCACGCCCGGATGGCTGCGCTCCGAGATGATGCTCGACGCCTTCGGCGTCACCGAGGAGAACTGGCGCGACGCGACCGCGCGCGTACCGCACTTCGTGATCTCCGAGACGCCGTCGTACGTCGGCCGCGCGGTCGCCGCACTCGCGTCCGACCCGGACGTCGCGCGCTGGAACGGGCAGTCGCTCTCCAGCGGGCAACTAGCGCGCGAGTACGGATTCACGGACCTCGACGGCAGCCGCCCCGACGCGTGGCGCTACCTGGTCGAGGTCCAGGACCCCGGCAAGGCCGCGGACGCCACCGGATACCGCTGACGCGCCGAGTGCCGGCCGCGACCCGGCAGATCGGCAGGGCGGCAGGCCTCAGCAGGCCGCGTACACGTGGGCCGGCCGGCCGGGGGCGGTTACGTCGCGGTCGCGCAGGACGATCGACAGGCGGCTCGCGAAGCCGCGGCAGGCGGTGTCGAAGTCGGCGCGCGCGTACTCGACGACGAAGACCTTGTTGTCGTACGCCGCGGCGAAGGCGCCGCACTCGTCGTACTTGGCGCACTCCTCCGACACGACGAAGTCGAAGCCGATGGAAGCCCGTTGGCCGACCATCTCCACGGTGTTCTTCTGCGCGATCGCCAGCCCGGCCGCGTGCGCGCGGGCGGCCAGCAGCTTGGCGAACGCCGCGTTGTGGGCGAGCGTCAGCTTGCCGTGCGAGCGCCCGAACGAGTCCAGGTTGTCCGGCTCGACCGCCTGGAAGCCGCGGCGCGCGCAGTCGTCGATCCAGGGCCCGACCACCGCGATCAGCGCATTGCGCTTGGCCGGCGTCGACACGTCGAGCAGCGCTTCGCCCCAGTCCTCGTCCGTCACGACCGCGCCGCCGTCGCGCAGCAGCAGGTCGGGGTGCTGCTTCTCCCACCACGCCGTGGCGTCCGGCTGAGTCTGGAAGGCGTTGACGTAGCAGACGTTGTACGCCCCGCCGAGCGGTGCCGCGCCGCGGTCGCGCACGACGACGCCCACCCCTGCCGCGGGTTGGTACGGGCCGCCGATCTGGTAGTCGAAGGGCGTGTTCGCCGCCGGAGCGGCACCCGGCCGCGCCGCCGTGGCAGGAGCGGGCGGACCCGTCGCGGGCGGTGCGGGAGCGGGCGGTGGGGCCGCGGAGGCCGCACCCGGAGTACCCGGAGCACCTGCCGTGGAGGAGGCGGCGGATGCCGGGACCGCCGGGGGCGCGGACGTCGACGAGGCGGTGCCGTCCGATCCAGTTGCGGGGGAGAGGGGTGATGCGGGCGCTTCCGGCGATGCCGCGCTGCCGTCCGAAACCGCGGCACTTGCCTTGGCGTCCGCTCGTGAGTCGGACTCGGAACCGCATCCCGCGGCCACAAAGACCGCGAGGGCGACGCCGACCGCCACCGACCCTCGTACCCCTCGTCCCCCACTCCTGGTCACCACGCGGCCACGCTACCCGCCCCCGCCGCGCGGCCCCCGTGCGCAGGACGGAATGCGCGGAGTCCCAGGCGGCTCGCGCCACCCGCCCGCCGGACCCCGCACGATCGGCTAAAGCAGGGCAGAACCGCGGCTACGCGCGCGGGCGGGCGATCTCGACGTTCTCCAGGATCCCCAGCGCGTCGGGCACCAGGACGGCCGCCGAGAAGTACGTGCTGACCAGGTAGGACACCACCGCCTTCGCGTTGATGCCCATGAACCGCACGTTCAGCCCCGGCTCGTACTCGTCGGGGATGCCGATCTGGTGCAGCCCCACCACACCCTGGTCGTCGGCACCCGTGCGCATGGCCAGCACGCTCGACGTGTGCCCGTCCGCAATCGGGATCTTGTCGCACGGGAACAGCGGTACGCCGCGCCACGCCGTCACGCGCGTCCCCGCCACGTCGAGGTGGTCCGGGTAGAGCCCGCGCCGGTTGCACTCGCGCCCGAACGCGGCGATGGTCCGCGGGTGCGCGATCAGCAGCTTCGTGCCGCGCCGCATCGTCAGGAGGTCGTCCAGGTCGTCGGGGGTCGGCGGTCCGGAGTGGGTCTGGATGCGTTGCCTGGGGTCGGCGTTGTGGAGGAGCCCGAAGTCCGGGTTGTTGACCAACTCGTGCTCCTGCCGCTCGCGCAGCGCCTCGATGGTCAGCTTCAACTGGTGCTCGACCTGGTTCATCGGCTGGTTGTAGAGGTCGGCGACTCGGCTGTGCACGCGCAGGATCGTCTGCGCGACGTCCAACTCGTACTCGCGCGGGGCGAGTTCGTAGTCGACGAAGGTGCCGGGCAGGTCCGGCTCGCCGGCGTGGCCGGAGGCGAGCGCGATGTCGGCCTCGCCCTTGTGGTTGGCGGGCTGCCCCGCGTCGGCGCGGAAGCGCTCCAGCGCCGAGGCCAGCGCCGCGGACCGGGTGGCGAGTTCGCGGAACGCCGCCGCGGGCAGGACCAGCAGGGTGCCCGCGGTCGCGGCGCGCACCCCGAAGGCCCACGCGGCGTCCGGGTCGGTGAGCGCCTCGTCGCCGAGGTGGTCGCCTTCCGCGAGGGAGCCGAGCGCGCTGTCGTGGTCGTACTTGCCGGGCCGGAGCCGGTCGACCTTGCCGTGTCCGACGAGCAGGATCTCGTCGACCGGCGAGCCGGCCTCGACGAGGACGTCGCCGCGCGCGAACTCGCGCTGCGTGCACCGCGACGCCAGCTCCGCGAGCAGGTCCTCGTCGTCGATGCCGCGCAGGGCCGGCAGTTCGGCGAGGGTCGGCGGGACCACGCGGACCGCCGCGCCCTCGCGGACGAAGCCGACGCGCCCGCGCCCGACGGCGTAGGAGAGGCGGCGGTTGACGCGGTACGTACCGCCGTCGACCTGGACCCAGGGCAGCATCCGCAGGAGCCAGCGCGCGCTGATCCCCTGCATCTGCGGTGCGGACTTGGTGGTGGTGGCCAGGTTGCGGGCGGCCGCCGTACTGAGACTCAGTCGGGCGGCCTGCTCTTCGGTCTGCTCGGTCTGCTCGGGCTCCGCTGCGATGGACATCGGCTTCCCCTCCCCGCCGGTGCACTGGTGCTACGCGCGGGCCCGACCGCCAGGTCCGGGCCGTGGCCCCGGGGACGCCCCGCAGAGGGGCGCTCCCGCGGACCAACCGGTCGTACGCCCGCGCTCCCAGGTAACGGCCGCGACCCGCCCATGATCAACGGCGTGCGGGCGCAAGGGAGGGGCGCGCGGGGCTCACAAGAGGTGCGCCCCGCGCGGAGGGGCCTGCGCCGGGCTCAGCCGCGCGGCGAGGCGAACTGCCCGGTGGCGGCCTCGATGTCCGCCGCCGCGGCGTGCAGCATCCGGTGCGCCAGGTCGGACAGGGCGCGGGCCGCGGCAAGCTCGTCGCCGATCTGCGGGACGTCGCGGTCGGACGGGTGCTTGCGCGCGTTGCCCCAGGCCCGCAGGGCGTCGCCCGCTCCGGTGTCGAGCCGGGCCTCGGCGTGTGTGCGTACCGAGATCCCGCCGTCGAATTCGTCGACGCCGGTCTTCTCGTTCAGGTAGATGTCCACGGTCCAGTGCTTCATGGCGGGCATGGTCCCCACCTCCGCTCGGATGGCTGTCCGCTGTCCCCGTCGTTCCATTGTCGGACGCCGCGGCGGAGGTGGGAACCTCCCGGTTTATCGCATTTGTCGGTCAGCGCCGCCCGATGCGGTCCATCATCAGCACGCCGTCGTTGCTGAGCAGCAGCCCGGCCACGCTGTCCTTGTGGAACACGGTGATGCGGCCCTCCTGGTACGGCCACAGCGGCACGTCCTTCGACACCGCCGCCATGAGCGCGGTGTACGCCGCCTGCCGCTGCGCCGGGTCGCTCGTCTTGCGGCCCTGGTCCAGCGCGGCGTCCGCCTCGGCGCTCTTGTACGAGATGAAGTTCGTCGGGCTGGTGCTGTACATGTAGGCGTAGACCGTCGGTTCGGGGTCCGACACGGTCCAGTTGTGCAGCGCGGCCTCGTACGCCCGGTTGACGCGTACCGCCTGCGTGTAGGACACGATCGCCATCGCCTGCGTCTTGACCTCGATGTTCTTGAGGCCGTTCAGCTGCGTCTGGACGTACTCGCCGGTCTTCGTCGCCTGGTTGTTCTGCGGCACCAGGTACGTGAACTTCAGCGGCTTGCCCTCGGCCGCCAGCTCGTCGAGCAGCTTCTGCGCCTCGACGCGGTTCGCCGACGGCAGCTTCGGCGCGTCCGGTGCGACCAGCGGGCTGTCCGCCGGGAACAGGCTGGAGCTGGGCACGCCCTGGTTGGTGAACGCGATCTTGTTCATCTCGTTCGGGTCGAGGGCGAGCGCGACGGCCCGGCGGGCGCGTGGGTCGTCGAACGGCGGCTTGGCCGCGTTGAACACGATGGCCTCGCCCACGATCACCGGCACCTGGCCGACGCCGAGCCCGAGGTCCTTGGCCTTGGCCCCGTCGGTCGAGCTCGCCGAGACCTTGAGGTCGCTCTGCCCGGTGGCGACGCTGTTGAGCGCCTGCGTGCTGTCGCTCATCACGCGGAAGACGACCTTGTCGAGCAGCGGCTTGTCCGGGCCCTGCCAGTACTTCGGGTTCTTGGTGAACACCATCTGGCTGTCGCGCGCCCACTCGGTCAGGACGAACGGCCCGGCGCCGACCGGCTTCTGGGCGAAGCCCGCGGGGTCCTTCTGGAGCGCGGTGGGCGACGGGATGAAGGCCAGCGCCGACGCGACGACGCGGTCGAAGTTGGCGTTCGGCGCCTTGAGCGTGACCTTGAGGGTCAGCGGGTCGACCACCTCGGTCTTGTCGATCGCGGCGGCCGAGCCGGCGACGAGCGAGCGGCGCTCGGGGTTCTTGTGCTCGTCCCACGTCCATTTCACCGCGGCCGCGTCGTACGGCGTGTCGTCGGTGAACCTGATGTTCGGCTTGATCTTCAGCGTCCAGACCGTGCCCGTCGCGTCGGCGGTGAGGCTCTCGCCGGTCTGCGGCAGGGGCTTGCCGGTCTTGGGCTCGCTGTAGAAGAGCGAGTCGTACATCGCGTTGAGGCGCGAGCTGTCCGTGTAGTAGTTGCTGATCGCGCCGAACGGGTCGGTCCGGCCCATGTCGGTGACCGAGATGACCTCAAGGCTGCCGCCGGTCTTCGCGGCACCGGTGACGCCCGGATCCACGCCGTCGCCGCCCTTGCTTCCGCCGCCTCCTCCGCAGGCGGCGGCGAACAGGCCGGTGAGCGCCGCCGCCGCGGCCACGAGTGCGCGGCGGCGACGGCCCAGTGGGCCGCGGGAGTTCGCAGGGGCCATGTCGTTCGTCCTTCCGGGAGCTGTCGACGAAACTGCCGGGCCCGCCGCAGAACAGGAGTGTCCCGTTCCGCTTCGATCTCGGCGTCGCACGTCCGTTGACACGTGCAGTGCAGGGGCAATGCCTAACTGACACTGCATCAGATGTCTACAGTGCTTCATCGGGTATCGCATCTTGGGTCGAATAATCGAAAGAATCGTTCGTAATACCGCGCGAATCGGCTTCCTTTCTCGCCGCGCCCGGCCGACACTGGCGCGCATGCCAGCACCTGAATCCGCACGTCACACGCCCGGCCCCGGCGCATCGCCGGCCGATCGCGCACCGCATCCCGTCGTGGACGGCGACGGCCACATCGTCGAGGCGCTGCCCGTCCTCACCGAGGTGATCCGCAAGGTCGCCGGACCGGACGCGGCCGACCACTTCCTCGGCTCGTCGCCGACCTACGCCTCGCGCGGCGGTACCGGCGGCCGCCTCGCCGAGCTGACCGGCGACCAGCGCCGCCCGGGCACCTGGATCCCGCCCTGGTGGTCGCTGCCCGGCAACACCCTCGACCGTGCGACCGCGTTCCTGCCCGCTCTGCTGCACGAGCGCATGGACGAAATAGGACTCGACTTCGCCGTCCTCTACCCCAGCGTGGGCCTCGTCGCGTCCGGCCACCCGGACGACGCGATCCGCACCGGCGCCTGCCGGGGCGTCAACACCTACCTCGCCGAACTCACCGACGGCCTCCAGGACCGCATGACCCCGGCCGCCGTCATCCCCACGCACACCCCCGACGAGGCCGTCGCCGAACTCGAACACGCGGTCGGCAAACTGGGGTTCAAGGCCGTGCTGCTCAACAACATCGTCGCCCGCCCCGTCCCCGGCGGCCCCGAGGGCGCCCGCTGGTACGACGTCCTCGCCCTCGACAGCGTCCACGACTACGACCCGGTCTGGCGCCGCTGCGTCGAACTCGGCGTCGCCGTCACCGTGCACACCCCCACCATGGGCATCGGCCTGCGCCAGTCGTCCACCCGGTACGTGCACAACCACATCGGCACCTTCGCCGCCGGCGGGGAGGCCTTCGCCAAGGCCCTTGTCATCGGAGGCGTCGCCCACCGCTTCCCCACCCTGAACTTCGCCTTCCTGGAAGGCGGCGTCTCGTGGGGCGTACAACTCCTCGCCGACCTCGTCGGGCACTGGGAGAAGCGCGGCGGCCCGAACATCGCGGCACTCGACCCCGCCGGACTCGACGCCGAACTCTGGGACGAGCTGTTCGCCCGGCACGGCGGCGCGCACTTCGCGGCGCCCGGCCTGGCCGCGGGGTTGCGCGGGCAGGCCGACAACCCGCCGCCCGACCTCGACGACTACCGCGGCAGCGGCATCGGCTCGCCCGCCGATATCGCCCGCATGTTCGAGCGCTTCTACTTCGGCTGCGAGGCCGACGACCCCACGATCGCCTGGGCGTACGCCGACGGGCTCAACCCCTGCGGTGCCGTGCTGCGCCCGCTGCTGGGCTCCGACATCGGCCACTGGGACGTCACCGACATGCGCGAAGTCGTCGGCGAAGCCCGCGAACTGGTCGAGCACGGGCACCTCACCCCGGCGCAGTTCCGCGAGTTCGCCTGCGACAACACCGTGCGCCTGCACGGCGGCATGAACCCGGCGTTCTTCGACGGCACCCGCGTCGAGCAGTACGCCCGGGAAGTCCTCGGCCGCGCCTGACCGTTGCGGCCCCGACCACCGAGACGGCACGCCGCGGGCGCCCCCGCCGCGGGCCCGCGCGCGGCCGACCGCATGTCGGATTTTTCCAATCCCCCGCCGACGACCGCTGAGAGAGTGAAGCGACGTGGACAACCGCAGGGGGAACGGATGGCGCAACACGACCACGTCGCACGGCCGGGCGCGGGGGCGGACACAAGAGCGGGCGACGAGGCGGCGCGCGACGAGGGGACGCAGGACCAGGGGACACGGGACGCGGCGGCACGCGACGAGGCGGGGATCACCACCGACTACGCGGCGCCCCGCACCGGACTCGAGGAACGCCTCGTGCGGCTCTGGGAGTCGGCACTGCGGTTCGGCCCGGTGGGCGTCGAGGACGACTTCTTCGAACTCGGCGGCGACTCGATGCTCGCGGCCCGCGTGCAACTCGACGTCGACGTGGAGTTCGGCGTCGAGATCTCGGCCGCCGCACTCTTCCTGTCGCCCACCGTCGCCACGCTCGCCGAGGCGGTGGACGAGGCGCTGAGGTCCGCCGGGGCCGGGGTATGAACACCGGCTCCGCGCCTCGGCACGCGGTTCCCGACCTGGCCGATCCCGGTCTGTACGCCGACCACGACCCGCACGCCGTCTGGCGGGCGCTACGCGCGTACGACCCCGTGTACTGGCAGCCTGTCGGCGCCCCTCACGCCGGCGGGGGCCAGGGGGCCGGCGGCCCGCGCCACGGCGCGGGCCTCGGCTTCTGGGCCGCGACCCGCTACGCCGACGTCGACCGCATCCTGCGCGACCACGAGGCGTTCACCTCCGAGCGGGGCACGCTGCTGAGCCTGATCGGCAGGCCCGACCCGGCCGCCGGGCACCAGTTGGCGGCGACCGACCCGCCTCGGCACGACGAGCTGCGGGCACCCCTCCAGCGGGCCATGCGCGCCAGGTCGGTGGACGCGTACACCGGAGAGGTACGCGCGGGCATCCGCGCCCTGCTGCCCCTCGACGGCGGCCCCTTCGACTTCGCCGCCGCCATGCGCGACCTGCCGCTCGTGGTCCTCGGCCTGCTGCTCGGGCTGCCCGATGCGGACCGGCCGCACCTGGCCCGGCTGGCGATCACGGCGTCGGCGGAGGACGACCCCGAGCACATGCTGCCGGAGGGGCCCGCCGCGACGCTGCGGCGCGCGCACCGCGAGTTGTTCGCGTACTTCACCGACCTGGTCCGCGCCCGTGCCCGCGATCCGCGCGACGACCTCGTGGGGGTCATGCTCGGCATGCGGCACGAGGGCGTGCGCCTGTCGCCGGCCGCCGTCGTGTCCAACTGCTACAGCCTGCTGCTCGGTGCGGCCGTCACGCTGTCCCAGGTCCCGGTCGCCGCGGTCATGGAACTCGCCGACAACGGCGGGTACGCGGCGTGGGCCGCGCGGCCGGACCTGCTCGACAGCGGGGTCGAGGAGAGCCTGCGATGGGCCACGCCCGCCCGCTACTTCATGCGCACCACCCGGCGCCCGGTGGAACTGTCCGGCGTCGTCGTCCCGGAAGGGCAGCCGGTCGTGGCCTTCCTCGCGTCGGCCAACCGCGACCGGCGCGTGTTCGCCGACCCGGATCTCTTCGACGTCGCCCGCCGCCCCAACCGGCACCTGTCCTTCGGCGCCGGACCGCACTACTGCATCGGTGCGAACATGGCGCGGCTCACGCTGCGGCTGCTGTTCACCGAGCTGTTCGCCGCGTACGCGAGGCTCGACGTGGTCGGCGAACCGGTGCGCATGCGCTCGGTCTTCCTCGCGGGGGTGAAGAGCCTTCCGGTGCAGGGCCGTCTGCGCCGCGCGCCCGTCTGAGATCCCGGGCGCGCGGCCCGAGCAGCCGTCCGAGGAGCCGTCCGCGGAGCCGCCCGCGGAGCCGCCCGCGCGGGGGCGGCCGGCGGAGCGAAGCCCGGGGATCCGCCGGGTCCCCGGGGGCGGGGCCTCAGCGGTCGAGGAACCGTGCCCGCAGGGCGTCGACGTCCGCGTCGGTGATGCCGTGCCGCTCCAGGAGCGGGCCGAAGCCGCCGTGCTCGATGGCCACTTCGGCGAGGAAGGTGCGTATCGTCTCCTCCTCCGCACTCAGGATCACCGCGGGCACGGCCCGGCCCGCGAGACCGGGCAGCACCGCCGTCGTGTGCGCGCGGATCGCGTCGAGCGCGAGCTGCGTCCGGGTGTAGTCGGCGACGATCGTGTCGTCGTCGGCGCCGAGCAGGTCGAGCACGCAGGCCGCGACGATGCCGGTGCGGTCCTTCCCCGCGGTGCAGTGCACCAGCGCGGGCGGGGCGGCCGGGTCGGCGAACGCGCGGACCAGGTCCGCGAGACGGCCGGCGCCCTGGGCGGCGATCGTGGCGTACCAGAGGCCGAACTCGCGTGCTCCGAAGGGCGAGGGCCACGCCGGTGCGGTGGCCGCCGCCTCGCTGCCCGCAGCTCCTGTGGCCTCGGACCCGCCGCCCACCGACCGGGTCGCCAGCTCGATCGCGCGTACCTCCACGGAGGACGGCAGCACCGGCCACGGCACGGTGGCCCGCTCGGTGTCGTGCCGCAGGTCGACCACCAGGCCGAGGCGAAGCGCGTCGACGAGCGCGGCACCGTCCGCCTCGGTCAGCCCGAACGGCGCGGCCGAGCGGAAAAGCAGGCCCGGGCGTACGCGCGAGCCGTCGCGGGTGGTCAGCCCGCCCAGGTCGCGCAGATTGATCAGGGGAAGGCCGGCCCCGGTGGGGGACAGCGCGGTTTCGGCGGTCATGGCACTCCTCGGTGAAGCGGGGCCGGTCACTTGAGGCCCGAGCGGACGAACGCGTCGATGACGTTGCGTTGCAGCACCACGTAGAGCAGCAGGATGGGCAGGCACGCGAGGCCCGAGGCGGCCATCAGGGCACCCCAGTTGTTGCCCTCGGCGCCCATGAAGCCCCGGATGCCGACCTGGACCACCGAGTCGGACCGCTGGAGGACCATGGCGGGCCAGAAGTACTCGTTCCAGGCCGAGATGAACAGCAGGACGAACAACGACGCCAGTGCGGGCCGCATGTTGGGGACCACGACGCGCCACAGGGTGCCCCACGACGTGCGGCCGTCCATACGCGACGCGTCCAGGAGCTCCTTCGGGAACGCCGCCAGGTGCTGACGCAGCATCAGCACGGCCATCGCCGAGCAGAGCGTCGGCACCACGATGCCCGAGAGGGTGTTCAGCAGCCCCAGCTTGGACAGCGTCACGTAGTTGGGGATCATGGTGACCTGGAACGGCACCAGCCACGTCCCGACGAACAGCAGGAACAGCACGCGCTGTCCGAAGAACCGCCAGGCGGCGAACGCATAGGCGGCGAGCAGGGCGATGAGCGTCTGGCCCACCGCACTGACCAGCGCGACCAGGAACGTGTTGGCCAGCATGCGGCCCATCGGGATCGCGTCCCACACGTGCCGTACGTTCGCCAGGCTCACCGGCCACGGCAGCAGCGACTGGCCCAGGGCCGTGCCGGGTTCGCGGAACGCGACGATGTACATCCAGTACACCGGGAACACGCACACCACGCTCAGCAGGCCCAGGACGATGTGCCCCAGCGCCGTGCGCGTGCGCGAGCGGCTGCCGACGGGCAGGTCGGCGAGGTCCTTGCGGACGACGCGGCGCGGCCACACCTTGGCGGTGCCGCGGGGACGCGCGGGCGCCTCCTGGGGGTCTGGGTCGGGACCGACGCGTGGCGGCGGGGCGACTTCGACGAAGTATGCGGTGACGGTCATCGCGGTGGCTCTCAGGGTGTCTCGGGGGCTCGGGGGCTCGGGGGCTCTCGGGGGCGGGGGCGGGGGCTCGGGGAGGCTTCCGGGGAAGCTCCTATAGATCGTCAAGGGATCTGTGGGAGCGGTTGAGTGATGCCGGTCGTGTGGGGCAGGTGTTTGTAGATCTCGCGGGCGACGAACCGTTTGAGGCAGCGGATGATGTCCTTCTTGGTCATGCCTTGGGCGGTTCGTCGGGTGACGTAGTCGCGGGTGCGCGGGTCGTATTTCATGCGGACCAGGACGATGGTGTGCAGGGCGTTGTTGGCGGCTCGGTCGCCGCCGCGGTTGAGGCGGTGGCGGTGGGTGCGGCCGGACGATGCGGGGACGGGTGCGGTGCCGCACAGGTGCGCGAACGCCGCTTCGGAGCGAAGCCGTTCGGGGTTGTCGCCTGCGCTGGTCAGGAGTTGGCCGGCGGTCTCGGGGCCGACTCCTGGCAGCGCGAGCAGGGTCGGGGCGGCCTGGGCGACCAGCGGGCCGATCTCCCGGTCGGCGTCCTTGATCTCCGTGTCGAGTGCCTGGTAGCGGCGGGCGAGCCGCCGCAGGGCGGTCCTGACCGCGCAGGCCGGGTCGGCGGAGTCGCCGGCCGGGCGGGAGCGGGCGAGGGAGTCGACGAGTTCGCGGGTGGCAAGGCCGCGCAGCTTGTCGCGGACGGCGGAAGGCGCGGTGACGATCAGGGTGCGGATCTGGTTGATCGTCTGGGTGCGGGCCTTGACCGCGCTCTTGCGGACCACCCGCAGGGCCCGGATCGCCTCGACGATCCCGGTGCGGGCCTTGGGAGTTCCGCCGGCCCGGCCGGACAGGACCGCGGTCGCTGCGGCGTAGGCGTCCACGGGATCGGACTTGCCGCTCCTGCGGCGGGCTTTGCGGTCGGGACGGTCGACCTCGACGACGGTGACGCCGTGCGCGGTGAGGAACCGGGCGACCTCGGCGCCGTAGGCGCCGGTCCCCTCGACCCCGACCGCGCGGACCTCGCCGTGCGAGGACAGCCAGTCCAGCAGCCGGCGGTAGCCGGCCGGGGTGGTCTCGAACGCCTCGGTGGCCAGATGCCTGCCGACCGTGTCGACGACCGCGGCCTGATGGATGTCGGTGTGGGTGTCGATGCCGCCGACCACCGCTGTCGCGTCTGCCATGCTGGTGTGTGCTGCCCTTCCAACGGTCACCTGTGGGAGGGCACGGGCCGGTCGGGCTGACGGACGAGACAGTGATGGGACCTTTGGCCGGGCTCCTATGAAGTCACAGACGCCCGACCGGCCACGCGCCGAGTGGCACCGCCCAGACGGCCGACGATTCCCCAGAAGGACAGCCGAAGCGTCAGTCAGTCGGAGAGTCAGACCTCCGAGCGGCGCCATCACCAATCCTCACTGTCAGTCGTCGTGGAAGCTGAGCCGGTCCGCGAGCCACACGAAGAACATGGCGACGATCGCGAAGCCGACGAAGAACAGCGTTCCGGCGGCCGCCGCGTAGCCGGCGTCGAAGCTGCGGAAGCCGAACTGCCAGAGCAGGTAGTAGATGTTGGTGGTGGCCCCGCCCGGACCGCCCTGCGTGAGCGTGTCGATCAGCGGGAAGGTCCACTGCGCCGACAGCAGGATGGTCATCAGCGCCAGGAACACCAGCGACGGGGACAGCAGCGGCAGCGTGATGCGGCGGGTGATCTGCGCGCGCGTCGCGCCGTCGAGCGACGCGGCGTCGGCGTAGTCGCGGTTGATGCCGGACAGTCCGGCGGTGACCACGACCACCGCGAAGCCGATCATCTGCCAGCCGCAGATCCCGATCATCGCCACCAGCGCGGGGCCCGGCTCGCGGAACACGTTGACCGGTCCGATCCCGAACACCTCCATGGCCCGGGTGACCGGGCCGCCGTCGGGTTCGAGCAGCCACCGCCACACCGCGGCGGTGGCCACCGGCGTGACGAGCGTCGGCACGAAGATGAGCGCGCGGTACAGCGTCTGGCTGCGCCCGCGCACGTTCTGCGCGAGCAGGGCGATGGCGACCGGGAGCGCGACCGAGAACGGCAGCAGGCCCAGGACGTACCAGCCCGTGTTCACCAGCGCCTCGTGCAGCTCGGGGAGGGCCAGGACCTGCCGGTAGTTGTCGAGGCCGACGGGCTCCATCGGCGAGGTGGGCAGCAGGTTCCACTTGTAGAAGGAGAGTTCGACCGTCTGTGCGAAGGGACGGTACGTCCACGTCACGAGGAAGACCACGGCCGGGACGAGGTACAGGTACGGGGGCAGCGCCGCCGCGAGGCGGCGCAGCGGGGCGGGCCGGCCGCCGCCCCCGGCTGCGGGGGCGGCGGACTGCTCCGGTGCGGCTGCTTCGACGAACACGGGCGGAGCCTCAGGCCTGCGCCGCGGCGCTGTGCTCGGCCATGTAGCGGCGCAGCGTCTCGACGTCGAGTTCGTAGACGGGCGCGCCGCGGCCGACCGGGACGAACGTCGCGGTCGCCTCGTCGGCGTACACGTCGATGCGCGTGTACCCGCCGCCGGCGGTCCCGCGGATGAGGCCGGCCGGGGCCAGCACGTCGGCGGTGTACGCGGTCGCCGGCGCGACCCACACCGGTACGCCGCCGAGCGAGCCGCAGGTGGCGTGGTGCGCGTGGCCCGCCACGACGAGGCGGACGTCGGTGCCGCGCACCACGTCGGCGAGTTCCGCGTACCGGCGCAGGGTGAGCATCTCCAGGATCTCCAGCGGCGACGGGATCGGCGGGTGGTGCAGCGCGAGGATCGTGCCGTGCTCCGCCGGGGAGGCCAACTGCTCGCGCAGCCAGGCGATCTGGGTGTCGGTGAGGTCGCCGTGGTGGCTGCCCGGCTCGGTGGTGTCCAGCATCACGACGCGCAGGCCGTCCGCCTCGTGGACGAAGTCGCGCTCGTGGTCCCCGGCGCGGCCGCCGAGGAGGTCGGCGTGGAACGCCTCGCGCTTGTCGTGGTTGCCCATGCCGAACAGCGCGGGCGCGCCGATGCGGGCGGCGGCCTTCTCGGCGGTCTCGCGGAGCCGGCGGTAGGACGCGGCGTCCCCGGCGTCGGCGAGGTCGCCGGTGAACAGCAGGGCGGCGGGCTTGATCGCGGCGGCCTCGACCTCGTCGAGGGCGGCGGCGAGGTTGGCCAGGGTGTCGACGGTGCCGTGCAGCAGTTCGCCCTCGGGGACCACGTGGACGTCGCTGAACTGGATGAGGGTGTGCAGGGGCTTGCGCATTGCGGTGCCTTTTCGGGAGGGGGCCCGGCCGGCCGGAGCCGGACCGGGCCGGGGACGTACGAGTCGGGAAGCTGCGTGCAAGCGCCGCGTCAGGGGAGCAGCCCGCTCGCCCGCTTCTGCGCGTCGGCGAGCGTCGCGGCCGGGTCCTTGCCCTGGTAGACGGACGCCTCGACGGCCTGGAGCAGCAGGTCGCGGATCTGGACGTAGCTGTTGCCGGGGAACGACACCCACGGCTGGAGGCGCGTGAGCTGGTCGAGGTTGGGCCGGATCAGCGGGTTCTTGTCCGCCCACGGCTTGAGCGCGGCGGGGTCGTCGACGAGCGACGGGCGCAGCGGGAGGTAGCCGATCTTGCTGGAGATCTCGACGTACGCCCGGTCGCTCGTCATGAACTCGATGAACTTCCACGCGGCGCGCTGCTTGGCCGGGTCGTCGGAGAAGACCATCAGCGCCGACCCGGAGTTCGTGGGCACCGCGGCCCGGCCGGGGAAGGCGGGCAGGGGCGCGGCGCGCAGGTCCCACTTCCCGGCCGCCGCGGCCTGCTGGAACATGCCCTGAAGTGAGCTGGACTCCAGCACCATGCCGAGATTGCCGCGCGTGAACGCGTCGATGGCCTGGGCCTGCGTGAGGTTGGGGGAGGCGCCGGACTTCACGAGGTCGGCGAGCGTGCCGACGGCCGCGGCCGAGGCGGGCTCGGCGAACGTCAGCTGCTTGCGGTCGGGGGAGAGGACCTGGCCGCCGTTGGACGCGATGATCGCCTGGAGGCACCAGTCGCCGGCGGACGCGGTGGCGCAGTCGATGTACGCGCCCTCCTTGCCGGCCTTGGCCTTGACCGCGAGTCCGGCCTGCTTGACCTCTTCCCAGGTGGCCGGCGGCTTGTCGGGGTCGAGTCCGGCCGCGCGGAAGGCGTCGGCGTTGTAGAAGAGGACGGGGGTGGAGAAGACGTACGGCATGCCATACGTCTTGCCGTTCCAGTCGCCGAGCGTCGCCGCGTTGGGGGCGAACGGGTGCGGACCGCCGAACGAGGCGCGCACGGTGTCCTTGCCGACGAGGTCGTCGAGCGGCTTGGCCTTGAGGCTGTTGACCGCGAAGTCGAGGTCGCCGAACGTGACCTGGCCGACGTCCGGCGCCTTGCCGACGACCATCTGGCTCTGGATCGACCCGACGACGTTCTGCGCGCCGCCCTGCGGGGGCCGGGTGGTGACGTGGATGTTGGGGTTCTTCTCCTGGAACTCCCGGACCAGCCCGTTGATCGTGTCGGTCCACACGCCGGCCTGCGAGAGGTTGTACGACTCGAAGACGATCTCGACCTTCTGGTCGGGGCGCAGTTCGGGTGCGGCCTGGGCGGCGCCCGCGTTGTCGGCCTTGCCGGAGGTACTGCCGCCGAGCCCGCCGCACGCGGTGGCGGTGAGAGCGAGGGCTGCGGTCGCGGCCGCGCCGACGAGACGGGCGCGTACGCGGCGGTGGGTGGTCACTGGTGCTCCAGGTGGTTCGTGGGTGGTTCGAGGTGGTTCGTGAGTGGTTCACGGCGGTGTGCGGGTGGTTCGCCGCTCGTGTGTTTTCAGGGCATTTGGCGGTTTCAGTGGTGTGCCAGGGGTGCGTCGGTGGTGCGCGCCGCTCAGGCCGCGCTGAGGCTGGGCTCGGCGCCCGGGAGCCCGGTGCCGGCCGCCACCGACTTGCCGGTCGTGCGCGCCGGCTCCGGAGCCACCTGCTCACGCCAGACCAGGCGGCGGCCCGAGGCGGCGTCGAACAGGTGGAGCCGGTCGGTGGGTGCGGTGAGGGTGACGGGCTCGCCGGGGACGAGGCCGAGCGGGCGGGGGCCGCGTACCGCGACCCGGTCCGAGGCGCCCACCGAGGCGCCCACCGAGGCGCCGGTCGCGGGCCCGGTGCGGCACAGCGCGACCTCCTCGCTGCCCAGGTTCTCGACGGCCTCGACGACGGCGCGGATGCGCAGCACGTCCCCCGGCGTCTCGGCGGAGGCAGGCGTCAGGTGCTCGGGGCGTACGCCGAGCACGACGTCGCGGGCGGGCACCCGGCCCGGCCACAGGGGAGCGGTGGTGCCCTCGGCGTCCACGCGCAGCAGGCCCGCGTCGGTGGTGGAGAGCCTGCCGGGCATCAGGTTCATCGGGGGCGCGCCGAGGAACGACGCGACGAACACGGACGCGGGTTCGTCGTACACCTCGGTCGGGGTGCCCACCTGTTCGAGGCGGCCGCCGTCGAGCAGCGCGATCCGGGTGGCCATGGTCATGGCCTCGACCTGGTCGTGGGTGACGTAGACGAAGGTGGACCCGAGCCTGCGGTGCAGGGCGGCCAACTCGACACGTGTCGCGGTGCGGAGCTTCGCGTCGAGGTTGGACAGCGGCTCGTCCATGAGGAACGCGCGGGGCTCGCGCACCAGCGCGCGGCCCAGGGCGACCCGCTGGCGCTGGCCGCCGGACAGCTCCTTCGGGCGGCGCGCGAGCAGTTCGCCGAGTTCGAGCTGGGCGGCGACCTCGCGGACCCGGGCGCGGGCCACCTCCTTGGCCGTACGGCGTACCCGCAGCGGGAAGGCGATGTTCTGAGCGACCGTCAGGTGCGGGTACAGGGCGTAGCTCTGGAACACCATGGCCAGGTCGCGGCGGCGCGGCGGGCTGTGCGTGATGTCGTGGTCGTCCAGCAGGATGCGGCCCGACGTGGGCGGCAGAAGTCCGGCGACCATGCGCAGCAGGGTGGTCTTGCCGCAGCCGCTCGGCCCGAGCAGGGCCAGGAACTCTCCGTCCGCCACATCGAGGGAGACCCGGTCGACGGCGGACGTGTCGCCGAATTTGCGGGTCAGCGCGTCGAGACGTATGCGGCCCACGAGAACTCCTTACGGACGTGCGATGTGCGTTGTGAACGCACCACACGGTGGCGGGTCGCCGTGAACGAGACGTTCTCGCCGGATGTGGGCCCGGCATACGCGGCACCACGGTCCGCGGGACATCGGGTGAAGCTCTGGTGCCAGAAATTGAACTAAGGCTGATAGCTGTATGACTAATAGTCGCAACGCCGCTGCTGCGACCGGGCCGGGAGCCGCCAGGAGCCGCCGGAAGCTCGCCGACAGCGGCATTCGGGTGACTGTTGCAGCGTGAGATACACCGCATGGGCCGTTTAAACGCGTGAGCAAGATTTTTACGGGAAACAAACGGGCATGGTGACTCGCACGCGCTCCGTCCTGTTCCAGAGAACGACGGTGGTACCCGTCCTTGCCCTCGTCGCGCTCGTCCTCACATGGGGGCGGGACGTACCCGGCTGGGTCGTCGCGGTGGCCGCCGTGCTGCTCGCGGGCGCGGTGCTGGCCGCCGTGCACCACGCCGAGGTCGTGGCACACCGGGTGGGGGAACCGTACGGGTCACTCGTTCTTGCGATCGCCGTCACCGTCATCGAGGTCGCCCTGATCGTGACGCTGACCGCCGACGGCGGCGACAAGAGCGCCTCGCTGGCCCGCGACACCGTCTTCGCCGCGGTGATGATCACCTGCAACGGCATCTTCGGACTGAGCCTGCTGGTCGGCGCGCTGCGCGGCGGCGTCGCCCGCTTCAACCCGGAAGGCACCGGCGCCGCCCTCGCCACCGTCGCCACGCTCGCCGGCCTCAGCCTCGTCCTGCCGACCTTCACCACCAGCAGCCCCGGCCCCAAGTTCTCCTCCGGGCAGCTCGTCTTCGCCGCCATCGCGTCGGCGATGCTGTACGCCCTCTTCGTCGCCACCCAGACCGTCCGCCACCGCGAGGAGTTCCTGCCCGTCACCTCCGAAGGGCGCGTGGTCGAAGAGGAGGAGCACGAAAACCCGCCGACCACGCGCGACGCGCGGATCAGCCTCGGCCTGCTCGGCCTCGCCCTCGTCGCCGTCGTCGGACTGGCCAAGGTGGTGTCGCCGACGATCGAGTCCGGCGTCGAGAAGGCCGGTCTGCCGCACGCCGTCGTCGGCGTCGTGATCGCCCTGCTCGTGCTGCTGCCCGAGTCCATCGCCGCGGTCCGCGCGGCACTGCGCGACCGGGTGCAGACCAGCCTCAACCTCGCGCTGGGCTCGGCGATGGCAAGCATCGGCCTGACCATTCCGGCGGTCGCCATCGCCTCGATCTGGTTGGACGGGCCTCTTCTCCTCGGACTCGGCAGCACCCACATGGTGCTGCTCGCGCTGACCGTGGTGGTGGGCATCCTGACCGTCGTCCCGGGTCGGGCGACACCGCTGCAAGGCGGCGTACACCTGTCGCTGCTCGCCGCCTACATCGTCCTCGCGGTCAACCCCTGAGCGGGGTCGGTCGGCCGCGGGTTCCGCATGCCCGGCCGGAACCGGGGCAGCGTGCAAGGGACTTCATCCGACCGCGCGGCGTCGAAACACGACGAAGCGCACCACGAGAGGCAGTCATGCCCATCGGAACCCGAGTCCGCAGCATCGTGCGCGCCGTCACGCCGCGCCGCCGCAGTCGCCGTGGCGGTGGCCGTACGCGAGGAGGCGGGGGAGTGGGCATCGGAGCCCGCCTCGGCCGCCTCCGCATCGGTGCGGGCGCCGGCCGCCGCGGCGCGGGCGGAGGCGTCTCCCGCTGACCGGCTGACCGGCTGACCGGCTGACCGGCTGACCGGCCGACACCGCTCACCGACCGCCAAATCGCGACGCGTTCGCCCGGCGACCTCCCCGTGGCCCGCCGCACGTCGCGTCGCCCGCAAGCGCACCACCTCGACGCGCACCCGCGCCCCCCGCGGGTGCGCGTCGGCGTCGGGGCAACGGACGTCCCGCTCCCCGCTGATAAAGTCGCGGCCATGAGCCCAGCACCGCCGGCGCACCGTTCCGCAGACCCGGCGGGAGACACCACGGGCACCACCTCGGACCTCCCCACCGCCGTCGCGGCGGAGTTCGGCAACGCCTCGCGCGGACTCGCGCAGGCGTACCAGGAGCTGTCCGACCTCTACCGCGGCGGCGGGGCCACGCCCGACGACGCCCGTCTGACGCAACGCCACGTGCACGCCTACCTCGCGGCGCGGATGCCGGCGACGCTCGCGGTCGACCGGGCGGTGTTCGACGCGGTCGTACGCCGGCGTCCCGACTGGCGTCCGGCGTCCGTGCTCGACCTGGGCGCCGGGCCCGGCACCGCGGCCTGGGCGGCGGCCGAGGCGTTCCCCGCACTCGGGCCCGTCACCTGCGTGGAACAGGCGTCCGCCATGATCGACGCGGGCCGCAGACTCGCCGCGCGCTCGGCCTCGGCCGCGGTACGCACCGCAACCTGGCACCGGGCGTCCGTCGCCGCACCTCCCGCCGAACCGGCCGACCTGGTCGTCGCCTCCTTCGTCCTCGGCGAACTCCCGGACGACACCCTCGGCGAGACCGTCGACCGCTGGTGGGTCCTGACCCGCGGCGAACTCGTGGTCGTCGAGCCCGGAACCCCCGCGGGCTTCGCCCGGTTGCGCCGCGTGCGCGACCGGCTGATCGCGGCCGGGGCCACCATCACCGCCCCCTGCCCCTCGGACGCGGCGTGCCCGATGACCGGCGACGACTGGTGCCACTTCGCCGCGCGCGTGACCCGGTCCGGCGTGCACCGCGCCGTCAAGGGCGGCGAACTCGGCTTCGAGGACGAGAAGTTCGCGTACGTCTCGGCCTCCCGCCAGGCCCCCGCCCACGCCCCCGCCCGCGTGCTGCGCGCCCCGCAGATCCGGCCCGGCCACATCCGCCTCACCGTCTGCGAGGCGCCGGAACTGCGCGAGGCCGTCGTCGCCAAGAGCCGCAAGGACGCGTTCCGCTGGGCACGCAAGGCGCATTGGGGCGACGAGGTCCCGCCCGGGACACTCGAGGACAGCCGCCGCCCGAAGTAAGCCCCGTGCCCTCGGGCGCACTTCGGCGGCTCACGGGTGGCACCTCGCGGTACACACCCGGGCGGCGCATTCCCGGTGGCGGATACCGGGTGGCGGATACCGGGTGGTGCGGCTCCGGGCCGCCGCGTCCGCGACGGCCCGGAGTGACCCCATCCACACACGGTTCAGATGTACCTTCCCGACCGTCCGGAATCCGGCAGGCGGCGCCGCGGCGCGCCCGCGGCGGGTGCGAGACCACCCGTTCGGCCGTCGTGGGCAAGGTGTTTCGCGCCATTCGCGTTACCCGGCGCCGATCCAGGGCAGCCGCAGCAAAGAGAAACGGGGGGCCACGCACCGGGGCGGCGACGTCCCGAACTCCACCTCGACACCGAAGGGTTGCGGACATGTTGCTGCTGGGACTCCTGCTCCTGATGGCGACCGGCGCTTTCACGTTGCTGCTCATATCCGAGAACCGCACGGGGACTCCGGACTACACCGTGACGCTGTTCGACCAGGACATCGCGACCATGAGCAGCGTCCAGGTCTTCCTGGCCGGGATCGCCCTCGCTCTGGTCTTCGCCTTCTCCGTCTGGATGACGACCGTGGGCGGTGTGCACGCACGGCACCGCATGGGCGAACTCCGGGACGCGCGGGCACAGGCCAAGCACGCCTCGGCCGAGGCGCGCGAGGCGACCGCACAGCTCAACCGCACGCAGGCGGAGCGCGACGCGATGCACAACCGCCTCGCGGAGACCAACCAGGCGGCCAAGGAGGCGGCCCGCGAGGCCCGCGCCGAGGCCCGCCAGGCGCGCGCCGCCGACAAGGCCGAACGCAAGGCCGAATCCCACCGGGCCCGTGCCGCCCGTACCGCCGCCAAGACCGCCGACGGCGACACCGCCACCGAGGCCAAGCCGTCCCGTACCGCCGAGATGAAGCAGCGGTTCCGCCACCTCATCCGGCACTGATCACCCGCGCAACCGCGTCCCGTTTCAAGGCTGTTCGCTATTTGGCCTTGGGACGGGACGAGGCGCGGAACGCCAGGGCGGCGAGCGGGATGAACAGCCAGAAGCCGCTGTCCGGCATGAGGAGCACCAGCGCGCCGAGGAACGCCGCGTACCAGGCCACGGCGCGCGGGACCCGACCGGTGCGCAGGAACTCGACTCGCGACCACAGGCCCGCGAGCAGCATGGCCGGGCCGCCCAGCATGAGCCAGAAGAACCGTTCGCGGCCGGCGTCCCCCGAGGCACCGCCCAGGCCCTCGCCGAGCAGGTCGCGGGCGTCCGACCGATAGGCGACCAGGCCATAGGCCATGTGCAGGACGGCGATCGCGATGAACCCCCAACTGCACCACCAGCCCGCATCCCTCCTGGATGCGGTTCGGACGTCTGTTCCGGGTGTCACAGGGACCACCTCACCTCGTCCAAGGATCCATACAGCTCTGCATGGATAGTCCATACACTACTGTATGTACGTGGCGAGGACGCAGGTGACCCGGGAGGAATGGATCGACGCGGCCGTGGCCGCGCTGATCGAAGGGGGCGTCGCGGCGGCATCGACGGCCTGCGCGAGATCCCCGACCCGGTGACGTGGCGCAGCACCGGCTGCCCACGGCGAGTCCCACCCGCAGCTTGACGCCACCGCATCCGCCGGCCACGGCTCCCGGCTCGTTCCCTCCGTGCCGAACGCGAGGACTTGGTCGGCCGGTTCGTGAACAACTGTGGTCCCGGCCCGCCGGATCTCCACTTGACGGGGCCTGGCAATCGGCGGAAGTTGTAGCAGACTGACGGCAGTTGGGTGCTCTCTGTGGGGGTCGCGCCGGTGCTCGCCGCCGCGGCGGCGCGGCCGGCGCAACCGCGAGCCGGGGGTTTGCCGTCTGCTTGGGCAGATGCGGTAGCCGTCGCGTCGGGGAGTGGAGGGGGAGGGTGCCGTGCGCACACTCATGAGGATCATCGCGCCACGCTGGTACGCCCGGTGGTCGCATGCCCGGTCGGTGACCCGGCATCCCACGTCCCACCTGACGCCGGCACCGGTACGCCGGGCCCGTCGGCGCTTCGGGTGGATCCGCAACCCGCGCCGCGCCGCCCGCAGCCGGGTCGAGCAGGAAGTGGTCCGCGAGGTACGCCGCCGACTGCGCTGACGCGAACACCGGACCAGCACAAGGCCCCCGGTCCGTCCTCGGATGAGGGCGGGCCGGGGGCCTCGTCGTGCGTGCGGGCGGTGCCGGAGGTCAGCGCTTGTGGAGACAGTGCTGCCCGAGGTCGGTGCTTGTAGAGGTCAGTGCTTGTAGAGGTCGGGGCCCTGGCCGGGAGGCGCGGGCGGGGGCTGCTGGCCGCCCCATCCGGGCTGGCCCCCCGGCTGCGAGCCGGGCTGCGAGCCCGGTTGCGATCCGGGGTAGGCACCGGGGTGCGCACCCGGGTAGGCGCCGGGGTGCGGGCCGCCGGGCTGCGGGGCCGGGAAGCCCGGCCCGCCGGGCGGCATCCCGGGGGCGTAGCCGACCGGCGTGGGGGGCTCCAGACCGAGGCGCTGGCTCTGCCACTTGGTGATCTTCTGCACGACGAGGATGGCGAGGATCGCGGCGGCGATGCGCATCAGGCTGGAGACACCGGCGAGGTTGTCGCCCGTCTCGCCGCCGTCGATGTAGTCGGCGAACGAGACCTCGCCGTCCTCGACGTCCTCCTTGGTCTCGCGGACCCCGAAGGAGATCGAGAACAGCACCCCGGAGAGTCCGAACACGATCCACCACGTCCACAGCAGCGCCTTGCCCGTGGGGCGTCCCATCGGGCCGACCGGCTGGGGGTCGCTGCGCTTCCACGTGTCGTTGGCCACGATCATCGGGATGACGTAGTTCGCCAGCGGGATGAACCAGCCGCCGATCGCCCAGCCCTTGCTCATGGTCGCCTGCGGGGCGTACCACGCCTCGGTGTTGGAGCGGGCCCGGTAGAACCAGATCACGAACACGATCGCCGTGGCGAGGGCGCCGAAGCCGAGCAGCCCGAGCGACGCCTCCACGAGGTCGTCGGCGTCGTCCGCCTCGCTGAAGGCGAACATCCGCCCGTCGCGGAGGTCCCCGAACAGCGAGGCGCGGCGGAAGAACGCGATGGCGCCCAGGAGGTCGATCGCCGCCACGACCCCGAGCAGGATCGACACCGCGGTGGCGAGGCCGCGCAGCGGCTGCACGGGCGTCCACTGCATCGGAGGGCCGTACCCGCCGGGGGCGCCGCCCGGCCACGCGCCGCCCGGAGGCATCGCACCGGCCGGCATGCCGCCCTGCGCGTACGTGCCGCCGTACTGGCCGGGCTGGGCACCGGGAAAGGCTCCGGGCTGCGCGCCGGGCGGGGGACCGGACGGCATGCCCGGCGCGTGCGGCGGCGGCGGTACGGCTCCGCCCGGCGGGGCGAAGGGGTCGCCGCCCGCCTGGGTCGGGGCGGCGCCGCACGCGGGACAGAAGCCGTTCGGAGTGAGTTGGGCACCGCAGTTGGCGCACTGCATTGAAGGGGTTCCCCCTACTGGTCATGAATCGCCGACACGGCCGCACACCCACGGCGAACACCGGCACGGTTGTGGAGCGCATCATGCCGTGCCCGGGGCTGCCGTGTCAGGTCGGGCACGGCTGAAAAGCAACGAACCACCCGATGCATTCCGCCGATGAGTCCGTTGCGTCCGAAGTGCGGCATTGTGCCGGTCAGTCCGCGTGGACCAGGCTCACGTGCACCGCGTCCTCGCCCGCCGCGCGGCGTTCCAGCAGGGCGATGCCGTGCTCGACGGTGTCGAGCGTCACGTGCGTGCCGGCCATCGTGCGGGCGATCTCGGGGCGGTCGGCGAGCAGGCGTACGGCCTGCTCCATGGATGCGGGAGTGGACCCCGCGCAGCCCTGGACCGACATGTTCTTGAGCGTGATCAGGTCGGTGAGCAGCCCGTCCACCGGCGTGAAGTGCTTGAGGCCGGCGAGCGCCACGCGGGCGCCCGCGAGCTGCGTCAGGTCCAGCGCGGTGCGCACCGTCGCGGGCACCGGCGTCAGGTCCATGACCACGCTCGCCATCCGGCCGCCGGTGAGTTCGCCGACCCGGGCCACCACGTCCTCGGCGTCGACGTCGACGACGGCGTGCGCGCCGAGGGCGAGGGCGGTCTTCAGGCGCAGCTCGTCGCTGCCGGTGCCGGTTACGATCACCTGGCTCGCGCCGCACGCCAGCGCGGCGGACGCGCACAGCAGGCCCTGGTGGCCGGGACCCTGCACGACGACGGTGTCGCCGGGGCCGACGCGTACCGACGAGACCCAGTTGAGGGCGTTGGCGAGCGGCTCGAAGACGGTGAGCTCGGCCGCGCTCAGGCCGTCGGGCGCCTTCATGACATGGGTGTTGGGCAGCAGGCGCAGGTACTCGCCGTACCCGCCCCACAGGCCGCCGTCGTGGTCCGGGCCCATGGTGTAGCCGTACAACTGGAGGTTGGCGCACAGCCCGGCGCCGCCCGCCAGGCAGGCCGTGCACCGCCCGCATTTCACGATCTCGTCGACACACACGCGCTCGCCCTCGGCGACGCCCCAGTTCGCCGCCGCCTCCGGGGTGACGGCGTGCAGGCGTCCGACGATCTCGTGGCCTGGGACGACGGGGCTCTGCTCGCCGGGGACGTGCCGCTGGCCGTGGAACTGCATGACGTCGCTACCGCACATGCCCACGGCCTCGACCTTGAGGACGGCCCCGCCCGGGGGCGGTACGGGGATCGGGAACTCCCGTACCTCGTACGTCCCGTCACCCAGGAAAACCGCTGCCCGCGCCTGACCCGCCATGCCGCCTCCTCGACCGTGCGCCGTTCGACCATCCGAACGACTATCCGAACGACTGAGACGATTATTCGAAATATCGGGTCGAGAAGCCAGACCGGGGCGTCGTGCGGTCCGTCAGTCGCACGGTCCGTGAGTCGTGCGGTCCGTCAGTCGCGCGGTCCGATGCCCAGGTAGAGCTCCAGATTCCGGTGCGTGTTGATGACCCGCTTCTCCTCCTGCGACAGCACCAGTTCGGTCAGCCCCGGCTGGTTCAGCCCGCGCTGGATGCCGGCCAGCACCGCAGCGTCCTGGTTCAGCACGTAGCCCAGGTCCAGTTCCTCGAAGGCCACCCGCAGGTCCATCGGCCGCGAGTACGGCGCGTCGGCGGACACCGCCCGCCGGAACGCGAAGATGCCCATCTCGGCCGTACCCGGCGTCGCACCCGGCCGCGCCACCAGCGCACTGAGCGTGTCCGCGGTCAGCAGCACCGAGCAGTTCGGGAACAGCTGGTACTGGTGCAGCCGCATGATGCGGTCCGTGTCGAAGCCCGACAGGTCCGTCCCCGACTTCGCCACATGCTGCCGGACCCGCTCCGCGACGACGTCCATCAGCGTCTCACCCGCCGGGATCTCCGGAACCGGGCAGGCCTCCGTGATGCCCATGCGCTGACCCTGCGTCACGATGAAGGATTCCCACACCGCTTGGTCGGACAGGCCGTCCTTGAAGCGGGGGCTGGCCAGCCCGTACACCTGCTCCGACTTGCCCGTGTGGCCCCACAGCACCTGCGGCGCGTTGACGTCGTCGATGTTGCGGAGCAGCTCCGGGTGCAGCGTCTGGATGTGGTACGTCTCGCTGAACCCGTCCGCGATGGTCTTCCAGTTCGCCGCCACGTCGCCGACCACCGAAGCCGTGCAGCGGAACTCCTCGATCCGCGCCCACTCCGTGTCGCCCGGCACGCCCTCCAGGTACGTGCCCAGGCCGGGCGCCTCGAGGTCGAGGTTGACGAAGACGAACGGTCCCCACGTGTCCACCTGCGCGGCGAGCAGCGGGAACTCCGACATCTTCAGCTGCCCGAACCCCTTGCGGCCCGGCACCTTGCGCAGCTGCCCGGCCAGGTCCCACGTCCATCCGTGGTACCCGCAGCGCAGTTCGGTCAGGCCCGAACCGGCGCCCGTGCACAGGCTGTTGCCGCGGTGCCGGCACGCGTTCTGGAAGGCCCGCAGCACACCGTCCGCGTCGCGCACGATGACGACGGCGTACGGCCCGACCCGGTACTCGAAGAAGTCCCCGGGAGCCGCGACGTGGTCCACGCAACAAGCAAGTTGCCAGGTCCGGGTCCAGAGCCGCTTCATCTCCAGATCCGCGAACTCCTGTGACGTGTAGCGGTGCGCGGGCACCTTCACGAGCTCCGCCGCCAGGTCCACCGGGCCTGTCGCCGTACCGTCGTCCACTCCCTCGTGCAGCCGCACGTCGCTGATCGGCGTGATCGCCGGATGGTCCTGGGTCGCGGTCATGTGCGCCTCCTGCCGGGCCTCTGCACGCTGGCGCGCGCAGGGTGCCACGCTCCGCGCCGCGAAACAAGGGTCGCGCTATGCGACCGATGATCACCGACCGCGAAGGCATGCGCACGGTGCGGACCCACTAGCCGACCGGCAAGCAAGAATCCCCGAAATCACCGGGCCCAACCCAAAATTGATGCCCAGTCAGCCTTGTCAATCGTCAACCGCCGACGTACGTTCTTCCCGCAGGCGCCAGACCGCAGGACGCACCACGCAAAACGCGCGAGGGGAGGGACGATGGCCGCACCGGCACCCGAGGACACCTACGACAAGGTGCTCTCCGCCGCCGTCGAACTGTTCGCCGAGCACGGTTTCGCGGGGACCTCGCTCCAGGCCATCGCCGACCGCGTCGGCGTCACCAAGGCGGCGCTGTACTACCACTTCCGCACCAAGGACGAACTCCTCGACGCCCTGCTGCGCCCCGCACTCAACGACCTGGACCGCGTCCTGGACGCCGCGGAGCGCCGCAAGGGGCAGGCGGTGCGCCAGCGCCTCCTGTTCGAGGGGTACGTCGACTTCCTGCTCCGCTACCGGACGCTCGCGGTCGTCCTCGACCGCGACGTGTCGGTGGGCACCCACCCCGCGATCCGGCCCCGGCTCGAATCGATCACGACGCGGGTGCGCGGCGTCCTCAGCGACAGCGAGCGGCCCATCGAGTTCCGGGTCGCCTCGACCGTCGCGATGGGCGGCATCTACTCCGCCGTGGCGATGTTCCCCGAGCTGCCGGACGACGAACTGCGGGGCGTGCTCCTCGACATCGTCCGCAGACTGCTGGCCCCGCGGCGCAGCAGATCGGCGGCGTCGACCGACGCTGCCTGACGCCGCCCGGGCGCCGCCCGACCACGGCGCCGCGTACGTCCCCGGGCCGCCCCGCCGAAGCCGGCGGCGGCAGCTCGCGGCCCGACGCGGCGGCGCCACAGAAACGTCTCCGCAGATCCGCGCGCCCCGTCCCGGCGCGCACCGCTCCACCCGATCCATCCGCTCCACCCGCCGCACCCGCCCACAGCGCACCACCGCCCCACAGCACCACCGCACGCCGTAGCGAATCGCCGCGCACACCCCACCGCACACCCCCGGCCCGAGGAGGCTCCCATGACGTGTCCGGTTCTCCCGGAAGGCTTCGACCCGACCGACCCGGACCTTTACACCGAGCGCCTGCCCCTGGAGGAGTTCGCCGAACTCCGCCAGACCGCGCCGGTCAAGTGGGTGCCGCAGACGCCCGAGGTCTCCAACTTCCGGGACGACGGCTACTGGCTCGTGACGCGCCACGCGGACGTCAAGGAGGTCTCCACCAAGCCGGAGCTCTACTCGACCAACCGCAACACCGCGATCATCCGCTTCGCCGAGGGCATGGACGTCAACTCGATCGACGCCCAGAAGCTCATCATGATCAACATCGACCCGCCGGAGCACACCCGGCTGCGCTCGATCGTGCAGCGCGGCTTCACGCCCCGTGCCATCAACGCCCTCAAGGCCGCGCTCACCGAGCGCGCCGGGCAGATCGTGCACGACGCGCTCAAGGCGGGCAGCGGCGACTTCGTGACCCAGGTCGCGTGCGAACTCCCGCTCCAGGCCATCGCCGAGCTGATCGGCGTCCCGCAGGAGGACCGCCGCAAGATCTTCGAGTGGTCGAACAAGATGCTCGGGTACGACGACCCCGAGTACGCCGAGGACTCCTCCGTCGGCGCCGCGGCCGCCGCCGAGGTCATGATGTACTCGATGGGCATGGCCGAGCAGCGCAAGGCCTGCCCCGCCCACGACATCGTCTCGAAGCTCGTGGCCGCCGAGTCCGAGGGGTCGCTCTCCTCCGACGAGTTCGGGTTCTTCGTGCTGCTGCTCGCGGTGGCCGGCAACGAGACCACGCGCAACGCCATCACGCACGGCATGCTGGCGTTCTTCGACAACCCGGACCAGTGGGACCTGTACAAGGCGTCCCGCCCGGAGACCACCGCCGACGAGATCGTCCGCTACTCGTCCCCGGTGATGTCCTTCCAGCGCACCGCCACCGCCGACACGGTCCTCGGCGGCCAGGAGATCAAGGAAGGCCAGCGCGTCGGCATCTTCTACAGCTCCGCGAACTTCGACCCGCTGGTGTTCGACAACCCCGACAAGTTCGACATCACCCGCGACCCGAACCCGCACCTCGGATTCGGCGGCGGCGGCCCGCACTTCTGCCTGGGTGCGAGCCTCGCCCGCATGGAGATCAACCTGATGTTCGAGGCCATCGCCGACGCGATGCCGAACATCACCAAGGCCGCCGAACCGCGCCGCCTGCGCCACGCGTGGATCAACGGCATCAAGGAGCTCCAGGTCAACTACGCCTGACCGCAGGCTCCGCAGTCTGACCGCGGCGCCACGACGTGACGGCAGTTCCGTGACCTGACGGCTCTGCGAGCTGACAGCTCCGTGCTGACAGTTCAGCGAGCTGACAGTTCAGCGACTCGAGAGCTCCGCGACCTGTCGGCCGCGACACCCCCAGAGACCCGGCCTCACCAGGCCGGACAGCCAGAGCCCCCTCCGCCTACGGGAGCAGCGGAGGGGGCTCTGCGCGCGCTTCGCTGCGCGGTGTCTCAGAGGCGGTGTCCCAGAGAGGGTCACTGGCCGCGGATACTGAGATCGCGGGCGTGTTGTCGTTGCGGTCGAACGCGGTGTCGAACGCTGCGGGGATCTACGTTGTTTCGGGTGGTTGGGGGCGGTGTCCGGCACTTCGGGGCGGCTGCGGTCGTTCCCGAGGTAAGGAAGGGTCGGGCGGGAGGTGGAGTCCGGATGGGGCGCTCGTGCACCCATGCGCTCACCGACGCGCGACAGCGCACTCGCGCACGACACGGCCCTTGTGCACGTGATGGCGTCCGAGTACGGCACGGCACTTGCGCGTGTGATTGCACCCGAGCACGGCATGGCGCTCGCGCGCGTGATGGCGTTTGAGCGCGGCAGGGCGCTCGCGCACGTGATGGCGTGTCCGCGCACGGCACGGCGCTCGCGCGCGCGATGGCGTCCGAGCGCGGCACGGCACTTGTGCGTGTGATCGCACCCGAGCACGCCATCCCACTCGCAACGTCCATGGCCGTGCATGCGGCGGGTCAGTCCGAGCACCTTGCTCTCTAGCGCATTGCGTCGTGAGGGTCGGCTCTGCAGGACTACGCTGCGGGACATGACGCCCGCCGCGCGGAAGTCGCCTTCGCGGCCGCCGACGCCCGACAACCCGGGCCGCCCGGAGAAGGCCCCGACCACGCCGGACAAGAACCCGCCGATGCCGCCGAAACCGCCGCCCGGGGTTGGCGCAGGCCGAGGCGCGCCGCTGGGCGGAGGAAGCCGAGCAGGGGACGTGGGACGCCGACAACATCGCCAAGGCGGCGCAGGAGTGGGCGCACTACTGGACTCCCCAAAATGGCGCACCGTCGCCACGACGGCAGCACCCGGCATGATCCGCCCGGCAGGCCGACCGGCGGCCTACTGCTGTGCCCGGGAAGGTTTGCCGGTTCCCGGTGCGCCGGGCCTAGGCCTGTACGGAGTTGGGCTAGTACCGCCATATGACCATGGCATCGTTGGCCTGCGCTGCGGCTTGGACGAAGGCCGTCAGGGCCGCGTGGTGGTTGGCGCCGCCGCGCCGAGGCTTGAGCTGGACCCGGCCGGGAACGAGCCGAACTGCCGGGCCGACCATGCCGATCCCGGAACGGGCGGCCCCCAGGGAACCGAGCACCGTACACGCCCGCGACATTGCGTGGCGCAGAGACACCCGATCCGCCTCGACGGGTCACGACCGGCTGAAGCTACGAAGCCTTCATCCCGGCGGATCAGCTGCCTTTCGCGTGCTCATCGTGGAAGTCGCGGCTGCCAACGCCGTTGTACGCTGCCGCGCATGGAGCGCAAGAACGGGGATCACCAGCCCGGGGACGAGCACGATCACGGTCTTCAGGAGGTTCCTGTCGACATCGCCGAGGCATTGCTTCCCTTGCTCACAGCCCACGGGGGAAGTGCCCGGATGTGCGGGTGGGTGTTGGCAGGCGGCCGCGGGCGGGCACCGTTTCCGGACGGCAACCCCTGGGGTTTACGGGATGAAGCCGATCCCATCAGGGCGTTCGTCCGTCTGTGGGGTGGCGTCGAACAGGAGTTTCCGACGTTCGTCGCGGAACTTGGGCGTGACCTGGCCGGGATCGCCATGCTTCGTGTGGCTGATGACTACCTGCTCGCCTACCTCTTCGCAAGGCCGAATCCCCTCCTTCCGTACGGGGATGAGCCGGGTCGGAGCATCGCTGCCGACCCCCCTTTGTTGGTGTTCGGTTACCCTCCGCGCCGGTTTCCCGATTCGCTCTCGGTCGGGGCGTGGGACCGGCCGGTGCCCGCGCCGATCCGGGTGCCTGCGGCTGTTCACGGCCGGATGACGTCCGAGCACGGGACCATCGAACTCGACATGTTCGAGGAGACCCTGCGAGATGTGCTCCTTGAGTGGGACCGTGACGATGGTGAGGAAGACGGCGAGATCACCTCCGGTTCCGATGACATGTACTCCCGGCTTATCTGTATCGGCGAGCACAGCAACGGTTGGGTGACCGTTCTGATACTTGACGAAGTCGCTCCCGACGGCACACCCCTGGTGGCGTACTACGACCAAGATGGACTCGGTGGGGTCCGGATGCCGTTCCGCGAGTGGTTCGACATCAGGGCCGTGCGTCACCTCGTCGGCCGTTCTCCTGACCGCGGACGCGGCCTGTGCGTCGACGGGACCGGTACCGCCACGTGAGGAAGTTGCCACACCCGCCGGCCGCCGCGGCCGATACGGGATCACCGTCCTGGCCTAGCGCCTGCACGGAGTTGCGATCAGGGTTGTTTGTGAACTGATAGAACGCTTACGTGGTGCGACGTGAACTGAGCGACGACGAGTGGGAGTTGGTTGAGCCGTTCCTGCCGATAGGCAGGTTCGGTCCATACCCAGAGCGGCTGAGGGAGCAGTTCGAGGGTGTGGTCCGGCGGTTTCGCACCGGGAGCCAGTGGCGGGAGATGCCGGGCGAGTTCGGGCCTTGGTCGACGGTGTACGACCGGTTCTCCCAGTGGCGCGACGGAGGCGTCTTCGAGGCGCTGATGGACGGGATGATCACCGAGGCCGCCCGTCGCGAACAAGTGGACATGTCCGTGGTGAGCGTGGACTCCACGGTGGTCCGCGCGCACCATGACGCTGCGGGCGCCCGGGTGAGTGAGGAGGTCCTCACCGCCCTGGAGAAGGCAGCCGGCCGCACAAAGGTGGCACCCGGAACGGACAAATCGTGCACGTCGACCCGGACGGCGATCCCGGGCGGGCCGAACGGCGGCGGACCCGGCGTCGGCACCGGACACGGTTGACCGCCGCGGCCCTGGGTCGCTCGCGCGGCGGGCTGACCGGCAAGGTCCACCTGGTCGGCGACCGGCGCTGCCGTCCGTTGGCTTTCACCATCACCGAGGGGCAGGCCGCCGACAGCCTCGCTTCATCCCCGTTCTGGCCAAGGTCAGGGTCCGCGGCCCGGTGGGACGCCCCCGCACCCGGCCCGACGCGGTCGCCGCGGACAAAGCCTATTCGTCCCGCGGTAACCGCGCCCTCGCAAGGCGCAGGGCCGAAGCTCGTACTCGGTCGTACTCGCGAGGGCCTGCAACGCCGCGAGGCGTCGTGCCAGGCGCCGGGAGCCGGTGAACCTTTCCGGTCACAGCACTAGCTACCCCCTACCCCGCCCGCCGGAGCTCGCGCGCGGGGTGGGTGGAGGGGAAGCCGCGGCGGTACTCGGTGGGGGACACACCGAGGTGCAGGGCGAACTGGCGGCGCAGGTTGTTCGCCGTGCCGAGGCCGCTGCGCTCCCCGACGTGGTCGATCGGCAGGTCCGTCGACTCCAACAACTCCTGTGCGCGGGCCAGGCGTTGCCCGAGAAGCCATTGCAGCGGCGTGGTGCCCACCGCGGCGCGCATGCGGCGGTGGAAGGACCGCGGGCTCATGCCCGCACGGGCCGCCAACTCGTCGACCGCCAGCGGCTCGTGGAGATTCTCGGTGGCCCAGGCGAGTACGGGGGTGAGGCTGTCGTCGTCTGTCTCCGGCACCGCGCGTTCGATGAACTGGGCCTGGCCGCCCGGGCGGTGGGCCGGCACGACGAGGACGCGGGCGAGCTGGTTGGCGACCTTCGCGCCGAGGTCCCGGCGTACCAGGTGCAGGCACAGGTCCAGGCCGCCGCTCATCCCGGCGCTGGTCAGCACGTTGCCGTCGTCGATGTAGAGCACCTGGTCGTCGACGTCGATCCCCGGGTAGCGGCGGGCGAGGGTCGCGGTGTGCTCCCAGTGCGCGGTGGCCCGGCGGCCGTCCAGCAGCCCCGCCGCGGCGAGCGCGAACGCGCCGTTGCAGAGCGAGACGATGCGGGCGCCGGCCTCGGCGGCCCGGCGCAGCGCGGCGATCAACTCGGCCGGGATCTCGCGCGTCCCGTCGACGCACTCCTCGGGCACCGCCGGGACGATGACGGTGTCGGCCCGGGCGAGTTCGTCGAGGCCGTACGGCGCGTTGAGGACGAATCCGGGCGCGCTGCCCGCCGTGTTCGGGGCGATGCCGCACAGCCGCAGGTCGTACCACGGGTCGTGGAGGTTGCTGTGCCGCACGCCGAACACCGCGCAGGCCAGCCCGATCTCGAACATGTCCCACGGCGCGAGCGCGCCGTCGTCGAACACCACCAGGGCGACGGACCCGGGGCCGCCCGAGCCGTTCGCGGAACTCGGCGCGGTCGGCGGCGTCCCCGGGGCGCCAGACGTGCCTGGCAGGTGCGGCAGGTGCGGCAGGTGCGGCAGCTTCGGCGTGCTCATGCCCCGAAGCCTATGGCAGGAATCTGGTGAATGTCGTCAGTCCTGCCAGTGTTGTGGCGTTCCGTCGGCTGCGAGGGTCTTCCACGAGCGCAGAAAACCCGCGATCCACGCAAGTCTTCGAGGAGCACGACTCATGGGCGACACCCGTACCGTCACCGTCACCGTCTTCGGCCTCGGCCTGATGGGCCAGGCACTCGCCGGCGCGATGCTGGCCGGCGGCCGCGACACCACTGTCTGGAACCGCACCCCGGGCCGCGCCGCCGACCTTGCGGAACGCGGCGCGAAGGAGGCCGTCGGGGTCCGCGACGCCGTCCAGGCGAGCGACCTGCTGATCGTCTGCGTACGGGACTACCGCGCGGTCCGTGAGTTCCTCGACCCGGTCGCCGACGCGCTCTCCGGCCGCACCCTCGTGAACCTCACCTCGGGCTCGTCCGCCGAGGCCCGCGAGATGGCCGTTTGGGCCGCCGGGCACGGCGCGGCGTACCTGGACGGCGCGATCATGATGACGCCGCCCGGCATCGGCCAGCCGGACACCGTCCTCCTGTACGGCGGCCCCACCGACGTGTTCGCCGCACACGCGGACACCCTGCGACTGCTCGGCGGGGCCACCACGCACCTGAGCGAGGACACCGGTCTCGCGTCCCTGTACGACGTGGCGCTCCTCGGCATCATGTGGGGCAGCCTCAACGGCTTCGTGCACGCGGCCGCGCTGCTGGCCGCCGACGGCGTCCCGGCCAAGGACTTTCTGCCCTTCGCCACCGCGTGGCTCGGCGCCGTCGGCGTCTTCAGCGGGGTGGTCGCGGACCAGGTCGACAGTGGCGACTTCGCGGCCGTCGACGCGTCCCTCGCCTCGCACCTGCCGCCCATCGAGCACCTGATCGACGAGAGCCGCGCCCGGGGCGTCGACGCATCCCTGCCCGAGTTCACCCGCGGCCTGGTGGCCGCCGCCATCGCCCGCGGCCACGAAGGCGACGGCTACGCCCGCCTGATCGACCACTTCCGCGCCAAGGACGCGTGACCGACCGCGTTGCCGCCCCGGAAGGCGTTGCCGGGCGTTGTGCACCGGACGCGGCACCTCAGCTGCCGCGTCCGGTTCTACTCTCGAAGGTGAATCGGAGCCCGCAAACCGAGTTCGGTGTCGAACAGGACGTCGGCCGCGCGCGGCCAGTCGACCGCGAGGGTGATGGACGTCGTGCTCTCCGGAGCCGGTGCGGCGCCCCACTGCCCCTGGCTGTAGGTGACCTCGACCGGTGCCCAGGTGAAAGCGTCCCGGTCGAGGATCGCGCAGGCGGCCAGCGGGTCGTGCAGGAGCTTGCCTTCCGGGCGCCGCGCCAGGAAGACGGCCATGGCCTCCCGGGCGAGCACGACGCCGGGGGCCGGATCCGAGGCGGAGAGCAAGCGCGCGTGCAGGTCGGCGTCCCAGGCAATGCCGTGGGTGACGTTCTTGGACACGAGGTCGCGGTGCGCGACGCGGTCGGACTCCAGCGCGGCGAGCGTCGCCTGCTTGTTTCCGCCGAAGTTGAAGGATTCGCACGTGGTGCGGCCCGCGAACTTCGCCAGGCGGTTTCTCTCCGGCACAAGGTTGTTCCCGGCGAATCCGCCCTGCGCCACCCACCGGCGGACGGTTGCGTCCTGGTGGCGGACCAGGAGTTGCCTCAGGTTGTGGAGTGGGGCGCCGGTGAGGAGGACAGTGGCCGGGTCGGCAAGCAGCGTGGTGGCGAGTATCTCGTGCGCGAGGCCGTCGGGGCGGGCCGGCGGGAGCGGACCCAGCCACTCGTGGTGGAACGACGAGATGGCGTCCGCAGGACTTTCCACGTACCGGGCCCCGATCGGGACTTCGACACCCAGGCGATCCAACAGCTCGCGTACGACGGCGAGTTGCGCCGGAGTCCCGGGATTCACGGTCACCGCGGAGAGACGTACGCGCCGGTGGGTGGCCAGAAGGCACAACGTCAACGCATCGTCCGGGTCGCGGGTTTCCATATCGAACACAACCGGGACGGGCACGGCGGGCGGGGCAGTTGCAGTCACCAAGCGAGGCTATTCAACGAGTCAAAGGGATTGCCTGCGGACATGAGGCTCCCCACGGACTCGTCCGTCTCTAGTGCGCGGGATCGGCGTCGTACGCCTGTCGGGCGCGGTCGACCTTGTCCAGGTTGCCGTCGGCCCACTCCGCGAGGTGCGCGAAGAGCGGGGCGAGGCTTAGGCCGAGTTCGCTGATCTCGTACTCGACCCGGGGCGGCACCTCCGGGTGGTACGTCCGGACCACCAGCCCGTCCCGCTCCAACTGCCGCAGGCGCTGGGTCAGCACCTTCGGAGTGATGGCGTCGATCCGCCGCTGCACCTCGACGAACCGCTGCCGTCCGTGGGCGTGCAGCGTCCACAGGATCGGCGTGGTCCACCGGCTGAACACGATGTCGACCACCGGGCCGATGGGACACGCAAGTTGCGGGTCGACCGTGGTCTGCATCGACTTGGCTCCCATGCCCGACATCCGTGCCCCTTAGGGATAGTCACTTTCCTGTAGGTACCTACTATATCCCCGGTGCTAGCGTCGGCTCATCGCCCCGGAGCACAGTCCTCCGCGGCGCTCCAGCCCCTTCGGGCGAATCCGAACGCTCATACACAGCACGGGAGTTACTCATGATTGTCGTAACGGGTGCAACGGGCAACGCCGGCCGCGCACTGGTGGGCGTCCTCGCTGCCGACGGCGGCGCGGTGACCGCGACCTCCAGGGGCATCACGGATGCGGACGTACCACCGGGGGTGGTCGCACGGCAGGCCGACCTCATCGAGGCCGACACGCTGCGACCGGTGTTCGAGGGCGCCCGCGCCGTCTTCCTGCAGAACGGCAGCGCGAGCGCCTTCCGGCTCGACCCGCGGGCCGTCGTCGGCGTCGCCAAGGCGGCCGGCGTCGAGCGCATAGTCCTGCTGTCCTCCCAAGGCGTGGTCACCCGCCCGGAATCCGCCTCGCACGGCGGCACCGCCCGGGCCATCGAGGACGCCGTCCGGGAGTCCGGCGTGGACTGGACGATCCTGCGGCCGGGCGGCTTCGCCTCCAACATGTACGCCTGGGCGGAGTCGGTCCGCACCCGGCGCGCCGTGACCGCGCCCTTCGGCGACGTCGGACTGCCGGTGATCGACCCGCTCGACATCGCCGAGGTCGCGGCGGCGGCGCTGCGCGGCGACGGGCACGCGGGTCGCACGTACGAACTGACCGGCGCCGCCCTCACCACGCCCCGGGAACGCGCGCAGGCGATCGGCGACGCGATCGGCGAGCCGGTGGCGTTCGTCGAGCAGACCCGCGAGGAGGCGCGTGCCGAGATGCTCCGCTTCATGCCCGAGGCGGTGGTGGAGACGACGCTGGCGATCATCGGCGACCCGACGCCGGGGGAGCAGCGGGTGAGCCCGGACGTACGCGAGGTCCTCGGCCGCGAGCCGCACGCGTTCGCGGCCTGGGCGCTGCGCAACGCGGAGGCTTTCCGGTAGGCCGCTGTGGCCCGCATGTCCGGGGTCGCCGCGCACGGCGCCGAGCGCCCGTATTGCACGGGCCTGAGGCGTCTTGCGCGGTCCCGGCGACACGGGATTTGGAGGTTGGAATGTGCGTTCGGGTGGCGCGTCGCTAGGGTTCCGGCAATTGAATGCTTCCGGGAGATGGCCACCATGCGCGACCAAGCCGCACGTACGACCCTGGCACTGCTTGCCTGCGCGACTCTTGGCGTCGCCGGGTGCAGCAGTGGTTCGGGGAAGAGCAAGGACAAGGACTCGACCACGCCCATAGTCCGGGACACGGGCGCCCCGGGCGGTGCGGCACTGCCGACGGTCAACATGCCCGACCTGACGGGCAAGGACCTGGCGGCGGCGACCGCGGCCGTGAAGGCCGCCGGGTTCACCGACGTCGCGTACCGCGACGCGCTCAACCAGAACCGCAAGCCGGTCGCGGACAAGTCGTGGAAGGTGTGCACGCAGTCGCCCGCACCGGGGCCGTCCAATCCGCAGGAGAAGGTGGACCTGGCCGCCGTCACCAGCAAGGAGACGTGCTCCGGCGCGCCGACCTCGGTGCCGCCGGTGAAGACGGCCGACCCGACGCGGATCACGATATCCCCGACGAAGTCGCCGACCGCGAGCCGGCCGAACCCGACGGCCACCAACCCGGATCCGCGTCCGACCGGGCGTCCGACCTTTGTGTTCTACCGCAACTGCCGTGAGGTGAAGGAGGCGAACGCCGCGCCGATCCGCAGGGGCGACCCCGGCTACGGGCTGCACCTGGACCGCGACGGTGACGGAATCGCCTGCGAGCGGTAGGCCCTCTCCCTTCCGGCGCCCGGTGGGCTCGCCCGGGGGGTCGGGGTCGCAGGCTGTCCGTCGGTGGGGCGACGGGATGGACGAGATTGCCACTGTTCTGGCGTTTGCTGCAACTAAGCAGCTAATGATGGGATTTCGCCCGGTCTGAAGTACCACCGACCGACGAGTTCGTTGCTCCATTCGGGGGATCTCCGGCCCATTCGGTGGCCCGGCGTCCGGACGGCGTCGCAGACTTCCGGGAGGGGTCGGCAGCGGTCGACCGCGCATCGCCGACGACACGGCCGGGGGGTCGCGATGGTTTTCGCCAAGGGGTACGACGTCTCGGACTACCAGGACGGCATCCCCGCCGACGCCGCGTTCGTCATCATCAAGGCCAGCGAAGGCGCGCGCACCAAGCAGGCGAACTGGCGCGCCAAACAGGCCGATGCCCGTCGCCGCGGGCTCGTCGTCGGCTACTACCACTTCTTCCACGCGGAGAACGACGTGGACGACGAGGTGGCGCACTTCTGCGCCACCGTCGGCGACGTGCCCGAGGACGAACTGCTGGTGCTCGACTTCGAGCCGTACAACCAGGGCGTGCCCGACGCCACGTGCACCGCGCGCAAGAACCGCTGGCTGGCCGAGGTCAAAGCGCGCCATCCGCGCCACAAGGTCGGCATGTACGCGAATCGCGACTGGTGGTTCCGCACCGACGACGAGTGCGGCGACTTCCTCTGGATCGCCGACTACGCGGCGGCGGCCGGCGCGCCGCGCATCCAGGCCGCTTGGCGCTTCCACCAGTACACCGAACACCCGCTCGACACCAACGTGTTCAACGGCAGCGAGACGGCGCTGCGGGCGTGGGCAGGAGCCCCGCCCGCGGCGGTGCCGGGGCACCAGCCGGTCGCGGAGGCACGCGACGGCCAGGAGCCGCGCGCGGCCGCGGCAGCCGCCGCGGCGCGTCCGGGGCGGCCTTCGTGGGAGCGCCTGGTCGCCCACGTCCTGTCGATCCCCGAGCAGACGTACGAGCGCTGGGACCCGCAGGAGGGCTGGGACAACCGGACCCGGTGGGGCAAGCAGTACGGCGAGGACGGCGTCGCGTGGTGCGTCATCTTCGAGTGGTGCATGTACGAGGACGCGGGGCTCGCGTCGATCGTCCCCAAGACCAACAACGTCACGAGCTTCAGCAACTGGGCCCGGCAGCGCGGCCAGTGGACCGCGTACCCCAGCCTCGGCGCGTGGGTGAACTTCGACAACGGCCAGCACACCGAGATCGTCGTCGGGTTCACGAAGACCCACGTCACGACCAAGGGCGGCAACAGCAAGCCGGAGGGCGGCGACGGACGGCAGGGACGCGGGGTCTACACGCACACCTACCGCCGTACCGACCCGGGGATCGCCGGCTACTTCGCACCGAAGTTCCCGGACAGTTGCCCGCCGACCGCGGATCCGAGCGACCCGCGCGGCGGACCGCGCGCCGACACCTCGCCGCGCATCGAACCCGCCGACGCACTCGACCCGCACAACTCGCAGAGGGGCAAGAAGAAGATGGCACTCGTCTCGAAGACCGTCCCGGCCGTGGTCGGCGACGACTCGGCCACCACCTTCACCGCTGTCCCGGGCCGCGCGTGGATCAACGTCTCGGCGGACTACGTGCCGCCGGGGGAGAAGGTCACCGTGCGCATCGACGTCGCCGACGGCTCCGGCGGGTGGCTCCAGGCCAACCAGGTGCGCATGGTCGGCAACGGTGAGGTGGGGTGGCTCGAACTGGCGGGCTCCGAGCGCGCCCGCGTGGTGAGCGTCAAGCGCCTGAGCCACGACCGCGCGAAGCTCGACGCGACCCTGCACTACCCGGAGGGCTAGCAGCGGCGATCGGGGCGGGGAAGCCCCTTAATAGCAGGCCCTCACTCGATACCCCAAAACGCCAGGCGCCCGACCGGCCCCGGAGAGGGGCGGCCGTCGGCGTCGGCCGCGGGCTCCTGGGTGCGGGACCCGCTCAGCAAGGTACGCAGCGGCAGTTCGGGCGCGCGCGACCGTCCGGGGGTTGCTTGGCGTGGGTGTGCCGCGCCCGGCTCCGGTTCGCCCGTCAAGGCCGATCGGTGCGCCGCGGGCGCTTGAGGATGAGGTCTCCCGCGTGCGCTCGTACCTCGGCACGCGTGCGGGGGCCGTGGTCGGCGGCGAGGAAGTGCTGGCCGATGGCGACGCAGAAGGCGATCAGGCTGCGGGCCTCGACCTCGTCGGGATCGGAACAGAAGGTGCCGATCATCTCGCGCAGCAGTTCCATGCGGCGGTTGTCCACGCGCCGGAGCCGTTCCGCGACCGCGTCGTCGCGGCGGGCCCAGTCGCGGATCGCCAGGTCCAGCGGCAGCAGGCGGTCGTCGGAGAAGGTCAGCGCGCCCGCGCGCTGGATCTTGGTCCTGGGGTCGCCGCCTTCCCGCTCGACGCGGTCGATCACCTCGTCGATGCTCTCCCGCTCCCAGGTGTCGAGCATGGCTCCGAGGAGGGCGTTGCGGTCGGCGAAGTAGCCGTAGAACCCGCCCTTGGTGACGCCGAGCCGCTTGGCCAGTACCTCGATGCGTACCGCGTCCGGACCGCCCGCGGCGAGCGCGCGCAGGCCTTCCTCGACCCACCTGTCGCGCGGTGTGCGAGGCGTGCCCGCCATGTGCCCCACCTCACTTCTCGCCGAATATACGGCACCGTACAAAATCCACTAGCGTCGTCTTGTACGCCACCGTATATCCGAACGGAGCGAACGATGCCCCCTGCGTGCGCCATGTTCCGCCGACGTGGGTCCGAGCGCCCGAGGGGGTCCCGCCGATGAGGCTGCCCGTCAGCGCGTACACGGACCAGCCGTGGCGCATCCACGAACTGACCGGCGACTTCCGGGTGGCGGACGTGTGGGCGTTCCGTACGCCCGGCGCCGGGCCGGACGACTTCCCGGCCATGCTCGCCGCGATGCGCAAGGCAGGGGGACCGGCACGGCAGAGCGCGCCGTTCCGGTTCCTGTGGGCGGCACGCTGGAAACTGGGTGCGCTGTTCGGGTGGGACAAGCCGGAGGACGGCATCGCCGCCCGGGTCCCGTCCCTGCGCGACCGCCTGCCCGCCGACCTGCGCGACGACCCGGGGCCCGAGTCCGACGACGTTCCCCTCACTCCGGTGTACGAGCTCCCTGCCGAGTGCGCCCGCGAACTGGCGAACAAGACCGTCCATACGGTGATGCACCTCGGCTGGTCGCCGGCGCCCAACGGCGACCACGAACTGCGCATGGCCGTCCTGGTGAAGCCCAACGGGAGGTTCGGACGGCTCTACATGGCCGGCATCGCGCCGTTCCGCCACCTCGTCGTCTACCCGGCGCTGACCCGGCAATGGGAGCGCGCCTGGCGAGACCACAGTTGCGCGGCACGCGAAGTCCCCGAGTCGTCATCCGACGGCCACGAAGTCACCGCAGTCGTCGGAAGGCGCAACATGCCTCCGTCCTTCCACGCACTCACGTCACTGCCGGACTTCGACTACGTCGATGTTTTCACCGTCCGAGTGGGGGCGAATGCGGACGCCACCGCGGAGCGGTGGGCCCGGGCCATGTTCGGAGACGTCCCCGGCCTCGCCGCGCGCTTCATCTGGCGCGGCCTGCTCGGGCTGCGGCTGACCCGCGGGCGGTCGCCGGACACCGTGGCCGGCTGGCGGGTCACCGGACGCGGGGAGGACTGGATCCGGTTGGCGGCGGACTCCTGGTTCCTCAGCGGAAACCTCGTCGTCCGAACAACCGGCGGACGGATCTCGCTGGCCACGTTCATCCGCTACGAACGGCCGGTCGGCCGACTCGTCTGGCCCCCGCTGTCCGCCGTCCACCGCCGCCTGGTGCCGGGCCTCCTCCGCGACGCGGCGAAGAGGATCCGCTGACGACCGGCCGAACGCGAGGGCTTCCGGACGCTGGGGCTTCCGGACGGCTACTGCTCCTTCATCTTCTCGGTCAGCCGCTTGACGACCAGCGTGGCGCCGCGGAAGGCGATCTCCTCGGTGGCCTCCACGTCGGGTGCCTTCAGGTCCACCGCCAGCGTCGCCACGACCACGGACCCCTTGCGGGCCATCACCCACACGTAGGGCGCGTTCCGTTCGCCCTTCGCGTCGACCCAGATCGCCGCCATGACCAGCGCCTCGTCCACGTCCGCAAGGTCGGGGTGCGACCGGGTCGCCACGCTGGTCAGACGTGCGCCGCCCATCAGGGTCTGCGACGGGCAGCGCCTCGCGTCACTGCGGATCTTCTCCAACGACGCCTTCGCCGACGCGACGTCCTCGAACGCCGTCGCGCCCGACACCGCGAAGATCTGTTCGAGACCGGACGCGGTGGGACTGAACGTGTAGCGGTACAGGTTCGCGACCGCGCCGGGCATCGTGCCTTCCTCGCGGCTCGTGCAGTCGTCGCCGATGACGAAGCGGGCGAGCGAGTCCTCCTCGTACCCTTCCTGCTTCTCGTACGTGGGACCCCAGTGGCGCGGCTCCAGCGGGACCGCGCGCACGACGTCCTTCGCCCGGTCCCCGAGCGGTATGTCGACCGTCGGCGAGGGCGGCGGTGGTGGCGGGTCGGAGCGGTCCGGCGACGGCCGCCCGGTGTCGCCGCCCAGAATGCGGGCGATGTCGTTGGTCGGCGCGCCGTCGCCCTGCCCCGTCGAGCCCGAACCGTTGCTGCACCCCGCGATCAGGATTGCCGCCACCAAGAAACCCGTGCCCCGCAGAACCAGCCCCGGACGACTCACTGTTGCCCCCATGTGCGTGCGATCAACTGACTGATTCTCCGCACATACGGGCCACGGAGTCGACAGCGTCCCGGTGACGGTTTGCACGTGGGGGGCCGTCCCGGGGAGCCGTCCCGGATCGGCGGCAGGTCAGTCGCGCCGCAGCGCCAGCGCGCTCAGCGCCGCGGCCAGCGCGACGCCCGCCAACCCCAGGCCCGTCGTCCACCCCGCCTGCGCCGCGCCCGCGCCGATGCGCTCCAGGTACACGGTGCCGAACACCGCGACCCCCAGCACCTGGCCGAACTGCGTGACGGTGGCGAGGAGTCCGCTCGCGTCCGGGGCGTCGACCGGTGCCACCCGCCGCAGGCCCAGCGCCATCACCGGGCTGAACGCGGCCCCCAGGGAGGCCCCCACGGCCGCCAGCATCGTCATCAGCACGGCCTGGTTCGCGCCTTCGTGCTGCGCCCACGCGAGACCGAGGTACGCAGCCGCGACCGGCACCATCGCGACCGCGGGCAGGTGCGGGTGGAAACGTACGGGCAGCCGCTGCCAGTTCAGGCTGACCACCGCGAACGCCAGCGCGGCCGGCACGAACACCCCGCCCGCGTGCAGCGCCGAGTAGCCCAGCCCGCCCTGGAAGTAGAGAGCCGAGGTGAAAAGGAACCCGGCGTACGACGCCATCACCAGCGTCATCGTCACCACCGCGGCGGCCACGCCAGGCGTACGCAGCAGGCGCCCGGACACCAGCGGTGCGCCGCCGCGTCGTTCGACCCCGCGCTCGACCAGCGCGAACACCGCGAAGAGCGCGGCACCCGCGGCCATGCACACCCAGCCCCACAGCGGCCAGTCCTCTTCGTGGCCGAGGACGAGCGGCACCACCAGGAGCACGATGGCCGGGGACACCACCAGCAGCCCGCGCAGGTCGAGGCGCCGGGCGGTCTCGGCGCGGTCCGGCGGCATGAGGCGGGGCACCACGGCCAGCAGCGCCAGCCCGACGGGTACGTTCACCAGGAACACCGGGCGCCACGACAGCCCGAACAGGTCGGCGGTCACCAGCAGGCCGCCGAGCACCTGACCGGCGACCGCGCCGCCCGCGATGACGGCGGCGTACAGGCCCAGGGCCTTCGCCCGTGCGGGGCCCTGGAACTGACGCTGGATCACGGACAGCACCTGCGGGACCATCAGCGCGGCACCCGCGCCCTGGACCGCCCGCGCGGCGATCAACGAGTCGGCCCCCGGCGCGAGTCCGCAGGCCAGCGACGCGGCGGTGAAGACGCCGAGGCCGGTGACGAAGAGCCGCCGGTAGCCGAACATGCCGCCGAGGCGCGAGCCGGTGACGATGAGGGCGGCGTACGCGATCGTGTAGCCGGCGACGATGAACTGGAGTGCGGAGCCCGACGCGTCGAGGTCGTCGCGCAGGGTCGGAGCCGCGACGTTGACGACGGACACGTCGAGCAGGGCCATGAACTGGCCGGTGAGCACGGCGGCGAGGAGCAGCCCGGGACGAACTGGACTCGGCGGCGCGTCCGGTGCGCGTAGCGGGCGGGGGAGTGTTGTCTCGGTCATGCGGCAACCGTCGCGGCACGCCGGTACCCGTAACAGAAGCCTGCTTATCCCGGTACAACCACTACCCGGTACAACCACTGCCCGGGACGACGCAGGGCCCAGGCGCGCCGCCGCCGTGCACGCTGACGACCTCGACCGTTCCGCCCCGAACGTACTCGGGGTGCGGGCCGTGGCCGCGACCCGCGACGGTTGTCCACAAAACGCGGCGGCGGCGAGGGTGTCCGCCCGCTTCGTTAGCCTCGCCGCGCGTCAGGGCCAAACGATCGAGAGGGCTGCACGTGGAGATCTGGACCGATGGGACGACCGTTGTCCAAGCCTGCGACAACACCAACGCCGTACGGGTGTTCAGGTCGCTTGCGCGCGTCGCCCACGCCCAGCCGGAGCGCCCTCTGTGGTGGAAGACCCCGCTCGCCGTCGACCCTGCGGCCGGGCGCATTTGGACAGGCGACCCCGTCGAGGAATTCCGGCTCGAAGACGCGTCGAGGGTCGCGACGCACGAGGACCGCGTCCTGCGCCTCGCCGCGCTCGGCAACGGTCGGCTCGCCGCCGTCCTCCCCGCGCGCCGCGGCGTCGCGGGCTGCCGGATCGCTGTGGGCGTGCCGGGCGCGTGGGAGCGCGAAGTCGTCCTCGACAACCTCCACGAACAGCACGGCGTCGTTGCCGGTCTGGCCATGACCGACGCAGAACCGTTGTCCCGGGCGCTCGACGGAGACCCGACCCTCACCGCCACCGAACACGGCATCGTGGTCGCCGACGGGCGCAGCGGCGTGCTTGCGCACTTCACCCCTGACCTCGACCTCGTCGGCCTGTGGTACGCGGGCGGCACCGACGAGACCGAGCTCATCGGTTACGCCACCGCCCACGGCGTCCTGGCCACCGCCCGATGGGCGGCGCGCGACTCGCTGATCTTCCGCCTGACGGCGGACGGCCCGCACGAACTGCTCGCGGAATACTCGGCGTACGCCATGCCCGCGGACAACGACCGCATCTGGGTCGTCGGCAATTTCGACATCCTGCTGCTGGACCGGGACGGCGGCACGATCGCCACCGCGCACACCCCGCGCGGCATGGTGCTGGCAGCCCACGCCGACGGGCCCTGTTGCGTCCTGGCCACGAGGACCTCGGTGACCGTGGTCGGCGCGGAGGACGACCGGATCACGACGCAGGTCGTGCCCGTCGAGGAACTGACCGACATTGTCGCCGTCTTCGCGGTCGAGCCCAGTGACAGAGCCGCACTGTTGGAGATCACGTCGCGGTACAGCCTCGCGCACGGCTACTCCGCGCACCCCGCGACGAACGGCGAGCACCACATCGTCGTCAGCGAAGTGAAGCCGGGTGCCGACGAAGACGTGACGGCAGCGCTGCGCGAGGCCGGTGCGACCGCCGTGCAATCCCGTGCGCACGTCGTCGACGGACCGCTTCGTCCCTGTTGCGAGAACTCCTAGGTATTCGGCTGGTTCGCCGGCGGGGGGATCTTCACGACGTCGCTCGCCTGGACGACGTACGGCATTCCGCCGCCACCCTCGCGCACGTGCAACGTGGCGGCGGGTAAATCGTGGCGCCGGACGACCTGGACGACCTCGCCGGGCAGCCGGGACGGTTCGACGCCCGGCCGTTGCGCGACCCAGTCGCCGACGTTGACCACCGGTGGTCCGCATGGCGAGCGCTGAGCGGACGCACGGTCGTTCGGGCGGAGCTCAGCCAACGTCTCGGTGCCGAGCATCCACCACGCGAGCCCGTACGACCTGGCGCGCACGATCGCGGAGGCCTCGGCGAGCCCGAACAGCAGGGCGTCGCGTACGTGCGGACTGTCGCTGAGGACGTGGCCCACGACGACGTATCCGCGATCTGCGGCGTAGTCGTCGGCGAAGCGGTGCGCGGCCATCGCGTACGCGTGGCAGGAGCCCCAAGCGACAACCCAGCGCGTCGCGTTCGGCGTGAACGGAACCCAGCGCCTGACGGTCGGCTCCGGTCGTTCCGGGGGCAGCACCGGGACGGCGTAGCCGTACGGCCGGACGAGTCTGTCCTCCGCATGCGACCGGGCCGCGGCGCTGGGAAGCGGGTTTGCTGACAACTCGTCCATGCGGCTCGGCGCCCTTCCGGTGTCATTCCCAATCGTGGCTTTGCGCTCACGACAACCGTGACACTGTGAACACCGGTGCAGATACACTCTGATCAGAATTTCGTTTCTCGCTTTTCGCACGAACTGGCGCCACATGCAAGGAGAGTTCGCAGCGGTCCGAGACATCCCGCTGCGATGCAGAACGTCACTTGTCGGAGCGGAAGCTTCGCCCGCACACTGTGGGAGAGAGGACGTCACATGACGGGGGACCTCGAGTCCGCAACTCCTGCGCTCTGTCGGCTGCAACTGGGCACCGACCTTCGCCGACTCAGGCAGCGCGCCGACATGAAGGCCACGGCGGTGGCGAAGCGGCTTCTGTGGAGCCCTTCGAAGATCACCCGTTTGGAGAAGGGTGAGAACGCGACGGTGGAGCTGACGGACGTCATGGCCCTGTGCGAGCTGTACGGGGCCGACGCTGAGACGCGCGCCTTGCTGGTGGGCTATGCGACCGTGACCAAGACACGGCGCGACTGGTGGCAAACACCTGAGTTCAGCCCGGTGATCCGTCCGGGGCTCAAAGCCTTGCTCGGCCAGGAAGCAGCCGCGACCGCCATGCACACGTACGAATCCGAGTTCGTTCCCGGCCTGCTGCAAACCGAAGACTACGTCCGGGCCATTCACGAGACGGCGCTCGCCGGTCTGACACACGAAGACGTCGAGCGAACCGTCTCCATCCGGATGACGCGGCAGTCCGTACTGCACCGGGCCCCGTCCCCACTGAAGCTCGTGGCGATCATCAACGAGGCCGTGTTGCGGCGAAAGGTCGGCGGGCCTGCCGTCACGCGCCAACAGCTCGCGCACATTGCCGAGGTCAGCGCGTTGCCAAATGTGCGTGTGCAGGTGGTTCCGTTCGATCTCGGCGTACACCCGGGTATGAACGGCCCCTTCGCGATCATTCATTTCAGCAAGGACGACGATCTGCGGCCCATCGTCTACGTCGAGAACCTGGCCGACGCATGGGTGACCCGGCAGCTGCACGATGTCGACAAGTACGAGGAAGCCTTCAACAACCTTGAGGCTGTTGCGCCGAGCCCTCGAGAATCCCTGAGCATGATCCACACCGCAATCAAGGAGCTTTGATCCATGACCAACACGCCTGCCGCCGGTGACTGGTTCAAATCCAGCTACAGCAACAACCAGGGCGGCAACTGTGTAGAGGGAGCGCGGGTCGGCGTACGTGCGATGGCAGTACGCGACAGCAAGGACGCGGCGCGCGGCATGCTCGTCGTGGGTGCCGCGTCCTGGTCGTCGCTGGCCTCAGCGCTGAAGGCGACGTCCTGACCTCGGCGGCCCGGTACCCGTAACAGGCTCCCGGTTATCCGGGTACCAGGAACACCTGGAACAGCCTCGCCCATCCGGCGAGGATGGTCCGCATGAACAGTACGGGCGCGGTCGCGAGGGCACCGCAGACGGTCCGGCGCGGTGAGCTGTCCGCGTTCCTGCGCAGTCGCCGCGCCCGCATCACGCCTGGTGCCGTCGGCCTCCCCGAGGGCACCCGCAGGCGTACACCGGGCCTGCGCCGCGAGGAGGTCGCGCAACTCGCCGGGGTGGGCGTCACCTGGTACACGTGGCTGGAGCAGGGGCGGCCGATCAAGGCCAGCGCGCAGGTGCTCGACGCGGTCGCGCGGACCCTCCGGCTGGACGTCGCCGAGCGCGAACACCTCTACCAACTGGCCGGGATCCCGTCGGTGTCGCGGCCGGAGAGCACCGACCACGTGCGGCCCGAGGTCCAGGCGATCCTCGACCACCTCGACCCGCTGCCCGCGGCGGTGTACAACGCGCGGTGGGACGTGCTGGCGTGGAACGCGACGTACGCGATGCTCTTCCCCGGCGTGTCGAGTGCCGCGCCGGCGGAGCGGAACGTGATGTGGAACATCTTCACCAAGCCGGAGTGCTGCTGCCCCTTCTCCGACCCGGCCTTGGAGATGCCGCGCATGGTGGCGTCGCTGCGGCCGGCGTACGGACGGCACATCGGCGAGCCCGCCTGGATCGCCTTCGTGCAGCGGCTGTGCGCCGCGAGCTCGGAGTTCGCCGCCTTGTGGGCGCGGCAAGACGTGCTGGTGGGCGACGCCTACGTGAAGCGGCTGCGGCATCCGGAGGTCGGCGAGATCCGGGTGAGCGTGACGTCGATGGCGCTGGAGGTGCCGGAGACGCGGATGAACGTCTACACGACGGTCGACGAGGAGTCGCGCGCGGCGATTGCGCGCCTGCGTACGTTCGCCCGTCCGCGCGTCGGTTGCCCCGGCCACGGGTTCGTCCACTACCGCAACCCGGCCTTCGCCGCCGCCGGTTCGGCGGTCGCGGCGGTCCCGGTGGCCGCGGTGGCCGCCGACGGAGCCGCCGAGAGCTGAGGACGCTCTCCGTGCCGGAAATCGCGGCGGTGTCGAACCCGGCGATGCGACGTAGCTCGGGACCGGACGGGTGGGCACCACACCCGCGAAGGGATACTCGCGGGATGAAGCTTCGCCCCGAGCTCCAGCCCCCGCGCGTTCCTGAAGAGCGCCTTGCCTGGTTGTGCGCCGAGATCGACCGCATCGAAGGCCTGATCGGGCAAGGCGACGGCGACGAGGCTGCGGAAGCCGCAGTCGCGGCGTTCAACAGCGACACCGGGCACGCGTACACGGTCCACGACTTTTTCGAGTACTGGGGCGCGTGCAACGTCGAGGACTTCGCGCTCGCGGCCGCGCGCCCGGCGCGGCCCAGGGTGCCCGACATCACGCGTGACGAACTCGCCGAACTCGTCCGGCGCGTCATGGACTGCGCACCCGACTGGGAGTACTACCTGCGGCTCCTCCAGGTCAACGTGGTGAACCCGCATCTGGCGGATCTGCTGTTCCACCCACCGGCCGAACTGCGCGACGCGACACCCGAAGAACTTGTCGATGCGGTTCTGGCCTACCGGCCCATCGAGCTGTGAGGTACGGCTGACCAGTGCCCCGGTCAAGCACGATGGATGCCGTGAACGTCCAAGTACTGCTCCATGCGCAACCTGAGCGCCTGCCGACGGTTGCTCTTCACCGCCATGGCGTACGCCGACTTCCGAAAGGCGCCGATCATCAGCAGGTCGAGATCGCCTCGCGCGAACAGCACGTCGTACAACGGCGCTAGCACCTCGTCCGTGTACGCGAACTGACTCATGAGCAGCTGCAACGGCGTGCCGTAGGTGTCCGCCACGGCGTTGACGTCGGCGCCGCCGTCGAGCAATCGCCGGAGCAGCGGCGCCTCGAGCTCGGGATCGAGCCGAGCGCTGCCGAGCAGTGCATGCAGTGCGTTCACGTCGCCACTGGTCGTCGTCGCGTCGGCGCCGTCGGCCAGCAGGCGGGTCGCGATCGCCCGGCGCGCACTCGGATCCACGTTCGTCAGCGCGCCCATCAGGATGCTGCGACCGCGCACCTCGGCGTTTGCCTGCGAAGAGTCGTACGCATCGAGGAACTCGTCGAGGGAGCCCGTCTGCGCGGCGTACACAATGTCCATCCCACTCCCTCGCAGGCGCCGTTCGCTTCGTCGCGGATTCTTGCGGGTCGTGGCGGTCACAGAGGAACGGGGAGGGCGACGCTGTTGGTGCTCAGGTCGATCACGGCGTCGATTCGGGTGCGGCTGACGATGGCCCCGTAGCCCACGGGCAGCAGCAGAGCGCGCGCCAGGTGCTTGTTGACGCGGAGGGTGCGGAACGCGGTCATGCGGATGAAGTCCGCCGGGCCCCGTTCGCCCCGGGGCTGCGGGAAGGTGTCGAGGTACCAGCCGGAGTCGTCGAGGTCGTCGCGGCGGGACGTGCGGCTCATCACGATCCGCTCGGCGTCCGCGATGCCGCGGTAGCACAACACCGTGTCCGCGAAGTGCAGCGAGCGCGGTGCGGTGTGGCCGGGCAGCTTGCCGGCGAGCACGATCTGTCCGTTGAGGACCCACAGGGCCAGGGTGAGGTCCGTGGTCCATCCGGGATCCTCGGGGGCGCGGGCGGCGAAGTCCGGCGCGGCGACGTCGTACGTGCCGCCACCGCACGCCACGAGCACGAAAGGCGCCCAGCCGGCCTGCACGGCAAAGCCGTCACGCAATTCACCCGCGTGCTCGTCGAAAAGACCGAGGATGTCGGCGGTCTGTGCGCTCAGTTCCGCCGAGGCACGCGCCCGCACCGTAGCGATGCCGATGTGCCGCACGATCTCGGTGGTCCGCAACGCCGGTTCCTGTTCCTGAGGCGAAGATGTCGGCGCATCATGCCACGCGGCCCCGACGCCGAGACGCCACGCCGGCGGCCTCCACCGGCTCGCAAAGTGACCGTCACGAAAGACCGAGTGTGTTCACGCCGTTGTCGTACTCAGGCGATCTCCCGGGCAGGTCGCAGGAGTTCGAGGAACGCGCCAAAGGTCGCAGCAACGGTACGGGGTACGCGGTCCTCGTCGATGTAGGCGACCGAAGGTTCGCCGCGTGGTCCGCAGGCGGGCGTGGGGCACGCACGATCGTGCGTGCCCCACGCCCGCTGGGTCTCCCCAGATTGTGCCCCCGGCCCTCGTTACCCCGTCCCCGTTTCCGGGTCAGGCGGCGTTGGCGGCGAACTTTTGTACGGCCTCGTCGATTTGCTGGTCGGTCACCGGGAATCCGGGGAAGCGGGCCAGGCGTGACAGGGGGATTGCGCGGATCATCTGGCCGCTGTCCGGGTCGAAGAGCATCGCCGCGAAGCCCTCGGTGCCGACGGCCTCGCGGAGCCACGGGCCCGCGGCCGGGTGGGCGAACCACTGCTCGGCGGTGGAGTCGGCCTGGAGCGGCACCGCGAAGGCGTCGCCCGTGAGTTCGACGCTGCCCTCGACGCGGATGTCGCGCGAGGACGTCCCGATGCGCAGTCCGAAGACGCCGCCCTCGACGATCCAGCGGCCCACCGACTCGTGCCAGAAGGCGAAGGCGCGGCGGCCGAGGGCCAGGGTGACCGGGGCGCTCTCGCCCGGCTCCAGGGTGACCCGGGCGAAGGCGCGCAGCTCCTGCTCGGGGCGGTAGACGGACGCCTCGGGGTCGGTGACGTACAGCTGCACGGTCTCGGTGCCCGCGCGGTCGCCGGTGTTGGTCACCGTGACGGTGACGTCGACCTGCGGCTCGGCGCCGTCCGCGCGGACCGAGATCTCGATGCCCTCGTACCCGAACGTCGTGTACGACAGGCCGTGGCCGAACGGGTAGGCCACCGGCAGGCGGTGCGCGTCGTACCAGCGGTAGCCGATGAGCAGGCCCTCGCCGTACTGCACGCGGCCGAAGTCGCCGGGGAAGTTGCCGACGGTCGGGTTGTCCTCGAAGCGCACCGGGATGGTCTCGGCGAGCTTGCCGGACGGCGCGACCGCGCCGAGCAGCAGGTCCGCGACGGCGCTGCCGCCGGCCTGGCCGAGCAGCCAGGTCTCCAGGACCGCCTTGGCGCGGTCCTGCCACGGGGCGAGGGTGACCACGGAACCGTTGGAGAGCACGACGACGAGGTTCGCGTTCGCGTCGGCGACGGCGTGCAGCAGGGCGATCTGCTGGGCCGGGAGGTCCATGTGGGCGCGGTCGTAGCCCTCGGACTCGTAGGACGGCGGCTGGCCGAGGAAAAGGACCGCGACCTCCGCACCCGCGGCGGTGGCGACCGCCTCGGCGACGAGCTCGGGGTCGGCGTCCTCGGACTCGATGACATAGCCGGCGGCGAAGGCCACCTCGCGGCGTCCTTCGAGGGCCGCGCGCAGCGCGTCGAGGGCGGAGTCGACGCGGGTCGGGTTGACCTGCGACGAGCCGGCGCCCTGGAAGCGCGGCGTACGCGCGAACTCGCCGATCACGGCGACGGTTCCGCCGGCGGCGGGGTCGAGCGGGAGCATGCCGCCGTCGTTCTTGAGCAGGACCGCGCTCGCGGCGGCGGCCTCGCGGGCGAGGGTGTGGTGCGCGTCGGCGTCGTAGCCCGCGGGGTCCGCGAGGGCGGGCAGCGCGCGGTCGATGAGCGTGAGGACGCGCGTGACGGCCAGGTCGACGTCGGCCTGGGTGAGCTGTCCGGACGCGACGGCGTCGAGGATGATGCGCGTGCCGATGCCGCCGGAGGACGGCATCTCCAGGTCGAGGCCCGCCGCGACGGTCTCGGCCCGGCGGCTGACACCGCCCCAGTCGGAGACGACGAGGCCGCGGAAGCCCCAGTCGTCGCGCAGGATTTCGGTGAGCAGCTCGCGGCTCTCGGCGACGTACGTGCCGTTGACCCGGTTGTACGACGACATCACGGTCCACGGGTCGGCCTTGGCGACGACGGTCTCGAAGGCCGGGAGGTAGATCTCGCGCAGCGTGCGCTCGTCGACCTCGGCGGAGACCGTCATGCGGTCGGTCTCCTGGTTGTTGGCGGCGTAGTGCTTGACCGAGACGCCGACACCCTGGCTCTGCACGCCCTGGGTGAACGCGGCGCCCAGCTCGCCGGCGAGCGCGGGGTCCTCGGAGTAGTACTCGAAGTTGCGTCCGCACAGCGGCGAGCGCTTCATGTTGACGCCCGGGCCGAGGACGACCGCGACCTCCTCGGTGCGGCACTCGCGGCCGATCGCCTCGCCGACGCGGGCGACGAGCGCGGTGTCCCAGCTCGACGCGAGGCCGGCGGCCGGCGGGAAGCAGGTGGCCGGAACGCTGGCGAGCAGGCCGAGGTGGTCGCCGCTCTCGTCCTGCTTGCGCAGGCCGTGCGGGCCGTCGGACAGCATGATCGCCGGGATGCCGAGGCGCTCGATTGGCTGGGTGCGCCAGAAGTCGGAGCCGTCGAGGAGCGCGGCCTTCTCCTCGAGCGTGAGGTCGGCGAGCAGTGCGGGGATGTCGAGCCGTGTGGCGTCGCTGGTCATTGCGTCGTCTCCGAGGGTGCGGGTGGGTGGAACGGCCCGCCGCCGGAGCGGCCCACGCCGGCCGTGGCGTCACTATAAGCACAATCCCGACCGGGTGGTAAGTATTCGTGGCCGAAAAACTGATCGCCTGGTAAGTATTGGGGTGTGTGGCATTCTGTCGCGCAGTCAACCGCGAGGCCGAGCGCCCGCGAGGCCGAGGCGGGGAGGACCGGACGTGACCGCCCAGGTGCGGCGCAGCTACGCCAAGGGCCGCGCGAAACGCCGCGAGATCATCGACCAGGCCGTGGCGCTGTTCGGCGAGGTCGGCTACCGCGGGGCCTCGCTCCGGGAGATCGCCGCCCGCTGCGGGATATCGCACCCGGGGCTGATCCACCACTTCCCGACCAAGGAGGCCCTGCTGCTGGCCGTGCTGGCGCAGCGGGACGAGGACGACGCCCGGCGCCTCACGGCCGCGGGCGAGGTGGGCGTGGACCGCCTGCGCCGCACGGTCGAGGTGGTCGAACTGAACACCCGCCGCCGCGCGATCGTCGAGATGTTCACCGCGCTGTCGGCCGAGGCGACCTCCGCGGAACACCCCGCGCACGCGTACTTCGCCGAGCGCTACCGGACCACGGTCGCCGGGCTGACGTACGACTACGCGCACGCCCGCGAGGCCGGTCTGCTGCGGCCCGGCATCGACCCCGAGGAAGCCGCGCGGCAGCTCATCGCGCTGATGGACGGGCTCCAGGTGCAGTGGCTGATCGACAGCGAGGGGACCGACATGGCCGCGATCGTGCGCGCGCACGTGCAGGCGCAGCTGATGGTCGGCATCTGAGCGGCGTTCTGAGTGCCGTTCTCGGCGCCCTGCTGAGTGACGTGCCGAGGGCCGTGCTGAGCGGCGTTCCGAGCGGCGCCCTGATTTGCGGGCGACTCGCGGCCGACGCGCTGCCCGAGATCTCCCGGATTCCCCGCCCGGCGCGCTAACCTGCAAGTCAGGGGCCTGGTCCCGGGTCCCGCCGACGCCGTAGCCCCCAGGGGAGGGCCCATGTCCGGTGTCACCCCGAGTTCGACGAGCCGCGGCCTGGTCATATGCACCGGGGTCTATCTCGCCCTCGCGTCGCTCTACTCCGCCATCTACAGCCCGCCCGCGTGGATGTGGTTCGGCTGGTCCGTCATGGCCATCGCGACCGTCATCCTCGTCGTCACCGACCGCCAGCCCTGACCGCTGATCCCGACGTACGCGGCGGTCCGCGAGCCGCGGATCTGTGCGCGCGTGCGTAAGCGCGGGCCCTAGTTGTACGTGCCCGTTCGCGTGAGCGCACGCGTCAGAGCACGAGCAGGTCGAACAACCGGTCGAGTTCCGCCGCCGGGTTCGCGGTCAGCCCGCCGTGCACCGGCCCCGGCTGCACCACCGCGCTGCGCGGCGCCGTCAGCCAGCGGAACCGCCGCCCCGGCGGCTCCGCACCCGCGGGCCCCGCGGCCGGCGCCCCCGCGCACACCAGTTCCCACGCCGCCAGCGCGGCGCGCGTCTGCACCGAGTCCGCCGCGGGATCGAGCGCGCACAGCCGCGGCACGTCCAGGTGCGTGCGCGCGCCCAGGAAGTCGAACGCCTGGCTGTACAGGACGACGCCCGCGTTGATGCATTCGCCGCGGTCCACGCGCGGAATCACGCGGATCAGCGCGTACTCGAAGAACTCGCGCGGCCGCGGCGCCACTTCGGCGGTCAGCGGGGTGCCGCGCGGAGCCGTGGACGGCACCGAGTCCGGCAGGTCGCGCGGCGCGGGGCCGCGGGGGGCCTGCGGGGCCCCCGGGGCCTGGGGAGCACGGGAAGTACGGGAGGCGCTCATGACGCGTCCACCGCCGGGAGCCAGGCGTCGCGGTGCGCGAGGCGGTCGAGCAGGTGGTCGACGTACGCGGCACGCAGCGCCTCGGCCGAGTCGAGCCCGAGTTTGACCTCGGCGTCGTTCGGCACCAGCCATTCGTCCGGCACCAGGCCCGTCACCTCGGTCAGCAGGTCCCGCGTGACCAGCGGCGACAGCGCCTTGTCGGCGTCGCCGAGGTGCCCGGCCGCGGTGGGCGCGAGCACGTGGTCGGACGCGTCGTACGGCCGCGTCGCGGCGGCCTTCGCGGCGGACCACGCGTGGTGGAACCACAGCGCGGCTCCGTGGTCGATGAGCCAGAGCCGGTCGTGCCACACCAGCAGGTTCGGATTGCGCCACGTCCGGTCGACGTTGCTGGTGAAGGCGTCGAGCCACAGCACGCGCGCGGCGGTGGGGCCGTCCGGCTGCCACGCCACCGGGTCGAAGCCGACCGCTCCCGGCAGGAAGTCCATGCCGAGGTTGAGCCCGCCCGAGGCGTGCAGCAGGTCCTGCACCTCCTCGTCGGGCTCGCCGCGGCCGATCACCGGATCGAGTTCGACGCGGACCAGGTCGGGCATCGCCAGCCCGAGCCGGCGCGCGAGTTCGCCGACGACGACCTCGGCGACCAGGACCTTGGGCCCCTGGCCGGCGCCGCGGAACTTGACGACATACGTACCGAGATCGTCGGCTTCGACGATGCCCGGGAGCGAGCCGCCCTCGCGCAGCGGGGTGACGTACCGGATGGCATGGACCAGGGGGAGCACAAGATCAGCCTAGCGGGGCCCGGGCCCGCGGGCGTACGGCGGCTGCGGGCGTACGGCAGCCGCGGCGTGCCGGGCCGCCGCACGCCGGAGGCGCCGCCCGCCCGGGCCGCGCGTCACGCGAACTGCCGGGTGATGGCCGGGTCGGTGATGAGGTCGTCCCGTGCCAGCAGCATGGCCTTGCTCAGAATGACCGACAGGGTCCGGTCGCCCTCGTACGGGAGGTACGCCCCGGCGGGGAGGGCCTCCCCGCCCGCCTTCGGGACGATGCACAGGTACCGGTCGTTCGGGCTCATCAGGACGTTCCCCGACCCGAGGTGGATGGCGTACGTCCGCAAGGTGCCGGTGACGCGCAGGAACCTGCCGTCCAGTTCGCAGCGGGGGCCGATCGCCAGGCGGGGCAGCAGCCGTGCCAGCAACTCGCGCCGGGTGACAGCCGTGGCGGTGAGTTCGCCGACGCTGTACGACGCCCAGTAGTCCCGGTGGTGACCGCCGGGCCCGCCGTCCGCCCACTCCGGGTCGTTCCCGACGCTCGACACCCCGATGAACAGATCGGCGTCACGCATCACCTCGCTGAACACCAGGGGCGGGACGGTGTCCAGCGGAAGCGGGCCGCCCGCGGCGGCCGTTCCGCCGCGGCGCGGCTGATATCCGCCGTGGTCGGCATGGGCGAGATTGACGGGTGCGTCGATCGCGTAGAACCGCACCTGGTCGGTTCCCAAGTGCAGAAAACTGCCCGAGGGCGTGGTGTCCTGACCGTGGCCCGCGACCCAGAACTCGGCGCGCAGCCCCCACTCGGGGAGCAGCCGCGTGGCCGGCGGATACTCGTCGTCGACGGCCAGCCGCAGCTTGTTCGCCCAGCCGCGGACCGCCGCCAGGGCGTGGAACTGGTGCTGGCGCAGCAGGTGGCCCGCGTACCGGTTCGAGTAGGTGCCGGTGGTCTCCTCGGCCGCGGTCAGCGGGTAGAGCTCGCGGTGCGCCTGGCGGAACGGCTGGGTGACCAGATGCCGTTCGAGCCAGTCCCGGGCAGCGGCGACCTCCTCGGGAGCGCTGTCGACGGGGTGCCAGAGTGCCACCGGCGCCTCGGCGTGCGGAGTTGCCGCGGTGTCGTCGAGCGTACGCAGCGCACCGTCCGCGAACCCGTGTATCCGTCCGTCGATCGTCCACAGGAGGCGTCGGGCGAGGGTGCCGACCAGGGGGTGGTCCAGGAAGCGTTCGCGCCACTGGTCGAAGCGCCATGCGCGCCGGGCGAGGAACTGGCGGTCCAGGCGCTCGGACTGGGCGGTGAGCATCTTGGCGATGTCCTTGGCGGACGCCTTCAGTTCGGCCACCCGCTCGGCGTGGTCGCGACGGACGTCGGCCGGCGGGGACTTGACGGTCCGGCCCGCGGCGTTGCGCCACGTGAGCGTCACTGTGCCGCCGGACACGGCCAGTTCGGCGGACGCCGCGCCGAACTGCTCGACGTGTCGGCCGACCTCCGTCAACCCGTAGTTGGGGACGGCCAGTTCCTCGACCTCGGCACGCGTCATGCCCAGCGCCGTGGAACGTGCGTCGAGCGCCGCGCCGACCTCCTTCAGGGTGCCGCGGTACGTCAGTTTCGAGGAAAGCCGGGCCAGTTGGGCCACGGACGCCTCGCTGCCGAGCCGGGACAGCGCGTACACCGCCGCGTTGGCGACCTTCGGACTGACCGGCCCGATCCCCGAGACTTTGCGCAGCGCGGTCTCGGTGAGATTGCCCAACGCCCGTGCGGTGTGGGGGGATTCCGGTGCGAGGGCCAGCAGCCACACAAGGCCGCGGAGGGCCACCGCATTGTGCGGGTCGTACTGGTCGTTGGCGTTGTCGTGGTCCCAACGGGCCTTGAGGACGAGGGGGCGCGGGCGGCCCACCTGGGCCAGCCACGTCACGATGGCCGCCGCGGCCCGGTCCGCGCCGACCTCGTCCAGGACGGCCCGGCCGGCCCGCTCCCACTTCTGCGAGGGTTTGGACGCCTGCGCGGTCGCGGCGTACGCGAGCAGCCGCTCCCAGGCCCGGTCTCCCGCCGCGTCACCCGCCGCGTCTCCCGCTGCCGCGTCTCGCGCCGTCGCGTCCGCGATTGCCAGATCGGCCCACGCCTCACCCGGGCTGAGCACAGGCCCTTCGACGCGGGCGAGCAGCGCCGTGAGTTGAGGGCTCCTGCGGTACGCCTCGTTGTCGGTCCGCCGGAGCACGGCGAGGACGTGGCCGGAGACCGGGAGGCCTCGGTCGAGTTGCGCCTCGACCACCTGGAGGAGTTGATCGTTGTACTGGAACGTCCACACCTGCGAGGCCCGGGCCAGCACGTCGCCGAGCAGGGGCACGGGAGCGTCCACCTTGAACAGCCGGGCCAGGAACAGCGCGAGGTCGGAACACCGGGTGCGCGCCGTGTCCTCCGTGGCGCGGGCCGACTCGGCCACGACTGCGTCGACGAGGCGGGGACGGTCGGCGTCGGCGAGTTCCTCGCGGACGGCCCCGACCACGTCGACGGGGCCGTACTTCCAGTCGCCGCCGTACCCCTTTGCGATGTCCGCGAGGCAGCCGGCCAAGCCGTCGATGTCGCCGGAGGCGATGTACGCCCGCACCTCGGCCGTCTTGGCCGGACCCATCTGCATCAGCCACCGACCAGGGCGACGAGCTTGAGGAACACGATCTCCGTGTCGGTGCGCAGGTCGAGCAGTTCGTCGAGGTCCTCGATCTGCCGGTCGCCGACCAACACCACGAACCCGTTGCGGGCGAAGGCCTTGACGGCGGCGGCGTACTGCTCCTCGGGGTCAGAGGTGTGCCGGGGTCCGGACTTCGGGCTGGCGCCCAGGCTTTCGCGCTCGAACCGCGCGACCTCTTCGAACACACGGCGCCGGATGACCTCGCGCAGCGGCAGGCGGTCCTCCTCGACGGCGAGTTCACCCGCACCGGTGCGCGCCCCGGCGGTGGTCTCGTCCCACAGCACGATCGTCGACATGGCCGGGAGCGTACGAGCCCACTCCGACACCCGGGCGGGTGGGCCGTCGTGCGGTGTGCAGGCCGTCGGCGTCTCGCGACCAACCGGCCGATTTGGTGGTGCGGCAGGTTCTAGGCTGATGCGCTACAACAGCAATGCAGGCGGTGGGGGTTCGGGCAGCCGCCACGGGACCGCGGGCGGCCGGGCGACGGCCGGGGCAAGGGGGACACGGTCGATGCACGTGACGATCACCATGGACGGCGTGGACGCGGGAGACGACGTCCGTCACCTGTACCGGTGGCTGCGCGACGCCGACCAACTCCGTTATGACGCGCGCGTCGAACTCACCTCGCAGGAACCCCTGGACGAGTCGACGATGGGCCCGGCCCTGGACGTGATCGACATCGTGCTGGCGAGCGGCTTCTCGGCCGCGAGCCTCGCCGCGACGCTCGCCATGTGGCGGAGCAGCCGCCCGCGCGCGGGTTCGGCGACCTTGACGGTCGGGGCGACGACGGTGACCGTCCAGGACGGATCGCCGGAGACGATCCGGGCGATCGTCGACGCGCTCACGGCGACCGCGCCTGCGCCGGTTCCAGCGCCGGTTCCCCCGCCGGCGCCTCCGTCGGTGCCTCCCGCTCCGACGGCGGCGCAACCTGCGGACGGGGCAGCCGAAGGCGCGGCCTGATGGCGCCCGGCCTGCACGACCCGCGCGCGTCGCGTGCCGTGCTCATCGGCACCCACACCTACGACCATCTCACCGACCTCCCGGCGGTCGCCGACAACCTGCGCGCACTGCGTACCGCACTCGCCGACCCGCTCGTCTGGGGGCTGCCCGACGCGCACTGCACCGTCGTCGAGCAACCCGGCAGCGCCGACGACGTGCTGGAGGCGGTCTCCGACGCCGCCTCCGCCGCAAGCGACTTGCTGCTGGTCTACTTCGCCGGGCACGGCCTGCTGTCCCCGGTCGACGACGGCCTCGACCTCGCGCTCCGGGGTTCGCGGCACGACCAGCGGTTCCGCCGCCTCGGCTACGAGGCGGTACGCGCCGTCCTGCGCGACGCCCGGCACATCCGCGCCAAGGCCGTCGTCCTCGACTGCTGCTTCGCCGGACGGGCGATCGTCGGCGCGATGGGCCCACCCGTCGAACTCGCCGACATCTCCCAGGTGGAGGGCACGTACCTGCTGGCCGCCGCCTCGGCCACGGAAGCCGCGCTGGCGCCGCCCGGCGAGAAGCACACCGCCTTCACCGGGGAACTCCTCGACATCCTGGGCAACGGCATCAGCGGGGCGGACCCGTACCTCGACTTCGGCCGCATCCACGACCACCTGTCCGCCCGGCTCGCCGCCAAGGGACGCCCGCGCCCGCAGCAGCGCAACGACGGGCACGGATCGCGGATCGTCCTGGCCCGCAACCGCTCCGCGGCGCCGGACGCCGACGAGAACGGCGCCCTGCGCGGGCCGCTGCGCGACCTGCTGGCCGCGCAGCAGCGCGCGGCGAGCAAGTTCCCGTACCGCCTGTACGGGGCCCCGGCCAACGCGCTCGCGACGGTGTACGTACGGCAGCAGACACGCGCGTACGTCTCGGACCGCGACCGTGCCGCGGCCGCCGAAACGGAGGGGGACCACCGACGCGAGCCCGGGTTCGCGGCCCGTGACCCACGTGACCCACGCGAGACGTCCGGCCGTCCCGGAGACGCGCACCCGGCGGAACGGCACGCCGAATCGACTCCCAGGCCCCCGTCCGGACGCCCGGTGACGGTCGCTCCGCTGCGACCCGTGGACGAAGCACTCGCCCTGCACCGGCACTTGCTCATCCTGGGCGGCCCCGGGCAGGGCAAGTCGACGCTCACCCTCCAACTCGCGGCGACCCTGGCCGCCGAGTTCCGCCCCGGCGACGCCGACAGCGTGGTCCCGCTGCGCGTCACGGCCGCCAAACTCGCCGACCTGGACGGCCCCTGGAACGCCCGTGTCGAACGCGCCCTCACCGACGAACTCGGCCCGTTCCTCGACGGCGCCCTGCCACCGGACCTGCTGGCGTGCCTGCCCGCCGAGCACGCACGACTGCTCATCGTGGACGGCCTCGACGAGATCACCAACCCGGAGCAGCGGCGGGCCTTCATCGCGATGCTGGGGAGCCGGCTCCAGGACCAGGACGTGCCGTACCGCCTGTTGATCACCAGCCGCCCGCTGCCGCAGGACGAGCTGGAGTTCCTGAATCAACTCGCCCTCGGCACCTACACGTTGGAGCCGTTCAGCCGCGAGCAACTGGAGGAGTTCGCGGGCCGGTGGTTCGGCGACACCCCGAACGGCAGACGCCGCGCGCAGTTGTTCCTGCACCAGATCGGACGCGCGGGCGTGCGGGAGCTGAGCCGCGTCCCGCTGCTGGCCACCATCGCGGCGATCGTCTTCCGCGAGGGGGAGTCGGGGACGCTACCGACCAGCCGATTCCGACTGTACGAGCAGTATTTCGCGTACCTCGGCCGCGACCAGACCGCGACACACCATCAGCAGAAGGAGCGGATCCTCGACGAACTGCGGTACGCGCACGACGTGCACGTGCAGAGCGTGTCGTACCTGTTCTCGCACCTCCGCGAACTGGTCGAGCACCTGGCCGAGTCCGTCGTCAAGGTCCGGGTCGTCGACGCCGAACCGCGCGACCTCCTGCGAACTGCCCTGACCTGGCTCGACGGCCGGGGCTGCCGCCCGACGCGCCTGCAACTGCCGCAGTGGCCGACACTCGTCGCCACGTTCCTCGGCGCGTCGGGGCTGTTCGTCCTGCAAGGCGACCGACTCCGCTTCGTGCACTACACGTTCGCCGAACACATCGCCGCCGATGTCCGCGCCCGGGGCCTGCCGGTTGGGTTCGACCCGGAGGACACCGCCTGGAGCACGCTGCTCGACGCGGCGCAGGCTGCGAACATGCAGGCATGGGCGGTAGTCGTCCACCACTCCAACATGCACGCGAGCGGCGACGCGATTCTGACCTGGCTCAACAGAGGCGGCGCGCAGCACCAGGCCCTGGCCGGGACCTTCCTGGCGAACGGGATCGAGGCGGACGAGAGCCACGCATCGCGTTTCGTGGACCATGTGCTCCACCGGCTCCGCGCCGATCTGGACGAACGGGAGCGCCTGCGGATCACCACCGACATCGCCGGTCTGGTCCAGCACCCGGAGATGCGCACAGCCGTCGCGACCTACCTCCGCGACGGCTACCGCACGCGCGAGATGCAGATCCAGGTTGCCGGCGCCATCGGCCCCGACTTGCCCGAGATGGCGATATCGGTCCTTCGGAAGCTTCTGACCAGCACCGAAAGTTCGGGAACCCATCGGGCCCACGCAGCGCGCGTGTTGGTGGAGTTGGCGCCGGGGTATGCCGACGAGGCCGCCACCGTCCTCCGGCAGATCATCGCCGCCGGGCGGTCCACCATGGACGAACGGGAGGCTGCCGCGACCGCGCTCGGCGTCGTCGCGCCCGAGTCGGCGGATGAAGCGGCCGATGCCCTCAAGCGCGTGATCAGGGCGCCGGAGGCGACCGCGCTCCTGCGTCGGCAGGCCGCGGCGGCGTTGGCGGCGCTGGGCCCGGGCCATGTGGTCGAGGCGAGTTCGGTGCTGGCCGAACTGGCTGCCTCCGCGTCCACGGCGACGTCCGTCGTGTGTTGGGCGGCGGAGTCGCTTGCCGAAATCGGCGCGGGGCACGCGACCGTCGCGGCGGCGGCCCTGCGCGAAGCCGCGCGCAACGACGACCCGGCGGATCGACTGCAACTCGCCCTCAGCCTCTCCAAGTGCGGACCCGACCACGTGGGCGATGCCCGGGAGCTCCTACGCGACGTCGTCGACCATCCGAACAGCTCAGCCGTGACCCGCCGCTCGGCCGCCGAAGCACTTGCCGCGCTGGGCAACGCACGCAAGGCCATCGAAGCCCTGCGGGCGATGGCGCGGGACATCGGCCTGGAGGCTTACGACCGTGAGGACGCCGCCCGCAGCATGCTGGACCTGGAACCGCAGTTGGCGGGCGAGGCCGCGGCGTTGTTCGCCGGATTGGCGGACGATGTCGAGGGTCGTGACTTCGAACGCGCGGCGGCGGCTGCGGCTTTGGCGCGGCTGGGCGGTGACCACCGGCGAACGGCCTTGGAACTGCTGCGTACGGAGGCGAACTCGGACCAGGCGTCCGTCGGCAGTCGCGTCGAATTCGCCGCGGCCTTGGGAGCGCTCAGCCCGTCGTACGCCGACGAGGCCACCGCGTCGCTCCGGACATTGCTCACCGACCCCAGAGCCACCCGGACCGACCGTCGCTCCGTAGCCGGTGCCCTGGCCGACCTGGGAGCACAGAACTCCGACGAGGCGGCCGACATCTTGCGCGGAGTCCTCGAGGATCCCGACACCGACCCGGCAGAGGTATGGATCGTCGCCGAGGAACTGGCCTCCATGGGACACCCGTACGTTGCCGAAGCGGCTGTTGCGCTGCGCGGCGTTGTGCATGTCCGAGACGCGAGTGGCTACGTGCGCGTCAAAGCGGCGTGCGTGTTGGGGCGGCTGGCCCCGGGTTACGCCACGGAGGCAGCGGAGGCCTTGACACTGCTCACCGAGGATCCGAACGTCTACTCCTCGGTGAGGCGGGACGCCGCCAATGAACTCACCTTCCTGGATTCGCCCCGCGCCGACGAGGGCCCGACGCGGTTGCTCGCGATGCTTCAGCGCCCGAACATCGCGGTCGACGACTTGTGCTCGACCGCCGAAGCGTTGCGTTCCATCTCGTCGGAGCACACCTCAGTCATCACCGCGAAGCTCGGGGTCGTTCTCGCGTCGGGCGACACACGTCCAGACGATGCGGCCAATGCGGCCAGGCTCCTGGCAGATGTCGATCCCGGGTCGGTCGAATGGTGCGCGGAGTTCATACGCTCGGCGATGCGCGCTCCGGAGGTGACACTTGTCGAGCGGCGGTGGTGCATCTCCGAACTCGGCGGATTGGGACCGGCGTTCCGCGACGAGTCCGCGGCACTGGCGGCTGCCCTCATCGAAGCGGACGATGTGGACCTGCGGTTGCGATGGCTGGTCGCGGTCACGTCCCTCGACGGCCTGGGCCCGAGGTACAGAGCGCCGACCCTGCAAGTACTGCGGGATTCGCTGGAGGACCGCGCGACGCCCGGCAGCGGCCTGATCGAACTGGCCCTCAGGTTGCGGATGTTGGGACCAACGGGTCGCAGCGCGTCGATCGACCTGCTCATCAGCCTGGTCGAACGCGGAGACTTGCCGAGGTCCAGGCGTCACAGAGCCGCGAGGGAACTGGCCCGCCACAGCCTGCATTACGCTGCCGCGGTCCGGTTCCTACGCCAGGATGCGGCCGACGAGCAGTTGCCGCGTGCCGACCGAATCCTCGCGGCGTCCGAGATGCTCGGCCTCGATCAGACCGACCACGCATTCGGCGCCCGAGCCCTCCGGGGGCTCTTGGCGTCCGCGACGGACCCCGCCGAGCGTATCCGGATCGCCACGGACCTGTGCGGCGCGGGGCGTTCGCACCGCGGGACCGCCGTCGACACCTTCCGGGACATCCTGGCAGACCGGGACTCGGAGCCGCAGACCCACGTCGAAGCGGCAGCCGGTCTCCTGGGACTGGGACCGGCGCACCACGACGAGGGGCACGCGATCCTTCGGCGGATCGCGACCTCTCGGGCCACGGCTGTTGCGGTGCGAGTGCACGCGGCTCGGGCGCTGGTCCGGCACGACCCCGGACATGAGTCCGAGTTCGTGGACCTCGTACGGGAAATCGGCCGCCGAGACGACCGCGTCGAGACCGCCGCCCTGGTCGGCATCACCCTGGCACGCAATCTCGGCAGCGCACACGAAGCAGAGGCGGACACGATTGCGCTGCTCCGCCGTGTCGCGCGCGACGCGTCGGCCCCGGCACGATGGAGACTGGCCGCCGCGGTGGCGCTCGCCGGCTTCGGACCGCGAAGGCGCCGGGAGGCTCTGAACATCCTGCGCGAGGTCGTCGACGCTTCCGGCACGCCACGGCGGACCCGGCGAATGGCCGCGCAGGAACTGGGCCAGTACGGAGCGGCTTGTGCGGCCGAGGCGGCTGACGTGCTGTTCGGGATGGCGGATGCGAGTCCTCCGCGTTCCTACGCGCACCGGGCCGCGCTGCGGGCGGCCACGCGCATCGGGCAGGGGTACGCGCGCAAGGCGCTCGCTCGGTTGGACGCGCTGGGGGCCGAATCCCCCTCCTACTGGCGGCCGCCGCGGACGGCGGCGCCGTGAGCCGGGCCGTCGAGGAGAGCAACCGCCGTCTGCTGCGCGCCCGGGACGCCATGGACCGCGCGTACGCGCAGCCGCTCGACGTCGCCGCGCTCGCCCGCATCGCGCACGTCTCTCCCGCGCACTTCACCCGGACCTTCCGCGCCGCGTTCGGCGAGACACCGCACCGCTACCTGCAACGCCGCCGCGTCGAGCGCGCGATGTCCCTGCTCCGCGAGACCGACCGGCCCGTCACGGAGATTTGCCACGCCGTGGGCTTCGCGAGCCTCGGGACCTTCAGCCGGACCTTCCGCGACATCGTCGGCCGGTCGCCGCGGGCGTACCGCAGGGAGGCGGGCGGGGGTGCGAGCCGCAGCCGGAGTTCCGTGTACGTGCCCACCTGCTTCACGAAGGCCTGGACGCGGCCGCGGAGTTGACCAGCTTCCGAGATGTGTCCGGTGGCCCGGAATCCGGGGGCCGGAATCCGGGGCGCTGACCAGGAGTGTGGAAGGTTTCCCGTATGGATGCTGAGCTGACCAACCGCATACGGTCCCACTGGAGCCGAACGCAGGCGCTGGTCGCCGCGGGACGCTACGCCGAGGCGGCGATCTCGGCCGGGCACGCCGCCGACGCGTGTCGCGAACTCGCCCGCCGGAACCCGGCCGTGATGGTGGACCTGGCGACGATCACCCACGAACTCGGTCTGCTCCACGCCCGGAACGCCGAGTGGGACGCCGCCGAGCCGGCGATGCGCGAGGCCCTGGCGGCCTTTCGCCCGCTCGCCCGGGCCGATCCGGACACGTTCACGATCAGCGTCGCGGTGTCGTTGAGCTACCTCAGCTTGTACCAGGCCGAACTCGGCCGCGCGGAGGACGCGCTTGCCACCGCGCGCGAGGCTGCGGTGATGTACCGCCGGCTCGCCCGGGAAAACCCCGACCTCGACTGGGACTTCGCGTCGTCGCTGAGCGATCTCGGGAACCGGCTCATGGACGTCGGCCGGTCCCCGGAGGCGCTGCCCCCGGCCCAGGAGGCCCTGGCGATCCGGCGGCGCCTGGCCCGAGGCGACCGTTCGGCCGTCCCGGATCTGGCGGCATCCCTCAACAACATCGGCAACCTCCTGCGGGAGCTGGGCCGCTTCGACGACGCACTCGCCCCGTCCCGGGAAGCGGTGGCCATCCGGCGGCCGTTGGCCCAGGCCGACCCCGGCGAGTACCTTCACCTGCTTGCCGGTTCGCTGAGCAACCTCGGCAATGTCCTCGCGCCTTTGGGCCACCGGCGCGAAGCGGTGTCGGTCACGGAGGAAGGCGTAGCGGCCTATCGCCGACTGGCGGTCGCGGATCCGTCCGCTCTCCGGCCCGAACTGGCGCGCGCACTGAGCAACCTCGGCCTGCGCCGCTGGGAGGCCGGACAAGTAGCTCAGGCGCTCGCACCGGCCGAGGAGTCGCTGCGAATCCGTCAGGACCTGACCGCGGCCCACCCCGCGCTGCACGAGGCGGACCTGTCGGCCTCGTTGAACAATCTCAGCCTCATCCTGCGGGACCTGGACCAGCTAGGGCGAGCACGCACAGCCGCGGAACAGGCGGTGGAGATCAGGTCACGCCTGAGCCAGGCCGTCCCCGCCGGCTACCGCCACCACCTCGCCGACTCCCTGCTCAACCTCGCGCTGATCCTGGCCAGGCTGGACCAGCCGGACGAGGCGCTGGCGAAGGCCAAGGCAGCCGAGCAGATCTACCGGCAACTTGCCGAAACCGATCCCGTCGCCTTCGGACCCGGTTTGCAGACCGTCTTGCGCGTGCTTGCCTCCATCAGGAAGTAAGTGCGGGCGCACCTGCGCACGAGCACCACGCCGGTTCAGGGCCGGAGTTCCGCGTACGTTCCCACCTGCTTCACGAAGGCCTGGACGCGGCCGCGGAGTTGAGCAGTTTTGGAGAAGTTTCCGGCGGGCCCGGCAACTAGGTTCGTACACATGTTCACAGGAATCACGCATTCGCAGATCTTCGTCCTCGACCAGGACCAGGCCCTCGACTTCTACGTCGGCAAGCTCGAACTGGTGGTCGTCGCCGACGTCGACCTCGGGTTCATGCGCTGGCTGACCGTCGGCGTACCCGGTCAGCCGGACCGGCAGATTCTGTTGGAGAGGCCGGGTCCGCCCGCGATGTCCGAGGAAACGGCCGCGCAGGTCCGCGAGTTGCTGAGCAAGGGCGCGCTGGGCGGCCACCTCATCTTCAGCACGGACGACTGCCGCAAGACGTACGAGACGCTGCTGGCCAGGGGCGTCGAGTTCACCGACGAGCCCACCGAGCAGCCTTACGGCACCGACTGCGGCCTGCGCGACCCCTTCGGCAACAGCATCCGCTTCAACCAGGCGAACGACTAGCGGGGCGGACTCGGGGCCAATCCGGGGCGGACCCAGGGCGGAGGTGGGGCGGGCGGCAGCCGATTCGGCTGGCGCCCGCCCCACAGTCATGTCGGAGTTGGCGATGTGTGCCGGGGGAAGGGGCCGGCGGCACGCCAGTTGCTGTCAGCTGTCGGCCAGCATGGCGGGGAGGATGCGGCGGACGTTGGCGGCGAGGTCGGTGGCCGCGTCGGGGTCGCCGGTCAGGTGGCGGAGCAGGGCGTGCTGGAAGACCCCGTCGTACATCGCGTACGCGGTGGCCGTCGGGAACGCGGCGGGGCGGCCCGCGAGTTCGGCGTACTGGTCGACGATCCGGGCGATCATGCGCTCGAGGCTCCGGTCGATGTCCCGGACGTCGTCGCGGAAGGAGTCCTCGAAGAGGCTCTGGTTGCGCAGGTCGTACCAGAGCCGGTGCAGCGTGGCGTCGTCGCGCAGGGTGGCGGCCATCGCGTCGCCGAAGCCGCGCGCCAGGCCTTCGGGGCTCTCCGCGGTCGAGACCACGTCGTCGTACCGCTTGACGCACTCGATCTTGTACTGCCGGACGCAGTGCGTGATCAGGTCGACCTTGTCGCGGAAGTAGTAGTGCAGGACGCCGTGCGAGAACTCGGAGTTCTGCGCGATGTCGCGCAGGCTCGTGCGTGCGTAGCCCAGCTCCGCCAGCGTGCGCAGCGCCGACTCGGCGAGCTGCTGTCGCCGCGCCTCGAATTTGTCGACCTGGCGGCGGGAGATCCTGTCCCGGCCCTGGTCCGCAACCTGGGTCATAGCGCGTCTTCCCGTCGGCCGCCGCGGCTCCGGACCGCGAGTCGTGCTTGGCAGCTTAGCGCGCGGCGATCGGTGGCCACGAGGCTCCCCTTGACGTGCGTCCAAGAAAATCTTGACAGTTGTCCAAAGAAGTCTTGACGAGTGTCAAGAGATCACTAGGCTGTGCCCCACGTCACACACCGATGTGACTCACCGGACGTGACTCACCGGAACGTGGCACGACCGGAACGTGACACCACCGCTACGCACTCCCGGCTCGAAGGAGACGCCCATGGGCGGGTACGACCTCACCGGACGCACGGCCCTCGTCACCGGCGCCGCCCGCGGCCTGGGCGCGGGCGCGGCCGAAGCGCTCGGTCGCGCGGGCGCCGCCGTCGCCGTCGCGGACCGCGATGCCGAGACCGGCAAGGCGACCGCGGAGGCCCTGGTCGCGGCCGGCGTACGCGCCGAATTCGTGGCCCTCGACGTCACCGACGACGACGCCTGGGAGGCCGCCGTCGGCAGCGTGGTCGGCGCGTTCGGCGGCCTCGACGTCGTGGTCAACAACGCCGGCGTCGAGATCTCCGGACTCGTCGCCGACCTGCGGCCCGCGGACCTGCGCACGATGCTCGACGTCAACGTGGTCGGCACCGCCCTCGGCATCAAGCACGCGTTCCGGGCGATGCGCCCCGGCGGCGCGGCCGGGCGCGGGGGAGCGGTGGTCAACATCGCGTCCGTCGCGGCCACCATCGCGTTCCCCGGCATCTCCGGGTACTCGGCGACCAAGTCCGCGGTCGACCGGCTCACGCGCGTGGCCGCGCTGGAGTCCGGGAAGCTCGGCTACGGCGTACGCGTCAACTGCGTGTACCCGGGCCTGGTCCCCACCGAGATGGGCGTACGCCTCGCGCAGGACATGCAGACCCTGGGCCTCTTCGCGAGCCCCGAGGCCGCCGTCGCCGAGATCGTCGAACGCACCCCGATCGGCCGCCTCGGCGCCGTCGACGACATGGCCGAGGCCGTCGTCTTCCTCGCCTCCGACGCGGCCCGCTTCATCACCGGCGCGGGCCTGCCCGTCGACGGCGGCATGGGCATGTAACGCGCTGCCGTGCGCCGGCCGCCGCACACCCGTCACCCGTCGCCCGGCGCCCGGCGACCCGCCACACCCCCGGCCCCTTGGCCCCAACAGGCCCGGTGGCCCCGAACCGAGAGAGCGGCCCATGAGCAGCGCCAAACCCGTCGTCGTGTACGGAGCCTCCGGCTACACCGGCCGACTCGTCTGCGAGTACCTGCGCGAGTACAACGTCCCCTTCATCGCGGCCGGCCGGGACAAGGCCCGCATACGCGAAGTCCTCGACCGCGTCCCGGGCATCGACTCCGTCGACCACGAGATCGCCGAGGTCTCGCACGACACCGCCGCACTCACCGACCTGTTCCGCGACGCCAAGGCCGTCTGCAACATGGTCGGACCGTTCATCAAGTACGGCCCGGAGGTCGCCGAAGCGGCACTCGCCGCGGGCTGCCACTATCTCGACACGACCGGCGAACAGGACTGGGTGCTCGACGCCCAGGCCCGCTGGGGGCAGCGGTACGCCGACGCCGGCCTCCTGCTCTCGCCCGGCGTCGCGCAGATGTACACGACCGGCGAGATCGCCGCGAACATCTGCCTGGAGACGCCCGGCCTCGACACGCTCGACATCCTCGTGCTGTGGAAGGGCTTCCCGACGTACGCCTCCACCCAGACGATCTTCACGATCCTCAAGGCCGACTGGTACTACCTGGAGCAGAACGAGTACCGGCAGTGGGACCCCACGACGACCTTCGACGTCGCCGTCCCCGGCCAGCACGAAGTCGCCCTCGCCCTCCCCTGGGGCGGCACCAGCCACCCCGTGTGGTTCAAGGACGACCCGCGGGTGGCCAACTGCCGGGTCGCGGGAGGCGTGTTCGACCGAGCCGTGATGCAGGGCGTCGTCGAGACGGTCAAGCTCGTGGAGGAGCAGATCAAGACCCTGCCGGCCGACCGGCAGGACGCCGCGCTCGCGGAGATCGCCGGATCCGTCCAGGCCGGCATGCCGCCGCGGGAGAACCCGCGCATCAACACCTCGCTCGACTCCGTGCACGCCTCCGGCCCGCTCGGCCGCGCGCACTGCCTGATCCAGGGCAACAGCAACTACAAGCAGACCGGCGCGCTCCAGGCGTACGCCGCGTACGCGCTGCTCCAGCAGCCCCCGCGCCGGGTCGGCTTCGCCTCCGCCTGCCAGGCCTTCGGGCACCGCGAACTCCTCGGCGTGCTGCGTTCGTTCGGCCTGGTCATGGAGCCGGTCGTGACGGTGCGCACCTGATGAGCTGCGGCGGGGCGGTCCGCCCGGCTCCGCGGACCGCCCCGCCGCAATCGCACCGCAATCCGCACCGCAATCCGCGCTCGATCCCGGCTCGAACCCCATGCGATCCGCCGCCGCCATCACTCCGACCACCCCGACCACCCCCACCACCCACAGGAACGCCATGCGGCTCTGCGACTACCTCGACAAGGGCGCCTCGCTCGGCGCCGACGCCCCCTGCCTGACCATGGACGGGACGACGCTGACCTACGGCGAGGTGCGGACGCTGTCCTGGCGCGTCGCCCGCGCGCTCGACCGGTCCGGGGTGCGCCCCGGGGACAAGGTGGCCATCCTCTCCGCGAACAACTCGACGGCGTTCGCGTGCGTGTTCGGCATCTCCCGGGCGGGAGCGGTCTGGTGCCCGGTGAACCCGCGCAGCGCCGCCGCCGAGAACCGCGACCTGCTGGACCTCCTCGATTGTGTGTGCCTGATCTTCCAGCCGTCGTTCGGGCCGCTGGTCGAGAGCATCCGCGGGGACCTGCCGAAGCTGCGTACGCTCGTCCGCCTCGACGACGCCGACGCCGACGCCGACGCCGACACCGGAGCCGACACCGGAGCCGACACCGACACCGACACCGATGCCGGAGCCGAGACCGCGCGCGAGACCGCCCCCACAGGCGCCGTCCCGTTCGCCGCATGGCTGGACGGCACGGACGCCGAACCCTGGGATGCCGAACGCTGGGAAGCCGAACCCTGGGAAGCCGCCCCGCCCGACGACATCGTCATGATCGCCGGCACCGGCGGCACCACCGGAAAGCCCAAGGGCGTCATGCTCAGCGGCCGGAACATCGAGACGATGTCCGCGCTCACGCTGATGAGCTACCCGTTCGGGCCGCGCCCGGTGTACCTCGCGCTCGCGCCGCTGACGCACGCGGCGGGCGTACTGTGCTTCCCGGTCCTCAGCCTCGGCGGCGAGATCGTCGTCATGCCGCGCCCCGACCTCGGCGAGTTCCTCGCCCTCGTCGAACACCACGGCGTGACCCACACGTTCCTGCCGCCGACACTCGTCTACGCGCTGCTCGCCCACCCCGAGCTCAACGCCGCGGACACGTCCTCGCTCCGCTGCCTCTGGTACGGCGCCGCCCCCATGGCGCCCGCCCGGCTGGCGGAGGCGATCGGACGCCTCGGCCCGGTCCTCGGACAACTCTTCGGGCAGACGGAAGCGCCGATGATGATCTCGGTGCTGGCACCCGCGGACCACGTCGGCCCCGACGGCTCACCGGTACTCGAACGCCTGGGCTCCGCCGGCCGGCCCACGCCGCTCGTCACCGTCGGGATCATGGACACCGACGGCGCGCTGCTGCCGCCGGGAGAACGCGGCGAGATCGTCGTACGCGGCTCGCTGGTCATGCCCGGCTACTACCGCGACCCGGGAGCCACCGCCGACGTGTCGCGGCACGGCTGGCACCACACCGGCGACGTCGGCTACCTCGACGAGGACGGATACCTGTTCATCGTCGACCGCCTCAAGGACATGATCATCACCGGCGGCTTCAACGTGTACTCGGCGGAAGTCGAGAAGGCGCTGCTCGACCACATGGACGTACGCGACTGCGCCGTCCTCGGGCTCCCCGACGACACCTGGGGCGAACGCGTCACCGCCGTCGTCCAACTCCACCCGGACCGTCCCGTCGACGCCGAAGCGCTCCGCGCCTTCGTCAGGGAGCGCCTCGGCAGCGTCAAGACCCCCAAGCAACTGGAGATCTGGCCCGACCTGCCGCGCTCCACGGTCGGCAAGGTCCTCAAGCCGGACATCAGGCAGCGCCTGCTCTCCTGACCGGCCGGGGCCCGCTGCCGAACGGAACGCGCGGTGGCGTACGCGTCACCCGCCCGCCTCCGCGCCGCCTGCGCGCCGGGACGCCGTGTCCACGAAGGGCACACCCGGCGCGAGGCGGGCCGCGGCCGCGGCGAAGTGCTTGACGTCCGAGTCCGGCCCGTCCCAGCGGATGACCGTGCCCCCGACAGGCATGCCGATCGCGTCGTCGATGAAGCGGTTGAGGCGCTTGCGGCTCAGTCCCGTGCGATCGCGGTAGTCCTGACCGGCCGAGACGCCGACGAAGTTGCCGCCCTTGGACGCGTTCCACGTGACCACGGCGTCGACATCGGACCACGGGACCACCACGTCCGCGCCGAACGGATTGCCGAGCGTCATGCCCGTCGCGTCCAGACGCAGGGTCACCGGCGCGCGTACCCGCGAGAGCACCACCAGCAGGGCAAGAAGCCCGGGCAGCACCCACATCGCAACGGCGATGCCCAGCGGCACGGCCGGAACGAACCCGGCCCCCATCACGAGCAGGCAGCCCCCGACCACCACGAAGTCGCCGACCCGCCATCCCGGCCGCAATTCGAACGGCACATTCTCGTCAGTCATCCCGGCATGCTCCCAGGCACGAGCCGCCTGCGCGTAGAGACCCCTGCACCGACGCCTGACCCGCTCCGGTCAGTACCGGGACATGATCGTGCGCCACCGTCCGCCGAGGCGCTGTCCGAGCGCGGCGACGAAATCGTCCCTCAGCTCGGCCCAGTTCTCGAACGCGACGGCCAGTTCCGCGACGTAGGCGCCGAACTCCCATTCCCAGTCGCCCAGGAGCGCGCCGCCCCCGCACCAACGGGGTGCAGCGGATCCGTCGGCGGATCCGTCGGCCACGCCGTTCAACTGCTCCGGCATCGCTTGCCCCCTTTCGCGAACCGCCTTTGCTGTCCGTGATTGTGGTGCGGCATCGGGTTCGCCGGGAAGGTGCGCGGTCGGAACGTGATCATCGGGTGTGCATGTCGAGACCAGGGGAGCCGCTCGCCTCGGCCGGGGCAGGGAAAACCGGGGGCGGTGGGGCGGTGCCGCGCGGCATGCTCGCGGGCATGACCTCGACTACCCCGGACCGCCCCCGCACGCTGGTGCTCGCCCCGCGCAGCACGGAGACCGACCGGCGGCTGGGACCGGCCGCGTACCGCAAGGGGCTTCGCGTCGAGCGGTCGTACGACTGGGCGGTCCCCGACGGAGTGCGCGGCGGTGAGGCGTACGTCTACGCCGGGCCGCTCTTCGCGGACGCCGTGGCCGGCGTGCTGGGCGTCGGCCTCCTCGAACCCGCCGACGACTGGCTCACCCGGCTGCCCCGCGAGCTGACCGGGCGCCGGGTCGACGCGATGCCGCTCGCGCAGGCGCGCACCTTGCGCGGGCCGAGGTTCGTGAAGCCGCCTGCGGACAAGACGTTCCCGGCACGCGTGTACGACGACGGCTCCGAACTGCCCGGCCCCGACGTGGCCGACCAGGACGCGGCCGTACTGGTGTCCGATGTGCTGCGCTTCCGCGCGGAGTTCCGGCTGTTCTTGTTGGACGGCGACGTCCGCGCCGCGTCGCGGTACGCCGTCGACGGCGACCTCGCCGTGGCGCCGCTCGACGCGTGCGCCGAGCGGCAGGACGTCGTGGCGTTCGCCGCCGAGGTTGCCGCCGACTCGACCGCCGGGCTGCCGACCGCCGTGGTCGTCGACATCGGGCGGACGGACGCCGGGTCGTGGGCCGTCGTCGAGGCCAACGCCGCGTGGGCGTCGGGCGGCTACGCGGGCGACGACGACGGCGTGTTGGAGGTGGTGATGCGGGCGGGGGGACCGCTGGCGGAGGTGCGTGCGTCCGATCGGGTGTTCGTACGCCCGGCGCCGGAGATTGTGCGATGAAATCCTGAGGAACCGGGATAAAAGCCGCCACCTCGAAGAAATTCCGCATGAGTTGCGGGCATCCGGGTAGACACGCGAACCATACCGGCGTCCCGATTCGGGCGCCGGTCCGTGCTGCATGGAGGTAACGCATGCTGATGGCGCATCCGGCGGTTCTGGCGGACCTGGTCGAGCAGTACGAGGCTCTCAGCCTCCTCCACGCCGAGCAGGGCACTCCGGAGGCGAGGCGCCGCATGGAGGACGTCGCCTACACGCTGTGCGTCTCCACCGGAACGCGGGACGTCCATGCGGCGCTCATCGCCGCGAAGCTCCGCCTTGCGGCGGCACAGCCCGAGGACGACTCCCTCGTCGAGGCCTGATCCCGCGGGATTGATGCTGCGGGGTTGACCCGCCGCCGTGCCGGATTCGTCATCGATCGCGCGCCACCGGGTAGCCGTGATGCGCAGGTGTCGGAAAGGGACCTGCGGACCCGACGCAGGCTGGTGGTGAGCGGACGTGGTGCCGGGGAGCGACCGAGGGCCAGGTACGCGCGCGGATCCGGGTGCCGAGCGGCGCATCGCTCGGCACCCGGATCCGCGCGCGACCCGTACCGTGCCCGGGCGTTCCGGGCCCGGGGTACGCACCCTGGCGTCCCTCCTGGCCGTCGGCTGCGCCGTGTTCGCGGTCCTGGCGGTCCTCGTCGAGTCGGCGTGGGCCCCGCTGGAACGCCTGGACGCGGACGTCGCCAAGACCTCCGACCGCTGGGTACGCGCCGATTCCGCCCGCGAGGACGTACTGCGGATCCTGAGCGACTGGGTGTGGGACCCGTTCGCCTTCCGCGGCGTCGCGCTGGTGCTGTGCGCGTGGCTGTGGTGGCGGCGCCGCGCCCGTCGCCAGGTGCTGTGGGCGGCGGTCGCCCTGGGCGCGGCCGTCGGGACCAGCGGCCTGTGCAAGGTCGCGTTCGACCGGCCGCGACCGCAGGGCATGGCGGTGACCGGGCCCGGGGGTTCGTTCCCGTCCGGGCACGTGATGACCGCGACGGTCGGCGCGGGCGTCGTGGTGCTGCTCCTGCTCCCCTACCTGTCGAGCCGGGTGCGTCCCTGGGTGTACGCGGCGGCGGCCGTCTCGGTGGTCGGGGTCGGCTTCACACGGGTGGTCCTCGGCGCGCACTACCTCTCGGACGTCGTCGCCGGCTGGTTCCTCGGCGCGGCCGTACTCGCCGCGTCCGTCGCCGTCTTCGCGTGGCGCGGAGCCGACCCGCTGGTGCCTCCCGAACGGCGCTGAACCGGAGTGCGCCGCCGGGCGTACCGGATCGCGTGGCACGCCGCATTCGTCCGCCCACGCTGGGGGTGTGGGCGGACGAACGCGGTGCGAAGGGCGAGGTACCCCGGCCCGGTCAGCCCGCCGGGACCGGTTCCGCGGCGGACACAGCTGCCGGCAGCGGTGCCACCGTGACCGGGATGCCGTTGACCGCGGCGTTGCCCGAGATGGCGTCCACGAACGCACCGGGCGCCAGGACGTTGGAGTTGACGCCCGCGTGGGCGCGGGCGGTGGCCATCCGCGTGCCGGGCTCGTCGTGGCCCCAGCCGTGCGGCATCGACACCACACCCGGCATCATCTCGTCGGTGACCTGCACGGCGACGTTGATCGTGCCCTCGGGCGAGGCGACTTCGGCGTCCTGGCCGTCGGCGAGCCCGGTACGCGCGGCGTCGTCCGGGTGCATGAGCAGCGTGCAGCGGTTGGTGCCGCCGACCAGCGCCGGGACATTGTGCAGCCACGAGTTCTTCGAACGCAGGTGGCGCCGGCTGACCAGCAGCAGCGACGACGGGTCGGCGGCGCGGTCGACGTGGGCGCGGAGCCGCGGCAGGTCGGCGGTGATGTAGTCGGGGGCGAGCTGCACGCTCTCGAACCCGGCCGATGCCAGGACCTCCGCGATGCGCGGTTCCATCGGCCCGAGTTCGAGGCCGTTGGGGGCGTCCTTGAAGTCCTGGAGGGTCAGGCCGCCCTCGACCTGTCCGTAGCGGTCGCCCCACGGTCCGGTGCGCACCGACAGGTCGGCGATGCGCTCCGGGCCGCCGCGCTCGTAGTGCGGCAGCACCTCGTCGGGGTCGAGGCCGCAGATGCGTACGAGCGTGGTGAACCACATGTCGTCGAGCGCGGCGACGTCCACCTCGTCGGCCTTCTGGCCCGCGAGGATCGCTGCGAGGCGCAGCACGATCTCCCACTCCGCCGGCCGGTCGGGATCGGCGGGCAGCACCGGCTCGGACCACTTGCCCGCGCTGCCGACGGCGAAGTTCCACATCAGGTCGTCGAAGTGCGGGACCTGGAGCGGCCCGGGGCCGGGCAGGATGACGTGCGCGTGCCGCGTGGTCTCGTTGATCCAGTTGTCGATGCTGACCATCGCGTCGAGCTTCGGCAGCGCCTCGCGCAGCCGGGCCGCGCCCGGTGCGCTGACCGCCGGGTTGCCGGCGATGGTGACCAGGGCCCGGATGCGGCCCTCGCCCTCGGTGTCGATCTCCTCGGCGAGGCACGACGCCGGGACCTGGCCGAGGACCTCGGGTGCGCCGCGGACGCGCGAGTGCCAGCGTCCGAACGGCGCGCCCTCGGCCGACTTGCTGTGCTGCGTCAGCGTCGCCACCGACCAGTTCATCGGCTTCGGGAACATCAGGCCGCCGGGCGTGTCGAAGTGCCCGGTGAGGATGTTGACGACGTCGACGAGCCAGCTCGCGAGGGTGCCGAACTCCTGGTTGCAGAGGCCGATGCGGCCGTACACGACGGCGGAGCGGGCGGCGGCGAGCTCGCGGGCGAGCTGCCGGATGCGGGCGGCGGGGACGCGCGTGGCGTCCTCGACGGATTCCGGCGTCCAGTCGCGCGCGAGGTCGCGGAGCGTGTCGATGCCCGCGATGTGCGCGGCGGCGGGGCCGAGGTCGACGAGGCCGTCCGCGAACAGCACGTGCACGACGGCCATCAGCAGCGCGGCGTCCGTGCCCGGGACGATGGGCAGCCACTCGTCCGCCGCGTCCGCGGTTCCGGTACGGCGCGGGTCGACCACGACGACCCGGCCGCCGCCGCGCCGGATGCGCTTGATCTCGCCCATGATGTCCGGGCACGCCAGCAGCGAGCCCTGCGAGGCCTGCGGGTTGGCGCCCATGACCACGAACAGGTCGTCGGTACGCCGCAGATCGGGCACCGGGATCGTCCACATGCCGCCGTACATCAGCAGCGCCGAGACGTTCTTGGGCCACTGGTCGACGGTGCCGGACGAGTAGATGTGGTGGATCCCGGCCATGCCGACCAGCACGCCCGCGTACCGCGCGAGGGCCATGTTGTGGGCGAGCGGATTGCCGAGGAAGGCGGTGAGCACCTGCGGGCCGTACGCGTCCAGCACCGGCCGCATCACGCGCTCGCACTCGGCGAACGCCTCGTCCCAGCTGACCTCGCGCCAGGTGTCCCCGTCGCGGACGACGGGCGCGCGGAGCCGGTCCGGGTCCTCCTGGAGGGCGCCGAGCGTCGTGCCCTTGGGGCAGATGTGGCCCTTGCTCCACACGTCGTCGCGGTTCGGCCGGATCTTGTGCACGCGGCCGTCGCGTACGTGGACTTCGAGGCCGCACATGGCCTCGCACAGGTGGCAGGTGCGCCGGTGCACCGTGGTGGCGCCCTCGGCGGCCGCCGCTGCGTCCGGGCTGCCGTCCGCGCGTGCCGCGCCGTCGCCGTTGGTCTGCTGTGCCGTGCTCATCCGGACCGGCCTCCTTGCTCCGCCGAAATGTGCGCGACTATCGCAGAGATCGCGCGAGGGGAGAAGGGCGACTACCGGTTTTCGTAGGACGTAATTCCGGAATCGCGCAGCCGACCGGTCACGAGGCGGAACGCACCGTCGCGCGCCCCTCGCCGACGGGGCCGTTCCCGGGCTCCGCACCGGCCTCGCCGCGCCGCGCGGGCGCGGCCAGCGCCTCCAGGGCGGACCGCGTCCGGGTACGGAACTCCGCCACCCTCGCCAGCTTGATGTCCTCGTAGCCGCGCACCACGTCCGGCAGTTCCGCGAGCGCGACCACGGCGTCCACGGTCGACGCGTCCAGGCGGCCGAGCGCGGTGTCCACCGCCCGGCGGTACTCGCCGACGAGCGCGCGCTCGACCTTGCGGACGCGGGCGTACCCGAACACGTCGAGCCGCGTGCCGCGCAGCCCGCGTGCGGCGTGCAGCGCACGGAACGCCGGGACCGCGGTACGCCGCAGCCGGATCTTGCGCTTGACGCCCAGCGCCCGGAGCACCGGCGGGTGCAGCAGCACCGACACGTCCGCGTCGGCGCCGAACTCCTCGTCGCGGCGGGCCTTCTCGACCGTGTCCAGGTGCAGGCGGGCGACCTCGTACTCGTCCTTGTACGCCATGAGCTTGTGCAGCCCGCGAGCGTACGCGGCCCCGACCCGCACCCCGTCCGCCGCACCGACCCGGTCGCGGGCGGCCTCGGTGACGCGCCGGACGTCGTCGGCGTAGCTGCGTGCGTACGCCTCGTTCTGGAACCCCGTCAGATCCGCGATCCGGGTGGCCAGCACGTCGCGCAATTCGGCGTCGCGCAGAGCTTCTTCGTGCGGGGCCTCGTCGGTACGCGAGACGCCCCCGCCCGCCGCACGCTCGGCCAGCGCACGCGACACCGCGTCCACGGCCACCACCGGAAGCGCGGGCGCCGCGACCGCGGCCAGCACCGCCGCGGGGTCGACCGCCGCCGCGCGGCCCCAGCGGAATGCGGCCAGGTTCGCCTCGACGGCCGCCCCGTTCAGGCGTACTGCGGCCTCCACGGCCTCCGCGCCGAGCGGCAGGCAGCCGTGCTGGTACGCGGCGCCCAGCAGCAGCATGTTCGCCGGCATGTGGTCGCCGAACAGGGCCTCGGAGAGCCCGAGCGCATCGAGGTACAGGTTTCCGGGGGAGCCCGCCGCAGTCGTAGCCGTGGTCGCCGCCGCGGCTGGAGCCGTGGCCGCCTCGATGCGCGCCACCGCGTCGTCCGGCGAGCCCGGCAGCGCGAGTTGGTTGGTGACCATCGCCGCCGTCGGCACGATCGCCGTGTTGACCACCGCCACCGTGTGCCCGGCCCGCACCGAAGTGAGGTTGCCGTCCGCCGCGGCGCCCAGCAGGTCGAAGCCCACCAGCACGTCGACCGTGCCGCGCGAGGCCCGCAGCGCGCCCTCGATCGGAGCGTCGGCGATGCGCACGTCGCTCACCACCGGGCCGCCCTTCTGCGCGAGACCGGTCTGCTCCAGGCCCGCCGCGTACCGCCCGTCCAAGTGCGCGGCCATCTGGAGGATCTGCGACACCGTCACCACACCCGTGCCGCCGATCCCGGGCATGCGCAGGAGCACGCCGTCGCCGGCCGCCGCGAACCGGCGTACCGGCTCCGGCAGGTCCACCGGAAGGTCCGGGCGCGCCGCCCGGCGCTTGCGCGTACCCGGCTCGACCAGCAGGAACGACGGGCAGTCGCCCTTCAGGCAGGAGAAGTCCGAGTTGCACGAGGCCTGGTGGATGCGCGTCTTGCGGCCGAACTCGGTGTCCACCGGATGCACCGACAGACACGTGGACTTGTCCCCGCAGTCGCCGCAGCCCTCGCACACCCGCTCGTTGACCACGACGCGCTCGGCGGGAGTGGGCAGCTGCCCGCGCTTGCGCAGCCGCCGCTCCTCGGCGGCGCAGCGGTCGTCGTGGATCAGCACCGTGACGCCCTCCACCGCCGCCAGCTCGCGCTCCACGTCGGCCAGTTCGTCGCGGTGCCGGACCCGCGCCGCCGGGTCGAGGGCGATACCGCGGTACGCCGAGGGATCGTCCGTCGTCACGACGACCCGCCGCACGCCCTCCAGCGCGAACCACCGCGTCAGCGTCGGCACGTCCATGCGGCCCTCCGCGCGCTGACCGCCCGTCATGGCCACCGCGTCGTTGTAGAGCAGCTTGTACGTCATCCGCACCCCGGCCGCGACCGCCGCCCGCACCGCCAGCGAACCCGAGTGGTGGAACGTCCCGTCACCGAGGTTCTGCACGAAGTGCCGGTCGTCCGTGAACGGCGCCAGGCCGATCCACTGCGCACCCTCGCCGCCCATCTGGGTGAGGCCGATCTGGTTGCCGCGCCCGCGCCCGTCGAGCGCGATCATCGCGTGGCACCCGATGCCGACGCCCACCAGCGTGTCGTCCGACGTCCGGGTGGAGGTGTTGTGCGGGCAGCCCGAACAGAAGTACGGAGTCCGCGACGCCGCCATCGGCAGCACGATCCGCGCGGGCCGCCGCGGCGCGCCCGCCGACAGGACGGCCGCCGCGGTGTGTGGCAGCCGGTCCGCGCCGATCCGGGCGGCCAGCACTCGTGCCACGTCCTCGGCGCCGACCGTGCCGCGCACGGTCAGCAGCGGGCGCCCGCTCTCGTCGCGGCGCCCGAGCACCAGCGGCGCGTCCGGCCGCCGGTACAGCGCCTCCTTCAGGTGCCCCTCCAGGAACGGCACCTTGTCCTCCACCACCAGGACCTCGTCCAACCCGGCGGTCAGCTCGGCGAGTTCGGCCGCGTCCACGGGGAAGGGCATGCCCAGGCGGATCAGCCGCAGGCCCAGGCGCGCGAGTTCCGCCTCGGTGATGCCGATGCCGAGGTCGCGCAGCGCGCGTACGACGACCGCGTACTGGGTGCCCGAGGCGAGGATGCCCAGCCGTGTGCCCGGGGCACCAGGCGCGCCCGGGGTGCCCGGGGTGCCCGCCATGATGCGGTTCAGGCCGGCCGACCGGGCGTACGCGCGGGCCAGGTCCAGGCGCCGGGTCAGCATGTCGAGCTCGGCGTCCAGCGACGCCGGGCCCACCAGCGCGGCGGCGGCGCGGCGCGGCGTCCGCGTAGGCACCGGCACGACGTGGCCGAACCCGCCCGCGTCGACCGTCGCCGACGCGTCCGCGACGTCCGCCACGATCTTCAGCCCGGTCCACAGCCCGCTCGCCCGCGACATCGCCACCGCGTGCAGCCCGAACTCCAGCACCTCGGCCACCGATCCGGGCGCCAGCAGCGGCATCGCCAGGCTCTCCGCCATCGGCTCGCACGAACTCGGCACCGTCGACGACTTGCTCGCCGGGTCGTCGCCGATCCACGCCACCGCCCCGCCCAGCGGCGCGGTGCCGGCGAGCGTCGCGTGCCGGATCGCGTCGGCGGCCCGGTCCAGGCCCGGGTTCTTGCCGTACCAGAACCCCACCACGCCGTCGTGCCGGCGGCCCGGGACCTGGTCGGCCAACTGGCTGCCGGCCACCGCCGTCGCCGCCAACTCCTCGTTGAGGCCCGCCCGGAACACCACGCCGGCCGGGTCGAGGAACCGGGCGGCACGGCCCATCTCCAGGTCCAGCGTGCCCAGCGGGGAGCCCTGGTAGCCGGACACGAACACGCGCGTGTCCAGACCGCGGGCGGCGTCGAGGCGGCGCTGCTCCAGAGTGAGGCGTACCAGCGCCTGGACACCGGAGAGCAGGACGCGCCCCTCCTCGGCGGCGTACTTGTCGTCGAGCGACACGGCGGACGGGTCGATACGCACGGGAGCCTCCGACACGCAGAGCAGGAGCGGGAAGTGCGGGCATGGGAAGTGCAGGCATACGGAAACCGCGGAGCGGGTGGTGCCCCGAAAGCACATCAACGCTCCCGATGCCACGCAAGTACCTGGAGGCAAATGCTCCAAAAGACGCAAATCCTTGACGCTGAGGCGGGGATGATCGTCAATAGTTTGCGTACGAAGCCCCGAATCGAGAGGCATCCCATGGCCGACGTCGACGACACCGACCACCGCCTGCTGCGCCTGCTGCGCGAGGACGGCCGCCGGACCTTCTCCGACATGGCCGCAGAGGTCGGCCTCTCCGTGGCCGCCGTCAAGCGCCGCGTCGACCGGCTCCGCGACCTCGGCGTCATCACCGGCTTCTCGGTGCAGATCGACCACGGCAAACTCGGCTGGGGCATCGAGGCGTTCACGGAACTGCGCTACGCCGGCAGCACGACCGTCCAGGAGATCATGCGCACCACCACCGGCGTCCCGGAGATCCAGGCCGTCTACACCATCGCGGGCGACCCCGACGCGCTCATCCACGTGCGCGTCCGCGACATCGCCCACCTCCAGGAAGTCATCGACACCCTGCGGCGCGACGGCCGCGTCACCGGGACCAAGACCCTGATGGTCCTGGGGTCCTGGACTCGCGAGGCATGATCCGCCACGATCGGCAGCCGTACTTCCCGGGCCCCGGAGCCCGGCACACGCGCACCCCGCCCGGCCCCGGAACCGGACGGTCCGTCAGGAGGCCCCCGTGTCCGTCCCGACCACCGGCAGCACCGGCAGCACCGACGCGGTGATCGTCGAAGCCGCCCTCAACGGCATCAACCCGCTCGCGCCGCGCGACCCCGCCGCCATCACCCGCGACGCCGTCGACAGCATCGACGCCGGAGCGGCGATCCTGCACAACCACATCGACCTGTCCGGCCCCACCACCAGCGAGGAGGTCGCCGAACGCTACCTGCAAGCCTGGCGCCCCCTGATGGCCGAACGCCCGGACACCCTCGTCTACCCCACCGTCGGCTACGCCCCCGACGTCGCCGGCTCCTACGCCCACGTCGAACTCCTCGCCAAGGGCGGCTGGCTGCGCATCGGCATCGTCGACCCCGGCTCCGTCAACCTCGGCGGCTGCGACGCCGACGGCATCCCCACCGGCGGCATCGTCTACCGCAACAGCTACGACGACATCCGCCACCAGATGGCCCTGTGCGCGGAACTCCGCCTCGGCCCGAGCCTCGCCATCTACGAACCGGGCTTCCTGCGCGCGGTCCTCGCCTGGCACCGCGCGGGGCGCCTTCCGGCGGGGGCCATGGTCAAGTTCTACTTCGGCGGCGAGTACGGCTACCTCGGCCGCACCACCGCGGGCCCGTCCTTCGGCCTGCCGCCCACCGCGGCGGCGCTCCGCGCGTACCTCGAAATGCTCGACGGCACCGGCCTGCCGTGGTCCGTCGCGGTCATGGGCGGCGACCTGTTCGCCACGCCCGTCGCCCGCCTCGCCCTCGAACTCGGCGGACACCTCCACGTCGGCCTGGAGGACCACGCGGGCCCGGGCCTGCGCGAAGCCACCAACCCCGAACTCGTCCGCGAAGCCGCCACCCTGGCCAACAAGGTCGGCCGCCCCCTCGCAACCCCCCGCGACGTCCCGGCCCTGCTGGGCCTCCCCACCCCCCAATACCCAGGCCCCATCGGGGACTGAGGACGGTCCCCAGGAAGAGATGGAGAGCTGACCCCCACTCAGCGGCCCGACCCACCGGCCCGCACCGGCCAGGTCAACTGATGAGACGCCGCGACGGCCGCCTGCGGCCAGGAGTGAGGACCGGGTCGCAAGTTGCGGGATGATTCCCGCAGTTGGGGGGCGGTTGTCGGGGGGTGTCAATTTCGCGTTCGGCATCGTGCATTCCGCTTCTGCTCGCTACGTTGCGCGGGTGACCCTCCAGCAGCTGCGCTACCTCATCGCGATCGTGGAGCACGGCTCGATCTCCGCGGCGGCCGAGGCGCTGTTCACCGCACAGCCCGCCGTCACCCGCGCGATCCAGGCCCTGGAGCGCGAACTCAAGGTTCCTCTGCTGGTCCGCTCGCAGGGCCGGGCGCGGCTCACCCCCGAGGGGGAAGCCGTCGTCCAGCTTGCCCACCGCGTCCTGGCCGGCGTCGCGGCGATCGGCGAGTCGATGCGTCCCAAGGGCGCGACCCCCGCGGCCGACGTGCCGCCGGTGCGCCTCGGCACCACGCCCGCCCTCGCCATCCAGATGATCAGCGCCCTCTCACCCCGGTTCGCCCGGCACCTGCCCGGCATCACCGTCGACGTCGTCACCTTCCCGAGTCGCGACCCCATCTTCGACGCGCTACGCGCCGGCGACATCGACGTGGGCCTGACCGACCTCCCGGCACCGTCCGACCTCGAGATGGACCTGCTGCGCCCGCACGAGGTGGTCCTCGTCTCCCCGCCGCGCTTCGACCTGCCCGATCCGCTGCCCTGGGAACTCCTCGACGGGCACCCGATGATCGTCCCCACGCGCGCCTCCCCGCGCCGCGCCGACTTCGAGGAGTTCTTCGCCACCGCCGGGATACGCCCGACCATCGTCCTGGAGACCGACGAACGCGCCGCGTGGCTCGCCGGCGTCGCGGGCGGCCTCGGGTCCATGCTCTGGTACCGCGACCTCCTCGACGGCTTCGACGCGATGGTCCGCCTGCGGTCCTTCTCCCCGCCGATCCACCGCACCGTCGGGCTGGTCTCGGCCCGCCGCCCGATGCGCGCCGAGGTCCGCGCGTTCTACGGCTTCGCCCGGCGCATCAACGCGACCGTGTTCCACGCGAGCGACGACGGACCGGCCGGCTGACGGCGGCCGGTGCCGCACCCCGCCTCTCGGCCCGTCGGCGGCTCAGCGGCGGCGGCCCCAGATGTACGCCGAGTCGCCCGTCTTGGTGAGCGAGAACAGGCGCTTCGCGTCCGCGAGCCGCATGTTCACGCAGCCGTGCGAGCCGGGCGGCGTGCTGATCGGGGGCGCGTACGCGTGGAACGCCTGCCCGCGGTCGAAATACTGCGAGTACGGCATCGAGACGTTGTAGAGGTACGACCACTCCTTGGCCTTCTTGGCGTAGATCCGCTTCATGCCGGTGCGCGTCGGGTAGCTCTTGCGGCCGCTGCGGATCGGGACGGGGCCGAACGTACGGCGGCCGTTCTTGTCCTGCATCCAGAGCGTCTGGTTGTTGAGGTCCACGCAGACGATGCGGACGTGCCCGCGCGGGCACGGGTTCGACGCCGCCGTGGGCGCCGCCTCGACCGCGGGCGCGAGCGCGAACAGCAGCGCACCGGCGAGCGACGACGACAGCAGCACGCGCTTGAGCGGGCGCCGCGGTCCGTCGGGTCGGACGGTGAAGCGGACGGCTGTTCGCATCTCACGCATGCGGTCTCTCTCCTGCGCTCGGCCGGACGCCCAGGGCGGGAACGGAGCCCTGGGCGGCCCTCCAGCATCGTGGTGCCCACCCGTGCCGCGCATCTCGGCGTCACCCGCCCGGGGGACGGGTGTTCGCGCTGTCGCGCAGCCGTTCGGAGCAGTGCCGCGGCGGCGCAGGCCGCCGCATACTCGGGCCCACAAAGCGGGTCGCCCCAGAAGGGATCGGCCGTGCGCGCCCGGCGCCGGGGCCTCGGCGTACACCCACACCTGGGCCCGGAAGTCCACTCTCCAGGAGGTCCGACCATGCCCGTCCGGCCGTACGACGCGGTGCTCTGCGACATCGACGGCGTGCTGCGCCACTGGCCCGTCCCCGGACACACCGACATCGACCGCGCGCACGGGCTGCCTCCCGGTACGCTCGCCGCCGCCGCGTTCGCCCCGGCACGCCTGCACCCCGCGATCACCGGGGAAGTCACCGACGAGCAGTGGCGGTCTGAGGTGGCCGCGTACCTCACCGACGCCTGCGGCTCGGCCGAACGCGCGCGAAACGCCGTCGAAGCGTGGCGGAGCGTCGAGCCGCGGATCGATCGCGAGGCCGCCGCCCTCCTCGCCGCCGCCCGCGCATTCGCACGCCTCGCGCTGGTCTCCAACGCGACCACGCGGCTGGAGGAGGACTTGATGCGCCAGGACCTTGCGGACCTCGCCGACGTCGTCGTCAACACCGCCCGCATAGGCATCGCCAAGCCGGACCCGCGCGTCTACCGCATCGCCGCGGCGCGCCTGGAAGTCCCCGTCCACCGCTGCCTGTTCGTCGACGACTCCCTCGCCAACACCGCCGCGGCCCGCGAATTGGGCATGACAGCCGTCCACTACCGCGGCATCGAAGACCTCCGCGCGGCGCTCTCGCCGTCGCCGCGTTGAAAATTGGTGGTCGGCCGGGCCCCGCGGACGCGGTCCAGGCCGTGGTCGCGCTCGCCGACCTGCACACCCGCATGGACGGATGGGCGGAGGCCCGGACGCTGCTGGAGACCGTCGTACGCGCGGGCGATGCGACCGGGCGACGGGACAACCCCTGGCTGCCGATCGCCCGGGCCCGCTTGGCGGCGGTCACCGAAGGCCTGAACCGGAACCTCTGAGCTGCCGGCCCTGCGGAACTCCCTGCTCTGGGGAGCTTCTCTGGCCTGCCCCGCGGAACCTTGTGCCCTGCCGCGCGCCCCTGGCCAGGCGCCCGGCAGCCGACCCGCGCGTACGACGCGGTGTCAGGAGTCCTTCGGGATAGCGGAGTTGAGCGCGACGCGGTGTTCGGTGATGTTGTCCTTCCGGAGAACCGGTGCGAGGTCCGGGGCGTAGTTCGCCACGATCTCGCTGAAGCGCTCGGTGGTCTCGTCGTCCATGATCTCGGTGCCCTGCTCGGCCATCGGGATGGTCAAGTAGCTGCGTACGCGACCCAGTTCGTGCGCGCGGTAGCTCATGTCGACGGCGTAGCGGTTGACCATGAGGCGCTTGTCGGGCTCGTCGTGCGAGATGTCGTTGGCGAGTGTCTCGAAGCCGAGGTTGAGGAAGAGGTCGGGCTCGTCCAACAGGCGGGTGTGCGCGGGTGATCCGCGCCAGCCGCTGCGGTTCCAGTTGCTGTTGCCCGGGATCTCGTTCTTGGCCGGAAAGCCGCGGTACTCGGAGTTCGGGAACTCCTCGAGGAGCAGACCGCACAGCTCGCGCGTCTCGATGAGGGTGTCCTTCGTGTCCTCGGGGATCCCGAAGACGTACAGGATCTCCGGGATGAAGTCGTTGCGCTCTGCGTGGTCGAAGGCGTGGATCAGGTCGGAGCGCAGTTCGTCGGCATGCTTGCGCATGGCCCGCAGCACCGCGACCGAGGCCGCGCCGTCGGCGCCGAAGCCGAAGCGGTCGAAGCCGGCCGCGCGTACGAGGTCGCGGATCTCGTCCGACGCCATGGCCGCGTTGTACGAGTCGGCGCGCGTGAGCGCGTGCATGCCGACGTCGACGCCGTAGCGCTCGCTGACCTCCAGTACGGCTTCCAGGCGGCCGGTCAGTTGCGCGAGGTCGCCGCCGGGCAGGGCCTGCTGGAAGAAGTCGAGCGACGTGCAGTACAGGTAGAGCGACGGGATGCCGAGGCGCTGCGCGTGCCCGCAGTACAGGTCGAGGAACGCGCGGGTGTCGAAGAACGACTCGCGCCGTTTGGTCTGCGCGCCACAGAAGCTGCATCCGAACAGGCAGCCTTGGCTGAACGGGAGGGTCATCTCGTTGCCGAGGTATACGCGCAGGTCGGTGTCGGTCAGCCGGGCGGTCTGGCGTTCGAGGCCGGCGTCCATGGCATCGGGGAGCTGCGCGAGCGCGTTGCGGTCGGTCTTGCGGGCGCCGGGGAAGATGCGCTCGAACTCCTCCTGCGACAGCCGCTCGACGCCTTGGCCGCCCACATGGATCCGTGCGGGGTCGACGCGCTCGGCGAGATGGCGGTAGACGTGCACCGCGGGGGTGATGTTCTGGGCGCCCATGCAGGCGACACCGTACGAGTCGAAGTCCTCGACTCCGGGCGCTTCGCGCAGGTCGTGCAACTGGCAGTCGAACAGCACCGGTTCGGCGATGCCGTGGCGTTCGAGCAGCTCCGCGGCGTACATCGGGGCGACCGGCAGGAAAGGCTGCCGGTCCATCACGAACGGGGTGCCCTCGGCGAGATAGTTGTCGTGGACGTAGGGCGGATGGATCATCAGGGTTCGGCCCGTCGGAACGGATGCGACGTCGGCCGACGTTAACGACAGGGATATTGGCGGCACGGTTCCCCCTTGGGTGTGGGTGGCCCGGGTGGTTGTGGTGGCCGGTTGCGGCCCGTTGTGGCCTGCTGTGTGGGCCGCTTGTGGCCTGCTTGTAGCCCGCTTGCGGCGCGAAGGTGGCGCGGTGGCGGCGCTGTGCCGGCGTCGTGGTGGCGTGGCGCTTATGGCGGCGGCGGTTGCGGTGGCGCGTGTTGCGGCGGCGGTTGCGTGGCGCGCGTTGCGGCCTCCACACGATCCTGGGCGGCGCCTCGGGGGCGCGTACAGCCCCGATCCGGCCACGGCCATCTGACAAGGTGGTTTCTCACTTACGGCGGGTAGGCCGCCCACGGCGAGGGGACCCCTGACAGGGGCTGCGGGCGGCGTCCGCTACACTGAGTGATTGCGAAGGGGAGTAGTCCTTCAATGTCGGCTGGTCGACACACTGGGCATCTGCGGATGCCCCGGCCACCGAGCCCCGCCGATACAGGCGGGGTGGACGAGACCTTCGGCCAAGGCATGACCGGTCCGCGCATTTGTGCGGGCCTATTCCGTCGTGCCGGGCCGAACGGTCGTATCCCGCCGCACCCGCGGGGCCCGCACGCTCAGCCCGGCCCCCGCAGAAAGCAGTTCCGGCGTGACTCTCGACCCCCTGGCGATTCTGACCGCCTTCGGGCTCATCTTCCTGGCCGAGCTTCCCGACAAGACGATGTTCGCGTCGCTGGCCATGGGCACCCGCATGCGGCCGCTGTACGTGTGGTTCGGCACGTCCACCGCCTTCATCGTCCACGTCGCGATCGCGGTCGGGGCGGGCAGCCTCATCAGTCTGCTCCCGAATGTGGCGGTCAAGCTGGTTTCGGCGGCGCTGTTCGCCTTCGGCGCCGTGGTGTTGCTGCGCGGCAGTGGCGACGATGACGACGAGGACGGCGCGGGCCGCACGGTGACCGGCTTCTGGCCCGTCTACACCACCGCGTTCACGGCCGTGTTCATCAGCGAGTGGGGCGACCTGACCCAGATCACCACCGCCAACCTCGCCGCCACCAACGGCTGGCTGCCCACCGCGATCGGCTCCGCCGCCGCGCTGATGTCGGTGTCGGCCCTGGCGCTGCTGGTCGGGCGGTTCATCGCGAAGAAGGTCCCGCTCAAGACGGTGCAGCGGATCGGCGGCACGTGCATGGCCATCCTGGCGCTGTGGACACTGATCGAGGCGTTCACCGGCTGAGCGCCGCGATCGGGTGGGCGCGTCGAGCGGGTGGAGCGGCGCCGCATCGGCAGTGTGCCGGCGCGTGGCGTTGAGCCCTGGCGCCGCCTACGGGACGCAGACTGTCGTACGCACGGCACACATGACACCCGCGGCGAGAACGGATCGAACGATGAAGGCGGTACGTTTCCGGCGGTTCGGCGGCCCGGAGGTCCTGGAGATCGTGGATCTCCCGGACCCGCATCCCGGTCCCGGCGAGGTCCGGATCACGGTACGCGCGGCCGGCGTCAACCCGAGCGACTGGAAGAAGCGCCGGGGCCTGATGGACGATCAGCTTCCGCAGACTCTGGGTTACGAGGCGGCGGGTGTCGTCGACGAACTCGGCGACGGGGTTGCGGACGCGGCCGTCGGCGATCGCGTGTTCGGCTTCTCGACGGAGGGGGCGGCGCAGGCCGAGCTGGCGGTGCTGTCGTACTACGCGCCCGTCCCGCCGTCGCTCGACTTTTCCGGTGCTGCCGCGCTGCCGGCCGCCGCCGAGACGGCCACCCGCGCGCTGGACCAGCTCGGTGTCGGGCGCGGCAGCGTACTGCTGGTCAACGGTGCTTCCGGAGGCGTCGGCAGCGCCGCGGTCCAGCTCGCCGCGGTGCGTGGCGCGCGCGTAATCGGCACGGCCAGTCCGGTGAACCACGACTATCTGCGCTCGCTGGGGGCCGAGCCGGTCGCGTACGGCGAGGGCCTGGTCGAACGGGTGCGCGAACTCGCTCCCGACGGCGTCGACGTGGCGCTCGACGTCGCCGGCAGCGGCGTCCTGCCTGAACTCATCGCGCTGGCCGGCGGGTCGGAGAACGTCGTGACGATCGCCGACTTCGCGGGGGCGCGGGAGCACGGCGTGAGGTTCAGCACCGGGGACACCGGACGCGCGGTCCACGTGCTCGCCGAGATCGGCGAATTGGTCGAGTCCGGGCGCTTTTTGCTCCCGGTCGCGAAGACCTTCCCGCTCACCGAGGTCGCGGAGGCGCAGCGCGTCAGCGAGGAAGGCCACGTGCGCGGGAAATTGGTCCTGGTGGTGGGCTCGCCCTGAGCCGCTCCTGCTCCTGAGGCCCCGGCCGGTCTAGGCTCGGCAGATGACCTTGGAATGGGAACAGGTAATCGTCCACTCGGTGGACCCGACTGCCTTGGGGACGTGGTGGGCCGAGGCTCTCGGCTGGGTCGTCGTGCACGCCTCCGACGACGAGTTCGAGATCCGGCCGGCGCCGGATCAACTGCCGGGCCTGGACTTCGTCCGGATCGACGAGATCAAGAAGGGCAAGAGCCGCCTGCATCTCGACTTCCGGCCGGACGACCAGGACGCCGAGGTGGCTCGTCTGGTGGCTCACGGTGCGCGGCGCGTCGACATCGGCCAGGGTGAGCCGTCGTGGGTCGTACTGGCCGATCCCGAAGGCAACGAGTTCTGCATCCTCGGCCAGCGGCGGCAGTAGGGCGTAGGCCTGCCTGGTACGCCTGCCTGGGGGGCCGCGACCACCCAGGCGTACGCCCTACCGCCGCCCCGCCGCCCGTGCCGTGAACCGTGACGTGCCGGTCGTCGGTGGTCGGTGGTCGGTCGTCAGGTCAGAACGTCCACCTCGTGTGGGTGAAGATGCCGTCGTCCCTGCCGAAGCCGTACGCGGTTCCCGGGGCGACGCGGAAGACCAGGTCGTCCCCCTTGCGCATCGCGTCCCCCATCCCGTGGAAGGTGCCTTCGGGGGCGGTGATGTGCGCGCCGTACTTCGTCTCGTACGCCGTGACCACCTCCTCCAGGACCGCCGGGTCCTCGATCCGCTCCGCGGTGCCCTCGATCACGATGTCGAGGCCTTCGGTGAGCGAGTTGCCGCCGGTGATGAGCGCGCAGTGCCTGTTGTGGGCCAGGTTCTTCGCCTTCTGCTCGCCGGGTCCGGTGGTGAAGTAGGCCGCGCCGTCGTGCCAGGCGGCGAGCACCGGGGTGACGTGCAGTCGGCCGTCCGGTCGTACGGTGACCGTCCAGAAGATCTCGGCGGCGTCCAGCAGCCGCCGGGCTTCGGTCCACTCGGTGGCCGTGACGTCGGCGGCGCCCGGGCGGGGGTTGAGCGCGGAGCTGTAGCGGGCGTCGAGCTCGGTCGTGGGCTGTGCGGCGGATTCGTTCGAGGGCATGGCGGATTCCTTTCTGTCCTTTCCCTATAGACCGAAAGCCGGCGCCGGAATCATCGGTCCGAAGGCGACGTACCTCCTCAGCCTCAGCCTCAGCGGCGAGACCGCGCTCACCCGCGACCAGGGCACGAGAGTCATCGACGCCATCCGCCGCCACCTCTGCCCGGCGATCTAGCGTTCCTGTCCTCCGACAGGGAGCCCCTGGGCCGTGTCGTGCGGATCATCTGATCAGTACGAGAAATGACTCGATCGCCTTCCCGTGCGGGTCGTACGGCTCCGGCAGGACTTCGCCTTCGTCCTGGTCGTCCTGGCTGCCGGTGTTGTGAGCGGATTCCGCGAGGTGAGGCCACATCCGCGCAACCGGGGAGTCGACTGTCCGGCCGCAACGCTACGTTCATGGCTCAGATGCACGACGGGGGAAGACGACGGGAGAAGGGGCCACGTGGCTGACTTCGAGGACCGGCTGGTGGCCGTGCTCGCCGAGCTCGGCTCGACCGAGGGAATCGTGGTGGACGAGGCAGACGAGGGCCGTCTCGGCACGTGGCTCACGGGACCGGACCATGCGTTCGAAGTCATCCGGAAGGTCGCAGGCATGCGCCTTGCCCCGTTCATGGCCGACAACTTCCACCGGTACGAGCGCCTGGGCTGCTACTGGTGGGGAGCCGGGGAAGACGAGGCGATCGGGGGCGAGTTCTGGCTCACGCACCTGGTGAACGTCTGCGTGGCAGAAGTCCCCGCCGGGCTGCCCGAGGCGGACTGGCCGGCCGAGGCGTGTCCGCACGCGGAGGACGGCCGCTACGGGTACCTGTGCAACATCTCCGAGGTGTTCGGCCCGAACGAGGAGGAGCTCGTCGTCCAGGCCTTCGACCAGCAGGGGCTCGCGGGCATCGGCGCGGTCACCGGGTTCGCTTGCGGAGACGACGGATTCACCACCGTCGACGGCTCACCCGGGCACCCGGAGATCTGGTTCTCCGTCAACACGGACGCGACCCTCGTGCGGCTCGACATCACCTATCCCGAGTACCTGGAGATGCTGTTGCTGACCCGGGGCCTGTTCGGCTGGCAGTACCTCTACGCCGATCCGCGCGACCCCGGCTTCGGCCACCACCGTCCGGACATGGGGCCAGACCTCGATTTCCTGGAGCGGACGTTCCCCCGGGACGACTTCTCCGAACTGCGGGCCCGATGGGACGTGCATCTCCGCGACCGCCGCGAGTAGTTGGCGGCAGTAGTGCGTTGATCGCGACAACACGCCGCCGTTTCGGCAGTGCCCGGCGACGGGAAACCCTGGCAAGCAAATCCGGCCATTGGCCGAGATATTCAGCAGGCGTCTCCCAGATGGACGACGACCTCATCCGGGTGATGCGCGGTGATGGTCGACCACGCCTGCGCCGTAGTCAGACCGGCCGCCGAGGTGTCAGGGGCGCACGCGCCGATCGATCGCTGCGCCACCTTCGTGCGTGTCGCGGCGTCCGGCGTCCGGCGTCCGGTGGCTGTGGCGGACTTTGGGCCGCAAATGACCTCATGTTTCGCTGGTGTTGACGTCGACGGAAACGGCCGCGACACCTCTGTGCGGGTGGAATGTGCCTTCGAACGGGCGACGCAGGGTCGTGCGGCAAGGAGGCGGTCGGTGTGGTGCGTGGGGTGCAGGCAGACGGTGTGGGGCCTTCGCGACGGGCGGTCGTGCGGGGGGCGTCGGCGACGGGGCTGGCTGCCCTCACAGCGGGGGTCGTCGGTGCGGGATCAGCGGAGGCCGTACCCTCGCGCGGCAGCACGGAAGCCGGCGGGGCCGTCGGGGCTGTCGGGGCTGTCGGGGAATCTGGCGCCCGGGGACGGCACTTGGTGTTCGACTACCGGCCGAGCCAGCCGACCGGCTGGCCGCGGACGGGGGCACAGGCCTTCGATGTGACGCTGGGCGGGCATGTCGTGTCCGCCGACTTCGAGCAGGGCGGCGTGCCGCACCGGATAGCGCTGCTGCCGCTCGGGCTGGGCGGTGCGCAGGAGCCGGTGTACCTGGCGACGCCGTCCGGGGATCCCGAAGTGGATTTCCGCGCCACGCTGGAGGCCGCGTGGGGGACGCGCTACGCGTTCCGCTACCGCGGCGGGCTGGGGAGCCGCGACCGGTTCTGCGTGCAGTCGTACTCCGTCTTCACGCGGATGGAGGAAGGGCCCCGCCCGGTGCGGGTCTTCGGTGGTGGCGTCTATCTGGAGTATCTGCCGGGCAGCCGCCCCCGGCGCGGTGCTCCCGGAAGCCGTGACAACATGCGGTGGATCCAGGTGTGCAGCATGATCGATCCGCTCGGGCGCCGGACCGAGGTCGACAACAGTTGGGCAGCGAACCCGTACTACCTGATCGGCGGCGGTCTGACCTCGATCAACGGGCGTACCGTGCTCAACTTCCACGACACCCCGCAGATCGGCATCGACGGCCCGATGCCCGGACCGACGAAGTTCGTGGCCGAGGCCTTCCTCGTCCACGACACCGGAACCTTCGACGCCTCGGGCCGGGCGGTCATCGACATCTACGGCGGCATCAAGCACGGGTGGGAAGCCAAGCCCCTCTGAGCCGGTCTCCTACCGCTGTCGAGTTTCGCGACACCGGTAGGAGGGACCTTCTTCCTACCGGTGCTCCCGAACCGCCGCCGCTCTTAAACTCAGATTCGAGAAATGCCGACTGTGATGTCGAGAACGCTGCGTCGGCTCCGTCCCAGGAGCACGAGCGGCCACGAGGGCCGCGCCACTCAGGAGGTAGTGATGGCGGTCCTTCGGATGGATCACGTCGGCGTTGTGGTCGAGGATCTCGCTGCTGCGGTCGCGTTCTTCGTCGAACTGGGCCTGGAACTGGAGGGCGAGGCAACGGTCGAGGGTGAGTGGGTGGACCGGCTCGTCGGGCTCGACGGCGTACGAGCGGACATGGCGATCGTGCGGACCGCGGACGGCCACGGCCGGATCGAGCTGTCGACGTTCCGCGCGCCGGCGGCCACCGGCGCCGCGCCGCGGGAGCCGGTGAACACCCCGGGCATCCCGCGCCTCACGTTCGCCGTCGACGCCGTGGACGACGTCCTCGACCGCCTACGCGGCCATGGCGCCGAACTCGTGGGCGAAGTGGCGCAGTACGGGGACGTCTACCGGTACTGCTACGTCCGCGGCCCCGCCGGCGTCATCATCGGCCTGGTCCAGGAGCTCGCCTGAAGCGACACGATTGACCCAAGGGGGAGCTGCAGGCGCCAAAGCCCTGGTTCAGCGGCTGACCTTGGGCTGCGGTGGCTCGGCATGATCGGTCTCAGTTCAGGTGTGTGGCCCGGGGCAGCTCTCCGCTGTTCTCCACGGACGGCTTCAATTCGTTGGCCTGGCCAACGAGTGTGTGTAGAGTTGGTCGCGCCAATATTGGACTCACCAACAAAGGATCCCATGTCCACGAACGCCCTGATCGCCGACCGCATCGAAATCGCCGACCTGTTCAGCCGGTTCGCGCTCCTGCTCGACGAGAAGCGGTGGGACGACGCCGACACCGTCTTCACCGACGACGTGTCGGGCCACTCGCCGCGCTCCGGCACGATCCACGGCCTCGACAAGCTCGTCGACTTCATGCGGCAGGCCGAGGTCGAGGGCGAGCACACCCAGCACGTGACCACCGACCTGCTGGTGGACGTCGACGGCGACCAGGCGACTGCCACCGCGAACTCGCTCGTGTACTTCTACCGCGACGGCCAGGCGCCCCATCTGGCGAGCGGCCTGCGGCTGGCCTGCACCGTGGTGCGGACCGCGGCGGGCTGGCGACTGCGCGAGACGGAAACCGTGGTCGCCTGGATGCGCCAACAGTGATCGCCCACCCCCAGAAAGCCGTTGTCGTGCCGGGGGATTGACGCGCAGGCGTCCGGGCGTACCCTCCGACGTCAGGCACCCCGCGTGCCGACGGGTGTACGTCGAGAGCCCAGGACACCGGTGAAGATGTCCTGGGCTCTCGACGTACACCCGTCCGGCTCCGCGCTCCCGCCCCAAGGCGGCGTCGGCGCGATCCCGGGCGTGCCCCCGGTCACGCCGCGCGCCCCGCGGACGCCGCGACGCCGGCCTTCGATCCGCCGGCCTCGGCACGCGCCTGGCGGCGGGCCTCGCGGCGTCCACTCAGGGCCTTGCGCACCCGGCGGTCCTGCGCGGCGGCGCGGTGCAGCTCCTGTGCGCGAGCCTGGAACATCTCGTACTCGAACATCGTGCGCTCCCCTATGAGGTAGGTGTACGTCGCCCCGGTCGGCCTGTCCGCCTGGGCTTTCCTGCCTCGCTGGGCCTTTGTGGCCGGCCCCTCTTCGGCATGTCTCAAGATTCGCGTCCCAGGCGGGGGCCGGGCATCGGGCGGATGCCGGATCTTGCAGGCCGCGCGCCCGTCTGAGGTGCCTAAGCCGCCGCCTAAGCCCTGTCTAAGGCCGCCTCGGGCGCCTAAGGCGGGGCTCAGACCGTTGCCTACGCCGTAGGCGGGGTACCTAGGCGCGGCGGGGCGGCGCCGTACGTACGGCTGGCCGAGGGGATGAAGGGCCGCCGCACCGGCACGCCGCGAGCCCTGCCGGGCACCGGTACGCCCGGCTCCTCGTGTCTCAGGCCGCCGCCGCGCAAATGAGAACTCGCCTGCGACGCCACGCCCCCCCGGGGGGGGCTCGCACTCGCGCTCCGGATAGGGAACGGTTGCACCCAACACGGGACTTCGCGCGGTACGAGGTTCCCGGGTCCGCCTGACGGCCTCGACGTGGCACGGCAGGCGACCGCCAGGAAAGCGGTCCGATCAGGAAGCGAGCCCGTCCGTGGAGATTCAGCCGCGCAATCCGACCGAGGGCATCTACCCGGCCACCGACGACTACGTTCACGCCGTCGAGGTGCGCGGCGCCGACCGGCTGCTCTTCGTGGCAGGAACGATGGGCCTCGACGCGAACGGGAAGCCGGGGGAGGGCCTGTCGGAGCAACTCGCGCTCATATGGTCGAACATCGGCACGATCCTGGCCGCGGCCGACATGACTTTCGACAATATCGTGCGCCTGACCAGCTACCTGCGCGACGCCGCGTACGCCGAGGAGAACGCAGCGGCGCGTACCGACGCGCTCGGGGGACGACGCGTTCCGACCACCGCCATCGTCGTCGGCACCCTGCACGACGACTGGCTTGTCGAGATCGAGGTCATCGCGGCGGGCTGACCAACGGCCTCACCAACGGCCTCACCAACGGCCTCACCAACAGGCTGATCAAGGGTTCCCGCCGGTCGGATGCAGCACGGCCTCGGCAATCTCGCGTACGCGCTCCCGCGTGATCCCCGTCCGCTGCTCGACGGCCAGGGGATGGCTCGTGGGTTCGAGTTCGACGAGCGGGCGCCGCCCGACAGGCCTGGTGTGGACATGCGTCTTGAGGTTCGTCGTGCCGGGCGAGTAGACGGGCAAGCCGGTGGACAGCCAACCGAAGTACGGCTGCTCGGACTCACGGCCAGGCTTCTCCCACAAGTCCAAGGCGCGAGCGAAGTTGGCCTGGCTGAGGGACACCCAGACACCCCAGGAGAACACGTCGTCGCTGCCGACGACGGGTATCTCGATCAGCCCTTTGACGAAGAAGTGCTGCGCCTGGATCACGCACTGATCCGACGACAGCATGGAATCCGGAGCATCCGCGAACGACGGATCCCAGGCATCGGGAGCCGTCGTCGAGTAGCTCATCGGCAGTTCCGCGTGGCGCTCGCCGCAGCACGTACAGGTGAATCCAAGATCGTCGGACATGAGCGGGAGCCTAGTGAGGGACCGGTCACGGCGTTGAGGCCAGTCGAAGTCGGGCAACCGGTGCGGCCTCCGCGGTCATGAACGAGGCGGGACACCCAAGGCCATGAGAAGCCGCAGGAAACGGTCCTCCACCCGTCCTTCGTCGCCGCGCATCACCGAAAGGATCTGCTCCCGGTCACCGCGGAGTCCCGCAGCCTCGGCCCACGCTGCCAATTCGTCGGCGTGGTCCGGAAGCCTGCCGTCGATCCATTCGAACCACACGCGCTCCCCGGCCCCCGCCGTCGGCCCGCCCGGGAGCGGGGCGCCCCGTGAGGCGTAGCCGGCGGCGGAGCGTGCTTCGATCCACCCCTCGGACACGCCGGACGACGTACCAAAAGCCGTCACATAGGCCGTATCGCTGTCCAATATGACGGCCAGCATCGTCGGCGAACCGGTCTCCAGGGCGAGAGCCTGCAGGAACTCCTCGGGTTCGTCCGGTAGTTCACTCCAGAGGTTGACCACCTGCCACCCCTGGCCGGCGACGTACCAGGTCGCCGAAGGCGGCGACGGCTCTTCCGGCCACTCCGGCTCGTCCTGCTGCAATGCCTCAAGCTCCAGAGCGTCGCCATCACAGCGCACGACGACCAGGCCACCCGAGAAACCCATCTCCGCAACGCCTCCCTGTCATGTTGGCGGGACGCTACTCGCAACGCCCGACATGCCGGCAGGGGGACGGTTCGAGCGCGTCAACGCCGTCAACGGGCGCGGAGTGTGGGTCTGCGTGAGGCGTGAATCGCGGCGCATGCGAGGCAGCCAGAGCAGCGGGGCCGGGACGACGGGACCGGGGGCGGCGTGGGGGTCAGACCTGTCGGAAGTCGCCGGGCTTCCAGGTGCCGTCGAAGGCGGGCTGTTCGGGGCCGTAGATGCGGAAGTAGGTGAACCAGCCGCGGCCGGGCACGGTCTGGATCCATCGGTCGCGGCCCTCGGCGGGCGGGTTGGGGCCGAAGTGCAGGTCGACGGAGTCGGCGCCGTCCGGGGCGATGTCCTCGACGAGTGAGCGCAGCGCGGCGCGGTCCTGGTCGGCGATCACTTCGGAGCGGGTGGCCGCGTCGTAGGCGGTGACGGACCAGAACAGCGTGGCCGGGACGGGGAGGGGGACGGTCAGCGTGTAGGAGCGGCCGCCGTCGAGGTAGTCCCCGTTCGCGTCGCGCAGTCCGAGCCAGTACAGCGAGCCCTGCCCGACCGCGCGGCGGAACATCGCCGGCGAGCTGACGATGGCCTGCGCGAACCAGCGGTCCTTGGCCTCGAGGTCGAGGGAGTCGGCGCGTTCGAACGTGCCGTTCTCCGGGCGCAGCCCGGCCCACTCCCACTTCCGGTCGGGCCACGTGATGCGGTCGGGCCGGTCGGACGCGAACGCGGAGACGAGCATCTCGTCGCGGCCTTGTCGGGCGGCGTCGGTCAGCAGTTGGGCGATGGCGGGGGTGGGGTCGAAGGGCTTGCCGGCCTCGATGCCGAGTTCGGCGAGCATGCCGAGCATCGGGCGCATCTCCTCGATCGGCGGTTCGGAGTCGATCACGGTGTGCAGGACGCGCCAGAACTCCAGGTTGTCCTCCCACCGCAGGCACGAGCAGTCGACCGGCTTGGCGGTCCAGTCGATGAACTCGTACTCGGGTGCGTCGCCGCGCAGGGGGCGGAACCGGACCGAGGACAGCAGTCGCTTGGCCTTGTCCATGTCACCGCCGACCGGCAGCGCCCGGATCGGGCAGAACACGGTCCAGGTGTCGCTGCGGACCACGTCGTAGCCGTCGTCGTCGGGTACCTCGCCGTCCCAGCCGGGAGGCAGGACCAGGTGGCGGCCGCCGTCGGCGCCGAACACTCCGGGCAGGCCCACGTCGGTCAGCCAGCGGTGGTGGTGGTCGTCGACCAGCCCGACCAGCGGCCCGGGCGGCACCTCGATCACCAGCGGCCCGAAGGTGCGCAGGTCGAACGGACCACCCGCGTACGGGGTGTCCGAGTTCAGCGTGAACCCGACGTGGTGCGGCCGCGCCTCGATCATCAGCGTGGCCTCGTTGTCCACCACCCCGACGTCCCTCGCCCCCTGGAAGATCCCCTCCAAGGACACCGTCGGGTAGAAGAACCGGTACGCCTCCACCGCGCGCCGCCTGCGCACCTCTGCCAGGACGGCGTGTGCGCACGTCTCGGTCGGATACCCCGCCTCGAACTCCGACGTCGTCATGGACCAGCTCCCTTTCAGCAGGTACGAAGGCATACGAAATACGCAAAAGGCTTGTCCAAGCCTCACCGCCCCAGCAGACCCCGGCAACCCGAGGCGCGTCGGCACAGATCCTCGGCGCCTGGGTCGAACCTGCTGAACGCACAACTGCGTCAGGCCAACGGTCTTCCCAGCTCGGCCGATCGCCGCACCAGCAATTCGACGCACGTGTGGATACCGGGCGTCGGCGGGCCGGCGTCCTCGCGCATCAAGGCAACCGCTTGCACGTTGCGGTTCAGGCTGATCAGGCGATCCACTTCGGCCCGGGCCGCGTCCGAGAGCCGACTCCACAACGCGTCGTCCATGCCGCCATTCAACATCCGCACGCACCCCGCATCCCCGCACCCCGCACTCGCACGACAGCTCGGGGCGGGCGACGCGCAGAGCCGGACTGTCGCCGCATTTCTCCAAGCCTTTCCCGGCGCTCCTCAATACGTTGTGGAACGCAAAGATCCTCCGGCGCCGCCAAGCCGGTGCCATCGAAACAACTTGCCGAACGGCTTTGCCCCGGGGGGGTAGTTCCCACGACCCGGCACCCGGCACTTGGGGCTCTGCCTGACTGGTGTCGAACGCCCGACCGCCGGCCGACCATGCCGCACAGCTCCGCCGCCACGACCGATTCGACAGACCGGAGACGACGCCCGTGACGATTCGACCGAAGCTCCTGTCCGGGACCGCCACCGCCGCGGTACTGGCGGCCCTGCCCCTGATTTTGACCGCACCGGCCGCCCAGGCCGACGCCCCCGCCGCTGCCCGTTCCGCCGTCCCATTCGGTTCAACGTGCGGGTGGCACACGGAGCGCTTCGGCGTCTATGAAGAGGCCCATTACCGGCACTGCACGAACGAGCCGTACGCGGTGCAGATCACGATCCTCTACGGCAACGGAACCAACGGCTCCACGTGCGTCCAGCCCAACGTCGACCGCTTTCTCGGCCCCTACGGCCCGTTCGGCGTGATCTACGCCTACTACAACGGCAACCTGTGCTGACGACCTGAGCCCTCAACTGCCGCCCTGCGTCGGTCGGCGCACCGCCGACCGACTGGGCAGCTGCCAGCGCGCGCGTCCCGCCGGCGCAAGCGCACCGCGGGCCCACCGTCGAAGGGCGGATCCCCGTCGCCCGTAGGCGCACACCGACGACGAGAAAACCCGGCAAGGTCTGCCAAGATGCGGGCATGCGCGCGGATGACCTCATGCAACGCGTCTCCGAGGACGTGGCTGCGCCCCCGGTTCCTGTCCAGGTCGATTGGGCCGCGGTCGAGCGGTGGCTGGGGTTGAGGCTGCCTGCTGACTACCGGCGGCTGGCCGACGTGTGGGGTCATGCCGAGTTGGGCGGTGAGATCCAGCTCTATGTGCCTTGTCGGGCCGAGCAGTTCGACTACGCCGCCTGGCTGCGCGAGGTGCACGCGCGGTGTCGTCAAACGCTCGGGTCGGGCGACGACGAGAGCGGCCTGCCGGAGGGCGAAATGCGTTTGTGGCCTGACGCCGGCGGGTTGCTCGCATGGGGTCGGACCTTGGCCGCCGACGTACTGCTCTGGGACACGTCCATATCGGACGATCCCGATACGTGGACGGTCGTCTCGTGGTCGCCGGAGGCAGCTTCCCGCAGCGGGACGTGGCGGGCCCACGGCGTACCGCTCGCGGTGTTCCTGGGCGATGCGTTGGGAAACGGGGTGTCGGTGGGACGGCACCGCCTGGTGCCTGCCGGATCGCCGATGACCGTTGCCCGGAACCGATTTCTACCGGACGTCCTGCCCTGGTCGCCTCCGGACGCGCCCGAGCGTGAGCGCCGCGAGGTGCGGCGAACGGCGTTGCACGAGGGCACGGGATGGGACGCGCTGCGCCGTCTGGTCCCGCCGCCCGACAAGCCGGTGCTCGGTGACGGGACGGCCTCCTGGGCGTCGGTGTTCGAGCGACTGGGGGCGCGGCTGCCTGCGGAGTACGTCACCCTGTTGGAGGCATACGGCTCGGGGACGTGGTGCTCGGTGCTGGAGTTCGAGGATCCGGTGCGGTCCGGAGACGACGGCATCTTCCACCTCATCGCGTTCATCACCGAGAACACCGCCATGGCCCGGGAGGAGGGGGACCCGGACGACTTCGTTCCGCCGGTCTGGCCGGAGCCGGGCGGTTTCCTGCCCTTCGCGATCACAGTCGGTTGCGACCTGGTGGGCTGGTTCACCACCGACGACGACCCCGATCGGTGGCCCCTCGCCGTGGTGCCGAGGGAATTGGAGGACGAACAACCAGGGCAGTCCGCGGGACTGCTGGACACCGTCTTGGCCTGGTGCCGAGGGGACTACGCGGACCGGGCCTTCTGGACACAGCACGATGACGACGACCGAATCACCGTCGGGGCTCGAGAGGAAGCGCGCCTCGACAAGGCGGAATTCACCCCGGACGTGTATCTGCGCTGAGGCGCGCGCCGACCGACACCCGGGCGGCAGGCGGGCCTGTGCATGGTCTCGCAGGCGCAGCGCATCGCAACGCGGCGTAGCGGTGGCGGTCAGTAGATGATCGACACGATCTGGCAGGCGGCTTCGGCGAGTTCAGGGTTGCCGTCGATGTGTGCGCGGTCGAGGACGGCGTCCGGATGGATGCCGCGGGTGCACAGGCGCCAGGCGGATTCCGCGTCCAGGCGTACGAGCGCGGTGGGACGTCCCGCGGCCGGCTCGGCCAGTGACCACCGATCCCCGGTGGCCGTCGCCGTCCAGGTGCCGCCGTGCGGGGCATCGGCGTCGACCTGTAGTTGGACCTGCGTGCCCGCGGGGGCCGCGACGCCGCGCAGGGTGTGCGGCAGGGCGCGCATGAACGTGTCCAGCACCACGGCCAAGGACCGCGGATCAGGGTCGGTGCCCTGGCCGACGGCATGTCGGATTTGCTGGCGGTGCGTCCAGAACTCGGTGAAGTCCCGGGCGCTGTCGAGCCACTTCGGCGCCGGGTCGACGCCTGCCCAGGACACGCCCAGCGACGGGGAGTCGGGATCGGTGGCCTCGAAGAACGCGGCTGTCTGCCCGCCCATGAGTTCCAGGGTGTCGGCGAGCGCGGCGGGGCTCACGCGGCGGTACGCGTCGACCCATTCCTGGTTGATGCGGTGGATGAACGCCTCCAGGCTCTCGCCCGGCGCGGGGCCGGGACCGCCCCGGTGATCGTCGCGGTCGCGGCCGAGGCGTCCGTAGTAGTCGCCCAGGATGTGGGCGGCCAGGTCGCGTACGCTCCAGCCCGGTACGGCCTCCTTGGCCCAGTCGGCGGGTGCCAGGCCGTGCAGCGTGTCCGTCAGCGCGGCCTGCTCCGGCGCGAACAGCGGGCGGGCGTCGATCGGGGGACCGAGCCAGGGGTAGCTCGGCACGTCACTGGGCTGCGCGTTCATGGTCCGAGCCTGCCAACCGGACGCCGCGGTCGCCAGCGCATTTCCCCTGAGGCGGGGGAGTGGGGGCGGACGGATCTTGTCGCTACGTCGTCGACAACTCCTTCGGTACGGCGCGCCGAGTAGGCGGGTGATCATCGGGGCGGGTTGCGCGGACAACCTTCCGCTTGTCGGGCGGGTCTAACCAAGATCCGACCCTTGGGGGGACCACACGTGCGCCGCACACTGATCAGCGCAACCGCCGTAGCCGCCGCCATCCTGCTCGCGGGATGTGGCGATGACGGCGACGACAAGAAGACGCCCGCAGCGCCGCCTTCGGCCACGGATCGGACCGGGACCTCGGCGGGCGCCGGGGGGAGCCAGTCGTCGGCTGCGGCCAACCCGTCCGCGGCTGCCAACCCGTCCGCGGCGGCGAACCCGGCGGGGGTGCCGTCGGCTCCGGACGCCGCGACGCGGGCGAAGTACATCGCCAGCCTCAACTCGATCAACCCGGCGCTCGTCGACGGGAAGGAGGACCGCGCCGTCGACCGCGGACTGAACGTCTGCCTCGACCTCGCAGCGAAGAAGGACCATGCCACCGTGCTCAAGAACATCCAGGAGCGGTTCGGCAGTGCCACCGTCACCGTGACGGCCGACCAGGCCGACAACATCAAGGCCGTCACCAACTCCTGGCTGTGTCCCAAGCTTTAGTGTCGCGGCCGGGGGCCGGTGAACCTTTCACCTCACAGGGCCCGGTAGGTCCCGTGATCGCGCCGCGCCGCGCCGACCGTACGTGTGGTCGGCGCGGTGCGACTCGGTTCGGCCAGGTCGGCTGGGCAGCGACCGCAACCGCAACCGCGGCCGGGGCAGCGCTGCGCGGGCCACGGGCGATAGCCGATAGCGGGCGGCGGCTTTGAACTCGGGCTACCTGTCGCTGTCACCGTGTACGACGAAGACCTCCTGTCAGGGGCCACCGCGCCCTCAGCCGGTGCGCGGCTCCGGTGCGGCCCCGGCGGCGAGGGCCAGTTCGTCGCCGATGACGCGCGCGCAATCGACGGTCTGCGCCCCGACCTTGGCGGTCGCGCCGCGTGGCAGTCGGGCGGTCTCGGTGAACACGGTGACGGCGGCGACGGGCATGCCGTGGCGGTCGACGACGGGGGCGGCGACCGAGGTCATGTCCTCGCGGTACTCGCCCGCCACGACCGCGTAGCCCTCGGTCTCGGCGCGCGTGATCGCACCGAGGACGGAGGACGGGTGGGTGAGGGACGCCTCGGTGTAGCGGCGCAGCGAGCGGTCGAGGACTTCGCGGCGCGTGGCGACCGGCAGGCGGCTGAGGATCGCACGGCCCGCGGCGCTCACGTGGACCGGCAGCGGGCCGAACGCCATTTCGACCGAGCGGACGCTCTGCGGGCCGTCGAGACCGGCGACGTACGCCATGCGGTCGCCGTCGAGGACGAAGAGCCCGGTGGCGAAGCCGGTGGCGTCGCGGAGTTCGCGCAGGTGCGGCCGGGCCGCCTCGCGGGCGGCGACGATCACCGGTGCGGTGTCCGCGAGCACGGCGAACCGCGCGGACACGAACCAGCGTCCGGGGTCGGACACATCGCGGCGCAGCCAGCCCGCCGCGTAGAGCGTGTCGAGGGCGCGCTGCACGCTCGGCTTGGGCACGTCGAGTCGGCGCGAGAGTTCCGACAGGCCGATCGGCTGCCCCGCCGCGACGGCTTCGAACACCCGGATCGCGGTACGGACGCTCTTCATGGCCGCATTCTTCCACGCACCCCGCGGGGGAACCGGCGCCGGAAAATCGGTCCGCATCGCGGACTGGTCCACGATGCGGACCGCTGCTAGCCTCCGGGGCCATGGGCGAACTCGATGGCCTCGTGGTGCTCGACTGCTCGGACACGCTTGCCGGCGCGTACGCGGCCAAGCTGCTCGGCGACGCCGGCGCAACCGTCACCGCCGTGGAACCGCCCGGGGGTTCGCCCATGCGGCGGCACACCTGGGACCGGGAGCTCCCGCCCGGGCAGGACGGTGCGCTGTTCCGCTACCTGCGGCACGGGCACCGGTCCGTCGTCGCGGCCCGGGGCGACGAGCGCCTGACGCCGCTCGTCGAGGGCAGCGACGTGGTCGTCACGGGCGGCGGCGCGGGACCGCTGGGTCAGGCCGCGGACCTGGCGGCGCGGTACCCCGGACTGGTCGTCGCCTCCATCACGCCGTACGGCCTGACCGGTCCGGACGCGGACCGCCCCGGCACCGAGTTCACCGTCCAGGCCGACAGCGGCGCACTCGCGGTGCGCGGCACACCGGACCGGCCGCCGATCCAGCTCGGCGGCCGGATCGTCGAGTGGGTGGCCGGGGCCTACGCGGGCTTCGCCGCGCTGGCGTCGCACCGGCGCCAGGCCGCCACGGGACACGGCGACCTCATCGACGTGTCGCTGTGCGAGGTGGCCAACCTCTCCGGCACCAACTTCTTCGATCTCATCCACTCCTTGTCGGGACGCCCCCCGCTCGCCCCCGACCGGCCCGCCCGCAACGTGGAGATCCCGTCGATCGAGCCGACCGCCGACGGGTGGGTGGGCTTCAACACGAACACCCGGCAGCAGTTCGACTCGTTCTGCCTCCTGATCGAACGCCCCGACCTGATCGACGGCGGCGAATGGGCCTCGCTGAGGGCGCGGTCGGCGCGCGCGGACGCGTGGAATGCCATGGTCAGGGCCTGGACCACGCGCCATCCGACCGAGGAGATCGTCAAACGCGCCGCCGAACTGCGGCTGCCGGTCGCACCCGTGTGCGACGGCGCCGCGGTCACCGAACTGGAGCAGGTGGTCGAACGCGGGCTGCTCGTGGAGGACCCGACGGGCTCGTTCCGCATGCCCCGCCGCCCGTGGACGATCGACGGCGAACCCGCTCCCGCCGCCTCGCCCGCTCCCACCGCGGGCGCGCACGACGACGCGCCCGCACCGCGCCACCGCGCCCGGCCCGTACCGACGGAACCCGTTCCCTTGGAACCCGTTCCATCAGGGCCCGCCGCGCTGCCGCTCGCCGGCCTCACCGTCGTCGACATGACCGCCTGGTGGGCGGGGCCGTCGGCGACCGGCCTGTTCGCCGCGCTCGGCGCCGACGTGATCCACATCGAGTCCGTCCGGCGCGTGGACGGCATCCGGATGACCGGCGGAATGTTCGCCGACCGGCCCCAATGGTGGGAGTACAGCGGCTTCTTCCTCCAGACCAACACCAACAAGCGCGGCGTGACCCTCGACCTCGGCTCGCCGCGAGGCCGCGACCTCCTGCTGCGGCTGGTCGCGCAGGCCGACCTCGTCGTCGAGAACTTCACCCCGCGCGTCCTGGACGCGTTCGACCTCGGCTGGGACGCGGTGCACGCCGCGAACCCGCGTGCCGTGATGGTCCGTATGCCCGCGTTCGGCCTCGACGGCCCCTGGCGCGACCGCCCCGGCTTCGCCCAGACCATGGAGCAGGTCACCGGACTGGCCTGGCTCACCGGCCACGCGGACGACCAGCCCCGCATCCAGCGCGGCCCCTGCGACCCGAACGGCGGCGTGCACGCCGCGCTCGCCGCGCTCGTCGCCCTGGCCCGCCGCGACCGGACCGGCACCGGCTGCCTCGTGGAAGCCCCCATGTTCGAGGCGGCGTTGGCGGTGGCCGCCGAACCCGTCCTGGAGTGGACCGCGTACGGCAACCGGGTGGGCCGCGACGGCAACCGTGGGCCGACCGCCGCTCCGCAGGGACTGTACGGGTGCGCGGGGGCGGAGCAGTGGCTCGCCGTCGCCGTCGAGACCGATGCGCAGTGGCACGCCCTGTGCGCGGCGATCGGACGCCCCGACCTGTCCGCCGACCCGGAGCTCGCCGCACACGCCGGACGCCGACGCCACCACGACCGCATCGACCGGGCGGTGGCCAGGTGGGCGTCGGCACGCACCGTGGAGACCGCTGCCGCCGCGCTCAACGCGGCAGGCGTCCCCGCGGCGCAGGCGACGGATCCGCGGACCGTGTCGCGGCAACCGCAACTCGCGGCCCGCGGCTACTTCGAGGACGTCGACCACCCCGTGGTCGGCCGCCACCCCGTACCCGGCCTGCCGTGGCGGGCACGCGGCGTCGACCGATGGGTGCGCAGCCCCGCCCCCACCGTCGGGCAGCACAACCGCGACGTGCTGGGCGGCGCGTTCGGCTGCGACGACCGCGCACTCGAAGCCCTCGAGGCGGACGGCGTCATCGGGACCAGGCCGGCTGGCCTCTGACCGGCACAGCCACCACCACCATCGGAACCGGAACCGGAACCGAAACCGGAAGCAGGAGGCAACACGGCATGACCGCCGATCTCTTCGACCGTGTACGCGTCGTCGACGTGGACACCCACCTCACCGAACCCCCCGACGTGTGGACGGCCCGCCTGCCCGCGGCCCGGCACGACGAGGTACCCCACATCGAACGCATCGACGGCCGTGACACCTGGATGGCCGGCGGCACCCGGCTCGGGTCCCCCGGCTTCTACTCGATGGCCGGGCACGACGGGGTGATGCCGGCCTCCATACCGGAGACGTACGACGACATCGACCCCGCGATGTACGACCCGCACGCCCGGCTCGCGTTCCTCGACGCCGAAGGCATCGACGCCCAGGTCCTGTACCCGAACGTCGGCGGCTTCGGCAACGGGTACTTCCTCCAGCTCGGCGACCGCGAACTCGTCAAGCAGTGCGTGCGCGCCTACAACGACTTCCTCACCGACTGGTGCAGCGCCGCCCCCGACCGCCTCGTCGCCATCACCGCCCTGCCGTTCTGGGACGTCGACCTGGCCGTCGAGGAGATGCATCGCTGCCTGGCGAACGGCCACAAGGCCGTCAACTTCTGCAACCAGCCGCAGGACTACGGCCAACCGCCTCTCGCGCACCGCCACTGGGACCCGATCTGGGCCGCCGCGCAGGAGGCCGGGATCCCGGTGAACTTCCACGTCGGCGGCGGGTCGATGGGCACGCAATTCGTCGACACCGCGGGCATGGGCTGGATGACGCACTTCGCCAAGACCTCGTCGATGATCTTCCTCGACAACATGAAGTGCGTCGCCGACCTGATCTTCGGCGGGGTGTGCCACCGGTTCCCCGACCTCGACTTCGTCTCCGTCGAATCGGGAGTGGGCTGGCTGCCCTCCGCCCTGGAGACCTTCGACTGGCAGTGGTCCAACGGCGGCGTGCGCGACGAGCACCCCGAGTACGACCTCCTGCCCTCCGAGTACTTCCGCCGCCAGATCTACGGCTGCTTCTGGTTCGAGCGGCAGGTCGCCCGCGACGCCATCACCCAGTACCCGGACAACATCCTCTTCGAGACCGACTACCCCCACCCCACCTGCCAGCACCCCGGTCCGCGCACCCAGGCCCGACGGCCGCGCGAATACGCCGAAGACCTCTTCGCCCCGCTCCCGCCGGACGTCACCGCAAAGGTGTTGTCCGGTACCGCCGACAAGCTCTACGGACTCGCATGAGCACCTCCGACAACGCCCCCGAGATCACCGCCCCCGATCTGGGCAGCAAGCACCTGGCCGCGGAAGTCCGGGGCCGCGTCCTGCACTTGCGCATCGACCGCGTCGAACGGCGCAACGCGTTCACCCAGGACATGTACCGCGGCCTCAAACGCGCCGCGGTCTGGGCCGACGGGCAACGCGACCTCGACGCGGTCTGCCTCACCGGCACCGACCGGTGGTTCGGCGCCGGCGGCGACATGGCCGGCCGCGGCGAAGACCCCGAGGGCCTGGCCGCCGAATGGGACCCCACCGACCACTTCCCCTTCCGGCACATCGAACGCTGCTCCAAACTGTGGGTCGCGTCCGTGAACGGCATGTGCGTCGCCGGCGGGATGGACCTGATCCTGCACTGCGACGTCGTCATCGCCTCCGACCAGGCCCGGTTCCGGGTCCCCGAACTGCTGCGCGGCATCCCGGACGCCTTCATGGCCGCCCGCCTCGCCGCTGTTGTCGGCCTGGCCCGCGCCAAGTACCTCTTCTTCACCGCAGAGGAGTTCGGCGCGGAGGAGGCAGCCGCGATGGGCCTGGTCGGCAAGGTCGTCCCCCACGACGACCTCGAAGCCGCCACCGAACGCGCCCTCGAGGCCGTCGCGCGGACCGGCCCGCGCGCCCGCGCCGCGGTCAAACGCGACATCAACCAGCGGCTCCCGGCACCCGACATCGCCATGTTCCTCGACGCGATCGGCAGCCCCGAAATGACCGAGGGAATGCGGGCCTTCCTCGACAAGCGCGCCGTCGACTGGCCCCGCACCTGACCCACCGGACGCACGGGCCCGTGCATGAGATGGCCGCTGACCGGGCAATCGACGTCGATGCGATCCGTACCCGCCGCAACGCCGCACCGCCTGACGTCGAGGACGCCACCCGCATGCGCGGCGGCGCCGCGGAGGACCTGACGTGAGCCGGCAACGTACGACCACGCACGCCCCCGTCGCCGGGGCGTTCACGATGGCCGGCACACCGCAGTGCACCTGCGGCTACCGCCACAAGAGCCGCTTCGGCAGCAAGGCCCGCGACAAGCTCCGCAAACACCTCGCCAAGCACAACCCGCCCGCCGGCTGAACCACCAACGGGACACCGTACGCGGCGGCATCAACAAGCCGGGACGCGGCAGCTACTGGACCGGCCACCAATTCCACAACTGATCGTGGAACAGCTGCGGATCGCAAGGGAACTGCACCGGCGGCGGCTGGTCGAGGCCCCCGCCCCGCCCGACCAGGCACTGCTGGCTATGGCGGTTCTGCATGGCGCCTATCGACGGCTGAATCCACCGCTGATCCGACCAATACGGGGACCCGGACTGGGCGAAGTCACACGGTGCCACGACAGCCGGCTCATTGCGCATATAGCCGCGGACGGTGAGACACAGGCCGCTCATCACGTTGACGAACTGGTAGTCCTTCGGACTGCTCGTGCCCGGATAGGTTTCCATGCGGACGTACCAGCGCTGATCAGTCCACCCCCATGAGGACGACGGCTCGCAGCCCGTCTGCTCCACCATCGAGTCCTGACCCCCGCGCGCGACCAGGCACTTGGAGCTGTTGACGTTCTGTATATAGACGGGGTACGGGTACCATTCGACGGCTGCTTGGGCCGTTTGCGGCTGCGCCACCACGGACACCACAGCCAGGCCAAAGATCATCAGCGCCGCTTTGAGTCTTCGCACGGATCCCCCAGTTCGTTGGTCGAGTCCGCACGATCTTCGGGGAATCGGCCCCGGGGGGCAGCGCCAAAACCGGCCATGTACCCATGGTGCTGCCGCCGACGGGACGGAGCCGGGGCTACAGGGCGACGAGTTCCACGGTCGGGCGGTCGGGGAGCGACTCGGCCAGGAACCAGCGGAACCACAGGATGCCGGAGCGGTGCCCGGCGGTGGAGATCCAGTTGGGCCATTCGGGGCGACGGGGGTCGTCGTGGGCGACGACGACGGTCCAGGAGCCGTCGGGCTCGTACGCGATCTGCGTGCCGTTGAGGGAGACCGGCTCGGTCGCCCGGTACTCGTAGTTGAAGGTCTACAACCGATGTGAACGTACCATCAGTTCATGGCCGACGACTTGGTAAAGCGCGCCCACTGGGGCGACCTGACGGGGCAGAACTGGGCCGTGCTGGCTCGCCTTTCGCACGAGCCGGACTACGAGCCGAGCGAGAGCCACGAGGACGCGGGCGGGACGACGGCACGCCCGAAGTTCATCCCGCAGACCGGATACGACATCAAGAACCGCGACGAACAGGTCAAGGACGCAAGGACGTTCGTAGAGAGTCGCGGTGGTCGGATTGTCTATGTGTACGAGGAGCCGGACACCAGCGCTTGGAAGCGCCGCCGCGTGCAGTTGCCCGACGGGCGTTTGGTGTACCGCGTGATCCGTCCTGTGTTCGAAGGCGCGTTGGACGACCTAAAGCACGGGCAAGCCCCCAATAGCCAGCGCCTGGACGGGTTGATCGTCTCGGACATCGACCGCCTGACGCGGGATAACCGGCACTTGGAAGACGCCATCGAAGTTGTCGAGAACTTCCGGCGACCCATCATCGACATCACAGGCACGCTCGATCTGTTGACCGACAACGGGCGCACCGTGGCCCGAATTGTGGTCGCTACGAAGAACCAGCAGTCCGCCGACACGGCGCGCAGGGTCAGCCGCAAGCACAAGGCGTTGCAGCAGGCAGGCATCCCGACGGGCGGACGTCGGCCCTTCGGATGGCAGGACGACAAGCGGACCCGCCACGCTGTCGAGTCGGAGCACTTGAGGGACGCGGTACGGCGCATCATCGATGGCGCACAGGTCCACTCGATTGTTGCGGACTGGAACAGCCGGGGTATCACGACGCCGTCGGGTCGAACGTGGAAGTTCGACACGATCAAAGTCGTGCTGCGGAACCCGCGCATCTGTGGCTACCGCTCCCGGATTACCTCCGACTTCGACCCCCAGACCGGCACCGAGAACAAGCGATCGGAGATCGTGTTCAACGACGAGGGGGAGCCGGTCATCGGGAAGTGGCAACCCATCATCAGCGTCGAGGAGTGGGAAGCACTCATCGACATCATCGGAGCCGCACCCACGCCGACGGCGACCGCCAACGCCCGTACGTACCTCCTGACCGGGATCCTGCGGTGCGGCAAGGACGACTGCGACGCGCCACTGCGAGCCCTGAAGCAGCCGCCGCACCGCAAGTACCCCGATGGTTTCTGGTACTACGCCTGCTCATCGAAGGGGACCGGACGCGGTTGCGGTGGCGTCAAGATCAACGGCCCCGAGACCGACGAGCTTGTTCGGAAGATGGTCATCGCGAAGCACGAGCGGGAAGCGGCGAGGCGCCAATCCAATACGTCGGTGGACGAGTGGGTTGGCGAGGCCGAACTAGCTCGGATCCGTGAGGACATCGCAGACCTCAAGTGGGCTCGCCGAGAGCGCAAGATCTCCAAGGAACGCTACTTCGCAGACCTGGCCGAGGCAGAAGCGAACGAGCGCACAAGGCTCAAGGAACGGAACACGTGGTTGCGTAGGAAGTACGCATCCGAAGGCAAGCCTGTCGATCTTCGCGCCAAATGGCCGACGATCACTCTGTCCGAGCGACGCGGCTACATCGAGCAGGCCCTGACAGCGGTGCTTGTCCTGCCCGCGCCGTACCGGGGCGCCCCGCTCCGTGATCGCGTCGACCCCCTGTGGCGCCCGGATCAAGACTCTGAGCGCTGAGTACCACGGTTCCGATGTTGGCCCCTCACGCGTGGTCCGGAACCGACGGTGGCGTTTGCCCGTCGCCACCGTCGGTCCGACCATTCGGGAGCCTGCCGAGCCTGTTCCCGAGCCCAGGTCCAGTCATCTTCGTCATCGGTGCGCACGGTCACCGACCATGCCCCAGTTCTTCGCGGGCAATTTGGCGGTTCGTCGCGTGGTCGTCTGCGATTCCGGCCGCGAAGTCCGCTTCTGTGGGTGTGTATCCGCTTCCCGCGAAGTGCCAGTGTGCTTCGGTGACCGTCTCCCCGACCGGTCCGGGGCCGCGTCGGTGGTCGGCGCGCGCGGCGCGTAGTTCTCGGTAGGTCGTGGAGTAGGTACGGGACTTGGTCAGTACGTGGCCCCGGTAGCCGAGCATGTGCGCCCACGGCCGCAGCCGCAGTCCGGCCAGTTCCGGCAGCGCGCCCAGGTCCCAGCACGTCCGCAGCAGCGCCCGGACGTGGTCGGTAACCGCCAACAGGTCGATGGCGTCCCGGTGCCGAAGACGCAGGGTCACGGCCCCGCCGTCGCTGGACTTGGTCACGTACTTGGCCAGGTACCCGGCCACGGCCGCATCGCTCAGATCGTCACCGTCGCCGAATGCCCGGATCGGCTGTACGTCCAGGCGCGGGCCCCAGCGCAGCATGTACGAGCCGAGCATGTCCGACTCGGGCGCCGCCACGGTCACGGCCGCCGCAGCCACCGGCACCAGGACGCCCAGCAGGTCGGCCGTGGCCCAGTCGGGCGGCGGCGCGGCGGGACCGGCCGGACCGTCGAGGCGGACCACCGCATGGAAGTGCACCACCCCGCGCGCCTGGTACTCCGCGACCTTCGCGAACGAGACCCGCACGTGGGCCCCGAGGTCCGCCACCGGCAGGCCCACCGCCGAGGCCAGGCGCCGCCGCAGGGTGCGCGTGAAGCCGTCCCACAGCTCACGTGTGTGCGCGTTCCACAGCGCGTGGTGGGTGTAGTCGTAGCAGGCCGGGCACAGCGGTTGCCCGACGTTCGGATCTCCGTCGGCGTGTCGGGCCGGGCAGCCCAGCGGCCTGCCGTGCTCGCACTCGGGACGGTCACGGCGTGGACGGCAGCGCTCCGGGTCCGTGGTGGCGCGGTGCACCGGCCCGAACGAGGGGGCGGTCAAGGTGACGAACAGCCGGGGGTGCCCGCGTACCGAGTCGGGAACCGTCTTCCCGCCGGACAGGCCGGAGCGGACCACGTGGAAGGTGTCGCCCCTGGTGCAGGTACGAGCACGACGGGCAATACGCGGCACGGCGGTTGCCGCAGCGCACCGCGAGCCGGGCACCGGGTTCGTCCCGGGTGGAGTACGCCGCGACGATGGCACCGGTTGCGGCGTCCCGGGTGATGGTGTGGCCGCTCAGGTAGACCGGATGGGCGCAGCCGCCGACATCCTTGATCTGTTCGAGCCAGCGCGGGAACAGCGGATCATTGACCAGCTCGACCAGGGCGCGAACCGGCGGGGGCAGCGCCGCCAGCCGGGATTCACGGTCACGCGTCCGCTCCCAGTCGGCATCGACATGAGCGGCGGGACGGTCGGGGTCAGCAGGTGCTACCTGCGGGATGGGGCGGGACAAGCAGCCTCCAGAGGCGAGGAATCGGAACGCCGATGACGCGCGGCGCACGCGCACGGGGCACACCCACGGCGATCAACTCCCTTCCCTGGTCAGGCCGTCATCCGTCACCACAAGTATGCGAGCCGCCGCCGACAACGCCCACCGAATATCCCCGCCGCCACGCAGCGCCCGGTGCCCACCCGGGCAGCGGCAACCGGCAGCGCCCCGACCGCATCTGACGCACCGTCAGGCCCGCCGGGCGCAGGCGACGTGACGCAACATTCTTCACTTGATCAAGGGCGCGCCCTTCGGGCGCGCCGGGCGCCCGGGCGCCCGGCCGCCCGGCCGGGCTGCGGCGTGGCCGCCGGTCCCGGCCGACGGCCAGCGCCCCCGCGTCGACCAGGCGCGCCCGCGCAGTGGGACAGTTCGAGCCTGCGCGGGAGGCCCACGGTTCCGAGGGCCGGGCCGCCGGCCACAGCACCGGGAAGGGCATCCGGCGCCGTGGACGGCACCCCTACCGGGCTCGGTGCTGCCGTCCGGGACCAGGTGACGGCGACAAGCCCAGGGACCGCAGAGGTGGGTAGCCCGCGGTCGCCCCGGAAGCCCGCCGGGACCACGGCGGGCGACCCTTCACACGCCCGCCCAGCCCACGAATTCCCGCCCCCGGACCGGCCGCCGTGCCACTCGGCCCGCGCCGCCGTCCCCGGACCTCTGCCAGGGCAGTTCAAGGCGAGGGGGGTCACCTGGCACGTGTGCCACTGGAGACACCTCCGGACACGCCTGCCTACGGTGACGGCCCCGAGGGCTCACCCGCGTGTGACCGGCTTCCCGAGAAGACCGGAACGCATCAACTCACGTTCCGCAGCAGGCCCGCCAGCCGCCGGGCACCAGGCGCCGAGGTACGGATCCGCACCGCCGCCACGCCATCCCCACCCGACACCGCCACCGCCCGCGCGTCCGCCAGGTCCAACCCGGCCGCGCGGAAGACAGCGTTCAACGCGTCCGCTTCACGCTTGGCTGCGCGCCACAGCCCGACGTAGTCCACGCCGGACACCCACAGCACGTCCGCCAGGTCCCAGCCGTCCGCGCCGACCCCCGCGACATCCCCGTCATCCGTGTCCGTCACCGTTCCCGTTCCTCCCCGAACTCCCCGTTGGAAGACGCCACTTCAGCCCGTCACCGAGCCGACGGAACCGGAGCACGACGATTACCCCGGTACGCTAGGCACCGGGGTGATCACAGGTTCATCTGAGGAGATCCCCACCGGGCCACCCCTGCGTCTTGTCTAGGGAACGGGGTGGCCCGGCTTGCTATTCGGTTTGGGAGCGGCAGCCCCGGCCGCACGGGACTTGATCGGTCCGGTGCAGCTGGGAGCGCCGGGGCCGCCGCAGTTGGCCGCAACGCGTGTGCGCACGCCGCAGCCGCTGACACCCGCCCGGGGGCATGCTCAGCCCCGGCATCCACCGGGTGTCGGAGTCATCAAGGGCCCCACCGGGCCGAGGAGTTCGGCGCCCCGCAGTCCCGACACGGCCGCGCCCAGTGCGCCCACGCGCAGCCACCGACCGCCAGCATCAGCACCAGCAGCGCCACCAACCACGACAGCGGCAGCGGATCACCCGCCACCATCAGCACCGCCCCGTACAGGCTCGCGACCGTCGCCCCGAGGACCAACGGCCACCCGCGACGGTGCCCGACCCACACCGCGGCCCTCACCGCCACTCCCAGAACCACACGCCGCGCGCCAAGTCTTGGCAGCGTTCGCACAGCCGCGCGATCCCTCACCACGGTTCACCGGCCGACCAACCCACCTCAGGGCGAGCCTCCAAGAAGTACGGCCCATGCAGCGGCCACCACGCGAGTTCAGGCACCCACACCCCCCAGGAGTAGGCGTTGTCGCGACCGGAGACCCCCACAATCTGGAGCAGCGGCACGCTTGCCGCCTCCCGGGGCAGATGGCCGTAGCCGTTGACCCCGCCCACAACTGGGGTGAAGTAGTGCCGCCGCCGACGCGTCGACCACGGATCCACCTTCGCCTGGTGTTCCAGGTACGCATCCCGGGCCGCCGCGATCCCGCCACCGTGGTCCGGCGCCCACAGCACCACGAACCGCGCTTGCGGCTCCGCGAACCCGTAAACGATCTTCGGACTCTGACTCGCCGCTCCGAGTACCACCGCGCTCCTCCTCTCCCTCGTTCCTCACCTGCCGGAGCAGCGACCCGCCCGGACACCGGACGCGGGGGCGGAACCGTCCGATGCACCGCGACGGGCCGCCGCTCCACCAACGCCCCCAGCCGGAGAAGGGCGCGGCGTACCCGGTACCTCCTGACAGAGCCCGCAACTCCCCGCGCGGGCCCGCAAGTACCAGGCGTGTGGTGGGCAGCGCTCCACGACGGCGCGAGGGAGCGCTGCCCACCGGTGTGGCCGCCGATCGAACCCCAGCCGCCATGACAAGGGGGCCCCGCGACCACACCACCCAGCCAGCGCGGACACCCACACGCGCAACCGGGGACCACAGGCGGGAACATCACCCACGGGGGGAGGCGACGTCCCCGCCGCCCTAGGGGTCGGGCCCGCCCGGCAGTTGCGCCGCCAGTCCGCGCGCCGCCAGGTTCCACCAGCACCGAACGACCTTGCCGCCACCGATCCACAACGGCCACGAGGTCAGACCGTCCGCACACTGGCACACCATCCACAGGCCCCGCCCGGACGACGGCACAGCCTCAGGCACCGCGCCGTCAGCGACCGCAGAAGGAACCGACGGAAGGACGAGAGGGGACGGGTCGCCGTCCATCACGTCGACCACCAACCACCGCCGCGAACGCCACACCGTCACCGTCACCACACACGACCGGCACACGCCCCACGCGGCATCCCAATACGGATGCCGAATCGCGTTGCCTACCAGCTCCGACGCGCACAGACGCACGTCCGCAGACAACGCGGGCAAGCCCCAGTCAGCCACCGCGGCACACGCGAACTCCCGCGCCTGCCCCACCGACGACGGTTCCACCGGCCACTGCTGAGACCGCGACCACCCCAACCCATCCGACACACCCCCTCGCGCCCCAGCAGGCAACCACCCGCCACGAGCAGGCGACACGACCGAGTACGGGCCGCCGGCCACGCCACCGGGAAGAACACCCGGCACCGTGGACGGCACCCCTACTGTCGCCGCCCGCACACGCGGTTCCTGCACCCGAGTTCCCGTCATGCCAAGAGAGTCGCCCGGGCAGCCAGGACGACTGAACCATTCGAAGGGATCTCCCCAGGACGTCCTATCGGGTAGAAACGTCCCTAAGACGTCCTGGAGGTGCGGTATGACGAACGAACGGCTCCGAGCCACGATGGCGGCGCGCGGAATGACCGCGCAGGATCTTGCACTTGCCGTGGATGTCGACGCTAAGACGGTGGAGCGATGGGTGAACACCGATCGGGTTCCGTACGTGCGCATCGCCGTCCGCGCAGCCGAAGTCTTAGAGGAGGATGCAGTGTTCCTCTGGCCAACCCTGCACAGGGGGCGTGCCGCGCGGGCGGTGTCCCCGGAAATCATCGCGTTCTACGAGCAGCGCGCCGAGTTCTCCCCGGCAATGTGGAGAGGCTTCTTCGAGAAGGCGCAACGCCACATCGACATCCTTGTCTACGCGGGCAACCACCTTCATGAATCCGTGGTCGGATTTGATGACTTGCTCATGGACAAGGCGCGGCGGGGTTGCGTGGTTCGCATCGCCATTGGCGACCCCGACTCGGACAACGTGACGGCACGCGGGCGCGAGGAGCGGTTTGGGCACGGCATCGAGAGCCGATGCCGCTTGGCTCTCATGCACTACCGATCCCTCGCTCACGTGGAAGGCATCGAGGTACGCACGCACGGAACCACGCTGTACAACAGCATCTACCGAGCCGACGACGAACTGTTGATCAACGGCCACGTGTGGGGAGTCAACGCGTTCGGCGCGCCCATGTGGCACATGCGGCAAGGCCCCCGTGGCGAAGCGACCGCCGCGTACCGCCAGTCGTTCGATGCGGTGTGGGAGCAGGCCACCCCGGTAGCGTGAAGACATGGCCCGCACCGACTACTACGACGACCCCGCCGCTCCCGCGCCCAACGCTCTCGTGGTTGCCGCATCCGCCGTCATCACCGACGCGGACGGGCGCGTCCTGTTGCTCCGGCGCACGGACTCCGGCAACTGGGCACTGCCGGGCGGCGCGATCGAACTCGGAGAATCCCTGCCTGCGTGCGCCGTCCGGGAAGTCGCCGAGGAGACCGGACTAGATGTAGAGATCACGGGGTTGGTCGGGATCTACAGCGACCCGAGCCACATCATCGCGTACTCAGACGGTGAGGTTCGCCAGCAGTTCAACGTCTGCTTTACCGCCCGCATTACTGGCGGGCGGCTGGCCGAGTCGAACGAGTCCACCGCACTCGCGTTCGTGGCCCCGGCCGAGATTGCCGACCTGCCTATGCACCCCACGCAACGTCTGAGGCTTGATCATTACCAGGCGGGCGCGGAGACACCGCATCTCGGTTGAGGGCGCATCCCCCCCGCGTTTTCGCAGGTCAAGCGACTGTTGCAAGATCCACTTGCGGTGGGTCTCCTTTGGTACATCTGTGGCGGTGTTGCGTCGACAGGAACGGGTTCCACAGGCAGACGTTCCAGAACACGGACTCGGGGGAGCGGCCGCGTATCACCAGCGCCTCGTTCTCGGCGAGGTCGAACGCGCCTGAGGCGTAGCACGCGTCGCCCGCCGCCCAGCCGCGCGTGACGGTCGGGACCGGGTACGGCTCGGCGACCGTGTTCGGGGCGTGCGAGGTCGAGGGGAACATCGCCCCGTGCCGGCGTACCCAGCGCGCGGCGGCGCGGAAGCGCTCGGACATGTCCCCGGCGTCGAGGCGGTGGCCGGTGGGGTTCGCGGCGAACCCGGCACCGTCGGCCAGGGGTTCGATGTGCCAGGCGGCGCGGCGTCCGGTGGTGGTGTCGGCGAGGTAGTCGCGCGTGATCGCGCACACCGTCTCGGCGGCGAGTTCGACGAACGCACCGGTGTGCCCGGGCGGGCGTACGGGGGCCAGCAGGATCTCGAACCGGCCGTCGTCGTCGAACTCCAGGTTGCGGTCGTTGACGATGCCGACGATGCGGTCGGTGTCGACGACGCGGTCGCCGGTGCTGTCGAGTGCAGTGCCGTACACGGTGACCGACAGGTAGACGGCGTCGCCGCGCCGACCGGTCACGCGATAGCCGCGCGCGGGGTCGAGCGGGGCGAACTGGTAGAAGGCGTCGGGGTTGTCGCCGTAGAACTTGCGGTACGGCCCGACGATGTCGACGAAGCGCGGCCGCGCCGGGTCGGCGGTGATGAACACGTCCTGCGCGATGGAGAGCAGCGACATCGCCCACCGGTAGCCCTCAAGCCGCGACTGGGGATCGGTCACGGTACGCGTCCACTCCGCGTCCAACCCCGCAGCCGCGTCCAGGAGTTCGCGGTACGCGTCACCGACTTCTTCCACAGCGGGCTCCTTCGGGTGCGGACACACATGATCACGTGGGGATGTTCCTATCGCGTGGGGCCCGGCTTCTCAAGGGATGGGTGAGGCGGAGCGCGAGCGGGGAGGGGAGGGGAGGGGGAGTGGGGGCGACCACCGGACGGTGAGGTCCATACTTTCGTCGGTTGATGACGGAACCTCTGGCCGTTACGCGCCGACCACCGGCCGCCACATGATCGACGGTATGCGGAAGCTCTTCGAAACCGTCGGATTCCTCCTGGCCGTCGCAGGCGCGGCCGGCATCGCGCAGCACTATCTGGGGTGGTTCCGGTTCCACGCGGTCCTGCGCTTCCTGCCGCTCGGCGACGCCGACGTCCTGTGGGTCAACATCGTCCTGATCGTGATCGGGGCCATCTTGATGATCACGCCCGATCTTGTGCGGGGGACCCAGCGCAGATGAGCCGGTGACGTGCGACACGGCACTGGTCGGCACCGGCCGTCCCGTCCGCGTCCCGGCGCCCGCGCATGGCATGCTCGCCACCATGTCCGCCAACCCCGTCAGCCCCGTCTTCGTCGGCCGTACGACAGAACTCGACGCCCTCGACGAAGCCCTCCGCACCGCGGATTCCGGCACCCCGGCCGTCGTCCTGGTCGCGGGCGAGGCCGGCGTGGGCAAGACCCGGCTGCTCGAGGAATTCCTCGCGCGCGCCACGGCCTCCGGCGCCGTGACGGCGGTCGGCGGCTGCATCGAACTCGGCGCCGAAGCCCTGCCCTTCGCGCCCGTCGCCGCCGCGCTGCGGATGCTCGACACCGCCCTCGACGGCTCCCTCGCCCGGGCCGCGGCGGGCCGCGAGGCCGACCTCGCCCGTCTCGCGCCGGGCCTCCTCCGGTACCCCGCACCCGCCGCCGCGCCCCCTGGCGCCCCTGCACCCGGCAGCACGCCCGGCATGACGCCGGCGGACCCCGACAGCGGGGCCGCGGACCGCGTACGCCTCTACGACCTCACCCTCCACCTCCTCGACGCCCTCGGCACCGACCACACACTCGTGATCGCCGTCGAGGACCTGCACTGGGCGGACTCCGCCACCCGCGAGCTGCTGGCGTACTGGGTCCGCATGATGCGCCGCGCCCGTGTGCTGCTGGTGGCGACGTACCGCGCCGACGCCGTCGACCGCCGGCACCCGCTGCGCCCGGTGCTGGCCGAACTCGACCGGGTGCGCGCGGTACGCCGCCTCGACCTCGCGCGACTCACCCGCGACCAGGTCGCCGCGCAGCTCCGCGGCATCCTCGGGGACGAGCCCTCGCACGCGACGGTGGAACAGGTCTTCACCCGTTCGGAGGGCAACGCCTTCTTCGTCGAGGAGCTGGCCGACAGCGTCCGCGACGGACGCCTCACCCGGCTCTCCGACTCACTGCGCGACCTCCTCCTCATCCGCATCGAACAACTATCCGAACCGGCGCAGCAGGTCGTACGCCTGACCGCGGTCGGCGGCCCGACCGTCCCGCACCGACTGCTCGCCGAGGTCGCCGCCGACCACGCCCGGCTCGACGCGGACGCGCTCGACACCGCCCTGCGCGCGGCGGTCGGCGCGTACGTCCTGGCCCCCGCGCGCGACGGGGACGGCTACACGTTCCGCCACGCCCTCGTGCGCGAAGCGGCCCTCGACGACCTCCTCCCGGGTGAACGCATGCGCAGCCACGCCGCGTTCGCCCGCGCGCTGGAGGAACACCCCGGCCTCGTCCCGGCCGACGAGGCGATCGGCGGCATCGCCGTCCACTGGTGGTCCGCCGAGAACCCGGCCCGTGCGCTGCCCGCACTCCTCACCGCTGCGCGCCACGCGGGGGACCGCTACGCGTTCGGGGAGCAACTGCGCCTCCTCGACGGCGCCCTGCACATGTGGGAACGCCTGCCCGACCCCGAGGCACACAGCGGCGCCTCGCTGATCGACATCCTCGAGGACGCCGCCGGCGCCGCCCGCTACCACAACGCCCCCGACCGCGGCCTCGCCCTGCTGCGCCAGGCCCTCGAACTCGTCGACCCGGACGCGGACCCCCGCCGCGCCGCCCAGCTCTGGCTGTCCCGCGGAATGCTGCTGCGCAACACCGCGCGGTCCTCCGGCCTCCCCGAACTCCGCAAGGCCGAGGCCCTGCTGGCGCAGTTGCCGCCGACGGTCGACCCACGCGAGCGTGAGCATCCAGATCGCCCGGGCGCAGATGCTGGACGACCAGGCGCCGGACGCCGTACGCGCGGCCCGCGAGGCCCTGGAGGTGGTCCGCTCGCTCGGCGACGCGGCGGCCGAGGCCGACGTCTCCAAGACGCTCGCCTGGTTCCTGCTCAGCGTCGGCGACGTCGAAGAGGCGGAGAAGATGGGCTGGGAGGCCGCTGCCATCGCGGAACGGGTCGGCCGTTTCGACACCCTCGTGCACGTACTGGCCAACCACGCCTCGCTGCTGGAAGGCCTCGGCCGCCATGAGGACTCCGTGGCCATCGCCCGGCGGGCGCTCGCCCTCGCGCAGGAGACGGGGCAGCGCCACATGATGGTGTTCACCTCCGGCAACCTGGCCGAGAGCCTGCTGTCGCTGGGGCAGTGGGACGAGGCCGCGCAGGTCGCCGCCGACGCCTTCGCGCTGAGCCCGGGGCCGCGGGCGTCGGCCCACCTGGAACGACTGCTGGCGGAACTGGCGGGCTATCGGGGGGATCACGAGGCGGCGGCGCGGCACCGCGCACGCGGGCACACGACGGCAACCGAGACGTACCTCGAACCGCAGGGCGTCATCCCGCACCGCGCCCTCGAGATCGCCGCGGCGCGCGGGGCGGGGGACCTGGCGACGGTGCGGGCCTTGGCGGCGACGCAGATTGCCGAGGGGATCGTGTCCGGTCATCAGCGTTACGGATGGCCGCTGTTCGTGCAGGCGGCGCGGGCGGAGATGGAGCTGGCGCCGGTCGCGGGGGCGACGGCGGGGGCGGGGCCCGGGGCGGAGGCCGGGACGGCGGCGTCGGCGGCGTTGCGTACGTGCGCCGCGACGCTGGCCCAGGACTGCGACCTGGACCGTGCGTACGCGGTCACGGTCACCGCGCTCCTCGACACCGCCGAGGGCCGTCCGGACGTCGTCGAGCGTTGGATCGAGGCCGATGCGGCGTGGTCGCGTACGGGCAAGCCGTACGACCGGGCGCGCGCGAAGGTCGACCTCGCCACGGTCCTGGCCGCGGCGGGCCGCCGTAGCGAAGCCGGGGACGCCCTCTCCGCCGCGCACGCCATGGCGGCCCGCCTGGGCGCGTACCCGCTGCGCGAGGAGGCGGAACTCCTTGCGCGCCGACTGGGGTTGCCTCTCGCTCAGGGCGGTGCCGACGGGGCCGCCGTCAGCCGCGCGGACGTCGCCGACGGCGCGGGCGGGGCCGCCCGGAACGGTGCCGACGCCCCCGCGGCCGCCTTGCTCACCCCGCGCGAACGCGAGGTGCTGCTGCGGCTCGCGCAGGGGTACAGCAACCGGCGGATCGCGGAGGACCTGTTCATCAGCGTGAAGACGGCGAGCGTCCACGTGTCCAACATCCTCGGCAAGCTCGAAGTCGCCAACCGCGGCGAGGCGGCGGCGCTCGCGCACCGCCTCGGGCTCCTCGACAACAGCGCCTGAGACGCCCCACGAAGGCCGCCGCAAGGCCGACCGATCGCTAATAGCCGTAAGATAAACGGATGTTGGCGCCATCTGCTCGGTTCGGGTGCGGCGATGATCCCCACCGAAACGTCGCGCGCACGATCGCCGCAGCAGGCCTCGGGCGTGACCCCGGCCCGATGAGAGCCGCCGACAGCCTCTCGCACCAGGTGTACGTCGGCTCCGACGTCGTCGTGAAGATCATCGACGCCGTCGGGCACTCCCGCCTGGACCGGGAGGTCGCCCTCGCGCCCCACCTGCCCACCGGCATCACCGCCCCGCTCCTCGGCAGCGGCCTGCACCGACCGGGGACGCGCGAGGAGGTCCGCTACGCCTGCTACGCCCGCGAGCAGGGGACCACGCCCGGCATCGGCTTGCCGCGGATCGCGGACGAGGCGACCGCGCGCACGTTGGCCGAGGCGGCCGTTGAACGGCTCGTCCGCCTGCACAGCTGGACACCGACCGCCCGGGCCGCCCGGACGCTGCGGGAGCCGCTCGACCATGGCGGGTTCACCGGCCGGGCGGCGCTGCTGGCCGAGGCGGAAACGCTCCGCGCGCTCGACCGGCAGGGGCTCATCGCCCCCCGTCTCCTCGACGGCCTGGCCGCCATCGCGGAGCGCGCGCCGGCGCACGCTCGGTCCGACGTACCCGTGCATGCCGACTGCCACTGGGACAACTGGCTCGCGGACGGCCGTACGGTGACGGCGCTGCTGGACTTCGAATGGGCGCGCTTCGGCGAACCGGTCGACGACTGGTTCTTCCTGGCCCGGTTCAGCGGCCCGTACCTGCACACGGTGCTCGACGTCATCGCCCGGACGACGGCGACCTGCCCGGACGCGCTCCGAGCCGACTGCGAGGTACGCGAGGCCGCCCACCTAGCCTCCGACCTCCGCGCCGCCCTCGAACGCTCCGCCACCCTCGACGCCCTGGGCACGGAGCGACTGCACGGGCTGGAAGAACTCATCACCGGCAACAACTGGCGCCGACACACACCAACGCCGCTCTAGCCACCCCCCCGAGTGCGGCTTTGTTCAGGAGAAGTTTCAGAGTCACCTGGGCCGCCAGGCAGCCTGAGTGGGTCTCGTTCGCAAGGAGTGCTCGGTGACCCACGACACACATGGCACCTGTCAGGAATCGGGTCGCTGTCTCGCTCAACTCGCGAAGACCAAGCGATCCGATGGGAGCGAGACATGAAGCACCGCATTGTCGTCCTGGGTGCCGGGTACGCCGGGGCCTACACGGCCGGGACCCTGTCCCGCCGGCTCTCCTCGGCGGACACGCAGATCACCGTGGTCAATGCCGTGCCGGATTTCGTCCAGCGGCTGCGCCTGCACCAACTCGCCGCCGGCCAGGAGATCGATGCACCCCAGCTCGCCGACGTCTTCGTCGGTACGGGGATAGAACTGCGCGTGGCCCGGGTCACCGCGGTCGACCCCGCGCGCCGGGTCGTCGCCGTGGCGGACGCCAACGGCGGCGGCGACCTGGGCTACGACACCCTCGTGTACGCGCTCGGCAGCCACGGCGACGACCACGGTGTGCCTGGTGTGGCCGAGCACGCCTTCGACGTCGCCGCGCGGCCCTCGGCGCTGCGGCTGCGCGAGCGCCTGGACGGCCTGGAGGGGCAAGGCGGCGGGAGTGTGGTGGTGGTCGGCGACGGGTTGACCGGCATCGAGACCGCCACCGAGATCGCCGAATCCCGGCTCGGCCTGTCGATGACACTGATCGCCCGCGGCGAACTCGGCGCCCGGCTGTCCACCGGGGCCCGCGGCCACCTGCGCCAGGCCTGCGACCGGCTGGGCATCACCGTCCTGGAGCAGACCGAGGTCGAAGCCGTCGAAGCCGCGCGGGTGTTGTGCACCGACGGCACGGTCCTGGCGTCCGATGCGACCGTGTGGACGGCCGGGTTCGCGGTCGACCCGATCGCCGCCGCAGGCGGTCTGGAGGTCACCGGGGCCGGCCGGATCGTCGTCGACCGCACCATGCGCTCGGTCTCGCACTCGGACGTCTACGCGGCCGGCGACAGCGTCCACGCCGTCGGCGGCAACGGCCTCCCGCTGCCGATGTCGTGCGCCTCGGCCGGCTACACCGGCCGGCAGGCCGTGGAAGCGATCGTGGGACGCCTGACCGGCCGCAAGGTCGCGAACGTCAAGCTGGAGTACCCGGGCAACCACATCAGCCTCGGGCGCCGGGACGGAATCTTGCAGATGGTCGACGACCAGGCCCTGGCGAGGCCGAAGCACATGGGCGGCCGCAAGGCCGCACGGATCAAGGCGGGCATCGTCCGGATGTCGCTGTGGGCCACCGAGCACCCCACCTTCGGCCTGCCCAAGCGCAAGCACCGCCTGGCCGCCGCGCCGGACGCCGAGCCGCACGCGGTGCCCGTCGCGACACCGGATGCACCCGCCGAGCAGGCGGCCGCGTAGCCGCCTCCTAGGGTGTTCCGCATGGACAGCACCGCCGTCGACAGCTTCGACACCAGCCGGTTCGAGGCCAGCCGGACCCGGCTGGCCTCGCTGGCCTACCGGCTGCTGGGCTCCGCGGCCGACGCCGAGGACGCCGTCCAGGACGCGTTCCTGCGCTGGCAGGCCGCCGACCGGCAGGTGATCCAGGTGCCCGAAGCGTGGCTGACCAAGGTCGTCACCAACCTGTGCCTGGACCGCCTCGGTTCGGCACAGGCCCGCCGCGAACGCACCGCCGGCGCCTGGCTGCCCGAACCGCTCCTGGACGGCGACCCGATGCTCGGCCCGGCCGACACCTTCGAGCAGCGCGAATCGGTCTCCCTGGCCGTACTGACCCTGATGGAGCGCCTGACGCCGGTCGAGCGGGCCGTCTACGTCCTGCGCGAAGCGTTCTCCTACAGCCACGCCGAGACCGCCGGAATCCTCGACATCACCGAGTCCGCAAGCCAGCAGCACCTCCACCGGGCCCGCAACCGCATCACCGCCGCACGCCGCCGCGGCGGCGGCGAAGTCGACCCGGCATCCGCCCGCCGGATCGTCGAGGCATTCCTCGCCGCCGCATCCTCGGGCCGCACCGAACGCCTCGTCGCGCTGCTCACCGACGACGTGACCGCGATCTCCGACGGCGCCGGCCTGACCGCCAGGCTGCTGCGCTACGACACCCCGCAGCGCGTCGCCGCCGTCGCACGGGCCGGCTTCAGGCCCTCGGAAGGGAAGCGGCGACTCGCCGGCGGCACCCCCGCCATCCACTACGCACTCGTCAACGGCACCCCTGCCATCCTCACCGTGGTCGGCGACCGGGTCGTCGGGTCCGTCACCTTCGACATCGCCGACGGCAAGATCGCCACGGTCCGCGGCATCGCCGCCCCCACCCGCCTGGCCCGCCTCACCCACGCGTGGCAACGGCACGGACCGGACACACCGCTCATCGCCCAGTGGTGACCGACTCCGGCCGCGGCCAGCCGCGCAATGGGCTGAGAGGTCGTTGTCAAAACAGGCGGAGGAGCCCGCTCTGGGCGCGTCGACCTCGTCGTCAACCCTGAGCATTCGTGGTGCCCGACACCCGACTGGGGCGTGCCGATCACCTGACCACAAGAGTCGAGCCAGAACCCGTTCTCATGTTCAAAGCCACGCGTGCGCGCCGCGTGGGGTGAGCGCTTCGCTGGTCGACCCGGAGACAGAGCTCGGCTGCTTCGCGGAGATCGTGCAACTCCTTGAAGGCTACGGCGCAATGGTTGTCCTGGAGTGACCTGAGGGCGTGCAGGGGTGGGGCAGGTGCGGGGTAGCGTCGCGGTATGGCTGTTGCTGAGCCGTTTGGGGTTCGTGTGCCGGACGCCGTGGTCGAGGACCTACGAGAGCGCGTGAACTGGTCGCGGCTGCCGCCTGATTCGCCGCGGGCGCCCGGACCGGCTGCCCGATTTCCACGTGGTGGTCGCGAGCCTTCCGCCGAGAGGCGGCCCGCTCACCGCCCACCCACGTCGTCGGGCCCGCACACCACGCGTGCGGGTCCGACGCGTTCACGCCCGGTGCGGGCAGGGGCTGCCCAACGCGCAAGGTGGCGCAAGGTCAGCGTTGGCGCAGCAGCCAGCGGGTGCGGGGCAGGGCGAACGCCAGATGCACCACGTTCAACGCCGTTAGTACGAGGGCCGCGACGACCGCATTCTCGGCCGCGAGTGCCACGCAGGCGCCGCCGAAGACCGCGTACTCGATCAGGAAGCGGACCGGCCCGGGAACCGGCACGGGTGCCTTGCCGCTGCGGCTGGGGTCGCCGACCACGGCGAACGTGCCCCACAGTGCCATCGCGGCGGCCGCCAGGACGACGCCGAGCGCCGCGCCGGTGAACCCGCCGCCGCCGAGCTGCCAGCCGGCCCAGCCGAGCGCGCCGAAGGAGCCGAGTTCGAGCAGCAGGCGCAGCCCGAGGTTCCAGGGCGGTATGGCGCCCTCATGGGTGATCATGCGCCAAGCTAGCGCACCGGTCGGGACGCTGCGCCGGAGAGCCGGACATCCGCCACCAGGAGCGCGGCGTCGGGGGTACGCGGTCAGGGCGGGGCGCGTGGCCGACCCGGCCAACCCGCGGCACCTCGAAATGCGCCGGATCCACCTGGCGCCGCACCACGTTCGTCCCGTCGAATGCGTCGCTCTTCACCCGCTCAGTGCTCGACTCTGTCGGGGATCTTGAAAAGGGCCGTTCGAGGCCCGTGCGTCTGAGCCGGCACCGGCTGGACCATCTAGACGTCGAAGAGTGGTTCTGTCCTGTGCCAGGGCTGAGGGTCGAGGATCACCCGGATCGTCTCGGGGACAGGCGCGCCGGCGCCGGGTGTGGCGGGAAGCAACTCAGACATGTGGGAGCCCTTGGTCCGGAGGTGAGCTGACGGTGTCCGCAGGTTGCCGCCTGCGGTGGACGCAACTCTGACACCAACTCCCCTCTTGGCAAGGGTGGTTGAGGGCGCTTGTTGTTCAGAGCTCCGAGGCCCCGTCCGGTTCCGCGGGTGAACAACCTGCCAACCGTGGCCGATCGGCGGCCATCGTGCTGGTCCGCTGCGTACTCCACGTCGGGGCCGTCGACGCGCAGTTCGGCGCCGTGCGCCTGACCGCATGAGGCGCAGCGCAGGGCGATGGACGCGGTGGGGGAGACCCGGCGCACCGTGCGTGGTCGGTATGCCGGGCCGTACCTACCTCGCCGGACCTGGCGACGTGGACATAGGTCGCGGTGATGACGCTGCCGAGGGCGGCGAGCCTGAGTGTGCCGCCGAGTTGCGGTGCCATGGAGGCGTTTCGCCGGTTCGCATGGTTCGGCCGGGTGGTGGTTACCGGGCGAATGTGTACTTGTAGACCGCGTCGCGGTCCTTGTTCCAGAAGGTGACCGACAGGCCGTCGCCGATGTTCAGGAAGCCGCCGAGATCCTGGGGCAGCGCGACGTCGACGGGATTGCCCACCGGTTCGTCGTTGTCGTGGTTCTTGAGGTTGACCGCCATCGAGGTCACGGCGTCGACCGGTTCGCCGACCCGGGACAGGAGCAGGCCCGAGTACGCCTTCCCGCCCGGCGCGATGGTGGCGACCTCCTCGGCCGGGGACTCCATCGGGAGCACCGGTTCGTGGGAACCGTCGCCGAATACGACGTCCGGGTAGTGGACCAGCGTGCACGTCTTGGCGCTCTTGTTGGTGGCGGTCAGGATGATGTGCCTGCCGCCGTCCCGGGGCTCGGCCGTCGCGACGACCGAGAGGTCCGCGGGGGTGCAGGGCGCGGCGCCGGGGGTGCCCGGGTGGTCGTTTGCGCCTGGCGAGGCGCCGTTCGCCGACCCGCCGCCTGGCGGCTGGGGGACGCCCGAGACGCCCGCGCCTTGGGCCGGTCCGCCGGGCTGGGCGGGGCCGGGAGCGTCCGAGGGTCCGGACGCGGTGGCCGCGGCGGGGCCTGCGGCGTCGTCCTTGTCGTCGGACGAGCAGGCCGTGGACGCGAGGAGCGCGGCGGTGGTTGCGGCCGCTACGGCGCAGGTTGTCCAAGTTGCGCGGGTGTTCCGGGTGTTCCGGGTGTTGCGTGCAACGCGCATGCTCGATCCCCCGAGTGCGTTCTCGTCGTCGGACAATTCAATCAACCGTTTGAGTCTGCAACGGTTGCGGCGCCGGTGGCACGCCGCCACGGGGGCTGTTACAGACTCAGGACATGTGGATCTTCGTCCGAGGGTCGGGTCGCGGTCGCAGGCCGCGGGCCGTGGGCCGAAGGCCGGGGGTCAGGGCTGCGTGGGGAGTGCGGGCTCGGCCCGGTCGGCGCCGCCGAAGAAGTCGACGAGGCTGAACGGTGCGCCGTCGCCGAGGCAGAGGTCCAGGATTTCGCGCGCGTCCACGTGGAAGGCCTCGCTGCGTGGGAACAGCGCCCCTTCGTAGGCGGCGAGGGCGCCTTCGATGTCGCCGGGGTGCGCGGCGATCGCATTCGCGAGCTCGGCGCCGTCGTACATCGCCAGGTTCGCGCCGTCACCGGAGGGCGGCATCAGGTGTGCCGCGTCGCCCAGCAGCGTCACGCCCGGTACGCGGTCCCACCGGTGCTCGTCCGGCAGCGCGTGGATCATGCGCGGGACCGGTGTGCTCTCGCCGTCGGTGATCAGCGCGGTGAGCTCCGGCGCCCAGCCGTCGAACTCGGCCGCGACGCGCGCCGCCGCGTCGGGGGCGCTGAAGTCGATCCCGGCGACCCACGAAGCGGGGCGGTTGAGCTGGACGTACGTGTGCAGGACGCCACCCGCCTCGCGGTGCGCGGTGATGCCTCTGCCCGGGGTGAGCGCGTACATCGCGCCCTCGCCGACGACCGCGGCCGCCGCCGGGTGCCGGGCGTCGACGTCGTGCAGGTAGGTCTCGACGAACGTCGTGCCGACGTACGCGGGTTCGGCCTCGGAGAGCAGCGGCCTGACCTTCGACCAGGCGCCGTCGGCGCCGACGAGGAGGCCGCTGGTCACGGTCGACCCGTCGGCGAAGGCGACCTCGTGGCGCCCGTCGCCGAGGGGCCGGACGCCGGCGACCTTGCGTCCCCACTGGACCGTCCCGTCCGGAAGGGAGTCGAGCAGGATGCGGCGCAGGTCTCCGCGGAGGACCTCGGGACGCGTGGCCGTGCCGTCGTCGGGGGCGTCGAGCAGCACGGTGCCCTGTGTGTCGAGCATGCGCAGCGCCTGGGCGCCCTCGTGGACGATCGCGCGGAACTCGTCGGTGAGCCCGGCGGCAGCGAGCGCGTACTGCCCGTCTGCCTCGTGGATGTCGAGTTGGCCGCCTTGCGTGCGGGCCTGGGGCGAGGGCTCTGCTTCGTAGATCGTCGAGGCGATGCCGTGGACGTGCAGGACCCGGGCGAGGGTCAGGCCGCCGAGGCCGGCGCCGACGATGACGACGGGGTGGTGGCTGGTGTTCATGGCGTTCTCTTTTCCGTGCGGCCGGGGCGACGGGCACCTGCCCGGCGCATCTATATGGAACTAAGTTCCATAAACAATATGGAACACGGTTCCAGGATGTGTCAAAATGAGGCCATGCCACGGACCCGGGGAAGAGCACCCGCCGGAGGGCGCGCAGGCGCCCTCTCACAAGAGATCGTCGTCGGCGCGGCCATCGCGCTGCTGGACGAGCACGGCGAACGGGGCCTCACCTTCCGGCTGCTCGCCGAACGGCTGAACACCGGCACCGGTGCGCTGTACTGGCACGTGGCGAACAAGGACGAACTGGTAGCCCTGGCCGCCGACCACGTGCTCGGATACGCACTCGCCGCGGCACCACTCACCGCAGGCGGCGCAAACGACGGCGCAAACGACGGCGCAAACGACGCCGCAAATGGCGGCGCGAGCGACGGCGCCGGCGCCGTCGCCGGGCTGCGTGCGCTTGCCGTCGCCGTCTTCGACAACCTCGACCGGCACCCGTGGGCGGCGTCCCACGTCACCGCGCCCGCCTCGCTCCCGCACACGCTGCGGCTGCTCGACCGCATCGGCACCCTCGCCGCACGCACCGGACTGCCCGCAGCGCGCCACTTCGCGGTCTCCACCGCGATCTTCAACTACGTCACCGGCGTCAGCGCCCAGATCATCGCCCCGGCCACCACTGTCGGCACGGAAACCAGCCGCGAGGCGTTCCTCGCCCGGACCGCCGAGTCCTGGGAGCAACTCGACCCCGCCGACTATCCCTTCCTGACTCGCGCGCGCACCACCGCCGACCTGCGCGACCACGACGACCGCGACCAGTTCACGACTGGTCTCGACTTGCTGCTGTCCGGCCTGCGTTGCCTGCATGACCCGCACGCGGCCACAGACGCGTGACCCGACCGCAACGACGCGCCCGGGCTTGTAGGTTGGCGGCAGCGCGGCCGCGTTGCCGCGTAGGACGGCGGGCCTGTGCCGCGGTTGTCCGGGGGGCGACATACCGATCGCGAGCCAGGAGGCGAACCCTTGGAGCGGACCGTACGCGAAGGCTGCCCGGCATGGTGCCGGGGCCACTTCGCCGTTGAGACAGGGCCATCGGACCAGCTGAGCCATGACGCGGGCGGCGTCACGGTCGAGCCCGGCGTACACCGGCCTCCGGGCGAGCCGCGGACGTCGGTGTGGGCGACGGCGGCGCCCGGTGCCGTCGCCGACCCGACGATCATCATTTCCCGCTGCGTCCCCCCGCCCGAGCTGCTGTGGCGCGTGGACCTCACGCGCGCGCAGGCCAACCAACTCGCGGGACTCGCAGAAGCGTTCGCCCCCGGGCTCGCGTCGGCGCTGCGGGAGACGCTGCGCAGGGTGAGGTAATCGCGCGAGTGGCGGGCCGACCGAAGCGGGCGCAGCGGGGCAGGGCGCGTCGGCTACGGGACCAGGACCAGCCGCCCACGCACGGCCCCCCGGGCCAGGCGCTGGTACGCGGCTTCGGCGTCGGACAGCGCGTACGTTTCGGCAACGCGTAGCGTCAGGCCGCCAGTTGCGGAGTCGGCGAGGCGTGACAGCTCGGCGAGGCGTTCGGCGTCCGCGGTGATCCAGGTGTTCGTCGTGCGGATGCCGCGCAGCGGGACGGATGGCACCGGGCCGAGCGTCGTGTACGCCCCGCGGTTGCGCACCGCGCCCAACACCTCGGCGCCGCCCATGACGGCGGCGTCGACGGCTCCGTCGACACCGCCGGGGACGAGCGCGCGTACGGCCGCGCCAAGCCGTTCCACATCGCGCGGCACGAACCACGTGGCTCCGAAGCCGCGTACCAGGTCCTCGTCGGCCGCACCCGCGATGGCGGCCACCCGCAGGCCGCGACGGACGGCGAGTTCGACGGCGAACCCGCCCACGCCCCCGGCCGCACCCGTGATCAGGAGCGTCTGACCGGACGTCAGCGCGAGGTTGTCGAGCGCCTGTTCGGCGGTGAGGGCGTTGAGGGGGAGGGTCGCCGCCGCGATCGGGTCGACACCGGTCGGGGCGGGGGCGATCTGGTGGGTGTCGAGGACGACGTACTCCGCGTGCGTGCCGCTCACGGCGTCGAGCAGGTCCGCAAGGCCGACGACCTCGTCCCCGACGCGGTACGCCGCCACGCCCGGCCCCAGCGCGTCGACGCGCCCGGCGACGTCCCAGCCGAGCCCCACCGAATCGCGGGCGGGATGCAGCCCGCCGGCCGCGAGCAGGCCGTGCGCGGTGGCGAGGTCCACCGGATTGACCGCCGCGGCCCGGACGGCGACGCGGACCTGGCCCGGACCGGGCACCGGCAGGGGGAGTTCGACGACGGCGAGCGAGTGGGCGGCGTCGGCGGCGTCGGCGGAGTGCGAAGGACGCGGGGACAGCGAGACGAGTGCGCGCATGGCAGGGCTCCTGGCGGGGGGTGTTGGTGACCGTGGGGTGTTGGTGGCTGGCCGTGAGGGTGGGAGAACGGGAGCGGCCGGGCCGCGGAACCAACCTGCCGGGGAGTACTCTCCGGTGGGAAGTACGTACCTGGAAGTGCGTACCGGAGGCGGAGGTGCGCAGGTGGCGACCATGACGGCGGCCGAGCGGCGCGAGCGCGGACGCGAGGCCTACGACGCGTACCTCGCCGAATGCCCGTCGCGACACGTACTGGACCGCATCGGCGACAAATGGGTCTCGCTGCTCCTGGTCGCCCTCGCGGACGGCCCCCGCCGCTACGCGGAACTGGGGCGGGCCGTCGCCGGGGTCAGCCAGAAGATGCTCACCCAGACCCTCCGCGGACTCGAACGCGACGGCCTCGTCTCGCGCACCGTCACGCCGGCCGTCCCCGCACGTGTGGACTACGCCCTGACGCCGGTCGGTGCGAGCCTGGTCGGCCTGATCGGGGTGATCGCGGTCTGGGCCGAGGACAATATGCCCTCGATCGAGGCGGCGCGTACCGAGTACGACGCCCGCGACGAGGCTTCGGCGTGAACGCGGCCCCTTCCGCGTCAGCCTGACACGCCGCTGCGTAGGCTCGCCCCATGACGGACGCGATGTGGGGAGGCGTACGCGAACGCGTGCGGGCTCTCGCCGAACGACCGGTCGACGATCGGGTGTTCGGCGCCCGCGGCCACCAATTCCGCCTTGCCGACCCGCTGACCCCGGACGGCGTGGCCGAACTCTAGGCCCAGACGGGAGTGTCGTTGCCCGCGGAGTACCGCGGCTTCCTGCTCCACGTGGGCGCCGGAGGCGCGGGCCCCGCCTACGGCGTCTTCGCCGCGCGGCGCGAGCAGGGGACCTGGCGGTGGGTCGGCGACGGCGCCGATCTCGTCGACATGGCCCGGCTCGCCGAGCCCTTCCCGCGGGAGGGCGCCGACCCCGAGGAACTGGAAGCGCTGCCGGCCGAACGCCCGGCCGCCGAGGAGATCGACGACGAGGACGAGTTCGATGCCGCGTTCGAGGAGTGGAGCGACCGCTGGGGAGCCGTGATGTGGTCGGCCGACCGCACCGTCGGCGCGATTCCCGTCTGCCACCTCGGCTGCGCCACCCGCCAGTGGCTCGTCCTCGCCGGGCCTGAACGCGGCCGCATATGGTCCGACGACCGGGTCGACGAGGTGGACCTCACCCCACTCCTCGACGAGGACGGCGTACCGGTGACCTTCGCCCGCTGGTACCTGGGCTGGCTCGAGTCGGCGGAGCGCGAATTGCTGTCGGACTGGCGGGCGTTGAGCAGGGATGTCAGCCGGAGCACGCGCCGCGCTGGTCCTCCTGCCATTCGCACACCGGACACAGCGTCACACCGCGTTGCGCGGCCGGGTATTCGGTGGGCTTGCCGCAGTACACGCAGTCGGCGAGTCCGGCGTCCTCGGCGAGTCCGGCGCTATCGGTGCCTCCGACCGTCGTACGCACCGCGGCGGCGGGAAGCGGACGCGCCGCCGGAGTCGCGCAGTACGACGACGGGTCGCCGACCGTGGGATCGGCGTCTACGGGGGAGTGCGCGGCGTCCATGCCCACGACTGTACCGGCGCGTTCCGGTGCGCTCGGGTGCGAGGCCTCCGAGGCCGGCGGCGTGCCCGCGTGGGCGCAAGGTGCGTCAGCCGCGCGCGATGAAGCCGCCCTGCACCCCGATCAGAGCCCGGGAGCCCAAGGGCGCGTCCAGCGTCACGGAGGCGGTACGCGACGCCCCGATCGCGGTGCACATCACCCCGGGCTCCGGGCGCGGGTGGCCTACGAGCGCAAGGGCCACGACGCCCGCGCGCTGCACCGACTCGACCGTGTAGTCCTCGCCGCAGGGCCCGGGCTGGTCCGGGGTGCCCACGAACGTGACCGTGATCGTGCGCCCGTCGGGGGACACGGCGGCCTGGCTGCCCGGGTAGTCGAGCGGCGAGCCGCTGATGTTGCCGTCCGGCGTCACGTTCCGCGGGGGCTTCGGGTCGCCGAGCAGCGCCGCGGCGCGGCCGCGTACCGCGGTGCCCTCGAACGTCATCTCCCACATGGGCACGGTCGTCGGTCCGTCGGTGGTGACGACGGTGCCGGTGGTCAGGGTGATGCCGGTGACACGGAGGAGCGGCGGGTAGGGATGCTTGCCGCACTCCGCGCGCACAGACGGGGGTACGTTGCGGGCGAAGGCCTGGTCGGGACCGAGGAACGGGCGCTTGAACACGGTTCCGTCCGCGCGCCGGACCTCGGCTTCGGCAGGATGCGGAGGCACCGTTGCGCCGGGCCCCATGTCGAGGCAGGCGTTCATCAGCGAGGCCTTGTAGGCCCCGTTCTGCGGCTCCCAGGTGCCCACTTGGTCCACGGTGCCGGACACCGGCACGAACGCCGGTCCCGACTGCGTTGCCTGCGCCTGCTCCCACGCGTCGGCCGCACGGGTCGCCGCCTCGCGGGCCAGCCGGATGCGGTCGTCGGGCGTCAGGGGTTGCTTGGGCGGCACCGGTACGCCCGGAGGCAGGGACGGTACGGGGACGTCCGACCGCGGCGGCGCCGGGCCGCCGCTCTCCGCCGGGACGACGGCGTCCGTCGGGGTGACCGGACTGTCGGGTCCCGGGTTGCCGGTGGTGCCCGGGCTGCCGGAGCGCCCGGGGCCGGCCGCGTCGGCGTCGGAGCGGGGGTCGTTCTCACCGCACGCGGTGAGCAGCAGCGCCAGGGCGAGCAGGCCGGCCGCGGCCATGGGGGTGGCGCGGGTCGCGGGCGCGGTGCGGATGCGATTGCGGCGTACGAGCACGCTCGGCCTCCCAGGTGGTGGTGTCGGCGGACATCGCGTTGCCGCCGAAGTGTGCGACGCCGTTTCGACGCAGGGCATTCGCTGCGGGTTCGGTACTGGTTCCGTGCGCGTGAGCGATCGGGACCGCACAGCCGGCAGGACGGCCCGTCGTGCGGCGCCGATCGTGGCACGGCGGGGAACAGCCGTCCAGAGGGAGGGAGTTCGTCGGCACCAGGACGTGCCGCGGTGTCGCGTGGGTGCCCGCGTGTGGGTGCAGGGTGTCGTGCGTGCGCGTCAGCGCGCCGCGTCGTGTTGCTAGCGCGACGCGACGATCTCCGGCGTACGCAGGGCGATCCAGCCCAGCAACACGTTGAGATGGCCGGACAGTTCGCGGCCCAGGGGCGTGAGGCTGTACGTCACCTTGGGCGGCGCGCTGGGTTCCACCTCGCGCTCGACGAGTCCGTCGCGGGCCAGTTCCCGCAGGTTCTGCGACAGCATCTTCTCGCTGATGCCGCCGATCTTGTCGCGGAGCAGGTAGAAGCGCAGCGGGCCGTCGCCGAGGGCGGCGAGGATCAGCATCCCCCAGCGGTTGGTGACGTGCTCGAAGACCATGCGGCCGGGGCAGTCGCTGTTGAATGCGTCACTCGCCATGTCCGGGGCGGGCATCGCGACCTGGGTGCCTACGTCCATGACCGGAGCTTACCTCCAGGTATGGCCTTTCTGAGAGTTAGCCCAGTACCTAGGGTGAGCCCATGCCTGAGATCACCGTGGACATCTGGTCCGACCTCGTGTGCCCCTGGTGCTACCTGGGGAAGCGGCGGTTCGACGTCGCGTTGGCGGCGTACGAGCACCGTGACGACGTACACGTGCGCTGGCACGCCTTCGAACTCGACCCTGACGCGCCGCGCGAAAGCGCGCTGACCATCCCGCAGCGGATGCGCCAGGACCTCGGCTTGTCCGCGGCCGAAGCGGACCGCGGAGTCGCCCATCTCACCGAACTCGCGGCCGAGTCGGGGCTGACGTACCGGCTGGCGGACGCCCGGCCGGTCAACAGCTTCGATGCGCACCGCCTGATGCTCTTCGCCGAGGACCGCGGCGTCGGCGAGCCGGTGCGCGAGCGGCTGATGCGCGCGTACACCGCCGAAGGTGCCCGCCTGGGCGACCGGGACGTGCTCGGGGCCCTGGCGGCGGAGGCCGGCCTCGACGGTGCGGAGGTCGGCAAACTGCTGTCGGGAGACGGGTATGCGGAGGCGGTGCGTATCGACGAGAACCAGGGGCACCGGTTCGGTGTCACCGGCGTGCCGACCTTTGTCTTCACCGGTGGCGGCGCGGGCGGCGCCGACCGGGTCGAACGCGCCTTCGGGGCACGGCCGGTCGCCGAGTTCGCGGACCTGCTCCGACGAGCGCACCAGCGCGCGCCGGTCCGCTGACGCATGGCACGCATCGCCTGGGCGGACCACTGGCGGCGCGATCTTGTGACGTAGCCGGAAATCCGTCAGCCGCGCGACGGCACAACGGGCCGCCGCCCGCCGCCGCCCCGGGGTGTCACGTGATGAGGACGACCTTGCCCTCGGCTTGGCGGGATTCGAGGGCGGCGTGGGCGTCCGCGGCCTTGGACAGTGGGAAGCGGGTCATCAGGGGAACCCAGCGTCCGGCCGCTGCCTCCTCCAGTGCGCGTGCGGTGAGTTCGTCGTGGCCGCCGGCGGGGAGGGACTGGGGGCCGAGGGCCCAGGTGGCGGTGAGTTGGCGTGCGACGAGGTCCTGGGTGGTGATCGCGGTCGGCTCCCCGGACGCCCAGCCGTGCAGGAGGAAGCGGCCTCCGGGCTCCAGGAGTTCGAGTGCCTGGCGGCCCAGGGTGCCGCCGACGCCGTCGAGGACGACGGTGGCGCCGCGGCCGTTCAGGGCCGCGCGTACGCGGTCCGGCCAGTCGGGCTGCCGGTAGTCGACGGCGACGTCGGCGCCGAGGGCGCGGACCCGGTCGGTCTTGGCGGTGCCGCCTGCCGCGCCCACGGTGGTGGCGCCGGCGTGCCGGGCGGACTGGACGAAGAGGCTGCCCAAGCCCCCGGCGGCGGACATGACGAGCACGGTGTCTGCGGGCGTCGGCGCGGCGATGCGCAGGACGCCTTGCGCGGTGGCGCCGTTGGTGACGATCGCGACCGCGGTGGCGGCGTCGAGTCCGGCGGGGAGAGGGTGCAGCGCTTCGACCCGCGCGACGGCCTTTTCGGCGTAGCCGCCCGCGGCGTCGAGTTTGGCGACCACGGCGCGGCCCAGCCAGTGTTCGTCGACCCCGGGCCCGAGCGCGCCCACCACTCCGGCGACTTCGCCGCCTGGTGTCATCGGCACGGCCGGGGGCTGGTGCGGTCCGACGGCGATGCCGGCGCGCAGCCGTGTCTCGATCAGGTGGACGCCCGCGGCCTCGACGTGGACGAGCACCTGGCCGGCGGCCGGGACCGGGTCGGGGACCTCCTCGTACGCCAGGTTCTCGGCGGGGCCGTGTGCGTGGAGCCGTATCGCGTGCATGCGACGACTCTCGCACGTGCCGCTGCCGCGCCGCGGCGGTCGGTTCGGGAAGGGGATGGTCGGCGCGGGGGTCGGGTGGCGGTCAGTGCGGGAGCGGGACGGTCACCCAGACCGTCTTGCCGCCCAGATCGGGGTCGGGTTCGATGCCGGCCGTACCGCCGCACTCGTCGACGAGGTACTTGACGATGTGCAGGCCGCGGCCGCTGTCGTCGTCGACGGTTTCGAGCAGCGCCTTCGGGCGGAACGGGTGCCGGTCGTGGACCCCGATGCGGATGCAGCCCGTGTCGGTGAGGTGCAGGAGCACGTCGATCTGCGGCGAGAGCATGCCCGCGTGCTTGACCGCGTTGGTGACGAGCTCGGACACGATCAGGCGGAGTGTGTCGGCCCGTTCGTGGTTCGGGGGCAGGCCCCATCCGCCGGCGACGTCGATGACGGCGTGGCGTGCCTGGGGTACGGCGGCGTTGTGCGGCGGGATCTGGAACCGGCACGCGGGGGTGGCGTCGCGCAGGGCGGTCATGCCGCGGCCTCCGGGGTGTGGGCCGCGCGCGGGTGCGCCGGTGCGGTCTGGGTGGAACGGGACCTGCGGCGCAGGGGGCGCATGCCGTGACTGCGGGTGCTGCTGCAAATACTGCGGGGCATGCGGTGCGTTGCGTGACTCATGGTGCCCCCGGGGGCGGATGCGGCTGTTCGGAGCAGCGTACCCACCCATTCGCGACTATGAGTGTCGAATTCGTCACTCCGTGTTGGCATTCAGGGTGTTGTGGGATCTCGTACGGGGCGCGCGGGCGCGGCGGACGCGGACCGGCGCGCACCCGTCGGGGGAGTGCGCGCCGGTGGGTTTGCCCGTCGGGGCGGGGTGGTGCGCCGCAGGTGGGACGCGGGTGCGGCGTGGGCCGGGTGGGTGGCGGCCGCGGGTGGCGGGCGGGCTCAGTCGCGGGTGAGGTCGGGGGTGTGGACGCCCTCGCCGTCGAGGTGCGGGCGTACCAGGACCTTGACATGGTCGTCGGGCCGTCCGAGCGTGTCGATCGCGGCGGCGACGCCCGCGAGGCCGACCTCGCCGGTGACGAGCGAGGCGGCGTCGACGGTGCCGTCGGCGATCCGCCGCAGGGTCGCGGGGTACTGCTCGGGCGGGTAGGTCAGGCACATCTTGACGGTGAGGTCCTTATAGATGCCGACGACCGGTCGGAAGGAATCCATGGTCATGCAGACGCCGATGAGCATCACGGTGGCGCCGCGCGGGACCTTGTAGAGCACGTCGTTGAACATCCCGGCCTTGCCGGAGCATTCGAAGACGGTGAGGGGCTGGCCGGCCTCGGAGACCTCGCGCCAGACCGCGAACGGGTCCTGCTCGGCGGGGTCCACGACGACGTGGGCGCCGAAGGCGCGGGCGAGTTCGCGGCGGCGCGGGGACGGCTCGGAGACGATGACGGGGGCGACGCCGCGTTCGACGAGGCCGCCGACGGCGCCGAGTCCGATGGGGCCGGAGCCGATGACGATGGCACCGCCGCCCTTCTCGGCGCCGGAGCGGGCGACGTTGCCGAAGCCGACGGCGAGGGGTTCGGTGAGGGCGGCGACCGGTGCGGGGACGTGGTCGGGGACCTTCACGAGGGCGGCGGCCTGCATGACCATGCGCTCGCCGAAGCCGCCGGGGAACTGGTTGGAGTAGCCGATGGTGCGCAGCGTGCCGCCGCCGTCGAGGGCCCAGGGCAGCCCGACGACGACCTGTCCTTCGTCGAAGCCTTCGACGCCGGGGCCGGGGCGGACCACGCGGGCGGACAGTTCGTGGCCCATGACGAGGTCGGCGTCCGGGTCGAAGATGAACGACGGGGTGTCGGAGTCGATGGACGCCTGGAGGAACTCGGCGGTGTGCTTGTACGCCGACAGGTCCGAGCCGCAGATGCCGCAGGCGGCGGTTTCGACGAGGACCTGGCCGGGGCCGGGCGTGGGCTCGGGGACGTCGTCGACGGTGAAGTGCCCGCCGCGCAGGACCGCTGCTCGCATGGTGGTCGCCTCTTCTTCTGGTCGGGGGCTTCGGGAGGGGAGCTGCAGGACTCGGTTTGTGAACTCGGCTTCTGGACTCGGCTTCTGGGCTCGGCTTCGCGAGGGCGCTCTCGGTCCACGCCTTGCGCCGCGTGGCGCTCAGGCCCGGTCGGTGCCGTCGCGGTGCTGGGTGAACGCGGCTTCGACGGCCTGGCGCAGAGCGCCGATGAACTTGCCGCTGTTCTGGTTGGCCCAGGCCATGGACGCCTCGCGCGGGCGGTTGGCGCCGGTGAAGTGCGGGATGACGTACTCGGCGAACAGCTCGTAGCTGCGGCGCTTGGCGGCGGGGTCGGCGATGGGCAGGTCGAGGAGCAGCAGGGTGCCGAAGCCGCCGGACTTCTCGGCCATGGCCTCGATGCGGGCGACGGCGTCGGCGGGGCTGCCGATCATCGCGACGCCGAAGGTGGGGAAGCCGTCGGTGGTCCATTGGCGTACGGCGTCGGCGGCGGTGGTGCCCCAGGGCATGGTCATGCCGGAGAGGCCCTCGATGTAGCGGACGAGGTGGAGGGCGCCGTACTCGGCCTGGCGGCGGGCCTCCTCCTCGGTGTCGGCCAGGTGCATGGGGACGACGAGGCGCCAGGCGTCGCGGTCGGCGGTGTGGCCGTTCTCGGCGCAAGTCTTGGCGTAGATGTCCCAGTTGCCGGACAGGGCCTCGAAGCCGCTCGGGTCGGACGCGGCGAGGGAGAGGAGCGAGAGGCCGTGCGTACCGGCCTGGACGGAGCCGGACGGGGACACGGTGGACGCGCACGCGACCTCGATGCCGCCGCGCTGGTACGGGGCGAGGTGGAGGCGGGCCTCGTCGAGGGTGAACCAGTCCGTCGTGCGGGTGACCGTCTCGCCGCGGAGGAGCGCGACGACCGCTTCGAGAGCCTCGGCCATCATGCCGCGCTGCTTCATGGGGTCGATGCCCATCATGAAGGCGTCGGAGGCGAGTTGGCCCGGTCCGGCGCCGAACATGACGCGGCCCTGCGACTGGTGGTCGAGCTGCACGATGCGGTCGGCGAGGACGAGGGGGTGGTGGTAGGGCAGGGAGTTGACGCCGGTGCCCAGGCGGATGCGGCGGGTGCGCTCGGCGGCGGCGGCGATGAAGACCTCGGGGGAGGCGATGGTCTCGTAGCCGGCGCTGTGGTGTTCGCCGATCCAGGCCTCCTCGTAGCCGAGGTCGTCGAGGCGGGCGACGAGGTCGAGGTCGCGGCGTATCTGGAGGGTGGGGTTGCCGTCGATGCCGTGGTACGGGGCGAGGAACGCGCCGAAGCGGGTGGGTCCGACAGGTCCGGCAGGGCCGGCCGGGGCAGCAGGCGCAGCGGGTGCAGCAGGGGTCCCGGCGGGCGTGGCGGCGGTGCGGGGTGCGGCGTCGGTCATGGGGCTGCCTCTCGGGCGGGCGCGGGTTCCGGGGTGGGGCACCCGGCTCGGAACATTGGACGCAAGGTATTGATGATCTGTCTTATGTCCTATCGTTGAGGGCCCGCGAGGTCAAGAGCCCCGCCCCTGTTGCTGACAAGGCGACGCCGATCCGAGATCATCAACGGGCCCGCCCCGTCCCCCGAGGTCCCCGAAGCAAGGAGCGGACATGACCACCGCACCGCGCACCCGTCGCCGCAGCGACGGCAGCCCGAGCGCCCGCACCCTCCTGCTGACCGTGCTCGGCGAGTACGTCGGCTACGCGGGCGCCGACCGCGTCTGGTCGGCCGCGGTGGTCGACGCGCTGCGGGCCTGCGGGGTCGAGGAGACCGCCGCGCGGCGGGCGATCACGCGGCTGACGCACGAGGGCTGGCTGACCACCGAGCCGGCGGGCCGTTTCACGCGGCTGGTGATGACACCGCGCCTGGTACGCCTGCTGGCGAGCTGGACCGCGCGCTTGCGGCGGGCGATGGAGGAGACCCCGTGGGACGGGACGTGGCAGCAGTTGCTGATGCGCGTACCGGCCACCGCCCGGACCGAACGGGCGGCGGTGGAGGAGCAGTTGGCGTTCCAGGGCTTTGGCACGCTGGGCCAGGGCGTGTGGATCGCGGCGGACGCGGGCGGCATCGGCGCGCTGCGGGAGCTCGTCGAAGAGCTGGGGCTGGGCGCGCACGCGACGTGGCTGACCTGCCGTACGGCGTCCGCGCCGGGGGCCGCGGTGGCGGGGGACGGTTCCGCCGCGGACCGCGAGCTCGCGGCGCACGCGTGGGACCTGGACGCCGTACGCCCGCTGCACGCGGACTTCCTGGCCCGTTTCGGCGGGGCGCGGGCGGACGGCGACGAGGAGGCGTTCGTGCTGCGGACGCGGCTGGTGCACGCGTGGCGGCTGACCTTCGACAAGGATCCCCGGCTGCCGGGCGTGCTGCTGCCGCCGGACTGGCTGGGTCACGAGGCGGCGGAGTTGTTCGTGCGTACCTGGCTGGACTGCCACGAGGCGGCGGACCGCTGGTGGGCCCGGCTGGACCGCGACCCGCGCCCGGTCGCGGCGCAGCGTACGGCCTGACCCGCATTTTCGGCCGAACCGCTCCGCGAGAGTTGCCGGAGCGTCCGGAGTTCCTGGTACCTCGCAATTGCCCGTGGGCGACGAATATCGGCCGTTTTTGCAGGCTGCCGTGATCCGGTTCCGGATGACCGCATTCCGGCCATCCGCGCGCGCCGGCCGAACAGGAATAACCTATTCACCTGCAAGGCCTGATCTTTTTGATTCCCCTATCTTTGTGCGGTCGGGCCTGCGTAGGCTTCCCGAGCGGTTGGGCATGCTTCTTGCCTCGCCGAGAAGTTCCTTATTGGGGGAGCGGGTGTCCTGTCGGGCTTCGTGCCGTACGACGTGCGCGAAACCCGCGGGGGGAGAAAGAGCCCGCCCGGAGCTGGAGAGGATCTCTCATGGCCGAGATCGACCTCGGAGTGGCGACGGACTGGAACGAAGGCGACACCCACGGCCGCGTGAAGCTGCGGCAGAACCAGGTGTACCCGAACGCGCCCGCCAAGCAGGACGTGCTCATCAGCGGCCCGAACAGCATCGAGTTGGCGGTGAACTCGAACAACTCGCTGACGCAGGAAGCGGACAAGATCTATTTCACCACGTACCACGGCACGACGAAGAAAATCATCGCCGTGCTCGATTCCGACGGGAACCTGCATATCGCAGGCAACCTGATCACCGAGCAGAAGGACCTGTCGTACTAGGACGCGGCAGGAACCTCTCGCGATTCGGAATTTCAGGTTCCCGGGTGCGGTGAGAATATTTCGCCGACTCCGTTCGCCCGGAGCGGCGGGATCCGGGACAGCAGGTGCAAGGTCCGCGGACCGGAGCATTCGCGCTCGCGTCCGACGGCCGGTGGGGGCGGCGGTTTCAACGCCGTCCCCACCGTTTTTCCCACGCGGTTGTTCCCGTGCGCGGCACTACGTCGCCGACGGGGGCAGGCCGAGGATCATGTCGAGGGACTGCGTGAGGCGTCGCGCATGCGGTACGTGAGGAGCGCGGGATCCCGGGCCACCTGATCCAGCGTCAGCACGAGCCTGCCGGCGTCGTGACGGTGTCCCAGGCGGCCATGGCCAGGTCGGCGGTGCGGGTGAGTTCGGCCTGGGAGGCGCCGTCGCGGGCGCGGATGGAGAGGCCCTGGATCACCGCGGTGTAGTAGGCGGCGACGGCCGGGGTGTCGGTTTCGGGCGGCAGGTCGCCGTCGCGTACGCCGCGTTCCAGGCGCAGCCGCAGGTCGCGCAGCCCCTCGTCCCGCCGGGTGGCGAGCAGGTCGCGTACGGGGGCGTTGGCGTCCGTGCAGTTGGTGGCGGCGAGCACGAGCATGCAGCCGGCGGGGCCGTCGTCGTCCGCGGTGCGGGTGTTGACGCGCAGGATCGCGGCGACGGCGTCGCGGGCGGTGGGCTCGTCGGCGAGCGCGCGGTCGACGGCGGCGCCGAGGGTGGCGTCGTAGAGGGCGACCGCCTCGCGGAAAAGCTGCTCCTTCGAGCCGAAGGCGGCGTACAGGCTGGGGGACGCGATGCCCATCGCGGTGGTGAGGTCCCCTATGGAGGTGGCCTCGTAGCCGCGTTCCCAGAAGACGCGCATGGCGTGTCCGAGTGCGGCGTCGCGGTCGAAACTCCGGGGGCGGCCGGCTCTCGCCATGCGTGGTCCTTCGTCCGGGAATTCTGTGTCGTTCCTTCAATATATCGCTTGACGTGGGCCGATGTGCCGTGGAAACGTTCTGTGTCGATCGACACAGAAGTCGGTGCCGGGAGAGCAAGCCGGCGAGCAACGCGGGCGAGCAAGACGGCGACACGCCACATACGAAGAGCGACATGCGAAGGAGCCCCTGATGACCGCACCCCACGGTTCCGCCGGCACGACGGCCGACCGGGCGGACACGGCACCCGATACGGACCTGGCCGCCGGCGCCCCCGCAGGCATGCTGGCCGGGAAGGCGGCGCTGGTCACCGGCGGCAGCCGGGGGATCGGCGCGGCGATCGTGCGCAGACTCGCACGTGAGGGCGCCGATGTCGCGTTCACGTACGTCAGCGCGGCGGGCGAGGAGCAGGCGGGCAAGGTCGTGGCCGACGTGGAGGCGGCCGGACGCCGCGCGCTGGCACTGCGTGCGGACGCCGCCGACCCGGGCGCGGTGACCGCGGCGGTCGACCGTGCGGCGGAGGAGTTCGGGCGGCTCGACGTCCTGGTCAACAACGCGGGGGTGTTCCCCAGCGGCCCGGTCGAGGACGTGACGCTGGAGGAGGTCGACCACACGATCGCGGTGCACGTACGCGCGGTGTTCCTGGCCTCGCAGGCGGCCGCGCGCCACCTGCCGGACGGCAGCGGGCGCATCATCGGCATCGGCAGCACGCTGGGCGAGCGCGTGCCGTTCGCCGGGGTCACGCTGTACGCGATGAGCAAGGCGGCGCTCGGCGGCCTGACGCGCGGACTGGCCCGCGACCTGGGGCCGCGCGGCATCACCGTGAACGTGGTGCATCCCGGCTCGACCGACACCGACATGAACCCGGCCGACGCCGCCGACGCCGACTTCCAACGCGAACTCACGGCCCTGGGACGGTTCCTGGACCCGGACGACGTCGCGGCGACGGTCGCGCACCTGGCGGGCCCCGGGGGCCGCCGCATCACCGGCGCCGCGATAACCGTCGACGCGGGCGCCAACGCCTGACGGGCCGTCTCAGCCCGCCTCGCCGGCCACGACCAGGCCGTGTTCGTACGCGAAGACCACCGCCTGGGCCCTGTCCCGCAGGCCGAGCTTCGCGAACATGCTGCCCACATGGCTCTTCACGGTCGCCTCGGTGACGACCAGGCGGACGGCGATCTCGGTGTTGGACAGGCCGCGCGCGACCAGGATCAGGGTCTCGCGTTCGCGCGGCGTCAGCTGCGCCACCAGCGCGGTGGACGCCGGACGCGGCTCGGCACGGGTGGCGAAGTTCTCGATGAGACGGCGGGTGATCGAGGGGGAGAGCAGCGCCTCCCCGTCGTGGACCACGCGGATGGCCTCGACCAGGTGTGCGCGGGACGCGTCCTTGAGGAGGAAGCCCGCGGCACCGGCGCGCAGCGCACCGAAAACGTACTCGTCCAGGTCGAACGTCGTCAGGATCAGTACGCGCGGCGACGGCGACATCCCCGCGGCGTGCAGGCGCCTGGTCGCCTCGATGCCGTCGACACGCGGCATGCGGATGTCCATGAGCACCACGTCGGGCCGCAGTTCGCGGGCCGCCCCGACCACCTCGTCGCCGTCCGCGGCCTCGCCGACGACGGCGAAGGCGTCCTGCGTCTGGAGGAACAGCCGCAGGCCGGTGCGGATGAGCTCCTGGTCGTCGACGATGAGCAGCCGGATCGTCATGCCGCGTCCCCGATGGGCAGCCGGGCCGCGACCCGGAAGCCGCCGTCGGCTTCGGGCCGCGCCTCCAGTTCGCCGCCGAGGACCGCGACCCGCTCGCGCATCCCGACGAGCCCGTGGCCGGCGGCGGGCGGAGGGCCCGGGTACGGAGGGCTCGAGGACAGAGGACTCGGGGGCGGAGGACTCGGGGACGGAGGACCGGCGGGCGAGGAACCCCCTCGCGGGGAACTCGCGGACGCAGAACCCGCGGGCGGGGAAGGGCGCCCGCCGTCGTTGACGACCGAGACGTCCAGATGCGTGCGGCCGAAACCGATGTTCACCGCCACGTGGGTGGGTCGGGCGTGCTTGAGCACGTTGGTCAGTGCCTCCTCGACGATGCGGTAGACCGACAGTTCCACGCCGCCGCCCAACGGCCGCGCCCGGCCGCTGACCTCCAGGCGCGCGGGCAGCCCGGCGGCGTCGTACGACGCCACGAGCGCGGCCAACTGCTCAAGCGACGGCTGCGGGTGCAGGTGGGCGCGCTGCTCCGGCTCGCGCAGCAGCAGTAGCATCCGCCGCAGTTCGGCCAGGCTCTGTTCGGCGCTGGTCTCCACGCGGGCCAACGTGTCGTCGGCCACGTCGGGCGCCGTCCGCAGGACGTCGCGGGCCCCGCGCACCCCCAGCAGCATCACGGTGACGGAGTGGGCGACGATGTCGTGCAGCTCGCGGGCGATCGCGGTGCGCTCCTGCTGCGCCGCGATCAAGGACAGCTGGGAGCGCTCGCGTTCGAGCTGGGCCGCGCGTTCCTCCAGGGCGAGGGTGTACCGGCGGCGGGTCTGGGCGTAGGCGCCGAGGCCCCACGCGCCCACGGCGATCGGTACCACGAGGATGCCCGCCGCCATCAGGAACACCGCCGTCGGCACGAGCGCCGCGAGCGAAGCGCGGCGTTCGCGCAGTTCGGCGACGGTGAAGAGCGCCACCAACGCCGGCGCGCCGCCGGGGCTGTAGCCGGTCACCGTGAGCACCGCGGCCGCGGCACACGTCGCCGCGAGCACCGTCTCCGGTGCGTACCGCCGGCCGAGCAGGACTGCGCCGGCCACGACGGCGAGCAGGGCGGGGAAGACCGAGACGGGTATGGAGTCCTCGAATATCAGCCCGAGTTCCACCCCCGTCGTCACCACGGCGACAACGGCGTCGAACACCGGCGCGCGATGCGCCCGGACCCACCGGCGCACCGCACGCAGGAAACGCAGGCAGGGGTTCACGCCAGGTCTCGCCGATTCTCGCCGGCCACGGACGCGACCACGAGCGCGGTCGCCCACGCGGCCACGACCAGGGCGGCGGCCCCCGTCGAGAGCGTCGTGTGGTGCGTCGACCGCGCCAGAACGGCGGCGGCTCCGAACGGCGTGAGATTGGCGGCCGATTCGGCGACGCCGGCGACAAGGGGGAGAACCGCGAAGTTCACGATGAGCACCACGACCACCCCCACCACCGGAATACGCACCATCGCCCCGATGGCGGCTCCCATGATCGCAGACAGGACGTAGGCCGCCAGGTTGCCCGCCGCGACCGCGACGACCTGGCGGGACGTCAGATCGGGCCCCGGGTCGTCGTGCAGGAGCGGTACGGCGACCGCGACCGACACGGCGACCGCCAGCGCCCCGATGACCAGCGCGGTCAGCGCGTAGGCGCCGATCCGGGCGAGCAGAACCGTCCCTCGGTCGCGCCCCGCCACGACCGCGGCCGGAGCCGCGGTGCGGTGGCGGTGCTCCCCGGCGGCCCCCACCAGGCCCCACAGCATCAGCAGGATCGGCAGGCCGGCGAACGCCTCCTGCTTCTCCGCGACGTCGTCCAGGTCGCCGGAGGCTGCCGCGACCACCACGGCGTTGAGCACGGCGAACGCGACCACGCCGAGCAGGAACGCGTACCCGGACCGGGTGGTCGCGGTCTTGAGCAGTTCACCTTTGACGAGGCGGCTCATGCGTTCCGTCCTTCGGTCAGGTCGTGGAACACGTCTTCGAGGGACGCCGTGTGTGACGTGATCTCCTCTAGGAGGATGCGTTCGCGGTGTGCCAGCGCCGCGACGCTCGCGGCGGACAGCCCGTCGATGTGCAGGGCTCCCTCCTCCCCGAGGCGGAGCCGGCCTCCGGCGTCGGCCACCAGGGCCGCCAGTTGCGTGGGATCGGGCGTGTGTACGGTGACACCACCGCTCTGTCGGGACAGTTCGTCGACGGTGCCGGCCCTGACCAGGCGCCCCTTGTCGATGATCACGACGTCGTCGACGGTCTTGACGGCCTCGCTCAGGATGTGGCTGGAGAGGAGGGTGGTGCCTCCGCGCCGCGCGCGCTCCCGAATGAGCGTACGCAGTCGGCGAATTGTCTGCGGATCGAGGCCGTTCACCGGCTCGTCCAACACGAGGATCTCCGGGTCGCCCAGCAACGCGCTTGCCAGTCCCAGCCGTTGGCGCATGCCGAGCGAGAACGCACCGACCCGCCGCGCGGCGGCGTGCTCCAGGCCGACCAGCTCCAGCACCTCGCCGACGCGCGCCCTGGGCAGTCCGGCGAGGACCGCGAGCGTCCGCAGATGGGCACGCGCGGTGCGCCCGGGGTGCGCCCCGCACGGCTCGATGTGCACGCCCATCACCCGGGCGTCGGACACCACCGGGCCGCCCCGGACCAGCACGCGGCCCGCGGTGGGACGCACCAGCCCGGCCACCGCCTTCAGCACGGTGGTCTTTCCCGCGCCGTTGGGCCCGAGGAAGCCGGTGACGGCGCCGGACCGCACGGTGAAGGACAGCCCGTCGACGACGGCGGTACGGCCGTAACGCTTCGTCAGGCCCTCGACCGAGACGGCCGCTGTATCCGATCGGGAAGAGTTCATGCCGAAAGCCTGGGCCCCGCGCGTCTCCCGGTCCTCAGCCCGCGGACCGAACCGCGTTTCCCACCCGAGTCGGAGCGCGTGAGGTGCGCCGGGTCGGCCCCGCGCAGGACATCCGCCGACGGGGGCGGGGGCGACGGGCGAAGCCTGTCGCGGACCCGGTGCGGACTCGGTGCGGACTCGGTGCGGACCCTGTGGGGCCCGGTGCGGGCCCGGTGCGGGCCAGGCCCGGTTCGGACCCGGTTCGGTGCGGATGGCCGCCAATTTGTGGAGAGGGATTGCGCGGGGATACCCCCCACCCCTATCTTCCACGTATGAAGACTTGTTCATATGAAGTGGTGAGGGGCTTCCGGTGACCGCCGCGCAGTCCGACGCGGACGCCGCGTGCGCGGTGCGCGTCGTGGACGCCGACCGCGTCGCGGCGGTACGCGAGGCGCTGCCCGACGAGGGCCGCGTCGCCGACACGGCGGCGGTCTTCGCGCTGCTCGGCGACCCGGGGCGGCTGAAGCTGCTGGTCGCGCTGCTGGAAGGCGAGATGTGCGTCTGCGACCTCGCGGCGGCGTGCGGGCAGGGCGAATCCGCGGTGTCCCACCAGCTCCGGCTGCTGCGCGCGCACCGGGTCGTCACCGCCCGGCGGTCGGGGCGCATGGCGTACTACCGCCTCGCGGACGCCCACGTACGCCTGCTCCTGGACGTCACCCTCGCCCACCTTGAGCACGCCGGGCCCGCGGACACCGCGGCGGCCCCGGCGACCACCGCCGCGGGTGCCGCCCTGCCCGCCGCGACACCGACACACCCGGGGGGTACGGACCGATGACGTCGACGAACAACGTGCCGGGGCAAGGCCGTCACGGCCACGACAGGGCTGACGGGCCCGACAGTCACGGCGGGCGCGGCAGCCACGACGGGCCCGACGGGCACGGTGGTCACGTCGAGAACGGTGGTCACGACGGCCGCGACGGCCGCGACGGGCATGACGGGCACGACGGGCATGACGGCCACGACCACGGCCCGGGCGGCGGCGGAGGCCGCGCGGCACGCGGCAAGAACGGCCGCGCGCACAGTCACGCGCACGGCGAATCGCACGCCGGACACTCCCACGGGGTATCGCCCGAAGCCGACCGCCGCTACCTGACCGCCGCCCTGGTCCTGATCGGCGGCTACATGGCGGTCGAGGTCGTCATCGGCGTCATGGCCAAGTCCCTCGCGCTGATCACCGACGCGGGCCACATGCTGACCGACGCCGTGTCGATCGTGCTGGCGCTGGTCGCGATGCGGTTGGCGGCGCGGCCCGCGCGCGGGCGCTGGACGTACGGCCTCAAGCGCGCCGAGATCCTGTCGGCGCAGATCAACGGCATCACGTTCCTCCTGCTGGTGGTGTGGTTCACGTACGAGGCGATCCACCGCCTGATCGACCCGCCCGACGTCGAGGGCGGCCTCGTCGTGATCACCGCCCTCGTCGGCATCGCGGTCAACGTCGCCGCGGCGTGGCTGATCAGCCGGGCGAACCGGTCCAGCCTGAACGTCGAAGGTGCGTACCAGCACATCCTCAACGACATGTGGGCGTTCATCATCACGACGATCTCCGGCGTCGTGGTCATGACCACCGGCTTCGCCCGCGCCGACGCGATCGCCTCGCTCGTCGTCGCCGCACTCATGCTCAAGGCCGGGCTCATGCTGGTGCGCGAGTCGTGGCGCATCCTGCTCGAAGCCGCCCCAGCAGGGCTCGAACCGGACCAGATCGGTGGCGAACTCGCGCTCCAGGAGGGCGTGTCCGAGGTGCACGACCTGCACATCTGGACCATCACCTCGGGTTTTCCCGCGCTCTCGGCACACGTGCTCGTCGACGCCGGACACGACTGCCACGCGGTACGCGACCGTCTGGAACGCGTCCTGCGCGAACGCTGGCAGGTCGAGCACACCACCCTCCAGGTCGACCACGCCCCGCCCGGCGTCTGGGAGATCGCCGGGGGGCCGAAGGGGGACGAGGCCGCGAGCGGCGATCGTGGCGACCCCGCGCACTGCGCGGACCCGCACGGCGCCGTGCACCGCGCGGCGGGCACGTCCCGGTGACGCGGCGGCGGCGCGCGCAGTCCCCGGCGCGGCGTGCCTAGACTCCGGGGGTGGACGTGACCCAGGGCGCGGCGGACGGCCGTACGCACGACGACCCGCCGCGCCCCTCGGCCGACGGAGGACAGGACGCCGCGCTCGACGCGGTGGCCGTGCTCGCCGACCCGGTGCGCCGCGCCCTCTACCGCTACGTCGCGGCGGCGGGGCGGGGCGTCGGCCGCGCCGAGGCCGCCGAGGCGGTCGGCGTGCAGCGCACCCTCGCCGCACACCACCTGGACAAGCTCGCCGAAGTGGGCCTCGTGGACGTCGCCTTCGCCCGCCCGGCGGGGCGTACCGGGCCCGGCGCCGGGCGGCCCGCGAAGCTGTACCGGCCGGCGGCCGGGGAGTTGTCGGTGTCGGTGCCGAGGCGGGCGTACGACGCGGCGGGCCTGGTCCTGGCCGAGGCGCTCGAGCGGCTGCGCGCGGACGACGCGGTGGCGCGGGCGGGGCGCGAGGAGGGGTACGCGGCGGGGCTGCCGTTCCGGGCCCCGGCCGACGGACCGCCGGGGAGCGTTGCGGAGCAGGGCGTACGCCTGGCCGATGCACTGCGGGCCCGTGGGTACGAGCCGGAACGGGACGGGCGGGGCGGCGAGGTGGCCGCGGAAGCTGTGGAGGCCGCGGAGCACGCCGAGGGTGCCGAGGACGCCGAGCCAGGGGCGTTGCGGCTGCGGAACTGCCCGTTCCACCGGCTCGCCGAGCAGTTCCCGCCGCTGGTGTGCGGCATGAACCTCGCGCTGCTGGAGGGGCTGGTCGACGGCGCCGGTACGCCCGACTGGAAGCCGAGGATCGCCCCGGCGGGCGACGGCTGCTGCGTGGTCCTGGAGCCGGCGCCTCCGTCGAGCTGAGGCCCTGCCGCGCAGCTGCTGGGCACTGCCGGGCACCTGCCGGGCACCTACTGGGCCCTGCTCTGACCTACTGAACGCGCGGTCGATCGGACATGCCCCGCGTGTGTTGCCGCGCGCTCGACGACGATCTGAGCGCACACCGCAGGAGGGGCGCACGCCCCATGATTTCTAAAAACAATGGAGATTGACATAGTGCTGCGGGAGATGGTGACATGACGCCCATGCCGAACACGCCTGCCGACACGGCCCCGAAGCCCACTTCCGCCGCTGCCTCCACGTCCGCCGAACCCACCGACGGGGCGGCTGTCGCGTACCACGTCGCGCAGCTCAACGTCGCCCGCCTGCTCGCCCCGATCGACTCGCCGCAGCTCGCCGACTTCGTCGCCGGACTCAACTCGGTGAACCTGCTCGCCGAGTCCTCGCCGGGCTTCGTGTGGCGACTGATCGGCGACGAGGCCGACCGCGACGCCACGTACGTACCTACGGTGTTCGACGCCGACGTCCTTGTGAACCTCTCGGTGTGGGAGGACGTCGACAGCCTCTGGGAGTTCGCGTACCGCGGCCCTCACCTGGAGTACCTGCGCCGCCGCAACGAATGGTTCGGCGACATCGGCGAGCGCTACCAGGTCCTGTGGTGGGTCCCTGTCGGGACCGAGCCGACCGAACGCGAGGCCGCCGACCGCCTCGAACACCTCCGGGCGCACGGCCCGACCCCGGAGGCGTTCACCTTCCGGCAGCGTTACCCGGCACCCGCCACCGCCACCACTGCCACCTCCTGACCGCAGCGGCCAGGTCGGGGTCAGGCGCCCTGAGTACGTTGGCGCGCAGGCGCAGGCGCAGGGGCGCGCGGGAGCGGGAACGGGCTCCCGAGGCGCCCTGCCGCCAACCGGTTCTTCGCGGCTACGGGGATTTCCGCTAGGCCGCGTTTTGGGGATCAAGGTCTGAGCCAGAGCCTGATGGCGGCGAGGGTGACGGTGCCGTGGAAGACGTAGGCGCGCTGGTCGTAGCGGGTGGCGACCGCCCGGAACGCCTTCAGCCGGTTGATGGTGCGCTCGGCTTCGTTGCGTCGGCGATAGTCCTCGCGGTCGAAGCCCGCTGGACGGCCGCCGCGTCGGCCTTTGCGCAGGCGGGCGTTGGCCTGGTCGAGCGGTTCCGGGATCGTGTGGCGGATCCCGCGCCGGCGCAGGTGCGCGCGGATCGCCCGGGAGCTGTAGGCCTTGTCCGCGACCACCGTCTGCGGCCGGGTGCGCGGTCGTCCGCCGGCGGGACGTGGGACGCGAATAGCCGCTATGACCTGCGTGAACGCGGGTGCGTCGCCGGCCTGGCCGGGGCCGACCAGGACCGCGAGGGGCCGCAGCCTCCCCTCGCAGGCCAGGTGGATCTTGCTGGTCAGTCCGCCGCGGGACCGCCCGAGCGCCTCGCCGAACCCGTGGTCGAGAACCCCCTTTTTGCGTTCGCCGCGCGGGCGCGTGGCGCCCGCGCGGCGTCGGGATGGGCGCGTACCGAGGTGGAGTCGACGCCGACGCACGACCAGTCCAGCGCGCCTTCGGCGTCCGCGCGGACTTGCAACGCGGTCAGGATCCGATCCCAGGTGCCGTCCGCGGACCAGCGGCGATGCCGCTGGTAGACGGTCTGCCAGTTCCCGAACCGCTCCGGCAGATCCCGCCACGGCAGTCCGGTCCGCAGACGGTACAACACACCGTTGACCGTCGTGCGGTGGTCGGCCCAACGGCCACCGCGACCGCCAACCGGCGGCAACAACGGTGCCAATACGTCCCATTCGGCCTGCGTCAGATCACCACGACCCACGACCAGAACAACGAGCCAACCGTCAGACAGTCACAGGATCCCCAAAACGCTGCCTAGACGTGAGTACGGCCGAGGAGGGGGACGATGCCCGGACGGCACCGCGGGGGCGACCACCCGATCGAGGGCGACGGGCAACAGCCCGGCCGACCCGTCCCGCCCGCGTCACCGCAACCGCCGCCGCCGGCACCGGAGCCCACGTGACCGACCCCGGCCTTGTCCCCAATGCGGCGGAAGTCCCGGAGCCAGCCTTGGCGGAAGAGTTGGCCGATGGTCTGGTGCGCGGTGGCTATCTCACCGCCGCGTGGGCCGACGCCCGGCGCGCCGTGGACCGTGAGGCGTTCCTCCCCGATCGAGTGTGGGTGCCTGGGCCCGACGGTTACCGGCGCCTGGACCGCGCCGACGACCCGGATCGGTGGCGCGCCCTCGCACACACGGACATCCACCGGGCCACCCAGGTCGCCGAGGGTCCTGGCGCCGTGATCTCGCTCCACCCGACGAGCAGCGCGAGCATGCCGCGCATGGTGGCCGGCATGCTCGCCCACCTCGACGTACGCGACGGCCAGCGCGTACTCGAGATCGGCACCGGAGCGGGCATCACCGCCGCCCTCCTCGCGGAGCGCCTCGGTGTCGAACGCGGTGGGGTCTACGTTGTTTCGGGTGGTTGGGGGCGGTGCCCGGCACCTCGGGGCGGCTGCGGACGTTCCCGAATTAAGGAAGGGTCGGGCGGGAGGGGAGTGTGGCTGGAGAGTTCGTTCACCCACGCGCTCACCCACACGGTCACTCATGCGCACAGCGAAACGACATCGCGCTCGCGCAGGACATCGCGCTCGCGACGTCAGTAGCGGGCGTCCGGGGGTGTGCGCGATCCCGGATTCCGAACCGCTAGGCGCCTGTCGCGCCTAGGCTTTGAGGTGACCAACGCGTCCGTGGGCCGGGGGGCCTGGACGGACCGGCGGCCGGGAACCGCGGCGGCTGGGGCCGGGACGCGCATCTCAGGGGGGACCTGATGAGCGGAACTGATGGCTTTGCCGCGCCCGGAAGCGGGCCCGAGGGATCATCCGCAAGCACCGGAACCCGAGGCTCCGGCGGCAGCGGGACCGGAGGCGGGAACGCAGGCAAGGCCGAAGGTGGAACCGAGGGGCGGGATCTGCAGACCCGCCTGTTCTTCACCGCATGGGGCACCGCCGTCGTCGTCAATGTGCTCGTCGTGCTGGTGATCCTGGCCAACGCAGACGACTGGTGCGGCAAGGGCTGCGACGGCGGCGACGTCTTCCGGGACAACGTGGGTGCGGTCGTCTTCGGCGGCCTCCTCATCGGGGCGTGGTCGGGCGTTTGCGCCGGGCTCTTCGCCATCGCGCTGCCGAATCGTCTCGCCGCGGTGCCCGGCGTTGCCCCGCTGGCGGCCGTGGCGGGGCAGGTGGTCGGCTACTGGACGATGGCGCCTTGGTGGCTGCGATTGTCCGTCACCGGCCCGGGCGCCTGGGAGCCGCGCAACCTCATCCTGTTCCCGCTCCCGGAACTCGCGGTCGGCCTCGTGGTGTTCGCAGTCGCGTCCCACGCGGCGCGGCGCCCGGCCCCCCAACCCGCGCGGAGCGGGAGCCGGTAGGCCGGCCCGGAACAGCGGGCCCCGGAACAGCGGGCCCCGGAACAGCGGGCCCCGGAACAGCGGGCCCCGGAACAGCGGGCCCCGGAACAGCGGGCCCCGGAACAGCGGGCCCCGGAACAGCGGGCCCCGGAACAGCGGGCCCCGGAACAGCCGGAGCCGGAACAGCCGGAGCCGGAAGAGCCAGCCTCGCCCGAGTAGTAGCCCGAGCAGCTGCGTGTCGCGCGGGGCAATAGCTCCGCGCGGCGGTGAGGTGCGCGCGGCGGGTCCCGGAACTGCGGGTCCCGGAACGGCAGGCCGCGGAACAGCGGGCCCCGGAAGAGCCGGAGCCGGAAGAGCCAGCTTCGCCCGAGTAGTAGCCCGAGCAGCTGCGTGCCGCGCGGGGCAACCGCTCAGCGCGTCGCGCGAGCAGTCCAAGCACCCGGGCAACCCGAGTAGCCCGAGCAACCCCGGGCCGCGCGGGGCAACGGCCCCGCGCGGCGGCGAGGCGGCAGCCCCGGACAGCCGGCTACCGGCGCGTCCATTCGGGTTGCGCGAAGTCGGCCGCACGGGCGTCGGGGTGGCCGAGGAGCACCACCTCGCGGAACTGCCACAGCAGCGCCCCGGTCGGGGCGTGCATCACCATGTCCGGGCGCAGCCACATCTGGAGCAGCGGCGGGCCGCCCGGCTGCGGGAGCCAGCGCGGGGTGTCGGGTGCCGCCAACCGCTCCAACTCCACCGGATACACCGCGTGGACCTCGTGGTTCGGCGTCAGCACGACCGGTCCGGCGACGGCCGCCACGATCGGGGTGATGGCGAAGCCGGACGTGGCCGGGAAGTCGTCCAGCCGCCCGAGGACCGCGTCCTCGCCGAGCAACAGGCCCAGTTCCTCGCCGAGTTCGCGCAGCGCCGCGCCGACCGCGGACTCCCCGTCCTCCACCCGACCACCCGGCAGGCCCCACTGGCCGGCGTTGCGTCCCCGGTACGCCCGCTTGATCACGATTACGCACGCCGCCCCGTCGAACTCCGCCACGCAGAGCACCACCGCGGCCCGCCGCACCCCCGGCGCATCGGCGACTTCGGTGTGCCGGAACGCCGCGAGCCGCTGCCGCGCCATCACCGCGAACTCGTCCACGCCCACGCCTGCGCTGCTCATGCCCGGCCCCTTTCCGACGGGATCATCAGGCTAGTGCGCGCCGGCGGGCGCACGCCAACCCGACGTCTGCGCCCACACCGCGCCCCAGCCGCGCCCCGGAACCCGCCCCACACCGCGCCCCGGAACCCGCCCGGAACCCGCCCCGAACCCGCCCCGAACCCGCCCCCCGGAACCCGTCCCGCGGACCCACAGACCCGGCAGTCCTGACAGCCCCGACAGACCCGCGGCGCAAGGCTGACACATCGCCAAAAACCGTGCCCCACAAGGCGATACCCGATCCCGACACGTCCGGCCGCGACGTCCGGTCGGCCCAACGTGCCAGTAGGATCATCGACCGTGGGCCACCGGCGGCCCGCACGTTCCAGCGCATGTGTGAAGTGGAGACCCGATGCCCGACACCGACGCCCCCCACGAAGCCCACGACCCGCTGGAGAACTGGGCGCCCACCGGCATCGACGTGACCGTCCCCAGCATCGCCCGCATCTACGACTTCCTGCTCGGCGGCAAGGACAACTTCGCCGTCGACCGCGACGTGGCGTCGAAGCTCCTCACGGCCGCGCCCGGCCTCGACGAGGCCGCCGTGTCGCACCGCGCGATCCTCGCCCGCGGCGTGCGGTTCCTGGTCGAGCAGGGCGTACGCCAGTTCGTCGACCTCGGCTCCGGACTCCCCTCGGCGCAGAACACCCACCAGGTCGCACAGGCGACCGCGCCGGACGCGCGCGTCGTGTACGTCGACAACGACCCCATCGTCCTCGCCCACGGCCGCGCCCTCCTCGCCGAGAACGACCGCACCACGGTCATCACCGCCGACATGCGCGAGCCGGAAGCCGTTCTGGCCCATCCGGACCTGAACCGCCTGGTCGACATGGACCGGCCCGTCGGGCTGATGCTGCTCGGCGTGATCCACCACATCAACGACGACGAGGACCCGTCCGGCCTCGTCAAGCGCTACCTGGACGCACTCCCGTCCGGCAGCTGGCTGTTCCTCACGCACTTCCTGTCCGTCGGCGCCGAGTCGGAGGCCCTGGAGCGCGTCATGCAGGGCTCGCACAAGACCGGGCGCTTCCGCACCCGCGACGAGATAGAGAGCTACTTCGCGGGCCTCGAACTCGCCGAACCCGGCGTGGTCTACCTCGACCTCTGGCGCCCGGACGAGCCGCTCGACGCCGACGACCTGCCGCAGAACCGGCGCCTCGTCCTCGGCGGCATCGCGCGCAAGGCATAGACCCCTCGCGCGACTTCGGCGCGCCCCGACCTCGGCATCAGAACTCCGCGCACTCCGCACCTGGCACTTCGCACCCGGCACCCCGCACTCGGCACTCGGCACTCGGACGGACCCATGCCCCACCCCTCCGCGCAGGACCCGCACAGCGGCGGCGGCGTAGCCGCCGTGCAGTTGAACCACACCGTCGTCCACGCGACCGACCCCGGGCTCTCGGCCGAGTTCATCGCGGTCGTCCTCGGCCTGGAGGTCGGGGCGCGCTTCGGGCCGTTCCTGCCCGTCGACCTCGGCAACGGCGTGACCCTCGACTACTACGAGATGCGCGACGAGGCGATCCAGCCGCAGCATTACGCCTTCCTCGTCCCGGACGACGCCTTCGAGGCGATGCTCGCCCGCCTGGACGCGCTCGGAATCGTCTACTACGCCGACCCGAGCCACACCGAACCCGGGCGCACCAACGACCTCTTCGGCGGGCGCGGCGCGTACTTCGCCGACCCCGACGGGCACAACATGGAGATCATGACGCGGCCGTACGCCCGTCCCTAAGGCGTACCCGCGACGTCCGTGGGGCCAGCGAGATAGCGGCCGCGCGAGAGGGCGTACACCTTCACCCGCTTGCCGTACGCCGGCACCACCGTCTCCCGCTCCTCGGTCATGCCGAGCCGGTGCATCACCCGCAGCGAGGCGGCGTTTTCGACGTTGCAGATGCTCACCACGCGGGGGAGCCTGGCGTACGCGAACGCGAACCGCAGCACCTCGCGCGCCGCCTCGGTGGCGATCCCGAGCCCCCAGTACGGGCGGGCCAGCCGCCAGCCGATCTCCACCGCGGGCATGATCTCCGGCAGGAACTCCGGCTCCGCGAGGCCCACCCAGCCGACCAGCTCACCGCCGTGCCCACCGTCTCGGCCGCCTGGTCCGTCATGGTGTCCGTCATGGTGTCCGTCGTGCTGTCCGTCGTGTTGTCCGTCGTGCCGGTCGCCACGTAGCTCGACCGCGAACAGCCCGAACCCGAGGGTGTCCCAAGCCTGTTCGTACGCCGCGATCGCGGACGCCGTCTCCTCGCGCGTGCGCACCCCGCCGTCGCGGATGAACCGCATGACCTCGGGGTCGGCGTACATCGGCGCCAACGCCTCGACGTCGTCGGCACGCCACCGGCGCAGCAGCAGCCGGTCTGTCTCGATCTCCATCACCACGGCCCCATGCTGCCGCACGCCGCGGGCCGCCGCGCACGCGGTAGGCGGGGCACACGGGAAACGCCGGTGGGGGCGTACCGCGAGGTACGCGCCCACCGGCGTTCACAACGCACCAGGACCGGCACCAGACCGGCACCAGGGCCTGGACCAGACCAGAACCAGGGCTTGGGCCAGTCCAGACCACGGACCAGACCACAGACCAAAACCAGGCCCCGTCAGGCCGACGTCGTCCGCACCGCGCGCAGCCGCTCCGCCCGGAGCTGCTCGTGCCAGCGGTCCTCCAGCGGCGTCAGCGGCACACCCGTCGCCCAGGTGAGCAGCAGGTCCGCCAGGGCGGGATTGCGGGACAGCACCGGGCCGTGCATGTACGTGCCGATCACCCGGCCCGCGAACGCCCCTTCCGTCCCGTCCTCCGTACCGTTGCCGAACCCGGCCGTCACCCGCGCCAGCGGCTTCACGCCCGGGCCCAGGTGCGTGACGCCCTGGTGGTTCTCGAAGCCCGACAGGGCCGGGAGCCCGAGGGTCGGGTCGACGTCCGCCAGCACCTCGCCGACGCAGCGCCGGCCGACCGGACCGCGCCCCGACTTCACGTCCAGCAGGCCCAAGCCCGGCTCGACGCGGTCCAGGTCGTCCACGAACTCGTGCCCGATGATCTGGTAGCCCGCGCACACCGCCAGCAGCGTCGCGCCGCGCGCCACCGCCTGCCCGAGCCCCGGGTCCTTGCGCAGGCGCTCCGCCGCGAGCCGCTGCGGGCGATCCTCGCCCCCGCCGATCAGGTAGATGTCGCCGGACGTCGGCACCGGCTGGTCCGACCGCACGTCGACGCGCTCGACCTGGATCCCGCGCATCTGCGCGCGGCGCTCCACGATCAGGGCGTTGCCCTGGTCGCCGTAGGTGCTCAGCAGGTCCGGGTAGATCCACACCAGCCGCAGACTGCTCATCCCGATCACGCCTGGGCCTCCTTGATCGTGCGGCGCAGCTGCTGGAACGCCGTGTAGTTCGCGATGACCTCGATCTGCCCCTGCGGGGCCGCGGCGACGGCGCTCGCGAGGGTCTCGTGAACGGTGAACGTCAGCCCGGCGACGTCGAGGCGCACCGCGAGGTCGAGGCGACGCTGCCCGAGCACGAACAGCGGCCTGCCCGCGAGCTGGGTGTAGTCGACGTCCCACAGCCACGAGGTGTCCTTGCCGTCCGCGTCGAGCGCGTTGACCGACAGGATGACCGGCGCGGGGGCGGGGTCGATGAGCGAGAACGTCTCCAGCCAGCCCGCCGGGTTCTTGGCCAGCAGCAGCCGCAGGTTGCGGCCGCCGTACGGGACGATGTCGTACCGGCCGGCGACCGCCGTGACGTTCTTCATGCGCGCGAGCGCCGCCGCGGTGTCCACGCCGAAGACCGACGCGACCGCGGCCGCGGTCGTCGCGTTGGCGCGGTTCGCCCGGCCCGGGAGCTGGAGTTCGAGGGGCCACACGCGCCCGTCGGGGTCGACCATCTCCTCGCCGACCAGCGACCAGGTCACCTGCGGGCGGCGGAAGTCGCAGTCGCCGCAGTACCAGTCGTCGCCGGGACGGTTCATCACGCCACCGCAGGACGGGCAGGACCACGAGTCCTCCTGCCACATCTGCCCCGCCGCGACCCACACCACGTCCTTGGCGGACGACGCCGCCCACACCACGAGCGGGTCGTCGGCGTTGGCGACCAGCACCGCCTGGGTGCCGCGCAGGCCCTCGCGCCACTTCTCGGCGAGCATGCGCGTCTCGGCCGCCCGGTCGAGCTGGTCGCGCGACAGGTTGAGCAGCACGATCGCGATCGGGTCCGCGTCGCGCGCGACACCCGACAGGTACTTCTCGTCGACCTCGATCACACCGAACCGGGCGTCCCCCGCACCCGCGAGCGCGGAGGTGATCCCGGCGGGCATGTTCGCGCCCAGGGCGTTCGACACCACCGGTCCGGCCGCGCGCAGCGCCTCCGCCACCAGCCGCGTCGTGGTCGTCTTGCCGTTCGTGCCCGAGACCAGCACGACCTGGAGGTGGTCGGCGAGCTGGGCCAGCAGGTCGGGGGCGATCCGCAGCGCGATCTTCCCGCCGATCACCGAACCGCTGCCCTTGCCGGCGCGGCGCGAGATGGCCGCGGTCACCCGGCTCGCGGTCACCGCCAGTTTCGACCTCGGCGGCAGCGCGTCGGGTCCGCGCGAGGGCCCGGCGCCCTGGCCCGGGACGGGGGTTCCTGTCATCGGATGCGTATCCTCCACCAGTCTCGCCTGCCGCCAACACCCAGGCCGTGCGACCGGGCGGCGGCCGTTCCCTCGGACCCCCGCACCCGGCGGACGGGCACGGGACGCGGAACCCCGCTCGGGTGCGCCGGTCCGCGCGCGGGCCCTAGGCCGTTCGCGCACGGACGGCCGGGCGCCGTACGGCACCTGACACACCCTCGGGGGTCCGCACCCGGTCCTGCCGCCAGGCGGGGGATCCGTATACGTCGCGCCAGCCTATCGAGATTGGACCCCCGAGGTGGGACGCCGCCCGGCCGCGGCCGCACCCGCCTCCGCGGCCGGGTGAAGGGCGGGCCGCGGGCGGGCGGTGACGCGCCACTGTCGCGCCCCGGAGGCGCCACTGTCGCGCCCCGGAGGCGCCACTGATTGGCCGCTGATTCGCTGCCGATTCGCCCTTTCGGATGCGACGCGTCGGAGGCACCGGTGCGGGGAGCCGCGTCAGTCAGCCGGTGTAGGGAACTGCGACGTCCAGAACCCAAGTGACGCCGAACCGGTCGGTGAGCATCCCGTACAGCGGGGCCCACGGCGCGGCCTGCAGCGGGCGTGCCACCACCGCACCGGCCGACAGCCCCTGCCACAGGGCGCTGATCTCGTCGGCGTCGTCGCCGCGCACGGACACGAAGAAGGGGTCCTCGCCCCGGCTCCAGGGCAGTTGGGAGGGCACGTCGTACGCCATGACGTGGAAGCCGTCGGCGCCGACGACCTCGCCCCACATGACCCAGTCCGCTTCGCTCTCGTTCTGCACGTTGCCGGCGTCCTTGTAGGTGACGGCGGCGCTGCGCCCGCCGAAGACGGACTGGTAGAAGTCCAGCGCCTGACGCGCGTCGCCCCGGAAGTTCAGGTGGGTGGTGGTCGTGACGGACATGGTGGTACCTCTCGCCTTGGGTCGTCTGGTGCGAGCCGCAACGGTGCACAGTCGTCAGCTGCACAGCCGTCTGCTGCACAGCCGTCTGCTGCACAGCCGTCTGCTGCACAGCCGTCTGCTGCACAGCCGTCTGCTGCACAGCCGTCTGTCTCACGGCCGCTTGATGGCCGCCGCCGGATTCGAGCCTTCTGACTGATCCGGTTGGTTCGGCTGCCTGCCTCTGTCGGCGGCTGCCCCGGCTCTGGTTCCACCTTCACAGCAGTAGCGGACAGGTTGTGTCCTGTACTCCGGGCAGAATGACGACCATGCACAAGACGTCCTCGCGGCTGCTCGCGCTGCTGTCCCTGCTCCAGACGCGTCGCGACTGGTCGGGCGACGACCTCGCGGAGCGGCTCGGCGTCACGCCGCGCACGGTCCGCCGAGATGTCGACCGGTTGCGGGAACTCGGCTACCCGGTCACGGCCCTCAAGGGCCCGGCCGGCGGCTACCACCTGGACGCCGGCACCCACCTGCCCCCGCTCCTGTTCGACGACGACCAGGCCGTCGCCCTGGCCCTCGCACTCCAGACCGCGGCCGCGGGCACCGCCTTCGCCGCGGACGCGTCGCGCGCCCTCACCACGATCCGCCAGGTCATGCCGCCCCGGTTGCGCCACCGCATGGACACGATGCGGCACGTCACGGCCGTCGCGTCGGAGGGGCACGAACCGGCGGGGAGCGGAGCGGACGTGCCGCCGGTCGACGCCCGTGTCCTCGCCGACCTGAGCGCGGCCATCCACGCCCGTGCGGAACTGCGCTTCGACTACGCCCAGCCGCCCGCGGGGGTGTCGGAGGGGGAGTCGGATGGGGAGTCGGAAGGGGAACGCCGCCGCGTACAGCCCCACCACCTGGTGACGTGGCGCAGCCGCTGGTACGTCCTGGCCTGGGACCTCGACCGCGACGACTGGCGGACGTTCCGCGCCGACCGCATGCACCCGCGTACGCCGACCGGACCGCGCTTCACGCCGCGCGAACTGCCCGGGGACGACGTGGCCGCGTTCGTCACGGGCCGGTTCCGCGGCTCCGCCGACGGGTCCGCCGAATGGCCGTGCCGGGGCCAAGCCATCCTGCAAACCCCGGCCAGGACCGTCGCGCCGTACGCGCACGACGCGGTCGTGGAGGAACTGGGCGCCGACCGCTGCCGGATCACGCTCGGCTCCTGGTCCTGGACCGGCCTGGCCGCCGCCTTCGGCCGCTTCGACGCCGACATCGAGGTCATCGGCCCACCCGAACTCGCCGCCGCCTTCGCCCTCCTCGCGGCGCGCTACGCGGCCGCCGCCGCGGGGACCGGCCCGGCGGTCGGTGACGGACGCTAGCCTGCGCGGTGCCACAGCAGATAGACACACCGACGGACCGCCGAGGACCGGCAGTGCCGAGGGGACGGGGGCAGGACATGCCGGAGCGGGCGGCGCGGCGGATCGCCGAGGTGATCGTCGCGAATGGGCCGACGGGTTGGACAGGGGCAGTTCTGGCCGCCACGGTCAGCCGGGGTGCTGTTTCGCTGTCCGGCAAGTACACCGTCCCCGGCGCCGGCCCGTGGGGAGGCGCGATGTGCAACCCCTTCATGGAACTGACCGCTCTGGCCGAGGCGTTGCGTGCGGATCGGGGCTGGGAAAGCGCCAGCGCGGAGATGGTCTGCCAACCGTCCGGGCAGTATCGGCTGGTCGCGACCACAGACGCGATCACCAGCCTCCGCGGACGAGGCGGCGGCTTCCAAGCCGTCTTCGACCCTGACCACCGGCCTGTCCGGCCGGGTGCGACGCAGGAGGCGGGCACAGCGGCCCCGGCCGGCGATCCGCAACTGGCGACGGCGCACTTCCGTCAGTACATGGAACGCCGCGAGGCGGTCCTCGGCCACGCCGAGCAACTGCCCCCGCCCGTCACCCCCGACGCGCTGGACGAGGCCGAGCGCCGCATCGGCGGCGCCCTGCCCGCGGACCTGAGGGCGCTCTACCTGATCGCCGACGGCGACAGCATCGAGCACGAGCCCCGCTACCTTCTCGGGAACTACGCCTGGCTGCCGCTGAAGTCCCTGGTGTCCCTGCACGCCGATTGGCGCCGACCGGCGTGGTTCGGCTGGGAGCTGGGCTGGGACTCGGTGGTCTTCGACACCGAGCCGCCCGAGACGGTACGGCGCTGCGCCGGACATCCCGGCTGGCTGCCGTTCGCCAGCGGTGAGAACGGCAACTACCTGGCGGTGGACACGGCCCCGGCGCGAAACGGCCGCCCCGGCCAGGTCATCCGCATGGGCCGCGACTACAACGACGGCCCGGCCTACGTCACCGACTCGATCACCTCGCTGCTCCGTCACCACTTGGAGGCGTTGGAGGAAGGCGACCACGAGCTCGACGACGGCTACCTCGATCTGCCGGCGCCCGATCCATGCCGCGGACCCCGGGAGATCGTCGGTGAGATCCCCGGTGACGTCCCGCCCACCCTCCAGGCCATCCACATCAACGACGTCGAAAGTCCGGTCGATCTCGCCCCGCTCGCCGTCAGCCGGAGCCTGCGGCGGCTGCACATGAACCGCTGCGCCACCGCCGACCTGGCGCCGATACGGGCACTACCCGTCGAGTCGCTGCGCGTCACGCTGGACGGCGGCGACCTGACGCCGCTGGAAGGCCACGGCCACCTCGCCTCCCTGGGGTTGGGGAGCTCCGCACCGGTCGACATCGCCGCGCTCCGCACCGTCCCCAACCTGCGCGCCGTCGACCTCGCACAGGCCGACGTACGCGACCTGACCGTGCTGGCCGACCTGCCCGGGCTGCGGTACCTGGCCCTCAATGCGCGGCAGTGGGCCACCGTTCTGGACCAAGGGAAGGCACCGCGGGCGCTCGCCGCCGCGCGCCTGGCCGACGACGACGCTCCGCTCGACGAAGCGCTGGCCTGGTCGGCCCGCCTCGGCCTGGACCACGGCGACGCCTTCCGCGCCGCCGGCACTGTGTGAGTCGGCGGGTGCGTGAGCCAGCGGGTGTGTGAGCCGGCAGGCGGGTGAGTCTGCGGGTCGGCCCGGCGGTCGGGGGCGGGCGATAGCTTGTGCGGTGGCACAACGGCCGGTCGACAACAGGGGATTCGTATGCGGTACCGCTTCACGTCCTACCACCCTGCGAGTGAGGCCGAGGCGGCCGTCACGGACGGCACCCGGCTGGGCGGGCAGCCGCACTGGCTGGCGGAGCCGCAGTGGCCGGTCGACCCGTACGAGAACGAACTCGCCCAATTCATGGGTCAGTTCCGGGTGGCCGCGGCGGACTGCGGTGGGAACGGGGACCGGATGGTGTACCTGTTCGCGCTCGGGTTCTCGGGCGAGCACGCCACCGTCGTCCAGCCGGGCGGGCAGGGCACCGAGTCGTTCGAGACACAGGCGGCTGCCACCGGACCGGCCGCCCTGGACCGCGTCCACCTGCTCCAACTGGACGAGGAGGTCGACTTCGCCCAGGTCGAGCGAGAAATGGAGCCGGTCGAGGACGAGGACGAGGACGACCGGGAATGGCGGCTGGAAGAGCTGATCGACGAGCGCCGGAAGAACGCCAAGGGCAGCATCCGGATGAACCAGCTCGGCGGCCCCGATGTGGTGCCGGTCTGGTTGCAGGGCGACGACCTGCCCGGCGGCGACTGGCAGCTGGTCGCCCAGTTCGACTCCTACCAGCTGCCCTTCGATGTGAACTTCGGCGACAACGGGGTCGGCTATCTGTTCCTGTCACCGGACGGCAAGAACGCCAAGTTCTTCTTCCAGAGCGGCTGAGCGGCTGAGCGGCTCAGCGGCTCCGACCGCCGCCCGGCCCGGGCCGGGAGCATTCGCCCGGCTCCCTTTTGGGCAGGCCGATACGCCCGGGCTTACCGGATCGTCCCGGCCGCGTCGTCGTCCGCGCCGCCCAGCGCCACCGCGACGGTCGCGTCGGCGACCGCGAGGGCGCCGAGCACCACCATCCACGCCTTCTCGCGCCGGTCCAGCGCGCGCCAGCGCCCCACGGTTCCGGCGCCGTCCGACACGTCGGCCGCCACCTGGAGCCACGCCCACTCGGCGGCGCCCTTGCCGCCCCGGTCCAGCGCGTGCCACCAGCCCGCCGCGACCACGGTGTCGCGTACGCCCAACCCCCGCGACAACGCCGACGCGTCACCCACCCCCGCGGGCCGCGCCGGAAGCAGTCGGCCCGCCGCATGCGGCGCCACCGCCTGCACCACCCCGACCGCGATCCGGCCGGCCGCCAACAGCCTTGCGGCGCACAGCGCCTGACGGGGGATCGGCCGCGACCGGTGCCGCGCCACCGCCCGCGACACCACCGCCGTCGCACCCGTCGCCACCGTCGTGGTCACCTTGGCGCCGGTCGCCCTTGCGGTGGCCGCCTGTCTCGGCCCGACCACCCTGGCGACCGTCGTGCCGCCGGTACCGCCCCCCATGTCGACCGCCCTTCCTCCGCTGTGCTCGTTGACCGACCGTTTCAGCCGTGACCGACACGAACGCCGACCAACGACGTCTTGCGTCGCCGTTCCTCCGCCCCGTACGGGCCACTGTGCCGAACTCCGGGCACCCGGCGCAGCCGGATTCCCCTCACCCTTGCGAGGGCACCCCGCACGGTCCCACGCCCGAGCCCGCGCGCCGCCCGTTCAAACTGTGGACCGCCAGGCCGCGTCGAAACGCCCCGGCCGTGGGCAACCGGCTGGTCGCGGAGGTGGTTCAGGGGAGTGGCGGCGCAGGGGCGCCTCGGCCAAGGGGTCCCGCAGGGGCGGCCCGCCCGGCATTGCTGTGCTTCCGGAGCCGCCACTCCGCGGGAGGCGTGGGCGTGCCTCGGCGCGGGCCGTGCCCGACCGACGAACCAACCGACCGACGAACCAACCGACCGACGGACCAATCGGCCAACCGACCACTGACCGACCGACAAACACCCGGCAGGCGCTACGCCCGCCGCGCGCCCACCGGCCGGTACACCACGAGCCGCCGCCCCTTCGCGATCCGCAGCTGCGACGCACCCGGCCGCACCTCGCCGTCCACCGCGAGCGGCGCGCCCGCCTGAATCTCCGTCAGGCGCATCGCCCGCGCCGTCGACGCCTCGTACACGCGCGAGCGCCCGAGCGTCCCGGAAAGCACCGCGGCCACCAGCCGGATGCGCGCCGCCGGCTTCGCGGCGTCGACCAGGCGGACGTCCAGCAGGCCGTCGTGCAGGTTGGGCCGGTACGCCGGGGCGAAGCCCGGAGGCGCGTACGCCCCGTTGCCGAGGAACAGCAGCCACACCGACCGCGCCCGCCCGTTGACGCGCAGCTTGACCGGCCGCGCCTCCTTCAGCACCTCGACCAGGCCGACCAGCATCGCCGGCCACTTCCCGATCCGCCCCTCCATCGCCTCGCGCGCCCGCACCAGGTCCGGGTACACGCCCAGCGAGAAGGTGTTGAGGAACACCTCGGGGTCCATGCCGCTCAACGGGCCGAAGTCGTACGTGCGGTCGCGCGCGATCTCCGCGACGTCCACCAGCACCGCCTCGCCGGCCCGCACCGCCCGCGCGGTGTCCTCCAGGCGTTGCAGGCCCAGGTCGGCCGCGAAGTGGTTCAGCGTCCCGGCCGGGAACACCGCCAGCGGGCAGCCGAAGTCCAGCGCCACCTTCGCGGCGGCGTTGATCGAGCCGTCGCCGCCCGCGATGCCCAGTACGACGGCCTCCGAGGCCGCCTGGCGCAGCAGCGCCACGAGGTCGGATCCGTCGGGCTCCGCACCGCCGTTCGCGTCCGCCGCCGCGGAACCGGCGTCGGCACCCGAGTCCGGGCCCGAGTCCGCACCAGGAGCCGCACCCGGGCCGTTGGGGGCGGCGCCGGAGGATGCGGCAGGCGTACCGGCCGCAATCTCGCCGGACCCGTTCCCGTTTCCGTCACCGATCCCGCCGCCGTTGCCGCCGTTGCCGTTCGTGGGCGCGCCGCCCTCGGCGTCCGGCTGCGGCACCCGTTCCAGGATCGTCGCCAGCGGCAGCAACTCCCGCAGCCGGGGCGCCACCTCGCCGTCCGGACCGGCCGACGCGTTCACCACGACCACCAGCCCCGCGCCGCCGCCCAGCGCCGGCACCCGGACCCTCGGCTGCGGCGCGAACGCCGCCACCACCGGGCGCCGCGGCCACCACCGCAGCGTCACCACCGCCAGACTCGCACCCAGCGCCGCCCCGGCCAGCACATCACCGGGGTAGTGCACCCCCGTATACACCCGGGAGAACGCCACACCCCCCGCGAGCACGCCCGCCGCCGCGCCGAGGGACCGCGACTCCAGCGCCACGCCCGTCGCGAACGCCGCGGCCGATGCCGCATGCCCCGACGGGAAAGACGTCGTCCACGGCTGACGCGGCAGCCGGCGTACGTGCGGCACCAGGTCCAGCACCGGGCGCGGCCGCCGCGTCCAGTTCTTCAGCACCACGTTCGTCACCGTGGACGCCAGCGCCACCGACCCCAGGCCGCGCAGCGCGGCCCGACGCCCCGACCGGCCGCCCGACAACGCCATCGACCCGGCCGCGACCATCCACAGCCGCGACCGGTTCGCCGAACGCGACAGCGCCGGGAGCGCACGGTTCGCCCACGGGACGTGGTGCGACGCCACCCACGTGAACGCCGCCTGGTCCAACGCGTGCACGCGGCCGAGCACACCCGGCCGCGTCCCGGAGATCGTCGGCGCCGCACCGGCCGCGCTGGCCACTCCCAGCGCACCCGCGACCCCCGCCGCCACCCCGGTGACCGCGCTGCCCACCGAACTCGCCGCCTGGCGCCGCAACGCCGCCACCGAAGGGCCGTTCAAACCGGCCAGCCCATGCCGCGCCCCATTCCGTGCCCCACTCCACGCACCAGTCCATGCGTCGTTCAACGCACCGCTCAACGCGCCGTTCAGCCCACTGCCGCCGCCATCGCCTGTGGCCTTGCCGGCCGCCCTGCCCGCAGCCGTGCCCGCGGTCTTCGCCGTTCGTGCCGCCTCCGCGGCCGTGCGCCGCATCACCGGGCGAGCGCCCCGGAGAGCCGGACCAGGTCCTCGCGGTACTCGATCACCGGCTCCCACTCCGCGGGCCACGCCGCCATGCCGTACGCGGCGCCCGCGAACGCCCCCGCCAGCGCCGCGATCGAATCCGAGTCACCGGACGACGCCGCGGCCCGGGCCAGCGCGTCCACCGGCGCGTCCTCGTACATCAGAAAGCACAGCAGCCCGGTCGCGAACGCCTCCTCGGCGATCCACCCCGCGCCGGTCACCTGGCACGGGTCGCTCCGCCGGTCCGCGAGCAGCAGCGCCGCGTCCAACCGGTCCAGCACCGCCAGGCACTCGTCCCAGCCCCGCTCGATGAACGCCTCCGGCGTCGACCCGAACGGGCCCCGCCACAGTTCGTCGCCCAGCCAGTCCCCGTGGTACACCGACCGCTGCGCCTCGGCGTGCGCCCGCAGGTACGCGGGGAGCGCCGACGGGGCGACCCCCGCGCGCAGCGCGTGCACGGCGGCCGCGGTGAGGTCGGAGGCCGCCAGCGCGGTGGGATGCCCGTGGGTCATCGCGGCCTGCAATTGGGAGGCCCCGCACCGGTCCGCCTCGCCGATGCCGTCCACGAGAGCGACGGGGGAGACCCGCATGTTGGCGCCGCAGCCCTTCGACCCGCGGATAGTCGCCCACGACCACGCCACGCCGTCCGCGAGCGCCTCGCACGCGCGCAGGCAGGTGTTGCCCGGCGCGCGGTTGTTGTCGGGGGACGCCCACCAGGTCAGGAAGTGCGTGCGCAGCCGGGGCGTCAGCCGCTCCGCGTCGAGGCGCGGGCCGTCCCCGGCCGCGCCCAGGACGTCCGCCAGCGCCTCCGCGACGGCCAGGGCCATCTGCGTGTCGTCGGTCACGAGCGCCACGCCGTCGCGCACGGGGAGTTCGCGCGGCCCGGGCAGGTCGTGGCGGCGCATGATCTCCGCGTACGACAGGAACTCGGTCGGCGCGCCGAGCGCATCCCCGTACGCCAGCCCGAACATCGACCCCGCCACCCGGTCGTACCCCACACGTATCCCTCCGTCGTGTCCGTCGTGTCCGTCATGTCCCCGGCAACGCCGCGGGCGCCGCTACCGGCCCCGACAGCGAGACTGCCACCGAACCGGCCGGGCATGCCCAACCGGCCAACAGCCCAACCGCCGCAGCGTAACGCCCGCCCCGCCCCGACGCGCGCCGCCGGGGCCGCGCCCGGCACGGATCCGCCCGGCGCCGATCGGCCGTCCGCGCGTACCCGCCGCACATAACGCGCATAACAGGTGCCCCGACGGGCGAAGAGTGGGGCATGGACGTCCTGAGCAGCCGCATCATGCTGCGGCCCACCGACCTCGACCGCACCCGTGCCTTCTACCGCGACGTCCTCGGGCTCGCGATCTACCGCGAGTTCGGCACGGGGGACCACCGCGGCACGGTCTTCTTCCTCGGCGGCGGATACCTGGAGGTCTCCGCGGGCTCGGACACCGCGCCGACCCCGGCCACCCAGCTCTGGATGCAGGTGCGCGACCTCGCGGACGCCCACAAGACCCTCGCCGAACGCGGCGCCGAGATCCTCCGCGAGCCGCGCCGCGAGCCGTGGGGCCTCGACGAGATGTGGATCGCCGACCCGGACGGCCTCCGCATCTGCGTCGTCGAGGTCCCCGAGGGCCACCCCATCCGCTACCGTCCCGGCACCTGAGCGGTCGAGAGGCAGCCACGTCGTGGACGCCGTCGTACGGGACGTCGGAGCGGCGCCGCGCTTCGGACGTCCGAACCTCCACCGCCCGCCACTACCGAAGCGTCGCGACCGTCGGGCCGCTACTCCGGCTCCGCCGCCCCGGCCGCCGCCTCGCCGGCCTCCGCGGCCGCGGCCAGCGCGGTCGGCAGGGCGCCCCAGAGGAGTTCGGTGAGGTAGACGGTGAGTTCGGCGCGCTCGCAGGGGCGTTCGTCCAGCCACCAGTCGCCGCACGCCTGCACCATGCCGACGATCCCGTGCGCCCACGCGCGCGCCAGTACGCCCGTCGCCCCCACCGGGTCGAACGACCGCGCCAACTCCTCGCCGACTCGCCGCTGGTACGCCGTCACATGCCCGTGCACGTCGGCCGACTCGGCGCCCGCCCGGTGCAGCAGGAAGCGGTAGACCTGCGGGTTCGCCTCGATGTGGGAGAGGTACGTGTCGATCGTGGCCTGGACGCGAGCCCTCGGGTTGTCCGTCCGTCCCGGGTCCACGGCGGCGCGGATGGCGAGCGCCAGTTCCTCGGTGTGGCGCTCGGCCAGCGCCCGGTACAGGCCGTCCTTGTCGCCGAAGTGCCGGTACAGGATCGGCTTGGTGATGCCGGCCTCGGCGGCGATGGTGTTCATCGAGGCGTCGGGGCCGTCGCGCATGACCACGCGGTCGGCGGCGTCGAGGAGTTCGAGGCGGCGCAGCGCCGAGCGCCCGCTCGCGGCCCCGGTGGACCCGCTGCCGCCCGCGCCGGCGCCGGACCCCGCGGAGCCGGAGCCCGCTGCGCCTCTGCTGCCTCCAGCGGTGCCCCCGGTGGTGCCGTCCGTCGTCCCCGTGCCCGCTGCCGCGGTGGAACCGGTGGCGGCTTCGTTGTGCGTCATGCGACCCTTCGCCGAACCCTCGCTCGTGTTGTACGCGTCGTGCTCCGAGGCGTCCTGGCCTTGACAGACGTTACCAGGAGTAACACACTGCGGGTTACCCGCCGGTAACAGCCAGGTGTCCCACCCCAGCGTCCCACCCCGCGCACCACCACGGCACCTCCACCCCACCGCCGCGCCCGCCCGGCACCCCGCCGGGCCGGACCCGCAACACCCGGCACGGCATCACACCACCAACCACCGCAGGGAGCCAGACCCGATGAGCGCATTCTCCCTCCAACTCACCGACGACCAGCGCACCGTCCGCGACTGGGTCCACACCTTCGCGGCCGACGTCCTGCGCCCGGCTGCCGCGGAATGGGACGAACGCGAGGAAACCCCCTGGCCCATCATCCAGGAAGCCGCCAAGGCGGGCCTGTACTCCCTCGACTTCTTCTCCACCCAGGCCTTCGACCCCACCGGCCTCGGGATACCCCTCGCCATGGAGGAACTCTTCTGGGGCGACGCCGGACTCGGCCTCGCCATCACCGGCACCACCCTCGCCGCCGCCGGCGTCGTCGCGAACGGCACCCCCGACCAGGTCGCCACCTGGGCACCCCAGATGTTCGGCACCCCCGAAGACGTCAAGGTCGCCGCCTTCTGCTCCAGCGAACCCGACGCCGGCTCCGACGTCTCCGCGATGCGCACCCGCGCCACGTACGACGACATCACCGGCGAATGGGTCCTCAACGGCGTCAAGACGTGGGCCACCAACGGCGGCATCGCCCACATCCACGTCGTCGTCGCCACCGTCGACCCCACCCTCGGCGCCCGCGGCCAAGCCAGCTTCGTCGTACCGCCCGCAACCCCCGGCCTCAGCCAGGGCCAGAAGTTCAAGAAGCACGGCATCCGCGCCTCGCACACCGCCGAAGTCATCCTCGACAACGTGCGCATCCCCGGCGACTGCCTCCTCGGGGGCAAGGACAAGCTCGACGAACGCATCGCCCGCGCCCGCGAAGGCGGACGCTCCGGGCGCGGCAACGCCGCCATGGCCACCTTCGAGTCGTCCCGCCCGGCGGTCGGCGCCCAAGCCGTCGGCATCGCCCGCGCCGCGTACGAATACGCCCTCGAATACGCCAAGACCCGCGAGCAGTTCGGCCGCCCCATCATCGACAACCAGGGCGTCGCCTTCACCCTCGCCGACATGCGCACCCGCATCGACGCCGCACGCCTCCTCGTCTGGCGCGCCTCCTGGATGGCCGCCACCGGCCAGTCCTTCGACGCCGCCGAAGGATCCATGTCGAAGCTCTACGCCGGCGAGACCGCCAAATGGGTCACCACCAACGCCATGCAGATCCTCGGCGGCAACGGCTTCACCCGCGAGTACCCCGTCGAACGCATGCACCGCGACAGCGCCATCTACACCATCTTCGAAGGCACTTCGGAGATCCAGCGGCTCGTCATCGCCCGCACCATCAGCGGCGTCCCCATCCGCTGACCCATCCGATGGCTGATCCGCGCAGCCATCCGCACAGCCATCCGCAGAGCCGCGCGAACGCGCCGAGGGCCCGGTACCGCCGTACGAAACGGCGGCACCGGGCCCGCGGCGCATTCGTCGAAGTCGGTTGCCGCGGCTGCGGGTCAGCCTCCCAGCGGCGGACGCCCGCCGCCCGGGGGAACCGGATCGGGCTGCGGATCGGGGCCGGGGTCCGGCGGCAGCGGATCCGGGAACGGGTCCGGCAGCGGCTCCGGAGACGGCCCCGGGCCGGGACTCGGAAAGGGATCAGGCGGCCACGGACCCGGGGGACCCGGGGGAGCGGGCGGCGGACTCGGCGGATGGGTCACCACAACCTCCACACACACGGACAGACCAACCCCCACGACACCCCGCATACCCGCCGACCGGCCCCCCGACTCCCGGTGACGGGCGTACCCCGATCGCGCACACGCAAAGGCACCCGCACCCGGACAGGCACCCGCCTACCCGGACGCGCCCGCCCCCGGCACCGGCGCCACGAACAACGACTGCGCCACCGACCCGAACAACCCCGCCTCGTCGAACAACCGGGTACGCGCCACTCCCACCCCCGCGTCCCCCAACTCGGTCGCCGACCGCAGGCACAACCACTCCGACACCGGCACCCGCAGCAGATGCACCGACAGATCCAGGTTCGGCCACACGAACTGCCGCGAATCCAACTCCGCGCCGATGCCCGAACCCGTGTCCGCCACCAGCACCACGCGCTCCAGCGCGCCCAGCGCCTCGCCCTCCACCAGCGGACGCCCGCACCGCACCCACGCCGTCGCCGGCCCCGGATACCGGAACGACCCGTCCAGGAACCGCCAGTCCAGGGCCCGCCCGTACCCGAACCGACGGGCCAGCGGCCCCTGCGGCTCGGCCGGCACCGGGCCCGGCACCTCCGAGGACGCCAACGCCGCCTCGGGCAGTCCCGCCACCTTCGCCGCCCGCACCCGCCACAACTGCGCGGACAGGCACACGCGTCCGTCGACACTGAGCTCGCCCGCGACCAGCTGCACGCTCCGGCCGTCCCGCACCACGCGCACGGCCACGCGTACCTCACCCACCGGCACGGGACCCAGGAACTCCACCGTCAGGCGCGCCGGAACCAGCTCCGGACGCGGCGCCAACCGCTCCAACCGGCCCGCCAGCAGTGCCGACGGCGGCCCGCCGTGCTGCTGCTCCAGACTCCACGGGCCCTGCGTCAACTCCGACGCCGCATACCGCTCCGCACCCAGCGGAACAAAAAAGGCCTCGCACGCATTGACCGATTCCGCCGATACGTCCACCGCGCCGACCACCTCAAACCCCCGTCCGAGACCGACCCACGACCACCGCCCGCCACGACAACTGCCGGGCACCGGGCATCCCATCACACCGGCACCGCACCACACAGCGCAAAGACGCGACCGCGACGACGCGAGCGGATCACCGGCCGCCGGGACCCTGCCCACTATTAATGTGACAACAGCCCGATCCCGGGCTCGATCCCGAGCCCGAACTCAGGCCCGGACTCAGGCCCGGACCCAGGGCCGAACCCGGGCCCAACCCCGGGCCCGAAGCCAGACCCGCCGACGACCATCCCGAACCGGAGCAGCCGCCATGTCCAACCAGGTCCCCATCACCTCCACCCCCCTCCCGGGCATCGGCACGCAGTACACCCTCCAGACCCAAGGCGGACGCGCCCTCAGCATCGTCGCCGCCCGCGACGGACGCCGCAGCCTCGCCATCTTCGAAATCGACGACCCGGACGCCTGCGGCCCCGGCGTCCGCCTCACCCCCGCCGAAGCCACCGCCCTCGCCGAACTCCTCACCGGGGAGTAACAGCCCCGCCCACCACCCCGAACCGGAGCCGCGCACCACTCCATGCACTCGGCATCGCTCTTCATCCAAATCGGCGCCATCATCCTCGGCCTCAGCATCCTCGGCCGCATCGCCGCCCGCATGGGCATGTCCCCGATCCCGCTCTACCTCCTCGGCGGACTGGCCTTCGGCCACGGGGGCGTCCTCAGCCTGTCCGAGAGCGACGACTTCATCTCCGTCGGCGCCGACATCGGCGTCATCCTCCTGCTGCTCCTCCTCGGCCTCGAGTACAACGCCAAGGAACTCGTCGGCAACCTCCGGGCCGGCGCCCCGGCCGGATTCGTCGACTTCCTCCTCAACGCCACCCCCGGATTCGTCGCCGGACTCCTCCTCGGCTTCGAACCCGTCGGCTGCATCGCCCTCGCCGGAGTCACCTGGATCTCCTCGTCCGGCGTCATCGCCAAAGTCCTCCGCGACCTCGGACGCCTCGGCAACCGCGAAACGCCCACCATCCTGAGCGTCCTGGTCCTCGAAGACCTCGCGATGGCCCTCTACCTGCCGATCCTCACCGCGCTCCTCGCCGGAGTCGGGCTGCTCGGCGGCAGCGTCACCGTCCTCATCGCGGTCGCCACCATCTCCGTCGTCCTCGTCATCGCGCTGCGCCACGGCCAGACCGTCTCCAAGGCCCTCTCCAGCGAAGAACCCGAGTTCTTGCTCCTCGGCGTCCTCGGCCTGACCGTCCTCGTCGCCGGAATCGCCGACAAGCTCCAGGTCTCCGCCGCCGTCGGCGCCTTCCTCGTCGGCATCGCCATCTCCGACGAGGTCGCCGAGCACGCCCAAGAGGTCCTCGCGCCGCTCCGCGACCTCTTCGCCGCGGTCTTCTTCGTCTTCTTCGGCCTCTCGACCGACCCCGCGGACCTGCCGCCCGTCCTGCTCCCGGCCCTTGCCCTCGCCGTCGTGACCACCCTCACCAAAATCGCCACCGGCTACTGGGCCGCCCGCCTCGCCGGAATCGCCAAGCCCGGCCGCTACCGCGCCGGCGGAGCACTCGTCGCCCGCGGCGAGTTCTCCATCGTCATCGCCGGACTGGCCGTCGCGGCGGGCACGGACGTACGGCTCGGACCGCTCGCGACCGCGTACGTCCTCATCCTCGTGATCGCCGGCCCCCTCACCGCCCGCTTCGCGGAACCGGTCATGCGCCAACTGTTCGGCCCCAAGCCCGCACCGCGCCGCAAGTACACCGACGAACACGACCTGGACCTGCTGCCCTGAGGCCGTCGTCCCGTGGTCGCGTCACGCCCTCGGGGCCGCGCGGTCTGCGGTGACGGTCAGGCCCCCAACCGGTGACGCACGTAGTGCCGGTGGTGGTCTGCCAGGCCGACTTCGATGCCGTTCTCGTCGAGGGCGTTGAAGACGAGGAAGCTCCCGGCATCGAAGGAGAACTCGACGGCCACGGTGCCGTCGGCGAGGTCGCCGCCCGGATACCGCCACTCGAGCAGGGCTACGTCGCGCAGCTCCCCGCCGACGAACCGCTCAAGCCGTTCGTCGGCGCCGGACCACTCCGGCGTGAGCTCGAACCACTCCCAGCCCACGATGGCCGCCGTGACATCGATGCGATCCCAGCCGATCGACAACTCGTCGAGCTTCGAGTGGCAGACCTCCACCTGGACGCCCTCGAAGTCCAGGACGACCGGGCAGTCGGCGTACCAGGTCCCGTCCTCGGCGAAGCGCACGAGCGCGTACCCGGTCAGCCGTCTCCCGCGGAGCGCCGCGAGACGCCTCCCGTGCCGTTCGCGGACGGCACCGATCCCGACGAGAAAGTCCGGCTCGAACCCGGAGATACCCATGAGCATGAGCGGAGTCTGACCGCCTGGGCAGGAGCCGGGCCAGCCGGATTCCACGGTGCGGCGCCCCCAGCCGGCGTCACTTGTCGCCGCGGAACCGCAGGTACTCGTCGTTCATCAGCTCCCAGAACGACCGGTACCGCACGGCGCCGGCCATCCAGTGGGCCAGGTACCACGCCTCCCACTCGCCGTCCGCCGTGACCACGCACGGGTTGAGCAGGTACACATCGGTGGCGTCAGGCGTCTCGCTGATCTTGAGCGTGTGCGCCAGGTACTCGGGACGCAGCGAGGTCTGGGACTGGGTCTCGTCGTAGACGAAGTAGTCGGCGTCGTCGATCTGCACGTCGGACCCGTCGGACTCGCCGTAGCCGTCGGTCCAGGCGGCGATCAGCTGGGGGTCGAGGTCCCGCGTCCACCCCACTTCGGCGACGGGCAGGAGACGGTCGACGCAGTGCGTCGTGTCGAGCCAGCCGTCGCTCGTCAGCAGGAACTGACGGTAACTCGGGGGGAGTTCCCTGCCCAACCGGGCCCCGAGCGCGTCGACGGCCGACGCCGCGGCGCCACGCGTACCCAGCCAGCGGGCTCGGCGGACCTCGTCCGGAAACGGCTCGGCCCGTTCCTGCTCGTGCAGCACCGGGTCGAGCCACTCGTCGCTCCAGCGCTGCAGCAGATCCCGCCACGCGTAGGAGCAACTGTCATCGTCGCTTCGGATGTCGCCCATTCTGCGCAGCGTAGGGGCGGGCACCCACAACGCACGCTCGGCGCAGAGGTCAGGCAGTGAGGAGAACGGCGATCGCGACGGCCGCGGCTGCGAACACGGCGAATGACAGCAGCCAGAGGAGGGGGAATGCGGCGGGACGCAAGGCTCGGGCTGCGGAGGCGGGCCACCTCAACACCGCGCGGCCGTACGACAGATCGCCGCGGAAGCGGCCGTGGCGGCCGTCCGGCCGGCGCGGCGGGGGACCGGGCGAGGGGAGCGAGGCGTAGGGCGGCGGAGGTGGGAGCGGGGGCGAGAGTGGGGGTGGGGATCCGCGCGAGGTGCGTCGGTTGCCGTACATGTGCGCCTCCCGAGAACGGCGGGTGGTGCGCGGCTGCTTCCGGTTCCAGGATGGCGGCGGCCCGGGCCGGTGTCACGACCTGGGCCGCGTCGCCGAGGCGGGCGTACAACCGGTGAGGGAACACCCTCGGTGGATGATCCGCTCCTGCGCGTATATTCGCGTGCACCGACGGGTGGCAAAGGGGCGCACCCGCGCGATGCGACACGGGGAGTACGGCGCATGCCGGACGAGCTTCAGGAACTGGCGCGAGTCGCCGCGGCGAACGTGGTCAGGGCCATCGGGACGGAGTCCTGGCCGACCGTACGAGGCTCGCTGCTCGACCTGCTGACCCGGTACGGCGATCCGGGCGCGTCGTCCTGGGTGGACGCGTTCGGGAGCATGATCGCCGGGGCCGACGGCCGCGAGCAGAACGGGCTGCGCGACGCGGCGTACGCACGCTACGAGTCGGTGTTCTCGGGGCTGCTCACCACCCGTCCCGACGCGGCGGCGGAGCTCGCGCTCCTGATCCTCCCGTCCTCGTCCGGACCGGGAGTGCCGGGAATGCCGGGCGCGCAGGGCTCGCCGGGCGCACACGCGGCGCCGGCCGCGCCCAACATGGTGAAGGATTCGTATTCCTCGGCACCCCAGCCCTCGCCCCACTCGTCGCAGCCGCAGGGCTTTCCGCCGCCCTCGCAGTTCCCGGGCGGCGGTACGGGCGGACCGTCGCCCGTGCTCCCGCCGATGCCTCCGGGGCCGCCTCCGGCGTCCCCGTACGGCGCACCGGCGGGCTCGATGTACCAAGGGCCTCCGCCGGGCCAGGGACCGCAGGGACCCCACGGACCGCAAGCGGGTGGCCCGTACCAGGGTGGCCAGCCCCCGATGCCCGGCGGGCACGCCCGTCCGGGCGGTGCGTCGTCCGGCAAGTGGCTGATCGGCGGCCTCGCCGCGGTCGTCGTGATCGGTGGAGTCTTCGGCGGGATCGCGTTGTTCGGCGGCTCCGACGACGACGATTGCTCGTCCGCGGCCGGATCGTCCGCCGCGGCCTCGTCGGCGGCGATGCTGTCGGCGGCCGAGAAGTCCTCCGACAACTGCGGCGGCGTCGGCCCCGCGGGCCAGCCCGGCAAGGGCGGGACCGACGACAAGGGCGGCCAGGACGGCAAGGACGCGACGGCGTTCAGCGGGTCGTGGAGCGGTTCGTACGAGAACGAGGTGCCGGCCACCCTCAAGGGCACGTTCTCGATCGTCTTGGAGCAGAGCGGCAGCCGCGTCACGGGCGAACTCGAACTGGACGTCGCCACCTGCGACCTGTCCGGCCCGGTCGTCGGGGTCGTGGCGGGCGACAAGGTGCAACTGCGGTCCAGCGGCGCCTCCGGGTCCTCCGGCTCCTCGGACACGATCAAGATGGAAGGCACGCTCTCGGGCGACAAGTTGACCGGCACGTACGAGACGGACTGTGAGGACGCGTCGGGCACCTGGGAAGCCGAGCAGGGGTAGCACGCGTACGCCTCCGGCCACGTGCCCGCCGGATGCGTCGCAGCGTCCGGCGGGACGGAACAGTCCTCAGGCCCGCGCCACCGACTGGGGGAACGCGAAGACCTGGTCCGGGTCGTAGTGCCGAGACACCGCCTTCAGCCGGGACAGGTTCCCGCCGTAATAGGCGGTACCCCAGTCCGGCAGGCTCGCGTCGATGTAGTTGACGTACGCGCCCGTTGCGCCCAGCGCCGCGAGCCCGTCCCGGACGGCGTCCACCGCGGCCGTGGCCGCCGCCTGGCCGGCGGGGGTGGTGCTCGCGTAGATCTGCGCCGTGGCGAGTGCCGAGCGGTGCGGGAAGGCCGTGGCGTCGGGGGCGAGTTGCGATACCGCGCCGCCCATCGAGTCCAGCAGCAGGTCGATCCCGGTACGCCCCGCCATCAGGTCCACCAGCCGCTGCGCGTCCACGGGAGCGCTCAGCACCCGCGAGACGGCGACGAAGGCCTCGCGCGGCAGCCGCCCGCCCTCGAAGGTCGGGTGGCACTGCGCGATGGTGTCGTTCGCGCAGCCGGCCATGTACTTCATCGCGTCCAGATAGGTCTTGGCCTGTACGGTGCGCGAAGTCGGCTGCGTCGCGGCGGCGGAGACCAGCCGGTCCAGGAGCGGGTTCAGCCCGGCGTCCGTCCCGACGTAGCACCCGCCCACCCGGCAGGTCGCCGGAGTGCCGCCGGAGACGACGCAGTTCGACCACAGTTCCGGCGGCGCGTCCGCGACCCACTGCTGCCATGCGCCGACCACCGACGCGGTGGCGCCGGCCGGGAAGTGCAGTGAGAAGACGGTGAGTTCGGGCGCGGGCTCGGTGCTGAAGGTGAACCGGGTGACCACGCCGAAGTTGCCGCCGCCCCCGCCGCGCAGCGCCCAGTACAGGTCGGGCTCGGAGCACGCGGAAGCGGTGACCACCCGCGAGTCGGCGGTGACCACCTCGGCCGACACCAGCCGGTCGCAGGTCAGTCCGTACTTGCGGGTCAGCACCCCGACCCCGCCGCCCAGGGCCAGCCCGCTGACGCCCACCGTCGGGCAGGAGCCGGCCGGCATCAGGCGCCCGGCCTGCGCCAGCCCCGCGTACACCTCGATCAGCCGGGCCCCCGCGCCGACCCGCACCGTCCCGTCGTCCTGCGCCTGCACCCGCGCCATCGGCCGCAGATCCATCACCAAGCCGCCGTTCGGCACGCTGTACCCGAGGTAGCTGTGCCCTCCGCTGCGGGCGGCGATCGGCACGCCGTGGCCGCGGGCCACGTCCAGGCAGGCCTGCACATCCTCCGCGGAGGCGCACTGGGCCACCGCCGCGGGCAGGTGGATGTCGTACAGCTCGTTGTAGCCGAGCCGGGCCACGCCGTATCCCTGGTCCTCCGGCAGCAGCAGCCGCCCTCCGAGCCGCGCCTTCAACGCCGACCAGTCCACCGGCCAGTTCGGCGACCCGCCGGCCACGACCCCGGAAACTCGCTGCCTGCCCGCAGTCCGCAGCGGCCCGCCGGTCGCCACGCCGGTCGCCGCTCCCGCCACCGTCACTGCCGCACCGGCCCCCACGGCGGTCAGGAATCCCCGTCGATTGATCGTCATGCGTTCACATCTCCCGGCGTTCCGTGCGCTCCGCGAGGCCACCACGCGGCCCTGTCATCCTCTGCGCGGAACGGGCCAACGGCGCGCTGGGCTAGGCCCATCGGTGGATGCGAGCCCGCGGCGTCCGCCAGCCCGCCCGGCGGCGATCGAGGCCCGCGGCGGCCGGAGTCACGCGCGTCGGCGCTCGTCCCGCCGCCGGATCAGCTCTTCGACGGCGCTGGGCAGGGTCGTCTCGAAGTCGATCAGCTTCACCCATGTCGGGGTGACGACGATCCGGACCATGGCGTCGTAGAGCGAGCGGACTTCGGCCTCCCACACGACGCGTTGCTCGGCGGTCATGTCGTAGCTGCCGTTCATCTGGAGGTACTCCTCCGGGATGCCCTCGACGAGGTCCAGTTCGGCCTTCCCGCGGATGAGCAGGATGTTCGGCGGATGGACCTCGGTGTCGACGGTGAGGGCGACCGCCGGATTGCGGCGCAGGGACGCGAGCTTGGGGGCGTTCGTCGTCGTGCACATGACGATCTCCGTGCCGTTCCACGTGAACGCGATCGGCACGTTGCGGGGTGTGCCGTCCTTGGCGACGTACGCCAGTCGGGTGAGGTCGCGGGCCAGGAGTTCCCGGCTGAGCGGACGGTTCAGGATCTCGGTGATCTCGTTCGGCTGCACGGCGGGCCTCCTCGTCGGCGCGGTGGCCCGTGGTGGCCGCCGCTGTCCCTGGGACGGAGCAGGTACCACGTTTTCGACACCGGCAGTGCTCCGGGTTTTCCCGGAGGACCGTGCGGTCACGTCACCCCGGCGGATGGCCGAGCTTGGCGGCCACGGCGTCGAGGACCCAGTCCAGGCCGGTCGCGAAGGACGCCTCGGCGTCCACCTCCGTGCCGTCGTACACCGCCTTGGCCAGCGCCGGGAAGCGTCCCGTGTCCAGCATCCGCGTCAGATGCGGGCCGGAGGCGCGCTGCCAGTCGCGCTTGGACAGGCCCGTGGCGCGCTCGGCCCGCACGTTCGCGATCTCGCGCCTGATCGCGCCCGTGTAGTACGCGCCGACCGTCTCCACGGCGCGCATGACGGTGTCGACGTCGGCGAGGCCGTCGAGGGCGGCCAGCGTCGTCTCGGTCACGGCAAGGGCGTTCGGGCCGAGGGTCGGACGGCCGCCGAGCAGATCGGCCAGCCATTCGTGACGGAGCGCCGCCTGCCTGGTGCGGTGGGCGAGGAGGCTCAGCGCCTCCCGCCAGTCGCCGGGCTGCTCGTCGGGGAGGATCTCGGCTTGGACCTCGTCCACCATGAGGTCGAACAGCTCCTCCTTGGTGGAGATGTACCCGTACAGCCGCATCGGGCCGGCGTCCAGACGGGCGGCGACCTTGCGCAGCGACACCGCCTCCAGCCCGCCTTCGTCGGCCAGCGCGACGGCGGCGGCGACGATCCGCTCCCGGTCGAGCGGCACGGGGCGAGTCGGCGGCTCCGGCCGGTCCCACACAGTCATGGGTACATCGTACTGTTGCGATACGGCGTAATCACTCAATACAGTGTATCGACATGAGACATCGCATCGCCGTGGTCGGGAGCGGCCCCGCCGGCCTCACCTTCGCCCGCGTCCTGCACCGCCACGGTCACCCCGTCACCCTCCTCGAACGCGATCCCGCGCCCGACGCCCGCCCCCCGGGCGGCACGCTGGACCTCCAGGAAGGGCTGGGCCAGCGCGCGCTGGGCAAGGCGGGGCTGCTGGCGGAGTTCCAGGCACTGTCCCGTCCCGAGGGGCAGGCCATGCGGATCCTCGCCGCGGACGGGACCGTCCTGCGCGACTGGCAACCCCGCCCGGGCGACCGGGCGAACCCCGAGATCGACCGCAAGCAACTCCGTGACCTGCTGCTCGGCCCCCTCGACGTGCAGTGGGGGCGGGGCGTGACGCACGTGGTCCCGGGGACGCGGGACGGCGTGCAGGTGCACTTCGCGGACGGCCGCCAGGAGGCGTTCGACCTCGTGATCGGCGCGGACGGCGCCTGGTCCCGGGTCCGTCCGGCCGTCTCGCCGGCGACGCCGCACTACACCGGCGTCACCTTCTTCGAGACCTCCCTGGACGACGTCGACACCCGCCATCCGGACCTCGCCCGGCTGATCGGCGACGGCTCGGTGGCCGCGTACGGGGTGAACCGCGCCGTCGTCGCCCAGCGCAACAGTGGCGGCCACGTCAAGGTGTACGCCCAGTTCCGCGCGCCGCTGGACTGGCACGCGAATCTGGACCTGGCGGACGTCGAGGCCGTACGGGCAAGCCTGCTGGCCCTGTTCGACGGCTGGGCCGCCCCCGTCCTCGAACTCCTCCGCCGCGGGGCCGACTTCGTCCACCGCCCGCTCCACGTCCTGCCTGTGGCCCACACCTGGGCCCACGTGCCGGGCGTGACGCTGCTGGGGGACGCCGCCCACTTGATGCCGCCGTTGGGGGCGGGCGCGAACCTCGCGATGCTGGAAGGCGCCGAACTCGCCGAGTCCGTCGCGGCCGCCGCTCCTGCCCCCGCCGATCTGGACGAGGCCGTCCGTGCCTTCGAGGAACAGATGTGGGCACGGGCCGGCCGGTGGGCGGCGATCACGACAGCCGGTCTGGAACGCCTCGTGACCGCGGACCCCGCCGAAGCCCTCGCCCTGTTCGACGAAGTCCAGCCCTCCTGAACGCCGTTCGTGTGCCAGGCAGGTCATGTCCTGTCAGAGCTTGCCCGCGAGCAGTACGGTGCGGTGGCCACCGAGACGGCGTGAGAAGTCCACGACGAACTCGGGGCGCAGTGTGGGCCAGTTCCAGAACGTGAAGCCGAGATGACCGAACGCGAAGTAGTCGTCGGCCCAGAGCCACGTGTGCACGGGAGCCGTCCGGCCGCAGGACGGGCACGCGACGGGCTCGTCCTGACCCTCGCCCCAGGATTCCATCGCGTCCATGAACTGGGCCCACGTGTCCTCGATGGGCGACCAGTGCTCGTCGCCGAGGGGTATTTCCGTTGCGCAGTGCGGGCAGGTGACGGCCGAGGGTTCGCCCTGCCCGGCATCGAAGACCGTACGCCCTACGGTGACGTGCAACCCGTTGCTCCACACATTGACCAGCTCGGGATCCGGGTCCTCGACGGCTTCGCCGTAACGCGTCCCCGGTGCGTGCCCGGCGTCAGCGCCGAGGACGCAGTCGGTACGTTCCGCTGAGACGAAGCCGTCTGCAATCAGCCAGTCAAGTATGTTCGTCGCGAGCCCCTGGGCCTCCCCTGCCGTGGCCTCGGTGTCGACGAGCGTCTGGAACCAGTCGCCCATATTTTCTTTCCTCCAGTGCTCGGTGCCTGCATACCGTACGTCTCGTCACGGACAATTGCAGCGGCCCTACCGACCCGCGTTCGCGTATCGCAGCCGTCGTTCGGGGGAAAGGGTCATCAGGCGCTGCGCGGCCGGATACCCGTGACCGCCGCGGACCACCTGGTCGACCGTGGCGACGCCGGCTCTTCCCTCACTTCCCACCCCCGCCCGAGCCCGCGGAGAGTGCGGCGAGCAGGCCGAGGGACAGCTCCCTGTCCTGTTCCTCCAGGTTCCAACCACCCTCGCGGATGACCGAGTTCGTGACCCAGAAGACCAGGGTCCGGTCGCTCGGCCGGATCAGGACGCGCGCGAAGGACCAGTCGTTGCCGCCGTCGTGGGTGACGACGGGACCGCCGTCGGTCGGCGTGACGGTCCAGCCGTACCCGTACGAGCCGGCGGACCCGCCGCCCTCCGGCACGTGCGGCGTGAACATCTTCGCCTTCGCCGCGGCGCTCAGCACGGACTCGCCCTCCAGAGCCCGGTACCACAGGTACATGTCCCGTGCCGTGGACAGCAGGCCGCCGTTGCCGCGGAGATTCCAGTACGGGCGTCCGTCCGGCGCCCAGGGATGCTCGAACGGCCGCCCCTGGGAAGCCCCTTCCTCGTCGTACTCGACCGCGACGTCGCCCCGGCCCGGATCGGGCAGCGCGTAACCCGTCCGGGTCATGCCCGCCGGCTGGAACAGATTGCGGGTCAGATAGTCGTCGTACGCGACACCCGACACCCGCTCGACGATCGCCGCCAGCAGCGAGTAGCCCACGTTGGAGTACGCGAACTCCCGCCCAGGTGCCGACTCGAGCGGCGCGGCCAGCGCCCCGGCGACCATGGCGTCCCGCGACACCGGGTCGTAGTCGTCGCCGATGCCCTCCGGAAGACCCGAAGTATGGGTGAGCAACTGATGGATGGTGATCCCGCGCTTGTCGACCGGGACCGCGCCGAGGTGCGCGCCGATGGGGTCGGTGACCCGCAACGCGCCGCCCATCTCCAGCTTGAGCACGGCCGCGGCGGTGAACGACTTGGTGATCGAGCCGATGTCGTACACGGTGTCGCAGTCGGCCGCACGTCCCGCGCCCTGGTCGGACTGCCCCAGTCCCTGGCAGCCCACCAGCGTCCCGTCCCTCGCGGTCACCACCGTGCCGCCGGCGCCCTCCGGCCAGTTCTCGCGGAGGAATTTCGCGACAGCCTCCGCCTGTTCGCGGAACACGGGGGAGGACGACGGTGACGGTGACGGCGAGCCGGGACCAGGCGACGCACCCCCTGTGCCCCCTGCCGGCACCCCGCTCGAAGGCGTCCCGGACGGCGTCCCCGACGCCCCGTCCGAGGACCGCTCGTCCGCCCCGCCGCATCCCGACAACACGACCGCCAGCGCCGCCGCCACCGCGATCCCCAGCCGCCATGGCGCCTGCTGCCGCGCGCTCTTCCTCATGTGCACCATCGAAATCCCCGAGCCCCGCGCGGCCCTTCCGCGCCTCCCCGAGAACGCTAGGGAGCCGGCCCCCGAGGATCGTCACGCACACGAGCCAATCTCGCCCTCCCCGACACGAGGGACCCACCGACGCCCGGTCCCCGCCAAGGACCACACCCCACAGGGGACGCCCGCCGGTCTCGACAGCGGTGTGCCGCAGCCGCCAAGGGCGCTTCAGCGCTGTCGCCGCATCAGATGGAGATGGAGTTCGACGTGGCGGAACGCGTACGCAATTCCCGAGCGGCTACCGCCCTTCCACGTTCCACTCCTGCGGCAGGACCGCATCGCAGAAGACACAGGAGAAGTGCTCGTCCCGCACGATGTTGACCTCCCGGCAGGTGGGACACCGCCGGAACACCACCGCGTGCGTGAAGGCCGACGGGCGAACGACCCCTGCCCGGTCCAGGGCGTCCGCGACAGACGGCCACGAACTGACGTCCGGGCAGTATCCGGTCGACTGATTGCTGACGTCGCCGACTGCCCACCGTCCGGACTCCCGGTGAAAGCCCACCTCACCCGCGCTCAATACCGGCTCTCCCTCGGCGCAGACCACGTGCTCGCTGCAGCGCGGCGCGAGGCGCAGGACACCCGCGACGTCCACCACGAAAGTGAACGGCTCGGCCAACTCCGCCGAGGTCACGGCCGCAACCCACGCGTCGAACCCCGCCGACGAGGAGATGCGCCGACCCCCGGCCCCCGGCCGGATGAGCGCCTTCAGGTCGGCAGGCCCCACGTATCGATACGCCCGACGGCCGGTGCTCACGCCGGTCAACCCAGCGCCGTGACGGGCCGTCCGCGGCTGCGCTCAGGCACCGGGTCGACCGGCCGGCCGAGGAGTGCTCACAGCTGTGCGGACAACCGTGGTGACGTGCGGCAGCGAGAAGGAGCCGCCGCGTGTGACGGCGCAGGACCGCAAGTACGCCCGGACGCGGCGCTCGTACGCTGCCCGCTGGTCGTCGGGTAGGCCGATGACGTACGAGTACGTCGCCACCGTGCCCATCATGGATTCGGTGGTCCGCCGCTGCTCGTGGGCGAAGTCGCCCCGTTCCGGCGGCAGGAAGCCGGGATGCCCGGGCAGGACCGCCTGCGGACGCCAAGCGCTCACGGTGATCTCGTTGCCGGTGGCCTCGGCCAGGCCACGCACCCATGCCTGGCCGTCGTCCCACAGGTTCCACAGCGCGGCCAGCTGCCCGGCCGGGCCGAGCACGCGCCGAATCTCGTCCATCACCGTCTCCCGGTCGAACCAGTGGAACGCCTGCCCGACCAGGACCACGTCGACGCCGGCATCGGGCAACGGGATCCGTTCGGCCGTTCCCCGCAAAGCCGTGGCGCCCGGGAAGCGGCGGCGCAGTTCCGCCAGCATCGCCGGATCAGGGTCAACCGCGACGACGTCGGCGCCGAAGAGCGTGAGGGCTTCGGTGAGCTTCCCGGTCCCCGCGGCCAGGTCCAAAACACGCACCCCCGGGCGACACACGTCGCCCAACGCCCAACGCACGGCGGCCTGCGGATACCCCGGGCGGTGCTCGGCGTAGGCGGCAGCCGCCTCGCCGAAGACAGTCGCCGCCTCCGGCCGCAACCACGAGCCTGCTTCGATGCCGAAACCCTCCACCGCGAACCTCCAACCACCGCCGCGTCCACAGAACACCGGAATATTGTCCGCACCCGAGCACCCGAGACAGCGCAGTTCCGACACGAGCACCTACGTCCCGGAGCGCTACGTCCCGGCTGTGGTCACGGCGCCGACTTGTCCCTGCGACTTCAGCTGGGCGAGGTGTTGTTGGTACTCCTGGACAGGGACGATCTTCACCACGAAGCGCATTTCGGAGTGGTCGGCGCCGCACAGTTCGGCGCAGCGGCCGTCGTAGTCGCCCACGACCTCGGGCGTGATCTCGAACTTGCCCGCCTTGCCGGGGACGAGGTCCAGTTTGTAGAGGAACGACGGCACGTAGAACGAATGGATCACATCGAGTGTCTTCAACTCGAACCGCACCTTCTGACCTTGAGGCAGGTACAGGGTGGGGGTGTTCCCGGTCGTCGTCCCGACGTCGTAGACCGCGCCGGTCTGGTTGGTCGGGCCTTCCTTGTAGTTGAACGCCCACTGCCACTGGAACCCGACGATCTCGATAACGGTGACGGGCGCGGAGGCCGACGCGGATGCCCGCGCTGTTTCCGGCGCCGAGGTCGAAGTCGGGGTGTCCACACCCGTGCCCGTGCCTGTGGTGTCCCGGGCCGAGGGCGTGCTGTCGATGCGCGCGGCGTCCAGGACACTGTTGTCTCCTGAGGAGCACGCCGTCAGGAACAGGGGCAGGGCCACTGCAAGTGCGGTCAACCGGACCTTGGTACGCGACCGCTGCTCCGACGGGCGCGCGTGTTTCCTCCCCAACGCCCGCCGTGTCTGTCTTGGTTCGCGATCGCCGCGCACTTCAACCCCCGCCCGCCTCGCTCTGAGCATCGTCGTGAACCTAGCAGTGGGGCGGACCGCGCCACCGCACAGGGACCGTGCAGCCGACAGGTGTTCGGCGTCCACGGGGTGCGACGCGTACGACGCGTCGACGGTCAAGCCGCGGGCCGGGTCGGGAGTTCGACCCGTACGGTGATCCCGCCTCCGGGGTTCGCGGTGGCGTCCACGCTGCCGTCGTGGGCCCGCGTGATGGCCTGGACGATCGACAGGCCCAGGCCGTGGCCCGGGCCGCCGACTTCGCCCACGCCGGGGTCGTCCCCGCCCGCGCCCGCGTCTGCCCCGGCCCGCGACCGGGCCCGCGCCCGGTAGAAGGGTTCGAAGAGCCGGCCCGCGACCTCGTCCTCGACGTGCGGCCCGGTGTTGGCCGCCTCCAGCACGACGGTCCCGTCCGTCCGGCGCACGGTCATCCGCAGGTGTCCGCCCGCGACGTTGTGGGCGAGTCCGTTCTCGATCAGGTTCGCGACCAGTTGGCGCAGCAGCACCGCGTCCGCCTCGACCGCGCAGTCCGCCTCGGTGCGGGCGTCCAGGCGGACACCGCGCTCCCGGGCCTGGGCGGCGTACTCGTCCGCGGTCCGGGCGACCAGGGCACCGAGGTCGACGGGGCGGAGGTCGAGCCGGGCGTTCTCGGCGTCGGCAAGTTGCAGGAGGGAGCGCACGATCGCGATGCTGCGGTCGTTGGCGCCGACGAGCATGGGCAGCAGCTCGCGGAACTCCTCGTGGCTGGTCGTCCCGTCCAGGAGTTGCAGGATGGTGCGGGTGGTCGCAAGCGGGGTCAGCAGTTCGTGGGACGCGTTGGCGGCGAAGCGGCGGTGCGCACCGAAGGACTGCTCCAGGCGGGCGGTCATGGTGTCGAACCAGTCGGCCAGGTTGGTCAGTTCGTCGCCGGCGCCGCGCGCGTGGATGCGGTGGTGCAGGTCCCCTTCGGCGACCTGGGCGGCAGCCTCGCTCACCGCGCGCAGGGGAGTCAGCAGGCGCCGGGTGACGAACCAGCCGGCCGTCAGCCCGGTCACCAGGACGAGCCCGATGCCGACGGTCGTGGCCGTGAGCACGGTGGAACGTACGTCGGAGGTGCTGCTGACCTTGGCGCCCGGCATCACCGCGCCGGGGAAGTGCTGCCCGGGAACAAGCGGTTCGCCCGGGTCCGACTCCGCGGGCGGTGCGGTCGGCACGGGCGTTGTCGGCGTGGCCGGCGTTGCCGGGACTACGCTGCCGCCCTCCGGCGACGGCACCACGATCGTGGTGCTGTACGAGGGCACGAACTGGAGTCCCGTGAAGACCACGAAGGCCATCAGCGCCGCGGCGGCCGTCAGCAGGACGGCGAACCCCGCGAACAGCCGCGCCCGGATGCCCAAACTCCGGCGCCGGGGCGGAGCCGTCACGCCGCGGCCAGGTAGTAGCCGGCGCCGACCGCGGTGTGCAGCAACTGCGGTTCGCCGAGCTTGCGGCGCAGCGAGTGCACCACCAGCCGGACGGCATTGGCCCCGCCGTCGGAGTCGAGGCTCCACGCCTTGTCCAGCAGGTCGTCCACCGCCAGGACGCCGCCGTCCGCACGCATCAGCAGTTCGAGTACGGCGAGTTCCTTCGGCGCGCAAGGGATCTCCCGGCCCGCTCGGCTGACTTGCCGCCGGTGGGTGTCGAACCGCAGGTCCGCGAAAGCCAGAACCGGCGGATGCGCGACCGGCGCGCGCCGGTACAGGGCGCGCAGCCGGGCCACCAGTTCGCCGAGGTCGAAGGGCTTGGCCAGGTAGTCGTCGGCACCCAGGCCCAGCCCCTCGATGCGGTCCTCCACGGCTCCGGCGGCGGTCAGCATCAGCACGCGGCTGCCCGTCCCCGTCGCCGCGATCCGCCGGCAGACCTCGTCGCCGTGCACCCCGGGCAGGTCGCGGTCGAGCACCACGGCGTCGTAGTCGTAGACCCGCAGCCGCTCCAGTGCGAGGGCGCCGTCGTGGACCACGTCGACGGCCATCGAGGCACGCCGCAGGCCGATCTCCAACACCCGCGCCAGGTCCCGTTCGTCCTCGACCACCAGCACACGCATGACCTGTCGTTCCTTTCCCTGCCTACCGCGTCCCGGCGTCGCGTCCCGGCGGGGCGACCGTGACGGAGTCCGGCTTCCCGGACGCCGCCGATCGCACACCTGGTGCCGCGCCCGGCACCGACCTCGCTCCAGCACCGTCCCCGCCGACCGCATCGTCACCGCCGAGCGGCGCCGCGCGGTTCCTCGCGCCGCAACGTGCCGCCCTTGAGCCGCAAGATCTCGTCGGACGCCCGCGCGACCTCACGCGAGTGGGTGACCAGCACCACGCAGCGCCCCTGCTCGTGCGCCAGCTCGCGGAAGACCCCGATGATGCCCGACGCGGTCTCCTCGTCCAGCGCCCCGGTCGGCTCGTCCGCGCACAGCACCGAGACGTCGCACGCCACCGCACGGGCGATCGCCACCCGCTGCTGCTGCCCGCCGGACAGCCGCAGGGTACGGCGGTGCCGGTCGTGCTCGTCGATCCCGAGCCGGTCGAGCAGTTCGTTCGCGCGCTGCTTGCGGTCGACGCCCTTGACGCGCGTGATCTCCATGGCGGAGGTGACGTTCTGCACGGCCGTCATGTAGTCGAGCAGGTTGAGCGACTGGAACACGGTGGCGACGTGGCGGTTCCGGTAGCGCTCCAGGCCGATCTCGGCCACGTCCCGCCCCGCGTACCGGACCCGGCCGGACTGCGGCGCGCTGAGCCCGCTCAGGAGCGAGAGCAGCGTGGTCTTGCCGCTGCCGGACGGTCCGACGATCGAGTAGACCCGGCCCGCGTGGAACTCATGGCTGACCCGGCGCAGGATGTGGCGGGTCTTGCCGCGCTGGGTGAAGCCGAAGCTGACCTCGTCCAAGGCGAGCACCGGCCCGGAAGCCGCGGAATCGGACGCGGCGGAACCCGAAGCGGCGGAATCCGCGGCGGAGGAATTGGTGGCAGTCATAGGGGCACTCACTCTCCCTTGGCGAGAATCTCGTTCGGCTTGAGGCGCATCAGGCTGACGCCGGGCAGCGCGGTGGCCAGGGCGGCGATCCCCAGACCGGCGGCACCGACGGTGGTGATGTCGCCGGCCCCCAGCCGTACGTTCAGCTCGTCGATCGGCTCGGCCTCTCCGGCCTGTTCGCCGGCCGACGGGGCGCCGCCGTTGACCTGGCTGAGCCTGCTCGCGGGGTCGTCCGCGGCCGCCGACGACGCGGAGTCGACCTGGTCGGACAGCAGCGCGCCGCCGACCGCCTCCGACAGCGCCGGGCTGATCGCGGTGGACAGGCCGACCGCCAGCACCGCGCACGCCGCGACCTCGACCAGTTGCTGCCCCAGCAACCTCGGCTTGCGCTCGCCCATCGCCATGAGGATCCCCAGCTCGCGACGGCGATCGCGTACCTGGGCCGCCACGATCAGGGCGATCACCCCCAGCCCGGCGAACGAGACCAGCCACACCGTGATCGTGGCGAACTGCGCGGTCTTCTCGATCGGCCCGGTCATCGCCTGGTACTGCTTGTCGTTGAGCGTCAGCGGGAAGACCGCCGGGTCCAGCCCGGCCTCCTCCGCGGCGCTCTTGAGCGCAGCGAGAGGGTCCGGGCTCGACAGCTTGAACGTCGCCTGGCTGATCTGCGCGCCCCGCGGCCCCGGCTGCGCGCCGTTGAGCTGCGTCGCGCCCGACAGTGTCGTGTAGACGAGGTTCGCCGGGTCTGCCATCGGCGGTATGTAGCGGTCTCCCGACGGCGTGTCGCTCTTGTAGACGCCGACGACCGTGAACTCGATCTCCTGGTTCTGGTTCGCGGCGCCGATCATGTTGACCGCGAGGCGGACCTTGTCGCCGACCTTCAGACCGTTGGCGTCGGCGAGCCGCCGCTCGACCAGCACCGCGTTCCCGGAGGTGTTCGCATCGATCCCGTTCCCGGCGACGATCCGTGACTCGCCATTGCGGAACGGGGACAACTGCGCCGAGTCGAGCACCCCCGACACGCTGAAGAAGTCGGACATGGGCCCGCCGGCCCCCGCCGGGGTCGGCACCGGCTGGTAGAGCTTGATGCCACCCGTCGGTCCCGCGCCGGTGTTGTCCAGGACATAGTTGTGCTGCTGTACGCCGGGTGACTTCGCGATCTTGTCGACGTCGTTCGTGTAGAGGTTGCCGACGTCCCCGATGGATCCGCCCGCCGGCCCGTTCCCCGCCTGGAGCTTCCCGTTGGCGATCGCCGCGTTCAGATCGAACTGCATCGTGGCCAGCGCGCCGACGCTCTCCTTGGCCGACGCCGACGCACGGGACACCGCTGACCGGATCAGCAGCCCCGACAGCACCAGCGTGCAGACCACCGTGAACAGCGCCACCACCAGCGCGGTCCTGCCCAGGTGGGCAGTCAACCGCCACCAGGCGCGTTTGAAGAGGTTCATGCGGACCACGCTAGGAACCCCAACATTTGCGCCACATGTGTAAGCCCGCCGCCCCCCGCCCACACCGCCCACGCCCCGAAGCGGAGCGCACCGTGAACGGCCCGACACCCCAGCGGCCCGACGCCGCCGCGTCGTTCCCCCCGCTACCGCGTCCCGAAGACATCCTCGACGGCATCGACTGGCCGGCGCTGGCCGGCGAGTTCCACCCCAGCGCGGCATCAATCCCCGAGGACCTGCGCCGCCTCGTCGCCCCCGACCCCGCCGTCCGCGCCGCCGCCTTGCACGTACTGGGAGTGGCGAGCGTCCTGAACAGCTTCTACGAGGCCACCGTGCCCGCGATGGTGTACGTCGCGGCGAACCTGAGCCATCCCCACTTGGAAGAACCTGGTCCGCCCGGTGGGCGGCAACCTGGGGAACCGTCGTCGTGGCCCACCCGCGTGGTGCTGCTGGAGTGGCTGGGCGGGCTCGCGTACGAGGTCCGCGACCACCTCGCCGCCCGGTCCGGCGCGGATCTCGGCCCCGAAATGCGCGCGTTCCTCGACCTGCGCCCCGGGTTCTACGCCGCCCAGCGCCCGTTCTTCGACCACCCGGACGTGGAGGTACGCCACGCTGCGATCGTCGCGGCCGTCCCGTTGGTCGAACACCCCGACCTCGTCCGCCACCGCGACGCTCTGACGTTCCGCGCGCGACGTCTGCTGGCCGACCGCACAAGTCACCGCTACCACCGCGACCGCATCTTCGATGCCCTACGTGCGTGGGGCCACGACACCGCAGACCTGGCAACCCCCGACGACCTCGCCGCATTCGAACGCCACGCCCACTACGCCAAGAAGCGCAGCACGCCCGGCGGCTACACCGAACACCCGCCCTTCTAGGAGCTCAGCAGTGGGCCCGAGGACGGCATCCCCGCGCACACGCCTCGCAGCACCAAGGCGTGGTTCGAGGTGCCGCGGATCGACTTCGGCGAACTACGCGCTCTCTTCGGTGCTTTCCGAAGGTCCCTCCACTGAGACGCTGACGCCGCTCTGGTTACGGCAGTCGGCGGGCCACCAGAATGCCCAAGTGAGCTCGCCCCGCCGCCACGGCCCGCCGACCAGCACGTCCTCGCCGAGTGCCTTGCCGTCGACGCACCACTGGGGACGTCATCAGGCAGGCCGTCGACACCGGCCTCATCACCCCGCAACTCGCGGCGGATCTCGAAGACTGTCGGCTCCTACGCGACAAGCTCACGCGCGGTGCCCTGACCAGCGCTGCCCTCAGTCCCGCAATGGCCCTGGCCCGACTGCGCCACATCTTCAATGCCGTCGCTCTGCTGCACCCACGAACATCCGCCTCGGCAGCCGACTTGGTGGATGAAGGGTCCGACACTCGGCTCGCCCGGTTGAGGGACACGTACCGCCACGCCCAGTTCCCGGCCGGCTTCCGCGGCGTGGCCATTGCAGATGTGGAGCTGGTCAACCTGGACGCCGACATCGCCGCGCCCGTACGCAGACCCGCGCGCGATGCCTCCGACTCGCTGTGCACTGACGTTCGCGATCCGGGGGAGCGGCCGGAGGCCACCGGCGACCATCTGTCTCTCCGGACGGGGACGTGGGAGGATCCCTCCATGAGCAGTGCGCACCCCGAGTCGCTTCCGGCCGCGGAGCAGGCGTGGCTGGACGATGTCGACGTACCGACGGACCTTGAGTACGCCTCCGCCGACGAGGTCGACCAGCTCCTGCCCGAGGTGCTTGCCGAGTTGTCGCACGTCTTCGACGAGGCCGGGATCTGACTCGTTGCGCGCGCTCGGGGACAAGGAACTGATCAGCATCAACAAGGCGGTCGGCGGCGGCGGTGATCTTCGGCATCCCGCGCTGCTCGGCGCGGTGCAGGCCACCGTGTACGGCCGCGGGTTCGGCAAGGACCTGCACCCCGCCCTCGCGGACAAGGCCGCCGCGCTGATTCTCGGGATCGTGCAGCTGCGGCCGTTCGCCGACGCCAACGAACGCACCGCCCTGACCGCGGCGACGCTCCTGGCCCGGATCAACGGGCAGCGGATCGTGTGGGTCTCGCACACCGAGTCCGTCGCGTTCGTCCGGGCCGTCGCCACCGGCCACCCGCCCCTGTCGTGGATCGCGACCCGCATCGCCGCCCGCCTGCGCCCCACCGAGACCCGGCCCCCGAAGCCCCCGACCATTCGCTGACCCGCGTCGGCCGCCCACCCGGCGGGGAGCGGGGTGCCGAGGCGGCCCAGCGGGATCGCTCGGTGGTCGAACCGCGAGGTCAGCCTGCGAGCGGGTAGCCGATCTGGGTCCGGTCGTCGGCAAGGTCGTGGAGGGACGTCTCGGGGTTGAGGCGTGCCACCAGGTCGACGGTCAGCGGCTGGAGGGCGTAGACGCGGCGTACGGCGTCGAGGTCGACCTCGGTTTCGTAGTAGTCCTCGGCGAACTCCCGGTAGGCCTCGGGGCGTCCGTCCACGAGGACGTCGAAGAGCCGGTCCGCGCCGTCGGCGTCCGGACCGTGACCGGTCGGCAGGGCCACGTCGCCGCAGTGCCACGCATCATCGTGCACCTCGCGCCAGAAGCAGACCGTCATCCGGGGTGTCCCGTCCGGGTGGCAGAACGCGGGCTCGGTGACCTGCGCGACCAGGCTCTCGGGCACGGAGTCGACCAGGTCGGGCCATGGGCGCGAGGCCCGGTCCATCGGCGACTCGTGGTCGTACCCGCGCGCGAACACCCCCGCGGGCGAGAAGACCATCGCGTAGTCGTCGCCACTCCCGTTGCGCATGGAGGCCATCTCCTCCTGCGGCGACCAGTGGCTGTCGAAGGAGTAGTACCGCGACTCCCAGTCCGGACTCATGACGGCGTCGAGCATCGCCAGGGCTCGGGAGCGGTTCTTGAGCTCGGCGATGTCCGGTAGGCGGCGGAGGATCTCGTGTACGGGCACGGGGCCATCCAAGCGGATGGCGGAGCGGGGTGGCACGGCAGCCGAGACGGAGAAATCAGCGGGGATGTGTCAACGCAGCTCCTCGGCAACGCTTCGTGCGCTGTTGGCATGTTGTCCGATGGCCTCGATCAGCGCCGCCTCTGTGCTGTTCGCCAACAGTTCGTCGGACTCGACGGAATTCCATCCGATGTGTGGCGTTATAAACGCGTTCTGTAGCTTCCGGTACGCGCTTTCCGGTGAGGCCGGCTCCATGGCCAGAACGTCGAGAAATGCCGTCGCCCGGGGGTGGGACAAGAGGAAATCAACCAGGTCGTGATCGTTGACAAGCTCGCCGCGGGCGGTATTCACGATAACGACGTCCGCCTTGAGGAGGCGCAGGATATCCGCACGCAAAAAGCGTTCTGTCTTCGGGTTGAGGTCCATGTGCAGAGTGAGGATTTCGGCTGTCGAGAGAATCCTCTCCAGTTCGTCCCCGGTCGTCTTCGAGTTGGCCGTCATCACGGCGAAGCCGAACGGCTCGCAGAACTGATGGACGATTTTCCCGGTCGCCCCGTGGCCGATAATTCCGATCGACCGTCCGCTCGTCTCCCGGGCTTGGAAATCCAGATAGTCCCAGCGCCCCGAGCGCACGTTGTCGAGGGCGGGAACAATCTTGTTGAGTCCCATCAGGATGTACGAGAACGTCTTCTCTGCGAGCGTGCGAGCGCAATACCCAGGGAACCAACTCACCTTGATGCCGGCCTTCCGGCATGCCACGAGGTCCACGTGGTCGATCCCGGCCGAGCACGACACGATGGCGCGTAAACCGGGTAGTGCGGCGACCGCATCCGCGTCGACCGGGGTGAAGGCGTTGATGAGGATGATCTCCGCGCCCGCAGCGCGGGATACGACCTCCGCCGTTGACCGGTCCGGTACGTTCGAGTCGAAGACTTCAAGATCGGATATGGTGTGAAGTCGGTCAATCTGCGCCGGTCGGAGATTCGTCTTGCCAAGGATTTTAACGGACTTCACCAGGGCCTCCGTCGCTCCGCGTACGTGGCGAGAATAGCGTGCGGCAGCGCTGCCGGATGACTTTGGGATTTCCCTGTCCGGCACCTGGTAATTCGCACCTTGCGGCGCGGCACATCCCTGTCGTGATTTCTTGTGGAGTCGGCCGAAACAGCCCGAATCTCCGCGCGGTGGTGGTGCGTTGGACGTACCCCTGCGGGTGTCGGTCCTACTCGTCGTCCGCCTGGACGACGTACGGCAGGCCTGTCCCGCGCAGCAGTTGGTCGAGGCGTTCGCGCTGGTCGCCGTCGAAGACGGCTTCGACCGTGCGGGTTCCGTCGTGGGTCTCGAACCCCGGCGGCGGGGGAGCGGCGCGGAGTCCGGCGAGCATGCTGCGCACTCGTTGGACTTCCTCGTCCGTATGGACGGTCACGCGCACGAAGGTCTCCATCCGTCCATCGTCACCCACCCGCCGAGGGTCGGCACGGCGGGTGGGTGACGTTGCTCAGTTCAGCTGGGTATGGCGTAGGCCTCGATGGCGTCGCGCTGGTACGCGGCCAGTCCGGGGGCGATCGACTCGTACGCGGCGCGCCAGGCGTCGTTCTCCACGCAGGCGCGTCCGATGGCCCGGTACTCCTCGGCGGAGGCGGGGCGCAGCCGGGCAAGCGCCTGGTACTGGGCGTCGATCTCGGCCTGTACCGGCTCGGCGTCGGCCGCGTGGCCCGCTGTCATGAGTTCGGCGAGCCGGATCATCTGCGCGGTGCGGGCACGGTGCCCGGCGTCGGCTTCGGCCCGGCTCATCGTGGTGGCGCGCCGCCCGACTTCCTCGGCGAATTCGGGGAAGTCGCGCATGTTCTGCGCGTACTGGGACGGTTGGACGCCCTCGAACAGGTTCTCCGGTCGGTTGATGGCCATGGGGTTGCCGTCCTTCCTGGACTGCTCCAGTTCGGCGATCGTGCGGGCGACGGTGCCGGCCAGGGCTTCGAGTCGGTCCCGCTCCGCGAGCAGCCGCTCGTGGTGGCCACGCAGGGCGTCCACCTCGTCGACCTGCTCGGACAGGATCCGGCCGATCTCCGGCAGCCCGACGCCCAGCGCCCGCAGCACGAGGATCTGCTGCAGCAGCAGGAGCTGGTGCTCCGCGTAGTAACGGTGACCGCCCGGGCCGATTCGGGCCGGTGTCAGCAGGCCGGTCTCGTCGTAGTGGCGCAGTGTCCGGGCGGTCACGCCCGACATCCGGGCCACCTCCGAGATGGGCCAGTCCATCGCCACTCCCGCACGTGTGTGTCTCGCCGGGCCGGTCTCTCCGGCCCTGGTCACGACCGTAGAAGCTGCCGCAGCGGCAACTTCAACCCCAGGGTCGGTCGTCAGGTTGTGGTGACGGGGTTGGGGCGAAGGTGCCGCGGAGGGCGTGGGCCAGGGCGCGGATGGCGGGGTGGGGGGCGGCTCCGGCGCGGTGCGCGAGGCGGGTTTCGCGGGTGAGGGGGAGTTCGGTGAGGCGTACGGCGGCAACCGTGTGGGACGGCGTGTCGGCGATGCCGAGGCGGGGGACGAGGGCGACGCCCTGGCCTGCGGCGACGAGCGCGAGGACGGCGGTGAAGTCGTCGATGTGGTGGCGTGCGGTCGGGGTGAATCCGGCGGCCTCGCACGCGCGGATGGTCATGGTGTGGCAGAGGGTCCCGGGGGTCGCGAGGATCCACGCGGCGTGGCGGTGCGCGGCGAGGGGGTTCCCGGCGGGAGTGGTGGCCTCGGGGGTGGTCGGAGCGGGTGTGGTGGGGCTCGCGGAGGTGGCTCGGGTGGCCAGGTAGAGGGGTTCGCTGAAGAGGGTGACGGTCTGGATGCCCGGTGCGGTGGGTGCCGGGGCGAAGTCGTAGCGGTGCAGCAGGGCTGCGTCGAGGTCGCCGGCGCGGAGTCGGTCCGCGGCCTGGGCGGGGTCGAGTTCGGCGACGTGCGGTTCGAGCGCGGGGTGGTCGCGGGCGAGGCGGGCGAGTGCGGTCGGGAGGAGGGTGCGGGCGGCGGACGGGAAGGTGCCGATGCGCAGCGGTCCGGCCGGTTCGCCGCGGTGGGCCGCGAGTTCGGCGGCGGCCTGTTCCAGGTGGGCGAGCACGGTGTCGGCGTGGGCGACCAGGGCGGTGGCGGCGGGTGTGAGGGTGACGCTGCGGCCGGTGCGTTCGAGGAGGGGTACGCCCGCCTCCCGTTCGAGCGCGGACAACTGCTGCGACACGGCCGACGGGGTGAACGCGAGTGCGTCGGCTACGGCGGCGATGGTGCCGCGGTGGGCGAGTTCGCGGAGGAGGCGAAGGCGGCGTACGTCCAGCATCAGTCCAGCTTACGGTCAGTCATGGAAAGGCGAACTGGATCTATCGGGTGCGGTGGGTCAGGCTCGTCGCATGACGAATCTCGGTGCGGAAGAGAACAGTCTCGATGTCAACCTGAGGTTGAGGGTCGGTGGTGATGGTCCCGAGGGCGGCGGCAGCGGGTGGCTGCGCGGGATTTTCGTGCCGCTGGTGACGCCGTTCGACCGCGACGGGACGCGGGTCGACGCGGCCGCGCTGGAACGCCTCGGCCACGAGGTGGTCGACGGCGGCGCGACCGGGATCGTGGCACTCGGTACGACGGCCGAGGCCGGTGCCCTCGACGCGGCGGAGCGGCGGCTGGTCGCGGACGTGTGCGCGCGGGTGTGTACGGAGCGGGGCGTACCGCTGGTGGTGGGTGTCGGGGCGAACGACACACGCAAGGCAGTGGAGGAGTTGGCCGCGCTGGCGGGACCGGGACCGGGTCCGGGTCCGGAATCGGGTGGGGCGTCCAGTGTGGTGCCGACTGCCGCGCTCGTGACGGTGCCGTCCTTCACGCGGCCCTCGGAGGCCGGCGTGGTCGCGCACTTCGCGGCGTTGGCTGCGGGCAGCCCGGTGCCGCTCGTGATCTACCACATTCCGTATCGCACCGGCCGCGCGCTGTCCGCGGCCACGCTGCGCGAACTCGCGGCGCTGCCCGGCGTCGCGGGGGTCAAGCACGCGGTGGGCGGCGTGGACGCCGACGCCGTCGCGCTGCTCGGCGACCCGGCCGTCGCCGCGTCCGGGTTCGCGGTGATGGCCGGGGACGACCTGTACGTCTCGCCGATGCTGGCGCTCGGCGCGTCCGGCGGCGTCCTCGCGTCCGCGCACCTGGCCACCGCCGCGTTCGCGGCACTCGCCGACCGCTGGGAGCGGGGCGACGCCGCCGGGGCACGCGTACTCGGCCACCACCTGGCCCGGCTGTCGGCGGCATTGTTCGCGGAACCGAACCCGGTCGTGCTGAAGGGCGTACTTGCCGCGCAGGGCCGCATCCCGCACGCGACGGTACGCCTCCCGCACCTCCCGGCCGCGCCGGAGAACGTCGCCGCGGCGCTCCGCGCTCTCGACGATGTGGACCGGGGAGCCGGCGGGACCGCCGAGGCGGCTGCGTAGCGGAGGCTGTCGGTCGGCGGAGGCCGGCACCGGGGGCGGGCCGTCGACCGATCAGTGCCCGTTCCGGCTCGCGGGCCGTCGGCCGGGGACGCTCGTCGCGCCGCGGTCGGCGGCGTCGAACCGTGCCAGCGCCCGGGCCCCAGGCAGCATCGCGGCGGCCAGGCTCCGGAGTTGGTCGTCGTCGAGTCCGCCGACGGCTGCCGCGGTGTCGTCGGCCGCGTCCTGGGCTATCTCGTCCGCGACCGCGTCGAGGGGCGTGCGCGGACCCGTCTTGCTCACGGCGGCCGCCGCGCGGGCCGGGGTGAGGAGCGCCGCCGCCTGGAGCACGAGCCAGGCGGGCACCCCCGCGGCACCCTGCGGCGGCGGCAGATACGGCCGCGCGCCGCTGTAGCGGCGGTCCTCGGCGAATGCGGGCTGTTTCACCTTCACCACTGGACGCGCTGCGCCGCCGCCCAGGCCTTCCGACTGCCCGCCCGGCGCGGCCTCGTGCCATTCCCCAGCGGGCTTGAGGACGTACCCCTCGGCGAGGTTGCCGTCCAACTCGGGCAGTCCGAACTGGGCGGGGACGCGCGTCGGGAAGACGCGCGGCAGGTCGTCCAACTGGTGCCGCGGGCCGTGGGCGAGCGGCGGTACGCAGGCGAGCCCGGCGCTGGAGGCGACCTCGCGGAGGGTGCGGTCGGAGATCCAGAGGCGCCTGCCGCTGGTGTCGCGGGTGTCGCCGGTGTTGAGGGTGTCGCGGGTGTCGATGGTGGCGTCGAAGAGCAGCCAGTGCAGGCCGGGGGCGTACCAGACGCCGGTCTGCACGGGGTCGACGCCGGGTTCGGCGGGGACGTCCGGGTGCGGGTAGCGGCCGCCGGCGAGTTCGCCGTACAGCGTGACCGCCGGGACCGGCTGACCCTGAGCTGCCGCGCCGTCGACGTCGTGGTGGCGTGCGGCGCGCAGTGTTGCCGCGAAGCGGTCCGCGGCCACCGCCAGTGCGGGCCAGATGCGGCTGACGCCGAAGAACGCGTCGAGGTCGTCGTCGCCCAGGAGTTCGCGGCGTTTCGCAGGGCGTACCCCGGCCGCGTCACAGACGACGGCGAAGTGCGCGCCATGGACCTTCTCGGCGGCGGACCATTCACGGACGCCGGGCGTCGACGTACCGGCGCGCGCGGGGATCTTCGGGTACGGCACCAGCGTCGGCCGTCCGGGGCCTGGCTCGGGGGCGGCGTCGCTCATGTGGGTGATCGTGGCCGTTGCCCTCCGCCGCGGGCAACAGGGTTGTTCCGCGGCACGGGTCACGAGGTCGGCGTGTCGCCTCGGACGCGGGCGGCTCGCCGGGGTTGGGTCGGTGGGAGTTCAACGCGCGTACGGGAGAGCGGGGTCGGCGGGTGGCCGTGGAAAGGCTCGGCAGGTCTGGACGTTCTGGAGGGTCTGGACGTTCTGGAGAGTCTGGGAAGTCGGAAAGATCGGGAACATCTGGAAGGCCTGGAGGCTCCGGCCCGACGAGGCGCGCCGTCCTGGCGGCGCTGGCAGCCGTCTCCCTGGCGGGATGCGCGGACGACGGGGATTCAGGGGCGGTGGCAAAGACGTCTGCGTCTGAAGTGCCCGCGTCGGGAACGCCGCACGGCGCCCCGCAGTCGCCGACACAACCCGGGGCCGTGGCTGTGCCCGACGCTGCACCGGTGCCCGCCGAGGCCTTCGTCGAGTTGGAACGCGCGCACGACGCCCGGCTGGGGGTGTTCGCGGTGGCGACCGGTACCGGAGTCGTGGTGGCGTACCGCGCCGACGAACGCTTTGCGTTCTGCTCGACCTTCAAGGCGTTGGCCGCGGCGGCCGTCCTCGATCGGCGCCCTGTCGCGGCCCTGGAGGAGCGGATCACCTTCACGCGAGCCGAGGTCAACTCGATCTCCCCGATCACGAAGGACCGCGTCGACACCGGGATGACCGTCCGCGAACTCTGCGACGCCGCCGTCCGGTTCAGCGACGGTACGGCCGGAAACCTGCTGATGCGCGACGTCGGCGGCCCGGCCGGGCTGACCGCGTACCTGCGCGGACTCGGGGACGCCGTCAGCCGGATGGACCAGTACGAGCCGGAGCTCAACGAGGACCCGCCCGGCGATCCGCGCGACACCACCACTCCGCGCGCGATCGCCGAGGACTTCAGGCGGCTCGTGCTCGGCGACGCCCTGCCCGCCGACAAACGCGCCTTGCTCCGCGACTGGCTGGAGCGCAACACGACGGGGGACAAGCGCATCCGCGCCGGGTTGCCCGCCGGATGGACGGCCGCGGACAAGACGGGGACGGGCGACTACGGGCGGGCGAACGACATTGCCGTCGCGTGGCCGCCCTACGCCGCTGGCGCCTCCGACGCCTCCGACGCCCCCAGCCTCTCCCGCGACTCCACCGGTCCGATCGTGCTGGCCGTGATGTCCGACCGCATCGGGTACGACGCCGAGCCGGACGAGTCGCTGATCGCGGCGGCGACCGCCCACGTCGTCGCGGGACTCGGCGGCACGGCCGGGTAGTCGCGGACGCCGATGTGGTCGCGCACACTGTCACATCGGCGGTGCCGGACCCGTCATTGCGGTGACGGCGCGCGACGGAGGAATGTGACGGATGGGCGAGGACGACTTTCTGGCGGCTCGGTTCGCGGCGGAACGCGCGCGGCTGCGGGCGGTTGCGTACCGCATGCTCGGCTCCTCGCACGAGGCCGACGATGCGCTGCGGGAGGCGTGGCGGCGGCTGAGCCGTACGGACGTCCGCAGCGTGGACAACCTCGCGGGCTGGCTGTCCATCGTGGTGGGCCGCGTGTGCCTCGACCGGCTCCGGTCGAGGCCGGATCTCGAGACGCCCGAGACGCCCGAGACGGCCGAGACCGCCGAGACGCCCGAGGTGCCGGGATCGCCACGCGGCGAAGGCAGGTGGAGCGAGCGTACGTTCGGCCTCGCCGATCCGGAGGAGACGGCGCTGCACGCGGACGCGGTCGGCGTCGCGCTGCTCGCGGTGCTGGAGACGGTGACGCCTGCGGAGCGGCTGGCGTTCGTGATGCACGACGTGTTCGCGCTGCCGTTCGACGAGGCGGCAGAGGTCGCGGGCGGCACGCCGACCGCCGCGCGACAACTGGCGTCGGCTACGCGCCGCCGACTCCAGGGGACGTCCGGCTGTGCGACGGCGGACACCAACACCGTTCGTATCGCGTCGGACGTGCCTACGGATGCCGCAACCGACGCGGACCGAGTACGCCGCCGCCGGGTCGTCGAGGCGTTCCTCGCGGCGTCCCGTCAGCGGGACTTCGTGGCCCTGCGGTCGCTGTTGGACCCGGACGCGGTGTTGCGCGCGGATACCGCCGCTGACGGCGAGCCCGGCGCGCTCGGCCTGGTACGGGGTGCCCATGCCGTGGCCGACGCCTTCGCCGCTCACACGCGGGACGCGCACCTGCACGTTGCGCTCGTCGACGGCGAACCAGGTTTGGTGTGGGCCCCGGGCGGTTGGCCGGAGGCGGCGTTCGCCTTCACGATCGCGGACGACGGCGAACGCGTCACGGGCATCGACGTACTCGCCGACCCCGACCACCTGGTGGACCTCGACACCGACACCGACACCGACACCGACGCAGACGTCGCTCAGTAGTGCCCGGTGAGAGCGGCGGTCGGATTGACGGCGACGGTGTGGGTCACGCAGGAGCCGGTGTTCGTGGCCAAGTGGAGGAGGAACGCGGTGGGTTCGTCGACGTAGCCGATCGGGCGGTCGGGGTGCAGGGCGAGCTCGGTCTGCCGGTAGGTGCTCGGCGCGACGGCGAGGGTGGTGCCGGCGAACGGAGCCGTGATGTGGCGGTGCACGTGCCCGGACAGTACGCGGACGGTGTGGGGGTGGCGGGCGATCACCTCGGCGAGGGCGTCGCCGTCGGTGAGCCGCATCTTGTCGAGGTACGGGATGCCGACCGGGATCGGCGGGTGGTGGACGACGACGAACGCGGGCAGGTCGGGGCGTTCGGCGAGCGCCTCGTCGAGCCAGGAGAGCTGAGCGGCGCCGAGGTGTCCGGAAGGGTCGTGGCCGGGGATCTTCGAGTCCAGGACGACGACCGTCGCGAGAGGGAAGTCGGCTCTGTACCGGGTCTCCTTGCCGCCGCCGAGGTGCCAGGTCCCGGCGAATTCGGCGGCCAGGGCGTCTGGTTCGTCGTGGTTGCCGGCGGCGAGGAGTACCGGGAGCGGGAAGCGTCCGATGATGGTGCGGAGGGCGGCGTACGCCTGGGGCTCCCCGTGGTCGGCGAGGTCCCCGCTGATGACGACGCAGTCCGGACGCGGGTCGAGGCCGAGCGTGCGCGACAGGGCCTTGTGGAGGCCTGCGGCGGGGAGCGCGGCGAGCGGTCCGGTGGTGATGTGCGGATCGCTGAGGTGTGCGAGTGAGAACGCCATGTCCCGTACCGTGGGCGCTCGTTCGGTGTTACGGCAAGGTTTCACGCTCTGGGCGGAAACGGAGTGGCAGAGCCCGGTTGACGGGCTTCGCGGGCGGGTCGGTGGGTGCGTCCGCGGTGCATCCGCAGTGCATCGGCCGGTGCGTCGGCGTCCCGCAACCGGTCCAGGAAATTCGCTGTCGACCGGTCCAATCATCTGGACCGGTGGCGGCGTAGCGTCGTGGACATGCCGAAGTTCAACCATCTGCTCCAGGTCACGCCGCCGTTCATCCCCGACGGCGCCGAGGCCATGACCATGACCATCGAACTGCCGCCCGGCGACCCCGGTACGCCGCCGCACCGGCACACCGGCCCCGTCTTCGGATACCTCGTCGAAGGCGAGCTGGTGTTCGAACTCGAAGGCGAGCCGGAGCGGGTGCTCCGCGCCGGAGAGGCGTTCTGGGAGCCCGGCGGGGACGTGATCCACTACCAGGCCGGCAACAACCTGGACGACGGGTGGACGCGCTTCGCCGTCGTCATGCTCGGCGTCCCCGGCGAACCGATGCTGACGCTCGTCGACGAGGCCGAGTTGCGGGCGCGGCGTGCTTTGCGGGCCCCGCGTCCGGCCGCCGCACCCGCAGGGGAGGAGTGACCGTGCACGTGTTCGTTGCCGGGGCGACCGGTGCCGTCGGCCGCCTCCTGCTCCCTCTCTTGGTCGCGGACGGCCACCGGGTCACCGCACTCACACGCGGCGAGTCGGGCGCCGCCGCCGTGCTCGCGGCCGGGGGTACGCCTGTGGTCGGGGACGTCTACGACGCGGCCGGCCTCGCGGGGGTGCTGCGCGCGGCGTCCCCAGACGTGGTGATGCACCAGCTCACCGACCTCAGCCGCGGCGACCTGGCGGCCAACGCCCGGATCCGGACAGTGGGTACGCGCAACCTGGTCGACGCCGCCCTGGCGTCCGGGGTACGGCGGATCGTCGCGCAGAGCATCTCGTGGGCGTACGAGGCGGGCCCCGACCCAGCGCGCGAGGACACGCCGCTCGACACCGCCGCACCGGAACCGCGCGGGACCAGCGTCGCCGGGGTCGCCGCCCTCGAGAGCGCGGTGCGGGAACTGCCCGAGTGGGTGGTGCTGCGGTACGGGCTGCTCTACGGCCCCGGCACTTGGTATACGCGCTACGGGTTGACGGCCGAGCGGGCGCGGGCGGGGGAGTTGGCCGCCGATGCGGATGTCACCAGCTTCGTGCACGTCGCGGACGCCGCGCGGGCGGCGGCGCTGGCGTTGGCCTGGCCGTCCGGGACGACCGCCAACGTCGTCGACGACGAACCGGCCGCAGCCCGGGAGTGGGTGCCGGTGTTCTGCGACGCGGTCGGCGCGCCCCAGCCGGTGGAACGCGTGACTGAGCGGGTGACGGGGACGTCGGCGGGAACGTCGGCGGGAGCCCGTACTGGCTGGGCACGCGGTGCCGACAACTCCTACGCGCGCAAGGAACTGGGCTGGGAACCGGAGTACGCGTCATGGCGTACCGGATTCCGCACGCTGTGACCGTGGTTCGCAGACGACAGGGAGGAGCGGGGGAGGCAGAACGAAGATCCGAGAAATTGTGGATTCCGATGACCGGGATACCTCGCCTTGGGACGCGAATGACGACCCGCGACGGCGAATCAAGGTCGTGACGCAAGCCGAGATAACCACGGCCCGGGCGTACCTCGGCTGCCGCGGCGAAGTGAACCTCGTCCCCTTGTGGTTCGGCCTCGAAAGCGCCTACCAGCGGCAACTGATCGAGAAGCACGCGCAGGAGTTGGAGGAAGTCGAGAGCTATTTGGCTGCCGTACGCGAGAACACTCAGGCCGTTCTCGCCGGGAGCTTGTAGAAGCAAGCCCGCTCGACCCGGACCACCGACATGCGTGTGTGAAGAACTCGATGTGAACCATGACAGCTGGTGTCGTGTATTACGCCTAGAGTCTTCGCATGCGCGCCGATCGGTTGGTTTCGCTGGTGCTTCTGCTGCGGCAGCACGGTCAGTTGTCCGCGACCGCGCTGGCCCGAGAGCTGGAGGTTTCCACTCGTACTGTGCTGCGCGACATCGAGGCGCTGTCCGCGGCCGGTGTCCCGGTGTTCGCCGAACGCGGGCGGCACGGCGGGTTCGCGCTGCTGCCCGGCTTCCGGACCGAGCTCACCGGACTGAATCACGACGAGGCACTCGCCCTGGTGGTCGCCGGATCGCGGCGCGGGGCGCAGGTGTTCGGCCTCGGCTCGGCGCTCGCTTCGGCCATGCTCAAGGTGGTCGACGCATTGCCCGAGAGCTATCGGGCGACCGCGGCAGGTGCCGCGCAGCGACTGCTCATCGACCCCGAGGCAGACCTCCTCTCGCGCAGGCTGGAGGCCGAGGAACTGCCCGACACTGTCGTGGCCGAGGTCCGGCGCGCGGTGTTCGCCGGACACAAGCTGCGCATCCACTACGCGGCCGTGGACCAGGCCCCGAAGTGGCGCACCGTGGACCCGATCGGCCTGGTCACCGTCCGCGACCACGGCTACTTGCTGGCGACGAGGTCCGGCGAGGACCGGACGTACCGGCTGTCCCGGATCCTGGCCGCCGAGGAACTCGACGAACCGGCGCAGCGTCCGGACCGGGTGGACCTCGACCGGGCCTGGCAGGAGCGCAGCACGCGGTTCCGTACCGGCGGAGACCAAGTCACCGTGCTGCTACGGGTGGACCCGGCGCGCCGGGCGGAACTCGTGGGCACGGCACTGGCCGTCCTCGCCGAGGAGGCCGACGCGGACGGCCGACTGCGGATGGAAGTGACGTTCCAGGATTCGAGGCACGCGGAATGGGCGCTGTGGCAACTCGCCACGAGCGCGGAGGCCCTGGCCCCGCAGTGGCTGCGCGACTCCCTGCGTGACCGCGCCGCCGCGATCACCGCTTGCTACGGAGGGGCGCCCTGAGGATTGCTTTGAAGACACCGCCCGCGGGTGGCCCCGATTGTGTCCGGCGCGCCGTTGTCTCGCTCCGTGAACTGCGCTGTTCCGCAACCTTCGACATCGCGGGCGTCCGATGATGGAGCCATGACAAGCCGTGGGGGGCGCGGAGCGGGCGTTGTTCTGGCCGCCGTCGCGGTGGCCGCGCTGGGCGTCGGTGTCGTTGTGCTGGTGCCGGAGGCGAAGAAGGGGGACGTCGACCCGGTCGGCATGCTCGTCGGCGGTGCGGGCCTGGTGGCCGGGACGGTCGCGGCGTGGCTGGCCTGGCTCACGCTGCGCCACGGCGACACCGACCCGACGGCGACGGCGGTGCGGCTTGCCGGTCAGGTGCTCGCCGCGGAAACCCGGGCCCGTCGGAGGTTATTGGGCGGGGACGCCGCCGCGATCGACGTACGGTTCGCCTTCCGGCCGGCACCCGTACCCGCGCACGACGCCGCAGGCGCCCGCCCCGAGGGCACGCTGCGCGATGTCGCCGACTACTACCGGCAGTTGCAACCCGGCCGACTGGTGATCACCGGCGCACCCGGCTCGGGCAAGACGGTCCTGGCCATCGAGCTGATCCTCGCCCTGCTCGACAAACGCGACCTCGGCGATCCGGTGCCTGTACGGCTGTCCCTCGCATCCTGGGCCGAACTCACCACGAACACTGGGGAAGACCCGGCCACCCCGTCGGCCCCCGACCCGGACCAGGTCGGTGCCTGGCTGGTTCGGGTCCTGGTCGAGACCTACCGACTGCGCCACACCGCAGCACGGTCCCTGGTCGACGCCGGCATGGTCCTGCCCGTACTCGACGGCCTGGACGAGATGGACGCCGCCGACACCGGCACCCCCCTTTACCGCACCCGCGCCCGACACGCCCTCGACACCCTCAACGCCTACCAACGCGGCCGCGATCGCGCGCCGTTGGTGCTGACCTCGCGCAGCGCCGCGTACCTCGACCTGCAAGCCCTGCACGTGTGGGCACGCGACGGGGCCCGCGTGGAGATCACCGCCGTCTCCCTCCTCCAGGCCCGCGAGTTCGTGACACGCCGCGCCTCCGACCCCGAGCGCTGGAGGACGGTCCTGGACCACCTGTCCGCCGACCCCTCGTCAGCCCTGGCCCGCGGACTGTCCACCCCCTGGCGGCTGACCGTCGCCGTCACCGCCCACGAGCAACGCGACCCCACCACCGGGGCCCACCTCAACACCCCGCGCGACCTGCTCAACCCCGCACTGACCAGCGAAGACGCAGTCCGTGACCACCTTATCCGGCTCCTGCTCACCACCACCGTCCGAGCCCACCCACCCTCCGGCCGCCCCGACCCGGCACAGGTGCGTGCTTGCCTCGGCACCCTGGCCGCCTACCTGAATGTCAACGCCGCTACCGGACGCACCATCGATGGACGCACCCTCTCCGGCACCGACCTCGTCCCGCACGAACTGTGGCCCATCGCCGGCCCCTACCGCGCCCGCGCCACCCACACCCTGCTCCTCATCGCAGCAGCCTGCCTGACAGGCGCGGTGGGCGTCCTGGCCGCCGTCGCCACCGGGAACCGCGACAGCGCGGTCGACGTGATCCGCGGCGCGACGGTGGCGACCATGGGGGTGGCGTGGTCGTGGCGGGGGTGGCTTGAGCCTGCCCGGGGCGACTGGAGCCGCCTGCGCACTACGTCCGGACGCCGTCGCCTCGCGGTCGGGCTCGCGTACGGGCTCGCGGTCGCGCTCGCGGTCGGGCTCACAGTCGGGCTCGCGGTCGGGCTCACCTACGGGCTCGTGGTCGCGCTTGCGGTCGGGCTCGTGGTCGGAGTCACGGTCGGGCTCAATGGTGGAGCGCGCGCGACAGCAGGATCGGGGGACGTGAACCGTGAGGACTTCGTGTACGGGCTCGCGGTCGGTCTCGTCGGCGGGCTCGCACTCGGGCTCGCGATCGCGCTCGCGGCCGGGCTCTCGTACGGGCTCGCAGTCGGTCTCGTCGGCGGGCTTGGAGGCGGGCTCGGATTGGCGGGGGTCGCGATGCGGTATGTCGCGTTGGTGGTGTGCACCCGCCGGGGCCGCGTCGTGCTGCCCTGGTCCCTGCGCCGCTTCCTCGCCTGGGCGGAACAGGCCGGACTCCTGCGCATCGCCGGGAACGCCTACCAGTTCCGCCACCGCGAACTCCAGGACTGGCTGGCTGCCCCCGCCAACCAGGTGTAGCCGTACGAGTCCCAAGTCCCGGTCAGGCAGCGGCCCCTGCCCCGACGACGCAGACAAGCCGGCCGCACCGACGACCAATCAGGCGCTCAGGACCCTGCAGTCACACCGACCGTCGGTGACGGTCACCCGGCGACCGCGCTCACCACACCCCCCTCCAACGACCGCTCGACCAACTGCCGCGGGACGTGGGAGCTGATGCGCCCAGGGAAACCCGCTGCGTGGCGGCGTCCTTGACGGGCTGTCAGGTCGATGCCGCCCGTATGGTCAGACAGGTCGGCGGTCAGATCCGGGCAAGCAGCCCACAGCTGTCCTCGGGTACCGTCGTCGCGCCCGGCGAGGGACTGGCCGTCTCCAGCGGCTTGCTGCGGTCGTACGGGTCGATCGGTGCCCCGGAGGGCTTGGTCTTCTCTCCCGGGTCGGAGGCGTATTGCGGGTGCAGAAATCCGTCGTTGATGTCACAGGACGTGTTGGCGAAGTCGGCGTTCCGCCATGACATCCAGACCCTGCCCTTGGTGGAGGGCTTGTAGTTCGGGCCCTTGTAGACCTTCGTCTCGAGCGTGCGCCGCACCAACGTCCGGGTGACCTCACTGTCCGCTTGGCCAGCCTTGGCCACCGGGTAGACGAACGAGTAGTCGGCGGTGACGGTGAGCATCCCCTCGTCGTCGAGCGCGTAGGCCATGATCCCGGAGACCTTGATGACGCTGCCGACCAGTTCCGTCTCCTGGGGATTGAAGCGCGTGATGGTGACAAGCGGGTCGTTGTCCACCGTGGACCGGGCGTACGCGGCTTCCAGTTCGTCCAGCAGATCGTCCTGCTGCGGATCCACCAGGGCCCGGAAGGCGGCCGGCGTCTCGCCGCGCAGCGCGGCCGGGTCCAGGTTCGCGGCGATGAGCAGGTCCCTGGTCACCTGGAGGGCCGACTGCACCTGTGTCGCCGTGTAGCCCTTCGCCGGCTTGACCTCGGGCAAAACGATCCCCGCCGCGCCGTCGGCGTAGTTGAGGGCGGGCGATCCGGCGAAGGGGTTTTCCCGGGTCGGCTGGTCGGGATCGACGGGTTGGAGGGTGGTCGGCAGCGGGGCCGCCGCCGAGGCTATCCCGGACACCGGCGGCTGCACGGTCATGGGCGCGGAGTTGGTCGAGGTGTCGTCGCCCCGGTTGTTGCCGCCGAGCAGGTCGCGGAACGTGTCAGGTTGGGACGCCACCAAGAGCAGTACCGCGAACAGGACGAACCACACCGCGATCTTCAAGTTGGACCGGTCCCGGCGCACCGGACGGCCCCATGGGTCGGTGGGTTGTCGGCGGAATCGACGCCTGGGCGCCCGCGTCGGCTGCGGGGTGTCCGCCGCCTCGCGGAAGCCGACCGCCTGCGGCGGTTCCTCGCGCCAGCGTTCGGCGAGCATCCTGGCCCGCGCCGAAGGTTCGCGCTGACCGGCCCCGCGGACGAACTCCTCGTCGAGGACCAGGTCCTCGAAAGGGTCGCCCTCGGAAGGCTTCTGACCCGCCGTCACCTCCGGGCCCCGGCCCGGTCTTCCGGGTCCCTCGGACCCGCCCCCGCTGTTCTCTTGATCCGACACGCGCGCAACCTACCCGACTGATCTGACAGCCGATAGTGGCGGTGCGCACCTGACTTGCTCCAGCTCGGCCAACCCGAGGACGCGGCCGACGGGGGCCGGGCTCCACGTACGTTCGGCCCGCGGCGCGCAGTGAACCGCGGCTGACGCCGCGCGCTCGCGACGAACGTGACCTTCCTGGCCCAGCGGTGGCTGACGTACTTGCCGCCAGACACCCGGCCGCTGCCGTCGGTGGCGCCGTACGACCAACTGCCGCGCGCCGCTGGTTCAGCGGCGCCAGCCGCGAGGGAGAGACCTGATGACCCTGCCCCGCCAGCGCGGCATGACCGAGCAGGCCGCCCGACACGGCCATCGACCAAGCGTGCAAAGCCCGGCGCCTGCCCACCGTTCGGGCGAAGTTCCGCGACGCGCCAGAGCGCAGCGCCAAGGACCAACTGACCCACCTGGGCTACCTCGCCGAGCTGCTGCCGGCCGAGCGCGGCCCAGTCGACCTACCGGACGTCCGGTATGAGCATCTCGTGGACACAGCGGAGAAGTCCGCACTTGTAGTCCACCGGTGGGAACCAGGGCGACTTCTGGAACAGGTCGCCGAGCTGCTCGGTCTCCGGGTCGGCAAGGAGTGTGCGCAGGCCGTCGGGGACCGGCCCTTCGACCAAGCACAGCCAGGCGAGACCAGCGCCGACGCGGACGTGCGGTGGTTGTCCGAGGTCCGACCACAGGTCCCGCACCCAGTCGGCGGCGGTGTTGTCGTCAGGGTGTTCACGCGCGAGTTGGGCGATCGCGAGGATCAGGCTGATCTGGACGGATGGGTCGTCCTCCACCGCCCATCGGCGGTGCAGGGCTGCGGCGATGCGGGCCGCCTCGCCGCTGGCCACGGCCAAGGTAAACGCGGCCGCGGCCCGGACGGCGGCGTCCAGGTCGGCCAGAAGCGGGAGCAGCAGTTCGCAGTCGACCGTGACGGCCTCTCGGGCAGCCTGGATCGTCCAGTCCACCGGGCACATCGTCGACCCGCTGATCACCATAGGGCCCTCGGCGACTGCGAGTAGCTCCGCTCGTGATCCGCCACCGAGGGACAGGGTCCGCCCGATCTCGGCGGTCAGGCGCAGGACTTCCGCCCGGAGCCCACGGTGCTTGCCAATCGCGGTGATCCGGAGCAGGAACGGGACTGCCCACGCGGCGACGTCGGCCGACCTTCCCTCCAGGCGGAGGGCGCGCGACAGGCGGGACAGCGCTTGGCGGGCGGCTTCCGCATCATCGGAGGCGAGCCTCGCCAACAGGACAGGGATGTCGTCGCCGGGGTCGCCGTAGTGCGGGATCCGCTCCCACGGGATCGCGCCGTACCGGAACTCGTCCTTGGTCTTCTGCGACATTGCCGCCATGACGGTGCGCACGTCGTACTGGGTGCCCACCCACGGTTCCGGCCACGAGTCCCAAAGCACGTCGTCCATAGGCGGATGCTCGAACATCGCAGGGTCCCCTCGCCGACCACGACGCAGACCCTCCTGCGTTCGGTCGCTCTTTGTACGTCGATCCGCTGATCGCCGCCCCGCGATCACGACGAACGAAGCCTAGTACTCCAGCCGTTGATCGTGATCTTCACGTTCGAGTGGCTCGCCGCCGATGGTGGCTGGTCTGGGATCGAGCCTGGTGGCGGCGTCGCCAGTCGGACCAGCGAAGCCGGTGGACAGGGTCAAAGGCGCGTTGGAGCTGTCGGCTCCCGGGCGGGGGCGAGGTCGATGACGGCCCAGTCGTAGAAGCGGTGGCCCTTGGCTCCGGCCCCTGCGGATAGCTTCTGCCAGGCCCTCTTGGGTACCTTCCTGGCCAGCATGTCGGCGCGGAACGTCCCAGCGCCCGTGGTGACTTCGTGCGAGCAGGCCACCGCGAGGACGTAGCCGGTGCCACGCTTGTCCAGCGCGGCGCGCAGCCTCGGGTTGCAGCCGTAGACCTCGTCTCCCGCGACCCAGGCGACCCGGTGGCCGGCGTCCAGGAATCGGGTGACCACGCGGCTGGACACCGACGGTGTCGGTGCCCTTCTTCACGTAGCTGGTCTCGTCGACCACCAGAACCGCCTGGTCGTCCCGCAGATGCTCCACCACGTAGGCCCGCACGTCGTCGCGGACCTGGTCGGCGTCCCAGTTGGCCCGCCCGAGCAGATGCTGCGTGCCGCCCGGGGGGCTCTCTTCAGCCCACTCTGCGATGGTCCAGCAGTTCTTGAGGGGCAGGCCGGACAGCAGCCCGAGCACCAACCGCCCGACCCGACGTCGGGGTTCGACCTGTGCGAATCGGCCCGAGACCGGGCCATCAGGCCCTCGAACGCCTCCTGTCAGCGGTCAGGGTCTACCCTGTGACCTGCGGCCACCGCATGATCGTTTGTCTTCACACGCCGATGATCAACGGTGGCCGTGCCCGTCTCCACAGCGCGTCAGGGTCGCGCAGCGTCTGCCTGCCGTCCTGAATTTGGAGGACTTGTGCAACGTGGCGAAGTCTGGTGGGTTCAGTTCGACGAGCGAAGGTTGGTCGTACTGCTGTCGGGAGAGGACACGTCCGGGATCCGGGTGATGCAGGTCGTAGCTCCGGCGGGCGTCGACATCAGCGGTCTGGCCATCGAAGTGACGGTCGGCGCCGCTGAAGGACTGCCGTTCGAAGGCGTGCTGCGGCTCGCGTTCCCAAGTCCAGGCTTCACCCCGTGCACGTGGCTGACCACTGTGTCCCGGGACGACCTGATAGAGCGGGAGGCCGTCCTGTCCTCCGTGAAGCTCAGCGAGATTGACGACGCCCTCCGACTCGCCGAACAAGCGCACGAGCGTACCCCGGCAACGACCGCGAAGCTCAGCGAGATACGGGACGCCGTCCGTCTCGGTGAACCCGGGTAGACGGAGAAGGAGCCGACGCCCGCGACGGCGTGGGCGATCTCGGGCAAGATGATCAACGCTGGCCACCTGCCGCCTCGGCGCCCCTCACCACCGAGATCACGATCTACGGCTGGAGTACGAGGAGCGCCGCCTGACAACCCCCTCGACGGGGTTCAACACGCCGTCGATCGCTCGCACGGTCTTCTCCAAACTCGTGCACGTTTCGCTCATGCGCAGCGCGTAGGCAGTTCCAGAACGCGCCGGGATTCGCCAGGGGTGATGTTCACGCGTTCCGGGACCGTCGGCCCCCTCGCGTTGCGAGTACGCCAAGTGCTCGGTGCGGCAAGGGGGCGCGGTGCCTCGGGACGTAAAGGTCGTTCTGTGCGCGGCGGCGATCCGGCGTGACTACCTGACTACCGCGCGGGCGTGACGAAGCGTGCCGTGATGCGCTGGTACGACGTCGGGTACGCCACGGTGACGAAGGCTTTGGAGTCAGCGTCGCCGGAGCCGCGCAAAGGGATGCCGCCGCGCCGGAGACGGTTGGACCCGTTCAAGTTGGCGGTCGATGCGTCGGGTGGGGGTTCGAGTCAGTCGTCGCTTGAACCCGGATTGTCGTCAGCGATGTTCGTGAGCAGTGTGGCGTGCGCCGCGATGACCTTCCAACCTGTTTGCTCATCACGAATCCACGTCCGGGTGTAGCGCATGCGGGCAGCGAATGGCTGGCCGCCGACCTCCCCCTCCAGCACGCCGAGGAACCAGGTGACACCGGCGGACGGGGTAGCCAGGACGCGCAACTCTTCCTCTTGCACGCGGTGCAGCACCTGGATCCCCGACTTATGCGCATCCAGATCATCCTGCTTGGAGTAGATCTTCCCGTCTGGACCGCTGAACCACATGGCATCGTCGATCAGCTCGGCCAGTTCATCGACATCGGAAGCCAGCTGGGCAGACTGCAGCCGCCGCTCGGCAGCGCGGAGTTCTTCGGACAAGTCGTGGTTCACCATGTGATTCGCCATGATCCCCATCATGGCCCAACGACGCGGCCAGATGTTCGACCACGGGCCACGGCACCGCGAGCGGGTCCTCCAAGAACAACCCGACATACCACACGGGCACGGTGCACATCTGCAAGGCGAATCCGAGCCGGTTGCGGCCCCCGCGCCGCTTGCCGATGAGCGCTCGGTCGAAGGCATCAAGGACCGGCGGCATCCCCGTCCCGCCCGACAACACCACCGGATCTTCGAGCAGACGGTAGACCGCGCCCGGAGCCGAGGCACAGCGCCGGCCGGAACCACCGCCGACACCACCGAAATCGAACGGTCCTGGCGCCACCGCTACATCCCCGCCCAGCAGCTCTACTCCGCCACAGCTCACCCAACCGACCACGCCGACATCATCGTGTACAACGCCCAGCTCCAGCGGCCGGCCTGGGAAGACCGCCGACCGCACTGACCGATACATAGGATTCGACAATTACTCACCGCGCGTCGCAGGCGTACCCACCGAACGCTTCGCATTCCGCGAATTCGACCAGGCGCGCGGTCTGGGTCGGTGACCTGGGCTGACGGAAGACGTACTCGGTGAAGTACTGCCCGCCGTACAGCACGTGGTCGGGGGCGGCAGTAGAAGGGTCCCGGCACGTTCAACCACAGCCGGTCCTCCCACTGGGTCCGGAGCCACTGGCGATCCTCGTTGCTCATCGCTGTTTGAGGATCGAAGTACAGACCCATGCGGTCAGAGTAGATCGTCTGTTCGATGGGCTTCGTCGGCTCCTTCGGCTCCGCTGGCGGGCGGGGGCGCGCATTTCGTGGCGCTGCCGACGATGAGTCGGTCGCTGGGGGTTGGGACGTGGGCGAAGGTGTGTGGCGATCGGGCGGCGGGTGTGGCTGGGGTAGGTGGCAGCGTTGATCAGTCGGTGCTCTCGGCGGCGTTGAGTGCGTCCCGTACCTGGGTGACCCGCCAAGGGGCGTTTTCCGCTGGCCAGTTCGCGTTGAGGTTCGCAATCAGCGCGCGATGGGGCTCGATGCTGCCAACCTGCATCAACGCCAATGCTGCCGCCGCTTGAACGTCTGTGTCGTGGCAGCGTGTTGCCTGCACAAGTGTGGGCACGGCGTTGGTTCCGGGAGACCCACCCAGCAGGTCCAGGGCCTTGACGCGGTCGATTTCCGGGAGGGTTTCGTCGCAGGCGATTGTCCCGAGCGCCTCGACGAGCCGGGGGTCGGCCTCGTCGGCTGCCTTGAACACCTCCTCCACCGCGTCGAGGGCACGGTCGCGTACGAGCCAACTCGGGGTGGTCACCACGATGTCGGCCAGTTCCACGACTTGGGCGAGGAGGGACGGGTCCCGCTCCGCTACGACGTACAGTGCAGACAGGGCGCACAGGTGCTTGGCATCGGGGCCGTGGCCACGGCTGAGTTCGGGCGGTGCGGGTGGCTGTTGCAGTGCTTCCCTGATGCGTTGAAGTACGAGTACCTTCTCGGGTTCACGCGCATCCTCGCCTCCACGGCGTACGGCGCCGTCAGGGCTCCACCAGTGATCGAGTGCGATGCCCACGGCCGCCTGGTCGCCGCTGTCGAGCAGTGTGCGAAGCGCCGCGTGGTACGACGCGTCCACCGTGGGGGCTTTGAGCCTTCTGTGGGCGCGGTCGAGGTCCGGGTCCGTGAGCCGGTGCCCTTCCCAGTGGACGCTGTGCGGCGTACCGAAGATCAGTTCGAGAGGGTCCTTGCCCCACGGGCGGTACGGTGCCCGGTCGCCCCAACGCTCGGCGACCTCCTCGAGGACGGGCCGGTGCCGTGCCAATCCACCTGTTTCGACCAAGTAGTAGGCCGCGTGGGCCTGCACCTTCGGCCCGCCTTCGCGGAGGGCCGCCAGGAGAATGTCGTCGGCCTCCGCGCCGAGGTTCTCCGCCAGGACGCGAATCGCCGTCTCTTTCGTCCCGGCGGAGGGCTCGAAGATCATGGCGCGCAGCACGGCGACGAGAGCCGGATCCGCCACGTCGGCCGTCTTCAGTACGCCGCCGGCCAGCCAAAGCGCCTTCTCGCGCACCGCGTCCGAGTCGGTGCGCGCGAGAACGTCCACCAGGACGCTGGCGTCGCCGGGCTCTGCGTACAGTGCGCCGATCATGTCGAGTGCGCTCACCTCGGCGGGAGACATCGGCAATCGGAGCACTTCGCGGGCGCGGGCCAGGACTTCGGGCAAGTACGCGTCAGCGCGTTCCTCATCCTCCAGGACCCAGCGCAAACCCTCCGCGGACTTGTAGTGGTCGAGCGCGATGCCGACGGCAACCGGGTCCTGGCTGCGGAGGAGCGCGGTGAACGCTTCCAGGCAGCCGTCGTCATCGGTCGGGAACATCAGTTCGGCATGGGCCTGCCGCAGCATTGGCTGGTCTGGTTCGGTGCCCGTCCAGTGGGTGCTGTGGAATCCCGCAAGCGCTATGCGTACTTGCTCCGCGTCCCAACCGGCGTCCTCCGGCCACGAGTTCGCGATCCGATCGAGCCGGACGCGGTGCTTGCGGAGAGGCAGGGGCATCGCGAGGTGGCCGGCTGCGAACACCTGGAGTTCGAGGTCGGGCGATTCCGTGACCCGGACGAAGACGTCCTCGACCTCCGGTGAGTCGAGGTCGACCAGACCGCGCAAGGCCTCTATTCGGTCGTCCGCATCGAGGCTGTCGTCCAAGGCCCTGGCGATGATGAGGTCGAGCAGCCGCCGATCGGGTTCCTCGCCGGCCGAGAGAGCGGTGCCGGCGGCGAGGAGGGCCATCTCCCGGACCTCCGGGGCCGGGGCGTTGTCCAGGATGTCGGCGATCCGGTCCGCGTCTTCCTCGTTGGCAAGATGCCACAACACCGTCAGTGCCCGCTCGTGGCTGTAGCCGGATGCAGGCAGGCTGAGAACATCCCGGGCGGCGAAACGCAGTTCGGCAACGAGGGGCAGATAGGGATTCTCCGCGCCCCACCTGGTGTCCGCCTGCGCTTGCAGGTAGTCGTCCAACGCCCCACGGACGACGTCGATGTCGTCGCTTGCCAACCGGGCGCTGAACCGGCCGAGGACGGACTCCTCGTTCTCTCCCACGACATCTCCTTGCGTCCATGCCGGACGTCTGTACGGAACTTCCCTGCCGACGGAACGACGCAACTGATGGGAATAGCGGCAGGGTTGGGGCAAGGAGCGGCGACCGCAGCTCGCCGGGGGCTCGGCAACGATCAGGCAGGCCAAGGGTTGTCCGCAATGACCCGGTACCGCAGAACCGGTGCGAGCTTGCCGAACTGCTGCCGCCAGGCCGGCGAACGGAGCTGTCCAGGACGGCTCCGACGCCGTGATCACACCAGCCACGGCGAGATCGTCTCATCTTGATCACGCTGCGGGGCCGCCGGCCTCCGGTGAGCCACATCGCGGTCGTCCGGGCGGATTCGGCGTGAGAGCCTCACGCGTGTGGCTACGGAGACCGAGGTAGGCGGGCTGCTGCACCGGCGCGGCTGGCGGGCGGCGTTCACCGTCGCTGAGCGGGTGGACGCGTGGGCCGCCCTGGTTGACGCCATCGAGCGCGGCTACGGCGGCGACATCAACGAGTACACCAACGACCTCTACTGCCGAAACTGGCTGCACGAGGCATGGCTCCTGCTGGACGAACACGTCGTCCAGCTATGGACCCCGCAGATCAAGGCTCTGGATGTCCGGTACAAGGCCGCGACCGTCGACGACGACGGCCAGGCACTCGACAGGTTCCACAGGCTCCCCGGCCCCGACCTGTGGTGGTGGCGTCGACACCCCCGCATCCTCACGGGAGACCTCGGGCGTTCCCTCCGCTCGGCCGGCGCCGTCGGCGCCGACCCGGACACAGCGTGACCCTCAGCCTCGTGCGACCACGCGACAACTCTCAAGGCGTAGTCGCGGCCGGCCGGGTGTTCGATGCGCTGTGTTCCGGCTTGGCAGGCACCTTCCCGAGGAATGCTGCGGCTGCGCGCATCCAGGGGCCGTGGCCCGGCATCTGACCGCCCAGCGGTAGTTCCGCATGTGAACGGTGTCGATGAATGCGTTATCTGGCCAATCGGCGTGATGTGTCCGGGCGCCCTGAGGCATGATCCCGATTGGCCGCCAGGGGGTGAGCCGGGAATGCCTGGAGGGCTCGTGGGCGGCGGTTCGGCGCGGCGGTGGATCGGCGCGATGGCTGCGGTGGTGCTGCTCGGTATTGGGGCTGTCGCGTGCAGCGGCGACGGCGACGGTGACCGCGACGGTGGGACGAGTAGTAGCCCGGACGCCGACCCGTATCGCGCACAAAGTGACCAGCTTCTGAATCACCTCAAGGGCACGTCACAGGGCGCGTACGTGACCGGTGTCGCCATCTTCCCGCGGGACGGTGCGAAGTCGGAACTGCGGATCACGATCGACACCGACTTCCGGGCCGAGAGCCCGACCGATGCGTCGGCGGACGCCGTAAAGAAGCAAGGGATGAAGATCGCCGTCGAGGCCGAGGAATGGCTCCTCGACCACCGTCCCGACGGCATGGTCCGGGGGCAGGTCGGGGTTCAGGACGACAGGTACGGGCCCATCGGGGGCATCCAACTGCCGGACTACGACGAAGCCCAGCAGGAGGCCGACCGGCTCGCCGCTGACCTCCTGGCCAAACTGCGTGCCCTGCCCGAGGGCAGCCACGTCACGCGGGTGGCCGCAAGGGTCATGGACCACGGGGACCTTGCCGTGTACATCACCACGGACCTGGAGCCGTACAAGGTCCTGAGCGCCGGGGCCGACCGACCCGTCGGCGGCCTCGAACCCGCCGATGCCGGGCCGCGCGTACAGATCGGGAAGGCGCTGCTCGCCGGCGCCGTCCAGTGGACTTGGACGCTGTTCGGCGCGACGCAGGTCGACCATTTCTCCCTGCTGGACCGTGAGAAGGACACCGCGGAAACCAGCCGCCCCTACCCCCGTTCTCCGTGATCCTCCGCAGGGCAATCCCGTTGCGCTGATCACCCCACCCCGGCCCGCATCCGGCATGCCACCGTGGCGACGTACGGAACTGCCGAGCTTCAGCAACAGGATTCCCCCCGCGGACAGGCAGGCATCGGTCGTCGACTTCACGCAGAAGCTGATCGACTGGGGCAAGGTCGCGAGGTAGCCGTAGCCGCGATGCGCTGTATGGAAGCAGGGCAAGTTTGTTCGTGTCCGTTGGCAGCCGGGGGTGCACAGTGAGTTTCGGGCAATGGGTCGATGTCTACGAGGCGGCGTGGAGGGATGGCTCCACTTTGTGGAAGCAGCAGTGTCCGGGCTGTGGGCGAGCCGACCTCAACCTCGTCTTCACGGCCCATTTGGAGCCATCTACCGCCGTCAGGGCAGCCCTTTGGTGCGCTGCTTGCCTCCGCGGCATCCATCTGGGTAATGCCTCCAGGCCCAGGACCGGGAAGGTCTGGACCCTGGAGGAAGCGCAGAGTGCCTCATTGGTGCCCAACTACGCGCTGATTCCGCCGGATTGGGAGTAAGCCCACCCGCTCCTGGGGCCATCTCAGTCGCAACGGCGTACAACCCAGATCAAAGAGGGCCGTCAGCGGGCATCTGACAGTTGCCGAAACGGGGTGCGCTGTTTCGGGTGGGTTGAGATGTGGGTGTGCGTGGGATGGGCGGGCCAGGGCCGTTGCGGATCGGAGCCGGGCGGCAGCGTGGAGTGGAGGGCGGCCTTATGTACGCGGCGGTGGTGACGTTGGCGATTGAGGCCGGTCAGGCTCCGGAGGCCGCGGCTGTGTTGATGAACGACATCCTGCCCCGGATCCGCTCGGCTCCCGGGTTCATCACCGGGTACTGGCTGGAGCCGGTCGACGGGCGCGGGCTGTCGTTCGTCGTGTTCGCGACGGAGGAGCAGGCCCGCGCGTCGACGCCGCCGGTGGACGGGTGGGAGGCGCCGGGGGTCACCGTGCTGGCGGTGGAGATCCGGCGGGTGGCGGTCACCGTGCCGTAGTCGGGCGGCAGGGGTCATCGGCGTGGGTGCTACGTGTCGGTGGAGGCGAGGAGTTCGGTGAGGGCGTCGAGTGCGGCGCGCCAGGCGTGTGGGGGCGGCGTGGCGTACCCGACGATGAGCGCGGCCGGGTGGGCGTCGGACGGCTCGTGCCAGTATCCGGAGGTGTGCAGGCCGTGCAGGGTCAGCCCGGCGTACCGTGCGGTGTCGGTCAATTGCCGTTCCGCTGCGGGGGATTCGACGGGGACGACGGCGTGCAGTCCCGCGGGGACTCCGCCCAGCGGGCGCGCGAGCCGGGCCGCGAGGTCGGTGCGGCGGCGCCGGTACGCCAGGCGCGCCTGCCGGATGTGCCGGTCGTAGTCGCCGCGTTCGAGGAGGTCGGCGAACGCGAGCTGGTCGACCACCGGCGGTTCGGCGCCGAGTTCGGCGACCGCGCGCAGGACCGGCTCGCGCAGCGCGGGCGGTACGGCCAGCCAGCCCAGGCGCATGCCCGGGGCCAGGGCCTTGCTGGCGCTTCCGGCGTACACGACACGGTCGGGCGCGTGTGCCTGCATGGCGCCGACGGGCTGGCGGTCGTAGCGGAACTCGCCGTCGTAGTCGTCCTCGACGAGGTACAGGTGGCGGCGGCGGGCGAGGTCGAGGAACGCGGCGCGGCGGCGCGGGGCCAGGACCACGCCGCAGGGGTGCTGGTGGGCGGGGGTGAGCAGGGCGGCTCCCACGCCGTCGGCGAGGCCGTCCGGGTCGGCGCCCGCGTCGTCGACGCGCAGCGGTGCGACGTGCAGACCGGCAGCGCGCAGCAGGTCGCGGTGCCGGGCGAGGCCCGGGTCTTCGGTGGCGACGCGCCGGACGCCGGTGCCGTGCAGAGCGCGTCCGAGGACGGCGAGGGCGTGGGAGAACCCGGCGGTGATGACGATGGTGTCGGCGTCGACGCGTACGCCTCGGGTGCGGGCGGTGTACGCGGCGACCGCCGCTCGGAGCCGGGGTTGGCCGGCCGGGTCCCCGTAGTCCCAGGCGCTGTCGGGTGCGGAGGCGAGTGCGCGGCGTACGGCGGACGCCCACAGGGTGCGCGGGAAGGAGCTGAGGTCGGGGCGGCCGGGGCGCAGGTCGATCGCGGGGCGGCCGGGTGCGGGTGCTGGCCGTCGGTCGAGCGGACGGTCTGTGATGGTGAAGCCGGCGGTGCTGCTTGGCGCGCCGTTCGGCGAACCGTCGGTCGGGGCGCCGACCGGCAGTTCGGCGACCCAGGTGCCGGCGCCGGTGGTCCCGGTCAGCCAGCCCTCGGCGATGAGGCTGCTGTAAGCCTCCACTGCCGTTCCGCGCGCGATCCCGAGGTCGGCGGCCAGGCTGCGGGTTCCGGGGAGCCGCGTTCCGGCGGCGAGCCGGCCGGAGCGTACGGCGTCACGCAGCGCCTCGGCCAGGGCTCGCCCGACGCCGGGCCCGCGTGTCACGTCGAGGTGCAGGTCCAGCCCGGTCCCGTGCGATTTGGCCACCTTCCGACCCTACGGCGCCGTGCTGCCCTTCCCCGCCCCGCCCCGCCCCGCCCCGCCCCGCCCCGCCCCGCCCCGCCCCGCCCCGCCCCGCCCCGCCCCGCCCCGCGTTGCACTGCACGGCACTGATCAGCGCAGGACCGCGCAGCCGCGGCGTTCCAGGGCCTCGGCGAGGTGTTGCGGGACGGCAGAGGGGGCGTTCCAGCGCAGGTCGAGCTTTTCGAGGCCGGGGAGTTCGGCCACCCAGTCGGGCACGCGGGTGATGCGGTTGGCCCTGAGGTCGAGGTGCCGCAGGCGCGGGAGTGCGGCGAGGGCTGCGGGGACGTCGGCGAGGGCGTTGCCGCGCAGGTCGAGGTGCCGCAGGTCGGCGAGGTGCGCGGCGGAGTCGGGGAGGCCGGTGAGGCGGTTGCCGCGCAGGTGCAGTTCCCGGAGGCTGCGGAGGTCGCCGAGGGTGGTCGGGAGGGCGGTGAGGCGGCAGTTCTCGGCGCGGAGTTCGACGAGGGCGGTCATGCGGCCGACGGTGTCGGGGAGCCGGGTGAGGGGGTTCTCGCCGACGTTGAGGTAGCGCAGGCGCGTGAGGCGCCCGAGCGCGTCGGGGAGTGCGCTGAGGCGGTTGTCGTGGAGGTAGAGGAAGTCGGTGAGGGCGGGCAGGTCGCCGACGTCGTCCGGGAGGCGGGTGAGCGCGTTGTGCCCGAGGTCGAGGGTACGGAGCGCCGTCATGCGGGCCAGGCCGGGCGGGAGTTCGGCGAGGTCGTTCTCGGCGAGGACGACGGTGTGCCAGTCGGTGCGGGCCCAGAGGGTGTCGGGGACGCTGCCGAGGTGGTGGCGCCACAGGTCGAGTACGCGTTCGGTTGTCGTCGGTTCACCGGGTGCGGGTGCGGGTGCCGGCGACGGTACGCCGGGCGCGGGACCGGTCACGGCGTGGCGCCCCGGCCCGTGCCGCGGGTGCGCCGGAGGCGGCTGCGTACGGCGCGCTGGGTGAGCGGACCCAGGTCTTCCAGCAGCGCGACGAGGGCGCCGAGTTGGTCGAGGGCGTCCAGGGCCCGGTCGGTGCCGTCGCGGTCGACGCCGCCGTACAGTTCCAGGCCGATGAACGCCGCGGCGACGGCCCGGGCGAGGCCGCCCACGTCGACGATGTCGGCGAGCGGCGTGTCGGCGAGGACGCGGGCGAGGACCGTCTCGATCTCGGTGATCCACAGCCCGAGTCCGGTCGCGGTGGCCGGGGCGAGGGTGGCGTCGGTCTGCGCGCCCGCGAGGAGGTGGGCCATGACGACGATGTCGGCGTGCTCGTCCTCGTGGATGCTGCGGCTCAGGTGCAGGAGCTCGCGCAGCGTGGCGACCTCGGCGAAGCGGGCGCGGTAGTGCGCGACCTGCTGTTCGGCGCCGTGGGTGCAGGCGGCGGCGAGGAGGTCGTCGACGGTGCCGAAGTGGTAGAAGATCAGCGCCTGGTTGACGCCCGCGGTGGCGGCGATGCTGCGGGCGGAGGTTCCGGCGAGGCCGTGGGTGCGCAGCGTGTCGAGGGCGCCCTGCAGCAGCTTCTCCCGGGTGTTGGCCCGGCTGCCGGCCCGGGGCTTCTTTCCGGAGTCGGCTCGGTCGTCGGCTCGGTCGTCGGCCCGCGTGTCGCTCATGGTGGTCCGGGTCTCCGTGCTGTGCGGCGGCGTGAGGTGCGTTCCCGAGGCGCGTTCCCGAGATGCGCCCCCGAGGTCTGTGCCCGAGGTGCGCTGTTGCCGAGGTGGTTCCGGGACCGCGGTGGGCCGGTCAGCTGCGGCGTTCCTCGCGTACGGGCCTAACGCTAGCGGGCGCCGGGCCGGGCAGGGCCGCCAGGCCGCCCGACGCGTCGAGGCCGAGGTAGTGGGCGGCGAAGCTGCCTTCGTAGCCGAAGAGGGGTCCGAGGACGGGGTTGGTGACGCGTACCCGGATGCGGAAGCGGCCGGTGCTGTCGTCGAACGACTCGCGGACGACGGCTTGCCCGACGACGGGGCGCGGGAGGCGTACGCCGAACGGGCCTTCGTAGAGGCGGAACGCGCCGGAGCGGATCTCCAGCGCGCCGCCGCGGGTCGCGGCGAACCACAGGTCGACGGCGAGGTGTTGGTGGGTGCCGAGGTAGTCGACGACGCAGTTGCGCTGTTCGCTGAAGACCATGGTCGCGTCGAAGCGGCGGGGCCGGTCGGGGAATTGGAAGGTGCGGACGAACGTGACCGTTTCGCGGCCGTACCCGTCCAGGTAGGGGTGGTTGTCGATGCGGAACGGCACGTCGGTGCCGGTCGCGTCAAGCAGGACGTTCCGCCGGTCGCCGACGGCGAGGAACGGTTTGAGGAGAAGGCGCGTGCGCGGCGTGCCCCGCCAGATGCGGTCCATGGTCCCGGTGCCGACACAGGCCTCCCCGGAGTCGAGCCCGACCCCGAAGCGGCGCCGCAGTTCGGGGTGCAGGCGGCCGAAGTCGCGGCCGAGAGCGCGGTGGAACATCGAGTACGCCGGGGCGCGGCGGGCCGAACGAGTGCTGTGGGCCGCGGTGTTCGGGGGAGTGGTTACCGGCATGGGCACCACAGCAGTCGTAGGTGAGCACACAGCAGCGGTCAAGGCGGTGGTCACGGTGTCTCCAGGCGGTCGAGGGTGTCGGGGGCGGTCGCGGCGCGGCGGTCGGGCGGGGTACGCAGGCAGCGCCGCGCGGCCGGGGTTCCGGGCAGGGGCGGTATGAGGACGCAGGCCGCGGCCGCCAGCGCGGTGAACGCGGGTGAGCGCGTCATGCAGGCGATCCCGGCGGTGGCCGCGGCGCGCGTCGCGGTCTCGGCGAGTGCGCGGCGCAGGGTGCGTTCGGGGGTGGCTCCGGTTTCCAGCCACAGGCGGAGGCGGTCGAACGACCAGGCGGTGGCCCAGCCCATGAGCGGTCGGACGAGGCGGTCGAGGGGTCGGCCGCCGAGGCCCGGGTCGTAGTCGTAGCCGGTGAGGAAGCGGACTCCGTCGGGCGTGGGGACGTAGCGCCAGTAGCCGCGGCCGGAGCGGATAGGGGAGAGGGGGTGCGTGGAGGCGAAGCGGAGGGCGGAGGTCGCGGTGCCGTCGGGGCGGCGGCGTTCTCCGACGGTGGTGCCGGTGCCGGCGATGGTGAGGCCGGGGAAGGGGCGGGTGGCGTAGCGGAACCGCTCAGATTGCGGTGCCGGGGCCGCTCCCGGGTTCGTCTTCGGGTCCCTTCCCGGGGCCGCCTCCGGGGCCGCTCCCGGGTCCGCCCCCGGGTCCGCTCCTGAGCCCGCCTCTGGGTCCGCTCCTGCGTCCGGTTCGGGCGTGAGGGCGGAGATCTCCGTGAAGCGGAGGTCCCAGCGCTGGTGTTGGCCGGGGGCGCGGGTGTGCTGCCAGAGCTTGTCGGGGTGGGTGCGGATGCGGGTCTCGATGTAGAGCGGTGCAGGCATGGCGGTGCCGTCCCCCGTGTGCGTGCGTGCGCGATTTGGCGGCCGCCCGATGAGGTTTAAGCGACTGCTCAAAGAACGTAGACGATTTTGAGCAGACGCTCAAGCGGTTGTTTCTCGGAGGTCTGCTTGTGCTCCGGCCGGTCCTCCCCGGACACACGTGTGGGGCGGTGCGCCGCAACGCACCGCCCCACAACGCCGGGAGCCCCACGGGTAGCGACCACCGCCGAGAGGGCCGCCCCGGGATCACCCGATCCCGGTCGCCCCGATCACTCCTCCGGGATCTCGCCGAACTCCCCGGCCTGCATGTCGGCGACCGCCTGCTCCAGTTCGCGGCGCGTGTTCATCACGAACGGCCCGTAGTGCGCGACCGGTTCGCGGACCGGACGGCCGGTCCACAGCACGAACCGCAGTCCCTCGTCGCCGGCTTCGACGTCGAGCACGCCGTACGCCGGGCCGTTCCCGCCGCCGTTTACGTTTACGTTCCCGGCGCCGTCGGACCCCGTCGGCGCCGCGGCCCCGCCGGGTGCGAGGTGCACGACCTGCCCCGCCTCGGCGGGGGTGCGGTCCGGGCCGAAGCGGCCGGAGCCGGCGACGACGTACGCGAAACCGTTCTGGTCCGCGGGGACTTCCTGCGCGTACCCGGCGCCCGGTTCGAGGACCGCGTCGGCCATGGTCACCGGAACGACGTTCACCGCCGGGCCGACCGCGTCGCCGGAGCGGCCGGAGAAGACGCGTACCTCGACGCCCTCCTCGCGGCGTACCGGCATCGCGTCGGCGCGCAGGTCCTGGTAGCGCGGCTCGTCCATCTTGTTTGCGGCGGGCAGGTTGATCCACAACTGCAGCAGGTGCACGGGCTCGCCGCGGTACGCCTTTTCGGCGTGGAACAGCCCGCGCCCCGCGGTCATCCACTGCGCGTCGCCCGGCCCGAGTACGCCCTGTCCACCGCGGTTGTCGCGGTGTTCGGCGCGGCCTTCGAGGACCAGCGTGACGGTCTCCTGGCCGCGGTGCGGGTGCCAGTCGAACCCGACCGTGCTGAACCAGTCCTCGGCCAGGAACAGGAACGGGTCGTGCCGTGCCGGCTTGCCGGGTTCGAGGACGAGCGCCTTGTTGTCGACCTGGGCGTCCGGGCCGACCATGCGGCGGTCGGTCACGGCCGCCACCCGGCGCGCGGTCGGGGTCTGCGTGGTCATCGCGCCTCCACCTGCTCCACATTCATCATCGGATAGTTGAACGCTCAACATAACGGGTCGCCTGACACGGCTATTCCGCAGCCCCGACACCCTCTATGCCGCGCCCGACACCCCCGCCCCGACCTGGCTCTCCCCGAGTCGCCAACCGTGTGATACCCCTTGGCCGCGTGAAAGCCCCCCGCGTCCCCGCGACCGCCCGCATAGCCGTCCCGCTCATCGCCGCCGCCCTCGTCGCCGCCGGCTGCAGCTCGGACGACGGCCCCTCCGCCGGCAACGCCGCCGACACCAAGTCCGCAGCGGCCCCGGCCTCCGCCACTCCGGGCACCGGCACAGGCACTGGCGCCGGAAGCGGGCAGCCGGACCCCGCCGCGCCCCCGGCCCCCTCGACCACGAGCCCGCCCGCGCCGCCCGCCCCGCGCGGAGCCGCCGACCCGGCGCTGAAGAACTTCTACGCCCAGAAGCCCGCCTGGAAGGCCTGCCCCGCCGACCCGGCCTACCGGGGCGACGACCGCGGATTGCAGTGCGCCCGCCTGCGCGTCCCCCTCGACTACGCCGACCCCGCGGCCAAGAGCATCGAGGTCGCCGTCTACCGCATGCCCGCGTCCGGCCCCGCCGCCGGCCGCATCGGCAGTCTCGCGACCAACCCGGGCGGCCCGGGCAGCGGCGTACGCGGCACCGTGGTCAACCTTGCCGCCTCGAAGCCCACCCTCGCCGCCCGCTACGACATCGTCGGCTTCGACCCGCGCGGCACCGGCGACAGCACCCCGGTCGTGTGCGCGGACGGCCCCCTCATGGACCGCCTCCAGTCCATCGACCCCACGCCGCGCGACGCCGCCGCCGTCGACGCGGCCGCCGTGGTCCTCAAGGAGTTCGGCCAGGGCTGCGCGACGCGCATGGGCGACCTGCTCCCGCACCTCGGTACCCGCGAGGCCACCGACGACATGGACATCCTGCGCGGCGTCCTCGGCGAGGAACGCCTCAACTACGTCGGCACCTCGTACGGCACCTACCTTGGCGCCCGCTACGCCGACCGCTACCCGGACCGCGTCGGCCGGTTCGTCCTGGACGGGCTCCTCGACCCCGCCTCCGACCGCACCGCCCTCGCGCGCGAGCAGGCACAGGGATTCGACGCCGCGTTCCGGGCCTTCGCCACGGACTGCATCAGCCGAGCGGGCTGCCCGTTCACCGGCGACGCCGACGCCGCCGCCCGCAAGATGCGCGCCATGCTCGACAAACTGAGCGACACCCCCGCCCGCGTCGGAGGGCGCACCCTCGACGAGGCCATGGCCTCGACCGTGGTCTGCGGCTACCTCTACCACCCCGGCCAGTGGCCGGCGCTGCGCACGATCCTCACGGCCCTCGCCCGCGGTGACGCCGCACCGATGATCGGCGCCTTCGACTCGTACGCCGACCGCGGCCGCGACGGCGCGTACACGGACTCCTCGCTGGACGGCTACTTCGAGATCAACTGCGCCGACGGCCGCTTCCTCTCCGCCCAGGAGGCCGACCGCCTGGGCCGCGAAGTCGCCGCGACCGCGCCGGTGCTCGGCCCGTCCGTGGTGTGGAGTTGGGCCGCCGACTGTGCCGCCCCCGGGCCGGACCACGCCAAGCCGCTCGACGGTACGCGCCTGCCCGGCATGCTGCTGGTCAGCACCACCCGCGACCCCGCCACGCCGCACGTCGCCGCGCCCCGGGTGCGGGAGCAACTGCCCGCGTCGCGGCTGGTGACGTACAACGGCGACGGGCACGTCGCGATCTACCGGGAGAACGCCTGCGTGGACCGCGCCGTCGACCGCCACCTCCTCGACGGGACGCTGCCGGGCGCGGACGTCCGCTGCGGCTGACCGGCGGTCCCGCCCTGCGGGTTCGGCCCTCGGCACTTGGCCCTCGGCGCTGGGCCCTCGGTCCGGTGGATCCGATCCGGCCGTGCCGAACCCGCGGGGCGCTCAGGCGCCCGACCTGCCGGTGACCACGAGCGCGTACGCGAGCAGCCCGAACGCGGCCGTGTTCAGCACCACCCGCACCAGGTTCGCGGAACGCCAGCGGCGCTCGTCGAACGCCGCCCGAGCCGCCGCGTTGTCGATCGTGTCCGGGTCGCCCGCCGCCTTGAGCGCGTCGTTCCTCGGCACGTTCACCGCGCCCGTGATCAGCACCGTGACCAGGTAGAGCACGAACGCCGCCGCGATCCACGGCAGCGCGTCCTCGCCCAGGTGCAGCAGCCCGGCCAGCAGGGTGGTCAGCAGCGCGCCCACGAACCCGCCGCCGATGAACAGCGGGTTGACGATGGCGCGGTCGAGCGCCTGGAACGCCCCGACGAACGTCCGGTCGTCGGTCTTCGCCAGCCCCGGCATGACCGCGTTCGCGTAGATCCCGAAGACGCCCGCCATCATGCCCGTCGTCATCGTCGCCAGGATCAACGACGCCACTCTCAGCCCGTCCACGCTCCGCCTCCCGCCGCCCCGGTGTGGGGTTGTGCCCAAGGTGCTGCCAGGTGTGTGCCGGAGCCGTTGCCATGGAGCCGTTGCCATGGAGCCGCGGCGGTCCGACAGGTGGAGCATGCCAGCTCACCGCGACGGTGTACGGGAGCGCGCTACGATCCGCACGTCGTACGAGCGGGTGGGGGTCCGTGATGCGCAGCAGGGGTGGGAGAACGGCGGCTGGGCGCACCGGACTTCGGGCCGCGTCGCGGCCGCCGGCCAGACGGGTGGCGGCACTGCTGGGCGCGGCGTGCGTGGCGGCCTGCGTGTCGTGCGTCAACGACGACATCTTCGACAGCGCCGTGCACGAGCGCACGCGCGAGTACTTGCGCACGGTCGCCGAGGGGGCGCCGCCGACCGCCTACTACGGCGACTGCGGGGGCCGACGGAACGACAGCGCCCACGACGCCCTTGCCGAGGAGGGCGGCGGATTCGGCTTCGCACTCACCGGATCGGTCGAGAGCGGCGACAGCGCCCACATCAACGTGAGTGTGACCGGACGCGACGGCGCGCCGACGTCGTACGTCGTCGACCTGCGCCGCGAGGGCGGCACCTGGTACGTGTGCGACGTGGACCAAGGCAGCGTCGACCTCGGCGGAGCGGGCTGAGGGAGCGCCCGCAACGTGCGAACGCTCCCACGAATACCCGGATGCGGACCCCGATCTCGATCCGCCGGGACCTCCTGCCGATCAATCGGAGACGGCGACGACTGCGCGGTGACGGCTCGGGCGGGCGATCTCGTCGACCACGGCGAGGCCGAGGTCCGCGTACGAGATGTGCCCCTGGACGTCCACCCGCGCCGCATCCACCGGCTGCGCCCCGTCGATCCGGTACGCGCCTGCCCGCTCCGCCTCGTCCAGCACCATCGGCGGGCACACCACGAGCCAGTCCAGGCCCTCGCCCGCCGCCGCGAACGCGTCGATCGCGTCCGCGTGCCCGCGGGCGAACTCCCGCCACTCCTCCGGGAATTCCGGCGCATCCATGATGCGTACGCCCGGCTCGGTCTCGACGGTCGTCGCGATCCCCACGTGGACGAGCCGCGCGACGCCCGCCTTCGCCAGGCCCTCGACCAGCGCGGCGGACGCCGCTCCGTAGAACGCGCGCGAACCGGTGTCCGGGGTGTAGACCGCGCTCACCGCCGCCGCGTGCCCGGCCGCGGCGCGGGCGACGTCGGCCGGGTCGGTGACGTCGCCGGCCACCACCGCCACGCCCGCTCGCCCGGCCAGGTCCGGGTGACGGGCGGGGTCGCGGACGACCGCGGTGACCTCGTACCCGCGCGCCACCGCCTCGGCGAGCACGGCCCGCCCCGCTCGGCCGCCCGCACCGAACACCGCGATCCTGACCTCGCGCCCCGCACCGACCTCGTGGATTCCGCTCATGACACAGCTCCGCCCCGGTCTTCGCGACAGGGCCGATCCCCGCCGCTGCCTGCAACGGTATGGATCGGATACTGGTTACTTCAACGAAACCGGACTAGCGTCGGACGCATGCCGAACCCCGCAGAACCCACGTCGCCGAGCCCGCAGCCGGTCACCCGGCCGAGCCCGCGGCCCGGCCCGGCGGCGGGCACGCGTACGCCGCTGACCGACGACTTCTTCGACCCGGCGTGCCCGCAGAGCGCGGTGCCGATCCGCATCGGTGAGAAGTGGGCCGGCATGGTCGTCGTCTGCCTCGCCGACGGGCCGCGCCGGTTCTCCGAGCTGAAGGTGCCGTTGCGCGGGATCACGCCGAAGGTGCTCACCGAGACGCTGCGGGCGCTGGAGCGCGACGGGATGGTGACGCGCACCGCGTACAACGAGTCGCCGCCGCGCGTCGAGTACGCCCTCACCGACCTCGGCCGCACCCTCCTCGGCCCGATCCAGGCCTGCCGCGACTGGGCGGCCGCCAACCTCCCCGCCCTGCTCGCGGCGCGCGAGACGTACCTGAACCAGCAGGCCCACGCCGCCGGCTGACGCGGCCTCAGCCCCGACCTGCGGGAAGTGGTGTCACCGGACGGGCGCAGAATTGCGGTGTGCGTACGCCCGATACTTCCTCGCCCGACAAGTGCCGGTGCGGTCTGCGACCCGTTGCCGTGGGTGGACTCGATGGGCGGCCCGCTGATCGTCGTGCCCGTCTCCGCGTTGTCGGACTGGGGAGGTTACTCCCGGTCTTGGGGGCGCGAGGGCGTTCACGACGACTACGACCGCGCCTGCGCCGTCGAGGACTTGGCGGGCGTGCCGGGCCTCGGTACTCGCGGCGCGCAGGCCCTGGTCCGTCAGCCGCCTGTGGGGCCTTCGGTGCCGGAGAGGTGGGTCCACAGGTGCATCGCGGCGTACGCGCGCCACGGCCGCCAGTCCTCGGCGCGCTCGGCGACCGCCGCCGGGGTGTCGTCGGCGCCGAGGTCGCGCAGCGCGTGGCGGACGCCGAGGTCGGTCAGCGGGATCGCGTCGGGGTCGCCGAGCGCGCGCATCGCGATGTACGAGGCGGTCCACGGCCCGATGCCGGGCAGCGCGAGGAGCGCGCGCTCGGTGTCGGTGCGGTCGGCGCCCGGGTCGAGGACGACGCCGCCCTCCGCGACCGCCGACGCGAGGGCGCGCAGCGCGCGCGTGCGGGAGCCGGTGAGGCCGATGCCGGAGAGGTCGTCGGCGGCGACCTGTTCGGCGCTGGGGAACATGTGGGTGAGGCTGCCGTCCGGGGTCGCGAGCGGGCAGCCGAGTTTGCGGACGAGGCGTTCGGCGAGCGTACGCGCGCCCTTGACGGTCACCTGCTGCCCGAGCACCGCACGGACCGCGAGTTCGAAGCCGTCGACGTGGCCGGGGACGCGCAGGCCCGGGTTCTTGGCGACCAGCGGGCCGATCAGCGGGTCGGCGCCGAGGACGTCGTCGACGCCCTGCGGGTCGGCGTCCAGGTCGAAGAGCCGGCGGGTGCGCTGCACGGCGGCGGTCAGGTCGCGCAGGTCCTCCAGACGGAGGCGGAGCGTCGCGTACCCGGCGTCCGGGTGCGGGGTGACCGTCATGATGCCGGTGCGGCGCGGCAGGCGGAGGCTGCGCCGGTACGAGCGGGCGCCCGCTCCGCCGTCGCCCCCGCCCTCGCGCCCCGTGTCGTTGGTGACGACGGCTTCGACGCCGCCGATCGCCCGGTCGGCGAGGAAGTCGAGGAGCGGGTCGTGCGAGAAGGGGCGGCGGTGCTGGAGCCGGAGGACTATGTCGCCCTCGCCGTCCGCGCCGGGCCCCGCGGGGCGGTGGCGGCGCCGCAGTTCGGTGGGCGCGCAGCCGAACGCCTCGGCCATCGAGTCGTTGAACTGCCGCACGCTGGAGTAGCCGGCCGCGAACGCGATCTGGGTGATCGGCAGGTCGGTGGCCTCGATGAGCATGCGGGCGGTCTGCGCGCGGCGCATCCGGGCGAGGGCGAGCGGGCCGGTGCCGACCTCGCCGACCATCTGCCGGTGCAGGTGGCGCTCGGACACGGCGAGGCGGCGGGCCAGGGTGCCGATGCCGCCCTCGTCGACGACGCCGTCCGCGATCAGGCGCAGCGCGCGGCCGACGAGGTCGGCGCGGATGTCCCAGTCGGGGGAACCGGGGCTGGCCTCGGGCCGACAGCGCTTGCAGGCGCGGAACCCGGCGGCCTGGGCGGCGGCCGCGGTGGTGAAGAAGGAGACGTTCTCGGGCTTGGGAGTGCGGGCCGGGCAGCTGGGGCGGCAGTAGATGCCGGTGCTGGACACGGCCGTGTAGAAGCTGCCGTCGAAGCGGGCGTCGCGGCTGCTGATGGCCTGGTAGCGGGCGGTGAAGGTCTCGGGCACCCCTCCATGATGCGTCCGGGCGGCCCCAAATGACTGGCGGTTTTCGGACGGGGCGGTGAGGCCGGGCCGCGTACGTGCGTCGTGCCGGGGGGCGGTACGCGGGCCCGGGCTCAGCCGCGGTTGTAGAGGCGCATGCTGAGGGTGCCGAAGACGGCGACGAAGCCCGCCGAGAACAGCAGCGTCCAACCGGTCTCGGCCGTGCCGAAGTCGCCTGCCGTCAGGTCGCGGACCGCGCTGACGAGATGGGCGATCGGGTTGACGTCGACGAAGGCCTGGAGCCAGCCGGGCATCGTCTCCGGCTCGACGAAGATGTTGCTGAGGAACGTCGCCGGGAACAGCACCATCATCGCGGCGCCTGCGACGGCCTTCTCACTGCGCATGAGGAGGCCGAGCGTCGTCCACACCCACGAGAAGGCGAACGCGAACACCAGCACGAGAGCGATTGCCGCCAGCACGCCGGGCACGCCGCCGGCCGGGCGGAAGCCCAGCGCCAGGCCGGTGAGGACGATGATCGCGGCGGCCAGCAGATACCGCATCAGGTCGCCGACCAGCATCCCGACCAGCACCGCCGGCCGCCAGACCGGCAGCGTGCGGAAGCGGTCGAAGACGCCGTTGGCGATGTCGCGGTTGAGCGCGAGGCCGGTGCCCATGGTCGTCATCGCGATGCTCTGCACGAGGACGCCCGGCACGACGTACTGGAGGTACTCGTCCGTGGAACCGGCCAGCGCGCCGCCGAAGAGGTACGTGAACATCAGCGTCATCATCAGCGGGAACGCGGTCACCTCCAGCAGGTGCGTGGTCGCCGGCCGCATCTTGAGCAGGGCCCGCCACGCGAACACTGTGGACGCGGCGAGCGGGGTCGGCCGCCGAGGTCGCTCGCGGGAGGCGAACAGCCCCGCGATGTCGTCCACCGCGACGGGCGGGTGGCGGCGGGGGTCGTCGTCGGCAAGGTCGATGTCGATAGCGGTGCCGGCGGAGACACCGGACTCGGTGCCGGTGCCGGTGCCGGGATCGGTGCCGTTCGGGGATGCCGCGGCGGCTGGGCTGCTCATGGTCGGACTCCTCCTCGCTGGGGCGCCCGAGTTGCCGGGCACTCGACCTTGAGGCGCGAGTCGGGGTCGCGCGTGCGCGAGACCGGGGGGCGGTGCGGGCTCGGGCGGCGAGATCGGATCTCGCGGAGTGCGGCCGGGCGGGACGACCGCGGGTGGCGACAGGGTGCGTTCGGTGCGCGGAAGGCTGCGTACGGCTGCTTCTCGCACGCGTGCTCGAACGGCCCTCGCACGCGCCGTCGCACGCACGGGTGACCACCGGCACGCCGCGTTCCGGCGACCCGGCAGACTGGGGCCCATGACCGTGATCCTGCTGCGCAACGGCAACGTCTACAGCCCTGCCGACCCCTTCGCCACCGCCCTCGTCGTCGAGGACGGCACCGTCGCGTGGATCGGCGCGGAGGGCGCCGCCGAGGCGCACGTGTCGTCGGCCGACGAGGTCGTGGACCTCGACGGGGCGCTGGTGACCCCGGCGTTCGTGGACTCGCACGTGCACGCCACGGCGACGGGGCTCGCGCTGACCGGACTCGACCTGCGCGTCGCCGAGTCCTCCGCGCCCCCCGGAGCGGCCGGGACCGACGGCCTGGACCGGATCGCGGCGTACGCCGCGGGCCTCGACGACGGAGACGTGCTGCTCGGCCAGGGCTGGGACGAGCCGTCCTTCCGCGGCGGCATCCCGGACACGGCGGCGCTGGACCGGGCGGCCGGCGGGCGGCGGGCGTACCTGTCGCGCATCGACGTGCACTCGGCGCTGGCGTCGTCGGCGCTGCGGGCGCAGGTGTCCGGCCTCGCGGGTATGGACGGCTACGACCCCGCCGGGCCGCTGACCGGCGCGGCGCACCATGCGGTACGGGCGGCGGCGCACGCGGCGCTCACCCCGGCGCGGCGCACCGACGCGCAGCGGGCCGCGCGCGCCCACGCGGCGGCGCTGGGCATCGGGACCCTGGTCGAGTGCGCGGGGCCGGAGATCGCGGGCGCGGACGATCTGGCGCTGCTGCTGAAGCTGGCCGCGGAGGAGGCCGGTCCCGAGGTGGTGGCGTACTGGGGCGAGGCGGTCGGGACGGCCGCCGAGGCGCGCGAGGTGTTGGCGCGGCACGGCGTACACGGGCTGGGCGGGGACCTGTTCGCGGACGGGTCGATCGGGTCGCACACGGCGTGCCTGCATGCCGCGTACGCGGACCGGCCGGGGGTCGTGGGTCTGGCGCACCTGGACGCGGAGCGGATCGCGGCGCATCTGGCGGCGTGTACGGAGGCGGGGGTGCAGGCCGGGTTCCACGCGATCGGCGACGCGGCGGTGGACGCCGTGGTGGCGGGTGCTCGGGCCGCGGCGGAGCGGCACGGCGCGGGCACCGTACGGGCGTTGCGGCACCGGGTCGAGCACGCGGAGCTGATCGGCGAGGACGCGGTGGCGGCGTTCGCGGAGCTGGGCCTGGTGGCGTCGGTGCAGCCCGGGTTCGACGCGGCGTGGGGCGGCGCGGACGGGATGTACGCGCGGCGGCTGGGGGCGGAGCGGGCCGCGCGGATGAACCCGTTCGCGACGCTGAACCGCACGGGTGTGCCGCTGGCGTTCGGATCGGATTCGCCGGTGACGCCGCTGGACCCGTGGGGGACGGTGCGCGCGGCGGCGTTCCACCGCACGCCGGGGGAGCGGATCTCGGTGCGTGCCGCGTTCAACGCGCACACGCGCGGCGGGCACCGGGCGCTGGGGCGCGACGACGAGGGCGTGCTGGTGCCGGGGGCGCCGGCGACGTACGCGGTGTGGCGGACAGGCGAGTTGACGGTGCAGGCGCCGGACTCGCGGCTGTCGGCGTGGTCGACGGACCCGAGTTCGGGTACGCCCGGGCTGCCGGACCTGACGCCGGGGGAGCCGCTGCCGGTGTGCGTGCGCACGGTGGTGCGCGGGGTGACGGTGTACGCGGCGGAGTGAACCGCGCGTGGCGCGGCGCGGCGTACGGGACCGGGTTTCGGGTTTCGGGTTCCGGGTTCCGGGTTCCGGACGGAACCCAAGTGGCAGGCCGGGTGCGTGCGTAGGGTTTGTCGGATGTCTGAGGATGACCACGTTGACGAACACCCCGACCGGTCCCCGCAGTCCGGGCTTCGTGCCGACGTCGGCGCGGTGCCTCTGCCCGGAGCCGCACTCGACCCGGACGACCGCGCGTACCTCATGAGGCACCTCGTAGCCCAGGTGCTCGGCGGGTTCAGGCCGGAGGAGTGGATCCTCGACGAGCTCGACGACCTCGTCATGACGACGATCGATGTCGACGACGACGTGGCCGAGGTGCTGGTCGGCGAACTGGACGTCTACGTCCGCGCGTTGCTGGCGCAGGAGCGGGCCCTCGAGGCGACGTGGCGGGACGCGACGGCGAACGACCTGATCGACCGGGCGTTCGCCGAACTCCCGCGGCAGCGGATCGTCGCGCTCCAGAACGCCGGCAACACGCAGTCGGACTGCTGGTCGGACGCGCAGGAGGCGGCGGCGGAGCTGGCCGGCGAACTCCGCGACGCGGACGAGGAGGACGAGCGGGACGAGGCGGACGACCTGAACGACGAGGACGGCGAGGACGACGACGCGTACGGGGACTCCGAGTGGGCCCCGGTCCTCGGCGCGGTCTTCTACCACAGCCAGGATCTGGCGCGGGCGGTGCACGGGGAGGGGCTGTACCTGGGGTTCGGGGCCTTCTCCGAGCGGGACGAGGACCCGTCCGCGGTGGACGCCCGGAGCGTGGCGGTCGGCGGGATCGCCCGGGACGTCCTGGCCCGGCACGGGGTGCCCGTGGAGTGGGACGGCACGGTCGAACAGCGGCTGTTCGTCCCGCCGTTCAACTGGCGCCGCAGGCGTTGGACGCAGCCGCCCGCGGGCTGAGCGACCGCGTCAGACGTGTTCCATGACGATGACCGCGCTGGTGCCCGGTTCGAGGGCACGGAAGATGTGTGGGGCGTCGCCGGGATAGGTGACGTAGTCGCCGGGGCCGAGTTCGACGGGGTCGTCGGCGGGGCCGACGAGCGCGCGTCCCGTGCCGATGACGACGTGTTCGACGCTGCCGGGGTTGTGGGGCTGGGACGTACGCGGCTCGCCGGGCTGCGCGTTGATGCGGAAGATGTCGCGGCGGGCGTGGGGCGGGCAGGAGGCGAGCAGCGTCGCGGCGTAGTCGGCGCGTTCGGAGTAGGTGATCTGGCCTTCACCGGCGCGGATGACGCGTACCTGGGCCTTGGGCGGGTCGACGAGGCGGCTGAACGGCACACCGAGGGCGACGCCGAGCGCCCACAGGATCTCGACGCTCGGGTTGCCGGAGCCGGACTCCAGCTGGGAGAGCGTCGACTTGGCGATACCGGCGCGGCGGGCGAGTTCGGTGAGGGACAGGCCGGCGCGTTCGCGTTCGCGGCGTACGGACGCGGCGATCTGCGCGACGACGTCGACGCCCGGCAGGGCGCCGCCGTCGCGTCGGCCCGCGGGCGCGGCCTTGCCTGCAACCGCGGCACCGGCCCCGGCATCGGCATCGGCACCGGCGGCATCGGCATGGCCCCCCGCATCGACGGCCGAAGGGGTCTCGTCGGGCAGCGTCGATTTCGGCGGGGTGGTGTCGGTCGGAATGGCGGCGTCCTTCCCCGGGGTCCCCATGCGTTCGCTCCAGAAGTCTTGTCGTTCGCCTTGACGAACAGCAGTGCGTGTGTTCATCCTACGGGACATGCGTTCGATATGGCGAACACTCGATCGCGGCACCGCCCGCGACATCGCCCTGGTCTGCCTCGCCGACGCGCTCGTGGGGGCGTCCTTCGGCGCGATCGCCGTGTCCGGCGGGCTCGACTGGTGGGTGCCCGTCCTCATGTCCGTCGTCGTCTTCGCGGGCGGCGCGCAGTTCGCCGCCATCGGCGTCGTCCTGTCCGGCGGCAGTGCGGCCGCCGCGGTCGCCACCGGGCTCGTCCTGAACGCGCGGCTGCTCCCCTTCGGCTTCACCGTCGCCGACACCCTCGGCCGCCGCGCCTGGACCCGTGCCATCGGGGCCCACCTCACCACCGACGAAAGCGTCGCCTTCGTCCTGCGCCACCGCGACCCCGAACGCCGCCGCGCCGCGTTCTGGGCCTGCGGGATCGGCCTGTTCGTCGCCTGGAACATCTCCGTCGTGGCCGGCGCCGCCGCGGGCAGCGCGATCGGCGACACCGACGCCCTCGGCCTGGACGCCGCCTTCCCGGCCGTCCTGCTCGCGCTCGTCTGGCCCACCCTCGCCGCCGAGCCCACCACGCGCAACGCCGCACTCCTCGGCGCCGCCGTCGCGGTCGCCGCCACGCCGTTCCTCCCGGCGGGCGTCCCCGTCCTGCTCGCGCTCACCGGCCTCGTTGTCGCCGTACGCCGACCCCGTGCCCTCGCCCGCCCCAACTCCTCCGGGGAGCCCCGCCCGTGATGCCTCTGGTCGCCATCGCCGCCCTCGCCGCCGGGACCTTCGCGTTCCGCCTCGCCGGTCCCCTCCTGCACGAACGCGTGCACATCCCCGACGAGGTCCAGCGCCTCCTCGCCATCGCCGCGACCGTGCTCCTCACCGCGCTCGTCGCCGCCGCCGCGTTCACCCAGGGCCATGGCTTCGCCGGCTGGGCCCGCCCGGCCGGCGTCGCCGTCGCCGCGCTGCTGGTCGTCCGCAAGGCCCCGTTCCCCGTGGTGGTCATCGCCGCCGCCGGGACCACCGCGCTCCTGCGCCTCGCCGGAGTCGAATAGCCCGGGCTCGGGCCGGCCTCAGGCCGAGGCGGCCGGTTCGGGATCGCCTCGCCGGTCGGCCGGGGACGAACCCCCGGAATCCGCGGCGGCGTCAGTGGCGGCGCCGGACACCTTCGCCGAATCCCGCGCGTCCCGCGCATCCCGCTCCGGGACCGTGAACAACGGCAGGAAGATCTGGACCAGCGGGCCGATGCCGAGGGCGTACACGACGGTGCCGACGCCCACGGCGCCGCCGAGAACGACGCCGACCGCCAGCACCGTGACCTCGATGCACGTGCGCACAAGGCGCACCGATCGGCCCGTACGGCGCACCAGGCCGGTCATCAGGCCGTCGCGCGGACCCGGGCCGAGGCGCGCGCCGATGTACGCGCCGCCCGCGATCGCGTTGAGCACGACCGACGCGAGCATGAACACCACCTGCCAGGCCAGCCCCTCGGCCTCCGGCAGAACCCGCAGCGACGCGTCGACCGAGACGCCGATCACCACGACATTGGAGATTGTGCCCAGGCCGGGCCGCTGCCGCAGTGGCCACCACAGCAGCAGGACCGCGGCACCGACCACCGCCGTGACCAGGCCGAAGCTGAGCGGCGTACGCTCCTGCAGTCCCTGGTGGAACACATCCCACGGGTCCAGGCCGAGGCCGGCGCGCAGCATGAGGGCCATGCTGAAGCCGTACAGCGCCAGACCGGCGTACAGCTGCACCAGCCGCCGCCCCCAATACCAGTCCACTGGACCGCCCTCCCGCAGAACAGGCTCCCTAAAAAGAGCCACTAGTGCGAGAATGGCGTCAACTGGATCCCAGATCCATGGCCAATTGCCCAGGAGTGGACTGATGACAACCCCGCACCTCACCGTCAGCAGCGCCCGCCTGGCCGACCTTCTCCACCCCTGGCAGCACCCCGCGGGCCCGGCCGGCGGCGGCCCGCACACCCCCGCCTACAAGGCGCTCGCCGACCGCATCCGCGCGCTCGTCCTCGACGGCCGGGTCCCGCTCACCGCGCGCCTCCCCGCCGAACGCGGCCTCGCCGACCGGCTCAGCGTCTCCCGCACCACGGTCGCCGCCGCATACGACATCCTGCGCACCGACGGCTACCTCGTCTCGCGCCGCGGCTCCGGCTCCTGGACCGCGCTGCCCACCCACCGGCCCGACCCGCCCACCCGCGCGCTCGTGCCGAGCTCCGTCACCGGCATCATCGACCTCGGCGTCGCCGCCCTCCCGGGGCCCGGCCTCGCCCTGCACCGCGCGGTCGCCGACGCCGTCGAGTCGCTCCCCGCGTACACCGCCGCCCACGGCTACCACCCGGCCGGACTCCCCATCCTCCGCGAGACCATCGCCGACCGCTACACGCGCCGCGGCGCCCCGACCACGCCCGACCAGATCATCGTCACCAGCGGCGCGCTGTCCGCCTGGGTGCTCCTGCTCCGCACCCTCCTGCACGCCGGGGACCGCGTCGCCGTCGAATCACCGACCTACGCCAACGCCCTGGAGTCGGTGCGCGGCGAAGGCGGCCGCCCCGTCCCGGTGCCCATGGCCGACGACGGCTGGGACCTCGCCGCCTGGCACGATGCCCTGCGCGCCGCCAACCCCCGCCTCGCGTACGTCATCCCCGACTTCCAGAACCCCACCGGCCACCTCGCCGACACCGCGACCCGCCGCCGCCTCATCGACCTCGCCCGCGCCACCGGGACGACCCTCGTCGTCGACGAGACCTGCGCCGACCTCGCGCTCGACGTGCCGCCGGAGGAACTCCCCGCACCCGTCGCCGGCCACGACCGCAGCGGCACCGTGGTCACCCTCGGCTCCGCGTCCAAGTCCTTCTGGGGCGGCCTGCGCATCGGCTGGATCCGCGGCACCCCGGACCTGGTACGCCGCCTCGCCACCACCCGCGCCGGACTCGACGTCGCCGCCCCGGTCCTCGACCAACTCGTCCTGCACCACCTGATCGCCGACCACGGCGACGCCATATTCGCCGAACGCATGCCGGTCATCCGAGCCGCCCGCGACTCCCTGGCCGCCATGCTGCGCACCCACCTGCCCGACTGGACGTTCGCCATCCCGCCCGGCGGCCTGTCGCTGTGGGCGCACACCGACACCCTGTCGACCACCGTCCTCGCCGAGGCCGCCGCCCGCCACGGCCTGCGCCTCGCCCCGGGCACCCTCTTCAGCACCACCGGCGCGTTCGAACGCCACGTACGCCTGCCCTACACCCTCGACGAGCCCACCCTCGCCGAAGCGGTACGCCGCCTCACCCTCGCCGCCGCCGAAACCGGCCGCGCCCGCCCCGACGCCGGCCTCACCGCCTCCTTCGCCGGCTGCGTCGCCTGACCCCACCACCGCCACGCCGCACCCAGAACCACGAACGAGGACCGGGCACCCACCCGTTCGCGACGCACCACTCGGCCCCGGTGTGAAAGGGCGCGATTAGGCACAGCCGAAGGGCTGTCGGCCGCTGCTCCAGTTGGAGGCCGAAGTCGGCTCCGACTGGGGCGAGATCGTCAACGTGTCCTTCTGGATCCGCGACGAGGACCTGCGGGCTGGGGAACTGCAGTATGTCCGCCGGTCGTACGAAGTCGCATGACCCCTCCGAGGTCATCGGCACGTGCTCGCCGACGGCCAGGCTCCCCGCCAATCGCACGGGCGGGCGGCTGAACGGGGTTGCCGGGTAAGCGGGTTCGGGGCGGGGCGGTGTCGCGTTCGGCGGGGACGTGGCGGTGCGGGCTGGGGGGACGTGTCGCCCCTTTGTCAGCTTTGAGCGGGGCGGTTCTCTACCCGGAAGATGTGGATCGCCCACGGTACGCGGTACAAGGCGTAGCCCGCGCCGATCGGTTCGATGCCGGCGTTGGGCAGGTTGCGGGCGAGTATCTGCTTGGTGCGGACGTCGATGGCCATCATGGTCCGGACGTCCCCGTCGTTGCGGTCCGGCTTGCCGCCGTTGACGTACAGGACTCCGCCGACCACGGCGTCCGTGGCGATCTTCGCCTCGTCCGACGCCTGCTGCCACAACGTGCGGAACGTGCCCGCCTCCCAGACCGCGACGTGGTCGCCGTCCGAGACCACCGCGAGCTTGCCGGTCGGGTCGGTGAACCACGACGACACGCCCTCCGCGATGGTCGGGCCGGTGGCCAGCAGCTTGCCGGTCACCGGGTCGTGCAGGCCGAGCACCTCGCCCATCCCGAACTGCTTGGTCGACCAGCCGATGAGGACCTTGCCGTCGAACGCGCCCAGAAGGTGCGGCAGCTGTCCGGTCGAGTAGGCGGCGGGGTCGGAGCCGACCGGGCGTTCGACCGTGTCGGTGTCCCACCGGCGGGCACCGGTGACGGGGTCGAACGCCGCCAGACGCCCGGGCGAGAGTGTCTGGCGGCCGGCGATCTCCTGGATCATCACCGTGCCCGCGACCAGCGGCCGCGGCCCGCACTGGGAGTTGAGGCAGGTCAGCCGGACCTCGGTGCCGGGACGGTCGGCCGCCCGTACGACGGTGGTGTTGCCCGGCAGGCCGGCCACCTCCACGACCCAGCCGTCGACCACCCGGACGTCCCGGCCGCCGGCCTGCCCCAGCGCCGGCAGTTCCGTGCCGCCGAGGCGCGTGGCCTGCTCGTCGTACGCCTCCACGACCCAGGCCCGCTTCTCCGCGCTGAGCCCGTCGGACGGGACGACCGTGCGGCCCCGCACGACGATCGCGGGCTTTCCCGACCAGGTCTCGGCCGAGACCTCGCCGTACAGCTGAAGCGACTTGCGCACCGTCCCGGTCGCGGCGTCGCGGAACTCCACCCGGTGGAACCGCACCGCGTGGTCGGACACGCCGTACTCGTAGGGCACGCTCGGCGACGGGACGGGAGTCGCGACGACCACCGTCGACCCGAGGGCGACGACGACCGGCTCCGAGGGACCGGGCGGGTCCGCCGAGAACCCCACCGACCACGAGGGCTTGCCGGCGAGTCCGGGAACCGCCGGTCCGGTGAACGGCTTCGCGGTGGCAAGGCCCACCGGGCCCGACCCGGAACCGGTCCCCGCGCCGGACGTCGCGGCGCCCGCCGGCGCGGGCTTTCCGTCGGCTGCGGTACCGGCCGCCTTCTCGTCCGAGTCGCAGCCCACGAGCGCCATCCCGCTCATGGTGACGGCAACACCCAGGTATACGGCGCGGTTTCGTCCCACAGTTCCCCCATGATCGTTAAGCGTCGCCGCATCCTAGGTTGCGGGCGCCCGCACCCGGTCGCCGAAGGTCAGGACGCGCGAGGCTGAGGGAAGAGTGCGCGGCGGTGCAAGGGGCCGAGGCTCGGCGACTGGGCGCCTGCTGTGCCGAGGCGGAGGTACGCGCCGCCCGCCACCGACGGCCCCAACCGTGTGCGGGCCGCCACGAAAGGGTGGAGATTACGCCGACCGATGGGCGATCCGCGGTCACGCGCCCGGACACTTGCCGGGACCGGCCCCGCCCTGACCAGCGCATACACCGCATCACCCCAGGTCAAGGCACTGTTGACACCGCGCCTGCCCCGCCCGCTACGTTCGATCACGTCCACCGCAGGACGACCGACCGGGAAATCCTTCCCGGGTACCGCGCACGCGACCGGGCCCCGGTGGCCGACAGGCCACCCACCGCCAGACCCGGCATCGCACGCGCGGCAGCCCCGGGAAGCCGCCACCGTGCGGCTTGCGGCCGTCAGGGCAGCACCCGTGCGCCTGCCTTGCCGACCACGAGCGCCGACCCGACGGCCGGTGCGACCCGGGTGGGACCCGGCCGCCCAGTAGACAACGGCCCCCGCGACCCGCAGCCAGCCGGTCCGGGGCCGGCCCGAAGGGCGACCGGTCCCACCTGCTGAACGGCGGACCCGGCCGAAGTGAACCGGCACTTCCGCCGTCTGCGATCGAACGCCCCGGGGGGACGGGGCTGTCTGCGGAGTGCCGGTCGCGTGAGTTCGGCCGCGACTGCTGGGAGGGCTGTGGCCGACTCCTTGCGGCAATCGGCGCCGGTGCCGGACCGAACGAATTGTCCGAACGGCCTTGTGCTGCCCATCGCTTCGCCGAGCCGCATTTGTGGGCTGTTGCGACCCCGGCCTTGCACCCCGAAGTCGACAGTCGGGCGGCACGTTCTACGGCGTTCTACGGCGTTCTACGGCCATCATGCCGAGCCGCACAGGCTGCTGAGCACGGAAGCGTCGTCTTGCAGCCATCCCGCGCGGTCTCCGGGGTCGACTGATCGTTTGACGGCAATTGCGTGGTATCAATTCTCCGGCCCGGGCCGCCGCCCTGAGCGGTCGCGCAAGGCGCGACAGGGGCTTCGACCGTAACGGGGACAGGGATGGGACACGGCCAGCATGCAGCCTCTTACCGGTGAGGATCCGGCGCAGATAGCGGAGTTCCGGCTGATGTTCCGGCTTGGTGCCGGGGGGATGGGGCGGGTGTATCTCGCTCGTTCGGGTGGTGGCCGGTTTGTGGCGTTGAAGACGGTTCATGCGTGGTTGGCGGAGGCGCCGGGTTTCCGTGAGCGGTTCGCGTTGGAGATCGAGGCGTCGAGGCGGGTGTCGGGGGCGGGTACGGTCGCGGTGGTGGCGGCGGATGCGGCGGCGGCGGTGCCGTGGTTGGCGTCGGTGTACGTTCCCGGGCCGTCGTTGGCCGAGGCGGTGCACGGACACGGTCCGTTGCCCGGGGCGGCGGTGTGGCGGCTGTTGTCCGGGTTGGCGGAGGCGCTGGGGCGGGTGCACGGTTGCCGGCTCGTCCACCGGGACCTCAAGCCGTCGAACGTGCTGTTGTCGCAGGACGGTCCGCGGCTGATCGACTTCGGGATCGTCCGTGCTGTGGACCGGACCGCGCTCACCGGTACGGGTCTCGCGGTGGGGTCGCCGGGGTACATGGCGCCGGAGCAGGCGCGCGGGAGCGGGGTGGGGCCGGCGGCGGACGTGTTCGCGTTGGGTGCGGTGCTGGCGTACGCGGCGACCGGCCGGGAGGCGTTCGGCGGTGGTTCGGGGCCGGACGTGCTGTACCGCGTCGTGCACGAGGAGCCGGAGGTCGGCGGCCTGCCGGACGAACTGGCGGGGGTGGTGGGCCGTTGCCTGGCCAAGAAGCCGGAGGAGCGCCCGTCCCTGGCGGAGTTGCGCGCGCTGGCCGCCGCGCACGACACCGGCGGACAGGACTGGCTGCCCGGTCCCGTGATGTCGGCGATCGCCGCTCGCGCGGTCCACCTGCTGAGCCTGGAGGCACCAGGTCCGCTTCCTGCCGCAGGGCCGACGCCGACCGGGCAAGGCGCCGCGGATCCCGCGACCGAGCCGAACGTCCGGCGCCTGCCCGGGGAGGCGCAGGCCACCGGTGCCGGCATCGCGTCGGCGGCCCGGAAGAGCGCCGTGGCCGCCGCGGCCGCGACGCATGGGCCGCCCGCTCCGTCGAGGGACGCGTACGTGACCGCGAGCGTCGGCGCGCGCGGGATGGCCGCAAGACGACGCAGAATGCGAGCGGCGCTCGGAGCGGTGCTGTCGGTGGTCGTGGTGGCCGGGATCGCGGTAAGCCTCAAGGCTCTCCGGGGCGACGGATCGCCGTCCCAGCCCTCGGCGGCCGGCTCGTCCCCGATGCCGACGAAACCGGCCGTCGGCGTGGCCCTGCCGCCGTCGGTGCCGGTGAACTCGCCCTCCTCACCTTCCGCGCCCTCCTCGCCCGCGGCGCCGACCGCGCCGACACCGCCGGTCAGTTCGGCTCCCGCGACGGCGAAGCCGGCGGCCGGCGCGACTCCGTCGCCGCGGGTGACGGGCCATCCCGACCGCTTCGTCCCGGCGGCCTGGCTGCCCGACGGCCAGGCGCCGTTCGTGTACCGGAAGAGCCCGACGGTCGGATGGCGCTTCGTCGTGGAGGGCAGCGACGGGGCCGAGTCGAAGCTCAACGCCACCACGGGGGTGGAGAGCACCCCGGCGCAAACCGTGACGTCGTGCGACGGGCCCTCGGGCGCCTGGGAGCCCACCGGCGTGCTCAAAGCCCAGGTGAGGGGATACCGGTCGCCCGACCCCGGCGTGCCGGCGTACGCACTCCAGGAGCTGTACTTCTTCCGCGACGAGGTCGATGCGCAGCGGGCGCTGGAGACCTTCGCCGGCTTCTACCTCACGTGCCCGCACGACGGAGAGGTCTTCGACGTGGAGACGGATGACCCCCTCACGGAGAAGGCCACCCAAGTGGCCGCGGTCGAGGACGGCATGGCGTGGCTGCACACCTACCGCAGGCCGGACGGTCGGCCCGGTGAGGCCACCGGGGCCTACCTGTCGGACACGCGCGAGTACTTCGTGCAACGCGGCAACGTCCTCGCGTACATCGCCGTGACGGGCGGGCCGGAGGTCAGCGCGGCGGACAACGATCTGGCGGTGCTGAACGAGATGGCCGCGCGCGTCTGCGTCTACAGCACTTGTTGAGGCTTGGCCGAGTCCCGGTCGGTCCCGACTCGGCTCCGGCTCAGTCCGGGCTCAGCCCCGGCTCAGCCCTGGCTCAGTCCCGGGCCGACCCGTTCGGCATGACCGTGGTCCGCCCGGGTAGCTGTGCGACGGCCGGGCGACCGCCTCCGGAGCCGATCCGACCGGCCCGCGAAACCCCGAGGTCGGCGCGGACGTTGTAGCGTACGCAGCCGTACCCGACCACGACGGAACGTGACCGCCGCTCGGGCCGCCCCGCCGCGGCGTCCCGACCCCGCGGCCCGCGAGGAGACGATGTGAGCGCCCCCGACGAGCAGAAGCAGGACACTTTCGGCGACCTCGGCAAGGTGCTCGTGATCATCCCGACCTACAACGAGTCGGACAACATCACGGACATCGTCGGCCGGCTGCGCGCCGCCGCGCCCGGGGCCGACGTCCTGGTCGCCGACGACAACAGCCCGGACGGCACCGGCGACATCGCCGACCGCCTCGCCGAGCACGACCCGCACGTCCAGGTGCTGCACCGCAAGGGCAAGGAAGGCCTGGGCGCCGCGTACCTCGCCGGGTTCCACTGGGGGATCGACCGCGGCTACGACGTCCTCGTCGAGATGGACGCCGACGGCTCCCACCAGCCCGAGCAGCTCCCGCGCCTGCTGGAGGCGGTACGCGACGCCGACCTCGTCCTCGGTTCCCGCTGGGTGCCCGGCGGCGCGATCGTGAACTGGCCCACGTCGCGCAAACTGCTCTCGCGCGGCGGCAGCACGTACTCGCGGTTCATGCTCGGCCTCGACCTGCGCGACATCACCGGCGGGTTCCGCGCGTTCCGCAAGGAGACGCTGCTGGGCATCGACATGGACTCGATCGCCTCGCAGGGCTACTGCTTCCAGGTCGACCTGGCGTGGCGGGCCGCGCGCCGCGGGTTCCGCGTCGTCGAGGTGCCGATCACGTTCGTGGAACGCGAGCGCGGCGACAGCAAGATGAGCCGCACCATCGTCGCCGAGGCGCTGTGGCGCGTGACCGCGTGGGGCACCGGGCACCGCCTCGGCCAGCTGCGCGACGCCGCACGGAGCGCGGCGCCGGGCGCCGGACCGCGCGGCTCCGACACCGGAACCGGCGCCGGAGCTGACGTCGGCCCCGACACCGACACCGGCCCCGACACCGGCACCGGGGCGGGAACCGACACCGTCGGGAACACTCCGGGCCGCTGACGCGTCTACCAAGGGGAGGGGAACCACCGCGCGGCTCACCACCGCGACCGGCGCCGACCCTCCGTCCGCCGCACGCACAGCCACACCAGCACGCACGACCGCCCCCGGTACCCGGCCGGGGACGGGCCCACCCGGACCGTACGGACGGCGTCCGCCGTACCGGGCCCGGGACCGGAAGGGAGACCCCGACACCATGCGCCGCGCCGCAATCCTGCTGCCCCTGGTCGCCCTGCCGATCCTCGAGATCTACCTGATCAGCCGCGTCGGCAGTGCCATCGGCGTGGGCAACACCGTCCTGCTGCTCCTCGCCGGCGTCGTCGCGGGCTCGTTCGCCATCAAGTACGAGGGCCGCCGCGCGCTCAACCGCCTCGCCAAGGCCGCCGCCGCGAACGCGGGCCCCGCGGAGACCGTCTCGGCCGCCCCGACGCCCGAGACGAACAAGGCCGCGGCCGATGCGGGCCTGGTGGTGCTCGGCGGCATCCTGCTCATCATCCCGGGCTTCGTGTCGGACGTGCTCGGCATCCTGTGCCTGCTCCCCTTCACCCGGCCGCTGCTGCGCCGGGCGATCGGCGGCGCGGTCGGCAGCCAGCTCGCCCGACGCACCAAGTTCGGGTCGGCGGTCGGCCAGGCGCGGCAGATGCAGGACCAGATGCGCATGCACGCCCCCGACGGACGCGTGGTGCCCGGCGAGGTCGTCGAGGGGACCGTCGTCGACCAGAACGGCGCGACCGTGTGGCGGCCCGGCGACAACGTCGGCGACCAGGGCCCGGGGCGCCTCTCCGGCTGACCGCCGCGTCGCCGACTGCCACGCCGCTCCCGCCGGCCCCCACCGCCCCCCGCGGCGCCCAACGCCCGGCGTCTCCCGGCTCCTAGGGTGAGTCGATGCGCAAACTCGTCTACTACGTGGCCCAGAGCCTCGACGGCTACATCGGCGGACCCGACGGCGACGCCTCGTTCTTCCCCCACGACGGCGACCACGCGGGGCTCGTCGCGGAGTACCCCGAGACCGTCCCGTCGCACATCGCGGACGCGGTCGGCCTGGACACCACGCCGCGGCTGTTCGACACCGTGCTCATGGGCCGGGGCACGTACCAGGCCGGCGGGGTCCCGTCGCCGTACCGGCATCTGCGCCAGATCGTCTATTCGCGCAGCCTGGCCGCGGCCGACGACCCGGCCGTGGAAGTGGTCGCCGCCGACCCCGCCGAGCACGTACGCGCCCTCAAGCGCGAACCGGGCGGCGAGCCCGGCAAGGACATCTGGCTGTGCGGCGGAGGCGGCCTCGCCGCGGCGCTCCGCGACGAGATCGACGAATTCCACCTGAAGATCTACCCGGTCGTCATCGGCTCCGGAACCCCGCTGGTGGACGGCCCGTTCGCGGTACGCGGGCTCGCGCTGACGCACAGCCGGACGTACCAGGACGGCGTGGCCTTCCACATCTACGCCCGCCGCCCCGCGGACCGGGCATAGAGCCGGTCCGCCACCAACCAGCGGCTGAGCTCGCGGGCCGGTCGCGCTAACCCCGGGGGCTGCCGTGGAGAACCGCGAACAGCCCGTGGACGCGGGGCCCTTCCGGCTGTGGGAGCCAGTGCCCGGCGACGTGGCCCGTCGCGCCGTCCGGGGTGGCCACCAGGCCGTCCGGGCCGGGGCGGAGGGCCCGGTGCACACGGAGCGTCAGGCCGTTCGGTCCACGCAGTTCGGTGCCCTCGCTGTCGTCGGTCGCGGCGGTGCCGGCGGCGAACTCCGCGGAGAGGTCGCCGCCGCCGGTGTGGCTGCGGGTCACCTCCCGGTCGGGCGTGTCGGTGGAGTTCTGGTCCTGGGCCTGCACGCGGCCCTCGATCAGCGCCGCCAACTGGCCGACCAGCACCGGGTCGTGGAAGCCGTCGTACGCCCAGCGCCGCCCGAGCACCCCGTGCTCCATGGTGCCGACGAGGGCGTGCTCGGCCCCGTCGAGCGGCGCGCCGCGGTAGGTGAGCGGCACCAGGTAGGCGGCGAGGCCCGGCGCGGAGGTACCGGGAGTCCCGGGAGTTCCGGGGGAGACCGGGGTGGGCGACGAGGCGTCGGTGACCACCAGGAACTCGATGCCGACCTCGCCCCGCGGATCGTCCAGCCGGAAGCCGCCGGCCTTCGCCAACGCAGGCGCCTCCGGGCCGCCGCCATACCACGGACGGGAGGGCAGCCACGCGGTGAGCAGGTCCAGCTTGCCCGGTGTGAGGGTGGTGTGGTGGATCACGGCCATGCCGAAGGATCTCCTCCGCTCAGCGCACGCGCGCCCGAGTGCACGCGGGTTCTCCGACAGCCTCTCACCCCGGTTGCCCTGAGCCATGTCGTCGGGAGGACAGGTCCGTTCCCGCGGCCGGCTGCGTACTCGGGGGCTGCGTACTCGGGCGGGTGGGTGCCTGCATCTGCACGAACGCCGGTGGGCCCGGCCCGATCCGTGCTGGGGATCGGGCCGGGCCCACCGGCTGATGACGTGCGGGCGGCCGCCTACCGGGGTGGCGGCGGCCGTCGCTGGGTGGTTGTGGTGGTCGGTTCCGGGGATGGTGTCGAGCGCGGTGCCGACCGCGCTGGTCGGGCCCTGCTGGTGGTCAGGCCGTCTTGCGGTTGTCCCGCGGGTCGTGGTGCAGGTCGATGCCTCCGGACCGCAGCACGGCCAGGCGTTCGGCGAGGACCTCCTCCAGTTCCTCGCGCGTGCGCCGCTCCATCAGCATGTCCCAGTGCGTACGCGCGGGCTTGTTCTTCTTCTCCTCCGGCGGAGCGCCGTCCACCAGCTGGGCGACCGCACCGCAGCTGCGGCACTCCCAGACCGGGGGGATCTCCGCCTCGACGGAGAACGGCATCTCGAACCGGTGACCGCGGGGACACGCGTACTCGACGGTCCGACGCGGGGCCAGGTCGATTCCACGGTCGGTCTCGTAGCTGGTGGCGCCGAGGCGCGTGCCGCGGAGAGCTCGCTCACTCATGAAATCGTGCCTCCTGGGCTTGAAAGTCCACTGCGACAGCCGTGGCTGCCTGTTCGATCGATCAACGTGCGGAGGGCGCCGAAGATTCCCGGTGGCGCCGGGCATCACGGTCCCTGGGTCCATGTCGCCCGGGTAACTACCCGCATTCGGGCGTTTCATCACATCTCGGATGTTCCACCGAGGCATCCGGGTCAGTTCCCGGGCCCGGAGCGGGCTCGGATCGGCTCGGACCGGGCTCGGACCGAGCTGGGAGCGGAGTTGGGCCGAACCCGGACTTCACCGGACCGGACGGGGACCGGACGCGGGCCGGACCCTGACTGGACTCGCGTCCCCAGGTCGGGGCGCGCTTGTTCGGAGCATCGGGCGGGGCAGACTGGTGCACTTAACGTATAGAACAGGTCGAACAACGATCAAAAAGCGTCAGCAGCGGCCGCGGCGCAGACCTCGATTCCGCCCGCGAACCGCCGACGGGTCACCCCGGCTCGACCAGCTCCGCCCACACCACTTTCCCCGTATCCGTCGGCCGCACCCCCCAGTCCGCCGCCAGCGCGGCCACGATCATCAGACCCCTGTGCCGCTCGTCACCCTCCGCCGCGACCATCCGCCGCGGCAACCGCCCGTCGTGGTCCGCAACCTGGACCACCAGGCGCCCTGGACGGTGGCCCAGCCGCAGCTCCATCGGCGTACGCGCGTGCTCCACCGCGTTCACCACCAGCTCCGTCACCACCGAGCACGCCGCGTCCCCCAGCCCCGGCAGCCGCCACTGCGCCAGCACCGACCGCGCGAACGACCGCGCCTCCCGCGCCGCCTTCGGTGTCGGCGGCAACTCCAGCGCCGCGGCGCGCTCGCGGCCCTCCCGCGCCCGGACCAGCAGCAGCGCCACGTCGTCGTGCTCGCGCCCGGTCAGCATCCCGCCCATCAGCCGGTCGCAGGTGTCCTGCACCCCGTCCGGATTGCGCGCCGCCCCGCCCACCTCGGCCGTGAACAGCTGCAACCGGTCCGTCAGCGACACGTCGTGCCGCTCGACCAGCCCGTCCGTGTAGAGCAGGAGACGGTCGCGCGCGCGGAACACCACGTCCGCGTCCTCGAACGTCGTGCCCTCCACGCCCAGCGGCACCCCGAGGTCGTCGTCCAGCAGCCGCACCGTGCCGTCCGCCGTGATCAGCGCCGGCGGCAGGTGCCCCGCGTTCGACCACCGCATCGAGTCGTGCCACGGGTCGTAGACCGCGTACACGCACGTCGTGATCTGGTCCTCCGCACCCATCCCGGCCATCAGCCGGTTCAGATGCCGCATCACCTGGGCGGGCGGCAGGTCCATCACCGCGTACGCCCGCACCGCCGTGCGCAACTGCCCCATCACCGCCGCCGCGGCCAGCCCCCGGCCCATCACGTCGCCGATCACCAGCGCGACCCGCCCGGCCGACAGCGGGATCACGTCGAACCAGTCGCCGCCCACCTGCGAACCCCGCGCTCCCGGCAGATACCGGCACGCGATCTCCAGGGCCTCGATGTCCGGCAGCTCCGTCGGCAGCAGCGAACGCTGCAACCGCACCGCCGTGTCGCGCACGCTCCGGTACAGCCGGGCGTTCTCGATCGCCGCCGCGGCCTGCGACGCGATCCCCAGGGCCAGTTGCTCGTCCCGCTCGGTGAAGATGTCCGGCTTCGAGTGCGAGAACGCGAACGTCCCCAGCCCCTTGCCCTCCCGGCTCACCACCGGCACGCCCAGGTAGCTGCGGACCGGCAGCGCCTCCGGGTCCGCGGCCACCGGCGCCGGGTGCCACCGCCCCGGATGCTCCGCGACGTCCCCGGACCGTACGACCGCCTCGGCCAGGTGCGCGAGCGTCAGCCGGACCCCGGGGTCCGGCAGCAGCGGGTGCGGGGTGTCGCCCCGCACCGCGGCGGCGTGCCGGATCGCGTCGAGCCCGTCGGCCGTGTCGCAGTCCCGGTACAGCAGGATCCCGTGCTCGGCGGCGATCACCTTCGTGGCCGCGTCGGTCGCGGTCTGCACCAGTTGGTCCAGGTCCAGTTCCCGGGTCAGCTGCTGCCCGACGCTGTACAGCGTCTCCACGATGTGGGTCTCCTGCTCGAGGCGGCGCTGCTTGATGCGCAGTTGCTCGGCCTGCGTCCGTACGCGCCCCCGGTACGTCTCGACGGTGCGGGCCTGCTCGACCGACGTGTCCTCGGTGGCCGCGAGCAGCTGTTCGAGCGCGTCCAGGCGCGCGGCGGTCATCTGCCCGTTGCGCGGCGTCGGCACCGGGGTCGGCGGGGCGGGCAGCAGCGCCAGGCGGGTCGTGGCGGTCAGGCTGCGCAGCGCCTCGGCGGCGGAGGGCGGGATGTGGTGGCCGCTGTAGAGGAGGACGGCGAACAGCTCGCCGTCGGGGAGGGTGCCCGCGTACCCGAGCACCGTGCGGGTGCCGTGCAGCGCGGCCATCTGGTCGGGGATGTGCGCGATGGCGTGGCGCTCGGCGTCGGCGTCCGGCACGTCCGCGGACGGCGCGCCGGGCGGAAGCGGAAGGGGAACCGGTGCGGCCGCGGGGGAGGGGGCGGGCGCGGGCGTCACGGCTGGGGGCGCTGCCGCGGCCGCGCCGGGCGACGGGAGGTCGGGAACGGATCCCCGCGGGACGGTCTCAGGGACGCTCGCCGGGACGGCCCTGGGGAGCGTCTCGGCGATCGTTTCGGCGAGGGTCTCGCGGATGGTGGCGCGGACCGTCTCGGCGACAACGCCCGGAGCGGACGCGGGGAACGACAGCGCGGCGCCCGGCGGTGCGGGGATGGCGGCAGCCACCTGGGCCACCTGCGCGGGGTGTGCGCTGTTCGCCGCCGCGGCGGAATGCACCACGGAGTTCGCGGCGGCGTCCATGACGACGTCCAGGCCGACGTCCAGGCCGACGTCCGGGCCGGCGGGAGGGGGCGCTGCCGGCTCGGAGAGCGCGAGTCCCGCGGGCAGCCCAGGAGGTCCGGGCGGCCGCGGCGCCGACAGCGCCTCCGGCGGCCCGGCGGATTCCGGCGGGCGCACGGCCGGTACGCCGCCCCGCGGCGTCGCGTCGCCGCAGATCCCGAGGTCGCGCAGCACGGCGTCCAAGGCGGGGTGCAGCAGCGCGGGCGCGCCGGGGCCGGCCAGCGGGATCAGGTCGGGGGCGCCGGGGTGTCCGGGCCCGGGCTCGTATTCGCCGTCGCCCGACAGGAGTTCGAGGACGCGGTCGCCGGGGTCGCCGCCGCGGGGGCGGGCCGTGGCGTACACGCGTACGAGGCCGAGCTGCGGTGCGTCGGCCGCCGCGTCCGCGAAGGCGCCGCGCAGATGCCGGGCCAGGGCCCGGGCGGCCTCCTCTGGGGTGGTCGCGGCGGCCGTGGCCTGTCGCAGGTCGGAGCCGCAGACCACGAGGTCGCTGGCGGTGAGGTTCGCGAGGTCGAACACGGGCGTCCACGTCCTCGGCTGCGGTCCCGGGCGGTGTGTCGGTGGTCCATCATGGCGCGGGGCCCGGTCCGGTGCGCGCGGTTTGACATATTGAGAACCGCTTGGGCAGGAACAGTCGGATGCGGACGCATTAGGACGTCGGCCTCCGTACGTGCGCCGCCCACGCGCCACCCATCTCGCACCTCTGTCGCACCCTTGTCACACCCGTGTGTCACGCCCGTGCCGCGCCGGGCCCGGAACGTGCCGTGGCCCCGCGAGGAACATCCTCCCGGGGCCACGGCCGCCACCAGCACATCTGGCGGTTATTCACTCGAACGGACTACGTCCGATGGTCACTTCCTGTTCCGGGGGCATCGCTGTCGGATCGGCTTTCGCCCGGTTCCGATCGCCCGGCGCCCACCACCTGTGGGCTGTCCGGTCCGCCGGGCGCGCTCAGAGCGACTTCACGAGCGACGGAGCCGAGCCCCCGCCCGCGTCCGACAGGCCCGCCACCGGGACGGTGCCCTCGGGCCGTCCGTCCGCCGCCGCGCCCACCCGGGCGCCGGAGCGCAGTACGGCGTCCGGCAGCAGGTCCAGGATCCGCCGCCGGTCCTGCTCGGGCGTGTCGTCCTCCAGCGGGTCCGGCGTGTACGGGGTCTGCAGCCGGATCACCGGACCCGCGCCGATCCGCGCGTACCCGCGTCCCGGCGGCATCGCGTCGCCGCCGGCGATGCCCGGCGCCGCGCCGAGCGCCGCGACGAGCGTGTCCACGTCCAGCGGTCCCAGCGCGATCCGGGTGTGCGTCTCGCCGAGCAGCCCCGGGTGCAGCCGGGCTAGCTGGGTGGGCCGTGCGGTGGTCACCACGCTGATGTGCGTGGTGCGGCCCAGGCGCAGCGGCAGGTCGAGGAGTTCGTACACGTCGGACGCCGACGCCCCGGTGGCGTCCGCGAGTTCGGCGGGTTCGTCGAGCAGCACCAGCAGCGGGCGCCGCGCGTCCTCCGGAACCGGTACGCCCGCCGCCTTCGCGTCGCCGATCGCCGCCGCCCGGCGCGTGGTCTCCGCGTGCAGCCACGTCAGCGTCTCGCGCACCTGGTCCGCCGTGGAGTCGACGCGCAGCACGCCGGCCCGACCCGCGAGGTACGCGAAGTCGCCCGACCCCGTCGCGTCGATCGCGATGAGGTCGCCGTCGCGCAACGCCTGGAGCGCGATGGTGCGCAGCAGGGTGGTCTTGCCGGACGCCGGTCCGGCGACGGCGAGCAGGTGCGGCGCGTTGGTGCGGGTCCCGGTGCGCCAGATGACCGGCGGCAGTTGCTGCACGTTCGCGGCGGAGGCGGGGGCCGCGTTCCCGGGCGCGGCGGCCATCGGGGCGGTGGTCTTGTCGACCTGCGCGCCGACGGCGGGGTCGGCGTTCGGGGTCATCGACACCGGGATGAGGCGGTTGGTCGAACTGGCGTCGGTGAACCCGAGGACGATCTCGCAGGGCGCGGTCACGTAGTGCTGGGCGGGGACCGGGCCGGGGAGCGGCGGCAGCGCGGCGACGGTGAGGCGGTTGTTCTCGGTGTCCCAGTCGTACAGGTACTCGCGGGCGCGGCCGGCCTTGGCCTCGATGACGCGTTCGATGCGGGCGCGGGCGTCGGGGTCGTCGTCGGTGAAGTAGGGGGAGTAGCGCAGTTCGAGGCGGGTCAGGCGGTCGCCGTCGAACTCGTGGTGCTCGAACGCCTTGGCGTACTCGCCGCCGGGCACGAACAGCCCGGCCGGGTCGTGGTCGTCGGCCAGGTGCGGGACGAGTCCGTTGTAGACGGCCTGGAGCCGGCCGTCGCCGGGCGGCGGGCCGGGCGGAGGCGGCGGCGTACGGTCGCGGCCCATCCACGCGGCCCCGGCCATGACGGCGGCGACGGCGAGGAACGGCCCGAACGGCAGGAAGTAGAGCAGGACCGCGGAGACGGCGATGCCGACGGCGGCGGCTTTGCGCTTGTCGGACGGGGCCTCCTTCCACCACGTGCGGGCCCACGCGCCCTCGCGGCGCAGGCCGCGGCCGAGGTGGAGGAGCGGGGAGAACATGTCGCGGGCGTGGTGGCGTACGCGGCCCAGGTGGGCGCGGCTGTTGCTCAGTCCGGCCCGGGTCGCGTGCAGGCCGTTGCGGGTGGCGGCGGCGACGCGGCGGGGCAGGGTGGGCGCGGTGGACGGCAGGGGGGACGGCACGGGGGCTCCTGGGGCGGCAGGGGTCTCTTGCTGGGTGGCGCAGCGTGGATCCGGGTGGTTCCGGGCGGATCCGGTTCAGGTTCCGCTTCTGGGTCCGGTTCCGGCGCTGCGGGACGGGACGTGTCGTGGGCTGCGCGTCGGCCTGGAGGTACGCGCAAGGCCCCGGCTCGTCACCGAGCCAGGGCCGGGTACGCGGGTGCCGCCGTGGGCGGGCGGCTCCGGACGTGCCGTGCAGCCGAGCGGTTACCGCACTAGGGCGAACGCCCTAGAAGTTCAGCCCGCCCAGGAGGCTGGCCAAGCTGTTGCCGCTGGCCTTGATGTGCGGGGCGATGGCGGTGCTGGCCAGGTAGAAGCCGAAGAGCGAGCAGACGAGCGCGTGCGAGATCTTCATCCCGTCCTTGCGGAAGAACAGGAAGGCGATGACGCCGAGCAGCAGGACTCCGGAAATGGACAGGACCACGGTGACTCCTGGGGGCGGTGCACTGGGGTGTGCACGTGGTGCGGGTGGGACGACGGCAATCGCACGACGCCATGAACATCGAACATCACAAACATCACTGAAAGTGGTCTTATCCTTACAAATGGTGAGATCGACGCAACCCGACAAATGGGTTCAATAACTACATAGAGCGCCTCGTCGGCCGTTGCCCGGCGGCGTTCTCGGGCACTCACCGCCCACACGCACCGCCACGGCGAGTCCACCCGTACGGGCCAACCTCCGCCCGCGCCACGCCGCGACGACGCGGCCGCGTCTTCCGTAGGGTTGGCCCCGGCACGACGAACGATGCGACGGCACGAGTCGCAGGTACAGCGGCAGCGGCAGCGACGAAAGGGCGTGAGCGCGGGTGGCGGTCCGATGACGGTTCTCCTGGTGGTGCACCACAGCCCGTCTCCGACACTGGCCGAACTCCTGGAGTGCGCACTCACCGGAGCCCGCGACCCCGACATCACCGGCGTCGAAGTCCGGGTGCGCCCCGCCCTGGTGTGCTCACCGGTGGAAGCCCTCGAAGCCGACGCCTATCTGCTCGGCACCCCCGCCAACATCGGCTACATGTCCGGCGCCCTCAAGCACTGGTTCGACCAGCTGCTCTACCTGGACGCGGAGGGCGCGCGGCGCAAGCCGTACGGCCTCTACGTGCACGGCAACAGCGACACCGCCGGTGCCGTCCGCTCGGTGGAGACGGCCGCCGCGGCGATGGATCTGCGCCGCGTACGCCCGCCCGTCGAGGTCGTCGGCCCGGTCACCAAGGACGCCCGCGAGGCCTGCACCGAGCTCGGCGCCGTGGTGGCCGCCGAGGTGATGGAGTAGCAGGCGCGCCGCGGTCGGGGGTCACCGCGGCTTGAGCGGCACCTCCGTGCGCGTCGGCGTGGCCCACACCCGGTCGCCCACCGGCCCCAGGTCGCCCTTGGCCGGGTCGCCCGGTGCCGCGGGCTCCAGTACGGCCCGTCCGTCGCGTGCCAGCAGCCAGCCGGTGGCCGGCCCCGCGGCCGACGGGCCGGGCGTAGCCGTACTCGGCGAACGCCCTTCCAGCGGACGCCCGGCATCGGCCGCCGCGTCGACCCGCTCCCACGCGCCGCCCGCGAAACGCCACAGCCCCGCCGACCCCGTCCGCGCGCACGGCTCACCCGGTGCCATCGTGTAGTCGGCCATGGCCGCGTAGAGGGTGTCCCCGTTGAAGAACAACTCGTCGAACATCACGCCCGCGGGCGGCGCGGGCCGGGCCACCTCGCCGAGGTCGGAGCCGCGCAGCACGTACACGCCCTCGGGGCTGCCGCACGACCCGTAGCCCGTCGCGACGGCGAGCTTGTCGCCGGAGGCGCTGGTCGCCACCGTCCCGATCACCGATCCCGCCACATTGTGCGATGGACCGACCTGGCCCGACACCGGATCCACCAGCCACAGGCGCTCCGACGCCTGCGCCCCGCCGGACTCGTGGACGAGCAACCGGCCTCCGACCGCACCGCGCAGCGACTTCGAGCCGACGGCGTCGGAGGGGAAGGCCGGCAGGGACGAACCGATCTCGTCGAGCGTGTACGCGTTGTAGCGGGTCAGCGTGCCGTCGACATCCATGCGGAGCACCAGGTCGCCCGTCGGCGGCCCGCCCCCGGGGTCGGTGACGGCGGCGTCGTCCACGAGTGCCGGGGCGCCGGACGAGTCGTCGCAGTCGTCGCACGGTTTCTCGACCGGCTTCGTGCCGGGACCGGCCCACGAGAACAGCGTCCGGTCGTCCGCACCCACCAGCAGCGTGTGGTCCGCGGACCAGGCGAGCCAGTTCGGCGGACCGTCCGCGGCGCGCACGGGATGCGAGGTGGTGCCGTCGTACGCGTACAACGTGCCGTCCTGCACGTACGCCGCCTGGGTACGCTCCGCGAGCGCCACGGGTGCCCCGGGCGAACCCGTCGGCGCGGGGGACGGCCCCGGGGGCGGGCCGTTGCGGATCCGGTCGACCAGCCCGGGGATGTTCAGCATGCCGTGCCCGGTGCCGCGCTTCCCGCGGTCGTCCTCGTCCACCCCGCCGGGATCCGCGGTGTCCACGAGGGCGCGTGAGATCTCCTCGGCCGTCGCGGTCGGCCGCACGAACCGTGCGACGGCCGCCGCCGCGGCGACGTGCGGGGCCGCCTGCGACGTGCCCTGCATCCCGGCGTACTCGCCGTCCGGAGCCAGGGAGAGCACGAGCCCGCTCCCGTGCCCCGGCGGAAGCAATGCCGCCTGCTGCCCGCCCGGCGCGACCAGGTCGACGTCGTCGTTCTTCGACGAGTACGCGGTGACCTCGCGGTCGTCGTTCACCGCACCCACGTTGACGACGCCGTCGTACACGCTCGGCACCTGCCGCTGATGGCGGTCCTCGCAGTCCTTGTCGAGCGGATTGCCGGCGAACCGCTCGCCGCAGTTCCCGGCGCTGCCCACCAGCACCACCCCGCCCACCCGCGCGAACTCCACCGCCGCCGCCCCGAACGCCAGCGCGTCGCGGTACTTCGGCAGCTGGTACAGCGAATACGCCCCGCCGAACGACATGTTCGCGACATCCGCACCGTGGTTCACCGCCCAGGTCAGCCCCGTCCACCAGGACGGCCCTTGCGGATTGGCGTCTTTCAGGTGCACCGGAACGTCCAGCACCGAGACCCCGGGGGCTACACCGATAGTGCCGCCGTTGCCGCGCCGCGCGCCGACGATTCCGGCGACGTGCGTACCGTGCCCCTCCTCGTCGAGTGCGCCCTCGCCCTCGTAGTGCCGCCGCCCGACGACCGCGCCCGCGAGATCCGGATGGCCCGCGTCGACGCCCGTGTCGATGACCGCCACCACCGCGCCGGTCCCGTCCGGCCACGGCAGGTCCGCGGACTTCTCCGGAACGCCGAGCATGTCGAGCGGCCACTGGTCGTCGCGCCGGTCGTCGTCCTGTGTCGGGGCCGCGGGAAGGGCTGCGGGAGAGATCTCGGGAGAGACCTTGGGAGGGAGCGCGTGCGGCGTCATCGGCGGCGCCACCGCCGCCACGACCACCGCCGGATCCCCGGCCAGCGCGGTGCGGCGCGCCTCGACGTCCACCGCCGCAAGGTACTCCGTGACCACCGACAGGCAGGAGCCGTCGACACGCATCACGTCCAACGGCACGAGCCCGGCATTTGCGGCGGGTACGGGCGCGGTACTTGGCGCGGCGTCGCACCCCGGGTCGGGCTTCGCCGCCCGGATCAGCGCCAACTGGCGGTTGTCGAGCACCACTTCGGCTCGTACGCGGGTACTGGCACCGTCGCCACCGCCGTCCCGCAGCACGACCACGAGGACCGTCGCCAGTACGGCGGCCGCGACCACCGCGGCCAGTACGACGAACGTGCCGCGTCGACCCCCGCCGCCCGGGGCCGTCACGGCGCGCCCGCCCCTCGTTCAGCCCGTACCGTCCCGATGCCCGTCAAGGTCGCGCTCGCCTCGGTCACGGTGGCCGACCATACCGCGACACCGGGACACGTTCCGCGGTCCTGTCCCGGATGCGCGGCCCGCCGGACCGCACTTCGGACCGTCAACCCGCAGGGGGCAAGACGAACCCAGAGGTCGCATCCGGTACCTGGGTACAGGTTTACGGTCGTAGGGGAGCCCTGGCGTCGTCCCGGGCCGCAGACGGGAGGCGTCCGCCATGGACAGCATCGAGATCACCGGGACGTGGGTGCCGCAGGCGTGCACGCTGCCCTCGCGGGAGCAGCCCCTGCGGGTGGCGGAGTTCGACGCCTTGTTCGCGACGTCGCTGATCGGGCTGGAGCGGCCTGAGCCGACCCGGGCGCGGCTGGCGTTGTCGGCGGACGCGGAGGAGCGCGCACGGGACCTGGCGGCGCGGGAGACCGGCTGCTGCTCGTTCTTCACGTTCTCCTTCGACCGCACGCCCGCGGTCGGCCCGGGTGGCGGCGGCGCGGTGTCGATGGACGTCGCGGTTCCCGAGGCGTACGTTGCGGTCCTGGACGCGCTGGTCGCGCGCGCCGAGGCGGCCCGGCCCGGTGTCGCATGACCACCGGGAATGGACGGCTGCCGGAACGGGATATCGGACCCTGGCGCTGACCTGGCTGCACGCCCGGCTCGGGCGCGGCCGTCGGCCGTGTCCTCAGGTGCCGATCAGTGCCAACGATGCCCACAGTGCTGTGACGGACAGGATCAGGGTGGCGGGGACGGTGAGGAGGCCGAGTTTCGTGAATTCGCCCAGGTTCACTTCGGCGCCTTGTTCGTGCATGATGCGGCGCCACAGCAGGGTGGCCAGGGATCCGGCGTAGGTGAGGTTGGGGCCGATGTTGACGCCGAGGAGTACGGCCAGTACCGCGCCGGCGCCCAGCGGGCCGGCGAGCGGGAGCATCACCAGGACCGCGGGCAGGTTGTTGACGAGGTTCGCCAGCACCGCGGCGAGTGCGGCGATCGCGAGTAGTTCGGGCAGTCCGGTGCCGTGCGGCACGACATGGCCCAGGGCGTCGGCCAGGCCGTTGTCCACGACCGCCCGGACCACCAGGCCCAGCCCCAGCACGAACGCCAGGAACGGCAGCGCCGCCGCCCGCACGAGCGCGGCCGGTGTGGTCCGCCGCCGCAGCAGCGCCCGGACGGCCAGCACCGCCGCGCCGGCGGCCGCCGCCCACGCCGGGTCCACGTGCACCGCCGAGGCCGCCAGGAACCCCGCCAGGGTGCCCAGCACCGTCATCAGCGCGAACACCGGCACCGCCGGCGCGTCCACGCGGGGAGGCGGCTGCGGCCCGGCCGCGAGGTCGGCCCGGAAGAACCGCCGGAACACCGCGTACTCCACGGCGACCGCGACCAGCCACGGCAGCAGCATCAGCGCGGCGAAGCGGACGAAGCTGAGCCCGCTGACCGCGAACGCCAGCAGGTTCGTGAGGTTGGACACCGGCAGGAGCAGCGACGCGGTGTTCGACAGGTGCGCGCACGCGTACACGTGCGGCCGGGCGCGCACCCCGACCCGCGCGGCCGTCGCGAACACCACCGGCGTCAGCAGCACGACCGTCGCGTCCAGGCTGAGCACCGCCGTGACCAGCGAGGCCAGGGCGAACACCTGCACCAGCAGGCCGCGGGGGCGGCCCGCCGCCGCACGCGCCATCCACACGCCGCACGCCTCGAACAGCCCCTCCTCGTCGCACAGCCGCGCGAGCACCAGCACCGCGGCCAGGAAACCGATGACGGGCCCGAGGCGCTCCGCTTCCTCCCGCGCGGCGTCCAGGGATATCGCCCCGGTCGCCACGACGACGCCCGCCGCGGGAACCGCCACCACGGCCTCCGGCAGCCCCCGCGGGCGGACCACGGCACAGCCGAGGACCGCCAGGAGCAGGACGACGGAAAGCGTTTCCGCGGACGCGGCGTTCAGAGGTACGGCCTTTCGGAACTCGGCAGCGGTCGGGCTGTGTGGTCGGCACGCGATGGTACGCAGCCGCGGCGCGCCCGCCCCGACCGGCCCGGACACCGTCGTCCCGAGCCGTGCCGGAGCGTAGGGCCGGGCCGCGGGCGCGGGCCACAGCCGGGCCGTATTCGGACGATCCCCGGCGCACATCGGACAACGGCCCCGCCTGCCCACTTCCCGCCGATCACCATGGCGGGACCGCGGCTCCGAGCGCGGCTCGGACCGCCCGGGGCGTGAGCGCGCGCCCTGGCGGGCAGGGGCCCGGTAGCGGTCCGCCGTGCGCCGCCGGTCCTCGCGTCCGCGGCTCGGCGGTCGCCTCCGGCCCGGAAACGCACCCGCCCCGAGCCCGCTCGCCCGGCCATGGAGGTCCGAACGTGGATCTGGACGCTGTCGCCGACGAGTTGTACGCGCTCCCGCCCGGTGACTTCACCGCCGCCCGCAACGCGCGCGCGGCCGAGGCCGTCCGGTCCGGGGACCGCCCGCTCGGCGAACGCATCAGGGCCCTGCCGAAGCCCACCCTCGCCGCCTGGGCGAGCAACCTGCTCGTACGCACGCGCCCGGACGAGACCGGTCCGCTGCTCGAACTGGGCGAGGCGCTGCGCGACGCGTACCGCAACGTCGACGGCGCACAACTGCGCGCCCTCTCCGCGCGCCAACGGCAGGTGACCGCCGCACTCGCCCGCGAGGCCCGGCAGCTTGCCGCGTCCGCCGGGCAGCCGCTCGGGAACCAGGCCCTCCAAGAGGTCCAGGACACCCTGCACGCCGCGCTCGCCGACCCGGACGCCGCACGGGAGTGGGCGTCCGGACGGCTGTCCCGCCCGCTCGGCGCGGCCGGCTTCCCGGCGGTCGTCCTGTCCGCGGCGCCGAAGCTGCGCATCTCCACCGCCGCGGATGCGGATACGGAAGGGGACGCGGATGAGGGGGACGGGTCGGACGAGGCGGCGTCCGCCGGGCGCGTACCCAAGACGGGCCCGGCGCGAGGCAAGCCGAGTCGACCGGGCCGGAAACGCGCCGCCGCCACTTCGACCGCGGCTCCGAGCGACCTCGACCGGGCCCGGGCGCGCCGCGAACAACGCGTACGCGCCGAGCATGCCCGCCAGGCGCTGCGCGAGGCGGAGGACGCATGCGAAGCCGCCGAGGAATCCCGGGCCGGGCACCAGGAACGCCTCGACCGCACCACCGCCCACCAGGAACGCGCGGCCCGGCGCGCCGCCGACCTCGCCGCGCGGCTGACCGCCGCGCAGGACGAACTCCGCGACGCGGAGGCGGCCGTACGGGACGCCCGCACCGACCTGAAAGCCGCCGACCGCACCGTGCGGGAGGCAGAGACCTTGATGCGCCGCGCCCGCCGCGAGTCCGAGGCCGCCGAACGCCCTGACGGCGGTGACGCCTGATGCGATGTCAGGTGCGATGTCCGTTGAGGTGCCTGGGCGGGCACCTGCCGAGGCTTTCGGCCGACCGCCGGGCCGACCGCTCGGCGGCACCCGCGGGGACGGCACCCTCGGGGACGGCGCGCGCAACGTGCGGCACAACGTCCGAGGGCGCCGGGAATGCCCGCGCACATGCCGTGGTTGCAACGGGTGGTCGGTGGGACCGGTGTCCCCGGGTCTCACTATTTGCCACCGAGGAATACCGTTCGGCTGGAGCCTCGGCGTGCCTTTCGCCGCGAGGCGACCCGCCCACCGGCCGCGAGGAGGGCTTCGCCACGGCGAGGCCCTCCTCGTTGTTCGTACGCGACGGCGGTGGCTCGTGACCGGTGGACCGGCCGACCCCGCTGACGGAGTGTCAGCCGGTGGCGTACCGTCCCCGGGCATGGACTACGTCGGCTGGGTGGTGCTCGCCCGCGGAGACTCCGAACTGCGGCGCGATCCCGTGGTCACCGCGTTCGCGGGCGCGGTGGGCGGCGAACGCGCGTTCGGCGCCTGGCGCGAGTTGCGCATCTCCGACACCGGGGAGGGTGACGCCGACGTCCTGGCCCTGGCCCGCGCGACGGGTGCGCCGGCGCTCGCGATGTACGTGGTCGACGGCCACTGCGCGATCGGCGAGGGCGGGACGCCCGGCGGAGTCGCGTTCGACCTGGTGTTCGGCGAGGAACGCGTCGCCGAGCAGTACGCCGCAGCCCTTCCCGACGACTACCGGCGGGCGGACGCCGTCGCGGCCGTCACGGCATGGGCCGCCGAAGCCGGCCTGGCCCCCGTTCCGGACGCCGTGGACCGCGCCCTCGCCGGCGGCGGGTTCGACGACCTGTACCGGGCCGTCGGTCTGACCGGCCGCGCCGGACCGCACTGAGACGCCTCAGCACCCCTGCCCACAACGCTCGCGCCGTTAATCTTGACTGATCGTTCCATATTCGGGTTAGGGTGGGCGCATGGCCCGGACCAGGGAGTTCGACACCGAAGCCGCCATAGACGCCGCGACCGGCGTCTTCTGGCACAAGGGGTACGCCGCGACGTCCATCCAGGATCTGGTCGACGCGACCGGACTGGGGCGCGGCTCGCTGTACGCCGCGTTCGGCAGCAAGGACGGCCTGTACGAAGCCGCCCTCACGCAGTACGCCCGGCATACCGCCGTCCGCAACACGCGCAGGCTCGACCGCGACGCACCCGTCCGCGAGATCCTGCGCGACCTGCTCCTCGACACCATCGACAGCACCGCCCGCGACCCGCGCCGCCGCGGCTGCCTCATCACCAACACCGCCGTGGAACGCACCCCGCACGACCCGATGGCCGCCCGCGTCGTCACCGACGCGCTCGATGCCCTCACCGCATGCGTCGCGGACGTCCTGCGGCGCGGCCGCGAGCGCGGCGAACTCCCGCCCGACGCCGACACGGCGGCAATCGCCGACCTCGTCGTCACCACCGTCCAAGGCCTGCGCGTGAGCGCCAAGGCCGGCACGGACCCCGGACGCCTCAACGCCGTCGTCGACCTCGTGCTCTCCGCCGTCCCCATCGTCCCTGACCTGCCCTGACCTGCTCTGAGGGCAGGCACCCGTATCCGCAACGCACCGCCCCCGTCCTCGCCCCCGTCCCGTCCCACCACGAAAGGCACCACGACGTGACCACCACCGTCGCCCTCCTCGGCACCGGCATCATGGGCTCGGCCATGGCCCGCAACCTCCTCGCGACCGGCCACGACCTCCGCGTCTGGAACCGCACCCGCGAGCGCGCCGAACCACTCGGAGCCGCCGGAGCGACCGTTGCCGACAACCCGGCCGACGCCGTACGCGGCGCCGACGTCGTCGTCACCATGCTCAACGACGGCGACGCCGTCCACGCCGCCATGACCGCCGCCGCGCCGGGCCTGCACACCGGGCAGGTCTGGGCGCAGATGAGCACCGTCGGCGTCGCCGCCATCGAGCGGCTCGCCGAACTCGCCGACGCGCACGGCCTCGTCCTCGTCGACGCACCGGTCCAGGGCACGCGGCAGCCGGCCGAGGCGGGCACCCTCGTCATCCTCGCGAGCGGTCCCCGCCCGCCCGCACTCGACACGGTGTTCGACGCCGTGGGCAGCAGGACCGTGCGGCTCGACGCGGTCGGCGACGCCACCCGCCTCAAGCTCACCACCGTCGGCTACGCCATCGCCGTCACGTCCGTGATCGGCGAGTTCCTCGCCCTCGCCGAAGGCCTGGGCGTGGACCCGGCGGTCTTCGCGGAGGTCATGACCGGCGGCCCGCTGGACAACACCTACTTGCAGGCCAAGACGGCCGCCATCCGCGGCGGCGACTACACGCCCAGCTTCACCGTCCGCAACGCTGAGAAGGACACCCGGCTCATCGCCGACGCCGCCGCCCACGCGGGCATTTCGGTCGACCTCACGCAGGCCGCCGGCGCCCGGTTCCGCCGCGCCGAGGAACGCGGCCACGGCGACGACGACATGGCCGCAAGCTACTTCGCCGGGTTCGCCGCCGACCCGGCCGAGCGTCCGGCCTGATCCGCCGGGTCCAACTGCCGCTCCCCGACCCCGCCTCGACGCCGCCTCGACCCGCTCCGGCCCCTTGTCGACCCGCCTCGGCCTGCCCGCGAGCAAAGCCGAGGCGGGGCGCGGGCTACACCGTCGCTCCGCCGTCCGCCTGGCGGGCCCAACGCGGGGGAGAGGCCAGCGCGGCACGTACCGCGGCCTGGGTCGGACGGCCCACGGTCTCCGGTACGTCCTCCACCGCCATCCCGAACACGTGCGCCCACACCCGGCGCCAGCCCAGGCGCCGTGCCGTACGCGCGGACGCCCGCCGCTCCGCCGACTGCGCCCGCCGGGCCACTTCGGCACGTGCGGCGTCCGCGCCGTGCAGCCAGGCCGGCCGGGTGCGCAGCAACTCCTCGACGTACGCGGCCGACCACCGCCCGCTGCGCGGCCGCAGCGCCGCCACCAACTCCGGGTCCAGGCCGAACAACTCGGCCACCGCCTCGTCGGACAGCCGGGCCACGGCGCGGGCGGCGTCCTTGAGCACGGCGTCCGCGCGCTCTCGTGCCTGCTGCCACACGAGTTCCTGCTCGCGCGCCCACATCGCCGAGACGCGCTCGAGTTCCTGGTCGCCGCGCAGCAGCAGCAGCCAACCGGGCGGTACTTGCGCCAGTTCCTCGAGGGTCGCGCGGGCGATGTAGCCGTGCAGCGCGGGAGTGTGCTCGGCAACCCGCATCGCCGGAACCCCGAGGCGCGCGGCGACTTCCTGCGGCTTGGCCAGGTAGGGGAGTACGCGCAGCGCGGGAGCGGTCGCCTCCTCGGCGAGTTGCGCGAGCTCGGCCGGGCGCAGGCGTGCCTGGCCGACGAGTTCGGCCAGCGCCCGGGCCCGCGTGTCGTCGCGGAACCGCCGCAGCCGCGGCGGGATGCGGCCGTGGGCGGCCCCGAGGGCGACGGCCCACAGCACCGTCTCGACCGGGTCGCCCATCGCACCCGGGCGGCGCGTGGCCAGCAATTGGCGGGCATGTTGGGCCCGTTCACGGTTGTACGCGCGGGTGCGGGCGGCCTTGGCGGCGGCCTGCGAGCGCGACACGGCCGCGGCGGCGGCACGGAGTTCGATGTCCGCGACGACGTGGGGGAGCAGGGCGTCGACGTCGGCGGTCCGGTAGTAGCAGACCTCCAGGTCGCGGCCGTTGCGGCGCAGCCACTGGCGTTCCACCACCGGGAGTTCGGCGGTGCGGGCGACGCGGGTGAACCGCTCCCGGCTGATGTGCAGCCGCGTGGCGGCCTGACGGGCGCTCAGCGGCTCCTCCCGGTGCAGCGCGTCCAGGAAACGACGTTGGTCGGCGGCGGCACGGGCGACGCAGTCCGCGTCGAACGTACCGTCCTCGTGCTGGTCCAGCAGCCCTGCCCGCGCGGCCAGTCGCACCTGGCGGGGAACCAGCCCCAACGCCTGTCCGACCCGTGCGGCACCCATTCCTCGTCGGGTCACGGTCGGCCCCTTCCCAAAGGTGACACCGATCGGGCCGACGATAGAACGGGCTGGGTCCCCCGGGTAGGCGAAGGCAGGAAATCCGCCCGAAAGTGCCAGCCGTAGGCACCGGTCCGGGGTTGTCCCGGATAGCCCGGATACGGGGGCCACTTCGCAGGTCGGAGCGTTGCCGCGACGACATGGTCAGGTACGGAGAGCGAGCGGCGGCCGTTGTCGCGTCGACTCGCCCCGATTCGCATGACGTGCGGTGCCGCAGGGACTGGGGTCGGGAGGGCTCGGCTCGCACGGGCCGTCGCAACGCCTTGCCGTCACGCACCGTGGTCGCGCACCTTCGTTGCGCGCCTTCGTTGTTCACTCCGACTGCGGACGACTCCGATTCCGGAATCCGACACGCCGAGGCGCGCGAATAGTGGGTGGTTGGTGCTGGAGACATGCTAGATATGTGGCATGGAGACAGGAGAATCGGAGCTGGATGCGCGCGTCGACGCGTTCCTGGCACGCCTCGCGCCGACACTGCCCGAACCGGCCGAACGCGTCCGACTGCGCCGGGAGGCGCGCCTCAGCCAGACCGAGATCGCGGCTGTCCTGAAGGTCTCCCGCGCCACCGTCCGGACCTGGGAGACGGGGCAGCACGAACCGCGAGGGCCGCAGGCCGGGGCATATGCGCGGCTCCTCGAAGGACTGGCGAAGCGCTACCCGTCCTCGGAGCCGTTCCCGCTCGCCCAGGACGCCGCTCTCGCACCGGGGCCCGTCGCTTCCGCGGTCCACTCCGAATCCGAACTCCGGCGCGTTGTCGTCCCCGCCGAGACGTCGGCTGAGACGTCAGCTGATACGTCGGCCGATACGTCGGTCGGCGCGCGCGACCCGCGCGACCCGCGCGACGCGCCGCCGGTGACAGCGGACGGCGCCGCACCGATGCCCGCGCCCGACACCGAGCCGGTGCCGCGTCAACGCAACGACCATGCACCCCGCCGCGGTTCGGTCACCCACGCGGCGAGCCCGGCCGACGACCGGTATCCGGGCGGGCCGCTCGCGGTGATCGACGCGCCGGGCGCGTCGGGTGCCCCGGACGCGCCGGGCCTGCGCGCACTCCTGCCCGGCGGGCGGGTGGTTCCGTGTCCGGCCCGTACGCTCACGGCAGTTGCCGCATGGGCCCTCGACGAGATGCGGATGGGCGCGCGGAGGCTGGACCCCAACGGCTTCGACCAGGACCCCGTCCTCATGCTGACCGCCGCCGCGGCCGAGTTCCTGGGGCTTCCACCGGGCCTCGACGACCGCGTCGGCCTGCGGCTCCCCGCCAAGCACCCGGTCGTCAAGGCGATTGCCAAGGACGGCTGGGAGATGACCGACCGCGGCGTCGGCCCCTGGGCGCGGATCTTCCAGCGGGTGCCCAAGGGGCGCCGCTGCGTGCAGTTCGCCGTCCGCCCGTGGGAGGCCCTGCACGAACGCGGCGGCTGGAAAGGCATCGACGAGTTCACCCCCGAGCAACTCGCGGACTTTCTCGGCCTGTACGCCGAACGCATCATCACCCCCCGCGGCACCCTGGGCGTCTCCGGCATCGCCCTGATCACCGCGCTGCGGCCCACCAGCCAAGCCGTCAAGGACACCGACGGCACCTGGAAGTCCAGCCCGCTGGAGATGGCCCTCCACAAGCCCGTCGACCCCGCGCCGCCCGAGGCTCCCGAGGAACACCCCGTCGCGCAGAACCGCGCGCCCGGCGACGAGATCCACGAGGAACCCCTGTATTGGATCCGCCCGTTCGAGCTGCTCACCCCGGAAGAGGGGTCGATGCCGTACGCGGTCGGCGTCGACGTCAACCTCGCCTTCCTCGCCGCCGCCAACGGCCTGATCCTCGGCCTCGGCGCCCCCGAGCACGTCCACGCCCCCGTGTTCGACAAGCGCATCCCCGGGTGCTGGCAGGTCGACCTCACCGGCGTCGACCTGGACGAGCTGAACCGGCGCATGCTGCCCAAGCGCAAGCCCGAGCAGCGCGCCGGGTGGGAGCGCGTCGACTTCGCGCGCCTGCCCAACCCCTTCACCCCGGACGGCCTGCCGCCCGAGGAACCCGGCTGGTACGCCACCCCGACCCTCGCGTACGCGGCCGAACTCGGCGTCGACGTCCGCCCGATCGCCGGCTACCTCCGCGACCACCCGAAGGGCCCGTACCTCACCCCCTGGTACACGCGGCTCCGCAACGCCTACATCGCCACGATGGCCGACCTCGGCGTACGCGAGAACATGCCGCCGGAGGAGTTCCTCGACGCGATGGAGCAACTTGTCGGCGGAGACCGGGTGTTGCTGGCCATGCTGGGCGTGACGAAGGGCACCGCGAAGGCCGCGTTCGGGAAGATGCGGGAACGCGCCTGGGGCGTCGACTACAAGGTCGGCGACCGCTGGCAGGCGCTGGAACGCCCCACCTGGCGCCCCGACTTCCGGGCGGCCGACATCTCCGCCGCCCGCGTCAACCTCAACCGCAAGATGGTCAAGACCGCCGCGGCCACCGGCCGTCACCCGCTGGCCGTCGCCAGCGACTGCGTCGTGTACGCCGCGACCGGACCCAGCCCCGTGCACGCCCTCGCGTACAGCGACGGAAAGGCGGCGCCCGGCACCTTCCAGATCGGCGTCAACCCCGGCTACGTCAAGCACGAGGGCACCCAGTCCATGGCCTGGGCCCTCGAAGGCCTCGACACCGGCGCGAACATCGCCATGTACGTCAAGACCGGCATTCTCCCCGGCCCAGTCGGCCCCGCCGTCCCGGAAGGCAGCTGATCCCGCGTGGACACCGTCACCGACGCCCTCGACCAGGCCACCACCGCGGACGTCTTCACCCGCCCCATCCCCCAGTCCACCGCCGCCCGGGTGCGCTTCCTCCTCGCCCAGGAACGCACCCCCAACCGCGCCGCGGCCGCCCGCGCCCTGGCCGGCCGGCTCGGCGTCACCCAACGCACCGTCGAACGCTGGCGCGACGGCGTACGCAAACGGCCGCCGACCGACCTCGACCGCGCCATCGCCGGGGAAGTACGGCGCCGCTGGCAGCCCCGGGTACGCCGCCGCGCCACCACCGCGGCCGCGGCCACCGGCGGCATCACCATCGCCCTGCGCGGCAGGTTCGGGTACGCCAACGGCACCGGCCAGACGGACGAGGCCCGCGTACGGCGCCTCAACGTGCACCTCCCGCCCGGCGACGCCGCCGCGCTCCTGGACCGCATGCGGGCGGGCGCCACCGAACGCGAACTGCGCGACGCCCTCGCCGAGGCGCTGCGCACCACGTACTTCCAGGACGGCGGGCGCCGCGCGGGCCAGCTGTCGGCCGTCGAACTCACCGACCTCGACACCATCCAACTGCGCCTGCACACCTGACCCGAGCCCCCAGACCGTCCCTCGACCGACCCCCAGACCCGCGTTTCAGACCGCCGCCGATACCGCGCCCCCGCCAGTGAGGGAGAAGACCCGCACCATGCGCCATGGGATCAAGCTCCGCCCCCACCAGGTCGAAGCCGTGGAGGCGATCACCGCCGCGCTCGGGCAGGCGGTGACCCGCCAGCCGCGCGCCGGGCACGGGGACCCCCATGCCGGGCTGCGGTCCCAGGCCGTGTCGGCGTGCGGCACGGGCAAGACGGTCATCGGGTCGCGCGTCGCCGCGCGCCTCGCGCCGCGCGGCCGCGTCCTGGTCGTGGTGCCGAGCCTGCAACTGCTCACCCAGACCAGCACCCACTGGCACAGCGACGGCCACCGCGGCACCGCCATCGCGGTGTGCTCGCTCGAGGACCAGGAGGAACTCACCCGGGCCGGGCTGCGCCGCGCCACCACCACCCCGGCGCAACTGGCGCTGTGGGCGGCGCCGTTGACCACGCTGACCGTGTACAGCACGTACACCTCCCTCGACGTGATCGAGGAGGCCCACTACGGGCCGTACGGCCTCGCCCCCCTCGCCCCGTGGGACCTGGTCGTCGTCGACGAGGCGCACCGCACCTCCGGCCACATCGGCAAACCGTGGGCGCTGGTCCACGACAACACCCGCATCCCCGCGCACCGGCGCCTGTACCTGACCGCGACCCCGCGTGTGTGGGAGGCGCCCGGCGACCAGGTGCCGGTCCGCCGTACCGCACCTCCCGCCGCTGTCGGCCACCGCGACGCACCCGAACGGACGGACGGGGAAGCCCTCGTCCAGTCACCCGTCGTCCGGTCACCCGCAGGTGACGGCGGGTTCACGCGCCTACCGGAACGCCTGGCCGCGTCGATGGACGACGTGGCCGTCTTCGGCAAGCGGGACTTCGACCTCCCGCTGTCCACGGCCATCGACCGCGGCCTGCTGGCCCGCTACCAGATCGGTGTGGTCGAGGTCCGCGACCGCGAGGCGTGGCAGGCGCAACGGGCCGCCGACAACGCGCCGGAAGACGCCCGGCTCGTCGAGGCCGCGCGCGGGAAACGTCTCGCGGCTCTCCAGGCCGCACTGCTGAAGGCCTGCGCCGAGTACGGCCTGACCACCGTGCTGACGTTCCATCACCGCACCGCCGAGGCGCACGCGTTCGCCACCACGCTGCCCCGTGTCGCACGTCGCCTGCACGCCGACGCCCCGGACACCTACCCCTCCGCGGTGGCCGCCGGATGGGTCTACGGCAAGCACACGGCCGAGGAACGCCGCGAGGCCATCGGCCGGTTCGCGGCCGGCGCCGGGCCGACCGGGGAACGCGCGGACCTGTCGGTGCTGGCGAACAGCAAGGTCGTCGCCGAGGGCGTCGACATCCCCGCCGTCGACGCGGTGGCGTTCTGCGACCCCAAGGGCAGCATCGTCGACATCGTCCAGGCCGTCGGCCGCGCCCTGCGCCAAACCCCGCAACAGGGCAAGCTCGCCACGCTCCTGGTCCCGGTCTTCCTCGACCCGGACACCGACGAGTCCGTCGGTCCGGTGCGCCTGGAGGCCGACCTGGACTACGTCCTCGAGGACGAACTCGCAGACGACCAGGACCTCGACGCCCTGCACGCCGCGGACGACGAGTTCGACACGGACGACGAGTCCGAGGAGCCCGACGAGTTCGGCCAGTTGGAGGAAGGCGGCGGCAGTGCCGGCGGCGCGGCAGCGGATGCGCGCTCGGCTGCCGCACGCGCCCGGACCCGGCGCCGCAACCGCGAACGGGGCGCGCGGGAGTTGTTCGCGCTGTCCGCGTACGAGCCGCTCGCCGTCGTCCTCCAGGCGCTGCGCGCCCACGACAGCGACGTCGTGGACCGCCTGGCCGCCCCCCAGGTCAGCGGTACCTCCCCCGAGCAGCAGTTCGGCCTCGTCTACGCCGAGCCCGAGCCCGAGACGGTCGGAGGCCCGGAGGCGGAGTCACCGGCCCGGGAACCGGCCGAGGACCTGGCCGCCGACCTGGCTGTCGAACCGGCGGCCGAAGAGCCCTGGTGGGCGAACACCCCCTTGCTGCGGTTCTCCACCCGCCGCGACCCCGTCGAGATCGCCGAGTTCGTCCGCCTGCGCGTCATCGCGCCGGAGTCCACCGCCTGGCTGCGCGGCCTCGCGGCTGCCAAGCAGTTCCACGCCCGCGACGGCCACCTCCGCGTCCCCCTCGACCACTGGGAAGGCCCGTTTCCGCTCGGCCAGTGGCTCAGCGAGCAACGCCGCATCTACTTCGCCAGCGGCCTCGACTACCGCCGGGTGGCCGCGCTCGACTCGTACGGCATGGTCTGGCGCGTCCCCGACGCCCAGTTCGCCGAGAACCTCGCGATGTGCCGCGCCTACCACCGCACCCACGGCCACCTCGCCGCACCCAACAACGCCGTCATCGACGGCCACCTCGTCGGCCAGTTCCTCAAGAACTGCCGCCGGCCCGGCGCCTTCGACAAACACCCCGAACGCCGCGCGGAACTCGACGCCATCGACCCGTGGTGGAACCCGCCGTGGCCCATCGACTGGCAGCGCAATTACAACCGACTTCGCGGGCACCTCACCTCCGGGCCGCAGACGGGCGGCGGCGAACCTGCCGAGTCCGCAGGCCTCCCGCCGCGGCAACCTGTGCACGCGGCGCGCCCGTCACGTGCCCGGACCGCGCGCTTCGACGTCGCCGCGTTCGAACTCACGGTCAGCGGCGAGGACCTCGGTGCCTGGCTGCGCCGCCAGATCGAACGCTGGCCCGACCTGCACAAGAGCCAACGCCGCCTCCTCACCGACCTGGGCATCACCCGCCCCCGCGCCCGCAAGCGCCGAGCTTCGGGCACCCCTGCCGCCGAGCAGCCGTCCACGGCACCCGAGTTCCCCCCGGCACACGCCGACAGCACCGCGCAGCACGACACGACCACCGCTTCACCGCACGCCGCGCAGCCAGGAGAACCTCAACCGCAATCACGCAGCCAGGCCGAGAAGTTCACCGTCGCGCTCACCGCCGCCGCGCAGTTCCGCGCCCGCGAAGGCCACCTCAACGTCCCGCGCAAGCACACCGAAACCCTCACCGACGGCCCCTACGCCGGAGAAGCCGTCGCCCTCGGCGTATGGATCGCCAACCAACGCGCCCGCGCCGCCGCACTCACCGACGAACGCCGCAACGCCCTGACCGACCTCGGCATGCGCTGGTGACACCGGGATGACAACGGGATCTACCGCCGACCCAACGTTTTCGCGGCTGCGTTCGTTGGGTCTGTGGACCCGGGACCTGCTCGCTCAACTGTCCGCCGGCCAGCGCGCCTGCCTGGTCCCGCGCCACTTCGAGGATCTCCCGGTGGCGGCCGTCGCCGATGTCCTGGGGTGCAGCGCGCCTCGCGGCGCCGCGTAACCGCCTCCGCTCCGCGCGGGAACGGCCAGGAGGTCGGGCACTTCACCTGCGGTCAGCCGATCGCCTGGCCCACCACCGCCCGAGCCGACGGCTACAGCCTCACGCCAATTGACTTGCGCCGGCAGCGGAGCGAGTACGCGGGTGGTGCCGTACATCATCCACAGCATCAGCAGCCCGGTGGCTGACCGCGTACGCCTCGTCCAAACCAGGTTCGCACGGACGTCTCCGAGGGGGACGTGGACGGGGCCGGGGCGCTGTTGGCCGTGGTCTACCGGTCGATCGACTTCCAGCACGGCCCGCTCCCCGGGATCCTGTCGGACCTCAGGGAGTCCGCATGTCGGGGCCGGCCGGTCGGGGTTCCATACGGCAGGCGGCGGTGTGCGACGAGCCTTGGCGCGAAAATGCGTTGAGGGCCCGGCGGCTAGCCGAGCCCTCAACTGTGGTAGCGGGGACAGGATTTGAACCTGCGACCTCTGGGTTATGAGCCCAGCGAGCTACCGAACTGCTCCACCCCGCGTCGGTGTGATCACTACTCTAGCGGCTGCGGACAGCGTCCCCGACCAATTTCGGGACTCGTGCTGCCGCGAGGACTTCGACTTCGCCGCTCCGTCGAAGCGCAACGTCGAGGAAGTCCCTGTCAATTGATGGACGTTGATGGCTTCAATGACGACCTTAAAGGGCATCAACCACTCAGGAATGTTGGATACCTGGTACGCAATGTCGGTGCTGTCGGAGAGCGGCCGGACCGGTCGATGCCCGTTACGGGCTGGTACGCGGCCGCCGACCTCGTGCGGCCTTCGATGCCGCCCGAGGCAGCTCCCGGCCTGATCGGATCGTGCGCGGCGCCGACTACGCAATTCACTTCATGCCGACCTGGCCGCTTGATCGTGCGCCGGCTGGGTAGGGCATGGTCAACTCCGAGGAGGTGGCGGATCATGCCGCAGATCAGGATCGTCAAGCGCCCTACGCCGTCGCGCCCGTCTCCTCCGCTGGACCTGCGGACGCCGTCCGGCAGGCCCCTGCCCTACTGAGCTACCGGACGCGAACCCTGCGTTCCTGCGTTCCTGCGGGGCCGACGACGCTGTGTCGGAAGGGCCGCGAGGTCTGGCAGGATCCCGGCATGCGTGAGCCGCTGGGGGCCGAGTCGCTCCGTCGTGTCCTCGGCCCCACCGTTCCGGCGGCGGTCGGCGACGTCGAGACCGTCGGTGAGACGCGGTGCGAGGGATACCTGCTCCGCCAGGTCGCCTACCGCGTGCCCAGTGGTCGCGCCTCGGTGTTCGTCTGCATCCCCGACAGGTTGGCCCGCCCGGCACCGCTCATCTTCTGCCACCACCAGCACGCCGGACGGTTCGACCTCGGCAAGAGCGAGGTGGTCGGGCTGCGGGGCAAGGCCGACCAGCGCTACGCCGCCGAGCTCGCCCAACGGGGCTTCGTCACCATCGCCCCCGACGCCATCGGGTTCGAGGACCGCAACTGGGACGACGGGGCCAACATCGGCTGGTTCGAGCTGTCCTCCCGCCTGGTCCAGGGCAGAACGCTGTTGGCGGACCTGCTCCAGGAAGTGAGTCTGGCCATCGATTACGGGACGTCGCTCCCGGAGGCCGACGCGGCGCGAGTCGGCTTCATCGGTCATTCGTACGGCGGCCGGATGGCGATCTGGGCGCCGGCCTGGGACCAGCGCATCCGGGTGAGCGTGTCGAACTGCGGGTGCATTCCCTACCGTGACTCGGCCGCCCGTGACGCCGGCTTCCAGGCGGACTTCGTCGTCCCCGGCTTCGCCCGCGACCACGACATCGAGGATGTGCTCTCGGCCGCCCCGCAATGCCGGTACCTGCTCATCGCAGGCGACAAGGACGTGTGGAGCCGGGGCGCGTCCGACATCGCCCGCGAACTCGAGCACCGAGGGCACGAGCACGCCACCGTGCACATCCGGCCGGGCGGTCACGAGTTCCCCTCCGAGGACCGCGAACTCGCCTACCGCTTCCTCGAGTCGGCGCTTACCTGAACGCCCCTCCGCCGCTGACCAGAAGACCGCCGCGGCGGCGGGGGAGGTGTCAGGGCGCGCGTTCGGAGGGTGCGCCGGTCCAGCGGCGGTAGGCGTCCGCGTCGACGTTGCTGCCGCAGATGATGGTGACGATGTGCCGGTCGGCGAAGCGGTCGCGGTCTTCGAGGATCGCCGCGATGCCGAGCGCGGCTGACGGTTCGACGACGAGCCCGGCGTGGTCGAGGAGCAGCCGCATGCCGGCGATGATCGACGTCTCCTGGACGAGGACCGCGTCGTCGGCGACCAGAAGCAGATCGTCCAGGACGGCCGGGATGGGACGTCGGCCGGCGACGCCGTCGGCGATGGTGTCGGTCGTTTCGGTGGTGACGACGTGCCGTCGGTGCCAGGAGCGGGTCATTGCCGGTGCGCCCAGCGGCTGCACGCAGATCACCTCAAGGCCGGGCGCCAGCGCCTTGACCACGTGGCCCACGCCGGTGGCCAGCGCACCGCCGCCGAGCGCGATCAGGACGGCGTCGAACGCCGGTGCGGTGTCGACGAGTTCGAGGCCGATGGTGGCCGCGCCCTCGCAGGTTTCGAGGTCCAGGCTGTCTTCGACCAGGCGGATGCCCTCGTTCCGCGCGATCTCGACGGCCCGCTCGCGAGCCGTGTCGAAGTCGCCGTCCACGAGTTCCAGCGTGGCGCCCAACGCGCGGATGCGCTCGAGCTTGGCCGCGGGCGCGAAGCGCGATGCCACGACGGTGACGTCCAGCCCCCGGCCGCGTCCGGACCAGGCCAGGGCCTGGCCGAGGTTGCCCGCGCTGGCGCACACCGCCGCTCGCGGGCCGTGCTCGGCGAGTCGGCTCGCGACCAGCTCGGTGCCGCGGCCCTTGAAGCTGCGGACCGGGTTCGCCGTTTCGAGCTTGATGCTCACCGCGCACCCGAGGACCGGCTCCAGCGCCTCGCACCGGTACAGCGGAGTGTCGAGGAAGACCGGGTCGATGACCTGGCGGGCCGCCCGGATTCGGCCGAGGTCGAGGCGCGTCTGCTGCACGGAACAGGAGCGTACTGCCGTCGCCGGGCCGTCTCGGCCGAACGGGTGTCCTTGAGGAGTGGCCGCGCTCCGGAGGGGGACACGGACGGCATGGTTGGGTCGGTGTCTCCTCGAAAGGGCTCGCGCGTACGGTCCTCGGCCACCGCACTCGTGGTCGCGAGCGCGCTGTTGCTGGGCGCCTGCTCGTCGGGCGGCAAGGACAAGGACAAGCCGCCGCCCACGGCGTGGAGCAAGGTCATGGCGATGGCCGGGCCGGACGGCTCGGTGTCCGAGGACATGGCCATGTCCGCCTTCGCGACGGTGTTCGGGCCGGTGCCGGGAGGCCAGGTCCAGTCCGGGACGCGCGAAAACCTCACCTCGGGCTCGGCAGCGCTGCGCTGGGTCTGGATGTACTGGGACGGACTCACCGAGGAGCAGCACGAGGCCGTCACCCGCCTCTCCGGCTGGGACGGGCCGCCCAGGCCGGACGAAGCGGCCGCACCCGACCGGCGACCGTCGTCCCCGCCCGCGCCTGTCGCGCCCACTGCGCCCACTGCGCCCGTCGCGGCCCCCGCGCCTCCCCCACCCGCCGCGCCCGCCGCGCCCGCCGCACCGCGGACGATCCGCCAGCCCTGCCCGCCCAACGCCGTCACCGACGCCCCCGCCGTGATCGGCCGGGTCCGGGCGTGGTGGCCCAAGCTCGCGGCGAAGATCGGGGTTCCCCAGGCGGTGACCCTCCAGACCTGCCAGTTCTCGACCCCGGCGCCCACGGAGGAAGGGCAGGAGCCGCCTCCACCGGACGCGGCGGCCAGCACCACCGCGACGGTCGACAGCCTCGGTGCGTACTGCCGCATCCACGTCTACGCGCCCTTCAACGCCCCGGGCAGGAACGACGCGTCGCGCGACGAACTGGTGATCCACGAACTGGCCCACTGCGCCCAGGGCATCATCCTCCCCAACCTCAAGGACTACGGTGGCCAGCCCTCGTGGGTGGCCGAGGGCATCGCGGACTGGATGGCGGGCAAGCTCTCCGGCCACTTCGCGTCCCGCAGCGCCCCCGGCAAGTGGACGGCATACCTCACGCGGCAGCAGCGGCTCCTGACCAACCACTCGTACGAGGCCGTCGGTTTCTGGTGGGAGCTGGACTTCCGGGGCGTGGACGTCTGGTCGATCGGCCGAGCGGCCATCGCGGCGTCGGTCAGCGGCGGCGCGGCCAGGCACGAGGCCGCCTTCGCGGCCGCCCTGGGCGGCAAACGCCAACAGGTCCTGGAGGGATGGCCCGGGAGTTACACCCGCCAGATCGCACGCGACCCCGGCTGGGACATCGTCGGCATCGGCATCACCGGCGACAAGGTCACCCTCAAGAACCCGGTGGCGGTGGCGAGTTCGGGGCAATCGGTGCCCATCGTCAGCCCCGCCTTCGACCCGAACCAGACGCCGCTGGACATCTCCGCGGAGGTGCTGCGACTCTCACACGGCGGCGGCGCGCAGGCGTTCGGACGCTTCGGCCCCGGTGAGAACCGCGACTACGTGCTCAGCGCGCACATGGGCACCGTCTTCTGCACACTCGGCTCGGCGTGCGAGTGCCCGAAGGACACGCCTGGGGCGGGCACTTCGTTCGAGCGGATCAGCCGGGGGCGCGGGGTGATCGCGGTGAGCGGCGGCGAGCTCGACGCGGCGGTGCGGATCACCGGCCAGACGCTCGCCGACTTCTGCGGCAAGCCCAAGACCACGCCCAAGCCCCCGCCGCCGAAGGGTGGCGGCTCCGGAGGCGGCTCCGGCGGGCAGGGCCCGCGCGGCGGCAGCACCGGGGATCCGCATCTGGTCACCTTCGACCGGCAGTACTACGACTTCCAGGCGGTGGGGGAGTTCACCCTCGCCGCGTCGCATGGCGACGACCTGCGCGTGCAGGTCCGGCAGGTGCCCTTCCCGGGCGCGAAAGACGTCTCCGCCAACTCGGCGGTCGCAGCCCGGGTCGCCGGCCACCGGGTCACCTTCGCCCTCGACGGGTTTCCCGGCGCCACTACCGTCCGCGTCGACGGACGGCCGGTCACGCCCGGCGCGCAGCCGACCCCGCTGCCCGGCGGGGGCACGCTCACCCGTACCGGCGAAAGACCCGACCTGGAGTACGTGGTGCTCTGGCCGGACGCCACAGCCCTCTATGTCGAGTCGATCGACGGATACGGCTTCCAGGTGCACATCGCCCTCGCCGAAGCCCGCAAGGGGCGGATGCAGGGCCTGCTCGGCAACGCCGACGGCGACAGGTCCAACGACCTGGACATGGGCGGCGGACGCGTACTGAAGAAGCCGTCGGCCAGTGCACCGCTGCCGTTCGACGACCTGTACCGCACGTACGCCGACCACTGGCGCGTCCAGCAGGCGCAGTCCCTCTTCGAGTACGGGCCCGGCCAGTCGACCGCGACGTTCACCGACCGCTCGTTCCCGAAACGCCCCACCGACGCGGCGATCGTGCCCGGCAACGAGAAGGCACGTGAGCAGTGCGTCGCCGCGGGTGTCACGGCACCCGAGACCCTGGCCGGATGCGTCCTCGACGTCGCCCTCACCGGACGCACCGAGTTCGCCGAAGCCGCCGCGGACCAACAGCAGTTCATCGCCGAAACGCCCACAGGCGGAACGCCGGACCCGGAGCCCGTCGAGCCGCCCGAACCCACCGCGCACCTCGGCCCCTTCTCCGGGGACGCCTCCTGCGCCTCGACCTCGAACTGGGTCACCCGCTGCACGGGAACCCTGGGCGCGACCGGGCCCACCGCGACAATCCGTTTCTCCGTGGAGGGCTTCAAGAAGATGATGTTCGCCGCCGAACCCAGCTCGGACTGCCGGGTGCGCTTCGCCGTCTTCGCGGAAGGCGGCAACACGCCGTTGCTCGACGCCGGCTCAATCTGCGAGGTCCCGAGCACCGAGATCGACATCGACCAGGAGACCTACCTGATCCGCCTGAGCGCCGCCGACCCGGCGGCCGCCCTCGACTACGTCTTCCTGATCGGCGGAACTGCCTGAGCCGTGGGGCTCTGCGGTTCGAACCCCGGCCGACGTCCCTTCGCCCGGCGCGCGGTTCCGAGGCGGATCAGCGTCCGTACGCGCGCAGGAAGACGTCGACGGCCGCGGTGGCGAGGGTGTCCGGGTCGGCGTCGGGGCGGTACTCCAGCGGTCCGGTGAGCAGCGAGAGGAAGTGCTCGGCGGCGAGCTCCAGGTCGCAGCTGCGCAGGTGGCCGGCAAGGACGAAGCGGGCGAGCCGGTCGGCGAGGGCGGAGCGTACGCGCAGGGCCGTGCGCTCGCGGACGCTCGCCGCCAAGTCGGGGAACTGCGTCTCCTGGGCGCAGGCCAACTGCCGTACCGCGTAGGCCTCTTCGCTGCCGAATGCGGCCAGCAGCCCGTGGGCGACGGCGGTGAGCGGTACGCGCGGATCGCCGTCCCCGGCGGCGCGCAACTCCTCGACCACGACGGCGTTCCGCGCGCCGATCCGGTCGGCGGCGGCCTCCACGGCCTCGCGGTACAGGCTCTCCTTGTCGGCGAGGTGACTGTAGACGGTCGGCTTGGCGACGCCCGCCTCCCGGGCGATCTCCTTCACGCATGCCTGCGCGTAGCCGTGCCGTGCGAACACGGTGAACGCGCCGTCCAGGATCGCCTGGCGCCGCTCGATCCGCCCGCGGGCCGCACGCCCGTCCCCGGTTGACACTTCTGAACCCATGGGTTCAGCATAAGGCCCGAACCTGAATGACCGGAATATTGAACCTGCTGGTTCAGATACTTGGAAAGTTGGGACAGGATGATCGTTCACATGCTGCGGTTCGCGTTCAAGGAAGCCGCGACCGAGGAGGAGCGTGAGCACGTCCTCGCGGTGATGCGGCGCACGGCCTCGGTCGAGTCGGTGTCGTACTCGACGGTGGGTCAGAACCTCGGCGATCCCGACGGGTTCACCCACGCCTTCTGCGTGGGCATCGCCGACCTGCCGGCCCTGCGGCGCTACATGCACGACCCGGTCCACCTGGCGGGCGACCCGCAGATCATTCCCCACCTGGCCAAGCTCGCCATCGGTCCGGACCTGTCCGACGACATGACCCCCACCCTGGCCGGGGACATCCTCGCCATGCACGAGGAGAAGGTCGCGCTCTACCCGGAGTGGGCCGCCGAACTCGGCCCGTTGCTCGCGGCCGCAGGCTGATCGTCGGCAGGCGCCGTGATGTTGGTGGCGCCGGAACGGCCAGCTCACTGTGTGGCAGCGCCGGTGGGGCCGGCGTCTCCGACCGCGCCCGGGGTGCCCCGTCCGGCTGTGTGAAGATGGCGCATGACCACTGAGCGGTTCGAGGTGCAGCGAAGGTTCTCCGTGGCTCCCGCGGTTGTGTTCGCGGTGCTGAGCGACCCACGCGGGCATGTGGCGATCGACAGTTCCGGGATGCTCCAGTCCGCCGACGGCGAGGTCGTGGCCAAGGTCGGCGACGAGTTCGTGGTGAACATGGACCGTGAGGCACTCAACGACTACCCGATGGGGAAGTACGAAGTCACGGTCGTCATCACGGAGTTCGAGCAGGACTCCCGCATCGAGTGGACGATCAGGGGCGCGATCGAGCCGCCGCTGCGGCACCTCTACGGCTACCGCCTTGAGGCGGTCGACGGGGGCACGCTGGTGACCTCCTACTACGACTGGAGCGAGATCGACGAGGCGTACCGGGACAAGGGCATCTTCCCCGTCATCCCGGAAGCCGCGCTGCGCGCCACCCTGGGCATCCTCGCCCGCACCGTCGAGCGGTAGCCGCCGTGGGGCGCGGGCCTGGGGCCCGGAGTGCGGAGTGCGGACTCCGGGCCCCAGCAGGTCACTTCGGCCGGGTCGCGCCGCGAGGAGAGCGGCCGGTGGAGCGGTCCGTCAGGGGGAGACGAACGTTTTGACCACCGCCCGGTAGCGCTCCACCGCGGCACGGTCGCGCACGAACTCGCGGAATCCGTTCAGCCGGGTGTTGTACTGGTTGACGGGCTTCCAGCCGCCGGCGGGCGTGACATCGCGGCGGGTCGGCCACTGCAGGCCGGCGCTCTGCCGTGCCACGGTCAGCTGCCACGCGATGTAGAGCTTTGCCGCGGCGGGGTTGCGCGCCTTGCGGAAGATGCCGACCGTGTGCGGCCAGGTCATGAACTCGTCCGTGCGCGGCACGACGTACCGGAGGGGCACTCCCGGGACGGGCGTCAAGGACGCGATGTGGGAGAGCGTCGCCGTACGCTGGCCGCTGACCAGGGACGCGGCGGTCGCCCCCGCGTTCGCGACGATCAGCGGCCGCTGCTCCATGAACCGCTCCATGTAGCGCAGCCCGTACTTCTGCGTCACCAGGTAGAAGGCGTGCAGAATTGCGTCTTCCAGAGTGGGGTCCGGAACCACGATCTTGTCGCGGAACGCGGGCGCCAGGAAGTCGCCGGCATCCCTGGGCGTCTCGGCCTCGGTGAGCAGGGTGCTGTTCGCGACCCGGCCGAAGGAACGGACCATGATGCCGATGAAGGCGTAGTCGGGGTCCCGGTACTGCGGGAAAACCGCCTGTGCGCCCGGCGGCCGGAACGGCACGAGCGCGTTCTGGGACTTCCAGTAATCGAAGTCGTACAGGCTCTGGATCTGCGCGATATCCGGCTCCAGGCCGCCGAGCGCCAATTGCCGATTGATAATGGCGGATTGCACGGGGCTGTAGCGGACGTTGAAGACCGCGTTGATTCCAGGAAATGCGGCGTTGAACGCGTCGCGGGTCGCGTTCTCCTGGTTGGGATTGGTGCCGCCGGCCCAGATGACCAGGTTGCCGCCCTCGTCGAGCGCGTCCTGGTACAACTGCTGAATGTACTGGGCGGAGTTGCTGTCCTCCGCGTTCGTCGCCGCGAAGGCACTGTTCTGCGCGAATGCCGCGCCGGCCACGCCTGCCGCGCCGGCGGCGGTGAATTTGAGGATGGTGCGTCGGTCCATGCCGCGCGTCACCGGGTCAGGACTGTTCAATGCGCTCTCCGTCGGCTCTTTTTGTGCAGCGACATGCGAGTGGGGGCGTCATTTGATGACGCGTTCACTTTGCCACAGCTTTGCGGACCCGAGACCCACTGACAGGCTATTGATAAACAACCGACAGGAACGCCCCCGACGGCTAAGAGGAGCGGCCCCACCGCGAGCCGGCGAGCAGTCGGGCGGTGGCGCGCGGGAGAGCCGGCGCAGCAGCCGAGCGTGGGCCAGACGCCGACCTCGCGGCCGCGACGTTTCCTCGGTCAACCACGCTGGTGGGCGCGCGCCTCCCATGACCTCCGTGTGCCGCTTTCGGCGCGGCGGGGCGTGGGGTTGTCTACGCTTGGCGTGCCGGCCCCGGGGGGAGTCGGACGGATCCGCTTGGGGGGCCAATGCGCGGGAGTTCGGGTGTGCCCGTTTCGTTGTATGTGACGTCGGGTCAGGCAGGGCAAGTCGGCGCGAGGTGGGTGCGTCAGGCGTCGGTCAGGGTACGTGAGGGCGCGGACGACCGGGCGGTGGTGCACGCCACGTACGACCACACCGCCGAGGGGGCCACCACCGCGGGAAATGTGGCCGGGAAGGGAGAGCGGTCCTGGACGCTGTTCGGTGATCCGGACCGCGGCCAGCCGGTCGCAGCGGTGGCAACTGCGGAGGTACGCGGGCGGGTTGCGGTCTACGTCGTCCGCGACGCCGCCGGCGCGGAGATCGGGACGATCCGCCGCGTCCGCGGCGGCGGGGCCCGCTTGTCCCGCAGGACCTGGTCCGTCGAAACGAGTGGCGGCCAGTGTGCGGTGGCGCGGGAGGGCGAGCGGTGGGCGTGGGCGCTGTACGGGACGCTGGGCCTGCCGTTCCTGCTGCTGGAGAGTGTGCTCGCGGCCGCCGTGGGGCCGCAGCCGGCGACGGGCCAGGGTCCCCGCGTCCTGACGCCCGCGTTTCTGGTGCGCTGGGTCGCACGGTTCCGGCCCCGAGCCGTCGATCTGCGCACGGGAGCCACGCCTGTGCTGAAGTACCGGCAGGGGACGCCGTTCGGGCGCTACCACCTCGCCGACCGCGCCGGTATCGACGCCTTCCCCGGCGGGTCTGCGCTCCTGGCGGCGCTGGTGCTGCTGCACGACGACGACCGCCGCCCCCATCGCGACCGCGCCGCCTGAACGCAATCGGAAACGGTGTGGACACCGGAGGGCCGTCGACCGGCATGCGGTGGATGCTGGTCATGCCTCAGCAAACGATCTTGGCGACGGCTGGTCACGTGGACGAGTAGGTCGCTCGGCGAAGGGGGCGCAACGGCCGTACCGTTGCGCCCCGTCGGTCGCCTGTCGGCTTGTCAGCAGGAGCCGGCGTCGAAGTCCCAGCGCTGGGTCAGCAGGTCTGCCGGTGGTTGCGGGCTCGGCAGTGGCGGGTGACCGGGGCGTAGGCCGTCGAGGGCGATCGCGACCGTGCGGTGCCGGGCGTCGCGGGCCGCGGACGTGTCGGGGTGGCCTCGGCGTTCGAGGTCCTCGACCAGGGAGGGCTTGCCGAGCTGCTCGATCAGCAGGTCGAGGTCGACGCTGGTCACGTCCTGGCGCAGGACCCCGCTGTCGTGCGCTCGTGCGACCAGTTCGCGCCACAGGGCGTCGGAGCGGGTGAACGCGTCGGCCATCTCGTCGGAGACGGGGACCGTCCCCGCGAGGGAGCCGAGCGAGCCGCCGCCGAACTCCAGTGCCGCGTTCACGTAATGGACCAGGCCGGCCCAGGGGTCCGCCATCCGCAGGCCTTCCTCCGCGGCGTCGATCCACTGCTGCAATGCCAGTACGCACAGGCGCTGGAAGAACTCCTCCTTGGTGCGGTACCGGCGGTAGACGGTCGCCATGCCGACCCCGGCGTGCGCCGCGATGGCGGACACCGAGGCGCGGGCGCCGTCGGCCTTGAGGACCGCCTTCGCGGCGGCCAGCAGTTCCTCGTCGTTGCGTTCGGCCTCGGCGTGCCGAGCCGCCTTGCGGACCATCCCCTCACCCCATTCCTTGCGGATGGATCCTATCCGTTATAGCTTAACGGATAGGTGCTGTCCGTTTGAAACGGCGTCCCCTCGTTGCCGTGTCCCCGCGGCCGCACCCACGCGGCGGGGCCATGCCGTCGCGCCCGGTCGGCCGCTTTCACCCCGCCCTCACTCCCGTTCTCACCCCACCCCGCCCCCGTCCCTGCCCCTGTTGGAGGTTTCATGCTGGCCGTTGTCATGCGCGAATTCGGCGGTCCCGAGGTCTTGCGTGCCGAACACGTCGCGGACCTCTCCCCACGCGTCGGCGAGGTGGTGGTGACCGTGGCCTACGCGAGTGTCACGTTCGTCGAAACGCAAGTCCGCGCCGGCACCGGGCCGTTCGGCAAACCCGCGCTGCCGCGGATTCCCGGGAACGGCGTCGGCGGACGCATCACCGCGGTCGGCGACGGCGTCGACCCGGCTCTCCTCGGGACGACCGTGGTCACCACCACCGGCGGCACCGGAGGGTACGCGCAGCAGGCCCGGGCCCGCGCCGAAGACGTGGTGCCCGTCCCGCCGGAGGTGGAACTGCGGGACGCGGTGGCCCTCCTGGCGGACGGGCGTACCGCGTTGATGCTGGTCCGCGACGCGCCCCCGCGCCGGGGCGAGACCGTCCTGGTGACGGCGGCGGCCGGCGGCGTCGGAACGCTGCTCGTCCAGTACGCCCTCGCCGCGGGTGCACGCGTGATCGGCGCGGCCGGCGGCGCTCGGAAGGGTGCACTCGTGGCGCGGCTCGGCGCCGATTTCGCCGACTACACACGACCCGCCTGGGCCGCCGGACTCCCGCCGGTGGACCTGGCATTCGACGGTGTGGGAGGCGCGGCCGGCAGCGCGGCGGCCGACGCCGTGCGCGTCGGCGGGCGGATCAGCATCTATGGCATGGCCTCGGGTACGGCGACCGACCTGGCCGACGAGACCGTCGCGGCCCGCTCCCTCGAGGTCTTCGGCCTCACCGGCGCGCCGGACCCGGCCGAGAACCGCGCGCTGATCCGCGGTGCCCTCGACCTGGCCGCCGCGGGCCGGTGGCGTCCCGTCGTCGACCGGACCTACCCGCTCGCCGACGCGGCGGCCGCGCATGCGGCGATGGAGTCCCGTACCGCGCTGGGCAAGACGTTGCTGACCGGTGCCGCGTGACGCCCCGTACACCCCCGCCGAGGGCGGGGGCCCGCGAGTGGTCCGCCCTGGCCGTGCTCGGCGTCCCGGCGGTCCTCGTCATGATGAACATGTCCGTGCTGTATCTGGCGCTCCCGAGCGTCACCGCGGATCTGTCGCCGAGCGCCACGGGGCAGCTGTGGATCACCGACATGTACGGCTTCACCGTCGCCGGGTTCCTCGTCACCATGGGCTCGCTCGGCGACCGGTTCGGCCACCGCCGCGTGCTGATCGGCGGAGCGGTGGTCTTCGCGGTCGGCTCGGTCGCGGCCGCGTACGCGGGGGACACCGGGCTGCTGATCGCCGCGCGCGCCTGCCAGGGAGTCGGGGCGGCGGGGCTGGCCCCCGCGTCCCTGGCGGTGATCCGCCACCTGTTCGCCGACCCGGAGCAGCGCAGGTTTGCGATCACCGTGTGGATGCTCAGCTTCATGGCCGGCGGTGCCCTCGGCCCGCTGATCGGCGGAGCCCTCCTGCACTTCTTCTGGTGGGGCTCGGTCTTCCTGGTCACGCTGCCGGCCATGGCGCTGCTGGTCGTGACCGCGCCGTTCCTGCTCCCCGCGCACCGGGCGCCGGCGGTCGGGGGCAGAATCGATTTGCCAAGTGTGGCGCTGTCGTTCCTCGTGCCGCTCGCCCTGGTGTACGGGATCAAGCAACTGGCCCTCGAAGGCGTCACGGCGCCGGCCCTCGGCGCCTTGGCGGTCGGCGTGCTCCTGGGGATCGGCTTCGTACGGCGCCAAAGCCGTCTCGCCGAACCGCTCTTCGACGTGTCGCTGTTCCGGATACCGGCGTTCGCCGTCTCGGTGGGCGGCATGATCCTGGTCGGCACCGTGCTCTACGGCACCAGCCTCCTCACCTCCCAGTACCTCCAAATGGTCGTCGGATACTCGCCGTTCACGGCCGGGCTGTGGCAGCTGCCGACCGCGGTGTCCGGCACCGTCGTCGCCCTGTGGATCTCGGGGCTCGCCACGCGGGTGCACCCCGCCCTGCTGATGAGCTCCGGCGCCGTACTGGCTCTCGCGGGACCGCTGATGCTCTTGCAGGCCGACCGGGAACCGGGGTTCGTCGTCGCCGGATCCGTCCTGCTGTTCGCCGGGCTCACGCCGTTCATGGCCCTGGGCACCGGCCTGGTCCTCGCCGCCGCCCCGCCCGAACGCGCCGGCGCCGCCTCCGCCATCTCCGAGACGGGCGGTGAACTGGGCGGAGCCCTCGGCATCGCCGTGCTCGGCAGCATCGCCGGAGGCGTCTACAGCCGAAGCCTCGCCGACCACCTCCCCGCCGGCCTGCCCCCCGATGTCCCAGGTCGGGACAGTACGCTCGCCGAGACCCTACGCCGCGCCGGCGAAATCCCCGACCCCGTCGGCAACTCCCTCGCGGAGAGCGCACGGGACGCCTTCACCCACAGCCTCCACGTGCACGCGCTCGTGCTGCTGCCGCTCCTGGTCCTCCTGGCGGCGGTCACGCCCCTGGCCCGCCGCCGGACCGACCCCGACCCCGACCCCGCCATCGGCGCCGCCGACGTGGATGCCGATGCCGCGGCCAAGTCCCTCCCGAAGGAAGTCGCCTGATGCGCCTGGACGTGTACTTCGACGTGCTCTGCCCCTGGACCTACATCGGAAAGCGCCGCCTCGACCGGGCCCTCGCCCTCGTCGGGCGCGACGACGTCACCGTGGCCTGGCGCAGCCTGGAGCTCGACCCCGACGGCAGCCGTACCCCCGGTCAGACCGCCGCCGACGTGATCCGCAGCTACCAGCCCGACGCCGCCCGGGCCCGCGCCCGGGTCGACCACATCCACGCGCTCGGCGCCGCCGAAGGCCTCCTGCTGGATCTGAATCGCGCCCGCCCGGTCAACACGTTCGACGCCCACCGCCTGGTTCACCTGGCAGCCGCCCACGACCTCGTGGACCCGGCCCTCGAAACCCTGCTGGAGGCCTATCACACGCGCGCACTCAACATCGCCGACCACGGTGTACTCGCCCAACTGGCCGACCGCATCGGCCTGGATCCCGAGGAGAGCCGTGCGATGCTGCACGGCGGCGCGTTGGGCGAACGCGTACGCGCGGACGAGGAATCCGCCCGCCGCCGCGGCGTCCAAGGCGTGCCCACCTTGGTCGTCGACAACGGCAAGCCGCAGTCGCTCATCCGCGAACCCGCCGAACTGGCAAGCCTGTTGGCCGTGCCCTCGGCACCGTGACCCGCACACCGGCTCGCACGGAGTCGCGGTGGCGCCCCGGCCGACGGGAGGCGGCGGTGCCGCGTACCGGAGCACGGCCCGCCGCGGTCCGTGATCCGACGGGTCTCCGGTAGCGTCCTGGCCAAAGACCAGGCACGTGGGCCGGAGGTTTCGGTGGCTGAGAGTGGCGTCCGGCGGCAGGCGCGCGGCGAGCGGCGGATGGCGGAGATCCTGGACGCCGCGGCCGGCGTCCTCGCCGACGTCGGCTACGACGCCGCGACCACCAACGCCATTGCGGCGCGCGCGGGCGTCTCGCCGGGGTCGCTCTACCAGTTCTTCCGCAACAAGGACGCGGTGGTCGAGGCGCTCGCCCAGCGCTTCGCGGCGCAGATGGCCGCCGCGCACAGCCACGCGTTCGACCCGGCCGCGGCCGCCCGGGGCGGTCTCGGCGAGATGCTCGACCGCGTGCTCGACCCGCTGATCGCCTTCAACGTGGCCAACCCGGGCTTCAAGGCGCTCTTCGCCCGCATCGACGTCCCGCCCGCGGCCCAGGAGGCGGTACGCCCGCTCCAGGCCGGGGTGGTCGGCCGGGTCGAGGCGATCCTCGCCGCACGGGCGCCCGATGCCCCGGCGCCGGAGCGGGGGCTGAGCGCCAGGACGTGCATGCAGATCGTCATGGCCATGATGCCGCTGATCACGGCCGCCCCAGCGGGCGCGGAACGTGAGGTCCTGGTCTCGGAGTTGAAGACGGTGCTGGGCAGGTACCTGGAGCCGGTGTACGGCTGATCCGCCGTCGGCCCGACGTTGCTTTCACGAGTGATCGCTCGTATTCTTCCGTCACGGAAACACGAGCGATCACTCGTATTTTCGTTTCCTGAACTCCTGAACTCCTGCCCTGCTGCGAGCGACGAGGGGAAACACACCCGTGACTCAGGACCTGCACCACCAACCCGCCATGCCCGCCCGGAGGTCGCTCCTGCGCGGTGCGACGGCCACGGCGTTCGGCGCCGCGGCGGCGGCCGCCGCCGGAACGGCTTCCGCCGCCCCCGCCGCCGACACCACCCCCGCGGCCGGGAACCCCCGTCCCCGGGGCCGGTTCGACGGCAAAGTCGTCGTCATCACCGGCGCCACCTCGGGCATCGGACGCGCCGCCGCCGTGGCGTTCGCCCGCGAAGGCGGGAAAGTCGGCTTCTGCGGGCGCCGCGAGGAGCTTGGCCGGCAAGTCGAAAGGGAAATCCGGGCGTTCGGCGGCGAGGCGACGTTCATCAGGGCCGACGTACGACGGCCCGACGACGTCCGCTCGTTCGTGGACCGCGTGGCCCGGCGCTACGGCGGCCTCCACGTGGCGTTCAACAACGCGGGCATCCAGACCTTCAGGCGCCTGGAGGACGTCACCGTCGAGGAGTGGGACGACACGGCGGCCACCAACACACGCGGCGTCTTCCTCTCCATCAAGTACCAGATACCGCACCTGCGGGCCTCCGGCGGCGGCGTCATCATCGTCACCGGCTCGGCCAACGAGTTCGCCACGCGCCCCGGACTGGCCGCCTACACCGCGAGCAAGAGCTCCGTCACCGGCATCGTCCGCGCGGGCGCGCTCGACTACGGCGTCGAAGGCATCCGCGTCCTGGCCCTGTCACCCGGACTCACCGACACACCCATGGTCGAACGCCAGCGCCCACCGGGCCTGACCGACCAGCAATGGGCCGCCGAGAAGGCGAAGTTCGCCGCCGTGGAGGTGGAAGGACTGCGCCGCATGGCCACCCCGGAGGAAATGGCCACGGCCGCACTTGCGCTCGCCTCCACGGACATGTCGTTCCTCAGCGGCACCTCTGTCCTGGTCGACGGCGCCATGGTCGCCGGCACCGGCGTCAACATGCCTCGCCCCGGCTCGGCCTGACGCGCGGTCGAATACCCGCTGCGCCAAGACCGCCCTCCCCACCCAGACCCGCCGCGGTGCGGGGATTGCCGGTGCGGTGTGCGCGGATCGCCGCATTCCGGATGGCGGCCGCTGAAATCGTCGTCGGGTCCACCGCGAGACCTTTCGGAGAGTGACCCGATCATGGAGGACACCGTGCACCACGGTTCCGACGCGCCGCCGTCCGTCCTGCCCCGCGTGACCGCGGACGTTCTCCCCGCCGAGGTGCTGTGGAGCGCCGCGATACGCGCTGCCGGAGCCCGGCGCGACATCGGGGAGATCTTCCGAATCGCACACCGCGAGGCGGGCCTGAGCATCAGTCGGTTGGCGCGGTTGTGCGACATGACACCGAGCCGCGTCGGCGCCTACGCCCGGGGTACGTCGCAGGTCCGCGACCAGCGCGTGATCGAACGCGTGGCCGACGGCCTGCGCATCCCGGGCGAGATCCTCGGACTGCGCAGCCGACCGTGGGAGCACGCTTCCCGGCCCTCGGCCCGTCGACTCCGGCCCGGCGCCGCGCCGGAGTCGGCGGGGCTCCTTCCGGAACCCGCTCCCGAATCCTCCTCGTTCCCGGCGCCCTCGCTCCTGGCCGAGGTGTCGACGGGGGTGGAGCTGGAGTTCGGCTCCGACGGCCGGACGCGTGTCACGTACCGGCACAACGTGGTGAACACCACCGACCGGTCGATCGACCGGCTGACCCGGCGACTCGCCTTCCCGGAGGCCACGGGGATGCTCACGATCGTCCCGCTGCCCGGGTCCGTGCACGGCTTCACCGTCGAAGACCTCTACGACGCCGGGACGTTCGCGACGTTCACGTGCCGGATGACGACGCCGATCCGCCCGGGCGACGTGGCGGTGATCGCGTACCGGTGCAGCACGATGCGCTACGTGCGGAGCGGCGGGAAGTGGCAGCGGGAAAGGCCGGTGGCGGTGCGCGCGGCTACTCGGAATCTGTGACGTGGTTCTGGTGACGGTACTCGCGCGGAGTCATGCCGTATTGGCGGCGGAACGCGCGGGTGAGCACGCCGGGGTCGGAGAAGCCGACGGTACGGGCGATCGAGGTGATGGCGCGGTGGCGTTGGCGCGGGTCGGCCAGTCGGCGCCGTGCCTCGTCGAGGCGGATCTCCCGGATGTATCCGGCAGGGGAGTGGCCGCCTTCGCGGAAGACCAGGTCGACGTAGCGGGGCGAGACGCCGAACGCGGCGGCCAGCGTTCTCGGCGACAGGTCCGGGTCGGCCAGGTGGATGCGGACGAATTCCCGCATGCGTGCCAGCTGGGCGCGCCGGGACAGGTTCGTGTCCGAGTTCCACGTGGCGTTCTGCGCCGCGGTGCGGAGGGTGGACACGAGCAACTCGTAGGTGGTGTGCCCCAGATCGGCCAGGGTTTCGTGAGGTCGGCCGGCCGGGTTGCGCGCGAGTTCGCCGACGACCGCGGTGAGCACACGCAGGGTCGGGTCGTGCGCCGGGATGACGAAGCCGGGCTCGGGCGAGGTCCGCAGGTCCCGGCGGAGCGCGGCATGCGGCACGTGGATCGACAGATAGTGGGCGAAGGAGTCGGCGGTGAGCGTGTAGGGCTGCGTGGAATCCACCAGCACGGCGTCGCCGGGGCGCAGCATGTTGTGGTGGATGTCCACGGCCGCCCGGCTGGGCTGCACGGCGAGCAGGAGCAGGTAGAAGTCGACCGGATTGCTCTTGATGAGGCGGGGCGTACGGGCGACGCGGACCGGATCCGACGCGACGTTGCTGATGCTGACGGCACCGAAGTCGTGGATGCTCACCCACCCCGTGTACCGGTCGGGGGCGGTCGGGTGGAGCGGCGTGGCGTCCAACTGGAAGATGGCGTCGCGGAGGATGTCGCGCCATGACTCGACGTCCGGCGCGGAACCGGACGGCGGACGCCGCCGGCCGTCGGGGCCGATCCGGTGCTGACGTGAGCCCGGCGCGGAACCGGTGTCCCCGAGCAGCCGCCGCCGGGTGTGCGGAGTGTCGGCCCGTGGTGGGCGTGTCATGGAACCAACCTCCCGTCTGGCGGCGCGCATTGGGGAGCTCCGTCGTGCGGCGAGGGCCTATTTTAGGCCGCCGCGGCGATGTTGTCCGACCGACCACCGGATCATGGACGCGGCCCCGCCCGGAGGCCGTGCGCGGATCGTCTGGCGGGTGTGCGCGGATCGCCGCCTTCCGGGCGCCGGCGGCTGCAATTGTCGTGGCGGCCACCGCGGAACTCGCCTCCAGGCAGGACGCCGCGCCGCCGACGGGACCGCCGTCGGCGGCGCGGCGTGCGGGTTCCGCGGAGCCGGTGCCGCGGTCCGCCCGGCGGCGGCGTCCGCCGGGCGGACCGCCGACCTCCCGCGCTTCAGAGCGGGGTCGGCGGGACAGCGGCCGAGTTACCGTCGCGGTGTCGGTACACCCGCGAACACCTCGACGGCGCGGTCGAGTTCGTCCTCCGTCGTGTAGTAGTGCGGCGACAGGCGGACCAGTGGGTGCACGCCGCGCTCCTCGGTGTCGAACTGCATGTGCTCAGGAGCCGTCGTACTCACGTTGATCCGGTGCCGGGCGAGTTCCGCGGCGATGTCGGCGGTGGGGACACCCTCGACCTTTGCCGTGACGATCGCGCAGCGCCGCCTGCCCTGGTCGTGCACGGTGACGCCGGGAAGCGCCGCCAGGCGGGACCGCAGAGCGGCACCCACTTCCGCGGACCGGTCGCCGATGGCGTCCAGGCCCAGGTCCAGGGCCTGCCGTACGGCGGATCCCAGGCCGAGCACCGCCGCGTAGTTCCGCTCCTGCGTCTCGAACCGGCGGGCGCCGTCGCGCCACGTGAACCCGCGACCGCCGTCCCACATCGCGGATCCCATCTCGACAACGTGCGGGTCGAGGCGCTCCAGCATCTCCGGGCGCACCCACAGGAAGCCGATCCCACGCGGCCCCCGCAGGAACTTGCGCCCGGTGCCCGTGAGCATGTCGCAGCCGATCTCGCGGACGTCGACCGGGAACTGCCCGACCGACTGAGTGGCGTCCAACAGGAACGGCACCCCCGCGGACCGCGTGATCCGTCCGATCTCGGCGACGGGGTTGACCAGGCCGCCGCCGGTGGGCACGTGGCTGACCCCGACCAGCCGGGTGCGTTCGTCGATCAGGCCGGCCAGGGCGTCGGCGTCCATCTGGCCGTCGGCGTCGTCGGGGACGACGACGATCTCGGCACCCGTGCGCTGCGCGGCCTGGAAATAGGCCAGCACGTTCCCGCCGTACTCGGCGCGGCAGGTCAGGATGCGGTCGCCGGGTCGGAAGGAGAGGGCGTAGAACGCGGCGGTCCAGGCGTGCGTGGAGTTGTCGAACAGCGCGATCTCGGCGGGTCGGCCGCCGACGAGCTCGGCAATGTCGGCGTACGTGCGGTCGACCCGGTCGCGCTCCCGCACCGCCGCTTCAAAGCCGCCGATCTCCGCCTCCAATTCGAGATGGGCGGTCATCGTGCGCAGCGTCCGCCCGGAGAGCAGCCCGGCACGCGCGTTGTTGAGGTGCACCCGGTGCGCGACCCCCGGGGTGTCCCGGCGCACTGCCTCGATATCCATGCGCCGTACGCTGCCCGATTCGATCATCGTAGTAAAGCGGTCGTTTCCGAGTGCCCGCGTGCGCGAAGGGCCTGTTCGGCGTGCGCGGATCGCCGTTTTCCGGGCGGCGGTGCCTGCGATCTTCTTGCTGTCCACCGCAGACGCATCGCCTTATCGGTGCGTCACCCCATGGAGGTGTTCACGATGATCCGAAGAGGTACGCCCGCCCCGCGCGGCCGATCGACAACTCGCCGTCCTGTCCTGCTGCTCCTCGCCGCCGCATTGCCGTTGCTCGCGGCGACGCCAGGCGCGGCGACCGGTGCGCAGTCGACGGCGGCGGTTGCCGACGGGAACTACAGCGCCCGCTATCTCGTCCGGCCCAATCCGCTGCCGGCCGCCAACGGGCTGGCGCTCGACGGCCGGGGGCATCTGTACGTCGCCCAGGCCCTGTACAACCGCGTCACCCGAATCGACCTCGCCACAGGTGCCGCGGTGCGGATCGCGGACGACACCGACCCCGCGGGCGATTCCCTCCAGTCGCCCGACGACATAGCCGTCGGCCCGGACGGGAACCTGTACGTCACCAACTCCCTGCACAAATCGGTCGTTCGCATGGCACCCGACGGTTCCGCGCGCACGACCATTGCGTCCGGCGTGACCGACGGCGTGACCGGGCCGAACGGCATCGCCTTCGCACCCGACGGACGCCTGTGGGTGAGCGACCTGGCGTTCGACCCGGCCCACCCGGGCGGCCTGTGGCAGGTGGACCCGCGGGGCACAGCCGCGCCGACGCAGCTCACCCACGGACTTCAGGTGCCGGAAGGCTTCGGCACGTCGTCCGACGGCCGCGCGTACGTCCCGGAGTACTACGCCGGGCGGATCGCGGTCGTGGACCCCGCCAATCCGGCGTCGGTCACCCGCCTCTCCACCCGGTTCGAGGGCCTGGTGTCGGCGGTGAAGGTGACCCCGAAGCACCTCGACCCGGCCGAGCCGCTGGTCCTGGTGGAGAACCTCCCGGGCCGGGGCAACGTCTGGCGGGTGGACCGGACTTCGGGCGCCAAGACGCTCCTCGCCACCGGGTCCGGAGCGTACGACAACCTGGCGGTCGATCCGGCGAGCGGCACGATCTACGTCTCGGACTTCGTGCAAGGCGGGATCCAGCGGGTCGACCCCCGTACCAGGACGCTGACCCAGCTCTTCCCGAACGGGCCTGTGGCCACCCCGACTTCACTGAGTCTCAACTCCGACGGCTCGCTCCTGGTCGCCGGCGCCACCTCGCTCGCGCGGGTGTCGCCTCGCGGCCAGGTGACGACGCTGTCGAAGTTCCTGGTCAGCGGGAACCAGGGGGTCACCCCCGGAGCCGTGCAGGTCGGCAACGCGCTCTACTACACCGACTGGCTTGATTCCTCGCGCCCCGGACGTCTGATGAAGCGCGATCTCGGCACGGGAGCGCAAACCGTCGTCGCGACCGGGTTCGTGATCCCCTGGCACGTGCGGCAAGGCCCGGCGGGCAGCCTTCTGCTCTCCGACGAGGTCCTGGGCAACGTCTACCGCATCGACCTCGCCGACGGTACGCAGACGGTGATCGCCTCGGGGCTGAACTCCCCGGCCGGCCTCGCCTATGACGCGCGTGCCGGAAAGGTCTACATCGCCGAGGCGGGCGCCGGACGCGTCGTCGCCGTCCCGGCCCGGGGCGGCACCCTCACCACGGTCGCCGACAACCTCGCCAAGCCGGAAGGCGTCACCCTGGACGGCCGCGGCCGACTGCTCGTCGTGGACGCGAACGGCGCCGCCGCGCAGAACCCCGCCGCGCCCGGCAGCCTGCTGCGCGTCGTCCCCGGAACCGCGAGCCGGACCACGCTCGCGACCGGACTGCCCACGAAGCTCACCGGAATCACGCTGATCCCCGGATTCACCTACACGTCCGACGTGGTCGCACGACCGGACGGCTCCATCGTGGTGAGCGGCGCCGCCAACGGCTCGCTCATCCAACTCACCCCGAACAGGTGACCGCACGGGCACCCAGTGAGCGGCGTCCGAGAACGGCACCGCGGCGATCGCCTGCCACGCCTTCCGCGAGAACGCCCCCGACCCCGGTCGCGGCCGGTCGGCCGTGAGCACCAGCGGCGGGGTCCGGCCCCCCCCGGACCCCGCCGCACTTGCGCCCCCCGGGAGCGGTTGCACGCCAATGTTATGTGCGGTTAACATCGGGTCGGCAGTGCGCGACGACGCGCCCAGGCCGTCCGAAAACCGGGACCCATGACCTCACTCGAAGCGGATCACTCGCGTCCGCCCACCGGCTCCGCGCACGGGCGGCGGCGCCGCGCGCTGATCCTGACCCAGGCCGCCGCACTCTTCGCCGAACGCGGGTTCCACGCCGTCGGCATGGACGACATCGGCGCGGCCGCGGGGGTCACCGGTGCCGCCGTCTACCGCCACTTCGCCAACAAGTCCGCCGTGCTCGTCGGGCTGTTCGGCCAGGTGACCGAACAACTTCTGGACCGTGCCCGGGCAATCGTCGACCCCGACCCCGACCCCGACCCCAACCCCGACCCCAACCCCGACGTCGAGGCCTCGGCGGAGCCGGACGGCACGTCCGGGAGCGGCAGTTCGACCGTGCTGGAACGCCTGATCGCGTCGCACGTCGGCTTCGCCCTGGCGGAGCGCAACCTGATCAAGGTGTACGCCCAGGAGTCGCACAACCTGCCCGACGCCACGCGGGGCCGGCTACGGCGCGTGCAGCGCCTGTACGCCGAGGAGTTCGTCCACGTCGTGGCCGACCGCCGCGACGACCTCACCGACGCACAGGCCCGCGTCCTGGTGCACGCGGCCTTCGGCCTGATGAACTCCGTCGCCGACCACGACCCCGGCATTCCCGCCGAGCAGATCGCGCCCCTGCTCCGCGACGCCACGCTGCGCATGCTGACCGGGCGCGGCGCCTGAACCGGTGTCGACAGGGTGCGGTCATCGCGCCTGCCAGCGCGGCGCCCGCCCCTCACGGAAGGCCCGCGGCCCCTCCTGGGCGTCCTCGGACCCGTAGACCGGGGCCCACAGCTGCTCGGCCGCGTCGAAGGCCTCCCGGCGCGGCTGTTCGAGTGCCAGGAGCACGGTGGCCTTCGACGCGGCCACCGAGAGCGGCGCGTTCGCGGCGATGCGTTCCCCGAGGGCCTGTACGTGCGGCGCCAACTCCGCCGCGGGCACTACCGCGTTCACCAGGCCCACCTCGCGGGCCCGTTCGGCGTCGATCGGCTCCGCGGTGAGCAGCAACTCCATCGCGACGTGCGGCGGGATCAGCGAGGGCAGCGGGACCGCCCACGGCGCGCCGCGGCCGACCTTGGCCTCGGTGACCGCGAACCGGGCGTCCTCGGCGGCGACCACGAGGTCGCACATCTGCGCCAGGAGGAAGCCGCCGGCGAACGCGACGCCGTTCACCGCCGCGATCGTCGGTTTCGGGACGTCGATGTTCCGCCCCATCTGGGGGAGGAAGTCCGTGGGTGGGAGCCGTAGTTGCTCCTGCGCCATCTCTTTCAGATCGCCGCCCGCGCAAAAGGCCTTGTCCCCGGTCCCGGTCAGCACCAGCACGCGCGCGTCGTCGTCGGCGTTGAACCGCCGTATCCCCGCCCACAGTCCGGCGCGCACCTCGGCGGACAGCGCGTTGCGTGTGTCCGGGCGGTTGATCCGGAGCCAGGCGACGGGACCGGCGCGGTGGTACGGGACCGCGTCGGTCCTTCCCCGCCCGCGGGCGTCGTCGCGGTCGCGCTCACAAGGAACTCCCGTTCTCTGCTGGGGAGTCCGCGGCACAATCCGTGCCGTCCGCGTCGCCGTCGACGATTGCCAGGACCGTCCCGTCGTCGACCTGGGCGCCCTCGGCGACGGGCAGCGCGGCGACCACGCCGTCGGCGGGGGAGCGCAGCGTGTGCTCCATCTTCATGGCCTCCAGAACGGCGAGGATGAACTCGACGGTGCCCGCGCCGACATAGCCGATCGCCTTGGCCGCGGTGACTGCGGCGGCGGTCAGTTCGGCGCGGAGTGCCGCGTCGACGGCCGGTGACGGTGCCTCTTCGACGATCTTCTGGTGGCGGCGCTGGATGGAGCACTCGCGTTCGAAGAGGTGGACGGCGTCGCCGTGCGCGTCCGCGAAGATCTGCACCTCGATGTGCCGCGGGGCCTGGACGTAGCGCTCCAGGAAGACCGTGCCGTCGCCGAACGCCGACGCCGCCTCGCGCGTGGCGGAGGCCACCGCCTCGGCGAGTTCGACCGGACCGGCCACGATGCGCATCCCGCGCCCGCCTCCGCCGAACGCGGCCTTCACCAGCAGCGGGTAGCCGATGCCGGCGGCCGCCCGCACCAGGTCGTCCGGGCCCGCGTCGGAGGCGACGACGACACCCGGGAGCACTGGTACGCCGGCTTTCTCCATGATGTCCTTGGCCGCCGTCTTCGACCCCATGGCGTCGATGACCTCCGGCGGCGGACCGACGAACCGGAGCCCGGCCTCGGTGCACGCGGCGGCGAACCCGGCGTTCTCGGACAGGAATCCGTACCCCGGGTGCACCGCGTCGCAGCCCGTCGCCACGGCCGCGGCGACGACCAGGTCGCCGCGCAGGTACGTGTCGGCGGGGCTGACCCCGGGCAGGCGTACGGCCTCGTCCGCGGCGTCGACGTGGGGGTGGTCCGCGTCGGCGTCCGAGTACACCGCGACGGTGCCGATGCCCATCGCGTGCGCGGTGGCGATGACCCGTTCGGCGATCTCGCCGCGGTTGGCCACCAGCAGTTTGCGGATGGCGGTCATGGCAGGCTCCAGTGGTTCGCGGCAGTCGGGGGACCGAGTGGCTGGGGCACGGCGTCGGTGCGGGGCCGAAGTCGGCCGCCACGGGGCGTCACGACACGGGGCGTCACATGCGGAAGACGCCGAAGCCACGGCGGCCGGAGACCTCGTCGGAGTGCGCGGCCGAGAGGGTCAGGCCCAGCACCGTGCGGGTGTCGCGGGGGTCGATCACGCCGTCGTCGTACAGGCGGGACGTGATGAAGAAGGGGTGGGACTCGGCGTCGATCTGCGCGTGGATCGCCTGGCGGCGTGCGTCGTCGGCCTCCGCGTCGAACGGCCGTCCCGAGGACTCGGCGGCCTGGCGTCCCACGATGGACAGGACGCCCGCGAGCTGTTCGGCGCCCATGACGGCCAGGCGGGCACTGGGCCAGGCGAACATGAAGCGGGGGTCGAACGCGCGTCCGGACATGCCGTAGTTGCCGGCGCCGTACGACCCGGCGATGTTCACGGAGATGTGCGGGACGGTGCTGTTCGCCACGGCGTTGATCATCTTGGCCCCGTCCTTGACGATGCCGCCCTGCTCGTAGCGGGTGCCGACCATATAGCCCGTGGTGTTGTGCAGGAACACCAGCGGCGTGTCGGTCTGGTTCGCCAGCAGGATGAACTCCGTGGCCTTCCTCGCCTCTTCGCTGAACAGCACGCCGCGCGCATTGGCCAGCACGCCCACGGGGAAGCCGTGCACGGACGCCCAGCCGGTGACCAGGGACGCGCCGTACAGCGGCTTGTACTCCTCGAAGCGCGATCCGTCGACGACCCTGGCCAGCACCTCGCGGGGATCGAAAGGGACGCGCGGGTCGGCGGGGATCAGGCCCAGGACCTCCTCGGGGTCGTGGACCGGTTCGTCGGCCGGGCGTACGGCCCCGTAGCCCCGCTTGCGCCAGTTCAGGTCGGCCATGATCTGGCGGCCGATCCGGACGCAGTCGTGTTCGTCGCGGGCGAAGTAGTCGGAGACGCCGGAGACGCGCGAGTGCATGTCGGCGCCGCCGAGTTCCTCGTCCTCGGCGTCCTCGCCGGTGGCCATCTTGACCAGTGGTGGACCGCCCAGGAACACCTTGGCCTGCTTGTCGACCATGACCGCGTAGTCGCACATGCCCGGCACGTACGCCCCACCCGCCGTCGAACTGCCGAACACCAGCGCGACGGTGGGGATTCCGCGCGCGGACAGGGCCGTCAGGTCGTGGAACATGCGTCCGGCGGGGACGAAGATGTCGGCCTGCGAGGGCAGGTCGGCACCGCCGGACTCGACCAGGTTGACGACCGGCAGGCGGTTGCGTCCGGCGATCTCCAGAGCCCTGAGGGCCTTCCTGACGGTCCAGGGGTTGAGCGATCCACCGCGCACGGTCGGGTCGTGGGCGATGATCACGCACTCGACGTCGCTCACCACGCCGATGCCGGTCACCAGGGCCGCGCCGACCGTGAACTCCGTGCCCCACGCGGCGAGTGTGGACAGCTCCAGGAACGGCGCGTCGCGGTCCAGCAGCAGTTCGACGCGCTCGCGGGCGGTGAGCCGTCCGCGGGCGCGGTGGCGCTCCACGTACCGGGCGCCACCGCCGGCACGGGCCAACTCCAGTTGCTCGTCGAGTCGGCCGATCGCCGCCAACTGCGCGTCGCGGTTGGCGGTGTACGTGGCGCCGGGGAGCTCGGCACGGGAACGCAGGACCGGCATGGGCCCTCCATGACTAGACGGGATCGCGACTCAGGTGACGTACGGTCAGGGGACGTACAGGGCCGGGCATTCCGCGACGCGAACCCGCCCCGGCCGCTCAGAGCTTCCAGATGCGCTGGGCGTTTCCCGACAGCATCAGCTCCCGCTCGTCCGCGGGGATGCCGGCGAACTGCTCCTCCACCAGGGCGCGCGAGCGCGGCCAACTGGTCACCGGGTGCGGGTAGTCCGTGGACCACAGGATGTTGCGTACGCCGATGTCGTGCCGCAGCTTGTGCAGCGCGAGCGGCTCCTCGATGAAGGTGATGTGGACCTGCCGGTGGAAGTAGAAGCTCGGCACTTCCTTCAGCCCGAACTCGTAGTCCTGGCGCGTGGCCATGTCGTCGACGGTGGTGAGCCACCACGGGACCCAGCCCATGCCCGGCTCGACGAACACCAGCTTGAGGTCGGGGTAGCGCTCCAACACGCCGGTGCAGATGAACATGCCGAACGCCTCGGCGGTCATGAGCCCCGTGACCGGGACCATGATGCCCTTCTGCGGCGTGGGGTCGCGGCGTCCGAGGTCGTCCAGGTTGGTGTTGAGGCCGATGTGCAGGCAGACCGGCAGGCCGGTGTCGCAGATCTTCGCCCACAGCGGGCGGTAGCGCTCGTGGTAGTAGTCGGGCAGTCCCAGCTCGGACGGATTCACCGGCATTTGCAGGGACTTGGCCCCGGCCGCGGCGACGCGCTCGACCTCGGCGACGGCGTGGTCGATGTCGTGGATCGGGATCTGGTACGACAGCACCAGCCGGTTCGGGTTCACCGCGGCGAACTCCGAGAGTGCGTCGTTGAATCCGCGCGACGCCTCGCGCCAGCCGTCCTTCATCAGGTAGAGGTACCGGAAGCCGGAAACCTCGCAGTAGAGCACCTCGATGTCGACGCCATCCGCGTCCATGTCCTTGAGGCGTTCGTGCGCGTCGTGGTAGCCGTCGCGGCCGGCGGCCGGGTACTTGCGGTGCCCGAGCGAGGCGCGGTTGGCCGCCCCGGCTCCCGCGGCGCGCCGTACCCCGGCCGCGAGTTCGGCGAGAGCCTTGTCGTACTCGTCGTGGATGCGGGCCGGCAGGTGGGCCTTGATGCGGTCCTGGGTGAGGTTGACGTGCGAGTCGGCGGAGATGAGCCGCTCGGGTGCCATGGTCATGCTGGTCTCCTAGGTGTTCGGAATTCGGCGGGAAGCAGTTCTCGGGGGACCGGCACATGCCGCGAACGCACGAACTCGGCGAGGCCCTTGGCCTGCGCGTCCGGCCGCGTCGTGGACGCGACGCCGTCGCCGAGCAGGCCGACGACGACGAAGTTGACGGCGCCGAGGTTGGCGAACTCGTGGCGAAAGACGCCGAGTTCACGAGCCTCGGGGAGCAGGTCGCGGAACCGGTCGACCGTCAGGAAGGCGCGCAGCCACGGGTACGCGGCGGGGTCGCGCGTCCACACTCCGATGTTCGCGTCGCCGCCCTTGTCCCCGGACCGCGCGCCGCACAGGAGTCCGAGGGGGACGGTCCGGTGGGTGGCCTCGTCCGCGTGCAGCGCGGGCGGGGTCTCGGTCGGCCGGGCGCTGTGCGTCGCGGGCGCACCACCGGACTCGGCATGCGCGACGAACTCGCGTGTCCCGTCGGGCAGGACGACGATCTGGTGGACCTCATCAGCCGGTATGAGCGCGGGCCGGTATATGCCGTACGCGCTCGCGGGCGTCGGCGGCGTCGTGGTGTACGCGCCGCCGAACGACGATGTGAGCAGTTCCGTCACCGCCCCCGAGAACGCCCGGTCCACCGCCGCGCGTTCGCGGTGCATGACCGTCACGCGCAGATGAGCTGTGGCCTGCTCCTGCGATGACGCGTCGGGCCGGTCGAAGCGGAGCAGCCGCACGTCGGTGGTGACGCTGGACGTCCGCAGGCTGTCGTTCAGCATGGCCATGGCGTGCGCGGCCTTGGCCTCGATGTCGAGGCCGGTGATCGCGAGGGTCATGGTGTTGCGGTAGCCGCCCTCGGCGTTGAGCGCGACCTTCAGCAGACCACTCGGGGCGCTGCCGCGCGTCCCGCTGATCCCGACCCGGTCGGGGCCCGGCGCACTCAGCGCCAGCGAGCCGAAGTCGGCTACCACGTCAGGGCCTTCGTACCGCGGCGGGCCGACCTCGTACAGCAACTGGGCGGTGACGGTGCCGGTGTTGACCACGCCTCCGTCGCCGGGGTGCTTGGTGATCACCGCGGAGCCGTCGTGGGCGATCTCGGCGATCGGGAAGCCGGGGCGGCGGTGGTCGGGGAGTTCGTCGAGGAACGGGTAGTTGCCGCCGGTCGCCTGTGGGCCGCACTCGATGACGTGTCCGGCGACGACCGCGCCCGCGAGCGCGTCGAAGTGGTGGGGGTCGTCGCGGGACCAGCCGTGCCACCAGGCCGCCGGTCCGGAGGCGAGTGCGGCATCGGTGGTCCTCGGGCAGATCACCACGTCGGCGCCGGCGGCGAGGGCGCGGGTGATGCCCCAGCCGCCGAGGTAGGCGTTTGCGGTGACCACCTCTCCCGGATCGACGTCCACGGAGCCGCCGCCAAGGGCCCGCAAGGAGCCGTCGGTGTGGAGCTTCGGGATGCGTTCGACGAGGTCGTCGCCCTCGATGTAGGCGATCTTCGGTGCGAGGCCCAAGCGTTCGGCAAGTGCGGCCAGGTCCGCGGCGAGGCCGCCCGGGTTCAGGCCGCCCGCGTTGCCGACCACGCGGATGCCGCGGTCGAGGCAGGTGCCCAGGACGTGTTCCATCTGGGTGAGGAAGGTCCTGGCGTACCCCGCCCCGGGGTCTTTGCGGCGTGCCTTCCACAGGATGAGCATCGTCAGCTCGGCGAGGTAGTCGCCGGCGAGGACGTCGATCGGGCCGCCTTCGACGACTTCGCGGGCGGCGGCGACGCGATCGCCGTAGAAGCCGGAGCAGTTCGCTATCCGCACCGGGCGTCGGGGCGCGCCGGGTCGCGGCATGCCGTGCGGCGGCGCGTCCGACGGTGCCTCCCGCTGAGTGTCCGGCTGTGCGTCGTGCGGCGGCGTCACCGAGGGCTCGCCGCTCCGGTCATGACCGGGCGGCCGGTGCCGACCGGACCGGCGAAGGCCTGCGCGATCGACAACCATCGGCGCGCGACATCGCCGGCGGCCTTGAGCGCGGTGTCGTCGCGGTGGCGGCGCTGCGTGACCAGCAGGCAGAAGTCGTGCGCCGGGCCGGTGACCGAGTCCGCCGCGTCGGCCGGACCCCACACCCAGGTGTCGCCGGCCGGACCGGTGAGGACCACGCGGACCGGCTTCTCCGGCGTGGGAAGCCCGTTGGCGGCGAAGCTGAACGCCATGGTGCGGATGCCGAGGTGGGCGATGTGCCGCAGCCGTTCGGTCGGGCGCCGCTTCAGGCCGAGTCCGTCGGCGATGTCCTGGACGTGCGCCCACGTCTCCATCAGCCGCGCCGTCACCGACGTGGTCGGGGACATCGGCGGGCCGTACCAAGGGAGTTTGCGGATCGGGTCGGCGCGGCGGAAGTCGTCGAGCAGTTGCTCGCGGGCCCGGCGGAACCACCACGCCAGGGGGTCGGGGGCCAGGTGGCGCAGGTCCCGCGCGATCAGGTCCGGGAACTTCGGGCCGCGGGCGGCGTCGCCGTCCGCCACCCGCCGGAACGCCTCGGGGTCGCTCAGCGCGAGCCGGGCGGTGTCGTCGAACCGCGCGAGGTGACTGATCTGGTCGCGCACCATCCAGCCGTCCGCGGCCGTCGGAGCGTCCCAGTCCCATGCGTCCAGGGAGGCCACGATGCGAAAGGCCTCCGCGGATTCGGCCGCCAGATCGTCGACGACGGCGGCGAGGCGAGCTCCCGGGTCAGATGGGGGCATCTCAAGGTCCCTTCCAGGCGGGGCCGGTGGTCCGGGCTGCTGCTCGACCGAGCGGACGTTGGCCGGGCAGAAGTTAACGACGAATAACAAATGATCGCAACGACTCTGCGTCGGAGTCGAGGCAGATCGGGTGCATGAAGCGGGAATTCCATGCTCTTGGGCGCCCGTGCCGTCCCGGCACGGGTCAACTGCTGATCACGTGGTGACGACATCGAGGCCATTGCCCGGATGTCTCGCGTCGTGCATAGTGCTCACTATGGCCACGGTCGCCGCCGGAAGTCCAGAGCCGCGTGCCAATGGGCCCGTCGGCACAAGACGTGGGCCACAAAGTGGGACGCCCAGTCGGACATCAAGTCGGACATCAAGTTGACACAACGTGGAGGTGTCATGCCCCGACGCGAGAGCGCGACCCGCGTCCTGCCCGACGAGATCAACGCCCTTCGTGACCCGGTCCGCGCGGCCGTCGAGGGCGTGACCGCGAAGTTCTCGCGGGCGGACTGGCTGACGGCCACGCGCGAAGGGCGCTTCCCGACCGAGGCCTGGGAGCTGATGGCCCGGCAGGGCTTGCTCGGACTGGGTGTACCCGAGGAGTACGGCGGCTCGGGCGGCGGGCTCACGGAAGCCGTCGCGGCCATGGAGGCGATGGCGGAGGCCGGCGTACCGCTCGTGCTCTTCCTGCTCACGGTCTTCGCGCGCACGCCCATCCTCCTGCACGGCAGTGAGGAACAGCGGCGGCGCTTCGTCGCACCCACCACGGACGGCAGCAGCTCGCTGTGCTTCGCCATCACCGAACCGGACGCGGGCACAAACTCGTTCGCCATCTCCACCACCGCCGTGCCGGACGGCGCCGGCCACTACCTGCTCAACGGCCAGAAGATCTTCATCTCCGGAGTGGACGCGGCCGACCGCATGATGGTGGTCGCCCGGTCGACCCGGCCCGCCGACGCGTCCGATCGCAAGCACGGGTTCTCCCTGCTGGTCGTCGACGTGAACACCCCCGGCATCTCGTTCACCCCGCTGGACATGGGCCTGGTCATGCCCGACCGGCAGTTCACGGTGCACTTCGACAACGTCCAGGTCCCCGCCGCGGACATCATCGGCGTGCCCGACGACGGCTTCCGCTACCTCTTCGACGCACTCAACCCCAAACGCATGCTCGCCGCCGCCTGGGCGCTGGGCCTCGGCGACTTCGTCCTCGACAAAGCCGTGCGGTACGCCCGCGACCGCAGCCCGTTCGGCAAGCCGATCGGCGCGTACCAGGCCGTCCAGCACCCGCTCGCCCAGGCGCGGGCCCGGCTGGACGCCGCCCGTCTGATGACGTACACCGCCACCCGGCAGTTCGACGAGGGCGGCGACGCCGCCTACGCGGCCAACGCGGCGAAGCTGCTCGCCTCCCAGGCGGCCGTCGAGGCGTGCGACGCCGCGATCCAGACGCACGGGGGATACGCCTTCACCGACGAGTACGACGTCTCCGCGGTGTGGGGAGTGACCCGGCTGATCAAGGTCGTGCCGGTCAACAACGAGGTCGTCCTCAACCACATCGGCGAGCACGTCCTCGGCCTGCCGCGCTCCTGAACCAAGTCCGACCAACCGGCACCACACCAGAAAGCGCGAGCCACATGCCCAACACTTCCGCCCCCCGCGTCGGGGCCCATCTGACCTGTGAGAACTGCGGCACGGGCGTCATCGTCGTACGCCCGCCCGCCGCGGCCATCGCCTGCTGCGGCGGCGTCATGGGGGAGCCGTTCGCGGACGCCCCGCCCGCTGCCTCGACCGCTGCGACCGGGACGCAACTCGGCAAGCGCCACACCTGCGCCAGTTGCGGCGCCGAGGTGCTGGTCATCAAGGCCGGAGCCGCCGTGCCGCACTGCCACGACGCGGAGATGGCCCTGGCGGCGACCCGCCAACTCCCGTCCTCCGACTGACGCACCCGCGGTGCTCCTCTTCAGGAGCGGAACTTCCGCCGCCCCCAAGGCGATCCGGCTGCGGCACGACAACCTGCTCGCGTACGTCCTCGGCACCGTCGAGTACGGGAGCGGGGGCGAGGACAAGGCGCTGCTGCTCGCCGTGCCTCCGTTCCACATCGCCGGCGTGACCAGTTCGACGATTGCCGTGCTGGGTCCGGACGTCCACCGCGCGGCGGCCGAAGGCGACGCGGCGGCCCGCGAGCGGCTGAGGTCGGTCGGCGACACCATCATCCGCGGCAACCTGATCGGCGCCTGGCGCCCCCACCGGGCCGCGCCCTCCGCTTTCCCTCACCCTCTATCTGCCTTTATCTGCCTGGGAGTTCACCATGTACGACGCATCCGCATCCGCACCCCGTGCGCCTGTGCGGTTCCCGGTTCGCGGGTCCGCTACAGGCGCCCGTTCACCGGCAGGCCCTCGGGGATCCACGAGGGCTGCCGGCGGTCGCGGAACGCGTGCCGGCCTTCGAGCGCCTCCGGTCCGGCGAGGCTTTCGTCGATGGTCATGCGCTCCGGGTGGCCGTACGCCTCGTTGATGATCCGCTTGACCTGGGACCGCGCCGACGGTGCGCAGCGCGCGCACGCGGTCAGGATGTCCCATGCGGTGGCAGACAGTTCGTCGTGCGGGGCGACCCGGCTCACCAGGCCCCACGCCTCCGCGGTGACGGCGTCGACCCGTGCGTCCGGTGTGCAGCATGTCCTTCGCCCGGGCGGGGCCGATCTGGGCCGGCAGGATCGCCGCGTACCCGGAGTCGGCGATCCCACGGTAGAGCTCCGGCGCCCGGAACGTGGCTCGTTCGCTCGCTACCGCGACGTCGCTGAGGATGGCCATCAGCAGTCCGCCGCCCTGGGTGATGCCGTTGACCGCGCTGACGACCGGTTTGCGGGAATGGCGGATGGCGTCGAAGGGTGCGGCGTCCATGCCGAGCAGTTCCACGCCGGGCCAGCCGTCGTGCGAGGACGCGCCCAGGTCCCCGCCGGGGATGAACACGTCGCCGGTGCCGGTGAGCAACAGGCCGTGCAGGGACGGGTCCTGGTTGACCCGGTCGACGGCGTAGCGGACGCCGAAGTACATCGCCGCGGTCATCGCGTTGCGCGCCTCCGGGCGGTCGACCGTGACCTCCGCGAAGCCGTCGACGCGCCGGAACCTGAGGTGCGGTGTGCCGAGCCAGTCGCCGTGCGGTGGACGCCCCGCGCTTCCGGCCGCCGCGCTGCCGCCGGAGATCACGCGGTCGCCGAGGCGCTGAGCTCGGCCAGGTTGGCGCCCTTGGAGCGCTCGTACCGGCCCTTGTCGTAGCTGCGGACCGAGACGTCGTGTCCGGCCGCCTCCGCGCGCAGCGCGCCCACCGTCGACTGCTCGCGCGGGCGGTGCGCGAACGGGTCGAACTGGTACCAGCGCAGCGCGTTTTCGTACGTCATGAGGTTGATCTCGCGGTCCGGGACCCCGGCCATGACCTCGCCCAGTTCCTCGGCGGAGTCGGGCCAACTGGAGTCGGAGTGCGGGTAGTCGCACTCCCAGGCGATGTTCTCCAGGCCGATCCGCTCGCGCAGTTCCACGCCCACCGGGTCGGAGATGAAGCAGGTCAGGAAGTGCTGCCGGAAGACCTCGCTGGGCAGCCGTCCCCCGAAGTCCTGGCCGGTCCACTTGTGGTGCATCTCGTACGTGCGGTCGAGCCGGTCGAGGAAGTAGGGGATCCAGCCGGTGCCGCCCTCGGACACGGGCGCGCCGTCGCGTCCATGGACGCCGGGTGGTTCGACGGCGAGATCGTCCCGGTGCCGGTCGTGGTCGACGGCGCGTCGACGTCGTACCTCGACCACGACGAGCACCCGCGCCGGGAGACGACCGTCGAGAAGCTGGCCGCCCTGCGCGTCCTGCACCCCGAGATCCCCGAGGCCACGGTCACCGCCGGCAACGCGGCCGGACTCAACGACGGCGCCGCGGCGCTCCTCGTGGTGAGTTCGGAGTACGCCCGCGCGCACGGCCTCACCCCGCTGGCGCGCGTGCGGTCGTGGGGCACCGCCGCCCTGCCCCCGGCCCGGACCGGCTTCGCGCCGGTTCCGGCGGTGCGGTCGGCGCTCGCCCGGGCGGCCGTCTCGGTGGACGACATCGACCTGTGGGAGGTCAACGAGGCGTTCTGCGCGGTGCCGGTGGCGGTGACCCGCGAACTCAAGATCGAGCAGGACCGCGTCAACGTCAACGGCAGCGGTTGCAGCCTCGGCCACCCCATCGCGGCCACCGGCGCGCGCATGGTCGTCACCATGCTCGGGGAGATGCGGCGCCGGGACGCGGCCCTGGGATGCGTCTCCATGTGCGCGGGCGGCGGCATGGGGTCGGCGCTCGTGCTCGAACGATTGTGACCACGCCGCCGCCCGCCGATTGCCTGCCGACTACCTGTCGACTACCTGCCGACGTGAGTGCCGAGGTGCCTGCCGACGTGCCTGCCGACACCCACGCCCCGGCGGGCCCGTCGGTCCATGGCCATCGGTATATTGAATGCACGCTCACGAGGCATGTATGAGCGGACCACCAAGCGGCGACGACGTGGACGAGGACCAGGCGTCCGAGCAGAGGAGAGCCACCATCCGCGCGCAACGTCGAGTTCCCAAGGAACCCGGGCGGTCGTCGCTCAGCCGTCCCAGCAGCGGCGACCAGGTCGCCGACCACGTTCGCAGGCTGATCTGGAACGGCAAGCTCCGCAACGGCGACCACCTGCGCCAGGACGACCTCGCCACCGAACTCGGGGTCAGCCGCATCCCCGTGCGCGAGGCCCTGATCGCGCTGGAGCGCGAGGGCTGGGTCAGCCTGGAACTGCACCGGGGCGCGTTCATCCGCGGACTCGACGAGACCGCCGTCGCGGACCACTACGCCTTCCTCGGCGCCTTGTACGCGCTGACCGCCCGGCGGGTGACCGAACGCGGCGAGGACTCGGCGATCGAGGCACTGGAGCAGGCCCAGATCTTCGCCGCAGCGGCCACCACCGCCGAGGACTTCCAGTTCCACAACGAACTCTTCCTCCGGCAGCTCTTCGCCGCCGCGAACTCCCCCCGCCTGATGTCGGTCTCGCGGATGATGTCCGGTGTGGTGCCCGGCAATTACTTCGAGATGGTCCCGGCGGGGCGGAAGATCCAGCAGCAGGCCCTGGTGGCCCTGGTGAAGGCACTGCGCGCCCGCGACGCGGACAAGGCGGCGGCGGTGTTCGAGACCGCGATGGCCAAGCACGGGAGGGCGGTCGTCGCCGTGCTGCGCGAGCAGCGCGGCACCGTGGAGGAGGAGGCGCGGGAGTCGTACGGCGACGAACCCGTTCCGACGCCGCGTCAGGGCAAGCGCAAGGGCGCATAGTCTCTGCGTTCGGGCGGCGCACCTCTCGCGGTCTCGTGGTCCGACCGTCTCGCGGTCTGACGGTCTGACGGTCTCAAGGAACGGACGGAAACTGGCTGTGGCTCGGCGGGCGGCTGCGAAGAACGACGAATCCACGCGCGAGAAGGTGGTCGAGGCGGCCATCGCGTGCATCCTCGACAAGGGCTTCTACCGGGCTTCGTCGAACGAGATCGCACGGCGCGCGGGGGTCTCCTGGGGAGTGATCCAGCACTACTTCGGGAACCGCGAGTCGCTGATGGTCGCGACGCTGCGGGCGGGCTCCACGCGCCTCGTGGACCTCGTCGAGAACGCCGACGTCCACGGCGACACCGTCGAGGAAAGCCTCACCCGGTACTGGGAGATGCTCAACTCCTACTACGGCAGGCCCGAGTACCTGGTGCATCTGGAGATCACCCTGAACCTCCTGCGCGACCCCGCGGTCTCGCGGGACGCCGCGCAGACGATCATCGACAGCAACAAGCGGCTCCAGCAGCGGTTCCTCGACCACGAGCAGACGATCGTCGGCGACGCGGCCTCCGTCAGCCCCGGATTCCTCTTCCACAGCCTGCGCGGCCTCGCGATCAGCCATGCGGCGTACGAGGGAACGGTCCCCGCCGAGGTGGTCGCCGACATGGAGCCGGGCCGTCGCGAGCTGCACGCGAAGATGCTGATCCGGGCGCTGGCCGCGCAGATCGGCGAACGGGGCGTCATGCAGCGGTAGGACGCTTCCGGGGGCCGGGAGTTCGCCGACGGGCTCATCCGTGCGGCGGCGCCACGCGGACCGCCCACGCCTCGACCGCCGACCACAGCAGCCGCCGGTCGGGCGCCATGTTGTGGCTGTGCCCGGAGTCGGCGAGGACGAACTCGTCGACGGACCGCGCCTGCGGGAACTCGTGTGCGCCGGCCCGCGCGCCGACGAGCCGGTCGTGCGCGCCGTTGCCCAGGAAGACCGGGACGCGCGTACGCCGGGCCTCCCGGGCGACGTTGCCGGGGAGCAGCGACAACATCCCGCCCGCGCCCAGCAGTACGGTCCCGAACTCGGCCACCGCGCGCCCCGGCGCCGACTGTTCCGGTGCGGGCCGGGCCTGTCCGTTCCCGGCGCCCAGGCGCGGGTATGCGCTGCCGAACATGGACTCCGCGAGGCGTGCGAGCAGGCGGTCGTCCAGGATTCCGGCCGCCGCGTCGAGGATCGGCTTCGGCACCTGGTCGGGCAGTCCCGCGGTGGTGAAGCCCAGCAGGGCCAGCGCCGAGTAGCGGGGGAACGCGGCATGCTGACGGATCGTCAACATGGCGCCCATGGAATGACCGACCCCGACCGTACGCGGCCTGCCGGGCAGCGCGAGTTCCGTACGGACCACGCCGACGAGGTGCCCGAACGCCGCGTCGTTGGCCGCCACCACCTGGGTCAGCGTCGGCGGCGGAACCCCCGGCGGCAGGCCGGATCCGCCCGTCCCCAGGTGGTCGAGTGCGATCACCGGGAAGCCCGCGCGTGCCGCGTGGCGCGCGAAGCTGTAGGAGTCGTCGCCGTCCGGCCGCAGGTCCCAGTACCGGCGCGACATGCCGCCGCCCGGGAGGCAGCACAACACGGGCGCGCCTTGGTGGGCGTGCGGGAGGAACACGTCGCCCGCGACCCGCAGTCCGGCGACGCCGGGGTAGCGGTCGTCCAGTTCCACGAGGTGCCGTGACCGCACGACTTCCGTCTCTGCCATGAGGCGCGTGCTCCTTGGGCTTCCGGCGGGATGGATGTTGCCACGGGGTTTCCGCTGCTGCATAGTAATCGCTATGTCGTCGCGGGGGGCGAGGCGGGGGCCGAACCGAGAGGGAAGACACCGATGTCAGTTGCGCAACCCGCCCGATCGGTCCCGCCACCGCTGGTGGGACTCGACGACGCGTTCTTCTGGGAGGGCATCGCGGAGGGCGTGCTGCGCCTGGAGCGGTGCGCGGCCTGCGGACGGCTCCGTCAGCCGGCGGGACCGATGTGCCCCGCCTGCGGGTCGCTCGACCTGGAGATCTTCGAGCCCGAGCCGCTCGGGAAGGTGCTGAGCTGGTACCTCCCGCACCACCCGCCTCCCGCGGTGCCCGAGCAACGGATCGTCGGACTCGTCGAACTCGACTGCGGCGCACGGCTGGTCGTCAACCTGCGCGACGTCGCACCGGACGCGCTGCGCCTGAACCTGCCCGTCGAGGTCTTCGTCGACACGATCGACGGCGTCGCCCTGCCGCAGGCCCGTCCCACTCGCACTCGCACTGCCGCTCCCGAACCCACTGCCACTGCCGCTCCCGAACCCACTGCCACCGCCGCTGCCGCCGCCCAGGAGGCCACCCCGTGACCAGTGGACTCACCCGCCGCGCCGCCGTGGCCGGGATCGGTCACACCGAGTTCTCCAAGGACTCCGGCCGCAGCGAACTCCAACTCGCCTGCGAGGCCGCCCGGTCCGCCATATCCGACGCCGGCCTCACGCCCGAGGACATCGACGGCACGGTGACGTTCGTCCAGGACACCAACGCCGAGAACGACCTCGTGAACAATCTCGGCATCCGCGACCTGCACTGGATGTCGCGTACGCCGAACGGCGGTGCGGGCGCCGCAGCCACGATCCAGCACGCCGCGGCCGCGGTCGCCGCGGGCATCTGCGAGAAGGTGCTGGTCTACCGCGCGTTCAACGAGCGCTCGGGCAAACGCTTCGGCGTCCAGACCGGGCCCATCGCGATGCCCTCGCAGAACTGGTACGCGCCCTACGGCGTCCGCACCCCCGCCCAGATGTACGGACTCTGGTACCACCACTGGATGCTCGCCCGCGGCGTGACCAACGCCGACCTCGGCCACTACGCCGTCGCGGCCCGTGCCTACGCGGCGACGAACCCGAACGCCTGGTTCCACGGCCGCCCGATCACCCACGAGGACCACCAGGCGAGCCGCTGGATCATCGAACCGGTGCTCCGACTCCTGGACTGCTGCCAGGAGTCCGACGGCGGCGTGGCGCTGGTGGTCACCTCCGCCGAACGCGCCCGCGACCTGCGGCAGCCTCCGGTCGAGATCGTCGCCGCGGCGCAGAGCGACCCGTTCGGCAGCCTCACGCTGACGAACTACTACCACGACGACCTCACCCGGTTCCCCGGAGCCGAGGGCGTGGTACGGCAGTTGTGGGCCGCGTCCGGTCTGGGGCCGGACGACATGCAGGCCGCGATGCTCTACGAGAACTTCAGCCCGGTGGTGTTCATGCTGCTGGAGGCCTACGGCTTCTGCGGCCACGGCGAATCCGCGGGCTTCGTACGCGACGGCAACCTCGGGCCGGGCGGCAAGCTGCCGGTCAACACGCACGGGGGGCTGCTCGGCGAGGCGTACATCCACGGCATCAACAGCATCATCGAGGGCGTCCGGCAGGTGCGCGGCACCGCGGTCAACCAGGTGGCGTCGGTCGAGCACGTCCTGGTCTCGTCGGGCCCGAGCGGGCTCATCCTCGGCAAGGCCTGACCCGGCAACGAAGCGAGGCATCAGCATGGCCAATCTGCTCTCCGGACTGCGCGTCCTGGACCTCTCGCAAGGCGTCGCCGGTCCGATGACCGCGGTGCTGCTGGCCGACCACGGCGCGTCCGTGGTCCGGGTCGAGCCGCCCACCCCCGGGACGCTCGGCGACCTGCCCGGATACCGGGTGTGGAACCGAGGGAAGCGTACGGTGGCGCTCGACCTCAAGACCCCGGAGAGCGCCCGCGCGCTCGACGAACTGCTGCGCACGGCCGACGTGTTGGTCGAGTCGTTCGCCCCCGGGGCCCGGGCGCGCCTCGACCTCGGGTACGACCGGCTGCACGCGCTGAACCCACGCCTGGTGCACTGCTCCATCACCGGCTACGGCGAAGGCAATTCGCACAGCGACCGGCCCGCGTACGACGCGCTCGTCGCGGCCCGCTGCGGCCTGCACTGGGAGAAGCGCGGGTGGCCCGGCGGCGGCATCAACCGCCAGGCGGGACTTCCGCCCATGTTCGATGACCTGGAGGTGCCGCCCGGGGCGGTCGAGGGCCCGGAGCGCGACGGCCCGCTGTTCTTCGGGCTGCCGCTCCCCAGCATCGGCGCCTTCTATCTCGCCGCCACGGGCATCCAGGCCGCGCTGTACGTCCGCGAGACCACCGGCCGCGGACAGCACGTGCAAACCTCGCTGCTGCAAGGCGCGTTCTCCGCCCTCATCGGCGGCTGGCAGCGCATCGAGCGCACCGACATGCCGTTCCTTCAGACCTGGATATTCGACGGCCGCGCCCCGCTCTTCAACTTCCGCTGCAAGGACGGGACATGGGTGCACGCATGGGTGCCCAACCCGTCGTGGACGCTCGCGATGGCGGAACTCGACTCGCTCGACGACGCCCCCGACGAGGTGGTCGCGGGCACCAGCCACCGCGACGACCCGGACCGGCTGGGGCCGGACCCGGAGAACCTCGTCGTCGTGCAGTACTACTACCCGCTGATGGCCGAGGCGTTCGCGAAGTTCCCGGCGGCGGAGTGGCTGCGCGCCGCCGCGCGTAAGGGCCTGCCGCTCCAGGAAGTCCGGTCTCCCGCCCAGGCGTTGGCCGACCCGTGGTGGGCCGAGGACGGTTGCGTCGTGGAACTCGACGACCCGGTCGAGGGCCCGATCCGGATGGTCGGGCGCACCTACACGACCGGGCCCGGAACGGGCGCGCCGCAGGCCCCCGCACCGGGGGCGCCGGTGGACGTCGCCGAGATCGGCTGGGACGCGCGGCCTCCGGCGCCTGCGGGCACGGGCCACGTTGTCTCGCCGGCCGCGCCGCTGTCCGGCGTACGCGTCCTCGACCTCGGCGTCGCCGTCGCGGGCCCGTACGGCTGCCAGGTGCTGGGGGACCTGGGCGCCGACGTCATCAAGGTCAACGCCCTGCACGACGGCTACTGGCAGTCGACGCACGTGGCGATGACCTGCAACCGCAACAAGCGCTCGCTGGCCGTCAACCTCAAGGACCCCCGGGGCCTCGCCGTCCTGCACCGGCTCGTCGCCGAAGCGGACGTCGTGCAGCACAACATGCGCTACGACGCGGCCGTCCGCCTCGGCGTCGACGAGGCGACCCTCCGCGCCGTCAGGCCCGACCTCGTCTACTGTCACACCCGCGGGTTCGAGAGCGACGGCCCCCGCGTGCAACTGCCCGGCAACGACCAGACCGGTGCCGCGCTCGCGGGCGTCGAATGGGAGGACGGAGGCGTCGACGACGGCGGCCGACCCATCTGGTCGCGCGTCAACTTCGGCGACACCGGCAACGGATTCCTCTCCGCCATCGGGATCATGCAGGCGCTCGCCCACCGGTCGCGGACCGGCGAGGGGTCCCGCGTCGACACGTCCATCGCGTACGCCCAACTCCTGGCCACCTCAGGGACGTTCCTGCGGGCGGACGGCACCGAGCCGGACCGTCCGAGGCTCGACGCGCAGCAACTCGGCCTCAACGCGCTGTACCGGCTCTACCGTTGCCGCGACGACCGCTGGCTCTGTGTGGCGGCAGTCGGCGACGAGCGCTGGGACGCCCTGTCCGCGGTGCTCGCCGCGAGCGGCCCCGAGTGGACGCCCGGCGCGGCGGACGACGCGCGGTTCGCCGACGCGGCCGCCCGACGCGACAACGACGGCGAACTCGCCAAGCTGCTGGGCGAGGTGTTCGCCGCGGACGACGCCGACGCGTGGGCGGCCCGCCTCGACGCGGCCGGAGTGCCCGCGGAGGTAAGCTCGGAGACGTTCTCGCTCGGCGTGTTCGACGACCCGGAGATGGTCGACCGCCGCTGGGTCGCGAAGTTCGAGCACCCGTACGTGGGTTCGTTCGAGTCGATCGGCCTGGGCGTCGACTTCTCCGAGACGCCGGGAGTGCTGTGGGGTCCGCCGCCGGTGGTGGGCGAGCACACCCCGGAGGTGCTGGCCGAGTTCGGCTTCGCGCCCGAGGAGATCGCCCGGCTGACGGACGCCGGAGTGCTGCGCACCTGGCGACCGGGGGAGCCGGTGCTGCCGCCGCGGTAGCAGCCGTGGCGTCGGCCGCCCCTGGGCCGGGCCGGTCGACGACACCACCTGACGCGCCCGAGGCGAGGCCGCCTACCGCGAGGCCCCGCATTGAACTGCCCTTTGAGGCATGCCTGTTACGCAACGCCGAACGACTGAAGACGTGTTCCGGTCACAGTCGTAGCAGGTACCCGCTGTGGGGGCGGGCGAGCCAGGGGGAGCCATGGACTTCGGAATGCAGGCGAGCCAACAGGCGCAGCAGCAGTTCCAGGCGGACCTGAGTCGGCAACGCGCGTCCAACTACGCGGACCAGGCACGGCGCAGCCGACTGCGCCGCGGCGGATCGAGTTTCCTGGGCAAACTCCTCAAGCTGGCGATCCTGGCCGGGATCATCGTCTTCGTCGCACAGAATCCCGACCAGGTGCAGGCATGGTTCGAGCAGGCACGGGACTTCGTGGAGTCCCACGTCAACTCCGGGGGCGGCACGGACACCACCGGCTCCGGATCATCGTCCTAGCGTCCTGCCGGCGCCGCCGGACCGGCCACAGGCCACTGGCGCTACTGCGTGGCCGCTCGGGCCGATGTGCGGCCCGCCTTGTCGGCGTGGAACAGGGCGTCGTTGTAGTGGCAGCCGGGTGGGATCCAGTCGAAGGTCTTCTGTTCGGAGAACTTGTAATACAGCACTCGGCGGCCGGCGTTGGCGCCGGTCGGTGGGGGAGTGCTGTGCATGATGTCGCCGAAGTGGACGGTGAGGTCGCCGGGTTCGGTTTCGAGCCGGACGACGGGGAGGTCGCCTTCCTCGCCCCAGGGGAGCCAGTGTTTGGCGTAGCGGTGGGAGCCGGCCAGGGCCATGAGCTGGCCGTTGGCGGCGTCGGCGTGGTCGAGTTGGATGCCGGCCTGGACGAGGGGGCAGAGGACGGGGTGGCCGCCTATGCCGTCGTCGGTGTGCCAGACGAGGTCGCCGGCGCCCTTGACGAGATGTGAGGACTTGATGGAGCACATCGGGCCGTCGAGGCGGTCGTCGCAGACGCGGAAGTCGGGGTCGGCCAGGCGGGCGAACTCGGTCATGCGGGGCTCGAAGCACAGCTCCTGCAGTACGTCCGAGTAGCGGCCGAGGTAGTTGATGCGCGTGACCACCTCGTCGCCGTCGGCGTTCACCGACCACCACGAGACGCCGTCGCCGGGAGTCGTACGGGAGCGGGCGAGTTCGAGCTCGGCGCCGAACCGGGCGATTTCGTCAGCCGCGTAGACGCCCTTGATGTGGACGAAGCCCACCGCATTCAGGAAGTGCCGCATCTCCGCACGGTCCCCGTCGGCGGGGAAACTCCGGTGCAGATCCAGCGGGTTGCCGTCCCGGTCGACCAGGGTTTCGCGCGCCGCGGCGGTGTAGATCTCCCGCCCCGTCAGCAGCGCCCGGGTGGCCGGCTCCCACCGCTGCCAGGACTCCAGGCTCCCGCGGACGATCTCCGCGCGCTGCGTCCGCCAGCAGCCGTTGGCGGTCAGCAACTCGTTGACGTACTCGGAGAAGGTGGCTTCGTCGAGGTCGACCAGGGTTGCCGCATCCGCGTCCCCCTCGACGGCCTCTACGCCGTCCGGGCCGGCGATCCACGTGTACGTGCGGCCGTCCGGTACCCGGAACGCCAGCGGCGGCACGCCCGCGAGGTCGTCCGCGACGAGCCCCCCGTGCCGGGCGTTCAACTCGGGCAGCCGCCTCGTGTGGAACTCGCCGAAGGCGTTCCGGGGAAAGGAGTTCGCGATCGCCTCGACCCAGGGAAGGCCGGTTCCGGTGGTGTCGGCACCCATCGTGTCGCCCCCTCGTGTTCAGCTTGTGTGTTACTGTGTAACACATATGTGTTTCCTAGTGATGCTAGGAGTTCGAGTGTCCTCGGTCAAGGAAGTCCAGTCGGTACGCAACGCCTGCCTCCTCATCGAGGAGGTGGCCCGGCAGCAGCCGACCGGTGTCAGTGATCTCGCCCGAGCCACCGGCATCGACAAGAGCGCCGCGCATCGGCTCGCGGTCACGCTCAACTCCGCGGGCTGGCTGCGGCGCACCGCGGACGGCCGCTGGTATCTCGCACCCGGACTCCTGGCGGTGCTGCGCGAGTCCGCGTCGACGTCGCTCGCCGAGAGTGCCCGTCCCCTGATGGAGGCCGCGCGGGACGCGACCGGCGAGACCGCGATGGTGGTGGTCCCGGAGGGCCGTCGCCTGATGATCGCCGACGTCGTCGAAAGCCCTCACACCCTGCGCGTCGCGGTCCCCGTCGGCACCGAGATGCCGGCGAAGTCCAGCTCGGCGTTGCGTGCGATAGCGGCCCGGCTGCCCGCGGACCAGTTGCCCGCCTGGCATCGCGTCGACCCCGAACTCACCGACGACATCCTGCGGATCACCCGCGACCGAGGCTGGGGCCTGAACGACAACGAGGTCGCCGACGGCACCCGCGCCGTCGGCGCGGCCCTGTGCCGGGCCGACGGCACGCCCGTCGCCGCCCTCGTCGTCGTGGCACCCTCCACCCGCTTCGACCGGGACCTGATCCCCCGGTACGGCGAACTGGTCGCACGCCTCGCCGACGACTGGGCCGGCTGACCTCGGACGCAGGACACCCGCCCGCACGGGCCGTCCCGGCCTCGTCCCGGGATTCGCCCGGTGCGCTCAGAGGAGTTGGGCGGGCGTGGCGGCGGTGAGGCCGCCGTCGACGACGATGTCCTGGCCGTTGATGTAGGACGCTTCGTCGGAGAGCAGGAAGGCCACCGCCGCGGCGATGTCGTACGACGTGCCCACGCGGCCCGCGGCGACCACCGCGCCGACGCCGGCCTTGGCCTCGTCCGACGCCTCCGCGCGGTACGCCGGGGTGTCGGTGTAGCCGGGGCTCACCGAGTTGATCCGGATGCGGCGCGGCGCCAGTTCGGCGGCAAGGGTCGGGGCGAGGCTGTGCGCCGCGGCCTTGGCGGCCGTGTACAGCGCGGTGTTGGGAACGCCTTGGTGCACGGCGAAGGACGCGTTGATCAGGACCGCGCCCCCGTCGGCGAGCAGCGGAAGCGCCTTCTGCACGGTGAAGAACGCCGCCTTGAAGTTGCCGTCGACGACGCGGGTGAACTCGGCCTCGGTGACCTCGCCGACGGGCTGGAAGGCCCCGATTCCCGCATTGGCGAACACCGCGTCCAGGCGGCCGTGGCGTTCCCGGATCGCGGCGAACAGGGCGTCCAGGTCGGACGGGTCGGTCGCGTCGCCGGAGATGCCGAGAACGCGGTCGCCGCGGGAGCCCCGGTCCGCTGAGGCATCGGCAGAGGCACCGCCAGGTGCGGGCGGGTCCACGGAGGCGGGGGCGTCGGAGAGGTCGGCGACGGTGCGGTCGAGGCGGGCCTTGTCGCGTCCGGTGACGATCACGTGGGCGCCCTCGTCGAGGAGCCTGCGGGCCGTCTCCAGGCCCATGCCGCTGGTGCCGCCGGTGACGAGGACGATCTTGCCGCCGAAGCGGGAGCTGTTGTGCGTCATGGATCCAGCGTGCGGGGCCGCTTCGCGGCCGTACAGTGCGCGTTTGTCGTGGGTGTGGCACCACCAGGATGCGCGGCGCTCCACCCGAGGGGATCTCAGGCCGGGGTGACGAGCCGCAGATGGCGCAACGTCGCCAAGCGGGCTTCGGTGTCCGTGCCGGGCCGCGGGTTGTACAGGACGACGTGCCAGTACGGGTGGTCGGCGACGGTCAGCGTTGTCGCGTCGAAGTACAGTTCCCCGGCCTCCGGGTGCCGCAGCGCGTTCACCGCCTGGGCGGGGGCGCCGACGTCGTGCCCGGCCCACAGCTCGGCGAACTCGGGGCTGGCGTCGCGGAGTCCGTCGACCACCCGGGCGAACGCGGAGTCGCCCGGCGCATGCGCCGCGTCGGCGCGGTATGCGGCGACCACCGCGGGAGCGCCCGCCGCCCACAGATCGGGCATCGCGCGGTAGCGGGGGCTGGTGAAGTACGTGACAAGGCAGTTGCGCGCGGTGCCGTCGAAGTCGAAGACCGCCTGTGCCGGGTCGTTGAACGCCAGGACGTTCCAGGAGCGGTCGCGCAGCACCGCGGGCCGCGGGGCCCACGCGTCGAGCAACTGCCGGATCTCGGATGTCACTTCGGCTGGTGGCTCACTCCCGGCAGGCGGCGGGTTGAGGCCGGCGAGCAGGTAGAGGTGGACGCGCTCCGGACTGCTCAGCTGCAGCGCACCGGCGATCGCGTCGAGTACGTCGGTCGAGACGGTGATGTCGCGGCCCTGCTCCAGCCACGTGTACCAGGACACCCCGACCCCGGCCAGCACCGCCACCTCCTCGCGGCGCAGCCCCGGCGTACGACGCCGCCCCGCAGCGGGCAGCCCGACGTCCCCCGGCGTCAGCCGCGCCCGCCGGTCCCGCAGAAACTCCCGCAGCGCCTCGCGGCGTTGCTCCGAAGGGTTGCCGGACGTCGGGGAAGCGCTGGTCATCCCCTCACTCTGCCACCTCCCGGGCCGGCCCCGGCACACGGCTGGGCCGCACTCGCACCTCGGGGTGCGACCCGCCGTCGCCGCGCCGGTGCCCGCTCGTCGCGTCAGTTGCCTTCGGCCTCGAAGGTGCGCAGCAAGTCAGCGGCGACGCTCACGGCGATGGTCGCGGGCTCCTTGCCGGTGATGTCGGACAGCCCGATCGGGGTCTTGATCCGATCGATCGCGGCCTCGTCGTGACCGCCTTCCGTGGCGAGCCGTTTGCGGAACCGCGCCCATTTGGCCGCCGACCCGATCAGCCCGATGGAACCGAGATGGGTGGTACGCAGGGCGGCGTCGCACAGCGCCGCGTCCTCGGCGTGGTCGTGGGTCATGATCAGGATGTGGGTGCCGTGCGGCAGGTTGGCGAGCACCTCCTCGGGCAGCAGCGGCATGTGGTGCACATGCACCTCCGCCACCGCGTCCGCCAGCACGTCGAGCCGCTCCTTGGTGAGCATGTCGGCACGGCTGTCGGTCAGATGGAGGTCGAGGTCGTGGCGTGCCAGGATGCGTGCCAGTTCCAGCCCGACGTGCCCGACCCCGAAGACCGCCACCGCCTGTGTCACGGGCAGCGGTTCGAGCAGCACCGTGACCGTGCCGCCGCAGCACTGCACGCCGTGCTCGTTGACCGCTTTGTCGTTCAGGGCGAAATCCATCAGCTCCGGCTTCGCCACGGACGTGGCGATCATCTGCCGGGCCCGATCGATCGCGACGGCCTCGATGTTGCCGCCGCCGATCGAGCCCCACGTCCCGGTCCGCCCCACCACGAGCTTCGCGCCGGCGTCGCGCGGGGCATGGCCGCGAACGGTCGCGACGGTCACCAGCACGCCGGACTCCCGGCGTTCCCGCAACCCCGCGACCGCCGCGACCCACGTCCTGTCAGGCACCGCTCAACGCTTCCGACTGGGTACGGATCCGGCCGTTGCCGGCGTTCCCGTTGCGCTCGTTCCCGTTCCCGTTCCCGTTGGCGGCGTGGCCGTTGACGGCCGCGTCGTTGCCGGGGACGCCGCCCCGGCGAGCCGCCTGGACCGCCCAGTACACCGCCTCCGGCGTCGCGGGCGCGGCCAGCTCGATGCTCACCGCGTTCGGCTCGCTCATCCCGTTCACTCCGTTCACGCCGCCCGGCCCGCTCGGCCCGAACTCGGCGGCGGCCTGGCGCAGCGCCTCGCGTACGCAGAACGCCAGCATCAGCGGAGGCTCGCCCACCGCCTTGGACCCGTAGACCGCGCCCTCTTCGGTGGCGTTCTCCATGAGCGTGACGTTGAACTCCTCGGGCATCTCCGAGAAGCTCGGCAGCTTGTACGTGCTCGCGGCCTGGGTCAGCAGCCGGCCGCGGTGCGGCCCGTCACCGGCGTCCCAGCGCAGGTCCTCGAGCGTCAGCCAGCCGGCGCCCTGCACGAAGCCGCCCTCGACCTGGCCGATGTCGATCATCGGGGACAGGCTGTCGCCGACATCGTGCACGATGTCCACCCGCCGGATGCGGTACGCGCCGGTGAAGCCGTCCACCTCCACCTCGGCCGCGGCGGCGCCGTACGAGAAGTACTTGAACGGCGAGCCGCGGAACGCCTTCGCGTCCCAGTGAAGTCCCTCGGTGCGGTAGAAGCCGGCCGCCGACAGCTGAACGCGCTGGAAGTACGCGGTGCGCACCAGGTCGTCCCAGGCCAGCTCCCGGTCGCTGCCCAACGTACGTGCGACGCCCTCGACGATGCGCACGTCCGAGGCGTTCGAACCCAGTTGGCTTCCCGCCACCAGCACCAGGCGCTCACGCAGCTGCTCGCAGGCGTTCTTCACCGCCGCGCCGTTGAGGTCCGCCCCTGAACTGGCGGCGGTGGCAGAGGTGTTGGGCACCTTGTCGGTCCGTGTTGGGGCCAACCGCACCTTGTGCAGCGGGATGCCCAGCGTGGTCGCGGCCACCTGGAGCATCTTGGTGTGCAGGCCCTGGCCCATCTCGGTGCCGCCGTGGTTGATCAGGACGGAGCCGTCCTTGTAGATCAGCACCAGCGCACCGGCCTGGTTGAAGGCGGTCAGGTTGAACGAGATCCCGAACTTGATGCCGGTGATCGCCAGCGCCCGCTTGGTGTGCGGGTGCGCGGCGTTGAAGGCGGCGATCTCGCGCTTGCGGTCGGCGATGCCGCCGTTGTCCTCGACCTGCTGCCAGACGGCGGAGATCCGCTCCGGCTGGGTGACCGTCTGCCCGTACGGCGTCGTCTGCCCGAGGCCCGGCCGGTAGAAGTTGCGCTTCCGCAGCTCCGCCGGATCCAGGCCGAGCAGCGGCGCGCACCGGCCCAGGATGTCCTCGATCACCAGCATGCCCTGCGGTCCGCCGAAGCCGCGGAAGGCCGTGTTGGAGACCTTGTTGGTCTTGGCGATGCGGCCGGCGACGCGCGCGTTCGGGATCCAGTAGATGTTGTCGATGTGGCACAGCGCGCGGGCCGTCACCGGCTCCGACAGGTCCAGGCTCCAGCCGCCGTCCGCGGTCAGGGTGGCGTCCAGGGCCTGGATGCGGCCGTCGGCGTCGAAGCCGATCCGCCAGGCGGCGTGGAAGCCGTGCCTCTTGCCGGACATGGTCAGGTCCTGGGTCCGGTTGAGCCGTACCCGGACCGGTCGGCCGGTCAGCTTGGCGCCGAGTGCGGCGACCGCCGCGAAGCCGTGCGGCTGCATCTCCTTGCCGCCGAAGCCGCCGCCCATCCGCAGGCACTGCACGGTCACCTCGTGGCTGTGCAGCCCGAGGACGTGCGCGACGATCTCCTGGGTCTCCGAAGGGTGTTGGGTGCTGCTCTGGATGAACATCTGTTCTGCCTCGTCGACATACGCCAGGGCCGCGTGTGTCTCCAGGTAGAAGTGCTCCTGGTCGGCGAACTGGAACTCGCCGGTGAACACGTGCGCGGAGTCGGCGAATCCGGCGTCGACGTCGCCGGTCGTCATCACCGGCCGGGCGCCGTGGAAGCTCTCGGCCGCGATGGCCTCGCGCAGCGTGATCAGGGAGGGCTGTTCGTCGAGTTCCACCTCGACGGCCGCCGCACCGAGCCGGGCCGCCTCCAGGGTCTCGCCGAGCACCCAGGCGACCGCGTGGCCGTGGAACATGACCTCGTCGGGGAACAGCGGCTCGTCGTGCTTCATCCCGGCGTCGTTGACGCCGGGCACGTCGGCACCCGTCAGCACGCGGACCACACCGGGCACGGCGAGCGCGGGCTCGGTACGCAGGCCCGTGATCCTGCCGCGGGCCTTCATGACCTGGACCGGGTACGCGTGCAGCACATCCTTGGTGCGGTGGACCAGGTCATCGGTGTAGAGCGCGGCGCCGGTGACGTGCAGGACGGCACTCTCGTGCGGCATCGAGACACCGACTACGGGCTTTTCGGGACGCTCGGACAATTGGCTCATGCCGCCACCTCGCTGCGCTCGGCGGCCGCGTTCGCGGGCGCGTCCTTCTTGTTGATTCGCTCGCCGCGCACGCTCATGACGACACCGCCTCGGGGGTCTGCGCGAACAGCTTCAGCAGGCTCTGGCCGAGCATCGCGGAGCGGTAGCCGGCGCTCGCGCGGTGATCGCTCATCGGCGTGCCCTCCGCCTGGAGCGCCGCGGCCGCGGCTTCGACGGTCTCCGCCGACCACGGCCTGCCCTCCAGGGCCGCCTCGCCGGAGAGGGCGCGGATCGGGGTGGCGGCCACGCCGCCCAGGCCGATGCGTGCCTTGCGGACGATCCCGTCCTCGATGTCGAGCGCGAAGGCGATCGCCACGCTGGAGATGTCGTCGAAGCGCCGCTTGGCGATCTTGTGGAAGGCCGTGACGCGCGCGAGCGGCAGCGGGATGCGTACCGCGCGGATCAGTTCGGCGGGACGGCGTACGCTCTGCCGGTAGCCGGTGAAGTACTCCGCCAGCGGCACCTCGCGCTCACCGTCGGCGTGGGCGAGCACCACCGATGCCTCCAGCGCGAGCAGCACGGGCGGACTGTCACCGATGGGCGACCCGGTGCCCAGGTTGCCGCCGAGGGTCGCACTGTTGCGGATGAGCCGGGACGCGAACAGCGGGAACAGCTCTGCCAGCAACGGCACTTCACCGTCGAGGCGGCGTTCGATCTCGGTGAGCGTCAGCGCCGCGCCGATCTCGATGTGGTCGGACTCGAGGCGCAGCTCACGCAGTTCGGCCAGCCCATCGAGGGCCACCACGCAATCCGCCCGGCGGGCACGGATGTTCACCTCCACGCCCCAGTCGGTGGACCCGGCGAGCATCACCGCGTCGGGCCGCTCGCGCAGCAACTCCAGTGTTTCGGCCAGGGTTTCCCTGCGCACGAACGTGCTGCCACCCTGGGTGTACTCGGTGGCGGCGGGCGGGGGCGGTGACTGCTCGCGGCGCAGTGCCAGCGGGTCGCCGTCGACGGGACTGCCCACGGCGAACGCGGCATCGCGGATCGGGCGGTATCCGGTGCAGCGGCACAGGTTTCCGCTCAGTGCGTGCAGATCGAACCCGTTCGGGCCGTGCTCGGCGTCGGTGCCGTCGGCCGGGTCCGAGCCTGAGTCCGAGTCCGAGTCCCCGTGCGCCTGAGCGTGCGCCTGCGCGCAGCGTCCCGGCCGGTAGTACTCGGCGGCCATGCTGCAGATGAATCCCGGTGTGCAGTAACCGCATTGGGAGCCGCCGCGCACCGCCATCTCCTCCTGCACCGGGTGCAGGGTGGACGGCATTCCGGGTTCACCGGCGGTGGCGAGGCCCTCGGAGGTGACGACCTCCTGACCGTCGAGCGCCGCGACCGGGACCAGGCAGGCGTTGACCGCCACCCAGTCGGTGGGCTTGTCGACCCCGGGACGCGCCACCAGGACCGAACAGGCGCCGCATTCACCCTCGGCGCAGCCCTCCTTGGTGCCGGTGAGGCCACGTTCGCGCAGGTAGTCCAGCGTCGTGGTGTGGGGTGCGGCGGGTGAGATCGGTGCTTCTTTCCCGTTGACCGTGATCCGCGCAGGCGCGGTCGATCGGTCCATCATGTTCGCCAATTCAGGCAGCCTTCTGTGTTCAGACGCGCCACAGGACAGGAGCAGGCGCAAAAGCGGCACGCAACAGCGACGTACCAGGAGGGGGATGGTCGGCAAACCCGGAACGTGCCACGGACGGGCACGTCAGAACGGCGCGCTCAGCAGCCGTGTGCGATGCGACCCGAAACCCAGACCGTGCTGCGGGCGAGGCGACCCAGGTCGGAGGCGGTGTTCATCCGCTGGTCGCCCCCTTCGGTCGGCGTGGATCGGATCCACCGAAAATTAGTGTCTGGGACCACCGCGGTCAAGAGGACGATCCCACGTACGTCTTCCCCGCCGGCACCAACGGCACCTTCCGCACGTACCTGGCAGGTCGCGAGGAACCCCACCCCGGCGGGCCGGGACGGCGCGGGCCGCGTCCGCCGGGAGCGGGAATCTCATGATCATCACAGGCGTTGCGGCGCGCGTCAGCAGCAGCAGTCGTGTGAAGGGCTCTCGGTGCGCGCCATACAGATCCATCGCTTCGGAACACCCGACGTTCTCGGCCTCGTCGATGTCGCCCGGCCCGAACCGGGGCCTGGGGATGTGCTGATCAGGACCGTTGCCACCAGCATCAATCCCGTCGACGACAAGACGCGGGAGGGGGCCATCGGCGAGGGGACGCCGCCGCTGCCGATGACGCCCGGCTGGGACCTGGCAGGCATCGTGGTCGACGGGGGTGACAGCGGGCCGCGCGTCGGGGAGCGCGTCATCGCGATGTCGCATCAACTCACTGCCGGCCGGGGGACCTGGGCCGATCTGGTCGCGCTTCCGGCGCAGGCAGTGGCCATCGCACCGGAGGCGGTCAGTCTGGTCGAGGCCGCGACCCTGCCCCTTGCCGGGCTGACGGCCTGGCAGACCCTGGACTGGCTTGCGCTGTCCGCCGGGGAGCGGCTTCTGATTGCCGGTGCCGCGGGTGCGGTCGGCGGGTTGGCTCTCCAGATCGCCCGCGCACGCGGCGTAAAAGTCGACGCGCTGGTCTCCCGGGAAGCGCACATCGCCTTCGGCCGCGACCACGGCGCCGATTTCGTCACCACCGACCCCCGTGCTCTTGAAGCCCACAGTTACGACGCGGTCTTCGACACCTTCGGGGCCTTCGCGACCAAGGCCGTGGCCGACGGCGGCCGGTACGCGTCGATCGCCACCCAGGCCGGCCCGGTCCCCGACCTGTCCGCACGCGGTGTCCGTACCACCGTCAACCAGGTACGTGAGGACGGCTCGGGGTTGGCCGGGCTGGCCGAACTGGTCGACCGCGGCTCCTTGGGGCTGCGCGTGCATGCCACCTTCGGCGTCCACGAGATCCAGGCCGCACACGAACGCTTCCGTCAAGGGGACTTGGCCGGGAAGGTCACCGTGACCTTCTGAGCCGGCCCGCCGGGTGCCTCGTGACGCACCTGCTGGTCGACGGGACGGCGCTGGAGTCGGCCGTCCGGACGCCCTACGAGGCCGACGGCGAGCCCGTCCTGCGGGCCGTCCTCATCGCGGCCGCGGCCGGGGCGTTCCGGACCGGGACCCGGCTGCGCGAGGACGCCGAGGGACTCGTCTGATGCCGCCGGACGAGCCGCACGAGATCGTCTGCCACCTCGACCGCCTGCTCGCCCGACGCGGCCTGACGCTGTCCGAACTCGCCGACCGGGTCGGCGTGACCGTAGTCAACCTGTCCATCCTCAAGAACGACCGGGCGAAAGCGATCCGATTCAGCACCCTCAGCGCCATCTGCCGCGAACTGGACTGCCAGCCCGGCGACCTGCTCGCCCACGACGGCCCCTCGGCCACCGCGGACGGGCCGGCCTGAACTTCGGTGGGGCGTTTCGTTGGAGGCAATCGTTACATCGTAGATAGCGGGCAAACAGGAACAGCATCGCCAGTAGGGCGAAACCATGCTTGACGCGGTGATCTTGCGACAGGCAATCTTGGCTGCCCTCGATCGAGGGCCCCTCGATATCGGAGACGCAAACCCGCCTGCCCACAGCGCAGTAGGCCGCCCCCTCGCGCCGGCAGCGTTTTGCGCGCCCCGGATCGAGACCTCACCAATACGGGCCGCCACCCGTCCCCACCAGAGGTGCCTTTCGTGTCTTCTCGTTCCATAGCCGCGCGCTGGACCGCTGTCCTGGCCGTCCCCGCAATGGCGTTGGCCACCGTCGCCCCGGCCTTCGCCGCCGGCGACACCTACACCGTGCCCCTGCACCAGCCGCTCCCGATCAAGGCCACCGACGACGGCGTGGAGGTAGGCGACTGCCCCGACACGATCCCGGCGGACCAGGACGGCTGGCACTTCGTCCTCCCGACGAACGGCACGGTGTTCGTCAAACTGACCGTGACGTTCCAGCCCGGCGGCCAGCAGGTCGTCACCTCGTTCGACGCGCCCACCGACAAGCACGCCTACGTGGCCTCGCCGGCCGGCGCCACACTGACGTCCGCCGTCGCCGAGGTCAAGGGCGGTGAGGTGAAGTGGTTCAACCTGTCGCACGCCTGCCCGGCCACGCCCCCGACGACGCCGCCCGCGACCACGCCTCCGGCCACCACCAAGCCCCCGGCCACCACCGCGCCTCCCACCACCCCGTCGACGAGCAAGCCCCCGACCGACGGTACGAAGACCCCGCCCCCGGCTGCCACGAGCACGCCCCCGACCGGGACCGAGGCTCCCACGACGTCCTCGACCCCGACTTCGACCGACTCGGCGGCACCGGCCCCGTCCACTCCGGCGAAGACCGACGATGACGGCGGTTCCCTCGCGCAGACCGGTGCGTTCGCCGTGGGCGGGATCCTCGCGGCCGCTGCCGCGCTGATCGGCGGCGGCTACCTGCTGCGCCGCCGCTTGGGCGGCAGCCACGCGGCCTGACGCCAGGCCGAACTCGCGGGCAGGGGCGCCGTACCCTGCCCGCGAGGGGCGTTGCGTCCAAGACGCCTCGCCCGCTCGGGGCCCGCGTGATGCTGCCCGGTGATGTGCCTCTGGCCCAGGTGACTGCTCGCCTGCCATGATCGCTGTCCGTGTCCCGCTCGAACGTTCGTCCTGATCACCTGCCCGCCCGGCACTCCCGGCGCGAGGTGTTGTTCGGCGCGCTCGGTGCGTTGGGCGCCGCGGTCGTCGGATGCGACCGGGCGGACGTACACGCGGAAGCCACCCCGAGCAAAGGACCGCCGGTGTCTCTCCCGCAAGGGTCGTCGCGTTGGGTTTTCGACAGCTACGGGACGGCCGCGGTCACGCCCGTGTTCGCCGGGAACAGGCTCTTCGTCGGCGGCGCGTCCATTGTCGCGCTCGATCCGGGCACCGGACGGGTGCTGTGGGAGAGCCGGACCGAGGACAGCGCCGACTGTACGCCGGTGGTGGTGGGCGGCACGGTCTACGCGACCGGTGGGGACCTGCTGGCCCTCGACGCCGAGACCGGGGCGGTGCGTTGGAGGAACGCGCCCACGCCGGAAGGCGGCCTGCACCACGCGCACCACGTGGACGGGCTGATCTGTGCGGGCGTCGGCCTCGGGGCGCTGCGCGCCTGGGACGCCGCGACAGGCGAGGAGCGGTGGCGCGCCACGATCGGCGAAAACCTGCTTGCCGCACCGCGTTCGGTGGACGACACGCTGTACGTCAGTTGCGCCGACGGCCTTCACGCCCTCGACGCGGCCACCGGCACCCACCGCTGGTCCGCGGACGCCGACGGCAGTGTGATCACCGCCGCCACCGTCGTCGGGGACCGGGTGTTCGTCGGCATGGGTATGAGCGGGGGGAGTGGCAGCCTGGGGCTCCGGGTCATTGACGCCCTGTCAGGCCGCACCATCGGGCACACCGAAACGCCGGGCTTTGTGGGCAGCACCCCGGTGTTCGACGACCGCCTCGTGTACGCGACCGAAGCGTCCGGTTCCGTCTTCGCCCTCGACCCGGTCACCTCGACGCAACCCTGGCGCACCGAACTCGACGACGCAGGACACGGTCTCGCGCTTCGGCACGGCGTCCTCCACGTGTGCGGCGTCCGATCACTGACGGCACTGGACGCCGCCTCGGGAACGCCGCTGTGGTCGTCCCAGCCGGACATGTTCGGCCTGGGCGACCCGCTGGTGCTGGACGACGCGGTGGTCCTGTGCGACGAGGTCGGGCTGATCCACGCGGTGACCCCGCCCCCGGCGCGGTAGCCGAAACCCCGGCGCAGGCACGACCGGTTCCGGGGACCCCTACGGTTCGCCGGGTTGAGACGGAGGACCGCGGTGTTTGTGGAGATCGTCTTCGTGGGGCTGCCGATTGATCGCGACGACGTCGAGGAGGCGTTGGAGGCGGCGTTCGAGCTCGACGGCGAGGTCACGGGAGCGGGCGGCGGCATGGGCCGTTGCCATCTCGACCTGGAAATCGCGGAGGGGGCGGACCCGGCCGCGGCCCTTGAGCGGCTCCGGCGCGTGCTGTCCGAGCTGGGAGTCGCGGCGTACGCGACCTTGCACGTCGGCGATTGACCGGTCGTGTGTCCGGAGGGACGCATTCCAGCCCTGCCGCAACCGTCCGCATCAGCCTCGCGGGTCGGTGATCGCTCCCGCTGCGAGCAGCAGGTGCGGCAGCGGCCCGGTGAAGTCCGGTAGCAGGGCCAGTGCCACCACCCATGCCTCGGTGTCGTCGCCGAGGGCTGGCTCGGTCAGCGCGCGGAGGGCCGTGCGGGTGTCGGCGTACCGTTCGGCGTCGCGCTGGTCCAGGGCCCGCAGGGCGTTCCCTGCGGGGGCGCCGTGGCCGAGGATGACAGCCGCGGACAGGGTGCCGTCGGTGTGAGCGCTCATGATGTCGGCGTTGGACCGGTCGTTGAACCTCGGCGAACCGAGCAACCGCCGGGTGGCCGGGGCCGCGTCGACCCACTCGGAGATGGGGTGGTCCTGGGACGCCCTTGCGGGCAGGTACGCCCGTAGTTCCGCCGGGCACCCCAATTGACCTGCCAAGGCCATGCGCACGTACACGGACAGCGGCCGGACCCGGTGTTCGCGGACGATCAGGTCCCAGTCCAGCGGACCGCGCGGGGCCAGCAGCATCGCCGCGGCGCCGGGGAGGTTCTTCTCTTCGCGCAGCCGTGCGGCGACTGCCGGCACGCTCGTGAATTCGTCGAGCGCACGCGTCACCAGCGCGGCGTCGGTCGGTTCGTCGAGGGCCGCGGCCACCTTGTCCGACTGACTTCCCGTCACCTGCGGCAGTACGTGCGGCAGCGCGGCGGTGACCGCGGCGGGGCCTGCCGCCCGCAGCAGGCTCAGGCAGCCGCGCAGCAGTACGCCGGACAACCACTGCCGTTTCGCGCCGTGCTCGGCGAGCCGCTCGAACGCCCTTGTCACGACGCGCGGGTCCTCGGACTCGACCAGCACGCAGACGCGTTCGAACAAGGCGTCGCGGCGGCGGATCTGCCGGTGGTCGAGTTCGCTGTAAAGAAGTTCGTCGAGCGGCGTCGCGGCCACGATCCGCGGGAGCACCCGCAACCGCGCCTCACGTGGAGAGGCCGGGTTCCCGAACACCCCCGCGGCGATCCTCGGGTCGGGGTCGTAGGCCAGTTCCGCCAGCATCTCCGGCGTCGCGCCCGGGTTTTCCACGAGCCGGATCCGCTCGTCGGCATTGCCGTGCGCAATGAGGTACGCGCCCGCGGCCTCGCCCACGCGCGACGGCATCTGAAGCATTTCCGCCCGCAGCCGCGCGTCGATGCGGCGCAGCACCGCACCGGTGATCGACGCGGGCGCCTGGTCGAGCAGCAGCGAGAGCGGGTTCACCGCCACAGTCAACCAGAGCCGCCGACCGACCGAAGTGCCTGCGACGCCAGGCGTTCCAGCGACGACAGCCGTTGTGCGTCCAGACGCGGACTACACCTGCGTGTACGGCGTGCAGCCCGACGTCACCGACACGGTCACGTAAATACTGTCGAGAGTTGAGAAGCCTCGGTACGAGGCTTCGAGGGTCATGGCCTGGCCCGGGATGCTCTTCGTCCAGCGGACCTGCCTCGGAATGGAGTCCGCGGCGTACGTCCATCCCTGCGGCTCGACAATGGAGGCGATGGTACGGGTGATGTCGTCCGCGGTGATGGGTGGGGCAACGTGGCCTGCCGGGACCTCGACGAGCGGTGCCCGCCCCACCTGCGGCGTACCTTGGCCGCAGGTGGAGGTGTCCTGGAGCAGACCGCCGGGAAGTTCGACGGCTCCACTGGATCCGGGACCGCCTGCCCGTTCGGGCAGCCATGCCTCGATCGCGGCCAGGACCGGGGTGCTCGCCTCGGTGACCGAGGCGAGCGCGGCACGTTGGGCGGGGGTGATCAGCACGTCCGTCACCTGCCCCGGGCTGCCCAGGCCGGGGGCGTCGTCCACGCATTCGTCACGGGTGACGGAGGTGCTCACGACGGTTCCTTGCGGAGTGCCTTCGACGAGGATCCGGTAGCGGGGGGCCCAGAGGTAGGTGAAGTACGCGGTGGCGGACCCGGCGACTGCGTACGGCGTCCAGCCAAGGGCAAGTCCGGCCTCGTACACCCGTCGCCCGACCTCCGTCGCGTCGCCCGCCACCGGCGTCCGCGAGACGGCTTGCTCGGCAGTGGCGTCGGCCTCGCCGTCGACGGCCTCCGCCCCGCAGGTCGTGCGCGTGAATTCGACGTGCGCGCCGGGGTCGGCTGCGGCGACCAGGCCACGCAGTGGCCCGAATTCGTACTCACTCAGCGCGTGGTGCCCGCCGCCAGGAACGCACCCGCCGACAGCGCCTGCCAGTACCAAGGCCGCGGCCCAGACGCCGACACGTCTCATCATCCCCTGGCCCATTTCCCGCCCCCGCCTGTTCGACCGCGCGCCCAAGCCCCATGCTTCCGGCGCGGCGACAACAGCAACAGCCGGAATTCCCTCGCCAATCCGCGGTGAATCCGGTGGTTGCTGCGGCATCTAACCGGTCTAACCAGTGCGTGCTTCGGCGGTGACGGCGAGGACGCCGTGGAGTTCCGAGAGTTGGGCGAGCAGCGCGTGGGGGTCGCCTGGGCCTTCCACGGCCAGGTTGAGGACGGTGGTGGACGGACGTGGGCACCGAGCGCGTGCCCGGGGCGTCGGCCTGGGGGCTTGGCCGGGCAGACCTGCGGCGGTCCGGTGGATCTCGGCGTCCGCGACGCGGAATCCCGCGGCGGTGCAGGCGACGAGGACGGTGGGGAGGACGCCTCGGGCGGCCTGGTACGTGAGGGTGAGTTCGAAGGCGCGGGTGTCCGGGCCGTTGAGGAGGCGGCCCACCGGGGTGTAGGCGAACGCGACGAGGAGGTAGAGCGCGGTCGCGGCGACGCCCAGCCACGCGAGCCCTGCCGCGCAGGCCATTGCGACGGCGCAGGTCACCCACACGCCGGCGGCGGTGGTGAGGCCCCGGACGGCGTCGCGGCGGACGAAGATCAGCCCGGCGCCGAGGAACCCGATGCCGGAGACGATCTGCGCGGCGATGCGCGAGGGGTCGTAGCCGGGGTGGTTCGGGGGAAGGACGTCGGCGAAGCCGTACTTGGACGTCTCGACGAACACCGCGGTGCCGAGGCCGACCAGGGTGTGGGTGCGCAGTCCGGCGCTTTTCTGCCGGAGTTCGCGTTCGATGCCGATGGCCGTGGACAGGGCGAAGGCGACGAGTAGTTCGAGGATCCCGGTCCACGGGGGAACCGCCCACATGAGGTGCTCCCGGTGTGGCGAGGTGCGCGGACATCATCCGGCCGGAGGCGACGGTTGACGCGCGTGCTGCGGCGGACGACGGATCGCGCGCCGCCGCGCCCGCCCAGCGACTGGCGGACGCGGCGGGCGCGGCGGCGCGGCGGGAGGCTAGGCCAGGGGTCGGCCCTGGGTGTCGCGGAGTGCGTCGAGGGTGACGTTGGCGATGTGGGGGCCGTCGTGTTCCATCGTGATCCAGGTGATGTGGTCGAAGTTGCCGGTGTCGTCGTGGGGTTTGACCCACAGGCCGCCGGTGGGGCCGAGGCGGATGTGGGTGTTGCCGTCGATGTCGGCGGCTTTGTAGTTGTGCACGTGTCCCGCGAACATGGTGTGAGGGCGGCCGCCGAGCGCTGTGCGGATCCGGTGGACGGCGGGGTGGCCGTCGCCTTGCCACAGCGGCATGTGCATGAGTACGAACGTCCAGCGCACGTCGGCGTTTTCCGTGACGACCTGCTCGGCCCAGGCGATCTGCTCGTCGGAGAGCTGGGCCATGGTCTGGGTGCCCTCCCAGTCGACGGAGGTCTCGACCATGCGGCGGACGGCTTCGGGGTCGCGGGCGGCGTACGCGGGCAGGCCCGCGAGGGCTTCGCGCGCACGGGCGGACAGCGCGGGCGGCGGGTCCTGGCAGTCGAGGACGAGGAACAGGACGTCCTTGTACCGGAAGTGGTGGTGCAGTCGGCCGTGGCGGCGCAGCCACTGGTCGCGGCTGGCGGGGTCGAAGACGTCGTGGTTGCCGGGCACCAGGAACAACGGTGCTTCCAGGGGCGCGAGGATCCGGTCGACCTCGTCCCATCCGGCGGTGACCTCGTCGTCGTCGGCGTAGCCCTCGATGAGGTCGCCGAGTTGGATGGCGAAGGCCGGGCGCAGGAGGTTCAGGGCCGCGATGCCGCGTTCGAAGACGCCGGGCCTGGCGATGCCGGTGCGGTCGGAGATGAGCGCGAAAGCGAAGCGGTCCGGGTCGTCGGCGATGCGCAGGTGCGTCCACGGGCCCCGGGCGGTCGCGTCGTCGGCTGCGTCGCCGAGGACGAGGTGCGGGTTCATGCTCGGGTTCCTCCGGGTGCGGTGACGGATCGGCGGGTCAAGTCCGCCAGGAGCGGGGCGAGTTCGTCGAGGTGGTCGATGAGGGCGTCAGGGCGTGCGGCGCGCAGGTTCTCGGGTTCGCGGTAGCCGCCGGTGATGCCGACGGCGTGGTAATCGGCGGCACGGGCGCAGTGGATGTCGTACTCGGTGTCGCCGATGTAGAAGGCGTGGCCGCGCAGGTGCCGTTGTCCGCGCAGCGCGGCGGTCTTGTCCGCGCTTCCGGTCAGGACGACGTCGAACCGGTCGGCCAGCCCCGTACGCCGCAGGTCGGCGGTGACCGCGTCGTGTCCGGCCGCGGAGATGACGCCCAACAGGGCGCCCCGGCCGCGCAGGGCGTCCAGGATCTCGGCGGCGTGCCCGCGCACCGGGGCGGGCTCGTCCGCCATCGCGCGGTTCCAGTGGTGCTCGCCGGCCTGGACGTCGCCGACCCCCAGGCCGGTCAGGAAGTCGCGCATCGGCAGTTTCCAGCGGGCGCGGAACCCTTCGGTGGTGAGCGCCGGCAGGCCGCGGGCGGCAAGGACTTTGTTCGTGGCGCGTACAGCACGGTCGGTGTCGTCGGCGAGTGTGCCGTTCCAGTCGAACAGCACGAGGGTGTCGCCCAGGTCGGACGGGCCGCATGTGGCCTGGCCCTCGGGTGTGTCCGGGCCGGGGTGGGTGGCTGGGCTCATGGTCAGTACCGGTGTTCCGCGAGGAGTTCCTCGGCGGCGGCGAGGGCGTCCCGGGCGGGCGGGTGCCGCAGGGCGAGGGAGACGTGGACGGCGTCGAGCAGCGCGAGGTGGACCAGGCGGCTGGTCATCGCCTCGACGCGGTAGGCCGTCTCGCGGCTGCCGGCGACCAGGACCAGGTCCGCGGCGGTGGCGGCGGGCGATCCGGCGAAGCTGGTCAGCGCGACGGTGGCGGCCCCGGTCGCGCGGGCGGTCCGCAGCACCGCGACGGTCTCGCGGGTGGCGCCGGTGTGGCTGACCGCGAAGCACAGGTCGCCCTTGCGCAGCGTGCGTGCGGTCACGTGCTGCACGTGCGGGTCGGCGGCGAAGACGGCGTCCAGTCCCATGGTGGCCATGCGGTACGCGGCGTCCGCGGCCAGCGGCGCCGAGGTGCCCACGGCCGCGAACACGATCCGCCGGGACCGCAGCAGCGCGTCCACGACCTGCGCGACCACGTCGCCGTCCACCATCCGCACGGCGTCGTCGAGCGCCCGCGCCGAGGAGGCCAGCACCTTTGCCGCGACCTGGGCCGGGCCGTCGCCCGGCTCCACGTCCTCGGCGAGGCGCCGGTGGACCGGCGCCGACTCCCGGGCGAGCGCGAGCTTGAGGTCCTGGAACCCGCGCAGCCCGAGCCGCTGGCAGAACCGCGTCACGGTGCCGATCGACGTGTCGGACACCCGCGCGAGATCGCTGACCGACATACGCACCACCTCGGCGGGCGCCGTGGCCACCGCCTCCGCCACCCGCTGCTCCGCCCGCGACAACGAGGACGAGTGACTCCTGGCCAGTTCAAGGACCGGCGGGGGGCCGTGGTCGGGGACGACCCCGGTCGAAGGATTGGAATTCTGCTCCATGAAGGAATGAATACCTGGAACAATGCTCCATTGCAAGGGCGTGCACCACCCAGGTCACGCCGTCGCCCGGTCGTCCAAGTAGATCCACACCCACGCCCCCAAGCTCGACCAGCGCACCCCGCCGGCGTTCCAGCGCCGCCCCGGGGAGGGCGGCGCTGGAAAGGCGCTACTCGATCAGTCCTGCGTACCGCCTGCATGCCGCTCGGTCGGTGGGGAGGTTGTAAGGGCTGAGCATCATGGTGAAGTTGCCCCACCGCCAGGTGTTCGCGTCCAGTTCGGCCAAGCCGTGGACGACCTTGCGGGTCACCTCGTCGAGTTCGTCGTACAGGGGGAGCGGCCGCGGATTGCCCCCGCCGAAGGCGACGTAGAGCACCGCCGAGGTCACCGCGAACGCCGAAGGACCCGAGGTCCGGGCCAGGCCGGCCAGCAGCGCATCCAGTGCCCCGACCGCGACGGTTCGGTCCACGGCGACCAGAGCGACCGACGTGTAGCCGCGCAGGTCCCCGCTCTGGAACGGCACACCGGGTGCGTCCTGGGCGGGCGGGTCGACCACGGCCGCCGCCAGAATCGCGACCACATCCGCGTCCGCGGCACCCAGCCGGGCCAAGCCGACCGCGGCGGCCCAGCGCGGCAACGGCTCCTCGGCGCCAAGCTGTTGCCGCAAGATGCCAATCGTCTCGGCGTCATCAGGAACGGTCACCAGTGCGACGGCGAGCAGGGCGCTGCCCGTCACCGCGGGCAGCCGCTCCTCGAGGAGCAGGGCATGCAGCCGGGGCACGATCTGCCTCGCCTCTTCGGGGAACCAGGCCAGCGCGTAGACCGCTCCGGTGCGAACCGCGGCATCGGGATCGTCGAGCAGCGCGAGCAACCGCAGTACGTGTGAGCGCACCGCGTCGTAGACCGCCAACTCGTGGCGCGCGTACTCGTACGACCCGTCGGGATCGAACATGCGCAGCCGCATCTCCCTTACCCGGCGGTCTCCTTCGTCGACTGCCTCTTCCACCCATTCCTCGACGCGCCGCCGCATCTCTTCCCGGTCGCCGGCGTGCAGTTCCTCGATCTCCGCCCGCCAGCCGGCGATGTCCAGGCCCTGCGGCAGATGGGATTCGTCGTAGCCGACCGTGAGCGAGCCGATCAGGGCGAGGATCGCGGCCCGATCGGGCGTGTGCGCGTCGGTGGCCAGGGCAACGAGGAAGGGCACGGCGTAGGCGGAGGCTTCATAGCGGGAGCCTTGGTGGAAGATGTTGCCGTACAGGGCGTGCATTGCCTGCTCGCGGGCCGCGGCGTCGTCCGTGCGCAGCGCGCGGAGCAGGTCCGGCACATCCTCCGCGGATCCGTAGGCGTGCTGGAGTTCGGCCCAGTCGAAGGCGTCCAAGCCGTCGAGCGCATCGATGATCGTCATGTTCTGCCATTGTTCACATCCGACCGACAATGGCATGCCGGTCAACGATTACCTCATACCTGCGCAACCGCACCGGGCACTTGATTGCAGGCCGTCGACGGACTGGCGGTCAGACCGGGCCGTAGAGGGCGCTTCCCGCGCCGGTGGCCAGTGCCCAGTAGCGGTCTCCGTACGACCAATGCCACCATTCCGGCGGGTAGTTGACGAATCCGGCGCGGCCCATGGCGGTCGCCAGCAGTCGTCGGTGCCGGCGTGCGGTGTCGGAGAGGCCCGCAGCGTCCATGGGGCACGTGGCCTCGGCGTCGAAGCGGTGGCCGTTGACCGGCCCGCCCATGTCCAGCTCCGCGCCGCTGCCGTCGACGAGGGTCACGTCGACCGCCGCCCCGGCGCAGTGCGGGGCCACGTCGACCGGGGAGACAAAAGCGCTTGTGCGTACCCGCAGTTCCGCAGGGTCGGTGATGCCCGAGTGCCGCAAGCGGTCCGCGTAGGCGTCGAAACGGCGCTGTTGTTCCGCCTGGCTGCGACGCCCTTCGATGACGAGGATCGCCACCTGGGCCGGCAATGCCGTTGCGGCCATTCGCAGACGGTCCAACACGCCCGCTCGCACCTGGCCCCACATTTCGTGGACGTCCTTCTCGCGCTCGTCCAGACGGAGCGATGCGACATCGGTCACCTGGGCCAGTGGCTCACCGCACTCACGAACAGGAACGCGCTGCACACGCGGATCGCTGAGCAAGATCATGGACGCCCAACCTACCCAGCACGAGCCGCCGGAGCGCCACGCTGCGTTGACCGCTCGCAAATCGGCTGTCGACGAGCTGCCGTGCCTGACTGGCGCGACCGCAACTCAGTGGGGCGATCGAGCCTGCGAGCGTGCGCGGAGAATCCGGCCGCAGGCCCCGGTGAGTTTCGGACCCCACAGCGGCGTCCACACGAGCGGCACGTGGATGACGGCGGCGAGGACGAACAGGACGTAAACGTTGAGGCCTTGGTGGATCCCGTACAGGATCACCCATGTCGGCAAGGTCAGAACCATAGGTATCAAGCCCACGAGCTCTGGGTCTTCGTGGTTGTTCACCTGCCACGAGTACCAGGTCGTCGCGACCACCACGGCGAGGTAGACAAGCGGGACGACCAACAGGGCCGCGGGGTAAGGGGATTCTTCATCGGTCATGGCCTCTCCGTTCCAGGCGGCTTCACGCTGTCCGCGCACGTGAGTTCGGTCGTGAGTACGCGTACTCACCCCGCGCTATCTGGACATTCCCAGACATTGCCGCGGACGGGATTCCTCGGCCGCCGGGTCTCCGCGATGTCGGCCGCTTCCAATCGGAGTCGACGCTTCGGCGGACCGTCCCCATTTGCGCTGGTTGCGCGGATGATGGGGTTCGCGGCGTCGTATGTGCCGCGCCCGCAGGGACGTCCTGACGCTCCGTCAGAATGCGGCTGGGCCGTCGCTCCAAGCTCCGCGTTCGCCACCTTTCGACCACGGACATCACCGTGACCTGCCGCCCGCGTGGCTCGACGCCGTCCGGCACGACGACCTGTCCAAGCTCCACAGCTTCGCCGCCAGCCTCGAACGCGACCGCGCCGCAATTGCCGCCGGACTCACCCTGCCCCGAAACTCGGGCACTGTCGAAGGCCACGTGAACCGCATCAAGGTGCTCAAATGTCAGAGGTTCGGCCGCGCCGGCTTCGACCTCCTGCGCAAGCGCGTCCTGTTCTCATAAGAGGGCGTTAAGTCCGTTTCTGGTATTGGCCTCGTCCGGGTTGCTCGAGGAGTCCTTGGCGGACGAGTCGGCCCAGGCGGGAGCGGGTGACGTTGATCGAGGGCTCGTCGGTGGGCAGGCCAAGGTGTTCGTGTAGATCGCGGACGCGGAGGACTGCCCCGGGGCGCTCGTTGAACGTGGTCACGATGCGCTGGTAGACGGTGGTGCTCTCGGCGGGTGCCGGTTCGCGGCCGGAAGGGGTGAGGCCGTCGATGACCTTGCGAGTGGTGGTCAGTTCGACCAGGCGGGCCTCGGCCTCGGTCAGGGCGGTCGTGAACTGCTCGATCTGTTCGCGTAGTTGGTCGGCGCGGGCGGCGGTCTCGTCGTGCTCGGCCTGCAGTTGCCGCAGGAGTTCGGAGACGTTCATGCGGCCAACGTCATCTCGTTCCGCCAGGCGGGGCTCGGGACGGTGAGGCGCCGGAGCATACCGGCGGTGGCGGCCCAGTAGACGCGGGAGGCGGCGTTGTCGGGCCGGTGGTCGTAGTCGCGGGCCAGGCGCCGGTGCAGCACGAGGGTGCCGTTGACCTGCTCGACCACCCACCGTTTCGGCTGCGGGACGAAGCCTTTGCCCTCGTCGGCGGGGTTGCGTCGCACCACCTCGACGGTGATGCCGTTCACCGCTCCATGGATGATCACGGTGTCTTTGAAGCCCTGGTCGACCAGGGCCTTCTCCAGGCGCAGCCCGCACCGCTCCGCCGCCTGGTCCAGCAGGGCGACGCCCGCCTCGTTGTCGTGAGCGGAGGCGGGCAGGACCACCACGCCGATGATCAGGCCCAAGACATCGACGGCGAGCCCGCGCTTCCTGCCGGGCGTCTTCTTGTTCACGTCCAGCCCCGTCGTCTCCTTCGGCACCCCGGCCGCCACGCGGACCGACTGGGTGTCGATGATCACCAGGGACGGGTCCTCTAATCGCCGGGCCCGCTCCCTCACCTGGCAGCGCAAAATCTCCTGGATCCGCTGGTCAAGGCCATCCTGGCGCCACAGGGTGAAGTAATAGAACACCGCGGACCAGGCCGGGAGGTCGTGCGGCAGGAGCCGCCACTGACAGCCCGTCCGGTTCTGGTAGAGGAGCGCGTTCACGACCTCGCGCAGATCGCAGGAGCCCGGGTCCCCGGTCGCCGACCGCGCCACCCGCTCCTGCTTCCACGCGGTGACCAGCGGCTCGATCAACGCCCATTGTTCGTCGGACAAGTCGGTTGCGTACGGTATCCGTTCCATGGCCGCGACCCCATCATGCCCACGACATGACACGAGGACGGAACCGTCCCATCACCTACGAACGGGCGACACCACATCATCAGAAACGGGACTTAACGCCCTCTAAGAGCAGCGCCCGAAGCTTGAGAGTCCTCCAGACGTGCTCAAGTCGCCATGGAGAGGCCCAGCTCGTGCGCCTTCTGCGCAAGGACGGCTGCCCGGGGCGCCTCAAACGCAGGGGTAGTCGGGACCTGGACATCTCTGACGTCGCCGACCTCGGCAAAGTCGGTTGGCTGCCAGTTCACCTCAATGCCGGCTCTCTCGACCAGGACCAGCACCGCGGTGACGATCCCCTCGGACAACGCAGTCATCACCGCGTGCCTGGTTCTGCAGTGCCAGTCCAGCAGGGCGTTGGCGAACACCCCGAAAGCGGCAGGGTCGATCTGACATTCGTCAGCCTGCATGGGGCCGATCCCCGACGGCAGGCCCAACACAGCTTCGTAGAGGTTCACCTGGCCTAGGAACAGCTGCGAGGCTCCGTTGGACGGGTTCCACAACGTCTGGTCGCCCATCTCGTAGTACTGGCTCACTGCGGCCTCTTCCGACTGGTTGTACGGGCGAGCGTGGCTAGCGACTCACGCTACGGTCAATCAGCCTCCACAGAATCTGAGCCAGAGCCGCTTGAAGTGAGCGAAGTTATTCGCCCGAATGGCCGGCAGCCGCAGCATCCGGCAGGCCGAGTCCAGCGCGGTATGACGCGTTGATCTTGCGGCTGGACACGGGCGCGGGGTCACACGGATCTTCGGCCGGGTCCCGGTGGGGCGGGGTCGGGGTCCCTGGTGCCCGGGACGGCGGGAGCTGGACAGTGGCCGGTGCGGGCCGCGGGGGGCGGAGCAGCAGCGGCATCTGCCGTACCGGGCGACGGGCCTTGGAGGCCTTGGCGGTTGCGCGAGGGACTGACGTCCGGGGGGACGCGATGACGACGGGCATCACGGGGATGAGAACGAGCCGGCGACGGTTCCTGGCGGGGGCCGCGGGGCTGGCGGGGGCGGCGGTCTGGGGAACCGGCTGCGTATTTGGGCAGGAGGACAAGCCGCCGCGCAGAGAACCGGTGTGGACCCACATCTACCCCGACGGCGAGGGCCAACTACCGCTGACGCGCTCGCTCGTGTTCTCGCAGGGGCACGTGCTGGGGTCGTCGTGGCGCGCGGGCGGCGGGTCGGTCCACGCGATCGACCCGGTGACGGGCGCGGCGCGCTGGCGCCGGCAGCTCGCGTCGGGAATCGGCGACATCGATCTCGCCGGGGATGTGCTGCTGGTGAGCCCGTACCAGGCGTCCGACTCCTGGTACGGCCTGGACCCCGCGAGCGGTGAGGAACTCTGGCGGTCGGCGGCGGCCCCGGTCAACGCGCCGGTCGTCGCCGGTCGGCGGTTCTACACCACGGGTACGGACGCCGCGCGCGGCACCACCGTCCACGCGATCGACCTCGCGACCGGCAGGACGCTGTGGCAGGCGCCCGTCCAGAGCCAGTCTCGGACGTGCGCGGTTGTCGGCGACGTCGTCGTGGTTGCCGGAACGGATACGCGCCTGACGGGTCTGAACGCGGCCGACGGCCGCGTGCGGTGGCGCGTGGAGGTGGAGGGCACGCCGAGTGAGGACGAGCTCGTGTCGGCCGGCGACACCGTCATCCTCCTGGCGACCCGTCGGGTCACGGCCCTGGACCCGGCCACGGGACGGGAACGCTGGGCGGCCGGCACCGACAGCGCTCCTTGGGCGTTCGCCGCCCCGCCGGGCACTCCTCCGGGCCGCTTCTTCACGACCGGGCCGGGCGAAGTCGTGCGGTACGACCTGGCGACCGGCAGACGCGACTGGACCGCGGACGTGGACCAGGGTCCATTGAAGGCAAACGGTGTGGCCATCGCGGAGGACCGAGTGTTCGTGTCGGCCGGCGACAAAGGCACCAACTACGAAAGCAACGACATGAACCCGACCGGACGGCTGTACGCCTTCGACCTCGCCGCCGGCCGCCGCCTGTGGTCACACGACACGGACGGCCCCGGCGTGGACTCCTTTCGTGTCGTGCCGGGCACGGCCCTGGTCCGCCAGGAGGGCAAGGACCTGTACGCCCGGGACACCGGCACCGGAAAGCCGCGTTGGCGCGTGACCACGGACGATCACAACGCCCTGGAACACCCGCCGGTCGTCGCACACGGCCTGGTGGTGTGGACGACGGGCCAAGGGCTCAGCGCCGTCCCCCTGGTCTGACAGGCGCCGAAGGGCGGGAAGCGCTGAAGCGCCGGGGCGAAGCTGAAGCGCCGGGGCGAAGCGGCGAAGGGGCGACGGGGGCGGCGCCCAAGTCCGCCGCTCGGCAGCCCGATGCGCCGCACGGCACGTCCCCCGATGGAATCACCCGATGGACTCAATGGGGGAAATCATGCAGAGCACACCACGCCCGCACGCGCGGCCAGTGAGGCTGACCAGGCGCGGCTTCCTCGGGCTGGCCGGGTTCGCGGGCGCGTCCGCGCTCGGTGTGTCCGGCTGCGGATGGCTGGACAAGGACACGGATCGCCCGGAACTACCCTTGAGCGAGGCCCGAGTTCCGGTGTGGGTGCGGGACACCGCGTCCGTCGACGCGATCGTGGCGGGGCCCCCGGGCACGTTGCTCGTCCTGGAGTCCCATCCGTCGCAGCGCCTGGTCCAATTGGACGCGGCCACCGGCACCGAGCGCTGGGCACGCCCGGTCGGGCGACCGTACGACGTCTGGTGGGACGGAGCCGACGGCGTCCTCGTCCACGAGGACGTCACCACCAGCCAACGGGAATGGCTGTGCCTCGACGCGGCAACGGGCCGCGAGCGGTGGCGTGTTCCGGGCGCCGGATACCGGTTCGACATGATGCTCGTCGCCGACGGCCTGCTGCTGTTGTTCGAGCGCCCATCCGCGACGGACCCGGCCACCACGCTCCTCGCCCTGGACGCGGCCGCCGGGCGGGAGCGTTGGCGGATCGAATTGCCGCGGAGCCCCAGTCTGGCAATCGCGGGTGACGGATTCCTCGTGACGTACGGGCTGGATACCGACCTCACTGTTGTCGACCTGGCGACCGGAGCGGTTCGCTGGACCACGCAGGGCAGTGGCCTCTGGGACCCCGTGCTGCGCGACGGCGTCGTGTTCAGCGTGGCGTACGGAGTCGGCGTGACCGCTCGGGAGGCCGCGACCGGCGTACCGCGTTGGGAGTTCCCGGCCGAAGACCCGAAATCCCTGTTGACCGCGGGCGACCTCGTGTACGCCGATGTGGGCGACCAAGTCGTGGCCCTCGACCGGGCGACGGGCCGACGGCTGTGGCGGATCAAGGCCGGCATACCGGGCCACGACTGGCCGGGCCAGAGCTTGAGCCACATCGACGGCGGCACGCTGTTCACGTCGGTGGGGCGCCACGACATTCAGGGGGACGAGGCGGAAGGCGAGTCGTACGGCGGCCTGGCCGCGTACGACGCCGCCACCGGGCAACGCCGCTGGTGGTACGACGCCGGTGGGATGGGCACCGCCACCGTCACGCCGACGACAGGCGTCATCTGCACGCACGACGGGCGCCGAAGCCTGCACGCGGTCGACGTCGCCACGGGCCGGCGACTGTGGTGGTACGACACCGGGAGCGAACTGCCCCAGCCGCTGGTCGTCGCCGCGGACTTGGTCGTCGGATGCGCCGTCGGCCACAACCGCGTGTTCGCTCTGCGGCCCTGACGAGCCCCACTCCGAAACCGGTCAGCGGACTCGGTCGGCCTTTCAACTTCCGGCCGGGTGGGCGCCCGGGGACGATGCGGCGCGTCCGGGGCCTGTGCGGGTGGCGGGATCGCGGTCCCGTGCCGAGCCCACGGCGGCCGCGGCCGACGCCTGCCCGGACGCCAAGGCCTCGCGGAACGCGTCCTCTCGGGCTGCCTGTTCGGGGTGCCGGGAGCGCCAGTAGGGATTGTCGTGCGGCAGGTTGCCGCTGACGCGCCCGTACAGGCCGAAGGTGAGCACCATGAGACCGACGGCGAAGCTGAAGATCACGTTGGGCATGCGGAACGCGAGGACGTTGGCGTCCTTGCCGATCAGCCCGAGATTGACGAAGCCGCTGAGTATGAACGCGGACCCGACCGCGATGTTCAGGGTCGAGGCCAGGTTCCCTCCGATGACGGCACCGGCGATCAGAATGCCGCCCACGACGACGGAGATCGTGCTGAGCGCGCCGTTGGTGCCGAGCCCGGCGATCTGCTCGCCGGAAGTGTCGAAGAACGAGAGCTGGTCGGCGAATCCCAGGGCGCCGAACACCAGCAGCACCGCGCCGGTGAAGCCGGCGCCGAAACGGTAGACGTGGGCGAGCCGGTGGTCGACCGGCATCTCGTCGGACAACTTCACAACCGCCTCCAGTGTGTGAGGCCCCCGGTCGTCGGCGTTCGTACCACCCACCATTCGCAGCAGCCACCATTCGCACAAGTTGCGTCGTTAAGGCATCGTTTTTACCGGAACCCGACCACCGGATTCCCAGAACCCGACCGCCGGTGAAAGGCTGTCCCTTGACCGAACCACCGCCACTCGCCGCCAACGGCCCAAGCGGCCCCAGCGTCCCCGAACACGAGCTGGACCTCACGGCCGGCGCGGCCGCCGGCAGGCTCGGGGTGGCCGTCACGACCCTGCGCTCGTGGGACCGGCGGTACCACCTGGGCGCGAGCCGGGTCTCGGCCGGCGGGCACCGCCGTTACTCGCCCGAGGACATGGCCCGCCTCCGGCGCATGTGCGCGCTGGTCGCCGACGGCGTCCCCGTCGCGGACGCCGCCCGCGCGGTCCTCGGCGACGGGGACATCGGCCGCGTGGACGAGCACGCGACCGGGCGGTCCGGGGGCGGTCACACCCTCGCCACCGGTACCCGCGCAAGCAGTCAAGCCCGCGGACTCGCGCGCGCCGCGATGCGGCTGGACAGCGCGGCCGTCCACGACATCCTGGACCGGGCGATCACCGAACGCGGCGTCGCGGCCGCGTGGGAGGACCTGGTCCAGCCGGTGCTGTACGGCATGGGACGCAAGTGGGAAGGCGGGACAGGCAGTAGGAACCTCAACACGTACGTGGAGGTGGAGCACCTGCTGTCCGAGTGCGTGCTCGCCGCGCTGCACCGCGCGTCCGGCCGCAGCCGTACGACCGAAGTGCAGGCTCCTTGCGCGTTCGGCACCCGAGGTGTGCTGCTGGCCTGCACGGACCAGGAACTCCACACCCTCCCCCTGCACGCGCTCAACGCCGCGCTGATTGAGCGCGGGATTCCCACGCGCATGTTCGGCGCCGCTCTCCCGGCCGACGCCCTGGGCCGGGCGGTCGACCGGACCCGGCCCTCGGCCGTTGTCCTGTGGGCCCAACACGCCGACACCGCAGACCTGGACGCCCTTCACCTGCTGCGCGACATCCCCGGCACCGCCGTGCTCGCCGCGGGCGCCGGCTGGGGCACGCCGGGGCCGGCCCGCGACACCGTCCGATTGGCCAGCCTCACGCAAGCCCTCGCCGTCCTGGCTCCGGACCTCGCCGGTTGAGCCCTCCCGGGCGCGCCCCTACGGGAGCCGTGTTCGGACCCGCGTTTGGTGACCCGTGGCCGGGACCGGTGGTCGTTCCGTCAGCCGGGGAGGGTGCCGCGTACGACGCTGTCGCCGGAGTGTTCGGGGGAGCCGTTGTACTGCTGCAGGGACACGTCGACAACGGGGTAGCCGGCGAGGTCGAGGTTCGGGGGGAGATCGAAAGTGGCTTCGCCGTTGGCGGGGAGGAGGCCGACGGAGATCATCTTCTGGGCGTCGCGGTCCAGCAGCCACACCTCGTAGAAGCCGGATTGCTCGGTCAGGCCCGAGACGCGGATCACCAGGCGTCGGCCCGGTTCGCCGCCTCCGGTGTCCAGGTACGCGGCACCGACCGCCTGGTGCGCGGGCAGCGGCTCCAGGCGGGTTTCGGCGGCGACCTGCGTCGACGGGGTGTCCTCGTCCTGGGTCGCCCACAAGGTGCCGCCGACGCCGGCGGCGGCACCGATCACCGCGGCCGAGGCGGCCAGGGCCACCGACTTCCGCAGCCGAAACCACCGTCCCTTGGGTGCGGCCGTGCCGTTCACGGCAGCCGGCGAGGCGTCGGCGTCCTCGGCCGTCCCGCTCACCGGCGAGGTACGTCCCGCATCGTTGGTACCCGCCGCCGTCGCGCCGGGGCTACCGCCGGTGTTCGCGCCCGGCGCCGGGCCGAACTCGTCCGCCAGTTCGTCCGTGATGCGCCGCCACAACCCCGCCGGGGGCGCGGACGGTTCGTCCTCGGGCTCCACGCTTCGCCCGACACCCACCACAGCTTGCAGGTGTTCGAGCTCCGCCTGGCAATCCGGGCAGGTGGCGATGTGCGCCAGGTCCGCGTCGGGCACGTGCTCGCCCAGCGCCGCGAGCGCGAGCGTCTCCGGCTTACTGTGACTCATCGTCCACCTCCTCCAGGCGGTCGCGTAGGTGGCCGAGGCCGCGTCTGATGTGGCTTTTGACGGTCCCGAGCGGCAGGTCGAGGCGTTCGGCGATCTCCGTGTGCGTCAGCTCCCCGAAGAACGCCAACTCCAGGATGCGTCGCTGCGGTTGCCCCAGCCGGGACAGCTCGTCGGCGACGACCACCCGGGCCACGACGCCGGTGTCGTGGGAGGGCGAAGGGTCGGGGGCCGCTTCGGTCTCGGCGGGCCCGGCGCGGCGGGCCCGGGCGGCATGGGCGTCGGCGATGCGGTGCCGGGCGATGCCGACCAGCCACCCGGCCAGCGATCCGGCCTCGGCACGGTACGTCGCACGCCCGCGCCAGGCGGAGAGGAACACCTGCTGGGTGACGTCCTCGGCCTCCGTGCGGTCGCCGAGGGAGCGCACGCAGACGGTGAACACGAGGGCGCCCCACCGCCGGTAGGTCTCGGCGAACGCCGACTGCTCCCCGGCCGCGAAGGCCTTGGCGACGTCGGCGTCGTCGAGGGATTCCACGCCCGCAACCCTACTGGTCAGGACCGCGGATCCCGGGAAGGCGGTGCGTGGCATCATCCGGACTCCGGTACGGCCGTGACGACCAGGTTGGCCTGGTACCCGCCGGCCGCGCGGTCGTACGCTCCGCCGCACGTCACGAGGACCAGCTGCGGAGCACCGTCGCGCCGGAAGATCTCCGCGGTCGGGAGCCGCCCCTTCGGCACCGCCTCGACCCGGGTCACCCGGTACGTCAGCACGGTGTCCGCGCCGCGCCGGACGACGACGCGGTCGCCCGGATCGCTGCGCTCCAGCTTTGCGAACTGCCCCAGTCGGCCGTCCGCGGTGTCCACGTGCCCGATGAGTACGGCGGATCCCGCGGCGGCGCCGGGTGTCGGGCCGAAGCGGTACCAGCCCACTGTGCCGCCGTCCGGCGGTACCTCGGCCTGCCCGTCCGGTGTCACCCCCACCGGCACGACCGGCGCGGACAGGCCGAGTTCCGCGACGGCCACCGCGGTCGGAGCCGGGGGACCCGCCACGGCACCGGGCTCCGGCACCGCGCCGGTCGGGGCGGTCGACAGCTCGATCGGCGGCGGGGGACCGGGCGTTGCGGGCGCCGCCGGTGCGGCGGGCGCGGGCGGCCGAGCCGGGTTGCCGACGGCACTGCCGCCGGTGCCGCACGCGGTCACCGAGACACCGACAGCGGCTACGACCGCAGCTACGACCGAGACCGCGCCTGCGGCCCTGGCCGAGGCCGTGCACCCGGCACGTACCTGTCGGGTACGGGCCAGTCGGGTACGGGCCTGCGCGATACGTGGCACGACAACCTCCGATCAGGGCGAAGGTGCGAAGAGGCGGACCACTCAGTCGACTTGTCGGTCGACATATCGGCCCTCCGCGTCGCCCCCACGCATATGCGCGGGGGCAGGCGATGTGCGGGCCGGGGGGAGGCCGCCGGGGGAGGGTCCGAGGCGCAGGCCCGAGGCCGGGGCTCCAGGCACATCCGGCCCCGGGCCTGCCCCCGGTTCGAGATCAGCGCCGGATCGCCGCGACCCGGTACCCGCCGACCGCGAGTCCGAGCGCCGCGGTCGCGGCCAGGCCGATCATCAGCCCGGACGCGCCCGATCCGTCGTCGCCCGCGTTCGCGGCGGCGCCGGACCCGCCGGCCGGGACGCCACCGGGTGCGCTGTGCATGCCCGTGACGGCCTGGGTCTTCAGTGCGAGTGTCTTGTCGTTCGCGCTGCCGTACGCGTACACGATCGTGTTGGTGCCTTCGGCGAGGTTCAGGTCGGCCGGGCCGAGGGCCACGGTGGAGGTTCCGGCGAGCGTCACGTCGGCCTTGACCATGCCGGCGTCGACGTCGCCCTTGGCCTCCTTGGGATTGGTCAGGTTGGTGAACACAGGCGTCCCGTTGGCGCGTACGTCGACGGCCGGAGCGGCCGCGACGTGCCGCACCGTCACCCGTGCCTTGCCTGCCGCGATCGGCGCGGTGTCGTTGACGAACGCGGACAGCATCGGTGCCCCGTCCGCGCCCAGGTGGGCCACCAGGGTGGCGTTCGCATCGGCGGGGACGTCGACCTGCTTCTGCAGGGCAGGCGTGCCTCCCGGGCCCTCGTTGTCCTTGAACACCTTGATGTCGTAGCTGCCCGCCGGGAGCTGCTGCGGGTCGGTGAGGGTGCCGGGCCGGAAGTCCGGCAGCAGTTCCTGGCCGTTGGCGTACACGTCCACGGTCATCCCGGGGATGCCGTGCAGGACCGATACGGTCGCCGTGTCGGCGGCGCGCGCGGGAGACGCGCCCAGCGCGACCGACGACGCGCACAACACACCGACGCCGACCGCGGCGACGGCCCGGCGACGGCCGGCAGGGAGGCCGATGCGCGCAGGCGCAGCGGTGTCGAGGACGTTCTCGGCCTTGCCTTTCGTATTCATTTGGCGCTCCAGGTCTTGTACGTGCGGAACCCTTCACCCGTCCTTCCGCGGCCGCACCCGGAGCGGATGCACCTGCGCCGGCTTGTTCTGATTTTCCGTTGCCCCAGCTGCGTTGCTACGCGGTGATGTCGTACCGCGGCGAGGTATTTGGTCCCGCACCGCATCCGCAGGGCCCGTTTGCTCCGAAGAGCAAGTGAGCGTTGTTGCTCGCACGACTCGCGGAGACGGAGAAGCCATGTCCGAACGCTGCGGCCCGGGGGCCGTCGGCCTGCTCCGCGCGACCGAAGGTCCCCCGTGGTAGGCCCGCCGCGGCCGCGCGTCGCGGTCATCGGCGCGGGAGTGTCCGGCCTGACCGCCGCGTACCTGCTCCAACGCCGTTACGACGTCTGGTTGTTCGAGGGGGACGACCGGCTCGGCGGGCACGCCCACACCCACGACGTGCCCGCGGACCACGGCGGTACGGTGCCGGTGGACACGGGGTTCCTGGTGCACAACGAGCGCACTTACCCGTACCTGATCCGGCTGTTTTCAGAGCTGGGCGTGCGGACGCGGGACGCCGAGATGTCGATGAGCGTGCGCTGCGAGGGCTGCGGACTGGAGTACGCGGGAGCGCGGCGCGCCGACGGGCTGTTCGCGCAACGGTCGAACACCCTCAACCCCCGCTACCTCCGCATGCTCCACGAGGTCGTCCGCTTCCACCGCCGGGCCCGGGCGCTGCTGAACGGCCGGCTGCCGGACGAGACCGCCGACGGGCAGCCGATCACCCTGGGCGGCTTCCTGACCGACGGCGGCTTCTCGCCGTACTTCGTCGACCATTTCGTCATGCCGCTGGTCTCGGCGGTCTGGTCGACGGGCACGCGGGACAGCCGCTGCTATCCGGCCGCCTATCTGTTCGCGTTCCTGGCGAACCACGGCATGCTGAGCGTCGGCGGATCACCGGCTTGGCGTACGGTCGAAGGCGGCTCGCGCACGTACGTCGACCGCGTCGCCAAGGGCCTGGCCTGCGTGAACGCCGCCACGCCGGTGCGGGCGGTGCGCCGGACCGGGACGGGTGTCGAGGTCCGCGACGACGCCGACCGCGCCCACGGATTCGACGCCGTGGTTCTCGCGACGCACGCCGACGACGCGCTGCGGCTGCTCGCCGACGCGCTGCCACCCGAGCGCCGCGTCCTGACGGCGTTCCGGTACGCCCGCAACGAAGCCTGCCTGCACACCGACGAGTCCCTGCTCCCGCGCGCCCCGGCCGCGCAAGCCTCGTGGAACTACCTCAAGACGGCCTGCCACGACGGCGTCGACCGCGACCGGGTCCAGGTCACCTACGACATCAGCCGCCTGATGCGCCTGGACGAGCCGCGCCGCTACCTGGTGACCCTGGGCGCCACCGACCGCCTCGCCCCCGGATCGGCCATCGCCCACATGGAGTACTCGCACCCGGTCTTCACCCCCGCATCCGTGGCCGCGCAGCGGCTGCTGCCGAGCCTCAACACCGGGCGCACCGCATTTGCCGGGGCGTACCACGGCTGGGGGTTCCACGAGGACGGCTGCGCCTCCGGCGTCCGCGCGGCGGCATCGCTGGGGGTGGCGTGGTGACCTCGGGAACGGCGCTGTACCGCACCGAGACGGTGCACGTACGCCTGCAACACCCGCGGCGGGAGTTCCGCACCCCCGGCTACGTCTGGCTCGTCGACCTCGACGCGCCCGTCCGACTCCCGCGTCTGCTGCGTCCGTTCGCACGCTTCGAGGCACGCGACCACATGGGTGACCCGACGCGCACCATCCGCGCCAATGTGGTCTCCTGGCTGGCCGAGCAGGGCGTGGAACTCGACGGGGGACAGGTGCTGATGCTGGCCAACGCGCGCGTGCTCGGCTACGTCTTCAATCCCCTGACGGTGTACTGGTGCCACCACCGCGACGGGCACCTCGCGTGCGTGGTGGCCGAGGTGCACAACACGTACGGCGAACGCCACCGCTACCTCCTGCGCCCCGGGCCGGACGGGCGTGCGCGGACCGACAAGGCCTTCTACGTCTCGCCGTTCCTGACCGTCGAGGGCCACTACGACATCCGCGCGCCCGAACCCGGCGAGCGTTTCCACGTCGGCGTCACCCTCCACCAGGCCGGCCGGGTGGTGTTCACCGCGCAGTGGCGGGGGCGGCGCGTACCCGCTACCGCCGCCCGGTTCGCCGCGCTGCTGGTCCGCTTTCCGCTCCTGCCCCAGCGGGTAGCGGCCGGTATCAGGGCGCACGGGCTGCGGCTGTGGCTGCGCGGTGTGCCCGTAGCACCCCGGACGCTCTCGACCTGCCCCGAGCCGAAACAAGGAGGTACCTGATGAAATCCGCACTCACGCGCACGCTCGGCGCCGCGACTGCCGCCTACGGCGTCGCGATCCTGCTGCGCCCCGAGTGGCTCGCACGCCCGTGCGGACTGCCGACCGCGCCGGACGGCTCGGCCACCGCCGAAACCGCACCGCTCATCAGGATGGTCGGCGCACGCGACACCGTCATCGGCGCCGCCATGCTGTGTGCGACGGGCGACCGAGTACGCCGACTGGCGACGTGGTGCCGCATCGGCTCCGACCTCGGCGACGCGGTGGTGCTGGGCACCCAGTTGCCGACCGGTGCCTACCGCGCCAAAGCCGCGTCCGTCGCGCTGGCCTGGGCCGCGCTCAACGCGTACAGCCTCACCGCCGACGCGAACTCCGGTCCTGGGGAGGCGGCATGACGCGCCCACGGGGCAGGGACAGAGTCGCTGCGGGTCTCGACCAGGCGCTGGACCGCACGCTGGTGCTCGGGTACGGCGCCCCGGGCTACCGCCTCCGCCGACGACTGTCGACCTGGCCCGCCGACGGGGAACGCATGGAGGGCAAGGTGGTGCTGGTCACCGGGGCCGCGTCCGGCATCGGCCTCGCGGCGGCGACGGGCTTTGCGGCAGCCGGAGCGTCCGTCCGTGTCCTGGGCCGAACCGAAGACCGTGCGCAGGAAGCCGCCCGCAGCGTGCGCGCCGCCGTCGACGGCACCCGGCCCGCGGACGTCCGACCGGTGGCCTGCGACGTCAGCAGCCTCACCGAACTGCGTTCCTTCACCGCCGCGTTCGTCGACGCCGAGGACCGCCTGGACGTCCTGGTCAACAACGCCGGCGTGATGCCCGACGAACGCAGATTCACCACCGACGGCGTCGAACTGACCTTCGCAACCAATGTGCTCGCCCCGTGGGTCCTCACGGCGGCGCTGCGGCCCTTGCTGAGCGCGGCGGCACCGTCCCGGGTCGTCAACGTGACCTCCGGCGGCCAGTACGCCGGACGCCTCCACTCCGGCGACCCCGAGTCGAGGACGGACCGCTACGCACCGAAGAAGTTCTACGCCCGGACCAAACGCGCGCAGGTCGTCCTCACCCAGGAGTGGGCCAAGCGCCTCGCCCCGGACGACATCCATGTGCACGCGATGCACCCCGGCTGGGCGGACACCCAGGGTGTCCGTACCTCGATGCCGGTGTTCCGCACCCTCATCCGCCCCATCATCCGCGACCCGGCGCAGGGAGCCGACACCATCGTGTGGCTGGGCTCCGCCCCCGAAGCGGTCCGAACCACCGGCCTGCTGTGGCACGACCGCGCCCCCAGGCCGACCACGTACGCGCTCGGCGCCGGCCCGGACACCGCCGAAGCCCGCCGCGAACTGTGGCAGTACGTCGCCGAACGCGCAGGCATCCCCGCGCCGGACTGACCGGCTGAACTGCTCTGTGCCGACGCTCACGGGCAGGCGGCTGAAGGGGCTGTTCAAGCCCTCCAATGCTCTGACGACGACCGGGCGTTCACGGTGTCGGGGTGGTCGGGCCCGAGGACGCGCTCCGAGTCGGCGGCGAGGTCGGCGTACAGCTCCACGGCCTGTGCGTGGTCTCCGAGCCCTGCGACTTCCGCGGCATGGTTGCGGAGGCGGTCGAGGTCTTCGCGTTCCTGTGCGGCTGATGCGGTGGACGCCTCCGCTTCGCCGTAGCGCTGTGTGGCACGTATGGCGCGGGTGTTGATCAGCGTGGTCATGGCATGGGGCCACGGCAGGCTGTCGTCGGGCGGGCTCCAATGGACGGTGATCTGTTCGAGGAGTTGCGCGGCGGCGGGCCGGTCGGCGGGGTTCTTGGCAAGGCATGCGGTGATCAGATCCCGTACCGGGCCGCGCAGTCCGTCCAATCGCGGTTCGCCGGAGACGACGCGGTGCATGATCGCCAGCGGCGGCCCCTGGCCGAAGGGCTCGCCGCCGGTGGCGGCGAAGGCGAGTACGGCACCGAGCGAGAAGATGTCGCCGGCCGGCCCGACGTCACCGCCTTCGGCTCGTTCCGGGGACATGAAGCCGGCTGTGCCTATCGCCGCGCCGATCCTCGTCAGCGCGGTGGCGTCCGCGGTCCGGGCGATCCCGAAGTCGATCACTTTTGGGCCGTCCGCGGCCAGCACCACGTTCGACGGCTTGAGATCGCGGTGGAGCAAGCCCTCGTCGTGGATGGCCTGCAGCGCCTCGACAAGCCCGGCCGCCAGCGGCCACACCGCGTCCTCCGGCAGTGGCCCGGCGCCGGCCACCGCCTCGGCCAGGGTCGGCCCGGGGATGTAGACGGTCGCCACCCACGGCGGGTCGTCCTCCGGACCGGCCGCCACCACCGGCGCGGTGAACGCGCCGCTGACGGCTCGCACGGCGGTCACTTCCCGCCGGAAGCGATGCCGGAACTCCGCCTGCTGCGCCAGATGCGGATGCACCACCTTCACTGCCACCGCGCGCCCACTCGGCGACCGGCCCAGGAACACCTGTCCCATCCCGCCGGCGCCCAACCGGGCCCGCAACACGAGAAGTCACGTACCCGCGCCGGATCTCCAGCCGCCAACGGCTCCATACGTGATCCCCTCCACCGGAACACACACCCTGCGATCACCGCCCACCCCTACCCAACCACCAAGACCTCCGGTACGGGCACAGCACTCAACGCCGTCTACACCGACGTACAGTCGTACGCCCCATGCACCTGCACGCGGTGGGAGAGCGACGGCAGTTGGCGACGGGGGATCAGCCTGCGTTCGAACCCGACCTTGCCGCCTTGCCGGCCTACCTCAGCAACCAGCCGCCGGATGAGGGGCGTTGGAGGCCGCCTCATGTAGCACCGGCGGCCGAGTCCCCGGCATCGCCCCCCACTCGCCGGCTTTCCGGAACCACGGACGGCCCGCCGGCCTCGCGGCCGGCGGGCCGTCGACAGGGCCGGCGATGCAGCGCCGTCCGGGACGGCACGCCGTTTGGGTCACGGCCGGTTGGCCGGATCGGCAAGCCAGTCCTGTAGCTCGCGGTGGCGGAACTGGTAGGCGTGTCCGGCGAGCCGGAGCAGCCCGGTTTGCTCTGCCCAGTGGAGGTGGCGTTCGAACCGCCATGGGAGCACCGTCGGCCCCCGGCGCGTGCACAGCAGCATCGCCAGGTATCCGGTCCACACGCCGGAACGGGGAAGCCGTAGCGCGAGGACGAGCAACCCGACAGGAAGGCTCAACAACCCGGCGACGACCAGCACTTCCGGGGCCGGCGTGCCCTGGAGAACGACGAACAACAGCACGACCGCCATCACCGCAAGGCCGGGTGCCGCGCCGCAGACGAGCCAGAAGACGAAGTCGTCGGCGATCACCCGACGCGGGTCGATGTGCGCGGTCGGCCCTGCCTGTGAGGCGGATGTGAGGACTCGGGTCACGCCGACGGCAGCGCCGATCATTACCCCGAAGATGACCCCACCCGAGACGACGTCCGCGGAGGTGGGGCCGTCGGACAGGAAGGCCGCCAGGGCGAGCATCAGGGCGAAGGCGATCGCCATGCCGATCACCAGGGAGCTACCGAAGGTGCGCGCGGCGCGGCGACGTGTCTGACGGCCACTTGTCCGAGGCCGACGGACGCGTGACGGTTGGGGCCAGCGCAGGCCGCGGTGCCGCAGGAGCGAGACGGCCGTCACGAGGATCGCGATCGCGGCGAGCGGACCCCATGAGCGGGGTACGCCGGGGAACAGCCCTGCGAGGACGAACAGGAATGCGAACGTGAACGGGCTGCCCAGCGCGAACACCAACAGCGTCTGGACGATGCGTGCGCGCCGGGCACCCGCCCGGTACTACTTCGCCCGCGAGGAGTACGCGCACCGGAAGGACTTCGCGCAGGATCCTGATGCTCCGCAGGCGTACTCCGAATGGGGGTACAGCATGGTCGACGCCGTCGCCGTGTTCGAGGACTCCCTCCGACCGATCGAGGACGCCGACCTGATCACCTGGGTTGAGCCCGACCAGGTCGTGGTCCCGGGAATCTCGCTGATCAGCACCGTCGGCCACACCCCCGGCCACGTCTCGGTCCTCGTCGAGGACGCCGGCGACAGCGCCGTGATCACCGGCGACCTGCTCCATTCCCAGGTCCAGATCGCCCGGCCGGGCTGGTCGGCGGAAATGGACACCGATCGCGCGGCGGCCGCCCGTACGCGAAGGGGCTTCGTCGAACGGTTCGCCGACTCGCCGACCCTCGTCCTTGGGACACACTTCGGAACGCCCACTGCCGGGCGCATCGTCCGCGACGGCGACACCTTCAAACTGATCCCCGTGCACGGCTGAGCGGACGATCTGCCATGGCGGACGCGTCGCACCCCGGCCCCACGCCCGCGCCTCCACTCAGCGTGAACAGCGCCAGGGGTTGGGGCCGTTGGCTACGCGTCGACGCCCTCGGAGTCGTGGACGAAGCAGACTTCGTCGCCCGGCAGGTCGCCGAGCAGGCCTCCCGGGAGGTTCGCGGCGAAGACGGAGACGTTGCTCGCGCAGATATTGGCGGCATTGAGGATGTGGGTGTCGATGTCGCTCGCCGCGAGGAGGTCGTCGAGGGCGGCGCCCGGCAAGGGGAGGGACTGCGTGGGGGCGGCGGATTCGGCGGTGGCCGGGGCGGCCCCGGCCACCGTGGCGACGATGGCCGCCACTGCCACTGCCACTGCCCTTACCACTACCACGGCAAGGCGGGCGCGCATGTGCATGGGTACTCCAGGCAGGTATCTGCTGTCGGAGTCTCATCACACCGGGGAGCACGGGCCGATCGCCCGTATTGCTGCGGCGGTGGGCGTGTTCGCACCGCCTCGCGGCGGCGCCCGCGCCCCTCCGTGTTCGGGGCCGGGGTCAGGACAGCAACGCGAGGGCGGCGACCACGACCGGCGCGGCGATCAGGGCGACGCCGAATACCAGGCCCACGACCGCGAGTACGTGGCGCCGACGCTTGACGGGGCCGCTGACCCGGTCCGGGTTCAAGGGGTCGTACCGGACGACCACCGGGATATCCCGGCCGTGATGGGTGTCGTCGTACGGCGTGATCGACGGGGCGTCCCAGGACCGGCCGTCCGCGAGGGTGAAGGCGTAGAAGGGGTAGCGGACCACGTACGAACCGCGCCCCGGCCCGGACCGGTCGTAGCTGCGCCGGACCTCGTGGACGCGGGGGATGGTCGCCGGGACAGTTACCCCTCGGCGGTTCAGCAGGTAGCCGTCGACCAGGCGCGACGCGGACTTGCGCACCATCATCGCGGCGCCGATCGCCGGTACGGCGAGGGCCAGGAGGATCGCGGCGTCCGCGCCCTCCGCCCGTACGACGGCGACCACGAAGACGGCGAGGACGGCGACCACGAGCACCGCGCGCCAACCGGGGCGCGGGAGTCCGGCGCCGGGAGTCGGCAGGGTCGAGACGAACAGGTCCTCGCCGGGCACGCGCGGCACACCCGCGAGGCGTGTCCCGCACGCGGCGACGAACGCGTCGGCGGCGGCGGGGTCGTCGGGCCGTACGAGGTGACGCACGCCGTCGCGCCGCAGGACTTGGACGTCACCCCGTCCGACCCGAGAGACCTCGCGTATCGCGTTGAGGGGGATGCGTGCCGTTTCGCGGCGGCCCACGACGGTGAGTTCGCTGTCGGAAAGCCGGAGCGACGCCCAACGTCCTTCGCAGCGCAGCTCGTTCCGCACAGGCTGGTACGAGGAATCGTGGGTCATGGCGCGTCAATATACGCCGCCGTGCCGGAGCGCCGTCGTCGGTCACAGGGGTGCAGACGCCGAGATCCGCACGATGTGCCGAGGGTTGCCGTCCGGCACGGGTGTGTGCCGCGTGACCCGCGGCTGATATCCGCTCGCGGAGCGACCGTATCCAGCCCCTATGCTGACCCGTCGTTACCTGATCGTCAGTCAACAACCGGTCGCTCTGGGGGGATCCGTCGTGTCAGAAGCCGGCGTGGGGAGTTTCGTCGCCGATATCGCCGCCAGTGTGTCGTTCTTCCTCCTGCCCGACGCGATCGCCGACGAGGCACAGATCGTGTTCCTCGTCCTGCTTGTCGTCGCCTTTCTTGTTTTGCGGGTCCGTGGTAAACGACGGCAGCGGTCCGAGCAGGCGGTCGGCGGCACGGCGCATCACCCGGTTGCGTCCGGGCGCAATCCCTTTGCGGGCTCGGCGCCTTCCGCTGCCCCTGATCTGCGGGCGGGCGGCAACCCGTTCGGCGCGCAGGTACCGCGTACGCCCCTCTCCGACGACTGAGAAGCCCAGGGTTCGTCGAGGCGTACGACCTCGGCGTTGCCCGCACGCATCAGGTGATGCTCACGCCCTTGTCCTTGTAGCTCTGCACGAGGCTGTCGAAGTCGGCCTGGGTCAGGTTGGCGGCGGCGGGGCCGGCCAGGTTCTTCAGGTCCTGCAGTGAGGTGTTGCGGGTGAAGCCCAGACAGGCGATGCGGCCGGACGAGTTGGACTCCAGCAGGTGACCGACGTAGCCCTTGCGTGCGGGCAGCGCCTCACAGGTGGCGGTGTTCGCCGGCGAGTAGAGGGCGATGACCTTCCAGTGCGACCGTGCGCTGGTACACGGCACCTGGGGGATCGGCTTGGTCATGATCGCGGTTGCCTTGACGGTGTCGATGCAGTCGTCGGCGTTCAGGTCGCCCAGCACCGACCCCGGGCGGGGTGACGCGGCCGTCGCCGTGCCGGTGCCGGTTTCGGTGGGCGGCCGGGTGGTGGTCGGCGGGCGGCTGGTCGGTGGCGACGTGTTCTGGCGCGCGGTCGACGGTGTGGTGCTGCCGGTGGCGGGCGGCGTCGCGGTCCCGGCGGTCGAGCCGGTGCTCGGCCCGGCGACCGGATCCTCGCCGTCGTCCCCCCGCGTGAGCAGTACGCCGGCGACGACACCGCCGATGATCACCACCACCAGGGCGATCACGCCGACGATGACGCCGGTGCGGTTGCCGCCGCCCGGCGGAGGCGGCGGACCGTACGGGTAGCCGTACGGCGGCGGGCCTCCGGGCGGCCCGTCGGGCGGCGGGGGCACCTGGTGGTACCACCCGCCCCCGGGCGGTCCGGGCACGTTGGGCGGAGGACCGGGCGGGTACCCGCCGCCGTTCGGTATCGACATACACGCTCCTGAGCTTCGGGACCTGCCGGGTGCGACACCGATCCGGCGTCAACGATCGGTGCGAGGCGCCGTAGGTCGTCTCGGTCGGATTGCCACGGCAGGCGTCGGCCGCACGCGGGACGCGGTCGCAGTCGACGGCCGCTCAGTGTGGCCGGGCGTACGGTCGTCGTGCATCCGTGCTGACACCCATTGCCCTCACGGTGTTGTGACGGTGGCCGCCGTCCGGTACTGCCAGGTGAAAAGCCGCGCGCTCCTGCGACGCCCCTGCATCGTGGCGGGGCGTGCAGCCGTACGCATTGCCGGATCCCGGCAGTGTTGGGGACGAAAATGCGCGCCACGCCATCCAACTGCGCGCTCAAACGTTGCTCTCGAGAGCCGTGCGCTATGAACACGGCGGTCGGTTGCGCCGCCGGACAGCGGTGGCGACGGCCGCGACGGTGCCCAGGTCCTCGCCGTCGGCGACGCGGGCTTGTCGTCGCCGACACCCGGATCCGTCGCCGGGCGTTGGAGGGCCCGGCATCCCACACAGTGCTAGAAATGACATATGTTCGGGCGTTATGTCCGCCTGGCGCGGTCACGCGTCCGCGGTCCCCGCAGTCTCGCGGGGCAGATGCTCGTGCTCCAGGTTGTCGTCGTGGCGCTCCTCGTCGCCGCCGCGGTGGCGGTGCTCCTGGTGCAGGCGCGCGGCGACAGCGAGCGCGACGCCCGGCACCGGTCGCAGACCGCCGCGGAGACGTACGCCCATTCCCCCGGCCTCGTGGACGCCCTGACCGGTCCCGACCCCGCCGCCGTGCTCGCGCCGTCCGCGCAGGCCGCGCAGGACGCCGCCGGGGTGGACGCGATCACCGTGCTCAACAGCGACGCGGTCCTCCTCACCGGCCCCGACCCGGCGCAGATCGGGATGCGCTACCAGGGCAACATCGGGCCGTTCCTGGCCGCCGGGCAGTCACTGACCACCAAATACGCCACCAACCAGGGCGACTCGTTCGTCACCGTGGTGCCGGTGTACGGGCCGACCGGCCAGCCGCTGGGCATCGTGGTCGCCGCGATCACCGTGGCGCGCGTCAACGACACCGTCGGACGCCAGATTCCCTTCCTCGCGCTCGGAGGGGTCAGCGCGCTGGCGCTGTCCGCGGGCGCCGCGGCGCTGGTCAGCTGGCGGCTGCGACGGCAGACCAGGGGACTGGGGCCGAGCGAGATCACCCGAATGTACGAGCACCACGACGCGGTTCTGCACGCGGTCCGCGAAGGCGTCCTGATCCTCGACGCCGACCGCCGTGTCGTCCTGGCCAACGACGAGGCCCGCCGCCTCCTCGACCTCCCGGGCGACGCCGAACACCACAGCGTCGCCTCGCTGCCCCTGACGCCGCGCCTGGCCGCCCTGCTGACGTCGGGACGGGAGGCGTCGGACGAGGTCCATACAGCGGGGGACCGGCTGCTGGCGGTCAACCAGCGCCCCACCGCCCCCTACGGACCGGTCGGGAGCGTGGTCACGCTACGGGACACCACCGAGCTGCGGCTCCTGGCCGGGCGCGCCGAAGCCGTCGGGGAACGGCTGAGCCTGATCTACGAGGCCGGCGTCCGGGTCGGCACCACCCTCGACATCGCACGGACCGCAGAGGAGCTGGCCGACCTGTGCGTGCCGCGCTTCGCCGACCTGGTCACCGTGGACCTGGCCGATGCGGTCATCGGCGGCGGCGACCCGCAGACCGGCTCGCGCCGCATGCGGCGGATCGCGTCCACCTGGGGACAGGACGCCTCGCCGTGGGGGGCCGGGGACGCACCGGCGCTGTACCCGGTCGGCGGAACCATCGAGTTCGGACCCGACACCCCCATGGGCCAGGCCCTGCGGACCGGCCGCGGCGTCCTGCGGCCGGACCTCCGCACGGACCGGGCCTGGCAGGCGCAGGCCCCCGACCGTGCCGCGCAGCTGATGACCGACGGCGTCCACTCCCTGGTCACCGTCCCCCTCCAGGCACGCGGGGTGGTGCTGGGACTGGCGACGTACTGGCGCGGCGCGGGGTCCACGGCGTTCGACGACGAAGACGTCTCCTTCGCCGAGGAAGTGACCGCCCGTGCCGCGGTCTCGATCGACAACGCCCGCCGCTACACACGCGAACACACCACCGCCGTCACGCTCCAGCGCAGTCTGCTGCCCCAGGCCCTGCCCGAGCAGGACGCAGTCGACGCCGCCTACCGGTACCTGCCCGCCGAGGCAGGCGTCGGCGGCGACTGGTTCGACGTCATCCCGCTGCCCGGCACCCGGGTCGCCCTCGTGGTCGGGGACGTGGTCGGGCACGGCCTGCACGCCGCGGCGACGATGGGGCGCCTGCGGACCGCCGTACGGAACTTCTCCGCACTGGACCTGCCCCCCGACGAAGTCCTCGGCCACCTCGACGACCTGGTGACCGCCATCGACCTCGACCGCACCGAGACCGGCGGCGACGTCGCCACCGGAGCGGAAGCGCAGGGGCGGATGACCGGCGCCACCTGCCTCTACGCGATCTACGACCCCGTCGCGGGCACCGCCGCCATCGCTCGTGCCGGGCACCCCGGCCCCGCGCTCGTCGACCCCGCCGGCCGCGTGCACTTCCCCGAGGTGCCGGTGTCCCTGCCGCTGGGCCTGAACGAAGGCATGCCGATCGAGACCACCGAACTCGCGCTCACCGAGGGCTCTCGGCTGGTGCTGTTCACCGACGGCCTCATCGAACAACGCGACCGCGACCCGAACATCGGCCTGCGCAGCCTGCACGACGCCCTGGTCGCCGCAGGCCCCACCGCAACCCCGGAGCAGACGTGCGACGCGCTCATGGACACCCTCGCCGCCGCACAACCACGCGACGACATCGCGCTCCTCGTGGCCCGCACCCGGGTTCTGGACCGGTCGCGCGTGGCCGTGTGGCACGTGCCGTCCGACCCGGAGGCCGTCGGCACGGTACGCGCCGCATGCGCACGCCAGCTGGAGACCTGGGATCTGGGCGAGATCGACTTCACCGCCGAACTGATCCTCAGCGAACTGGTCACCAACGCCATCCGCTACGGCACCGCACCCATCCACGTCCGCCTCCTGAACGAACGCGCTCTCACCTGCGAAGTCTCCGACGCCGGCAGCACCGCACCGCACCTGCGCCGCGCCGCCACCACCGACGAGGGCGGCCGCGGGCTCTTCCTCGTCGCCAGATTCGCCACCCGATGGGGCACCCGCTACACCGCCCGCGGCAAGGTCATCTGGGCAGAACTACCCCTTCCCACCGATACCGGCGGGCCGATGACCGACGACCAGGCCGACGCGCTGCTGAACCAATGGGACGACAGCGGCTGGTGAATCCGCCCCGGTGATGAGTTTTCGCGCCCGCACCCGTCACACCTACGACGGGACACGGCGAGGCGGAAGGATGACGTGATGAGTACGGACAAGCGGCTGCTGGAGATGCTGGGTGTGAGTGGTCTGGGCGAGGTCGACGAGCCGGAGTTCTCGGGGCTGGCGGAGCGGCACCGGCGGGAGCTGCACGTGCACTGCTACCGGATGCTCGGGTCGTTCGAGGACGCCGAGGACACCGTGCAGGAGACGTTCCTGCGTGCCTGGCGGCGGCGCGAGACCTTCGAGGGGCGGTCGACGTTCCGGGCCTGGCTGTACCGGATCGCCACCAACGCCTGCCTGGACCTGCTCGCCAAGCGCCGCCCGGAGCCTGCGACCGGCGGCGAGGTGCTGTGGCTGCAGCCCTACCCGGACCGGCTGCTCGACGAGCTGCCCGCCGACGACGCGGACGCTCCGGAGGCCGTCGCCGTCGCGCGGGAGACGATCGAACTGGCGTACGTGGTCGCCGTCCAGCACCTCGCCCCGCGCCCGCGGGCCGTGCTGATCCTGCGGGACGTGCTCGGCTGGTCCGCGAAGGACGCCGGCGAGCTCCTCGGGGACTCCGTCAACTCCGTGAACAGCGCGCTGCAGCGCGCCCGCGCCGGGATGCGGGAGCACCTGCCCACCGAGCGGCAGGACTGGACCGGCGGCGAACAGGACGCCGGGACACGCGAGTTGGTACGCCGCTACACCGACGCCAGTGTCGCCACGGACGTCCCGGCACTCGCCCTGATGCTGCGCGACGACGTCCGCTGCTCGATGCCGCCCACCCCGGGCCTGCACATCGGCCGCGACGCGGTGGTGAACGACTGGGTCACCAGCGGCTTCGAGGGCATGACGGGCCTGCGCACCGTCCCCACCTCGGTGAACCGGCAGCCCGCGGTCGCCTTCTACCTCTGGCAGCAGCAGGAGGACGCGTACCTGCCGCTGACGATCGACGTCCTGCGCGTCACCGGCGGGGCGATCGCCGAGATCCTCACATTCCACGACGACCAGTTCCCCCGCCTCGGCTTGCCGGACCGCCTGCCGGCCGACAGCGCGTACTAACCCCGGCGCAACGACCCCGGCCCACGGCCCGGCGCGGCCGCCGTCTTCGGCGCGCGCGAGCTCGCGTGGGCCGGGGTGGCACCGCCGGCCGCCGATCCTCCGCGGTGGTGCGAGTGGCGCCGGACCGGCGAGTGGGACCCGGAGCGCTATCCGCAGGCGTAGCGGCCCACGGAACTTGCGCGGTTGTCGAAGGAGTCCAGGTTCCCCTTGGCGCCTGGGAAGATCGACCAGCACTCGCCTTCGTAGTTGTAATCGGTCGTGAGCTGGAAGGCGTCCGCGTGCCGGTTCCAGACGGACGACGCGCGCTTGTCCATCGATTGGATGCGGAGGTCGGGCGAGCCGATGCGGAACCAGGCGATCGTCCCGGTGCCGTCTCTGCCTTCGAACAGGCAGATGGAGTCGGCCGGACAGCGGTTCCAACCGGCGGCCGCGACCGCGTCCTGCGCGACGGGGATTGCGGCGGCGGCCTGCGCAGTGCCGCCGGTCGGGCCGAATGCAAGTGCGGTCAGGGCGAACGCCGTGACGGCGTACCCGCGTGTGGGATGCATGGAGTTCCTTCTGGTTCGTGCCGAAGTCCCGGGGCCTGCAAGGGCATAGGAGCGCCTGGCAGGCACCTACTCGTAGATGTGCGCGCACAGCGGCTCGGGGACGCGAGCGGGGTCGTAGGTCACCCGGGTGCAGATGTACGAGCCGGGTTGGAACTCCTGCCCGTGCAGGATCCACTTGATCCCGGCAGACCCCCAGCCGCAGGTGTTGTTGCGGTCGCGCACGCTGAAAGGCTCGCCTCCGAGCTTCACTCCCCAGATGTGCACGTCGACGCCGCAGATGTCGACGGGCAGGTACGGACCGGTCGTGGCCGTGAGATAGCCGTGCACCGACTCCACGCGCAGGCCGGTGCCCTCCACGTCCAAGTGCTGGTAGTTCCACGCGCCCGGGCCGGCCGCTTTCGAGTAGATGTACGACGTACGCGGCGCCGGCTCCGACGCGGCACCGCTCGTCGGCACGACTTCGATCTTCGGCACGGAGGATGCCCGGGGTACGTCGGCCGACGCCGATGTGGTGGGCGCCACGAACGCCGCCGCCGCGGCCACCGCCGCCAATGCCGACAGCGCGCGCCTGGACAGACGGGTTTTACGCATGGGGGCTCCTATGCTGCTCAATGGCGGCGATCCCGCCGCGGTGCGGAAGCCCGTCACACGTCCGAGCGAGGAGCGACCGCCCGTCCAGAATCAGTGACCATGTGCGTCCGTGCGACTCCATGGCGCGAACATGCCAGTGGTTGCAGCCTCAACGAAGCAACCCGCGCCCATAGCTGCTGCGCACCCACGACCGCCAAGCGCAGCGGCGAAGAGTGTGGAATGACCCGTCGCCTTGACCATGCCGTCTCTATCGGTAGCCGGTGGTGTCGGCCGGCCTCCCGGCATCCTGCACCTCCACGACGTAGCGCCAGGCGTCGTGCCGGCGATCTCGGGCTCGTACAGTCAGGCAGCCCCGGAGCGGCACGGTCTGGCGAACTGCCCTGGTTCGCGGTTGAGTTCACAGCCTGAGGGCGTTCCCGTCCCGGCTGGGGGTGCGGCGGTGTCGGTCCCGTGGCTCTTCGTCCTGTGGCCCATGGCGCCGGCGGTCCTGTGGCTGCCGCTGTGGTTCGCCCTGTGGGTACGGGCGACGCGGGTGGTCCGTCGCGCACTCGTCGGATTGACCCTGTATCAGGCGGCGTTCTACCGACAGGGAATCGAATCCTGCCTGGAAATGGCGGCCGCCGCCCTGGTCAGGTCCGGGCTGCTGCAGGTCTCCCGGGAGGGCACGCTCACCGTGACGGCGTCGGCCGGCGACACCGCCCCGGCCGCGCCGGACGCCCCCGCCGCCGCACTTCTGCAAGCACTCCGTACGTGCTCGGCCTTGTCGGACGGCGAGGTCCGGCTCCATCCGATCAAGTACGACGTCCCGCCGCCGTTCCTCGAAGCGGTGCGGGGGCCCGCCGGGTTCGTGCCCTGGCGCATGTGGCGCGACCTGCGCGCCAGCCCGCGCCACACACCGCACGAGCGGTACCTGCTCACCGTCCTGCTCGCGTTCGGCGGCATGGGCACCAGCTTCGGGCTCGCCGCCGCGTACCTGGGATCGGGCCCCTCGCGCATCGGCCTGGCGACGTTCCTGGCCTGCCTCCTCGCCTGCGTGGCCGCGCCGCCGGCGGCATTCGCGCTCGAACACCGCGTCGCCCGAAGCGGGCGGCTCCCGAAGGACGTCCTGGCGCGGCGATGCCAGGAGATGCTCGACGAACACCGTCGCGCGCACTACGACCGCGACCTCGCCGCGGCCCTGATTCGCAGTGGCCGTCGCCCGGACGGCCACCGCTCCGCACTGTCCGCCCCCGACCACGGCCACCCGGGCGGCATGGGCTATGGAGCGGACGGCGGCACCACAGGCTGTGGCTCCGGGTGCGGATCTGGCTGCGGCTCTGGATGCGGATCCGACGGCGGCATCTAGGGTGCCACGAACTACCAGGGCAGCACCCCACGTTGCCGCGCCGCGGTGGCGGGGCTCGCGTACGTACCGCAGTGGACATGGTGCACCGGAGCCCCTCGGCCGCCGGGAAATGGTGCGGGAGAGCCGTAGTTCCCCACCGTCCCCGGTGCTTAGCATGCTGATCATTCGGACCGGGAGCCGACGGGGCGTCGAGACAGGGGACGCCCCGTCGACCATCGCCGCGCCCTTCCGTTCCGCCGGCCCAAAGGCGCTCCACACACGCCGCCTTCGGCCGGTCCGAAGCCGCACGTCCGTCCCGACAACCGTCTCAAAGGGCACGTTCATGACCGCCAAACCCGCTGTTCCCCCCTCACCCCGCGCACGTACGGCGTCCGCACGCAGGCGCCGCCGCGGCATTCTCCGCGCCGTGGTCGCGGTCGTCATCGCGAGCACGGCAGTTGCCGCCTGCGACAGCGGCGGCGGGGCCGCTGGTGCGAAGAACGCCGAGGTTCCGAACCCCGGGTCGGGACCCTCGTCCGGATCGTCCGCGTCACCCCAGCCGAAGGCGCCGCCGCTGCCCCCGAAGGTGGTCCCCGTGTGGGCCACGCCGCCGGAAGACGGGTCCAGTCAGGGGAACGCCGGTGTCAACGGCAACAAGCGTCAGGACGTGCCCCGGGACGGCGCGATGGGCACGTGGCAGGTCGGTTCGACGCTGTTCGTCGGCCGCGGTACGGCGGTGAAGATGTTCGACGTGGAGACCGGGAAGGAACTCGGCAGCGTCGCGCCGCCCGAGCGCGGCATGAAGCCCTGCGCGATGACCGAAGCGGCCAACAAGGACGGTATCGGCGCCGTCGCGTGGACCGTCTACGACGACGGTTCCAGCGACGGTGTCTGCAAGAAGCTCTCCTTCGTCGACGCGCGGAACGGCGGAAAGGTCCTGCGGACCACCGAGTTCGCCGGGAAGAAGCGCAAGGACGGCAGCCCCTGGTACTACTACCGGTCGACCATCGGGTTCGTCGGTGACGACATCGTCGCCGCACTGACGCCGACCTCGGTGATCGCCTTCCGCGTCGACGACGGCAGCACCGCGTGGACCTGGGAGAACCGCTCCAAGGACCCCTCGGTCTTCCCGGGTACCCGGCTGATCGCCCCGGTCACCAACTCCGCCATGAAGACGGGAGCCGACGTCGTCGCGGTGATCAGCAATGCCAGCCAGTCCGGCTCGGGGTACGAGCTCGAACTCGTCACCCTCGACGCCGCCGGCCGCCAGATCGGCGCGGAGCCGACCCCGTTCGAGGGGCCCGTCCCCGACGCCGACGCCGATATCGTCTCCGCGGCACCGATCACCGTCATGATCGCGCCGGGCGTCGGCCAGAAGCATCCTCCCCAACTGCTCCGCTTCGACCGCGACGGCACCCAGACCGCCTCGTTCCCGCTCAAGGCGCAGCAGGGACCCGTCGACTACCTGGGTTCGTACAGCCTCCACGGACAGGTGCTGCTCCCGTACCGCGTCACCGGGGACACCCTGTACGGCATCACCGCGCGCGACCTCTTCAACGGCACCGGCCGGCCGGGCATCGTGGCTTTCGACCTGTCCAGCGGCGAAGCGCGCTGGGAGGTCCCGAGCGCCGACATGGACGACCTGGTCCTTGTCGACGCGGACAAGGACGGCCTGCTCGTGGTCAACGCCTCCTTCAAGGGCGTCCGAGTGGAGTCCTACGCCGCCACCGACGGTCAGGTCACACTGATCAGCGAGGCAACGTCCCTGGAACTGGACAAGCGGCTGTCCGCCGACTCGATCATCACCATCGCCGACGGCCGCATGTTCGTCACCAGCATCAAACCGTTCGGCTACGGCACCCTGGCTTTCGCCGCCGGCTAGGTGTACGGCCGTTGCCGGCCAGGTGTACTGCTGCGAGGTCGGGGTCGCGGCTGGCGCCGGTTGACCGCCGTGGTGATTGCAGGTGTGGTGGCAGGGGCCGAACGCCGAACGCCGCGCGGCGTTCGGTCCCGCGGGTGGCCGAAAGGCGAGACGACGACACCGAGTTGCAGGCGCAACACGTGTCGTCGGCGCGGCTGTTCAGCGGCGGCCGCGCACGATCTCGGCGAGGCGCGCGGTCTGGGCGTCGATGGATTGCGGACCGTTGCCGGTCAGCAGGCCGTGCTTCTCGTCCCAGACCACTTTGACCCCGGAGGGGTTGAGGGCGAGGCTGACGTCGTATCCGGCGTCCTTGAGCGCAGCGTCGACGAAGTAGGGGAGCCTGGTGCGCCGCCCGGGCACCTTGGGGTACTGCGAGGCGAGCACGATCCGTTCGGCGGCCTTGGAGAACGTGGTGATCCGGGCGCCCTTGAAGGCGTGCTCGTTGTCGGTGGTGACCTCGCCGTTTCCGGTGACGCGGTAGCGGGCGGAGGTGAGCGCGACGGGGGCGTGGCAGATCAGCGAGATCGGGACGTGGTTCTCCCGCAGGGTGTGCAGGAGTTCCCCCATCCACGGGTTGGCGTGGAAGTCGACCATCGGGCCGTGACCACCGGGCGCGTGCGCGAAGGCCAGGTCCTGGAACGAGAACGCGCTGTCGGGGTCGCGGTGCCGCTCGACGAGTTCCTGGATGGAGACGTACGGCTTCTCGGGCAGGGCTTCGAACCCGGCGACGACCTCGTCCCGGATGGACGCGGCCTCCTTGTCGGTCCTGGGCAGGGGGTCGGAGACGGGGATGCGTCCGAGGTGGCGCCGGGACAGGGCGAGTTCGGCGTCGCGGCGTTCGAGGAGCGCCGGGTTCTTCCGTCGCAGCCGTTCGGGGGTGGACCGCTTGCCGGCGCTCTGGACGGTCGTGCGGGCCGCCGCGGTGCCGGTGTTCTTGCCGGCGTGGAAGCTGAGCCCCAGGCCGTTGATGTCGAGCTGCGGCGGTTTGCCGTCGGGGGTGGCGAGGATGAAGTCGTAGTCGTCCTCGAACTGCGCCAGGACCGCGGCGACTTCGACGAGGAAGAACCCGGTGGGGAGTCCGGGGTGGTCCGCCGGTTCGCGCAGGGGGAGGGTGCGTGCCGAGGAGAGCACGATGAGGGCTTGGGGCCGGGAGGCGGCGGATTCGGACATGGCGATGGTCTCCGTTCCGGGTCAGGTCTGGTCGATGGAGGTTCGGGCGAAGTCGTCGGCGTCGGTGGAGTATGCGAGGTCCTTGGCGGCTTCCAGGGCCGCCAGGCGCTCGCGGAGGCCGGCGGTGACGAGTTCGTAGGCGTCGGAGCCGAGGGTGAGGCGCTTGGGTGCCTGGTCCTGGTCCCGGTCCCGGTCCCGATCTGGGCCCTGGTCCTGGTCCTGGTCGGCGGAGGCGATGATGGCCGCGGCGATTTTGGCCGGGTCGCCGGGAGCGGGGAAGGCGGGTGCGTCGGCGGCGAGCATGCGACGGAGCAGGCCGGGTGCGTGGTCGGCGTACTGCGGTATGGGCGTGGCCAGTTCGGCGCTGCGGCCTGGCGAACTCGGTGCGGGAGACGCCCGGTTCGACGAGCGTGACACCGATGCCGAAGGGGGCGATGTCACCTGCGGCGGACTCCCAGAAGCCCTCGATACCCCATTTGGTGGCGTGGTAGAGGGCCATGGCCGGCAGGGTGATCTGCCCGCCCATGCTGGAGAGTTGGATGATGCGGCCGCCGCCTTGGTCGCGCAGGTGGGGGATCACGGCTCGAGCGAGTTGGACGGAACCGGTGAGGTTGGTGGCGATCTGCCGGTCGATCTGGGCGTCGGAGAGTTCCTCCGCCGCGCCGAGCAGGCCGTAGCCTGCGTTGGCCACGACGACGTCGATGCGTCCGAGTTCGGCGAACGCCTGCTCGACCACCTCACGCATCCGGGTGGTGTCGGTGACGTCCAGTTCGGCGTGCCAGAGCCGGGAGCCGTACGCGGCTGCCAGGTCCTCCAACGCGGAGGTGTTGCGGGCGGTGGCCGCGACGCGGTCCCCGCGGGCGAGCAGTTGCTCGGTGAGGTGCCGTCCGAAGCCGGACGACGTGCCGGTGATGAACCACGTCTTGTTCGTCATCTCGATCTCCTGGATCCGGTGGGTGCCGCGTCCGGGCGGTTCGCCGTCCCCAGTTCTCGTCCGGGGCGGGCGGGCCCTGGCCGCCGGAGGGTGCCAGGGCCCGCAGGCGTACGGGTGCCGGGACGCGGTGCGGGGTGCGAGACGCGGTGCGCGGTGCGAGGCCGGGGGTCAGCGGGTGGGCGCGGACTTCGCCGTCCGTCTCGGCGACCGTCCCGCCCGTACGGCTGCCGCGGGGCACCGCGCACCAGCTCCTGGGCAGCCCCGGTACCGAGACCCGCCCCTACTCGGAGGTCGCGGCGGAGAATCCGCCGGGCCGCACCGGCGTCGTGGACATGGGCGGCGACGGCCCCACCGTCCGCGTGGTGTGCGGGAAGTTCCAGTACGCGACGACCACCGACCGCCATCCCGTGCTCTCGGTCCTGCCCGAGGTGGTGCACGTACCCGGCATGGCAGCGGACCCCCAGCTCCAAAACGTCGTCCGGTTCCTCGCCGCGGAGGCCACCAACAACCAGCCGGGATCCCAGGCGGTCGCCACCCGGCTCACCGAAGTCCTGTTCATCCTGACCGTCCGCAATTGGCTGGAGCGCGCGGGCGACGAGGACACGAACCCGTCATGGCTGACCGCCTTGCGCGACCCCGACATCGGCGCCGCGCTGTCACTCATGCACGAGCAGCCACAGCAGGACTGGACCGTCGACAGCCTCGCCCGCGCCGTGGCCATGTCCCGCCCCACATTCGCCCGCCGGTTCAAGTCCGCCGTCGGTGCCAGCCCCCTCGCGTACCTCTCCCGAGTGCGCCTCGATCACGCCGCCCGCCAGCTCCGCGACACCAACGATCCACTCGGCATGATCGCCCGCAACGTCGGCTACGCCTCCGAGTACGCCCTCTCCCGAGCCTTCACCCGCGAACTGGGCGTCCCACCAAGCCGCTACCGCCGCACCGCCACCGTCGACGCTTGACCCCGCAGAGCGAGCGCGCACTTCACCCTCGTCGAGTCGCGAAGAGGCGGTGCCCCAACACCGCACGCGGCAGCCGGGTCGCCTGCTGCCGCAGCCGTCAGCGCGGAGGGTGACGCAGGTCCGCAGCGATGCGCTGACCCGCCAACGTTCCGACGAGTTCAAGGCGTTGCTTGTCGTTCTCGACGATCGACAGAATCTCGAACGCGTAGCTGCCGGTTCCGACCGACGTCGCCGACAACACTTCTCGGTAGAGAAGCCAGAGAGCACCTCGGACCATGTCCTCGCACTCGACCAGCACGTCGCGGCCGTCGAATTCCGGCGTGAGCTCTTGGCCATCACTGCAAAGGACCCCGAGGATGAGCTCGGCGAAGCGCCGCCGGGCTGGTTCCTGGACATCGTCGGCCAGCGCAGCGAGCGCCACAGACACCACGGGCAGGGTTGCCGTGACGATCGACTGCGATTCGGTCAGAGCATGGATCCCGTCAACGGACGCCTCCTCTTCTGTCGTCGCCCGAGCGAGCCGCGACAGACGGGACGCCAGGTGCCCGGCGAACCCGAGGCAGCCGCAGTACAGGGTGGCCCAGTCATGCCGCCCGATCTCCAGATCAACGAGTTCCACGTCGCTCCAGGGTGTGTGCATCGTCGGACGCCAGTATCTTGCGGGAGTCACGGTCACGGCGGCTGGGCGGGGACGGGGGCCCTAGCAACGCGAACATGCTCGCCTGCAACGGCAGATACGCGACCAACCGGGACCCGGCACGACCGCCGACGGCCAAGCCGATCCGCCTGCAACATCCGCGCCACCGCCAGCGTGCGCCGCCGATACAGGGGTGGTCAGACCCTCGATCCGCTCGACCAGGGTCCGGCGAGCGCACGCGTCGTTATCTGAGAAGACCCAGCGCACCGGCGCACACAACTACGGACATTTACGCCAGCTTGCCGAAAACGCACTGCGGCCCAGAGACGGGTGGACTCGACTGGTGGGGTGTCACATATCCAAGCTGCCAGCTAACTCTGGCAAACGTGTCAGCCGCGGACTGTTCCGGCGAATGCCGCCTTGCTGCCCGTCAGCCTCGCCGTGTCAGTCTGCACCGGGGTATGCCTGGGAACGCCACCAGAGGCCCGCTGTCAGATGGTTGATCAACCGTGAGTCCGTGACCACCACCTCGTAATCGGCTCCTGCGCGCATCTCCTCGCATCGGAGGAAGGCCGCGGCGGATTTCGCGGACATCTCGTTGAACGGCCCTGCATCTTCCCGGGGAAATCCCCTGCGACTTTCGGACAGCCGTTCTTCGGCCGCCGCCGTGAACGGGTAGTTGCGAGTCGCAGTCCGCTCCACGCTCTCGACGAAGTCGTCCTGCACTCCGTCTTCCTCGTCATCAAGCAGGTCCGATATGAACTCGTCCTCTTCCAGGTCAAGCATGAAGAAGCTCTTGTCGGGCAACCGCCAGTGCCATACGTCCGGGTTGATGGCCGTTACCCGCAGTGTTATGCGGCGGGACGGTGGATCGACGGCCAGCACCCGTACCGCGTAGAGATCGGTCACGACGCCATCCTCTGCGCGGGCACCCACATCGTCAAAGACCCACACCAATCGCCGTGCCCTGCGCGGCAGTACAGCCGCGGAGCTCACGCAATCGTGCCGAGCCCCGCAGCGCGTCGGTCGCTCTCTGGGGCCGAAGGCTTTGCATTCCCGCGCCATCGCCACCATGCCCGCGATGCCGTACCACGCGCGGACACATGACGAACACCCCACGCTGATGGGCCTCGCGGTCAATCCTGCGCTGCCCCACGAAGCGGCAGTACACGTGATCGCGCACGACGCGGCTCGACCGGTGGCCGCCGAGCACTGCACAAGGCTGGACGCGGAGCTGTGCGCGCGGATCCTGGCGTACCGCGACCACGCGGCGGTGCTCGCGCCGGACGAGAACCCATACGTTCAGAGGGCAGCCGCCGCGTCCCCGGCACTCCGGTGACGGTGATGGACCAACTCCTGACCGCCGCAAAGCTCTGATCGCGACCGTTGCGGCACTCTCATCGCCGTCCCTCGGCGAGCATCCCGTGCCCCACGCTCCGAAGTCGAGGCAACCGCGTCGGTGGGGCGGACTACGGTGCGGCCATGACGACGACAGATGCTGCAGCCGGGGCACCTCCCCCTTCGGGTGTGACGGCCGCGTGGGCCCGTATTGACGTGTGGCTGTCGGAGCACGCCCCGCGGACCTTCGCGTCGCTGCGGCCGCCCGCGTCCTTGGAGGCGATCGCCGAGGCGGAACGCGCCTTGGGGGTGGCGTTCCATCCGGACCTCGTCCTCTCACTGCGCTGCCACGACGGGGTGGCGGGCACAGGCCACGATCCTGCCGCGATGACCGCGGGGCTGTACGGCCCCTTCGCCTCGGTCGCCGAACTGGTCTCCGACGCCCGGTCCCTGCGCGAGGTCGCCGAGGGTTTCGACGACCTCGAATTCGACGCGGACGACGACGGCGAGCCCTACGAGATGGGCGCGTTTTGGCGCGACGACTGGCTGCTGGTGACGCGTGGCATCGGGGCCGATGCGCAGGACGGCCTGTTCCTGGTGTCGCGCGACGGCCGCCACGGAGGCCGCCTCGGGAACTACTTCAACGAGGACATACCCGACTTCGCCGCCTGGGAGACACTCCCGGAAGCGCTCTACGCCCTTGCGGACGCGCTTGAGCACGGGCACGAGTTCGGTGGGCAACGCCCGGTCGCGTGGGACGGCGCGGTGGCGTGGGAGAGCAAGCCGACCGTGATCGCCGCGCCGGTGTCGCTGCTGGAGCACGCAGGCCGGCACGCCGATCCGGCCGGGCCCCCGCCGGGGGAGGCGCCGGTGATGGCGCCGCGATGCGAGCCGGCCCAGGGCGCCGCGCCGGCTCCGGAGCAGCTGTCGGCCGCAGCGGAATTCGGCTACTCGGTGACGGCGGGGTCCGGTGGTCGGCCGGATACGCCGTTGCCTCCGGCACAGCGCGGCGTGGTCTTTGTCCAGGGTGCCGGCGCCGACGAACTCCTGCGTGCTGTCGGCGCCGTCAAGGAGACGTTCCGCCCGCGGACCGGCGAGGCCGCCCGCGCAAGCGCGGCGTCGCCGTGGGCGGCACAGCGACCCGTGCTGCGGGCGGGGACGTGCGGCGGCTGGGGCTTCCTGCTGGACGAATCCGACAACGGGCAGAGCCACCGGCCTGAAGTCCTGCGCCGGGTCTCCGCCGCCGGGCGCCGGGCGGTCTCGGTCCGCAAGGACGGCCCGCAGTGCTGGGTGACCGTGTACGAGGACGGCGTCCCGTACGCCGGCGGATCCGCGGATCGCCACGAACTCGCGCCCCGTGCGGACCGCGAACACGCCGCGGACGGCACGGAGTTCCAGATCATGGGGATCGACCCGTTCCCCGGCGCGACGCAGGCGTACGCCCGCTTCCTCCGCGATCTCGAGGACCCTTACGGCATCGTGTTCGATCCTGCGGTGATGGACGCGACGGAACTGCCCGGTGGGCTCGTACTGCCGCTTCTGACGGCCCTGCCCGGACTGCCACGGTACGCCCCGGGCGTGGAGCCCGCGCCGCCGGCGTGGTCGTACGACGAGGCCGTGCACCGACTCCTCGACGCCGAACCCGAGCACGTGGTGCGGGCCACGCTCACCGCCCAACTACGGCGCCAAGCCGCGGAGACCGGCATCGCCGCCTACCCGGAGATCGCCGCGACCCTGGACGCCCTGGACCGCGGTACGCCGGTGGACACCTCCGACGGCGGCGCGTTGGACGTGTGCCTGCGTACTCTCGCCGCGGAGTTCCACGCCCACGACGCGTACCGCCGGAAGCGCGGCGTCGCGCCGACCGCCGTGTCGGACGAAGACCACACCGCGTGGGCGCGACGGGCCGGCGCCGGGCACACGCTGCGTTGCTTTGTGGCTGTACAGGCCGATACTGCTGTGAACACGCGGGATGCAGCCCGGGAAGCGGGCGCACCGGCGACGGCGGCAAACAGCGCCTTGGGCCGGGAACCGGCCGCCGCGGCTTCCCTGCGGGACATCGCGGCCGGACTGCTCCACAGCCGCCTGTCCCTGGTATGGCGCACCGAACTGGTCGCCGATGTGGCGCACAGCCGTCGGCAGGCCGAACCCGAGCCCGCGCGGTCGGCCCGCCGCCGCGCCGCGCTCACGCAGGGCCACGGGTTCGACGCACTGACGCAGTTGGTGCCCCCACCCGAGGAGCCGTGGCTGGGGGACGGCATGACCTGGGACGACCTGCGGGCCGCTGTCGGCTCACGGCTGCCGCGTGAGTACATGACGCTCATGGAGACGTACGGCGCAGGCTCATGGAACGGATGGTGGCGCTTCCTGCCGCCGCTGGACTCCCAGGAGATCGGCGTACTGGACAAGGCTCGCGACTGCCTGTCGACCTACGCCGACTTTCGTGAGGAGTTCCCCGAGATGTACCCGCTCGCGATCTGGCCCGAGCCCGGCGGCTTCTTCCCCTTCGCGCTGTCCATCGACGGCGACTACCTCGGCTGGCTGACCCAGGGCGACCCCGACCAATGGCCGTTGATCGTCACCCCCAGGCACTCCGACCAGGGCCCGCCCCTGCCGCACGGCCTCATCGACGTGATGCTCGCGTGGTCGCGCGGCACGTACAAGGACATCGGCTTCGTCCTGGACGACGACGTGGAAGACCCCCTTGAGCACAGCGGCTTCGTCGCCTGGCGGAGGGGCTAGAGCACTGATCGCCATCGACCGACACCCCGTCCAATTCCTCCGCGCCGACGGGACGCGACAGCACCTCCGCGGCGGACGGCAGCGGCCCGGCGACCCCGCCCTGCCAGCACTCCCACTTCCACCCACTGGACCGGATCAGGTCGAACACGGCCTGCCAGTCCTCAACCGAGGCGCTCGGCACGCACACGTCCGGCAGAGCACCCATCAGGTCAGGGTCGAAGAAGTCCCTGACGTCGCCCCACCGCAGATCCGGCACCTCGCCATGTTGCCCGCCGACCCGCACAATCGCAGCCCGAATTTCCATGACGAACCCCATAGATGCCCCGACAACACGGGCGTACAGGTAGTGGTCTCCGCCCTTCTCAGGGAGGCCAGGCCACAGCCGGTGCGCAGCCGCTCAACGTCTTGGGCCTGTCCTGGCCCGGTTGACAGTGGATGCTTAGCGATGGCTGGGCCCGCCGGTTAGTCGATGCCTTCGACGATGCGGAAGTCGCGCTTGTAGCCGTCGGGGAGGGCCACCAGCGCCTTCTGGTATGCCTCGCTCTCGTATGCCGCGACGGCCAGTTCATGGCTGTCGAACTCGATCAGAACGGCGCGTTGCGTGATTCCGGCCTCGCGGGCGACGACTCGACCGCCAACGGACAGGACGCGCCCGCCCCCAGCCTGGACAGCCGGACCGGCCAGCTTGTCGTAGGCAGTCAACGTCTCAGGGTCGGAAATGGCGGGGTAGACACTGACCCAGTAGCCCTTGGCCATGGAAACCTCCTGTGTTCGGCCGGATACGTCCGACTTCAAATTGACACCCGGATCGATCGATCCCAGCGACGGTACGGCGGTCACTTGAATCGCCATATGGGCAGGCTAGGGCTTGAAGTGCGGCCGAGGGAAAGACCGGTACGGGATAGACTCAGAACGGATCGTTATCAATCGGCCAATCGGCCAATCGGCCAATCGGCCAATCGGCCAATCGGCCAATCGGCCAATCGGCCAATCGGCAATCGGCAGGGAGGGCACGTGGCGCCGGACACGGTGAGCCTGCGGTACTTCCTGGTGCTGGCGCAGGAGTTGAACTTCACCCGCGCGGCCGCACGGATCGGTATCGCGCAGCCCGCACTCAGCGCCCGAATGCGCCGATTGGAGGCGGAACTCGGTACGTCCCTGCTGGTCCGCAACACACGTAGCGTCGCATTGACTACGGCCGGTGCGGCTTTGGCGGAGTCCGCGCCGCCCGCGCTGGCGGCGCTGGACCGGGCATGGGACACCGCCCGGAGCGCGGCGGCCGGTGAACTGGGCACGCTGCGCATCGGATACAGCCTCAGCACCGGGGCCGAGACGGCACCGGCCCTGGTGGACAGGCTGATTCGCGGCAACAGGGGACTCGAGGTCGGCGCGGTCCCGATGGCGACCCCGGAGATCTCACCCGCGGTCGCCGACGGCCGCATCGATGCCGGGATCACCCGCGGTGAACAACCGGGCCGTGGCGTGAGCCGGTTCCTGCTGCGGCGTGAGCGCATGGGGGTCCAGCTGGCGCAGCACCATCCGCTGGCCGAACACCCGGAGATCGAGATCGCCGACGCGGCCGCGTATCCGCTGCGACTCCCGGACCGTGCGGCCAACCCCGTGATCCACGATCAGCTGTCCGAACCGTTCCGAGACACCCGGCCACACCCCCGATTCCACACGCCCGCAGTCTCGTTCGACCTGTCTCAGCGCGACCTGCGCGACGGGGTCACCCTCGCCCCGGCCGGAGAAACCGCGGCCACGGTACAACCGGCCGGTCTCACCTGGCGACCACTGCGAGGCGCGCCCGGCCTGACGATCCACCTGGTCCTCCCACGCGAGCAGTCGCCACTGCACCGTCGCATCCGTGCCGTCGCCAAAACCCTGGCGCACGAACTGCACTGGCTGCCGGACTGACGCGCAAGACGTCACGCGAGACGGACGCCTGCGCTCGCGAGGCCGAACACCCCGCGCCCGGCGGACTTCGCGGTGATGACGACGACGGCGGTCTTGCCGAACGTCCGACACGACCTCGCTACGCCGACGGATCAGCATCCGATGACGGCCCCGGGTCCGGTCCGAGTCGTACACCGCGGCGAAGTCCTCGCCCAGCCCGGGATCTCGGCGGATGTGGACCACCACTGCCTCCGGGACTGGCTTGGGCGGCCGATTCGGGCGTCGGGCGTGAGTCCAGGCGTGGTTACCGATCTGCAGGGGACGGATTCAACCGCATAGGGCGGTCAGAAAACAGGGAGCTCCCTCTCGCTCGCCATCCCGAGCGCCCACTGAACTGGTACGACTCGCCTCTCGTACTCGGGAGCGACGCGCAGCACTTCGACACACAAGCTACCGAAATCACCGGGCCACTCCGGCGCCAAGCCGGCCGCGAACTCGAAGCGATACACACCTCCCAGCAGGCGTTGGTGCCACGCGTCCAGCAAAAGGACGCCCAGACCGATGTGACCAAGGGGGAACGTCCAGAACACGGGCCACAACGACACGTCGCGAGACACACGGCCGTGCTTGCCCGGCGTCAGTCCCGCCGCCGCCACATCGCGGGACAACACCCGCCGGGCAGTTCGCGGCACCGCAAGTTCACCATGCGAGAGCAGGTACACCCCGACGCCCCCCGTCGGCACCCGGGTTCGGGCCATCCGCACGTCCACCTCCATGCCAATCGGCGTTGGCAACACGATCGGGTGTAGCGGGCCAGCTGTCGGCGCGTAATCCCTTTGCTGCTAGGTGACTTGCGCCACGATCGATGCATAGCAAGGTGACACGGACACGACCGCATGCCGCTCGCTGCCGTCAGAACAGAAGGAGGCCGGGCGAATCCCGATACGGTCACCACTGGACACGGCGAGTGCGCGAACAATCGGACTGGTGTACGGCACCCCGCGCCCACGATCCAGATGACGGGCGCGGGGCAGGGCGGAGTCGCTGCCTCCGCGTTGCCCTGTCCAGGAGTTTGCCGCCGCACCATGACCTAGCGATCGTGCCTGCTCGTCTTTCCGGAACGTACGCGATCCGCGGTGGGCGCGCGGATGAGGACGAGGCAACCCGTCAGGCTGACCCACAGCAGGGGGATGATCAACCGGGGTGCGTCTACCGGCGAAATCGGGTCGCCCGCAAGGATCATGCGTGGTTCCTTGACTGGATTGGCGCAAGCCAAGGAACTGGATCCAGATCAGGGGGCCTGCAATTGTGACCGGAGCGCTTGGTAGTTGGCAGAGGTTGGAGAACGCGCCGAAGGATTCGACGGACCCGTGGGTCGTCGGTGCCCGGCGCAGGTTGCGCAGGTGGGATGACGGGACGGATGTCCTGGCCGCGCTGGAGGACAAGCCCTACCTGGTCGACGAGTCCACGGCGCTGGCCGTGGTCGGGAAATTCATCGCGGCCGGTTTCGTCCGGCTGGACGTCGATGTCCCCGAAGGGGTTCGGAGCTCGACGTGTTGCGGGCGTTGGCCCGGACCTACGATTTCCCGGACTACTTCGGGGAGAATTGGCCCGCCTACACCGACTGCTATTCCGATTTCGTCGTGGCGGGCGAGGAGCCGGTAGTCACCGTCGTGCGCGGGCTCGACGGGATGCACCGTCGCGATCTCCGTCAATTTATGCGGTGTGTCATGGAGTTGGAGACCACTGCGGAGTTCATTTCCGTCTTCAAACCGGTGGTCCCCCGGCGCGTCGTGAACCTGTACGTGGGCGCGTGGTAGCCGCTCGTGGTCGCGTGCCCTGCACCGATTCGGGGACGCAACTGGTATATCAAGCCGCGCTGGAGCTGTTTGGCGGCGTGGAGGCCTGTGAAGGTGAGGTGTGGATCGGGGATCTCCTCGTGTACCGGGATCGACTGGGTCGGCCAAGCCAAGCAACTGCTGAGCGTGGACTCCCCCTACGCCGAGGCCGTGGCGCCGGTGATGGACAACCTCAACAGCATCCCTTCGCCGTACGAGGCATTCGAACCCGAAGAGTCCTGACACGTTGCCACGCTTCTGCGTTCCTGAGATTGGTTCCTGGAATGCGGGGATTCCATGGGCAGGGGAGGATGTGGTGGCTGAGCACAGGGGCTCAGGCGCCGACCGCGACTCCGAGGGGTGTTGTGGTCCACGGTGGTGGGTGGTTGTCGGCGGCGGTGTGAATCGCCCCGGGTGAAGTGGGGACTCGATTCCATGTAAGGATCGAGCCATGGCACGTCCCTCCACTTACCCGCCCGAGCTGCGCCGTCGTGCGGTGCGCATGGTCGCCGAGGTCCTCGGCGACTACCCGACCGAGTCGGCCGCGATCAAGGCAGTCTGCGCGAAGCTGGGCATCGGCTCGTACGAGACGCTGCGCAAATGGGTCCGCCAGGACCAGATCGACGCGGGGACCCGGCCCGGGACGACCAGCGAGGAGTCCGCGCAGGTCAAGGCGTTGAAGAAGGAAGTCGCGGAGCTGAAGCGGGCGAACGAGATCCTGCGGGCGGCGTCGGCTTTCTTCGCGGCCGAGCTCGACCGGCCACACCTGCGCTCGTAGCGTTCATCGACGAGCACCGGGACCGCTTCGGCGGTGTCGAGCCGATCTGCCACGTGCTCTCCGGGCACGCCGGCGGCATCGCCCCCTCCACCTACTACGCCCACCGGCAGCGCATGGCCGCGCCCTCTCCGCGCACCGTCCGGGACGCGGAACTGAAGATACTGATCCAGACGGTGTTCGACGCGAACTACCGCGTCTACGGGGCGAGAAAGATCTGGCGCGAGCTGAACCGGCAGGGCCACGCGGTGGCCCGCTGCACCGTCGAGCGGCTGATGCGCGACCTCGGCATCGCCGGGGCGGTCCGCGGGAAACGCGTGGTCACCACGCTGCCCGGCGGCCAGGTCGACCGGGCCCCGGACCTGGTGGACCGCGACTTCGTCGCCGGCGCCCCGAACCGGTGCTGGGTCGCGGACTTCACGCATGTGAGGACCTGGGCGGGCGTGGTCTACGTCGCGTTCGTCGTGGACACCTTCTCGCGCCGGGTCGTCGGCTGGTCGGCCGCCACGGTGAAGGAGACGGTGTTCGTGCTCGACGCGCTGGAGATGGCGATCTGGCAGCGCGACCGCGACCAACGGCCGGTGCTGCCCGGTGAGTTGATCCATCACTCGGATGCCGGTTCGCAGTACACGAGTTTCCGGCTGGCCGAGCACCTGGACACCGCCGGCGTCGCCGCGTCGATCGGATCGGTCGGCGACGCCTACGACAACGCCCTGATGGAGAGCATGATCGGGCTGTTCAAGACCGAGCTGATCAAACCCCGGCGGCCGTGGAAGACGCTGTCCGAGGTCGAGCTGGCCACCGCGGAGTACGTCGACTGGTACAACCACCGCCGACTCCACGGTGAGATAGGGCACATCCCGCCCGTCGAATACGAGAACAACCACTACCTCGCAACCACGAAACCCCAGGTCACAACCACCATCTGAGATCTCTACCGAACCCGGAACGGTTCAGTGCGTTCGCACGTGGTGCCTCCATCCCAGTGCTGGTCCCAGAACGGCCCCGATCAGCCCCAGTTGCCTTTCCGGCCCAGGGTGCAGCGCTGCGGAGGAACGGGCTTCGCGAGCGATGCGGAGCCGCCGGTCACCGAGGTCGTCGAGGCCCGGCAGCGGTACGTGTCATGGCTGATGGCGGTTCCCGAAATCGGCTGTGGCAAAAATTTCGTGACGGCAACGCCACAGCCGAGGATCCTGGGGCCGGGACAAGGAGGATGCATAGATTCCGATGACCTGCCGTACAGGTTCCGGCGCGATGTCACTCGGCCGGGACAACACCCCACGCTGCTCGACGTGACCGGGGCCCACGGTCTGACCCAAGCCGCCGGCATTGCGGCCTGGTGGATCCGTAAGGGCATCGCGGATCGCGTGGAGGTGTTCCGCGGGCACCGTCTGGTCCTAGTTGTCACAGGCTTCGACGTCGAGGTGATCGACGCTCCGCGCCGGCAGGACACGTACCGGATCCGGACCGTGGATTCCGGGCTCGTGGTGCCGTCCGGAAACCAAGCCTCCCACCTGGCAGACGCCTTGGCCGCGGCCGAGGAGCAGTTGATGTCCTCGGACGCGCCGACCGCGGTGGAGATCTGCAGAGGTGGGATCACCGTCGCGCGCGTGACCCGGGCGGAGCTCGGGAGCATCACCGCACGGTTCCTGCCACGCCGCACGGTCCGCGAGCGACCCGGGCGCAACGGTGCCGAGTCGGACGGGCTTTCGTGACCCTCACGAAATCTGCGCCATATCCCCGAAAGGCTGTGGTGCACACAGTTCGGATGCTGTTGGTGCTCATCGCCGTCAGTGTGCGGCGATCCCGAAGTGCTGCTCGCAGAGTCGTCGAAACCGGCTGGGCAGCTTGCGGGTTCGCGCTCCGGGTGGGTTCCCGGTGGCAGGCATTCGCTGAGGCGTACGAGGGGTACGTCCGCAGCGGCGACAACCACCGTCGCTCGCCTGCGAGTTCGTCCAGGGCTGAAGCTTCGGCATCGACCTCACCTCACCCCGCCCGCTGTCCCGGCAGTGACGCGGACGTGCGGCGGTCGGCGCGGGCGACGCGGGGCGGTCAGTGGATGCGGTAGTCGTCGGAGGTCACGTACCCGATCACCCAGCGCCAGAACCCGGATGCCTCGCCGCGCTCCCACGCCTCCGGATCCATGCGGCGCAGGGCGTCGGCAAGTTCGGCGCATCGGACGCCGACTTCGTCGGTGTCGAGGAAGTCGAAGTTCTCTCGGTCCTGTTCGATCAGGCACAACGCCTCGACGTACCTCGCGAGCGACGAGCTGACCTCTCGCAGCGTCTCCTCCTCCGGGATCATGTAATGGACGCGTCCCGTGGCGGGGCACAGGAGCAGGTAGCTCCGGTCGTCCACGCTGCGCTCGGTGTTGGCCGCGTGCCCGTCACCCTCCGTCGTCCGCCAGGCGGTGCAGCGCCTCGGCGATCGGTCGAGGCAGGGGCTCGGGCTCATCGCCCGGACGCTGCCACGCCCGCTCCGGCCACGCGTCGGACCTTGCCAACCACGCGTACGCCTCATCCTCGTCCGCGATCCGGCCTGGCCACGGGGCGCACACCGCGCTGTGACGCATCGGGCTGAAGGCAACGAACAGCCGTGTATGCCACGGCGGTTCGCCGCCGAGCTTGTGCACTGCGGTGATCAGGTCGGCGCACTCGCGGAACTGCCGTGCGACTTCGGCCCGGTCCTGGTCCGGGTCGCTGTAGATCCCGCCGAAGTGCGCCTGGGTGAACAGCAGCAATGGACCATAGACGAGGTGGTAGTTCAGCGCGTACGAGTTCACCCCGTGTCCCGCGTGGGACACCGCGACGTACGGCTCGACATCCGCGCACAGCGCCTCGACCAGGTACGGGCGAAACAGGTACATGTCCGTCGCGTCCATCGGCCGGGTGGCGAAGTTCCGCGGCCCGAACGCCGCGAGGCCGGGGCGCAGCGTGCGCGGGATCGGCGGCTCGGGGAGGCGGGCCTTCGCAAACGCCTCGGACAGCTCCTGCATGTACCCCTCCCGTGGACCGCGTGAGAACCAGACGTCGGCCGGATGCAGCACTGTGCTCACGAACTGCGTGGGTCACTGCGTGCGTCACTGCGTGGCCCATTGTGCCTTCGGGGACAGCGCCACCAATAGACCGCCCGCTAGGGCGCAGTCCTCGTGCACTCGGAAGCATGGGAACGCGCACGCACGGACAACACCGCGCAGCAACTGCTGCGGGCCGCCGCCACGTGCAGGCAGGCCCCGAAATCGGCCAGAACTGCTCCGGGATCCCAGTTGGTTCAGCGTTGGGCGACAGGGGCCCGTGTCGCCCGTATCCGAAGGATGCGGCCGGCAAGCACCGCGTTGGTAAGAGCGGATCGGGACGTACGCCGAGACGCTGTGGAACGGACGGCGGGGCGTCGGCGGGCAGTACCGGCGACGACGCGTCGGCAGGCGCGGTTCATTCGCCCGCGGTGTCCTCGGCCTCCCAGCGGAGCAGGTCGCCCGGTTGGCAGTCGAGCACCTCGCAGAGCGCGGCGAGCGTCGTGAAGCGCACCGCCTTGGCGCGGCCGTTCTTGAGTACCGCCAGGTTGGCGGGCGTGATCCCTACGCGGTCCGCGAGTTCGCCCACGGACATTTTCCGCTTGGCCAGCATCACGTCGATGTCGACGGCGATGGGCATCAGATCACCGTGTCCAACTCGGCCTGCATCCGGGCCGCTTCGACGTCGCGGGCGACGGCCTGGGCGAGCAGCGTGCGCAGCACGAGCACGATGAGCGCGACACCCAGGATGGCCACGCCGATCCCGGCCATGATGACGGTGACGCCCGGGTCGTCCCGCTGGTCGGGCGCGTTCACGGCGGTCACCGCGAACCACACGAGGGCGGCCGCGACGATGGCCCCGATGATGCCGTCCACGTAGCGGAAGGCGGCGTGGGAGAAGACCGTTCCGCGTCGCACCATCGTCACCAGCCGCCAGACGCAGGCCGTGGCGACCTGGGCGGTGCCGATGCCCAGGATCGTGATCACGCGCAGCGCGGTCAGCGGGAGCGAACCGTCCTCCGGGTCCTTCCCGCTGACCAGCATCCACACCATCAGCACCTGGACGAGCACGCTGCCGGTGAACACCACCGCGAGCACGGCGTGCAGCGCGCGCACTGTCAGCTTTCCCACGGCCCATCCTCCCATCGAATTACGATGGTAATCTATCGAATCACGATAGATTGAGCAAGGATCGGAGGGCGGGCGGCGGCTTCGCATCCTGTTGGGGTGCCGCTGCCGCAGCCCCTCTCCGACGGTGTCTCCGGGCGGCCAAGGGCTTGTGACGGACGTGCATAGGGGGCCACGATGGTGAGGCGGGGGCAAATCACTATCAAATGGGTGAAAAACCATGTCCGAACACCCAGACAGTGCCGTGGTACGCCGTGGCTACGCAGCGTTCAGCGCCGGCGACATGGAAACGCTCACCAGTCTCATGACGGCGGACTGCGTGCACCACGTCCCGGGGTCCCATCCCCTCTCTGGGCACTTCAAGGGCCGCGACAACGTCCTCGGTACGTACTACGCGGGGATGGCCGAACAGACCGACGGCACCATGTCGGTCGACCTCGAGCAGGTGATGGCCGACGGGCGCGGCCACGTCATTTCGGTGCACCGGTTCCGGGCCCAGCGCCAGGGGCGCAGCATCGATGACAAGGGCGCGCTCTTCTTCACGATCGTCGGCGGCAAGATCAGCGACATCGACGAGTGCGTCGCCGACATCGACAAGAGCAACGCGTTCTGGTCCTGAGTCCTCTGCTCCTGCTCCGAACACGATCTAGCCGCGACCGGCTGAACATGCCCGATCAGTGCCGTTCGTACGGCCGTCACCGTAGCGGGATTGCAGGCGGACGAGCATCGAGGCTGTCCCCTCCGTTGTCCGGCCGGTCTCGGGTTCCGGAATCGGCAAAGCTGCCGGGCCCTGGCGCGGTCAGCGCCGTGCGCGGCGGGACTGGACGGCATCGATGATGCGGCTCACCAGGAAGGGGATCGCCGCGACGTAAAGCCACAGGATGACGACGACCGCCGTGGTCGGGCCCACCGTCGCGAAGTACTTGCCGTGGTCGACGGCGACGTCAGGAGACCAGCTGAACGCGATGTTGATGACCCACGCCGCGAGGTACAGACCCCCGACCAGGCCGGCAAGAGCGCCGATGAGGGCGAACGGCAGCGCCGCGATGCCGCCCAGGACGCAGGCCAGTACCAGCGCGGCGTTCGGCAGCTTCCAGGCCAGCAGGTACACGCCGACCAGCATCGCCACGCACATCACGATGTACGTCTGTGCGATCGAGGTGCCCAGGAGTTCGTCGAGCGTGTCGTAGCGTTCGTCCTCAGCGTCGAGCAGCGTCGCCGCGACGACCGCCGAGGCGAACACCGAGGCGGCCAGCCAGAGGACCGCGACGATGACGGTCGTGCGTTCCCCGGCGTCCAGAGCGGACGCGCGTGCGGGAACCGGTGGCGCCGACGCCGACGCCGACGCCGAGGTCGGTGCCGAAGCCGGCACCGACCTGGCCGCCGCGCGGCGACGTACCCAGCCGCGGCCGAGGTCCCCCCAGCGGACCAAGCTGTACAGCAGGGACATCCAGCCGACGACGGCGATCGCGGTGCCGGCCGCGCTGCCGCCGCCGAGGAACATGAGCAGGACGTCGCTCGGATCGCGCATAGCCCCAACCCCCGCGCGCAGTAGCGATCTGCACGAGCTCTCGGTCGGATGGTAGCCACGGGATTCGCTGTTCGGCTGCGGGGAATTCCCCGGTAGTTGCCGGGGTGTCGCCACTACCGGGGCCGTCGGCGGTCAGGACCTGTCCGGCCGACTACATGTCTGTTTCCTGCCCGCCTTCCACTGCCGGCGGCTCCGGTTCCACGTGAGGTGCTTCCAAGGGAAAGTGGATGGGACTGAGCACGTATTGCGATCGCTCGGGACTCGGCTGGTTGCCTAGCTTCGGTGCGATGGCCGCGCGCAACTCGCAGATCAGCGCTTCCAGTTCCGCTGGACTGAGCCAGATTGCGTGCTGCCGATAGCCCACCTTGTCGGCGACGGGATCGGCGCCGTCACGGTCGAGGTAGGCGGTGAACTCGGCCAGCAGCGCGGTCATGGCGGTGGCGAATGCCTGCCGGTGGTCCTCAGCGGTGAGGGTACGGAGCACGTCCGAGCCGATCACCGCCCGGTCCTGTCGCAGCCGGTAGTGCCGTTGCACCGCGCCGCGCACCCTGCGCTCCTCGGCAACTTCCAGGATTCCGCCGCCTACCAGCAGATCGATGTGCCGGTAGACGGTGGCTTTGGAGGTTTCCGGAATGCGTGCGCAGAGTTGGGCGGTGGTCAGCAGCCTGCCGCCGCCCATCGCGTGCACGATCCGCAGCCGGATGGGGTGGGCGAGCAGATCCAGGGGGTCCATGCCCAACTTTCTCACGACTGCTACCTTTCTCAAGTATGAGAATGAATGGAGACGGGGCGCTGGAGACGGCTCGGGGCCTCGCCGCGCTCCTGCTGGCGGAGCGATTCGGCGAAGTAGTGGAGCTGTTCGCACCCCAACTGCGGGCGGCTGTCTCCGCCGAGGCTCTGCGACTCGCGTGGACGGCCGAGGCTGCCGGACTTGGCGGGGTCACCGCGATCGAAGAACCGGTGACCGAGGCCGGCGAGTCCGACCCGGTGCGCGTACGCATCCCGGTGACCTGCGCCAACGGCAGCTTCACCGTGGTCACGTCGGTCGGCGGCGACGGTCTGTTGCTCGGCTTGAGGCTCGATCTGTACGGCGGCGCCGAGTGGCAGCCGCCGCACTACGTGGATGCGGGCCGGTTCACCGAGCGGGACGTCCTGCTCGGCACCGGGCCGCTCGCGGTCCCCGGCACGCTCAGCCTGCCCGTCGGCCCCGGACCGTGGCCCGCGGCGGTGCTGCTCAGCGGCGGCGGCGCGTTCGACCGGGACGAAAGCAGCGGCCCGAACAAGCCGATGAAGGACCTCGCCTGGGGACTCGCCTCCCGACAGGTTGCCGTGCTGCGCTTCGACAAGGTGACCTTCGCGCACCCGGACCGACTGCCGGCGGACTTCACCATGGCCGACGAGTACCTGCCCCATGCACTCGCGGCCGTACGTCTGCTCCGGCAGCTGCCCCAGGTGGCACCGGACCGGATCCACCTCCTCGGGCACAGCATGGGCGGCAAGGCGGCGCCCCGGATCGCCGCCGCCGACCCGTCGATCGCGGGCCTCGTCCTGCTCGCCGCGGACACGCAGCCGATGCATGAGGCGGTCGTCCGGGTGGCCCGCTACCTCGCGGAACTCACCTCGGGCGTGAGCGCGGACGAGATGGTGTCGGCACTCGTACAGCAGGCCGCGGCAGTGGCGGACCCGGAACTCACGCCTGACTCGTCGAACCTGCTGCCGCTGGGTCTCTCCGCCGCCTACTGGCTGGACCTGCGCGCCTACGACCCGGTGGCCACGGCAGCCCAACTGAAGCGCCCGATGCTGATCCTTCAGGGCGCGCGGGACTACCAAGTGACCATCGCCGACGACTTGGTGGGCTGGCAGCGTGCCCTGGCGCACCGGCCCGAGGTGACGATCCGAATCCACGACGCCGCGAACCACCTCTTCATCCCCGGCAGCGGCCAACCCACCCCGGCCGAGTACGCGCAACCAGGTCATGTCGACCCCACGGTCGTGGACGAGATCGCGACCTGGCTGCGGCAAGGCTAGGGGGCACGCGGCGACACCTCCGTCGCCATCCGCGACCATGTCGCGCGTCGGCACCAGGTCGACTTGGTGGGACCGATCCGCGCGAAGGTGACCCACAGGCCCCGCAGGGGCAACGTGTTCCTCGATCTCCACCGGATCGCACGCCCACGATCCTGGCGCGCAACTGGCCGACTCAGCGGCGTCGTTCGAGCTCCCCGGCGGTGAGGACGGGCTGACGCCGCTCACTCGAGCACTTATCGAGTGGACCCTCTCGGTCACTCGCACCGGCCTCGGCCACTCGCACCGGCCGTCGACCCATCGCCAGGCGAGGGATTCCTCGTCGAGCCGGATTGCCGTGTCGGCCGGGACTGTTCCTGCATCGAAGATGAACTGCAGCGCCGGTCCGGCCATGGTGCCGTCCGTGTCGGGGTCGGGCGGACGCCAGTCGATGTCGAGGACGCGACCGACCTCCACGTCCAGGCCGGTCTCCTCGGCCAGTTCGCGGGCCGCGCAGGTCGCCGGGTCCTCGTCGTGGTCGAGTGTTCCTCCGGGCAGCAGCCACCCGTTGCGGTAGCTGGGCTTCAACAGGAGCACGCGTCCGGTCTCGTCGGTCAGCAGGGCGGCGGCGCCGACGTAGTGGCGGGGGAGCGTCGCGAGCCAGTCCGCGTGCGGCAGCCAGGCGGCATCCGCCGGCCTCGGGCTCGCGACGGCGTTCTGCGACGACGTCGCCTCGACCGGTGCGGCAGCACGGTTCGCGGCCTGGATGTGGTTGGTCTGCGCGGCGTCGCTCATGTAACCGGTTCCTCTCCGCAGTGGTGCCCCGACAGGCGCCGGGGGAGGTGCACTTCCAGCCTGACGGCGGCGGTGCCGCGACGGCAGGGCGCGCGGTGGCGGGCGCGCGCTCGACCACACGTGGAGCGGACTGGAAGTCGGTCACACCCAACACAGGTGGAACCGCTCGCTCGCGACAGGCGATCAAATGGAGCAAATGTGTTTATTTGAATCCTCGGGGACTCACTCTTTCCCGGAGCCCCTGGTCCGAGGAGAAGCCCATGCTGCTGTCGCGCCGTGTCCTCGCGGCCGCCGCCGCGATCGCCGTGCCCGTCGCGCTGGCCGCCTGCAGCGACGACAGCGACAGTCCGAAGGCGCCCGCCCACACGTGCTCCTCGCCGTCAGGCATGTCGCAGGACGACTGGCTGCGGCTCTGCGGCCCCGGAACAGGCGGGGACTCGGGCCCGCAGTACACCGCGCCGGTCGGCGGGTGGGTGGTCATGCCCAACGGCATCGTGCTGTCCGTCTCCCGCGTCGAGGCCGCCCCGGCCACCGAGACCGCCGCACCCGGCGCGACCCTGGCCCTGGTGACCCTCACCGTCACCAACCGCACGACCGCCCCCTACGACGCATCCGGCATCGCGATCCGCGAAATGGGCCGCGTCGACGGCACCCGCGCCGAGCGCGTCACCCACAGCGCGCTCCCGGACCAGAACCTGCCCAACGCGGTTCCGCCCGGCCAGACCGCATTCGCCCAGCAGCTCTTCAACGTCCCCGACGCGCTGCGCCCCGGGTTCCGGATCATCGTCGCCATGACGCCGGTGCCGTCCGCGCTGCCGGACGCCACCTTCACCGGCACCCTCCCCGCCACCGCGCCCGGCGGCACGCCCGCGACGACGACCAGCCCCTGAGCCGCCGACCGACAGCCGACATCCCAGAGGACTTCCGTCCGCCGTACGTTCTGCTCGGGCGTAGAGAGTGATGGAGCCGTTGGACCCGAGCTTCGTCCTTCACTCTCTGGGCGTTGCCGCGACCCATCGTCGGACGCGGCGGTCCACGCCTGAGGTGATCAGCAGTGACCCGTCGGGGGTGAACGTCGTCACCAGGACGGACCCGGCATGAGCGGCAATCGGTGTCCCTTGCGGTTCGCGGGAACGCTGGTTCCACAGATGCACCATGCCGCCGTCGTCTCCTGCGGCGAGGAAGCTCCCGCGGGGTGAGAACGCGAGCGACCGGATCTCGCTGAAGTGCTTCGCCTTCAGGACTCTTGTGGCCCGACCAGCCGCTGGATCCCACAAGCGCACCGTGTGATCGCCGGCCGTCCCGAGTACGGAGCCGCAGGGCGAGAACGCTGCCGACCAAACGGTGCCTGCGCGGCCCGTCAACGGTTCGCAGGCAGGCCCCAGCGTGGTGGTGTCCCACACCCGAACAGTCAGATCGTCGCCGCTCGCCGTCAGCAGTGAACCGTCCGGCGAGAACGCCAACGTCCGCAGAGGACAGTCGCGTCCGAGGAGGACCTGGCGACAGATCGCCCCGGCGGCCTCCCCGTCGTTCCTTTCCGGAGCGGCCAAGTCTGCCTGCGCCAAGGGCTGTTGCGCAGTGGATCTCGCCACCCGCGCTGCCCGTGTATGCCCGGAATCGGCGGTCGTCTGCCCATGATCGACCGGAAGCGGCTTCGGTGCCGGCCAGCTCCCGGAAGGTGGACCACGTACTGCCTACGACCCCGGAGGAACGACATGCCGACCGCCGACCTCAAGAGCGCTCAGCCGCCGGGCCCAACGAGCACGTCGTACCTGGCCCCGCCTCCTCGTGGCGGCCACGATCTCCGGAGGTGTACGCGCCGTTGTGGACTGGCTCCTTCGGCACTTCACCCATCCGCATTGACACCGAGCGCGCTGCCGCGGCGCTGTGCCGGCCGTACCCACGCTGTGGGCGAGGGTCGGCCGACGGGGTGCAATCGCGTCCACGTCGTATGGGACGCCACGGTGGCGCATGGGTTCGGTTTCGCAGGACATGGGTGACGCTGCGGTCGTGGCTGGCTCCGGCGGGCGGAGATGCGCAGACGATCTACTCGCCGATGTCCTCGAACCACAGTTCGGGGCGGTCCTCGATGAAGCCGGCCATCATGGCCACGCAGTCGGGGTCGTCAAGGACAGTGACCGTGACGCCGTTCGCGGCCAACCACTCGTGCCCGCCGAAAAACGTGCGCGCCTCTCCGATGACTACCGCAGAGATCCCGAACTGGCGGATCAAGCCGCTGCAGAACCAGCACGGCGAGAGCGTGGTCACCATCGTCGTTCCCGCGTACGAACGTCTGCGACCCGCCGCGCGGAACGCGGACGTCTCGCCGTGAGCGGACGGGTCGCCGTCCTGGACGCGACGGTTGTGACCGCGTCCCCAGACGTCACCGTCGGGGCCGATCAGGGCTGCGCCGACGGGGATCCCGCCGGTGGCCAGCCCCGTGCGCGCCTCATCGATCGCGAGCGCAATCATCGCGTCCGTGTTCATGCGGTGATTCTGTCGGACGTCCCGACCCGCCGCGTCCCCGTCCGCCGCGCGCCGCATGGCGGACCTCCCTCCTCGAGCCTCCGGGATAGCGCGAGCGGCCCTGATCGACAGGTTCCAGTGCCAGCCGTTCGGGTGAACCGGTGTGCGGTGCCGTGGACTTGTGCGGGCCGGTGCGGTGCGGTGCCTTCCACCTTGTCGAGAAGCCCTCGCCGTACTCGTCGTCGGCGTCAGGATGGTGGTAGGCGAACTCCAGCGGCGCGCTACGCCGGGTAGGGGCCCAGCGGCGGTTGTCGGTGAGCATCGCTACCGTCCTCGCACCTGATCATGAACGAGGAAGGGCACAATCGTGGGCGCCTCCGACTGGAGCTACACCACCCCCTACGTCGACGACCCCGCGACGTCGCTGAGGCTGCTCCGTGAGCAGGAATTCGCCGCGTACGACTTCACCGAGCTCGCGGACTGGGAATGCCCAGTGCCCGCGTCGCTCGACGAACTGTTCACGACCGAGGTGTACGGCGAGTACCTCGGCACCAACGGCACCCATTCGATCCTCGACGTCGGGACGTTCCTGACCGAGGACGTGGCGCCCGACGCGCGGTTCGGGGACTACGGCGTGCTGCGCCAATGGTCGAAGGCCAAGGTGGCCGAGGTAGTCGGCACCGCCGAGCCCACGAGTGCGGACGTCGACGCGTTCGACATGATGAAGCTCTTCGACGCCGATCCCAGCCTCACCAAGTGGAACGGCCGCTGCATGGTGCTCTACAAGGACGGCCGGCCGGACGAACTCCTCATCTGGGGCTGGTCAGGCGACTGAGCGCGGGCCCCTGCTCGGCGACCACCTTCGCGCCACCCGCTATGCGTCGGCCCTGCATGGCGGCCTTGGGGAGCTGTCGGCTGAAACCCGGCACTCAAGATCCCCGACAGCGTCACCGAGGCGCTGTCCTCGGCCTGTCCGGGGACGGTGGAGCCGGGTCGCGTTGCGCATGACCGCGATCTGGAACGGCAACAACGTTGCTGACCCGTTGTCGCAGTGAAGCGTTCCCAGGAGCCGCAGATGTCCGAGAACCCGAGTACGGCGCAACCGCCGGTCGTCGACCGCGCGGCCTTCGAGCAGCAGTTGGAGGGGCTGCGGGCGCGGGAGAAGGCCCACACCCGCGAAGGCGACGCGATCGCGGCCGCGCGACGCAGGCTCCCGATGGTCGAGGTGCCCGCGGACAGCCCGCTGCTGGGCCCGGACGGCCCCACGACGCTCCTGGACGCGTTCGAAGGGCGACGCCAGTTGATCGCCTACTACTTCATGTGGTGGCCGGGTCGGCCGGCCGCCGAGCAGTGCGAGGGCTGTACCTGGGTGATGAGCCACGTGGGCGAGCTGGCCTATCTGCACTCCCGCGACATCACCTTCGCCGTGTTCTCTCAGGGGCGGAACACGGCGTACGGCTTTGCGGACGCGCAGGCCTCGTACGAGGAGAGCCTGCGCTACCGCGCCTTCATGGACTGGGGGATGCCGTGGTACTCCGCCCAGCCCTCGCTCGAGTCGCTTCTCGTCGGCCGAGAGCTCGGCTTGTTCCACCTGGTGTGCTATCTGCGCGACGGTGACCGAGTGTTCGAGACGTACTGGACCAAGCGTCGCGGGGCCGAGGTGGTGGACTACAGCTACGCGCTCATGGATCTCACGGTGTTGGGGCGTCAGGAGGCATGGGAGGACTCACCGGCAGGCTGGACGCGACTCGGGCAGGCCACGAGGACCCTGGGCGGGGCTCCGGAGTGGCCGTCGCTGTGGGAGGGGACGGGTGGACGTCCCACGGCGCAGTGGCCGCGCGTCGACGCAGGTCGCTCCGATGACCTGGGCGGCACCGACCGCCCGGCTACCGAGCCTGGTCGTTGCCACTGATCTGCGACGCGCGACCAGCCGGCAGCAGCCTCTGACGACCTGTCGGCGTCCGAGCGCCGCCGGTGTCAGGGGAGTGTCGTCCGCGAGGTCGGGCTGGCGTCCACCGCGCACCGGCTGACCTTCGGCGGGGTCAGTCCGAAGGTGGGGCTGGGCGTCGAATCGCTGATCGGCGTGGGCAGCCCACCGGGCCCGCAGCGGTTCCTCGGCGTGACGAGCGTGGCGGCAGCCGCGACCGAGCGGTGGTCCCGTCGGCCGTGTCTTCCTCCGACGGTGCGTGCTGATCGCGTACGTGCTTCGCGGGGACCTCGGCCGCCCCCGGCCTACGAGGCAGCTCGCCCGCGGGCTCGCGCCCTGGGATTGCCGGGGCCGGCGGTGTCTCCCGCAGGTGCCGGAGCCGGGGCGTCGTCGATCCATCAAGAGCACACGGATCCTCGGCCCGGTGCGGGTACGTCTCTTCGCTTGGCACTGTTAGTCGCGGCTGGCAGGGCCGTTCGCGCTTGCCTCGAGCGTGGGAGTGCCTGTGGGCTGAGGAGGGTCCCCTCGGGTCACGGCCTCGACGGGCTTGTAGGCAAGGTGCCGGATGACGCCTTACTCCGAGAGAGGCAGTGGGATTGAGCGGAAATCAGCGGATATCCGATGTGCCGCATGTGAGGGACGTCGGTTTCTACCTCGCTTTTGCGCGCGGTATCAGCGAGATCGAGTTCATACGCCGCGTGGGTGCCGACCCCGATCCGGCGAAACGATGACCGCCGGGGAAGTGTTCGACGATGGCAACGACCACGTCATTCGAGTGGGTGGTGTTGCCGGGTGGGCGTTCGCGGTGGCGCCCGGCTACACGACGCTGACGTCATTGCAGGAACGTGCCTTGTCTGCGGATGGCGTCGACGTGATCGTCTTGTCGGGCAACGGGAACGCCGACCGGATCTTCATCCACCTTCGCGACGGCGCCTGCGTATCGGGGTTCGAGCCCGGCAATGCACAACATCGCAGCGGCGATGACCCAGACAGATGGGTACCGGCACTCCAGAGGGTGGGGCTGCTGACGCCAGAGGGACTGTCAGCCCTGGCCTTCAGTGAAACTTGGGTCGACGTCAGACGGCTGATGCTGCGCATGGCCGAAGACGAGTTCCAACTGGAGCTGCCGCAAATGGACTTCGACGGGCCGCTGCGCGCCGTGCGTGTCGCGCCCCGATAGTCGCATCGACAGCATCTGTGGGCCGGGGCGATGCCTTGGCCCACAGATGGGCGCTTCGGTCGATTGCGCAGGTCGCAGACCCCTGGCCCGTCGACCGGCATGTCGACGGCCGCGGTCAGCCGCCGCGACCGCCCGCGGCGCCTACCAGCCTGCGTGGTGGGCCAGCCGTGTCCGGGCGTCTTCTTCCGGCAGCCCGAGGCCGCGTGCGATCACGTCGATCTCGTGGTCTTGTCGAGCGGCGGCTGCCGCGAGTTCGCCGACGTCGGCCAGGATGCGCTCGAGGCGGTTGACGGCCCGCAAGGCCGCCAAAGGCGCGTCGTCGGCGAGAGCGTGCAGGGCCTGGGTGAGCTGGTCGATCTGGTGGGCGACGGCGTCGGGCAGCGGGAGCGCGGCGCGTTCGACGTCGCCGATGTGCGCGGTCCAGTCGGCGTGGCACACCTCCGGGTCCGGCAGCGCTTCCCACGGGCGCCCTGGGCCGTCGTCTGTGGACGGGGCGGCATCGAGGGAGAGTGCCCGTTCCACGGGATGGGGCTCACCGGTCCATCCGCAGGCGCACACCGCGCGCAGCGCGACCGCCCGCGGCGCCCGAAGGAACGCCCACGAGCCGTCGTACAGCCGCCAGTCCGAACTCCTGTGCACATGTGAGCCGCTGCCGGTGTCGAAGATGACCGGCCGCGGTTCGGTTCCGTCGTCCAGCACTGCGGCGACACGCCCTTCGTGCGCGGCGTCGAACTCCTCGCTGCGCCATCCCGCCTCGCGCATCTGCGCCCCCTCGCCTCCACGGCCGCAGCGGCCGTTCGGATCAGCTGTCAGATCGAGCGTGCCCGAACACGGCAGGCGGGGGGAGTGGGTCACTGCGATTGTCTGGTGCGGGCCACGTACCGATCACTCCAGAGGAAGCCGACATGACATGCAGCCGACTGGCCGAGGACTTCGACGGCCGCCGCCTCACCCTTTCCGAGGTCGACAAGTCCCGACTCGGCCGACGCACATCGACGGCGTGGAGCCGCGGCGGGACGACCTGCTCAAATCCGTGGGGGAGTTCGCACCCGGTAGTCAGCGTTGGACGCGGCCGCGGACGGCGAGGACGGTCGGCGCAAGCAGGACGGGTTCGAACAAGCACCCTCAACGGTAAGCACGACCGGCGGGACGGAAGCGGGGTCGCGCCTGATCAAAAGCGGTCAATGTGAAGAGCTGTTTGCTTCACTGCCGACTCGTTCCGGGGGGGCGACGTCCCGGTCGTATGCACCACGTCGACGCGGTCGTCGCCCACTTGGGCGCCGTCAGGACGACGTGTCGGCGCTCGTCGTGGCCCGCTGTCGCGCCGCACCCGGCTCGGGTCCGACCAACTCGCGGATCGGCCCGGCGTAGCGGTCCGCTCGGGCCGCGCCTGGGGGCTACGCTCCCTGTGTGACCGGCCCCGTTCCTCCCCCGCCCGACGACTCCGGCCGATCCACGGCCGACAGCCTGCGACGCCTGCTCGACGCGGCGGCTGTGGCGTATGGCCCCGGCCTCGGCGCGGCCGAGCTCCGGGGTGTCGAGGAAGCGTACGATTTCGCTTTCGCGCCCGAGCACCGCCTGCTGCTGGGAGCCGCGCTGCCGCTGGGCCCGGGATGGCCGGACTGGCGGGACGGTGGTCCGGCCCCGTTGCGCCGTCAGCTCGGCTTGCCCGCCGAAGGTGTGATGTTCGACGTCGAGAACGCCGACTTCTGGCCCCCTGCGTGGGGTGCCAGGCCCGCGCAGCGTAAGCACGCGCTCAAGTCGGCCCGCTGGCACCTCGCCAAGGCTCCGCGCCTGGTGCCGGTGCACGGCAACTGCTACCTGCCGGGCATCGCGGACGCGTGGGACCTGCCCGTGCTGGCCTTGCGGCGTACCGCCGTCGAGGTGCGCGGCACGTCCCTGGCCGACTACCTGCGACGGGAGTTCGGGGCCACCGCGTACGACGGCCGCTCTCCAAGCCCGGCAGAGGCCGCCCGCGTGGACTTCTGGGGCGACTTGGTCGACGGCAGCTGACCGGCTCACATCTCCATGTCGTCACCACTCCCCACTCCACCGAGTAGCGGCAGTTCGGGACGCGCAGCCCGACCGCGAGCCGCTTGTTGCTCGGCGCCGCGTCAAAGTCGGCCTACGCCTACTGCCCGCCCTCGACGTCCGGGTCGGCACACTCCAGTTCGTCCGGGCGAATGCCCACGGCAGCCAACTTGTTCCGCAGCGCTTCGACGTCCTGCGCCGTGAGATGGGGGACGCCAGGCCGGCCGGTGCCGTGGCGGTCCACGAGATCACCGACGGAATGGACACCGGATCTTTTGAGGAACGCATAGGCCCGGACAGGCAGTTCGAGGTCCTCGATCGGAATCGGCAAAGGTGAGAAGGACGCCGGATAGCAGCACAAGACAGCCTCTTCGTGCTCGGACACGAATCCTCCTGCCAGTGCTCTCAGCCTGCCGACCGCAGGCGATCACGTCACGCGGGCACATCGACCACCTGGCCCCGAAGTCCGTGACCACTTTACGGCTCGTCACCGCGCGTCGCCCGCCACCGCACCTTCGAGGACATGCTCGGCACCGAGGGCCCGGAGCGGGTCAACCACACCAGCCCCCGCAACCAGCAACTCGCCAACATTGACCGCATCCACGCCGCCGAGGCCGCAGGTAGGCGCGCTGCCCACGCAGGAGCAGCCGCTGCGGGTGGCGGAGTTCGACACGCGCGTCGCTGACGGGTGTGGGGCGGGATCAAGCTGATGCCCTGGCGCCCGACCCGCCGCAGAGCCGTCCGGGCGTCCGCGCACGCGAAGGCGAAGCCCCGGGGCCGCTTGATCAGACGCCGTCGTCGAGGAGGCGAACGTCATGATCGGTCATGTCAGCGTTCAGCTGACGACGTGGTCGCCGAACTCGACGACCTCGTGGCCATCGCTGTGCAGTGGGGTCACCAGACGGGCGCTGTCGAGGGTGATGACCAGGCCGACGTCCAGAATCTCGTCGACCTCGTGCACGGGTTCGCCGAGAAGCCGAACTCCTGCCAATCACCTGCTCGGCAGGGTCGCCGGCTGACGGCCCCAGATGCGGCCCGGGACCCGTACGTCCACACCGCGCTCCCGCAGACCATCGATCACCTCCTCCGCCAGGCGCAGGACGAGATCGGATACGGCGACCCGCTCCGCGAAATCGGCCTAGCCGACGACCACACCAGGCTGCAATCGAGAGGCAGGACCGAGTGCTGGCTGGTTGCTGTGAGCCGGAAGCGGTGCTTCGCGCCCGGTCTTGGTCGAACAGGACCCCGCCCCCCGCGCGGGCCGGGAACAAGGGCGCCTCGGGCGCGTACGCCCAAGTGCGGTGGCGTCGCGGTAGGCATCGGCGCGATGATCATGGTCGAGGCACTACGTAGCAAGGGAGCGCGCGAATGAGTCGTCCGGTGATGTCCGAACAGGCCGCGTCCGGTGAGGACCTGCAAGCAATCGAGGAGATCTTCGGGGAAATCCAGGCGGGGGTCGGCGAGTTCGACGCCGACAGGGTCGGTGCGCGGTTCACCGCCAACGCGTCCTTCACGACGCCGGCCGGGCAGCGGTTCGACGGGTGGGAAGCCGTCAACGCCCACCACCGCCGCCAACTCGCGAACCCGGTCGAGGGTTTCCGTACGCGCATCGCCCTCGAACGCGTGACGTTCCCGGCACCCGACACCGCAGTGGTGTTCGTGCGCCAGTACGCGTCCACGGCGGCAGGCGACTTCGCCAACGCGGGCACCTGGGTCCTGGTCAAGCGGGACGGCGGTTGGTGGGTGCACGCGGTCCACAACACCAACGTCGCCACCACCGGCTGAGCCCCATGCGGAGCACTGCAAGCGGCCGACGCCGAAGACCGGTCGGCCGGCCACGGGTGACGTGTTGGAAGGTGCACGGCGCTCCTTCACCTCTGCGGTACCGCGTCAGCGCACTGCCGCGTCAACCTTCCTTCCGGGACCGGAAGGTGAGTCCGAGCAGGATCAGCGGGATCACCGCAGCCGCGGTCAAGGCGGTCAGCAGCGGGACGCGCTGGTCGGGCGCGAGGTGGTGCAGCAGCCGAATGTGGATCACCAAGTGCGGTACGGCGAAGACCAGATAGACCGCGAGAGCCGTGCGGATCATGAGCTGCCCCATGGTGACCGCGGCGACGCCGAGGACCACGGAAGTGGCCAGGCTCATGGCACCGTAGTCCATCATCAAATGGGCGTTGTAGTGCATCCCCATGCCCACCCAGGAGATGTCGAAGAACGAACGCGGAGCCAATAGCGCCCAGCACCCGACGGCGACCTGCGCCGCCGCCAGGAACGCCAGGCCCGAGCGGAGCCAGCCGTACGCGCTCATCCACGCGCTCCCGCGACCAGGCGGGCGGCCGTCGGCCGCAGGCGGCGGCTCGGCACGGGGAGGGGATGCCCGGCGGACACCAGGCGGGGCATCAGCGCACCGCCGAGTCGGCGGGCACCTCCCGTAACCGCGATCGGGTTCGGGTTCGGATTCGTCATGGGTTGCGCGACCTCCATCGGGGGCGGTCCCGGCGATTCGCGGGTCCCGCGTGGCTGTCAGGTTCACCCGTGCAGAACCGGACAGCGCTCCCGAATGTGACAACCGGGCCGCCACCCCAGCACGCTGTGGCATACGGCGCTCAGGTCTGTCGCGACCAGCGCGCGACCAGCGGGCTCGCCGTTCGCCTCAGCCACCGAAGGCGGTTGCGGTGCGCGAAAGCGTCCGTCCCCCCACGGTGGGGCGGGCGCGGCCCCGCCGACAGCGGTTTCCGCGAACTTCATCGGACGCTCGCCGATCCACGCAGCGGCGCCGCGGCGCCATTCGCGGTGCTGTCGGCCGGACCGTCCGTTCTCGTTGTCCAGTTACGCGGATTCGGTCAACGGCGATGTGGTGTTGGTGCAACATGACCGCTGTGGCCGCCGATTCCCTTCGTCGGATGCCTGCGGGACGGTACGGGCGAGCCAGGGCGTGGTGCGGCAGCACGGCGGCCGGCGCCGTGGGCTACAGTGATCATCATGAGTTCCGTCATTCACAACTGGCAGGCGCTGCGTACCCGGTCGACTCGCTGACCGTGGTGCCGGCGGTAGCCGTCACCTGGTCGTGCGTCCACCGTTCGCCTCAGGATGACGAGGATCTTCACCATGCGCGCAATCTCGCGCCCCACTTTTGTGTTCGTTCACGGCGGTTCCAGCAATGCGCGAGCCTGGGGCCCGTTGCAGAACGAACTGGCACTGCTCGGGTTCCGCTCCCACGCGGTTGACCTGCCCGGCCACGGCGACCGTGCCGGCAGCCCGGCCGCCTACTACCGCCAGCCCCAGGACCTCACGGCCCTGGCCGCCGCCCCCTCGCCGATGCGCGGCGTCACGCTGCAGGACAACGTGGCGCACGTGGTGGACACGCTGCGGCGGCTCGCCGATTCGGGCCCGGTCGTCCTGGTCGGCAACAGCCTCGGCGGCCTGACCATCAGTGCCGTCGCCAACGGCGCACCGGAACTGCTCGACCGCGTCGTTTACTTGTCCGCGCTCTGCCTCAGCGACCCGGCGATGCTCACCGAGGTGTGGGACGTGGCCGACGAGAACCTGCTGGACGCCGCGGCGGCACGGATCGCCGTGCCGGACGTGCCCGATCCCGGTGTGGCCCGGCTCAACTGGCGTAGTGCGCATGCCGATCCGGCACTGTTCGCGCAGTTGAAGGAGGCTGTCATGGCCGACTCCACGGACCACCAGTTCCGGCTGCTGCTGGACTCCCTGGACTCCGACGAGAACTACGGGGTGCTGGAGCCGGGCGCGCTGGTGCGGGCTGACGGGTGGGGACGCGTCCCGCACACCTACGTCCGCCTGTCCCAGGACCGCAGCAACACCCCGGCCGTGCAGGACTACATGATCCGCAAAGCGGACGAGCTGACCCCGCACAATCCCTTCGAGGTGCACACCCTGGAAGCCTCGCACGTCGGCTACTTCAGCCGACCGCAGGTCTTTGCCGAGCTGCTCACCCGCATCGTCTGACACATCCCCGGGTGCCCCCCGCCGCCAGCCTCGGCGGCGCCGGGGGGCACCCGGGGACGCCGCTCCGACCGCTCCTTGCCGGCCGACCTCGCGTTGCCCGTGCCTCGCGTCACGACGCAGCCACCGGCGCGTCTCCACGTCGGGTCAGCGTGGGTCGGCGTACGGTGGTCAGGGCCCAACGCGGCCATCACGTAGACGCGTTGTCGGCCCCCGAGTCCGCGCGCACCCGCACCCGCACCCGCACCCGCACCCGCAACTGCAACCGCCGAATGGCCGCCCCTTGGTGCAGACCCAGGGCTACGCGTCGTCCGCTTCCTGCGGCGCGGCGCCGGACATGGCGTCCAGCAAGCGCCGGGAACCCTGGAGTTGCGCGATGGCCATGGTGATCTTCGTACGTTCGCGCTGCACCTCCTGGCTGAACGTCTGACAGTCGGCCGGCGCCTGCAGTTCCTCGCTGTCACGCACGCAGTGCACGAGTCGCGCGATGACCACGGTGGAAAACCCGGCGTCGAGCATGGTGCGGATGTGCCGCACCGTGGTGACGTCCGCGTCGGAGTACTCGCGGTAGCCGTTCTCCCGTCGCGCCGGCCGGAGTAGCCCCTGCTCCTCGTAGTAGCGCAACAGCCGCCTGCTTACCCCGGATTCGTGGGCAAGGTCGCCGATTCGCATCGTCCTTCGTCCCCTTGACCTTCACATCGATGTGACGCCTTAGTGTCGGCCCAGTATTGCCGATCATGAAGCGGAGGAACTGTCGATGACAGGAGCGCTGGTCATAGGTGCGGGTCCGGGAATCGGTCAGGCGGTGGCCCGTCGTTTCGCTCGGGAGGGGCTGCCCATCGCGCTGATCGCCCGGCGGGACGCGACACTGCGCGGCGCGGCCGACGCGATCGCTCCGTCCGGCGGGATGCCGCTGCCGAAGCCGCAGTACGTGAGCCTGTCCCTGGGCAAGGCGGGCGTCCGAACGCTGGTCACGCTGCTCGACGAGCAATACGCCCACACCGGCGTGCATGTGGCGAGCGTTACCGTCGACGGTCCGGTTGCTCCCGGTACCGACTTCGATCCCGACGACATCGCCGAGCACTACTGGAGGCTGCACGTGCAGCCACGCGACCGGTGGGACCACGAGGTTCTCCACCCGGGCCGCTCTTGATGGCGAGCTGCGTCGGGGCCACCGGCGTCCTCACCGCGCTGCTCGATGACTGGCAGCAGGCCTTCAACAGTCACCGCCCGGCCGACGTTGCCGCCTTGTTCAGCGAGGACGCACTCTTCCAAGGCATCAGCCCACAGCTAGGCCGCGAACCGCAGGAAATCATCGAGTACTACAGCAACGTGCCACCCGACGCGACGGCCCGGGCCGAGGTGATCGCCGCCGTTCCGCTCGGCGACGGGATCGTCCATGGATTCGCGGATGTGGCGTTCACCGCGCCCGGCCGCGACGTCCACCGGGTGCGCCTGTCCATCGTGGCCGAACAGGTGGCCCAGAAATGGCTCATCCGCCAGTATCACGCGGCCACACACCAGTAACCCCGCTACCCGGCCTGACAGGCGAGCGGCGGCCCCGCTGCGACGAGTTCCTCGAACTTCCCCAGCCCATCGGCGAAATCGAAGAGACGCCGCTCGCCGGCGCCGAGGTCGCCGACCGTCAACCGAGCCGGATGGCCGTAGAAGGGCCGACACCTCCTCGGCTGATCCGTACGCGTAACTCATCTACGCCCAGCCGATGTCATGAAGTCCGTGAGCATGTTGCGCGCCGCTATGCACGCTTCCGGCTGACAGGACTGCGCCAGAACGCTCCTGAAGCCTGCTTGCTGTGGGTCAGATCGATAGGCCGTGCCGGTCGGCGATATCGGTGAGGGTGGCGTGCAGCGCTTCCTTGGCTTTGCCGGACAGCCCGTCCAGGAGTTCGGCGTCGACGGCGTGGGCGGCGGCGGTGCACTGGGCGAGCAGCGCGTGGCCGGCTTCGGTGAGGGACAGGATCTGGCGGCGGCGGTCGGCCGGGTCGCGTTCGCGGCGTACGGCGCCCAATTGCTCGAGATGGTCGGCGAGGCCGACGACCAGGCTCGGAGCCACCCGCAGTGCTGCGGCGAGGTCCTGCTGGGACTCGGCGCCACCGGCAGCGAGCGCGGCGAGCAGCGCGACGTGCTTGGGCTTGACGCCGTGCGCCGCGATACGTGCAGTGAACCTGTCGGCGGCGAACGCGCCGAGTGTGCCGAGCCGGAAGGCGGCTGTGTCCGCGAGCGGTGCCCCCTTGACGTCCTTCATGCCCGGAACCATAACATGAGAAAATCATTCAGAGACTGAATGATTCAGATGCTGAAGTTATGGATGTGCGGAGGGATCGATGTGAAGGAGCTCAACCTCGTCGTCGTCTTCCTGGCGGAACTCGCGGTGCTGGGCGCCGTGGGCCGGTGGGGGTTCGCCGCGCGGCCGGAGCCGGTGTGGAAGGTGCTGCTGGGAGTCGGCGGCCCGGCTGTGATGGTCGCGCTGTGGGCACTGTTCGGTGCGCCGACAGCGGCGTACAAGATGCACGGGCCAGCACGCGTCGGGTTCGAACTCGCCTGGTTCGGAACGGGCGTCGCCGCCACCGCGGCGACCGGCTACGCCACCGCGGCAATCGTGTTCGGCGCGACCGTCACCCTGGCCAAGGCACTGGCGGTGCTCTGGCACCAGTAACACCGCCGGCTCTCGCCCCGACGAGGGCAAACGCGTCCAGCCTCCGCAGCCGCGCTCTCCGAAGGCGCGCAATGTCGTTGGTTCCTGTGACGAGGCAGGGGACGCACGGGCATGGAAGGCTGACCCCGATCAAGGTGGCCGTCTTGGCGGAACACTCCTGCCGGTCAACGGCTTTCCGGGCAACGGGCGTGTCTCCTCGCGGTCGCGTCATGATGTCCATCGCGCAGGACCACCAGCGCGGCGCAGCAATTGTTTCGAAACGGGGAGGCGTAGCGGTGCGAGACCAGCTGCTCGGGGGCCGTTACCGGTTGGTGCGACAGCTCGGCCAAGGCGGAATGGGCCAGGTGTGGGAGGCGAAGGACGAGACGCTGGGCCGGCACGTCGCGGTCAAGGTGATCTCGATGCTCGCCGGCGGTGGAAGCCACGGCGGCGAGGCACGCGCCAGGTTCTTGCGCGAGGCAAGAATCACCGCCCGACTGCAGCACCCCAACATCGTGACCATCCACGACCTCGGCGAGACCGCTGACGACGGCGCCAGAACCCCGTTCCTGGTGATGGAGCTGGTCCGTGGTGAGGGCCTGGACGGGATGCTGAAACGAGGCGGCGTCAGCTTGCCGGACGCGGCCCGCTGGGGTGCCCAGATAAGCGACGCACTTGCCGACGCGCACCACGCCGGAATCATGCACCGGGACATCAAGCCCTCCAACATCCTCGTCACGCCGACCGGCACCGTGAAAGTCCTCGACTTCGGCATCGCGCGGGCGGCCGACCCCTACGCCACCGGGGATCGCCTGACCCAGACCGGCTTCATCGTGGGCACGCCCCCGTACATGGCGCCCGAACAGGCACGCGGATACCCCGAACCGCGCAGCGACCTGTACGCGCTCGGCTGCCTGCTCTTCGAACTGATCACCGGCCGACTGCCGTTCCAAGCTCCCGACACCGTGGGCTACATCACCGCCCACCTCACCCAGCAGCCACCCGCCCCGAGCGCCGTCGTCACCGGCGTCCCCTCCGCGTGGGACGACCTCGTACTGAGGCTGCTGGACAAGGACCCGACCCAGCGGTATCCGAACGCCGCCGATCTCTCCCAGTCGCTGCGCCGACTCGACCGCGACCGCGAGCCCGTACCCGTACCCGCACCCGCACCCGCACCCGCACCCGCACCGATGCCGGCCACGATTCCGCGCTCGCCTGCGATCTACAGGCCCGTGGCCGGGGAACTGTTCGCCACGATCAAGACCAACCACGGGGACATCCGGATCAAGTTGTTCGCGAACCACGCACCGAAGACGGTTCAGAGCTTCGCCGGCCTCGCCGACGGCTCGCGCGAGTGGGTCGACCCGCGGACCGGCCGGCGCGGCGAAGGGCCGCTGTACAACGGCGTGATCTTCCACCGGGTGATCAGCGGCTTCATGATCCAGGGTGGCGACCCGACCGGCACCGGCACCGGTGGCCCGGGGTACCAATTCGACGACGAGGTCCACCCCGACCTGCAGTTCAACAAGCCGTACCTGCTGGCCATGGCCAACGCCGGCAAGAAGAAGGGCCGGGGCACGAACGGGTCGCAGTTCTTCATCACCCTCGGCCCGAACCCGCACCTGAACGGCAAGCACACCATCTTCGGCGAGGTCGCCGATGCCGCGAGCCAGAAGGTCGTCGATTCGATCGCCACAACCCCGACCGGAAAGATGGACCGCCCCCGGCAGGACGTCGTGATCTCCCAGATCGTCATCGCATAGCCGCGCGCACCAGAGACGCGGATTCAACGAATACATCGCCTGTGCACGCAACTTCCGAACCCGTGCACACGGGTTCGGAAGCCGGCATGACCTCCGGCCAACGCCGCGCCGCGACCCTACGAGGGCGCAAGCGGGGGCGTAACGCCGAACCGCCCCTCATCGGACGTCCGCCCGTTGCATCCGGCTTTTTCGCGGCGGCGCGGCAATGGACGGCGACGCCTCCCGCTCGGCCTGCGTCAACACGAGCGCGTCGTGCGGCCTCCCCGCCATACCCCCATAGGACCGCACAACTCAGAACTAGTGTCCTGCGTCTGAAGTTCGTTGATTAAGTAGGCTGGTCGTGTGGCGAGGACCGGGCGGCCGAAGGCCGAGTTGACGTTGACGGACGAGGAGCGCGAGACGCTGCTGCGCTGGGCGCGGCGGGCGAAGTCGTCGCAGGCGCTGGCCCAGCGCTGCCGGATCGTGCTGGGCTGCGCGGACGGGAAGTCGAATCAGCAGGTGGCCGCGGATCTGGGGATCTGGCCGCAGACGGTGGGCAAGTGGCGACGCCGGTTCCTGGAGCGCCGGCTGGAGGGCCTGGTGGACGAACCGCGCCCGGGGGCGCCGCGCACAGTCACCGACGAGCAGGTCGAACACGTCGTGGTCGCCACCTTGGAGCGGACCCCGTCCGGTGCGACGCACTGGTCGCGGGCGTCGATGGCCGACGAGAGCGGCCTGTCGAAGTCCACTGTCGGGCGGATCTGGCGGGCGTTCGGCCTCAAGCCGCACCAGGTCGACACGTTCAAGCTGTCGAACGACCCGCAGTTCGTCGACAAGGTCCGCGACGTGGTCGGCCTGTACCTGGACCCGCCGGAGAAGGCGCTGGTGCTGTGCGTGGACGAGAAGTCCCAGATCCAGGCACTGGACCGGTCCGCGCCGGTGCTGCCGATGATGCCCGGGCTGCCCGAACGCCGCACCCACGACTACCTCCGCCACGGCGTCACGACCCTGTTCGCCGCCCTCGACGTGGCCACCGGCGAGGTCATCGGCTCGATCCACCGCCGCCACCGGGCAACCGAGTTCAAGAAGTTCCTCGCCAAACTCGACAAAGAGGTCCCCGCGGACCTCGACGTCCATCTGATCTGCGACAACTACACCACCCACAAGTCGCCGACCGTCACGAAGTGGCTCGACGCGCACCCGCGGTTCCACATGCACTTCACGCCCACCTACTCCTCCTGGCTCAACCAGGTCGAGCGATGGTTCGGCCTGCTCACCGACAAGCAACTCCGGCGCGGCGTCCACAAGTCCGTACAGGCCCTGGAGAAGGACATACGCGACTGGATCACCACCTGGAACGAAAACCCCCGCCCGTTCGCCTGGACCAAGACCGCCGACGAGATCCTCGAACGCCTCGCCTCATATCTTCAACGAATTCCCGGCGCAGGACACTAGATCACCAGTTCAGTGTGGCTTTGCTTGTACAGTGCCGCGATGTCGTCCTTCGTTCAGCAACTCCCTGCGCTGATCGGTGTGGTCGTCGGCGCCGCCGGCTCCTACCTGGCAACTGCCTCCGGCGATCGAGCTCGCTTCCGCCGCGAGCAGGCGACCAGGTGGGAGGAGCGGCGCCTTGCCGCTTATGCGGCGTACTCCGGCGCAGTCAAGGAAATGATCAGCGTGCTGTTCCGGGCGGCAGCCCACTTGGGCAACGACCCCCATCCGCACCCGCTGACACCGACCGAGGCGGCCTCACGACTGGGCGCGGCCTCGGAGGCACGTGATCAGGCATGGGAGACCCTGCTGCTCGTGGCAGCGCCCGACATGGTGGAGGCCGCACACGCATGGGCCAGTGCTGTCGCAGAGATGGAGCGCTTCGTGGACGCCCGAACGCGCGACCCGGCCGCCTGGTCGACCTTGCTCAGCAGGCAACGCCATGCCCGCGAGAGCTACTACACAGCGGCTCGAAGCGACCTTTCGCTGCCCACAGGCCACACGGGGAGATTCACTGCGACTGTGACGCCGTGACGTTCCTGACGATGACGCAGGGCGTGCTGCCGCAGGACGTGCTCGCTGGTCGAACTGCCTGCGCACCGTGGGGTGATGAGGTCCGCCGGACGTCGTACGCGGGCGCAGGCCACCGCACGGCGTCGACCCCGGCGTTGTCTCCAGCGGCCAGGCGCGCCCGAACCAGGCTCACTACGCTGCCCAGGTGCTCTCATACAACGACTTGACCGTTCCGGAGCGTGATCTGTGGGGGGCGTTCCCCGAGGGGCGCCGTGTGGACCTGCGCAGGGGGACGCCCGGTGACGTCGACGTCCGGGACGGGCACGCTCCAGAGGAACTAGCGTCCTTCGCAGGCCTTGCAGCGCCGGAGGCAGGCCGCTTTGTGGGGCGTCAGGCTGCTGTCGGCTTCTCGCGGAGCAGCAGTCCCGCGGTCACGGCGACCACGGCTGCGGCCAGCCCGTGGACGCCGAACGCGGTCGCCGCCGAGCCCTCTTCGCTCAGCACGATCGTCATGTCGCCGAGCGGCACGACGGCCATTGCCGCCATCGCCACTCCGAGCGCCCTGCGCTGCCCGGCCAGCAGCACCGCGAGTATCACCAGTCCGAAGCCGATGTCCCGCATGCCCTTGACCGCCAGGAACCCCTCGCCCTGGTCCTGCGGCCAGGTCGGCAGCCCGAACCCTTCGGCCGTCGCCTGAGGCGCGAGCAAGTAGCTGACCCCGGTGTAGACGAGGAACAGGCCGCCGAGGACGGCGAGGACGGTGGCGAGGCGCTTCATGGTCATGGCGGATCTCCTGGGGTGTCGTACGGCAAGACAGAACAGAACAGAACAGAACGGAACGGTTCGACGGCGGGCATCGCATCGCCTCTTACCGAGCCGGGGGCCGACCGCGCAGTAGCGGTCGGCCCCCGGCGCCCGACCGGTCACGGGCAGATGATGTAGCGGCCGCGGAGGCCGCCCTTGGCGGTGGCGCGGTGGGCGTCGGCGGCTTGGTCCAGGGGGACGACGGCGTGGACGCGGGTGGGGAGTTCGCCGGCGGCGGCGCGTACGAGGAGTTCGGCGAGTCGCTCGCTGTCGGACGTGGTGAACAGCGTGGTCACGGCGATGCCGCGTTCGGTGGGCGGGGCGAGGCCGGGCCGCACGCCGATGTAGGCGCCGCCGTCGCGGACGAGTGTGAGGGCTGCTTCGTTCAGCTGGGCGGCGTCGACGACCGCGTCCCACCCGGGTTCGGCGTGTGTGGTGAAGTCGGCGCCGAGGCCGCGGACGAACTCCTCGTCGCCGGGGCGGGCGAGGCCGGTGACCTGCCAGCCGTGTTCCTGGGCGAGGACGGCGACGTTCGCGCCGACCGCTCCGGCGGCGCCGGTCACCAGCACCCGGCCGGCCCCGGCGGGGGCGTACCCGAGCAGGTCGACGATCTGGGCGGCGGCCAGGCCGTTGAGGGGGACCGTGGCCGCGGCGATCAGGTCCAGGTCGTCGGGGACGGGGGCGACGTCGGCGGCTGCGACGACGATCTGTTCGGCGTAGGTGCCGTAGTCGCGGTCGAAGCCGACCACCAGGCCGGCCACCCGGGTGCCGACGGCCAGGTCGACGTCCGGCCCGGTCGCGTCCACGACGCCGGTGAACTCCCAGCCCAGGCCGGTGTGTTCGGGCTGGTTGACCAGTCCGATCGAGTGGAAGAAGCCCGCTGCGACGCCGAGGTCGGTGGGGTTGACCGTCGCCGCGGCGACCGCGACGCGGACCTGGCCCGGCCCGGGCTCGACGACCGGCACCTCGATGACCTCGATCGAATCGGGCCCGTTCGGGACGCGGACAACAGCGGTGCGGAAAGTGGCAGCACTCATGGCTTTGTTCCTTTGCGGTGGGGTGATCGTTTTCCGGTTTGCGGGATCGAGCGGCAACCGCACTCGCGGATGCGGGGACTTAGGTGGTCCGCTGCCACCCGGGGGAGTGGGGAGCGGGGAGCAGGGAGTGGTGATCATGCGCCGCGGGCGCGAGGCCGACCTGCGGGCTCAGACGAGGGCGGCGACAAGCAGGGTGAACGCGGCGATGATGACGGCGACGCGGACGTAGTGGAGGCGCTCCCAGCGCTTCACCTGCTGCTTCCAGTCGGCGGGCCGGTTCTCGGGGGTCCACGTCTTGTTCCGGTTGTTGATCGGGACGAGCAGCAGGAGCGACATGACCACGCTGAGGATCAGCAGCGCGCCGGAGGTGACGACGAGTCCGGTGCCGGGGTGGTGCCGTCCGGCGACGGCCCAGACCGTGACGAGGACGAGTGAGCCGATGTACCAGACCGGCATCACGGCGCCGAGCATCCGGCCCCCGTGGGCGTGGCCGAGTTGACGGCTGTCCTCGGGGAGGGCGTTGAGGATCGGGTTCATGACGAAGGCGACCCCGAACTCCACCCCCACCATCACGCCGACGATCACGGTGGTGATGACCTCGAGTGTGCTGAGCATGATGGGGCTCCTCCAGAAAGCTAGCGTCGCTAGGTGATGATGCAACGCTAGTACTACTGCCGCTCGATTGTCTAGCGGTGCTAGGATCGAGTCATGTCGGTACAGGAACGCAAGCAGCGCGAACGGGCGGAGCGCGAACGCCTCATCGTGGCGACGGCCCGCGAACTCGCCGAGCAGCAGGGCTGGGACGCGGTCACCACCCGCCGGCTCGCCGAGCGCATCGAGTACAGCCAGCCCGTCCTCTACAGCCACTTCCGCGGCAAACGGGAGATCATCGGCGCCGTCGCCCTCCAGGGCGCCGCCGAGCTGGCCGCGGCCGTGCGGGCCGCGACCGCCGCCGCGGACGGCCCGCGCGCCCGGGTGTCCGCCCTCGCCCGTGCGTACCTCGACTTCGCCGCACACAACCCGGCGGTCTACGACGCCATCTTCCAGCTCGACGGCGGCCTTGCGTTCGCGCAGGAGGACACCCCGGAACCTCTCAAGGACGCCTTCGCCGCGCTGCTGGAGTGCCTCGGCGAGGTCGCCGGGGACGGCGTCCAGCCGGGGCTGTTCACCGAGACGTTCTGGGCGTCCCTGCACGGGGTGGCGACCCTGACCCGGGCGGGACGGCTGCCGCCGGAGTACGCCGAGGCGAGGCTGGAGCTGGTGGTGGACCGGCTCACCGTGGTCTGACACACCGTCCCGGCAGGCGGGCAGCCGGGGCCGTTGACCCCCGCTGCCCGCCCGCGGCCCACACGGCGCAGCCGCAGAGTCGCCCGCCGACAAGGTCAGTCGAGGAAGGCTGCCAAGGCCTCGACGACAGCGTGGGGTTGTTCCTCAGGGATGTAGTGGCCGCAGTCGGCGACCTCGATCACCTGGACGTCCGTACCCTTTGACGGCATCAGCTCGCGCAGGTAGACGTAGTTGCTCTCGGAACCACCGAGGGCGAGGATCGGTGCGGCCACGCGCCCGTAGGTCTCCTCGTCGGCGATGTCGCGGTTGAACGTCTGGTACCAGCCGTTGCCCGCGCGGACGGCGTCGGCAGTGGAGTAGGCGTGGGCGTAGACCTGCCGGGAGCGTTCGTCGATGCTGCCGGGCTCCTGGGCCTGACGATTGAAGAGCCAGTCGGTCAGCAGCCGGCTGCGGCCGTCCAGCAACTGCTCGGGCAGGTCCCGGACCTGGTTGAACGCGAACCACCAGAGGTAGGAGCGGGCGCCGGCCTCGATCGCCGACTCAACGTGCTGGTCGGGTTCGGGCAGCAGGCCGAAGGTGGACCAGGTCTTGTCGGGGTGCGGGACGTCCAACAGGGCGATCTTCTCGGTCGCCTCGGGGTGGTTGGCCGCGAAGGCGTAGGCGACCATGGCGCCGATGTCATGGCCGGCGATGCTGACGGTCGTCAGGCCGAGGTGGCGGACGAGTTCGTGGATGTCGCGCGCCATGGTCTTCTTGTCGTAGCCGCTCGCGGGCTTGGAAGAGCCTCCCATGCCACGCAGATCGACGGCGATCACCCGGTGGCGGCGGGCCAGGGCGGGCATGACCTTGTTCCACTGCCACCAGGTCTGGGGCCATCCGCCCAGCAGGAGCAACGCGGAGCCGCTGCCGCCCTCGACGTAGTGCAGGCGAACGCCGTTCACCTCGGCCTGGTGGCTGGAGAACTCCCCGTCGAGAGAACGCGCCAGGTCGGCGTCATGCAGCGGTGTGTGTGGGGACGTGTGCACGCCACTCCTCAAAGTTCGACCGTACGAATAGTTCGTACGATTAGCTTGTACGAGATCCTCGTACAGTCGAACGATGCACGTCAAGCCAGGGGAAACGGAGACCGTACGAAAGTCCCGTACAGTGGCGTCATGGCCGTACTGCACCATCCCGCCGCCGACGACATCGAGCTGGTCGACGTGCTCGCCGCCCTGGGGCATCCCGTCCGCCTGGAGATCGCACAGGCGCTGGCTTCCGGCGAGGAGAGGTTCTGCGGTGAGTTCATGCCCGACGTGCCGAAGTCGAGCATGACCCACCACTGGCGTGCTCTACGCGAGAGCGGCGTGATCCACCAGCGTCGTTCCGGACGCAAGCTCTACCTCAGACTCCGCCGTGACGACCTTGAGAACCGGTTCCCTGGCCTGCTCGACGTCGTGCTCGGCAACTGACACCCGGCACTTCACCGCGCGGCAGACCGCGGTCGCGTCCGCATGCGGCCGGCTGCCTCGTGCACTCGCAGCACCAGGCCCAGTCCGTTGGATCCGGGGTTTCCCCGCGGTCCGTAGGAAACCTTGAGCACCTCGCAGTCGTGCGCCTGGTGGAGGAACTGCTGTAGATCGGCGGGTACGCAGCCGGTCAATTCACGTCCCCAGAGCCTCACTTGCGGGCCGCGTACGGCGTCGACGCCGATGCAGAACAATCCGCCGTCGACGAGGTAGGCGTACACGGCGGGTTCCGCATGCCGCGTGCCGAACTCCACGCCGCCGATCTCTTCGAAGTGCGGGTCCGCCTGGAACCTGCGTAACTCGATCATGCCCGGCAGCGCCGCCGCGACCTCGGCGATGCGCATGCCGAAGCGCAGCGGTCCGACGCTCTCCAGCGGTACGAGCTCCCAGTCCAAACGCGCCGATCCCGTCAGCGCGTGATGCGGCTCCGATCCCACCACTTCCGCACCGGCCCCCAGCCCACCCGCCAAGCCGTGCGCTTCCCCGCGCTCAGCACCCGCCCAGGCATTACATCAAGGTCCCGATCGATCGGGTCCTCCCCGTGCGACGGCAGAGGTGAACGTGTCCGCGTTCACCCGGGGGTGTCCCTGAACAGGGCCTCGGGGGCGGGCGGACCGCTCTGAACCCGCTGTCGTTTCCGTCCTATACCGCCGCACGGCTGCGACCTAGCGTGAACTCGGCAGCTCGCAATGATCATGAGGAGACACCACCATGCGTAGCTTGGTCTTCACCGGTTTCATGTCGCTCGACGGCGTCCTGGACTCGCCCGGCGGCGGGCCGGGGGAGGAACACCGCAGCGGCGGCTGGGTGGTCAAGGACCTCGAGTTCGTCCCGGAAGCCTGGTCGCTGAAGGGCGAGGAACTCGCGGACACGACGGCGCTGATGTTCGGCCGCCGAAGCTACGAGGCGTTCGCGCCGGTCTGGCCCGGCTCGGAGGACCACGCCGCCTACAAGGAACTGCCCAAGTACGTGGTGTCGACCACGCTGTCCGACGACGCCCTCGTCGACGGATGGGGGTCGACGACCATCCTGCGCTCGACCGAGGACGTCGCCGCGCTCAAGGAGGGCGAGGGCGGCGCGATCTTCATCCACGGGAGCGCGGAACTGGCCCGGCGGCTGGCGGAAGCGGGCCTGATCGACCAGTACAACCTGCTGGTCTTCCCCGTGTTGCTCGGTGGTGGGAAGAGCCTGTTCGACCGGGCGGACCGCGACAAGCAGATGCTGACGCTGCGGGAGTCGCAGAGCTACTCGAACGGGATCCTGAAGTTGGTCTACGACGTCAAACGCTGATCCCGGTCCAGGCCGAGGTCGAGATCGAGGTCGAGATCGAGATCGAGGTCCAGGTCGAGGGCGATCGCGCCGCCGACGCCCTCGCGCAGCCGCTTGGCGGTGCGTCCGACGAAGGAGCGCAGCGCCCGGGCCAGATGCGACTCGTCGAAGTAGTCGAGCTTGGCGACGACGTCGGCGGCCGGGTGACCGCCTGCCAGCAACTGCGCTGCCGCCCGGGCCCGTTCGATCTGCCGGACGGTGCCCAGCGTCAGCCCGGTCGCGGCGCGGAACCGGCGCTCGACCGTGCGCCCCGAGACGGGTGGGCGGTGACCCCACAGCACCTCGGCGACGAGTGGGTCGCGCACCACGACTCCGGCTCTGACGAGACGCACGACCAGGGCTTCGGCGTCGTCGGCGCCGGGCGTCTGCCAGCGCGCGCCGTCCAGCCGGAACGTTCGGCGCGTGGTGTCGGGAAGTTCGACACCCCCGTCGACCAGCGTCGGCGTGGACACGGCCCGCAACGACGTGCCCACGGCGAACTCCACGCCCGTGAAGGTCGCGCCCTCCGGCACCGGCGCCGTGCCGGTCCGGGTCTCGGGACCGCTGATGCCCGCGTACGCCCGGCCGTCCTGCTCCCAGAACACCAGGCCCCAGCGCACCCCGGCGACGGACGTCATCTCCGTCACCTGCTCGCTCGTGCAGGTCCACACCGCGTCGACCCACGGCGAATCAGACCGGCGCGTCTCGAAGCACAGTGCCACGGCCACAGGATACGTCGCGGCCAATCGACCGCCGCTCTCCCCGTCCACTGACAAGCCCCGGCGGCCCGCCCCAACCACGCCCGGGTGCAGATCCTGGTACGCGCATGGCCGCCACGAGGAAACAACGGTGAACGGAGCCCGGCCCGGCACCGCCGCCGGGACTGTCGCAGCCGACAGCCGATCGGCAGAGACCGGCTCTCAGCTGATTATTTATCCACCGCCCTCGAACGTGTACCGGGAGTCGGGAGTCTCCACCTGGAACGGCGTGTTGTCACAACGGAGTTCAGTCCAGATCCGCGTCATGCCAGTCAGTCGACGTCCCGCACACCACCGACGACCTCGCCCTTCTGTTCGAAGGCCGCACCCTCGTCTGCAACACCGCCGGGCCCTTCATGCAGCTCGCCGCCCCGTCGTCGACGCCTGCCTGCGCGCCGGCTGCCACTACCTCGACAGCACCGCCGAACAGGACTGGATGCTCGACGCCCGGCGCACCTGGGCCGACCGGTTCGCGGCCCGCGACCTGCTCCTGGGGCACCGCGTGCGCCATGATGTTGCTCGAAGTCACCGTCCCCCCGGCGGCGGCCCGCCCCCGCACAGCCACACTCGTGAAGACGAATCCTTCTACGTCCTCGACGGGCAACTGGAAATCCGGGCCGCAGGACACACCTACGACGTCAAGGCGGGAGACTTCGTCCACATCCCCACGGGAACCGTGCACTACTTCCGCAACACCGGCCTGCACGCGGTCAAGCAGCTCATCATCTTCACCCCCGCCGGCCTCGGGGAGTTCTTCCTCGAAGCCGGTATCGAAGCCCAACCCGGCGTCAGCGTCCCCCCGTTCGACGAGGCCAACAACCTGCGTGCCCACCAGATCGCCGCCGCGCTCGGCGCCCCCCCAGGTCCCAGAAGAACCCGCCTAGCGGTAGCCCGAGTCAAGACACGCGGTCACGCAGGCGTGGGCCGCAAGAGCGTCACCGGAAGTTCGGCGTGGTCGCCTGCTGGAAGTAGTGGACGATCTGGCGGGTTTCGGGGCCGGTCGCGACGAGTGCCTTCGATGTCTCCGAGTCTGTTGGCGCGGCGGTTGCGGGCGTCGCGCTCGCTGCCATGGCGGCGCAGGCGAGGCCGACGGCGATGGTCGCGATCCGCTGGGAGCTGTTCATGTCACGGCCAACGATCGTGGGCGACGCTCGTCACGACGCGCCCCGCGCCCCGCTGACCTCGGCCGCACCTGCGTCGTGTACCGCCGACCGCGCGGTCCGTGGCTGTTCGGGGGCGGTTCCGTGTCCTCGCAGACCGGTGCGGCGTTGAGGGGGCATGATCGTGATCAAGCGCATTGCTGCTGTCTGCCTGGCCGCAGTCGCCGCCCTGGCCACCGGAGCGGCAGCGCATGCGGACAGCGACGCGAACCACGAGGTCACCGCCGTGACCGGCGGGCCATCGGAGGCCACCAGCCTCCGCAGCGTCTTGTTCTACTCCCTCGGCGACGACGTGGCGTCCCTGCGCGAGGTGCGTCAGATCGGGGACTAGGGAGCTCAACTTGCCCTTGGCGGCGGCCCGGACGAGATCCTCGCCATCCCCGACGCCGACGGCCTTGAGAGCGATTACCGGTAGCTGGTCCGCGCGGATGTGCCGCCGTTGACGACGTCAGCCCGATCGCGGCCCGGGGGCTGACGGCCGCCCACAGGGGAAGTCCGTGTCCAAGAGATCCAGGACCCCTGGTGGCCGGCTGACGTGACAGGGCGCCGGCCCCGCACGGTCTTCGGTGCGGGACCATTGGCGTGTCGGGGCCCGTCAGGTCCCCAGCGTCGTTTCGGGTGCTGTCACTGCGGATTCGGCGGGGCCGTGCCCGGTCCGACTGGGCCGGACGGGGCACGGGCCTGTTCCGGTGCGGCCGTTAGGTGCCGACGGTGAAGCCGAGGGATTCGTAGCCGGTCTCCACGTCGGACCAGCGGTGCGGGTTGCCGTCCGGATCCGGAAACCAGTAGCCGCCGTTCTTGTGGGCGTTGGCGATGGTGAGGGTGTAGTCGCCGGGTTCGATCTCCCAGGTGGCCTGGACCTGGGTGGTTTTGTCGACGAAGATCGTGAACTGGTGGTCGGCGATGAGCCGGTTGTGCTTGCCGACGACCTTGAGCCGGCCGGAGATGTGGCCGGTGTCGCGGCGGGCCTGTCCGAGCGAGTTCAGCGCGTGCGCCTCGACGCCCCAGGTCGCGGTCACGTGGAACGCGTTGCGTTCCTTGTTGTGGAACACCTTCGCGTCGAGGTAGTGGTCCAGCCTGGACCAGCCGCCCTCGCCCTTGGCGGACAGCCCGCCGCGGGTGGCCCGACGGGCGACCACCTCGGGGCCGACCTCGGCCGGGGGCGGCGGCGGGGGCGGCGTCCACAAGTCGACGCCGGCGTAGACCAGTTCCAGGCGGCCGGTGGTGTCCTGCTCGGCGTCGCGGACCACGATCGCGGTCGGCGGCGTCCGCGAGTACAGCGGCGTCTGGATCTCGGCGGACCAGGAGGTGCCGTCGTAGACCTGGTAGCCGATGTAGCGGACCGGTACCTGGACGGTATCCGCGACCGGCCGACCGAGCAGCGCGTGGATCAACGCGGACGCAGCCTCCGGGTGCTGGTTGTGCACGTCGTGCCGCGGTGCGTCCAGCAAGGCGGAGTTGATGACGTCCACGGTCTTGGTGTCGGCGGCGCGGATGTCGGCCGCGCGCACCACGGTCTGCACGCCGTCGCCGTGGAGGTCGACCCAGAAGCCCGGGCCGACCAGCTTGGCGAGGTAGGCGTCGATGGCCTCGTTGGTGTCGACGTCCCGGAGGTGGTCGACGTTGTAGAAGGTGTGGATCTTCCCGTCGTAGACCACCGAGGCGACGCCTGCTTGCGTGGTGCCGGTGTTGGGTCCGTCCGGGGCGGCGGCCCAGTCCTTGCCGTCGGGCTTGACCCAGTGCTTCAGGAGCGTGCCCTCCGCGTAGATCAGGTGCAGCGCGTCGCGGTAGGTCACCAGGGACAGCCGCGACTGCGGCGGCTTGGTGGCCGGGAACGTGAACGCCGCCCCCGCCTGTCCGTCCGGGGTGAGGGTCGCGTACCGCAGGCCCCGGGCACCCTCCGACCACACCGCGTGGACCGCGCCCTGGTGGGAGACGATGCCGGGCATCACCGTGGCGGTGACGAATTGGCCCGGCACCTTGCGGCCGTCGGCCGGGTCGGTGCCCGTCAACTCCCGGTCCGCCCACGTGCCAGCGGCGTCCAGAGCCTTCAGCCGCAACCGGCTGCCCTCGCCGTGGTGGCCGCCCGCCTCGCGGTAGTACACCAGCAGTTCGCCGCCGTGGGACACCAGCACGACCGGGCGCCGTGAGCGGGCGCCGGGGATGCGGTTCTCCGACCACGCGCCGCCCGGCGCACGCGAGGCGATGCGCAGGTCCTCCGTGTAGCCGCCTACGTCGTACACGAGGTACTGCTTCCCGTCGTGCCACGCCGTGCGGGGGCTGTTCGCGAGGTCGTTCACCCGGTACAGCGCGGGCTTGTTCCACCCCATCGCAAAGGTCTGCGCGTCCTCGTCCGCGTCCACGACGGAGATCGTCGTTGCCTGGCCGTGTGGTGCGCCGGTGTCCGGGCGTGCCACGAACGTCGACTGCCAGATGCCGCGCTGCTGAACCTCTTCTGACACGGGCGTCCAACACTTCTTGCCATGAGGGACGGTCACCATATGCGACCGCATGGACACCAAACGTAGTTGATCTCCGGTGTCGAGGGGCAGCGCCATTCGAGACAACAGATCGACCCCAACCAGCCACCTGGTCGGGACACCTCGGGTGGGCTGATTCGAGAAACCGTGAACATCAACCCGGGCGAACTCCGGCGTGCTCCGGAACCGGAGTCGAAGCGTTGCCACCTCTTCTGAGCAATTCGAGTCCGTCCCGAAGCCCGGCGGCGATGCTGCTCCATGGACCTGCGCATGTCCCCGGACGGGACGTACGAGCGCGTGCTCACCGGCGTGAAAGCCGCCACCATGACGCAGTCCGAGGCAGTGTCGTTGGCAGCCGACGAACCTGCCGGCCATGTGCTCTTGATCGTCAGTCCGCGGACGCGGCGGCCACTGCCTCCGACGGGTTCGGGCGCTGGAAGCGCGCGGTAGCGCCGCCGAGGCAGGTTTGGTGTCACCGGGATCCTCGGCCGGTCCCCGTGGGTGGGGGTCGGGGTCCCTGGTGCCCGGGACTGCGGGAACTGAACAGTGAGCGGGGCCGTTGCTGGCCGCGCGGGGGCGCGGAAGGCACTGCCGAACCAAGGGGGACACATGGTCAGGACGCCGGGCGGGGGGGCGTCCGCGCCGAGCCGCAGGGGTGCGGCGGCTGGCCGCCGTTCAGGCAGGCCGGGCGCAGAGGGGGATCCATGGGAGCTGGTCGTGACGGGCCCGGATCGTGGCGGGATCCGCGGTGGTGGTTGATGGTGGCGGTCGCCTGTGCGGCCGTGGGGGCGGTAGGCGTCGGCGCGGCGCCGGGCACCGGGTTGACCTCGGACGCCCGGGCGACCGCGGGCATCGGGGGACTGGTTTTCGGCGCGTTGGCGGTCCACGAGGCGTGGCGCTGGTGGCGACGCCGACCGGATGCGGTGTTCGCGTCGGTCGTGGAGCTGTGGCGGGGGCTTTTTGACCCGAGGTACGGCCGGCGGCATGAGGACCACGCCCGGCACCGGATGTGGCACAGCACCGCCCAGACGTTGTCCGCGCACGTGGCCTGGCTGTGCGAACGCGACGGAATGGCCGACGTGCGCGTCGAGGCTTCCTCCGAAGACCCGCAGCACGCCGACGTGTTCGCGACGGCCGCGGACGGCACGCCGCTGCTGGTCAGAGTCAACGGCTGGAGGATCGACAAGCCCACCGCCGTCGGCGGCCCGAAGATGCGCCGCCTCGCAGACGAGGCAGCCCGCCGGGATGTCGACGGCGCGCACTACGCCTATGCCGTCGCGGAGTTCCACGGCCAGGCGTTCACTTTCCCCGCACGCAGAACGGCGAAGCAGTACGGCATAGCCATGCTGACTGTCGAGGACATCGGCCAATGGGAGTCGGGGAACCCGCCCCCGGCACTACCCCGTGTGGACCGCTCAAGGAACGGTCATGGGTGAACCGGAGGAATCGCGGGAGCCGACCTTTCGGCTTCCGACGGCCATGACCTTCCTGTTCTTTCCCTTGGGTCTGGTGGACCTGGCCATGTGGGCAGGGGCGCAAGCGAGGTGGGGCTGCGAGTACGCGGTCGGGACCGACGACGTGTGCGACGGTCCCATCGCGAATCACCGGTTGCGCTTCTACGTCTCGCTCATGATGTTCGTGCTCTCGTTCGCGCCGGTCGTCCGGCTGTTCTGGACCGAACTCGTCCGTGACCGCCGCCGTAGGCGCGTGGAACGCCTATGCCTCGTGCTCTGCACGATCCTCCTCCAGATGGGGGCGATCATGTGGCTGTGGTGGGGCGCACCCGATGTGTGAGGGCGATGACGGCCACTCCTTGGCCGCCGCTGTCGGCGTACAGGTGAGTGTCCCCGAACGCGTACAGGTGAACGTTCCCAGGTGTCAGGCCATGCCGGTTCGGCGCGCGTGCGTGGTGTGACGGGCCGCGGTCAGCCGTCAACGTCCGCCCATGGGTCTGCAGCGCGCGGCCAACCGCGCGGGGCACGTTCGCCGTTCACGAAGTCCGCGACGAACCGCCGCAGGGGCACGTCCATGTCGATGACCTGCCCCCACTGCCGGAAGTCCACCGCGACCGACCAGTCCGCGGCGCCTCCGCGATTCCGCAGGCACAGGTAGAGGCCGTCCCCGTCGTAGTTGTGACAGCCCCAGGGCACCAGGCTCGCGAGGCCGCCGTCGACGCTTCCGGGCAGGTCGTCGCCGAACACCAGCCGCAGGCCGGCGATCTGTTCCTCCATCCAGGAGACCAGAGGCCGGCCGCCTTGCGGATGCGGCACGTACAGGTAGCCGCCTAATACTGCGTCGCCGTATCCGCTCGCGAGGTCTTTGTAGTCCTTTGGAAGAGCGTGGCCCAGCTGTTGCTCGATGCGCGCCCAGACTTCGTCCGCCGGTCCGTTTCGACGCGGCACGCCGAACAGACGGACCAGCCAATCGGGTTCCAAACGGGCCTCCGCGGACACCGGGCCGTGTGTAGTCGCGGCCGAGTCTAGTGAGGGCACATGACGTCGAGGAGAGCGAAGCGAGTCGTCGGCCCAGTCACGTCCACCAACGCATCGCTCCCAAACGGCAACGTGCCGACGCGGCGACCGCACCGTGCCGAGACCTGTCCACGTTCACCCGTACGCGGCTGGGGATGTTCCCACGTACGCCGACAGCCACCAGCAGGAACGGCGCTGCGACGGCTAGCTTGACCCACCACGTCCACGTCGCCGGGGCGTCGGCGTCACCGCCCGCGCCGATTGCGTGGGCTCGGACGCCGTGGACAACACGATGTCGAACAACGACTGCATGGTGCGCTCGCTCGCGAACGCCGCGACCCTGCGCGTGGAGCCACACCTGACGGGCGTCGCGTTCAAGCACGTCCCGGGACTCATGTTCATCACCCAGCCCGGCTGGACCGGCCACGCCCGCGTCTCGGTGCCCAGGCCGGCGCTGGGGGGAGGTGACCGGCGGGGCGTACGACGCCCGCGAGTTCGCCGTCGGCCTGACCGTCACCGTCGCCGACGACGACGGCACCCTCCACCACATGCCCTGGTACGAGCCCCCGACCAACCCGTGCCCGCCGCGTTGCGTGTCCGACCCCAGAGGTAGAACGGAGCCATGTCCACCACGGTCCCCGCCTCCACGTTCTCCGCCTCCGCCGGGCACATCGTCGAAGTCGGCGTCGCCGTCGGGCTGGTGGCCGCGATGGATCCGGCCGGCCGATTCATCGCCCTGGAAGACCGCGGTCGGCTCACCGTGCGCGACTCCCACAGCGGGCTCACCGCCGTCATGTCCTGCCCTTACGGCACCCCAGGAGAAGCGCTGGCGGTAGATCCCGATGGCACCCACGTCGCAGTTCTGCGCGCAGACCAGACGATCGAGCTGCGCGGCCCGGACGGGCACGTCCGCCGCAACGCCCTCCCCGTCGCGGACGGACAGCCCGTCATGAGCTCGCTCCAATTCACCGCCGACGGCGCCTTTCTGGTACTCGTCTGGCAGGCCCGGCGGGACGCCTCCGCACAGCTGATCCTGCTCGACGCCGCGACGCTGGAGCCAGTGGACAGCGCGGCGCTCGAATCGCGCGCGACCCGCCAACCGGCGGCAGTGGACGAAGGAGTCGAGATCGCCGTCCAGCCCGGCGCAACCGCAACCATCGCCTTGGCGGCATGCTGCGGTGACGACACCGCCCTGCTGGCCGTCGCGGAGGCGGCGGAAGGCATCTTGCGGTTGCACGGTCTCGAAACCGATCCCGCGGCCTTGGCCGAAGGCGTGCCCGGCGAACGCGTCATGGCGATCGCCTTGTCGGACACTGCCGGCCTCGTGGTGCTCGACTCCGACGGGTTCGTCTCAACCGTGCCGTGGCGGACTCCCGGGGTGACCGCGCGCATCGTCGCGCACAGCGGCGAGCTGCTGCGGGACGAGAACGCGGCATGCAACGGGCCGATCTTCACGCGCGGCCGACTGCTCGCCGCAGTGGTCGAAGACGAGTACCTGAGGTGCGGCCGCTACGAGTGCGAGGCCACAGCCCTGGCCATCCTGGATCTCACGACCGGCCAGTGGCGCGGCCTGCTCGAACTCCCATCGCGGCAACGCGGAGAGGCAACAGTCATCGAACACAGCCTGATCTGCCGGAGCGCCGAGGGCCGGACCCGCATCGCCCGATGGGTCCCGCCTACAGCGGACGCAGCCTCCCTGTCATGAACCCACGCCCGCCCCTGCAACGCCGACTGCCCGAACCCGCCTCCGACAGAAGCTGACACGGCCACTGCCGGGGGAGTGTGACAAGCCACCGCGCCCAGACTCCCCCATTTCCATGACTGCTCAACAAAGTGGGGAATGATTCGCCCCGCCAATGCGCACGTCGTCGACAAGGTGTTCCGGCACGCCGTCCTCACCAGCGCCAACCTCGCCGAAGCCGTCCACCACGCGATACACCGCGGGTACCGGCGGCCCGCCCGCGAGCTGTGCTACGACCTCGCGGCCCTCGGCCTGCGCACCGTCCCGGTCACCGACGCCGACGCCGTCCGCACCGGCGAGCTGCTGCACGAATCCGCGCGCCTGCGCGACCGGGTCGGCGGGCGCAGCTTCGCCCTCAGCGACGCCGCCTGCCCCCGGTCACCGGCGACCACCTCTGGATCGAGCAGCAACACCTCTTTCGCGTCACGCCGCTGCTGTTCCGCTGACCCCAGACATGCCGCGGGCCTGCCTGAACGGCGGGGCCCGCGGCACGGGCAAGGCAAATGTCGCCGACCTCGGCGCCGAGCGTTCGGGCCTCAGTGAGGTCCGCGTCGGACAGATGCGCGCCGGCCAGGTTCGCGCCGACCAGGTCCGCGCCGGTGAGGTTAGGCGTTTCTGAACGCAGCCACCGCGTGACGCGGGAAAGCCGCACCCGAAGACCGGGCAGCAGCAGTCGGGACCGTAGCCGCCCGCCCGTGATCGTGAACCGACGCTGCGCAATCGGACGTCCCGCCCGCGACCGGCACGAGAGCTGACAAGGCCCGCGTCGTTCAAGGCGCCCGACTGCGCAGGTGCGGGGGTTCCGTATCGCTGAAATGCTGAGGACGGGGCTGCCCGTCGCCGGCGAGCACCGAGGTGACGTCCGCGCGGCCGGTGGACGGCGGCCGGACGCTCGAGAGGTGGTAGAACGATGTGCCGTTGGCTTGCCTACTCAGGTACCCCGGTGCTGCTGGGCACGATTCTCTACAGGCCGTCCCATTCGCTGATCGACCAGAGCCTCCACTCCCGGATGGGCGTGGAGACGACCAACGGCGACGGATTCGGAGTGGGCTGGTACCGGCCGGATCTGGACACGCCGGCGGTCGTGCGGGAGATCGGCCCGGCGTGGAGCAACCGCAACTTGCGGGAGATCGCCGACCACGTGCGCTCTCCGTTGTTCTTCGCGCACATCCGGGCCTCCACGGGCACAGCGGTGCAGCAGACCAACTCCCACCCGTTCCGCCACGGCCGCTGGATGTGGATGCACAACGGCGCCATCGCCGACTTCCACTTGCTGCGGCGAGACCTCGCGCTCGCCGTCGACCCGGCGCTGTTCCCCGACCTCGAGGGGTCGACGGACTCGGAGCTGATGTTCTTCCTGGCGCTCACTTTCGGGCTGGAGCAGGATCCGCCCGGCGCGGTCGCGCGGATGGCGGGCCTGGTGGAGGGCGTCGGTCGCGAGCACGGCGTGGAATTCCCCCTCCAGATGACGATCGCCGTGACCGACGGGCAGCGGATCTGGTCCTTCCGCTACTCCACGCAGCGAGCCTCGCGCTCGCTCTTCTTCAGCACCCGGGTGGAGACGCTGCGGGCGCTGCACCCTGACGTGGGGTTCCTGCGAGAAGTGTCCGACGACACCCGCCTCGTCGTGTCCGAGCCTCTGGGCGACCTGCCCGGTGCATGGAACGAAGTACCCGAGAGCAGCTGCGGCGTCGTCGGCCCGGACGCCGACGAACTCCACCCCTTCGCCCCCCAGGCGGCATAGTCCCCTCGGAGCGCTGAACGCCGAAGGCGTGGTCGGCACCGCACAGGCCGCGACGGGTTGTTGTTCCGCCGATCCGAGGGGCGGCCAACGCTCGGCGGCCGCGCGGCATCCGACAAGATGACCACCGCGCGCACTTCTGGCCGATTCCGGGAAGCGCCGTCACAGTCGGGCAGCGCGAACGCCGGTGCCGCGTCGGTCCTTTGCTGCGGCGGTCGGGGAGGCGACCCCGCCGTCCGGGGTCCGGTGTGTCCGGCGTACGGGCCTACTTCGCCGGGGCCGCGGGGAAGACGAAGTAGTCGCCGCTGTTCTCCTCGCGCACGACGCCGAAGGTGTCGCCGAACGACGGCACGGAGGGCACCTTCTCGGCGAGGAGGGTGTAGGTCCGGGCGTCGAGGGCAGCGGTGCCGCCGCCGTCCAGGTCGGCGTAGAGGACGCCCTTCGGGGAGACGGCGAGCGGACGCAACTGCCGTTCGTCCGCAGCCTGTTCCCACAGCTTCTTGCCCGAGGCGGTCTCCCACGCGACGGCGCCCTTCGACAGGGCTGCCACGGCGATGCCGCCGTCCGGCGACACGGCGACACCCGACTTGGTGGCACCCGCGAGCTTCACACCGGGCGGCGTGGTCGGGCCCTGGGAGATGAGCCCGCCCGTCGCGGGGTCGTGTGCGGTGAACGTGGTCGGTCCGCCGGAGGCGGCGGTCCAGGCCAGGAGCAGCAGTTTGTCCCGGGCGGCGACCACGGAGACCGACGGCGGCTTGCTCGCCGCGGCGGCGCGGATCGGTTCGGGCAGGGGAATCGACCTGCTGCCCCACAGCTCCTTGTCCGTGAACATGTCGCGGACGACGAGCTTGCTCGGGCACCACCCGGGCTCGCTGCAGTCGGTGGTGTTGTGGAGGAAGTACTTCAGCGGCTCCCGCCGGAAGTTCTCCGCCGGCCACGCGTGCTCGTAGCGCAGGCCCGCCGGCGGCTTGAACTCCGCGCCGCCGCCGATCGGCACGTACGGCCCATCCGAGGGGACGAGGTAGCCGTCCCACACGATGGGGTCCCTGTGCACGTCCCCGTTGAACTCCGAGCTGCCGAGGACCTTGCCGGAGGGCGCGTACATCGTCAGCGTGGTGCGGGTCGTCTCCGCCTTCAGCCCGTCGGCGTCGGTCTGCGCGACCGAGCGGACCACCAGCGCGGGCGAACCGTCCTTCCAGTAGCCGACTTTCACGAACCTCTCGGGATTCACGCCGAGGTCCTGGGCGGACGGCTTCGCCTCGACGGCGGCTCGTTCCGCTCCTGTGGCGCCGTCGCGGATCGTCGCCGTGAAACCCTCCGAAATCTTGTTCGGGTCGATACTGCGGACGAACACCACGGCGTCGCCGAACGCACAGGCGGGGTCCGGGCTACCTTGCAGCCCGATCACGATGTCGGCGCGCCCGGCGCACACGCCGACCTGGTCGGCGCTCGCACTCCACGCCGGGCGGTCCGCCAGCCCGGGAATGGCGGAGCCCTTGTACTGCGGCCCCTTCGGGGCCTCGGGGCTCTGGCCCGAGGTGCCGTCGCCACCCACGCCCTTGCCGACCGGGCCTGCCGTGTTCGCGTCCTGGGCGGGGTCGCCGTCGCCCCCGGAACTGCACGCCGCGGCCATCGTCAGCGCGAGCACGACGCTCGCTCCGGCCACGGCCACCCGCCGTGCACGCCCCGGCCCGGCAACGCCGGATGCGGTCGAGTGGCGCCCGTCCCGGGCATGCGGTCGGTACATGAGGAGAACGGGTCCCGTCGACGGAATGGATCTTGGAAGTGGACGGTCCACCGTAGCGTCGCCCACGACACCCGGCCGGGACGGGTAGCCGAAGTGCGCTTCCGTACCGCATCGGACACCGTCCGTCACCCGTCCGCCGATCAGGGGCAATCCCCGCACCGGCGCATTCCGTGCATCCCACGTGTCCGGAGCCGGCGTGCGTGGCTTCGCCCCTGGCGTTCGGCACTCGCCGTCACCCGCATCACCAACGGCAACTTCCGCCTTGCCACCCGGCTCGTCGACCAGATCGAACGCATCCTGGAGATCAACCAGATCACCACCGTCACCAAGGGAAGTCGTCGAAGCCGCCCGGGAGAACCTCGTCATCGGCATCATGTGACCCGCACACGCCGAAGCGCCGTCGCTCCCGACCGGGCCGACGGCGCTTCGCTGTCCATGAGCCGCAACAACACCACGGGCCCGCAACCAACACGCTTCTGTGTGCGGACGCGCCGACCAAGACGCTGGTACGGCCGCTGAGGTCTGCAGGTGAGTGGCCACCCCGTTGCCCTCGGAACCCCAGTACATCAGCGCGACGTTCTGCCCCGGGGGACGCGTGAGCGGGTGCTGCGGGTCATTGGTCGCGCGGAACATCTCCACCCTCGCGGTGACTGACCCTGGCCAGTCACCCCATCGGCATCAGCCGACGGTCGGCCCGGTTCTTCGCCCTTGTCGCCGGGCGCCACGGAGATTACCGGAATGCCGGCGGCGTGCGCGGAGTCCTTGCCGAGGCACGAGTCCTGGAACATCACGGAGTGCTCGGCGGTGACTCCGAATCGCCGCACGGCCTCTCGGGTGCGGGCTTCGCCTGCGGGCGCGGTGACCCTCGGCGCGTTGTCGACGCGGGGACCCGTCCGCCGGTCGGCCCGCCTCGGACGCCCAAGTGCGGGGCCTGACACGCCCGATGGATATCGGCTGCTGTGCGTGCCGGCGTGCCCGACGACCTGTTGGAAGCTCTCGCCGACAAGGCGACTGACCGTCGGAAACAGGTGCTGCACAGCGGGAGTTCGGGCACTTCTACGTCGGCGTCACTCGCTCGGGGCGACGCTCACGGCTTGCCATTCAAGGTGTCGAGCCACGTCCGAGCATTCCCCACCTCGACCGCAGAGAAGCACTCCGGCGAACCCAGCACCGTGTTCGCTGTTACACGCGCGCCGGCCCGCCACGCCTGCAAGTCGCCCTGATGGCGTACGGCATCGAACCCGGCTGACCTCACCGACGGTTTCGCCAGCGGGTCCTCCGGAGTGTATGTCGGCCCTTCCGTGACGAACCGCGGGTAGTCGTCCAGCATTGGCGGCTCGAAGCGAAAGCCCGACACCGCTTTGCGCGCGGCCTCGCACCGGCCGGCCTCCCCACCGTCCTTGTCCCCGCCGAACACCAGAACCCCCCCAAGCGCTGCCGCCGACCCGCACAGCCCAACAGACAACAGCACGACCAGAAGCGACGGCCGCCGGCGGGACGGGGCGGGCCCTTGTGTGCCATCGACTGTGAGCCGGACTTCGGGATCAGGCACGGGATTCTCCGACAGGGTCAAGGGACGACATGCGCGACGTGAGGTCGGGTCGCGCGGATCTTAGCGGTCGTCGACCGGGTCACACAGGGGTCCTGGGAGGTCGACGATGCCGAAGTTGACGTCGACCAGGCCAGGGGTGAGGCGATGTTCTCCAGGGCCACAGCCGGTCGTAGTGGGACGGTGCAGGTCCCCGAGCACTTCGTCGAACGTGGGCCGCGCCCGCCCGAGCCGTGTACGACCTCGGCGTGCGGCAAGCCCGCCGCTCCACCACCCACGGTGGCGCGCCGTGCCCGACCCGCACGCGCCGACGAACACCCGTCACGACCTGCCCCCGCCGCTCACCCACCTGTGGCTGTTCGCCGAGCCGGGCCCGGCGGACTGGGCTACGCCTCCGCCTCCTGACCGCGGGTGGTTCCGGTTCGACACCAGCCAGCGCCCCGAACCGGCAGCCGGAACCGTCTGACTCCGACGCCCGGGTGGGGAGGCGCTCCGGAGCCGCGCCGCCCCGGTACCGCACGACATCGTCGGCGATCGGCGCGGTACGCCTGCGTGTAGCGGGGTGGGCCCGGTGCCGAGGCGGCGGGGGCCGCCCAACGTCGTGCTCCTGGTGCCCTGGTGGCAGTCGTGTGCGTGCAGGTCACACGGTGACGGCCCCGCGTGTTCCCGGGCGAATCCGCCGCGCGCTTCTACCGGGGGACGTGCCGTCCTACCGGTCGTGCTGTCTACCTGCGTCTTCTGTCGGTGGTGCTGACGGCCTGGTCGCGGTTGTCGGCGTCGGGCGTCCGGTCGTCTGTTTCGGGGTCGTCTTCGCCGTAGATTCCGTACGGTCCTTCCTCGCCCGGCCGGGAAGCACCGGGGCGGGGGCCGCCGCCTTTGCGGCGGTGCGCGCCGGGGTTCACCGCTCCCTGCTCCAGGACACGGCGGGGCGGTCCACCGTGTGGGCGAGCCTGTCGCGCCTGTGCTCCGAACTCGGCCAGGAGGGCGGTCAGACGCATGATCTCCTCGGTCGCCTGCTCGTGGGCGAAGTGCAACGCGGACTCGGTTGCGTGCAGGGCTTCTTTGAGTCTGTGAAGTTCAGCGCCTTTCGGGTTCCGCACGGCGAGGGCCTCGCGGTGCAGCGACCGCAGGGCTTCGATGTGGTTGTTCGTGATCCGGTGGCCGCTGTTCAAATCCGCCTGGTGGATGAGTGCATCGACGAACTCCCATGGCGGGACCCGGGTGCCTTTCAGGTATCGGGAGAGTGTGCCCTTGTCCGCCCCGAGGGCGTACGCAATGCGGGACATCGGCGCCCCGACTGTCCGGAACAGCGCGCGCAGCGCCTCCGCCAGCGCCCGCTCCGCCGGACTGATGTCGACGGCGATCGGTCCGAACGGCCGGCCCGGGTCACGGGCTTCGGCTGACGGCGACTGCATGAGTGCGTCCGGCCCGCTGTCCCGGCTCGGGTTCGGTGCCGGCCGGGGGCGTCCCGGCGCTTCGCGCGTTGTGCGGTACGCGGTGTCGACGTCGGCCCACGCGTTGATCCAGTCGTGGATGCCGGTCCGAGCGGTGGGGATCTCCCGGTCGGCAGCGGCGACAGCCAGGCAGGCACGGACGAACGCCACTGTCGTGGCAAGGCCGGGAAGGGTGTGCTGACGGTAGGCATCGCCGAGTACGGTCCGGCTGATGTTGTTGCCGCGGTCGGCTTCGCTGCGGCACATCTGGTTCAGGCTCGCCCCCGACCAGCGCTTCAACTTTCGGAGGCAAGTCCGGAATTGCTGCGGGGTTCGGGCTTCCGCGGGGTTCGGTTCCGAACAGGCGACCTCGCGACCCGGCCTGTTCGTCTCAGGCGACCCCGTGGCGGCCGTCGGGGGGTGTCGGCGTTCGTCCAGGGCGATCTCGGTACGCCACTGTGCCTCCCACCCTTCGGGATCGCCGCCGACACAGGCAACGGCAAACGCCGTGTAGAGCCTGAGCGTTGGCCGCACCTTGCCCGATGCGGCCTGCGACAACGCCGCTATCGAGTAGTGGGTGTCCCGAGCCAGCTTCTTGAAAGGGGGGTTCCCGCCACGCTCGCGGATCGCGCGGAGACTGGTCGCGGCATACGCGTACGGCGACGAAGGGTCGATGGGGTTGTCCGGCCTGGCCACGCGCCCTCCCCGGCCGTGGGCGACCGGCGGGGAGGGCGCCCGAAAGGCGACACCGCCCCCGCCGGGAACCGCATCTACGGGCGTGAGATCTCGCGGGCGGCGGCACCGACCATGAGGACGGCGGCGACGGCGGCGGTGACGTCGTACCCCAGCACGACGAGGACGATCACGATGACCATCACAGGGACCACCAGAGGTACGGACACCCCGGTGCCGCAGGACAAGGTCACCCGGATCGTCTCGGGGACAGGCGCGCCGGCGCCGGGTGTGGCGGGAAGCAACTCAGACATGTGGGAGCCCTTGGTCCGGAGGTGAGCTGACGGTGTCCGCAGGTTGCCGCCTGCGGTGGACACAACTCTGACACCAACTCCCCTCTTGACAAGGGTGGTTGAGGGCGCCCGTTCTTCAGAGCTCCAAGGCCCCCGTCCGGCAACGTGGGTGAACAACCCGCCAACCATGGCCGATCGGCGGCCATCGTGCTGGTCCGCTGCCTCACGACCGACCGCGGGGCATTTCCGCAGGTGGCTTCGCCACAGGTCAATGGCCTGTCCCCGATCGTGTGGACCGTCCGTGAACAATCCGTCGTTGTTGCCGTTTGTGCAGCAACTCGAACGGCACCAAGCTCCTAGGGCGGCGCCTCATGAGTCCCTTGGTCCGGACGGCAGGAGCCAACAAGGGGGAACCACCCGTTGCCGCGGGCCCCCGCGCCCGGTGCAGAGCCGGATGCCTCAGGGGCCCGACGTACGTCGGGCCCCGTTGCGTACCCCGACGGGTCGGGTGTCTTCGTCCCGGTGGTCGTCGGGGCATACGTACGCCACGTCGGCGCCCGTGCGCCTGACCGCAGGAGGCGCAGCGCAGGGCGATGGACGCGGTGGGGGAGACCTGGCGCACCGTTCCGCTGACCGCGATGCACAGCGCGCCGCGCCCAGGTTCGGCCCGGGGCAGCACGCTGCCCTAGCCGTCGCCCTGATCGTCGTTCCATGCAGGAGCAGGACCGGCTCCGCCCCCCGCCCCCGGCATCCCCCGACCGACCGGCGAATCCTGCGCGTCCTAGATGAATGAGTCCAAGGGTTCGCCTGCGGGCATGAAGCGAGGGCGTCCAATGTCAGTGTGTGAAGACAGACGTGGACACCCTCGCAACTGCACTCTATGTCAAGGTCGATGACGCCTTGAAGGCTTCGCCGGATCTGGCGCCGCGGCGTCCGAAGGTCGGGATCGCCCCCACGCTCGGCGACGCTGAACTGGTCACCCTCGCGGTGATGTCGGCGCTGCTCGGCTACACCTCCGAGCGGCGCTGGCTGCGCCGCGTCGACCGCGACTTCCGCCACCTGTTCCCCTACGTGCCCGGGCAGTCCGGTTACGGCAAGCGCCTGCGCGCCGCGTCCGCCCTGCTCACCGCCGTGATCCGGTCGCTGGCGACGGACACGACGCTGTGGAGCGACGACGTGTGGCTGGTCGACTCCACCCCGGTCGGGTGCGGCTGCTCCCGCGAGACCGCCAAGCGCTCGGACCTGGCCGGCTGGGCCCAGTACGGCTACTGCGCGTCGCACTCGCGGTACTTCTGGGGCCTGCGCCTGCACCTGGTCTGCACCCTCGGCGGGCTGCCGGTCCTGTTCGCGCTCACCGGCGCCAAGGCCGACGAACGCGAGACCCTGCGCGACATGCTCGACACCGCACCCGACGTCCTCGCCTCCCACCCCGGCCAGACGATCATCGCCGACAAGAACTACTACGGCCGCGAGTTCGAGCACGACCTCACCGAGCGTGACCTGGTCCTCTTGCGACCGGCCCGCAAGGGGGAGCCCGAGCGGGCCGGAGCACACCTGTTCAAACCACTGCGGCAGGTCATCGAGTCGATCAACCAGACCTTCAAAGGCCAGCTCGACCTGGAACGACACGGCGGCAAGAGCCCCGCCGGGGTGGCCGTTCGGGTGCTCACCAGGATCCTGGCCCTCACCGCAGCGATCTGGCACAACGACAAGACCGGACAACCGATCAAACGATCACTGACCGCCTACGATCACTGACCGCAACAACACCCCTTGGACTCATTCATCTAGTCGTCGGTTGCCTCGTTGACCCGTGCCTGGGACAGCGGAACAGCGGATCACCCCGGACGGCACGCCACTTCCCGGCCTCTCACGTGTTTCGCGCCGCACTCGGGTCTTGTTCGTCGCGTCGGGAGGGCAGGAACCGCAGCGTCGCGAAGGCCAGCAGCCCGGCTATCGCACAGCTGATGGCCGCGCTGAGGCGGAGGCCGCCGGCGAACGCTTGGCGAGCTGCCTCCAGCACGTCTGAATTGGTCGGCGCGGGCAGGGATTTGGCGGCATCGACCGCGTCGGCGAGGTTGTCGCGGGCCGCGTCGGCCGGCCCGTTGGGCGTGCCGGGTGGGACGGCGTCGTCCATGCGGTGCCGATAGGTCGCGGTGATGACGCTGCCGAGGACGGCGATCCCGAGTGCGCCGCCGAGTTGCGGTGCCATGGAGGCCATCGCCGAAGCGGAGCCCGCACGTTCCGCCGGTGCGGAGCTGATGACGCGTTCGGTGGCGAGCGCCATCATCGGTCCCAGTCCCGCGGACACGATGACCGAACCCGCAACGAGTGAGGCCAGGTCGCCCCCGGCGCCGACCCGGGCCAGCACCGCGAACCCGACCGCCGCGACGGCGAGCCCACCGCCGACGGTCGTCCCCGTTCCCACGCGCCGGGCAAGGTGCGGGGCCAGCGTCGAACCGACGATCACGCCTGCCGCCGCCGGCGCGGTCCATAGTCCGGCACGCAGCGGCGTCAGGCCCTCGACAAGTTGGAGGTACTGCGCGGTCGCATAGTTGGTGCCCCACAACACGAAAATGCCGAGCGCCAGCGCGACGAGCGTGACGGTGAACGCGGGGTTGCGGAACAGCGCGGGATCGACCATCGGGGTGTCGAGGCGGCGCTGCCGCCGCACGAACGCCACACCCATCACCACCCCGGCCGATACCAGGAGCAGCCCCGCACCGCCGCCTTCCCCCGCCCCGAAGCGCTTGAGCGCGTACACCAGAGGCAGGACCGTCCCGACGGTGAGCAGGGCGCTGACGACGTCGACCCGCTTTTCCGGCCGGGCCCCGGTTTCGGGCAGCAGCCACGGGCCGAGCAGCAGGAGCAGCGCCATCACCGGCACGCCGATCAGAAAGACTGAACCCCACCAGAAGTGTTCGAGCAGCCATCCACCCACCAGCGGGCCCACCGCCGTTCCACCGGACACGGCCGCGATGACCGCGCCGACCGCGACGCGGCGCCGACTCCGGTCCGGGAACAGCGCGGCCGTCAGCGCGAGGACCGACGGCATCAGCGTGGACCCCGACACCCCCATCACCGCGCGCAATGCGATGAGGGTTTCGGCGTTGGGGGCGTACGCGGCGGCCGACGACGCCGCGGCGAACACGGCCGCCCCGGTCAGCAGCAGCCGCCGCCGGCCGATGCGGTCGCCCACCGACCCCATGGCGAGCATCGATCCGGCGAGCATGAAGGCGTAGATGTCCACGATCCACAGCTGCTGGGTGCTGCTCGCCCCCAACTGCGTTCCGATCGTCGGCAGGGCCAGGTGAGTCACCGTCAGCTCAAGTGACGCCAGCAGGGCGGGAAGCGCGAGAACGGCCAGGCCGACCCACGCGCGCCGCCCGGAAGGCGGCGCCGAGCCGGGGAACCCGGGCGGTCCACCCGGTGCGGGCGACGCCGACTGCGCGGGGTGTTCGGAGGGGTGCCTCGAGGTCATGCCGTCACGCTAAAACCTCTACTTTGGTCGAGGTCAATGCTAGTTTCGCGGGCATGGTGCAACCGCCCCCGTTCGACGCCAAGGAACTGACGGTCGGGCAGCTGGCGGCCCGTTCCGGTGCCCCGATCACCACGCTGCACTTCTACGAGAAGCGCGGGCTGATCCACAGCCGCCGCACGACCGGCAACCAGCGCCGCTACCCCCGCGACACCCTGCGCCGCGTCGCCTTCATCCGCGTCGCCCAGGATCTCGGCATCCCGCTGCGTACGATCGCCGAAGCACTGGAGAGTCTGCCCCAGGGACGAACACCGACCCGCGAGGACTGGGCCGCCCTGTCCCGCCGCTGGCACACCGAACTGGACGACCGCATCGAACAGATGAGGCGCCTGCGCGACGACCTCGCCGACTGCATCGGCTGCGGATGCCTGTCCATCGACCGGTGCATCCTCCGCAACCGCGACGACGCACTCAGCCGCGACGGCACCGGACCACGCCGTCTCCTCACCGAACGAAGGGCCGAACGACGCCCGCGCCCGAACACAACGCCCTCGACCCCCTAGGGGCGATTCGGGGCTACGTCGTCCGGTGATGCCTTTGTCGCGGTCCAGGAGCTGGAAGAGGTCGATCGTGTCCTCGGCAGGGGGCTGTCGGCGTGCCCAGGCGGTGACTGCGGCCAGCACGGCGTCCCCGATCTGTGCGCGCGGCCCGGCGCAGGCAGGCTCAAGGGTGTCGCCCTGCGCCCGGTACGCCTCCAGGTCCGTGTGGATGCGGCAGGTGTCCGCGTCGCCGCTCCCGTGGGTCACCCGCGTGACGTGACCGCCGTCGGGCTGCGCGCGCAGCGCGGCGAGGAGGTCGGCGGCGCGTGCCGCCCACTTCTGGACGTCCGGCTCCTCGGACAGGTCCTCAGTGGTCAGAGCGGCCCGTCCGATGTGGTCGACGACGACCTTGGCTGCGGGGTGTTGTTGGGTTTCGGGGGCTCGTCGTAAATTCCTTCGGGTTGCCGCACGTTGGGGGGGTTGAGGCGACCGCGTCCCCCGACAGGCGTAGCCGTACGGCGGGATACGACACCCGATGCTGTGTACGTTTTGCAGCTAATGTCGCATGTTGAACGCGGAACTTCACTGCCGCACCCCACGTCCCCTGTCCTCGCCGAGGACCTCTCCCAGGTCTCCCAGGTCTCCCAGGTCTCCCAGGTCTCCCAGGTCTCCGAGGTTTCCGAGGTTTCCGAGGTTTCTGCGGTTTCCGAGGTTTCCGAGGTTTCTGCGGTTTCTGCGGTCTCTGTGGTCTCTGCGGTTTCCGCGGTTTCCGAGGTTTCCGCGGTTTCCGAGGTTTCTGTGGAAACGCTGCTCTCGCGGCGCCGTGTCTTCCGCGGAGCGGCCGTCCTTGCGGGAGCCTCGGTACTCCCGCCGGGCCTGTCCCGTGCGATCGCCGCTCCGCGGCCCGGGCCGCAACCGGGCCCGTCGACACGCCAGATCGGACCCGTCGACCCCGAACAGAGCCAAGCGCTCATGGTGCCGGGCGGCAACGGCGTCATCTACAGCATGCAGTCCGACGGCCGCCTGAAGTGGTACCGCCACCTGGGCCGCGACACCGGGACGCCGAGCTGGGCGAACTCCGGTATCGGCCGCGACCTCGGCGTGGGCTGGCAGGCACACACCCAGGTGCTGGCCGCGGACGACGGCCAGTTCTTCGGGCTGTGCGGTGACGGCACCCTCGCGTGGTGCAAGTACACCCTGACCAACCCGAACACCGGCGAAGGCACCTGGCACCCGAACACCAACACCATCATCCACCGCGGATTCGGGAGCTACAGCTACATCTTCGGCGGCAAGCAAGGCGTCATCTACGCGATCGACGCCAACGGCGACATGTACTGGTTCCGCTACCTCGCCGGGGACGGCAGCACCACCACCGGCGCCTGGGCCAACGGCGGCGTGGGATCCCGCATCGCCACCGGACGCCGCCTGTACGGCCTCCACTTCGCCGATTCCGACGGCGTGATCTACGCCGTCCAGCACGGCGGGGACCTCCACTGGTACCGGTACCTCGCCGGGGACGGCAGCAACGGCCCCGGCGCCTGGGCCAACGGCGGAGCACCCATCACCATCGGCGGCGACTGGGACTGGGCCTGCTCGGTGGAACGCTTCGCGGACACCGGGGCCCTGTACGCCGTATGGGTCGACCGCGCGAACCCGAACGCCTCCGACCACCAACTGCGCTGGTACCGCCTGATGAACTGGCGCACCGTCCACCAGGACGGCCAACCGGTGTGGACCAACGGCAACGGCGCCCTGGTCGGCACCGGATTCACCACCAGCCGCACCGCGGCCCTCCAGGGCTACACCGACACATGGTCGGCCGCGCCGGGCGAGTCGCTCGCGGTCTCCGTCTCGACGGCCTTCGAGCGCTACCAGGCCACCGTGCTCCGCCTGGACGGCCCCCTGACACCGGGAGCCGCCTCCGACCCCAACGCCCAGGTGGTGCTCGGCCCGACGACGTACTCCGGACGCATGCGCCCGCTGCCCGCCGGCTACCGCGGCAGCGGCTGCGGCTGGCCCGCCGACTTCACCGTCACCGTCCAGCCGACCTGGAAGTCCGGCTCCTACGCGATCCGGCTCACCGGCGCCAACAACATGCGCCGCTACATCCCGTTCGTCGTACGGCCGGCAGCCCCCACGGCCCCGATCGCGGTGCTGCTGCCCTTCCTGACGCACAGCGCCTACAACCACTGGGGCGGGCACTTCCAGTACAGCTGCGACACCTACCCGACCCGCCGCACCCACACCATGCTGCGGCCCTTTTCGGAGTGCTCTCCCGAACCGCCCGGCCGGATCGACATCCGGTTCTACGGCGACCTCCTCCTGCTGCGCTGGCTGGCCGACAACAACATCGCCTACGACTGCTACCAGGACCTCGACCTCCACCACGACGGCAGCTGGCCGGGCAACTACAAGGCGGTGATGCTGGGCTCCCACCCGGAGTACTGGACCCCGGCCATACGCAACGGCCTGGAGGCGTACCTCACCGGCGGAGGGCGGCTGATCAACACCGGCGGCAACTGCATGTACGAGCGGGTCGACATCACCGCCGACGGGACCGCCGTGCTGCACCGCGACTCCCTGGGCAACCGCTGGCTGTGGCGCGACCAGGGACTGCCGGAACGCAACGTGCTGGGCGTCGCCTACAACGGCTCCTACCTGGACTTCGCCCCCTACCAGGTCGACATCAACCACCCGTTCCTGGCCGGCACCGGCCTGGGCCCCGGCGACCAATTCGCCCAGACCGGCTACAACTTCGGAGGCAGCGGCTGGGAACAGGACAGCAGCGACGTCGGCGGGCCGCCGCTCCCGGGCGTCACACGGATCGCGCACGGCACCCAGCCCCTGGGCGCGCACATGGTGCACTTCGGCCGCGGCAACGGCGGCTGGGTCTTCTCGACCGGCTCGGTGACCTTCAACGGCACCCTCGCCAACGACGCGGCCTCGTCCCGCATCCTGCGCAATGTGATCGCCGCCGCGGTCGCGTGACCCGCCGCGGCGACGGAACAGCCGACATGGAACGGCCGACGCCGGGCACCCCACCGCGCCAACGGCCCTGCGGCCCGCGACGGCACGAACTACCCACGCCTGCCGTGATCCACCCACCCCATCCGGTCGCGGTGTGTCCGGCTCGGGCTTCGGTGTGGCTTTGGCGTGGGCGAGCGGTAGGACTCGGTGCCGGTCTGGATGATCGCGCCGTTGAACGTGAGCCGGCCGACGACGGCGGCGCAGAGCCGGCGGCGGGCGAAGGCCCCGGTCCGTCCGCTGAAGGATCCTCACGACCAACCCCATCGCCGCTCACGTCCGCCGCTCACGTCCGCCGCTCACGTCCGTCGCTCACGTCCGTCGCACGCGCCGCGTACCGCACCGGACAGACCGGCGACTGCGCCCTGCTTTTCGGTGGTCTCGGCCCGAACCACCGGCCCCCAAAGGCCGATCCGGCCGATCCGGCCGTGAAGGGATCGGGGGGCCGGGGGCCGGGCCGCCGCGTGAATTGGCTTTTCAACGGACCGATTGTCCGCGCCGCGCAGGCAGGTGTCCCGCACACGCGGTGCGGTGTTCGCCGCTGGGCTGTTCACACGGCAACGACTAGCGTGCGAGCGCTGGTTCTCGCCGACCATAGGAGTCGCAGATGGCACACGCCGCATCGGTCCTCGACGGGCTGAAGATCACCGACCTGATGGACTCCCCGGCCGTCCCCGCACGTTCGCCGCTCGGCACCGTGCTGCGGACCCAGGTCGCCGCAGACAACCCGACCGGCTTCTCCAGCCACGTATCGGACGACCCGGCAAGCGGCTTCTCCAGCTACGCATCGGACGACCCGGCAAGCGGCTTCTCCAGCTACGTGGCGGACTACTCCGCGAGCGGCTTCTCCAGCTACGTGTCCGACGTCGCCCCGAGCGGCTTCTCCAGCTACGTATCGGACGACCCGGCAAGCGGCTTCTCCAGCCACGTGGACATCGACGCGAAGCGCTGACTGAGCCGGACAGCGCCGAGGAGCACACGGCCCGCCGCGCACGGGCGCCGTCAAAACACCCTGGAACGGCGGGCTCCAGCCGGTTCGGCGACACTCGCCGCCGGCGGGCCAGGGCGGATCACCCTCCGTGGGAGCGGATCCCCCTCTGTGGGAAAGGAACACGGAGTGGAGCTGTTGTCTGCTCCGGCACGCATGCCGGTGAACCCCGAGTGGCCACTGAACATCCCCTCACACCGCTCGCTGGGCTCCCTGTGGCGACCGGTTCCCTTGCAACACTTCGTCGTCAAGGTCCACAGCCGCTGCAACCTGGCCTGTGACTACTGCTACCTGTACGAAATGGGCGACCAGTCCTGGCGCGCGGCCAGCAAGGCCATGTCACCCGAGGTCGCCGACCGGACCGCGCTCCGCATCGGCGAACACGCACGGGCCCGCCACCTCGAGAAGGTGACCGTGATCGTGCACGGCGGCGAACCGATGCTCGCCGGCGTGCAACTCATCCGCCGCCTCGCCGAAGGGGTACGCCGAGCAGTCCCCTCCTACACCGCGGTGTCACTGGCCATACAGACCAACGGCCTGCTGCTGGACGACGCGACCCTGGACGCACTCCACGCACTCGGCATCTCCGTCGGCGTGAGCCTCGACGGCGACGAGACCGCCAACGACCGCCACCGCCGCCGCGCCGACGGACGCGGCAGCCACGCCGACGTCACCGCCGCGATCGCCAGGCTCCGCGACCCCTCCCGACCGGGACTGTACGGCGGACTGCTGTGCACGATCGACCTCGCGAACGACCCGGTCGAGGTCTACGAAGCACTCCTCGCACACGCCCCACCGACCATGGACTTCCTTCTCCCGCACGGCAGCTGGGACGAACCACCACCATCGCGCGGCACGGACGCCACGATGACGCCGTACGGGGACTGGCTCGCGGCGGCCTTCGACCGCTGGTACGACGTCGAGGAGACCGAGACCAGCGTGCGCCTGTTCCGGGACACCGTCGCGCTGGTCCTGGGCGGCTCGGGCACCTCCGAGCAACTCGGACCCGAGCCGGCGACGGTCGTCGTCGTCGACACCGACGGCATGATCGAGCAGGTCGACACCCTCAAATCCGTCTACGACGGCGCCGCCGCCACCGGAATGTCCATCACGTCCCACAGCTTCGACGACGCACTACGCCATCCGTCCCTGGCCGTACGGCAGCTGGGCGTCGCCGGCCTGGGCGTGACATGCCGCTCCTGCCGAGTCCGAGAGGTCTGCGGCGGCGGCTACTTCGCACACCGGTACCGATCAGGTGTCGGATTCGGCGAACCATCGGTCTACTGCCCGGACCTGATCAGATTCATCGAACACGTCACAGGGCGCGTAGCGGCCAGCGTCGCGGCCGCCAAGTCCTTGGGAAACCACGCATGAGCACCCCCGCCCAACCGCCCGTCGACCCGCGACTGACACCGGTGACACCCCTTCCACCCCGCCCCGGACCGGACGAGCCGCCCCTCGCAGCGAAGACCGACCCGCCGCGGACGGTACGCGAACTGGTCGGCGAACTCCGCGACCTCGGCGTCCGGACCCACGACGTGCTGCTGGTGCACTGCCGCCTGCGCGGCATCGGACCGGTGGAACGCGGACCCCGCGGCGTCCTGGCCGCACTGACCGAGGCCGTCGGCCCGGGCGGCACACTGGTGATGCCCACCTTCACCGAACTGAACTCCGACACGTCACTGCCCTTCCAACGCGCGACCTACGGTCTCAGCGACGCGGAAATCGACGCCTACAAGCAGGAGATGCCGCCCTTCGACCCGGCCTGGACACCCGCGTCGCCCACAATGGGGGCCTTGCCGGAGGTGCTCCGGCAGGCACCGGGCGCGGTCCGCAGCTCGCACCCCCAATCGTCGTTCGTCGCAAGGGGACTACTGGCGAACGGCATCGTGCGCCACCACAACCCCGTCTCGCACTTCGGCGAACAGTCACCGCTGTCACGGCTGTTCTCGCTACCGGACGCCAAGGTGCTGATGCTGGGGACAGGCTTCTCGGCGTTCACCGCCTTCCACCTGGCGGAGTACTTCCAACCCAAAGTCGCCACACGGATGTACCGCTGCGTCGTCCCCGACTGGCTGGGCCGCCCAAGCTGGTTCTCGTACGAAGACGTGCTCCTGGACCTGGCCGACTTCGACCTGATCGGAGCGGCCCTGACCGACAACCTGACCATCCGGGAAGGACCCGTCGGCGCCACCCGCGCCAAACTCGTTCCGCTGATCCCCGCCGTCGCGTTCGCCGCCGACTGGATGACACGACACCGCGCGGACGGCCGCCCGACGGCCGTCGCGTAACACGGCGGCCCCACGCGCCACGAGCCCGACACGGGCGCAGCACACCTCCGGTACCGGTACCGCCCGACAGGGCCCCAGACCGCACCTCCCTCCCCTCCGCCTCCGGCCGCCCCCCGGGAGCCACAGACCACCACCGTCCACAGCACCCGCGCAAACCGGAGCCCGCACCCGCCAAATCGCCCGCAACGGCTTCGAACGCCCTCCAGCCGGAACCGCCTTAAGGGGCTGAAACAAGCATGACCGCTGCCATCAACAGGCATGCCCCGGGCCAACCTTCCGAAGCCCTGAGACAACCAGCCCAGACAATCGCCGAGCACGTGCACCCGCGAGATGACGCCGCGCTCGCCGACCACACGCCCACGGTCGACGGCACACACGTGAACACCACGGACCCGCACGTCTCCGACCCCGAGCTCGAGACACCCGAGGACCTGGCGCCGTCCACGCTCCGCGAGGCCATCGGGCACGCGGTGGAGAACAACCGCGCCCACCATTCCGCGTACCCGCCCCCCAAGAGCCGGATACACGAGCACACCCCGGACGTGACCTCCGGCGAACGCGTGCCGCCGACCACCCCTGTGGGCCTGTACGTACCGCGCAGCAAGGAGCCGTTCCCGCCAGCGACGACGATGCCCGCAGTGCCCGCCGTCCCGGCCGGCGTCCCGCGCGTCGCGGCGCGCACACCGCCGGGGCCTGACCGGTCCGTCGACGCGGCGACGCCGCCGGCGGCGCGACTGTGCGGCGCCGACACCATGCACAAGACGGGCGGGCCCAAGCCGTCGCCAGGACCGGCCCGGGCGGACTGACCGTGCATCCACCGGGCACCGTCCGCGACCAACCGCAGCCGCCTGCGCTCACCCCCCGACTCCCGCGCGAGCCCTCCGCCGTGCGGAACCGGGCGCAAACGACGGCCCCGCGGTCCGACCGATCCTTCGACGACCCGTACGACGCGACCTCCGGAATAACAGGAACGCGGTAGCGCCGCCACAGCCAGGGGGCGGACCTGACACGCCCCGGCACCAAGGCCCAGCACAGGACTTCGTGGCGGCGGACGGCCCACGCGATCCCGGGGTCGACGCACGGCTCGAGCACCCGCGCGCCCCAGCAGCCGTGGCAGGCGCCCAGGAGTCCGCCACGGCGACGTCGTGGACCAGGCAGGCGAGCACGACGGTGTCGCCGAGCCATCGCCCGCGGACGAGGCGGGCCCGTGAAACATGCGGCCAGCCGCAAACGAGTCCAGGCGCAGCCGGAAGAAGCCGCCGAGGGCAGGGCGTCCGGGAACCGGCACACGGACGCAACGACCCTGCAGCGGACACGAGCCCGGCCGCCCCCACCGCCCGCCCGCCCCACCCCGAAGCCACGCAGACCCTCGCGCCGCCCCGCCGACCGCCCCGTACCGCTACAGCCCGGCCCTGAAGGAGCCCACCACCTCATGCGCAGGCTCATCGAATCGACGTACGTGACACTGGACGGCGTCATCAGCTCGCCCGCCCAGTGGAGCAGGCCGTACCAGGACACGCAGTACCACCAGTACGCCGCCGACCTCCTCAGCGACACCGACGCCTTGCTGCTGGGACGGCAGACGTACGAGGAACTCGCCGCCTCCGCACCGGACGTGAACGGCCTCGACGAGGGGCATGCCTCGCACCTCGACAGCCTCCCCAAGCACGTCGTCTCGCGCACCCTCAAGCACGCCACCTGGAACGGCACCCTCATCGCCGGCGACATCGCCGCCGAGGTCGCCGGCCTCAAGGAACAGCCGGGGCAGGACATCCTCAAGCTCGGCACCGGCGAAATCGACCGTGTGCTCCTGGCCCACAAACTCGTCGACGAGTACTTCCTCTGGATCTTCCCCGTCATCGCCGGACACGGAAGCCGCCTCCTCGACGGAGCAGACACCGCGCACCTCACGCTGCGCGGCACCACACGCCTCAACTCGGGCGTCGTCCTGCTCACCTACGCCCCCACCTAGGCCCACCCAGCCGGCGGACCACCCACCCACCCCGCACGGTCAGCGGCCACCGGAACCGGCGTACTCCCACCATGCCCGGCCTGCGACCGGACCCGGCGGCGACACGTCCCGCACTCACCGGCGCGAACCGCGTGCTGCCGCACCGGCACGCCACGGCTCGCACCACTCCCGGGCCGGCCCACCCGATCCACCAGCACAAGAACCGGAGCACCGCATGACCTCCTGACCACCTCGGCCGCCCCCGGGACCCGAACGGCTCCGCCGCCCCCACGACACCCCCGCCACCGACTCCGCCCTGGTCCCGGTCGGCGGCGACGGCTGCCGCGCCACGGTACGCAAGAAGCCGATGCTCGCCTCCCGCACCTTCACCCGGCAGCACATCACCCGCCCGACCCCCGACGAAGCCACCGACGTCATCCCGGCGTTCCACCCCCCGTCTGCGCCGACCCCGACCCCGACCCCGACGACGTCGCGTTCGCCGACCGTCACGCCGCGCACGGGAACGTCCGCGCCTGGGCCCGCCCGACCGCCCACACCCCCACCGCCCACACCTGACCACCCTGGCATGCCTCGGCCGCGCCACGCCGGACCGCGACGCACTGCGCTGGGCGTTCAGCCGCCTCGGCCGACCCCGCGGTCTCGTCCGCCGGTGGCGCGCGGATCGAGGCCTCGCGGGCGCCGACCGCGCTGCGGCTGCCGGTGGGTTGCTGTGGTCACTGTCGGCCCGGGGGAACGACGAGGGATCCGGGGCCGCACTTCGGGGATGCCGACGGTCGCCCCGGGGCTTCGGCGGACTGCTCCTCCGGGGCGCCCCGGGTCCGCTGCGGCGTGCGGGCAGTCCGGGACTAGGGCCTGTCTTATGAATCATGGTTTGAGTCAGAGGAAGATCGCGGAAGCGTGGAGCGCCGCCTGGTAGTTGGTGGCGAGTTTGTCGGTGCGCATGGCGATGCCGCGCCACTGCGTGAGCTGGTTGATGCAGCGTTCGACAGTGTTGCGC